>NZ_JACLAL010000009.1 GCF_014280875.1 Paenirhizobium daejeonense | reverse complement strand
TTTCGAAAGGCTTGGAAAGATGGAGGGTGCGGCAAGCGGCGCGACGTAGGAATAGCTGAGCTGACCGCCATTGGCGAAACTGGTTTCCTGCGCCGGCAGTCCGTTTCGGTCGACGATCGTGACTTCGTGTCCGTTACGCGCCAGAAAATAGGCGGTGGTCAGCCCGACGACGCCAGCGCCCAGAATGCAAATCTTCATAGTGAAAATCCCTTGCCCAATGGCGGGACTATGGCCAGAAGCCATGGCTTGAGCAATTTCCTTTGTTTCGTATATATATAAACGAAAGTTATGAGCTGATCGCGAGCCGCCGTGCTTCAACTGCGTCACATCGAAGCCTGCCATGCCGTCTTCCAGACGGGTGCAATCACCCGTGCCGCAGGGCTTCTGGGCATCAGCCAGCCCGCCGTCAGCAAGCTGATCAAGCATGCGGAGCAGCAACTCGGGTTCCGGCTTTTCGAGCGCATCAAGGGACGGCTTGTTCCCACCCGCGAGGCCGAGATGATGGCGCCGGAAATTGCCAAGGTCTTCGACCAGTTGGGGCATTTGCGCCGACTCGGCCAGAACCTTGCACCTCATGGACAGGGCCGGATCCGGGTCGGCTGCATTCCGAGCCTCGGAATGAGCGTTGTGCCAGATGCCATACAGCGCTTCCAGAAGGCGCATCCCGAAATTTCCTACGAAGTTCGCACCCAGCATACGGCGCAGCTCATCCAGAGTCTCATGGCGCAGGATCTCGACATTGCCGTTACCTTCGATCCCGAGCCGCATGTCGGTATCCGGGCGGAAAAGCTCGGGCACTCCAATCTGCTGTATGTCGGACCTGCAGGTGACCGGAACGCGCAGAGGAAGGAGATCCGACTCGCTGAAATCGATCCGCAACGTTTGATCGGTCTGATGGACAGCGATCCCGTCGGCCGGTTGATCGATCGGGAAATGCGGTCGGCCGGCATGGCTGCTGCTCCCGCGATCCAGGTGCAGACCCATTCCATCGCCTGCAAGCTTGCGGAAAAGGGGTGTGGCGCGACGATTGTCGATGCCTACACCGCTTCCTCGTTCAAAGACCGCGCTGTCGAGATATTGCGAATGAAGCCGGCCATCGGACTGAACACGGTCGTGCTTCACAGCGACCTCAGGGTGCTTTCACGCCACAGCGCGAGTTTCATTCGCTATCTGAAACAGGCCTGCAGCGCCTATTCCGATTGAGCGCTCTCTCCCTTACCTTTGCTTGCCGGGGGTGTCTTCAGAAGGGTCAGCAGCGAGAGGACTGCGCTGCGCAGGGGCTCCTTGCGGCGGTGGAAAACGATCAGCGGAACAGTCGGGACATTCCCGAGCGGTTTCCAGACGAGGGCGGGGCTCGTCAGCCGGCCGGCAGTCAGTGCATCGATGACACCCACCCCGCCGCACGCTTCCACCAGATGGCAGACAGTCGAGCAGAACGGCGCTTCGCAGGACAGATTGTATTTCAGGCCCTTGGCCCTAAACGCCTGCTGGATGACTGCGCCCATGGGCGACCATGCCGGATCATAGGAAACCAGCGGTTCGGCGGCGATATCCGTGACGCTCAGCCGATCCTTCGATGCCAGCGGATGATCCGGGCGCATCACCGCGCCGAGCGCCACGTCCATCAGCGTTTCCGCATGAAAGTCGGCCTTGGCTGGCACCGCCATCTGCAGGCCGATATCGGCCCGGCCACTTCTCACGTCCGCCTCAGGCTCCGTCACCCACAGGCGGAGATGTTTTCGCCAATTGTCATAGCCGGCTGTCGCCAGCCGCTCGGCAAGGAAGCCTTCGACGATTGCCGGCGTGGCGGAGATCGTCACCGGCGCGCGGGCAGCGCTCGCCAGCCCCTCGATGCGGGACCGAATTTCCGCCTGGGTGGTGAAGATCGGTGCAGCCTGCGCGAACAGGGAATGGGCCTCGGCGGTCGGCTCCAGCCGGTTGCCGACGCGCTGGAAAAGGGTGAGCCGCAGGCGGGCCTCGATACGTTTGATCTGAGCGCTGACGCTTGGCTGCGAGATTCCAAGGACCGCTGCCGTCTCGATCGTGGTCCCGACCCGCATCAGCGTGCCGAAGAGCTCAAGTTCCCGGAGATTCATGAGGATCCTTTTCGCAGGGACTATCAGCTGAGTAATAGAAGATGCCTTTTTAATTATTTTACACAATCTCCGATGCGGGGCTAGCTTTGTCCTCAGACGCCGATGGCGAAATGAGAATGCAGACAAGGAAATGCCCATGTTCTTCACCCAGACCCCGGAATGGCAGCAGCGCGGAGACAGGCTTGTTGCAAAGCTGCTGGAGCAGCTCTCCTCCCGTGGATTGCGCGAGGAACGGCTGGGTCTCGTGATCGTCACGCCGGAAAACGGCCGCCCCGTCGGATATTCCTGGCGCGGAGACTGGGTTTGCTATCCGTGCAGCCTCGTGAAGGCGTTCCATCTGGTGCACGCGCTGGACCTGCTGGATCAGGGCGTTCTAACGCCGCATGAAGATCTAGACCGCGCCATGCGCGACATGATCCTGTGGTCCTCGAACACCGCGACCAACTACGTCATCGACCTGATTACCGGTACGACCGGCGACACGCTGCTATCCGACACCGAATTCGTCGAATGGCGTGAGCGCAGGGAGGTGCTGAACCGCTATTTCCTGAACCTCGGATGGAGCGAATTCGCCGGCTGCAACATTACCCAGAAGCTGATGGACGACACGCGTTACGGACGCGAGGCGCAATATGCGGGGCGCGACCGCTCCTATCTCAATGCTCTCACGCCGCTTTCGGCCGCGCGCCTGATGTGGGAGCTGTTCGAAGGCAGCCTACCGCTTTCCGGCGCCTCACGTGTCCGCGCCCAGCAGGAGTTGCGTCGCGATCTGGCTGGCCCGGAGGCGACCAATTCCGGCTATCAGGTCGTCGAGTTCCTCGGGGGTGGTCTGCCGACCCACCTGCCTTACTGGAGCAAGGCCGGCCACAACACCTGGACCGGCGATCCCCACGCCTCCTATTTCAAGCATGACATGATCCGCTACCAGCCCGATGAGGGTCCGGCGGTGATCGCAGTAGTAATGACGCAGGGTAAGGAACTGAGCGTTGATCACCCCCAGGCCTTCCACGATATCGGCTGCATTCTGGCCGAACATCTGGCCGAGGCGGAGGTTGCCGCATGACGGAAACCGTCGATACGACGCGCCGCGGCCTGTACCCTGTCATCGAGCCTTTCGACTCCGGTTTTCTGCAGGTCAGCCCGTTGCACCGTATCTATTATGAGCAATGCGGCAACCCTGACGGAAAACCGGCACTCGTGCTGCATGGAGGCCCCGGAGGCGGCATATCTCCGTTCCTGCGACGTGGCCATGACCCTGAGCGCTATCGCATCATTCTCTTCGATCAGCGTGGTTGTGGCCAATCCACGCCCTATGCCGAACTGGCCGACAATACCACCTGGGACCTCGTGGCCGACATCGAGACGCTGAGACAGCATCTCGGCATCGAGCGCTGGCAGGTCGTCGGGGGATCGTGGGGCTCGACGCTGGCGCTTGCCTACGCCATCACTCATCGGCTACGCGTGACCGAACTGATCGTGCGGGGCATCTTCGCGGTACGCACGGCGGAAGTGCGCTGGTTCTATCAATCCGGCGCGAGCTTTCTCTATCCCGATGCCTTCGACCGGTATCTGGCACCAATCCCTGAAACTGAGCGCGACGACCTGCTCGCCGCCTATTACCAGAGGCTAACGGGCGGAGATGCGGCGGGCCAATTGGAGGCTGCCAAGGCTTGGAGCGCCTGGGAGGGCGCGGCACTAAGCCTGATACCGGACCCCGAGCGCGAGGCATCCTTCGCCGAGGAGGAAACCGCCGTCGCGCTTGCCCGGCTCGAATGCCACTATTTCGTTAATGGCGGTTTCTTTGTCCACGACGGATGGCTGCTCGATCAGGCGTCGGGGCTGGAGGGACTGCCGGGTGAGATCATCCAGGGCCGCTATGATCTGGTGACGCCGATGCAGACCGCCCACGATCTGGCCAAACGCTGGCCGGACGCCACCTTCACCATCGTTCCCGATGCTGGCCATTCTGGCGTGGAACCGGGCATCGCCGATGCCATGGTTCGCGCAACCGACCGCTTCGCTTCATGAACACACGTCGCTGGAAAACCGAAGCGACGACCCGCCCTTGCGGTTACTGCAGTTCTCCCGGACTGCTGGGCCGTCTGCCGAGCGCCGGCAATACCGGCGCTGCCTCCCCTGCCGATCCGGAAAGATCAGCCACAAATATCACTAACAAAGAGGGATCCTGCATGACATCACATCATAAATTCTCGTTGCGATCGCTGCTTCTCGGTTCGGCGCTGGCCTTGCTGCCGGTAGCATTCGCGCCGGCCGCGCTCGCCGAAACCGTTCTCGATCGCGGCAATGTCGACGACCCGGAATCCATGGACCCGCATCGCACCTCGACGATGGCCGAAGGCAATCTCATGCGGGATCTGTTTCTCGGACTGACCGCCCATGATGCCGCTGCTCGCACCATTCCTGGCGCTGCGGAAAGCTGGGAAGTCTCGGAAGACGGCAAGACCTACACCTTTCATATGCGTGCGGACGGCCGCTGGTCCGATGGCAGCCCGGTGACGGCCGAGGACTTCGTCTATTCCTGGCGTCGTGTGGTCACGCCTGAAACGGCTGCCGAATATGCCTATATGCTCGCTCCCGTGGTCAACGCGGAAGACATTACCGCCGGCAAGAAGAAGCCCGAGGAACTCGGTATTTCGGCCAAGGACAAGCTGACGCTGGTCGTGACGCTGAATGCGGCCACGCCCTATTTCCTCGACATGCTGAGCCACCAGTCGACCTATCCGGTCAAGCGCGAGAATGTCGAAGCCTTCGGCACCGATTTCACCAAGCCCGGCAATCTCGTTTCAAACGGTGCCTACAAGCTTGCCGGGTTCGTGCCGAACGACCACATCACGCTCGAAAAGAACCCGGAGTTCTATGACGCTGCCAATGTGGCCATCGACAAGGTGAACTACTATCCGACGGCCGATAACGCCGCGGCCGTGAAGCGTTTCGAAGCGGGTGAACTCGACGTCAACCGTGACTTCCCCACCGAACAGACCGCTGACTTGAAGGCGAAGTTTGGTGACGAAGTGCGCGTCGGGCCGATCCTCGGCACCTATTACTACGGCTTCAAGACCGACAAGGCTCCGTGGGACAATCCGCGCCTGCGACAGGCGATCTCGATGCTGATCGACCGCGACTTCCTCACCAAGAAGGTCTGGCAGGACACGATGCTGCCCGCCTACTCCTTCGTGCCGCCGGGCATCGAGGGCTACACGGCTCGCGCCCCGGAATATGCCGAAAAGGCCCAGATCGACCGGGAGGACGAAGCCGAAAAGATCCTGACCGAACTGGGTTATGGCCCCTCCTCGCCGCTGAAGATGGAAATCCGGTTCAACACCTCGGACAACAATTCGAATACCGCGGTTGCCATTCAGGAAATGCTGCGTCCGTTCGGGATCGAGGTTTCGCTGGTCAATGCCGACACCAAGTCGCATTACGGCCTGCTCGAGGCCAAGGGCAATTACGATGTGGCGCGCGCCGCATGGTATGCCGACTACGTCGACCCGGAAAACTTCCTGGCCCTTTGCAAGACCGGCACCGGCAACAACTACACGCAGTATTCCAATGCGGAGTATGATGGCCTGCTTTCCAAGGCGGCTGCCGCCGAACCTGCCGAACGCCTGAAGCTCTTGTCTGATGCCGAGGAAATCGGCGTCGCACGCGATCTCTGCGTCATGCCGCTGATGTATTACAGCTATCACAACCTCGTTTCGGCGAAGGTCGGCGGCTGGCAGGAAAACGTGATGGATATCCATCCCTCGCGCTTCCTGACGCTGAAATAACAAAAAGCGAAGGGCTTGCCTCCGTCTGTTTGCGGGGGCAAGCATCCCGGCCTGTCGTCGCGGCCATCGCCGTGGTGATGACATCCGCCTGTCTCCTCATGTGAGCCCACCATGATCCGTTATGTCCTGCGGCGGCTGTTGACCGCCATCCCGACGATCTTCGTGATCATCACGCTGTCGTTCTTCATGATGCGCGTCGCTCCGGGCGGGCCATTCAATCAGGAACGCGGCCTCGATCCGGTGATCCGCGCCAATCTGGAACGCGCCTATCACCTCGATCTGCCGCTATGGCACCAATATCTCATCTATCTCGGCAATCTCGCGCGCGGTGATCTCGGGCCGAGTTTCACAATGCCGGAATTCACCGTCGCCGAATTGTTCATGGCGGGATTGCCGGTCTCCGTGCAACTTGGAGGCCTCGCGCTTATCCTTGCGCTCGTTCTCGGCGGTGCGCTCGGTATTGTCGCTGCTCTAAGGCAGAACCGCGCTCCTGACGTTGCCGTGATTGCTGTCGCGACCGCCGGCAGCACGATACCGACCTTCGTCATCGCACCGCTCTTCCAGCTCTTCTTCGCGTTGACGCTGAAATGGCTGCCCGTTGGCGGCTGGGGCGATGGCGCCCTCGTCAACAAGATCGGGCCGGTGGTGACGCTGATGCTGCCGCAGCTTGCCATCGTTGCCCGGCTGATGCGGGGCGCGATGATCGAATCCCTGCACGCCCATCATATCCGCACCGCTCGCGCGATGGGTCTTTCGGATCTTTCCATCGTGCTTCGCCATGCCCTGCGCTCGGCATTGCTGCCGGTCGTCTCCTATGCAGGGCCTGCCGCCGCGGCCCTGCTCACCGGGTCGGTGGTGGTCGAGACGATTTTCTCGATCCCCGGCATTGGCCGTTACTTCGTCGATGCTGCGCTTAACCGCGATTACACCGTCGTCATGGGAGGGGTCGTCATCGTCGCGGTCTTCACCATCCTCTTCAACCTCATCGTCGACATCCTCTATGCGGTGATCGATCCGAGGGTTCGCTATGAATGAGAATACCGCTTTGACGGGCGAGAGCCCTGCAGTCGTCGGCCGTTCGCTTTGGGGCTATGCCCGCTCGCGCTTCGCGCGCAATCGCGCGGCCATGGCCAGCGCCGTCTACCTGTTGCTGATGGCGGTCGTCTGCGTCTTCGGTCCGATGCTCCTGCCGAACAGCTACGAAGCCATCTACCAGAACTACACCCGGGTGCCACCCAGCCTTGCCCCCTACCCTACGGCCGACATGATCGGTCCGGCCATCGAGGAAGCCGTCGCTCGCGCTCGGTTGACCCTCGCCGGATGGGAGGAAAAGGACGGACGCGTCGAGATACGCCTCTCCTCGAAGGGCGATATCGATCCGCGCGTGACTCGCTATATCGACCGCTCCGATCTCTTGGAGGACGCACAGGTGAAGACAAGCGTGTCCGGTTCCATGACGATCTCGGCTGCCCTTGAAAAGCGCTATTTTTTCTTCGGCACGGACAGTACCGGCCGTGATCTTCTGGCACGCACGCTGATGGCGGGGCGGGTGTCGTTGTCCATCGGGCTGCTCGCGGGCCTGATCGCTGTGGTGATCGGCGTCTTTTATGGTTCCGCCGCCGGTTTCATCGGCGGTAGAACCGACCAGGTGATGATGCGCATCGTTGATGTCCTTTATTCACTGCCCTTCATATTCTTCGTCATTATGCTGGTCGTCTTTTTCGGGCGGAATTTCCTGCTGATGTTCGTGGCCGTCGGAGCGGTGCTGTGGCTGGACATGGCGCGCATCGTGCGCGGCCAGACACTTTCTCTGCGCCGTCAGGAGTTCGTGGAGGCTGCTGAGGCGCTGGGCGTTTCCCACGCTCGTATCCTGCTGCGCCATATCGTGCCCAATCTGCTCGGTCCCGTGGTGATCTACATGACCCTGCTCGTGCCACAGGTCATCATTCTCGAAAGCTTCCTCTCCTATCTGGGCTTCGGAGTGCAGGAGCCGATGTCGAGCTGGGGCGTGCTGATCGCGCAGGGCGCCCGTTCGATGCCATCGGCCAACTGGCTGCTGGTCTTCCCGTCGGCCTTCCTCATCACCACGCTCTTCGCGCTGAATTTCATCGGCGACGGCTTGCGCGATGCTCTCGATCCCAAGGACCACTGACATGACCCCGGACGCCAATGACAAGCCCGTCCTTCTCGCGGTCGAGGATCTGCGGGTCGGGTTTCAGACCGATGAAGGTTCTGTAGAAGCCGTGCATGGCATTTCCTTCCATGTTCGCCCCGGAGAGACAATCGCCATCGTCGGCGAGAGCGGATCGGGCAAGAGCCAGTCGATGATGGCTGCGATGGGCCTTTTGCCGAGGAACGGACGCGCGACAGGTCGCATTCTGTTCCACGGCGAGAACCTCGTCGGGATGAACAAGACGGCGCTGAACCGCATCCGTGGCGACCGGATCGGTATGGTTTTCCAGGAACCGATGACCTCGCTCGATCCCCTCTATACGATCGGCAGCCAGCTCATCGAGCCTATCATGCGGCATCAGCGCATCGGCAGGAAGAATGCCAGGGAGCGGGCGCTGGAGATGCTTCGGCTTGTCCGCATCCCGGATCCGGAGAGACGGATGGATGCCTATCCGAACGAGATGTCGGGCGGGCAGCGTCAGCGCGTGATGATTGCCATGGCGCTTGCCAACAATCCGGAACTCCTGATCGCCGACGAGCCGACGACGGCTCTCGACGTGACCATTCAGGCGGAGATCCTCGACCTGATCGCCGACCTGCAGGCGCGGCTCGGCATGGGGGTGATCTTCATCTCGCATGACCTCGGCGTGGTGCGGCGCATCGCGCAGAGGGTCTATGTGATGTGCCGGGGCGATGTCGTCGAATCCGGGCGGACTGCGGAGGTGTTCGACAATCCGCAGCATGACTATACCCGTGCGCTGATAGCGGCCGGGCCTTCGGGATTGAAACAACCCCATGCCCTGGATGCTCCCGTGGTCATGTCCGCTTCAAATCTGGATGTGTTCTATGGACGCGGAGCCTATCGGCGGCAGGCAGTCGCGGATGCGGGGCTGACCCTGCATCAGGGTCAGACCATCGGCATCGTCGGTGAGAGCGGTTCGGGCAAGTCGACGCTGGCAAGAGCTTTGCTGAGACTGTTGCCCTCGTCTGGCCGGATACGCTTCGATGATAGGGATATCTCGGGTTACGACCGAGCACAAATGCGTCCGTTGCGCCGGCAGTTGCAGGTGGTCTTTCAGGATCCCTTCGGATCGCTCAGTCCCCGAATGACCGTCGGGCAGATCGTCACTGAGGGGCTGACCGTTCACGAACCGGGCCTTAGCGCCCGTGAGCGGGATATGCGCGCCATTAGGGCGCTGGAGGAGGTTCACCTCGATCCGGTAATGCGCAACCGTTATCCGCACGAATTTTCAGGCGGGCAACGCCAGAGGATCGCTATCGCCCGGGCGATCATCCTGAAGCCTCGCGTCCTGTTGCTCGATGAGCCGACCTCGGCGCTGGACCGGCAGGTGCAGAAACAGATCGTCGATCTCTTGCGTGACCTGCAGGCCGCACATGCGCTTTCCTATCTCTTCATCAGCCACGATCTGGCAGTCGTTCGCGCCATGGCGGACAGAATTCTTGTGATGAAGAACGGTCGGGTCATTGAGGATGGCCCTGCCCTTTCGGTGCTCGACAGCCCACGGGAGGATTATACCCGGACGTTGATTGCCGCAGCATTTCCCGGAGGCGGAGCATAGACAATTTCACAGAGAATGGATCACGGCCCTATACAAAGGCCGTGATCACTCGAAGACTTAAAGCGTCGCGTTGTCTATGACGAAGCGATATTTGACGTCGCTCCTCTGCATGCGGTCATAGGCTTCATCGATCTTCTGGATCGGGATTATTTCGATGTCCGAAATGATCCCCTTCTCAGCGCAAAAATCCAGCATCTCCTGTGTCTCTGCGATGCCGCCGATAAGCGATCCTGCGATCGAGCGCCGCTTGAAGATTAGCGGGAAGATGTTCGGCGACGGATGCGGATGTTCTGGAACACCAACTAGAGTCAGGGTCCCGTCCCTCTTCAGGAGATTGGTGAAGGCATCGAGATCGTGGCTGGCGGCAACGGTGTTCAGAATGAAGTCGAAGCTCGTGGCGTGTTTCGCCATTTCGTCTGCGTCCTTTGAAATCACGACCTCGTCGGCGCCGAGATCGAGTGCTGCCTGTCGTTTGCTTTCGGATGTGGTGAAGGCGACCGTATGCGCGCCCATGGCATGGGCGAGCTTGATGCCCATGTGTCCCAGACCACCGATACCGACGATACCGACTTTCTGGCCTGGTCCAACCTTCCAGTGCCTGAGCGGTGAGTAGGTAGTAATGCCGGCGCAGAGGAGTGGTGCGACGGCAGCAAGCTGATCTTCCGGATGGCGGATCTTCAGGATGAACTTGTCCCTGACCACGATGGTGTCGGAATAGCCGCCAAGGGTGTGCCCCGGCTCGTCACTGGTTGCGCCATTATAGGTGCCTGTGAAGCCGTGCTCGCAATATTGCTCGAGACCCTCGTCGCAGGCATAGCAATGCTGGCAGCTATCCACCATGCAGCCGACCCCGACGGTCTCGCCGACCGTGAATTTCGTTACTGCGTTGCCGACGGCGGTCACATGCCCGACGATCTCATGGCCCGGCACGCATGGGTAGATCGTGCCACCCCACTCCGAACGGACGGTGTGCAGATCGGAATGGCAGACCCCGCAATAGGCGATCTTGATCTGCACGTCGCTCGGACCCGGCTCGCGGCGCGAGATGTTCATGGCCTCAAGCGGTTGGTTGGCAGCATAAGCGCCGAATGCTTTCGTATGCATAGGTGAGTTCCTTTCGTTGGGATTGCCAGTCTCTTCAGCGAGCGGAGTATTGCTCGTCGCTGACATGCTCCATCCAGTCCACGACCTTGCCGTCCTGCGCCTCCTGGATCGCGATATGGGTCATGGCAACGGTGGGAGACGCCCCGTGCCAATGTTTCTCTCCAGGTGGAAACCAGACGACGTCACCGGGACGGATTTCCTCGATCGGTCCCCCTTCCCGCTGTACAAGGCCGAGCCCGGAAATGACGATCAGGGTCTGACCGAGCGGGTGGGTGTGCCAGGCGGTTCTGGCGCCGGGTTCGAACGTGACGGATGTTCCGGCAACGCGAGCGGGTTCCTGCGCCTGGAACAGCGGATCTATCCGCACCGCGCCGGTAAACCACTCGGCAGGTCCCTTGCCCGAAGGTCGCGTTCCAACTCTCGTGATATCCATCAAACCACTCCTGCAGGGTCGCTTGCCATACGGAAAGCCGAAAAAGGCGTTGCCGAAGAACGATAGGACCCGATCTTTGTTTCGATTATTCAACGCACCGGGATTGGACCTATATCGGAGTTCAATGAATGCGGTACGAGCACGCCGGCGATGGGCCGGCGCCGATAATGGTAGCGGATGCAGTGAATTTTACCAAGGGGCGGAGGACACCTCTCTGGCGGGCCATTCTTCAGCGCGGCGACTCGATGTGTTTTGCTTGCGGGCCAGTGAGTCGCGCGATTTTATGTTTTTCGGTTTGTTTTCAGATGAAGAACGGGTCCGATTGGCTGTCAAACGGCTGAAACGGCCTGTGGCTGTTGCCGGTGAAATCTGCCCCAGGGTCGCACATGCGACTCAGCTTAACATTCTGAATATCAATCAGAATATCGAGCTCTGCGGACGGTTCTCCGCAGCCGTCGCGGCACTTTGTTAGTAGTGTATTAACTCTATTTCCCTTGTTTGAGGTCGAGAATCGCAGATAATAACGGTTAAGTGCGGGCATAGGCCTGAATATCGTTATTTGAGAGCGACAACCCCATGAACGCGAAACCATCAATGGCTGCGAGCCAGCCCGCTCATTTTGAGGACGAGATCCTCGAACAGGGCGATTTGATTTCGAAGAAACTGCATCTACTCAGCATGCAGCGTTTTCCGCCGAATGCCAAGAAGACGCTTCGCCAGTTCACCATGGCAGAGGTCGCCAATTATATCGGCGTGTCGCAGAGCACGTTGAAGAAGCTTCATCTCGAAGGCAAAGGCCCCCTGCCCGACACTTCGTCGTCGGGACGTCGGTTCTATACGGCTGAGCAGATGCTTGAGCTTCGGCGTTATCTCGACGAGCACGGCCGTTCGGAAAGTCGCAACTATGTTCCCCATCGGCGGGCGAACGAAAAGCTGCAGGTCATCGCAGTCGTGAACTTCAAAGGCGGCTCCGGCAAGACGACGACGGCAGCCCATCTCGCCCAATATCTCGCGCTGACCGGCCATCGCGTGTTGGCGGTCGATCTCGACCCGCAGGCATCGCTCTCCTCGCTGCATGGTTTCCAACCGGAACTGGATCAGACGCCCTCGCTTTACGAGGCAATCCGCTACGATGAGGGAAAGCGTTCCATCCGGGATATCATCCATCCGACGAATTTCCCCGGGCTCGATATCGTGCCGGCCAATCTCGAGCTTCAGGAGTTCGAGTACGACACGCCGCTCGCGATGTCGAACAAGTCGAGCAATGAAGGCAAGACCTTCTTCACTCGCATTTCGCGAGCACTGGCCGACGTTGACGATCAGTATGATGTCGTGGTCATCGACTGCCCTCCCCAGCTCGGCTACCTGACGATCACCGCGCTCACTGCCGCGACCAGCGTGTTGATCACCATTCATCCGCAGATGCTGGATGTGATGTCGATGGGCCAGTTTCTGCTCATGCTCGGCGGGATCCTGAAGCCGATCCGGGAGGCTGGCGCTGAGGTCAATCTCTCCTGGTATCGCTATCTGATTACCCGGTATGAGCCGACGGATGTGCCGCAGGCGCAGATGGTGGGCTTTATGCAGACGCTCTTCCATCAATACGTTTTGAAGAACCCGATGCTGAAGTCGACGGCGATATCGGATGCAGGGATCACCAAGCAGACCCTTTACGAGGTCGACAAAAGCCAGATGACCCGCTCGACCTACGACCGGGCGCTGGAGTCCTTGGATTCCGTCAATGAGGAAATCGCTCAACTCATACATGCGGCCTGGGGAAGGCCGGTTGTCGGCTGACAAAAACGGAGATTTCGCTTTTGTTTTCAGTTATCTACCTTGAATTGGAGTAGTGGATGGCGCGTAAAAACCTCTTGGCGGGCCTGACCGACGCCGACGAGCCGGAAGCTTCGCCGGCCGCTGGCAACTATCCGATGCGCGGTGCATCCAAGAATATGATCCGTTCGCTGGATGAACTGGCCAAGCAGGCCGAGAAGTTCCTGGAGGGCGATGCTGTCGTCGAACTCGACCCGGAAACCGTGGATGGGTCCTTCGTGTCCGATCGGTTGGAGGATGGCAACGAACAGTTCGAAGAACTGAAAGCGGCAATCGAGGAGCGGGGGCAGGACACGCCGATCCTGGTGCGCCCTCACCCAGTAACGACAGGCCGCTACCAGGTGGTTTTCGGTCACCGGCGTCTTCGTGTCGCCCGCGAGTTGGGCCGCAAGGTCAAGGCGGTCGTGAAGCCGCTGGACGACCGCACGCATGTCATTGCTCAGGGGCAGGAAAACTCGGCGCGTGCCAATCTCTCCTTCATCGAGCGGGCTGCGTTTGCGCGCCGACTCATTGAGCTTGGATATGACCGAGCGGTGATTTCGTCAGCGCTGGCCGCGAACGCAGCTGCGGTCTCGAAGATGGCATCGGTTACCGAGCGTATTCCGGAAAGCCTGATTGTCCAGATCGGGGCGGCTCCATCCATCGGACGTGAGCGTTGGGTGGAGTTGTCCTTACTGATTGGCAAGGATGGCGCTCGGGAGAAGATCGGCGGTCTGGTCGAGAGTGAGGACTTTATCGCATTAGGATCGGACGAGCGCTTCAATGCGCTTGTAGCAACCCTGAACAAGGCCGGTAAACCGGTGAAAAAAGTTGTGCCTGCGCTCAAGCAATCATGGCAGGCGAAAGATCAGCGGCTCTCGGCCGAAATCATCAATACAGGGAGAACGTGTACCGTATCGCTCAAGGCAAAGGCTGCCGGAGAATTTGGACGCTTTCTTTCAAACAACCTGGATCGGCTTTACGCCGAATTTCAGGAGCAGGGCTTGAACGAAGGAGATTGACCAGCAAAAGAAAAAGGCCCCCGAACGTTGCCGTAGCGGAAGCCCTTCTCGTGTGTAGCAACTTGAGAATCACATTTCCGCAAATCATAGTCAAGAGTCTTGGCGCCGTTTCGGTGAACTAATTTCTTTTGCCTGCAAGAGGGTGAAGAAAAATGCCAGGTCAGACTATAACGACGCCGTTTGGGCGGCGAACGATTACGCTTGCCTTGATCAAGGGCCAGCTGGAAAGTGCCGATGTGCCCACGGGAAAGACCGTCGATAAATGGCGCGTCTATCGGGACGCATGTGATGCCCGTACCCTGCTCGGTCTCAGGGACCGGGCGCTTGCGGTGCTTAACGCGCTCCTTTCATTCTATCCGGAGAGCCATCTGTCTGCGGATGATAATCTCATTGTCTTTCCATCGAATGCTCAGTTGACTGCTCGTGCAAACGGAATTGCCGGCACGACGCTCAGGGAAAATCTGGCTCTGCTTGTCAAGGCGGGCCTTATTCATCGCAAAGACAGCCCTAATGGAAAGCGGTACGCCCGCAAGTCCGACGGTGGAACGATTGAGGATGCTTACGGTTTCAGCCTGGCTCCGCTTTTGGCTCGCGCCGACGAACTGGCACAGCTTGCCCAGCAGGTCGTCGCGGAGCGAAGAAGCATGCAGCTACATCGGGAAAAGATCACAATTTTGCGGCGAGACATTCGAAAGCTTATTACGGCGGCAATGGAGGAAGGAGCATCAGGGAATTGGGCGCAGGTGGAAGACCAATACATCGAGATAGTCAGCGGCGTCGCAAAGGCCAAGACCCTGGGTGAGCTTGGAGCAATACGGGAAGATCTGGAGCTTCTGTATGGGGAAGTCGTCAACATTCTGGAAATGCAGATAAAATCACAAAAAAACGACGGCAATGCTAACGAATGCCGTCATCACATACAGAATTCAAATACCGAATCCAGCAGTGAAATTGAACCTAGCTCCGAAGATGAGCAGGGGCAGCCGTCGGCGGGAAATCCGGTACGTTTGCACGAGCGGATAAAGACTTTTCCCTTGGGTATGGTGCTCAGGGCATGCCCTGAGGTTGTCGCATACGGTCCGAGTGGGGGGGTGGCAGATTGGCGTGACCTGATGTCGGCCGCTGTTGTGGTTCGATCCATGCTTGGGGTCAGCCCGTCGGCCTATCAGGAGGCTTGCGAGGTCATGGGGCCTGAAAACGCGGCCGTGGCTGTGGCATGTATTCTGGAAAGGGCGGGGCATATCAATTCTCCGGGCGGTTATCTGCGGGATCTGACCCGTAAGGCCGCGCGGGGTGAGTTTTCTCTCGGGCCAATGATCATGGCACTTGCGAGATCCAATCCCGCTCCGGCGACAAGGGCGTCTTAAGCATGTCGCTTAGAGAGTGGCCGACGCGTTCCGGATGAGGAGGAAACGTGGTGTGTTACAACATCAAGATTTTGGGAGACACGGCATTGGCAGAGTGCTCCGGGAGCTAACGATGGACGAGAAACGCTTGCGAGAGAGTCGTGATGAGGGATCAGAGACCTGCGGCTTTCGTGAGGTTGATGCGGAATCGATCGCGCCGGCGCTGATAACGCCGGGTCATTTCTGCGGACGCATGACCGAGCTGTTTCTGGACATAGCGTTCATCAACTTCGGCGGAGGAGGCCAAGCCGGCACGAAGGGAATGGCCGGCGAATTTCTGCAGGCGTTCGGCCTCGGAAAGATCGCCGCGAACACCGGCGGCCATCGCCGTTCTCTTTACCAACCGGGCAACTTCCTGGTCGTTGAGGCGATCGGCGCCAACGGATTTTCCCTGTCCTGTCACCCGACGAAAGAGGGGGCCCTTCGCCAGCCGCGCAAACTTGATCCAGGTTTCTATTGCGGCGATCGGACAGGTGGTGTCGGCGGAACCGCGGCCGACTTCAACCTCTCGCCAGCCGGTCTTGCCGCGCAACGTGACGAGCATTCCCTTGTCAAGAATTTCGATCCAGCCCTTGCCATCTTCCGTCTGGTCGCGTCCGAGATCGAGGCCGACGATTTCGGAGCGTCGCAGACCGCCGGCGAAGCCCAGCAAGAGCATGGCGCGGTCGCGCAATCCCCTCAACGTACCGCGGTCGAGGGTCTCCAGCATAGCGATGATGTCTTCCGGGAGGATTGCTTCCTTCTGCCGGGGTGGTGCCGCGTGGGTGTTGCGAATGCCGACGAGAACCGTGGCGATGTGCCGGTCCTTGCGGTCGAGAGAGAGACCGCGCTGCGTGTAGTTCCAGCTGAGCGAGGAGAGCCGTCTTTCAATCGTCGAGACCGAGTTCGGCTTGGCGCCACGTTCGACAGTACCAGACGCGCAGGCGGTTATGTAAAGGCCGACAACCTGTGGGCTGGGTGGCAGCAGCGCGAGCCCCTGTCTGCGGCACCATGCCGAAAAATGCTTCCAGTCCGACGAATAGGCGCGACGGGTATTCGCAGAACTCGCCGCGTCGACATAGGTGCGGGCTCGTTCCGTCAACTGCTCCAGATGCGACGATAGAATACCCGGCGAGGTAAGCTCTACCGCCGCCGGCAGGTCGGAAACAGACCCTGCTTCAGGTGCGCTCATAGCAGCCGGAGAGGGGAGGGGATGGTCTTTGTTCGAGTTTTCCATTCGGACCATTTTGTGTTGCCGCGCGTCCCAGGGGCCGCAGACTGCTTGTTCCCCGCACGCGGGGCAGGTGATTTGCTTCAGATTAAGGCGTGACGCCAAGAGTGACAAGTTGATTGGCGTTTGGGGCAGTCCTACTCATTCTCGGAGCAATCGGCAAACGTGAGACCGGATTGCCTGGAACTCCCGAGCGGTTTGTTCAACCACAGCGTGGTTGCATGAATATCAAGGTAAGGCGTTGCCATATCCTCATATGGGTCAATGCTCGCGGTTGAGACGTCTACGGCCTACCATCGGTTCGTGGAACGGTGCTCAAGGCTTAAAGCCTTGTTACTCGTGAGGAGTTTCCCTCAAGGGATCACGGGGGGCCGAGCGAACAGCTCGGTTGGATGAGCAGGTTCAACGGCTATAGAACGGCTCCTAAAAAGAGATCGTCTTACGCAGATCTAGTCGTGCCAAAATGCGCTTGCGATCATTCTGTTCGACGAAACAAACTTTTCGCTACCGCTTCCTGCTCATTTTCATAAATAGAGACATAAGACTGATAATGCAACATTATCGATCATAAATAGATGATTACGAACCGTGCGGTTTAACGAAAATAATTGATATTAACCGCGCGTTCGGTGTAGCCTTTCCTTCATGGATTCGTTGCCGGCTCTACCCAATTCCGCTTTCCCCGTGTCATTCCATCTTCCGGCGTGGGCGACGTCGCGCGGGGGTGAGGCGATCGAGTCGGACGCAGCGTTTTCCGCCGGTATCGCCTTGAAAACAATCGATGATCTCATTCGATTCCAACCCGTGTGGTCGGGATGCTGGCGAAACCGTCAGGCGTTGTCATGCGCTGTCGAGACGGTGAGGCTGATGGGGAGAAGGGAGGCTGAAGGCGACCTGCGCGATGCCGTATTGCTGACTTCAGCCGGGGATGATCCGGGGCCTGCTGGAAAGGTGTTTCTTGCCTTCAAGAGGTTGGCCGGCCAGAGAGGTGGAGTCACTTCGAAGGTTATTGCCGAAATCGTTGGACAGCTGGGCCTTCCCTCCGATGAGCGGCTTCTCCGTTGCGTCGACCTTTTCGATGATGCGTTGCAATCCGGTCGAGCCGTTCCCTTCGCCGTGGCCGGATTAGTGACGGCAATCTGCGCTCAGCATCCTCGCGCGGAAATACTTGCCTGGTGGTTGGCGGACTGGCTGGTCGCTGCAAGGCTGAAATGGGAGCGTCCCGTGCCTTTGCTGATGGCTGAGCGCTATGGCCCTGCATTCCGGACCATCGGAGGCAGGGGGCGTGTTCGGCCCGGCGATGAGGCTTTTGGTCGCGCGGTCTGTCTTGCTCTCGTCGACGCAATTTGCGGGTCTTTGAGGGTGGCTAGCGATATCGCCCGCCGCGCTGACCGGCTTCTTGCCGCTGCTCCGAAGGTTCGAACCAAAGGTGGCGACGCCGTTATCAGGAAGCTGCTCGATGAGGATGCTGTTGCTGCTTCCTCGTCGGGCACGAACCTTTCGCGCTGGGCGAGCACCAGATTGTTCGAGCGCCTTGAGAGTTTCGAGGCTGTTCGCGAACTCTCTGGGCGATCCTCATTTCGTCTCTACGGGTTGTAAGATGGCGGGATCGAACGTAGCCAAATCCGCACAGGGGCGCGGCCGTACGAGGGCAAGGGACGAGGTGCTGCTCGACCGCGAGCTGGAGGAGCTGCCGCAGGATCTGCGCTGGCGCGAATGGATGTTGCGGGTCGAGGCGGTGATCTTCGCATCTGCTGAACCAGTTGCGCGGGAAACGCTTGCAAGAGTGGTGGGAAGAGATTGCAGTATCGATCTTCTGATCGACGACTTGCAAGAGGAACTGCGCAGCAGGCCTTACGAACTCGTCTATGTCGCTGGAGGCTGGCAGCATCGCACTCGACCGCGGTATGCCGATACAATTCGCGCTTCCTCGGTGCCAGCACGGTCTGTCGCTTCTGCGCTTTCAGAAACCGAAGCGATGGTGTTGATGGCGGTGGGGTATTTCCAGCCGGTCACACGCGCGGAACTCAGCAAGATATTCGGCAAGGAAATCTCGCGTGATACGATCAGTGCCCTGCGCGGCGCTGGCTTCATTGCCTCCGGACCGCGCTCTCCGACGGCCGGAGCACCTTATACCTATGTCACAACAAAGCATTTTCTCTCCGCTTATGGTTTCGAGACCCTCCGTGATTTGCCGGATATCGAGGCACTAGAGGATGCGGGCTTACTCAGCCGCCGTGTCGATGATGTGGAAGGCGAACCGCTGGAAGAGACAGGGGAGATACCGGACGAACAGATCGAGCCGACGGACGAGCCGGATCTTACCTGAGCCGATAAGGCCGTAATCGATATGTCGCCGGTTATAACAATGGCTGTCGTTCCGCATGCTCATGCCGGTTTCGCGGATCGTGCAATCGTAAAATTTCACCTTTACAAACGTTACGTATGTATATTATTGATGCCTGCCCTTGAACATGAGCGAGGGCTGTGAATGATTTACGGTCATGTCCGGGGTTTGTTATTGCACCGTTTCCCTCGTCCCTCGGCAAGAGAGGGCTGCTTCCTCACGGGTGAAAGGACTTCTCAATGGCGAGCATTTCCATGGTAAAATGCGGGTTCTCGCCATGGCAGCGCCGAAACGCAGCTTTTTTAGAAGCAGGATCATATGCCGGGTCGAACCAGCCGCTACTGAAAAGGTGTTCATGACTGAACGGCCACAAGAAGAGCCAGCACGCATGGCCACCCCGCGAATAGATTTCCTAGAGAAAGGTTAGACATGTCTAGTAATCCCATATGGACGATCGGACGCGGCGTCGCGCTTGCTGCTCTGATCGGCACCCTGCCTGTCGCGGGTTACGCCCAGCAGCAGCCCTTGCCTTCGGTCACTGTCGAAAAGGTGAAGGTCGAGGATTTCACCCTGACTGCCCGCTTGCCGGGCCGCGTCAAGGCTTCGACGGTCGCGGAAGTTCGCCCGCAGGTTTCGGGCATTATCCGTGACCGGCAATTCGAGGAAGGCGCGCGCGTCGAAGCAGGCCAGCCGCTCTACAAGATAGAGGACGAAACTTATGTCGCTGCCGTCGCATCGGCCAAGGCGGCTGTGGCGCAGGCGCAGGCAAACTACGATCTCGCCGTGATCGAGGCCCGCCGTGCAGAAGAGCTTTTCGCCAACAAGAGCGGTACCGCATCTAACCGCGACACTAAGCTCGCAGAGCGGAGCAAGGCCGAAGCAGCGCTCCAGGTTGCGCGCGCTGGACTGACGACGGCGGAAATCGATCTCGACCGGACCATTGTCCGAGCTCCAATCGCCGGGGTGATCGGCTTCTCCCAGACGACGCCCGGCGCGCTTGTCGCCGCCCAGCAGACGACCGCGCTCACCACGATCCGTGCGCTCGATCCGATTTATGTCGATGTCACGCAGTCGGCCACCGATCTCCTACGCTGGAACGCCGTGCACAAATCGGATTCGGTGCGTGTTTCGGGCATTGCGTCTATGATACTGCCGAATGGTGAAACCTATGCCCTGAAGGGCGATCTCAAGGCCGCCGAGCCGCAGGTCGAGCCGACCACAGGCATGGTCACATTGCGCATCACATTCGCCAACCCCGATCAGCTGCTGTTGCCGGGTCTTTATGTCGAAGTCGAGTTGCCGCAGGACACTGCTAAGGATGCTGTTCTTGTTCCGCAAAGTGCGGTCATGCGCAACGCCAAGGGCGATGCCTTCGCTTGGGTGGTAGAGGACGGCAAGGTTGCTGTGCGCACGCTTTCCATCGTGACCGGTTCCGGCAATGTCTGGGTCACCAATGGTGGTTTGAAGGCTGGAGACCAGCTCATCACTTCTGGCTTCCAGAAGATCGCACCCGGTGCGGCTGTACAGATTGCCGAAGAGCCAGCGGGTGAACAGCAGGCTGCGGGCGGGAGCAACTGAGGATGGCGCGTTTCTTCATCGATCGCCCCATCTTCGCATGGGTCATCGCGATCATCATCATGGGTCTCGGGGTGCTTTCCATCCTTAGGCTGCCCATCTCGCAATATCCCTCGATTGCCGGACCGTCCATCGTCATCGGCGCGACCTATCCCGGAGCCTCGGCAGAGACCGTAGCCGATACCGTCGTGCAGATCATCGAAAAGGATATGACCGGCCTGGACGGGCTGCGCTATATCAACTCCTCGACCACTTCGACTGGCCGAGCGACGATAACGCTGACCTTCACGCTGGGGACAGATCCCGACATCGCTCAGGTGCAGGTGCAGAACAAGCTTAGCCAGGCCGAGGCAAACCTCCCGGAGGCAGTTACCCGCCAGGGTGTCACCGTGGAAAAGTCAGCGACTGGTTACCTGATGGTTGTCGGTCTGATTTCGGAGGACGGTTCGCGTACCGCAATCGACCTCGCCGACTATCTGAACTCTTACATGGTTGAGCCCATCTCGCGCCTTTCCGGCGTCGGTAAGGTCGAGGTGTTCGGTTCCGAATACGCGATGCGTATATGGCTCGATCCGCAGAAGCTGAAATATTACGATCTTTCGGCTGATGCGGTTGTTTCTGCAATCAAGGCCCAGAATGCGCAGATTTCGGCGGGCAGTTTTGGGGCGATGCCCGCACCGCAAGGTCAGCAGCTGAATGCGACTGTTACCGCCCAGTCATTGCTCAAGACGCCCGAAGATTTCGAGCGGATCGTGCTGCGCGCCGATACGGATGGCGGGCTTGTACTTCTGCGTGATGTAGCCCGCGCGGAACTTGGCGCCGAGAACTACGAAATCTCGAGCTTCTACAACGGCAAGGCCGCGTCGGGTATGGCGATCCAGCTTGCCTCCGGTGCAAATGCGCTCGAGACGGCGGAACTGGTCAAGGCGAAGGTAGCCGATCTGGCGGAATTCCTGCCGGCCGGGGTGAGCTACGTCATTCCTTATGACACCACACCGTTCGTCACCCTCTCGATCGAGGCTGTCATCCACACCCTCATCGAGGCCATCGTACTCGTCGTTCTGGTTATGCTGCTCTTCCTGCATAATTTCCGAGCAACACTGATCCCGACGCTCGCCGTGCCGGTGGTGCTTCTCGGCACCTTCGGCATCATGGCCGCCCTCGGGTTCACTATCAACACGCTGACCATGCTTGCCATGGTTCTAGCTATCGGCCTCCTGGTGGACGATGCGATCGTGGTGGTGGAGAACGTCGAGCGTATCATGCGCGACGAGCATCTCGATCCTGTCGCAGCGACGAAGAAGTCGATGGGCGAAATCTCCGGAGCTCTCATCGGTATCGCCATGGTGGTTTCGGCCGTTTTCGTGCCGATGGCTTTCTTCGGCGGTTCGACAGGGGAAATGTACAAGCAGTTCTCCGTCACCATCGTTTCCGCTATGGCGCTATCGGTTCTCGTTGCGTTGATTTTCACGCCGGCGCTTTGCGCGACCATGCTCAAGGCTCATTCCCCTGAGAACGATAAGGGTTGGGGGAAGAAGTTCGGCAACTGGTTCGAGCATTACTTCTCCAGGATAACTGCCGTTTATGGCAGCATCGTGCGGGTCACGGCCCGCCGCCCGGTGCGCATGGTTATCGTCTATCTGGTTCTGGTGGCAGCCATGGTCGGCCTCTATCAGCGCACGCCAACCTCCTTCCTTCCCGACGAAGATCAGGGGACGCTGTTCGCGATCATCCAGGCTCCGTCGGGCGGCACCGCTGAAAACACCGATAAGCTATTGCGCCGGGTTGAAGGCTACTTTCTGGGTGCGGAAGCCAACAATGTCGAAGCCGTATTCTCCGTAAACGGCTTCTCCTTCGCCGGTCAGGGCCAGAACATGGGCATGATGTTCATCAGGCTCAAGGACTGGGAAGAGCGCAAGGGGGCTGAAAACTCCGCTCAGGCTATCGCCGGCCGTGCTTTCGGTCCGCTGATGGGTGGTATTCGCGAGGCCATTGTCGTGCCGATCGTACCGCCGGCCGTTATGGAACTCGGCACCTCCAATGGCTTCTCGGGGTACCTGCAGGCGCGCTCGGGCCAGACCCACGAAGAACTGTTGGAAGCACGCAACGCCCTGCTTGGCATGGCGGCACAAAGCAACAAGCTGATGGCCGTTCGTCCCAACGGTGTTGAAGACGCCTCCCAGTTCGAACTCAACATCGACTGGGGTAAAGCCGGTGCCGTCGGCCTGAGCGCGTCGGATGTCGGATCGTTCCTCACCACGATCTGGTCGAGTTCCTACGTCAACGACTTCCTTTATCAAGGCCGGATGAAGCGAGTCTACGTTCAGGGCGAGCCTTGGGCCCGCACGGGACCGGAAGATCTGGCGTTGTGGCGCGTGCCGAACTCGAACGGGGATTTCGTAGACTTCTCCACCTTTGCTACGCAGGACTGGGTCTTCGGCCCGCAGCAGGTCAGCCGTTACGACGCCTTGCCAGCCATGCAGATTGACGGTTCGTCCGCGCCCGGGTTCTCGTCCGGTGACGCCCTTGTCGAAATGGAAAGCCTCGCCAGCAAGCTTCCGCCGGGCTTCAGTCTGCAGTGGACGGGTCTTTCATTGGAGGAAAAGGATGCAGGTGCCGGGGCACTTCCGCTCTATGCTCTCGCGCTGGCAACCATGTTCCTGTGCCTTGCAGCCCTCTACGAAAGCTGGACCATCCCGATCGCAGTGCTTCTCGCCATGCCGGTCGGTATTCTGGGTGCGCTTATCGGCGCCCAGATCGGCGGACAGTCGAACGGCGTGTACTTCCAGGTGGGCTTGCTGACGGTGGTGGGGCTGACTGGCAAGAACGGCATCATGATCGTGGAGTTCGCTCGCGAGCGGATGTCGCAGCTTGGCGAGTCGGCGTTCGAAGCGGTTTGCGAAGCGGCAAAGCTTCGCTTCCGCCCGATTCTGATGACGTCGCTTGCCTTCGGTCTCGGCGTCGTTCCGCTGGTTCTCTCAAGTGGTGCAGGTGCCGGAGCGCGTCAGGCGATCGGCTTTGCCACGTTCTTCGGTACCGTTACCGGAACGCTGCTCGCCATCGTCTTCGTGCCGGTGTTCTTCGTGCTCGTGAACCGGCTTTTCACCCGAAGCAAGCCGACCAAGACGGAAGAGGCTACAGCCTGAGGTTTTGCCAATCGCAGTCCCGGGTATGCGTATACCCGGGACTGCGATACCGCCCGCTTCAACTTCGAGGGGCGTATCGGTTTTCAGTTCTGATCGACCTGATCGGGAACGACGCTTTCATCAACCACTATCGAAAGCGGGAAGGCCGTATTTGCGTATGAGCCGTAGCCTCGCGCATGAATAGCTTTCAACATGGAAGGCAGCTGTCCCTCAGGGATGCTCAAGGTCAATTTCGGGTGGCATCCGAATCTGCCTTGCAAGATTGGCAAAGCTTGACAGCATGTTCGGGAAAGGTATGCCGCGCTGGCGTTTCGTCAATGATAACTGCGGCCTATCTGCTATCGACGGAATGTATTGGTCCGTTCCCGGATATCCGGCCTTTCGCTTGCCGAATAATAAAAACGAAAATGGAGAAACACCGTGAGGAGAACGAAAGAGCAGGCAGCGGAGACAAGTCGGCAGATATTGCAGGCAGCCGAGGATCTTTTTCTCGAAAAGGGCTACGAAGATGTAACGCTGGAGGAGATTGCCGCACTTGCCGGAGTGACGCGCGGGGCGGTGCATTGGCATTTCAAGAACAAGCAGGGTCTTCTGCTCGCTTTGCGCGATGCCGCGCAGGAGCCGTTTCGCATACTGGCTGATGAGCTTGCGCCGAATAACGGTGCGGCTTCCCTTAAGAAGCTCGGAGATATCATCGCGGACATTTTCGACCAGATGGAGAACGACCCACGTCAGCAGGGTCTGATCCGCGGCATGATACGATTGGACATCGCACTTTCCGAAAAGGACGAGCCCGGCGGCTCCACCTTCCGCGAGGAAATCAACAGCATCTTCGTCCGGATTTTTCAGGCGGTGGAGCGCGATACCGGCATGCCGTCACCATGGACCCCCCAGAAGGCGGCTTCCATGGTGAGTGCAACCATCAGCGGTCTCGTCATCGAATGGGCATTGGGGAAAGGGGGCTTCAATATTTCCCCAGACGGTAGCCTCTATATCAGGACGATCCTTGCCAGCCTTACAAAATGAGCTGATAGTTTTTTCATCATCGGTTAAACTCATGATCTGAATGGGTTCGCTCGACGCGAGCCGACCTCGTGCAGATGGAACAGCACCGCGATTTTCCATAGGCGAGCGTTGCCAGCCGCCTGGGAACGACGATGGCGATGCCCCTTCGAGTTTGGCCGCAAGAAGGTGGTATGCGCCGCACTGTTCGAGCCGTGGTGCAGGATCACGACCTCCTCCAGCAGCGACAGTGCAACGTATGCGGTTCGTGGTCGAGCACGGCGCCGACGACTTCGGCAAAGGCTTTCCGAAGTCTGGTAGCGGCCGGCGACAATTCGGTCATGGGTTCGACCATGGATTCGACGCGAAACGAGCGATGCGGGGCAGCTTGCTATATTCAATCTTTGGCGTGGGTGCTTCCTTTGGCGTGGGTGCTTCAGCCGGCTTCGACCACGAACATTCGCGCTTCCTGGGCTTCCCGACGTTCGGCCTTGATCGGCGCGTACCGCTCAGAATTGTAGAAGGTTAGCGCTTGGGCCAAGGTCGGGAACTCGAACACGCCGGCCATTGGCAGAGGTGCGTCTTCGCCTTCAAGAACCTGCGCAACACGACCGAAGTGGAGAATACGCCCACCAGCCTCTTGTAGGGCCGCCTGAAAGCGTGGAGCGAGCGCCGCCTGCTTGGCGGGGTCTATGACACGCAGATTTATATGCACGTACGCGGGCATGACAAGTCTCCTAATAATGCATATACAGTATTTGGAGATAATGGACTTGTCTAGGGTGCAGCAGTGAGCAGTTTTGATCCAGAATTTTTGAAGGGCGTTGCAGCGGAATGTCCGGGCTTTCAGGTCCGTGCCGCAGCGCGTGCAGTCACGCGCTATTACAACGCTTGCTTCAAGCCTTTCGGGCTGACGGCCGAGCAGTTCAGCCTCTTGGTCGGGATCGGAGCGGGCGAGGGAGCTACACTCGTTGATCTCGCGGTCAGCGCAGGGGTTGATGCGACCACGCTTAGTCGAAATGTTCGAAACCTGGAGGCGCGAGGTTTGGTTCGCGCTGAAGGCGGACGTGGCCGCTTGGGAAAGCGGCTAAACTTGACCGATGCCGGGTGCAACCTCATGGTCGATGCCTTTCCCATATGGAAAGCGGCTAAAGCGGAGCTGTCCCGCAACATGGGCGATGAGCAGCTTCAGTCAGCAATACGGAAAATGGCGGAGTTAGCCAAAGCGGCGGCCTTCGCGTAGGATTCCGTCAGCTTCCGCAAACGACCCCCTGAACACGAGGCGAGTTTCCAAGAAGGGGTCCGTTCGCGGTCGGTCCCGTCTTCTCCTTTCAGTCTTTCTTGTTGAGTGGTTGTCCCGGACGCTAGAGCCATTTTTAATAAGGCCAATACTGACGTCGTCACGTCGAAAGCGATGCATCCTATATATACAAACGTTTCGTTTGTATATATAGGATGGGTGAGGTGAAGGAGGCATTCTTTGCTAGCCGCCCATTCAGTTTCGTTCGATGACCATTGCGGAGGGCGCAGTTTGAATTGGCGGAGTGGAGATCATCGCAGCTCCGCTGCTTCCTACGTCATCTGCAACGAATGGAGATGGTGAAAGGCCGCGTTTCAGCAGTTTTCCGTTTGCCGACCTTTGTCCGGAACCCCGCGGTCGAAGGTCGGTAATGTCCGTAGGATTTCCCTGTCTCGGACATTGAAAGGGACGCGCGCTATCCGCCGCGCGTGTCCCGTTTGTTTTCGATAGAAAACCCTGGGCAGTATCGGACAGGCGCGGATCGATCTCCAATCCACTCTGGGTCGCTCCGGTCAGACATGGTTGGTTGCGGTCTGGGGAAGGCTTCTTGTCGATTTCGCTGCCCTGTCGTTCCCGAACATGCTGACGCGTGCCCGCCGCCCTCAGGCCGGCTTTATGTACCAGCCCCACGGTTCCTCGCTATTGAACGAGGTGATCTGCTTGGTCTCAAGATAGTTGGAGAGCCCCCATCGGCCGAGTTCGCGACCGATGCCAGACTGCTTGTAGCCGCCCCATGGCGCTTCGGTAAATGTCGGCTGCGAGCAGTTGATCCATACGATCCCGGCGCGGAAGGCCTTCGCAACCCGTTCGCAGCGGGCCTTGTCCTTGGACATGACGGCGGCGGCGAGGCCGAAGCGGCTGTCATTCGCCATGCGGATCGCATCCACCTCGTCCTTGAACGGTCTGACGCAGACGACGGGGCCGAAGATCTCCTCGGTCCAGACGAAGCTATCCTCCGGCATGTCGGTGAGGATGGTCGGCTCGAGGAAATAGCCCTTGTCGAGACCGGCGGGCCGCTTGCCGCCGCCGGCGACGACAGCACCTTCCGTCTTGCCGCGTTCGATGGCGGCCAGAACCTTGTCATACTGGCCCTTCGAGACGAGCGGGCCGAGCAGCGTTCTATCCTCAAGCCCGTTGCCGATGCGGATTTTCGCGGATTCGGCGACAAGCCGCTCCATGAGAGCCGGATAAAGACTGTCCTCCACCAGAACCCGCGAGGTTGCCGAGCAGACCTGCCCCTGATTCCAGAAGATGCCGAACATGATCCATTCGACGGCCTTCTCGATGTCGCTGTCGGCAAAGACGACGAAAGGCGACTTGCCGCCGAGTTCCAGGCTGACATTCTTGATGTCGCGTGCCGCCGCCGCCATGATCTTCGCGCCTGTCGGCACGGAGCCGGTGAAGGCGAGCTTGTCGACGCCGGGATGTTCCGAAAGCGGCTGGCCGGCCTCCGCGCCTAGCCCCGTCACAATGTTCAGCACGCCGGCCGGAAGACCCGCTTCCTCGACGATTGCGCCCAGTTCCAGCGCGGTGAGCGGCGTCAGCTCGGAAGGCTTCAGCACCATGGTGCAGCCGGCGGCAAGGGCCGGCGCTACCTTCCACGAGGCCATCAGCAGCGGATAGTTCCACGGGATGATCGCGCCGGCGACGCCGATCGGTTCCCGCACGACCTTAGAGGAGAAGCGGGGCTCTGCGAGCGTGATCGTTTCTTCCGGATTGTCGTCCATCTCCTCGGCGAGGCCGGCATAGAAGGCGAAGCAGCCTGCCGTATCCTCCACGTCCCAGACGGCTTCCGGCATGGGCTTGCCATTATCGATCACTTCGAGCCGGGCAAGATCGAGCTTGCGGGCGAGAATGATCTCAGAAATACGGCGCAGGACCGCTCCGCGTTCCTTGCCGGAAAGCCTCGTCCATGGTCCCTTGTCGAAGGCAAGGCGTGCTGCTTTCACGGCAGCATCGATGTCTTCCCTTGTGCCGGCGGGCGCCTGATGCACGACCTCTTCGGTTGCGGGGTTGATGACCGGGAAGGTGCCGCCCTTCGCCGGGGCCTGCCACTTGCCGTCGATGAAGAGCCTGTCACGCATTCGATGTCTCCCGATAGGTTCAGATGGAAGCCCGCGCGGCAGCTTTGGCGCCGGTCGCGACCCTGACGATTTCTTCCGCCGCCCGCGTCACGCCGGCAGCCTTGCGCATGCCGGCCGAATTGGCCTTCAGGCGCGCATGCATGTCGCTGTCGCCGAGAAGTCCCCTTATCGCACTGGCGAGTTGGTCCTCGCTCCAGTTGTAGCGAGCGAGTTTTCGGCCGACGCCGGTTTCGGCGGCACGCGTCGCATTGTCGTGACCGTCCCAGCAATAGGGCATGACGAGCGATGGGACGCCGTAATAAAGCGCCTCGCAGAAGGAATTATTGCCACCGTGATGTATGAAGAGGCTTGCCTGTTCGACTACGGAGGGCTGTGGGAACCAGCTGTCGATGAAGACATTATCCGGCACCTCGCGATATTCCTCCCGCCAGTTACCCGCATTGACGAGGAAGCGGAAGGGCAGGGTGGCAAAGACGGAAATCATCCGCTTCGTCATGTCCACGTCCATGGCCCCGAGCGAGCCGAAGCTCGTCAGCACCAGTGGTGCCTCGTTGTGGCTCGCAAAGCGCGGCGGAGTATAGGGCGCCTCACGGCGAACGCAGCCGTCGAGGAAGACGAAGCGTGCGGAATCGAGGGGCTGGCGACGCCGATGCCGGATGATCTCGGGCGCAAGCAGCAGGTTCAGCCAGGGTGAGGCGTCGAGGAAAATCGGTGTCTGCGGCGCTTTCAGGCCGCAATCCGCGAGAAAGGCGGAAAAACGCTTGTGTGCGGGAGCGACCGTTTTCTCGTAACGCTCGGAATAAACCGCCCATGCGGCGCGTTCGTCTTCCCCGCAGCCGGAGAGATGGGGCGGCATGTCCTCGTCCGGTATCTCCGTTTCGGCGCAGGAGACAACACGAATCCAGGGCACGCCCGCATTCGCGATGGCCGGAAACATGACGACATTGTCGAGCACGATCGCATCCGGTTTCAGCCGCACGAGAAGCTGGCGCAGCGGTTCCTCGACGCGCATGGCGGTGTCCACGATCGCGTCCCAGGTCGGGCCGACATAGCTCTCGACCTGCTCCAGCGGTGTCTGCCGGAAAGCATCCTGATGACGTTCGATGAAGTCGTTCCAGTCTGTCTGAGTTCCGGCCTCGGCCTCTGTGAGCTGATATTCCGGAAACCCGTATTCCGCGAAAACCCCGCTGAAACCGGGATGACAGAGAAAGACCGGGCGATGTCCCATGCGACGCAGTTCCTGGGCGATGCCGACGCAGTTCAGCGCCGCGCCGTAGCTCGCTTCGGGAAAGAGGGCGATGGTTTTGACTGGCGTCATGGAGGATTAACGCGCGCCGAGCTTGAAGGCGGGAGGGACGCCGCGACCGGCAAGCCGGGGGCGCTGGGTCTGGGAAAGCTGTATATGCACACGCATGAGATCGGCGGCAAGCTCCATCTGGCCGCGCTCGATCTGCTCGAGGATCTGGATGTGTTCGAGGTTCGACTGCATCAAGCGGAAGGCGTTGATGTGCACGGTCGGAGGCGTCGCGCGCCGACGTCGGTGATGGTTGGTGAGCGCTTCCGCCATGAAGGGATTGCCGCAGGAACGGGCGATCAGCAGATGGAAATCGAAGTCCGTGCGGTCAAAGAGTTTCCGGTCAAAGGTCGTTTCGTTCATACCACGCAGGATCAGCATGGATTGACGCAGCGCCGTCATAGCCGGGATATCGCGCTTGAAATCGGGCAGTGTCAGCGCCAGCGGTTCGGTCGCCAGACGGAATTCATAGCTCTTGGCTGTGGCATCGCCGCTGATGGCGAACTGTTTCAGCATCCATTGCTGACCGGAACCACGCTCCGCGAGACTTTCCTCCGCCAGTTTCATCAGCGCATTTTGTACCGTCTGCCGGGGGACTTCGTAGCGGCGCTGCAGGGCGGCGATCGTCTGGCTTTCGCCGATCCGACCGGCTGAAAGATCACGCAGGATCGCGGCGTAGATTTCATTTTCGCCTTCGCCTTCCGAGGTGTCCTCAAGACGCGCCGTGGCGACGGGATCGATCGCAAGCAGATAGCCGCCATCCGTGTCCGCCGTCACCAGTTCGCGTTCGGCAAGTATCTGCAAAGCCTTGCGTATCGGGGTTCTGGAGACGTTGCACAGGGAGGCAAGGGCCTGTTCGGCAAGCCGTTCGCCGGGAAGCATTCCGCGCTCGCCGGCGACATCCAGTATTTTTTGCGCCAGTTCGACATGGCGAAAGTTGGTGCGTTTCGGTTCCTGGCTCATCGGCGGTAATTGCTCTCCATGACCGTGCATGCTGCCCTTTGCGCTGAAGTTTAGCAAGTCCGTCAAAACCGGTTTTCGTTTCCGCACACAAAAATGCACGCCCCCTATTGACGTATTTTTTTTCTAAATAATACTGCCACTCGACTGGGAATGAGACCGGAGAACCGGCGCGCCCGTCAAAGAGGCTGGAACAATAGAAACAAGGGAGTCTTCCGTGAAAGCGAAGAACGGACTGACTGCGACCTCTGCGGCCGCGGTGCTTCTTGCTGCAAGCCTTGCGGCCGGCGCGGCATCCGCCGCCGATCTCGTCATCTCGAACTGGGACGGCTACATGGCCCCGGATATCGCCGATGCCTTCAAGGCTGCGACCGGGCTGGAGATCGAGGTGGTCAACCACGCCACCAATGAAGAGATCATGGGCAAGCTGATGGCGAGCGGCGGCAAGGGCTATGACGTCGTCTTCGTCTCCTCGCCTTTCGCGGAAATCCTGAACGGGCAGGGGCTGGCGGAGCCGATCGACAAGGCGGCCGTGCCGAACCTTGCCAATCTCTATCCGGAAGCAACCACGCTCGCCTATGATCCTGGCAACGCCTTCTCCGTTCCTTACACCTGGGGCACGACCGGTCTCTGCTACCGTTCCGACCTCGTGCAGGGTACGCCGGACAGCTGGCTGAACCTGCTTCAGCCGACAGACGCCTTGAAGGGCAAGACCACGATGCTCGCCACCGACCGCTGGCTGATGGCGGCGGGTGAACTCGCCAAGGGCTATTCCGTCAACGAGAAGGACCCGGCAAAGCTGGAGGAGGTGAAGAACCTCCTGATTGAGGCGAAGAGGACGCTTCTCGCCTATGACGACACGACCTTCTATTCGAAGCTCGTTTCCGGCGAGGCGTCGCTGGTGCATGCCTGGGACGGCTGGTGCAACTACGGTATCGGTGAGAACAAGGAGATCAAGTTCGTTGTGCCGAAGGAAGGTTCCGACCTCTGGATCGACACCATCGTCGTGATGAAAAGCTCCGAGCGCAAGGACGCGGCGATGAAGTTCATCAACTTCATCCTCGACGCCAAGAACCACGCCTGGGCCGCCCAGAACATCCTTTACAAGGTGCCGAACAAGGCCGCCATGGATAGCCTCGACAAGGCGCTTGTCGAGCAATATCCGAACATGGCCATGGCGCCTGCAGACCTCGTCAAATACGAGCTCTTGCGCGACCTCGGTTCTGCGCAGAAGGACTATTCCCGCATCGTGAGCGAGATCAAGGCCGCGAACTGATCGGCTAATCCTCCCATGGCGGCGGGCAATCCCCGGCCGCCATGGGGCCCACCATTCATCCATGAACCATCGATGAGCGGAAGCCTGCCGTGGCTTCGCTGGAGTATGCCTTTGTCTTTCAACACCGCCAGACCGAACCTGCTCGCCGCGCCCGGCGTCGCCTGGCTCGTCGCCTTCATGGTGGTGCCGTGCGTGCTCGTCCTGAGTTACGCCTTCTTCGAACGCGGCGTCTGGGGTGGCGTGGAGTACACGTTCACGCTGGAGAATTTCGCCCGCGTCGTCGATCCGCTCTACGCGAAGATCTTTCTCAATTCCGCCCGCATCGCCCTGACGGCGACGGTCGTTGCGATTCTCATTGCCTATCCAGCGGCGTATGCGATCAGCCGCGCACCGCGCATGACCCAGCCGATCCTGCTATTCTTTGCGGTGCTGCCCTTCTGGAGCAATTACCTGATCCGCACTTATGCCTGGATCGTGCTGCTCAACCGCGAGGGCCTCATCAACAATCTGCTGCGTTCGCTCGGTTATACCGGGGAGCCGTTGTCGATGCTCTATACGGAAGCCGCGGTCATCACCGGCCTCGTCTACAACTACCTGCCCTTCGTCATCCTCGCGATCTATTCGACGCTGTCGCGGCTGAACCCGGAGCTGATGGAAGCCTCGCGCGATCTCGGGGCCGGGCCGGTGCGAACCTTCCTGCGCGTGACACTGCCCCTGACCATGCCCGGTGTTGCGGCCGGCGGTGTCTTCGTTTTCGTGCTGTCGATCGGCAATTTCGTGACGCCGGCACTCCTCGGCGGCGGTCGCTTCCAGATGGTCGGCAATCTCGTTTACGACCAGTTCCTGACGGCCAATGACTGGCCCTTCGGCGCGGCTCTCGGTGCGGCCCTGATCGCCACTATGATCGTGCTGCTGCTGGTTCAGGCGCGCGCCACCGCCCACGCTTCGGGCGAGCGGAGAGGGGAGGCGGCGCAATGAACGCCACATTTTCCGGCAAGCTGCCGGGCCGCATCATCCTGTTGCTGGTGTTCGGCTTCCTCTATCTGCCAATTGCAGTCCTGGTGCTGCTTTCCTTCAACGACAGCGGCCTGCCGACATCCTGGTCGGGTTTCTCGACCCGCTGGTACGGGGCGCTTCTTTCCAACACCGATATCCTGCGCGCCGCTTGGAACACGCTTGTCGTCGCCGTCTTCGCCACTGTGGTCTCGACCGTACTCGGCACCCTGCTGGCGCTAGGCATGGAAACGCGGCGGCGCAAGAGCAGCGGACTGGAAGCGCTGGCCTTCGCGCCAATGGTCATCCCCGACATCGTGCTTGCCGTAGCCCTTCTGACGTTCTTCTCCCGGCTTGGCCTGACGATGGGCCTGCACACCATCGTCATCAGCCATGTGATCTTCGACCTCGCCTTTGTCTGCTCGGTCGTGCGCGCCAGGCTCAAGCATTTCGATTTTTCCATCGTCGAGGCATCGCGCGATCTTGGCGCTTCCAGCTGGACGACCTTCTGGCGGGTGACCTTCCCGGTCCTCCTGCCTTCGATCGTCGCCGGTGCGTTGCTTGCCTTCACGCTTTCGGTCGACGAGTTCATCATCGCCTTCTTCACGGCGGGCGCCGGCCGCTCATCCATCACCCTCCCCATGCAGATCTATTCGATGATCCGTTTCGGCATCACGCCGGAGGTCAACGCGCTCGCCACCATCGTCATGGCGGTCAGCGCGACGGTGCTCCTGATCTCGCAATGGCTAAACAGAGAACAGCAGGTCCCATGAGCAGTTCACCGATCCTGCGCATCGAGAGTGTCGCCAAGACCTTCGGGCCGATCACCGCCGTCGACAGCATTTCGCTCGATATCCGTGAGAACGAATTCTTCGCGCTTCTGGGACCTTCGGGCTGCGGCAAGACCACGCTCCTGCGCATGCTCGCCGGTTTCGAGACGCCGAACGCCGGCCGCATCCTGCTCGACGGCAAGGACATCTCGCCGCTGCCGCCCGAAAAGCGGCCGCTCAACCTGATGTTCCAGTCCTATGCGCTCTTCCCCCACATGACCGTGCGTCAGAACCTTTCCTACGGGCTCGAGATGGAGCGTCTGAACAAGGCCGAGATCCGCCGGCGCGTCGACGAGACGCTGGCGATGACGGACCTGACGCAGTTTTCCGAGCGCAAGCCGGAACAGCTTTCCGGCGGCCAGAAGCAGCGCGTGGCGCTGGCCCGCGCATTGGTGAAGCGTCCCAAGGTGCTGCTTCTCGATGAGCCGCTCGGCGCGCTCGACAAGAAGCTGCGGGAAAAGATGCAGCTCGAATTGAAGCGCATGCAGCATGAGGCCGGCATCACCTTCATCATCGTGACCCACGATCAGGAAGAGGCGCTGGTCATGGCCGACCGCATGGCGATCCTGAAGGACGGACGCCTTCTGCAGGTCGGGGCACCGGAAGACGTTTATGAGCGGCCGGCCGACCGCTTCGTGGCGAACTTCATCGGCGTGATGAATTTCATCGAGGGCAAGGTCGGCTCGGATGGCGTCTTCGAGGCGGATGGACTGCGGCTTGCGATACCTGACGCCAGGCCCGGCGTAGCGACGCTTGCGGTACGGCCGGAGAACATGGCCGTCGAGGCCTCCGGCAACCTGCCGGTCGCCGGCGTGATTGCGGATGTCGCCTATCACGGCCTCGACCGCGTGCTGCATGTGAAGACCGCTGCCGCGGAGACACCGCTTCAGGTTCGCGTGCCCGCGAGCGGTGCCGGGTCCTGGCAGATCGGCGCAACACTCAGCCTCGGCATCGACCCGGCGAAATGCCGGCTCTTCCAATAAGCGAGAACAGGGGAACACCATGTCCAAGACAATTGCATTCTTTCCGGAGGCGGCTTTCGGCCCGGCGCTGAATTCGGTCGGCATTGCCCAGGCCGTCGAGGCACTGGGCCACAAGGCCGTCTTCCTTTCCGATCCCGGTTTCGTTTCGGTCTATGAGGGATATGGTTTCGAGGCGCATCCGGTGAACCTTTCCGAGCCGATGCCGCCCGAACAGATGGCGAAGTTCTGGGAAGACTTCATCAACGGCCACATCCCGAATTTCCGCAAATCGCCCTACGATCAGGTCGATAACTACGTGAAGGATTGCTGGACAGCGATCGTCGATAGCGCCAAGTGGGCGCAGAAGGACCTGCCGGGCGTGCTGGCGAAAATCAAGCCGGATCTCATCTGCGTCGACAATGTCATCCTCTTCCCGGCGATCAAGCAGTTCGGCACGCCGTGGGTGCGCATCATCTCCTGCTCGGAAAACGAGATCGAGGACCCCAGGATCCCGCCCCATCTTTCCGGCTGCGGCGAGAAGGATTTCGAAGGCCATGCGGCCTATCGCGATCACTTCAACGATGTCATCAAGCCGATCCACGACGATTTCAATGGCTTCCTTGCCGAGAGTGGAGAGGAGGCCTATCCGATCGGCCAGTTCTTTGAGGCGTCGCCCTTCATGAACCTGCTGCTGTATCCCGAGCCGGCGAAGTTCGAGCGCGAGCATCCGCTCGATCCGAAACAGTTCCAGTATCTCGAGGGTTGCGTCCGCAAGGAAAAATCCTACGAGGTTCCGACATTCGCTGAAAACAACGACAAGCCGCTCCTCTACATTTCCTTCGGCTCCCTCGGTGCTGGCGATACGGACCTCTTGAAGCGTCTGATCGAAACGATCGGCAAGTTGCCCTACCGGGCGCTCGTCAATGTCGGCGATTACAAGGACCAGTACGAGAACCTGCCGGGCAATGTCATCATCGACAGCTGGTTCCCGCAACCTTCGGTCATTCCGCAGGTCGATGCCGTGATCCATCACGGCGGCAACAACTCGTTCACCGAGTGCCTCTATTTCGGCAAGCCGGCGATCATCATGCCCTATGTCTGGGATGGTCATGATAATGCGACGCGCGTGGACGAGACTGGCCACGGCTTCAAGATGCCGCGGTATGACTGGACCGATGCGGACCTTGCGGAAAAGCTCGATGCCTGCATCAACAGCCCTGCCATGAAGGCGAAGCTTGCGGCAACCAGCGCCCACATGCAGGCAAGGAACGGCCCGCAAAAGGCGGCCGGCATCCTCGACGAACTCGTAAAGACCGGTGCCTATAATGGTTGAGACCACGCAATCCTCGGCGCCGCATATCTATGACGCGACGACCTTCTCCGATCTCGTGGACTGGGGCGACCAGCCGGACAGTCTGGAGGGCCAGTCCCATTCTTCCGGCCGGCTTGTGTTCAAGGGACCGAATAACCAGCCGGAATCCGGCATATGGGTTTGCACGCCCGGTCGCTGGCGGCTTTCCATTCCGCGTGACGAGTTCTGCCATTTCGTTGCCGGCCGTGCGGTTTACCGCTCGGATGCCGGCGAGGTGATCGAGGTGGAGCCGGGCACCGTCGTCATGTTCCCCGGTGGCTGGACCGGCGAATGCACCGTGATCGAGACCATGCGCAACATCTACATGCTGGTCTGACCTAGAGCGTTTCCGCTTTTCCCGGAAAGGTGAAAACGCCCAATCCCTTTATTTTAAAGCATTCCCGGACGCAAAAACGCTTCGCACTCTTGCTGGAAATGCTCTCAACAAGAAAATGAAAGGAAACTCCCCATGACCGCAACACCCCTGATGCGCAAGCCGCTCGAGGAAACCGACCTCAAGGACTGGGGCGTGATCCCCACCATGATCGAAGGCGAGAGCCACACCTCCGGCAAGGTCATCTATAAGGGCCCGAACGGAGAGTCCGAGAGCGGGCTGTGGATCTGCACGCCGGGAAAGTGGTTCTGCCATGTCACGAGCGACGAGTTCTGCCACTTTCTCGAAGGACGCTGCACCTATGTGCATGAGAGCGGCGAGGTGATCGAGATCACGCCCGATACCGCAGCCTTCTTCCCGAAGGACTGGAAGGGCGAATGCACCGTCCATGAGACGGTGAAGAAGGTCTACATGATCCGCTGAACGAGAATTGGCGTCCGCCCCTCATCCGCCTGCCGGCACCTTCTCCCCGTAAGCGGAGCGAGGGGGTGAGGGGCGGGCAACCTTTCCGACCCGCAGAATGCCAAGGAAATGACTGATATGTTCAATCCAGCCGAACCCGTTTTCTACCGGCACCCCGTCTATGTTCCGGGCGAGGGCGAGCGCCATGCGGTGATCGACCCGGCGACGCTTGCGACTGTCGGCAGCTTTGCCGATACTACGGCCGCCGAAATGGAAACCGTCCTTGCCGCCGCAACTGCGGCGCAGCGCGACTGGAAGCGGCTCGACGCGAAGACGCGGGCCACTATCCTCCACCGCATTGCTAACCGCATCGAGGCAACCGACATGCGGCGCTGCGCCGAATTGATGTCGCGTGAGATGGGCAAGCCCTACCCCGAGGCGATCGGCGAGGTGGCGAACTGCGCCAGCGCCTTCCGTTATTTCGCCGAGATGGCGCGCGACGAGGCGGGCAAGGTTGCCGGCACGACCCAGGCCGGATCGTTCCAGCATGCGCGTTACGAGGCGCTCGGCGTCAGCGTGCATATCATGCCGTTCAACTTCCCGATCCTGCTGATGTGCTGGACGGTTGCGGCTTCGCTTGCCTCGGGTAACGCCTGCATTATCAAGCCCGCGCCCGCAACGACACTTTCCACGCTCGAATTCATGACCGTGTTCGAAGCTCTGCCGGAAGGGTTGATCGCGTGCCTTCCGGGAGGCGTCGAGCTTGCCAGCGCGCTGATCGCATCGCCGAAAACCCATGCCGTCGCTTTCACGGGATCGGTTGCCGCCGGCAAGGCCGTGGCCATGGCAGCCGCAGCCCAGATGAAGCCGGCCGTGATAGAGGCAGGCGGTTCCGACCCGATGATCATCACCGCGAACGCGCCGCTCGATGTCGCCGCGCCCGGTGCCGTTACCGCAGCCTTTCATATGTCCGGGCAGGTCTGCACGTCGGCCGAACGGTTCTTCGTCGTCGATGCCGTGCATGACGAATTCATCGAGAAGTTCGTCGCCGAGACGAAGCGATTGCGCATCGGTAATGGTCTCACCCGCGCCGAGATCGGTCCACTGGTGAGCGAAGCGGCGCGGGCCAAGGTTATCCGGCTGGTGGAAGACGCTAAGGCCAAGGGAGCCAGGGTTGTCATCGGCGGCAAGATTCCCGAGAGCGAGCCGACCGGTTGGTTCTATGAACCGACCATTCTCACCGGTTGCACCCCCGACATGGCGATCATGCGGGAGGAATGCTTCGGTCCCGTTGCCGCCGTCATGCGGGTCAGGGATTTCGACGAGGCGATCGATCGCGCCAATGATAGCGAATTTGGCCTCGGTGCTTCCATCTTCACCACATCGCTGGAGGAAGCCATGGAGGCCGCCGACCGGCTGGAGGCGGGCATGGTCTGGGTCAACAATCCGCTGATCGATAACGACGCCCTGCCTTTTGGTGGCTGGAAGAAGTCCGGCCTCGGGCGGGAGCTGTCGAAGCTCGGCCTCGATACCTTCCGACGCGCCAAGATGGTCATCATCGACCACAAGCCGGCGGTACAGGGCTGGTGGTATCCCTATCCGGACGACTGGTTCTACGAAGAGGGCGGGCGCAAGCACGTCTGAGATATGCATGCAAAGGAAAGATCAATGATTATCACCCTTCTCGGCGGCGCCGGCTTCATGGGCGCGGGCATCGTGCGCGACCTCCTCTCGGACCGCGCCATCATCGACATCAATACTATCCGTCTTTGCGACGCATCGCGGGAAAAGATGGAAGCACTGGCGACTGAACTCGGCGATCCGCGCATCACACTGGTCAATCTCGATGTGACCAATGCCGAGGCACTGCATGCGGCGATTGCCGGTGCCGATCTCTGCATCAACTGCGTGCCGACCCTGCTCGGTTTCCAGATGACGATTTTCGAGGCGGCTCTGGCGCTCAAGGTGCCTTACATGGACCTTGGCGGCCTTGGCACCTATACCGTCAAGCAGCTTGCAGAACATGAGCGTTTCAAGGCGGCCGGTGTGCCCGCCGTCATTGGCTGCGGCGCGGATCCGGGCATGTCGAACGTCATTTGCCGGGCCGTGGCCGATGAACTCGACGAGATCGACCGGATCAACCTCTACTGGGCCGCAGAACTGGTGGGGGACGAAAACCCGGTGCTGGTGCCCCCTTACAGCGTCTCGACGGTGCTTGCCGAATACGCCCATCCAAGCACCCAGTTCTATGACGGCAAGCATGTGGAATGCGCGCCGATGAGCGGCAGCGAATTCCTCGACCTGCCGGAGCCATGGGGCCGTTGCGAATTCATGCACTCACCTCATTCGGAACAACTTACCGTTCCGCTTGCCGACGGCATCCGGGAGAAGGGCATCCGCGAATTCTCCTGGAAGCTGCATCTGCCGCATCGCGAGCACGAGGCCTGGGTCGGTCTGGTCAAGGCCGGTTTCGGCGATTTCGACGAGCCGGTCGAGATTGGCGGTATCAAGGTCAAGCCGCTCGACGTTCTTAACAAGGTGATCGAACGCAACATCCGTAAACACGCCGACAGGATCCCGACGCAGGACAGCCACGAAATCCATTTCGCCATCGGCCGTGGCCGCAAAGATGGTGTCGAACGCACCGTCCGCGTCGAAGTCACGGTTTCGCCCGATGAAATGTATGCCCCCTATGTCGATGCCTGCACTTCGATGAATGGGTCGATCGCGGCGCAGCTCATCCTTGCCTTGCCGAAAAAGCCGGGAGTTCATGCACCGGAAAGCTATTTCGACGTGGCCACCTATTTCCCCGAGCTGGAGAAGCGGAAATTCCGCATCGCCAAATTCGTCGAGTGATGGGGCTGGCCTGACGGCAGGGCAGGTCACACCTTCCCCGTGCCGACGTTCATAAAAAGACCCGGGCTTTTATGAAGCCCGGGTCTACATGTTTTATCGATAGCGCAGCGATTTGTGGACAGCTGCTGGATGCCTGCCTCAGCCGGCGATGAGCTTGACTTCCATGAAGTCTTCGAGACCCCATTTGCCGCCTTCACGACCGATGCCCGATTGCTTGTAGCCGCCGAAAGGCATGCCCGGAGCGCGCGACGTGCCGTTGATCTGCACCATGCCGGCGCGCAGCTTCCGGGCGACGCGCTGGGCGCGTTCTGGCGAACCGGTCTGGATGTAGGCGGCAAGACCGTATTCGGTATCGTTGGCGATGCGGATCGCATCTTCTTCCGTGTCGAAGGGGATCATCACCAGCACCGGTCCGAAAACCTCCTCGCGGGCAATCGCCATGTCGTTGTTGACGCCGGCGAAGATGGTCGGCCGGACGAAATAGCCGCGGTTAAAGCCTTCGGGGCGGCCGAGCCCACCGAGTACCGGCTTTGCACCTTCCGCAATGCCCTTCTCGATCATGCCCTGTACCTTCTCGAACTGCGCGCCGGAAGAAAGCGGGCCGATGTGATCGCCGTCCTTGGCCGGATCGTCGACGACGACCTGTGCGCCAGCCTTGGCGGCAATCTCGACCGCTGCGTCATAGACGGAACGCTCGACCAGCATGCGGGTCGGTGCGTTGCAGGACTGTCCGGTGTTTTCGAAGCAATGCCTGACGCCGCGCTCGATGGCTGCAGCGAGATCGACGTCGGCGAACACGATGTTCGGCGACTTGCCGCCGAGTTCGAGCGAAACCCGCTTTACGGTGGATGCAGAGGCGCGGGAGACGGCCGCGCCCGCGCGGGTGGAGCCGGTGAACGACATCATATCCACATCAGGATGGCTGGAGAGCGCTTCGCCGACAACAGCGCCCTCGCCGTTGACGAGGTTGAACACACCGGCGGGGAAGCCGGCTTCGTCCATAAACTCGGCAAACAGCATTGCGGACATCGGCGCGATTTCAGACGGCTTCAGCACCACGGTGCAACCGACGGCGACGGCCGGGATGACCTTCAGCGCGATCTGGTTCATAGGCCAGTTCCATGGCGTGATGAGGCCGCAGACGCCGATGGCTTCATGCACGATCCGCTGGTTCGGGCGGCTTTCGTCCGGCAGGGATTCCCATTCGTAAGACTTGAATGCCTTGATGAAAGCCTTCAGGTGGAAAGTGCCCGAAACGGCCTGGGACTCGCGCGAGAGCTTGATCGGCGCGCCCATTTCGGCGGTGATCGTCTCTGCCATCTCTTCCATGCGGCGCTCATAAATGTCGACGAGCTTTTCCAGATAGGCGAGCCGTTCGTCGCGGCTGGTGGTGCTCCAGCTGTCGAAGGCCCGGCGTGCTGCTACCACGGCGCGATCGATATCGCCTGCGGTGCCGCCTGAAATGACGGCATAGGCTTCTTCGGTTGCCGGATTGATGACGTCGATCCGCGTTCCGCCAACCGGAGCGACCCAAGCGCCATCGATATAGAAGTTGAGCTTTTCGATCAGTGTCTTGTTCTGCAGCATGGGGGCATCCTGACTGATGGTAGATTGGAAAGGTGGGTTGGCATTCCTTACAGGCCTGCAACGTGCCGGGCCAGCAATTCCTGCGCCGTGAAGAGATCGAGATGGGCACCGCCGGCATTCTTCAACGGTGTTATGCCATCCCCGGATAGATAGGATGTCGCGTCGTCTCAGCAAAGGTCGAAAAGATCGGCTTCTATGTCGTCCCAGGACATCAACCCGTTTTCGATCGACTGGACGAATTCCCCGCAATCTCCGCAGGTTTCCCGGCTGTCGGTGTGGAGTTCAGCCTAGCGGATGGTTTCGTCGTCGCATTCGCGCATTTTGGACCGCCGATCAGCGCGACATGGCTGCCAGGCTTCAACAGTGCGCCGCGCACAAGTGGCTCGGCTTGCCATGCTGTTACTCAAGGAGAGCGATGCCGCAAGCCTCTCGGCTTTCTGATGCCGTTCCGGATCAGTATCCGGTCGTGACCGGGCGGACCGTGAACGCCGCTTCGATCACATGCGGTGCAACAGCGCCGGGCACCGAGGACGAGAAGCGTCTATGCGTTATCGGTTTCACTCCGCAGGCCGCCATCCACACGATCGCGTTCAAGGTCGAAACGACCTTCGTTGCGTCTGGCAGCACGGATCTCTGCCGGCTGCCGATCCGGTCACCTGGCTGCGACCGGAGACCACAATACAGAAAACGCCTCAGATTTTCCGAACATTGTGTCTCATGCCTGAGACACCGATGATGCCTTTCGGTTTTCCGGTTTTCTAAAGAATTAAGTAATTCAATAACTTGATATTTAATTGATGCTAATGTTTACAAAGATAAACATAGATTGACTTTTATAAAGCAAACTGCAAGGTTTCGCTTGCCTCATCGAACGGGAGCTGGCGGAGGCCGCCTGAGGGGCACTGGGAGAGAGAATGAATATCCGGGAGGAGAGCCTGGCGCGCATCGCGTCGGGTGCGAACTTTGACGTGCTTGTTGTCGGCGGAGGCGTGAATGGCGTCGCCGTTCTGCGCGAACTGGCCCTGAACGGCGTTTCGACGCTTCTCATCGACCGTGCGGATTTCTGCAAGGGCGCAACGAGTGCTTCCTCGCGCATGGCCCACGGCGGCCTTCGTTACCTGGAAAACCGCGAATTCAAGCTGGTTGCCGAATCCGCCCGCGAACGCAATCTTCTCCTGAAGTATGCTCCCCATTTCACCCTGCCGCTGGAAGTGGTCGTGCCGCTTTCCCATTACCTGCACGGACTGGCCGGCTCGATCCTGCGTTTCCTCGGTCTCAGCAGCCGTAGTGGTCCACTGAGCACGGCCGGTCTCAAGGGCGCGCTTTATCTCTACGAATTCCTTGGACGCGTGGACAAGGTCCTGCCGTCGCATCGCACGGCGCTTCGTCGCGCGGCGTTTCCGAAAGCCCTCTCTTCGCGCTACCGCGCCGTCATCAGCTATTTCGATGCTCGCATCCGCAATCCGGAGGCGCTGGTCATGGAAATGATCGAAGACGCTCTGCAGGCGAACGAAAACGTCGCCTGCCTCAACCATGTCGACTGGAAGCAGGACGGCAATGGCATCGCGATCTCGGACCGCGTTTCCGGCCGGACGATACACCTGCGCCCCAAACTCGTCGTCAACGCTGCTGGCGCCTGGGTGGATCAGGTGAACCGGTCGCTCGGCCTAAACACGGGTTATATCCGGCCGGTGAAGGGCGCCCATGTGCTGGTCCGACACGATGAATTGCAGAAGCGCATGGACAGCCGTGCCTTCTATTTCGACGATGGCACAGGCCGCATGGTAATCTGCTATCCACTCGATCACACCATTTTGCTGGGCACTACGGAAATTCAGGTCGATAGCCCTGACGACGACACCGTTGCCGCGTCCGAAACCAAATATCTCACGGGCGCGCTTTCGAGGCTCTTCGACGACATCGATGTTACCGAGCGCAATATCGTGGCGGTAACGACGGGCATTCGTCCGCTGCAGGCTGGCGGTGGCGCAAGCGTCAACCGGGCAAACCGCGACCATCTTATCGCCGAGGACCGGCTCGCTTCCGGCCAGCCGCTTCTCTCTCTGGTCGGGGGCAAGTGGACCACCTTCAGGGCCTTCGGCGAGCAGGCATCCGACCGCATTTTCCAGATCCTTTCCGTCAAGCGCAGGGTGGACACCCGCCGGCGGCAATACCGGGGGGCTGCCGGCATGGGATCGGGCGGCGCGGGCCGGCAGGAACTGGTGAACCGGCTTTGCAGCGGCCTGTCGCTTGCCCCGGCAAGGGCGTCCGATCTGGTTGCCCGATACGGCGCGGTGGCACAGGAGGTCGCAACGTTCTGCAACCTGTCTGCCGATACGGTGATTGCCAGCATTCCGGATTTCACCGAGCGGGAACTACGCTGGCTGATCGAGAAGCGGGCGGCTGTTTTCCTCGATGACCTGCTTTTGCGGCGCACGCAGATCGTTCTCGACGGTCGCTGCACCGAGGCCATCGTGCGCGATTTTGGTTTGCATCTGGCGAAGGTGCGTGGGCTCGATACTGCATGGGCCGAGAAGGAAATCGCCCGCTGCCTCGCCATGCCGACCGTTCTGCCGCAGGGTGCTGCGCGAGCCGAAATGCTGGAGGTTCGCCATGGGTGACCTCTTTCTGGCAATCGACGCCGGCGGCACTGCGGTCAAGGCCGCGATCTTCGACGGAAACGGACGGCTGGTGACATCCCGCGCCGTCGATGTTTCCACGATCCATCGCGACAATGGCTGGGTGGAGCGCGAGCCGGAGGCCTTCTGGCGCAACACGGCGCTCGCTATCCGCGAACTGACCTCCACGCAGGTCGATCCCGGCCGCATCGCCGCCATCGCCTGCACGGGTTTCGGCAATGGCATCTTTCTGGTCGACGAGAACGGTCGCGGTACGCGCGATGGCATCGTCTCGGTCGATCACCGGGCGCAGTCGATCGTCGAGGAGTTTCATCGCGACGGTACGGCCGAAGCGATGGAGGAACTGTCCGGCCACAGGATCTGGGGTGGCCAGACGATCATGCAGTTGATCTGGCTGGCGCGGAACGAACCCGATGTCGTCGCGAGAACCCGCTGGGCGCTGGCCTGCAAGGATTACATCCGCATGCGGTTGACGGGTGTTGCGGCGTCCGACCCGACCGATGCAAGCGGCGGTGGTCTGCTGGATCTGGAGCGCGGCGATTACGACGCCGCCTATTTCGAGCGTCTGGGTATCGGCTCTTTCGTAAGCCGCATGCCGCCGCTCGTGGAAAACACCGGCATAGCCGGGCGGATCTCGCATGCCGCGGCCGAGGAAACAGGCCTGTTGGCCGGAACACCGGTCGTCGCGGCGATGATGGATGTCAGCGCCTGCGTCACCGGCTCCGGCGTGATCGGTGGCGATGCGCTGACCATGATTGCCGGAACGTGGTCGATCAATGCGATCGAAACGGACAGGAAGGTTCGCCAGCCGCCGCCCATCCTCAACATGCTGCACCGGGACCGCGCCTGCCGTCTTCTGGCAGAAGGAAGCCCGACATCGGCGGCCAATCTCAACTGGTATCTTGCGCGCGCCGCCGGTGGCCAGATCGACGTGGCGACGGCCAATGAACTGGTTGCGGCAAGCCCGGTTGCCGGCCGGCGCTGCCACTTCATGCCCTTCGTCAACGGTCCGGCGCCGAGGCGTGGCGCCTTCGTCGGCATCGTCAATTCCGACGATCGCGGCTCGATGCTGCGCGCCCTTTACGAAGGGGTTGCCTTCCAGCATCGCCGGCATGGCGAGAGCGTTGCGGAATATGTCGCACCGCTCAGGCCTTCGACCATCCGCCTCGCAGGCGGCGCATCCAAGAGTGAGGTCTGGTCGCAGATCTTCGCCGATATCTGCGGCCTGCCGGTGGAAGTATCCGAGGGCGAGGAACTTGGCGCGCTCGGTGCCGCGATGTGCGCGGCGGTTGCAACAGGCCATTACAGCGATCTTGCGGCGGCGTCGCGCGGCATGTGCCGCGTGACCCGGACGGCCCTGCCCAATGCGGCGGTGCGCCAGTTCTACGAGGAACGCTATCAGCAATTTCTGACACTCGATCAGAAACTCGCCGATCTCTTCTAGCGATCGGCAACCTGGAAAATCAGTTCTTTGGAGGAGGAATGACGATGAAATTGAAGACAGCCTTTTTATGCTCCGTATGCATGCTGGCGGTGCCGGCTGCCGTCCGGGCGCAGGAAGATGCCTGCGTCGGCAAGGTGCCGACTCTGAACGTGATCGGCCAGGGCATGCCGTCCGTCACTGAACTCGACAAGTATGTCGGCGAGTTCAACAAGAAGTGGCAGACGACGGTGAAGATCAATCTTCTCGGTGAGAACGAGCGCCGCGCCAAGGCGCGTCTCGATGCCTCTACTGGCGCCGGTGCCTATCAGGTCCTTTACGTCGATGAGGCGAACACGCCCGAATATGCGACGGCCGGATGGATCTATCCGCTGGCTGATGTGCTACCCGCCGAATACGACATCGCCGACTTCCGCGTCGACCTCGCCAATGTCGCAAGCTATCAGGGCAAGCAGTATTTCGCGCCCTTCGTCGGTGGTGGCGATATCCTAATCTACCGCAAGGATGTGCTTGAAAAGGCTGGCCTTGCCGTGCCGAAGACGCTGGACGAGATGGTTGCCGGCATCAAGGCGGTCAACGATCCTGCCAACAAGCTTTACGGATGGGCTGCCCGCGGCCAGCGCGGCTCCGGCATGAACGTATGGCGCTGGACACCGTTCTTCCGCGGTCTTGGCGGCGAATGGATGAATGGCGATCAGCCGGCCTTTAACTCCGACAAGGGCGTTCAGGCGACCGAACTCTATATCGACCTGATGAAGTATGCGCCGCCCGGCGTCGGCACGTTCAACTGGTCGGACTCAGTCGAAGCCTTCCGTGGTGGTCAGGTCGCGTACCTGATCGAATCCGACGTGTTCGGTCCGTGGATGGAAGATCCGGAAAAGTCGGTGGTCAAGGGCAAGGTCGGTTATGCCCCGCCGCCCGAGCCGCTCGGCTCTGCCGGCTGGGCGCATGGTTTCGCCGTCTCGACGGTCGGCGCCAAGGACGAGTGCACGAAGAAGGTTGCCGGCGATTTCGTCGGCTGGGCAACCTCCAAGGAGATGGAAGCCCATCGCCTTGCCGACGGCATCGCCTCGGATATCGGCCGCCAGTCCACGCTGAAGAGCGAGGCCTTCGCCAACGCCGTGCCGGCCGAATACATTGAGGCACTGCTGGCGACGGGTTCGCGCACGCAGCTTCTGATCATGGCGAGCCCCGTCTGGCCGGAGATCGGCGACAATCTCGGCCTTGCGCTTGAAGAACTCTTCACCGGTACGAAGACGGACGTTCAGGCAACGCTCGACGAGGCAGCCTTCGCCGCCGAGGACACGCTTCGGCACGCAAAATAACTGCAGAGGCCGCGGCCGGGCGAACATGCGCCCGGCCGGGCCCGCAACTTTCAAAGAGCAACGGAATGCAAAAACAGAGATTCGTCTTCTGGACGCTTGCGCCCGCCTTTACCATTCTCGCGATCCTGGCATTGGTTTCCGTTGCCGGAGCGCTGTACTTCTCGGTGATGGACCGGTCGTTGCGTTATCCCGATTATGATTTCGTCGGGCTGTACAACTACCAGCGTCTTCTCGGCGACCGCCGCTTCCTCAATGCCCTCAAGATCTCCGCGATCTGGGAGGTGGTGACCGTTGCGGGCTCGCTGCTGGTGGCAATGTTCCTGTCGGTCTACATCTTCGAGAACACGCGTTCTGCGCGCGCACGCAACCTGATCTGCCTGGCGTTTCTCGCGCCGGTCCTGCTTCCGCGCGTCGCGGCCGCCTTTATCTGGCGCTTTCTCTATTCGCCGTCGCTTGGCCTCATCAACTACATCGCCGGCCTGTTCGGCTTAGGTCCGATCGAGTTTCTGGCCAATCCGAAGCTCGCGCTGTTCTCGGTCGCCGTCGTCGACATCTGGCAGTGGGGCCTGTTCTTCACCGTCATCATGCTGAAGCTGCTTGAGACCCTGCCCAAGGATCCGATCGAAGCCGCCCAGCTCGACAATGCCAAGACCTGGGAAATTCACGCCTATGTGACCATGCCGATGCTGAAGGCGCCAATCATCAGCCTTGCCCTCGTCAAGGCGGTGGAATCGCTGCGGTCCTTCGACCTGATCTTCGTCATGACCGGCGGTGGACCGGGAACGGCGACCGAGACACTCGATCTCTATGCCTATCAGGCCGGCATCAATCTCGGCGGTCGCGTTTCCTATGCCTCCGCCATGTCCATTCTCCTTCTTCTCATAACCACGGTCGTCTTTACGCTCGTCTGGCGAGGTATCCGCAAATGGTCAGCCTGATCCGCCGCACCTTTTCCCGGGGCTTCCTGGCCCTTATGATCCTGATCGCGCTGTTGCCGATCGTCTGGACCATCCTCGGTTCGTTCAAGAAGCTGAAGGATATCGTGACGCCGGTCCCGACGCTCATCTTCACGCCGACGCTGGAGAACTTCGCGACCATCCTGAAGAACCCGTCCATCCGCGATGGTCTCGGCAATTCGGTGGTGGTCGTGGGTGTCTCGGTCCTGCTCGGGGCGCTGTTCGGCATTCCCGCCGCCTACAGCCTCGCGCGGCATGTGGAGAAGAAGAAGGACGACCTGCAGTTCTTCGTTCTGTCCCTGCGCTTCATGCCGCCGGTGGCAATCGCGATCCCGTTCATCATCATCTATCTCGACAGCGGCATCTACGACACGCTGACGGGCCTGATCCTGGTCTACCTGATCTCCACCATCTCGACGGTCATATGGCTTTCCGTGCCGGCCTTCGAGCGGGTACCGAAGGAGATCGAGGAAGCGGCGGCGATGGAAGGCTGCTCGCAGACCGAAATCTTCCTCAAGTTTGCGCTGCCGATCGCCGCACCCTCGCTGTTCGGCTCCCTCGTCTTCACCTTCGTGCTGGTCTGGAACGAACTGTTGCTCGCGCTCACGCTCGCTGCCGAAAACTCCACGCTCCCCGTCGTGGCCGCGTCCATCACGTCGCTCGGCAAGGAAGTTCCATGGGGCGTCATCAATGCCTCGACCGTCATCCTCGTACTGCCGCCGCTGGTCTTCATCGGTCTTCTGATGAGCTTCATCAACCGCATGGTTGCCACGGGCCGGAAATAGGAAAAATCGACATGGCCAACATCAAATGCACCAAGATCCGCAAGTCCTATGGCAGCCATACGGTCATCTCGGATCTCAACCTCGACATCGCCGACCATGAATTCGTGGTCTTTCTCGGACCTTCCGGCTGCGGCAAGTCCACCATGCTACGCATGATCGCCGGTCTCGAGGAGATATCGGACGGCACGGTCAGCATCGGCGGCCGCGACGTGACGCATCTGCCGCCGGGCGAGCGTGGCGTGGCGATGGTCTTCCAGTCCTACGCGCTCTATCCGCATATGTCCGTGTTCGACAACATCGCCTTCGGCCTGCGCCGGCAGAAAGTGCCGGCCGAGGAGATCCGCCGGCGTGTCGAGCATGTGTCGAATATGCTCGGTCTCGCCCAGCTTCTGGAGCGCAAGCCGAAGAACCTTTCGGGCGGCCAGCAGCAGCGCGTTGCCATGGCCCGCGCCATGATCAAGACGCCGAAGCTCTTCCTGTTCGATGAACCCCTGTCTAACCTCGACGCCAAGCTGCGCGAGAAGCTGCGGACCGAAATCCGCCGCATGCATCTCGATCTGAAGACCACCACCATCTTCGTCACGCACGACCAGCTCGAAGCGATGACGATTGCCGACCGCATCGTGCTGATGCGGGCAGGTGCGATCGAGCAGCAGGGCACGCCGTCGGAAATCTTCGACCGGCCGGCCACCCGCTTCGTTGCCGACTTCATCGGCTCGCCGGCGATGAATTTCCGCGATTGCAGCGTCGCCATCGACGGCGAACAGGCGGAACTGACCTCGGGGTCGATCCGACTGAAGGTGTCGGCGAAGGATTATCGGGAGCTCGGTCAGGGAGCGAGGGTCGAGGTGGGCCTTCGTCCTTCCAAGATGGACATTGCCGCAGAGGGCGATGTCAACGTCATCAGCGGAACGGTGGTGCTCGTCGAAAACATGGGCAGCGAGGGACAGGTGATCGTCGATGTCGATGGCCGGGAGATGTCCTTTGTCACCAAGGCATTCCGGACGCTCGAGGCCGGACAGCGGGTCGATTTCTCCATCGACGCGGACAGTATTCACATTTTCTCGAAGGAAGATGGCCGCTCGCTCCTGCGCGCCGCGGCTTGAGGCATCTTCGACAGCACGATGGATCATGACATGACGAAAACCCGTTACGAAGAAAAGATGGAACGCATCCGTGCCGGCCAGTACGCGAAGGGAGATTTCATCATCGCCGATGCCAAGGACGCCGATCTCTCCGGCGGCATCCTCACGGCCGGGCGTCGCAGGGATGCCGAGGGTCGGGCGACCGGCAACCGCACCCGCGCCGAATTTCTTGCCGAGATCGAGGCACTGGTGAAGCAGGATGTCGTCGACATCATGCTGGCTTCCACGTCCAACATCGAGAACCTGCAGTCGCGCGGCGCCTTTTCCGGCTCGCGCATCATGCCGGCCTTCCGGGCCAACGACACGACGGATGTCTGGGGCGTCATTCGCGGCGGCAACTACCGCGCGACGCAGTCGCTGCCCTATAGCGGCACGGATCTGACGCGCGCGCAGGCGGAGCTTTGCCTCTATTCGATGACGTTCAACAACAACACCGAGGCCGATACCGCGACGCTTGAAGCCTATCGCGATTTCCGTCCGAAGGCGCGGGCTGCCGGTAAGAAGCATTTCCTTGAAGTGTTCAACCCCAACATGCCGACCGGCTTTAGCGCCGCGGAAACGGGCATGTATGTCAACGACTGCATCGCCCGCGCACTTGCGAGCCTGACGGTGGAAGAGCGACCGGAATTCCTGAAGGTCGCCTATAACGGCCCCGCTGCCCTTGAGGAGCTTGTCGCTCACGACAGTTCCGTCGTGATCGGCGTGCTTGGCGGTGGCACCGGCACGCATCGCGACACGTTCGAGCTGGTCTGGCAGGCGGAAAAGTTCGGCGCCCGTCTTGCGCTTTTCGGCCGCAAGATCAACATGGCGGAGCATCAGCCCACCTTCATCAAATGGATGCGTGCCGTGGCGGATGGCGACGCCACGCCTGTTCAGGCCATTCGCGGCTATCACGGCGATCTCGCCAATCTCGGCCTTGCGGCGGACCGCTCTGTTGACGACGATCTGCTGATCACCGAAGAGGTACTGATGGCCGCCGCAGAGCGGTAAGAGGGTAACCGGGAAACATCCATGTACCGACCGCAACATCCGTCAAACAAGATTGTCGCCGAGGTGGCGTGGATGTACTACGTCAAGAACCTCAATCAGGGAGAGATTGCCGACGCGCTCTCCCTGTCGAGGCCGACCGTGATCAGCTACCTGAAGTTAGCCAAGGAGCGGAACATCGTCTGCATCCAGGTCGCACCGGAGCATTACCGCGTCAATGCCATGGCGGATGCGTTGACAGAGAAATACGGCCTGAAGAGCGTGCATGTCGTTCCCGATGACGGGATGCAGGGCGAAATGCTGACGCGGGCGGTTTGTGAGGTCGCAGCGCACCATCTGCCGAACTTCCTCGAAAAGGGCGATGTGCTCGGCGTTTCCTGGGGGCAGACCGTGTCCTTCGTCTCGGAATATGTGCCGCACTGGGCGATCGAAGACCTGACGGTGCGCCAGCTTCTCGGATCGATCGCCAATCCGCTGCTCAGCACGTCGGAAAGCTGTACCACCGAAATCGCCCGGCGCCTTGATGCCTATTGCATCAACTTCAATGCGCCGGCCGTCTGTTCCAGCTCGGCGCTGGCGTCGGCGCTGAAAGTGGAGCCGATCATCCGCGAGCAGCTCGAGAACCTGCATAAGTGCAACAAGTCGATCTTTTCGCTCAGCCCCTGTACGCCGGATACCCATGTGGTGCAGTTCAAGATCGCGACCGTGGAGGAAATCGATGAATACCGCAACCGGGGCGCGGTCGGGATCATCGCCGGCCGTTTCATCGACGAAGCGGGGCGGGCGGTTCTCGGCGATCTCGATCAACGCATCATCGGCGCCGACCACGATCTGCTCCGCAAGATGGAAGGGCTGCTCGTGGTGAGCGGCACCTTCAAGCTCGATGCAACGAGAGCTGCCCTGCGCGGTGGCTTCGTGGATCATCTCGTGACCGACATCAAGATGGCGGAACTTCTCGTTTCCACCGCCTAGATCTCGCCGGTGTGAAAAAACACCGGCAGCCATGTCGCTAGAAAGTTTCCGCTTTTCTCCGGATCGCGAAAACTCTCTACTTTTTGTTCTTACCGCATGGTCCGACGCCAAAGCGATCGCGCTTCGGCTGAAATTGCTCTAGCGCGTCAGGGTTTGGGCACGACGGTTGCGAGCTTGCGGAAGGTCGAAAGGATCTCCAGCCGGCTCGCCACCCCTTTGGCGACGCGCACGATGGAGCCGGGGCCGATCCTCATCGGTTCTGAGTCTTCCTGGGAGTAAAGCGCCTCGCCTTCCACCACGACGAAGGTTTCCTCGAGGTCGCGGCCCGGATAGCTGTAAGTGCCGGGCTCTGCCTTCCAGACGGCGACGATGGTGCCGTTTTCGACATCATCCTGCCAGATGGAGCGCCTGTAGGAACCGCTGTCACGGCCATCCGCCGGCAGTCCGGGCGTCAGGTCGATGTCGTCGGAAATGTTGAAAATCTGCATGGTCATTAGTGATCTCCTTGTTCTCGATCCATAGTTATTGCGGCGGAAGTGACACTCCCGCCGTCACGGCGCGTGGCGATGAAAACGCTCAGGCGTGTGGCGGTAGCGGTGCGCCAGAAAGCCTGGCTGCGATATTGTCTCTGATCCGGTAGTAGCGCAGTGTCAGGGCCGGGCCGAAGTTCATGTAGAAGGGCGCTTCCTTCAGGGGCTCGAGCCTCAGGGGAAGTTCGTTTTCCGGTTTGCCGAGCGCCCATTCCGAAAGGATGGAGCCGAGCATGGAACCGGTCGGTACCCCACGTCCGGAAAGGCCGGTCAGCGCCACCACGCCGGGAGCGAGGGAATAGAAGCGGGGTACGGTGCGATATTGCATGTCGAGTTCGCCGAACCAGAAGTAATCCCAGCGGATCTCGCCCTTGATCTGCGGATGCAGCCATTTCAGCCGGTCGCTCATGACCTGCCGCGTATAGGCCATGTCGCGGCCGCGCCGGCCCATCGGGAACATCGAAGCGACGATGCGTCCCTCAGCATTGTACTTGTAGACGTAGATATCGCCGCGTCCGTCGTGGATCGTCGTGTTGTTCGGCAGCACGGTGCGACGCGTTTCCTCGTCCAGCGGCTGGGTTGCCGCGACGAAAACCCTCTGGATCTTGAAGGTGCGGTCGAGTTTCGGCCATCCGCCCATGGTGTAGGCGCCGGTGGAGAAGATCACCTTGTCTGCGACCACCTCGCCCTTGTCCGTCTTTACCGACCAGCCGCCGGTCGGGTTGCGGTCACAGGCGATGACTGCCGAACCGGTGTGGATGACGCCGCCCTCCTGCATGACGGCGCGGGCAAGACCGCGCGCATAGCCGAGCGGATTGAGATGTCCGCCTTCCTCGTGGAGCCAGCCTCCATAAAAGCGGGGGCTGCCGGTCATGACTTCCACCTCGTCCCGGTCGAGGACTCGAGTGCGGGCGCCGACGGCATTGTAGGTCTCTACCTTCTTGTCGATGCCGGCCAACGCCCCCTTGTAGGGCGCGCCCATGACATAGCCGTTTTGCACCCATTCGCAGTCGATCTGGTAGTCGCGGATCATGCTGGAAACGCGGTCGTTCGCCCGCGTCTGGCGCTCGATCAGACGTTCTGCCCAGGGCGCGCCCAGCATGGTGCGCAATTCGGGCAGACTGTAATGGGTGAAGGTGGGGGTGCAGTGACCGGCATTGCGGCCGGAACCGCCGAAGCCCGCTTCAGCCCGCTCCAGCAGCACGACCTTGACGCCGGCCCGGGCAAGTTCGAGAGCGGTCGTCAGGCCGGTATAGCCGGCTCCGACGATGCAGACATCCGCCTGCACGCGGCCTTCCAGCGGTTCGGTCTTGGGTGTCGCGGCAGCCGTCGCATACCATAGCGTCACGTCGAAGGGAGAAAACGTGTTCATCGGCCCCCTCAGTTCAGGTCGCTGCGGGCGTCGAGGGCATCGCGCAGCCCGTCGCCAATGAAGTTGAAACTGGTCACCGCAAGCGTTATCGCAACGCCGGGAACGATGGCGAGCCATGGGGCGCTGTCGAGATACTGTTGAGCACCGTTCAGCATGTTGCCCCAGCTTGGCAGAGGCGGCTGGATGCCGTAGCCGAGGAAGCTGACATAGGCCTCGAGCAGGATGGCGCGGGCGACGGTGAGCGTCGCGGCGACGATGATCGGGCCAATTGCATTTGGCAGAAGTTCGCGGAACATGATCCAGGTGTTGGAAAGGCCGAGCATGCGGGCGGCGAGCACGAAGTCGCGTTCGCGCAGCGAGCGGACCTCGGCTTCCACCAGACGGGCGATTTCCATCCAGCTCGTCACCGCGATGATGACGGTGATCATGAAGGGGCTCGGCTTGATGAAGGCGGCAAGTGCGAGCAGCAGGAAGATGCTGGGGAAGGAGAGGAAGGCATCGACGAGGCGCATCAGAATGGCGCCGAGGCGACCGCCGTAATATCCCGCGATGATGCCGATTACCGTGCCGAGCGCCGTTGACAGCACCATGGCGAAGAAGCCGACCAAGAGCGAGATGCGTCCGGCATTGAAGAGCCGTGCTGCGAGGTCGCGCCCGAGGGGATCGGTGCCGAAGATGTGGTAGCCGGTGAACGGCGGTGCGAAGCGGGCTCTCAGATCGATATAGAGTTCGTCATAGGGCAGGAGATAGGGGCCAGCCACGCAGGCGATCACAAGTACGGTAATCATCACGAGGCCGACGACGGCCAGTCTGTGGCGGGCGAAGCGGCGGACGGTGCGGTTGTTCCACCAGCGGGAACGCGGCGCGAGGTCCGGGGAGGGAAGCGTCGTAGCGGACATGGTGCGTCTCCTATCCGAGGCGGATGCGCGGATCGACAAAGGCGACCAGCAGGTCGGCGATCAGGCTGCCGAGCAGAACGAGAATGGCGGAAAACATCAGGAGCCCCATCACGACCGGGTAGTCGTGGTAACCGAGGCTGTCGAGGAACAGGCGTCCCATGCCGGGCCAGGTGAACACCGTCTCAGTGACCAGCGCGCCGCCGAGGATGGTCGGAAGCTGCAGGCCGGCAAGGGTGATCATCGGTAGCAGGGCATTGCCGACGACATGCTTCATCAGCACCCTGTTGGGTTTCAGTCCCTTGGCGCGGGCCGTCCGCACGAAGTCCTGATTGATGACATCCAGTGTCGCGGTCCGCATGTAGCGGCTCCACACCGCGATATTGACCAGCGCCAGCACAAGGCTCGGCATGATGAGATGGATCGCGTAGTCATAGAACGATCCGTTGCCGATCGTGTACATGTTGCCGGCCGGCAGCCATCTGAGCTTGAGCGAGAAGACGTAGATGGCGACAAGGCCGAACCAGAAGGTCGGGATCGAAAGGGCGATCATCGCGCCGACGGTCGCCGCATAGTCGAAGATCGAGTAGCGGCTGGTGGCACCCTTTATGCCGATCCATGTTCCGATCAGGATCGAGATCACCGTCGAGGAGACCATCAGCAGCAGGGTGGCGAACAGGTGGCCGGAGATGATCTCCAGAACCGGTCTCTGGTCGCGGTAGGATTTGCCCCAGTCGCCCTGTAAAAGCCTCCAGATCCAGTCGAGGTACTGGATGGGCAACGGACGGTCGAGGCCCATCTGATGAGCGATGCGGTCGAGCGCCTCGCGGGTCATGCCGGGGGTCAGCGCATATTGCGACAAGGGCCCGCCGGGCGCGAGGTTAAGGATGGCAAATCCGATGACCGAGACAAGCAGCAAGAGCACAAGGCTCTGCCACAGCCGGTGAAGAAGATAGGACAGCATGTGCGGGGCTCCGGGGTCACACCAATGGATACGTCAGGCCGGCCGCGTGTCGTGCGGCCGGTCGAGGTTCCGTAGCCGGTGCCGATGCGGCGCCGGCCGGGTCTTCAGCCTCAGGCCCAGCGCCAGGTCGCGACGTTCCAGGTGTCGATGCGAACGTTGACGTTGGGGATGACGTTCTCGACCTCCTTCTTGTGGCCACGGACGGTCGCATACTGGAAGAGCGGCAGGAACGGCAGTTCCTTGCGCATGATTTCCTGGATCTTCAGATAGACCGCCTTGCGGTCCTCCGGCACGAAGATCTCACCGCCCTTGGTCAGCAGGTCGTCCACTTCCGTGTTGGCAAACTGCCATGTGTTCTGGCCGGCGCCGCCCTTGGCCGGGCTTGAATTGGAGCGGAAGAAGTCGGACGTATCCGGGTCCGATCCGGTGAGGAAGTCGAGGCCGACGATGACGGTATCGAACTTCGACAGCATCCAGTAATCGCCCCACATGACGGCCGGCGGCAGGTTGGAGATGGTCATCTCGACGCCGAGGTCCTTGAACGACTGCTGCATGTATTGCTGCACCTGTTCGCGGATGTGGTTGCCTGCCGTCGTGGAGCAGGTGAAGGAAAGCTTCACTCCATCCTTGGCGCGGATGCCGTCGGCGCCTGCCGCCCAGCCCGCGTCATCGAGAAGCTTCTTGGCCTTCTCTATATCGTATTCGTGCTTCGGAAGGTCCGGGTTGAAGTAGAAGGACTGCTGCGGGACGTAGCTTTCGGTCGGCGCAGGCAGGCCGTAATAGAGCGCGTCGATGATCGATTGCTTGTCGATGGCGTGGTAGAGCGCCTCGCGCACGGCCGGATCCTTGAACTGCGGCCGCTCCATGTTGAAGGTGAAGGATTCGATTGTCGAGCCTGGCACAACGTCGACCGCTTTGCCTTCGAGCGCCTTCGCCTCGTCGTAATGATCAGGCGTGATCCACTGCAGGCCGACGACGTCGATATCGCCGGTCTTGAACTGGGTGTACATGACGTTGAGGTCGGGGACGTATTTGTAGATCAGCTTTTCGACATAGGGGCCATCGCCGAAATAGTCGGCATTGGCTTCAAGCAGGATATGGTCGCCGGCGACGCGCTCAGACCATTTGAACGGACCAGTGCCGACGGGAGCGTTGTTGAAGGCGGCCGTGTTCTTGTCTGCTTCCGCTCCAAGAATGTGCTTCGGCGTGATGAAGGTCGAGGCGAGAATGGACGGGTAGGGCGCGAAGGGCTTTTCCATGCGCCATGTGATCTCGGTCGCCGACACGACGGTCAGGTCGCGTACCAGTTCGTGGCCGGTCTTGCGCCAACTGCGGAAATTGGGATCGACCAAGAGATCGATGGTGAACTTGACGTCCTCGGCGGTGAACGGCTTGCCATCGTGCCATTTGACGTCGTCGCGCAGCTTGGCCTTCCAGCTCAGGCCGTCGGCGGAAATGCCGCCATTCTCGACGGTCGGCACCTCGGCCGCCAGGGCGGCGACGAATTTGCCCTCAGGATCAACGGAAAACAGCGTGTCGAAGATGCTGAAATGGATGCCTTCATCCACCTCGATGTGCGGCATATGCGGATTGAAGACGGTCGGCTCCTGCGAGAAGCCGACGGTGAGTTGGCCCTTGATGGTTTTCGGCTGGGCGGCGAGAGCCTTGCCCATGCCGGGCATTCCGGAAAGAACGAGCCCCGAGGCTCCCAGAGCCATCAGGCCAAGCGCCTGCCGGCGGGTCGGTTTCATGAATGGGTTGTTTTGGTCAGACATGTCAGTTCCCCTTGTTCTTGGATTGGATGAAACGTCAGTTTGCATTTCTGCGCTGCCTCTCCGGGCAGTTCTCGCAGCAAGGCGGTGAACCCTCTTCACCGCCTGTTCCGGTGCCGGCGACATCGATGCCGCCGGCCAAAACCTGTCAGAAGCCGCTGATCAGCTCGATCTTCGATCCGTCCGAAAACCGCTTGAAGCGGAAGTTTTCACGTTCGACGAGCGGCGGGCGTCCGGTCACAATGTCTGCCATCAATCGGCCGGCCGCCGGGCCGATGCCGAAACCGTGACCTGAAAAGCCGGTAGCGACATGGAAACCGGGAATGGCGTCGATAGCGTCGATCACCGGGATCGCATCCGGCGTGACATCGATCATTCCCGCCCAACGCTGCGCGATCTCCGCCTTTTCGAAGACCGGGAAGGCCTTCGCCAGCTTGGCGAGCGCGCTGTCGGTCATTGCCTTCGAGGGGATCGGGTCGAGAACGCGATTGTATTCGAAGGGGGAAGGCTCATCGAGAGCCCAATGGCGGGGCATGCGGAACTCGTCATAGAACCTGCCGCCGAAGCGGAAGCGGAGCGAGCGCCATTCATGTCCCAGTGCGGGCAGGAATTTTGTCGCATAGCGGAAGGAGGCGGGCACGATGTCGACGATGTTCTGGAAGCCGTCGGCGATGGTGTAACCGCCGTCCAGTCGCTTGCGAATGGCAAAGCCGCTCGACCAGAGGGCCTCGTCCGGTCCGCCCTCCAGCGGCTTGGTTCTGAGCACCGAGTTCATCACCTTCAGCTGCGGCAGGTCGAGGCCGTTATTGCCGAGGAAGAGGCTGGACCATGCGCCGCCGGCGAGAACGACGGCCTTGCAGGCGATTTCCCCGCGTTCGGTCACGACACCGGAGACCCGGCCTGCGGAAAGCTGCAGCCCACGTACCGCGCATTCGGTGAGGATATGGGCGCCGCGGTCACGCGCTGCCTCGGCAATCGCCGGTGCGGCGCGCTGCGGTTCGGCGCGGCAGTCGCCAGCAGTATAGAGAGCGCCGGCGATGTTCATATTGGAGTCTGGATACTTTGCCTTGAACTCCGCAGCACTCAACATGCGGGATTCGATCTGGTAGCCTTCCAGATTGCGGTTCCAGCTGGCGTGTTCCTCGAACTGCTTTTCGTCGGCGCAAGTGAAGACGATGCCGGATCGCTTGAAGCCGGTCTCGCGGCCGGTGCGGCGATTGAGATCGGCCCAGATCCGGAGCGATTCCGCCATCAGTGGCACTTCGCGCGGGTCACGGCGGGAAATACGCACCCAGCCCCAGTTGCGGCTCGACTGCTCGTGGCCGATGCCGCCCTTTTCGCAGAGCGCGACGCGCAGACCGCTATCGACCAGTTCCAGCGCCGTCGATGTTCCGATGATTCCGCCGCCGATCACGACGACATCCACCTCCTTCGGCAGTTCATCATCGCCATGGACGGGAACGACATAGGGACCGGGCATCTCAGAAAGACTCCTCAAGCTGGCAATTGATGGCGAATTCGGCGACCGAGGCCTCGTTCGGAAGGGACACGAGCAGGGCAATGATGCGGGCGAGATCGGCAGGCTGCGTCAGCAGTTCGGCCGGGCGCGCAGTCAGCCCTGCCGCCATGTCGGTGGCGACGAAACCGGGGCAGACAGCGGTGGCGCGCACGCCCTTTTCAAAACCGGCCTGACGGATCGCATGGGAAAGCGCCACGGCTGCGAACTTGGAGATGGCGTAGCTGCCCGACCCCGCCGACTTGACGCGCTTGCCGGAGAGCGATGCGAGGATGATGACACGTCCCTCGCCGCTTTCGCAGAGCGGCTCCCAGGCGGCCTTTGCAAGACGCCGCGGCGCCTTGACGTTGACGGCGAGCATCGCGTCGATGTCCTCGTCGTCCGCCTCGATCACGGTCTTGGGGATCATGATGCCGGCATTGGCGATGATCGCATCGACCCGACCGAAACGCTGCATTGCGTCTTCGACCCAGCGGGCTTCGGCTCCGGTGTCGTTGGCGTCGTATTGCGCAAGATGCACGAAATCTGCCGCATCGCCGGAACCGGCCCAGGCCGGCATGGCGGGGTTGCGCATGCCGAGCGATACCGCCCATCCCTGCCGGAACAGTTCGGCTGCCACATGGTCGCCGATGCCCCTGCTGGCACCCGATATCAGTGCCACGCGCCTATCGATCTTGTCTGTCATTCGCTAAGCCCCACTATGCGGCGGTAGGCGCGCCGCAATATGTCCATAAGTTGCTGTTGTTCGTTTTCCGGGATGAAGTCGAAGAAGTCTCGCGACTGTTTCGGAACGAGTTCGCGGATCTTCACGGCGAGTGCTGCACCGGTCTCGGTGATATAGAGTTCCTGGGCACGGTTGTCCTCGGAGGACGTTTCGCGCCGGAGGAGATGATGGGCTTCCATCTGGTCGATGATCCGCCCCATGGCCGATCGGTCCTTCATGGTCAGATGGGCGAGCACCGACGGCCTGATGCCGGGATGGCTGTCGACCAGAAGGAGCGTGGTAATCTTTCCCGTGCCCTTGGCCACGTCGAGACCGTCGAGACATTCGTCGAGATCCCGGGAGACTGCGAGGCTGAGCGCCCGGATATAGAAGCTCAACGTATCCCCCAGGACATCGAGATCGATCTCCTTGACGGTTGTCGGCGGCTTTACAGGTGGTTTCGGCATTACATTCCTGTCTTCTGACGGACGAGAAAAATCATCGGCAACCCGTGTTTGCATCGGGCTGCCGGGGAAATCCGTCCGGCCATATCATGTGTCACTGTGATGGATAGGAAAGGGCAAATAGTGGATAAATGCAACTATATTATTCTGCCTGACAGGAAATTTTTTCACCTGATCGGAAATTTTTGGGTGCAACCCAAAAATCCCCGGATTCATTGCTGATCCAGCCGGTTTTCGTGTCTTTTTTGTCGTGGCCGAGGTGAACCCGCTTCCTCTACCGGAGCGGAAGCGAGTTACCTCCAGTGTATCTCCTGCGGGGTGACCTCGTCAGGCTTCGGCCAGCTTCGCGGTCGGTTCCCAGTCCGCTCCTGGGATGGCTGAAACCAGCCGCTGCGTATATTCGTGTTCGGGCGCCCGGAATATCTTCGAGGGCGGACCGTGCTCCACGACGCTTCCCTTGTACATCACGATCACGTTGTCGCAGATCTGGCTTGCCACGCGCAGGTCGTGGGTAATGAAGATCATCGCGACCTTCATTTCCTTCTGTACGCGGGCCAGCAATTCGAGGATCTGGGCCTGGATGGAAACGTCGAGCGCCGAGACGGCTTCATCTGCGACAAGCAGGACAGGGTCGAACATCAGGGCGCGTGCGATGCCTATCCTCTGACGCTGTCCGCCGGAGAATTCGTGCGGAAAACGGTCGAAGGCCGCTTCGTCGAGACCGACCAGCTTCAGCAGGCGGAAGGCCTTGGTTTTCGCTTCATGGACGGCGAGGCCGTGGGCAATCGGTCCGACCGTCAGGATACGTCCGATCGTGTGACGCGGGTTGAGCGACGCGAAGGGGTCCTGAAAGATCATCTGGATATAGGGCCTGAGAAGCCGAAAGCTCTCTTCCGGCATGCTCGCGACATCGCGCCCGTCGAAGAGGATGCGTCCCGCATCCGGTTCGAGAAGCTTGAGCAGGACGCGTCCGAGAGACGATTTGCCCGAACCGCTTTCGCCGACGACGCCGAGTGTCTGGCCCTTGTGAATGACGAAGCTCACGTCGTTGACGGCTTTGACGGTGCGGCCCTTGCTGAGGAAGGTTCCGGTCGTACGGTATTCCTTCTGCAGGTTTTCCACCTTGAGCACGACGGGTGTTTCCTCGACCGCGGAGCGGTCATCGCCGCGCATACGCGGAACCGCAGCCACGAGGCGCTGGGTATAGGGATGTGACGGGCGGGTCAGCACGTCGTCGGCCTTGCCCTGCTCGACCAGTATCCCCTTTTCCATCACCACCACGCGGTCGGCGATCTCCGCCACCACTCCGAAATCATGGGTGATGAACATCACGCTCATGTTCTTGCGCTGCTGGATCTTGCGGATCAGTTCCAGAATCTGCGCCTGCGTGGTGACATCGAGCGCGGTCGTCGGTTCGTCGGCGATCAGGACATCGGGATCGAGCGCCAGCGCCATGGCGATCATCACACGCTGCCGCTGGCCGCCGGAAAGGCGGAAGGGATATTGCAGGCGCATCAGCGCCGGATCAGGAAGGCCGACTTCCTCCAGCAGTTCGAGCACCCGCGAGGTGCGCGTTTCGGGCGTGCCGACGCCATGCGCCTCCATGACTTCTGCGATCTGGTCGCCGATGGTCATCAGCGGGTTGAGAGCTGAAAGAGGGTCCTGGAAGATGATGGAGACGGCCTGTCCGCGTAAGGGGCGGATCTTTTCCTCAGGCGTGGCGATGATGTCCATGCCCTTGAACAGGATTTGCCCGCCGGTCACTTTAATGGAGGGCGCGAGAAGGCCCATGATGGCGTTGGCGGTGACGGATTTGCCGGAGCCGGATTCACCGATGATGCAGAGGATTTCGCCGGCATTGAGATCAAAGGAAATATCGTGGACTGCGTGGGCGCGTTCCATCTTGGGAGGCAGACTGACCGTCAGATGACGCACCGATAGCACCACGTTGGGAGGCATGGAGGCTTGCGACATAGGTTCCCCTTGTTTTCTGGTATCGTCGCTATGTGCCGCGCGGCCTTTTGACCGTCGCCGGCACCAAGATAGTGGATGACATCCACTATCTTGTCCAGAGAGCAAATGTGACTTCCGTCATGGAAGAGTGGCACTCTGGTGGGCGCCTGCAGGAACCCGTCAGAAAGTCCCTAAACGGAAGACGCCGGCAGCAGGGGCTACCGGCGTCTGTGTTCACTTGCTTGAGCAAGCGGATTTCGGGGAGGGGATGAAAGCCTCAGACGATGCCACCCGAACCACCCTTCACCGCGGGCCGTTCCGCGGCGACCTGCGCGCGATAGCCGCTGGCACGATAGGTGGCAATCGGATCGATGGCGCCGCCGGCGCGGCGACGGGCTTCGGCCAGGATCGCCTCGACATCCGTGCGATAGGCGCGTTTCAGCGTTTCCGTCGCCATCAGCGCATCGTTATCGCTCTGGAAGCCTTCCAGTGCCACGCGGTCGACCAGCAGGGCCTGGGCATAGGCGCGGCGGATCTCGTTGGCGCTGGAAATCAGGCTCTCGATCGGATCCGTGACATTGTGGCTCTGGTCGATCATGTGGGCCGGGTGGAAGCCCTTGACCCCGCGATGCTCGGCATCAACCAGTTCGTTGAAGACGAGGAAGAGGCGGTAAGGTTCGACCGAGCCGGCGTCGAGGTCGTCGTCCCCGTATTTCGAGTCGTTGAAATGGAAGCCGCCGAGCTTGCCGAACTGGATCAGGCGGGCAACGATCATCTCGATATTGGTGTTCGGAGCGTGATGGCCGAGGTCGACGAGGCAAAAAGCCTTTGGGCCAAGCGTCTGGGCGATCAGGAAGTTGGTGCCCCAGTCCTGCACCACCGTCGAATAAAAGGCCGGTTCGTACATCTTGTGTTCTGAGAACAGCCGCCAGTCGTCCGGCAGTGCCTTGTAGATGTCGGCCATGGAGGCGAGGTAACGCTCGAACTGGCGAGTGAAATTCGACTGTCCCGGGAAGTTCGAACCATCGCCGATCCAGACGGTGAGCGCCTTCGAGCCGATGGCATTGCCAAGCTCGATGCATTCGATGTTGTGCTCGACGGCCTGCGCGCGGGTTGCCGCGTCTACGTGGCTGAGCGAGCCGTATTTATAGGAATGGGCCTGATCCGGCGCGTCGGAGAAGGTGTTGGAGTTCATGGCGTCGAAGCTTAAGCCGAGCGCATCGCCCTTTGCCTTCAGGTCCATCGGGTCCGCTTTGTCCCACGGAATATGCAGCGAAACCGTCGGCGTGGCGCGGGTCAGTTCGTTGATGACCGAGCAGTCTTCCAGCTTGTCGAAGATATTGCGCGGCTCGCCGAGGCCGGGAAAACGGGCAAAGCGCGTACCGCCGGTGCCCACACCCCAGGAGGGAACGGCGACGAAGAATTTGGCCACCTGCTTCGTGACGGCGTCGATGTCGATATTGTTGCGGGCGAGCTTTTCGCCAAGGGCTGCATAGTCGGACTTGAGCGCGCCGGCGCGCTTTTCGTTCTCGGCCGAAATCACGTCGGCGGGGATCTTCTGTTCTGTCATGTCATCCTCCCTGCAACGCCGCGCGAGCATGAGGCCGCGCCGAAGACGTTGCAACTTTCCAAACCGCGAAGGGGCCTGCCGCCGACCTTGGGAGCGCCGGCAGCAGGCAATTGCTGTCGATCAGCGCGGGAAGCTCTGGGCGTTACCGGCATCGACGTTGATGATGTTGCCGGTAGACTTGGCCGAGAGATCGGACGCGAGGAAGTAGATGGCTTCCGCAATGTCTTCCGGGAAGACATTGAGCTTCAGCATCGAACGCTTGCGATAATGCTCCTCGAGATCGGTGACCTCGATCTTCGAGGAAGCCGCACGCTGTTCGCGCCATTCGCCGTTCCAGATCTTGGAACCGCGCAGGACCGCGTCGGGATTGACGGTATTGACGCGAATGCCGGCGTCTGCCCCTTCCAGCGCCAGGCAACGGGCGAGATGGATCTCTGCCGCCTTGGCGGTGCAATAGGCCGATGCGTTCGGCGAGGAGGCAAGGCCGTTCTTCGACGCGACGAAGACGATGTTGCCGCCGAGCGCCTGACGGCGGAACAGGCGGAACGCTTCGCGAGAGACGAGGAAATAGCCGGTCGCCAGGATGTCGATATTCTTGTTCCACATCGCAAGCGTCGTATCCTCGACCGGTGCCGAGGAGGCGATGCCGGCGTTGGAAACGAGTATGTCGACACCGCCGAATTCGACGCAGGCTTCAGCGAAGGTCGAAGCGACGGCGTCTTCCTTCGTCACGTCGAGAGTGACGGAGCGAACGGCATCCGCGCCGTAACGCTTGGAGAAGTCGCCAAGCGTATCGGACAGTGCGTTGGCGTCGATATCGGCCAGCACCACGCAGGCGCCTTCGGACATCAGCCGTTCAGCCGTTGCCCGGCCAATGCCGCCGGCGCCGCCGGTGACGAAGGCCACGCGGCCGGCAAGCGACTTCGGCTTGGGCATGCGCTGGAGCTTGGCCTCCTCAAGCAGCCAGTATTCGATGTCGAAGGCTTCCTGTTCCGGCAGACCTTGATACTCGGAGACCGTTGAGGCGCCACGCATGACGTTGATGGCGTTGACATAGAATTCGCCGGCGATGCGGGCGGTTGCCTTGTCCTTGGCGAAAGACAGCATACCGACGCCCGGAACCAGGAAGATGACCGGGTTCGGATCGCGCATGGCAGGCGAGTTCTCGTGCTTGCAGGTCTCGTAATAGCGCGTGTAGTCGGCGCGGTAGTTTTCGAGAGCCTTGTCGAGACCAGCGATAACAGCGTCGACATCCGGCTTGGCTGGGTCGAAGTCGACGATCAGCGGGCGGATCTTGGTGCGCAGGAAGTGGTCGGGGCAGGATGTGCCGAGGCTGCCGAGCGGCTTCAGATCCTTCGAATTGACGAATTCGAGAACAGCGGGTTGGTCGTCGAAATGACCGAGCTTGCGCTCGGCCTTGCCGATGCGGCCGCGGATTTCTGGCATCAGCCGTGCACCGATGGCGCGACGCTCGGCTTCCGGCAGGCTCTTGGCGACTGCGCCGCCGAAGATCGTCTTGCCGTCCGTCTCCCTGGCGAACCATTCGATCGCCTTGTTGATGATTTCGAGCGTCAGCAGGTAGCATTCCTTGGCGTCGTTCGCCCAGGTGAACAGGCCGTGGCTTTCGAGCACGACGCCTTTGGCCTTCGGATTGGCCTTGACGAAGGCTTCGAGGTCGAGACCGAGCTGGAAGCCCGGGCGGCGCCAGGGCAGCCAGCCGATTTCCTCACCGAAGATCTTCTGCGTCAGTTCCTTCGAGTTCTTCGAAGCGGCGATCGCGATGATCGCGTCCGGATGCATGTGGTCGACATGCGTGAACGGCACGAAACCGTGCAGCGGCGTGTCGATCGAGGCTGCGCGCGGGTTGAGATTGAAGGTGCAATGGGGCAGGAAGCCGACCATGCGGTCTTCGTCGTGAACGCCCTGGTAGATGCCCTTGAGAGCTTCGAGCTTTTCCATATAGAGGGTGGCAAAACCATCGAGCTTGATGGTGCCGACGTCGCCGCCGGAGCCCTTCACCCACATGACGCTGACCTGATTGCCCGTGAGCGGATCGGTTTCGATCACCTTCGCAGAGGTGTTGCCGCCGCCGTAATTGGTGATGCGCTTGTCGGCGCCGAGCAGATTGGAGCGATAGAGCAGCTTGCCCGGTTCATCGAGCTTTGCAGCGTAAGCGTCGTCCCAACGGTTTTCGAGAAGGCGGGTTTGGCCCGTCATTGCTTCCTCCCTTGCGTGTCGATTCATGGACCGCCTCACTGAACGGACCATCTCCTTCTGGTCGACGGTATCGCGCATCGATCCGACCGTTGTCAATCAATTTCGATCATAAATGTTCATTGTGCGGTGCAATATTATCTTTTTTGATCGTTTTTGATTGACAGCATAAAAGCAATACGAATAAATCAAACTCAGGAGGAGCCCATGCACGAACGCGAACGACATCGCATTATCTTAAGCGCGATCCAGGAAAAGCCGGTCATCACCGTGCAGGATATCGCCGAACTGACGGAGGCTTCCGAAGCCACGATCCGTAGGGATATTGCGTCGCTTCATGTGCAGGGCAAACTGCGCCGGGTGCGCGGTGGCGCCGAGGCGGTGCATCCTCCGCAGCTTGGAAATCTCGCGGCGCGGCCGTTCCGGGTTTCGGAATCAGTCAACATCGATAAAAAACGCGCAATTGCGCGCGCAGCCGTCGATCTCTGCGAAGAAGGCGATTCGATTATCATCAATGGCGGCACGACTACCTTCCAGATGGTGCACTTCATGTCCGCCCGCCGTCTGCAGGTCATGACCAATTCGTTCGCCATCGCCGAGCATCTGGTGAAAAATTCGAAATGCACGGTCTCGGTTCCCGGCGGCGCGATCTATCGCGACCAGAGCCTGATCCTTTCGCCTTTCGACAACGACGCGATCCGCAATTTCTACGCTCGTCGCATATTCATCGGCGCGCAGGGCATCAATGCGCTCGGCGTTATGGAATCGGATGCGCTGGTGATCCAGAGCGAGCAGAAGCTGGTCCGGCAGGCCGAAGAACTGATCGTCATGGTCGATTCCAGCAAGTTTTCACGGCGTTCCAGCCTGATCCTGTGTTCGCTCGACAACGTCTCGACGATCATCACGGATGACAAGATTCCGGAGGAGGCGGCCGCGATGGTCACCAATTCAGGCATAAAGCTCATAACGGTCAAGCCGATGGCCTCGACCGAGAAGGAGGATACCACGTCGGTCGCATGAGAGGCGCGGCTGCGTGGGGAGTTCAAGCAGTCCATCAACCTGGGAGGAATATCAGATGAAATTTGCCAAGACACTGCTCGCAGGCGTCGCCCTTGCTGCCATGGCCATGGGGTCTGCCGCAAGCGCCGCCGACATGAAGATCGCGCTCGTGGTCAAGTCGCTCGGCAATGGCTTCTTCGAAGCCGCAAACAAAGGTGCGCAGGAAGCTGCCAAGGAGCTCGGCGGGGTCGAGATCATCTATACCGGCCCGACGTCCACGACGGCCGAAGGCCAGATCGAAGTCATCAACTCGCTGATCGCGCAGGGCGTCGATGCCATCGCGATTTCCGCCAACGACCCGGATGCGGTCGTTCCGGCGCTGAAGAAGGCTGCCCAGCGCGGCATCAAGGTCATCTCGTGGGACTCCGGCGTTGCTCCGGAAGGCCGCATCATGCACCTGAACCCGTCTTCCAACGAGCTGATCGGCAAGATGTGCCTCAAGCTTGCCGCCGACCACCTGCCGGAAGGCAAGGGTGACTTCGCCATCCTGTCGGCCACCACGACCTCGACCAACCAGAACATCTGGATCGAGGAAATGAAGAAGCAGCTGAAGGATTTCCCCGGCCTCAACCTGGTGACCACGGTCTACGGCGATGACCTCGCCGACAAGAGCTACCGCGAAGCCAACGGCCTGCTGTCGTCCTCGCCGAACGTGAAGGTCATCGTTGCTCCGACCACCGTCGGCGTTCTCGCAGCCTCCCAGGCCGTGAAGGATGCAGGCAAGATCGGTGATGTCTACGTGACGGGCCTTGGCCTTCCCTCGGAAATGGCAGGTGCCATCAAGTCCGGCGCGACGAAGGAATTTGCCATCTGGAACCCGATCGATCTCGGTTACTCGGCAACCCAGATCGCCTACCACCTGGCCAAGGGCGACACCGACGGCGCTCCGGGCTCGGAAATCGAAGCCGGCCGCATGGGTAAGATCAAGATCGGTGACAACGGCGAAGCCGCAATGGCGGATCCGTTCGTCTACGACGCATCGAACATCGACCAGTTCTCGAAGATCTTCTGATCCTGCATCTCCAAACGTGGGGGCCTCGTGCCCCTCACCCTAACCCTCTCCCCGCTTGCGGGGAGAGGGGACGTGCCCCGACAACAGGATGACGCCGCGTGGCTTGCGTCCTTCTCCCCGCTTGCGGGGAGAAGGTGCCGGCAGGCGGATGAGGGGCTTATAGGAACCGAAAAGACCATGACCGTTCAAGCCAAGTCTCTCGATACTACGCCATCGCCCGCTGACACGCCCATCCTCGAGATGCGTGGCATTTCCCAGATCTTTCCCGGAGTGAAGGCGCTCGATGGTGTGAACATCGCGCTCTATCCCGGCAAGGTGACGGCGTTGATCGGCGAGAACGGCGCGGGCAAGTCCACGCTCGTGAAGATCCTGACCGGCATTTATCGCCCGAACGAGGGCGAGATCCTGATCGATGGTCAGGCGATGGCCTTTGCCAGCGCGCAAGCCGCGATCGATGCGGGCGTGACCGCGATCCATCAGGAAACGGTGCTTTTCGACGAGCTGACTGTCGGCGAGAACATTTTTCTCGGTCATGCGCCCCGCACGCGTTTCGGCCTGATCGACTGGAAGACCATCAACCAGCGCGCCCGCCAGCTGATGGCGGAGCTTGAAAGCAACATCGACCCGACCATTCGCCTGAAGGATCTTTCGATCGCGCAGCGCCATCTCGTGGCAATCGCGCGCGCGCTCTCCGTCGAAGCGCGCATCGTCATTATGGACGAGCCGACCGCCGCTCTTTCGCGCAAGGAAATCGACGATCTTTTCCGCATTGTCGAAGGCCTGAAGCGTCAGGGCAAGGCGATCCTGTTCATCAGCCACAAGTTCGACGAGGTCTACGAGATTGCCGAGAATTATGCCGTTTTCCGTGATGGCAAGATGGTCGGCGCCGGCATCCTCAAGGACACGCCCCAGGATGAAATCGTTCGCCTGATGGTCGGGCGCGACGTGCACGACGTCTTCCCCAAGGTGGAGGTTGCCATCGGCGGCACTGTGCTTGCCGTCGAGCGCTACTGCCATGAGACGGAATTCCGCGACATTTCTTTCGAGCTGAAGAAGGGCGAGATCCTCGGCGTCTACGGCCTGATCGGCGCCGGTCGCTCGGAGCTTTGTCAGTCGCTGTTCGGCATTACCGTTCCGGCCTCCGGGTCATTGAAGCTAGAGGGACGCGATGTCGTGATCCGCTCCCCTGCGGACGCCATTGCCGCCGGCATCGTCTATGTGCCGGAAGAGCGTGGCCGCCATGGCCTCGCGCTTGAAATGCCGATCTACCAGAACATGTCGCTGCCGTCCCTGGCGCGCACCTCGGCCCGCGGCTTCCTGAAAGCGATCAACGAGTTTTCGCTTGCCCGCAAATATGCCGAACGGCTCGACCTGCGCGCGGCGGCCCTCTCCGTACCGGTGGGAACGCTTTCGGGCGGCAACCAGCAGAAGGTGGTCATCGGCAAGTGGCTCGCCACCCAGCCGAAGGTCATCATCCTCGACGAACCGACCAAGGGCATCGACATCGGCTCCAAGGCCGCCGTCCACGGCTTCATCTCTGAACTCGCGAACGAAGGCCTCTCGATCATCATGATCTCCTCCGAACTGCCCGAGATCCTCGGCATGTCGGACCGCGTCATGGTGATGCGCGAAGGTCTTCAGGCCGGCATCTACCCGCGTCAGGGCCTCACCGCCGAGACGCTGGTGCGCGCCGCGACCGGTAATGCGTAAGGACATTTCAATGCAACGTCTCCTGAAAAACCGCGAATTGTTGCTCGGGCTGATCATCATCGTGATGATCGCCGGCTTCTCGACCCGGGCATCCAATTTCGCCACGCCCGGAAACCTCGCCAACATCTTCAACGACACGTCGATCCTGATCATTCTGGCGCTTGGCCAGATGACGGTCATCCTGACCAAGTCGATCGACCTCTCGGTTGCCGCCAATCTGGCCTTTACCGGCATGGCAGTCGCGATGCTCGACGCGGCCTATCCGGGCCTGCCGCTGGCGCTGCTGATCGTTCTGGCCGTCGTGATCGGTGCGGTCCTTGGTGCGATCAACGGTTTCCTCGTCTGGCTCCTGCAGATCCCGCCGATCGTGGTGACGCTCGGCACGCTGACGATCTATCGCGGCATGGCCTTCGTGCTTTCCGGTGGCAGCTGGGTCAATGCGCACCAGATGACCCCCGACTTTCTCAATCTGCCGCGTCTCGTGGTGCTCGGGCTGCCGATCCTGTCCTGGGTGGCGATCGCCATCGTCTTCCTGATCTGGTTCGTCCTGACCCGCACGCCCTTCGGTCGCTCGACCTATGCCGCCGGCGGCAACCCGACGGCAGCAGTCTATGCCGGCATCGATATCGGCCGGGCGCGCTTTCTCGCCTTCGTGGTCTCGGGCGCGCTTGCGGGGCTTGCCGGCTATCTCTGGGTTTCCCGCTATGCGGTTGCCTATGTCGATATCGCGGCCGGCTTCGAACTCGATAGCGTTGCGGCGAATGTGATCGGCGGCGTGTCGATTGCCGGCGGTATCGGGACCGTGGTCGGAACCGTTCTCGGCGCGCTTTTCCTCGGCGTCATCAAGAATGCGCTGCCGGTGATCGGCATCTCGCCCTTTGCCCAGATGGCCATTTCCGGCATCGTGATCGTGCTGGCCGTCGTCTTCAACGCCCGTGCCGAGCGCAAGAAGGGCCGCATCATCCTGCGCGACCGCGCAGCCAAGGATACCCATGAGGTGACCGCATGACCGTCGCAGCTTCCGAAAACGTCGTGACACGCCGTCAGATTCCGGATCGGTTGGGCACACCCTTCAAGCGATTGATGGGAAGCTGGGAGGTCCTGCTGTTCGGCGTCGCCGTGGTGATCTTCATCGCCAATTCGCTGGCGTCGCCCTACTTCCTCGATGCCTGGAACCTGTCGGACGCGACCTTCAACTTCACTGAGAAGGCGATGATCGCCTTCGCAATGGCGCTGCTCATCATCGCAGGCGAAATCGATCTTTCTGTCGCTGCCATTATCGCGCTTGCATCGACCGCCATGGGCGCTGCCGTTCAGATGGGCGTCGGCACGCCCGGCCTCGTCGCCATCGGCATCGGCGTCGGCCTTGCCTGCGGTGCTTTCAACGGCCTGATGGTTGCGGGGCTGAAACTGCCGTCCATCGTCGTCACCATCGGCACGATGAGCCTTTTTCGGGGCATTTCCTATATCGTGCTCGGCGATCAGGCCTATGGTAAATATCCCGCCGATTTCGGCTATTTCGGCCAGGGCTATGTCTTCTGGGTGTTCTCCTTCGAATTCGTGCTCTTCCTCGTTCTCGCCGGTGTCTTCGCCATTCTTCTGCATGCGACGAATTTTGGCCGGCAGGTCTATGTGATCGGCAACAATCCGCTTGCGGCGCGTTTCTCCGGCATTCCGGTCGAGCGGGTGAAGTTCATCCTGTTCGTGCTCACCGGCCTGATGAGCGGTATCGCCGCCGTCTGCCTGACCTCGCGTCTCGGCTCGACCCGCCCTTCGATCGCCCAGGGCTGGGAGCTTGAGGTCGTGACCATGGTGGTCCTCGGCGGCGTCTCGATCCTCGGCGGCGCTGGCACCATTGCGGGCGTCGTCATCGCCGCTTTCGTCATGGGCCTCGTCACCTTCGGCCTCGGCCTTCTCAACGTCCCGGGCATCGTCATGTCGATCTTCATCGGCCTGCTTCTGATCGTCACCATCGCGCTGCCGATCATCGGTCGTCGCATTCGCAACGCGAGGAAGAGCTGATGTCCGAGCTGGAAAAGCATGCCTTCAAGATGAAGCTCAATCCCGGCATGGAGGCCGAATACAGGAAGCGTCATGATGAGATCTGGCCGGATCTTGTCGATCTTCTGCACGAGGCCGGCGTCAGCGATTATTCGATCCATCTGGACCGCGAGACCAACACGCTGTTCGGTGTCCTGACGCGCCCGAAGACCCATGGCATGGCTAGCCTTCCGGAGCATCCGGTGATGAAGCGTTGGTGGGCTCACATGGCCGATATCATGGCGAGCAATCCGGACAATTCACCGGTCGCCACCGATCTCGTGACAGTGTTCCACCTGCCATGACGGATACGAAATACGCGCGCGTCGCCGTCATCGATATCGGCAAGACCAATGCCAAGGTGGTCTTGCTGGATGGGAAAAGCGGCGCCGAAATCGCTGTGCGCAAGACGCCCAACACCGTCATCGCCGCGCCGCCCTATCCGCATTATGACATAGAGGCACTCTGGTCCTTCATTCAGGCAACGCTTGCGGGATTCGCCCGGGCTCCGGGCTTCGACGCGATTTCCATCACCACTCACGGTGCGAGCGCGGTGCTGCTGGGCAAAGACGGAGAACTGGCGCTGCCGGTGCTCGATTACGAGTTCGAATACCCGCGGGAAATCCGCGAAGCGTATGCAGGGCTTCGGCCGGAATTCTCCGAGACATGCTCGCCCGCCCTTTCCGCGGGCCTCAATCTCGGTGCGCAGCTGCATTTCCAGAAGAGCGCCTTTCCGGAGGCGTTCGAACGCGTCTGGGCCATTCTCACCTATCCGCAATACTGGGCGTGGCGGCTGAGCGGGGTAGTGGCCAACGAGGCGACGTCGCTCGGTTGCCACACGGATCTCTGGAACCCCGCGAAAGGCGAGTTCTCATCGCTGGTTGATCGTCTCGGCATCCGCGACCGCATGGCTCCGATCCGTTCGGCCTTCGACGCTCTGGGACCCGTACGGCCTGAGCTTTGCGTGGTGCTGGGGCTGAAACGGCCGGTGCCTGTCTATTGCGGCATTCACGATTCCAATGCGTCGCTGCTGCCCCATCTTATCGCCTGTGAACCGCCATTTTCGGTGGTTTCGACAGGGACCTGGGTGGTGTGCTTTGCGACGCCGGGCAATCTCGATGCCCTGACGCCGGAACGAGACAGCCTCGCCAACGTCAATGCATTCGGCAAGGCCACGCCTTCGGCACGCTTCATGGGCGGCCGGGAATTTGAGGTTTTGACGCAAGGCCTCACCATGCCGGACGGCGATCTGGATGAAGTGGTCGATACGGTCATCGGCAAGTCGTTGATGATCCTGCCGAATGTTGTCGAAGGTTCCGGTCCCTTTCCGGGACACCGGACGCAGTGGATCGGTTCTCCCGCTTCCAATGCGGAAAAGGTCGTTGCTGCCTCGCTCTACATGGCGCTGATGACGGAAGTTTGCCTCGATCTGATCGGAGCGCGGGGGCAGATCGTCGTCGAGGGACCGATGAGCCGGAACGCAGTCTATCTGACGGCACTGGCGTCGGCGACGGGCAGGGAGGTCGCCATACAGGCCGGTGATTCACTGAGCGGTACGGCGCTCGGGGCGGCCATGCTGACGGGAGTGCGGCCGGAGGTTTCCGGAGCGATACGGTATGAGCCGTCGCTTGATCTCGGTGGCTATCGGGAGCAGTGGCGCCGGGCTGTGGAGAGCTGAGTTTCGTTTGCGGAACTCAGGAGCCGAACGAATTCGTCTTATAGGCTGGAAGAGCCGCTTGAAACAATGTGCTGTTCGAAACAGCCAGCCCGAAGAACCGGGCTGGCTGTTTCCTTTTCATCAGGCTGCGCGCTTGAGGGCGTCGGCAATCGTGGAAACGATCGTGTCGATCTGTTCCTTCTCGACGATCAGCGGCGGGGAAAGCGCGATGATGTCGCCGGTAACGCGGATCAGGGTGCCCTTCTTGAAGCAATCGACGAAGACGTCATAGGCGCGGGTGCCCGGAGCGCCGTCGCGCGGTGCAAGTTCGATTGCGCCGACGAGGCCGATGTTGCGGATGTCGATGATGTGCGGCTGGCCCTTCAGCGAGTGCAGGGCTTCCTGCCAGTATTCCTCGAGGCTGGCGGCGCGCGTCAGCAGGCCTTCCTCCTCGTAGATTTCCATGGTGGCGAGACCGGCGGCGCAGGCGACCGGGTGACCGGAATAGGTGTAGCCATGGAACAGTTCGATGGCGTTCTCCGGGCCAACCATCAGGCCGTCATAGACCTTGCGGCTGGCGAAAACGGCGCCCATCGGGATCGTACCGTTGGTGATGCCCTTTGCCGTGGTGACGAGATCCGGCGTCACGCCGAAGTAATCGGTAGCGAACGGCGTGCCGAGGCGGCCGAAGCCGGTGATGACTTCGTCGAAGATTACCAGGATGCCGTATTTGTCGGCAATGGCGCGAATGCGCTCCAGATAGCCCTTCGGCGGCAGGATGACGCCGGCCGAACCGGACATCGGCTCGACGATGACGGCAGCAATGGTTTCGGCGCCGTGCAGCGCGACCAGCCGTTCCAGATCTTCCGCCAGTTCGATGCCATGCTGCGGCAGGCCCTTGGAGAAGGCGTTGCGCTCAAGGTCCAGCGTGTGGCGCATGTGGTCGGCCGGGATCTGCGGGAACATGCGACGGTTGTTGACGAGACCGCCAACGGAAATGCCGCCGAAGCCTACACCATGATAACCCTTTTCACGGCCGATGATGCGGGTGCGGGTGCCCTGGCCGATTGCGCGCTGATAGGCGATGGCGATCTTGAGGGCGGTATCGACGGATTCGGAGCCGGAGCCGGTGAAGAATACGCGGTCGAGCTGGGCGGCAGCGCCACCCGGTGCGTGGGCAGCAAGCTTGGCGGCGAAATCGAAAGCTGCCGGATGCCCCATCTGGAAGGTCGGTGCGAAATCCAGAGTACGGATCTGGCGTTCAACAGCTTCGACGATCTTCTTGCGGCCGTGGCCGGCGTTGCAACACCACAGGCCGGCGGTGCCGTCGAGCACCTTGTTGCCGTCGATGTCGGTATAGTACATGCCCTCCGCTTCAGCCAGCAGCCGCGGCGTGGCCTTGAACTGCCGGTTTGCGGTGAAAGGCATCCAGAAATTGTCGAGGACGGGGGCGTTGGCTTTGCTGCGGTGGTCCATGCGGGTCTCCTTTAAGATGTCATGAGTTCAGCGATTTTTGACCACTGAACAAGTCCTTTTCTCGGCTTTTTTAAGTTGTTGATATTTAACATTTCGGTATCGTGTGTTTCGATATTTCGAACACCTTGAACACCAGAGTGCCCCATGACGGTCGATATCGGCAACAGGCTTCGCCATTTGCGCATGGCGCATAATCTCTCGCAGCGCGAACTTGCCAAGCGGGCAGGGGTTACCAACTCGACGATCTCACTGATCGAGTCGAATGCGTCTAACCCTTCCGTCGGTGCATTGAAGCGTATTCTGGATGGTATTCCGATCGGTCTTGCGGAGTTTTTTGCCTTCGAGCCGGAAAAGCCGCGCAAGGCATTCTATGCGGCTGAGGAACTGGTGGAGATCGGCAAGGGCGCGATTTCCTATCGACAGATCGGCGAGAGCCTTTTCGGTCGAAGCCTGCAGATCCTGAAGGAGTGCTACCAGCCGGGCGCCGATACCGGCAAGGTGCCGCTGGTGCATGAGGGGGAAGAGGGTGGCATTGTGCTTTCCGGTCGGCTGGAAGTGACCGTGGACGACGAAAGACGCATTCTCGGGGCGGGTGATGCCTATTATTTCGAAAGCCGCCGGCCGCATCGGTTCCGCTGTGTCGGACCGGTTCCCTGTGAGGTCATCAGCGCCTGCACGCCGCCGACTTTCTGAGAATAGGACAACCGCCCCTTGGCTTAGCTCGATTGGCGCACCACGAGACTGCAAGGCAGCTTGCGCGTACCGCCGCTCATCGACTGCCCTTTGGAAAGGGTCAGCACGGCGAGCCCAGCCTGACGTCCCAGCTCCTTCATTCCCATGTCGACAGTCGTCAATGGCGGTCGGGTTTGCTCGGCGACGATCTCCCAGTTGTCGAAGCCGACGACGGAAACATCTTCGGGAATTGCGATGTTGCGATCACGTAGCGCATCGATCGCGCCGCGCGCGATCTGGTCGTTGCCGCAGAAGAGGGCGTCCGGCGGTGCCTGGTCGCGCGACCATAGAAGATCCACGGCCTGATGCCCCCAGCTTTCCTCCCATTCCCCGAACAGGACCGGCTCGTCTCCGCCGCAGAGATCGCGATAGGCCTCAGCGCGCACCCTGACGGCGCGGTAATCGTCGGGTCCGGTGATATGGGCGGTCCGCTTGCGGCCCTTGTCGATCAGATGCTGAACGGCAATTCGCGCGCCCTGATAGTCGTCGGGGATGATGACCACGCTGCCGGGCGGTCCCTCGGCAAAGACATAGACCACCGGGATCGGCAGGCTCGACAGGTCCATGTGGGGGCGGCGGTCGAGGCGTGTGGCTGAAAAGACTATGCCATCGACCTGCTTGTCGAGCAGGGCCTCGATGTGCAGGTGGGTCAGAGCCGGGTCGTCATTTGTGGCGCACAAAAAGACCGAAACGCCATGGTCTACAAGGGCTTCTGAAACACCGGCCATCATCGGCAGCGAGAAACGGCCATAGGCGTCGTTGGTGAGAAGGCCGACAGTGAAGCTGCGCTTGCTGAGCAGGCCGCGCGCCAGCGCGTTCGGCCGGAAACCCAGTTCTGCTGCCGCGCGCTTAATGCGGTCTCGGGTTTCCGGCTGCATCCTGCCGTTGTTATTCAACGCTTTCGAGACGGTGGCTATGCTGACGCCGGCGGCTTTCGCCACATCATGGATGGTCGTCCGCCTCGGCTGCTCGTTTTTCATGCACTTGTGCTCCGAAATTTTGAGAAAACCTTTTATCAAATGATTTCAACAAAGAGAAAAGCTTTTCTCAATTTTCCCAGTTTTCTCTGCCCACACACTGTCGACAATGGATTTTTTCTCGCCTACCGTAATTTTCAGGTCGCCCGTATCACCGAGTGACTGCAACCAAAAGGGGAATTCGATGTACAAGGCGAAAATCATCCTCGCTACCCTGGCTCTTGCAGGGTCGACGTCCATTGCTAATGCCGAGGAGGTCAGTCTCTGGGTCCGCACGTCTTCCGGCGCTGTCCTTCAGGCGCTTGCGGAACAATATAGTGCCAAGCACGAGGACAAGGTCACTGTTACCCAGATCACGGCCGAGCAGATGGTTCCGAAGCTCGGTGCGGCGATTGCCGGTGGCTCCCCTCCGGAAGGTGCAGTTCTCGACCTGATCTATCTTCCAACCTTTGCCGCCAATGACAGCCTGGAAGACATCACCGATTTCGTGAAGGGACTGCCCTACACCGACGCGCTCAGCCCGTCGCACGTTCGCCTCGCCACTTATGACGGCAAGATCTATGGCGTGCCCGCCCTGCCGGATGCCTCGATCATCGCCTACAACACCGACCTCTTCGAAAAGGCCGGCCTCGATCCGAAGAAGGCTCCGGCCTCGCTGGAGGAAATCGCCGAGGACGCCAAGAAGATCCATGCGCTCGGTGACGATACCTACAGCTTCTATTTTGTCGCCAATTCGGGAAGCTGGCTGATCTACGACTTCCTGCCGCACATCTGGGCCGCCGGCGCTGACATCCTCAGTGAGGATGGCCGTCAGGCAACCGTGGATACGCCTGCGCTGAAGGATACCTTCGCGGCCTATCGTGACATGTGGTCCGCCGGCGCGATCCATCCGACCTCGCGTTCGGGCAACGGCAACAATGCCGTCGAAGCCTTCGCCTCGGGCAAGGTCGGCGTGCTGATGACCGGTTCCTACATCGTCAATCTTCTGACCAGCAAATATCCGGACGTAAAATTCGACGTTGCCCCGATCCCGGGTCCGAAGGGCGGTGCGTCGAGCTTCGCCGGGGGTGACTCGCTTGCCCTGATCAAGGGTGTCAGCGAAGAGAAGAAGAAGGTCCTTCTCGACTTCGTAGACTTCTACATGCAGCCGGAACAGCAGGTGTTCATCACCAAAGAATCCGGCATGCCGTCACGCACCGATCTTGCTGATCAGGCCTATGCCCAGTTCGACAAGCGCAACCTCGTTGCGTATGAAATTCTGGCCAAGGCGCGCACGCCATACACCTTCTCCTCCGACGAGCTGTTCGTCAGCCGCACCGGTCCGTTCCTGAACCTGATCCAGGGCGCGATCTTCGGTGACGATGTCGATGGTGCTGTTAAGAAGGCGCAGGACGAGTTCACCAAGATCCTCGACCGTACCAACCCTTGAGTTTGTCCCGAGGGGTGGCAGTGCTGCCCCTCGGTCACACTGCCTGACGTGGTCTTGCCGCGAGGGCCGAAGGAATGCCGCAAGGCGGCCGATGTTCACACTGAAAGAAGGACTGTACTTTGGTGTCCACACCCAAGACAGGAGAGGTGCGCGAAGCCTCCGCCCCTGCCATGGCCCGAGAGCCGCATGGCTGGCTCGGCCTCGCCTTCATCGCACCGAGCATGGTTTTCATCATCGGATTGTTCGTCATCCCGCTGGCGATGACCATCTGGATGAGTTTCTATCACTGGCCGCTGCTTGGCCGCAGGAAGTTCATCGGTCTCGAGAACTATGTGGAACTGCTGGGCGACACCCAGCTCTGGCATTCACTCGGTTTTACGCTGCTCTATACGGTGCTGGTAACGGCCGCCATTCTTGCCGTCGCGTTTCCGCTGGCGCTTCTCGTAGACCGTCCCTTGAAAAGCGCCGGTTTTTTCCGGACCGTCTTCTTCATGCCGGTCGTGATCGGTTTCGGCGCGGCATCCACGCTGTGGATGTGGCTGCTCAATCCCGATAGCGGTGTTTTCTCCCGGCTGCTGCAGGGCCTTGGCCTCGTCGATGCCGCTCCCCGGCCGCTCGAAAGCTTCTGGCCGGCGCTCGCCGTCATCATCCTGATGGTGGTCTGGAAGACGGCCGGATTCACCATGGTGATCCTGCTCACCGGCCTGCAGAGCATCCCCGCTGAAGTCGTGGAAGCCGCAAAGATCGACGGCGCCGGTGTCTTCTCCCGTTTCCGCCGCATCACCCTGCCGCTAATGCGCAATTCGCTGCTGCTGGCGATGGTTCTCAACATCACCTCGTCGATGCTCGCCTTCGACCAGTTCTTCATCATCACCCAGGGCGGGCCGGAAAACAGCACGATCTCGGCGGTATTCTCCATCTATCTCGCATCCTTCTCGTCCTATCGCCTGGGCTATGGCTCCGCGCTCTCCTTCGCCCTGCTGGTGGTGCTCGTCGCCATCAGCTCCATCCAGCTCAGCTTCATGCGCGAACGTCCGGAGGAAGGTCGATGAGCGGTTTCAATCAAACATCCGAGCGGACTGCCGGAGAGCGGATCGGCCACACCACCTTCATCCTGGTATCGCTGCTCCTCGCCATCTTCTTCCTGATGCCGATCGTCTGGTCGGTCGCCAATTCCTTCAAGCCGGCGGCCGAAGCGCTCGCCAATCCGGTTGCGCTGTTCTCCAAGGCCTTCTCGCTGGAAAACTATCGGCGACTGGAGGATGTCGGTGCCGGCTGGTACGTCTATGCCGCGAACTCGGTGCTGATTGCGCTTGGCACCATTGCCATTACGGTTCTGGTTTCTGTGCCGGCCGGTTACGGTTTCTCCAAGTTCCGCTTCCCCGGGCAGTCGCTGATCTTCGTGATCGTCATGGCGACGATGATGATCCCGTTCCAGTCGATCCTGACGCCGCTCTTCCTGATCCTGAAGTTCCTCGGGCTGCAGAACAACCTGTTCGGGCTGGTGCTGGTCTACACGACGTTCCAGCTTCCCTTCTCGATCTTCATGATGCGCAATGCCTTCGACGCCATCCCCGGCGCGCTGATCGAGGCTGCCCGCATCGATGGCGCCTCGCAGTGGACGCTGATGCGTCGCATCATGATGCCGCTGGCGCTGCCGGGCGTGGCGACGGTCGCGATGTTCGCCTTCCTCAATTCTTGGAACGAGTTTCTGGCCGCGCTGATTTTCCTGTCGGACCAGAACAAGTTCACGCTTCCGATCATGCTGGTGAACGTGTCGTCGGGCATCTACGGCATCATCGACTGGGGCGCTCTCCAGGCCGGGATCACGGTCACCATGGTGCCCTGCATCCTGCTCTTCCTCGCTCTTCAACGCTATTACGTGCGCGGCCTCACCGCCGGCGCCGTGAAATGACCCGCAGACATCTGCAGAAGGAGTTTTCATGTCTTCGTCCCTGAAGAAGGCGGCCGGCAGCGCGCCGCGTCTTTTCGAACGCTACGTTCCCGTCGACCACACCCGCGTTTCCTTCGATGCCGGCTTCTGGAAGAGCTGGTCGGACACTGCGCGCGACGTCACCATTCCGACCCAGCACATGCGTCTCGATGAAGAGGGCTTTCTCGAAGTACTCGACTTCGACAAGCCGGCCGGGCCGCTGGCGCGGCCGATCCAGCCGAGCGGCCTGTCGATGCAGCATTTCTTCGATTCCGATTTCGGCAAGTGGATCGAGGCAGCCAGCTATACGCTGAAGAACAATCCCAACCCGGATGTCGAGGCGAAGATCGACGCGATCGTCGAAAAGCTCGAAAACGGGCAGATGGCTGACGGCTACCTCAACAGCTGGTTCATCCGCCGCGAGCCCGAAAAGCGCTGGACCAATCTGCGCGACCTGCACGAGATGTACTCCATGGGCCATCTATTGGAAGGCGCCATTGCCTATTATCAGGCTACCGGCAAGCGCCGTTTCCTCGATGTAATGATCCGTGCCATCGACCATATCATCGACACCTTCGGTACCGAGCCAGGCAAACTGCGCGGCTACGACGCCCATGAGGAGATCGAACTCGCTCTCGTAAAACTCTACCGCGTTACCGGCGATCCGCGTCACCTGAAGCTCGCCACCTATTTTGTCGATGAGCGCGGCCGCATGCCGTCCTACTTTGATGAGGAAGCCCGCCGTCGCGGCGAGGATCCGGCCGACTATGTCTACAAGACCTATGCCTACAGCCAGGCGCACGTGCCGGTGCGGGAGCAGACGCAGGTAGTCGGCCATGCCGTCCGCGCCATGTATCTCTTCTCGGCCATGGCCGACCTCGCCTATGAGAACGACGATCCGGCGCTGAAATCGGCCTGCGACCAGCTGTTCGACAATCTTACCGGTCGCCAGCTTTATGTGACCGGCGGTCTTGGTCCCTCTGCTTCCAACGAAGGCTTCACCCGCGAATTCGACCTGCCGAACGAGACGGCCTATGCCGAGACCTGCGCCGCCGTGGCGCTTGGGTTCTGGAGCCATCGCATGGCCCAGATCGACCTCGACGGCAAGTTTACCGATGCACTGGAAACCGTTCTGTTCAACGGCGCTCTCTCGGGCATTTCCCGCGATGGGGAGCACTATTTCTACGAGAACGTGCTGGAAAGCCACGGCCAGAACCGCCGCTGGAAGTGGCACTACTGCCCCTGCTGCCCGACGAATATCGCCCGCTTCATCACCTCGCTCGGCCAGTATTTCTACTCGGTGAAGGACGGTGAGGTCGCAGTGCACCTCTATGGCGCCAACACGGCCGAACTGGATGTCGATGACATTTTCCTGCGATTGCAGCAGGATACCGCCTATCCCTGGGATGGCGATGTCCGTCTTGCCTTAGGCCTCTCGGCCCCGGCCTCGCTGACCTTCCGGCTGCATATTCCGGGTTGGTGCAAAAAGGCGCGGATCTTGGTGAATGGTCAGGAGATTGATTTCGCCGCTTCCATGGAAAAGGGCTACGCCGCCATCACGCGGGACTGGAAGGATGGCGACGAGATCCGCCTGTCCTTCGACATGCCGGTGGAGCGCGTCTACGCCCATCCCGCGGTGGGCGAGGATGCCAACCGCGTTGCCTTCAAGCGCGGCCCGGTGGTCTATTGCGTCGAGCAGGCGGATATCGGCACGGAGCCGCAGCGTCTGCGGATCATCCGCGATGCGGCGCTCAAGCCTCGTTTCGATGCGGACCTGCTCGGCGGCGCTGTGGTGCTGGAAGGCGATGCGCTGGAAGCCGATGCCGGCGACTGGAGCGGCACGCTCTACCGCACGACACGGCCCTCGTTGAAGCCGAAGGCCTTCAGGGCCATTCCTTACCACCTCTGGGCCAATCGCGACGAAGGCGCGATGCAGGTCTGGCTGACGGAAGAATAGGAGGCGGGCATGGCTCGACTGGAACTCAGGAATGTCGTCAAGTCCTACGGTATCTATGAGGCCGTGCGCGGTGTCAGTCTCGATATCGAGGACAAGGAGTTCGTCGTCTTCGTTGGCCCTTCGGGCTGCGGCAAGTCGACAACGCTCCGGATGATTGCGGGTCTTGAGCATATCTCTGGCGGCGAGATCATTATCGGCGATCAGGTGGTCAACCGTCTCGGTCCCGGCAAACGTGATATCGCCATGGTGTTCCAGAACTATGCGCTTTATCCGCATATGACGGTGCGCGAGAACATCGCCTTCTGCCTGGAGCAGCAGAGCCTGCAAAAGACGGAGATCGACAAGCGGATCGCGACGGCTGCCGAAACGCTACACATCACCGAACTGCTGGAGCGTCGTCCGGGCCAGCTTTCCGGCGGCCAGCGCCAGCGTGTCGCGATGGGCCGCGCCATCGTCCGCAATCCGAAGGTCTTCTTGTTCGATGAACCACTGTCTAACCTCGACGCCAAGCTGCGCGTGAAGATGCGGACCGAAATCAAGCGTCTTCATCAGTTGCTGCCGACGACGACGGTCTACGTCACGCACGATCAGGTGGAAGCCATGACCATGGCGGATCGGGTGGTGGTGATGAACCAGGGCATCGTCGAGCAGATGGGCGAGCCGCAGGAGCTTTACCTCAATCCCGCAAGCAAGTTCGTCGCGGGCTTCATCGGCTCCCCGTCGATGAATTTCCTGCCGGCGCGACTGGAGGCGGAAGGCGATGGTCTCTCCGTCGTTCTCGAGGGTAGCGTGCGCCTTGCGGTTCCGCCGGAAAAGGCGAATGTCTTCCGCAGCCACGCGGGCAAGGCTGTCACCTTCGGTATCCGCCCGGAATCTATTTCCGCCCGGCAGGACCGTCAGGGCTGGGTTCCCTTCGACGCTCCGGTCGATCTGGTGGAGCCGCTTGGCGCAACCACGATGATCTACTTTAACGTCGCAGGCGCCGGCATCTGCGCCAGCATCGAGCCCGATGCTGGGCCTAAGGCCGGAACCACGGTGCCATTGTCGATCAACATGAACCAGATGCACTTGTTTGACGTGGACACCGAACGGTCGCTGGCGATCTGACACAAGGCCTATGGCTTTTGGGGTCTTGGCGCGCTAGCGGTGCCGGATAAAGTCACGAGGGCAGGCCGGTCGACATGGGCCTGTCCCAGGTCACGCGTTTATCGTTTGATGGACATCTTGGCCAGATACGGACAGCAAAGGACGAAGATCATGGCGGTTTCCGAATATATCATTCCCGGAATGTTCATCCGGGATCATCTGATTTCCGTTCCGCTCGACTGGGCAAAGCCGGATGGCGAGGCGATCGAGGTTTTCGCGCGCGAAGTCTGCGACCCCGTTCGCAGACATGAAAAATTGCCGCTGCTCGCTTTCCTACAAGGCGGACCGGGCGGCAAGTCGCCGCGCCCGGCCAATGGCGGGCCATCCTGGCTGGCGGAAGCGATCAAGACCCATCGCGTCGTGTTGCTCGATCAGCGGGGGACGGGTCGAAGCTCAAGGGTCGAAAGCGCCACCATGGAACGCTTCGGCAGCGATGGGCAGGCGGCTGGTGACTATCTCGCCTATTTCCGTGCCGATAGCATCGTCGCGGACTTCGAGCATGTCAGGAAAACCGTGTTCGGCGGTGAGCGCTGGGCAACGCTTGGACAAAGCTATGGAGGGTTCCTGACGCTCACTTACCTTTCCAGGGCGCCGGAAGGTCTGTCTGCCTGTTATGTCACCGGCGGTCTCGCCGGGCTCGATGCCACGGCGGACGATGTCTATCGCCTGACTTACCCTCGCGTCGCCGGAAAGACGAAACGCTACTACGAGCGCTATCCGGAAGACCGCGAGCGTATCGGCCGCATTGCGGATTTTCTCGCAGCCAATGACGTCCGACTGCCGGATGGTGACCGACTCTCGGTTCGCCGGTTCCAGACGATCGGCATCGATTTCGGCATGGCGCCGGGCTTTGAAAATATCCACTGGATGGTCGACGAAGCTTTCTCGTCTTCGGGCGCAGACCGGCTTTCCGATGTCTTCCTCGCCTCGGTGATGAGCGCTACCTCCTATGATGCCAATCCGCTGTTCGCCGTGCTGCAGGAAAGTATCTATGGGCAGGGTCATGGCGCGACCAACTGGGCGGCAGAGCGTATCCGGGCGGAATTCCCTCAGTTCGGCGAGGCGCAGAGGCCACTGACTTTCACCGGCGAGATGATGTTTTCCTGGATGTTCGACGAGATCCGGTCACTGCGCCCCTTCCGTGCGGGTGCCTTGGCACTTGCCGCGCGGGAGGAATATAGCAGCCTATACGACCCGGCGCGCCTTGCCTCGAACGAGGTTCCGGTCGCCGCTGCCGTCTATTTCGACGACATGTATGTGGATGCCGGGCTTTCGCTCGACACCGCCTCGCGTGTCGGAAATCTCGAAAGCTGGGTTACCAACGAGTTCGAGCATGACGGCGTACGCCAGTCGCCGCGCGTGTTCCGCCGGCTTGTCGATATGGTGACGGAGCGGGGCGGCCGTCGCTCTTGATCGAACCGGATATCGTTCTGACCGCCCTGGCGGTCAGGATGCCGGCAAGAAGCGGATCTCATGCCGCGGCGGGAAGCGCTTCCCGCGGAACCAGCGCTCCGTGATGGCCGATAACGGCTGCCGCGGCGCGGGCTGCAGCTGTTGCCGCTGCCCGCGCATCACCGTCCTGAACGTACCGGGCAAGGAAGGTGCCATTGAAACTGTCACCGGCGCTGGTGGTATCGACGACCTTGTCGACACGGGTAGCGGTAATGAATTCGGCCGGCTTTCCGGCGAAACTGAGGGTAATGCCGTTGGCGCCGTCCTTGACTACCACGTTCTCAGCGCCGAGCGCCTTGTAGCGTGCGATGGTTGCAGCCGGATCGGCATCGCCGAAATGGGTGGCTTCATCGTCGAAACTCGGCATCACCAGATTTGCCACAGCCGCACCTGCATTGATGGTGTCGAGCATGACCGTCCTGTCCTGCCAGAGATGCGGGCGGATGTTGGGATCGAAGACCACCGTCTTGCCTGCCGTCCTTGCACGGCGCAGTTCCGAAAGCAGGGCTTCGACGGCGTCGGCGCTCAGGATTGCCAGTGTTATGCCCGAGAAGAAGACCACGTCCGATTGTTCGATTGCGGCGCGCAGATGAACCGGATCGTCGGCGAGCGTCTTTGCGGCGGATGCCGAACGCCAGTAGGAGAAGCTGCGTTCGCCCTTGTCGAGATGGATCATGTAGAGGCCGGGTGTGCGTCCCTCGACGCGCCGCACGAAGCCGGTCTCGACGCCGGTGCTTTCCATGAAACCGAGCATTTCCTCGGAGACCTTGTCTATGCCGACGGCGCTCAGATAGCTCACGGCCCAGTCCTTGGGCGCGGCAAGGCGGGCGTAATAGGCGGTGTTGAACGTGTCACCCGCATATCCCTTGCGCAGAAGGCCTTCCTCCGCCTGCCGCAGCTCCACCATGCACTCGCCGATCGACAGCATTCGTTTCATCATATTGCTGGCCCGTCTTATTCGAATGTGTTCCTCTACCGGACAACGGATGATCGCTGTCGGCCCTCTCACCGCCGCTCTGGTTCACTCAGTCGATGGTTCATTTCATCGCTGGAATGCAAAGAGGCAGCGATAAATATCCCGACATGCCGATCGATGTCGAGTTCAGTGGAGCCAATTATAGAAGACAACATGGGAAGGTAGAGCCGGCCGGGACCTGTCTGCCAATCACGGCGAGCGGGACAGCCGGTGTTCATCGTCGATCAGGATCAGTTTCGACGGCGCGACGTCTGCCCACTGCCATAGCACCAGATTGAAATCGTCGTCTTTCGCGCCGACCGCGAAGCTGCGGACGAGCAGTGCTTGATAGCCGTCGGCTATTGCCTGTCGGGCGAATTCCTGGGTTCTGGCAATGCCCCGTGTCTTCATCTCGTCGCGCCAGTTGGAGGCGGCAAGCGTCGAGGCATCCATTCCCAAGCTCGCCAGTTCGGCTACATCCCGACCATCAAGAACCCGCTCTATTTCGGCGTCATAGGAAACGAGTGTTGTCGGCTGGAGATTGCCGACCTGGTTTGCTTCCCGCAGCGCCGTCATTACGGACAAGGAGGCGTACAGCGCCGGAACGCCTTTCGGATTGAACCGCCCGCCATAAAGCTCTGCGCCGCGGCCGGAAAGCGGCTCGCGGGCGTAAACGGGATTGAGCGCGCGGTAGAGTTTGCCGCGAAAGGGGATGGGCATATTCAGGCGTGAACGCCGGCGTCGACCGCGTCGATATAATCGAGCACGTCCTCGGCCCGGCCGCTGCGGACGAGTTGCATGGCAGTCTGGCCGGAAAAGCCGGGGAGCGGTTCGGAGCGATACCAGGCATATGCCATCAGGGCCGAGCCGAAACGCGGCTCGACCTTGTTGAGGATCTCAACCATCTCGCGAAGACGCCGTTGCGTCCTGTCCGAACGCACCCGGTCCTTGCGCTGTACGGCGTCCTTGCCGAGCCCGGCTGTGCGGGCAACTTCCTCGCTGGTGGTGCGGAGCGTGTCGGCGATCTTGCGCGGAGCGAACATTCCGTCATCCGAATACTGGGCAAGTCCCATGATATTCACCTCGATAGCCTGTGCCAATCATTCTGACGCAATATAGCGTCAGAATGAGAGGAATTCAATGATCGAGGAACGCGAGGCTCCGGGCGGATTTTACCCTTAACCAGCAAAATTCGCGGTCAGCAGGTGTTCCGCACCGAGTTTGATCGTCAGCAGGCCTGCCTTGGCAAGGGGAACCGCGCCGCAAAGGCTGCCGGTGGTGATGATCTCTCCCGCACCAAGCGAACTTTCCGGCCGGTCTTCCCGATTGGCCCAATCCACGAGCCATGCAACCACGTCGCCTGCCGGATGCTTGGCGGCGTCGGCAAATATAATCTCGTCGCCCAGAGTGATTTCGAGGGGCGTGCCCGCCACATCATCGACAAGGGCCGCAGGCACTTCCGGCCCAAGAAGATAGCCGGCATTGCCGAGTCGGTCGGAAAGGAAAAGCAGGTAGGGAGACCTGCTGCCCTCGACGAGGCGGCTGTCCAGAACCTCGAGGCCGAGATGCACGCTGCCAACGGCCTTCTTGACCTCGTCGCGGGTATAGCCACCGGCACGGGGCGGCAATGCCGTCGCAAGCCGGACGGCGATTTCCGCTTCGATCGCGACGCCCGCCCGCCACGGGAATGTCGCGTCACCGCCAAGATGAAGCGGCAGCAGTCGTCCCGTCACGGCAGCACCTTCAGGAGACCGGGCAACCTTGTAGCCAAGCGGTGCCGCGGGCGCATCCGCCATCGTGATCGCCTGCACGGCAAAAGCTTCCGCGATCGTCGAGGGCGCGACAAGGGTGTCAGAGGGAATACGGGCCTTGGCCTGCATCAGCGAGGCGGCGAGGGTTGTCGGGTCGAAAGTGGGAGACATGGCATCATCCGGAATTGAAGGGGAATATCAGGTATCCCGTCGCACCGCCGCTGTCGAGCCATGCGGCACCAACTTGCGATTCCATATGGTCCCTCGTTCTATCTTTCAGGATGTCAAGGCAGGGCGAAGACCCTGCCTTTTGTCAATCTGGTCACGCCTGGAGATAGGCGGAGATGACGGCCGCCACCTGATCGGAATTCAGGTTTCCCATGTGCGAGGACATTAGCGCATCCAGTTGAGCGTTCGACAGGCCCGAAATGTCCTGGGTGGAAAGACCCGCGACACCGGTGGAACTGAAGGATGCGATGTCCTCGGTGGAGAAGGTGGCGAGATCCTCCATCTCCAGCGCCGCGACCTGCGTCGAGGTCAGAGAGCCGACTTGGCCCGAAGTCAAGGCCTCGGCCTGAGCCGTTGTCAGAGCGGCGATGACCCCGGTGCTCAGCCCGGCGATTGCACTGGAACTCAGCGCGGCGATCTCGTCGGTGGAGAACAGGGCAATGTCATCCGTGCCAAGGGCTGCGGTCTGCACCGCAGTCAGGGCGGCAATCTGCGTGATCGACAGGGCGTCGATCTGGGCGGTGCTCATCGCCGCCACCTGATTGTAACCCAACGAAGCGACCTGACCCGTCGACAGAATGGCGATCTGGCTCGAGGAAAGTCCCGCGATGATCGCCGTGGAGAGGCCCTTGATCGCTGAGGAGCTGATCGCTGCCAGGTCCGCGGTCGAGAAGGTCTCCATGTCCTCCGTGGTCAGGCCCGCAAGCCCGTCGGAGCTCAGCGCCGCGATCTGGTCGGTCGTGAGCGAGTCGAGCTGTTCCCTGCTGAGGGCATCGACCTGGGCGCTGCTCAGGCCGTGGATGCCGGCGGTGCCGAGAGATGCGATCTCGCCGGTGGAGAGCGCCGCGATAATGGCTGTCGACAGACCCTTGATCGCCGAGGAGCTGATTGCAGCCAGTTCTGCGGTCGAGAAGGTCTCGATATCTTCCACAGTCAGGCCGGCAAGCCCATCCGAGCTGAGGGCCGCGATCTGGGCGGTTGACAGGGCTTCGATCTGGTCTGCGGTGAGCGTTGCAACCTGACTGCTGGTCAGGCCGGCAACGCCCGCAGCGCTGAGGGCTGCAACCTGGCTGGCGGAGAGCGAGGCGATGTCGTCCGTTCCAAGAGCCGCAACCTGCTTGGATGTCAGAGCCGCAAGCTGGGCCGTCGATAGCGCCGCGATCTGGTCGGTACTCAGCATGCTGATCTGGGTGGTAGACAGGCCGGGGATCCCCGCGGCGCCGAGTGCGGCGATCTGATCCGGCGTGAATGCGGCAAGTGCGGCCGCCGACAAGCCGGATATGGCCGTCGAGCTGATGGCGGCGATATCCGCCGTCGAGAACATGTCGAGGTCATCCGTGCCCAGCGCTGCAATCTGCTTCGATGTCAGAGCGGAGACCTGTGTGGAGGAAAGCGCCTCGACCTGTTCGGGGCTTAGCGCCACGATTTGGCTGGTCGAGAGCCCCGCAATGCCGGCAGTGCTCAGGGCCGCGATCTGATCGGTGGAAAGCGCTGCAATCGTCGCAGTCGAGAGGCCTGCAATGGCGGTCGAACTGATCGCCGCGATATCGGCGGTCGAGAACATGTCGAGATCTTCGACGGTGAGGACCGCGATCTGGGTGGAGTTGAATGCCGCGACCTGAGCCGATGTCAGGGCCGCGACCTGCGCACCGCTCAGCGCGTCGATCTGCGCGGTAGTGAGACCGGTGATACCAGCCGTACCGAGTGCTGCAATCTGGGCGGTGGTCAGCGATGCGATGCCATCGGTACCGAGCGCTGCAACCTGCTTCGATGTCAATGCCGCGAGCTGAGCGGTCGTCAACGCATCGATCTGCATGGCGTTGAGGGCAGCGATCTGGGCCGAGGAAAGCCCTGCGATGCCCGCGGCACTCAGCGCTTCGACCTGATCGGGCGACAGCGATGCCAGAAGTTCCGTGGACAGGCCAACAATCGCGCTGGAGCTGATCGCAGCGATTTCCGCGGTGGAGAAGGTATCGAGGTCGTCGGTGCCGAAGGCCGCGATCTGCGTAGAACTCAGCACCGCGATTTGTGTCGCAGTCAGCGCCTCTACCTGTTCGGGGCTCAGCGCCACGATATCGTCGGTGGTCAGTCCCTTGATGCCCGCCGTGCTCAAGGCCGCGATCTGGCTGGTGGAGAGTGCCGCGATGTCGTCGGTTCCGAGAGCCGCAACCTGTTTGGAACTCAGCGCTGCAATCTGCGCGGTGGTGAGGGCCTTGACCTGCGTGAGGCTAAGGATCGCGATCTGGTCGGTCGAGAGCCCGGCGATGCCGGCCGTGCTCAGCGCCTCGATCTGGTCTGCCGAAAGCGACGCCAGAAGAGCGGAGGTCAGGCCGGCAATGGCGTTGGAGCTGATGGCTGCGATGTCGGCGGTCGAGAACACGTCGAGGTCGTCGGTGCCGAGAGCCGCGATCTGTGCCGAGCTGAGAGCCGCAACCTGAGAGGACGACAGGGCCTCGACCTGATCGGTACCAAGGGCAGCGATCTGGCTGGTGGAAAGGCCGGCAATGCCCGTGGTGCTGAGAGCCGAAATCTGGATGGTCGTAAGAGCAGCCAGAAGGGTGGTCGACAACCCGGAAATCGTGCTCGAGGCGAGTGCCGCAATGTCCTTGGTGGAGAACATCACGATATCGTCTGTGCCGAGCGCTGCGATCTGCGTCGATGTCAGCGCTGCGACCTGAAGGCTCGTCAGGGCCTCGATCTGATCGGGGCTCATGGCCTCGATGTCGTCAGTGCCCAGAGCCTTGATGCCAGCAGTGCTGAGAGCCGCTACCTGTTCGGTCGAAAGAGCCGCAATGTCGTCAGTGCCGAGGGCGGCGACCTGACGCGAAGTCAGGGCTGCGATCTGCGCGGTCGACAGCGCCCGGACGCCGGCGGTGGTGAGCGCCGCAATCTGGTCGGTCGAAAGGCCGGCGACGCTGGTAGCGCTGAATGCCGCGATCTGATCGCTGGAAAGGGTGGCGACAAGCGCTGACGACAGGCCGGCGATCGCGGTGGAGCTGATCGCGGCGATGTCCTTCGTAGAGAAGGTCGCGAGGTCTTCCGATCCGAGAGCAGCGATCTGGGCCGAGCTGAGAGCATTGATCTGTTTGGTGGAGAGCGCATCGACCTGTGCAGTGGTCAACGCGTCTATCTGGGCGGAGGAGAGGCCGGCAATTCCGGCAGTGCCAATGGCCGCGATCTGCGTCGTCGAAAGACCGGCGATGTCGTCCGTGCCCAGCGCTGCCACCTGCCTCGATGTCAGGGCTCCGATCTGGGCCGTAGTCATGGCCTTGACCTGATCACTGCTCAGCGCATCGATCTGCTTGGTGGAAAGAGTGGCGATGCTGGCGGTGTTGAGTGCCACGATCTGGGCGGTCGAAAGTGATGCCAGTACGGAGGTTTGCAGACCCGCAATTGCTGTCGCGCTGATGGCAGCGATATCGGCCGTGGAGAATGTGGCGATATCCGCGGCCGTCAGTGCCGCGATCTGCGCCGAGGTGAGCGCGCCGACCTGAGAGGAACTCAGAGCTTCAGCCTGAACGGTGCTGAGCGCGGCGATCTGCTTGGTGGAGAGGGCCGCAACGCCGGCCGTGCTCAGGGCGTCGATCTGGACGGTAGAGAGTGCCGCGATGGCATCCGTGGACAGTCCCGCAATGGCAGCCGAACTGATGGCCGCGATGTCCTTGGTCGAGAACGTCACGATATCGTCGGCTCCGAGAGCTGCGATCTGTGCCGAGCTGAAAACGCCGACCTGCGCGGAGGTCAGGGCCTCTGCCTGTGCCGTGCTCAAGGCGACGACCTGCTTGGTCGAAAGCCCGGTGATGGCGGCGGTTGAAAGCGCTGCGATATGCGAGGCCGAAAGCGCTGCGATCTCGTCCGTGGTGAAAGTCGCGAGCTGAGCGGAGCTCAGGGCTGCGATCTGCTTGGTGGAGAGTGTTGCAACCTGCGACGCGTTCAGGGCGTCGACCTGTTTCGTGGTCAGTCCTGCGATACCGGCCGTGCTGAGTGCTGCGATCTGTTCGGACGAAAGTGATGCCAGAATGGCGGTAGACAACCCCGAAATGGCGCTTGCGCTGATCGCGGCGATGCCGGCCGTCGAGAAGGACTGAATATCGCCCGTATCGAGCGCCGCAATCTGATCGGAGCTGAGTGCCGCGATCTGCTTGGTCGAAAGCGCTGCAATCTGATCGCTGCTGAGTGCGTCGATCTGCTTGGTGGTCAGGCCTGTGATGCCGGATGCGCTGAGCGCTGCGATCTGTGCGGTGGTCAGCACCGCGAGATCGTCCGTATCGAATGCCGAGATCTGGGTGGATGTCAGTGCCGCAAGCTGGGTCGTGCTCAGGATGGCGATCTGCTCGGGTTCCAGCGCGGCAATCTGCCGGGTGCTCAAGCCGGCGATACCGGCCGTTCCGAGAGCGGCCAGCTGCTCGGTGGTCAATGCCGTGACATTGCCTGTGTTCAGCGAGGCGACCTGCGCGGAGCTGAGCGCGGCCAGCTGCTTGGTTGAAAGGACTGCGACCTGGGTCGAGCTCAGGGCATCGATCTGCAGGGTGCTGAGGCCCTTGATGCTGGTCGTGCTGAGGGCCGCGATCTGCTCGCTGGAAAGGGCTGCAATGATGCTCGTCGACAATCCCGAGATCGCGGTCGAGGTGATCGCAGCGATATCAGCGGTTGAGAATGTCGCGATGTCGGCCGTTTCCAGAGCTGCGAGCTGTAGCGAGGTGAGGGAGGCGACCTGGGTCGGGGTCAGGGCCTCGACCTGCGCGGTCGACAGCATGTTGACCTGATCGCTACTGAGACCCTTGATAGCCGTCGTGCTGAGTGCAGCAATCTGCTGGGTGGAAAGCGCTTCGATCAGTGCCGACGACAGGCCCGAAATGGCGGCCGAGTTGATCGCTGCCATATCGGCGGTCGAGAATGTCGCGATGTCGGCCGTTTCCAGCGCTGCGAGCTGCAGCGAGGTGAGTGCGGCGACCTGCGTCGGGGAAAGGGTCTCGACCTGGCTGGTGGACAGGGCCTGGATCTGGTCGGAGCTGAGACCCGCTACGGCCTTGGCGCTGAGAGCCGCAATCTGGCTGGTGGACAGAGACGCAATGTCGTCGGTGCCCAATGCTGCAATCTGCTTCGAGCTGAGCGTGGCAATCTGCGCTGCCGTCAGTGCCGCCAGCTGGGCTGTCGACAGGGCGCCGATCTGGTCTGTCGTCAGGTTTGCGATCGTCGTCGTGCTCAGTGCCGCGATCTGGCTGGAAGTCAGTGCGGAAATGGCGTCCGTTACCAACCCGGCTGCGGACTTGTAGCTTATGGCGGCGATTTCCGCGGAGCTGAACGTCGCTAGATCGTCGGCACCCAACGCTGCGATCTGCAGGGAACTCAACGACCCCACCTGCGCCACGGTGAGCGCTTCGGCCTGCGCGGTAGAAAGGGCCGTGATCTGATCGGTCGTAAGGCCCGTAATCGCGCTGGTGCTCAGCACGGCGATCTGGTTGGTGGAAAGCGATGCCAGAACATCGGTCGAAAGACCCGATATTGCCTTGCTCGTCAGTGTCGCGATTTCCGCGAGCGAGAATGTCGCGAGATCGTCAGCTCCCAGAGCGGAAAGCTGGACGGAACCCAACGCCTTGACCTGAGTAATCGTCAGGACTTCGACCTGGGCTGTGGAGAGTGCTGCAACCTGATCGGTTGTCAGGTTCGCGACCGCGCTTGTGCTAAGCGCAGCAATCTGCGCGGTTGTCATCGCGGCGATGTCGTCGACGTCGAGTGCCTGTATCTGCGACGCCTTGAGAACGCTGACCTGCGTCACCGTCAGCGCGGCCAACTGGCTGGTGGACAGGGCCGCGATCTGCGTCACCTTCAGGCTGGCGATGGCGCTCGTGCTGAGAGCTGAAAGCTGCGCGGAAGAGAGGGATGCAATGACGTCTTCCGAGAGACCCGCTACGCCCTTGTTGGTGATCGCGGCCATGTCGGCGGTCGAGAATGTCGCGAGATCGTCGGCTCCGAGTGCGGCGATCTGCAATGAACTCAGTACCTTCACCTGGGCAACGGTGAGGGCCTCTGCCTGCGCGGTCGAAAGTGCGCCCATCTGGTCGGCTGTCAGGCCAGTGACCCCGCTGGTGCTCAGGGAGGCGATCTGCATGGTCGACAGGGATGCGATCTGTTCTGTCGACATGCCGGCGAGAGCCTTGGCTGTGATCGCGGCCATGTCGGCGGTCGAGAATGTCGCCAGATCTTCCGTGCCAAGCGCGGCAAGCTGGGTGGATGTCAGCGTCTTGACCTGCGCTGCGGTGAGCGCCTCGACCTGCGCGGTCGACATGGCTTCGATCTGGTCGATGAACAGGGCCGGGATAGCCTTCGTGCTCATGGCCGCGATCTGGCTGGTCGAAAGTACAGCGATGTCGTCGGTGCCCAGGGCCTGAACGTGTGCAGCCTTGAGAACATTGACCTGGGTAGTCGTCAGGGCTGCGACCTGCTTCGTGGAGAGAGCCGCGATCTGGTCGGTCGTCAGGCTCGAGACGGCTTTCGTGCTCAACGCCGCGATCTGGTTGGTTGTCAACGAAGCCAACACGTCGGTGGACAGGCCGACAATCGCCTTCTGGCTGATGGCAGCGATATCGGCTGTCGAGAACTCCGCAAGATCCTCCGCGCCGAGAGCCGCGATCTGGAGCGAGCTGAGGGCTGAAACCTGCAGCGAGGTTAGAGCTTCGGCCTGAGCCGTCGTCAGGGCGCTGAGTTGGGCGGTAGTGAGGGCTGCGACCTGCTTCGAGGTCAGGCTTTCGACATCGTATTTGTCCAGCACGGCCAGCTGTTCGAAGGTCAGTCCGACAATGGCGCCCTGCGAGATCGCGCTCAATTGTTGGGAATTCAGGACATCGACGTCCTCGGTATCCAACGCCGCGATCTGATCAGAGGACAGTGCGTTAAGCTGTCGTGTGGACAGCAATGACACGTCTTCCGTGGTCCACGCCGCGACGGCGGCGGTCGAAAGAGACCTGATCTGAGTGACGCTGAGCGAAGGTATGGTCGAGGTCATGCGAGAAAACCTTTGGCGTTAGCCGATTGTCGAAATCAATAAAGTTTACGAACAGTCGTCCCGGAGGGGCCGCGGCCGGCGTCGCCGGTCCGGCCCGCGGCAAACGCCGCAGGCAGGACGAGACTCTACCTAGCTAAAGGGAATTATAGGCAACTGGCTTGCCTGAACCTGTAGTTGGTCCTACGCAGATAAATCTACGCAACTTCGATATGGCTGTTTTGCTCGGCAGATGCGCAGACGCGTGAAATCCTCAGGTATCCGGAGCGGTCCAGAGGCGGTTGTCCTGCGGGATGGGCGAGAAATCGTGCCATTCCGACAGCTTCTCGCGATAACGCTGCCTGTAGGCGGCGTCATCCGTGAAGGTCATGTTCTCCAGAACGAGTTCTGCGCCGATGTCGTAGTAGACATCGAGGTTGCGCAGGTCCGGCACAGGCGTTTCGCCGCGCTCGCATTCCGCCTGCATCTGCCAGAAAAGCTCTTCCAGACGGCGGGCGAGGCCCGGAATATCGCGCAATACGCTGGTTTCGCGTGCATCCTTCAGGGCCTGTTTGAGCCGGCCGAGGCTTGCAGGATCCTTTGCGAATCCGATTGCCTTCTCGACGTAGTCCTCCGGGTCGGTGCAGATCAGGTCCGGAATGCCGGCTGCCGCGACGATGCTGTGGCAGAAGCGCGCCGCAAAGCTCTTGCCGGGGAAGGTAAGTACCGGCAGACCAACGGTCAGCGCGTCGGCTGCGGTCGAATGGGCGCCATAAGGGAAGGTGTCAAGGAACAGATCGGCCACCGCAATGCGGGCGAGGTGTCGGGCGTTCGGTGCCTTGGGCGCGAAGATCAGGCGTTCGGGTGCGACACCTGCACTCTCCGCAATCTTCCGCAGGCGCTGGTCGGCGCTGTCGTTGCCGCTCAGGAGCCAGAGCACGCTGCCGGGTGTGGCGACGAGGATCTTCATCCACTGGGCGAAGGTGTCCTCGGTGATCTTCTGCATACCGTTGAAGCAGGCGAAGACGAAGGCGTCTTCAGGAAGGCCCGCTTCGGCGCGCGAAGGGGTTTCAGCGATCGCCCTCTTGCGGTCGATGGGTTGGCAGCAGGCGATGCGCAGCACTTTTTCCGAGTAGTAGATCTCGTTTTCCGGCGGAACGATGTGGCCGTCGGTAATCATATATTGGTGGAACGGGCTGCCCATGGAGCCTGGATAGCCGCAGAAATTGACGATGACCGGTGCCGGGCGGTAGGCGAAGATCTTCGTTCTCGCACTCTTGGTGTAACCATTGACGTCGATGAGGATATCGATGTCGTCGTTTGCGATCTGTCGCGCCGCTTCCTCATCGTTGAGCGGGGAGATATCGCGCCAGCAGTCGACCGCTTTCTTCATGCGGGCCTGCGTTGCGTCGTTCGGCGCGGGATCGCCGCAATAATAGGCGTAGATTTCAACGCTTTCCTTGTCGTGCAATTCCAGCACTTCGCGAAGCGCGAAGCCGACTGCGTGGTCCCGGAGGTCGGACGATACGTAGCCGACGCGAAGCCGCTGGCCGGTGCCGACCTTCCGCTTTGGCGTCTTGCGCGGGAAGCCGCTTATATCAGGGCGCCCGACGAAGGACTTGTTATAACGGTATGCGCGTGCAAGCTGGAACAGCGGATCGTCAGAGAAGCAGGCAAGCGCCAATGGCGACATGGAATCGATCTGTTGCCGCTTTGAAATATGGTCAGAGGAGGCCAGGATCGGCCATGTGCACAGGCGTTGCCTGATCGCGCTCCAGTGCTGGCCGGCTTCGGTCTTGTCGGGCCGCAGTTCCATGGCCTGCCAGAGGACCGTCTCCGCTTCTTCCAGCAGGCCGGCATTTTCCATGACGCGGCCGATATGCTGGAGCGCCATGAGGCGATGGGAGATCCGGTCCGCCGTGCTGTCTGAGGTCAGCTCCACCAGAGTGCGCCATTGCTGTATGGCCTGCGTCGCAACGCCGGCGTCCTCGAAGGCCCGTCCTAAATTGATATGTGCGGGGCCGAACTTCGGATCGAGTTTCAGGCAGGCCCTGAGTGCATGGATGGAGCCCGCGATATCGCCAAGCTGGCGGAGCGTCACGGAGTAGTTGAAGTAAACGAGATGGAGGAAGGGATGCCCCTCGTTGAAGGCGATCCAGCTCTTGTAGATCTCGGCGGCCTCGGCTTTCAGCCCGGCTGCACTTCTGCTTTCAGCAAACTGGAAGAGATCGTTGAACGGCAGTTTCTGGGTGCGGGCAAGCTCCAGCATGCCGGCGAGGGCGGAAATGGATTTCGAGGCCGATAGATCATTCATGATCCTGAACATCCCGTATATGACCGGCTGTGATGGCCGGCGTTGCCAACGACTCGATAAAAACTCCCCACCGTTAACCAACGAAGCTTGCCCTAGGCATGTCACGAGGCTGTGAAAACATCCGGAATACCGGAGAATCCCACTTTCCGGCTGTATGGACTTATGTCATTTGTATATACATATTCATTGTTCAAGCCGAGAGGTGGCGTCAGGGCATGCAGGTCGAGCGGTATTCTCCGCGGATCGAGGGATATGGCGGTACGCGGACCGCAAGCCTTGACATGTATGCCAGTCCGGCACCGATAGCTGCCGCAAATGACGCGCTCTGGCGCTTTCTTCGTGACGGGTTTCGACAGCAGGGGATAGATGGCGCTCCCGACGCCCTAAACGCCGATCTCGCCTACAACGAAATCTGGTTTCATCCCGGCCTCCTGTTCGCCCAAACCTGTGGCTACCCCTATATGCACAGCCTTCGGGGCCATGTGCGTCTCGTTGCCACTCCGAGTTATGCCCTTCCCGGCTGCGATGGTCCTGATGCCTGCAGCTTCATCATCGTTCGCGCGGACGATCCCGTCGGTTCGCTGGAAAACCTCCGCGGCACCACTGCCGCGATCAACAGCCGCGACAGCAATTCCGGCATGAACCTTTTTCGCCGGGCGGTCGCTCCTTTCGCTCAAGACGGGTGTTTCTTCTCCGCCGTAGTCGAAACTGGCGGGCATATTGCCAGCGTCGCGGCCGTCACAGCCGGCGATGCCGATGTCGCGGCGATCGATTGTGTCACCTACGGGAATCTGCAGCGCTTCGCTCCGGACCGGCTCGCAGGTGTTCGTGTTCTGGCGCGCACCCCATCGGGGCCGGGCCTGCCGTTCATCACCAGGGCAAGCGCTTCGGACGGCGAGGTGGAAGCCATGCGCCAAGTGTTGCGCGCCGCCCTTGTCGACCCTGCCATGGAGCAGGTCCGCCAGACGCTTGCCTTGCGCGATATCGTCACCCTCTCCGATGCCGATTATGGCCGGCTGCTCGTGTTTGAAGAGGAGGCCCGCTCCATGGGATATCCGCAGCTCGCCTGACTGACGATCTCTATGTAATGCTATATTTTCTGTAGAATATATTGAATAATATATCCGCCCGCCGCCTCGGCACATTTCTGGAGTTCTCCATGCCGGAAAATCGCACTGCGACCGTTCAGTCCCTGCCGCCGGTCTCCCGCATCGAATGGCCTACGATCCTTCTGGCAGTCGTCATCTATGGCGGGTTTCTGGCCGTGACATGGTGGTGGCAGTCGCTGCCAGTCCTGCTGGTTGTCGTCATCGGCGCCTGGCTGATCGCCTGGCAGGGATCGTTGCAGCATGAGGTGATCCACGGGCACCCGACACGCAATCAATGGACCAACGACGCGATCGGCTGGCCGCCCATTTCGCTATGGCTTCCCTATACGATCTACAAGGAGAGCCATCTCGTGCATCATCGCGACGAGTACCTGACGGATCCAATCGAAGACCCTGAATCCTACTATCTCACTCAGGTCGCATGGAACGCGATGGGCTCGGTCGGCCAGATGCTTTCGCGCTGGAACACGACCCTTCTCGGTCGCCTGACCATCGGTCCCGCGGTCATGCTTTTCATCTTCCTGACGCAGGAGGCATTGATGATCCTTCGCGGCGACCGGCAGCGCGGAATGATCTGGCTTCGTCACGGTCTTGGCGTGGCGGCGGTGCTCTATTGGGTGCTCTACATCTGCGGCATGCCGTTCTGGCTCTATCTTCTCGGCTTCGTCTATGCCGGTGCGGCCTTGAGCCGACTGCGCTCCTATGCCGAGCATCGCTACGCCGACAGCTACGAAGAGCGTACCGCAATCGTCGAAAACAGCCCTTTGTTCGGTCTGCTTTTTCTCTACAACAACCTGCATGTTCTGCATCATGAACGTCCCGGCGTTCCGTGGTATCACATTCCGGCTCTCTATCGTCGCGACCGCGAGGCGCTGGTCGCGCTGAATGGCGGGCTGCTTTATGATGGTTATCTCGACGTCGCCCGCCGTTATCTGCTGACACCGCATCATGATCCGAGACATCCGCACCATCCCTGAACACCTGACACGCCGGGCTTATCCGGCGGTCGGTCACCTGCGGATCCCCTGCCTGCAAAAGGAACTCCCTTATGAGTGAGACCGTCATTCTCGATGGCCCCCTGACATGGCGGGAGATTGCGGCCGTTGCCGGGGGAGCGAATTTACAGCTGTCCGATGCCGCTTGGCAACGCATCGAGCATGCGCGCGACATTACCGACGCTCTGGTTGCAAACGGTATTCGCGGCTATGGCATCAATACCGGTGTGGGTGCCCTTTGTGATGTCGTCATCGATGAGAGCCAACAGAAGGCGCTGTCACGAAACATCCTCCTCAGCCATGCCTGCGGCGTCGGCGATCCGCTTGGCAAGCCCGAAACCCGTGCCGTCATGGCGGCTCAGATCGCCAATTTCGCCCATGGCTACTCCGGCGTTCGCCGGGAGACGGTCGAGGCCTTGCTGACCCTGCTGAACGGTGACATCCTGCCCGTCATTCCCGCTCGGGGTTCGGTCGGCTATCTCACCCACGCCGCCGCCATAGGCACGGTGCTGATCGGTGAAGGGGATGCGCGGCATGGCGGTGTCATCATGACCGGGAGGGAGGCTCTCGCCCGCGCCGGATTGCCTCCACTTGTGCCGCTGGCCAAGGAAGGGCTGAGCCTCGTCAACGGTACGCCTTGCGCGACCGGCCTTGCCTCGCTGGCGCTCGCCCGTGTGGAAAGGCTCCTGGAGTGGGCGGATGCGGCGGCGGCACTGACCTATGAAAACCTTGGCGCGCAGGCGGACCCATTCGCGGCCATGCCGCTCACCCTTCGCAAGTCTCCCGGATTGCAGACGGTTGGCGATAATTTGCGGCGCTGGCTCGACGGTAGTGAACGGTTGAAACAATCTGCCGGCCGCCGCACGCAGGATCCGTTGAGCCTGCGCGCCATTCCGCAGATACACGGTGCGGTGCGAGATGCCTTCGCGCAGGTCGCGGAAGTCGTAGACCGCGAGCTTTCAAGTGTCACGGACAATCCGGTGGTTACCGGAAGCGCTTCCGCGCCAGAGGTGCATTCGCAGGCCCATGCGGTGGGGGCCGCCCTCGGTCTTGCAATGGATGCGCTCGCTGTCGCGGCTGCGGAACTCACGGCGATCTCGGAGCGACGGATCGACCGGCTGGTCAACCCGCTGGTCAGCGGCTTGCCGGCCTTCCTTGCCGCGGATAACGGTGTCTGCTCCGGCTTCATGATCATCCAGTACACTGCGGCGGCGCTCGTGGCGGAAAACCGACGGCTGGCCGCACCGGCAAGCCTCGATGGCGGCATTACCTCTGCCTTGCAGGAGGATATCCTGACCCATGCGACGCCGGCCGCCGACAAGGCTCTCGCCATTATCGGCAATCTCGAAACGGTTATCGTCATCGAACTGCTTGCGGCCGCGCAGGCCTTCGATCTCCAGCCGCAGACACCACCGGCGGCCCCGGCGACGGCGGTTCTCCACCGAAGGATACGCGCCCGTGTGCCGTATTACCGCGACGACCGCCCCTTGAACGGGCTTGTTAAAGAAGTGCGGCAGTTTATCGGCACAAACCTTCCGACGCTTGACTGAGGACATCGATTCCAGCCGATCATTTTCAAGTGTTCATTTCTTGACGACAGAATGGTTCTCCGTGGCAACTTGACGCAGGGGAAGGGCGCGGTATTTTAGATCATGCGAGAGTGCGAGAATGCGCGGCTCGTTCCTCCCAAAAAATAAGGATTGACGCGCCCATGCTCAAATCCGTCCTTTCCGTAATCGTTGCTTGCGCCATCGTCGTTCTGATCGGGTTCGGCATTTATGCCTACCACTCGCCGATCGCCGCGATGTCCGCGGACGAACGCCCGAAGTTCGATGCCGCAACGATCGAAAAGGGACGTGTTCTCGCTGCTGCGGGATACTGTTCCACCTGTCATACCGCACAGGGCGGTGAGCCCTATGCCGGCAATTATCCGATCGAGACCGAGTTCGGCACGATCTATGCCTCCAACATCACGCCCGATCCGGAGACCGGCATCGGTACATGGTCGCCCGAAGCCTTCCGGCGTGCCATGCATGACGGCGTCAATCGCCAGGGCAGCCATCTCCTCCCGGCTTTCCCCTTCGATCACTTCACCAAGATGACCGACGAGGATGTCGATGCGATCTATGCCTACATCATGGCCGACATCGCGCCGGTGAAGGAAGAGACCAAGGTAAGCTCCATTCCCTTCCCCCTCAACCAGCGCATCCTGCAGGCTGGCTGGAAGTTGCTCTTCGTCAATTTCGGCCGCTATGAGCCGGATCCCTCCAAATCGGACCAGTGGAACCGCGGCGCCTATCTCGCCGAGGGCGTTTCTCACTGTGGAGCCTGTCATACGCCCCGCAACGCGGTGGGTGCTGAAATGAAGACGGCTGAATACGCCGGCGCTTCTATCGACAAGTGGCTTGCTCCGGCTCTAACTGCCGCCAACCCCTCCGCCGTGCCGTGGAGTGCGGCCGAGTTCACGCAATATCTCGAAACCGGTTCCGGCACCTATCACGGCATTGCCGCCGGCCCGATGGGTCCGGTGGTGCATGCCGGTCTCAGGGAATTGCCGAAGAGCGATCTCGAGGCGATCGGTGCCTATCTCGGCGATGTTGTCGGCGCACCGGACAGCGATCCGGCCCAGAACCCGATCGTGCAGGCGAGCCTTGAGGCGGGGCGGCCCGATCCGACGTACCGCAAGGATCTCGGCGAGCGCCTTTATGCGACCGCCTGTGCCTCCTGTCATTACAACGCCACCAGCGTGATCGAGGGGCGTCCCGATCTGGCGATCAATTCGGCAACCCGGCTCGGCGATCCGACCAACCTCATCCATGTTATCCTCGACGGCGTGAATGCCGTGAACGGGACCAAGGGTGTGGTGATGCCTGCCTTCCGCAATGCGCTCTCCGACGAGGAAATCGCGGCCATTGCCGGCTATCTGCGTGACAAGCGCACCGATCTCGGCCCGTGGCCGGATCTTGCGCGCAAGGTCGCCGATATCCGAGCCGAAGCTGTCACGAATTGACGAGGACATGACTATGATCGAGTTCACAATCAACGGCCGCGCCGTCAAGATCGACGTGGAACCTGATACTCCGCTGCTATGGGTCATTCGTGACGAAGCTGGCCTCACCGGCACCAAATACGGCTGCGGCATCGGCATGTGCGGTGCCTGTACCGTCCATGTCGGCGGGCGCGCCACGCGCTCCTGCATAACTGCGGTCCAGGACGTGGCCGGCGCGGATGTAACCACCATCGAAGGCCTCGACAGCGAGGGCATGCACCCCGTCCAGCAGGCCTGGCGTCACTTGCGGGTGCCGCAATGTGGCTACTGTCAGTCCGGCCAGATCATGCAGGCGGCTGCCTTTCTGAAGGATATTCCCAATCCCACCGATGATGACATTGATGCCGTTATGACCGGCAATCTCTGTCGTTGCATGACCTATGGCCGCATCCGCGAGGCTGTTCGCGAAGCAGCCGCCGCAATGAGAGGGGAAACCGTCAATGGCTGATACCGTTCGTTTCTCCCTTCCCAAGGGCAAGGGACCGCAACTCAACCGCCGTGGCTTCCTGATTTCCATGTGCGCGGCCGGCGCAGTGTTCGGCTTCCCGCGCGGAGGTCTTGCGGCCATGAACCCGCAGGTCGCGGATGGCCTGCCGGTCGAGGCCGCTGGCGCTCGCTATGAGCCTGCGATCTGGTACTGGCTCGATGCCGAGGGCAAGGTCAACGTCAATATTATCCGCGCCGAGATGGGCCAGCATGTCGGCACCGCGATCGCCCGCATCCTTGCCGACGAACTCGGTGCGAAATGGGATGACGTGCATATCGAACATGTCGATACCGATGCCAAATGGGGCCTCATGGTCACAGGCGGCAGTTGGTCCGTCTGGCAGAGCTGGCCGGTCTATCGACAGGCCGGTGCCGCGGGACGCGTGGCGCTTGCCGAAAAGGCGGCGGAACTCTGGGGAATCCCCGCATCGGACATCAAAGTGGCCGATGGCGTGGTTTCCGGCGGCGGGAACACCGCCACGTTCGGAGAACTGGTGGCGCAGGGCCTAACCCGAAGTTTCTCCGAGGACGAACTCAAGGCTCTCCCGCTCAAGCCTCATTCCGAGCTGACCATGGTTGGCAAGGATGTGACAGCGCTCGACATCTCGGGCAAGACGACGGGCCAGGCGATCTTCGGCATCGACGCCAAGGTCGAAGGCATGGTCTATGCCGTGCCGCTTATGCCGCCGACACGCTACGGTTCGGAAATCGTCAGCATTGACGACAGCGTTGCGAAATCCGTCAAGGGCTATCAGCAGACGATCAGGCTCGAGGATCCCTCGGGAACCGTTCCGGGCTGGGCCATGGTGATCGCGGCCAGTTATTGGGCCGCCTGCAAGGCGTCCGAGCTTGTGAAGGTCGAGTGGAAGGCCGGCGAAACCGCCAAGGTGGGCGAGGCCGATATTCAGGACCACGCCCGCAAGCTGATCGCGGATGAAAGCAAGGGGGCGATCCTCGATACAGGCGACACCAATGTCAATCCGGTCTTCGCCAAGGCTGCCGATACGATCGAGGCCGAATATACCACGGCGACGGTGCTGCACTTCCAGCTCGAACCGCTCAACGCTCTGGCCTTCCAGAATCCGGAGGGCGTATGGGAACTCCACACCGGCAACCAATGGCAGTCACTTGCGCTGCCTTGGCTGCAGAAGGCTCTCGGCGTGGACGAAAACGGCGTCATCATGCGCAGTTACCTGCTCGGCGGTGGCTTCGGCCGGCGGCTGAACGGCGACTATGCGGTGCCGGTTGCGCTCGCTTCCAAGGCGCTCGGCGGTAAGCCGGTGAAGATGGTGATGATGCGGCCGCAGGACGTGTTGTTCGACAGCCCGCGTTCGCCGTCGGTGCAGAAGCTGCGCATGGCATTCGACGAGAACAGGAACGTCATTGCGATGGATACGGCAGTCGCAGCCGGCTGGCCGACCAAGGTAATGATCCCGGGCTTCATGCCGAAGGGTGTCAATGGAGAAGCCTACGATCCCTTCTCCAGCGATGGCGGCGACCATTGGTATTCGGTGGGCGCTCAGCGGCTGCGGGCGATCTCCAACGATCTGGCGGAAAGCACCTTCCGTCCAGGTTGGCTGCGTTCCGTCTCTCCGGGCTGGATCAACTGGTCGGTGGAAAGCTTCATGCACGAGGCTGCGGTACAGGCCGGCAAGGACCCGCTGCAGTTTCGTCTCGATCTCCTGAAGGCTGAGGGACGCAACGCCGGCACTGCGCCGGATTCCGTCGGCGGGGCTTCAAGGCAGGCGTATGTGCTTTCCCGCGTCGCCGAACTCTCGGGCTATGGCAAGACCGCGCTTCCCGCTGACACCGCCATCGGGCTTGCGACGACCTATGGGCAGGCGCGTTCCATGCCAACATGGGTCGGTGGAGCCGTACAGCTCCATGTCGACCGCAAGACCGGCCACATCGACGTGCAAAAGATCTGGCTGGTGGTGGACTGCGGCATCGCCGTCGATCCCGATGGCGCCCGTGCTCAGTGCGAGGGGTCTGCCCTCTGGGGACTTTCCATGGCGCTCTATGAGGGCACGGAGTTCGAGAACGGGCAGGTGCGTGACAGCAATCTAGACACCTACACACCGCTACGGATGATTGACACGCCTGAGCTGGTGGTGGAGATCGTCGAAAGTACCGAAGTGCCGGTTGGTCTCGGTGAGCCGGGAACGACGGTCGTGGCGCCGGCAATCGGCAATGCGATCTTCGAGGCGGTCGGTGTACGCCTGCGCCATCTTCCCATCACTCCGGAAGCGGTGCTTGCGGCACTGAAGGGCTAGGTTGGATCGACATTCATGATCCATGTCATCACCTTGAGGAGATGAATGAAGCTCGGAGGTACGCAACTGTGCGGCTCCAGCGGGCCGCGAAGCGACGGACGTGCTCCATTCGACCGAAGCCGTTCGATGCGGTTGTTTGGTTTTAATGGGACACGGCCTCGGTTCTCATCCCGGCGGTGATTTCCCGTAATCCGATCACATCATGGTTTCCATGGGAACGCCCGGCCGAACTCGGCCGGGCGTTCATGCTTTTCCGGCCAGGTCGGACCAGTGTCGCAAGGCATTTGATAAAGCGTCGTTCCGCCCGCTCAATTTCCATCCGGGCGATTGACGCGCATTCCAAAAAATGGAATAAATAGTTTGCGAGATGACAAATACGGTTTCTTTATTCCGTTTTCCTCATCGAGCGAAGGAGGATACGCAACCGGTCGGGGAGGCTGGTTTCCGGCATGAACGAGTGGCGCCGGACACACTGGGAGGAGAAGATCATGATGAAGAAGCTCGTACTGGGCGCGGCTGTTTCCGTGCTCCTGAGCACCGCTGCGCATGCGGAGACCGTAGGCGTTTCCATGGCGTTGTTCGACGATAACTTTCTGACCGTTCTGCGCAACGGCATGCAGGACTATGCCAAAGACATGAGCGGTGTCACGCTGCAGGTCGAGGATGCGCAGAACGACGTAGCCAAGCAGCAGAGCCAGATCCAGAACTTCATCGCTGCAGGCGTCGATGCCATCATCGTCAATCCGGTTGATACCGATGCGACGGTTGCCATGTCGAAGCTCGCTGCCGATGCCGGCATTCCGCTTGTTTACGTCAACCGTGAACCCGTCAACGTCAACGAACTGCCGGACAAGCAGTCCTTCGTCGCATCCGAAGAAATCGTTGCCGGCACCCTGGAAACTAAGGAAGTGTGCCGTCTTCTCGGCGGCAAGGGCAAGGCCGTCGTCATGATGGGCGAGCTTTCCAACCAGGGCGCCCGCATGCGCACCCAGGCCGTTCGTGATGTGGTCGCGACCGACGAATGCAAGGGCATCGAGATCGTAGAAGAGCAGACCGCCAACTGGCAGCGTACGCAAGGTTCCGACCTCGTGACCAACTGGCTGTCGAGTGGTCTCGAATTCAACGCTGTCATCGCCAACAACGATGAAATGGCAATTGGTGCAATCCAGGCGCTCAAGGCTGCCGGCAAGGACATGAAGGAATATGTCGTCGCAGGTGTCGACGCGACCCAGGACGCTCTGGCTGCCATGGAAGCGGGCGATCTCGATGTCACCGTGTTCCAGAACGCTGCCGGACAGGGCAAGGGCGCTCTCGATGCTGCCCTGAAGCTCGCCAAGGGCGAAGCCGTCGACAAGAAGGTCTACATTCCCTTCGAACTCGTGACGCCGGAAAACCTCAAGGACTACCAGGCTAAGAACTGATCTTTCTCTCAGGAAAGACCGAAAGGAGTGCGGGCTATCGCCCGCATTCCACCCCGGATGATGAGCGAGGAGACTTTGCTATGGTCAGCCCGACAACGATGGCTGCTGTCCGCAAGAGCGGCGCGATCCCGAATGCCGAATTTCTTCTGGCCGCGGAAGGCATCCGCAAGGAATTCCCCGGTGTGGTGGCGCTCGACGATGTCAGCTTCCATCTGAAGCGTGGCAGCGTGCACGCCCTGATGGGAGAAAACGGCGCCGGCAAATCCACGCTGATGAAGATCCTTGCCGGCATCTATCAGCCCGATCAAGGCAGCGTGCTCATGAAGGGCGTCGAGATTCAGCTTCAATCGCCCCTCGATGCGCTCGAAAACGGTATCGCAATGATCCATCAGGAACTCAACCTGATGTCCTACATGACTGTCGCGGAAAACATCTGGATCCGCCGTGAGCCGCTGAACCGTTTCGGCCTCGTGGATCACAAGGAGATGAACCGGAAGACGGCCGCTCTCTTCAATCGCCTGAACATCGCGATCCATCCGGAAACCAAGGTCGGCGACCTCTCCGTTGCCAACCGGCAGATGGTCGAGATCGCCAAGGCGGTGTCCTACGAGTCCGATGTGCTGATCATGGATGAGCCGACGTCGGCGCTGACCGAGCGCGAGGTGGAACATTTGTTCCGCATCATTCGCGATCTTCGCGAACAGGGGATCGGCATCGTCTATATCACCCACAAGATGAACGAGCTTTTCGAAATCGCCGACGAATTCTCGGTGTTCCGCGACGGCAAGTATATCGGCACCCATGCTTCGAGCGACGTCACCCGTGATGACATCATCCGCATGATGGTCGGCCGCGAGATCACTCAGATGTTTCCCAAGGAGGATGTCCCGCTCGGGGATGTCATTCTGTCCGTGAAGAACCTGACGCTCGACGGCGTCTTTCGCGATGTTTCCTTCGATGTCCGTGCCGGCGAGATCCTCGGCGTGGCCGGCCTTGTAGGGTCGGGCCGTTCGAACGTCGCCGAAACCATTTTCGGCGTCACGCCGGCCTCATCCGGTTCGATCGAGATCGACGGCAAACCCGTTGCGATCGACAGCCCGACCGAGGCCATCCGCAACCGCATGGCTTTCCTCACCGAGGACCGGAAGGATACCGGCTGCCTGCTGATCCTCTCGGTGCTGGAAAACATGCAGCTCGCCGTGCTGCAGGATCGCTATGTCGACAAGGGTTTCGTCGAGCAGAAGAGCCTCAATACGGCCTGCGAAGACATGTGCCGCAAGTTGCGCGTGAAAACACCTAACCTCAACGAGCGCATCGAAAATCTTTCCGGCGGCAACCAGCAGAAGGTGCTGATCGGTCGCTGGATGCTGACCAATCCGAGGATCCTCATTCTCGACGAACCGACCCGCGGCATCGATGTCGGAGCCAAGGCGGAAATCCATCGGCTGGTCACCGAAATGACCAGGAATGGCGTCGCCGTCATCATGATCTCGTCCGAGATGCCGGAAGTTCTCGGCATGAGCGATCGCGTCATGGTCATGCACGAGGGACGCGTTACCGGCTTCCTCGACCGTTCGGAAGCCACACAGATCAAGGTCATGGACCTCGCGTCGCGCTGACGCCGTCCCGATGAACGAAAGGGAGGAGATGATGAACCATCCAACTGCCACCAAGGCCGATGTCGATCTGAAGACAGGCCGGCCCAACAGCCACCGCATTCCGCCGGAAGCCAACATCCTGCTGGTGCTCATCGGCATTGCCCTGATCTTCGAGCTGCTCGGCTGGGTGTTCGTCGGCCAGAGCTTCCTCATGAACCCGCAGCGCCTGACGATCATGATCCTGCAGGTCGCGGTGATCGGCATCATTTCGGTCGGGGTGACGCAGGTCATCATTACCGGCGGTATCGATCTGTCCTCCGGCTCGGTCGTCGGTATGACGGCGATGATCTCGGCGAGTTTCGCCCAGTCCTCGACCTGGTCGCGCGCGCTCTATCCGGGCCTGACGGACATGCCGTTCTTCGTCCCGATTGCCGTCGGTATTCTGATCGGCCTGCTGGCCGGTTACATCAACGGCCAGCTGATCGCCCGAACCAAGATCCCGCCCTTCATCGCTACGCTGGGCATGATGGTAACGGCGCGCGGTATTTCCAAGTGGTACACCAAGGGCCAGCCGGTCTCCGGTTTGACCGAGCAGTTCACCTTCATCGGTACCGGCATCTGGCCCGTGGTGGTGTTCCTTCTCGTCGCGATCATCTTCCATATCGCGCTGCGCTACACCCGCTATGGCAAGTTCACCTATGCGATCGGCGCCAACGTTCAGGCGGCCCGGGTTTCCGGTATCAATGTCGAAAAGCATCTGATCAAGGTTTATGCCATCGCCGGCATGCTGGCCGGTCTTGCAGGCATCGTCACGGCAGCTCGAGCACAGACCGCGCAGGCCGGCATGGGCGTGATGTACGAACTCGATGCGATCGCCGCAGCCGTCATTGGCGGGACGTCGCTTGCGGGAGGTGCTGGCCGTATCACCGGTACGGTGATCGGCACGATCATCCTCGGCGTCATGACTTCAGGCTTCACCTTCCTGCGTGTCGATGCCTACTACCAGGAAATCATCAAGGGCATGATTATCGTGGCCGCCGTGGTTGCGGACGTCTACCGTCAGAAGAAGCGCGCGAAACGCTGATCTCCTCCTCAACCTCAGGGCCGGCTTCGCCGGCCCTTTTTCCATTCGGAGCAGGAATTCTCATGACCGATATCTCCTTTGCGCTGAACCATATGTCCGCGCCGCAACTGCCATTGCCGGCTTTCTTCGATCTTGCGCAAAAGCTCGGAACCAGGGCTGTGGAAATCCGCAACGATCTTGCAGGCAATGCCATCCTCGACGGAACGCGGGCGGACGATATTCGGAAGCTGTCGGAGGACCGGGGGCTCACGATCCTTTCGATCAACGCGCTGCAGCGGTTCAACGAATGGACAACCGAACGCGAGGAAGAAGCGAAGGCGCTTGCAGGCTACGCTCGCGACTGCGGTGCGCGTGCCCTGGTTCTGGTGCCGGTCAATGACGGAAGCGGTCGTGTCGATGGTGAACGGCAGGCGAGTTTGCGCAAGGCCCTGAAAGGTCTGCAACCCATTCTCGCCGATGCCGGGATCGGCGGGCTAGTCGAGCCGCTGGGCTTTCCGATCTGCTCGCTCCGTTCGAAGAGGGAGGCTGTTGAGGCCATCAACGAACTCGGCTTCGGCGCGAGCTTCCGCCTCGTTCACGATACCTTCCATCATCATCTCGCTGGCGAATCTGAACTCTACCCCGCGCAAACCGGGCTCGTGCATATTTCCGGTGTCACCGACAAGGCCGTTGGTGTCGATGACATGCTCGACGCCCATCGCGTGCTGGTCGACGGCGAAGACCGGCTCGGCAATATCGGCCAGATCCGGGCGTTACGCGAACAACGCTATTCCGGCTTCTTCTCGTTCGAACCTTTTGCGTCTTCCGTGCATGAAGCGCCGGACCCGGCCGAGGCCTTGGCGCAGTCGATCGCGTTCATTCGCTCGCGCGTGTGAAAGGGAGATTTCTGATCAAAGAAAAGGGGCGCAAAGCGCCCCTTTTTTGTGTCCGGTTGGTTGTGTCCTCAAGCGACGGATACCCACCCCTTCTCGGCGAATGCCTGGGCCATGGCGTGCACGGAACGCTCGATCTTCAGCCCTTCCTCGAAGTCGATGACATGGGCCTTTTGGCCGCCGATTGCGGCGATCAGTTCGCGGCATTCGATGATCTTCAAGTCGTTGAAGCCGAGGCCGTGGCCGGGGGCGGGAATGAAGCGGTCGTAGGGCTTGTGGTGCGGGGCGGCGAGGATCGTGCGGAAGCCCTGTTCCTCCGGACGGCCGGAGGCCTGATAGAGCTGAAACTCGTTCATCCGTTCCTGATCGTAGAGGATGGAGCCCTGCGAGCCGAAGATCTGCACGGCGATACGCCCCTTGCGTCCCCAGGCGGCGCGGTTGGCGAGCAGCACGGCGGAGATCCCGCCTTCCAGCTTCATCAATACGCTTGCGATGTCGTGGTTCTCGACCTCGCGGTTGCCGCCATCTTTCAGCGGTCTCGTCGGGTAGGGTTTCACCATGTCGGTGACGACACTTTCCACATGACCGAAAAGCGTGAAGAGCAGCGACAGCGGATGAACGGCGAAGTCGTCAAGCGCGCCATAGCCGGAGGCGATCTCGCTCTTCCAGTAGAAGGGCGTTTCGGGATCGGCCATGAAGTCTTCGTCCATCTCGACGCGAACGTGGTTGACGCTTCCGATCGCGCCTTCGTCGATCAGACGGCGGATATGGCGGATCATCGGGTTCTGGATGTAGTTGTAGCCCATCACGGCGGCGCGGCCGGATTTCTTCGCCGCATCGCGCATGCGAATGGCGTCCTGCAGGGCCGGTGCCATGGGCTTCTCGCACCAGACATGCTTGCCTGCCTCAAGGGCGGCGATTGCCATTTCGGGATGGAAGGCATTGGGTGTCGTCACCGAGATGACGTCGATTTCCGGATCGGAGAGCAGGTCGCGCCAGTTGCCTGTTGAACGGGCGAACCCGAGTTCAGCCGCTTTCTTCGATGCCAGGTCCGCATTCACTTCCGCCAGCGTCACAAGACGGGCCCGCGCTACGTCGCCGAAGACGCTGGCGACGCTGTTCCATGCCAGTGCATGGCATTTGCCCATGTAACCCGTGCCGATCAGGCCGATACCGAGACCGCTCATGTTCTCCTCCCGGGAGCTTCGTTGAAATGATGATGTGGGAACGGCGCGTCAGGGATTGTCGCGCCGGAAGATCCAGTCGTGGTCCGGATGGTTCTTGAAGCGCCACTTGCGCAGGGGGCCAGCCATGACGTTGAGGTAATACATTTCGTAGCCGTATGGCGCGCCGCAGGGGTGATGCCCCTTGGGCACGAGCACGACATCTCCGTCGGAAACCGCCATCGTCTCGTCCAGCGACCCGTCCTCGGTGAAGACGCGCTGGAAGCCGAAGCCCTGTGCCGGGTTCAGCCGGTGGTAATAGGTCTCCTCGAGATAGGTCATGTCAGGATAGTTGTCCTGGTCATGCCGGTGCGGCGGATAGGACGACCAGTTGCCCTGGGGCGTGAAGACCTCCGTCACCAGCAATGCGTCCGCGACGTCGCGGTCCTCCATGGCGATGGCATAGACGTAACGCGTATTGGCGCCCTTGCCGCGTTCGCTGAGAGAAATGCCGGCGGGACCGATCACCTGCGCCTCGCGGCCAGCCGTTGCGGGAGCGGTGCAGACGGCCAGCGTGCAGTCCGTCGTGGCGACCGCCGACCATTCGTTTTCAGCGGGAACATAGACGCAGTGCGGTGGAGTGCGCTCGAAGACGCTCATTCGGTCTCCGAGTTCCCCGAAAGCCTTGCCGCCGCCGGTGATTTCCGCCTTGCCTTCGACAAGCACGAGAATGACTTCCGTATCGCCGGTCTGCTCGGCGGCTTTTTCGCCTGCCTTCAGCCGGTAGAGGCCGAAGCCGACATAGCCCCAGCCGGCGCTGGCCGGGGTGATGTCATGAACCTTGCCGGACGTTCCCGACGGTTTGCGCAAGAGGGAACTCATCTGTCATCTCCTTGCCGATCCATGGTTTCGGGATCGGGCGTATCGAAAGGTTCATAAGGGGCGTGGAGGCGGTCAGGCCGCCGCTGCCTTGTCCAGTCTGGCTTCCCGAGCCATGGCCTTCAGCGATTTCAGGCCGAGGTTCTGGTACTGGAAGGGATTGCGGACATCTGGATCCTGTTCGGCCTCGATGACCAGCCAGCCCTGATAGCTGTGCTCGGCTGCAACCGCGAGAACCGACGGGAAGTCGACGCCGCCTTCGGTGTCGCCCGGCACGGTGAAGACGCCGCGACGCACGCCTTCGAGGAAGGAGAGGTTCTCCTCACGCACCTGCGTAGCGATAACCGGGCGGACGTTCTTTGCATGGATATGGCCGACCCGGTTCATGTACTTGCGGGCGACACGCTCCGGATCGCCGCCGCCGAACAGGCAATGGCCGGTATCGAGCAGCAGCTTGGCATGCGGGCCGGTATTTTCCATCAGCCGGTCGATCTCGTCCTCACTCTCGACGATGGTGCCCATGTGATGGTGGTAGACGAGGGCAATTCCCTGCGCTGCGGCATATTCGGCGAGGGCCTCTACGCCTGCGCCGAACTTTGCCCAGTCCGCTTCGGAAAGCTTCGGGCGTGCGTTGACTGCGACGGCATCATTGCCGTGAATGGCGTTGGAGGTCTCGCAGACGATGATGACTTTGGAGCCCATGGCCTTCAGGAGGTCTAGCGCCGGCTGCATGGCCTTCTTCTCGTCCTCGATCGAATGAGTGAGCAGGTTCAGCGAATGCCAGCCGGATACATAACGCAGGCCGCGGGGTTCCAGCACGGCCTTGAGGCCGGCCGGATCCTGCGGGAACTTGTGGCCCTTCTCGATGCCGTCGAAACCGATCTTCGCTGTTTCGTCGAGGCACTGATCAAGGCTGATATGGGCGCCGAGCGTGCGGTCGTCGTCATTGGACCAGGCAATCGGATTTGTGCCGTAGAGGATCATGGTCAGTGTCTTTCCTTGAGTGCTGCCTCGTAGCGGGCGCGGGCTTGATTGACTTCGGCGCGGGGCGAAACTTCGGGAACCGCAACGTCCCAGAAATGACCGCCGGCATCGGGCGTGGGATACGGGTCGGTGTCGATCACGATCACTGTCGTCACGGTCGATTCACGGGTCGCGGCGAGAGCCGTTTCCAGTTCCGCGATGCTGGCGACCTTGCTGGCGACCGCGCCCATCGATGCCGCATGGGCGGCAAAGTCGATGGCGATCGGATTGACGTTGGTGTGAGCGTAGAGATTGTTGAATTCGGCTCCTCCGGTGCCCATCTGCAGCCGGTTGATGCAGCCGTAGCCGCGATTGTCGGTGATCACGAGGGTGATCTTCACACCCATGCCGACTGCGGTCGCAAGCTCCGAGTTCATCATCATGTAGGAGCCGTCGCCGACCATGACGATGACGTCGCGGTCGGGTTCCGCCATCTTGATGCCGAGGCCGCCCGCGACCTCGTAGCCCATGCAGGAAAAGCCGTATTCCATGTGATACGAGAGCGGCAGCTTCGCCTTCCAGAGCTGGTGCAGTTCGCCCGGCATGGTGCCGGCAGCGCACATGACGACGGTGTTGTCGCGCGATGACCGCTGCACGGCGCCGATCACCTGCATATCGGTCGGCAGGCTGTTGCTGTCCTTGGGCGCGTTCGTCACCGCATCCGCCTTGGCGAACCAGCCGTTTTTGATTGCCGGATCCGGAGCCTGGAATGTCTTGTCGCCAAGAGCGGCGGAGAGCTGTTCAAGTCCGATCTTCGCATCCGCCGTCAGCGGGATCGCGTCATGCTTGGCGCTGTCATAGGCCTGAACGTTCAGCGCGAGGATCTTGCGCGTCGGGTTCTTGAACAGCGCCCAGGAGCCGGTGGTGAAATCCTGGAAGCGCGTGCCGACCCCGAATACGAGATCGGCCTTTTCGGAAACGATATTCGCGCATTCCGTTCCCGTGACGCCCACCGCACCGAAATTCAGCGGATGATCCCAGGCCATGACGGACTTGCCGGCCTGTGTTTCGACAACGGGGATCCTGTGCTTTTCGGCGAAGGTCTTGAGCGTTTCGGTCGCGCCCGAGAAATGCACGCCGCCGCCGGCGACGATGACGGGGTTCTTCGCGGACTTGAGCGCGGCAACAGCGGCTTCGAACTCGGCCCTGTCCGGCTCGGGACGGCGCATGCGCCAGACACGCTTTTCGAAGAAGCTCTCCGGATAGTCATAGGCCTCGGCCTGAACGTCCTGGCAGAAGGCGAGGGTGACGGGTCCGCAATCGGCGGGGTCCGTCATGGTGCGCATGGCGCGGGGCAGGGCGGTCAGCAGTTGCTCGGGCCGCATGATCCGGTCGAAATAGCGGCTGACCGGGCGGAAGCAGTCGTTGACCGAAACCGTGCCGTCTCCGAAATCCTCGATCTGTTGCAAGACCGGGTCCGGGCCGCGATTGGCAAAGACATCGCCGGGAATGAAGAGCACCGGCAGGCGGTTCACATGGGCAAGGGCCGCCGCCGTGACCATGTTGAGCGCGCCGGGGCCGATCGACGAGGTCACCGCCATCGCGCGGCGGCGGCGAAGTTGCTTGGCATAGGCAATCGCGGCATGGGCCATCGATTGCTCGTTCTGTCCGCGCAGTGTCGGCAGTTCATCGCGAATGCCATGCAGGGCTTCGCCGATGCCGGCCACGTTGCCGTGGCCGAAGATTGCCCAGACGCCGGCGATATAGGGTTCGCCGTGCTCGTTCATCTGGTTCGCCAGATAGCGCACCATTGCCTGGGCGGCTGTCAGTCTGATCGTTTTCACGCCGCTTCTCCTCCCGGTCGGTTCGATCTCGTTGTGGTGGATGAACCGCCTTATCTTGCCTGTATTGCCGCGATTGCTGGTGAACCCTGCGCGGTGGCCGCACTCGACGCTCGCGCATCATCCCAGATGCGGCAGAGATTGCGAAAGCGCTGCGTCATGTCCTCTACCGCCTCGCTGTCGCTGATCGTACCGGCAAGCCATTTACGCGCTGCCTCACCGAAGATGGTTCGGCCCACGGCAAAGCCCTTGACCAGATCGAAGCCGGCCGCAAGCCGGAAGCTTTCTGCAAGCTCCGCCTCCGGTGCGTCGAGGCCGAGCACCACGATGCCGCGCGTATAGGGATCGTGGCGGGATACGGCCTCGCAGGCATTCTTCCACGATGAATGGGTGCGCATCGGCTCCAGTTTCCACCAGTCGGGATAGACGCCGATCTCGTAGAAGCGGTCGATGATGCGGGCGGCGGTCAGGTCGTCCGTCGGTGCGACCTTGGAGGGAATGATCTCCAGCAGCATTTCGAGACGGTTGCGGCGGGCGGCATGGAAGAGACGGATGACGGTCGCTTCCTGTTCGGCCCGCATCTCCGGCGGATCGTCAGGATGGTAGAAGCAGAGGACCTTCACCACGTTTTCCAGTGGCCATTCGCCAAGTCCGCCGTAGTCGGGGCCGATCTCCGCTTCCAGCGTCAGCGGACGGGAACCCGGCCATTCGACCGGCCGGCCGATCCAGAGACCCGAGCCGCTGGCCGCATGGAGCGCGTCGCGCCCCAGCCGTCCGTCACAGAGAATGCCGTAGCCGGTGTCTTCGCCGGCAACATCGAGAGCGGCTTTCAGGCAAAGCTGCTTGAACGCGCCTATCTTTCCGAGCTCGGTTCCGATTTCCTTCGCCATCGCCTCAAGCTGCATGCGATGGTCGAAGGCGAAGACCCGCATGGTCGACCGATCGATCTTGCGGTTGGTAGACCAATGCACCTGTTCCAGTGCCTCGTCCTTGCGCAGCGCCTTGTCGCGAATGCCGGTGCGGAAGAAATACTGGAGTTCTTCCCAGCTCGGATAGGCCGGCGTGCAACCATGGCGAGACACCGCGAAAGCGCCGCAGGCATTGGCGAATTTGAGCGACGTCGGCCAGTCCTCTCCGGTCAGCCAGCCTTTAAGCAGGCCGGACATGAAGCCGTCGCCCGCGCCCAGCACGTTGAAGACCTCGATCGGGAAGCCCTGGCCCGTTTGGCCCTCGTCCAGACTTTCGGGAATGTCTCCGGCGAAGACGACCGCGCCAAGCGGTCCGCGCTTGCACACGAGTGCTGCCTTAGAGATGCGGCGAACCGCCTTCAGCGCCTGGATCGTATCGGTGGAACCGCCCGCGATATGGAATTCTTCTTCCGTTCCGACGATGAGATCGAACAGGTGCAGCGTCGATTGCAGCTTGGCCGTCACGGCATCGGAGCCGATATAGCGGCTTTCGCCGGCGCCGTGGCCTGCAAGACCCCAGAGGTTCGGGCGGTAATCGATATCGAGCGCTGTTCTGGCGCCGCTTTCGCGGGCGAGGTTTAGCGCCTTCAGGACCGCAGCTTCGGTGCGCGGATGAGAGAGATGCGTTCCGGTCGCGCAGACGCAGGCCGCTTCCGCGATGAAGGCAGGATCGATATCCTCTTCCGACAAGGCCATGTCGGCGCAGTTTTCGCGGTAGAAGATCAGCGGAAACTGGTGCTCGTCGCGGATGCCCAGCAGCACCAGCGCGGTCAGCCTCTCCGGATCGGTCTTTACGCCGCGCACATCGACGCCTTCGCGCTCAAGCTGTTCGCGGATGAAGCGGCCCATATGCTCGTCGCCGACGCGGGTAATCAGCGCCGACTTCAGCCCGAGGCGGGCGGTGCCGGCGGCGATGTTTGTCGGGGAACCGCCGATATACTTGTTGAAGGAGGCCATGTCTTCGAGCCGGCCTCCGATCTGTACGCCGTAGAGGTCGACAGACGATCGGCCGATCGTGATGAGATCGAGTGTTTTCACGAGCCTCCTCCCTGGCTGCATGCCCTTGTCCGCAGAGCGTTCGGGCCTGTTCCTATCGTTTGCCGGTGCCCAAACCCTCCTCAGGTCTCGTGAAGCATCCGGTATTTTCTGACGATCGCACTCCCTAGCGTCGCCTATTCTTAATTTGGATTTTAAATTCCATTTTTTGGAATTTCAACAAAAATATTCAGTCACGTTGCGTTCCAACCGCGACGGCCAGCGTGATCGCCACGCAAAGCGTTGCGGAGAGCGAGCGAAAGGCCCCGAAATCCACTTCCGTGACGGAGATCAGCTTTGCGCCTGATTTTCGAAGCGAACTGACGGCGGTATCTGTTAGGGCGACAACCGGGATGTCACGGCTTCTCGCGGCGGTAACGAGATCGACCGTTTCCGCGGTGTAGGGAGAGAAGGTGATGGCGAGCACGGCATCGCCGGGCCTGATGGCGCTCTGGTTATCGAGCTTACCCACGGCGCTGTGCAGCATGGCAGGTACCTTCATCTTCTCGAAGGCATAGGCGAGGTAGCTCGCGACCGGGAAGGAACGGCGAAGGCCGATAATATGGATGATGTCGGCCTTGGCAAGAATGGAGACGGCCTCGTCAAGCTCGTGCGGATCGACAGTTTTCAGCAGACTTTCCAAAGAGGCGCGACCTGCTTCCACGAACTCCGCCAAGAGGCCGCCGCCGCTTTCTTTCCCCTTTTCGCGTAGATGGTCGAGACGGGTGGCATAGTCCGGCCATCCCCCGACATAGGAATCGCGAAACAGTCGCTGCATCTCGGAGAAGCCGGAAAACCCCATGATTTGACAGAAGCGCATGAATGCCGAAGGCTGCACGCCGGCCCCTTCCGCCATCTCGGCCACGGTGGAGACGGCGATGCGGTCCTGATTGGCCGCGACATAGTCGGCGCATTGCCGAAGCCGCTTCGGCAGGCTGGCGGAAACCTCTAGCAGGCGCTCCTCGAAGGCCTTCACCGTGGCGGGCACTGCGCTTTCATTCATGCGGTTTCCTTTCCTGCTTGACAGCCATCTGTCCACACTCTAGCAAAATAGAATATATATTCCAAACGCGTTTTACGCCGATATTTATGCTCCCCCGGATCGAGGAATGAAGGGGTAGCCCGGCGCAGGGCGGCAACACCTAAGGGAGGAGATATCATGGTAACGAAGCTTGCGCTTCTGGGCGCCGGTCGCATCGGCAAGGTTCATGCACAGGCAATCGCCAGCGACAGCCGCGCCAAACTGGTGGCGGTGGTGGATGCCGTGGCCGAGGCGGCGCAGGCCATTGCCGATCAGGCCGGCTGCAAGGTCAGCACGATCGACGCGGTTCTCGCCGATCCCGAGGTCGATGCCGTCGTCATCTGCACGCCGACCAATACCCATGCCGACCTGATCGAGCGTTTCGCCAAGGCCGGCAAGGCCATTTTCTGCGAGAAGCCAATCGATCTGGATGTCGTGCGTGCGAAAGCCTGCCTTGAGGTTGTTCGCCAGACCGGCGCGCGCGTCATGCTCGGCTTCAATCGTCGTTTCGACCCGCATTTTCGTGCGGTACGCAAGGCCATCGAAGACGGCACGATCGGCAACGTGGAAATGGTGACGATCACCAGCCGCGACCCCGGTCCGCCGCCGGCCTCCTATATCAAGGTTTCGGGCGGCATTTTCCGCGACATGACCATTCATGACTTCGACATGGCCCGTTTCCTCCTCGGCGAGGAAATCGTCAGCGTCACCGCATTCGGCTCGGTGCTGGTCGATCCGGAAATCGGCAAGCTCGGCGATTACGACAGCGCCAGCATCATCCTGACGACGGCAAGCGGCCGGCAGGCGATGATTTCCAATTCACGCCGCGCCTCCTATGGCTATGACCAGCGTATCGAGGTTCATGGATCGCTTGGTGCGGTTTCTGCCGAAAACCAGCGGCCGGTGTCGATCGAGATCGCAACCGGAAACGGCTACACTCGCCCGCCATTGCACGACTTCTTCATGACGCGCTATACGGCTGCCTATGCGGCGGAAATCTCCGCCTTCATCGATTCGATCGTGGAGGGAACCGCGCCGTCGCCTTCGGCGGAAGATGGGCTGATTGCCCTTCAGCTTGCCGATGCGGCGCTCAGATCCGCCTCGGAGCATGTGACGATCTCACTCGTCTGAGGGCTAAACCCGTAGCGGGGTGATTGTGAACGAAGGGCAGGGCCGTTGATCGAACATACGCCACTCATCCTGGCGATCGCTGTCGTCTCGGCCTTTCTGGTCGGCCTTTCCAAGGGCGGATTGCCTTCGGTCGGCACGCTGGCGGTGCCGCTCCTTGCCCTCGTCATTTCGCCGGTGACGGCAGCGGCGTTGCTGCTGCCGATCTTCGTCGCCAGCGATATGGTCGGTCTCTACCTCTACCGGCGAGATTATTCCGCCCGAAATCTTGCTATCCTGACGCCTGCCGCGATCGCGGGCGTTGCCATCGGCTGGTATTTCAGCGCCTCGCTTTCGAGCGTCTTCATCGGCATGCTGGTCGGCGCCGTCGGGGTCCTTTTCTGCCTGAACGCCTGGTTCGGCGAGCGTTACCGCGCGGCGCGCGTGCGCTCGGCGGACGTTCCGGGCGGGGTCTTTTGGGGTGTGCTGACGGGGCTCACGAGCTTCGTCTCCCATTCCGGCGCGCCGCCGTTCCAGATGTACGTGTTGCCGCAGCGTCTGGAAAAGATGACCTTCGCGGGGACGTCGACGATCCTCTTTGCCATCGTCAATGCGGTGAAGCTCGTTCCCTACTGGCAGCTCAACCAGTTCTCGCATTTCGACGTGCCGCTCGTTCTCGGTCTCGCCGTACCCGCGATCATCGGCACCATCGCCGGGCGGCAGCTCACCCGGATGATTCCGGATGGGCTGTTCTTCAGATTGATCCAGATAACCCTACTTCTGCTCTCGCTGAAGCTCATCTGGGATTACGTTGCATCGCTGATCTGACCCACCGGCGTCAGCGAGCACGGAATTCGTTACCGGCCGCTGCGCGGGGATGTGGCGAAATCGGCAAAGCCCTCAAGGTAGGCCTTAAGCTGTTCCTCGATCTTGGCGTCCGCGAGATTGCCATCGGCATCGAAGACGCCCGAAGCGCGCGACACCAGAAGACGGCCTTCCGACCAGAAATCCACCCCGAGCGTGCGAAGGATCGGTAGCCAGGCATTCTGCGAAAGGATCGTGCCGAAACCGCCCGGCGAGGCTCCCATCAGCGCGACGGGCTTGCCGCCGAAGACCCGCTTGATGTCGTTCGAAGGGCGTGAAAGCCAGTCGATGGCGTTCTTGAAAACACCGGGAATGGAGTTGTTGTATTCCGGCGTCACGAGGATCAGGCCGTCGGCCGCCGCAATCGCGTCTTTCAGCGTCTGCACCGCTTCCGGAATGCCCTTTTCCGCCTCGAGATCGCCGTCATAGAGCGGGATTCCGTGAATAGTCCCGACGGCAAGCTCCGATCCTGTCGGTGCAAGCTTGGCGGCAGCGTTGAGCAATGCGCTGTTGTAGGAGCCGCGTCTCAGGCTTCCGGAGATACCGATCAGTTTCGCCATATCTTCATTCCTCTTGGTTCAGGCTTCATGGTTCCGGGGATTGCCAACGCGGCAATCCGGATAAGGAAAAGAGAGGCAGCACGGCCCGGCGTCAAGCTGTTATCCGCTGGCGGTAGGATAGGCGGAAAGGTGTCCGATGCTGGAGGGTGAAAACAGTCAGGCGGCTGAAGCCGCCTGATATCCGTATTCTTTTGCGTGTGTTGAAGGGCTCAGCCTGTGGCCCGCGCCAGCTTGAGCCGTGCCTCGCGGCGTTCTGCCTGCACATCCGGATCGGGGTCGAGGCCAGCGGCCAGCAGGGCCTGTGTATAGGGCATCTTCGGTGCCTCGAAGATCTGGCGAACCGTACCGAGTTCCACCACCTTGCCCTTCTGCATCACCATCACGTGATCGGCGAAATCGCGCACAACAGGCAGGTCGTGGGCGATGAAGATGAAGGCGATGCCCATCTCCTTTCTCAGCTTGTCGAGAAGGTCTATCACCTGCGCCTGAACCGAGACGTCAAGGGCTGACACGGCCTCGTCGCAGACGATCAGTTGCGGTTCGAGCGCAAGCGCCCGGGCAATGGCGATACGCTGGCGCTGCCCGCCGGAAAACTGATGCGGGTAACGCACCGCATGCTCGGGCCGCAGGCCGACCTGCACCAACAGTTCGGCGACGCGGCTGCGCCACTGTTTCTTCGGCAGGATCTCGGGGTGGATGACCCATGCCTCGGACACCAGATCGTAGACCGTCATGCGCGGATTGAGCGATTGGGTCGGGTCCTGGAAGACCATCTGCAGGTCGCGGCGAAGCTTGAAGAGTTCGGCCGGCGAAAGGGTGAAGAGATCCCGTCCTTTCCAGAAAGCCTGCCCGCCGCTCGGCTCGTCTAGGCGAAGCAGGATGCGGGCGAGCGTCGACTTGCCGGAGCCGCTTTCACCGACCACAGCCAGCGTCTCGCCCGGCATGAGATCGAAGGAAACGCCGTCCAGCGCGTGGAAGGCGCTGTAGTATTTCTGCAGGTCCCGGACCTTCAAGACAGGCTCGCGGGCTTCCAGCGGCGGATGCATCTCGCCGCGCCCGGGGGCAGCCCCGATTAGCTTGCGCGTATAGGGATGCTGGGGGTTCTTGTAGACCTCGCGTGTGCTGCCGGTTTCCACGATTTCGCCGGCATTCATCACCACGACGCGGTCGGCAATTTCGGCGACGACGCCGAGGTCGTGGGTGATAATGAGCACGCCCATGCCGGTTTCCTGCTGCAACTCGTCAAGCAGCCGCAGCACTTCGGCCTGCACGGTCACGTCGAGGGCTGTCGTCGGTTCGTCGGCGATGATGACATCGGGTTTCATGGCGAGCGCCATGGCGATCATCAGGCGCTGGCGCTGGCCGCCGGAAAACTGGTGCGGATACTTCTTGAGCGCGTTTTCAGGTTCGGGAATACCCACGCGGGTCACGAGCCTGAGTGCTTCTGCATGGGCCGCCAGCCGGTCGACGCCATGGGTGGTGAGCGCCTCGACGATCTGCCAGCCGACCGGGTACACCGGGTTGAGATGGCTGAGCGGATCCTGGAAGATCATGGCGATCTTCCGACCGTTGATGTCCCGGCGCTGGGAAGCGGAAAGCTTCAAGAGGTCCTTACCGTCGAACCGGATCTCGCCGCTGGTGATGCGGCCCGGTGGCATGTCGATCAGGTCGAGGACCGCCGAGGCGGAGACCGACTTGCCCGATCCCGATTCACCGAGAATGGCGAGCGTTTCGCCCCGATCGAGATACCAGGAGATATCCTTGACCGCCTTGACCACGCCAGCTGCGGTATGGAACTCGACCGAGAGGTTCCTGACTTCGAGAAGATGCTCAGCCATTCTTGTGACCTCTCATTTCCAGTCGCCAGCGCTGCACGGGATCGAGTGCGATGCGCAGCCAGTTCGACAGAAGGTTCAGGGACAGGGTGGTGAGAATGATGGCGAGACCCGGCCAGAAGGAGAGCCACCATGCATTCGTAAGGTACTGCCGCCCCTGTGCGATCATCAGCCCCCAGGTGATTTCCGGCGGCTGGATGCCGATGCCGAGGAAGGAAAGCGAGCTTTCCGCCAGCATGACATAGGCGAAGTCGAGCGTCGCGATGGTGGTCAGCGTCGGCAGGACAACCGGCAGGATGTGGCGGAAGATGATCCGCTTCTGCGATGCGCCCATCACCCGCGCTGCCGAAACGAACATGCGCTCGCGGATTTCCAGCACTTCGGCCCGCGTCGTGCGAAGATAGACGGGAATTCGCGTGATGGAGAGAATTATGATCAGGTTGGTGACCGACGGGCCGAACACGTAGAGCACGATGACGGCGATCAGCAGCGAGGGGAAGGACATGATGACGTCGGCGATGCGCATGATGACCTGGCTCACCTTGTTGCCGGCATAGCCCGCGATCAGGCCGAGCATGGAGCCGGCGATGGCCGAGACCAACACGGCGCCGGCGGCGACCATCATGGTGTTCTGCGTCGCGACGATGATGCGGGCGAGAAGCGGCCGGCCGAGCGCGTCGGCGCCGAGGAACCACAGCCAGCCGAGATCGAGATGGAAGGGCGGCGCATTGCGTCCGCGCAGGTTCTGCTTCTGCGCGGCGGCGTCGAGCCAGGCGGGGCCAATCAGCGACATCACCAGCACGATGAGAAGGAAGATCGCAGCGGCAAGCGCGAACTTGTCCGCCCACAGCATGCGGGCGAAGCGGGTGATTGGTCCGGGCGTTTCGGGCATGGCTTCGTTGTGTGTCATGATGCCCTCAGTAGCGGATGCGGGGGTCGAGTACGGCATAGGCGAGATCGATCAGCAGGTTCATGAGGAAGATTGCGAGCGCGGTCACAAGGATCGCGGCCAGCACCACGTTGAAGTCGCGCTGCAGGATCGAGTCGATCATCAGCTTACCCACGCCGGGGAAGCCGAAGATGGTCTCGATCACGACCGCACCGTTCAGCAGGGACGCGGCCTGATCGCCGATGACGGTAATCACGGGCAGCATGGCGTTGCGAAGCGCGTGCACGAAGATGATTGGGCGGGCGCGGACGCCCTTGGCGCGCGCCGTCTTCACATAAGCGGAAGAGAGCGCAGAGATCATCGAGCCGCGCACCACCTGAACGATCAGACCGAAGGGGCGGATGAAGAGAACGCCGATTGGCAGGATCCAGTGCAGGATGGTGCCCGTGCCGGATGTCGGCACCCAGCCGAGGCTGATCGAGAAGACGACGATCGCGACGATGGCGATCCAGAAGTCGGGCGCGGAAGCGCCGATCAGCGACACGAGCGAGGCAATGCGGTCGAAGAAACCGCCGGCGCGGAATGCGGCGAGCGAGCCGACGACGATCGCTGCGGCGGTGACCAGCACCATGGTGATGAGGGCAAGCTGCAGCGTCCAGGTGAAGGCTTCGAGCACGACATCGATTGCGGGACGGGCCTTGCGGATCGAGTCGCCGAAATCGAGGTGGAAAAGGTCCCAGACATAGCGACCGAACTGCACGAGCACGGGATCGTTCAGGCCGTGAAGTTCACGGAACTGCACCCGCATCGCCTCGGTCGCATCTTCCGGCAGGAAAAGAGCCGCCGGGTCACCGGTCAGACGCGACAGGAAGAAGACCAGCACGACGAGGCCGACCAGAGATATCAGGGAGGCAAGCGCGCGTTTGCGGACAAAGGTTAGCATGGCAGTTCGCTTTCATTGCGAGGGGGTAAGGGCGGGGTATCACCCCGCCCGCCCGGTTTCACTTGAAGCCGATTTCAGAGAGCTGGAGCTGCGAATTCGTCGCCATGGTCGGCTTGAAGTCAATCCGCTCGGAAACGCGGCTGTAGCCAACCATATGGAACAGCAGGACGTCTGCAGCCAGATCGTCATGCAGATAGGCGACGAGTTCTGACCAAAGCTTTGCGCGGTCGTCGCCCGTTGCCGCCGATGCGCGCTTGATCAGGTCATCCACCTTGGGATCGCTGATGCCTGACTGGCGGCCGTCGCTGGCATATTTGAAGAACATAGAGAAGACCGGATCGCCCTTCGAGTTGTCATGCATGGCCGTAACCAGCATCGGGCCGCGATCCGTCGGATAGGGCTTCGAATAGAGCTTTTCGAATTCCGCGACTTCATAGAACTTCAGATCGACGTTGAAGCCGACTTCCTGCAGCTGCTGCTGGATTGCTTCCATGATTTCGGTAACATTCGGGAAGTTTGCCGTACGGGCGACGAGCGTGAGCTTGGTGTCGACCGGAACGCCATCGGCCTTGGCTTCTTCGAGGAGCTTCTTTGCGCCTTCCGGGTCATAAGCAGGGACCTTCACGTCCTTGTTCCAGCCGAGCGTCGGCGGCGGGAAGACGGAGGTGGCGAGCAGCGTGCCCTTCGGAACCAGCGTGCCGACGAAGGCTTCGCGGTCGATCGCCATGTTCAGCGCCTTGCGGACGCGTAGATCGTTGATCGGAGCCATGGAGTGGTCGAGGCGGATATAGACCGTCTCGGAGTCGAGATAGGAGAAATCGGTCGCCGGATTGGTGGCGTCGAGCTGCGAGATCGATGGAGCGATATCGGCTTCACCCGTCTGCACCATGGCGGCGCGCACGGCCGGATCCGAGCGGAAGAGATAGGTTGCCTTGGTAACTGCCGGCTTGTTACCCCAGTAGTCGTTGCGCTCTTCCAGAACGATCTGCTGGCCGGGGGTCCATTCCGTGAGCTTGTAAGGGCCGGTGCCGATCGGTTCGCGGATAAAGGAGATTGGCGTGCCTTCCGGCACGATGGTTACCAGAGAGAGCAGAAGCGGCAGGATCGGCTGGACCGGATCGGCGGAGAAGTCGATGGTCTGGTCGTCGACCACCTTTGCCGTCACCGTCATGCCGCCGAAATAGCGCGGCGTTTCGCAGGTGATCGACTTGTCCATGGCGCGGTCGAAGGAGAATTTCACATCCTTGGCATCGAAATCCGAACCGTCGGAGAACTTCACGCCCTTGCGAAGTGTGAAGCGCCAGCTGCCGTCAGGCTGCTGTGCCCAGCTTTCGGCGAGACGCGGCTGCAGGCCCTTGCCGCCGCGAACGTCCAGTTCCGTCAGCGTTTCGCTGATGTTTCCGAGAATGATGCGGCCGATGTTGGAGCGCGTCGCCATGCAGGGCTCGAGCAGGTCGGCTTCCTCGTTGAGCACGATCTTCACGCCGGTATCGGCAGCGAGGACCGGTGCGACGCTGGCGGCAAGCAGAAGCCCGCCGGCAAGCAATGTCTTTCTGATCATTTTCTTCCTCCCAGAATACGGCCACGAACCATTCATGGCAGCTTAGTTGTCCGCCGGAGCGGGCGTGCGGCGAGTAGCACCGCGAAACAGATCGTTACGCCGCCGATCCAGGTGGCGGCACCGGCCACTTCTCCGAACAGCGCATAGGCGAACACGGCGACCATCGGCAGCCGGGCGAAATCGACAGGAGCCACGACCGAGGCGTCAGCAAGGCTGAAGGCGTGGGTCATGGCCGACATGCAGATGGCGCCAAGCACGCCCTGAAGTGCCAGAAGGCCGAACTGGTGCCAGGTCGGTGTGGTCCAGACGAGTACCGCGAGCACGGCGGCCATCGGCACGGTCAAGAGCAGGTTGAGGCAGACCAGCGTATCGGTGCGGTCGCCTGATGACATCGATTTCAGCATGAGCTGGATCAGCGCCTGCAGCAGTGCGCCGGCAAAGGCGAAGCCGATCGCAAGCGTCAGGCCGGAACCAACTGGGCTGACCACCAGCATGGCGCCGGCAAAGCCGAACAGCAGTGCTGCGATCCGCATCGGGCCGAGCTTCTCGCCGAATGCCAGTGCCGCACCTATCAACACAAAGATCGGCGAGGTGAAGGCAACGGCCGTGACGTCCGTCAGCGGACCTTTTGCGAAGGCTGCGAAAAAAGCCACCAGCGCCAGGAGCTTTAGGCCCGCCCGCACTGCGTGCTGGCGCAACGGATAGACCGAAGCCAGGATCCGGGGATCTCTGACGACGATCGGCAGGATGGCGAGTGCGCCGAACGTCGCACGGAAGAACCCGATGACAAAAGGGTGAACCTCGCCATTGAGGCTGCGCACCAGCACGGCGTCCGCAGCCGACAGGCATGCGCCTGTTGCGGCAAGGGCCACAGCGAGACCTGTGGACCGTTTTCTGGCGACGGGGCCGGTCATTCTTTCCTCCGTTACAGACATCCTCCATGTCATGCCTAAACCATGATGGGCGATGTCTTTTTTGTCAACATTTCTCGAAAAACTCTCTGGAAGAATTTTTTTAAGATTTCATATCCATATGATTTTATTGATATAAATGTTTATATATGCTTCGATTTTGTAGGCGATCAAATTACGATCAACTTGACAACAGATGATTCAGGGTCAATTTTCACGGCAGTTTCGATCCGGGAGGAGATCATGCATCCGGAAACTATTGCCGCCGCCATGACGGGCGTGCTGTCACAGTCAGCGCCTGGTCGGGCGGAGGCGTTTCTGCCATCGCCGAAAATCCAGAACCATGCCGCCTTTCTGTCACGGCTGCCCGATGGCGCGTTGATCTGCGCGTGGTTCGGCGGCACGCTGGAAGGTAAGTCTGACATTTCCATTCACGCCTCGATCCTACTGCCGGGTGCTTCCGTATGGGGACCTGCGCGAGCCCTGAGCGGCGATCCTGCCCATTCAGAGCAGAACCCGGTGATCTTTACCGCGCCGGATGGCCAGCTCTGGCTGTTTCACACGGCGCAGCCATCCGGCAATCAGGACGAGTGCCGGATCCGCATGGCGCCGCTCTTCCGGGATGCGGCCGATCCGACGATGATATCGAGCGCCGAGGGGCAGTTTCTCGATCTGCCGCGCGGTTGTTTCATCCGCGCACCCCTTGTCGTTCGTGACGATGGTGCCTGGGTTCTGCCGATTTTTCGCTGTGTGCAGCGGCCGGGTCAAAAATGGAACGGCAGCCATGACGTCGCGGCAATCGGTGTCTCGTCGGATGCCGGCGCGACATGGCGACTTGAAGAGGTGCCGGGTTCGATCGGATCGGTGCATATGAGCCCGGTCGCGCTGGGCGACAACCGTTTCGCGGCCTTCTATCGTCGTCGCCAGGCCGATTTCGTCCATCGTTCGGAAAGCACGGATGGCGGACGCTCATGGTCGGCGCCGCAGGCGACGGATGTTCCCAACAACAACTCCTCGATTGCGGCTCTCCGCCTTGTCGATGGTCGGTTGGCAGTGATCGGCAATCCGGTGAATGCCGCCATGTCCAGCGACCGGCGCGCATCCCTTTATGACGAACTCGGCGAGGACGATGCCCGTCCCGATGCCGACCCATCCGGTGGTTGCGTGCCTGTCTGGGGCGTCCCGCGGGCGCCTGTCGCCGTCTGCTTCTCCGAGGATGGCGGCTTGACCTTCCCGAAGCGGATCGTCATCGAGGATGGCCCCGGCACCTGCACGTCGAACGATTCCACCGACGGTCGCAACAAGGAAATGTCCTATCCGTGGATCCTTCAGGACCCGGACGGAACCCTGCATATCGCCTACACCTATCATCGCCGGGCGATCAAATATGTTCGGCTTGCCCCCGAGGCGCTGGCGAAACTCGAAGCGGAGAATTGAGGATGAGCGACATCATCGGCATTACCATGGGCGACCCGGCAGGCGTTGGTCCGGAAATCAGCCTCAAGGCGCTGGCGGAGATGAGTGAGGCCGACCGTAGCCGCACGCTAATCTACGGCAACCTTGCGACGCTGGAGGCGGCAAAGGCCGCTATCGGTATCGACGTCGACCTTACGGACCGCGTGGTCGACCTTCCGATCGAAGGCGCTCCGCTTCCCTTCGGCAAGCTGTCGGCGGTTGCCGGGGACGCAGCCTTTCGCTTCATCGAAAAGGCCGTCCGTGATGCCGAAGCCGGCAAGATCGGCTGCATCGTCACCGCGCCGATCAACAAGGAAGCCCTGAATGCCGCCGGTCACCATTATGACGGCCATACCGGCATGCTGCGTCATCTCACCGGCTCCAAGGCTGCCTACATGTTGCTTGCTTCCGAGCGGCTCAAAGTCATCCATGTATCGACCCATGTCGCGCTGCAGGAAGCAATCCGCCGCTCCACCACGGAACGCGTTCTTGCAACCATTCGCGCCGGCGACGCCCATCTGAAACGCATCGGCATCGAGAAGCCGCGCATTGCCGTGGCTGGCCTTAACCCCCATTGCGGTGAAAACGGCCTGTTCGGCACCGAGGATGACGAGCAGATCGCACCGGCAGTCGCTGCCGCCCGTGCCGAGGGCATCGATGCCTACGGCCCGATCCCGGCCGATACGGTGTTCTACCGGGCCTATAGCGGCGCGTTCGATCTGGTAGTCGCCCAGTATCATGACCAGGGCCACATCCCGATCAAGCTGGTTGCCTTCGACACGGCGGTCAACGTTTCCGTCGAATTGCCGATCGACCGCACGTCGGTCGACCACGGAACGGCTTTCGACATCGCCGGCAAGGGTATCGCCAATCACGGCAACATGAATGCGGCCATCGCCTATGCGCGCAAGCTGGTCGCGGGAGGACGCAAATGAGTTTCGCTATCGAGGGTGTCTATTGTGCTGCGGCGACCCCGCTGAAATCCGACGGAACGCCCAATCTAGAACTGTTCGGCGCCCATGCCCGCGCTCTGCTCGACGAAGGTTGCCATGGCGTGGCCATGCTCGGTTCGACGGGCGAGGCAAACAGCTTCGGTGCGCGCGAGCGCATGGATCTGGTCGAGGCTGCCCTGAAGGCAGGCGTGCCTGCCGATGGCCTGCTTCCCGGCACGTCCTCCTGCGCGGTGACGGATGCCGTGGAAATGACACGCCATGCGGTTCAGGCCGGCGTGCGCGGCGTCGTCCTGCTGCCGCCGTTCTATTACACGGCGTTTTCCGACGAGAGCCTGTTCCGCTTCTATGCCAGCATCATCGAGCGGGTGGCGGACGACCGGCTAAAGGTCATCCTCTACCACATTCCCATGCTGACGGGCGTTCCGATCTCCCACACGCTGATCGCCATGCTGCGCGACGCGTTCCCCGATACCGTCGTCGGTATCAAGGACAGCGACGGCAAGATCGAGAACATGCATGCGATCTCGGAGAAATTCCCCGGTTTCGGCGTGCTGGCGGGTGCGGACCCGTTGCTGCTGCCGGTTCTTGAGGGCGGTGGAGCCGGCTGCATCACGGCATCCTCCAACCTTGTCGCTAGAGAACTGCGTATCGTCTACGACCACTGGAACGATCCGGCAAAGGCTGATGAGGTGAAGGCCGCGCAGGACATCATCGTCGCCTGGCGCACGCTCACCAATGCCTATGTCCAGCTTCCCACGGTGAAGACCATGATCGCCCGCCGGCGCAACGATCTCGGCTGGCTGAATGTCCATCCGCCCTTCTCGCCGCTCTCCGAAGACGAGCAGCAGAAGGTCTGGGCCGAAATGGCTCGTCTCGAAGCACTCTGAAAGAGGAGTTCGCCATGACGGCAAACCGGATCATTACACTCCATCAGCCGCGCCGGCTGGAAATCGGCGCAGGATCTGCTGCCCGCGTCGGCATCTGGGCGAGCGATGCCGCCCGCATCTTCGTGCTTGCGACGCCGCACACGGCGGGTTTCGTCAATCGTCTCGGCCTCAATGGCACGATCACCGTTTTCGACGCCATTCCCGGCGAGCCCGACACCGCGACCTTCGATGCGGCGCTGGAAGCGGCTCGCCGCGCCAGCCCCGATCTGGTTATCGGTCTTGGTGGCGGCTCGGTCATGGATGTGGCCAAGCTGGTGGCTGCGCTTTGGGATGGAAGCCAGACGCTTGCCGATGTTGCCGGGCCGGACAAGGTCGTGGGGCGGCGTACCCGCCTCGTGCAGATCGCCACAACCGCCGGAACCGGCTCGGAGGCGGGCATCCGCGCATTGATCACCGATCCGGGCAAGGGCAACAAGATCGCGGTCGAAAGCCCGCACCTGATCGCCGATCTCGCTGTTCTCGATCCGGAACTGACCTATAGCGTGCCAGCAGCGGTTACGGCTGCGACCGGTGTCGATGCCATGGCCCATTGCGTCGAGGCCTTCACCAACCGCAAGGCTCATCCGGTGATCGACTATTACGCAAGGATCGGTATCGATCTCATCGGTCGCTATCTGGCCCGCGCCGTCAAGGACGGCTCGGATACCGAAGCGCGGGAAGGCATGATGATCGCTTCTTTCTACGGAGGCATCTGCCTCGGGCCGGTGAACACAGCGGCTGGCCATGCGCTTGCCTATCCGCTCGGCACGCTGCTGCATCTGCCGCACGGGCTCGCCAACGCCATCATCTTCCCGCATGTGCTGGCCTATAACGAGCAGGTGGCCCCGGAAAAGACGGCCGAAGTCGTGGCGGCGCTCGGTATTGCCGAACAGGCGAGGGGAGAAGGGCTTCTGGCTGCGGCGCACGGCTTCTGTGCCGGCCTCGGCCTGGAGATGCAGCTTTCCCGCCACGGTGCCCATGAAGAGGACCTGCAGCGCTTTGCCGAAGAGGCTCACGCCATCCGTCGCCTGATGGACAACAATCCACGCGACATGAGCGTTGAAGACGTGCTCGGGATTTACCGTGCCGCTTTCTGAAGCGGCGCTCAGAACTTCTCCTCCACCCCAGACTCCGGCGTTCTGAACAGGACGCCGGTTTTTTCATTTCGAAGAAGGATGGTCAGGCCACGCTTTCCTGATCGGGGCGGCGGCGTTCGAACAGGCGCTCGCGGGAGCCGAGAAGATGGTGGCGCATCAGATCACGCGCCTTCTCGGTGTTGCGATTTCGGATCGCCTCGAAGATGTCGGCATGCTCGCCAAAGACACGGGTGAGGCCGGAGGCCTCCCGCTTCACCGAAACACCGTGGAAGCGCATGCCTGCTGCGATGTGATCCTTGAGTGCTTCCATGGCGGTGGAAAAATACGGGTTCTCGGAAGCCTTGGCGATCGCGAGGTGAAATTGGAAGTCTGCGTCTTCCCGATGTGATAGGCGATTGGTGGCGTCCCGCATCAGTTCTAGCGCATTGGCAATCGATGCAAGTGTTTCCGGTCCGTGACGCTCGGCAGCGCAGGCGGCGGCCTCGGGTTCCATCGTCAGTCGGAATTCGTAGCAGTTGAGCAAGTCCGACACGTTCTGCAACTGGCCGAAGCCAAGCGGTTCCTTCAGACCGATGGAACGAACGAAACTGCCAGCGCCCTGACGCGAATAGATCAGCCCCTGGTCACGCAGACGCTTCAGCGCTTCGCGCACCACGGGACGTGACACTTCAAATTCGGCGGCCAGATCATGTTCCGTCGGCAGGCGCTCGTCGGACCGATAAGCGCCGGATTTGATCGCCTTCTGCATTCGCTCGAAGACAACATCGGCAAGGCTTTTACGTCCCGTTTCTCCCGCCATCCGCTTTCCTCAACTTGCCTTTTTCTCGCCGAGTCCCGCCAGGACCGCAAGCGTATTGCCATTACCAAATCCGCCCGATTTGGCGATGATCGTCAAGTGCCCTGCTCGCGCGAGTGGCAGGCCGGGCAGACATTCCCCCAAAAGCATTGCTGAACGGATGCCCATTTGCCTCAAAATGGCTTCAGCCGTCGCGCCGCCGGTCATGAACAGCAGGTCACAGCCGGCGGTCAGGGCTGGATGAATGCTGCGGGCAAGATTTGCCGACACGTCCGCGCCGGAAATCTCTGTTTCTCCCGGCAGCGCCTGCACCAGCGTCAGTCCGGCGCTCGTGCCGGTCTCGGAGAGAATGCCGTTCGGTGCGCCGTACCACAGAGCGTCCCTCGTGCGCTTCAATGCGTCGACCTGCGCCAGCGTGATCGGATCGCGAGAGCCTACGACAAAGAGTGCGCGGCCGGCGGGTGGCTTCGGGGCATCGGCTTCCGCGCGTCCCGTCATCATTTCGGCCATGGCCTCGGCCAGTCCGCGCGCCCCGACGGGCAGGGCGTCCGGCGCTGTCTTGAGCGCTTGCCGAAGATCGTCAAGACTGTCCGTATCGGGAACGACGGCTCGATCTGCTAGCGCCCCAAGACGGGACCGGACTGGGATCGGTTCCGTCACGCCGAAGCCGGTCACCGCGCCCGCCCGCACGTTGCGGCGGAATTCGGGAATGGCCGGCGCGACCAGCATCACCGACGGGTTCAGGGCAGAGAGTTCCTCGGCGATATGCCCCTTCAGCCGAGAATCGATCTTCTTGAAGAGGGGCGTTCCATGGGGCAGTTGCTTCAGCACCATACGGACAGCCGCCGCGGCCCTTTCAGGCTCGATCTCGCGTGAGCGAGTGCTGACGGCAATGATTTCCGCACCCGTCGCGAGCGCCTCGTCAACCGCCTCCGGCTCGAAAGCTACAGTCGTCGACATCCCCCGGCCGGCAAAGGGAGCCGCGCTGTCGAGAGCACCGGTCAGGTCGTCGGCGATGATGCAGAGCTTCGGCGCTCTCGCTGACTTGAAGGAAGGCATGTCGTAAACTTATTCTCCAATATAATGCCTTATTCTGAATGATGTATTTCGAGTTGGCAAACAAATTTTGTGATGATTTTATATGTTGAGAAAAGGCCAGGCGTTCTCATCCGCTTCAGCGCGGGTGGTATGCCTCAAAGGTTCTTGACGACCCCGGTGGCCGCAAAACAGGGCGCGATGCACTCTTCGCTGCGAAAAGCGATCCATGACCGGATATGGGCTCGGAGCCGGTACGACTTCTCGCACACATGCCCGATGCGGCGGCAAGGCCTAAGCTTCGACCGTTTCTCGGATGGATTGCGTTACGGCTTCGGGAAGACTGATTTCAACTCGCGCGCCGCGCGTGTCGTCGCGGTCGCTGATCGAGATGGTGCCATTATGCGCTGTGACGATCGATTTGCACATGGCGAGACCAAGTCCCATGCCATCGGGCTTGGTAGTGGCAAAGGCTTTGAACAAGGCTTCTTCCGTCTGTTTCAGGCCGTGGCCCGTATCGGTGAAGCGGACGGTGAGATCACCGCCATCGCTCCTTGTTTCGATTGCGAGCATCCGTTCACCGAACTGCGTCTCTTCCATCGCCTGTATGGCGTTCACGATGATGTTGACGAAGGCTTGTTGTAACAGGATGCGGTCTCCGTGAATGGTTCGGGAATCTGTCTGCAGACTGAGCGACACGCGTATGTCCTGCCCGGAAAGGTCCTTTTGCTTCAGCCGGATAGCATCTGAGATAAGTGCATCGATGGTTACGTCGCCGCTATCGAATTTTGCCTTGCCGAGCAGCAGGCGCACGCGCTTTACGACGGCGGCGGCCTGTTCTGTAGAGGTAACCGCGTCATTGAGGGCAATACGTGCCTCTTCAAGGTCTGGTTCTGGTCGATCCAGCCATCTCTGAGCCGCCTGGACGAAGGCCATGATTGCCGAAAGGGGCTGGTTCACTTCATGGGCGATAGAGGCGGAGATTTCGCCGATCATGGCTGCGTGGGCTGCATGCTCCAGTTCGCGGCGCGATTTCTCCAGTGCCTCTTGAAAGGCGAGCCTTTCCGTCATGTCGACGATACTGGCCTGGATGCGGTCCAGTCCCTCGCCATTCGGTGGGAACCTGAGGACCACAATGATCGGGATAAGGCGGCCGGTACGACTACGAACCACCGTCTCCTCCTGGAAGACCGGATGTCCCTCGGCAATCGCGATCAGGCAATGGGCAAAGCTCGCTTCGTTTTCCGGAAGGAAGTCATCCAGATGGCTGAAAAACTCTTCCTTCGTCGGGACTTCCATCAGGTGAAGCGCTGTCTGATTGACATCGGTAATGCGTACGAGCCCGCGCATCCTGATCACCAAATCGGGATGTTCGGCGATGTGGCGCCGGATGTCCGTCACGCCTCGCGCACGTAACGCGTCGAGTTCTCTTTTCACATCGCGGAAATCATGTTCCCAGATTGCTACCGCCAGGGTTTCGAAGATGGTTCGATAGCGATGCTCGCTGTTGCGGAGAGCAGCTTCCGCCTGCTTTTTTTGTGAGATATCGGTCCCCGTCTCCATGACGGTGCGCACCAAGCCCTGACGGTCTCTCTCGAAACGCCATTGGCTGAATACCGTGATTTCACGCCCGTCTCTGGTTCTCGCGGTCATCTCGCCGCTCCAGTAGCCGGTATCGGCGAGCCGTTGTTCCGCGATGACGCGGGGATGTTGCAGGTCGCAGCCGAGAAGTTCCTGGACCGAGCGGCCACACGCCTGGTCGCTCGTCCAGCCGTAAAGATCTTCCGCCCCTTTGTTCCAATAGGTGATGCGACCGTCCCTATCACGCAGCAGGATGGCGTCACTGGTCAGTTCCAGAAGCCGGGCCTGCGCCTCGTGGATCTGTCGGTCATTGCTGCGGCGGAGCAGGAGCGCACATGTTACGAAGTTTGCAGCCAGGGAAAAAAGGAGCCGGAAGGCCGTCTGTAACTCCGCCGAAAAGCCATGAACGTAAAAAAAGCTGGTCAGCGTGAGGGCGGCACAAAGGATCGATGTCTTCCAGATCGTCTGCCTGTCGCCGCTTTCTCCGGTAAGCGTCTGGACCAACACGTAGAGGACGGCGATGGCACTGCCGATTGTGGTGAACGTGTCAATCAGGAATATGCCGCAGGCGAGAAAGATAGCGCCAGCCCATCGGCACAGGCCCGATGTCCTTTCGGGGAAGGCACTCGCTTCCGCGCCTTTCGTCCGCCTCGCCAACTCGATTTTCACCCGTCACTCCTTCGCCGACGTCGTAGGTATGTGAATCCGTGCAGCGTTCAGGTGCATAGTGACGGAGTTATTCCGCCGGTTATAGAAAGTTGGTCTCGTTTTTTGCACATTCCTGACGGTTGAATGATCGGACTGTCTCTCGGCGGGAATGAGGATCGGATTGTACAATAAGGCTGTAGGGACAACTGCTAGTACTATTTCGGTCAACCTTGTTCCAAGGGCGCGGTTTTCCGTGTCCGAGGGAAGGGAGATCGTTGCACCGACTGTCTGGCTAGGCTACCGTCTTCGCCCGGACCGGCGGAAAAGTGGTCGAAGCGGTTGATGCGACGGGACAGCCGGGGAAAGGCCTTGGATTTGAACGGCCAGGACATTGCAAGTGTCGGTATATGCTTCGGTATTCCCGATGCGCCGTGCCTTGCCACTGTGCCCGTTAAGAGCGCGCCTTTCTCCGTCACCAGGATTGACCGTGATTTCATGCGGGGTGATGAGGGACGGATCAGGCTACCGGCCGCCACTGCTTATTTCCTCATGCTCTATCTGGAAGACGCGTTGCATTGCGATGTCATGCCAGATGGTTCTTGCACCGCCATTCGTCACTATGAGCGTGGTTCTCTTTGTCTGGTGGATCTGTGTGGTGGAGCATCGATCGAACTGCATAGCGAGCTTCATGCGCTGGCTTTCATGTTGCCCCAAGCCTTGTTCGACGAGATCGCCGACTATTCCTCAACTACGCGGCGCCGGCGGTTGCGTTGCCGACGTGGTGAGCTGGATTCGGTCATCAGTAACCTGGGTGTTGCCCTTCTCGCGATGTTCGAAGGGGAGACGGTCTCGCCGCCTGCCCTTTTGCAGTATCTGGCCACGGCAATTTGCGCCCATCTTCTGCAAGACTATAGCGATGCGGCGCTGCGAAACGGAATATCGGAAAGTGCCCTTTCCTCTTGGCAAGAGAAGGCTGCGAAGGATTTGATGCTCGAAAATCTTGCCGAGGATCTTCCTCTTTCCGCGATCGCGGAAGCGACAGGTCTGTCGACGGGACATTTCGCGCAGGAATTCAAGAAGGCGACTGGCTCGACGCCGCACCAATGGCTTACACTTCAGAGAATAGAACAGGCCAAGCACCTGCTCCGCAACGAAGTTTATTCCCTTAGGGATGTTGCCGGTCTTTGCGGCTTCACCGATCAGAGCCACTTTACCAAGGTATTCTCCCGCTCGACCGGAATGACGCCGGCTGTCTGGCGAAAGGCTATCTATCACTGAGGAGCTGGTGAGGACTTTTGTTAAAAAAGCAGATGTTTTTTACCACCGCAATGATATGATCCTCCAAAGTGGAACGCTTCTGGAGACGGGGTTTGCAAGGGCGATCGGACGAAGAAATAGGCAAACCTGCCGCTTCCGCCGTTTGCAGCGCAACGGTCAGGATCGCGGACATGAAAGTGACGCGCTTCTGCGGGCTCGGGGGACACCTGTCTCCGTTAGCTCTTGGTAAGCGCGAGGATTGTTTCTGTGTCGTCGTACAGAGACAGGATATCGACCGATCAATTCTTCGAAAAAACGGCGAAATCGTTTTTGACGGGGCCTTGTCGCGGGGGCATCTTGGCATTTTCGACATGCGCGAGGAGTGGTGCAGTCAGCACGGTTCGGATTTTGACCATGTCTGTTTCCAGATCCCTTTCGCTCGTCTCCGCCTTTTCGTGGAAAAGGCTGGTCGACCGGAATTCACGCGGCTTTCCTGCGGGGAGGCCACAACGGACGACGTCGTCCTGGGACTTGCGCAGGCGCTACTTCCGGCTCTCGATGGCCCGAAGCGGGCAAGCCAACTCTTTCTCGATCAGATCGGTCTGGCGATGCTGGCCCACCTGACACAGACTTACGGGGGACTGCATTTTCCCGTTCGCAGGAAGGGAACGCTTGCGCCATGGCAGGAGAGGATTGCGACGGAGTTCCTTTCCGCCCATGTCAGCGCTCCCTTTTCGATTGCGGATCTGGCCGAGAGCTGCAATCTGTCGCGCAGCTATTTTATCAAGGCCTTCAAGGAAACGTTCGGCAAGACCCCGTATCGTTGGTTGATAGATTATCGCCTGGCGAAGGCCAAGGAGATGTTGTGTTCGGAGGCGTCGATCGCCGATATCGCAGTCGCCTGTGGTTTTTCTGATCAGAGCCACTTCACCCGGGTGTTTTCTGAAACGACCGGCAATCCGCCCGGCTCCTGGCGTCGTCACAATTGTCCCGGACAAGAGTCGACGCCGCGCGTCTGATTTCAACCTATCGAAGCGCTTGGCGCTTCCATTGTCCGGGTGCCATACCTGTGGCTCCGGAAAACACCCGGGTGAAGTGGCTCTGATCAGAAAAGCCACAGGCATAAGCCACTTGACTCAGTGAGAACACCGTGTTGCGCATAAGGTCCATGGCCTTTTCGATACGTCGACGGGTCATCCATCGGTACGGAGGAAAGCCGGTCGATTGTTTGAAGGCGCGGGTGAAATAGGCCGGAGAAAGTCCGCACGCCTGCGCGATAGTTGCGACAGGCAGTTCGCCGTTCAAATGTGCATCCATCATCTCCATCGCCCTGTTCAATTGCCATGGTGCAAGGCCGCCGCTATGAACCGGCCTTAGAGCCATTGCGCCCCCGTAGGTTACGGCAAGATGCAGCGATAGTGCCAGGCAGATATGGTCCACGAAGATGCTGCTGGCGCAGGAGGGAGAGGCGACCGCAGGCAATAAGGCTGCCGCGATGCCGCGCACCGTTGCATCGTCGATGTCTGCTCCCGGTGCGATATTGAGCGTCTCGATCCGCTTCGTTCCGATATCGGCTTCAAGCGCTGTGATGGCGGCACGTGGAATGTGAAAATTGAGGCAGTCAAAGGCCGATTTCATGTCGGCTTGCCAGATACGGTTGTAATCGTAGAAGGTGAAGTTGCCCCGGCGGGACATGGGAAACACCACGTTTCGCCCATCGACCCACAAGTCTCCGTGATAATCCTTCAACTGGACGGAAAGCAGGAATGCGTCTTCCGTAACGTGCTGATCGACATAGCCATGGTTGGGCGCATGTTTCGAAAGGTGCGTCGCGGTGATCACGCTTTTGGACAGTGTCGAAGTCTTCACCGCCTTTGCGGACTCCACTCGCAGATAGTCCATGTACTGGTTGCTTGCCGTGCTTTTTCCAGACGTGCTTCGCTGCATAGATCCTCTCTCTATTTCTATTCTTATGATGCGACATCGTTGCAGGATTGAAGTGCAGGTAGCAGTTTCGCGCTTTCCGAGTGGGTCTTTATCGAAGCGGTGAACCTTAGCGGCGCAGCGCAGTCGGAATATCCAAATTTCCGCCGTTTGAAACAAGAAAGATGCGGAGGGTTCGGCCATCCTGCCGTCACAAGTCCCAGTCGGCCATATCCCTTTTCAAGGAGAACGACCATGATCGCCACGCCGCCTCCCGGTAGCCTTATGGTTTAACCGAAGGATCACACGCTGATCATGATCGATTTCCAGTCGCAGATGTCATTTGCGACGAAGTCCGTGGACGCCGTCTTCCGGCGCAATAATGCAACGCTCGTCGCCAACGCGTCCAAGGGCTTCGGCGCATCCGAGGGGCTTTGAGCCCATGACCGCTCCGACCTTTCTGCTCACTGCGGAATGATCGGGTATCCATGACCAAAGGAAGCCTTGATGAAAGTCTATCTTCTCTCACTCGGTGCGGGCCTTCTTGTCGGGTTCGTCTACAGCCTTCTCAATGTGCCTTCGCCGGCACCTCCGGTGGTGGCTCTGGTTGGTCTTCTCGGCATTCTCGTGGGTGAGCAGATTGTTCCGCTCGCTAAAATGCTATGGACGCACGAAACGGCTGCGCATTCATGGCTTCATCAGGTTAAGCCGCATGTGTTCGGTCACCTGCCGAAGGGTGAAAAGCCCAGCGACCGGACGTCGGTGTAATGCCGACGCGCCGCAAGTTTCTTGGCGGAACGGCCGCTGCCCTCGCGCTGGCAGGCGGAACCGCTGCACAATCTCAACACAATACGGAGCCTCGTCCGATGACTGCCGATCTCATCCTTCACAACGGGCGTTTCACAACGCTCGACCGCAACAATCCCTCGGCGACCGCCGTCGCCATTCAGGATGGTGCCTTCCAAGAGGTCGGCACGGATGCCGAGATCATGGCGCTTGCCGGTCCGGATACCCGGATCGTCGATCTCAAAGGCCGCCGCGTATTGCCTGGCCTTATCGACAATCACACGCACGTCGTTCGAGGTGGTTTGAATTTCAATATGGAACTGCGGTGGGACGGCGTACGTTCGCTCGCCGACGCGATGGACATGCTGAAACGGCAGGTAGCTATCACGCCTGCGCCGCAATGGGTGCGCGTCGTCGGCGGTTTCACCGAACACCAGTTTGCCGAAAAGCGTCTGCCGACGCTGGACGAGATCAATGCCATTGCCCCGGATACCCCGGTCTTCCTGCTGCACCTCTATGATCGCGCGCTCCTGAATGGCGCCGCACTCCGCGCTGTCGGTTATACTAGGGACACGCCGAACCCGCCGGGCGGGGAGATCTTCCGGGATGCCAACGGCAATCCGACCGGACTGCTGCTCGCCAAGCCGAACGCCGGCATTCTTTACGCGACGCTCGCCAAGGGGCCGAAGCTGCCCTTCGACTATCAGGTCAATTCGACGCGCCATTTCATGCGGGAACTGAACCGCCTCGGCATCACCGGCGTGATCGATGCGGGTGGTGGCTTCCAGAATTATCCCGACGACTACGAGGTCATCCAGAAGCTTTCCACCGAAGGCCACATGACCGTCCGTCTTGCCTACAACCTCTTCACGCAGAAGCCGAAGCAGGAAAAGGACGACTTTCTGAAATGGACGTCATCCGTGAAATACAAGCAGGGCGACGACTACTTCCGGCACAACGGCGCCGGCGAAATGCTGGTTTTCTCTGCTGCCGATTTCGAGGATTTCCGCGAGCCTCGTCCTGACATGCCGCCGGAAATGGAAGGTGAACTTGAAGGGGTCGTGCGCATTCTGGCCCAGAACCGCTGGCCCTGGCGCCTGCATGCCACCTATGACGAGACGATCTCCCGCGCGCTGGATGTTTTCGAAAAAGTCAACGAGGACGTTCCGCTCGAGGGTCTCAACTGGTTCTTCGACCACGCCGAGACGATCTCCGAGCGTTCGATCGATCGTATTGCGGCGCTTGGCGGCGGTGTCGCCGTCCAGCATCGCATGGCCTATCAGGGCGAATATTTCGTGGAGCGCTATGGCAACCGCGCGGCGGAGGCAACGCCGCCGGTCGCCCGCATGCTGGAGAAGGGGCTGAAGGTTTCCGCCGGAACGGATGCCACCCGGGTCGCCTCCTACAATCCCTGGGTCTCGCTCTCGTGGATGGTGACCGGCAAGACGGTCGGGGGCTTGCAACTCTATCCGCGCGCCAACTGCCTCGATCGTGAAACGGCGCTGCGCATGTGGACCGAAAACGTCACATGGTTCTCCAACGAGGAAGGCAAGAAGGGCCGCATCGAGAAGGGCCAGTTCGCCGATCTTGTGGTGCCGGACAAGGACTTCTTCTCCTGCGCGGAAGACGAGATTTCCTTCCTCACCTCGGAACTCACTATGGTTGGCGGCAGGATCGTCTACGGTGCCGGTGATTTCGCCGATCTCGACGAGAACGATGTGCCGCCGGCGATGCCCGACTGGTCGCCGGTTCGCAGCTTCAAGGGCTATGCCGCTTGGGGTGAGCCGGAAGGTGCCGGAAAGAACTCCCTGCGGCGCATGGCGATCTCGACCTGCGGCTGCGCCAACAATTGCAATGTCCATGGTCACGACCATGCACGTGCCTGGGCATCGAACTCGCCAGCCTCCGATCTTCGCGGTTTCTTCGGTGCGCTCGGTTGCGCCTGCTGGGCCGTATGACGGGAGGGTGGACCATGGATTTTTCGCATTCCGAAACGGGGATCGCCAGCAAGGTGCGATCCATCATCGCCACGGCACCGGTCGAATTTCTGGCTCTGCTGGCGCTCTGCTCGGCCTATATTCAGGGGGCGCTGGTGAAGATCTTCGATTTTCCGGGCGCCTTGGCCGAGATGGAGCATTTCGGGCTTATGCCCGCGCCCTTCTTTGCAGTCGCCGTGATCGTCTTCGAGCTTTCGATGTCCGCGCTCATCCTTTCCGGCTTCTTTCGCTGGGCGGGCGGGCTGGCGCTTGCGATCTTCACCGTGATGGCCACGTTTCTGGCTCTCCGTTTCTGGGAGTTGCCGCCGGGCATGGAGAGTTCGATGGCGATGAACGGCTTCTTCGAACATCTTGGCCTTGCCGGTGCCTTCGTGCTTGTGGCCTGGCATGATCTCGCCCGTCGCTCGTGAGCCAACAATGCAAGCGGGTTCGATCACGTTCGGGCCCTGATTACGTTCAGACTTCGTAGGAGATAAATCATGACCGGGCACTCCACGCCTCCCGCTGAACAGGGCGGCAGTTTTGCGCCACTGCGGCAAACCGTATTTGCCGTCCTCTGGGGAGCCACGGTTCTCGGCAACACCGGCAGCTTCATGCGCGATGTAGCAAGCGGCTGGCTGGTGACTGATCTTTCAGCTGCACCTGCTGCCGTGGCCATGATCCAGGCTGCTGGAACGCTGCCGATCTTCCTGCTGGCCATTCCGGCAGGCGTGCTGTCCGATATCCTCGACCGGCGAAAGCTGTTGATTTCGGTTCAGCTTCTCCTCGCTGCAGTCAGCACGACATTGATGGTGCTCTCCCACTTCCAGCTTCTGACCATCGAGGCGCTGGTTGGCCTGACTTTCATCGGCGGTATAGGCGCGGCTCTTGTCGCCCCCGTCTGGCAGGCGGTGGTGCCCGAGCTGGTGGATCGCAAGGATCTAAAGAGCGCGATCGCGCTCAACTCGCTTGGTATCAATATCGCGCGCGCCATCGGTCCCGCTGCCGGTGGTCTTCTGCTGGCCGCAGTCGGTGCGGCCTTCACCTATGGAGCGGATGTCCTCAGCTATGTCTTCGTCATCGCAGCGCTCGTCTGGTGGAAACGCCCGGCGCAGGACCGTGACGAGCTGTCGGAGCATTTTGCAGGCGCCTTCCGCGCCGGGTTGCGCTATGCCCGGGCGAGCCGCGAACTGCATGTCGTTCTTTTACGTGCCGTAATCTTCTTTGCCTTTGCAAGTGCCGTCTGGGCGCTACTGCCGCTCGTGGCGAGGAACCTTCTTAACGGCACCGCCGGCTTTTATGGCGTAATGCTCGGAGCCGTGGGGGCCGGCGCAATATGCGGTGCTTTCCTGCTACCTCGTTTGCGGCAGCGTCTCGATTCTGACGGGCTCCTCCTTCTTTCGGTGCTGGTGACGGCAGCCGTCATGACGGCGCTCTTTTTCGCTCCTCCCAAATGGCTTGCTATTCTTCTCCTGCTGTTGCTCGGTAGCGCCTGGATCGTCGCGCTGACGACATTGAACGGCGTTGCGCAGTCCATACTGCCGAACTGGGTGCGGGGCCGCGCCCTCGCCATTTATCTGACGGTGTTCAACGGAGCCATGGCTGCCGGCAGCCTGATCTGGGGTTTGGTCGCCGAAGCAATCGGTGTGCCGCAGACCCTGCTTGTGGCGGCGGCCGCGCTGGTTATCGCCGGCATCGTCATGCACCGGTTCAAGCTACCGCGCGGCGAAGCCGATCTCGTGCCATCCAACCACTGGCCCGAACCATTGATCGCCGCTCCCGTCGAGCAGGATCGCGGGCCTGTCCTGATCCTCATCGAATATCGCATCGATCCCGCCGAGCGCGAGCCGTTTCTGCACGCGTTAAATCGTTTCTCCCATCAGCGTCGTCGGGACGGTGCCTATAACTGGGGCATCACGGAAGATGTGGCCGACCCTGCGGCGATCATCGAGTGGTTCTTCGTGGAATCCTGGGCGGAGCATCTGCGGCAGCACAAGCGGGTATCGCACAGCGATGCCGACTTGCAGAGCAATGTGGTGCGTTATCATGTCGGGCCCGGCAAGCCGGAGGTTCGGCACCTGCTCGCGGCAAGCCCGTCGGCGCACGGCAGGAGATACAGAGATGACGTGGTAACTCCCGGAACCTGACGGAGCTGGCGCGCGACTTGTGGACCGCGCATCGCACTCAAGAGCGGATAGCGCGACGCCAGACGGCAGGAGAGGTTCCTTTTGCCGCGGCGAACGCGCGCATGAAGTGCGTGAGATCCGCAAATCCGCACGCGGCTGAAATCTCCATCAGCGACAGGGGCGACGAGCAGAGCAGATCGCAGGCCTGACGGAGGCGCTGTTCGGCCAGCCACTCACCGGGCGTTTTTCCGGTCGTTTCGCGGAAGGCGCGGATGAAGGCTATACGCGAGAGATTGCAACGGGTCGCTACATCATCAAGCGAGATACCGCCATCGAGCCGGCTCAGCATCATGTCCTTCGCCCGTGTCGCGGCGTCTTGCGAAAGCGCTTCGCGTTTGTTCGTCCGGCGTATACGACCATTGCCGTAGCGTGCGATCAGGTGCAGGCCGATGGCGGAAGAGATCTGCTCCACAAAAAGGGAGCTCGGATGCGGCTCTACATCGGCGAAGGAAAACAGCGCCTGCGCCATGCCGCCGAGAACAGGATCGTGTTCGGCGACCACCTGCGAGAGCTCCGATACTCCGCTGGCGTCGGCCCCATCTGCCAGCTTCTCCAGATCGCCGGACGAAAGCTCCATCAGGATGAAACCGAATGCGCCGGAAAGGTCAGCCTTGTATGAATCGGCGAAACTACGCAGGTAGATCGAATGCTGCTCGAATTCGTAAAGTCTCGAATGATGCTCGCTGAAGATGCGCCGGCGGTGCCCGGCCTTCAATGAAACTCCAATGAGATAGCCGCGATCGCTGGCAGGGGTCGCCACCTGACCGGGTGCGGCGCTCGTCGATGATTTGCGATAATAAGCGAGATTGTCGCTAATGATCTGCCGATCATCCTCAAGCTTGCCCAATTGGCAGCCGAATGCGTCCACCTTTCCGGGCCCAGGCAAACCAGTACCGTGTGATCCGAGAGCCATGGTTTTGTCTTTCAAAGGAGGACAGCGATATTTATGCGTTACGACGCATATTACGCTCACACCGGGAGAAAATTGTCAAAACTCAAACCCATGGCGCTGCAGACGGCGACCGTCGAGGATCCCCGGATTTCTTACCGTCTGGCAAGGAAATGGCAAGACTTTCAGCCATTTTCACCAGTTTGGCAAAGGTCGTGCCATCATCTTAGGGGTGATTTTGCCGCGTTGGATCTTAACGGTGATTTAGCTCAAACCGACTTGCCCCGCGATCTGCTTGTTCATGAGGCCCGTGGTTGCCATCGCCATGATTTCTTTCTCGCGCGCGGAAAGTGCGTTGTAGCGGCTTCGAAGTTCCCTTCCCGAGCGAGTACGACGTGACCCTCGGACATGATTTCCTTTTCAGTTCGGTTCAGTGTGACGAAAATTTCAGACACGACTGTGATGGAAGCGCAATGCAGGGTCTGCGGAGAATCGCAGGCTAAGCGGATCCGTCCGGCGACGGCAATCGTACCGAGGCATGCCCCCGGTAAGGCCGACGTGTATTGTCGCGGACCGACAGTAGAATTTCGAATGGCGCCCCTCTATCTCAAAATGGGTGTCGTGAGCGCCACTGAGCTCGTTAAAGAAGGCGCTGACCATTCTGGAAACGCCGGCGTCGATCATGCCAAGGTACGGCTGAGCAGCGATGCGCCGCCTTGTGAAATCGCGCTGGACCGCGGGTTGGGCGATCAGGCACATCTCTTCCGGATTTTCCGACGAAACACGGGCAAAACGCCGAGCATATGGCGGCGGGAACAGTAGCCTCCAGAACACGTTGCTTCCGCAGCTGAACTCGGGCAAAGCATTCCGGGCTTTTAGATCTTCCGGTAAAAGTAATAGCGTCCCGGCTCGATATGAACTGGTATCGGCAACGTCTCGAGCTGCGGGTGATCGAGCGCGAGCCCGCTGACGGCATAGCCTCCGGAGCGCAGCATACCTGCCACCAGTTCAGGTAGCCATGACATAACAATCGCATCCTTTTCGGGATATCCAGTGCCGATATCGGCATGCACCAGCGCAGCCTCGCTGCCGATAAAGTCCCGTGCCGTTTCGCGGATCTCGCCGACGACGAGGTTTTCTTCCTGCGGAATGGACGATTTGTGCGCGGCAACGTGCCGATCGAACACGATGATCCGGCGATCCGGAAAGGATTCGGTCAAGTGGCTGTAAGTGCGTCCGTTACCGAGACCGACCTCCATGATCGGGCCTTCCGGAAGAAGGTTCTGGTCGCGGATCAGGTTAAGCAGATCGCGCTGGGCGCTCATCCGCTTTATGAACATGTCAAGACGGCTCATGGTCAGGCCTTTACGATGATGCTGCCCTCGACCTTGCGGCGGGCAAGTGCGTTACGGGTGTCGACGATCAGGGGGCACCAGTCGGCCAGTGCTTGATAGTCAATGGAATCGTGATCGGTTGAAATCAGGGCCACGTCGAAGCCCTCAACTGTTTCCCGGTTCCATGTGACGCTGCGACGGCCCATCAGATCGGCATACTCGCGCGTTTTAGGTACTTCGGGAACGAAGGGGTCATGATAGGCCACTTCGGCGCCGCGTTCGATTAGCAGTTCCATAAGGCGAAGCGAGGGGCTTTCGCGAATATCGGGCACGTTCTTCTTGTAGGCGAGACCGATGACAAGAACACGGGAGCGGCTGAGCGCTTTGCCGGCTTTGCGGTCAAGCGTTTCGGCGACCTTTTCCACGATATGATGGGGCATGGCCGTATTGACCTCGCCAGCGAGTTCGATGAAGCGGGTGGGCGTGTCATATTCCCGCGATTTCCATGTCAGGTAGAATGGGTCGATCGGAATGCAATGACCGCCAAGGCCTGGTCCCGGATAGAAGGGCATGTAGCCGAATGGCTTGGTCTTGGCTGCGTCGATGACTTCCCAAATGTCGATGCCCATGGCGTCGTAAACCAGCTTCAGCTCATTGACGAGGGCGATGTTGACTGCGCGGAAGATGTTTTCGGTTAGCTTGACCGCCTCGGCGGTGGCCGTTGTCGAGACTGGGACGATCGTCTTGACCACCGCGCCGTAAAATGCCGTCATCAACTCGCGTGCATCCTCGCCGTCGCCTGCTACCACCTTGGGGATGGTCGATGTGTCGAAGTCGCGATTGCCCGGATCTTCCCGTTCGGGTGAAAAACCGAGGAAGAAATCCGTGCCGGCCTTGAGGCCGGTGGCCGCGAGAATGGGTTTTACGACCTCTTCGGTGGTGCCAGGATAGGTGGTCGATTCCAGAGAAATCAACTGGCCTGGCCGGAGCGTCGCGGCGATCTGCCGACAGGTATTCTCGATGAAAGACAGGTCAGGGTCGCGATGGCGTGTCAGAGGCGTCGGTACGCAGATGGCGATTACGTCACATTCGGCAAGACGTGCAAATTCACAGGTCGCGGAAAATCGGCCTTCTGCGCATTCTTTCTGCAGAATGTGATCAGGGACGGCCTCGATATAGCTCTGCCCGGCTTGGATCGCCGTCATCTTGCCTGGATCGATGTCGAAGCCGGTGACCGAAAATCCCGCTCTCGCCATGCTCATGGCGAGTGGCAGACCGACATAGCCGAGACCGATGACGGCGGCTTTGGCGCGTCTCGACTGGATTGCCTGCAGAAGTTCGGTCGCAACGGGAGAGGTGGACATCGGTGGGAAGAACTCCGTGGGAGGAATGTCAGTCAGTCACTTGCGTTCCCGCTGCCCACCTGTCAAGGGCGCGCTTTTCTCACTGGCATTCGCAATCGCGTGATGCGACGGTCTGACGCCGGAAAGCGTGCGGGTTCTTGCTGCTGCCTCTTGCATCGGGCGTTCGGTCAGGCTCTATGGCGGACATGAGGATTGCCTTCTATGCCCCCCTGAAATCCCCAGACCATCCCGTTCCCTCGGGTGACCGGCTGATGGCGCGCCAACTGCTTCGCGCGTTGGAGGAGGGGGGAAACGAGGTCACGCTCGCCTCGCAATTGCGGACATTCCATGCAACGCCAGAAACTATGATACCGGGACTGGAGAATGCAGCGCAGGAGGAAAGGGAGCGGCTTTCAAGGCTATGGGAACAGAACGGGCCGCCCGATATGTGGTTCTGCTACCATCCCTATTACAAGGCGCCGGATCTCATTGGACCCGATCTCTGCCGACGCTTCGGCCTGCCCTATGCCACCGCAGAGGCCTCCTATTCCCATCGTCGGAACCTTGGTTGTTGGGCTCGGCATCAGGAAATGTTGAGGGAGATGGTTGGTTTGGCCGGGGTCAACCTTTGCTTCACCGAACGTGATCGGGTCGGTCTGGCAGAGGCGGTGCCGGATGCAAGGCTGGCGCGTATCGCTCCCTTTATCGATCCTTCACCCTTCATCGCGCGACCTTCGATTCCAAGGGCTGGCCGTCTGGTAACGGTCGCGATGATGCGTCCCGGCGACAAGATGAGCAGTTACACGGCGCTCGCCGAAGCGATGTCACTGGTTGCGGACCGCGACTGGAGGCTCTCTATCGTTGGCGGCGGTCCCGAACGAGTCTCGGTGGAAGCCCTATTTTCAAGGTTCGCACCGGGGCGGATCGAATGGCTTGGCGAGCTTTCGAGTGCAGAAGTGGCCGAGGTCCTGTCTGCGGGTTCGGTGTTTGTCTGGCCTGGTCACGGCGAAGCCTATGGGCTTGCCTATCTCGAAGCGCAGGCAGCCGGTCTCCCGGTGGTCGCGGAACACGTCGCCGGCGTGCCGGAGGTCGTGGAGCATGGCCGGACCGGTTTGCTTGTGTCGCCGCGCGATCCGCGCGCTTTCGCCGATGCAGTCGCCTCCCTGCTAGCCGATGAATCCCGACGCCTGCTCCTGTCTAATGCCGCCCGCCGTTTCGTGTCTGAGGAGCGTTCGTTGCCGGTCATGGCCCGCCGCCTTTCGGAAGTACTCGTTCCAGCGCTGGAGTATCCGTTATGACGAAAGCCCGCTTGCTTAAGGCGTTGGACGAGGTCTCGACCGCGGGAGACCGGGTGCAACTCTGGCTGCGTGACGACGACGCCGTCGAGCCGTCGCCCGCGCTTGACCGCCTGATGGCCTTGACGAAAGCGTATTCCGTGCCCGCGATCGTTGCGGTCATTCCGGAAAATGCCGGTGAGCCACTGTCCGAAAGGCTTGCGGACGAGCCGCATGCTCTGGTTGCAGTTCATGGCTGGTCTCATCACAACTACGCCCCTGCGGGTGAGAAGAAGCAGGAACTCGGGCGACATCGTCCAAGAGAGACGGTGCTTGGCGAGCTAGAGGCCGGCTTCTCCAAGCTGGCTAAGTTGCATGGATCGCGCTTCAGGCCGATGCTTGTACCGCCGTGGAACCGTATCGACGAAGACCTTCTGTCCTCCCTGACGTCGCTCGGTTTCACGTCGTTGTCGATATTCGGCAAGGAGCGTTCGGCTTCTCCGATCCATCTGGTCAACACCCATGTCGATGTCATGGACTGGCACGGGACGCGGGGCGGACGACCGGCCGAAATTCTGTTCGGTGAGATCGCCGACTGGATTGTTCGAGAAGATCGACCTCCTGTCATCGGGGTTCTTACCCATCATCTCGTGCATGACGAACTGGTGTGGTCGTTTCTCAACGAGCTTTTCGAGGTGACCAGCGGGCATTCTGCGAGCGTCTGGATAGATCCGGTGGTGGTTTCGTAATTCTCTACCAGGACTTCCAGCCTATCAGCAGGCCACCATCCCGCTTGACTGCGCTTCGACGTGCCGTCTCGAGCGTTTCGAAGGGGGCTTGTCGTGGCAGATCGGCACTTACGAAACCGGCTTCGGCGACGCAAACGCTGGTGCCGCGGCAGGCCAGAGTAAAGATCAGAGGCCCTGTAGACCACCAGGCAGGCGCTCTCGGGAGCAGTTCCATGACGCGCGGCATGGCTTCCACGATCCGCGAGAAAACCGGGTGCCGAGCTGGTGCTGCAATGAAAGAATTGGCCAGCAGCAGGCTACCCGTCTTCGTCTTGCGCGGTATGTCTTCAGCCAGAACGGAGATGCCGGTAAGCGGCAAGTAATCGGCAAAGCTCAGATCGTCGCGGGCAGGATACCAGTCGCAGTCAAGATAGATTCCACCGAATCTCTCAAGGATCATGTAGCGCGCGACATCGACGGCGCCGGGATAGTCGCCCCGCGCCAACATGTCGTGAAAGCTCGGGTGGTTGTCGTAGCCCGCTGCAGCAAGATCGATCTCGCGCCAAAGACGATATTCCAGGCCATGGCTTTTGCAGTGTTGTCGCCACGCCTCCGTTGCGGGCGGCACGGGCAAGGTGCCGAGCCATATCTGATGCAGAACAGATGGTGCTCGCTCCCCGCCAAGCCTAGTCATTTGTCGACGCTGTTCGCCGTCGAAGGCGAAGAGACCGGCGAGCAGGTCCAGCGGCGGTGCGAGTGTTGATTGCAGACCGGCGACCCGCACAGGGTCATTCATGATCTTGGCAAGCTTCAGATAGGCCGAATGCAGCTTGCGCGGCAGACCGAGCATGGTAACCGGGCCGAGTTCGGCCACCTCCAGCAGGGCATGATTGGCTGCGAGACGATCGAGTGTGCGGCGGGCACTTTCCAACCGGCCGCTGCGAGCCAGCTCCAGGCTTTGGGCGATGGTCTCGCGGGCAAGGCTTCTGGCGTCGCGTTTGCTGTTCACTGATTGTCTCCGGACGATCTTTCCCGCCGCAGGTCTATCGGCAAAACGGATCGTGCTGCAAGCTTTTGCGCCGGTCGCCACGCCGCATCTTCGTGATGGACAGGGAGCCGGCGCCTAGGTTACGGTAAATCCAATAATATCAATCCGCGTCAGCTTGTGATGGGTAGCGTATCCGGGGGCTCTATAAATCGCATGGTGGGTGGCGCTGATCTGCTTTCGGTGGAAAAGCTTAGTGTGTCCTTTCCGCTGCTGAACGGCAGTATCGAGGCTGTTCGGTCGTTTTCCATGGCCATCCGGCCCGGCCGGGTGACGGCGCTCGTCGGCGAGTCGGGTTCGGGAAAGTCTGCGCTTGGTCGGGCCATCATGGGCATTGAGGCATCCAACGCGCGGATCTCGGGTCGTGTCGTCTTTGACGATCCCGAGGGTGACGGGCCAGTGGATCTGATCGGGCTGCCGCGCGACGGTCGCCAGATCCGTAACATTCGCGGCAATCGCATCGGCATGATCTTCCAGGAGCCGATGACCTCCTTTTCCGCCGTGCACACGATTGGTAATCAGATCGAGGAAGTGCTGCGCATTCATACTGCGCTTTCGTCGAAGGAACGGCGCGAGCGCTCGGAAGAAATGCTCGGTCTCGTGGGATTCGACAAGCCGGATCACGTTTTCGACATGTATCCCTTCGAGTTGTCGGGAGGCATGCGTCAGCGTGCGATGATTGCCATGGCGCTGATTGGGCGTCCGTCGCTTCTCATTGCCGATGAACCGACGACGGCACTCGATGTCACGATCCAGGCCCAGATCCTCAAGTTGCTGAAGGACATGCAGGTCCGGCTCGGCATGGCGGTTCTGCTGATTACCCACGATCTCGGTGTCGTTGCGAGCATGGCGGACGAGGTGGTGGTAATGTATCGCGGCGAGGTGATGGAGGCTGGAAGCGTCGAGGACATCTTCCTCAATACGCAGCATCCCTATACCAAGGGCCTGATGGCGGCGGTGCCGACCTTCGAGATGGCGCGGGACGAACGGCTTAAGCCGTTGCGAGAGATCCAGGTTGATACCGCAGGGCTTCTGGGTAGTTGTACGCCGTCTGTCGCGGACGCGGACGACGTTCTTCTTTCCGTACGGAATGTCAGCAAGACTTTTCGCGCGAAGCGCTCTTCCGGCTTCTTTGCCAAACCCGAACCTCCTATACGCGCGGTGACCGATGTTTCCTTCGACATAAAGCGCGGAGAAACGCTGGGACTGGTGGGCGAAAGCGGCTGCGGCAAGACCACGCTCAGCAAGATCCTGATGCGCGGTCTGCGGGCGGATGCCGGCGCTGTCGTCTACAATGGCGCGAGCGGGCCGGTCGATGTTCTTTCGGCAGAGGGCGAGGAACTCCAGCGTCTGAGATCCTCGATCCAGATGGTTTTCCAGGATCCGGTATCGTCTCTTTCCCCACGTATGACGGTGCGCGGCATTATCAGCGAACCTTTGGAAATTCATGACAAGGGCGATGCCGCAAGTCGGATCGAGTTGGTAAAGCGTCTCCTTCACGCCGTCGGGCTGCCGGCGTCTGCCGGCGGACGGTATCCGCACAGTTTTTCAGGTGGGCAGCGTCAGCGAATCGGCATTGCGCGCGCGCTGGCGCTCGGTCCCGGTCTGATCATTTGCGACGAACCTGTATCCGCTCTCGATGTCTCGGTTCAGGCACAGGTTCTGAACCTGATGAAGGACCTGAAGACAGAGCTTTGTCTCACCTATCTCTTCATTTCCCACAATCTCGCGGTGGTGAATTACATGGCCGATCGCGTGGCGGTGATGTATGCTGGCCGGATCGTGGAAATCGCCCCGTGCGAGATCATCATGAACCAGCCGGTTCATCCCTATACGCGCAAGCTGATTGCTGCGGTTCCCTCACCAGATCTCGACTGCCGCATCGATCTCGGTCTTGCCGGCGAATCTTCTCTTGTTGCCCGGCGGTCATGGAAGAAGCATTTTCTCGATGAGGGCGATCCGGATAATCTCGCGCATGTCGATCTCGGCAATGGCCACTGGGTGCTGGCACGACGCGGCGTTGACGCGGGGGATCTGAAGTCATGATCACCCGGCGTACGCTTCTGGCTTTGATGGGTTCCACCATGTTGCCGCGGATTTCGGCGGCGACTGAGGTTGTCGATCCGGATCCGCTCAAGACCGAGGTTGCCGAAGGCACCCTGCCGCCTTTGGCCGATCGCCTGCCGAAAGTTCCGCGTGTGGTGCCCCTTGACGGTGTAGACGGCACCGTCACGGGACGCCATGGCGGCACGATCAAGATGCTGATCGCCAGCCAACGTGATATCCGTTACATGCCGATCAATAGCTACAGCCGCCTTGTCGGTTTCGACCGGCATTTCAATTTCGGCCCTGATCTGCTGGAACGTTACGAGGTCGAGGGAGAGCGAGTATTCACCTTCTACCTCCGACCCGGCCATCGCTGGTCGGATGGCAGTCCCTTCACGACGGAGGATTTCCGGTATGTGTGGGAAGATATGTTCCATAACAAGGAACTCCATAAGGGTGGCATTCCGAACGTTTTGAGGGTGCAGGGCAAGGAACCTCTCTTCGAAGTGCTCGACGAGTTCACGGTGCGCTATAGCTGGGAGGATCCAAACCCCGATTTCCTGGCGGAACTGGCATCACCGGTTGCTACTCGCCTCATGCTGCCGGCGGCTTACCTCAAGCAGTTTCATCCCAAGTACCAGACTGCGGAGCGAATCGCCGAGCTGATCAAGCAACAGCGTGTCGATGGATGGGTCTCCCTGCACCAGAAGATGTCGCGGACGGCCCGACCGGAAAATCCGGACCTGCCGACACTCGATCCCTGGCGTGGCATCACAGCTCCGCCGGCAGGCCAGTTCGTATTTGAACGCAATGCCTATTTTCACCGGGTAGATGGCAACGGGCTGCAATTGCCCTATATCGATCGTGTGGTGCTCAATGTCAGCTCCGGTGATCTCGTGGCGGCCAAAGCGGCTGCGGGTGAAAGCGATCTGCAGCTCACCAATATCGATTTCGCGGACTACACCTTCCTGAAAAGCGCGGAAAAACGCGGTGCGATCAAAGTCAGCCTTTGGAAGCGCATACAGGGTTCTCGGGCCGCTCTCATTCCCAATCTCAATTGCTCGGACCTGATCTGGCGCCAGACGATGCGGGACGTGCGTGTTCGCCGCGCGCTCTCGCTGGCGATCAATCGCGACGAGGTCAACAAAGCGGTTTTCTTTGGTCTGGGCAGTCCCAGTGCGAACAGCATCCTGCCGGAGAGCCCGCTTTTCCGGCCCGAATACCGTGACGCCTGGGCCACGTTCGATCCTGACCAGGCCAATGCCCTGCTTGACGAGGCGGGTCTCGTGCGGGATGGCGAGTACGGTATCCGTTATCTACCCGACGGTCGGCCCTGCAAGCTCATCATTGAAACGACTGCGGAAACCACATTCGATACCGATGTTCTGGAACTCGTGACGGATCACTTGTGGCGTATCGGCTTCCGGATCTTCACCCATGTGTCGCACCGCGAGCTTTTCCGTCAACGCATCACCAGCGGCGAGACGATCCTGGCGCTGTCACCGGGCCTTGACAATGGCGTGCCGACGGCTGACATGTCACCGCGCGAGCTGGCTCCGACCAATGACGACCAGATCCAGTGGCCGCTCTGGGGGCTACATCATCTCTCGGGTGGAGGCGACGGACGTCCGCCAGATATCCCCGAAGCGCAAGCACTTCTCGATCTCTTCCACGAATGGCGCGAGGCCGATGCGCATGACGAGCGTGTGGAAATCTGGCACCGGATGCTGTCGATCTTTACACAGCAGGTATTCACCATAGGTATTGTCAATGCCGTGCCCCAGCCGATCGTTCGTTCGAACCGGCTGCGCAACCTGCCGAACGAAGGCCTCTATGGCTTCGATCCGACCTCCTATCTCGGGGTCTATATGCCCGATACCTTCTGGCTAGAGGGAGGCGTATGAGATGATCCGCTACATCATCTGGCGTGTCGCGATGATGATCCCGACCCTGATCATGATCTCCATGCTGGTCTTTACCATCATCGAGCTGCCACCCGGCGACTTCTTCGAGAGTTATGTCGAGGAACTGCGCGCCATGGGTGAAAAGGCTGATATGCAGGAGATCGAGGATCTCAAGGCACGTTACGGTTTCGACAAGCCCGCTCCCTTGCGGTATTTCGACTGGATCGTCGGTTTTGCGCAGGGCGATTTCGGCTATTCCTTCGAGTATCGCATGCCTGTGGCCGATGTCGTCGGCGACCGTGTCTGGCTGACTGTTCTGGTATCGACTGTCACCATCGCGGTGACGTGGCTGATCGCCTTTCCGATCGGGATCTATTCCGCCACCCACAAATATAGCTGGGGCGATTACGGGTTGACCCTTCTCGGGCTGATCGGCATCGCGGTGCCGAATTTCATTCTCGCGCTGATCATGATGTATTTCGCCAATATCTGGTTCGGTATTTCGATCGGTCACCTGATGGATCAGGATTTCCTTGGGCAGCCCATGAGCTGGGCCAAGGCTAAATCCATTCTCGAGCATCTGTGGATCCCGGTCATCATCATCGGCACCGCGGGAACGGCTGGCATGGTGCGGCGTGTGCGGGCGAACTTGCTGGACGAACTGCACAAGCAATATGTGATGACTGCGCGGGCAAAGGGGCTGCATCCCTTCCGGCTACTCATCAAATATCCGCTGCGCATGTCATTGAACTTCTTCATTTCCGACATCGGCTCCATCCTGCCGACGATCATTTCCGGCGCAGAAATCACCGCTGTCGTTCTGTCGTTGGAAACGACCGGCCCGATGCTGATCCGCGCCCTGCAGAATCAGGATATGTATCTGGCCGGTTCCTTCCTGATGTTTCTGGCCATCCTGACGGTAATCGGCGTGCTGGTGTCCGACATCGCACTCGCCATCCTTGACCCGCGTATCCGGCTGCAGGGAGGGCGCACGAAATGAGTGAAGATTTGGCAAGCCTGCCGGCGCCGGCACATTATGTCTCAAAAGCACCATTCGATCCCTATGCTGTGGAAGCCGATGCGGATTCTGCCTTCGGTCATGCGTCGCAGTTGAAACTCACATGGTGGCGCTTCCGCCGCCACCGCCTTGCGCTGATTTCCGGTGTCCTGTTGCTGATCGCCTATTGCACGATTGCCGTCGTCGAGTTCCTTGCACCTTACAATGTGCATACGCGGAACGTGGATCGCATTTATGCGCCGCCGCAGCAGGTACATTTCTTCCATGACGGTTCGTTCGTCGGTCCCTTCGTCTATGGCCGGACCATGGAACTGGACATGGAAACCCTGCGCCGGGTTTATAGCGAAAACACTGACGAAGTGCAGAAGCTGCGCTTTTTCTGCCGGGGTGACGGCTATCGTTTCTGGGGCTTCATCGACGGCAATGTCCATTTGGCCTGCCCAGCCGAGGGCGGTGACATGTTCCTGCTCGGGACGGACCGTCTAGGTCGCGATGTGTTGTCGCGAATTCTCTACGGCGCACGGGTGTCGCTTACCATCGGTCTCCTCGGCGTGATGACGAGTTTCGTGCTCGGTATCGTCATCGGCGGTCTCGCGGGGTATTGGGGCGGCTGGTTCGATCTTGCGGTTCAGCGTGTCACGGAAGTCCTGCACTCGATCCCCAGCATACCGTTGTGGCTGGCCATGGCGGCCATCATGCCGGCGGACTGGTCACCGCTTTTTGTCTATCTCGGGATTACCTTCATTCTCGGACTCCTGGACTGGACCGGGCTCGCGCGTGCGGTGCGCTCCAAGCTTCTTGCACTTCGTGAGGAGGATTATGTCCTTGCCGCGCAGATGATGGGCGCGGGCAGTTCCAGGATTATCGGGCGCCATCTCATCCCCGGCTTCATGTCGCATCTGATCGCCAGCGCCACGTTGACCATCCCCGGCATGATTCTGGGCGAAACGACGCTGAGCTTCCTTGGACTCGGGCTTCGTCCGCCGATCACGAGTTGGGGGGTGTTGCTGACAGAAGCACGGACTGTCAACGTGATCGCCCTTTACCCTTGGCTTCTTTTCCCCGTGGTTCCGGTTATTGTTATCATTCTTGCCTTCAATTTCCTCGGTGATGGTCTTAGAGATGCCGCCGACCCCTACAACTGATCCTCTCGAAATGAAAAATATACGACTACCCGTGGCATCGATGCTTCGGACCTATAGGAGAATAGCTGCATGACTGGACCGTCGCGCAACGCACGAATCCTCATGTATAGTCATGATACGTTCGGTCTTGGACACTTGCGGCGCTGCCGCACCATCGCCCATTCGCTGGTGGAAGATTATCGCGGCCTGCAGGTGCTAATCATTTCCGGCGCAACGATCGCGGGCGCTTTCGATTATCGGGCGCGCGTGGATTTCGTGAAGATCCCGAGTGTGATCAAGTTACGCAACGGCGAATACACTTCCATAGACCAGCATATCGACGTCAAGGCGACGATAAGGATGCGGCAGTCGATTATCCTGCATACAGCAGAGACATTCCAGCCGGACATCTTCATCATCGATAAGGAGCCGTTGGGGCTCCGCGGTGAGGTGGAGGAAACGCTGCGGTTCCTGAAGGCGAAGGGCACCACCCTGATCCTCGGTCTGCGCGAGGTCATGGATGCTCCGCATTTTCTGGATGCTGAATGGAAGCGCAACGACGTGCTGCACAAGATCGGCTCGCTCTATGATAACATCTGGGTTTACGGACCGCCGGATTTCTATGATCCGCTGACGGGCCTCGACGTGCCGGACAGCGTGCGCGAGAAGATGAACTTCGTTGGTTTTCTTCAGCGTAAGGCCTCGGTCGAACGACCGCAGCCGCTTGAAGACTACCTGCTCGTCACGACCGGTGGTGGCGGGGATGGCGCCGATCTGGTGCGAGACGTGATCGCTGCCTATCAGGCTGATCCAACGCTTACTCACAAGGCGGTTATCGTGCTTGGGCCCTATATGCCTGCCGAACAGCGCCAGAATTTCGTCGAGCAGGCGGGCACTAACCCGCATCTGGAGATGATCGAGTTCGACAACCGGATGGAAGACCGGATCGCGGGTGCAAAAGCGGTTGTCGCCATGGGTGGATATAATACCTATTGCGAAATCCTGTCTTTCGACAAACCGGCCCTCATCGTTCCGCGTACGCAGCCGCGGCTCGAACAACTGATCCGCGCCCGCCGCGCCTCCGAGCTCGGCCTTGTCAGTATGCTTTCCAGCCAGGAAGCCTCCGACAGCCTGCGTTTTGCACAGGCGATCAAAGATGTGCTGAAACGCGACCCTCCCTCGGCCGGCGCTGCCGGCCTTCATCTTGAGGGGTTGCAAACCATCTCGCAGATCGTTGGCGGTTACCTGAGCGAAGATGCCAGATCGCCGCGTTTTGCCGCCCAGGGATAATTGATGAACAGGACCAGAAAGATTGTCGTCCTCCTGAAGGGCTATCCGCGCCTTTCGGAGACTTTCATCGCGCAGGAATTGCTTGGCCTGGAACGTGCGGGCCTCGAGCTTGAAATCGTCGCTATGCGCCGTCCGACGGATAAGAAGCGCCACCCGGTGCACGAGGAGATCCGTGCGCGCGTCAGCTATCTGCCGGAATACCTGCACGAGGAACCGCTTCGTGTCCTGAAAGCGCTTTGGACGACGTGCCGTTTGCCGGGGTTTGGCAAGGCGCTCTTCTCCTTCCTGAAGGATCTTCGGCGGGACTTCTCGCGTAACAGGTTTCGCCGCTTCGGTCAGGCTGCCGTGCTCGTGGCGGAATGGCCGCAGGGTGGAAAATGGCTCCATGCGCACTTCATTCATACGCCAGCGTCAGTCGCGCGCTATGCCAGTGAGATCAGCGGTATCCCATGGTCGATTTCAGCTCACGCCAAAGACATCTGGACCTCCGAGGATTGGGATCTCGCCGAAAAGCTGCAGAGTGCCGACTGGGGCGTGACTTGTACAAAGGTTGGTTATGACAAGCTGTCATCGCTTGCCGGCGGGCGCGATGTCATGCACCTGAGCTATCATGGCCTGGATCTCGATCGCTTCCCGCACTTCGATGGACAACGCCCACGCCGCGACGGTTCCGATCCGGCTGATCCTGTCCGTGTGCTGAGCGTCGGTCGCGCCGTCAAGAAGAAGGGCTATGACGTGCTGCTCAAGGCGTTTGCCCGGCTGCCGGCGAACATTCACTGGCAGTTCACCCATATCGGCGGCGGTGACGAACTGGGTGGCCTGAAGGCGCTTGCAGGCGAACTCGGCATCTCCGACCGGATCACCTGGAAAGGCTCGATGGATCAGCGCGACGTACTTGCCCATTACCACGACAGTGATCTTTTCGCGCTCGCTTGCCGGATCACGGCAGATGGTGACCGCGATGGCCTGCCGAACGTTCTGGTCGAAGCGGCAAGCCAGCGGCTTGTGGCTGTTTCCACGACCGTTTCAGGCATTTCCGAACTGTTCGTTGATGGCGAGAACGCTTTGCTGGTCGAGTCGGAAGACCCAGAGGCTCTCGCGGACGCTCTGCAGCGCGTGATGACTGATCCCGACCTGCGGGAGACGCTTGGAGCGGCGGCAGAGGCGCGGGTGCGGAAGGACTTCGATCATCACAACAGCATTCATGATCTCGACCGGCTCTTTAAGGGAGCATGGGTGCGGAGAGGGATATGAGCGCGCAGCAGACAAACGCTTCGAAGAGGCGGGTTCTCTTCTATGTCCAGCATTTGCTCGGCATCGGCCATGTGGCGCGTGCCAGCCGGATCGCCGCGGCTCTGGTCGAGAGCGGGTTCTCGGTGACGCTGGTAACGGGCGGGGCACCCGTGAGCGGTTTCCCGGGAAGAGGCGTCGAGCATGTCCAGCTTCCGGCGGTTGTAGCTTGCAAAAGCGGCTTCTCCAGTCTCGCGGATATCGAGGGCAATCCTGTTGACGCCGACTTCGAGCAAAGACGCGCGGCCCTTCTTCTGGAGACTTTTGCAAAAGTCGAGCCGCATGTCGTCATCATAGAGGCTTTCCCCTTCGGCCGGCGTCAGATGCGTTTCGAGCTTCTGCCATTGCTGACCGCTATCGAGCATGCAGAGCCTCGGCCGCTGCTGTTCAGTTCGGTCAGGGATATCCTGCAGGAGAACCGTAAGCCCGGCCGAGATCGCGAGACGGCCGATCTTGTTGCCCGTTACTTCGACGGCGTTCTAGTCCATGGCGATCCGCATTTCGTGCGGCTTGAGGAGACCTTTCCGCTGATCGGTGAGTTTGCGGAAAAGATCCACTACACCGGCCTTGTCGCTGCGGCCGAAGCGCCCCCATCCGAGGATCGTTTCGGTGTGGTGATTTCTGCTGGCGGCGGCGCCGTGGGTGCCGCGTTGATCGAGGCCGCGCTCGATGCCCGCGATATTCTCAATGATCGTGAGAAATGGTGTGTGATCACCGGTCCCAACTTGTCGCAGGCGGATTATGATCGCATTGCTGGCCGTGTTTCCGGCGGGGTGTCACTCTTCCGGTTTCGGCCGGATTTTCCAAGCCTGCTGCCGCAGGCCGGTCTGTCGATTTCGCAGGCGGGCTACAACACGGTCTGCGATCTCCTGCAGGCCCGCTGCCGTTCCCTGCTCGTACCCTTTGCTGCAGGCGGTGAGACCGAGCAGTCGGTGAGGGCCGAGAAGTTGGCCGCGCTAGGATTGGCGAAGGTGGTCACCGAGGATAGTCTGAGCGGGATGGTTATGGCAGAGGCAATCACTGCTGCACGCGCACTCACTTTGCCGTCGGAGCTTCCGGTCTCGCTTGACGGTGCCGTCGGAACCGCTCGGGTGATTGCGGAGAAACTTGAAGCTCGGGACTGAAGCTCCGGCCGTTTACTCGACGATGGAACAAGCCTTTGCGTCTTTCAGCACGTCTATGCAATCTGGTGAACGGCGGAAATCGTCGTAATAGACAGTCCAGGTATCCGAGCTTCCGGCGCGGTAGGGACCGAACTTGAAATACTGGTTCTTTCCGAGACCGGCATCGCCATGGCCAATATGCCCCTTTACTGTTGCAACCCAGACGCTGTTGGCGAAGATTTCAATCCGGCCGTCTCCGTTGGGATCAGGATGGGAGAAAACTGCGAAATCGATCCAGTCCGTGGAGGCCTTGGGCAGCGGATTGTGTTGCACGACAGAAATCTTGTCCGTGCAGGAGGGGAAGGTCGCTCCATCCTCGGTGCTCCAGTCGGAGCCGGACGCGGCAAGGGCTCGCATCTGGTTGGTCTCGGGACGAAACCAGACGGGCGTGCTTCCCTCAGGGCAATGGCCCGCAACGTCGTTGATCGGCCGAGGGCCGCCCTCGACATAATTGGTCTCCACCGAGAAGAACATCTTGCCGCGATCAAGGCGGAGCGCGAGGAAGGGGCTGAAATCGCCTTCAGCTTCCGGTCCGACCTCACGCTTCCATTGCGCCATCAGATAACGGTGATCATTCTGGGGGACGGGATCGGCCAGCTTCATAGCAAAACCGAACCAGACGGGTTCATTATAGGGGACGCGAAGTGGGGTTTTCTCCCAGATCTCTGCGCGTTCGCTGCAGAGGTTATCTTCTTTGGCACACTGGGAGCGAACACTCAGTTTCAGCGCACCATCGCCAGCGCGTTTCACCTCGTTCTGGAATACGTAGGTACCCGCCTTCTGCTCATCATTCATTCGATAATAGAGGCCACCCTCGGTGGAGAAATCCTCTCCGTCGAAACCGTCGAAAAGTTTCTGGGTGGTCGGCTTACTGCTGAGCGGGAGTGCCGTTGCGACGCCGCCAGCCAGCAACGCGATGCCCAGAAAACGATAGAGTCTCAAAGATATCCTCCTCTTGTCAGTATGCTGCCCCGCGCATGATATACGGCGTTTCCTCCGCAACTCCTTTTACGTTCGCCAATCTTCGCAAGTGAATACGAATGGAAGGCGGGCCGGGAATTCGTTGTGGATGGTTCTTGCCTCAAGCGTAGCGTTTCGCATCATCCACAGACAGCAGATAAACCCGCATGTTCGTCTTGCGCCCCTTCAGTGAGACGGAACGGCTGGACAGCCCGTCATAAGGAACATGGGCAAGCAACATGATGGGCTCGGACGCGGCGATAGCAACATTAAATTGCTTGGCGACCGCCTCCAGACGGCTGCCGACATTAACCGTGTCGCCGATCGCGGTAAGTCCTGCCACTTTCCCATAACCGATCATCCCGACGATCGCAGGTCCAAAATGGATGCCGATGGCGATCCTGAGATCGACACCGAATTCCTGCATCATTTCCTGATTGAGCTTTTCGGTTTCCGCCACGATCGTGGCGGCTGCTCTCAGAGCTTGCCGGCAGGCCTCACTGGGTTCGGTCGCATCGATGCCGAAGAGAGCCATCACCCCATCGCCGATGAATTTATCCACCTGTCCCTTGGCTTCCTCCACCGCCCGACCGACGACGGAAAAATAGCGGTTGAGCAGGAAGACGATGTCATAGGGCAGCCGGCTTTCGGATATCGTCGTGAAATTGCGAATATCGCAGAAGAGGACGACGATTTCCTTCTCACGACCGGCCTGCTTGATCTGCCTGCCGGAATAAAGATCGCCACCCACCGGCGGCTCCAGTAACAGGGCAACTGTGACATCATAATCCGGTCGGGTTTGGCAACTCAGCCTCGTATCTGGTGCTGCCCTGATACGTGACAGGGTTGCTTGCTCCATGGCACTCGGAGGTGGCAGCGGCCCATCGCTGTCGATGATGCGCACGCGGCAGGTGGAGCAGCGTCCCTTGCCGCCGCATACCGAATAATGATCGACGCGGCCGATCCGGCTCGCCTCAAGGATCGAGGTACCCCGAGGGACCCGGATCTGGGGACCATGGGCATAGATAATGCGGATCTCCGGCGCGTTGCGCCTCATGGAACGTGCAGCGCGCAATACGACGACAAGTCCCAGACCAAGGCCAAAGAAGAGGTAGACGCGGCGCTCTATCGCGGCCAGATCCAATGGTGGGCGGTTCGCATACTGACGGACTACGTTGCCGTCGGGAGCTGTTGTGAGGACCTGTCCTCCGGCCTTTGCTGCCGCTTCCATCTGACGCCCATTAACCAGCACACCGACGAGGGCGAGTGTCGGCAGCAGGATCGCCAGTGCGAACAGCCATGGCGCCATGCGCGGAAACCAGTCCCTGAAGCGTATGGCGGCGTAGAGGCCGATGCAGCCATGCACCCACACGACGATCACGGCTAGAACCATCTTCAGGCCAAACAGCCCGTTACCTGTCCACATGCCCCTGATGACTCCCCAATAGGTGCTATCAAACCCGCCGAAAAGGGCGGGAACGCGGGCGGAGACCGCATGTTGGGCAATCAGGACGGGAATGGAGAGACCAAAGAGGACCTGAATCAGCATGCGTGCCGGCAAGCGCATATGGCGGCGCAGGTAAAGCGTGCGTAGCGCGAGCAGGTAATGAACGAGGAAAGATCCATAGAGCAGGAGCGTTCCCAGCGGATTGCGCCAGATAAGCTTGAAGGTCTTCAGAGCCTCATCGGCGAAATCAATCGATATGAGCGTCAGGCTGTGATTGAGAAGATGGGTCGATATGAACGCGAAGAGAACGATACCCGATGCGATACCGAGTTGATGTGCAGCCTTGTCTGGCAGGAACGGACGAGCTGGCTGCAACATGAAAGGCGACCTTGTGGAAATGGAGCGCGGCACGGTGCGTCTGGGGGATGAAAGCGGCTAAAAAGAGGCTTTGGCATCCTCCCCCGTCCGGGTTAAATTTGCATGCTCTGGCTGTCGCCGAAGACGTACACTGATGGAAATAGTTGTCGCGCCTGTGCCGGGATATCGCCGATACCGTTATCCGTTTCGGTAAAGGCATGGTGGATGAAGCCGACGCAGGCGTCATTCGCCGCTTGGGCGAGTCTGATGGACTGCTGCCAGGAGGAATGTCCGATACCCCTTACATGCTTCATTTCCTCGTCGCTGAATGTGCTGTCGTAGAGAAAAAGGTTGGCGTGGTCGATGAGTGCAGGGCACTCGAATCCGGCTCTCCAGGGACATGTTCCGTATCGGTTATCAAAGCGAATACCTTACCCTGCCATTCGATGCGTCAGACAACGGCCCACCAGGATGGTTAAGCCCGGCCGTTCCTATCGTGATGCCTGAGAAGGCCTGAGAAGGGGCGATGATGTCTCGGTAGGAAATCCCTGAATGTCGGGCATGCCTTCATAATCTCAAGGCCGACAGGGAAATACGGGGGACGTAGGAGTCCTTCGACGATTTGTTGCATAGTCATCGTTCCCTCAAGATGACCCCACCAGATGGCGGCCTGTACACCTGGACAGTGAAATGGACCGAAGAATGGAAAGCCTATGATGTACTCATAGTGGCAGTGGCTGAAAAACACATTGAGTTTGGCAATGCGCTCGGTCCTGAGCCGCATTATGCCTGTCCCGCAGTCAAAAATCAGGGTTATCTCACCTCAGCGGAATTCGATGCAGGTGACATTACCACCATATCGGGAGAAGAGAGTGCCTGATACATATACCTCTCCCCGTTCCGATATCCACCGGTCAAAAGCCTCAAATATGCTTGGTTAGTCGACGGGCCTGTCCCAATCGCTCAAGCATATTCTTCTTCATGGCTTTTCTGGGCAGCCAGTTCGGAGGTGGTCGTCTGAAGACGGGTAGCCAGCACGCGCATGACGCCGAACATCATCGACGGACAATCCGCCATCATCTTGCGGAATGTTTCCTTGTTGATACGCAAGGTATCCATCGGTGTTATCGCCCTCACGGTTGCGGTGCGATAGCCGTCACAAAGAATGGCGATCTCGCCGACGATGGAGTTCTTTCCCGCTTCGGCGACCTTGATTTCACCGGTTGGGGTATCGACAGCGACCTCAGCAGTGCCGCCGAGTATAACGAAAGCGGAATCGCCTGGATCACCTTCGTGGAACAGTTCCTGACCGGGGGCAAATTTCATGCGGTCGGAAGTGAAAGCCAAAAGCTTCAGTTTAGCCGGATCCGCAGACGCGAAAAACGGCAAGGCGCGCAAGCATTGAACCTCATCCATAAGGACCATCGCATACCTCCAAACTGAACCTGGGGCGGGTTTCTACTGAAGCTACCTCGTCACCAGTTCTTTCACCATACCGTTTTCTTCCACAAGAGTCTCGTAAGTTCCATCAGCGACGAGGCCACCTTTATCGAATACCACTATCCGTTCGAAAAGCTTGCAAAGCCGCGGATTTGATAGAACCCATATAATAGTGCACTTTTCAGACTTTTCACGCAAGAAGGAGATCACATTATTCACCAACTGTGCCTGCAGTCGCGGGTTAAGCCCTGGTAGAGGCTGATTGAGAACGCAGTATTCCGTCTGTCGGATCAGCGCGCGGGCGACATTGAGCTTCTGTCGTTGCAACAATGTCAATCGCTTGCCGCCGGGCCCAAGATCATAATCGAGGCCAATTGCGAGTATTTCTGAATATATTCCTTCTTTTTCAGCCACTTGGCCGATGAGGGAAGCTATCCGGTTTTGTGCATCCGCGTGGCCGCGGCTGATCTTTCCGAACAGGATATTCTCCATCAACGATGCCGATGACTGGAATCCATCCGCTTCATAACGCGCAATGAGGCCGCTCAGTTCCTTCGGTAGATTGGCGTGGAACTGCTGGCGCGCATCGACAATCTTGCGCATGATTTCTTCGGTCATGAGGCCGAAGCGGTAACGGCTCTCGACGTAGGAGAATGCCGTCAGGAATATCGCACGGCGTTGTTCTTCTGTTGCCTCTTCGGGGCCGCGGCCTTCGATCTCTTTCAGAATGCGGGCATAATCTGGCAGTTCACGGCCTTCCATGAAGGGAAGTTCCGGCAGCAAGGGGTTGTTCTGCTGCATGTCTCCGAAGAGTTCGACGATTGTAGCCGCGATGGAGCGGCCCATTTCGAACAGTAGGGTCGTGAGGCCGCCATCCCTGACAACAGAGCGAAAATAGTTGCTGGCGATGATCTGTTGGGCGGCTGTCTCTCCGCCGATCAGGGAGCCGAACAACAGGTTTTCCGATACGGTCGCTTCCGTATTGTATGTGGTGAAGTCAAAGGGAATCACCAGCTCAGGCATGTCGAGGCTCGCCAGTTCGTCGCGGAGCGTCTGGCGGGCCGAGACAGCGAACCGGGCGATTTCGGCGTTGGTTTGCGGATCGATTGAGCTGCGCAAAGCGAGATCGAGCACATCGTCCGTCAGCAGCACGGTGTCTAGTACGCCCAGCATCCAGGTGTTGAGCGTATCCCTGTCCACTGCGCTCTCCGGTGTGGCTGCGGCGCTGATCCACTTCCCCTCGATATCGAAATCAACGTTTCCGGCAAGCCGTGCTTCGTTCACCTCCCAGCGCCGTCGTGTTGCGGCCTTGCCTTCCCGCTCCAGCGGTTGCAGGGGAGCGTGTTTGAGCCCGTAAAGCAGATTGTCCTTCAGGCTTCCATGGAAGAAGTAACTTTCCGCCGAGACATAGCTGATACGGCGTCCGGTCACGGATTCCGGCAGCTCGCGAATGTCGATGTCCCCTACGGCGACCTTGCCGGCTGCCGGCCAGACGGCCCGCCCTATTGCGTCCGCAATCATGCTCCCCGCGCTGCCGCTGGCATCGAGAAAGGCGATACTCTGGCCGGACTCAATATGCAGGGAAACGTGGTCGACCACGCGACCGCCGCTGTCGTCATCGATAGCCAGATTGACCGCTGCGAGCGGTCCGGGAAGGGGCGACGGAACCCCAGTAAAGATCTGCTGGATCTCCGGCTCAAGGATCGAATCGGACTGAAACTGCTCTACCACCTGCTCGAATTTGACCTGAACGTCCTGCCTTGCCTGATCCCAGTCGATCAGGTCCTTCAGCGGGCCGGGGAGTTCCTTATAGGCGTTGATGACCGCGACGAGCTGGCCGACGTCGAGGTGGCCGCGCAGTGTTAGATAACCGCCGATACTGTAAAAAAGAAATGGCGTGATTTGGGCTAGGAAGTTGTTGATGAATTTCACCATGAACTTCCACTGGTAGAGATCGTAGCGGATCGCGAAGATCTCTCCGAGGCGCCGCGCCATGTCGGCACGCTCATAGTTCGAGGTATCGTAGGCATGGATCGTCGGCATGCCGTCCACCATCTCACCGACACGGCCTGCAAGGCGGCGGGCGGTTATCTGGCGTTCGCGACCGAGACGGATCAGTCGCCGCCGCATGCGCGGAATGATCCCGATCTGCAGGAGCGCCATGAAAGCAGCGATGAGCCCAAGCCACAGATTCTGCGCGAGAATGAAGGTGAGAGCAGCGATCGCCTGGCCGCCAAGCAGCGCCGGTTGAACGAAGGCATCTCCGGCGAAACCGCCGAGCGGTTCCACCTCGTCCTTGATCATGCTGGCGACTTCCGCACTCTTGGTGCGTTTGAAATAGATCGGCGGGAAGCGAAGAAGGCGATCGATGAGCTGAAAGCGGATACGGCGTAGGAGGCGTTCCCCGAGGCGGCCCTTGTAAGTGTTAATGACGTATTTGAAGGCGTTATTTATGACGACGAGTACGAGGAACTCGATGCTGAGTGCCATCAGCATGGACAGGCGGTCGAGCGGATAGCCGGCGTAAAGTTGCACATAGCCCACGAACGGCATGTCGAAGCCAAGTTCGAAGAAGGGCTGGATTGCATCCGGTGTCGAAAAACCTTCGCCCTGAATAGGACCGTTGATGATCTGCTTAGGCAGGTCCAGCGAAATGAAATAGGGGATCATCGACAGCGCGACGATCAGAAGAATAACGACTTGCTGACGCCAAGTGTGCTTCCAGATGTATCGGGAAAGACTTTTTTCCATAGGGGCGAGGCGGGCCTAAACGAGCGCAAATCGGGATTTTTAATCCCGTACTTATGTATTGTCAAAAGCCCCCGCAAGCCAAGTGCCCGAACTTCGTCCGGCAGTTTTCAGGAGACCGTTTCGGGGGTGTGTTCGACCTCGGTTGTCTCGCGCTTCCATTCCCTGTACCACTTGACGAACTCAAGGACGCCTTTGTCGACGGGAGTGTCTGGCATGTAGCCGGTGAGTGCATGAAGAAGGTCGGGAAGGGCGAACGTACGGGGCACGTCACCTTTCTGCATCGGCAGCATATGGCGGATGGCCGGCTCTCCGACGGCATCCTCCACAGTCTCGACGAAACGGATTAGCTCAATGGGTTGGCCACCTCCGATATTGACGATACGGAACGGCGCGTGCCTCGACAAAGTATCCTTCACGCCGGGCACCGTCACGCGGTTTTCCTCGGCGGGAACGATATTGATCAGCCGAACGATCGATTCTACGAGGTCATCGATATAGGTGAAGTCGCGGCTCATTCTGCCTTCGCCATAGATCTCAAGCGGGCGCCCATGCAGGATGGCATCGGTGAACTTGAAAAGCGCCATGTCTGGACGGCCCCAGGGACCGTAGACGGTGAAAAACCGGAAGGCCGTCGTCGGAATCTTGTAGAGGTGGGCGTACGAATGGCCCATGGCCTCCATCGCCTTCTTGGTGGCAGCATAGAGCGTAAGAGGTTCGTCGGCGTGATCGGTTTCGGCAAACGGGACTTTTTCGTTTGCGCCGTAGATCGAGGAGCTCGATGCCAGCAGGAGATGCTGTGGCTGGACGCGCTTGGCGAGTTCCAGCACCGTCCATGAACCCGTGAGGTTGGAGGTGACATAGGCCTGCGGATTTTCGAGGCTGTAGCGTACGCCCGCCTGTGCCGCGAGATGGATGATGACGTCTGGGTGTTCTACTGCGGCGGCGCGCTCCAGAGCGGCACTGTCCTCCAGTGCTCCTAAGACGGGATCGAAGTTTTGGTAGGTTTCCAAGAGAGCGTGGCGCTTGCGCTTCAATGACACGTCGTAATAGGGCGTCATGCCGTCGAAGCCTGTGACGCGGTGGCCAGCTTCGAGAAGCCTTCGGGCCAGATGGAAGCCAATGAAGCCCGCCGTCCCGGTAATCAGATAACGCATGGTCTGCCTTCGTTCCGCGTCGCTACTTTGATGCCCAAAGTGGTCAGGGCGCGGCGCGAGGCCGTCACCATGTCGCGGTCCTAGAGCTTCCAGCGAACGACGACAACCGGATTCTGTCATAAAATCCCTTCACTGCCATCAGTCTGGAAATGAAATACTATAATCGGCAAGTGATGGACGTTTAAAATTGCGCCCTTATCGACGATAGTCATGGGCCCCAAGTTGCCTATCAGACCATGACTGTGGCTCTTTCTATTAGCAGTGTGGTCGGCGCATCGGGGCCCAGTGTTCCGAAGGCCAGGCCGTGTTCCTTCCCGAGGCGGGAGCGGGAGAAGGATGCCGCGACGGCAGGGTTGGCGGACTTCAACAGAATGGAGGCCTGCAGCAGGAGCGCGGCGCGCTCGACGATGAAGCGGCTGCGATATTCGAGGTTCTCCACATCGTCGAGGGAGCTGGTAAACGCTGCCAGCTCTGCATCATAGGCGGGATCGAGACCTCTGGCGGCGGCGAGTTCGTCGAACAGCGTGTCACGTGAGGCGGGCTCCTTGCGCAGGGCTCTCAGCACATCAAGGCACTGGACGTTGCCGCTGCCTTCCCAGATCGAGTTGAGCGGCGCCTGACGGTAAAGACGCGGCATCATCGTCTCTTCCACATAGCCGATGCCGCCAAGGCATTCCTGCGCTTCATTGATGTGCGGGGGCGCGCGCTTGCAGACCCAGTATTTGCCAATCGCCGTGGCGATGCGGGCAAAGGCGGCCTCGCTCTGGTCGTGCCCGGCAGCATCTATCGCTCGAGCGACACGTATCGTCAGGGCGAGCGCCGCCTCGCTCTCGAGCGTGAGGTCGGCCAGCACGTTGCGCATCAGCGGCTGATTGAGGAGATAGGCGCCGAAGGCCTTGCGTTGCCGGGTATGGTGCAGGGCCTGCACCGTCGCCTGTCGCATCTGGCTGGCCGAACCGATCATGCAGTCGAGGCGGGTGAGTGCCACCATGTCGAGGATTGTCACGATGCCCCGGCCTTCCCCGCCGACGAGTTCTCCGAAAGCCCCCCGAAACTCAACTTCCGACGAGGCATTTGACCAGTCGCCAAGCTTGTCCTTCAAACGCTGGATCTCGGTCGCATTGCGGCTGCCGTCCGGGCGAAAGCGCGGCACGAGGAAACAGCTCAGACCACCCTCCGCCTGCGCGAGCACCAGATGAGCGTCGCACATGGGCGCGGAGAAAAACCATTTGTGCCCGACCAGCTCGTAGGTGCCGTCAGGTTGGCGGATCGCCCGTGTCGTGTTGGAGCGGACGTCGGAGCCGCCCTGCTTTTCCGTCATGCCCATGCCGATGGTGCAGCCGGTTTTCTGTTCCATCGGGAGGCTGCGAGGGTCGTATTCCGTGGAGATAAGCTTCGGGATCCATTTCTCGGCAAGCGCGGGTGCGCGCCTGAGGGCCGGGATGGCCGCGTGGGTCATCGACATCGGGCAGCCGACGCCGGCATCTGCCTGCGAGCCGATATACATCACCGCGGCGCGCGCCACATGCGCGCCGGTCCGGTTGGCGTTGCGCCAGGCAAAGCCGTTCATGCCGTGCCTCATCGCCTCCGCCATCAGCCGATGATAGGCGGGGTGGAATTCCACCTCGTCGATGCGGCGGCCATATCTGTCGAAAGACCGCAGCCGTGGGCGGTTTTCATTCGCTTCGTAACCCGCCCGGACAAGCTCACCGCCGACGAGCGAGCCGTATTCGCTCAGGTGTCCATGTGCCCAGCCCCCGCCGTTGTGTTCGACAGCTTCTCGGAGCGCAATGTCTGTCTCCCAGACATTGTATTCCTTCAGCTCTTCCGGCTGATTTTGTACTTCGTGCGTCTGGAATTGGCTGGTAAGTGACATGTTTTCCTCCTCGTGCGCTCCAGCACGCATGAAAGAAAATTACGCTTGATGTCGAATAGTGTCAAACATGGTAACTTTGAGGTGCCGAATGCACGGCGTCTGATCCTCAATCTGCTGGGTGTGGCTGAGGGTGGTGTATTGAGCGTTGCCGATGCCCTGAGAGCCTGTGCACTCTTCGACATTTCCGAAAACAGCGTGCGAGTGACGCTCGCGCGTCTTGTCCAGTCGGGTCTGGTCGAGCTTGTCGAGCGCGGCGTCTATCGGCTGGGGTCGGAGAGGCGAAGGATCCGTGACGATGTCGCCGGCTGGCGGACGGTCGAGGAGCGTCTTGTCCGCTGGAACGGCGACTGGATTGCGGCATCGACCGGAGGGCTTTCCCGCAGCGACCGCAAGGTGCTGAGGGCGCGAGAGCGGGCGCTCTCCATGCTGGGCATGCGGGAGCTTGGCAACGGTCTCTTTATTCGCCCCGATAATCTGGCGGGCGGCGCGGGAATGGCGCGTCAACGCCTGATCGCACTGGGTCTGGGAGAGGATGCCGCCGTATTCAGGGCCGCGGATTTCGATCCGGACCGGCAGAAGCAGGCTCTCGGTCTTTGGAAAAGCGATACGCCGGTCGTGGCTTATAGAGAAAGCGTGCAGCGTCTGGAGGCGTGGCTGGAGGGTATGGCGGGCTTGCAGCCCGAAATCGCTGCGCGTGAAAGCTTTCTGCTGGGCGACGATGCCATCCGCCAGATCGTCTTCGATCCCATGCTGCCCGCGCCATTGGCGGACGAAGCCGCCCGCCACGATTTCATCGAGGCGGTGAAGCGGTTCGACGATCAGGGCAGGCGCATCTGGATGGAATTTTTCGGTGCATCCGCTTCATGAGCGGCCAAGCCAGCTCCTGAGAAGGGCAATCGTCTCATCCGGTTTTTCGATCGATGGCAGGTGACCGCAATCGCGGAAGACGTGAAGCTTGGAACCGGGCACGGCCTTGTGAATGTCCATCGACCGTTCGGGTGCCGTGGTCGGCTGCTGATTGCTGACACCGCAGTCCTCCTGTCGCCTTTCCCTCCGTCTATATGCCATGCCTATTTCATAGCCCGTCGATCCCAATCGAAAGGCTATGCGCTCGTGGTTACCTTCCTCGATACCCGGTCTCATCGACATCCCGTCGTGCAGCCGGAAATCAAGAAGGATTGTGGCATGTACGGTCGTTTGGGAAGTTTCTTTCTGGCGCAATATCTTGCGGAAAGCGATGCGCGAAACGGCGACAGACGTTGGCCCGAGCGTCGAACTGACCGTGGGCTTGCCAATCGGGATGCCGGGGTGCTGCTGACATGGTTCGCGCTTGCCGGCGTGGCATGTTGTGTTCTGGTCATCATTGCAGCGCTTTACTGAGGAGTTCTCCCATGGGTAAGGCAGAGATGAATGCCGCTCCCTCGGCTGCGGGCGTGCGGTTCACCGTCGGGCGTGATGCGCGGGGACGCTGGGTTGTCGCTGACCGCGATGGTCTGGTTGGAGGTCTCTTCACCGATCGCGCCTCTGCGGTGCATTTTGCCATGTTTGAAAGTGACCATCAGCCGGGCGCCGTCTGGTGCGTTCCCGATCACGTCAGCCTGAAGGTGGGGCGGCTTTTCGACAGACGTCCCGCCAGACCGGCCGGAACCAGCGCGAGGGCGTAAGACATGTCTCGCGCCTTCAATCGCCGGTTCAAGACAGTATTGGCACGCGCAGGCGGCGGGCGCGGGGAGCGCCTGCACGCCTTGAACATTGTTCCCGGTGCACTCGCCGTCATGTTACTTGCTCTGCTTGCGACATACGGCCTGGCGCTCGCCGCCTGCATCCAGGCAAGGCCGGAATTCCTATAGGATTCCTATTTCTTTCCCGAACGTCCGCTCTCGAATCTATATGCGCCCGCGCCGCATATTCATACCCGAGGGATCGGGATGATCCTCTCCAGATCAGGAAGCATGGAGGCGTCATCATCGGAAGGCACCCTTTGTCTTGTCTGCTTCCAGTCATTGAAAAGGAGTGAAGATCAATGATGGATGTAATTCTACTCGCAACGGCGCTGATCTTCTTCGGGCTGTGCTTCGCATACGTTCGCACATGTAACGAACTCTGAGGAATTTCAACGATGGTTCTCGATTACGTCTTGAGCGGTGCTGTGACCGTGCTTCTCACCGTCTATCTCACCTATGCTCTCATCCGTCCCGAGCGCTTCTGACCAAGCAGCCGGGCTATCGAAAGTTTTCCACCCATGACCCTCAACGGATGGTTTCAGATCCTGCTTTTTTGCGGGATCGTTTTCGCGCTGGTCAAACCGCTTGGCGGTTACATGACACGCGTCTTTTCTGGCGAGCGCACGTTCCTTTCACCGGTCCTCGTTCCCATCGAACGGGGACTTTACGCCATTGCAGGTACCGGCGAGCGCGAGGAACAGCATTGGAGCGCCTATGCCTTCGCCATGCTGATGTTCAATCTGCTCGGTGTTCTGTTTCTCTACGCGTTGATGCGCCTGCAGGCAGGATTGCCCTACAATCCGGCCGGCATGGGTGTTGTGCCGGAGGAGCTCGCCTTCAATACGGCGGTCAGTTTCGTGACCAACACCAACTGGCAGAACTATGGCGGCGAAAGCACCATGTCCTACCTGACCCAGATGGCGGGACTGGCAGTCCAGAATTTTCTCTCCGCAGCTACCGGCATTGCGATTGCCATTGCGCTCATCCGGGCGTTCTCGCGAGCTTCCGGCAAGGCGATCGGTAACTTCTGGGTCGATATGACCCGCGCCGTCCTCTATGTTCTGCTTCCGATCTGCATCGTGCTGACCTTGGTTTACGTCTGGCTCGGCGTGCCCCAGACCTTCGGTCCTTACGTGACCGCCACGACGCTTGAGGGTGCGCAGCAGACCATTGCGGTTGGTCCCGTTGCCTCCCAGCTCGCCATCAAGATGCTCGGCACCAATGGTGGTGGCTTCTTCAACGCCAATTCGGCACATCCCTTCGAGAACCCGGACGCGATCTCGAACCTGATCCAGATGGTCTCGATCTTCTTGATCGGTGCGGCGCTCACCAATGTGTTCGGCCGCATGGTCGGCAACCAGCGTCAAGGCTGGGCCATTCTCGCCGCCATGGGCGTGTTGTTCATCGCTGGTGTTTTCGTTACCTACTGGGCGGAAGCTGCCGGCAATCCGCTAATGCAGTCGCTCGGCCTTGCGGGCGGCAACATGGAAGGCAAGGAAGTACGCTTCGGCATCGTCCTGTCTTCGCTGTTTGCTGTCATCACCACTGCGGCATCCTGCGGTGCGGTCAATGCCATGCATGGCAGTTTCACTGCGCTTGGTGGCCTGATCCCGCTCATCAACATGCAACTCGGCGAGATCATCGTCGGCGGCGTGGGTGCGGGCTTCTATGGCATCGTGCTGTTCATCGTCGTCGCGGTCTTCGTGGCGGGCCTTATGGTCGGTCGCACACCGGAATATCTCGGCAAGAAGATCGAGGCGAAGGAAATGAAGATGGCCGTTCTCGCCATTCTCTGCCTGCCGCTGGCGATGCTTGTCTTCACCGCGATCGCTTCGGTACTGCCTTCGGCGGTCGCCTCGATCGGCACGGCCGGTCCGCATGGTTTCTCCGAAATCCTCTATGCCTATACCTCGGCTGCCGCCAATAACGGCTCGGCCTTCGGTGGCCTGACCGGCAATACCCCTTGGTACAACGTGACGCTCGGCATCGGCATGCTGGCCGGCCGCTTCCTGGTCATCATTCCGGCGCTTGCAATCGCGGGATCGCTGGTCACCAAGAAGACGGTTCCGGCTTCCGCAGGCACTTTTCCGACCGATGGTCCGCTCTTCGTCGGCCTGCTCGTCGGTACCATCCTGATCGTTGGCGGCCTGACCTTCCTCCCGGCGCTGGCGCTCGGACCTGTGGTCGAGCACCTGTCCATGATCGCCGGACAGATGTTCTGAGGTGCGGTGATGACCACGCGCATAAGACCCTCGAAGGCATCCGCCCATGCCCCGGTGAGCCGGGGCATGGAGGTCCCACGGTGGCGGGCCTCCACTGTCATCGTGCTGATGACGGTCGGGCTTCTGGCCCTTATGGCCGCAATACGAATTCTGCACGGCTGACCGGCCATCCGGTCCGCCTTCCTCGTTTCAACGCTGGAGTCTCTTATGAGCCAGGCAAAATCCGCGAGCATCATGGATTCTCGCATCCTTATTCCGGCCATCGGGGCCGCTTTCAAGAAGCTCAACCCGAGGACGCTTGCCCGTAACCCGGTCATGTTCGTCGTGGCCGTGGTTTCGGTACTGACCACGGTTCTCTTCGTCCGCGATCTCGCCACCGGCGGCGGCAATCTCGGCTTCTCCTTCCAGATCAACCTCTGGCTCTGGTTCACCGTACTCTTTGCCAATTTCGCCGAGGCTGTCGCCGAGGGCCGCGGCAAGGCCCAGGCGGACTCGCTGCGCAAGGCACGCACGGAAACCCAGGCCAAGCTGCTGACGGGCAGTGACCGCGCCAGCTATAGCATGGTACCGGGCACGAGCCTCAAGGTGGGCGATATCGTTCTGGTCGAGGCCGGCGATATCATTCCGTCCGACGGTGAGGTGATCGAGGGTGTCGCTTCGGTCAATGAAGCTGCGATAACCGGCGAATCCGCTCCGGTCATCCGTGAATCCGGCGGCGACCGTTCGGCCGTCACCGGCGGTACGCAGGTTCTTTCAGACTGGATCCGCGTCCGCATCACGGCTGCTGCAGGCTCCACCTTCCTCGATCGGATGATCTCGCTCGTCGAAGGCGCCGAACGCCAGAAGACGCCGAACGAAATCGCGCTCAACATCCTGCTTGCCGGCATGACGCTGATCTTCGTTCTCGCTACCGCGACCATTCCGAGCTTTGCAGCCTATGCCGGCGGCTCGATCCCGATCATCGTGCTCGTCGCCCTCTTCGTCACGCTGATTCCGACCACCATCGGCGCTCTTCTTTCGGCCATCGGCATTGCCGGCATGGACCGCCTCGTGCGCTTCAACGTGCTTGCCATGTCGGGCCGCGCTGTCGAAGCTGCCGGTGACGTCGATACGCTGCTTCTCGACAAAACCGGGACTATCACGCTCGGCAATCGCCAGGCGACGGCGTTCCATCCGGTTCGCGGCGTATCCGAGCGGGATCTCGCCGATGCCGCCCAGCTTGCTTCTCTTGCGGACGAAACGCCGGAGGGACGTTCCATCGTCGTTCTCGCCAAGGAAAAATACGGTATCCGCGCCCGCGACATGGCGAACCTGAAGGCGACTTTTGTCCCGTTCACCGCCCAGACGCGCATGAGCGGCGTCGATCTCGACGGTTCCAGCATCCGTAAAGGCGCGGTCGACGCCGTTCTCTCCTATGTCAATTCGGTTGCGCTTGGTGCGGGAACAGGCGGCGTGACCGCCGTCCGCACGGATATCTCGATCCTAAATGAACTGCAGTCGATTGCCGATGAGATCGCCAAGACAGGAGGCACCCCGCTTGCCGTTGTTCGCGACGGAAAGCTGCTTGGCGTCGTGCAGCTCAAGGATATCGTCAAGGGCGGCATACGGGAGCGTTTTGCAGAACTGCGCCGCATGGGTATCCGCACGGTCATGATTACCGGTGACAACCCGATGACTGCCGCTGCGATTGCCGCAGAAGCCGGCGTGGACGATTTTCTCGCCCAGGCGACTCCGGAAAACAAGCTGCAGCTCATTCGCGAGGAACAGGGCAAGGGCAAGCTGGTCGCGATGTGCGGCGACGGTACGAACGACGCTCCGGCGCTGGCCCAGGCGGATGTCGGCGTTGCCATGAACACCGGTACGGTTGCCGCGCGCGAGGCCGGCAACATGGTGGACCTCGACAGCGACCCGACGAAACTCATCGAGATCGTCGAGATTGGCAAGCAGCTTCTCATGACCCGCGGCGCGCTGACGACGTTTTCGATCGCCAACGACATCGCCAAGTATTTCGCCATCATCCCGGCGATGTTCCTGGCCTTCTATCCGCAACTCGGCGTGCTCAACATCATGGGTCTTGCATCGCCGCAGAGCGCCATCCTGTCGGCAATCATCTTCAACGCGCTGATCATCATTGCGCTGATCCCGCTGTCGCTGAAAGGCGTGAAGTACCGGGCGGTCGGCGCCGGCGCGCTGCTCTCCCGCAACCTGCTCATCTACGGCGTCGGCGGCATCATCGTCCCGTTCATCGGTATCAAGGTGATCGACGTCGTCATCACGGCGATCGGTCTCGCCTAAGGAGTAAGAACAATGCTCAAGCAACTTCGTCCGGCCATAGTGCTGCTCGTCGCCACCACGGCTATCACGGGCCTCGCCTATCCCTTTGCCATGACAGGGGTCGCACAGGCGATCTTCCCTCATCAGGCCAATGGCAGTCTGGTCGACAAGAATGGTCAGGTCATCGGCTCGACGCTGATCGGTCAGGCATTCACCAGTGAGAAGTACTTTCACGGTCGCCCCTCCGCAGCCGGTGACGGATACAATGCCGCCGGCTCCTCCGGGTCGAACCTCGGTCCGACCAGCAGCAAGCTGATCGACCGCGTCAAGGCCGACTATGAGGCGGCCAAAGCGACCAATCCGGATGCGGAAGTGCCGATCGATCTCGTAACGGCATCCGGCAGCGGGCTCGACCCGCATGTCTCGCCGCAAGCTGCCTATTTTCAGGTGCCGCGTGTCGCCAAGGCGCGTGGCATGGACGAGGCGGCGGTTCGGGCGGTGGTCGACAGTCACGTGGAGGACCGGGAATTCGGTCTCCTCGGTGAGCCGGTCGTGAACGTGCTGGCGCTCAATCTGGCGCTTGACCAGACGCATCCATAAATTGAAATAGATGCAATATCGTATCGGACGGCCATCAATCGATAGCCGTCCGATACGATCAAGAGATTTCAACCTATGCCGGACGACACTCGCGAAATGCTGAACAGGCCATCGCCGGATGCATTGCTGGAGCATGCCGAGCGGGAGACGCGAGGCAAGCTGAAGATCTTTCTCGGCGCCGCTCCCGGCGTGGGTAAAACCTATGAGATGCTGATGTCCGGCCGCGCCCAGAAGGCGGATGGTCTCGATGTGGTTGTCGGTGTCGTGGAAACCCATGGTCGCAGGGAAACCGAGGCGCTTCTCGACGGATTTGAAATCATCCCGCGCAAGCGGATCGACTATCGCGGGCAATATCTCGAGGAAATGGATATCGACGCCATTCTCGCCCGGCGTCCGGCGCTGGTCCTCGTCGACGAGCTTGCGCATACGAACGCTGCCGGCAGCCGTCATCCCAAGCGCTACATGGATGTGCAGGAGATCTTGGCACAAGGCATCGACGTCTATTCGACTCTCAACATCCAGCATGTCGAGAGCCTGAACGACGTCGTTGCCCAGATCACCCGCATCCGGGTGCGCGAGACGGTACCGGACTCGATCATTGATCGCGCCGATGACGTGGAGATCATCGACCTCACGCCCGACGACCTAATCAAGCGCCTGAAGGACGGCAAGGTTTACGTACCGACGACCGCGCGCCGGGCAATCGAGAACTACTTCTCGCCGGGCAATCTCACGGCGCTTCGCGAGCTTGCGCTGCGGCGAACCGCGCAGCGGGTGGACGAGCAACTCCTAAACCACATGCAGGCGCATGCGATCTCCGGCCCATGGGCGGCGGGCGAGCGAATACTGGTTAGCCTCGATCACAGCCGGAACGGCGCGAGCCTCGTGCGCTACGCCCGCCGTCAGGCCGACCGCCTCCGCGCGCCCTGGGCCGCATTGCATTTCGAAACACCGCAATCGATCAATCTTCCCGAAGAGGACAAGGACCGGCTCGCCGCCAACATGCGACTTGCCGAACAGCTTGGAGCGGAGACGGTGACCCTGCCGGGGCTTCGCGTCTCGCGGGAGATCATTGATTATGCCCATGCCAACAATTTCACCCATATCGTCGTCGGGCGGCCGGGCAAGCCGCGTTGGCGCCAGCTCTGGCAGGGTTCGGTCACCCATGACCTGATCCGCCATGCGGGCGATATCAGCGTCCACGTGATTTCCAACGATGCGAAGGAAAACGACCAGCGACGCGGCATGAAGCCCGCATCGCAGCCGAAACCGTTCCGCATAAAGCCCTATGTCAAGAGCACGATCTTCGTCGCGCTCGCGATTGCTGCCGGTATCTTGCTGGATCAGACGCTCGCGGTGCAGAACCTTGCGCTCGTCTTCCTGATGGCGGTGCTGGCGGCTGCGATCCGCGGGGGGCTCGGAGCCGGTCTCTATGCTTCGCTGCTCGGTGCGATGTCCTTCAATTTCTTCTTCCTGGAACCCCGATACACCTTCACTGTCCGAGACCCAGAAAGCCTTGTCGCCCTCTTCTTCTTCCTCGGCGTGGCGCTGGTGGCATCGAACCTGACCGCGGCCGTCCAGCGGCAGGCTGTCGCCGCGCGCCAGCGGGCGCGGACGACGGAGGATCTATATCTTTTCTCGAAGAAGCTCGCAGGGACCGGCACGCTGGACGATGTCCTGTGGGCGACAGCATTCCAGATCGCCTCCATGCTGAAGGTTCGGGTGGTCATCCTCCTGCCGGAAAAGGGGACGATTGCCGTGAAGGCTGGCTATCCCCCTGACGATACGCTTGTCGATGCCGATATTGCTGCCGCCAAATGGGCCTGGGAGCACAACCGCCCAGCCGGCCGCGCCGCCGACACGCTTCCGGGCGCAAAGCGGCTCTATCTGCCGCTGCGAACGGGACGCGAGGCCATCGGCGTCGTGGGACTCGACAACGACAAGCAAGGTCCTCTGCTGACGCCCGAACAGCAGCGGCTGTTCGATGCGCTGGCCGATCAGGCGGCACTTGCCATCGAGCGCATCCAGCTTGTTTCCGATGTCGACAAGGCGAAGCTTGCGGCCGAGACGGACCGGCTGCGCACCGCTCTCCTCACCTCCATCTCGCACGACCTCAAGACGCCGCTTGCCGCGATCATGGGCTCGGCAGGTACGCTCAAGGACTTCGGCGGCAGTCTGTCGGAAGAGGCGCGGGGTGAACTGCTTTCGACCGTCATCGACGAATCCGAGCGGTTGAACCGCTTCATTGCCAACCTGCTCGACATGACGCGCATCGGTTCCGGCGCGATGGAGCCGAATTACGCCTTTCACTTCGTCGGCGATATCGTCGGCACGGCTTTGAAAAGGGCCGCGAAGATCAGCTCCCGGCATAAGGTCGCCGTTAGCATTCCGGCCGATCTGCCGATGCTGAAGGTTGATGCGGTTCTTTTCGAACAGGTGCTTTTCAACCTCATCGACAATGCCGCCAAATATGCCCCGGATGAAACGGCGATCGAGATACGTGGCTCGCGGGAAAATGGCTCGGTGCTGCTTTCGGTGATCGACGAAGGGTCGGGAATCCCGGCTGAGGATACCGAGCGGATCTTTGATAATTTCTACCGTGTCAGCAAGGGCGATCATGTGCGCGCCGGTACGGGGCTCGGCCTTGCTATCTGCCGCGGCTTCGTGGAAGCCATGGGCGGCACCATCCGGGCCAGCAATCGCTCCGACCGGTCAGGCGCGATTTTCACGATCCGTATGCCGGTGCCGGACGAACTGCCCGTTATGGGAGAAAGCGAATGACCAATTCAGCCGTCAGAATACTCATCGTCGATGACGAACCGCCGATCCGCAAGCTGTTGCGTGTCGGCCTGTCCACACAGGACTACGCGATCAGCGAGGCGATGAATGCCAAGGTGGCCATTGAGGCGGTGAAGGCGGAAAGGCCTAACCTCATCATCCTCGACCTCGGCCTGCCGGATATGCCCGGCCTCGATCTTCTGGCGAAGTGGCGGGGCGAGGGGCTGGACCTCCCCATCGTCATCCTGTCGAGCCGCACCGATGAGGCCGGTATCGTCAAGGCGCTGGAACTGGGTGCCGACGACTACGTTACCAAACCCTTCGGCATGAACGAACTCGTGGCCCGCATTAGCGTCGCCCTTCGTCACCGGTTGCAGAGCCAGGGGGAAAAACCGGTCTTCCAGACCGGCGACCTTTCTGTCGATCTCGTCAAGCGCGTCGTCAAGGTGGCGGGCAAGGAAGTGAAGCTTTCGCCGAAGGAATACGACATCCTGCGCATCTTGGTGCAGCATGCAGGCAAGGTGCTCACCCACCGTTTCCTGCTGGAACAGGTGTGGGATAGCCTGACGGATGTCCAGTATCTGCGGGTCTATGTCCGCCAGCTTCGCCAGAAAATCGAACAGACGCCGGACCAGCCGCGTTACATACTGACCGAAACCGGTGTCGGTTATCGGCTGCAGGAAGGCCAGTAAGGCTCCTCCTCAAACATGGATAGCATCATGAAGCTCCGAGATTGTCTTCCGGCGGAGAACGTGGTGGTTGGCTTGCAGGCAACCACAAAGGCCGGTCTGATCAGACAGCTTTCCGAACTGGCGGCGGAAAGGTTGCCGGTAGGTGCCGATGAGATCTCAAAGGCCCTTCTCGGACGCGAAAGGCTGGGATCAACTGGCATCGGCGACGGTATTGCCGTGCCTCATGCGCGAGTGAAGGGACTGGACAGGCACTTTTGCCTGTTTGTCCGTCTAGCCAAGGCAGTGGATTTCGAGGCGATGGACGAATTGCCGGTCGACCTTGTTTTCATGCTGCTCAATCCCGACAACCAGCCGAACCACCTGAACATCCTTTCCGGCATCGCCCGCAAAATGCGGGAGGAAAAGGTTGCTCAGGCTGTTCGCACGGCTATATCGCCGGCGGACATCTATCGCGAATTATGTCCGCCGGATCTCTAGTCGGTGTTGTTTTGGCCGTCAGGCGTAACGGCTGATCGCAAGGTCGGTGGCGTCGATCTCGGCCTTGCGACCGCTGACGATGTCGCTGATTACGCGGGCGGAGCCGCAGCTCATGGTCCAGCCGAGCGTGCCGTGACCGGTGTTGAGGAAAAGACCCTGGACCTTGGTCGGCCCGATGACCGGGGTGCCATCCGGCGTCATCGGGCGAAGGCCCGACCAGAAGAGAGCCTGCGATACGTCGCCGCCCGGGAAGAGGTCAGTGACGGAATGCTCGAGCGTGCGGCGGCGGGCAAGGCCGAGGTCGTTGGTATAGCCAGAGATTTCCGCCATGCCGCCGACGCGGATGCGGTCGCCGAGGCGGGTGATGGCGATCTTGTAGGTTTCGTCCATCACGGTCGATTCCGGAGCGCGGCTCGCATCCGTGATCGGGATCGTCAGGGAGTAACCCTTGACCGGATAGACCGGCAGGCTGATGCCGACCTGCTTGAGCAGCAATGGCGAATAGCTTCCGAGCGCCACAACCACGGCATCGCCGCGCACCGGTGCGCCGTCCGTCACGATGCCGCGTACGCGTCCGCCTTCGATGTCAAAGCCCTTGATGGTGGTGCCGTACTGGAACTGGACGCCTAGCGCTGCGGCCTTTTCGGCGAGCGCATTGGTGAACTTGAAGCAGTCACCGGTCTCGTCCTTCGGCGTCAGAAGACCGCCGACGATCTTTTCGCGGACATGCCGGAGAGCCGGTTCGACCCGGATGCAACCTTCCGGATCCAGAACCTCGTAAGGAATGCCGTCCGCGGCAAGCGCCTTCACGTCTTTTGCCGAGGCGTCGAGCTGATCCTGTGTGCGGAAGAGCTGCAACGTTCCCTGCATGCGCTCGTCATAGGCAAGGCCGGTTTCCTCGCGCACGGCGGCAAGCGAAGTTCGGCTGTAATCGGCGAGACGGAGCATGCGGCTCTTGTTGAGCGCATAGCGATCTGTGGTGCAGTTCGCCAGCATCTTGAACATCCACGACAGCATGGCCATGTCCAATTTGGGGCGCAGGATCAGCGGAGCATGTTCCATGAACAGCCACTTCATGGCTTTCAGCGGAATGCCGGGCGCGGCCCAGGGAGAGCAATAGCCGAACGATACCTCGCCGGCATTGCCGAAGCTGGTTTCGAGTGCGGGGCCGGGCTGGCGGTCTACGACGATGACCTCATGTCCAGCCTTGGCGAGCTGATAGGCGGACGTCACGCCGACTACGCCGGCGCCGAGAACGATGACTTTCATGATTGCCTCAATGACAGAAGAGAAATGTTAGCGGTATTGGCGACGGTAGCGATGGCCGAGACTGGTCAGCATCTCATAGGAAATCGTTCCGGCATCTGCGCTGAGCATTTCCAGCGTCTGGTTCGGGCCTATGACTTCGACCAGACTGCCCAGTGACAGCGTGCCTGCGGGCAAGGCGGAGATGTCGATCGTGATGCTGTCCATGGACACGCGGCCGACGATCGGCAGGCGCACGCCATTGACATAGACGGCACCGCGGTCGCTCAGGCTGCGCGGTAGCCCGTCGGCATAGCCGGCGGCAATGGTTGCAAGCCGCGTCTCGTTCTTGGTGACATGGGTCGCGCCATAGCCGACGTGGGTGCCAGCGGGAACCGTTCGTGTCTGGATTACCGCCACATCGAGGCGTACGACCGGCTCCATCGGGTTGGTTTCGCCATTGTTCGGTGCGCCGCCATAAAGAGCGATACCGGGGCGGGCGAGCACGCCGTGATATTCGCTGCCGAGGAAGACGCCGCCGGAATTGGCAAAGCAGACGCTGAATGCAGGAAATTCTTCCGCGATCCGGCGCATTTCCGCGAGCTGGTCGCCATTCTGCTGGCTGTTTTCATCATCGGCGGAAGCCAGATGGCTCATGATGAAGAGAATTTCGATGTCATTTTTGCCACGCAGTTCATCAGCCAGGAGGGCGCGTTCTTCCGGCGGGAAGCCCAGCCGGGACATGCCGGTGTCGAACTGCAGCACGGCGGGCAGGCGACGGTCGAGAGCGCGCGCGGTTGCAGACCAGAGCTGCAACTGTTCCATGGAGTTCAGCACCGGGATGATGCCAGCTTCGGCAGCCGGTGTCTCGTTGCCCGGCTGAAGACCGTTCAAGACGAAGATGCGGGCTTCGTCGGAAAGATGCGGCTTGAGCTCGGTGGCCTCGCAGAAATGGGCGACGAAGAAATGGCGGCAACCAGCGGCAAAAAGCGTAGTGGCGATTTTTGTGGCGCCCAGTCCGTAGGCGTCGGCCTTGACCACGGCTGCGGCCTTGGCCGGTGATAATGTAGCTGAAAGCTTCTCGTAATTGCGGCTGATGGCGCTGAGATCGATGGTGAGATATCCAGACGCGCCTTCATTGCTCGTCCGTTCTCGAATGTTGTTGTTCCAGATGGCGTTATCCACGTCGTTCCCTCATTTTTATCGGACAAGGATATTGAAACGATCGGAGAATTTTCCGTTGATTTACGCTTGATTATTCGATGATATAATTCGTTGTGAAATAATCTTCGAATTTATGGAATAATCTGCATGAGCGCTCTGGACGCCGTCGATCGCAACCTCCTGCGCCTTCTGCGGCTCGATGCCCGCATGAGCAATGCGGCACTCGCGGCCGAAGTCGGTCTGTCTCCTTCAGCCTGTTTGAGGCGGATCAAGCTTCTGGAAAAATCCGGTGTCATCAGAGGCTATACAGCGCTGGTCGACAGCGGTCAGATGGAGAATTCCATCGCCGTGATTGTCAACATCACGCTGGAACGGCAGACCGAGGATTATCTCAATCGCTTCGAGGCGGCTGTGCGCAGGCACCCTGAAATTCAAGAGTGCTTCCTGATGACCGGTGGCTCGGATTACCTGCTAAAGGTGGAGGTCGCCAATGCCGGCGAGTTCGAGCGGATCCACAAGGAAATCCTCTCGACCATGCCGGGTGTCCTGCGAATCCATTCGAGCTTTTCGATCCGGGATGTTCTCGCCACCCGCGCCAAAACCTCCCGCAACAGGCAGCCACTGGCGCGGTAAAAAGGTCGATTACGACGATGAGGCCTTCGAGATTACCTTGGTGCGATCGATGTCGTCGGATGACGTAACGACCTTGGGTCCAGTCGATCCGGGTTCGTCGGCGACCTCGCGGATCCATTCGCGGAGAATGGCGACAAGCAGCGCCATCAGCACGGGACCGACGAAGAGGCCGAGGAAACCCATCGTCTTGACGCCGCCGATCAGGCCGAAAAACGTCGGCAGGAACGGGAGCTTGATCGGCCCTCCGACGAGATGAGGACGTAGCGTCTTGTCGACGATGAAAAGTTCCGTCGTGCCCCAGACGAAAAGAGCGATACCAGGACCGACTGAGCCGCTGGCAAGGAGGTAGATGGAAACTAGCGTGAAGCTCAGGGGAGCACCGCCGGGGATCAGGGCCATGACGCCGGTGATGAGCCCGAGCGTGACTGCGGATGGTACGCCTGCCAGCCAGTAGGCGACACCGAGTACGACGCCTTCACCGATCGCGATGATGGTCATCCCGGTGACCGTCGAGCTGATCGTCATCGGTACGATGCGCGACACGCGTTCCCAGCGGTTAGGCAATATGCGCTCGCCAAGCTTGTCGAGCTGGGCGGCAAGGTAGCTGCCGTCGCGATAGACGAAGAACAGGGTGATCAGCATGAACAGCAGTGTCAGGAACCATTGGAAGGCCGAGGTGCCGAATACCAGCAACCCTCTGTAGATACTGCCGATATTCGCTCCACTTGTAAGCTGGACCAATTCGCCTAGGCCACCTGGATGACCAAGTTGGCGTTCCCATTGTTCCAGAAGGGATGCTCCTATGATCGGAAGGCTGCCCAGCCATTGGGGTGCTGGGGCGCCGGTAGCATTGGCCTGAACCGCCCATGCCGCCCAGATCTTTATCTCCTGCACGGCATAAAAAGCTGCAAGCGAGATCGGAACCACAATGAAGGATATGACGAAAACGATGGCGATCGTCGCCGCGAGCGTCCGATTTCCACCGACATATTCCTGCAGCCGGCGAAAAAGTGGCCAGCTTGCAAAACCGATTACGAGTGCCGCCAGCACAGGCACGACGAAGCCATGAAAGAAGTAGACCCCGGCAAGCAACACGAAGACCAGAAGCCAGCGGGCCGCCGATCGCGGACCCACGAGGAATGCCCGATCTTCGTGGTCATTGTAGGACTGACTGCGCGTTTTCACGGCGTTTTCACCTTCATGCGTGTTCTTGGGCATTTTGGTTCCAGTTGACCTTATCGAGGTTTGCAGCGCAACGATTTTGTTCGGTTTCTTGGACGCGACGCGCTTTGTCCTCTCCACCCCAGAGACCGCCTGAATAGCAGGTGCGGCGGCGAAGTTGAAGATTGCAAACCACTATCGCGATCTACCAAGCGTAATAGCGGGACGCGTAACTTGTATGTCTCCCGAATACATATTTCCTGGTTCGGTTCTCGCAGGTTTGGATGGGAATCCTCAACAAATGCCTTTCAACAGGCTGAGCACAGAAGATACCGGCACAGGCGAACGGTCATGTTTTGGCGTGTGTGCATTGCGTATACACTTTTTGCGAGCATATATTTACATATAATAGTACTATTGCTAGCGTCACTGCATGCCGACCTGCGGAGGGCAGGTCAGGCAATTTTGGGGAGGAAATCATGTCTGTATTGTCCAGACTCGCGCTGAGCGCGGGTGTGTCTATTCTTTTGTCCACGACTGCGATGGCGGCCAATCTGACGGTCGGGTTCTCGCAGATTGGTTCGGAATCCGGTTGGCGTGCCGCTGAAACGTCAGTCACCAAGGCCGAGGCTGAAAAACGCGGCATCGATCTCAAATTCGCCGATGCCCAGCAGAAACAGGAAAACCAGATCAAGGCGATCCGTGGCTTCATCGCCCAGGGCGTCGACGCTATCCTCGTCGCGCCGGTTGTCGCTACCGGCTGGGAAGCGGTGCTCGGCGAAGCCAAGGACGCCAAGATCCCGGTCATCCTGCTCGACCGTGGTGTCGACGCATCGCAGGATCTCTACCTGACGTCGATTGCTTCGGATCAGGTCGAGGAAGGTCGCGTCGCCGGGCGTTGGCTGACCGAAACCGTGAAGGACAAGGACTGCAAGGTCGTCGAACTGCAGGGCACCGTCGGCTCCACGCCTGCGATCAACCGCAAGAAGGGCTTCGAGGAAGCCATCGCCGATCACAAGAATGTCACGATTGCCCGGAGCCAGACCGGCGACTTCACCCGCTCGAAGGGCAAGGAAGTCATGGAAGGCTTCATCAAGGCCGAGAATGGCGGCAAGGGCATCTGCGCAGTTTATGCCCATAACGACGACATGGCCGTTGGCGCGATCCAGGCCATCAAGGATGCCGGCCTGAAGCCAGGTTCCGACATTCTCGTTGTCTCGATCGATGCCGTTCCGGATATCTTTGCCGCCATGGCCGCAGGTGAGGCCAATGCAACCGTCGAACTGACACCGAATATGGCCGGCCCTGCGTTCGATGCGCTGGAAGCCTATCTGAAGGATGGAAAGGAGCCGGCGAAGTTCATCATCACAGAGTCGAAGCTCTATACGCCTGCCGACAACCCCAAGGGTGAATACGAGGCCCGCAAGGGTCTCGGGTACTGATCTTCCTCACCAAGAGAGGGGCACCGGCATGCCGGTGCCCCTTGCATTGCAAATTAGGTCGGCGAAATATCGTTGTGGAGCGAGGGGGAAGACTATGGAGACGGTGGATCCGGGCACGGATTTCGTGCTGGAGGCGCGGGGTGTCGGCAAGATATTCGGCCAGAACCGTGCGTTGAACGATGTGACGCTGGGTTTGCGGGCGGGAGAGGTGCATGCCCTTCTGGGTGAAAACGGCGCCGGCAAATCGACGCTGATCAAGATCCTGACCGGAGCCTATCAGCCGGATGCCGGCGACGTCGTGCTCGATGGCAAGGCTGTACAGTTTCGCGATCCGCTGGACGCCCAGTCCCATGGCATCGGAACCGTCTACCAGGAAGTCAACCTGCTTCCGAACCGTTCCGTTGCTGAAAACCTCTATCTCGGCCATCAGCCGACGCGCTTCGGTTTTGTGCGCAAGTCCCTGATCGCGCGCAATGCTCGCGCGCTTCTTGCGCGTTACGGCCTCGACATCGATGTCGAAGCCGAGCTTGGCAGCTATTCTGTCGCCGTGCAGCAAATCGTCGCCATCTGCCGGGCTGTCGAGCTTTCCGGCAAGGTGCTGGTGCTGGACGAACCCACGGCAAGCCTCGACCGTCACGAGGTGGACAGGCTGTTCGAGGTGATCGCCGCGCTGAAGGCCGAGGGGCTCGCGATCGTCTTCATCACTCATTTCCTCGATCAGGTCTTTGCGATCTCCGACCGCGTGACGATCCTGCGCAACGGCCGCCTCATCGGCACGCGTCCGCTTGCGGGCCTGACACGCACCGATGTCGTCCGCATGATGCTCGGCAAGGATGTCAGCTTCGTTCCCGCCGTAACCGGCATAGAGGAGCGCGAGGCCGGCCCTGCCATGGTCGAGTTCGATGGTTGCGGCAAGACCGGCAAGGTGAAGCCGTTCTCGGTGCGCATCCACAAGGGCGAGGTGGTCGGCGTTGCCGGGCTTCTCGGATCGGGCCGCACGGAAATGGCGCGTGTCATGTTCGGCGTCGATCCTTCCGACAGCGGCGAGATCCGTATGGGGAAGAAGCGTATCGACCTGAAGAACCCGGTGCAGGCAATTGCTCACGGCTTCGGCTTTTGCCCGGAGGATCGCAAGGCGGAGGGCATTCTCGGGGATCTTTCGGTGCGGGAAAACATCGTGATCGCGCTGCAGGGCAAGCTTGGCTGGTTCCGTGCGCTCAATCGCGACGAGCAGATGGAGATTGCTGGCAGGTTTGCCGAGGAACTTGATATTCGCGCGGCTTCCCATGACATGCCGGTGAAGCTTCTGTCCGGCGGCAACCAGCAGAAAGTCATCCTCGCCCGCTGGCTGGCGACGGATCCGAACTTCCTCATTCTCGATGAGCCGACGCGCGGCATCGACGTCGGCGCCCATGCTGAAATTGTCCGCACCATTAATCGCCTGCGCGAGGACGGTCTGGCATTGATGGTGATTTCCTCTGAACTCGATGAAATCGTCGCCTATTCGTCCCGCGTCGTCGTCATGCGCGACCGTGAGATGGTGGCCGAACTGCATGGCGACCAGATAACGCCAGCAGTCATCGTCCAGGCAATCGCCGCCCAGCCCGAAGGAGATATCGCATGATCGCAGGCCGGCTGACGCGGGCTATCAATCCGCAAACCATTGCCCTGCTCGGTGTGCTGTTCATCAACTGGCTACTGTTTCCGGGCTTCTTCGACATTACCTGGCAGGATGGTCGGCTGTTCGGCAGTATGATCGACGTGCTCAATCGTGGCGTCCCCGTGGCTATCCTCGCCATCGGCATGACTGCGGTCATCGCGACGAAGGGCGTCGACCTTTCGGTCGGCGCGGTGATGGCTATTTCAGGCGCGGTGGCGGCGACCATGGTGACGGCGGGTTATCCGGGCTATGTGGCCGTATCCGCAGCACTTGCCGCCGGCCTTGTCTGCGGACTGTGGAACGGCATCCTTGTTACCTTCCTCGAGATCCAGCCGATCGTCGCGACGCTGGTGCTGATGGTAGCGGGTCGCGGCATCGCGCAGCTCATCACTGAAGGTTCCATCGTGACCTTCTCGGATCCGATCCTGATCTTCCTTGGCACGGGTTCCCTCTTCGGCCTGCCCATGCCCGTGCTGATCGCCGCGTGCCTGCTGGTCATCAGCGTGGTGGCGGTGCGTTCCACTGCCATCGGGCTCTTCATCGAGGCAGTCGGCGTCAACCGGACAGCCGCCAGCCTGGCCGGTATTCACAGCCGGCTGCTGCTGCTCTCGATCTATACCTTCTCCGGTTTTTGCGCCGCTATCTCCGGTATCATCGTTGCCGGCGACATCCGGGGCGCGGATGCCAACAATGCCGGCCTCTGGCTTGAGCTGGATGCAATCCTCGCCGTGGTGATCGGGGGCACGTCGTTGCTCGGCGGCCGCTTCTCGATCGCCATGTCGGTGATCGGCGCGATCATCATCCAGGCGATGAACACAGGCATTCTCGTGTCGGGCTTCCCGCCCGAGTTCAACCTCGTGGTCAAGGCCGGCGTCATCATCCTGATCCTGTTGATGCAGTCCCCGCTCGCAGGGCGGCTCGTCGAAGCCCGGCGCAACCGTCGCCTTCTTTCCGGAAAATCCTCATGAACCGCAGCCTTCGTCCTCTGGCGGCAACCGCCCTGATCTTCGCGCTCGCCTATGCGGCTAGCGTCCTGCAATATCCCGGAATGTTCTCGACGCGTGTTCTCGGCAACTTCCTGACCGACAATGCATTTCTCGGCATCGCGGCAGTCGGCATGACCTTCGTGATCCTCTCCGGCGGCATCGATCTTTCCGTCGGTGCAGTGATCGGCTTCACCGGGGTGATGATCGCGGTTCTGGTGTCGTGGTATGGCTATCACCCGCTCGTCGCCTTCGCCGTGGCGCTGGGGCTTTCCGCGGCTTTCGGCGCGGCGATGGGCGCTGCCATTCACTATCTTCAGGTGCCGTCCTTTATCGTGACGCTTGCCGGGATGTTTCTTGCTCGAGGCGTGGCCTCGGTCATCACGCAGGATTCCATTCCGGTCACCCATGCGTTCTATTCGAGCGTTTCCTCCACTTACTTCCTTCTTCCGGGAGGTGGGCGGATCAGCATGATCGGCGGGCTGATGATCCTGGTCTTCATCGTGGGGGCTCTGCTTGCGCATCGTACACGCTTCGGCTCGTACGTTTACGCGCTCGGCGGCAACACCACTTCGGCGCAGCTGATGGGTGTTCCGGTGGCGCGGACCACGATCCTCGTCTACACGCTCTCTGCGACTTTATCAGGTCTCGCGGGCATTGTGTTTTCGCTGTATACCTCCGCCGGCTATCCGTTGGCGGCGGTGGGTGTCGAACTCGATGCGATCGGCGCCGTGGTCATCGGGGGAACCCTGTTGACTGGCGGTTACGGCTTCGTCTTCGGAACCTTCATCGGCGTCATGCTTCAGGGGCTGGTGCAGACCTACATCATCTTCGACGGTACGCTTTCTAGCTGGTGGACGAAGATCGTCATCGGCGGACTGCTGTTCGTCTTCATCGTATTGCAGCGGCTGGTGTTCTCGGCTTCTTCGGTACGGGCAAAGGGCTTTTGGAAATTGAAACATGAGTGAACCCGGTAGCCTGATCCGCGCGCGTTCCGGGCGGTCGGCTGCACCCAACTTTCATTCGTTCATCATCAACGAGATCGGGGCCGGCATTGTTGCCGGCCGCTTTCCCGTGGGCACCATCCTGCCCAGGGACGCCGAGCTCATGGACACCTACGGCGTTTCCCGAACCGTGCTGCGTGAGGCGTTGAAGACGCTTGAGGCGAAGGGGCTGGTCGAGGCACGGCCGAAGGTTGGAACGCGGGTCTCGCCGAAAAGCCGCTGGCAGCTCTTCGACCAGCAGGTGCTGCTATGGCATTTCGAGGCGGGGCTCGATCCGCAATTCGTCGGTTATCTCTTCGATATCCGCCGTCTGCTGGAGCTGGAAACGGTGCGTCTTGCCGCAAAGCTGCGTACCGCCGATCACATCCGTATGCTCTACTACTGGCTCCAGCAGATGAGCGTGTCGCGCGGCATGGCCGATTCTTTCGCTTTGGCCACCCTGGAGCTTCATCGCATCCTTGCTGATACTTCGCAGAACCCCATGCTGCGGGCGGCGCTGGGTGTCACCGAGTTCACGCTTGCAGCCGCCATGCCCGCCGGCGACAGTCGCGACAACAGCTCTTTTTACGAGACTGCGATTACCAGGCGACGCAATCTCGTACAGGCCGTGGAGGCCGGCAATGTCGTTGAGGCAGAAACCAGCATATTGCAGGCGATCGATGCCGATCTTGCCGGAGCACGCTCTCGCAGTTCTGCCGGCATATTGCAAAACGGTCATTGATTTCAGTGGTTTCCAGCTGACTTTACCGCCGCGTGCGGTGTGAAAAGGTTGACAGGCGAGTTCCCATATTAACCATTTGTTAACCATACCAGAGGTACTTAAGGTCAACGATTTGTTTACGTAGATGACCAAAGTGCTAACAGACGCCCGCTCGATCCGAATCAAAGGTCGCTCTTTCCTGGCGGTCGTATTGTCGCCGGACCTGCCGCTGGATGAGTGGTTGGAAAGGCTCGACGATCTTGCCGCGCGTTCGGCAGGGTTCTTCCTGTCGCGACCCGTCGTTCTCGACGTCAGCGAACTGGCGCTCGACAAGGCGCAGATCAAGGACCTTCTCGCCGAGCTTGCCACGCGCAACGTCAGCATCATGGGTATCGAAGGTGCTCGTCCCTCTGCCATCGGGCCGGGAATGCCGCCGGCGTTGAAGGGCGGCCGCCCGGCCTCCGATTTCGAAATCACCCCCTCGGAACCGTCAGCCGAACCGGAGGAGAAGCAGGAAGCGAACGCCTCTAAACCCGCGCCGACGCTGGTTCCGGAAGTACGCCCGGTGCTGCAGTCGCTGGTGATCCGCGAGCCGGTGCGCTCGGGCCAATCAGTAATCTTCCCTGAAGGTGACGTTACCATCATCGGATCGCTCGCCTCGGGCGCCGAGGTCATCGCCGGCGGGTCGGTTCACATCTACGGCGCGTTGCGCGGTCGCGCGATGGCGGGATCGCTTGGAAACGCCGAAGCACGCATTTTCTGCCGCAAGCTGGAAGCGGAACTGGTCGCTATCGACGGCATCTACAAGATGGCCGAGGACCTGCCCGCCGCGCTTCGCGGTCAACCCGTACAGCTATGGCTCGAAGACGATTCGATCATGGCAGCGAAAATTATCTGAGCCGATGCCGGCCGAAAACAGGAGAGCAAGATGGGGAAGGTAATCGTCGTCACTTCAGGCAAGGGCGGGGTCGGCAAAACGACCACGACTGCTGCGCTTGGTGCCGCCCTCGCGCAGCGGAATGAAAAGGTTGTGGTCGTGGACTTCGATGTCGGACTGCGCAACCTCGACCTCGTCATGGGCGCAGAACGCCGGGTCGTTTACGATCTGGTGAACGTCATCCAGGGTGACGCCAAGCTGCAACAGGCTCTGATCCGCGACAAGCGGCTTGAGACATTGTTCCTGCTGCCTGCCTCCCAGACGCGGGACAAGGACAATCTGACGCCCGAGGGTGTCGAGTGGGTCATCAACGAACTGCGGCGCTATTTCGACTGGATCATCTGTGACAGCCCGGCCGGGATCGAGCGCGGTGCGACGCTTGCCATGCGGCACGCCGACGTGGCCGTCGTGGTCACCAACCCGGAAGTCTCCTCCGTCCGCGACAGCGACCGCATCATCGGTCTTCTGGACGCCAAGACTCTCAAGGCCGAACGCGGCGAACGGATGGAAAAGCACCTGCTGCTGACCCGCTACGACCCCGCTCGCGCCGAACGTGGCGACATGCTGAAGGTGGATGACGTACTGGAAATCCTGTCCATTCCGCTGCTCGGCATCATCCCGGAAAGCATGGATGTGCTGCGTGCCTCCAACATCGGTGCGCCGGTCACGCTTGCCGATGTCCGAAGCGCACCGGCCATGGCCTATTTCGACGCGGCACGGCGCCTTGCCGGCGAAACCCTGCCAATCACCATTCCAGGAGAAAAGCGAGGAATACTCGGCAAGATCTTCGCCCGGAGGGCAGCATGAGCATCTTTCGGCTTTTCACCCGGCAGAGATCTGCTCCGATGGCGCGGGAGCGCCTGCAGGTCCTCCTGGCCCATGAACGTGCCTCGTCGGGCTCGGATCTCGTGGCAACGCTGCGCGAGGAAATCCTCGCGGTCATCGCAAAGCATGTGGAACTCGACAGCGATCGCGTGCAGGTGAAGATGGATCGCGACGAGCATTATTCGATCCTGGAGATCGATGTCGAAATCCCGCTCGAGACGACCATGCAGGCCGCCTGAGCTTTAAGGACCTCATCATGTGACAGGCCGCTGAGACCTGTCGCTTTCATTCGGGCCGTCGACCTCCGGGTGGCGGCCTGATTCATGTTGGTGACATGGTTCCGGCGCCCGGCATTACTCTTTCCCATTGGGAGAGCGGGCTCGGTCCTGCACAGGCACTTCGAAATTACATGCTGACGCAGAACACGGAATTTCGGAAGAGCCCTGCACCTCATCTCGCGAGATGCAGGCGCTGTAACGGCGGGGGTTTTGCTTAGGTCAAGGGAATGGTTCGGATCGCTTTGCCGGAAGCGGACCATTCTTTCGCCATATGCGTTGACCAAAAGTAACTGTGTCCCGTCGATCGCTTGATCCCCATCAGCGGTCGCAACAGCTTTAAAGGAGTACAGGGATGAAAAAGTTTCTTGCCGTGGCGCTTGCCGCACTGCCAGTTCTGGTAGGTGCCGAAGCTGCCTTTTCGGCCGATGCCATCTCCCGTCAGGAACCGGTTCCGGATTTTAGGGAACAGGATAGTCGCGGCGGCGTCCGGATCGGCTATCTCGATTGCTCAATTGGTGGTGGTGTCGGTTATGTTCTCGGATCCGCAAAGGAAGCCGATTGCGTATTTACCTCTGCTATCGGCGGCGAGCCGCTTGACCGCTACACTGGTGTCGTCCGCAAGATGGGTGTCGATGTGGGCTTCACGACCCGCAGCCGTCTCATATGGGCCGTATTTGCCCCCACCGCCGGCTATCACCATGGTTCGCTGGGCGGCCTCTACCAGGGCGCGACTGCGGAAGCGACACTCGTTGCCGGCGTCGGCGCCAACGTTCTCGTCGGAGGCACTTCGGGATCGATCCATCTGCAGACGATCAGCGTGACGGGCCAGTTGGGCTTGAACCTTGCCGCAACCGGAACGTCCGTGACGCTGACGCCGGAAGGCTGAATACGGAGTTACTACCGGCCGGGCAATGGCCGGTGACTGTGGAAGTCGACAATAAAACAAGGAGGCGCGCCAATCCGGCGCGCCTTCCTGCATTCTGGATCTCCGATGATCAGCGCTTTAGATACTTGCCCAGCGCGCGGAATATCTGCAGCGTCTGCTGGTCTAGATCGTCGTCGGCGGGAATCGGCTGAGACGAAAGCTTGACGGCGGTCATTTCAGCGGCCTGATCGACATAGATCCATTGACCGTGAATGCCGATGGCGCAGAACTCGCCGGGCACGTCGTCCGGAATGTACCATTTCGAGCGATAACGGCCAGAGGCGAAGAGTTCGGTCAGATCGCCGCGAGCCCAAGCCTGCCGGTCGCCGCCGTTGAGGATGTCGTCTATCCAGCTTTCCGGAATGACCTGCCGGCCATCAGTGCGGCCTTTCAGTCGCATCAATTCGCCGAAACGCGCGAAATCCGCAACCGTGGTGCAGATGCCGCCTGCGGTTCTAGCGCCGCCCTGCCTGTCAACGGTGATGTAGGCGTCGTTCTCCGCCCCCATCGGTTGCCAGATGTGGTGCGACAGGAGTTCCGCCATCGGCATGCCGCCGGCGCGCTCGAGGATCCAGCCGAGAACGTCTGAGTTGGGCGAAACGTAGTGGAACTTCTCCCCATGTGGACCGGAATCATGGGGAAGGGTTGCAACGAAGTTGTGCAGGCCGCCCTCATATTCAAATGCCCTCGGCGGATCCCAGTCCATGGCCACGCGGTAGCGGGCGACATCGCCTTTCGGGTCGAGATAATCCTCGATGAAACGAACTGATACAGTCATGTCCAGGATATGGCGGACCGTGCAGTCGCCATAAGCGGATGAGGCCAGTTCTGGAACGTAGCGGGTCGCCGGCTGGTCGACATCGAGTTCGCCGCGCTCGACCAATACCCCTGCAAGGCTGCCGGTCAGCGATTTGCTGACGGAAAAGACGATGTGGCGGGTTCCTGCGTCGGAGGTGGGGCCATAATGCTCGGCAATGATCTGGCCGCGATGCAGGACCATGAAGCCGTCGGTAAAGCTGTCTGCCAGAGCGGCGTCGATGGTTCTGTTGCCGTCCGTCGAGATCTTGGACAGGTCCAGTGGTTCTGCGCGTGGCAGGGTGTGCTTGTTCTGTCCGTTCCGGATCGGCTGGGTGGCGACCAGCCGGTCGACGTGGCTGAAGGCCCAGGCGTTATAGGGACGGCGCCGCCAGTTCTCCAGCGTCGCCTCGGGCATTTCCGTTGTCGTTTTCGTCATCGTGCTCTCAGTCGAGGAAATCCGCAATTTCGCGAACGTGAATATCAATTGGACCGTCTGCTGCAAAGGCCGCGGCGACGCCTGCTTCCTATTCGCCAAGTGTCATCGGTTCGGCGTTACCGTATCCCCAGGCCTTCGTCATCGAAACTCTCACGGTTTAGTGTTTCGGCGTGAGGCGGGAACGTGTGCATCTCCGCAATCGGTAAAGATTGCATTTAACATTTGCCGGTAAAACTCTGTTAGCAAATGCTGTCAGTGGTCCCGGCCGGAGCGGAATGAAGTCGCCCGCCGTTTGTGTAGAGTATTGGTGCCATGCGTCTTTCTACCCTGTCTTCGATCGTATTCTGGTGCCTCGTTGTTGCCGGATGCAGATCGACGTCCAGTCCGGAGGAAGCGCTGAACATCGCCCCCTCCCGGGAGACCACGAGCGCAGTCAGCATGGCTTCAGCTCCTATTCCTGCCGCACCGGTTGGACAGGCGAGTGTCCAGGTCGTGCCGCCGCAACAGGTCTCTGTCATCGAGCCGCAGTCGTCGCCGATGTTGGCCTGGGCTGGTAAGGTGCCGGAGCCGCAGGCGCTTCAACCGGCAACCCTTTCGGCCGGCATGCCCGTGCCGAACGAAAAACCGGTTGCCATGCTGGTTCCCTCCGCTCCCCAACTCGATCCCTCGCCGCGCGGACGTTCGCGGATCTACAGCCATCAGTTCCGCGATGCCAAGCCGATCAACTTCGGCAAGGCCTCGCCGAGAAGGCATGCGGTGCACGGCGTCGATGTCTCCCGCTGGCAGGGCGATATCGACTGGGTCAAGCTGCGTACGCAGGGCGCGAACTTTGCCTACATCAAGGCGACGGACGGCGGCGATCATCTCGACCCGATGTTCCGCACCAACTGGAAGCGCGCAAAGGATGCCGGGCTGAAGCGCGGCGCCTATCACTTCTTCTACTGGTGTCGCACCGCCGGCGAGCAGGCCGAGTGGTTCATCCGCAACGTGCCGCGCGATCCCGATGCGCTGCCGCCGGTGATCGATGTGGAATACAATGCGGAATCGAGTTGCAAACGTCGTCTCTCGTCGACCAAGGTGCGCGAGAAGATGCAGGTCTTCATGGACATGCTGGAACGCCACTATGGCAAGCGCCCGGTCATCTACACCGCGCCCGATTTCTACGACGATCATCTGGACGGCCAGTTTCTGGAATATCCCTTCTGGCTGCGTTCGGTGGCGGCGCATCCTTCCAAGCGCTATCCCGGCCGCAAGTGGATGTTCTGGCAATACTCGGGTTCAGGCCTGTCTCAGGGCGTATCCGGCAAGATCGACCTCAACGCTTTCCACGGCAGCGAAGACGAATGGCATCGCTGGACATCGCGCAACGGCGCTTGAGGTGTCCAGTCTTCAGGAAATGAACCAGGGCGGATGCAGTTATCTTATGCTGCGGAATTATCCGTTGTAGCGGAGGCCCGTCAAACGGCGGTGCCCACCAGGGCGCCGATGCCGGCGGTCAGAGCCATGGCAAATGCGCCCCAGAACGTGACCCTTGCTGTTGCCTTGGCTATGTTGGCGCCGCCCGCGCGTGCGCCGATCGCTCCCAGCAGCGCGAGAAATACCAGAGAGGCAAGCGAGACCGAGATCGGGATCATCGTGACCGGCGACAGCAACGTCACGAGCATAGGCAGTGCTGCGCCGGTGGCGAATGTTGCCGCCGACGTGAGCGCTGCCTGAATGGGACGGGCGCTGGTAATTTCCGAAATGCCGAGCTCATCCTTGGCGTGAGCCGCCAGCGCGTCGTGCGCCATCATTTGACTTGCTACGGTTCTCGCAAGCCCGAGTTCGACACCCCGGGCAACATAGATCTGGGCGAGTTCCTCGTGTTCGGATTCAGGGCTGGTCGCCAGTTCCCGCCGTTCCCGTTCAAGGTCAGCCTGTTCCGTGTCCGATTGCGAGCTTACGGACACATATTCTCCCGCAGCCATCGACATCGCACCGGCGACGAGCCCGGCAATGCCGGCGACCAGGATCTCCGAACTGGCCGTCGAAGCCGATGCGACGCCAACAATCAGGCTGGCGGTCGAGACGATCCCGTCATTGGCTCCGAGGACGGCGGCCCTGAGCCATCCGATACGTGCGACAAGGTGATTCTCTGTGTGCAGGCGTCCCACGATCTATTCCCCACAGCTTTCTGAATCGGCATTGCTGAATGCATGATTGCAGGTTGTGGTGCAGTTGGCCAGCTCCCTCATACCAAGGCCGAGCGGGGCCTATCTAAGCATTTTCTTCAACTCCGCCTGTACTGTAAGCAGCTTGGGCAGGTACCTCGCGGCAAGGTCTGAAACATCCTCGCCTCTTGCCGGAAGCCCGATGTTGAGTGCCGCGACCGTAATACCGCGTGCGGTCAGCACCGGCACGGCGATCGAGCGCAGGCCGAGTTCCACTTCTTGATCGATAAGGGCATAACCTTGGGCGCGCACCGCGCGGATGCGTTCCATGAGCATATCCGGATCAGTCACGGTCATGGGCGTGCGCGCTGTAAGAGGATGAAGGGCTAGGCGTTTGCGGATTTCTTCCTCAGGAAGTGCGGAAAACAGGATCCTGCCCATCGAGGTGCAGAAGGCGGGAAGGCGCGATCCCGGCATAAGCGCGATCGACATGACCTTTCGTTGTGCGGCGCGCGCCACATAGACGATTTCGTCACCATCTAGGATGGATACGGAGGAGCTTTCCCCAAGTTCGTCGGAAAGCGTATCGAGGAGCGGTTGAACCATCTGCGGAAGCGGCATGGTGGCGAGGCAGGCGGTCCCGAGCCGTAATACTCTGGGCGTCAGCGTGAAGAACTTTCCATCGTAATCCGCGTAGCCGAAGTGGGCGAGCGTGAGCAGGCAGCGCCGCGCGGTCGCCCGGTCGAGACCACTTGCGGCAGCGACATCCGAAATGCTCTGGCGCGGATGCTCCGCGGTGAAGGTCTCGATGACGGCGAGGCCCTTGGCAAGGCCGCCCATGGTGTCGCGTTGGGTAATGGGCATTATCGTTCCGTGCGATATGTCAACAAATGCAGCATATCGCACAAATCCATTGCCGGGAAGGGCTCTATTTTCTATCCATGATGCTGGCCGTGCGGCGTCAGTCCGTTGCGGCGATAGAGGAGATCCCGATGGACAAGACAGTCCCAAGTCCGGCCGAGGCTGTGGCCGAGATCGGCGATGGCGCGACGGTAATGATCGGCGGCTTCGGTGGTTCCGGCGCTCCGATCGAACTGATCCACGCGCTCATCGACCGTTTCGTGCAGACCGGACACCCGAAAAACCTGACCGTTGTGAACAACAACGCCGGCAACGGCCATGTCGGCCTTGCGGCGCTGATCGAGCAGGGCATGGTCAGCAAGCTGATCTGCTCCTTCCCCCGATCCGCCGATCCGCGCGTGTTCACGGAAAAGTATCAGGCCGGTGAAATCGAGCTGGAACTCGTGCCGCAGGGCACGCTGGCCGAGCGCATCCGCGCCGGTGGTGCGGGCATCCCGGCCTTCTTTACGCCGACCTCCTATGGCACCGAACTTGCCAATGGCAAGAAGATCGAGGAATTCGACGGTCGTCCCTACGTGCAGGAGCGCTGGCTGAAGGCCGATTTTGCGATCGTCAAGGCGCATGTGGGCGATACCCATGGCAACCTGATCTACAACAAGGCGGCTCGCAACTTTAACCCGCTGATGTGCATGGCCGCGGCCACCACCATCGTGCAGGTGTCGAAGATCGTGGAGCCCGGCGAGATCGATCCGGAAGTCGTCATCACACCCGGTATCTTCGTGCAGGCGGTCGTCGAAGTGTCCGATCCCCAGCAGGAAGAAGTCCTGAACCGTGAGGGAGCGAGCTACCCATGACTGACAAGCTTTCCAACGCCCAGATCGCCTGGCGCGCAGCACAGGATATCGAAGACGGCTCCTATGTGAACCTCGGCATCGGCTTTCCGGAAATGGTCGCCCAGTACCAGCCGCCGGGACGTCAGGCCGTGTTCCACACCGAAAACGGCATCCTCGATTTCGGCGAATCCCCCGCCAAGGGCGAGGAAGACTGGGACCTTATCAACGCCGGCAAGAAGGCCGTGACGCTGAAGCCGGGTGCCGCCTTCTTCCATCATGCCGACAGCTTCGCCATGGTGCGCGGCGGGCATCTCGACGTTGCCATCCTCGGCGCCTATCAGGTTGCCCAGAATGGTGACCTTGCAAACTGGAGCATAGGCGCAGGCGGCGTGCCGGCCGTCGGCGGCGCGATGGACCTCGTACACGGCGCCAAGCGCGTGGCTGTTATCACCGAGCATGTTACGAAGAAGGGCGAGCCCAAGCTGCTCGACCGCTGCACCCTGCCGCTGACCGGCGTCGGCTGCGTGACCCGCGTCTATACCAGCCTTGCCGTGATCGATATCGAAGGCGGCCGTTTCGTCCTGCGCGAGAAGCTGCCGTCGATCTCTCTCGAAGAGCTGCAGGCCCTGACCGGCGCTGAACTTGTGGTGCCGGGACCTGTCGGCGATCTGATCGTACCGGAGCTGTGACATGACCGAAGCCTATATCTGCGACTATATCCGCACCCCGATCGGCCGCTTCGGCGGTTCGCTCTCCTCCGTCCGCGCCGATGATCTTGGCGCGGTTCCCCTGAAGGCGCTTCTGGAGCGCCATCCGGGGCTCGACTTCGAAGCTGTCGATGACGTGATCTTCGGCTGCGCGAACCAGGCGGGCGAAGACAACCGCAACGTTGCCCGCATGTCGCTGCTGCTCGCCGGCCTGCCGGTCAGCGTTTCTGGCACGACGATCAATCGTCTTTGCGGCTCCGGCATGGATGCCGTCATCACCGCGGCGCGTGCCATCCGGTCGGGCGAGGCGGAACTGATGATCGCAGGCGGCGTCGAAAGCATGAGCCGCGCTCCCTTCGTCATGCCGAAGGCCGAGACGGCCTTCTCCCGTCATGCAGAAATCCACGACACCACCATCGGCTGGCGCTTCGTCAACCCGCTGATGAAGAAACAGTACGGCGTCGACAGCATGCCGGAGACCGGCGAGAATGTTGCCGAGGACTTCAAGGTGAGCCGTGAGGATCAGGACGCATTTGCCGTTCGCTCTCAGGCCAAGGCCGCTGAAGCTCAGGCCAACGGGCGTCTGGCGAAGGAAATCGTGCCGGTCACCATTCCGCAGCGTAAAGGCGATCCGATTGTCGTCGAGAAGGACGAGCATCCCCGCGCAACGACCATCGAGACGCTGGCGAAGCTCGGAACGCCCTTCCGTAAGGAAGGCGGAACCGTGACGGCCGGCAACGCCTCGGGCGTCAACGATGGTGCGGCGGCGCTGATCATCGCTTCAGAGGCTGCTGTGAAGAAGTATGGACTTACCCCGATTGCCCGGGTCCTCGGTGGCGCCGCGGCCGGCGTTCCCCCGCGTGTCATGGGTATCGGTCCCGCTCCTGCCTCGCAAAAGCTTATGACGCGGCTCGGCATGACGCAGGACCAGTTCGACGTGATCGAACTGAACGAAGCCTTCGCCAGCCAGGGTCTCGCGACGTTGCGTCTGCTGGGCATCGCCGACGACGATCCGCGGGTGAACCGGAACGGCGGTGCGATCGCGCTCGGCCATCCGCTCGGCATGTCGGGTGCCCGCATCACCGGCACCGCGGCGCTGGAACTGTCGCTCAATGGCGGTCGCTACTCGCTGTCCACCATGTGCATCGGCGTCGGCCAGGGTATCGCGGTCGCGCTTGAACGCGTCTGATCGGTTCTTCGGAAAAAAGCAAAGGCCGGCGCGATAACGCGCCGGCCTTTGTCATGTCCGTTGCCCGGGGGGCGGGGTCAGTCAATGCGGATGATATCGCGTGGCAGGCTGTTCATGCATTCGGTGCCGGTTTCCGTCACGAGAAACTGATCCTCGATCATCAGCGCGCCGAAGCCCTGCGCATAGAACGGCGTTTCAAGGGCGACGACCATGTTCTGTTCGATCACCTCGCCATTGCCGTTTGAAAAAAAGGGCCATTCCTCGATGCCGGCATTGCCGCCGACCGAATGGCCGAAGTGTCCGCGATAATATTCGTTGAGCCCGTTCTTCCTGAACCGGGCGAGCATCGCGGCGTGGACATCCCCGAAACGGCGGCCGGGCCGGATTTGTTCGAGGCCCACAAGAAAGGCTTCATGCAGGATGGCATGAAGTTCCGTGGCAAGGCTGGCCGGTTGCCCGAGCACGAAGGTCCGCGCGCCGTCGGAAGAATAGCCCTCGACCAACGTTCCGACATCCGCCTTGATCAGCGAACCGGGTTTTACCGTGGCGCTGCCGTCCGTGAGGTCGGGACCGACCGAAATGTAATCCCAATGTCCCGAGAGCCCGAAGCCTCCGGCTGCAGCCTCTTCGCGAGCGCCTTGGAGCCATGCGGCGGATAGTTCGCGTAGGGAAGCATCAGGCTTTACCCCCGATGCCAGGGATCGCAGGCCGGCTTCGGCCGCGCGTGCAGCCCGGCGCAGGCGCTCGATTTCCTGCGGATTCTTGATCGCCCTCAACCTCAGCAGAATATCCGAGGCGTCTTTCCATGTGACATGGGGGAGGGCCTTCTTCAGCCTTTCGAAGTCTGCGGCAGGGAGGAAGGAAAAATCGGCCCCCAGCACGGCTTTGTCCAGTCCGCGCTCGACGAGAATATCGGCAAGCAGGCGGAAGCATGCCTCCTGATCGAAGGTCTCCGGTCGTGGTCCAGTGTTTTCCATCCGGCGATAGGCTGCGTCGATATCGGCAATGGTTTCCTGTCCGGTCAGGGCGACGCCGTCGATCCATATGCGGTGCGTGCGGATATCCACGGATTGGCGCAGGCTCGCCACGCCGGCTGAGGCATGATCGCTGATGACGGCGGCCAGCGAGGCGGCGGTATCAGACGGAACGACTGCGATTGCCGAGCCTGCCCGCCCCCACATCGTGGCCACGCCGGCATAGGCCCCGATCGCATAGCGGAAGGCTTCCGGCTGGAAAAAGACGAGAGCGTCGATGCCGGCTGCCCCCATCAAACGTTGCGCGCGAACTCGGTCCAGGTCGCTCATGTCCTCCGCCTTTCAGTTTTCCGATGCTTCTTGGGTAGGATCCGTTGCCGTTGGCGTACTTGAACTTTGCGGGCGCCGCGATAGCTTTTCATCGGCGTGGAAAATAATTCTCTTCATGCGGTGGAATTGCCTGTGAGCATTTTCCTCCGCAACGACAAATCAGGCGAAGGATCCAATACCCCACAAGTCTGGTAGGGTATAACTCCAATCGAGATCAACGACCAAAAACACTGACGATACGAGGAGCACATCCATGAGCGGTTTTGCCAATAAAAACAGGCAGGGGTTCCTGTCCGAATGGCGCGCGACGACGGCTGCGGCCGCACTCGTCGCCCTTTCGTTCGCAACGCCGCTTGTGGCTGCGGACTTCGATGCCGATGCGACCGTCAACATCGGTTCTCTCTACGAGCCGCAGAACCTCGACAACACCGCCGGCGCGGGGCAGGGCATCAACGAAGCCTTCAACGGCAACGTCTACGAAGCGCTTTTCCGCCTGAGCGATGCCGGCGCGGTTGAGCCGGTTCTGGCTAAGGACTTCAAGGTCAGCGATGACGGTCTGACCTATACCTTCACCCTCCAACCCGGCGTCACCTTCCATTCCGGCGAACCGCTCACAGCAAAAGACGTCAAGTTCTCGATCGAGCGCGTCACGGCGGCCGAATCCAAGAGCTCGCGCAAGAACAGCCTCAAGACCATCAGCGCTGTCGAGACGCCCGACGACCAGACGGTCGTCGTGAAGCTCTCTGCTCGCTCCATCTCGCTGCCCTACAATCTGAGCTATGTCTGGGTGGTCAACGACGCCGCCAAGGACCTGCAGTCTTCTGAAGACGGCACGGGTCCCTACAAGCTCGAGGAATGGCGTCGCGGTTCCTCCATCTCGCTCCAGCGTTTCGACGGCTATTGGGGTACGAAGCCGAGCAATGGCGAAGTCGTCTACCAGTATTTCACCGAGGCGACTGCGCTCAACAATGCGCTGCTGACCGGTTCGGTCGATATCGTCACCTCCGTCCAGAGCCCGGATTCGCTTGCCCAGTTCAAGGACAATCCGGAGTTCACCGTGGCCGAAGGCCAGTCCACCACCAAGCTGCTGCTTGCCTATAACGATCGGGTGAAGCCCTTCGACAACGTCAAGGTGCGCAAGGCTCTGGCCCGCGCCGTCGACAAGAAGAAGCTCCTCAACGCCATCTGGGGTGATTATGGCATGGTCATCGGCTCCTTCGTGCCGCCGACCGACCCTTGGTATGTCGACCTCACCAATGTCGACGCCTATGACGTGGGCAGCGCCAAGGCGCTGCTGGCGGAAGCCGGTTATCCTGATGGCTTCACCTTCACGCTCGACACGCCGAACTACGATCCGCATCCCATCGTCGCGCAGTTCCTGCAAACCGAACTTGCCAAGGTCGGCGTGAAGGTGAACATCAACGTCATCACGGCCAACGAATGGTACACCAAGGTCTACAAGGCTCACGATTTCCAGGCGACCTTGCAGGAGCATGTGAACCACCGCGATATCGTCTTCTACGGCAATCCGGACTTCTACTGGGGCTACAATAACCCGAAGGTCGTCGACCTGATCAAGCAAGCCGAAGCGAGCGCCACCACCGACGAGCAGACCGCGAAGCTCAAGGAAGTCAACACGGTGATCGCCGAGGATGCCGCCAGCAACTGGCTCTATCTCTATCCGCAGATCGTGGTTTCGAAGAAGACAGTAACCGGCTATCCGGTGAACGGCCTCAACTCGCAGTTCTTCGCTTACGGCATCCAGAAGGCCGCCGAATAGCAAACTGTTCAAGCCGCGGGCATCGCCCTGCGGCGTGCTCGACAGTCAGCGCCGCCCGAACTATTTTCGGGCGGCATTTTGCGTCTAGAGCAATTCCAGCAAAAGCGGGAACCGGTTTTGTGTCCGGAGTTGAGTGAAAACAGAGAGATAGAGCATTGAGGGCGCAACCGTTTTCGCCGGAAATGCTCTAGGAAAGGTGGCGACCATTCTTGTCTATCTCATACGCCGGTCAGTGATCCTCGTCCTGTCGGTCCTGATCGCCGCGGCCGTTCTGTTCCTGCTGCTGCGCCTGCTTCCTGGCGATCCCGCGAATGCGCTGGTTTCCGTTGGTGCGGATCCCGAGCAGATCGAGGCTGCGCGCCAGCAGGTCGGTTCCGACCTGCCCGTTTCGGAACAGTTCGTCCGGTTCGTATCGAGCCTTGCGCGCTTCGATTTCGGCAACTCGTTTATCAGCGGTGCACCCGTGCTGGCGGAGATCGGCAAGCGGCTCACGGTCACTGTCCCGCTCACGCTGCTTGCCTTCATTCTGGCCATCGTGATCGCCCTGCCGCTGGGCATTATCGCTGCGGTCAAGCAGGATCGCTGGTATGGCATCCTGCTCTCGGTCGTGTCGCAGCTCGGCATTGCCGTGCCAGTGTTCTGGATCGGGATACTTCTCGTTGCCGTCTTTGCGGTCAATCTGAGGCTCTTTCCCTCCGGCGGCTTTCCGTCGCGCGGCTGGACGAATGCGCCGGCGGCGTTTCATGCGCTTGTGCTGCCGGTGATTACCATCGCCCTGGTGATGTCTTCGTCGCTGATCCGCTACGTGCGCTCGGCCACGCAGGATGTGCTGGGCAGCGACTATCTCAGGACGGCGCGGGCGCTCGGTTCCGGTTTCTCTGAGGCGCTGATCCGTCACGGTATCCGCAACGGCGCGGTGCCGGTAATCTCGATCCTTGGCATAGAACTCGCCTCTACCCTTCTCGGCGCGGTCGTGGTCGAGCGCGTCTTTTCGCTGCCGGGGCTCGGCTCGATGCTGCTGCTTGGTATCGAGCAGCGGGATTATCCGAATGTGCAGGGCGTATTGTTCATCTCCACGCTTCTCGTGCTCCTTGTCGGCTTCGCTGCCGATATCGCGCAGCGTCTGATCGATCCGCGGCTGCGCAGCCGCGCGACGGGGGCAAAGGCATGACGGTCGACAATCCGGAATTGCCGGTCTCTCCCCCTCAGGAACGGTTCAGGTCTTCGCCGAGCTTCATGCTTGGCGGCTTCGTTGTCGGGCTTCACGTCCTTCTCGGGCTCGTCAGCCTGTTCTGGACGCCCTACGATCCGACAGGCATGGTCGGCGGGCGCCTCGAAGCGCCGTCACTTCTGCACTGGGCGGGAACGGACCGGCTCGGCCGTGATCTGATGACCCAGATCATGATCGGTTCGCGCATCGCGCTGGTGGTCGGTGCGGGCGCCGTTGCCATCGGCGCGCTGATCGGTGTGACGATCGGGGTGATTTCCGCCTTTGCGACGAGAACCCTCGATGATGTCTTTGCCGCCACCTTCGATATCCTGATCGCATTCCCAACCCTGCTCGTTGCCATGCTGATCGTCGCTTCGAGCGACGGGGCGAGCCTCTGGACCGCGATCCTCGCTATCGGTATCGCCAGCTCTGCCATCATTGCCCGGCTGACCCGTATCCTTGCCAAGCGCGTGCTGGCCATGGACTACATTACCGCTTCGCGCGTTTCGGGGACCTCGTGGCTGGCCATCGTCTTCATTCATGTTCTGCCGAACATCTGGCCAACGCTGATCGTCAATCTGGCGCTGCAATTCGGTCTCGCCGTCATCGCGGAAGCCTCGCTTTCCTATCTCGGCCTTGGCGCGCCGCCGCCGAATTCGTCCTGGGGGCGTCTTTTGCAGGAAGCACAGGGGACGGTTTACACGGCGCCCTTCGGCGCGGTCGCTCCGGGCATTGCGCTGGTCTCGCTGGTCATCGGCCTCAACTTGCTCGCGGATGGTCTGCGCGATTTCGGCGATCCAACCCGCAGGAGACGCCGATGAGCGATATCCTCAAGGTCGAAAACCTGACGATCAGGGCAGGTGGGCGCGTGCTGGTCTCGGATGTGTCGTTCTCCGTTGCGGCGGGCGAGCGCGTTGGTCTGATTGGCGAATCCGGTTCGGGCAAGTCGCTGACGGCGCTCGCCTCCATTGGTCTTCTCGCGGACGGCATGTCTGCTGACGGTTCGGTTCGCCTCGGTGACAGACAGATTGTCGGCGCGTCTGACCGCGAACTCGTTCCGCTTCGGGGAAATGTCGCCGCAACTGTCTTTCAGGAGCCGTTAACCGCGCTCGATCCTCTGATGAAAATCGGGCGGCAGGTGACGGAAGTGGTGCGCCGCCGCCGTCGCCGCGATGGTTTGAGCTTGGACCGCTCTTTTATCGACGGCGAGGTGATCGGGCTCTTGGAACGTGTGCTTCTGCCGGATCCGGCGCGCATCGCAAACTCCTGGCCGCATGAGATTTCCGGCGGTCAGCGCCAGCGCGCGGCCATCGCCATGGCGCTTGCCTGCCGGCCGGCGCTCCTGATCGCCGACGAGCCGACGACCGCGCTCGACGTGACGACACAGGCGGAAATCCTGAAGCTGCTGGAAGGCCTTGTCCAGGAAAGCGGCATGGCGCTGCTTTTCATCAGCCATGACCTGCCGGTCGTCGCAATGGCGGCCGAGCGTGTCGTGGTGCTGCAGCAGGGCAGGCTCGTCGAGCAGGGACCGGTTGGGGAAGTCTTCCGTCGTCCGCGGCATGCCTATACGCAAGGCCTTCTCGCTGCCGCGCGCTCCTTCGACCAGGCTCTCAGGAATGCGCTATGACCTTGCTTGAAATGAAGAACGTCACTTTCGGCTATGGGCGCGGACAGCGCGTGCTTGACGATGTGAGCCTCAAGCTCGAGGCTGGCCGCAATCTCGGCATTGTCGGTGAATCCGGTTCCGGCAAGACGACCATGCTGCGCCTGCTGCTGGGGCTGGCGAGCCCTGTCGCCGGCGAGATCGCACTGAAGGGCAGGGCGGTCGATCTTGCAAACCGCGGGTTCATGCGGGATTTCCGGCGTTCGATGCAGGCGGTTTTTCAGGACCCTTACTCCTCGCTCGATCCGCGTCAGTCGGTTTTCGATATCATCGCCGAGCCGATCTGGTCGCTGAAAACGGGTCTCGATCCGAAGCAGGCGGTTGCCGAGGCGCTGGCCTCCGTCGGATTGCCCGCCGATGCGGCATCTCGTTATCCGCATGAATTTTCCGGCGGACAGCGCCAGCGCATCGCGATCGCCCGGGCGATCGTTTCCCGGCCGGAAATCATCCTTGCGGACGAGGTCGTCAGCGCACTCGATCTTTCAACCCGCGTGCGGATTGTCGAGCTCCTGAAGGAGCTGTCGAATACCGTGACGCTGGTGCTGGTGTCTCACGATATCAGCCTCGTCGCACTGCTCTGCGAGGAACTGGTCATTCTCGAGCGGGGCCGGATCGTGGAAAGCGGCCCGATGCGGGAAATCCTCGCGAATCCGCAGAACGCCTATACGCGGAAACTGCTGGCCAGCACGCCGCGCTTTCCGGAATACGACTGAGCTTTTTTCCGTTCAGGCATGATCGAAAACGGTGAGAGAGGCCCGTCGGGCCTCACTCGATGCCGTAAACGCCGAGCAGGCTCTTCATGCGTCTTGCCGCAAGCTCCGGCTTGTCGAGCACATTCGCGCGGTCGGCCAGCCGGAAGATATCGGCATAGTGCAGGATGCCGCGTGCCGACTGCATGCCGGCCGGCAAGCTGAAATGCGATTGGTGGCCGTTCAGCCAGGCAAGGAAAACCACGCCTGCCTTGTAATATTGGGTCGGGCTTTCGAAGATCTTGCGGGAGAGGGGAACGGTTGGCTCGATCACCGCACGGAAGGTTGCCGTATCGCCGCCTGCGAGAGCCGCAAGCGCCTTTGAGGCGGAGGGTGCGACGGCGTCGAAGATGCCGAGCAGCGCATGGCTGTAGCGCGTGCCGTCTCCCTCGATCAGTTCGGCATAGTTGAAGTCGTCGCCGGTGAAGCACAGCACGCCTTCCGGCAGGCGGCGGCGCAACTCTATTTCCTTGGCGTTGTCCAGCAGCGAGATCTTGATGCCCTCGACCTTGTCCCTGTTGGCCTCGATGATATCGATTACGCAATCGAGTGCGGCCTCGAAGCTCTGTGAGCCCCAGTAGCCGGCAAGCTGCGGATCGAACATCTCGCCCAGCCAGTGGAGAACGACCTTGTCCCTGGTCTGGGACAGGATACGTCCGTAGACGTGAGCATAATCTTCCGGCGATCTGGTAACGCGTGCCAATGCGCGGCTCGCCATCATGATGGCGTGGCCACCGTGCTTTTCGATGAAGCCGATCTGTTCCTCATAGGCGGCGATGACATCGTCGAGTGAGCGGGTGTCGGCGGCTGTGAGCTGGTCAGTGCCAGCGCCGCAAGCGAGATCGGCACCCTTCACCGACCGTGCCTCGGCGAGCGAGCGGCGGATGAGTTCCTGCGCTCCGACCCAGTCGAGGCCCATGCCGCGCTGCGAGGTATCCATCGCCTCCGCTATCCTGAAGCCGAGGCTCCACAGGTGGTGGCGGAAAGCCATTGTGGTTTCCCAGTCGACCTGAGGCCGGTTCCAGGGATCTGCGTCACGGAACGGATCGGATACGACATGAGCCGCCGCATAGGCAATGCGATTGAAAACCGGCGGCGAGGAAGGGCGGGTAATCGGTGTCCCGACCAGCTGATACTCGCGAACGGTTCCGCCTTCATCGGGCAGTTTCAGGCTCTCAGTCATCTCCATCCTCCTCTGAAGTTTTTGCTGAATAGTTTGGAACGTTCCAAAATTCAAGAAGATTTTTCGGGCACTTGCTATTGTTTGAATGGCTCTGAGGCGCGTGTTTCACGGGAAAATTAGAAAGATTTCTTTGTTTTCAGAGGTGAAAGGACCGTCTGTGGAGATTCTGTTGGCCGGTGCTTGACAAATTTGGAACGTTCCAATTATCTGGCAGCAACAGCGGACGAAAGTCCCGGGAGGAAATCGGATGAGCAAAGGACGGGTCACCGTCGTCGATATCGCGGAAGCGGCCGGCGTGTCGAAGTCGACGGTATCGCTTGTCCTGCAGGGCTCTCCCCTTGTCGGTGAGGCGACCCGAGCCAGGGTCAACGCCGCAATGCGGGACCTTGGATACGTCTATAACCGCGGTGCGGCCAACCTGCGCCAGTCGAACGCCAAGTCGAAGATCATCGGCGTTGTCGTCAATGATCTGACCAACAGCTTCTTTGCCGAGCTTGCGGTGGGGGTCGACATGGTCGTGCAGTCGGCCGGCTTCGTGCAGTTTCTTGCCAATACCGGAGAAAGCATCGACCGGCAGAGCGAGGTGATTGCCTCGATGCGCGAGCATGGGGTGTCGGGTCTGATCGTCTCGCCGGCGCGCGGAACGACGGCGAAGGATCTCAAGCCGCTGGTGTCCGCCGGCATTCCGGTTGTGCTCGTGGTGCGCAATGTGCCGGGCGCCAAGGTGTCGTCTCTCGTGTCCGACAACCGGGCGGGAACGGTGGCCGCGGTCGAGCATCTGGTTTCGCTCGGACACCGTCGCATCGCCTTTATCGGGGGCTTTGCCGATACCGTCGTCTTTGCCGAACGCCTTGAAGGCTATCGTGCGGCCATGGCTGCTGCTGGTCTGGAATTCAGCGAGGATCTGGTCGTGCCTTCCGCGCCGTCGCGGGCCGGCGGCGTGGAGGCGATCGGCCGGGCGATGCTGCTTGCGGAAAAGCCGACGGGTGCGGTCTGCTTCAATGATGCGGCTGCCTTCGGTGTCTGCGACGGCCTTCGGGCGCGGGGGCTGGAGCCCGGCCGCGACTTCGCCGTCGTCGGTTTCGACGATGTGATCGAGGCGCAGACGGCAGTGCCGGCGCTGACGACGATTGCGGTCGATCCGCAGGGCATGGGCCGGCGCGCCGCCCAGCTTTTGCTGAAGCAGATCAATGCGGACAAGGCGGATGCCGAAGCGATCACGGGCGCCGTGCGCCTGGTGGTCAGGGAGAGCTGCGGTGCCGGACAGGGAATATTCGGGAGGAAGATGGCATGACAGTGCGATGGGGATTGATCGGCGCAAGCACGATCGCCCGTGAGTGGGTGATCGGGGCGGTCCGCGCGGCCGGAGGTGAAGTCGTCTCGGTCATGAGTACGAATACCGAGCGTGGGCAGGCTTACGCGGCGGAAAACGGTATTCCCAAGGCCGTTACCAGCGTCGATGAACTTCTGGTCGATGCCTCGGTCGATGCCGTCTATATCTCCACCACCAACGAGCTTCATGCGCCACAGGCGATCGCGGCCGCCAGAGCCGGCAAGCATGTTCTCTGCGAAAAGCCGCTGGCTCTTTCGCTGGAGGATGCGCACGCCATGGCAAAGGCCGCAGACGATGCAGGCGTGATCCTCGCTACCAATCATCATCTGCGCAATGCAGCCAGCCACAAGGCCATGCATCAGGCGATTGCCGATGGCCGGATCGGCAAGCCGCTTTCCGCACGCGTTTTTCATGCGGTCTATCTGCCGCCGCACCTGCAGGGTTGGCGACTGGACAAGCCGCAAGCCGGCGGCGGGGTGATCCTCGATATCACCGTGCACGATGCCGATACACTTCGTTTCGTGCTCGGTGAAAATCCGGTCGAGGTGATCGCCTTTTCGCAGGCCGGCGGCATGGGCAAGGCAGGTCTGGAGGACGCCGTGATGGGCGTCATGCGTTTCGAGTCCGGGCTCATTGCCCAGTTCCATGACGGGTTCACTACGAAGTTCGCGGAAACCGGTTTCGAGGTGCATGGCACCGAGGGCTCGCTGATCGCCCGCAATGTGATGACCCAGAAGCCGGTGGGTACCGTCGTTTTGCGCGACGCGGCCGGAGAGCACGAGCTGCCTCTCGATCAGCGCAATCTCTATGAGACGGCGCTCGAGGCTTTCCATGCCGCAGTAGCCGGTGGAGGCAAGCCGTCGGCGACGGCCGAGGATGGCATCTGGTCGCTGGCTACGGGGCTCGCTGTCGTCGAGGCGGCGAAGGCCGGCCACGCGGTCAAGGTCGAAACGGGATTTTGAGTTCACGTCCATGAGCAAGCATATTACTCCGGCGGAAGCCGCTGCCCTGATCCCCGATGGCGCCATCGTCACCGTTTCCTCGTCGAGCGGTCTCGGGTGTCCTGATCTCATGCTGAAGGCCATCGGCGAGCGTTTCGAGGCGACCGGCCACCCGCGTGAGGTCACCACTTTGCATCCGATAGCGGCGGGCGACATGAGCGGCATCAAGGGTGTCGATCATATTGCCCGCAAGGGCCTGCTCGCCCGGATCATCGGTGGATCCTATCCCTCCGGTCCGTCGACGGCAGAGCCGCCGTTGATCTGGCAAATGATCACCAACAACGAAATTCCGGCCTACAACATTCCCTCGGGCATTTTGTTCGACATGCATCGCGAAGCCGCTGCGAAACGGCCCGGCGTCCTGACCAAGGTGGGCCTCGAAACCTTCGTCGATCCCGCGCGTCAGGGCTGCGCCATGAACGAGGCCGCAAGCCGCGAGCCGGTGGTGAAAAAGCTGCCGTTCGAAGGCGAGGAATGGCTTTATTTTCCGGCCATCGTGCCGAAGGTCGCAATCATCAGGGCAACGACCGCCGACGAGCGCGGCAATCTTACCTATGAACACGAGGGCGCCTATCTCGGTGGTCTCGATCAGGCGCTCGCCGCTCGCAACAATGGCGGCATCGTCATCGCGCAGGTCAAGCGGATCACCAAGGAAGGTTCCCTGAAGCCCCATGATGTCCGGGTGCCGGGCATGCTGGTCGATTATGTCGTGGTCGATCCCGACCAGAAGCAGACGACCCAGACGCTTTACGATCCTGCGATCTCGGGCGAGATCTTCCGCCCGCTGGACAGTTTCCGGGTGCCGGAATTCAATATCCAGAAGGTGATTGCCCGCCGTGTGGCGCAGGAACTACAGGCGGGCAGCGTGGTCAATCTCGGCTTTGGTATCTCGGCAAACGTGCCGCGCGTCCTGCTGGAAGAAGGTCTGCACGGCTCCGTTACCTGGGCTATAGAACAGGGTGCCGTCGGTGGCGTACCGCTTCTCGACTTTGCTTTCGGCTGCGCCTCGAATGCCGACGCCTTCATGCCGTCTCCCTATCAGTTCACCTATTTTCAGGGGGCTGGCTTCGATGCTTCGTTGCTGTCCTTCCTGGAAATCGGTCGCGACGGTTCGGTCAATGTGTCGAAGCTCGCGTTCCGGCCGCATGTGACGGCGGGGGCCGGCGGTTTTGTCGATATCACGGCTCGGGCGCGGAAGATCGTCTTCTCCGGCATGTTCAATGCCGGCGCCAGGCTTGGCATGGAAGGCGGCCGGCTGATTATTGAGAAGGAAGGCAAGCTCCGCAAGCTCGTCAATGAGGTGGAGCATGTGACCTTCTCCGGCAAGCGAGCCATCGAGCAGGGGCAAGACATCACCTATGTCACCGAGCGTTGCGTGATGAAATTGACGCTCGCCGGTATCGTGGTGACGGAGATTGCGCCGGGTGTCGATCTTCAGGCCCACATTCTCGACCAGTCGGAATTCCCGTTGATCGTTGCGGATGATCTGAAGGTGATGGACGCGGCTCTCTTCGCCGAAGCGCCGATCGGCCTCTCACTGCCAACAAAGCCGGAGCGGGTTCTGGAGGGCGTTTTTCATGGCTGAGGTTCGTATCGACGTTGAAGGTGCTGTCGCGATCCTCACCGTTTCCCGCCCCGAAAAGCTAAACGCGCTGGATATCGACATGCTGAAAGCGTTGTCGGCGGTTTGCGACACGGTGGAGGCGGATGCCCGCATCCGGGTGGCTATCCTCACCGGCGACGGCAAGGCCTTTTCCGCCGGCGGAGACATCAAGGCATGGAGCGGCATGACGGCCAATGAATTCGGCCATGCCTGGGTTCGCTTCGGCCACCGTGTTTTCGAGCGTCTGGCAACACTTAGAGTGCCGCTGATTGCTGCCATCAACGGTCATGCGCTGGGTGGCGGGCTCGAGCTTGCCGGCGTTGCAGATATCAGGATTGCCGAACGGCAGGTGAAGATCGGCCTGCCGGAAACGAGCCTTGGCATGGTGCCGGGATGGTCCGGCACGCAGCGGCTGGTGCATCGGTTTGGCGCTCAGGTCGTCAGGCGAATGGTGCTGGGCGGCGAGATGTTCAGCGCGGAAGAGGCGCAGTCGCTCGGCGTTGTCGATGCCGTGGTGGACACGGGCACCGTGCTCGATGCTGCGAAGAGCTATGCCGAGCGTGTCGCGCAGCGCGGGCCGGCCGCGCTGGAGGTGGCGAAGTTGATGATCGCCGTCGCCAATGGAGAAGACGACGGTTCTGCCGTGGAGGCTCTTGGCTCGATCCTCATTGCCAAGACTGCAGATCTGAAAGAGGGCGTCGCCGCATTCGGCGAAAAGCGCCCCGCCGTATTCAAGGGAGAGTGGTGATGACAATTCTGGTGAGCCCGAAGGCGCTTCCCGACCTCAATGTCCGTGATTTCAGGATGCTGGTCGATGGTGCGTGGGTGTCTTCCGCCGATGGCGGCACAATCGAACGCACCGCGCCGAGCCATGGCGTTGTCGTCAGCCGTTTTCAGTCTGGCACCAAGGCCGATGCGGAGAAGGCCATTGCCGCCGCCCGTCGTGCCTTCGACAAGGGTCCCTGGCCGCGCATGACGGCATCCGAGCGTTCCGCCATTCTTCTGAAGGCTGCCGGTCTGATCGCCGCCCGGCTGGAAGAGATCGCCTATCTGGATGCCATTGAGGCCGGCAAGCCGATCACGCAGGTGCGTGGTGAAATCGCCGGCGCCGTCGATATCTGGCGCTATGCCGCAGCGCTTGCGCGCGATCTGCATGGCGAAAGTTACAACACGCTTGGCGACGGGACGCTTGGCGTCGTGCTGCGGGAAGCCATCGGCGTCGTCTCCATTATCACGCCGTGGAATTTCCCCTTCCTGATCGTCGGCCAGAAGCTCCCCTTCGCACTGGCTGCCGGCTGCACGACGGTGGTCAAGCCGTCGGAACTGACTTCGGGCTCGACGCTGGTGCTGGGTGAAATTCTGGCTGAAGCCGGTGTTCCGGCCGGTGTGGTCAACATCATCACGGGAACAGGCCCTGAAGTCGGCGCGGTCCTGACGACCCATCCCGAAGTGGACATGGTGTCTTTCACCGGCTCCACCGGTGTCGGCAAGCTGACCATGGCCAATGCCGCCCAGACCCTGAAGAAAGTATCGCTGGAACTCGGTGGCAAGAACCCGCAGATCGTCTTCCCGGACGCCGATCTCGACGCCTTTATCGATGCCGCTGTGTTCGGCGCCTATTTCAACGCCGGCGAATGCTGCAATGCCGGCTCGCGCCTCATTCTGCATAAGAGCATAGCCAGCGATGCGATTGACCGTATCGCCGAACTGGCGAAGAAAGTGCGTGTGGGCGACCCACTCGATCCGACGACACAGGTCGGCGCGATCATCACGCCGCAGCACATGGAAAAAATCGCCGGATATGTTTCGGGCGCGAAAAGCGGTGGTGCGAAGGTCGCTCATGGTGGCGAAGCGCTTGACTTTGGCGTTGGCCAGTTCATGTCGCCGACCATCCTCTCCGAGGTAACGCCGTCCATGGCCGTCGCTCGCGAGGAAGTCTTCGGGCCGGTCCTTTCCGTTCTGACATTCGAAACCGTCGAGGAGGCGATCGAGATTGCCAATGCTGTCGACTACGGCCTGTCAGCCGGCGTCTGGAGCCGCGATTTCGACACCTGCCTGACGATCGGCCGCAAAGTGCGGGCGGGCACCATCTGGATGAATACCTTCATGGACGGAGCGTCGGAGCTGCCCTTCGGAGGCTACAAGCAGTCCGGGCTTGGCCGCGAGCTCGGCCGTCATGCGGTGGAAGATTATACCGAAAGCAAGACGCTCAACATGCATGTCGGTGCTCGCACCGGCTGGTGGATGCCGCGCTGAGGCCGTGATGATGAAGCCCTGGCCCCAACATCGGAGAATGCGACGGGATGGCGGCAGCTCAGTCTGCGGTGGTTCCGAAGCTCGGCTGCGGCGGCTGCAGGATTTGCAGCGTGTTGGCCGCCTCGCCTCCGATGCGTCGCAACAGCAGCTTGCCGAGTTGTTCACCGGCTGCGGTCAGGTCTTCGTAGATGGTCTCTATGCCGGGCTGGATGTCGCTGAGCAGGCGGGAGGTCTGCTTCGCCACCATGTCGAACTCCCGGCCGAGCGTCAGGCCGGCCTCGCCGAGACCGGCAAGGGCTGCAAGGGCGGAGACTTCGCCGGGACAGATCAGCCCGTCCGGCGGATCGTTGAGCCCCGCCCTTTCGCGGAAGTGGTTGCGGATCGCTCCGGCCGGAGAATCGAGGTCGAGATCCTCGGAGATCTCGAAGGATGCGCCGGCCTCGCGAATGGCGGTCATGAAGCCGTGGCGCATGTGCTGGCTGAAGGTCAGGTTGCGCGGCGGCAGGATGATGGTAAGCCGCGACCTTCCCTTGGCCAGAAGCCGACGGGCGGCTTCGTAGGCAAAGGCGAAACTATCGAAATCAACATAGGGATGGGGTGTCGAGAATTCGCTGCGCCCATGGGTGACGAAGGGGAAGTCCTTTTCGATCAACAGCCGGACGCGAGGGTCGAGCGGCTCTGTGCGGGTGAAGATCAGCCCGTCCGCCAGATTGTTACGGATGATGTAGTCGACGGCTTCAACATTCGACGACTTCACGAAGCTCGGCATGACGATCAGATGATAGGGTGTGCCGGCAAGGGCCTGCGTCAGGCCCAGCATCAGCGAGGTGCCGAAGCCGAGGATCTCCTCATGGGGATCGAGCAGGACGCCTACGACATTCGTCCGGCCGGTCTTCAGCCTCTGGGCCGCACGGTCAGGCATATAGCCGACATCCGCAGCGGCCTGATGGATGCGGCGGCGCGTATCAATGTTGATCAGAGGGTCATCGGCGAGCGCTCGGGAGACGGTGGTTACGGCGAGTCCGGTCAGCTCTGCAATGGTTCGCAGCGTCGGCTTTGCGGACTTGCGTCTTCGCCCTTCCTGGCTCGTCTGGGTATCGGTCTTCGGCACGATCTTGGCGCTGGTATCTCTATATTCGGAGGTTGGAGCCTACTCCGCGGAGCTGTTCCGTTCAATCGGAAAGTGAAACGTTACAAATTTCCGATGGCGAAAAGTCGTGTGCGGCATGTTGGCCTTGATTTCCCTTGTTTTGTTGCATCGCGCAAATAATCATCGGGAGTGGTGGAGTTGCTGAAAGGACTATTGACTCACAAGAATTTATAACGTTTCAAATTGGTGGGCGAGAAGGACGTCCATGGGATAGCCCGCAGGCGAGGAGCAAGGCGGGTACCGGCGGAACATCCGCATTTGAACTTGCAAACGGGAGGATTACGATGCGCAAGTTTCTGACGACGACTGCAGTGGCATTGACGATGATGGCCGGGATTGCCCAGGCCGCCGAAAACGTTGAAGTGCTGCATTGGTGGACTTCGGGCGGCGAGGCTGCCGCCCTCGACGTTCTCAAGAAGGATCTGGAATCCAAGGGCATCACCTGGACCGACATGCCGGTTGCCGGCGGTGGCGGCACCGAGGCGATGACCGTGCTGCGTGCCCGTGTTACGGCCGGCAATGCGCCGACCGCCGTGCAGATGCTCGGCTTCGACATTCTCGACTGGGCCAAGGAAGGCGCGCTCGGCAATCTTGACGAGACCGCTTCCAAGGAAGGCTGGGACAAGGTGATCCCGGCTGCGCTGCAGAAGTTCTCGAAGTATGACGGTCACTGGATCGCTGCGCCGGTCAACGTTCATTCGACCAACTGGCTGTGGATCAACAAGGCCGCTCTCGACAAGGCTGGCGGCAAGGAACCGGCAAACTGGGACGAACTGATCGCGCTGCTCGGCAAGTTCAAGGAACAGGGCATCACGCCCGTCGCGCATGGCGGCCAGCCCTGGCAGGATGCGACCATCTTCGATGGCGTGGTGCTGTCTCTCGGCGACGACTTCTACAAGAAGGCCTTCATCGATCTCGACCCGGAAACGCTGGGTTCCGACAAGATGAAGGAAGCATTCGACCGCATGACGAAGCTGCGCTCCTATGTGGACGACAACTTCTCCGGCCGTGACTGGAACCTTGCGTCCTCCATGGTCATCGAAGGCAAGGCCGGCGTTCAGTTCATGGGCGACTGGGCGAAGGGCGAATTCATCAAGGCCGGCAAGAAGCCCGGCGAAGATTTCGTCTGCATGCGCTTCCCGGGAACCCAGGGCGCCGTGACCTTCAACTCCGACCAGTTCGCCATGTTCAAGGTTGCCGCCGACAAGGTTCCGGCCCAGCTCGCTATGGCCTCGGCAATCGAGAGCCCGACCTTCCAGTCGGCCTTCAACGTGGTCAAAGGCTCAGCCCCGGCCCGTACGGATGTTCCGGATACGGCATTCGACGCTTGCGGCAAGAAGGCGATCGCCGACCTTGCCGACGCAGACAAGAACGGTCGCCTCTATGGTTCCATGGCCCATGGCCATGCCAACCCGGCCGCCGTCAAGAACGCGATCTATGACGTGGTGACGCGGCAGTTCAACGGTGAGCTTTCTTCAGAAGATGCCGTGAAGGAACTCGTCTCCGCCGTCGAAGGCGCAAAGTAAGCCGGGATATCTCCCGGCCTCTCTCCCCGGTCTCCGGGGAGAGAGTTTGCCAAGGGCTCCGGCCCTGCCCCGCTCCTCGCCTGAGAGGTACGAGAGCCCCTAGGGGCTGGGCCTCGAGAGAAACTAGAACCCACTATCGAACGGTGTCGCGATCATGGATAGCCGCAGCCGACTTCAGGAGCTATTGCCCAAGCTTGTGCTGGCGCCCAGCTTCGTCGTCATTCTTCTCTTCGTCTATGGCTTCATCGCCTATACCGGCTATCTGTCGCTGACAGACAGCAAGATGCTGCCGTCATACAATTTCGTTGGGCTGGAGAACTACTCCAAGCTCTGGGCCCTGCCCCATTGGTGGCGCTCGATTTCGAACCTCGCGATCTTCGCCTCGCTCTATATCCTGATCTGCTCCGTGCTCGGACTGTTTCTCGCGATCCTGCTCGACCAGAAGATCCGCGGCGAAGGCTTCCTGCGGCCGATCTATCTCTATCCGATGGCGCTTTCCTTCATCGTGACCGGAACGGCCTGGAAATGGTTCCTCGATCCGGGCATCGGGCTTGAAAACACCATGCACCTCTGGGGCTGGGAGAGTTTCACCTTCACCTGGATCAAGGACAACAAGCTCGCCATCTACTGCGTCGTCATCGCCGCCGTGTGGCAGTCCTCGGGCTTCGTCATGGCGATGTTCCTTGCGGGCCTTCGCGGGGTCGACAACGAGATGATCAAGGCCGCGCAGGTCGACGGCGCGTCCAACATCACCATCTACCGCCGCATTATCATTCCGCTGATGCGCCCCGTCTTCCTGTCCGCCTTCGTGGTGCTCGCCCATCTTGCGATCAAGGCCTACGACCTGATCATCGCACTGACGGGCGGCGGCCCCGGCCAGGCGACGCAGCTGCCGGCGACCTTCATGTATTCCTACACCTTTACCCGCAACCAGATGGGCATCGGCGCATCGTCGGCGATCATCATGCTGATCATGATCTTCTCGATCATCATCCCCTATCTCTACTCGGAAGTTCGCGGAGGAAAACGCTGATGAGCGGCGCCGCCAATCCCCAGAATGCCATCTCGCACGGACATCTGACACGTGCCCTGATCTATGCCGCGTTGATCCTCTTTGCGGTCTACTATCTGCTGCCGCTCTACGTCATGGTGGTGAATTCGCTGAAACCCCTGGACGAAATCCGGCAGGGCGGCATGCTGAACCTTCCGCAGACATGGACGTTTGAGCCCTGGATCTCTGCCTGGTCTACGGCCCAAATCGGGGTTCAGCCGACCGGCCTCAAGCCCTTCTTCATCAACTCGATCCTGATGGTGGTGCCGGCTGTCGTCATCTCCACCTTTGTCGGCGCGCTCAACGGTTATGTGCTGACCAAGTGGCAGTTCCGCGGCTCCAACATCTTCTTCGGAATGCTGCTGCTCTCGTGTTTCATCCCGTTCCAGATCGTGCTGATCCCGATGGCCCGGGTGCTGGGCCTGATCGGCCTCGCCGGATCGATCTGGGGCCTGATCCTCGTGCATGTGGTCTATGGCCTGGGCTTCACCACGCTCTATTTCCGCAACTACTATGAGGCGTTCCCGACCGAGCTCGTCCGGGCCGCACAGATCGACGGCGCAAGCTTCTTCCAGATCTTCTGGCGCATCCTGCTGCCCTCCTCCGGCCCGATCATCGTCGTTTCCGTCATCTGGCAGTTCACCAATATCTGGAACGACTTCCTGTTCGGCGCATCGTTCTCGGGCGCTGCAACGACCCCGATGACGGTCGCGCTCAACAACCTCGTGTCCTCCTCGACGGGCGTGAAGGAATACAACGTCCACTTTGCCGGCGCGATCCTCGCCGCCCTGCCAACCCTTATCGTCTACATCGTCTCCGGCCGCTACTTCGTACGCGGCCTGATGTCCGGCGCCGTGAAAGGATAAGACCCATGTCGTTTCTCAAGATCAGCCATCTGCGCAAGTCCTATGGCGCTCTGGAAATCCTGAAGGACATCAATATCGAGATCGAGGAAGGCGGCTTCCTCGTGCTCGTCGGCCCTTCGGGCTGCGGCAAGTCCACGCTTCTCAACACCATTGCCGGGTTGGAGCCGATCACATCGGGTGACATCGAGATCAACGGACGCTCGGTGTCGGGCCTTCACCCTTCCAAGCGGGATATCGCCATGGTGTTCCAGTCGTATGCGCTCTATCCGAACATGACGGTTGCGGGGAACATTGCCTTCGGCATGGAAATCCGTGGTGTGCCGAAGGAAGAGCGTGAAAAGGCCATCCATCAGGTTGCCGACATGCTGCAGATCGGTCACCTGCTCGATCGAAAGCCGAGCCAGCTTTCCGGTGGACAGCGCCAGCGTGTCGCGATGGGCCGTGCGCTGGTGCGCAATCCGCAGGTCTTCCTGTTCGACGAGCCGCTGTCGAACCTCGATGCCAAGCTGCGCGTCGACATGCGCACCGAAATCAAGCGCCTTCATCACCGGATGAAGACCACGATCGTCTACGTTACCCACGACCAGATCGAGGCGATGACGCTTGCCACCAAGATCGCGGTGCTGAAGGACGGCGTTCTGCAGCAGTTCGGCTCTCCGGCGGAGATTTACAACAATCCGGCCAACATGTTCGTAGCTGATTTCATGGGTTCTCCGGCAATGAACCTGTTGGAGGCGACCGTCGAGAAGAATGATGCCGGGTTGTCGGTACTTCTCTCACGAGGCGGTGGGGAGCCGCTTCGACTTCCCGTGTCGGCTGATAAGCAGGCACTTGCCGCTCATGCCGGGCGGCAAGTGATGTTCGGCATCCGGCCAGAGGCGCTGACCGATCCGGACGGAGCCGATCGCAACGCCAAGCTGCTCGCCGAGGGCGATTGCCTGATCGAAGTGGTGGAACCTGCCGGCGCCGATACCTTCGCGGTCACCCATCTCGGCGGCAAGGAGATCGTCGCACGCCTGAGAGCGGACGCCCACATTCATGCCGGCCAGACGGCTCGCCTCGCCTTCAATCTCGACAAGGCCGTCTATTTCGACCCGCAGACGCAGGCGCGGATTGCCTGATACGGATGCGGGAGACAACAAGATGACCAGCAATCCGGATATCGTCATCATCGGCTCCGGCATCGGTGGATCAACCACCGCTGCCGGACTGGCGGCGACCGGCGCCTCGATCCTGATCCTCGAAGCGGGCGATCATATCGCCGACCGGCCGGAAAACCGGGACCAGCGAGCCATCTTCCAGCGCGGATACTTCCGGCCGAAGGAGATGTGGTACGAACACGGCGGGCAAGCCTTCAATCCCGGCAATTACTATTATGTCGGGGGCAATTCGAAACTCTACGGCGCGGTGCTGGTGCGTTACCGTCGCGAGGATTTCGAAGAGATGGCCCATCGCGAGGGTGTCTCGCCTGCATGGCCATTTCGCTATGAGCAGCTAGAACCCTGGTATTCCCGGGCCGAGCAGCTTTTCATGGTGCGAGGAACTCTCGGCGAGGATCCGACGGAGCCGCAACACTCCCTTCCCTACCCCTTTCCGCCAGTCCCGGACGAACCGGCAATCGCCAGGGTTCGCAAGCAGCTGAGATCCATCGGCATGCATCCGTATTCGCTGCCGCTCGGCATCGATATCGAACGCTGGCTTGCGAAAGCGAAGACACCATGGGACGCCCATCCGAATGCCAATGACGGGAAAATGGACGCGGAAACGGCGGCACTTGCCTACGCCCTGAAGCATGAACAGATCACGCTGCAGACGGGATCGCGTGTTACCCGTCTCGAAGTTGGGCCGGATGGCAAGCGGATCGAAAGCGTTCATTACGTGAAGGACGGTGAACATCGCAAAGTGTCGCCGAAACTGGTGATCCTGTCCGCCGGAGCGGTCCAGTCGGCGGTGTTGCTGCTGCGTTCGGCCGATGAACGCCATCCCGGAGGACTGGCCAACAGGTCCGATCAGGTCGGCCGCAATTTCATGAACCACAATTCGAGCGCTGTGCTGGCGATCTCGCCTACCTATCGCAATGATAGCGTCTACCAGAAGACTTTCGGCTTCAACGATTTCTATCTATCGGATGGCGAGGGTGGCCCGCCGCTCGGCAATGTTCAGCTTCTGGGTCGAGTTTCGGCGGCAATCCTGAAGGCGAACATGCCGAAGGTGCCGGAATGGCTGCTGGGCCAGATTTCTGCCCATGCCATCGATTTCTACGCGATGAGCGAGGATATCCCGCATCCCGAAAGCCGCATCATGGTGGATGGCGGCCGGATCGTTCTCAAATGGCACCGCACCAACTGGGATGCCCATCTGGATCTGGTGCGAAGGCTGAAGGGCGTGCTGAAGAAGGCGGGTTTCCCGATCGTGCTGTCGCGCCCGTTTGACAAACGCACGCCATCGCATCAATGCGGCACCATCAGGATCGGGCATGACCCGGCGACATCGCCGCTCGATGTCTATTGCCGCGCCCATGACCATCCGAACCTGTTCGTGGTCGATGCCGGTTTCCTGCCCACCTCGGCGGCGGTCAATCCGGCGCTGACGGTGGCGGCCCAGGCACTACGCGTTGCCGATCACATCGCATCGGAGGATCTGAGATCATGACCGGTTCCCGTCCGCTTGCAATCGTCACCGGCGGCCGGCGCGGCATAGGCCTTGGCATTGCCCGGGCGCTCGCCGCCGATGGCTTTGACATTGCCCTCACCGGCCTCGGGCCTTATGGCAAAGAAGAAAGCGCGCTGGCCGATCTTGAAGCACGGGGCGTGACTGCCGCCTATTTCGAAGCCGATCTTGCCGATGTCAGCAATCATGATGCGACCATCGGAAAGATCATGACCCGCTTCGGGCGGATCGATTGTCTCGTCAACAATGCCGGTATGGGCTCGGTGGTGCGGGGCGATTTCCTTGGCCTGACGCCGGAAAATTTCGACCGGATCATCGCCACCAACCTGCGCGGCACGGTGTTTTTCACGCAGGCCGTACTGCGGGCGATGCTGGCATTGCCGTCATCGGTGGGCAAGCGGAGCATCGTTAACATTACCTCCGTTTCGGCGGAGCTGAGCTCACCTGAAAGACTTGATTACTGCATGAGCAAGGCAGGGCTTTCCTCCTTCAGCAAGGGGCTGGCGCTCTATCTGGCGGAGAAGGACATCGCCGTTTTCGAGATTCGTCCGGGCATTATCCGAACCGACATGACGGCCGGTGTGACCGGGAAATACGACGCCCTGATCGCAGGCGGACTGGTCCCGATGCGGCGCTGGGGCGAGCCGGATGACATAGGCGGCGTGGTTTCCGCGCTCGCCTCCGGGCGATTTGCCTTCGCGACCGGCTCGGTGATCGACCTCGATGGCGGGCTGTCGATCGGACGATTGTGATTTCTCCTCCTCCTTGAGGGAAGAGTGGACGAACGACTTGAGGAAGACGTTATGACCTATGATTACATCATCACCGGTGCCGGACCAGCCGGATGCGTGCTCGCCAACCGGCTGAGCGAAGATCCTGATGTCCGCGTGCTGCTGATCGAGGCTGGTGGCGGCGACTGGAACCCGCTGTTTCATATGCCGGCTGGTTTTGCCAAGATGACCAAAGGCGTTGCGAGCTGGGGCTGGGAAACCGTGCCGCAGAAGCACATGAAAGGTCGTGTACTGCGCTATACCCAGGCCAAGGTGATCGGCGGCGGCTCCTCGATCAATGCCCAACTCTATACCCGGGGTAACGCACGGGATTACGATCTCTGGGCGCGGGAGGAAGGCTGCGAGGGCTGGGACTATCGCTCGGTCCTGCCCTATTTCAAGCGTGCCGAGGACAACCAGCGCTTCGCCGACGACTATCATTCATATGGCGGCCCGCTCGGTGTCTCCATGCCGGTCTCGCCGCTGCCGATCTGCGATGCCTATATCCGCGCCGGCCAGGAACTCGGCATTCCCTACAATCACGATTTCAATGGCAGGCAGCAGGCCGGTGTCGGCTTCTACCAGCTCACCCAGCGCAATCGCCGTCGCTCCTCGGCGTCGCTTGCCTATCTTTCTCCGATCAGGGACCGAAAAAACCTGACGGTAAAGATGAATGCCCGGGTGGCGAGGATCGTGGTCGAGGGCAGGCGCGCCGTCGGCGTCGAGATCGCCGGCGACAATGGCCGCGAGATTATCCGGGGAGAGCGCGAAGTGCTGGTGTCTTCGGGGGCAATCGGCTCGCCGAAGCTTCTCCTGCAATCCGGCATCGGGCCTGCCGATCATCTTCGCTCGGTCGGCGTCGAGGTGAAGCATGACTTGCCCGGCGTCGGCGGCAACATGCAGGACCATCTCGACCTGTTCGTGATTTCCGAATGCACCGGCGATCACACCTATGACGGGGTGGCCAAACTCCATCGCACACTATGGGCTGGCATTCAGTATGTCCTGTTCCAGACGGGACCGGTTGCCTCCTCACTCTTCGAAACGGGCGGCTTCTGGTATGCCGACCCGGATGCCCGCTCGCCGGATATCCAGTTCCACCTTGGCTTGGGTTCCGGCATCGAAGCGGGCGTGGAGAAGCTCAGGAATGCCGGCGTCACGTTGAATTCGGCCTATCTGCACCCGCGCTCGCGTGGAACTGTGCGTCTCTCTTCCTCCGATCCGGCGGCGGCTCCGCTGATCGATCCGAACTACTGGGAAGATCCGCATGACAGGAAGATGTCCATCGAGGGCCTCAAGCTTGCACGCGAGATCATGCAGCAGGCGGCACTGAAGCCCTTCGTGCAGGCCGAGCGTCTGCCGGGGCCGAAGGTCATGACCGACGAGGAATTGTTCGACTACGGCTGCGCCAACGCCAAGACGGATCATCATCCGGTCGGGACCTGCCGTATGGGCACTGGTCCGGACGCTGTCGTGGGGTTGGATCTCAGGGTTCATGGCCTCGATGGACTGCGGGTCTGCGACAGCTCGGTGATGCCGCGGGTTCCTTCCTGCAATACCAATGCCCCGACGATCATGGTGGGCGAAAAGGGTGCGGATATCATCCGGGAGCTCCCTCCCCTTCCCCCGGCGATTTTTGCCAACGAGCGGAACGACACGCGGCCCCGGGCCCGGGCGGAGGTCTGCTGAGATGATCCGCCATTGTGTCTTCATCCGCTTCCTGCCGGAGGTTTTGACCGAGACAAAGCTTGAGATCTATTCGGAAATCCGCAGTCTGATGCCGCGGCTCGATGGGTTGCTAGCGGTTCATGTCGGAGACAACGTGAGTCCCGAACACGGCATGGACAAAGGATACTCGGAAGGCTTTATAGTCGACTTCAGGGATGCTGCTGCCCGCGATCTTTACCTTGAGGATCCCGAGCATCGCCAGACCGGCGGAAAGATCGTGGCGGCTGCCATTGGCGGCATCGACGGTATTTTTGTTTATGATATCGAGATTGCCGGAGACTGAGTTGACGTTCGAACCGCGTGCTTTCCTAGCCGACCTTTTTCATGCAGCGGTTGCTGCCGCCGACCCTTATGAGGCGATCGTCCGGCACCTGCCCGCAAGGCCGAAGGGCCGCACCATCGTTGTGGGTGCCGGAAAGGCCGCCAGCCAGATGGCGGCAGCCTTCGAGCGCGCCTGGGGAGAGCCGGTCGAGGGACTGGTGGTTGCCCGTCATGGACCTGTCGAGACCTGCCGCCACACGCGCGTGCTGATGGCGGCCCATCCCGTGCCCGACGAAGCCGGGATTGCCGGGGCCGAGGCTCTGCTGCGGCATGTCGAGGGGCTGACCTCCGACGATCTGGTCGTTGCGCTGATTTCGGGAGGCGGTTCGGCGCTTCTCCCCGCGCCGCCACAGGGCTTTGCTCTGGCAGATGAAAAGGCGCTGAATGAAGCGCTTCTCGCCTCGGGAGCGCCGATCTCGGCGATGAATGTCGTCAGGAAACATTTTTCGCGCATCAAAGGCGGCCGGCTTGCAGCAAGGGCCTATCCGGCAAGGGTGGTCAGTCTGGTCGTTTCCGACGTTCCCGGAGACAGCCCAGCGTTGGTCGCATCGGGTCCGACAGTTGCCGGAGCGGGCAATGCCGAAGAGGCGCTTCGCATCATCCGCGATTACCGCATCGATCTTCCCGCATCCGTCATCGAGTTCATCGGCAGGGAGCGCGCGCCCTTGCCATACGATGAAGTATTCGCTGGCAATGATGTGCATGTCATCGCTTCCGCGCGTGTTTCGCTGGAGGCTGCCGCCGCTCACGCTCGCAAGCTCGGTGTTCAGCCGTTGATCCTGTCAGACAGCATTGAAGGTGAGGCGAAGGACATCGGACGCATGCATGCCGCGCTGGCGCGGGAATTTTCGGCCAATGGGCAAGGTCTGTCGAAGCCCTTGGTTCTTCTCTCCGGCGGCGAGACGACGGTGACGATTATCGGCGGAAGGTACGGCAAGGGTGGGCGCAATTCGGAGCTGCTGCTGTCGGCTGCCATCGATCTTCAGGGCGCCGATGGAATTACGGCGATTGCGGCCGATACCGACGGGATCGATGGTTCGGAAGACAATGCGGGTGCGTTCTGCGACGGGGAGACGGTTGCGAGGATCAGGGCCGGCGGCGGGGATGCGCGATCCTATCTTGCCGGTCACGACGCCTGGTCTGCCTTCGATCTTGCCGGAGACCTGTTCGTTCCCGGCCCGACCGGGACCAATGTGAATGATCTCAGGGCGTTCCTGATAGCCTGAAATTCAAGGAGAAAGGGCGGAATGTTTGTATCCCGCCCTTTTTGCTTTCGGATTATTCGGCTGCGATCTGGTGGGTATCGCCGCCGGTGGCCTGGCTGTTTGCGGCCTCCTGCCGTTCGTGGTGAATGAGCGGCCTGTTGCCCGTCAGCAGGCGCACCAACACGTAGAAGACCGGTGTCATGAAGATGCCGAAGAATGTTACCCCGATCATGCCGGAGAACACCGCGACACCCATGGCGGCGCGCATTTCCGCACCGGCGCCGGTGGAGACGACCAGCGGCACGACACCCATGATGAAGGCCATGGAGGTCATCAGGATCGGGCGCAGGCGAAGGCGGCTTGCCTCGATTGCGGCCTGTACCGGCGTTCGCCCTTCGAATTCTAGCTCCCGCGCGAATTCGACGATCAGGATCGCGTTCTTCGCCGATAGTCCCACGAGAACCACCAAACCGATCTGGGTGAAGATGTTGTTGTCTCCACCGGTGAGCCAAACCCCGGTCAAGGCGGCCAACACGCCCATCGGCACGATCATGATGATCGCGATCGGCAGCGTAAGGCTTTCATACTGCGCGGCCAGTACGAGATAGACGAGCAGCAGGGCCAGCGGGAAGACGACGATGCTGGAATTGCCGGCGAGGATCTGCTGGTAGGTCAGGTCCGTCCACTCGAAGTCGATGCCGGCCGGCAGTGTCTCGTTCAGGATCTTCTCGATTGCCGCCTGTGCCTGACCGGAAGAGAAGCCCGGGGCTGGTCCGCCGTTGATGTCCGCCGCAAGGAAGCCGTTGTAACGCGTGGTGCGTTCCGGTCCTGTTGTGCCGTCCACCTTGAGCAAAGCAGAAAGCGGAATCATCTGGCCGGATTGCGAGCGAACCTTCAGCTGGCCGATGTCTTCCGACTTGGCGCGGAACTGCGCGTCGGCCTGAACCCGGACGCTGTAGGTGCGGCCGAAGGCGTTGAAGTCGTTTACATAGAGCGAGCCGAGATAGATCTGCAGCGTTTCGAAGACGTCCGTGAGCGAGACGCCGAGCTGTTCGGCCTTGGCGCGGTCGAGATCGGCATAAAGCTGCGGCACGTTGATCTGGAAGCTCGAGAAGATGCCGGCAAGTTCCGGGGTCTGATAGGCCTTGGCGATCACCGCCTTGGTGGCCTCGTCAAGAGCCTGATTGCCCAGGCCGGCGCGGTCCTCGATCTGCAGCTTGAAGCCGCCGGTCGAGCCGAGACCGTTGACCGGTGGCGGCGGGAACATGGCGATGAAGGCATCCTGAATGCCGGCATATTTCTGGTTCAATGCCATTGCGATGGCCCCGCCGGAAAGCTCTGGCGACTTGCGGTTCTCGAAGTCGTCGAGCACGGCGAAGACGATGCCAGCGTTGGAGCCGATGGTAAAGCCGTTGATCGACAGGCCCGGGAAGGCGATGGCATGGCTGACGCCCGGCTGCGCCATGGCTATGTCGCTCATCTGCTTGATGACGCTTTCCGTGCGGTCGAGGGTCGCGCCGTCAGGAAGCTGGGCAAAGCCGATCAGGTATTGCTTGTCCTGCGCCGGCACGAAACCGCCCGGCACGGTGCTGAACATGCTGTAGGTGGCCCCGACCAGCGCGAGGTAGATGACCATTACGAGGCTCTTGCGCGACAGGAGACCGCCGACCGTGCGGCCATAGCCGTTGGAGGCGGCCCCGAAGACGCGGTTGAAGCCGCGGAAGAACCAGCCGAAGATGGCATCCATGAAGCGCGTTAGCCAGTCCTTCGGCGCATGGTGATCCTTCAGCAGGAGGGCTGCAAGCGCTGGTGAAAGCGTCAGTGAGTTGATCGCCGAAATGACGGTCGAGATAGCAATCGTCAGCGCGAACTGACGATAGAACTGGCCGGAAAGGCCGGTTATGAAGGCAAGCGGCACGAAAACCGCGACCAGAACAAGCGCGATGGCGATGATCGGGCCCGACACTTCCCGCATGGCGCGGTAGGTCGCGTCGCGGGGACTTAGGCCGTTCTCGATATTGCGCTCGACGTTTTCCACCACGACGATCGCGTCATCGACCACGATGCCGATGGCGAGCACGAGCCCGAATAGCGTCAGCGCGTTGATAGAGAAGCCGAACGCATACATCACCGCAAACGTGCCGATGATCGATACAGGAACCGCGATCAGCGGGATGATCGAGGCGCGCCATGTCTGCAGGAACAGGATGACGACGAGCACGACGAGCGCGATGGCTTCGAGCAGGGTATCGACGACCTTCTCGATCGACGAACGCACGAACTTGGTGGTGTCGTAAGCGATTTCGAACTTCACGCCGGTCGGCATGGCGAGCTGTAGCTCGGCCATGGTCGCGCGGACATTGTCGGAAATCTCGATGGCGTTAGAACCCGGAGCCTGAAGGACGGCAACGGCGACGGCCGGCTTGCCGTCAAGCAGCGACCGAAGCGTATAATCGGACGCGCCGAGCTCGATGCGGGCGACATCACGCAGTCGCGTGATCGCGCCGTCTTCGCCGGTCTTGACGATGATGTTTCCGAATTCTTCCGGAGTCTGGAGACGGCCCTGGGCGTTGACGTTGAGCTGCAGGTTGACGCCCGGCAGGCTGGGCGATGCACCAATGATGCCGGCCGCGGCCTGAACGTTCTGCGAGCGGATGGCATTGGTGACATCGCTTGCCGCCAGCGAATGCTCGGCGGCTTTCTGCGGGTCGATCCAGATGCGCATGGAATAGTCACCGGCGCCGAAGACCTGAACCTGCCCGACGCCCTCGATACGGGCCAGGCGATCCTTGATGTTGAGCGTCGCATAGTTGCGCAGATAGGTGATGTCGTAGTCATCGACCGTCGAAACCAGATTAACCACCATGATGAAGTCGGGCGAGCTCTTGACCGTGGTGATGCCGAGCGCGCGCACCTCGGACGGAAGCCGGGGCTCGGCCTGTGAAACGCGATTCTGCACCAGCTGCTGCGCCTTGTCGGGATCTGTGCCGAGCTTGAAGGTCACGGTCAGGGTCAGAACGCCGTCGGAGGTCGCCTGGCTGGACATGTAGAGCATGTCCTCGACACCGTTGATTTGTTCTTCGAGCGGTGTCGCCACCGTCTCGGCGATAACGGTCGGGTTTGCACCCGGATAGCTGGCGCGCACGACGACCGACGGCGGCACCACTTCGGGATATTCGGAAATCGGCAGCGAGCGCATGCCGATCAGGCCCGCCACCACGATGAGGATCGACAGCACGGCCGCAAAGACGGGCCTGTCGACGAAAAATCTGGAGATGTTCATGTCAAAGCCCTCTCCGGGTTGAACATAGGCAAAACGACCCCGCTGCCTGCGATCGGGTGATCACAAGCCTCAAAGCGGGTTGGAATGGGTGGTCGGCGAATACCGCCGGCCGTGTTACTGCTGGGCGACCTTGGCTTCCGCCTGCGGATCGACCACGGCGCCGGGCCGGATACGCTGCAGGCCATTGACGACGATCCTGTCGCCGGCATTCAGGCCTTCTTCCACGATCCGCTGACCATCGACGCTCGTGCCAAGACGGACCTGGCGGGTGGCGACCGTGTTGGAGGCATCCACCACGAAGACGAACTTCTTGTCCTGATCCGTACCGATGGCCCGTTCGCTGACGAGAAGATGCTCTTCGGCCTTGGGCTGGCCCATGCGGACCCGCACGAACTGGCCGGGGATCAGCCGTCCTTCCGGATTGTCGAAGATTGCCCGGACGCGGATGGTGCCGCTCGATGCGTTCACCTCGTTATCGATGAGCTGAAGCTTTCCGCGGATCGGGGTGCCGTTATCGGAGAGCGTACCGACCTCGACGGGGACCTGCTCGATTGCCGGAAGACCGTTTGCGGCGGGCAGTTCGGCAAGCGTGCGGGCCACCAGCTCTTCGCTGGCGTCGAAACTTGCATAGATCGGATCGGTGGAAACCAGCGTCGTCAGCGGCGTCGAGGAGGAGCCGGCGGCAACGAGGTTACCGACGGTGACCTCGATCCTGCCGACCCGGCCGGCGATCGGCGCGCGGATTTGGGTGTAATCCAGATCGAGCTGTGCCGATTTCAGGGCCGCCTTGGCGGACTGGAGGTTCGCCAGGGCCTCGTTACGGGCGCTCTGACGCTGGGTGAGATCGCTCTGGGAGATGGTGTTCTTCGAAGCAAGGTTCTTGCCGCGTTCGAACTCCGTCGAAGCCAGTTCGACACGCGCCTGCGCCGAGGCGACTTGGCCTTCGGCCTGGGCGACGGCCGCCTGATAGGGTTCGGGATCGATCGTGACCAGCAGGTCGCCGGCCTTTACCAGGCCGCCTTCGCGGAAATGGACCGACTGGACCATGCCTGCGACGCGTGGACGAACCTGCACCCGGTCGACTGCTTCCAGCCGGCCGGAAAATTCCTGCCATGTGCTGACGCTGCGCGGCTCGACGGTCGCGACAGTCACAGGGATCGCCGGGGCGGGTGCGGCGGCAGCGGTTTCAGAGGCTGCGTTGGCTCCCCTGGGCAGGTCCAGATACATGGCTGCGCCTGCGATGGACGCAGCAGTTCCTATGCCGGCGCCCCACAGGGCCCAGCGCTTGTCTTTCGCTGTCATGATAGTCTCCTTGCGGCCCGAAACCGGCCGCTTTCAGTTCTGAAATACTGTCCTGCTAAGCACTTAATTCCTGAACAAAACCGGTGAATTCGGCACCGAGCGCCTTCATCCATTCACCGCCATCGTCCCTGTAGATCCCGGTCCAGCCGCTGCCAGCCGGGAAAACATGTTGGCGCACACTCACGCCTGAACTTCGCAATCTATCACCGTAGCCACGAACCTCGTCACGCAGCGGGTCGTCTTCCGCCGTAACAATCAGCGCCGGTGCGAGACCGTTTAGCCGCGAGCATAGACAAGGTGCTGCGTAGGGATGCTGCGAGCCGCATTGCGAGCCGAGATAGTGGCTCCAGCCATCCGACCAGCGTTCCCTCATGCCAATCTTGTCAGCCTCCCGGAAGGACGCCGATGCCATCATCGGATCGATCATGGGCGACAGCAAAATCTGTCCATCCAGTTCACCCTGCATCTGGTCGCGAGCCTTCAATGCCACCCCCGCGGCAACGTTGCCGCCGGCTTCATCTCCGGCCACCAGCAGCAGCGACTTCGCAGTGCCGAATTGTTTCCGGCGACTGTTCAGACACTGCAAGGCAGCGAATGCGCATTCCATCGCCTGTGGAAACAGGTTCTTCGAAACGCTGCTGTAGTCTGCTTCCAGAACCACGGCGCCTGCATCCGCAAGCGCTCGTGCAACCGGTCGCTCCCCTTCTTCGCGGTCATCGGCCAGAAAGGCTCCACCGCGAAGATAAAGCACCAGGGGCGGCGTCTTGCACTTGCCCTTCCCTTCGTAGAGACGCATGGGAACCGGTGGCTTGGCCGACCTGTCGAAAGGTATATTTCCCCACTGCGCTGTCATTGAAAAATCCTCGATCGATCCCAATTCAGGGATCTATATCCGCTGCCGGACACGCAGTAGATATTATTGTTCTTGCCGAATTGCGCAAGCTTGCTGAATTCGACTACACTATTCCAAATTTCGGGATAATGGCGCAACGCAACAAAGGCTGATGTATGGATCAGATTTCCGCAATGCGCGTTTTCGTGCGGGTGGTGGAGACCGGGAACTTCACCCGCGCCGCCAAGAGCCTCAACATGCCGAAGACATCGGTCACCAATCTGGTGCAGGCATTGGAGGCCCATCTTAGCACGACGCTTCTCAATCGCACCACCCGCCGGGTCATGGTTACCACCGACGGTGCTCTCTATTACGAGCGGGCGACGGAAATTCTCTCGGAACTGGATGAGCTTGACGGGAGCTTTTCAAATTCCCAGGCGCTGCCCTCCGGCCGCCTGCGCGTTGAAATGGCGAGCATTTTTGCCGATTCCGTCGTGATCCCGGCGCTTTGCGATTTCTACATGCGCTATCCGCAGATTCAGCTTGATATCGGCGTTGGCGACCGGCTGGTCGATTATATCGCTGAAAACGTCGACTGTGCGCTCAGAGCCGGAACATTGTCTGACCAGTCACTCGTCGCGCGCAAGATCGGCGAACTGCACATGCAGACCTATGCGGCGCCGATCTATATCGAGAACTTCGGTATGCCAGAGCATCCTTCAGATCTGGAAGGCGACCATTTCTGCGTGGGTTACATGAAGGCTCAGGCCGGTCGAGTGCTGCCGATGGAGTTCCGAAGAGGCGACGAGTTCATTGAAGTGTAGCCACGCTTCATATTGTCGGTGAATGACAGCCGGTCCTATCTTCGGGCTGCTGTTTCCGGTCTCGGGATCGTCATGTCTCCGTTTTTCGTCGTCCAGGAAGCGGTGGAGAAGGGTGAACTGGTGCCGGTGCTTCCGGAATGGAACCGTGATCCCATTCCCCTCTACGTGGTCTATCCCCAGACGCGGCACCTGAGCAACAGGGTGCGCGTATTCGTGGACTGGCTGGCAAAGCAACTTCAGGGGATCACACGCGATCCGGCCGCCCGCACCGGCAGGGCGAAGACGGTCGAACTTGCCGCGGTCAGATCCTGACTTGCCTCAAGCGTAGCGAATTACCGATTACGCTGACGGATGAAAGCGCCATCGCCGCTGCCGCGATGATCGGCGAAAGCAGGATGCCGAAGCTCGGATAGAGCAGGCCAGCTGCCACCGGTACACCCGCCGCATTGTAGATGAAGGCGAAGAACAGGTTCTGGCGAACGTTCTGCATTGTCGCGTGGCTGAGTTGCCTCGCCCGCACGATGCCCTGCAGGTCACCCTTGAGCAGTGTGACCCCGGCGCTTTCGATGGCGACATCGGTTCCCGTTCCCATGGCGATGCCCACATCCGCTGCCGCAAGCGCCGGTGCATCGTTGACGCCGTCGCCGGCCATGCCGACGATACGGCCTTCGCCTCGCAGTCGGTTGACGATCTCGCTCTTGTCCTCGGGCAGAACCTCCGCTTCGACTTCGGAGATGCCGAGCCGCCTGCCGACGGACTCCGCGGTCGTGCGGTTGTCGCCGGTCAGCATGACTACTCGGACCCCGGCATCGACAAGGCTCTTCAATGCCGCCGGTGTCGTCACCTTGATCGGATCGGCGATGGCGAAGAGGCCGGCCACTATACCGTCAGCGGCCAGGAATATGACGGTAGCGCCGTCGTTGCGCAACTCCTCGGCTTGCGCTGTCGTGACGGAGAGGTCGATGCCCGTTTCCTCCATGATGCGATGGCTGCCGATGACGAGGCGCTTTCCGTCGACCACGCCTGTCACTCCCTTGCCGACAGGGCTGTCGAATTCGGTTGCGTCCGCGAGCGTCAGTCCGCGTTCCTCTGCCGCCGCCACGATGGCGATGGCGAGCGGATGTTCGCTGGAGCGTTCAAGCGTAGCGGCGAGGCGTAGCAATTCCTGTTCATCCAGGCCTTGTACGGGAACGATAGCCGTGACCTTGGGCTTGCCCTCCGTCAGCGTACCGGTCTTGTCGACCACCAGCGTATCGACCTTTTCGAACCGTTCAAGCGCTTCGGCGTTCTTGATGAGGACGCCGAGATGGGCACCTCGCCCTACCCCCACCATGATCGACATCGGGGTGGCAAGGCCGAGTGCGCAAGGGCAGGCGATAATCAGCACGGCGACGGCTGCGACCAGTCCGTGCGCGAAACGCGGTTCAGGCCCGACCGTCATCCAGATGGCGAAGGCAATGGCCGCGACCGCAAGGACGATGGGCACGAACCATCCCGACACTTCGTCGGCAAGGCGCTGGATCGGCGCGCGGGAGCGCTGCGCCTCCGCCACCATATGGACGATGCGCGACAGCATGGTATCGCGGCCGACCTTGGCGGCCGCCATGACGAAGCCGCCAGTCTGGTTCATGGTGCCGCCGATGAGCTTGGAACCCGTCTCCTTGGTGACGGGCATGGATTCGCCAGTGATCATCGATTCATCGACCGAGCTTCGGCCTTCGACGAGAATGCCATCGACCGGCACCTTCTCGCCGGGACGGACCCGAAGCTTGTCTCCGACAACGACCGCTTCCAGCGCGATGTCCTCGTCCGTACCGTCTTCGCGGACGCGTCGCGCCATCTTCGGGGCGAGATCTAGAAGCGCACGGATAGCGCCTCCGGTCTGTTCCCTCGCGCGCAGTTCGAGAACCTGACCGAGCAGGACCAGAACCGTGATTACCGCTGCCGCCTCGAAATAGACGGCGACCGTTCCTTCGGCCTCGCGCAGGCTTGGCGGGAAAAGGCCCGGCGCGATCGTGGCGACGATGCTGTAGAGCCATGATGCCCCGGTGCCGATGGCGATCAGCGTGAACATGTTCAGGTGTCGGGTGACGATGGACTTCCAGCCGCGCTCGAAGAAGGGCCATCCGGCCCAGAGCACGACAGGCGTGGCGAGGATCAACTGGATCCAGTTGGACGCCTGAGCACCGATCAGCATGTGCAAATCAATGAGGTGTCCGCCCATTTCGAGGATCACGACCGGTATGGCCAGTACGAGGCCGATCCAGAAGCGACGTGTCATGTCGATAAGTTCGAGACTGGGACCGGTATCGGCAGTCGTCACTTCCGGTTCGAGTGTCATGCCGCATATGGGGCAATTGCCGGGCTGTGGCTGCCGGATCTGGGGATGCATCGGGCAGGTGTAGATAGTCCCTTCCAGTGCAGGAGTTGCGGCCTTCGGTTTCTGGTCGGCATGGTGGTCGTGGTGATGCGCATGATCGTGATGGGAGTGATCGTGGTGCTCCTGCCCCTGACCTTTCCCTTGACCGTGCTTATGGCCGACATGGTCGTTGTTTTCAGTATGATGTTCATGCGTCATTGGGGTCTCCCTGAACGCGAAAATTGCTGCAATATGACCTTTGCTCAGCCGGCCTTGTCGTAAGATACGAAGGACATCATGCCGCTGGCCATGTGATACAGGTGGTGGCAATGGAACGGCCAGCGACCGGGATTGCTGGCATCGAACTCTATCACGGCCTCTGCCATCGGCGGCAAGAGAACGGTGTCCCGGACCGCGCCGGCGAAATTCCGGCGGTTCAGCCCGGCGATCTGGAAATGATGACCATGCAGATGCATGGGATGCGCCATCATCGACATGTTGCGGATGACGAACCGGATCCGGTCGCCGGTCCTGACGTCGAGATGTTCGCCGCCCTCGATCTGCCAGGTGTAGCCGGACATGTTGCCGCTCAGGACCATTTCGAATGTTTTGGTGGGTTCGGCAGCGGTGAGTGGCTTGAGCGCACGAAGGCGCTGTTCCAGTTCGAGGTCGAGAACCGGGCCGGGTTCGGTCCCTTCGGTGGCGAACTTCCGAATGCTTGCCCCGGCCGTCGCAAGAACGATCCCGGTGCGATGTGGGGAACCCTCGCGCAGCGCGAATACAGGGAAGGCTCCGCCCTCGCCGGGTATTTCGAGCAGTATATCGACGCGCTGACCCATCGAGACGGGAACGCGTTGAACGGCAAGCGGCTGGACGGGAATGCCATCGACCGCGACGAGGCTGCCTTTCAGCGCGCCGGTGTCGATGGTGAAAGCGGTCGCCGTGGCGCCGTTGATGATCCTGAGTCTGACACGGCCACCCTTCTCGACGGTAAAGGTTTCCGGATCATCAAGGGCGCGGTCGTTTGCCAGATAGGCATCGTATTCGATGTCGTTCAGGTCCATGGCCGGCATCCCCGCCATACCGGGCATGTTCATCCCCGGCATGGCCATGCCGTTTCCGCCCATCTTGCCGGACCTGTCATGCGTCATGCTGCCGTGGTTCATGCCCATCGACATTCCGTGACCGCCGGCACCCTTGAGCTCGGCAAGGAGTTCTTCCGGCGTCCTGAAGGAAAAGTCGTGGAGCAGCACGACCACTTCCTGCGTGTCACTGTTCCGTTCCTCCGCCGTGCGGACGATGAGTGGTGCGGCCAACAGGTTCTGTTCCTGCAGGGTGTGGGCGTGCATCCAATGGGTCCCGCCGGCGCCGACCGGAAAATTGTAGCGGCGCTCTTCACCCGGCTGCAAAAGGGCGGCCGGATTGTCCGGTACGCCATCCATGTTCCATGGTGGTGTCAGGCCATGCCAGTGAATGAGTGTGCTTTCCCCGGCCCGGTTGGTGAGTTGGACATCGAATTGCGTTCCGGCGTCCAGTGTCAGTCCCGGCTTTCCATCAGGCCCAACAAGACCGAAGACTTTGGCCGCCCTGCCGTTCACTTCGATGGTCCTGCTGGTGACGGTAAGGTTGAGCGGAGAGGATGTCGTTGCGGCCCTGACGCTCCATGGCAGGCTTGCGCCCGATCCGATGGCTGCTGCGCTAAGCGCGAGATTCTGGAGGAATTGACGGCGATTCATGATCTTTCTCTCGATCCATAGGTCGGCAATGCCGACGGCTGCTGCAAATGATGTGTATTGAGGCGCAGCCGGACTGGCGGCGCAGTAGCATCAGGCAGCGTTGCGGGGAGGACCGAGAACGGGAGGCGTGCTGCGTCCCGTGGGAAAGGTGGTTATGTCAATAAAACGGATATCGACGAAGCTTGCCAGCATCGTTTCGAACTTGTCTGAGGCTCCCACGACGCTGCAAAGCATGCAGACGGAACTGCAGCAGAGCATCTTGTCGCTTGTGGGGGCCTTGCCGGGGTGGCTGTGGGAGCCGGTGTCAGTGTGCACGGAAGTCTGCACTTGCTGCGACTGGCAGGGATGCTCCGTCGCCATAGCCGCAGACGAACCCATTACCCCGGCAATGACTGCCGTGGCAAGAAAGGTCCGAATGACCAGCATGATGTAGCGCATCAGTTCCATGGGTCGCCTACGACATCCTGTGAAGCACTCTATCTCAAAAGTTGGGGTCGTCGTTGACCTTTGTCAAATGATTGCACGTCGGGAGAGATGTCCCGAAATGTCTTCAGTGAACAGTCCCGAGAGCGAAAGGCGTCGCATCCAGCGCGGCCGGCCTTTCATCGATGAAATCGCGGATCAGTCTGGCGCTGCCGCAGGCCAGCGTGAAACCAAGTGCGCCATGGCCGACATTGAGAGACAGGTTGCGATAGGGCGTCTTGCCGATGATCGGCTTTCCCTGCGCCGTGGCAGGGCGAAGGCCTGCCCAGGATTGGGCGTGGTCAAGGTCTGCCAGCCTCGGAAACGTTGAGCGAACCTGCTTTTTCAGTGTGTCAAGCCGGCGCGGATTGACGGCGGCGTCAGACGCGCCGATGTCGACCATGGCGGCAATGCGGACAGTGCCGCCCAGTCTTGCATAGACGATCTTGTTCTGGCTGTCGGTGACGCTGATCTTCGGTGCGGCCGTTTCCGCGCCGTCCGGAACCGAGACCGTCAGACTGTAGCCCTTGAGCGCGCAGAGTGGCAGCGATATGCCGAGCGGGCGCAACAGTTCCCGGCTCGCCAGTCCAGCCGTCATGACGAAATGGTCGGCCTCTACATTGCCTCGATCGGTGGAGACGGCGCGCACCCTCCCCTGCTCGGCACGAAGAGCACCGATCTTGTGGTGGTAAAGCCTCGTTACCCCATACTTCTCCTGTAGCAAGGTATCCAGCGCTTCGCAGAACTTACGGCAGTCTCCTGCTTCCTCGGAGGGGGTAAAGACCCCGCCGCTGAATTGCCCCTTGAGCCCCGTAAGCGACGGCTCGAGGGCGATGCAGGCTTCGTCGTCGAGGACATCCTGCTCCGCCCCGAGTTCCTTCTGATAGGCCGCGAGGGCAACCGCATTTTCGAAACTTTGCCGATCCCGATGGATGACCAGTTTCCCGAAGCGGTTGAAATCGAAGTCCAGCGCTTCGGCCTGCATGAGATCGTGCATGGCCGTGCGGCTGAAACCTGCAAGCATGGCTAGTTCGGCCGTATGCTTCTGGAAGGTGCCGGGGCTGCAGGCCAGAAGGAAATTCAGGAGCCAACGCCATTGGGCCGGATCGGCGCGAAGCCGGAAGCCGAGCGGCGACTGCCGGTCCAGAAGATATTTCGAAAGGCTTGGAAAGATGGAGGGTGCGGCAAGCGGCGCGACGTAGGAATAGCTGAGCTGACCGCCATTGGCGAAACTGGTTTCCTGCGCCGGCAGTCCGTTTCGGTCGACGATCGTGACTTCG
>NZ_JACLAL010000008.1:42148-246125 GCF_014280875.1 Paenirhizobium daejeonense | reverse complement strand
TCGCCCGGGAAGTCGTACGAGGACAGAAGTTCGCGAACTTCAAGCTCGACGAGTTCCAGAAGTTCTGCGTCGTCAACCTGGTCGACCTTGTTCAGGAACACAACGATCGCCGGAACGCCGACCTGGCGGGCCAGCAGGATGTGTTCGCGGGTCTGCGGCATCGGGCCGTCAGCGGCCGAGCAAACCAGGATCGCGCCGTCCATCTGCGCAGCACCGGTGATCATGTTCTTGACGTAGTCGGCGTGGCCGGGGCAGTCAACGTGGGCGTAGTGGCGGTTGGCCGTCTCATACTCAACGTGCGCCGTCGAGATGGTGATGCCGCGGGCCTTTTCTTCCGGCGCTGCGTCAATCTGGTCATAGGCCTTGAATTCGCCGAAAAACTTCGTGATCGCTGCCGTCAGAGACGTCTTGCCATGGTCAACGTGGCCAATCGTGCCGATGTTAACGTGCGGCTTCGTGCGCTCAAACTTACTCTTTGCCATTTGAATGCTTCCTATGATCGAAATGGGTTGCCCCGGCGAACCGGTTTGGTCCCGCCGTTTAAGGCTTTCGCGGGAATTGCGCAAGACTTAATTGTTTTCGCTTGGACACGCCTGCGAATCACCGCGGAATGGCGCCAGCGCATAATCGCGAACGGCGCACGCGCACGAGCCCAAGACGTGATTTCGCTTGCAGAAACAAAAACTTGCGGAATATTAAAGTGGAGCGGGTAGCGGGAATCGAACCCGCGTATTCAGCTTGGAAGGCTGCTGCTCTACCATTGAGCTATACCCGCGGCATGTTCGATCCGAGAACGAATGGTGGAGAGAGTTGGATTTGAACCAACGTAGGCGAAGCCAACGGATTTACAGTCCGTCCCCTTTAACCACTCGGGCATCTCTCCAGTTATTCGTCCGGATCAGCGACCAAGTTTCAGTCGAGATCTTCGAGGCGTTTGCCCCGCGATCTGTGGCGGCTATATGACCGTCCCTCCTTCTCATGTCAACACGATGAATGTCGAAAATTTTCGAATTTTTTCGTCGAGCCTGTGGACGACCGGCGCCAGCGCAGGTCTATCGCCCGCGTTCTCCTGACGTTATAAGGGCGCATGGCAAAAGATCCGAAAAACGACAAATCCTCCCGCGATACTCACTACGCCACCTTGCGCCGCCAGGTACGCGACGCCAAGCGCGAAAGAGGCGAAATTCCCACGCCCCAGCCGCAGAGGCACCGCAAACCCGCTGTAGACTGGACACCACCGCAACTCGCGCCGGATCAGGTACAGCTTTATGGTCTGCATACCGTGCGCGCCGCGATCGAAAATCCGGAGCGTAAGCTGATCAAACTTTCGGTCACCCAGAATGCGCTGGTGCGTCTCGATATCGGACCGGTCGACCAGCTCGGCTTTCCTGTGGAAATTGTCAGCCCTCAGGACCTCGACAAGGTGCTCGGGCCCGATGCCATCCATCAGGGCGTGATGCTGGAAACGAGACCCTTGCCCGCCCGCCGGCTCGATGCGCTGAAGGACAACCCCCTCCTCCTCGTTCTCGATCAGGTGACCGATCCGCATAATGTCGGCGCCATCATGCGCTCGGCTGTCGCCTTTGGCGCCGGTGCTGTCATCACCACCATGCGCCACAGCCCGACCGAATCTGGTGTTCTCGCCAAATCGGCCTCCGGTGCGCTGGAGCTCATCCCCTATATCCAAATCACCAATCTCGCCGATGCTCTGGAAGAGTTGCACAAGCTCGGCTTCTACTCCGTCGGACTTGATTCGGAAGGACCGGCTCCGATGGAAGAAACACTTTCCGGCGACCGAATCGCGCTAGTTCTCGGCTCGGAAGGCAAGGGTCTTCGCCAGAAAACGCGTGACACAGTCAACGCTCTTGCACGCCTCGACATGCCGGGCGCGATCAAGTCGCTCAATGTATCGAATGCCGCTGCCATCGCTCTTTATGCCACCCGCCAGCACCTGATGAAGCGGAAGGCATGATTGTCGTCTTTACCGACCTCGACGGAACGCTGCTTGACCACGACAGCTACTCCTTCGAGCCGGCAAAGCCTGCACTTCATCTGCTTGCCGAGCGGGACATCCCGCTCATTCTCGCCAGCAGCAAGACGGAAGCCGAAATGCGGCCGATCGCAGACGCGATCGGTATCGCCTACCCGATGATCGTCGAAAACGGTGCGGGTATCGTCGGCTTTCCCGGACGCGAATCCAAAGTCGCGAATCACTACGAATCATTGCGCGCGTTTCTTCAGGGCCTGCCTGAGGAACTTTTGCACCTGTTTCAGGGATTCGGCGACTGGAGCGACGAAGAGGTGGCTTCGCGCACCGGCCTGCCGCTTGCTGCGGCACGGCTTGCCCGGAAACGCCGTTTCTCCGAACCGGGCCTCTTTTCCGGCGACGACCGGCAGAAGGCGGAATTCATCGCGCACATCGAAGCGGCCGGATACAATGCGGCGCAGGGCGGACGTTTCCTCACCCTGATGCCCAGGACGTCCAAGGCCGAACGGATGGCCGAATTGGTTGCGCATTACCGGCAATCCAGCGGTGAGGACGTGCGCACCATCGCGCTCGGCGACGCGCCGAACGACCTTGCCATGCTGCAGGCGGCGGACACCGGTGTCATCATCGCCAATCCCTCACATGCCCCGCTTCCCGTCACGGAACGGGAAACGCACGGCTTTATCCTGCGCTCGCCCGCACCGGGTCCCGCAGGCTGGAACCACATGATCCACGCTCGTTGAAACGGGGTTTTAGACGCACGGCCGCAACCGTGCCTTTTCAGAAAGGACTAGATATGGCGGATTTTCATCAGAACGGGGTGGTCGCCACTCTGCACAATCTGCGCGAACGCTCGATCGAGCGCATGGAACGGGAGCTCGAGCTCTTTTCAGCCAATCGGCCCGTCACCCTGATCATCCCCTCGCTCTATTCCGAACTTGAGGCGCCGGCACTCGATCATATCGTCGGCGAACTTTCACAGGTTCCCTATATTTCAGAGATCGTCATCGGCCTTGATCAGGCTGACCGCAAGCAGTTTGCCCAGGCCAAGACCTATTTTTCCCGGCTGCCGCAAAACCATTCCATCCTCTGGCATGACGGACCACGCCTCAGCGCCATCGACGCCCAATTGGCCGAGGCCGACCTTGCGCCCGACCAACCGGGCAAGGGCCGTAATGTCTGGTATTGCATGGGATATGTGTTGGGCGCGCGAAATTCCGGCGTCGTGGCGCTGCATGACGCCGATATCGTCACCTATTCCCGAGAGATGCTGGCCCGGCTCGTCTATCCCGTCACCAATCCCAGCTTCCCTTACGTCTTTTCCAAGGGATATTATCCGCGCATCGCAGACCATTCGCTGAGCGGGCGCGTCACCCGACTGCTGGTGACCCCGCTGCTTCTCAGCCTTGAGCGGGTGATCGGCCATCATCCCTATATCGATTACCTCAAGGCCTTCCGCTATCCGCTGGCCGGCGAGTTCGCCATGCGCACACATCTCATTCCGGATATCCGCATCCCCTCAGATTGGGGCCTCGAAATCGGCGTTCTTTCCGAATTGTGGCGCAGCTATTCCAACAATGCGATCTGTCAGGTGGATATCGCCGACAGCTACGACCACAAGCATCAGTCGCTCTCAGCCGAAGACGCCACCTCCGGGCTTTCGCGCATGTCGATCGACATCACCAAGGCGCTCCTGCGCAAACTCGCGACCGACGGGGTGATCTTCAGCCAGGAGAGCCTCAGGACATTGAAGGCGACGTACTTCCGTAATGCGCTCGATCTCGTCGAAATCTATCACAACGACGCGCGCATGAACGGATTGACCACCGACCGGCACCGGGAGGAGCTTGCGGTCGAGTTGTTTGCCGCCAACCTCGTGGAAGCCGGAAACGCCTTCCTCGACACGCCAAACGCAACTCCGTTCATGCCGAGCTGGAACCGGGTGCAAAGCGCCCTGCCCGACCTTATCCGCCAGATGCACGAATCCGTCCGCGCGGACAAGGAGGAAAACTGACCATCCCTGCCCACCGCAAACTCAGGCCGTCGCCGGATGGAAGCGATTGACCGCAAGATAGCCGGCAACGAGAAAGGCAAGGAGCACAACGCCCTGCACGGCTGCAAAGGGCGGCTCCGAGCCTGTTGGAGCCAATGCATTCAGCGCCGGCACTTTGAGGAAGGCTTGAACCACAAACACGAAAACGTTGAGATAAAGAGAGGCGGTGGAACAAAGAAGAAAGACGATCCGCCAGCGGCCTGCCAGATGAAATCGATAGAGGGCGACGAGCGCCGCGACCAGCGTTGCCAATGTAATGATTCCCACCCCGATGGCCGGCGTGAACCCGCCGAACGGAAAGAGAAAACCGGTAATCACGGTCGCCAGCGTGCTGATCAGGAACACCGCGGTCCAGCCGGACATGCGATCCGATTTCAGCCAGCCATAAAGAACAACAAGCCCCGTCGCGATACCGACGAGGCTCAACAGCACATGAAAAAGTGTGAAAGGCGTCATTGCGAAGATCATCATGAAGCTCCGTCATCAATTGCCGTAACTTCAGTAGATGCTCAACCATGCCGCCTGTAAATTGCAATTTCTTGCCTTAACGCAAGTTTCGCTCGGCAGGACTGCAGAAAAACAGTCGCTCAGGCCTTCTTCAGAAACTCGGTGCGCAGAACCAGTCCCTTGATCTTGGCATGCCGACATTCGACCTCTGCCGGATCATCGGTCAGATGAATGCCCTTGATCATCGTGCCGCGCTTCAGCGTTTCCGACGTCCCCTTGACCTTCAGGTCCTTGATGAGGGTGACGTTATCGCCCTCGTTAAGCACCGTACCGTTCGAATCCCTGACTTCCATGATGGTTTCCCCTGTCCGTGACCATGCGGCGGGGCTTATCCGGGCAAAGCGCCTATGTCCAGCGCAAGGGGCACTGAATGCGGCATCCCCCACGGTCGCCGACCCAATGCAGCAATTCCATAAAATACCATATTTAGCTAATAAGCTAATTAAGGAAACATGATAATCATAGAAATAACCGTGTTCATACAATCACTTATAACTTGACCTATATTTTAACACGCTTGAAATGTGGAAAATCCTTTGCCGATATTTTCGGCAGACGCCCCCCCCTATTCCAAGCACATGAGCGAATGGCTGAGACCGAAAGACAAAGCAAAGCAGTAGAGAAAGGAGACCGACCCGCAAACAGACCATTGCCTCCGGCGTCCCGAAAGTCGACAGAGACAAGCGTGCAGGAACGCCGTCGATAACGACCGCGCATCATAATCTTTAAGCCATTGAAGATGAATGGTGCCCCCGGCAGGGTTCGAACCCGCGACCCCCTGATTACAAATCAGGTGCTCTACCAACTGAGCTACAAGGGCAGTGGAGGCGTCAATAAGCGGATTTCTTGCGGCGGTAAAGGAAAATTTCGGTGAGCGGTCGCAATACCCCACAGTCTCACGCGCCGGGGCGACCAAAGGGACGGCAAAACGCCTTGTCGTTTCCGGCCTTTATCATGTACGACAGGAGTAGTTTCAAAGGGCTAACCATGTCTCGTTCGTTCCGGTCGCTTTCCTTTCTTGCCTCCAATACCGAAGAGGCACAGGCTTCCCGCGTGGAGTTGATTCGCCTTTACGGCGATATCGCACCGACCGATGCAGACGTCATCGTGGCGCTGGGCGGTGACGGCTTCATGCTGCAAACGCTGCATGAGACCATGAATTCCGGCAAGCTGGTTTATGGCATGAACCGTGGCTCGGTCGGCTTCCTGATGAACGATTACTCGACCGAAAATCTGAGAGACAGAATCTCAGCCGCCGTCGAAAATGATTTCCATCCCTTGAAGATGACGACAACCAATGCCGATGGCACCACCTCCATCGCGCTTGCCTTGAATGAGGTGTCACTGCTGCGTCAATCCTATCAGGCGGCCAAGCTCAAGGTGATCATCGACGGTCAGGTGCGGCTGGAAGAACTGATCTGCGACGGGGTGATGGTGGCAACACCCGCAGGCTCTACCGCCTACAATCTGTCCGCCCACGGCCCCATTCTGCCGCTTGAAGCGCCACTTCTCGCCCTTACTCCGGTCAGCCCCTACAGGCCCCGACGCTGGCGCGGCGCGCTCCTGCCGAACAAGGTGCATGTCGATATCGTCGTGCTGGAGGCTGAGAAGCGGCCCGTCAATGCCGTTGCCGATCATACCGAGGTGAAGTCCGTCATCCGCGTGCAGATCGCCCAGTCAGAGGATACCACCGCCAGCATCCTGTCTGATCCGGACAGATCCTGGTCCGATCGCATCCTCGCCGAACAGTTTTCGAACTGAGGGATTTTCCATGACCCTTTCCCTGCATTTTCGCACTCCCATCCTTCGCGCCAGCTTTGCCATCCTGCTGCTTTCCAGCGCCGCCGTACGGGCTGACGATATCGACCAGTTGCCAGTAACCGCCACATTCGTCATCAGCGGCGGCTTCTGGGAGGGAGACGGCGGCGAGATCGAATCAGCGCCGGATGTTGCAGGCAGCGGCACGGCAACGCCCGTTCCGACGCAGCCGGTGGCGCCACAGGCCGGCGCTAAAACCGAACCACAGCGCGGTTACTACAAGCTCGTTGCTATTCGCCAGCCAGATCGCACCGCCAAGATTTACCTGCAGCAGATCCAGTCTGCCGAAAGCGGTCCGAAGGTTCTGGAAAGCGTAGAGCTTGAGGAATTCTCGGCGATCAAGGCCTATGTTACCGATATCCGGCCGGAGGATTCGACCGGGGTCAGCCGCCAGCCGGGCCTCTTCGCCACCGTCTATCTCAAAACCGATCCACAACAGATGGAGCCGGAAGGCTGGACCGTGCTGATCGACGAGTTCGGCGACATCAGGGTCGAGCGCGAGACGAACTGACCCCGACCGCCCACCGGCGGCCCTGCTGTTTGTCGCTTACGGCTTCCTCGGCATGGTCATTCGGACCTCTGCCTTCCTTTCACGTGCGGTGCGTGGCCGGATTTCAGGCACAGCATTCCCGATGATCGCAATGATCGCCGATTGTACGCTACTGGTGCTGTTGCTGGCAGCGGTGACGCTCCGGTCGCCGGTCACAGAGCCGCGAACCGAACCGGCGGAAAAACACCCCTGAATGAAAAACGGCGGGGTTTTGCCCCGCCGCTTCATTTTTGTCCGTGAAATGCCGATCAGTCGACATCTGCGACGGCATCCGCCTTGCCGCTGATGCGGTGGGCGAGCGCCGCCTCCATGAACTCGTTCAGGTCACCGTTCAGTACGGTATCCGGGTCGGTACTTTCGACACCGGTGCGCAGGTCCTTCACCAGCTGATAAGGCTGCAGAACGTAGGAGCGGATCTGGTGGCCCCAGCCGATATCCGTCTTGGACGCCGCTTCGGCATTGGCCGCCGCTTCCCGTTTCATCAGTTCTGCCTCGTACATACGGGCGCGAAGCATTTCCCACGCCTTGGCGCGGTTCTTGTGCTGAGAACGCTCCTGCTGGCAGGCGACCACGATGCCAGTCGGAATGTGGGTGATACGCACGGCCGAGTCGGTCGTGTTGACGTGCTGACCGCCGGCACCCGACGAACGGTAGGTATCGATGCGGCAGTCGCTTTCGTTGATCTCGATATTGATCGAGTCATCGACGACAGGATAAACCCAGACCGACGAGAAGGACGTGTGCCGGCGCGCGTTCGAATCATAGGGCGAAATGCGCACGAGGCGGTGAACACCAGATTCGGTCTTCGTCCAGCCATAGGCATTATGGCCCTTGATGAGAATGGTGGCGGATTTGATGCCGGCTTCTTCACCGTCATGCACTTCCAGCACCTCGACCTTGAAGCCCTGCTTTTCTGCCCAGCGGATATACATGCGCAGCAGCATGTTGGCCCAGTCCTGGGACTCGGTACCACCAGCGCCGGAATGCACTTCCAGATAGGTGTCATTCCCATCGGCCTCGCCGGACAGCATGGCCTCGACTTGAAGACGGCCTGATTCGGCCTTCAACGCCTTCAAACCTTCCTCGGCTTCCTTGACGATGGAATCATCGCCCTCTTCCTCACCCATCTCGATCAGCTCGATGTTATCCTTCATCTGCTGCTCGAGCCGTTTCACGCCCGCGATGCTCTCATCGAGCTGCTGGCGTTCACGCATGAGTTTCTGCGCTTCCTGGGCATCATTCCAGAGGTTCGGATCCTCTGCCTTGTTATTCAACCAGTCCAGTCGTCTTATCGCCTGGTCCCAGTCAAAGATGCCTCCTCAGCAGGCTTATGGCCTGCTTGATTTCGTCGACTACGTTCTCGATTTCTGCACGCATTTCGCTTGTTTTCACCTCGGATCGAATTGCTGAGGGGGGTGAATAGTATCGGCCGCCCCTGATGTAAAGGGGCGGCCGTCAGCATTCGGGATTTCGGAAGCGACCTAGAAAAGGCCGCCGCTGCCGGATGTCACGGCCTGATTGGCCTGTGGCGAATCCCTGAGAATTTCTTCCGGCGCCGCATAGCCATCCATGCCGATGACCGAGAAGCTGTCGGCCGGGCCTGTACCGGGCTTGAAGGCCTCGACGATCGTATCAGGGTCACCCTCTGCCGCGAGCATACCGGTCTTCCGGTTGATCGGGATGAGGCTCATGCCCTCCGGAATGTGGAACATGCCCGGCGGCGTACCGACGACGGCAGCCTGCATGAATTCGTTGAAGATCGGAGCGGACATCGAACCACCGGTCGCACCGCGACCAAGCGGAGCCGGGTTGTCCATGCCGACATAAAGACCGGCGACGAGGTCGGGAGTATAACCGACGAACCAGGCGTCCTTTTCGTCGTTGGTCGTGCCGGTCTTGCCGGCGACGGGACGGTCGAGCTTTACCTTGCCGGCGGCGGTACCGCGCTGGATGACGCCTTCCATGATCGAGGTGATCTGGTAGGCGGTCATTGGATCGAGAACCTGCTCGCGATTATCGACCACAGTCGGCTCTTCCTGACCCTGCCATTCATCGGCATTGCAACCCTCGCAGGTTCGCTCTTCATGACGGAAGATAGTCTTGCCGTAGCGGTCCTGGATACGGTCGATCAGGGTCGGCTGGATCTGTTTGCCACCGTTGGCAAGCACTGCATAGGCCGAAACCATACGCAGCACCGTCGTCTCGCCGGAACCGAGCGACATCGCGAGAACCGGGTTCATCTTGTCGTAGATGCCGAAACGCTCTGCATATTCTGCGACCAGATTCATGCCCATGTCATTGGCCAGACGAACCGTCATAAGGTTACGCGACTTTTCGATGCCCAGGCGCAGGGTAGAGGGACCGGCCGAACCGCCACCGTAGTTCTGCGGTCTCCAGACCTGACCGCCCGAAACGAATTCGATAGGCGCATCGAGGATCACCGACGCCGGAGTATAGCCATTGTCGAGCGCGGCTGCGTAGACGAAGGGCTTGAAGGAAGAGCCCGGCTGGCGCATGGCCTGTGTTGCGCGGTTGAATTCCGACTGGGCATAGGAGAAGCCGCCGACCATTGCGAGCACACGGCCGGTATGGGGATCCATTGCGACAAGGCCACCCTGAACCTTAGGCGGCTGCCGCAGGCGATAGCTCCCGGGCTTGGAATCGCCAAGTGCCTGAACATAGATAACATCACCGGGCTTCAACACACCCTCGGGCGACTTCGCCGATTTGCGGTCGCCGGAAGCGGAACGGTAAGCCCAGTCCATGTCCCCGGCTGCAATACGACCTGTCTGACGGTCGGCCCCCACCTTTCCGTCACCACCCTTGGCGGGCTGCAGGCCGATATCGACCTGACTGGAGGACACATCCAGCACCACAGCGACCTTCCATTCAGGAACATCACTCAGGCCATCGACCTTGCCAAGCTCCACGCCCCAGTCGCCGGCCACGCTGATGTTCTTGATCGGGCCTCGGTATCCACGACGCTCGTCATAAGTGACAAGACCATCCTGAAGGGCCTTGCGGGCGGCAATCTGGATCTTCGGATCGAGCGAGGTGCGAACGGACAGGCCGCCTTCGTAAAGCGCCTTGTCGCCATACTTCTCAATGATCTGTCGGCGAACTTCCTCTGAAAAGTAATCCGAAGCGAACAGATAGGAGCCGGAACGGCGAAGCGTCACGCCGAGCGGCTGCTTCTTGGCTTCCTCGCCATCATCATGAGCGACAAAACCATTCTCCACCATGCGGTCGATGACCCAGTTACGACGCTCCAACGCGGCTTCCGTATGGCGGAAAGGATGGTAGTTGGACGGCCCCTTGGGCAGGGAAGCAAGATACGCGGTCTCGGCGATCGTCAATTCCGTCACCGACTTGTCGAAATAGGTCAGCGCCGCGCCAGCGATGCCATAGGCATTCATGCCGAAGAAGATCTCGTTCAGATAAAGCTCGAGGATCTTGTCCTTGGAATAGGTCTGCTCGATGCGGAAGGAAAGGATGGCTTCCTTCACCTTGCGGTCCATCGTCTGGTCCGCCGAGAGAAGGAAATTCTTCGCCACCTGCTGCGTGATAGTCGAGGCACCGACCGGGCGACGACCCGAGCCGAAGTTCTGCAGGTTGACCAGAACGGCACGACCGAGGCCGTAAACATCGACGCCGGGGTGATTGTAGAAGTTCTTGTCTTCAGCCGAAAGGAAGGCCGCCTTCACTCGGTCCGGAATTGCCTGGATAGGCAGGAACAGGCGGCGTTCGCGGGCATATTCCGCCATAAGAGCGCCGTTGCCAGCATGAAAACGCGTTGTCACGGGCGGCGCATAGCTTGATAGAACTTCGTAGTCGGGAAGATCCTTCGTGACGCCCGCCAGATAAACGGCAGCGACAACCGCGACGCCCAGGGCGAGAACGGATGCCAATCCGAAGAAATATCCAATCAGTCTGATCATATTCGAGCTACCGTGATGGCTTTCGGTTCGGCGCGCGATGGTAAGCATCGCACATACCGTGGCGTTTTGCACGTCAGGCCCTGCTTGGCAAGACGCGGCGGCAAGCATTGATTCCAATGCATCAAAGCATCAACCGCTTCATTTCGGAGTAACGGCCGGATTGTGAGGAAAATAGGGCCGCATGCTGCCTCCCCAACTTCACCCACAGGCCAATCCGCGTCTATCCGCCGTTCGCAACAACCGGAAAACGATAGCGTTTGATCGCATCGGCGAGCAGCGACGCGATCTTTTCGCGCCACTGGGGGTCGAGCAGCAGCTTCTCGTCGTCCTTGTTGGACAGGAACCCGAGTTCCAACAGGATCGAAGGCACGTCATGGGCCTGCAGAACCCTGAAGCCGGCGGAGCGATGCGGATTGTTGATCAACTGGACCTGCCCATTGAAGGAGCCGATCACCGCATCCGCCATGGATACGGAGAAGGCCTGCGTTTCGCGCCGCGTCAGGTCGAGCAGGATATCGGTGACTTCGGTCGGCTCGCTTGCAAGATCCACGCCCGCAACGGCATCCGAGAGGTTTTCGCGCTCAGCGAGATCAGCCGCCATGTGGTCAGAAGCTGTGTCGGAGATCGTGTAAACAGTGGCGCCCCGGATACCGCTCTGGCGCAAGGTATCGGCATGAAAGGAGATCAGGAGATCGGCGCGATGTTGCCGGGCTATGGTCACACGCTCGGAGAGCGAAAGAAACTCGTCCCCTTCCCTCGTCAGGAACGCCGTGATTCCCTTTTCATCCTTCAGTCGTTCGGCCAACGCCCTGGCAAAGGCCAACGTGATTTCCTTTTCCGGCGTCTTCGTCTCCGCACCTGCGGCGCCCGCATCGATGCCCCCATGGCCCGCATCAATCGCGATCACGAATTCGTCATCCTTGGCCGGATCGACAGTCGCAACACGGTCGCCGCGCAGATCGACGGCAGCGGACGCCCCCCCACCCCAGCTCTGGGTGGCGACAAGCGTATCGAAATCCGGTTGCGACACCATCTCGGCATCCAGCACGAGACGGTAGCCGTTGCCACCTTCGTCTTCCTTAACCTCGGCGGAAGCGAGCTTCGCGGGGCGCTCGGCAGTCAGCACCAGCCGCGCCGAATTGGCATCCATCGCACCAAAGCGGATTTCCTTGAATAGACCCGTCGGTTTCAGGTCGGCGTTCGGAAAGGTGAAGGCGGTTGCCGGCATATCGACGACAATCCGGTCCGGCTTGGCCATATAGCGGACTTCGACATCGGGCTTGCGGTCGAAATCGATGACGATGCGGGTGCGGGCGCGGTCGCCGGCAATGCGTGCCGAATAGGCGAGTAAGGGCCCCTCCTGCTCGGCCTGCACAGCCGTCACTTCCGTTGCGGGGATGACAATCAGCATCGACATGGCAAAAAGCCGTGCGGTCCATGGAAGGCCAGCATTGGGCAGAACCCGGGCAGCAAAGCTTCGAATGACAGACAATCCGCTTCCCCGTAACGATCGCACCGCATCGCGTTGCTGCTGCGATCCGCCACAAACCTGTAAATCATCAATATTGACCGGCTTTCAACCGGATCGCTGATACCTTGCCAGCGACATCCCCGGCAATGCGCGTAATCCCGTCCAGACGATGAATCGATCGATACGCAGTCTTACCCGCTAATCAATCGATATTATGGCATAAATTCGTTTCCCCTTGCTATTGTGACACAGAAAACATACAACGCACATGAGGGTTAAAAGTGCCCACGGGATAGAATCGCCGCAGTGGCTGCCAACCTTGCAAGGACTGGCGCCCAGATAGCCGGACATTCATCCGCCGTTTCTGCACTTTTGTCCTGAAACTGGTTTAACACGCCGGCCCGGCCGGCACTTGTAACAGGTGGTTTCCACCAAAAGCTCTTCAACAGAGCACTCATCGGGTCCCGAGGGACCTATGTCATTGTCGTTTTCGTTCGGTCATTAATGTCGTTGCAGCAGGGATTGAACAAATTGGGCGAGCCGGGACACTTCAGTCTCCCGAATGCCGTTCGATTGCTGGCAACGCACTCCTCCGAACGGAGACCTATATATCCGGCGCAAAGCCCGCAAAGCACCATCCGCACCATTGTACAGCGAGCGGGTGATCTCCTTTTCGGCAGCGCCGAGGAGCACAGCTTAAATGGCAGACAAAATGCTGATAGACGCGTCTCACGAAGAAGAGACGCGCGTAGTTGTCGTACGCGGTAACCGCATCGAAGAATTCGATTTCGAGTCGCAACACAAGAAGCAGATCAGGGGCAATATCTACCTCGCGAAGGTAACCCGGGTCGAACCATCTCTTCAGGCGGCCTTTGTCGATTACGGCGGTAACCGCCACGGCTTTCTGGCTTTCGCCGAAATCCATCCCGACTATTACCAGATCCCTCTCGCGGACAGGCAGGCTCTCCTTCACGCAGAAGCGGAAGAGCACCGCAAGGAAAATGACGTCGAGGGTGACGAACCGTTCTCCGCTCCTGTCGACCTCTCCACTCAGGATCAGCCAGATACCGGCATCGTTCCAGTTATAGAGACGATAGAAGCCGTCACGGACGAAACCCTCGAAGCGAAGCCGGAACAGGCTGCGACTGAAGTTGTCGCCGAAGCTGCCGAGGAAGCGCCGGAGCCAAAAGCGAAACCGAAGCGTGTCCGTAAGCCCCGTGCAAAGAAGACTGCCGAACCGGAAGCGCAGGCCGCAGAAGCCTCGTCCGAAGACGAAGGCGGCAGCGACACCATGGCGGCCATGGTCGACATGGACGAAATCTCCGAGGATGCCGACGGACGCCGCGGTCGTGATGACGATTTCGAAGATGACGACGACGATCACGTCGAAGAGAAGGAAGAGATCGAATCCGTTGGCGCCGAAGACGCCATGGAAGAGGTTCCGGACCGGATCGTACGCAAGCCCCGCAAGCAGTACCGCATCCAGGAAGTGATCAAGCGCCGGCAGATCCTGCTGGTTCAGGTCGCCAAGGAAGAGCGCGGCAACAAGGGCGCGGCCCTGACCACCTATCTTTCGCTCGCCGGCCGTTACTCGGTTCTGATGCCGAACACCGCCCGTGGCGGCGGTATTTCCCGCAAGATCACCAATCCGCAGGACCGCAAGCGCCTGAAGGAAATCGCCCGCGGTCTCGAAGTGCCGCAGGGCATGGGCGTCATCCTGCGCACCGCCGGCGCCAACCGCACCAAGGTCGAGATCAAGCGCGACTTCGAATACCTGATGCGCCTGTGGGAAAACGTCCGCACGCTGACGCTGAACTCCACCGCCCCCTGCCTCGTCTACGAGGAAGGCTCGCTGATCAAGCGCTCGATCCGCGACCTTTATAACAAGGACATCAGCGAAGTTGTCGTCGCCGGTGAGGAAGGCTATCGCGAAGCGAAAGACTTCATGAAGATGCTGATGCCGAGCCACGCCAAGGTGGTTCAGCCCTATCGCGATCTTCACCCGATCTTCTCGCGCTCCGGCATCGAGGCGCAGCTCGACCGCATGCTGCAGCCGCAGGTGACGCTGAAGTCGGGTGGCTACATCATCATCAACCAGACTGAAGCGCTGGTTGCGATCGACGTAAACTCGGGTCGCTCGACCCGGGAATACTCGATCGAAGACACCGCTTTGCAGACGAATCTTGAAGCCGCGGAAGAAGTTGCGCGCCAACTGCGTCTGCGCGACCTGGCCGGCCTGATCGTCATCGACTTCATCGACATGGAAGAAAAGCGTAATAACCGCGCTGTCGAGAAGAAGCTTAAGGATTGCCTGAAGAACGACCGCGCCCGCATCCAGGTAGGCAGGATCTCGCATTTCGGCCTGCTTGAAATGTCGCGCCAGCGCATCCGCGCCTCGGTTCTGGAATCAACAACGCAGCTTTGCCCGCATTGCGGCGGGACAGGTCTCATTCGTTCGCAGTCTTCCGTCGCTCTGCATGTCCTGCGCGGCATCGAGGAATTCCTGCTCAAAAGCACCCTGCACGACATCACCGTGCGTACGACGCCGGAGACGGCTCTTTACCTGCTCAACCAGAAGCGCGGAACGATCGTCGATTACGAGCGCCGCTTCGGAGTAACAATCACCATCGACTCGGACGAGTCGGTCGGGCATCAGCATTTCGCCATCGATCGCGGCGAAGCTGTTGCAAATCCGGTGAAGATCGAAAGCCTGATGCAACTTCTGCCCGAGCCGGAAGAGGACGAATACGTTCCGGAGCCCGAGGACGAAGAAGAAGAGGAAGTCGTTGCAGTAGAATCTGCACCGGCCACCCAGCCTGCTGCCGGCGGCAACGGCGAGGAACAGGGCAACCGCAAGCGCAAGCGCCGTCGCCGTCGCCGGAACAAGAACGGGCAGACTCAAGGCAATGCTGCTTCCGTAGCCGAGGGCGATGAAGACGGTATCTCCGAGGAAGCTGACGACATAGACAGCGAAGGCGATGAGGAAGGTGTAGGCGAAGCTGTTGAAGCCGATGGTGAAGCATCGGGTGACGACAGCCAAAAGCGCAAGCGTCGTCGCCGTGGAAAGCGTGGTGGACGTCGCAATCGTCCTGGCGAGGAAGGTGCAGAAAACGCCGAAGCAGCCGGCGATGACGAGGGCGAAGGCGAAAACGAGTCTGACGACTCCGATACCGAAGCCGCTCTGATCGAAACAATCGCCGAACAAAGCGTGGCGGAAGAGCCGGCCGCGCAGGCAGCCATCGAATCGGCCGAAGAACCGGTTGTCCCGAAGCCACGTCGCAGTCGCAAGCCGAGGGTTGCTCCCTCCCCGATAGAAGAACCTGTCGTGGCGGAAGAGACGCCAGCTCCTGTGCCGGAAATCGTCGAGGCAGAGGAAGCCGTTGCAAGCATCGCCGTCGAAGAAACGGTCGAACCTGCAGTGGGCAGCTCCGAAGAAGCAAAGTCCGCACGCGCCAATCGTGGATCCAACGTGGTCTCCTCCGAGCCCGTTGTGACCTCCAAAACCACGTCAGAGGAAGGCGATGAGCCGACCAAGCCTAAGAAGGGTGGCTGGTGGCAGAAGCGCGGCTTCTTCTAAGCCGCTACTGCCTACGAAACCTGGAACCGGAAAGGCCCCGCGATGCGGGGCCTTTTTTTGTTCGATGATCAGGCTGCCGGAAATTTCGCTTCAGAAAATGAGTCAGGAACCGCCGGCAACCTACTGATCAGAGATTCCTTCAGGCAAGCCAGCGACCGATGCGATCCGTCGCCTCGAACATCTCCGTCATGGTTCCAGCATAGGACATGCGAAGCGCAAGATGGCCGTCTACGGGATCGAAATCCATGCCGGGCGTTGCGGCCACATTGATCTCGGCCAGCATGCGCTTTGCGAAAGCCATGCTGTCATTGGTGAAACGGGATACGTCCACATAGGCGTAAAAGGCGCCATCCATGGGAGACAACAAAGGCATGCCGAGTTGCGGCAGACGCTTCAGTAGAAATTCGCGATTGGCCGCACAGCTTGCCTTGTAATGCTCCAGCTCCTCCCCCGCCCCCAGAGCAGCGATCGCAGCAACCTGCGAAAGCTCCGGTGCTGAGATGTATAGGCTCTGCGCCAGACATTCCATCGGCCTTGCGGCCTCTTCGGGCAGAACCATCCAGCCGATCCGCCAGCCGGTCATGCAATAGTATTTCGAGAAGGAATTGATGATGACCGCATCGTCACCGAATTCGAGGGCGGTCGTATCTTCTCCGGCGTAGGTTAGGCCATGATAGATTTCGTCGGAGATGAGGCTGATGCCCTGCCCCTTGCAGTAGTCATACACAGCCTTCAGTTGCTCCCGGCTGGTGACCGTGCCGGTGGGGTTGGCAGGACTTGCGATCAGAACACCCTTCAGCCGCACACCAGCCTGCGACTGGGCTGCTTCCAGGCTTTCCGGCGTCAGTGTGAAACCCGTCCCGGCATTGACCGGCACCTCCACAACCTTCAGGCCAAGAGCCGAAAGAATGGCCCGATAGGCGGGATAGCCGGGCCTTGCTATCGCCACGGCATCGCCGGCATCGAACAGCGTCAGGAACGCCAGATTAAAACCGGCCGAGGAACCCGTGGTTACGGCGATCCGGGCGGGATCGACCGAAACGCCATGGCGATCCTTATAATAACCTGCGAGCTTCTGCCTGAGTTCGACAAGACCGAGGGCATCGGTGTAACCTATCCGGCCATGGGCAAGCGCGTCGCGAGCAGCCTCAAGCGCCACCTGCGGCGCCGGATGTCCGGGCTGGCCGACGGCCATGGAAATTACCGGTGCGCCAGCCTGGCGACGCCGGGTCGCTTCGGCAAGGACATCCATGGCGTGGAAGGGTTCGACTTCACTGCGTCTTGATATGGAAACCACGGCTTAAACTCTTTCTTCTGGGCGCCTGACATTTGCCGTATTATTCCGGTGTTCACAATGGCGAGAGCGTGGCCTTACGGCCCTTTTTCCGATTTCCCTTGCCATGGGCCGTCGCTACGCTATTGCACAACGCGGCGCAGCACCGACACTGCGCGTCGACAGCCAGACACCGCTTCGGCGGAAAAGGATCAAGAGGAAATACATGACCTTGACGTTCAGGAAGCTCGCCGCAACGGCGCTCGTCATCCTGCCGGCGATACTGCCGACGGCGGCACTCGCGCTCGACGACGCGCAGAAGAAGGAAATCGGCGCGTTCATCAAAGAGTACCTGATCGCCAATCCGGAAATCATGCTGGATGTGCAGGACGCTCTCGAGAAGAAGCAATACGACGCACGCCAGCAGCAGGCGTCGGCCGCCGTCGGCGACAACAAGGACGCGCTGTTCTCCTCCGAACACGACATTTCGCTCGGCAATCCGAAAGGCGACGTCACGGTGGTCGAGTTCTTCGACTACAACTGCGGTTACTGCAAGCGGGCGCTGTCTGACATGGACAAGATCCTCTCCGAAGACAAGAACGTCCGCTTCGTGCTCAAGGAATTCCCGATCCTCGGTCCCGACTCGCTTGCGGCTCACAAGGTTTCCTACGCATTCCGCCAGATCGCACCTGAAAAATACGGAGAATTCCACCGCGCGCTTCTCGGCGGCAAAGGACGCGCCGACGAACAGGCTGCCCTCGACGTCGCGTCGTCGCTGGGCGTGAGCGAGGAACAGATCCGCGCGATGATGAAGTCCAGCCCGAACGACGCCCAGGTCAAGGAAGCCTACCAGCTTGCCACCAGCCTAGGCATCACCGGCACCCCCTCTTACATCGTCGGAAACGAAGCCGTGTTCGGCGCCATTGGTTCCGAAGCGATCGAACAGAAGCTCGCCAACGTACGCACCTGCGGCAAGGCGACCTGCTGAGGGAAAATCAAAGCCGCCTTCTCCGTTCAATCCCGCGATTTCCTTGGGAACGCTCCGTCGTTTGCCCGTAAGGGGCTTTCCCTTACGGGCCTGCCAGTCTATAGGAGGCGGTTGAAAGTCGACGGAACCGCATATGAGCAAGATCATTTACGTCCTGAACGGCCCCAATCTCAATGCCCTCGGCAAACGGGAACCCGGGATTTACGGCGGCAAGACGCTCGCCGATATCGAGACGGACTGCAAAACGGTCGGTAGCGAACTTGGTTTTTCCGTCGATTTCCGTCAATCGAACCATGAAGGCGTGCTCGTCGATTGGCTTCACGAAGCAGGAGAGAAGGCCGCAGGTGTCGCGATCAATCCCGGCGCCTACGGCCACACATCGATCGCGCTGCATGATGCGATCCGGGCCATTTCGATACCGGTGGTGGAGGTGCATATCTCCAACATCCATGCGCGCGAGGAATTTCGCCATAAATCGATGATAGCGCCCGCCGCGAAAGGCATGATCTGCGGCTTCGGCCCTCATAGCTACATCCTGGCGCTGCACGCGCTGAAGAACATCACGCAATAACAAGAATACAGGACCCCATTCCATGGCTGAAAAGAAATCGGGAATCGATCAGGCTCTGATCCGTGATCTGGCCAACATCCTCAACGAGACGGATCTCAGCGAGATCGAAGTCGAACAGGAAGACCTGCGCATCCGCGTATCGCGTGCCGCACCGCAGATGATGGCAATGCCCCAGATGCCGGCCTATCAGGTCGCAGCTCCGGCTGCTCCGGTCGTTGCCGCAGTGCCGGTTGCCGCCGCAGAGCCGGCCCGCAATCTCGCCAATGCCGTGGCGGCGCCGATGGTCGGCACCGCCTACCTCGCACCGGCTCCCGGCGCGCGGCCCTTCATCGAAGTCGGCTCCATCGTCAAGGAAGGCCAAACTCTCCTGATCATCGAAGCCATGAAAACCATGAACCAGATCCCGTCGCCGCGTTCCGGCAAGGTCGTCGAGATCATCGTGGAAGACGGGCGCCCGGTCGAATATGGCGAGCCGCTGGTCATCGTCGAGTAAGCCGATGAGCACCATTTCCAAGATCCTCATAGCCAATCGCGGCGAGATCGCGTTGCGCGTCCTGCGCGCCTGCAAGGAACTCGGCATCGCCACCGTTGCCGTTCATTCCACAGCCGACGCAGATGCGATGCATGTCCGACTGGCAGACGAAAGCGTGTGCATCGGCCCGCCGCCGTCGCGCGATAGCTATCTGAACATCCATCAGATAGTTGCTGCCTGCGAAATCACCGGTGCCGACGCCGTGCATCCGGGCTATGGCTTCCTGTCGGAGAACGCAAAGTTCGCTGATATTCTCGAAGCACACGGCATCACCTTCATAGGGCCGACCGCCGAACATATCCGCCTGATGGGTGACAAGATCACCGCCAAGCAGACCGCTGTCGAACTCGGCATTCCGGTCGTTCCTGGCTCCGATGGCGAGGTTACCCCCGAAAACCTGATGGAAACGGCGCGCCAGATTGGCTTCCCGGTTCTCATCAAGGCAACTGCCGGTGGCGGTGGTCGCGGCATGAAGGTCGCCAAGACCGAAGCCGATCTGGAAGAAGCCTTCAACACCGCCCGGACCGAAGCGGCTGCCGCTTTCGGCAATCCGGCCGTTTACATGGAAAAGTACCTCGGCAAGCCGCGGCACATCGAAGTGCAGGTGGTCGGTGACGGCGCTGGCAATGCAATCCATCTCGGTGAACGCGACTGCTCGCTGCAGCGCCGCCACCAGAAGGTCTGGGAAGAGGCCAACTCCCCTGCCCTCAACGTCGAGCAGCGGATGCGGATCGGCCAGATCTGCGCCGACGCGATGAAGAAGATGAAGTACCGGGGCGCCGGCACGATCGAGTTCCTCTACGAAAACGGCGAGTTCTATTTCATCGAAATGAACACCCGCCTGCAGGTGGAACACCCGATCACCGAAGCCATCACCGGCATCGACCTCGTGCATGAGCAGATCCGTGTCGCCTCCGGCGCTGGCCTGTCGGTCACGCAGGACGAGATCGCTTTCCATGGCCACGCCATCGAGTGCCGCATCAATGCCGAGGATCCGCGTACCTTCGTTCCCTCGCCGGGCACGATCACACATTTTCACGCTCCGGGCGGCCTCGGCGTTCGCGTCGATTCAGGCGCTTATGCCGGCTACAAGATCCCGCCCTACTACGACAGCCTGATCGGCAAGCTGATCGTGCACGGTCGTACCCGCGTCGAATGCATGATGCGCCTGCGTCGCGTGCTCGACGAGTTCGTCGTGGACGGCATCAAGACCACGCTGCCTCTGTTCCAGGAACTGGTTGCCAACCAGGACATCGCGAACGGCGACTACGATATCCACTGGCTGGAAAATTATCTGGCCAGAACCTCCGCATGAGGTGAATGAAGAATGGCAGGGCGCCGCAGCAGGGATCAGAGAATCACACCCGAACTCCTGTTGCGCGCCTATTCCATTGGCCTCTTCCCCATGTCGGATGCGGCCGACGATCCGGAGATATTCTGGGTCGAGCCCGAACTGCGCGGCATCCTGCCGCTCGATCAGTTCCATGTTTCCAAAAGTCTTGCCAAGGCTATTCGACAAAAGCCTTTCGATATCCGCTTCGACACGGCATTCGACGCAGTGATCGCGAAGTGTGCGGAAGAGGTCGAAAACCGTCCCAGCACATGGATCAACGAAACGATTCGTGAACTCTACGGGGCGCTTCATCATCTCGGCCACGCCCATTCGGTAGAAGCCTGGGAAGGCGATGAACTGGTCGGCGGTCTTTACGGCGTTTCGCTCGGATCGGCCTTCTTCGGTGAGAGCATGTTCTCCCGCCGGACCAATGCTTCAAAGATCTGTCTGGTTCATCTGGTCGAGCGCCTGAAGTCACGCGGCTTCAGTCTGCTCGATACCCAGTTCACCACCGAGCACCTGAAAACCTTCGGCGCGATCGATATCCCGAAGGAAGGCTATCTGAAGCTCTTGGACAAGGCGATGCAGTCGGATACCCTGCCCTTCTGAGAGATGGCAAGCCTCCAACGCCTAGCCAGCCACCTATCAGCAGACACAAGCCGATTTGGTGGCTATGCAGCGTTGAGATCTGCCGTTTCGCCGAACTGGACCAGAACGCGCGGGCTGGTCATGTCGCCGGACTCCTCATCCACTTGAACAGAATAAGCGGCAACCCCGATATGGCGCTCTGCCATGGCCGCTGCGATCTTCTCGGCGGAAGCGGCATTCGAAGCCTGACGCATCTCGCCCGGGACCAGATTTCCGCGATTTTTCTTGAATGGCAGTACGATGAATTTCTCGGACAGCGACATATGGGAACTCCTGATTGTTCTCTATTTGTTCAAATCAGAAGCAAATGTCAACATAGCCGAGACCTACGGGTGCTCAACCCGGTATGTTTTGGCAAACTATCTGAATTAGTTGGTCTTTGCCGGCGCGGGAACGTCGGAGGCCTGCTTGCAGCCTGTCAGCCAGACGTCATAAATCGCGTGTTCGACGGCGTTGAGCGCCGGACTGTCGGCGAACATCCAGCCGGAAAAGATTCGGCGTATCTTGCGATCGAGCGTGATTTCATCGACTTCGACGAAACCATCGACCTTTTGTGCTTCGGTCTCGTCACGCGAGTAGCAAACCTTCGGCGTTACTTGAAGCGCGCCGAACTGGACGGTCTCGTCGATATAGACGTCGAAGGAAGTGATGCGACCGGTGATCTTGTCGATACCAGCGAATTCAGCCACGGGATTGGAGATGCGGGCCGCCTTTGCAGGCTCGTTTCCGACCAGAGCAACGATACCGACAGCCATGACCGCTGCACAGACGATACCAGTGGCCGAGCCCAACCCGGAACGCTTCATATCCGCCATTCTCCCGCTTGTGTTTTCCGGCAGCCCATAAAGAAAAAGGGCCGCGTAACCTTGGCCCTATAGTCCAATTGTGGCCAAATCGGGTGTCAGTTGCCGGGCGTCCAGGCGTCGTAGTCGCCGGTGACCCGCGGACGCTCACCCGGAACGGCAAGAGAGCCCGGGGGACGATAGGCAAGCGCGGTACCAGTCTGGTTTTCGCGGTGCGGCTTCTGCCATTCCCGCGGCTTGTAGTCTTCCTTGCTTGGCGGAACGTCCGTGCGGTAGTGCATCCAGCCGTGCCAGCCGGTCGGGATCTTCGAAGCGTCAGCGTAGCCCTTGTAGATTACCCAGCGACGCGGAAGGCCGAAAGACGTGGTGCCGCCCTCATAATAGACATTGCCCATTTCGTCTTCGCCGACGCGCTTACCGTTGCGCCAGGTGAAGAACCGCGTTCCCATGGTCTGGCCGTTCCACCAGGTAAAAACCTGCAAAAGAAGCTGCTTCATGTCTTTGTCCTTGGGCTTTGCCGACGTGGCAAGGCACTTGCTAAAAACGTCTTCCGCTTATGCAGCCTCGCAGCGCCGTTGTCTAGTGATTCGCGCCGCCCGGAGGTCATTTCAGCTTCAACTTGAAGCCAAGGTGACTCTGAGCGAAACCCAGCCTTTCATAGAAACGATGGGCGTCCTTGCGCGCCGCATTAGAGGTCAGTTGTACCGCTCGCATGCCCTGAGCTTTCGCCTTTTCGATGCAATGCCGGATCATCTTCGCACCGATGCCCTGCCCACGGCAGTCCGGGCGGGTGAAGACGGTTTCGACAATCATCGAGGAGCCGCCACGGCCGGAAAGTGTCGTCGTGACGAGGGTCTGGCAGGTGGCGACGACCTCGCCACCCTGCTCGGCGACATAGAGCGTTTCATTGGAAGACGAGGAGATGCGATCGAAGGCAGCGAGATAGCCCGGAAGCGCCGCTGGATCAGTGGTGTCCCCATGACCGCCGACGGTGTCGCCCGCCAGAATGGCTGCGATGGCGACTACATCCTCTCTCAGCGCTTCCCTGATGACGATATCAGATCCCAGCATGCCTTCTTCCTTCCCGTCCGTTTCAGCGGAAGCTACAGAGCACTGCAGGACGGTTGTGTGACGACGGGAGATTTTGCACGGGAATTTTCGCTCATGCCAAACGGAACGGATGGCGTGCAAGTTCGACTCAGAATTCCAGCCGCTTTTCCATGATGATCGCCGGCAGGCCGGAATTCGGCGCGCCCCATTCCTCCATACGGTCGACTTCCGTGAAGCCGAGACGCTCGTAGAAAGACATCGCGCGAACGTTCGGAAGCGCCACCTCGACCCGCATGATCTCGGCATCCGGAAAACAGGTCTCCAGCTCCGCGAAGATGTCGCGGCCAATCCCCTCGTTCTGGCTGGACGGCCGGACATAGAGCTGATGCAGCATCACCGTCTTCGCCATCTTGGGATACATGGCGGCATAACCCAGACCACCGATTTCCCGTCCGCTGTCGGCAACAAGAAACTCGGCGCCGCGCTTTCCTATGCGGGCCTTGATGGCGTTCGCCGAATGCCATCCATCAACCATCTGGCGCACCTTGTCTGCGCCGTAAAACGGATCGTAGGTTGCGTGGAAGGTTTCGTCGAGCAGGGTCCTTACCTGCCCGACGTCACGCTCGCTCGCGGTGCGAACGAAATACAAGGGATTACTCCTCGATGCCGAGCTTGGCCTTGACCAGCGCCTGCACAGCCTGCGGGTTGGCCTTGCCGCCCGTCGCCTTCATCACCTGACCGACGAACCAGCCGGCAAGAGTGGGCTTGGCCTTGACCTTTTCGACCTGATCCGGGTTGGCGGCGATGATCTCGTCGACAGCCTTCTCGATCGCGCCGGTATCGGTCACCTGTTTCATGCCGCGAGATTCGACGATCTCGGCCGGATCGCCACCTTCGGCCAGAACGATCTCGAACAGGTCCTTGGCAATCTTGCCGGAGATGGTTTCGGCCTTTATGAGGTCGATGATCGCGCCGAGCTGGGCCGGAGAAACCGGCGTTTCCTCGATGCTCTTGCCGGTACGGTTGAGCGCGCCAAGCAGATCGTTGATGACCCAGTTCGCAGCTGTCTTGCCATCACGACCGGCCGCGACTTCCTCGTAATAGTCAGCGATTGCCTTTTCAGAAACAAGAACGGAGGCGTCGTAGATCGACAGACCGAGGTCACGGACGAAACGGGCCTTCTTGTCGTCCGGCAGTTCCGGCAGGTCCTTCTTCAGCTCCTCGACGAAGGCATCGTCGAACTCGAGCGGCAGCAGATCCGGATCGGGGAAGTAGCGATAGTCATGCGCGTCTTCCTTGGAGCGCATGGAGCGGGTCTCGCCCTTGTTCGGGTCGAAAAGGCGGGTCTCCTGATCGATCGAACCGCCATCCTCCAGTATCGCGATCTGGCGGCGGGCTTCATATTCGATGGCCTGACCGATGAAACGGATGGAATTGACGTTCTTGATCTCGCAACGCGTTCCGAACTCGCCGCCCGGCTTGCGCACGGAAACGTTGACGTCGGCGCGCATCGAGCCTTCGTCCATGTTGCCGTCGCAGGTGCCGAGATAGCGCACGATGGAGCGCAGCTTGGTCATGTAGGCCTTGGCCTCGTCAGACGAGCGCATGTCGGGCTTGGAGACGATTTCCATCAGCGCAACGCCCGAACGGTTCAGGTCTACATAGGACATAGTCGGGTGCTGGTCATGCATCGACTTGCCGGCGTCCTGCTCGAGGTGCAGGCGCTCGATGCCGATTTCGATATCCTCGAACTGGCCCTGACGGTCGGGGCCGAGCGAGATGATGATCTTGCCCTCGCCGACGATCGGGTCCTTGAACTGGGAAATCTGATAGCCCTGCGGCAGGTCCGGATAGAAATAGTTCTTGCGGTCGAAGATCGAACGCTTGTTGATCTGGGCCTTGAGGCCAAGACCAGTGCGAACAGCCTGCTTGACGCATTCCTCGTTGATGACCGGCAGCATGCCGGGCATGGCCGCATCCACCAGCGATACGTTGGCATTCGGCGCATTACCAAAGGTGGTCGAGGCGCCGGAGAAGAGCTTCGAATTGCTCGTCACCTGCGCGTGAACCTCCATACCGATGATCACTTCCCAATCACCGGTGGCGCCGGGAATGAAACGTTTCGGGTCGGGCGTGCGCGTGTCAACTAGGGTCATCAGATGCTCGTGTCATGCGTGGAGTTTTCAAGCCCGTGAGGTAGAACAAATGTGGCGGTGGCGCAAGGCTTGTCCGGCCTTGCAGGCCAAGACATCACGCCCACAGGCAGCTCATCAAACGTTAATCCACCTCATGCAGCATAGGCCAATGGCCACCGAAACGACCCTCACGCTTCTCGCCATCGCTGCGCTCTACAATGTCGTGGTGTTCTGCGTCTATTGGCTGGACAAGGACGCAGCCCGCAACGGCGAATGGCGCGCACGAGAGACAACGTTGCTTGCGCTTGCCCTGTTCGGCGGCGGCGTGGGTGCGTTGCTCGCCCAAAGGCTTCTCCGCCACAAGACGCGCAAACCGCCGTTTCCCGTCGCCTTGCCGACATTCTTCGCGATCCAGGCCGCAGCCGTCTCCGCCGTCCTCATCGCTCCCGAAAGCGCAGCAGCCGCATTGGATGCTGTGCTCCGCTCCTTTACGGGAAACTAGAATTCCGCATAACCAGTGCCGGCCGGCTCTACGAGCTGCTTGGACATGCCAACGGTCTGGACGTCACGATCCAGCTTCGGGTTGTAAGTAATCGTCAGCCAGTGAACCGAATAGCCGTGTTTTTCGAAGAAACCGACGGCATCCCGATTGAGAGCGTGCGTTTCGAGCGACACCTTCTCAAAACCCTGCTTGCGAATCTCATCCTCCACCTCTGCCAGCAGCGCCGAGCCTAACCCCTGCCCCTGATATTGCGGATCGATCCAGAAATCGGTGATGTTTTCGTCAAGCTGTTCGCGGGCTGCCCATCCGGCCACAACGCCGCCGCTTTCCACGACGGAAATCGTGATCCAGCGGCTACGGGTGAAATTCTGGAATGCCTGACTGGCATTTTCCAGCATGGATCCCGTTTCAGCGACCGGGATCATGGCCAGTTCCCAGGAACGGATACCGATATCTGCAAGCAGATCGGCCTCTTCCTGTCGTGCAGTACGTATATTTGCCATGCCCTCTCCCGTGTTTCCCGAAGTAGAACATCCACAACAAGGTTTGGCCAGAGGTTGCAACGCATCAAAGGAGGAAAACAGAATTTGCTTTTATTCTCAAACCGATAAATCGGGAAAGACTGGACTTCGCGCCCTTTCACACCGAACCAGAAAACGATCTGGATGATCGACTCGCCCGGATGTGAACCCGACGAGATAACCGGCTGGGTGCGGTGGAGAACCATGAGCCCCCGCGTCAATGAAAACCGCTCATCCGGTGGCTTTCACGAAGGACGCCCCGCCTCAGAAAAGGAATGAATTTCAACCTGCACAAATGACTTCGCCGGCCACGATGTGACCGACGATAATCATTTTCCGAATTTTCAGTTCGTTACCACCACTTGGCGGGGGTGAACTTGCCGGCGGCCTGTTCGATCACGTGAGCGGTCTTGAACAGCGTCTCTTCCTCGAACGGCTTGCCAATGAGCTGGAGGCCGAGCGGCAGGCCCTTGCCGTCGAGACCGGCCGGAACGGAGAGGCCCGGCAGTCCGGCCATGTTGACCGTTACCGTGAAGATGTCGTTCAGGTACATCTTCACCGGATCGGCGGCGAGCTCCTTATCGCCGATGGCAAAGGCAGAAGACGGCGTTGCGGGCGTCAGGATGGCATCGACACCGGCGTGGAAGGCGAGTTCGAAATCACGCTTGATCAGCGTGCGGACCTTCTGAGCCTGCAGATAGTAGGCATCGTAGTAACCGGCCGACAATACATAGGTGCCGATCATGATACGGCGCTTGACCTCGGTGCCGAAGCCCTCGGCACGAGTCTTCTCATACATGTCGGCGATGTCCTTGCCGTCAACGCGCAGGCCGTAGCGCACGCCGTCATAGCGGGCGAGGTTCGATGAAGCCTCGGCCGGAGCGACGATGTAATAGGCGGGAAGCGCGTATTTGGTGTGCGGCAGGGAGATGTCGACGATCTCGGCACCGGCTTCCTTCAGCCATGCGATGCCCTGCTGCCAGAGTGTCTCGATCTCGGCCGGCATGCCCTCGACGCGGTATTCCTTCGGGATACCGATCTTCATGCCCTTCAGCGACTGGCCAAGTGCTGCTTCATAATCCGGCACCGGCAGATCGACAGAGGTCGTATCCTTGGCGTCGACCGACGCCATGGACTTCAAGAGGATGGCAGCGTCGCGAACGTCTCGAGCGATTGGGCCGGCCTGATCGAGCGAGGACGCGAAAGCGATCGTGCCCCAGCGCGAGCAGCGGCCATAAGTCGGCTTGATGCCAACGGTGCCGGTGAAGGCGGCCGGCTGGCGGATCGAGCCGCCGGTATCGGTTGCGGTAGCGCCGGCGCAAAGATGCGCAGCAACGGCAGCCGCCGAACCGCCCGACGAACCGCCGGGAACCAGATTTTCGTTCGACCCCTTAGCCTTCCACGGATTAACCACGGGGCCATAATGGGAAGTCTCGTTGGACGAACCCATGGCGAACTCGTCCATGTTCAGCTTGCCGAGCATGACCGCACCATCATCCCAGAGGTTCTGGGTGACGGTCGATTCGTACTTCGGCTTGAAGCGGTTCAGGATATCCGAGCAGGCCTGGGTGTGGATATCACGGGTGGCGAAAAGGTCCTTGATGCCGAGCGGAATGCCTTCCAGCGCGCCAGCCTTTCCGGCCGCGATCCGCTCGTCGGAAGCCTTGGCCATCTCGCGGGCCTTTTCCGGCGTGACGGTGACATAGGCGTTGATCGCGTCATTAGCCGCCTCGATCGCCAGGATATAGGCGTCGGTCAGCTCGACGGCCTTGATCTCCTTCGCAACCAGTTTGGTGCGGGCTTCGGCAATGGTGAGGCTTGTCAGTTCGCTCATGATGTCAGTTCACTTCAAAATAGCGGCGCCCGGGAGGCAGCCAGAGAGGAAATGCAGGGCGGATGCTGTCTTCGAAAAGCGCAAAGGCTTATTCGACGACCTTCGGCACCAGAAAGAAGTTGCGGTCGGTTTCCGGCGCGTTGGCGACGATGTCATCGGCCTTGTTGCCGTCGGTGACCACGTCGACACGCTTCTTCATCGCCATGGGCGTAACGGACGTCATGGGTTCGACGCCCGTCACGTCGACCTCGGAAAGCTGCTCGACGAAGCCGAGGATGCCGTTGAGCTCTCCCATCATGCGCTGTGCTTCTTCCTCGTTGAGGGCGATGCGGGCCAGATGTGCCACACGCTTGACGGTTTTGAGATCAACGGACATCGGTATTCTCCAGGTCTTATGTTTCCTCCGCTATAATGGCCGTCAGGCCATGGCGCAACGGGGATTTCTCAGACTTCCAGGCTCTGACCCGGCTTCGGCGTCTCAACCTTCGTCTTCGTGCCCTCCATGCCGGCCACGAATTTCTCCGGCGTCTGGTCGATGATCGGGAAGGTACCGTAGTGGCAGGGGATAGCCGTCTGGAACTCGAAGAATCGCTGGCAGGCGAGTGCCGCCACAGCGCCGCCCATCGTAAAGCGGTCGCCGATCGGCACGAGGCCGATATCCGGCTGGTGCAGTTCGTTGATCAGCTTCATGTCTGAGAAGATGTCGGTATCGCCCATGTGCAGCAACGACGGTTCATCATCGATGTGCAGCATCAGGCCGTTGGCATTGCCGAGCGCGTGGGAAACGCCGTCCTCGGTGATCTGGGCCGAGGAATGCAGCGCGTTGGTGAACGTCGCAGTGAAGCCATCGAACGCGACGGTACCGCCGGTATTGCCCATTTCGAGCTTGGAAACGCCCTTGGAACCGAGCCATGCGGCCAGATCGGCGTTGGCGAGCACGGTTGCGCCGGTTTCATTCGCCAGACGAACGGTATCGCCGACATGGTCCCCATGACCGTGAGTCAGAAGGATATGGGTGACGCCAGCCGTTGCGTCCTTGAGGTCAAGACCTACAAAACCCGGGTTATGGGTGAGAAACGGGTCGATGAGGATGCTCGCCTTGGCCGTATCTAGACGGAATGCGGAATGGCCGAGCCAGGTGATTTTCATGGAAGACTCCTTTGGGGGGACAGGAAGGCGAAATTGTTTCGTCGGATAAAAATATGGCATATGGCCGTGACGGAAAGTAGCGACCAAGGCCACGGGTGAGGAAATCACGATGAAGACACTGACGATCGAGGAACTGGCGGAGACCCTTGCGCCGTTGCAGCCGGTCGCCGGACTGGACCTCGGCACCAAGACCATCGGCCTTGCCATGTCGGATATCGGCCTGCGTTTCGCAAGTCCGCGCCCGGTGATCAAGAGGACAAAATTCACGAAGGATGCAGAAGTCCTGCTCGATTTCGCCGCCCGGGAAAAGATCGCTGCCTTCGTCATCGGCTTGCCGATGAATATGGACGGTTCGGCCGGGCCGCGCGCTCAGGCCACTCGCGCTTTCGTGCGCTCGATGTCGGAAAAGACCGATATCCCCTTCGTCTTCTGGGACGAACGGCTATCGACTGTGGCAGCCGAACGGGCGCTTCTGGAAATGGATGTATCGAGGGCCAAGCGCAGCGAGCGGATCGACTCGGCTGCGGCAAGCTTCATCCTTCAGGGCGCGCTCGACAGGTTGTCGATGCTGCGCAGGTCTTCCGATGCGGAAGGAGCTTGACGGGCCTTCCACCACGCGATGATCTTGCGACGGCGACGGAAGCCGATGATCGCGAACACCAGAAGGCTGTCGAAGGCGATGGCGCGCATCACAAGCGGCGGTATGGTTTCCGGGGGAATGCCGAGGATCTGGCCGTAGATCTGGAACACCAGATCATGCGCCTGCCGCGTGAGCATGAAGATACCGAAACTCATGTCGTAATAGGAGAGCCCGTACCAGCTTCCGAGCAGGGCGATGGGGGCAGCCCATAAAATCAGGAAGGTCTTCATGCCGCCCTCTCCTCATACATATCTGTCGACGGCCAGTAGCGCACCGTCCACCGAAGCAGAGCCATCACGCTCAAAACCACGGCCGGAACGGCGATATCCAGCGCAAGTACCGCGAAAAACGCCATCATGACCAAAACCAAAGTCATTCTTGTCATTCTGGTTTTTTGCGCCCCGCTGATCCGGTCTGTCCCTGTGCGGGAAACTGACCCCTTAACGGGAGCGACGCAACGTAAACCATTTGTTAAGGTTAACGGGCGTTGGGGATAACGCAAGAGCAAGCATCCGGAAAGCACCAAAACCCGCCAGAAGATGCCGTCCAACCTCAGCCTGGCTCTTGTGGCGCAAGCGTCGAGAGAATGAAGTCCGCCCTCTCCCCGACACCGTTCCTGGGCACCTCGACAAGTTCATAACCAAAGCGCCTATAAGCGTTTTCCAGGTATCGAAAGGCTTCGATGGCTGGTTCCAGCCCATGACGTCGCTCGGCGTCGTTCCTGTAGATTTCCGGCCATGGCGGCAGCAGGAAGACCTGCCGGCGGTAGCGCAGCCTTTCCGCTGCCCGGAGATAAACCGGGGGAACGGCATGGCCCGCCTGTTCCAGCCCGGCGATCTGGTCGATGATTCCCCGGTCGAAGAAAGTTCGCCCTTCCCTTCGCGCCGCCTCCGTCATGAAATTGATCGAGCGGGAAATGGTCAGTTCGACAAACAGCGGCAGGTTCGTCCACGGCAGCGCTTCGCCATCGATGAAAAGCTGTTCGCGAACCACCTGTCGCCCGGGTTCCTCGAACGTCGCAAAGCCTCGCCGCGACAATTCCTCAAGCAGGGTCGACTTGCCCCCGCCGGAGCAGCCGGAAATCATGACGAGATCGTCGTGGCGGACAGCAATGTTTTCAAGGCGATATTCGCCTTCGTTCAGAACATGATTCATGAAGGTCTCCCTTGCCGGCACGGCAACAGGTGATTGGGATCGGATCATCGGGGGAAAGAGACGCGCGACGAGGGCCGGAAACAGCGCATGCGCATCGACACCGGGGAGATTATCCCCCGCTTGTTACAGACTCAAGGTGAGAACGTCTCACGCAGTTTCGAAAGCTATCAGATCGCCGCAGGGTAGAGAAGATCGAGGACGTAACGCGCATCGAAGCGGGCATCGAGCACGCCGTAGGTGTGACGCCATCCGCCCGCAAGCCGAGTTTCGAGGAAGGCATCCGCGATCTTGCCAGCGCCCAGCCGATAGAGTTCAGCGGCTGAAGCAACGAGCGCGATCTGCTCGATCAGGAGGCGCGCCGCCCCCTCATCGCGCTCGGCAAGCGCCGTGGCCGCGCGCAGGACTTCGACGGTCTTCTTGCCGGAGGGACCAAGATCCCGCTCAAAGCCTGCAAAAAGCGTGTCGATCAGATCCTTGCCGCGCTCGAGGACGCGCAGCACATCGAGCGCCATGACATTTCCGGAGCCTTCCCAGAGCGCCGCCGCAGGCGCCTCCCGGTAATGACGGGCGATCGGCCGTTCCTCGATGTAGCCGCTGCCGCCGATGCACTCCATCGCCTCGTAGATCAACGCCGGCGCGATCTTGCAGATCCAGTATTTCACCACCGGTGTCATGACGCGGGCATAGGCCGCGTCAACAGGGTTTTCCCGGGCGCGGTCGAAGGTATCGGCAAGCTTGAAGGCCAGCGTCGTGGCGGCGGCGACGTCGAGCGCCATATCGGCCAGTACGCGCGTCATGATCGGCTGGTCGATCAGTTTCTTGCCGAAGGCCGAACGCCCTCGGACGTGATGCACGGCTTCCGCCATGGAGGCGCGCATGATCCCGGCCGAGGCCAGGGCGCAATCGAGCCGGGTGAGCGTCACCATGTCGAGGATGGTGCGAATCCCATCTCCCGGCGTGCCAAGCAGATAGCCGAACGCATCCGAGAACTCGACTTCCGCCGTCGCATTCGAACGGTTGCCGATCTTGTCCTTCAGCCGCTGGAACTCGAGCCCGTTGGCGGAACCGTCTTCGAGCAGGCGCGGCACGAGGAAGCAGCCCATGCCGTCCTTCGTCTGCCCCAGCATGACGAAACCGTCGCTCATCGGCGCAGACATGAACCACTTGTGGCCCGAGAGGCGGTAGATCCCCTCGCCCACCCGCTCGCCAGATGTCGAGATCGCCCTCACATCGGTGCCGGCCTGCTTTTCCGTCATGCCGATGCCGAGCGTCACGGCTGTCTTCTGCAAGGGCGGCTTGTTCGACGAATCATATTTCCGCGACAGGATCTTCGGCGCCCACTCCTTCTGTATATGCGGCGCGGCTACGAGGGCGGCGACAGACGCGCTGGTCGTCGTCAACGCACCGAGATGGCCGGTTTCGAGCTGGGCCGTGAGGAAGAAACGGGTGGCGCGCGCCTTATGCTCGTGGCCGCGGGCATCCGGCAGGTTTTCCCAGACGGAGGAATGCAGCCCGACAGACATGGAGCGGCGCATCAGCGCATGCCAGGCCGGGTGGAACTCCACCGCATCGAGCCGCTCGCCGCGCACGCCGTGGGTGCGCAGCACCGGCGGGCTCTGGTTCGCCATGCGGGCGAGCTCCTGCGCCTCGTGCGAGGTGACATACTTGCCGATGACGTCGTATTCCTCGCGCAGTCCGCGCGACAGGCTGGCCGTCAGATCGACGAGCAGCGGGTCGGAACGGTAGGCGTTCACGCCGGACCAGGGTTTCGGCTGGTTGAGGGCGGCGAGTTTTTCTTCAGTCCGGTTCATTGAGCTCATGTCGATCTTCTAGCGGAAATGCGCTCGTTTAACATGGGGAGGGCGTGACTATCCACATAGCATATGCTTGCCCCTTGGCCCGGCAATCTTTATAGACCCCGTGACATCTCAGGAGGACGTCCATGGTCTTCTTTCCCCACCGCCACCTTCTTGGCATCAAGGGCCTTACCGAACAGGATATTACCTACCTGCTCGACAGGGCCGACGAAGCCGTTAAAATCAGCCGTCAGCGCGAGAAAAAGACTTCCACGCTTCGCGGCCTCACCCAGATCAATCTCTTCTTTGAGGCCTCTACGCGAACGCAATCCTCGTTCGAGCTGGCGGGCAAACGCCTCGGCGCCGACGTGATGAACATGTCGGTCGGCAATTCGTCCGTCAAAAAGGGCGAAACGCTGATCGACACGGCCATGACGCTCAACGCCATGCGGCCGGACGTTCTGGTCGTCAGGCATTCCTCGGGCGGCGCGGCAGCGCTTCTTGCCCAGAAGGTCGCCTGCTCGGTCGTCAATGCCGGAGACGGCCAGCACGAGCATCCGACACAGGCGCTGCTCGACGCGCTGACGATTCGCCGCGCCAAGGGCAAACTTTCGCGCATCATCGTTGCGATCTGCGGCGACGTGCTGCATTCGCGCGTCGCGCGCTCCAACATCCTGCTGCTGAACGCCATGGGCGCGCGGGTGCGGGTGGTGGCTCCGCCGACCCTGCTCCCGGCCGGCATCGCCGACATGAGTGTCGAGGTCTACCACGACATGAAGGAAGGCCTGAAGGACGCAGATGTCGTGATGATGCTGCGCCTGCAGCGCGAACGTATGTCCGGCGCCTTCGTGCCATCGGTGCGCGAATACTTCCACTTCTACGGCCTCGACGCCGAGAAGCTGAAGGTGGCGAAGGAAGATGCGCTGGTCATGCACCCCGGCCCGATGAACCGCGGCGTCGAGATCGCCTCTGAAGTGGCCGACGGCCCGCAGAGCGTGATTGAACAGCAGGTCGAGATGGGCGTCGCAGTGCGCATGGCCGTGATGGAAGCGCTGCTCATTTCCCAGAACCAGGGTTCGCGCACGGAAGGAATGGGCGCATGAGCAGGCCTCTCGTCTTGAAGAATGTCCGGATCGTCGATCCTTCGCGTGATCTCGACGAAACCGGCACGATCATCGTCGATGCTGACGGCCGCATCGCGGCCGCGGGCAGCGACGCGCTGAACCAGGGCGTGCCCACGGGTGCGGAGGTCCGAGATTGCACCGGCCTCACCGCCATTCCGGGTCTTGTCGATGCCCGTGTCTTCGTCGGGGAACCGGGAGCCGAGCACCGCGAGACCATCGCGTCGGCCAGCCGCGCGGCTGCCGCCGGCGGTGTCACCTCCTTCATCATGATGCCGGAGACCGATCCTGTGATCGACGACATCGCGCTGGTGGAATTCGTCCGCAAGACCGCCCGCGACAAGGCCGTCGTCAATGTCTACCCGGCAGCGGCCCTGACCAAGGGGCTCGACAGCAACGAGATGACGGAGATGGGCCTGCTGCGCGAAGCCGGCGCCGTCGTCTTCACCAACGGCCGCCACGGTCTTCACGACACGCAGGTTCTGCGTCGTGCGATGACCTATTCGCGCGAATTCGGTGCGATCATCGCGCTTGAAACGCGCGAGAAGTACCTCGCCGCAAACGGCGTAATGAACGAGGGGCTTCTGGCGAGCTGGCTCGGCCTTTCCGGAGTGCCGAAGGAGACCGAAGTCATTCCGCTGGAGCGTGATCTGCGGATTGCCGGCCTCACCCGCGCAAAATACCATGCGGCCCAGATTTCCGTGCCGGAATCGGTCGAGGCAATCGAGACAGCCCGCAAGCGCGGCACCATCGTCACCTGCGCGGTCTCGATCAATCACCTGACGCTGAACGAAAACGACATCGGCGAATACCGCACCTTCTTCAAGCTCTATCCGCCGCTTCGGTCCGAGGACGACCGGGTGGGCATGGTTCAGGCTCTGGCTGAAGGCAAGATCGACATCATCGTTTCGTCGCACGATCCGCAGGGTGTCGATACCAAGCGCCTTCCCTTCAGTGAGGCGGAAGACGGCGCCATCGGCCTCGAGACCATGCTGTCGGCTGCGCTGCGGCTGCATCACAGCGGACAGGTTTCGCTGATGCGGCTGATTGACGCAATGTCGACCCGACCCGCCGAGATTTTCGGCCTCGAAGCCGGCACATTGAAGCCCGGTGCACCCGCTGACATCACCCTTGTCGATCTCGACGAGCCTTGGCTGGTGTCCAAGGATCTGCTGTTGTCGCGCTCCAAGAACACGCCGTTCGAGGACGCCCGTTTCTCGGGTCGAGCCGTTGCGACTTATGTCGCCGGAAAGTGTGTGCATTCGCTCTAAGACGTAGCCAAGGGGGAGAAGAACGTGCCTGAAGTGAACTACCTCGCCATCGGCTGGCCAGCCCTCATCGCGGTGCTCAGCCTCGGCTATCTCCTAGGTTCCATTCCCTTCGGCCTCGTCCTGACGCGGCTCGCCGGCCTCGGCGATCTGCGCTCCATCGGCTCGGGCAATATCGGTGCGACCAATGTTCTGAGAACCGGAAACAAGAAGCTTGCCGCCGCGACGCTGCTGCTCGATGCGCTGAAGGCGACTGCAGCCGCGGTGATCGCGCAGGCCGTGTTCGGTCACAATGCCGGGCTGCTCGCGGGTTTTGCCGCCTTCATCGGCCACCTCTTCCCGGTCTGGCTCGGCTTCAAGGGCGGCAAGGGCGTCGCCACCTATATCGGCACCCTGCTCGGGGTCGCGCCGTTGATGGTGCTGGTGTTCGCCATCGTCTGGCTATCGATCGCCTATCTTTCCCGCTACTCTTCATTGTCCGCATTGGTTGCAACCCTTGTCATTCCGGTTGCACTGTGGATACTGGGCGCTTACGAAGCTTCCCTCGTTACCTCGGCCATGACCGTCATTACCTACTGGCGGCACAAGCCGAATATCGAGCGGCTGATCGCCGGCACGGAAAGCAAGATCGGGCAAAAGGGATGACTGCATGCCGGCCAGCAGCGCAAGACGAAAAGGGATTGCGCTGACAGACCGGCAAAGGATCGCCTGGTTAAGGCTGATCCGCAGCGACAATGTCGGGCCTGCGACTTTCCGTGATCTCATCAACCATTTCGGTTCGGCCGAAATGGCAATCGAGGCACTGCCGGAACTCTCACGCCGCGGCGGTTCCACCCGTTCAGTCCGGATCGCCTCGGAAGGCGAAGCCATTCGGGAACTCGAGACGGCCAGCCGCTTCGGCGCCCGTTTTCTCGGCATCGGCGAACCGGACTATCCTTTTGCCCTGAGACAGATCGACGCGGCGCCTCCCCTTCTCGCGGTCAAAGGCGACTTGACGACGGCTTCGTTGCCGAGCGTCGGTGTGGTCGGTTCCCGCAACGCCTCTATCAGCGGGGCGAAATTCGCCGCGATGATATCCCGCGATATCGGCCGCGCGGGTTACTCCATCATCTCGGGTCTGGCGCGCGGCATAGATACGGCTGCCCATCGTGCAACTCTCGAAACGGGAACGATTGCCGCCATGGCCGGCGGGCTCGATCAGCCCTACCCTCCCGAAAACCTCTCCCTCTACCGTGATATCTGCGACGGCCGGGGACTTGCAATCTCCGAAATGCCGTTCGGATGGGAGGCCCGCGCACGGGACTTCCCCCGGCGCAACCGACTTATCGCCGGAGTTTCCCTCGGTGTCGTGGTCATTGAGGCCGCGGCGCGCTCGGGTTCGCTCATAACGGCACGTCTGGCCGGCGAATTCGGGCGACTGGTCTTCGCCGTTCCCGGCTCCCCGCTCGACCCGCGATGCGAGGGCACCAATGGCCTGCTGAAAGACGGCGCCACGGTGACAACGCGCCCGGAAGATGTATTGCAGGCACTCGCCCCGATTTCGGAAATCGACTTGTTTACGCCACAGCAGGCAAATGAGCCCGATAATGGAGAGCATGACCGCCCCATGACACCGCCACCCAGTGAAAGCGATCGGACACGCATCATCGATGCGCTCGGACCGACCCCGGTGGAGGTGGATGACATCATCCGTCATACGGGACTGGCCGCCCAGTCGGTTTATCTGGTGCTTCTGGAACTTGATATTGCAGGCCGCCTACACCGGCATGCGGGTGGCCTTGTTTCCATTTCCATGATGGATTGACAGCGAACGGCGGCCGGCCTGCACGTCACCGGCCTCCACGTAGGCCATCTCGATAAGATAGCAAAGCATCTCGGCACCCTCGCTTTCAGCGACCGAGCGCAACTCGCCAAGCATCTGCCGAATATAAGCTATGTTTTCCCGTGTATCGGCGCCGCCTGCGCCGTTTATTTTCGAAACCATTCCATTGCTCGCAATTTGTGTCCGGAGCCCGCCGAACACCCTCAAATCATCTGGAGAAAACGATAGCCCATTTATCTTAAATTGCAATCTCAAGTTAATCCCTCATTGGTTGCATCGCGTTGCATACTGCAGAAAATATGCGTTACCTCTTGACCGCGACCGAATCCCTGTCCATTTCGGGGAACCGGTTTTCGAGGCGCAGTTCTCGAGACAAGGCAGCAAGAACGCTGCCGAATTAGAAGCACTGATTGAGGTGCAGAGAAAAACAATGAATGTCGTAGTCGTAGAATCTCCTGCCAAGGCCAAGACGATCAACAAGTATCTCGGTTCCGGATACAAGGTGCTGGCTTCGTTCGGCCATGTGCGGGATCTGCCGGCCAAGGACGGTTCGGTGCGGCCGGAAGAAGATTTCGAGATGCTCTGGGAGGTCGACAGTGCCTCACAGAAACGCATGAAGGACATTGCCGACGCGGTCAAATCGTCCGACGGCCTCATTCTCGCGACCGACCCGGATCGCGAGGGAGAAGCGATTTCCTGGCATGTGCTCGACCTGCTCAAGAAGAAGCGGGTTCTGGGCGACAAGCCGGTGAAGCGCGTCGTCTTCAACGCGATTACCAAGAAGGCCGTGCTCGACGCGATGGCGCATCCGCGCGATATCGACATTCCCCTGGTCGATGCCTACCTCGCCCGCCGTGCGCTGGACTATCTTGTCGGCTTCAACCTTTCGCCGGTGCTGTGGCGCAAGCTGCCCGGCGCCCGATCCGCCGGCCGCGTGCAGTCGGTGGCGCTTCGCCTCGTCTGCGACCGTGAAAACGAGATCGAGCTCTTCGTCGCGGAAGAGTACTGGAACATCTCGGCGCTGCTGAAGACGCCTCGCGGCGATGAATTCGAAGCGAAGCTCGTTTCCGTCGACGGCAAGCGCATCCAGCGCAACTCCGTTACCAACGGCACGGATGCCGGCCGGATCAAGGAAATGCTGGAAAGCGCGCGCTATGCCGTCGACAGCGTCGAGGCCAAGCCGGTCAAGCGCAATCCCGGCCCGCCCTTCACCACCTCCACCCTGCAGCAGGCAGCATCGTCGAAGCTTGGCTTCTCCGCTTCGCGCACCATGCAGGTCGCCCAGAAGCTCTATGAAGGCATCGACATCGGCGGCGAGACGGTGGGTCTCATTACCTATATGCGTACCGACGGCGTGCAGATGGCGCCTGAGGCCATCGACGCTGCCCGCGCCGCCGTCGCCGACCAGTTTGGTGCGCGTTACGTGCCGGATAAGCCGCGCCTCTATTCCACCAAGGCGAAGAATGCCCAGGAAGCGCACGAAGCCATCCGCCCGACCGATTTCAACCGGTCGCCCGATCAGGTGCGCCGCTTCCTAGACGCCGACCAGTTGAAGCTCTACGACCTCATCTGGAAGCGCGGCATCGCCAGCCAGATGGCTTCGGCCGAAATCGAGCGGACTACGGTCGAGATCCTCGCGACCCGCGACGGCGAGAAGGCAGGCCTTCGCGCCGTGGGTTCGGTCATCCGTTTCGACGGCTTCATCGCGGCCTATGTGGACCAGCGGGAAGATGGCGAAGGCGGAGATGACGACGAAGACGGCCGCCTGCCCGAGATCAATGCCCGCGAAGCGCTCGCCAAGCAGAAGGTCAATGCCAGCCAGCACTTCACCGAGCCGCCGCCGCGCTACTCGGAAGCCTCGCTGATCAAGAAGATGGAAGAACTCGGCATCGGCCGTCCTTCCACCTATGCCGCGACGCTGAAGACGCTTTCCGACCGCGAATACGTCGTGACCGAAAAGCGCAAGTTGATCCCGCATTCCAAGGGCCGGCTGGTGACGGCTTTCCTCGAAAGCTTCTTCACCAAGTATGTCGAATACGACTTCACTGCCGATCTCGAGGAAAAGCTAGACAAGATCTCGGCTGGCGAACTCGACTGGAAGCAGGTTCTGCGTGACTTCTGGAAGGACTTCTTCGCACAGATCGAGGACACCAAGGAGCTGCGTGTCACGAACGTGCTGGACGCCCTGAACGAGGCTCTTGCTCCGCTCGTCTTCCCAAAGCGGGAGGACGGCTCGGACCCGCGCATCTGCCAGGTCTGCGGCACCGGCAACCTCTCGCTGAAGCTCGGCAAGTACGGCGCCTTCGTTGGCTGCTCGAACTATCCGGAGTGCAACTACACCCGCCAGCTTTCCTCGGAAGGTGGGGCGGAAGCCGAAGCCGGTGGTGGCAACGAGCCGAAGGCGCTCGGCAAGGATCCCGTCACGGACGAGGAAATCACGCTGCGGACCGGCCGTTTCGGACCCTATGTGCAGCGTGGCGACGGCAAGGAAGCCAAGCGCTCATCCCTGCCGAAGGGCTGGACGCCGTCGATGATCGATCTGGAGAAGGCGCTCTCGCTGCTTTCGCTGCCGCGCGAGGTCGGGGCGCATCCCGAAAGCGGCAAGATGATCTCGGCCGGCCTTGGCCGCTACGGACCTTTCGTGCTGCATGACGGCACCTATGCCAATCTGGAAACGATCGAGGACGTTCTTTCGATCGGCCTCAATCGTGCTGTCACGGTTCTGGCTGAAAAGCAGAGTAAGGGCCCGGGTGGACGCGGACGGGCAGCCCCCGCCGCGCTGAAGGAAATGGGCGAGCATCCCGATGGCGGCGCGATCACCGTTCGCGATGGCCGTTACGGTCCCTATATTAACTGGGGCAAGGTCAACGCCACGCTGCCGAAGGGCAAGGACCCGCAGTCGGTGACGATGGAAGAGGCGCTTGCGCTGATCGCTGAGCGGGCCGCCAAGGATGGCGGCAAGCCGGCCAAGGCCAAGAAGGCTCCTGCCAAGGCGACAAAGGCCAAGGCTGCGGATGCCGACGAAGCCGCGCCGAAGAAGAAATCCGCTGCCAAGCCTAAGGCCAAGGCGGCACCGAAGACGAAGAAGAGCTGAAATTGACAAGACCACCGCGCGATACCGACACTGACACCGCCCCCCGCAACCGGCGGGAGCGGCGCGCGGAAAGGGCAGCAGGCGCTGCAAAGAGCGGCAAGCAACCCATCATCCATGGGGCTGTTCCGCCACGCGAGGTGCTGCTGGAATTCATCGCCGACAATCCCGACCGCGCCTCCAAGCGCGAAATCGCCAAGGCGTTCGGCCTGAAGGGCGATGCACGCGTCGAACTCAAGGACCTGTTGCGTGCGATGGAGGACGACGGCCTCCTGCAGAAGAGCCGCAAATCGCTTGCACGTCCCGGCTCACTGCCGCCGGTCACCGTTCTTGACATCACCACACGCGACAAGGACGGCGAACTGATCGGCCGGCCTGCGGAGTGGGACGAGGAGCTGGGTGTTGCGCCTGCGGTAGCAATCCGCCAATCGAGCGCGGACCGCGCCAAGGGCAAGGCCCCGGTCGGTGGTCTCGGCGACCGCGTTCTCGCCAAGATATTCCCGTCGAAGGATCGGGCCGGCCCTGCCTATACCGCCCGGATCATCAAGGTCATCGACAAGCATCGTAACGCCCTGCTCGGCGTCTACCGCGAAATGCCCGGCACCAGCGGCGGACGGCTGATGCCGATCGAACGGCGCGGTGAGGAATTGCAGATCGATGGAGCCGATCTCGGGGACGCCAAGGATGGCGATCTCGTCGAGGTGGAAGTGCTACGTTCCGGCCGCTTCGGCCTGACCCGTGCCCGCGTGCTTTCGGTGATCGGCTCGGTCGCGTCCGAGAAGGCGATCTCGATGATCGCCATCCATGCGCATGGTATCCCCTACATCTTCCCGCAATCGGTCATCGCCGAAGCCGAGGCGGCAAAGCCCGCGACCATGCCGCATCGCGAGGACTGGCGCGACCTGCCGCTGATCACCATCGACCCGGCGGACGCCAAGGACCACGACGACGCGGTCTATGCCGAACTGGACCCCTCTCCCGACAATCCGGGTGGCGTGATCGTCACCGTCGCGATTGCCGACGTCTCCTGGTATGTGCGGCCGAAATCCGCGCTCGACCGGGAAGCTGTGAAGCGCGGCAATTCGGTCTATTTCCCGGATCGCGTCGTACCCATGCTGCCGGAGCGGATTTCCAATGACCTCTGCTCGCTCCGCGAAGGCGTGGATCGGCCGGCACTCGCCGCCCGCATGATCTTCTCCAAGGAAGGCCGCAAGGCGGGTCATACCTTCCATCGCATCATGATGAAAAGTGCGGCCAAGCTCTCCTACCAGCAGGCTCAGGCCGCCATCGACGGCAAGCCCGACGACAAGACCGGCCCGCTGCTGGAACCGATCCTGAAGCCGCTGTGGCATGCCTATGAGATCCTGAAGCGCGGACGCGAACGCCGCCAGCCACTGGAACTCGACATGCCGGAACGCAAGATCATCCTCAAGGAAGACGGTACCGTCGACCGGGTGCATGTGCCTGAGAGGCTCGATGCGCACAAGCTGATCGAGGAGATGATGATCCAGGCGAACGTCGCCGCCGCGGAAACGCTGGAGAAGAAGCGCCAACCGCTGGTCTACCGTGTTCACGACGCGCCGACGCTCTCCAAGCAGGAAGCGTTGCGCGAGTTTCTCGGCACCATCGGGCTCTCGCTGGCCAAGGGCAACCTACGCTCCAATTCCTTCAACGGAATTCTCGCGAAAGCGCTCGACACGCCGCATCAGACCATGGTCAACGAGATGGTGCTGCGCTCCCAGAGCCAGGCGATCTACAGCCCCGAAAACATCGGCCATTTCGGTCTGAACCTCTTGAAATACGCCCATTTCACTTCACCGATACGCCGTTATGCCGACCTGATCGTGCATCGGGCGCTGGTGGGCTCTCTCGGGCTCGGCGAGGGCGGCATCACGCCCGAAGAGGAAGCAGCTCTCGACGATATCGCGGCGGAAATCTCGACCTTCGAGCGCCGCGCCATGGCGGCCGAGCGGGATACCATCAACCGTCTGATCGCCCATCATCTGGCTGGTCGCATCGGCGATGAATTCGCCGGTCAGGTTTCCGGCGTCACGAAGGCCGGCCTATTCATCGCCCTGCCGCAATTCGGCGCCGACGGCTTCATTCCGGTTTCGACGCTTGGGCGCGACTATTACATCTATGACGAGGCGCACCAGGCTCTGTCCGGCGAGAAGACGGGCACGGGATACCGTCTCGGCGATTCCGTCGAGGTGCGGCTTGTGGAGGCCATTCCGCTCGCCGGCGCTCTGCGCTTCGAAATGCTGAGTGAGGGCCGGCCCATGCCCGTTGCCGTGCGCTCCTTCCACAAGTCGACACGGCGCGGCGCGATGAAGAAGCCCGGGACAAGGCCCAACCGGCCACGGAGGTAAACACATGGAGGGTGTGAGGATGGAGGCAGGAAGCACACAGGAGCCGACGAGGTTCGGTGGAGAGGCATTGCCGGAGCGTCGTCTCGGACAGTCGATCAAACGTGGCCTTCTCAACACTTGCCCGGCCTGCGGTAGCGGCAAGCTTTTCCGCGCCTATCTGAAGCCGGTCGATAACTGCGCGGCTTGCGGCGAGGAAATGTTTCATCACCGCGCCGACGACCTGCCGCCCTATCTCGTCATCATCGTTCTCGGCCATGTCCTTCTCGGCGGTTTCATGATGACGGACCTCATATTCCCGGCATCCGACTGGGTGCATCTGACGATATGGGTGCCAATTGCGATCATCACCTCGCTGATCACCATCCAGCCGATCAAGGGCGGGGTCATCGGCCTGCAATGGGCGCTGAGGATGCACGGCTTTGGCGGAGACGCCAGCGAGCCGGGAGAATTCCGCCAGAAGACCGGCTCATGACATCCCATCCCTTCGAGGCGCAGGACAAGGCTTCCGCTTCGAAAGCGAAGCTGCGGCCCAGGGATGCGGCATCGCTGATCCTCATCGATCGTACCGGCAGCTGCCCGAGGGTGCTGGTTGGCAAGCGCGGCAGCAAGCATGCCTTCATGCCGGATCTCTATGTGTTTCCCGGCGGCAGGCGCGACCCTCAGGACCGCAACCTGCCCTTCATGCGCGACCTGCACCCCACGGTGCTGGCGCGGCTGGCGGGCGGCGCAACAGACCCGTCTCTCGCCGGACGCTGTCGCGCGCTTGCGCTGGCTGCGCTACGCGAACTCGATGAGGAGACGGGCCTCGTCATCGGCAGCCTCGAAACCGGCAGCAGCCGGCACAGCCGCTTCAGCGCCGATCTCGGCGCGCTCCGCTACGTGGCGCGTGCGATCACGCCGCCCGGCAATGTGCGCCGCTTCGACACCCGTTTTTTCCTGACTTTCTGCGACGAGACCGGGATCGACCCCGGTGCTATCCGCGATTCCGCCGAACTCCAGGACGTCCGGTGGCTTGACATGCACGATGTTTCCGGTCTGAACATGCCGGCCATCACCAGGACGATCCTGGAAGATGTCAGGACGCAGATGAAGGACGATCCGTCTTTACCTTTTGGAAGCGACGGACCGTTCTACTTCTCCCGGCGCGGGCGATTCTTTCGCGATACGATTTAAGGGCCAACTCATGACCAAGCCGTCCAACGGCGACAACTGCCATCGCGAAGAGATCCATTGGCCGTCTCTCATCGCTGCCGTCGTCTCCATTTCCTCGGTCGGCATCGCCATAGGTCTCGGACTGCCACTGCTGTCCATCATTCTTGAGAAGCGCGGAATTTCGTCCACCATGATCGGGCTTAATTCCGCAATGGCCGGCATTGCCGCCATGATCGCCGCTCCCGTGACCATGAAGCTCGCCCACAGCTACGGCGTTGCCAGGACCATGCTCTGGGCCGTCCTCGTATCTGCGCTAAGCGGTCTCGGCTTCTATTATGCCGAACAGTTCTGGATGTGGTTTCCGTTGCGACTGGCATTTCATGGCGCAACCACCACGCTCTTCATCCTATCCGAATTCTGGATCAATGCCGCCGCTCCTCCTCGACGTCGAGGCCTCGTACTCGGCATCTACGCCACGGTGCTTTCGGTTGGCTTCGCCACCGGTCCCTTGCTCTTCTCGCTGATCGGCAGCGAGGGCGTGCTGCCGTTCATGGTAGCAGCCATCGCGATCCTGGCTGCGGCAGTACCGATCTTCATTGCGCGCGGGGAAAGCCCTGCCCTCGACACCGAGCAGGAGCGCCACTTCTTCCGATACATTTTCTTGGTGCCCACAGCGACGGCTGCGGTCTTCGTCTTCGGCGCGGTGGAGGCCGGTGGCCTTTCGCTCTTCCCCATCTATGCCACGCGCTCCGGCTTCACCGAGTCACAGGCCGCGCTGCTGCTGACGGTGATGGGGGTCGGCAACATGATCTTCCAGATCCCGCTCGGCATGCTGTCCGACCACATGAAGGATCGTCGCATCCTGCTCGGCGTGATGGCCACAGTCGGCCTTGCCGGCTCACTCGCGCTCCCCTGGCTCTCCCAGAACTGGCTCCTGATGGCCGCCGTTTTGTTCTTCTGGGGCGGCAGTGTCTCGGGGCTTTATACGGTTGGCCTCAGCCATCTCGGCTCGCGACTCACCGGATCGGATCTTGCAGCCGCCAATGCAGCCTTCGTTTTCTGCTATGCAGTGGGCACCGTAGCCGGGCCGCAAGCCATCGGCGCTGCCATCGATATTTCGGGCAATCACGGATTTGCATGGGCGATTGCAGGTTTCTTTGCACTCTATGTGCTTGTTTCGCTGGGCAGATTGTTTTTTAAACCCAAACGGACTTGACTTTTCGGGCGCGATTTGTAGTTTCGCGCCAGATTTGCCGTGGGCCTTTGATCGTCCGCGGCTTCGTTTATTAAAGGCAGGACGACCATGGCCAAGGCTACAACCATCAAGATCAAGCTGCTGTCGACGGCCGACACGGGCTTCTTTTACGTCACCACGAAGAACAGCCGTACGATGACGGAAAAGATGACGAAGACGAAGTACGACCCGGTCGCTAAGAAGCACGTCGAATTCAAGGAAACCAAGATCAAGTAATCCTTGATCTGACCGGTTTCAGCGGAACAGGCGCGTTGCCAATGCAGCGCGCTTTTTTCGTTTGCTAGTTTGTCTGAAATTGGAAAAGGCGGCCCTTAGGAGATCCGGACCTTCCCACCCGAGCCGAGGGCTCCCGCGAAACACGTGCAACAAAAAAGGCACCGCGCCTGCCCGGCTGCGGTGCCTTCTTGTATTCGGGGGCCGGTCAACATGCAAAGACGGCACGAGGAACCGCTAAATATTGCATGTCAACCGACCGACCCCACGACCCAGGAGATGCGGCGGACCTGAGCATCATGGGGTATCACTTGCCTCTCTCGAAGGCGTTTTCTTTATTGAGTACAACTTCCCTCAAAACGAATTGAAAATCAACATTTTCTTAACCGTTTTACAGATCCGTTGCCGCTATGGTTAAGATCACCGTCGAACGCCTTGTTCTTCCGAACCACGAAACATCGGTATATTTGAAAAAATTCCAAATATTCTAAAAATTACTTCGACTTTAGCAAAATAAAACCAAGACCCACAGGGCTTCAGGCGCACGAGCACCGCAGGATTTCAATTACTCAACGCTCGATTCGAACCGTCGACAGCATGTAAAGACCGCCCGATCCCGAACAGCGCAAGACAAAGAAACTTTGGATTCGATCGAAATTGAAAATCAGGTCGCAAATCAACCTGAAAATGGCTTCATATTACTAGAGCCGTCAGATTCGCATGCGCGACAGCAAAAGCTGTGAAGCGCGAAACCGATAATGCCAAGGATAGTGTTTCAGGCCGCTATTTCGCGCAATCCCCCAATACGGGAGGTTGACAGCTTCGCATAAGTCAAATCCAGCGGGCAATCACGCCGATGGAACCACCCGTCTATCAGGCAGCAGAGGCCACCACGCGGTTCCGGCCGCCTTCCTTGGCCTGATAAAGAGCCCGGTCGGCCTGCTTCATCAACTGCTCAGGCGTATCGATATCCGGCCCCAGCGTTGCAATACCCATGGAGGCGGTTACCTCAAGGGCTCCCTCGGCCGATTTAAGGACGAAGGGCCGGGATTCTATGATTCCCCGTAGCCGCTCGGCGATCATCGACGCGATATCAGCCGAGGTATCCGGCATGACCACTACGAATTCCTCGCCGCCGTAGCGGCAGGCAAGATCCGCCCCACGAACAGTCGAACGAATTCTGGTGGCGAACTCCTTCAGGACGTCATCGCCGGCGTCATGGCCATTGCTGTCGTTCACCTGCTTGAAGCGATCGATATCGACCATGCAGACGGAAAGCGGGCGACCACGCGTCTTTGCCCGCGCGAAGAGCATCTTGAGATGGTTATCGAGATAGCGCCGGTTATGAAGGCCAGTCAGGCCATCAGTCACAGCCAGTTCGATCGTCTGCTTGACGCTGTTGCGAAGCCGGTCATTCAGGCGCTTGCGGCGGATCTGGGTCAGCGAGCGGGCCACGAGTTCGTTCGGGTCCAGCGGGCGCATGATGTAATCGTTCACACCGAGGTCCAGCGCGCGAATGACGGTCGCCTCATCGTTATGCTCGGTGATAAGCAGCAGCGGGATGAAACGGGTGCGCTCCAGCGAGCGAAGCTGCGAGCAGAGGCGCAAGGGATCGTAATCGTCGAGGTTTCCATTGACGATCACAAGGTCGAAGGGATTTTCCGCAGCCTCGAAGACGGCCGCCTGCGGGTCCGACATGGCGCTGACGACGGCAATCGGCTTCAGCGTCTTGATGATGCGTTCCTGGGATGCCGCGCGGCTGTCGACAAGCAGGATCTGAGCCGGCTCTTCCAGTCGTCCGTCAGTCAGGCGCATCGGATCTTCGACGCCGATATTATGTGCGGTCTCGGCACGAATCCGAAGTTCGTCGCTCAGCGTCTTCAGGCGTACGAGGCTCTTTACGCGGGAGATGAGCTGCAGGTCGTTGACCGGCTTGGTCAGGAAGTCATCGGCTCCGGCCTTCAGGCCACGTACGCGATCGGAGGGCTGATCGAGCGCGGTCACCATGACAACCGGAATATGGGCGGTGCGCGGATTGGTCTTCAGCCGCTCACAGACCTCGAAGCCGTCCATGCCGGGCATCATGATGTCGAGAAGAATGACGTCGACCTGAGTACGGTCGCAGATATCAAGGGCGTCGCGACCGTTATCGGCCGTCAGGACGTCGAAATACTCCGCGAGCAGCCGAGCCTCCAGCAGCTTGACGTTCGCAGGAATGTCATCGACGACAAGAATTCTCGCAGTCATCCCTTACCCTTCCCTCAAGCGTCGCCGAGATAGGTCTTGATCGTCTCGATGAATTTCGGCACCGAGATGGGCTTGGAGACATAGGCCTCGCAGCCACCCTGACGAATGCGTTCCTCGTCACCTTTCATGGCAAAGGCCGTGACCGCAATGACAGGGATCACATGCAGTTCCGGATCTTCCTTCAACCACTTGGTCACTTCCAGTCCGGAAACCTCCGGAAGCTGAATGTCCATCAGGATCAGGTCGGGACGGTGCTTGCGGGCGAGATCGAGCGCTTCCATGCCATTGCGCGTCTGGATCGTCTCGTAACCGGAGGCTTCGATAAGATCGCGGAAGAGCTTCATGTTCAGCTCATTATCTTCGACAATCATTACCTTCTTGGGCATAAACCAGTCCTTCGATCCCGTCCGGCGCCCCTGCAGGAGGTCAATTACCGACAGCAGTCTGCACTTTCCGTGTCATGGCATGCTAAGGTGATTTGGTTGAGAAATAGGTAACTCGGCACGGAAATACGGAAAGCCATGATGAAAAACAGTAATATAGGCGCAAACCCCGAAGAAACCGCGGTCTCGGTGCTAGCATGGCTCGCCAACGAGCCTGACATGCTCGGTCGGTTTCTCGCGCTTTCCGGCACGAGGCCAGACCAACTGCGCCAGTCGATGTCTGACCCCGCCTTTCTCGCCGGCATGCTGGATTTCCTGATGGCGCACGAACCGACGCTGATCGCCTTCTGCGAGGCGACGGGAACCGCGCCGGAAGATGTGGTAAGTGCCGCGTATCACTACACCGGTCCGACCCTCGGCTCGGGAGAATATTGAATGGATCCGGACCTCGGGACAATCCCCCTCACCGACCGCCCGCTCGTCGTCTGCGACGTGGACGATGTGGTGCTTGAATTCGTCACCCCGTTCGGGGCCTTTCTCGAGAGCCGTGGGCATCGCCTCATTCCCCGGTCCTTCCGACTGCATGGAAATATCGTCAATGTTACGGACGAGACCATCGTCGAGGCCGACGTCGTCACCTCCCTCATCGAAACCTTTTTCGCCCTTCAGGAAGAGTGGCAAACGCCTTTCGCCGAGGCCGTTGAAGCGCTCGGCAGCATCAGCCGGGAAGCTGACCTGGTGTTTCTCACTGCCATGCCGCCGAAACATACCCTCGCCCGCCGCCAACTGCTCGACCGGTTCGGCCTGTGCTATCCGATGATCGCGGCGGATCAGGCCAAGGGGCCTCTCGTCAATCGTCTGCATGGCGGTCGCCCCCTTCCGGTTGCCTTTATCGACGACATGGTGTCCAACCTCCATTCGGTCGGCGAACATGTTCCGGAATGTCTTCTCGTTCATCTGCCCCCGCCGGTTGAAATCCACAAATTCGCGCTTGCTGCCGGCGATCATGTGCGCAAGGCGCAAGGGTGGATGGAAGCCCGCGCCATCATCGGCGCTCACATCACCGGCTAAACCGCACCGCTGAGCGACAGCCGCATCAGCGGACGTCCGGCCTTGCGCTGGGCCACCTCCCTAAAGCCTGCTGCGGCAAAGATATTGCTCGGCCCTACGAAGAGACTGACCGACTTCGATTGCTTCGCCTGCTCCATGGGACAGCCCTCAAGAAGACGTGCGCCGCTTTCCCTAGCGAACTGCACGGCGGCACCCAGCAGGGCATGGCTCAGTCCCTGCCCTCTCCTCCTGTTCGTCATCATGAAGCAACTGACGGCCCAGACTGCGGGATCCTCCGCATCGGCCTCTTCCAGTGGACGCGACACGGTGCGCGGTGAATTCCAGTTTGGGACATCCGCCCTCGGGCCGACCTGTACCCAGCCGAAGGGCTCTCCATCGATATAACCGATGACGCCGGGTGGCCGTTGCCTCTCGACCCGAGCCTTCATGAAAGCCTTCTTTTCGGCAGCGGATGCCTCTTTCCGTTCCGCTGCCGGCATCCGGAAATAGGTACACCAGCAACCGTAACAGGCACCCTGAGGCCCCATGACGGCTTCGAAATCCGTCCAGAGATCCGGCGTCAACGGACGGGCCAAGAATTCTCCCTGCATAGTTCAGTCCCCTCACTTGTCAGGAGGAAAGCTAGCGCCTAATCTTGCAATGTTCAATCTTTGTTCTCAATCATGACGACCGAAAACGCAGAATTTCCGGGCTTTTGTCGCGACTGCCTGCGCGGGCAGCCGGAGGGATTAAGACGTTGCAGGGCATGTGGCAGCCCGAGGCTCGTCTATCATCGCGAACTCTACAACCTGACGCTCGCCCATATCGACTGCGATGCCTTCTACGCGTCGGTGGAGAAACGCGACAACCCGGAACTCGCGGACAAGCCGGTGATCGTCGGTGGGGGCAAGCGCGGTGTCGTGTCAACCTGCTGCTATATCGCCCGCATTCATGGCGTACGCTCCGCGATGCCGATGTTCAAGGCGCTGGAGGCCTGTCCGCAGGCTGTAGTCATCAAACCGGACATGGAGAAATATGCCCGCGTCGGCCGGCAGATCCGGGGAATGATGGAGGAACTGACTCCGCTCGTCCAGCCATTGTCGATTGACGAAGCCTTCCTTGAACTCAGGGGCACCGAGCGGCTGCATCACGACCCGCCGGCGCGGGTTCTGGCCCGCTTCGCCCGCAAGGTCGAGCAGGAAATCGGCATCACCGTTTCGGTCGGCCTCTCCTATTGCAAGTTTCTGGCGAAGGTCGCCTCGGACCTGCAAAAGCCGCGTGGTTTTTCAGTGATCGGCGAGGAGGAAGCTGTCTCCTTCCTGGCCCCGAGGCCGGTGACCACAATCTGGGGCGTCGGCAAGGCCTTTGCCGCCACACTGGAGAAGGACGGCATCCGCACCATCGGCCAGTTGCAGGAAATGGACGAGACCGACCTAATGCGACGCTACGGCACGATCGGCCAGCGGCTCTCACGCCTCTCACGCGGTATCGACGACCGGGAAGTCCACCTCAACGACCCGGCAAAGAGCGTTTCTGCCGAAACCACGTTCTTCGAGGATATCTGGCGCCACGACGACCTCGTCGTACATCTGCGCTCACTGTCCGAGAAGGTCGCATGGCGTCTCAAGAAGAGCGAGATCGCAGGCCAGACGGTGGTGCTGAAGCTGAAGACCGCCGACTTCAAGGGACGCACGCGTAACCGCCGGCTTGATGATCCCACCCAGCTTGCCGACAGGATCTTTCGCACAGGGCTTTCGCTGCTCGAAAGGGAAACCGACGGTACGCGCTACCGCCTGATCGGTATCGGCGTCACGGACCTCACCAGCGACGCAACCGCCGATCCACCGGACCTGATCGACCAACAGGCGGGCCGGCGCGCCAAGGCCGAAGCTGCAATGGACAAGCTTCGTGACAAATTCGGCAAGGGCGCCGTGCAGACGGGCTACACCTTCGACCGCGGAAACAAGTAGCCGCGCATGTAGATAATCCTCGGCCCTCTCTTTGGGTCATACTGACGATAGAGAGATGACCCGTAACGGTTCAAGCCGGGATGAAGGTCAGGCAGACCCCGGCTCGGCAGCCATACTGGGCTCCTCGCCGCGCTGCGTCGCGACGACTTGCTCCAGTACGGCACAAGCTGCAGCCGCGCCCGGATGGGATGGCTGGCGCGAAAGCAACGCTCGAAAGTCCCGTAACGCCTCATCCAACCGGCCAACGCTCTTCAGCAGGCCACCACGCCCGTAAAGGGAAGCGGCATGGGCGGGATCGATGGAAAGCGCTCGATCGTAGGTCTTTATCGCGGCCGGAAAATCCTTCAGCGCCATCAGGGCATTGGCATAGTTGCACAGTGCCGGCGCCGAGTCCGGCCGGATATCGAGCGCCTGCCGGATCCAGTCCCTCGCCACATGCGCCTCGCCGCGCTGTAGGCATACGACGCCGAGCTGATGTAGAGCGCCGAAATGACGGGGAACCAACGAGAGGATGTTGCGATACTCGCGCTCGGCCGCGTCGAGATGACCTTCGCGGTGCCGGGCCGAGGCATTTGCAAAATCACCGGCGTGGCGTTTCAGCGCCTCCAACCGCTCTGCCTGCTCCTTGAATACCGGCTCGGCGAGCCATCGCCGAGCTGCCTGCCGCAAGCCCAACTCCGCCTTTGCCATGTCGCCTGACCGCAGGAACCTCTCCACCCGCTCTTGGACAGCGGGCAGACTTGCGTCATCCAGCACCCGCTCAAGATCATCGCTCACAGGTGAAAGGATGCGGAACCGTTCGATGGTGCGTCGTCCCGCTCCCAGCCTGAATTTGTAGGCAAAATCACCTGTGCCGAGATCGTAAGAAACGAAACCCTCTGCAATCGCCTGACGGATGACGCAGGCATGCAGCAGGAGCCCTGGAGAGGGTTTCTGAAACGACAGATCCCGGCTCACCAGAAAGCAGACGAATTGCCGCCGTGGTACGTCGATGAGATAGATATGGACTGCTAGTGGCCTGCCGCCCTGCCACAGCGCGAAGACACGCAGAACGCCGGCGCGATAGCTGTTCGGAAGCATGTGACGTGCACATTCCAGAAGCCAGGTCGCATATTTCGGCTGGCCAGCCAGCCACTGTCTCCCCCAGAGATCGTAGAAGAATGCGAGGTGGGTATCGATCGTGTCGGCATCCGCCTCCATCACGCGCAGATCGTTGACCGGATCGTCGAGATCCCTGAGCGCGCGCCGCACATCCTGGCGCGTGCGGCTACCGAGCGAGGTCATGAGATAGGTTTCGAAGTCCTGCGGAAGATCAACATAGGCATAGACATCGTGATCGATCCGGTCCCCATTGTCGGTGACATGTCGCGGACGTTCGGCCTTGTCGATCGTGTAGCCCTTCTGCTGCAGACACCGGAACAGCAATTCGACGCGCTGCGAGGACATGAAGACATCATGGAAATCAAGCTGCCGCCATGGCGCCCGACACAGGGCCTCTGCCAAAGCCGGGATCGCGGTATCCTCGTGCTGCGGATCACAGAGAAACCCCGTGTATACAGCGAAATAGGACCCGCCCATAAGGAGGCTGGTGGAGAAGCCCGATTCTTCGGAAAAATCCGTGCGACGGCGAAGCGGGAGAAACGCGATATAGCGCCCGTCCGTGTTTTCCCTGACGGCAAGGACGCTCCATGCACCGGCACGCTCGAACCAGTGCGCCATCCAATTCCATGACAGAAAACAATGCGCATCGGGATCACGCGCGAACAGCGCGTCCCACGCCGACTTAACGTCCTCGAAACCCGACGGCGTATCGATCACCTCAACCTGCATGCCATCGCTCCCCCTCGACGCCTGCCGGAAAATGATTGCATGCACCCGGATTTACGACAAGCAGGAGCCGGCGGCGAACACTACTACATTCGAATAACCTCAAGGTCACCCGTGTCGCTTTCCACTTCCCCGAGCGCGTTTTCGCAGCCCGAACGACTTAGGTTGCCCACGTCGCAAACGGCTGGACGCGACAAAGGTTAAAACTTGAATTCGCGCAACTGCCCTGCTCGTATATCGTAGAAGACATCCTGCATCCGTTTCATCGACACGCCTGAGTCGGCAACCTGATCCTATGAACCAGCCCCTGCATCGCCATCCGCAGTTTCGCATCTTCCGAACCGTCGTCGCCCATGCCCGCACGGGGCCGAACGACCTTCTGCTCGGGGCGCTGCTGGCATTCGTGGCAGGCGCCACCAATGCCGGCGGCTTTCTCGCGATCGGGCAATACACCTCGCATATGTCAGGCGTCATCTCGTCGATCGCCGACAATCTCGCGCTCGGCCTATTCACACTGGTCGGAGCCGGATTAATGATGCTCCTGAGCTTCACCTCTGGGGCCGGAAGTTCAGCGATCCTGATCAATTGGGGCCGCAGGAATGCCCGTCGCAAACAATATGCCTACCCGATAGCGCTAGAGGCGGTGCTGCTGCTGAATTTCGGGGGCATAGGCTCCGTCATTAGCCACATCCCACAGGCGGGTGTGTGGGTGGCCGCATTGCTGTGCTTCATCATGGGCCTGCAGAACGCGACGATCACCAAGATCTCCGGCGCGCGCATCCGTACTACGCATATGACGGGCATGGTGACCGACATCGGCATCGAGCTCGGCAAGCTCGTCTACCGGCTGTTCGACCGGCAGTCCATACAGCCACCCGTGCAGCCCGACATGCGCAAGCTGCGGATCCTTCTGCGAGTCGTCGGCATGTTCCTGCTCGGTGGCCTTGTGGGCGCTCTCGGCTTCAAACATCTCGGCTACGGCTTCTGCATGCCGCTTGCAGCACTTCTTCTCGCGCTTGCAAGCCCCCAGCTCTTTCTTGCGAACAACCGACGCGGAAAAATCGCCTGAAACCGATCCTGCAGACAACCGTCGAGATCATGGCGGCAAGACACGGGCTGACCGTGTTCGTCAGACACAAGGTTGTGATGCACGATCGCTCTTCAAACTTTCCTTAAACTTCGGCAACTATTTTAGCCGTATCTGTATTGCGTATGGGATCGTTTAGTATGTTCAAGTCCCTTGCCGTTTCCCTCGGCCTTCTTTCTGCGTCCGCACTCATTTCCCCTGCCCTTGCAGGCAATGGCGGCACCCTCCAGATCTTCGTCTCCAAGACCGACCAGTCGCTTGTCGTGTACGATGGCGGCCAAATCGTGGCTACCTCGAAGGTCTCAACCGGCAAACAGGGACACACGACGCCGTCAGGGATCTTCTCGATCCTCGAAAAGCGCAAGTATCACGAATCCAATCTCTATTCGAATGCGCCCATGCCCTGGATGCAGCGAATTACATGGTCGGGTGTCGCCCTTCATGAATCGAACAGCGTACCAAACTACCCGGCCTCCCATGGCTGCGTGCGTCTGCCGGGCAACTTTGCCAAGGCGCTGTTCTCCATGACGGAGCGTGGTGCGCATGTGATCATCACAGATGATCCTGTGCGCCCCGAAAGCATCAGTCACCGTACACTGTTCTCACCGCGCATACCGGCATCGGATGGCATGCTGCTATCAGACGCGCAACTCCGTCCGACGACCATCGACGCTTCCTTCAAACCGGTCCAGGTGGCAATGGCGGACGTCATGCCGAAGGCCGGCGCCTCCGCCAAGGTTATCCTGGAAGAGCCGTCGCCCCTGAGGATTCTCATTACGCGTCGCGGCATGCGCGAAACCGTTCTGGATGCACAGCAAGTGTTGGCAGAACTTGGCTTCGACGCAGGCGTACCAGATGGTCACATCGGCGCGCTGACCATTTCAGCTGTCAACGGCTTCAAGCGTTGGAAAGGGCTTTCCACCAAGGGAGAACTCATCACGCCGGACTTCATCGAAGCTCTTTACAAGAGCGCGGGTCGCGGGGAACCTCCGCGCGGGCAGATCATGGTCCGGCAGGATTTCAAACCGGTCTTCGAGGCTCCAATCAGCATTACCAACCCGGAGATCGCTCTCGGGACGCATTTTCTCGAAGCCACGGACGTCAGCCGTCTTTCAGGTAAGGCCGAATGGCATGCGGTGACGCTTGAAAATGACCTACCGCCGAAAATGATGAAGCGCCTCGGCATTACCGAACCGGCAGGGGATCCCGCGCTTCACGGTGCCGCGAGCGCGCTCGACCGCATCCATATTCCGGAAGACATTCGCCACCGCATCGAAGGAATGCTGAGCGAAGGTAGTTCGATCACCATTTCGGACGATGGCATCAGCACGGAGACCGGCCAGGGCACCGACTTCATCACACTCACCCATCGGTCACGGAAAGGTTGATAGCGAAATCGCCGACAAGCTCTCTGCCTGTCGGCGTTACCGGAAACCTCGGGCGGTTCTTAATCGACGGAACGCACGAGCAATACTGATGGCGCATGGCCGGGCAATCCACCAGGCCACCATCAATCACACCAGCTCGACGTCCACCACGCCCGGGGCGGCCCGCATGGCAGCCGCAATTTCCGGCGAGATCCGGTACTTCTCAGTGAGCTCCACCTCGATCTCCCGCTTGCCGTCTTCCTTTATGACTATGAAGGAGACGAGACCGTCACCGCGCGTATTGAGATGCGCGGCGACGGTTTTCAGGGGGCCGCTGTCACGAACATAGACGCGCAATGCCTTCTGCATCTGGACCGATTTCTCCTCGAGCGACTGAGCCGTCTGGATACGCAGACCGATGCCCTCGGGGCGTTCATCCGCCTGAACGGTGATGACCAGCGACTTTCCCGCTTCGAGCAGATCGCGATACTGATTGAGCCCCTCGGAAAACAGCACAGCTTCATACTGGCCGGAGGAGTCCGACAGCGTGACGATGCCCATCTTGTTGCCGGTGCGGGTCTTGCGCTCCTGACGCGACGTGACCGTGCCCGCCAGACGTCCGGCGGTCGCTCCCTGCCGTACCGACTGGGAAAAATCCGCAAAAGTCTGCACGCGCATCTTTTCCAGGAGCGATCGATAGGAATCGAGTGGATGAGCGGTCAGGTAGAAACCGAGAACCTGAAATTCGCGCAGAAGCTTTTCTGAAGGGAGCCAGGCATTGTAAGTCGGGAAAGCAATCTTTTCCGGCCCGCTCGCCCCGCCCGAACCGAACATGTCCGATTGACCGCTAACGGCGTTTTCCTGCGCACGTTGAGCATAACCGAGGACGCGATCGAGACCGTTGACCAGTTCGGCGCGGTCATGACCGAAGCAATCGAAGGCTCCAGCCGAAATGAGGCTTTCAAAGACGCGCCGGTTGATCTGCTTCGGATCGATGCGCAGGCAGAAATCCTCGATGGAAGCAAATGGTTTGTCGCCCCTGACTTCGACGATGTGCTCTGCAGCGGAATCCCCCACACCCTTGATGGCGGCCAAAGCGTAATAGATACGGTTTTCACCAACCTCGAAGCGCCGGTAGGAGGTCTGTACCGAAGGAGGAATGACGGCGATGCCGAGACGACCCGCATCCTGACGAAAGTCGTTCAGCTTTTCGCTGTTCGCCATATCGTAGGTCATGGTCGCGGCAAGGAACTCGACAGGATAATGAGCCTTCAGATAGGCCGTCTGGTAGGAAACGATGGCATAGGCGGCCGCATGCGACTTGTTGAAGCCGTAATTCGCGAATTTGGCCAGGAGATCGAAGATGACATCGGCCTGGTTCTTCGACACGCCGTTTTCGACGGCGCCATCGACGAAACGGGCTCGCTGCTTGTCCATCTCCTCCTTGATCTTCTTACCCATGGCACGGCGCAGCAGGTCGGCTTCGCCGAGCGAATAGCCCGACAACACCTGTGCGATCTGCATGACCTGTTCCTGGTAAACGATAACGCCCTGGGTTTCCTTGAGCAGGTAATCGATCTTCGGATGGACCGACTCGATTTCCTCTTCGCCATGCTTGCGTGCGTTGTAAACCGGAATGTTTTCCATCGGACCGGGACGATAGAGCGCCACGAGCGCAATGATGTCCTCGATGCAGTCGGGTTTCATGCCGATCAGCGCCTTGCGCATGCCGGCACTTTCCACCTGAAACACGCCGACCGTCTCGCCGCGCGAGAGCATCTCATAGGTCTTCTTGTCGTCGAGAGGAATCGCCGAGAGATCAATCTCGATACCACGACGGCGAACAAAATCGACCGCAGTCTTCAAGACAGTCAGTGTCTTCAGGCCCAGAAAGTCGAACTTTACGAGACCCGCTTGTTCGACCCACTTCATGTTGAACTGGGTGACCGGCATATCGGAACGCGGGTCTCGATACATCGGCACGAGTTTCGACAAGGGACGGTCCCCGATCACGATACCTGCAGCATGGGTCGAAGCGTGGCGATAGAGCCCCTCGATCTTCTGGGCGATATCGAGAAGACGCGCCACAACCGGTTCTTCCTCAGCCGCTTCCTGCAGCTTCGGCTCCTCCTCGATCGCCTTGGAAAGCGGCGTGGGGTTGGCCGGGTTGTTCGGCACAAGCTTGCAGATCTTATCGACTTGACCGTAAGGCATTTCGAGTACGCGGCCGACGTCGCGCAAGGCAGCGCGCGCCTGCAGCGAACCGAAAGTGATGATCTGCGCCACCTGTTCGCGCCCGTACTTCTGCTGAACGTAGCGGATCACCTCTTCACGACGATCCTGACAAAAATCGATATCGAAGTCAGGCATCGAGACGCGTTCCGGATTGAGAAAGCGTTCGAATAGCAACGAAAAACGCAACGGATCGACGTCGGTGATGGTCAGCGCATAGGCTACCAGCGACCCTGCACCAGAACCTCGGCCAGGACCGACGGGGATGTCGTGCTGCTTGGCCCACTTAATGAAGTCCGCAACGATCAGGAAGTAGCCCGGAAATTTCATGCGCTCGATGATCGAAAGCTCGAACTCCAAGCGCTCGCGATAGTCCTTTTCCTCGAACCCCTCGGCCATGCCGAGGGCCGCCAATCGCCGGTCGAGGCCTTCGACCGCCTGACGACGCATCTCTTCGGCTTCGGCCCTCTCCGCCTCTTCCGGGTCAGAGCCGACGCCAGCAAAGCGCGGCAGGATGGGTTTGCGAGTATCGACGATGAACGAGCAACGCTTTGCAATCTCGATCGTGTTTTCCAACGCCTCCGGCAAATCGGCAAAAAGCTCGCACATTTCCTTGCGGCTCTTGAGATAATGATCCGGGGTCAGGCGGAAACGGCTGTCGTCCGACACGATCGCGTTATGGGCAACCGCCATCAGGGCGTCATGGGCCTCGTAATCAGCCTTGGTCGGAAAGAAGGCCTCATTCGTCGCAACCAGCGGAAGATCGTGCTCATAGGCAAGCGCCACCATGCGGCGTTCGTGACCCCGATCATATTCGCCGTGACGCTGCAGTTCGACATAAAGCCGATCGCCGAACAAGCGCTTCAACGTCAAAAGACGGGATTCCGCCTGCGGTCTATGCCCCTCCCTCAGAGCGACGTCTACCGGCCCCTTGGAGGCACCCGTCAGAGCAATAAGGCCTTCGGTCCCCCGTTCCTCCAGCCAGGAAACGCTGATATGCACAGCCTGACTTGAATCTCCGCCGAGATAGGCCCGGCTGACGAGATCGACGAGGCGTTCGGCCCCTTGGTCATCTGCCGCAAGCATCACGATGGATGGATATCCGGAGACCTGCCCCGGGCGCTTTTCACCCTCGGCATCTTCCATATCGATCGACATCTGGCAGCCGATAATCGGCTGAATCCCGTCTCCGATTGCCTTTTGCGAAAACTCAAGCGCCACGAACAGATTGTTAGTGTCCGTAATCGCGATGGCAGGCTGACTATCGGCAACGGCCTTGCCTAGGATTTTCTTGAGCGGCAGGGCGCCTTCGAGCAGCGAATAGGCTGAGTGCAACCTCAGGTGAACAAACCCCGGACTACCCCCGAAGGCATCCGATGCGGCTTCCTCAGCGGCAATTTCACCCATTCCGTACGACCCTCAACTTGCAAAGACTCGATGCAATTTTCGGACGACAGATCAATGAAGTCCAGACCGCATCGGCAAAGCCAAGATAATCTCTACAGAAATGCGATCGCCGTCAGATCGCCAGCAGAAGCACCGACACACTGGCGACGAACATCGTAATGGAGGCGAATGCGGCGACATCACGAAGAATTTCACTCATGGCTCTCTCCTTACTCTTTGTGTTCTTATTTTGTTCTATTCATGTTCTTATGTCAACCAAAAAAAAGCGGGGATAAATGAATGCAGGAAAGCTTCACCGCAAATTGGCGGTCCGAAGACAAGGCAATAGACCACCAAGCGAGCGACGGCGCCTGTGGCGGTCAATCCAAAGATAACCATCGATAGAACGGGAGTGGAGGGCGAAGAATGGCCTTTCCCTTCGCCAGATATCAGGCGGTGTAATCTACGACCTTACCGTCAATGAGGGTGACGCACCGGTCCATTCTAGCCGCAAGATCATGGTTATGCGTGGCGATCAGAGCGGCTAACCCCGATTGACGGACCAGCGCCTCCAATGCGGAAAAGACGTAGGAAGCCGTTTCAGGATCAAGGTTACCGGTCGGCTCGTCTGCCAGCAGGATAAGCGGCGCATTGGCAACGGCTCGGGCGATGGCCACGCGCTGCTGTTCACCGCCGGAAAGTTCAGCCGGACGATGATCGCCACGGTGACCGATACGCATGTAATCGAGGAGCTGTGAGGCGCGTTCACGCGCCTCCTGCTTGGAGAGGCCGGCAATCAGCTGCGGCATCATGATGTTCTCCAGAGCGGAGAATTCCGGCAACAGATGATGGAACTGGTAGACGAAGCCGACGGAATTGCGGCGGATGGCCGTGCGCCGGTCATCGGAGAGCCCCTGACAGGCGACACCACCAATCGTAACCTCGCCCGCATCCGGATGTTCCAGCAAACCGGCCACGTGCAGCAGTGTCGATTTGCCGGTTCCCGATGGCGCGACCAGCGCGACGGTCTCGCCGCGGCGAAGGCTGAAATCGGCACCCTTCAGGATGTTGAGAACGGTTTCCCCCTGCCCGTATTGGCGGTCGATACCGGTAAGCGAAAGAACGGTCTTGGAGGCCATCGGAACGGTTCCTTATTCGTAGCGCAGGGCCTGGACCGGATCGAGGCGCGAGGCGCGCCAAGCCGGGAAGATCGTCGCCAGGAAGGATAGGCTAAGCGCCATGACGACGACGGAAACCGTCTCGCCGACATTCATGTCGGCCGGCAACTGGCTGAGGAAATAGAGCTGGGGATCGAACAGGACCGTACCCGACACCCAGGAGAAGAACTGCCTGATGGACTCGATGTTGACACAGACGATCACGCCAAGAAGCACGCCGGCGAAGGTGCCGACAGTGCCGATCGCCGCACCGGTCATGAAGAAGATGCGCATCACCGAACCCGAGGTCGCCCCCATGGTACGCAGGATGGCGATGTCGCTCGATTTGTCCTTCACCAGCATGATGAGGCCCGAGATGATGTTGAGCGCGGCGACGAGCACGATCAGCGTCAGGATCATGAACATAACGTTGCGCTCGACCTGCAGGGCCGAGAAAAAGGTCTGGTTTCGCTGACGCCAGTCGGTGATGAAGATCTGCCGGCCGGCAGCCTCCTCGACCTTGGGACGCAGCTCATCGATGGCATCCGGATTGGAAACGAACAGCTCGATCGACTGAACGATGCCCTCGGCATTGAAGTAGAGCTGCGATTCCTCAAGTGGCATGTAGATGATCGAGGAATCGTATTCCGACATGCCGATCTCGAACACCCCGGAAACCGGGTATGACTTAACCCGCGGATTGACCCCGAGCGGAGTGACATCGCCTTCCGGTGAAACGAGCGTAATCGTGTCGCCTGCCCCGATGCCGAGTTCCGAAGCCATGCGTGAGCCGATCAGAACACCCTGCCCCGCCGCAAAGCCGACCAGATCGCCCTGACGGATATTGCTGGAGACTTCCGAAAGCTTGGTCAGGTCGTCAGGCCGGATACCACGCACGAGAGCGCCCGTTCCTGCGCCAGCGCGGCCAGAGGCGAGCGTCTGCCCCTCGACCAGCGGCAGCGCCATGGACACGCCGGGAATGGCGGAAAATTTCTGGGCGAGATCGGCATAGTTATCGAGCGGGCCGTCTACCGGCTGCACGATCATGTGACCATTAATACCGAGAATGCGGGAGATCAGTTCGGTACGAAAGCCGTTCATCACCGCCATGACGATGATCAACGTCGCAACACCGAGCATGATCCCGACAAAGGAGAAGCCCGCTATCACCGAAATGAAGGCTTCCTTCCGTCGGGCGCGCAGGTAGCGCCAGGCAACCATTCGCTCGAAGGCGGAGAACGGGCGACCGACGGAACCCTGTCCAGCCGCTTCCGTCGCGTTGCCGGCGACTGCACTCGTCATTTGGTCTCCTCGTCCCGGCCGTCAGCCGATCAGCTTGTTGATGGCCGCTTCGACGGTCATCGTCTCGCGGGCACCGGTCTTTCGGTCCTTCAGTTCGATTTCGCCATTGGCGACCGAGCGAGGACCGGCGATCACCTGGGTCGGCACGCCGATCAGGTCGGCAGTGGCGAACTTCGTGCCGGCGCGGTCGTCCGTGTCGTCGTAGAGCACGTCCTTGCCGGCATTGGAAAGCGCCTGATAGAGCCGCTCGCAGACCGCGTCGCACTGTTCGTCGCCGGCCTTCATGTTGATGACCACCGAATCGAACGGAGCGACCGAAGCAGGCCAGATGATTCCATTCTCATCATGCGATGCTTCGATGATGGCAGGAACAAGGCGGGTCGGGCCGATACCGTAGGAACCCATGTGGACAGGGTGTTCCTTGCCGTCCGGCCCCTGCACCTTGGCGCCCATCGGCTCGGAATACTTGGTGCCGAAATAAAAGATGTGACCAACTTCGATGCCGCGCGCAGAAAGGCGCTCGCCTTCCGGTATGGCATTGAAGGCCGCTTCGTCGTGCATTTCCGACGTGGCGGCATAGACCGATGTCCACTTGTCGAAAATCGTCTGAAGGCCCGCAACATCATCGAAATCGGTATTCTCAGCCGGGATATCGAAATCGACAAACGCCTTGTGGCTGAAGACTTCCGATTCACCGGTGTCGGCGAGGATGATGAATTCGTGGCTGTGGTTGCCGCCGATCGGGCCTGTGTCGGCGCGCATCGGAATAGCGCGCATGCCGAGCCGCGCGAAGGTGCGCAGGTAAGCGACGAACATCTTGTTGTAGGAGTGGATCGCATCCTCGCGGGTCAGGTCGAAGGAATAGGCATCCTTCATCAGGAATTCGCGGGAGCGCATGGTGCCGAAGCGCGGACGGATCTCGTCACGGAACTTCAGCTGAATGTGATAGAGGTTCAGCGGCAGGTTCTTGTACGACTTCACATAGGAACGGAAGATGTCCGTGACCATTTCTTCGTTGGTCGGGCCGTAGAGCATCGGACGATCCTGCCGGTCCTTGATGCGCAGCATTTCCTTGCCGTAGGCCTCATAGCGACCGCTTTCCTGCCAGAGTTCGGCCGACTGCAGCGTCGGCATCAGAAGCTCGATCGCGCCTGCCCGGTTCTGCTCTTCGCGGATGATGCCGTTGACCTTGTCGAGGACCTTCTTGCCGAGCGGCAGCCAGGAGTAAATGCCCTGGGACTGCTGACGGACCATGCCCGCGCGCAGCATAAGACGGTGAGAGACAATTTCGGCTTCCTTCGGGTTTTCCTTCAGGATCGGCAAGAAGTAGCGCGACAGACGCATAACAGGGTTCCAGACGTTGGTTTTCCCGCCAAACTGGCGGAATCAGCGATGACGAGGGTGTTTCCCGAAGCGTACATAGCGGTTTCCTCACCCGAAGAAAACCCGCATCGGGCGAGGCAACGGGTCGGCTCCACGACCATCCCCGAACATCGCGTTGGCGCTTCGAAACGGCAGGCGGACGCAGGTTTTATGTCAAAGCTGCGACATTTGCGTCCGGGGAGATTTTTTTTGGTAACTGTAGCAAAATTGCAAAAAATATAGTGACAAGGCGCACTTCTTGAGCTAATTTCAGCTCACAAAAGAGGCAGGAAGCTTAAATTCTTGTCGACTTCGCGGTCAAGTCTTGGGAGGATCAGATCTTAGGCGCGCTAGTTCGCAGCCCCTTAATTGGTGAAGGATCACGCGATAATTGAAACAAGGTCTTCGGACCTTGTTTTTTTTTGCCTTTCACCGACATCAGACGACCACGCCATTGATGGCCCGCACTCTCTCATCAATCGAATTTGGGAACAATGTTCGGCAGGCTGTCCATGCCAAGGCCGAACCAGGTAGAGGCCGCATACCAGCCTCCGAAGATCAGGCCCGAAACCAGCGTCGTCCACAGCACGACCCTGCCGCCGCGAAAATGAGCCGGCGCGCTTTCGATGCTGCCGGGAACCACTTCTTCGGCTTCGGCCTGCGTCTTCATGCCGATCGGCAGGATGGCAAAAAGCGTAATCCACCAGATGACGAAATAGACGGCGAAGGCAGACACGAACTGCATCGATGGGGCTCCCGTTTTTATCCGGGCTCATCAGGTCGACCCGGCTGCCAACGAGATATAAGCCAGCGCGGGCCTTCGGGCAAACGGAAGAGGCTCGATCAGATCTGCTCGAGCTCGATCAATGTGCCGAAAAAGTCTTTTGGATGCAGGAAAAGCACGGGCTTTCCATGGGCACCGATCTTCGGCTCGCCACCACCCAGAACACGCGCGCCGCCTGCGGCAAGCTGATCACGCGCGGCCACAATGTCCTCGACCTCATAGCAGATGTGATGCATGCCGCCGCCGGGGTTCTTTGCGAGGAAAGCCGCGATCGGTGAATCCGCGCCGAGCGGTTCCAGCAGCTCGATCTTGGTATTCGGCAGTTCTACGAAGACAACCGTCACGCCATGTTCAGGCAAAGCCTGCGGTTCGGAGACGCGGGCTCCGAGAGTATCACGATAGGAAGCGGTTGCGGCTGCCAGATCCGGTACGGCGATAGCGACGTGGTTTACTCGTCCGAGCATGACAATCTCCTGAAAGTGAAGCGGCGCGAACCTATACCAGCGCGCCGCCGCCCGTCACTCAGACTTTCGTCACGAACACGGTGACGATCGGCTTTTTGCCCCATGCCTCGTTGGCGGTTCCACGCACGGCACGACGAATCGCTTCGCGCAGGGTGTCGAGATCCTTGCGGCGCGCTCTCGGAATGCTCTCCACCGCGCCGAGAACGGCGTCATAGAGCGTATCCTCCATGGATTCACCCTCGTCGTCGTATTCCGGCAAACCGAAAGGAACGACGTCAGGATCGCCCACGAATTCATAGCGGCTGTCGAGCAGCACGTTGACCGCGACATGACCGACATAGGAAAGCTTGCGACGACCCGAAATGCCCATTTCGTCGAGATCGCCGAGCAGCTTGCCATCCTTGTAGATGCGGCCGAACGGCGCCTGATCGATCACCTCAGCGGGACCGGGCGCGAGGCGCAGGACATCGCCGTTGCGAACGCGCGGCACGGTCTTGATGCCGGACTGAAGGCCGAGTTCCATCTGAGCCATGAGATGCGCGGCTTCGCCATGAACCGGCACGAGGATCTGCGGCCGCGTCCATTCGTACATCTGCTGAAGCTCGTTGCGACGCGGATGTCCCGAGACATGCACCAGCGCTTCGCTGTCGGTTACGATATGGATGCCCTGCTCCACCAGACCGTTCTTGATCTCAAGGATCGCCTTCTCGTTGCCGGGAATGGTACGCGAGGAGAAGACGACGGTGTCGCCCGATGTCAGCGCAACATGCCGCATCTCGTCTCGCGAAATCTTTGCGAGCGCTGCACGCGACTCCCCTTGGGAACCAGTCAGGATAATCACAACCTTGTCGCGCGGGATGAAACCGAACTCGTCCTCCGCGATGAAGGGCTTGAGGCCTTCCATCAGCCCGAGATCGTTGGCGACCGCGACGACGCGCTTCAGCGAGCTGCCGAGCAACAGTACTTCGCGGCCGGCAGCCTCCGCAGCCTGCGCGATGGAGCGGATACGGCCGACATTGGACGAGAAAGTGGTGATCGCCACCCGGCCCTCGGCTGTCTCGATGATCTTGCGCAGGCCCTCTGACACTTCCTCTTCCGAGGGGGAAACGCCGTCACGCATGGAGTTGGTGCTGTCGCATAACAGGGCCAGAACGCCCTCGTCGCCAATGGCGCGGAACCGGGCTTCGTCGGTCAGCGGACCGAGCGACGGATTGTGGTCAATCTTCCAGTCGCCGGTATGGACGACATTACCCAGCGGTGTGCGGATCACCAGCGACATCGGTTCGGGGATCGAATGGTTGACGCCGACGGCTTCGATGGAGAAGGGACCGACATTGATGACATCGCCCGCCTTGAACGGCGTGACGGGAATATCGGCGCGGGAGCCCTCGTAGTCGCGCTTGGCTTCCAGCATGCCCGCTGTGAAGCCAGACGCGTAGACCGGCACGTTGAGGCCCGGCCAGATGTCGTTCAGGCCACCGTAATGGTCCTCATGGGCGTGCGTGATGATGATCGCCTTGAGGTTCCTCTTCTCCGCCTCGATATAGCTGATATCGGGCAGGACGAGATCGACGCCCGGCAGTTCCGGTCCGGGAAAGGTGACGCCGCAATCGACCATGATCCACTGCCGGTTTGACGGCGTTCCATAGCCGTAAAGCGCCAGGTTCATGCCGATTTCGCCAACACCGCCCAGCGGCAGAAATACCAGTTCTTCGTTCTTCGCCATTACTCTTCTAATTCCATCTCACCCGAAAAAAACATCGCCGGCGGCGATCGCCATGTGCCCGTCGGGGCCGCGGTCGAGTATCAACATTCCCTTATCATCGATTCCGGCAAAGTGGCCGGAAATCGAACGGTCCGGCAGGTTTACCGTGATTTTTTCACCGATACCGCAAGCGACCTTGCGCCACAGCGCGACGACATCGGCGATGCCGCGCCCCCGGTCCCAGATCGACAAAACATCCGCCATTTCCGAGAAGAGATGGGCAAAGAGCACTTGCGGCGCGACAGCCGCGCCATTCTCGGCCAGACACGTCACCGGATAGGCCGGGGCATCCGGCTTGTTGGCGATATTGATTCCTATTCCGATCACCAGCGCCTGCCGGCCATCGGTCAGCCTCTCGCTCTCCAGGAGAATGCCGCAGGTCTTCTGCCGGCCGATCAGGATGTCGTTCGGCCACTTGACCTCGAGCGGCGGCGCATCCGCTGGCAGCACATGACGGATCGCACCATGCACGGCGAGCGCGACCGCAAGCGGCAGCGATGTCAGCCGCTCCATGGGTGCGGGATCGATCAGCAGCAGGGACGCATAGAGATTACCGGGTTCGGACATCCAGGGCCGGCCCCGGCGTCCACGTCCGCCGCTCTGGCTTTCCGCGGTGATCCACAGAAAACCGAAATCGCCCGCGCGAGCGCGGGCGAGACATTCCGTATTGGTCGACGCAACGGCGCCCAGCGCTTCGTGCCGGAAATCGTCGAGCGAAATCCGGCCCTCTTTGCCAGCCACGCTCAATTAAAGAGCGTCTTGGCTGCAGCCTCCGCGGCGGTGCCGAGCGGACCACCGAAGAGAACATAACCGACGACGAACAGGCCGGAGAGACCGAAGACGAGACGAAGCTCGCCGGCGATCCGGGTGAACTCACCCTTGGCCTCGTCGAACCACATGACCTTCACGACGCGGAGGTAGTAGAAGCAGCCGACGACCGAAGACAGCACCCCGATGATGGCGAGAGCGTAGAGCTTGGCTTCGATGGCGGCGACGAAGACGAAGTACTTCCCGAAGAAGCCTGCCAGCGGCGGGATACCGGCCAGCGAGAACATCAGGGCTGTCAGCACAAAGGCCATGAAAGGCTTGGTGGTCGAGAGGCCAGCGAGATCGTCGATGTTCTCGACATTGCCGCCTTCCTTGCGACGCATGGCCATGATGCAGGCGAAGGTGCCGAGCGTCATGAACAGGTAGATCATCATATAGACGATAACGCCGGTCACACCGGTCTCGTTGCCTGCAGCGAGACCAACCAGTGCGTAACCCATGTGACCGATGGACGAATACGCCATCAGTCGCTTGATGTTGCGCTGGCCGATCGCGGCGAAGGAGCCGAGGAGCATGGAGGCAATCGAGATGAAGACGATGATCTGCTGCCACTGGTCGAAGATCGGCTGGAAGGCATCGATGACGATACGCACCAGGATCGCCATGGCACCGATCTTCGGGGCTGCGGCCAGGAATGCGGTGACCGGGGTCGGCGCGCCTTCGTAAACGTCCGGCGTCCACATGTGGAACGGCACGGCAGAAATCTTGAATGCGAGACCAGCGAGCACGAAGACGAGACCGAAGACCACGCCGAGCGAAGCACCGCCGTTTGCCAGCACGCCGGCGATTTCGGCGAAGCCGATATTGCCGGTGAAGCCGTAGACCAGCGACATGCCGTAGAGCAGCATGCCCGAAGACAGCGCGCCGAGAACGAAGTACTTCAGGCCGGCTTCCGTCGAGCGCAGGCTGTCACGGTTGATCGCAGCGACGACGTAGAGCGCCAGCGACTGAAGCTCGAGCGACAGGTAGAGCGAAATCAGGTTGCTGGCGGAGATCATCAGCATCACGCCGAGTGTCGCCAGAACCAGCAGAACCGGGAACTCGAACTTGTCGAGGTGATCGAAGCGGGCGTGGCCTACGGCCATGATCATTGCAGTGATCGAACCGATCAGCGCCAGCACCTTCATGAAGCGGGCATAGCCGTCCGCGACGTAGGCGCCGCCGAAGGCGGAACCTTCTGCCGGCACGAGCACCAGCCAGACGCCGGAGATGATGAGCAATGCCACGGCAAGGCCGGTTACCGTCGTCGCCGACTTTTCGCCGGCGAAGACGCCAATCATGAGCAACGCCAGCGCGCCAACCGCGAGGATCAGTTCCGGCGTGACCAGATGCAGACTTGCAAGGAGTGTTTCAGCGGTCATGTCCAAGGGATCCTGTCGTCAGTTCACTGCAAGCGCCACGTTACGTGCCGCCTCGATAGCCGTGGAATAGTTGTTCACCAGAAGCTCCACCGACGCAGCCGTCGCATCGAAGATCGGAGCCGGATAGACGCCGAAGAAGATGGTGAGCGCGATCAGCGGATAGAGGATCAGCTTCTCGCGAAGCGAAAGGTCCAGCATAGCCTTCAGGCTGTCCTTCTCAAGCGCACCGAAGACGACCCGGCGATAGAGCCAGAGCGAGTAGCCAGCCGAGAGAATAACACCAGTGGCGGCAAACAAGGCAACCCAGGTGTTGGCGCGGAAGACGCCGATCAGGGTCAGGAATTCACCGATGAAACCGGAAGTACCCGGAAGGCCGACGTTCGCCATGGTGAAGATCATGAACGCGACGGCGTATTTCGGCATGTTGTTGGCAAGGCCGCCATAGGCCGCGATTTCGCGGGTATGAAGACGGTCGTAGATCACGCCGACGCAGAAGAAGAGCGCGGCCGAAACGAAGCCGTGGCTGATCATCTGGAAGATCGCGCCCTGCACACCCTGCGTGTTGGCGGCAAAGGTACCCATCGTCACATAGCCCATGTGCGCAACCGACGAATAAGCGATGACCTTCTTCATGTCTTCCTGCATCAGCGCCACCAACGAGGTGTAGATGATAGCAATGACAGAAAGCGTGAAGACCAGCGGCGCAAAGTAGTCGGATGCGAGCGGGAACATCGGGAGCGAGAAGCGCAGCATGCCGTAGCCGCCGAGCTTCAGCAGGATACCGGCCAGGATCATCGAGCCTGCGGTCGGCGCCTGAACGTGCGCATCCGGAAGCCAGGTGTGAACCGGCCACATGGGCATCTTCACGGCGAAGGATGCGAAGAAAGCAAGCCATAGCCATGTCTGCATGCCGGCCGGGAACTTGTGGCCGAGGAGCAGCGTGATGTCGGTCGTGCCGGCATCCCAGTACATTGCCATGATGGCGAGCAGCATCAGCACCGAGCCGAGCAGCGTGTAGAGGAAGAACTTGTAGGATGCGTAGACGCGATCCTTGCCGCCCCAGACGCCGATGATGATGAACATCGGGATCAGGCCTGCTTCGAAGAACACGTAGAAGAGAACGATGTCCAGCGAGACGAACACGCCGATCATCAGCGTCTCGAGCAACAGGAAGGCTATCATGTATTCCTTGATGCGCTTCTCGACCGAGAGCCAGCTTGCCAGGATGCAGAACGGCATCAGCAGCGTGGTCAGGATGACGAAGAGCATCGAAATGCCGTCGACGCCGACATGATAGGAAATGCCGGTGGCAAGCCACTCATGCTTCTCGACCATCTGGAAGCCCGGGTTCGAATTGTCGAAACCGATCCAGATGAAGAGCGAGACCACAAAGGTAAATACCGTGGTCAGCAACGAGACATTGAGAATGTTGCGGCGACCCTGGGCAGAATCCTGACGCGTCAGGAGGAGGAGCACAATGCCGACAAGCGGCAGAAAGGTGACCGTCGAGAGAATAGGCCAGTCGGTCATCAGAAGGAACTCCCGAGCATCATCCAGGTAACGAGGGCGGCGATACCGATCAGCATCGCGAAGGCATAGTGGTAGAGGTAGCCCGACTGCAGCCGGACGACCTTCTGGGTTACGTCAGCAACCCCGGCAGCAACGCCGTTCGGGCCGTAGGTATCGATGATCCCGATGTCACCCTTCTTCCAGAGGAAGCGGCCAAGAGCCTTGGCGGAGCGAACGAAGAGGAAGTCGTAGAGTTCGTCGAAGTACCACTTGTTGAGCAGGAACTGGTAGAGAACGCGATGCTGTTCGGCCAGTTTCTTCGGGGTCGAAGGCGACTTGATGTACATGTACCAGGCGGTAACGAAGCCAAGGACCATCGCGATGAACGGGCTGAGGGCAACCCAGGCCGGCACGTGGTGGAACTCGTGCAGCAGTTCATTGTGTTCCGCAGTGAACAGTGCGCCCTTCCAGAAATCGAGATACTCCTCGCCATAGAAGCGGCCTTCGAAGATCCAGCCTGCCAGAACTGCACCGATCGCCAGAAGGTAGAGCGGTACGAGCATGACCTGCGGCGATTCATGCACATGGTGCATGACGTCGGCAGATGCGCGCGGCTTGCCGAAGAAGGTCAGGAACATCAGACGCCAGGAATAGAAGCTCGTGAACAGAGCGGCGATGACCAAAAGCGTGAAGGCAAAACCCGAGAGCGGCGAATGCGAAGCATAAGTCGCCTCGATGATCACGTCCTTGGAGAAGTAACCGGCGAAGCCGATCGGAGTGAACGGAATGCCGACGCCGGTGATAGCCAGCGTACCGATCAGCATCATCAGGAAGGTCACCTTGATGTGCGGACGCAGACCGCCCATGTAACGCATGTCCTGCTCGCCATCGACGGCATGGATGACCGAGCCGGCGCAAAGGAACAGGAGGGCCTTGAAGAAAGCGTGCGTGAACAGGTGGAACACGGCGGCGCCGTAGGCCCCTACTCCAAGCGCCACAAACATGTAACCAAGCTGCGAACAGGTCGAATAGGCGATGACGCGCTTGATGTCGTTCTGAACCAGACCGACGGTCGCGGCGAAGAAGGCGGTGATCGCACCGATCAGTGTGACGACCGTCAGCGCATCCGGCGACAGTTCGAACAGCGGCGACATGCGGGCGACAAGGAAGACGCCGGCGGTAACCATGGTTGCGGCATGGATAAGTGCCGAAACCGGGGTCGGGCCTTCCATCGCGTCCGGCAGCCAAGTGTGCAGCAGAAACTGAGCCGACTTACCCATCGCGCCCATGAAGAGCAGCAGGCAGACGGCGGTGATGGCGTGGCCCTTGTCGAGGTTCATGCCGAAGAGGTTGATCACGGCTTCGCTTGCTTCCGCGCCCTCGTGCGGCAGATAGGTCTGCGCGGCGGCGAAGATGGTTTCGAAATTGATCGAGCCGAAGAGAACGAAAAGGCCCGAGATGCCGAGAATGAAGCCGAAGTCGCCGACACGGTTGACGATGAAGGCCTTCATGGCAGCAGCATTGGCAGATGGTTTCTTGAACCAGAAACCGATCAGCAGATACGATGCCAGACCCACGCCTTCCCAGCCGAAGAACATCTGCAGCAGGTTGTCGGACGTCACCAGCATCAACATGGCGAAGGTGAAGAGCGACAGGTAGGAGAAGAAGCGCGGACGATGGGGATCGTGGTGCATGTAGCCCATCGAATAGATGTGCACCAGCGTCGATACCGAGTTGACGACGACCAGCATGACGGCGGTCAGCGTGTCGATGCGCAGCGACCATTCGACGTCGATGCCGCCGGACTGGATCCAGCGAAGCACCGAAACCTTGATCACTTCCTGGCCTTCGCCATGGGCGAGCGCGACGTTGAAGAAGACGATCCACGAAAGGATGGCAACGATCACCATCAGGCCGCTGGTGATGTATTCCGAAGCCTTGGCGCCGATCTGGCGGCCAAACAGGCCAGCGATGATCGAACCGATCAGCGGAAGAAAGACGATAGCCTTATAGAGAAGCATAGCCGTATCAGCCCTTCATCATGTTGATGTCTTCAACTGCGATCGAGCCGCGGTTGCGGTAGAAGACAACGAGGATTGCGAGGCCGATCGCGGCTTCCGCAGCCGCCACCGTCAGGATGAACAGGGCGAAGACCTGTCCGACCATGTCGTTCAGGAAGGAAGAGAAGGCCACCATGTTGATGTTGACCGCCAGCAGGATCAACTCGACCGACATCAGGATAATGATGACGTTCTTGCGGTTCAGGAAGATGCCGAAGACGCCGAGCGTGAAAAGGATGGCACTGACCGTCAGGTAGTGGGAAAGACCGATTTCCATAATATTGTTTCCTTGACCTCTCTAGCCTCAGACGCCCTGACCCGGCTTGACCTTGACCACCTTGACGGCGGTCTCGGGCGTACGGGCAACCTGGCGGGAGATATCCTGCCGCTTGATGTTTTCGCGGTGGCGAAGCGTCAGCACGATGGCGCCGATCATGGCCACCAGAAGCACCAGGCCGGCGATCTGGAAGAAATAGACATAGTTCGTATAGAGCACGTCGCCGAGGGCGGCAGTGTTAGTGCGCTCCGTCAGTGCCGGGATCGGCATGGTGATCGCTTGCTTGGCAGCCGGCGAAATCGCCGTACCACCGATCACGATGACCAGTTCAGCCGCAACGATCAGACCGATGAGCGCGCCGATCGGGGCGTATTTCAACACGCCCGACCGCAGCTCGGCGAAGTCGATGTCGAGCATCATCACCACGAAGAGGAAGAGAACCGCGACCGCGCCGACATAAACGACCAGCAGGATCATGGCGAGGAATTCAGCGCCCGTCAGCAGGAACAGCCCCGCGGCGTTCACGAAGGTCAGGATCAGGAACAGAACCGAGTGAACCGGGTTCCGTGCCGATATGACCATGAACGCGGAAGCCACCGCGACAAACGCGAAGAGATAGAAAAAGAGAGCCTGAAGACCCATGTTGGTGCCTTTTCATCTTCCCCCGGACGAGGGCCCCTGCCCTTCGCCCGATAAAGCGCCACCGGCATCCCCACCGGCGCGCTCCGTTTCAAATCTGTGCCATGGCGGCTGGCCCATCGGGTTCCCGCCAAGGCGTCGTCATGCCGCCTGTCAGCGGTACGGTGCATCAAGCGCAAGGTTCCGCGCGATTTCCCGTTCCCAGCGGTCGCCGTTGTCGAGCAGCCGCTGCTTGTCGAAGTAAAGCTCTTCGCGGGTTTCGGTTGCGAACTCGAAGTTCGGCCCTTCGACGATCGCATCCACCGGGCAAGCTTCCTGGCAGAAGCCGCAGTAGATGCACTTCACCATGTCGATGTCGTAACGCACCGTGCGGCGGGTTCCGTCGTTGCGGCGCGGCCCGGCTTCGATGGTGATCGCCTGGGCGGGACAGATCGCTTCACAAAGCTTGCAGGCGATGCAGCGTTCCTCACCGTTCGGATAGCGACGCAGGGCATGTTCGCCGCGGAAACGCGGAGAGACCGGACCCTTTTCGAAAGGATAGTTGATGGTCGCCTTCTGGCGGAAGAAATAGCGCATCGACAGGAAAAAGGCGCCGACGAACTCTTTCAGGAACAGGGAACTGACAGCCTGGGAAAGACCAGCCATCTCAACCTCCAAATCTGCCGAGTGAACGGATGGCCATGATCATGCCCATCCCATAAACTTCAGCACGAATGCAACGATGACCACCATGGCGAGCGAGATCGGAAGGAAGACCTTCCAGCCGAGACGCATAAGCTGGTCGTAGCGGTAGCGCGGAACGAATGCCTTCACCATGGCGAACATGAAGAATACCAGCGTCGCCTTGATGATGAACCAGATGATGCCCGGTACCCAGTTCAGGAACCATACGTCGACCGGCGGCAGCCAACCTCCGAGGAACAGGATGGTGGTCAGCGAGCACATCAGCACGATGGCGGCATATTCGCCAAGCATGAACATCATGTACGGGCTGGAGCCGTATTCGACCATGAAGCCGGCAACCAGCTCAGATTCAGCTTCTGGCAGGTCGAAGGGCGGACGGTTGGTTTCCGCAAGTGCCGAGATGAAAAACACCACGAACATCGGGAACAAGGCCAGCCAATGCCAGTCGAGGAAGGAATTCGGCAGGCCGATCATGGTGCCGAGACCGTCCTTCTGCGCATAGACGATGTCCGACAGGTTCAGCGAACCGACGCAGAGCAGAACGGTGACGATGACGAAGCCGATCGAGACTTCGTAGGACACCATCTGCGCCGCCGAGCGAAGCGCGCCGAGGAACGGATACTTCGAGTTCGAAGCCCAGCCGCCCATGATGATGCCGTAGACTTCGAGCGACGAGATCGCGAAGACATAGAGGACGCCGACATTGATGTTGGCGATCACCCAGCCGTCTGCGACGGGCACCACGGCCCAGGTGGCCAGTGCCAGCAGCACGGTGACGAGCGGAGCGAGAAGAAACACGCCCTTGTTCGCGCCTGCCGGAATGATCGGCTCCTTGAACACGAACTTCAGAAGGTCGGCGAAGGACTGGAACAGACCCCAGGGACCGACCACGTTCGGGCCGCGGCGCAGCTGAACGGCTGCCCAGATCTTGCGGTCTGCAAGCAGGATGTATGCGATGAAGACCAGAAGGCAGACCAGGAGCAGCAGCGACTGGCCGATCATGATGGCCGCCGGCCAGACATAAGTGGAAACGAAGTTGTCCATGATCCCCTGCCCTTACTCTGCCGCAGCCTTGAAGTTGTTGCGGGCCAATGCCGAGCACTCGGCCATGACGGCCGACGCACGTGCAATCGGGTTCGTCAAATAGAAGTCTTTGACCGGCGACGCAAACACGGATTTCGTCATCTGCCCGGCTTTTTTCGCAATTGCGGCAATTTCGCTGCTGGCGCCCGGAAGGATCTCATCAAGGTCGGCGAAATGCGGGTATTCCGCATAAAGCTTGGCGCGAAGCGCGGTCAGCGAGTCGAAGGGCAGCTTCTTGCCGAGCACGTCGGAAAGCGCACGGATGATGGCCCAGTCTTCGCGGGCGTCGCCCGGCGCGAAGCCGGCACGGTTGCCCATCTGGACGCGTCCTTCGGTGTTGACCCAGGTCCCCGACTTCTCGGTATAGGTCGCGCCAGGAAGGATGACGTCGGCGTGATGTGCACCGTTGTCGCCGTGGCTGCCGATATAGATGGTGAACTTCGAGCTCTTGCGGGTGAAGTCGAGTTCGTCAGCGCCGAGAAGGAAAAGAACATCCGCGGAAGCCAGAAGATCGGCCGCAGCAACACCGCCCTCACCCGGTACGAAACCGAGATCGAGGCCACCGACGCGCGAAGCGGCGGTATGAAGTACGGAGAAGCCGTTCCATTCTTCGGTGAGCGCGCCGACAGCTTCAGCAAGCTTTGCAGCATTTGCCAGAACCGCCGCGCCCTCAGCACCTACCAGAGCCCCCTGCCCCACGATGATGAGCGGGTTCTTGGCAGCCTTCAGCTTTTCGCCGAAGCCGTTCTTTCCAGCGACGAGGTCGGCCAGCGTCTCGGTGCCCGCACCGAGATATTCATAGGGATAACGCAGCTCGCCGCCTTCGCCGATAACGCCGATCGGCAGGCCGCCGCGACGCCAGCGCTTGCGGATGCGGGCGTTGAGCACGGCAGCCTCGTAGCGCGGATTGGCGCCAACAATGAGGATCGCGTCGGCAGCTTCGATGCCTTCGATCGTTGCGTTGAAGAGGTAGCTTGCGCGGCCGAGCGACGGATCAACTGCCGTCCCATCCTGGCGACAGTCGGTATTGACTGAACCGAGTGCATTGAGAAGCGCCTTCAGCGCATACATTTCCTCTACAGAGGCGAGATCGCCGGCGATGGCGCCGATCTTCGAACCGGAGGTGGCGGCAACTGCCGTCTTAATGGCGGCGAAAGCTTCGGCCCACGTGGCCGGCTGCAGACGACCGTCACGACGGACATAGGGGCGATCGAGACGCTGGGTCTTCAGGCCGTCCCAGATGAAGCGGCTCTTGTCGGAGATCCACTCTTCATTGATCTGCTCGTTGACGCGGGGCATGACGCGCATGACTTCGCGACCACGGGTATCGACGCGGATTGCCGAACCAAGAGCGTCCATGACGTCGATCGATTCGGTCTTGTTGAGTTCCCACGGGCGGGCCGTGAAGGCAAAGGGCTTGGAGGTCAGCGCACCAACCGGGCAGAGGTCGACGACGTTGCCCTGAAGCTCCGAAGTCATGGCCTGCTCGAGATAAGTGGTGATCTCGGCATCCTCGCCGCGACCGATCAGGCCGAGCTCGGCTATGCCGGCAACTTCGGTGGTGAAGCGGACGCAACGCGTGCAGTGAATGCAGCGGTTCATTACGGTCTTGACCAGCGGGCCGATATACTTGTCTTCGACCGCGCGCTTGTTTTCCGAGTAGCGCGACGAGTCGATACCGAAGGCCATGGCCTGGTCCTGAAGGTCGCACTCACCGCCCTGGTCGCAGATCGGGCAATCCAGCGGGTGGTTGATCAGCAGGAATTCCATCACGCCTTCGCGGGCCTTTTTGACCATCGGCGTGTTGGTGAAGACTTCCGGCAGTTCGCCGTTCGGACCGCCGCGGATATCGCGCACGCCCATAGCGCAGGATGCTGCCGGCTTCGGCGGGCCACCCTTTACCTCGACGAGGCACATACGGCAGTTGCCGGCGACCGACAGTCGTTCATGAAAACAAAAGCGCGGGACTTCAGCGCCGGCTTCCTCGCACGCCTGCAACAGCGTGAAATGATCCGGGACCTCGATCTCTTTACCGTCGACTTTCAGCTTTGCCATATTCGCCTTCCTGCCTCACGCATAGTGCGCATTGCACCGAAGCTTTCGCTCCGGCAAGCGGGACCATCCAATTTCGACTGGCGTCCCGCCGTTTATTTCCGATTCCCGCTCTTTTCGGAGCCGGATATTCTTCATTCTCACCGGACTTCGAGACGCCCTTACGAAGGGCGTCCCATAATCCTCAATTCATTGCGCCCGCGAGCTTGCGCGCCTGACCAGACCAGTCGTCGCGCACTGCCCGGCCACCCAGGCCGATTTCCTTGTCCAGCGCCTCTAACGCCTCAGCATCCAGCGCCGCAAGATGGGCGAAGCGGCGGATGCCTTTTTCGTTCAGAACCTGCTCCAGCTTAGGACCAATACCCTCGATCTTTTTCAGATCGTCGGGCTTGCCAGAGGTCCGCGCCGCCTTCGTCGCCTTTGCTACCGGTTCGACGGCTTCGGGCTTTTCAGCCTTCACCACCTTGGCAGCAACCTTGCGTGCCTTCGGAGCGGGAGCCGCCGCCACTTTCGCCTCAGCCGGCTTGACCGGAACCTTGCGTGGCTTGCGCGCAACGACAACGGGTTCCGCAGCCTCCGAGGCATCCCCGGTCGGCTCGGATGGAGCTGCCGGTGGAGCCTCAGCCGCCAGCTTTTCTTCCTCAAGCTTGCGGGCCAGCTTGTTGGTCGCTTCCACCGCCCCCTGCAGAGAGCCGAGAAACACGCTCGTCATGTGCGTGGCCAGACCGAAACCGATTGCGGTTGCCGCCGCAAGCGCTGCGGCCGGATGGGCCATCAGCGGGTGCAGCGGAACATGCGGCATGTCTTTCAAGGCATCGGCGACACGGCTGAAGTCAGCCGGAGCTGCGGCATGCCCTTCCCCATTCTTGTCCGATGCCTTGGCCATAACCGCCTCTTCCCTATTCGGCCGCTTCCATGACAACGCCATGCGCCATGGCGTTGCGGGTATACTGATCGATACGAGCCTCGATTTCCGGACGGAAATTCCGGATGAGACCCTGGATCGGCCATGCCGCGGCGTCGCCGAGCGCGCAGATGGTGTGGCCTTCAACCTGCTTGGTCACCTGGAAGAGCATGTCGATTTCGCGCTTCTGGGCGTTTCCCTTCACCATGCGCTCCATGACCCGCATCATCCAGCCGGTGCCTTCACGGCACGGTGTGCACTGGCCACAGCTCTCATGCTTGAAGAAGGCTGCGATACGCCAGATGGCCTTGATGATGTCGGTGGACTTGTCCATGACGATCATGCCGCCGGTGCCGAAGGAAGACTTGACCTCACGCAAACCGTCGAAATCGAGAGTGACGTCCATCATGTCCTCGGCCTTGACGACCGGGCACGATGCACCGCCAGGGATGACGGCAAGGAGGTTGTCCCAACCACCACGAATACCGCCGCCGTGCTTTTCGATCATCTCACGGAACGAGATGCCCATGCTTTCCTCGACCGTGCACGGCGTGTTGACGTGACCCGAGATCATGAAAAGCTTGGTGCCGACATTGTTCGGACGGCCAAACGAAGAAAACCAGCCCGCGCCGCGACGCAGGATAGTCGGGGTAACAGCAATCGATTCGACGTTGTTGACCGTCGTCGGGCAGCCATAGAGACCCATGTTCGCCGGAAACGGCGGCTTCAGGCGCGGCTGGCCCTTCTTGCCCTCAAGGCTTTCGAGCAGCGCGGTCTCTTCGCCGCAGATATAAGCACCGGCGCCGTGATGAACGATGATGTCGATATCGTAGCCGAGCTTGTTGTTCTTGCCGAGAAGGCCAGCGTCGTAGCACTCGTCGATGGCAGCCTGAAGGGCTTCACGTTCGCGCATGAACTCGCCGCGCACGTAGATGAAGGCATGGTTTGCGCCCATGGCGAACGACGCGATCACGCAGCCTTCGATCAGCGTATGCGGATCATGGCGCAGGATATCGCGGTCCTTGCAGGTGCCGGGCTCGGATTCGTCGGCGTTGACAACGAGATAGTGCGGACGGCCGTCGGATTCCTTCGGCATGAACGACCACTTCAGACCGGTCGGGAAGCCCGCGCCGCCACGGCCGCGCAGACCCGAAGCCTTGATCTCATTGATGATCCAGTCGCGACCCTTTTCGAGGATCTGCTTGGTTCCATCCCAGTGGCCACGGCTCATGGCGCCTTTCAGCGACTTGTCCTTAAGGCCGTAGATATTGGTGAAGATACGATCCTGATCCTTCAACATGTCCTACCCCCTTACCGCGGCTTCTTGCCGAAAACTTTGATGTATTCGGCTTCGCCACCCTTAGCGAGCGCCTTGGCCTGCTTGACCCAATCGTCACGCTCGATGCGGCCGGAGAATTTCAAATAACCATCGACCCATTCGCGTTCAGCCTTCTTCCAGCCGGAAATCTGGGCAAAGGTGTAGATGCCGATGGTGTTCAGAATGCCCTCGATTTTCGGACCGACGCCGGAGATCATCTTGAGATCATCCGGAACCTCGGGCTTCTCGATACCGGCCGGACGGTTCTTGTCATCCAGCGAGGGCTGGCTGGCAGCAACATTTTCAGCCTTCGCAGGCTTCGCCTTGGGGCTTGCTTCCGGAAGGGCCGTTTCACCGTCTGCCGGGCTCTTGATGGCCGGGTTGGTCTCATCCGTCGCAGTCACCGGCTTAGCCGCATTCGACGGCGGGACAGCCACCGTTTCGGCATCCAGCGGAAGGGCCTTCGGCTTTGCCGCCGGCTTAACATCGGCGTCAGTCAGGGCAGTCAAACCGCCGGCCGGAGCCGAATGGAAGCGATCAATCTGCGGACCCGGCTTGATGTCGGAGCCCTTGCCAGCCTGGAAACGGTCGATGATATGCTCAAGCTGGGTCGGCGTCAGGTCTTCGTAGCTATCCTTGAAGATCATCACCATCGGCGCGTTTACGCAGGCGCCCTGACACTCCACCTCTTCCCAGGAGAGCGTGCCGTCGGCATTGCGCTCGAAGGGCTCGGCGTGGATTCGGCTCTTGCAGACCTTGATGAGATCCTCCGCGCCGCGCAGCATGCACGGCGTGGTGCCACAGACCTGAACGTGGGCGCGCGTACCGACCGGCTTCAGCTGGAACTGCGTGTAGAAGGTCGCGACTTCCAGAACCCGGATATAGGGCATGGAAAGCTTTTCAGCGACGAATTCGATGGCCGCTCGCGTCACCCAGCCGTCCTGCTCCTGAGCCCGCATCAGAAGCGGAATGACCGCCGACTGCTGGCGGCCCTCGGGATATTTGCGGATGGTTGCCTCAGCCCAGACCGAATTTTCCTCGTTGAAGGAAAAGCCTGCCGGCTGGAATTGCTCTTCGGCTAGTCGACGAACGGACATACTTCCTCGCCCCTTGTCTCAGTTTATGGATCCACACCGCGAACGCGTCAGAGACGTGAATTCGCAGGCATAGGCCGTCTTGTCTTTTTGCAGGAACACGATGATCTTCGAACCGCTTTCGCTGGAGGTTCTGATCTCGTAGCCCTGCTTGATGAGATCCGCCATGGTGGTGGTCGAGCTGCTCGAAGAGACGGCCGCTTCCTGAGCCTGCGCCTGAACGGCGGAGGCCAGAGCGAGAACCGTGAGCAGCCACACCTTCATCAGCGGTCAACCTCTCCGAACACGATGTCGAGCGAGCCAAGGATTGCCGAAACGTCGGCGAGTTGATGCCCCCGACAGATGAAATCCATGGCCTGCAGGTGCGCGTAACCCGGAGCGCGAATCTTGCAACGATAAGGCTTGTTCGAGCCGTCGGAGACGACGTAGACGCCGAATTCACCCTTGGGGGCTTCAACTGCGGCGTAAACCTCGCCCTCAGGCACGTGATAGCCTTCGGTGTAGAGCTTGAAGTGGTGGATCAGCGCTTCCATTGACCGCTTCATCTCGCCACGCTTCGGCGGCACGACCTTGCCGTCGAGCGAGGAAACCGGACCGGTCTTCGCATCACCGAGCAGACGATTGACGCACTGCTTCATGATCTTCACCGATTCACGCATTTCGATCATGCGGATCAGGTAACGGTCGTAGCAGTCGCCGTTCTTGCCGATCGGAATATCGAATTCGAGTTCCGAATAGCATTCGTAGGGCTGTGAACGACGCAGGTCCCAGGCAGCGCCGGAACCGCGAACCATGACGCCCGAGAAGCCCCAAGCCCATGCGTCTTCAAGAGCCACGACGCCGATGTCGACGTTACGCTGTTTGAAGATACGGTTGCCGGTCAGAAGCGCGTCGATATCGTCGAGCGTCTTCAGGAACGGATCGCACCACTTGCCGATATCCTCGACGAGTTGGTGCGGTAGGTCCTGGTGAACGCCACCCGGACGGAAATAGGCCGAGTGCATGCGCGCGCCACAGGCACGCTCATAGAACACCATCAGCTTTTCACGCTCTTCGAAGCCCCAGAGCGGCGGCGTCAGCGCACCGACGTCCATGGCCTGGGTGGTCACGTTCAGAAGATGCGACAGGATACGGCCGATTTCCGAGTAGAGAACACGGATCAGTTGACCGCGAATCGGGATCTGCACACCCAGCAGCTTTTCCACTGCCAGCGAATAGGCATGCTCCTGGTTCATCGGCGCGACGTAGTCGAGACGATCGAAATAGGGCAATGCCTGCAGGTAGGTCTTGGTCTCGATCAGCTTCTCGGTACCGCGATGCAGCAGGCCGATATGCGGATCGACGCGCTCCACGATTTCGCCGTCAAGCTCCAGCACCAGACGCAGAACGCCGTGAGCCGCCGGATGCTGCGGGCCGAAGTTGATGTTGAAGTTGCGGACGTTATGTTCAGTCATGGTAACAAACCTTCCGCCGTCTTACTGGGCCGCTTTCTCATCGCCGGGCAGCACGTAATCCGTGCCTTCCCAAGGCGAGAGAAAGTCGAAGTTCCGGAATTCCTGCTTCAGCTCGACAGGTTCGTAGACCACACGCTTGGCGTTGTCGTCGTAGCGAACCTCGACGAAACCGGTGGTCGGGAAGTCCTTGCGGAGCGGATGCCCCTCGAAACCGTAGTCCGTCAGGATGCGGCGCAGATCCGGGTGATCGGTAAAGAGCACGCCATACATGTCCCAGGTTTCGCGTTCGAACCAGTCGGCGCCCGGGAAAACCGAACAGGCCGATGGTACCGGCTTGTCTTCGCCCGTTGCGACCTTGACACGGATGCGCAGGTTCTGACGCGGGGACTGCAGGTGATAGACCACATCGAAGCGATCTTCCCGCTCCGGATAGTCTACGCCGCAGATATCGATCAGATTGACAAAACCGCACTGCACGTCGTCACGCAGGAAAGTCAGCAATGCAATGATGTTTTCCGGCGCCGCAGTCAGATTCAGTTCGCCGAAACGAACTTCCGAAGAGGCAATGAGCGCACCACGCACCTCGGTAAGGTAGGATGCAAGCTCGTTCAGGGCTTCACTCATCTTGTCGCGTCCCTTGACTTAGCGCTCGATCGTTCCGGTGCGGCGGATCTTCTTCTGCAGCAGGAGTACGCCGTAAAGCAGCGCCTCTGCCGTGGGGGGACAGCCGGGAACATAAATATCGACAGGCACGACGCGATCGCATCCGCGCACCACCGAATAGGAATAGTGATAGTAGCCACCGCCATTGGCGCAGGAGCCCATCGAAATGACGTAACGGGGCTCCGGCATCTGGTCGTAGACCTTCCGGAGCGCGGGCGCCATCTTGTTGGTCAGCGTGCCGGCGACAATCATCACGTCCGACTGACGCGGGCTGGCACGGGGAGCAAAACCGAAACGCTCGACGTCATAACGCGGCATGGAGAGCTGCATCATCTCGACCGCACAGCAGGCAAGACCGAATGTCATCCACATCAGTGAGCCAGTACGGGCCCAGTTGATCAGCTCGTCCGTAGAGGTAACGAGAAAGCCCTTATCGGCGAGTTCATTGTTGATCTCACCGAAGAAAGCATCATCGCTGCCGATCGGTTTGCCGGTATTGGGATCGATGATCCCCTTGGCCTGCGGAGCGACGAGCGTCGTGTTGGACTGGACTACTCCCATTCGAGTGCCCCCTTCTTCCATTCATAGATAAAGCCGATGGTGAGTACACCAAGGAACACCATCATCGACCAGAAGCCGAACCAGCCGAGCTCACCGAAAGACACTGCCCACGGGAACAGGAAGGCAACTTCGAGGTCGAAGATGATGAAGAGGATCGACACCAGGTAGAAGCGGATATCGAACTTCATGCGGGCATCATCGAAAGCATTGAAGCCGCATTCGTAAGCCGACAGCTTTTCCGAGTCGGGAGCCTTGAAGGCGACGGCAAACGGCGCAATCAAAAGCGCGAGGCCAATCACAAGGGCGATACCGATAAAGATGGCGATCGGAAGGTAGGAACTGAGCAGTTCAGTCATCATATCCATCCCTGCTTGTCTCGAATGCCGGGCGGCATTTTTGGCGCTGGGCCGACAAGCCGAAAGAAGAGTTGCAACGAGCCGTCGTTAACGCAGCCTGCACGCTTGTGCAAGCCCGAGCGCCAGCTTTTCACGCGATACATCATGCGGCTTACCGAGGTGTAAATCGGCAGCACAATAAAGTCCATAGAGCCACATTGCAAAGCAGCATAAAGTTATGATGGAAAACTAAAAATGGCGCGAGTGACGGGGCTCGAACCCGCGACCTCCGGCGTGACAGGCCGGCACTCTAACCGACTGAGCTACACCCGCGCATAAATGGATTAACCGTTGGTCAATCCGGGCTTGCTGTTGGCGTTTCCGCTTCGACAAGCAGGATAATTTTCAAGAATGGCGCGAGTGACGGGGCTCGAACCCGCGACCTCCGGCGTGACAGGCCGGCACTCTAACCGACTGAGCTACACCCGCGCATTTCTTGAAAGGCGTCTCCGCCTTCCCGAACCGGCCGAGGCCCGTTCGATGAGCGGCTAACTACGGGGTTCGGTTATTGGTGTCAAGCAGGATCGAAGACAAATCCATGACAGATCGAATTTTATCTGCACCGACAATTCGCCCGCCTGTGGACGAAGAAAACGACGGCGGCACCACCCAAAAGAAAAAGCCCCGAAATTCAGGCCGTTTCGCCCCTCCCCTCAAAATGGTACGCAAAAAAAGCAAAAAAACTTCACAAACACTCTTGCGGTTTCTCTGCGATCCGCATAGATCACGGCCACCGACGCGGCGGGCACTGACCCAGTCAGCGAAGGGCGATTAGCTCAGTTGGTAGAGCGCCTCGTTTACACCGAGGATGTCGGGAGTTCGAGTCTCTCATCGCCCACCATTTTCTCCCATGTAACGTTTAATAGGCTGTTGTAATCGCTATCCACGAGGGAGCGGGTGGGACGGGTTGATTTCGTCATGGGCATTGAGGGCTATAGTCGTAGCAGCGGCACAAGTAGAGCCTTGGCCTGCTTCGGGACGCATTCGGCGACCTGGACGGGACAGGAAAAGATCTCTGCGGCACGGATATTCTGAGCTGGACAATAGTGCAGATCCTGTTTATACGCCCTCTCACACCGCCAAACGGTGCCTTCGGGTGATTAGCTCAGTTGGTAGAGCAGCTGACTCTTAATCAGCGGGTCGTAGGTTCGAGCCCTACATCACCCACCATTTCCCTCTTTGAAAATACGTTATTGCCTGATCTTCGTTGTGTTCTGGCGACAGAACCGTCGGTTCGGCCGATATGCTGACGATTGGAAGCTCCCTGTGGATGGCCACCAACCATAACAGGATATCCGCAGCCTTTTCGCCTGCCCATCGGTCAAAGGAACAATGAGGGCACCGACAGATTTCCCATTAGGGAATCAGAGACATCTTCGACGAGTGATGCGCGCCCTACCCTCAAAATTTCGGCGGAAAATAATTCGTGGGCATCTATCTCGGCGAATCGGCTCGCTACGCCTGATTCTGCCAATTCGGATTCGTCGACAGTGATCCGAGTTCCCACGCATCGCATCGAGCAAAAGTTCGACAGGCCTTCTTTCTCAGGCAGCCTCGGGTGAGTTTCTATCATCCCGTGGTATCCTGTCGGACCATGCGATGAGTGCGGCATGGCCGGCGGAGTTCAGGCCATAAACACCGCGCTCGATTCGATCGAACCAGCCATAGACATTGGACTGCAGGATCCTGGCGACCTCTGGAGCAATTGGCTTAAGGTCGCGCGGACGGGCGGGACCGTTTGCGAGGGCTTCCGCGATCACGAGCGCCTGCTGGCGGTATGCCGTCATCTGCGGAATACGGGTCGAGCCACCCGCCATCGGATCGCCCCGGCGGCGGCGAAACTCTTCAACGATCCGCGACCGGCGCTTGCTGTTGCGCCGGGGCTTCCAAGGTCCCGGCTCTACGATCACATCGACACGGCCCGTGGCGGCGACCGTCAGCAGGCCGAATCCCAGGAAGTGGCAGAGTTTCTTCACCCGGGCATCGCCTTCCCGTCCACGCCCCTTCTTCGAAGCCTCGACAGCGAGCCAGACTTCATCGCAGACGGCCGTGCGCTCCACCGCCTGCAGGACGAGTTCCAGAGTGAAGCTGCGCTTCAGCTCACCGATGACGACGAGTTCCGTCACATCCTGCGAAATCGCCACGACATCGCAGCTTCGTATTTCACCCTTCACCTCGAATCCCAGGCCTTCGAGGAATTGCTTTACGGGGGGATAGAGGTCTGCTTCCAAGTCGAAGGTCTCGTCGTGGGAAAGTTGGTCGTAAAACTACCGAGTGCACGTTAATAAAGCGAAGGATTTTCGCTGGGTCTGTGGATGTACGGGTGATCTGCGTTGGATGCCAGCCTTGTTGCGCTCACCGCAGGCGCCTATTGCAGGATGAGCAATTCATGGGCAATTTTCGGACCTATCTATTTTATAGTCACCTTCACCGTTGCCATGCATTGGTGCGTTGCAATAGCCTCCCGTTCCAACCAGCGCCCACGCCTCCCCAAAAAAGTCGGCGCGAACTCGGCCAGGAGAGATATCCATGAACGCATCCATGCTCGGCGCGCGCTCCGTAGAAGCAGTAACGCTTCCGGTCATCGACATTTCCGGTCTCTCCTCGTCATCTCTGGAAAAACGCGCAGCCGTCGGCGAAGCGTTGCGACAGGCCTGCCTCGACAAGGGCTTCTTCTATTGCGCCGGCCATGGCATCCCCCAGGGACTGATCGATGCGGCCTTTGCCGAATCCAGAGTATTCTTCAATCGGCCCATCGAGGAAAAGCTGACCGTCGACAAGGTGCATTCCTTCTGTAACCGCGGCTACGAGCACATGCGTGGCCAGACGCTCGAGGCGGGCGCACCCGCGGATCTCAAGGAGGGTTACTACATTGGCCCGGACCTGCCTATGGACGATCCGCGCGTCGTGGCCGGACGGTTCAATCGCGGGCCGAACCAGTGGCCCGCCGATCAGCCAGGTTTCAGACCCGTGATGATGGCCTATTTCGCGGCGATGACCGACCTCGGAGAGCGGCTGATGCGCGGCATGGCTCTTTCGCTGGGCCTGCCGGAGAATCACTTCGATGCATTCGTGCGCGAGCCGCTCGGAACGCTCCGCCTGCTGCACTACCCTCCGCAGCCGAAGGATGCCGCGCCCAATGAAAAGGGTGCCGGCGCACATACGGATTTCGGCGGGCTGACGCTGCTTCTGCAGGATGATGCCGGCGGACTGCAGGTGCATGATTCCGCGAGCGACAGCTGGATTCATGCCGATCCCATTCCCGGCACTTTCGTCGTCAATCTCGGCGACATGATCGCTCGCTGGACCAATGATCGCTATCGCTCGACGCTTCACCGGGTGGTCAACGAGAGCGGCCGCGAGCGTTATTCGATTCCCTTCTTCTTCGTCGGCAATCCCGATCACGTGGTCGAGTGCCTGCCGAACTGCCTCAGCGCCGGCGAGCAGCCGAAATACTCTGTCACAACGGTAGAGGACCACCTGAAAGCCATGTACCAGCGTACCTATACACCCGCCCCAGCACCGGCATCGGCGGGCAAGGCATGAGTCGGAAGCTTCCCGTTCTTCTGATTCACGGCGCATGGCAGGGTTCCTGGGTATGGGAGGCGTTTTCACCCCTGCTCGAAGAATCTGGCTTCCAGCCGATCCCGGTCGACCTGCCCGGCAACGGCGTGGACGATACGCCGCCGGAAGCCGTCAATCTCGATCTCTACATTTCCCATCTGCGCTCGCTCATCGAGGCTGCCGGTGCGCCTGTGGCGGTGATCGCCCATTCCGGCGGCGGCAACGCCGCTTCCGCCCTTGGCGAGGCCATGCCGGAAGCCATTACGGGGATCGTCTATGTGGCAGGCATGATGCTGCCCTCGGGCATGGGATTCGGCGATATCGTGAAGGAAGCCCTTCCCACACATCCCGAGGCGGGCGGTATCTCACCCCATCTCGTATGGTCGCAGGATGGGATTGTAAGCACCGTTCCGCCGGAAGCCGCAGCACGGCACTTCCTCAACGACCTGCCGCTTGAGACGGCGCTTGCCGCGGCAGCAAGGCTCACTCCACAGCCGGAAGGCGGGCGAGCGTCGGCCCCTTCGCTCACGGCAGAGCGATTCGGCCTGATACCACGTCTCTATGTCGAGGCGACCGACGACCAGTCGGTGTTCATCTACCTGCAACGGCGGATGCAGGAACTGGTGCCCGGTGCCGAAGTGGTGACGCTGAATACCGGCCACGCCCCGCATGTCTCAGCTCCCGGTTTGCTGATCGGACCCGTTGCCGAATTCCTGGAGCGGAGAAGCGCATCGAATTCGTGCGTGTGAAATTCAGGACCGCATAATTGAGAAAGGCCGGGCGATCATTCGCCCGGCCTTCCTGATTCTTCGCATTTCGATGCCGATGGATCAGTTGGTGCCCTTCAGATCGACAGGGAAGAACAGGGTCTCTCCCGAGCTGTCGTCCACGCCATCGTTGTCGGTGACGGCGAAGGCCTTGCCAGCGGCGTCGAAGGCGAAGCCTTCCAGCTTGTCGACGACATAGCCGTTCGTGGCGTTCTTCAGGTCCGGAATGAAATCATGGACTTCTTCCTTCTTCACCAGTGGCAGCTTGTCGCCGAGCTTTGCAGGCTTCAGGTCGGCAATGGCAACGCGGTAGAGCTTCTTGAGCTTGGCGTTGTCGCCCACCTGGTTGTCACGTTCGACGATGTAGACGTAGTCGCCATGGGCGGTGATTTCGGAAAGGCCGACCCAGCCGTCTTCAGCCTTGTCGAGCGGATAGCTGACGGCGCCCCATTCCTTGGCCTTCGGCTTGTAGGAAACGAGCTTGACGGTGCCCTTCTCGTCGTCCTTCCATTCGCGCTGAACGGCCATCCAGAGCGTCAGCTCGTCGCCCTTGCCAATCGAGGTGATGCCTTCTAGGCCGAAGCGGGTCTGTCCTGCGAGAAGTTCGACCGGGAAGCCGATCTCGGACTTGATCTCGCCCTTGGCATCGACATTGTAGATGCCGTGGCCGACGAGCTTGGCCGGATCGCCTTCGGAAGCGAGCCAGAAGCCGCCCTTGCCATCCAGCGTGATGCCTTCGATGTCGAGCTTCTGGGCTGCGGCACCGCCACGGGTGACCGGCAGAGCCGTCGTGATGACAGCCGGCTTCTGCGTCGCGTCGATCGTGAAGATCGTCGGCTGCGAAGAATAGAAGCTGTCATTGACCGCATAGAGCGTACCAGCCTTTTCGGCATCGCCAACGAGACCGGAGAGAGCGCCCCAGCCGATCGGTGCGCCGTCGACGATGTCGGAACGGATCATCGGATAGGCGGGCGTGCCTTCGGCAAGTTCATAGATCATGACATGCGAGCGCGGGCCGCCGTCCTCACCGAGATCTGCTTCGTTGGCGGTTGCCAGCAGGTTGCGGCCGGGAATGGCAACGGCGCCTTCCGGCGAAACGCCGGACGGCAGGAGCTGCACGAGTTCCGGCTCGGCACCGGTATCCTTGTAGACCGCAGCGATGGAGGCGCGCTCGGAAAGGACGAAGAAGTACTTCTGGCCGTTGAAGGTTGCGGCTTCCAGGCCTTCGAGCTCGACGCCCTTGGACTTGGCGCGCTTGTCCGGGAAGTGACCGATCTGGGCGATCGCGAGTTCCAGAGACGGGCCGGACTCGTAGAGTTCCTTGCCGGTTTTGTCGAAAATGGTGAAGCTGCGCGAACCGCCTTCATAGTCACCTTCGTTGGCGATCACGAGACGGTTGTCGTCCAGCCACTTCAGGGCGTCGGGCTCGCGCAGGACGCCTTCCTTCTTGCCGGTGAACTTCAGCGCGCCATCGCTCTTGGTGTCGATGCCTGCGAGATCGACCTTGCCGGCCGAGAAGTGGTTCTTCACTGCGCCGGTCTTGCCGTCGATGATGACGATATGGTTGTTCTCCTGAAGCGTCAGGCCGATTTCGCCGAGATTGTTGATCGAGACGAATTCAGGTTCCGGATCTTCCGGCGCGATTTCGGCAAGACCGGTCAACGTGACGTGCTTGATCGAAGCGCAATCGGCAACGCCGTCCTTCAGCGAGACGATGACGAGATCGCCGGCCGGCATCTGCGGCAGCTTGCCTTCGTTGAACTCTTCGTCACGCTCGTTTTCGATGGCGATGGCAGCGAAGGTCTTATCCGGCGAAATCGCGACAGAATCAGGCTGACCGCCGAGATCGCAGGTCGCGTCGATCTTCTTGGAGGCGACATCGACGATGGCGAGCTTGCCGGAAGGCTTCTGCCTGTTCTCCGAGGTGTTGACGGCGACAAGGGCCTTCGCACCGACGACGGCGACGGAGGTCGGCTCGCCATCCATCATCAGCGCGCTGCCGGCCTTCGGAGTCTTGGCGTCGGTGATGTCGATAAAGCCGATCGCGCCGAGCGGACTGTCGGAATAGATCAGCGTATTGCCGTCTTCGGTCGCCGTGATGATTTCAGCCGAAGTCGTGGAGAGCTTCTCCTTGTCGGCCGGCAGGTTGGTGGCGACGGGGAAGGATGCGATACGGTTGAAAACCTGGTCAGCCGCGGCCGGTGCCGCAACAGAAGCCAGCAGCGCGGCCGTCAACGCGGCGCGGGAAATGGAATACTTCATGGGGGAGGCCTCCTGTTTCCATGAGTAAGGAACAGGAGGCTTTTGCGTCACGTCCATGACACCCACATGACATCTGGCGAATTTTGTCAGGATTGGGGCAAAGGCAGCGAACCGCCCTCTTCTTCCTTCTCTTCCCCATACGGTTCCCGCTCCCGACGCATCTCGCTAATCATCAGGAAAAGCGAGGCGCCGAGGATCAGGATTGCCCCGAGCCAGAGGTATCCGGCGGGCGCATAGCCAAAGACCAGCCAGCCCGCGAGTACGTTGAGTGGCAGCTTCAGGTCGTCGAATGGCTGCACGTAGGCCGCATCGACGGTGCTGTAGGCAAGCGTCAGGAAATGCTGTCCGACCACGGTCAACAGACCGGCCAGCAACAGAAGTGCCAGCACCATTCCACCGGGGACAACAAAGCCTGAGGCTGCGGCAAGGCCGGCATTGATCGGTGTCAGCAGTACAAGCAACCAGACCGTAATCGTCTCCGGCCTCTCATGAGCGGTGAGGTTCTTCATCATCAGGGACGCCCCGCCCCAGAGCAGGGCCGACAGCACCGGCAGGAAGGCCGTGGGAGAAAATGCATCCGACCATGGCTGCAGGATAATCATCGCCCCGCAGAAGCCAGCGAGCGTCGCCAGCCATCGATTGCGGCCAACCGTTTCGCCAAGGAAGACGCGTGCGCCGACGATGATGAAAAACGGCGAAGTCATCACCAGCGCGATGGCCTGCCAGATCGGCACGCTAGCAAGACCGATCACCCAGGCCTGTACTCCAAGTGCTGCGAGTATAACCCGCACCAGATGACGGCCGGGATACCGTGTCTTCAACGATCCGAGGCCAAGCCGGAAAAGTAGTGGCAGAGAGAAAACGAGGGCAAAGGCATATTGCCAGAAGGCGGCGGAAACCGCCGGGAAGCCAAGGGTCATTGCCAGCCATTGGGTAGCGACGTTGAGAATGGCGAATGCGATACCTGCAAGCACCATAAATGCCGCACCAGCGACTGCGCGGGAACGATAAGGAGCAAGGAAGCTCTGATTCATGTCTTTCTTCCTTTGAGAAAGAGACCAACACAAATCAGGACGCATGAGGACAATGCGCGGGGAGCGACAAGGCATTCCCCTCACCTGCCGCGCCGAGGCCGGGGCACACGGCAACAGCCGATCATGAGCCAAGACCCCGGATCATCCATCCGAAGCAGGCACGCAACCGATACCTCATTCTCTTTCATCCGGACTATGACCGTCGGCTCCGGAGTTGCACCGGATCTGCTGACCCTTCCGATGCCTTTGGCTTCCGAAGGCGCTCGCGGGCTTGGGAACTGAACCCCTTACCGCCGGTGGGGATTTTCACCCCGCCCTGAGAACGAATGCAAACCTCCATTTGGAAGTCCGCAAAAAATCGATACGTCAACGCGTCACGGCAGGCAAGCCGCTGAAACGGAAAAGCCCGGCACGAGGCCGGGCTCAAATTGCGATGCCAAGCCTTCGCTCCATCCGAGCGAAGGTAGCCAGCTGATTAGCTGTTTACGGCGTCCTTCAGGCCCTTGCCGGCCGTGAACTTCGGAACGTTGCGAGCCGGGATATCGACTTCAGCGCCGGTCGACGGGTTGCGGCCCTTGGAGGCTTCGCGACGAGCAACGGTGAAAGCACCGAAGCCAGCGAGGCGAACATCGCCGCCGGTCTTCAGCTCTGCCTGAACCGTTTCGAAAACGGCGTCGACGGCGGAAGCTGCATCGGCCTTGGTGAGGCCGGCCTTTTCGGCGACCGCGGATACGAGTTCGTTCTTGTTCATGTTTCCACCCTTTCTGACTGGTATGAAACGACTCAATGGATAAGTCGGGCGGACAATACGTAAGCATCTGCCCTACGCAACTGAAAAGCACCGCAATCGCCCGGAAAACAAGACGTTTCAGGGAGTTTGCACAAAAAAGGCTGGCAAAAATGCCAGCCTTTTTCCGTTCGGTGTATCAATTTGGCAAGATTAAGGCAAAAGAACCTCAATGCGCCATGGAAGTGCCCGTTTCGTCGGACCCTTCGACAGTGCCGATTGCCGGAGTTTCAACGGTTCCGTCCCATTCAATCGGTTCAGGTACACGAACCAGAGCGTGCTTGATGACTTCGCCCATCCGCGACACCGGAACGATCTCAAGGTTGTTCTTCACGTTGTCCGGAATGTCCGCCAGATCCTTGGCGTTTTCTTCCGGGATCAGAACCTTCTTGATGCCGCCGCGCAGAGCGGCAAGCAGCTTTTCCTTGAGGCCACCGATCGGCAGGACGCGACCGCGCAGGGTGACTTCACCCGTCATGGCGACATCCTTGGAAACCGGGATACCGGTCATGATCGACACGATAGCGGTCGCCATGGCAATACCGGCGGACGGACCGTCCTTCGGAGTTGCACCTTCCGGAACGTGCACGTGGATGTCGCTCTTGTCGAACCGCGGCGGCTCGATGCCGAAATCCACAGCCCGCGAGCGAACATAGGATGCAGCAGCCGAAATCGACTCCTTCATGACGTCCTTGAGGTTGCCGGTGACCGTCATGCGGCCCTTGCCCGGCATCATCACGCCTTCGATGGTCAGCAGTTCGCCACCCACCTCGGTCCAGGCCAGACCGGTAACGATACCGACCTGATCTTCGCCTTCAGCTTCACCATGCCGGAAGCGCGGCACGCCGAGATAGTCGTGAATGTTCTCGGCGGTGACGGCGACTGACTTCACCTTGCCCTTGATGATCTCGGTGACCGCCTTGCGGGCGAGCTTCATCAATTCGCGCTCGAAGGAACGTACACCTGCTTCGCGGGTGTACTGCTGGATCACCGCCATCAACGCATCGTCGCTGACCGAAAATTCTTCCGGACGCAGCGCATGTTCCTTGATGGCCTTGGGCAGCAGGTGCCGCTTGGCGATTTCCCGCTTTTCATCCTCGGTGTAACCGGCGATGCGGATGATCTCCATGCGGTCCATCAGCGGACCCGGAATGTTCAGCGTGTTGGCCGTGGTGACGAACATCACATTGGACAGGTCGTATTCCACTTCCAGGTAGTGGTCCATGAAGGTGGAGTTCTGTTCCGGATCCAGCACCTCGAGCAGCGCCGAAGACGGATCGCCACGGAAATCCATGCCCATCTTGTCGATCTCGTCGAGCAGGAAGAGCGGGTTGGACTTCTTGGCCTTCTTCATCGACTGCACGATCTTGCCGGGCATCGAACCGATATAGGTGCGGCGGTGACCACGGATCTCGGCCTCGTCACGCACGCCGCCAAGCGCCATGCGGACATATTCGCGGCCGGTCGCCTTGGCGATCGACTTGGCGAGCGAGGTCTTGCCGACGCCCGGAGGGCCGACGAGGCAAAGGATCGGACCCTTGATCTTGGTCGCGCGAGCCTGAACGGCGAGATATTCGACGATGCGCTCCTTGACCTTGTCCAGACCGAAATGATCCTCGTCGAGGATCTTCTCGGCGGCATTCAGATCAACCTTGACCTTGGACTTCTTGCCCCAGGGCAGGCCTAGCAGCCAGTCGAGGTAGTTGCGAACGACCGTCGCTTCCGCCGACATGGGGCTCATGTGGCGCAGCTTCTTCAGTTCGGCATCGGCCTTTTCCTTGGCTTCCTTGGAAAGCTTGGTCTTGGAGATGCGCTCTTCCAGCTCGGCCATCTCGTCACGACCATCCTCGCCGTCGCCGAGTTCCTTCTGAATCGCCTTCATCTGTTCGTTCAGGTAGTACTCGCGCTGGGTCTTCTCCATCTGACGCTTGACGCGCGAGCGGATGCGCTTTTCGACCTGAAGGACGGAGATTTCGCCTTCCATGAAGCCGAGAGCCTTTTCGAGACGCTGCTTGACGCTGACGGTCTCAAGCATCTCCTGCTTCTCGGTGATCTTGATCGACAGGTGCGATGCAACCGTATCGGCCAGCTTCGAGTAGTCCTCGATCTGGCTCGCGGCGCCTACGACTTCCGGCGAGATCTTCTTGTTCAGCTTGACGTAGTTCTCAAACTCGGACACGACCGAGCGGGACAGAGCCTCGATTTCGACAGCGTCTTCGACTGGCTCAGCGAGAACCTGCGCCGTCGCCTCGTAGAACTCTTCACGCGCGGTGTAGGTATCGATGCGGGCACGTGCCCTGCCCTCGATCAGCACCTTCACCGTGCCGTCCGGCAGCTTCAGTAGCTGGAGAACATTGGCGACCGTGCCGACCTCGTAAATGGCGGAGGGTTCCGGATCGTCATCGCCGGCGTTGATCTGGGTCGCCAGCATGATCTGCTTGTCGGAGCCCATGACCTCTTCGAGAGCGCGAATGGACTTCTCGCGCCCGACGAACAAAGGCACGATCATGTGTGGGAAAACCACGATGTCGCGCAGAGGCAATACGGGATAGATATTGCTCTCGTTTGCTGCAGACGTTTTCGACATTTCACTTCCTTTCCGACGTCCCGGGCAAGCCCAGGACCAAATGCCATACCCCGAAGGCGACAGGCATATTTCTTGCTCCTCCAAGAAATGGAGTTCTCAGAACGCGAATTCAAGCCTTCCGCCCGTGCTCGGCCACCGAGATTGTGACGACGATATTACAGTCAGTGGCCCGAACCTACAAATAACCCGTTGGTCTGGCCTGAAGCGAGACGAACGGCCAGCCCGGCGATCCGATCTGCGGCAACTGCCGCGAGCGAAGCACTTCGTTCTTTTCTAACCCAAGCCGTGGCCGGCGAAAACTGTCGTATGAACGATTTACGGTAGCGGCCGAGGCCACGGATCAAAACAACACTGGAAAACAGTCGCAAAAACGAAAAAGGCCCGCCACTACGGCGGGCCTTCATCACAATTTCAATCCTTCGCGGATCAGGCCGAGGCGTTGGCCTTTTCCTCCTGGCGATCGGCATAGATGTAGAGCGGCCGGGAATTTCCGTTGACGACGTCGTCGGAAATAACGACTTCGCGAACGCCCTCCAGTTCCGGCAGTTCGAACATCGTGTCGAGCAGGATCTTTTCCATGATCGAGCGCAGGCCGCGGGCACCGGTCTTGCGGATAATAGCCTTGCGGGCGATCTCGCGCAGTGCGTCCTCGTGGAAGGTCAGTTCGACGTCTTCCATCTCGAACAGGCGCTGGTACTGCTTGACGAGCGCGTTCTTCGGCTCGGACAGGATCTGGATGAGGGCATCCTCATCAAGGTCTTCCAGCGTCGCCAGAACCGGCAGACGACCGATGAATTCCGGGATAAGGCCGAACTTGACCAGATCTTCCGGCTCCAGTTCGCGCAGCACTTCGCCGACACGCCGATCGTCCGGAGACGCCACGGTGGCACCGAAGCCGATCGAGGTCTTTTCGCCACGTGCCGAGATGATCTTGTCGAGACCTGCGAAAGCACCGCCGCAGATGAACAGGATGTTCGTCGTGTCGACCTGCAGGAATTCCTGCTGCGGATGCTTGCGGCCGCCCTGAGGCGGCACGGAAGCAACCGTGCCTTCCATGATCTTCAAGAGCGCCTGCTGTACGCCTTCGCCCGATACGTCGCGGGTGATGGACGGGTTGTCCGACTTGCGGGAAATCTTGTCCACTTCGTCGATGTAGACGATGCCGCGCTGGGCGCGTTCGACGTTGTAGTCAGCCGCCTGCAGAAGCTTCAGGATGATGTTTTCCACGTCCTCACCGACATAGCCGGCTTCGGTCAGTGTCGTGGCATCGGCCATGGTGAACGGCACGTCGATGATGCGCGCGAGCGTCTGGGCAAGATAGGTCTTGCCGCAGCCGGTCGGGCCGACGAGCAGAATGTTCGACTTCGCCAGTTCGACCTCACCGCCCTTGGAGGCGTGAGAGAGGCGCTTGTAATGGTTGTGCACCGCGACGGAGAGGATCTTCTTGGCCTGTTTCTGGCCGATCACATATTCGTCGAGGATCTTGATGATGTCCTGCGGCGTCGGAACGCCGTCACGGGACTTCACCATGGAACTCTTGTTCTCCTCGCGGATGATGTCCATGCACAATTCGACGCATTCATCGCAGATGAACACCGTCGGGCCGGCAATCAGCTTGCGGACCTCGTGCTGGCTCTTGCCGCAGAAGGAACAATAAAGGGTATTCTTGGAGTCACCGCCGTTGCTACCGCTGACCTTGCTCATATCTTCATCCTTCCAGCACGCCGCCCCTCCGCCTCGACGGAGGGCGGTCACTCTCTACGCCCGGCGCTGATCGCCCTTCGACCCCAGGCTCATTCGATCCTGAGAGGTACTAGCCGGCCCATGCGACCCACAAACCAGGACCGGCGGCAACGAAACCTCTACAGACCGCAAGCTATGTCATAAAAATTCAACACAGCCTTAATAGTTACTATTAGCGCTTTCGCAGCCAGATTAAACCCCTTACGTGATCACGACCGCTTCAGTTCATTGCAGTCGTGATCATATCGCAACGGAGCATCAGGCTGCCGGCACGCCCTCGATTTCCTGACGCGAGGTCAGGATCTTGTCGATCAGACCCCAGTCCTTCGCTTCGCCGGCTTCCATGAAGTGGTCACGATCAAGCGTCTGCTCGACTTCTTCATAGGTGCGGCCGGTGTGCTTTACGTAAACTTCGTTCAGGCGACGCTTCATCTTGATGATGTCACGAGCATGGCGTTCGATGTCCGAAGCCTGGCCCTGGAAGCCGCCCGAGGGCTGGTGAACCATGATGCGTGCATTCGGCGTCGCAAAACGCATGCCCTTCTCGCCGGCAGCGAGCAGAAGCGAGCCCATGGATGCCGCCTGACCGATGCAAAGCGTCGAGACTGCGGGGCGAATGAACTGCATGGTGTCATAGATTGCCATGCCGGCGGTCACGACGCCGCCCGGTGAATTGATGTAGAGGGCGATTTCCTTCTTGGGGTTCTCGGCCTCGAGAAACAGCAATTGCGCGCAGACGAGCGAAGCCATGGTGTCTTCCACCGGCCCCGTGAGGAAGATGATGCGTTCCTTCAGCAGGCGGGAAAAGATGTCGTAGGAGCGTTCGCCGCGATTGGTCTGCTCCACGACCATCGGCACCAGAGCCATGGCGGTATCAACTGGATTTCTCATGTCCGTCCTTTGTCAGCCTGTTCCCCGAACACCTTGGGGCGGCGGGAATCACGTAATATCTGTCAATCCCTACATAGAGTGTCCGCACCCTCGACTTCAAGACGCGAGCTTCGGATATCCTTAATCGTCAAGCGCTGGTCTCTGCCGTCGGCGTAAGGCTTTTGCGGCAAATTGCCTAATCTTTCCGAACGCCTGGGAAGTCACTTCACAAGAAACGGCTCATATGGTGAACGTTCGGTAACGTTCAATACGGGGACAGAAAAACTGGGGACGGCCATGGCATCGCCGTTTTCGTAGGAACTGATTAACCTGTCTTCATCACTTTGACGTCATATTCTCGAAAAACCACTTCAGGATCGACCACTGTGCTCGATGTCAAAACGGCGTTCCTTCTCTGGGCGACAGAAGCCGGCACGCTGGCGATGCTGCTGGCCGTGGTCTGGTTGCGGGCGCGCGGCGAAAAACACTACCTGATGTTCGCGCTGGGCTTCGCGGCGCATGCCGCCGGTATCGTGCTCGTCACTTTCCGCGGACAGATCCCCGACTTCGTCTCGATCCAGGTCGCAAATTTTACCGCGCTTTCGGCCTACGGCTTCTGGCTGTCTGGCGTGCGCTACCTCGATCAGCGCCCGCCGCTCTCCATCGCGGCGATCCCGAGCCTCATGTGGCTCGCCGGAAATCTGCTGCCTCTCGTGCGGGAAACCTTCGCCTATCGGGTGGCTCTTTATGACGTCGCTGCGGCGACGGGCTACCTGATGATGGCTGCCGTGGTGACGAACGCCCGCTTCAGCTCCGATCGCCATCGCAAGGCGCTGATTGGCATCTGGCTTACACAGGCGCTGCTGAATCTCGGGTTTGCTGTGGCTGTAGCGATAAACAACCCCGCCAACTTCAAGGAGATTTCGATCAGCGGTCTGGTGGGGATTGCTGGCATTGTTGGTTTCGTGGGCTCCATCGCCGTTCTGGCAAAAATCCTGATGGATCGCTCCGCCGACAGGCTGCGAATGCTTGCACTGACAGACCCGCTGACCGGCGCCCTCAACCGGCGAGGACTGCTCGACGAGTTCGAAACCATTCGCAGCCGCGCCGGCGAGGCGAAACGGAACGTCGCATTGCTGGTGTTCGACCTCGACCGCTTCAAGAAGATCAACGACAGCCACGGACACCAGGCCGGGAACGCCGTGCTGACGAGCTTTACGCAGTCCTGCCGATCGCTGATGCCCTCTAACGCCTGTTTTGGCCGCAGCGGCGGCGAGGAATTTGCAGCCCTGCTCGATGTCACCAGCATGCACGACGCTGTTCTAGTAGCGGAGGCGATCCGCCGCACCATCGCTGACAAGCCGATCGCCTTCGGCGGCCAGATCATCCGCACTACGGCGAGCATCGGCATTGCCACCCTGCCCGCTGCAGAGGCCGATTTCGACCGCCTGATGAGTGGCGCGGACCGCGCTCTCTACAAGGCGAAGGCCAGAGGAAGAAACCGTACAGCCGTGCTGACTGGCGAGAAGGTACTATGCGTTCCCTCATCCACGCCACAGGCCATCGATGAGCAGGCGGACAGGCAGGTCGCGGCATTGCGCCGGCTGCAGACAGTCGCCTCCTCGCAACAGGATCTTTACCGCTCCTGAACACGCCCCCTTCCGGCCACGCTCCGGATTGGCTAGAGAACTTTTCCCATGACCGACCTCTCCTTCCTTTCCATCGACAAGGCTTCGCGCCGTGTCAGCCTCGACGGCCGCAATCCGGCTTTCTATTCCGATCCGAATCGCGTCTATGCGGCGCTGCACGCCGAATGCCCGACCTTTTTCTGGGAGGAACAGAAGCAGTGGTTCGTAACCAGCTACGACACCGTGAACGCGCTGTTGCGCGACCGGCGCTTCGGCCGACAGATCCTGCACATCGCCACCCGCGAAGAACTGGGCATGCCCGACCCAGCCGCCCACACGCGCCATTTCGACGCCGCGGAAGCGCATTCCCTTCTGGAATTGGAACCGCCGGAGCACACCCGGCTGAGAACGCTCGTCAATCGCGCCTTTGTCTCGCGGCACGTCGAGAAGATGAAGCCGGAAATCGAAGAGCTTGCCAACCGGCTGATCGACGCCTTCGAGAAGGATGGCCAGACGGAACTGCTCTCGACCTTCGCCGACATCATTCCGGTGACCATGATCGCCCGCATGATCGGCATTCCCGAGGAGATGGGGCCTCAGCTGCTCAAATGGTCCCACGACTATGTTGGCATGTACATGTTCAAGCGCACCCGCGCGGACGAGGAAGCTGCCGATCGCTCGGCGCAGGAATTCGCCGACTATGTGCGTAGCATGATCGCGGAGCGTCGCGCCAATCCGCAGGACGATCTCCTCAGCCACATGATCCACACCGAACACAAGGGTCAGTACCTCACCGAGGACGAGCTCATCTCGACGACGATCGTGCTGCTGAATGCCGGCCATGAGGCAACGGTGCACCAGATTGGCAACTCGGTGCGCGTCATCCTCGAAAGCGGCCTCTCACCTGCCGAAATGTTTCGCGATGAGAAGGCGGCCGAAAGGACCGTCGAGGAGACCCTCCGCATCTGCGCTCCGGTCCACATCTTCCAGCGTTATTGTCTGGAGCCGGCGGAAATCGACGGCGTGTCGTTCAAGCGCGGTGAAAAGGTGAGCATGATCCTCGCCGCCGCCAATCTCGATCCCGAGAAATTCACGGATCCTCTGACCTTCCGCCCGGAACGCGACGAGGCGCCGAACCTCTCATTCGGCGCGGGTATCCATTTCTGCATTGGTGCACCGCTCGCACGTCTCGAGCTCAACATCGTCCTGCCACTGCTGTTCCAGCGGCTGCCCGGTATGCGGATCGCTGCTCCGCCACAGGTGAAGGACGTTTATCACTTCCACGGACTGGAGCGGCTGGACCTCGCCTGGTGAGCGAAGTCCACGCGATCATTCTGCCGCCTGAACGACCGTATCGCGACGGACGGTCTTGCCGATCGAAAGAACCGACAGGGCAGCGAGCAGGCACATGAAACCGGCGATGTAGACGGCCGGCAGGAAGGTCTCGTAATCCGTCCGGATGTAGCCCGCTCCAAACGTGGCTGTCGCGGCGCCTAGCTGGTGGGCGGCAAAGATCCAGCCGAAGACGATATTCGCCTTATCGCGACCGAAATTCTCCACTGTGAGCTTGACCGTCGGCGGCACAGTAGCAACCCAGTCGAGACCGTAGAAGACGGCAAAGATCGATAGCGTTACATAGTCGAAGCCCGAGGCAGACAGGAAAATCAGCGAAAGACCACGCAGGCCGTAGAACCAGAAGAGCAGCCAGCGATTGTCGAAACGGTCGGACAGCCAGCCGGCACCGAGCGTGCCGATGAAATCGAAGATACCGATCATCGCCAGCATGCCGGCGGCACTGACGGCAGCCACCCCATAATCGCCGCAGATCGAAATCCAGTGCGTCTGGATCAGGCCGTTGGTGGAAAGACCACAGACGAAGAAGGTGAAGAACAGGATCCAGAACACCGGCTTCACCGAGGCTTCACGCAGGGCGGCAATCGGCGCCACCAGAAGAGACGACAGTCGCGCCGAGCGGATTGGGGCCGGCTGCAGTTCACGGCTGCCATAGGGCGCGAGTCCGAGATCGGCAGGATAGTTTCGCATCAACGCCAGCACAATCACCATGGCAAGCGCCAGCACCACGACATTGAGCGACAGGGCGACACGCCAGCCATAGGCTTCCGTGAGACTTGCCAGCAACGGCAGGAAGATGAGCTGGCCGGTCGCGTTGCTCACCGTCATCAGACCGACGACCACGCCACGGCGCGCGTGGAACCACCGGGTGGCGACGGTTGCGCCGAGAACGAGCGCCGTCATGCCGGTGCCGACCCCGATGACGATGCCCCAAAGCACGACCATTTCCCAGAGTTCCGTCATGCGGAAGGAGAGAAGAATGCCGCCGCCGATCAGCGTGAGAGCCACGCCGATCACGGCGCGCATACCGAAATGATTCATCAGGGCGGCGGCAAACGGCCCGAGCAATCCGAAGAGCGCGAGGCGGATTGCCATGGCGGAGGAGATTTCTTCGGTGGTCCATCCGAACTCACGGCTGAGCGGCGTGATCAGAACACCGGCCGATCCCATGGCCCCCGCGGTCGCGAGCATGGTGAGGAAGGTAATCCCGGCGACGACCCATCCGTAATGGATGTTACGTGCCGCCAGGTAGTTGGCCAGTCTGGCTGAGATCAAGGTCGTTCTCCTGTGGTCGCGGCCTGTCGAGCAAGCACGCAAGTTATTTCCGTATTTCGTTAATTAGCTAAATTATCTTCAGTGACCATATCCAGCGCCGACACGATCTCCTCAAGGCCGCCAGGCCCCAACCTCCTGGAGATGCGCGCCTGAACCTCTTCCCAGATCGGCAAAGCCTGCCCCAGAAGAACCTCCCCGTCCCCAGTCAAAACCAGCGCACTTTCCCTGTGGTCTTCAGCGGATGCGGCAGTCACGAGGCCCATACGCTCAAGGATCTTGGTGTTGCGACCGACGGTCGAACGATCCAGCTCCATCCTCTTGCCGAGATCGGTCAGAGAAACCGGCTGCATTCGCCCTATGTTTCTCAACTGACTAAACTGCGTGACATTGATGCCAAGCGGAGCCAGCGCCTCGTCATATAGCGACGTGAGGCGTCGTGAGGCGTTGCGCAGTGTGATGCAGTAGCAAGAGGATTTCGTCATATTGCGGGTATATACCCGTATATTGGCAAAACGCAATACTGCCAATATCAAAGAGGCCGAAAACGACAGAAGGACGCCAGCCCGGAATCATCAACAGGCGATCAATCAGGGCGCTGGCGGCATGCTGGCTGAACGGGCAAGTTCCAGCCAGGCCTTGGCCGCGAAGGACAGATAGCCGCCACGCCGCCAGACCCAGGCCATATGCCAGTCCATCTGCGGCGAATGCACCGGAATATGGGTGACGCCCGGACGAACACGCCGTTCCGCGATCATCCTTGGCAGAAAGCCGATACCGAGGCCCGCGCCAACCAGTTCGACTATGAAGTTGATCTGGCCGCTGCGGGCCGCGATCACCGGATCAAATCCAGCCTCGCGGCAGGCGTCCAGAATGATCGGATTGAGGGCGAACCCGGCATCGAACAGGACGAATGGCATGGACTGGAGGTCATGAAGGGCAACACCCTCCTGTTTTGCTAGCGGATGATCTTCCGGGATGAGGACGTGAAGCGGCTCGCGCGTCACCTCCTGCCATTCGAAACGATCCGGCACCGGCAGCAGCGAGGCGCCAAGCTCCACCTCCCCTGCCATCACCAGTTCCTCCAGCTTGCGACTGCCATGCTCGACAAGCTGGATTTCCACCTCCGGGTGGCGGCTGCGGTAGATGGCGAAGAGGGGTGCAAACAGCGCATCGCTGCCGATCGGCGGAAGCCCGAGCTGCAGGCGTCCGCGGCGCAGACCACGGAGTTCGGAAAGCTCGGCCAGAAGATCCTCACGCAGGGTGAGCATGGTCTGCGCACGGCGAAACACGATCTCGCCGGCATCCGTTAGCGCAACCTTGTGGCCGGCGCGGTCGATAAGCTCGAACCCGAGCTCCTCCTCGAGCTGGCGGACAGCCTTACTCACCGCAGACTGGGTGATGAACACAGTCCGGGCCGCCTGGGAAAAGCCGCCCTGACGGATGACCTCAACAAATGCGCGAAGGGTGCGGATCTCCATAACTATTCCAATTTCGACTTATATCTATAACATCAATTCATTTTGCTCATAGCACGACCACGCCTATATTTCCAGCAACCACACAAGGTGCTGAAAATGTCATCCCGCAACATAACTCTCCTCGCCCGCCGCCAACTGCACTCGAACCGTCTGGTACAGATCGCCATTATCGCAGCCTTCTGGCTGGCCGGAGAATCCATAACCCGTTTGCTGGCTCTGCCGATCCCCGGCGGCGTCATCGGCATGGCGATGGTGCTGATGCTTCTGGCGAGCGGCCGGCTGCGTCCGGCCAGCATGCGTAACGGCGCCCGCTGGCTGCTTGCGGAAATGTTGCTGTTCTTCGTTCCGGCGGTTCTTGCCGTCCTCGACCATCAGGAATTCATCGGCCTTCTGGGCCTCAAGGTTCTAGCGGTCATTCTGGGCGGCACAATCGCCGTCATGGCTTCCACCGCGATTGCCGTCGATATCGGCTATCGCTTTATGCTCGCCCATGGAGGCGACCGTGCCCTTCGCCACTAATCCCGCCCTGCTGACCGCCTTCTGGTCGGCGGCCACCATCTTCTTCTACCTCGTCTCGAAGGCGATCTACCGGCGCTGGCCGCAGAGTTGGCTTTCGCCGCTGATCGTGACCCCGATGGCGCTGATTGCACTCGCCCTGCTGCTGCGGGCCAATTATGCAGAATATATCCACGCCACCCACTGGCTGGTCGCTATGCTCGGCCCCGTGACGGTCGCCTTCGCGATCCCGATCTTCGAGGAGCGCCATACGATCCGGCGCTACTGGCCGGTACTGGCTTTCGGCGTGTTCGTCGGCAGCGCCACAGCCATGCTGACGGCATGGGCGCTTGCGAGCCTGCTCAGCATCGACGGGGCGTTGCGCCTCAGCCTTCTGCCACGCTCGATCAGCACGCCCTTCGCCATGACCATTTCGCAGGACATCGGCGGCGTGCCGGATCTGACCGCGATCTTCGTGGTCATCACCGGGGTCTGCGGTGCGGCTTTGGGGGAAACCCTGCTGCGCGTCCTGCCTATCCGCTCGACGCTTGCCCGCGGAGCTCTTTTCGGCATGGGCGCCCATGGGGCGGGCGTGGCGAAGGCACACCAGATCGGCTCGGAAGAAGGCTCGATTGCCGGCCTCGTGATGGTACTGGTCGGCCTCGTCAATGTTCTGGCCGCGCCGCTGATCAGCATGCTGCTGCGCTGACGGCGCGACCTGTTCGTTTCAGCTCTCAGAGCTTGATGACGTAGTCCTTGAGGGTGGTCTCGATGACTTCCCAGGTGCCCTTCAGGCCCGGTCGCACGATCAGCCGGTCACCCGCCCGCAGGTGGATCGGTTCGCAACCTTCCTCGGTGAGGATCGAATGGCCCTCATGGATATGGAAATACTCCCACTCGTCGTAGGAAACCTTCCACTTGCCCGGCGTCGCCTGCCAGACGCCGGAAAAGAGCGAACCGTCGCGATCCTCGATGTTCCAAGTGGTGAAACGAGGATCGCCGGCAATGATCTGGTCGGCGGCGGGTGCGCCCTCTTCCGGCTCGATGCCGGTGAGGTCGAATGTCAGGGAATTCGTCATTGGTTCTCCGATACGCCACAGCCCCAGAGCTACGGCGCGGTTGCTTTGATCAGACCTTGGCGAGTGACTGCTCAAGATCGCCGATAATATCCTCGGCATCCTCGATGCCGACCGACAGGCGCACGACATCCGGCCCAGCACCGGCTGCAATCTGCTGTTCCTCGGAAAGCTGGGCATGGGTGGTGGAGGCCGGATGAATGACCAACGAGCGGGTGTCGCCGATATTGGCAAGGTGCGAGAAGAGCTGCAGTCCCTCGACAAGCGCCTTGCCCGCGGCATAGCCGCCCTTCACGCCGAAAGTAAAGACGGCGCCGGCGCCCTTCGGTGAATAACGCTGCTGCAGCGCGTGGTTCGGATCGTCAGGCAGGCCGGCGTAATTCACCCACGCCACCTTGGGGTGCTGCTTCAGCCAGGTCGCTACCCGCAGGGCGTTTTCGCAATGACGCTGCATGCGCAGCGGTAGCGTTTCAATTCCGGTGAGAAGCAGGAATGAATTCATCGGGGAGATTGCGGGACCAAGGTCGCGAAGGCCAAGCACGCGGCAGGCGATCGCGAAGGCAAAATTGCCAAAGGTCTGGTGCAGGACGACGCCGGAATATTCCGGCCGCGGCCTCGACAGCATCGGAAACTTGTCGGACTGCGACCAGTCAAACGTGCCGCCATCCACAATAATGCCGCCCATCGAATTGCCGTGGCCGCCGAGGAACTTCGTTGCCGAATGGACGACGATATCCGCACCATGCTCGAGGGGGCGAACGAGATAGGGGCTCGCCATGGTGTTGTCGACGATCAGCGGCAGGCCGTGGTGGCGGGCGACATCGGCGATTGCGGCGATATCGACGAAGGTGCCGCCCGGATTGGCAAGGCTTTCGATAAAGATGGCACGCGTGCGGTCATCTATCTGGGCAGCGAAGCTTTCCGGATCGGCGGGATCGGCCCAGCGAACCTGCCAGCCGAAGTTCTGGAAGGCATGGCCGAACTGGTTGATTGAGCCGCCATACAGCTTCTTTGCTGCAACGAAATTGTCGCCCGGCTGCATCAGCGTATGGAAAACCAGCATCTGGGCCGCGTGCCCGGAGGCGACCGCCAATGCCGCGGTACCCCCTTCCAGAGCCGCGACACGCTCTTCCAGCACGGCCTGAGTCGGGTTCATGATGCGGGTGTAAATGTTGCCGAACTGCTTCAGCCCGAACAGCGCCGCGGCATGGTCGGCGTCGTTGAAGACATAGGCCGTGGTCTGGTAGATCGGTGTGATCCGCGCGCCCGTCGTTGGATCCGGCTGGGCTCCGGCATGAACCGCCAGCGTGGCAAAACCCGGATTGTCTGTCGTCATGATTGTAACCTCCCTTGATTTGGTTGGGCGGATCATAACGTCTGGCCTTCGGTTGTCAGCCGGCTTTTTCGTCACGCCGGAAAGCGAGCGCCCCGCAGGATTGATCGAAGTCAATGCGACCACATCGCCAGAGGCTCAGGATTGCCTCAAAATGGAGGTGTTTCGATGGAAACTGCAGTTAATGATGCTACCAGAACTGTTTTTTCGCGTCTGGCCGGCTGGTTCGCCAAGAGTTGGGAAAGCTCAGCCGAAGCCGACATGATCGCTTCGCTCGACGATTCGACGATCCGTAATATCGCCAATGATTGCGGAATCACGCCGGATCAGCTGATCGAGCTTGCCAAGGTTGGTCCCCACGCCGCCGACGAAATGCTGGCGATGATGCGCGCGCTGAACATCGACCCGACCGAAGTGGAGTTGCGGTTGCGCAACGAATTCCGCGATATGCAGATCACGTGTTCTCATTGCGCCTCGAAGGGCGAATGTCGCAAGGATCTGGCGCGAGGTGCAGCAGCCGAGAATTTCGGCCATTATTGCGGCAATGCCGAACATCTCAATGCGCTTCGCGCCAATCCGGATTTACTGATCGCATAAGACGCTCAGCGCGTCCCGGTCTTTCTCAAAGGCCGAGGCGCGGAATCTCGATGGCCGGGCAATGGTTCATGACAACCTTGATCCCGGCCGCTTCCGCCCTTGCCGCCGCGCTGTCGTCCCTGACACCGAGTTGAGACCAGATCACTTTCGGGCGAGTTTCCAGCGCCAACGCATCGTCGACCACCTCGCCCAGATATTCGGAGGCGCGGAAAACATCGATCATATCGATCGGTTCGCCGATATCGGCCAGTTGCGCCACGGTATTTTGGCCAAGGATTTCTTTTCCGGCCTGTCCCGGGTTGACGGGGATCACCTTATAACCACTGGACAACAAAAATCGCATAACGCCGTAACTCGGCCGGTCGGGCTTCGGCGAGGCGCCGACAAGAGCTATTGTTCTCGTACCCTGCAGGATCTCAGTGAGATAAGCATCGTCATAGCGGTCGTGGTCCATGATCATCGACATCCTCATTCGTGGCGATTTCAGGCGGAATGTGCTATCGTTTTATAGCTAGGAGATAAATGGGACTTGCCCAGCCAACAACAAGGGATGGAAGAGCGAGAGCCGCGTTCATTCGCCCCCGCTCGCTCCGGAACAAAGAGAGACATATCGATGAAAAAGCTTGTTTTATTGGCCGTCGCCGCAACCGTCGCCTCATCGCCCGCGCTGGCAATTTCGCGCTACAACTCACCTTCGATGACATGCGAGGCGGCCCGCGCAGCCATATTGAGCCAAGGCGCGGTCATCCTTCGCTATCCGTCCAAGCGCGTGGCTGGAATGACTCTTTACGACCGTTACGTGCACGACAACAGCCAATGCGACCAACAGGACTACGCTGAACGCGCGTATGTCCCAACGCGCGACAATCCGCGCTGCCCGGTTCTGGCCTGCAAACCGATTGACGACAACGAAAACTCCATGTTCCGGCGTCCGTGGATTCGTTTCTGATCAGAGCCCGCGCAGCGGCGCTTCTGTATTGGCTCCCCTTTCAGGCCGCAGAACGCGGCAACCTTGTGTGCTGGAGTTCGTAGACCAGCGGATACTCGGTAACGAGCCCTCGGTCCATCACGACCTTTATACCGGCGGCTTCGGCCCGCCGCGCCGCCTTATCGTCGCGGACACCGAGCTGTCCCCATATGGCACTCGGTAATTCCGGCAGATTCAGGGTTTCCTCGACAACCATTCCAAACTGATCAGGCCGACGGAAAACATCGACAATGTCGATTGCAACGGGAACATCGGCAAGCCTCGCATAAACCGGCTGCCCCAAGATGGTCTGACCGGCATATTTGGGATTGATCGGAAAGACACGATAGCCCTTGCCGAGCAGAAAACCGCCAATCCAGTAACTGGGACGTCGGTTATCGGACGACGCGCCAAGAATCGCTACGGTCCTCGCGTTATTCAGAATTTCGGCTAGATAGGCTGCGGGATAGGTATCATGTCTCATGGAAATCTCCTCCCGGCCGTATACGGCCTTGCGAACAATCCCCTCGCCCGTCACCTTGTATAAAGCTCCTTCCTTAAGAAGATCTGGCAGCAACAGGTCAAATACAATCTGTTCAGGAATGAGGGCTTCATCGTTCCGGCAGCGAGAGATGCCCTTGCTCATCCAGCGGAGCGAATGGATTATGAGCGACCTCCCAGAGATGACCGTCGGGATCGGCGAAATAGCCGGAATAACCACCCCAGAAGACCTTTTCAGGCTTTTTGACTAGCGTGGCACCGCAGGAAATAGCGAAATCGACGACGGCATCGACTTCCTGGGGGTTCGAGACATTGTGGGCGAGCGTGACGCCGGAAAAGCCAACGGGCGTATTCTCCACTCCCGCATCTTCGGCGAGAGCGGCTCGCGAAAAGAGTGCAAGCACGATCCCCTTGAGCTGGATGAAGGTTATGGCTCCCTGTGAAGCACTCGAACGGCTCCACCCCAGCCTTTCGTAGAAGGCGGTGCTGCGCGCCAAATCAGCGACGCCCAGCGTAATCAACGATATACGGCGATCAATGGTCACAGGAACATTTCCCCACGCTGATAAATTCTCCATATGTTCTATTTATGTTCATCTATTGGTTTCGTCAATATTAGGATCGCCTCATAGTTGCAATTGTACGTATCGTGATCTTTTTGATATATAATTGATAGTTACAACCATATGCATTCGAGGACGAAAACACTCTCCGGCAAGAATGGGATTACTCCCCTGTCCAGGTCGGATGACGCTTGTTGAGAAAGGCGCCGATGCCTTCGGCCGCGTCGCGTGCAAGCATGTTTTCGACCATGACCTGCGCCGCATAGTCGTAGGCTCCCTCCAGAGGCATATCGATCTGGCGATAAAAGGCTTCCTTGCCGATCTTAAGGATCAGCGGTGACTTGGACGCGATCACGGATGCATATTTGTCCACGACCTGAGCGAGGTACTGCTTGGGCACGATCCGATTGACGAGACCGAAATCCTTGGCGGTGGATGCGTCGATGGTCTCGCCCGTCAGCAGCATCTCCATGGCCTGCTTGCGATGCGCGGCGCGACTAACCGCGACCATCGGCGTCGAGCAGAAAAGGCCGATATTCACGCCCGGCGTGCAGAAGGTCGCCGTATCCGTGCAGATGGCGAGATCGCAGGAGGCCACGAGTTGGCAGCCCGCTGCCGTCGCAAGTCCATCGACCTCGGCAATCACGGGTTTCGGCAGATGCGTGATCTTCAACATCAGGTCGGCGCAGAGCCGCATGGTCTTTTCGAAGAAAGCCCGGCCGCGATCCGGATCCGTCCGGTGCGCCGTCATTTCCTTCAGGTCATGACCGGCGGAGAACAGCTTGCCTGACGCGGCAAGGATGATAACGCGCACTTCAGGGTCGTTGCCCGCCGTCTCCAGCGCCCCCGTCAGGGCCTCCATGGTGGCGATGGACAGGGCATTGGCGGGCGGATTGTGGAGTGTGAGGCGCAGCACGCCGTGCGACAGAGCCGACAATATCGGCCCCTCTCCCACCTCGCCTGCATTCTTTTTGAACGACACCACTTCCGCCATGACAACCTCCCGGGCTTCTCGTTTTCATATCCGTGGAAGCCTGCCATAAATGCCGCTGGCTTCGCCATCGAAAATCGAAGCCTTGGACCAAGGGAGGAACCGTCCGACATGCAGCCGATCATGACCGCCGAGGAAATCAACCATTTCATGGAAACAGATTTTCCGCAAATCCACACGGACGGGCGCGTGTTCACTGTGACAACGGTGGAGCCCGGAGCGGTGACGATGACCTTCGACCCGTCGGAACGGCATCTGCGACCCGGCGGCACGGTTTCAGGTCCGGCCATGTTCGCGCTCTCCGACGTTTGCGCCTACGCCGCAGTGCTCGCCCATATCGGTCCGGTGGCACTCGCCGTTACCACCAGCCTCAACATCAACTTCCTTCGCCTGCCGAAGCCGCAGCCAATCAGTTGCAGATGCAGCATCCTGAAACTTGGTAAGCGACTGGCGGTCATCGACGCCATCCTTACCCAGGATGGAAGTTCCGAGCCGATCGCGCAGGCGACCGCCACCTATTCCATTCCGCCGAAGGGCTGAAAGAGCCGAAATACCCTCGATTCGATGCGGCCAGGCTCGCCCGAATGTGAGGTAAAATAATACCACAATTACAAGCTATTGTTTTTGCTTCGCTTTTCTTCACGTCATGAAGATCCGATACTATTGACCGCAATTCGGTCGCAGCTTATACACCGCTCAAGTTTGCGGCCCCTCCGGACCGCATTCTTTTTTCGTGCATCGCATGTACGAAACCAAGCAACAAGAAACGCCCGATCGCCGCACGGTGCACGGGTCCAAAACGGAAAGATAACACCATGTCTACCTTCGTTCAGAAGCCCGCCGAGGTGGAGAAGAAGTGGATCATCATCGATGCCGAAGGCCTCGTTGTCGGTCGCCTCGCCTCCCTCATTGCCATGCGCCTGCGCGGCAAGCACAAGGCCACATACACCCCCCACGTTGACGACGGCGACAACGTCATCGTCATCAATGCCGAGAAGGTCGCCCTGACCGGCAAGAAGTATTCCGACAAGAAGTACTACTGGCACACCGGTTATCCGGGCGGCATCAAGGAGCGCACGGCTCGCCAGATCATCGAAGGCCGCTTCCCGGAGCGCGTCATCGAGAAGGCTGTCGAACGCATGGTTCCGCGTGGCCCGCTCGGCCGTCGCCAGATGAAGAACCTGCGCGTTTATGCCGGTTCCAACCATCCCCATGAAGCCCAGCAGCCGGTTGCCCTCGACGTGGCCAAGCTGAACAGCAAGAACGTAAGGAGCGCCTGATAATGGCTGACCTCTCTTCCCTGAAGGACCTCGGCACCACCGAGCAGGCCGCCGCTCCGGCGCATGTCCGCAAGGTCGATTCCCTCGGCCGCTCCTACGCTACCGGCAAGCGCAAAAACGCTGTCGCCCGTGTATGGGTAAAGCCGGGTTCCGGCAAGATCATCGTCAACGGCCGTGACTTCACGACCTACTTCGCCCGTCCGGTTCTGCAGATGATCCTGCAGCAGCCGATCGTCGCTGCTGCCCGCACCGGTCAGTTCGACATCATCGCTACCGTTACCGGCGGTGGTCTTTCCGGTCAGGCCGGTGCCGTTCGTCACGGTCTGTCCAAGGCTCTCACCTACTTCGAACCGGGCCTGCGCTCGATCCTGAAGAAGGGTGGCTTCCTGACCCGCGACAGCCGCGTTGTCGAACGCAAGAAGTACGGCAAGGCCAAGGCCCGTCGTTCGTTCCAGTTCTCCAAGCGTTAATCGCTGGATATCCGGAAACGGAATGCAAGGCGGGGCTTCGGCTCCGCCTTTTTTCGTTTCGGGGCGATCCTTCAGCATTTCGGATTTGCGGAACGCGGACCATCACCTATGTTCAGGCCGACTACAAATAAGAGACGAAGACAAGAGACATGGCGAGCAAATCGATCGACAACGCTTTTACTGCCAAAGCCGTTCGCGGCGCCGCGACCGACCCGACCTATGCCGGCGCGCTCTCCTTCATGCGCCGCAAATTTTCGAAGTCGTTGAAGGATGTCGACGCCGCCGTCCTCGGCATCCCCTTCGACGCGGCCGTCTCTAACCGACCTGGCGCCCGCTTCGGGCCGCAGGCGATCAGGCGCGCCTCCGCGATCTTCGACAACGACCCGCAATATCCGTTTTCCCGCGACCTCTTCGAAAAAATGGCGGTTGTCGATTATGGCGACGTTCTGCTCGACTATGGCAATCACGAGAAAACGCCCGGCCTGATCGAGAAAGAGGCCGCTAAGATCATCGCTTCCGGCGCTTATCTGCTCGGCCTTGGCGGCGATCACTTCGTCACCTGGCCACTTCTCAAGGCCCATGCCGCCAAGCATGGACCGCTGGCACTCGTGCATTTCGACGCGCACCAGGATACCTGGGACGACGACGGCAAGCGGATCGACCACGGCTCCTTCGTCTGCCGCGCCGTACGCGAAGGCGTGATCGACCCGACCCATTCCATCCAGATCGGCATCCGGACCCACGCGCCGGAGGATTTCGGCATCCGCATCCTGCACGGCTATGAGGTCGAGGACCTCGGCGCGCAGACGATCGCCGACCGCATCCTTGCCCATGTCGGCAGGAAGCCCTGCTATCTCACCTTCGACATCGACTGCCTCGACCCGGCATTTGCCCCCGGGACAGGTACGCCGGTCGCTGGCGGCCCCTCCTCGGCCAAGATGCTCTCGGTCCTGCGTAAACTCGGACCACTCGATATTCGCGGCTCAGATATCGTCGAGGTTGCTCCGGCCTATGATCACGCCGACATCACCGCCATTGCAGGCGCGACGGTCGCGATGTATATGCTCGGCCTGCATGCCGAAAGGCTCGCAATCCGCACCTGACATATTGATTCAGCATCCTCCGAAACAGATTCCGGAAAATCCACCAACCTCCTGACAGGGGAAGATAAAATGACAGCGAAGATCTTCATCGACGGCGAACACGGCACCACGGGACTGCAGATCCGCACCCGCATGGCCGGCCGCCGCGACGTCGAACTGCTGTCCATCCCAGAGGCGGAGCGGCGCAATCAGGCGATGCGGGAAGACATGCTGAACAGCGCGGACGTCGCCATTCTCTGCCTGCCCGATGATGCTTCGCGGGAAGCGGTGCAGATGGTTTCCGGCAACAACAAGGTCCGGATCATCGACACCTCGACGGCCTTCCGTATCGCCCCGGACTGGGCTTACGGTTTTGCGGAGATGGACAAGGCGCAGACGGAAAAGATCCGCTCCTCCCGTTTCGTCGCCAACCCCGGCTGCTACCCGACCGGTGCAATCGGCCTCATCCGGCCGCTTAGGGCTGCTGACATCCTGCCTGATGGCTATCCGGTCACGATCAACGCGATCTCCGGTTACACCGGGGGCGGCAAACAGATGATCGCCCAGATGGAAGACCAGAGCCGGCCCGACGCCATTTCGGCGAACAATTTCCTCTACGGCCTGCCCCTCAAGCACAAGCACGTGCCGGAGATGAAGACACACGGCCTGCTCGACCGAGCCCCGCTGTTTTCCCCTTCCGTCGGCCGCTTTGCACAGGGTATGATTGTGCAGGTTCCGCTCTTCCTGGACGACCTGAAGGAAGGCACGACGATCGAGACGATCCATGCAGCCCTTGTCGCGCATTATGCCGGGCAGAATATCGTCAGCGTCGTTTCGCTTGAGGAAAGCGCCAAACTCGCTCGCATAGACGCCGAGGAACTGGTGGGTCAGGACACGATGAAGCTTTTCGTGTTCGGCACGCAGGGCGGCCCGCATGTCAACCTCGTCGCGGTTCTCGACAATCTCGGCAAGGGTGCTTCCGGGGCAGCTGTTCAGAACATGGACCTGATGCTTTCCGCCTGAGGCAGGGCAGAAACGTTCTCAAGAATTGACGAACGACAGCTTGATTGTTCATTCCGAGTGAACGATTCGTCGTCCGATCGACGGATCGTTTGCCCTTGATCAAGTTGCTATATTCCGCTTCATCAACAGATGAGGCGCGAAATGAGCGACACCCGTTTTCCGGTCTATTTCATCCCCCATGGCGGCGGTCCCTGGCCCTTCATGCAGTTTCCGGCGGGACCGGACGGCAAGAAGCCGTGGGCGGATCTTTCGGACTTCCTGAAATCGCTTCCGAGGGATGTCGGCCGCACGCCGAAAGCCATTCTCATGGTGTCCGGCCATTGGGAAGGAGAACCGGTGCCGACCCTGAGCTCGGCCAGCCGTCCCGGCATGCTCTATGATTATTATGGCTTTCCGCCCCAGACCTATGAACTCACCTACCCTGCTCCGGGCGCTCCCGATGTGGCGCACCGGGCAAAGCAGCTTCTCGAAGCCGCGGGCATTCCGGCTGCGGAGGATACCAAGCGCGGCTATGACCATGGCGTATTCATCCCGCTGATGGTCGCCTATCCAGATGCCGATGTGCCTGTCGTGATGATGTCGCTCAAGAACACGCTCGACGTTCCAAGCCATGTGGCAATCGGCAAGGCTCTGGAGCCGCTGCGTGACGAGGGCGTGCTGATTGTCGGCTCCGGCATGAGCTACCACAACATGCGGATGTTCTTCCACGACAACCCCGAGCACACACAGCAAGCCATCCGCTTCGACGACTGGCTGAGCGATGTGGTAGCAATCGAGGACCCGGATCAGAGGGCGGCAAGACTTGCAACGTGGGAACTGAACCCGGACGCACAGGCCTGCCACATTCCAGACCACGACCACCTCGTACCCCTGTTCGTCGCAGCCGGCGCCGCCGGTCGCGACGCCGGCAAGCACATCTTCCGTGGTGAATTCCGCGGCAAGCCTTATTCCGGATACAGGTTCGGCTAAGGTCACAAGATCTGCTCTCGACAATCTCGGCAAGGGTGCTTCGGGGGCAGCCGTCCAGAACATGGCCATGATGCTTTCTGCCGGAAGGCCGGCGGCCCGCCGGCCTTCTGTCGAAAACGATCCGGGACGTCACGCTGCCAGAATATGGATGCCGTAGGTCTCGGTGAGAGCCATGATGCGACCGATCGCCTCGGGTGTCGGCGGACCGGCCGGCGGCTCGTGGCTGGCAGCAGCCTCGAAAAATTCCATCATCCGGTCGTCTACGACGGACATCATCAGCGCCGGCACCTGCGAGGCGTTACGATAGGCGTGTGGCGCATGGGCCGGAATGGTTACCACGTCGCCGGGTACGGCCTCGGTCTCGGTCGGCTTGCCATCGATCAGTGCCCAGATCGTCACCGTGCCCTGCAGGATGCGAAAGATCTCCGGCGAGGCATGGCTGTGTGGCGGCGTGCCGCTGCCCGGCGGAACGGCCACGTCGATGACATTGAAGCCGGTACCTTCCAGCCTGCCGCGCTTCATCACCTCATCGCCCATCACCCACATCTTTCCGGCGCTTGCGGCCGGATGCACTTTTGCTGAAAAATTGTCATTCATTCCCATCTTCCTCCAACTGTTCGTCCTTCAACAGGCGCCCTTCCCGTCTTGCCGCATCGAGCAGGGCGCCGATCGCCCATGCGGCCGCTTTTCCAGCCTCCCTTCCCGACAGCCCCCAGTAATCCTTCATGGTCTGCCAAGCGGTGGCGCTGAAAAGAATCTGGACCGTCGCTTCGAGCTGCCTTGCCCGTTTGGGGTCCAGATTGTCCGTCACATCCGAGAGACTTTTGCGGAACGCCGCTTGCCGCTCGCCATTCGCCTGCAGACGCATCTGCCGGCCGGCGCCGCTCGCATGGGAGGCGCGCACGATGCCCTCGATACCGTCGAGCGACGCGAAGAGTTCCGGCGGCAACTCCACCAGATCCTGCTCGCTTTCCGGCCAGAAGCGCACGCCGAGCGAGGCGTTGGCGCTTTGCCAGAAAGCCGACAACAGGTCCTCCTTGGTCGGAAAATGTCGGAAGATGGTGCGGCGGTTCACACCGCTCACCTCCGCCAGTTCGTCGAACCCGAGCGCATTGGCGGGATCGGCTTCCAGCATTGTTCGCACGCCCGCGAGAATTTTTTCGCGGGTGGCCTGAGCCTGCTCCGCCCGCAACGGGCTTTCGTATTTTGTCACTTTCAATGTATTCATGTCATCATGAGTGACATTAACTGCGGGAAACGTCAAGCAGGAAAAGCGGCGACGAAAAAGGCGGGCGGAATTTTATCCGCCCGCCCTCCGGTGGGATTGGGAATGGGGTGGTAAAACTCAGCGGCGCAGGACGACCGCCGTCTCTGGCGCGTATTCTCCGTAAAACCCGCGCCAGTGGGCGATGGCGAAACCGAGGACGATGAGGGCTCCGCCCTGATGGGCAAGGGCGGCGTCGAACGGCACCTGCAGGAGCAGCGTGGTGATGCCAATAGCCGCCTGGATCATGATCAGGGCGAAGAGCACGACGCTGCGACGGGAGTGGGTCGTCTGGGGTGCGGCCCTCAACGACTGGATCATGTGCCACAGCGCGACAGCCAGAAGCAGATAGGCACCGAGGCGGTGGACGTACTGAACCGTCTTGGGATTTTCGAACAGATTGATCCACCAGGGTTGCTGGATGAAGAGATCGGAGGGAACGACCGCTCCGTCCATCAGAGGCCAGGTATTGTAGGCAAGGCCTGCGTCCAAGCCGGCGACAAGAGCTCCGAGATAGATCTGGAACAGGGCGAGGAATGCCAGCATTCCTGCCCAGCGACGTGATGTCGCAGTCGGGGGAGCATCCCCACTATGCGGCGACAGACCGCGCATGATCCACATGCAGGCGGCAAAGATCAGACAGGCAATCACGAGATGTGTTGCGAGGCGATACTGGGAAACGCTCGTAAGCTTGCTCAGCCCCGATGACACCATCCACCAGCCGATGAAACCCTGAAAACCGCCGAGAGCCAACAACCCGACCAGCGGCCAGCGCAGACGGCGCTCGACCTTGCCCGTCAGCCAGAAGTAAAGAAGCGGCAGAGCGAAGATCACGCCGATGCTGCGGGCCAGCAGGCGATGCGCCCATTCCCACCAGAAGATCGACTTGAACTCGTCGACCGTCATGCCCTTGTTGATCTGCTGGTACTGCGGAATACGCTGGTAGAGCGCGAATTCCTCCTGCCATTCCTCGGCCGAAAGCGGGGGGATGACGCCATGAATGGGTTTCCATTCGGTGATGGAAAGGCCGGAGCCGGTCAGCCGCGTGGCGCCCCCCACCAGCACGAGACAGAAAAGCGTGACCAGCACGACGCCAAGCCATATGCGGATCGAGCGTCGATTGCGTCCGCTACGCTCCATTGCCTGACGAACCTGGATCTCGGTGGTGCTTGCCGCGTCAGTCATTCTGCCATCCTCGTTTATGCTGTTGATTTGCATCACTTGGCCATGCAAAACAAGACCTCTGCCCGCTGGTGGGCATTCACGCCTGCTCGAAATAGGCCCGTTGGCAAGAAGACAAGAAGGATAGACGATGCCCGCCCGTTTGCGCTCGTTCATTGGCACGATCCTCATCATCATCCTCGTCGTCGCCTATGCGATCCTCGCGACCACCATCGCCTCGAGCCTGCTCGCGACTTCGCCGTGGTGGGTGCATCTCCTCTACTTTCTGCTGTCCGGCCTGCTGTGGATCCTGCCGGCCATGTTCATCATCAAGTGGATGGCCGGCCCCGTCCGCAAATGATGGAAAGCGAGGCGGTTAACCGACCGATAACCGCACTCGGCGGAAAAACTGCGACGAAGCCTGTTCGCTAACCGTTTCTCTGCACGCCTGGGCTAGTCTCCCCACAGTCTCGTCGGACGGGAGAGTGTTGTGCAGATATCGCCGGTGGAATTTCCAAGCCTTGCGGCCATAGACCGCTTGAGCCACACGCAGCATGTGGAGTTTCCGCACGCCGGCATGACGGTTGCCAGCAGCGCCCTCGACATCACTTTGCACGAGAGCATGGCGCCGCTGGAAAAGGAATGGCGCGCGCTTGAAGCCGATCCGATCAACTCACTTCACCAGAGCTATGACTGGTGCCTCGCATGGGCAAAGACCCATCGCAATCCGCTTGCCATCATCCGGGGCAAGCGTGGCGGCAAGACGGCCTTCATCCTGCCCCTGGAAATCGTCCGCGCCAGCATGGTGCGGTCCGCGCAATTTATCGCCGCGCGATACAACAACATCAACAGCGGCCTCTTTTCCGCTGATTTCCGTGCGGAATCCAACGCCGCTGAGGCTACGCAGATATCGCAAGCGATTACCGGGCTACTCACCGGCAAGGCCGATCTCGTCAACCTGCAAAACATCCCGCTGGAATGGCGTGGCGAGAAAAGCCCGTTTGCAGCGCTCCCAGCCATCGAAAACCAGAATCACGCCTTCCAGCTGCCGTTGACGGAGGATTTCCAGAAGACCATCGGGCAATTGAACGCCAAGCGTCGGCGCAAGAAATTTCGCGGACAGGTTCGCAAGATTGAGGCCACCGGCGGTTTCGAGCATTTCGTCGCCCGGTCGCCGCGGGAAAAGAGCACCCTGCTCAATCTCTTCTTCGAACAGAAGGCTATCCGCTTCAAGGCGCTCGGATTGCCGAACACGTTTCAGGCGCCCGAGACACAGGCCTTCTTTCACCTGCTTCTGGAAGTGGACGGAAGCAGCCTCGATACACCGCTGGAGCTGCATGCCGTGCGGCTCAAGGGCCAGTATGAAGGTCGGATTGCCGCCATCGCAGGCCTGTCACGCAAGGGCGATCACGTGATCTGCCAGTTCGGCTCGATCGACGAAAGCCTGCTGCCGGAGGCAAGCCCGGGCGAATTGCTGTTCTGGCTGATGATCGAGCGTTCCTGCGAGGAAGGCGCTGCGCTCTTCGACTTCGGGCTTGGCGATCAGGAATACAAGCGACGCTGGTGTACGGTCGAAACGGTGCAGCATGACATCCTGCTGCCGATCAGCGCCGCCGGTCATGTTGCTTCCTTCGCCCAACGGGGCGTGGTGCGCACCAAGGCGGTTATCAAGGGCAATCCGCAGCTGTATTCGTTCATTCAGAGACTGCGGGCGCATGCAGACGACATGCCCGCCCAGGCGACCGGAACCGACGACTAAAGCCTTTCAGGACCATCCTTTTCAGGCGGCGGCGCGTTTACCCTGCCGTGCCGAAGCGGTGGCCTTGCCGGTCATAAGTACTAGATCGGTGTAGCCTACCTTCTCGAAGGCTTCCATGATTCGAGCTAGTTCCTCCATGTCCGGCTCGGGCGCCGACAGGATGATTTCCTGTTCGCTACTCCGGCTCAGACGCGCAATGCCCTGAACATCAGCAGGACCGCATTCCACCAGCACCAGATCATAGGCTTCCGACAGCGCATCTGTGATCATCGAGAGGCGGTCAGCACCACGCATGGCCTGCCGGATATCGGCATTGCCCTGCGGCACGATGTCAGCGTCGGAAAGACGATCCGGGTGGATCGCCTCGAAGAAGGGGGCAGTGCCGCACAAGAGGTCGGTGATGCCGGGAAGATCCCGGCGGGAAGCCATCAACCACGTCGGACATGCCGAGCCCGTCATATCGATCAGTACGACTTTCAAGCCCCGTTCCGCCACTTCGCGTGCCAGCATCACCGTCGCCGTCGAGCCCTCATCACCAGAAGGTGAGAGGACCAGCGCTACGCCCACCTGATCGTCCACGAGATAGCGGGCAACGGCTTCGATGGAGAATTCGTCCGCTGGTTCCTCTTCCGCAAGCTCAAGCACCTGTTCCATCTCTTCTGCCAGTTCATCGTCAGGGGCGACCGAGAGCAGGCTTGCCGGAAGCTCTTCGCGAGCAACGCCAACAGAAGTATGGGAAGCGGCGGTATACGCAGTCGTCTCCTCGGCGATCACCGTTTTTTCAACGGCAGCGGCTTGCTCCATGTTAGCCGGCTCGACGAGAGCAGTATCGTCTATGTTGCTCGGCGCCTCAAAACGAGCCGGCAACTGCGCGGGAAGGTCATCCTCAACAGGACGAAGCGCCCGGCCGCTGAACAGCTCCGACAACATCACTACGATAGCGCTGAGAATGAAAGCGGCAAGCGCCACGACTATGGTGATCGGCAGAACTTTGGGAAAGTTCGGCTCGTTCGGCTCTACGGCCTGCGAGACAAGACGGGCATCCGCCGGGCTCGCATCCTTGGCCATGCGCGTGGTCGCCTCGCGATAGCGGGCGAGATAGGTTTCAAGAAGCTGACGCTGAGCAGCGGCTTCACGCTCCAATGCCTTGAGGCCAACCTCGTCCTCGCCAGCGCGAGCGGATTCGGCTTTCACCGTGTTAAGCTGCTGGATGAGCTGCGTCTCGCGTGCGCGGGCGACGGTTGCAGCGTTTTCAAGACTTGCGGCAACCTTGGCGGATTCGGTGGCAATCTGCTCGCGGATGCCGGCAAGCTGAGACCTGAGAGCCTTCATCTGCGGATGGCCATCGAGCAGCGTCGTCGACAGATCGGAGATCTGCGCGCGAATGGTGGACTCGGTACCTTTCAATCGCTGGATAGCTTCCGAGCCGGCAACGGCTTCGAGCGTTTCGGTGGAGCGGCCCGCTTTCAACGCCGCGCGCACATCTTCCGCCCTCGCCTCGGCATTGGCACGCTCGCCGCGAACGCGCGCCAGTTCAGCAGAAATATCGCTCAACTGCTGGGAGGAAAAGGTCGTGGTCTCGCTCAGCGGGAGCAGTCCTGCGGAGGCCCGATAGTCGGCAACCTTCTTCTCGGCCTCTTGCACCTTCTCACGCAAGTTGGCGATTTCCGGCTCCAGCCAGCGTGCGGCCTCGGAATTGCTGTCGAGCTTGGCGCCGCTCTGAATGGCACTATAAACCTTGGCAATCTCATTGGGGATGGCTGCCGCAAGCTTCGGGTCTTCGGAGTTGAACTCGATGCCGATGACACGCGATTTCTCGACCTGATAGACCTGCAGCTTTTCCTGAAAGGTCTTGAGCACCCGCTCCTCGGGCGCCAGATCGAGCGGGTTCTTCTTCAGCCCAAGGAGAACCAGAAGATGTGATATAATAGAAGGATTGGTATCCGGATCGAACTCTTCCAGTTCGTAAAGCTTCAGATCGCGCACAACCTGCTTGATCAAGTCGACCGATTGAAGAAGCTGCACCTGGCTGACGATGTTCAACTCGTCGAGAACGGGCTCGGACGTAGCTCCCGCCCGGTCCGTGGTGGAATAATTGGGCTGCCTCGGCTCGATGAGAATACGCGCCTCGCTGCGATAGCTCGGCGCAATGAGATTTGCGCCAACAAAGGCAAGGCCACCGGCAAGAGCCGTGACCGCCAGAATGCGCAGACGTCTTTGCCACACAGCTCTAAAGAGCTGCGCCAGATCGATATCTACGTCCTGTTGCCCGTTGCCTACGCTCGACATGCCATACTCCCGGTACAAATCCGGACGGATGGTAAAGGAACATGGTAACCCAAGCGTTAATCACTTTAATCTTGCAGCGACATTGTTTAGGCTCTTCTCATCCGCATCAATACCGCTCTTTACCTCGCGTTAACCCTAATCGAATGATAACGAAGCTATCCGAATTCTGTACCGGGAGCGCGTCCGCGCATGTCATCGTTAGGTGTTAAGGGAATGGTCTGGCTACTCGCCGCACTGGCACTAGCCGTGCTGGGCGGCTGCGCGACATATAAGCCGGCACCCAAGGTCTTCCACGAGGCAACGATACAGCCCTACCGCCTCGACAGCGGTGACAGACTACGGATAACCGTCTTCGAACAGGCAAGCCTGACCAACACCTACACCGTCGATCAGGCCGGCTATATCGCCTTCCCGCTCGTGGGCCAGGTGGCGGCACGCGGCGCGACTCTGCCCCAGCTCGAAGGCGTGATCGCCCAGAAACTTCGGCAAGGATATCTTCGCGATCCCGACGTCTCCATCGAGATCGACCGCTATCGCTCCATCTTCGTCATGGGCGAAGTCGGTCAGCCGGGCCAGTATGCCTATGTTCCCGGCATGACGGTGCTCAATGCGATCGCCGTTTCCGGCGGCTTCTCCACCCGGGCCAACCAGCGTGATGTCGATGTGACCCGCAAGATCAACGGGGAGATCCTGACCGGCCGTGTGCCGATCACCGACCCCATTCTCGCGGGCGATACGATCTACGTCAGAGAGCGGCTCTTCTGATCGATGCCGCAAACCTTCCCCCTACGCATCGTGCACTGTTTCCGGTCCCCGATTGGCGGCATCTTCCGCCATGTGCGTGACCTTGCTGAACAGCATGCGCGCGCGGGACATGAGGTCGGTATCCTTTGCGACAGTTCAACCGGCAGCGAGCACGAAGACCGGATGTTCGAGCAGATCCGGCCGTATCTGTCGCTGGGCCTGACACGCATGCCGATCCAGCGTTCGATAGGGTTCAGCGATGCTGCGGCATTGCATGCCAGTTACAAGGAAATAAGGAGCTTGCAGCCGAATGTGTTGCACGGCCACGGCGCCAAGGGCGGCGCCGTCGCACGCATCATCGGCTCAGCCTTGCGGGTCAAAAAGTATAGCGTTGCCCGCGTCTATTCGCCCCATGGGGGCAGCCTGCATTTCGATCCGAAATCGATGGCAGGCCGGGGGGTGTTTGCAACCGAGCGCCTGCTCGAGCGCATGACGGACGCACTCGTCTTCGTCTGCGAATACGAACGCCAGACCTATGTGCGAAAGATCGGACGGCCGCGCTGTGCCGACCGAATGATCTATAACGGCATCAGCGATCGGGATTTCGTTCGCATACCGCCCCGTTCCGATGGCGTCCACTTTCTCTATCTCGGCATGCTTCGCGACCTCAAGGGACCGGATGTCTTCATCGACGCCTTTGCCCGTACGGAACGCATGGTCGGGCACCCGCTAAGTGCCCTCATCATCGGTGACGGACCGGATCGCGACAAATACGACGCCATGATGCAGCAGCGCGGACTCGGACGGCGCATCGGCCTCCTACCGGCCATGCCGGTCAAGGATGCTTTTGCAATGTCCGACACTGTCGTCGTCCCGTCCCGCGCCGAGGCAATGCCCTACATCGTACTGGAAGCGCTCGGAGCCGGAAAAACCGTCATCGCATCGCGGGTCGGCGGAGTTCCTGAAGCGCTCGGCACTGAAAGCGAGGCGCTGGTCGAACCCGGCAACGCCGAGGATCTGGCTCGTGTGATGACGAAGGCCATCACCACCCAGGGGTGGGGAACCGCGACCATGCCGGATCCGGAGGACTTCAAGGCGAAATTCTCCGCATCCACCATGGCAGACCAGATCGCCAGCCTTTACCGGGAACGTCTCGACGCGACATTCCTGAACTGACATCCGGCGCCGGTCATACTGCCGGGGCGCTCGCAAGCGCGCTGCTACGCGTCAACGGCGGATAATCGGCAGGCGTCAGGGTCTCTTTCTCAAGCAGCAGCCTGGAGCCACTCTCCAGCTCGGACCGCCGCCCTTCCAGCACGTGCTTCGCCTGCTGATAGGCATCGTCTATCATCGAACGCACGGCGAGATCCACCTCACGCGCCGTGGCCTCGGAGTAGTCCTTCGGGCGCATGCGCATCTGGCCATCGTCCAGCCACTGGTTGCGCTGCGGTTCCAGAACCGCCTGTCCAACTGAGGCATCCATGCCGAAGCGGGTGACGATCTCGCGGGCAATGTCCGTCACCTTCGCAAGATCATCGGAAGCGCCGGTCGATATCTCTCCGAAGACGATGTCCTCGGCGGCGCGACCGGCGAGCAGGACCACCATGCGTTCCTTGAGTTCGTCGAAGGTGATCAGGAAGCGGTCCTCGGTCGGACGTTGCAGAGTGTAACCGAGCGCCCCTATTGAGCGGGGAATGATCGAGACCTTCTGCACGGGATCGGCGGTCTTGAGCGCAGACGCGACCAGCGCATGCCCCATCTCGTGATAGGCGACGCGACGGCGCTCCTCGGGATTGAGAATACGGCTGCGCCGTTCGGTGCCGGCAATCACCCGCTCAACCGCTGCGACGAAATCCTCCATCGCCACTTTGCCCGCACTGCGGCGGGTGGCAAGGATCGCGGCCTCGTTGATCAGGTTCGCGAGATCGGCCCCTGTGAAACCCGGCGTCAGCCCCGCGATCGCGTCGATATCGACATCACGGTCGATGACGACGTTCTTCATGTGCACTGCGAGGATCGCCGCGCGGCCCTTTCGGTCCGGGCGGTCGATCACCACCTGCCGGTCGAAGCGCCCGGCGCGCATCAGGGCCTGATCGAGAATCTCGGGACGATTGGTTGCGGCAAGCAGCACGATACCGACGCGCGGGTCGAAACCGTCGAGTTCAGCCAGCAACTGATTGAGCGTCTGTTCCTTTTCGTCATTGCCCCCGAAACCGCCGAACGAATTGCGTGCACGACCGAGCGCGTCGAGTTCATCGATAAATATGATGCAAGGGGCTGCGGCTCTGGCCTGTTCGAACAGGTCGCGTACGCGGGCGGCGCCGACGCCGACGAACATCTCGACGAACTCGGAACCCGAAATGGAGAAGAAGGGAACGCCCGCCTCGCCGGCCACTGCGCGCGCCATCAGCGTCTTGCCGGTGCCGGGCGGACCAACAAGCAGGATGCCCTTCGGAATACGCGCCCCCAGCCGGCCATAGCGATCCTTGTCCTTGAGAAAGGAAACGATCTCCTCCAGCTCTGCCTTCGCCTCGTCGATGCCGGCGACATCGTCGAAGGTCACGCCCGTCTTGCGCTCGAGATAAATCTTGGCCCGCGACTTTCCGATATTAATCAGGCCGCCCATTCCCTGGCGCTCGGCAATTCCGCGGAAGAAGAAAGACCAAAGGGCGAAGAAGATGACGACCGGCAGGACCCATGACAGGATCGTCGTAAGCCAGTTGCTGTCGCTTGCTCCGCTGATCTTCACACCGGCCTTTTCGAAGACCTCGGCAAAGGCCGGATCAACCCGGTTTGCTAAGAAATATTTGCGGCCGTCCTGCGGCTCCTTGTACTCGCCCTGCACCGTCGTCTCGGTGAGCGTGACGGAGGCAACCTTGCCCTGATTCACCGCATCCAGCATCTCCGTGTAGGTGAGCTGCGCGTAGTCGCGGTAACCCATCCAGGCCTGGAACAGAAGCAACAGCGAGAAGGCAAAAAGAAAATAGCTGAGGTTGAAAACGTGTTTCTTTTCCATGCGGGAGCGCCCTTCGCAAAGCCATCGGCAAAGAAGTCTTCCATCGCACGGTCCCTCCCGCAAGACTTTGATTTCCGTCAAATCGTGGATGGCGGGAACAACCGGTGTAACTGTATCAAAACACGACGGATATTTCGCCATTGCATCGGTTTTTCTCTATCCGATCAAACGTTTCTTAGGACCTTTCCCTTAGGCTTCGGCCACAAAAGGTGAGATCCTCAAATGAACCAGATGGAAAAGCCCGAGCAGTTCGACGTTGACGCGCTGCGAAAGAAGATCTCGGAAAACGCCGCCATGGGCGATGCCAAGCCCGGCGCGGCGGATATCGTGGAGATCAATCCACTGGCCCGCCAGATTGCCGGGCAGTTTCAGGAATCCAGCTATTCTCCGACGATAATCACCGGTCAGCTCAGACTTCTGGAGTTCCTCTGCCTGCTCGCCTTCGGCCTTGGCATCCACTACTTCATCTCCGTCAATCCGGCAGAACATTTCATTGGCGTACTGGCTATCAGTCTGATCGGATCGGGTGTTGCCCTGCTGTTGCTACAAGCGGCCGATTGCTATCACATTTCGTCGCTGCGGACGCCGTTACGCTCCACGGGGCGCTATTTCGGCGCATTGACCGTGGCGCTGGCACTTGTTGCGCTTTCACTCTTCGTTTTCATCGATAACGGTCTCGACTTCCGGGATTGGTTTGTCATCTGGTACGGCAGCGGCCTTGCCTTCCTGTTCGTCGAACGCAATCTCGTCGGCTTCGCCATTCGCCGCTGGGGGCGCAATGGCGTGATGGAACGTCGCGCAGTCATCGTCGGTGGCGGTCAGCCCGCCAAGGATCTTATCCGTGCGCTGGAACAGCAGCCGGAAAACGATATCCGCATCTGCGGGATCTTCGATGACCGCGGCTCCGGTCGCTCGCCCGATGTGGTCGCCGGCTACCCCAAGCTCGGCACTGTTGCCGAACTCGTCGAATTCGCCCGTCTCGCCCGCATCGACATGCTGATCATCTCGCTGCCGCTCAGCGCCGAGGCGCGCATCCTGCAGCTTCTCAAGATGCTCTGGGTTCTGCCGACCGACGTGCGGCTCGCGGCCCACTCCAACAGCCTGCGTTTTCGTCCGCGCTCCTATTCTCATGTCGGCGCAGTGCCGATGCTCGATATTCTCGACAAGCCGATCCGCGACTGGGACTCGGTGGCAAAGCGCATCTTCGACATATTCTTCAGCCTCTTGGCTCTCTCGCTCCTGTGGCCGGTCTTCATCGGCACCGCCATCGCGATCAAGCTGAACTCCAAGGGCCCGGTCTTCTTCATGCAGAAGCGCCATGGCTTCAACAATGAGGTCATCAACGTCCTGAAATTTCGCTCGATGTACACAGAGATGAGCGATCCGTCGGCACGCAAGGCAGTTACCAAGGGTGATCCTCGGGTCACCAAGGTCGGGCGCTTCATCCGCAAGTCGTCGATCGATGAATTGCCGCAGCTGTTCAATGTGCTGCGTGGCGACCTCTCGCTTGTCGGCCCTCGCCCGCATGCTGTGTCCGCCGCGACCCATGACCGGGTTTATGCGGAAGTCGTTGACGGCTATTTCGCTCGCCACCGCGTCAAGCCCGGCGTGACCGGCTGGGCGCAGATCAACGGATGGCGCGGTGAAATCGACAGCGACGACAAGATCAAGTACCGGACAGCTTACGACCTCTTCTACATCGAGAACTGGTCGCTACTCTTCGATCTCAAGATCCTGTTCCTGACACCTATCCGGCTGCTGAACACGGAAAACGCCTATTGAGTACGATCGAGGTTCAGGCTCCCGTCGTTTTCAGGCCGCAGCGCGCGGCACTGGCGATCATCGGTTCCGCGATGGTCGCCTTCGGCGTTTTCCTGTCCGGCTTCGTCATTTCCGAACCCGCCCCCTATGAACTGGTACTCGTGGTCCAGGTCGCGATCTGGTTCCTGCTCGGACTGAAGATCTCCCGCGCAGTCGCACCGCTACTGGTGTTCCTGCTGGTCTTCAATATCGGCGGCATTCTCTCGCTCACGGTCATGCGGGATCTGGCCGAGGGGCCGATGTATCTCGCGGTCTCCACCTTTCTGGCGCTGACCTCGGTGTTTTATGCGGCGATCATCGAGGATGACTACCGGCGGCTGAGGCTTATCTTCCGCGCCTGGGTGGCTGCGGCCGTGATCACCGCACTCCTCGGCATACTCGGCTATTTCCATGCCTTTCCGGGCGCGGAAGCCTTCACCCGCTATGACCGCGCCATGGGCGCATTTCAGGACCCAAATGTCTTTGGTCCTTTCCTGATCGCACCTTCACTCTACCTGATCCATGGCCTCCTGACCGGGCGGCTTTCCGGCGCACCCTTCAAGATCGCCGGTCTGCTGATCATTGCGCTCGGCGTCTTCCTGTCATTCTCGCGCGCGGCATGGGCGCTCTTTCTCTTTTCCGCCATCGCTCTGGTGCTGATTCTGCTGCTCAAAGAGCGCACAGGGGCCTTCCGGCTGAAGATCCTGCTGCTGTCGCTCGCAGCCGTCGTATTGTTGGTCGTCGCCGTTACGGTGGCACTACAGTTCGAGCAGGTCCGCAATCTGTTTCTCGACCGTACGACCTTGGTGAAGGATTATGACGGCGGCCATCTCGGCCGTTTCGCCCGTCACCGCATCGGCTTCCTGAACGCCATGGAACAGCCGCTCGGCATAGGACCAATGGTATTCAGCAAGATCTTTCCCGAAGACGAGCATAATATCTGGCTGAAATCGCTGACCACTTACGGCTGGCTCGGATTCATTTCCTATATCTCGATGATGGCATGGACGGTCACCATCGGCTTCCGCTACCTGCTGCGCAATCGCCCGTGGCAGCCCTATCTGATGATTTCCTGGATCGTCGTCCTCGGTCACATGATTATCGGCAACGTTATCGATACAGACCACTGGCGGCACTTCTACATGCTGCTGGGCATCGTATGGGGCTGCGGCGCGCTCGAATGGCGCTACCAGCGGGCGCAACGACGATCCATACCGACATGACCAAGTCCGACGCGAACGTCCCTTTGCACATCCTCCAGGTTCTGGAACCAAGCGGCGGCGGCTCCGGCCGCCATTTCGTCGATCTCTGCGGCGGATTGAAAGCTCACGGTCACGCAGTGACCGCGGTCTACTCGCCTGTGCGGGCGGAGGAACGCTTCGTTGAGGAACTCAAGGCCCTCGATCTCCGGAAGGTCATCGCCCTCCCCATGCAACGGGCTGTCGGTCCTGCCGATGCATCCGCATGGCAAGCATTGGCTCAAGTTGTGCGTGCGGAAGGTCCGTTCGACATTATCCACGGCCATAGCTCCAAGGCCGGCGCGTTGACGCGCATCCGTCTCCCGGGCCCGCATGTACCGCGTATCTATACGCCTCACGCCTTCCGCACGATGGATCCGACGCTCGGAGCCAAAGGCCGCCTGCTCTTCGGTAAGGTGGAAACCCTGCTCGGCCGCTTCTTCACCGACCGGCTGATCTGCGTCTCGCAGAGTGAATACGAGCATGCGCTGACGCTCGGCATTCCGGCGGAATTGCTCCGTGTCGTCGTCAATGGCGTGGGGGAAATGCCGCGGGGAAACGGCCCGACGATCCGCAGGCGTTTCGGCCTGCCGGAACACGCTATCATCTTCGGTTTCGTCGGCCGCCTTTCTGCACAGAAAGCGCCGGAAAGGCTGATTGCCGCGTTTGCAGATATAGCCCAAAATCTACCTGCCGCACGCCTGCTGATGGTGGGACATGGCGAACTGGAACAGGCGATCCGCCTGCAGGTTGAGACCGCCAATCTTGCAGATCGGATCACCATCACTGCGGATATAACGGGCGCTGAAGCCATGCAGGCGTTCGACGTGCTGGTGATGCCCAGCCGCTATGAAGCGATGTCTTACGTGATGCTGGAAGCGGCGGCGAGCGGATTGCCGATGATCGTCACCGATGTCGGCGGAGCGCGCAATGTCGTTACGCCCGATGAGAACGGCATCATCCTTGCTAACAATGATGCCCCTTCATCGCTAGCGGAGGCGATGCAAAGGCTTGCGGATGAAGCAACACGCACCCGCTTCTCCGGCAATGCCTGCAACCGTCGCCATTCTTTCGGAATGGAGACAATGATCGACAAGACGCTTGCGATTTACTCCGAAGTCCTGAACTGACCCGGGTTCGACCGGATTGATTTCGAGCCCGATTTCGCCATATTGCTCTTATGGCTACACCTGCTCAAATCCGCGCCGCGCGGGCGCTTCTCGGTATCACCGTCGACCAGCTTTCGGCAAAGAGTGGTATTTCCGCATTCCTGATCATTCAGACAGAGGCGGAAGAACAGGCCAATATCGATCCGTCGACGCTTCATGCATTGAAACTGGCTTTACAGGCCTGCGGCATCCTCTTCATTAGCGATGGTGACAGCCCGCCCGGTGGCGCCGGCGTGCGCTTCGCGGAGCGCGATGAGGAAGATGACGGAGTACGTCCGGAAGACCTCAACGCCGCGAATGACGACTGAACGGAACAAATTGCTTCCCTCCGGATTACTGCCCTGTTGAAACAGATCAGGAGCAGTCATGAACCGGAATAATGGTCTCTATCTCATCATCGGTGCACTTGCCGTGGTCGTCATCGGCCTCGGATATTACGTCTATCAAGAAGAGACCAAGCCAAAGGGTATCGAACTCAACATTGGCCGCGGCGGCGTGTCGATAGAAGAGAACTGAGGCTCCCGCGTTCATCCCTTCCCCAATAAGCCTCCGACCGGGCAGGGTTTCGGATAAAGCGCGCCTGCCCGCCAGTCCGATAATCAGACGCTTGCCATGAATGTGCGTGCCATGTGCAGCGGCGCGCTTAGCCGCCCTTCAAGCATGAAGGGCGCTCCGCCCTCCCCCGGCTTCCTTCGTGGCTTCTTCAGAACGGGCAGCCCATGCTCCATGCCGTCGACGAGGCAAAATTCGATCAGCGGTCGGCCCGACTCGTCGAACCAGACGCGGGCTGCGTTTCCTTCAATATCGACATCTCTACCGTCATCCTCCCGAAGCCCGTAGAGATCAAGCCACTGCATCAGCGTAGCGCGGGCGTTGGCGGTTGAGACGACGCGGTCGGCGGTGCCGTGCCAGATGGATATCGTCGGACGCCAGTTAATTTCGGGTGAGACCGCGCGCACAAGGTCCCCCCATTCCTGCGGTGTGCGGTTTGCGCCCGATTTCATAACGGACAGAGCGGTCATCGCGTCGCGGGCGGAGCCGAAGGGCAAACCTGCAACGATCTGGCCAGCAGCGAAGAGATCGGGATAGGTGGCAAGCAGGGCGGAAGCCATGCCGCCGCCGGCAGACAATCCCTGCAGGAAGATGCGGTCGCGATCGATTCCGTGCCGCTCGCAGACGTTCTCGATCATCTGGCGGATCGACATCAACTCGCCGCGGTCGCGCGCCACCGCGCTGGGCCGGAACCAGTTGAAGCAGAGGTTCGGATTGTTAGACTGGCGCTGCTCGGGGTAAAGCAGGACGAAGCCGCCTTCTCTCGCAAGCATGCTCCAGTTGCTGCCCTTGTCGAAGTCCTCGGCCGTTTGAAGACATCCGTGCAAGACGACCATCAGCGCCGGCTTGGTCTGTCCCTTGGGCGGCACATATTCCATCATACGCAGATGCCCGGGATTCGTGCCGAAGCCGCTGATCTCAGTTAGATGTGGGCGAGGACCACGAAGTCTGGGACTTGCAGGTGCGACAGGCGTGATGACCTCCGCGGCGCGGGTCAAACGCTTTTGCCACTTCTTTTGCTGGGCCGTTATGTAGGAAAACGGCACGGGAATTTTCATACGCATGGAAATGCAGTTTCCGTTCGATTGTTCGGCTCTCACTCCCACGGGAAAGCCCGCCACGGATCCGGAACAGGCCGCACTCCGCTACTTCGGGTACGACGCGCTCACGCTCCTCCAGCAGCGGACATAGCCCATATAATGCTGCAACGCAGCAATGATAGGGCAGAATCAGGAAAATTTTAGAGAGAACCGTAGCTCCGACGCGCCACAATTCCGGAAAGATCCGGAACCGACGAATAATTTGCTGGGAAATCAAGAATTTAATGGTCGGGGCGGCGGGATTCGAACCCACGACCCCTTGACCCCCAGTCAAGTGCGCTACCGGGCTGCGCTACGCCCCGACCTGCCGTTAAGGCCCGTCCCAGATAGTCGTTCAGGAAGCCAAGCGCAAGCGGAAAAACAGTTTTCCGTGCAAATTCGAAACCTCCCAAGCAAACGACCGACTGAGTTATTTCCTATCAAGCGCATATGGTCAGCCTTTTGTCAGCTAGCACCGTTCAGACTGCCTGCCGATAAACGGCGTGACGACTGCCCCCGGCCTGCCTGTGCCGTGGCAGAGACGATGCTGACAGCTTGCGAAGAGATGAACTCGTCGCGCTTGTGAAGTACCAACCGACCGCATGAGGCCGAGGCTGGTCAAGGTGTAAGTGACAATGCTGTCAATTCAATCCCTCGAAAGTTCAGCAGCCTACCAAGTTCCCCAGACACGGACAACGTCCCAGCCCCCCAGCGGACCAGTGACGAAGCCCGACGCACTCGCAGGCGTCGGCGTATCGTCCGCCGCTGTATCCTTTCCCGGCCTGGGCGACGTGATCCTCTCCAATGCGTCTGGCAACGGTCCAGATGGTGACGAAACCGCCTCCGGCACCGAAATCAACGATGGCGATGCCGATGACTTGCCTGCCGGCTCCCCAACGCTCAGCGTTGCCGAAGACGGCACCTACAGCGTGGGCATCCATGCCTGACAAAACTATGAGACGGCGGGATCAACCCGCCGTCTTCTTCGCGAACTTTCCTTCAAATGCGACGTGAAGGAGGATCGATTCTACGGGCGACACATAGCGAAGCGTACACTGTACCTCACCCAGAAAACCGCCTGCCATCCATCACATATACCGTCAGGATTTTGACAGTCAGCAGAATTCCTGCCAACACTCTCCCCTCTCCGCGGAACATTGACCAAGATTAAGGGTTAGAATCAATCGGGCATGCGTATCCGTGTGCATCCCGTGTCGTTCGTGCAGCGCAAGCAATCAGCCATGGAGCCGTGAGATGCCTCTCATGACCATCTGCATCCTTGTCGCCGCTGTCGCGATGTTCTTCTCGTGGTCAGCCAGCGAAACTCAAGCCGGGGGCCGCCCGGCGGCGCCGTTTCTCGATGAAAAAATGGCGACTATCGCACCCTATGCCTTTGTAAGGCTTTGCGTGAACGCACCACGCGAGTGCCGCCCGAAAGGTGGCGCAAGCCGAACCCAGTTGAACAGAAAGGTGGAGCGTGCTCTCAAGGCGGTCAATACCAGCGTCAATCAGGCAATACTGCCGGGCTCGGATACCAAGGGAAACGACACCTGGCGCCTTTCGCCGAAATCCGGAGACTGCGAGGATTACGCGGTAACGAAGCGAAAGAAACTGATCGACCGCGGGCTGCCTCCCCGCTCCATCCGGCTTGCCATGGCGACGACACCCAGCGGCGAAGCGCATGTCGTGGTCATCGTGAAGACGCCAAAGGCCGATCTTGTGCTGGATAACAGAAATGACGAGATCAAGCCGGTAAACAAGGTTGATCTCCGCTGGTTGATGATCGAGTCAGCCGACAATCCCAAGCGTTGGCGCTGGCTCTGACAGACGACGGAGAATACGATTTCTGATGTGGAAAGAGCGCAGGATTCAGCGAACCTGATCAAGGAGGCGCTTGCATTCGAGAAGATCGAAAAGAGCCTCCTGCAGCAAGGCACGGTCTTCCTTGCCCACCGAGCTCTTGCCGACGGAGATTTCAGGCATGTCGTCCTCACCGCCACCGAATCCGAAGAAGCGCCCGCTGACTCTCGCCTTGGGACGCCCGACGACCTGATCCTCATCCGATGGCCCAAGCTTCGGCTCGTCCGATTTCTGAGAATTGGCCGCAATCAGCGCTTCCATGGTGGCATGATCGCCGGTCGCCACCGCCATCACGAACTTGTTACCGTTGGTCTTCAGGAGCTTCTGAACACCCTTGATGGTGTAGCCCTGATCGTAAAGCAAATGTCGGATGCCCTTAAGAAGCTCGATATCATCAGGCCGGTAATAGCGCCGGCCACCACCACGCTTCATAGGCTTGATCTGCGGAAAACGCGTCTCCCAGAAGCGCAGGACATGCTGCGGAAGGTCGAGATCTTCGGCAACTTCACTGATCGTGCGGAAGGCGTCCGGGCTCTTATCCAACTGCATGTTCACGCTCCATGGCTCGCGCGTCTACGCGACTCTCCACTCATTTCAACGATTTGCAGCGATAAATTCAAGCACCCTATTAGGGGTAATCCTCATGAGACCAGCGCAGCACGCCGTCAGGAAGCGGGGTTCTGAGGCTTCTGCTTGGCCTTGCGCGACAGATGAGAACGCAAAATCCGCTGCTTGAGAACGTTGGAAGCCTTGAATGTCATGACCCGTCGCGGAGAAATCGGGACTTCTTCGCCGGTCTTTGGGTTACGGCCGATTCGCTCATTCTTGCTCCGCACCTGGAAGGTTGCGAAGGAGGAAAGCTTAACGGTCTCGCCACGCACGATAGCGTTGCAAATCTCGTCGATCACGGTCTCGACGAGCTCCGCCGATTCGGTGCGTGAGAGGCCAACTTTGCGAAAGACCGATTCCGCCAAATCCGCTCGCGTCACTGTCTTTCCGGCCATGTGGTCCCGCCCGCATAAATCAATGATCTTGTTGAAGCGCTGTGAGAGTATTGCCCTTGGGCGTGACGGTCAAGCGCTTGTATGAAATCCTTTATTTCGAATCTCGCGCTTACCAGCGCAACAGGACGGCGCCCCAGGTAAACCCGCCGCCCATCGCTTCGAGCATGACGAGATCGCCCTTCTTGATGCGGCCATCACCGGCGGCGACCGCAAGCGCCAGCGGAATCGAGGCTGCCGAGGTATTGCCGTGCACATCGACGGTAATGACCACCTTTTCCGAGGGAATGCCGAGCTTCTTCGCCGAGCCATCAATGATACGACGGTTGGCCTGATGCGGCACCAGCCAGTCGATATCGTCAGCAGAGGTCCCGGTGGCGTCGAATGCCGCCTCGATGACGTCGGTAATCATGCCGACCGCGTGCTTAAACACCTCACGTCCCTCCATACGGAGATGACCGACCGTTCCAGTGGTCGAGGGACCACCATCGACATAGAGCTTTTCCTTGTGCGTGCCATCCGAACGGAGCTGCGAGGTCAAGACACCACGATCATCGGTGGTTCCCTCCCCTTCCGCTGCTTCGAGGACCAGCGCGCCAGCACCGTCCCCGAAGAGCACGCAGGTGGTGCGGTCCGTCCAGTCGAGGATGCGGGAGAAGGTTTCCGCGCCGATCACCAGAACTCGCTTGGCCATACCGCCACGAATATAGAGATCCGCCGTCGCCATGGCATAGACGAAGCCCGAACAGACGGCCTGAACGTCGAAGGCAAAGCCGTGATGGATGCCGAGCCGGTTCTGGATATTGACTGCAGTCGCCGGGAAGGTGTTGTCCGGGGTGGAAGTCGCACAGATAATCAGGTCGATATCGGATGCGGTAAGACCGGCATTATCCAGAGCAGCCTTCGCGGCGGCGGCCCCTAGCGATGCGGTCGTCTCACCTTCTCCGGCAATATAGCGCTGATGAATGCCCGTGCGCTGCACGATCCATTCATCGGAGGTTTCGACAAGATCTTCCAATTCGCGATTGGTCATCACCCGCTTCGGAAGCGACGCTCCGAAGCCGCGAACAACTGCACGGATCATATTAGTTTCCTACCCCTGGGATCATGCCGCTTCGGGACCGGCCGCAGAGGGGTGCCGGGCATGATATTTCTTCAGATCGTTTTCTATCTTCTGCGTCAGGCCATTGCGGGCCATGTCATAACCGACGTCGATTGCCGCCGCAAAGCCTTCGGAGTCCGTCCCGCCATGACTCTTGATGACGATACCGTTCAAACCCAGGAAAACACCGCCATTCACCTTGCGTGGGTCCATCTTTTCGCGCAAGCGATCGAAAGCGCCCTTTGCAAGGAGATAGCCGAGCTTGGCAAGCAGGGTTCGCGACATCGCCGAACGCAGATATTCCGCAATCTGGCGGGCGGTGCCTTCTGCGGTCTTCAGGGCTATGTTGCCGGTGAAGCCTTCGGTCACAACCACGTCCACCGTTCCCTTGCCGAGATCGTCGCCTTCTACGAACCCGAAATAGTCAATGGTATCAAGGCCCGCCTCGCGGATCAGACGCCCAGCTTCCTTGACTTCTTCCTGTCCCTTGATCTCTTCCACGCCGACATTGAGCAGACCGACGGACGGACGCTCCAGTTCGAAAAGCGCGCGAGCCATGGCTCCACCCATCAGCGCAAAGTCGAGAAGCTGCTGAGCATCCGCGCCGATCGTGGCGCCGACGTCGAGCACGATGCTTTCACCGGAAAGTGTCGGCCAGATGGCCGCAATTGCCGGACGCTCGATGGAAGCCATCGTGCGGAGGCAGAATTTCGCCATGGCCATCAGGGCACCGGTATTGCCGGCGGAAACGACGACATCAGCCTGGCCGGTCTTCACCGCCTCGATGGAACGCCACATGCTGGAGACGTAGCGGCCACGGCGAAGCGCCTGGCTCGGCTTTTCATCCATGCCGACCGCCACTTCGCAGTGATGGAAGACGGACTTTTCCTTGAGCTTGGGATATTGCGCCAAAAGAGGCAGGCAGCGTTCCTGCTGTCCGAAAAGAATGAACGTAGTGTCGGGATGCCGTTCCAGCGCCTTGGCAGCTCCAGGAATGACGACTTCAGGGCCGAAGTCGCCTCCCATCACGTCGAGAGAAATTCTGATCACTTATATCTGATCCTTCTTTTCGCTGCCGGGCGAAATTTTCGGCCAAAATACCGTTTTTGCCGCCACGCACAACCCAATTCAAAGGGTTTCCGCAGCGCTTCAGTCCTTTTTCCAGTCCTTCAGCACCGCGAAAGGTGAAGGGCGCCGATCATCTTCAACGGAACCTTCCTGGTGCCCTGCGAAATCCACGCCGGGCTTGCGGGGATAAGGGTCGATGGCAAGTGCAGCAAACTCTGCCACCAGCGCACCCGCGTCGATGGCGTCCCCGGAAAAGGTCTCCGGCAAATCAGGACCATCCGGGTCGAGAACCATCTCACCGGCCTCGTCAGTTACAATGCGCGCCAGCTTAGAACCTTCCGGCACGAAGATCTGGTCGATCTCCTGGTCAATCGCCGTGGTGACGGGATCCAGCGTCACGACACAGGACTGTACGATCTCCCCAGTCACTCGTCCTTTGATACGTACCCCGTCCTTCTTCCAGCGGGCAATCTGAAGATCGGCTGCAAGCCGGTTGACCGCCAGCACCTTCCACAATCGAGCCAGCCACACGCATTCGCGCTCATCGGCTTCCACATGCACCTGCACCGGGTTGGCAGAGATATGCCCCACCTTCACCAGATAGGTGAATCCGGTGGCGTCTTTCCTGTTCGTCGTCATATCAGTGTGTTCCTCCGGGAACCACAAATCGGGCGGATCCGGTTTCGATCACGTCCTCGCCCAGACCGGCCAAGGCTTCCTCAGCCTCGATCATCCAATTGGCCAGACCCTGCATAGAAGGCGCGGTCTCCACCGTTTCCGGGTATATATTGCGTCGAAGCGCCGTCGCCAACTCCTCGCGCGCACCTTTATCCAGGCAAGCCGCATAGGCTTCAAGGCGACCATAGAACATGCCTGCAAGCTTCTTCATACGCTTCGGCACGCCCTGATCGCCGATGCCGAGTTCCCGGATGGAATGATCGACGTCCTGAAAGAAGGCATCGACGATTTCCTGGGCAATTTCCTGTCCGCTACGAGGCGAGCGGGCCGTGCGGCGAAAGAACAGAATCAGGACCACGGACAGCATCTCGAAGCGACCCATCACTGTGTCGGGCACACCGAGATCTGTATAAAAGAATGGTGTGCGAGCGATAGATGTCAGCGACGCATACTGGCGCTCGACAATGAGCCGGTTATGCTTTTTCTGCCGAAAGAAGCCGAATACCATCCAATTCCACCAAAAAGAACCGCGGGAACAAGCCCACCTGCCCATGCCGTTGTTGCATGATTGCGAAAGCTGGTTTACCGAAGCAGGCGTGAATTGCAATGCCGTTTCTGCCTGCCTGCGCCAAGCCGGCAAGGCAACACCGGTCTCCGATCGCCGGACCGAAAGCGAGTTTGTCGCGGCCGGCCGTTCGTCCCCGGAAAGGCCACAATGGTATGCGCAACAGGTTTGCGGGCGTTTCTTCGAAACGTCCATCTTTAGAGTCATGGGAGACTTGCGGTTGGAAATGCGGTACCTCAGATCGAACAGAAACGTTCTCGGATGCACTGCTGTCGCGCTTGCTGTGGCGGTCGGGAGCCTTTCGGGTTGCACTACCCAAGAAGTCTTCCACAATGGTTACGTCGTAGACCAGAGCGCGCTTGAGCTCGTACCGGTTGGCTCCAGCCGCGAACAGGTGCTCCTGTCGCTCGGCACCCCGTCGACGACTGCCACCTTCGATGGCGAAGTCTTCTATTACATTTCTCAGACGCGCACCCGTTCGGCCGCCTTCATGAAACAACGGTTGGTGGAACAGCAGATCCTCGCCATCTATTTCGACAAGGATGGCGTTGTGTCGCAACGTGCGAACTACACCATGAAGGACGGCAAGGTCTTCGACATGATTTCCCGCACCACTCCGACAGGGGGCAAGGATCTCACCTTCCTGCAGCAAGTTCTTTCCGGTGGCGGCGGCGCAGCCAATAGCATCAAGAACATGCTTGGCGGCAATTGATCGCTCGGCAGACGACAAAAGAAAACCGCGGAACTTCATTCCGCGGTTTTTTTATTGAAGAAGTGATCTGTCGTCAGCCGGCCAGCACGGCCAGCAGCAGAAGCGCGACGATATTGGTGATCTTGATCGCCGGGTTTACGGCCGGGCCGGCGGTATCCTTGTAGGGATCTCCCACCGTGTCACCGGTAACGGATGCCTTGTGGGCGTCCGATCCCTTCAGGTGCTTGACGCCATCCTTGTCGATGAAGCCGTCCTCGAAGCTCTTCTTGGCGTTGTCCCAGGCACCGCCGCCCGAGGTCATGGAAATTGCCACGAAGAGACCGTTGACGATGACGCCAAGCAGCGAGGCACCGAGTGCCGCAAAAGCCGAGGCCTTGGAGCCGGAAATCAGTAGCACACCGAAATAGACGACGAGCGGAGCCAGCACCGGGAGCAATGACGGAACGATCATTTCGCGGATCGCGGCCTTGGTCAGCATGTCGACGGCGCGGCCATAGTCCGGCCGTTCCGTGCCCTGCATGATGCCGGGCTTCTCCTTGAACTGGCGCCGCACCTCCTCGACGATCGAGCCTGCGGCTCGACCCACCGCCGTCATGGCGATACCGCCGAAGAGATAGGGAATGAGGCCGCCGAAGATCAGACCGGCCACGACATAGGGATTGGACAGACTGAAGGAAATATCCCCGATACCCGAAAAATACGGGTATTTATCGCTGTTGGCAGCAAAATACTGCAGGTCGTTGGAATAGGCGGCAAAGAGCACAAGAGCGCCAAGGCCCGCCGAGCCGATCGCATAGCCCTTGGTTACCGCCTTGGTGGTATTGCCGACCGCGTCGAGCGCATCGGTGGATTTGCGGACTTCCGGCGGCAGGTGCGACATTTCCGCGATACCGCCTGCATTGTCGGTCACGGGACCGAATGCATCGAGCGCCACGATCATGCCGGCAAGGCCGAGCATGGTGGTGACGGCGATTGCCGTGCCGAACAGGCCGGCAAGCTGGAAGGTGGCGATGATGCCGCCGACGATGACGATTGCCGGAAGTGCCGTTGATTCCAGCGAAACAGCAAGCCCCTGGATGACGTTGGTGCCGTGGCCGGTCACGGAAGCCTGCGCGATCGAGTTGACCGGCCGCTTGTTGGTGCCGGTGTAGAATTCGGTGATGACGACAATCAGGGCCGTCACAACGAGACCGAGAATGCCGCAGATGAACAGATTCCACCCCGTAATGTCCTGACCTCCAACGGTGCCGACGGAACCCCAGCCGATGGTCAGCGACGTGGCAGCGCCGAGACCGAGAATCGACAGGATGCCGGTTACGATCAGCCCTTTGTAGAGTGCTCCCATGATCGAGCCGTTGGTGCCGAGCTTGACGAAGAAGGTGCCGATGATCGAGGTGACGATGCAGGCGCCGCAAATTGCCAGCGGATAGGTCATCGCGATATCGAGCGTCGGCGAACCGGCGAAGAAGATCGCGGCCAGAACCATCGTGGCGACGACGGATACCGCATAGGTTTCAAACAGGTCGGCCGCCATGCCGGCGCAGTCGCCGACATTGTCGCCGACGTTATCGGCAATGGTTGCCGGATTGCGCGGGTCGTCTTCCGGAATACCGGCTTCGACCTTGCCCACCAAATCGCCGCCAACGTCGGCGCCCTTGGTGAAGATACCGCCGCCGAGACGGGCGAAAATCGATATTAGCGAAGCGCCGAAACCAAGGGCTACGAGTGAATCGATAACCTCACGGGAACCGCTCTCATGACCGAGTATCGCGGTCAGAATGTAGAAATAGATGGAGACACCGAGAAGTGCGAGACCGGCCACCAGCATGCCGGTGATGGCACCTGACTTGAAGGCGATGTCGAGACCGGCCGAAAGGCTCTGGGAAGAGGCCTGCGCGGTGCGCACATTGGCGCGGACCGAGACATGCATGCCGATGAAGCCGGCCGCGCCGGAAAGCACCGCACCGATCAGAAAGCCGATCGCGGCAGTCGGGGAAAGAAGGATCCAGGCGGCAATGAAAACAACGGCACCCACGATGGCAATCGTCAGATACTGGCGAGCGAGGTAGGCCTGGGCGCCTTCACGAATATAGCCCGCAATCTCCTGCATGCGTGCGTTGCCCTGATCGGCCGCCAGCACGGAGCGCGTGGCCCAGATCGCATAGGCCACAGACAGAAGACCGCATAAAATAACAACTGGTAGAACCGTCATTCGCAATACCCTCCCGTATTGCCCGCGCCTCACTCCTCGCGGGCGGTGACATCCGGACTCGGCCCCCTCCTCCGAGGTCGTCCGGCTTGGGGCGAGATTGCTTCGCGCTTTCCTTTACGTCAAGTCCCGCTGGTGTCGCAGGACTGGAGGCTCAACCTTTCCTTGCGGCAGCAGTTGCGCGCATCTGCAGGACAACCAGGATGAGGCAGACGATGGTAACGGGCCAGACGACGAGGTTCATGACAGACCAGCCGAATGCCGTGAAAACCTTGCCGGAAGAAAAGGAGGAAAGCGCCACGGTGCTGAACAGGATAATATCGTGGAAGCCTTGCACCTTGTCGGCCTCATGCGGCCGATAGCTGGAAGCGACGATCGCGGTTGCGCCGATGAAGCCGAAATTCCAGCCGACGCCGAGCAGCACCAGCGCACCCCAGAAATTCCAGAGTTCAACCCCCATGTGCGCGACGATTGCACAGGCCATCAGAATGAGGAGACCCGCGGCGACAACCTTCTCCGTACCGAAACGGGAGATCAGCATGCCGGTAAAGAAGCTCGGGGCGAACATGGCGATGACATGCCACTGGATGCCGAGCGTCGCGAGTTCGGAGGAAAAACCGCAGCCGATCACCATGGCAAGCGGCGCGCCGGTCATCATGAAGGTCATCAGCGCATAAGAACTGATGCCGCAGATCATGCCGGTGATGAAGCGCTGGTTGGTGACGATTTCGCGCAGCGGCCTAGCCGGTTCGCCGTTCTCGCCGATTTTTCCGACCGCGTCGGGCAGCTTCAGGAAGGCCAGAACCACGATCGCCAGCAGCATCAACGGTACCAGACCGATGAACGCACCGGCGAAGGTGACCGGGGCCATCGCATCCTTCAGCCAGATGGCGAGCTGCGGCCCGACAATCGCCGATACGATACCGCCGGCCAGGATCCAGGAGATGGCCTTGCCCTTGTAGAAGCTCGGCGAGGCATCGGCAGCGGCGAAGCGGATCTTCTGGGTGAAGCCGCCCGAAAGACCGATCAGCATCAGGCCGAAAGCAAAGAGCCAGAAATCGGAGCGGAAGAGCGCGAGTGCCGCCACCGCGCCACCGGTAGCTCCCATCATGGCGCCGAGCATGAAGCTTTCACGTCGGCCCAAAAAGCGCGAGGCGACCGCAACGACGATCGCACCGAGCGCTACGCCGACGTTGAACCCGGTGAGCGGCGCTGTGGCCAGGGACTTGTCCAGTCCAAGAAGCTGGAAACCTGCGAGGCCGCCAACCGCAAAGCTGAGCGGAGCAGCCGAGCCCAGAATGGACTGCGCCGCGGCGAGGAGAAAGACATTGCGTCTGGCAGACCGCAACTGGCCTTCCAACCCCCTAGGCTCAGCAGCAGTCATTCCCGTCAGTCCTTCAGATTATTTATTTGCCGGAGCGCGCACCTGCTTGGCGATGCGGTCGAGGACTGCATTGACGAGCTTCGGCTCATCCTGCTCGAAAAATGCGCGGGCGATCTCGACATATTCCGTGACGATCACAGCAATCGGCACATCCTTGCGCTCAAGCAGCTCGAACGTACCGGCACGCAGAATGGCGCGAACAGTGCTGTCGATGCGCGAAAGCGCCCAGTCGTCCTGCAGAGCCTGTCGGATCATAGGATCGATGGTCTTCTGGTCACGCACGACGCCCGCGACGATGGAGCGGAACCAGGAGGGATCGGCCTTCAGGTAGGTATCGCCATCGATCTCCTGACCGAGACGGTGGGCTTCGTATTCGGCTACCACTTCAAGTACGCCGGTGCCACCAATATCCATCTGGTACAGCGCCTGCACAGCGGCAAGGCGCGCTGCCCCGCGCTGGTTGGCGGATTTCACCGGCTGGTTTTCTTCCTTCGACATGTTGCGTCAGTTACCCAGTTTTTCTTTCAGCGCTATCATCGTCAGCGCAGCGCGAGCGGCGAAGCCACCCTTGTCCTTGTCGGAACGGCGAACGCGGGCCCAGGCCTGGTCGTCGTTCTCTACCGTCAGGATGCCGTTGCCGATCGGAAGCGATTCGGAGACAGCAAGATCCATGATAGCGCGCGAGGATTCGTTCGCGACGATATCGAAATGATAGGTTTCGCCACGAATGACCAGACCGAGCGCGACGAAGCCGTCGTAAACGGTGCCATCCTCATCCGCCGCATCGAGCGCCATGGCAATTGCCGGCGGAATTTCGAGTGCACCAGGAACGGTCACGACGTCATAGGTCGCTCCCGCTTCCTTGAGGGCAAAGGTTGCGCCTTCCAGAAGCGCGTCTGCCATATCATCGTAGAATCGCGCCTCGACGATCAGAAGATGGGGTGCGGATTTCTTCTTTGCCATGATTACGATCCCGGTTTTTCAAAGAGAGTGCGGCCATTGGCCAGTCAGTGGGGTCAAACCACGGCGCATCGCCAATGGCAAGCGTTTTTAGCTGAGCGAGCATCTGTGACGAGGTTCCACGTTCTCCCGCGGACCATCATTTTTCGGAACAAAATCCTCGGCCCAAGCCTTTAGCCCTCAGTCACCACCACATGACGGAGGCAGCGCAGCCGTTGCTACCGCCACAGACAAGGGAGGATTTCAAATGGGTCGCGGCATATTGCTCTGGCTTATCGGTGTACCGATTCCACTCATCATTCTGATCATGCTGTTCTGGCGTTAACGCAGCAGAACAGCCTGCGTCAGTCGGGACGGCGGAAGATCTCCAGACGATCCGGTCCGAGAGCGAGCGATCGCTCCAGGACAAACTCCGGTGGCAACCTCGCCGGAGTTACTGGAGAGGGTATACCGCCCGTCCCGACGACGACATCGCCACGAAAGAGCCAGATTTCGTCAATCACTCCCAGATCGAGGAAGGACCGGGCGATCTGAGCGCCCCCCTCCACCAGAAGGGAAGAAGTGCCGCGGGCAGCGAGAGCAAACAATAATGCCCCGAGATCCTCCGATTGCAGGACCTCCACGCCGGCAGCACGAAGCGCCTCGCGACGGCCTGACAAGGCGCCGTCATCACCTGGTCCCGCAATGCAGATGACGGGAAGCTCGTTCGCCGTTTTCACCAACTTCGAACCAAGCGGCAATTCGAGCCTGCGATCCAAAATCACCCGGATGGGCGAAAGTTGCTGAAGTCCTGGGAGACGGACGGTGAGTTCGGGATCATCAGCCAGCGCGGTTCCAATTCCGACGAGGATAGCATCGGTTTCGGCGCGAAGCATCTGCACCTGGGCGCGGGCCACAGGACCGGTGATCGCCACCTGCCCCTCTCCTTCACGGCCGATCATCCCATCCTGGGAAACGGCAAGCTTCAGAATCACTTGCGGGCGGCCCTTCGTCTGGCGGGTGAGGTAACCCGTGAGCGCCTTCCGCCCCTCCTCTTCCAGAACACCGCTTTCAACTTCTATGCCGGCCGCCTCCAGCATGCCGAGCCCCCGCCCCGACACCCGTTCGTCCGGATCGGTCACGGAAACGACCACGCGTGCGACGCCGCCGGCTATCAGCGCCTCGGCGCAGGGCGGTGTCTTGCCGTGATGCGAGCACGGCTCAAGGGTGACATAGGCAGTCGCCCCCCTCGCCTTTTCTCCCGCATCGGCGAGAGCCTGCGGTTCGGCATGGGGCCGCCCGCCTTCAGCCGTGACGCCACGGCCGACGATGACGCCGTCCCTGACGATCACGCAGCCAACGGAAGGATTTGTAGAGGTACGTCCGAGATTCCACTGGGACAGGCGGATCGCGGCCGCCATGAAGCGCTCGTCATCGGGCGCCGCGGCCAAGGATCACTCCATGCCGCTATCGCGGGAGATCTTCGCATTGATCTCTGCGATCACCTGCTCGAAATCTTCCGCATGAGAGAAGTCGCGATAGACGGAGGCGTAACGGACAAAGCCGACGTCATCGAGGCTTTTCAGCGCCTCAAGCACCTGCAGCCCGATTTCCTCAGAGGGAATTTCCGTCTCGCCCGAGCTTTCAAGCCTGCGGACAATGCCGGAGACCGCACGCTCGATGCGATCGTTGTCGACCGGCCTCTTGCGCAGCGCGATCTGGAACGAGCGCACAAGCTTGTTGCGATCGAAGGGCACCTTGCGACCGGTCTTCTTGACGACCATGAGCTCGCGGAGCTGCACCCGTTCGAAGGTGGTGAAACGACCGCCGCAATCCGGACAAATCCTCCGCCGGCGGATGGAGGTGTTATCCTCCGCCGGACGGGAATCCTTGACCTGGGTATCGTCTGAACCGCAGAAGGGACAGCGCATGCGTCTTCCTTACATGTAAGGATACATCGGGAAGCGGCCGGTCAGCGCGACCACCTTTTCCCGGACGGAAGCTTCGACCGCGGCATTGCCTTCGTCGGAATTCGCGACCTTCAGGCCATCGAGAACTTCGATGATGAGGTTGCCGATTTCCTTGAATTCCGCTTCCTTGAAGCCACGGGTCGTGCCGGCAGGCGTGCCGAGACGAACACCGGAGGTGACGAAGGGCTTTTCGGGGTCGAACGGAATGCCGTTCTTGTTGCAGGTGATGTACCCGCGACCAAGCGCTGCTTCTGCCCGCTTGCCGGTGGCGTTCTTCTTGCGAAGGTCGACCAGCATCAGGTGGTTGTCCGTGCCGCCCGATACGATGTCGAGGCCGCCGGCAACCAGGGTCTCGGACAGCGCCTTGGCGTTCTTGACGATCTGGGCCGCGTAATCCTTGAATTCCGGCTGCAACGCTTCACCGAAGGCAACGGCCTTGGCGGCGATGATGTGCATCAACGGACCGCCTTGCAGGCCGGGGAATACAGCGGAATTGAACTTCTTCGCCAGATCCTCGTCGTTCGTCAGAATGACGCCGCCGCGCGGGCCGCGGAGCGACTTGTGCGTCGTAGTAGTGGCGACGTGACAATGCGGGAACGGCGACGGATGCTGGCCACCGGCAACGAGGCCGGCGATGTGGGCCATGTCGACCATCAGGTATGCGCCGACTTCATCGGCAATCTCGCGGAAGCGCTTCCAGTCCCAGATACGGGAATAGGCGGTACCGCCGGCGATGATCAGCTTCGGCTTGTGGGTGCGAGCCTTTTCGGCAACGGCATCCATGTCGAGCAGGTTGTCGCCTTCACGCACGCCGTAAGAAACGACGTTGAACCACTTGCCCGACATGTTGACCGGCGAACCATGCGTCAGGTGCCCCCCGGAATTCAGGTCGAGGCCCATGAAGGTGTCACCTGGCTGCAGCAGAGCAAGGAAGACCGCCTGGTTCATCTGTGAACCGGAATTCGGCTGAACGTTGGCGAAGTTGACGCCGAACAGCTTCTTGGCGCGTTCGATCGCCAGTTCTTCGGCTATATCGACAAATTGGCAGCCGCCGTAATAGCGCTTGCCCGGATACCCTTCGGCATACTTGTTCGTCATGATCGAACCCTGCGCCTCAAGGACTGCACGGGATACGATATTTTCCGAGGCGATCAGCTCGATTTCGTGACGTTGGCGACCCAGTTCCTTCTCGATCGCGCCGAAGATTTCCGGATCGGTCTCGGCAAGCGGACGGGAGAAGAAGGCATCTGTGTTCGACATGATTGAATGCTCCTGACGGGTTGATGCCAAGGGGTCTTAACGTCCCCGATGGTCAAGGGCAATACGGGACGCGACATTTGCGCATCAAAGAGCGATGACACGCTGCCTGCTGACCAGAAATCGAAAAAGAAGTGAGGATCAGGAGGCCTTGCGCCACTGATGCTGTTCGACGAATCGCTCCAAATCGGCAGCGCTCATCGGTTTTGCGAAGGCATAGCCCTGCAACACGTCACACCCAAGTTCCTTGAGAATGTGCGCCTGTTCCATCGTCTCGACGCCCTCCGCGATCACTTCGATGCCGAGCGACTTGCCCATATCGATGATCGAGGAAACCAGTCTGCGCTTCTCGATTGAAACGAGCACCGGCGCAACGAACTGGCGGTCGATCTTCAAACGTTTGGGATTGAGCTTGAGCAGACTGACGATGGAGGCGTAGCCGGTGCCGAAATCATCGATCTCGATCTCGATCCCGAGTTCCTTTATCTGCTCGATATTTGAGGAGATCGACTCATCGGTTTCATCGAGGAAGACCGATTCCACCAGTTCGAACGAGACTGTGCCGGGCTTGATTTGCAGCGCACGCAGATTGTCGAGCAACTGGCGATCGTTCAGCCGGCGAGCCGAAACGTTCACAGCCACCTTGGGAACCGTAAAGCCCCTGCCGTTCCATCGTTCCAGATCGGCGATGGCGCGATCCAGGATAATGGCGTCGATGGTGCTGAGCACATTGAGATCCTCGGCGATTCCGAGGAAGTGCGACGGTGGCAGAATGCCCTTGGCAGGATGGTTCCAGCGCACCAGCGCTTCGACACCGACGATCTCGTGAGTGCGCGCATCAAATTGCGGTTGATAGAAACTGATAAATTCCTTCTGCTCGATGCCGCGCAGGATGTCGTCCGCCGTCCGTTTGGTGTCTACGATCTCGCGCTGGATCTCCTCGGAGAAGAATTCGCTATGCCCCTTGGCGCGCTGCTTGACGCGGTAGAGTGCGATATCGGAGTTGACCAGAAGGCTCTTCGGATCGATGTTTTCCCCCATGGCGACCGCGATGCCGATGCTGGCACCGACGCGGCAGAGATGCCCCTGATACGGAACGGGTTGGCGTATCTTCTCGATCAGTTCATCGGCCTTGGCAGAAAGCGCCTCATTGTTATCCTCATCCACGTGGCTGACGATAACAAATTCGTCCCCGCCAACACGAGCAATGAAATCGCCCTCTCCCACGACGGCCTTGATGAGTCTCGCAACGTGGATAAGCATCTCATCGCCCGCCGTGTGACCGAGCGTGTCGTTGATCTGCTTGAATCGGTCGAGATCCACATGCAGCAAGGCCACGCCCGTGCCGTCGCGACGGCATGATTCAGCATACTGGGCCATGACATTATCGAGATAGCGCCGGTTCGGAAGCCCGGTGAGCGCGTCGTGCAGGGCATTGTATTCGAGGCTCGCCCTCGTCGCCTCGAGTTCGCGGTTGCGGGCCTCCGCGAGGTTCTTGGCAATCACCAGAGCGGCGTTGGCCTGCTCCATTTCCTCCTTGGCTTCCGTGAGTTCCTCGAGTGTCTTTTCGTGGCGGGAGATCTCCTTGATCAACTCCGACTGGCTGTCGACCACGCTGGCGTAATAACTCGCCATGAAGAAGGCGTAGATAGTTGCGCTGAAGGCGGAGATCATCCCCGCATAGACCATGTTCTCAAGCGGAATGTTATCGGGGAAGCGCTCGCCCTGCAGAATATAGGCTGCGACGAAAACCGACAGGCCGAGCATGAGCTGGGACAACACCGCCACGCGCGTCACCAGTGTCGCCCCCATATAGAAGAAGGCAAGCATCGGCATGACAACATACCACATCAGAAAAGGCGAACTCGCGCCCCCATAGTGATAGGAGCCCCAAAGAATTGCAAAATTCAGATTGAGGATCGACAGCTGGGAGAGCACACCATAGCCGCGTGGAAACAGCTTGATCAGCGGCAGGAACAACCAGAAGCCAAAGATCGATGCGGCAAGGATCGGCACCTGCGGATAAGGGGCAGGATCGATAACAAAAAGGCTCAAGGGAATCGGCGCACCGGTTATGGGGCCGAACATGTGACTGATCAAGAACATGCGGACACGCTTGCGCGTATGCACATCTTCTTTCAGATGCGCCGGCGTCAGCCAGTCGATGGCCGCCTCGAGCCGGGAAACAAGTGTCATGCCACAGCCTTTCAACCGCAGAGCTGGTCAACTCTGTGTGAAATGTGTTTCCAAACAGTAAATTCAATTGTTAAACGCTGCTAACATCAGCGTTTGATGCCAAAAAAGGCAAACAGACGCTATCTACGCATAACAAAAAGAATATAAGCCGTCGCTCAAGCAGCCGCGGAAGTTGAAGTGCCCAATAATTTTAATGGGCTTTGGTCAACGGTCACGCAAAGTTCGAGATCGGTACGCGCCGCCTCGAGCGCCGAGCCGAGTGCCACAACGACACGATCGACATCGGAGCGGGTGTGATCCGCCATCACCTGGAAACGGAAGCGGGATTCCGCCTTGGGAACGGCCGGGTATTCCACCAGGTTGGCAATACCGCCGAAATCAGGCATGCGGCGAGAGATCAGCCGTCCCAGCGCCTCACTGCCGACGAAAACAGGAACAATCGGCGATGGAATTCCCAGTGCGCGAAGCCCTGTGTTTTCAACGGTTTTACGGAGATAGAGAATGTTGTCCATCAGCCGCTGGCGCCGTTCTTCACCTTCATCCGAGCGGATGATGTCGAGCGCTGTACCCACGACTGCGGCCTGAACCGGCGAAAGCGCATTGGAAAAGGTCTGCGTGGCGCTGAAGTATTTCAGATATTCCGCCGCAGCGCGGGTCTTTACCGAAACGAAACCTCCGTTCGATGCAAAGCTCTTGGAGAAGCTACCAATGAGGATATCGGCAGCATCGAGCAATCCAGCCGAACCGAGATTGCCAAGGCCGCCCGGCCCCATAGCGCCAAGATCGTGGGCGCAATCGATGAGAAGCGTCGCGCCATAGGTATCGCAGGCCTGACGCAGACCGGCAAAGTCCGGCATGTCGGCGTGCATGGAGAACAGGCTTTCTGTCACCACCAGGATACCGACATCCGGAGACTTTTCGCGGATCCTGCTCAACCGGCGGATGACGGCACTGGTGTTAAGATGGGCGAAATGATGGATGTTCTGGGTAGCTGCGCGCGCACCTTCCTGTAGGCAGGAATGGGCGAGAACGTCCATGACCACATGATCTTCGGGCCGGACAAAGCCCTGCACAGACGCAAAACCTGCGGACCAGCCGGTCGGATAGAGCACGACCTCCCTGCCCCCGAGGAAGTCCGAGAACTTCGCTTCGAGATCAAGCGAGTTGGCGGTGTTGCCAAGGAGAGCTGCAGACCCGGCGCTATGCACTCCATAGCGCTCGACGGCCTCAATTGCGGCACGCTTGATGCGCGGGTGTGAAGAAAGACTGAGATAATCCTGAGACGCGAAATTGATACCCTGGAAGCTCCGATCGGAATCAGAACGCACCTTACAATAGGTCGCGGGCGCAGTTTCGGTCGAACGGGCATACGGCCATACGTCATTGCGTCGGCGCAGATCCTGCCATTCGAAGAAGCCGTCTGTTCGGCCAACGAGATCGGGACCGGTCGGCGCCCGATAGTCCCTGAGACTGCCCTGAAGGGCTGATGCCGGAATGCTAACTTTCCGGCTCGAGCTGCTCATATCCATCTGCGCACAGCCTCCAACTCAAAAACAAACGGCTGCGCAGATGATATTTTCGGGATCCGGTTTACACAACCGAAAATTTTAACAAATTTTTAACGATTATTATTCGTCACCCGATAAGCGTATATTAACCATAACGAAACTAACCGGCCGCTCCCAGGGTAATGGAGGCGGCCGAAAATTCGCTGTTATTGCGGCAGGATATCGTCTTCGACGGAACCGGAGACCTGCTCGACGCCGATATTGGTCTGCAGCGCGAGCTGGGCGTTGCCGTCTTTTCCGTAAATATCGTCACGGAACTGAACGACGCCATCCTTCGCCGACCAAGCGGTCAGGTATACCCAATGCACGCCGACTTCGTCCGTCACCTTGATCGGCGTATTGACGCGGCTTGCGATCACACGCTCGATTTCCTGGCGGTTCCAGCCGGGGGTGTTCTTCAGCACCCAGACGATGAGGTCGCGCACGTTCTGAACGCGTACACAGCCGGAGGATTCGAAACGCATCAGCTTGTTGAACAGGCCCTGGGTCGGCGTGTCGTGCATATAGACCGCTTCCGGGCTCGGGAAGTTGATTTTCGTCGAGGACATGGCGTTGATCTTGCCCGGGTCCTGTCGGAACATCAGGTTCGGTGCCTTGGGCGCGAACCAGTCAATGCTTTCCGGCGACACCTCGTTGCCCTTGCCGTCGATCAGGCGGATGTTATTGCGCGACAGATAGGTCGGATCCTTGCGCATCAGCGGCACAATGTCCTTTTCGACGATCGAGCGCGGCGCAGTCCAGTAGGGGTTCAGGATGATGTCGGAAACCTTGGAATCCACCAACGGCGACGGACGGGTGTCACGGCCGACAATCGCAGTATTGCGGAGCGCAACGCGGTCGCCTTCAACCGCTTCAACATAGGCTGCCGGAATGTTGACGACGATGTAGCGGTTTTCGAGCTGCTTGCTCATCATCTCCTGCAGTCGCTGCAGGTTCACGTTGAGCTGCATCAGTCGAGTATCGGCTGAGACGTTAAGGGCCTTCAGCGAGAACTCGCCGAGAACGCCGTCTTCCGGCAGGCCGTGGCGGGCCTGGAAACGCTTCACGGCACCATCGACATAGGTGTCGAAGGAGTTGGACATGCCAGCGCCGCGATCAAGGTCGCCCGAAATCATCAGACGCTGGCGCAACTGCTGGACTGACGGATCGACGACACCGATCTTCAGCTTGACGGCAGGCGTAACCTGTGGCCAACCGCCGTTAGAAACGATGGCCTGATAGTTCTGGATCGCATCCTGGAAGTTGAAGAGGTTGCTGCCGCTCAGCATGGGAGTGTTCGACACGACGCTCGCCGTCGCGCGGGAAGCCTGGGCGTCGAACTGATCATCCCAGTTGCCGCGTCGCGGCGCGCTGATCAGCTCGTCGACTGCCGTCTGTGCAACGGCCTGGCCGGCGATTGCTGCGGCACCTGCTGCTGCGGCACCGCGCAGGATCGCGCGGCGTGACAAATCGACAATTCCAGATTTCTTCGACATCTTTCCTACCGTTTCCAGTTCAAACGAAAACCATGCTTTAAGTCGGCCATGGTTAACAAACGGACGCCAAGCTTGGCTTTTGGGGCGACAGCCGCTCCGGCACCGCGACGAATATGCAACCGTTATTCCCTCCGGCGCTCACATAGCAATATGGCCAATTCGTGGCTCCGACTATTGCGCACGGCGTCATCTTATTGTCATATCAAGCGTAGTTATATGTAATTACGATCAAAGATTTCCATGGCCAGCAAGGACTTTTACGGCAGGTTCAGCAGCAGACTCGATATATCGGAATGCAAGTTCGAGACCGCCGGTTCACTAAAACGTGTCTACACCCACCCCGATATGCCTGATGTGGTGCTGAAGATCGTCGATCCGGAAAGAACATCCGGGGATGCTCGTCTGAAGGGTGAAAGCCTGATCAAGCGAACCAATCCGCTAGGGGTCTATCGCGGCTTTCGGCGGGAACTGACCCAATATCTCATCCTCAGCCGTCGCTGGAACGAGGACGAGCGGGGCGCTCCCCCGATTGCCGTGCCCTGCGGTCTCGTGTCGACGACAGCTGGGCTTGCGCTTGTCACAGAAAAAATTGCCGGCGAAGGCGATGAACTCGCCCCCACACTCGAAAAACTGTTCGACAAGGGCACATTGGCCGTCAAGCACCTGACTGCTTTCGACCAGTTGTTCAAGGACTGCATGGACATGCATGTGGTGCTTTCCGACATGCATATGCGGCAGTTTCTCTACAGCGAGAACCGCTCGGGCAGGCCGGAATTCGTCGTCATCGACGGCATCGGGGAAAAGAACATGATCCCTCTGCGTTCGCTCAGCCCATATCTCAACAGACGGCGACTGCAACGCGCACGCGACGGCATTTTCGACGCCATCTTCGCGCGCTACCCCGCCCTCAAGTTAGAGTGGACCGGGAAGCAGGCGAATGCATCCCGGCCAGAGCTTGAAAGCAAGCCAGCTTCTTAGAGGCGATAAAGGATCTGGTCGTTCCAGAAGCGATCGAGGCGCTGCAGCAGCTTGTTCATCTGGGTAAACTCGTCGGAACCGATGCCGCCGACCTTCTGGATCGAACCGATGTGGCGCTCGTAGAGCTTGGCGACGGTTTCGGCAATTTCCTGGCCACTCTCGGTCAGGCTGATGCGAACCGAGCGGCGGTCGATGCGCGAGCGCTGGTGGTTGATAAAGCCCAGATCTACCAGCTTCTTGACGTTGTAGGAAACGTTCGAACCGAGATAGTAACCACGCGAGCGCAGTTCGCCGGCAGTCAATTCGGAATTGCCGATGTTGAACAAGAGGAGCGCCTGAACGGCGTTGACGTCGCTGCGACCCTGCCGGTCGAACTCGTCCTTGATGACATCGAGAAGACGGCGATGCAGGCGTTCAACGAGATGCAACGACTCCATGTAGAGCGAGCGGATTGCTTCTTCCTGCGGTGCCAGGGTGTTCTGCTGTGGCTTGAGCTTGGTGTTCATGTCGGTCTGCCTCACTGTTTTATCTGGCGGCTTTGTTTTTCTCCCGCCTTGTGAGTGACCATATCCAATGCATATAAAATTCTACTTAAAACGCAGGCTTAACAAGAGTTTACCGAAAAGCCTGATGTCATTACGGTAAATCAAGCCTTATCTCATCCTGCTTGTGGCGCTTTTCGAGCCACAACGCCAGACGGAAGACAATGTACACCAGCGCCACTACGGCATGCATGACCAGTACCATCGGATTCGAACCGAAGGTGTCGTACCAGACCACATGCATCAGGACCTGTGTGCCGGCCGCAAGCGCCCAGATAACCGGCCCCCAGGAGACCGCAAGCCACAGTCCGAGAGCAGCAACGGGAAAGATAACAGACAGGCTGGCGCCCGCCACTTTCCACGGCAGGGAGAGAAGATCAAAACGTCCCTGCCCACCCAGCGAATAGCCGACCAGCATTCCCCAGTATTGCAGGCCAAACCACAGGGAGGCGATCGCGACCACTCTCAGAAAGATCACGAACAGGATTTCCGCCAGGCTGCCTTTCGGTGCATTTTGAGAATCAGGGTTCATGGGCGAAGCATATGCGCAAGCGGCGTCCCGTTGCCAGCCATGGCGCGACGATGCGCCCCTTTGCGGTTTCTCAATTTAGGACTAGAGCAGTACGCGCACCGCTCAAAAGGAAGACGAGGCATTACCATGCAGGACAAGATTCATCTGGTCGACGACATCACAGGACACCGCCGCATGCGGCGGAATCGCAAGGCCGACTGGACGCGCCGCATGGTTCAGGAGAACCGGCTGACGGTTGACGACCTCATCTGGCCGATCTTCGTCATCCCCGGCGAAGGCATCGTCGAGCCGGTCGCCTCGATGCCCGGCGTCAACCGAATGTCTGTGGATAAGGCTGTAGAGGCCGCGAAGGAAGCGGCCGATCTCGGCATTCCGGCGCTGGCGACCTTTCCGAACATCGAAATGGAACTGCGTAACGAAACCGGTTCGCAGATCCTCGAAGCCAACAATCTCATCAATCGTGCAACGGCTGCGATCAAGAAGGCCGTCCCGAACATCGGCGTCATCACGGACGTTGCGCTCGATCCGTTCACCAGCCATGGGCACGACGGCATCCTGCGCGGGGAAGAGATCGTCAACGACGAGACGGTCGAACAGGTCGTGCGCGCCGCCATCCTGCAGGCCGACGCCGGCTCCGACATCATTGCGCCGTCTGAAATGATGGACGGCCGCATCGGCGCGATCCGCCGCGGCCTCGACGCCGCAGGCCACCAGAACGTCGGCATCATGTCCTATGCGACGAAGTTCGCTTCCGGCTATTACGGCCCCTATCGCGAGGCGATCTCCACCGGCGGGCTGCTGAAGGGCGACAAGAAGAGCTATTATCTCGACCCGGCCAACGGCACCGAAGCGCTTCGCGATGCAGCGCTCGACGTCGAGGAGGGCGCGGACATGCTGATGGTCAAGCCCGGCCTGCCTTATATCGACATCTGCTGGCGAATGAAGGAAGCCTTCGGCCTGCCGGTCTTCGCCTATCAGGTCTCCGGCGAATATGCGCAGATCAAGGCCGCCGGCCTCAACGGCTGGCTGGATGAAGAAAAGGTCATGCTGGAAACCCTGCTCTGCTTCAAGCGCGCGGGTTGTGATGGCATCCTGACCTATTTCGCCATGGATGTGGCCCGCCACCTCGCCAAGCACGGCTGAGACTTCGGAACCTTTCGGGGGCAGACCTGTCGGAGTCATTGTTTTTCCGGCGTTTGCCCCCATATGCTTTCATGAGTTCACAACGGAGCATACAATGAGCCTCGACACCAACCCGACCTATGCAGCACCGGATGACTGGCGCGCTTATAGTGGTGTGCTGTCGCGAAGGGTCTTTGCTTTCATGATCGACTACCTGCTCGTCGGGGCATTGTGGGTCCCGGCCGCAATTCTGGTGTTCTTCATGGGCGTCATCACGCTCGGCTTCGCGTGGCTTCTCTATCCGATCCTGTTCTTCGTGGTGGCAGGCCTCTATTTCGGCATGTCGCTTGCCGGACAAAGCCAGGCGACGCCTGGCATGCGCGCCATGGGCATCGCCATGGTTCGCCTCGATGGCCGCAAGATCGACTTCTTTACCGCGATCGCGCATCTGGCGCTGTTCTGGATCCTGAACTCGGTGCTCACCCCGCTGATTCTCCTCGCCGGTCTTTTCATCGAGAGATCGCGGTTGGTTCACGACCTGCTGCTCGGTACTGCCGCCGTTCGTACGGCCTGACAGAGGTCAGCGAGAGCAAAACCTTCGGAACACGCCGTCCCATAGCGGTCCGGCGTGTTCTTCTTTGATGACGGATAGTTGACGTTTTTTATTCTTGCGCCATGCTAATGAAAATGATGGTCGCCAGAGGAAATCGACCGGCAAGATGAACACCCAGACGTCTCCGTCTCCGCAATTTTACCTCACGGCGCCCGCGCCGTGCCCATACCTGCCGGGGGAAATGGAGCGCAAGGTTTTCACTCATCTCGTCGGCCCTCGCGCGACCGAGATGAACGACCTTCTCACGCAGGGCGGCTTCCGCCGATCCCAGAACATCGCCTACCGTCCCGCCTGCGAAGCGTGCCGTGCGTGCATCTCGGTGCGGATCCTCGTTGACGAGTTCGAGCCGGGCCGTTCCTTCAAGCGGGTCGCCGCCACCAACAAGGACGTGGTCTCGACGGTCTTTCCGGCCCAGCCCTCGACCGAGCAGTTTTCCCTATTCCGTACCTATCTCGATCATCGTCACCAAGAAGGCGGCATGTCGGACATGTCGGCGCTCGACTATGCCATCATGGTCGAGGATACCCATGTGCAGACCCGCGTGATCGAATACCGGCTGCGTGCGCCCGGCGACGGGCTTGGCGGCCAGCCGCGAGGCGAGTTAATAGCGGTCGCCCTGTCGGACCTGATGAGCGACGGGCTCTCGATGGTCTATTCCTTCTTTAACCCGGCTCTAGACAAGCGGTCACTCGGCACGATGATGGTTCTCGACCACGTCAACCGGGCGAAGGCGCTCGGACTGCCGCATGTGTATCTCGGCTATTGGGTGCGCGGCTCCCACAAGATGGATTACAAGACCCGCTTCCTCCCGCAGGAGCACCTGACGAACCAAGGCTGGGAACGCTATATTCCCGACCCGGAAGCGGCCGAGCCCCCGAAAAAATGACACCACCCTCCCCTGCCGGTCGCTCCACCGGCCTCGCGCTGGCGACAGCCGGAGGCCTCTTCCTTTCCTTCGACATTCCGCTCGTCCGGCTTTCAGATGGCGGGCTGTGGCCGGTGCTTGGCCTTCGCAGCATGGCGATCTTCCTGATCGCGCTTATGGCGCTTGCCGGAATGCGGCTTGTGACAGGGCGCTGGTCCGCGATCCGCCTGACACCAGCGAGCTTGATTGGCGGGCTGTTCTACGGCTTCAGCACCATGGCGTTCGTGGCTGCCGTCTATCACACCTCCTCGGCAAACGTCGTCTTCATCGTCGCCTTCTCGCCGATGATCGCGGCCATCCTGTCATGGCTGTTCCTGAAGGAACCTCCGAGCCGCTCGACGCTGGTTACCATGGTGATCATGCTGGCCGGGGTCTCATTGATCGTCAGCGGGGGCGTGTCATCGGGCCATCTTTTCGGAGATTGTCTCGCCACCGTCGCCGCCGTGCTGATTGCCGGGGCACTCACCATCGGACGCGCCTCGCGCCAGCCCATGGGCTTCGTACCGCTGCTTGCGACCATCATACCTGCCGGTTTCAGCCTCGTTCTCGGCTGGAGCGACGAGTTCACCATGCACGCACCCGGCTGGGCGCTGCTCGATGGGATCGTGATGATGCCGCTTGCCTTCTGGCTGCTGGCAACCGCCCCGCGCTATCTGCCAGCCGCGGAGGTCGGTATGTTCTACCTGCTGGAAACCATTCTCGCGCCGGTGTGGATCTGGCTGATCTTCAACGAGATGCCCGGGACGCCGACCCTCATCGGCGGCGGCATCATGGTGCTCGCCTTGCTCGGTCACTCCCTGACTCAGATATGGGCCGGGCGAATAGCCAACCGGCGCAAGGCTGCGGCAGTACCGATCGAGGTGAGACAAAGCGAAGCCTGAGGCCACTCTACCCGCATCGATATCGCAATTATCTCTTCAATATCCGATTGCCACCGGAAGAGAAGATCAGCCGGAGAACTTGCCGCTGCGGGGGAAACCCTTCGGAACGGTACGGCCGGCCGCAGCGCGATCGCCCATCCATTCGGCAAGGTCATCCTTCGACTTGCTGAAGACGCGACCGGCGCTGTCTTCCCAAGTCAGTCCGTCAGCAATCGCGAAGCACTTGATGTCGGAAATGCCGCCATCCTTGTAACGCTGAAGGCGAACGCCCTTGCCGCGGGTCATTTCCGGCATCTGCGCCATCGGGAACACCAGCAACTTGCGGTTCTCGCCGACGACGGCGACGTGGTCGCCCGATACGGGAACCACGAGCTTCGCCTCATCCGGCATTCCGACGTTCATCACCTGCTTGCCCTTGCGGGTATTGGCGACGATGTCCGCTTCGGCCACGATAAAGCCGTTGCCCACGGTCGAGGAGAACAGAAGCTTACGATTGCTATCGTGCACGAAGGCGGTCAGCACGTCCTGATCATTCTCCATGTCGACCATGATGCGCAGCGGTTCGCCGTGTCCACGGCCACCCGGCAGCTTGTCGCCGCCAAGCGTGAACACCTTGCCGCCGGTGGTGACCAGCAGAATCTTGTCCGTGGTCTGCGCCGGGAAGGCAACCTTCAGGCCATCGCCTTCCTTGAAGGTGAGGCTCGACGTATCGGAAATGTGACCCTTGAGCGCGCGGATCCACCCCTTTTCGGAGACGACGACGGTGATCGGTTCCTTCTCGATCATCGCCTGCTGGATCGCCTCACTGTCGGCGTCGGGCGCATCGGCGAACTGGGTGCGGCGGCGGCCGAGTTCGGTCGCCTTGGCATACTTCTTCTTGACCTCGCCGATCTCCCAGGAAATCGTCTGCCACTGCTTATCGTCGGATGCGAGCAGCGCCTCGATCTCGGCCTTCTCCTTCGAAAGCTCCTCGTGCTCCTTGCGGATCTCGAATTCCTCGAGCTTGCGCAAATTGCGCAGCCGCATGTTGAGGATGGCTTCGGCCTGGATGTCGGTCAGATCCCAACGGGCGATCATCACCGGCTTGGGTTCATCTTCCTCACGAATGATGCGGATTACTTCGTCGAGGTTGAGATAGGCGACCAGCAGGCCGCCGAGAATTTCGAGGCGGCGGTCGATCGCGGCAAGGCGGAAACGCGAACGGCGAACCAGAACGTCCTTGCGGTGTTCCAGCCACTCGGTCAGCACCTCGTTCAGCGCCATGACGCGAGGCACCTTGCCCTGCGACAGCACGTTCATGTTGAGCGAGATACGGCTTTCGAGCTCGGTGAGCTTGAACAGCGATTCCATCAGCAGCGTTGCGTCGACGGTGCGGCTCTTGGGCACCAGAACGACGCGGACGTCCTCGGCGGACTCGTCTCGGATATCTTCCAGAAGCGGCAACCGCTTGGCGATCAGCAGTTCGGCGATCTTTTCGATCAGGCGCGACTTCTGCACCTGGAACGGGATCTGGGTGACGATGATCTGGTAACCGCCACGACCGAGATCCTCGATTTCCCAGCGCGCACGCACACGGAAGCCGCCGCGACCCGTGCGGTAGGTTTCCAGCATGCTTTCGCGGCTCTCGACGATGATGCCACCGGTCGGGAAGTCCGGGCCTTCGATACCGCCCTTCTGGGGATTGGCCGGATCGGCCAGCAGCTCCTCGACGGGAGCGCCGGGGTTCTTGATCAGGTAAAGGGCGGCGTCGCAAATTTCGTGCGCGTTGTGCGGCGGGATCGAAGTCGCCATGCCGACCGCGATGCCGGATGCGCCGTTTGCAAGCAGGTTGGGGAAGGCGCCGGGAAGAACGACCGGCTCCTCGTCTTCCTCGTTATAGGTCGGGCGGTAGTCGACGGCGTCCTGATCGATGCCTTCGAGCAGCAGCGCCGCGACATCGGTCATGCGCGCTTCGGTGTAACGATAGGCAGCAGCGCTATCGCCATCGATGTTGCCGAAGTTGCCCTGCCCGTCCACGACCGGGTAACGCTGGGAGAAATCCTGCGCGAGACGCACCAGCGCATCATAGACCGACTGGTCGCCATGCGGGTGGAACTTACCGATGACATCGCCGACGATACGGGCGCATTTCTTGAAGGCCGAGTTCGGGCGAATGCCCATCTCGCTCATCGCGTGGATGATGCGGCGATGAACCGGCTTCAGGCCATCGCGCACGTCGGGCAGCGCCCGGTGCATGATCGTCGACAATGCATAAGCGAGATAGCGCTCTTCGAGCGCCGCCTTGAGATCGACCGGCTGAATGTTGTCGCCGCCGTCATCCGGCGGAATAAGATTTTTCCCCATGGCTTCTCAACTAGACGAGAAGGCCTGAAACGGCAAGGAATCCGCGTCATCCGGCTGTGGATTAACAGGGGCTGGCGTTGGCTGTGACAAAACTCACCACCCTTTAACCTAGGTCAAAATGTCATGGCAAAAGCGATGGAAGTTTCGCAATCTGACAATATAAAGACATGCTGTTAGTCGTGAATAATACGACTCTGCATTTTTTTCTCCGAAAGGAACTCGTGTATGACCTTTTTCCGTACTTCCCGGCTGCTGCTGGCAGGCGCCGCCTTTGCAACGCTTTCCAACCCGGCATGGGCTCTCGACGGCCAGGATCTTCTGAAAAAGATCAATGCAGCCTATGCGGCGGGCAGCGGCGCAATCTCCGCCGAATCGGTGGAAGTCGATGGCAGTGCCGTGATCCTCAAGGGTTCGAAATTCACGACGACGGGCCCGCAGGAAAAGTCGATCCCGCTCGGCGACCTTACCCTCAAGGGTGTGAGCGAGGAAGACGGTGGCGCCTATTTCATCGAGCGCATCGATTTCCCGGCCGTGGACTTCACCGAAGAGAAGACCAGCATCTCGGTCAAGGATCTCTACCTTGCGGGCGTGCATGTGCCCGGCAGCACTGAAGGCAAAGACTTCAAGTCGATGATGCTCTACGATGAAGCCCATAGCGGCGCGATCAATGTCAGCGTCGACGGCAAGCCGGTCTTCACAATGGCCGAGGCTTCCGCCACCATGACGCTCGGCGAAGATGAGAAGTCGCTCGCCTTCGAAGGCGGCGTCAGCAGCGTCAAGGCCGACCTCTCTTCGGTTGAAGATCCCAAGAGCAAGGAAACCCTGAACGCGCTGAACCTCAACACGATAGAGGGCGACGTCTCCTTCTCGGGCAACTGGGAGCTTGATACCGGCACGATCGATGTCGAGGAATACGCCTTCGACTTCGCCAATATCGGCCGCCTGAACCTCGCATTCAGCCTGTCCGGCTACACCATGGACCTCGTCAAGCAACTGCAGGAAACCGCCCGCACGATGCAGGGTCAGCAAAACAACGAACAGGCACAGCAGGCCGCAGGTCTCGCCATGCTCGGCCTGATGCAGCAGATGTCCTTCGTCAGCGCCGAAATCAGCTTCGAGGATGACGGCATCACCAAGCGCGGCCTCGATTTTGCCGGCAAGGAGCAGGGCACCACCGGCGAGCAGATGGCCCAGATGGTCAAGGCGATGCTGCCGATGATGCTGGCGCAGGCAAAGCTCGGCGCGCTGCAAAACGAGATCTCGAATGCCGTCAACACCTATCTCGACGATCCGCAGAACCTGACGATCAGCGCGGCACCGGAAAAGCCGGTCCCCTTCCCGATGATCATGGGTGCCGGCATGGGCGCACCGGAAACAATTCCGCAGCTGCTCGGCGTGTCCGTCAGCGCCAACGAGGAATAAACTTCCCCGTTTCGTTTTCAGGGGCCGTCCTTCGGGGCGGCCCCTTTCGTTTCAGGGGGCTCTTCACCTTCCTTACCGGTGGATGACGCGCGTTTTTGCAAAAACAGGATAAGCGCGAAAGTCGCGCCGATAAGGGCTCCAACCACAACGTCCAGAAAACGCACGAGTCCCGCGTTGGCAGGTCCCATAACCATCACAAGCAGAGCCGAAGCCCCGGCCTGTATGGGAACGACTGGTGCAAGGTTTATCAGAGCACCGAGAAGCACGCCGAGAAAGACGCACAGCAATATCCGGACTTCGAGAAACGGAATCGGCAGCAAGAATGCGAGTTCGCCCACCAGAATCCCGATGGCCACGCCCACTATCATGTTCAATGTCTGGCGAAAATGATTGGGAATACCTGGAGCCAGGCAGATGATCGCAGTGATCGCCGCGAAAATCGGCTCCGGGTGCCCGAATAGCCAACGCGCCACATAAAACGACAACGCCGCGGCAATAGCCGCGGCGAGGGCATGTAGCAGGATGTCCCGGACCCGGTCGGAGATCCAGAGCTTCATCCGATCAGTCTTTCTTCTGCGGCGGGATCACGCGCAGGCCGAGTTCGCGAAGCTGCGTCGGCGTTGCGTCGGACGGCGCGTTCATCAGAAGGTCCTGCGCCTGCTGGTTCATCGGGAACAGCGTGATTTCGCGCAGGTTCTTGGCGCCGACGAGCAGCATGACGACACGGTCGATACCGAAGGCACAGCCGCCGTGCGGAGGTGCACCGTACTGGAAGGCACGATACATTCCGCCGAAGCGTTCCTCGACGTCGGCCTTAGAGAGACCGACCAGTTCGAAAGCCTTGACCATCAGGTCCGGCGACTGGTTACGGATCGAGCCGGAAGCGATTTCAAAGCCGTTGCAGACGGCGTCGTACTGGAAGGCCTTGATCGACAGCAGATCCTCGCCGTTCAGTGCCTCAAGCCCGCCCTGCGGCATCGAGAAGGGGTTGTGCGCGAAGTCGATCTTCTTTTCCTCTTCGTTGTATTCGAAGAAGGGGAAGTCGACGATCCAGCAGAATTCGTAGCGGTCGCGGTCAACCAGATCCAGCTCTTCGCCGGCGCGGGTACGGGCTTCGCCCGCGAACTTGTAGAACTTGGACGGCTCGCCGGCGACAAAGAAGCAGGCATCGCCTTCGTCGAGACCGAGCTGCTCGCGGATCGCCTCTGTGCGCTCCGGACCGATGTTCTTGGCAAGCGGGCCGGCACCTTCCAGCACGGCGCCTTCCTGGCGCCAGAAGATGTAGCCGAGACCCGGCTGGCCCTGGCTCTGCGCCCAGGCGTTCATGCGGTCACAGAACGCGCGGCTGCCGCCGGTCTTGGCCGGGATGGCCCATACCTCGACCTTCGGGTTGGACGCGATCATGTTCGCAAAGACCTTGAAGCCGGAACCGGCAAAATGCTCGGTGACCGACTGCATGACGATCGGGTTGCGCAGGTCCGGCTTGTCGGAACCGTACTTGCGGATCGCTACGTCATAGGGAATGCGCGGCCATTCCTTGGTAACCGGCTTGCCTTCGGCAAACTGCTCGAACACGGCCGTCATCATCGGCTCCATGGTGTTCCAGACGTCTTCCTGGGTCACGAAGCTCATCTCGACGTCGAGCTGGTAGAACTCGCCCGGCAGACGGTCGGCGCGCGGGTCTTCATCGCGGAAGCACGGCGCGATCTGGAAGTAGCGGTCGAAGCCTGCGACCATCAGCAGCTGCTTGTACTGCTGCGGGGCCTGCGGCAGGGCGAAGAACTTGCCCTGATGGATACGCGACGGCACGAGGAAGTCACGCGCGCCTTCCGGCGAAGAGGCCGTCAGGATCGGGGTGGTGTATTCGCCGAAGCCGGCATCGGCCATGCCGTTTCGCATGGCGGAGATGATCTTGGTGCGCTTGACGATGTTCTTGTGCAGCGTCTCGCGGCGCAGGTCGAGGAAGCGGTACTTGAGGCGCACGTCTTCGGGATAATCCGGCTCGCCGAAGACCGGCAGCGGCAATTCCTTGGCGGCGGAAAGAACTTCGATTTCCTGCGCGTAGAGTTCGATTTCACCCGTCGCCATGTTCTTGTTGACGGTGTCTTCGGCACGCGCCTTGACGACGCCGTCGATGCGGATCACCCATTCTCCACGCACGGTTTCGGCCAGCTTGAAGGCCGGGCTGTCGGGATCGGCCACGACCTGGGTGACGCCATAATGGTCGCGAAGGTCGATGAAGAGAACGCCGCCGTGGTCACGAACACGATGGACCCAGCCGGAGAGACGGACGGTTGCGCCCACATCGGACTTGCGAAGGGCGGCGCAGGTGTGGCTGCGGTAACGGTGCATTTTTCAGAGCTTTCCTGGACTAAGGTAACGGCCGAAAAGGCGCGCGGGCGACCATAGACAACCGATAAAAATCGGGCGGAAAAGCGCACGGACTGTCCGATTTGTCAAGGCTGGAGCATATGTCGCCGAGATTTCCGCTGTAACAGCACAACCCTCTGCTCTACAAGGTGCATCCTGTGACGGCGCCGACTCGCGGCGGCCGGTCATGCGTGCAGGTCCAATGAACGATATCCGCCCCCTCATCCCGCTTCTCATCACCGCAGGCATCCTGATCGGCGGCAACGGCCTGCAAGGCACCTTCATCTCGCTTCGCGCGCTGCAGGAAGGTTTCTCGACGTCGATGATCGGCATCATCGGGACCGGCTATAATATCGGCTTCGCCATCGGCTGCATCTATGTGACCCGCATCATCCGCTCGATCGGGCATATCAGGACATTCAGTGCCCTGGCGGCCATCGCGTCGGCGGCCTCCATTTCCATGCTGCTCTTCATTCACCCGACGAGCTGGTTCACCATGCGGCTCATCCAGGGCCTCTGTTTCGCCGGCCTCTTCGCCGTCGTCGAAAGCTGGCTGAATGCGCGAGTCACCAACAATACCCGGGCAAGAACGCTCTCCATCTACCGCTTCGTCGATCTCGGCGCGGTGACTCTTGCGCAATACATGATACCGGCGGTCGGAATCAGCGGCTTCGAGCTGTTCGCCATCATCTCCATGGCGCTTACGCTGTCGCTGGTGCCGATCTCGTTTGCCGACCGGTCCAGCCCCTCCCCGCCGCAGGCCGTTCGCTTCGACCTGCGCGTCCTGTGGAAGGTCTCGCCGCTCGCCACGGTCGGCTGCATCGTCGTCGGCCTCACCAATTCCAGTTTCCGGTCGCTCGGGCCGATCTATGCCGATGGTATCGGCATGTCGATCACCTCGATCGCGACCTTCATGAGCGTCGGCATCTTTGCCGGCGTCGTGCTGCAATATCCGCTCGGGCACTATTCCGACAAGCTGGACCGCCGGTTCATCATCCTGATATCCGCCTTCGGTACCTTCGCGGCGGGGCTTTTCCTGGCTTTCGTTGCGGGTACGAACGAGTGGCTAAACTTCGTCGGCATCTTCGTGTTCGGTGCCTTCGGCATGCCGCTCTACTCGCTCTGCTCGGCCCATGCCAACGACCATGCCGCTCCCGGCCAGCACGCGCTGGTTTCCGCCGGCACGCTATTTTTCTGGTCCATTGGCGCGGTCATCGGACCGTTGTTTGCATCCTTCATGCTCGACCTCTTCGGTCCGCAGGCGCTCTTCATCTATACGACGGTGGTGCTCTTCGCCTTCATGGCCTACACGCTTCTGCGCATGGGAACCCGCAGCGGCGTACCGACAGGCAGCCGGCGGCAGCGGTTCCGCAACCTGCTCAGAACCTCCACCTTCTTCAACAAGCTGGCGACTCCGCCGACCGAGAAAGAAGACTGACTGCGGCAGTTTGGCCGACGTCGGGATATTGATGATTTTTCACCTCAAGTTTAAAGAGGCGTAAGCTCTTTCGCAGGAGAAGCCCCATGGCTCTGCTCACCCGTCGTAATCTTCTCAAAGCTTCCGCCATCGCTGGCGCCTACGCCTCTGGCATGACCTTCCTGCCGCGCCTGACCAACGCACTTGCGGCCGCCGATCCGGTGACACTCGAAGCCTATCGGCGAAGCGCCATGATCGACGGCAAGGCGGCGACAGAGGGCGTCATGAGTTATCGCCTGGGTGGCGGCGATGTCGCCGATGCCACGCCTCCGGTGCTTCGCGCGCGGCGCGGCGAGCCCTTTGCCGCCCGTTTCCTCAACAATCTGGACGAGCCCAGCACCGTCCACTGGCATGGCCTCAGGATCGACAATGCCATGGACGGCGTTCCCTTCCTGACCCAGCCCTATGTCTATCCCGGCGACGGCTTCGATTATGCGTTCACGCCGCCCGATGCAGGCACTTACTGGTACCATCCCCATTGCAACACTCTGGAGCAGATCGGCCGCGGCCTTGCCGGCATGTTCATCGTCGAGGACCCCGACGATCCCGTTTTCGACGCGGAAGTGGCGATCAACCTTCGCGACTGGCGGCTTGGCGGCAACAGCCAGTTCATAGAGCAGTTCAAGGCACGCGACGCGGCCAAGGGCGGCACGTTCGGCACCGTACGCACAGCCAACTGGCAGCTGGAGCCGAGCTATGACGCACCCGCCGGCGGCCTTGTCCGTCTGCGCATCCTGGTGTCCGACGTCACGCGTATCTTCAATCTGAAGATGGTCGGAGCGGACGCCCTTATCATTGCCCTGGACGGCCAGCCGGTTCCCGAACACACGCCGCTCGATACCGTGGTCATCTCACCTGGCCAGCGGCTCGATCTCGTGGTTCGCATGCCGGATACAGAGGGCGAGACAGCAGCGCTCGAAGACATCAGGCCATCGACGCCGAAGATCGTCGCCCGGCTTCGCTCCGTCGGCTCGTCCCTGAAGCGGAACCTCGGCGATGTGGTGCCGCTTGCGCCCAATCCTCCTGTCGAGGCAGACCTTGCCAACGCCATCCCGGTTCCGCTCGTGCTGAGTGCCACCGCCGAAAACGCCGCAAAGGATTCGATCTGCGGTTCGCTCGGCTATTCCTTCTGGGCGATCAACAAGGTGCCCTACCCCGGCGACAGCGCTGACCCGATGGATCCGCTTGTCGAAATGAAACTTGGCAAGACCTACATATTCAATCTGGAAAACGTGACGCCGCACGCGCATCCGATCCACATCCACGGCATGAACTTCAAGGTCGTCTCGTCGTCCAAGGGGCCGGTTTCGCCTCTCGTCTCGGACACATACCTCGTGCTACCCGACGAAAAGGTGCAGTTGGCTGTGGTCGCGGACAATCCCGGCAACTGGGTCCTGCATTGCCACATCATCGAGCACCAGAAGACCGGCATGACCAGTTATGTGCGGGTCGTATGACACGCTTCATCCGGCCATATGGCCCGATTGCGTGACTTGACAGCGGACAGGCCACACAGGCATCAACCTGCGACGACACCAGCGCAGGAAGCTGCCGTGACTGACTTCGCCGCCACGCTCCGTATCCTTGAGCCCTATCCCGGGCTCTTCGCCTATTACGACGGTCGCACTCCCGGAAAACGCCTGCATTCACCTGACCGAAACTGGCTGGACGACGGCGCCTACAGCCTCGGTGTGGCCAGCTATGCCATTGTTTCCGAGAACGAGGCGCTCGTCTACGATACGCATATTTCCCTCGACCACGCCCGCGCCGTACGACGTCATCTGGAAGGGCTTGGCGTCTCCCGCATTCGCGTGGTGCTCAGCCACTGGCACGCCGATCATATCGCCGGCAACGCGGTCTTTGCCGACTGCGAAATCATAGCCAACCGGCTGACGGCAAAGGCGATGGCCGACAACGCCGCAGTTCTCGCAGCCAAGAACCCACCCATTGATCCCGTCGTGATGCCCAACGCTCTTTTCAATGAGCGGCTTGAACTCGATGTCGGCAAATGGAACGTCGAACTCCTGCAGTTCGATATCCACAGCGCGGACGGAACAGTTCTCCTCCTGCCCGACATCGGTGTCCTTCTTGCCGGCGATACGCTTGAGGATACGGTTACCTATATCTCCGAGCCGGAGCATACGCTTCGTCACATCGAGGAACTTGACCGGCTCGCCGGGCTTCCCATCCGCCATATTCTGCCGAACCATGGCTCGGAAGATCGGATCGGTGGCGGCGGTTATGCGCCAGATCTGATCCAGGCGAACCGTGACTACCTCCAGCGCCTGCTGGATAACGTCGCCGATCCCAATCTCGACAAGGCCAGTCTCGCTGATTTCATCGCTCCGGAACTAGCGCATGGCAGCGTCATCTATTTCGCACCCTATGAGCGTGTTCATCGCGACAACATCGCCGCTCTCCGCAATAGAAAGTAGGCAGCCTCACGATTTAGCGTCGTAGATGGCGAAAACGGGGAGCAACTGTCGTACGCGCAGCCGCGTCGCCCCGTTCGTATTGACATCCACGGTCGAAAGGAGAACTAAGGTTAACAACCTTTTTTACATGACCGAGCCGAAATGATTGAAACTACCACCGCATTAGAGGAAGCGTGCCTCAAGCTCGCCCAATCGGATTTCATTACTATCGATACCGAATTTCTCCGGGAAACAACGTTTTGGCCGGAACTCTGCCTGATCCAGATGGCCAGCCCCGATCTCGAGGTGATCGTCGATCCGCTGGCCAAGGGTCTCGACCTTGCTCCCTTCTTCACTCTGATGGCCGATGATTCGGTGGTGAAGGTGTTTCATGCCGCCCGGCAGGACATCGAAATCATCTTCCACCTCGGCAACCTTATCCCTCATCCTATCTTCGACACCCAGGTGGCGGCGATGGTCTGCGGCTTCGGCGATAGCGTCTCCTACGACCAGTTGGTGCAGAAGGTGAAGAACGTCCATATCGACAAGACTTCGCGCTTCACCGACTGGAGCCGTCGCCCGCTTTCCGAAAAGCAACTCGATTATGCACTGGCTGACGTCACCCATCTGCGTGACGTCTACCTCAAGCTCAAGTCGGATCTGGAGCGCGACGGTCGTGCAGAATGGCTGACGGAAGAGATGGCCATCCTCGAATCGCGCGAAACCTACGACCTGCACCCCGACGATGCATGGCAACGGTTGAAGATGCGGCTGCGCAAGCCGCAGGAACTCGCCGTCATGCAATATGTCGCCGCATGGCGTGAGCGTGAAGCACGCAGCCGCAACGTGCCGCGCTCCCGCGTGCTGAAGGACGACGCGATCTACGAAATCGCCCAGCAGCAGCCGAAGGACACCGAAGCGCTCGGCCGCCTGCGTACCATCCCGAAGGGTTGGGAGCGTTCCTCCTCGGGTGCAGCCATCATCGAACAGGTCAACGCTGCGCTCGCACTTCCGAAGTCCGACATGCCGCACGTCCATCGCCACAATCATGCGCCGGAAGGTGCTCAGGCTGCCGTCGAACTCCTCAAGGTGCTGCTGCGCCTGACTTCGGAAAAGCATGGCGTCGCATCCAAGGTGATCGCCAACAGCGACGATCTGGAAAAGATCGCGGCCGAAGGCGAGAAGGCTGACGTTCCGGCCCTGCAGGGCTGGCGTCGGGAACTGTTTGGCGATCTGGCGCTGAAGCTGATTTCCGGCGGTGTCGGCCTGCGCTTCGTCGACAAGCGCGTTGAAGCAGTGGAATTCTGAGCAGATGCCGGTTCTGCGGCTACGGCGCGCATCTCCGGATGATATCGGCTTCATCATGGAAACCGAACGTCTTCCGGGCTATGACTACTTCATAGGCCGTTACAGCGCAGAAGAGCACAAGGCATACCTGACGAGTGAAGCCTTCGCCTATCTGATCGGCGAAAACACGAACGGAATGCCGGTCGGCTTCGCGATTCTCACGGACCTCGACAACCGGGACGGCAATGTCTGCATCAAAAGGATTGCGGTGGCTGTTCCGGATCAAGGCTACGGCTCGCAGCTTTTGAGCAGTGCAATGGATTTCGTGTTTCGCGAAACAGAAACCTTCCGTCTTTGGCTCACCGTGGTTCGCGGGAATGATCGGGCGCTTTCCGTCTACCGGAAAAACGACTTTGTCGAGGAAGGTGCCAAGCGGCAATCCGCATTGCTTCCTGATGGCAACCGCGCCGATATGGTCATGATGTCGATCCTGCGCCCCGAGTGGTCGGCGCGAAACTGAGGTCACCTTCGTGGAACTCCCCGCTCCGCTCAGAGCCGCCGTAGACCAGATGCTTGCCCGCGAACCGCTGGAGCGGCTGCAGCGCGCGAGCGAAAAACTCTCCGACCGCTATCGCCGCGAAGTGCGCGACGGCAAGTTCCACATCGATGGAGAGTTGGCCGCCAAGGCCTATCTCGCCACCCGCCTGCCAGCCACCTTCGCAGCCGTTCGTGCGGCGCTCTCCATGGTCGAGGAAGCATCGCCGTCCTTCGCGCCGGAAAGCCTGATCGATGTCGGTGCAGGCCCAGGCACCGCGCTCTGGGCTGCAGCTGATTGCTGGCCGGAACTCAGGCGGGCAAGCCTCGTCGAGGCGAGTGCCGCGATACGCTCGGTCGGCGATGCGCTGGCGAAAGCCGGGCAGGTGGACTGCCAATGGCTGGCGGGCGATCTCACCGGTTCCATTCCCCAGTTGCCGCCCGCCGATCTCGTGACCCTCGCCTACGTGCTGGACGAGATCGACGAGAATGCCATACCGGCGGCCGTTTCCCGGCTCTGGGCGCTGACCGGGCATACCCTCGTCATCGTGGAACCCGGAACACCGGCCGGCTGGCGACGCATCCTGACGGCGCGCGCCACGCTGCTGGAGGCTGGCGCCCATATCGTGGCGCCCTGCCCTCATGCCGCAGCCTGCCCCATCGAAGCGCCGGACTGGTGTCACTTCTCCCGTCGCGTCGCCCGCTCGCGCGTGCATCGCCTCGCCAAGCAGGGAGAGGTGCCGTGGGAGGACGAGAAATACATTTTCATCGCCGCTTCGCGGCATCCCGCAGGACCGCCGGAAGCGCGAGTTCTGGCTCCGCCGAGGGTTTCCGGTGGCGTTGGACGGTTGAAGCTCTGTCGCACCGACGGCAGCGCCTCGGAGATCACCGTCAGCCGTCGCGACGGCGCGATCTTCAAGGCGGCCCGTCGTGCGGATTGGGGCGATGCCTTCGATGCGAGGGGAGATGGCGATGTCGCAGACGCATGAACTCGACCTGCATACGGCTGAAAAGTTTGCGCGTATCGCGCTTTCCCATGTCGAGCTGGAATATCCTCACAAGCCGGGCTTCGTCTTCGGCAGCCGCGATGATGTGCGTTCGCCCCGCGAGACGCACCCGGTCTTCTTCGGCAGTTACGACTGGCATTCCTGCGTGCACGGCTACTGGATGCTTGCCCGCCTCCTCAACCGCTTCGCCGATCTTCCGGCCGCGCCTGAAATCCGCGAGCTTTTTGAACGACGCCTGACCTCCGACGCCATCGCCCGTGAAGTCGCACTGTTCGAGCGGCCCGAATCGCGGGGTTTCGAGCGTCCCTATGGCTGGGGCTGGCTGCTGAAGCTCGCGGCGGAACTGGAAGTCATGGAGGAGCGACGATTCGCGGATATCCTTCGGCCTCTTTCCCGGCTTGTCGCCGGTGGCTTCCAGGAATTCCTGCCGCTCGCCAGCTATCCCGTAAGAGTGGGAACGCATTTCAACACGGCCTTCGCGATCCGGCTGGCGGCGGACTACGGCACCGCGATAAACGACCAAACGTTGGTCGATCTTCTCCGCGCAACGGCTGTTCGCTGGTATGGCGAGGACCGGGATTGCCCGGCCTGGGGAGAACCGTCCGGCGACGACTTCCTATCGTCTGCCTTGACCGAGGCTGAATGCATGCGCCGTCTTCTGCCTATCGAGGCTTTCGCCGGATGGTTCAGCCGATTCCTGCCGAGGCTTGCAGAGAGGCGACCGGCGACGCTGTTTTCGCCCGCCAGCGTTTCTGACCGATCCGACGGCAAGATTGCCCATCTGGACGGACTGAACCTCAGTCGTGCATGGTGCTTTCGCTCACTCGCCGTCGCACTGGCTGTGAACGACCCACGCCATACTGTCCTGCAAGCGGCGGCCAATCGGCATCTTGCCGCATCTCTGCCCCATGTCGCGGGCGATTACATGGGTGAACACTGGCTCGCGAGCTTCGCGGTTTTGGCTCTGGAGGCCTGATTGTCAGGAATTCTGCCATCGAGAAAACTGATCGGGCTCGTGATTGCCACCGCAGTGCTTGCGCTGGCCACGGCCGACCTGAGGCGGCGCGGCTTCATGTCGCCGTCGCTCGCCTCGGCAATCGCTATCTCGCTGCTTCTGATCAATCTCGCTCTCTGCATCGCCGGCCTGATGACCCGGCAGAAGGTGGCCTGGGGGCTTTATCTGCTGGTGAGCCTCGCCACCTCGCTGGTGCTTGGGTTCGCGACGCCTGTGAACGCCGCGCTTACCCTGCTGCCTCTCGGCATAGGCGCCCTGCTGGACGTTATCCATGCATCCGGGCGCCCTTGGTGATCTTGTCGACGATCTTCTTGTCGGCGCGCAGTGCAAGACCCACCACCTTCGCATCATCAGGAGAGAACTCGGCGAAGACGGCGCGGTTTGCGGCGTCATGGCCGGTTGAAAACATTTCTTCGATGTAGAGGGAACTCGGCACCTCGCGCTCCAGCGAGCGCAGGTGGATCTTGCGCAGGGTCTCCTGATCGCCGGACAGGACGACAATCGGCTGGATACACAGCGCATTGTAGAGGTTGCCCGCGGCGTCCCTGTAGGGTTCGCCGATGATGCCCTCCTCCCTTGCGACTATGCCGCTGGTCAGAAAGGCGGTAACGTTGAGCTTCTGCCATGCGGCGAGATCCTCGCGCAGGACAACGACGAACTTGGTATCGAACATGCAACACTCCGGAAACGGTCTTCTTGATAGGCTTGCCGGGCTACCAGTCCCCGATGGCGAAGGTCTTGAACGTTCGTGCAGGCCGGCCGACGCGATCCGTTCCGGTATCGATACCCACGGCATCGAGCGCATCGAGGCACAGTTTTCCGGCAACGGCTTCGCGCCGCATCGGCACGATACCTATGCGCTCGGACTGACGATCAGCGGCGTGCAGGCCTTCTCCTATCGGGGAGAGACACGTTTCAGCCTGCCGGGAAACATCATCGTTCTTCACCCCGACGAGGTTCACGACGGCGCGGCAGGCACGGACGACGGCCTGCGCTACCGGATGATGTACATTCCCCCCGAACTGATCCGCGATGCCAGCGACGAGCCGTCGGCCACCCTGCCGTTCGTATCGACCCCGGTGCTGTCCGACAGCCGGCTTGCCCGTGCCCTCGCGGAAGCGCTTGCCGATCTCGATCACGCTCCGGATGGACTGGTCCTTTCCGATCTGCTGACCCGGATCGCGGACGGGCTGGGGCGTCATGCCGGCAGCCGGCAGACGGTATCGGCCAAGGCAGAACGGGCCGTCGCGCGCGCCTGCGCCTATCTCAGGGAAAACTGTGCCGAACAGGTTTCCTCCGAAGAGCTGGAAACGCTGACCGATCTCAACCGGTATTCGCTCGCCCGCCAGTTCCGGTTGGTGACGGGAACGAGCCCGCATCGTTATCTGACCATGCGGCGGTTGGAACGGGCCAAGGGCCTGATGAGCAGTGGCATGCCAATTGCCGAAGCCGCCTACGATGCAGGGTTTGCCGACCAGAGCCATTTCACCCGCCATTTCAAGAACTGCTACGGCATGACGCCCGGCCACTGGCTGACGCTGCTTCGCGCCTGAAGACAGTCACCGAAACTTCATCGAACGGAAATCGCTCTGACATGGGCGGTCCGTAAGCATGCCGCGTCTCTAACCGTCCTACGAATGGTGACGCCATGAAAAAACATCTCTTTGCTTCCGTATCCCTTTTCCTTCTTGCCGCACCGGCCTTTGCCGACGAGGTCGCCTTCCCGGCCAAGCTCGTTTCCCACGCAATCCTTCCGGCCAATACGATCATCGCCGCACCGGCCGATGCCCCCGCCCATCTGAAGACCTCGGCCAAGTTCACCACCGCGGACCGCAAGCGCGCGGAAGGCCTCGGCACCGTTCCGGGTAAGGACGGCGTTCGCCCGACCGGCCTTTCCATGCCTTTCGACGGTCAGGCCGTGCAGGGTTTCTCCGGCATCAAGACCATGGAAGACGGTACCTTCTGGAGCCTCTCCGACAACGGCTTCGGCTCGAAGATCAATTCCAGCGACTCCATGCTGATGCTGCATCACATCAAGTTCGACTGGGATGCCGGCAAGGTCGAGCGTCTTGAAACCGTGTTCCTGTCCGACCCCGACAAGAAGGCACCCTTCCCGATGGTCATGGAAGGCGCCGAGCAGCGTTACCTCACCGGCGCCGACTTCGACGTCGAATCGATCCAGCCCGTCGCCGACGGCTTCTGGATCGGTGAAGAATTCGGTCCCTACATCCTGAAATTCACCAGGGATGGCAAGCTGACCGATGTCATCGCCACCAAGGCCGGCGAGACTGAGGTGAAATCGCCCGATAACGCAACCCTCGTCGTTCCGGCCAATCCGACCGCCAAGATGCCGGCCTTCAACCTGAAGCGCTCCGGCGGCTATGAAGGGCTTGCCATGTCGAAGGACGGCTCCAAGCTTTATGGCCTGCTCGAAGGCCCGCTCTACCTCGAAGACGGTTCGATCGAGAAGGCCGACGGACTGACGGCGCTGCGCATCATCGAACTCGACGTCGCCTCCAAGGCCTGGACCGGCCGTTCGTGGCTCTATCCGTTGTCTGAAGGCGGCGAAGCCATCGGCGACTTTAACATGATCGACGGCACCACCGCCCTCATCATCGAGCGCGACAACGGCGCCGGCACGGCGGACAAGGCTTGCGCCGATCCGAAGAAGCCCGAGCCGACCTGCTTTGCCGTTCCGGCCAAGCACAAGCGCATCTACAAGATCGAGATGACCGATGAGAACGCCGGCAAAGCCGTTCGCAAGATCGGCTACATCGATCTCATGAAGATCTCCGATCCGGACAACAAGAAGCGTCAGGGCGGCGGCGAAGGCTTCTACGACATGCCTTTCGTCACCATCGAGAACGTCGACGTGGTCGATCCGACCCACATCGTCGTCGGCAACGACAATAACCTGCCCTTCTCGGCCGGCCGCGCAATCGACAAGGCCGACGACAACGAGTTCGTCCTGCTCGAAGTCGGCGAATTCCTCTCTGCGAAGTAAGAGCGGTCAACTCACGAAAAGAGCCCGACGGCATTTCCGCCGTCGGGCTCTTGATTCGTTCCAGATCCATCGGATCAGTCAGGCTTCAGCGAGAAGCATGCCTTCGTTGGTAGCTTTCAACAGACGCTGGCAAAATGCGAATCAAGGAGCGCCCCTCCCCACTGCGGTTTTGGATTACTCGAAGACGAAAGCCAGTCGCTTGCCGGTCAGCTTGGCAAGCTGCTGGAGGCGTCCATCGAGGCGTTCGCCAGCAAAGTCGCTATAGGCGTGCGGCACGACGAATTCGAGGTCAAGATCGGGCCGTTCCGACCGGCGGAAGGCCAGATCGTTCACGATGCCGGGCATCGAAGCCGAGAAGAGATAGACCACCCGTAGCATGCCGCCGAGAAGCTTGGCGCGATCGAGCAGGCGTTCAGTCGCAATCGTCGCCAGCGGACCGGTGCGACCGTCGTCATAGAGGCCTTCGAAGCGATAGTAGTTGGTCAGCGCAATGAAGGCACGACCTGGATGAGTGATCCCGACGAAGGACGAGTGGGCAATGATGTTGAGCGCCTGCAACCCGCGATAGTCGGGATGCGCACGCCAGCTGAGATCCGCCAGCAGGCAGGCTGCCCGACGATATCGCGTATCCTCTTCAGTTTCGATGATATCGAAAAAGGGCATCATCCGGCCCGTCCATTCGGCAAGCTCACGCGCATGCTCGGGCGAGCGGGCGCGCAGGATGGCGAGTTCATCGGCTGCAGTCAGCAGCGGATCCAGCGACTGATCCTCTTCGGGCAAAAGCGAAAAAAGATAGCCTTCGCGCACGCCCTGGGCGGAGAAGGAAACACGTGCGGGCTTCATCGCCTCAAGCACTTCCTGCATGGCGATGGCACCGAAGGGAAGCAGCGAACGACGGTTCTTGGAAATCGAAGCCCATGCGGGATCGCGCGAATTTGCGCCGGAGACCACCTCCTCGAGGAAAGAGACGATCTCGCCATATGGCAGTTCGTAGCCCTGCATCATGTGAAGGGGATACTTGCGTAGTTCCATATGCAGCTTGGCGATGTTTCGCCAGGTGCCGCCGACCGCATAGAAGGTGCGGCCGGCACCCTTTTCGAGAAGCTTGGCGCCCTTGATCTGCTTGCGCGCAAAAGCCCTCGCCTTGGATAGCGAACCGCCCACGGTTTCCGAGAGGCGCAGGCCGCCGAGCGGCAGCGTGATGCCCTTGCCGAGTTCGCGGCCCTTGATGTCGATCAGTTCAAGAGAACCGCCGCCGAGGTCGCCGGCGATGCCATCCGGATCGTGGAAGCCGCTGACGATGCCGAGGGCGGAATAAAGCGCCTCTTCCTCGCCGGTCAGCACGATCACCTTGTGATCCAGAATTTCTTCGGCCCTGCGGATGAACTCCGGGCCGTTTGCCGCCTCGCGAGCCGCAGCCGTCGCCAGCACATACATCGCCGTGGCGCGGGCCTGGCGCGACAGCGCACCGAATCTGCGCAGCGCCGCAAGCGCACGCGCCACTCCTTCGTCGTCCATGCGACCGCTGGACGCCAGCCCCTTGCCGAGACCGCAAAGCACCTTTTCGTTGAAAAGCACCGCTGGAGCCCTGGAGAGGCCCTCGTAAACGACGAGACGGATCGAATTCGAACCAATATCGACAACGGAAACAGGGGCAATGCCGGGCAAGCGCCCCTGCGCTTCAGATCTTGTCATGAAGTACCAGTTTAGCGTTTCCGACCGGATATGATACCGGCAATCAGTTTCGGCGCGCTCGATTTCAATGACTCCCCACGTCCAGAAAGGCTCGGATTGGTCATGAAATAGTGCTGCGCGTTGAAAGGTTCCTCGCCGTGGCGTACTTCCATGCGCCTTGACGTCCCGTCGGCCAATATCTCGTAGCTCTGCTGGTTGTCAATCAGATTGCCCAGCATAATCTGTGATAGAACCTGTTCATGCACGGTAGGGTTGGTGAGCGGCACCAGTGTCTCGACACGCCGGTCCAGATTGCGCGGCATCATGTCGGCCGAGCCGATATAGACCAGCGCCTTCTCCGAAGGCAGGCCGTAACCGTTGCCGAAGCAGAAGATGCGGCTGTGCTCGAGGAAGCGGCCGACGATCGACTTGACGCGGATATTGTCTGACAGGCCCGGCACCTGTGGACGCAGGCAGCAGATGCCGCGAACGACCAGATCGACATCGACGCCCGCGCGGCTGGCGCGATAGAGAGCGTCGATGATTTCCGGATCGACCAGCGAGTTCATCTTCATCCATATCGCTGCCGGCGCACCATTGCGGGCATGGACTATCTCTTCCTCGATGTGCCGCAGGATGCGCGGGCGCAGCGTGTAGGGAGACACGGCCAGCTTCATGCTCTCTTCCGGCTCGCCATAACCGGTGATGAAGTTGAAGATGTTTGCCATGTCGTGGGCGATCTTCGGATTGCAGGTGAAGAAGGACAGGTCGGTATAGATCTTCGCCGTCACCGGGTGATAGTTGCCGGTGCCGAGATGGCAGTAGGTGCGGAGCTTGCCGTCCTCGCGACGCACTACCATGGACATCTTGGCGTGGGTCTTGAGTTCGATGAAGCCGAAGACCACCTGGACGCCAGCGCGCTCGAGGTCGCGCGCCCAGCGGATGTTGGCTTCTTCGTCGAAACGGGCCTTGAGTTCGACCAGCGCCGTCACCGACTTTCCGGCCTCGGCGGCGTCGATCAGGGCACGAACGATCGGGCTGTCGTTCGACGTGCGATAAAGCGTCTGCTTGATCGCCAGAACATCCGGATCGCGGGCGGCCTGCAGCAGGAACTGCACGACGACGTCGAAGCTTTCATAGGGGTGATGAACCACCATGTCCTTCTCACGGATGGCGGCAAGGCAATCGCCGGCATGCTCGCGCACACGCTCCGGGAAACGGGCGTTGTACGGCTCGAACCGCAGATCGTCACGCGGGGCCTTGGTGATCTCGGAAAGCGTATTAAGCGCCAGCAAACCCGGCAGAACCGCCACGCGATTATCGGGAACGGCCAGTTCATGCACCACGAACTGGCGTAGCGAAACTGGCATTTCGGAATCGACCTCGATGCGGATGACCGATCCGCGGCGGCGACGCTTGAGAGCTGTCTCGAAGAAGCGCACGAGATCCTCGGCTTCTTCCTCGACTTCGATATCGCTGTCACGAATGATGCGAAACGTGCCGAAGCCGGTCACTTCATAACCCGGATAGAGACGGTGAATGAACATGCCGACGACATCTTCGAGTGTGATGTAGCGAATTGTCGTCTTCTCATCGGGAAGACGGATGAAACGGTCAAGCGTCGGCGGCAGGCGAAGGAGCGCCGTCATCGGCTCGCGATTGCGCTTGCTCTCCAGCTGCAGCCCCATAGAGAAGCCGAGATTGGGAATGAAGGGGAATGGATGCGCCGGGTCGATCGACAGCGGCGTCAGCACCGGAAAGATCGATTCCTCGAAAGAGGTTTCGAGCCAGCTGCGATCCTCGACGGACAGCGCAGCCGGGCGCACGAACAGGATGTCTTCCTTGGCGAGATACTGCTGCAGGACGGCGAGCGACGCCTGCTGCTCCATCTGCAGGTTGTCGATTTCCTTCAGGATCTCATCGAGCTGCTCAGCCGGTGTCTTGCCGTCCGGGCTCTTGATGGTGATGCCCTGGCGAACCTGACCTTCGAGACCGGCAACGCGTACCATGAAGAATTCATCGAGGTTAGTCGAGGAAATCGACAGAAACCTGACACGCTCCAGCAGCGGATGCGCGGTATTCAGGGTCTCTTCCAGCACGCGGCGATTGAACTGAAGCCAGGAAAACTCGCGGTTGATGAACCGCTCGGAACTCGACAGGAGTTCGTCCGTGGCCGTCACCCCGGCGTCTGATACATCGGCCGCGTCGCTTACCACAGAATCCATCTCTTCCATCCCTTTATCGGTTTCCCGCGCCAATTATAACAGTTTGACGACAGTCCTGTGACAGTCACTCCAATCCGCTGGTCGCGTAGAGTTCGTTCAGAACCTCCCCGGCCAGTGTGCGCGTGATCCGCGTTCGACGCGCCAGTGCCAGCCGGTCGATCCTCTCCACGATATCCTGTGCCGCGGAGAAGGATCGCTCCATGCGCTGCACGATATAGCCTACAATCTTGTCATCGACATAAAGCTGCCGGTCGGCGAACAATTTCATCATGACCTGCGAAAGCAGCGCCTCGTCGGGACTGCCGATCTCCACCATGGTCGCGGCCTTCAGGCGCGAACGCAGATCCGGCAGCGCAACATTCCACGACGGTGGCCAGGTGCGCGACGTCATCAGCAGGCTGGTGCCGTGTTCACGCACGGTATTGATGAGATGGAAAAGCTCGACCTCGTCGAAGCCCTCCCTGTCCGCATCCTCGAACACCACCGGTCCGGTTTCCGCCTGACGGGAGGCATCGGCGCCGGCCAGCGGATGAACATCCGCTGCGCCGCTCTGCTGCCGGAATATATCAACCAGATGCGACTTTCCCGACCCCTGCGGCCCCATCAGGACCACCACCGGAGACGACCATTGCGGCCAGGAATCGATGATTGCGACGGCCGCCTCCAGGCGATCCGATACCAGCAGGTCGTCGCGTCCCGTCGCCTTTCCGTGATCGAAAGAGAGCGGAAGCTGTTCGGCGATGCTGCGCCGTGAAGCGACCTTCTTGATTTCACTCATTTACTTCTCTGAAACATCCTTCACGGGCGGCTCGCCGTCGGCAGCCGTCGGCCCGTAATACAAATCACTCTCAAGATATCTTGCCAGCGCAAAACGGACAAGCACGCCGATGGCGGCTGCCGCCGGCACCGCGACAAGAACGCCGACGAAACCGAACAGGGCGCCGAAAGCAAACAGCGCAAACATCAGCCAGACGGGATGCAGGCCGACGCTCTGACCGACAAGCTTGGGCTGCAGAATATTGCCTTCGATGAACTGCCCGGAGAAGAAGAACACCGCCACGATGATGAGGTGGACATAATCCGGCCAGAATTGCACCAGCGCGACGCCAACTGCGAGAAGCAGGCCGACCGTGGAACCGACATAGGGAATAAAGCTGATCATGCCGGTGAAGAAGCCGATCAGAAGGCCGAAGTTAAGCCCGATCAGCGACAGCCCGACCGCATAATAGATGCCGAGAATCAGACAGAGTGACCCCTGCCCGCGCACGAATCCGGCAATGGTCCTGTCCAGTTCGGTGGCAATCTCGCGGACGGTGGCAACGTTGTTGCGCGGGATCCAGCTGTCGACCTTGGCGATCATTCTGTCCCAGTCGAGGAGCAAATAGAAGGCGACGACCGGGGTCACGACCAGAAGGGAGGCGACATCCACCAGCGCCTTGCCGGAATTCCAGATCTGGCCGAACAGAGTGCCGATGAAGCCGACGCCCTCCGACAGATATTTGGAGAAATTGTCCTTTATCGTGTCCATCTGGGAATTCAGCCATTGCGGCAGCCAGGCGGCGTTCGACGTGGCAATGAAGTTCTGCAGTTCCGTCACATAACCTGGAATGTGCTGGATGAACTGGTTGAGCTGGCTCGCCAGGATTGGAATGATGATCATCAGCGAAAGGACGAAGACAATGACGAAAGCGGTCAGGATGACCACGGTCGCCATTATGCGGCTGAGGCCAAGGCGCTCAAGCCGGTCGGCGACGGGATCGAGGAAATAGGCCAGCGCCATGCCCGCGATGAACGGCAGAAGGATCGACCGGAATGTCATCAGGAAGAAGACGAAGACAATGAGGGCTACGAGCCAGAACAGCAGTTGGCGCCGCAGACCCGTTCCGCTGATATGATGCACCATGAAGCGTTCCTCTCGTCGCGCGTGCTGCGGTCTCGTGCGAATATGCGACAAGCCTGCAACAAGGAATTAGGGTATGCGCAAAGCGCGGGTCAAGATGGCTCGCGGACAGAACAGGCCGTCGCGACAAACCTCTCTATATAAGTCTCTTGCGAAAACTGCCGGAAAACATCGTGAATCCAGCCTCGCGACTTGCATGTCGAGCCTCTTCATGCAATTGCCAGCCCCATAATCGATACCCATCGGAGACACGGGATGAGCCAGTCTGGAAAGAACGGTCTGACCTATAGCGACGCCGGCGTTGACATCGATGCCGGAAACCTGCTGGTCGAGAAGATCAAGCCGGCGGTACGCTCCACGCGGCGTCCCGGCGCCGACGGCGAGATCGGCGGCTTCGGCGGCCTGTTCGACCTCAAGGCTGCAGGCTTCAAGGACCCGATCCTCGTTGCCGCCAATGACGGTGTCGGCACCAAGCTGAAAATCGCCATCGACGCGGGCATCCACGACACCGTCGGCATCGACCTCGTCGCCATGTGCGTCAACGATCTCGTGGTGCAGGGCGCAGAGCCGCTGCTTTTCCTCGACTATTTCGCGACCGGCAAGCTGGACCCCGAACAGGGCGCGGCCATTGTTGGCGGTATCGCCGCCGGCTGCCGCGAGGCCGGCTGCGCACTGATAGGGGGGGAGACCGCAGAAATGCCCGGCATGTATGCAGGCGGCGACTATGACCTGGCCGGCTTTGCAGTTGGTGCGGCCGAGCGCGGTAAGCTCCTGCCGGCGGGCGATATCGCGGAAGGCGACGTCATTCTCGGCCTCTCCTCTTCCGGCGTTCACTCCAACGGCTTCTCGCTGGTGCGCAAGATCGTCACCCTGTCGGGTCTCTCCTGGGATGACAAAGCGCCCTTCGATGGCGACAAGACGCTCGGTGCGGCCCTGTTGGAACCCACCCGCATCTATGTGAAACCGCTCCTCAAGGCGATCCGCGAGACGGGTGCGCTCAAGGCGCTGGCACACATTACTGGCGGCGGCTTCCCCGAGAACATTCCGCGCGTCCTGCCGAAACATCTTGCCGCAGAAATCGACCTTGGCGCCATCAAGCCGCCGGCCGTCTTCTCCTGGCTCGCCAAGACCGGCGGCGTCGCCCAGAACGAGATGCTGCGCACCTTCAACTGCGGTATCGGCATGATCGTCGTTGTCGCGGGAGCAGATGCCGAGCGCGTCTCGGCTGTGCTCGCGGCCGAAGGCGAGACCGTCATTCCGCTCGGCCGGATGATCGCCCGTGCCGAGGGCGAACCCGGCACACGCTACCAGGGTGTCCTCGCCCTATGACAATGCCGCGCAAACGCGTCGTCGTCTTCATTTCGGGCGGCGGCTCCAACATGCTGGCGCTCGCAGCCGCCTGTGAGGTGCAGGACTTCCCGGCCGAAATTGTCGCCGTCATCTCAGACAAATCGTCGGCGGGCGGACTGGTGAAAGCAGCCGAGCGCGGCATCGCCACCTTCGCCTTCGAACGCCGCGATTACGCCAGCAAGGCCGAACACGAAGCGGCGATCCTCGCCACGCTCGAAACCCTGTCGCCGGATATCATTTGCCTTGCGGGCTATATGCGACTGCTGTCGGGCGAGTTCATCCAGCGTCTCGAAGGCCGGATCATCAATATCCACCCTTCCTTGCTGCCGCTCTTCCCGGGCCTGCATACCCATCAGCGGGCCATCGATGCGGGCATGCGGATCGCCGGCTGCACAGTGCACTTCGTCACCGAGGGCATGGACGAAGGCCCGATCCTCGCGCAGGCGGCCGTTCCCGTCGTTACCGGCGATACGGCCGACAGCCTTGCGGCGCGTGTGCTGACCGTCGAACACAAGCTCTATCCGCTCGCGTTGAAGCTTATGGCAGAAGGCAAGGTCCGGATGGAGGACGGCCATGCCGTTCGGGAACGACAGGGCACGGCTCATCCCGACGACAAGCTGATCGGTGCGTTCTGATACCTGCGGCAAGCGAGCAGCTTGAAATGCCTGAAATCCGCGAGCAACATTGCTCACTCATAGATTGAGAACGCAGGGAATCGCGGTGCCGACATCACTTTATCGCTTCGTCTGGCGGGTCAGCGGCCTGCATCAGGCCGCAATCGCCATCCTCTCCATTCTCCTCTTCCTGCTTGGCACCATCCCGCTCGAAATCCAGCGTCGCATCGTCAATGATGCGACCGACATGAAGCCATTCAGTGCCATCATCACGCTGGTGAGCCTTTATCTTCTTTGCGTTCTAGCCGAAGGATCCGTGAAACTCGCACTGAACATCTACCGCAACTGGATCGGCGAGCGATCGGTCCGCTGGCTGCGCCGGGTCGTTTTCGTATCCGATACGGTCCACCCTGATACCGTGGACCTCACCAAGGAAGGAGCAGAACTTTCGATCGTGATTGCCGAGGCAGAACCGATCGGCGGATTTGTAGGCGGCGCGATTTCAGAGCCCTTGTTGCAGGCCGGTATTCTCCTGTCGGTCACGGGCTACCTTATCTACCTCCAACCGTTGATGGCGCTCGTGGTCGTGCTGGTATTCTGTCCGCAGATCGGCTTTGTGCCGCTGATGCAAGGAGCCATCAACCGAAGGGTAGGCGCGAAGATCAACGTCACCCGTCAGATGAGCGCCGGTATCGTCGAGCGCGGCGCGGCGCTCGATGCTGATGGCGTGCAGAACAAGCGGATAGAACAGATTTTTGCGCTCAACATGGGCGTATACAAGATCAAGTTCACCATGAACTTTTTCATGAACCTCCTTACCCAACTCGGCTATGCCGGAATTCTTGCTCTCGGTGGCTATTTCGTCGTCACCGGCCAGACCGAAGTCGGCACCATCGCGGCCTTCATTGCCGGCCTCGGCAAGATCAACGACCCCTGGGGCGACCTCATCGACTGGTATCGTGCCGTGAAGGTAACGCAGGTCAAATACGAGATGGTTCGTAACGTTCCATCCATTGTCGATCTCTCAGAGCAAGATGCCAACGCCATCGCATTTTGAGATAGCGGACGGCGGTAACACAGCATAATAGCCAATCATTAACCATTCCGAGGCAGGCTCCCCTTAAACAACAAGGGGTTGCGGGGCATGACGATTCGCCTTTTCCATTTACCGTTGATTGCGTCAGCCGTCTTGGTGTCGATGCTGCCCGCCCGCGCCCAGGACAATTTCTACTCTTCCTCTAATGGCTCGGTGAGCGCCTTTGCGGGTATCGGCTTCACAAATCTCCAAGCTGGGGAATATGTCTACGACGGAGGTCACAAGCTCAGCCAGCTTGACTGGAAGAGCAAGAACGTCCCTACCGCCAAGCTGGGCGCAACACTTGAACTCGGCTACAACTGGCGCCTGAAGGGCAAGCTCGACTTCGGCATGAGGGGCGACGGCCACATGGTGGACCGGGACTGGATGGACTATTCCATCGATGACTGGACGGATCGGTCCGTCCATCCCGACACGAAGCTCGACCACTATCTGAACGGCATGATCGAAGCAGACAGAACCATTTACCAGACAGAGAGCACGAGGCTCGCTCTTGGCGGCGGCCTTGGCTATTCGGATGTGCAATGGAGTGGGTACGGCGGCAGCTATGTCTATTCCAACTATTCCCTGCATGACACCGTCGGCACCTTCGCGGACGGAGAGAAGGGCATTACCTATCGGCAGAAGATTCCCGTTGCCTTCGTCTCGGCCAATGCTGAGCAAAGCATCGGCGCTCTGACACTTTCAGGCGGTCTCCAGGGCGGGGCGACCTTCGGCATAAGCGATATCGACGACCACTGGATGCGCGACCTGCGTTTTACCGATGACATGAAACCCGCGCCGATGATCGGGGCCAATGTCTCACTCGACTATCAGCTCCTGCCATCCGCCTCGATCTACGTGGCCGGGGACTACCAGAAAATCTATCACGCCAAGGGTGACACGAAGGTAGAGAGCACAATTGTTCCGGCATCCGCCAAGTTCGACGACGCGGCCGGTGCCGACTTCCAGGCATGGTCAGTGTCCTTCGGTGTGAAGGGGCGTTTCTGAAAGCTGATACTGCTGCGTGCCAATGATTGCGCGATTTCCGCCAGCAGAAGCCAGTCAAAACTAATTGACTCACTTTTGGCCTGGGTCATTCCCATAAATGGCCGGTTCTCCCCATTGAAGAAGAGGAGCAAAACCGTAGTGTCCGACCTCATTGGATAAGTACTACTGAGGGTAAACGCATGTCTTTTCTTCGCCCGCAAACCGCCTTTCTGGCGGGCCTTTTATTTTGTGTTCCCGCCCTTGCGACGGCAGCGGACAATATATTCACGTCTCCTGACCAGAGCTTCACCATTTACGGAGGCATCGGCTTCGCCAACATCAAGGCCGGGGAATATGTCTATGACGGCTCCCACAAGCTCAGCCAGCTCGACTGGGAGAGCAAGGGCGTCACGCTCTACACGTTCGGCGCGATGGCTGACCTCGACAAGAACTGGAGCATGAAGGCGAACGTCAACATCGGGGCCAACGGCAACGGTCACATGGTCGACTACGACTGGCTCGTCTATTCCATCGACGACTGGACGCACCGCTCCACCCATCCAGACACGAAGCTAGACCATTACTTCAATGGCTCGATCGAAGTGGACCGCGACGTCTACTCCAACGACGCCACGACGCTCGATCTCGGCCTGGGCTTCAGCTATTCGGATGTGAAGTGGAGCGCCTTTGGCGGCTCCTACATCTACAGCACGTCCGCTCTGCATGACACCGTAGGAAGCTTTGCCGACGGCGAGAGGGCCATCAGTTATCGCCAGAAGATCCCTGTCGCCTTCCTTGCGGCGAATGCGGAACATAAGATCGGCGCCTTTACTCTCTCCGGCGGCCTGAAAGGCGGCCTCAGCTTTGGCATCGAGGATATCGACGACCACTGGATGCGTGACCTGCGCTTCTACGATTCCATGGGCGCAGCCCCTATGCTCGGGGCTAATGTCGCGGTGAACTACGAATTCACCCAGAACGCCGCATTCTATGTCGCTGGGAATTTCGAGAAGGTCTTCCGAACCAAGGGAGACGTCCGCATGGTCGACACCACGGGCGCAAGTGACGACGAGCATTTCTCCAACGGCGCCGGCGCCGATTTCCAGGCGGTATCGATATCCTTCGGCCTCAAGGGCAAATTCTGATCCCCCGCCCCCCCGGACGGCCAGCCACGCCGTCCGTCTGGCCGCGAACGTACCTTTGCGCGTTCGCGGCCTTTTTACACAACCGCACAGAACACTTCAGTCGGCCAGATGTTCGCGGTTCAATGCCGCCCACTGCAGCAGCATGATCGTCTTCGCGTCGAGGATTTCTCCGCTTTCAATCATGGCAAGAGCGGTTGCCAAAGTAAGTTCAACAAGCTCGATATCCTCGTGCTCCTCGTCCAACCCACCGCCATCGGCCACCCTGTCGGCCTCTCCGATCTGCGCATAGAAAAAATGGATCTTTTCCGTCACCGCGCCGGGCGACATATAGGCGGAAAACAATCGCCTCGGCCGCCTGAGGCCGAAGCCGGTTTCCTCGTGCGCCTCGCGGATCACCGTTTTCTCGGGATCCTCCCCCCGCTCCATGGAACCTGCCGGGACTTCCAGTAGAAACGGTGCTTCGCCCTGCAAATGCACGGGAATCCTGAACTGCCGCACAAGAACCACGACGTCCCGTCGGGGATCGTAGATCAGCACGGCAACGGCTTCACCGCGATCAAAGACCTCCCATTCAAGCTGTGTCGTATGGCCATCGCGCCCATAGTCGAAAACGACGCGACGCAGGGTGCTCCATCCCTTCCACACGACCTCATCACTGACGATGTCGATATTGGTTCGGTCGAAACGGCTCATTCGCCGTCCTTCAGGAGCCAGACCTTATTGTCGTGGAAGGCTGCGCCGCCATGGGGAGCCACGCAATCGGCGCCGGTCAGCACGTTGATGCCTTCTCCGTCGATATGGGCCTTGTTGGGCCAAAGCCCCTCGGCGACCAGCACGCCCGGCTTCACCGCATCGGTGACCCGCGCATGGATCCGGATCTCGCCACGGCCGTTGCCGATGCGCACCACATCACCGGCGGCGATGGAAAGTCGCTCGGCATCCCCGGTGTTGACCATGACTTCCGGTCTGCCCTCTTTCTCGACCGAAGTCTTTGTTTCGGCAAAGGTCGAATTCAGGAAGTTGCGGGCGGGAGAAGTCGCGAGACGGAAGGGATGTTCGGCGTCGGCGACCTCGATCAGATCGACATGATCCGGAAGTGCCGGCAATGCTGCAACGGGGCCGAGATTGCCGACATTTTCCGGCGGCTTGTTGGGAGACTTGCCCGTCGCCCAATCCGGGCGGAAGCGAAACTTGCCATCGGGATGTCCGAAACCATCGAGGAAATGGGCCTCGCGGAAGTCCGGCTGGCAGTCGATCCAGCGGCCGGCCTTCAGTTCCTCATATCCGGCTTGACCGCTTGCCTTCAGAAGCCGGTCGATATGCTCTTCTTCCGAGAGACAGAAACCCGGATAGTTCGAGACGCCAAGACGCTTCGCCAGTTCCTCGATCACGAAGAGGTTGGTGCGCACCGTTTCCGGCGGCTCCACAAGCTTCGGTCCCAAAAGGACATGGCTCTGGCCACCGGCGCGATAGATATCGTCATGCTCCACGAACATGGTGGCCGGCAGCACGATATCGGCGACTTCGGCGGTTTCCGTCATGAACTGCTCATGGACGGCGACAAAGAGGTCGTCACGCAGAAAGCCCTGCTTCACCAACCGCTGTTCGGGCGCGACATTCATCGGATTGGTGTTCTGGATCAGCAGCGCCGTCACCGGTCCGCCATGGCGCAAGGCCTCGGCGTCACCGGTCAGCACGCGGCCGATCTGCGACTGGTCGAGCATGCGGATCGACGGGTCCATATAGCCGGTGCCCATAAGTTCCGATTTGTTCAGCCGGAAAATATCGCCGTTGTTGTGGAAGGCGCCGGCGCCTTCGTATTGCCAGAGACCGAGGACGGTCGCGACCGACAGGGCCGCATGCATGGCGGCGGAACCGTTGCGCTGGCGGGCAAAGCCATAGCCGAGGCGGAAGAAGGTCTTCTTCGTCGTGCCGACCAGTCTTGCCAGCGTTTCGATCTCTTCCACCGAGAGGCCGGTGATCGCCGCCGCCCATTCCGGCGTACGGCTCGCGAGATGCGCCTCGAGACCGGCCGGGTCATCGGCATATTTCGCCATGTATTCGCGGTCGGCATAGCCATCGCGGAAGGCGACGTGCATCAGCGCGCAGGCAAGTGCCGCATCCGTGCCCGGACGGACGATCAGGCCGAGATCGGCCTGTTTCATCGTCGGGTTGTCGTAGATGTCGATCACGACGATCTTCGCGCCGCGTTCCTTGCGGGCGCGGGTCGCGTGGGTCATGACGTTGACCTGCGTGGCCACCGCATTCGTGCCCCAGATGACGACGCAATCCGATTTCGCCATCTCGCGCGGATCGGGTCCGCGCAGCGCACCGGTTCCCATGACATAGCCGGTCCAGGCCATGTTTGTGCAGATCGTACCCATGAAGCCGGAATAGCGCTTGGCGTGACGCAGCCGCTCGATCGAGTCGCGCTGCACCTGGCCCATGGTGCCGGCATAAAAATACGGCCAGATCGCCTCGGAGCCATGCGCCACCTCCGCCTTGACGAAGGCGTCGGCGATCTCGTCGAGAGCGGCCTCCCAGGAAACCTCCTGCCAGTCGCCGGCACCCCTTGCTCCCTTACGCCGCTTCGGCGTCATGAGCCTGTCAGGATGATAGAGGCGCTCGGCATAACGGGCGACCTTGGCGCAGATGACGCCGGCCGTATAGGTGTTGTCAGGTGCGCCGCGCACACGGCCGATGCGGCCGTCCGGCTCGACGTCGACGTTGAGCGCGCAGGCGGAGGGACAATCGTGCGGACAGACCGTGTGACCGGTCTTACGAATAGGGCTCGCGATGTTCATGTCTTTTGTATATTCCAAGCCCGAGAGCGCCAAAAGGCCCATTCCGACAAATCATCAAAACCATCAGGACGCCAGATGAACTATCGCCACATCTACCATGCAGGCAATTTTGCCGACGTGCTGAAGCATGCGGTGCTGGCCCGCCTGATCGTATACCTGCAGCAGAAAGACAAGGCCTTCCGCCTGCTCGACACCCATGCCGGCATCGGGCTCTACGATCTTTCCTCGGAAGAGGCCCAGAAAACAGGCGAATGGAAGGATGGCATCGGCAGGCTGCTGGAAGCTGAACTGCCCGCACCGGTCTCGGCCTTTCTCGCTCCTTATATCGAGGCCGTGCGCACGCTCAATCCGGACGGCTCCATCCGGCTTTACCCCGGTTCACCGAAGCTTTCGCGCATGCTCTTTCGCCCGCAGGACCGTCTGTCCGCGATGGAACTTCACCCGGACGACTGCCGCGCGTTGTCGCGTCTTTTCGAGGGCGACTATCAGGTGCGCGTGACCGAACTCGACGGCTGGCTGACGCTCGGTGCGCACCTGCCGCCGAAGGAAAAGCGCGGCATTGTTCTGGTCGATCCGCCTTTCGAGATCGATGGGGAATACGACCGGCTGGTTGATGGGCTTTCCAGAGCATCGCGGCGTTTTTCGACCGGCGTCTATTGCCTGTGGTACCCGATCAAGAAGGGTGCGCCGATCGCGGCCTTCCATCAGGCGCTCAAGGAACTTGAGATCCCCAAAATGCTCTGTGCCGAGCTTTCGGTTCGCAGCGACCGCGAAACGACCGGCCTTTCCGGCTCCGGCCTCATCATCGTCAACCCGCCCTACACGCTGAAGGACGAGTTGCATGCGGCGCTGCCGGAACTGAAGCGGGTGCTGGCGCAGGATCGTTTTGCCTCGCAGCGCTGCTTCTGGCTGAGGGGCGAGGAATAAGCCGCAGACGGAGACCGGGAAGCCGGATCCCTTGACGTTGCCGCCGTTTCTCAACATTGTGGCGGCTCATTGGGGAGATTCATCATGACGAACCGTCTGCTGATCCGCGCCGCGCTGTCGCTTGCCAGTCTCATGCCCCTAGCCGGTTTCATGTCAATTGCCATCGCGACGGAGAGCCTTGCGGCGACGCCATCCTGCGAGCAGGTCGCCGGTAATGTCAGTTCCCGCTTCGCGGTGAACAATCGCGAATTCCTCAAGGTCGATCTTGCCGTACAGGACTTCGGCAGCATTCATGAAAGCCGCTTCCAGCCTGCCGACGACACCCATCGCATCGAGCGCCGCTATTGCAATACGACGATCACCGGAACAGATGGCCACCGCCGCGCGCTCTGGTATGTGATCGAGAGCACCTGGGGGCTTGCCGGTGTCGGCCACTCCGTCGAATACTGCGCCAGCGGTCTCGACCCGTGGCATGTCTACGGCGCCCATTGCGCCTCGCTGCGCTAGGCAGGATTGATAGACGAACGCCATGTCCCGATATGCAGGTTTCATCGCCCTCGCCTTTCTGGCATTGGCCGCTCTCGCCTACGCCCTCCTGAAACCCGAGGGGAAACCAACCCTATCTCCGCCACAGAAGGAAAGTACGGCGCCGCCGCCCGCTGTGACACCATCCCCGGTGAAATTGCCGCGCGGAACCGGCTTCGATTACTACGTATTGGCGCTTTCCTGGTCACCGACCTTCTGTTCGCTCAATACGGGCGGCGGGAATCGCGATCAGTGTGGGCCATCGAAAAGTTATGGCCTGATCGTGCATGGCCTGTGGCCGCAATTCGAACGCGGCTATCCGGAATCCTGCGCGACAGACGCAGCACAACGCGTCCCGGAAGGCGTCGGTCGCCCCATGCTCGACATCATGCCCAGCATGGGGCTAATCGGGCATGAATGGCGCAAGCACGGAACCTGTTCCGGCCTCGGTCAGGCCGACTATTTCGCTGTCACCCGGGCCGCCTACGAGAAGGTCGCAGTACCCGCCGCCCTTGCAACAGCCCGAAAAGAGACAAGGATTTCGCCTGTGGTTCTGGAAACCCAGTTCCTCGACGCCAATCGTGGCCTCGATCCCCGCGGCATCGCCGTCACCTGCGAGGACGGCAAGCTCGACGAGATCCAGATCTGCCTGACGAAGGACCTCGAATTCCGCACCTGCCAGGACGTGGACCGTAACAGTTGCCGGCAACAGAGCATTACAATCCCGCCCCGGCGGTAAATACCGCACCAGAAAATGGATCACCCATGAAGCTGCTTTTCTCCTCCACCTCACCCTACTCCTCGAAGGTCCGCATGGCGGCCCGCTATCTCGGGATCGATCTCGACGAGATCACCGTCAACACCAATGACGATCCGCCGGTGCTGATCAACGCCAATCCACTCGGCAAGATCCCGGCCCTCGTTACCGACGACGGCGACGCCATCTTCGACAGCCGCGCCATCATGCATTATCTGCACCGCGTCTCCGGCAAGAGCCTTTACCCCAAGAAGGACGAAAAACGAACGGAAGCCGAAGTACTGGAGGCGCTATGCGACGGCATCAACGACTGCCTGCTGGCCATCGTCTACGAGAAGCGTTTGCGTCCGCCGGAACTGGTCAGCCAGGCGGTTATAGACCGGCAGTGGTCGAAGGTCGTTCGCGGTCTCGATCATCTCGAAGCCAACATGCCGAAGACCGGCAAGAAGCTGCATGGCGGCCACTTCGCCATGGCAAGCCTGCTCGGCTACCTGATGCTGCACTTTCCCGGCCAATGGGAAAATGGTCACACCGAACTGACGGCGTGGCCGGCCAAGTTCACCAAGCGCTTCGAGAATTACGGCGCGCTGCGGCCTCAGACGTGAGGTCCGGCGACTTGCACGACAAATTCAAGGCAACAAAAAAGCCGGGCTCGCGCCCGGCTTTTTCATGAGTTCGATCCTGACAAGGATCAAAACTTGATGCCCATACCGACCTTGACGCTGTGGTCGTCAAAGCCCTTGGTAACCTTCGTACCGTCGAGGTCGAAGTCACGCTTCTGGTAGTCGCTATAGCGATACTCGACACGCGCCATGACATTGTCGGTGACCATGGCTTCAACACCGGCACCGACGGTGTAACCAGCGGCAAGGCGCTCGTCGGAGTCGGTGGCGCTCTTCAGTTCATTGTTGGTAACGGCAAGACCGGCTGTACCGTATACAAGGAACGGATTCATGTCGTAACCGACGCGGCCACGGATCGAGCCGTTGACACCCTGGGTGCCCTTGTAGCCAGCACCGGCATTGCCATCTTCGCCAGCATAACCGATGTCGGCTTCACCACCGTAAACGATCTGGCCGTTCTGCATGTTGTAACCGCCGTAGACGGCGCCGCCCAGACCCTTGGCATCACGGTTCTTTGCACCGTCGAACTTGCCGAAGTCGTAGGTAGCCATACCGCCCACATAGGCGCCGGACCAGTTGCCAGCCGGAGCTGCATAGTTGTCCGTGGCGGCCGGAGCCTCCGGAATCTGGTCGATGGCGTCGGCGGCACTTGCAACCTGGATAGCAGCAAAGCTCGTAGCGGAAGCCAGAAGAATCATAGTGAGGGTACGCATAATAGTCTCCTTTCAGTTCACTGCCGCGCTTAATCCTTACAAGCAGCGGCGAGAACGATAGTTAGAAATCCCTGCCCGTTCCGAAGGAATAGATGGCGGTGAAATGAGGAATTGAAAGAGCCAAAATATGAAATGATTGTGGCACACCAGTGACCAAAATGGGATGTTGCTTTAAAACAACAGGAAATTTGTTAACCATAACAAACCATAAACGCAAAATTACTGAATTCAACCCAAATTAAACTTAAGTTAATCAAAGTATTTCCCAGGCATTTGATGCGAAAAGATTTTCGCACCCCCTGTGCAACGCACCGCCACACGACATATATGCCCAGCAGCATCACAGGTAATCGGGTTGGATCGTAATGAAAGCAAGCATACCGAAGACAGCTCTGGTGACCGGTTCCGCAAAGAGACTTGGTGCAGCCATTGCGGAAGACTTGGCGCGCCACGATTTTGCCATCGCAATCCATGGCAACGGATCGTTTGCAGAGGCCGAGGAGCTTGCCGCACGATTACGCGCCGAAGGATGCAAGGCGATCGCCCTGAAAGCCGATTTGTGTGACGCCTATGAAACTGCAGAATTGATGAGGATGGCGACAGCGGAACTTGGACCGGTCGGTCTTCTGGTCAACAACGCCTCGGTTTTCCTCGAAGACAGCGCCGAGAACTTCAATGCCGACCATTTCTCCCAACACTTCGACCTCCATGTGCGAGCGCCCTCGATCCTCTCAGCCGCCCTCCTCCAGCAATTGCCGCCCGATGCCCATGGCCTGATCGTCAACATCATCGACCAGCGGGTTCTGGCGCTGACGCCAAGATTTTTTTCCTATACATTGTCGAAGTCGGCGCTGATGACGGCGACTCACACCATGGCGCAGGCCTTTGCCCCGCGTGTCAGGGTGAATGCGATCGGTCCCGGACCGACGCTGAAGAGCGCGCGTCAGGCGGAAGCCGATTTTCAGGCACAGATCGATGCGCTGCCGCTTGAACAGGGTCCGCGGCTGGAGGAATTCGGGCGGACGATCCGCTTTCTTTTTGACACACCGTCGATCACCGGCCAAATGATTGCGCTGGACGGCGGGCAACATCTCGCCTGGCGAGTGCCGGGCGCCACGGAGATCAATGAATGACCGGAGGAAAGCTGCCGGATGGCGGCATTCTCTACGACGAAACGGAAGAGGAAGACGATGACGCCATCGTCGAACCGGAAGCTCCGCAAGCCGCGACCGCCATCGACTGGAACGAAGGCGGAGCCAGCCATGAGGGGCTGACAGGTGCTGCGCTGATCGGAGAATTCGTCAAGCAGTTGCCGAACGGCCCCGGCGTCTACCGCATGCTGAATTCCGATGGCGACGTTCTTTATGTCGGCAAGGCGCGCAGCCTGAAGAAGCGCGTCAGCAACTATGCGCAGGGACGGCTCCATTCCAACCGGCTGACGCGCATGGTGCGCGAGACCGTGCACATGGAATTCGTCACGACCCGGACCGAGGTCGAGGCGCTGCTGCTGGAAGCGAATCTGATCAAGCGCTTACGGCCGCGCTTTAACGTGCTGCTTCGCGACGACAAGAGCTTTCCCTACATCCTGATCACCGGCGACAGCCGCGCTCCCGCGATCTACAAGCATCGCGGCGCGCGAGCGCGCAAGGGCGACTATTTCGGCCCCTTCGCTTCCGCCAGCGCGGTTGGCCGCACGATCAACTCTCTGCAACGGGCGTTTCTGCTGCGCACCTGTACCGACAGCGTGTTCGAGACGCGCACGAGGCCGTGCCTGCTCTATCAGATCAAGCGCTGCTCTGCCCCGTGCACCCACGAAATCAGTGACGAAGGCTATGCCGGTCTCGTCAAGGAGGCCAAGGACTTCCTTTCCGGCAAGAGCCAGAACGTCAAGGAGGCCATGGCGCGGTCCATGAACGAGGCGGCCGAGGATCTGGACTTCGAGCGTGCCGCCGTGTTCCGCGACCGCCTTGCCGGGCTCTCCCATGTCCAGAGCCATCAGGGCATCAATCCCGCCGGCGTCGAAGAGGCCGATGTCTTCGCCATCCATCACGAGGGCGGGCTTTCCTGCATTCAGGTCTTCTTCTTCCGCACCGGACAGAACTGGGGCAACCGCGCCTATTTCCCGAAGGCAGACCCGCAGCTCACCGGAGCCGAGGTGCTCAACGCCTTCTTGGCACAGTTCTACGACGACAAGCCCTGTCCCCGGCAGATCCTCCTCTCCGAAGCCATCGAGGAGCAGGATCTGCTGGCGACGGCGCTCACGGAGAAGACCGGACACAAGGTCTCGATCCTCGTGCCGCAGCGGGGCGAGAAAAAGGATCTGGTGGATCATGTCAGCGCCAATGCGCGCGAGGCCCATGGCCGCAAGCTCGCCGAGACGGCTTCGCAGTCGCGCCTGCTTGCAGGTTTCGCGGAGACCTTCGGCCTTGCCTACGTCCCGCGCCGGATCGAGATCTACGACAACTCCCACATCATGGGCACCAATGCCGTCGGCGGCATGGTCGTGGCGGGGCCGGAAGGCTTCATCAAGGGACAGTACCGCAAGTTCAACATCCGCTCGACCGACATCACACCGGGCGACGACTTTGGCATGATGCGCGAGGTGATGACGCGGCGGTTCTCACGCCTGCTGAAGGAAGAAGGCAAGCCGGACCGTTCGGCTCCCGTAGACGATTCGGCAGACGCCCCCTTCCCGGCATGGCCCGACGTGATCCTCATCGATGGCGGCCAGGGCCAGATGACTGCGGTGCGCGCCATACTCGACGAACTCGGTATCCGCGACTGTGTGACAGCCATCGGCGTAGCCAAGGGCGTTGACCGCGACGCAGGCCGCGAACGCTTTTTCGCAGAGGGCAAGCCCGACTTTACCCTGCCGCCACGCGACCCGGTTCTCTATTTCATCCAGCGCCTGCGCGACGAGGCCCACCGATTTGCAATCGGTTCACACCGGGCTCGCCGCAAGAAGGAAATGGCGAAAAACCCGCTCGACGAAATCTCGGGGGTCGGACCGACTCGCAAAAGGGCTCTGCTCCAGCATTTCGGCACCGCAAAGGCCGTTTCGCGTGCCGCCATGTCCGACCTTCTGGCGGTCGACGGCATTTCGGAAGCCGTGGCGCGTCTGGTCTACAATCACTTCCATGAAAACGCCGCAGACTGACGTCACGAAGCATGTGACAGGCGGCGTTTTCTTATAGACGATTCAAAAAACTTGGGTTGACGCTACAGGTTTAAAGCCGTCATCTACGAACGAAATCTTCCGGCAGCAGGGCATCATGGCATCGCGCGCATACAATCTTCCGAATATCCTGACATACGCGCGCATCGTGGCCGTGCCGATCATCGTTCTCTGCTTCTTCGTCGAGGGCAAGCTGCAGAGTTCCGACTTCGCCCGCTGGACGGCGCTGTGGCTCTTCATCATCGCCTCGATCACAGACTTCTTCGATGGTTATCTCGCCCGCATCTGGAACCAGACGTCCAATATCGGCCGCATGCTCGACCCGATCGCCGACAAGCTGCTCGTCGCCTCGGTCCTGCTGCTGATGGCGGCTGATGGCACAATCGCCGGCTGGACGATCTGGGCGGCGATCATCATCCTGTGCCGCGAAATCCTCGTTTCCGGCCTTCGCGAATATCTTGCAGCACTCACGGTCTCGGTCCCGGTGACCCGCATCGCCAAGTGGAAGACGACGATCCAGATGGTCGCCATCGCTCTCTTGCTGGCCGGTTCGGCGGGCGATGCCTATGTCGACCGCCTCATCCATGGCGTATCTGCGGCGGGCGATGTCCAATCCGTCCTGCCGATCGTCACATATGCCGGCATCTTCATGCTGTGGATCGCTGCTGCACTGACCATGTACACGGGCTACGACTACTTCAAGGCCGGCGTGAAGCACATCGTGGACGAATAGGGATGGTGAAACTCGTCTATTTTGCCTGGGTGCGGGAACGAATCGGCAAGGGCGAGGAAGAGATCGAGCTTCCCGCCGACGTGAGGACGGCAGGCGACCTGATCGCCCATCTCGCGACGCTTGGCGAGGAATACGAAAACGCCCTCCAGTTTCCCGAGGCCATTCGCGTGGCGATCAACCAGGAACATGTGGAGCATGACGAACCCATCGCGGGTGCGCGCGAGATCGGCCTGTTCCCCCCGATGACCGGTGGGTGATCCGGGGGACTTCAGGCAGGCATACCGCATCCGCCTGCGTTTCCGGTGAAGACATCAAGGAAGAGAGCATGACCATCCTTCCGACCATCCGCGTGCAATCCACGGATTTCGACGTTGCGACGGAGACGGCTGCGATCACCAACGGCCGCCGGGATATCGGCGCACTCGTCTCCTTTACCGGCCTTTGCCGCGACGAGGGTGGAGCGCTTACCGCGCTTGAACTGGAACACTATCCCGGCATGGCCGAGGCCGAGATGCGCCGAATCGCGCTGGAGGCCATCGAGCGCTTCCAGTTGCAGGCCCTCACCGCCATCCACCGTTTCGGACGCATTGAATCCGGCGAGCAGATCGTGCTGGTCATCGCCGCCTCGCCGCATCGGCAGGCTGCCTTCGACGGCGCCAACTTCGTGATGGACTATCTAAAGACTGCCGCCCCTTTCTGGAAGAAGGAACACATGCAGGATGGCACGAGCGGCCAGTGGGTCAGCGCCAAGGATGCCGACGATCGTGCTCGCGACAAGTGGAGCTGATGCAATTCCAGAAAAGGTGTGCAGCGGCTTTGCGTCCGGAATTGCGTAAAAAAGAGATCGAGCCTTTCAGGGAATGACGCGTTCCCGACGGCTTGCCACCAGTAACAGCACCAGCGCTGAAATAATCGCGGCATCCCGCCAGAGGATGGGTGCATAGCCGCTCCATAGCGTTTCCGATAGACCCACGACGGCTGCTCCAGCCGCCGATTTCAACGGCACGGAGTAACCACCAACCGCGGCAATCAGCACGACTTTGAGGCCGAATAGCAGGCCTGAGGCAAAATCCATCGAGCCATAATAAGACGTTGCGAGGGTGCCGCAGATCGCGGCAATCGATGCTGCGGCCACATAGGACAGCACGAAGACGCCATCGGCATTCACGCCGCAAAGGCGCGCGGCGCGCGGATCGTCCGCAACTGCCCGCCAGTCCCTGCCCAAACGCGTGCGTGCCATCAGCAGATGCCCCAGGGCCAAGAGGCCGGCCATGAGTACGACACTACCGATTTGTATAACCGTCAGGCCGACATCGCCTCCTTCCCCCTGCCAGAAGACGACGCGCGCGTTCAGAAAGGGAGAGAGCCAGAGTTCACGGCTGTTCATCGACAGACGCATGATTTCCGAAAGCAGGATGACCAGCGCCAGAGACGCCACGATAACCGCGTTGGTGCTCGCGCCATGCAACGGGCGCAGCACATGCCGGACAATGCTCCAGCCGGCAACAGTCGTATAAAGAAACGAAGCGGCAGCCGCGAGCGCCAGTGTGGCCGGCAATATGAGGAACAGCCTGTTCCAGCCGATATGCGCGAACAGCAGGAATACCTGTCCCGCAAAGGCAAACAAAGCGCCGTAGGTGATATCCGGGCGGCGCGTCATGCCGAAGGCCAACGCATAACCAAACGCCAGCGCCGCATAGAGCGCGGAAATCGGCAAGGCATTCGCCAGTTGCTGCAACAGGTAGGTCATCATTTCCTCCTGTCATTTTTTATAACTAGTAAAGTTTATTTTACCAGTTATAATTCCGCATGACCTTTTCTTGGACCCCTCACCGTTTTGCTGGCGGCGCGCTGGCGCTTGATGTCGCGAACAGCGTCATCCTGCGCTTCGATGCGGCCCGCACCATCGACCGCTTCGCAGAGCATGGTCAGATGGACGCGTTCGCTGCTGCGGCCTCAACCTTCTCCGCGGAGAAGGCACTGTTCGGCGAACTCGTGGCAACACCTCCGGAAAACAGGCAGGGGCTGATCGCCTTGCGAGAGGCGATCGATCGCTATTTTCGCCAACGCACACTGGGCACAAACAACCGCCAGCTTCTCGCCGATCTGCTGGACGCGGTTGCCGACGCTCTGAGGTCGGCAACGAGCGAACAATCGCTGGAATCCGCAACGGCGCACTCCTCGCTGGCGTTGATCAGTGCACCCCAGCCGGAGCGCATGAAAATCTGCGGTAATTGCGGCTGGCTGTTTCTCGACAAGAGCAAGAACCGAAGCCGCATTTGGTGCGACATGGCGGTTTGCGGCAACCGTGTGAAGGCAAGCAGGCACTACCGCAAGCAGAAGGACGACCATTCATGACCGCCCGCACTGCATGCGTCGTACTTCTGCTCTCCCTCGTCCTGCCGCTTGCAGGTTGCCAGCGCGAGGAGGAAGGACCGCTTGCGATCTCCGGCAAGGTCTTTGTCTTCAACTATCGGGTTGCTAGGGCCACTTATCTGCTGACCCTTGCCCGCAACGCACCCCTGCCTGATGAAAGCTATGCGGAGGCCACGTTCGAGAACCCGGCGGGAGGCGAACCGCTCAGGATTCGGGAGAAGATCTTCCCCTTCTGGGACAAGGTCACGCTGGAAAGCCCCGCGCTCCATTGCGTGCGCAAGGAGCATCCCTATGCCGTCTCGATCCGAATCGTCAACGCCTCGGGAAAGCTGCTTCAATCCTTGGAGACGACCGTCATCTCCAGCATGGACCAGAGCGTGCTACCGGCGAAGCCGCTGGTAATCGGGCCGGTCTACACGGAAAATCCGGAGGTTTTCAAAGCCGACGGAACCATGGACTTTTCGCCGGAAAAGGGATGCGACTACGGCGACAAGCAAGGCTAGAGTCAAACGTCAAGGCTGGCTTCAGTAACGGGCCGTCGTCTCACGCTCGACCAGATGGAAACCCAGATCGATCTGAGCTTCCGGCTGGTTGCCGCTGCCGGAGGCGCGCACGATCATGTCGACCGCCCTGTAGCCGATCTCGTAACGGGGCACGCGCACCGTCGTCAGGCTCGGTTTCGACACGTTCGCATATTCAAGATCGTTGAACCCGCAGATGCCGAAATCCTCGGGCAACCGGATGCCGCGACGCTGGCATTCGAACAGCACGCCCAGGGCTATATCGTCATTATGACAGAATGCGGCATCGGCATCCGGCGCCTGCCGCAGCAGGCGTTCGAGCAGATGGCCCCCCAGGCCGACACTGGTATGCGCATCGAGCGAGAACACCAGCTCGGGGTCGTATAATCCCGCCTTCTCCATGACGGTGCGATAACCATCGAAACGACGCCGGCTGCGAATATCCCATCGACCGCCCAATAATGCGATCCGGCGAAAACCGCGCTCGATCAGGTGCGCGGTCGCCGTTTCGGCGGCGAAGCGGTGACTGATACCAATCGACATGTCCACGGGGTCGCCATTGACGTCCATGATCTGCACCACAGGGCAAGGCGCCTTGCGCAACAGGTCCAAGACATCCGGGTGTTCTTCAACGCCCGCAATGATAATCCCCGACGGATTCTGGGCAAAGAACAGCCGCAACTGCCTGATCTCGTCGGCCGGTTCAAAGTGAGTGTTGGCATACTGGATGCGCATATCGGTAGAGCGGACACGATCCTCGATGCCGCGCATGATGCCAATGAAGGAATAATTCGTCAGCGCCGGCGACAACACGCCGATGATTCCGCTGTTCTGGCTGGCCAGCGCCCTCGCCGCGAAATCGGGGACATAGCCCATGCTCTCGACGAATTTCATTATGGTTTCGCGAAGCGCCGGCGACACCTTTTCAGGATTGCGCAGCGCCCTCGAAACCGTGATCGAACTCACCCCCGCTGCGGTTGCCACATCGAGAAGCGTTACCCGTTCCTGCCGTTGACGTCGCCGCCTCGTGCCCAATGTCCACCCGCCGGAATATCGCCGCCCGTCGGCTGCCGGACACCGCGCCACGCCGGCGCATGCATCTCCCCAATCGGCAACCATTAATTGTGCAGGATATCGGAGTTCGGTATCGACCGCAATCGAACCGTTGTGGAAAACCGGGCAGTTCCGCTCCCCAAGAGTTGGGGGGATTACGTTAAATGCCGTAGGGGCCCCAAAAAGGTCAACGCTTTCAAGGAGGGGCTTCTATACCCCTCCAGTGCTTCGGTCACATTCAGGCAAGATGCTCCGCAAGGAAGACGCCGGCCCTGTCGAGACCGGGAGCAGAGATCGAATGCCCGAGGCCCGGAACGATAAGCGTTTCGACTGGAACACCGAGTGCCTTCAGGCGTTTTTCGGCGGCCTGCGTTTCCCCGACGGGAATGACGCTATCCATAGTGCCGTGCTGCAGCAATACCGGAACGGAAGGAACAGTTTCCGCGATATCATCAGTGGCGAGACGGCCGGAGAAGCCGACGATTGCCCCGACCGGCCACCTGCCGGAAACAAGGGCATCGAGCGCCATGATCGTGCCCTGCGAGAAGCCGACGAAAGCCACCCGATCCAGACGACGGGAAAACCCATGCTTTTTGATGGGTTCGCTCACGACCGCGTCGAAGGCGCCGCGCGCTGCCCGGATCCTCTCGGCACGATTCTCGGGCGTTACGCCGGCAACACTAAACCACTGGTAGCCAGAGTTGAAATCGCAGGGCTGCGAGCCATTCGGCGATTCGAACGCGACACCGGGCAATGCCGGCGCCATGGCCGGCGCAAGCGCGGCAAGGTCGGCACCGTTGGAGCCGACGCCATGCAGGAAGATCACAAGGGCTTTTGCCTCAGAATTCGTCATTGTCTTTTCCAGTAGAGTTAGGCGGAGGGACGGGTGGTGGCGAGTTCAACCGGGTAGAGGCCAGGCAGATCCGGCCCGACGGGCACGATGCCGTTCGGGTTGAGCGCCTTGATGGAATAGTAGCCCTGCTTGATGTGGTCGATGTTGACCGTGTCGGCGACGCCCGGAACGGCCAGCATGCGGTGCAGATAAGCGTTCAGCGCCGGATAATCTGCGATCCGCTTCAGGTTGCACTTGAAGAGGCCGAAATAGGCGGCGTCGAAACGCACCAGCGTGACGAACAGGCGAATATCGGCTTCGGTCAGGCTGGAGCCGAAGAGATATGGCCCACCGGCGGAGAGCCGGTCTTCCAGCGCGTTCAGCATGGAAAAGACGTCCACGAACGCTTCCTCATAGGCAAGCTGGGTCGTGGCAAATCCCGCGCGATAAACCCCGTTGTTGAGGCGCGGGTAGATGCGATCGTTCAGGGCGTCGATCTGATCGCGCAGCGGTTCCGGATAAAAGTCGAAGGTATCGTCCGCGAGGTCGCCGAAGCCCGTATTCAGCATACGCAGGATATCGGCCGATTCGTTGTTGACGATCGTCTTGCGCTCCTTGTCCCAAAGCACCGGCACCGTCGCGCGGCCGGTATAATGCGGGTCCGCGCTGGTGTAGATCTGGTGCATGTAGGTGGCGCCATTCAGAGCATCGAGGTTCGAACCGGGATAGGTTCCAAACTTCCAGCCTTCGGCGGCCAGCGCCGGCTCCACGACGGATACAGAAATCACATCCTCAAGCTTCTTGAGCTTGCGGCCGATCAGCGTACGCGAGGCCCAGGGACAAATCAGTGCGACATAGAGGTGATAGCGGCCAGCTTCAGCCTTGAAACCGCCCTCGCCCGTCGGGCCGGCGCTGCCGTCCGGCGTGACCCAGTTGCGAAAACCCGAGATCTGCCGCACGAAGCCACCCTTGGCATCGGTCGCTTGAACGGGGTGCCATTCGGCGGTCCACTTTCCATCTACCAGCATGTCTCAGTCTCCTTACTTGCTGCCGGGTTCGCGGGCATCGAAGGTGATCTTCGTGCCCCAGGGATCGGCGATTGTGAAATCCGCAGCACCTGCATCCGCGCCGAGATGCGCCCGAACGGGGTCTGCAAAACGCCCGCCCGCCAGAAACACCACGCTTTCCAGCCCTGTGCTCGGATAGCTGCGCGGACCCGCTCCACGGCTGTTCCAGATATTGGTCGCAACGTGGTGGTGATAGCCATTAACGGCATAGAAGGTGCCGCCCGGATACCGGCTGGTGACGTCGAGACCGAGGACACCATTATAAAAGGCCTCGGCGGCATCTATAGCCCCCACCTGCAGGTGCACATGGCCAACGACAGAACCTTCGGGAAATCCCTTCCAGCGGTCATTGCCGGCCGTTGCAAGAATGCTCTCGATGTCGAGTTGATCGGAGGGCATGTGGACATGCCCGTCCCGCCAGCGCCATTCGAGAATGGGGCGGTCAGTGTAGATTTCGACGCCGTTGCCCTCGGGATCGGAGAGATAAAGCGCCTCGCTGACTGCGTGGTCGGAAGCGCCGACCACCCTGGCCTGCGTTTCGATCGCATGGCGGATCCAGCGTCCGAGATCGGAACGGGCCGGCAGAAGGAAAGCCGTGTGGAAAAGCCCCGCCTCACGCGGCGAACGACGGCGGGCGGATGCATCGCGGCGCAGTTCGAGCAGCGTCTTGCCGCCAGCGCCGAGTTCAACCGAAGCGGCATCGCCCTTCAACAGGTGAAGACCGACAGACTGCTGATAGAAGCTGCTGACGGCGTCTAGATCATTGACGGTGAGAACGACCTTGCCGATGGCAAAGCGGTCGTCATTGACGGCGTTCACAGCACCGGCCTTGCCGGATTGGTCCTGCTGGACCGAGGAATTGATAGCGGTATCGACCATGAGAAATCTCCCAGACAGATCGAACGTAAATTCGTCTGGGATCGATATGCATCATTTCCATTCAAAATATTATCCCATTTGATGGACGAAAATTACGTCCAAAATGGAATTAATTCACCCGCCAGCCGAGATCCCATGGCGGTTCGCCGCGGAAACGGTCGGCAAGGAAATCGACGAGGACACGCACTTTGGCCGCCAGATAGCGGCCGGGAGGATAGAGAGCGTAGAGACCATGGGGCTCGTCCTCCATGCCGGGAAAGAGCGGATGCACATTGCCGGCGACGAGAGCAGTCCCTGCAACGAAGCTCGGCACCCGTGCAATCCCCAGCCCAGCCTCTGCCGCCGAAAGACAGGCCTCCGCGTTGGAGAACCGCATTCTGCCTTGCACGGAAACGGACACGACATCATCCCCGTCCCTTTTCCCGAACCGCCACTGAAGGGGATCGCGGAAGTTGGTGTCGACAATGCAGGCGTGGTCGACCAGTTCCGCCGGCGTTGTCGGCGTCCCGTGGCCGGCGAGATAGGCCGGGGACGCGATAACCACGATGCGGATGGGGCAAAGTCTGCAAGCAATCAGCGTGCTGTCCGCGGGGCGACCGATGCGCACGGCGACATCGAAACCTTCTTCCACCAGATTGACGGGCCTGTCGGAGAAACTCACATCGATCTGGATATCCGGATATTGCTCAGCAAACATATTGAGCAACGGCGCAAGCTGCCGGGTGCCGAAGGTGATGGGCGCAGCAATTCTCAAAAGGCCGGAAGGTGCGGCGGAGACATTGCGCACGGACGCATCGAGCTGGTCGAATTCTTCAAGCAGCGCCCTCGCCCTCTCGCAATAGGACGTGCCGGCCTCGGTGGGGGACAACACCCGCGTGGTGCGCTTGATGAGCTGTACTCCAAGGTCGGACTCCAGGCGTGAAACCAGCTTGGACGCCTGACTGCTGCTGGTGCCAAGGCGCGCGGCGCCGGCGGCAAAACTGCCGGTATCCATGACGGCGACAAACATGCGAATGCAATCGAGTCGATCCATGCCCTGTGGTTCTCCAGCCCTCCCCAGATAGAAGACTAGCCCTATATCGTGACCTCGGAAAAGTCCGTTAGCATCCGGACGGGCTTTTCGTTCATCAGCCGTTGACCAGCGCAAGAATGAGCTGGTGGACATTGCCGCCGTTGCTCATTTCGGCGCGGTCGAAATCTCGGCTCTGCTGCCGTTCGGCGCGGGACAGTTCACCCAGCTTGCCCGTCAGCTCGGTGCGGATCTTCTTGCAGCCCGGATCGTCGGCAACGGTCAGGCCGACCGAGACAGCCTCGATCTTGTGGACGAGGTCCTTGATGAAATCGCCATGCACGCGCTCATGCGCCTGAATGCCCGCATAGAAACGATCCCATTTCTGCTTTACGGCTGGCGGCAGGGAATTGGCAGGCTTGGGCAGGGTGTAGGTGATGATGAGTTTTGGTACCGCGCTCGCAAGGACGCAGGATGCGCCGCGCTGCTGGTAATCCCGCCTCCATGTGAGCTTGAATCCCGTGTGAGCGATCGCCCGCACGTCGCCGCCGATCACCGGGCCTCGCTCACCTATGGAAGCGTAGAGCTCGGGACCCGAATGTCCGCGGACCGAATAGGTTTCGATTTTCTCGATTGCCTGCCACGCGCTCTGCGCGGCGGTGGGCATCGCGGCAAACACCGCTGCGGCCGTCATCAAGCCGAAAATCAATGCGCTCTTCACAAAAAACCCCTGAACAAAAAAACTGACTGCAACGCACTACGTCGCCGGTAATCGCAATCACCTGCAGCGACCTCGATTAATCGAGGGAAACAGCGGGAAAATCCAGCGCATTGCGGCTGTTATTTCCGCATTCGGTTGTTGAGAACCTGCTCACGAAGCATTTCAACAGAGGTTTCGGACCATGAATCCGCCCATTCCGGTTCATTTCGGCACAACCGAACAACAGTCGTTCACTCGGGTTTAGGGACCACATCAAGTGGTTGTGAAACCAGCATAATTCGATGATGCGCTTGCGAAATGAACTGCTATCAGAGTGCCAGCCACCATGATGGTGGTCAGGGACCCGCAGTCCCCCTACCCCTTAAACTTGCGGGTCCCGCCCTGGTCGTAAATTTTTCAGCCGTTTCGATAAGCGACGATTGCAGCGAAGCGAATAGTCAAAAATTCATACTGCGGAAAACGCCACCCGCTCAGACCAGCGCGAAGCCAGTAGCGACGCCCGGCGAAACGCATCCCTCCTTCGAAAAACGCGGATCCTGAAACGACAAAACAGATCCTCGGCGGGTCTGCCGGAGCTTTCGCGGAAGGTTCTTCATACAGGTGCAGAACAGGCGACATCCCGACGACGGAACATGAACAACATGCCAGCCGTAAGGCTATATTTCTATTTCTCTATCGGGAAAACCTGTTCGGGATCAGGTACTTAAACTGGTCGGAGTGGAGTGATTCGAACACTCGACCCCCACGTCCCGAACGTGGTGCGCTACCAGACTGCGCTACACTCCGTGACCAGTGGCGCCTCTATAGTCCAGCCTTTTTTGTTGCACAAGCGGGTTGGAGGAAAAATTCCGAGAAAAATGAAAATTTCACGACAGGCTGTCCGCCCGCCCCTGATTTGCGGGCCGGCAAACGTGGCACGGCGGCATCATCAAGAAAAATTGCACGGACTCCCGTCACTTATGATTTTCACGACCTTCGTTTGGGGATAAAGCCGTAGATGCGAGACGCCGGCGGGCCAGGGGAATTGGGACCGAGGACAGGCAGGCTCGCAAACAAGAGCTCAAGGGACAGAGACATGAATTTCCGCGTGATCACCATGGCAGGCGTCTTGCTGGCGCTTGCCGGCTGCACAACAACGAGCATTAGCAAGAACGGCATCGAGTCGCGCTGGAACGGCCAGCCGGCCGGAGCCTTCTTCGCCAAGTTCGGCCCGCCGACGGCCGATACCGCAAGCGGCGGAACCACTCTCTACACATGGCGCGGCGGCTACAAGACCCGCACGGTTGCGGCAGTCTACGAAGATCTCGGCGACGGCAAAAAGGGCAAGCTCCTGAAGCCGGCCCGTTCGGAATACCTGCGTTGCGAAGTTCAGCTCACGGTTTCTTCCGATTACGTGATCCGCAGCGTCCGCACGCTTCTCGACAAGCCGGGCACCGACGGCGGCAAGAGCTACTGCGAAGAGTTCCTGACGGCCGAATAAGCCACGATCTTCAAGTGGCACAGCAAAGCCCCCGAAGGCGGTTCGGAGGCTTTTTTTTCGACCATGCACAAAGACTGCTCCTTCCGGCGTGCTCTGAGACCGAACCTTGGATCGCCGGAAGCTGGAGTTTTCCGACTTTGATCACGATGGCCGGCTGGTTGTGCCACCGGGATTATGCAGGTCAATCGGGACGTTATAGCCGATCGCCGAGTGAGGACGTTCCTCGTTATAGTATCGACGCCAAGTCTCCAACTTTTCGCGCGAATCCGCAAGGGTCAGGAACCAATGGGCGTTTAGACACTCCGCCCGCAGCTTGCTGTTGAAGGCCTCGATGAAGCCGTTGTCCGTCGGCTTACCAGGCCGAGAGAAGTCCAAGGTGACGTTGTTGGCATAGGCCCACAGGTCGAGATCACGAGAGATGAACTCACTGCCGTTATCCACCCTTATCGTCTTCGGATAGCCGGTCTTCCTACAGATGCCTTCCAAGGTCTGGACCACGTCTTCGCCTCGATAGGTGAAGCGGGCGTCGGCGGCCGGACAGTAACGCGAGTGCGTATCGACCACGGTCAGGATGCGCAGCTTCTTACCGGTGGCGAGCTGGTCGTGAACGAAGTCCATTGCCCAAACATCGTTCGGACCGACAGCTTCCTGCCGATCGTCCCGAAGCTTGGCCTTCACCCGGCGCTTCGGATGCTTGTTGCGCAGCTGAAGACCCAACTCGCTGTAAATCCTGCGTGTCTTCTTCATGTTGATCTTCCATCCATCGCGGAGCAGGTGGACATGGACGCGCCGATAGCCGTACCGCACGCGCGTCTCGCAGATCTCCTTGATGCGTCGTTCGAGTGGGGCCTGTCCGGTGCGACGGGATTTGTAATGGTAGGTCGACGTGTCGAACCTCAGGACCTTGCAGGCCCGTCGGATCGAGATGCCCCAATCCACCAGCATCCCGTCTATCAGTTTGCGCTGCCTGACAGGCCTCAGAGCTTTCGGCGGATGACATCCTGGAGCATCTCGCGGTCCAGTGTCAGATCGGCGACGATCTTCTTGAGCCTGGAATTCTCATCTTCCAGAGCTTTCAATCGGCGCATCTCGTCCGGCAACAGGCCCGCATACTTCTTGCGCCAATTGAAATAGGTCGCCTGGCTGATCCCGGCCTTGCGGCAAATCTCCGCAACCGGCACTCCGTCATCGCCTTGCTTCAGAATG
>NZ_JACLAL010000008.1:0-42138 GCF_014280875.1 Paenirhizobium daejeonense | reverse complement strand
GAACGCCTTCTGGGCGTCCGAAAACTTCGATGCCTTCATCGCTTCCGCTCCTGTTCCCAGCCGGGAATTTAACGCGGAAAACTCCAGTTATGAACGATCCAGTTTTTGGGGATCAGAGCACAAAACCGCCGGAGCAAACTCAAAACTGGATAAAACTCGGGGGCAAGGTCAAAAACGTCGAGGCGCTAATCGCAGCCGGATGAAACTTCAGTTGCAGGGTCACGATCTCGCCCGACGCGATGCGCGCCTGGTTGGCAATGTATTGAGCGCCATCAATGCAACGGACAGGTATGAAGTATCTTCTGGGGAACGTCGGAGAAAACGCCGGAGGTATTCCATGCCGTTTCTCAATCGTAGCGAGGCGGGAAGAAGGCTCGCGGAGGCATTGCGGGACTATGCCGGTCTTCCCGTGGTCGTCTTTGCCCTGCCCCGTGGCGGATTGCCGGTTGCCCTGGAGGTCGCCAAGGTTCTCAGGGTGCCGCTGGAACTGGCGCTGGTGCGCAAGGTCGGGCTTCCCTTTTACCCTGAACTGGCAATGGGAGCCGTCATCGACGGAAAGACGCCTGCTGTCATCCGCAACGAGGGCGTGATTGCCACCAACGGGATCTCGGAGGACGATTTCCTGGCCTGCTGCGAGCGGGAACTGGAGGAGATCAAACGGCGGCGTCACCTTTATCTCGGCGACCGGCCGGACAAAGACATCAAGGGCAATATAGCGATTATCATAGACGATGGCCTTGCAACCGGCGCCACCATGCGCGCGGCGATCAAGGGTCTGCGACTGCGTCATCCGGACAGAATCGTGGTTGCCGTTCCCGTTTCCGCTGTCGACGTTCTCGACGTCGTGCGTCGGGAGGTTGATGACATCGTCTGCCTTGAAACACCCGCCGGCTTTCAGGCGGTCGGGCTTCACTACCGCGACTTCCCTCAACTTACAGACCAGGACGTGCTCGATGCCCTGACTGAGGCGAAGGCAATAGCGGGAGGCGATCATGGCGAGCGATAGTCCGAATCGGCCTGCGGCGCTGACCGCTGCGCTGGAATACATGGAGCTTGGCTGGGTTCCTCTGCCGGTCGCGCCGCGCGCCAAGCAACCGCTGATATCCTGGGCCGATCTGCAGCAACGCCAGCCGGAAAAGGATGAGGTGCGAGGTTGGTACGAGAAGTGGCCGCATGCCGGCGTCGCCGTCGTGACCGGCATTGTATCGGGGCTGGTGGTTCTCGACGTCGATCCCGCGCATGGCGGAAACGAGGCGCTTGCTGAGCTTGAACGGCTGCACGGCAAGCTGGCCGAGACGGTCGAATCCGTGACCGGTGGAGGCGGGCGCCATCTCTATTTCGCCCATCCCGGCGGCAATATCCGCAACCGGACGGGACTTGCGCCCGGCATCGACCTGCGCGCCGACGGCGGGATGATCGTCGCTCCCCCGTCCATCCACCCGAGCGGCAACCCCTATCGCTGGCGGGAAGGGCATTCGCCGCAGGAGATCGCCCTTGCCCGCCTGCCCGTCTGGCTTCGCGACCGCCAGGAGCCGCAGGCGCATGGGCTCGGACACCCTATGTCTTACTGGCGGGGACTGGCGCGGGAGGGCGTGGAGGCGGGCCGCAGGAATACGACGATTGCATCCTTCAGCGGTCATCTCCTGTGGCACGGCATCGATCCGGAGGTCGTCACGGAGCTGGTGCTTGCCTGGAATCGTTTCCGTTGCCGCCCTCCTCTTTCCGACGACGAGGTCGTCCGCACGATCCGCTCGATCGAGGAAACGCAACGCCGCCACAGAGGGGATGCGAATGTCGCCGACGACACATGATAAAGGGAGCACAAGATGGTATTAACACTGACATCGCCCGTATTTGCCGACAATGGAGAGATCCCGATCCTTTATACCTGCGAGGGAGAGGATATCCCGCCGCCGCTCCGCTGGACGGGCGTGCCCCCGGAAGCGAAGAGCCTGGTCCTGATTGTCGACGACCCGGACGCGCCGGACCCTGCCCATCCGAAAATGACCTGGCTCCACTGGGTTCTCTACAATCTGCCGGCCGAGCTCACCGGCCTTGCCGAAGGCATTTCGCGATTGCCCGGGACAAGCGTGACCGGCGTCAACAGCTGGAACCGCCACAACTACGGCGGACCCTGCCCGCCGATCGGCAGACATCGCTATTTCTTCAAGCTCTATGCCCTTGACCGTCTTCTCGACCGTCTCGTGCCCGGCTCCGGGGAACAGGTCGAGGCGGCGATGCGTGGTCACGTCCTTTCCAGCACACAGATCATGGGCACCTACCAGAAGACAAGGAAATAACGGCGAAAAACGAACGCTGCTCTGGTGAGCGCCCCTGAGACGGAACGTCTCGCCCCCCGCGGTCACTCATCATTTGCCGGCTTCAGGCGGACAAGCCTTCTCCGCCTCGCTCAATTTTCTCCTCTTCGGGAAGCTCGGTCATCGTCGCTTCCGTGAGCAGCAGGATGCTCGCTACGGAAACAGCATTTTCGAGCGCGACCCTGACAACTTTCGTTGGATCGATGATCCCGGCTTCGAAAAGGTCCACATAACGGTTCTGCGCTGCGTCAAAACCTGTATTGCCGGTTCCCTCAAGCATCTTGGCGACCACGACACCGCCGTCAACGGCGGAGTTTTCCGCGATCTGCCGCGCCGGAGCACTTAAGGCACGGCGAAGGATTTCAAGCCCGGTCTTTTCGTCGCCGTGATTGGCGGCTTCCTCTTTTTCGATCGCAACGGTACAGCGCAGCAGTGCCAGCCCGCCGCCAGGAACGATCCCTTCAGCCACGGCAGCCTTGGTCGCGTTGATCGCGTCGTCCAGAGCCTCCTTCCTGCTCTTGAGCTCCGCTTCGGAGGGCGCCCCGACGCGAATGACGGCGACCCCACCGGAAAGTTTTGCAGCTCGTTCCTCCAGTTTCTCCCGGTCATAGTCGCTTTTTGTTTTTTCGATCTGCGAGCGAATCTGCCGGATGCGTGCCTCGATTGCATCCCTTTGTCCGCCGCCGCCGATGATCGTGGTCGTCTCCCGGTCGCTGACAACGCGCTTGGCATGGCCGAGATGGTCAATCTCAACCAATTCCAGCTTGGTGCCGAGGTCTTCCGAAACCAGTTGTCCGCCAGTTAGCGTGGCGACGTCTTCCAGCATCGCACGGCGCCTGTCGCCGAACCCTGGGGCCTTCACTGCGACGGCATGGAAGACGCCGCGAAGCCGGTTGACGACGAGCGTTGCCAGAGCCTCTCCATCGACATCCTCCGCAATGACGAGAAGCGGCCTTCCGAGCTTGGCAATCTGCTCCAACAGCGGAACGATATCCTTGATGTTGCTGATCTTCCGGTCACATACGAGAACAAGGGCATCCTCGACGACAGCCTCCATCTTATCGGGATTGGTGATGAAATAAGGAGAGATGAAACCTCGGTCGAACTGCATCCCCTCGACGATTTCGAGCACGGTATCCGTGGAATTGGATTCCTCCACCGTAATCACGCCCTGATCGCCGACCTTTTCCATCGCGTCGGCAACCAGATCGCCGATGGTAGGATCGTTGTGCGCGGAGATCGAAGCGACCTGCGACTTCTCCTTCCGCGTATGGACCGGTCTGGACATCGAACGCAGCGTCTCGACACAAATCTTCAGGCCGCGGTCGATCCCGCGCTTGAGGTCTATGCCGCTCGCGCCGGCCGTGACATTGCGCGTACCTTCGGAGAAGATCGCATGGGCGAGAATGGTCGCCGTGCTCGTGCCATCGCCGACGGCGTCTCCCGTCTTCTCGGCGGCCTGTCGTAGCATCTGCGCGCCGAGATTTTCCTCGGGGTCCGCCAGATCGACTTCCTTTGCTATAGTGATGCCGTCATTGCAGACGATGGGCGTACCCCATTTTTTCTGGATCAGGACGGATTTCGATTTGGGCCCAAGCGTGATGCGGACCGCATCCGCGAGGGCGCCGGTCCCGCGCAGGATTTTCTCCCGCGCCGCGGAGTGAAAGAGAATGTTCTTGTGCGCCATGATGGTTCACTTCTTCGGTTCGACAGCGACTGACTGTGGGATTTTTACCCCTTTCTCCGGCGGCCCCGCTTGATGGCCGTCAATGCGCCGCGCAGGCCGGGCTGGAAACCTGCCCTTTGCCACGAAATCAATGGAGATAGGACCATGGCATATCGTAGCTGGCTGCCCTCCCTGTGGGGCGAAAAAGAAAGTGTAGAAAGCTCGTTCGGTGATCTTCGCAAGCGCATCGACAGCCTCTTTGACGACTTTGACCGAGGTTTTCCGGCGCTTGCGGGGAGTTTCGCCGTTCGATCAAATGTCAGCGAGACCGACAAGGAAATCTGCATCACCGCCGAATTGCCCGGCGTGGAACAGAAAGACATCGATGTTTCGATCAGCGGCAACCGCATCTTCATCAAGGGTGAGAAGATGTCGGAAAAAGATGAAAAGAAGGAGGACAAAGGTCGGGAGTTTCATCGGATCGAGCGCTCGTCCGGCTCCTTCCAACGGGCTATGACCCTGCCCTTCGAGATCGATGCCGGAAGCGTCAAGGCCGACTTCAAGAACGGTGTACTGACCGTCACGATCCCGAAACCGGCCGAGGCTGTAAAAGAAACGCGGAAGATAGAGGTGAAATGAAACCCACGGTGGGTGGCGTCACGGGTGTTTCGGTACCTTGCAATAATGTGCCGGATCCGAGGGCTACCTCCATGTTCACCTCGAGCTCAGACAACAGGCACGAGGGGATCATCACACCTTTCCCAATCCAGTTGGACCGTAACGATTAATACCGTCCAACTGGCATGCCGTCTGGTCGCCCTGCCCCGGATACTTAAAACAGTACCTCACTCACGGGGTCAGTTGGCAATGACTTCGCCAATGTGCTGGAGACCTGTCGACAAAATGAACTCGGGTGCCACGGGCTGGTGGTGGACCCGTCCGCCAGCCTTCGACACGCGTGCGTCTTTTCTGAGTGACTCTTTCCAGTGTAATTTGGATAGTGTCTGAAGACGTACAAGATTGAGAATCTCGAAATGCGAATTGTCGACGATGCTAATTATCCCCTGGCGAGCAAGCATTTGTATATGCCTGCTTATCGTTTCCACCGTCGTGCCAAGATAGCCGGCAATGTCGCGACGCCCTATGGGGAATTCGATGATACGTTCATCACTGGCCAGCCCCGCCATTTTCATTCGCTTGCGGATATGCAGCATGAAGCTGACGACGCGTTCAAGTGTGTTCTGGCAACCGAGAACCATCATCCATTCCCGGCTCACCTCAAGGTCGCGCAGCAGCTCCATCATGATCATGTGCTCAACTTCATGATTTCTCGCCATCGTCGCCTCAACGGCGCTCTGGGCGTACACGCGAGCTGTTAGGTCGGTCGCGGCCTCGTAAAGAAAAGCGTTGTAGTTCTGAAACAAACACCCGAAGAATTCACCCTTCAGGGCAAGGCCGACCACTTGTTGCCGGCCATCATCGAGCGCTTGGGTTATGCGCACCACCCCTGAAATTACCTGTCCGACAATCATGGAGCCATCGCCATCGGCGATCAGGACTTTCCCGGCCTTGTAATTTCTCGTGCTGCCCGTGCGACCTATGCTCCGCGGCAAGCCATCTCGGTAGTTAAGATCTGTTATGCTTCCTATTTCTATGGGCGTTGCAAGCGCACTCGTTCTAACTGAACTGCCCGGCATGCTTCCCTCCTCAAAGAAGTGCCCAATTTAGCGTACGTTATTTCTGAATGAATGTGTTCAATCTTGAGGCGCAGCATTCACTCATGTCAACCACGCTATGTGCTCGAGTCATAACACTATATAGGATTAATCATATCGGATGATAGGCAACCTGCCCGGCTTCGGCCCCGGAGAGAGTTGAGGCCCTCGCAGACTGGCCCGGGTCAGAATTTCAGAGGCGCGCATGTGTGAATTGCACGGGCAAAGGCCGCGGACACATCGACAATCTCCAGGCGGGAGATCTGTTTTTCGCTCGCGGCAGTATTTGCCACGCAGACAGCGCATATAAAGGGATCGGACAGTGTGTCCGCAGCGCCGGCATTGAACAACCCATGTGTTGCTACCAGATGAGCATCGATGGCACCGCGCCACCGACAGGCTTCTGCTGCGCGCATCATGGTCGTTCCCGAACTGATCATATCATCAAAGACGACGACCCTGCGACCGGCAACGTTACCTGCAAACAGATCTCCGGTGACCACGCCCATGGAGCGTTGTTTTTCCATGAAGGCTTTCTCAACCGGTCTACCCAGTTGGCTTTCAAGGGCCGTTCGAAACGCTTCTGCCCGCTTTGCTGCCCCCATATCTGGTGCTACCACCGTGACGTCGCTGCCTCGAAGCCGCGGCACGAGGTGGTGAGCAAAGGCATCATGGCTTTCGAGGTGGATCAACTGACACCGGAAACCGTTCTGCAATGCGGCGATATTATGCGCCTCCATCGTGATTACCTGATCGACACCAACCGCTTCGAGGATCTGCGCGACATACCGCGAGGTCAGCGGATCGTATGGCTTCGTCTGCCTATCCTTGCGCTGGTAACAAAGATACGGGATCACTGCCACGATGCGAGCTGCCCCGTTGGTCCTGAGTGTGCCGATGAAGAATAGCAATCGGCAAAGTCGGTCATTGACGGATTGTCTTTCATCGCCATGGAGACTGGCGATGATAAAGGCATCCTGTCCTGCTACATCGATCAGGGGACGAGCCTTATGCTCCCCGTCTTCAAATTCGCGCTCCTCGACAGGTGCAAGTTCCAGCCGGAGGGAGCGCGCGACCGCCTGCGCGAAGGACGCGTCCCGTGCAAACGCAAAGAGCCTCGGTACGCGAGGGGTCTTCTGACGTGCGTTGTATGTCGGTACTGCTCGCACCGCCGATTTCCACGAAACGCCAACGGCAACGGCCTCAGGCGCATCTCCATGTTCGCATAATGGAAGGGCAAGCAACTCGTAGGACAGGATGGCACGCCGGTTCCCTTGTATCGTCGCAAATTCCACCAGCAAAGGTTCCCCGGTTTGGATAACCCTGTCGAACACGCGACGGCAACGGGCGGCATTGCGCCGGTAAGGGGCCTGCGACAAACGCGCGCCGTCAGGCAATCCGCCTAACAACCTCGTGATGAGTTGCTCGCCCATGCGAAGTCGATAGTCCCGCCGTTCCTTCTCCCTAACGAAAATCACGAAGGCGCCGGGCATTATCCCTTCAAGGTCTGAAGGGCTAGGAGCGATCCGATTTCCCTTCACTCTGGACCAACCCTCAAGCAGCAGCAGCGTATCACGCGCGTGAGGATGCGGCGCCCGATCAATACGCGAGAACAGCCGGTCGAACGCCGGAGCCGTCAATGCCATCATCGTCATCGAACTCTCCCTAATGCCGATGAAGGTTGCAGCATTAGCGGAACCGCGCGTTGATACCCATCAATGGCCAGGCCCGAAGATGATGTCTTGAATGACGTCAGGGCCGTGGAACGGCGGCTAAGATACCCCCTATGCGAAAGAACACGCCGATGGTTCCCTCGGATTGCGCTATCAAGGACAAGGTCCAATTCTTGACGCAGCCAGCCTCCTACCCCGCCATTCCGATCAAGGTAGACGTCATTGAGACCCATATGTCGTGGGTTTTCCTGGCCGGGGACCATGTCTACAAGTTGAAAAAACCCGTCGTTTTTCCGTTTCTGGATTTCACGAAAGCGACGGCGAGACGGACCAACTGCGAGGCGGAGGTGAGGCTGAACAGGCGGTTGGCCCCGGATATCTATCTCGGCATCGAGACGCTGACGCGGGAGAAGGATGGATCGCTTCGGCTGGGAGGCGCAGGCGTCCCGGTGGACTGGCTGGTCCATATGAAACGATTGCCGCAGGATTTGATGCTGGATGTCATGATACTGGAGAAACGGCTCGCACCATACCACCTTGACGCACTGGCGAATACGCTCGACCACTTCTACAGGTCAGCCAACCGACCGGCCATTGATCCTGAGGCCCATCTCGCAAATCTCGCACAGCAGCAGAGATGGAACCGGGAAACACTGGGAAATGGCGCGTTTCCGCTCGATCATACCTTCGTCGAGCAGCATCTCTTCGACATGGATGCAGCCAGGCATCAGGTAGCCTCTCTGATACGGGATCGCATCCGGAGGAAGTGCTATGTCGATGGTCACGGCGACTTGCGACCGCAGCATGTCTGCTTCAGCGATCCGATCGCCATATTCGATTGTCTTGAATTCGATGACCGGCTTCGTTTTGTCGATCCGTTTGACGAACTCGCCTTTCTTTCCCTCGAATGCGATTTCCTGGGCGCTGGATGGGTAGAACGTGAGATTCTGGATCGCTTGCGCATCCGTTTGTCTGACGAAGCGCCACCCTTGCTGATTGATTTCTACACCGCCTTTCGTGCCACGTTGCGTGCCCGCATGGCCTTGAGCCATCTCGCAGGGGGCGCCGTTCCTTCCTCCACGCAATGGGTTGCCAAGGCAGAGCGCTATCTGGATCTGGCGCATGCGGCGCTCGTGCGTACTCGCCAGGACGGCTAGGGCGCTCCCGAGCCAATGAACCGCACCTGCTGAACGGCCATAATTTCGGGCGTGGTGGACTACACCGGGAGCCCGAAACTCCAGATTATTTCAGCTTGCCTTAGGTTCCAGATCAAGATGATCGTTCGACATAGGGGTCGGGTAAATTACCGCTCGCGGAATGCCTTCAAGAAATAGTCGGCGATCGGTCGAACCAGGTATTCTAGCGGAGAGCGCTCGGAGGTTTGGATGAAGGTGGCGACAGGCATTCCGGGAATGACCTGATTCTGGCCAAGTTTGCGAAATTCTTCCGGATCGGGTTTGATTTCTGCCTTGTAATATGTCGCGCCGGTTCGCTGGTCCGTCAGAATGTCGGCGGCGACCTTACTGACATGTCCGAAGATTTCAGGTGTCGAACGTTTGTCGAAATTAGCAAACCGCAAATGGGCTTTCTGGCCAGGGAAGACCTGATCGATTTCGGACGGGGGTATCTGCGTTGCAATCACCAGATCGCTGTTTTGCGGGATAATGTATAGTAGGGGATCGGCGGGCCGGATGACGGATCTGAGTGTGTGGACCTGCAAATCAAGCACTATGCCGGAAAGCGGCGCAGTGATTTCCATGCGGCTCAGGGTTTCGCGTTTTGCATTACGCTTCTCACGTAGTTCCGCGATCTTCGCCTCGATCTCGCGCAGTTCGGTCGTGGCTTGCTCTCGTACTTGCGAGTGGACGTTGAGGATGGCCAGTTCCATTTCCGCCATCTTGCCCGCATTTTCGGCGATGGAGGATTGCGTCTGGCTGATGGCGCCGCGGGTTTCGGCTTCGTCACTTTGAAGTTCCAGCACCCGGCTGGAAATCGTCAGCCCCTTTTCACGCAGTCTGCTCTGGGTCGCTAGTTCCTCGATGGTCAACTTCAACTGGGTGTCGAGCGCTTTGATACGGCTCGCCAGACCCTCGTTCTGTTTCGAAATCTGGGACTTGCGCTCGTTGAGCTGGCCGATCTGCTTTTCGCGGGTTTCCGCCCTCACCTGCAACAGTCGGATTTGTCCGTCCCTGATTTCAGCCACTTCGGCTCGTGTCTTCGCCGTTTCCAGGAACTCGGGGTCGAAAACGATCTCGGTCTTTTCGTCCTGTTCGGCCTTCAAGCGCGCCGCGGTGCCAAGCAGACTGAACAACTGTCCTTCGATGACTGCCAACTCCGAGCGGTCGAAGGTGTCGTCGAGGCGCATGAGAACGTCGCCGGCCTGAACGGCACTGCCTTCCTTGACGAGTATCTCCCCGACCACTCCGCCGGTCAGATGCTGGACCACCTGTCGATTGCTTGCGACCTCAACGACGCCGGAGGCAACTACCGCTCCATTGAGCTGCGTCAGGGCTGCCCAAGCTCCGACGCCACCGAGCAGTACGAAAATCGTGGAATACCCGACAAGCGCGTAAGCCCCGCTGTTCCATTTATTGTTCATTGATTTCGCGTTCATTTTGCGCCTCCCACCACCTGAGCATGATTTCGCAGATGGGCACGCAGCACTTCGTCGCGCGGACCGAAGGCAGCGCGCTGGCCGTTTTCCAAAATAAGGATCAGATCGCATTCCTCGATCGCGGCGGGACGATGCGCCATTATGATGACCGACTTGCCGTCGGCTTTCAGGCCGCGGATGGCCATGTTGAGTGCCATGGAACCATCGGCGTCGAGATTGGAGTTCGGTTCATCCAGAACGACCAGAACCGGATCGCCGTAGAGTGCACGGGCAAGCGCAATACGTTGCTTCTGACCGCCGGAGAGTTTACTGCCGACGGCTGGGAGACGCGTATCATAGCCATCCGGAAGGCGCAGGATCAGTTCATGGGCGCCGGCCTTCTTAGCTGCTTCCACGACCTTTGCCGGGTCGGGTTTCGTTTCCATCCGGGCGATGTTTTCGGCAATCGTTCCCTCGAACAGGACGACATCTTGCGGCAGGTAGCCGATGTGCTCGCCGAGGCCGTCGCTGCCATATTGCTCGAGCGATGCGCCGTCCAGACGCACCTTGCCACCGGCCGGCAGCCAGATACCGGTCAGGAGACGCGCGAGCGTCGATTTACCAGAGGCGCTTTGCCCGATGACGCCGAGAGCCTGACCGGGCTGCAACGAGAAGCTCAGCAGGCGGAGGGTCGCAACCTTTTCACCCGGAGGAGTGACGGTGACCTGTTCGACATCGAGAACGGCACGCGGTTTCGGCAGCGTCGTGCGAATTTCCTCGGCAGGCATGCGTGCCAGAAGCTCGGACAGTTGACGCCAGCCTTTGACGGCGCGTTGCAGGAGCGCCCAATGGCCGATCGCTCCCTCGATGGGCGCGAGTGCCCGGCCAATGATGATGGAACTCGCCAGCATTGCGCCGGAGGTGATCTCGTTGCTCAGAACCAGCCACGCGCCGAGCGCAAGGATACCGGACTGGAAGAACGTCCTGAAGGTCTTGGACGCGACTGAGTAGAAGCCGTTCTTGTCGGAATAGCCGATGTTGGCGTCGAGCGCGCGCATACGCAGGTTTTCCCAACGGTCCGCAACGGCTCCGCGCATTCCAAGGGCGCGCACAGTTTCGTTTTCCTTCTGGAGCGTCTGGGTCATCTCCTCGCTCATTCGCCCGGCGACCATGGCCCTGTCCTGCTGCTCCTTGGTGCCGTTCTGGTTGAGCCAGGTCAGCGCGACCAGAACGAGGCCGCCAGCGAGGCCGAGCACGCCCATCCAGGGGTGAAAGGAGAAGATCACCAGCACGAAGAGCGGCGTCCAGGGAATGTCGAAGAAGGTGAAGACGGCCGGCGACGACAGCATCTTCTGTATCGCATCGAGGTCGCGCATGCCGCTCGTCCCGGAGACGCCGCGGGCTTCTAGCGTGTTGCGATCGAGAACGGCGTTGAATACGCGCTTATCGAAAGTCGCTTGAAAGCGGGCGCCGATGCGGGCTGCAACACGAGCGCGCACGTGATCGAGAACGCCCATGACGAAGTAAAGACCCGCAATCAGCCCCGTCAGCGCAACCAGCGTTGCCTCGGAACGGGACGAGAGCACCCGGTCATAGACCTGCATCATATAAAGCGGGCCGGTAAAGACGAGCAGGTTTGCAAAAAAGCTGAAAATACCGATGGCTAGGAAGCCCGTGGCGCTTTTTCTCAAGGCCTTTCTGAGTTCGCTGACGCCGGGTGTGGAACGCATGATGAAAATCTCACAAGTTTGATGATCTGTAGCGCGTCATGCGCTTCAGGTGGTCTGTGTCGAGGAGCCGAACATTTCGGTGGCGCAGGTGATGAAGTCGGCGATCATCGGCTGTCGCCGCCGCTCTTCCAGACAGATGAGGTGTTCCTTGATCATGATTGCCGCATCGCGGATCGGCAAATAATGCAGCCGGCTATCGTAACCGAATTCGGTATCGACGATCACACCCACTCCGAAGCCGTTGGCCACGGCTTCACGTACGCCTTCGCGACTTGTGACTTCAAGGACAGGACCAAGACGGATGTTGTGTTCCGCGAGGTTTTCCTCGAAGACCGCCCTGGTGCGCGATCCCTGCTCCCGTAAAACGAAGGGGCAGTTCATCAAGTCGGCCATGTCTATATGCTGGCGTTCGGCCCAGGGATGGGTCTTGGGAACGAAGGCGCCGATCCGCAGATTGATGAGCGGCCTGACGTAAAGGCGCTCGTCGCGCAGCGGGTTGGCGCTGATCCCGACATCGGCCTGCTGCTGCAGGAGGTGTTCTACGACGCGGTCGGAATTCTGGATGACGAGCTGGAAATTCAGCTCCGGCCGCCGTTCGCGCAGTCTCGCCAGGATAGGCAGCGCGTGGGTGACGCCGTCGGCACAGACGCGCAACCGTCCGGCGCCGCTGCGTTGTGATTTCAGAAGATTCGTTGCCTGTCCAAGCGCGGCAAACAGGCGCGAGGTGATGTTATAGAGCGCGCGGCCGTCGGGCGTCAGGATAACGCCACGAGGAGTGCGTTCGAACAGCGAAAGGCCCGAGGAAGCCTCGAGTTGACGCACCTGTGCGGACAGCGTCGACTGGCTGATGGATATCTCCCTTGCCGCTTGCGAGTATCCGCCTGCCATGGCGACATAATGGAAAGCGCGCAGCTGTGTAACGGACAATGGAACTCTTCTCTTTTACTTCACGGCAGAGGGCTTCCCCCAAAATGATGGGCGATCTATAGGCGTTGTATTTTTCATGTTTGTGACGTTTCGAACGCGCCGAGCGATTGAAATTCTCAATACCGGGCGTTGGCATTTTCAATAGTTAAGAAAAGGTATTTTTCACACGTTTGTCACGCAGCCTACCTAGTCCGTCAGTCCGGAAAGCGAGGGAAATTACGTGGCCTTGAGGCGCGCAATATTCCCTTTCCATAGCTTTTATCGGTTCTTGCGAAGAGGAATCCCCATGACTGCGATCACGAACAAAATTCTTGATTACATTGCGAAAAAAGGTGCGGAAGATCGGGTTATCGATCTCGGTACCGTTTTTTCCGGCAGTGGCCTGACCTATACCGTTTCCAGCAGCGATCCGAGCATCGCCGATGTCTCGATTGAGGACGGTCAGCTTACAATCGACTATAGCGACGCGCTCGGTTACACCGATCTTAAGATCACCGCGACGGACAGCAACGGTCAGAGCGTGACCGACAGCGTGCGCGTTCGTGTTGCCGGCGAGAACTCCTACACGATCGCAGTTCTCCCCGACACTCAGGACTATTCCTATGAGACTGGCGCTCCGACCCTTGCCAAAATGACCCAATGGCTGGTCGAGAACAAGGACAGTCTCAGCATTCAGTTCGTGACCCACGTGGGCGACGTAACCGCCAATGCTACCGACCAACAGTGGCAGAACGTCACGCAGGCCTTGTCCATCCTGAACGGAAAGATCCCCTATTCGTTGACGGCGGGCAACCATGACCAAGGCGTCGGTGGCTCGGCTGGTACGCACACCACGACGGGCATGGACTATTACTATTCGCCGGAACATCAGGCGGAAATCAGCGATACCTTCGGCGGTGTCTATGACATGGAGCCCGACCGCGCGCCCAACAACTACCACACCTTCACCGCGCCGGATGGCACGAAGTGGCTCGCGCTGAGCATTGAGTTCGGGCCTTCGGACGACGTTCTCCGCTGGGCCAAGGAAGTCATCGAGGGCCATCTCGACCACCGCGTCATGCTGACGACCCATGCCTACATGAATTGGGCTGGCCGTCATGACTCCACCGGCGGCCCGCTTTACGGCGAAGGCGCAGGCTACGATTACGGTCTTGGCAAGCTGCCCGAAGGCGCCAATGATGGGGAAACGATTTATCGCGAACTGGTACAGCCCTACTCGAACGTGAGCTTCACCTTCTCTGGCCACATCTTCGGTGACGGCGCAGAAACGCTCGTCTCCTACGACGAATTCGGCAACCCTGTTTACCAGATGCTGGTGAACTACCAGAACGGCGTTGCCAATGAGATCCAGGACGGAAACGGTGGCTCGGGCGCCATCCGCCTGCTGACGATCGATCCGGACAATGGACAGGTCTACACCTCGACCTACTTCGCGCTTCAGGACAAATACCTGACCAACGATCGTGGCGAAGATCTGGATCGTGATACGCTGAGCGGCCCCTACCGCGGCCAGGAAGAAATCCTGCAGATCGATACCTCGGCTCCCGAACTCCATGCCATCGCTAAGGCCGGCAATGACCTCTACGTGACCGTTGAAGGTAATGGCGGCGGGGCTGTCACACTGGAAGGCCGTGCGGCCAATCCGGCCAATGATGCAGACCTGACCTATGTCTGGACGGATGCAGACGGCAACGTCGTCGCCACCGGTGCCACTCCGTCGGTCGATCTCTCCGCTGGCCGTCACCACCTGACGCTTACGGTCACCGATTCCACCGGTGCGAAGTCCAGCGACGACGTTATGATCATCGTGCGTAACGATGAGACGCTGCTGGTCGATAATTTCAACGACGGCAATGCAGATGGCTGGACGACCGGCAACAACAGCGGTGCAGTCAACATCACTCACGGTTCGACGACGGATTTCGGCATTGCGCCGTTCCCGGGCGAAACGGTTCCGACCGACCCGACGACGCCTGAGGAACCGGAAGAACCCACGACCCCTACCGATCCGGCAGATGCAATGGATGCGGTTCTCGTTTCGGCAACGACCGGTACGGAAGGCCTGCTGTTGAAAGCCGGTTTCGGTGATGCAGAGGGTGCGTTGACGAAATCCTACAGCCTTGCCTTCGACATGATGATCCCGTCCGGCACGGCGAAGAGCTATATCTCCCTGATCCAGAGCGGCATCGAAAACACCACCGACGCCGACATGTTCTTCAAGGTTTCGGGCAATTCCGCTTCGCTTGGAACGATGAGCGTCTATCAGGGCAATATCTCGCTCAACCAGTGGCACCGCATCATTCTGACCTATGAGGTCAAGGATGGTAACGTCACGATCGTCAAGTATGTCGATGGCGTCGAGATCGGCCGCCAGTCCCGCGTTGCCGACGATCGCTATTCGCTCGATACGGACAATGGCATCCTGTTGTTTGCCGATGAAGACGGCGAAACCGCTCCGGTTGTCGTGTCTGCCGTAACGGTTGCCGACAAGGTATTGACAGCTGACGACGTCGCATCGCTCGGCGGCGTCTCCAAGGGCGGGATTGCTCTGCCCGAGGGCACGACCGGCACGCAGATTATTGCCGATGAAAGCGGCTTCACCACCGTTGACGGCGAAGGCAGCCTTGCACCGCATGGCGGCGTTACCGTGACGCCGACAACCGATGTCAAGGTGGGCGTTCCGCTCGAAGGCCCCGAGACCGGTGGCGGCACGACGACCCCGACGGAGCCTCAGCCTTCCGAAGGCGAAGCTGCCAACGTCACCAAGCTCGGCGCTCTCAGCCCGACCCAGATGTTCAAGGTGGAAGTGAACCAGCCCGTGCCTGAAGGCACGATCGTGAAGGAATACACGCTGGTTTACGACCTTCTCATCCCCGGCGGTCCGGGTGGGTGGCTGTCCTTGCTCCAGTCCGACACCAAGAACCAGTCCGATGGCGAACTGTTCGTCAACGGCAATGGTGGGATCGGTATTGCCAGCGATTACGAAGGCAGCGTCACTTACAATGCATGGCATCGCATCGCCTTCACGATCCAGCGCCAGGGTGAGAATGTCCTGATTTCGAAGTACATCGATGGCAATCTGGTTGGAACGACGACGCAGTCTTCCGGCAATGCCGACCGCTACGATATCGATCTGTCCAAGGGCCTTCTGCTGTTTACGGATGAAGACGGCGAAACCCGCGACGTCTATGTCTCCAGCGTCCTGTTCACCGACAAGGTGATGTCCGGCACAGAGATCGCCGACCTCGGGGGCGTGAAGGCGGGTGGCATCGTGGACGAAGCGCCGTCCGATATCAGCTTCCAGCTTGATTTCTCCGGCGAGAATGTCACAGACGACTTCGGCAACGTGAAGACGACGGTTGGTGCGACGTCAAGCCTGACCGGCAACTACATGGTCAAGGGCAGCTATGCCCAGCGCGTCGATGGCGCTGAAGTCGAGGCCGATCCCGAAGGCCGCGTCTATGAAGGCTCGAATTCCGGTGAAAATATCCTGGTCTGGTCCGGCGAGGGATCTCAGAACTGGCAGAACTATCGGTATGAGGTCACGATGAAATCCACCGATCAGGATACGATCGGTGCCGTCTTCTACTATAAGGATGCGGGCAACTTCTATCGTGTGACCTTCAACTCGGCGAACAACACCCGCGAACTCGTCCGCGTCAAGGACGGGGTTGCAACGGTTCTCGCAACGACCAATGCTGGCAGCCCGTGGGCGCGTGACGCCGGCCTGGAAATCGCTGTCAAGGATGGCGAGATCCGCGTCTATCTCGATGGACAGTCGGTGTTTGGCACGGTCGTCGACAGCAACCCGCTTTCCGGCGGCTCCATCGGCTTCTACTCCGCCAACCAGAAGTCCTCGCAGTTCGATGATGTCTTCGTCGGTGCGCTCGACCTGAAGGCCCATGCCGGCCGTGATGTCGAGGCTCTGGATCGGGATCATGACGGTCAGGTCACGGTTCATCTGAACGCCGGTGACAGCTATGGACAGAACGATATCGTCTCCTGGCGCTGGCTCGACAGTAACGGCAACGAACTTGCCACCGGCGCAACGGCCGACATTACCCTTTCGGCTTCCGGCGATCAGGTTGTGACGCTCGAAATCACCGATAGCGCTGGCAAGGTTTCCCGCGATACGGTCACGGTCGATGCCGTTTCCAAGGAACGCATTCTCTTCAGCGATGACTTCTCGGATGCGAATTTCGCCAGCCGCTGGACCATAGTCGATGAGGGCGAGAAAAACGGTGTTGGTGAAGGTGGAAAGTACGGGGACTGGAAGGTTGTCGATGGCAAGCTGGTTCAGCTTTCCGATGTCAGCAGCAAGGAGCTGAAGTGGACTTCCGCTGATGCAAGTGATGACTGGCAGAAGGGCTGGTCGCCGCTTGGCGATGGCACAAACGTGCTGCGCAAGGGAACCTACGCGCTGATTTCCGATGAGGCGGCCAAGGAATGGACCAACTACGCCGTGGAAACCACGGTGAAGACCCCCGACAACGGCGCCGTCGGCATTCTCGTCCACTATCAGGATGCCAAGAACTACTACAAGATCGAGCTTGACGCCCAGAATGGCACCAGCCTGTTCCAGCTGATCGAGGTGAAGGACGGGGTCGAAAAGTACCTCACCCAGATCCCGGCCCGCTACACCAGCAACAAGGAATTCCAGTTCCGCGTCGAGGTGAAGGACGGCAAAATCCAGACATGGATCGACGGCAACCAGATCTTCTCCTACGCCATCGAAAGCCATGCGGTTCAAAAGGGCACTGTCGGTCTGTTCTCCTGGGGCAATGCCGGTCTGTCATTCGACAACGTGACCGTCGTCAGCCTGGACAACGTTCCGTCTGAGCCGAATACCGCGCCGGTTGCCGGCGATGACGAAGGCTTCCGTACCGGTTTCGGTGCCGCGCTTCTGATCGCCGCTGCGGCCCTGCTGGCAAACGACAGTGATGCCAATGCCGATGCCCTCGTCATCAGCTCGGTTGAAGCCATTACCGGCGGTACCGTTGAGCTAGACAGTAACGGCAACATCGTCTTCAAGCCGGCTCTCGGTTTCCACGGTGTCGCGCAGTTCAGCTACACCGTTTCTGACGGCAAGGGCGGAACCGATGTCGCAACGGTCAGCCTCGTCGTCGATGCCGACAAGGCGCCGATTGGCACGATCGAAGGCACTCCGGGCGCGGATGTGCTAAAGGGCACTGACGGTGACGAGCGCATCTTCGGTCGCGGCGGCAACGACAAGATCTACGGTAATGCCGGTGATGATTTGTTGTATGGTGACGACGGTGATGATCACCTCGATGGCGGAGCCGGTAACGACGAACTCTATGGCGAAGCGGGTGACGACAAGCTCTATGGTGGAGCTGGTAATGACAAGCTTTATGGTGGAGCGGGCGATGACCTTCTCTACGGCGGAGCCGGTAACGATGAGCTCTATGGTGGGGTCGGTAGCGACAAGCTTTACGGCGGTGACGGTGACGACAAGCTCTATGGTGGTGACGACAGCGACACCCTGCATGGTGGCGATGGCGACGATCTGCTGATGGGGGACGAAGGTAATGACCTGCTCATGGGCGAGGCCGGCAACGACAAGCTCTACGGTGGCGACGGTGACGACAAGCTCTATGGCGGCGACGGCGACGACCTGCTGATGGGTGATGAAGGCAACGACATCCTCAACGGCGGTGCCGGTAACGACAAGCTCTACGGTGGCGACGGCGACGACCGGCTCTATGGTGGAGATGGCGACGACCTGCTGATGGGCGACGAAGGCAATGACCACCTCGATGGCGGTGCCGGTAACGACAAGCTCTATGGTGGAGCCGGCGACGACACCCTGTACGGCGGCGACGGCGATGACTACCTTGCCGGTGAGGATGGCAATGATCTTCTCAACGGTGGCGCCGGCAACGACGAGCTTTATGGTGGAGCCGGCGACGACAAGCTCTATGGTGGTGATGGCGATGACTATCTCAACGCGGGTGCCGGTGACGACGCACTCGTGGGTGGCACCGGCAACGACATCCTGTATGGCGCAGCCGGTATTGACCGTCTGTATGGTGGAGCTGGTCAGGACGTCTTCGTCTTCAAGTCAGTCAGCGACATGTCGATCGACAAGTCGGCAACGGACACCATCTTCGACTTCTCGCAAGCCGAAGGTGATTTGATCGACTTCTCTTTCATCGACGCGAATGCGGGAGCAGCTGGCAACCAGAGCTTCAGCTTCATCGGAGCGGAGGGCTTCACCCAAAAGGCCGGAGAACTCCGGTATGAGACCACACGGTCGGAAACCTATGTCTATGGTGATACCGATGGTGACGGAAACGCAGACTTCGTGCTGCATCTGCGTGGTACACTTGATCTGAGTAAGGACGACTTCCTGCTCTAATCTTTGATGCTAAGCGTCCCCGGCTCTTTCAACCTACCGGGGACGCCTCTCTCACTTGTGAAATCCTGTGCAGTCGAGAAGACCTGGTCTTTACCGCAATGCGTTGCCGGGGAGCGGCGCAATTGACGCTCATGTACGCGTTCTCGCAGAGGTCCTTCAGCACGAGTTTCTGGTTCATCGTAACGTCAGCCCGGGCCGTCACCCTCGAGGGGTCAATCGCCGGTGCAACTTTGACGAGAAGTTCCTTTGGGGGCAGGCCGAGTGCAATGCTTGAAGCATCACGAGCAATGCCAGGGCCTACGTTCCGTAGGGATCCTGTCTGTAAAGCTGATGTTCCGCTCTTTCGGCTTCGCTCAGGCTGCAACGTTTGCCGCGAAACGGTTGCGATATTCTCCCGGAGAAAGGCCTACGATCCGATTGAACACCCGCCTGAACGAAGCTGCGTCCTCGTAACCGACAGTCCAGGCGACCTGGTCGATTGGGCGCTTGGTGAACTCAAGTAATTCCCGTGCCTTGCCGATGCGTAGATGTTGCACATATTCTGTCGGCTTCATCCCGGTCGCGGTCTTGAAGCGACGCAGGAAGGTGCGTTCCTCCAGGCGAGCCTGATCCGCCATATCCGTGATGCTTGTCGGTCGACCGGCACGTTCCTGCAGCCAATGCTGAACCTTCAGAATTGCCTCGTCGCCATGGGTTAGCCGTGGGGCGAAAGAGCTATAATGCTTTTGTTCGCGGCCCGACGGATCGATGAGCAGGAACTTGCCGGTCTCGATCGTAACGGCAGGACCCAGCAACCGGTCGACAATGCGCATTCCGAGATCGGTCCATGCCATGAGGCCGCCGGCAGTAACGATATCGCCGTCATCGATTACCATTCTATCTGGATCCATGCGCACGTCAGGAAACCGGCTACGGAAATCTTCAGCGAACTGCCAGTGTGTTGTGGCTGCGCGGCCGGCGAGAAGTCCTGTTGCTGCCAGGATAAAGGAACCACCGCAACTCGCAGCGAGCGTTACGCCGTGTGCATGCCGGTCGAGCAGCCATCGCGCATAGGGCCTGGCTTCCTCAATCCCGGCCGGGCCTGTGAGCCTGCCTGGCACAACAAGGACGTCCGGGCGGCCAGGCTTGCCGGGATCTGTGTCGAAGGTGCGGTGAAAGTCGCCGCATTCGTTCATTTGCCAATGGCTTACGCGCAACGCGGGCCCGCCATGCTCTCGGGAAAAGAACGTCGCGATGGCGAAAAGGTCGGTGATCCCGTGCACCATTGCCGTCTGGCAATCGCGATAAAGAACAAGCCCAACTTCAAGCGTGCGTGCGGCACCAGCCGTCATATCCTTACTCCCGTGCTCTTTGTCAGTTTCGGCCCGGCTTCTGTCAGAAACGCCAATCCTCTCCTCCGCCCCATCAGAGTAGCTCTAATCCCACGGGACGCAAGAAGGCGCCCGCCATCAGGAGGAAAGAGAAATGGCCACGATCATCACCAAAGACGGAACGCATATTTTCTACAAGGACTGGGGTCCAAAGGACGGTCAGCCGATCATTTTTTCCCATGGCTGGCCGCTCAGCGCCGATGCATGGGATGCCCAGATGGTCTTCTTCGCCGATCACGGCTTTCGCACGATTGCTCACGATCGTCGCAGCCATGGCCGTTCGGATCAAGTCTGGTACGGCAATACCATGGACCAATATGCCGATGATTTGGCCGAACTTATCGAACAGCTTGATCTTCGTGATATTGTGCTGGTCGGTCATTCCACCGGTGGCGGAGAAGTCACCCGATATGTTGGCCGCCACGGCACGGACCGGGTCGCCAAGATCGCTCTGATCGGCGCTGTCCCTCCCCTGATGCTGAAAACGGAAGCCAATCCGGGGGGATTGTCCATCGATGCCTTCGATGGCATTCGCAAGGGTACGTATGACAATCGCAGCCAGTTCTTCAGGGACCTGACCCTTCCCTTCTACGGTTACAACCGTACCGGCTCGACGATCTCCGAAGGCATTCGTGAGGAGTTCTGGCGGCAGGGCATGATGGGTGGACTGAAGGGGCAGCTCGACAGTATTCGCGCCTTTTCCGAAAGCGATTTTCATCAGGACCTGAAGGCTTTCGACAAGCCGACGCTGGTGCTGCATGGCGATGACGACCAGATCGTGCCGATCGGCGCGGCAGCGCTCTCCACCGTCAAGATCGTCCGTCACGCCGTGCTGCGGATTTATGAGGGGGCCGATCATGGCCTGACCCAGACCCATCAGGACCGGTTCAATGCCGATCTCTTCGATTTCATCATCGCCTGACTGACTAGCTTCGGCACGGGAGTGGCGTCGGTGCGCGCCTCCCCTGCCCCAATCTTCACAAGGATAAAGACAATGACCAGGAGCAAATTTCTTATCACTGGCGCATCCGACGGTATCGGCGCCGTCTACGCGGAACGCCTCGCCGGTCGAGGTAATGATCTGGTGCTAGTCGCAAGACGGGCCGATAGGCTGGCCGCCCTTGCCGATAGGTTGATCAAGGATCACGGCATTTCCGTTGAAATGTTCGTTGTCGACCTTTCGCAGCCAGAGGGGCTGACCAGGGTGGAGGCGCGGCTGCGTGAGGATGCGACCATTACCGGCCTCCTCAATAATGCCGGCATCGCCGGCGACGGCTCGATCACGGCGCTCGATCCCACTCACGTAACGGCGATGATCAATCTCAATGTTCTCGCCGTGACAAGGCTTGCTGCCGCTATTGCCCCGCGTCTTGCTGCGTCCGGCGAAGGTACCATCATCAACATCACTTCGGTAACCGCGTTGATGCCTGATGCCTTCTCTGCGGTCTACCCCGCCACCAAGGCGTTCGTACTCGCCTTCACCGAAGCGCTGCATGCGCAGCTTTCCCCGGCAGGTGTACGGGTTCAGGGAGTGCTGCCGGGCATCACAAGGACTGCCATATGGGAGGAGGAAAAGCTGGAAACGATTCCCGCGGCGATGGTGATGGATGTCAACGAGATGGTCGATGCAGCGCTGTCAGGTCTTGATCTCGGGGAGGTGCTGACCGTCCCTTCCCTGCCAGAGAACACGGATCTCGATACTTTCCTCGCAGCTCGCTCGGCGCTTCGGCCCAACCTTTCGCGCGCTCATGCCGCTGCCCGTTACGGGCTGGCAAAGAGCGAATGAGGGAGGCGACGATGATCCTCGGCCTCACCATCTCGCAGTTCACGACGCTGCATGTTTTCATCAGCTTCGTCGGCATCATCTCCGGTCTGATCGCCCTGCCCGCTTATGCGGCTGGGCGGTGGATGCCCCGCATGACGGCGCTGTTTCTCGCCACGACGGCCGCGACGACACTGACCGGTTTTCTGTTTCCGATTACCGTTCTGACGCCGGCGCTCATCTTCGGCATCATTTCCACCGTGGTGCTGACGACCGCACTGGCAGCACTCTACGGTTTTCGCCTGAAGGGCCGCGCCAGGTCCGTCTATGCCATCACCGCAACGCTTGGCCTCTATCTCAACATGTTCGTACTGATCGTGCAGTCCTTCCTAAAGGTGCCGACCCTCAACGAACTGGCTCCGGAGGGCAACGAATCTCCCTTCCTCATTGCCCAGACCGTACTTCTGGTCGCAGCGCTCATTTTAGGCTGGAGGGCTACCCGGGTTCGGGTAGCCTGACCGGTGGATACGAGGGGAAGCTCGGGTTCAAGCACCCGTCGCGGCCCCTTTTCTTTGCGAGACGAGACGGAGTTCCCCTCCCCTCCCCCCGGCCCATGTTGACGAAAGGGGAGATCAGGTATCGCCTACAAGCGGCGAACAGTCGTTGCTAGTGGTTCCAAGAGTTATCATCGGGGCAAGTCCGGGCCGGCTTCGTGTATTCGGGCCAGCCGTTTTAGCTCCTTCGCTTGGCCGTGGGCAGAGGCGGCTTAAAACCCTAAATTCCCAGGGGTTGCAGAAAATTCGCAATGGCAACCTTGAAAGCACCAAAGTGGTGCTTTATATATTTGGCATGGCAAGAAAGTTCACATCCGGCTTGAGACTCGACCTCCAACCTACCCCGGAAATGCGCAAGGCATTGTCCGATACGCTCGTCGCATATCAGCGAGCGATGGACATTCTCGACCAGACCGACAAGGGGGCAAATGTCGTCGCGCTGCATCAGGCGGCATACGAGGAAATCAGAACGGTGACGGGTATCCCCTCCCGCCTGGCCACTCTCGCGCTGCGGGACCATGGACGTCGCAGACCAGGGGAAGTCGTTCGGGATATCCCGCTCGATTCCAAGCTTTTTGCCGTGAAGGGTCCCGATAGCGTGAGCATTGCGACGCTAAGTGGCCGGATCGTGATGCCTTATACAGCAGGCCACTATCGCGAGGGGTGGGCGGATTTTGCCGAAGCACGATTGGTTTTCGAGGGTTCGTCCATCTGTCTCTACGCCGGCATCCAGGCTGACGTTCATCAAACAAGGGAGGCCACCATGTCCAATGAAGGAATTCTTGCCCGCCTCGGGCGCGTGATTGCAGGGGTCGTCAACAACGCAGTTGATTCCGCTGAGGTATCCAATCCGGTTGCTGTGGCGCAGCAGGCCATTCGGGAAATCGGCATGATCGCCGACGAGGCGCGTGCAGCACTCGGTGTTGCCATGGCCGCGGGTCACAGGTTGAGAGCCAAGAGCGATGATCTCGACGCCGAAATTCGCGATCTCGACGAGAAGATCAAGGTCGGTTTAGAGAGTGGCCGTGAGGATCTTGCTCGTGTCGCGACCGGCGTACAGATCGACCTTGAGGCTCAAAGGGAAGCGCTCGCGAAGGCTATCCTCGAGAACACGCGGGAGATTGTCGATGCCGAGGCGACGCTCAGCAGCATCGCGTCGGCCCGGGCCGATGCGATGAAGCGGCTGGAGGACGCCAGACGGGCTGAGCGCGCAGTGCCGTCGGTTGCTACGCCATCCCAGCGGAACGATCAGCGGCTTGCCGACGCGCTTCAGGCTGTCGAGCGCGTGACCGGCGTTCCGGCAAGGCCGGCTATGGAAGGCAACGCTGAAGTCGAGGAACTCGGACGCTTACAGAGGCAGAAAGCCATCGAGGCTCGTCTCAACGCTTTCAAACAGGGTGAACGCTAATGGATTACATCGTCCAGACGGGCACGGCTCCATTCTGGATTGCGCTTGCGACTGTCGCAGGTCTCGGCATTGTCGAACTCGTTTCGGTTCTGCTCGGGGTTTCGGCCTCCGGGCTGCTGGATGAGGGCTTCGATTTCAACGGGCCGGGCGATGCGGAATCCGGACTGCTCGGCGGCTGGATGTCCTGGCTCAACGCCGGCGGCGTGCCCATCCTCGTACTTGCCGTCATCCTGCTTTCGGCCTTTGCTGCCGGCGGCTTCGCGATCCAGTCGATCATCTCGCAGTTTCGAGATCCGCTGCCGCTTTACGCAGCCATGACCGGCGCGCTCGCAGCTGCCATCCCGGTAACGCGCTGGTCGAGCCGCGGGCTCGCCCACATCATTCCGCGCGATGAAACCAGTGTGCAGCAGCAAGCGGATTTCATCGGCCGGGTCGGCACAGTGACGCTCGGTCCCCTCGATCAGGGCAACCCTGGTGCCGTGCGCATCAAGGACAAGTACGACAATATTCACAGTCTGCGCGCCAACGCCGCGCCGGGGCACATCATCGAAACGGGTGAGACGGTCCTGATCGTGGATGGGAAGAACGGCCTCTTTCAGGCCATCCCTGCCCCGGCCGCGCTTGGCGGCGATCATCATTCACACAACGGAGGCTGAAGAAGCATGACTTTCCTCTCTGTCGGACTCATAGCCGGTGTCATCGTGACGGCTATCGTCGTCATCGGCATCATCATGACCTCGCTCTACACCCGCGCAACCCGCGACAAGGCTTATGTGCGCACGGGCCTTGGCGGCAAGAAGGTTGTGCTCGATGGCGGCTCTGTTATCCTGCCGATCTTCCATTCCTATTCCTGGGTGTCGCTGAGCACGCTTCGCCTTGAGGTCAAGCGTGCGGAAAACGAATCCCTGATCACCAAGGACCGGATGCGTGCGGATATCACCGCCGAATTCTATGTCCGAGTGAAACCGGACGCGGAAAACATCGCTCTCGCAGCCCAGACGCTGGGCGACCGCACGAATGACGCCGATGCGCTTAAGGCGCTTGTCGAGGCGAAATTCGTCGATGGTCTTCGCTCGGTGGCGGCCACCATGTCGCTGCGTGACCTGCAGGAGCAGCGCGCCGAGTTCGTGAAGTCGGTGCAGGCGGCTGTTGCTCACGACCTGCAGTCCAACGGCCTCGAACTCGAATCCGTTTCGCTGACACGCCTCGACCAGACGGACATCAAGCATTTCAATCCGAACAACACCTTCGACGCCGAGGGACTGACGGCGCTCACCAAGATTACCGAAGAGCGCAAGCGCGAGCGTAACCAGATCGTCCGCGACAACGAGGTTGAGATCGCGACCAAGGACCGCGAAGCATCTTTGCGTCGCCTGACTATCGAGCGTGAACAGCGAGATGCTGAATTGACGCAGGAACGCGACATCGCCAACAAGACGGCCGAGACGCGGGCGGAGGCGGCACGGGCCGAGCAACTGGCGCGCCTCAGCGAGGAGACCGCCCGGCTGGATACCGAGAAGGGTATTGCCGAACGCGACTCCCAGGCGCGGCAGGCGAGGGAGACGGCCCGCATTGATGCCGAACGCGGCATTGCTGAACGCGAGGCCGAAGCGCGGCGCGTGACCGAGACCGCCCGTATCGATGCTGCGATCGCGGTTGCCGAGAAGATCGAGCAGGAACAGGCCGCGCGCACCAAGGCCGATGAAGCCAAGGCAGCAGCTATTACGGCAGAGGAGCAGGTGACGACGGCCCGAGAGGTCGAAATCGCCGAGCGTGCCAAGCGCATTGCCGTTATCGATGCTCGAAAGGCAGCCGAGCAGGCGGCAACGGCGATCACGGTGAAGGCGGAAGCTGAACGTCAGGCCGCCGAGAATCTGGCCGCGGCTACCAAGATCCAGGCCGATGCCGATGCTTCCGCCGCGAAAATCAAGGCGACAGGCGTCATCGAACTCGGTGAGGCAGAGGCGCAGGCTGAACGGGCACTTAACGAAGCGCGCAACGCCCTCTCCGCCAGCATCATCGATTATGAACTGGCGCGGGCAAGGGTTGCGATCATTCCTCAGGCGCTGGAACAGGCGATGAAGCCGATCGAGAAGATTTCCGACATCCGCATCTTCAGCGCCGGCGGCCTCGCTGCAGCGCTGAGGGGCAATGGCGGCGATAACTCTGGGGATCCCGTTGGCGACCTCAGCAGCCAGCTCCTGAGCTTCACGGCGCAGAAGCCAATACTTGACGAGATCCTTGTTCAGGCAGGCTTTTCCGGAGCAGACCCGATGCAGGCCCTGCTTGGGGCGTCTCTTGGAAAAGTCAATTCTGGAGCGAGAAGTGGATCTGACCGACTGGAGCAGGTTGGCGCCCCTGAAGATGGTGGCGGCAAGAGGGCATGATCGCCAGTTCGAGACACTGAACGTTCAAGGCCCGCGGGGATCAGTCTCTTGCGGGCCTTATTTTATTAACTGATATTAATCGGCACTTTCGCTCAAGAGAAAGAATGGCCACGCATTATTTTATTGCCTCGCTGAGGGAAAAGGATGGTCCTGTATTTCGTGTCTGGCTTGGCGAGTATCGTTCCTATAGGCAAGTGGATAAGGGAATTAGAGGTGCGATGATTCTCCACTCGCGCCAATCCTGCAGGACTTTACAACTGTAAAGTTTGCATCAAGTGCGAATGAAGTTAACTTTTGAATAACCAAAAACGCCTTGAAGAATCGGAGACTCTCTGTCATCCCTGACGGTAATAAGCTCATAACGCAGTAATAACCGTCAAGAGGATTGAATGGCTAGCGCAGCCTCTCAGAACGTCAGAGATACCGCGTCAAAGATAGGAGTGTACACCTCCAAGCTTTCGGCGGAGCTCCACGACATGCGGGAAGCCGTCTACCCCCCGACGGCGAAGAAGAATTTTGCGCGGACGTTTTCAACCCTCGATCTGGTCCGGCTTCTCAAAGTTCCGGAGAGCACGCTTCGGCAGATGACGATCGAAGGAAAAGGCCCTCAACCGGAAAGAGCTGAAAATAATCGCCGGACCTATACGGTAGAGCAAGTGCGAGAACTGCGTTCATTCCTCGCCCAGCTTCGTCCGGATGAGGCCGGAGAACTTCTGCCTTATCGCAGGCAGGGCGAAAAACTGCAGATCATCGCGACGGCCAATTTTAAAGGGGGCAGTTCGAAGACAACAACGTCCATGCATCTGGCCCATTTCCTTGGCCTTCAAGGGTATCGTGTTCTGTGCGTGGATTTGGATCCTCAGGCATCCATGACCTCGTTGTTTGGCATCCAGCCGGAATTTGATCTGGGGGACAATGAGACCGCATATGCGGCGATGCGTTATGACAATGAGCGCAGGCCGTTGGCGGATGTGATACGATCCACTTATTTCCCTGGCATCGATCTCGTGCCGGGAAATCTCGAGCTGATGGATTTCGAATTCGACACCCCGTCCTACCTTACGTCTCGGAACCGGGACGATCTCGGTCTTTTCTTTGAACGGCTTAGCAACGCTTTGTCGCGAGTTGAGGATCGCTACGATATCGTTATCCTCGATACACCTCCCTCGCTGGGCTATTCTACACTTGCAGCTCTTTACGCTGCCACGTCCCTGGTCGTTACGGTCCACCCGGCAATGCTGGATGTGGCCTCATGCAACCAGTTCCTCATCATGATCTCAGATCTTTCCGAGGTTTTGGGGCAGTTCGGAGCTCGTTTCGAACACGACTTCTTCCGTTTCTTGCTCACGCGCGTAAACCCGAACGACGGTCCACAGAAATACATGTCGGGCGTCATGCGGCGCCTATTTGGCGAGGATGTACTCGTAGCGGAAGCTCTGGAATCGACGGCCATAGCCGGCGCGGCAGTTGCAAAGAAAACCCTTTACGAGCTCGAAGTCGGGGAGGTTGGCCGGGAGGCGCTTAAGCGTGCCATCGAAAGCGCCGATAGGGTCAATTTTGAAATCCTCGGCCTGATTCACAAAGTCTGGGGGCGCAACACATGAAAAAAAGCATCCTTCAAAGAATGGCTGATGCTGAAAATCGTGGCGATGCCGGTTCTACACCTGATGGAATGGAGAAGGCCGTACTTTCTCGCCGTCATTCATCTCCCGTCATTTCAAATGTGGGAAGAGTGCTTACGCAGTTGACGGAAGACAGCATTATTTCGCTGGATCCCTCCAAGGTGGAGCGTTCACCATTCAAGGATCGTTTCGACAATGACGAGGAGGCCGAGAGAGAACTTGAAGCTTTGAAGATCTCAATTGCCAGCGAGGGTCAGAAAATACCTGTTCTGGTCCGCCCGCATCCTACCAAAGACGATTATTACCAACTTGCCTACGGATATCGTCGCTGGGCTGCTATCAAAGCCATTATGGCAGAGGGTGAGGGCTCAGAAAGCATCAAGATCAAGGCTTACGTTCGTGACCTGACGGACCGCCAACTGATCGAGGAACAATCACTCGAGAATGGTGTCCGGGAAAACCTGACGTGGATCGAACAGGCGATGTGGGCCGTGCAGCTAAAAAGCGCTGGTCTGTCTCACCGTGCCATATGCCCGATCCTCGGGTTATCCGAGGCTGCGGTATCGCATCTTTTTCGGGTGACGACGGTTGTTCCGGAAGATCTAGTTTTCGCGATAGGCAGGGCAAAAGGCGTGGGCCGTCCAAAATGGACTGCATTTGCCGAACTCCTGAGGGATGAGATGCGGATAGATGCTGTCCGGAAGATCGTTCAATCCGCGGAGTTTCTCAAATCTGACGGCGCGGTACGGATTGCCTTAGCAATCAAAGCTGCAAGCGGGGATCTCGCCAAACCTCAGGAGGTGGCCCAGGATGAGACTGTCGAATTTGTGTTCGGCAAAAGAGTTTTCGGCCGGATGAAAACGACGTCCGCCGGAACGACGGTGACTATTCCTAAAAATGAAACAGCATTTGCGCACTGGTTGGCAGAACGAATGCCAGAATTGATGCGTGAATACGATCATTCTGCCGAGCGGTCCTGATAGGACTGCGCCCCGAAAACATTAAGGGTCAAGAAGGAGAGACCAGCAAAAGAAAAAGGCCCCCAAACGTTGCCGTTGTGGAAGCCCTTCCCTGATTTGGACACTCAGAGAATCGCACTTCCCCGAATCACAGTCAAGAGTCTTTGGCATCTTTTGGTGAGTTGATTTCTTTTGCCTTTTGAAAGGTGATTGAAAATGCAAACGGGAAATGTGACGACGCCTTTTGGGCGGCGGTCGGTTAAGTTTGCCCTGGTGAAAAGTCAGCTCGACATGAAAGAGGGCAGGGCGCATCAGGCAATTCCAAAATGGAAGGTGTTTCGCGATATTTGCGAAGCACGAGGAATACTGGGCCTTCATGATCGGGCGCTGGCGGTGCTCGACGCGTTGTTGAGTTTCTATCCCGAGGCTGAGCTGTCAAATGAACGGAGCCTGGTGGTTTTTCCCTCCAACGCTCAATTATCATTACGTGCGCATGGTATTTCCGGGACCACGCTTCGCCGTCATCTGGCCGCTCTGATCGATGCGGGTGTCATTCATCGGCACGATAGCCCCAATGGAAAGCGTTACGCCCATCGCGGCAAGACGGGGGAGATCGAGAAAGCCTTTGGTTTCAGTCTCGCACCGCTGGTCTTTCGGGCAGGGGAATTCGCCCATTTGGCGCAGAGTGTTGCCGAGGAGCGTCGACTTTACAAACGAACGAAGGAGGCCCTCACCATTTGTAGGCGCGATGTCAGGAAATTGATCTCTGCAGCTGTAGAGGAAGGGATAGACGGCGATTGGGAGGGGATTGAAGGGCAGTACATAGGACTTTTGGTCCGCCTCGGACGTTCGCCGGCCCATCAGGTGATGGCTGCCGTTTTGGAAGATCTGGAAATGCTGCGCGAAGAAATCGTCAATCTATTGGAAATTCATCTAAAAACAGAAAAAATAAACGGCAATGACATCCAAAATGGATGTCACAAACAGAATTCAAATACCGAATCCATCCATGAACTTGAACCTAGCTCCGAAAACGAGCAGGACGAGACCTCGACTCATGAACCGAAACGGATGGTCGAACCGACAAAGGCATTTCCTCTGGGAATGGTGCTAAAGGCTTGTCCGCAAATAGTGGATTATGCATCGGGCGGTGCGGTTTCAAACTGGCGGGAAATGATGTCAGCGGCGGTCGTCGTTAGATCGATGCTTGGAGTTAGTCCGTCAGCCTATCAGGAAGCGAGCGACACTTTGGGGCCCGAGAATGCAGCGACTGCAATCGCCTGCATTCTCGAGAGGGCGGGGCATATCAACTCGGCAGGCGGATACCTGCGGGATCTCACGCGAAAAGCGGCAAGAGGCGAATTTTCGCTTGGACCAATGCTCATGGCACTCATGCGAGCCAATACCGTGTCGGCTAGAAAGTCCGCTTGAGGTCACCAATGGGCGAATCGCAAAATGGTTTTGTTCGAGGCTGTTGTGGGCAAGTGTATCGTGCTGAAACAGCGAGAGTTCATCGGTTTAGGCAGATAGACAGGTGCCGGGCGTTGCCGTTTGGTGAGAATATGTCGCCTTGGCATGCTGCTGTGCCCAGCGAAATTAAGACAGGGCGTAGCTATCTTCTGCCGCGGCTTGCTGAATCTCGGCGTAGATTGTCTCTATCCGTGCGGCTTCCGAGTCGCTGAGCGCTGAAAACTCCTTCTCGCGAGCTCGCTTTGATAGTTGGCCTTCATTCTGCCGCAAGAAACGGAACAGGAGATCAAGCAAGCGGTCGGGCATATCGATCCGCTGCTGCACTTTGATCTTGAAGGCGTCGTAGAGGCGGAGGAATCCCGTCTCGGCCGGCAAATCCATATCGATCGTCCGGGCACGCACTCAAACAGGAATTCGGCATGCGGCGTTGCGTCGAAGTAGCGATAGAAGTCGGCGGTTTGATTCAGCACCGTGACATTGCCACGGTCTGTTGATTGCCAATGAATAAAGGGCAAGAGGCGGCGTGAATAGCTTTCCAATACAGTTCGATAGGCATCGATGCGATCCAGGATGCCGGGCGCTGACATGTTCTGGTATCGGCGCTCCCGTCAGGCGATCGGGCTCGCCGATAAAACCACCCTCGACGCGTAGGCCAAGGTGGACGAAGCGCGCATCGCCTATGACAATGCGCTGCAATCTTTCCAGTTGGGTGCGATCTATAGGCCGCTGACCAGCCTCGCCGATTACCTGTCCCCAGCGCTGCATGCGATGCTGCGGCGGGTCTTCTCCCTCAATCTGGAAGCTCGAGCGTGAATCCTTGAGCAGCAGAAATGTAGCGGTGCGTGCCAGCAGATCCGCTGGCAGTGCGGCGATTAACTGCCTCGCTTCGTTGCCAAGCCCGCGTGTAATGTACGTTTCGAGCACTTCGCGGCCTTAAGGGGATATATTGCCGAGATCCACGATCTTGGTAGATGAATTCCCCATCCTCTAGGGATGGGGAAGGGGTAGAATGGGGCTGCTGGCCATATTGCGCTTGCATCATATCTCGGCTGAGGTCAGTGCGGTGTAGATTTCCGGGCGGCGATGAAGCCTGAAATTGAAGATGTTGGCGCGGATTTCGGTGCAGCGGTCTAGATCGCAATCATGAACGACCAGTTCGTCGCCAAGTGTGCTGGCCATTGCGACGATCTCGCCTGTTGGAGCGATGATGCAACTCTGGCCGATAAGGTCACAATTCTCCTCCTTGCCGGCCTTTGCGACACCGACCACCCACATGCCGTTCTGATAGGCTCCCGCTTGCATGCATAGATGGTTGTGGAAACATTGGAGATGATCATGCTCCGGGGCAAGGGGATAATGAACCGGCGTGTTGTACCCGATCAGCGCCATCTCGGCGCCGCGCAGCGCCAGTTCGCGATAGGTCTCCGGCCAGCGCCGGTCGTTGCAGATCGCCTGGCCGATCTTGCCATCGAAGACGTCAGCCGCCGAGAAGGGTTCCATGCCAGGCTCGAAGTAGCGCTTTTCCAGATGCTGAAAGGCGCGCCACGGCTCGTTTTCCTTGTGGCCCGGCAGATGGATCTTGCGATAGCGGTGCACGATCTCGCCGGCTTTGTCGACGATAACCGACGTATTGTAGTGCCGTGTCCGGCCGTCCTCTTCCGTCAACTCCGCATATCCGAAGGAAAAGCCGATGCTGAGTGCTTTTGCCTTCGCGAAGAGCGGGGCAACGGCTTCATTCGGCATGGAGCGCTCGAAGAAGAAATCGATGTCCGCTTGCTCTTCCATGAACCAGCGCGGGAAGAAGGTAGTCAGCGCCAGTTCGGGATAAACGACCAGATCGCACCCGCGTGCGGCTGCCTTCTCCATCAGCGCGATCATGCGGGCGACTACGCTCTCGCGGCTTTCCGAACGGGCGATCGGCCCGAGCTGGGCCGCCCCGGTGACAACTATTCTAGCCATCAGGCTTCTTCTCCATTTGTGGGCAGGGCCTGCTTCAGAGTGACCTGAAGCAGCACGTTCGCGCCGTTGGCGAGGTCTGCCGGTTCTGTGTATTCGGTAATGTTATGGCTGATGCCTTTGACGCTCGGCACAAAGATCATCGCGGCTGGTGCGATCCGGGCGAGCATCTGTGCGTCATGGCCGGCTCCTGAAAAGAGCCGGCGAGTGGAAAAGCCGAGCACCCTTGCGGTACCGTCGATGGTCTCGATCAGGGCAGGGGCGAAGTCGACGGGCTCGAAGCGGGCGAGGCTGCGCCGCTCGATTGTCACTTCTTCCTCACCGGCGATTTGTTCGATCAGCGCGGTAAGCTTTGCTTCGGCGACCTGCAGCAAGCCTTCGTCGGGGTTACGCAGGTCGACCGTCATCACGGCCGTCTCGGCGACGACGTTGACGAGGTTGGGTGTGAGCGTGCTCGCGCCGACAGTGCCGACCTGATCACCGCCCATGGATCGAACGAAGGCTCCGACACCCGCTGCAATCCGTGCGGCCGCGAGACCGGCATCACGTCGCAGGCGGATCGGTGTCGTTCCTGCATGGGCGGAACGCCCGCGGATCGTCAGTTCGGTCCAGGAGATGCCCTGAACACCGAGCACCGCGCCGATCTCGACCTTCTCGTCTTCAAGCACTGGACCCTGTTCGATATGCAACTCGAAATAGGCTGCGACTTCCTCCGGGCCCTGATCGGTGCCGGCATAGCCGATGGCCTCGAGTTCTTCGCCCAGTCTTTTGCCATCGATGGAGACGATGTCTAGAGCCTCCGCAAGCGACAGCCCGCCGACGAAGACGAGGCTACCTAGCATGTCGGGCGCGAAGCGCGCGCCTTCCTCATTGGTGAATGCGGCGACGACGACCGGCAGATCGGTCTCGATGTTCCCCTCATTCAGCGTGGCGATGACTTCCAGTCCAGCCAGAACACCGAGTGCCCCGTCATAAAGGCCACCGGTTGCGACAGTGTCGATATGTGAGCCGAGCATGACGGCGGGGCCTTCGCGACGGCCCTTGCGTGCGCCGAAGATATTGCCGATCGGATCGATTGCAACGTCGAGCCCCAGCGCCTTCATTTCGGCGACCAGATGATCCCGTCCGAGTTTTTCCGAAGGGGTGAGGGCAAGACGGCAGACGCCGCCGCCTTCCAGTGCGCCGATCTTGCCGAGCCGTTCGACGCGGGAGATCAGCCGCGTCGGATTGATGCGAAGTTCCTGGAATATCATTTGCCTGCCTCCACGGCCTTGCCGCTCTTGCCGACGATGGACTGGTAAAGCTCAGGATCCGTATCGCCCTCGCTGCCGAAGAAGAGAACGACCGAGTTTTCGTTGAGCCCCAGTTCCTCGCGCCATTCGGGCTTGGCGGACGCAACGAGATAGCCGGCAAGGCCCGCCACGCCGCTTTCCCCGCCGACGAGCCGCGCTCCGGCTTCACCGGAGGCAAGCAGGCGCATCGTGTCCGCCACCGCACCGTCAGGGATTGCCATGAAGGCGCTGGCGCCACCTTCGAGGATCGGCCAGGCGATGATCGAGGGTTCGCCGCAGGCGAGGCCGGCCATAATGGTTTCGAGATCTCCGCCGACGGCTGTCGGCTTGCCGGCCACCGCGCTTTCAAGAAGGCATGCCGCCGTTTCCGGTTCGACAACCGTGACAACTGGTGCGTCTACCCCGAGAACCTCCCAGAAATGGGCGGTGACAGCCGCGGCAAGGCCGCCGACGCCGCCCTGTATGAATATGTGCGTAGGCCGGAGGTCGCCAAGCTGGCGTTCTGCCTCGTCGGCCATCACGCTGTAGCCCTGCATGACGTTGCGAGGCACGTCGGTATAGCCGGGATAGGACGTGTCGGACACGACGTGCCAGCCGTTTTCAGCCGCCATACGCGCGGCCTCGCGCACACTGTCGTCGTAGTTGCCAGCGGTGCGGATGACCTTCGCCCCATAGGAGGCAATGGCCTGTTCTCGCGCTTCCGAAACGGTGGCGTGAATGAAGATCACGGCCTTGCAGCCGAACATGCGGGCACCCCAGGCGACGGAGCGCCCGTGGTTGCCATCCGTTGCGCAGGTAACGGTCACGCCGGAGACGATGCCGGCGTAACGTCCGTCGAGAATGTCCTGCGGCGCCGGTTTCGTGCCGGTCTCTTTCTCGATAAGGGCTGCCAGCAGCCGATAGACGGCATAGGCGCCGCCGAGCGCCTTGAAGGAGCCAAGGCCGAAACGGCCGGCCTCCTGCTTGTAGAAGATGCGGGAAACGCCGGTTGCCTTCGCGAGCGCATCGAGGCTGACGAGCGGTGTTTCGGCATAACCGCGCCATGCAGAAATGGTCGACAGCGCCTCCTTCCCGGCGTCGCGCGACAGGACCGGCTTGAAGGTGTCGGGATAAGGGCCTTTCGGCGCGGGATGTCCTGCCTCGAAACGGGCTTTGACAGAAGCGAAATCGGAGACCATCGTTGGGAGATTCCAAAACCGGGAAAACTATGCGAAAGGATAGCCGGGGATTGCAGTCAGTCAACACAAAATGAAAAAGATTTTTCGTTATTGTTGATTTTTGAAAATGGAGCCGGGAATGAACGAGCACGAAGACAGTCGTCCGATCGACGTCAGGATCATGGGAATCTACGACGAATTGACGGCGAGCGAGAGGCGTCTGGCGGCGGTCGTCATGGAAGCGCAAACCAATCTCGCGAGCTTCACGGCAGGCGAACTGGCGGCGAAGGCGGATATTTCGAACGCCACTGCCGCCCGCTTTTTCAAGCGTCTCGGCTATGCCAGCTACAACGATGCCCGAATGCATGCCCGGCAGGCGGAGGACTGGGGATCGCCGCTCTACGAACTGACCGGTACGGGGCGAAAGCGCCTGGCTCCCGGCGATTTCGGGCTGCATATCGCGCAGGATCTGCAGAACCTTACGCGCACGGCCGAGATGCTGAGCGAGGCCGATCTGGATCAGGCGGTCCGCATCATTGCGGAGGCATCGCGGGTCTTTGTCGTGGGCTTCCGCAACTCCATGGCGCTGGCCAATTATGCCCGCGGCCTGCTGACCAACATCAAGCCTGATGTGCATCTTCTGCCGCTTGCGGGTGTTTCCATGGGCGAGGAGCTGGCTGGCATTGGCGAGCGGGATGCTTTCCTGGTGCTTGGTTTTCGCCGCCGCCCGGCGCTTTTGCGGGAAATCATGGCGGTAGTGAAGGAATCCAATTCTCCCTCGGTGCTGATTGCCGACATGACGGCGGCGCGAACCGCACAGCTCGCGACGGTGACGCTGCGCTGCCATAACCGGGGACACTCGATGTTCGACAGCTATGCCGCGCCGATGAGCGTTATCAACTACGTCTGCTCTTCGGTCAGCCAGCAGCTCGGCGACTCGGCGGTCGAGCGTCTGGCCGAGATAGAACGCCTTCATGAGCGGCTGGATCAACTGGCTGGCCCTGTGCAGGGCAGAAAAATGCTCAAGGATTAGTCATTTGCCGAAAAATGAAACGTGATTTTCATATTGCATAAATTCTGAAAATGTTTTTTTATTTTGCTCGGACCGGAGAAAAGACCGGCCGCCTGTTTAACGGTCTCTCAGAGGGGACCCCATAAGGACCGAGCCCATGGAATTTCGCATCAACCGTCGTGGACTTCTGAAAACCGCAGCCGGCGCCGCAGCGCTTGGCGCGCTGCAGCCTTTCAACCGGGCGTTCGCAGCCACCGATATCGTCTGGATGACCTGGGAAAACCTTGCGAAGGACGATTACCTCGCCGCTTTCCTAAAGGATGGCGACGTTTCCATCACCAAGAACTTCATCGGTACCGATGACGAGCAGTTCGCCAAGCTGCGTGCTGGCGGCGCTTCCTCGGTCGATCTGATCACGCCCGGTCTCGACAAGGTGGAATACTATGTCGCTTCCGATCTGCTGCAGCCGATCGATTTCGCCAAGGTTCCGAACGCCTCCCTGCTGTACGACACCTTCAAGAAGACCGATCTTGGCAAGAAGGACGGCAAGACCTACGGCATTCCGTTCTACTGGGGCATCAACCCGATCGTCTATCGCGCCGACCTTATGGATGCAGAGCCGGATTGGTCCGTCTTCTTCGAGGGCGACAAATATGCCGGCAAGCTCGCGATGCGCGACTACGCGCTGGAAGGCATCATGATCGCGGCTCTCTACCTCGGCATCCCCAAGGACAAGATGTTCGATCTTGACGACAAGGAACTGGCCGAGGTCAAGAAGGCACTGATGGCGCAGAAGAAGCTGCTGCGCACCTACTGGAACTCCATCGGCGACCTGACCAACCTCTTCGCATCCGGCGAAGTCGTCTGCGCCTTCTCCTGGGTTCCGCCCTACTACGATCTTTCGGCCCGCGGTCTGAAGATGGGCATGGCGAAGCCCAAGGCCGGTGTTATCGGCTGGTGCGATACCATTGCCGTTCCGGCTGCCGTCGAAGGTGAAAAGCTCGACAAGGTGTTCAGCTTCATCAACTATCTGCTCGGCCCGGAATACGGCGAAAAGCTCGCCTTCGGCGGCCCCTACGCACAGGGCACTTCCGCGGCCCTCGACAGGCTGCCCGACGACCAGAAGGACAAGATCTTCGTCAAGGATCTCTCCATCATGGACAGCTTCGTGTGGAAGAAGAACCCGGCCCGTTATAATGACTGGGTCGCCCTCTGGAACGAAGTGAAGGCCAGCTGATCATGAATGCCGCAGACCGGGTAGAGGATGAGGCTGAAGAGCGACAGGGCCGTCCCCTTCTGCGCGGCATCGCCGTGCACAAGGAATATGGCGGTGTTCACGCCGTCCGTGGAGTGGATTTCCGCATCGCCCCCAACAGCTATGTGACCCTTCTCGGTCCATCCGGCTGCGGCAAGACTTCCCTTCTGAGAATGATCGGTGGGTTCGAGGAAATCTCCTCGGGGATCATCGAACTGGACGGTCGGTCGCTGGCGGGCATTTCGGCCAGCCGCCGGCCCGTCAACACCGTGTTCCAGAACTACGCGCTCTTTCCGCATCTTTCCGTCGAGGAAAATGTCGGCTTCGGCCTTGCCTATCGCAGGCTTTCGAAGCCGGAGATCGCGGCCAAGGTTGAGGCGGCGCTTGCCATGGTGCAGATGACACCGATGGCGAAGCGGCGTCCGCGCCAGCTTTCCGGTGGCCAGCAACAGCGCGTGGCGCTCGCCCGCGCCATTATCAACGAGCCGCGGCTTCTGCTTCTAGACGAGCCGCTTTCGGCGCTTGACCGGCGGATGCGCAAGGACATGCAGATCGAGCTGAAGGATCTTCAGCGGCGGCTCGGCATGACCTTCCTTCATGTCACCCACGATCAGGAGGAAGCCTTCGCCCTGTCCGACGAGATCATCGTCATGAACAATGGTCGGATCGAACAGCAGAGCACGCCGGCCGAAATCTATCGTCGCCCGGCAAGCGCCTATGTGGCGGATTTCATCGGCGGCGCCAATCTGGTGCCGGGCAAGATCCGCAGCGTTTCCGATGGCGCAACCGCAATCGAGACGCCGCTTGGCATCTTTGCAAGCCCCGCTGTCCCAGGCCTGCGCATGGGCTCCCCGGCCGTCCTTTGCCTGCGGCCGGAACTCTTGCGGCTGGGTACGGACGAGGGCTTCGAGGCAACCGTCACGCACACGGTTTTCCGGGGGGCGGAATGGCTGGTGGAAGCACGCGCCCTTGGCGGTCTCACCCTTTCTCTCATCGTCCATGATGCGGAGCCGCCCGCGATCGGCAGCACGGTCAGTCTCTCTTTCGACCCCGCGCGCGCCTGGATCGCCGCCGCCGACAGGAACTGAGCCGATGGAAACCTCCCGCACCGGTTTCTGGCTTTCGTTTCCGGTTTATGCCGCGGTTACCGCCCTTTGCATTGCGCCGCTGCTGATCCTGCTCGTCTATTCCTTCTTTCAGGTGAGTTTCGTCGCGATCCTCAAGGAGCCGACGCTGAAGAATTATGTCCGTATCGCCGGTTCAGACACCTATCGCTGGCTGATCCTTAAGGCGTTTGGCTCCGGTCTCGGCATTGCCGCGATTACTGCCGTTATCGGTTATCCCATTGCGTGGTTCATCGCCAAGCGCGTGAAGGTGATGAAATCCGCGATGCTGACGCTGCTGCTCGTGCCGCTTTACACCGGTGATCTCGTCAGGATCTTCGCATGGCGGATGCTGCTCGGCGCCGAAGGCGTGCTCAATACCTTCCTGATGTGGACTGGCGTGATCCGGGAGCCGATCGGGGCGCTGCTCTTCTCGTCGCTCGCCACCCATATTGTGCTCACCTATAATTACCTGCCTTTCATGGTGCTCGGCCTTTGGCTCGCTTTCGAGGCGCTGGACGACCGGCTGCTGGAGGCTGCGTCCGATCTTGGCGCCGGCACGCTCTCCGCCTTTCGCCGGGTGACGCTGCCGCTCACCGTGCCCGGTCTCATTGCCGGCGGCATGATGGTTTTCGTGATGGTGGCCGGTGACTATCTCACACCGCAACTCGTCGGCGGTGCCTCCGGTGTCACCATTATCAGTGCCATCAACGACCTGTTCGGCACGGCATTCGACTGGCCGCTCGGCTCGGCCATTGCCTGGACCATGCTGGCCATCCTTATGCTTCTCTTTGCGGCCGCTGCGATCACCGTCAGCCGCTCGACGCTCGGCAAGGCGCTGGCGGGAGGTGAGGCATGACGGTGCGGCGTAGTCTTCCCCTGCTGTGGGTCTGGCTGGTCTATGGCTTCATGTACCTGCCGATCGCGGTCATTGCGCTTTTCTCCTTCAATGCGTCGGAGATCATCGCCTTTCCGCTTCAGGGCTTCACCCTGCACTGGTTCGGTCAGGTACTGGCTGACAAGCGCCTGACCGGCGGCCTCGGTCTCTCATTTCTGGTTTCGGTACCAGTGGCGGCCCTTGCGACGCTTCTCGGCGGCATGGCGGCTCTTGCGCTCACACGTTACCGGTTGCGCTATCGCGGGTTGCTGTTCGCCATCATTCTTCTGCCCTTCCTTATTCCGAAGGTCATTCTTGCGGTGGCGCAGCTCATCCTGTTGTCGGAACTCGGGATCGGACGCAGCCTGCTGACGATCATTGCGGGGCAGGCGATCATCATCCTGCCGTTCACGACGCTGGTCATCGCCTCGGTTCTGATGCGCATCGACAGGCGGCTGGAAGAGGCGGCCGCCGATCTCGGCGCAAGCGCCTGGAGCGCCTTCCGCCGGGTAACCTTGCCGCTGATGAAGAATGGGCTTCTGGCGGCGTGGTTCATCGCCTTTGTGCTCTCGTCTTCCGAATATGTGCTGACCTCGTTTCTCAGCGGTCGCAGCCAGCCGCTTTCGATTCTTGTCGCTTCGGACTTCCGTTTCAACATTTCGCCGGCATTGAACGCGCTGGCGCTGATGATCGTGGTTGCCAATCTCGTGCTGATCGCCATTGGCGAATTCGCCCGGCTGCGGTCGAAAGAGCAGTAAAGGAAATTGTCATGGCCGATTTCGACCTTCTCATCCGCGGCGGCACTTGTGTCACCGCCGCCGATACCTTTCGCGCCGATGTGGCGATCAGGGGAGGGCGGATCGTCGCTACCGGAGAAAATCTCGGAAGCGCCGACAAGGTGATTGATGCGTCCGGCATGCTGGTGATGCCGGGCGGCATCGACAGCCATGTGCATCTCGCCCAGCATTCCGCGCCGGGCACGCCGCAGATGGCGGACGGTTTCGAGTCCGGCACGCGTTCGGCAATCGCCGGCGGCACGACGACGGTGCTCTCGTTTGCGGTGCAGCCGCGCGGTGCCGGACTTCGCGAGAGCGTCATGGCCTATCACGGGAAGGCCGAGGGCCAGTCATTCTGCGATTACGGCTTCCATCTCATCATCACGGACCCTAGCCCGAATGTGCTCGGCCAGGAGTTGCCGTCGCTGGTGGGCGATGGTTACACGTCCTTCAAGGTCTTCATGACCTATGACGACATGGTTCTGAACGACCGCCAGCTTCTCGACGTTTTCGACTGTGCCCGCGGCTGCGGCGCGCTCGTCATGGTTCATTGCGAGGGTTACGACGCCATTCGCTACATGACGGAGAAGCTGGAGCGCGCCGGCAAGACCGCTCCTTATTATCATGGAGAGTCGCGCCCGCAGGTGGTCGAGCGCGAAGCGGCGCACCGGGCGATCAGCCATGCCGAACTGGTCGATGTACCGATCATGATCGTGCATGTTTCCGGTCGCGAAGCGATGGAACAGATCCGCTGGGCGCAGCAGAAAGGCCTGAAGGTCTACGGCGAAACCTGCACGCAATATATCGCGCTGACCGCCGAGGACATGAAGGGCTTCAACATGGACGAGACGGGCGGCAAATATGTCTGCTCGCCACCGCCGCGCGACCGTGCAAGCTGGGACGCCATCTGGGAAGGCATCCGCGGCGGTGTGTTCCAGACATTCTCTTCCGATCATTGCCCCTTTTTCTGGGAAGGGACGGAGGGCAAGCAGAACCCGAAGGCGAAGACCTCCTTCCGCTGGGTGCCGAACGGCATTCCGGGAGTGGAGAACCGCATGCAGGTCTTCTTCTCCAAGGGGGTCAGTGAAGGCCGCATTTCGCTCAACGAATTCGTGGCGCTTACGTCCACCAATCACGCGAAGATGTACGGGCTCTATCCGCGCAAGGGCTCCATTGCTCCGGGCTTCGATGCGGATATCGTCCTGTGGGACGCGAACCGTGAGGAAACGATCAGCCAGTCGCTGATGCATCACGCTGCGGATTACACGCCTTACGAAGGGCTGCGAGTCAAGGGATGGCCGGTGATGACACTTCTCGGCGGCAAAGTGGTTTGTGATGACGGCCGCATCCTCGGTCGGCCTGGCGACGGGCATTTCTTGCCACGCGCTCTATCCCCTTTTGCCGGGCCTTCTGCGAGGCAACGTTGAAACGGATGGCCGTAAAGCTTAGGCCTAAATCATGCGGCGCCCAACGTCGACCATGCAGACAGCCAGCCCCATCCCGGAAAACTCTGTCTTGAGTCACAGCAGCGATGAGACCACTCCATCCATTCAGGAGCATTCCGTCGCCCTGCAGCTTTTGTGAAATTTACCCGGAAGCGAATCGCGTTATAGTTGATACCATCGTGTCATTTCAGTGAATGATTGTATGGAAGCGCTGGGTATAGTTCCAGGGCAATGACGAGTGACGACGTTCGGAATTAGCCTTCAAGCCGCATCCAACGCGCGAGGACCCTCAAGTCTGCCGATGCTGGAAAAGGGGCTAGGTTGGAGTGGCGGCTCCGGGCGGAGAAACATTTGCAATTCAAGGCATACGCCTCTCGGCGGAGCCGGCGGCTGCCACATAGCCGCAAGCCTGATCGGTAAGGTCGGCGCTATTTGCCGGCGGGTATTCCTCAGCGACAGGGAGGGGGAGGTGTGGCCTGACATCGCCAGCCTGCGCGCCCACCCTCCGATGCTCTGCTGAATGACGGCGCAGAACGCTCTTCCCGCGATTTTCGCTGTTTTGCTCGATGATTTGGCCGTTCCGCTATATAAAGAGAACTAAGACCGATAATGCAACATTATCAGCTATTTTTATTCTGCAACGGGACGTGCGCTTTTATGCGACATAATTAGACAAAGCCGCACATCTGTCGTAGGCTTACATATATGGATTCGCACGTTCTCACCCCCGCC
>NZ_JACLAL010000007.1 GCF_014280875.1 Paenirhizobium daejeonense | reverse complement strand
ATTTCAATGATTTCTTCAGAACGAGAAACTTCGTCGCCAGCAGCGCCGCCGCCCTCGTCAGTGAGCGGATGTATAATCCTACCCCCTCAATCAAGTCAACACTATCTATCACAAAAATTACAAAAATCAGACAACCTACTGGTTTTAAACACTAATCTCAATTTGTGGAAAGACAGACTCGCTAAGCACCTTTAAAAGCGCTCGTCGGAATATCCGTGATACAAAACCGGCTACCCGTGAGGCATCGAATAGGTCTGCGCTTCTATAAAGAGGTTAAGCAGAGTGGCCGCCGAAAGCCTAAACAGGTCGCCAAGTCCGTCTGCCGAACTCTCATCAGGTGACTCCGCAGTTCGAGATGCCAACCGGAAGCTATCTTCATGCTGCGTTGTCGCCGTTTGCACGAGGTCGGGTCTCAGAAGGGCAACGCTTCATATAGGTCGACAGACCTCCGAGACTGTGTTCTCATGAGCGGAAGCCCGGCAACCTGGTTGAATACAGCCATCCGATCAGCCCGCCTTGATGACGCACCATCGCCACCCCGGGTTCGGTTATCATCCAGCTAATCAGGGTGGGGCTATCCGTTTTCATGCGACCTCCCTGACACCGCCCCCCTTCGCATTTCCACAGTTTGCGTCCAGGGATTGCAGGTTGCGTCAGGCCCACACCCGTCGCCTCGAAAAAAGAGCCGTCGCCTCGGATTCCGATTGCCAAGCCGGACTTCACTTAATATGGTGTTAAGTGAGAGGTGACGCCATGGACGACATCGCAGTCGAGACAAGAAATCAGGCTCTCATTGGCGAGAAGGTCAAGGCCTTTCGCACGGCCCGCCGCATGTCCCTCAGAACGTTGGGAGATGCCACGGGGACGACCGCAAGTTTTCTTAGCCAGCTCGAGCGCGGCTTGAGCGGCGTCAATACCAGCACGCTGATACGTATTGCCGGCGCGCTGGGGATCAGCCTCACCGATCTTTTCGAAGAGGCCGGACCAGCAGTTGGCCAAGTTCTACGCAAGCATGAACGACCGGCGCTTCCGCCGGCCGAAGGTTATCGCAAGATGCTTCTCTCGCGGCGGCCAATCCGCGATATGGAAGTCTATATCGGCGAATTCGATCCGGGTGGCTCTACGGGTGCCGAACCCTATAGCCACGGGGATTCTCATGAACTCTTCTTCGTGATCCGCGGTGAGGTCGAGCTCACCCTCGGAGAGGAACGCCATGTGCTGTCTGCAGGCGACAGCATCGAATATCCGACGTCGGTTCCACACAAGACCGTAAATATCGGCCGGGAACTGGCTGAAGTCATCTGGATGATCGCGCCGCCCACCAGCGTTGCGGACGACCTAGACAAATACCTGCCACGGTCCGGCTCGTAACCGCGGCGGGAACAACGGAAACGAGCGTTACTGGGAGTAACAACGATGAAGAAATTTGCGAGGGCTCTGGCCCTGACGATGACGTGCGCCCTGGCTTTGCCGGCATTCGCACAGGAAAAGCCGGTCGCCGGCGAGGTGAAGGAAGGTTCGCTAAAGGGCAAGACGCTGACCTTCGTCTCTTATGGAGGCATCTATCAGGACGGTCAGGTCGCCGCCCTCAAGGAATTCGTCGACAAGTCCGGCGTGACGTTGCTGAACGACGGCCCGACCGAGATCGCCAAGCTGAAGGCGCAGGTCGATGCCGGCAACGTCACCTGGGACGTGGTCGATACCGCCGATCTGCCGCCCTATGTCCATTGCGGCACGCTGTTCCAGAAACTCGACCTTTCCAAGCTCGACGTCTCCAAGATCCCGCCCGGCCAGGTTGGCGAGTGCTCGGTTCCGGCGATGAACTACGGCGTCGTTCTCATGTACAAGAACGAGACCTACAAGGATAACCCGCCGAAGAGCTGGGCCGATTTCTTCGATACGGAAAAGTTTCCGGGCATTCGCGCCATCGACGGCTCGGGCGATCCCGTCGGCGGCCTAATCGAACAGGCGTTCAAGGCGTCCGGCGGTGATCCGAAGGCGATGACGCCCGAAGACATCGAAAAGGGCATCCAGAAGCTGCGCGATCTCGGCCCCGACACGATCTACTGGAAGACCGGTGCGGAATCCCAGCAGCTCGCGGAATCCGGCGAAGCCGACATGGTGATGATGTGGACCGGCCGCGCCATGACCGCCGTGAAGAACGGCGCGAAATACACCCCCGTCTGGCAGGATTGGCTCGTCGTCATGGACCAGATGACCATTCCGGTCGGCGTCAAGGACACGGATGCAGCCTATGCGCTGCTCAACGCCTATCTCGGCGCGAATTCCCAGGCGATCCTCACCGAAAAGACCTCTTACACGCCGATCAACATGGACGCCAAGCCGAAGGTTGACGATGCGACGGCCGCCTTCCTCACCAGCACGCCCGAGCGTATCGCACAGGGCTACCAGCAGAACATTCCGTTCTGGGTGAAGAACTTCGACCTCGCCGCCGAGAAGTGGACCGCGCTTCTTTCGGGCAACTGAGCCGCTGATTGACTGCAGGCCCGGCACCAAGTCGGGCCTGTCTCCAACACGGGAGATGTCCATGACCGCCACGTCCGATGAAGGCTTGGGGACCGGCCCTGCCACCGGCCCCGACCAGCCTCCCCTGCTTTCACGTTTCCGGCTGCGCGGCGCGATCTGGCTTGCGGCGCCGGCCGTGCTGGTGCTCGTTGCCGCCCTCGCCTACCCCTTGAGCATCGTCGTCTGGCGCTCTTTCGTCGATCCTGCGCCGGGCATCGAAAATTACGTCTGGTTCTTCCAGTCCGCGGTAAACCGCACGGTGCTGCAACGTACCTTTGTCGTCGCGGCCTGGGTAACGCTTGTCTCCCTCATCTGCGCCTACCCCTATGCTTACGCCATGACCATCGTCGGCAAGAACCTGCGGCTCGTGCTTATCCTCTGCGTGCTCGTGCCCTTCTGGCTGAGCGGAGTGGTGCGCACGCTCGCTTGGGTCATCCTGTTGCAGGATTCCGGCGTCATCAATTCCTTCCTGCGCAACCTCGGTCTTTCACCCGTCAAGCTGATCCGTACCCTGCCCGGCGTCATCATCGGCATGACGCAGGTGCTGCTGCCCTTCATGATCCTGCCGATCTATTCGGTAATGAAGGGTATAGACACGCGCCTCTTGCAGGCCGCACGCAGCCTTGGCGCAAAACCGTGGAAAGCATTCCTGCAGATCTATGTGCCGCTATCGCTTCCCGGTGTCTATGCAGGCGCAATCATCGTCTTCATTCTGTCGCTCGGCTTTTACATCACCCCGGCCCTGCTCGGCGGACCGCGCAGCACCATGCTTTCTTCGCTGGTGCAGAACCAGGTGCTGAGCCTTCTCAACTGGGGCCGCGGCGGTGCCATGGGCGTGGTTCTTCTGGTCGCGACCTTCGTGCTTCTCGCCATCGCCGCTCCGCTGATGCGCCAGAAGCACACCTCCTCGCGCAGGGAGGCGTAACCGGATGCCGTCCTTCTCCCGCATTCTCCTTGGCCTTTTCTGCCTGCTCGTCGCCGTCCTGCTGCTTGCGCCGACGCTGGTCGTGATCCCGATGTCGTTCAACGGCAACAAGTCGCTTGCCTTTCCCCCGGTCGGTTTCTCCTGGCAGTGGTATGAAAACTTCTTCCGCAATCCGGACTGGACGACGAGCTTTTCCAACTCGCTTGTTATCGCGCTCATCGTCGCAGTGGTGGCAACCGTGATCGGCACACTTGCCGCTTTCGGTATTACCAGAGCCGCCGCACGCGTCGGCGGATTGCTACGCGCGCTCCTGATCACGCCGATGGTCGTGCCGGGTGTCGTTCTGGCGATCGGCATCTATGCGGTCTATCTCGACGCACATCTCGTTGGCACGGTCACAGGCTTCGTCCTGGCGCATACCATGCTCGCCATTCCCTTCGTCCTGATCGCAGTGCAGGCCAGCCTCGAAGTCTTCGATCGGCGACTGGAAACCGCCGCCGCCAGTCTCGGAGCCGGGCGGCTGACGGTGTTCCGCACGGTGACGCTACCGCTGATCCTGCCGGGCATCCTCTCAGGCGCACTCTTTGCCTTCATCACCTCGTTCGACGAGATCATCGTGGCACTCTTCATCACCAGCCCATATCTCAAGACCCTGCCGGTGCAGATCTACACCTCCATCACCCGCGACGCAGACCCGACCGTGGCGGCCGTTGGCACGCTGCTGTTTTTCGCAACGTCGCTCATCATCATCGCTGGCCTGCTGTTCGGCATGCACCGCGGAAGGACCTGACCATGACAGCAACCCAACCATCAGCCGGCGCCGCGATTGAAATCCGCAAAGCGACAAAACGCTATGGCGCGTTTACCGCCTTGAACGACATCGACCTTCATATCCGTCCCGGCGAGTTCATGACGCTGCTTGGTCCCTCAGGTTCCGGCAAGACGACAACGCTGAACCTCATCGCCGGGTTTACGGATATCAGTTCCGGCGCTCTCGAAATTGGCGGCAAGAGCGTTACTGGGCTGCCTTCGCACAAGCGGAATATCGGTGTCGTCTTCCAGCACTATGCACTCTTCCCACACATGACGGTCGGCAAGAACGTGGCCTATCCGCTGACGCTGCGCGGTATAAAGGGTAAGGACCGCGACGCTCGTGTAAAACGGGCTCTCGACATGGTGAAGATGGCGGATTTCGCCCATCGTTATCCGAACGAGCTTTCCGGCGGCCAGCAGCAACGCGTTGCGCTGGCGCGGGCGCTGGTCTTCGATCCACCGCTGCTCTTGATGGACGAGCCGCTCGGCGCACTCGACAAGAAGCTGCGCGAATGGCTGCAACTCGAAATCAAGCGTATTCACCGCGAACTCGGCACCACATTCGTCTACGTCACTCACGACCAGGAAGAGGCGCTGGTGCTCTCCGACCGCATCGCCGTGTTCAATGGCGGGCGTATCGAGCAGATCGGCACGGGCCGTGAACTCTACGACAGCCCCGCGACACTCTTCGTCGGCCGGTTCATAGGCGAATCCACCGTTCTGCGTGGAAAGACCGGGATTTCGGACGGCAATACGGTGATGACAATCGGCGATCAAAGGATTGTCGCCCATGGCCGCATTGCCGGTGATGCCCGCCCGGTCATGCTTGTGCGCCCCGAACGCGTGGCGCTGAAGCGGCCCGGTATGGAAATCAGCGGCACCGAAAACCGCCTTTCCGGCAATGTCGTCGAGGCTATTTACCTGGGTTCCGGCTCGAAGTACGAGGTGCGGCTCGCGGACGGGACGATCGCTGTCGTTCGCAGCCCCCTCGGCGCGGCTGATTTTTCCATCGGCGATGCCGTCGACATCGCCTTTCTCCCCACCGATCTCATTCTCCTGCCCGACGATGCCAGCGCCGACGTGACGCTGACCTGAACCAGAAAGCATCCCCATGGATATCAAGACCAACGGTAACATCTCCTTCTGGTATGCCGATATCGGCGGCATTCCGGAAAAGCGCCCTCCCCTGCCCGGTGATCGGGAAGCTGACGTCTGCATCATCGGCGCCGGCTATACGGGCCTTTGGACGGCCTATTATCTGAAGAAGGCCAACCCTTCGCTCGACATCGTCATCATCGAACGGGAATTCGCAGGCTTCGGCGCCTCCGGGCGAAATGGCGGCTGGCTTTCCGGTGGCTTCAGCTGGTCGCGCGAAAAATACGAAAAGACCTCCGGTCGCGGCGCCGTCGTCGACATGCAGAACGCCATGGCCGGTACGGTCGACGAGGTCGAGCGCGTCACCAAGGCAGAGGGCATCGACGCCGATCTCATCCGCGTCGACAATCTCATCGCCGCCACCAATACCGCCCAGATGGAGCGGATACGCGAGGAGTACCAATATGCCCTTGACTGGCAGGTATCGCCGGAGCGCATACAGTTCCTGTCCGCGGAACAGACTGCTGCGCGTATTCGCCTCGCCAATGTTCAAGGTGCTGTTTCCTACCGCGGAATGGCGCGAGTACAGCCGGCCAAGCTGGTGCGCGGCCTTGCCCGCGTTGTCGAGGAACTGGGAGCGTCGATCTACGAGGGCACGAGCGTCACCCGCTTCGAAAAAGGCCGCGTCGAGACCGACCACGGAACGGTGCGTGCCCCCGTCATCATCCGTGCGACGGAGGGCTTTTCCGCAGGCCTACCCGGCTTCGAGCGCACATGGCTGGCGCTGAACAGCGCACAGATCGTCACGGAACCCGTGCCGGAAGATCTCTGGCGGGAGATCGGCTGGGAGGGGCATGAACTGCTCGGGGACGCGGCGCATGCCTATTGCTATGCCCAGCGCACCCGGGAAGGCCGCATCACCATGGGCGGGCGCGGTGTGCCCTACCGCTATGGCTCGGCGACGGACGTCAACGGACAGACGCAGCAGGCGACCATCGACCAGCTTTATGGCATCCTGACCCGCCTCCTGCCCCAGACCAAATCGCTGAAGATCGATCATGCCTGGTGCGGCGTACTCGGTGTGCCGCGCGACTGGTGCACGACGGCCGGGTTCGACCGCTCCACCGGCATCGGCTGGGCGGGCGGCTATGTCGGTCTCGGCGTCTCCAGCTCCAACCTTGCCGGTCGCACGCTTTCCGACCTGATCCTGAACCGCGACACGGAACTAACCGGCCTCCCCTGGGTCAATCGTACCGTGCGCGAATGGGAGCCGGAACCGTTCCGCTGGCTTGGCGTACATTCTATGTACCAACTCTACAGCATGGCCGATAAACGCGAGTTCGCCGGCCTGCAGCACACTTCAAAGCTCGCGGCCATCGCCGACAGCATTACCGGCCACTGAGCCTTTCAAAGGATAGTTTCATGATCAGTTTCGAGAATTTCGGCGACCTTCTCAGCCTCGACATCGGGGCCTTTGAGCCGAAACCCACCTCGATCGAGGGAGAGCAGCGGGAGGCGGCTGTCGTGCTCTGGACCAGCCCAAACGGCAAGCTGGAAACCGGTATCTGGGAATGCACGCCCGGCCGCTTCACCGCCGATCGCAGCAAGAACTCCGAAATCTGCCATCTGCTATCCGGCAGTGTGACCCTGCACAACAGCGACGGCACCGAGCAAAAGATCGTCGCTGGAGAGATGTTCGTGCTGCCGATCGGCTGGCGGGGCGAATGGACCCTTCATGAACAAACCCGCAAAATCTACACCATGATCGACGAAGGTGTGTAATTGCATTCACACCCGGATAGAGGATCTGCAATTCCGCGGCCACTGCGCAAAGCGCATTGAACGAGATGCATAGATCAGCATAGATCTATGCATCTCAAGGATAGGCCACAGGCTCCCCGCAGAAAGCCACAGGCATCACTTGGCCGTCGTTCCCGAGACATCAAACGATAACTGCCCCCACAGCGAGTTGGATCATAAAAGCCAAACCGGGTAACTGGTTGCTTGTCGGTATTACGATCCGACAGGTGCCCCCGGGGTCAACCGAACTCGTTAATGCCGAACCCTTGGTACTACTTTTTTACCGGAATAGGGCATCTTGCCAGCCGGCCCCGGCTGGCGTACTCGAAAACCGTCGGACGATGGGCCGATTAACGATACCATTCGGCGTCGCTGCGTTTCGGCGCCACAACCTCAAGACGTTGGGATTGCGATGAACCTTTACTTGGATTACCTGGCTGAGATCAAAAGCAGAGAAACTCAAGGGCTCGCTCCCAAGCCGATTGATGACGGCGCGCTCCTCGGCGAGATCATCACGCTGATTGAGGATGTCGGCAGCGAACACCGGCCAGATGCCCTGAAGTTCTTCATCTACAATACGCTGCCGGGCACGACCAGCGCGGCCGGTGTCAAGGCCGCGTTCCTGAAGAAGATCATTCTCGGCGAAGCGGTCGTTCCGGAAATCACCCCCGATTTTGCCCTCGAACTGCTGTCGCACATGAAGGGCGGTCCCTCGGTGGGAGTGCTGCTCGACATCGCGCTTGGCGATGACGCAGCGATTGCCGCAAAGGCCGGTGAAGTTTTGAAGACCCAGGTCTTCCTCTACGACGCCGACATGTTCCGGCTGCGCGATGCCTTCAAGGCGGGAAATGCAGTCGCCAGGGACGTGCTTGAAAGCTATGCCAAAGCCGAGTTCTTCACCAAGCTCCCGGATGTAGAGGACGAAATCAAGGTCGTGACCTTCATCGCCGCCGAAGGCGATATCTCGACCGACCTTCTGTCGCCGGGCAACCAGGCGCATTCGCGCTCCGACCGCCAGCTCCATGGCCAGTGTATGATCTCGCCGGAAGCGCAGCAGGAAATCGTGGCGCTGCAGAAGAAACACCCCGACGCGCGCGTGATGATGATCGCCGAGAAGGGCACGATGGGCGTCGGCTCTTCGCGCATGTCCGGCGTGAACAACGTGGCGCTGTGGACCGGCAAGCAGGCCAGCCCCTATGTGCCTTTCGTCAACGTCGCCCCGATCGTCGCCGGCACCAACGGCATCTCGCCGATCTTCGCGACCACCGTCGACGTGACCGGCGGCATCGGCATCAACCTGAAGAACTGGGTCAAGAAGACCGGTGAAAACGGCAAGCCGATCCTCAACAACGACGGCAACCCCATCCTCGAACAGAAATTCTCGGTCGAGACCGGCACCGTGCTGAAGATCGACGCCAAGAACAAGAAGCTTCGCGACGAGAACGGCAATGAGCTGGTCGATGTCGCTGCCGCCTTCACGCCGCAGAAGATGGAGTTCATGAAGGCCGGCAGCTCCTATGCCATCGTCTTCGGCAAGAAGCTCCAGACGTTTGCCGCCCAGACGCTCGGCATCGAGCCGACCCCGGTCTTTGCCCCGAACAAGGAAATCAGCATCGAGGGCCAGGGCCTGACGGCTGTCGAGAAGATCTTCAACCGCAACGCCGTCGGCGTAACCCCGGGAAAGATCCTGCATGCCGGCTCCGACGTTCGCGTGAAGGTGAACATCGTCGGCTCGCAGGACACCACCGGCCTGATGACCGCGCAGGAACTGGAGGCGATGGCGGCAACCGTCATTTCGCCGCTCGTCGACGGTGCCTACCAGTCCGGTTGCCACACGGCATCCGTCTGGGACAAGAAGGCTCAGGCCAACATTCCGAAGCTCATGTCCTTCATGAACAACTTCGGCGTGATCACCGCCCGCGATCCGAAGAGCGTCTATCATTCGATGACGGACGTCATCCACAAGGTGCTGAACGACATCACCGTAGACGACTGGGACATCATCATCGGTGGCGACAGCCATACCCGCATGTCCAAGGGCGTGGCATTCGGCGCTGACTCCGGCACCGTGGCGCTGGCGCTGGCAACGGGCGAGGCCACCATGCCGATCCCGCAGTCGGTCAAGGTGACCTTCAAGGGCACGATGCAGCCCTACATGGACTTCCGCGATGTGGTCCACGCAACGCAGGCGCAGATGCTCAATCAGCATGGGGACAACGTCTTCCAGGGCCGTATCATCGAAGTGCACATCGGCACGCTGCTTGCCGACCAGGCTTTCACCTTCACCGACTGGACGGCAGAGATGAAGGCCAAGGCATCGATCTGCATTTCGGAAGACGAAACGCTGATCGAGTCGCTGGAAATCGCCAAGTCGCGCATTAAAATCATGATCGAAAAAGGCATGGACAATGCGGCCGGGACCCTCAAGGGCCTGATCGCCAAGGCCGATCGTCGTATCGCCGAGATCCGCTCTGGCGAAAAGCCGGCTCTCAAGCCTGACGATAATGCCAAGTACTTCGCTGAAGTCGTGGTTGATCTCGACCAGATCGACGAGCCGATGATCGCCGACCCCGACGTGAACAATGCCGATGTTTCCCGGCGCTATACCCACGACACGATCCGCCCGGTTTCCTACTATGGCGGCGCCAAGAAGGTGGACCTCGGCTTCGTGGGCTCGTGCATGGTGCACAAGGGCGACATAAAGATCGTCGCCCAGATGCTGAAGAACATCGAGAAGGCCGAAGGCAAGATCGAGTTCAAGGCACCGCTCGTGGTTGCTGCCCCGACCTACAACATCATCGACGAACTGAAGGCCGAAGGCGACTGGGAAATCCTGCAGAAGTATTCGGGCTTCGAGTTCGATGATGTGAAGCCGAAGACCACCAACCGCACCGAGTACGAGAACATCCTCTATCTCGAGCGTCCCGGCTGCAACCTGTGCATGGGCAACCAGGAAAAGGCCGAGAAGGGCGACACCGTTCTCGCGACCTCGACCCGTCTGTTCCAAGGGCGCGTCGTGGAAGATACGACCGACAAGAAGGGCGAATCTCTCCTCGCATCGACCCCGGTCGTGGTGCTGTCGGCGATCCTTGGCCGCACGCCGAGCATGGAAGAGTACCGGTCTGCCGTTGAAGGAATCGACCTGACAAAGTTCGCTCCGCCGAAGACGAAGCCGATCGACTCCCTGTCTGTCCACTACTGAGATCCCGTCCGGGTTCGGAATGCAATGCCCCGCGAGCGCCATGCCTTCGCGGGGTATTTTTATATTGTCGATTGAATAGGCGGCGCGTGGATGTTCGACGTGCCCGGAGGCAGGGTCTCTCGACAATCAGCACCTCCCAAGAGAGGCCAGCAAGGCCACCAGGGTGGCTTGCCGATGAGTGTCGGTCTTCTGGAAAATGGATTTGACCCTGCTTCGGGCGGTTTCCCTGGTAACGCGGAGCGCTTCCGCAGCGGTTTCGAGGGTCTCGCCGCTTGCGAGCAGCGCCGCGAGACGCGCTTCCGCCGGGGTGAGACCGAAAGCGCGAATGAGAACCTGCCAGTCGGACTTGGCGGGAGCAACGATCTCATCGAGAAGCAGCAATGCTCTCGCACAAAGAAAGGGAGACTTCGCCCCGCCATCGACTGGCAGGACCCTGATCACGATCGGAGCGGCGTTCTCCTGCCGCGCGACAATTGGAGGTGCGCACAAGGTCTTGCCCTCGCGAAGCCCTCTCAGTCGGTCGATGACCTTGCCGTATTCCGCCGCCGCGTGGCGATCGCGAAGTATCAGCCGCCCGCCGGCGATGTGGACGGAGGCGCCCAGGAGTTGCTGTGCTGCCGAGTTGGCATGGATGAACCTGCCGGTTGCATCGATCGCCACCACCGCCTTTCCGATTTGATCGAACGAATTCGCAACGGTCGACAATGTGACGCGCCCGGCAAGATGCGCAAGACTGCCCACCTCGTTCAGCCGCAGGGAAAACTGTCGGAGGATCGCCCTTTCCGTCTGTTCGAATGTCCCTTGGCGAAGAGATCGATGCAGCGTCAGGGACCAGAAGTCCGGGCCGGTATGGATTCCGATGCCCGCCCACCATTTCCCGTCAAAACGAGGCAGGAATTCGTCGAAAAATGGCGCGTCCTCATCGGCGGCATCGATCAGATCACGATCCAGGGCAACCTCGCCTCGCAAATTCAGAACCCTTGCGCGCCGGTGACTATCGGCGTCTCGCTCAGGCCATCCCTCGCGGACATAGGTTTGCAGGCACTCTCCAAGATGCGCGGTCGCCACCGCTCCTTCGGACCCGGTCTGCGGGATCAAGGCAGCTCCCATGGCGCCGGTGGCCGTCGCGACCTCCTCCAGGAGTTCTGTCCAACGCGACGGATCGGCAATAACGTCCGACAAGTGCGCGGACGCATGTTGAAAGCGGCTGATGTCGATCGACATATCGCCCCCCTTAAGTGATTGCCAGGCACGAACAGCGGGCAGAAGCCAAGCGATATATCGATTGGATACAATATGAATCGGCAGCTTTGCCGTGGATATTTTGAAAATCTGAAAGTATACGTCTCAATATTCGAAAGCGATATTATCTGCGACTTTGCCGTTTCAAGTATAGCATATAGTTTTCAGCCTTCAATAGCGGCCGTGCCAGTGCCGCCACGAGCGATGCCAGTCGCAAACTTCAGGCAGCCGATCGTTTTGGCTCTTTCGCGCCCTCGCCTCCAAATGCTCTCGGGCCGGAGCAATCTGCGCCATCCGTCTCCCTTCAACCCCCAAAAGGGGGTCGAACGTATTCCCGCCCAATGGTTCCGTTTTCCTCACGGGGATCATGCCCCACAGGAAAACCGGCGGGAGGGACCTATGCGAATGACAAATTTCTCCGTGAAACTGGCGGGTGCGATGGCAGCGGCGTTGAGTTTCGGATTGCAGGCTCACGCCACCGGTGTCGGTGAGGCGCAAACCTTTGACGTCGATGTTGCAATCGTATTTGCAGTTGATTTCTCATCATCGATCGACCCGGACACTGCCGACCTGCAAAGGAACGGGCATGTGACCGCACTCACTTCGCCGGAGTTCCTCGATGCCATTTCCAGCAATCGTCGGGGCTGCATCGGTATAACTTACTTTGAATGGGCGAGCCCGGCGCAGATCAGGGTCGTGCTGCCGTGGACAAGGATTTGTGGACCGGCGGATGCCGGAAACGCTGCCCGGGTGATCGCCAACAAAGGCGACACCGGCTTCAGCCGCCGGGGCAGAGGCGGCACATCCATTTCCTCAGCCATCGATGTTGGAAGCCTGCTTCTCGACAAGTTTCCGGGAACAGCCGAAAGAAAGGTAATAGACATCTCCGGCAACGGCGAAAACAACGACGGCCTACCCGTTCAGGAATCCAGGAGAAGGGCGATAGCAAAGGGATACACTATAAATGCCATCGCCATCCCGGATGGAAGCGGCGAGAACCCCGGCCTTCTATTGGCCTCCTATTTTTCTGACAACGTCATAGGCGGTTTCAGCGCTTTCGTGATGGTGCCGAAGGCAGTCGGCGACTACATCACCGCTCTGCGGCGGAAGCTGATAAGGGAGATCGCCCAACGCGATGATCCGCGTTCCCCGAACGCCGGGGCGCGCTTCGGGTGGCCAACTTATACAACCATCGCGGACGCCCAGTATCGTGCGTTCGAATGGATGGCGTCGCCTTGACAGGCGCCGCGCATTACGAAGGCAACCGGGTCTCTTCTCATCGTTCCAAAATGGACGAGAGATCGCGGCCCGATGGCCTCCACGCCCGATGAGTGGACGAAAGCCTAAGCGCGCCCCCCTGTATAGGTAGGCCGGTGCCATGGCCGGTCAGATTGCCGAATTATCCCAGTAGGGAGGACTACCGAAAGTCGCACTCAGATGATCCGCCATCGCCCGGAGTTTGGCCGACGGATTTCGCCCCTCGGGATGGGCCATGTAGATGAATTCGTCCTCGGGATGCATGCCGATATCGATAGGCAAGAGGTCGCCTGCCTTCATCGCCGGGCCGGCGATGAACATCGGTAGTAGGGCAATGCCAAGCCCCGCGATCGCGGCATCCCGGATCATGTCGCCATTGTTCAGCCCGAGCCCCAAACGTCCATGCACGACGAAGGCATCACCTTTGGTGCCGCCGGCAACACCACGCGGAAAACGCCAGTCGGCAACGCCGCGATTGGTGTAGAAAATGCCTTTGTGCCCGGCCAGCTCCTCGATCGAGCGCGGCGCGCCATGCCCGGCGATATAAGCGGGCGAGGCACACAGCACGCGACGGCTTGGCGCCAACTTCCAGGTCATCAGTCGTGAGTCCAGGATAGGGCCGTGGCGAATGACGGCATCGAACCCGCCCGAACTCGCATCCACCCGGCGATCGTCAAGATCGAGCGTCAGTTCGATCTGCGGATACGACGCAAGAAACGGATAGAGCGCCGGTCCCAAATGCATTCGCCCGAACGTCACGGGCGCGGAGATACGTAACGGGCCGACCATGGCGCCGCGCCGTTCGGCCATGTCCGCCGCCGCACTCTCGACATCGTTGATAATCCGCCGGGCACGATCCAGAAACGCGCTGCCGTCTTCTGTCAGCGTCAGCCGTCGCGTCGTTCGGTGCACCAGTTTGGCCCCAAGCGTACGTTCCAACTCCGCCAGCCTTTCGCTGACGACCGATTTCGGCTGACGCAACCGTCGTGCGGCCTCGCTGATCGAACCTGCTTCACTAATCGCCACGAACACTGCGATGCCTTCGAGCTTCATCATCGTTCGGAAAATCCGGAAAATAGAACCGATTTCTGCAGGCTAATCCGAACAAGGGAAAAAGACCATATTCAACTCAAGCAGGCGGCCTGATGAAAACGAAAGATACGCCGACCGGTCTTGCCCCAACCAACAACTCATTGAAAGAAAAAGGAGTATCACCATGACCCGTCTCGCAAACAAGACTGCCCTGATAACCGGAGGGACCAGCGGCATCGGCCTCGAAACCGCCAGGCAGTTTATTGCCGAAGGTGCCCGCGTCGCCATCACCGGTACGAACCCCAAGACCATAGAGACCGCCCGGGCCGAATTGGGTGCCACAGTACTCATTATCCGCGCCGATGCGAGCGATGTTGCAGCACAAAAAACCGTCGCCGCCGAAATCGAGAAAACCTTTGGCCAGCTCGACATCGTCTTCATAAACGCCGGTGTCGCCGATCTGAGGCCCATTGAAAACTGGGCGGAAGCAGATTTCGACCGCACTTTCGATATAAACGTCAAGGGACCGTTCTTTCTTGTCCAGGCGTTGCTACCGCTGTTGAGCAATCCTGCGTCGATCGTGCTGAATACCTCGGTCAACGCCCATGTCGGCATGCCCACATCCAGCGTATACGGTGCTAGCAAGGCAGCGCTGCTGTCGATGGCGCGTACTCTCTCGGGCGAACTGATTGGCCGTGGCATTCGTGTGAACGCAGTCAGCCCCGGCCCGATCGCCACGCCACTCTACGGTAAGCTCGGCCTGTCTGAGGAGGGCACCAAGGCGATGGCTGCCGGTGTATTGGCTCAGGTTCCCGCTGGCCGTTTCGGCACGCCCTCGGAAGTCGCCAAGGCCGTGGTTTTCCTCGCGTCCGATGAAGCCAGCTTTACCGTGGGGGCGGAACTGCAAATCGACGGTGGAATGGGCACGCTCTAGATGGAACAATTCGAAAGCGGAAAATTCTGACGATTAGGTTGACCGACCTTTGCTGCCCTACCTGGTCGCTTCACACGGTCGGTCATTTCTTCACCTGCCACACCTGCCGCGTTGCCATGTTACGGCGAAGGAGAAGACGACTTCAAGCCGCCTTGAGTTCCGCATCTAGACGATCTGCCAGCCTGATTGCAAAGGCGATGATCATGAGGGTGGGATTGGCATGGCCGCTGGTCGGGAATACGGAGCCTCCGGCGACAAATAGGTTGGGCAGCCCATGGACCTTGCAGTTACGGTCCACGACGCCGGTCTTAGGGTTGTCCGACATTCGCGTTGTTCCAAGCGTATGCGCCATGTCGATGATGACGATGTCCTCGGGTCGACGGTCGCGCGCCCATTCCTCCAGAGTGGGAGCTGGCAACCCATGGCTCACGAGCGCCACGCGGGAGAGTTCGGCGATCCTGAGCAGAGTATGCCGTTCGGCAGCGTTGATGCGCCAATCCACCCGGGCGAGAGGTGTGCCGAACCGGTCCTTCCGCGAACTGAGGCTGACCCTGCTATCGGGATTAGGCATCTGCTCGCAGATAGCTTCTATTCGCAGGCCGGAGAGTTTATGCGGCAAGCCGCGGCTCTGAAACTCGTCTGCAACCATGTTCGGTGAAAGCCGGATCGCCGTGTTGATCACAAGGTCCTTGACGACCTGTGGCGTGCGGTGGTCTGAAAGGATCTTCATGCCGATGCCTCTGGCAAGAAAACCCGATCCCGTTGCCACTGACAGCAGGTCACGGTTGATGCTCGTGCTTTTCCAGCGCAAGAGTTTTTTCAGGGCATCCCATGGATCGTCGGGTGCGCGCTCCGTTGAAAAATAGATTGCTGCGTTGAGCAACTGCTCTTGTTCCTGCATTTGCTCTGTCAACGCCAAACCATGCATAAACATATGCGCCCGTTTTTTGTGGTGGACCCCGAAGAAGCCGAAGAGCTTTGCCGGCGCGGCCATTTCATGAGCAGAAAATCGCCCGACACGCGCTGCGGCATGATCCATCAGATAGCGCCCTACCACGTCGTGACAGTTGCCGATCCCATTTGGATGAATGTCGTCGGAGGCCAACAGGAGACGGGCATTTTCAATGCCGCTGGCAGCAAGGACGCAAAGTTTGGCCTTAACGCGCGCACGCCTGCCCTCCATACTCGCGATCTCGAGATATGAGAATTGCGTTCCATCTTCGCTTAGTCCGACATGTGTCACGGATGCGTCGAGCAGAATATGGAGATTATCCGGCCGCCACGCCATCACTTCGCTGCCAAAGCGCATGACATCAAGCTTGTCAACGCGCGAACGGGCAAATTGCCAATAGAAGGAATGCAATCCCTCTGTATCAAAACGCCTGGTTGGCGCCATCGGACTAAGGTTCAGCACCTCGGTCGCGCGCAAAAGATAAGGCTCGATAGCCGCGCGATCGACAGGCCAGCCGGAATGAGGAACCCAGGGCCGCGAATTGAAATCGATGACATCAAAAGGCGCCGATTTACCGGCCCATGCATGCGTCGATCCTCCAAGTGCCCTGCATCGGACACCGAAAGGCTGTACCTGTGGAGACCACAGCTGAGCTTGGGGTCCGTGAAATTCGATCCGCTTCCTGACCTGCGCTTCGGACCGGAGCTCGCCAATGTTCTCGACCGCATTGAGTTCAGAATGACGCTCGGTTTCCACTTCGATCCCACTTTCGACGACAAGCACCCTCCGGCCCGTTCCAGCACATTGGGTTGCGATCGTCAGTCCGGCAGGACCGGCACCCACGATCACGAGATCCGCAGTGAAAATGGAATTATCTTCAAAATCCGTCAGACGCTCGACTCTCATCCGAATTCAACTTCCGTGAAGCAGCCAACAGGGTTCAACAACAAGCAAGATCAGAACAACCATAGCCCGATTATTCAATTACCGGGTCGAGGGAGGTGGACGTTTCGGAAGCATCAAATCGGGTATTCGGATCTCCTACATAGGAACACGTTGACACGACTTGCGTATCTCGCCCGCCCATCTGTGTTAAAAACTTGCAGAAAATGGAGGTTCGAAGAAGTAGTCGCGGGACTTTGTCCATCCGCCATATCAATATGGTCGAGGGATCGAGAGGCCGCACCGCGTGTGGCAAACGGAGCGCTCCATTTTGGAATGCCCGCGATTGAGATGAGCGACAACAAACATATGTTTGTTGGCTCACCCCTTGAAATATGAGGAAACCAGATAGCCGGACGAGGCCGCGATCGCCGTCAGGATTGCGCCCCACAGGACATCCACGACACTAACATGGAGGGTCCAGTTCTTAAGGGTCGCAAGGTTCGTGGCATCGTAGGTTCCATAGGCGACAAGGCCGAGAAGCGCGCCATTAAGACAGGCTACCGCCAGGCTCTCCTTCTGCAACCCGGGCATGACCGCGAAATAGACGATGCCGCCAATATAGAACAGGTAGAACGCTGCGGCCGCCATCATGTTAGGTTTGTCACGCAGCAGATCACCGATTTCGGATCGATAAAAACCAATCGCTACGCGGCTGAGCCAGATGTAATCAAGACCGAAAAATGCGACGGCGGCTGACAAGTAGGCGATCAAGGGCGTCGGCATCGGAAGGCTCCTCATATCCCAAGAACAGGCTGTATCAGCCGCAACAAGCGACTTTTGAACCGCAGAGGGGCATCCGTCACAGCCAGACAGATGCAATCTTCACCAGCACCGGCAATCGGTTGATGTTGCAGTTCTTCATCAGCTTCCTCTATATCGCCGCGGCAAAACCGTCCCTTTTCATCGGAAAAGCTACCGGCCAGAACAAGCGTGAGTTCGCGCCCGCCATGACTGTGTTCCGGCACCGGCCTGCCTGCGGGAATACGTAACAGGCGAACGCTCGTCACGCCGTCGCCGGTTGGGATCGGCACCTGATAGGCGCCGCGGCCGAGCGGTTTCCATTTCAACGCCAGCGCATCGGACCCGACATACGAGCGGAGGGGCTCAGGCAGTACCGGGGCTCGCGAGGCTGATGCCACAACGCCTTGGCGCGCTGCCGGGATAATGCCATCCGACGGATCAGCGAGCCTTTGACTGAGTTGCGCCCAGGATGAGCCCATGTCATCCGTCGAGGCTGGCAGGCCCTCGAACAGCTCCCCCGCAATCGCTTCAAAATCACGAAGCCGGTTTCGGCAATCTGGGCAGAGCGCCAGATGGGTGGCAACGGCAAGGCTCCAGCCCTCCACCAGCTCACCGGTCGCATAAGCTGAAAGAAGGTCATCGCTCACATGGTGACGAACATTCATCGCCGGTCCTCCATGTTCTTGCGCAGCTTGGCAATGGCCATCCGGATACGTGACTTGACGGTGCCGAGCGGCAAGCCGAACTCTTCCGCCAGAGTGCTATGAGGCACGTCCGAAAAAAAGGATCGCTGTACCAACTCCCGCTGTTCCGGTGGCAAGTCGCGCAAAGCAGCACGAAGCGTTTCGGCATCCTGGCGGCTTGCCAGCCCGACATCGGCGGGCTCGGTTACGGCAGGCACGAAAGCCGGATCGTTCGGATCAAATTCCGGTCGTTTCTGTTTGCGGCATGCGGAAATGAATAAATTGCGAGCGATGGTAAATATCCATGCGGAAACAGTGCCCCGAGCCGCATCGTAAAGATCGGCCTTTCTCCATACCGTAATCATCGTTTCCTGCATCAGTTCTTCCGCCATATGCAGATTCTTCGTCTGCTTAAGCATGTAGGTTTTCACCTTGGGACCAAAATGCCGGAATAGTTTTTCGAACGCCGCAATATCGCGACGAGACGCAACAGCGTCCAAAAGCCTGGCCAAATCTTCCGGGGGTTCATCCATCACCGCTTCTGCAATCCTTACAGGCGCAACGCCGACCATTCGCCGCGCGGACTGCGTGGTAAACACGGATTGCGGCGCCTCATTGTGGCATCGCCCGACAAAGTGTGAAACGCTTAATGTCATGCAGCCAATACGCGGCCAACGAAAATCTGGATCACCGCGCCGAAAAAAACATCTTCGACCGATCCAACCGAAATCTCCTGTCGTAAAGCTTCTCAAAGAATAGCTGGCGGGAGTGATAGATGGACACGTTGACGGGACGCAGGCAAGACACGGGAAGAGGCAAGGTAGCCGTAATCGGGGCCGGCATTTCAGGACTTTCTGCCGCGTGGCTCCTGTCTCGTTCGATGGACGTGACACTCTATGAAGAGGAAAACCGCGCCGGTGGCCATGCCAATACCGTCGAGGTTAGCGGCTCGAATGGACCGATCCCGGTCGATTGCGGTTTTATCGTCTTCAACGACCGGAATTATCCCAACCTTGTTGCAATGTTCGAGCATCTCGGCGTGGAGACGCGGACATCCGATATGTCGTTCTCCGCCTCACTCGACGGTGGCCACTTCGAATACTCTGGCTCGGGCATCGCCGGCCTGCTCAGCCAGAAAACCAATGTGCTGAAGCCACGTTTCTGGTCGATGGTTTCAGACATCATGCGCTTTTACAGAGAAGCACCGCGTATGCTCGAAACCGAAAACACCGCCGAGTTGACGTTGGGTGATTATCTCGAGCGAGAAAAATACGGTCCCGCCTTTATACGCGATCATCTGCTACCGATGGGTGCGGCGATCTGGTCGACCACTGCGAGTGACATGCGCTCGTACCCCCTAAAGGCCTTCCTGCGATTTTTCGTCAATCACGGCCTTCTCCTTCTGAAAGACAGGCCGGTATGGCGCACGGTGACACACGGCAGCCGCAGATATGTCCAGCGTATTCTCGATGATTTCAATGGCGAGCGGCGTTTCGGTTCTCCAGTCGTCGGCATCCGGCGTGATGCGTTCGGGGTGACCGTCACCTGTGCCAACGGTCTAACCGATCGCTTTGCCGAGGTGATTATCGCCACGCATGCCGACCGGGCACTGACCATGCTCACCGATGCGGACGACCGCGAGAATGCCCTGCTCGGAGCGTTCAGATATACCGATAACCTAGCTGTCGTTCATTCCGACACGCGTCTGATGCCGAAGCGGAAGGGAGCCTGGGCAAGCTGGAACTACGTTGCCGGCGAGGGCCACGGCGGCGATGTACCGCTTTGCGTCACCTACTGGATGAATCGTCTTCAGGGTATCGATCCCGCTCAGCCAGTGTTCGTGACCCTCAATCCTTGCATGGCAATCGACGAAAGCAAGGTTCATGGCCGCTTTCACTATACCCACCCGCTCTTCGACGCAGCTGCAATTGCGGCCCAGAAGGACATCTGGGGACTGCAAGGACGGCGCCGTACCTGGTTTTGCGGGGCCCACTTCGGAAGCGGGTTCCATGAGGACGGTCTTCAAGCAGGATTGGCCGTTGCAGAACAGCTCGGCGGCATCCGGCGACCTTGGACAGTCGCCGATGAATACGGCCGCATATTCATCGACGCTATGAAGGCGGTCGCAGAATGAACCCGGTTTCGGCAATCTTCTCAGGACATGTCATTCACCATCGGCGCCGGCCGAAGGTACACAGGCTTAATTACAGCGTTTTCTCCTTGCTGATTGATCTTGATGAAGCTGAGACACTTTCCAACAGCCTGAAGCTTTTCGGTTATAACCGGCCTGCGGTGTTCAGCTTCCATGACATCGACCACGGTCGCCAGGAGAAGGGCGGGTTGCGAGGCTGGGTGGAAGAAGAAGTGAGGAAAGCAGGCATTTCGATTGAGGGCATAGGTATATCGATACTCTGCTATCCTCGTATTTTCGGCTATGTCTTCAACCCGCTCACCGTTTATTTCTGTCATACGGAAGATGGCGCGCTCCGCGCGATCCTCTACGAAGTCTGCAACACCTTTCACGAACGGCACGCCTATATTATTCCGGTGGAGCTGAACGCAGGCGGTACCGTCCGCCATGAATGCGCCAAGGGCATGTATGTCTCGCCCTTCGTGCCCATGGATTGCCGTTACCGGTTCCGCATCGCGCCTCCGGATGAGACTGTGCTTATCGCCATCGATGAAGCTGACCACGATGGACCACTTCTTTTTGCTTCGTTTTCCGGCAAGCGTCGGCCGCTCACCGACCTCATGCTTGCGAGGATGCTCCTCGCTTATCCATTGATGACCCTGAAGATCATGGGCGCCATTCATTGGGAGGCGCTTCTCCTCTGGCTAAAGGGCGTGCCGGTCCACCGTCACCGAAAGGCGGACTCATCGCTCGCCTCCACCATCGTTACTGCCGGGAGTGCCATGAAGGAAAAAAAAGCATGAGCCATGCGGACCATTCCACCAACTCCATTATCAGCCAGTCGCACCCGTTCTGGCAGCGTATCATCTGCGGCTGGGCCAGACGCATTTCACATGGTCGTCTAACGCTGGTGTTCCCCGACGGCCAGGAGATGATTTGCGCCGGCCAGGAAGCAGGACCGGCGGCAACGCTGCGTCTGAAGTCCTCTCGTCCAGTATGGAAACTCTTGCGCTCCGGCAGCATCGGCTTCGCAGAATCTTATATGGATGGAGACTGGGAAAGTCCGGATGTCGCAGTATTGCTCGAACTCGCCCTTATCAACGAAGAGCACCTCAAGGACGTGATTGCCGCTCCGGTGATTAGCCGGATCTTTGCGCGTATTCGCCATAGACTTCGCCGCAATACCCGGTCCGGCAGTCGCCGCAACATTGCCTTCCATTACGACCTCGGCAATGCATTCTATTCCGCCTGGCTCGACGATACGATGACCTACTCCTCGGCGCTTTATCATCGCGATGACCTTTCGCTCGATGAGGCTCAGAAGGCGAAATATGATCGGATCATCGATGAACTTGCGATCGGTCCAGACGATCACGTTCTGGAGATAGGTTGCGGCTGGGGTGGGTTTGCCGAACGCGCCATCCGTCGCACCGGTTGTCGAGTAACAGGTTTGACGCTGTCTTCGGAACAGGCGAAGTTCGCAATCGAAAGGCTGGCAAAAGCCGGCCTTGCCGATAGGTCCGACATCCGCCTGGAAGACTATCGCGAGATCAGGGGCCGCTTCACCAAGATCGTATCCATCGAAATGTTCGAGGCAGTGGGCGAGGAAAACTGGCCGGTCTATTTCAGCCGAGTCCGCGAGCTTCTGTCCGATGGCGGCAAGGCCATTGTGCAGGTAATTACTATCGACGAAAGCCGTTTCGACTTTTATCGGCGCGGGGCAGACTTTATCCAGACCTATATTTTCCCCGGCGGCATGCTCCCCTCTGTTACCGCATTCGAAACTACCGCCACGAAAGCGGGGCTCGCCGTGACCGACCGCCTGCGCTTCGGTCGCGACTATGAACGCACGCTGCTGCTCTGGGACCGGGCCTTCACCGGCAATTGGCCCCGCATTCGATCACTCGGCTTCGATGAGCGGTTTCACCGCACCTGGCGCTACTACCTTCACTATTGCGCGGCCGGTTTCCGCACGGACCGGCTCGATGTCGTGCAGTTCACGCTGGAGAGGTGAAAGTCTCACCCCTGACGCAGCATTCGCCGTGTCAGGGCAAAGAAAAGCGGATAAGGCAACAGTCGCAACAGCTTAAGTCCAAATACCATCTGCCAGGGAAAGGCGATCTCAAAACTCCCTTTCCGCAACCCCTTGCAGATATGATCCGCTGCAGCTTCCGCACTGACGATGAAAGGCATGGGGAAGTCGTTGAGATCGGTGAGAGGCGTGCGCACGAAGCCGGGATTAACGATACTGACGGCAACGCCATGACGAGCCAGGTCAGGGGCCATCGCTTCCGCCAATGTGATCAGCGCCGATTTCGTCGCTCCGTAGACCCCGCCTCCCGGAAGGCCGGCATAGCCTGAAACCGATGCGACAAGCGCAATTCTTCCTCCGCCGTCTGCGATAAGGATGGGAATGACCGCCTCGAGGCAATGGGCGGTGCCAATCAGGTTGAGGTCGACCATACGCCGCATGGCGCTTGCATCGAAGGCGCTGGGCGTGTCGCGTGTATAGGTGCCTGCCGCCTGAACGAAGAGGGCAAGCGGTCCCATTTCCTGCCTGACCGCGGCTGAGATCTTGCTCACGGCTTCGGGATCGCAGATGTCCAGCGGGAAAACCTGAATGCAGCTACCCGCCTCCCGGGCCAGATCCGCAAGCGCATCCGCACGGCGAGCGCTCACGGCAACCCGCCAGCCATCACGCGCAAGCTTCAGCGCCAGCGCCCTGCCGATTCCTGAACTGGCACCGATGATCCAGGCTGTCTTTTGATTGTCGCTCATTTCCATGGCCTTCGGCATCAATCGCTAATGATCGCCGATCCCTTGGCGCCGTCATCGCGTACCCAAGTGATGCGATTTTTACCGGCGCCACGAATGCTAAAACAGAAAGTTCGCCCGTCATACCATGTGGGCCATTTCTGGCAGAGGCGGTTTGCATTCACCCACCAGCGCCCCTCTTCCTTCGGAGCGAACATCCTCGCCATGGAGAAGCTGGAAATATTGCCAGCGACCACACCGTTGGAGCGATAACGCAGAGGAAGCTGCAAGCCGAGAGATGTGTTCAACCGAACCGTTTTGCCCTCTATCAGTGTCTTTATCTCGCGACCATTCAAATCCTCAGCCTGAGCGGCGCCAATCGGCAGGATCAATAATGAAACCAGAAGCATTCGCATTGCGGCGGACAAGGTTTGCCTCCCGATTTTTTTCGTCGATCTCTATACGCCTGGGCGGCCCCGCTGGATCATCAGCGAAAGCCGGGCGACGCAGGAAAAGCCGATAATCGAAAAACGGTGCCCTGTGTGCGCGCCTGTTGTCCGCACACTCAGGAAAGTCTAGCAGAACTTTTTCACGCAATCGGTAATGTCAGCGAGAACACCGGCAATGCCCACGCTCTCCAGCCTGCGTTTGTATCTGCAACGGGCCTGCGCGCGTGACGCAACCGCTCAGCGCTGTTAATCATAACCATCGTGCATGTAAGGGCGCAGAGCTGGGGGGTAAAGTGGACTTCATGAAGCTGCTCAAATCGTTGGAGGAACTCCTCTACGAGCTAGTATCGTGGCTGCTGTTTTACCCGGTGACAATGTGGCGCTCTGTCATGAGACCGCTGAGTATGATGCGCTATGCGGACACAGAGCTCGCAGACAGACCTGAAGATCAATACGACGATACACTGAGCCCTCCCCTTTTCCTTCTGATTACGCTACTGCTTTCTCAGGGGCTGTCCGCTGCATTTCCGTCGGTTTTCGATCCAGCACTCGGAATAAAGGAATTTGGCTCGGATTCGAACCTTCTGATCGCACGCGGTGTAATTTTTGGAATTTACCCGCTGTCCATGGCGGTCACGCTCCTGCATCTAAAGAAAGTCAGGCTCACCCGGAATTCGCTTCGTCCTCCGTTTTTCAGCCAGTGCTACGTGGCGACGCCGTTCGTTTTTATCCTGGTACTTGGTTTCGATCTTTCATCCATGCCCCATGAGCAAGGTCTGTTACCTGGCTTGATAACAATTTCCCTTGCCACGATCTGGTACGCGCAAGCGCAGATCCGCTGGTTCAAACAGGACCTGGAGATTGGCACGATAAGAGCGACAGGTGTGTTCGCCGGCGCCTTTCTTTTTGCAACATTCGCCGTGCTGGCAGTCGCGACCCTGATCAGTTTGGAAGCCAGCAGCCTTCACGCTGGGACGTGACAAGAACCCGCCGGACGGGTCGTGACGCCGATATGGTTCGAGGCCGAGGGGAGGCTGTTAGGTCCGCCGCGAAATTGGAGAAAGCAGCGCAGGAGAGCTTGGCTGGGTATCGATGAACGGCGCAGACAGAACACACGAAGCCAGCATCCGACCCTTCCCATAAAGAAGTCAGTCACGATATTCCGGCTCTTGCCTGTCGAGAACTCGCCTGATGCTCTGCAGATGCATCCGGGCGCTTTCCGGGTCCCCCTTCCGCATCTGCCTTGCCGCTTGCAAGGCGATCTCGCGCGAGACAGGCAGGAGTTTGCGTCCGGTGCTCATCGCCTTCAACTGCACTTCTGCCGCTCGTTCCAGGTAATACAGGTCGTCCCATGCCTCCGCGATATTCGGCGCGCATACCATAACGCCATGATTTCTCATGAACAGGATATCCTTGTCGCCGAGAACAGCGGCGATCCTGTCGCCCTCGCGTTCATCCAGTGCCAGACCGTTATAGTCTTCATCGACCGCCACGCGACCGTAGAACTTGAGTGCCGTCTGTCCTGCCCACACGAGCGGTTCGCCCTCCACCATGCTGAGAGCCGTCGCGTTCGGCATATGGGTGTGAAAGGCAGCCCCCACGCGGGGCGACATCTTGTGCAGGCGAGCGTGGATGAAGAAAGCCGTTGCCTCCGGTTCACCATCCCCAGCCACCACGTTGCCTTCGAAATCGCAGATGAGCAACGACGATGCAGTTGCTTCTTGGAACGCCCAGCCGAGGCGATTGACGATGAAGAGATCGGGGTGGCCAGGTACTACGGCTGAAAAGTGATTGCAGATTCCTTCTTCAAGTCCGAGGCGTGCGGCCATACGAAGACAGGCTGCGACGTCCGTTCTCGCCTGCCATATTTCGTCCGTATCCAGCGAAATATTCCGCAGAGGAGCGGGCCGTGCTTTCGATATGTTGAGTTCGTGAGCCATTGCGTTTCCTCTACCTGTTACATCCAACCCGCTGCAGCAAGAACCGCGGGAACCTTGTCCAGCGTTGAGACGACTTCATTCGGACGGTAGTCCGGCAGCGGTTTGCGGCCTGTTCCTCGATCGACCCAAACTGCACGAAAACCAAGATCTCGCGCTGCGGTCAAGTCAAGATGCGGACTGGCGCAGATATGCACCAGATCGCCCATTTCGATACCGAGGCTATTCCAGGCATGGCGGAATATCTGTCCAGATGGCTTGTAAGCCCCAGCCTGCTCGGCGGTGATGATGCGATCGACATATCCCCCGAGCTGAGCGACGTTACCGTCGATGATCGCATCATCCGTGTTCGAAATAATCGCGAGGCGGAAGCCAGCAGACTTGAGCGCAGCAAGCGCTGCCACCACCTCTGGAAACGGAGGCATCTTTCCTATTGAAGACGTAAGAACCTGCGCATCGCCGGGTGCAAAGGATAGTCCAAACTCACGCATGGCCTTTTCCAACGCAAGCGCGCTGACTTCGGCAAAAGTCCGATGGGGACGCTCCCTCTCGAGGCTATGCTCGTAATGGTCGTAGACTGCGATGAAGGCGCTCTTGTCTATGTTGTCTCCCTTCGCAGAAAGGATTTTGTCCATAGCGGCGAGCAGCCCCTCGTCCCACTGAATCAGGGTTCCGTAGCAGTCGAAAGTCAACCAGGTTGGCGTGGGTCCGGCAAGTGTCATCGACGTCATCTCCTTCAATGAGGCCGATATTGACAAAACCCGTTTTAATTGAAAAATTAAATAACAGCATGTTCAAAAGTGGAAAATCGAATGACCTTCGGCTTCGACCTCGATCTCCTCAAGACCTTTGCTGCCGTAGTTGATTGCAACGGGTTTACGAAGGCGGCTGAGCGGGTCCATCTAACGCAATCCACGGTGAGCCAGCAGATCAAGAAGCTGGAGACGAACCTCGGCATATCTCTTCTGAAACGAGATAAGTCCGCAGGCGCGATCGAGACAACTGAGGCCGGCGAACTGCTCCTCAGTTATGCGCGAAAGATACTTGCAACAGCGGAAGAGGCCGCGGAGCTCATGCGCAAGCCTTCCGCGCCACGGACGGTGCGCCTGGGAGTTCCTGAGGACTTTGCTGGGCGGCGTCTGATCGATCTGTTATCGGGATTCTCCGTTGCATCACCTCAAATCCGGCTCGACACCGTCAGCGGATGGAGCATCGAGCTTCGCCGCCTGCTTGAAGCAGGTGAGATCGACTTGGCCCTGATCAAGCGGGAGCCTGAAGAGGGAGCGTGTATCGCGAGTTGGAGGGAAGAGCTGATTTGGGTGCAGAGCGCCACGCGCGCAGTAGAAACCGATCCGGTGCCTCTCGCCGTGTTTCCCGTTGGCTGCATATACCGGGATCGGGCCATTCGCACCATAGAACTCAGCGGCCGTCGCTGGAGGATCGCCTATACCAGCCAGGGCCTCATGGGCGTGCAGGCCGCGGTTGCCTCCGGCCTTGGCATTAGCCTCCTGCCATCCGATGCCGTTCTTCCCGAACACAGGCGGCTTGCAACATCGGAGGGCTTCGATGATCAGCCAGCATCGGAGATAGCCTTGATCAAAGGGCGGGCAAGCCTTTCTCCCGAAGCAAAGGCGCTTGGGATTTTTCTGGCAGAGAATCTGCGGCCCTAAAGCATAATCCAAGCTAAAGCGTCTCGCCGAAGCTGGCGCATATCCGGTCGCCTTGAGAGCAGTTCACGAACCCGACCTCGTGACTGCTGGAAAGAAGGTTAGTCGCTCACCGCCCTCCGCTCCTGAAAAGCCTCCTGCAAATAGCTGAGAAAGACACGCACCGCCGGGTTGGAGCGACGGCTTTGTGGCCAGACAGCTGTGATATTGTCCCGCTCGACCGCGTAGTCGGACAACACCGGCACTAATTCCCCCCGCGCCACATAGGGAGCAGCGACAAAGCTCGCGCTGATACCGATACCACCGCCGGCAACAAGCGTGGCGATCAGTGCTTCGCTGGCGTCTACAGCAATGCCTGACGCCGGCACCATCTCGATATCGCGATCACCGATTCGGAAAGGCCAGGGCATCACATGGCCGGTGCTTTGATAACGCAGGTTCACCGTCTCGTGCACCTGCAATTCATTTGGATGGTAAGGGGTACCCCGCGCAGCCAGATAGGCCGGGGATGCGTAACAACACATGAGATGGCGAGCCAATTTTCGTGACAAAAGACGTGTATCCGCGAGATTGCCGATCCGTACCGCGACATCTATTCCTTCCTCAACGAGATCGACGAACTGGTCGTTGAGACGCAAATCGACCATTACCTCGGGATGGCGCCTTCGAAATTCCGGCAAGGCCGGAGCAATCACATGAATGCCAATCGGCATGGAGGCTGCGACCCGCAGGGTACCTGATGGTTCTGCACGCGCGGCCTTCGCCAACTGCTCGATTTCCTCCGCCGCCCGTAGCAACAGCAGCGCACGTTCATGCAAATCGCGCCCCTCAGGAGTGAGCTTCAGCGAACGTGTGGTCCGGGTAAAGAGAGAAACACCGAGATTCTGTTCCAGTCGCTGGATGCTCTTGCTGACCGCTGACGGTGAAATCGCCAGCGATCGTGCGGCAGCCGTGTAACTCCCCATCGATCCAGCCCGGGCGAAAGCGATCAGACCTGTCAGCCGTTCAAGCGCAATTTGTTCCTTCATGGCACTATTAAAACAATATTCCGCACGATTATCAATTTCATGTTTTCGCGCGATATCTCCTTCAGCACGATTTTGCTGAAGGAGCGGACAAATGATGAATGCTATGAAAGCTGTTCGCCTACACGCGTTTGGCGGCCCGGAAGTATTGCGTTATGAGGATGCTCCCAGGCCCGCCCTAGCGCAGGGGGAGGTCTTGGTGCGCGTCCATGCGATCGGTCTGAATCCGCCGGATTGGTACCTTAGGGATGGTTACCGGTCTCTACCGCCCGAGTGGCAGCCACGTCCCACATTCCCGCTTATTCTTGGATCGGACGTGTCAGGTATTGTCGAGGAAATTGGCGACAATGTCACGGATTTCAACGTCGGCGATGAGGTGTACTCGATGGTACGCTTCCCTTCCAATGTCATGGAAGGCAGCAAGGCCTATGCTGAATATGTTAGCGTACCCGCGTCGGAACTGGCGAGAAAGCCGGCAGGCATCGATCATGTTCACGCTGCCGGCGCCCCAATGTCGCTGCTTACCGCCTGGCAGTTTCTGATCGACCTGGGCCACGAGGAAATCAATCCATTCCAAGCCCACAAACATGTTCCATCGCCGCTGCAAGGTCGAACGGTTCTGGTAAACGGGGCTGGCGGCGGCGTGGGACATCTGGCCGTACAACTCGCCAAGTGGAAGGGCGCACGCGTTATCGCAGTTGCGTCCGGCAAGAATGAGAGGCTGATGTGCGATCTCGGCGCAGACCAGTTCATCGATCATACGCAGTCGATGGCGCACGAAATGGTAAGCGACATCGACATCGTCCTTGATGCAGTAGGAGGACAGGACACCGGCCGTTTTCTCCGCACCTTGAAGCGGGGCGGCGCGCTATTTCCAGTGTATCCCCTGGGCTTCACCGATCACGAAGAAGCTGAAAAATTAGGTATCATTGTTTCGACGACCCAGGTCCGTTCCAGCGGCGCGCAGTTGGCCGAGACCGCCCGACTACTCGATGACGGTGCCATTCGAATAGTCATCGACAGCACGTTCCCGCTCGCGGAGGCTGCCAGAGCACACCAGCGGGCCGAGCGCGGAAGCATCCAGGGCAAAATCGTCCTCACCGTCGAATAACTCAAACACGAAAAATCCGTCTCGCCGCGGAGATCCATGAACCATAGGGATACGGCAATGCTGATCTTAACGGGATATGTACACGTCGCGCCGGTCGATATAGACGATTTTCTTGCCGACATTCAGGCGCTTACACGTAGCGTTAGGCGACGAGAGGGTAACCTGCTCTATGCCGTTGCCATGGACGATCGAGACATAGGGCGATTGCTTGTCGTCGAGCGATGGCGGGATCAGGCATCTCTCAGCACCCATCTTAATGCGTCCGAAACAGTGGAATTCGTTGCCCGATGGCAGGGTCGCATGACAGCGGAGATTCTGAAATACGACGCTACCAATGAACGGCCTCTCATGGATAAATGAGTGGTAGACGCAAGAGCCTGATTTCGGCCGCCAGTGACGGCCGTGGCATTATGCCTTGCAGCTTCTGCGACCGATTGAGGTGGATTATATCCGCATCAAGGTAGTTGGCAGAAACCCGTGACACCGGTGCAGCCCTGTTCGGGGCACCATGCGGATAGACCAACGGCCCACATCCAGCATCTCGCAGCCCCCCCCTTGGCCGGTCGATTGAGCAACTGGCAGATGCAGCGTGCTCGGCTCGTCCCCGCTGCATGGTCTCAAGCGACGAACCCCGCACGCGTCTTCAGAATGGCAGAGAAGCGCGGATCGAATGTGCGACCGATCGGCTCGGCGGCGGCGCCGACCGCCACGGCCCAGGGATCGGTAAAGCCGAGTTGAAGCCGGGGAAATGTGCGGTCGCGCCGTTCCGCGATCGACGGAAGCAGAGGATCGAGGGACTGCATCAGGAGACGCGCAAGCGTTTCCGGCAAACTCCCGCACAGAATAATCGTTTGCGGATCGAAGATGGTTTCGCTCATCTGGATCGTCGCGCGCAGATCCGCCGCGGCGCCCCCCACCCATTCGAGCAGTGTTGGGTTCATCATCGCTACGGCATCCGTGATCCTGCCATACAGGTCGTCAACGGCTGGATCTATATCCATAGCCTTGCAGAGTGAGGCGATGGAGGTGCGATGCTCAAGCGGAGAAAGTCTTCCTTCGGGGCGGGCGGTAAGAACCATGCCGATTTCGCCCGCGTTACCATTCGCGCCGCGATAAAGATCCCCGTCAAGGATAAGACCGGCGCCAAGGCCATAACCGAGATAGAGACATATGGCGTGGTCGATCCCGTTGGCTGCGCCGATCATTTTTTCCGCCGTGGCTGCTGCTGCTGCGTCATTCTGAAGCGCAACATCCAATCCGGTGCCCACGGCAAGCGTCTCGAGCAATGGAAAATTCTGCCATGCGCTCATCATCCAGGGATCGTCGTCGACCGTCTCGATACCGAAAGGCCCAGGCATCGCCACGCCAAGTCCAACGAGGCGCTCTTCAGAATGGGTAGCGATCTTCGCCAGTTCCCTGCGCGTTTTCTCCACGAGATCGAGCACTGTTTTTACGCCGGCCGACGGGCCACCTTGAGGCAGGCTGGCGGCAAAGCGGACCAAAACAGTTCCGACAAGATCAACTGCGATGGAGCGAGTGACATGGCGATCGATCTGCAAGCCGATGGCATAGGCGCCCTCCGGCACAAGCCTGTAGGGCGTCGAAGGCTGGCCGCGCCCGCTACGCACGGCGGTCAGCGACACGACAAGACCATCGCGTTCCAGTTCATCCACGATGTTCGATACCGTCTGTTTCGTCAATGCCGTCGCGCGCGCCAGGTCGGCACGTGACAATTGCCCGTTCAACCGAAGAGCTTCCACGATCACGCGCCGGTTATGCGCGCTCGCACCTTCCAGATTCGTCCCGCGTTTGGCGCGGATGGGGCGGACATTATTCATCGGAGATTTCCTCTTGACACGTTTAGATTATCGAACAATAAATAAGTCAAGACAATTGACTTAATGAAGCCAAAGAAGCTTCCGGGGAACAAATCGGAAAACGGCGAGCGCCGAATCCACTCGTTTCGATCGATATGTCGACGGCTGCCGCAAAGAGCGGCGGAAATTTCAGCGCCGGACGACGCCAAGCGTCCCGGCCATCGAATCTGATCGCCAATGGAGGGCAAGATGTTGAAGAACACGCATAAACTGCTGATCGGAACCGGCTTCGCCGCGCTGTCATTCGCAAGCAGTGCTTTCGCAGAGACGACGCTGAACGCGCTTTTTATGGCGCAGGCGGCCTATAGCGAGGACGATGTCCGCGCCATGACGGAAGCTTTTACGAAAGCCAACCCGGACATCAAGGTGAACCTCGAATTCGTCCCTTACGAAGGCCTGCATGACAAGACCGTGCTGGCCCAGGGATCCGGCGGCGGTTACGACGTCGTGCTGTTCGACGTGATCTGGCCGGCTGAATACGCAAGCAACAACGTTCTTGTCGATATCTCCGACCGCATTACCGACGATATGAAGAAAGGCATCCTGCCGGGGGCGTGGACCACGGTCCAATATAGCGGCAAGAGCTACGGCATGCCCTGGATTCTCGATACGAAGTATATGTTCTACAACAAGGACATCCTCGAAAAGGCCGGCATCAAGGCGCCGCCCCGCACATGGGACGAACTTGCGGAGCAAGCCAAGATCATCAAGGACAAGGGGTTGCTTTCAACGCCGATCGCCTGGAGTTGGTCTCAGGCGGAAGCGGCAATCTGCGACTACACCACTCTCGTCAGTGCTTATGGCGGCGACTTCCTCAAGGACGGAAAGCCTGATTTCCAGACCGGTGGCGGGCTCGACGCTTTGAACTATATGGTGGCGAGCTATAATTCCGGCCTGACCAATCCGAACTCCAAGGAATTCCTGGAAGAGGATGTCCGCAAGGTATTCCAGAATGGCGAAGCCGCTTTTGCCCTCAACTGGACCTATATGTACAACATGGCCAACGATCCCAAGGAAAGCAAGGTAGCGGGGAAAGTGGGCATTGTTCCCGCACCGGGCGTCACCGGCAAGAGCGAGGTGTCCGCAGTCAACGGTTCAATGGGACTCGGCGTCACGACCACCAGCAAGCATCCTGAGGAAGCCTGGAAGTACATCGTCCACATGACTTCCCAGCCCGTGCAGAATGAATATGCGAAACTCAGCCTGCCCATATGGGCTTCATCGTATGAGGACCCGGCCGTGACGAAGGGTCAGGAAGAGCTTATCGCCGCTGCCAAGCTCGGCCTTGCCGCCATGTATCCTCGCCCCACCACTCCGAAGTATCAGGAACTGTCCACGGCCCTGCAGCAGGCCATACAGGAAGCGCTTCTGGGGCAATCCTCGGCAGAGGATGCGCTAAAGACGGCTGCTGAAAACAGCGGCCTGTGATCCGACCACTTTCCGTCACCATCCCTGGGATGATGACGGAAACTCCTCCCTGATCAAGGAACTGCATGATGCCGGGCACATGGATGACAACTCGGGCATGGCTGCTCATGCTGCCATTGCTTGTAGTAATGACCGCCGTGATCGGCTGGCCTCTGTTCGATACCGTTCGGTTGTCTCTTACCGACGCCAAGCTGGTCGGCACCGAGGGAACATTTGTGGGCTTCGCCAACTATGCCAAGTTGATCGGGAACGCCGGTTTCCAACGGGCGCTTGTTACCACGACATTCTTTGCGGTCATATCTGTCGCCGTGGAGATGGTTCTTGGCGTGCTGACGGCCCTTTTACTCAATCAGCCATTCCATGGACGAACTGTCCTGCGCGCCCTTCTCATTCTGCCCTGGGCGCTACCAACGGTGGTCAACGCCACGTTATGGCGCCTCATCTACAATCCGGAATACGGTGCGCTCAACGCAGCATTGACCCAGATCGGCCTGCTTGACGCATATCGTTCCTGGTTGGGCGAACCCGGGCTGGCGCTTGCCGCGCTCATTGTCGCTGACTGCTGGAAGAATTTTCCGCTTGTGGCGCTCATCGCACTTGCCGCCTTGCAGGCTGTACCGCGCGATATCACTGCAGCGGCGCTTGTCGACGGTGCCGGCGCATTCAACCGTTTCCGCCACGTGACGCTTCCCTATCTCGTTGGCCCGCTTCTGGTGGCTCTGGTTCTGCGAACCATAGAAGCTTTCAAGGTCTTTGACATCATATGGATCATGACACGCGGCGGGCCGGCCAACAGTACCCGGACGCTGTCCATCCTCGTCTATCAGGAAGCCTTTTCATTCCAAAGAGCAGGATCGGGTGCATCGCTGGCGCTCATTGTCACCCTGATCGTGACATTGCTCGCCGTTGTCTATGGCACCCTGGTGCGCAAAACTGCGGGAGCGGCGTGATGGAAAGACAAAGCCGTGCCTTCTCGATCTTTGTCCATTGTGCGGCCTTGCTGCTTGCAGCCGTCATTCTGGCACCGATCGCCTGGCTCTTCATCATGAGCATTTCCTCTTCGACCGACCTTTCGTCACGGCCACTGCACTGGTGGCCTGATACGATCGACCTGTCGCGCTATGCCACGCTCCTGACGTCCGTAACGAACAGCGCGGGCGCAGCTTTCACGGCAGCACTTGTCAACAGCTTGACGGTATCAGGCCTCGCAACGATCGCGGCCATGGCGATTGCGGTTCCCGCCGCCTGGGCGGTATCGCGTACGCCCTCCGTATCTTGGTCGCTGCACGCGGTCATCGCCACCTACATGTTGCCGCCGGTAGCGCTGTCGGTCCCGCTCTACATGGCGTTGGCGGCCCTGGGCCTGCTGAACTCCGTGTTCGGGCTGGCGTTGATCTACTTGACGATCCTTGCGCCCTTCACCACATGGCTTCTGAAGTCGGGCTTTGATTCCATCCCGCGTGAGATTGAAAGCGCGGCGATGATGGATGGCGCGCGTCTTGACCAGATACTGCGGCTCATCACGTTGCCCCTTGCTGCCCCGGTTCTCGCCACATCCGCTCTCTTCGCCTTTTTGCTGGCCTGGGACGAATTCTTCTACGCGCTGCTTTTCACGTCCGACATGCGCGCCAAAACCCTCACCGTCGCCATCGCGGATCTCGCCGGCGGCCGTGTCTCCGACTACGGATTGATCGCAACGGCCGGTGTCATTGCCGCCCTACCGCCCGTGCTGATCGGCCTTCTCATGCAACGAGCCCTGATTTCGGGGCTTACCAGCGGCGGCGTTAAAGGTTGAACATGACAGATATTTCCAATCGGCCGGCAGGGCTTGTTGCAATCGACCGCGAGATGGCTCGACAGCATGCCGATGCTCTTGCCTCATTCGAGGCGAATGCGGAAGCAGGCCGAAAGATCGCTGCCTCGTTGAAGGCCACCGGGCGCCTCTTGCTTCTTGGCATGGGCGGCTCCCATGCCGTCAGCCGCGCCGTGGAGCCGCTTTACCGGTCGCTCGGCATTGAAGCCGTGGCACTGCCATTATCTGAGCAGCTGGGCCAACCGTTGCCGCTCGCCGGCAAGACCATTCTCGTCACGTCCCAATCCGGCGAAAGCGCCGAAGTCATACGCTGGTTTTCTGAGACCGGCGGGACACCGGACACCTTCGGCCTCACGATGGAAGGCAGTTCCTCCCTCGCCCGTTCCACCACATCCCTGGTAGGCCTCGGAGGAACCGAACTGGCCTTCGCCGCAACCCGCAGCCTGACGATTACCTTCGCCCTGCATCTTGCCATTCTTGCTGGGCTCGGCCTCGATCCTTCCTCGGCCCTGCAGGCGCTCAAGACACCGCAGACACCGGACATCGATGCGGCTCTGGCAAGCTTTGCCGATGTCGACGTGATCGTCACATCGGGGCGGCGGTTGCAGGGGCTCGCCGAAGCGATCGCGCTTGGCCTGACCGAGTTGTCGCGAATGCCCTGCTTCTCTCTCGAAGGCGGACAGCTTCGTCACGGCCCCATGGAAATGCTCGGCCCGAAAGTTGGCGTGGTCCTCTTCCGCGCGGATGACGCTACAGCGCCACTCGTCGCAGCCATGGCAACCTCGGCCGCCGAGGCGGGCTCGCCCGTCATCATCTTCGATGCATCGGGCCTTCCCCCGATCGAAGGCATCAAGACCGTCGCATTCCCATCAGCGAACGGCATGACGGCGATCCTCGCGATGCTGCCGGTCGCGCAAAGCTTCATGGTGGCTTTCGCCGACGCGCGCACCCCGAATGCAGGAACCCCCTTGCGTTCCTCCAAAATCACTCGCAGCGAGTAAACCGAATGCGTCCACTTGCCGCCATCGGCAACGTCAATGTCGATCTCATTCTCGGTCCCGCAGCCCCTTGGCCCAAAGTGGGCACGGAAATCATCGTAGATCATTACGAACTCCGGGTTGGCGGCTGCGCCGGCAACAATGCGCTCGTATGGGACGCGCTCGGCGTGGACTATTGCGTCGCCGCAAGCGTCGGAAATGATCAGTTCGGAACATGGTTGCTGCAGAGCTTTGGCGAAAAGGCGAAGGCATGGCCGGTCGAACAGACCGGAACGACCCTGTCGATCGGCATCACGCATCCTGACGGAGAGCGGACCTTCTTCACCACTCGCGGGCATCTGCCGGTGTTTCGTCTCGCTTCCGTATTCGACATACTCGATGGAGAGTCCTTGCGGGGCGGATATATGCTGTTGTCGGGCGCATTCCTGATGGATGCGCTCGCGGAAGAATACGACCGTCTTTTCGACTGGACGGATGCCCACGATATCGCTGTCGCTCTCGATACGGGCTGGCCCATGGAAGGCTGGAATGAGGACAACAAGCGCCGGACAACGAACTGGCTGCGGCGCTGCCGCCTTGCGCTCTTCAACGAAATCGAGACCACAACGCTCACCGGTATTTCGGACCCGGTCGAAGCCGGGCGGAAGCTGAAAACCATCATGCCTGACGATGCCATCGTTATCGTGAAGCGCGGCGCCGATGGGGCAACGGTTCTCGATCCATCCGGCACTGTCATTGGCGCTGAAGCGCGGGCGGTTACTGTCGTAGACACGATCGGTGCCGGTGACGTCTTCAACGCCGCCTTTCTTGCGGCGCTGGCAGCTGGCCTGCCACTCAAAACCTGTCTTTCGACCGGCGTTGCCGTCGCTACAGAGGCAATCTCAACCTTGCCTCGCAGTTACGGCGATCTTCCGTCAGCCATACTTCAGGACAACAGACCATGAGTGCACTCGAAATCCGGGGAATTCGCAAGCATTACGGCGACTTGCAGACATTGAAGGGTATAGACATCGCGCTTGAGAGCGGGGAATTCCTCGTTCTCCTGGGATCGTCTGGCTGCGGCAAGTCCACACTTCTCAGCATCATCGCCGGCCTTGCCGAACCCACAGCCGGAGACGTGACGATCAACGGACGCTCCATCCTGTCGGCCCACCCCAAGGACCGCGACATTGCCATGGTGTTCCAGTCCTACGCGCTCTATCCGAACATGAGCGTCGCGCGTAACATCGGATTCGGGCTGGAGATGCGCAAGACGCCGGCAAGCGAGCGCGAAAAGGCCGTGCTGGAAACAGCGAAACTTCTGCAGATCGAAAATCTTCTCGACCGCAAACCGGCACAGCTTTCTGGCGGCCAGCGTCAACGTGTGGCCATCGGCCGAGCGCTGGTCCGCAATCCCCGCGTATTCCTCTTCGATGAACCCCTGTCCAATCTCGACGCGAAACTGCGCATGGAAATGCGCACGGAGATCAAGCGGCTGCACCAGATGCTGAAGACGACAGTCGTCTACGTCACGCACGATCAGATCGAAGCGATGACGCTCGCCACGCGTATCGCCGTCATGAAGGACGGGCGCATCGAACAACTCGGCACCCCGGAAGAAATCTACAACCAGCCAGAAACGCTTTACGTCGCGGGGTTCGTCGGCTCGCCGCCAATGAACATCCTCGATGCGATGGTTGTGGATGGCGGAGTGCGGATAGACGGCTTGGAGGAGATAATCCCGCTTCCCCCGCGCTTTGAAGGCTCCATTGGCAGAGGTCAAGCCGTGAAACTCGGTATTCGCCCCGAGGCACTGAAAATATCTCCTGCTTCACCAGGGCAGGTTTCTTTGCCCGTACGGGTTTCTGTGGTTGAACTTACCGGACCCGAGAAGGTCGTCACGGCGCAGGTGGCAAATCGTTTCATCACCGCCTGCCTTCCGGCAAATGCATCTGTGCATCCGGAGAGCGAATGTAACTTCTCCATCGATCTCGATGCCTTGCACGTTTTTGATCAAACCACAGGCCGGACTATGGCACGTCAGAGATCGTGAATTCGATCCATCTCTGCTCTAACCGGACAGAACATCACCATGCTGAACGCGTTTTCGCCAATAGCTCAATAACAGCCTAAGCGTTGACCGCCATGGCTGGATTGATCAACATGATGGTGGCACTGACGCCCAAAAGTGCCGCATCGACCCGCATGCCGCAGACAAGTGTCCATCGACATATTTCTCCAATTTGCCATGCGAGCAAAACGAAGACGCCGTAAAATCGTTCCGGAACACCAGGACCACCCGCCGTCTGCAGATGGACGTCCAAGAGGGGCCGTCCGCCCCGGGGTTGGTGAAGGAGGCGGATACATCACATCCATTCCTCTCAGGGGCGATCATCGCCTCTTTCTCCATGCCCAAACTGCGTTTCGCCCCAAGAACGGGGCTATCGCAGTAGTCCTTGCCCCCCATCGACCCAGACAGGGGTACCCGTCACGTGGCGAGCTTTGTCGCCCGCGAGGAACGCGATCACCTCGGCGACATCCCTTGATCGGCCCGGTCTACCGCCGGTAATCGGCACCTGCCCCTCCGGCCAAACGACCGGTATTGCGGTCTTGTCCTCATCGCGAAGATCGGTATTGTCAGTAATGTTCGTGTCGATCTCGCCGGGACAGACCGCATTGATGCGGATCCTGTGCCTGGCCAATTCCAACGACAACTGCTGAACCATGGCCACTTGCGCCGCCTTGGTCGCTGAATAGGCGGTCGCACCCGGCGTCGTGAAGGTGCGTGTACCGTTTATCGAAGATACGACGACAATCGCCCCCCCTCCTCCGGCTTTCAGATGGGGTACTGCATGATGAATCGTAAGATATGTTCCCCGTAGATTGGTTTCGATGGTCTGATCCCATTCATGCGGCCGCAGATCTTCGATCGGTGCCCACGTACCATTGATGCCCGCATTGGCCACGACGACATCCAGTCGTCCGAACCGTTCAACGGCATGCATGACTGCAAGCCGCATTTCCTCGTCAATGGAGATATCCGCGACAATAGCATGGGCATGCCCGCCCTCCCTCGACAATTCTTCGGCCGTTGCCGAAATCTCTTGCCGGTTTCGCCCGACGACGGCAACCGCAAAGCCCTCCCGTGACAGCTGCCACGCGGCAGCCTTGCCTATACCCGATCCTGCTCCTGTCACCAGGGCCACCTTGCCAGCTTCCATATCTGCTCTCCCGTTAGGATGGACGGTTCAGGCAAGGGCAAACTCGCCCTCGATCGATCGAGTTTCGGTAACGGCAGAAATCTGCTTCCCAGTACAATTTCCCGCTGTCGGTACGTTGAAGGAAATCGTGCCCTTGCGCCTGATTTCCGAATGTCGCTTGAAGCGCAATGCCTCCACCGCAATGTGAACTTGGATAGGTGTCGTCTTCGCACGGTCGATCAGTATTGCCCCGCGCTTCTCGTCGGCTAAAAGCTCATAACGTGCTTCGTGAGCCAGGATACCCTCCCTGACATGTTATAAACTGCGGCATGGGCTTCGGGTTCCTCCCGGCGTCCGGATTTTAATCAGGCGACCGGAACAAGGTCAGGCTTCGCGCGTGAAGCTCGAATGTCGTCTCGGTTCGCACCAGATTGGGCACTTTTGGGAAGAGCGTATCCGTGGAAAAGGCCAGTTGCCAACGGTCTCCGCTGACCGGGGGAATGACGAAATCCACAGCCGCATCGCTGGGATTGAAGAGGATAAGCGCGTCCGACCAGAGACCGTTCTGCATATCGAGACCGGGCTGATGCAGGTGAACACCCAGCGTCATGCCAAAGCCCTCCTGCCAGTGCTCCGGCAATTGTTCGCCCCCACCAGCGTTTATCCAGGTAATAGCAGTGCCATCACGCCAATTATCACGGCGAAGCAGAGGCTGGGCCTTTCGCATGGCAATCAGTTCACTGACGATATGAGTCAGTTGTTTGCCCGAAGGCAGGATTTCCTCCCAGTGCAGCCAGCTTAATTCATTATCCTGACAGTACGCATTGTTGTTTCCCATTTGGCTGCGGCCGAATTCATCGCCCGCGGGAAACATCGGCGTACCGTGCGACAGTAGCAGAGTAGCCATGAAATTCAGCTTCTGGCGTTCGCGGGTGGTATTTATATCATTGTCGTCAGTCGGACCCTCGGCACCATAATTACAACTGCGATTATCGTTGTGACCGTCATTATTGTTTTCGCCATTCGCTTCATTGTGCTTGGCTTCATAGGAAACGAGGTCGTTAAGCGTGAAGCCGTCATGCGCTGCGATAAAATTCACGCTTGCCCAGACCCGCCGACCGCGCTGATCATAGAGGTCGCCGGAACCAAGTACGCGGGTCGCAAAGTCCGGGGCGGTGTGGGGCGTGTTTTTCCAGTAGTCGCGAAGAGTGTCTCGGTATTTGTCGTTCCATTCGGCCCAACCGGGAGGGAAACCACCGACCTGATAACCGCCGGGCCCGATATCCCAAGGCTCCCCGATAAGCTTCACACGTGACAGGACCGGGTCCTGTGTCATGGCATCGAAGAAGCCGCCCCGCTGATCGAAACCCTCCGGTTCCCGGCCCAGGATCGTCCCGAGATCGAAACGAAATCCATCGACATGAAAGCATTCAACCCAGTAGCGCAATGAATCCATCACCATCTGCAGCACGCGCGGATGAGAGGTATTCAGTGTGTTTCCAGTGCCGGTGTCATTGATGTAATATCTGGGCTCACCTGGGAGCGTGCGGTAGTAGGAAAAATTATCGATGCCGCGAAACGATAAAGTAGGCCCGAGTTCATTACCTTCTGCAGTATGATTGTAAACGACGTCCAGTATCACCTCGATATTGGCGTCGTGGAACGCTCGCACCATGTCCCGCAATCCATCGAGTCCACGCGGGCCGTAATAGCGCGAAGCCGGGGAGAAGAAACCCAGCGTATTGTAGCCCCAATAGTTCCGTAGACCCTTCTCCAGAAGATAGGATTCGTCCGGAAAGGCATGGATCGGAAGCAATTCCACGGAGGTAACCCCGAGGCTCTTGATGTAATCGACCGCCTTTTCATGGGCCAGTCCTTCGAATGTTCCACGAAGTTCCGGCGGAATCGCGGGGTTTAGTTGGGTGAACCCCTTCACATGGGTTTCATAAAAAATCGTATGGGACCATGATACGGTGGGATGCCTGTCTCCCGTCCAAGTCCATGCACCGGGATCGACCACACGGCACTTCGCCATGGCAGCAGCACTATCCAACCCATTGAAGCTGAGGTCCTTTTCCGGACTATCGATATCATAACCGAAATGAGCGGCAGACCACTCGATGTTGCCGACAATCTCTCTTGCATAGGGGTCGAGCAGGAGTTTGTTCGGGTTGAACCGATGACCGTTGGAAGGATCGTAGGGACCGTGCGCCCGGAATCCGTACAAAGCGTCCGGTTTAAGACCCGGCACATATCCGTGCCAGATTTCGTGGGTGAATTCAGGAAGGTCCAGCCGTTGGATCTCGTGTGCGCCCGTCTCATCGAAGAGACATAACTCAACGCGTTCGGCGTGGGCGGAAAAGAGCGCGAAGTTTACGCCCTCTCCATCAAAGTTGGCACCTAACACGCCCCAGTTGCCGGCAGTGATGTGTTTGTCAGTCGTGTTTACCATATCGCGTAAGGTCCCAGGAGTTGATCGCAACAGGAAAGGCGCCTTCGAGCAATTGGTTCCCGTTTGACAAAATGCGCTGGCAATTATCTCGCTTGCGGAGAAACCGGAAAGTTTCCTCAAGTCTGTGAAGACAGGAAGCGCGGCGCCTGATGCGATCCCTCGGGAACAATTGGTGACCTCTTCCGTTTGGACGCCAAGAGGAGAGGACAAGCCAATGCAAAATCCAAATGTCGTCTGGGCGTCGTGGGTAACGGTAAGAGTTCATTCTGACGACATACGTACATTCGCTTCGCCACGCGAAGCACTGGAAATCCTGCAAGGGGAATGGCCAGGTCCCGGCGGTCCCCATCACCGAAGCGCCATCAACGCATGCAGGGGTGCGCTCGATAAGACGACACCGCTGGCAATTGCCCGAGAAGCATTTCTCACGGCGTGCAGCGAGGCTGGCATGGCATGCGCGGTGCGAGCGGCAAGTCCCCTGCCATGCCGGATCCACCACAGCCCTCTCCTGTAGGAAAAACCTGCCAAGGAAGGTCGACCAGTGGCTGGCGTTCAGACTTTCACGGCAGAATTGAAATATCTTATCGCCAGGCGGGGAAACCCATATCGCATGGCAATACATCACCGCCGACAAGCCAATGCAGAATGGCTTCGCCGACAGTTTACGCTACAAGTAACTGAACAAGAGCCATTCCCGTGCTCGCTAGGCCCGCGCTGCTATTCCCGCATGGAAAGAGACAGAGCATCTAGCACCGGGCACTCCTTGACCTTCAGGCGGCTATCGCGATACGGCAATCCTCGACGGCTGAACGCAACGCCTCAAGGTCTTCCGGCTGGAATGCCCGCTCCCTCATTCTTTGCGCCATCATCGCAATAGGCTGCAGCCCCACGTTTCCGGCCGCTCCCTTGATGGTATGCAGGACCCGATCGATGGTTGCCGTCTCATGGAATGCTGTCATGCCCGTGAGCGTCGTCAGGGCGAAATTGGCATCCTGGAAAAACGCCTCCAGCAGTTCGGCGAAATCGTCCTCACCCAGAACGGCAACCAGCTCCGCACGCCGATCCTCGAAAGATGACAGATCCACGGACTCGGCTCCACGATTGACCGAAGGCGGCTCGGTCTTTTCAATCGTCACCTCATTTCCAGTATGGCGGCTCGGAGCAGCGCTGCGGATGATGCGTGTCAGTTTTTCCATGCTTACCGGTTTCGATTGAAATCCGTCCATCCCGGCGTCGATACATCTCGCGGTATCGTCGTCAGAGGCATTCGCAGTCATGGCAACAATCGGAGTACGCCTCGAACGGCCACCACCTTGGCGAATACGGGCTGTCGCTTCGATGCCGTCCATAACCGGCATCTGCATGTCCATGAGGATGAGATCGAACTCGCTATCGTCTGCCTTTTCGACGGCGACTGCACCATTTTCCGCCGTGTGAACCTCCTGCCCGAGGTGAGCAAGGAATTTCCCGGCAACCTGCATATTTATGACGTTGTCTTCGACCAGCAATATCTTCAGTCGTGGAAGTGGGCGCTGGTCTGGCGATGCGACCGGGGCAGACGAGACTGGAGGAGGAAGCGCTTCCTCAATCGGGATCTCGAACCAGAAAGTGCTCCCAAGGCCATAGACACTGTCCACCCCAATACGCCCGCCCAGGCGCTCGACAATTTCCTTGCAGATGGTCAAACCGAGTCCGGTTCCACCATATTTGCGGGCGATACTTGCATCGACCTGGGAAAAAGGGAGGAAGAGCTTTGCCCTGCCCGCTTCATCGATTCCGATCCCCGTATCTTGAACCTCGACCCTGAGAAGGGTGGATTGGACACCACGGATCTCGGTAATTGCAAGGGTTACGGTACCGTTAGCCGTAAACTTCACGGCATTGCTCACGAGATTGAGTATGACCTGCCGGAACCGCGTCGCATCGGTGCGAATGAAGGGAAATTCGAGCTCCGTGGGTAGGTCCAGAACGAGTTTGTTGCCACTATCCAGGGCCCTGCCTTGCATCATTTCTACCGCGCCCTCGACGGTAGCACGGATGTCAACGGAGCGCATTTCGAGCTCAAGCTTGCCGTATTCTATCTTGGAGTAGTCGAGAATTTCGTTGATGATATCGAGAAGCGCTTCGCCCGATCGGTGAATAGTCTTGAGATTTCTGACACTTTCAGGGTTCTCGGCAGAAAGCTCCATCAACTCCACCGTTCCAAGAATGGCGTTCAATGGGGTTCGGATTTCGTGGCTCATTGTCGCCATGAACTGGGATTTGACACGATTACCCGCCTCTGCCGCGCTGTAAGCGCTTTCGAGGTCACCTGCCATCCGTTCAAAACCCAGCCCGGCTCTACGTACGCTATCCAGTTGGCGCCGCAAGATCAGGATAAGAGCACCCACAATAAGGACGAGCAAACCGATGAGAACCAACGACTTGATTTCAAGTGCCTCCACGGCGTTGCGTTGTTCGGCGCGGTAAACGCTCAAGGTGTTGTTGGTGTATATAACCAACTGCTCTGTGTTTCGGATCAAATCTGCAAAGCGAGCATGCATGGACAGGAGCTTATCGCGAGATGCCGGCACACCATCGGCGATGTTATCGAAAAGTGGCGAACTTCCGAGGACAACGGCCTGAATTTCGGACAATTGTCTGGTCACAGCTTCATCGACAGTAAAGTAGCGTTCGAACTTTGCCTTGTTCAGCATGTCCATTCGCGAATAGAGAATATCATAGTGGACTGATAACCGCTTTTGCGATGCGATCCCAATGTCGCCGGTCGCAAGCATCATCGAGAGGTAGCTATGAAGGCCTCGCGCTTCCCGATCCAGTTGATACACAGACCACATTGCGTTTTCGCGGATACCAGTTTGCATCGCGGTGTAACGCTGTGAGATATCATAATAAATAAAACCGAGTATGATCAGGAGACCAACTGCAAGGGATTTCAGTATAGCGGTTGTCTTACCCGCCTTTCTGATGGCAGCGCGATCAGCTTCGGTGGACAAAGCGGTCAATGGACCTTGATCTCCCGAATCTGCCAAACAGAGCGCGAAAAGTACTTCTCGTTGTAGAGACTCGGATCCTTATCGAAGGGATAGATCAGGAAAAGAGGGCCTTTGTCTCGAACGGACATAGGTCGACCATCCATGGTCGTCGCGAGTATAGTGTCCAATCGCCGTGCATCCTCCATCGGAACATCGACAAAATAATCGTTCAAAGCCCTGACCGTAAGTGCGTCTCCCTCCGCGCCAGCCTCATCCAGGACAGCTCGCAATAGCGGGCCGGAGAATGTCACCTTGCCCTCAGTCCAGGGTGTTTCCATCGTGCCGGAGCGAGAGACGAGCTTGGTCAGCATATCTCTATCAAACTGGGCGGTAGCGCCCACATTCGCATGGGAGACATGACCGGAGATCGTCAAGATGACATCTCCGGCAGGGGCCTCCAGCGCGAAGGCGAGAGACGGAGAAATCGCGATGACAAGGGCTGTGACAAGGGAGCACTTGGTAAGCATATGACGATATCTTTCTGTTATGCGGCTTCAACCGCGGCATCTACGGAAACCTTACATTCTCCTTTCGGAGAACCATGTTCGATTTCGAGTTTGATATGCAGGATCGATGGCAGTGCTTTCTCAAAAGCCGCCACGCAAGCCGGATCAAAATGGGTACCGGCTCCCGCACGAATATGGTCGATAGCTTTCTCAATCGGCCATGCTTCCTTGTATGAGCGAGCCGTCGTGAGTGCATCGAAATTGTCGGCTATGGCGACGATCCTCCCGGAAAGGGGAATTTTCTCTCCCGCCTTCTTTGACGGATACCCCTCGCCATCCCATCGCTCGTGATGGGAGCAGGCGATCTCCGCGGCCAGTTGCAGAAGACTGCACTTGGACTCCTTGAGGATGTCTGATCCGGCGACGGTGTGGTGCTGCATTTCGACGAATTCGTGCTCGGTAAGCTTGCCCTTCTTCAGCAGAACCGCATCCGGGATGGCTACTTTTCCAACGTCGTGCATCGGCGCCGCCAGTTTTATATCGGCGCACTCCGTTTCGGAGAGACCATAGGCGTGCGCGATGGCAGCAGAATACGCACCGACGCGAACCGTATGGCGTGCAGTCTCGGAATCCTTGTAACTTGCGGCTACGGTGAGACGGTGAATGATCTCCTCCTCGCGCTCTCTGAGCTCGATCACGGCCTTGTCCACTTCGCGACGCAACCATGCGGTGTGATCGGCCAGTTTCGCCCTCGCATCGGCCAACGCGACAAGATTGCGCAGACGTGCCTTGAACTCGAGAGGGTCGATCGGCTTGGTGATGAAATCGATCGCGCCGGCATTGAGCGCGGTCATTCGGGTCGAGACGTCGGTATCGGCCGTAACGATGACAACCAACTTGTCCCGGTACTTCTCGAACCGCATCATTTCAGCCACGAACTCTGCGCCATTGTAGACGGGCATCTGAAAATCCACGATCGCGATATCGAAATCCAGGGCAGGCATCACTGCCAGCGCCTCCTGTGGAGAGGCAAAGCCAACTGGTTCACATCCCGCAAGCCTGGCGGAAAGCTTGGTCAAAACAAGAAGGCTTGTGTGATTATCATCGACAATCAGGATGCGCATTGAACCCCTATCTCAGTGCATTGCCGGACGCCGCGCCGGCGAAACCCACGCCTCATTTCAGGACGGCCTTATAATTAGGGTCGGCTCTCTAATTAATCGTGAATTTCGAATATAAGAAGCTAAAGATGTGCTTGTTTTTGCAAGGCCAAGCAAACAACGAAAGACTGAGCTGTTTTCGCCGACGCACTGGGGCGAAGAAGAAACATTAACGAATATTAAAACAAAGGACCCTAATTTTGGGAATGCAACACGCCAGCCTCATGAGGTTCTCATGCCCCACTTTACTATATCGCGTCTTCTTCTGTTATTCGGTCTGATCGTAACTTCCGGGCTGATGGCATCGGTTGGCGTTCAACAACACGCACTTTCCACATTGAAGGTTGGTGGCCCCGTGTATAGCCAGATAGAGAACGAAAAAGATCTTGTCGCCGATATCTTGCCTCCGCCGCTTTATCTTGTGCAGGCCTATGGCCTGGCAAACGAGGCGATGATTCATTCCGAACTGATGGAGACGAATGTCAGATCGATCAGAGATCTGAAGGATGAATACAGTCGTCGTCTTGCCTATTGGGGCACTGCTAATCTTCCCGCCGATCTGAGAAATACGCTTAACGAACAGGTGATAAGGACAGCCGAAGTGTTCTGGAAGACGGTTGAAACCGACTTTCTGCCCGCTGCCGAACGAAACGACAGCGCCACACTTCATACGGCCCTCGACCGAATGAAAGACGAGTTTCATTCTCATAACGCGGCCGTGGAAGTACTGGTCGCCGAATTGAATACCCGTTCCGCTGAAACAGAGGCCATAGCCGCGTCGGAAGACCGAAACATGGAAACGCTGGCGCTCAGTGCTGGGACTGTGTCCCTTCTCCTGTTCCTTGGCGGCCTTTGGATCCTGCGTAAGCGCGCAATTTCGCCATTGACAACGATTAGCCGATACATGAGCCACATGGCACGGGGAGATTATACCCGCGAAGTGCCCTTCAAGGACAGGACGGACGAAATCGGGGAAATGGCTGCCGCCGTCGAGGTCTTCCGGATGGCCGCTTTCGAGCGGCAGCAATTGCGATCCGAGATGGACAGGGCCAAACTTCTTTCCGAACAGGAAAAGGCTGTTCTCGACGGCATACGCGAACAGGAAGCCAGAGAATTGCAGATCGTCGTCGAGACCTTGGGAGCCGGTTTGGCAAGGCTCGCCGACTGCAACATAAGAATGACCATCGATGAGCCTTTCGCCGAGAGGTTTGAAGCCCTGCGCGATAATTTCAACAATTCGATCGCGACCTTCCAGGCAACGCTGGAGCAGGTACTGACGAAAACCGCTCATCTATTCGATAACTCCAACGCGATGCGCGAAGCCGCAGACAATCTGTCGAAACGTACAGAGCAACAGGCAGCGGCCCTCGAAGAGACAGCCGCATCGCTGGAACAGGTCACATCCACCGTGCGCTCGTCTGCTGACCGCACGACGGAAACCCGCGATCTTGCGCGCGAAGCCCGCGAATGTACCGTCACATCCGGAAGTGTCATGAGAAACGCGGTCGATGCAATGAGGCGGATCGAGACCGCGTCCTCTCAGATCAACCAGATCATCACGGTTATTGATGAAATCGCCTTCCAGACCAACCTTCTTGCGCTGAATGCCGGTGTCGAAGCAGCACGGGCGGGCGAGGCAGGAAAAGGGTTTGCGGTCGTAGCGACCGAAGTACGGGAACTCGCTCAGCGCTCAGCCAAAGCCGCGAAGGAGATCGGCGCCCTCATCGCACACTCCTCCCGCGAGGTTGCGGACGGGGTTAAGCTCGTCAGCGAAACGGGTACCGCCCTTGAGCGCATTGCCGGCTTCGTTTCTGAAATCAACAATAAGGTCGAAGCAGTCGCGACGGCCTCCCGCGAACAATCTGTCGGCTTGAACGAAATCAGCGCTGCGGTAAACGCCATCGACCAGATGACGCAGCAGAATGCAGCCATGGTCGAGGAAACCACCGCCATCAGTCATTCACTTGCTACGGAATCGGAAGCACTTACTGAACTGGTAAGCCGTTTCAAGCTTAACCGACGCTCGGAGATCCGCTCCGGCACCAATGGCAGAAACGTCCGCCGGGCAGCTTAACAGACTGTAATCGTTCTAACTATTTGTCCCGTTGACCTGCAAGGGTCGGCGGGACGGTTATTTTCAGATATCATTTCCGAAAGAGAGAATTCCTGCTTGTTTTCCAGCTTCGGGGAAGCCGGCTGCATATTTAACAAAATCTTCATATTTGAGTCCGATTTTTATCTTTTATCAATTTCATCAAGGCCTGTTATGAAACTCCGCGCTTTCTCGGCAACTTCATTGGAAGATCTGCCAGATCTGCAGTCGGTGCCGCAGCATCGCCGGTTGACGAAGAATCCATTGATTGAGCGTTTACGAATGGCGGTTCCACACGACTTCATCGCGATCAGTGGCCTGGACGTAGATGATTTCCGCTTCGGCCAACGTCTCTGCTTCGATACAAATCTGCCACCTGCGTTCATCGAGACCTACATTATCGAAGAGCTTGGCAGGATCGATCCCTTCCGGGATGCCGCCCTCAAAACTGAAGGTACGATCATCGAAAGCGAAGTGTATACGAGAAGCGCGCCGCCCCAGAGATTGGCGTATCTCGCCAGCAGTTTTGGAATCCACAACAGAACCTTGTTTCCCATCACAAGAAATGGCGTAACCTATGGCGCGATCACGCTGACAAGAACGGAACCGTTCGAGACGGACGAGATCGCTTTCATGGAAATGGTGGCCGATACAATACATGCCGCTGTCACAAAGCCTCTGAGGCAACGCTTCGTTGCCCAGCATATGAAACTCACGCCTGGCGAACTGATATGCCTTACCAACGCAAGCTTTGGCCTAACCAGCGACGAAATCGCAAAAACAACAGGATATCAACCGGATACGGTAAATAGCTACATCAAGAGCGCTATCAAAAAACTCGGAGCAGAGAACAGGAGCCATGCTATAGCGGAGGCAATCAGAAGAAGGCTAATTCGCTAAAAACCGCCCATCGCGGCAAGGAGGCAATGCCCCGGCCCTGCGAAGGGTTGCCATGGTGACCGAAAAAGCAGTCATCCGGCTTCTTGGCTGCATTTATAAACTCCACCGTTCTAAGCGGACGACGCGCGTTCGCTTCATTGCTTACTGCCGGAGATCCGGATAGGTAGGCGGGCGCTGGTGTTCACAAAATTCGGACCTTTGTCCTTTTCACTCGCTCGATCTACACCAGACCATCGTCGGTTTCAGTCAGACCGGAAAACCGTGCACATATTTGTGAAAGAACACGGGAAACAAAACCATGGCATGGAACGAATAGCAGAGGCCAAACCCGTAAAAAAGAGACCTCATGTCCATGATCAGCGGGCCACGGCAGGCGCTGCTGCGAGCCTCGCGGCGAGCGCGATGGGCACCGCCATCTATGCTTGACACGCCCGTACGACAGCCCGCTGTTCATGGCAAGTTGGTACATGACCGGCCCTTGTGACGCTGTGCGGTAGCCTCGTCGGGTGCTCGCTTTTGCGGTGGCGGCACCGATTTTAGGTCACTCTAATGCACCGTGATCGTCATAAGATACGTTTCGTGAGGAAAGGCGACTGCCTGCAGGGTCCCGTGGTGAAGAAACGCAGCGAGACCAGAGCGAGCTATCGAAACCACCACGGAAGCAAACGGCTTGGAGGCGACAAGACTTCGGCATTTTCCGCCCGACGTCCATGTTGGAACTAAGAGGTGGCCTTTGGCGGCACCAAGGGCCGCAGGCGATATCCTCGCGCCCGCTTTTGCCGAACAATATCAAGAAACAACTCTACTGCTTCCTCCTCCCTCTTGAAATGATGGACCAGCATCTGTCCCATTGTCCCGATACGTCCCCATCGACGCGTCAGGCAAGCGTCTCCGAACAGGTTCGGTTCGATCGACACTGAATAGAACCGAGCCATGTTTTTCGCCTGCTCGGTCCGTTCGATATAAAGCTGGTAACGCTGAGTGATCATGCCTCCATGATCTGATTTCCATCACTGCGCGTCCAACGACTGTTTTGAATCGGTTGGTTAGAAGCGATTCATTTCGGTGAAGTGAAAAGAGGGAGAACCGGTCGGCCGCACGGGTATCGGCAGGCCGATGATCGTACATCCCACCCGAAGATCGCTGCCCTTCAGCGCGAAATCGTGGAACTGAGAAACGTGCTGAGCCTTCAAATCAAGGAGAGATGCTCTCTCCCTGGCATTTTTGGGTTTCCGGCTTGGTCCAAAATATGCTCATCCGGGCAAATGAACAGGAAGGGCTAACAGCCGCCAATATCGCAAGTGAGGGTGCAAGCAGACCTCATCCTGCGCCGCCCAAAAGCGTTGCATGTCGCCTCCTCGAAGGGGCGCTAACCGAAATGGAAATTGCCCCGTCCCGCCTGGTTGAAACCTTCCGCTAAGCGGTAAGAAAGCGCAATGCTCTCTGGATTTCGAAGAAATCATCAGACTTGAACACAACCGTTCTGGAACCGCTCGCCTTGGCTCCCGGATACCATGCCGCCCGCCAGGCGTCTGTCGGGTTGGAGAATTCGATGACGATCTCGAACGGGCCTTCCAATGGCGGAACACGTTCCGGCGACATCGAGGACAAGGCTGCAGCCACTTCTTCCCGTATTGCGGAACAAGCGCGGCTTGGCGCAATTGAGAGGGAAGCCCGGCCGAAGCCTTCGATTGTTGAGACTGTGCGCAAACTCGGCACCATCTGGCGAGCGTCCTCGCATATCTCGGCATCGCCCGCCAAAAAAACGGAAGGAACACCGTAGCGCGCGGCGCAGAGAGCGTTGAATGTAAACTCGGAAGCCACTTCGCCGTTCAAAAGGAGACGCGATATTCGCAACGTGGTCGTATGGGCCAGCGGATTGGCTTCCGATCCGGCTTTCGCGTGATAACCCGTGTAAATAGCCGCAGCGAAATCCGGGCCGATGCCAAACATCATTCCATCCGGGTGCCCTGACCATCCGCGCATGATCCGCACGTAGTCCGGCAGGCGATCCAAAACAAGGTTCCGGCCGCTGTCATGGGCATCTTTGATAACGACTTCGGTTGCTCCGGCGGAACGGGCGCCCTCGCAGGCGGCAACGACTTCAGCCGTCATAAGGCTACGGAACTCCGCATAATCGGCGTGGGTTCGCTCCGCTTCGTCCCAGTGGGCGATCCCGGCGGTCCCCTCGATGTCGGCAGACAGAAAGATCTTCACAATGCGTTCTCCTCGGCCCAGTCCGCCAGCGACGGATAATGCTTTCCCGTTCGGCCGGTCTCCCCGGGTGCGGCACACAGGGCATTCAGGACAGCCTCCTGCGTTGCCTCGACGGCAGCTCGGAACGGCAGATCGATCAGATTTTCGTCAATGCACGTCATCGACTGAAAGGCCGGTGCATCGTGTGCGATCTGGTCCGCAGTGGTGAACCCCAAAACAATGTCTCCAGAGCCATGCCCCCAGAAGGCGCCAAGTCTCGCAAGTCCCGCTCCGGCGCGACGGGCGACCCGTTGCAGCTGGCGATCACCAAGGGGAAGATCCGTGGCCAGAACGACGATCACCGATCCCCTTTCCGAGTGGCTCACACTGCCCGGATCGGGGCGACGCCCATCAGGCAGGACAAGATCTCCGGCTCTTCCGAAATTTGCCAGAACCAATGCACCAAGCGTGAAATCCCTGTCGGCAATATGCATGCGTCGCGAGGCGCTGCCTATTCCGCCCTTGAAGCCGAAGGCCGTCATACCCCGACCCGCTCCGACAGACCCCTGTTCAACGCGACCGGAGGCGGCGGCGGCCAAGGCTGCAAACGCGTCCTCCGGCGACACAGCAAGCGCCTGAATATCGTTGATCGTACCGTCATTGCATTCGCAAACCACGGCATTAACCGTTGAAGTCTCGCGACCGATTGCGGGATTATCGGCAATGGCGCGACGGATCAGAGCCTCGGTGCATGCCGCGACACCGAATGTATTTGTAAGCAGGATCGGGGTTTCGATGGTTCCCAACTCCGCGATCTGCACAAGTCCCACGGATTTACCAAAGCCGTTGATCACCTCGACCGCGGCACGAACCTTCTGGCGAAAGAGATCGCCTGCATGCGGGATGACGGCCGTTACCCCGGTCGCCAGCCCGCCATCCGAAAGTGTCTGATGCCCTACCCTCACACCGGGCACGTCCGTAATCGCGTTGTGTTCGCCCGACGGGAGACTGTTCTTGCCCTCCGCCCACAAGCCCAGCTGGCGCGCTGTCGTCATGTGACTTCCTTCCGTTATAGCCGCCCGGCCTTTTTCAGGCTGCGCAGGAAAGCCTGCGTGCGCTCGCCCTTCGGGTTTCCGAAAATCTCGGCCGGAGGTCCTTGCTCGTAGACCTTTCCGGACTGAAGAAAGCAAATACGATTAGCCACCTCGCGGGCAAAGCCCATTTCATGGGTGGCCAGAAGCATCGTCATTCCTCTCTCCGCCAGATCCCGTACGATATCCAGCACTTCGGACACCAGCTCCGGGTCAAGGGCGGAGGTGATCTCGTCTAGAAGAAGTACCATGGGGTTCATCATCAGCGCCCTGACGATTGCAACCCGCTGCTGTTGCCCTCCCGACAGCCGGTCAGGATAGTCGCCGGACTTGTGTGCCAGACCAATCCGGTTGAGAAAAGCCATCGCCTTTTCCTCCGCTTCGCGCCGTGGCATCCCCAGCACCTTTGTCGGAGCCAGCATGGTGTTTTCGAGTACAGTCATATGCGGGAAAAGATTGTACCCCTGAAACACGATCCCGATATCGCGTCGCAGTCGATCCAGATCGACCCCCGGTCCCGTGATCCGGTCGCCATGGATGCGGATTTCCCCCGACGAGATCTCCTCGAGGCGGTTCACGCAGCGCAGTAGCGTTGACTTCCCGCAGCCGGAAGGGCCGATCAGGCAGATCACCTCATGTTCTTCGACACTCAGCGAAAGATCCGAGATGACCTCAAGTATCCCGTAGTGCTTGGTCACATGGTCGATTTCCAGAATAGCCATGAATTTCAGCCCCCTGCCCGCATACGGCGGCGATCGCGGTCGATGAGCTTATCGACGAGCCGTGCCTGTGGGATGGTGATAACGATAAAGAGGATGGCGACCGTCGTGACGGCGGAGAGATTGAAGTTGTTCGCTGCGATGATCTTCGATTGGTTGAAAGCATCGATCGTGCCGATGATCGCAACCAGCGCAGTGTCCTTCTGAAGGCTGATGCAATTGTTCATCAAAGGCGGAATGATGTTTCTGATCGCGAGGGGAACCACGACATAGCGCATGGTCTTGGCATGGCTAAGGCCCAGAGAGCGCGCTGCAGCGACCTGACTATGATGCACGCCCTCTATGCCTGCGCGATACACTTCAGACGTGTAGGCGCCGTAGGTGAGTGTCAGGGCGATGATCGCGTAGGATGTCGAGGAAAGGTCCGAGAGTATCGGCAAATCCGTCAACGGAAGGCCAAAGCCGATCAGATAGATCGTGATGATGGCCGGCAGGCCACGGAACAGATCCCCATAAGCAATTGCGAGAAAGCGAAGCGGACGACCTGCCTCTCCCGGCAGTGTGCGTGCTATGGCCACTAGCAGGGACCAGACCAATATCAGGACCGCCGAGACGGCAAATATGGTGACATTCGTGCCGAACGCCCATATCACCTTGCTGGCGGAGCTTCGAATAAGGGCAACATCGAAGAAAGTCCGACTGACGGCGGCTTCATTGACCGCCATGAACCAGGCTATCGCCGTGACTATCAAAAGAGCGCCTGTCCAGGAGAGAGCTTTCCAGGATCCAAGTGATGCTTCAGCTCCCAATGCGCGCGCGGCATGAAGGTCGATACTGCGCGAGGCCATGATCGATCGCAGGAAGGCCCGGCCTGCCATCAGCAGAACCAGCGCCGCCGCAACCGCGACAAGAACGCCTGGAATTGCGGCAACGATCCGGGAAACGCCCTGTGTTACCGCATAGCTTCCCAGATGCTGTGCCGAAACGGCAACTATGACGAAGGTTGCGATTGCTGCAAGGAGAGTTAACCCGGAACGGGTGCGGTGGGTCCGTGCGGCGCTCCGGGTACGCTGTGAAGCGTGCCCGGTTTCGCTTTTCGTCTCGGATACGAGAGACTCGGTCATTGGATTAGTTTTTCCAGACAGGCACACCATCGGGCGTCAAACCGCCCCAGGCAGGAGCGAGATATTCCGTCTCCAAGGCCTTCAACGTTCCGTCGGCAGCCATATCGGCGATGATCTTGTCGACGACGGGCTTTTCCGCGGATCCCTTCGGATAGATACCAGCAGTATCCCGCCCACTCGGATATTGGCCCACCACCTTGAGCTTGCCACCGGAATTGGAGACCTGACCGAGTACGACGGAAAGATCTGTCATCACGACATCGACATTGCCGGCAGCAAGCGCGGTGAACATTGCACCCGTATCGTCGAATACCGACAGCTTCGTGTCGGGCAAGGTGTCCTGCGCCCACTGGACCATGATCGTGCCAGCTTGGGTGCCGAGCTTTGCGGTCTTCACGCTCGCCTCATCGAGAACGGAATCTGCACGAGTTGCGAGGCCGAAGGCTCCATGGGCGTAGGGTGTCGAAAAATCGACCACTTTCTTGCGCGGTTCCGTAACCGAGATAAGCGCAAGCGCAATATCGAAATCCTTGTTCTGCCCCGCAACGATGGAATCGAACGATGCGTTTTTCAGTACGACTTTATCGATCCCAAGACGGTAGGCAATGTTCACTGCCATGCAGAATTCACGACCGCTCGTGATGCTCTCCGGCGTGTCGCCGTTGAATTCGCCAACGGCCGGCAGGTTGATGATGACGGTGAATTGGCCTGGAACGGCGGTCTCAGTTTTTTCCGTCCCCTGCTTTCCGAAAAGTTTGCAGTCGCCATAGCCCTCGTTCGCGAGCGTGGGTGCGCCAAATGCAGTAGCGGCCGCGAGTGCGACGCCCATGAATGTCAGTTTGTTTTTCATGCGTTCTTTCCTCTGTTGGTCTTGTTTCTGGTTTTTATTTGGGAGTTCTTAGTGAGATGTCGTTTCAAGCACTCCTGCTGCTTCCAGGTAATAGGACTGCAACAAACGTGTTAGCGGTCCCGGTTTTCCGTCGCCAATCACTGCATCACCTATCCGTACAACCGGAGTGACCAGACTGGATGCGGATGTCTGGAAGGCTTCGGCGGCGGTTTCGGCTTCTGTTTGCGTGAAGCTGCGCTCCTCGAAGGTCAGACCGTGGCGATCGCACAGCCTCAGAAGGGCCTGTCGCGTACATCCGGGCAGAATCATTCGGGAATTCCCGCGCGTCAGGATTCTGTTGTCATCGGTCACAATATAGGCCGTGGAAGAGGCCCCCTCGGTAATCTGCCCTTCCTGCGTCAGCCAGACGTCGCCAAATCCCGCAGCACGGGCATCCCGCTTTACCAGCACCTGACCGAGAAGCATGACCGTCTTGATATCGCGACGCGCCCAGCGCGGATCCGGAACGAGCGCGACGGCAATTCCTTCCTCCTGCGCTCTCGTGCCGAGAAGCTTCTTTGCCTGGGTGAAGCCGACCAGTGTTGGCTTCAGCCCATCAGGGTAAAGAAAGTCGCGATCAGCTTCCCCGCGCGTGGCCTGAAGATAGACCGTGCCCTCCGTCAGGCCATTGCGCGTGATCAGGGTTTGCTGCAGATTCTCTATTTCTTCGAAAGTGGCAGGCATAGGGATAGCCAATTCGGCCAAAGATCTCCGGAAACGGGCAAGATGCAGATCGTTGTCGATCAGCTTGCCGCGGATAACCGCAGTCACTTCATAAACACCATCCCCGAAAAGAAACCCGCGATCGAAGAGACTGACATGAGCCTGATCCTCCGGCACGAACTTGCCCGCGCAATAAACAATCCTGCTCATTTCCTGACTCCGGTCCTTCAATTCTTTCGTTATCAACGACTGTGGAGTGAGCAGGCGGACTTGACCAATTCGGTTTAGACACAAAATCATGCAAAAAATGCATAACTATGCTAAATCAAAAAGTTAAGAACGAATTCCGTCCTTAAAAACTCTAGCTCATGGCTTTGGAGCAATATGAAATGGAACTGAAATGGCTGGAGGATTTCGTGACGCTGGCGGACACCTCCAGTTTTTCACGATCGGCGGAGTTGCGAAATGTCACCCAACCGGCGTTCAGCCGACGAATCAAGCAACTGGAAGTCTGGCTGGGTGCGCCGCTGATCAATCGTGGAACGATGCCAGCAGAACTGACCCCGGCCGGCCGCAATTTTCTGCCGCTGGCGCGGGACACCATTCGAACACTTTATGCCGCACAGGAAGCTTTGCGACCGACCTCGGAAGCGGGCATGGCCCGATTTGCTGCGCTTCACACGCTGACCGTTACGTTTGTGCCGGAATGGCTGCAGCTCTTGGAAAAGGAAATGCCCGACATCCGTATCAGCCTCATCCCTGATCGGGGCGGTATAGAGGCAAATCTTGCGACGCTGGTCGATGGCGAAGCGGATTTCTTTTTGACCTACGCTCATCCCCGCGTGCCGTTTCATCTGGACCGGGAACGCTTCGACTATCTGCCGGTGGGCCGTGATAGACTGATTCCTGTCGCTGCTCCCCAGGTGAAGATGCAGCGCGAGCATTGGGTACCGGGAGCAGGCCTCCTCGACCGGGCCGTGAGCGAAGGGGGGCCCGTCCCTTATCTAAGCTACGGTTTCAGCTCGTTCTTCGGCGTCGCGCTCGGTCGTCTTTTTGCAGAGAGGCCCCAGTTTCTCCGGAGGCAGGTTCATGAAAATGCAATCAGCGCAGGCCTGAAGACCGTAGCATTGACGGGAGCGGGTTTATGTTGGCTGCCGGAGAGTCTCATTCAGGCAGAGTTGGATGCAGGTCTTTTCCTGAACGCTTCGGCCACGACAGACTGGACGATGGATCTGGAAATACGCCTCTATCGTCATCTGGGAAGCCAGAGCAAACTCGTGAAGAACTTCTGGAAAAGTGCCGAAGCACTTTTGCACACCGAGGCTGCCCCCTCGCCCGGTTCCAGACCATCGGCTCATAATGCATAAAACCAGATTCCGGCGACCACCAGTTTTAGTTTCTCAGACGCTGTTGGCATCTGATTGCCAATACCCGCAACTGTTTGATCTCGTTGAGAAGCGGCTCCAGTAGCCACTGCAGGGTGTGTGGATGATCTAGTCAACAGGCACCCTGCCATCGAAGAGCTTACGCGCTGTGCGCAGGAAAGAGCACTCTCCGAGTCCGCTCGGCGCGTCTTTGTCGAGACGCAGGAGAATTTCCAGGTTGCCGCTAGGATGTTCGACCGCGACCGTCTTGGTGTCACCTTCGGGGAGCGTTGCGAGCGCGGCAGCAGGGCTTTCGGGGAACATGCAGGCAGTCGCAACGCTAAGTGCACCAAAAACCCCTATGGACGCGTGCACACGATGCGGAATGAAGCTGCGCGTCATGATGGCACCACCCTCAATCGGCGGGGCAACCAGTGTCATCTTAGGCACCGACTTCTTTTTGACATCACCAAGATTCATCAGCGGCCCCGCCGCCAGCCGAATGCGTTCGATGCGCGCCTTGACAACCTCGTTCGCCTCCAGCTCCTCGCGGCTTTCATAGCCGGTCAGGTCGAAATCGGTAGCGCGCATCACCACGACGGGCATGCCGTTGTCGATCAAGGTGCAGGTCACGCCATCGATTTCCGTTGCGGCCGACCCCGTTGGCAGCAGGGCTCCGCAGCTTGAGCCGGCGGCATCCGTGAACGACAGATAGACTGGCGCCGCAGAACCCGGCACGCCGTCGATGCGCGCCTCGCCTCCATAGGCGGGCACACCATCCTTCGTACGGATACGCGCCACGGCGGATTGCGCTGTATTCTCCATGTAGATGCGGATGACGGTTTCGCCCTCGTCCGCCTGCACAAGACCACGCTCTACGGCAAAGGCGCCAACGCCGGCGAGAATGTTCCCACAGTTCTGACTGTCGCTTACGAGCGGCTGGTCGACGAAGACCTGAAGGAACAGAAAATCGACATCGAAGCCCGGCCTCTCCGATGCCCGCACTACAGCAACCTTACTGGTCAAGGGATCTCCGCCACCGATGCCATCGATCTGGCGGGGGTCGGGCGAACCCATGATGCGCAGAAGCAGCCGGTCGCGTTGAGCCGGATCCGAAGGCAGGTCGCCAGCGAGGAAATAGGCGCCCTTAGACGTCCCGCCTCTCATTATCATACAGGGGATGCCATCCAACGTCATATCCGTCACTCCTATCGGTAGAGAGTATGTCCGGCCGGAGCGAAAACGCTTCCACACCGGAGATTGCGATAAAGCAGGAACCGGAAGCAGACCCGTTCAGGGAAGCGGAAGGTCCAGCAACTTTCCGAACAGCCCCCAGGCGATCAGCCAGAAGCTGAACCCTGTCGCGACTGCCCGCAACAGGGGCTTTTCACCGGGAAAAAGCAGCGTCGCCACGCCTGTGCCGACGCCCAGGCAAATGGCGAGCCCGACCCAGTTCGCGCCGAGTACCACGGCAACGAAGAGGCCGAGCAGGCCGGCCACCCGCGCCACGTCGATCTTATCGCTCGACCCGCCAAGATCCGAGCCGCGCAGCACCTGTACGAGATAGACCGCCGAAACGACCAGGCCAAAGATAGACACCTGCATAGGCAGCGAACCCGGACCGACATCACCGCGTGAATGGCCGGCAGGGAGGGCAAGGCTCATGAAAAGGAAGCCGCCACTCCATGCCAACGAGACGCAGGCTACCACGAGGTTCTGCCAGAAGTGCTGGCGCGGCACCTCTCCCCCCCGTGGGGAGGAGAGGGTCGAGTCTGGAACAGCCGAAGTCCGGTTGGTCATTGGACGTATCCATTTGCCTTGAGGAATTCGAACTGTCTAGCAAGATCGCTTTCAGCGCGCTTGGTGAACTCCTCCTCTTTCCAGTCGGGACTGTCCTGGAACTGTTCGGCCTGGAACTTCTTCCAGTCATCGGAAGCCGTGACCTTGTCCACTGCGGCCTGGATGCTGTCGACAACATCGTCAGGAGTTCCCGCCTTTACCGCGATACCGCGCCAAACCGCCCCCTCGATGTCATAACCGAGTTCTTTGAAAGTCGGGACGTCAGGTAGAAATTCGCTGCGCTTGTCAGTGGAAATGCCCAGCAGCTTGATGTCGCCGCTCTTGACCTGCGCCAGGCCGGTTGACGGGGTCATCATGGCGGCGTCGATATGTTTGCCGAGCAGGGCGAGCGTAACCTTGCCCGAGGCATCATGCGGGATCCATCCGCTTTCGAAACCACCCGACTTCATAAGCTGGTAAAGCATGTATTGGTGGAAACCGCCCGGCGCATGGCCACCGACCTTCAGCCCGTTCGAATGGTCTTTCATGTATTTCACGAAGTCATCGACGGACTTATACGGGCTGTCCGACAGGACGGCCAGTGAGGATGGCTCGGACTGCATGGCGCGTAGCATCCGGAAGTCCTTAAGCTCGAAGGGAATCAAGCCTTGAGCGATACCGAAGGTCAGAGTTCCGGTGAAAACGAGAATGTTGTAACCGTCTGCCGGTTGAGTCATGATCTGGGAAACACCGACTGCACCGCTGCCGCCTGGCCGGTTGTCAACTTTCACGCTCCAACCCGACTCCTTTTCCAGGAGTTCCGCAAGTTTGCGACCATAGGTATCGAGCGCCCCTCCAGCACCCGCCCAGACCACAAGTGTCACGGACTTTTCCGGGAATCCGGCGGCAGTCGCATGCCCTGGCAGGGCGACGCCCGAAAGCGCAAGCGCAAGCCCCAGTGCGGCTCCTCCCAGGCGTTTGCCTAATGTTCTTCTATTGATCGTCATGTTTTCTCCTCCAGTTGATAGGCTGTCTAGCGCATTGCGCCGTTTACCGTTCCGTCGAGCCGGCGCATGCGGCGTGCTCTAAGCCGACGCCACAGCGGCGTCAGCAGGCTGACGAGACTGAGGACGAGGAACAGCAGGCTGACGGGATCGGTTATAAAAATCGTGTAGTCGCCCTGCGAGGAAACCAGCGCGGTCCGGTAATTGGATTCCACGAGATAGCCTAGCACCATGGCCAGAATGATCGGTGCGACCGGGAAGTGCAGTTTCTTCATGAGATAGCCGACGACACCGAAACCGAGCATCAGATAGACGTCGAACATCAGGTTGCGGATGGCAAAGGCGCCAAGCACGGCAAATGCCATGATGCCGACGGCGATGACCGCATCCGGCAGCCGCATGACCCGGGCCATCAAGGGCAGGAATAGCGAGCCCGCAGCATACTGCACCAAGGAGGCGATGATCGTACCGAAGAGGATCGCGTAAACCAGAGACGGCGCCTCGGTGAAGAGTTGCGGGCCGGGATGCAGTCCGTGCATGATCAATGCGCCGACCATGATAGCCGTCGTAGGCGAACCAGGCACGCCCAGTGCAAGCAACGGAACGAGCGCGCCGCCGACAGTTGCATTATTGGAGGCTTCCGGCGCGGCGATGCCATTGGCCGAACCATGGCCATATTCTTCCGGATGCGGATCACGGGCGCGGGCATAGTCACGCGCCACCCAGCAGGCAATGTTACCGCCGACGCCGGGCAGGATGCCGAGAAGGGTGCCGATGACCGAGCCCGACAGCATGGAGCGCCAAGTCTCCCTCCAAAGCGCCGCCGACATGAAGACGTGACCGACCCTGTCCTTGATGACCGGCGCTGCCGCGACACGGCTCTCGATCATGACAAGTGCTTCCGAGACGGCGAAAAGGCCGATGAGAGCAGCCAGAAACGGAACTCCCTCGTAGAGTTCGAACAGGCCGAAGGTAAAACGCGGCGTGCCGGCAATGGGATCGATTCCGATCGTTGCGAGCGCAAGTCCGAAGGCCGCGCAAATGAGCCCCTTCACCACCGAACCGCCGGACAGAGCCGCGACCGAGGTGAGGCCGAAGACGCCGACGGCGAAATAGCCCGCCGGGCCGAACTTGAGGGCGAGCGAAGCGAGCGGCATGGCCAGCATCAGGAGAGCCAGCCCGCCGAAAACACCGCCCACAGTCGATGCGGTCAACGAAATCGAGATTGCTTCGTTGGCCTTGCCCTTACGCGCCATGGCATAGCCGTCGATAGCCGTGGCCGCCGCGGCTGCCGTCCCGGGTGTGGAGAGCAGGATCGCGCTGATCGACCCGCCATATTCGGCTGAGGTGTACAGCGAGATCATCATCAGCATGCTCAGTTCCGGGCCGAGATTGTAGGTGAAGGGAATGAGAAGGCTGAGCCCGATCGACGGCCCCAGTCCCGGCAGGGCACCAATAACGATGCCGAGCAAAGCACCAGCGATGAGGACTGCGAGGCCTGAAAAGCTGAAAATAACGCCGAGCGACTGGAGAATACCGTCCATCTCAGAGATCCTTCGCCATACGACGAGCCATCACCGGCACAAAGCCGCGATATCCATCAGCCACGGCAAGCCCCTGATCCGTCATCGCCGCATGGGCAGCGGCTATAGTCTTGCAGGCGGCTCGAGACATCGAAGCATCGAGGCCCAATGATTCAATCGTTTCGGCGGCTTCCGTCATCTCGGTCACACGGCGGGCTCCGTGCTCGAAGGTTCGCGAAAGGTAGTAGTCCGCCACCTGCCGCCAATCGAGCCCGGGTAAGGTCTCCTGCACGGAATCAAGGATGCGCTCGGTCACGCCTGCACGCTCAGCAGACGAGAGTGCCTCGATCAACAACGCTTCCACGCCCTTGATCATCACAGATCGGATCATCTTCAGGGACGAAGCCTGTCCAGGGGTCGCCCCGACAGCTTCAAGGTTCATCCCGATCGCGTTGAGTCGCTCGGCCGCCTCGCCCGCTCGTTCGCCGGCGACGAGGATAGGCACCTTCTCGGCATATGGCGGAACGCGCGCCATAATCGCGCCTTCGACAAAATTGCCTTTGCCCGTCGCAATCTCCTTGGCGGCAAGCGCCTTGGTTTCGGGGCCAACGGAGTTGAGGTCGATGAAAATCGCCCCTTCCGAAAGATGTGGCGCAGCGGAAACCGCGACGGCGCGCGCCGCCGAACCGACGACGAGCGACAGGACCACATTTGCTGCAGCGATGCCGGAAATGTCGTCTAGCGGCTCCACGCCGCACTTGGCAGCCTTCTCACGCAAACCGGCAGAGGCCAACGGATCTGCAAAGCGCAGGTCGTAGGCGTTGAGCTCCGCCGCATTGCGGCCAGCAAGGCCGCCAGCGATGGCTTGCGCCGCCTCGCCGAAGCCGATGAAAGCAATTTTGGTCATTTATCCTCCCTTGCGGGAAAGGTTCCTCCCCCTTTCCCGACTTCGATCAATCGATGTAGGTCAATCCCTTGGCTGCAAGCGCCTCGCGCATTTTATAGATATCGAGGCCGAGTTCGCCGGCCGCGAGCCGCACGCGGGTCTGCTGCTCCTTGTCCAGCCGCGCACGTGATGCCTGAAGCACCATTTCCGCTTTACCCTTAGGCACGGCCAGCACCCCATCGTCATCGGCGACGATCACATCGCCCGGTGCTATCGCGGCACCGGCACAAACAACAGGAACATTGACGGACCCCAAGGTGGCCTTGACCGTACCCTGCGCGGATATGAAACGCGACCAGACCGGAAAACCCATCGCTTTCAGTTCAGCGACATCGCGAACTCCAGCCTCGATGATCAAACCACGCACGCCACGCTTCTGCAGCGACGTTGCAAGCAGTTCACCGAAATATCCGGCATCACATGGAGACGTCGGGGCGACCACAAGAATATCGCCTTCACGGCACTGCTCTACCGCGACATGGATCATCCAGTTGTCCGCCGGCGGGATCGAGACGGTCACCGCAGTGCCCGCGACTCGTGCGCCACGCCAGACGGGGCGCATATGGGACTGCATCAGGCCTATGCGTCCCATCGCCTCATGCACCGTTGCCACGCCACAATCGGCAAGGCCGTTTACGATATCGAGCGGTGCGCGTTCGATGTTGCGATAGACGACGCTCATGCCAGCGCTCCGTGACCGAGAGTGCCTGTCACATGCGGGAACACCGCTTCATAGGCCTCGCCGTAGACAATCTTGTAGTCGGAATTGCGCGAGGCCTGCACGCCCCGCTGGAGAGCCACCCGGGTATAATATTCCCAGAGATGCTCCTGTCCTTCCATGCACTTGATCGCCTCCAGCTTCTTCTCCCAGACAGCACCGATATCAAGCAGGAAATTGGGTTTCCAGTTGCACTGTTCCGGCTGGTGCGGCTCGAAGAGATAAACCGGCGGCGCACCAAGTACCGGCACCTCCGGCTTATGGCCATGAGCCTGTGCGATGACCCGCGCATGCTGGGCAAACTCGGTCGCCATTGGATGGTCGAAGTTATAAGGGTCCTGCCGTGAATGGGTCAGCATGAACTCCGGACGAAGTGCGCGGTAAAGATCAACCAGCCGATCGAAGGCCTCCGTGGTGATCTGCATGGGATAATCACCCAGATCGTAGAACTGGATATCGCGAACGCCAAGCGCACGAGCCGCATTTTCCGCCTCGCGGCGACGGTCCGCTTTTACAGCCTCAAGCGTCATGCCGGGCTTGCGCCACAGCTTTGCCGACTCGCCCCGTTCCCCGAACGACAGGCATACGACAGTGATGTCATAGCCTTGCCTCGCATGCGCTGCGATCGCACCGCCGGCCCTCCACACGAAATCCGCCGAGTGCGCGCTAACGACGAGTCCAGTCCTGTTCTGCATATGCATTTTCCTCCAATCTTCGAGGCGAAACTGGCACCAATCGGGTATCAGGTGCTAATATGAAAACTGTATCGAGTTATAGTTTTTTGCGAATTTACTTATGGATTCCGCATGATCGCAAACCGCCTCAATCTTCGCCATCTGCGCGTCTTCATGCAGGTATGCGAGACAGGTAGCCTCAACCGAGCTGCCGCGGAGTTGAACGTCTCACAGCCCTCAGTGACAGTGGCGCTGGCTGGCATTGAGGCCCATTTCGGAGCAAAGCTACTCAACCGATATGCCGCCGGCAGCCAGCCAACAACCGCCGGCGAAGTACTGCTGGCCCGGTTGCGCCGCATGGACAGCCAGCTCAATGCCGCGCTTAGCCATGTGCTTGGCGCCAGTTCGCAGCGCGAGCCGGCCGTGATTTCCAAGATTCTGGCTCGTATCAGCTTTCGTCAGATCGAGGCATTGATTACGCTTTCCAGCAGTAGCTCCATAACGGAGGCAGCCCTCAGCAGCGGAGGCTCACCTGCGGCGCTACACCGGATCCTTCATGAATTGCAGGCGAATATCGGCAAGACGGTCCTTGTGCGCGGCCCAAACGGCGTGGCACCGAACGCGATTGGGCACAAGCTTGCCATGCATTGGCGCGTCGCCTTGACCGAACTGGAACAGGCGGACGATGAACTGCGGGAGCTTGAAGGCCGCATGGAGGGGCGCATCAAGATCGCCAGCCTGCCGCTTGCGCGCACACTGCTCCTCGCGCGCGCAATCAACCCGCTTCTGGCGACCTATCCGGCCGCCCGGATCGAAATCGCCGATGGCTCCTATGAACTCCTATCTCGGCAATTGCGCATTGGCGCGAGTGACATTCTCATAGGCGCGCTGCGCTCTGGAAGCGATCTCGTCGGCTTGAAGACCGAGGCGCTGTTCGACGATCCCTATGCGATCGTCGGCCGCCCGGGACATCCCCTTCTGGCACGCAGCGCAACCGCATCGCTCGATGAGCTTGCACAGCAGGAGTGGGTGGCCCAAAGCCCCGGAACTCCCATCCGAAGCGCGTTCGACGCACTTTTCGAAAAGTGCTCCATCTCTCCTCGTGCCAGTATCGAGACGAGTTCCCTCGTTCTTACACGTGCCATTATTCTGGAGAGCGATCGCCTCTCCATGCTTTCTCGCCGGCAGATCGCGATCGAAGAACGGGAGGGCCTGCTGAAATGCGTGCCCGTTGCAGATGAAGTGCGCCACCGGCTTGGTACGCGAACGATTGGCATAACCATGCGCGAAAACTGGTTGCCGAGTGGACTGCAATCTCGTTTTTTGGAACAGCTGAGATCGCAGCGAAATCTCCCCGATTTTTGAGTGCCTGGCGCGAGCCCTCCATATCGAATGGTGTTGCTGCCGCCGCTTTTACCGTTGATGATCTTCAAGCCTGGCTTGGGCATGAATGCCGGATCGGGGACACGACATGATCACCCTCCGCCCGCGGCAACTGCGCGCCTCTTCGTGCCAACCTCGGCAGCGGTTCTAAGCGGGTAGAGCAACGACTGGCATCCAAGCGGATGCTCGCTTCAGGCCTCCTCTCCCGGCGGAAGGACGACCTTCTAGATCGACGCGGCATATGTGATGGTCTTTGATGCGGGAGCCGTCTGATGATGATCACGCGTCTGACATTCACGTGCTTCGCCGTAAGAAAACTCTGCGTTCTACGATCCGGTTGATCCATTGACGATCATCGGTTCGCGCGCTCGATCATTCTATCAGATGCACATACTGAGCTATATCGACATCAACAATACCTGCTTCATTGGCTCCAGCCTCGAACATCGACAACCCCGTCACCGGCAAGGTCAATGCGATATTATCAGCCGCGCACCGTCTCCTCCGCGGCAAGTGCTACCGACAGGAGATGTTCATCGGTGTTCGGCAGGCCGGAAAGCAGGCAGCCGACGGGCATGCCGGCATCGCCCGTACCGCAGGGGATGGAAACGCCGCACCAGTCGAGGAAATTGCCGATCTGGGTGTTGCGCAGCGTCTTGCCGTTGGCTGCAAAGAAGGCCGCATCGTCTGTGAGAAGACTTTCGATGGTCGGCGCGACATGGGGGAGCGTCGGGGAAACGAGGATTTCACCCGGAGCGGTCGAGCGAGCCATCTCGGCGATCATGCGCCGGCGGACCTGAAGAATGTGGATGTAATCCGGCGCGGTGATCCTCTGGCCGGTGAGCGAGCGGGAGACGACGCGCTGGTCCATTCCGGCCGCATCTTCGCCATGCAGCCGTTCGCGATGAAGCGCATAGGCTTCCGCTGTCACCAGAGCCCCCCTTTCGGCGATCATCTCGAACAACTGCGCAAAGATCGGGAAGGCCTGACGGCGAATGCGTGCGCCGGCTTTTGCAAGTCTTTCGAGCGTGGCTTCGAAGGCCGCGGCGACGCCATCCTCGATGCCATCGAAGAAGACGGTTTCCGGCACGATAAGCGACTGCCCTTGAAGCGTTCCCCTGACGACATCGGAGGCAGTCCGCCCGCGCATGGCAGCATCGACCCAGACGGCATCCTGCACGCTGCGGCAGAGCGGCCCCAGCGCATCGAGGCTCTCCGCCAGCGGGAAGACGCCGTCCATGGCGTAGCGACCGCGGGTTCCCTTGTAACCGACGATGCCGTTGAAGGCAGCAGGGATGCGGATCGAGCCGCCCGTATCCGTGCCCATGGCGACCGGCACGAGGCCGGCGGCGACGGAAACGCCGGCACCCGAGGACGAGCCGCCGGGAATGCGGGGAACGTCGGTGGAAGCTGGGTTCTTCGGCGTGCCGTAATGGGGATTGATGCCAATGCCCGAAAACGCGAATTCGCTCATATTGGTACGGCCGACGGCAATCATTCCGGCCTGCTTCAGTGTGGTGACGATGGCGGCATCCGATGTTGCAGGCGAGTTCTTCGCCAGCACCGTCGAGCCCGCGGTGGTGGTGAGGCCTTCCATGTCGAAAAGATCCTTCCAGGCGATCGGGATGCCGTCGAGAATGCCGAGCGAACGGCCCTCGGCAAGCCGCTTCGCAGACTGCCCCGCCTCGGCGAGCGCTCTTTCAGGCGTCAACACGGTGAAGATCGACTGGTCCGCATGGGTCCGGATCGCATCCAGCGTCTCTTCGGCAAGTGCCCGCGGGTCGAGCACGCCTGTCTGGAGAAGTGTCGAAAGCTGCGCGACCGATTTGCCGAGATGCCCCATATCCATGCCCTTTTAAAAGTTTATCGGCCGACGAACTGCCTCCAGCGCCGGACGAGATAGTTATGCTCATCCATCGTGGGACGCCTTAACGGAATTGGTTCTTTGGCTGTAGAAACGGCCACAGGATGGCAATACCACGCAAATGCTCACGCCGCAGCCCGAGCCAGAAAGTTTCTCGATCATCCAACCTGCCCACCAGCGGTCCAAAGGATGCCGCACATGTAGTTGCCAGAGTAGGCGAGCGCCTGTGCATCCATGGCAGAACATGAGAACATTTCAAGATGTGCTTGAAACCACCTCGGGATTCGGCATCCCGCTTTCTCGGGCTTCAGCAGCTTCAATGAATATAAAGGCGATGCCTTCACCATCTTCCCGCACGAGCTTGCAGGTATATCGAAGACTATCCATCTGTCGCGTGGATCCAATATGAACGGTCACGATTTCGCCGGGCACGATGTTGCCGGTGAAAAAGACATCGCGGCGGGAGAAGGCATGGCCCGCTTCAGGAAAGCGGGTTTCAAACGCCCTGTTTGCGATGGCCTGGAATTCGGCGAAATAGAAGAGGCCCGCGCCATTGAATTCCTCTAGCAGACTTGGCTGGAAGCGGTAGCTGAGCGGTTCTGGGCCGGACGGCGGCGACATGCCGAGATGGCCACTCGCTGTTCCGCGCCGGAAGGACGCTGCGAACGCCGCAAGCTCGCTTTTGCTGGAAACCTCAGCCGGAGCATCCCAATGGCCCACCCGTGCCAGCGAACGATTGTCGCCCTCGATCATGCGATGGACAAAAGCTGAAACCAGTTCCACCTCGCCGATTGCCATATCACGGATACTCAGCCGATGCCGGCTCGACCATTGCGTCCTCGATATCCGGACCAGCGACGAACGGATCGTCAAGACATCGTCTGCCACGGCAATCCCCAGGCGCGCATCCCTGAGCGACGTCGCGCATATGGAGGCATAAGCCTTGCCGCCGTCTGGCGTGCGGAAATCGGCGTTCTCCATGCCGAACCTCAGCGCCAGTAATAGCCAATGCCGGTGCCCCAACTCCTTCATCAGCCATGTCTCGGAAAGACCGTGAGCATTGAGATGCGGCATGCCAAGAAGCACATGAGGTTCGAGCGCGCGCTCCATCAGCATGCGTGCAGAAGGCACCTCTCGCCGTGGATCAAGAACGGCAAGATTCATGTTCAGCGGCCCGCCGCTTGTCTGGGAATCTGACGGCTTACTTCGATATACCGGGCCAGATGGTCCACGATGTGTTCCGCATCCCTGCCGACGGCGAGGAACCGGCCGGAACCCCAGGTCCAGAGCCAGGGCAGGCCGAGCACGTAGACGCCGTCGATGCCGGTTACGCCGCGCCGCTGGATGGGATAGCCGGTGCCGTCGAAGATCGGCAGGCCGACATAGGACCAGTCGGGGTGGAAGCCGGTCGCCCAGATGACGGAAGTGACGCCTTCGGCCTCGAGATCCAGTTCGGCGGGTTCGCTTTCCGGTTCCCACAGAGGCACGTAAACGCTTGCCGGCGGCGCATCGATGCCGTTTGCCGCGATATGCCGGTCGATCAGGGCGTTGATGCCGTTATAGACCTGATCGGCGCCGTCGAGATTGGCCTTGAGGTTCGGTTCGAACAGCATCCTGCCGCTGGCAACACCCTGCATGCGGCCGTAAAGCGACATGCCTTCGAGCGCGAACTTCCTGAGGTCGATGTCGCGTCCGCCATCCCGGCCGGTGAGATAGTGATTGGTGTCGTGCTTCTTCTTCGACATGCCGTCATGGGCGACGGTGATGTCGTACTGGCCGACATCGGCAAGCCAGTCGACAACGTCCCGGCCACGGTAGAAGCGGGCGCAGCGCGGCGCATTTCCGGTCACCATATGCACCTTGCGCCCGGCAAGATGCAGGTCTTCGGCGATCTGGCAGCCGGACTGGCCGGAGCCGACGACGATAACGGCGCCCTCCGGCAACTGGCCGGGATTGCGGTAGTCGGCGGTGTGAAGCTGCAGGATGTTTTCCGGCAGGCGCTCGGCGGCGCGCGGAATTGCCGGGCGGCTGTAGAGACTGGTGGCGAGGACCACGCTGTCGGCTGTCACCGTACCGGCCGAAGTCTCGACCCTGAAGGCGTCGCCGGTCTTCTCGACCGAGGTGACCGCCGTTCCTTCCAGAACCGGCGCGTCCACCTTCTTCACGAAGCGGTCGACATAGGCGAGGATCTGGTCCTTGACCATGAAACCGTGCGGATCGTCGCCGTCGTAGGGGTGGTCGGGAAGCTGGCATTGCCAGTTCGGCGTCACGAGGCAGAAGGCATCCCAGCGTTCGTCTTTCCATTTGTGCGCCACGGTCTTCTTCTCGAAGACGATGTGATCAATACCGTGTTTCTTGAGATAGTGGCTGGCGGAAAGGCCGGCCTGCCCGCCGCCGATGATGACGGCGCTGTAGTGCGACTTGAGGGACGAGGTCATGGACGTGGTTCCTTTCAGAGGATGAAACTTTGGCAGCTGACGAGGGCGTCAGCGTCGTGGAGGAAGGGCGTGCCGGCGGCCTCGATGCGGGCGAGCTGGCCGCGGGCAAGCGAACAGGGATGGCCGTATTTCGCCTCGACCCGGTCGCTGGCAATCGTCAGGGCCTTGCGGCTGCGCTCGAGAAAATCGCGGACCGGATAGGTCCGGCCCTCCTCGAGGAAATCCCTGATGACGAGCGAGGGTGAGTAACAGGTCTCCTCCCGGCCATCCGGCCAGGCGATGACGAAGCGCATTTCAGGCATGGATGGCCTCCTTCAGCGATGCATAGGCGGAGAGATGAGCCTCGCCGACGCGCCGCCACGAGAAGCGGGCGGCAACGTCGAGGCCGCGCGGAATGATCCGGTCGCGGATCTGCGGCACGAGGGAAAGGGCCATCGCCTCGGCAATGGAAGCGGGATGGTGGGGATCGCACCAGATTGCGTCGTCGGTGGAGAGATATTCCGTGAAGGGCGCGATGGAGGAGACGATGGCGGGAACGCCGCTGGCCATGGCCTCCAGCACCACCAGCCCGAACCCCTCCTTCAGCGAGGGAAAGACCAGGGCATCGGCGAGCCGGTAGAGATTGGGCATGTCCCTGTCGGCAACCGGACCGATCAGATGCACTGCGGCGGCGTGTTCGCGCAGCATGGCCAGTTCGGAGCGGAATTCCTCCTGGTAGCCCTGATGATCGAGCAGCGATGCACCGCCGGCAATCAGAAGCTGGGCATCGGGCAGGACGACGCGCAGCTGCCGGAAGGCGTCGAGGATGGCGATCGTGTTCTTGCGTGCCTCCACGCCGCCGACGCTCAGAAACGTCGGACCGGGTGGCAGTTCGAGGCGGTCGCGCAGCGCCGTCTGTTCGCCATTCCAGACGGGCGCGAAACGATCGACATCGACGCCATTGCCGACGACGGTAGCCGCCTGCCCGCGCTCCAGCAGCGCCTGCCGCCATGTTGCGCTGACGGTGAAGAAGACGTCCGCCATGTCGATCGACCGATCCTGCAATTCCATGAGACGCGGATCGGTGAACTGGTCGATGTGATGCACGGTCCGGACGAAAGCCGGGATCAGGCCGCGTTGCTTCAAGGTCGCGAGCGCATTGCCGGAGATGCCGTCATGGGCGTGGAAGATATCGAAATCCCGCGCCGCCGGGTTCTCGAAATGCCTGACGTAATCGGCAATCCGCTGCTCCACCATCGCCGTCATGCCGGCCGGTGCCGGATCGGCGGGGATGCACACCGTGCCGCAGGCCGGGTTGCGGAAGAAGCCCGCGCCCTTCGCATCCGGGGCATGCAACACCACCTCATGACCAAGAGCGGTCAAGGCTTCGGAAAGCTGCATGGCATGCACCACCCCACCGCGGGGATTGGTGGAATGCGTGAGCATGGCGATGCGCAGCAGCCGGCTCATGCAGCCTCCTCCCGTCGAGCGAGTTGAAGCAGCGGCGTTCGGGCATGGTCGCGGATGACCGCGCGGACGCCATCGGCGTTGATGGCGACCTCGCTGCCGTCGGTGACGGCGCCTATAGCGGCGGCCACGATGCCGCGCGCGGAAAACTTCTGAAGGACGGCTGCGACATTGTCCGGCGGAACGGACACGAGGTAACCAAAGCTCGGAAAGGTGGCGAGCCAGCGGTCGAGGGTGACGCCCGCCGGCAGGGGAATGGCGGAGACGTCGATCTCGATGCCGACCCCGGAACATTCCGCCAGCATGATGGCCGTGCCGGGAATGCCGCCCTGGCTGATGTCCTTGGCGGCGAGTGCCAGTCCGGCCTCTGCGATTTCGGGCAGGATTTCGAGGTCGCCGCGCAGGCGGGCCGGCGGTGCGTCGGTCGCTGCTTCCCAATTGTTGAAGGGTTCCCGGTAGCGTCCGCGGTGGTCGATCGCCGCGATCAGGAGGTCGCCCGGTTTCGCGTCGAAGCTCGTCAGCAGGCTCGACGCTCGTCCGAGGATGGCGACGGACAACTGGCTGCGATCGGTGCGGATATTGGTATGACCGCCGACAATCGGTATTCCGAAGGTCCTCGCGGCAGCGCGCATGCCTTTCAGAACCGGCGCAGCAGCCGCTTCGCCATTCGCCCAGACGGCATCGACCACGGCAATCGCCCGCCCGCCCATGGCAGCGACGTCGGAGATGTTGACCATCACGCCGCACCAGCCGGCAAACCATGGATCGGCGGCGACGAATTCGTTGATGAAGCCTTCTATGGCGAACAGAAGATAGCCATCGCCATCGGGAAGTGCGGCGCAATCGTCGCCGACGGCGACCGGCTGGCCGGCAAGGCCGAGGCTTTCCGCAACCGTGCCGATATCCGCCTTGGCGGCGATGCCGCCGGATGCCGAAAGCTTGCTGGCAAGAGCCGGGATGTCGATGGCGCTCATGGTCATGCCGCCTTTCTCGGGAGGGCGACGAAGCCCGCTTCGGGGGTCGCGCAGGGCGGATACCAGGCGAGGTCCGCCTTCATGCGCAGATGTGGCTTGCCGTAGATCTCGAATTCCTCGACCACATCCCAGTGCAGCCGGCGAAAGAGCAGTCCGTTCTGCGGTTGCACATTGGCGAGAAAGGTATGGCAGCCCATCGCATTGGCGGAGGAGACGGCAAGCCTGATCAGCGTTGCGCCGAGCGCACCGATCTTGCGGAAATCCTCATGCACCGCGAGCCTGGAGCCCCACCACAGGCCCGGGGTTTCCTGATGGATGCGGACGGTGCCGACCAGCCGGTCGGCGGTCACCCCCATCATCGACAGCGCGACGATGGGGATCGCATGATCGTCGATGGCATCGCGGTCGTCGCCCTGGAAGATCTTCTGTTCCTCGCAGAAGACGGCGCGGCGAAGTGCATGCGCTTCCTGCCGCTCCCATGCGGATGTCGCGAACTTCACCTGGAATTCACCGGCCTGATATGGCGCGAAGGGCTCGAAGATCATTTCGTCAGCATCCTTTCATAGGTGGAAAGGGCCGAGCAGGCACCGCATTTGCCGCAGCCGGCCTTGATGTCGACGGCCTTGAGACCGCTGTCGACCAGCATTCTCGACAGCGGTCCGAGGATCGAATGCATGAAGTCGGGCTTCGGACCGGCATGGCTTTCAAGCGGCGTTCCGGAAATCGGTACGAAGGGCACGACGAAGGGATAGACGCCGATCGCCACCAGTTTCTCGCAGATGTCGAGGATCGCCTCACGCGTATCGCCAAGGCCGGCGAGAATATAGGTGGAGACCTGCCCGCGGCCGAAGACTTCGACGGCCGCCCTGAACGAGGACATGTATTTCTCGATGGAGACCTGCGCCTTGCCGGGCATGATGCGGGCGCGGACTTCAGGCGTGACGACTTCGAGATGCATGCCGAGCGCGTCCACGCCCGCATCCTTCATCACCTGAAACCAGCCGTCGTCTTCGGGCGGTTCGCATTGCGCCTGGATCGGCAGGTCGACGGCCGCCTTGATGGCCCGCGCGCTGTCGGCGAGGATCGCGGCGCCCCTGTCTGACCCCTTCGGGGTGCCGGTGGTCATGACCATGTGCCGGACGCCATCGAGTTCGACGGCGGCCTTCGCCACCTCCGCAAGCTGCTCCGGCGTCTTGTGGGCGATCGTGCGTCCGGCTGCCAGCGACTGGCCGATGGCACAGAACTGACAGGTCTTTGTCCGGCTCTGATAGCGGATGCAGGTCTGCAGCACCGTTGTCGCCAGCACGTCGCGGCCATGCAGCACCGCGATCTGCGAATAGGGAATGCCATCCGCCGTCGAGCGTTCGTAAAAGCGCGGCCGCAACGGAAAGGAAACCTCGCCCAGCACCTGACCGTCGCGACTGATCCGGCTTTTGCCGGTCTCGTCGGGTTTTTCCACCAGATAAGGGCTTTCGAATGCCGGCGCGGTATGAACCGGCACCATGACGGTCATGCCATCGATGGTCATGGGCTTGTGGTCGGACGGGCCTGCACCGCCGCGGCGGCTTTCCTGACCCGCTTTCGGATCAACCAGCCTGGCTCCGAAGGACTGCAACTCGTTGATCAGGATCTCGGTCGAAGGACGTGTCGCGGTTTCCATCGTTGCTGCTCCTTGCAGTCGGGGTTTCGAAAGAGTTCTGGGAAGCGACCATCGGCGCCGTGGCGCGGCCGTCGATGACCAGATGCAGCAGTTCGGGGCGGGCATAGTGGCCGACCGAGTCCATCATCCGCTTGCGCTTGACGATGAGGCTCATGTCGAGATCGGCGATCAGGATGCCCTCGCCTTCGGTGATCGGGGGAGCGAGATGCTTGCCTTCGGGGGAGACGATGGCCGTCATGCACCCGCCGCGCAGCGCCTTCTGCAGGCTCTGGTCGGGAGTGATCGAGACGATCTGCTCATCGGTGAGCCAGCCGGTGGCATTGACGACGAAGCAGCCGCTCTCCAGCGCGTGATGGCGGATGGTCACCTCCATCTGCTCGGCGAAGATCGGCCCGACCATCGAACCGGGAAACTGGGCGACATGGATTTCCTCGTGCTGCGCCATCAGCGCGTAGCGGGCGAGCGGATTGTAATGTTCCCAGCAGGCGAGAGCGCCGATGCGGCCGACGCCGCTTTCGACGACGGTCAATCCCGAGCCGTCGCCCTGCCCCCAGATCATCCGCTCATGGAAGGTCGGCGTGATCTTGCGCCGCTTCAGGATGAGCTTGCCGTCGGCATCGAAGAGAAGCTGGGTGTTGTAGAGGGAGCCGTGATCGCGCTCGTTGACGCCAAGCGCCACCACGATGCCGTGTTCGCGGGCGGCGCTTGCCACCGCGTCGGTCGCGGCGCTCGGCACCGTCACGGCCTCTTCATAGAGGCGAACATGCTCGCGGCCGGAAAGCACCGGCGGCAGCACGAAGGAGAAATAGGGATACCAGGGAACGAAAGTCTCCGGAAAGACGATGAGTTCGGTCCCCTTGGATGCCGCTTCCCGGATGGTTTCCAGTACGCGCTCCAGTGTTTTCTCGCGGGAAATCAGGTCCGGCGCGATCTGGGCGGCGGCCGCCCTGACCGTCGATTTCCGCATGGTCGTGTTTTTCTCCATCATCAGATCCTCCGGTTGGAATTGCGGAGGCGGAGCCGATGAACTCCGCCTTCCGGCTATGCGAACGCTCGTCAGAGCGTCCAGGTATCGAGGATGAAGGCGCCGTCGCGGCGGTGGATCAGGATCAGGTCCAGCACGTCGAGCGGATTGATCGGCCGGATGCCAGGAATGAGCGAGGGTTCGCCATGCCCGTAAAGCGCCTGAAGCGCGAACCGGCAGGCATAGACCTTGCCGCCTTCTTCCATGAAGCCCTTGAGCTGGTTGTTGAAGTTCAGATGTCCGGGAAAGGCTTCGGCTCCGAGCTTGGGAAAGCCGCGCTGCACGCCGAGCGTGACGCCGGGACCGTAAAGGAGAATGGAGGTTTCGAAGCCCTTCCGCTTCAGGCGCTTCGCCTGCAACAGGTTGACGAGGCCGATCGATCCCTCGAAGGCGACGGTGTGAAAGGTGATGAGGGCTTTTTCACCTTCCTTGGCCTGGACGTCCTCGAAGACCTTTTCCTCGTAGTCGACGAAGAAATCTCCATCGGCGTGGGCCGGTGCGGTAACTGCGGGCATGAATGGCTCCTGTGTTTGAAGTCAGGCCCCGGAGTGGGGTACAGCCATTCAATTGCAAGCAGTATGCCAGTATTGTATTTGCCCAATTTGCAATCAAATCGTGATTTTTTGCATTCAAATATACAGTCAATAGCTGGCTCAAACTTGAGAAGAGTCAAAAATAGCGGCAAAGCCTGCTGAAAACGAAATCATCAATATCAAAAATGAATGCAATCAATATGCATTCATTGCGATTTCCCGGCGTCGTCCGAACCGGCCAGCACTCCGGGCAACGCAACATGCGTCGCATTGTCCGTGCTTTCGCAGGTGACATGGATGCCGGGCAACAATATACAGTCAATCATTGCCCTGACCAATGGATGCCGCACGAGATGAAGACCTGGACCCCCGACCTCAGCCGCAGCAACGGCCCTCGCTACATGGCGATAGCCGATGTCATCGAAATGGACCTGAGGAGCGGCCATCTGGTTGTCGGGGACCGGTTGCCGCCGCAGCGGGAACTCGCCAGAAGGCTCGAAATCGATTTCACCACTGTGGCGCGGGGCTATCTGGAGGCTCAGAAGCGGGGCCTCGTCAGCACCCATGTCGGTCGCGGAACCTTTGTCACCGGCGGCGCCGACAGGGAGCGTCGCGGCTTCATCTCGGATGCCATGCCGGATCCGCGCCGGGCGTCTGTCGTAGACTTCTCCATGAACATGCCACCGGAGCCGGATGATCCGGACCTGATCGCGCGCATGCGCGAGGGGTTCTCATCCGTGGCCACGAACCTTGTGCCGCTCCTGCGTTACCAGGGTTTCGGGGGTGCGGGTATGGACAAGGAAGCCGCCGCCGCATGGCTGAGCCGCCGCGGCCTCGTGCCCTCCCAGGAGCGTATCTTCGTGACGCCCGGCGCCCATCCGACGCTGCTCGCTCTCTTCGGAATGCTGGCGAAGCCCGGCGAGACGGTGCTTTCGGAAAACATAACCTATCCCGGCATGCGCTCGATCGCCGCCCTGTTGCGGCTGAACATTGCCGGCCTGCCGATGGACGATGAAGGCATCATTCCGGCTGCCTTTGCCGAGGCCTGCGAGATGAAGAAGCCGAAGGCGCTTTATCTCAATCCGACGCTGCAGAACCCGATGACGTTCACAATTCCGGAAAAGCGCCGGGAGGAGATCTGCGCGGTCGCGCGCAAGTATCACGTACCGATCGTCGAGGACGACGCCTATGGCTTCATTCCGCTCCATAGTCCGCCGCCGCTCGCGGCCATGGCCCCGGACCTGACCTGGCATATCGGCGGCCTTGCCAAATGCATCGGGGCCGGCCTGCGGCTGGCCTATGTGGTGGCCCCTGACACCAAGGCGGCATGGCCGTTCGTCAGCGCCATGCGGGCCAACAATGTGATGGCCTCACCGCTCTCGGTGGCGCTTGCCACCCGCTGGATCGAAGACGGTACGGCGGACAGTATCCTGCGCTTCATCCGCAGCGAGACGGCGGCGCGGCAGAAACTCGTGGCCGACATTCTGCCGAAGGGCAGCTATCGCGGCGATCCCATCAGCTTCAACATATGGCTGCCATTGACCGGGGGGTGGACGCGCTCCACCTTCGGCAGTCACATGCGCTCCTCCGGGATCGGCGTGGTGGCAAGCGATGCCTTCGCCGTGGACGGCTCCGCCCCGGAAGCGGTCCGGGTGTGCCTCGGAGGCCCGATCCAGCGCCCGCAACTCAAGGCAGCAGTTGAGTTCATGGGCCATGCGCTGGCCAATTCGCCTGAGATGGCCGGCTCATTCTTCTGAGGCGTTTCGCTTCGCCGTCGCGCGGAGCATGCCGTAATGCCTGCGGCGTTCTGGCATGTCGACTCATTGAATGCAATCATGTAGCTTGAAATGAATGCATTCAATATCGATATTGAGTGCTCCTGATTGCGCGCTCTGACAAGGAATGATGTCATGCGAACCGAATGGCCCTCCCTATCCCCGATGCAGACAGGCATTCGCGGTCGTTGCCCCCGGTGCGGCCAGGGGCACCTCTTCAAGGGATTTCTGACGCTCAACCAGAGATGCGAGGCGTGCGGGCTGGACTACTCCTTTGCCGATCCCGCTGACGGTCCGGCATTCTTCGTCATCTGCTTTGCGTGCGTGCCGAGCGTGGCACTCGGTGTCTGGCTGGAGGTGCAGTTCCAGCCCGCCTGGTGGGTCCATCTCCTCGTCACCATTCCCTTCATGTTCCTGACCTGCATACCCCCGCTGCGCCCGCTGAAAGGTTGGCTGGTGGCTAGTCAGTATTTTTACAAGGCAGAGGAAGGAAAGCTCGTCAGAGCATCCAGGCCGGCTTCAGGTCTTGAGGATAAGGAAGCAGCTCTTTCTCCCGGAGAATGAGCGATATCAAGAAGCGAGTCTGTATTGCCCGGCAGTGAAGTGATTACCTAGGCAAAGCGCCAAGCGAGTTCCGCTTGGTACATAATGGTGAGGCGTGGTCGCATTTGACAGGACTCCACGATGAACATGGTGGCCCGCAAGCTGCTGGTTGTAGCACACCTATCTCGGCCCCCGGCGCTGATCTTTCTCCGGCCATTCATCGCTGCACGGTTGACGGAGACCGTGACGGGCCAGCCGAAACTTGAAAAATGAAAGCCACCGGGTCCTTTTATTTGGAGTCCGGTGGCGCTTGCATTCGATGCCGTCCAGGCCTCAGGCCGCGAGAATGACCTTCATCGCCTTTTCGCGAGCGGCATTTCCGAAGACCTCGTAGGCGTCGAGGATCTCGTCGAGCGCGAAACGATGGGTAATCAGCTTGCTCGGGTCGAACTTGCCGGCCTCCACCGTCTTCAAGAGCATCGGCGTGGTGTTGGTGTTCACCAGGCCCATCGAGATGTTGATATTCTTGATCCAGAGATCTTCGATGTGAAGCTCCACCGGCTTGCCGTGAACGCCGACATTGGCGATCTTGCCGCCGGCCGAGACGATCTTCTGGCAGATATCGAAGGTCGCGGGCACGCCCACGGCCTCGATGGCAACATCAACGCCACGTCCGTCGGTCATCGCCATGACCTTGGCGGCCGCATCCTCAGAGCCAACCTGCACCGTATCGGTAGCGCCGAACTGGCGGGCGAGCGCCAGTCGCGCGGGGTCCATGTCGATCATCACGATCTTGCCCGGCGAGTAGAACTGCGCAGTGAGCAGCGCCGACATGCCGACCGGACCCGCGCCGACGATGGCGACGGTGTCACCCGGCTTCACACCGCCCGCCTGCACGCCGATTTCCAGACCCGTGGGCAGGATGTCAGAGAGCATGACCAGCGCTTCCTCGTCCGCCCCGGCCGGGATCGGATAAAGCGAGTTGTCGCCATGGCGGATGCGAACGTATTCGGCCTGCGTGCCATCGACCGTATGGCCAAGCTGCCAGCCGCCGTCGTCGCAATGGGAATAGAGCTGCCGCTTGCAGTTGGGGCAGGAGCCGCAGGATGTGATGCAGGAAATCAGGACGGGATCGCCTTTCCTGAAGTTGCGCACCGCGCTGCCGACTTCATCGACGATACCGACGCCTTCATGGCCGAGCGTGCGTCCCTCGGTGACGGTCGGTACATCACCCTTCAGAATGTGCAGGTCGCTGCCGCAGATGGTCGTCTTCGTGATTTTCACGATGACATCGGTCGGCTCCTGCACGACCGGCTTGGGCTTCTCGACCCAATCCTTCTTGCCCGGTCCATTATAGACAAGCGCTTTCATCAGATCCTCCCTAGGGGGTATGCCCCTCAGCATGATATTACAAAGATCGCACAAACCGGTCTCCTGTCCGGATGGTGGAGTGCAAAACGACACCCGCAGCCACCATAGCCAACGGGGAGGATCGCCGCTGGCCGAGCTTTGCTCCATTACGGAAGCGGATGATCGAAAACAGAAGCAATTGGCTGACAAGACAAGTCCACCGCCGGAACGGACCGGCGCTCGCCGTTCGGAGAAACTGCGATTTCGGGAAGTCAGGAAATACGGGGCGTCAGGCCCCGTTCGGACCCCCTGCCTGTCAGGTCGCCGGGAGCTTGGCCGGGCGGTTGCGCAGCGTCTGATAGGGGCTTTCGCCGAAGCGCCGGCGATAGCTCGTGGCCATAGCGGTGAGGTTCACATAGCCGCGCGAAAGCCCTATCGAGGAGACCGTTTCACCGGGAGGTGCTTCCTCCAGCGCCTTGCGCAGGCCGTCGAGACGGCGTGCCGTCAGGTAATCGTGCGGCGTGATGCCGCGAAACCGCCTGAAGCCATCGGAAAGGCTTCGGGCGGAAATGCCGACTTCGGCGGCAATCTCGATGACCGAGAGACCCTCATGCGCCCGTTCCTCCATCAGCCGTTCCGCCTCGCGCACATATCTCGGCGCGGCGCCGCGCGCGCCGGTATCGAGGTTGAGGCCGGAGCATTCCGCCCATCCGCGCAACAACTCCAGGCACAGCATTTCCTCAATGCGCTTTTCGATCAGCGGGCTTGATATGCGGTCGTCGCGGGCATCGACGGATCGCGTTGCGTAGTCCACGAGCGACAGCCAGGCGGAATTGCCCCGACCGAACAGCAGGCGTTTCTTCCAGAGGTCGTCTTCGGGAACAAAGCCGTACCATCGCTGCGCCGTTTCCTCCATCAGGCTGTGGGGGATGGTCAGGTTGAACTGCAGGTCGTCGCCATTGGCGACGTTCCAGTAGTCCGTGCGGCTGCAATCGACCACATAGCTGTCGCCGGGACGGGTATCGATGCTGGCACCATCTGCAAGCGGATGGCGCACGCTGCCCCGCATGGTGTTGACGACGATGATGTTGCCCGACGATGGATCGAATTCATCGGCCTTTGTCGGCACGCCAAAGCAGAAGCGGCTTAGAATGATCCGGCCGATCGAAAGGGTGCGCAAGGTGGCGTTCGGGTCCGCTCCCTTTACCAGCGGCCGCGCCGCGAGCGGCATGTAGACCCTATTGCAAAACGCGTTGACCTCAGCCCACTCCCGGGAAGCATTCAGTTTTCCGTTCAGGAGCGGCTGGCCCTGCGCATCGTAGACCAGCGCATTTTCCAGCATTCGAGCATCCTCCTCCAGATACCGCCGGCATTGTGCCCGCAAACGCGGAGATTTCAATTGGCAGATTGCAGCATGCGACGCCCGCTTCCGATCCTCGGGCGGGATCGGCGAGGTTTTCTGTCTATTCCCTGTTCAACGCCGCCTGCAGGGTCTGGCGCATTTCGGCGGCGACGTCGGAAAGCGTGGCGATGACCCGCTCCGCCAGCCGCGAGCGGCTGCTCTTGGCGGGGCGCCAGACCACGAGCGAATAGGGAACGCTGACGCCGAGGCGGCGCAGCACGACGCCCTTGCCGATGTGGTTTTCGGCGGTCAGCGGATTGATGATCGAGACGCCGAGCCCTGCGGAGACCATCGAACAGACGCTGGCCGCCGTCGTGGTTTCCACCGCGTAGCTGCGGGTGATGCCAGCCTCGAAGAAGATATCGTCCAGTTTTCGTCTGTAGGGGTCGTCCTGGGAGAAATAGACGAAGGGTTCGTTGTTTAAATCCTCCGGCATCAGGACCTTCTTCCCGGCAAGAGGGTGGCCGATCGGCAGCACGCAGACCAGTTCGCCAACCTCGATATTCTGGCTGATGACGCCCTGCTGTTCGAACCGTCCCTCGGTGACGCCGAGATCGAAGACGGTGGTCGATACCTCGTGCTGCAGGGAAAGTTCTTCCAGCGAATGGAGGGAGAGATGCACGGCCGGGCGCTGTTTCTGAAGCCTCTGGGCGACGCGGGGCATGACGGATTCGGCGAAGGCCGGAATGGTGGCGATGCGGAAGTTCGCAGCATTGTAGGTGCGGATCGCAGATGCCGCGCGGCTGATCTCGTCCATGCCGACGAAGGACCGGCGCACCACCTCATGCAGCAGCAATGCCTGGTTGGTGGGCGTGAGGCGTTTGCCGAAACGCAGGAACAGATCGAAGCCGATCCGCTGTTCCATTTCGCGCAATTCGCGGCTGATCGTCGGCTGGGAAGTTCCGAGTGCGGCGGCGGCGGCCGTCACGCTCTTGTTGACCATCACCGCGTTGAAAACCTCGATCTGGCGCTGGTTGAGACGCATCGCCGGTTCCTTCTCCCTGAAGCCGGGAAAAGAGCTTTTGTTCTGGCGGTTTTCCACCCCTCCCGGAAATGACGAACATCAATGTCAGCCATTTTGCATATATCAAAAATGAATAAGACGGCTTTAGCAATTATTTCCCAAGCATGACAATATCTGAAATCACTCACGCATTCGACGGCCGGACAGGCCGACATTCGTGATGGGATGACACGATACATGGTAATGACGACCCCCCGGAAAATTCAGTCGGACCAGCAGGCGTGGTTTCACTATCGCGCCGGCGAACTGCATGTGGAAGGCCTCTGTCTTACCGACATCGCGAGGCAGGTTCCGACCCCGTTCTACTGCTATTCGGCAGAGGCGATGCGCTGGGCTTATTCCGTTCTTTCCGATGCGCTGAGCCCCATCGGCGTTTCCATCTGTTTCGCGGTGAAGGCGAACAGCAACATCGCCGTTCTGCGGCTCCTGTCCGAACTCGGCTGCGGCATGGACATCGTCTCCGGCGGTGAACTGGAGCGAGCGCTGGCTGCCGGCGCGCCATCCTCGCGGATCATCTTTTCCGGTGTCGGCAAGACGCGGGCCGAAATCGCCCATGCTCTCGAAACCGGCATTCACCAGATCAACGTTGAATCCGCTGCGGAAATCGAGGTGATCGCGGAGGTAGCCCGCTCTCTCGGACGCCGCGCCACCATTGCGCTGCGTGTGAACCCGGATGTCGACGCCAAGACCCACGCCAAGATCACCACGGCGACCAAGGACAGCAAGTTCGGCATCGCCATCGACGACATTCCCGAACTTTACGCCAAGGCTGCCGCACGGCCGGAACTCGACGTGCAGGGGCTGGCCGTTCATATCGGATCGCAGGTTCAGGACCTTTCTCCGTTCCGCCACGCCTTCGCCTCGATGGCAGGGCTGGTGACGGCGCTGCGTGCCAAGGGGCTCGAAGTTCCGCGCCTCGATCTCGGCGGCGGCATCGGCATCGCCTTCGGTGACAATCCGGGTCCGGATATCGCCGAATATGCCTCGATCATCGCCGAGACCGTCGGCAACCTCGGCTGTCAGCTGACCGTGGAGCCTGGCCGCTGGCTGGTCGGCCGCGCCGGGCTTCTGGTCACCGAACTGCTTTATCTCAAGGACGGTCAGGACGGTTATGTCGCCATCGTCGATGCGGGCATGAACGACCTCATGCGCCCCGCGCTTTATGATGCCAAACACCCCGTTCTACCGTTCCATCAGGCGAAGGGCGCGGCCGCAGCGCCCCGCTACCGGATCGTCGGGCCGATCTGCGAAAGCTCGGATGATTTCGGCGCCTATGAAGGGCTCGGCGAACTGAAGGCCGGCGATCTTCTGACGTTCGACTGCGCCGGCGCTTACGGCGCCTCGATGGCATCGACCTACAATTCGCGCGATCTCGTGGCCGAAGTGCTGGTCGATGGCGATCACTTCCGCACCATCCGCCGCCGGCAGAGCATTCGCGAAGTGCTGGAGCTTGAAGACGGCGGCAATTGGCAGAACGGCCCTGCCCCGGCGCGGAAAGCTGCCGGCTGAACATATTGCGCGGCCCGATCCCTTGGGAGGGACGGGCCGTGAACCGTTCCGGTCCGGAACGAGCCGCAAAGGCGGGGCCGATGCCCCGCATCCGCGGGATTGGGGAACTAACAAAGAAGAAGGAGAACTGAATGCTTGATAAACTGAAACTCCTGGTGACGACCGGCCTTCTCGGCCTGACGTTGATGTCGCCGGCTCTTGCCGCCGACCACACGCTGCGGATCGCCTACACCGAAGATCCGAAGACGGCCGACGTCCAGAAGACCTCGGACGCCTACACGCTGCCGCTCAACATCTTCGACCGTCTCGTCGAGGCCGAGACCAGCGGCCCCGGCCAGTCGAAGCTCACCGCCGGCCTCGCCGAGAGCTGGGACGTTTCGGAAGACGGCAAGACCTACACCTTCCACCTGCGCAAGGGCGTGCTTTTCCACAATGGCGAAGAGCTGAAGGCCGATGACGTCGTCTTCACCTTCGACCGCATGCTGGATCCGAAGACCAAGGCGCTCGGCACCGATATTCTCGATTTCGTCGATGGCGCAAGCGAGCGTCTGGACGGCACAGCAACCTCCGTTCGCGGCCTGCAGGCCGTAGACGATTACACTGTCAAGATCGTCCTGAAGGAGCCTTATGCCGCGTTCATCGCGTTGATGGCGAGCCCGCAGGCCTCGATCTTCAATCGCAAGTTCACCGAGCCGCTCGGCGATCAGTTCGGCCTTTCGCCGGAGACCACCAACGGTACTGGCCCGTTCGTTCTCAAGGAATATAACCTGAACGACAGCCAGGTCATGGAAGCAAACGAGAACTACTACAAGGGCCGGCCGAAGCTGGACCGGATCGTGGTTCGCGTCGTGGCCGATGCGGAAACCCTGCGCATGCTGTTCGAATCCGACGAACTCGACGTGTTCGACGTCGACTACGCCACGACGCAGCTGCCCTACTTCCTCTCCAGCGACAAGTGGAAGGACCAAATTCGGTCCGGCCCGCGCGTCGGCATCTACTATTACAACATCAACCAGGCGGTGAAGCCCTTCGACGACGTGCGCGTCCGCAAGGCCTTCCAGATGGCGATCAACCGCCAGGAAATCCTCGAGAAGAACTTCTACGGCAAGGGCATGATCGAAAACGGCGTCATGCCGCGCGGTGTGACCTGCTATGCTCCGGCGACCCCGATCGAGTACAATCCGGAAAAGGCCAAGCAGCTTCTGGCCGAAGCCGGCTATCCGAACGGCGTCGACATCAACCTGACGCAGGTCAGCAGCTGGTCGTCGAAGTGGTCTGACATGAACCAGATCATCCAGTCCCAGATCAAGGCGTCCGGTTTCAACGCCCAGATCAAGATGATGGACGAGTCTGCCTACCTTGATGCCCGCAAGGCCGGCACCGTCGATAACTACACGCAGACCTGGTCGGCCGACTTCAACGACCCGGACAACTTCTTCTACACCTTCTTCAGCAAGAGCGGCACGGCCGTGCGCGGCTACAACAACAACGATCCGGAAGTCTTCGCCGCGCTCGACAAGGCGCGCACGATGACCAATGCCGACGAGCGTTGCGCCCTCTATCAGAAGATGAACGAGCGGATCGTGCAGGAAGATGCCGCCTGGGTACCGCTGTTCAGCCTCGATCACACCTATGTCGTACAGCCGCGCGTGAAGAACTTCACCGTTCCGTGGAACGGCTGGAGCGACATGAGCTACTACCAGATGGAAGTCGAGTAAGACCTATTGCGCGGCGGGTCTCGTTTGAGATCCGCCGCCTCCGCCTGCTCTCGTCCATCCTTCCCGGTTCATTGGAGCCCGCACCGGTGCGGCCCTCGATCCGGCGACCGACCATGAAAGAAACCCACCGATGCTGATGTTTGCTATAAAGCGCATCGCGGCTTCGATCCCTGTTCTGATCGGCATCACGGCGCTGCTCTTCGTCATGCTGAACGTCATTCCGGGCGATCCGATCGCTCTCCTGATGAAGGAGCACGCGAGCCCCGAGGTTATCGAGCGCGTGCGCGCCCAGATGCATCTCGACGATCCGCTCATCACCCGCTACTTCCGCTTCCTCGCGGGCGCGGTGCAGGGCGATCTCGGCATGTCGATCAAGCTGAACCGCAGTGTGACGACACTGATCCTCAACGCCTTCCCGAACACGCTCTATCTGGCGGTCTGTGCGGCGATCGTCTCATGGGTGATCGGCATTCCGGTGGGGGTTCTCTCGGCCGTGCGGCGCGATTCCGCGCTCGACCATTTCTTCATGGGCTTTTCGCTGCTCGGCGTTTCCATGCCAATCTTCTGGTCGGCGCTGCTGATGCAATACATCTTCGCGCTCAAGCTGAAATGGCTGCCGGTTTCCGGCTTCTATGGCTTCGAATATGTCATCATGCCGGCCATCGTGCTGGGTTGGAGTTCGGCGGGCGTGATTGCGCGCCTCACCCGCTCGAGCCTTCTGGAAGTCATGCGGCACGACTATATCCGCACCGCCCGCGCCAAGGGACTGCGCGAGATCAAGGTCATCATGCGTCATGCGCTGAAGAACTCGCTCATTCCGGTGGTGACGATCATGGCGATCCAGGTGGCGAGCCTGCTGTCCGGCGCGGTCATCACCGAGGCGATCTTTGGCATTCCTGGCGTCGGCCGTATCTCCGTCAACGCCATCCAGGCCCGCGACATGCCGCTGCTTCAGGGATCGGTTCTCTTTGCCACGGCGCTGGTCATTTTCGGCAATCTGGTGGCTGACATTCTCTATTCCGTTCTCGATCCCCGCATCCGCCACCAGATGAAGGGAGGCGCGAAATGACTGAAGTGAACGCAGCTCCGGAAGAAATCATCGAAAGCGGAGAAAGCGACAGCTTCCTGCGCGATACCATCCGGGTCTTCCGCAAGAACAAGATGGCGATGGTGGGCCTGCTCCTCGTCAGCCTGCTCTTCCTCGTCGCCTTCTTCATCCCGATCATCAGCCCGCACGATCCTTACCGGGTGGCGCTCGACGAACAGTTCCTGCCGCCGTCTTCCAGCTACTGGCTCGGAACCGACAATTTCGGCCGGGACCTTTTGACGCGTATTCTCTATGGCGCGCGCATCTCGCTTCTGGTCGGCATCGTGCCGAGCTTCATCTCGCTGATGATCGGCGCTGTCATGGGCATCGTCAGCGGCTATTACGGCGGCAAGATCGATTTCATCATCATGCGGCTGGCCGACACGATGATCGCCTTTCCCTCGCTGCTGCTGGCGATGGTGGTGATGTATACGCTTGGCGCCAACCTCTTCAACATCTTCATCGCACTCAGCCTCGTCGGCTGGGCGGGCGTTGCGCGCGTGGTCCGCTCACAGACGCTGGCGCTGAAGGAGAAGGAATTCATCGAGGCCGCTCGCGCCGTCGGAACGACGAGGGCGAAGATCATGGTCCGCCATATCTTTCCGAACATCGTGCCAACGCTGATCGTGCTCTTCTCGCTCAGCATTCCCGAAGCGATCATGTGGGAATCAAGCCTTTCCTTCCTCGGCGTCGGGGTTCAGCCGCCGGAAGCGAGCTGGGGCCTCTTGGTCGCCAAGGGCAAGGAATACCTGTTCGCCTCGCCGCTCGTCGCCATCATGCCCGGCGTCGCGATCCTGATCACGGTGCTCGCATTCAATTTCATCGGCGACGGTCTGCGCGACGCGCTCGACCCCTACATGAAGGACTGAGGCCGTGACGATGACGGATCAAAACCAGTTGCTGAGCGTGCGCAACCTGCGCACCGATTTCCGCGGCCATCGCGGCGCCGTGCGGGTGGTGGACAACGTGTCCTTCGACGTCGGACGCGGCCGGATCGTTGGCCTCGTCGGGGAATCCGGCTCCGGCAAGAGCGTCACCTCGCTCTCGCTGATGGGCCTCGTGGCTTCACCCTCGGGCCTCGTCACCGCCGACAGCATCATGTTCGACGGGAGCGATCTGACGAAGCTCACCCCCGACCAGCTGCGCCACAAGCGCGGCCGCGACATGTCCATGGTCTTCCAGGAGCCGATGACTTCGCTCAATCCTGTCCGCACCATGGTGCAGCAGGTAGGCGAACCCCTGTCCATCCATACGGATCTCGGCCGGCGCGCCATTCGCGAGAAGGTGCTGCACATGTTCGAGACGGTGGGCATCCCCGAGCCCGCCGCGCGTCTCGACGCCTATCCGCACGAGCTTTCCGGCGGCCTCCGCCAGCGTGCGATGATCGCGATGGGCCTCATCTGCGAACCGAAGCTTTTGATCGCCGACGAGCCGACGACGGCGCTCGACGTGACCACGCAGGCCCAGATCCTGCGGCTGATGGTGGCGCTGCGCGACCGCATCGGCACAGCGATCATCATGATCACCCACGATCTCGGCATCATCGCCGAGATGTGCGACGAGGTGAACGTGATGTATGCCGGCCAGATCGTCGAGCAGGCCGATGTCTTCGACCTGTTCGACCGGCCGTCGCATCCCTATACCCGCGGCCTGCTCGCCTCGATCCCGAAGGCGACGGAAAAGCGCACCGGCGAGCGCATGAGCAGCATCAAGGGCGTCGTGCCCAATCTGGCCAAGCTGCCGCAGGGCTGCCGGTTCCACCCCCGCTGCGGCGACGCCATGCCGATCTGCAGCGTCAAGTCGCCGGAACTCGTCGATCTCGGAAAAGGCCACAAGGCCCGCTGCTGGCTCCACGACAAGCAGGGAGCTGCGGCATGAGCGAAGTCCTCATTTCCACCGACCAGCTGACCAAGTATTACCGCATGAGCGCGGGCTTCCTCGGCTCGCGCGACAAGGTGATCCGAGCCGTCGATGGCGTCAGTCTCGAAATCTACGAGCGGGAAACCTTCGCGCTGGTGGGTGAATCCGGTTGCGGCAAGACCACGCTCGGGCGCGCCATGCTGCGGCTGGTCGAGCGCACCGCCGGCAGTGTCAACTATCGCGGACAGGATCTCCATTCGCTCGACGAAGGCTCGATGCGGGCGATGCGCAAGAAGCTGCAGATCGTCTTCCAGGATCCGTTCGCCTCGCTCAATCCGCGCATGCGGGTCAAGGATATCCTGGCCGAACCGCTGAGGGCGCATGCCTACGGAAGCGAAGCCCGGATCGAGGAACGCTGCCGGGAACTGCTCGAAGTGGTCGGCCTGCGGCCGCATCTGATGCGGCATTACCCACACCAGTTCAGCGGCGGCCAGCGCCAGCGTATCGGCGTTGCCCGCGCACTCGCCAACAACCCGGAATTCGTCGTCTGCGACGAGGCCGTGTCGGCGCTCGACGTATCGATCCAGGCGCAGGTGCTGAACCTCCTGCGCGACCTGCAGGAACAACTCAAGCTCACCTACCTGTTCATCACTCACGACCTTAGCGTCGTCAGGCAGTTTGCCGACCGCATCGGTGTGATGTTCCTCGGGCGACTGGTGGAAGTGGGGACCACGGAGGAGATCTTCTCCAATCCGCGTCATCCCTATACCATGTTCCTGATTTCCGCCGTGCCGCGCGCCGATCCGCATCAGCGCAATCGCGAACGTCCGGTGCTGGTGGGCGACATTCCGAGCCCGGTGAACCTGCCGAGCGGCTGTCGCTTCCACACGCGCTGCCCCTATGCCAAGGATATCTGCCGCACGGAAGATCCGGCGCTGGCGACCAATGACGGCCGGGGCGTTGCTTGTCATTTTCCGCTGGGCGAATAAGCCCGGCGGCTCTGTGAGGTTAGGGAAGGAAAGAACATGGACCTGATCGTGAAGAAGATCGGCGACGAGCTGTGGGAAGCCCGTCATGGCGACCGGAGCTGGCGTTGCGCCGTCGGCCGCGGCGGCATTCATCTCGAAAAGACCGAGGGCGATGGCGTCAGCCCCGTCGGCTGCTGGCCGATCCGGCATCTCTATTACCGCGCCGACCGCATGGAAAAGCCCGCGACTGCCCTGCCCTGCACGCCCATCGACCGTCTCGACGGCTGGTGCGACGAGCCTTCCGATCCGCAGTACAACCGCAAGGTCCGGCTTCCCTACGCGGCAAGCCATGAGGAACTCTGGCGGGAAGACGAGGTCTACGACATCGTCGTGGTGCTCGGTCACAACGACGATCCGGTGGTGCCGGGCGCCGGCAGCGCGATCTTCCTGCATCTCGCGCGCGACAACTATTCGCCGACGGCCGGCTGCGCCGCACTTTCCCGCGACGACCTTCTGGAGTTTCTGGCCCGGGCGGAACCGTCCGTCAGCCTCTGCTTCAGCGACGCGGCCTGATCCCGCGTCGCATTCGCCTCGCTACCTTTCATTGATAGAAATCCGGGTACTTCGTCATGTCGACGATCGACACTGCCGCGCTCGAACGGGCGCTGAACCTCCTTCCCTCCCGCTGCAAGGGTCCCGGAGGCGTGGCGGGCGTGGTGAAGGACGGCAGGATCGTCGCACGGCGCGCATGGGGTTTTGCCGATACCTATCGCCGGCTGCCGATGACGGCGGCGACCCGCCTGCCGATCTGCTCGATCTCCAAGCACTTCACCTGTGCGCTATTGCTCGACCTGTTCGATGACCCCGCCTCGCTCGATGCGCAGGTCGCCGATTTCCTGCCGGATTATCGCGACCCGTTGCCGACCGTGGAACAGCTTTGCCACAACCAGTCGGGCCTGCGCGATTACTGGGCGCTGACCGTTCTGCAAGGCGCGCTGCCGGAGATGAGTTTCCGCCGGGAAGATGCCCTGCCACTGATCGCCCGGTCGAAGACCGATCATTTCCGGGCAGGCACCCTCTATTCCTACAATAACGCCAATTTCCGCATTCTGGCCGAACTGATCGAGCGCGGAACCGGACGCGATTTCGGCGAGCTTCTGTCGGAACGCCTGTTTGCGCCGGCTGGCATGAAAACGGCGGTTCTCTCGCAGGATGCGCGCCATCCGCTCGATGGCGTCATCGGCTACGAGGGCAATGACGAGATCGGCTTCCTGCCGGCCGACAACGGCGTGTACTGGTTCGGCGATGCCGGCATCTCGGCGGCGCTGGACGACATGCTGGCCTGGGAAGTGCATATCGACGCGACGCGGGACGACCCTCAAGGCCTCTATAACCGCCTGACGGCGCCCGTGACCTATTCCGACGGCTCGCTTGCGGATTACGGCTACGGCCTGCGCCGCGACAACTGGGCGGGCGTGAAGTTCACCGGCCATGGCGGCGGCCTCCGCGGCTTCAGTTCCTATCGTCTGCATGCCGCGGAAGAGCGACTGTCGGTGGTGGTGATGTTCAACCACGACACCGGCACCTTCACTTCCGCAATCTCGCTGATGGAGGCTGCCCTCGGCATGCCGCCCCGGCCGAATGCGTCGGTGCGACCGGAAGGATGGGACGGGTTGTGGCTGGACGAGGAGCGCGGGCTGATCCTGCGCACCGTTCAGGACGCCACCGGCGTCAAGCTCTATTACAGCCCCTCGCCGTCGCGCCTGACGGTCGGCACCGATGGCATCGCCCGTGGACAGGGATTGCGCCTGGAAAAGGACGGCGATGCGCTGGTCATGCATCGCAGCCAGGAAAACCTGCATGTCCGGGCACGGTCGCTTACCCGCATCGATTATGCCGATGGCAGCGATATTGCCGGTCTCTACCATTCCGAAGAGCTGGATGCCGACCTCGAGATCGAGGCCCGCGACGGCGCGGTGCACGCCCTCTTCAAGGGCATGCTGGGAACGGGACCGATGGAGCGGATGTATCCGCTCGCCGAAGACATCTGGATCGTCACCTCCCGTCGTTCCATCGATGCTTCTCCACCCGGAGACTGGACGGTCAGGGTGCGTCGCAACGCCGACGGCTCTGTCGCCGGTCTTACCATCGGCTGCTGGCTCGCCCGCAATATCGGGTATGATCGCGCGGGATGAATAGCGTGCTATCCATGTGATAGGGAGTGCCGGAAGCCGCTTTCAGGTATTTGGAACGACAGCGGGCCGGACACTAAAATGCCCGGTCCTTCCCGCCGGCTCAGGCGGATTCGCGCAGGATGATTTCGGCGTTGAGGAGAACCTGCTCTTCGTGTTCCGGGGTCGAGCCGGCGTCTTCCTCGCCGAGCTTGCGCAGCAGAAGCTCCATGGCGATGCGGCCGATGTCGTTGTAGCTCTGGGCGACCGTGGTGATGGGCGGACAGGCGTAGCGCGACAACGGATGGTCGTCATGGCCGGCGATGCGAAGTTCACGGTCCTGGCCGCGCCCGACCTTGATGCCGGCATGATAGGCGGCGGAAATCGCGCCGAAGGCCACGCGGTCATTGGCGCAGAGAACCGTGCCTGTGGGGAAGCCGCCGTTTTCCAGAATGCGCAGCGTTTCCTCATAGCCGAATTTTTCGAAATCCCAGCCCGCGGTCTTTGCTATCGGCAGCACGATCGGCTCCATGCGCAGCTGCGACATGGCCTCGATATAGGCAGTCTCGCGGGTGCCGGCATTGGTATTGACCGGCGGCATGCCGAGATAGCAGGGCGGCTCGCCCGAACGACATAGATAGTCGACTATCAACTGGAAGCTCTGCCGGTTGTTGGTGCCCACGAAGGGTGACGTGTCGTCCAGCGGCGAGTCGACGAAGATCAGCGGAATGGATTCGGCCAGCGACCGCAGCGTCTCGTGGTGCGACTGCACGCCGAGCGGGGCTATGATCGCGCCCGCGACGTTCATCGACTTGAACGTCTCGATGGCGCGCGCCTCCATCTCGGCATTGCCGTCGGAAGACAGGACGAAGGCGAGGAAGCCGGAGGCATTGGCGATCAGTTCCACCCGCCGCGTCAGCGCCATGTAGAACGGGTCGGTCGAATTCGGGATGATGATGCCGAGGATATTGCTGCGCCGCCGGTTGAGATTGACAGCGAACATGTTGGGGCGGAAGCCGCTCTGCTTGAGCGCCACCTCGATCAGGTCACGCGTCTTGCGGCGGACCGAACCCGGATCGTTGAAATACTTCGAGACGGTCGGTCGTGACAATCCGACAAACTCGGCAAAGTCCTCCATGGTCCTGATGAGCCTGTCTTCCAAATTCGCTTTCACCCCGTTTCTTAATCGATTTAAATCATGACTTCATGGTTTCAAGCAGAACTTCCACGCCGCTGCAAGCCGCAGCTTAGAGCGCGTTTCGATCTGATTAAATCATATCGGCGCTCCGAGACTTCCTTTTTTGAAGCATAGTCTTGTCGATCCTCGTTTCACTCCGGTCGGATATTGCTCTATCAGGCGCGGCAGGCTTCGAAATAGTCTTCCAGAACGTGGTCGACGGCTGCAAGCGCCAGCGCCTCGGCCTGAGGCTTCACGCGGCCTTCGCGGACTGCCGTATAGCTTGCCTGAAGATACTGGCTGATCAGCGTTTCGGGGATCTCGACGCCGTCGAGGATCGCGAAGAGGTCGCTGACGGCAGCGTTGATCTCGGGATGCGGCCAGTAGTAACGAATGCGGTCGCTGTAGCTGAAATGCCGCTGCAGGCGCTGCTCGTCCGCCGTGCCGTGATAGTATTTTTCCCAGTTCTTCGGCTCCGCGGTCAGAACGCGCTCGACGGTATCGAGCAGGGTTTCGCGGCGCTTGCCGGGGAAGAGGAAATCGGCGACCCGGTCGAGACCGTAGAAGGCCTCGCGAAGCGCAAAGGTCAGGCCGGGGCCGACCTTCAGGATGGAGAAGCCGTCCAGCACCAGCCGGCGCAGCGCGTCGCGGGTCTGGTAGTCGGTGGAATGGGCCTCGAACACCATGCCCGGCATGCCGGCGAGCGTGGCGCTGAGTGCCGCGGCCTTTTCCGGCTCGTAGGCGATGACATTGTGGTTGCCGAATTCGACGCCCGGCTGGACGACGGCTCCGACGGCGCGGGAAAAAGCCGATGCGACGCCGGCGGCTTCGAAGGCCTCGCGGTGGACTTCGACCGTCTTCAACGCTGCCTCGGGCTTTGTGACTTCCAATACGTCTAGTTCTTCCATGGCGCCGCCGGGGATCGGAACCTCGGTGCCGACGATATAGACCGGCTGGACGCCGTGCGAGCCGACAAGTGCGGCCTCGGCGACGCTTGCAAGACGCGCTGCGCGCTCCGCGGTGACGGCATCGGGAAGCGCGACCGGCTCGCCGGCGCAGCCCATGCTGGTATCGAGGTGGAGCTTGGTGAAGCCGGCGCGGGCGAATGCGTCGATCATCGTGCAGGCCTTGGCCATGGCCTCATCGGCGGGCAGATTCTTCCACGGATTGGGGCCGAGATGGTCGCCGCCGAGGATCAGCCTGTCGAGCGGGAAGCCGGCCTTTTCGGCGATCTTCTCGACGAAGACCCGGAAGTCGGCGGGCGTCATGCCGGTATAGCCGCCGTCCTGGTTCACCTGGTTGCAGGTGGCCTCGACGAGCAGGTGCTCTCCCCTGGCGAGCGCATGCAGCATGGAAGCCTCGATCACCATCGGATGCGCCGAGCAGATCGAGGGGATACCCTTGGAGCCGGCGTGCTGACGCCAGGTTGCGATGTCCGAAAGATAGTTCTGCTGCATGTCAGGCCCTGCCTTGCGTCTTGATGAGGGTGTCGAGTTCGGCCCTGGTGGAAGCGCCCTCCATCGGGCCGGCCCTGGTGACGGCGCACGCACCGGAAGCATTGGCGTAAAGCAGCGCTTCGGCGGGGCTTGCGCCCTGCAGCCAGAAGGTCACGAAGGTTGCGCCGAAGCAGTCCCCTGCCCCGGTCGGATCGACTTCCTCGACTTTGAAGCCTTCGAGATCGAGCCGCGTGTCCTTGTCGAAATAGCTGGCGCCCTTGTCGCCACGCTTGACGACGATTGCCCTGATGCCTCGGCCAAGCAATTCGGCGACGGCGGCGTCTTCCGTCTTTGCCTCGGCGAACAGGAAGAGTTCCTCGCCGCTCGGCATGAACAGGTCGGTTTTTGCGAGCACCGTCTGCAGCGCCTCGCGCATGCCGGGGCTGTCGAGAATTTCCGGCCGGAGGTTCGGATCGAAGGAGACCGTGCCGCCGGCGGCCTTGATGCGCTCGACCGCCGTCAGGATGCTTTGCACCACGCTTGGCGCGTAAAGGGCGGTACCCATGACATGCATGTGCGTGCAGCCGTCGATCATCGCGAGCGTCTTTTCGGAGAGCTCGATGGTGCCGCAGGCGCTGTGGCGGATGTTGAAGACGAAGGCGCGGCTGCCGTCCTCGCGGTAGCGCACGAAGGCGCTGCCGGTCGTGCCCTGCGGAACGACCTCGATGCCGGAAACGTCGACGCCGTCTTCCGTCAGCCGGTTGATGTTGACCCAGCCGAAATCGTCATCGCCGACGCGCGAGACGATGGCGCATTCCTGGCCGAGCTTGCCGACCTGATCGATGAAGATCGCCGGCGCGCCGGAGGGGAACGGGCCGATCAGAGGAACCGCCTCGCGAAAGCCGTTACCGCGGTTGGTGGCGACGATCTCGACGAGGATTTCGCCGATGGTCAGGATTTTTGACATGGGACGACTGCTCGCTTTCGAGTTTTACTGGCGTCGGTTCACTGTCTGGCCCGCTTCGAGCGGACGTCGAGGCCGACGGCGATGAGGATCACCAGGCCCTTGACGATGAGCTGGTAGAAATACGGGACGGACATCATGTTCATGCCGTTGTTCAGGACGCCGATGATGAGCGCGCCGATCAGCGTGCCGACCATGGTGCCGACGCCGCCGGCAAGGCTGGTGCCGCCGAGAACGGCCGCGGCAATCGCATCCAGCTCGTAGCTCATGCCGGCATTGGTCTGGGCCGAGAACAGGCGCGACGAGAGCAGCACGCCGGAGATCGCCGCCATCACGCCGGAGATCATGAAGATGATGATCTTCAGGCGGTCGACATTGATGCCGGAATAAAGCGCCGCCTCGCGGTTGCCGCCCGTCAGATAGGCGCGGCGGCCGAACTTGGTCTTGCTGAGCAGGATGTGGTTGAACAGGAAGAGCACGGCGACGAACCAGATGACGATCGGGATGCCGAGGAAGCTCTGGGTGCCGATGGCTGTCCATGTCGGCTCGGTGATCATCGCCGGTGCGCCATTGGTCGGCAGACTGACGAGGCCGCGATAGATGCCCATCGTCGCTACCGTGACGATGAAGGATGGCAGCAGGAATTTCGCCGTCAGCACGCCGTTCACCGAGCCGAGCAGGGCGCCGGCGAGAAGCGTTAGCGCAAACGTCGGCAGGAAGCCGAGGCCGAAGGCGAAACACTGGGCGGCGACCATGCCGGCAAGCGCGATGATCGAGCCGATGGACAGATCGATCTCGCCGAGCAGGATGACCCAGGTCATGCCGAAGGCGGCGATTGCGATCACGGCCACCTGCTGCAGCACGTTGAGGAAGTTGGCGAGCGACATGAAACGCGGGTTCATGACGGAGAAGATGACGCACAGCACGATGAGCGACAGGAAGATGCCGCCATACTGTTTCATCAGTCGCATAAGGGCAGCATTGGCTGCAGTCTTGTCTGTCATGATACTGTTCCCGTCGCAAAGCTCATGATTTTTTCGGGGGAAATCCGGTCGCCGGATACAGTCGTAGTCATGCGGCCTTCGCTCATGACTGCAACGCGATCGCTCATACCGATGATCTCGGGGAGTTCGGAGGAAATGAGCAGGATCGCCGTGCCCTCCGCCGCCAGCTGGCGGATGATCTTGTAGATTTCATACTTGGCCCCGACATCGACGCCGCGTGTCGGTTCATCAAGGATCAGGATCTTCGGCCTGGTCAGCAGCCATTTGGCCAGCACGATCTTCTGCTGGTTGCCGCCCGAAAGCGTGCCGGCGATTGTGTCGAGCGAGGCCGTCTTGATGGCGAGGCGCTTCACTTCCTGATCCGCCGCATCGCGTTCTCTGCGACGCTTGAGGAAGCCGAGAAGGCCCGAGAATTTATCAAGCGACACCATCGAGATATTGGCCTCGACGCTGTGGCTGAGCACGAGGCCCTCTTCCTTGCGGTTTTCCGTGACAAAGCCGATGCCGCGGTTGATGGCATCGATCGGCGAGGAAATGGAGACCGCCGAACCGTCGATCGAAATGGTGCCGGCGGCGATATGGCCCATGCCGAACAGGGTGTTCATCACCTCGGAGCGGCCCGAACCGACCAGCCCGAAGAAACCGAGGATTTCGCCGGAGCGCACGTCGAATGAGACGTCCTCGAATTCGCCGGTGCGTGACAGTCCGCTGACGGTCAGGACAGGCTTTTCGGTCAGCGCCGGAGCCGGCACATCGCGGGGCGGATAGATCGCGTGCATGTCGCGGCCAACCATCATCGCGATCAGTTCGTCGATGGTGGTGTCTTTCTTCTCGCGGGTGGTGATATAGGCGCCGTCGCGCACGACGGTGATGTCGTCGCTCAGCCGCATGATCTCTTCCATCCGGTGCGAGATGTACAGGATCGCGACGCCGCGGGCTTTCAGCCGCGCGATGATATCGAACAGGATCTCGGCTTCGCTGTCGCTGAGCGAAGAGGTGGGTTCATCGAGGATGACCACCTTCGCATCGACGCTGAGGCCCTTGGCGATTTCGACAAGCTGGCGCTGTGCAATCGACAGCTCGCCGACCTTGTCGCTCACCGACACCGGCAGCTTCAGGTCCGCGACGATGGCCTCGGCCTTGCGGGTGAGCGCGCTGTCGCTGATGAAGCCGGCTCTCGACGGTTCGCGGGTCGCGAGGATGTTTTCCGCAACGGAGAGATTGTTGCAGAGGCTGAGTTCCTGGAAAACGATCGTCAGCCCAGCCTTTGCCGCTTCCTGCGGATTGGCCGGCGCATAGGGCTGGCCGCCGAGCGTGATCTCGCCGGAGGTGACCTGATAGACCCCCGCGAGGATCTTCATCAGCGTCGATTTTCCAGCGCCATTTTCGCCCAGGATGGTGTGAACCCGTCCGGGCCGGACTTTCAACTGCATGTTCTTGAGCGCGGTTACAGCGCCGAAAACCTTGGTCACATCCTTGATTTCAAGGATGGCATCATTGCCGGTGGCAGGCATGGCATCACCCTTCGCATCGTCGTGCCCGGCGGCTCGAAAAGGAGTTCGAGCCGCCGGCAACCGAGCGGTCCTTGCCCCCGAGGGGACAAGGTGCCTTGGGAGGCGTTTCGGTAAAGGTTACTTCTTGACGTAGACGCCCGGAACGATCGGCTGGTCGGCCGGTACCGTTTCGCCGGCAACGAGCTTCACGGCGCTATCGACGGCAAGCTTGCCCATCTGGTCCGGGAACTGCTGGATGACGCCGACCATGTCCGGGTCGTTGTCGACGGCGGCGATTGCTTCCGGCATGCCGTCGAAGCCGATGACCTTGACCTTGCCGGTCAGGCCTGCGGACTTGACCGCAACGGCGGCAGCAAGCGCTGCGTCGTCGCCGAAGCCGAAGATGCCGGCGATATCCGGATTGGCCTGCAGCATGTTCTGGGCAACGGCCAGGGCTTCGGCGCGGGTGATACCGGTCTGGATCGAAACGATCTTGATGTCGGGGAACTTGGCAATGGCTTCCTTGAAGCCGTTGACGCGGTTCACCACCGACTGCACCAGCGGGTAGTCGATGATGGCGACATTGCCCTTGCCGCCGAGCTGTTCGGCCATCAGTTCGCCGGCCTTGACGCCGCCGGCATAGTTGTCGGTGCCGATGTAGGAGGCAACCTGGGTGCCTTCGACCGGAACGTCGACGGTGATGACCTTGATGCCGGCTGCTTCAGCGCGCTTGACGGCGGCGAGAGCGCCCTTGCTGTCAACCGGCGACATGATGATGACGTCGACACCCTTGACGATGAAGTCTTCGATATCGGCCAGCTGCTTGTTCAGGTCCTGATTGGCGATCGAGATCTCGAGCTTGACGTTCTTGGCCTTCGCCTCTTCGGTGATGGCCTTGGCCAGCTCGTTATAGAACGGATGCTGCTGCGTCAGCAGCGAAGCGCCGATGCCTTCCGCCTGCGCTGCGACTGCGGCCATGGTGAAAGCGGCAGAGACGAGGAGCGACTTGGCGATGCGAGAAATGGGCATGATTTCCTCCCTGATTATGCAAGAGACCAATTGTTGATGGTCATCATGACTGGTGGCCTCCCTTACCAGCTGATGGTCCTTATCAACCACTAAAGTTTCCGCGCGTCAACTTTAAATTCTATGCGCGTAAAATTATATCGACGCAACGAGAACCTCCTGCTGTTATCGTGACTTCCGACATGACCGAGGCGAATGACACAAAAGAGCGACGAAAAGCCATCTACCGAAGGGTTTCCACGGAACGGCAGGAGGCTTCGTCGCGCAGGATTCCACTGTTGTGAACCGGGCCGGACGTCATCGCTCGAAATAGAGATCTTCGGAGGCTGTCGAGATACAACGGCAGGTGCTGCTCGACCATTCCACCGTCGCGGCCACTCTCCCCGCTATAGTTCTGCCTTCCTCTTGCCCACACATCATGATGCCGCACGATTCATGAATTGACATGCACGATTTCGTACGTTAATTCACGATCATGAATAATCATCTTCCCCTATCCCGGCGCGATGCAATCGAGGCGCGGCTTACACTCGGGCAGCAGGTTTCTGCGACAGCACTTGCCGAAGAGTTCGATGTTTCCGAAGATGCAATCCGCCGCGACCTGAGAACGCTGGCGGCGGAAGGAAAATGCCGCCGGGTCTATGGGGGCGCTCTCCCGCTTGCGCCGACCGGGCGTCCGATGGCTGTGCGCGTGGGTGAAGGTTCGGTGCGTAAAGGCCAGCTTGCAAAGGTCGCGGCCGCCATGATCCGCCCCGGAGAGCTTGTCTTCCTCGATAGCGGCAGCACCAATCTCGCGATTGTGGATTGCCTTAGCCCGGATCTCGGCCTGATCGTCGCCACCAATTCCATCGATATCGCCAGCGCTGTCGCGAAAAGAGACGATATCGAGCTTCTGCTGATCGGTGGCGCGGTCAATCGCCATGTCGGGGGTAGTGTCGATACTTCCGCGATTTCAGCCGTCAGCCTGCTCAACATCCATCGCTGTTTCATCGGCGCCTGCGCGGTTACGCCGACAACAGGCATGAGTGTGCATGACCATGCGGACGCAGCCTTCAAACGTGCGCTTCTCAAAAATAGCGCGACATGCGCAGTTCTCGCAACTTCCGAGAAGTTTCAGCAAAGCGCCCCCTACCGGATCGCCGTGGCATCGGACATCGAAGTCCTCATCGTCGAGAACGATCTTGCCGCAGACGAGGCGGAGCGGCTGGCGAATGCGGGCTTTAATCTCGTGAGAGCCGAGCCCGTTTCAACGACAAACTGATCTTACCCCAAGGAAACGACATGCTTTCTGCAGATCGGCCGGCAACCCGGCTGGCGACACGCCTTGCTTTTCTGGTTGCCGGATTCGGCCTTGCCTGCTGGGCGCCGCTCGTGCCCTTCGCCAAGGAACGGCTCGGCGTCGATGACGGCGTTCTCGGCGTTCTGCTTCTCTGTCTCGGCCTTGGGTCGGTGGCTGCGATGCTTGCAACCGGCGTGCTGAACGCGCGTTTCGGCAGCAAGCCGATCATCATCGCAGGCGGTCTCGGAATGGCGGTAGTCCTGCCGGTTCTCACGCTGGCCAGCACGCCGGTGACATTCGCCATCGCATTGGCGATCTTCGGCGGAACCCTCGGCTCCCTCGAGGTTGCGATGAACATTCATGCCGTGGAAGTCGAGAAAGCGGCGGCCTGCCCGCTGATGTCCGGCTTCCATGCCATGTTCAGCATTGGCGGCTTTGCCGGCTCGCTGCTGATGACCGTATTGCTTTCCGCCAATGCCGGGGCATTCACCGCGACCGTCATCTGTGCCGCATTGATGATCGCTGGAATTGTCGTGGCCTGGCCCCGGCTTCTCGATACGGCGCAGGCCGGGGATGCGCCGCTGTTTGCGGTTCCGCGCGGGGCCGTCCTGCTGCTTGCGATTCTGGCTGCCATCGTCTTCCTGGTCGAGGGCGCGGTTCTCGACTGGAGCGCCCTGTTCCTGACATCCGGCGGCATCGTTCCCACCGAACAGGGCGGTATCGGCTATATCCTGTTCGCCATCGCCATGACGACCGCCCGGCTGACCGGAGACGCCCTGACCGCAAGGCTTGGTGACCGGGCCACGCTGTTCTGGGGCGGGGTCGTTGCCATTGTCGGCTTCGTGATCGTTCTTGCAAGTCCCATCAGGCTTCTCGCCCTGAGCGGCTTTCTGCTGATCGGACTGGGCGCGGCCAACATCGTGCCGGTGCTGTTCCGCCGGGGCGGATCGCAAACCGTCATGCCGCCCGGACTGGCCGTGGCCGCGATTACCATGATCGGCTATGCCGGTGTCCTGCTCGGCCCGGCAAGCATCGGCTTCGTAGCAAATCACGTCGGCCTTCCGGGGGCCTTCTGGATGCTCGTTGGGCTGCTCTGCGTCGTTCCGTTCTGCGCCGGGCTTGTCACCCGCTCGAAACACTGAGAGGGACCATGCGTATCGCCCATTCCGCACTGTGGACCAAAGACCTCGATGCCGCCGCCTCGTTCTGGGAGCGCTACTTCGGGGCGACGGTGGGAGGTCCATACCGCAGCAAGAGGCGGGAAGGCTTCGTTTCCCGCTTCGTCCACCTGCCCGGTGGGGCCGATGAGATCGAGCTGATGACCGGGCCATGGATTGAAGCCGCCCCAAAACAGGAGCACGTCGGCTGGGATCACATCGCCGTCTCGCTCGGCAGCAGAGAGGCTGTCGATGAACTTGCCCGACGTTGCGCCGGGGATGGTTGCCTCGCCTCCGGCCCGCGCATAACCGGCGACGGCTTCTATGAAGCCGTGATCCTCATGCCGGACGGAACGCTCGTGGAGATCACGGAATAACGGTTTCGACCACCTCTTCAGATCGATAATCCGGTTCGCCACCCCCGGAAACGTTGCAAGCTCCGTGTGGCGAAGGCTGGCGGTGGCCATGGCCACCGCCAGCGCATTTTCACGTTGCCTGAAATCCTCACGCGTCAACGGAACGGCAGATCCAGATCCGCATTGTTCGAAATTAGTTGAACCATTCGTCGGGGAGTGGCATATGGTCAGTTCGATAATATTCGAACCAACCTCATGCATCGCCGACAGGCAACGGAAATTCGCCATGACGACAGCCAGCAGCATTTCCTACACCCGGCGACACGGTGCCGGTTTCGCAATCGCATCGCTGGGCAGTGGCCTGATGATGGCAAGCGCCAGCGCGCCCTCCCCCTTCTATCCGGTGCTGCAACGGGAGATGGCGTTTTCCGACGTCACCATGACAGCGATCTTCGCTGTTTATGCGATCGTCCTGCTGTTCACCCTGCTGGTCGGCGGCTCCAGTTCCGACCATGTCGGCCGGCGTCCGATCCTGTCGCTCGCATTCGTGCTGCTGGCGCTGTCGGCGCTCGTCTTCGAGGCCGCGATATCGCCGCTTGGCCTGATCGGCGCGCGAGCGCTTCAGGGCATTGCCTGCGCGTTTCTGCTTTCCACGCTCTCGGCCGCCATCGTCGATCTCGAGCCGCCCGAAAGGCCGGGGCTTGCCGCCGTCTGCAACTCGGTCCTTCCGTTGATCGGCCTTGCCGCGGGGGCGCTGGCCTCGGGCATCGTCATGGAGCATGCAAGCTCTCCGAAGATTGACGTCTTCGTCGCGATCACCGTCATAAGCCTTATCCTAGCGGCTGCCGTCTGGCTGCTGCCGGAAACATCGCCGCGGCATGAAGGCTTGCTTCAGGCCCTCATGCCGCGCCTTGGCGTACCCGTCTCCGCGCGGTCCGCCTTCTGGCAGAGCGCGCCCGCAATCATCGCGGGATGGGCGACCGGCGGTCTTTATCTGTCGCTCGGCGCGCCCATCGTCGCTGTTGTCTTCGGCATTCACAGCTACCTGATGCAGGGGGCGGTGGTGACGCTGATTTCCGGCACCGGTGCGCTCGCCTGCTTCATTGCCAGAACCCATCAGCCGCGCCGGATCATGCTTTATGGCACGTTCGCGCTCTCGGTCGGGACCGTTCTCACCCTGGCAGGCATCTGGATCGGATCCCTCACCGTCTATCTGCTCGCGCTTGCATTCGCCGGAACGGGTTTCGGGACCTGCTTCTACGGCTCGCTCAGAACCATCGTGCCGCTGAGCCCGCCCGACGAGCGCGGTGAACTCTTCGCATCGATCTTCACGCTGAGCTATCTGGCCTTCGGTCTGCCGGTCGTGTTTGCGGGTCTGGCGCTTCCCTATGCCGGACTGCACGCAACGGTCCTCGTTTACGGCACCACCATCGCGATCATGGCGGCCATTGCCGGGCTGTGGCGTAGATACGGATCAAAAACCTGATTGTAGCGAGAGCATGCGGCATTGCCGCACCCGGACGCTTTCCGGCAATCCGGGCTATGATGGCAAAATGTGTTCCATTATGGTTGAACGATGAACGATCAGACCGTCTCTTCGCCCCTTGAACTGCATCATCCCGCGCGCGAGGAACTCGTGCTGGCACAGGTGCTGTTTGCGCTGAGCGACCCGGCGCGGCTGGAGATCGTGCTGCAGTTGACCGAGGGGCCGCTGGAAATGGCCCATTGCCATCTGAACGATCCATCCCTGCCGAAATCGACGAAATCGCACCTGATGAAGGTGCTGCGCGAGGCGGGCGTGATTCGCAACGAACCCAGGGGCCGAGGCCGGGTGCTGAGCCTGCGGCGCGACGATCTCGACCATCGGTTTCCCGGATTGCTGGACGCCATACTGAAAGCCTCCTCCTCCCCGGAGGCAAGCCCGCGCCGCCTGTCGGGCGCGTGAGACGGCCTGCCGTCGTTTCTCCTGAGTTTTCAATACAAGACGAGAAAGCCGGCGAGATGCCTGAAATGCATCCCGCCGGCTACGATCTTGTCCGTTCGTCCGCTTACTCGGCGGCCATGGCGGTCGGGTGGCGCATGGTTTCCTCTTCCACGATGCTGTCGGGGGTATCGGTATGCGCCTTGGGCTCCCGTCCGAAGAACAGGGCGTAGGCCGCCGGCAGCACGAGAATGGTCAGCACGGTCGCCACGAGAATGCCGCCCATCATTGCATAGGCGAGCGGTCCCCAGAAGACCCCGCGGGAAATCGGGATCAGCGCGAGAACTGCGGTCAGCGCCGTCAGCATGATCGGGCGGAAACGTCTCACGGCCGCGCCGATGATTGCTTCCTGCCGCGCCATGCCCGCCTTGATGTCCTGATCGATCTGGTCGATGAGGATGATCGAGTTGCGGATGATGATGCCGAGCAGCGCGATGACGCCGAGGATGGCGACGAAGCCGAACGGTGCGCCGCTGATCAGCAGCGCCGCCGCCGCACCGATGATGCCGAGCGGCCCCGTTGCCAGCACCAGCATGGCCTTGCCGAAATGCTGGAGCTGGGCCATCAGCAGCACGACGATGACAAGCAGCATGACCGGCGCCTTGGCGGCGATCGAGGCCTGGCTCTCGGCTGCGTCCTCGGCGCCGCCCTGGATTTCGATGCTGTAGCCGGCGGGCAGGCTGTCGCGCAGATCCTTCATGTCGGCATACATTTTCATGACCACGTCGTTCGGCTGCACGTTGTCGGGCAAGGTGGCCCTCACCGTGATCGTCGGCAGGCGGTTGCGCCGCCACTCGATGCCCTGTTCCAGCACCGGCTCGATCCGCGCCAGCTGGGAAACCGGCACGAAGCCGCCGAAATCCGTCGGCACGTAGACGGAGTTCACCGCAGAAAGCAGCGAGCGTGTGTCATCCTGCTCACGCAGCACGATCGACACGGTTTCCTCGCCATCGCGGAAATCGTCGAGCGGAACGCCGCTCATTGCCGCCTGCAGCATCTGCCGGATGCGCTGGGAGGTTACGCCAAGCGCACGGGCGCGATCCTGATCGATGACGAGTTTCATCGCGGCCACGGGTTCCAGCCAGTCGTCATGCACGGCGCTCAGCCGCGGATCGGCATCGAACCTTGCCTTCACCTCGTCGGCGATGCGGCGCACCTCCTGGCGATCCTGCCCCATGACGCGCAGCTGCACGGGCCATCCGGTCGGGGGCCCAAGGAACAGCCGGTCGACCTTGCCGCGGATGGAGGGGAAATCATCCGCCAGAATGCCGCGCAGCTTGACGATCAGTCTTTCGCGGGCCGGTTCGTCATTGGCCATGACGAGCATCTGGGCGAAGTTCGGATTGCGAAGCTGCTGGTCGAGCGGCAGGAAGAAGCGCGGCGCGCCTTCACCGATATAGGTGGCGACGAACTTCTTGTCCGGATCGTCCATGATCTTGCCTTCCAGCGCGCGCGCCTGCGTTTCGACTTCCTTGATGCTGGTTCCCTCGGGAAGCCAGAGATCGACAAGGATTTCGGGACGCGACGATTGCGGGAAGAAGTTCTGCGGGATGAACTGGAAGGCCCACAGGCTGGTGACGAAGGTCACGAGCGTCATGGCGAGCACGATGATGCGGTGATGAACGGCCCAGCCGACCGTCGAACGCAGTCCGCGATAGAAGCGCGTGTCGAACACGTCGTGATGTTCGCCGGCATGGGCGCGCTGCTTCAGGATCATGTGGCCGAGCCACGGCGTGAAATAGACCGCGACGAACCAGGATGTGACGAGCGCGATGCCGACGACGTAAAACAGCGAGCGCACATATTCACCGGCGGTCGAAGCCGCGAAGCCGACGGGAATGAAGCCGGCGGTGGTGATGAGCGTTCCCGTCAGCATGGGAAATGCGGTCGATGAATAGGCGAAGCTCGCCGCCTCGATCTTGACCAGCCCTTCCTCGAGCTTCCGTTCCATCAGCTCGACGACGATCATCGCATCGTCGACCAGCAGGCCGAGCGCGATGATCAGTGCGCCGAGCGAAATGCGCTGAAGATCGATGCCGAGTTCGTACATGATGGCGAAGGTGGCCGCGAGAACCAGCGGAATGGTGATCGCGATGACGAGGCCCGAGCGCCAGCCGATGGAGAGGAACGAGACCACGAGCACGATCACCAGCGCTTCGACCAGCGCCTTCATGAATTCGCCGACGGCTTCCGTCACGACTTCCGGCTGGTTGGAGATCTGCTGGACAGAAACGCCATAGGGCAGGCTTTCCTCGAAGCGATGGTAGGTCGCTTCCACGGCATCGCCCACATCGGTCACCTTGAAGCCCTTGGCCATGACCACGCCGACCTGCACGCTGTCGGCGCCGTTGAAGCGGAACTTGCGCTGGTAGGGGTCTTCAAGCCCGGCCGTAACGGTGGCGATGTCTCCGAGACGGGTGATCTGTCCGCCGGCGTTGAGGCGCAGTTCACGGATATCCTCGGCCCGCTTCACGTCGCCTTCGACAGAAATCCTGACCGAGCGTACCCCGGTATCGACGGTGCCAGCGGCATCGACGTTGTTCTGGCCCTTGATGGCATTCTGCAGGTCGAGGAGCGTCAGCCCGCGCTCGGCAAGCGCCTTCGACGAAACGTCGATGAAGATCTTTTCCGGCTGGTCGCCGAGGATAACGGCTTTCTCCACGCCGGGCGTGGTGAGCAGCATATCGCGCGCCTGGATCGCGATCTTCTTCAGTTCCGGGAAGGTAAAGCCTTCGCCGCTGATCGAATGCAGGGTGATGTAGGTATCCCCGAATTCATCATTGAAATAGGGGCCGAGCAGTCCCTCGGGAAGCTCGCTGGAGATGTCGCCGACCTTCTTGCGCACCTGATAGAAGGCGTCCGCCACGTCGGCGGCGTTGGTATCGCCCTTTACCTGCAGGGTGATAATCGCGCTGCCGGCGCGGGTATAGGACTTCACCCAATCCAGATGCGGCGTTTCCTGCAGCTTGCGTTCGATCTTGTTGACGACCTGGTCCTGCATTTCCTGAATGGAGGAGCCGGGCCACACGGCCTGCACGACCATGACGCGGAAGGTGAAATCAGGATCTTCCTTCTGTCCCATGCGCGTGAGGCCGAGAACGCCGGTGATCAGGATCAGGCCGAACAGGAAGCGCGCGATGCTGGGGTGGCCGATGGCCCATCGCGACAGGTTGAAGGGGCGCTTTTCTTCGCTCGATTTCGTCATGACGATATTCCTTCCAACCGGCCGGTTCAGCGAACGGCGTCCGAGGGGCGCAGAAGAGCGGATTCTTCCTGGGGCAATTTCACCTTGAGGTCCTCACGCATGAACTGCGTGCCGGCCGCGACCACCAGATCATCAGGTTTCACACCGCTCGACACGTTGACGCCATCGGCGGTGAATTCCGCGACGCGGATTTCGCGCGCACTGACCGTGGAGGTCTGTGGGTCGACCACCCAGACGATCTTCTGTCCGTTCCTTTCGGCAAGGGCCGAAAGCGGGACAGCCAGATAGCCCTTGGTGTTTTCCCTTGCGGCCTCGATGGTCGCGGTCATGCCGAGAAGAACCCGGGCGTTGTCGGGCAGGCTGATCCTGACGGAAAAGGTGCGCGATTGCGTGTCGGCGCTGCCGGAAACTTCCCGCACCTTGCCGTCGATGGCGAGCGTATCATCCGACCAGAAGCTGGCCTTCACCGCCTTGCCGGGGCGGAAATTCGCGATGTCGCCTTCCGGAACCGCGATCTGCACTTCCTTTTCGTTGTCGAGGGCAACGGTTGCGACCGGCGTGCCCGCGGCAACGACGGCGCCGGTGTCGGAGCTGATCGCGGTGACGATCCCTTCCCGGTCGGACTTGAGCTCGGTATAGGAAACCTGGTTCCTCGCCTGATCGAGCGTCGAAATCGCGGCATCACGCGTGGAGACCGCCTGATCGTAATTGAGGCGTGCCTGCTCCACCTGGGACTTGGCGGTTACGCTCTTGTCGAAGAGCTGCTGCGCACGCTTGTTGGCGAGATCAGCGGTCGCGACCGCAGTTTCAGCCGCGGCGAGACTGGCCTCGGCGGTTCTGACGCTCAACTGGTAGTCGGTCGGATCGATCCTTGCGAGGATATCGCCCGGCCTGACGCGGTCACCGACATTTACCCGGCGCTCGATGATCTTGCCCGCAACCCGGAAGCCGAGGCTCGTTTCGACGCGGGCCTTGACGGTGCCGGAATAGAGGGAGGCCTGTTCGTGCGATGTCGTGGAGATATGGGCGACCTTGACGGGGCGGATCGTTTCCTTTGTCTCTGCCTGTTCTCCCTCGCTGCACCCGGACACACCGAGCGCCAGGGCGAAAACAAGCGCCAGAGCAGGGAATTTAGAAAAAAGAAAACCCTTCAGCGAAGTCATGTTCGCATCCTCAATAACCATAGAAATACTGTTCAACGGAAGCAGACGACCGGCGTCCACCTTATCTTTTCAATGCGCGAATGGCGAAGTCGACCAGTTCAGACGCGGTTGCCCGGTTTTCCTTGGCCATGCATTGGGCCACCATCTGCGGATGACAGAGGCTGACCGTGGCCGCGCCAAAGCATCTTGCGGCTGCAATCGGGTCCTGTTCGGCAAATTCGCCTGTCGCGATGCCTTCCTTGATAATCTCGGCGACGAGATCCTGAATGCTGTCGATGTGGCGTTCGATCACCTGCCAGTCGCGCTCGATGGCGACGATGATCATTTCATGCACCTTGTGCTCGTCGAGCATGGTCTCGACCGTCCAGCGATGCTGCTCCTCGACATAGCGACGCAACCGCATCTCCGCGCTGTCAAGACTGTGGCGGGTATCATATGCCTGCTTGTAACAGGTCGCCAGCATGCGGGCGCACAGGGCCTGGTGAATTTCCACCTTGGAACCGAAGAAGCGATAGATGTTAGCCGTGGACATGCCGAGTTCCCCGGCAATGTCGGCCACCGTCGTCTTGCTGTAGCCATAGTGCCTGAATGTACGCTCGGCCGCATCGAGAATGCGGGTGGCGGTATCGCGGCGGGCTTCTTCCACGTCGATTTCCGGCATGTGGTTCATGATCTGCCTTATGAGTTACGGATGACGAAATTCGAATTTCGTCATCCGTAACTCATAATAGGTCTCTCGTCAATTCGACATCTAGAACAACAGTGGTCACAAAAGAGGCGGCATCGAAAACGCCGCCTCTGCATTTGCCGTATCGGATCGCCTGTCGGCACCTGACTACGGCTCCCCACAGTGTGGAGTTCCGCTTCGTATTGGCTGGAAGCTGCCCGGCGAGAATGCCTCCCTGGCAGCCTTTTGGGGTCAGGCCAGCACTGCCAGATCGGCGGCGTTGAAGCCGCCCAGTTCTTCAAGCTTTCCGCTGGAGACCTTGGCGGTCCACTCGGCATCCGAAATCAGCGGACGACCGACGGCGATGAGATCGAATTCCTGGCGTTCCATCCGTTCGATCAGGTTGTCGAACGAGGCGCTTTCGGACCCCTGCCCGCCGAATGCGCCGAAGAAATCCGAGGACAGACCGACCGAGCCGACGCTGATCGTGGCGGCGCCCGTGAGCTTCTTGGCCCAGCCGGCGAAGTTCAGGCCGGCGTCACCGTCGATCTCCGGGAATTCCGGCGTCCAGAAACGGCGCTGCGAGCAATGCAGGATATCCACGCCGGCTTCGACCAGCGGCAGGAGCCATGCCGTCATTTCATCCGGCGTGCTCGCGTTGCGGGCGGCATAGTCCTGCTGCTTCCACTGGCTGACGCGCAGTGACAGCGGGAAATCGGCGCCGACGGCAGCCCGGACCGCGCGCACGGCTTCCGCCGCAAAGCGAGAGCGTTCGGCGATGGTCGCACCACCATAGGCATCCTTGCGCTTGTTGCTGCCTTCCCAGAAGAACTGGTCGATCAGATAGCCATGGGCGCCGTGCAGCTCGACGATGTCGAAGCCGAGACGCCTGGCGTCGGCGGCGGCACTGGCGAAGGCCGCGACGGTATCGGCGATATCCTCCTCGGTCATCGCCTTGCCCCGTGGATCATCGGGGCCAACGAGACCCGAGGGGCTTTCGACCAGATCCTCCTGCTGCGTCTGGCTTCGGCTGGAGCGTGTCGAGCCGGTATGCCAGATCTGCGGGCCGATCTTGCCGCCAGCGGCATGCACGGATTTCGCCACCGCGTCCCATCCGGCAAGAGCTGCCTCGCCATGGAAGAACGGGATTCCGGGATCGTTGCGCGAGGCGGGACGGTCGATCACCGTGCCTTCGGTCAGGATCAGTCCGACGCCGCCGGCGGCGCGGCGGCGGTAATACTCGGCTTGTGCCGCGCCGGGAATGCCGTCCTTGGCCATGGCGCGGGTCATCGGGGCCATGACGATGCGGTTCTTCAAGGATAGGGACTTCAGGGAGAAGGGTTGAAACAGGATCTGGGTCGACATGATCTTTCTTTCTATGCCGGAATGGGCTCAGGCGTTGACGTCGGTGACGGTACAACCCTGCACTTCGTTCCCCGGGATGCACTTTTCAACCCGTGGGAGCGTTTGCGTGGTCGATGACGAAGCGTGCGGGCTCTATCGCGAATGCCGTCAGGCGGATGTCCGGTAGCGCTCGGCGGGGGTGGTGTTTCCTATGCCCTGCACCACGGAGATGCGCGCGGATTCGAAGGCCATGAACCGTGCCTCGTCATGCAGCGGCGGGATGGTCACTTCCTCGCGACGGTCGAAACCGGCGAGCGCCGCATCGACCAGATCGGCGGCTTCCATCATCGGCGGAAGCCTCGTTTCATCGACGAATTTCCAGATGTCGGTTCGGGTCGCTGCCGGAAGAACCGCCTGGACATAGACGCCCTTCGGCCCGAGATCGGTCTGCAGCGCCTGCGACAGCGTCAGGACGAAGGCCTTGGTCGCCGAGTAGACCGGGGAACCCCATTCCGGCGCAAGGGCGAGAACCGAACTGACGTTGATGATCGCCCCCTCGCCCCTCTCGGCAAAGCGCGGCGCGACCGCGTGGCTGAGGCGCAGGACGCTTGTAGCGTTGAGCCTCACAAGATCCGTCAGGTCTTCGGCGCTCTGGGTGAGGAAGGTGCCGCCGACATTGCCGCCGGCGTTGTTGACCAGAATGAGGATCGAAGCATCATTGCGAAGCCGCGCCTCGACCACAGCCAACTGGCTTTCGTCGGTCAGGTCCGCTGGCAAGAGATCGACTGAGACGCCGGTTTCTTCCCGCAGGCGGGCTGCGTTTTCCTCTAGCTTTTCGATGTTGCGCGCTACCAGCACGAGGTCATGGCCGCGCCGGGCGAAGCGTTCTGCGTAAACCGCGCCGATGCCCGTCGAGGCGCCGGTGATGAGGACTGCGTTCTTGTCGAACATTGCGTTGCTCTTTCCGTTGGATAGCCTTAATGATGACAATCATCATGATAAAGCGTAAACATGATGATCATCATGTAATCTGTCAATGGTGGATCGCTGGATTTTTTTGCCGGGTAGCGTTGGGTGAGCCGATCTCTCCCGCCATCGTCAAGTGACGACAGTTGCGGCGATGCCAAGGTCAAAATGTTGTGATCGCGTTTCGGCGAGGCACAAACGAAAAAGCCTGCCGCGGGAGGAGGTGCGGCAGGCTTTTCCTGAAAAACCGAACAACGACTGGGAGGAGGAGTGTCGTTGTTCCCTCAGGCTTCCCTGGGAGGAGGAGTGGGTCGCCTGAAACACGAAGCTCTGCGGGAGGAGGTGCATTGCTTCGATGGATTGATTTATACAGCATTCCCGATTTCGAGGAAGGCGCTCTATCGCAGTGCAGCCATGCAATTGATGCATTCCTTACATTTTTCGATGCCCAAATTGTAGCCTTTGTGCGCCGCGAACAGGCAAAGCTACAACGATAGCCGCACTTGCGCCTGCGCCTCTTGCCGGAACCGAGCTCGATCAGAAGATACAGGGTTTCCGGTACCGCCGTCTTATCTCGTTATGCTTGCGGCAATGCCGGCTGGGTCGAGAATCAATCCCCCAGCCGATCGCTTGGCCGGCAGAAGAAGCAGAGTTCGGTGCCCGGTTCGGCGGTGAGGCTAGCGAAGATGATGGCGCCGTCATAGGGCGCGCGGATCGGCTGGCCGCTGGCGCGCTGGCCGATTACCTCTCCTTCCCGCACGGCCTCTCCGGCGGCGAAGCGGCGTGACAGGCGGTCTTCGGCCGCATCCGCCATCAGGGCTTCCGAGATTTCCCAGACCTGCGGCGCATCTTTCGGCAGGATCGGATCGGCGACCACGAGGCCGAGATGGGCGAGGCCGTTGAGGATCGTGCGGTAGCCGACTGCAGTTCCTTGCGGGTCCGTATGGGTTCCGCATTCGACGGTAACGCCATAGCCGCCGGCGAAACGCATGTATTCCGTGGTGCCGACGCTATGGGTCAGGGAAATCTCCGGGAAGCCGCGTTCGGCGCGGACGGTTGCCGCCTGTTTGAAGGCGTCCATCCAGCCATGCACCACCATCGGCAGTCCGAGCGCCTTGACGAGCGCTTCCTCCTGGGCGGCTTTGGCAAAGGGTTCCAGCGTGCCGTTATTGTCAGCCGGTCCGATCAGGGCGAAGGGAACGCCCGGCGAACTGAAGGAATGCAGGTCGATCAGCACGTCATGTTCGCGCAACAGCGGGCAGAGCACGTTTGCGATGCGGTCCTCATTGTCCACCGGCACCGGCTTTTCGCCAAGGTCGCGGTTGAGGTTGCGGTCACCCTCGCGACGGTTCCACCGGTAAGCAAGCGCGTTGACCACCGGCACGAAGGTGACGCTGCCGCGCGCTAGCCTGAGCCGACCGCAGCGGAACTCGGCGATGACGCGGGCAATGGCGGTCGGGCCGCAGGTCTCGTTGCCATGCACGGAGCCGGTGACGATCAGGCTCGGCCCTGGCTGGAGGGCACGGAACGACACGCATTCCATCGTTTCCGTCTGCACCGGCGGGGTCACCTGTTCGGGAGCGTCCGCTGGGGCGATGTCGATCATCATGCCGGGCTGAAGCCGGCTGGCGAATTCCAGCAACTGGTCATGGGCAATGGCGACGCAGCCCTGCGTGCCGCTGAAATCCGGCCGCGCCGCATGCATAAAGATGGCGCTGCCGCCGGCTGCCCGCGGGGTGGAGTCGTTCCAGCCGACCGGGATGAAGAGATCGAACAGCCGCTCGCCCGTCCGTGTCTGTGCTTCCGGCGACATGTCGAGCACGAACTGGTTGTAGAACGGGCTTTCGGGATCCTCGACCCAGTTATAGTTGGCCGGTTTTTCAAGGAAGGGGAAGGCAAAGGAACGCGGTTCGTCGCCCAGCGCTTCGGGATCGTAAAAGCCGTAACGCAGCGGAAATGTGCCGATCGGGGTTGCGCCGTCGCCTTCGCGCTTCAACGCCGGATCGCGCAGGCCCGAGCGGCCGACGGCGCAGGGGATCGTCCAGTTGCCGATGGTGAGCGTGCCCCGGTGGGGCTGGTCCGGATCCTGTCCGGCGCGCACTTTGATGACCGGCTGGACGAGATGGGAGGCGGAGATGTCATTCATGTCGGAGACCTTGCAAGAGATGGCAACGCGCGTGATGCGTCGGTGACAAAGCTGAGAATTCAGGAACCGTGCCGGTCCGGCAGGCGGCAATCGCCTGGCTGCAGCGCGGGTTGAAGGCGCAACCCGGCGGCGGATCGAGCGCCGAGGGTATCTCGCCCTGCAGGCGGATGCTGCCGGAAGCAGGGTTCATCGGATCGGGGATCGAGGCGATCAGCGAGCGGGTGTAAGGATGGGCCGGCGCGGTAAAGATCTCGTCCCAGCGTCCCTGCTCCACGATCCGGCCGAGATACATGACGGCGATGCGATCGCACATGTGCTCCACGACGCCGAGATCGTGCGAGATCATCAGCAGTGCCACGCCGAGTTCGTTCTTAAGCTCCAGAAGCAGGTTGATGATCTGCGCCCGGATGGAGACGTCGAGCGCCGATACCGGCTCGTCGCAGACGACCAGCTTCGGCTCGACGATCAGGGCGCGCGCGATGCAGATACGCTGCCGCTGGCCGCCGGAGAATTCGTGCGGATAGCGCTTGGCCGCGTCGGGTCTAAGCCCGACCTTGCGCAGCATCTCCGCGACGCGGTCTTCCCGCTCGCTGGCATTGCCCATGCCGTGCAGCTTCAGCGGTCCGCCCAGGCTCTGGCCGACGGTATGCCGGGGGTTCAGCGAGGCGAACGGGTCCTGAAACACCATCTGCACGATGCGGGCGCGCTCCAGTCGGTCGGACTGGCTGATTGCTCCGCTCACGTCCCGTCCGTCGAGCACGATCCGCCCGCCGCTTGTCGAGACGAGGCCAAGGATGGATTGCGCGAGCGTCGATTTTCCGCAGCCGGATTCACCCACGAGGCCGAGACATTCACCGGCCTTCAGGTCGAGGTTCACGCCATCGACGGCCTTGAGCAGGCCGCGCCGGAAACCGAAGCCCTGACGGACGGGGTAGTGAACCCTGAGATCCTCGATGCCGAGGATATCGGGACGCAAGGTTCCGGGATTTTCCATGGTGATGTCAGCCATTGAGATAGCACCTCTTGCGGCCGCCCGAGGAAAGCGGCGTCGTTTCCGGCGCGGCCGTCAGGCATTGCGGCATGACTTCGGCACAACGCGGAGCGAAGCGGCAGCCCTTTCCGTATTCGACGATGGGTGGAACTACGCCGGGTATTTCGGCAAGCTTCGCCTGACCGGCGACGAGACGCCGGCCAAGCCGCGGCAGCGATGCCACCAGCCCTCGCGTGTAGGGATGCTGCGGATCGGAGAAGATCTTTTCCGCCGGCTGTTCCTCCACCAGATGGCCGGCATACATCACCGCCACCCGATGGCAGACACGGGCGACAAGCCCGAGATCGTGAGAGATCATCAGCACTGCCGTGCCTCGGGCGCGGCAGAGATCGAGGATCAGTTCGATAATCTCGGCCTGAATGGTGACATCGAGCGCCGTCGTCGCCTCGTCGGCAATCAGAAGATCCGGATCGCAGGCGAGTGCGATGGCGATCATCACGCGCTGGCGCATGCCGCCGGAAAGCTGATGCGGATAGTCGTTTACCCGCCGGCTGGCAGCCGGCACCTGCACCTGTTCCAGACATTCGATGGCGCGCTTGCGTGCCGCCCGCTGGCTCATACCCCGGTGAAGAACGAACATCTCGCCGATCTGGTCGCCGATGGTCATCAGCGGATTGAGCGCCGTCATCGGCTCCTGGAAGATCATGGCGATGCGGTTGCCGCGCAGCATCCGCATGTTGCGGTTGGGCAGCTGGGCGATATCGCCGCCGTCGAAGCGGATGTGGCCGCCGGTCACCCGTAACGGGCCGCCCAGAAGCCCCGCGACGGAAAGGGCCGTGAGGCTCTTGCCGCAGCCGGACTCACCGACGAGGCCGACGACTTCACCGCGGCCAATCGACAGGTTGAGCCCTTCGACCGCCGGGAAATCCTCGCCATTGGCGGAGAGCGAGATCCGCAGGTCCTCGATATTGAGAATAAGATCCTCGCTCATGCCCGCCGTGCCTTCCCCTGCGGATCGATGAGGTCGCGCAGACCGTCGCCCAGCAAATTGAACCCGAGAACCGTGAGGAAGAGCGCCAGTCCGGGGAATATGGCGATCCAGGGCGAGACCATCAGCTGTTCGCGCGCATGGGAAAGCATGGAGCCCCAGCTCGGCGCGGGCGGCACGACGCCCAGTCCGAGGAAGGAGAGAGATGCCTCCGCCATGATCGCCGAGCCGATGCCCATGGTGGCGATCACCACCAGCGGACCTGCGATATTCGGCAGAAGCTCGCGGAACATGATGTGAAGGCGTCCGTAGCCCATGGTCTGCGCCGCCTGCACATAGCTGCGCGATTTCTGTGACAGCACCTGTGCGCGGCTGATGCGACAGCTATAGGCCCAGTCGGTCATGCCGAGCGCGATCAAGAGGCTCGTGACCCCCGGTCCGAGTACGGCCATCAGCGCCAGCGCGAAGACCACCGTCGGGATGGAGAGCATCAGGTTGGTGAGGCCCTGGACGAATTCATCCCACCAGCCGCCGAAATAGCCGGCCGAAAGACCGAGCGCCACGCCGATACAGGTGTTCATGAGCTGCACCACCAGCCCGATGGTAAGCGAGATGCGCGCGCCATAGACCACGCGGCTGAAGATGTCGCGGCCCTGTTCATCCGTCCCCATCAGGAACGACAGGCCCGGCGGCTCCTCGGCATAGATGAGGTTGGCGTCGAGAACGGGATCGTGGGTGGCGATCAGCGGCGCGAAGAGCGCCATGACGACCATGACGATCAGGATCAGCCCGCCGACGAAGAGATTGGGACGCAGGAGATGGAGGAGTTTCATCGGTAGCGGATCCTCGGATCGATCAGCATGTAGGCGATATCGACCAGCGTGTTGATGAGCAGGAAGAACAGCACGATGACCAGAATGCAGCCCTGCACCGCGGGAATGTCGCGCAGCGAGACGGACTGGATGAGCAGCGACCCGACACCCGGCCATGCGAACAGGCTTTCGATCACCACCGAGCCGCCAAGCATGGAGCCGAATTGCAAGCCGATCGTCGTCAGCACCAGAACGAAGGCGTTGCGGGCGAGATGCCGGGTGACGATGCGGGTCTCGCTCATGCCCTTGGAACGCGCCGTGCGGATGAAATCGGCGCCGCGCACTTCGAGCACCGCCGCCCTCGTCGTTCTGGCGAGAAGCGCCATGGGGCCGATGCCAAGCGTCAACGCCGGCAGCACGAGATGCTGCAATCCACCCTGCCCGTAGCCGAAGGTCGGCAGCCAGCCAAGTTGCAGCGAGAAGAAATACATCGCCAGCAGGCCGAACCAGAAGCCGGGCACGGAAAGCCCCGAAACCGCCCCCATCATCGCAGCCATGTCGATCCAGCTTCCCGGCCTTGAAGCCGCGATGAAGCCGAGCGGCAGGCCGATGGCGACCGCGAACAGAATGGCGGCGCAGGCCAGACGGAAGGACGCGACGATGCGGCTTTCCAGCATGTCGATCACCGGCCGGCGGGTGGAGAAGGAGGTTCCGAGATCGCCGCGCGCGAGGTCGGCGACATACCGGCCGAAGCGCTCGGGCAAGGGATCGTTCAGATGAAGCTGTTCCTCGATCCGGGCCATGACCTTGGGATCGATATCGCGTTTTTCACCAACCAGCGACGTGACGAAGCTGCCGGGTATGACGCTGAACAGCAGGAAGACGAGCGTCACCACGACGGCGACGGTCAGAAGCGCCTGCATCAGCCGCCGCGCAATCACCATCAGCATGAAGTGTTCCTCTGTTCCGTGAGCCGGACGCCGCATGGATGACACGCGACGCCCGAACCGGAAAGGTTGGTTTGACAGGAGCCGATGGACTTACTTGCGTCCCGGGGCGTTCTCATCAAGCCAGATCTGGTCGACTTCGAGGATGGCGGCTTCCGTTACGTTGGAGTCGACGCCGTGTACCCAGGGCTGCGTGGCGACGACCGCCTTGTTGTAGTTGTGGAACCACACCGGCGCCTGTTCGAAGATGTAGCCGTCTGCTTCCTTGGCCAGCTCGATGCGGCGCTTGGGGTCGGGATCGGACGAGGCGGCATCGATAATGGCGTCGAACTTCGGATCGGCATAGCCGCTGCGGTTGCAGGCCGAGCGGGAGACGCGGCTGTCGAAGCAGCGCAGCGCGCCGACCGGATCGGGACCCGTGCCGTTGGAACGGAACCATGCCATGGCTTCGCCGGCATTGATCGCATCGAGCAGGACGCCCGATTCCACCACCTTCGGCTTGGCGTTGATGCCGACCGCCGAGAGGAAGGGCATCATCGCCTGCAGAACGCCGAGGCTGCTTTCGCCATCGGTCACCATCGCCTCGAATTCGAAACCGTCGCCATAGCCGGCTTCCTTCAGGAGCTGCTTGGCCTTTTCCGGATCATAGGCATAGGGCTGGCGGTCCTTGTCGAAGGCGACCGAGGTCATCGGCAGCCAGCCCGTGGCCTTGAACGCCTTGTCCTTCAGGAGCTTGCGGATGATGATGTCGCGGTCGACGGCATAGTTGATCGCCTGACGCACGCGAACGTCGTTGAAGGGCGCCTTCTGGACGTTCATGCCCATATGGCGGGTAAAGAGTTCGGGAACCTCGATCAGGCCCTTCGATAGTTCCGGATCTGCCTTGTAGGCGGCATAGGCGCTGCCGGAAAGCACGGTGGCGTCCAGTTCGCCGGCGCGGAAGGCGACGTCGAGCGCGCTGTATTCATCGGTAATGGTGAATTCCACGCGGTCCGCATAGGGCTGGCCGGGCTTGTAATACTTGTCGAACTTTTCGCCGACGACGCGCGAACCCTCGACATGCTCGACGAAGCGGAACGGGCCGAGACCGACGGGATGCGACAGGAATTCCGGCTTGTCGGCTTCTTCCTTCGGCAGGATGGCGGTCACGGCCTCGAACAGCAGGGTGCCCGGCTCGAGGTAGTTCTTGAAGGTGATTTCAAGGGTGAAGTCGTCGATCTTCTTCAGGCCCGAGATCGAGGTCGCCTTGCCGGCCGCATAGTCTTCCGCGCCGACGATTTCCGAGATCATCGGCGAACCCGGATAGCCCTTCGCCGGGTCCATGATGCGGGTATAGGACCAGATCAGGTCGTCCGCCGTCATCTTGCGGCCGTTATGGAAATAGGCGTTGTCGCGCAGTTTGTAGGTAAAGGTCTTGCCGTCCGCAGAGGTCTCCACCGAGGTCGCCAGATCGAGCGCCGGCCGGTTTTCAGCCGAATCCCAGGTGTAGAGCGCACGATGGAAGGCCTTGGAAACGGCCATGTCCTGCGATTCATAGGTGATGTGCGGGTCGAGCGATTTCAGCGCCGAGCTGTAGGGGGCCGGCAGATGCAGCGTGCCGCCGGGGATCGGTGCCTCCGCCATAACCGGCGAGAACTGGGTCAGAACGCTGATTGCGGTGGCGGCAAGCAGAAGGCGGGCTGAACGCAAACAGCCAGCGGATGTTTTCAGTAATGTCATGGCAGTATCCCTCTAGTGGTTATTTTCTATCTTCAGGCTGCGAGCATTTCGTTTGATGCTCTTTTCCTGCCCCGCAGGAGGCGCGAGGCAAATTGGGTGTCAGGACGGGTTTAGGCCTCCCTTCAGGACGGCTTCGTGAATGAGCCGCCCGACATCGGGGAAAAACGTTCTGTCGTCGGCCGACCAGTGGCTGTCGGTCATCACGCAGGCGACGAAGCTTTTTCCGGATGCCGTCTCGGCATAGACGAGATCGTGGCGCGTCCAGCTCGTATGGCCCGCCTTCGACCACAGAAGCGTGGTCTCAGGCATTCCCTCCCCGAGAAAGCCCCGCGCCTGATCGCCTTCCGGCGGAATGCCGGTTTCGGCGAAGGCCCGCCGCTCCCGCGTGCGGTCCATCAGCTCCATCATCCAGTCGGAGGCATCGGCCGCGCCGCGCACGATGTCATGCATCAGCGCGGCGCAGGCGCGCGCCGTGAGGCGGTTGCCCTTCGAATGAGACCTTGCCTGATAGGAACAGCCATACGGGCTGTCTTCATAGGTGGCATGCAGGACGTTGATGTCGCGGAACTCCGGCCGGTCGAGACTTGTCAGCCAGTCCTGCACCGCGTGACGCCGGCGAAGCCAGTCGGCAAGGTCCGCCTCATCCAGGCAGGGACCGTCGAACGCACCCGTCAGCCGGCCCATGAGAAATGCCGTGGCTTCGTTGGACGACAGTTCGATCATGGCGCGGGCGGCGCGCCGGTCTTCGTCGTCAGGCTGAAAGCGCCCCATGGCCTCGAAGGCGGTGAAAGCGTAGAGACAGAAGAGCTTCATCACGCTTGCCGGATAGACCGGCACATCCTGTCGGTAACCGAAGAGCGCGGTCTCCGGCAAAGGCCCGCAACCGCTTCCGCGCAGCGGCCGGTCATGAACAGCGAGTGCCAGTCCGATGGCATCCGGCCCCAGTCTGCCGGCACTGCGTTCGCCCGCAAGGCCGATGATCCGGTTTCGAAGTTCGTCGAAGTCTGCCGCGTTCACGTATCAATCCGCATTCTGTTCGCCGTTCCGAAAGCGGTGCAAACCGGTCCCGGCAATGGCGATGTCATGATCAACATGAATGAAGCTTAAGTCCGATATGCTGCTCTTCGATACGAAAAATGCGCTGCAAGTTCATTCATTCATGATATGAAGTCGTGATGCGTGGACACGGGCCGGGGGTATTTCATGGGCGATCTCAATCTGCGGCAGATCGAGGTCTTCAGGGCCACGATGAAGTTCGGGACGGTGACGGCGGCGGCAGCCGCTCTCACCTCGTCGCAGCCGACGATTACCCGGGAATTGAGGCGTCTCGAGGATACGGTGGGCTTCCTGCTGTTCGAACGCCGGCGTCAGCGACTGCATCCGACAGCCCGGGCGCTGAAGCTCTATCACGAGGTACAGGCTTCCTTCATCGGCCTCGATCGCATCAATGTCTGCGTCCACGGGCTTCGTGGCTCCTATGACGAAATCCTCTATATCGCCACCCTGCCCGCCTTCGCCCAGAACCTGCTGCCCGAGGCGCTACAGCGTCTCATGACCCGTCACCCGCATGTTTCGGTGCGCATCGACACCTCCGACCCGCGGGACCAGTCGCCGATTTCCGGCTTCAACTTCGATATTGGCCTGATCGAGGGAAGCTATGGTTCGGAAAGCGCCGATGTCCTGACCGTCGGCAGTTTCGATCAGGTCTGCGTGATCCCTGCCGGCCATGCGCTGGCGGAAAAGAAGGTTCTCGTTCCTGAAGATTTCCACGATGTCGACTTCATTTCTCTCGGCGACAATGACCCCTTCCGCATGCAGATCGACCGCATGTTCGACGAAGCGGGGGTGACGCGAAAGATGTCGATCAGCACGCAATCGGCAAACGCCGTCTGCGAAATGGTTGCTTGCGGGCTCGGCGTTGCGATCATCAATCCGCTGACCGCCCTGTCCTATCGAGACAGACCCATCGTGCTCAGAAGGCTGTCCCGCTCGATCCGCTTTCTCGTTTCGGCACTGAGGCCGGCAAACCGGCCTGTGGTCAACAGCGGCGAGAGCCTCGTGCAATATCTGACCGCCGTCTGCGGCGAACGGGCGCGCCTGCTGGAAAGCATTCTGGAGCGATAGCGATTTCGATTGCTGCCGTTCACCCGCCTACACTTTGCCTTTCAAGAGCCGCCTTGTTCCCGTTCAATTTGCGAAACATGGCTGCAATCTTCGCGGCGAACACGAACAATATGACAGCCAGTGCGGCAGATATTATGATGACGGATTTGGGTATATCGATCGCAAACTTCTCCTGTATCATCCCGACATCCAGAAGTGAGCCCGCGACAAAAGCCGCTATCGCATATATATAGCTCTTTTCTTTGTCGATCTTGGCCCGTTCTTCGCTAAGGTGCGCTTGATCCAGGTTCTGTCGAGCTCGAATACTTGCTTCCGCCGCTTGCCTGGAAGCGTCCAGAGACGTTTCCAATATCTTCCCGAAAGCTTTGCGCTCCGGATCTTCGTTATCTGATAACCACGCAGCGCAATCGGCTGCGGATGCCTCGGAAATTTCAAAATCCAAGGCCTCTTCGGCAGCTATTCCCATGTCCTTGAGATGGGTTTCATGAGCCGTCAGGTGGCCGGATTTGGAGCCCCTTGCATCAACGCAGAAAACCCCGGATCCAACTTGGGCGCCATCCCTGTAGGCGGTGATCCTGACAAGTCCTTTGGATCGAATCCCGAGACGATCTTTTGCGTAAATGCAAACCGTCTTGGTGCGTCGTACGTAGCTGGGAAAATCTTCAACACTTTCAATATTCTCAATTTTCCGACAAATAAGTCTGTTCAATTGGGTTTTATTCAATTTAATAATCCTGATGCCTGAAACGCTCAGCTAAAGAGCAAATAACATCAGCCAACGAATTAAACTTTGTTAACGCCTCATGGCTTGAACACCTATCCTGATTGAGTTTTGACCCTAAAGCAGGTCATACACCCTGATGATCCAGCTGATCTGGTAGATGGCTCCGACCACCAGAAACACGAGCTGGAAACGTCTCCCCTTCACGAACATGGCCGTGATGGCGGCGGCCGCGAACAGGCATTGGCGCAGGATGTATTCAGTTCCGAGCGAGGCGAAATAGTCCTGTCCCTTGATCAGCGTATCGCCGATATCGAAGATGAAGGTCAGCGCAAGGACGCCGTAGAACCAGCGTTTGCGGGCCTCGAAATAGTGCTCGTAGCCCTGATAATCGGTGATCTGGTCGGGAAACAGCAGCGCGGTCAGCGCCGCATAGAGCATGGTGTAGACGATCAGGAAGAAATAGACCTGAAAGTTCCATTGCGGAACGAGCCTGAGGTGAAACTCATACCACCAGAAATGAATGATGGTGACGAGCAGGAAGAACGCCCATCCCAGATGGATCGGATAGATTTTCACGCTGCCCGGATGCTGCACGAAGCGCGTCAGGCCGTTCACCAGCCTCGCGAGGCTGAGGCCGAGAACCATGCCGACGATCACGCGCACATGGGTGAAGCCTTCCGCGCTGCTGGCCAGAGCATCCATTGTCCCACTCCCTACGAAACCTCGTCACTCCGTCGGTCGGCTCGCATGCAGCCCCACCAGACGCGACAGCAGGATAACCGTATAAAGCACGCCGAGCACGGCCTCGAATGCAGCGAAGGACTGTGCGTAGAAGCCGACCGGTGTGATGTCGCCGTACCCCACGGTCGTCAGCGTCACGAAGCTGTAGTAGACGAGTTGCTGCCAGCCGATCTGTGCGCCTGAGGAGGCAACGAAGGAACCCGGCTGCAGCCAGTCGATCAGCGCGAAGACCGCCGCGAAGCATGAACCGATGACGAGATAGAGCGAGGTCGCCGCCAGCACGACATCGGTGACGACGATGCGCGCCGTGAAGGTATAGCGGATCAGAACGGCGATCATCAGCCCGTGATAAACGATCGAGGTCACATAAACGTCGAGCGCCGCCAGCGGTCCTGGCCAGTAGGAATTGAGCAGTCCGACGACGAAAACCGCAACGCCCGAAATGCTGATCGCCGCCCGCCAGACCCTGCCCCGTTCCAGCGCCCAGGTGCCCGCCACGAAGATCGAGGCATAGAAGAGATAGAAAATCAGAGGCCCGACGCCACCGAGCGTCGACAGCGGATAAGTAAGGTTATGCAGCAGGATCGCGACCAGTAGCAAGACGTTGGCCGTCAGGGTTCGTTTCGACTGCCGACTGTCGGATTCTGTCATCATCTATGGGCGCCTTCCCCTTCCCGGCTACTCAGCGCGAGGAAAAGCATGCCGACCAGCACTCCGGTGCCAAGCATAAGCGTCGGAAGATGAATGACGAAGGACAGTGCTGACCACGCGCCGATGGTACAGACGGCGACGAGATAGCTCAGCGGCACCTTTTCGGCCATGGTGCGATGGAAAAGCGCGCTGCCGGCTAGGAAGAGCGCCGGACCGGAAAACGCGATCAGCGCGGTGGAGGCATGGGTGGCTTCCACCGGATGGGACGCCATCTGCTCGATGGCGACCGCGACCACGATCGCGCCACAGACCATGATACCATGCGCATAGGCGAGGCCTGCACGGGCAAGATCGGTGTGGTCCGCCGCATGGCTGAACCGATGCTCGCCCGTCTCCGAAAGCTGCACGAAATAGATCCACCAGATCGCGACGATCACAAGGAAGCCGACGAGTGCAGCGCCGAGCATCGGCGCGTCCAGCGGCTTTTCCACCAACATGGCGCCGAGGAGGAGCACGGATTCCCCAAGCGCGATGATGAAAACCTGCTGGTTGCGCTCCAGCAGATGGAGACCCTTCAGCGGCCAGGAAGACATCGGCGTTGCGCCCGCGCCGGGCAGCCAGAAGCCGGCATAGGGCGCTCCGTAATCGACTGCGACTGCCACGATCCACAGCCAGATCCTGTGCTCCGGCAGGAAAACGCCGGCAATCCAGAACAGGCCGGAAAGCACACTCCAGGCGCAGAGCTGCGCGTAGTTGCGGCCCATGCGCTCACCCCGGAAAACGAGCGCCATATAAGCGGCGCGGATCACCGCCATCGCTACGTAAGCGCCGACGAACAGGCCGGGGCGCTCCGAATACGCTTCGGGCACCGCGGCAGCCATCATCAGCGCACAGCCCATCAGGCAGACCATCAGCAGGCGGCCGTTACGATGGTCGGGGTTCAGCCAGTTGGTTGCCCAAGCGGTGTAGTTCCATGCCCACCATACCGCGGCAAACAGGGTCGCGGCTTCCACGACGCCCTCCCAGCTCTGGTGAGCGAGAAGGAAATGCGAAAGCTGGATGATGGAGAAGACATAGACCAGGTCGAAGAACAGCTCCATGTTCGTGACACGAGGCTGAGCGCCGGCATCCAGTTTACGCAGGGCGTCGGCGGGAAAAAGGCGGGCGAAGAGTGACTGGCTCATGGAGACCTTTTCAGGAGTGAGGAATTCCGTCCCAAGCTACGACCGCGCTCAGGACTTCAGCAAGAGCCAGGCGGCAAAACCGGCGATGGCGGCCGGGACGGCAAAGACGACGAGAAGGATCGGCAGTTCCTCCGATACGCCATAACCGGCCTTGGTCACGCCCACCCACATATTCGTCAGGGCCACGAGCAGCCAGACGGGCACGAAATACCGGGCAGCCAGCGCAATGCCAGCGGCATCCCCGCCCCACAACTTTCCAAAAAGCGCAAAAACGCCGAGCAGTATGAGGCCGGCGGAAATAACGAGCAGCATATGCATGAAAACAAGTCCCCCTATCCCCGCGCCCCCTAGCCGGTTGCGATCCGCGGAGGCAGGGCCACAAACGGCATCGCTCCCTGCACTTCAGAAAACGCGCAGGTCGAGCGCGCTGCACCGATGCGATCAAACTAACGCTTATATTGTCCTGATAAAGTGGGTTGCGATAACAACACCTGTCAGAAATAGCGAACAATTGGGAAGCGAACACCACTCGATGTCATGAGTGATCCGCGGAGCCCTCGGCTTGAATGCCATCGAGAGCGAGCACGGCCCGGGGAAAGACCTTGTGGCTGGACCAGCGAGGCACATCGAACCAAGCTACCTGCACCCCTAAAACTGTCTCACGAATGTCTCCGCGACTGCCAATATAGCAGCGTGGATCGGTCCCGCCGTGAGACTGGGCAACACGGAGCCGTCGACGACGTAGAGGTTGTCCAGACCGCGCAGACGCAGGCGGGGATCGACGACGGAGGCGTCATCCTTGCCCATCCGGCAGGTCCCGGAGGGATGGTGATGCGTGATCGCTGCCTTGGCGATGAAGGCGTCGATTTTTTCCGTGGTATCGAGCGGTCCCGGAAGCAGTTCGTGGCTGCGCCATTCGTCGAGTTCGGCTTGTTGTCCGATCTCGCGTGCCGCGACAAGGGCCGCGCGGAACATGCGACGGTCGTGATCGGTCTGCAGGTAGCACGGGTCGATCTGCAGCGGATCCGTCATCTCCGGTCCGGAAATGCGCACATCGCCACGGCTTGTGGGATGCGTCACGCCGAACAGGAAGGAATAGGCGGTTCCCGGTGCAGGCGCTGTCAAGCATTCCGAGACAATCGGCGCAACACCACAGCCGACCACGATTTCGGGCTGGCCGTCAGCGCTGAAATCTCCCGCCCGCATGTAGGCCATGCTCTCCGAATGCTGCAGGCGTGACGGCGCCACCTCTTTCCGAGCGGCGTAGAGATTACCCGCTCCGAGCAGATGGTCCATCAGGTTGTGGCCGAGCTCCGACGACTTGACCCGGCAGGTGACGCCGGCCTGTTTCAGGACGTCTTCAGGACCTATCCCGGAACGCATCAGCAGCGCCGGGCTTTCCAGCGAACCGGCCGACAGGATGACAATGTCGGGGCTGATGCTGGCACTGCCGTTTGGTCCGACAACCGCAAGGGCCGTAACTTTCGATCCCTCGAGTTCCAGACTGCGGGCAAGCGTTCCGGTCATGATCGTCAGGTTCGACCGTGCTCGCACCGATGGCGTAAGCCAGGCTTCGGACACCGTGACGCGCCGGCCGTCCCTGATCATCAGGGAATTGGGCGTGACGCCGACCATCTTGCCGGTGTTGTGGCCGGGGATGCGCGGCAGGCCCAATGCTTCGCCTGCCCGCATATAGGCCTGCGCCAGCGGGCTTACCTCATCACCGGGGATCCAGACGGGCATCGGCCCGCCCTTGCCGTGGATGCCGTCGCCGCCCGACGAATGGTCTTCGATGGCCAGAAAGGCCGGCAGCAGGCCCTCCCAGCTCCAGCGCTCGTCGCCAGTCGCCTCCGCCCAGACGGCGAAGTCGGCGGGATGACCGCGCATATAGCCCATGGCGTGCAACAGGCTCGATCCACCAAGCGCCTTGCCGCGTGCCCAGGCGTGGCTGCGTCCCGCCGTCCCCTTCTGGGGAAGGGTGCGATAGTCCCAGTCATAGCTGCGATGCTGGATCGCCGGCCACATGGCGGGCTTCCAGATATCGGGATCGGTCGGCTCGCCGCCCGCCTCGATCAAAAGCACCTGCCGCGCAGGATCTTCGCTCAGGCGGGCCGCGAGAAGGGCACCGGCAGAGCCGGCGCCAACGATTGCCACGTCATACTGTGCCATGGCTTATTTCTGATCTTCGGGGATAACCACGCCATCCAACGTCATCACTTCGCCGTCGAGAGAAACCGAGCAATTGCGAAGCGGAATATCGAGATGGCATGGCGTGTCGCGGTCGCCTCCGGCCTCGGTGTTCGGACCCGACGACCAGAGGAAGTTGCCGGCAAACGACCGGGCATCCATGCCGAGCTGCGCTTCCGGATTGTAGAGGCCGAGAACCGTCCAGTTCGCGCGGTTTTCGAGACCCCAGCCGACATGCGCCATTGCATAGGCCCTAGGATCGTTGAAGCTGTCCATGAACTTGCGCATGAACTCGGCATCGTAGCCGCCCTTGATGTCGACGATGTAACCCTTTTCGATGGTCACCGTGACGGGCGCACGGGCATATTTCTTGAACGGCAGGAGGATGTCGCCCTCGTCGATCACGATCGTGCCTTCGGCGCTGCCTTCGTCGGGCCAGCGTGCCGAGAAGCAGCTCGGCCAGTGGTCCCAGCGACCCGGCTCGTCGGCGAGACCGTACTGGGTGAGCACCGGATACTGCCCCAGCCGGCAACGGAAATCGGTTCCGGCCTTCGAGGTAACGTGCATTTCGCGCGCGGCGCCGATCTTGCGTGCTGCGGCGAGAACGCGCGCCTTGTCTTCGGGACGCGGGATCTGACGCATCATGATTTCCGGCGGTTCCACGGCGAGCAGCATGCGCGTGCCGCCCTTCAGCACCTCTTCCTGCTCCTTCGAAAACAGAAGCTGAAGGGTGTCGATCACCAGATCGGAAGCCTGGAGGCAGGCAAGCGCTGCGCTGTTTCCTTCGAGCGGCGTCTTGCCGACATAGCCTGACTTGTCGGGCGAAAGCGCCTTTTCGCCGTTCATCGGAGCAAGGTTAAGCTCGGTAACCACGGCCCCGAGATCCGATGCGGCGAGCTTGGCGATATAGGCGATCTGCTTGTTGCTGTCGTCGCCGGTCAGGATCGTCACCTGCTCGCCCGGTTTCAGATTGCACATGCCGAGAACCTGTCTCCAGCCCTTCAAGAACTGCGCGTCACTGATTGCCATGATGTCATACCTCCGTTGGGCCATTGCGTTGCCCGTTTGATATTTGTGGCTGCGACCAGGCGCGGACCCGGCCATGCCGGATCGAAGGCGCTCTTTGCTTTTGTCTTGTGGTCGAAGAGCCGGTTCCCGATTTCGCTGGTTTTCAGAGTGCTGTCTGGTTGGCCAACGAGAAAAAGTTTCGATTGTAATGAAGCAGTGGCGATGTTTCCGGCCCGAAGCGAATGGCCTTCACATTGCCGATGAAAATGGAGTGGCTGGACGTTTCCGAAATCGACGCAATCTCGCAGTCGAGATTGGCCATCGCACCGTCGAGGGCGGGAGCGCCGGTTGCCAGACGCGTCCATCCGTAAGGTGCGAACTTGTCATCTCCCACCTCTCCGATCTGGCCGGCAAACCGCATCGCGATTTCGCGCTGGTCGTCGGAGAGGATGTTGACGCAGAAACTGCCGGCGGCGGTGATCGCCTTGTGCGCCTCGCCGAAGCGGTTGACGCAGACCAGCATGGAGGGAGGCGTCATCGACATCGAGCAGACCGCCGTTGCCGTCAACCCGCGCCGGGTCGCTCCCTCACCGGCGGTGATGATGTTGACGGTCGCCGCAAGCTGTCGCATGGCCGAGCGAAAGTCGTCTGACAGCTGATCCGTTGGAAGCTGGGTCATTTGATACCTCCTTCGGCAGCGATGGCGGTTTCCAGAAACTGTGCGGCACAGACCAGTCGGTGGTCCGAACCGCGTGCGCCGACAAGCTGGACGCCGACGGGAAGCCCCTGCGGTCCATTGGTGACCGGCAGGCAGACCAGCGGCACCTGCAGGACACTCCAGAGACGGTTGAAGACCGGATCTCCCGTCGCCATGCCCTTCGGTGCTTCGCCGGGAGCGGCCAGCGTCAGCACGGCATCGAAGCGAGACAGAATCGCGTCCATCAGATGACGGATGCCGGGTATCTCGGCCATTGCCGAGCGGTAGCGGATCTCGTCCACGCGTCCCTGATCTTCCAGCATGGCCCTTGTGACCGGTGTCAATCCATCCCAGTGCCGGGCGATCTCGAAAGCAAGCGAGTGGGTCACTTCCCAGCCCATGACGGCTTCGTGCAGATCGAAGATGCCGTCATACCAGGCGGGTGCCGGGATGATCGTTGTTTCTGCTCCGGCTGCTTCCGCGATGGCTGCGAGCCGCTCGATTGCTTCAAGTGAGCTTCCTTCAGCCTTGTCGAGACGAGTTCCGGTCAGAATTCCGATGCGCGGCCGCGCTGGCGGTGTCGGGTTCTCCAGACCGGACCGGCCGCTCAAAGCCGCAGCGCAATGGGCCGCATCGCCGATATTGCGCGTAATGATACCGAGTGTATCGAGACTATGGCAGAGCACCTTGATGCCGACGGTGTTGATCAGCCCGAAGCTCGGCTTGAACGCCGTGACGCCGCAGAAACTTGCTGGGCGAATGACCGAGCCGGAAGTCTGCGTGCCGAAGGCGACCGGCACCATGCCTGCCGCGACAGCCGCGCACGAGCCCGACGACGAGCCGCCGGGGGTGTGGGCGGGGTTGTGCGGATTGCGCGTCTTGTTCGGGCTCGCCATCGCCAGTTCGGTGCTGACGGTCTTGCCAAGGATCAATCCTCCGGCGTTGCTGGCATTCTGCACGCATGCCGCATCCCACGGCGGCTGAAAGCCGTCATAGATAGAGGTGCCATAGCCTGTCGGCATGTCGGCGGTGTCGATTACGTCCTTCACGCCAATCGGCACGCCGGCGAGGAGACCCGTCACACCCTGCCGATCCATTGCGTCGGCAGAGGCAAGCGCCTGATCCGCGTCGAGATGCTGCCAGGCCATCACCGGCCCGTCGGTCTCGTCGATATGTTTCAGATGCGCTTCAGTGACGGCGCGTACCGTCAGTGCGCGCGAACGCACGGCCGAAGCGATGTCGCGGGCGCTCAATGCGAGGATTTCTTTGTCTTGCACGAGATTTCTCCTCAGCCAAAAAGGGCGGGTCGCCGGTTGATCCACGGAGCGGAACGCTCAAGCTCCGCGGCCAGCGAAAGAAGCAGGGCATCCTTGCCGAAGGCGGCACCGAAATGCGATCCGACTGGCAGACCTTTCGCGCTCATGCCCAGCGGAACCGACATCGCCGGGCAGCCCGAGGTGTTGAAAACAGCGGTGAAGGGCGAGTGCGACCAAAACAGGTCATAGAATTCGTCGAGCGTCTTGCCGCGGCCAGCGAGCTTGCCCAGCAGGGGAGCCGGTTCCGCCGCCGCGGGCGTCAACATGACATCGTACCGGCTAAAGAAAGCCGCCATGGCGCGCGACGAGGCGTGAAGCTGGTTGATCGCCCAGAGGTAGCGTGTGCCGGGAACGGCCAGCGCCTCGCGGACCCATTCCTGATTGACGGGTTCAAGCCTGGACAGGTTCGCTGAGGCCAGGTCTCCGCCGGTCACTCCCAGCGCGACATTGACCCCGACGACAATACGCCAGGCGGTTTTCAGAGCTTCGGCGTCATAGCCCGCATCCCGGACCTTTTCGACATGGTGGCCGAGACCTTCCAGAAGACGCGCCGTTTCCTCGACGCTCGCAACCATGTCCGGTTCGACAGGGCTCCCGGTGGGCACCTCGACGATCATCGCAATCTTCAGGCGCGGTGGCGTCTTGTCGGTGGCAGCAAGATAGCTGCCAGCAACGGCCGGTGAAGCCCATGGGTCACCCGCGTCTGCGCCGGCGGATATGTCGAGCATGGCGGCATTGTCGCGAACCGACCAGGAGACCGCGTGCGGGGTCGACATTCCGCCGATCGCCTCGGCCGAGGCTGGGCCCACGGGGTTGACCAGCCGCGACGGCTTGAAGCCGAACAACCCGCAATGGCTTGCCGGAAGTCTGGTCGAGCCGGCGCCATCCGAGCTGTTGGCAATTGGAACCATACCGCTCGCCACAGCGGCGGTCGAGCCGCCGGACGAGCCGCCAGCTGTGCGCTCGAGATCCCAGGGATTGCGGGTGGGTCCGAACGCATCGGGTTCGGTTGTGAAGCTGAGGGCGAATTCCGGCGTGTTGGACTTGCCCAGGATCACCATGCCCGCCGCCTTGTAGCGTGCGGTAATCGTGGAATCCCGCTTGCTGACATTGTTGCGTAGCAGTTCGGATCCGGTCGACAGGATCATGCCCTCGGCTTCGAAGCCGGTGTTTTTCAGGAGCGTGGGAACCCCGGAAAGCGGGCCTTCCGGCAATCCTTCCGCTACCTGCTTGCGGGCAAGATCGAAATGCTCATGCACGACGGCATTCAATTTCGGGTTCAGCCGCTCGACGCGCTCGATCGCCGCTTCGAGGACTTCGCCGACGCTGACTTCGCGTTTGGCAATCAATCCGGATAAAGCGATGCCGTCCAGTGTCGCAAGATCATTCATCGGTTCAGCCCATCTGCGTCTTGAAGATGTCGAGGTCCCACATGTCCTTGCTGGAGGCGAACAGACCGTCGCGGAACTCGAAGATGTGCAGGCCGTCGAGTGCGATCTGCCTTGGGGTTGGGTCGCCGCTGCGAGGCGTGAACGTACCAGTCATGAAATAGGGAACGGCGACCTGATTGGCGGCCCGGACATAACCGCGCCGGTCCCAGGAGACGTCGGGCAGCATCCGCCAGAAGCCGAGAAGTCCCTCCGCAAGGGCTGCGCGACCTTCGCGACGCTTGGCCATCGCGACTTCCTCGTGCCAGCCATCGGGATGATAGAGAGAGGCCACCTGTTCCGCGTCACGCGACGCGTAGGCCTGATAGAGGCAGTCAATGAGCGTGGCGTGATCCATCACGGGCTCCCGCATTGTCAGACAAAGAGAACCCCGCCCTTCACTGGGTCGGGCGGGGTCGACTTGAGTTCACTCGATGCCGGCGATCTTCTTCACCTGAGCGACATATCCGTCGCGTTTGACTTCGTTGTAAAGTCTTGCGCGAAGAGCGGGGGCCGGCGTGGCATTGACGTTTTCGAACAATGCGACGCGGCCGGCAAGAGAGCCGGAGGTCATGTCCCAGATGAAATTCATCAGCTGTTCCTTGACCATTGCCGACACGCCATGGCCGGGCAGGAGTTCATGCAGGAAGTGGCCGACATCCGGATTATCGAAGGCCTTCTTGCCGAAGCGCATGACGAGACCCTGACCGCACATTTCCTGAAGGATGTGGATGATCTTGGGGTAGTTCTCGATCGAGTAAAGGCGACCGGCCGTCAGCATCCCGACATCCGGGCGCATGACGTCACCTTCCGTTGGCACGGCGAGAGCCTCTGCCGCCGTCACGAAGGCGCGCAGCGTCTGGGCGTATTCGACGAGCTGGCCGAGCATCATCTGTACGGCCGGGATCTTGCCGGTGCCGAGATAGTCGAGGACCATCTGCCCCGCCCCGACAAACAGTTCCGCCTTGACGGCCAGACGGGTGAGCACGTGCCAGTGCGCGAAAACGCAGACCGGGCCGTAGTAGCTCATCGCGGTCGGGTCGCCGAGATTGAAAAGCCGCTCCTTCGGAACGAAGACGTTGTCGAAGACGATAAACTGGTCGGCTTCCTCACCGAGGCTGGCGACCGGATGATCGAACTTGCCGGACAATGGCTGCGACACCATCTCGCGCGAGATCATCTTGATACCGGGGGTGTCGATCGGCACCGAACCCCAGATGCAGGCGTCCGCCGGGGTTTCCTGAATCCCGCCGAGATTGGTGAAAAAGATGTCGTTCGCCTGGGCGGCGATGGAGCCGACAGTCTTGGCGCCGTAGATGTAGACACCGTCCTTGGTGACCTTGCGCGCCTTGAGCAGAGAGGCCTCGGAGGCCTTGGGTGACGAGCGGTCGGCCTGCGGGCCGGCAAGGCTTTCCGATGCGGTCAGATTATTGTTCTGACCGTATTCCATGTAGCGTTCGATGTTTTCGGCAAAGTCCGGATCGATGCCTTCGATCAGGGACTTCTTCTTCTTGAAGGTCGGCAGATAGGCGTAGAGGCCGACGACGATCGACGGCGCGAGATCCGGCGGACGGCCAAAGGTGCCGGCGGTCTTGAGCGAGGTGTATTCGATCATCTTGCGACGCGCGGCAAGGTCTTCCTTGGTACGCGGGATCTGCCAGGACCGGCTTAGTACGGCGCCGACCTTTTCGTCGTAATAGGTGGTCGCGTCGGCGTGTTCCTCGGTGAACTGGTCATCGAACATCGAGGCCAGCAGGTCGATGCCCCGTGCCAGCGCCGGTTCATCATAGACCGAGTTCAGTTTTTCACCGCCAACCCAGATCTGGCGATTATCCTTGAGTGATTCCTTGTATTCCTCACCAGTCTTGAGCCTGTGAGGCGCGTCCTTTGTGGACTTCAGCGTTCCCGTCTCTGTCATTTGGGCCTCCTGTTGGAATTCGGATTGCCGCTCGCGCCCCTTGGACGCAAGGGCTAAATCAAGCTTTTTCTTCGCGCACCTGACGGATCACTTCCGTCGCAACCCGCATCGCGTCCAGCGCCGCCGGAACGCCGCAGTAGATCGCCGCCTGCAGGATGACTTCGACGATCTCTTCCTCCGTCACGCCATTGTTCAGCGCGCCGCGGACATGGATCTTGATCTCGTGCGGGCGGTTGAGCGCCGTCAGCATCGCGAGATTGAGGAAACTGCGGGTCTTGCGCTCCAGCCCCGGGCGGGTCCAGATTTCCCCCCAGCACCACTCGGTCACGAGCTTCTGCAAGGGAGCGGTGAGGTCGTCGGCACTGGCAAGCGATGGTGCCACATATGCATCGCCTAGAACTTCACGCCTTACCTGCAGACCTTTCTGGAATTGTTCACCGCTGAATTCAGGACGAGTCATGCATCTCTCCGTTAAGGTGGGTAGGCAGGCAGTTGTCGAACCGGTCACTCTGCCGTTCTGATGGTTAAGACTAGACACGCCGGACTTGACCTGTCAATAGATTGTATGACAAGATTACGGTCATATTGTAGGAGCGTTTCTTGCACCGTCATTTTATCGCGCTGAGGAATGAATGAGCATGACTGAACCGACGGAGGAGCCCGATGCAGGAATTGCGCCATTCGAACTCTATGCCCTGCGCTATGCCGTGCACGGCGGAAGAACTGCCAAGGACAACTTTCTCCATGCCGACGATCCGCACGAGGCGGGAGAGAACCTCGACTATTTCATCTGGCTAGCGCGTCGCGAGGACGAGGTGTTCGTCATCGATACGGGATTCGGCATCGAAGCGGCGAAGGAACGCGGACGCACCCTGCTGCGTGAACCCAAGGATGCGCTCGCCCTGCTTGGCGTTGATGCTCGCGAGGTGTCGCAGGTCGTCCTGACGCATCTTCACTACGATCATGCCGGGACCTTGGGACACTTTCCCTCCGCACGGTTCCATCTTCAGGTCGATGAAGCTGGACATGCCACGGGTCCCTGCATGTGCGACGCGAAGGCCCGTGGGCCTTTCGACGTTGAGAATATCGTCGCCTATATCCGAAGCCTCTATGCTGGCAGGATCGAGTTCCATAGAGGCGACCGAGAGCTCGTCCCGGGTTTCTGGCTGCATTCGATACCGGGTCACAGCGCCGGCCTCCAGGCTGTGCGTGTCATGACACGCCGAGGCTGGGTCGTTCTGGCGTCCGATGCGACGCATTTCTACGCCAACATGGAACGTCAAAATCCCTTCCCGGTGCTTTTCGACGAAGCTGCGCTCATTCGCGGCTATTCGAGACTGATCGAACTTGCGCCCAGCCTCGACCACATCGTGCCTGGGCATGATCCGGCGGTGATGCGCGCCTATCCGCCGGCTTCGACGGAACTGGAAGGCATCGTCGTCCGGCTGGATGTCGCGCCCGCGCTCACCTGGGAGGAGCTGGCGCGATGAATGCCCCGAACGGAAGAGGCGTCCTGATTACCGGTTCCGCCCTCGGTCTGGGGCTGGAACTGGCGCGATCCTTTGCCAAGGCGGGTGACAGGGTCTTTCTGACTGATGTCCTGTCCGAGGTGCGAGATGCCGCCGATCTGCTCGCCGAAGAGACCGGCCGGCCGGTCGGCGTGCACGTAACCGATCTGTCTGAAACAGGTGCCGCTTCGCGCCTCGTCGCCGAAGCGGAAGGTCACCTCGGCGCGATCGACGTGCTGATCAACAATGCGGTGGTTCGCAAGATGTCGCCGGTGGAAACGCTTGACGATGCAGACTGGGACCGGGCGCTCGAGGTCAATCTTTCCGCGCCGTTCCGGTTGATCAGGGCGTGCCTGCCGGGGATGCGGGAGCGCAATCAGGGGCGCATCGTCAATATGGCCTCCGTCTACAGCCTGATCGCACTTGCCGGGCGGGCGGATTATGTCACCACCAAGCACGCCATGATCGGCCTGACCCGCACCATCGCTCTCGAACTGGCATCGACGCGTATCACCTGCAACGCGATCTGCCCCGGCTTGATGGCAACGGATTCGGCACTCGGCCGCATCGAGACCTTGGCGGACGAAAAAGGGATTTCCCGCGACGAGGCGGAAAAGCTTTTCCTTTCCACCCGACAGCCGGGAGGGAAGTTCATTCCGATAGAAACGGTGACGGCGCTTGCGCAGTTCCTTTGCGGCCCCTCCAGCGAGGGCATCAACGGGGCGGCCATTCCCGTGGACAATGGCTGGTCTTTCGCTTGAACGGCGGGCCGCGACAACAGGAGAGTGAAATGAGTGAGATTGGTTTCATTGGCCTTGGCAACATGGGCCGACCGATGGCGGAACGCATCATCGGCGCAGGCTACAAGCTTGTCGTCAATGATCGTGTCGATGCAGCAGTTGCCGCCCTGACGGATGCCGGCGCAACAGCTGCCGGGACCATTCCCGAGCTGACCGCTCGTGCCGAAACGCTTTTCATGTCGCTGCCCACGCCTGAAGTGGTGCTGGCTGTTGGCCGCAGCATTGCCGAAAACCCCGGCATCGTGAAACGCGTCGTCGATCTTTCGACGACCGGCCCGAAAGCCGAAATGGATCTGGCGGAGATCCTGTCCGCAGCCGGAATCGCCTTGGTCGACAGTCCGGTATCGGGCGGCGTCGCGGGCGCGACGAAAGGCACTCTGGCCCTGATGGCGGCCGGACCATCCGCCGATTTTGCCGTCGTCGAGCCGATGCTTCTCAGACTCGGCAAGGTGATCCGCGTCGCCGAAGAGCCCGGAAAGGCTCAGGTGATGAAGCTCATCAACAACATCTGCTCGGCTGCGGCGCTGGCAATCACGTCCGAGGCGATGGTAATGGGCGCCAAGGCCGGCCTTGATGCCGATGTCATGATCGAGGTGCTCAATGCCGGATCCGGCCGCACCTCGGCGAGCGTCGACAAGATCCCGCGTTTCGTCCTGCCGCGCGGTTTCGACTTCGGCTTCGCCATTGCGCTGTCACTCAAGGACATCCGTCTTTGCCTCGAAGAGGCAGACCGCCTCGGCGTGCCCATGCTCGTCGGCAATGCCGTGCGGATGCTCTTCTCCATCACCAAGGCAGATTGCGGCCCGTCAGCGGACATGACGGCGATCATTCGTCCCCTGGAAAAATGGGCGGACACCGAAGTCCGCGGCAAGGCTGCCGGGGCCTGACATGGTCGGCATCAGCGCCACCGTCGCCGATTTCGTCCATGCGCCGCCGGCGATGCCCGACGCCGTGATCCTCGCCGGCCGGCGTTCCCTCATCAATATGGTGGGCACCGCGATCGGCGGTTCCGGCGAAGCGGCGATCGATAAGCTGGCAGCGCTGCTACCGGCCTTCTCCGGTCCCCCGACCAACACGCTGATCGGGCGCCCGGAGCGGGCAGACATGTTATGGGCGGCGTACATAAACGCGGCCTCCGCGAACATCTTCGACTATGACGACACGCACATACCGACCGTGATCCACCCCTCGGCGCCGGTCGGACCTGCGGTGTTGGCGCTGGCGGAAACCTTGGCCAGCGAAGGCCGTCCGGTCGATGGCAGAGCCCTGATCGAGGCATTCGTGCTCGGCGCGGAGGTCACCTGCCGCCTCGGCAACGCCCTCCATCCGGTGCACTATGCACGCGGTTGGCACATCACGTCGACATGCGGTGTTTTCGGCGCAGCCATGGCCGCTGGACGCCTACTTGGCCTGTCGCCTTCCCAACTGGTCGACGCGCTGGGCCATGCGCTGGCGCAAGGTGCGGGTTCGGTCGAAACGCTCGGCACCATGTCGAAAAGTCTCTCAGTCGGCCAGGCTGCGCGCGGCGGCCTGATGGCCGCACTGCTCGCCGCCGACGGATATACCGGCCCTGAAGAACCGCTTGAGGGCAAGCGCGGCTTTTTGGCCCTTCACTCTGATACGCCGGATTATGCCGCCATCACCGGCGAACTTGGCAGTCGCTGGGAGATCCTGAACAACACCTTCAAGCCCTACCCTTGCGGCGTCGTGCTGAACCCAGTCATCGAGGCCTGCCTTGCCCTACATGCAAAGGGCGGTTTTAGCACAACGGATATCATGTCCGTGGAGCTCACCGGCCATCCGCTACTACGCCAGCGTACCGACCGACCCGGCGTGACTTCCGGCCGATTGGCCCAAGTCAGTGCACAGCATGCCGTCGCCGTCAGTCTGGTGCACGGAAGAGCCGATCTGGCAGCGTTTTCGGACAAAGCAGTCGCAGATACTGAGACCCGCGCGCTCGGTGACAAACTTACCTTTCGCGACGACCCCACCTATGCACTGGATTCAGTTCAGATCCGTCTTCTCATGACCGATGGGCGCGAAATCCTGAATGTCATCACTGCAGCCAAAGGCGGGCTCGGAGACCCGCTGAGCGACACCGATCTAGCCGAAAAGTTCCGTGATCAGATCGCTTGGCGGCGTGTTCTACTGGATGGCGATGAACTGATTGCGACCCTCGAAGAGCTGGATCATGCCATCGATGGGGCGGTATTCCTGCGTAAGACACAACCTGCAATTTTTCGAGAATAGGACCTACAGGAGAAGCCCATGGGCCACAGAAACTTTTCAGATCCCATATTCACGCTGACGACCGGCCCGGTGGATGCCTATCCTTCGGTGCTGCGGGCGTTGGCTAGGCCAGTGCTCTACGACTATGATCCGGCCTTCCTTGAGCAATATGAGGCGACGCACGCCAAGGTTCGGCAGGTCTTCCATACCAGCACTCCGCCGGTGATCCTTCAGGGTGAGCCGGTGCTGGGGCTTGAGGCCGCGGCAGCTTCGCTGATCGCACGCAACGATGTCGTGCTCAATCTGGTTTCAGGGGTATACGGGAAAGGTTTCGGATTCTGGGCCGCACGATACGCCAAGGAACTCGTCGAACTGGAGGTTCCTTACAACGAAGTGCTCACGGCGGATGCCGTGGCCGACATGCTGAAGAAGCGCCCCGACATTGCGATCGTCTCCATTTGCCACCACGACACGCCGTCCGGCACGGTCAATCCCGTAGCGGAAATCGGTGCGGTTGTGCGGGCGGCCGGTAAACTGCTGATCGTCGACTCCGTTTCGGCGTTCGGCGGCATGGAGGTCCTGCCGGAAACCTGCTTTGCCGATATCTTCGTCACCGGCCCTAACAAATGCCTCGGCTGCCCGCCGGGATTGTCGCTCCTGCATGTGAGCGAGGCCGCGTGGGAAAAGATCGCGGCCAACCCTGATGCTCCGACAGCTTCGATATTGTCGATAAGCGACTGGAAACGAGCACATGAGGCAAACCAACCTTTCCCTTTCACGCCGTCGGTCTCCGAAATCTACGCTCTTGATGCGGCGCTTGATCTTTATCTGGAGGAAGGAGAACAGGCGGTATGGGCACGTCATGCCCTGACGGCCAAGGCCTGCAGGGCCGGCATTCTGACGGCCGGGCTCAAGCTCTGGGCGGCGAGCGAAGAGATTGCATCACCCACCTGCACCGCGGTCGCAATCCCGGATGGCATCGATGAAGTAAAGCTCAGAGCCGCCATCCGGGCACGCTATGGTGTCGTCTTCTCATCGGGTCGGGCTGAGACGTTGGGCAAGCTGACCCGCATCGGGCACATGGGACCGACCGCACGGCCGACCTACTCGCTCATTTCTGTCGCGGCAATCGCGGGCGGGCTTCAGGCGGCTGGTGTCAAAGGGATCGACGTCGGTGCCGGCGTCGAGGCGGCAATGGCAGTGATCGACGAAGCCCAGGCTTGATGCCTTGCTTTGCATCGGGATAGTTGCACCCAAGACATGGCTTCCGGAACCCCGACAGCGTTCCGGAAGCCTCTTGCGGAGCAGCCTGCCAAAACGCCGATATGGAACGGAAAGCTGTTGAAGGTCCCAAAAGCCATTAAAAGCAGGAGTAACCGTCGCCTCGATTTTCAACCATATCGTTATCGATCCGATTTGCATGGAATCGATTCGTTTTAATGCCAGGGCGATACTGTAGTCATGCTCACGAATGCCCGATGCAGAGATAAGTTATTCCAGTTTCAGCTTTGCAGATGCACTATTGCTTCGCTCCGTTGCGTGGAAAGCGCCAAGCATTGAAAAATATGAATTTTGAGTAATGCCATCCCCGACAGGCCTTCCCGGTGAGGTCACAAGCAGGATGCTGCATCCTAAAGAGGCATTCAGGCAATCTACCGCTTTTAAAGCAGGCATTTTCCGTGTAGTAATACCGTATTATCAATTTTTCAGTTCACAAACGGGGCACCAACTGATGGCCAAGCTGCTGCAACGGAAAACACCGCCGATCGATTTCAAGGTCATCAAGGCTGCAGCGCCAGTTCGCCATAGCGTTACCGAGAGCATTCGCGAGTCGATTGCCGTTGGATACTTCAAGGCTGGGGAACGCATCACGGAGCGCGATCTTTGCGAAATGACCGGCGTCAGCCGCACCGCTGTGCGTGAGGCGCTACGCCAGCTGGAGAGCGAAGGACTGGTGCAGGTCGTCCCGCATCGCGGACCGATCGTTGCACGCCTGCTGCCGGAACAGGCTGAGGGTATCTACCAGGTGCGGGTCGAGCTCGAAGGTCTCGCCTGCGAACTGTTTGCCCGCAATGCCACGGACGAAGATATCGAAGCGCTGAAAGCCGCGTTTGAAGTGCTGAAACGCGGAGAGCAAATTACAGATCCGCTCGAACGCCTGACTGCGAAGAACGCATTCTACGATTGCCTGATCTATGGTGCCCACAATGAGGCCCTGGGTCATACGCTCTCGTCGCTCAACGCCCGCGTCATGGTATTGCGCGCAACATCCCTGGGTGCGCCGGGACGGACGCGTGAGAGCCTTGATGAGCTTGAAGAGGTTGTCGGCCATCTCGCCGCCCGGCGTGGCAAGGAGGCTCGCAAGGCAGCAGCGCGTCATGTAATGAACGCAGGCAAGACCGCGCTTGCCATCCTCCGTCAGCGGCTGGCCGAAGAAGAGCAAGAGGATTGAATATTCGGCCCGATAGCGGGCCGAATATCAGATACCCGGCGTCGCGCCGCCGTCGACGTTTATGACCGTGCCATGCACATATGACGCCGCCGGACTGCACAGAAACCGCACGACATTCGCGACTTCTTCAGGATCGGCAAAGCGCTGGATGCCCTGCTCCAGGCGCATTTCCTCACGCGCATTCTCAAACGATATGCCCCGTTCTCTTGCAAGGTTCTCAATGCGCTTGGCGAGCCGGTCCGTCACGATATGGCCGGGGCACAAGGTGTTGATCCGCATCCCGGTATCCCGGGCCCGCTTGGAGATGGCCTTGGTGAAATTGATCAGGGCGGAGTTGACCGAACCGCCGATCGTGAAGTCGGGCTCAGGGGTGTGAGCCCCGACGCCTGATATGTTGACGATCACGCCCTTGCTCTCCGCCAGGGCAGGCCATGCGGCCCGGCAGAAGCGCACTGTGGCATGAAACTTGAGTGCGAAGCCCTCGAGGAAATCGTCGTCGGCCAGCGCGAAGAAATCCCCTCGCTTCGTGGCGCCTGCATTATTGATCAATGCATCGATGCGCCCGGTTGCGGCTATAGTGGCTTCCACAACGTTTTCAGCCGCACCCGCCTGGGAAAGATCCGCGGAGATCATATTCACCAACGGCGAGCCCGCGTTCCGAGCCATTTCAGCCGTCTCCTCCAGTCCCGCCACATCACGTGCACAAAGGCTCAGCGCGTAGCCGTCCCGCGCCAAGCCAATCGCAAAGGCTCGACCCAATCCACGGCTGGCTCCCGTAATAATCGCAGTCCGCATATCCTTTTGCCCTCTCAGATCCAGCTTGGAAAATACAATAATGCATTTTAGATCAGTAGCTTAAGTTAATGGCACGAAAATTCACCATCGTCGCCGCTTTTCATTATTGTATTACGGTATGATCATGCTATCGTATTCTCACGCTGTCAATCGAGAACATCGCTATGGCTTTCCTGGCAATCTTTGGTTTCTTGCGCTGCCGGTCCGGCCGCCCCAGAAAGGGGAGCCGGATTTCGCCTCACGCTCGATGGCAGGCAAACAGCTCCGAGGACGCTCATTGCACGCTGCAATGGGCCCTTTCTCCATCAGCGTCACACCGCAGGCGAACCGGATTGGGGGCAACTCCAGCTCGACGCTCAAGTGGAATCTCCTCTCTCGTGCGCCAGTCGTCACCCTTCCGGCCACACCAGATCCGCTGCACCGCCATTTTGTCGCCGACCGAATTTTGCTGGAACACGTTTCCAGATGCAACGTCGACGCCGAAGCTGAACGAGATCTTCGCACCAGGAGCAGCCTCTCCAAGGTCGGCGGAGAACCAGTGCGCGATTGCAGCACGACAACTCAGCGCGGTCTTTCCCGTATTCTCGACCGCAACGTCCAGCATCTGCGCCGCAGAAAAGGCAGGAGCGGAGGTGAAGGTCAGCAAGAGCGCCGGAATCAGGAGGTAATCTTTCATATCTGGACCCGTTTTGGATTTTACGATTAGTAAAATCTAGCATGCCAAGAAGTGCCGTCAACTAAAATCAAGAAGGGAACAATATAATGAGAAATACAATAAAGTCGTCAGTAAGTATTACTGCGCTTATCGCATCCATATCAATGTTTTGCGCAACATCCGTTTCTGCTGCAGATCTGGAGTCTATTGCTATTCTTGCGCCGGAAATGGGCACCGACATGGGCTGGAACCAGCAGGGCGTTGATGCTGCCAAGGCTGCCGGTGAAGCCGCAGGCGTAAAGGTGATCGTGGCCGAGAACCTCGGCTACGGCGACGTTCGCCCGACGTTGCGGGAACTCGCGGAAGACGGCGCGGGCCTTCTTATCGCTCATGCCTCGGGCTACAACACCGCAGCGCCAGAGATCGGTGAAGAACTGGGCGTTCCGGTCGCCATCGTCGATAGCCCTGACAAGCTGTCGGCCGGCAAGGTCGCCGACTACACCGCAGCCGGCAGCGACGGCGCTTATCTTGCAGGCCGCCTGGCTGCCAAGGTGTCCCGCACGAAGGTTGTCGGGATCGTCGTATCCGGCGAACCGCCGTCCTGGAACAACATGTCGGTTGCCTTCGCCCAGGGCGTCAAGGCAGAGAACCCGGCCGTCGAGGTCCGTTACGCAGTAATTGGCCCGGCCGCCTATGCGGATGCAGCTGGCGGCAAGCGCGTGACCGAAACTGTCATCGCATCGGGTGCGGATATCATTTTTGGCCAGGGCAACGGTTCCAGCTTCGGCATGCTGCAGGCCGTCGAAACCACTCCGGCAACCGACGGCGGCAAGGCCTACTTCATCGACGTGATCGGCGACAAGACCTCAATCGACAAAGGCTTCCTGCTGTCTTCAGTCATCTGGAATCTCGAACCCGTCTATGCTGCCATGATAAAGGATCTCAAGGACGGCAAGTACGGCAGCCATAATTACGATATCAAGCTCGCCGATGGCAGCCTTCGCTTGCTGAAGACAGCCAACGCGCCCGCCAATGTCTGGACGGAGATCGAGGCGCTTCAGGCCGATATCGTCTCCGGCAAGATCAAGGTCGAGCCGAAGTTCGATGCCGAGAGCGTTCACGCACTGGTAAAGACGGTCGGCTCGAACTGAGCCATCCTGCTCCGAATACCTGAATTGCCGCATGCACCATGCATGCGGCAATTCAGACTTCCATGAAGGAATTTGAGATGCAGGCTTCAATCGAGGCAGAGACCTCTTCGACACGCGCGCTCGGGAGACCGTTCATCGGTCTGCGCGGCGTTACCAAGCGCTTTCCCGGTGTCATCGCCAACAATAATGTCAACATCGACATCTGGCCCGGTGAAGTCCATGTCCTCCTCGGCGAAAACGGCGCGGGCAAGTCGACCTTGGTCGGTATGCTCTCCGGCCTGCAGCAGCCGGACGAAGGGACAATAGAGATCGACGGAACCGCCGTCACGATTTCATCGCCTCGCCACGCCCTTTCTTTGGGCATTGGAACAGTCTTCCAGCATTCAATGCTGGTCCCAAGCCTCAGCGTGGTGGACAACTTCACGCTTGACGGCGTCTGGTGGCGCAAACCGGACCGAAGCGGTGTCGCCAAACGCATTCATGAGATTGCAGAACGCGTCGGCTTGCGCGTCGATCCTTTTGCACTGGTCTCCACCCTGTCCCTTGGCGAACGCCAGCAGGTGGAGATCCTTCGAGCCCTCATGCGCGGCAGCCGCTGCCTCATCCTCGACGAGGCGACGGCCATGCTCACTCCACACGAGGCAACGGCCCTTGGCGCATTGATGCGCCGGCTTGCTGCTGACGGTCTTGCGGTCATCTTTATAACCCACAAACTGAATGAAGCTTTGGCCTATGGCGATCGGATCTCGGTCCTGCGTCTTGGACGTAATGCCGGATCCATCGGCCCGCAGGAGCTTCACGAGCAATCCGACGAAGAGAACACCCGCAACATTATCGGCTTCATGTTCGGTCAGTCCACCGTCGGGAAAACGAACGACCAACCACGCCCCGCACGCGATTTCGGTGCGGTTATCCTGAGAGTCGAAGGACTCACTTCAAGGGCTGGCCGTATCCCGCTGAACAACATCGCGTTCAGCGTACGTGCCGGTGAGATTCTGGGCATAGCCGGCATCGACGGTAACGGACAGAAGGAGCTGGCGGAAGCTCTGGCTGGCCAGACGGAAGCATCCGGAAGCGTGCAGCTCAACGGCATGGAAATCGGTGCCCATACCGTCGGCGCACGCCGCCTTGCCGGGCTGAGATATGTCACCGATGATCGATTAGGCGAAGGCACCGTAGGCATCTTCAGTGTTGCCACGAACTTCCTCCTGAAAGACATCGGCGCCGCGCCATTCTGGCAAAGAGGTATGGAAAAGCCGCAAGCAATCAACGCTCAGGCGACCGAGCATGTCCGTAACTTCGATATTCGAACGCCAAGCATTCAAACGCCAGTGGGCACGCTTTCCGGCGGCAACATCCAGAAGGTTCTACTCGCACGCGAACTGACCGGGACAGCGGAGGCGGTGATTTTCGCCAAGCCGACTTACGGCCTGGACGTCAAGAACATCCGCGCAACACGTGAGCGTATTCGCGAGGCTGCCAACAACGGCAAGGCGGTTCTGTTGATTTCGACAGATCTAGACGAACTGCTCGAACTCGCTGATCGGATCAGTGTGATTGACAGCGGCAGATTGCTGGGCGCAGTCGAGAACGGCCCGAATGCCCGCGATGCAGTCGGTCGCATGATGAGTACCGGAGAAGAAGAATGAATGAACAACAGGCGACAGTCGCTCCGACAACAAGCTCCGGCAGATCGAGTATGTTCCCGGCCTGGGGCCGAGTGCTGGCCATAAGCGTCGGGCCGCTCATTGCTGCATTGGCGCTCGGCGGAGTCATTCTTCTGGCCATGGGCGTCAATCCCCTGAGCTATTATGCCTATGTGGTGGAACGGGCGATCCTCTCTCCATCCGGTCTGTCGGCGACCCTGACGAGAATGGGGCCTTTCCTGCTGATCGCCGCCAGCCTGATCGTCGCCTTCCGGGCCGGGATTTGGAACCTGGGCGGCGATGGCCAGTTTCTGCTTGCCGCCGTCATCGTGGCGGCAACCACGCCGCTGATGTTTGGCGCAGGCCTTCCCATCTGGATCAATCTGGCGATTGGCCTTGTTATCGGCGCCGTGATCGGCGCGCTGTGGGGCATCCTGCCGGCCTTGTTGAAAGCGTGGCATGGGATCAACGAAATCATCACGACGCTGATGATGAGTTTTCTCGGCGTTTCCCTCGCCAACGTTTTGGTGAAGCTCGCCTTTCTCGACCCGGCTACCACGACGCCCCAGACCCGCACTCTTCCGGTCGAGGCCCGTCTGCCGAAACTTTTCGATACGACTGTCTCTTCGGGACTGATCGTCGGCCTGATCGCAATTGTGGCGGTACACCTGATGATGACGCGCACCTCTTTTGGCATGCGGCTGCGTCTCGTAGGCGCCAACCCTCGGGCGGCGGTTCATGCGGGACTGTCCGTACCAAAGCTGACGATTGCAGTCTTTGCCATCTCCGCCGGCCTTGCAGGATTGTCGGGTGCCGTCGACATTCTCGGCACCCAGGGCAATGTGCGGGCCGACTGGAACCCGGCCTACAGCCTGACCGTCGTGCCGCTGGTGTTTCTGGCAAGACTTAACGGCTTCGGCTCGATTGCTTATGTCTTCCTGTTTTCCGCCCTCACCATTGGTGGCGAAAGCGCCGCCCGGCGACTTGGTGTACCAAGTTTCTTCTCGCTGGTCATCGTCGCATTCCTGCTAATTACGCTGGGGCTCGCTGAGTACCTGGACAAGCGTCGGCATTACCGCGCGAAGCCCTGAGCAAAGGTTCGATACATGTCGCTCTTCACGGAAAGTTTCATCATCACCTTGTTTCTCGGAGCCATTTCGGCCGGGACACCCTTGCTGCTGGCCGGCCTTGGAGAACAGCTCTCGGAAAAGGCGGGCGTGTTGAACATCGGTCTCGAGGGCATGATCCTCGCAGGCGCCTATGCCGGCTTTCTCGTCGCTTGGGCGAGCGGCAGCCCAGCCCTCGGATTTGTCGGCGGCGCTTCGGCAGGCGCATTCATCGCCGCATTCATGGTGCTGTTTTGCGTTCGTCTGGGGCTCAACCAGATCGTGATCGGGATCGCATTGACGCTTGCGGTGCAAGGGCTCACGGCCCTCTTGCATTTTGCGCAGTTTTCCCGGAGCTATCCGCGTCTCGACGGCGTGTCGAAGTGGCCGATATGGCCGCTGTCCGACATCCCCGTGCTGGGCCCGATCCTCTTCAACCACAATCCGGTCGTTTACTTGGCAATTGCCTTTGTCGCGCTCTTTGCCTGGGTGTACCGCATGACCCATCTCGGCTCCGTTCTCCAGGCAGCCGGAGACAAGCCCGCGGCATTGGACGCCATGGGCGTGGACGTGTTCCGCACTCGCAGCCTGGCCGTTCTGGCCACCGGCGCGCTGGCGGGGCTTGGCGGCGCTTTCATGTCGGTGGCTGTCGCCGGCGTCTTCATCCCCTTCATGAGCCACGGCAATGGCTTCATCGCCATCGTTCTTGCCATGCTGGCACGGGGACGTCCACTCTGGGTCCTTGGCGGAGCACTGCTTTTCGGGGCCAGTCTTTCGCTGACCACAGCGTTGCAGGTGGCAGGGGTAAACGTGCCCACCGACGTCATCCAGATGCTGCCGTTTGCAATGGTGATGATGGTGCTGCTCGTTGCCGGCAGGAAGGCGAGCCTGCCGCAAGCCTTGGGCGAGAGCTTCGTGCGGGGAGCTCGTTGAACTGCTTCACACTCGGGTGGCCGGTGTCATCTTCGGCCCCTCGCCAGGAACGCAACACCCTGGCTTCGGTCTTGACCATTTCCATCTAACGAAAATTCGGCGGACTTCTTGAATAAGCTGGAGCGGCGGCCGTCTTCTTGTCGGCGGGAGTGTGAGGGGCCTCTGCGGTCGGAACGCTCCCGATCAGCTTGAGAAGCTCGAGGCCATTGGGGTTTCCAGCGCAAGGCCGCCAACCATCTCCCGCCACCCCTTTTTTGTGTGACAGACAACACAATTGCTTCATTTTCTGACACCGACAGCGATAGCATTTGTTTGATCCTGCTGACCGGATTAGTCTTTAGCGGCAATTCGAGAAGGAAGTACGATGCGGAAGGTCGGTTTGATCCTGGAAGACGGGTTCCAACTCATGGGACTGGCAGCGCTTGCGGCTTTCGAACTCGCCAATGCAGAACTCGGCGACGAAGGCTATCAGCTGACAGTGTTATCCGAGAGGGGCGGAACGGTCCGGTCCTCGATGAATGCGGGGATAGAGACCGTCGCTCTTGGAGTGATGCCTGACACATTGATTGTGGCCGGAGAGCTTGTACCTTCGGCCATCTCGCCGGGGCTACGTGCTTACCTGACGCAGGCCGGGAGAGAGGCCCGCCGGGTCGCCGGGGTCTGTACGGGAGCCTTCGTTCTGGCGGAGGCAGGTCTGTTGGACGGGCGGATGGCCACAACACATTGGGCGCATGCAAACAACCTCAGATCGAGGTTTACCAAGGTCACCGTGGATGAGGACCGCATCTTTATCCGCGACGGCAACATCTGGACCTCGGCAGGAATGTCATCGGCCATCGACCTCACACTAGCGTTGATCGAGGACGATCATGGCCCCGCACTGTCTCGTTCCATCGCACGCAAGCTGGTTGTCTATCACCGCCGCCCCGGCGGCCAATCACAATTTTCGGCCTTGCTCGAGCTGGAGCCACGATCCGACCGGGTCAAGCGCGCCCTGAGCTACGCCCGGGAAAACTTGCGCAAGCCTCTGTCTGTCGAGGAACTTGCAGAAGCAGCGAATCTCTCACCTCGCCAGTTCAGCCGGATTTTTCGCGAGGAGACAGGCCAGTCCCCCGCAAAGGCCGTCGAAATGCTGCGCCTTGAGGCTGCGCGCGTAATGCTTGAAGAGGGGCGGCATCCGATGGAAGTCGTGGCGCGCGACACGGGTTTTGCGGACCGTGACCGGATGCGTCGAGCTTTTCTGCGAAGCTACGGTCAACCACCAGCAAGCCTGAAGCGCAGCCTCAAACTGATGGAAGACAGTACGATCATATGACCTTATTTGCCGCATCAGCGTCATCTTAATTGAGAGGCACACGACCTCCGGAATGGCTTCAGTCGCTGCCGAAGTGATCGAGCAACTGAGTTTGAATCAGGTCGATATACTCGGCTGTTCTCTGAGTGGCGGTGCAGCATAGCAACTGCCACTGAATGCACCTCTATCCTTCAACGTCTAATCTTAACGGGGAGAAGCCCCCTCGTCAGCATGACCGATTGACAGCAACCGCATCCTCGTAGCCCTAGATCACGATGCTGGAGTCAACGACCACACAGACTTCGTCTTCTATCCAGAACAGAGATGGCAGTCGCTGCAGGCAAGGCCTTGCTTGCCTGGATAAGGCGGAACCCGAATGGGAACCGCTCGTCGCCGCCACGGCTTTAACAACTCAGGTGAAAGTCATATCGACCTGGCCCGGGTCTCGTCCTGCTCCACGGAGTTGCGCCTATCGATCCTAAGGCGAACCTAACGCATGTCCGTATTTGCTGTTTATATGACATTTGAGACTTAACGGTCAGAGTGCATAGTGAACTCCACAAGGCACCACAGTGGTGCGACAGAAAGGATGATCCCATGCAGATGACCGGCAACACAATCTTCATCACAGGCGGTACTTCCGGCATCGGCCGGGCGCTGGCCGAGGCATTCCATGCACTTGGCAACAAGGTCATCATCGCCGGTCGGCGACAGGCACTGCTCGATGAAGTGGCAGCCACAAACCCGGGTATCGACGGGGTTACACTCGACATCTCGGATTCTGCAGACATAGACCGCGTTGCCGCACAACTAATCCGCGACTACCCGACACTGAACGTCGTAATCAACAATGCGGGCATCATGCCTTTTGATGATGCCTCAGCTAGGATTGACGACGCCACCTCTCGCCGTATCCTCGATACCAACCTGCTGGGCCCGATCCGGCTGACCTCGGCGCTGGTCGAGCATCTCAAGACGCAGCCACGCGCCACGATCATCCACAACACCTCTGTACTCGCCTACGTGCCGATCGCAACCAACGCTGTCTATTCCGCGTCAAAGGCCGCGCTGCATTCCTATTCCTTGTCACAACGCTTCATGCTGAAGGGCACGAACGTCACAGTGCAGGAAATCGCGCCACCATGGGTCGATACGGACCTCATCAAGAAGAGCGGCGATCCACGGGCTATGCCGCTCGACGCCTTTATCGCCGAGACAATGAAGGGTCTTGCGACAGAGGCCCCGGAAGTCTTTGTCGAAGGCATCCGGGCGCTACGCGACAATCCTGGCCTGAACGAGCACGCATTGGTCGACGACTTCAACGCCCAGATCGCTGCCAATCCGATCCCGGTCTGACATCTCCATCCCATCGATGTCCGGGACCGTAGGCTTCGGGCCCGGACATCAAGGAGTGCCACCCAATGTCTGTATCGTTCGCCCATACGTCGCACGCCGCGCTTATTCCCGCCGGTTTTCTTGCACTTGGAACCTTTGCCATTGGCACGGAGGGTTTCATGATCGCACCACTCTTGCCGGTCATGGCGGAAGACTTCCGTATGGCCGTGCCGACCACAGCACTCTTGGTTGTAGTATTCACGCTGGTGCTCGCCTTGTCGTCACCAGTGACGACGGTTGCAACAGGCAGGTTGCCGCGACGCCGGGTCTTACTGATCGCGATGTCGCTCTTTGCAGTCGGTAATCTCACTGCGGCGTTGTCATCATCCTTCACTGCACTGATGGGTGCACGCATTGTCATGGCGATCGGCGCAGGTCTCTATGTCCCAGCGGCCAATGGTCTGGCCGGTGTCATTGTAGCCCAGCATATGCGGGGCCGTGCCCTTGCTATTGTCAGCACAGGGCAGACACTGGCGATTGCGCTTGGATTGCCCCTCGGCGGCCTGATCGGCCACGCCTTCGGTTGGCGGGCAACCTTCCTGTTGGTTAGCGCGATGAGTGCTGCAGCAATTGCAGGTATTCTGACAGGTATTCCGGGCAGTGCCGGTAGGGAGGTCTCAGTCCCAAGCTTTAGAGAGCGGGTGCTCGTCATCCACCAGCGTCAAGTCCTTCGCCTGCTTGCCGTCAGCCTGTTCTGGTCGATCGGTGCCTTTGCCGCCTACCCCTATCTCGCCGAATATCTGGCGACGGTACTCTTGTTTGGACCGCTGGCAATCACCGCAACGGTGTCGCTATGGGGGGTGTCGGCCGCAGCCGGCGTCCTGACCGGAGGCATCTTCAATGACCGCTTTGGCGCCAGCCGGGTGGTGCGATGGTCGCTCACCCTGCTCGGCCTATCATTCCTGTCACTGGCCATTCTGGCCGGACTGCCAGTGACTGTGGCACTTGTCCCGGTGCTGATGGCGGTGGCGCTGTGGGGTTTCACGGTCTGGTCGTTCTTCCCGGCGCAGATGTCGCGCTTGATTGGCGCCGGCGCTCCGTCACAGGCTCCCGTGGCACTCGCGCTGAACACATCCACCATGTACTTCGGATTTTCGGTCGGAAGCGCACTCGGCGCGGCGGTCTTGGGCACAGGTGCTATCTGGGGCATCGGCCTGTTAGCAGCCTCGGCAGAACTCATTGCCGTGGCCGTAAATGCCGCCCTCGTCAGAACGCGATAATGCCCGACATCCTAGTCGGCGGCCAGATCAGGTCTCAACAATCTCCAAAGTTACTCATCACCTTTCACGGCAAACATCCGCTGGAAGGACAACATCGAAAGGAATGATTACATGACATCTCGTATAGAGACCCCAGCCGCCGCAGCAGCCACAGGCGAAACCGCCGATCTCCTTACCGCCATTCGCAAGTCGATCGGCATGGTCCCCAACGCTTATGCGGCCATCGGAAGCCTCAATACGCCAGCCTTGCAAGCTATGCTGTCTGCCGACGCTGCACTCTCGCGTGGTGTTCTATCAGCCCAGGATCGCGAAACCGTCAAGCTCGTGGTGAGCGCGATTGCCGGCTGCGACTATTGCGTGGCGGCTCACAGCCTTGCCTGTAAGGCTTCCGGCATTCCGGTCGACACCGTAAAGACGATCCGTGCGCTCCAACCGACAGGCGATGCGCATCGTGATGCACTGATCCGGTTCGTGAGGGCTCTGCAGGAAAGTTCCGGAACGATCGCTCAGGCTGAACTCGATATGTTCCGCGCGGCAGGTTTCCCGGATCAAGCCGTTGTCGACGTCGCCCTGGCGATCGCAATTATCACCTTCACCAATGTCTTTAATCGGGCGAACGACACCACAGTCGACTTTCCGGCACTTAAGTAATGACTCCCGTACCTCTCAATGCGATCGCAGTATCGTTGAGAGGTACGCCCTCTGGCAACATGCCCGACGCCATTGTGCAGATGTGAGCCGATGCCTGGAGGTTTAGTAGCGGCGCGGGGCCGGACGCCAGTCAATCTGCTCAGCGTGTCGCCTGACGCGCTCCTTACCCAAATGTTGGAAATGCGCTCGACCCTCAAAGTTTGAATGCTGATCGTCACCGGCTTCGCCCCCAAAAGGCGGCGAAAAACATCTTTTGCAGTTGGTGGAAGAGAGCTGTCCCCTTGTCGAGATTGTCGCTGCAATCAAGCGGTAATCTCTTCAGTAGTTACCTCGAAACGCTTTAATAGCGCCGGCCCGAAAGCGGTCGACATAGCAACGTCCGTTGCGTCGCGTCCGGTTGCCATCAGGATACGACCGATGCGGGGCGTGTTATGGCGCGCATCGACAGTGTACCAACGACCACTAAGATAGACCTCCAGCCATGCACTGAAATCCATTGGGTTCGGATCCTCCGGCACGCCGATATCCCCGAGATAGCCTGTGCAGTAGCGGGCGGGAATGTTCATGCAGCGACAGAGCGTGATTGCGAGATGGGCATAGTCACGGCATACGCCGGTTTGATCGGTGAAGCCACCGAATGCGGTTCTGAGAGGATCGGCTTTCATATAGTCGAAGACGATCCGGCCATGAGCAAAATCGAGGATGGCCTGAACGCGCGGCCAGCCGAGCGGCGTGGGGGAGAATGTCTTCCATGCAAATTCCGCGAGCCGATCGGTATCGCAGTAGCGGCTGCCGAGCAAATAGATCAACACATCGTCAGGCAGATGGTTGATGTCGTGCTGGATGGCGTCTTCCGGCACGGGATCGGGCAGACCGCTGTCATAGATCTCGAATGTCGTTGATATGGTCGTGAGACCAGCCGGTGCGACAATACGATTGCAGGAATTGCCGAAGATGTCGGTGTAGTTCCAAGCCTCAATGGGACGATCGAACACCAGCGTTTGTTCGCTCAGAAGATCGACGCGGCGGGAAGGGTGAATGTTGAGAACGAGCAACATCGGTGTCTCGTGCTCGCATTGGTATCCCAAGCGAAAACCTGCGCGTATCTTCATGTAGGTCTGTTCCTTTGCGTTGGAAATAAATGAATGCAGGTTAAACGCTGGGCATGGGCGGAGCGTTCCGCCAAGCTACCGTGGCTTCAGCCGCAATAGCTCTGTCCGGCGGTCACGTTGACCTGCCCGTCCATTTCGGCAAAATCTGCCGGCCCACCATTGTAGCTGCCCGATAGCGGGCAACACCAACGCGGATGAGAGCGGGATTGCCGACGATGTCGTTGGTCAGGTCGAATTCCACCCAGCCCACACTCGGCAGATAGACCCGGCACCATGGCATGCCTCGAACCTCCGCCGAGCATCACCGGCCCGTCGCGATCGGTAAGATTGATCTATCCGGTGACGAAGCGGCCAGCGAGACCTAGTTGTTCAATCCCGGCATTTGATGGTGCGTTATTCAGCCCGGAATGGAGGGTTGGGCTATCGTCAAATTCTACACGGGAGCGCCCGCACCACAGAGGCATTTCCTGCAACGCTGTTTGCAACGACATGAGATTAGCCGATTACCAGCGTGACAGGGGACAAGAAGCCAAAGAAGAGGTTTAAAACCTACCCGATCGATCGCATCGACTTCGCCGAAGTTCGAACGGCCGCAGGCAGGCTCTATCTTTACGTAGCGATAGACGAGACTTCAATGCTATCGGCGCGATTGTTCAAGCCTTTACGCGACCGATGTTCGAAGCCGGGCATCAAGGTCCGTCTCGCAGCGCCGTACGAGCGGGGTTTGTCGGTTATGACGCGCGTCAGTGCCAGGCCATGTTTTTCAACAGCCTGGCCAACAGCCGCTTGGCCGCCATGGAACCGCGGCAAGCCTGAGCGACCTTGTCGGGAACGTAGCCGTACTGGTCTCGATTACGCCAAAGTCAATGTTTCCGGTCGCCAATCGGAACCATGACCCCATCAAGGTGCCGGACATCCTTTCGGGACGGTTTCCTTTTGCGCTGCTGCTTGGCCTAAGCCGCACCGAACTTGCGGGCCCAACGACGGATCGCTTCATAGGGCACGACGACGCCACGCTCCAGAACCATTTCCTTCACCAGCCGCAAGCTCACGGGAAACCGGAAATACAGCCTCGTCTTAGCCCCTCAGGTCCGCAATGAGGCGTACGCGTACACGCAGCGGGTTTCCCGGAATATAGGTTAGCGGGATGTCCTCGGCGTCGAGAAGCTGGATCGTCTCCATATCGGCACCTGCCTCCAGTGCACGCCGTTTGGCTATATCGCGGGCTTGAGCCAGTGCATCGTCGCGGGAAACGCCGTAAAAGACCTGATCGCATTCGCCGCTGACCTGTGCCATAGCGGCTCCGATCGCGTTTGCAACCCCTGCATGCTCGACCTTGATGACAGTCGAGACACCGGGCAATTCATCCGGCACCAGCGCGGCCCCGCCGCCGACTGCGATCACCGGAACGGCCGACACACTGGTTTTCATCCTATCGACCAGTTCGGCCAGCCTTCCGTTGATCCAGACATCGACATCAGAGAGCAAGCTGTCCGGCAGCTCCGAGACCTTCGAAACGTCTCCGAATTTCATGCGGTTCATACGAACGGCGACATCGGTCAGGGTCAGGGTGTCTCCGCCCTTCACTCTGGCTTTTTCCGTGATCCGGTAACCTACACTCTGTGGTCCGATCCGGCCGCTGTTCTCATCGACGATCGTGCCGCCACCGAGCGCGATCGCCACGACATCCGGCATCCGGAAGAAGGTCGAGACACCGCCGATATCGACCTTGGAGTTTGCTTCCCGCGGGAAGCCGCTGACAAGCACGCCAGCATCCGTCGTGGTACCGCCGACATCGAGCACGATCGCTTCGTCGAGACCGGAGAGCATGCGCGCGCCCCGCATGCTGTTGGTCGGGCCGGAAGCGAAGCAAAGCACGGGAAAACGGACCGCTTGGGAAGCAGGCATGACCGTGCCATCGTTCTGCGTCAGATAGAGCGGAACCTGCAATCCGCTTTCTGCGACCGCGGTCTCGAAAGCGGCGACCGTGTCGCGAGCAAGCCGATGCAATGCGCTGTTGAGGATGGTGGCGTTTTCGCGCTCGATCAGGCCGATGCGACCGAGTTGGCTCGAAAGCGTGACCGACACGCCGGGGGCGACTTCCCTGAGGATCGCGGCCGTACGCTCTTCGCATTCGGACGTCAGCGGCGAGAACACCGCCGTGATAGCCGCCGCGGTGACGCCACTGTCACGGATTTCGAGCGCCACGTCGCGCATGCGGTCGTCATCGAAAGGCACGATCTCCCGCCCGTCGAATTCATGTCCGCCGCGAATCAGGAAGGTTGGCCCCTCCACTTCGCTGCGCAGATCGGCCGGCCAGGCCTGCATAGGCAGGATGCTGTGGGCGGCGGGCAAGCCGATACGGATGACCGCAACCTTTGACAGTCCACGCCGCTCGATCACGGCGTTGGTGAAGTGCGTGGTGCCGATCATGATCGCGCGAATGCCGTCCGCGTCAGCGTCGCCGCCGCCAAGAATGTGGTCGACGGCCGTGCGGATACCGCTGGTCACGTCGGTCGTCGTCGCCGTCTTGATCGAGCGGATGATTCGGTTGTCGTCGAGAAGAACCGCGTCGGTGTTGGTCCCGCCGACATCGATACCGATGCGCTTCATACCGTTTTCTCCGCAAAAGGCTGGTAGTCGAAGTCAAATCCGAAGGCACGCGGCCCGGTTAAGGCAAGGCCCTCGGGACTGGTCATGATCGGATCGGCCGGCAGGGCGATCACGGCAACGCGCTGGCCGTAGCGCAGGACCTCCGTTCCGATCGCTTCCGCCGTCTCCTCATCGAGCACGGTGATGAGATCCGGCACGCAGGCAATCCTGACACTATCCAGCCGGGCGACGGAGAACTCGTTCTGGAAGTCGATCTCCAGCCGCTGACCTTCGAACGCCCCGGTGCCGGACAGGACCGCACAACCACGAACAAAGCCGTCCGTGGTACGGCGGGACACGTCCTGAACCTTGCCGGTGAAAAGCAGCGCGCCATTCTCTGCCTCCAGAATGGAGGCGACGGGATTGGCCCCTGCCTTTCGGGCGTCCAGAACAGCGTTGCCGATATTGAGTGCGCGGCCGATGGAGTTGAGAATTGCATGGTCCTTCACCTCGCGCCCCGTGCGTGGGGCAGCACAGGTGCCTGCGATCGATCCCAGTTCGACAACCGTCTTGCGGCCAATCCGCTCAACGCGGGTCGCATTCTCGGCGACAGGGATAAGCACGGCGTTGTCACGGATATCGGCGATGGCGAAAGGCGTGACCGGAAGACCACGGATCGCGAAGCTCGCCATCTGCGCCTCGGGAAAAGCCCGCCCCATGGTATCCGCATCGACCACCGGAAGGCCGAGTTCCATGCCGACCAGAAGCGCGAAAAAGGCATTCTCGCCGCCGATCTCGATCGACATGATCGCGTCGAAAGCTTTGCCGCAGTGCTCTTCCATCAGGCGCACGGCTTTGCAGATGGCAACCGGCTCGGGAAGCCGTTCCTTGGTCACCAGCGGTGCACCCATGATGCAGACCACCGCCACGCGTGCGTCATCGGCCAGTTCCCGTGGGTCGAGCAGCGTCACTCGCCTGCCGCGCAGGTAGTCGGCCTGGGCGCACATCAATTCCAGATGAGGGTGATTTCCACCCCCTGTTCCAAGTACGCCAGCGCCGATCGCCAACGCCTCCAATTCATCGAATTCGAGTTCGCGCATGCTGTTTTTCCGTTTGAAAATCTGGATTTATCTGGAGACCAACCAGGACAGAGACCCGTCCCAGGAAAAGATCGCCTTTGAACCGCGATCCGGTGGTGGTTTGAGAGCCTGCTCGTGGGCGACGATCGTGCTTCCGTCATCGAACCGCCCGACGACCTGCTGGACCGCGCCGGAGAACAGGACTTCGGTAATGGTGGCTTCAATAGCCGGGCCGTTGGCGATACCCTCGGAAGGCGATGTCGAAACGGTCTCCGGGCGTACGACCACGGACACCTTCTCCCCGACCTTGCGCTCGCCGATAACCTCGGCGCCGATCCCGGTGAATGGTTTGCCGTTCACAAGCAATTGGCCACCTGCCGCGATCTCCGCGTCGATGAGGTTGGCTCCGCCGACGAAATCCGCGACGAAGCGCGTCGCGGGCCGGCGATAGAGGGTCTCAGGCACATCGAACTGCTCGACCCGACCGGCGTTCATCACCGCGATACGGTCGGAGAGCGTTAGAGCCTCTTCCTGATCGTGTGTCACCGCGACGAAGGTCAACCCCAGTTCGCGATGGATCTTCTTGAGTTCCGCCTGCATCTGCTTGCGCAGTTTCATATCCAGCGCACCGAGCGGTTCATCGAGCAGCAGCACCGAAGGCCGGACAACGAGAGCGCGTCCGAGTGCCACGCGTTGCGCCTGACCTCCCGAGATTTCACTCACCCGCCGGCCGCCAAAGCCCTTGAGGTTGATGAGTTCGAGCATCTCGTCAACGCGGCGGGCGATCTCCTTCTTCTCCGTCTTGCGCATTCTGAGACCGAAAGCGATGTTTTCGGCTACGGTGCGATGCGGGAACAGCGCATAATCCTGGAACACCATGGCGGTGTCGCGCTTGTAGGGCGCTAGCCCCACCACAGACTTGCCCGCGATCCGCAGGTCGCCGGTGGTCGGCTCGACGAAGCCGCTGATCATCCTGAGCAGGGTCGACTTGCCGCAACCGCTGGGTCCGAGGATGGTGACAAACTCACCATCCTGCACGTTCATGGAAACATGGCGGATCGCGACGGTGTCGCCGTAACTCTTGGTGATCGCGTCGATTTCGACGGCGTTGCCGGGCTTTTCTGTCATGCGGATGGGGCCTTGCTGGTTAGGCGTGTCTGTCGGATCACCCACAGCTGCGAGACAAGGCTCAGAAGCAGCGTGACGATGATGATCACGGACGACAGCGCGTAGACTTTCGGTGAAATCACCTGCCTCAGGGATGTCCAGATCGTGATCGGGAGCGTCTCCGTGAAGCCGGCGACAAACCAGGCGACGACGAACTCACCGAACGCGTCGGTAAACGCGAGCATGAACACTGAGATCAGCGCGGGCCGGATCAGAGGCAGGACGATCTCGCGAAAGACGGTGAACTCGCTGGCGCCGAGGTTCATCGCCGCCTCGATGTAGCTGCGGCGGAAGCCGAGGAAGCGGGAATAGAGGATCAGCGTCGCATAGCTTGAGGTGATGGTGGTGTGGGCAAGAATGATCGCCGGCTCTCCCACCATGTCGGGAGCGGCCCGAAGCAGGATCACGAGGCCGAGGCCTAGCACAAGCTGCGGCAGGACGACGGGCCCAAGCACCATGCTCATCACCAGCGACTTGAAACGGATCGGCAGCCAGGCGAGCACCATCGCGGCGGGGAGCGCCAGCGCGGTCGAGAGCGCCGCGGAAATGACGGCCAGCCGAAGGCTTGTCAGCAGCGAGCCGACAAGCTTTTCGTCGCGCAGCGCTTCGGCGAACCAGCTTGTCGTGAGCCCATTAAGCGGCAGGCCGGGGATCGGCTTCGCATCGAAGGCGAAAAGAATGATCACCGCGATCGGCAGGTAAAGAAACAGATAGATCAGGGCGGAATAGAGAACGAGCAGAGCGTTTCCGCGCTCGCCTTTCCGGGGCATGAGCCGAACCATCACAGCTTCTCCCCGCTTGCCTTGCGAAACCATTTCATCGAGACGGCGAGCAACATGAACACCATCAGCAGCAGAACGATGGCGATCGCGGCGCCGGCCGGCCAGTCGAGACGACGCTGGAACTGATCCTGGATGAGCTGCGACATCATCAGTTGCTTGCCGCCGCCGAGCAGCGCCGGCGTCACGAACTCGCCCAGTCCGAAAATGAAGCAGAAGACCGCGCCGACAATAAGGCCCGGCATCGACAGCGGCAGCGTCACCTCCCAGAAGGCGCGCAAGGGACCGGCATTGAGATCCTTGGCCGCGGCGATCCAGTTGTCCTCGATGGCATCGATCGAAGCGTAGAGCGGCAGCACATAGAGCGGGAGATAGGCGTAGACGAGGCCGATGGACGTGGCGACGGGCGAATAGAGAAGGAAGCCCAAAGGATAGTCGATCAGTCCCAGCGAGAGCAGCGTCTGGTTGATGACACCGTTTTCACCCAGCAGCAACCGCCAGGCGGCAACGCGCATGACGATGCTGATCCAGAAGGGGGCGATGACCGCCACCAGCAGGATGCCCTTGAGCGCTCCCGCCTTCTTCGCGATGAAATAGGCGATCGGATAGGCGAGCACGGCACAGGCAATCGTCACGAACGCCGCCGTCTGGACGGAGAGAGCAAGAGCCCGCCAGATGGCTCCGTTGGTGAAGACGGCGATATAGTTGGCGAAAGTGAAGTCCGGAACCATCCGGTAGCTTTTCGTACGCCAGAAGCTGATGACCAGCAGCAGGATCACCGGAACGACGAAGAAGAGGCACTGCCAGAGCATGAGTGGCGCAAGCCCCGCCACTGCGAACAGCCGGCTACGCCGGGCGCCTCTTTGCGCTGCCGCCGAAGCCGTGTTGCCGATTGCCTCTCCCGACGCCATCACGCGAACCTGTATTCGTTGCGCGCAAAAGCCGGCTTTGGATAGGCGAGCTTGGAATGGCTGAGCCCCGTGGCGACCATGGCACGGGCGAAATGAAGGGCGACCTTGCCGGGATCGATCACGGGAACATAAACCCCGAAGCGCTCCTTCAGCGCTTCCTCGATCGTGAGCGCCATATCGAAGCCGGTCCCAGTGCATCCCATGACGAAGGCTTCCGCGCCGTCGCGCTCCACGCTGTCGACGCATTCGGCGATGATATGCTCGAGGTGGCTTTCATTGAGATCCATCACGCTCGCATCGGCGGACCGGACAGATGCAAGACTGGCGGAAAGCCCGTAATGGCTGACGGTTCGCCGGATCAGCGAGAAGAAAGGCTTCTCCGTGATCACCACGGTAAAGCGGGTCGACAGCATCGCAGCCATATGCAGGGATGCCTCGCCCTCGCCGACGATCGGAATGGACACGAGTTCACGTGCGCCCACGAGGCCCGGATCGGTGAAGCAGGCGATCGTGCAGGCATCGACGCCGTCCGCTTCCGCTTCCTTCGCCAGTCTCATGACTTCCGGCGCGGCCAGCGTAGAGTCGAAGCCGCATTCGATCGATGAGGTGCCGCGCTGAAGCGGCACCGCGGAGATCGTCACGCCGTCACCGGCGAAGGAGCGGTATTCCTTCTCGGCCTTGCCGACCAGTTCATCACTGTCGAGTACCGGTACGATGACACGGATATGCATCGGGTTATCCTTTCAAGCCGTTGGCAATCAGGCAGTCTTGAAGGTCTGCCAGGCGTCGGCCCAGGCCATGTCATCGGTGGGCGCCTGGCTCATTCCGCAATTGGAGACCCATTCCTCCATCATGTCGAGGCCGAGCGCCTTGACCTGATCGGCGGTCAGGAGGTCCTTGACCTTCGCATTGGTTACCGCAAACTTGTCGGCACCCCAGGCCATCTGCTTCATCGCCTTGGCGCTGGTCATGTAGTTGATATAGGCGAGCGCGGAAGCAAGGTGTTCGGTGCCGCGGACAACCTGCAGCGTTTCCATCCACATCGCTCCACCCTGCTTCGGGATGACGAGATCGACATTGGCGCCGGCGAGACGCGCGGTAGTGCGGACGTTGTCGCTCGAGGAACCCCAGACCATCCATGCCTCGCGGTTGGCGAGGTCGGTCTTCACCGTGCCCATGTCGCTCTGCAGGGCGCGCATGTTCGGCCGGAAGGCGATCATCTTGTCGAGGATCTTCTGAAGATCGTCGCCGGTCGCGGTTTCCGGGTTCTTCATTCCGAGCCACTGGCCGGCCATCCACAGATAGAGTTCCGGCCAGTCGATGATTTCGACGCGGTTCTTGAGGCTCGCATCCCAGGCCAGCTCGCAATCGCTCGCAGCTTCGGCCGAAATCTTGTCCGGCCAGTAGACGAAGCCGTTGACGCCGAAGCGGGTCGGGATCGCGTAGACCTGATTGTCGAACATGGTCTCGGGACGGTTGCGAAACATCGGGATAGTTTCGTCCTGCGAGGAAAGCTGGGCCGTGTCGATCGGCAGGGTCAGGCCGGCCTCGGCGAACTTAGAGGTCCACACGGCATCCGGGTTGATCACGTCGAACTTGACGGTTCCGGCCTGGACGAGGCTCAATTGCGCGCCGTTGCTTTCGGCTTCCTTGACGTTGAGTTCGACGCCGGTCAGTTCGGTGAAGCCCTTCATCAGGTCGGGATCGTCGTAACCTGCCCAGGCGAGCACGTTGAGCGGGCCTGTCAGCTTCTGCTCGTTGGCGAAGGCCGGCTTGGTGAAATCCACCTGCGATGCGACGGCTGCGAACATCGCCGCGTTGGCGCCGTGGCGAAGAAGGTCGCGGCGCGAAAGCTGGAAGGACTTACCCGTGTTCTTGGTATCGGTCGACATGGCACGTTCCCTTGATCTGGCTGCCTTGCGGCAGGCCTTTTTTGATTAGAAATCTTGCAGAAACAATAGAGGAATGCTCTTTTCCGGCGCCATAGTGACTGCAGTCACCGTGAGTCTGCCTGAAATGGCGGCCTTTTCTCCGAGCGCCCTGGAGGCACGAAAATTGCATGTCGATCACCTGACGTTTCAACAGGTCACTCGAATGCCAGCTACTGCAACACTCTCGACACCTTTTCCCATCGGCTTCGGCTCGCTCATGGCCCAGGCTTTGCGCGACATGGGAAAACCGGAGTTCTACGAAAGCATGGTGGAACTCGTCAGGCAGATGATCCCTTGCGATTTCTGGATCATCGCCCGCTACGACGCCCGCAGCAAACCGCTGATCATTTCCGAAAACGGCATGAACGTGAATGCCAAGACGCTCTATTCGAACAGGCTCTGGCAGAGGGATCCGCTTCCACAGCATGCCGGGAGACGCGATACGCGTGCGATCAGCCTGCGTGAACTGCGCCGCGACGGCGCGCTTGACACCGTCTATGCGCGTTATCTCGACCGGACACTCGGCATTCAGGACGAACTTGCCCTACTGTTCCCGATCAGCGGCGGCAGCTTCCTCGCCCTTTGCCTGGACCGCCAGCGCGACGCATTCACAGATCAGGAACTGGCGCTCGCACGCGAGCTGCAGACCATTCTGGTCGAAATGCACCATCAGCACATCTTTCGCGCAATCGACAGGCAGGTCTCGCTGTTCCTTCATGACAGCGGTGTCGGCAAGCCGGAAATCATGATTCTCAGCGCCAACAACACGGTGCTCTACAAGTCCGATACCTGGTCACATGCCGCGACCCAGGCTTTCGAGCGGGACCCGTTGCCAAGCGAGATCGGATGCGGCGACATAGCTGCGACGGGTGGACGCGACGGGTGGTCGCTGACCCGAATGCGGGACGGTTCCCGTGATGCAATTCTGGCCGGCGCTGACGTCTATCTCCTGCGTCGCAACGCCGCCGATGTGGGCGACCGGGTAGCGGAATTCGGGCGTTTGCATCAGCTGACGGAGCGGCAGCAGCAGATCCTTGTCCTGTCGCTGCAGGGGCATCCGAACGCCTCGATTGCTGAAAAACTCAGGATTACCGTTGGCGGCGTAAAAAACCACAAGCTGCGGCTTTACGAAAAGCTAGACATCACGAGCGAGCGCGAACTGATGTCCGCGATCCTTTGCCATCTTTGAAAAGGCCACTACGCCTGCCTGGTGCCAAAGTCGGTGGTGACTGCAGCCATTATTGCCACTGAACAGGCCTCATGCTGTCTTGCCTGACGTTTTCAGGGAGCAGCAAGCATGACGTCCACGCCGATCGATACTGCCTTTCTATCCATCGGAGAACTGGCTGACGGCTATCGATCCGGCGCATTCACTCCACTCGACGTGTGCCGTCGGGCCCAGGAACGACTGGCGCTGCTGGAACCGAAGCTCAACGCCTTCATCGATCCCATGACGAATGACGTTATCGAGCAGGCAGAGCGCGCCACGCGCGAACTTGCCGACGGCGTCGACCGGGGGCCGCTCCATGGGGTGCCGGTCGCCATCAAGGACATTATCGACGTCGCGGGAACCGAAACTACCTACGCAACCAGGGCCGTACAGCCGAAACTTGCCACTGTCGATGCGGAATGTATCCGACGCCTGAGAGACGCCGGAGCGATCATCTTCGGTAAGACCAACCTTCTCGAATTCGCGGCCGGCGTTGCACACCCCGACTTCGGGCAGACCAATAATCCCCACGACATGCACCTCACTGCCGGCGGATCCAGTGGCGGATCCGCCGCAGCAGTCGCTGCCGGTATTGTGCCGCTTGCCCTTGGCACGGACACGGGTGGATCCGTGCGCGCACCGGCCTCCTATTGCGGCATCGCCGGCTTTAAGCCGGGTTTCGGGACACTTCCGCTGGATGGGGTCTATCCCCTGTCGCCCTCGCTCGACCATCTCGGCATTCTTGCGCGAAGCAGCAAAGACGCAGCTGTGGCGTTCGCGGTCATCGGCGTGCGCAAGCCAAACAACAGCCCGGCAATCTCGCCGGAGCAATTACGGCTCGGGATCGTCTCCAACCAGTGGAACCACCCAGCCATTCGGCCGGATGTTCGCCGCGCCCTCGACGCCACTCTTGGGGTTCTGGAACACGCTGGAATGCATATCGTGAACGTCGACCTGCCCACTCCGGAACTAATGGCGAAATCCCTTCTCGACATCCTGATGCCGGAGGCAGCCCTCATCCATCGACAAACGCTTGCCTCGAACCCGGGCGGCTATGCCAGAGGAACACACGAACTTCTTCTCGCGGGTTTTACCTTGCCGGCGATCGACTATGTCGATGCAAGGCACAACCAGAATTCCTGGCGGGAACAACTCTCTAGCCTTTTCAAGACAACGGACGCGATCCTTGCCCCCACCGTCCCGTTTGTCGCTCCCGGAACGGACCCTGCTCTCTCGACCGAGGGCGATGACGAGATCATCTCTTTGACACATGCCAATCTCACCGGCGCACCCAGTATCTCGATAAGATGCGGACTGGAGAAAACTATGCCCGTCGGATTACAGATCACAGGCGCGCTGGGATCAGAGGAAAGACTGTTGGCGATAGCGAACTATCTGGAAGAGCTGCTGCAAATGGCATCGCCTTGACTGCCGCGAGTGGGCATTGACGATGTACCATCAAAGATGGAGGATTGGCTCAGACACTATAACGAATTCCGGCCACGCAACGATATCGGCAACAAGGTGTCGATATCGCTGATGAACTGCTCATCGCCCCCCGCTGACATGGGCCTTAACCCCGGAAAATTCCAGCTCACGCTCGCCCAAATTCGGGGTGAACGTCAGCGGACGGCCCGTTCACCGCGGCGAGCTGGTTCATCATCATTCCGACCGCAGCTCGCAATATGTGTGCAGTCGTTATTCTGAGCGGTTAGCGGAGGCAGGCATCGAGCCGTCTGTGGGAAGCGTTGGCGACAGTTATGACAACGCTCTCGCCGAACGATCAACGGTCTTTACACGTCCGAGGTCATCTGGCCTGCTGCCTGTTTCATGAGCCTTGAGTTAAGGTGTTTTCAATGGAACCGGAGCGAAGGAAATTCCTCCGCGAATACGCACTTGAGGAGGTGAAACTGGTGAGCGAGTGCCGCGTAAGCCTCTCGCAGGCTGCGTAAGGAAGTCGCCAAGCCCTGAGCGGAACGCGACTTCGAAAAGAGGCTCCAGCCTACTTTGCCAGGAATGCGTTATGCAGCTTGCGTTTACAGCAATACCATTTCATCCGGTTCGGAGCGTGCAGCACCTATAAGGGCTATCGGTTGGAATTTCTTGGCAATTTATCGCGCCCGAGCGCTTCGGCGAAAACAACGTGGCTTTCGCCCGGCGCGGCACGGGGCTGATGCTCAACGGTGTGGCTCAGGCTACATCGCTTAATCGGGTAGTCACCCTCTGTTGACAGTCCATCGATCCGCCCGCATCCAGGTCATTGCACAGGACGCGACAACCGCCGACATATTATCGACCGCACTCAGCCTCATGCCGGTAGAGGAAGCCCGCTCCCTTATGGCCCGGCTCTCGCCAATGGTGGCCGACCTGCGCCTCCTCTCCGGCGAGCAAATGAGATGTACATCGAGCCCGTGGCCACCCGGCAACCAGAATGTTGCCAGTTGCCAGATGGACATCGGAGTGCGAAATGGATGCAATTAGAATTGGGGCTCTTCGCGCCCTGCCGAACCGGTTTCTCCCGGCCGGATGAATAAAGCGGTGGAGCACCGCCATTTGCCAGATCGGAAACGATGGCAAATGGCTGACCTTGCTCAAGGTTTGTCTTGAGCGTTGTATCCGCAGGGTGATTGACGACTTAGGCTCCCGTGTCGTCCTTCCAAATGCACCGGAAGATTGCACGCCGCGCAACGCGTTATGGACAGTTGCGCATGTCTTGACTAGACTGAGGGCTCGATCCTGGGAGGAGACAGTGTCGACAGGAGGTTCAAGCAGCCAGCAGGGTTTCCGCGCCCGGCGTCGCCGGGAGGTGCTGATATTCGCCGTCCTGGCTTTCGGCATCTGGCCTGTCGTAGCAGTCGGTACGGTGGGCGGTTATGGCTTCCTCGTATGGATGTACCAGATTGTCTACGGCCCGCCAGGACCGCACGACATCACCCCCGCACCCGTGAACTCCGGGAACTGAGTTCGCCATGCCCCAGACGACAAGTACCAGAAGAGGATTTCTTGCCGGACGCGCGTTGGGGGGCGACAAAACTCACTATCCCCCTGGTATTACAGAGGAATCTCTGAAAAACTGTTCCGGCTGCGTCGAATGCGCGACAGCCTGTCCGAGCAAGATCATATCGATCCGGCACGGAATTCCGGTCCTCGATTTCCAGAGGGGCGAGTGCACGTTCTGCGGCAAGTGCGCGGACCGATGTCCCGAAAGGGTCTTTCCGACTGACCCCGTCTCACGATTTCCCCACAACGTCACTATCGCCGACGATTGTTTGGCCGTGAACTTCATCGACTGTCAGGCTTGCCGGGACGCCTGCGCCACGGCGGCGATCCGCTTCCGGCCACGCATCGGCGGACCCTTCGTGCCGGTTCTGGACGCAGATGCCTGTACGGGCTGCGGAGCATGCATCTCGGTCTGCCCGGCGGAGGCAATTTCAACCAAGTCGCGCGTTTTTCCGGAGGTCGCCGATGCCTGAGGTGCAGCACCACATTTCAAGCGCAATCGTCATCACGCGCGCGGAACACGTCGAAATGGTCGCTGGCAGTCTGCAGGCGCTCGAAGGCGTAGAAGTTCATGCAACGGCTCAGGGAAAGATCGTCATCGTGATCGAAGGGCCGACGGCTGGCCATCTGGGCGAGATGCTGCTGCGGATCTCGGCGATGGACGATGTGATCGCAGCCCATATGGTTTTCGAGCAGGCAATCGTGGAACAGGAGATGTCGGATGACGGCAGAACTCACGCGGCGTGATCTACTGAAAGCCCAGGCAGCGGCCATCGCCGCCTCGACGGCCGGCATTGTCGGTCCGGCAGCCGCGCAGTCTATTCCCGGCGGCGTGGAAGCGCTGGAAATCAAATGGTCGAAGGCGCCGTGCCGTTTTTGCGGAACGGGCTGCGGGGTCATGGTCGGCGTCAAGGAAAACCAGGTGGTCGCCACCCATGGCGACATGGAGGCAGAGGTCAATCGCGGCCTCAACTGCGTCAAGGGCTATTTCCTCTCCAAGATCATGTACGGCAAGGACCGGCTGACCACGCCGCTCCTCAGGAAACGCGACGGCGTCTACGACAAGGAAGGCGAGTTCGAGGCGGTGACATGGGAGGAAGCCTTCGATATCATGGCCACCCAGGCCAAGCGCGTGCTGAAGGAGAAGGGGCCGACAGCCGTCGGCATGTTCGGCTCAGGTCAGTGGACGATCTTCGAAGGTTATGCAGCAACGAAGCTGATGCGCGCAGGCTTCCGCTCCAACAATCTCGATCCCAACGCCCGTCATTGCATGGCCTCGGCCGCAGTGGCCTTCATGCGCACCTTCGGCATGGACGAGCCGATGGGCTGCTACGATGATTTCGAAAACGCCGACGCCTTCGTGCTCTGGGGCTCGAACATGGCGGAGATGCATCCCATTTTGTGGACGCGCGTCGCGGACCGGCGGCTCGGCCATGAACATGTCAAGGTCGCGGTTCTCTCGACATTCACTCACCGCAGCATGGATCTTGCGGACATACCGCTGATCTTCAAGCCAGGCACCGATCTCGCCATCCTCAACTACATCGCCAACCACATCATCCAGACGGGCCGCGTCAATCAGGACTTCGTCGACCAGCACACGAAGTTCATGCGCGGCATGACGGATATCGGCTACGGCCTGCGTGCCGACAACCCACTCGAGGTCAAGGCGACCGGCGCCGCCGACGCGGGCAAGATGGAGCCGATCGATTTCGAGGCCTTCAAGGCGCTGGTATCCGAATACACGCTGGAAAAGACGGTCGAGCTTTCGGGCGTGGACAGCGCCTTTCTGGAGCAGCTTGCGGAGCTTTATGCCGACCCCAAGATCAAGGTCATGTCGCTCTGGACCATGGGCTTCAACCAGCATGTCCGCGGCGTCTGGGCGAACCAGATGATCTACAATATCCATCTTCTCACCGGAAAGATCTCGGAACCTGGCAACAGCCCGTTTTCGCTGACCGGGCAGCCGTCCGCCTGCGGCACGGCGCGCGAGGTCGGCACCTTCGCCCATCGTCTCCCCGCCGACATGGTGGTGACCAACGCGGAACATCGCGCCCATGCCGAGGAATTGTGGAAGCTGCCCTATGGCCTGCTCCCGGACAAGCCGGGATATCACGCGGTGCAGCAGGATCGCATGCTCAACGACGGCAAGCTGAATTTCTACTGGGTGCAGGTGAACAATAACGTTCAGGCCGCCCCCAACACCAGTAACGAGACCTACAGGGGATATCGCAACCCCGACAACTTCATCGTCGTATCGGATGCCTATCCGACGGTGACGGCGATGAGCGCCGACCTCATCCTCCCCGCCGCGATGTGGGTGGAAAAGGAGGGCGCCTACGGAAACGCCGAACGCCGCACCCATGTCTGGCATCAGCTCGTCAATGCACCGGGCGAGGCGCGTTCCGACTTGTGGCAGCTGGTTGAGTTCTCCAAGCGCTTCGTCACCGATGAGGTATGGCCCGAGGACATTCTCGCCGCCAATCCGCAATACCGGAACAAGACGCTTTATGAGGTCCTGTTCCAGAACGGTCAGGTCGACAGATTTCCGCTTTCGGAGGTTTCTCCCGACTACGAGAACAGGGAGGCCAAGGCCTTCGGCTTCTATCTGCAAAAGGGGCTGTTCGAGGAATATGCGAGCTTCGGGCGCGGCCACGGCCACGACCTCGCACCCTATGACATGTATCATCAGGTCCGGGGAATGCGCTGGCCCGTGGTCGACGGCAAGGAAACGCTCTGGCGATACCGCGAGGGATACGACCCTTACGTAAAGGCCGGCGAGGGCCTGAAATTCTACGGGCAGAAGGATGGCCGCGCGGTGATCCTTGCGGTTCCCTACGAACCGCCGGCGGAATCTCCCGATGACGAGTTCGGTTTCTGGCTGGTCACGGGACGCGTCCTGGAACACTGGCATTCAGGCTCGATGACCATGCGCGTTCCCGAACTCTACAAGGCCTTTCCGGGAGCGCGATGCTTCATGAACGGCGATGATGCCCGCAGGCTCGGCATCAATCAGGGGGCGGAGGTGAGGATCGTCTCCCGCCGCGGTGAAATCATCAGCCGCGTCGAGACACGCGGACGCAATCGCATGCCGCATGGCGTGATCTTCGTTCCCTGGTTCGATGCCAGCCAGTTGATCAACAAGGTCACGCTCGACGCAACCGATCCCATCTCCAAACAGACGGATTTCAAGAAATGCGCAGTCAAGGTTCTTCCCGTCGCCTGAATGCCCGGCGCAGACTGGCCATGCCCGCCATCATCCTTGGACTTTTGATGGCAAGCGCCGCGTTGGCGCAGATGGTTCCGCAATTGTCGGGCAACGAAAACCCGATGGAAAGCAAGGATGCCAAGCCGCTGCCGAAATGGGTGGTGGATGACATCCGCAAGATGCGGAACTACCCCGACCAGCCGCCCGTCATCCCGCATTCAATCGAAGGCTACCAGCTCTCGGTGAACACAAACCGCTGTCTGTCCTGCCACAAACGGGAGCTGACCGAAGGTTCGGGAGCGCCGATGATCAGTGTCACCCACTACATGACCCGTGAAGGCCAGATGCTCGCCGATGTCTCGCCGCGCCGCTATTTCTGTACCGCCTGCCACGTGCCGCAGGCGGATGCGAAACCGCTGGTGGACAACAGCTTCAAGGATATGAGCGAGCTTGGCTTCAAACCCATCGGATCTGACCAATGATGGCATGGCTGAAAGCGATCGTTCTCTGGGCGTGGGGCATTCTGAGCACGCCCGCAGCAACCCTCGGCCTAGGCTTTCTGACGCTCGGCGGCTTTGTGGGCGGCGTCATGTTCTGGGGCGCGTTCAACACCGCTCTCGAACTGACCAATACGGAGGCCTTCTGTACCGGCTGTCACGAGATGAAGACCAATGTCTACGAGGAACTGACAAGGACGGTGCACTTCTCGAACCGTTCCGGGGTGCGCGCCTCCTGCCCCGATTGCCATGTACCGCATCAATGGACCGACAAGATCGCCCGCAAGATGCAGGCCTCGAAGGAAGTCTGGGGCAAGATTTTCGGCACGATCAATACCCGGCAGAAGTTCCTCGACAAGCGTCTGGAACTGGCGCAGCACGAATGGGCCCGGCTGAAGGCAAACGACAGCCTGGAATGCAGGAACTGCCATTCCTCGATCGCGATGGATCTCTCGAAACAGACCGAACGAGCCGCCGAAATCCACACCCGCTATCTTCTGGCCGGAAAGGCGACCTGTATCGATTGCCACAAGGGGATCGCACATGAATTGCCGAATATGGACGGTGTTGACCCAGGCTGGAAGGTCCCCGCCGAACTGATGGGCAAGACCGCCTATCACCGCATGGAGGATCTCGACCGTCTTCTGGCTTATCTGACCGAAAGTGAATTGGAGTAGGTCAATCGAGGGACCGGTCCTTCATGTACAATCGGGCTGACCTTGCCCCGTGGTTGCTTCCACGAGAGACAATAGCGGCTTTACGCGTGTTTCTTCTGGCCTTGATCCGCCCAAAGACGGTCCCCAGTCATCCGAGCACGACTTCGGTAGATTCGGTCCGTGCCAACGAGATATACGTTGTCATCCGCCGAACTCACCCATGCCGTCGTGGCGACGTCACGCTGTTCTTATGCTCGCTGCCAGCAATTGGGAACAATGCAGCGGCACGTCGGTTGGTAAAGCGACAATTAGCCCTCGCGCATTTCGCAAACATCGAACGAGAACCCGCGATGATCAGGAATTGGGAGAACCGTGGCAGTCGTAGCAGGGTGAATACAGTTCGGAATGGCGAATCGAGCGCGACTGGTAAGACAGATTAGACGACTGGGCTCGCATTGGCGATGAGGATGCCAAGCGTCGCCAGATGCGGATAGGTACGATGACCGTATGAGCATCTCTGAAAAGTATGCTGGAACTGAGAGCTGACGAACGCGGCTATCGCTTCTCCGGCAGGAAGAACAGGTCTATCAGGCCGGTGCGTGATTGTGATCTATATGGTTGAAGCCTGAAAGACTTCGGGAATAATTTCAATATGTTGCGCAGGGCGACGACGGTCGTTGTGATGCTTGCGACGATTAAAGGGAGGCTTGGAGTATCCCCGGAACCGGCAAGCAGATGCCGATCGCGGACTTCAGGCCACGCTTCAACGTACCCCTGTGCCAGTTCCGTTCATCAACACCACCAAGCTGGCTTTCTCACTGAATCGTATTTTCGCCCGGCTGCCTTTCCGCAACAAAGATCGACCATGCCGCCATGAAGAAAGCGGCAACCATGGGACCGACGGTGAAGCCGTTCATGCCAATCAATGCGGTGCCACCGAGGGTCGAGATAAGGACAAGGTAATCTGGCACTCTGGTTTTCTGGCCCACCAGCGATGGACGCATCAGATTATCAACAAGGCCGATGACGAAGATCCCCACCATCGTGAGCGAGATTGCCTGCCACCAAAGACTTATGAGCGCAAGGTAGGTCGCCGCCGGAAACCAGATAAGCATGGCGCCCACGGCCGGCAACATCGATAAAAGACTCATCGCCACGCCCCAGAGAAACGCCGGTTGGAGATCCAGAAACCAGAATGTGATGCCCCCTATCAAACCTTGGACGATGGCGATGATGACATTTCCGCGAACAGTTGCCCGCACAACCGATGTAAACTTCAGGGCAAATTTCCGGGTATGGTCATCGCTCAACGGAAGGGCACGCCTTATTGTCTGCGCCAGCTCGCGACCATTGCGGAAGAGGAAGAAGAGCAAGTAGAGCATGGTGCCAAACGACAGGAGGAAAGCCAGCGTACTTTGGCCAAGACTCAATGCTCGGCCTGCAAAGAAGCCGCCGCTCCCTATCGCCGCCGCCGACATGCTCTCTCGCATGTTAACGAGCCCCTCGATGCTAACGCCTTCAAGATATTCACGTATGAAGAGCGGAAGGGTGCTCTCCATCCTCCGCAAAAGGTCCGGAAGATCGATCTCGCCGTCCTGGATGCGCAGGAAAAGCGCGCCTGCCTGGTTCGCGAGCGAGGTCGCCACGACGAGGGCCGGAACGATCACTAGACATAGACAGGCCAGGATGGAAAGGCCGGCCGCGATATTTTCGTGCCCTTTCACGGCACGTTCAATACGAGCATGGATCGGAAAAAAGATAATCGCGAAAACCACAGCCCATAGGATTGCGGAAAAAAGGGCCAAACCACCGCGACGAAGGCGATGGAGACCAGCGTTAACATGACGATAAAACCGACTCGATAGGCGGACATTGATTTCTCCCCGGTCGAGCTAGAATCCAACGTTCCCCCCGTTTATTTGATCCCTTTCATGAAATCCGGACCCGTCGCCCATTATGGCGATCGGGTTTCCTTACGCCGGAAGTGCGTTTCCATTCCGGAGACGACGTTGATAGCCCCTCATGGCGTTCGAAGCATGCTAGAAGCCGTGCACGAGGGGCGTCCACCGCCTTGGAAAGCGTTTGATGACGCATGACGCCCCTTGATTTCCGTCCCGCCCTCCGGTTCGCATGTTGCCCGGGACGGATGTCGCCGGGGCTGCAGGGAAGCTCGGAAACTACATCTTCGGGCACGGGGGGCCTTACCCGACAAGAAAGCAAAACGTCACGATCCGTAAGGTATTCCAAACGTGATGTGCTTCAGAAGGAGCCAGGATCGGCTACGCGCCGACCCGATGTACCGGTCAGATCTCGCAAGCGGCGGCATCGGCTTTTCGGTGGGGGTGAAGCCTTCGCCCGATCCAGAACAGGACGGCCTCTGCGACCAGCAGGCCGCCGAGCGCAAGTATCGCCAGGACTGTTGTATTGGTGGTCTCGAAGAAACGCGAAGCGGCATATCCCGTGCCGATGAACAAGCCATTCCAGACCATGATTCCGGCTACCGAAGCGAGTAGAAAGCTGCGCGACCCCGCGCGCAGAAGGCCGGCAAAGGCTGGAGCGAAGAGCCTGATGGTCGGCATGAGTTGGAGCAAGAAGGCCAGTATGGTCTGATGGCGATGGAAGGAGGCAATCCAGCGCTCGATGCGATCGGTATGCAACCCGAAAATACGTCCGGTTCCATGCAGGAAGCGCCCGGAGCGCGCGGCCCCCAGTCCTCGAACCGCATAAAACCAGATGGCGCAACCCAAACCGCCGCCAATGACCGTCGCCAGAAAGCCGGCTGAGAGTGACCAGGCTCCGTTTGACGCGCCAATGCCGACCACCAGAAACAGGCCGTACGACGGTATCAATGGGACGAAGCGCTCAGCCGCGGCCATGGCAAAGATACCCACAAGACCATATGCACCAATCCAGGCCATAACTGTACTCAGCGGGTCAAAAGACATAGATGCTTCCTCCTCGGATGAAAGGTTGCAGGGAGTACAGGCGGTGCAAAGATAGGCCACTGGATGGACCGGGCCGCAAGCCTGAGTGGTCCGCCGGTTTCTTGCCTGTGAAAGCCTTGCCCCAATTTCCCGCGATCCTACCGTCGGCCATACGCATTTTTGGTGATGACACGGCCGAACCTAGGCGTTGCGCAGTATTCTGCAGGCCAGCGCTGGTGACAAACGGCTGATGATGCGCAGAAGCCGGGTTTTGCCAACCCAGACTTCCCTTCGCTCCCGCTCAATCCCTTCGATGACAGCGCGTGCAGCGATATCGGCAGACAGCTTATGCGCGCCTCTTCCGCGCGTCATTCCGGTATCCACAAATGCCATGATTACATCAACCACCCGAATCGACGGAGTTGCATCCTCACAACGATAGCGAAGAGCCCGACTGAATATGCGTAACCCCGCCTTGCTGGCGCAATAGACCGGGGCCGTCCGTTTGGGCGCGATGGCAAGTCCCGAGGAAATGTTGACGATCGCGGCTTCTTTCTGGCGCGCCAGAAGCGGCATCAACCCAAAACTGAGGACCATCGGCGCCGTAAGGTTTACTTCGATCTCGGATCGAAACTCCGTTCCCCGCCCGCCATCACCGATACATGTCGCAGGCATGTTGATCTGGATGCCTGCGTTGTTGACGAGAATTGCGAGATCCGGCCATCGCTCTGCAACCGTGGCCACGACCCTCTCCTGCTCATCAGATCGTGAGAGATCAGCCGGCAGGAGCATGATGCTCCTGGGATGACGTGCAATCACCGCTTCTGCGCGTTTCAGATCCCGCGCCACTATAATAACCTTGGCACCCATTGCCGCGAGTTGGAGTGCGATTTCCTTACCGATTCCCGCGCTGCCACCGGTTACCAGCGCCAGTTTCCCTTCGATCCGCATCGTTCGGCCTCACGCTGCCTTCTGCTCTGAGAAAATCATGGGGGATTGCTTGCACGAGATCACGGCGACTCCTGTTGTCTGGTTGCTCGATGTCACATACATTACGAGTAATTGCTCGCATCTCTTACTCGCGTTCCATGTCTGGCTCCTCCTCCTTCATCAATGCCCGGAAATACCCGCGTCAGGCCCGCTCGGCCGTCATGGTCGAGACGATCCTGGAGGCGGCGGCTCGTGTTCTTGAAACGGGTGGGCTCGAAGCCTTCAACACCAATGCCGTTGCGGAAAAAGCGGGTGTCAGCATAGGCAGCCTTTACCAGTATTTCCCGGCGAAAGAGGCGCTTTTGGCCACGTTGATCCGCCGCAAGCGGATGGTGCTCGTTGAGGCGATCAGCGATGTGAAGGCGCAGGCAGGCGCGCTCGACCTGCGATCCCTGATTGATGGCTTCATCCGGGCTGGGCTCTTCCAGCAGCTTCAGCGGCCAAGACTGGCAAGGAGCCTCGAATATGCCGAAGCAATGTTGCCGATCGACGAGGAGACCGAAGCCCTCAAACGCTCGATCACCATGGCCGTTGCCGATGCATTGAGGGCGCATGGCGTTGAAGAACCGGAAATCGCCGCCCGCGATCTTGCCGCGTTGACCCGCGGCATGGCGGATGCGGGCGGCCTGTTCGGCGAAACCGATATGCCATCCTTGGAGCACCGCGTCAGACGCGCTGCATACGGGTATCTGGGCCTGAACTGACGCGGGTTCAGGAGCCACGATGGAAACGTCGGCTCGTTTCAGATCAGCAAGCTCGTTGGCCGTCCGAACGATAGGCGTTATCAGTCCACCATCGGTGGCAACGGCGAATACCCTGGAATTGCTGCCCCAAAAAACCAACCTGCACCGACGACATCGTCAAAGATTGTTGTACGTACCTTCGATGCCGTTGCGCTGCCGCTCTTCGTAACTTTGTCGCCGCCCCAGAGAGGACGCTTCCGGAATGCGACCGAGCCACCCGCGCGGGAGACGAAAAGCTCGCTGCCGGGAAGCTCGGCACGGGCGGGTGTTTCGCTCATCGAGACGCAAACGCTCTTTTCTGCCCGTTTCTTCAAGCTGGCAGCTCACATTACGATGCCTCGGTCTGAATTCAGTGTGCGGTCTGCCCACCGTCTGCGACAAAGATCGAGCCGTTGATGAACGACGCGGCCGGGGACGAAAGAAACAGGACCGCGGCGGCAATTTCTTCCGGCTGCGCAGCCCTCTGGATGGGACTGTTCGCCATAAGCGCCTTCGAAATCTGCGGGTCGGCCAACCAGCGCTCCGTCATCGGTGTGGCGATAAGGCCCGGCGCCACGGCATTTACCCGGATGTTCTTTGCCGCATAGTCCAAGGCTGCTGCACGGGTTAGCCCAACGACGCCGTGCTTTGCCGCCGCATAGGGCGCCATATTCGGGTCCGCGACTACGCCGGCAACCGAAGCAGTATTGACGATCGCACCGCCGCCAGCGCGTAGCAGTGCCTGGAGTTCATATTTGACAGAAAGGAACACGCCACGCAGGTCGACGGCGATGATCCGGTCGAACTCCGCCTCGTCCGTTTCGGCAAAAGCCGTTGTCGAGGGCAGGATGCCGGCATTGTTAAATGCGATGTCGAGGCGGCCAAAACGCTTTTCGGCTTCCGCCACCAGCGCCTGCACGTCCGCGCTCTGAGAAACGTTGGTCTTTACGAAAACGGCGTCTACACCTTTCTCACGGGCAAGCGCCGCGGTCTCTTCAGCTGCTTGCGACAGATCGCCGATGACCAGACGAGCGCCGCGATCCGCGAATGCCAGTGCGGTGGCGCGTCCGATACCCGTTGCAGCACCGGTGATCAGCACAACCTTGCCATCAAAGTCGAGATAACTGTCGCTCATTTTCTTCCTCCATCTATTCAGTTTGCAGACATTCAGATGTTGATGCCGGACTTGCCGGGCGCAATCACGCCGTTGGGATCGAGCGCGCGCTTGAGCTTCTGATTGAACGCGCGCTGGGCGGGGCCATAAGTCTCGGCCAAATGGTTCATGAACGCGGTCGAGGTCCGGTAAATGCCGTAGCCGGCCTTGTGCAGTTCCTCGACCATCTTCACGTAGCACCGATAGGCACGGTCCATTTCCTCTGCATCGTTGCGGTCGTAGAGGATGTCCGTAAGCTGCTCTGCGTGACGGCCACCGATCAGGAAGCCACCGATATAGTCGAAGCCGAACTCGTCCAGTACGCCGTGCATCAGGTTGAACTGACGGAGCACCTCGGACCCTTCGCACCGCACGACGGGCGCCAGCCAAGAGGAACCGCCACCGCCCTTGTAATTGTAGATCGTGAACTCGGTAAGGGTCGGCTCGTTGGTCATATTGAGGTTCCAGTGATGGAACGGGGTCTTCTCGATGCCGGGATCACCCTGAACCGCAAATTGGCCACCGGTCGTGGCGAAGGCCTCACGTGCGATTTTGAGATTGACTTCGACCTGTTCCTCGGTTCCGTAGAGCGTGGAAATGTGGCCCCAGATTCCGAGTCCGATGTCGTTGCAGATCTGCTTGACGCGATCACGCGGAATTGCGCCGTGTCCGGTATATATCTCGCTGCGCCGATAGGTCTGAGCGATGTAGTACATTGTGTGCCCAAGGACGCCGTTCTCGATGACCTTGTTCAGGTTCAGACCGCGCACGACATCCATGCCCTTGGCCATCGAGTCGTCGTCATTCCAGCCGCATAGAAAGCCACGGCTGACCGCTGGCTTTGGCATCAGCCAGATGCCCATCTTCGTGACGACGCCGAAGTTGGACTGGCTGAAAAGTCCGTCCACCCATGGGCCGTATCCCCAACGGTAGACATTCCATTCCCGGCTGTTTTCCACGCCTCCCATGCCGGTGCGCAGAACGGAGCCGTCCGCCAGCACCACTTCCAACCCACAGAAATTCTCGAAATGCTGACCGTAGCGGTTGTAGCCCACACCCCTGTCGAGCGTATTGCCCATCGGGCCAGCCACAGGGCCGGAGGAAGGGAAGCTGATCCACAACGGGATATTGTTCTCTTCCAGGTACTGCTTGAGCTGCATATAGGTGACGCCTGGCTCTACCAGAGCATAGCAGAGCGTCTCGTCGACCTCGATAATCCGATTCATGCGCTTGAGGTCTAGGACAACCTGGCCCGCCGTCGCCGGCGCCGCATCGCCGTAACCCAGGTTCTTGCCGGTAGAGATCATCCAGACCGGAATGCGGTACTTGTCGGCAACCTTCATCACCGCCTGCACCTCCTCGCTGGACGCGGGAGCGACAGCCCCGGCAGGACGATGGCGTTCTGCCGGTTCAGGCAGCATGACCTTTGAGTAAGGCGCCAGACGCTCGACATCGGCGGTAACGTATTCATCTCCGACGATCGCACGCCACTCTTTCAGCGCTGCGGCGAAGCTTTCGCGCGATACCCCGGGCGGAAGAAATGAAAGATCTTCGTTGGCCATTGTTCCAAATCCTACAAATCGACGATCAGGGTTGAGAATTCATCCGGCGCATTGTCCCAGCGCAGGGTGTCGTACGGTCCTGTTTCGGCGGCGTTTGCCACCGTGATGAGGTGGGCAAGAGTGAGCGCCTGCCAGCGCGACCTGCGTTGAGTGCCTAAAGAAAAGGCATCCGTCTCCGGTGGGTTCGACGCGCCTTGCAGGCTGCAGGGCCAGCCAGCCGCCGCGAGATCGCGCTTAAGGCCGTCTCCGCACGACCAGCTAGTCGAAATATCGATGCTGTGGACGGATTTGCCATCGGCAGTGCGCTGGTCCCGGTGGAAAGCGCTGTGCCGTGTCCGGAACCCCGCTGCCCTATCGGCAAGAGCAAGGTTGACCAGCACCTGATCCGCCGCGCTTCCGATGTGCAACAGTCGCTTGCCGCGATACTGCCGAAGGACCTGGGGATTGAGAAGCAGCCGCTCGGCGGAAAGCGCATCCGCCTGCAGATCGCCCGACCGAAGCTCGGACAACAGCGGGTCGAATTCGGTCGAGGTGACCAGAACGTGGAGTCTTGGCCTTGCGCGCAGTTCACCGGCAATGCCCAGCGAAGGGAGCATCACTGAGGAAAGGCCGAAAGCGCCTGCCAGCAGGATGCCGCGCCGGTTGATAGTCATGTCGTTCGCCATCAATGCTGCTCCCGGCTTTGAACAGATCCCGGTACCACGCCCGGCGTCTGTCCCGCTGGAACACGTAGAGAAGCCAGATAATCCGCGACTTCCCGAAGCTCGGCATCCGAGATCTCGCCTTCGCGGAAGGACGGCATTGCGTTGAGGCCGTTGCGCGTGACGTAGCGGATCGTGTCAAAGTTCAGCTGCTGCTGCCGAAGATCCGGACCGACCCCGGTGCCGTGGCATTGCAGACAGGTATTTTGCGCCAGTCTCGCGCCGGAGCGATCTCCCTGAGGCGACGCGGCAGCTTGCTGGTCAGGGCTGGCCACACCCGTTGGCTCTGCTCGGGCGGCTGATCCGACGAGCGTGAAGCCGAAGATCGCCACCAGGATTGCCGCTCGGTGTGTCGATGCCCTACGGGCTTTCGACCAAATATTGATGTCCATGGTTTGCTCCACGAATTAATGCAGTTTTGCCCGTGCGGAAGCGACCTGATCGGCTGTCGCCGTCGCATCCGTGACGCCGCCCATGGCGCTGCGCACATAGTTTGCAATGTCTGCGACCGTCTGGTCGTCGAGCTCGAAGGCCGGCATCGAGAGACGTCCGGTCTGACCTGATAGACCGGCGATCACTGGCATAATGACGTTTTGTGAAGAGGCGCTGAGAGCATGATGTCCCGCCAATGGCGGCGCAAGTCCCGGCACCCCATCACCACCCATCCGATGGCAGGCGGCGCAGTTTGCCTTGTAAGCTGCATAGCCGCGGGTAACGGAGGCTTGTGCCAACGAACGATCCAGTACCCCTGTCGATACAGATTCTATCGGCTTGAGTTGATGCAGATAGGCAGCGATCGCGCGATTGTCTCCTTCGGTCAAATGAGACGTACTTTCGGCGACGACTTCGTGCATGGGACCGAACGGCCCACCGTGCGGTGTATCTTTTCCGGAAAGGTAGGCATAGATATCATCCTCGCTCCAGCCGCCAAGTCCGGTTTTCGGGTCGGTAGTCAGGTTTGGTGCCCAGAAGCCGTCGATTGTAGCGCCGGCCAGAGGCCTGCTCCGGTCGAAGCCGCCGAGAGCGTCACGGGGGGTGTGACACTCGGCGCAGTGAGCCGCACCCTGTACGAGATATGCGCCTCTGTTGACGACATCGCTAACCGCGGGATCAGCCTTGAATTCGCTGTTGTCAAAATAGAGCTTCCGCCAGCCGGCAAGCAGCATGCGCAGGTTAAAAGGAAAGCTCAGGGACATTTCGGTACGCGGCGCCCTCACAGGCGGCTGCGACATGATGTAGGCGTAAAGTGCATCGATATCCGAGTCTGACATCTTGGAATAGGATGTGTAGGACATTGTCGGATATAGAAAACCGAGATGCGGTGCGACGCCTTCGCGAACAGCCGTGGCGAATTCGTTGCGCGTCCAGCCACCGATTCCCGTCTCGGTGTCCGGCGTAATGTTTGGGCTTGCCATGTCGCCGAAGTCGGTCTTGAGGATCCGACCACCGCTGAACGGCTTTCCGTCCGGCGCCGTGTGACAGGGAGCACAGTCTGCCGCGCGGGCTACATATGCCCCGCGTTGGATTTCATTGCTCAGCTCGACGCCAAGCGCGGGCGCAGGTGTAGCGGCGGCCTGTCGTCGAACAGGACTAAAGACCCAGACTGCCGTCGCGCTCGCAACGCAAACGACGAGGATTGCACTAAAAACCCGCCAGCGGCGGCTGGCTTGGGCAATTGTGGATGCCATCACTTCTTTGCTTCCCGGTAGCTTCGGAACAATGCCGTGCGTCACGATCGTTCATTGTTCGAAGCTAAACCGTCTCCATCGCGGCGTCTTGTCGCAGTAGGACGAAGCGTTTAACTTCTGAGGACATATTATCTGGAACTTAGAATGGCATGACGATGAGCTCGAAGGACTGCGTCAGACAGATTGGTTCGCTTCGAACGCTGGATACGGCCACTCTTTCGGTTTCGCGGCAAATTCCCCTGTGGGAAGCCCACACAAGAGACAACATCATTGGTATTCGCTGTACCTCTGTGAATTGCAGTCCTCTTGTTGCTGTCCAACGCACCGTCGCAATCGGAGCAACCTTGCTGACAGAGATGCGCGTGTCAGCTCACGTGGTTGAACGCGGTGAATTCGAGATTGCGGAAGACCCGCGGGATCTGGTGTTGGTGTTCTTGATCCTCGAAGGAGAAGCCATGCTGGGACAGGGGGGCAGATGGGTGACGGCGTATGCAGGTGATATCGTCGCGTTGCGATCCGATCGGCCTTTCATCGTCACTTACCCACGTCCTATGCGCCAGATCGTACTGAGCCTTCCGGAGAAGGAATTTGCTTCGATGTGCGGACGGCATGTCGAGGGTATTGAATATTTACCAGGATCAGAACTTGGCAATGGAGGTTTCCATTGGTTCGCACGACAAGGGCTTGAGTGGCTCTCGGAGCAGAGCCGGTCACCTTCGGGAGAAATCGGGGATGTGGGCGTAGGAGTGATCGCCGAACTTTTTGCTCGGAACCCGGATTCGCGTAAGGAACGCGTGCCGGCGTATTTTCTCGCGGCTGAGGCCTGGATTGCTGACCATCTTTCGGAGAGAGACCTGACGGCGAAACGTGTCGCAGAAGCGCTTTGCATCTCGGTTCGGCATCTCAATCGGCTGTTCGAGAAAGAAAACACGACCGTACGTCAAAGCATTCACACACAGCGCCTGCAGCTTGCTCGACAGATGCTGCAGGATCCTGCTCGAACACGCCTCAGTATTGGAGAAATCGCCTTCCAATGCGGGTTTTCGGTCCAGTCCATCTTCAATCGGCAATTTCGCAAGAAGTTCGGTGTCGCGCCCAGCACGATCCGGGCGCGGCCACTCCCGGCAGCACATGGAGTGTGAAGTCGGATTGGGTTGCCCACCCGGACCAACGATGAAGGCGAGCGATTGGGACAGCGTCGCTTTCCATCCGCTCATAGACCCTAAAGGCCGCGCGCCATGTCCTTCGTGTAGATTTAGGAGAGAAGAGCGTTATCGGTACCGTTTACGCAGCATATGGCTTCGTCCTCTGTTTCGAATGTCGATATTGAGCTTCCCTGAACAGCGTACAGCCCACTTCGGTCGATCCGGGCAACGAGAGCTTCCGGACACTGCTATCATTCGACATGGCGCGGCCGGACGGCCCGGAGCGAGTCGTCGCAGTGATGCCGGATCGAAGCTCAGCGCGTGGGGTGTCTTTGCCGCAATATTCATGGTGGTCTCCCATAGCCCCGGTGAAGTAGGTTTTACTTAGTTGCAGGCACCCGCGCGGTCCGCACCCAGTGCAGGGATCGCTGTTCAGGCAGAAGATTTTCGGAGACTTAGTTGAAGGCCTGACTTGCCAGAGCAAAGATGCGCAGATCAGGATGCTCTTCCGGGCGATCCCCTCTGATCATAGAAGCCGCCCTGCTCGCGGGCTTGAAACCCTGAGAGCGCAGCCATTCGCCGAGACCAGAGGCGGACGTTATGTCGATCCGGATAAACTCACTGGGATATCGACTGATCCAATAGGCGATGAGGTCTCTTGCATCTGCTGAGCCGGATGCGATGACCGGACCGACGGCCCTTCCGCGTCCGAACATACGACAGGTGCTATAGCCCGTGATCCGGCCGTGACGCCGCGCAACGGCAGCTTCACCAAGGCTGACTATCGATGTCAGAAGCGTCTTGCGATCCATGCCGGTGGCATTCCGATCCAGTGACTGGATTGCGTCAGCCTCGTTGCCTTCGGCCAGCTCAACCTGGGTCTGGGCTATCCACTTAGAGCAAGCATGCGCAACCGCGATGCGATGGAATTGCTCGACCTCTCCGGACTTCTCGAAGCCGAACTTCGCGTAGAGCGGTTCGCCCGCAGCGGTCGCGTTTAGCATCACGACCCTTGGTCCAGCCTGCTGGACCAACCAGTCGACGATCTGCCATCCCACCCCTAGCCCTTGTAGAGCCGGAGAAACGATGATCATGCCGATGGTGGCGTGGTTCTCCCCGAACTTCCAGACCATGCCCGTGCCGACGATATCGCCATTGAGCATGGCGACTATGCCTTCACCGACGTTCATGGCGAACCGCCAGTCATCGGCTCGATGTGGCCAGCCGACAGCAGTCGAAAGCGCATGGCATGCCTCGACGTCTTCATCCCGCATGGTTCTCAATCGTGTCAGTGCATTTGCGACCATAGGCTCCGTCTCCCGGATAGCTGCAATTTCATCGGGCTTCACCCGTTACAACGCGTTTTATCATGGCTCGACAAGGCTTGAAGCTCGTCTACGCCGGTCCATTCGTTGGGCTTGTGCGCGCGGGAGATGTCACCTGGTTCGCAGATGATCACATCATGTCCCCCCGTTCTGGAACAGCCAGGCCTCAGTACCGTAGCTGATCGCCGGGACGACCGTCTCATCCGCATCAACAATTTTTCGCGGTTCCGCGTAAAGCGAAACCATGTTGATATCGATCGCAACAAGAGCGCTGTTTCTGTCGACGATATCAGGCCTATATCCGTACCGTTCGCCCCGTTGTCATGGGTAACGCAAGCCGTACTGCAAAAGCCGCGCGCCAACCAGAATATACGCCGAAACAAAGGCCGTTACGATGACATCAAGCATTTGTTTTTATTGCAATTTTCTACTGTTTTTCTCCTTGGGAATTAGGATTTGCGCAAAGTGGAGTGCTGGACGTCAAAATGTGCTTTTCGTCTGGAGCGGACGATATAAGGGAACACGCGCGCTCACGCTTTCCAGGCTACCATTGTCGCCTGTGCGCATTCGTTCATGACGGGGAGCGCCCGCTAGGGGTGTAAGTTCCGATGACGAACGGATTGCTTTTGCTTGTTCCGGTCCGCATCGCTTCCAGCTTCTGAACCGCTTCGTCATAGATATTGTGATTGGAGATGAAGACGTCGACATTCTGTTCGCCGGCGATATCGCGCGCCCGCGCTGGGAAGTGGTCGTGCGGAGCGATGAATGCCGCAATCTGGTGCGTTCCTGGATCTTCGATCTTGAGGGCACGGGCATCCGCGTCAACGTCGTCTCGCCCGGTCCGCACGGCCGCGTCGGCGCACCCGAGGAAATCGGCAAGGCCGTGCGGTCTCTCGCAACAGAAGTGTCGAGCTTCGCCAAAGGCGCCGAACTCTTCATCGATGGTGGTAAGGCTCAGATCTAAGTCAGGTCAGTCGGTCGCGGATCCGACTGGTATACAGAGCCTGCGTCGGAAACTGGCGTACTGATAAGCGCCACCCAAGCAGGCATCCGGGGACAAACTCCGTCCCGTTTTTGTCATGCTGTTCCAGCAAGTCCGCTACGCAGTCCCTGCTGAAACAGTTAATCGTCTCGCGTTAAGCAGCGACCTTTTCCGCTTCCCGCACGGCAATGTCCGCCATGGCAAGTGCGGCTTCCCGCGTCTTTGCTGCGGCGATGAAGCGGCCGTTGTGACAGAAGCTTGCGCCTTCGACGCCGCTTGCCTGTTCAAGGGCGCTGCCGGTCAGGCCCGCCCATACGGCAGGAAGGTCGGCGCGCTGTTCAAACCCTTCTTCCGCCCGGCGAATGCCGGTCACGCACCAGTCCGTATCGCGCGGATGGACCACGAACAGCAGCTGGTCCGCGCCCGCCTTCACGACGGCCGATCGAAACGGCATGCCCATTGGCAGCTCAAGCACCCTGCCCTGCCCCGCAGCGGCAATGGCGCTCAAGACCAGCGCTTCGGCGCGAAGCTTGGCATTCAGCCCGCCTATCCTTGCCTCGATGAAGCTGCGGGCAATGGCGATCGCGGCATGAAATGCGCGTTCGGTCGCCTCAGGGTCCCGCTCGTCGAATGGCGGCTTCAGGGTTTCGATGAGTGACGGCAGCGTCAGGCCGGCCAGTGCACCGGCGCTGGCGGGACTGAGCGCGCCGTTGTCCACCAGATCCACCGGCAGCACGAAGCTTGCATCGAACGAGGCGTGCACTGTTTCGATGAAGCCATCGGGCACCGAGAGAGCGGCCAGATAATTTCGGCCGAAATGCCTCCAGATCAGGCCGAACGAACTGAAGGGCTGGCCATCGTCCCGCAACGGTGCCCCGCGCTGGTGATGATCGAAGATCCCCGCAGCGGCGTCATAAAAGCCACCAACATCATAGACGATACGGTCGGGGCCGGCCTTGATCCATTCCGGCGCCCTGCTCCGCACCAGCTTCGCCTGAGGAAAAAGTCGTGTGAGGACGACGCTGGACAACACTTCGTCGGCATGGAAACCGCCGGAATGCGTGACGAGGAAATCGGGTGCCATACGGGAATCTTCGCCTTTACTGTTGGCTGATCAATGCTGAGGAGGAAATAGCCTAAACGGCCCCCTATCTCAAGCCGCGCCCGAACTGCACCCAAGCGCGCAAAGGTCACTCAAATGACTGATAAGGCGTGGTTTTTCTGCTATACCTGTTGATTGCCACTGAGAACTGACCCGTCTCGATCGTCCAGACCTAGGACACGATTACGTTCCCGGAAAGCTGAAAGCCAACGCCGTGAATGACATGCACCGGCAATTCCGTTCCGGCTTCCCGCGCCTTCACTCGTAACCGTTGCACAACTGCGTCGAGACTGCGCGTGTCCGAAACTGAATCGTACCCCACGGCAAGGCCGAGCTCCGCACGGGGAACGATCGTCCCGTTTGCTGCCACCAAAGTTGATAGGAGCGTTGCTTCACGTCCGGACAATTTGATTATCATGCCTTGGGGGGAAACGAGGCGATGGCCGACACGGTCAAGGGACCAATTGCCTGCCGATCGAGGTAACTCCTTTAAGCCCGTTGCACCCGCTTTTATTCGCCTCGACAGGTTCTTGACCGCGAAAGCGAGTTCATCGCCGTCAACCGGCTTAGTCAAATACAGGTTTGCACCCTCGGCATAGCCTCTCAGCTTGTCGCCTCGTGATGTCCGGGCGGTCAACATGATCACACCCATATTTGTAGTTTTTGTCAGACGTTGCACGATCTCAAAGCCGCTCACGTCAGGTAGGTTTACGTCAATGATCGCAATATCGAAGGTCTCAGTCGCGAATGCCAGAGTGAAATCCCTTCCGGTTGCGACTGCCGTCACAGCGAAGAAATGCAAGCGCAGAAAGTCGGTCAGTCCCTCTCTCAGGTCTGCATCGTCTTCAACGATGATCACGCGAACCGGTTCACTTTCCCTCGAATTCATAACTTACTTACCGCACCGCTGATTTGTTCAGCGCATCGACCGCAACTGTGCATGTCGTATTCCGGTAGACTCCCTGTGGCGCGCCATGGACCTCCGGTCTCACCGCGAAACTTCGCACAAGCCCGTCGACCAAGAGAAATCTCCTATCAGACAACCCCCGGCTCAGAGAACAGCGCCAAGGCTGACATTCAGTTAACTTATGTCTCATCCGAGAATTGGCAAGACGATGGTGGCCACGGTGCCGCCCTCGGCCCGACCGGCAAGAACGAAACGCCCTGAATGTGCGTCAGTTGTCCGTTTTACCAGAGACAAGCCCACTCCAGTTCCTTTGATCTGGTGGGAGTTGAGCCCTCTTCTGTTGTTGTCGATAAGGTCCTCAATCTTTTCCCCATCGATACCCACCCCCCGATCCCGGATCGTTATGTGCACCTCACCCATCTCACAAGATACGTCAAGCCAGACTACAGTGGAGCCGCAGGGGGCTGAAAACTTGAAGGCGTTTTCAAGCAGATTGATAATCGCAAGTCCCAGCATCTCTGGATCGGCGTGAACTCTCGCCTGCTCGGCGCTCGCGGCCAGTGAGACGTGCAGTGTTGCCCCATGGATCAGGTCTCTGGCGCTTGAAACTGCGCCGTTCACGATATCGGCGACCTTCGTCTCCTCGAATGTCGGTTGATATGAGGACCCTTGCAGCTTGCTTCGCGTCAGATTCACTTCGAGTACTTCGACCAGGCGCGCGATACCGGCGCGCGCGCGATCCAGTCGCTGGCGGTTGGGCAGATCGCCTGCAGGTAGCGTAAGCCTGACACTCTCCAGATTTGTCCTGATGACACCGAGCGGTGTCCGGTACTGGTGCGAAATAACCTCCATGAACCGAACCTGCAGTTGTTGCGTCTGCAACTCCGCACGCAGTGCGGTTTCCGCCACGGCTTTGGCTTCCGCAAGCTCTCGCGTTCTTTCGACCACAAGATCGTTCGCTCGCTGTTCAGCCGCGTTCGCGGCCAGAAGCGCCCGACGATCCGCGCTTCGGGCCGCGGTTTCCGCGTTGCGGAGCCGCACTGCCAGGGAGCCGGTCAGCAAGGTAAAATGCATGATGCTGGTCGCGGCATAGGATCCTGCAACCCAGGTGGGTAAGGGAAGGATCCCGTAACGCTGGCCATTGGTTGCTATTAAGCCCCCCCACAGGAGGCTGAATGCCGCAAGGTTGAGTCCGTGCTGGGCGTTTGGCGAGCGGGTAAAATCGAGGAGGACAACCGCCATGGCCAGGGTGGTGATCGTCAGGATGGTAGGTCCGGCCACCAGCACGAAGTAGCGGTTGACGCCAAGGAAAACACAAACCACGCCAATAGCACCAAGGAAAATTGCAACACGGAAAAACAGGTCGATCCGCGGGTATCGTGTGGGAAGCTCAAGGATTGCCGCAATGGAAAGAGCGCCGGCAGACAGGCCGAACCAGGATGACATGCTGGTCAGGTAATCATTACCAAGACCGCCATTGTTAAAAAACAGAAGTCTTGCGAGACCGAGACTTCCCAAATAGGTCGAACTGACAGCCAATATGTCGAGTATGAGAAAGACGTAAAATTTCTTTCTGTCGAAATACAAGAAGAAAAACTGGATGATGAGCAAGATGCTCATTCCTCCGAACCACATGCCTCGAACGATATTCTGGATAATCGATCTGTATTCGTAGTATCTGGGAGACAGCAGCTCTACCGAAACATTCAGGCTTGCATCCTCATTGCGCGCCCGGATGTAAACACTGGTAGTTTCGCCGGGTTGTATTTCGATGGGAAGAATGTTCGCAGAGGTGCTGATGTTGGCCCACGAGCGTCGGGAGTGATCGCCCATGTCGTAACGCTCGAAATCTGTCGCGCGCATGCCGTCTCGCTCCAAGCCCACATAGGTTGTGAGTTCATCGGTGAAGTTCGGCATCATGGACAACGTGATGCGTTGCGGCTCCGTGATTTCGGGAGGCAGGGCGAGAGCGAACCGAATCCAGGCCGACGTGCGAACGAAACCGAGATTGATGTCGTGCCCTGCAAGTGGCGCAAACAGCGACTGCTGCTGCAGCACGTCCTGTAACGAGACGCGCTCATCCTTCAGGAGTGCCACGTCGATGAAGCCGTCCAGCGGGAGTGCTTCATACTGGCCTGCGGGTATCTGCATGACCCGTATCCCGTTCCCCGCTTCGTTCGCATGCAGCGGGTCGGCCCCCGTGAACAATGTGGCCAGTAGCAGTAACAGGAAACTCATCGCAGCCATGAGCCAGAGTGTCTTCCGATTGTCTTGGATATACGATCCGATTGAATAGCGGAGGTTTTCTGCCTCACCCTCCTTGGACGGGTTGTCAAGTGGGATGGCGGATTGCTGGGAAACAAGGGAGGAAGACTGCGGGTAAAGAGAGCGGCGAAGACCGCCGCTCTCTCGTTTCATCCGTATTCCTGCGCTCAGAACTTCACACGCAGCTTGGCGCTTGCCACGTGGTCGTAGGCGTTCGAACCGATCTGGCCGTTGTAGGTCAGGCTCAACGTGGAGACTGGCGTAACGGTGAAATCCACGCCCGCCTCGAGAAGTACCGCGTTGCGATCGAGCGGTGTGCTGGAGACGGAGAAGCTGTCACCCGTGACGAAGCGTGCGGAAGACACCGGATCGACATCGCCGAACGCATGAAGCCATCCGACGGTACCGCGGGCCATCGAGGCGATCCCGAACAGATCGAAATCGGTCGACGTGCGCAGACCAATGGTGGTGTAGCTTGTGTCCATTGTGGATGAATCGACCGTCAGAGCCGCGCTGCCGCCGGTTTCGGCGAAACCATCGGTCTTCAGGCGGGTATGGGCAAGCGCTGCGAAGGGTTCGAATGCCGAGGTGCCGACATCTAGACGATAGGCCAACTCGCCATAGGCATTGAGGCTAGACGCGTCGTAATCTCCGGAGAGTGTCTGGCCAAGGGCGGTGATGTCACGGGTCGTGCCGACGTCATGCCAGGTGTAGTTGACGCCCATGCGGAATGCGACGGGCCCCCACTTGTTCCCGGAATAGGTGCCAAGGTGGTAGTTGGTGCTATCGCCTTCGCTGCTGTTCGTATCGAAGAACGATCGGCTGTAGCCACCAAGCACACCGACGCGCCAGTCATCGCCGATCGCGACGTCGCCACCGACGAGAACGCCGCCACTTGAAGTATCGGTATCGGATTCACCGTCCAGGCCACTCACCTTGCCCCAGGAGCCGAAACCGGTGATCCATGTTGCGAAACGATCAGGGTCGAAATCCTTCTGCTTCTCAATAGCCGCGAAGCGATCATCCTCTTTTGCAGCCCTCGGCTCTTCCGCGTAGCCGAGCGCCATGGAGGACGGAGCAGCCACACCGCCCGTCACGCTGCGAATGCGGCTGTTGAGTGCAGAGTTGACAGCGCGGCTCGACTGGATGAACGAACCCCGCGCGGTGCCATAGACATTGCCGGAAAGCTGCTCGTAGGTTCGCAACGCCTCATCCTCGCTCAGAAGGAGAAGGCTGTTGTAAAGTTCAAGCGACTGACCGGATTGTTCAAGGGAATCAAGCGCAGATCCAACAGACCGCTGGTTCGCCGTTCGCGCTATCGGCCTAAATACGCCCGAACCGCCATTGTCAGGTTCACTATCACCCGATCCGGTGCCACCGGTTGATTTCAATGCCACGGTCAAATAGGCGTTGTTGTCATCGTAGGAAGTTGTGAGGTCGAGAAAGGCGGACTTGCTGGTGACAGTGTCGAAAGTGCCGGTCAGCGTGCCCGCCGAGTTGATAATCGAATATGTCTGCGCGGTCTGATAGCTGGTGGATGCGTCGAGCGACGTCACGCTCACACCGGCTTCCGCAGCGATGGTTGTCGTGCCGGTAACACTAATGAGATCGCTCGACGCACTGGTTACATCAACGGCATATGTAGATCCGTTTTCCAGCACGAGATCGCCATCGACCGTGAGGGTTCCAAGTGCACCAGAATAACCCGGCGACAGGGTGCCGCCATCCTTGATCGTGGTGGAGCCGAGCGTGCCAATTCCACCTAGCGTTCCCCTGTCCGAAACGGCGATCATGCCACCGAGAGTATCCGCGATGTAAAGCGTACCACCCGTTACGTTGGTGAAGCCCGAAAAATTGGAGTTGTCGCCGGAAAGCGTCGTGACACCGGAAAGATGGCTGATGGTGCCGGAGCCATTGATCTCGGCCGAGAAGTCGTAGTCATCATCCGTGTGATTGAAGACGATGCTTCCTGTTCCGTGCCCGAATTTGATCGAACCGGCTTTCAGGGCTCCCGCGGCCGTGGCTGTGTCGCCGGCGGCAGACCCGATAACAAGCGAGCCGGTCGCCCCGGCCTGATAACCGATGTAGGTAATGCCGTCAAAAGTGCCGTCCGGTTGCTCCGTGCCGACGGAAACCACACCGCCGTTTTGAATGGTAAGAGTGCCGTGGCCCTGATCCGCGATGTAAAGCTTACTGCTGTTGGCCCAGATAGAACCGGCGCCAGTGACTGTTGCGGTTCCGGTTCCCACACTTTCGTAGCCGAGGTATCCGACACTATCCTCGACGAGACCGCCATCTTCAATGTTGAGCGTCCCGTTTCCGAAGTAACCGGCGTAGAATTCACCGGTATTCGTCCAGGTGGAGCCGGCACCTGAGACCGTTGCCGTGCCGACACTTCCACCGGAGAGGGCGATGTAGGCGTAGTTCCCATTCGTCACCTGGCCGCCATCTTCGATATTGAGGGTGGCGGTGCCGTAGTCGCCGACCACGATGGTACCGGTGTTCAGAATGGATCCTGTGCCCGTCACTGTCACTGCGCCAACGCTGTCGTCTGACCGTGCTATCGTTGTGGCTGAAGCATTTACAAGACTGCCATCTTCGATGGTCAGGACGCCCTCGCCCGAAAAGCCAACAAACAGCGAATCGTAGTTGATCCACGAAGACCCGCCGGTGATTGTCAGCTCACCTTTTGTGGCTGCGTTGTATCCCAGCATGCCATAGTCGCTTTCGAGGATCGCGCCTCCCGAAATCTCCAGGCTTCCGTCTAATGCATGACCAACGTAAAGAGATGTTCCCGCATCCAGGTCAGTCGTGAGGGTGTTTCCCAAAGTATCGTACGTCATGTCAGCTCGGGCCAACGACGGCAATGTCAAAAGTATCGTAGACGCCAGCAGTGCGCCACGGCTGGTTGCGCCAGCTTTTTGAGTCCGCCGCGCTCCCACGGCTCCAATCACCAAATATTTAAGCATTTATGTCCCTGCATCGAGAAGAGAAGGGCCTCTCGCCGCCATGCGCAAATGGTTCACGCGATGCAGGAACTTTAATTAAGCCATTGAAAATATCTAATTTTTTCTACGTTACAATTGTAACGATACGTCACGGCGGGCAACTGAAATCGTGACGAAAACATCACGCGGCACCATAGAATGAAATGACCCGCCTGCTGTCGGAACTGCAGTTCGTGGTGTGGTTGTCTTTGATTGATAAAAGTCGAGCGGCTGTGAGCCCCCCTTGTTCCGACCCATTTTAGGTAGGTGTGCCGAGTGAATGATGGCTCCGACAGTTATTCGTTTCGGCGCTCCAGAACTCCAGAGCCGGTTCTTGCGGCTTTGTTGCGAATAAATTCGGATGGCTGAGAAGGGACTTTCGTACACTTCAATCACACGGGTTTGGTGCCAAGATTCTGGACGAGGATTACCACAACTTCGGTAAGGGCGCTGGGCGCAATCCCGAAGGCTCGTTCAACGATGCGAGCTTCGCCACTGATATCGCCGGTTAGATTGAAAGCCGCTGCCTGGCCCTTGCGTAGGGCCCGCATAACTTCGAAGCTCTTGATCGTCGCATAGGCCGTTTTCAAGGTCCTGAACCCTCTGACCGGTTTGATCAGCTGCTTCAGCTTGCCATGATCCGCCTCAACCACGTTATTCAGATACTTGACCTACCGGTGCACCAGCTCCTTTGGGCATTTGCCTTCGGCTCTCAGCTCGGAGAGCGCGATACCATAGGTCGGCGCCTTGTCGGTGTTAATGACCGTTGGCTTTTCCCAATCCTTCCAGCCATTCAGGGCCTTGCCGAGAAATCGCTTCGCTGCCTTGGCATTGCGGGTCGGCGATAGATAGAAATCGATGGTGTTGCCGAACTTGTCGACAGACCGATACAGGTAAGTCCATTTGCCGCAAACTCTCACATAGGTCTCATCGACCCGCCAACTCGTCGATTGAGGCCGGCGCTAATGCCAGCGTAGCCGCCGTTCAATTTCTGGCGCATATTTCTGGACCTCTCGATAGATCGTGGAATGATCGACCGCCACGCCCGGTTCGCCCATCATCTGCTCAAGATCGCGGTAGCTAACCCCATAGCGGCAATACCAGCGAACCGCTCACAAGATCACTTCACCCTGAAAGGGACGCCACTTGAAATCACTCATCAAAGGTCTCCCTGAAAATTGCCGGCGTTCTTTCGGCATCAACGCGATTTTTGCAACAGAGCCCGCAAGCGTGCAGAGCGAAATCGATATCAAGCCAACTGGCGCGGGCATCTATTGTACGTATGGGTATAGCAGCGGGTCGCGACGAGGTCGGCCTGGGTGCATCCCTAGTGGGGGAATGACCGGAATCTAGCCATGCTCGCCTCTGTCCCATTGCGCGGGCACATGCAGGCGGGCGTGCAGGTTGGTATCCGCGTCGAAATGGCCAAGGTCCGTTCCCGCCAGCCGCAGCCATTACATTCTCGGAGCAATCCGTTCCGAGGAGAGTACCGTGAGGGGTCGGAAACTCCTCCTTTTCCTCATGCCTTTCTCCCGATGAGCAAAAGCAGGAAAGGCCCTCCAATCAGTGTGGCCAGCAGGCCGGCCGGGATCTGGTAGGGGAAGATGAGATTGCGACCGGCCCAGTCGGCGATGAGGAGAACAAGTCCACCGATCAGCGCGGATGCAAGGAGGTGACTTGCCGCACGCCGAAATCCGATCAGACCGGCGAGATGCGGCCCCATGAGGCCGGAGAAGCTGAAGGGCCCGACAAGCGTCGTCGCGGTAGCGGTCAGGACGGCCGCGATCGAAAACAGGACCGATCGGCTTCTGATCAGGGGAAGGCCGAGTGAGGCCGCGGCGTTCTCGCCAAGCGAAAGAAGGGCAAGCCATCGGGCGATCAGCGGAATGATCAGGCAGCAAAGGACCGTAACAGCCACCGATACGGCGGTATCAGAAGCGGTCACGGCATAGGTCGAGCCGGAGAGCCAGCTCAGCAATTGTCCGAGGCGTGGATCTTGGCTGGTCATGAGCACCGCGACGATGAAGCTCGAAATCGAACTCAGCGAAATCCCGAGTAACAGCAACCGGTTGCCGCTATATCCCGGACGGTTGGAAAGGATCAGCATGGCGATGAGCATCGCAAGCGCTCCGGCGGCACCCGCGCCGATCTGTCCCCAGCGAGTCGGCGTCGAGACCGTCAGGATGAAGGCGATGATGCAAACCAGCGCACCGGAGGACACACCGAGAATTTCGGGAGAGGCGAGCGGATTTGCCGTCATGCGCTGCAGAATGGCTCCGGCGAGCGCCAGCATCGCGCCGCCGGCGAATGCCGAAAGTGCTCGCGGCAATCGCCAGGCTGCGAGCTTTGCCAACGTGTCGCCGTCGGCCAGCACCCAGCCATCCAAACCGCGCCCAAAAGCAACGGCGAGCCAGAGAGCTGGAACCACAGCGATGAGCAGACCTGCAAGCAGCAGGGGAACGCGTATTACATGCCGTGGCGAAGGCTGCGGGCTGCGTTCAGACATAGGTACCGGCCTCAGGCGCAGGATCATCACCATCAGCAAGGGCGCCGCCAGAAGGGCTGTCATGGTGCCGACTGGAAAAAGCCTGTAGGTGACCGGGAAGGCGAGTACGATTTGGTCGGTCAGCAGAAGAAGCAGACCACCGATCAGGCTTGACCACAAGGCCGACCCGCCGATGCGCCGCATGCCGAGGCCGGCCGCGATTGCCGGGGCAGCGAGCCCGATGAAACTGATGATCCCGACCCATGCTGTCACCAGCCCCGTCAGCGCTGCAGCCAGGGCCAGCGCGACAATGCGGAACGTTGTCGTGGACAGGCCGAGGCTGCGGGCGCTCCGCTCATCGAGTGAAAGGATTGTCAGCGGGCGCGCGATGAGGGCCACGGCGGCCGCCAGAAAGGCGAGGCGAGGCGCAAGGAAAAGCACGCCGGCCCAGTCCTGCTGGTCGAGATAACCCGCACCCCATATGAATAGGCCCAGCAGCAGGTCGTGGTTGAACAGGGTCAGAACGGCGCTCGCCGTGCCGCAGTAAAGGGTGACGATCAGGCCGGACAGTGTCACGGTTTCCGGCGCCAGACCGCCATTCCAGGATAGTCCGAGGACAGAGACGAGTGCCAGCACTGCGCCGGCGATTGCAATCCATTCCTGCGCGACGAGCAAGATAGAGGGGGCGAAGACGCCTGTTATCGCGAGCATCAGATAGGCGCCCGCTGAAACGCCGAGCGTTGCCGGTTCGGCCAAGGGATTCTTGAGGATGCGTTGCAGGAGCGCGCCGGAAAGGCCAAGCGCCCCGCCGGCGATCAACGCCATCACGATGCGCGGCAGGACGGCGTAATGCAACAGCAGTTCGGCCGTGTTTGCCGGATCGGGAAAGAGGAGCGTGCCGAAACCTGCATCCGACGGCATGACCGCCAGGATGTTGCGCAGGCTGCAGATCGCTGCGAGCAGCCCGAGGAGGCAGAGCAAGACTGCCGGATGGCGCAGAGCGGCGACGAATTTCATTGAGAGGCCGTACCCGAAAGCGCCATGGATGCCAGCCGGGCAAAACGCTGCGCCGAAGGCAGGCCGCCATAGAACAGAACGTCATCGATCGCCACCGCACGATTTTCCCGGACATAGGGAAGGCTGGCGACAACGGGCGATCGAAGCGCAGATGTGAGAAGCTGCCGGCTTTCCCGGCCGATCGACAGCAGGCTTGCATCAGGGCGGCCGGCAAGCGCGTCGAGCGTGATCGTGGTATGACCATAAGGAGAGGTCGGGCCGTCCCAGGCATTCTCGATCGAGAACAAGTCGAACACGCTCTGAAAAAGGCTGTTCCTGCCAAAGACAAGCGCACGGCGCGTGTCCATCAGGGTGACGATATAGGCGGGTCGCCCGTCGTGACCTCGCAGCCGCGTTGCGGCCTCGGCAATCGCAGCCTCGAAGGCATTCATAGAGGCGGCAAAGGCATCCGGCATGGTAATGGAGCGGGCGAGGTTGTTGAGGTTCTGGCGAGCGTCCGAAAGCCTGTCGCTACGATCGGTATCGCCGCTTGCATCGGGATCGAAGACGGTTACCGTCGCGATCGTATTGAGGCTGGGGCGAAGGGTCTCGAGTTCGGGATGCATGACGATCAGGTCCGGCGCCAGACTGTCGAGAAGCTCAAGGTTTGGCTCCGAGCGCAGGCCGAGATCGTAAGTCCCCGGCTGTGGCTGCGGTTCAACGACACGTTCGCGGTAACGGTGGAGTTCGGGCAGTGCGACGACATTGGCACCGAGTGCCAGCAAGTTTTGCGCACTGGTCCAATCCAGAGCAGCGATCCGCCGAGGCTGGCCCGCTGAGGCCACAGAGAATGGGAGAGGAAGTGACATCATCCCGCCGAGAAACGCTCGGCGGGGGAGGGAATGGTCTATTGCTGTACACCCGATCAAGTGCTTACCATTTGTAGGACAGCGTTGCATTGATCGTCCGGCGATTGCCGTAGAGAACGGTGTCGGAATAGAAGCCGGGCGTAAAATACTTTTCGTCGGTCAGATTGGTGCCACTGAGCGCCAGCGTCAGCCCCTTGAGATCGGGATTCTTGGCGCCGAAGTCGTAAGAAATCGAGGCGTCGAGAAGCGTGTGGCCGGGAACCTTGACCTGCGATCCGGTCGACGTGTCCATTACCGCCATCGAACTGCCGACATAACGCAGACCAGCGCCGAGTTTCAGGCCGTCAAGGGTGGCATCTTGGATATCGTAATACAGCCATAGTGAGCCGGTGTGATAAGGTACCGATGGCGAGCGCGATCCGACCGCGCTGACGCCGCTTGTATTCGGATTGTCTTCAGTAATGCGCGCATCGGTATAGGAATAACCAGCGGTCAGGCTGAGTTCGTCGGTCAGGCTTGCCTTGGCTTCGAGCTCGAAGCCGCGCGAGCGCACTTCGCCTTGCTGCACGGCATAACCGATATGTACCGGGTCGGCCGTTGAGACGTTCTGTTGGGTGATCTGGAAAACCGAGGCGGTGAAGAGCGCGTTCCAGCCAATCGGCTGGTATTTGACGCCAACCTCGTATTGCTGGCCTGTCGTCGGCTTGAAGGGATTGCCCGAAAAGTCTATCGACGAGTCCGGCTGGAAAGAGGTCGAGTAGCTGACATAGGGAACGACGCCGTTGTCGAAGGTGTAACCGAGACCGATGCGACCGCTGAAAGCCGCGTCGTCGGTCTTCATCTCGCTTTTGGAAAGATAGTCGTAGACCTTGCCCTTCACCCAGTCATAGCGGCCACCGAGCGACAGGATCCAATTGTCGAACTTCAACTGGTCTTGCGCATAGACGCCAAACTGCGAGGTCGTGACCTTTTCATCCACCCAGAGCGGATCGTAGGTCAGGCCCGATCCGTCATAGACCGGATCGAATATGTCGATGGTGATGAAGTTGGACGAGTTGGAGCGCTTTTCCTTACCGGAATAGTAGCCGTAATCGGCACCTAACGTGATGGTGTGGGTAACGGGGCCGGTCTCGACCTCGCCGCTGATATTGTTGTCGAACAGGAAGCTGTCGGTGGCCTTCGGGCGCTTCTGTGTGCCGATATTGGCGAAGTGGCCATCGACCAGCGCGGTCGGCCAATCCCAGATGAAGCCGGCGGTATAGTCGACCTTTGAATGGGAATATCGGGCGTTTTGACTATAGGTCCAGCCATTGTCGAATTCATGCCTGAACTCGGTGCCGATGGATGTGTTCTGGACCTTCCATTCGGTGAGGCCGGGCACGCCCAGGTAGGTGCTGGACGGGATACGCACCCCCTTGTCGAAGATCGTGTTGTCCATTGGCAGGCTTTGTTCGGCGCCGCCCTTGGTGGTCTTCTGGTAATTGGCAAGCAGGGTCAGGCTCGTTGCGTCGTCCGGCTTCCAGGTAAAGGCCGGCGCGATATAGAGGCTGTCGTCGGGCGAATGATCGATCTGGGTACCGCTGTCGCGATAAAGGCCCGTCAGGCGATAGAGGAAGATGCCGTCATCGTTGACGGGGCCGCCCAAATCGACCGCCGCCTGTTTCCTGGCAAAGCTTCCGTACTGGACTTGAACTTCCCGCAACGAGTCTTCCGTCGGGCGCTTCGTGGTGGCATTTACCAGGCCTCCCGGTGTCGCCTGACCGTAGAGGATAGACGAGGGGCCCTTCAGCACGTCGAGCCTGTCAAAGGCGTACATCTCTATGTCGCTGTCATAGCTGTTGAAGCCGTTACGCAGGCCGTCGCGGTAGTTGGCGAACTGTCCGATCGCCCGGAAGCCGCGCAGGTAGATATCGGGCATGCCCTGGCCGCCGGGATAATCGATCATGCGAACGCCAGGTGTATAGGCGACAGCGGAATTGAAATCCGTGACGCCGCGGTCGTCCATTTCCTTGCGCGTAACGACATTGATCGTCTGCGGGACTTCGAGGATGGCTGTGTCCGTCTTGGTCCCGGTCGTGCTCGTTTCCGCGACATAGCCGTTGGTGCCGGCAGCCTGGGCGGTGACGACGATCGGCGCAAGCATGGTCGCGTCGCCGCCGGTGGCGCCGGCATTGGCCGCTTGCGACGGAGCGGTGATGGTCACGGTGTTGGCATTGGTGAAGCTGTACTGTAGGCCAGAGCCTGCAAGCAGGGTCGCGATCGCCTGCGACGTGCTCATCGACCCGCGAACGCTGCGGCCGATCGCCGATGCTGCCGGCGTTTCTGGGAAGACGACGTTGATGCCGGTGGCGCGAACGATGTCGTTTATCGCCTGTCGAATCGGCTTGGCCGGAATGTCGAAACTGTGCTGCCGATCCGCAAGTCCCTGTGCCCCGGCCTGCCTCAAACCGCCGCCATCTACGGCAATCCCTGCCATGGCCGTTACCGCAAGCAGAACCAGCGTGCTGCCTCTCAACCCGATATTCATCATCCGTCGCCCCTCATGCCATAAAACTGAAGAGAAGCCAGCAGGTGTCCCCCCGCGCGGCCCTCTCACAGAGTTATCGCTTGTCGAGCCTGCACACCCTCAAAAGTTTTCCGAAAAAAATCAGGGGCCGATTATCGTCAGGCGGCCAAAGCTGTTCAGACGGAAGCCGACCGTCGACTGTACGGCGGCAAGCGCTTTATCGGTCTCGTCGAGCTCGATATTGCCGCTGACCCTCAGTTCTCCGAGCCTCAACCCCAGGATTACGATGCGACCGGCGCGATAGCGCCCGATCTGGGCAAGCACGTCGGCGAGCCGGGCATTGTTGAAAATGAAGCGGCCGTTATGCCAGGCCATCTCGTCCTCGATCACCGCCTGCTTGACGAGGCTTAACCCTCCGGTTCCGTAGTCGACACTCTCCCCCGGCTTGAGGACGACATCCTTGCTGCTGCCGATCATGGCGACTTGGATGCTGCCCTTGGCAAGGGTGACGGTGACCTGCCGGTCTTCCTTGAGCGACACGTCGAATTCTGTGCCGAGAACGCGGACTTCACCGCCCGCGGCTTCGACGACGAAAGGCGTGCCGGTATGCGTGATCTGGAAGAAGGCCGTTCCGCGCAGCAACCGCACGCGTCTCTCCGAACCCGAAACCCTGACATCGAGTGCGCTGTCAGCATCGAGCAGAACATGTGAGCCGTCGCTCAGCGTCAAGGCCTTGCGGTCGCCCCGCGGCGAAACGACGTCCGCTCGCATGTCCTGCAGCAGATGGGGCCGTTCAAGCAATGTCCAGGTTCCAGCGATGAGAAGCGCGAGACAGCTGACAATGACGGCGCTGGCCTTGAGGCCCGCTCGCCGTTCTCGCAACCGGCTGATCTTCTCGAGCGGCAGAGCGAGGCTATCCTCTACCCGACCGCCAACCTGCATGGATGCGCCGAGATCCGACCAGAGCCCTTCGACACCCTCAAAGGCGGTCCGGTGCTCGGGCGCGGCGTCGAGCCAGTCTTCAAAGTCGCGGCGATCCTGGTGGGACGGTTTTCCGTTCATGCGGGTAAACCACGCAATCGCCTCCCGCTCGATCCGCGTAGTATCGGCAGATGTCTGCTTTTGGTCCGTCATGGATGGGATAGCCTCAATTCGCAAATCGGTGTGAGAAGACTAGCCCCCTCACCAGCATATCGAGCGACGGCGACGCCTGCCCTCACATGATCGGTCGATTATCGCATTTGCCGGCAGGCGAGAAGCGCCCTGGCGATTTCGCGCTCGACGGTGCTATACGAGATGTTCAGCGCGACCGCGATCTCGTCATAGCTGCAGTCATGCAAGCGGTTTAGCAAAAAAACCTGCCGCGTGCGGGCCGGAAGATTGGAAATCGTCGCCTGCAGGCACTGAAGCTCCTGACGCGCCGACACGATCTGGTCCGGCTGGATCACCGGCTGCGCATGCTGTTCTTCCGTGAGCCCACTTGCAAGGCTCTGGCGTCGCCGTTCCGCGCGCAGATGGCTGATTGCCGTGAACTGCGTGGCCCGCGAGAGATAGGATGGCGTTAGGCAGACATGCTCCCTTGCTCGGGACCAAAGCAACATAAAGACGTCCTGCACCGTGTCGGGGGCATTCGAACGGCCGATCATGCGCCCCGCGAGCTTTTCCAAGCGGACGCGTTCGGATACATAAAGTGCCTCAAATTCGGTTTGCTTCGTCGTCACGCCGGCAGCCTCGTCACGTCCATAAACTGGAGTGTTACGCTCCAATTATAGCTAATTTTTGGGTTCCGCAATGGGGATGTTGTCGGGGTAATCTACTTCAGGGCAATGAATCGCCCCGAGTTTCGTAGACACCCTCAGCTTAGATTTTCTGCTGCTTCTCGAACTCGACGGGCGACAGCATCCCGTTCCTGACGTGCTTGCGTTTCGGGTTGCAGAACATCTCGATGTAGTCGAACGGGCTTGTCGCAAACCTCTCAGAAGGCTGAGACTACCCAGCACGGGTGGCAGTTTCACGATTTGTTAACCTTTTGAAGTCCGAAGATGCGGCCGAGCAGATCATTCTGGTCGTTGACGGTCCAGTCGCCGGAAAAGCCGAAGCCTTTCCGCAGCCACAACATCGCTTCGAACCCAGCGATCGTCCGGCGCGCCGTTTTAAATGACTGAAAGCAGCCGATCTTGGGCATGTTCTTCTTCACTCGGAAGTGATCGCTTTCGATGCCTTGTTGGAGATGCTTGGTGACATAATGTAGCGGGCCTGGACGCAGGAGCCCGTCCTCGACGGCTGTCTTGATCGTTGACGGAAACGTGTTGGCGCCATCTGTGCCGATCTTCCCCGGCGAGAGTAGCGGCTCGTCCTTGAGCATCATGCGAAAGAATCGCTTCGCGGCATCAAGGTCGCGCTTTGCGGTGAGCAGGAAGTCGATCGGGTTGCCCTGCTTGTCGATGGCGCGGTAGAGGTATCGCCACTTGCCGCGGATCTTGACGTAGGTCTCGTCAATCCTGACTGAGCCACAATGCGGTCGGCGGAACTGGCGTAGGCGCTTCTCGATGATAGGTGCATAGGCGAGGACCCACCTATTGATGGTGCTGTGGTCGACCTCGAAGCCGCGCTCGCGGAACATCTCCTCGAGATCTCTATAGCTGAGCGGGTACCGAAAATACCAGGTCACCGCCTGCACGATCAGCCATGCCTCGAAATGCCGACCCTTGAAATCATCCTTCGACTAGCGCTTCAGCTTCTCGGCAATTGCACTCAGAATCATGGCTACGCTCCGCTTCATCGGGAGCGGATTTCCACCGTTGTGGTCAACAGCACGTTAACCACAAAAAATTGCGACAGGCCTCTTCAAATCCTAGCCAGCCGGTTAAGCAGGGTCAGGCCGAACACTACCAGTCCCAGCAGCGTGACGGCAAACCCTGCCCAGGCGGCGGACAGGAGACCGTAACCGGCCCCGACCGCGATACTGCCTGCCCAGGCGCCGATCGCGTTTGCAACATTGAGCGAAGCGAGGTTCATCGCACCCATCAGGCTCGGGGCTTCCGGTCCGAAGTTCGTCAGCCGTACCTGGATCGTGGGGATTGCCGCCATCATGGCCGCACCGACGCCGAACATGGCCGGAAAGAAGACTACCGGATGGGTGCCGCCGAGCGCCAGCGCAGCCAGGATCAGCAGCGTGCTGCCGAACCCAAGGACGATGCCGCGTGCAGGATAGCGATCGGCGAGCTTGCCGCCGTAGATATTGCCGACTGTCATGCCGATGCCGAACAGTGCGAGTGCAACCGGGATCGTTTCAGGCGACAGCTTCACGACATCGGTGACCATCGGCGCGATGAAGGTGTAGACGGCAAAGATGCTCGAGATACCGAGTGCGGCAACGATCATTACGCCCCACACCTGCGGCTTGCGAAGCGAGGAGACTTCCTGGATGATGGGGACACCGTCGAGCGCCCTGGTGCGCGGAACCCATTGAAAGATGGCGCCGAAGGCGAGAAGCGAGAAGGCCGCCACGGCAAGATAGGTTTCACGCCAGCCGATCGTCTGTCCAAGGAACGTTGCCAGAGGCGAGCCGACGATCGTCGCGACGGTCAGCCCGGTCATGACGATGGCGAAGGCCTTTCCAGCCTGTCCCGGCCCGACGATATAGGAGGCCACGACTGCGCCTGCACCGAAATAGGCGCCCTGCGGCATGCCGCTGATGAAGCGGGCCACCATGAAGAAGCCAAGGTTCGTAGCCATCGCCGAGAGCACGTTGCCGGCGATGAACAGGCCCATCAGAGCCAGAAGCAGGGTGCGGCGATTGAGGCGGGCTGCCGCCAGCGTCACAAGCGGCGCGCCGATGACGACACCGAAGGCGTAAGCTGCGATCGCGCTGGTCGCGTCGGGAATGCTGACGCCGAGGCTCTTCGAGAAGAGCTGAATGATGCCCATGCTGGCAAACTCAGAAGTTCCGATCGAAAAGCTGCCGAGCGCCAAGGCCAGCAGCGTCAGATTGCGGGAGCGCGCATGATCGGTCGGTGCCAGCACGTCGATGTTCGCTTGCGAAACGATTTCCATGATGATGATCCTTTCCAAAACCGTATGGGGAACAGTCTTTTGCGGGACACGTGTCCGGCCGCTGCTCTGGCAATTAGATCTCACATCGGCTGCGTGCTCAGTAGACGGAGCTTGTTCCCAGCATTTGAGAAAGCGTTTCACAGGAGGGGCTATGGGCGGCCGAGAGGCTCTTTTTATCAGGGGCGTTGAAGCCAACGCATCACCGCCCGCACTATTTTGAACAGTCGATGCCGTTTCAGATCTCACATCAACGTATTTGATAGTCCGGTTCACATATGGCACGACAGATAGGAGAAAGCTTGCTAAAACTTACAGGTTTCGGTGAACTCAGATCATAGGTTGGCGATGGATAACCGCGCAGGCGAAATGATGGTGTTCGTTAGGGTCGTGGAGGCCGGAAGCTTTTCCGAGGCAGCGCGGCTCATGCTGATGACGCCTTCGACCGTGTCGAAACTCATCGCCCGTCTGGAATCCCGGCTGGGTGTCCGATTGATCGAGCGCTCGACGCGCCGGCTGGCCCTGACCGAAGAGGGGCAGTTCTACTACGAGCGCAGCCAGGCGCTGCTTGCCCAGCTCGACGAGACCGAACAGCAGATCGCGCAGGGAGGAGCAGAGGCCGAAGGCGTTGTCCGCATAACCTCCTCGGTGAGCTTTGGCACGACGGCCGTGGAGCCCATACTGCCGGCCTTCTTCGAAGCCTATCCCAATGTGATCGTGGATCTTTCATTGTCGGACGAGGTGGTCGATCTCTATCTCGACCGCACGGATATAGCAATCCGGGTTGGCAAGCTTCCCGACTCTAACCTGATGGCGCGCAAGATCGGCGAGACAAAACGCTGCATCGTCGCTTCACCGGCCTATCTGAAGCGCCACGGAACGCCGGTCACGCCGGAAGAGCTCGTGCATCACAATTGCCTCGGCTTCAATTTCCGCCGGGCCATGCCCGTCTGGCCGATGCGGGAAGGTGGACGGATCGTCGAGCGCATGCTGAGCGGGTCGTTGCTGGTCAACAATGGTGATACCTTGCGCAGGATGGCGATTGCCGGCGTCGGCATCATCCGTCTTGCGGACTATCATCTACGCGGACCCATCGAGCGCGGCGAACTCGTCGAGCTTCTGGCGGACAGCGATATCGGCGTCGTCGACGAGGTTCATGCCCTCTATCGCGGATCGCAGTTCCTGCCGGCGCGTGTCCGCGCATTCCTCGACTTCGCCATTCCGCAAATGCAGACATTCTTGCAGCCGCGATAAAACGCAAAGCCGACCGGGATACGGTGGTACCCCGGTCTACGTCAGTGATGCGATCGGCAGTCAGTCAGTCTTCGATCGGAAGCGGCGCTGCCAAATTGACGAGACCGCCAGAGCGTAGTTCGCGCCAGAAATCCGCCGGGATCGTCTCGCGCAGTGCGGCCCCATCCTCGGCAATTCGGGCCGGACGGCTGGCGCCAGGGATGACTGCGGCAACCGCAGGGTTGGCAAGCGCAAACTGAAGCCCAGCAGCCTTCATTGAAATCCCGTAGCGATCGGCGATCGCCTTGATCGCGACGACCTTGGCCAGGATTTCTGGCGTCGCCGGCGCATATTCGAAGTTCGGGCCGCCGACGAGTGCGCCCGAGCTATAAGGACCGCCTGCGACGATCCCAAGGCCGCGTTCGGCAACAGTCGGCATGACGCGCTGCAGGGCGCGGTCGTGATCGAGGAGCGAATACCGCCCGGCCAGCAGGAAACCGTCCGGCCGGGGCTCATCCAGCGCCAGCAAGAGTTCGATCGGCTCGACCTTGTTGACGCCAAGCCCCCAGGCCTTGATGACTCCTTCGTCACGCATCCGGTCGAGCGCGCGGAATGCGCCCTTACGCGCCTCTTCGAACTTGGCGAGCCATTCATCGCCATAGAAATCCTGCGCGATATCATGCACCCAGGCGATATCGATATAGTCAGTCTTGAGGCGCTTCAGGCTGTCTTCGATCGAGCGGTAGGTCGCGTCCTCGGTGTAATCGTTGACGATCTTGTTCGGGAGGCCATACTTGAATACGTCGCCCTTCTCGCCGAGATCACGGGCGCTGATATCCTCGACTTCATCGAGGATCAGGCGGCCAACCTTCGTGCTGATGACATACTGGTTACGCGGCTTGCCGGCGAGTGCCTGCCCCATGCGGATTTCGGCGAGACCCGCGCCATAAAATGGCGCATTGTCGTAATAGCGGATGCCGCCTTCCCATGCGGCCTCGACGGTTGCCAGCGCTTCCTCCTCGGGAATATCGCGAAACATGTTGCCAAGAGGAGCAGCGCCGAAGCCGAGCTTGCTTGGCAGCATATCCTTGAGAGCCATTGTCTTTTCCTTCCGTATCGAGATGGTTGAAACAGGTCCGTTCCTGTTGACCAAGAAGATGGAGGAATGGCGCCGGATGCAGTAGTCGGGCGCAGTTCCCAGGATCCACGAAGAAAATTCACAAATAGACCTGCTCAGAATCAGCGACCGGGGACGGCGTTCGCCCTCCCCTTCTTGTACGAGGCGTCCGGCATCAAGTGGACTCCCACTCGGCTTCAGCCTTCGGCTGGAGATCATGAAGATAGGCGACAGCGCGCTGCGCATGCGCAACCGCCTGGAAGATAGCCCGCGTGTCGGAGCCGAGGATCGCGGCCCAACTGTGGATATAAGCAGCATGATCCGGCCGCGGCTCCAGCTCCGGAACGATACCAAAATCAGCGCAGAGCATTGCCGATCCCAATTCCACGAGCATCTCCTCGAAGGCCCTCTCGCGGCGATCCTTGCGATAGTGGCTGAGATCCCTGTTCAGGCGGCCCGGCCCCGAAGTCCAATGCAGGGTTTCGTGGGCTCTCGTGGCAACAAAGGACGCCGTGTCCCGGAACTGTTCCGGCTGGGGCAGTTGAATGTGGTCGGTGACCGCAGAGTAATAGGCCTTGTCGCCGCCATAGCGGACCTCGGCACCCGTGTTGTCAAAGAAGCGGTCGGCATGCACGATACGCTCCAGCGGCTTTGCGACCGGCTCCGGACTGCGGTAATAGTGATCGGGAAGACGGTCTATCTGATCGCAGTTAAACACAGTGTACGCCTTAAGATACGGGATATCCCGCTCGACTTCGCCGCCGCCCGCATCCTTCTCCGTCTTCGTGAAGCGGCTGGCATAGACGACGGTCGCACCTCGCTCACCCTTTCGCACATGCGCGCCAAGCTCGTTTGCCTGACGAAGAGTCATCCACGTTGCCGACATGAAGCCGCTGGCAACACTCTCAGACCATAAGAGCAGAACATTGAGCCCCGAATACGGTTGACCATTGTGCCGAAGCGGCCGGCTGACCCGGCCGGACATGTTGCGAACGCTCCACGGCTGCACCCACGGGCGCACACCCTTTTCCAGATCGGCGACGATCCTGTCCGTGATGCGCGCGTAAATGTCCGTGCGCGTGTTTTCTGATTTCCTGCTCATATTCCAGACCTCCGTTTTCTGAGGAGGCCGCGCCGATCGCGGCCCCGTCGTGGAGGGCCGAGAGCAGAAGCGATCGGTGGCAGGCGCACCGGAAGGCCGGAACGAAGAGAAGGACGGCGCAGCCGTTGCGCCGGTTGCCGGCTCCTGCAGGACCGACAGGAGGGACGGGACGCGATGGGTGGGGAATAACCTTCCGATACCGTTGTCGTCGCGTTCTAGAAGGACCAATCGAAGGAGAGCTGGCGCCGCGCACCAATTGAGTTCAGGCTGGGATGTCAGCAGAGCTGGGCGCCATAGACGACAGCGAATGACCAGCTGAAAATGAAAAAAGCCCGCCAGTGTCGAGCTCTTTCCATTTATCGTATGACGATGAGGGTGGTGTTACCCCGCGACCTCACGCGCCTTTCGATTTCTAATTAGTCAGAATCACGTGTATTTGTCAATGACAAGCTGACCTCTGCTGTCTGCGACGGGACCGAACAATTGCCATTCACACACGACGAAATCCATAATCTCCCAACCGTTTTATCGGCTCCGCGTTTCGCAACTTATCTGGCTGAAAAGGCCGGTGACAAAGAAGCGGCGCTGGAACTCTACCAGTGGAATCTTGAACTCTCATCGGCATTCTTCGTTCCCCTTCAGATATGCGAAGTCAGCGTTCGCAATTCAATCGTCTCGGCAATAGAATCGACCTATGGGCCGAATTGGCCATGGGAACGAGGCTTCGAAATCAGCTTGCGAAATCCCCCGACGGGATACAGTCCGCGTCGAAACCTTATGGGACTTCGTTCTCTGCCGACATCAGGGAAGATCGTTGCCGAATTGAGCTTTGTCTTCTGGGAGAAGATGCTGACACATGGGCATGACGGTGCGATCTGGAACGCGCATTTTCGGACAGTGTTTCCGAACACGGATAGCAGCAGAACCGTTCAAGCCTTACGCGGCGAAGGAAACGATACCCTTTTCAAGATACGTGATCTGCGAAACCGCATCGCACACCATGAACCGATTTTCCGGCGCAACATTCAGGAGGAGTATGAGCGGATTCGCAAGATCATCTCCTGGAGCAATTTGACCGCTGCGGCTTGGCTCGACAAAATCGAAAACGTCACCAGCATGATCGCAAGAAAGCCGTGACTGACGGCTTGTGCGCCAGCGTTACCGGGCTGAGGGGGGGCACGCCCACCATGAAAATGGCGGAGCCGAAGCTCCGCCAGCTCGGACTCAATCGAAGGCCGACATCTGCGCGGCGGCCGCCCTGCGGTCGAAAGACTGGCTGGGATTTTCGACTGGGGGATCGAAGGGCTTCCAGGCTTCACCGACGATTTGGCTGTAGGCAGCCACAGCGCCTTCGGGAGCCAGGCGGAGCGCATGGGCCTGGATGCCCATGTCGGCGGCGAACTCGCGCTTGCGCTGGGCGGCGCTGTCATAGCCGACCGGGCCATCGAGGTCCTCGTCGCGGGCGTCAGCAGATCCCTTGGCGGTGGCGTCGCGCGCTTCGGTGACGGCTTTGCTGTAGAACTGGCCGGCGCCATGAGCGGAACCGACATAGGCGCCGACGATGCGCTGGAGATGGATCTGCATTGCGCGTTCGCCAAGGCCATCGGAGAGAGCGGTTGCGGTCTCGACGATCAGGCGCTCATGCAGGTCGCGCATGCCGCCGCTGTCGAGGATGGCGGTGCCAAAGCTTTCGGCGGCCTTCAGCGCCTGGGCTTCGTCGGGGCATGTTAGGCGGACCATTTCGATGGTGGCGCCCTTACGCAGTTGCACGACACGGCCAGAAGCAGGGCGAGTGGTTTGACGAGAAGGGGTTGCGGGCTTTGCCATGATGGTTTCCTTTTCCAGTTGCCGAAGCGGTTCCGGCCCCTTGGCCGGTCTGTCCTTCGGTACGGTCAGAAGCAGTTCTCACGGTGCCATCTCAGGAACTGGGGATGTGGCCGCTCGAAGACCCGGCCGGGCACGATCGCCTTCCCGGTCTTGTTGAGGAGTCCTTGGATGCTGTCAGGATCATTCGCGTGACGCGATATCAGGATATCAAGATCGTCCGAAAGGCCAATCAAACCACGGTCAAACATCCAGTGTGCGGTACCCGAAAGCGCAATTCCGTTGGATAGAATATCGGGCCCGCTCGCTTCCACCGGCCGAATATGTGCGGCATCGACCTCCGCCCGGCCACCACCGTTGATGAGCTTCAATCCCGTGATGGCACATCGTTTGTCATAGGCGTGAAGAACGAGCCGGCGAAATAGCCGATTTCGAACGATCCGCGACGAGAGTTGCATAACCCGGTCGCGCTCCTGCTCGAATATGAACGGCGCTTGCGCTTCATCTGCAAATCCATCGACCGCATGCGTCACCCCTGGCTCATCCAGCCGAGGCAGTTCAGGCTCATCCTCGTCGATGCCGATCGATACGATGCGGTTGAAATCTGCTGCGGATATCGGCCGGACTGCGGCCTGTGCTCTGCCCGAAATGCGCCCCTCTTCATTCAGCACGCCTCGCTCTATGACACCGTCTGGTCCGCTGAACGGAACGGGATTGATGAAGTCGAGATAGCTGCCGTGTTCGATCAGCGCCAGATACATGCCGGGCGCCTTCGGATCAGGAATAACCCGCTCAACCTTGGCGACAGCAAAATAGCCGCGGGTCGCTGCGACTTTCCGAGGCTCGTAGTAGATGATCCAGTCACCCACACACGCCTGGACACGACCGAGATACTGGCCCGGGAACTGGTATTGTTCAGCCGGGCTATCATCGTAAATCGAATCTGACCGGTGAATGAAAACCCCGAATCCCATCTGCAATCTTTAGCATGAGGCTCTTGATGCTTCATTTGAAATCTGGGGACCTCAGCCTGGCCCCAGATGTTCGCCGCTGCGGCATACCATTTGTTAAATGTCCACTCCTATTCCCGCCCGCCCTCGACAACGGTATCGAGAGAAACGGAATAAGAGCATGGCAACACACGATCTTTCAATTCATCACTTTCAACGAGAAATCTCGGATTTCTGCGAGGTGCGCATCGCGCCAATCGCCTCACAGCGAGTTCTGGACAGCATTCGGACCTATCTCATAAGTCTTGTCATCCACCGCTGGCCACCACCGATCGTTAGTGGCCGTATGGATTGGACGGCCATTGGCGAGGCATGCGGGATCGAAAACCAAATGACAGCCGATTTGAAGAAGGCGCTCCGTCCAGGACTGGACGCGATTATCCGGTGGCTCGGAGAACCGCCTGCCGCCGATGACATCCAGTCAACGAAACCACGCACGAAATCGCGCAATACCGTTCGGCGCAAGTCGGAAACTGCGACGCGTTCCAGACCGCGACAGATCCTCTCCGACAAGACCCCGGCTACCTCTTCGTCAGAGCCGAGGGGACCACAACCGAAACCAATCAGTCCATTCCCTGAACCATTGTTCGAAGCAACCGATGATCCGGCCAGCTTCCACGATGCACTCCTTTATCAGATGCGCCGGTTCGGCGAGAGCTACTGGCAACTCTACCGCGCCGTCGTTCGCCTGGGCGAGACGTTCGATGACAAGACCCTGCTATCATGGGTTCAGGGCGAGCGCGTGCCGCGATCTCTGACGAGCTTCGAGATCCTCTCCCGTATCGAGCGGCGCTACCGACTGGGACAGGGGTATTTCAAAGTGAAGCTGCCGCACCAATCCCGCTCCCTATACGGCCATGATATGGGTGACATCAGCACTGCGGAGCGGCGACGACTTGCATGGCATCTTCCGGACAATTTCAGCAGCTTGCCGTTCTCCAAGCGGGAGGAAATCATCGAATGGGTGCGCCGGGTCATCATCTCGGGATCAACCGACTATCGTCGCTATCAGGCGGCGGCCACCAAACAGCGTTATGCAATACGATTTCCGGGGATCACCTATGGCGGAGGCACCCTGTCTCCACGACCACAAATGAACCCGGACAGCACGAGCCACAATCCCGAGGCCTTTGAAGATCCTGATCTCCTCTCCGACGTCGTCGATGCGCCGCCGCGGTTGGCTATGGAGATGGCCGATCTGATCCGCTTCAAGACATCGACGCTGACCGCAATCGGCTTCCAACGAAATGGAGTTTGGGGAGAGGAAACCGCATCCCAGAAGGTCGAGCATCTCGGCCTCATGTTCGGTGCACTCGCTGCCTCACCCGCCAGCGTCGTCAAAGGGCGCGGTGTGCCGCTCAGCCAACTAACCTTTGGCCTGTTGATCTTCCCGGGCGTCTGGGACTGGTACCTCCAATGGCGGAAGCACCGCCGCGGCTTCTACACCAAATGGGAAGAAGACATGCTGATGGTGGCGCAAGCTCTCACGCGGGCGGAGGTGGGCTGGATCCGCCAGCATCCGGAGCTCCTGAAGACGGTTCAGCCAATCGAAGGGCTGATCGCGCCGGAGGAGATAGAATTCGCAGCACGCGACTGGCACGGCGCCTGCGATGCTTTCCACCGGCACGCTGCAAATCGCTCGAAGGAAATCCAGCGTGTCATGCGCGTGCATCGCGATCCGTTCGAGCCGATCATGGTGATCCTTGAAGCAGACAGCCCGTTGTCGGAGTACCGCAAGATTACAGATGAAATCCTGAAGCGCATGCCGGATGAAAACCGCTATCCTCGGGCTGCAGCCGAAGCGGTCCGCTCTTTCCTTCTGCTGCGCCTCGGCCTGCATCTGGGACTTCGGCAAAAGAACCTTCGCCAGCTTCGCTTGTGCCCACGCGGGCATTTCCCGACTTCGGAGCGACGGCTGGAAGACATGAAATGCGGTGAATTGCGCTGGAGCGATCGGGAAAACGGATGGGAGGTCCTCATCCCATCAATCGCCTTCAAGAACTCAGGCTCATCATTCTTTGGACAAAAGCCGTTTCGCCTGATCCTGCCGGATTTGCTCGACCTCTACAAATACCTCGAGGCCTATATCGATCGCCACCGAGGTGTACTGCTTGGTTCGGCAAAGGATCCTGGCACCCTGTTCGTCAAGACGGTGAAGACGACTAGTCTGGACGCGGCATACGATTCCACCAAATTCTATGAAGCCTGGCGGACTGTGATCCAACGCTATGGGATCTACAACCCCTACACCGGCCGCGGCGCCATCAAAGGGCTGCTCCCGCACGGACCTCATAATCTCAGGGACATTCTGGCGACGCATATCCTCAAGCAAACCGGATCGTATGAACAGGCGAGTTATGCCATCGAGGACACACCGGATGTCGTTCAGCAGCACTACGGTCGCTTCCTGCCGCAGGACAAAGCTGCACTTGCGGCGAAAATCCTTAATCGGGTTTGGGAGGCTGCATAGCAGCTCGGATGAATGGCTGATCCACATCCCCCATGCAGATGCAAATCAATCCCGGATCTGCATGGGGGATGCCGGTCGTCTCCGCCTTGAAAGGATTCGAACTAGCGTTCCACGGACGTAAGCGGTGTTTTCCTCTCACATTGACCAAGCTCGTTTGGCCATCCCGAATGACACAGCTATGAAATTGATGGCAAGAATGCGCCAATTGAAGACATAAGGTAATCTCATGCGAGCGGGAAACGTTCTCGCGAGCTTTTGGAGAGTCTGCATGCCTAAACAAACGATCACACTCTCTCTGAAGAGAGTTTGGGTTCATTGCAGATCGACTTCCTACAATTCGGTACGCCGCTCCTACAAATCGCAGAGACACTCGGTCCACCGAAAGGGTGGATTACCAACGCGTATGACGAGCCAGTGCCGCTGTATTGGCTCTATCCAGGCGGACTGGAATTATCTTTCGAACAGGAACCGCCTTACCGGTTGACTGCATTTAAGCTTTCGCCCGTAGGTAGACATAAAGGAAGGATGACCAACTTCAGTTATTACGTTCGGATGCGCAACGACTTTCCAATGGTCGATACTTCGGTATCTGGCTTCCTGCGGAGCGGTTTATGGGATTTAGAAAGTAAGTGTCGGCATCTGCGCCGAACGAAACTATCCTGTTCTCGATATTTGTCTCGGATGCCTACGGATACCTTTCTTGATGAATTCGGAAATGGAAGAGGCACTTGAAGATCAACTTTCCGGCAACGACATTGAATTTAAAAAGAGAATTTCCTTACTTGATCCGAATTGCGACTTCTTTGGAGCCTACTTCTCACTTGAAGAGGTTGAAGATCAACGATTCCCGAGAGATGGTTGGACGACCATTAGCGGTGAAGAATATCTTCGCCAGCTTGACTTAGCGGAATGAGGGGCTGCTTCGGGCCGACAGCAAACTTCAGCCGCCTGTCCGCCGCGAATAATTCCACGGCATCAACTCATCGAGCCGATTTTGCTTGTGGCCGTTTACGATAGCGGTGAGCGTGGCCGTCAGAAAGGCAAGCGGATCGACAGCGTTGAGCTTGCAGGTCTCGATGAGCGAGGCGATGATCGCCCAGTTCTCTGCTCCAGTGTCGTGTCCTGCGAAGAGAGCATTCTTGCGGTTCAGCGCTATCGGCCTGATGGTTCGTTCGACCGTGTTATTGTCGATCTCGACGCGACCGTCAGTCAGGAAGATGCCGAGCCCGTCCCAGTATTTGGCTATATAAGCCAGTGCTTCGCCAAGCGGCGACTTGCCAGCAACACGGGCACGATGATGCGTGAGCCAAGTCCGCATGTCGGCGATCAATGGCGCTGACCGTTCATGCCGTCCGGCTATCCGAGCGTCAGCGGGAAGGCCGCGCAGTTCCGCCTCGATCCGGTAGAGTTCACCGATCCGCTTGACGCCATCCTCGGCAATGGGTGCCGATCCGCTACGGGTGATCTCTACCAGCTTGCGACGGGCATGGGCCCAACAGTAGGCAAGCCGGATGTCGGGACCGACACGTTCCGGTGCGATCAGGCGATTATATCCGGCGTATCCATCGACTTGGAGAATGCCCGTGAACCCCTGCAATATCCGCTCCGCATGGAGCCCGCCGCGACCGGGCGCATAGGTGAAGGCCACACCGGGCGGCGCACCGCCACTCCACGGCCTATCATCACGGGCCAAGGCCCAAAAGTATCCTGTCTTGGTTTTGCGGGAGCCGGGATCGAGGACTGGCGCACGGGTCTCGTCCATGAACAGCTTCGTCGACTGCTTCAGGTTGGCAATCAGAGCATCAAAGACCGGACGCAGTTCGAATGCCGCCCGCCCGACCCAATCAGCAAGTGTCGAGCGGTCAAGGTCGATGCCCTGTCGGCTCATGATCTGTGCCTGCCGATAAAGCGGCAGGTGATCGGCGTATTTGGACACCAGCACATGCGCTATGGTCGCTTCGGTCGGCAATCCGGCGGTAATCAGTCTTGCAGGCGCTGGAGCCTGAGATACACCGTCAGTGCAGGCGCGGCAGGCATATTTGGGACCACGAGTAACGATGACGCGGAACTGCGCCTGGATGATATCCAGCCGCTCGGACACGTCTTCCCCGATGCAATGCAGACCGCCGCCGCAAGCACAGATCAGACTTTCCGGCTCTATGACCTCTTCGACACGAGGAAGATGGGCGGGAAGAGAGCCACGATTGGCGGCGCGTGCTTTGGGCTGCGGTTTACCCGGAGCGCTGTCGGCCTCGTCTTCGGCATGGATCGCCGCAATGGCCGTTTCCAAGTCTTCCAGTGCAAGATCGAATTGCTCGGGATCGACCTTCTCGGATTTGCGGCCAAAGGCGGCTTGTTTGAAAGCGGCGACCAGTTTCTCCAGCCGTTCGATCCGCTCGTCCTTGCGGACTTCACGAAGCTGGGAGGCGATCAGCATCACCCTCAGGGCAGCAATATCGTCTGGAAGATCGACCGCATCCAACATATTGGAAGTTTATCAAATTGGGCGTCGTCTCGCTGTCGGAATTTGCGAACCGAGTCATCGTGACGCACCTATTCGATTGCCGTTGGCCCTCTCGGCTCAACAGAGCGAACTCGCCGCCAATCGAGCCCTGCGAACAGCGCCTCGAACTGGGCATGACCCAAGGTCATCAGACCGTCCCGGATATCTGGCCAGGTGAACGTGTGCTCCTCCAGCCGCTTGTATGCCATCACCAGACCGCTGCCATCCCAGTAGATCAGCTTCAGGCGATCCGCCTTGCGCGACCGGAATACGAACACCGTTCCTGTGAACGGGTCTTTGTGCAGCTCGTTCTTGACCAGCGCCGCCAAGCCGTCATGACCCTTGCGGAAATCGACAGGCTTGGTCGCCACCATGATCCGTACCCGGTTCGATGGAAAAATCATGTCGGACCTGCGCACGCACGCGCGACAGCGGCGATCCGGGAAGCGGACGCGCCTTCTTCCAACCGGATGGTGACAGAGCCGACGATGATCTCGGGACGGCTGGCTTTCTTGATCGGCGGTTCCGATACGGTCGGTTCGACAATCACCGCAGCGAAATCTACCGCATCCTCGGGTGCGGGCAGAACCAGCTTGCCCTGCCGCGCCATTGTCCGGCAGGTGGACAGGTGGTTCGGCTTCAGGCCGTGTCGCTCTGCGACCTCATTGACCAAGGCTCCGGGCCGAAGGCTCTCCGAAACGATCTGCGCCTTGACCTCGTCCGGCCAATGCAGATGCAGCTCACGTCCAGACTTCCTGGGCGTGAGAAACTCCAATGTACTCTCCATGGAGAAACTCCCGTTGCTCGTCCATGGAAAGGCGATCACAGATTAAGGCGGCGAGGACAACGTGGGAGCGGAACACCGGTTACCCACGGACGTATTTTTCTAACTCATTTAGAGATCAGAGTGACTGTGCTTACCTTCCGCGATAAGCCCCAAGCAGAACATCCGCTTCTCGTAGCACGCAACGCCGCGCTCACGCTGATAGTCGATGCTCCTACCGCGCGGCCACGGTTCGTTCGCCTGCAATCAACAACTGGCCGAGAGGGCGAAGCCGCTCTCACTTATGCGGCTGCCGGAATAAAGGAGCTGATATTTGCATTTAACCTCGGTGTCTGGCGCGCGTAGTCTCAGCTGCGATGTTCGGGAGAGGACATCTCTACTGGTGCCTATGCCGGTTGGGCAGGGAGGAAATCATGCCGTTTCATCTAGAAGCGCAAGCGCCGCTGGCGTTGGCGGTTGCTGTTTTATTCACTTCAACATCGCCTGCATCAGCTCAGGCGGGCGACGGTGCCACACAGTGTGCCGCGTTGAATTCATTTATAGTACCTGCAGGTGCTATTACCTTGCCGACATCAGGCGCCAAGGTGACATCCGCTGCGTACGTTGCATCTCGCGACCCGGCGAATCCGCAAAGCGAATTTTGCAAAGTCATGGGGGAAACGATGCCCGTCGATCCTCAAGCGCCCAAGATACTATGGCAGGTCAACCTGCCGAGCAGCTGGAACGGAAAGCTGCTGCAATATGGCGGTGGCGGATATAATGGCAGCATTCCGCCGACGACCGAAAAGACGACGCTGGGCCTCGAAGTGGTGCCGACCCCGCTTAAGCAAGGTTATGTCACCTTCGGAAGCGATTCGGGCCATCAGGCGCCGAATGCTGATGATGCCTCTTTCGGAAAAAACGACGAGGCCATGCTCAACTATGGATACATGCACATCAGAAAGACCCTCGATGTGGCGAAGGCACTCGTCCAAAGACGCTACGCCAGACCAATCAAGAGGGTCTATTACCAAGGCGGCTCCACAGGCGGCCGAGAAGGTCTGACGGCGGCATCCCGCTGGCCGGATGCCTATGATGGCATACTGACGAATTATCCCACCGCCAACTTCGTGGGTCTGAGGCTCTGGGGCGCTGGACTTGCCCGCGCTGTCTACGACGACACGTCGGCGGGGTGGATCCCTCCGAAGCTGGTCGAGACGATTGCGAAAGAGGCAATTGCAAGCTGCGATGCGCTGGACGGCGCCAAGGACGGTCTGATCAGCAATGCATCCGGCTGCCGCAAGCAATCGGCCGCACTGGTTGAAAAGCTCGCCTGCACGGCGGGCGAGAGCGGCGATCCGCAAAACTGCCTCACGAAAGCCCAGATCGACCGGACCCTCAAGATCTACCACGACGGGTATACCCTGCCGTACCAGCTGGCGAACGGAATTGACAGCTACCCCGGCTATAACAGCCTCGAGGGCATCCTGATGCAGCTCGGATCGGAGCCGCAGATGCGCAATCCGCCTGTCTCGGGGCCGAACGCTCATCATTCCAGCCGCGCGTTCGAATTCCTTCAGAACTTCGTCGCGCGTGACCAGCCGCTCGACCTCCTGTCCTTCGACATTCGCGATCCCGGCAAGTTCAAAGATCGCATCGTCGAACTGTCCGGCATCATTGGCGCGACCCAGACAGACTGGTCGGCCTTTGCCGACAAGGGTGGCAAGATCATCTGGCTGCAGGGCACCGACGACCCGAGTGTGAGTCCCTACGGCAACGCCAAACTTTACGAGGCCATCGTGGCGAAGATGGGTCGTGAGAAAGCGGCCGCCTTCGTCCGCTTCTATCTGGTGCCAGGCCTCGCCCACGGCGGCGGACGTTTCTCGCCCACCTGGGACAATCTGACCGCTCTCGACAACTGGGTGGAAAACGGCGTTCCGCCGATCAATCCGGTCGTCATGGATGCCACCAAATCCGACACGCGTGGGCGCACACGGCCTCTTTGCGAGTATCCCTCCTGGCCGAAGTACAAAGGCACAGGCGACATGTCCCAAGCCTCCAGCTTCATCTGCGCCGGCGATTGACGCCCTCACGGCGACCCAGGTTCTCATTTCAGGAAAGAACGTTATGATCCAAAATTTCACCCTATCGCGCCGCTCCATGCTTGGCGTTTCCGCAGCGGCTCCAGCGGCCATGGCGAGCCTTCTTGCACCTCGCGCCTCTGCCGCAGCCGATGCCACTTGCCCTGCGCCAGCCGCCGGCAAGCCTTGGACATTCGCCAAGGATGTCTCGTCGTCCGGCTGGTCGGCTGAAAAACTCGCGAAGATGGAAGAGAAGCTCTACCCGATGGCAACGACGTCGATGGCAATCGTCCATAAGGGCGAGATCGTCTATCGCTATGGCAACATCTCGGATGTCAGTTATCTCGCCTCCGCTCGCAAGAGCGTGCTTTCGATGCTGTTCGGCAAATATGTCGGCGAAGGCAAGATCGATCTCGACATGACGATCGGCGAAATCGGCATCGAGGAAGACGGCGGCCTCCTTCCACTCGAAAAGACCGCAAAGGTCAAGGATCTGCTGGTTTCCAGTTCCGGCGTCTATCATCCGGCCGGAAGCCCCGGAGGCAATGAGAACACGCCGGAGCGAGGGAAAACCCCTCCGGGCTCGACATTTCTCTACAACAACTGGGACTTCAATGTGTTGGGCGCGATCTTCGAGAAGCGCACCGGCCGCAAGATATTCGAAGCATTGCAGACCGATCTGGCGGAGCCACTGGGCTTTGAGGATTATGATCTCGGCCGGCAACGGATGATGGGTTACGAAAACCAGTCGCGTTATCTGGCCTATCACCTCTTCCTTTCGGCGCGCGACATGGCCAAGCTCGGCCAGTTGATGCTCCAGAAGGGAAAATGGGGCGGCAAGACGATCCTGCCCGAAGCCTGGGTAAGCGAGAGCACGAAAATGCATGTCACCCCGGAGCGGACCAAGAGCAAGGAAGGTCTCGGTTATGGCTATCTGTGGTGGATCCCGACGTCAACGACCCCCGCGTTCGAAGGCTCCTACCTCATGAACGGCAATTTCGGCCAGTTCGTTCTGTGCATGCCGGCGATCGACACCGTGATCGTCCACCGCCGCGCCGTGACCGACGAATTCGCAGTCGCGCGCAATCTCGGCAAAACCACCTACGAACCGACAAAGGTCAATGTCGCGGAGTTTCTGCAGATCGCGGACATGGCGGCTGCCGCGCTGAGCTGAGCGACAGAGCCCCTGGAGCGCGCGCGAAGGCACCGGCTGAATTCGCGGGCGCTCCGCCTTCTTTGAGAGAGCGCGGTGGCGGCATGTCCGCCATCCAGCGCGCGCACTCCGCGGCGAAAACGCCATGAAAGCCCGGGACATGCCGTCGCCGGATGCCGCCGATCACGACTAGCGTGCAGGCGCGATCAGTAACTTGTCTTGCAGCAGAAACAGCGACGTCCCAGTTCCTGTCCTGCAGGAATTGTTCGCCCATTGTTGAGAGCGTCACCAGCGATATTCGTCAGGCGAATGATCGGCAGAAAAACATTCATTTGATAAATCAAAACACCTGGAAATAGATGTATCCCAACCTACAGCGAGAAAAGCGCTCCAGCGGGGCGTCAATAAAAGGGAACAATATGAAAAATCTAGCTTTCTGGTTGGGCTTTGCAAGTTGCGCGAGCTTTTTGGGTGGCCCGGCAGCGGCCAAGGACATCACCGTCGGGCTGAGCGGCACCGTCACATCGGTCGATCCGCATTTTTACAACGCATCGCCCAACAACAGCATCGCGATGCAGATTTTCGACCGTTTGACCGAGCGCACCGCCGAAGGACAGCTGGTTGAAGGTCTGGCGACGAAGTGGGAAGCGGTTTCCGATACCAAGTGGCGCTTTACCCTTCGTGACGGTGTGAAGTGGCACGACGGAAAGCCCTTCACCGCCGATGACGTGGTTTTCACGCTTGGTCGAGCCGGGAAGGTCCCCAACAGCCCCGGCGGGTTCGGCGGCTTCATCAGGAATGTCGCGAGCGTCAAAGCCGACGGAGATCTTTCGGTTATCATCGACACCAAGTCACCGGCGCCGACCCTTCCGGGCGATCTTGCCAATATGGCAATTGTATCACGGCACGCCGGTGAAGGTGCAGACACTGCCGACTACAATTCAGGCAAGGCGGCGATCGGCACCGGCCCCTTCCGGTTCTCGACATTCAAGCAGGGCATCGAAGTCGGACTGGAGCGCAATCCCGACTGGTGGGGCAAGAAAGTCGCCTGGGAGCATGCGACCTACCGCATGATTTCCAGCGCCAGCGCGCGCACCACCGCCATTCTGGCGGGCGATGTCGACATTATCGACGCGCCTGCCGCGACCGATATCGCGCGCTTCAAGTCGACGGCCACTCTCTCCTTCGTCTCCACGCCCGGCTTGCGCGTGATCTATCTGGCGCCGACGACGTCCGGCGAAACCTGGAAGGCCAATGTGAAGGGGCCGAATGGAGAAGCGCTGGAGACAAACCCGCTTGCCGATCCGCGCGTCCGCACGGCCTTGTCCGTGGCGATAAACCGCGAAGGGATCGTCGACAAGATCATGGAAGGCACGGCGACGGCATCCGGCCAGTGGCTGCCGAAAGGCGCCTTCTCCTACACCGATGACATCCAGCCCCCCAAGCCCGACGCGGCAGCCGCCAAGAAATTGCTCGCCGACGCCGGCTTCCCGAACGGTTTCCAGCTGACGGTTCACGTGCCCAATGACCGCTATCCCAACGCGCCGGCCGTCGTGCAGGCGGTTGCGCAGATGTGGACCCGCATCGGGGTGAAGACGAATGTGGAATCTCTTCCCTGGACCACGTTTTCGTCGCGCAAATCGGACTTCGCCATGAAGCTCTTGGGCCTCGGCAACGCCACCTATGACGCAAGCTCCATGCTGGTCAACGTGCTTGGCACCGTCGATCCGCAGCGAGGGCTGGGTGCGGCAAACGATAGCGGATATTCCAATCCGGCTCTTGATGATCTCGTTGCAAAGGCAATGACGATTTACGACGACAAGGCGCGGGAAGCAGCCCTTGTCGAAGCGGTCAAGGTCGCGGTGAACGACGGCGCCATCATACCGCTTTATCAGCAGAGCAATGCGTGGGTCGCGCGCAAGGGCCTGTCTTACGCACCGCGGATCGATGAGCGTACGCTCGTCAAGGACATCGCTGAGTAAACCTGAAGTGACGGATCGGAAGCTTGCCGATCCGTCACTGACATCCCGCGCGCAGATGAGCGGCGGCTTTCGACAAGGATGCGAAAAGCCGAAACGCGGTCTATCTGACATCCCGCACCGTGGAATGTGCGGGTCGCCCCACATCATCATTGTTTGAGGGTATCATGACCCTATGGATCATCCAGCGCCTGCTGCAAGCAATCCTGGTTGCTTTGGCCATGGCCGTGATCGTGTTTGTCGGTCTTCACCTGATCGGCAGCCCGATCGAAACCCTGCTTCCGGCGGAAGCCACGCACGAAGACCGCCTGCGGCTGATCGCCGATCTCGGCCTTGATCGCCCGCTGTACGAACAGTTCTTTCTGTTCCTGAAAGGTGTCCTACAGGGCAATCTCGGCATCAGCTACGTCTATAAGGAGCCGGCCGTCGAGCTGATCCTCTCGCGCTTGCCGGCGACCCTGGAGCTTGCCCTCGCCGCAGTTCTCCTTTCGCTCGTCTTCGGCGTTCCCCTCGGCCTCATGGCCGGATGGAAGCCGGAAAGCGCCTTTTCCCGCGTGATCATGATCGGTTCAATCTTCGGCTTCAGCCTGCCAATCTTCTGGATCGCCATTCTGCTCATCATGATCTTCAGCGTTCAACTGGGCTGGCTGCCCAGTTCCGGTCGTGGAGCAACCCAAACCCTGTTCGGCATTCCGTGGTCGTTCGTGACGCTCGACGGGCTGAGGCACATGGTGCTGCCGGCCGTCGGCCTTTCGCTGTTCAACATTTCCATGGTGACGCGTCTCACCGAAGCCGGTGTCCGCGAAGCCATGTCCAGCGAATATGTCCGGTTTGCCAGGGCCAAGGGCCTGTCGCCACGGCGCATCCTCAGCGTCCATGTTCTGAAGAACGTCATGATCCCCGTCGTCACGGTCGTCGGCCTCGATATCGGCCAGACAATCGCATTTTCCGTTGTCACCGAAACCATCTTTGCCTGGCCGGGTGTCGGAAAGATCATCATCGACAGCATCGGCGCGCTCGATCGCCCCGTGATCGTGGCCTACCTCATGCTCGTGGTCATCATGTTCGTCATCATCAACCTCGTCGTCGACGTCACCTACCGGCTGCTCGATCCACGTATCCGACTTCAGGGAGAGTGACGTGCCAGCAATTCCGCGTTCCGCCAAATTCCGCCCTGGGCTGCAATTCATGCGACAGTTTTCACGCTCGCCGCTGGCGCTCATCGGGCTCGTCCTGATCACCCTGATCGTCCTGTTGGCGATCTTCGCACCCGTGCTATCGCCTCAAAACCCTTATGACCTGATGCAGCTGGACATCATGGATGGCCGCATGCCGCCGGGATCGGAAGCCTCGGCCGGCTTCACCTTCCTGTTCGGCTCGGACAATCAGGGTCGAGACATGCTCTCGGCAATCCTTCATGGCCTGAGGATCAGCCTGATCGTTGGCCTCGGATCGGCGGCCATCGCCTTCATCATCGGCACCGCCTTCGGCCTGACTGCCGCCTATGTCGGCGGCAAGGTCGAAACGGCCATGATGCGCATCGTCGATCTCCAGCTGTCCTTCCCCACCATCCTTTCGGCGCTTCTCATTCTCGCGCTGCTGGGAAAAAGCGTCGGCAACGTGGTGTTCGCGATCGTGCTCGTGGAATGGGCCACCTACGCCCGCACCGCCCGCGGCGCCGCATTGACGGAGCTTCGCCGTGAATATGTGGAAGCGGCAAGGTCACTGCGCTTGCCGCACCGGAATATTCTGTTTCGTCAGCTTCTTCCAAACTGTCTGTCTCCGCTGGTGGTTCTGCTGACCATGCAGGTGGCGCGCGCGATCACGCTTGAGGCGACGCTCAGCTTCCTTGGCCTCGGCGTCCCCGTGACCGAACCGTCGCTCGGCCTCCTCATTTCCAGCGGCTATGAATTCATGTTGTCGGGGACCTACTGGATCGCCCTGTTCCCCGGGATAGCGCTTCTCGTCACCATCTTTGCGATCAACCTCGTCGGCGACCGCCTGCGTCAGTTGCTCGATCCGAAGGCTGCACCGAAATGACCGCCATGCTCGAAATCAGAAGTCTGAAGACCGAAGTCGTCACGTCGGAAGGTCGCGTCACGCTGATCGACGACATCAATCTCGAGCTCGCAGCTGGAGAGGTGATGGGGCTCGTCGGCGAATCGGGATCCGGAAAATCCGTTACCGGTCTGTCGATCATGGGCTTGATCGACAAGCCCGCCCAGGTCACCGGCGGACAGGTTCTCTTCAAGGGCAAGGATTTGCGGAACCTTTCCGAGAGGGAAATCCGGTCGGTCCGCGGCAACCGGATCGCCATGATTTTCCAGGATCCCATGTCGACGCTCAATCCCGTCCTGCGTATCGATACGCAGATGATGGAGGTCGTGCATGCCCATGAAAAGATCGGCAAGCAGGCAGCACGCGAGAGGGCGCGCGACGCATTGGGCATGGTCGGCATCCCCAGCCCCGAGGAAAGGCTGAGCGCCTATCCGCATCAGTTTTCCGGGGGAATGCGGCAGAGAGTTGCCATCGCCATTGCCCTGCTGATGTCGCCGGACCTGATCATTGCCGATGAACCGACCACGGCTCTCGACGTCACGATCCAGGCGCAGATCCTCTCGATCGTGCAAAAGCTTGCCCGCGACAAGGGAACCGCGCTGATCTGGATTACCCATGATCTTTCGGTTGTGGCCGGTCTCGCCGAAAAGGTGTCGGTCATGTATGCCGGCCGCATCGCCGAGCAGGGCAAGACGGCCGACCTGCTGCGCCGTCCCATGCACCCCTATACCAACGGACTGATCGCGAGCCTTCCTGCCCACAACCAGCGCGGCTCAAGGCTCAAGCAGATCTCGGGGACGACACCCTCCGTCGCCAACATGCCGAAAGGATGCGCCTTCCATCCCCGCTGCGCGTCGGCAACGCAGCTCTGTCTGAGCCCCCCGCAACTTGAGCCTGTCGAAGGTCGGCTTCTTCGCTGTTTTCACCCCGTCATGGAGGGAGCGTCATCATGAGCAACCGACTGGAAGTTCGCAGCGTCAGCAAACGCTTCAGCCGCAAATCCGGATTGGTGGAACGCGGCGCCGAATTCATGGGCCTGAAGCCCCCCAATCCCGTCGTCCGTGCCTTGGATGACGTCAGCCTGACTGTCGCGGAAGGCGAAGTCGTCGGGATCGTCGGCGAGTCCGGCTGCGGAAAATCGACACTTGGACGGGTGGTGGCAGGACTGCTGCAGGCGTCGGAGGGAACGGTGCTCTTCCGCGACAAGCGTCTTCAGGACATGCCCGGGGAAGAGGCCGAGGCGGCGCGGCTGAAGGTTCAGATGATCTTTCAGGACCCCTCCTCCTCTCTGAACCCCCGGCAGCGTGTGCGCGAGATCATAGGTGCTGCTCCCCTTCATCATGGACTGACGACGGCGCGGGAGCTGGATGATTATGTCAGTCTGCAGATGGCGCGTGCCGGCCTTGATCCTTCCATGGCATCCCGCTTTCCGCATCAGTTCAGCGGCGGGCAGCGCCAGCGTATCGGCATCGCGCGTGCGCTTGCGGTTCAGCCGGACATGCTGATCTGCGACGAGTCGGTCGCGGCTCTTGATGTGTCGATCCAGGCCCAGATCCTCAATCTGTTTCTCGACTTAAGAAAACAGCTCGACCTCACATACATCTTCATCAGCCACGACCTGTCCGTGGTCGAACATATCTCCGACCGCGTGGTGGTGATGTATCTCGGTCGTGTCGTGGAAGAAGCGGCGGTCGAAGAGCTGTTTTCGCACCCCAATCACCCCTATACCCGCGCGCTCCTCCAGGAGAGACCGAGCCTTGACCCGGTGCAGCGGAGCTTTTCGGCCATCGAAGGCGAAATACCGAGCCCGCTTTCACCGCCGTCCGGTTGTCACTTCCACCCCCGCTGTCCGTTGGCGATGGACCGCTGCCGGATCGAGCGGCCCGAGCTTCGTACGGTCGGTTCGCGCCACAAGAGCGCCTGCCACCTGAACGACTGACATCTGGAAATCACAATCTATAACCGTAAAGGAAGAACTATGTCTGTTTCAGCCCCTCTGGAACATCTCGGGACCGATCCTGGCCAAACATTTCCGGCAGAAGCATGGAAGCAGGTGGACAATCCGCAGGAACACGGCCTTTCGGCCGAGATCCGTGCAAAGGTCGATGCGGCGCTGGAGGCACTGCCGACCACGTCCTTCACGGCCGTTGCCGGAGGCGAGATCCTTTACAGCTATGGCGATATCAGCGAGGTGAGCTATCTCGCCTCGACCCGCAAGAGCATCCTGTCGATGCTGATGGGCAAAGCCGTTGCCGAAGGAAAGATCGACCTCGACCTGACCATGGCGGACCTCGGCATTGATGAGGATCACGGCCTGCTGCCGATCGAAAAGACGGCAACGCTGCGCGACCTTCTGATCAGCAGCTCGGGCGTGTACCACCAGCCGGGGAGCCCCGGTAGCAACACCAAGAACATTCCCGAGCGCGGCTCGAAGACACCCGGCGCCTATTTCCATTACAATAACTGGGATTTCAACGTGCTCGGGGCTGCGTTCGAACAGTTGACCGGCCGCAGTGTCTTCAAGGCCTTCGAGGAGGATTTCGCGGTTCCGATGCAGATGCAAGACTTCGATCCGGCCCGTCAGCGGATGATGGGTTACGACGGAGCGTCACGGTACCTCGCCTACCACTTCTTCCTGTCCGGCCGTGATATGGCGCGACTGGGGCTTGCAATGGTCCGCAATGGTCGTTGGGATAAAAGCCAGGTCGTCCCGGCCGACTGGGTGGAGGAAAGCACGAAGATCCGCGTTTCTGCGGACAAGATGAACGAGAGCAAGAAGTCCCGGATCGCCGGTTACAGCTATCTCTGGTGGATCCCTGTCGTTCGGGATGAAACACCGGAATGGCGGGGCGCCTGCATTGCCGCCGGTCATTTCGGCCAGTTCATCCTATGCCTGCCGGCGCTCGACATGGTGTTCGTGAACAGAAGGGCGATCCCGGACGACCTCGCAATCGCGCGCAACGACGGCAGCTTCAAGGAAGAACTGCCTGCCGTGACCATGGAAGATTTCCTCGCCGTGACCGATCATTTCATCCGCGCGAAGATGGCCGCCCGATGATCGAGACCGCGGGACGGCGGCCGATCAGGTCGCATCCGCGGTAAAGCAGGCCGAGATCTGTTCTCTCAGCCATTGACTTGCCGGATCGCGTTCCTTTTCGGCAAGCCAGATCATGCTGGTTGACTGTTTTTCCTCCGCAAACGGAGAGTCCAGCAGCAAGAGTTCATGTGAATGTTCAAACAGCCTTGCGACGCTTTCCGGCATGATGGCCACGAGATCGCTGCGGGCGATGATCGCAACCGCGGCGGAAAAATGCGGGACAACAGCGACAACCCTGCGCTGAAGGCCCATGGCATCCAGCCGCTCATCGATCCAACCCCGGCGACTGGGGGCGGAGGTGACTTTGACATGCCCGAGCGATAGCAGCGCATCGAGCGTCAGAGGCTTCTTTGCGGCCGGATTGGTGGCCGACATGATGCAGACCCGCCTCTCCGTGAAGAGGGACGTGCATCGATAGCGGGCCGGAAACGTGTCGGCCGTCATGACGGCCACATCGATGGCGCCCTCGTCGAGGTGTTCCTGAACGACCGGAAGGAAATTTCTGTTTTGCGTGCCGCCCGTGCGCGGCATGTGAATGACCTCGAGCACACAGTGCGGCGCCCTTGAACGCACACGCTCGAGAAGGCGGGGCATCAGGACGACCGAAAAATAATCGTTCATACCGATCCCGAATGCGCGATTGGAAGTCGCAGGTTCAAAATCAAAGCGCGACAGCATCACGGACTCAGTGTCCTCGATGATACGCCGCACGGCGGGAAATATCTCCGTGCAAAAGCGCGTCATCACAAAACCGCCGGACGTCTTCTTGAACAGCTCGTCTCCCAAGATCGCCCTCACGCGCTTGAGTGCATGGCTCATCGCGGGCTGGGAGAGGCCGATATACTCGCCAGCCGCCGTCATGTTGCCCTTGATCACGAGGGCATAGATGACCTTCAGGAGATTAAGGTCGATAGATCCCAACGGAAATCGCTGCATGCGAAACCAGCCTCAGTCTTCAGAGCGTGCGTAAATACAATGGCATGGACTGCGCCGACCGAGAATAGAGGACATCCCGTCGCTTCAGACAGTGGGCCAAAACTCTCAAAGCCGCGCATCCGATCATCCCATGTGACGCGCCAGGGTGACCATCGATCAACGAAAAGGACCGGCCCGACGGGGCCGATCCTCTGTTTTGATTTTTCTGGGCAGGAAGGCTTAAGCAGGCCGTTCTTCGCCCGCATTCGGCCGCCACGTGATCAGCCTCTTTTCTGCAAAGTCGAGGATGAGGTCGATGATGAGAACGAACACGGCCAGGATAATGATGCCTGCGAAGACGCCGACCGCATCGAAATTGCCTTCCGAGCGGGCAATCAGGTAGCCGAGGCCGGCGGATGCACCGAGATATTCCCCGATGATTGCGCCGACGACGGCAAAGCCGACGGAGGTGCGCAGTGACGACAGGATCCAGGTCGCCGCCGCCGGAAAGTAGACGTGACGCAGCAGATCCGAGCGCCTGGCGCCCAGGATGCGGGTATTCGACAGCACGACCGGGTTCACTTCGCGCACGCCCTGCATGGCGTTGAAGAAGGTGACGAAGAAGACGAGCGTGACGGCGAGTGCCACCTTCGACCACAGGCCTAGACCGAGCCAGAGAACGAAGATGGGGGCCAGAACGACACGCGGAATGGCGTTTACGGCCTTGATGAACGGGTCCAGCACGCGGGCGACGAAGGGGCTGAGACCCAGCCAGACGCCGGCGCCGACGCCGAGACCCGTGCCGATGATGTAGCCAAGCACCGTTTCGCTGAGCGTGATGCCGACATGCTTGTAAAAGCCGGTGTCGGAGACCCAGGCGATTACCTGTTTGACGATGTCATAGGGAGCCGGGAAGAAGAACCGGTCGATGGCACCGGAAGTGACGCCAAGCTGCCATCCGCCCAGAAGCACGACCAAGAGGGCGACCTGGATGATACGAATATTAACGGCTTGCATAGCTTTTCTCCACTTCGCCACGCAGAGACGCCCAGATATCGCGGTAGAGCGTCATGAATTTCGGATCGAGTTTGATCTCGGCGACGTTGCGAGGCCGTTCGAGATCGACAGGGAAGCTTTCGATGACACGGCTCTTCGGGCCGGCAGCGAGAACGACGACACGGTCTCCAAGCGCAATCGCCTCCTCCAGATCGTGGGTAATCATGACCACCGCGCGGCGATCTTCCTGCCACAGACGCAGCAACTCGTTCTGCATCAGGTGGCGGGTATGAATATCGAGCGCCGAGAAGGGTTCGTCCATCAGGATGACCTTCGGGCCGGTGATTAGCGCCTGCGCCATCTGGACGCGTTTGCGCTGCCCACCCGACAACTGGTGCGGGAAACGGTCGCCAAAGCCTTTCAGGCCGACCTTCTCAAGCCAGGCGAAGACCTTGGCGCGGCGCTCCTCTTCCGGGACGCCGCGAAACATCAGGCCGAGCTCGACGTTCTGGAACGCGGTTTTCCACGGCAGAAGCGCATCCTGCTGGAAGAGATAGCCGATATTGTTCTGCACCCCCTGGACCGCGGTGCCATCGATCGACACCTTGCCCTGCGCGGGCTTGAGCAACCCCGCAATGGCGTTGAGGATGGTGGATTTCCCGCACCCTGTCGGACCGACGATCGAGAGAAACTCCCCGTCACCGACCTTCAGGTTCACGTTCTGGACGGCCACGAACGAACCAAATGCCATGGTCACGTCATCGATCGCCACCATCGGCTTGGCTTTCAGTTCTGTCACGGCCTCTAGCTTTCTTACTGGCGAAGACATGGCGGATCCTCAGTTCCCGGCCTTCGAGGCAGCTGCCTCGACGAACTTGTTGGTGTAGGTTGTGTTGAGATCGATAGTGGCCTTGGCGACGGCTTCATTGAAGCTCTTCAGAACGGCCAGCGGCGTTTGCAGGTCGGCAGGCTCGAACTTGCCGTCTTCGGAGAAGATGGCCTTGGCGGCCTCAACGGCCTTGATGTAGGTCTGCTTGTCGCCGGAGACGTAATCATCGGGGAGCTTTGCCACGATCTCTTCGGCTGAGTGCTGCTTCATCCAGTGCAGCGCGCGAACCGTCGCATTGGTGACCTTCTGGATGACTTCGGGATTGGCATTGATGTAGTCCTGCGTCGCGTAAAGGACGGAGGTCGGATAGATCCCGCCGTAGACATCCTTGGCGCCCTGATCGCTACGGGCGTCGATGAGGATCTTGCCCAGCCCACGCTCAATGACGATGGTCGCGGCAGGATCGTAGTTGACGAGCAGATCGATCTTGCCCTGCTGCAGGGCGGCCACGGCCGCCGCACCCGAACCGACACCGATGATGGAGATGTCGTTGTCGCTGAGATTGTGCTGCTTCATGTAGTAGCGAATAAAGAAATCGGAGGAAGAGCCGGGCGAGGTGATGCCGATCTTCTTGCCCTTGATCGTCTCGGGCTTGGCCGGATCGAAGTCGGTATCGTTCTTGCCGGCAAGGACAAGGCCGGAATTGCGCGCAAGCTGGACGAAGCCGACCACGTGCTTGTTCTGCGACTGCATCTGGATCGTGTGATCGTAGAAGCCAACGGCGACGTCGGTGGAACCGGCAACCAGTGCCTGAAGCACCTTGGAGCCGCCCTGGGCGAAATTCTCGGTCGTTACGTCGAGCCCTTCATCCTTGTAGAATCCGAGGCTTGCCGCGACCGGGAAAGGCAGGTTGTTGAGGTTGTAGGAACCTACGCTCATTCTGACGGATTCGGCGTTGGCGGATGCTGCCAGCGCACAGAGCGCTGCAGTTGCAAGCAAAAATTTACGCATAAGGGTCTCCTCCCTGTTTCATGTTTTGCGTCAATATGGCCGTATCTAAGCTGCGGCTTCAATTGCAGCGATGGGCTTGGCGAAGGCGAAGCCTTCGAAAAGTCTGCGTGCTGTTCTCACAAGACCGGCTGTGATGGCCCCGTTTCGCATTTCAAGCTGTACGTCGAGCCGGCCGGCGGGGTGTTCGATGCGCACGAGGGTCGGTACGGAAAGACGGCCTGCCAGATCATAGGCAACGGAGCCTTCGGTCACAGCGGCGGTTGCGATACCGACTGCACCGGTCGTGGCCAGGGCGGGATGACAGTCGTTGGGCATGAAATACCGGACCGAAAGCGTACCACCCTTGCGCGCGGGCGCAATGAGCACCGGCTTTGGAATGACCATGTCGGCCACGTCGCCCATGCCCATCAGCTTGCCGGCTTCGATCCGGATGCGGCTCATGCGCTCGATCAGTTCGCGATTGGCGGTAAGGGCCTGCGGCTCCTCGTAACCCGTCACGCCGAGATCGGCGGCGCGCATCAGCACCATCGGAATGGCACAGTCGATGGCCGTCACCGCGATGCCGTCGATCATGTCGACCGCCTTGTCGGTGGGCAGCAACTTGCCGGTTTTCGCGCCGGCGGCATCCATGAATGTCAGGGCGATGGGCGCTGCAAGACCGGGCACGCCGTCAATCGAAGCATCGCCGAGATAGATGACCTCCCGACCACGCGTCGGCACCTTCGCCTCGATCAGCTTGCCGGTGTTGACGTTATGAATGCGCACCAGCGTATCGTTGCCCTGAGCCTCCACCAGCCCTGCCTCGATCGCGAAGGGACCGACGGCTGCCAGCATGTTCCCGCAATTCGGCGAATAATCGACAAACTGCCGGTCGGTGCGAACCTGGGCGAAAAGATAGTCGATGTCGGCGCCCTTGATCGATGAAGGACCGATGATCGCCACTTTGGACGTGACCGGATTGCCGCCGCCGATGCCATCGATTTGCAGCGGGTGCCCGGAGCCCATGATGGAGAGAAGGGCTGCATCCCGCTCTGCTCGTTCACGAGGAAGATCAGAGGCGAGAAAGAACGGCCCACGCGATGTTCCACCGCGCATCAGAACACAGGGTATCTTAATCAGATCGTTCATGGCTAAGCCTCAGTCTTGCATGCTGCGGATTAATGTCGCTTGTTGTTGCAATATGGGGAAAGACGCATAAACTGTTAAATGCAATGTTCGGAGGTTTTATTGCGATATGAGCATCAATTGCGAAATTCTTGATTTGCGGGCGTTTCAGGCCGTCGTCGAGCTGGAAAGCTTCCATAGGGCAGCTGATGCGCTGCATATCTCGCAACCGGCGCTCACTCGCCGGATCCAAAAACTGGAACAGGCCATTGGAGCGCCTCTTCTCGAACGAACCACCCGCCATGTCGCTCCGACGGCAATGGGCCAGGAGGTAATGCCACTTGTCCGGCGAATGCTGGAGGAGTTCGATGGATCGCTTTTTGCAATGAAGGACGGTGCACAACGACGTGGTCTTATTACGATGGCCTGCGTTCCTACAGCAGCGTTTTATTTCCTGCCGACCGTCATCAAAACCTTTAGCAAGGAATACCCGCATATCCGGTTGCGTATCAGAGACCTGACGGCAAATGAGGGCCTGCAGGCCGTGGCGCGTGGCGAGGTAGAATTCGGCATCAACCTGATGGGAAATTCGGATCCAGATCTGGCGTTTGAGCCGCTCATAGACGACCCGTTCGTCCTGGCGATGAGGAAGGACCATCGCTTGGCGGAATTTGAGACAATCGAATGGGATCAACTGGAGCCTTACCCGCTGGTTGTCGTTGACCGTTCCAGCGGCAACAGAACACTGCTCGACGGAGCGCTGGCGCGACACAATTTGAAACTGAACTGGTTCTATGAGGTGACCCATCTCAACACCTCGCTTGGCCTCGTGGAAGCGGGACTTGGGATCTCCGTGTTGCCACGTTTAGCCACGCCGCAGGATGATCATCCTTTCCTGGTGACAAGACCAATCGTGAACCCAGTGGTGTCGCGAACGATCGGCATTGTGCAGAGGCGAAGCAGTGTCCTATCTCCTGCGGCGGAGAAGTTCGTGGAGATGCTTTTGAAGGCCTGGAAAACACCTTAGGCAGTAACGGGCCACATGACCTATTCACGTTGGCCGCGCAGGCGGTCTGCCGTAAAGTCTCCTGCCTAGCTGGTCAGGTCGCCATTGCGAACTATGACGTTAGAGGTCCGCTGCTGATCGTCAACGATGCTTCTGTTGTCATAGAGGGTTTGTTTAAATTTTGAATCTACACTTCGCTGTTGGGTGCATGCACAGCATCCGGTGATGCGTATGAAGCGCAGGACTTGTTGCCATTGTTTTTCGGTTTCACAACCGGCACGACAGCAACTTAGCGCGCGGTGGCCATCAATGAAGAACATGAAAATCTCGCTTCAGCTGTTTTTGCTGGTTGGGGCCATGATAGCGACTTTCGCAGGCCTAACATTCCTCCAGATCCGGTCCTCGACGACGGCTATCTACCACGAGCGCTACGAAATGCTGCGCACGCAGGTGGAAACGGCAATCTCGTTGCTGAAGGACTATCAGGCCCGCGTCGAGAAGGGTCAGTTGTCTCTCGATGAAGCCAAGAAGCAGGCTTATGGCCAACTCAACAAGATGAGCTTCAACCCGGACGGTTATTTCTATGGATACGACTACGACGTCGTGCTGACGTTTCATCCCACTTCCCCAAGTGTCGGCCAAAGCAACAAAGGCGTTAAGGACGCCAACGGCTTCGCGTACCGCGATGAGCTGGTTCGCCTGGGGCGCGCCGGCGGCGGGTATGTCGAATTCCTCGGCCCGAAACCCGGCAAAGACCCGAATGACCGAACCTACTCGAAGGCAAGTTATGCTCGGGCGTTCGAACCTTGGCAGATCGTTATTATAACAGCGCTTTATACGGACGATCTGAAAGAAGACATCCGCAATTCAATCATCAAGATCGCCGGCGGCTCTGCCATCGCTTTCCTGCTGGCGATCGCCGCAGCGTTTTTCATCATCCGCGGTATTTCTCGTCCGCTCAATGCCATCCACGATGCCTTGAACGCCGTTGCAGATGAAGACGTCAATCTCCCCATTCCACATACGGACATGGGTAATGAAGTGGGCATGATGGCCCGAGCAACCAAGTCGCTACAGGAAAAGGTGCGCGAGCGCCACACGATGCTCGCCCGGCAGGAGGAACAGGGCCGCGAACTTGACACTGAACGCCAGCGCAATCTCGATAAGCAGCGCAAAGAAGCCGACGAGCAGGCGCATGTGGTCGCCACCATCGGCGCCTCGCTGGAAAAGCTCTCCGTCGGCGACCTCACGGTTCGCTGCGCGGATCTGGGGCCGAAGTATGAGGGCCTACGCCATAACTTCAACGACGCCCTCGCCCGCCTCGAACAAGCCATGAGCCGTGTCAACCTGAAGGGTTCCGATATAAGCGTTTCCAAGGAAGAGATCCGGCGCGCGTCCAACGAGCTTGCCCAGCGCACCGAGCGCCAGGCGGCCAATCTGGAAGAGACCTCCGCGGCGCTCGACGAGTTGACGGTGGCGGTTCGCCAAACGGCAGAAGGCGCGAGGGAAGCTGCCCAGCGCGTGAAGACCATCAGCAGTGAAACGCGCCAGAGTGACACCGTCGTTGAAAAAGCGATTGCGGCAATGAGCGGCATCGAACAGTCCTCCGCGGAGATTTCCAAGATCATCGGCGTGATCGACGAGATCGCCTTCCAAACCAACCTGCTGGCCCTCAATGCCGGCGTGGAAGCTGCACGCGCTGGCGAGAGTGGCAAGGGCTTTGCCGTCGTTGCCCAGGAAGTGCGCGAACTTGCACAGCGTTCCGCTGCCGCGGCCAAGGAGATCAAGGACCAGATTTCCCGCTCCGGCGGCCAGGTGGAACAGGGCGTTCAGTTGGTGGCGCAAGCCGGCGAGGCGCTGAAGCGTATCTCTGGTCAGATTGAAGCGGCCGACAATGTCGTGACGCGGATTGCGCACAGCGCGCAGGAGCAGGATACGACACTCCGATCCATCTCCTCGGCTATAAACCAGCTCGACACTGCCACGCAACAGAATGCCGCCATGGCGGAAGAAACGACAGCTTCGGCGGAGGTACTGGCCAACGACACCGGCGATCTTCTGGACCTCATCCGCGGCTTCCGTACCAATGCCAGGCCGAATGAGTTGCATGGTGTTGCTCAGCAGATGCGTCACGCCGGTTGAACTCCCTCGTCCGTTGACCCTCACACAAAGGCCGGCCTAATCGGGCCGGCGTTCGTGTGACAGAAAATCGGCATGGCGGTCTCCCGGTAATATTCGAGCAGCCTGCGACAAGAAACATGGGTGGTGGGTTGGCAAACAGAGCGACAGTTTGGAATATCGATCGGTATTATCCGCGCCATGCTGGGCACAAAATCGAGCGCTGCCTGAGCCGCCGGGTTTGATGATGGCCATCGGTTGAAGGAAAACGATAGACCCTTCGAGCTCTTGAGCGGATTCGAACCGGCGCCCCGCGATTTAGAGGGAGAATTTCAATGACGATTCCACGCGTTGGTGGCCCACGCGAGGAAACGCATCTACGGCAGCTGCAGGCCCGCGTTCAGCAGATCGTCAGGATAATGCTCTCGCGACTGGAACGCGCCGCTTCTGGCTGGTTCAACTCTCGCACACACCACGCGCCTTGCCAGCGACCGCGCGTCGACGGGGCCCCGGCTGCTATGTCACCCATTGGCCGACCAAGCAGAAATGCGCTCCTTATCTTGAACAACCGGTAGAACTGGTCACCGAAGCTTCGGTTTCAAAGGAGGCCACGGACACGATGACGCATTCGTTCCGTCGCCCACAGGCGCGACATTCGGTAACCGCTGTTCCACTCCCACGTTGCCTTCGTCGCTCTGATCTGTGATCGCCTATCCATAGACGAGCAATGGGAGTTTCTCCATGGAGAGTACATTGGAGGTTCTCACGACCAGGAAGTCTGGACGTGAGGTTCACCGGCACTGGTCGGACAAGGTGAAAGCGCAAATCGTTTCGGAGAGCCTCCGGCCCGGAGCGTTGGTGAATGAAGTAGCCGAACGGCATGGCCTGAAGCCGAACCACCTGTCCACCTGGCGAACGATGGCACGGCAGGGCAAGCTGGTTCTGCCTGCACCTGAGGACGCGGTGGAGTTCGCAGCAGTAATCGTCGAACCACCTGTCAGGAAGGGGCAGACACATTTTCTGTACGTCTCGGATCTGGCTCATATTGATTTTACCACACCGCGCCATACGCAGGAGGTGATCCTCCAGCGTAGCTTCATGCGGGAGATCACTAACGATCTTGAAGTACCTCATGTAACGCATCTGGGACGAAGTCTCTATCACATGACGGACGATCCTGTTCTGCGCCGCCTCGCGTTGCGGATATACCCCTTCTTCGATGCTCCTGAGACCATGGATTCATTGATGGCGGACCACTATATGTGGAGCCTTGGCATCTATCTTTGTACCCATTATGGCGACCTCGCGATACGCCGTCCGATTGTTGGAGGTTTGTGCACATGGCAGGTGCGTCTGGCCAAGGACGTCATCGAAACCAGCCTCGTTGGAGGCATCGGCCTTGCTGATCTCGCTCAGCTCTGTGGTCTTCGGACAAGCCAATTCGCGCACGGGTTCAAGCGTTCCACCGGCGTGGCGCCCTATGAATGGTTGCAATGCAGAAGGATAGAACGCGCAAAAGAATGCCTGTTAGCTGGAGGCAGCCTCTTTGACGTGGCTGCACTCTGCGGCTTTGCCGACGAAAGCCATTTGATCAGAATGTTTCGGCGAAGGATGGGCGTGTCACCCGGAGCTTGGCGACGGGCAAGAGGTAAAGGTTCCTCGGAAGAGACCGCAGCCGAAGCCAAATAAACTCCGAGTTATTGGATCTCAGGTAACTTCGGGAGACCTTCACAACCGGTCGGCTATCCTCGTCCGCAGCGTTTGGAAAACCTCTATAACTATCGATAAGTACTTCATACCGCAGGGCCCAAAGCCTCACCGGCGACGAGTTGCACATTTCAACCATGGCCAGTGACAACGGCACACTCTCGGCGATCTCGCCACCGATTTGCACGCCTGACTTTATCTGCGCCGACAACTTCAGGCCGGCTATGCAAGCAGCCATGAAATCGAGGGCTTCCGTCGGCAAAGCTACGTCCATGGGAAATGGGACCATACATCCGGGTCAGCAGGAAGACTTGATGGGGTCTGAACAGTTGTGCCGACGATGATTGCGACTCGGAGCAGCACGCACGTATTTGTGACCCCACCTAGGGAAACAAAACCATATCGCCGGACGAATAGCGGAGGTTGAGCCTATGAAAAGGAGACCTCATGTTGTCGTACGGCCGAAACCTCATTCATCTGACCATCGTTGCCTCCAGCCTCGTCTTCTCCGAACCGGTCCGAGCCGGCGAAATATTCACCCCCGATGGCGTTGCCATCCATGGCTATGATCCGGTGAGCTATTTTACCGATGGAAAACCCGTTAGGGGTTCCGCAGCCTTCACCACGATCTACAAGGGTGCGACGTTCCGATTTGTCTCCAGGGCCCACCGTGACCTCTTTGCGACCGACCCCGAGCATTATTCCCCACAATATGGCGGCTTCTGCGCTTATGGAACGGCCCGGGGCTATAAAGCGATAACGGAGCCGCAAGCCTTTTCGATCGTCGATGGGAAGCTCTACCTGAACTACGACGACGAGGTGGCCAAGACCTGGAGGAGCGACAGGCAGGCCTTCATCAAACGGGCTGATGAAAACTGGGACAAGGTGAAGACACAAGCCGCCCCCTGAACTACATGAGCATGGGACCCAGCCGTCGGCATGACTTCATCCTGCCGGCTGGGTGCCTTGATGAGCTTGCCGGACGCTGCAGTCTATCCCGATGTGGACTGATCATCAGGCAGCCGAGCAGCCCGCTCCGCCTCTTCAAGCAGTCGAATGACATGGTCGCGATCCTGATCAACATGCGGCGGCGCAAGATCGAAGCGAACGGGCGTGGCCGACATCTTCAGGGGATTACCGAGAACACGAACGTCCCGCCCGTCCCCACCCTGCATCGTCACGACCATTTCACGCGCGAGAGTGTGAGGATGGCCGAGCACCTGATCGAGCGTGGCGACACGTCCGGCGGGCACCCCGACTTCCGTCAGTCGCTCCTCCCATCGCTCCGCGCTTTCCATCGCGAGCGCCTGCGATATCAGCGGGTCGAGAGCCTCGATGTTCTGCACACGATCGCGATTACGGCGGAAGCGTGGATCATCTGCAAGCCCGGGCGCACCAATGACAACGCAGAACCTTGCGAACTGCTGGTCGTTTCCGACCGCGACGGCCAATTCGCCGGCGGCGGTCGGGAACGTCTGATAGGGCGCGATATTCGGATGACGATTGCCTATGCGCCCCGGAATCTTTCCGGAAACGAGATGGCCTGTTGCGGCATTGATCAGCCAGGCGACCTGCGCATCATAGAGGGCGAGATCGATGAACTGACCTTCACCAGTCCGCTCGCGGTGCCTCAGCGCTGCCAGGATGCCCACTGTCGCATACATGCCGCACATCACATCGGCGATACCGAGCCCCACCTTGAGCGGACGTCCGCCCTTTTCCTCAGGCTCGCCGGTAATACTCATGATACCGCCCATCGCCTGCACCAGAAAATCGTAGCCTGTCCTGTGAGCATAAGGCCCGGTCTGGCCGAAGCCGGAGATGGAGCACCAGACGATATCAGGCTTTATCATCCTGATATCGTGGTATCCAAGGCCACGTCGAGCGAGATCCCCCGGCTTGTAGTTTTCGATGACGACATCGGAAATGGCAGCCAATCGCCTTACAAGCGCCGCCCCCTCATCCGCGGCAAGGTCGATGGCGATCGAACGCTTGTTGCGGTTGGCGCAAAGGAAATACGCGCTGAGATCGCTGTCCTCGCCTTTCGCATTCGCGATGAAGGGCGGCCCCCAGCCGCGCGTATCATCGCCCACCCCCGGCCTTTCGACCTTGATGACATCCGCGCCGAGATCGGCCAGCAACTGCGTGGCAGTCGGTCCGGCGAGTATGCGTGACAGGTCGAGAATACGCAGCCCGTCGAGGCTGCGGGGAAAAGACTCTTCAGACATGAAACCTCATACTTTCCACGGAGAGCTTTTGAACCAACGGACGAAATAGGCAGTGGCGACGAGAATGGCGAAACCTGCGAGATTGGCTACCGCTTCGGCCAAAGGATTGCGCCCCACATGATCCAGCGCGATGCCGATAATCTGAGCGACCACCATGCCGGTGATGAAGACCGCCAGCGATTGCTGCCCGACAACGGTCAGGACCCTGACGGCCGGGCCGCGCAGGCGAGAGCCTTTCTCGCCGACGACGTGGACGGCGATGTAGCAGAGCGCGAGAAAATGAACGAAGCGCAGCGCTCCGAAATGGCTCTTGTCTGTAAGAAAGGCGATCTCCTGAGCCGCGGTCTTGAAGAAAGGATGCATCTCGAAAAACCGCACCCAGGCGAAAGGTACCGAAAGGAAGACAAAGGCAATAGCGAGAAGCATCAGCCGGCGGTCGAAACCGGGATGGGGCAGGCTTCCGCGCATCAGGAAGAAGCCGGTAAAGAATAGCAGTTGCCAGCCGAGCGGGCCGAAGAACCATGTTCGTTCGGACCACGGCTCGGCCGAAAATCCGGTGAACCCGAATTGTTCGGCCAGCCACAGACCGGCCATCAGCAGGAAAGGCAGTCCCCGGTGGCAACGCTCCGCCAGCACCATCACCGGCATGAGCGCCAGCACGACGATATACATCGGCAGGATGTCGAAATAGTTCGGCACATAGCGCAGCGTCAGGAGGGAGCCCATCAGCGATCCGGGATCACGTATGAAGGGAAGGAGATTGAGGCTTTCGAGATAGGAGACGCCGTCAGGGCGGGTGCCGGCCGCAGCCATGATTGCGACCAGCACGACGAAGACTGCAATATGAGCCCAGAAAATCTGCCAGATACGCTGTGCGACCCGCGCAACGAACGCCAGCATTCCGGCCCTGTCGAACGTCGATCCGAATGCGATGGAGGAAGCCATTCCGGACTGGAAGACGAACATTTCCGTGGCATCGGAAAATCCGAAGCGTGCGGGAATCCACAGTGCCCAGCCGTCATAGGGAATATGCGCGGTCAAAATGATGAGCATGCCGACGCCGCGAAAGAAATCGAGACGCGGGTCGCGGACTCTGCCGGTTGCGGTTCTGACTGCTGCGGCGCTAGAAAGCGCCCGCATAGGCTGCGGCGTCGAACCGGCAGCAGATGAGGCTGAAGCACCGGCGCTCTCGCGCGGCCGCAAGTTCGTTACGGAAGTCATCGAGGGTCTCCACATTGATACCGTATCCGCCGAAGCCATGCGCCACGGCGGCAAAATCCGTCAGACCAAGCTCGACGCCGATCGGCTGCAGACCCGAAGAGGCCTGTTTCAACGCGATCAGAGCGAGGCTCCGGTCCTGAAAAACGATGATCGTCAGAGGCAATTTCTGGTCTCGCACCGTGGCGAGTTCTCCGATCCCCATCTCGAGGCCGCCATCGCCCATGACGGCGAAGATGCGTCTTTCCGGCGCGGCGATCGCGACGCCTATGGCAAGGGGAAGCGCCGCGGCCATGGTGCAGAAGCCCGCCGACTGCAGCAGGGCAAGCGGCTTCTGCGCAACCCATTTCTGGGACAGCAAAATGCGGTGCGCGCCGCTGTCGACGGTCACGGTCGCGGCATCGCCGGCTTCTTCCTGCAAAGCCTCGACGATGGCATGAGGCCCCCAGGCCGGCGTCGCAGAAAAGAGGCGGGCAAGTGCAGCCCGGGCCGCCTCCGGCTCTCCGTCTGCCCAGCCGGGGATGCCGGCCGCCTTTATCGCAAGCGCGTCAACGAAAGGCGCCAGAGGCGCGACGACCTGCGTGCCGGCATGGTGCATGCCGTGATCGACCGCCGCTTCGGTGATCTCGATGAGTTTCGCGCCGTCTCCGGCGAAGTCCAGCCAGCCGAGCCGCATCTCGATCGGATCGTAGCCGATGGCGAGGATCAGGTCGGCACGTTGGCAAAGCGGCAGCAGGATGCCATCGGCGCGGGGTGAAAGCCCTGCCCCTCCAAGCGCAAGCCGGTGGCTTTCCGGAATGACACCCTTGCCCTTGTAAGTCGTGAGAACAGGCGCTCCCAGCGCCTCGGCAAGAGACCGCAGGGCGGCACCTGCTCCGGCGCGGCTTGCCTCGAAGCCGGCAAGGATAAGCGGGCGCTCCGCATGGCTGATCCGTTCCAGAACCGTCACTACGGCCGGATCGTCAAATCGTATTGCCGGGCGCAATATGGCAGGAGGTGAAACAAGATGTCGCTCCGGGCCAGTCATCGCTGCAACAGCCGGGGAAAGATCGAGGTGCACCGGCCCCATCGGTGCGGTCGTCGCGATGGCGATGGCGCGAGCGACGGTGGAAGCCGCACTTTCCGCCTCGATTTCGAACGATGCCTTGACGATCGGAGCCAGCAGTTTTGAATGATCGATGACCTGGTGGGTGTAACGCCCTCTCGTGGAATGATCGACGATGCCGGAAATCACGATCAGCGGTACGCGCTCCTGCAGGGCGTCGGCAATGCCATTGACCGCATTCGCCAGTCCAGGACCAACCGTGGTGACGAGCAGCTGCGGCCTGCCCGAGACAACGGCAGCACCGGCAGCCATGATGGCGGCGGCGGTTTCGTGACGGGCAAGATGAAAGGTGATGCCTGCCTTTTCGAGGCCGTCGACCAGTGTCACGACCTCGCCTCCGGGCATTCCGAACGCATCGGTCACACCGTGAGCGGCTAGGGTTCCAGCGATGCTGTCAGCCACCCGCGCGACGGCAGGCAGGGTGTTGCGGGATGTCATGAAGTCCTCTCGTCAACGTGAATGCAGGGGAAATTGCCGCCGTTGGGCAAAGCCTGTACGCCTTTGGCCATCAGCCTGTCTTGGGAGTTTGCCCGATGCTTTTGCGCTTTCCCGTCGTCCTGATTTGTGCCGGAATGGCCCTGCCCGCCTGGGCGGGAATGCCATGTGGCGGCGACACCGCCTGTATGGTCGAAGGCGGCGACTATCGTATCGAAATGCCCGGGGATGGCGACGTTCGTGGCGCCTATGTCTTCTTCCATGGCTACAAGGGGTCGGCGGAACTGCAGATGCGCCAGCATCGCGACCTCGTGGAAACCACGCTTGCCCATCATCTCGCCTTCGTGGCGGTGGACGGCGTCGATGGAAGCTGGTCGGTCCCGAACGCCCCCAGCAAGGATCGCGATGAGTTCCGTTTCGTGTCGAACGTCCTCGACGATCTGAAAGACCGCTATGATTTCGGCGCCCAAAACACCGTAATCGGCGGATTTTCGCTCGGTGCTTCTATGGCCTACTATGCGACATGCCGCATGGGTAACCGGGTCGATGCGATGGTGACATTTTCCGGTGTCTTCTGGGATCCGCTGCCGGCACCTTCCGACTGCGTTGCCGAACAGCCGACGGCCATCCATTTTCACGGCCGCGCGGACAGGACTTTTCCGCTGAACGGCAGGGCGATCGGAAAATCGTATCATCAGGGCGATGTGTTCCGCAGCGTGGCGGTCCTGCGCGAGGCGGCGAAATGCGATATCACGGCAGGGCGCAAGATCGTGATCGACGGCATCGAATGCGACGACGTCTCCGGATGCCAGCGCGGCAACAACGTCTTGTGTATTCACGATGGCGGACATGAGGCGCGTGCGAACCTTCTCGATGCCGGTTTGCGGGAAGTCGGCTTCCCGGAATGAAAGATGCCGCCCGCATGAAATACGGGCGGCAGTATGGATCAGCGGCCGAAGGCCCGAACGACATAAGCCACGACGACGCCGAAGATGATGTGACCGAAAAGCGATGCCCAGGTGAGCGGGATAAAGCCCAGGAACGGCGGAAGCCCCGCGAACAGATGTGCCATCACATAGAGCGCGAATATCCAGAGCCCAGTACCGAAGCCGATACCCGTAAGGAGCAGCGGCAAATTCGGAAGGACGAGCCTCTGCAGCGGACGAGCGATGAAGAGGTAGCCGATCGGGTAGAAGATGACGCCGACAATGGCGTGGATGGCCTCGGCCACGAGCAGATTGCTGAAGCCGAATACCGACTGCACCAGAGCCGCCGGCTCCAGCGGCCCGCCGACGAGGACAGGCGTGACGAGACGGGCCCATATTTCCCAGGAAATATCGGCGGCAAGACCTGCCGCGATGATCGTCCGGATAAGACCGGGTTCGGTGGCGGGAAAGATCGACGGCTTGTGCATTTCATTGATCATGGTCATTAGGGTTTTCCTCCGGTTTCAGATGGTTTCAGGCAGATAGTCCCGGTCCGGCGGCGATTTCGATCGAGCGAAGGAGGCGGTCCTCGGTCTTGAGGTGCCTGCGCACATCGCTCACCCTGGAAACGCCGGCGATATCGCCATTGCTGCCCAGCGCCCGGGCAAGGGCCAGAACGAAGAAGTCCCGCTGTGCGTTGCTGCCGCCGATCCTGGGCAGGTTGACCATCATGCGGTCGAGCATCTGCCTATCCGCGGGGGCGCCGAGACCGGCGAGCATGCGCGCAAGCGGCACACCGACTTCGGCCGCGACCCTGCCCTGATCTCCAGGGCCAAGAGCCCTGGCCTCGATCTCCGCAACCAGCGTTGCGGCGGCATTGCGATCGCCTATGGCGACGAGAGCTGCGAGATTGTGAAGGGCCGCAAAGACGAGTGTGGTATCCGTCTGGCGGCCGCGGGCCACCTCGGCGAGATCATGCCAGCGCGCGCCCGTGTGGACGCCCATCTGGTTCAGCCTCCAGAGAAGCGAGACGGCATTGGCCATGTCGCGGAAATCGTCGGTCGGCTGCGGACGGACCTCGTCGTCATAAAGTTCCAGAACCCGATCGTGATCGCCACGCTCCAGATGAAGCAGCGCCAGATGCCAGGCCATGTGAAAGGAAAAATTGTTGCAGCGCGACCAGGCGCCCCGGCTGTCTTCCAGCCAGTCGATGCCTGCCGCGGTTTGTCCGCGCATTTCGTACACATGGGATACCGCGTGCAGCCCCCATGAATCGTCAGGCTGCAATGCGACCGCCTTCTGCCCGGCCTTCAGGGCCTCCTCGTAATACCCGGCCTCCTCCAGCGAGAAGGCATGACAGCCATGGATGAAGCCGGCAGCAGTATTTGCGGGATCGAGGGCATCGACCGCCCGCCGCGCCGCATTCAGCATACCCGGCCCGTCACCCATCATGAACCGCAGCGCGTGGGAAAGCTTGAAGGGAAGAAATGTCGCAGGCCGCTCAGAAAAGCCGCTGTCGAGAATGTCGATCGCCCGGGTGAAGGAACCGCCTTCGGCAGCAGCCAGCGCCTCGACCAGAACACGCTCGTCGCGGGATCCACCGGAGCGCGCCGCGAGCGAACGTCGGGCATCGGCAAGAGCCTCGCCTGCGACGGTGTTCAGTTCCGAGCGCGCGAGAATGAGATTGGCAAAGCCCTTCAGCGCATGCGCGCCGACGTGATCGGGATCGGCGCGCAGGGCGGATTGCAAAGCGGCCCCCGTATTTGGCCGGTGCGTTGCCAGACCATGGACCGCGTGTTCGAACGCGCGTCGTGCCTCGAGGCTATCGGTGCTGGTATGCAGATCATAGGCATCACGGTTCATTTCAGTCTCCTTGAGTGGGTCGGCGGACAGCGAGGTGATCCGGGCATCGTCGGTCGAGGGCCGACTTTGGCGTTTACGAGCGCGGCCCGGGGATCGTTACAGCGGAGCGCCTTTTTTTCCGGCGCGCATCGTTTTCGGGCGAAAGATTTCGGGAAATCTTCGCGCCGACGTAACGAACCGGCCTCGGCCAACGAACCCGATCCGGAAGAGCGCAAAGGCAAAGGAGTGAACTATGCCCCGCCCGGAAACGGCAACAGACAAGCTCGGCATCGCCATCGAGGATCTCGCCGATATCGCTGGAGAAGGAACCGACACGAGATGCGGCGATGTCGTGACGCCAGAGCTTCTCGCCCTTCTCCAGAGCGGTATCGTACTGACGGTAGCTCCATCGATGTGGTGGCCGCATCTCGATGAAACGGAGAACTGGGAGTTCACGGTACGCTCAGGTGCAGGAGGGCGTCTCCTGACGCTCGATCAGAGAGGCTTCGGTCCGCTGGCCGTGGTTGATCCGAACGAAATCGTTGTCCTGCATAGCGTGACGGACGTCTTCGTCTTTCAATTATGGGGACGCCTGACACTGGTGGAATCCAAAGGTGCCTGTTTCGAGCTCGTCCTCTGGCAGGTCACTGCGACCCAGCCCGACCTGCCGGCGCTGCTGAAGCGACGGATCAGACAATTGCAGGAGACTGTCGAGTGGCTCCGGCTGGAAGTCGCACTGAACCACGCGCAGCAATAACGACGCTCCCGAGCGGGGCAGCCGACTTTGACAAGCCGAAGGTGCGGGACATGTACATATACGCCAAGGCGATCCACGTTTTCGCGGTCGGAACACTGATCGGCGGCATGCTGTTCGTCGCCATCCTGTTGCGGCTGACTTCCGGCAAAGAATATTCGCCCGATATCCAATGTCTGGTCCGCAGGGCGATATGGTGGGACAGCCGCATTTCGACCCCTGCCCTCTTCGTGGCCTGGGCTGCGGGGTTTTCGATGGCTGCCGACGCCGGCTGGTTCGATTCCGGCTGGATGCTGCTCAAGCTGATACCCGTTGCGTTTCTGACCGGGCTGCAGCTGTTTTCCGGTGCGATGCTGGAAAAGCTTGCTCTCGGCGGACAGGACTATCGATCCATTCGAGGTTACATGCCGGCAGCCGTTCTCCTGGCCTTCGCCCCGATCGTTTTTCTTGCTGTCGTCAAACCCTTCTGAGTGCCCGGACCGTCTTCGGGCATCGCGCCGGATGGCTTGCGCGGGCCGGCGCGACATTCTCTTCTGGAGAATTTCCGGCGAACAGGGGATCGCCAAAATGCTCTATCTTTTTGTTTTTACGGCATTATCCTCAGCCGAAGCGATCACGTTTCGGCTGGAAATGCTCAACGATCGGTTCCCGCCGAAAGAAGCGCACCGCCCTGCGGCAGCTGGAGCAGGACCGCAGTGCGCAGGTTTCGTCCGGCCTGAGGGAATTTCAACCTGACAGCCTCCCCCTGATAGGTTCCGAGATGCCGGAGTGCGTGCACCACATGCGTATGGGCAAGCGTGCTCCCACGGTTTTCACCACGCGATACGGGAACGTTCTCGACTGCGGGATCGTAACGGACGAGCCAGATGTCGGCAGTCTGTCGAAAACCATGATCGCTCTCGATCTTTACGGAGGAGCGGTTGACCGCAATGGCCGGGCCGGCAAGCGGTTCCGCTCTCGATATGAGTTCACGCGCTTCCGGCAGATTGTTGCCCACGGCGCTTGTCCGGCCGTTGAAAACCATCTGCGGTGTGAAGGGGCCGCGCAAGCCGAGCGCCGGTTCGTAGACCACCTGCCTTGCGGTGAACTCTTCCCGCCCGTTGGTGTCCTTCCAGCCGAGATAATCCCAATATGTCACCGAAAAACTCAGGACGAGAATATTCCTGCCGCGGGCAAGCTCGATGAGATTGGCATTTGCGGGAGGGCAGGATGAACATCCCTGACTGGTGAAGAGTTCCACGACGGTCAGCGGCTGATCGGCTGCGCGCGCTGTCGCCGCCGCTGAGAGCACGATGCCCGCCGACAGGATTTGCATGGCGATGGTTCTTGAAATCGGCATGAGAGCATTTCCCTTCCTGTTGCAAGGTCGCCAGGCCCCGTTGGCCCGGCGTCTTTCATTCGCAGCAATAGCGGGCCCTGTTACACCTTCACTCCAATGTGAGGGCACGTCTGCCAGGTCGAGTTCCGATTGGCCGGCTTCATGGAAATGCGAGGATTGCATTTTATATCAGTCGTTCTAAAACATGCCGGGAGAGTTTCATCGCGCGATCACTCGGTCGTGCTTCCCGGAGATGGCAGTGGGACGTCCCAGACAATTTGACGAGGAAGCCGTGCTTGGCCTTGCTGTCGAGCGGTTCTGGGAACATGGCTACGAAGCGACGTCGATCCGCGACCTTGCCGCCAGCATGGGCCTGACCACGGCAAGCCTCTACAATTCCTTTGGCGACAAGCGATCCCTCTACCGTCAGTCGCTGAATTTTTATGTCGAACACAGCTTCGCGGATCGGGTGAACCGGTTCGAGGCAAGCCTGCCACCGCGTGATGCGGTCGAGGCCTTCTTTGCGGAAATCGTCGATCGGTCGCTGGCCGATCCGAAGCGCAAGGGATGCATGCTGGTCAATTCGGCGCTCGAACTCGCCCCCCATGATCCTGAGTTCCAGCGAATGATCGCACAGGTGCTTGTTCGGGTAGAAGCCTTTTTCCAACGCTGCGTAGAGTCGGGTCAGACCGACGGCACAATCTCCACCGCCCAGCCGTCCGCCGATCTGGCAAGGATGCTGCTCGCCGGGCTGCTCGGCATTCGTGTCCTTGCCCGCGTGCGCCCGGAGCGCGAACTTTTCGAGGGCATTGTGAGACCACTTCTTGCGATGCTCGATCCCACCATACCACCAGCGAAGGAGCTTTTGCCGTCATGATTCAACTTTACTACTGGCCAACGCCAAACGGGCACAAGATCACGATGTTTCTCGAAGAAGCCGGACTGCCTTATGAGATCCACCCCGTGGACATCAGCGCCGGCGATCAGTTCAAGCCGGACTTCCTCGCTTTTTCGCCCAACAACCGCATGCCGGCAATTATCGATCGAGAACCTGCGGACGGTGGTGAGCCGATTACGGTATTCGAGTCCGGCGCAATCCTCGTCTATCTCGCGGAGAAGACAGGCAAATTCCTGCCGCGGGATATTCGCGGGCGAAAGACGGTTCTGGAGTGGCTCTTCTGGCAGGTCGGAGGCCTCGGGCCGATGGCCGGCCAGAACCATCACTTCGGTATCTATGCGCCGGAAAAACTGCCTTATGCGATCAGCCGCTATGTGAACGAAACCAATCGTCTCTACGGCGTTCTGGATCGGCGTCTGGAGGGCCGCTCCTTTATCGCGGGTGACGAGCTTTCGATTGCCGACATGGCCTGCTATCCATGGATCGTTCCGTGGAAGCGCCAGCAGCAGGATCTGTCCGCGTTCCCGAATGTCGAGCGCTGGTTCAAGGCGATTGCCGAGCGGGACGCGACGCATCGAGCCTATGCCCGTGGCGAACCCTACGCCGCCCGACCGGCCGTGACGGAGGACGGAAAGAAGATCCTGTTCGGCCAGAACGCCGCCAATACGGCCCAACCCGGCGGGAGAACCGCAGACAATCGCCGCTGAAAAGGCCCGATCCGGCCGGTAGCGCCGATCCGGTGAACGAGGTGGAAGGCCTCATTCGCCACAAGATTGATGAAGGCCGGTAACAAAAGCCTCTCCCTATCCGTAAGGAACCGCAGGATGACCAATTCGGAACGGGAAATGGAATGGGCGAACATGATGCGCGCCGCCATCGGCGGCGACGCTCGCGCCTATCGTGATCTGCTCGTCACGATCACGCCGCACATCCGCTCGATAGCGCGAAGGCGTTGCGACCAGTTCGGTGTGCCGGTAAGCGAGGCGGAGGACGTGTTGCAGGAAGTTTTGCTGACCATCCATCTCAAACGCGGTAGCTGGGACGCGGACCGTCCACTCGGCCCCTGGCTTGCTGTGATCGTCCGCAACAAGCTGATCGATGGCCTGCGCCGTCGCGGCCGGCATGTGAGCATTCCGATCGAAGACGTGGCCGCGACCCTCGGCGTTGACGACGGAGCCAACATCGGGAACCGGCTGGATGTCGAACGGATGCTGCAGACGCTTCGCGATCCTCAAAAGACGATCGTCCGCTCGATTTCGGTGGAAGGAGCGAGCGTTCGCGAGACCGCGACGCGGCTGAACATGACCGAAGTCGCGGTTCGGGTTTCCTTGCACCGCGCTCTCAAGGCGTTGTCCGCGCATTTTCGAGGGGGTGCCAATGGAGACGAATGAACTTATAGGGATTCTGGCAAGGGACCCGGGCCCGGTGGTGCCGCTGAACCAGATCCTGATCAACGCGGGCTGTGCGGCCGTGCTGATGGCAGCAATCCTGTTCTTCATGATGATCGGCTTTCGCACCGATATCGGCCTGGCGATCCAAAGCGGCCGTTTTCTCTTCAAATTTGCCATAACCCTGGCGCTGGTGCTGTCGTCCTGCGCAGTGCTTATCCGGATCGGCAAGCCCGGAGTGCCGCTCGGTGGGGTAGCCGTGTTCCTCCTTTCGCCGCTTGCGCTGGCGCTGGTTTCAGCCGTTGCGGAATTGTGGGTGATGCCATCCGATACATGGCTGCCGCGGGCCATCGGCCACAACGCGCTGAATTGCCTTACGTTGATCCCCCTGCTGTCGGCTGCGCCGCTTGCCTGCTTTCTTTACGGATTGCGGCACGGCGCGCCGCAGAACCCGGGACTGGCCGGACTTGTGGCGGGACTTGTCTCCGCCGGCATCGCCGCCACCTTCTACGCATCGAACTGCGATGACGACAGCCCGCTATTCGTTCTCTTGTGGTATCCTGTTTCGATCGCCTTCGTCGCATTGTGCGGCTACGTTGCCGGCCGGTTCATGTTGCGATGGTAAGCGATGATTGCAGCCGGTCGGCGTCAGTTCGACCGACCGGCATGGAGTGAAGATGAAGACCGACGACCTGATCAATCTTCTTGCCGAGGATGCTCCCGTGTCTCGCAGCCTGACGCGCGGCCTTGCCATCGCTCTCGTGTCGGGTGTGCTGCTGTCCGGCCTCTTCCTGCTGGTCACCATCGGGATCAGGACGGATATCGCCGAAGCCGTGCAGACGTTGCGGGTGATTTTCAAGATCGGAGTGACGCTCGTTTTGGCCGCGACAGCCTGCAATCTCGTTTTCAGGATCGGCAAGCCCGGGGTGGCGTTGCGGCCATCAATCATCCTTTTGTTCCTGCCTCTCGCGATTCTGGGAGCGGGTGTCGTCGCGGAGCTTTTCGTGACGCCCGCCGGGGAATGGAAAACGGCACTCGTCGGCCGCTATTCCACGTTTTGCGTCTTCTACATTCCGCTGCTTTCGCTCGTGCCGCTTGCGGCATTCCTTCGGGCGCTGAAGGGCGGAGCGCCGGAAAATCCCGTCACGGCAGGTGCCGCTGCGGGCCTTGCGGCCGGGGCGATCGGCGCGGCGATCTATGCCTGGCACTGCCCGGACGACAGTCCGCTGTTCATAGCGAGTTGGTACACCATCGCCGTCACCTTTGTGACGCTGTGCGGCGGTCTGGCGGGTCGCTCCCTGTTGCGCTGGTAAGCCGCCGGCTTTCCGTTCCCGAACATTCCCTGAGAGCATAACCTCCGCCTCCGGCAGAAGGCTGGCATCCTGCGGCTCGTCCGGCAACGGCTGCGGGCCTCGACAGGCGCGCTCGACCGTTTGCCCGCGTTTCATCGCCATTCCTCGCCGGTCGATGCGGTTTGCGGGGTTTTATTCTCGTGCCCGCACTGTTCCGCACCGGTCTGCCCGGCATGAACGCCGCCTGATGTCCACCCCTCGATTTCACGGCCTTGTGATTGTAACCTATAAAATAATATTTTAACAGTTACAAAATGTATGTAACCATTAATTGTCAAAAACAAAGGTTACGGAGATTTCCATGTCCCATTCCCTATCCCGGCTGCCGACTCTGGCGACCGCGGCTGTTGCAGCTGCGATTGCGGCTGCCGAACCTGCGGCCGCAAGCCGGGCCGTTCAATCCAGGACGGTGAAGATCAACGGAGTCGAGCTCTTCTACCGCGAGGCCGGGCCGTCCAATGCGCCAACGGTGCTTCTGCTGCACGGTTTTCCGTCATCGTCCCACATGTTCCGCAATCTCATCCCGCAGCTTTCGGAGCGCTATCATGTCATCGCGCCGGATTATCCGGGCTTTGGCTACACCGTGGCGCCCGCAGATTTCTCCTATACCTTCGCTTCAATCGCAGATCTCATCGACGCATTCACGCAGACGATTGGCGTCAGGCAATACACGCTGTTCGTGCAGGACTATGGCGGCCCCGTCGGTTTCCGGCTTGCCGTGAAGCATCCTGAACGTCTTCAGGGGCTCGTCATCCAGAATGCCGTTGCCAATGTCGAAGGGTGGAGCCCCGATGCAGTCAAACAGCTTGCCCCTTTCTGGAAAGAGCGCAATACGGAAACCGAGAAGCCGATCCGGGCGCTGCTGACGGCCGATACGACCCGGTTCCAGTATGAACACGGCACGACAAGGCCGCAGAACCTGTCTCCCGACGCGTGGACGATGGATCAGGCGGGGCTCGACCGTCCCGGCAACGACGCGATCCAGCTCGATTACTTCTTCGACTATCAGAACAACGTTGCCGCCTATCCGGCCTGGGGCGAGTTCCTGAAGCAGAAGCAACCGCCGACGCTGATCGTCTGGGGAAGGAACGATCCCTTCTTTACGCTGAAGGGCGTCGAATATTTCCGTAATCTCCTGCCGAACGCCACAGTGCACGATTACGATGCCGGGCATTTCGCACTCGAGACCTATGGCGACGAGATTGCTGCGGAAACCCTGCGTTTCCTGGATACTCTCCCAGACAAATGACACGTTCCGCGAGGCGGGCCTGTCCCGCCTCGCGCCTCACTGTCGAAAATGGTCTTATCCGGCCTTTCAACATATCCGGGAACGACTACATTGCGAGTAACCGTCAAATCGAGCGACTGAGGCTTCAGATCGTGACCCAGCATCCCCCGGGCGATTTTCGTGAAGGCATGCCGTTTCTCGGCGGCAGGCTGTGGATCGATCTCGTCAACACAAGATCCGACGCCCTGGGAGACCTCGTCTCCTCCCCTGACGGCTGGCAGAAATGGGCGGCCACGGCGGAGCTGGAGCCTGCGGCCGACGCCCCTTTCGAGGCGAAGGAGGCGAGGGAATTGCGTAGCGCACTTGCCAGACTGTTCGATCCCCTGATCGAAGGAAACCGGCCGCCGGCCGATGCGATCGGCGTTATCAACTCTCATTTGCGTCGGGCTGCGTCATTTCCCCAGTTGTCCGCGAATGAGAGCCGGCTCGCTTTCCAGCAGATACCCGTCGAGCCTTTGTCGGCGGTCGGCGAGATCGCTGTCGATTTCGCGAATTTCATCGCCGCTGGCTTCGAGCCGGCGAGGTTGAGGCATTGTTCCGGCGAGGCATGCAGCCTTGTCTTCTACGACAGCTCACGCAACGGAGCGCGGCGGTGGTGTTCCATGGAAGTTTGCGGCAACCGCCACAAGGTCAAGAGCCACCGGGCACGCAAGACGGATACGGAATAAAGCGTCGGTACATTGCCTTCCGGTTTCAGATGCGCCCGTAGTCACGCCTGAAGGATTCGGCCAGAAATGTCGCGAATGCGCGTGCCGCGGGCTTCGCAGCATGCCCCGCGGCAAAAACCGCATGCAGATCGATTGCACCGAGCTCCCATTTCGGCAGAACGTGAACAAGCCGCCCGGCATCAAGCTCCGCCCGGCAACCGCCGAGACTCATGGAGACGATACCCAGCCCAGCAAGCGCCGAAGCTGTCGCCACTTCGTTCTGGCTGGAGACGATGGCTGGTTCAAGCTTGACCGTCACGGTCCGCGTTCCCTTGCGGAATGTGAAGCTCGCCTGCCGGTTGTGCGGCCCTGTGATCAACCGCAGCGAAATGAGGTCGAGTGGCTCGACGGGCCTTGAAACAGCATTGAGATACGCTGGCGATGCGACCAGCACAATCGGCCAGCGCGCCAGTTTCCTGGCGACGATAGCCGAGTCGGGAAGCGTGCCGAAACGAAGCGCGATATCGACCGCTTCGACGACGAGATCCTGATGGTCGTCATCGCAAAGGAGTTCGAGCTTGAGATTGGGATGCTGTTCGAGAAACTGCGGAAGCCGCGGCGTAACCTCGCGAATGGCCATGGAGGATGACAAGCCGATCCGTAGCGTACCGCGTAGCTCTCCGCCGCCACGTGCTTCATGCTCAGCCTCATCCAGTGCGGCCAGGATCGGCTCTAGGCGTTCGAGGTATTTCTGCCCTGCATCCGTCAAGGCGACCGCGCGTGTGGTCCGCAGGAAGAGTGTCGTGCCAAGCCTCTCCTCAAGATCGGCGATCTGGCGCGAAACAGTCGACTGGGGGAGTTTCATATCCCGTCCGGCCGCCGAGAAGCTGCCCCGGCGGGCGACACGTACGAACAGTCGAAGCGTCGTTATATTCATAGCAGATATGGATAACTCAAATCCCAATGTACGGGCTAGCCGTCCAGGCGCGGATAGATGACATTTCTCACGTCCCCCCAAATGAGAGAACAGACATGATGCTGCAAGATAGACTGGACGCCATCAAGACAGACTTCGAAGCCAAGGCCCCACTCGAAGCTCTTACAATCATGCGCAATGCAACCGACATGCTTCATGCTTCCGGCTTGGCCGAACGTGCCATTGGCGCGGGCGCCAGTGCGCCAAACTTCGTACTCAAGGATGCGGACGGCGCGGACGTGACGCTTGAGGGGCTGTTGCAGAAGGGGCCGCTGGTCCTGACCTTCTATCGCGGCATCTGGTGTCCCTATTGCAATGCCGACCTGAAGGCATTGGAGGAAGCCCGACCGCGTCTTGAGGCCCTTGGGGCAAGCCTCGCGGCGGTTTCTCCGCAGACTGGCGCAAACAGCCGCAAGACCCGGCGGGATCTGGGTCTCGGCTTCCCGATTCTGACAGATACAGGCGGTGAGGTCGCTTCTTTGTTCGGTCTACGCTGGACCCTGCCGCAAGACCTGAAAGCTCTCTACCAGCAATTCGGCGTCGACCTGCCCGGCTTCAACGGCGATCAGAGCTGGACGCTTCCGATGCCCGCGCGATATGTCATCGGTACCGACGGGATCATTCGCTATAGTGAAGTGAACCCTGACTACACGCATCGCCCGGATCCTTCCGTGCTCTTTCCGGTCCTCGGCAACCTCGCTGGCTGAGACCGCATCCGGCACATTGCCGATGGCAGCCTCCACCGTTCAACGGCGCAGCCACCATCGGCACTACGGCTTCTCAGGCCGCCTGCCTTGCCTTCACGAGCGGAAAGTCGATCTCCGTGTCGGCAACCTTGTTGAGATAGTTCGTCCAGCTATTGAGGGCGACGTGCAGGATGATTTCGACGATCTCTCCATCGTCATATCCGGCAGCCCTGACGGCTTCGACGTCCTTGCCGGAAACATTGCCGCGTTCGCGCGCCACCATCGCGGCAAAGTGAACCGCCGCATTTGCTTTCGGGTCCTGCGAACGGCCGTCGCGGTTTGCCTCCATCTCGGCATCGCTGAGCTTCGCAAGGCTCTGGCCAAGATAGGTGTGCGCGGAGAGGCAGTAGTCGCAACCATTGACCTCCGCGACGGCAAGCGCAATCCGGTTGCGCGTCTGGACCGACAGTTTTCCCTTTGCGAGCGCACTGAAAAGACCGAGATGCCCCTCCAGCGAAACGGGGCTGGTGGCCATCAGAAGAAACAGGTTGGGGGTGGCGCCAAGCTGCTGCCTGACAGCTTCGAGAAGCGGTTGCGAGGCGGCAGGCGCAGCTTCGACTGAGGTGGGAATTCGTATCCGAGACATGACACTTCCTTTCATTGCCGGATTGACGGGAGGAAAATAGATCCTGCCGGAATGAGCAACTATCTGGCATAATCGGAAACCATTCTCTCGAATTGTGGAAACCATGTCAGACCGTCTCGAAGCCATGTCGATGCTCTTGTCCGTGGTGGACGAAGGGAGTCTTTCCGCAGCCTCGCGCAAGCTGGACATTCCGCTTGCAACCATTAGCCGCAGGATTGGCGGCCTGGAGGAGCATCTCGGCACCCGCCTTTTTCAGCGCGCAGGAAGGGGCCTCATCCTGACTGAAACCGGACAGGAATATGTCGCCTCCTGTCGGCGGATTCTGGAGGACGTCATGGAAGCCGAGCGAACCGCGGCAGGTGAATATCGCACTCCTAAGGGCAGCCTGACGATTACCGCGCCGGTCGTTTTCGGAAGGCTGCATGTTCTCCCTGTGATTGTGGAATTCCTGAAGGTCTTTCCGGAGATCGACGTCCGCCTTATCCAGTCCGATCGGCTGTTGGACATTGCCGAGGAGCATGTCGATCTGGCGGTACGCATCGGTAAGCTTGCCGAAAGCAGCCTGATCTTCAGAAACCTCGGAACGATCCGGCGGGTGGTCTGTGCGAGCCCCGATTATCTGATGGCGCGCGGAGTACCCCGCAGCCTCGAGGATCTGGCGGATCACGATTGCATCAGCTTCGAAAGCCTGATGTCGAGCAGATCCTGGGCGTTCCGGCACGGCAGCACGGAACGGAACGCGCCTATCCATTCCCGCTTCGTAGTCGATACCGCTGAGGCGGCGATAGATGCGGCCATGGCCGGACTGGGTCTGGCGCGCGTGCTTTCCTATCAGGTGCACGATCTCGTTGCCAAAGGCTCCCTGATGACCGTCCTCGATGAAGACGAGCGTGACCCCTGGCCGGTCAGCATTGTCTACCCATCCCGTGGCCTCATCCCGAAGAAGGTCAGGGCATTTCTCGATTTTGCCACGCCCCGACTACGAAGCCGCCTTGCCGATCGATCTTGAGCAGAATCGGACTCTCGGCACCCTATTTGTCTGAGCAACCTCCAACGAGATCAGCAGCTTGGCATTCAATCCAGGTACGGTCTATTCGCCAAACGGAAGTTCAATTTCTTCGCGGTTTTTCTTTGCGCCGTCGATTAGGACCGTTTTGAACCGGTCCGCATCTGGTGCCGGCAGCATTCCCGCCCCAATTCGGATAGCGTCTTGCCACCCAGGGCCGCGCTCCCATGCTTCATTGTAGACGAGGGCCAAGTCGGCGGATCGCCTTGTCTGCTGCAGCGCCTCAAAAAGCAGCGCGGCCTGGCGAATGTCCTTCTCGCGCTTCGCCGGCCCTTGCCCGTCGGTGTGCCGACGGCTGGCGACTATGAGCTTATGGACGGCATACCGAGCCGGGTCAGGTACGACGACCGGGATGCCGCTTCGGTGGAGCAGGATTGTCCTTACCGGTTCCCTGATGAGAAAGTCGAGAAAGCGTAGTGGATCCGCGCTGGCACCGCCAAGAGCAGGCATTTGTGCCGGCTGATCGACGTAGTCGTTCGAGCCACGGTTCGATGTCAGGAATTCAACTCTGTAGCCGTCGGCATTCTGAAACGCTGACGAAGCCCCTGATCCCGATCTATGTGGAACGGGCCGGAAGCTGGCGTCGACGTCCTGCAGCAACTCCACGATCGGAGGCAGACTATCTTCAACCTCTCGACTGATGGCATAATCCTGAGCGATGTCCGCATCGCCGGTCAGTATGGCAGCCATGGGAAGGCGCACGCCCAGCAGCCCTGAATAGCATTGAAAGGCCACCGTGCCGATGAGAACGCCACGGAGTCGAAAGAGCCCCCCATCGGCAAGAGCTTCGACAATGTCGCCCGACATGGCGTCGGGGGAAATCATCCCACCTTCGCGCGTGAGGGTATTTACCAACCGCCTGCGAGCGCGTAGGTCGTCCTTGTCCCGCTTATGATCAGATACGCGTTGTGCTATATCCGGATCGTCAGCAGGACCAACATAGCGACGTTTGGTACCACCGTGTCCATCCGGGATGTCGAAATACCAATACTTGCGTCCCTTGATGTTCGCGGGGGTGAATCGCCCCTCTGGAGGGAAATCAGCCGTCCAAGCGGCGTCGAGCGAGCGCTGACCTAGCTCGGCGAGCATAGTCTGGTACATGAGATCGACGGATTTCATAAGCTAGATTCCGGCGTTATACTGTTTTTCAAAAACAGTATAACGCTCGAAATGATAGGTCGCAATATAGGACGCGGGTTCTACGGGGCCTGTCGCAAATTTTCGTGGTTAACGAGCTTTTGACCATCAGTGGGGAAATTTCCGCTTCCAGTGTCGTGGAGCGTACAAATGATTCTGAATGCCATTGCCGAGAAGCTGAAGCGCCAGGCGAAGGATGATTTCAAAGGGCGGCATTTCGAGGCATGGCTTATCGTGCAGGCGGTGACCTGGTATCTACGCTATCCGCTCAGCTATCGAAACCTGGAAGAGATGTTTCGGGAGCGCGGCTTCGAGGTGGACCACAGTACGATCAACCGCTGGGTGCTCGCCTATGCGCCGGTGATCGAGAAGCGGCTGCGCCAGTTCCGCCAGCCGCATTGCGGCTCAGTCCGGATTGACGAGACCTACGTCAAGATCCGCGGCAAGTGGCGATACCTCTACCGCGCCATCGACAAGCAGGGCAACCCGATCGACTTCCTGCTCACCGCAAAGCGCGACCTTGATGCCGCGAAGCGATTCTTTCGCATGATGCTCAAGGACGAGCCGCTACTCTCGCCGGGGAAGATCGGCACAGATGGCGCCAACACGTTTCCGTCAACGATCAAGACAGCCGTCGAGGACGGGCTCCTGCGTCCAGGCCCGCTACATTATGTCACCAAGCATCTCCAACAAGGCATCGAAAGCGATCACTTCCGAGTGAAGAAGAACATGCCCAAGATCGGCTGCTTTCAGTCATTTAAAACGGCGCGCCGAACGATCGCCGGATTCGAAGCGATGTTGTGGTTGCGGAAAGGCTTCGGCTTTTCCGGCGAGTGGACAGTCAACGACCAGAATGATCTGCTCGGGCGCCTCTTCGGACTTCAAAAGGTTAACAAAGGGTGAGGCGCATCCCCTTCAGGGGCAAACTACGGGCCGAACAAGACTTTGCGACAAGCCCGATCACGCGATAGCCTCGTGCGGCCAGCCCTGTACAGAAAGGCTCGGACCAGCGGATCATCTGCGTTCCAAGCCCCGAAATCAGCAGGATCGTTTCCGCATCGGCATAGCCGAAACTGTCCCACGCGAGCTCGATGCCATTGGCCTTTGCAATATTCATGACCTCGCTCCTCCGGCGGGTAGCGCCATTTCGGACAATGGCAGAAGTCGAGAATCCATCACCGCCGCTGTGCGGTGACCAAGTCCAGCGAGATAGCCCTTATGGCTGGCGAAGGAGAGGAAGGACGCAGCACTGGCCTGCCTGATCATCATCGCCAGATCCCAATATTCATCGGCCGGGCCGATCAGGAAGGGACCGCCATGGCCGAGAAAGAGTAGATCGCCGCCGGTTTCTCGTAAGAAGGGCAGTGTGTGCTCAACATAGAGATTGAAGGCCTCAGCACCGCTGATCGGCCTGGCAGGTGCCAGCTCAGGGTGGCCCGAATAATCGGCAACGCCCCTGAAGCGCAGCAGGTTGAGCATCACGACGGGACCGGCAAGGTTGCGCTGTACGAACCTGCGGCCAGCCTCTTGTGTCGGTTCGAGGTAGGAAATGGAGTCGGCTCTGGTCATCGGTATTCCGTTGAATGGCGGGTTAAGCGCTTTGGTTCTCGCCAGCGCCGAAGGCGAGACGCAGCGCATAGGTGCGGATGTCTTCAGGCCACGTAGCGATCTGTTGTTCCAATGATGTCCGATCGTCACCGAAAAGGGCGCGCGTCGCTTCCTCGTAGCCGGCCAGATCGCCCGCGATCGCATGCATGAACTGATAGGCAGCGTCTTGTGCCGCCCGCCTCTGTTGGCGCGGGCCCGCCCCTTTTCGTGCCTCTTCAACCAGACGCCTTAGCGTTGCGGACGCACCGCCTGGCTGCTCGCCCAGCCACTCCCACTGTCGGGGAAGCAAGGTAACTTCCCGGGCGACGACACCGAGATTTGGTCGGCCACGCGGCGCGGGGCTCCGAATTTCCTCGGACTCCGTCGGGCCCGGCGCGACCTCGGTTTTGGGGCGGTAGCGTCCTGGGTACGCCTTCGGAGGTTGCGATAGCCTTTCAAGAACTTCTGCATCGCTTCCGCGCAGATCAAGATCGATGGGACGCCCCGTCGTGTCATCGAAGACGAGGACTGCGCCAACCTCATCTGGAGAGCGCTTTACCGCCAAAGCCACCTCGGATAATGGCGCGCTCAGCAGCAATCTGTCCCCGGCAAACGCCGTACAGGTCTTTGTAGCGGGATCGGACATTGCGCACTCCCTTTGATAGAGACGCGATTTTTACCCGGACAAAATTGACACGTCAATTATATCCGGGTAAAAATATACCGCTGTTGCGCCCGCGCGGCGAATGGCGGCTCCGACGAGGCCATTAATGTCAGCCTCCGTAGAAACTTGCGCGCAGTTAATGTCAGAGGCAGCACTCGTAAATTTCTAAGGCATACAGTGACGTCGCTCACAAAATGGGTCCTCGAAGGAATAACCCTGGACGGGCGAGCGGTTGGTTTGCTCTTAAAAGGAGTCGAACACCGGTATGCTTTCATTCCGAATGCGTGCCGGCAGATAGACGGGGCAGATCAAGCACCTGGTTCATTGGTAATGTCCGCAAAGGGGCCGGAGGCGGTCAGTCCGCTTCTGTCGCGCCGTGAACAGAAGCGGACATCTTACATCTGCCCCCTTGAGAACGGGCAGCGTGAAGGCGTCTCCGCGCGCGAGCTCGTCGTGCGGCTGTAGGCCTAAAGGAAATTTCGGGACCAAGGCGATGATCGCCTTCACGCGACGCCGGCCATGATCGGCAGAGTTCGCAGCCGGGCGACATCGCGCGCCGGTGGTTCACCGAAGAGGCGACGATATTCACGGCTGAACTGCGACGGGCTCTCATACCCCACCCGCAAAGCGGCACTCGCCACATCGATGTCTTCGACAAGCATCAGGCTGCGCGCATCCTGCAACCGTAACTGTTTTTGAAACTGGAGCGGTGTCATCGCCGTCACGGCGCGAAAATGTTCATGAAGGCTAGACGGGCTCATCCCGACTTCCGCAGCGAGCGTCTCTATGCTGAAGCGCTGCCGGAAGTTCTTGCCAATCCAGGCGATGGCACGACCGACCTGTGCAACCCGGCCTTGGCTGGAGGTGACACTCCGCATCCTGCCCCCGTCCGGCCCGGCGAGCAGTCGGTAGAGGATTTCCTGCTCGGCGAGCGGCGCGAGGACCGGAAGTGCTGCCGGATCGTCCAGCAACCGCATCAGACGCAGCACCGCGTCGAGCAGGGGAGGATCGGCGTCGGTTACCGTCTTGCCAATCGGCGCGATGACTCCAACTGGCGGCGGTATGCGATGCGCCAGATCGGCCAGCATGACCGGATCGAATTCGATGAATAGGCAAAGATAGGGGTTGGCCGGCGTGGCCTCGACCACATGGCCGATCACCGGCAGATCATATGTCACGACCCCGTATCGACCGGGGCTATATGTGAACAACTGATCTCCGAGCGAAACCTCCTTTTGCCCCTGTGCAACAAAACAAAGCTGCGGCCGATAGACGTTGGGCATCGGGATCGTCACGGTAGACGATCGCGCAAGCGTTAGCCGTGCGATCGGCGCTGTATGAAACCCGTCCGCCGGGACATGTCGGGCAATAAGCCCAGCGATTTCGTCAATTCTGTCCATACCCAATTATCCAATCTGCAGAGCAAGCACGCAATGTGCATCTCGCCTGTCTCGGAGGATCGTGCAGAAATTCCGGTGCATCAGACTCACGGTACGGCACGGCTTGCACCATCCTGCCCGAGCAGTGTGTCGGATCACAACAGATCTGGCGGCAAACAGAGACGGAAGCAAGGACGATGAACGACACAATGAAAACGCCGAAGGTAGCGTTGGGAACCTGGGCCTGGGGCGATAGCGGCGATGCAGGCGCTGGCTATTTTGGCAGCTCGCTGAGCCGCGATGGGCTGGGCGACATCGCCAAAGCCGCCCAGGCGGCCGGGTTCACCCTGTGGGACACGGCAGTGGTCTACGGCATGGGGCGGTCTGAAACGGTACTTGGGGAGGTACTGAAACACTATCCCCGCAGCGACTACCAAATCTCGACGAAGTTCACCCCACAGGCCGCCGGAACCGACGATGATCCGGTCGCGGATATGCTCGAACAGAGCCTCGCCCGTCTTGGCACGGACTACATCGACCTTTACTGGATACATAATCCGGCCGACGTGGAACGGTGGACACCTCGGCTCATTCCGCTGCTCGAGAGCGGAAAGGTCCGGCATGTCGGCGTCTCGAACCATAACCTGGACGAGATTGAGCGCGCTAACCGAATCCTGGAAGACGCCGGGCATCGGGTCGAGGCCGTTCAAAATCACTACAGCCTGCTTTATCGTGCCCCCGAGAACGTCGGCCTTCTGGAGTACTGCCGCGACAGAAATATCCCGTTCTTCGCCTATATGGTGCTCGAGCAGGGCGCGCTAAGCGGAAAGTATAGTGCCCAAAACCCAATGCCCAGCGGCACCAACCGGGCGGAGGCTTACAACGCCATGCTGCCCCAGTTGCAGGGCCTGATCGGCGGGCTTTACAACATCGGTCAACGCCATGGGGCGACGGCTGCGGACATCGCGACGGCCTGGGCTCTTGGCAAAGGGGCAACCCCTATCGTCGGCGTCACCAAGCCCCACCATGTCGAGGGCCTGATCCGGACCGCCGCACTGGCGCTCTCAGATGATGAGATCGCCGAGTTGGAAGTTCTCGCTCAGTCCGCAGGCGTAAACACCCGCGGCTGGTGGGAAAAGGATATGTGAGACTACGGCAGCCCCGCTGTTGCATCGCGAGGGACAGCATGGACATGCCGAAACGCCAGCGGACCGCACTATCGGCCGCTGGCGGAGGCGGCTTTTCGTAGCCGGGTCGCGTTCATCCGGCTGGAGACTCGTTCCGCTTGGAATGTTCGCCGGAGACAGCTTTGCACGCCTGTTCACTATTCCGCTGATCGGGAAGGTCCGCCGTTTGCCAGAAACGATAGATACGGCTCGAAGCGCCTCATCCCCTGGAACGAGAAGGCTTCTCTCAACGCGGTGGCTGAAGGACCGTGGCGAACAGCACCCGCTTGAATTGCTCGATCGGCTGAGGCGAGCGATCGACTTTCATCCGCATCATCGCGCCCTCCCAGGAGGCGAGGAGAAATGTCGCGATGTCATCGGCATCAAGGTCGCGGCTTATCTCACCCTGCCCCTGCCCAATCCGCAGGACATCAGCGAAAGCATCCGTAAGCGACCGGCACACCTCGATCAGATGGCTGCGAAGCACCTCGCTATGCTCGGACATTTCGAGGCTTAGATTTCCGACGAGGCAGCCGTACCGCCAACCCGCCTCTTCCAACCATCGAGTTATCTCGTCGAAATAGGCGCGGAGCCGATCGACCGCAGGCAGTTTCTCGTCACGCAACGTCGTGTCCATTATGACCTGCGTACGCTGATGATAGCGGTCGAGGACCACGCTCGCGAAGGCCTCCTTGGATCGGAAATGGTTGGTGAAACAACCTTGCGGAACGCCGGCATCGGCCGTGATTTCACGCACGCCCGCACCCGAATATCCACGCTCATGCAGCGTCTGCACGCCGGATTCGATGATTTTTTCGCGAAGAGAAGGTCTTGCCATTGCCAATAAATACATTTGTACGTATTTATTTGCAATGACAAATGTGGCGACACCCGATCCGCATCGGGACCCCATCAAGCGAGGAAGAAAGATGACTAAAATCGAATACGAGAAAGCTGCGATCGAAACTGCGGCGAAAGCACTGGCGGTCGCGGGCCCGGTCTATATGGTCAACATGGTGCGCTACCGCGAGATGGCTGCCTATGAAGTCGCCAGCGATCTTCCTGCCTGCTCAGGACGCGAGGCCTATTTTCAGAGGTATGCGCCCGCCTTCAACACGGTCGCACAAGGAGAAGATTTCTCCGTCTTTTGGGTTGGAAACGTTCGTGGCGTTCTGGTCGGGCAGGACGGCGAAGCTTGGGATGACATCGTCATCGTCCGTTAAGCTATCCGTCGTGCGCCAGGCGAAGCTGCTCGGCTTCAGCCGTGGAAGCGTCTATTATTCTCCACGTCCAATGCCTGACGGCGATTTGGCCTTGATGCGGCGGATCGACGAACTGCATCTCGACTACCCCTTTGCCGGAAGTCGGATGTTGCAAGGGCTCTTGAGGGGAGAAGGGCTGCAGACTGGGCGGCGACACGTCGCCACGCTGATGAAGAAGATGTGCATTGAGGCGATCTACCGTCGCCCGAACACGTCGAAACCGGCACCTGGGCACAAAATCTATCCCTACCTCCTGCGCAAGCTGGCGGTTACAAGGCCCAACCAAGTCTGGGTCATGGATTTGACCTATATCCCCATGGCGCGAGGCTTCGTCTATCTTTGCGCTGTCGTGGACTGGTTCAGCCGACGTGTTCTGTCGTGGCGATTGTCAATCACGATGGAGGCGGACTTCTGTATCGAGGCGGTCGAGGAGGCGCTTGCGCGTTACGGCAAACCCGACATCTTCAACACCGACCAGGGCTCGCAGTTCACCTCGATGGACTTCACCACCGTGCTGAAGAAGGCGGAAATCGCCATCTCGATGGACGGTAAAGGCGCATGGCGCGACAATGTCTTCGTCGAACGGGTCTGGCGTTCGATCAAATACGAAGAGGTCTACCTCCACGCCTACAAGACCGTATCGGAGGCCCGCGTCGGAATTGGCCGATATCTGACCTTTTACAATAGTCGACGCCCACATTCATCGCTTGACCGGCAGACGCCGGATCCCCGTGTCGGCGCTGATGAAGCCCGGGTCGTCTCCACAAACCGCTGCCGGGTGCGATGCTGCCGGCCACCGGCGACCGACACCAGTTCATAGGGACGGTCTCGCAATTCCTCGATCAGATCGTCGATCAGCAGATCGATGCTGCACTCTTTTCCGACCACCCGCGCCAGCGTCTCGCGGCTGACGGGTTCGGCCGAGGCAAAGATCACCGCTTCGACCCGCAGCATCCATTCCCGCCAGCGTAGTTCCGGCGGCGGGTCCTCCAGATCCCGATCAAACGGGCGTTCGTCTGCGGCGTTCGCCTTCCGGCGGGATGCTTTGGTTGCAGGAGATCCAGCCATGCTCATAATCCATAGATGCGGAAGGACGAACGGCCCGACAGTTCGCGAACGGCGCCAAAGCTCTCCAGCCGCTCGAGCAGCCGGGTAGAGGCCCAGCGGGATAGAGTGCCGCCGGGCGCGGAGGCCGGCACGGCGTCCCCGTCGAGCAACTTGCGGATAACGACTTCGGCACCCTTGGTCCTGACCTTCGGCGCCACGGCAAGAAGCTGGTCGGCGCGGCGGCCGATCTCTCCCGCCAAGCGTAATGCCACGCCGGTGCCCTCGACCAAAGCCAGACAGACGGCACGCGGGAAGCCCCGTTCGCCCGACCGTACGCGCCCCCTGCCCCCGATTGTCCGAAAGGCCGGACCGTAGCGCTCAGCCATCAGCAGCGGCACGGGATGCGCCCATTTCAGCGAGGCGGCGATCAATCCATCGGCGAGCGCCCAGGCAAGCGGCTCGGCGTCCGGCCGTTCGGCAAGGATCGCCGCCACCAGATCCGCCGCCGCAAGGGGCACCGCACTACCAGACTGAAGCGCGTCATCCGCAAGATCGACAGCGGTGGCAAGCCGGTCATCCCAGACAAGGCCGAGAAGCTCGGCAAATTGCGCGGCGAATAGGGAGCCCGTCGCACCTCTCGCCGCCGCGAGCCTTTAGTAGGCCAGAAACACCTTTCCCGCCGGCCCGGGGTCGTCACCTCGCATCGTCAGCAGAACGGCATCACGAAGGGCAGCCTCTTCCTCGTTGCGACCCATCAGCCGGACGGCGGACGTGGCGCATCTCAAGGCTTGCCGGGCACGCCAACAGCCACCCCAGAGCGGTCCGGACTGAACGAGATCATCCAGTGATTTCAGGGCGATACCGGCGGAAAAGGCGGCATCCGCCTCGCTCGGCTCACGCCCGCGTGGCAAGGCCCAGCCCGGCAGAGGCGCGGAGAGGCGAAAGGGTAAGGCGGGGGTGAGAACGTGCGAATCCATATATGTAAGCCTACGACAGATGTGCGGCTTTGTCTAATTATGTCGCATAAAAGCGCACGTCCCGTTGCAGAATAAAAATAGCTGATAATGTTGCATTATC
>NZ_JACLAL010000006.1 GCF_014280875.1 Paenirhizobium daejeonense | reverse complement strand
ATTTCAATGATTTCTTCAGAACGAGAAACTTCGTCGCCAGCAGCGCCGCCGCCCTCGTCAGTGAGCGGATGTATAATCCTACCCCCTCAATCAAGTCAACACTATCTATCACAAAAATTACAAAAATATTCTAAGTGATTGATAAGAAAGAAATAATGCCGAGATGAGGCAAACACCCCGCCAAGCCAACCAAGCCAGAAAGCTAAAATGCAGGAGGATCACTACGAAAAACGTTCGCTGAGGCCGATACCCATATAGAGAAGCCAGTCGAGAAAGCATCGAGATACCCGTGTGCCAGGGCCGGCAGCCACGGACTGGCCATTTTTCCGTCCCGGCAATTCCATAATTGGGTGTTCTACAGATACGCGCGGGCGCGCACCTTTCGTGCTTCGCCACCGGATTTGACGGCGTGCGCCGAAATATGCAGATGTAGCCCGCGAATGGAAAACCGGAACCTCGCCTCTTGAACGGACGGATGCCGACCGCATGATGACGGACCGCAATATGCTGCGATCGCTAGGTAACGAAGCGCCGATCCTGGCCGATGGACATCGGGCACCGGACCGGCGCGAGATCTCCCTGCGATGGCTTTCCGGCACCTTTCTGACTGGCATCACCTCTTGTATTCTCATGGGCGTGGCGCTCTTCGCGGCCCTCGACGGCCGCCAGCAGCTGGCAATTCCGGCTGAAGCCTTTGCCGTCACAGGCGGCAGCGATGCTCAGGCGGAAGCCGTTACGCGTGGATCCCGGCTGTTCGGCCCGAAGATCGCAGCTCGCCCTGTTGACAAGGCCATCCTTGAAGTGCCGACCGTGACCCACGACGGCGAACGCGAGGTTGTTCGCCGCCAGCCCTTCGCCCATGTGAAGATGGGGCTGGCCGCCAATTACCAGGTTCAGGAAAGTTATCCGCCTTTTGATCCGTTGACGATCTTCGCCACAAACGAGAAATCCGCAGCCCCGGCAACTCGCACCGGCACTCTCTACGGTTCCGATGTCGAATCCGAGGTCAGCCTTAAGAGCGTACCTTTCCCCACGGGTTCCAGCACACATCCCTTCGCCGGTGAGATGTCTTTCGATGAGGTCGAGGAGAATGTCCGCTCGAATGGATCGGTTCTGACGGATGGAGCGAGCCAGGTAGCCGCACTCTACTACATCGACCCGCGTCGCTTCGACACTGATGGTGACGACGCCATGGACATTGCCTCGGGCCTGACCGCTCGCGTCGTGGAACAGAACATGACGGTAGCAGCACCGGAACTTCTCACACCCGATACACCGGAATATGCTGACGATGTGCTGCCGGTTCGTCGTAGCCAAGGCATAGATGCGGTGATGATCGCCGCAGGCTATCCCAAGCCGAAGGCCGAGGACGTCGCCCGGGTGCTCGCACCCCATGCAGGTTCGAAGGATCTGAATGAGGGCGATGTCCTGCGTATCGGCGTCATTCAGCGTGGTGAAGAAGTTCGCATCGTGCGAATAAGCCTCTATCGGAGGGGTAACCACGTGGTGACGCTGGCCGTCAACGACGTCGGACGGCTCGTTCAGGGCGAAGAACCGCCGAAGCTCGACGCAGTCGCGACTGCCTTCGATGAGCAGGCGCCGGCAGTTCTCACCGGGCGCGACCTGCCGCGCGCCTATGACGGTATTTATCGCGCCGCTCTTTCATACGGAATGACTCGGGAAATGACCTCTCTGGTCATCCGCCTACTCGCCGCCAATGTCGATTTCCAGGCCCAGTTGAAGCCGACAGACACGATGGAGGCCTGCTTTTCCGTGCAGGACGATACCGGCCGCGCCACGGACGAAAGCGAACTTCTTTACGTGCGCGCCCGTTTCGGCGACACTGTCACTTCATTTTATCGCTTCCAAAGCCCCGATGATAATTCGGTCGATTATTATGACGAGACCGGCAAGAGCGTCCGCCAGTTCTTGTTGCGCAACCCCGTCCCGAACGGTCGCCTGACCTCCGGTTTCGGTATGCGTCAACATCCGATCCTCGGCTATTCGCGCATGCATACCGGTACCGACTGGGCCGCGCCGCGTGGCACCCCCATCATCGCGTCGGGCAACGGCGTCGTGGAAAAGGCAGGCTGGGCATCGGGCTATGGCAATCAAACGATTATTCGCCACGCCAACGGCTACGAATCCTCCTACAACCATCAGAGCGCGATCGCCAAGGGCATCACCCCGGGCACCAAGGTTACCCAGGGTCAGGTCATCGGCTGGGTCGGTTCGACAGGGGAATCCACCGGTTCCCACCTGCATTACGAGTTAATCGTTAACGGCACCAAGGTTGACGCCATGAAGGTTCGCCTGCCGGGCGGAAAATCGTTGGAAGGCGATGCGCTCGCCCGCTTCCAGGACGAGCGCGCACGCATCGACGCGCTTCTGGCCCAGGGCGGCAAACCGGCCGAAGTGGCGAGCAACTAATGCCTTTTCCCGAGGCCTTTCTGCCGGGCCGGCAAATGACCACCGGCCAACATGCCACGCGCCGAAAAGACGGAAAACAAAATGGCGGCCACAAGGGCCGCCATTTCTGTCACGCATACTTTCGTCGTCAGCTTACGCTGCTTCGCTGACCTTCCGTACCGTCGAGAACAGTAGGCGGTCCGAACCGGCGCTGACCTTGACGAGCGAGCCGTCGGCAATCGAGCCGGAAAGGATCTGCTCGGCCATTGGATCCTGGACGAACTTCTGGATCACGCGCTTCAGCGGACGTGCGCCATAGACCGGATCATAGCCCTTATCCGCCAGCCACTCACGAGCATCCGGCTGAAGGTCGATAGTAATCTTCCGTTCTGCCAGAAGCGCGGTCAGGCGTTTCAGCTGGATGTCGACAATCGCCCCCATTTCGCTCCGGCGCAGCCGGTGGAACAGAATGATCTCATCGACTCGGTTCAGGAATTCCGGCCGGAACGATGCCTTCACCACATTCATGACCTGATCGCGAACCGCTTCGCTGTCCTGATCGTCCCGAAGGCCGGTCAGATATTCGGCACCCAGGTTTGAGGTCATGATGATGATCGTGTTCTTGAAGTCCACGGTGCGACCCTGACCATCGGTCAGGCGTCCGTCATCGAGCACCTGCAGGAGCACGTTGAAGACATCAGGATGGGCCTTCTCGATCTCGTCGAACAGCACAACCTGATACGGCTTGCGGCGAACCGATTCAGTCAGCGCGCCACCCTCCTCGTAGCCAACATAACCGGGAGGTGCACCGATCAGACGGGCCACGGAGTGCTTCTCCATGTATTCCGACATATCGATACGAACCATGGCGGTTTCGTCGTCGAAGAGGAAGCGCGCCAGCGACTTCGTCAGCTCGGTCTTGCCGACACCCGTAGGGCCGAGGAAGATGAACGAGCCGATCGGCCGGTTAGGATCCTGCAAACCGGCGCGCGAACGGCGAACCGCCCTCGAAACCGCCTGCACGGCATCACCCTGACCGACAACCGACTTCGCCAGTTCGTCTTCCATCCTCAGCAGTTTGTCACGCTCGCCCTCCAGCATCTTGTCTACCGGAATACCGGTCCAGCGCGATACGACATGCGCAATACCATCAGGCGTAACGACCTCCTGAACCATGGAGGAAGCGTCGCCGTCACGTGCTTCGGCTTCGGCGAGTTCCTTTTCGAGCTTCGGGATCTCGCCATAGGCAAGCTCGCCGGCCCGCTGAAACTCACCCTTGCGCTGGGCAATCGCCAGTTCGTTGCGCGCATCGTCGAGCTGCTTTTTGAGATCCGCTGCCAGGCCAAGCTTCTGCTTTTCCGACTGCCAGCGGGCCGTCAGGGCATCAGCCTGTTCTTCCAGCGAAGCAAGCTCGCTCTCCAGCCGCTTCAGCCGGTCAGCAGATGCGGCATCGGTCTCCTTCTTTAACGCCTCGCGCTCGATCTTGAGCTGAATGATGCGGCGGTCAAGCTCATCGAGTTCTTCCGGCTTTGAATCGACCTGCATCCTCAACCGCGATGCCGCCTCGTCCATAAGATCGATCGCCTTGTCAGGCAGGAAACGATCAGTGATGTAACGGTTCGATAGGGTCGCCGCCGCTACGATCGCCGAGTCAGAGATCCGCACCTTGTGGTGCTGCTCGTACTTCTCCTTCAAGCCGCGCAGGATCGAGATCGTGTCCTCGACCGTTGGTTCGTCCACCATGACCGGCTGGAAACGCCGGGCCAGAGCAGGGTCCTTCTCGACATGCTTGCGGTACTCGTCGAGCGTAGTCGCGCCCACGCAGTGCAGCTCGCCACGCGCAAGGGCCGGTTTCAGAAGATTGGAAGCGTCCATCGCGCCATCGGCCTTGCCCGCCCCTACCAGTGTGTGCATCTCGTCGATGAACAGTATGACGTTGCCGTTTTCAGCCTGTATTTCATTCAGGACAGCCTTCAGCCGCTCCTCGAACTCACCGCGATACTTGGCGCCGGCAATCAATGCACCCATGTCGAGCGCCATGAGCTGCTTATCCTTCAGGCTTTCCGGCACGTCGCCATTGACGATGCGCAGCGCCAGACCTTCGGCGATAGCCGTCTTGCCGACGCCCGGCTCGCCGATCAGCACCGGATTGTTCTTGGTACGGCGCGACAGGACCTGGATCGTGCGGCGGATTTCGTCGTCGCGGCCGATCACCGGGTCGAGTCTGCCTTCGCGGGCTTCCGCGGTCAGATCGCGGGCATACTTTTTCAGCGCATCGAAACCCTGTTCGGCATTTGCGTTATCGGCGGTACGGCCCTTGCGGACTTCATTGATGACCTGATTGAGCGACTGCGCGGTAACGCCGGCCTTCTTCAGGGTGGCTGAAGTCGAAGCGGAAGTTTCGATCGCTAGCGCCAGAAGCAGCCGTTCTACGGTAACAAAGCTATCGCCGGCCTTCTTGGCAGCCTCTTCGGCCGTGGAGAAAACCTTGGCCAGCGGCTGAGACAGATAAACCTGACCGTTGCCGCCCGAAACCTTCGGCAGCTTGGAAAGCGCGGCATCGTTGGCAATGCGCGCTTCCTTGGGGTCACCACCGGCGCGCGAAATGAGGGAAGACGCCATACCCTGATCGTCATCAAGCAAGACTTTGAGGACATGCTCGGGCGTGAATTGCTGATGGCCCTCGGAAAGCGCATTGGTTTGCGCCGATTGCAGGAATCCGCGAACGCGCTCGGAATATTTTTCGATGTTCATAAGCCAGTCTCCATTTTCCGCCCTGCCCGGACCGGCGCAGGACGGCGATTGAGGATGGCCCCCTATAAGGCGGGCCGTGGGGACGATGAATGATCCCTTCGACCGAGATATGGTAAGCGGTTTTCCCGTTTAAAGAGGCGCTTAAATGAAAAAACTCCGGTCGGGGACCGGAGCTTCATATTCGTCAAGATTGGGTGCGGAAGTCCCCGTATCGGGACATGCCTCCCCGTTTCCGTTATTCCGAAGCTGCATCTGCCAGCGCAGGCGCGGCCTCCGCAGCGCCACTGTCTCCGCCTTCGCCGGTCTCTGCTGCGGCATTGGCACGGCGGGGCTGGCGACGCGGGCGGTTGGAAGCGCTACGACGACGCGGCTGACGCTCCGCGGTACCTTCCGCTTCGCTTTCCTCTACGGCGGCGGCAACTTCGGCGGGGATCTCCTCGATCACCGGCTGCGGGCCAGAGCCGGCAATTTCGACCGGTCGCTGCTGTTGCGGTTGCGGCTGATGCTGTGGCTGAGAAACGGCAACCGGTTCGTCCATACCGTCGATGTCGTCACCGAAATCATTGCGATCATCCCGGTCGTCCCGCTGGAAGCGTTCCTGCATCTGCGCCTGGGCGGCAGCGATGATCCGGTTGTAGTGTTCAGCGTGCTGCAGGTAATTCTCGGCCATGACCCGATCGCCGGCGCTCTGGGCATCGCGTGCAAGAGCGGAATACTTCTCTGCGATGTGCTGGGCCGTACCGCGAATCTTCACGTCGGGACCCGAGCTGTCGTAGGTCCGAGTCAAAGGGTTGGCGCCCTTGCGGTTGAAGTTGTTTCCTCCTCCGCCACCGCCGCCACCGCCGTTGTTACGCCCCCGACCACGCTTGTTCTGCTGTCCTGGCCTCATCGATAATTCACCTGAATTCTTCTGTTGTGCTGATAAAAGGCAGCGCTACTGGTTCTGGTTGGACCGGACCAAGGCTGCGCCTGCCGCGGGCATATTGCGCCACCGCTTCTTTGCCGTTGGTGAAAGTCAAGTTTACTGAGTTACGCACCGGGATTGCTCGCCCCGCGAAGCTCTGTGACGAGCGGAAATCGAAGCAGACCCCAGACCCGAACGAATCTTCGTTCATTCCCCGCTGCCCGTTGCGTGCCCGCAAGCTATTACGCTTCATTGCGAAAACCAAGCCTTTTCTTTCAAAAGGCAAAATATCCTTAGCATACGCAGCAAACTTGTTACGTCCGCCTTGGATGAAACAACAGGACCCGGTCGTTGCCGCCATAGTCCTGCCGCGCGTCGAGCAAGGAAAATCCTTTAGCCTCAAATATTTGGGTGACCGGTTGCTTCTGATCGTAACCGATTTCCAGTCCCACCACGCCTCCGTCCGCCAGATGCGAGGCCGCGTTGCCCGCGATCGCGCGATAAGCGAAAAGACCATCCTGGCCGCCATCAAGTGCCCGTTCGGGATCAAAATCCTTGACTTCGGGCTCAAGCGCTTGGACCACTTTTGTGGGTATGTAAGGCGGATTTGACACGATGATGTCGAAGTGTCGTTCTTCGATCTTCTCGAACCAGGCGCTTTCAAGCACCTCAAATCTCTCGCCGACGCCGTTGAGATAGGCATTGTTTGCGGCGATTGTAAGGGCGCCGGCAGAAATATCCGTCCCGGTTGCGCGGGCGGTATCGCATTCCTTCAGAAGGGCCAGCGCGATTGCGCCGCTTCCAGTGCCGAGATCGAGAATTCGCGCGCCGGCCTTTTGGGCGGCAACACGCTGGAGATGCGGCAGGATGGCGTCGACGAGGATCTCCGTGTCGGGACGCGGCTCGAGCGTGTCGGGCGAAAGCTTGAGGGTCAGCCCATAAAAATCCCGTTCGCCAAGAATGCGATGCACAGGCTCGCGGACTACCCGTCTGTCAATTGCAGAGCGGACAACGCTGGCCTGCTCGGCACCCACCGTCTGGTTGGCGCCTAGAACGACCGCGGTCGCCGAGAGCCTCAGCAATCCGCTGACCAGCACCCGCGCATCGGTTGCCGGATCGGCCAGGCCTGCTGCTGCAAATCGTTGCCTCGCTTCGGCAATCAGGCTGCCGACGGTATCAGGATCGGCCTTTTCTGCTTCCTCGCTCACGACACTTCACCAAGCTGGGCAAGCTGCCCCGCCTGATAGTCGGCGATCAACGCATCGACCATTTCGTCGATTTCGCCCACCATCATGCGGTCAAGCTTGTAGAGGGTGAGGTTGATGCGGTGATCCGTTACCCGCCCCTGCGGAAAATTGTAGGTGCGGATACGTTCTGACCGGTCGCCGGAGCCGACCTGGTTCTTGCGGTCGGCCGAACGTTCGCTATCCGCTTTCTGTCGCTCCATGTCGTAAAGCCGCGAGCGCAGGACCTGCAGCGCCTTGGCGCGGTTCTGGTGCTGCGACTTTTCCGAGGAGGTCACGACCAGTCCCGTTGGCAGATGGGTGATACGAACGGCGGAATCGGTCGTATTGACGTGCTGGCCGCCGGCGCCGGACGCACGCATCGTATCGATGCGGATGTCTTCGGGTCGGATCTCGATGTCGATCTCCTCCGCCTCCGGCAGCACGGCAACCGTCGCGGCGGAGGTGTGGATGCGTCCGCTCGCCTCCGTCTCGGGAACGCGCTGTACACGGTGCACGCCGGATTCGAATTTCAGCTTGGAGAACACGCCGCGTCCGGTGATCGTCGCGATGATTTCCTTGTAGCCGCCGGCTTCCCCCTCGCTGGAGGACAACACTTCGACCTTCCAGCCCTTGGAACTGGCAAAGCGCTCGTACATCCGGAAAAGATCGCCGGCGAAGAGAGCCGCTTCCGAGCCACCAGTGCCGGCACGGATTTCGAGGATCGCGCTCTTCTCATCCGCCGCATCCTTGGGCAGGAGCAGGATCTGGATATCCTTCTCCAACGCCTCGATGCGTTCCTCGACCTCCGGCAGTTCCATCTCGGCTAGATCGCGCATGTCGCGGTCGGTGGCCTTGTCAGCCAGCATCGTCTTCAGGCCAGCAACTTCGGCAAGCGCGCCTTCATAATCGCGGATCTTGCGGACGACGGGCTGCAGCTCGGCATATTCGGAAGCGAGCTTCACATAGACATCGGCCGCTGGCCCTGCAGACATGCGCGCCTCTATCTCGCCAAAACGGCGTTCGAGTTCGCGCATTTTCTCGACAGGAAGCTTCGCCACCCTTCGTCACTCCACATTCATAAGGTCAGAGAGGAATATTGTGATCCGCTGCGAATTTTACGAGCAGGTCGCGCAGCGGCTGTTGCGAATGATGGTCATCCAGCGCAGGCTCCAGCAACTCCGAAAGTTTGGAAATATCGAGTCCGAGCAGCATTGCCTTGATCGGGCCGATCGCCGTCGGCGACATCGAGATCGACCGGAAACCGAGCCCGAGCAGGGCCATTGCCGAAATCGGCTTGCCTGCCATCTCGCCGCAGAGCGTCACCGGCGTCTGGTACCGCTCGCTGGCCCGCACGATGTCCCGGAGGATCCTCAGGAATGGACGCCCGAGCACGTCGAAACGATCGGATACACGTGCGTTGCCACGATCTACCGCCATCGAGAACTGGAACAGGTCGTTCGATCCGACAGACACGAAATCGACTTCCTCCATTAACTCGTCGAGCTGCCAGAGAAGCGCCGGAACTTCGAGCATTGCGCCGAACTGCAGCTTCTTGGGCAACAGGTGGCCGAACTTCGAGAGATGCTGAACCTCTTTCTGCATCAGCTCGCGTACCGCCCGGATTTCCGCCACCTCCGTCACCATCGGCAGCATCATCTTGAGTTCCGCGCCTGCGGCGGCCTTGAGCAGTGCCCGCAACTGGGTGCGCAGGAGACCGGGCCGATCGAGCGACAGGCGGATTGCCCGCCAGCCGAGCGCCGGATTTTCTTCCTCGTGGCCGCGGAAATAGGAAACCACCTTGTCGCCGCCGATATCCAGAGTGCGGAAGGTGACCGGCCGACCACCCGCCTGCTTCAGGACACTGCGATAGAAACTTTCCTGCTCCTCGCCCTTCGGCATGGTGGAGGCGATCATGAACTGCAGTTCCGTGCGGAACAGGCCGATGCCTTCCGCGCCGGAATCGGCAAGCTGCGGCAGGTCGACCAGAAGGCCGGCATTCATCTGCAGCTTGATACGTTTTCCATCCTTGGTAACCGGTTCGACATCCCGCAAGGCGCGAAACTGCTCCTGCCGCCTGGCGCGCAACTTGACCTTTTCCTCATAGGCCTTCTGCAAATCGGCCATCGGCCGGATGTGCACTTTGCCGTCATCTCCGTCGATAATGACCGGATCACCATTTTCAGCAAGCGCAACCGCGCCCGCCGCCTGTCCAACCACAGCAATTCCCATGGCGCGCGCGACGATAACGACGTGGCTCGTCACCGCACCTTCCTCCAGCACCAAGCCGCGCAGATTGGCCCGCGGATAATCCAGAAGTTCCGCAGCACCCATGGCACGAGCGAAGATGATCGCATCCGCCGGGAACCCGTCTGCAACTGTCCGTGGCGAGAAGCCGGTCAGCTGGCGCAGAAGCCGGTTCGCCAGATCGTCGAAATCGTGCATGCGCTCGCGGAGATAGGGGTCCGTCAAGCGGATCATCCGCGCCTTTGTGTCGCTCTGCACCTTTTCGACAGCAGCCTCGGCCGTCAGACCGTTGTGGATCGCCTCTTCCATGCGGCGCACCCAGCCCTGGTCATGCGCAAACATGCGGTAGGTCTCGAGCACTTCGCGATGCTCTCCCTCCATTGAGACTTCGCGCCGAGACAACATGTCGTCGATGGAAATCCTCAGCGAGCCGATCGCATCGGCGAGCCGGCGGATTTCCTTCTCGCTATCCTCATTGAGAAGATTCGTGACAACGATGCGCGGCTCGTGAAGCACGACATGACCAAGCCCGATGCCTTCGGAATAGCTATCGCCATCGATCGTGACGGCACGTGTCAGATCGAGTTCGAGACCCGGGCGGGTGATCTTTTTCAGTTCGCCGGTCGCGATCATCTCGGCCAGCACCATGGCGGTGGTTTCGAGCGCTTCAAGCTCGTCCTCCCGATAGTTGCGCTGTGCCTTGTTCTGAACGACGAGAACGCCCAAACTGCGGCCGGCGCGAAGAATCGGCACGCCGAGGAAGGAATGATAGATTTCCTCGCCCGTCTCCGGCAGATAGCGGAATGCGGGATGCGCCTGGGCATCGGACAGATTAAGAGGTTGCGCCGAAGCGGCGATCGTACCGACGAGACCCTGCCCCATCTTGAGCTGAGCAAGATGAACGGCCTGCTTGTTGAGACCCTCGGTAGCGTAAAGTTCGAGAACCCCGTCTGCTCTGAGCACGTAGACGGAACACACCTCCGCAACCATATTGCTCGCGATCTGGCGAACGATCTGGTCAAGCCGCTCCTGCGGCTCCAGCGGTTCCGCCATAAGTTCGCGTAACCGCTTGAGGAGGACGCGTGGACCCGCGGAAAGGTCTCTCATCGCCAGCATGCTCCCGAATACATCGTTGGTCGGGCGGTCTCGCCGCCCGCGGGGTCAGACCGGCGAGGATGGCGATTCCGCTTTATGGAATCAATTCTTATCGAGGCCGTAGCAGGAATGCAAAGTCCGAACTGCGAGTTCGGCATAAGGACCGTCGATCAGGATGGAAATCTTGATCTCGGAGGTGGTGATGGCCTTGATGTTGATGCCCTTTTCGGCCAGCGACCGGAAAGCGGTGGCAGCAACGCCGGCATGGCTGCGCATGCCGATGCCGATCACCGAAACCTTGACCAGTCCCTTTTCGCTCTGGGCGACGTCGAAGCCGATCTTCTCCTTGTTTTCGGAAAGCACGGCAAGCGCCTTGTCCACATCGCCGGATGGCACGGTGAAGGTCATGTCGGTCTTCGAACCGTCTTCGGAGATGTTCTGAACGATCATGTCGACATTGATGTGCGCCTCGGCCAGCGGCCCGAAGATCGCAGCGGAAACGCCCGGACGGTCGGCGAGCCGACGCAGCGAGATCTGCGCTTCATCCTTGGCGTAGGCAATACCGGTGACGACTTCCTGTTCCACGATCTCATCCTCATCGCAAATCAACGTGCCGGGCGGGTTCAAAAGATCGCCCATGCCCGGCGCATCGGGATCTTCGAAGCTCGAGCGCACGAAAGTGCGCACCTTGTGGACCATGGCGAGCTCGACCGAGCGCACCTGCAACACCTTTGCGCCGAGCGAGGCCATTTCGAGCATTTCCTCGAAAGCGATCTTCTTCAGGCGGCGAGCCTTCGGCTCGATGCGGGGGTCCGTGGTATAGACGCCATCGACGTCGGTATAGATGTCGCAGCGGTCAGCCTTCACGGCGGCGGCAATCGCCACGGCCGATGTATCGGAGCCGCCGCGACCGAGCGTCGCTATCCTGTTGTCCGGACCGATCCCCTGGAAACCGGCAACGACCGCCACCTGTCCTTCACCCATGCGGCGAATGATGTCGGAGCCGTCGATTTCCTGAATACGGGCCGCGCCATGGGCATTATCGGTCTTGATCGCAATCTGCCACCCCTGCCAGGAGCGAGCATTCACGCCGATCGATTGCAGCGCAATGGCCAGAAGCCCTGACGTGACCTGCTCGCCTGAAGCGACGATGGTGTCATATTCGCGGGCGTCATAAAACGGTGATGCAGCACCGGCAACTTTCGGCATGTTCTGCACCCAGTCGACGAGCTCGTTGGTCTTGCCGGACATGGCGGAAACGACAACCGCCACTTCGTGGCCGGCATCGACTTCGCGTTTGACATGCCGGGCAACGTTATAGATGCGTTCGAGATTGGCGACGGAGGTCCCGCCGAATTTCATCACGATGCGTGCCATTGCCTTGACCGTATGCCCTTGCCGTATGCCGGAAGCCGGCTGAAAATATTGCGCCCTGAAAGGCCTGTTGGTGCGGCGCTTTTAGCGAATAAGCGAAGCGGGCGCAACGCCCGTTTCGAACTGGATGGTACGCTTCGGCCGCTCCTGCTTCAAAAGGGAAAACTGGGTTCGACAGCCGCCATAATTTAGCGCAATTTGCGGTGACAAGCATGCGGCCCGCGGGGCTCACAACCGGATGAAAATGGTGGGAGCTTTTTTTAATGGCGTAACCGCTCACCCACCGGAACGAGGATCATGAGTTCACGCGCACTAGACAACGGGGCAACTTTCGCGCCCGAGGAAACCGAAGAAGCGTTTAATCGGCGCTATGGTCGGCTGTCACGTTACGCAAAACCGCTGATGGCCCTGCTGACGGTTTTTGTCTTCGCGCTGGTGGGTTTTGCCATTTACCGGCTGACCGAAGAGGTCAGCTATGACGATGTCGTCCGCGGTCTCGCCAGCACGAGCCCAGGGTCGATATTCCTCGCCATATTCTTTACCGCATTGAGCTTTGCCACCCTGTGTCTCTACGACTGGAACGCTCTTTCCTTCATCGGCAGGAAGCGACCGCTCGGGGAAGTGGCGCTGACGGCCTTCAGCGCCTACGCTGTCGGTAATGTTGCCGGCTTCGGCGCACTCTCTGGCGGCGCGATCCGTTACCGCGCCTATGCGCGTGCCGGCCTCGCTCCGGACGAGATCGCTCGCGTCATCGCATTCGTGACAATTTCCTTTTCGCTAGGCCTGACGGTGATCACCGCGCTTGCGCTGATCCCGATGTCCCCGGAAATTGCCCCGCTCGTCGGCCTGGACCCCGTCTGGCTGCAGACCGTTGCCGTCCTGATTCTCGCTGGCCTCGGCCTTGCCTTCGTCATCGCCCGGATCGGCCGCAAAACGGCTTTCGGCTCCGTGTTCCGTTTCGTGGATACCCGGACCCTCTCGCGTCAGTTCCTCGTCACAGTCCTCGACATCGCGTTCTCCGCCTCCGTTGTCTATGCACTGCTGCCAGCCGGCGCCGCTATTTCCTGGCCAGCCTTCTTCGCCATCTACGCGGTCGCAATCGGTCTCGGCATCGTCAGCCACGTACCGGCCGGCATCGGCGTGTTCGAAACGGTCATGGTGGCAGCCCTGGGGGGGCAGGTCGGCACCGACCAGATCCTTGCCGCGCTGATTGCCTATCGGCTTATCTATTATGTTCTGCCGTTGCTGATCGCCATCGTGCTGGTCACCGTCACGGAACTGCGTAATATTGCCGACAGGCAGCTTCCCGCTGGCATGGTCCGCACCGCCTCCCGTCTCGCCCCCCTGTTGTTGGCAACGCTGACCTTCATTCTCGGTGCCATGCTGATCGTATCGAGCGTCACTCCTGCGCCGACCGACAACCTCGAATTCCTCTCCGGCTTCCTGCCGCTTCCTATCGTCGAAGGCGCGCATTTTCTTGCGAGCCTCACTGGCCTCCTGCTCGTGATAGCGGCGCGCGGTCTGTCTCAGAGACTGGATGGGGCATGGTGGGCAACCTGTGTTGCGGCAAGTGCTGCTCTCGTGCTTTCCCTGCTGAAATCCGTGGCAATCATCGAAGCGTCCATGCTGGGCGTTTTGCTCTTCGGCCTTTTCGTCAGCCGGCGTCTGTTCGTGAGGCCGGCTTCTCTCTTTCGTCAGGCACTGACCTCCTCCTGGCTGCTGGCCATCGCTGTCCTCTGCATCGGCGCCGTCATCGTGATGCTGTTCGTCTATCGCGATATCGAATACAGCCATGACCTCTGGTGGCAATTCGAATTCGAAGCGGACGCCCCCCGCTCGCTGCGCGCCATGCTGGCGCTCACGATCCTTTCATCGACGCTTGCACTCTTCGGCCTGCTGAGACCTGCCTCCCTGCCAGTTTCCCCTTCTGACCCGGATGCCGTTGCCAAGGCTGTTACGATCGTCGCCACACAGGATGTCGCAGATGCCAATCTGGTGCGCACCGGCGACAAGGCGGTTATGTTCTCACCGGAAGGTGACGCCTTCATCATGTACGGCAAACAGGGACGCTCCTTTATCGCCTTTCTCGATCCCGTGGGGCCGCGCAAGGCCCGAGCGGAACTCGTCTGGCAATTCGTGGAAACGGCGCGCGCCGCCGGTTGCCGCGCCGTGTTCTATCAGGCGTCCCCTGCCCTCCTGCCCGCCATTGCGGATGCCGGGATGCAGGCCTTCAAACTCGGCGAAAGCGCGCTCGTCGACCTCGAGCGCTTCGACCTGAAGGGCGGGCGCTGGGCAACATTGCGGCAGACGGCAACGCGCGCCGAACGCGACGGCCTCAGCTTCGAGATCGTTCCGGTCGAACGGGTAACCGATATTCTGGAAGACCTGCGCGCCGTATCCGATGCCTGGCTGGATGAGCATAATGCCAAGGAGAAGGGCTTTTCGCTCGGCACCTTCACCGATGATTACATGCTGATGCAGCCGGTTGCGCTGCTTCGCTTCGAAGATCGGATCGTCGCCTTCGCCAACATGCTGCTGACCGATACGAAGGAAGAGGCATCCATTGACCTCATGCGCTTCGCTCCCGATGCACCGAAGGGCGCTATGGATCTGCTTTTCGTAAAGCTGCTCACCGAGTTGAGGAATGAAGGTTATAAGCACTTCAACCTAGGCATGGCGCCACTCGCCGGCCTTTCGCGACGCGAAGTCGCGCCGGCCTGGGACCGGATAGCCAACACATTTTTCGAACATGGCGAACGCTACTACAATTTTAAGGGGCTGCGTGCCTTCAAGTCGAAGTTCCACCCCGAATGGCAACCGCGCTATCTTGCGGTATCCGGCGGCCTTAACCCCATGATCGCACTGCTCGATGCCACCCTGTTGATCGGCGGCGGATTGAAAGGCGTAGTGAAGAGATGAAGACGATACTGACGAAGACCGCCAGCGCTCTATCGCTTGCAGCACTCATTTCCGCCCCGGCTTTCGCGGACGACGTGGCATTCGACACTGGCATGATCCCCGCTCCGCTCATCCTGATGCCGGAAGACACCCCGCAAGCGGTCATCTTTCTCCTATCGGACGCTTCGGGCTGGCAGGACAAGGATCAGAAGGAAGCCGAACGCCTGAACAGCAACGGCGCCATCGTCATCGGCATCGATACGCCAAAGTATATCGCCTCGCTCGCAAAGGATACCGACGACTGCATCTACACGGTCTCCGACATCGAATCGCTCAGCCATCAGGTCCAACGCAAGGCGGGCAATGCCTCTGTCCTCCAGCCGATCGTGGCTGGAAGCGGACTCGGCGGCACCATGGCGCTGGCGATCCTCGCCCAGACCCCGCAAGCGACAATCGGCCAGACACTCGCCGTCGATCCGGAAGCGGGCATTCCACTTCAGAAGGAACTCTGCACGCCGGCAGACAAGACGGTGCAGGGCGACCATACGATCTATGGCCTGACGGATGGAGAACTGCCGGATCCTGCAACGGTCGTCCTGACCCCGGCCGCTCCGTCCGACGGGCGAGACCATGTGACCGCCCTGGTCAGCAAGCACTCCGACATTGATGTGCGGGACGGCAAGGACGACGACGCCAGCACGCTCGGCGCCACGCTGGACGAACTGGTCGCAGCTGAGAGCCAGACCGAATCGCCGCTCGGCCTGCCACTCTCGATCCTCGATGCCACGCCTGCGAAGGATACGATGGCGATCATCTATTCCGGCGATGGCGGCTGGCGCGATATCGACCGCGAGCTCGCCGGCTTTCTGCAAAAAGACGGCATCCCCGTCGTCGGCGTCGATTCGCTACGCTATTTCTGGTCGGCTCGGACAGCAGCAGAAACATCGGCCGATCTTGAGCGCATCATCCACGCATACAAGAAGCGCTGGAACGTGCACCACGTCCTACTGATCGGCTATTCGTTCGGGGCGGACATCCTGCCGGCGAGCTACAACGGCCTGACCGAAAAGGCGAAGGGAAGCATCATCCAGATGAGCCTGCTCGGCCTTTCCCATGAAATCGACTGGGAAATCTCCGTATCCGGCTGGCTCGGGGCCGGAGGAGGTTCGGGAGCCGGCGATCCCGTCGATGACATACGCAAGATCGATCCGCAAATCGTCCAGTGTCTTTATGGCGCCGACGACGATGAGGATGCCTGCCCGGCCCTTAAGGGAAGCTCAGTTGAGACCGTCCAACTGGAAGGGGGACATCATTTCGATGGCGATTATGAAGCTTTGGCAAAGCTGGTGGTCGATGGCCTGACGAGACGTCTCAACAAGTGATTGGGCTTACCTGGACCTCGACCTGAGCAAACCGCAGAAAGAGGAAAGGCGACGCCCTTTTCGGACGTCGCCTCACGCGTTCGCACATCACGAAATTGCGTTACATGCCTTCCCGGTCACAGCCAGGAGAGCCTGGAATGCAAACCGGACGAAGACCACCGCGCTGACCATTGCCACCCTGAGGCTCTCTTGGCGGCCTCCTCACCTCACCCTGTGGCTTACGGCCCGGCTCCTCACCAACATGAGGCCGGAAGTTGGGAGGCAGCCTGTTCGCGGGATCGCCCTTGTCGACCCTTGGTGGCGGAGGGGGCCTGCGCCGATCGTCATTGTCGCGACGCGGCGGCGGACGGTCCCAGCCATCGTTATCATATCCTGGGTCGTAACGCGGCGGACGTGGACGGTTCCAATCGTCGCCATACTGCGGCGGACGCGGCCGATAATAATCGTCACCCCGCCAACGATCACGGTCACGGTAGAAATCGCGGTTGCGGTAATGGCGGTCCCAGTAGTTGTCGATCGAGAAAGTGACCGATGGAATGCCGAGCGGTCGATAATATTCGGGACCGACATAGACCCGCCGCTGCGAATAGAGCGCCTGAAGATAGGTGCCCGATACCCAACCCCGATAACCGGCAAAGGAAACGTCGCACCAGTTGGCCGACTGCATACAACCCTGGATTTCTACGCGCGCGCCATAAGGAATGACAATGACGGCCGGATAGCGCGTGCTCGGGCCGGATCGCATGTTCACATTGGCGGTAGAATATGCAGGCGCCGCCTCCGCGACTGCCGGTATGACGATCGCCGCCAGCAGTCCCGTTGCCAGAATTGACAGTTTTTTCATTCAGGTGACTCCTCGGGTCCCCTTTTCGGGGCTTTTATTTCCTGGCGCATCAACGCGCAGGCAGGCTACCATGTTCCGCCTTTTCGGCGGCATTGCGGCGAAATGCTCGTGATATCAGAAGCTGCAGCCTATGCGGCTCCAACGCCCTTAAACCGGACAAAGCGTCACAGTGCCAAGTTAGAAGATCCTGCATGAATGGATCTTGAACGGCGGCCCCTGCCTTTCGCGTTTCCGACAGATCGGATCCCGGCCCTTGACTTTGCCAACCGATCGTCCGACTTGAATTGCCAGAAGCCTGAGGGAGATCCGGTTCATGAACGCTGAGGCCCGCACCACCATCGACCAGTCGGAAGTCGACCGTTTTTCCGCCATGGCGGCAGAGTGGTGGGATCCGACCGGCAAGTTCAAGCCGCTGCACAAGATCAATCCGGTGCGCCTCGCCTATATCAGAGATCAGGTAAGCGCCCATTTCGGCCGCGACCCGAAGGCGCATCGCCCGCTGGAAGGCCTGCGCATCCTCGATATCGGCTGCGGCGGCGGCCTGCTGTCGGAACCCGTAGCGCGCATGGGCGGCGATGTGCTGGGTGCCGACGCGTCGGAAAAGAACATCAAGATCGCCATGACCCATGCCGACCAGACCGGCGTGACCGTCGACTACCGGGCCGTTACGGCGGAATCGCTTGCCGAAGCCGGCGAGACATTCGACGTGGTCCTGAACATGGAAGTCGTCGAGCATGTCGCCGATGTCGATTTTTTCCTGACGACCTGCGCCTCGATGGTTCGGCCCGGCGGCCTCATGCTGGTATCGACCATCAATCGAACCTTCAAGGCTGCCGCCCTTGCTATCGTCGGGGCCGAGTATGTGTTGCAGTGGCTTCCACGCGGCACCCACCAATACGAAAAGCTCGTCCGGCCTGAGGAGATCGAGGCGCCGTTGTCGAAAAGCGGCATGCAGGTGGTGGAAATGAAGGGTGTATTCTTTAACCCGCTGCAGAACCAGTGGAACCTCTCCTCCGACATCGACGTCAACTATATGGTGCTGGCCCGTCGATCGGGCGGCCCACCATCAGAGGTCACGAAATGACGGCGGCAAGCGACATCCTCGCCTTCTGGACGGCGGCTGGACCGGAGAAATGGTTCGTCAAGGATGACGCGTTCGACGCATTTATTCAAAGCGATTATCTGAGCTCGCATTTCGCCGCTTCGCGTGGCGAATATACCGAATGGGAGGAAACGGCCGAGGGCTCACTTGCGCTCCTGATATTGCTCGACCAGTTTCCTAGAAACCTGTTTCGCGGCAGCGGTCATGCCTTCGCAACCGATGGGCTGGCCCGCGCGATTGCTCGCCGGGCACTGGATCGGGGGTTCGACCAAATCGTCGATCAATCGCTGGCTATCTTTTTCTATCTACCCTTCGAACATTCCGAGGATCCCACGGACCAGGAACTCAGCGTATCGTTGTTCACCCAGCATTTCGAACTGACAAACGATCAACAGGTCATGAACTACGCGTTGGAGCATAGGGATATCATCGCCCGCTTCGGCCGCTTTCCCCATCGCAACGCCGCTCTCGGCAGAGAAACAACGCCCGAGGAACATGCCTACCTGGAAAGTGGCGGCTTCAAAGGCTGATTGAAAAAAATGTGCGTCTGAAGAGGGTAGTCACGCTTCAGTTTGTATCATCCGGCAGCATCGGCAGCGGTGCGATCTCGATACCCTCGTCAATCAGCGACTTCACCTCGCTCGGTGACGCCTGGCCCACGATGCCGCGTGCCTCCGTTTCGCCGTAATGAATCTTGCGGGCCTCCTCGGGAAAGCGTTCCCCTACATCCTCACTGTTGGCGCGAATGGAGGTAATGACCTCCTTGAGCTTCGCCACCACTTCCTTCTGCGCCTCATTGACCGCCAGCGCACCGATCTTCTCCTTGTGCCGCGCGGTCGATACCGAAGGCGCCATCAGCACTTTCGATATGTCAAGCGAACCGCAGACAGGGCAAGCCAGAAACCCGCTTGCCTTCTGACGGTCGAAATCAGCGCTCTCCGAGAACCAGCCCTCGAAGTCGTGCGCATTCTCGCAGATGAGAGAATAGCGGATCAAACGGTGACGCCCCCTTTCGCCAGCAGCGGAGCGACAATGTCCACTTCGAAGTCCCGAGCGTTCTTGAGGTTGGGGATCTTCGCCCGGGCAGCCTTCACGGCAGCGGTATCGATATCGGCAATCACGACGGCCTCACCCATTCCGCCAGCAGAGGCCAGCACCTTGCCCCAGGGATCGACGATCATCGAATGCCCGAAGGTCTCGCGACCGTCCTCATGCACACCGGCCTGGGCCGCCGAAATCACGAATGCACCATTCTCGATGGCGCGGGCACGAAGCAGTACTTCCCAGTGCGCCTCCCCCGTCTGCCGGGTAAAGGCGGCCGGGGTCGTCAGGATTTCGGCTCCGGCCAGGGCTTCCGCCCGGAAGAGCTGCGGAAAGCGCACGTCGTAGCAGACGCCAAACCCGAGCCTTGCGAACGGGAGAGCCGCCACCACGGCGCGTGAACCCGGTCTATACACCGCGCTTTCACGCCAGCTTTCGCCATTGTCGAGATCGACGTCGAACATATGGATCTTGTCGTAGCTGGTGATCTTGCGACCATCAGGACCGAACAGGAAAGCACGATTGGCAATCTTCCCATCGGCAAGCAGGATCGCAGTCGAACCGATATGCAGATGGATGGAAAGTTCGTGTGCGAGTTCCGACGCTGCCTTGACGACCAGATCGCTATTCTCGTCGCGCAGGATGGCCTGTAGTCCCTTGCGATCCTTCTGAATTGCTCCAGTCATCTCCGGCGTCTGCACGTAAACCGCACCATGAGCGGCGGCTTCGCGCACAAGCCGGATCATGGAGGCAACATTCTTTTCAGGGTCGACACCCGAACACATCTGGATGGCAGCGACTTTAAAGCTCATGTCCATCTTCCTCAATTGGCCAGTAGTGGATCGAGCTTGCCGTCACGATCCAGCGCGTAAAGATCGTCGCAGCCACCGACATGAAAGTCGCCGATGAAAATCTGCGGGAATGTCATCCGGCCGTTGGAACGGGAAATCATTTCCTGCCGAAGCTCCGGCTTGTCCGTCGCGTCATGCTCGACAAAGGCAACACCCTTGGACTCGAGCAGGCCTTTCGCGCGGGCGCAATAACCACAGAACTGTCTCGTGTAGATGGTCACCGATGCCATGGAATACTCCGATCAGGTAAGCGCAAGAAGGGAAATGAGGTTGTCTCAATCACGCTCATATAGGACCGGACAATGCCCTTGCAAAGGTTAAAACTGTGACATCGGCAGCACCCGCTTTCTTGAGCGCCCGCGTTGCCGAACTCACCGTCGAACCTGTCGTATAGACGTCATCGACCAGCACGATACGCCGCCCGAACACGGCGGGGGACAACTGTTCCGGCACGATGAAGGCTCCCCGAACGTTGAGTTCGCGGGCATTGGCTGTCAGCCCGACCTGCTGGCTGGTACGCTTCCGTCTCACAAGCGCCTGCGGCTCGAACCGCCGACCGGAAAGCCGCGCCACATGGCGCGCCAGTTCCGCCGACTGATTGAACATGCGGCTGAACAGCCGGCTGCGATGAAGCGGAACGGAGACCACGCAATCGCAGGAGGAAAGGGCTTCTTCACCCGCCCTCACCATCCACCCAGCCATCATCGGCGCGAGGTCTGTCCGGTCGCGATATTTGAGGGCGTGCACGAGATCCCGGGCGATGCCGTCATGCACAGCAACCGAGCGCAGACGATCGAATGCCGGCGGATTGGCAATCGCCTCGGCCGAAACCATACCCGCGCCGGGGTCGCGCTGGAACGGCGTGCCGAGCACCTCGCAGAACGGCCGTTCGATGAGCCGAAGCTCCGACCAGCAGGAAGGACATAGCGCGCCATGCCGCCCCGTACGCACATGACAGTGGGCGCAGCCGGGAGGAAAGACGGCGTCACGCAGGCCGCCCACCACACGCAATGGCAGATCGAAGATAACCGTCCTGATGACCGGCATGGAATTTTGCTCTATGCGACCCGACATAAGGTTGACATTAGGCGCTTGCCGGCGCCTTTGCCAGACCGTGAATTTCAAGAGGATGTCTTCTGATGGAAAGGCTTTTCGACGACCGGCTGATCGCCGCCAACCGCAGGCGTGCGCTGTCGGCCATGACCGAGGGCGCCGATTTCCTGCTGGAGATCGCCGCAGGCGAAATCGCCGATAGACTTTCGCTGGTCGAGCGCCGCTTCGAGGATGCCGTTGAACTGCATGGCGCCACAGGTCTCACCGCACGCGCCGCCCTTGCCACCGGCAAGATCGACCGGCTGGAACGTATCGAGGTTGCACCGGACCTTACCTCCGGCGCAGAGAGCGTCCGCGAAGCAGCATGGGAAACGGTGCCGCTGGAACCCCAGTCGGTCAATCTGGTGCTCTCTCCGCTATCGCTGCACCTCACCAATGACACGCCTGGCGTGCTCGTGCAGATCCGCCGCGCCCTGAAGCCCGACGGCCTGTTCCTCGCGGCAATTCCCGGCGCCGGCACGCTTGCCGAACTGCGCGACGTACTGCTCGCGGCAGAGGCGGAACTCTATGGCGGCGCAAGCCCGCGCGTCATACCCTTTGCCGATATTCGCGACATTGGGGGGCTGCTGCAGCGCACCGGTTTCGCCCTGCCCGTCATCGACGAAGAGAGTCATACAGTCCGCTATGATTCGATCTTCCCGCTCATGCGAGACCTGAAGGCCATGGGTATGACCAATCCGCTGCTCGGGCGCAGCAAAAAGCCGGTGAACAGGGCGTTTTTCATGAGGGCGGCCGAGCTTTATGCGGAGCGCTATTCAGACCCGGACGGACGTATCCGCGCCACCTTCTCCATCATTTACGTATCGGGATGGGCGGCACACGAAAGCCAACAGAAGCCGCTGAAGCCGGGATCCGCGAAAATGCGGCTCGCCGATGCGCTCGATCCGAACCGCAAGCTTATGGAATGACGATCCGGCTCAGTTGCCGGCACCCGTCACATTCGTTTCGATCGTACCGAACATGTTCTGAAGCGACCCACTGAACATGCCGAAGCCACCGATGAGAGCGGCCCCCATGATCGCCGCAAGCAATCCATATTCGATAGCGGTCGCGCCCTGTCGGTCTGCAAGGAATTTCCGGACGAGATGCATTTCGTCTCCCGCGAGTGTTGACCGAACGGCCGAGAAATTATGACTTGTCTGAAATATTGAATCAGCACCCGTCGGCGCCATAGCCGTCGACGATGCAAACCGATCCTGGTGTTTTCTGAAGAACGCTGCGACGGATCGTATACCGCTTGCCGTTATCCGACCGGTTGATCGACCCTGTGCTGAGCATATCGTATTCGTCCGGCTGGAAGGCGAGGCTCTTTCGTTCCGTCTTTCCGGCGAGCATTGGCGTCAGGACAAGCGACAGCGCAATCACCGCCGTGCCGAACAGCAAGGCGATGTTCAAAACTCCAGTCTTTCCCGACTTTTGCGAAGACCGCTCTCTCGACCGGACGGTCTTCCAGAAATCCTCGTTTACCATGACACGCTCCACGCACGCTCTAACGCATGAACAGAAGCGAGCTTTGCCTGATGGTGATAAACTTTGCGTTAAGAACGTCCTTAAAACGTCCTTAAACTGTAGGATATCCTAAAGCAGATCCTGGAGGAAGGGAATGAGCGGCTCGTCAGCCGGCGGCATGGGGTAATCGCGCAGTGCCTGCGGGCGAACCCACTTGATCGCCTGCCCTTCCTTGCCATGGGCAATGCCCTCGTAACGACGGCAGACGAAGAGCGGCATCAGCAGATGGAATGTCTCGTAGGTATGGCTAGCGAATGTCAGCGGCGCGAGGCACGCAACCTTGGTCGTAATGCCGATTTCTTCCTCCATCTCACGGATCAGCGTCTCCTCGGGGGTCTCCCCCGGCTCGACCTTGCCACCCGGAAATTCCCAAAGGCCTGCCAGCGACTTGCCCTCCGGCCTCTGGGCCAGAAGTATGCGGCCGTCGCTGTCGATCAGCGCGCAGGCCGCAACGAGAAGGATCTGCTTTTCCCCGTCGCTCATGCGTCTTTTCCCTTGCGCCAGTAGTGGTAAAGATAGGCTTCCTTGAAGCCGAGCTTGTGGTAGAGGGCGATTGCAGGCTCGTTGTCGGCAACGACCTGTAGCCAGGCACGCCGGGCGCCGCGCATTCGAGCCCAACGCAAAGCCGCAGTCAGCACCTCAAGGCCAAGCCCCTTGCGCCGCTGGTCGTGCGCAACAGCAAGCGACATGATGCCGGCAAGATCGTTGTCCTGGACGCAAAGCGTTGTCGCGACCGGTCCCCGCTCGGCCGTTTCGATGAGGAAGAGACCCGTCGGCGGCTTGATCGCGCCGATGATTTCGGCAAGAGCCGGCTTGAGGGCCGCGTCTTCGCCCTGCAGTTCGAGGCTTGCATCGACATAACGGCCGACATCATGAGTCGGAAGATGATCGAGCGTATCCGGCAACACGATATCCGCGAGATCGCAGGTCATCGTGACCACGTCCTCGAAGCACTCCCAGCCTTCCGTCTCCAGGTGATCGATGAGCGGCTTCGGCGCCAGCGGCGTCTGGCGCACGATCAGCGGGCGACCGTAAGAAGCGAACTTCCGCCCGGCCTTCTCCAACCGGATCGCGATGTCGCGGCTGTCGGACGGATCGAGCGCGACAATGCAGTTCAACCGCTTGGAAGGATGACCGCCGGTCAGCCGGATCTGCCAGCTGCCGTCATATTGCACATTTGCCGCCGGCCAGGCCCGGAAGCCCACGGCTTCCAGCCGACGCACCAGCGGCAGATTGTCTTCAAAGGGTACAGCGAGCATTCTGGTCGTCAGCTCCGGTAGTCGCCATTGATCGCAACATATTCCTTGGTGAGATCGCAGGTCCACACAGTCGCGCGGCCATCGCCGAGGCCGATATCGACCTTTACCGGAATGTCCTGCTCCTTCATGACGGCCGTGGTCGCAGCTTCCGAATAGGCCGGATCCCGCTCGCCATTGACGGCAACGCGGATGTCACCGAACCAGATCGCCAGACGGTCGCGATCAGCCATTTCGCCGGACTTGCCAACGGCCATAACGATACGCCCCCAATTGGCATCCTCGCCCGCAATAGCCGTCTTGACCAGCGGTGAATTGGCGATGGAAAGCGCAATCTTCTTGGCGGCCTGATCCGTCTCAGCGCCGACGACGGTCACTTCAACCATCTTGCGAGCGCCTTCGCCGTCACGCACCACCTGGAGGGCAAGGTCCTTCAGAAGATCGTTCAAGGCGGACTTGAACCCGGACAGCGCCGGATCCTCGGCGGATTCGACCTTCTTCTGGCCGTCTGCGGCAGCTGCCCCGGTTGCAAACAGCAGGAGCGTGTCCGACGTCGAAGTGTCGCTATCGACCGTCACCGAATTGAAGGTCGGCTCGACGCCGGCGGAGAGAAGCGCCTGCAATGCAGGTGCCGCGATATCGGCATCCGTCACCACGAAGGACAGCATGGTCGCCATGTCGGGCGCGATCATGCCGGCGCCCTTGGCAATACCGTTGATCGTCACCTTCACTCCACCGATCTCGGCCGAGCGGGTGGCGACCTTCGGATAGGTATCGGTGGTCATGATCGCTCGTGCCGCTTCCAGCCAGAAATCGCCGGTTGCGCCCTTTGCCATGTCGCCCAGAACACCAGAGAATTTCGTCGCATCCAGCGGCTCGCCGATCACACCGGTCGAAGCGAGATAGATCTCGTTCTCCGCGCAACCGAGGGCAGCCGCAGCCGACTTCGCGGTAAGCTCCGTCGCCGCACGGCCCTTGATACCGGTGAAGGCATTCGCGTTACCGGAGTTGACGACGACGCCGCGCGCTACACCATGCCCAAGGTTGGAGCGGCAGAAATCGACCGGAGCCGAAGGGCACTTGGACTTGGTAAACACCCCGGCGACGGTCGCCGGACGCTCGAAGGACATCAGCAGGACGTCGGTGCGGTTCTTGTACTTGATGCCTGCCGCCGCGGTCGACATGGACACGCCGCGGATCACCGGCATCTCGGGATAGGATTTCGGAGCGAGGGGAGAAACGGCTTCAGACATCGATACCACCTGTAACAGGAAGGCCCGCAAGATGCGGGCCCAGGGATTTGAACGGAAACAGCAGTTACTGCTGCGGCTGCTCTGCCTGCTGCTTGTTCACATCCTCGTAGCCCTTGCGCAGGGCCTCGTCGACGATTTCGACCTTCTTTTCGGCTTTCGCCTTTTCGATGATCTCAAGATACTTGTCGCGCATGACGAGCTGGCGAACCTGCGGACCGACTTCTTCCAGGGTCGGAGGAGCGGCTTCGCGCTTGTCCTCGACCTTGATCACGTGGTAGCCGAACTGCGTCTTGATCGGGGTCTTGGAATAGGCGCCCTTCTCCATGGCGAAGGCGGCTTCCTCGAATTCCGGTACCATCCGGCCCTTGGTAAAGTAGCCGAGGTCGCCACCTTCCGACTTGTTCGGGTCGGTCGACTTTTCCTTGGCGAGTTCGACGAAGTCCTTGCCGGCGTCGAGCTGCTTGATGATGTCCTTGGCCTCTTCCTCGGTCTTGACGAGGATATGGCGGGCGCGAACCTCTTCCTGCTTCGGCAGGGCGGCGATTTCCTTCTCGTAGCGCGCCTTGACTTCATCGTCCGTGACCGCGTCAACGACGTGCTTCTTGAAGTAAAGGTTATGCAGCTCGCGATCGGCGATATAGGCCATGCGGCGCTGATATTCCGGATCGTCCTTCAGGCCTTCGCCAGCGGCATTGCCAGCGAGCAGCTTGACGTCGATGGCGCCGGAAAGGGCTGCAACCTTCTTCTGCTCTTCCGGAAGCTGGGAAAGCTGCGGATCGAGATTGGCAACGGCAAGGTCGAGTTCCGACTGGGTAATGGTGAGATCGCCGACCTTGGCGACGACGGCGTCTTCGGCCAGAACCTGGTTCTGGAGCCCGATCAGAGCGACGCAGGCAGCAAGGGCGAGTTTATGAAAGCGAAGCATGTGAAACCTTTCGGATGGGGAACCGTTTCTTGACCGTTCGAATCGGGCGAAAAATTGTCCAAAGCACGGTAGACCAAGCGTTTGCGGCCAAGCTGCGCCGTTGACATCATTCGACCCCCCTCTTATCTGTCACGCAACCGCGCGTCCAGAGCCGTTTCCGGGCCTCCCGTGCCTGCGTGCCGAATTTCGGCCGGCGATCAGGATACGCAACGAATATGACGAAGGTCAGAAAGGACCATCGAATGGTCAGTCTCGGTGGGCTCGCCCGCAAACTCTTCGGATCGGCCAATGAGCGCCGCGTTCGCTCGTATCAGCCGAAGGTGGCGGCTATTGCCGCGCTGGAAGACCAGATGAAGGCCCTCTCCGACGAGGCGCTCTCCGGCAAGACCCAGGAATTCCGCAAGCTGCTGGCCGAAGGCAAGACGCTCGACGACATTCTGGTCCCGGCCTTCGCCGTTGCTCGCGAGGCCTCCCGCCGCGCGCTCGGCATGCGACCCTTTGACGTACAGCTCATCGGCGCGATGATCCTGAACGATAACGCGATCGCGGAGATGAAAACCGGCGAAGGCAAGACGCTCGTGGCAACGCTCGCCGTCTACCTCAACGCACTTGCCGGTCGCGGCGTCCACGTCGTTACCGTCAACGACTACCTCGCCAAGCGCGACGCGACGACGATGAGCAAGCTTTACAGCTTTCTCGGACTGACCACCGGCGTCATCGTCCACGGCCTGACCGACGAGGAACGCCGCACGGCCTACCTCTGCGACATCATCTACGCGACCAACAACGAACTCGGCTTCGATTATCTCCGCGATAACATGAAGTACGAGCGCAACCAGATGGTCCAGCGCGACCACGCCTTCGCGATTGTCGACGAAGTGGACTCCATTCTGGTCGACGAAGCCCGTACTCCGCTGATCATCTCCGGCCCGCTGGATGACCGCTCGGACCTCTACAACACGATCGACGCCTTCATTCCGATGCTTTCGGAGGAAGACTACGAAATCGATGAAAAGCAGCGCTCGGCCAACTTCTCCGAAGTTGGCACCGAGAAGCTCGAGAATCTGCTCCGTCAAGCCGGCCTGCTGAAAGGCGAGTCACTCTACGACGTCGAAAACGTCTCGATCGTCCACCACATCAACAACGCTTTGAAGGCTCACAAGCTCTTCCAGCGCGACAAGGACTACATCGTCCGCAACGGCGAAATCGTCATCATCGATGAGTTTACCGGCCGCATGATGCCGGGCCGCCGTTACTCGGAAGGCCAGCATCAGGCGCTTGAAGCCAAGGAAAAGGTGCAGATCCAGCCGGAGAACCAGACGCTCGCCTCGATCACCTTCCAGAATTACTTCCGCATGTACGACAAGCTGGCCGGCATGACCGGTACGGCAGCGACCGAGGCGGAGGAGTTCGCCAACATCTACGGTCTTGATGTTATCGAGGTTCCCACCAACCTGCCGATCCAGCGTATCGACGAGGATGACGAGGTCTACCGGACCTTCGAGGAAAAGTTCACGGCGATCATCGCCGAGATCAAGGCCGCGCACGAGCGCAAGCAGCCGGTTCTTGTCGGCACTACCTCCATCGAGAAATCAGAGCTTCTGGCCAACCTCCTGAAGAAATCCGGCTTCGACAAGTTCCAGGTGCTGAATGCCCGCTACCACGAGCAGGAAGCCTATATCGTCTCGCAGGCCGGCGTACCCGGCGCCGTGACCATCGCCACCAACATGGCCGGCCGCGGTACCGACATCCAGCTCGGAGGCAATATCGACATGCGCCTCGAGCGCGAGCTGGAAGGCATGGAACCGGGCCCCGAGCTTGACGCCAAGGAACAGGCCATCCGCGAGGAGGTGAAGAAGCTCAAGGCAGAGGCGCTTGCCGCCGGCGGCCTTTATGTCATCGCGACGGAGCGCCACGAAAGCCGGCGTATCGACAACCAGCTTCGCGGCCGTTCCGGCCGTCAGGGTGACCCGGGCCGGTCGAAGTTTTATCTGTCGCTTCAGGACGACCTGATGCGCATCTTCGGCTCCGACCGCATGGACTCGATGCTGCAGAAGCTCGGCCTGAAGGACGGCGAGGCAATCGTCCATCCCTGGATCAACAAGGCTCTGGAACGCGCCCAGAAAAAGGTCGAAGCCCGCAACTTCGACATCCGCAAGAACCTGCTCAAGTATGACGACGTGCTGAACGACCAGCGCAAGGTTATCTTCGAGCAACGCATCGAGCTGATGGACGCCACCGATGTGTCCAGCACGATCGCCGACATGCGCCACGAGGTCATCGAGACCATGGTGCGCGTCCACATTCCCGAGCGCGCCTATGCCGAGCAGTGGGATGTGGCAGGGCTTAAGGAGAAGGTCGCAACGACCCTCAACCTCGACCTGCCGATCGAGCAGTGGGCGACGGAAGAAGGCATTGCGGAAGACGACATCGTCACCCGCATCACCGAGGCCGCAGACAAGGCCGCGGCAGAGAAGGCTGAACGCTTCGGCCCCGAGATCACGGCCTATGTCGAACGCTCGATCGTGCTTCAGACCATCGACAATCTCTGGCGCGAGCACATCGTCAACCTGGACCACCTGCGATCCGTCGTCGGTTTCCGCGGCTACGCCCAGCGCGACCCGCTGCAGGAATACAAGGCTGAAGCTTTCGAGCTCTTCCAGGCCCTGCTCGCCAACCTGCGCGACGCCGTAACCATGCAGATGTCCCGCGTTGAGATCGTGCGCGAAGCTCCGCCGGCGCCGACCCTGCCGGTCATGGAAGCGCACCACGTCGATGCAAGCACCGGCGAGGACGATTTCGACGAAGGCGCGGCAAACTACGTCGCACCGGAGGACCGTAACCCGCAGGACCCCGCCACCTGGGGCCGCGTCGGCCGCAACGAGCCTTGCCCCTGCGGTTCCGGCAAGAAATATAAACATTGCCACGGCACATTCGAAAACGCCTGAACGGGCAACGACGCAAAATGACAGTCAAGGCGGCCTTCCGGCCGCCTTTTCTTTTTAAAGTCGGGCGAAAAGGACCGCAGTCACCGGAAAAGACATTGGAATTTACTCACTCCCATGAAGGACGGAGTGCATCATGCCCTGTTGACACAGGGAAACTGACGAACAACGGCAAACCGTTTCTTAACTCTGATCTGACAACAGTGCGGCATTGTTGTTTTGCGTTTTCAATAGGCCGTGCGTGTCGATAATGGCGGTTGTCCAGACAGCGGAGAAGATACTGCCGACCGGCCTGCATCCGGCGATGCACAAGCTTGTCGCCGCCTTCACGGGAGCAGATGAAATCGCCCGCGCCCAGCGCATGGCGCTCGTCGCCTTCGCCATACGGGTGGTCTCCGCGGCCATCGCGTTCGTTTCCCAGATTATCCAGGCCCGAATGATGGGCGAATTCGAATACGGCATCTTCGTCTTCGTATGGGTGCTGGTCGTGCTGTTCGGCAACCTCTCCTGCCTCGGCTTCCACACGACGGTCATCCGTTTCCTGCCGCAATACGACGCCCGCGACGAACACGATGAAATCCGTGGCCTGACCATGACCGCCAGGGTCTTCGCCATGCTCTCGGCAAGCCTGCTCGCCGTCATCGGCTTCGCCGTGCTCATGCTCTTCGGCGACGCGATCGAGGCCTATTACATCCTGCCGCTGTTTCTGGGGCTATTCGCGCTTCCGATGATCGCACTCGGCGATGTGCTTGATGGTACGGCGCGTGCCAACAGCTGGCCAGTGGCTGCACTCAGCCCCACCTATATCGTCCGCCCGCTGCTCATCCTGCTATTCATGATCGCCGCTGTCTGGGCCGGTGCTCCACATACGGCGACGACAGCCATGCAGGCCGCACTGGCCGCGACCTACGTTACCACACTCGGCCAGTTCCTGACGATCGACCGCCGTATGCAGAAGCGCTTCGTCGCCGGCCCTCGGAAGATCGATTTCCTCGCCTGGTTCAAAGTGGCCCTGCCAATCTTCCTGATTGAAGGCTTCGGTTTTCTACTCACCAATTCCGACGTCGTCGTGGTCGGTCTCTACCTCGACCCCGATCAGGTGGCGATCTACTTCGCCGCAGCGAAAACCATGGCGCTGGTCCAGTTCGTCTATTTCGCCGTAAAGGCGGCCGCCGCCCCACGCTTCTCCTCCATGGTTGCGGCCCATGATCTGCGCCATCTCGCGGCCTTCGCCGGTCAGACGACCCGCTGGAGCTTCTGGCCTTCGCTTCTTGTTGGCCTTGCCGTTTTGGCTGTCGGCGAATTCCTGCTGGCATTGTTCGGCCCAGCCTTCACAGCCGGCTATGTATTGATGGCAATCCTCTTCGCCGGCAGCCTCTCGAAGGCACTTGTCGGCCCGGGCGAGGTACTCCTGACCATGACGGGCCATCAGAAACTTTGCGTCTTCCTTTATGTCGGCGCACTCGCCGTCAATATCGGCCTGAACGTTACGCTCATACCGCTCTTCGGATTGACCGGAGCGGCAGCCGCGACAGCGGCAGCAATGATGGCGGAGGCGCTGCTTCTGCACATTGCGGTCCGCCATGCACTCGGCATCGTTCTCTTTGCATTTGCCGACCCGTTGTCGATCCTGACCAAGACCAAGGCATCCTGACCATGACGGAAGCTCCGATCCATAGCGAAAGCACCAGCTTCGGCACCCGCCATTCCTCGGGCAGTCTCGCAAGCCTGCAGAGCAATCGACCCGACGCCGACCAGACGATCGAGGTCGGCCGCCCCGGACGTCATCTCGCCTTCTATCCCGGCAAGGTCGGATATGATCTGCAGGAGGAGTTGGACTATCTCACATATCGCGTGATGGAAGCGAACGTCTTCTTTGCGCCGCGTTTCCTCGCCCCGGCCATGCCGCGGCTCGAGGACAGGCTGATCCGCCTCGGCGTCATCCGCGACGAGGACGGACGACGCAGCCGTGTCCGCTTGCTGATGCCCTATTCCATCGAGAAGCCCGGCTTCTCCATGGGACCGACGATCCTGCGCGTCTGGTCGAACCCCTTCGGCCCGCTGGGAACCTTGCTCGTCGATGCCGAGGAAGCCGCCGAAACGCTGGACAATCTGTTGGAAGCGCTGGCCCGCCCCGACGCCCGTCTGCCGGGTGTCTTCGTTCTGCCCGACCTCCGGCTCAACGGCCGCTTCGCCCAGCTTCTGAAGGCCGTCGCCATCAGCCGCGACCTGCCCCTGACGGTCACCAACACATTTACCCGCCCGATGCTCGAAAGCCTCGACGACGGCGAGACCTATCTGCAGCGGGCAATCGCCAAACCGCACCTGCGGGAGATGCGCCGCCAGTTCCGCCTGCTCAGCCAACACGGCGAACTGACATACAACGTCACCCGCCAGCCGCAGGAGATCCGTCTCAGGATGGAGGAATTCCTGGCGCTGGAAGCAAGCGGCTGGAAAGGCCAGAAGCGTTCCGCCATGGTCATGGACCGGCTACGCTCTGCCTTCGCCCGCGAAGCCATCACCAATCTGGCGGAAGTGGATGCCGTGCGTATTCACACCCTCGACCTCAACGGCCGGGCCATCGCCTCGATGGTGGTCTTCATCATGGCCGGCGAAGCCTATACGTGGAAAACAGCCTATGACGAGCGCTATGGCCGGTTCTCTCCCGGCAAGCTGCTGATGGCCGACCTCACCGAATGGCACCTCGACGACGCCAATATCCAGCGCACCGACAGCTGCGCCGTGCCGGACCATCCGATCATGAGCCGCTTCTGGAAGGAACGCGAGGAGATGGGTACGCTGGTCATCGGTCTGCGCGCCAATGCCGACCGAGACGTGCGACAGGCGGCCGCCCAGCTTCATATGTACCGCAACACGCGCAACATCGCCCGTATCCTGCGTGACAAGATCCTCTCGCGTCGTCTGAACGACTGACGCGAGAGCAGTTTCGACGAAATCGGGCATACTCAAACCCGGATGGGTTATTCAGCCGCTGCGGCTAATTCCCGGTCCCGCAACAGGCGGCGGATAACCTTGCCAGTGGCGGTCAGAGGCAACTCCTCGACAAAGGCCACCTCCCGCGGATATTCGTGCATCGACAGGCGCTGCTTCACCCAGTCGCGGATCTCGACAGCCAGTACATCGCTTGGCAAAAAATCGTCGGCAAGAACCACGAAAGCCTTGACGATCTCCGTGCGCAACGGATCCGGCTTGCCAATTACAGCAGCAAGGCGCACCGCCGGATGGCCGATGAGGCAATCCTCGATCTCCGCAGGACCGATGCGATAGCCCGATGACGTAATGACATCGTCATCCCGGCCGAAGAACTCGACATAGCCTTCGGCATCCTGCCGGCCGAGATCGCCCGTTTTCATCCAGTCGCCGACGAACTTCGCCGCGGTCGCCCGCTCGTCGTGCCAGTAGCCGAGAAACATCACCGGATCAGGCCGTGCAATCGCCACCTGCCCCACACTGCCCGGAGGAAGCTCCCTGCCCTCGTCATCGATGATCGCAACACGATGACCCGGTACCGTCCGCCCGATGGCCCCGGCGCGGCTAACACCAAGATGGGCCGCCGAAGACAGCACGAAATTGCACTCCGTCTGTCCGTAGAATTCGTTGGGAACGATGCCGAGCGCAGACTTGACCCACTCATAGGTCTCCCGACCCAGAGCCTCTCCCGCCGAACCGATCGACCTGAGCACCAGATCGTATTTTTCCCGCGGCCGCTCCACCGATTTCAGCAATCTCAATGCCGTCGGCGGAATGAAGGCGTTGCGCACCTTCATCTCCGCCATGATCCGGAAGGCCGTGTCCGCATCGAATTTCTGAGCGGGAGAGGAAACGACAGGCACGCCCAGCAGGAGCGAAGGCAAGAGCGCGTTCAATAATCCGCCCGCCCACGCCCAGTCCGACGGCGTCCACATCCTGTCGCCGTCACGCGGAATAAATTCATGCGCCATCTGGAAGCCGGGTAGATGGCCGGGCAGGACCCTGTGCCCATGCAGCGCCCCTTTGGGCGGACCGGTTGTCCCCGACGTGAAGATCATCAGGGCCGGCGTATCGGGCCCGGTTTTCGCCACATTGAAGACGGACGGGTGGCCTGCCTCCACATCGGCGAAAGCGTGCACACCCGACGCAACCGCCCCGATCGTCACAACCTCCCGCAGATCCGGCAGGCGGGACCGAATTTCCTCCAACCGGGACAAACCAAAATCATTGGTGACGACGACCTTGGCGCCGGCAGCGGCAAGCCGGTATTCGAGCGCCTCGGCACCGAATAGCAGAGCAAGCGGCAGTGCGATTGCGCCCATCTTGTAGATCGCTACATGGGCGATGACCGTCTCGAAACACTGGGGCAGAAGCAGTGCTACACGATCGCCCGGTTCAACCCCGAGTGCCCGAAGCCCATGGGCAAAAGCCGCCGAACGCCCCGCTAGCTCGCCATAGGTCATCGACAGATGATTGCCATCGGAACTGAAATGCTGGAGACACACGCGATCCGGCGCATGCAACGCCCAGTCATCACTGACCGCGCGACCGATGTTGAAATCGTCAGGAATGGACCACGAGAAATCGCGACAAAGCGTCTCGTAGGTGCCTCGCTCAGGCAGAAACATGGCGGAAAACCCGTGTCACCAAGGGCTTTCTGCTACCATTCCTCTCGCAAGCGCACAATAGGCGGGCAGAAACACACTTATCCGTAGTACAAAAATGGATTTTGGTGCCCTTCGGCAAAGATCGGGTAGTCACGTCCGCTCGCCTAAAGGCGCAGACTAACACCATCAGGTTGCTAACGGGACATCAGGATCGCGCCGGTAGCCACAATCACCACCGATCCAAAAAAACCACCCGCTGCCAACAACGCACCTCGCGCCGGACGGCTAGGCCCTTTGACAAAGTATGGCAGCCATATCTTTGCGGCGGCCAGGGCGACGAATGCCGAAAATGATTTTCGAGTCTTGTCGTATCGGGTCGCAACGCGACGGAATTGTTTGAGGCGGTTGAACAACGACTCCGGCAGCCGACTAGACCAAAGGATAGGCGTGTGACCTATCGGTATGATTGAGACAGCAAGGTCCGAATGCGACCTTTTGCAGAGAGCAAACAACACGCTGCTCACCAACTAACATTGTCAAATATCAGTACGCATGCACCGTATCGACCACGCCGCACGGAGGCTTGTCGAAAAACCCTGAAGGACAAAGACCATGAACGTTATCAAAGACAAGTTGCTCTCCAAGTCCGCCTATTCGCACGATATTGATGTGTCGCTCGATCAGATCGACATCGCCGACTGGCTCTTCAACCTTCCCGAAGCCGAATACCTGCGTTGTTGCATTCCCGATCACATCGGATGCGGCGCGACCTTTACCGATGATGGCCGCAAGATGTCGATCAATGTCGAAAAGATCGGCACCGGGTTGGTGATCCAGCACTATGTCGCAGAAGAGGCCACTCCATCCTATTGCCGGATGAACTCGATTTCAGACGTTTTCACGCCGACGGGCGAGCGCACCCAAGTCAACGTGATCTGGGAACTGATTGCTGAATCCATCGATGGCAATCGTACCCGCTATACCAACCAGGTCACATGCCATCCGACGGATGCCTTCATGACCTTTATCGAGCAGCACGGCCAGTCCTTCGAGGATGCAGCCGAGGCTCGCCAGGCAGCCGGCGGTGACCACAATCATCGCGAAACGCCGAAGTTCGCGGAAAGCATTGCCCGCCACGCCCAGGCAAAGTCGGCGAGCAAGACAGCGGCCTAATGAAAGCGATCGTATATGACGATTTCGGCAAGGCGGACGTGCTCCGTCTTGCTCGTCATAGACCCTGCTTCTCACGAGTTGGGGTATCCGGCAAAGCCGGAGCGGTTCCCCCCCTCCAACGCCTTCTTTAATGGCTTACTAACAAATAGGGCGCGCTTGGCATTAAAGCCCTGCGGCGCAGGAACATCAGCCTGACCATAATTGGCATTTATGTCAGCTCACCCTCTGCCTATGTCAAATCACCCTTGGCATAGTTAGTTATTCGAAATGCAACCAAAACTGGAGTGAGGCCAGAAATACGTCAATTGGAATAATCGAGAACAAAAGTGTCCAGCCAAATAGGCCAAATCGATCTTTTGGACACCTCTTGGAGGGAATCAAAGCAAAAGCAATACTTTGAAAGTGTGTTGGTGCCCCATGCCGGAATCGAACCAGCACTCCTTTCGGAACTCGATTTTGAGTCGAGCGCGTCTACCAGTTCCGCCAATGGGGCAGCAGGATGGTTAAACGGCGTCTACCATGCACCTGGGCACCCGCGCAAGGGCGAACTTGGCGGCTGTGCCGCCTGCAGTCCCATCTCGCCAGAAAAGGTTTCATCCGGTTATTCAACTTCACGCAAATGTTTGCTTCGCATGTGCTGCACCGCAAAACGCCCCATTTACAGTGCAGGCCGGCTTGCATAAAACCGAGCGACCGAAAGACCGGGAAAGACTTGATGCTACGTCGCCTCTACGATTGGACCATGTCACTCGCCGCACGCAAGTCGGCTGAACGTTGGCTCGCCGTCATCGCCTTCATTGAAAGCTCGATTTTTCTGGTCCCGGCGGATGTGCTCTATCTGCCGATGGCGCTGGCGAAGCCGCAGAAGGCCTGGCGCTATGCCATCATCGCCACCGTGGCATCCGTACTTGGCGGCATCGCCGGCTGGTTCCTCGGCTACTACGCCTTCGAAACCGTCGCTCGGCCGATTCTCGAATTCTACGGCAAGTACGAGGCCTTCGAGCGGCTGCGCACCTCAGTCAACTACGAGATGGTCCTGCTGCTGCTGGTGACTTCCGGCCTCGCCCATCTCCCGCCGATCAAGGTGGTGACGATCCTCTCGGGTGTCGCCCATATCAACATCTGGCTATTCATCGTCTCCGCCATCGTCGCCCGCGGCGGACGTTTCCTCCTGCTTGCATGGCTTCTGCAGCGTTATGGCGAACCGATCCGGGAATTCATCGAAAAGCGTCTGGGGCAGATCGCCATGGTCGGAGCAGCCGTACTGATCGTGCTATACGTCGCCTATCGCTATTTCCTGCATTAAGGCGATCAGACAGCTACCAGCCCCAAGTCTGTGGGCGATGAACAGATAAGGCATGTCGACCCAGAATCTGGCGCGGCTTGGTGACAATGGCATGCAAGCAACAAATGATTTGAAGCACAACCTCCAAACCTGAGAACAGGAAGACGACATGAGCGTATCCGCCTCATACCTCAAGAACGATACGGCGATCGCCGCAGTCCTGACCCTTGGCATGGCCGTGGTCGTCGGCTCGGCGCTCGGCTTCGAACATATCGGCGGTTATGTTCCATGTGCACTCTGCCTGATGCAGCGCAACCCATACTACATCGGCGTCGGCGTCGGTGCGCTGGCAACGCTTTCGTCGGTCTTACGTCTTCCAGCCGCCGTTACGCGCAGCCTCATCGCGATCATCGCGATCCTGATGATCGTCAGCATCGGACTCGGCACCTATCATGCCGGCGTCGAATGGAAGTTCTGGGAGGGGCCGACGACCTGCGCCGTGGGCGCCACAGGCGGCGAAGCTCCGGTCAATGTGCTGGAGGCCCTGAACGAAACCAAGGGACCGTCGTGCACGGAGGCGGCACTGCGCGTGCTCGGCCTTTCCTTCGCAGGCTGGAACGTCATCACCAGTGCGGCTCTGGCAGCCATCGCCGCATGGGCCCTTTTCCGCAAGCGCGCCTGAACGGATAGCAGCCGGTTACGGCTGCAGTTCGGAATCCCAGTAGAGATAGTCGACCCAGCTTTCGTGCAGATAGTTTGGCGGGAAACGCCGTCCATTGTTGTGCAGGTCCTGCACTGACGGCCGGTACGGCTTTTGTGCCGGGAACATCGAAGCCTGTTTCGGCAGCTTGCTGCCCTTCCTGAGATTGCAGGGAGAGCAGGCGGCGACCACATTTTCCCAAGTGGTCTCGCCGCCATGGGCGCGCGGGATCACGTGGTCGAAGGTCAAGTCGTCTTCAGACCCGCAATACTGGCATTCGAACTTGTCACGCAGGAACACATTGAAGCGGGTGAAAGCAGGGTTGCGGGTGGGTTGAACGTAGGTCTTGAGGCTGACGACGCTCGGCAGTCGCATCGAAAAACTCGGGGAACAAACCGACTGATCGTATTCCGCGATAATGTTCACACGGTCAAGAAAGACCGCCTTGATCGCGTCCTGCCAGGACCATAGCGACAAGGGGTAATAACTTAGAGGCCTGTAGTCGGCATTCAGGACGAGCGCCGGCAAGGACTGGGGTGAGACTGCAATCGTCAAGGCATTCTCCTGAGCGATTCGGCACCTGTCCATCTATATTAGGTCCGTTGTTACAGCATTGTGAAGCCCCTTCTTGCAGATCACGAAAGGACCTGGACATCGACAGGAATCGCCTGTCGGCCCGTCCGCAATGCGTAATGCGCCCAGAACAGTCGGGCAGCCACCGAACGCCACGGTTGCCAGACTTCCGCCACCCGCTTCACCTCCTTGAAATCCGGCCTTTCCACATAACCGAATACGTCCCCGACGGCGACGCGGAGCGCCACGTCCCCGACTGGAAAGACGTCCGGATGACCGCCGCAGAACATCAGGTAGACCTCGGCCGTCCAGAGGCCGATCCCCCTGTAGGAAGTGAGTTTCGCGATTGCGTTTGAGGCTTCGAGCGCCGCTATTTTGCCAAGATCGAGTTCGCCGGAGGCCACTGCGCCCGCCACGGCGTGCAGAGTCTCCGCCTTGGCTCGCGAAAGGCCGAGTGTGGCGATGACAGCCGGATCGAGCGCCAGATAAGCTTCCGACGTCACCACTTCTCCGGTGGCAGCAACGATCCGCCGCCAGATCGCATCGGCGCTCGCGCGCGACACCATCTGCGACACTATGATGTTAGCAAGGCCGGCAAAGCCCGGCTCCGAAAGCCTCAGCGGCAATGGGCCGCAGGCTCCGGCGATGGGAACAAGACGCGGATCAATCGTCAGAAGCTCGTCCAGACCGGCATCGAGATCAGCCCGCGTTGTAATCGTCATTTCCAGCCCGTCTCGTGCTAGTCGTTCTTTGTCGAAGTCCCGTTCCCTGGGGATGCATTCCATGCGAGATAGAGAGCATGATCCCGCCTGCCCGTCAAAAACCCGTTTTTCGTTTCGCTCCGAGCCCAAACGGACGCCTGCATCTCGGCCATGCGCTTTCGGCGCTCATCAATGCCGATATGGCGAAAGCAATGGAAGGTCGGCTTCTGCTGCGGATGGAAGACATCGACATCGGTCGCTGTACACCCGAATTCGAAACGGCGATCTATAACGATCTCGTCTGGCTGGGTCTCGCGTGGGAGGAGCCCGTACGCCGTCAATCGGAACATCTCGATGAGTATCTGGCAGCCCTTGATGAACTCGTCGCTCGCGGGCTCGCATATCCGGCCTTCATGACCCGCGGCGAGGTCAGGGCGCGTGCAATACGCTTCGAAGAAAAAGGCAAGCCGTGGCCGCGCGATCCCGACGGCGCTCCACACTATCCAGAGGATGACCTCTTTCTTCCCGGTTCGGTTCGCAAGGAGCGCATCGCAGCCGGTGAACGCCATGTCTGGCGGCTGGACATGAAGAAAGCAATCGCCTCGACCACAGCAGCGCTCACATGGACGGAAACAGGCGATGGAGAAACCGGCGAGATCTCCGCCGATCCCGCGGCATGGGGAGATGTGGTGTTGTGGCGCTCGGATGCGCCTTCCAGCTACCATCTTTCCGTGACCGTCGATGACGCCGCCCAGGGCGTGACCCATGTGGTGCGTGGCCTCGACCTCTTTCACGCGACCTCGGTTCACCGCCTGCTGCAGACACTTCTTGGCTTGTCAGCTCCCCGCTATCATCATCACCGGCTGATCCTCGGCGATGACGGGCGCAAGCTCTCCAAGAGCCAGGGAGATACGGCGCTGGCAGAGCTCAGAAAAGCGGGGCGGACGTCAGAAGAGATCCGCCGGCTGGTCGGGCTTTGAAACGACAGTCCGCGAAGGCAGCACGTTGAACTTCATCAGCGCGGCATTGAACTCCGCGCCTATGATGAAGATGACCCCGACCATGTAAAGAAAGACGATCACCACCATGATCGAGGCAAGACCGGCGTACATGGCCGCGTAATTGGCAAAACTCGCAAGGTAATAGGCAAAGACCAGCGCGCCGATCAGCCAGAGTACCAGCGTCAGCAGGACACCGGGGATGACGTCGAGAAGACGCCTGTTGCCAGCGGGCAGGCTCATATGAAAGATCAGAAGTGCAAGGGCAAGGAGGCCGATCGTGCCGTAGACGCGCCAGTTCGAAATCGCCGCGAGCCACTCCTTCAGCCAGGGGAACCACTTTTCGGCGAAGGCGAGCGCCACAGGAACGGCGACGAGCAGTGCGCTGATAACGGTCAGCACGACAACCGCACCGAGAACGAAACCAAGACTAACGAGACGGGTGATGTACCATGGCCGCGTCTCAGCAACCCGGTAAGCGCGATTCAGCGAGACACGCAGCGCCTCCACGCCATTGGAGGCGAAGTAGGCAGCGGCCAGTACGGAGATTGTCAGCAGGCCGCCACGGGGGATCGTCAGCACCCTCACGATCTGGTCGGATACCGGCTTGGAGATCGATTCGGGCCAAGTATCAAAAATGATATGGATCGCTGTCTCCGCAAAGCGATCCGCTCCGAGAAAAGTCGCAAGCGCCGTCCCGAAGATCAGGAACGGGAACACCGCCAGCAGCGCGGATAGCGCCACATGGCTCGCCATGGCCCAGCCATCGTCCTCGGTGAAGTGGTAAAACGCGTCGAACCCGACCCGGTAGACAGTGCGCAGGAAAGCCCGCATCCATTCTCCTCGATCGCGGCATGCCGATTGTAAGCCCACGTCGAATATGGGAAACCGGGTCGGATTTGTACAGGGAACATTCCGTTATGAATGCTCGAACCATCATCGTCACAGGTTGTTCTTCCGGCATCGGCGCCCATTGCGCAAGGGCCCTGAAGGCCGATGGCTGGCGCGTTTTTGCGACGGTTCGCCGCAATGAAGATCTTGCCTCGCTCGAAGAAGCGGGGATCGAAGCCCTGCTGATGGACTATACTGACCGTGCGAGCATCGGCGCGCTGGTCGATGAAGTGACGGCCCGCACAGGCGGCCGGATCGACGCGCTGTTCAATAACGGCGCCTATGGCCAGCCCGGCGCGGTCGAGGACCTTTCAACCGATGTGCTGCGTCAGCAGTTCGAAACCAATGTCTTCGGATGGCATGAGCTGACCCGCCGAGTGATTCCGCTGATGCGCGCGAACCGGGCGGGCCGCATCGTCCAGTGCTCGTCAATCCTCGGGCTGTTGCCCTATCGATACCGGGGCGCATACACGGCATCGAAATATGCGCTGGAGGGACTGACGGTCACGTTGCGCATGGAGCTTGAAGGTAGCGGCATTCAGGTGAGCCTGATCGAACCCGGCCCGATCGAGAGCCGCTTCACCGCCAACGCCTTGAAACAGATCGAAGCGAACATCGACCTTGCCGGCTCACCGCATGCGAAGGAATACGAACGTCAGCTGTCGAGACTGAACGGCACCGGCCCGGTCAACAAGCATAAGCTTGGCCCGGACGCCGTCTACAAAGCGCTCAAGCACGCCTTGACCGCCCACAGGGCGCGGCCACATTATCTCGTTACCACACCGGCCCGGCAAGGCGCGCTCTTGAAGAGGCTGCTCCCGGCGGATCTCTTCTATCGATTGATGCGATCGCTGGACTGAGGCAACAACAACAAAAGGCTCGGGAAGATACACCATGTCAGGCTTCACCACGGTTCTCACCCTGATCGTCATGGGACTCGTCGTGCTCGTTCTCGTGCGCGGGCTCTTCAACATGCTGAAGGGCGGCAGCGGCAATACCTCGAACAAGCTCATGCAGATGCGCCTCGTTCTGCAGGCCATAGCCATTGCGCTCATCATGCTGACGCTCTGGCTGACCGGCGGCGGGCGATAGGAGAATACGACGATGGTTCGTCTCAACAAGATCTACACCCGCACCGGCGATGACGGTACCACGGCGCTGGTGAGCGGCCCCCGCCGGCTCAAGCACGACCTGCGCGTGGATGCCTACGGCACCATCGACGAGGTGAATTCCGCAATCGGCGTTGCCCGGCTGCACACCCAGAGCCTGTCCGAACTCCACGCCATGCTCCTGAGGATCCAGAACGACCTCTTCGATCTCGGAGCGGACCTGGCCGCGCCCGACACCGGCGAGACCCTGAGCTACGAACCTCTTCGTGTGATCGAGGCGCAGGTCACCCGGATCGAAGGCGAAATCGACCTACTGAATGCAAGTCTCGATCCGCTGAAATCCTTTATCCTGCCAGGAGGAACCCCGGCTGCAGCTCACCTGCATCTTGCCCGGACGATCGCCCGACGGGCGGAGCGGATCATGGTCGAACTGTCACGCTTCGAAGGAGAAACCATCGACCCGCCAGCGCTGAAATACATCAACCGCCTGTCGGACTTCCTGTTTGTTGCGGCTCGTTTCGCCAATGACGGCGGCAAGGCCGACATTCTCTGGGTGCCCGGCAAGAACCGTTGAACCTGATTGAATTCTAAACCTAGGGAGCACGCGATGTTCATTCCCCTGCATGACCGCAACTCCCTGAGGCATATACGGATGCAATATGTCACGATCGGCTTGATCCTGACGAATGCGATGGTTTTCGCCTTCACCAACATGCTGATGCCGGAATCCGTCATTCAGGCGAGCGTCTACGGACTGGGCTTCATTCCCGCGGTCGTGTTCGACTATGCGGCGCTCGATCCCTCGCTCGCACTCGTGCCGCCCGATGCCACGCTCATCACTTATGCCTTCCTGCACAGCAACCTGATGCATCTCGGCTCAAACATGCTGTTCCTCTGGGTGTTTGGCGATAATGTCGAGGACGCATTGGGCCATGTGCGCTTCCTCTTGTTCTATCTCGCCTGCGCCGCCGCCGGTGCACTGTTTCATGGCCTAGTGGGCCCGACCTCCCAGAGCCCGCTGATCGGGGCTTCAGGCGCGGTCTCAGGTGTCGTCGCAGCCTACCTTATGCTGCATCCCAAGGTGCGCGTCTGGGTACTCGTTCTCTTTCGCTTTCCTCTGCCGCTACCAGCCTTCCTGCCGCTTCTCTTCTGGATCGGACAACAATTCGCAATGCTCGCCATCGATGGAGAGGGCGAAGTTTCCTGGGGCGCCCACGTAGGGGGTATCCTCACGGGCGCCCTGTTGGTCGTATTCATGCGCAGGCGCGGCGTTCCCCTGTTCGACCGGACCATCGTGACACCCAAGGCAGTCGAACATCAGCAGGCGGCCCCGCCACTAGCTCCTGCGGTCCCGCCTCCACCCCGGCGCACAGTCCACTGGGGCCGTTAACATCGCAGATTTCTGCATATTGACGTATACGTAAACGTTAATTAATCGTTTTTAAGCGAAATCGATGCTGTAGCAAGCGTTGTAATTGCGAAAAAAATGCGTATCCATGTCGCCCATTGACCATCGGAGGGCCGCCTGAAGAGGCATTTTCAGGCAGGGCAATGAAGGAAGAAAGTCATGAAAGTACTGGTGACCGTCAAGCGCGTTGTGGACTACAACGTCAAGATCCGGGTTAAGACGGATGGCACGGGTGTCGAGCTTGCAAACGTCAAGATGTCGATGAACCCCTTCGATGAAATCTCGGTCGAAGAAGCCCTTCGCCTGAAGGAAGCCGGCAAGGCTTCGGAAGTCGTGGTCGTATCGGTTGGCCCGGCCAAGGCCGAAGAGACGCTGCGCACCGCCCTCGCCATGGGCGCCGACCGCGCGATCCTTGTCGAGACCGAGGAAACGGTCGAGCCGCTCGCAGTCGCCAAGATTCTGAAGGGCGTGGTCGAGGCGGAAGCCCCGGGCCTCGTCATCACCGGCAAGCAGGCGATCGACGACGACTCGAACCAGGTCGGCCAGATGCTTTCGGCCCTTCTCGGCTGGGCACAGGCAACGTTTGCCTCCAAGCTCGAGATCAAGGACGGATCCGCCGACGTCACCCGCGAGGTCGATGGCGGCCTGCAGACGATCAACGTCAAGCTTCCGGCCATCGTCACCACCGACCTTCGCCTCAACGAGCCGCGCTATGCTTCGCTGCCGAACATCATGAAGGCCAAGAAGAAGCCGCTCGACAAGAAGTCGCCCGCCGACTTCGGCGTCGATATCGCAGCGCGCCTCAAGGTGCTGAAGACCGAAGAACCGGGCGGCCGCAAGGCAGGCATCAAGGTCAAGAGCGTCGCCGAACTGGTCGAAAAGCTCAAGACCGAAGCCGGCGTATTGTAATCGGGACGGACAAGGAGAACAAAGACATGGCCATTCTTCTTCTGGCAGAACACGACAACGCAACCGTCTCCGACCAGACAGCCAAGACGCTGACGGCAGCCGCCAGGATCGGCGGCGACGTTCATGTGCTGGTCGCGGGTTCGGGCGCCAGGGCAGCCGCTGACGCCGCTGCAAAGCTCTCCGGCGTTTCCAAGGTACTCGTCGCCGATGACGCAAGCCTCGCCAACAATCTGGCTGAGCCGCTGGCGGCATTGATCGTTTCGCTCGCTCCGTCCTATGACGTGATCATCGCGCCCGCCACCTCGGTCGGCAAGAACGTCATGCCGCGCGTCGCAGCCCTTCTCGACGTGATGCAGGTCTCGGAAATCATCGAAGTGGTTTCCGCCGATACCTTCAAGCGCCCGATCTATGCCGGCAACGCCATCCAGACCGTCCAGTCCACCGACGCAAAGAAGGTGATCACGGTCCGCACGGCATCGTTTGCTGCCGCTGCCGAAGGCGGCTCGGCTTCCGTCGAGACCGTGGCTGCTGCTGCCAACCCCGGCGTTTCCACCTTCGTCTCGGATGCGCTGTCTTCGTCCGAGCGTCCGGAACTGACCTCGGCAAAGATCATCATCTCCGGCGGCCGCGCGCTCGGCTCTTCCGAGAAGTTCAAGGAAGTTATCCTTCCGGTCGCCGACAAGCTCGGTGCCGCCGTCGGCGCATCGCGCGCGGCAGTCGATGCGGGCTACGCACCGAACGACTGGCAGGTTGGCCAGACCGGCAAGGTCGTCGCCCCGCAGCTCTACATAGCCTGCGGCATCTCCGGCGCCATCCAGCACCTCGCCGGCATGAAGGATAGCAAGGTCATCGTCGCCATCAACAAGGACGAAGAAGCCCCCATCTTCCAGGTCGCCGACTACGGCCTCGTCGCAGACCTCTTCGAAGCACTACCCGAACTCGAAAAGGCGCTGTGACAATCCATTATTTCGCAACCGCGAAAAGACTGGAAAATCGCCCGTGAAGGGCTATGAAATTTGCCGGACCAACCGTAACGTTGGCCCGGCATTTTTGTCAGGCGATGCGGTTTCAGGTGAGGAGAACGGCATGACCAAGGTTTTTGATAATGTGGGCATCGTAGGCGCGGGCCAGATGGGATGCGGCATCGCCCATGTCGCTGCACTGGCCGGTTACAAGGTCACCATCTACGACCTGGCCAAGGAGAGGATCGAAGCAGGCCTTGCCACGATCAACGGAAATCTTGCGCGCCAGGTGTCGAACGGCAAGCTCTCGGAAGAAGCCCGCAAAGCAGCTCTCGCCCTCATCAGCGGCACCACCGACATCAACGACATGGCACCGATGGACCTCGTGATCGAGGCTGCAACAGAAGACGAGACAGTCAAACGCAAGATCTTCGCGCAACTCTGCCCGGTCCTGAAGCCTGAAGCGCTGCTCGCCACCAACACTTCCTCGCTGTCCATCACGCGCCTTGCGTCCGCCACCGACCGACCGGAACGCTTCATGGGCATTCACTTCATGAACCCCGTTCCGGTGATGAAGCTCGTCGAACTCGTTCGCGGCATCGCCACCGAAGAGAGCACCTTCGAAACCGCCAAGACCTTCGTCCGCTCTCTCGAAAAGACGATCACCGTTGCGGAAGACTTCCCGGCCTTCATCGTCAACCGCATCCTCCTGCCGATGATCAACGAAGCGATCTACACGCTGTATGAAGGTGTCGGCTCGGTCGAGGCCATCGATACCGCCATGAAGCTCGGCGCCAACCATCCCATGGGCCCGCTGCAGCTGGCAGACTTCATCGGCCTCGACACCTGCCTTTCTATCATGCAGGTGCTGCATGACGGGCTGGCCGACAGCAAGTATCGCCCATGCCCGCTCTTGGTGAAATACGTGGAAGCAGGTTGGCTGGGCCGAAAATCAGGTCGCGGTTTCTATGATTATCGGGGCGAGCATCCGATTCCGACCCGATAACATTGGCACTGCTAAAATTAGCACTTGAATCTGCGTGACACAGCTTATTCACTTCAGACGTGAAGAGTCGCACGGATACCCTTATGACGTTCTTTGATAGCGCCAGACAATATGGGTTACATGATCTCCTCTTCAGTCTCGAGCAACAGACCGAGGCTGATGAGCGTATCAACAATATTCTGGCCACTGCCCGCAACTGCCTGGGAATGGACATTGGCTTCATCGCCGAGTTTGCCGGCTCAAGGCGGTTTTTTCGCTATCTCGATACACACATGCATGACGCCGCGTTGCGTGTGGGCGACTGGCTCCCGATGGATGAAGGATATTGCCAGCGAATCATCGATGGCGAATTGCCCGAACTGATCCCGGATACCGCTGTGCTGCCCGCAGCACAGGAAGTCGCAGCGACCCACGCCTTTCCGATCGGTTCTCATCTGAGCGTTCCGATCAGACTGGGCGACGGTCGTCTCTATGGCACCTTCTGCTGCTTCTCCACCCGCGCAGATCCGACGCTCAATCAACGGGATCTCCAGATTCTGCGTTCCTTTGCCCAGTTCGCCGCATTCGAACTCGATCGATCGATGGAAAAACGCATCCATTATTGGGATGCGGAAACGCGCATTCTGGACGCTCTGGAGCAGGATGGCCTTACGATGGTTTATCAACCCATCGTCGGCCTTGGCGATGGCAATGTGCTAGGCTTCGAAGCGTTGGCCCGCTTTCCTTTCAGCCCCTCGCGGCCGCCGAACGTATGGTTTGCCGAAGCATTCGAGGTGGAGCGCGGCGTCGATTTGGAGTTGAAGGCGATACACCTTGGACTCGAAGGGACCCGATGGCTGCCCGAGGGAGCCTACCTCGCGCTGAACGCCTCGCCCGCAACATTGCTCGACCCACGTTTCGCCGAACTGGCGAAAGGCCAGTCGCCGCAACAAATCGTCGTCGAGGTGACCGAACACGCCGGCATCCACGATTACGACCGTCTGGGAGCTGCCCTTGCGCCGTTAAGGGCTCTTGGAATGCGGCTCGCGGTCGATGATGCCGGCGCCGGCTACGCCAGCTTGAGACATATCCTCAATCTCAAACCTGACATCATCAAGCTGGACGCAGAACTATGCCGCGACATAGACGACGACCCCGCGCGTCGCGCCTTGATTGCATCACTGGTAGCTTTCGCCCGCGACACAGGAAGCACACTGATTGCGGAAGGCGTCGAGACTGCGGAAACGCTTGAGACTCTCAAGAAGCTTGGAATAGATGCGGCGCAGGGGTTCCATCTAGGCCGTCCCATGGCCGGAATCGAGATTGGCAAATGGCGACCATCCCTCGCGCAAGACACACAGAGCCTTTTGACTGCCCCAGCCGGCTGAGGGTTTGAAGACCGCGTCCTGGCCGCTTCCTGAGAGATTGGGTACGATCAGACGCCAACCTGCGGACAGTCTATCGCAATGCTATTGTATATCGAGCAGCCGCTCGAGATAGCGGCGCTCCAGCTCCGGACGAGCGACATCGTCAACCGACATGGTATCGAGCTTCTTCCGGATGGCGTTGAGAATTTCGCGCGCCCGCTGCACATCGATCTCGTCCGGGATCTCTACCCTGCCATCGTCCATCTGCTCGCCCGTCCTCGCGGTGTCACGCCCCAGAGGATCCCGGCCGCGCTGTCCGCCCTGTCCGTTCTCGCCCGGTCCCTGACCGCCGGCGCGCATGGCCTGCTGGATCTGGCCCATCATATCCTGCGCGCCCTGCCGCAGGGCTTCCATGGCCTTGCCCTGACCATCGACGGCGCGTTCGCCTTCGCTCTTTCCGAGCGCGTCTCCAGCACCCTTCATTTCGCGCTGCGCACGATCGAAGCCTTCGCCCGACTGGAAGCCAAGATCCTTCATGCCCTGTTGCAGTTCGCCAAGCTTCTTGCCGAGTGCATCCTGCTGGGCTCGCAGGTTTTTCAGCGCCTCGCGCAATTGCTCGGCAGTCATGCGGTCTGTCGGTGAACCGCCCTGCTGATCCTGTTGTTGCCCTTGCTGGCCGTTCTCCGTCACGGGCGGTTCGTCCTGCAGGAACTCGCCGTCTTCGCCATCACCCGGATCGCCGCGCTGCATGCGGTCCTTCAGCGCCTGGTCGAGACGGAAGGTCTCGTCCATAAGCTTCTGCTGCTGCTGCATGATCTCGCCAAGCTTGTCGATCTGCTTGCGAAGTTCACTGGTCTGCTGTTGTTGCTGTCCGCGCATCGGCCGGCCGGCCTGCAGGTTGTTCATCATCCGCTGCATTTCGGAAAGCATCTGGCGCGCGGCGTCACGATTGCCAGAGCGGGCAAGGTTCTCGATCTGGTTCAGCATGTTGTCCAGATCGCGCTGTCGAAGCATGTTCTGCGCTGATTGCTGCTGTTGCTGGCCATCGGCGTTCTGCTGGCGCTCGGCCACCGCCTTCATGAATTCCTGCATGGCGGCGCGAAGCTCGTCCATCAGCTTCTTGATTTCCTGATCGGAAGCATTCCGTTCCAGCGCATCGGCAAGCGCCTGCTGCGCATCCCGTAGATTGCGCTCCGCCAGCGAAAGATCGCCATCGTCGATGCCGAGCGCGATTTCCCAGAGATAGTCGGCCGTATCCTTGAGATCGTTGGTGGAGCGGGCGATCTTCATGCGCGTCTGCGCGGACTGGATGAGCAGGAAATGTGTGGGATTGGGAATGGTCTCATCGGCACGCAACGAAATCGCCTCGTTGAGTGCAACCGCCTGACCGATATCCCGGGTATCCAGCGAGAAAACCTGGCGCTCCTCGGCCACCGCCGCAGCCAACGGCTCGACGAAATGGCGGGATGGCAGCACCATTTCATGCGGCGGACTGCGACCGGTCTGCCCGGCCCCATCGGTCGCAACCAGCGTAATACGAACCTTGCGGCCGGCCAGCGGATGCTCGCTGATGTTGCGGCTGGAAACGCCCTTTGCATCGCGCGCATTGTGGCGCGGAAGATCGAGCCTGTAATCAGGCAGCGGATAGAGCGGGGTCGCGCCCGGCTTCTCATCAACCGGCACAATCTCGGCACGCGCCGACTGGAGGCCGTAATCGTCCTTTGCGGTGAAGCCGATTTCCAGAGCGCCATTGACGGTCGGTTTTGGCAACCCCTCGAAGGCGATTTCCGGCGGATTGTCGGCAACCACTTCGATTGCCCAGTGCTTGTCTCCAACCACAAGTTCGCCGTTCTGCTCGAGCTTGAGTTCGTGCGTACGGCTCACAGGGTCCTGTGCCGGACCGCTTCCGTCTGCTTGGGCAGGCGGCAGCGCCTCACGGCTCTCCGCGACGTCCAGAACCTCGCCACCATCGGCCAGACGATAAAGAACCTTCTCGTCCTCGCGCCCGCCGCTGATGCGCACGGTCGCCTGCGAATTCTGCGGCACGCGCACGCCGCCTTCCACGGGCTGCGAATTTGCACCGGAGAGAAACACCGGCGCGCGGCCGGTAAAGGCAGGCGGCGTGATCCACGCGTCGACGCGTATGTCCTGACCGGTCCCCTCGACGGCGGTCCAGCGGAATGCATCGGAAATCACCCCCGCCCCGTTGGAGCCGGAATAGGCAAAAGCGGTCGCAAACAGGAGTGCCGGAATGGCGCGCAGCGCATGCCGGTCGAACCGGGCGATATCCGGCCGAGGCAAGCCAGCATCCAGCGCAGCGATGGTTTCCGCCATTCGCCGCTGGTGTTCCTGCCACAGAGCGCGAGCAAACGGCGTTTCGAAGGCCGGTTCGTCATCCTGCACGGCGACGGGCTGGTGCGGCAGGCCGTTACGCTCCTCGAGCAGCCTGTCAGCTTCTTGCGCATCCGGCCAGCGCAGCCTTGTAAACGGCAGAAGGGCCGAAACAAAAGCAAAGGTGAGGGCAAAGACCAGAAGCAACCTCAGGAAATCCGGCAATTGCCGGAAAACACCGAACCATGCCAGCGAGACGAAGATCGCGGCAATGCCCATAACGGGAAGGAACAGCGGCAGCAGACGTTCGGCAAAGAGGACGAGACGCGCCAGCAGACGTTTGATCGCGACGCGACGTGCCAGCACCGGATCGGTGCGGAATGCGCCTTTTCGCGTAGTGCCCGGCTGAGGGGGGCTCATCCGTCGGGTCTCCGTTTCGTCCACGGTCTTGGCATCACCCTAAAGGGGTGATCGCCTTCATCTGCTAAGGCAGGATACCACCCTTTGTGGCGAAGACGAGGGCAGCGGCTCGATGATCGCCGCTTTTTTAGACCAGTCTCCGAAAAGTGAACGGGCGATCAGGCCAGCCAATCCGGCACGGAATCGAGCGCGATCAGCTCTTCGTAGCTCGTGCGGGGACGAATCACGTGAAACCGGTCGCCATTTACCAGCACCTCGGGAACGAGCAGCCGACTGTTGTAAGTGCCTGCCTGCACGGCCCCGTAAGCACCAGCAGAACCGACGGCAAACAAATCACCAGGCTTCGGCATCGCCATCTCGCGATCAAGCGCCAGATAGTCTCCCGTTTCGCAGACGGGACCGACAACATCGGCCTTGATGCGTGGCGCGCTGGCAGCCGAGATCACCACGGGGCGAATCTCGTGATAGGCCTCATAGAGCGTAGGCCGGATGAGATCGTTCATCGCCGCATCGACGATCACGAAGGTCTTGTCGCCGCCGTCCTTCACAAACAGAACCTCAGTCACCAGAATGCCGGCATTGCCGACGATCAGGCGACCCGGTTCGGTCACGATCTGGCAGTTGAGCCCCGCCAGTTGTTCCTTGACGATATGGGCATAGGCGTCGGGTTCTGGCGGCGGGTTGTTATCGTCACGGTAGGGAATGCCGAGACCGCCGCCGATATCGACGTGGTCGATCATATGTCCGTCACTGCGCAGGGTTTCGACCAGTTCCCGCAAAAGCCGAAATGCGTCCTCGAACGGCTGGAGTTCGGTGATCTGGCTACCGATGTGCATGTCGATGCCGGTAACCTTTATCGATGGCAGGCTAGCCGCCCGCTGATAGACAGCACGGGCGCGCTCGTAGGAAATGCCGAACTTGTTTTCCTTCTTGCCCGTCGAGATCTTCGCATGGGTGCGTGCATCGACATCCGGATTGATACGAAACGAGACGTGTGCCTGCTTGCCGGCCTTGGCGGCGCGGACGGCAAGAACCTCGAGTTCCGGCTCTGATTCGATGTTGAAGCAGTAAATGCCGACATCAAGAGCCAGATCCATCTCCGAAACCGTCTTGCCGACGCCAGAGAACATGATGCGGCTTGCGGGAACGCCGGCAGCAAGCGCGCGGCGCAGCTCACCCCCGGAGACCACGTCGACGCCGGCTCCAAGCCGGGCTAGCGTCTTCAGCACGGCCTGGTTGGAATTGGCCTTAAGCGCATAGCAGACCATCGCGTCCACCCCGTCAAAGGCCTTCGAAAATACCGTGTAATGCCGCTCCAGCGTTGCCGTAGAATAGCAGTAAAAGGGTGTTCCCACGGCCTTGGCGATTTCAGGCACGGGTACACCCTCGGCATAGAGGACACCATCGCGATAGTCGAAGTGGTTCACGGGTAAGGCCTGTCAGAGAAGAGGATCGAGAATGAACGGATCGTCCGGCTTTGGCGGAGCAGACTGCGGCTTGCCGCCGGTCGTGCGTACGTTCTGCTGGTCAGCCGGCATGCTCGGCGGATCGAGATCGGACTTGCGGCCACAGCCGGAAAGCACGAGAGCAGCCGCAACAACCAGGCCAGCGGCGACTATTGAGCGTCGAAACGTTTTCACCATCATCCTATCCACCGGAACATCTTCCTATAGCCTGTAGCGAAAATCACAGCGCTTGTGCACCCTTAATCTCGCAACCGGCCCGCAAACCAACGTGATCAGTTGCGGGCACGCCACCAGGCGATCTGCTTCTTCACTTCAGATGGCGCCGTACCACCGAAGCTCTTGCGGCTGGCAACGGACGCCTCGACCGTCAGGACATCGAAGATACCGGCGGTGATCGCCGGATTGATCGACTGCAGATCCTCAAGCGAGAGCTCCGCCAGATCGCATCCCTTCTGCTCTGCGAGCGCTACCGCGCGACCGGTGACATGGTGGGCTTCGCGGAACGGAAGGCCAGCTTCCCGCACCAGCCAGTCGGCGAGATCGGTCGCGGTCGAATAACCGGAGCCGGCGGCTGCCTTCATCCGATCGGTACGCACAGTCAGATCGCCGATCATGCCGGTCATCGCGGCAATTGCCAGCTCAAGGCTTTCGGCAGCATCGAAGACCTGTTCCTTGTCTTCCTGCATGTCCTTCGAATAGGCGAGCGGCAGGCCCTTCATAACGGTCAGAAGCGCGATCAGCGATCCGTTGATACGGCCGGTCTTGGCGCGCACCAGTTCGGCCGCATCCGGGTTCTTCTTCTGCGGCATGATCGAGGAGCCGGTGGAGAAGGCATCGGACAGGCGGACGAAACCGAATTGCGGCGTCGACCAGATGACGATCTCCTCGGCAAGCCGCGACAGATGGGTGGCGCAGATTGAGGCGATCGACAGGAATTCCAGCGCGAAATCGCGGTCCGATACGGTGTCGATCGAGTTGCGGGTAGGTTCGCGGAAGCCGAGGGCCTTCGCCGTCATGTGGCGGTCGATGGCAAAGCCGGTGCCGGCAAGGGCGGCAGCTCCGATCGGGCTTTCGTCCATGTGTTCGATGGCATGGCGCACACGCTGCCGGTCGCGGCCAAACATCTCGACATAGGCCATGCAGTGATGGCCGAAGGTCACCGGCTGGGCCGTCTGGAGATGGGTGAAGCCGGGCATGACGGTATCAGCATGCTCTTCCGCACGGTCGAGGAAAGCGGCGATAAGGGAGGTCAGCGAAACCTCGACCTTCTGCAATTCTTCCTTCACCCAGAGGCGGAAATCGAGCGCCACCTGGTCGTTGCGTGAACGCGCCGTATGCAGTCGGCCAGCGGCAGCGCCAATGAGTTCGGCAAGGCGCGCCTCGACATTCATGTGAATGTCCTCGAGCTTGCGCGAGAACACGAACTGACCGGATTCGATCTCTGACAGGATCGTGTTCAGGCCGTGAACGATCTTGTCTTTGTCATCGGCCGAGATGATGCCTTGATGGGCGAGCATGGTCGCATGCGCGATTGAGCCGCGGATGTCCTGGGCATAAAGCTTCTTGTCGAAACCGATGGAGGCATTTATCTCCTCCATGATGGCCGCGGGCCCGGAAGCGAAACGACCGCCCCACATCTGGTTGGAGGATTTCGTGTTCTTGGTGTCCTCGGCCATGCGATGCCCATCCTGGAGACTGCAATGACAGAAAAAAGACCGCTGGGACTTCCTTCCGCCAAGCTGGTTGCGATTGCGGCGGTCGCCGGCATACTCGCCGGCGCGGCAGCGGTATACGTGAAGCAGACCATGTCTGGCAATGGCGAGGTGGCCGCTGAAACCGCGCAATGTCAGGGCGCAGTCCAGAAAGCCGATACCCTGAAACCGTTCACGAGCGGACAGGTCGCCGCGATGGTAGCCGCCACCGGCCCGCGAACGATCACGGGCCTCTCCTTCAAGGATGCATCGGACAAGGACATGACGCTCGCCGATTTCTCCGGCAAGACCGTTCTCCTCAATCTCTGGGCCACCTGGTGCGTGCCCTGCCGCGAGGAAATGCCAGCGCTCGACGCGCTGCAGAAGGCAGAGGGCAGCGACAAGTTCCAAGTGCTCGCGATCAACATCGACACCGGCAATGCCGACAAGCCAAAGGCCTTCCTCGACGAGATTGGAGTGAATGCGCTCGGCCTCTACCGCGACGCCAGCATGGGCGTCTTCAACGTGATGAAGAAGGAGGGGCTGGCATTCGGCCTCCCCGTAACCCTGCTGATCGATGAGAAGGGTTGCCTGCTCGGCTCGATGAACGGCCCGGCCGCCTGGGATAGCGAGGATGCAGCCAAGCTGGTCCGCGCCGCAACCGGCACCTGACCGTCGTGCACTGACCCAAGGGGATCAATCGCCTCGCAAGCCCGTCAGGACGACGAGGCTCCCTTGAGTTCGGCAATCCGCTTGCGTGCCGTCTGCGGCAGCGGCACATGCGGATTGTCCCGCGCCGTTTCGATCAGAAGCGCATCGCTCGCGCTTTCGAGCTGTCCGGTCAGCGTTTCGAAAAAGGTGTCGGGATCAAGGCCCGGCTGAATAGCCTGCAAAATCCGAACCTTGAAGTGACCGGGATAGCGTTTTGTCGTGGTACGGGGCCAGAACAGACCCGGATGCATGACCACCGGCACCACGGGAACCTGCAGGTCGCGGTAGATGCGGGCAATGCCATACTTGTAATGCGGCACGGCGCCGGGCGGACGGCGCGTGCCTTCCGGATAGATGATGAGCTGACGACCGCTTAGCATCTCCTGCTTGGTCCGCTCCATCACTGCGGCCATTATCCTGCCGCGCGCGCCGCGATTGACCGGAATCATCCGCTGCTTCATCGCATACCAGCCGAACAGCGGAATCCACATGAGTTCGCGCTTCAGAATATAGACCGGATCGTCCAGCCAGGGCAGCAGCGCATAGGTATCCCAGAAGGACTGGTGTTTCGGCGCGAGGATGTAGCCGCCCTTCGGAATGTTCTCCAGCCCTTCGATTTCGAAGGTCGTACCGACGATCTTCTCCATCAGCCAATGGCACGAACGCGCCCAGTTCTTAGGGATGAAGTAAGCCTTTTTGCGCGGTAACAGAAAGTAGATTGGCGACAGGAAGATCATCCGCAGGATGAGGTTTGCATAAAAAAGCGTGTTGAAGAGTATTGAGCGCAAGGTGATCATGGAAACTATCCGTGGGCGGGCCGAGAAGTCCCTATCGCAAAACGCCGGAAAGCAAAAGCCGAAGGCTCAGCTTTCCTGCGGCATCATTCCACCTTGGCGAGATGGCTTTTGGACCGCAGTCCCTCACCAACACCCCAGCCGATGATGCCCCGGGCATAGGCGACAAGCGTCTTGCCATATTCGGAAAGCAGTGTCCTCAAGAGATTGGGTTCTGCATACCAAGCGGTCGTCTTCAGGTCGGAAATGACCACCGGATAGGGAATGAAGGTGGTCGACGGGTCGATGCGGCGCAGTTCCATCAGGCTGCGCGGCATGTGGTAATTGCTGGTGACGACGAGAACCGAGGAATAACCGCGATCGTGTATCCAGCGCGAGGTCTCATTGGCATTGCCGATAGTGTCCATCGCCTCGTAGCCGACATCGACGCAGCATTCGAAGAGATCGGGCGAGCTTTGCGTCACCTTGCGGATCTGCGCCGGCGTGGTCGTCGGATGCACCCCGGAAATCAGCAGCCGTCGCCCCATGCCCTTGCGCAGCAGTTCGATCGCCTGGTCGATCCGCTGGTAGCCACCCGTCAGCACGACGATGGCATCCGCCTTGGCGTCGACCGGCGGCGTAAACGTGGTTACGGCATCGGCAAACCGCAGGAACCCCGCAAGCACCAGCGCTGAAGCGAAGATCAGCACCAGCCCCGCATAATGAAGAAAACGGCGCAGACGTCCATGGCGCGAGAGAACGCCGCCCGCCGGGCGTAGCGACAACTCCTCCCTGGACGCTTTCTTCCGTATCATTCGGTCCATCGACATGGTTCGTGAATAGCGCGCTTTTCACATACGGAACAGGCGGCTTTGTGGCAATTCAACAGGCTTTAGACGCAAGCGCTCAATCCTTGAGCAGGCCGTCCGTACGCGCCGGATCCGATCTCACAAGATCGATTTCATAGATTGTACGCATGACAGTTATGCGGGCCGTGACCGTGGTCAGCAATGCAATCACGATCATCGTGGCGAAGATTCCGAGATAACCGAGATAACCGATCGAGAAGGTTCCGAAAAGGGCCGTAGCCTGATCGCTTTCCGGCGTGGCGAGCGAACGGCTCTGCCAGAAGCTGGCCACGGCAAACAGCCCGGCTGCAAGAATCCCCCCGGCCGCCGCCCCCTTGAGGCTGATCTTGAGAAAATGCTTCTGGAACTCTTGGGCGACGAAAGAGCCTTCCGCGCCGACGAAATGCAGGACCTCGATGATGTGCCTGTTTCCGGAAAGCGCGCCACGGGTGGCGAAGACGACCGTCAGCACCATGGCCGTGAAAACTAGAACGAGAATGGCGGATCCGATCAGAACCGTGGTACGCGCCATCTGCACCAGCCTGTCGACCCAGGTGCGGTGATCGTCGAGAAACGCCTGCGGTACCTCCGCCTTCAGGAGATCGCGCATGGCGGCGAAATCCGGCGGATGCGTTTCGTCGATGGTAATGATGATGAGGCGGGGAACCGGCAGCTCGTTGATGTCGAGACCGGTGCCGAGCCAGGGCTCGAGAAGCCGTGCAGTCGCGGCATCGTCCATGATGCGGCCGTCCTTGGTGCCGACGAAGGTCAACGCCAGATCACGCGCCCTGTTGAGCGCCTTCTCCATGTCGAGATTGTCGTCCGGCTTGATCTGGATGGTGATTTCCCGCGAAATCTGGCTTTGCCAGCCGGCAGCCGTCGCCCTGACCATGCTGACCGCACCGAGTGTCAGGCAGGCGAGGAAGGCCATGATGGCGATCACCACCATCAACGCATTGCCCTGAATGTTAGAGGGCGGCAGGATGGGTCCGGTCGGCCTCACACTCATCTCGATGCGGCGCGGGTTCCTGTCAGGGTTCTTCCTGCGGGCGGGCTGGTCGATGTTACTCATAGATGTCGAGCCGCCCGTCCGTGAGGATCATCCGCCGCGCGTCCACCTGATCCATCAGCGCCAGATCATGAGTTGCGATCACCACCGCCGTCCCGAGACGGTTGAGCTCGAGGAAGAGGCTGAGCAGGCGGCGCGCCATCGGAGGATCGACATTGCCCGTGGGTTCGTCGGCAAGCAGGATTTCCGGCCGGTCGATAAGCGCCCTTGCAATCGCCACACGCTGCTTTTCGCCGCCAGACAGAACCGGCGGCAGAACGTTGATGCGCTCGCCCAAACCGACCCATTTCAGCAGTTCCAGAACATCCTTGCGATAGCTGTTCTCGTCCTTGCCCCGCACGCGCAGCGGCAGCGCCACGTTCTCGTAGGTCGTCAGGTGATCGAGAAGCTGGAAGTCTTGGAAAACGATGCCCACCCGTCGGCGCAGCATCGGCAATTCATTGCGAGGAATCCGGGTAATGTCCCGGCCAAAGCTGCGGATCAGCCCGCGCGTCGGCTGGAGCGACATGAAAAGCAGGCGCAACAGAGTGGTTTTCCCCGCGCCGGAAGGTCCGGTGAGGAACTGGAACGAGCGCTTCGGAATGTCGAAGGTAAGGTCTCGGAGGATCTCCGGTCCCATTCCATAACGCAAACCGACATTTTCGAAATGGATCAAGCGACGGGCCCAGTCTGACGGATCTAAAGACCGGCCACATGTTAACACCACACGTTAACGGCCGGTAAACACGGGTCAAAGAACGGCGCTTTCCGCCGGATCTTTTCGAAGCATTAACCATTTAAATTTACGACTGGGGACAAATTGTTTCAATGCCCCAGTTTTGTCCGGCCCCAGACGCGTTGAAGAAAGGCGCTTCGCAGAACGGAAATTCAAGGAAAGGCTTCGGCTCATGAACGCAGCAAGGTCCAGACGAGAGCCCGCCGAGCCGGTGATCGATCTCCTGCCGCCCGACCGCCGCCGTCCCCCGCACGCCTGGCCCATCCATGTCAACGAAGACATCGTAGACGCGCATTTCGTCACCGTGCGCGAAGACCGGCGGTCGCCGCAGGACACGCCCGGCCGTATCGACGCCCGCAAGCCTCGTAACCGCTTCGTTTCGCAGCCCTGCGCCAGTCGCTGGACCGACACACTGGCCGCGCCGCTGCGTTCGGGCGAGCAGGCGCTACAACGGCTTTCCGAAAAAACCTTCGCCGTTCTCGTGTCAGCATCCTTCGCCATGATCTTTGCCGCAGCAAGCGTCTACGCCGGCGTCGCGGCACATGACGCCGCGCCGCTGCCGGCTTCCGGCCCGCTCGACATCACCCATGTCAGCCTGACACCACAGGATGCCAACGGCATGCGCGTTCTGCTCGTCAACGCGATCGTCGAAAACCGCAGCCAGGGTCGCACCTTGCTGCCGAAGTTGCGCGCGGATCTGGTGTCCGGCGGCCAGGTGATCGCCAGCACCTACATCGACAGCCCCGTAGACGAATTGGACGCGGGTCACAGCCGCGGAATCTCGGCAAGGTTGCTGCACCCCGGTGGAAAATTGCCGGAATTGCGGCTTTCCTTCGAAGAAGCGGATGCCTCGCGCTCCTGACTGTGCTATCCGCCAACCTTCCCGCGGCCATCCGTCAGCATGAGGCCGCTGTGCTGAAGGAGTGTGTGCATGCCTGTCGTCCGCGGAAAGAACATCGAACCGCTTTATACTGCCGAACAGATCGCCGAGCGTAACCATGTGTTGGCTGCCGAGATCGCCAGCGGTCCCTGTGACGACCTGCTGGTCATTTCCGTCCTCAAGGGCTCCTTTATTTTCGCAGCCGACCTGATCCGCGCCCTGCATGACGTGGGCCTTGCCCCGGAAGTCGAATTCATCACGCTGTCCAGCTACGGCACTGGCACGGTGTCCCAAGGTGTAAAGATCATCAAGGACATCGACAGCGATGTCAGCGGCCGCAACGTCCTCCTGATCGACGACATTCTCGAATCCGGCCGCACACTGCTTTTCGCCAAGAACCTGATGTATGAACGCGGCGCGAAGAGCGTCACGATCGTCGTGCTCCTCGACAAGAAGGTGAAGCGCAAGGAAGTCTTCGAAGCCGATTACGTGGGCTTCGAATGCCCCGACTATTTCGTTGTCGGCTACGGCATGGATGTCGCCTATGCCTTCCGCGAACTGCCCTTCGTCGGCGTCGTCACCGGCGACGCCTGAAGCTTTTCGAAGCACCGGCATGAGGCGAACTCTTGCCAGCTAAAGAAGAGCACTTGTTAACCATGGGCGAGAGCGCAGCCCCTGGTGTTTACCGATCGAAAAGGAAAGCATGGTGATTTGCCTCCCGGGGGCACACAGACAAGACGGGAGCGCAAGTTCGTTCATGGCTAGAATTCTGATTACCGAAGATGAAGATTCGCTGCGGTCCTTCGTGGCCCGTGCGCTGCGTCTCGACGGCCACGAAACCTATGAAGCTGCCGATGGCGCCGAAGGCCTGGAGCGGCTCTCGGAAAGCTCCTTCGACCTGCTGCTTTCGGATATCCGCATGCCCGTCATGGACGGCATCGAACTGGCGCACCGCGCCGCTTCTTCATTCCCCGACATGAAGATCCTGCTGATGACTGGCTATGCCGAGCAGCGCGAACGCGCCGACGACCTCGCAGCAAAGATCGTCGACGTCGTCGCCAAGCCCTTCGCGCTGCCGGATATCCGCGAGGCAGTCGCCCGCGCCCTGGCAAGCTGACACAAGTTTAAAGCGCCTCTTCGACCCCGAGTCCTTCAAGCTTTGCGATTTCCGCGACGACCGACTCGAGCCAGTGGTCGCGGATACCCATTTCCCGGAGATGGGCCACGGTATTGGCAACATAAACGGGGTTGGGGCCGGACTGCCCGACTGCTGCATTGACGATCCGCGCTGCCTCACTGACCGTTACCGCGCCGCCATACTGGGCATGCGCACGGTCGACGACATAGGTCACCGCCTTCACGATCCGCCCATCGTCCAGCTTCAACCGCAGAAACCGCTCGAGATAAACGTGGGTGACAAGCTCGCGTTGCCGGAGATAGCCGAGCGTCTCTTCCTGATCGGAATGCGGGACCTTGAAGGCAACGCCCCTGCAAGAACCGCCACGGTCGAGACCAAGCACGAGTCCGGGGCGCTCTTCCGTTCCACGATGCACCCATGACCTGACGCAAAGCGAGCGGCGATACCCCATCAGCCGCGCCTGAATCCGTTCTTCAAAGGGAAAGCCCGGATTCCACATCAACGATCCGTAGCCAAACACCCAAAATTCGTCCATATCGCAAGTCATTCCCGTTTGCCGAACAACCATTCTACGATCGGAGCGCCGGATGGCAACGAACAAGCCCGAGACAAGTGCCGTCAGTCGCAAGATTATGCGCCTGGGCATTCTCATCATAGTCGGCATCGCCGCCTATACAGGTGCGTGGTTCTATGCAGCCAATTCGCTCCAGAAAAGCCTTCTTGCCTTCTTTGGCGGCGAAAATCCGGCGGAGGTGGATATCAGTTGCGATGACACCACCGTCCGCGGCTTTCCGTTCCGCATTGGCCTGTTCTGCTCCAAGGTCGGGCTCGACGACCGTTTTCACGGACTTTCCGCCTCGTTCGGCGCGCTGCGTTCTGCCGCACAGATCTATGCGCCCGGCCATGTGGTCTGGGAACTCGACAGCCCCGGCGAAGTGCGCTCGGCCCTCGGCTTTTCCGCTGCGCTGCAGTGGCAGGCGCTTCGATCCAGCGTCAACTCCGGCCTTTCCGGCGTAGACCGAACCTCGCTGGAGGCAACGGGTTCCAAGGCGACCGTGACCGTAATGACTACGGGCCAGACCTTTGATGCCGCCTCGGACCATCTGGAGGCCCATGCCCGCCGCAATGGCGATGATCTTGATGTCGCCCTGATGATCCGCAACGGCACATTCCAGCTGCCGGGTGGAACGCCCGTCATCCCTCCGTCCTCGACGACCGTGGACATGACGCTTGCCGGCAAGGCGAAATATCTCGACATGCAGGGAGACCGCGGCGAAGGCCTTTACGGCAGCAGTGGTGAAATCCGCCGCATCGCCATCGACCTCGGCGAAGGGCGGATCCTCTCCGCCAACGGCCCGTTCTCCATCGGCACCGACGGTCTGATTTCCGGCGAGTTACGCCTCGACCTCGAGGGCATCGACGCGTGGCGAAAAACCCTCGCCGAGGCATTCCCCGATGACGCCGACACCATCAAGAGCGGTGCAAAGATCCTCAAGGCACTCTTCTCCGGCCGGCAGAACGGCGGCGTCGATCTGAAAATCCAAAACGGCGTCGTCATCCTCGGCGGCTTCATCCCGATCGGCGTACTGCCGCCGATCTGAAGCAATTCCAGCAAAAGTGGGAATCGGTTTTGCGTCCGGAATTACGGGGAACAAAGGGATAGAACACGTCGCAATCTCTCAGATTCGCCCGCCGGCAAGCTCCTGAGGATCAGGCCTTCTTGTCGAGGGCGTGGCGACCGAAATCGGGTACATCGACGTCCTGACCGGCCTCGATGATCGAGCGGCGAACCGCGCGCGTGCGGGTGAAGAGTTCGAACAGCTTGTCGCCCTCGCCCCAGCGAATCGCCCGCTGCAGATAGGCGAGATCCTCCGAAAAGCGCGAGAGCATTTCGAGGATCGCATCCTTGTTGTGCAGGCACACGTCCCGCCACATGGTCGGATCCGAAGCGGCAAGACGGGTGAAGTCACGGAAACCCGAAGCCGAGTACTTGATGACTTCCGATTCCGTCACCGTCTCAAGATCGTCGGCGGTGCCGACGATGTTGTAGGCGATGATGTGCGGCAAGTGAGAAACGATCGCCAGCACCTTGTCGTGGTGCTGCGGATCCATCTCGTCCACCCGGGAACCGAGCGCCTCCCAGAAAATCTTGAGCCGCGACAGCGCCTCGGCATCCGTGTCCGGCAGGGGCGTGAAGATGCACCAGCGACCTCTGAAAAGACCGATAAAACCGGCATCCGGGCCGGATTTCTCCGTCCCAGCCAGCGGGTGGCCCGGGATGAAATGCACGTTCTCAGGCATATGCGGCGCCATCTGCGCGATGACGGAAGCCTTGGTGGAGCCAACATCAGTGACGATGGCGCCCGGTTTCAGGTGCGGCGCAATCTGTTTCGCCACCGCCTCGGAAGCGCCGACAGGCACAGAAACGATAACCAGGTCGGCGCCTTCGACAGCTTCCGCCGCCGACAAGGTGTAGGATGTTCCAAGCCCAAGTTCTCCGGCGCGCTTCAGCGTATCGGCGCTACGCGTCGAGATAACCACCTCGCGGGCCAGCCCGAGCTCCTTGACATCACGGGCAATCGACGAGCCGATAAGGCCGATGCCGATGAGCGCGATACGGTCAAACATGGCTTCCGGCATCAGGCGCGACCCATGAATTCAGTGAGCGCTTCGATAACGCCGATATTGGCTTCTGCACTGCCGATCGTCATGCGCAGAGAATTGGCAAAGCCGTAACCGCGCACCGCCCGCAAGATGTAACCCCGGCTGGTGAGGAACGCATCGGCTTCCTCAGCGCGCTTGCCATCGACATCCGGGAAATGCATGAGCACGAAGTTGGCGACGGAAGGCGTTACCCTGAGACCGAGCCCGGTCAGCGCCTCGGTAACCTTTTCGATCCAGACGAGGTTGTGCTCGACAGCCTTGCCGACGAATTCCTGGTCGCGGATCGCGGCAGCCCCCGCAGCGATTGCCGGAGCGTTGAGGTTGAACGGACCGCGCACGCGATTGAGCGCATCGAGGATCTCGGTGGGCCCATAGGCCCAGCCGACACGCAACGCGGCAAGCCCGTAAACCTTGGAGAAGGTGCGCGTCATGACGACGTTGCGATTGCCCGACACCAGTTCGACGCCGGCTTCGTAGTCGTTGCGACGGACATATTCGGCATAGGCGGCATCAAGCACGAGAATGACATTGCCCGGCAGTCCGGCATGCAGCCGGCGGATTTCGCTTGCCGGCACGTAGGTGCCCGTCGGGTTGCCCGGATTGGCAAGGAAGATGATCTTCGTCCTCTCGGTAACGGCGGAGAGGATTGCGTCGACATCGACGGTGCAATCCTTTTCCTTCACCACGACCGGGGTGGCGCCCGCAGCCTTGATCTGGATCTTGTAGACCAGAAAGCCATGCTCGGTGATAATGCCCTCGTCGCCTGCACCGAGATAGACATGGCAAAGCAGACCGAGAAGTTCATCAGAGCCGTTGCCGCACAGGATATTGTGCACATTGAGGCCATGGACGTCGGCAATCGCTTCGCGAAGCGCCAGCGCCTGCCCGTCAGGATACATTTCCAGATGCCCGGCGCTCTGCTGGAAGGCACCGATCGCCTTGGGACTGGGGCCCAGCGGCGACTCGTTGGAGGACAACTTGAAGACCCGGGCAACACCCGGGGCATGCTCCTTGCCCGGCACATAGGCGGCAATGTCGAGAATACCCGGACGCGGAGTAGGCTTCACTTCCATGTTCATCAAACTGGCTTTCTATCTCGAAAAATCCCGGCAATAGCCCGGCCCTGCTGGCGCAAGCCAATAAAGCGGAACGCCGGATTTGTCGAGACTTCACGCGGGAAACGAAGCAGGCTTCAGCGCTTGGCCGCCTGCCGGGTGGTGGGGATGCCTTGGGGAGCGATGACCGGCACGAAAACGCGGCGGGAAGCTCGCGCCGCAACCGGCAGCCCCTGATAGAGCCGCTTCTGCGCCTCGACGACGATAACGCCGGAAAAGGCAGGCCACAGCATCCGTCCGAGCCGTTCGAACCCGCCCCTGAGCCGCAGCACTGCCCGGATCTTCGACGGCGGAAAGAACAGGGCCTCGGTACTGGCACCCGGCGTGAAATTGGTTTCCCTCAGGAGGGTGGTCAGTTGTCCGCGCGAATAGGGCCGCCCCGAACCGAACGGGGTGTGCTCCATTCGCGCCCAGACGCCACGCCGGTTCGGCACCACGATCACCAGCCGGCCACCCGGCGCCAGAATGCGCCAGATTTCCTTCAGCGTCTCGCGGGGATTTTCCGTAAATTCCAGCGAATGCACCATGAGAACCCGGTCAATCGAGGCATCCGGCAGGGGCAATTCCTCCTCGAACACCAGCGCAGTCGCCGAAGGCTCACCGACAGGCCAGTTCACCGCCCCCTGGCCAGCAGGCATGAAGGCAAAGGTTCTCTCGGTGTCGGCGCGGAAACGGTCGAGAAATGGAACAGCATATCCAAGACCGACCAGCCGTTCCTCCGGCATCCGCACCCAGAGCGAGGCAAGCGCCATGGCAATGGAATGTTCCGCCACGCGCCCCAGCATGGAATGATAAAACTGACGGAGATCGACGATATCGACATGCATCGCTCATTGATAGCAGGCGGTGATTGGACTTCAAGGCCGAACACGCTACATTCCGGCGAACCACCTGGAAGGGACTGCGGCCTGATGAAACCCCTCGAAATCGAAGTCTTTCTCTGCCGAAGCGACAATTTCGGCGTTCTCATCCATTGTGAGGAATCCGGTGTCACCGCCTCGGTCGACGCGCCGGAACTCGAGCCGATCCTGGCCGCGGCGAAACGGCGCGACTGGTCGATCACCCACATCCTCACCACCCATCATCATGGCGATCACGTCGAGGCGAATCTGGCCCTGAAAGAGCATTTCGGGTGCGAAATCATCGGCCCCCGAAACGAAGCGGTTGCGATTCCGGGACTGGACCGGGCCGTCGGCGATGGCGACAGCTTCAATTTCGGCACGAGACCGGTCCGCGTGATCGAAACGCCCGGTCACACCGCCGGGCACGTCTGTTATCATTTGCCGGACAGCAAGATCCTGTTTGCCGCCGATACGCTGTTTGCGCTCGGTTGCGGACGTCTCTTCGAGCGGCCCGCATTCGACATGTGGCATTCGCTGCAGAAACTCGCCGCCCTGCCGGACGAGACTGCCGTCTATTTCGGCCATGAATATACGCTCTCCAACGCCCGCTTCGCCCTGACTATCGACCCGGACAATGCGCGACTGGTGAGCCGCGCAGCGGAAATCGAGGAGAAGCGCCAGAGAGGTGAATTCACCATTCCGACGACAATCGGACTAGAGAAGGAGACCAACCCCTTCCTCCGGGCGGCCGATCCCGCGATCCGCCGCAACCTGCTGATGGAGGGGAACACGAATGAGGAGGTCTTCGCCGAGATCCGCAAGCGCAAGGATCATTTCTGATGCAGGCGGAAGACATCATCAGGACGCTCGGCATGCAGCGGCATCCGGAAGGCGGCTGGTTCGTGGAGACATACCGCGATCAGGCAGGAGCGCCGCGCGGCCACTCGACCGCCATTTACTATCTGCTTGAGGCCGGCGAACAATCCCATTGGCACCGGGTCAGGGATGCAGTCGAGGTCTGGCACTATTACGCCGGAGCACCGCTGGCGCTCCGCTCCTCCCCGGATGGCGATGCGGTCGAAACCATCGTGCTCGGGCCAGACCTCGCCAAGGGTGAAAGGCCACAGGCCATTATTCCTGCCGGAGGCTGGCAAGCCGCCGAAAGCCTCGGCGCTTTCACCCTTGTCGGCTGCACCGTGGCACCCGGCTTCGAATACTCGTCCTTCGAGATGGCTTCGCCGGACTGGAAGCCTGCAGGCGCCTGATTGGCTGAAGCATTTCCAGCAAAAGTGTGCCGCGGTTTTGCGTCCGGAAATGCGTAAAATCTAAAGGCTCACGAGCGAAAGCGTGAGGATGCACTGGGCGAAGAAATAGAAAGCCCAGACTGCATAGCTTGAGATCTTCTTATGCCCTTCATCCTTCAACAGGAAACTTTCGAGCGCGATCAATGCATCCGAAATAAGGAAGGCTACCGCACCGATGAACACGAGTGGCGACGGCATCGTCAGCGACATCAGCCCCATCACCAGCATGGCGGCGATATAGGAGGCGATCGCAGGTGCCAACGGCCCAGTCGGGTTCCAGAGTATGCGCAGCAGGAAAACGCCGAAAACGACGAGCGCGACTGCAGCCAGCCAGCGCCACGGCGCGACCGTCAGAATGTCGAGATCGCCGTTCAGATAAAAGATCGCGGCATAGATCAGCAGCACGGCCAGGAAGACCTGAAGACCGAGTTTGAAGGCAAGCTCGCCGCTGCGGGAGATCAGCGCGTCACCGACAGCGCTCAGGCCCAGCGCCACGACAACCAGCCACCACGCGCCGGAAAGAGCGGCGAAAACGCAAAGAAGAATGATCGGCAATGTCTTCGCCACCGTCCGGAAATGACTTTCCGGGCGCGGCAATATCGCGAAATAGGCAAGGCCCAGCAGCACGGCGAGATAGAATATCGTCATGCCGCTACTTTGGCATGCGCCGCGAAACCGTCAAGCCTCCACTTTTTCCGTAGATTGCCGGCGGCGGATCATGTCCCGAGCAGCCAGCATCGCCCCGCCCGTGATCAGCAGGCAGGCAAGGCCGATCCTGAGGCTTGGCTCGGCAAAACCGAAGAGCGTGAGGATCAGGGTCGAGAGCAGCGGCGCAGCGTAGGACGAGGCTCCAAGGATCTGGATATCGCCGTTCTTCACACCGTAATCCCAGGCGTAGAAGGCAAGGCCAACGGGAAAGATACCAAGCCCGACAACGGCAGCCCACTGAGAAACCGATTCCGGCCAGACAGTCGTCTCCAGCCCAAGATGGCAGGCGAGCGAAAGGATCGAGGTCGCGAGGCAGAAGCCCGTGACGACATCGGTCGAGGCCGCCTCGAAACGCCGCGTGATCAGCGAATAGGCCGACCATGTGAAGGCACAAAGGAAGGCAGCGAAGTATCCGAAACCATAGGCGGGATCGAAGGAAATGCCGTTCTTGGCAACGATCAGCACCGTGCCGGAAAGCCCCGCCAGCGCCCCGAGGACGTGATACCAGCGCAGCTTCTCCCCCGGCAACAGCGCTGAGCCGACGACGATCAGCAGAGGCCAGAGATAAGCGATCAGTCCCGCCTCGACGGCCGGCGCGTTCCTGAGAGCCGTGAAATAGAGGAAATGGTAGCCGAACAGCCCGATGACACCGGTGAGCCAGACCTTGGCGGGCTGTCGAAGCTCTCCGATACGCTCAGGTCGAAGAATGAAGGTTATGATGCCCGGCAGACTGCCGATTGCAAAGGTGATCGCCGAAAGCTGGAAGGGCGGCATCTTGCCGGAGGCGGCAGTCAGCAACGCCAGAAAGGACCACATGAGAATGGCCGTGAACCCGATGAGCGTCGCCCTTATCTTCACCCTCTATCCCCCATTGCGGGACAAAGGTCTTCCCGCGTTCTCAACCGTCGAATTTTACGGCGGTTACATATAGTGTTCCCATGCGCGTCGGCACGCGCGCATAGACCGGAGCATATACCTTCAGCTGTGCAGTCTTGGCAAACCAGATCTCCATGCCGGTTGCGCTCCGCATATATTCGATATCCTTGCGCCCCTTTCGAAAGCCCGACTTCGGAATATAACGGACACTGCAGACGACGGCTTCGCCTTCCACATCGCCGGCGGTGAAGCTGCGTGTCCCCTTGGGCGTCATGACGATATCCATACGGCTCTCGCCGTCATAGATCGGCAGCGTCCGGGGGCAGACGGCCTCGCCATCGGGAACGATCAGCCCGGAGATCGGGTCGAACACGGATTTCAGATCGGCATCGGTCACAGGGATCCAGCTCGCCGACCGCGGCTTCGGCGGCGGGTCGACGGTGGTCTTCGTCACATTGCCGTTATCGTAGCTGACATCATATATGCTGGTCTTCTTGCCGGCCTGATAGACCAGGCGATAATGCTGCGCCCGCATGCTCTGACCGCTCAGCTGACCAGAGACGGTGCTTTCACCTGATATTCTGGAAATGATATCGACGAGACCATAGGAGCGGAAATTGGCCGAAATCCTGTAATTCTGATCGTTGACCTCAGTCAGGAACGAGGCCTTGGCAATCGGCAGCGCACCCAGAGAAACGCTGTAATCCGTGCGATAGCGAATGTCCGCCCCGGCAGCGGATGTGGCGAACGACACCGCAAGAGCAAATGCGAGGCTGGCGAAACGCAAGATTGGGACCCTCAAATTCGAAAATGTCTGTTCCGGAAACTGTTTCGATCTTCATCCTCCAACCGGACTGTGGCAAGAACATAGCGGAAGTGGCCTGCCGATGAAGGAAAATCCAAGCTTTGGCTTGACGCGGCCCGCCAGTCTGACTATAGAACCGCAACTTTCCAATCAAGCGCCGTTGGATTGCTTGACCGGCTGTTGTCCGGAAGCGATGTAATGGCAAAGAAGAAAATAGGTGTACCATGTCCCGCAGTTGCGAATTGACCGGCAAGGGCGTCCAGTCGGGCAACAATGTGAGCCACGCGAACAACAAGACCAAGCGCAAGTTCCTGCCGAACCTGTGCGACGTCACGCTGATCTCGGATGCACTTGGCCAGCGTTTCCGCCTGCGCGTTTCCGCTGCCGCCCTGCGCTCCGTTGAACATCGCGGTGGCCTCGATGCCTTCCTCCTGAAGGCCAGCGAAAACGAACTTTCGATGCGCGCTCGCCTTCTGCGTCGCCAGATCGCAAAGAAGACGGCAGAAGCTGCATAAGCTTCTGCGCTACATCGCTATAAAGGTATGAAGGCTTGACCGGATCTTCGGCAGGCCTTTTTCCTTTGTCCCTCCAACTGGTGGCATCACCCAGGATAAAAAAATGCAGATGACACGTTCTATTTTCGTATATTCCCTGCTGATGACGGCCGTCGTGGTCGCGTCGAACATTCTCGTCCAGTACCCGCTCTCGGGCGAGCTTGCAGGCATCAATCTCGGCGATCTCCTGACCTATGGTGCCTTCACCTATCCGGTCGCCTTCCTGATCACCGACCTCACCAACCGCCAGTTCGGCCCCTCGACCGCCCGCAAGGTGGTATTTATGGGCTTCGTGGTGGGCGTTGTGCTCTCCTTCGTTACCTCCCAGCCTCGCATCGCGATCGCATCCGGCTCCGCCTATCTGGCCGGCCAGCTGCTCGACATCTCGGTCTTCAATCGCCTGCGCCGGCTCGACTGGTGGAAGGCGCCGCTGATGGGCTCGCTCATCGGATCGGCCCTTGATACAGCGATCTTCTTCTCGCTGTCCTTTGCCCCCATCTTCGCAATGATCGGCCCCAATGACGATTTCGCCATTGCATGGGCTCCGGTCCTTGGCGTCTTCTCCACCGATGCTCCGCGCTGGATTTCATGGGCTCTGGGCGATCTCACCGTCAAAATACTGGTCGGCCTCGTCATGCTCCTTCCCTATGGGGCACTGATGAGCGTTCTGAAGCCGACGGTTTCCGCCCGCTCGGCCTGATCTTTCAGCCGCTGAAAGACGAAGACCGGCTCGTCAATCCACGAGCCGGAATTCCAGCATCACGGTCCGCTGCAGGATCGAATGATTATCGTCCGAAACGAGGATGACATGCGTAAATCCATCCGCGGCGACGAAAGTGTCCAGACCTTCCATGTTGTCGATCTGTGAGGAGCCGTCCGCCTCAAGGATGACATCTCCCTCGACCATAGCGCCGGGCTTTAGGCTTGCGCCGTCGATCCGGCGTAGCCGCATCGCAACGCCGGTGGCGATCGTGAACCGGCGCTCCAGCAACAGCAGGTCGCCATCGGGCAGAAAATCCCCGTCAGTAACGTCGAAGCCGTCATAAGGCACGACCCGGAAGCCACCCTTCAGAGGACCGTCGAGAATACCGGCAAAGAGATTACCGTCGCTATCGACACTCTTTTCGGCGATGGCCACAAGGCCGCCCTTCAAGGGACCGTCCAGCGGCGCTGCGACCAGCGTCTCGATACCGCCATTGCTGCGCAACCTGCCGACAGGAAACGGCAACGGCAGGGCCAGCCGGAAGGGCCGTGAGGTCTCGATGGCCGAAAGCGGGGAATAACCAGTGACACGATGTATCTGCTCGAAGCCGACAAAGGCTTCGTCTCCGCGCAAGGCGAGGCTTTCCGCATCGACGGTGCGCTTCGGCGCCGAGCTACGGCCGGCGGCATCCAGCATCGGCGCAATGGTCACGTCATCGAGACCGGCAAGGTGGCCATCGGCTCCCCTGCTGATCGAACCCGTCAGCCAGTGACCGGTATCAAGAACGCCGATGAATTTCTTGCCGCCATCGGTCAGCCTGATCGACGACCACGCTCCGAAAAGCCGTTCGGAAGAGGAAAGCTCAAGCCCGCCGAGAAACTCCAGCGAGCCGAAACGCGTATCGGTCGAGCCGGGGCGGAAGGTGGCGATCGACGTCGCCTTGATCGGGGCCGCCACGATCTCGCTCGCAGCGCCGACATCGCCCCAACCGACGGAAATACCGATCAGCGCGGCCGCGAGAAGGCGGCCAGACCGAACTCTTCCGGCCCGCACGCCTTCAGCCGGCACGACGCATGCGACTGCCGCGCTTGCCGCCGCCTTCGCTCTGATCCTCGAAAAGCGCTGCAAGCTGTTCGGTCATCGCGCCCGCCAGTTCGTCAGCATCGACGATGGTGACGGCCTTGCGATAGTAGCGTGTCACGTCGTGACCGATACCGATGGCGAGAAGCTCGATCGACGAACGCGTCTCGATCTGCTCGATCACGGCGCGTAGGTGCCGCTCCAGATAATTGCCCGGATTGACCGACAGCGTCGAGTCATCGACCGGCGCACCGTCAGAAATCATCATCAGGATCTTGCGCTGCTCCTGCCGGGCCGCCAGTCGGCTGTGAGCCCACATCAGGGCTTCGCCGTCGATGTTCTCCTTGAGAAGGCCTTCGCGCATCATCAGGCCGAGATTGCGGCGCGCGCGGCGCCAGGGCGCATCGGCCGACTTGTAGACGATGTGGCGCAGGTCGTTGAGACGGCCGGGTGTCGGCGGCTTGCCGCTCGCCAGCCACTTCTCCCTCGACTGACCGCCCTTCCAGGCCTTGGTCGTGAAGCCCAAAATCTCGACCTTGACGCCGCAGCGCTCGAGCGTGCGGGCAAGAATGTCGGCGCAGGTGGCTGCAACAGTGATCGGCCGGCCGCGCATCGAACCGGAATTGTCGATAACCAGCGTCACCACGGTATCGCGGAACTTGGTATCGCGCTCCCGCTTGAAGGACAGCGGCTGCATCGGGTCGATCACCAGGCGAGTGAGCCGGGCGCTGTCGAGGTAGCCTTCTTCCAGATCGAAGTCCCAGGAACGGTTCTGCTGCGCCATCAGGCGGCGCTGAAGCCGGTTTGCCAGCCGGCCGACGGCACCCTGCAGATGCGCAAGCTGCTTGTCGAGGAAGGCCCTGAGGCGGTCGAGTTCGGCCTCGTCGCAAAGCTCTTCCGCGGTGATGACCTCGTCGAACTCCTGAGTGTAGATCCGGTAGTCGACCTTCTCATTGAAATCGTCGAAGGGACTTGCAGGACGCCGCATTTCGCCGGGTGTTTCGGAATCGTCGTCGCCTTCATCCGACATGTCGTCGTCGGAGATTTCGGCGCCGTCCATCTCGCCGTCTTCCATCTGCTCCTGCGAGGCTTCGCTTTCCTCGGCGGGAGCGGATTCCGAACCGGCTTCCTCTTCGGCGTTTTCCTGCTCTTCCTCGTTGCTGCGCGGCTGATCCTCGTCCGTGGACTGGTCGTCCTCGCCCTCCTCCTGATCCTCGCCGACATCCTCAGCCATCTCCATGGCCGAGAGCATGTGACGGATGACCTTGGCAAAGGCCTGCTGGTCGTTGATCGTTCCGTTCAGCTGATCGAGGCTGGAACCCGCCTTCTCCATGATGAAAGGGCGCCAGAGATCGAGAACCTTGCCGGCGCTGGCAGGCGGTTTTTCTCCCGTCAGTTTCTCGCGCACCAGCATGGCAACGGCCTCCTGGATCGGAGCGTCCTCCTGACGGCTGATGCCGGAGAAATTCGCCTTGGCGTATTTCTCCGCATGCATGGCGCTCATGTTGGCGGCCATACCGCTCATTCTGAGCGCACCAATGGATTCCACGCGCGCCTGTTCAACGGCGTCGAAGACGGCACGGGCATCCGTGCCCTGCGGCGCCATGACGGCGTGGACCTTCTGGTCGTGGCAGGCGATGCGAAGCGCCATGGAATCGCCGAGACCTCGGGTCACGGCGAGCTCATGGGCCGTCGGTCGCTTGGAGAGTTCCGGCAAGCGCACGCGCTCGCCAGCGAGGCCGGGTCGCTCGTTGGCGAATACCACCTCGACTTCCGCGCTGCCGGCAACCGACCGCACGCAGCCGGTTATCGCCCGCCGCATTGGCTCGGTATCAACGCCCACGCCGGGCTTCGCATTCACATTGTCGCCGCGACCTGCCATTCCGATCGCCTTCTTACGCGCCTACAACGATGTTGGCGGCGCTCTCCTTGAGTTCGACACCGAAGGCGCGCTGGTACTGTTCGGCCACCAGCGTACGCTCGAGCTCGTCACACTTGTTGAGGAAGGTCACGCGGAAGGCGAAGGCCACATCACCGAAGATCACGGCGTTTTCCGCCCAGGTGATGACGGTGCGCGGGCTCATGACGGTCGAAAGATCGCCGTTCATGAAGGCAGCGCGCGTGAGATCAGCGAGCCGAACCATGCGCGAAACCGTGTCGCGGCCAGTGTCGTTGCCTGCAAAAGCCTTCACCTTGGCGAGAACGATATCGACTTCCTTGTCGTGCGGCAGGTAGTTCAGCGTGGTGACGATCGACCAGCGGTCCATCTGCGCCTGGTTGATCTGCTGCGTGCCGTGGTAGAGACCGGTGGTATCGCCGAGACCGACCGTGTTGGCGGTCGCAAACAGGCGGAAAGCGGGATGAGGACGGATGACGCGGCTCTGGTCGAGCAGGGTCAGGCGCCCGGAGGATTCCAGCACGCGCTGGATGACGAACATGACGTCCGGACGGCCGGCATCGTATTCGTCAAACACGAGCGCGACATTGTGCTGGTATGCCCAGGGCAGAATGCCGTCCTTGAACTCGGTGATCTGCTTGCCTTCCTTGAGGACGATGGCGTCCTTGCCGACGAGATCAATACGGCTGACATGGCTGTCGAGGTTGACGCGCACGCACGGCCAGTTCAGTCGGGCGGCAACCTGCTCAATGTGGGTCGACTTGCCGGTACCGTGGAAACCGGACACCATGACGCGGCGGTTATGGGCAAAGCCTGCAAGAATCGCGAGCGTCGTCTCGCGGTCAAAAAGGTAGTCGGGGTCAAGATCCGGCACATAAGCATCTCCCTTGCTATACGCCGGAACGCGCAGGTCGGTGTCGATACCGAAGACTTCGCGAACCGACACAGTCGTGTCAGGGAGGTTGGAAATATCAAGTTCAATCTTGCTCATCGTGTCTCCATGCCGGACGCCCCGGACCCGGCGCATAAAAATGAAACTTCTTGCCAAGCTTCGGATTAACAGAAACCAGCCTGCTTTAACAATTGATACGCCTGAATAACAGCGCGAAAGCGCTCTTCCGAGCCCCGGTCTCCGCCATTTGCGTCAGGATGGTGTTTTTTTACAAGCTCCTTGTAACGGCTCTTGATCTCCGTCGGCGAGGAATTGCCGGGAAGCCCCAGCGTATCGAAGGCTTTGGCCTCAAGACTCTTCAATTTTCGCGTTTGCGACTGCAAGCGCGGCCCATTGCCGCGGCTTTGCTGCACGAAGCCGAATGGATCTTTCACACGCGCCTGCGAGGCTGCCGAACCGGACCGAGCAGTCGAATGCAGCGGGCTTGCGCGCGCGGCCTTGTTGACGCCGACCGTCCAGGTCGGGCGATGCCCGGTGATCGCTTCCTTCTGGTAGCGCGCGATCTCGCCGTCCGAAAGGCCGGAGAAATAATTATAGCCCTTGTTATATTCCTTCACGTGCTCGAAGCAGAACAGAAAGAACTGGCCCTCGGCGTTGCGACCGACGGGCGCGCGATGCACACCCGGCTTGTCGCAGCCGTCCCATTGACAGGTCGCAGGTGCAGGCTCGGCTTCCGGCGCTTTTTTCCGTTGCGTCCGGATCCGATCGAAATATTTTGAATCGAGTTTCATCCGGTGATTATGGTGCCTCCGGCAAATGACGACAAGAATTGACAAACGCGAATGTTCGGAGCTTTGTGGGGGCTTTTTCGAGGACTGCCGAAGCAGGTTGGGAAAGCATGGCCATACGCACCACAATTGAGGCGAAACTGCGCGCGGCCTTTTCGCCGGAACGGCTCCTTGTGATCGACGAAAGCGCCCATCATGCCGGCCATCAAGCAGACATCACGGGCACGGGCGAAACCCACATGCGGGTCAGGATCGTAGCCGCCGAATTCAACGGCATGACGAGGCTTGCCCGCCACCGGGCGATTACGGAGTTGCTCAAGCCGGAGCTTGATGCAGGCCTGCATGCGCTGGCAATAGAACCAGCGGCACCGGGCGAAGCAACCCGCTGGTAGCCACCAGACAATTCATTGTCGTGGGAACCGCCTCCAAGTGGTTCCGCTACCGCCCGATTTCAAGCGTTATTGCGGTCTCGCAACATCCTCGACAGGACGAATCCTCAGCTTGGTCAACCGGTTCTTCTCGCGTTTCATGACGATGAAGCGCTTTCCGTGGAACGTGAACGCCTGACGCTCTTCCGGGATGGACTTGGATTCATGGATGACGAGACCGGCGATCGTCGTCGCCTCCTCGTCCGGAAGGCTCCAGTCGAGCACGCGGTTGAGATCGCGGATCGGCACAGATCCATCCACCACGATCGAACCATCCGCCTCCTGCCGGACCCCCTGGATCTCAAGGTCGTGTTCATCGGCGATATCGCCAACGATCTCCTCGAGAATATCCTCAAGCGTCACGATACCCTGCACTTCGCCATACTCATCAACGACCACGGAAAAATGCACCTTGCGACGCAGGAAAGCACCAAGCTGGTCCCGGAGACTGGTCGTATCGGGCACGAACCAGGGTTTTTGCGCGAACTTGGTGATATCAAGCCTTTCCGGTTCTACACCGGGTTCGGCAAGCGCCCTCAAGAGATCCTTGGCATGCACCACGCCGACGATGTTTTCCGTCGAACCCTTCCAGAGCGGCATGCGCGTATAAGGGCTTTCCAAAACTGCGCGCACTGCTACTTCCGGCGGGTCATCCACATTGACGCCCCGCATCGCCGTGCGATGCCGCATGACGTCGGAAACTTCGAGCTCATCCAGCTCGAAGAGACCGCTCAACCGGTCGCGCTCCTGCCTGTCGGAAGAGGCTTCGCGATGAGCAAGCTGGAGCGCCGCGTGAAGCTCGTCGGAACTGGCAAGCGTCAGCGTATCTTCCGAAAGGCGCACACCGGTGGTACGCAGAAGGCTGCGGATCAGCGCATTGACAGCGCGCGACAGCAGGCCATTTCCTGAGGTCATTTCTTGCGCTTTTCCTCCAGGAAACTGATCACCTCGGAGGCCGGCACGTCGTCGGCGACGAAGGACTGGCCGATCCCGCGGGTCAGGATGAAGGTGAGCTTGCCTCCCTTGACCTTCTTGTCCTGCGCGATGGCATCCATCAGGAATTCGGTCGATGGCAGTTCGCCCGGAATCTCATCGATCCGGGTCGGCAGGCCAACCGCCTTGAGATGGGCTTCGACACGCGCGGCATCATCTGGGCTCGCCAGATTGAGCCGCGCGGAGAACTGGTGCGCCAGCACCATGCCGATCGAGACGCCCTCGCCATGCACGAGGCGGCGGCTGTCGTATTCGGTTGCAGCTTCCAGCGCATGGCCGAAAGTATGGCCGAGATTCAGAAGCGCCCGGCGACCATTCTCCCGCTCGTCGGCGACAACTACGTCGGCCTTCGCCTGACAGCTCGTCGCAATCGCCTCGATGCGGGCCGCACCGCCGGAAAAGACTTCCTTCCAGTTGTTTTCTAGCCATTCGAAGAAGTCCGGCTTATCGATCAGACCGTATTTGGCGACTTCGGCATAGCCAGCGCGGAATTCTCGCTCGCTCAATGTGTTCAAAACGTCGGTGTCGGCCAGCACGAGGTCGGGCTGGTTGAAGATACCGACGAGGTTCTTGCCATGGCGGGTGTTGATCCCGGTCTTGCCACCAACGGAGCTATCGACCTGCGACAGGAGCGATGTCGGGATCTGCACGAAACGCACCCCACGCCGAACGATACCCGCAGCAAAACCGGTGAGATCACCGATGACGCCGCCGCCGAGCGCAATAACGGTATCATTGCGCTCGATGCGCGCTTCCAGCAACACGTCGCAAACCTTGGTGAGGCTGTCGAAGCTCTTCGTCTTCTCTCCCGGCGGCAGACTGATGGACACGGCTTCGATGCCATCAGTCTGCAGGCTGTCCATCAGCGGATCGAGATAGAGTGCGCCGACGTGTTCGTCAGTGACGATCGCCGCCTTGCGCCCCTTGATTCGCGTCGATATCTCGCCGCCGGCCCGGCCGATCAGGCCAGGTCCGATTAGAATGTCATAGGCGCGCTCGCCGAGCGGAACATGCACCAGCCGTTCGGTATTGTCTGAACTAGTCATTCTTGCTTGCTGCCTTTGCGGTATGGTCGATGATCGCCGCCAGAACCTCGTTGGCGATGATCTCCTTGCGCACGTCGCGCGATACGACGGAGATATCGGCCAGCGCATAGACCGGGTAGCGTTTCTGCATCAGGTCTTCCAGCGTCTTCTTCGGATTTTCCGTTTTGAGAAGCGGCCGGTGATCGCGCTTGTTGACCCTTTCCCACAACACATCGAGATCGGCATTGAGCCAGAGCGAAATACCGCCCTTCTCGATCTGCCTGCGGGTCTTTTCATTGATGAAAGCGCCACCGCCGGTGGAGACCACGCGCGGCCCGGACTTCAGCAGGCGCTTGATAACCCGCGTCTCGAGTGCACGAAACTCGTCCTCGCCATAGGCGGCGAAAAGCTCGCTGATCGTCATGCGCGACACGCGCTCTATTTCCACGTCGGTATCGACAAAGGGCAAGCCGAGCTGCCCCGCGACCATGCGGCCGATCGCGGATTTTCCAGCGCCCATCAATCCGACGAAGACGAGATTGCGGCGCCCCAGTGCGGCCCGGGCACGCTCGCCCAAAGTCGGGACATCGGGAAAAATCGTATCGGTCATAGGCCTGTTCGCAAGTGTTTTAACACGGTATTTACAAATGCAGGGCAAGCGTCAAGCCATACGCATGAAGGAAAGCGATGGCCGCGCGCCTTGCAATGCGCAGGATGCGTCGTCATATCAGCTTTCGGCCTGCCCCAAGGACGATGCCATGCCCACCTTGCTCCGTTTCGCTTTCTTCTGTGCCACCGCCGTCGCGATCGTCTACGGCATCATGTGGTCGCTGGTGGTATTCGTCGAACCCCGGGAACGGGATGTCATCGTTCGCATCCCTTCCGAACGGGTCAATCCGACCGTACAATAACCAGCGGAGGCCGTCTTGTCCGATTTGAGCCGGGCCCGCATGGAGGCCTTTCTGGAGATGATGAGCGCGGAGCGCGGAGCCGCCGCCAACACGCTGTCGTCCTACGAGCGCGATCTCGGCGACCTCCACGACTTTCTAAGCCCACGGAAGATCGCTCTCGATGCGGCCGACCAGCAGACGCTCTCCGCTTATCTCTCGGATCTCGCCAGAAGGGGATACGAGCCGACATCTCAGGCCCGCCGCCTCTCCACCATGCGGCAGTTCTACAAGTTTCTCTACGCCGAGGGCCTGAGGGGCGACGATCCGACGGCCATTCTCGACTCTCCGAAGAAATCGCGGCCTCTCCCCAAGACACTTTCCGAAGATGAGGTGAGCCGGCTGCTCTCGCTCGCCGAGCAGGAGGCGGCTCTCGCCGGTCCCGGACAGCTGTCACGGCTGCGCATGCTGGCTCTGCTGGAACTGCTTTACGCCACCGGCATGCGCGTCAGCGAACTGGTAGCCCTGCCGGCCAAGGTTCTGGCGCAGGAAGGCCGTTTCCTGATGATCCGCGGCAAGGGAAACAAGGAAAGGCTGGTGCCGCTTTCCAAGGCCGCAATCGCCGCGGTCGCCCGTTATGGCCAACAACTTGCTGCGGAAACGGACGGAGAAACCGGCCCCTTCCTTTTCCCCGCCGCAAGCAAGGAAGGCCATCTCCCCCGTCAGGTTTTCGCCCGAGACCTCAAGGACCTTGCGATCAGGGCAGGCTTGAGGGCGTCGGCCATTTCTCCGCATGTCCTGCGCCATGCCTTTGCCAGCCACCTCCTGCAGAACGGCGCAGACCTGCGCGTCGTGCAGGAATTGCTGGGCCACAGCGACATTTCCACGACACAAATCTACACACATGTGCTGGATGAAAGGCTCCAGAAGCTGGTCCAGACACATCACCCCCTTGCAAAACAGGCCAAAAACCACGATTAGAGCCTCGGCTCTCCAGACTGGCAATGCCAGCGCCAGGCGCAAGAATGGCCAGGGCAGAAAGATCGGAACGGATTTCATGCACAACTATCTCGACTTCGAAAAGCCAATCTCCGACCTCGAGGCAAAGATCCACGAGTTGAAGAAACTTGCCGAGGAAGACCAGAGCATCGACACCTCCGAGGAGATCGGTCGGCTGGAGGCTCGCGTCGGCGAGGCCATGGTGGAGATCTATTCCAAGCTCAACCCCTGGCAGAAGACACAGGTCGCGCGCCATCCGCAGCGTCCGCACTTCGTCGATTACGCCGCTCGCCTGTTCACCGAATTCACGCCGCTTGCCGGCGACCGCAAGTTCGCCGAGGACGCTGCGATCCAGGCAGGCCTCGCCCGCTTCCGTGGCCAACCCGTCGCCGTGATCGGCCAGGAAAAGGGCAACGACACCAAGTCACGCCTCAAGCACAATTTCGGCAGCCCCCGTCCGGAAGGTTACCGCAAGGCCATCCGCATCATGGAAATGGCCGACCGCTTCGGCCTGCCGGTCGTCAGCCTGATCGATACGGCCGGTGCATATCCCGGCGTCGGCGCCGAGGAACGCGGCCAGGCGGAAGCCATCGCCCGCTCGACGGAAATGTGCCTTTCACTGCACGTTCCGATCGTCTCGGTCGTCATCGGTGAAGGCGGCTCCGGCGGCGCGATCGCCATTGCCACCGGCAACCGCGTCTACATGCTGGAACACGCGATCTATTCGGTCATTTCGCCGGAAGGTGCTGCCTCCATCCTCTGGCGCGATTCCACCCGCGCCAAGGAAGCGGCAACCAACATGAAGATCACCGCCGATGACCTCAAGGCGCTCGGTGTCATCGACGGCATCATTCCCGAGCCGGTCGGCGGCGGCCATCGCGATCCCCAGCGGGTCATCGACACCGCCGGCGACGTCATCGCTGGCGCCCTTGCCGAGCTTTCGGGCCAACCGGGAGAAAAGCTGCGCAACGACCGCCGTCAGAAATTCCTCAACATCGGGCGCAATCTCTGAGGCTTGCAGTGCAGATCCGCCACAATGCTGCTGCTTTGCAGCGTTATCGGCGGCCATATACTGGTCGGGCTGGCGCCTTTGGTTTATGATTTGTAAAGATTGAAACCATAAATTGGCAGCATGGCGCTTTCCGACGAAAGCACTTGTATCTTTTTCGAGATGAGCCGTCCGGAATGCGTTGGAAATCGTCTGTCCTCGTTTTGACCATGGCTGCGCTGCTGGCCGGTTGCACAGTCAACGAAACGCTTGAAACCGTCGATCTGTCCCAGGTCAAGGACAAGGTTGATCATCCCCTGTCGCCCAAGATCCTCGCGGACATGCAGGCGAAGGGCATGGAGCGCAATTCGCCAATCGCGATCCGCATCTTCAAGGAAGAGGGGGTTCTCGAGATCTGGAAGGCGAAGACGGACAACCGTTTTGAGAAGATCAAGGAATACGCGATCTGCGCATGGTCGGGCAGGCTCGGGCCGAAAATGAAGGAAGGCGATCGGCAGGCGCCGGAAGGCTTCTATCCGCTGTCGCCCCAGCATCTCAATCCGAATTCCAAGTATTACCTCGCCATCAACACCGGCTTTCCCAACCGTTACGACTCCGCCAACGGCCGTAACGGCACGAACCTGATGATTCACGGCGCCTGCTCGTCCGCCGGCTGCTATTCGATGACGGACGAACAGATCCTCGAGATCTACGCTTTCGCCCGCGACGCTTTCAAGGGCGGCCAGCAGACCATCCAGCTGCAGGCCTTCCCCTTCCGCATGACCGCAGAAAACATGGCACGCCATCGCGCCAGCCCGCATTTCGAATTCTGGCAGATGCTGAAAGCCGGCTACGATAATTTCGAGGTGACCAAGCGTCCCCCCGAGGTCGCCGTCTGCGGCAAGAAATACGTCTTCAACCAGCAGGTAGAAGGCGGTAAGGGCATGAACGCCGGTGCAGCCTGCCCCCCCATGTCGACGCCGCCGGCACTGGAGATGGCGCTCAATTCCTACAACAAGACCTATCAGATGGCCTATGACAAGGCGTTGAAGAAGCTTGGCGACAAGGTCTGGTACGATCCGACCGAAGCCGAGCGCAAGGCGATCGTCGCCGACCAGCGCAAGGGTCACGACCTCGCCTATGCGCCGACCGGCTCCGCGCTGAAGGCCGGCAAACTCGTATCTCTCGAGGACGCCGAGAAAATACAGACAGCGCAGTCCGCCGCGCCGACATCGGCGCCGGCTGCGATTGCCCGCATGGCGGCGGCGAAGCCGAACCAGAGCACGCCCGCGCCGGCAAACGCGCAGCCGCCGCAGCAGACCGCTGCGGTTGCTGTCGCTGCCGCTCCTGGCGCTGCAACCGCGCCGCAGCAGGGCACGCCGGCCGCCGTTCCCGTACCTCAACCCAATCCGCTGACGGCGACCACAGACACCACTACGCCGGCACAGGAAACCGCTCAGGCTGAAAAGAAGCCGTTCTGGAAGTTCTGGCAAACGCAATGAGTGAGCCTGTGGTCTATGACCTGAAGGGGCTGAAATGTCCCCTGCCGGTCCTCAAGACCCGTCGCCGGATGGCCGATCTGGCCGCCGGCACTGAACTCGCCATCGAGACCACCGACCCTCTGGCCGTGATCGACATCCCGCACTTCTGCCAGGAAGACGGACACGACCTGCTGGAAAGCATCAAGATCGATACTGGCCACCGCTTCCTGATCCGCAAGGGCGAGAAGCGGTGAGATCCGGCAACGCAATCAGATAAATCAGGACCCGTCCGCCGCCGCGGCCGTCAGATCTTCAGGCCCGGAATGGCCAGCGGATTGTCTTCCAATGCAGCCCTGTCCGGCCGGTCGATCGCGGGGCGTCCGGTAAACGCGTCGAACAATTCCCGCACGTAGGTTTCCGGAAGATCCTTGGTGATCAGCACAAGACGGGTGCGCCGGTCGGACGGATCGGGCCAGGCCGGCAGGCGGACCGGCTGAGGGAAAATCGACTGCACTCCGTGCAGCACCACCGGCCGGTCCGGCCGGTCGGTCAGCGCCACCACCGCCTTCATGCGCAGCAACTTTTCTCCATGGGTCGAACGGAGAATGTCGAGAAACATCTCCAGCGCCATCGGATCAATCGGCTGGTCATGGATGATCGAATAGGAACGGATGTCATCACCGTGCCTGTTCACATCGTGGCGGTGATGGTGACCATCATGGTGGTTATGCCCGTGGTCATGATCGTGACCGTGGTGTTCGTCGGTGTGATGATCGAGGTCATGTTCCGCCGCGATCTCGTCCTTAAGCCAGCGATCGACATCGGCGATCTTCGTCGCCGGATCATAGAGCCCGTTAACGAGAACTGCCGCTCTACCTGCTTCTTCACTGTCGCCATCTGTCATCGCGGCGCGAGGATTTAGTTCCTTCAGCCGGTCACTAAGCGCGTTGATGGCGGCATCGTCCGCAAGCGTCTTTTTCGTCAGGATCAGCCGGTCCGCTACCGCCACTTGCCGCAGGGCTTCTGAAAACCCTTCAAGCGTTTTCAAGCCGTTGACCGCATCGACCACGGTTATGACGCCATCGAGATCGAAATGCTGGCTGATCGCCGGATGTCCCATGACCGATTGCATGACCGGTGCCGGATCAGCAAGACCAGTGGTCTCGATCACGACCCGTGAAATCGGCTTCAGTTTTCCGGTCTGCATGCCGTCGATCAGCATTGCAAGCGTCTCGACCAGTTCGCCGCGCACCGTGCAGCAAAGGCATCCGTCCGCAAGTTCGATGACCGCGTCGTTCGAGGCCTCGACCAGCATATGATCGATCCCGACCTCGCCGAACTCGTTGATGATGACGGCAGCGTCCTTCATTACAGGATCCTTCAGGATCCGGTTGAGGAGCGTCGACTTTCCGGCGCCAAGGAAGCCGGTGATGATCGAGACCGGAATCCGGCCTTTTGCAGAGGACATGGTATCTCTCGAAATCAGAAGGTCGGCCGCGGCTTAGGGATCGGCACGTTGGCAATCTCTGCGACGTCCGCCCCGCCCGGCTTCTTGGCCGGCGTTTCGCTGCCGGGGATAAGGCCGGCGAAAACCGTACGCGGCGGCCGTCCCATTTCATGGATATAGGGCGAACGCAGCTTCATACGGCCCGCCTCGTCGCGCCCCTCGCTACGTACCTCTCGCGCTTTCGGATTGCAGACTTCGGCGCTGATGTCGGTCACCTCGCCCGCCGCATCGCCATATGGCTGCAACGTATCGAGGCGCGGACCGGAAGCGCCCGATGTGGTCAGCGCCTTCTGCAGCAGTTCGGCGGAGACGTCGGCGCGCCCGCCGAGACTGTCGGCGCCGAGAACGACCGAAACGACCGTCCGGCCGTTACGGGTGGCCGAGGAAACCTGATTGAAACCGGAAGCGCAGATATAGCCCGTCTTCATGCCATCCGCGCCGTCGAAGCGACCGATCAGCAGATTGTAATTCGGGTATTCCTTCTTGCCGGTATTGATACCCTCTAGCGAGAAATAACCGGCGTATTCCGGGAACTGCCGCCGCAATGCAACGGCGAGGATAGCAAGATCACGCGCCGTCGTATACTGGCCCTTGCCCGGCAGCCCATTGGGGTTGATGAAATGCGAGGATGTCATGCCGAGGCTTCTCGCATCTGCGTTCATGCGCGCGACAAAACCGTCGAGGGACCCGCCGACCCGCTCGCCGATGGCAACGGCAATGTCATTGGCCGACTTGACCAACATGATCTTCAGCGCGCTGTCGAGCGTCAGTTGAGCTCCCGGCTTGTAATACATCTTGCTCGCCGGCTGATCCGCGGCAACCTTGCTCATCGTAACGATGCTCTCGAGAGAAACCTCGCCGGCGCGAATAGCCTTGAAGGTCGAATAGGCGGTCATCATCTTGGTGAGCGAAGCGGGATACCATTTGCGGAACGCATCCTCATGCTCGATCACCCTGCCGGTGGCAACATCGACCACCATCTTCGGATTGGCATGGGAGAGCGTCGGAAACGCCACGGCCAGTGCACAGAAAAAGACCGCCAGCTTACGGCCGTTGAACTTGGTTTTCTGCACGGTGGAATACCTCGTCGACACGATCAGTCCTCTTCGGATGCGGATGAGTCTCGCAAACGGCAATGATTTGCCCTATGACTTCAAGCAATGGCAAAGCCCATTGAATACGTCAATCTTGAGGCGCGCATTCCCGCGCCAGTCCAAGCAATACCTTGAATTCGTCGAGCAGGAAAGCAACATGCCGATATTGAACCGCGCTGCCGAACTACAGGCGGAGGTCAGCGAATGGCGTCGCCATCTTCATGCCAATCCGGAAATTCTCTACGATGTCGAGAACACCGCGGCCTTCGTCACGGAGAAACTCAGGGAATTCGGTGTCGACGAAATCATAACCGGTATCGGCAGAACGGGCGTCGTGGGCGTGATCAAGGGACGCGGCGAAAGCGGCCGCTCCATTGGCTTGCGCGCCGACATGGATGCCTTGCCAATCGAGGAGATCAGCGGTAAGCCCTGGGCATCGAAGATTGCGGGCAGAATGCACGCCTGCGGCCATGACGGCCACACGGCCATGCTCCTGGGTGCGGCAAAATATCTCGCCGAAACCCGCAATTTCAACGGTCGAATCATCGTCATCTTCCAGCCGGCGGAAGAAGGCGGCGCAGGTGCGCTCGCCATGATCCAGGATGGGCTGATGGAACGTTTCGGCATCGAGGAAGTGTATGGCATGCACAACATGCCGGGCCAGCCGGTCGGCACCTTCTCAATCCGCAAGGGCGGCATCATGGCCGCCCCGGACAAGTTCTTCATCACCATCAAGGGCCGCGGCGGCCACGCGGCCGAACCGCACAACACGGTGGACCCGATCGCCATCGGAGCCCAGATCGTCACCAACCTGCAGCTGATCACCGCGCGCAACACAAATCCGATACGTTCCGTCGTGGTTTCCGTCACCCGCTTCAACGCTGGCACCACCCACAACATCATTCCGGAAGAGGCTTCGCTGACCGGCACGGTCCGTTCGCTTGATGAGACCGTCCGCGACCTCGCCGAAAAGCGCATACATGAAATTGCCCAAGGCCTCGCCGCCGCCAACGGGGCGATGGCGGAAGTCGTGTACGAACGCGCCTGCCCGGTCACTGTGAACCATCCGAAGGAGACCGAACATGCCACACGCGCCGCCATGGATGTCGCCGGCAAGGACAAGGTCAATGCCGAGGTCGACCCCTCGATGGCCGGCGAGGACTTCGCATTCATGCTGCAGTCCAGACCCGGCGCCTACATCATGATCGGCCACGGCGACACACCCGGCCTTCACCACCCGGCCTACGACTTCAACGACGAGGTGCTGGCCTACGGCATTTCCTATTGGGTCAGGCTCGCAGAGCAGCGCCTGACCGACTGAAGCCGAACATCACCTCAGGAAAAGGGCTTGGCTTCCCGCCCGGCCTTTTGTATGGATGCGTCAAGTGGTCCCGTAGCTCAGCAGGATAGAGCACCAGATTCCTAATCTGGGGGTCGCGCGTTCGAATCGCGCCGGGATCACCATCGGCCCTTTGAGCGCTCACTATGCCCTGTTGGCTATGCTCCGAGAGCGGAATATTTACCACTACTCAAGATTGCTCTGGCCCCAAGACGTTTCAAGTCTTGATCTCGAATGGGACATCCGGCGATAATCTTCCGTCATCATTGCCGTGGGGACCGCAATGCAGAACGAAATCAGTATCTTTGGATTTGAGATCCGGGCTCTGCAGAAGATGGGATGGCCTCTTTGGCTTCTCGCCATCTTCGCCTTCGTTATGCTGTTTACAGTATTGCGCCGCGTATCTTCCAGGTCTCAGACCATCGAGACGACCTTCCGTCAGACCTTCTGCCTGACAGACGACGAGATGATGGAATCCATCATCGAGTATTACATGGGAAAGCATGACTGCTGCCGGCAGGACGCGATGCGTCAACTTTTAAAGGAAGTAGATCCGGATCTGGTGAGGGCCTGAATTTCGCCTGTGAACACAGCGGTATTACCGTCCCAGTAGAAATCAAGGCATGTCACGCAAAGCTGCGCAGCCGCACTGCGACGAGGACCTGCATATAACAATGGCCCCAAGTGCAACAAACTAAATCGAAATATCGCGGACCTTCCAGAAGAACCGCAGGTTAACCTGAACAAAACTCAATAGCACTTGGTGCCTTCGGAACTGCCGATGCTGGCGGTCAACTGGCCGTCGAGATGCGGGGTATTGTCCTGAAAGGCCCACACACCGATACCGATCAGACACGCCCACATGGCGAGTGAGATGTTGGTCGCGAAAATGAGGGATTTCATCCTCGTGGTCATGGTCGGTTGCTCCTGGATCAGTCACAAACAGAATGACGCAGAAGCTTTTGAGTCCGCTTAAGTCGATCGCTAAAATGCAATCTAATTCTACGATTTCCTATCGAGCCTGCACAACAAGCATCTTATCGGTCACCAACCGCCCCAGGGGCAGCCCCGTGTCTCATCCACAAGGACGACGCTTTCAAGTCACGCCGGCGTGCTTGAAACGGCCCAGAGAGAGAACGGCCCAGGACGTTTTATCGGCGCAGAGGAAATGCTGATCGTGACCGCCATGCGAGGGAGAGTGTTCCCGGAATGCGGAGTTCAAGGGGAAGGTGAAAAGCTGTATCGTCAGCGCCTAATGAGCTGCGCGGGGGTATGAGAAACACCCGGAGCGGCAACTCCCCGTCCACCTATCGCCCGCGCCATCCAGAAGAACGTCGGCTATAAAAATATGCGGGATTGCTGGCTATCGATGGCGAGGCCCGATGTTGAGCGGACCTCGCCAAGCATGAAAGATGCTCAGGCGGCCTTCTTGCTTGCAGCGGCGTTGACCGCCGTTTCCGCAAGCTTGGTCAGCGCATCGTCCGTGTCGCTCTCTTCCTCCAGCGTAGCATTCAACAAGGTGACCGCATCGCGATGGCCAAGCTGCTGCGCCCAGGCACGCAATGTGCCGTAGCGACTGATTTCGTAATGCTCGACAGCCTGAGCAGCAGCCAACAGCCCTGCGTCGAGGGCTGGCGTGCCCTTGAATTCCTCGAGGATTTCCTCACCCTCATCAATGATACCATCGATTGCAGGGCAGGTCTTGGCGCGAGGCCGCTTGCCAATCATTTCGAAGATCTGCTGCAGACGTTCGACCTGGCCTTCGGTCTCATCCTTATGCTTCTCAAAAGCAGCCTTCAATTTCGGATCCTGAGCTCCCCGAGCCATTTTGGGCAATGTCTTCAGGATCTTCCGCTCAGCGTAGTAAATGTCCTTCAGGGTATCGTGAAAGAGGTCGTCCAGTGTCTTCTGTGTCATCGCGGCTATCTCCTCATCGCGTTGAAAACCACAGGTTCACAACCACACAGAAACGCCTTTGTTCCGGAGAAACGAGAAAACGTTCAAATATCAATCACGCAATGCACGCAGGGCATTCAGGATTACCGCAACGTCGATAAGTTCCTGCAACAGCGCACCCTGAACAGGCGGCAGATAACCGAAAGCGGCGACCACCATCGCGATCAGCGACAGGGCGAGACCGGCGAGAACGCTTTGCCGCGCGATCTTTCGTGTTCTGCGGGCGATCGCCAATGCCTGCGGGAGGCGATCAAGCATGTCGACCAACAGTACTACGTCAGCGGTTTCGGAGGATGCCGCAGCGCCTCGGGCCCCCATGGCCACGCCCACATCCGCCGCAGCCAGTGCCGGCGCGTCGTTGACACCGTCTCCGATCATCATAACCGGCCCATTCTTCCGCTCGGCGAGCACGATCTCGACCTTCTCGCCCGGCAGTAGATCGCCGCGGATGTCGTCCACCCCCAGCAGCGTTCCAGCGACTTCCACCACATCGGTACGGTCACCGGAGGCGAGCACGAAACGCCGGACACCCTGTTCTCTAAAGGCCCTGATCGCCGAACCTGCATCCTCGCGAATACGGTCAGAAAGAAGAATTATGCCTGCCAACTTGCCATCGACACCCAGCGCGACAACGGCGGTTCCGGGCGGCAGATCTCGCCCCAGCATGTAGGGATCACCGACTTCACATCTCCCATGCACGAAGTCGCTTCCGCCGACCACTACCGAATGCCCATCGAGCCGCCCCTCGAGGCCGGAACCCGGTGTCTCCACGATATCAGCAGGTGTGGAAAGCGTCATGCCGCGTACCTTTGCCTCGCGCACAAGCGCTTCGGCACTCACGTGGTTGGAAGCTTGATCGAGCGATGCCGCGAGCCTCAACACCTCGCCTTCCGGCATGACGCCGGTGGAGCGGATCGAAACCACCCCCGCCTGTCCGCTGGTCAGGGTACCGGTTTTGTCGAGAACGGCAGTCCGGATCCTTGCAAGGGATTCGAGCGCGCCACCGCTCTTGACCAGCACGCCACGGGAAGCCGCGCGCGACAGACCCGAAATGATTGCAACCGGCACGGCGAGAATGAGCGGACAGGGCGTCGCGACAACCAGAACCGCAAGAGCCCTGGTGCCGTCGTCGCTTGCCCACCATGCACCACCCGCAATCGCAAGCGTCAGCAGCAGGAACCAGACGGCATAGCGATCGGCAAGCCGCATCATCGGTGCTCGGCTCTGCTGGGCACCCTCCACCAATCGAACGATACCGGCATAGGTGCTCTCGTCGGAGCGCCGCAGAACCTCGATATCGAAGGCGCTACCGACCACAGTACCGCCGCTTGCCACTTCTTCCCGTCGTGAAAGCCGGACTGGAAGTGCTTCACCTGTCAGCGCCGACATGTCGACATCCGCCCGCTCGGACAAAAGCACTCCATCGACGGGCACGACCTCGCCGCGACGCACCAGAATACGATCGCCGGGACAAAGGTTCTCGATCGGAACCTCCTCAAGCCGCCCGTCGACATAACGCATGGAGGTATGTGCCACGCGGCCGAGAAGTGCCGTCATTTCGCGCCGCGCGCGCCCTTCGGCAAAATTTTCGAGCTGCTGTCCACCGGCATACATCAGCGCCACGATGGCGCCAGCCAGAGGCTCGCTGAAGGCAAGCGCCGCGGACATCGAAAGCCCGGCAATCACGTCCACGCCGAAATGCCCTTTGCTCAGCGAGCGCAGGATTTCCACGGCAAGTGCTGCAAGAACAATTCCCGTTCCCGCATACCAGGCAAGCGATGCAAGATCGGGACGATCGAAGAAAAGGAAAAGCCCCCCGCCGCCAAGCGCAACAAGCGCCAGAATCGCGAGAACCGCCGCACTATAGTCACGCACGACTGTCGAAATGGATCTCATCGTTCTCCGCTCCGGCCTCCACAAGCGACAGTCCAACTGCTTCAGCATTGTAAGCAATACTTGCCGCTTGCCCCTTTCCCTTGTAGACGGATCGGCAAATGAAGCAATCATCCGGACAAATGCAGATGACGACGGATAGCGGAAGGCCGCGGCACCTCACAATCCTCGGTTCAACCGGTTCGATCGGCGTCAACACGCTTGATGTCGTGCGTCAGCTCGGCGGCAGGGATGCCTTTGAGGTGATGGCACTCACCGGCAACGGCAACATCGAGCTTCTGGCACAGCAGGCGCGTGAGACCGGTGCGAAACTCGCGGTCACGGCGGACGAAAGCCAGTACATGACGCTGAAGGATGCGCTTTCCGGCAGCGGCGTCGACGTAGCAGCGGGGGTCTCCGGGCTCGATGAAGCCGCAAGCCTGGAAGCCGAATGGGTCATGGCGGCGATTGTCGGCACGGCAGGTCTCGCCCCGACACTGAAGGCTGCAAGCCGTGGCGCCGACATCGCACTCGCCAACAAGGAATGCCTCGTCTCCGCAGGCGAACTCTTCGTCGAGGCCGTCCGGGCCGGTGGCGGCCGGCTGATCCCGGTCGACAGCGAGCACAGCGCGATCTTCCAGTGTCTCGACAACGACCAGCGTCACGCGCTGGAGCGGATCGTGCTGACCGCCTCGGGTGGGCCTTTCCGCACCCATAGCCGTGAGCAGATGGCAAACGTCACCGTGGAGACGGCCAGAACCCATCCGAACTGGTCGATGGGCCTGAAAATCTCGGTCGGCAGCGCCTCGATGTTCAACAAGGCGCTGGAAATGGTCGAGGCCAAGCATCTCTTCGGCCTTCGTCCCGATCAGGTCGAGGTGATCGTTCACCCGCAGTCGATCGTCCATTCGATGGTCGGCTATAGCGATGGCTCCGTCATCGCCCAACTCGGCGCGCCGGATATGCGCACCGCCATCGGCTATGCGCTGACCTATCCGAAGCGCCCGAAGCTGGACGTGGAACGGCTCGACTTCGCAAAGCTGGCGCGGCTCGATTTCGAAGCGCCTGATGAGAAACGCTTTCCGGCGTTGCGGCTTGCGCGTACCGCGCTGGAGCGCGGCGGCGTTCAGGCCGCCGTCATGAATGCCGCGGAAGAAACCGCCTTCAACGCCTTCGTCGCAAGCCGGATCGGCTTTCTCGGCATGGCTGAGATCGTCGAGGAGGTGATGGAAAGGCTCATCTCATTGCCCCCGGCAAGGACCATTGCGGAAGTCTTCGCTGCGGACTCTGAGGCGAGGCGAACCGCCGTCCAGGTCATCGCCATCCGGGAACAGGCGGCCTGAGCCTCAGACCGTCAAATCACCCGCAGCGGTGCCCGTAGACGGCGCGGCGCAGCATCTCGGGATAGAACCCCATGCACCCTTCAAGCGCCGTATTCGTCATGCTGACGACGGTCAGTTCCTCGGCCGGATCCATGAACCAGCTATTGCCGTAGACGCCGCCCCACTGCACCGCGCCGGGCGGCAGCGCGGTTCCGGCCTCGCGCGAATCCGTGATCAACGCCCCGAAGAAACCGAACCGCGAACCCGGCTCTCCCTCGATATCCCCGATCTGGTTGGAGAGGCCCGCCTCGACGGTCTCGGATCTAAGGATCGGCGCACCGCCGGTGCGAAGCGTTTCCAGCAGCTTAAGCAGGTCATCCGCCGTGCCCGCCATCCCGGCACCACCGGACTGGAACGCCTTCGGATTGAAGATCCGCGAAGGAGAAAAGACGGCCCTCCAGCCGGCATCTTCCCCGGCAACCCACGGATCCGGCATCCGTACCGGCCGCGCCGCCCCATCTGCATAGGCCACCGTCAGGCGTTCGGGGTCTGTGACATGAAAACGCGCATCCTGCATCCCTAGAGGACCCGCGACGTAGTGAACGACGGCCGCTTCCAGGGTACCGCCATGCACGGCGGCCACAACACCGCCGAGAATATCGGTGGCAAAGGAATAGGCCCAACGCTCGCCCGGCGCAAAGGCGAGCGGAATATCGTTGTGACGCGCGAAGTTCTCCTCCAGCCCGAGATCCGTGTCGGCAATTCCGAGCGTGATCGCCCTGTCATCGGGAAGAAGCTCCAGCCCCTGATCATAGACTAGACCGGAGGTGTGGGTGAGTAGGTGCCGGATGGTGATCGGCGCCTCGATCCCGTCGGCGGTCTTAGGCCGAAACCAGGGGAGATACTGCGAAATCCGGTCATCGAGCCCGAATAGGCCCGCATCGATCATCGCCAGCGCCGTGGCTGCCACGATGGGCTTGGTGATGGAGGAATAACGGAAGATGCTGTCGATCCGCATGGGGATACCGGCTTCCCGGTCGGAGAACCCGGCGGCACGCCGCAGCAGCGGCTCGCCGTTGCGATAGACCAGCACGACGGCGCCGGTAATGCGCTCCTGCTCGACGGCCTGATCGATCATCCGGTTGACGCGGTCTGCAACAGTCATCCTTGAAAACCCCCGAAACGAAAAATGCGGACCATGTTTCCATGGTCCGCATCGGAATGACAGCGTTTGTGCCGGCGATCAAGCCACAGCGCGGGCAAGCGCACAACGCGACCACAGTTGGTGCAATGCGCCCACCAGATGGTCGATATCGGCATCCGAGTGCAGCGGCGTCGGCGTAATGCGCAGACGTTCCGTCTTCTTCGGCACGGTCGGATAGTTGATCGGCTGAACGTAGATGTTGAAATTGTCGAGCAGGATGTCCGAGATCCACTTGCACTTGGAAGCGTCGCCGACCATCACCGGAACGATGTGGCTCGGGTTCGGCATGTGCGGAATGCCACGGGCATCAAGCATGGAACGCAGGCGACGGACACGCTCCTGATGGGCGAAGCGCTCGATCTGGCTCGTCTTCAGGTGACGGATCGAGGCAACAGCGCCGGCAGCCAACGCCGGCGGCAGGGCCGTCGTGAAGATGAAGCCGGATGCGAAGGAACGGATGAAGTCGCAAAGCGCGGTGGACGCCGTGATGTAGCCACCCATGACGCCGAAGGCCTTGCCGAGCGTGCCTTCGATGATGGTCAGACGATCCATCAGGCCCTCACGTTCCGCAACACCGCCGCCACGCGGACCGTACATGCCGACGGCATGCACCTCATCGAGATAGGTCATCGCGCCATACTTGTCGGCGAGATCGCAGATTTCCTTGATCGGAGAGATATCGCCATCCATCGAATAGACCGATTCGAAGGCGATCAGCTTCGGCGCCTTGGGATCGGCTGCCGCCAGCTTGGCTTCGAGGTCCTTGAGGTCGTTGTGCTTCCAGATAACCCGCTCGCACTTGGCATAGCGGATGCCCTCGATCATCGAGGCGTGGTTCAGCGCATCGGAGAAGATGATGAGACCGGGGATCTTCTGGCCGAGCGTGCCGAGCGTCGCCCAGTTGGAGATATAGCCAGAGGTGAAGATCAGCGCCGATTCCTTGCCGTGCAGATCGGCAAGTTCGCGCTCGAGAAGAACATGGTAGTGGTTCGTGCCAGAGATATTCCGGGTGCCTCCCGCACCCGCGCCACAGTGATCGATCGTCGACTTCATCGCCTCGATCACGGACGCGTTCTGGCCCATGCCCAGATAGTCATTGGAGCACCAGACGGTAACGTCGTGCTGGCCGTCCTTGGTGTAGCGCGTGGCACGGGGGAAATTACCCTGCTGCCGTTCAAGATCCGCAAAAACCCGGTAACGGCCTTCTTCGTGAAGACCTTCCAGCTCGCTCTTGAAAAACGCTTCGAAATCCATCGTCAAAAAACTCCAGCCTGCTGCTTCTCTTTTGGGATCCTGTGCGCCAGCGGTCAACCCCGGGATTGTAAATTCATTCTAAACTGCGACAAAAGGCGCTGTCTGAGGAACCTTCTCAAAGAAGAGCTAATCGATCTCATCTATTTCAAACTTGATCTGTATCAAGCTGGAAGAAAAAGGGCAGCCGGAACCGCCCTTTCCGATATCGTGGCTGCAGACGGATCACGATGCAGCAACAGCCCGCTTCGTCATCACCTTTACGAGATTGGCGCGATAATCCGCCGTCGCATGAAGATCAGCCATCAGGTCAGACGAATCGACGGTCACACTGGCAACAGTCGCGGGCGACCAGTCTCGCGAAAGAGCCTCTTCGAGCCCTCCATGACGGAATACGCCGTCCGAACCGGCACCAGTCACCGCCACCCGTACACCCGCTGTCCCCTTGGATACGAAAACCCCGGTCATGGCGAAGCGCGACGCCGGATTGGCGAACTTGGCGTAGCCCGCCCTGTCGGGCGCGGTGAAGCGGACCGCCCGGATGATCTCGCCTTCATCGAGCGCCGTCTCGAAAAGGCCGACGAAGAATTCGTCCGCACCGATCTCGCGACGATCGGTCAAGATGGTTGCGCCGAGCCCGAGCATCGCCGCCGGATAATCCGCCGCCGGATCGTCATTGGCGATCGATCCGCCGATCGTCCCGAGATGACGCACATGGGGATCGCCGATCAGCGAAGCGAGATAGCAGACCGCCGGACAGACTGAGCGAATGAGGCCCGATTCCGCCACTTCGGCATGTGTAACCCCCGCGCCAATCGTCACCGTCCGGCCTTCGACCGCAATCCCCTTCAGGGCCGCGATATGCCTAAGGTCGATCAGATCCGACGGCTGAGCGAGCCGCTGCTTCAGCGTCGCGATCAGGGTCTGGCCACCGGCGATATACTTGCCGTCATCGGCCCCGGAAAGAAGCCGGCCGGCCTCCTCCAGCGAAGAGGCACGATGATAGCTGGTTGGATAAAGCTGCATGACACATCCTCCCTCTTATTCCGCGGCCTGTAACGCCGACCATACCGCATTCGGCGTGGCCGGCATGTTGAGCCTGTTATTTCCGATAGCGTCCGTGATGGCATTGATGAGTGCCGGCGGAGAACCGATGGCGCCGGCTTCGCCGCAACCCTTGATTCCGAGCGGATTGCCCGGACAGGGGGTATTCTGGTGTGATACCTCGAATGACGGCAGGTCGTCTGCACGGGGCATGGCATAGTCCATGTAGCTTGCCGTCAGAAGCTGCCCATTTGACGGATCGTAGTGAACGCCTTCCAGGAGCGCCTGCCCGACACCCTGGGCAATTCCCCCATGCACCTGCCCCTCGACGATCATCGGATTGATGATGTTGCCGAAATCGTCGGCCGCCACGAACTTGATGATCGTCGTCTTGCCCGTTTCCGGATCGATCTCGACTTCGCAGATGTAGCATCCAGCCGGGAAGGTGAAGTTGGACGGATCGTAGAACGCGCCCTCCTTCAACCCCGGCTCCATACCAGCCGGCAGGTTGTGTGCAGTATAGGCGGCGAGCGCCATCTGGAACCACGGCAGTGTCTTGTCGGTGCCGGCAACCTTAAGCTCGCCGTTTTCGATGACGATGTCGCGTTCGTCGGCTTCCATCAGATGCGCGGCAATCTTCTTCGCCTTGGCTTCGACCTTGTCGAGCGCCTTGACGATAGCCGACATGCCAACCGCACCTGAGCGGGAGCCATAAGTTCCCATGCCCATCTGCACCTTGTCGGTGTCGCCGTGAACGATGGAAACGTTTTCAATCGGCACACCGAGCCGGTCACAGACCAGCTGGGCAAAGGTCGTCTCATGTCCCTGGCCGTGACTGTGCGAGCCGGTCAGCACTTCGACGGTGCCGACAGCATTGACCCTCACTTCGGCCGATTCCCAAAGGCCGACCCCGGCCCCGAGCGAACCCACCGCCTGCGAGGGTGCGATACCGCAGGCCTCAATGTAACAGCTCATGCCGATACCGCGTTTCTTGCCACGGGCTGCGGCCTCCGCCCGCCGTGCCGGAAAGCCCGTCCAGTCGGCGGCAGCCATCGCCGCTTCCAGCGAGGCCTCATAGTCACCGGCGTCATAGTTCATGATAACAGGCGTCTGGTGCGGGAAAGTACGGACGAAGTTCAGCCGCCGCAGTTCGGCAGGGGAAACCCCAAGCTCACGCGCCGCCGTTTCCATCGTCCGTTCCAAAAGGTAGGTGGCCTCCGGTCGACCCGCTCCACGATAAGCGTCAACTGGCACCGTATTGGTATAGACCGTTCGGACATTGGCATGGATCGCCGGAATGGCGTACTGGCCCGAAAGCAACGTCGCATAGAGATAGGTCGGCACCGCCGACGAGAAGAGCGACATGTAAGCACCGAGATTGGCAATGGTATCCACCTTGAGACCAATGATCCGGTTGTCGCTATCGAAGGCCATCTTCACCTTGGAGACATGATCACGCCCATGGGCATCCGTCAGGAAGGCCTCCGTGCGGTCGGAGGTCCATTTGACTGGCACGCCGGTCTTCTTCGACGCCCAGAGACAGACGATTTCTTCCGGATAGATGTAGATCTTCGAACCGAAGCCGCCCCCGACGTCGGGAGCGATGACGCGCAGCTTGTTTTCCGGCGCGACATTGTAGAAGGCGCTCATCACAAGGCGTGCCACATGCGGGTTCTGGCTCGTGGTGTAACAGGTGTAATGATCCTCGGCAGCGTCATAGATGCCAAGCGCCGCGCGCGGCTCCATCGGATTGGGCGAGAGGCGGTTGTTGTGGATCTCGATCTCGGTCACATGTGCAGCGGAGGCGATGGCCCGGTCGGTTGCGGCGCTGTCGCCGATCTCCCAGTCGAAGATCAGGTTGCCGGGCGCTTCAGGATGCAGTTGCGGCGCAGCGGATTTGAGGGCCTCGGCGGCCTCAGTCACGACCGGCAGCTCCTCATATTCGACAATCACCGCTTCCGCCGCATCATTGGCCTCGGCGGCGCTGTCAGCCACAACGACGGCGACGGCGTCGCCGACATAACGGACCGTGTCATGCGCCAGCGGCCGCCACGCGCCCATCTTCATCGGTGACCCGTCCTTAGAATGGATCATCCAGCCACAGATCAGGTTGCCGATGCCATCGGCAAGCAGCTGCTTGCCGTCGAGTACATCGATCACGCCAGGCATGGACTTGGCGGCGGACGCATCCACGTTTCTGACCCTGGCATGGGCATAAGGCGAACGCACGAAATAGGCATATTTCATTCCCGGCACGACCATGTCGTCCGTATACCGGCCCTTGCCGGTCAGGAAGCGCTTGTCTTCCTTGCGCGCCACGCGCGCACCAATTCCTTCGACACCCATGATTTCCTCCCGATGGCGTTTCCGGCCCGGCAATCCCTTCGCTGCGGCTCCTCAACCGCAACGTCCGGCCGGAGGATGGAACGATTACTCGGCAGCCTGTCGCTTGCCATGCATTTCCACATTGGCTGCCAGCACCGCCTTGACGATGTTGTGGTAGCCGGTGCAACGACAGATATTGCCTTCAAGCTCATGACGAACTGTCGCTTCATCGAGATGCCCGCCATGGCGATTGATCATGTCGACAGCGGTCATCACCATGCCCGGCGTGCAGAAGCCGCATTGCAAACCGTGGTGCTCCTTGAAGGCTGCCTGCACGGGGTGCAAGTCTCCGCCGCCCGCCAGCCCCTCGATGGTGGTGATACTCGAACCGGATGCCTGGACGGCAAGGATCGAACAGCTCTTCACCGACTTCCCATCCATATGCACCACGCAGGCGCCGCACTGGGTGGTGTCACAGCCGACATGCGTGCCGGTCAGGCCGAGTTTTTCACGAATGAAATGGACGAGCAGCATCCGATCCTCACACTCGCCGCTCACCGAACGGCCGTTCACCGTCAGCGTTACTTTTGCCATATTGTTCCTCCTCGTGTCTCTCCCAGACACGAAGAGCATCATTTGACTTTTTCACATCATCTTCAACCTGTACTTTTATGCATTTCGGAAATTTATATTTCGCGCCGCAGCAAAAGATCGCTTCCATTCTTGTCGCATGAAGCGCAGTCCATACTGGAGACCCGTCATCGACTTTGATCTCCATGGACTTTCTCGATTTGCCGGCTATTCTGCGAAGACGGTCGTCGTGACAATGCCTGCGGGGCAGGCACGGCCGATGCCGGCCCGGCGTTGCCGGAAGAATAACCAGTGGAGAAGAAACGCATGAAAAAAGCTCTTGTGCTCGTACTGCTCGGCCTGACGGTCGCAGGCTGCACGCAGACCGAAAAGGGCGCTACCATCGGCGCGGCTTCGGGCGCAATCATCGGCGGAGCGGTAACGGGCAACGTCCGTGGCGCGGCCATAGGTGCTGCGATCGGTGGCGTATCCGGCGCCATTATCGGCAATGTCTCAGACCAGCCCGGCCAGTGCTACTACCGCGACCGCTATGGCCGTCGCTACATCGACTCGTGCCCGCGCGGCTACTGAGACCCGATTTCGGGAGGGTTCGGGTACACCCGGCCCCTCTCTTTGATTCGCTTTTCTCTAAAAAAAGTGTCTTATCCAGTTGTTTACGTCTAAACTGGATAAGGTTGGGCGGAATTGTCCGTACGGCCGATCCCGTCGTTGAGCAAAGTAGTGCATGCCGAGTAAATTGAGACCACCGATTGGACGTATTGCGTTTCGGACGACCGGCACTGCTTTCACGCTTGCTGCAAGCCTTTGCTTTTCGGTGATTTTTGCTGACGACGCCTATGCCTTCAAGATCTTTGGCATCACCATCTTCGGCGACGACGAGACGGAAGTCACCGTCATCGACCCCGTCCGCTACACCGTAACCTTCGATACCGATGGATCGGACAAGGACCTTGCAGATTCCCTGGACCGCACATCTCTTCTCGTCAGCGACGAAGGCAAGCCGGTATCGGGCGACCTGGGGGTGGTTATCAAGGCGCGCGATGATCGCGACCGGCTGATCGCCACGCTTTACGAAAATGCCCGTTACGGCGGCGTCGTGACTGTGACTATCGCGGGCCAGAATCTCGATTCACTACCGCCGAACCCAGCCTTTGATCGCTCAAAGCCGGTACCCGTCTCCGTCCGCATCGACCCCGGCCCTCTCTTCACCATCGGTGACGTCACGCTGGAGGGCGACGCCACACGGCTCGACCCCGGCGCTTACGATCTCCGCCGCGGCGGTCCCGCGGGTTCGCTGGTGATCCTGAAGGCCGGCAGCAAGATCGTCGACGACCTGAAGGCAGAGGGGCGCCCCCTGGTGCACCTGACGAAACGCGAAGTGGTCGCCGATCACGAGACGAACACGATCGACGTGGTGATTGCGGCCGAAGCCGGCCCCGTAGCGCCGCTCGGGCCGATCGCCGTCAAGGGTTCCCGCAAAGTCGATGAGGCCTTCATCCGCCGTTACTCGCGGCTTCAGCCGGGCCAGCAATATTCGCCCGAGCAGTTGCGCAAGGCCGGCGAACGCCTGCGGGCCCTCGGCGTATTCTCCAGCGTGACTATCGAGGAAGCCGGCAAACTCTCGAGCGACGGCTCGCTGCCGCTCGGCATCGTCGTCTCGGAAGGCAAACATCGATACTTCGGCTTCGGCGCGAATTGGTCGTCGCTCGACGGCGTCGGCCTGCAGGGCTACTGGGGTCACCGCAACCTTTTCGGCCAGGCGGAATCTCTGCGGCTGGAAGGAACGGTCAGCGGCCTCGGCGATGGAAATATCGTCGATAACCTCGATTATTCCGCCGGCATTACCTTCGTGAAGCCCGGCGCGTTCTTCCCCTCCGCGACACTGGAAGCCAGCATCAAGGGCACGACACTCACCACCGATTCCTATGACGCGAATTCCATCGCCGGCAAGGTCGCCCTCGCCTACGAGATCAGCGACCACGACACCGTCAGCGGCGGTCTTTCGCTGACATATGATGACATCGACGATGCCTTCGGCAACAACAGGTACCTGACCTTCGGCGTACCGTTAAGCTACATCCGCGATACGCGCGACAACAAGCTGAACCCGACCGAAGGTTACTATGCGTCGGTCAGCGCGATCCCGAGCTACGAGATCACCGGCAGCACTATCTTCTCCTCCTTCGAAGGTTCGGTCTCCGGCTACTACGGGATCGGCGCGGAGGATCGTGTGGTTCTCGCCGCAAAGCTTTCGGCGGGCACCCTGCTCGGCGCTGGCGACCTCAAGGCTATTCCGGCTACGCGACGCTTCTATGCCGGCGGCGGCGGCTCGGTACGCGGCTATGCCTATCAGGAAATCTCGCCCTACAATGACAATGACGACGCCACCGGTGGCCGTTCCTACGCTCTGGGTTCGTTCGAAGCACGGATAAACATCACGGAAAAGATCGGAATCGTGCCGTTTCTCGATGTCGGCAGCGTCTCAACGGCAAATTTTCCGGATTTCTCTGATCTGCGCATGGGAGCGGGCGTAGGCTTGCGCTATATGACGCCATTCGGACCGCTGAGACTTGACGTTGCCATGCCGCTCGACCGCTATGACGGGGGTAGCCAGTACGGCATTTATGCAGGGATCGGACAGAGTTTCTGATGGATAGCCGAGACGGGAAAACGAGATCCTGATGCTGAAGCGCCTGACCAGATGGATCCTTCGGCTGTTCGCCTACACGGCGGGCGGAGCGCTTGCGCTCGCTGTCGTCGCGATCCTTTTCGGTGGCTTCACCACGACCGGTGCCGGCATTGTCACCAACTGGCTTTCGACCCTGCTGTCGAACCCCGACCGGCGCATCACCATCGATGGCACGGGACCGCTGTTGACCGGCGCCCTGCGCGTCGAGCATGTGGCGATCGCAGATACCAAAGGCGTCTATGCGGAGATCGACAATCTCGCACTCGACTGGACGCCGCTCGACCTGCTTTCCGGCACCTTTCGCGCCCAGCGTCTGGCGGCTGATCGCGTGCGACTCGACCGCACGCCGGCCGCAACTGTCGAGCAGACGCCAGGCAGCGGCGAGTTTTCCCTGCCGGTTGCAATCAACATCAAGAAGCTGGAGCTTCCGTCCGTCGAGATCGGCACGGAGCTGGCCCGTCGTGAAATCCGCCTTTCGCTCACGGGATCCGGCAAAGCGTCGGGCGACACCATAACCGCCAATATCGAGGCCCAGCGCCCCGATTCGCCTGAAACCAGCGCCCGCGCGGATCTCGTTTATGCGCCATCAAAGAACCGGCTGCAGATTGCCGCCAACATCGTCGAGCCGACCGGCGGCCTGCTGGCAGGTCTTCTCAAGCTGCCGGGCACGCCCGCCATCGACCTCACGGTCGAGGGCGACGGCCCACTATCAGACTGGCAGGGCAAGATTGCCGCCGCGCTCGATGGTCGGCCCACGCTTGCTATCCACGCGACCCACAAGCAATCCGCCGATGGCACGCGCCGCATTCTGATCGAGGGCGGCGGCCGTTTCGATGCCATGCTCCCGCCGGGACTTCGCCCGCCATTTGCGGACGAAACGACCATCGATATCGATGCGAGCCTCGCGCCCGGCGGTGCGATCCAGATCGGCCGCGGCAGCCTGTCCACCGGGGCGCTGTCCCTTTCGGCTTCCGGCCGCTACGACCCGTCAGGCGAAAACGACCTTTCCGCCGAACTGACCGGTCTCAAGGGGCCCGTCGATTTCAACTATCCAAACGGCAGCGATAACATTGCGCTCGCCATCCGCGAGGCGAGCCTGTCGTTGCGCGGTCGCGCCGATGCCGCCCTGTTCGAAATGTCTACCAAGCTCGACAAGGTGAAGACAGCGCAGGGCGAATTCGATGGCCTCGCCATCGAGGTGAAGAGCAAGGCCTTCGATCTGGCAAACCAGACCGGCCGCATCGAGACGATGGTATCAGTCGCCGGGATGCAGTTCGCCGATGCCGAACTCAACCGCCTTCTGCAGGCGCCGATGACGTTGAAGGCACCGATCGTGCTGGCCGCAACGGCCGTAGGTCTTGAAGCGGCAACCATCGAAAGCGCCAGCATCGGCGGCACAGTGGTTGGCCAGTACGCCCTTGCCGATAAGCGCCTCACCGGCCGCTTCGAACTCTTCGGCATTCCCGGCATTCTGCCCGACGCCATCGCAGCCAAGCTCCGCGACACCATTCGCGTCTCCGGCAACCTGAATTACAATCTGCCGCAGGACATCAAGCTCAACAACCTGAAGATCACCACCAATCTCGGGGAAGCCTCCGGCAACATCGAACTCGATGCGGAAAAGAAGCTGACGGCTGATCTTGGCGGCCGCATCGCCGATATCGGCGCCTTGATGGACAACACCAAGGGTGTTTCCGACTTCTCGCTTTCCGCCAATGGACCACTCGACGCGCTGGCCGCCCAGCTTTCGCTCAGAAGCGAGGCGGCGACGGTCGCAGGCCGCAAGCTCGAAGGCTTCACGGTGGATGTCGAAGGCACCGCCGACAAGGCCGCGCCCAAAGGCACCTTGCGCATGGCCGGCCGTATCGACGGGCAGCAGGTGCAGGGCACCGCGGACCTTGTCGCGGAAAACGGCCGTTCCGCCATTCCGGCACTTAACATCACCGTCGGCAGCAACAGGCTCGACGGGGCCATCGCCTTTTCTCCGGCCTTCCTGCCATCTGGCAATCTGACCTTCGATTTCCCCGACATCGGCCTGCTTGCCGCTTTCGCCGGACAGACCGCGAGCGGCGATCTCAAGGGCACGCTTGCGCTGCAGGAAAACAACGGAAGGCTCTCGGCCGAGGTGGTGGCTGCCGGCAACAGCATCCAGCGCGACACCCTCACCATCGCCAAGCCCGATATCAAGCTGAACATTTCCGACCTCGCAGCCTTTGCAGTCGAGGGAACCGTTGCAGCCTCCGAGGTCAAGTCCGGCGCCAACCGGGTAGAAGCGCCGAAACTTGCGTTTACGCGACAGGGCGCAAGCACCGCCTTTGATCTGAACGCACGTTATGATGCGGCGCCGCTGGTCGTCGCGGGCAATGTCACGCAGAACGCCGGCGGACTGGATATCGCCCTCGACAAGGCATCCGCAGCGCCCACGGGTATCCCGCTGAAGCTTGCTCGCCCCGCAGCATTGCGGCTGAGCGAGGGCACCGTGACCATCGGAACCGCCACGATTTCCGCCGGCAGTGGCACGGTCGATATCAAGGGCAGTGCCGGCCATGAACTCGATCTCGCCATCACCCTGGATCGCTTGCCCGCTTCGCTTGCGGCGAAGGCGGCTCCAAACCTTTCGCCCGAAGGGGTCATATCCGGTACGGTGACGGTCAAGGGAACGGCGGCAGCACCTGCGCTGACCTATAATCTCACCTGGGCGGACGCGGGGCTGGCACAGACGAGATCGGCAGGCGTCGGCAGCTTCTCGATCTCGGCAAACGGCGAGTTCAGGGACCAGAACCTCTCTCTCGACACCAGGGTAACGAGCCAGCAGGGGCTTGCCTTCGCAGGCGGCGGCACGCTTGGCCTGGCCGGCAGCCGGCCGATCAACATGAAGTTCACCGGCAACCTCCCCTTCGCGGCATTGAGCGGTGTCCTGTCGGGCCAGGGGTTGATCCTCGAAGGCAGCGCCAACGCAGATGTCACCGTCACCGGCACTGCCGGCGCACCCGAAATCAACGGTACGGCGAGAACCTCCGGCGCCAAGCTTATCGACGTTCGCCGCAATCTTGCGCTCGAACAACTTGCGGCAACCATCAGCCTGCGCGGCGACCGGGCGGAAATCACCGAACTCGGCGGCAAGCTCGCCAGCGGCGGCCGCATTTCCGGCAGCGGCTCTATCGATATTCGCTCGCCCGGGCTGCCGGCAGATATCGCGGTTACTCTGGACAAGGCCGTCTATGTCGATGGAACCATAGTTGCGAGTACCGCCGACGGCAAGCTCGCTCTTAAGGGTCCCCTGCTCAATAACCCAGTGCTCTCCGGCACCATCGCCCTTTCACGGACAGCAATCACCATTCCGGAAAAACTGCCCGCCAGCCTTTCGCAACTGAACATCCAGCACAGGAACGCGCCCGCCAGCGTCCGTAATCAGATGGCGAAGGTGACGAAGACCGAAGAGCACGGCTCATCCACGACCATAGCGCTCGATCTGACGATTTCCTCTCCCTCACAGATTTTTGTGCGCGGACGTGGTATCGACGCGGAACTCGGCGGAACAGTCCGGGTGACCGGAAACGCCGTAAGCCCGAATGTCTCCGGGGGCTTCGAACTGCGTCGCGGACGCATGTCGATCCTGACCAAGCGGCTGGAATTCACCGAAGGCAACATCACCTTCGGCGGCGGCCTTATTCCGATTCTCGACATGAAGGCGACCACGACATCCGGCTCGACGACGATCACCATCACGATCGCCGGCTTTGCCAACGATCCCTCGGTTTCCTTCTCGTCGTCCCCCGCATTGCCGCAGGATGAAATTCTGGCGCAGCTGATCTTCGGTCAGTCGATGTCCCGCCTGTCGGCCCTGCAGATTGCCCAGCTTGCCGACGCGGCAAGCCAGCTTGCCGGCGGTCGCACCGGTTCGCTTTTCGAAAGCCTGCGCTCCACACTCGGTGTCGACGATCTCGACATCTCCACCGACGAGACCGGCCAAACCAATGTCAGCGCCGGGAAGTACCTCAACAACCGCACCTATATCGAGCTGCAGCAGAGCGGCTCTGGCCAGAGCAAGGCCGTCATCAACCTCGATGTCGGCCGAGGCGTGAAGCTGAAGGGCGAAGCAGGGGCGGAAGGCGCCGGCGGCGGCATCTACTATGAAAAGGAATACTGACGCCTCAAGGGCGTCAGATGGCTGAAGGCTAAGGACAAGTCGCCTCAGCCAACCTTGCTGGTCTTCAGCAGAATGCTCGATTCCGTGGTATTGATGCCCTCGATCAGGCGAATGCGCCGCAGGGTCTCGTCGAAAGAGGCGAGATCGCGATCCTCCAGCTCGGCGATGAAATCCCACCGGCCGTTGGTGCTGTGAAGCGACCTCACCTGAGGCAGCCCGCGCAGCTGATGAGCCACGCGGTCGGCAAACTTGCCGACAACCTCGATCATCGCGATCGCCCTCACCCCCGCCGGCCGGATCTCGCTTCCGGTCCTGATCGTGAACGCCGCAATCGTGCCATCCGCCACCATCCGGTCGATGCGTGCGGTCACGGTTGCCCGCGATGCACCCGTTGTCGCAGCAAGCGAAGAAGCAGAAACCCGCGCATTTTGGCGCAATGCGCTGAGGATATCCCGGTCCAGATCATCCATCGTCATCACTTCGTCAGTTCGAGCTAACATTTTGTCTAATCTAGCTGCCTTTTCGACAATTTTCCATCTTTTTGCCAACGCAGGCTTTGATAACAATCCGGCTTTTCCTGCCAGTTTCAAAGGAGATCCGTATGACGGAGAAGAAGGCGGCAACCTTGATCGGCGTTCCCCTTGAAGAAGGCTCCGGCCGCGGCGGCTGCGCCATGGGGCCGGCCGCGCTTCGCATCGCCGGCATCGGCCATGCGCTCGGAGAGCTTGGCTACGCCGTTACCGATATCGGCGACCTTCGCCCCGCCCCCGCAACGGACCTGCCCCGCCACCAGAATGCGCGCCACCTACCCGTCGTCGCCGCCTTTACCCGCGCGCTGGAGGAACGCACCTATCAAGCGGCCCATGCGGGCACCGTTCCAATCCTGCTCGGCGGCGATCACAGCCTTTCGATGGGCAGCGTCTCCGGCATGGCCCGCCACGCCACGGATCTCGGTCGTCCTCTCTATGTCCTCTGGCTGGACGCGCATGCGGACTTCAATTCTCCGGAAACATCTCCCTCGGGCAACATGCATGGCATGCCCGTTGCGTTCTTCTGCGGCAAGGCGGAGTTCACGCCGATCCTGCCGGCTGCACGTCCTCTCGTTGATCCGGCTCATGTCTACCAGGTCGGCATTCGCTCGGTTGATGAGGAGGAGCGGGTGGCGATCCGAAAGAATCATGTCAAGGTGTTCGATATGCGCGCCATCGATGAGGAAGGCGTCGGCGCTATCATCCGCCGTATCATCGCAGATGTCTCAAACGCTAACGGCCTGCTGCATGTGAGCCTCGACGTGGACTTCCTCGATCCGGACGTTGCGCCGGGTGTCGGCACGACGGTTCCCGGCGGCGCCACCTTTCGAGAAGCACATCTGATCATGGAAATGCTGCACGATAGCGGGCTTGTTTCTTCGCTCGATCTGGTCGAACTCAATCCCTTTCTCGACGACCGGGGCAAGAGCGCCCGCGTTATGGTCGAATTGGCCGCGAGCCTGTTCGGACGCCGCGTCCTGGACCGCCCCACGCGCCCCGCCTGAGTAAAAACAAACGAGCACTCATCACACGTCAGGAGCGGTCGAAGCGATAACCCGCTCTGACTGTATTTTCGTTGAGCTAGAGCGCCAGCGGCCTGACCCCAATCTTTCGCGATTCTCGCGAGAGCATCACCACTGGTGAAACACACCATTTAAATCCGAAAACAACAAAGAAGAGATTCTTCAATTAAGAAATAACTAATAGTTGATAAAACAAAAAACACAACCAATGATAAATACAAACAACACCATATAGTTGTCTTTCTGGATAAAAATCCACCAATAACAATATTTTAACTCAAATACTCATATAAAATGACGCGAAAACAAAACAAATCCGGGACGAATCCCGAGGGGAACACTCAGTAAGATTTGACTATTGCCAAATTCTGCGCTGGGGCCATCGCGATGTGAAACGGTACGCTCGAAGCAAAGGCGCTTATATGAACATCCTCATGCCTTTCGGTGCGGATGCAAAGGCCATCCTCGCCGCCATCAGCAAGTCCCAGGCAATGATCGAATTCGATCTGCAGGGCAATATCCTCGACGCCAACGAGAATTTCTGTAAAGCTCTCGGCTACGAGCTCGGAGAGATAAAGGGCAAGCATCACCGCATATTCTGCGATCCGGCCTACGTGGCCTCTCCGGAATACAAGGAGTTCTGGGCCAAGCTCGCCAAGGGCGAGTTCGATGCGCGGGAGTACAAGCGCATTGCCAAGTCCGGAAAGGAGGTCTGGATTCAGGCCTCATACAACCCCGTTTTCTCCGGCGGCAAGCCCTACAAGGTCGTGAAGTTCGCTACTGACATCACGGCAGCAAAGCTGAAGGCGGCCGAAGATTCCGGCAAGCTCGATGCGATCTCCCGGGCTCAGGCAATCATCGAATTCACGCCCGATGGGGAAGTTCTGACAGCCAACGAGAACTTCCTGTCGACGCTTGGCTACACTTTGTCAGAGATTCGCGGCAAGCATCACTCGATGTTCTGCGAACCGGCCTACACCCAGGGCAACGACTACAAGCTTTTCTGGCGGAAACTGGCCGGAGGAGAGTTCATCGCACAGGAGTTCAAGCGCATCGGCAAGGGCGGCAAGGTCGTCTGGATTCAGGCATCCTACAATCCGATCTTCGACATGAACGGCAAGGTCTTCAAGGTCGTTAAATTCGCCACCGATATTACCGAGCGCGTCCGCGCCGTCGATGATCTCGCAGTCGGCCTGACCGCACTTTCCAACGGCGACCTCACCACGCGCATCGAAAAACCGTTTATACCGACGCTTGAAAAGGTCCGCACCGACTTCAACACCTCGATCGAAAAGCTGCAAGAAGCCATGCGCACTGTCGGCGGGAATGCGGAAGGAATTGCCGCCAGCTCGGCGCAGATCCATGTCGCTTCCGACAGCCTTGCCACAAGAACGCAGCAGCAGGCGGCCGCTGTCGAAGAGACCGCCGCTGCGCTTGAGGAAATCACGCAGACGGTCGCCGACAGCTCCAGGCGCGCAGGCGAGGCTGGCCAACTGGTTGCTCGTACCAAGACGGCCGCAGAACGATCCGGCGAGGTGGTGAAGAATGCCATCGGCGCCATGGGCGAGATCGAAAACTCGTCGAACGAAATTTCCAACATCATCGGCGTGATCGATGACATCGCTTTCCAGACCAATCTGCTGGCGCTGAATGCTGGCGTAGAGGCAGCCCGCGCGGGCGAAGCCGGCAAAGGCTTTGCAGTCGTCGCGCAGGAAGTACGCGAACTCGCCCAGCGGTCCGCGAATGCTGCAAAGGAAATCAAGACGCTGATCCATACTTCCGGCGATCAGGTGAAGAACGGAGTTTCACTTGTCGGCGAGACTGGCAAGGCGCTCGATCAGATCGTGGCCGAGGTGCAGGAAATCGACCGCAACGTCGCCGCCATCGTAGAGGCCTCACGCGAACAGTCGACCGCGCTTCAGGAAATCAACCGCGCCGTCAACGGAATGGACCAGAACACCCAGCAGAATGCGGCCATGGTCGAAGAAACGTCCGCCGCCAGCCACAGTCTTGCGCGAGAAGCGGAAACGCTCAAAAATCTGCTCGCCCAGTTTAGATTTGGGCAACACTCTTCCGCTACAGTAAAAATAGCGCGTCCTGATGCCTCACCCGTTGCATCCCCGGCACGCACACTCATGGCAAAGGTCGCCCGCGCTTCCACCGGCGCAGCCGCTTCTGCCCAGGCACAGGAAAGTTGGGAAGAATTCTGATGGCAACGACGATACCCTCTACGACCTTCGGTGGGGAAACCCTCGAAATCATCGCCTTCCGCCTGCATGATCAGGAATTCTGCGTGAAGACGACCACGATCCGCGAAATCCGCGGCTGGGCTCCGTCGACGCCGATCCCGCATGCTCCGGCCGATGTCATCGGCGTCATGAACCTCCGCGGTTCGGTTATCCCGATCATCGATCTCGCTTACAAGCTCGGTATGAAGAGCACGGTTGCCAACGAACGGTCCGCCATTGTCGTCGCGGAAGTACACAACATGGTCATCGGCATGCTGGTTGACCGCGTCTCCGATATCCTCACCATTCCGTCGAGCCAGGTGCAGCCCGTTCCGGAAATCTCCGCCTCGTTCGACAAGTCATTCTCCGAAGGCATCATCGCCAACGAGAACGGCATGATTTGCTTCCTGAACCTCTCAAAGATGTTCAAGGGCACCGAAGCGGAAGACCTCGCGGCCTGAGCCCTTCATAATAGGGCAGATACGACTTCTTTGAAGGCTCCATTCGTGGGGCCTTTTTCGTCTCACGCTTCCCTTGCGCGCTTAAGTTTATCAAACTTTGCTTATGTAATTATAAGATTATTAAATACGAGAACGCTATCTTAACGTGCATTCCGGTGTATTCGCCAATGCGATGGTACAGCCGGTGGAGGACGCAGCCAGAGGAAGGGCAACTCGGATGGCATGGTTTGCAGCAAGCAGTGACTCCAGCAACGTACGTTCCGCACTTTCTAAGTCCCAGGCGATGATCGAGTTCGATCTTACCGGGACCATTCTCGATGCCAATGAGAACTTCTGCCGCACGGTTGGCTACAGCCTGGAAGAAATCATCGGCAAGCACCACCGAATCTTCTGCGATCCTGCGTATGCGGAATCGGCTCAGTATCGCGAATTCTGGACCGATCTGGCCTCCGGCAAGTTCGACGCCCGCGAATACAAGCGCTTAGGCAAGGGTGGTCGGGAAATCTGGATCCAGGCATCCTACAATCCCGTCTTTTCAGGCGGCAAGCCGTACAAAGTGGTCAAGATCGCCACCGACATCACCGAAGCAAAGAAGAGAAGCCTCGAGGACGCCGACAAGATTTCCGCAATTTCCCGCTCCCAGGCCGTGATCGAGTTCACCCCGGACGGGCGGATCCTGAAAGCCAACGAAAACTTCTGCAACGCGACGGGCTACGACCTTTCCGAAATCGTCGGCCGGCACCACTCGATGTTCTGCGAACCAGCATATGCCGCCAGCGCCGAATACAAGACCTTCTGGGCACAGCTCGCCGAGGGCCGCTTCATGGCCAATGAATTCGTCCGTTATGGCAAGGGCGGAAAGGAAGTCTGGATCCAGGCCTCCTACAATCCCATTCACGACCTGAACGGGCAGGTCTACAAGGTAGTGAAGTTCGCAACCGACGTCACACCTCGCATGACCGCGATCGACGCGCTGGGCCGCGCACTCAATGCAGTCGCCGATGGCGACCTACTCCAGTGCCTTGAACAGCCGTTCGTTCCGACCATGGAAAAGGTGCGTCAGGACTTCAATGCCGCCGTCGCCAAGCTGCGCAACGCCCTTCAGACAGTCGCCATCAATGCGGAAGGCATCGCGTCGGCTTCCGCCGAAGTGCGCGAGGCCTCGGACGATCTGGCGCGGCGCACCGAGCGTCAGGCCGCCTCGCTCGAAGAAGCCGCTGCCGCCCTCGAGGAAATCACCACCACCGTCGCCGACGCCAGCCGCAGGGCAGACGAAGCAGGCCGCCTCGTCCGCGAGACTCGAAAGAGTGCGGAGACCTCCGGCGAAGTCGTCGAACAGGCTATCGAGGCCATGAGCCGCATCGCAGAGTCGTCACAGCAGATCACCAGCATTATCGGCGTCATCGACGAGATCGCCTTCCAGACCAACCTGCTGGCGCTGAACGCCGGCGTCGAGGCGGCCCGTGCCGGAGAGGCCGGAAAGGGCTTTGCCGTCGTCGCACAGGAGGTGCGGGAACTGGCACAACGCTCGGCTCAGGCGGCCAAGGAAATCAAGACGCTGATCCACACATCCGGCGAGCATGTGAAGAACGGCGTCTCATTGGTCGGGAGGACGGGAACGGCGTTGCACGAGATATCCTCCCGCGTCGGCGAGATAGACACCAACGTAACTGCCATCGTCGGCGCCTCCCGCGAGCAGTCCGGCGCACTCAGGGAAATCAGCCAGTCCGTCAACCACATGGATCAGGCGACCCAGAAGAATGCCGCGATGGTCGAGGAAACCACGGCCGCCAGCCACGGTCTAGCACGCGAGGCGGAAAGCCTCCACGGTCTTCTCGATGATTTCCGGATAGGCCGACCCGGTGACATCAGGCACTCACTCGTCGCGGCATAGTTAAAGCGTACCGGCGACACCATAAGGCAGAGGCAAAACGCTTTTTTGTCTCTGCCTTTTCAGTTTTGGGATTTCACGCCGGCACAAATGACGAAAGCACCGGGCCTCTCTACGCGGCAACCGGCCGTTTGACAGCCTTGGAAGCCTCGATCACCAGCGGCAACAACCCCTCGCCGCCCTTGTCGATATGCTCGAAGAACTGGCGGCGCATGCGCGGCTCCCAGAACTTGTTGATGTGGTTGGCAACGCCTTCTGCCCTCACCGCCTCCGGCTGGGAAAGAAAGAAAGTGGCAATCTGGTTCGCCATGCGAACGATCTTTTCCGAGGTGTCATGCGACATTGGCGGCAACTCCGGTGACGATGCGCTCCGATCCGGTGAAAATTTCGAAATCATGTCCTCGGGCGATACCGATCAGCGTCATTCCCGCTTCCTCCGCCGTGCGGATGGCAAGCGCGGTCGGCGCAGAAATGGCAACGAGCACCGAAGCGCCGAGAATCGCGGCCTTCTGCACCATCTCCACGGAAAGGCGACTGGTAACGACCACGACGCCCTCCTCGCCTCGACGACCGGCGCGCAGAACCGCACCCACCAGCTTGTCCAGCGCGTTGTGACGCCCGACATCCTCGCGGATGGCCAGCAGACCCTCGCCCGGCACGAAGAAGCCTGCGCCATGCACAGCATGTGTTTCACGGTTCAGTACCTGGGCACGACCAAGCGCCGTCATCGCTTCCTCGATATCTTCAGGCGCAAGACGCAAGCCCGCGGCCGCCACCCGCGGCACCGGACGGCTTGCCTGCTCGATCGATTCGATACCGCAAAGGCCGCATCCAACAGGACCCGCCATCCGCCGGCGGCGCACCGTCAGCGCATCCGCCGTCGCATCCCGAAGCGTCACCTGAACATCGAGCCCCGCGCCGGCTTCCAGCGGTTCGACGGCCAGAATCTCGTCCGGCGACGTAATGATCCCTTCCGCCAGCGAAAAACCGAAGGCGAAATCCTCGAGATCCGCCGGCGTTGCCATCATCACAGCATGGGTGGACCCGCCGTAGGAAAACGCAATCGGCGTTTCCTCCGGCACGGCTCTCGACGACGGCGTGAGCACGCCATCTCGAAACAGCAGTTCACGGGCGGAAACGGAAGTCTTCATACAACCTGGCTCCTACTCCGCCGCCTCCAGCTTGCCGGCAATGCGACGCGAACGACGTGACAGCTCCTCGTAATCCTGCTGCCAGTCTGTCGGACCGTTGGAGGGAGAAATCTGCACGGCCGTCACCTTATATTCCGGACAATTGGTTGCCCAGTCGGAATAGTCCGTGGTGATGACATTCGCCTGCGTATCGGGATGGTGGAAGGTGGTGTAGACCACGCCGGGAGCCACCCGCTCGGTAATCAGCGCACGAAGCGTCGTATCGCCTGAGCGGCTGGCGAGCTTAACCCAGTCACCGTCCTTAATACCCCGCTGCTCCGCATCGTGAGGATGGATTTCCAACCGGTCTTCCGCATGCCATGTCACATTGTCCGTCCTGCGGGTCTGCGCACCGACATTATACTGCGACAGGATGCGACCGGTCGTCAGAAGCAGCGGGAAGCGCGGTCCGGTACGCTCGTCGGTCGCGACATATTCGGTCCGGATGAACTTGCCCTTGCCGCGCACGAAGCCGTCGATGTGCATGATCGGCGAGCCCTCGGGGAACTTCTCGTTGCACGGCCACTGCACCGAACCCATCTTGTCGAGATAGTCGTAGGAGACACTGGCGAAACTCGGCGTCGTCGCGGCGATCTCGTCCATGATTTCCGAAGGATGCTTGTAGCTCCAGTTGAGGCCCATGGCCTGCGCGAGCTTCTGGGTGATCTCCCAGTCGCCATAGCCATTCTTCGGCGTCATCACCTTGCGCACGCGGTTGATGCGCCGCTCGGCATTGGTGAAGGTGCCATCCTTCTCCAGGAAGGTCGAGCCCGGCAGAAAGACATGGGCGTAATTGGCCGTCTCGTTGAGGAAGAGATCCTGCACCACCACGCATTCCATCGCGGCAAGGCCCGCCGATACATGCTTGGTGTCAGGATCGGATTGCAGGATGTCCTCGCCCTGAATGTAGATGCCCTTGAACGTGCCGTCGACGGCGGCATCCAGCATGTTCGGAATGCGCAGGCCCGGCTCGCTGTCGAGCTTGACGCCCCAGAGCTTTTCGAAAGTCTCGCGCGTCGCGTCGTCGGAAACGTGGCGGTAACCCGGAAGCTCGTGCGGGAAGGAACCCATGTCGCAGGAGCCTTGCACATTGTTCTGGCCGCGCAGCGGGTTAACACCAACGCCCGGACGCCCGATATTGCCGGTCGCCATTGCGAGGTTGGCAATCGCCATGACGGTCGTAGAACCCTGGCTGTGCTCGGTCACGCCGAGACCGTAATAGATCGCGCCATTGCCGCCGGTTGCAAACAGCCTAGCGGCGCCGCGCACCAGATCGGCCGGAACGCCGGTAAACGCTTCGGTTTCTTCCGGGCTGTGCTGCGGCTCGGCAACGAAGGCCGCCCAGTCCTCGAATTCCGACCAGTCGCAGCGTTCGCGAATGAACGTCTCGTCGAACAGGCTTTCCGTCACGATGACATGTGCAAGCGCCGTCATCACAGCGACATTGGTGCCGGGTTTCAGCGGCAGATGATAGGCAGCCTCGACATGCGGGCTGCGCACGATATCCGTGCGGCGCGGATCGACGACGATCAGCTTCGCACCCTGACGCAGCCGCTTCTTCAGCCGCGAGCCGAACACCGGATGACCGTCAGTCGGGTTGGCGCCGATCACCATGACGACATCGGAATGCTCGACGGAATCGAAATCCTGCGTACCGGCCGAGGTGCCGAAGGCCTGCCCCAGACCGTAGCCGGTCGGCGAGTGGCAGACACGGGCACAGGTATCGACATTGTTGTTGCCGAAGCCGGCGCGGATCAGCTTCTGGACGAGGAAGGTTTCCTCATTGGTGCAGCGGGAGGACGTGATGCCGCCGATCGAATCCTTGCCGTACTGGTATTGGATACGGCGGAACTCGGTCGCCACATGGGCGTAGGCCTCTTCCCATGTGACTTCGCGCCAGGGATCGCTGATCTTTTCGCGGATCATCGGATTGAGGATGCGATCCTTGTGGCTAGCATAGCCATAGGCGAAGCGGCCCTTGACGCAGGAATGGCCGCGATTGGCCTTGCCGTCCTTCCACGGCACCATGCGCACCAGTTCCTCGCCGCGCATCTCCGCCTTGAACGAGCAGCCGACACCGCAATAGGCGCAGGTGGTAACCGCCGAATGCTCCGGCTGGCCGATGGCGATCACCGACTTTTCCGTGAGCGTGGCAGTCGGGCAGGCCTGCACACAGGCGCCACAGGAGACGCATTCGGACGCGAGGAACTGCTCGTGCATGCCGGGCGAGACACGACTGTCGAACCCGCGGCCTTCGATGGTCAGCGCAAAGGTGCCCTGCACCTCTTCGCAGGCCCGCACGCAGCGGGAGCAGACGATGCACTTCGCCGGATCATAAGTGAAATAGGGGTTGGATTCGTCCTTCGGCATCCAGCGGGCATTCACTTCGCCGACGCCATCGCGCGCCTTGACGTGATTGTCACCCTCATAGCCGTAGCGGACATCACGCAGGCCCACGGCACCGGCCATGTCCTGCAGTTCGCAATCGCCATTGGCCGCACAGGTCAGACAGTCCAGCGGATGGTCGGAGATATAGAGCTCCATCACCCCCTTGCGGATCTGCTTCAGCCGGTCCGTCTGGGTATGCACGACCATTCCCGGCGCGCAGGGCGTGGTGCAGGAGGCCGGGGTGCCGTTGCGGCCCTCGACCTCGACGAGACAGAGGCGGCATGAGCCAAAGGCATCGACCATATCGGTCGCGCAGAGCTTCGGCACCTGAATGCCCGCCTCCATGGAGGCACGCATGATCGAAGTGCCCGAAGCCACCGTCACCTGCCGGCCATCGATCGTCAGCGTCACCGTGTCGGTGGATTTCGATGCTGGCGTGCCGTAGTCGATTTCGTGAATGAGAGACATGGCTTTACTCCGCTGCTTCAACGAGTGGGGTCGGCGCGAAATCTTCGGGGAAATGCGTCATGGCGCTCATCACCGGATAGGGCGTAAACCCACCGAGCGCACAGAGCGATCCGAACTTCATGGTGTTGCAGAGATCGCCGAGCAACGCCCTGTTCTTCTCAGGCTCGATGCCACGGGCGATCCGGTCGACGGTCTCCACGCCGCGGGTCGAACCGATGCGGCAGGGCGTGCACTTTCCGCAGCTTTCGACCGCGCAGAACTCCATGGCAAAACGGGCCTGCTTCAACATGTCGACCGTATCGTCGAACACGACGATACCCGCATGACCGATCAAGCCGTCCTTTGCAGCGAAAGCCTCGTAGTCGAAGATCGTGTCGAACAGCGAAGGCGGGAAATAGGCGCCGAGCGGTCCACCAACCTGCACCGCCTTGACCGGACGGCCGTTGGCTGTGCCACCGCCGATGTCATAGACAAGCTCCCCGAGCGTCAGACCGAAAGCCGTCTCGTAGAGACCGCCATGCTTGACGTTGCCGGCGAGCTGGATCGGGATCGTGCCATGCGAGCGGCCAACGCCGTAATCACGATAAAAGGCAGCCCCCCGGTCCATGATAACGGGCACCGACGCCAGCGACATGACGTTATTGACCACGGTCGGACAGCCGAAAAGCCCCTGAAGCGCCGGCAGCGGCGGCTTGGCGCGGACGATACCTCGCTTGCCTTCCAGCGAGTTGAGGAGCGACGTTTCCTCACCACAGACATAGGCGCCCGCGCCCATGCGGACTTCCATGTCGAAAGCACGGCCCGATCCCATCACCGAAGGACCGAGAATGCCAGCTTCCCGCGCGATCCGGATCGCTTCCGTCATCACGTGGATCGCATGGGGATATTCCGAGCGGGTGTAGACGTAACCCTTGGTCGCCCCGGTCGCTAGGCCGGCAATCGCCATCCCCTCGATCAGCACGAAGGGATCACCCTCCATGATCATGCGGTCGGAAAACGTGCCGCTATCGCCCTCATCCGCATTGCAGACGATGTATTTGCGATCACCCGGTGCATCGAGAACCGTCTTCCATTTGATCCCGGTCGGGAAACCTGCACCGCCTCGCCCGCGCAGACCACTATCGGCCACCTGCTTGACAATATCGGCGGGAGCCATGGCAATCGCCTTCTCCAGCCCCTTAAGGCCTTGATAGTGGCGATAATCCTCCAGAGAAAGCGGATCGGTCACGCCGCAACGAGAAAAGGTAAGGCGCGTCTGGCGCGACAGGAAGGGCATATCCTTCGTCTGCCCATGGAGGAGCGGATGCTCGCCGCCCTCAAGAAAATTGGCGTCGAACAGGCCGGACACATCCGAGGCCTTCACAGGCCCGTAGGCGACCCGCTGATGGTCCGAGCGAACCTCGACAAGCGGCTCCAGCCAGAGGAGGCCGCGTGAACCGTTGCGCACCACATGCACGTCAATCCCGCGCGCCGTTGCCTCACGCTCGATTGCCGCGGCCACCTTGTCGGCGCCGACGGCAAGGGCGGCGGAATCCCCGGGAACAAAAATGGTCACTGTCATCGACGTGCCTCCGCAACAAGTTCGCCAAGACAGTCTTCGTCGAGGCGACCATGCAGCTCGCCGTCCAGCATGGCGCTGGGCGCGCAGGCACAGAGCCCGAGACAGAAGACCGGCTCGAGCGTCACGGCGCCATCGGGCGTCGTCTCGTGAAAATCGATGCCAAGAAGCGATTTGACCCGCTCGGCCATCGCATCCCCGCCCATCGACTGACAGGCCTCGGCCCGACAGAGCTTCAGCACATGGCGCCCGGCGGAGTGGGAGCGGAAGTCGTGATAGAACGAAACGACGCCATGCACTTCCGCGCGCGACAGGTTGAGCGCCTGCGCGATCAGCGGCTTGGACTCTTCCGGCACATAGCCGAACGTGTCCTGCACGGCATGCAGGATCGGCAGCAGCGGTCCTTCAAGGCCCTGCAAATCGGAAATGATCGCGGATGTGCGAGACAACACATCATCCGAAGATGATCTCACATTCATGTTCAGTCCTCCCAAACCGACACGAACATCGCCAACCGGCCGATTCCTGAACCCGGGCGTCGCCGTCGGATAAACTGGCCGAAACGTTGACGAAGACCGGGATTTCTCATTCCCGGCCGACTTTCAACAAGAATGATCCTCCACCCCCGGCAAGGTCAATAAAGCAGTCATGTGAATCGATAGAAATTTTCTATCAAAACGCCCGGGCATTCGCCAGCCGCCCGGCTTCGTGCAACAGGGCGGAAACAAGGGGCGTAAAGGGTTCCCGGTATTGGGCGACAAGTCCGACGGAGTGCTCAGCCTCCGGCTCACCGATCGGGATCATCCGGATCTCTTCGGGAAAGCCGAAGGATTCCGCGACATTGCGCGGCATGATCGAAGCCCACTTGCCCGTGCGGATATGGGCAAACAGCACGATCATCGAATTGGACTCAAGCGTCGGGTGCGGCGTGACCCCGGCCTCAGCCATATGCTGGTTGATGATGCGACGGTTCTGCATGTCCGCGGTCAATAGGCAAAGCCGAAGATCGGCCATGTCCCGCCACGTCACTTTTTCGCGATCCGACAAGGGCGTCCCGGCCGCGGTGATCAGGTGATATCGCTCCGAATATAGAGGCACCGAAGTGACCCGCCCGAGCGGTTCATTGTCGAGATAGGTGATCCCAGCATCGATCTCCAGGTTCTCCAGAAGGCTCAGCACCTGCAACGAGGTGCGTGACAGGATGGAAAAGGTCACGTCCGGGTGCTTGGCCTGAAAGGGCTCGGTGATGCGTGGCACCATGGAAAGTGCCGTTGGAACGACGGCAATGCGAATATGCCCGGCAAGGCCACGGCGGGCGGCGCGCATCTCCTCCCGCATGGTCCGCGCATCGCCGACAATGCGCCGCGCCCATTCCAGCACCCGCTGCCCCTCGGGAGTCAGCCCCTGATAGCGGGAACCGCGCTGCACTAGCATGACCCCGAGCTGATCCTCCAGCTGCCGGATCGCAGCCGACAGGGTAGGCTGGGTAATGCCGCACTCCTCGGCCGCACGGCCGAAATGTTGTGCTCTTGCGAGCGCGATGAAGAATTCAAGCTTGTCGATCAACGCCGCCTCCCCTGCATGCGCCAGCCGAGGAAGATCCGCGACAACGTTGCAGGGCTCAGGCGCCCTCGTGCACTTCGTTGGCAACGGGTGTCTTTTCGTCCGGTTCGCAATACATCTTGTAGAGCACGGAAACGAGTTCGTTGAGCGCCGGGTCACCGATCCGATAGAAAATCATTCGACCTTCGCGACGCGTCCGGACGAGATGTTCGGCCCGAAGGCGCGCGAGTTGCTGAGAAACCACTGCCTGTTGCAGTCCCAGAATGGCCTCGATCTCACCCACGGTTTTCTCGCCACGGCTGAGAATGCAGAGGATCAGGAGCCTCGTCTCATGCGAAAGCGCCTTGAGGAGTGTACTCGCAGCCCGCGCCTTCGACATGAAGTCGTCCAGCTGGTCCTCTTTCATATCGGGACTGAAGGTCGGAACACTCATCAAACCATCCGGGCGCAAGAGCGATTATCGCCGTGCATCATATATAACGCAACGCAGCGAAACTCGAAATAGACGAGTGCCGCACCTAGGGAAAGAGCCTGTCCAACCCACAGAAATTGATGAAAATCAAAATTTGATCGATTCCACTCTTTCCTTGAGAAGGGCCGCACTCCTTCCGAGGGCCGTATGTTCGCTGGCTTCAAGCTCGGGAATGAGATCGGCGACCACACCGTCAGCCCCGACGATTCGGGGAACCGACAGAGCGACATCCTCCACATCCACGATATGCGGCGTAACGATCGACACCGAAAGTACGTCGCGCTGATCCTGGGCGATCGCCTTGACGATGCGGGCAAGACCGGCGCCGATGCCATAATAGGTCGCACCTTTGCCGTTGATGATCTTGTAGGCGGCGTTGCGCACTCCCTCGTCAATCGACTGGCGCACATCGTCCGTCAGCGGTGACCCGATCTGCTCGGCAAAGGATTGGAGCGAAACTGAACCCGCCCGCGCATTCGACCAGCCGAGCACCTCGCTGTCTCCATGCTCCCCAAGCACATAGGCATGCACGGATTGCGGGGAAATGCCGAGATGGCGGCCGATCAGGCTGCGGAAACGGGCCGAATCGAGAATGGTCCCGGAGCCAATCACGCGCTGCGGCGGCAGGCCGGAGAGGCGAGTCGCGACCTGGGTCATGATATCCACCGGATTGGAGGCGATCAGCAGGATTGCGTCCGGCGCGACCCGCAGGACCTCTCCGACCACATCGCGGAAGACGGCAGCATTGCGCTCCAGGAGTTCGAGGCGTGTTTCGCCCGGCTTCTGGCTGACGCCGGCGGCAAGGATGACGACGCCCGCCCCGGTAAGATCGGCATAGTCTCCCGCGATCACCGTTGTTGCGGAAACGAAGGGAACAGCGTGCGAAATATCCTCCGCCTGAGCGAGAGCCAGCGCCGCATTGCGATCGACCAGCACGATATCGCTGACGATACCCAGCATGGCGAGCGCATATCCAGCCGAACTTCCCACCATGCCTGCTCCGACAATGCCGACTTTCATGATTCTCTCCCCTACCCCAATGACGAACGGCTGGCGGACTATCTCATTGCCCGATGCCACGTTTCAATCGCCTTCCTCCGCCGTTATCCAAAAAACCGACGGCAGAAACCGGATGACGTCGTTACGATTGCTCTGTTTAAATGGGATGACAACGCGCCGCGATCCGCGGCAAACACGGAACCATCATGCGAAAACTGCCGGCACTTTCCGCCATGAAGATCTTCGAGGTCGTGGGACAGACCCGCAGCTTCACCCGCGCCGCCGACAGGCTGAACCTGACCCAGAGCGCGGTCAGCCGGCAAGTGCGCAATCTCGAGGAACAACTCGGAGAAACGCTGGTCATCCGCCGTCACCATCATCTCGACCTGACACCATCCGGCATCGAACTGCTGGAAGCGCTCCAGCGCGCATTCCATGACGTTGAGTTGACCGTTCGCAACATCATGGAGAAAAGCAACCAGAATCGGCTCCGCGTCAACGTACCGCCGACCTTCGCCAAGCGCTGGCTGATGCCCCGGTTCGGCAGCCTGCGCCGCTTTCTTCCCGATATCGAGATCAGCATCACCACCGAACTGCAGGATAGCCTCACCGAACGGAGCATCCTCGACTGCGCGATCCGCTTCGGCGACGGCGAATGGCCCATGCTGCAGTCCCAGTTGCTGATAACCGAACGCCATATCGCCGTCTGCTCGCCTCAATTGCTCGCCGGCTGCGCTTCAGGACCTCTAGATCTTTCCGGCCTGACTTTCCTCCATGTTCTCGCCTCGGCCGACCAACGCTACCTGACATGGCAGCACTGGCTGGATGCAGCCGGCCTGAGCCATACCGACACCCGCGGCGGACTGGAATTCGACCTCCTCGACATGGCGATCGAGGCTGCCTGCAATGGCCTCGGCGTCACCGTTGCCGACCGGTTCATGGTGGAGTCGCTAATGGAAGAGGGCCGGCTGACAAAGGTGCTGGATGTCGAGGTGGAAGGCCACGAATCCTATTGGCTGGTGACGAGGGCCGAACAGGTGGACTCTGCCAATGTGAAGGCCTTCCGGCAATGGCTGCGTCTGGAACTTTCCGGAGATCCGGAACATGCCGGAAACCCTGAGACCGCAGTCAAGGCCGGCGCAGCCTGAAACATTCGATTTTCGAATGATGAACCCGAGAATAACTCGCTTGCGCGAACAGGCGGGATGGCTCCTACTCGACGGAAATCCGCCGGAAAAGCAGGGGACGATGACAGATTATCGCAATTTCATCGACGGCCGTTTTGTCTCGCCGGAAGGCCCTTCTGCGATCGACATCATAAACCCGGCCACCGGTGAAATCTTTGCAGGCGTCCCGACCGCCTCGGATGCCGATGTCATCCGGGCCGTCGAAGCCGCAGCCCGCGCCCAGAAGAGCTGGGGCCGTCTTCCGGCAATCGACCGTGGCGACGCCCTGCGACGGGTCGCCGACGCGGTCGAGCGTCGTGCGGGGCAGATCGGTGAGGCGCTTGCGCGGGAGTCCGGCAAAAGCATAGCGGATGCCACAGCCGAGACGATCTATGCCGCCGTCCTGATGCGCTATCACGCCGAATGGGCGCGGCGCATCGAGGGCGAGGTAATCGAGAGCGACACGCCCGACGAGACGCTGATGCTGAAGCGCACCCCGATCGGCGTCGTGGCCTGCCTCATCCCCTTCAATTTCCCGATCTACACGCTGGTGCGCAAGATCGCCCCGGCCCTCGTCGCCGGCAATGCCGTCGTCGTGCGCCCGAGCAACAACACGCCCACCTCCGCCTTCGTCTTTGCCGATGCGATTGAGGAAGCCGCCCTGCCGCCCGGTCTTATCAACATCATGACGATGACGCATGATGTCGCCGAAACCATGTGCACCCGGCCGGAGGTCGGCATGATCACGCTCACCGGCAGCGTCGCAGCCGGCCGCACCGTTCTCGAATACTGCAAGGCCAATATCGCCAAACCGTCACTGGAACTCGGTGGCAAGACACCGGTGATCGTCGAGCCGGATGCCGATCTCGATGCCGTAGCCCGCCTGGTGGTTACCGCCAAGACCGCCCATTGCGGACAGGTCTGTACTTCGGTCGAGCGCCTCTACGTACATGAGGCCGTTCATGACGCATTGCTCGGCAAGCTTCGCGAGGCGTTTTCATCCCGCCGTTTTGGCGACCGATCAAAGTGCCCCGACCTGATGGGCCCTCTCGCCAACGAGGCTGCCCGTTCGCGCATCCATGCCATGGTCGAACGCGCCAAGGCAGAAGGCGCAAAGGTCGAGGCAGGCGGCATCATCCCTCAAGGGGCCGGCTTCTTTTATCCGCCAACGCTTCTTTCCGCTTGCCGGCAGGACATGGAGATCGTCCGCGAGGAGGTATTCGGTCCCGTACTTGCGGTCATGCCCTATGGAGATTTCGACGAAGCACTGGCCATGGCGAGCGACCACCAATACGGCCTCGCCTCCGTCGTCTTTTCGGAGAACTACCGCAAGGTGATGAAGGCCGCCAACGAGATCGAAGCAGGCGAACTCTACATCAACCGTTTCCCGGCCGATCCCTATCAGGGCTATCACGCCGGCTGGAAACGTTCTGGCCTCGGCGGAGACGATGGCAAGCACGGCATGCTGGAATTCACCCAGACTCGATTGGTCGTCCTGAAGCACTGACCCGCTCACCAACCTGCAAGCACAAGAATACGATCGAACAATATCCCTGGGGAACCATCATGAAGATCGCATCGCTCAAGACCTATGTCGTTGCCGTCCCGCCACCGCATATCGGCGGCATGTACTGGATCTTCGTCGAAATCGAGACGGCCTGCGGTATCAAGGGTATCGGCGAGATCTACGATACCGCCTTCCATCCCTCCGGCCTCGTGCCGCTGATCGAGGATGTCTTCCAGCGCTATCTGCTGGATCACGATCCGCACCGGATCGAGCGCTTCTGGCGTGCCGCCTATTCCAGCGGCTTCACCCAGCGTCCCGATCCGACGATGATGGGCATCGTCTCCGGTCTTGAAATCGCCTGCTGGGATATCATCGGCAAGGCTGCGAACCGGCCCGCTTCCGACCTGCTCGGCGGAACCGTACACGAAAAGCTGCGCGCCTATACCTATCTCTACCCGAAGAACTCAGCCGGCGAATACGACTATAACGATCCCGACCTCGCCGCCGAGGAGGCAGTCCGCATGGTCGAAATGGGCTTCACCGCCGTGAAGTTCGACCCCGCCGGTCCCTACACCAACTATTCCGGCCACCAGCTTTCGCTCGGCGTCATGGATCGCTCGGAGGAATTCTGCCGCAAGATCCGCGACGCCATCGGTAGCCGTGCCGACATTCTCTTCGGCACCCACGGCCAGATGGTCCCGTCCTCGGCGATCCGGCTGGCAAAGCGGCTGGAGAAATATGATCCGCTCTGGTTCGAGGAGCCTGTGCCGCCCGGTCAGGAAGCCGCCATGGCAGAGGTCGCTAGAGCCACATCGATCCCTGTCTCGACAGGCGAGCGCCTCACGACGAAATACGAATTCCAGCGCGTTCTCCAGCTCGGCGCGGCCTCAATCCTGCAAATGAACGTCGCCCGCGTTGGCGGCCTTCTGGAAGCAAAGAAGATCGCCGGCATGGCGGAGGCCTTCTATGCCCAGATCGCCCCGCACCTCTATAACGGCCCGGTCGGTGCCGCCGCCAGCATCCAGCTTTCCGCGGCAACGCCCAACTTCTTGATCCACGAGGCAATACTGGATTTCGGCGATTTCCATGGCCGGATCCTCAAGAACAAGCTCGCCTTCGACGACGGCTATCTCATTCCCTCCCGCGAGCCGGGCCTCGGTATCGAACTCGACATGGCCGTCGTGGAGCAGCACACGCCCTATACCGGCGAGCGGCTGCACCTGCAGATGGCAGCGGAGCCCGCCGACGTCAAAGCCTTCGCCCCGGCCAAGGGCTGAGCGGCAAGCCATGACTTATGATTTCATCATTGTCGGCGCCGGTTCGGCCGGCTGTATCCTCGCAAGCCGGCTGAGCGAGGATGGCCGCTACAGCGTTCTGTTGATCGAAGCCGGCGGGAACGATGACAGCTTCTGGTTCAAGATCCCGGTCGGCTACGCCCGCAGCTATTACAACCCGACCGTCAACTGGATGTATTCCACCGAGCCGGAGCCCGAACTCGGCAACCGCCGCATCTACGCCCCCCGCGGCAAGGTGCAGGGCGGATCGGGATCGATCAACGCCATGATCTTCGTGCGTGGCGCCGCATCCGATTTTGACGACTGGGAAGCCGCTGGCAATCCGGGCTGGGGCGCTGGTGACGTTCTACCCTATTTCCGCAAACTTGAGACCCATGCCGGAGGTGCCTCGCAATGGCATGGTGGTCACGGCCCAATCCATGTCACCCCCATGCGCGGCGACATCCATCCGGTTTCCGATGCCTTCCTTGCCGCCTGCGAAGAACTCGGACTGCCGGCCAACACAGACTTCAACGGCGCCTCCATCGAAGGGGCCGGCGTTTACGATATCAATACGCGCTGCGGCCAACGTTCCCATTCCAGCGCCGAATATCTTCGGCCAGCACTGAAACGATCCAACCTCGCCATCGAACGCAACGCCGTCGTGCAACGCCTCCTTTTTGCCGAGGACGGACAGGCGAATGGCGTCGAAGTCCTGCAACATGGGCAGCGGCGCTCATTCCAGGCCCGCAGAGAAGTCATCCTCGCGGCGGGAGCCGTCGACACACCGAAGCTGTTGCAACTCTCGGGCATTGGCGATGGCGAGACCTTGCAGTCTCTCGGAATTGATGTCCGCCATCACCTTCGGGCGGTGGGCAGGAACCTTCAAGATCATATCTGCGCCAGCTTCTACTATCGCGCCAACCGGCCGACGCTGAACGGTAGCTTCGGTAGCATTTTCGGTCAGGCAGCGTTGGGGTTACGTTATCTGCTGACCCGCAAGGGCCCCTTCGCGATGAGCGTCAATCAGGCCGGCGGCTTCTTCCGCGGCAGCCCCGATGCGCCTCGTCCCAACATCCAGCTCTATTTCAACCCGCTCTCCTATCGCATTCCGGAAAATCCGAGATCAGGTCTGAAACCGGAGCCATATCCGGGCTTCCTCATCGCCTTCAATCCATGCCGGCCAACCAGCCGCGGCGAGATCGCCATAGGTTCACCCGACCCGGCGACAGCACCCCTGATCCGCCCCAACTATCTCTCCACGGAACACGATATCGAAGAGGTACTGCAAGGCAGCCGTCTGGTTCGTAGGATCGCATCGGCCCCGTCCCTGACGACGATTATCGAGGAAGAGGTCTCTCCCTCCCCTGCAACCGATACCGACGAGAAACTGCTCGATTACTTCCGGCAGAACAGCGGTTCGATCTACCACCTGTGCGGAAGCTGCGCGATGGGGCCGGACGAACGGCAATCGGTCGTCGACGCACGACTGCGCGTCCATGGGATAGCAGGCCTTCGCATCATCGATGCGTCCATCTTCCCGAACGTCACTGCCGGCAACATCAATGCCCCGACAATGATGGTCGCCGAAAAAGGCTCCGCGATGATTCTAGAAGACGCCCACTGAGATTGCCTACCTCTGATACAAAAGGTCATGAAAACAAAAAAGCCGGCGCGCAAGGCCCGGCTTTCTTTCATTCTGGATCAGTCGCAGTCAACCCGCGGAAGTAGCTCAGGCGGCAATCAATATGCCGTTCAGATGAGTCAGTTCAGCAAGGTACTGTTCGAGACGAGTCTTGTGCTCGTGGTTGTCGGTCGCATTGAGCTCGGCGCGAGCAGTCTCGATCCGCTTCGTCAGAGTTTCGCGGTTCAGCTCGGTCATGGCGACAGCCGATTCCGCCAGAAGCGTGCAGCCAGTCGGAACGATGTCGGCAAAGCCGCCAAAGACGACGTACTTGGTGACCTGGCCCGAGGCGAGCTTCACCGAGACGACGCCCGGCTTGATTGTGGTCATGGTCGGCGCATGGTTGGCCATGACGGTCATTTCACCTTCGGTTGCCGGAATGACAACTTCGCTCACCTTTTCGGAAAGCAGCAGGCGCTCGGGCGAAACGAGTTCAAAATTGAAATTGTCGGCCATGATGGTTCACTTCTCTCGTGGATGAAGGACCGGCACGCAGGACCCTTGTCCCGCGTGCCGCAGATCCATTATCAGGCAGCTTCGGCGGCCAGCTTCTTGGCCTTCTCGATGGCTTCGTCCATGGATCCGACCATGTAGAAGGCAGCTTCCGGCAGATGGTCGTATTCGCCGTTGACGAGACCCTTGAAGCCCTTGATCGTGTCTTCGAGAGCAACGAGCTTGCCCGGCGAACCGGTGAAGACTTCAGCAACGAAGAACGGCTGGGACAGGAAGCGCTCGATCTTGCGGGCGCGGGCAACGGCCAGACGGTCGTCTTCAGACAGTTCGTCCATACCAAGGATGGCGATGATGTCCTGCAGGGCCTTGTAGCGCTGGAGCGTCGACTGAACCTTACGAGCCACTTCGTAATGCTCTTCGCCGACGATCATCGGGTCAAGCATGCGCGAGGTGGAGTCGAGCGGGTCAACGGCCGGGTAGATACCCTTTTCCGCGATCGAGCGCGACAGAACGGTCGTTGCGTCCAAGTGGGCGAACGAGGTTGCCGGAGCGGGGTCGGTCAAGTCGTCGGCGGGAACGTAAATGGCCTGAACCGAGGTGATCGAGCCCTTGGTCGTGGTCGTGATGCGTTCCTGCATGGCACCCATGTCGGTTGCCAGCGTCGGTTGATAACCCACGGCCGAAGGAATACGGCCGAGCAGAGCCGACACTTCGGAGCCTGCCTGAGTGAAGCGGAAGATGTTGTCGACGAAGAAGAGAACGTCCTGACCTTCGTCACGGAACTGTTCAGCGATCGTCAGACCGGTCAGAGCGACGCGAGCGCGGGCACCCGGCGGTTCGTTCATCTGGCCGTAAACGAGCGCAGCCTTGGAGCCTTCGCCACCGCCATGCTTGTTAACGCCGGACTCGATCATTTCGTGATAGAGGTCGTTGCCTTCGCGAGTACGCTCGCCAACACCGGCGAATACCGAGTAGCCGCCGTGTGCCTTAGCGACGTTGTTGATCAGTTCCATGATCAGAACGGTCTTGCCGACGCCTGCGCCGCCGAACAGGCCGATCTTGCCGCCCTTTGCGTAAGGAGCGAGAAGGTCGACGACCTTGATGCCGGTGACGAGGATCTGGGCTTCCGTGGACTGCTCGACGTAAGCCGGAGCTTCCTGGTGGATGGCGCGACGGACGCCCGTGTCCAGCGGACCGGCTTCGTCAACTGGCTCGCCGATGACGTTCATGATGCGGCCAAGGGTTTCCTTGCCGACCGGAACCGAGATCGGAGCACCGGTGTCGGTGACCAGCTGGCCGCGAACGAGGCCTTCGGACGAGTCCATGGCGATCGTGCGGACCTGGTTTTCGCCGAGGTGCTGCGCAACTTCCAGAACCAGTCGGTTGCCCTGGTTTTCGGTTTCCAGCGCGTTCAGAATCGCGGGCAGCTCGCCGTCGAAAGCGACGTCAACAACAGCGCCGATGACCTGGGTAACCCGGCCGACAGAGCCGGTTGCGGACTTCGCCGCAGTAGATTTCGGGGTAGCTGCCTTAGCCATGTTTCTTACCCTCTTTCCTTAACCTCAGAGCGCTTCCGCGCCCGAAATGATTTCAATGAGTTCCTTGGTGATCTGCGCCTGACGCTGACGGTTGTAAGACAGCGTCAGCTTGTTGATCATCTCACCTGCATTGCGCGTCGCATTGTCCATGGCGCTCATCTTGGCGCCCATTTCACCGGCGACGTTTTCGAGCAGAGCCCTGAAAACCTGAACCGAGATGTTGCGCGGAATGAGATCCGTCAGGATCGCGCCTGCATCCGGCTCGTATTCGTAGACCGCGGTAGCGCCTTCCGAAGCCGCTGCTTCGCCGGCAGAAGCCGGGATCAGCTGCTGCGCGGTCGGAACCTGGCTGATGACCGACTTGAACTCCGAATAGAACAGAGTGCAGACGTCGAACTCACCTTTCTCGAACATGGCGATGATCTTGCGACCAATCGCATCCGCGTTCTCGAAACCGATCTTCTTGACTTCACGCAGGTCCGTGCGCTCGACAATCAGACTGCCGAACTCGCGACGAAGGCTGTCATATCCCTTCTTGCCGACGCAGAAGATCTTGACGGTCTTGCCGGCCGCCAGAAGCTTGCGGGCATGATCACGGGCAAAGCGCGCGATCTGGGAATTGAAGCCACCGCAAAGGCCGCGTTCCGCCGTGCAGACGACGAGCAGATGCACATCGTCCCTGCCGGTACCCGTCATCAGCTTCGGCGCGCCATCGTCACCACCCACCGCCTGGGCGATATTGGCAAGGACGGCGCTCATCCGCTGCGAGTAAGGCCGGGCGGCCTCGGCCGCCTCCTGCGCACGACGCAGCTTCGCCGCGGCGACCATTTTCATCGCCTTGGTGATCTTCTGCGTCGCCTTGACGGAGGCGATCCGGTTTTTCAGATCCTTAAGTGAAGGCATCCGTTATCCGTCCTTGGCTTGAGCCCCGTTTACGCGAAAGACTTGGCGAAAGCGTCAAGAGCAGCCTTGAGCTTGCCCTTGGTGTCGTCGCTGATGGCCTTTTCCGCACGGATGGTGTCGAGGATAGCCTTGCCTTCCGACCGGAGGTAGGAGAGCAGACCCTGTTCGAACTTGCCGACCTGAGCGACCGCGATCTTGTCGAGGTAACCGTTCACACCGGCAAAGATCACTGCAACCTGTTCTTCCGTCTTGAGCGGGGAGAACTGCGGCTGCTTCAGAAGTTCGGTCAAACGTGCACCACGATTCAGCAGGCGCTGGGTGGAGGCGTCCAGGTCCGAACCGAACTGGGCGAAGGCGGCCATTTCGCGATACTGGGCGAGTTCGCCCTTGATCGAGCCGGCAACCTGCTTCATCGCCTTGATCTGGGCCGACGAACCAACGCGGGAAACCGAGAGACCGACGTTAACGGCCGGACGGATACCCTGGTAGAACAGGTCGGTTTCAAGGAAGATCTGGCCGTCAGTGATCGAGATCACGTTGGTCGGAATGAACGCCGAAACGTCGTTACCCTGGGTTTCGATAACCGGTAGAGCGGTCAGCGAGCCGGCGCCACGCTCGTCGGAGAGCTTTGCAGCGCGCTCGAGCAGACGGGAGTGCAGGTAGAAAACGTCGCCAGGATAAGCTTCGCGGCCCGGAGGACGACGCAGCAGCAGCGACATCTGACGGTAGGCAACAGCCTGCTTGGAAAGGTCGTCGTAACCGATCAGGGCGTGCTGGCCGTTGTCGCGGAAAAATTCGCCCATGGCGCAACCAGCGAACGGTGCGAGGTACTGCATCGGAGCCGGATCAGATGCGGTCGCAGCAACGACGATCGAGTACTTCAGAGCGCCACGCTCTTCGAGAACCTTCACGAACTGGGCAACGGTCGAACGCTTCTGGCCGATAGCGACGTAGACGCAGAACAGCTTGTCGCCGTCAGGACCATTGTCGTGAATGGCCTTCTGGTTCAGAATCGTGTCGAGAATGATGGCGGTCTTGCCGGTCTGGCGGTCGCCGATGACCAGCTCGCGCTGGCCGCGGCCAACCGGGATCAGGGCGTCGATGGCCTTGAGGCCAGTCGACATCGGCTCATGAACCGACTTGCGCGGAATGATGCCGGGAGCCTTGACGTCGACACGAGCGCGACGGGTAGCGTTGATCGGGCCCTTGCCGTCGATCGGATTGCCGAGAGCGTCAACGACGCGGCCAAGCAGTTCCGGACCAACCGGCACGTCAACAATGGCGCCGGTCCGCTTGACGGTGTCGCCTTCCTTGATGTCGCGGTCGGAACCGAAAATAACGACACCGACGTTGTCGGCTTCGAGGTTCAGCGCCATGCCGCGGATGCCGCCGGGGAACTCAACCATTTCGCCGGCCTGAACATTGTCGAGACCGTAAACGCGGGCGATACCGTCACCAACGGAGAGAACCTGGCCGACCTCCGAGACTTCCGCCTCTTTGCCGAAATTTTTGATTTGATCTTTCAGAATTGCGGAAATTTCCGCGGCGCGGATATCCATCAGCCAACCTCTTTCAGTGCAAGCTTAAGGGTGGAAAGTTTGGTGCGAAGGGACGTGTCGATCTGGCGCGAGCCGACCTTGACGATCAGACCACCGAGAATGGATGGATCGATCGAGACGTTGACCGAGACATCCTTGCCGGTGACGCCCTTCAGCGCCGCCTTCAATTCGTTTTCCTGTTCGGAAGTAAGTGCGTGGGCAGATGTCACCTCTGCGGTGACTTCACCGCGATGACGGGCTGCGATCTGCCGGAAAGCGGCGATCATGCCCGATACGGCGAAAAGACGCCGGTTTCCTGCAACCACCTTGAGGAAGTTTGCGACGAGACCGCCGATACCGGCCTTTGCGCAGAGTGCTTCAACGGCCTTGGACTGGTCCTCGGCGGAAAACACCGGAGAAAGCACCAGTCGCTTCAGGTCGTCACTTTCATCGATCATCGCCTGGAAACGGTTGAGATCGACGGCGACCGCATCAACGGAACCGGCTTCGAGAGCAAGCTCGAAAAGCGAGGATGCATAGCGCTCCGCCACGCCTGAAATGACTTGGGATGTGTCTGCCACGGGCAAAATATTCCCTGATTTTCATCCAGAATCTGCCCGCCCCCTGGAGGCGATGCGCATAACCCTGAAATCGTTACGTTTTCCCCCGAAAACACAAGAATAGTCCGCTTGCGTTTTCCGAATTTCGCGGTCCGTCTAGCATAGGAACTCTGGACTCGCAACACGCGTATTAACGGAATGAGTCTTTAGGACAAGACCTTGGCAGCAATTTTCCGGGAAACTGCGTCAAATTGCCAAAAGGCAGCTTCGCCGGAACGCCCCGCGCGCTCACACAAGACCAAAGACGAAAATGATCGGCAAGGCCGCCAGAATAACTTCCACAACCAAGAGTAGAAAATTCAGGAGCGTCGCGCCTCTGTCCGACATGATCGAGAGGATACGCCCGAATGCCGCAAGAACGATCGCAAAGCCGAGAGCGAGATAGACCATCGGCTGGGCAACGAGAAGAGCGGTCCCCGCAAATCCCGCAATCAGGCCGCCAGCAGAACGGACGGCGCCATAGCCTTCCGGCCGACCTTCCCGCGGCTGGACGCCGAAAAGCCTCATGGCGACACCCGGTGCGAACATCACGAAAGCACCGATCAGAACCGTGGCCGCGGCCGCTCCGAAGGCCAGCTGCTCGCCAAACTCCGTTGGAAGGTAGAACTCCATCAGTCATCCCCGTCTTCTAAAATCACAGTCCGGCGAGGCTTATCGCACAAACGAGTGGATCGCGGTATCTCCCGGAAATGCCAGTTGGATCGGATTTCGGTGGATTACAGGAAGCTTTGAGGGTCGACATCGACCTGGACCTGGATCGAGCGACGTTCCTTCGGCCCGTTGGCGAGCATTGTCCGCACGAAACCCTGCATATCGCTGTTGCGACGGCCATGAACGAGCAGACGGAAGCGATGGCGACCCCGGATCAGCGCCAGAGGCGCCTCCGCCGGCCCGAGAACGGCCACTCCGGACTCCGAGGGGGCTGCCTGCCTGAGCTGCCGTGCGTGGGTCTCGGCATCGATACGGTTGTCAGCCGAAATGATGATCGATACCAGCCGGCCGAAGGGCGGCAGGCCGGCGCGCTCACGTTCGAGGATTTCGCGATCGTAGAAGGCCTCGGCGTCACCCGAGACGATCGCCTGCATTACCGGATGCATTGGCTGGAAGGTCTGGAGCAGGCCGTGGCTCTTGCGTCCCGTTCGCCCGGCACGGCCCGTCACCTGCGAAAGGAGCTGAAAGGTACGCTCTGCCGCCCGCGGGTCGCCATTGGCAAGCCCGATATCGGCGTCCACGATACCGACAAGCGTCATCAGCGGGAAGTTATGCCCCTTCGCAACGAGCTGGGTGCCGATAACAATGTCCGCCTCGCCATTGGCAATGGCCTCCAGTTCGAGACGTAGTCGCTTCACGCCGCCGAGGTCGGAGGAAAGCACCAGTGTCCGGGCATCGGGGAAGTGCTTCTCGACTTCCTCCGCGATGCGCTCGACGCCGGGTCCGCAGGCGACCAGATGATCGAGCGTACCACATTCCGGGCAGGCCTGCGGCGTCGGCTCGGCATAGCCGCATTGATGGCACTGGATTTGCCCGCGAAACCGGTGCTCCACCAGCCAGCTAGAACATTGCGGGCACTGGAAGCGATGGCCGCAGACACGGCAAAGCGTCAAAGGCGCGTAGCCACGCCGGTTGAGGAAGAGCAGCGCCTGCTCCTGGCGTTCAACCGTCTTGCCGACGGCCTTGAGCAAAAGCGGCGAGATGAAGCCCCCGCGCTCCGGTGGATGACGCCGCATGTCGATGAGATGCAGATCCGGTAGTGCCGCGCCGGCGAAACGCGTCGGCAGATGAATACGCCGGTAGCGCCCGTTCTGGCTGTTGACCTGGCTTTCGACCGAAGGTGTGGCCGACACCAGAACGACCGGGAACCCGGATATCCGGGCACGCACCACAGCCATGTCACGGGCGTTATAGAATACCCGATCCTCCTGCTTGAAAGCGGGATCGTGTTCTTCGTCGACGATGATGAGGCCGAGATCCTCGAAGGGCAGGAAGAGAGCGGAGCGCGCACCGGCCACCACGCGGATATCGCCGGTCGCGCATTGCCGCCAGACCTTTTCGCGGGTCTTCGTCGCCAGATCCGAATGCCATTCCCCCGGTTTCGCGCCAAAGCGGTCCTGAAAGCGTTCGAGGAAATTGGCCGTCAGCGCGATTTCCGGCAGGAGGATCAGGACCTGCTTTCCCTGTCGCAAGGTCTCCGCAATTGCCTCGAAATAGACCTCGGTCTTGCCGGATCCCGTCACGCCGTCGATCAGGGCAACGGAAAAGCCTCCGGCGCGAACACCTTCAAGGATTTCATCGGCCGCGTCCTTCTGCGGACCGGCAAGCCGGGATTCGGCAAATTCGGGATCGGGTCTGGCCACCAGCGGCGGCGGTGGCAGGAACACGGTCTCGAATACGCCCTGCTTCACCAGTCCGTCGATCACGCTCGTGGAAACCCCCGATGCATGAGCGAGCCCGCTCTTCGTCCAGGAAAGACCGTCCGCCGCGAGATCGAGAACCTTGCGCCGCGCGGGCGTCAGTTTCTCCGGCTCGATACCGGAAAAACGAAAACCTTCCACCATCGGCTCTGGATCGAACGCGGCCGGCGCCCGAAGCGCCATGCGCGCTACATAACCCGGAGGCGACAAAGTATAGGACGCTACCCAGTCGAGAAAGGTGCGCATATTCCGGTCAAGCGGCGGACAATCGAACACCTTGGTGATGGCGCGCAGCTTCTTCGGATCGACGGAACCGGCATCCGGCCCGTCCCATACGACGCCGATGACCTGACGCGGCCCGAGCGGCACCTGCACGATCGAACCCGGCTCGACCGCCATGCCTTCCGGCACGGCATAGCTGTAGGCCGTCGGCGCCGGCATCGGCACCAGAACGGGCACGACGCGAGGGCGCGGCGGCGAACCGAACAGTCCGGGCGAATCGTCTCTCATGGGGCGCCAACTTGCATGCAAGGATCGGGAAAGGAAACCGTAAATACTCAGCGGAAACGTCAACGGCCCGCGGAAACCGCGAGCCGCAATATCTGATGCCGTGAGGCGGAAGGGAAACCGGCCAGGTTATCCCCGTGCCACGTAGCGCCGGGCCGGCGTCGCCATCTCGGCCCCCATCTGGCGGAGCTGCAAAACGCCATCACGTGTACCCTCTGCGAGCCGGAACTGTCCGATCAGGTCGCGAAGTCGCTGAGATTCGATGGCCAGCGTCGCACTGGCGGCATTGGCCTCCTCGACCATGGCCGCATTCTTCTGGGTCACCTGGTCCATCTGGTTGACGGCGGTATTGACCTCCGAAAGCCCCACCGACTGCTCGCGGGCGGAGGTCGCAATCGCGTCCATGTGCTGGTTGACGGTGACGATATAGGCTTCGATCGTCTTCAGCGCCTCGCCGGTGTCCTTGACGAGCTTCACCCCGTTTTCCACCTCCGCGCTGGAATTGCGGATGAGATCCTTGATCTCCTTGGCGGCTTGGGCCGAACGCTGGGCAAGCTCGCGGACTTCCTGTGCAACGACCGCAAATCCCTTGCCGGCTTCCCCGGCACGCGCGGCTTCGACCCCGGCATTCAGCGCCAGAAGGTTGGTCTGGAAGGCAATCTCGTCGATCACGCCGATGATGCTGGCGATCTGGTTGGAAGACTGCTCGATGCGCTGCATGGCATTGACGGCGTCGGCCACGACGATGCCGGAATGGTTCGCGCTGGTGTTGGCCTGGACCGCGACGCTTCGCGCCTCTTCGGCCCGTCGCGAGGAATTCGTCACATTGACGGTGATTTCGTCGAGTGCGGCGGCAGTCTCTTCCAGCGAGGCGGCCTGCTGCTCCGTGCGCTTGGAAAGATCGTCCGCGCTCTGGCTAATCTCCTGCGTGCCGGTATCGATGGAGCGTGACGCGGCAGCGACCGCGGCCATGGCACGACCGAGCTGGGTGACGGCTGCGTTGAAGTCGCTTCTCAGGCTCTCGAACTCGGCGGCAAAAGGATCGGCGAGATGGAAGGAAAGGTTGCCGGCGGCAAGCTGCCTCAGGCCATCCGCCAGCCCGGCGGTCGCCTGGGTCATGGCCTCGGTGCGCGCTCGTTCAATGTCCATGCTGCGGCGACGCTCGCGTTCCGTCGTCTCCTGCGTTGCCGCAGCCTCTTGCTCGAGGCGGCGATTGGCGATCGCATTGTTGCGGAAAACCTCCACTGCCGCGGCCATGGCCCCGATCTCGTCAGACAGACCGATGCCCGGGATATTACAGTCCGTGTCGCCATCCGCCAGTTGGCGCATGCTGGCGGTCATATTGCGAATGGGGCCGGCAATGCTGCGCGCGACAAGCCACATGGCCGCGATGCCGCCCAGCGCGATGACTGCGGCCACGGTGACCTGCAGGACACCGTCACTGGCGCTGCGATCCGTGAGATCCTGGTCGAGCTTCGTCGCCTCGGCCATCGCAACCGCACGCGGAACATCGATCATCACCGACCAAGGCGTCTTGGTCCGGCCAATGACAATCGGAGAAAACGCCTTGAACGCTTCGTTGCTGGCCAGGACCTCCTCCTTGCCGGACTGGATGAGCGACAGATATTGCGACAGGGCGCTGTTCCCCTGATCGAACGGCTGGCCAATGCTCTCAGGCTTCTCGCTGGAAGCCACCACCAGCCCCTTGTAACTGACGATCGATACGGACGCCTTGCCCCCGTAGATCGAGGCTTTCACCTGCTCGGCGAGCTTCTGCACGAAGGAAAGATCGAAATCGGCACCGGCAACGCCGGCAAACTTGCCATCTACGGTGAGCGGCACCGACATGGTGGCAAGATAGACGCTCTTGCCTTGTACGATGTAGGGCAGTGGATCGAGAATGCTCTCGCCATGCCCCGTTTGCGGGCCGATATACCAGCCACCCTTCATCACACCGTTCGGGTGAAGCTCGGAGCTATCATATTCGACCAGCGGCTGAATTGCGATCTTGCCCGCGGCATCCCGGGTCCAGTACGGCAGGAAGCGGCCCGTTGCATCCGATCCCATATCGCGACGGTCGCGAAACTCGGCATCAGCACCATCGAGCGCATTCGGCTCCCATGCGCTGTAGGTACCGTTGAAACGTGGATTGTCCTTGAGCACATTTAGAAGAAGCGCATTGAGCTGGGTGCGACGGGTTTCAGGCGGAGTGGTGGCATCGCCGCCGGCCAGCATCTCGAAGCTCCGCGCCATGACTCGAGCCGCATCGAAAGCGCCATCCAGCGAAGAGCGAATGACACCCGCTTGCGTCGATGCGAGTGTCTGAAGACTTTCCTTGGTCTTCACATCCGTGAGGCTCGTCACCTGCGTTGCGACAAACTCCCGCGTACTGCTCGCTGAAATAATTCCGTAACCCACCAACCCCGCAGTGGCCGCAAGCACGCAGACACCTGATAGGGTTGCAATCTTTGACTGTATCGACTTGAAGCGCATTCCGTGACCCCCCTGAGCGCGCATGAATCCGGGAGCAGGCACCAAAGCCTTTCACTCCCCCGCAACAGTCATCAAATTGGGGAGGGCGTGGTTAACGAAGGCCAACCAGACGGGCGCATCGAAAATATCTCTAATTAAGTAAATTCGAAAACTGTAGCGGTTTCGCGACACCCTGCCACCATCGGAAAAATCATCTGAAACGATACAACTCTGCATCGCATCACGACCAGCGGCGCAGCTCCGGATCAGGCATCTGCCCAGAGGCTGACCGTCACCCCATATCGCTCGAAAACCGTGTCCTGCGGGGAGCGTCAGCGCTATCCGATTGAGAGCGAAACGGAACCTCGGTCTATAGTGCGCGGCGCTTCCACCCCGCAGGTTCCATGCCGCTGCGGAAAAGCGTGCTCCGGATCCCGACCGCAGACAACGTCCGGGATCCGCTTATCAGATCAAAACCGGTGTTCCAGCTTCAGGGAAAAGCTGCGGCCTGGCTCGACCAATGGGTTGTACATGCTTCTCGCCGAAGCGACACTGACCGTAGTAGACGGGCTGACATATTCGGTGTCGAAGATGTTCTCGATACCGAAGGTGAGTGTCGTTCCCTTGTAGTTTTCCGAGATCATCTTCTCGAGATCGAACCGCCCGTAGAGGTTGGCGACGATATAGCCGTCCGTGGGGTATTCGCTCGACGTGATATGGTGCTTGTCGCCTGCCCACTCGGCATTGGCGATCAGCGAGTAGCCGGAATCCGGCGGTGAATACTGCAGGCCGATGCTGCCGGTCACGGGAGCAATGTAAGGCAGCGTCTCGTTGGTATCGACATCAGTGGCATGCAGCGTGCTGATCTTGCCGAAGATGTTGATCGAATCCGTCGCCTGCCAGCGCATCTCCGCCTCAACGCCGGTTATCTCGGCGTTACCCACGTTCTGTCGCTGGTTCACCCGCGTTCCCTCGTAGAGCACGTTCTGCGCCGTGACGATCAGGTTACGGTAACGGTTGTAGAAGCCCGTGACCTGAATACCGACATCCCCGTTGCGCCAGGCGGCGCCGAGCTCGTAGGAAACGCCCTCTTCCGGCTTCAGCCCCGGATTGGGGATCGTCAGTGTAGCACCGTTAGTGAAAGCAAACATCTCGGAGTTTTGCGGCTCGCGATAGGATGTCCCGATATTGCCGATAATGTCGAACTCCGGCGTCAGCCGGTAGAGGAAGCCCGCACCACCTGTCAGGGCGGAGTTCGTGCTGTCATTATTGTCCTCGAAGTACGGCAGGAGCGCCGACGGCAACGGCGAAAGATCGCTCGTCGTGCGGTACCAGTCGTATCGCCCGCCAAGCGATATGGTCAGCGGATCGACCGGCGTCCACTCGTTCAGCATGAAGGCGCCGATATTCGCCTGGGTCGTGTCCGGGCTGGATTTCGTGCGCGCCGTGGACGTCGTGCTCGTCACGGCACCCGTTGACGGATTGTAATTGGTCACGACGGAAGAGCTCTCGCCACCGGAACGGGATTCATGCATCCAGTCCAGCCCGACCGTGGTCTTGCCTGTGCCCCACTCGCCCTGCTCCCAGGGAATGGAGCCCTTGACGTTACCGCCGATCACGGTCGGGTCGACGACATAGTTGCGGGTCGCGGTATTGCGCGTCAGCTGTCCGGCGCTGTTGAAGGTGTTCGCCTGTACCTCCAGTTCGGTGTAGAACTTGTCGACATAGGCGCTGGCCTCGATGTGATCGAACAGGCCATCGGTAAAGTCGCCGGAATAGTTCACCCGGCCCATGTGGACCTGGAGAGGGTCTTCTCGAGCGGCACGATAAGGTGCGCCCGGCACGCCGCCGACACCACCCGCGCGGCCGCTTTCGACATACTGGTCGCGATAGACGAATTCCAGCCTCTGCCCTTCGACGGGCGTGTAACCAACGACCACACTGCCGCCGAGAGCCTTGTAATCGCTGTTTTCAACCGTACCGGCGTGCGACTCGTAATCGCTGGAACGACGGCCGGTCAGCGTGCCGGTGATGTCGAAGTCATGACCGACGATGGTCAGGTCCTGGGACCCGACAAGCCCGTTACCGTTGCTGTTATAGGAAACGGAGCTGCCGCCGCCGGCAATACGCCAGTCGCCCGAGGTATCATAGTCCGGCTGGCGCGTAATGACGTTCACCACGCCCGTCAATGCGTCGCTGCCATAGAGGAGCGAGGCAGGGCCGCGAATGACTTCGACCCGCTCGATCTCTTCCGGGGCGATCAGCATGTATTGCAGCGTGTTGCGGCCGCGGAAACGGTTGCCGTCGATATAGAAGCTCGACCGCCAGTCATTCGAGTTGAAACCGCGCAGATAGATCTGGCCGCCGAGGCCGCCATTGCGCGAGATGGTGACACCCGGCACATCTGCGAGGATGTCGACCGTGCTTTTCGGGGTCGTGGTATCGATCCACGATCTCTCGACGACAGACACGGTCTGCGATGCCTGATGAGCCGATTCCGGCTCGGCAAACGTCGCGCCCATGGGTTCCGTCGCGCTCGGACGTCCGGTCTTCTTGCCCGTCACCGTGATTGGCGCGAGAACGGTCGACGAGTTGCTGGAGGCAGTATCGTCTTCCGTGGAACTATCCTGAGCCGAGGCCGCGTAAAGCGGCAGCTGGGCATAACTTGCCGAGACGAGCAGAACCAGCACCAGTGCGCGGTGCGGTTTTCTGAACTTATAAAGCATTTCCACACATTCCTTGGGAGATTGGACAGTCTAGTTGTCCAGCTTCCCAAGCATGAAACGGCTGCTCCACGACGTGTGGCCAGTGTGAAGAAAAAAACAACATTAGCATTTTAAAAAATATAATGACCCCGATGCCCCTTGAACATGACCGTTAATGTCATGTTTACGGTTTGCCAACCCACATTGAATTGAAAAAACCCACCAAACGCCCGTTTGACACCTTCAGGTTGTTTCAAAGCACAGGAAATCGAAACTCTTTACGCGCAAGCCAACGAATCCGCGTTGCGGGAACGAAAACCCGTTCGCGTTCCTCTCTGCGAGATCTAAATCCTCAGAGGCGGAAGGTCGCGTTGCCGTCCATGGCGAGCGCATGAACGGTATGATACTCGAGAGCGGCGGTGACGTCGTTGAGGTCGCCGTCGAGCCGTTCAGGAGAGATCAGTTCGCCGATGGTTAAGTCGAAACGATCGCCCTTCTTGTTCAGAAGTTCGTGGAAAACCGTCATGTCCCTGAGCTCGGTCGACCATTTGGCAAACCAGTAGAACAGGCCGGAATTGCGGGCCGTCATATGCACCGGCAGGATCGGCAGATCGTATTTGCGGGCAAGCCCGACGGCCGAGGTTTTCCATGGCCGCTCGTTCAGCCGTCCATTCGCCCAATAGGCGATGCGGCCGGACGGGAAAAGCACGGTTGCCTTCTGCTCCTCGATCGCCCGGTTGGTCAGCTTGAGGGTCTCGCGCGCCTTGAGCTTGCTCTTGTGTTCCTCGCGCCACTCGACGGGAATGATGACCTCGGCAAAACGTGGATTAACCCTGATGGCATCGCGGTTGGCGAAGAACATCATGTCCGGACGCCGGCGTTTCAGGAGGTCGAACACCGCGACACCATCGGCAATGCCCGTCGGATGGTTACTGACCATGATGAAGCCACCCTTTTCGGGTATCCGCTCACCGTTCACGACATTGATATCGAGGCGCAGGATGTTGCTGAGATATTCGAAGGCCTGGAAACCCGGCATGTTGGCAATATCGTCGGCGAACTCGACCGCCTTCGCGTAACGCAGCAGGGTATAGAGAAAAGGCCGCATGACGGGCCACAGCGGATGGTACACGATCTTCTGGCCGCGCTCGGCAATCAACGTGTCGACGATGTGCCCCGGCTGGCCATGTGAGACCAGAGCAACCGCTTCGGCGAATTGCCCGAACATCGTCATCGAATCACGGCGCGCCATAGAAAACCCCGACTGTACCGATCAGCCTCTAGAGCAGTTCCAGCAAAGGTGTGCAGCGGCTTTGCGTCCGGAATTGCGTAAAAACAAAAAGATAGAGCATTGAGGCGATTCCGCTTTCGCCGAAAATGCTCTATCGCAGCCCAATGTGATCGAAGCATGACACCGGATGCGGCATTTTAGGCATTCCCTAACATCTGGAAGGCATGTTGGCTTAGCCGATTCTCAAAGTAAAGGGAGCGCCGATGAACGACCTGCTCACCTTCGCCGACTCCGACCTTCTTGCCGAGCGCGCCGGATGGCTGCAGGCTCTTGCCGGTGAAAGACGGCTTTCGGAAAACACGCTGGAAGCCTACGAACGCGACACCCGACAGTTCCTCACCTTCCTCACCGGACACATCGGCGGGCCCGCCGCCATTCGCGATATCAGGGAATTGCGCCCCGCGGACCTGCGCGCCTTTCTCGCGTTCCGCCGCAAGCAGGGGTCCGGTCCGCGTTCGCTCGGACGCCATCTCGCAGGCCTTCGATCCTTCCTCCGCCATCTGGAAAAGAGAGGGCTGGTCAATGCGGCCGGCGCCGGCGCCATCCGCTCGCCGAAACAGCCGAAATCACTGCCCAAGCCCCTGTCAGGCAGCCAGGCGCTCACCATCGTCAGTAATGAAGCACAGATGCATGAGGAGCCCTGGATCGCCGCCCGCGATGCGGCAGTGCTGACCCTCCTCTACGGCTGCGGCCTGCGTATTTCCGAAGCACTGGACCTTACACCCGCGGACTTCGGGAACAAGACCACCGCACTCAGGATCACCGGCAAAGGCAACAAAACCCGGCTCGTCCCTCTTCTCCCAGCCGTCGCGGAGGCCGTTGCGACCTATATCAAGCTCTGCCCCTATCATCTGGAGGAGGCCGAACCGCTCTTTCGCGGCGCGCGCGGCGGCAAGCTGCAACCGGCGATCATCCAGCGGGAAATGCAACGGCTGCGCTCCGCGCTGGGCCTGCCGGATTCGGCGACGCCGCATGCGCTGCGCCACTCCTTCGCGACCCACCTTCTCGGCGGTGGCGGAGATCTTCGCACCATCCAGGAACTGCTCGGCCATACGAGCCTCTCGACCACCCAGGTCTATACCGGCGTCGATGCCGCGCGCCTGCTGGATGTCTACGACCGGGCTCACCCCCGCGCCTCATCGCCCGCCGTTAACCAAGACCGTTAAGGGAAATGGAGGGTGCCGGCACTAGAACAGGCAAGTCCCCGCCTTCCGGCGACCCGACACTAACGGACAGATCATGATCGCGCATTCCATCGACCGCATCCGCAACCGATTGTCGCTCCTTGCGCTGGGAGACGCCGTGCTCTGGCTTGCCGCGGCCTTCCATATCGCGCTGCTCGCAGCCTTTGCGCTGGTACTGATGACATTGAAGCCGGCGCATGCGGAGGAAAGCGGAACCTGCAGTGGCAATGATCTCTTGGCTGCCCTGGCAAAGGACGAGCCGGCGACCTATGCCAAGCTTCGTGCCGAAGCGGACGCGATCCCGAACGGCAAGGGCATTTTCTGGAAGATCGAGAAACCGGGGCTTGCACCGTCCTGGCTTCTCGGCACCATGCATGTTACCGATCCGCGTGTACTGACGATGCCGGAACCGGCGCGGAAAGCCGCCGCCGAGGCCGCGACCATCGTCATTGAATCGGACGAAATCCTCGACGAGAAGAAGGCCGCCGCCGCGATGCTCATGCATCCGGAACTCACCATGTTCACCGACGGCAAGACGATCCGCGACAAGCTGAGCCCGGAACAGGCCATGCGTCTTGAGAAAGGGTTGAAGGAACGCGGACTGGCGCTTGCCGCCGTCCAGCGGATGCAGCCCTGGATCATCTCAAGCTTCGTTGCCCTGCCCGCCTGCGAGATGGCGCGCAAGGCGAAGGGCGCCTCCTTCCTCGACAAGCACATTGCGGAAGACGCGGTGAAGGCCGGCAAGAACATCGTCGGGCTGGAGACACTGGCCGAACAGTTGCAGGCCATGGCAGATCTTCCGACGGAATTCCACCTTCAGGCCCTGATCGAAACGCTGGAGCTTGGCGACAGGATGAACGATGTCATCGAGACCATGACGACTCTCTATCTGTCCGGCGATATCGGCATGACCATGCCCATGCTCCAGATCGTTTCACCCGCGCAGACTGGGAAAGAAAAGAGCAGCTACGCGGACTTTGAACAGCGCATCGTGACCGATCGCAACCACGTCATGGCGGAGCGCGCAGCCCCCGTGCTTGCCAAGGGCGGCGCCTTCGTCGCAGTCGGCGCCCTTCACCTGCCGGGCGAAGAAGGCCTCGTCGAACTTTTGAAGAAGCAGGGCTTCACGCTGACGCCCGCTGGCGGCTGATTCACTCAATCCCGAGCAAGCTGCCCAAGCGTCGACCTGACGATCACCCTGTGAAACGGCGTGACCACGGCGATATAGAGCCGCCCGAAGGCATTGTGGCGCTTCACAAGCGTCGTCACAGCAACCTTGCTGTTATCCGCACCCTTTGCCTCAACATCGACCACGATCCGGAAATCGAGATGGCTGTCGTTGAAGCCGAGCACGACCTGGCCCTCCCGCTCGGAGACGACCGGAAAACCGGCGACCGAAGTGGTCTCGGCAACCCCGAGATCTGCCGCCTTCAACCCGAACAGCGAGACGATGCGATTGCGCAGGGCCATCAGTCCCCGGATCCAGCCGGGAGGCCGGCCAAGCATCCGCTTGCTAACCTCCAGTGCCGTGCCCTGTGGGCCCGCGCCAGAGAAAACATGGCGGTCCGCCCAATCGGCCGCAGGTAATGCCGGATGCGGCAGGCTGACGGGCTCCGGCGCGATACTCACGATAACCATTTCCTCGAGCTGATACGGCCGGACCGGCCGTTGTTTCAGCCTTTGGTCATACGCTGGGCAACTGACGTTTTCCAATAAAACTGATGCACGAGCACTGCGGCAATGTGCACCACGATCAACAGCCACATCAGCAGCTTGAGCGGGCCGCCATGCAGCGAACCGACAGCCTCCACACCGAAGTAATAGGCCGCAGCACCGCTAATAGGCAGGAGGAAGAACAGTAGATAGAACGTACCGTGCGCCGCCTTGGAAGCAAGACGAAGGATCGGAGGCTCCTCAGCCGGCGCATCCGGCGCGCCATGCGTAAGCCGCAGAATGAGACGGATCACCGCAAGACAGAGGACAGCGATGCCGACATAGGCGTGCACGTTGGCCGACGCGATATCATCGGGCGTGACTGCTTCGCCGCGACTCACCAGCCGATTCCAATGCTCCATGCCATCCGTGAAGAGAAGGTTGAAAAAGATCAAAGCGGCCATCAGCCAATGGATGAGCTTTTGCGGAAGAGAATATCCCAGCACAGGGTTCGTAGTCATGGCGCTTGCCTTTTGTCAAAACACGGAAAAATACTACGCGCCATGATAAAAGCCGCGACCTGAATAACAAGTCGCGGCTTCGATTCTTACAAAAATATAATACTTTACCGGATTTGTCCTGTTACCCGGAAAGTTCTCTTACATATGGATTGGCTTGAAGAAAGCGGCGAGCGCTGCTTCCTTGACCGCTTCCGACATTGTCGGATGCGCATGGCAGGTGCGGCCGAGGTCTTCGGCTGAGCCACCGAATTCCATCAGCACTGCGATCTCATGGATCATCTCGCCGGCACCGAACCCGACGATGTGACCGCCGAGAACGCGATCGGTTTCCTTGTCCGAGAGGATCTTGACGAAACCATCGGTCGCCAGCATGGCGCGAGCGCGGCCGTTCGCGGTGAACGGGAACTTGCCAACCTTGTAGGCGACACCTGCAGCCTTGAGTTCCTCCTCGGTCTTGCCGACGGAAGCCACTTCCGGCTGGGTGTAGACGACACCCGGGATGACGTCATAGTTCACATGGCCATGCTGGCCGGCAAGGATCTCGGCGAGTGCCACGCCTTCGTCTTCGGCCTTGTGAGCGAGCATCGGGCCGCGCACGACGTCGCCGATAGCGTAGATGCCGGCGACATTGGTGCAGAAGTGACCGTCGATCTCGACGCGTCCGCGGTTGTCAAGCACCACGCCTGCAGCTTCGAGACCGAGACCTGCCGTGTAGGGCTTGCGGCCAGTGGCAACGAGCACGACGTCGGCTTCCAGAACCTGCGCCTCACCGCCCTTGACCGGCTCGAAGGTGACCTTGGCGCCCTTGCCGGACTTTTCGACACCGGTGACCTTGGCGCCGAGGTTGAATTCGATGCCCTGCTTGGCGAGCATGCGCTGGAACTGCTTGGAAACTTCGCCGTCCATGCCGCCGAGGATGTTGTCGAGATATTCGACGACGGTGACCTTGGCGCCGAGACGCGACCAGACCGAGCCGAGCTCGAGGCCGATGACGCCACCGCCGACGACAACCAGCTTGCCCGGAACCTTGTCGAGCGCGATACCGCCGGTGGAGGATACGATCACCTTCTCGTCGATCTCGACGGCAACGCCCGGAATACCGGCAACGTCGGAGCCGGTGGCGATGACGATATTCTTCGTCTCGAGAACCTGTTCCTCGCCCTTGTCATTGGTGATGGAAACCTTGCCGGCCGAAACGATTTTGCCGGTGCCCTGGAAACCGTCGATCTTGTTCTTCTTGAACAGGAAGGAAACGCCTTCGACGTTGGCCTTCACGACGCTGTCCTTGTGGGCCATCATCTTGCCGAGGTTCAACTTCGGAGCGGCAACCTCGACGCCGAGGGCGTCCATGCCATGGGCGACATGGTTGAACATTTCGGATGCGTGCAGCAGGGCCTTGGACGGAATGCAGCCGACATTGAGGCAAGTGCCACCATAGGTCGCGCGCTTTTCGACGACGGCGACCTTCAGGCCGAGCTGGGCTGCCTTGACTGCACAAACGTAACCGCCGGGGCCGCTACCGATCACCACTACATCATAAGCCATTTTCGTCGTTCCTCTGTGTGTTCCTTTGCCGCCGTTCCGTTATCCGCTTACGGCGCGCATTCCTTGAATGAAAATCCGTCCCACGGCATGGCCTCGACCTTGTCGCCGACGGCAGACATCTTGAAAGCCGCTCCGAACCCGGGAAGAAGCAGCGTCTTCGGGGCTTCCGCACCCTCCGGCGGCAGCAGGTCGACATTGCCCTGCCCATCCACGGCATAGACGATACCCTGCCAGACGGTGCAGGCAGCGAGATCCGCGCCTGTCACATCGCCCTCCGGGCAGTTGTTCATCGCCATGCCCACCGGCCGGGCGATTTCCCCATCATACATCACATGCCCGTCAAGCTTGAGGCCGGCCTTTTCCGACCGAACCTCGAACTTGTGGGAGACCGGCGTGTTTTCACCGCTCCCCGGTCTGAAACGCAACTCAAGGCCCGTCTCACCCTCGGCATAGACGGCACGCTCGATACGGCAGTCATCCGCCACTGCCGGGGCAAAAAGCCCCAGAACGGCAAGCGAAAGCGACGCGACGAGCGACCGCTTCATCTTAGCTCGCCTTCGTCGCCGCAAGCTTCAGGCCGAAAGCGATGAACACCATGCCGGAAGCACGGTTGATCCACTTGCTGGCCCGGGAGAAGGCTGAACGCATGCGCGGCGTCGTCATGAAGAACGACACACCGACGAACCATGCAATGAGGCATGTCGCCATGACCAGACCATATCCGAACTTCACCGTGCCGGGCGTGGATGCGGCGACCAGAGCCGAAAAGATCGACAGGAAGAAGAGAACCGGCTTCGGGTTCAGCGCATTGGCGAGAAAACCGAGGCCGAAGGCCCGCAAAGCACTCTGCCGGGCAGGCTCGGCACCATCGGCAACCGAATCGAGATCGGTCTTTCCGGCGCGCAGCGCCATCACGCCCATATAGATAAGATAGGCGGCACCCGCCCATTTGATGATGCTGAACAGGAGAAGTGACTTCGAGATGATCAGTCCGAGGCCGAGAATGGTGTAGGTGACATGGAACATCAGTGATGTGCCGATGCCGAAACTCGTGAGGATTGCCTCACGCCGCCCGTGCACCATCGCCTGGCGCATGACCATTGCCGTATCCGCGCCGGGGGAAACGATGGCGAAGGAAAATACCGCCATCAGCGAAGCGAGTTCCAGAAGATAGGCGTGCATGATGCCTCCAAGCCGGTGATGCCGCTCATGCGGATGCGTTCACCGGAAAACAGGATCAGCGAGAGACCGAAAGCCGGTCTCCCGCCAGAATGATCAGAGATCGAGAACCAGACGTTCCGGATCTTCCAGGCTTTCCTTGACGCGGACGAGGAAGGTCACGGCTTCCTTGCCGTCGACGATGCGGTGATCGTAGGAAAGAGCCAGATACATCATCGGACGGATGACGACCTGACCGCCGATGGCGACCGGACGCTCCTGGATCTTGTGCATGCCGAGAATGCCCGACTGCGGTGCGTTCAGGATCGGCGAGGACATCAGCGAACCGTAGACACCTCCATTGGTGATGGTGAAGGTGCCGCCCTGCATGTCGGCCATCGACAGCGCGCCATCGCGGGCGGCCTTGGCGAGACGGCCGAGTTCTTTCTCGACGCCGGCAATCGACAACGCGTCGGCATCGCGGATGACCGGAACGACAAGGCCCTTGTCCGTGCCGACCGCCATGCCGACATGGCAGAAGTTCTTGTAGATGATGTCGTTGCCGTCGATCTCGGCGTTGATCGAGGGAATTTCCTTCAGCGCGTGAGTGACGGCCTTGGTGAAGAAGCCCATGAAGCCGAGCTTCACGCCATGCTTCTTCTCGAAGATGTCCTTGTAGCGATTGCGCAGGTCCATCACGGCCGACATGTCCACCTCGTTGTAGGTGGTCAGCATGGCGGCAGTATTCTGCGCGTCCTTCAGACGCTTCGCGATCGTCTGGCGCAGACGGGTCATCTTGACGCGTTCTTCGCGAACGGCGTCATCGGCGCTCGATGCCGGACGGGGAGCGGCAGCCGGAGCCGGAGCGGCGGCAGCCGTAGCACCCTTGGCGATAGCAGCGATCACGTCGCCCTTCAGAACCTGGCCACGCTTGCCGGAACCATCGACCTGATCGGCCGAGAGGTTGTTTTCAGCAAGCATCTTGGCGGCTGCCGGAGCAGCCGGCATCGCCGAGGCGGCCGGAGCAGCGGCAGCAACTGCCGGTGCAGCAGCCGGAGCCGGAGCGGCGGCCGGAGTGGCTGCAGGTGCCGAAGCGGCAGCAGCAGCGCCTTCGGCGATCTGGCCGAGCAGCGCGCCGAGGCCGACGGTTTCGCCATTGGCGGCAACGATCTCGGTCAGCACGCCGGAAGCCGGGGCAGGTACTTCGACGGTCACCTTGTCGGTCTCGAGTTCGACGAGCGGCTCGTCGGCCTTGACGGTGTCGCCAACCTTCTTGAACCAGGTGCCGACCGTCGCTTCGCTGACGGATTCACCCAGGGTGGGAACGCGGATTTCTGTGGCCATGATGTCAATTCCGTTGATCAGAGAACGTTTCTGTCGATTGGGGTCGTTGCGACCGGGAGGCTATCAGCCCCCCAGCGCATCCTCGAGGAAGGCCTCGAGCTGGGCGAGATGCTTCGACATCAGGCCGGTTGCGGGCGATGCCGCGGCCGGACGGCCCGTGTAGCGAACCCGCTGGTACTTGGCGTCGATGTGAGCCAGAACCCACTCGAGATAAGGATCGATGAACGACCATGCGCCCATGTTCTTCGGCTCTTCCTGGCACCAGACCATCTCCGCATTGCGGAAACGGCTGAGCTCGTTGATCAGCGCCTTGGCCGGGAACGGATAGAGCTGTTCGACGCGCAGCAGGTAGATGTCATCGATGCCACGCTTTTCGCGCTCTTCCAGAAGATCGTAGTAGACCTTGCCGGTGCACATGACGACGCGGCGGATTTTGTTGTCCTTCTGCAGCTTGATCGGACCGTCCTTGATGACCTCCGCATCATCCCACAGCAGGCGGTGGAACGAGCTCTCGCCAGCCATTTCGGACAGGCTGGAGACAGCACGCTTGTGGCGGAGCAGGGACTTCGGCGTCATAAGGATGAGCGGCTTGCGGAAGTCGCGCTTCACCTGACGGCGCAGGATGTGGAAGTAGTTCGCCGGCGTGGTGCAGTTGGCGACCTGCATGTTGTCCTCGGCACACATCTGCAGCCAGCGCTCCAGACGGGCGGACGAGTGTTCCGGACCCTGACCTTCATAACCGTGTGGCAGAAGGCAGACGAGACCGGACATACGCAGCCACTTGCGTTCGCCCGACGAGATGAACTGGTCGAAGACGACCTGCGCACCGTTGGCGAAGTCGCCGAACTGGGCTTCCCAGAGGGTCAGTGCGTTGGGACGAGCCAGCGAATAGCCATATTCGAAACCGAGCACTGCCTCTTCCGAAAGCATCGAGTTGATGACTTCGTAGCGAGCCTGGTTCGCAGCGAGGTTGGCGAGCGGGATGTAGCGCTCTTCGGTCTCCTGATCGTAGAGAACCGAATGGCGCTGCGAGAAGGTGCCGCGTTCGCAATCCTGGCCCGACAGGCGGATCTTGTGCCCCTCGACGGCCAGCGAACCGAAGGCAAGCGCCTCGCCCATGGCCCAGTCTAGGCCCTCGCCGGTCTCCACCATCTGGGCGCGATTGTCCATGAAACGCTGGATCGTGCGGTGCGCCTTGAAGCCTTCCGGAATGGTCGACAGCTTACGGCCGATTTCCTTCAGCGACTTCATCGGCACGGCGGTCTTGCCGCGACGCTGCTCGTCGGCGTTGTCGGCAGCGCGAAGGCCCGACCATACGCCATCCAGCCAGTCGGCCTTGTTCGGCTTGTAGGACTGACCGGCCTCGAACTCCTGTTCGAGGTGGGCGCGCCAGTCGGCCTTCATCTTCTCGAATTCGCCTTCGGTGATCAGACCCTCGGCGATCAGGCGGTCAGCATAAAGCTGAACCACGGTCTTGTGGGCGCGGATCGCCTTGTACATCTTCGGCTGGGTGAACGCGGGCTCATCGCCTTCGTTATGGCCGAAGCGGCGGTAGCAGAACATGTCAATGACGACCGGCTTGTGGAACTTCATCCGGTATTCGGTCGCGATCTTGGCGGCATAGACGACCGCTTCCGGATCGTCGCCATTGACGTGGAAGATCGGCGCTTCGATCATCTTGGCGACGTCCGACGGATAAGGCGACGAACGCGAGAATGCCGGATTGGTGGTGAAGCCGATCTGGTTGTTGATGATGAAGTGCATCGTACCGGCAACGCGGTGGCCGCGCAGACCGGAAAGCCCGAGGATTTCGGCAACGACGCCCTGTCCGGCAAAGGCCGCATCGCCGTGCAGAAGCAGTGGCAGCACCTTGGCGCGTTCACGAAGCGGAATGATGTCGCCGTCCCAGACCTTGGCGAGCTGGTCCTGCTTGGCGCGGGCCTTGCCCATGACGACCGGGTTGACGATTTCCAGGTGCGACGGGTTGGCGGTCAAGGACAGGTGAACCTTGTTGCCGTCGAACTCGCGGTCGGAGGAAGCGCCGAGGTGGTACTTCACATCGCCCGAACCTTCGACTTCGTCAGGCTTGAACGAACCGCCCTTGAACTCATGGAACACGGCGCGGTGCGGCTTCGCCATGACATTGGTCAGAACGTTCAGACGACCACGGTGGGCCATACCGAAGACGATCTCCTCGAGTCCTTCCTGGCCACCGCGCTTGATGATCTGCTCAAGCGCCGGGATCAGGGATTCGCCGCCGTCGAGACCGAAGCGCTTGGTGCCCTTGTACTTGACGTCGATGAACTGTTCGAAGCCTTCGGCCTCGATCAGCTTGGAAAGGATGGCCTTCTTGCCGTTCGGTGTGAAGTCCACGCCCTTGTCCGGACCTTCGATACGTTCCTGGATCCAGGACTTTTCATCCGGATTGGACATGTGCATGAACTCGACGCCAATGGTCGAGCAATAGGTCCGCTTCAGGATATCGAGCATCTCCGGGATGGTCGCGTATTCGAGACCAAGGACGTTGTCGATGAAGATCCTGCGGCCGAAATCGGCTTCGCTGAAGCCGTAGGCGACCGGCGAAAGCTCGTTGTAGTCCTCAACCGGGACGGCCAGACCGAGCGGATCGAGATTGGCGTGCAGGTGGCCGCGCATGCGATAGGCGCGGATCATCATGATGGCCCGGACGGAATCGCGGGTCGCCTGCAGCACCTCGGCCTCGCTGGCCGGCTTGCCGGTTGCGGCAGCAGTCGCTTCAGCCTTGGCCTTGACCTTGGTTTCGATGACCTTTTCGATCACGCCCCAGTTGCCGTCGAGGGCCGACACCAGCTCGCCCTGTGCCGGGATCGGCCAGTTCTTGCGCTGCCAGGAGGCGCCCGCAGCAGCCTTTTTCACGTCGGCCGGGTTATCGGCCAGTGCCTTGAAGAAGGCCTGCCATTCGGCCGAAACCGAGGAGGGGTCATCCTCATAGCGCGCATAGAGCTGCTCGATATAGGCAGCATTCGATCCGTCGAGGAAGGACGTGATCAGAAATTGCTCGTTGGCTTCTTGCCTACCCATTGTGTTCTGCGAACGTCTCCGCTCGCCTCCCGACTTTAAGATGATGGCCGGACGCCCGGCCTGCCGCTTTGCATCAACCCGAACGCAAATTGCATTCAGGGACTCTAAAATGCCAAATCCAGGCAAGGGGACCCCTGTGGATCCGCCCTGCCTGGCGCATGCTTTTCAGGTCTCAGCCCTTGAGGACTTCGACCAGCGTCTTGCCAAGGCGTGCCGGCGAAGGCGAAACCTTGATGCCGGCAGCTTCCATGGCTGCGATCTTCGATTCCGCATCGCCCTTGCCGCCCGAAACCACGGCGCCAGCGTGACCCATCGTGCGGCCCTTCGGAGCCGTACGACCAGCGATGAAGCCGGCCATCGGCTTCTTGCGGCCCTTCTTGGCTTCGTCGATGAGGAACTGTGCAGCATCCTCTTCGGCCGAGCCGCCGATTTCGCCGATCATGATGATCGAGGTTGTGGCTTCGTCGGCCAGGAACATTTCCAGGACGTCGATGAACTCGGTGCCCTTGACCGGGTCGCCGCCGATACCGACAGCGGTGGTCTGGCCGAGGCCTTCATTCGAGGTCTGGAACACGGCTTCATAGGTAAGCGTGCCGGAGCGCGAAACAATACCGACCGAACCCTTGCGGAAGATGGAGCCCGGCATGATGCCGATCTTGCATTCTTCCGGCGTCAGGATACCCGGGCAGTTCGGGCCGAGCAGGCGCGACTTGGACTTGTCGAGCTTGGCCTTGACCCGCACCATGTCCATGACCGGGATACCCTCGGTGATGCAGGTTATGAACGGGATCTCGGCGTCGATCGCCTCGATGATCGCTTCGGCTGCACCTGCCGGCGGAACGTAGATCACGGTCGCGTCTGCACCGGTCTTGTCCTTGGCTTCGGCAACGGAAGCGAAGATCGGCAGGGTTTCGCCCTTGGAGCCGGTCCAGGTTTCGCCACCCTTCTTCGGGTGGATACCGCCAACCATCTGCGTACCGTAATAGGCGAGCGCCTGTTCGGTGTGGAAGGTGCCGGTCTTGCCGGTCAGGCCCTGAACGAGGACCTTGGTGTTCTTATTGACGAGAATCGACATTGGTTCAGGTCCCTCAATTAGCCGTTGATCGCGGCTACGATCTTCTTCGCAGCATCGTCCAGATCGTCGGCTGCGGTGATCGCCAGACCCGATTCGTTCAGGATCTTCTTGCCAAGCTCGACATTGGTGCCTTCGAGGCGAACGACGAGCGGAACCTTCAGGCCGACTTCCTGAACCGCAGCGACAACGCCTTCGGCGATGACGTCGCACTTCATGATGCCACCGAAGATGTTGACGAGGATGCCCTCGACCTTCGGGTCAGCCGTGATGATCTTGAAGGCTGCAGCAACCTTTTCCTTGCCGGCGCCACCGCCGACGTCGCAGAAGTTTGCCGGCTCCTTGCCGTAGAGCTTGATGATGTCCATCGTCGCCATGGCAAGGCCTGCGCCGTTGACCATGCAGCCGATGTTGCCGTCGAGAGCCACGTAGGCGAGATCCCACTTGGAGGCCTCGATTTCCTTGGCGTCTTCCTCGGTTTCGTCACGCAGTGCGCGGACGTCGTCGTGACGGAACAACGCGTTGCCGTCGAAGGAAACCTTGGCGTCGAGAACGCGCAGGTGGCCATTGGTCATGACGATCAGCGGGTTGATTTCGAGAAGGGACATGTCCTTCTCGTTGAACGCCTTGTAGAGGATCGGGAAGAGCGACTTGGCATCTTCGGCAGCAGCGCCGGTCAGCTCGAGCGCCTTGACGATCTTCGCGACGTCGTCAGCCGTGACGCCGGCTTCCGGATCGATGGCGATGGTGTGGATCTTCTCCGGCGTGTCGTGGGCGACAGCCTCGATGTCCATGCCGCCTTCGGTCGAGACGACGAAGGCAACACGACCGACCGAACGGTCGACCAGCAGCGAGCAATAGAGTTCGCGAGCGATGTCGGCGCCGTCTTCGATGTAAAGGCGGTTGACTTGCTTGCCGGCTTCGCCGGTCTGCGCGGTTACCAGCGTGTTGCCGAGCATTTCCTTGACGTTGGCGACGACCTCATCGATCGACTTGGCCAGACGAACGCCACCTTTGGCTTCCGGGCCGAGTTCCTTGAACTTGCCCTTGCCGCGGCCGCCGGCGTGGATCTGGCTCTTGACCACGTAAAGCGGGCCGGGAAGAGACTTGGCAGCAGCTTCCGCCTCTTCAGCCTTGAGGATCGCGACACCTTCCGCGACCGGTGCGCCGTAGCCCTTCAGAAGGGCCTTGGCCTGGTATTCATGAATATTCATCGTCTTGTCCCTGTATTGGGCCTCTAAGGCGGATTACTTGAGGGCGGGGGCGATATTGATGCAGGCTTCGCAAAGACCGGCGACAGCGCCAACGGACTTCTGGAAGGCTTCTTCTTCTGCCTTGGTGAATTCTACTTCGATGACGCGCTCGACGCCGCCCGCACCGATGATCGTCGGAACGCCGACATACATGTCCTTCACGCCGTACTGGCCGGAGAGATATGCAGCGGCCGGCAGAACGCGCTTCTTGTCCTTGAGGTAGGATTCAGCCATCTCGATGGCGGAAGCGGCCGGAGCGTAGTAGGCCGAACCGGTCTTGAGCAGGCCAACGATTTCGGCGCCGCCATCACGGGTGCGCTGGATGATTTCTTCCAGGCGCTCCTTGGTGACCCAGCCCATCTTGACGAGGTCGGTCAGCGGAATGCCGCCAACGGTGGAGTACCGAGCAAGCGGCACCATGGTGTCGCCATGGCCGCCAAGAACGAATGCGGTAACGTCCTGAACGGAAACCTTGAACTCTTCGGAGAGGAAGAGGCGGAAACGGGCGGAGTCAAGAACACCTGCCATGCCGACGACCTTGTTGGTCGGGAGGCCGGAGAACTTCTGCAGCGCCCAGACCATCGCGTCGAGCGGGTTGGTGATGCAGATGACGAAGGCGTTCGGAGCATACTTCTTGATGCCGGCGCCGACCTGCTCCATGACCTTCAGGTTGATGCCGAGAAGGTCGTCGCGGCTCATGCCCGGCTTGCGGGCAACACCAGCGGTGACGATGCAAACGTCTGCGCCTTCGATGGCCGAGTAATCGCTGGCGCCGGTCAGCTTTGCGTTGAAGCCTTCAACGGGGGACGACTGGGCGATATCAAGGCCCTTGCCCTGCGGGATGCCGTCGGCAATGTCGAACAGGACGATGTCGCCCAGCTCCTTGAGACCGGCCAGATGAGCCAGCGTACCACCAATCATTCCAGAACCGATAAGAGCGATCTTATTGCGCGCCATTGAAGTGCTTCCTTTTAGATCCAAAACCAAGGCGACAGGGATTGGCTGCCCACCCTTGTGCGAAACCGCATATCCCTACTTGAGAAAAACTGCAACCGATTATTTCTGATCCAGTATTTTCAATCGGTTAGATGATTATTATCTTACGTAAACGTCAAATTTATCGACGTAAAACTGTCAAATCTTCGCACGTGCGGCTTGATGAAGTGCAAGATAGTCGGCGCTACGCATTTCGAAAAGCCGCGAAATAGTACGGTCGAACTCGAATCCCTCGGTGCCCTTCTTCTCTGTCAACAGCTCTTCCGGCATCGCAGCCGCAGAGGCAAAGAGACGAACGGAAGCATCGTAGAGAGCATCAATCAGAATGATAAACCGCTTGGTCTCGTTGCGCTTCTGCGGTCCGAGCAGAGGAATGTGATCGATAAAGATGACGTCAAACCGACGGGCAATCTCGAGAAAGTCCGATGCCCCGAGCGGCTGTGCGCAAAGCTCGGCGAAGGAGAACCGGGCAGCCCGGCCCGCCGCGCGCGGAACGGGAACACTGCGCCCCTTCATTTCGATCTCGGTCGCAATCTCGCGCCTACCGTCGGTGGTCCTCTCCCACGCAATATCCATGAGACGGTCTGCCTCGGCCGAAAGAGGTGCCGTATAGACCGGCAGGCTTTCAAGCTTCTCCAGCCGGTAATCGACTGGAGAATCCAACGTCGTCACCTCGACATGCCGCTTCAACAATGCGATGAACGGCAGGAAGAGGCCGCGGTTCAAACCATCCCGATAGAGATTTTCAGGCTCGACGTTGGAGGTGGCAACCAGTGTGCAGCCCCGCGCGAAGAGCTCGGTGAAGAGGCGCGCCAGGATCATTGCATCGGCAATATCCGTCACAGTGAATTCGTCGAAGCAAAGAAGCTCTGCTTCCTCGCGCAGCGCCATCGCCACCGGCGGCACCGGATCGGCCTGCTTGGTCTCGCCATTCTTCAGCTTTTGGCGATGCGCGTGGATGCGGCCATGCACATCGGCCATGAATTCGTGAAAATGCGCCCGGCGCTTCTTTTCCACCGGCGCCATCCGGAAGAAGAGGTCCATCAGCATGGTCTTGCCGCGGCCAACGCTACCATGCACGTAAAGGCCGCGCACTGGCTGCTGCGGCTTGCGCTTCTGTGCGAACATCCAGCCCAGCGCGCTCTTCTTGGCGGCCGGCCGGCGTTGTTTCAGGTCATGGAGAATGCGGTCGAGATGGTTTGCAACCTCCATCTGCGCCTTGTCCGCCATCAGCGTGCCGGCCTCGGTCATCGACTTGAGCTGCTCGGCCACGCTTGAGGCGTAATCCGGAATGGGCTGCATGCAAAATGCTCCGCCGGAGCGGGCGCCGCCTCGGCATCGACCCGCACGGCATGAAGGGAGAAAACTTACCGGCTGAGGCTGATTGGCTGGCCGCTCGAGGTAGAGCCATCGAAGCGGGCATCGGCACTCTTGTAGACGCGGCCGATGGCATTACCGTTGCGGTCCTTGAGGACCACCTGCTTGCCGGAAACCTCCCAAGAGCCCATCTGGGTCAGTTCACCTGCGCAACCACGTGTACCACCGCGCGAACCGCTGCCGAGATTGGTGAGCGTCAAGAACATGTCGCAGGAAGCGCCACCGTTGGAAACCTTCCAGTTGCCGACCATGGATTCCTTGGTCACGTCCATGGCCGTCGCGGGGGCGGCATCGCTCATACCCGAGCCAGGCGCAGCGGCTGCGGGAGCAGCCGGGAACTGGCCGTTTCCGGCTGCTCCGGGAGGAGGCAACTGACCGGACTGTACGGAGGGAACCGGCTGAGCCTGCAGCGGCGGAAGTGCGCTATTCTGCTGATCAAGGCCGCTATAGGAGGTTCGCTGGCAGCCAGCGAGCGAAAGAACGATCGCGACCCCCGTTGCCGCATACTTCAACTTCATCATCATACTCCCGGTTGACCGCTTCTGGCCGGTTTCTCATACGAAAACACGGCGGAATTATCGCAAACGCCCTGCTCGAATCAAGACAGCAGGCCTCGCAAACTCCGCACACCGTCTTTCAACAAGACTGAATCGCATTACGATATGGTAAATGGGCTACATCGGTCAAAATGCAACCCATTCCCGAAAGCAGACAGGATCGAACCGGATCAGACGCGACGCTCGACCATCATCTTCTTGATTTCCGCGATCGCCTTGGCCGGGTTCAGCCCCTTTGGGCAGGCCTGCGCGCAGTTCATGATGGTGTGGCAGCGATAGAGCCGGAAAGGATCTTCCAGGTTGTCGAGGCGTTCACCCTTGGCTTCGTCGCGGCTGTCGATCAGCCAGCGATAGGCCTGTAGCAGGACGGCGGGACCGAGGTAACGGTCGCCGTTCCACCAGTAGCTCGGACAGGAGGTCGAGCAGCAAGCGCACAGAATGCACTCGTAGAGACCGTCGAGCTTCAGGCGATCCTCGTGGCTCTGCTTCCATTCCTTGGCCGGCGGCGGCGAAACCGTCTTCAGCCAAGGCTCGATCGAACGATGCTGGGCATAGAAGTTGGTAAGATCCGGCACCAGATCCTTGACCACCGGCATGTGCGGCAGCGGATAGACCTTCACCGTGCCGTTGACCTCGTCCATGCCCTTGGTGCATGCGAGCGTGTTGGTGCCGTCGATGTTCATGGCGCAGGAACCGCAAATGCCTTCACGGCAGGAGCGGCGCAACGTCAGCGTCGGATCGATCTTATTCTTGATATAGAGCAGACCGTCGAGCACCATCGGACCGCAATCGTCGACGTCGATGTAGTAGGTATCGATCCGCGGATTCTGACCGTCGTCCGGGTTCCAGCGATAGATCCGATATTCTCGGACGTTCTTGGCCCCGGCCGGCTTCGGCCATACCTTGCCTTCGGTGATCTGGGAGTTCTTGGGGAGAGCGAGTTCAACCATGTCCAGTTCCTCTTCAGATCAATAGACGCGGGCCTTCGGCGCGATCTTCTTGGGATCGATGCCGTCGGCAATCAGGTCGGTATGAACAGGACGATAGTCGAGCTTCACATCGCCAGCTTCGGAAACCCAGGCCAGCGTGTGCTTGCGCCAGTTGACGTCGTCGCGGCCGGCGAACGGACCGTCGACATAGTCTTCGCGAGCGTGGCTGCCGCGGCTTTCCTTGCGCGCTTCAGCGCCATAGACCGTCGTGATGGCGTTGGCCATCAGATTGTGCAGTTCGAGCGTCTCGACGAGATCCGAGTTCCAGACCAGCGACCGGTCTGTGACCTTGACGTCCGGCAGTTCCTTCCAGATAGCCGATATGCGGCGGCAGCCGCTCTCCAGCGCTTCCTGGGTGCGGAACACGGCGGCGTCTTCCTGCATGGCGCGCTGCATCTTGTCGCGCAGCACGGCGGTCGGGGTCGAGCCGTTGGCATGGCGAATGCCGTCGAAGCGTTCCATGATCTTGTCGCAGGCAGCGATGTCGAGCGCGGGCACCGGCTCGGACTTGTCGATCACCTGCCCGGCACGGATGGCGGCGGCACGGCCGAAGACCACGAGGTCGATCAGCGAGTTGGAGCCGAGGCGGTTCGCACCATGCACCGAGGCGCAACCGGCTTCGCCGACGGCCATCAAGCCGGGCGCGATACGTTCCGGGTTGTCGGCATCGGCGTTCAGCACTTCGCCCCAGTAGTTCGTCGGGATGCCGCCCATGTTGTAATGAACGGTCGGAAGAACCGGGATCGGTTCGCGGGTCACGTCGACGCCCGCAAAGATCTTGGCGCTTTCCGAAATACCCGGCAGGCGCTCGTGCAGAACAGCGGGATCGAGGTGGTCGAGGTGCAGGAAGATGTGATCCTTGTTCTTGCCGACGCCTCGGCCTTCACGGATTTCCATCGTCATGCAGCGAGAAACGACGTCGCGCGAGGCAAGGTCCTTCGCCGAGGGAGCATAGCGCTCCATGAAGCGCTCGCCTTCCGAGTTGACGAGATAGCCGCCTTCGCCGCGTGCACCCTCGGTGATCAGGCAGCCTGCGCCGTAAATGCCGGTCGGATGGAACTGCACGAATTCCATGTCCTGCAGCGGCAGGTTGGCGCGGGCGATCATGCCGCCGCCGTCACCCGTGCAGGTGTGGGCGGAGGTCGCCGAAAAGTAGGCGCGGCCGTAACCGCCGGTCGCAAGAACCACCATCTTCGCCGAGAAGCGATGGATCGTGCCGTCGTCGAGGTTCCAGGCAACGACGCCGGTGCAGCGGCCATCGGCCGACATGATCAGGTCGAGCGCGAAATACTCGATGAAGAATTCGGCATTGTTGCGCAGCGACTGGCCATAAAGCGTATGCAGAATGGCATGGCCGGTACGGTCGGCGGCAGCGCAGGTGCGCTGTACCGGCGGGCCTTCGCCGTAGTTCTGCATGTGGCCGCCAAACGGGCGCTGGTAGATCTTGCCTTCCTCGTTACGCGAGAAGGGGACGCCGTAATGCTCGAGCTCATAGACGGCCTTCGGCGCTTCCATGGCGAGATACTGCATGGCGTCCACGTCGCCGAGCCAATCGGAACCCTTGACGGTGTCGTAAAGGTGCCACTGCCAGCAGTCAGGCGTCATGTTGGTAAGCGAGGCCGCAATGCCGCCCTGCGCAGCAACGGTGTGCGAGCGGGTTGGGAAGACCTTGGTGATGCAGGCGGTCTTGAAGCCCTGTTCGGCCATGCCGAGCGTGGCGCGCAGACCGGCGCCGCCGGCACCTACGACGACAACGTCATAGGAATGGTCGACATACTTGTAGGCCTTGCCGTTCTGGGCGGGAGAGCTGATCGATGCCATGTTGAATTACCCTACGAATGCGATCTTCAAGATGGCGAAAAGACAGAGACCGCCGATCAGGATCGTGAAGAACGTGTTGAGCATCAGGAGAAGGAACTTGACCACTTCCGCATGGACGTAGTCCTCGATGATCACCTGCATGCCAAGCTTCATGTGGATGAGACCCGAAATGACCACGAGACCCATGATCACGGCGACGAGGGGGTTCGAAAGCGCGCTGACGACTTCTGCGTAAGGCGAGCCTCCGTAGAGAACCACGAAGCCGACGAAGAAGATTATGAGCGGAATGTTGGCGACGGCTGTCACGCGCTGGCGCCAGAAATGTTCGGTTCCATCCTTTGCCGAACCGAGACCGCGAACCTTGCCGAGAGGAGTACGCATATCCATGGAAATCACCTCAAGCGCGAACGATGTAGGCGATCACCCAGATCACCAGGGTAAGCACCACCGAACCGGCGAACATGGCCTTGGCGAGCTTGGTCGAGAAATGCTTGTCGAAGCCGTAGCCGAGGTCCCACATCAGGTGGCGCAGACCGCCGAGCATATGATGAACCAGAGCCCAGGTGTAACCGAACAGGATCAGGCGGCCGATAAAAGTGCCCATGAACCAGCTGACCCACTCGAAATAGGCAGCGCCCGTCGAGGCTGCGATCAGCCACCAGGCCACGAGCAGGGTGCCGAAATAAAGAGCGCCACCGGTAATGCGATGCAGGATCGACATGACCATGGTCGGGATCGGCTTGTAGATTTGCAGATGCGGCGACAATGGCCGGTTATTTGTCACATTCGCCATCAGAACCTCGCGGCGTTGCAATGCGGTCCGAGATCTCGGACATCCTCCGTGGCAATGCCCAAAAAAAGCTTGGTGCATTGCATCAACGGCGACGTTTAATCCCCGAAATGTCGCGCGACAAGCACTATTGCTTGACGTTTTCAATTTAATCGATTCGGATGGATAGAACTTTATGCCTACCTGCAGGTTAACTCGCGCCGTAGAAATTCGCCGTGGCGGGATGACTTCGGGGCGAAAATCCGGCAAAGTGGCGTTAACTTTTTGTTAATCGCGTCACGTTTGCGAGGGGTAGGCCATGGTCTTGGCTATTGGATTGAAAGGGCTTTTCGTCCTGACAGCGACATGCGCAGTTCTCGTATCGGCGCCCCTCCAGGCAGGCAACGACCGCCCCTACCAACATAACCGACACGTCTCTTCTCACCATAACGGCGGCGCCGTCATCGGCGGCAACGGCCTGCCTTCCGTCGTTCCGGGTCTCGGCACTTTCGCCGGTTCCCTCACCGCAGTGCGCGTTAAGGGCACAGGCATCTACATGGCGATCGAGAAATGGCCGGTGAATAATCGCACAACCTACCAGCCGCCAAAGGCAAAGATCATCGAAATCGATGCGGAAACCGGCGATGGCGCATGCTCATTCGAAGCAGGCGTATGCGTCATCCGTCCACGCTGACCCGTTAACAGGACCTCAGCGGAACTTCCACACCGTCGTCTTCTTCACCTCGCTGTCCTCTAGCACACGCGTAACAGGCACCTCATAGGTGGCGAGCGGCTCCAGCCGTTCGGTCGGACGGTAGCTGCGCCCCGGGTCGCCCACCAGAACCGTGACGCCACCGGCCGAGAGGCGCGTGAACCACTCGACCAGTGCGGCCGCAAAATCCCGGTCGTAGAAAACGTCGCCGGCAAGAAGCAGATCAATGTCGAGCGACTGTCCGATGAAGTCGTCGCCTGAAAAATCGACGCTTACGCCGTTGGCCTCGGCATTGAGCCTGACCGCCGTCCTTGCCCAGGGATCGATATCGACCGCAAGTACGCTTTTTGCCCCCGCAAGCGCTGCGGCAATCGCTACCAGACCCGATCCACTGGCGAAATCCACTACGCTCTTGCCAGCGACCGTCTCCGGATGGTCCAGTATGTAGCGGGCAAGCCCCTGCCCTCCGGCCCAGGCGAATGCCCAGAACGGCGGAGGCAGGCCGATTTCCTTGAGATCATCCTCGGTTTTCAGCCAGAGATCGTGCACCTCACTTGCCAGCCGAAGCCGGATCTCCGGCACATGTGGCGGAGCCATCAGGCTGGTATTGGCGAGAATGAAGGTCTCCGGATCGGTAACCAAGGACGAACCTCAAACCGGCGGGTTTTCAAGGCCGCCCATGCGGCAAACCTCAAAATACTCCTCCTCCGTCACCGGCTGGACGGAAAGGCGCATCGAGGTGACGAGCGACATTTTGGCAAGCTTTTCACTTGCCTTGACGTCCTTCAGCGAAACCGGCTTCGGCATGTCAATTACGGCGCGAATATCGACACAGTCCCAGCGGGCATCACCCTCGGCCGTCGAATCTGGATGGGAAAGCGCGCAGACCTCGGTGATCCCGACGATCTCCAGCCCCTCGTTCGAATGGTAAAAGAACCCCTTGTCGCCGATCTTCATCGCCCGCATGTTGTTGCGCGCGAGATAGTTTCGCACGCCGGTCCATTCGGTGCCGGCCGCGCCCGCATCCTTCTGCATCTGCCAGGACCACTTGAAGGGTTCCGACTTGTAGAGCCAGAAAGCCATTCCGCTCATGCCTCCGGATTGTTGAAAACCCAGTTGTAGGGCTTTACCTCTACGCTTTCGAAAAGACCGGCCTTTGCATAGGGATCGGCATCGGCCAGAGCTTTGGCGGCATCGATATCTGCGGCTTCCACGATCACTAGACTGCCATTCGGCTTGCCTTCGGCATCTAGAAAGGGGCCGGCGATCTTCAGGGTTCCCTCGGCATTGAGCTTGTTCAGATGCTCGAGATGAGCCGGACGGGTCTCCATCCGCACATTTAGGTGGCCGGGCTTATCCTTGCAGATAAAGGCAAAAAGCATCGCATTTCTCCTGTTGCAATCGGTTTTGGTCATTCGGTGGTGATCGGCCGCGACATCAGCTGTTCGATGGCGGTCGGAATTTCGAGGCTGCCGTCGATGACCTGCGCCACCGCATCGGTGATCGGCATGCGAACTCCCAGACCTTCTGCCAGACGCGACGCGACGGCCGCCGCAAAGGCACCTTCGACAAGCTGGCCGCGAGAAAAATCGATCGGCTCCCCGCGCCCGAGCGAGATGCCGAAACGCAGGTTGCGCGACTGGTGACTGGTGGCGGTCAGCACAAGATCGCCGAGACCGGAAAGTCCGCTGACGGTTTCCGCCTTGCCGCCCATGGCCTCGACGAAACGCGACATTTCAGCAAGTCCGCGGGCGATCAGCGCCGCACGCGCGGAATCGCCCAGTCCCATGCCCTCGACGATGCCGCAGGCAATCGCCAGCACGTTCTTAAGTGCCCCGCCAAGCTGCACGCCGGTCCGGTCGGTGGAAGCATAGAGCCGGAAGGTCCGGCCCGAAATCGCCCGCGCCAGCCGCTCCGCAACCGCATGTTCACCCGCCGCAACCGCCATGGCCGTCGGCAGGCCGCCGGCGATATCCGCCGCAAAACCCGGCCCCGAAAGCACGGCGATAGCATGGTTCGGCAAGGCTTCCTCGAGCACATCCGTCAACAGACGCGCGGAACTGCGGTCGATCCCCTTGGCGCAGGTAACGACCACAGCATCTTCGGAAAGATAAGGCCCGTACTGCCGGGCGGCTTCCACCTGTGCCTGCGACGGCATGGCGAAAAGCACGATGCCCGCCTTCGAAATCACCGAAAGATCGGCTGAAAAGGCGAGCCTTTCCGGCAGAGCGATGCCCGGAAGGGCTGCCTCGTGAACCCTGCTCGACGCCAGATCCGCCATCAGTGCCGCCTCGCGTCCCACGAGCGTCACCTGCGCCCGCCCTTCGATGGCGATAACGGCAGCCAGCGCCGTGCCGAAGGCACCCGCGCCGATTACGGCGATACGTTCCGGCACGTTCATGCCTTTGCTCCCCGCTTTCCGTGGCCGATCACGGCCTTGGCTTCGGAATCGAGCGGCCAGCGCGAACGTGGCTGTACATCGAGATCATCAGGAGCGGCCCCGGTCGCCATGCGCTCCAGCCCAGCCCAGGCGATCATCACGGCATTATCGGTGCAAAGCTGCATTGGCGGCGCGACGAAACGGAAGCCGTTTTCGTCGCAAAGCGCCTGTAGCGTACGCCTGAGTTCCTGATTGGCGGCAACGCCCCCGGCCACCACGAGAGCCGGAACGCCCTCGACGTCGGGAAACTCTGCAAGGAAGCGTTTCAGGCCGCGCCCGATACGGTCTTCCAGCGTGCGGGAAATGGCCCGCTGGAAGGAGGCGCAGATATCGGAAATATCCTGGTCGCTGACAGGAGCGATACTTTCGGCCGCCTGCCGCACCGCGGTCTTCAGCCCGGAAAAGGAAAAGTCGAGGCGCTCCTCGCCCCTGAGCGGCCGGGGAAAATTGAAACGCTTCGGGTTGCCTGTCGCTGCCGCCCGTTCCACAGCAGGACCACCGGGGTAAGCAAGGCCAAGCAGCTTAGCGGTCTTGTCGAAGGCCTCGCCCAACGCGTCGTCGATCGTCGTGCCCCAGCGCTCGTAATCCCCGATACCACGGATCAAAACGAGCTGGGTATGGCCGCCGGAAACCAGCAGCATAAGATAGGGAAAGGTGAGGCTGTCGGTCAGCCGCGCCGTCAATGCGTGGCCCTCGAGGTGGTTCACCGCATAAAGCGGCTTGCCTGCCGCCCGCGCGATAGCCTTGCCGGTCATCAGCCCGACGATCAATCCGCCGATAAGCCCGGGACCAGATGTCGCAGCCACGGCATCGATCTCCTTCAGCGTGACGCCGGCGCGCTGAAGCGCCTCCTCGATCAGGCTGTCCAATGCCTCGACGTGAGCACGCGCGGCGATCTCGGGAACCACGCCGCCATAGGCGCTGTGCTCGTCGAGCTGGCTCAAAACCACGTCGCCTTCGATGATGCCGGTGCCGTCTTCAAGGCGCGTGACGACGGCCGCGGCCGTTTCGTCACAGCTCGTCTCGATGCCGAGAATGCGAAGTCTGGATGCCATTTGCCTGTGTTCGTTGATTGCGATCACCCGGAAACCGGTCTACGAGGACTGTCGGTAACAACGGATCAGATCGGATGCAAACAAAACCTTTTCGCATCGGCACGCGCGGCAGCCCGCTGGCGCTCGCCCAGGCCTATGAGACCCGCAGCCGGCTGATGGCGGCCCATGGCCTGCCGGAAGAGATGTTCGAGATCGTCGCACTGACGACCAAGGGCGACCGTATCACCGATCGTTCTCTCGCCGAAATCGGCGGCAAGGGCCTTTTCACCGCCGAACTGGAAGAGCAGCTTGCGTCCGGCGAACTCGATTTTGCAGTCCATTCCTCGAAGGATATGCCGACCGTCCTGCCGGACGGCCTCTTTCTCTCGGCCTTTCTGCCGCGGGAAGACGTACGCGATGCCTTCGTCGGCGCAGCCGCCCCGCGCCTTGTCGAACTTCCTGAAGGCGCGACCGTCGGTTCGTCGTCACTGCGACGTCAGGCACTGATCCGCCGCCTGCGCCCGGATCTCAACGTCATCACCTTCCGCGGCCTTGTCGATACCCGTCTGCGCAAGCTGGCCGAAGGGCATGTGGATGCGACGCTCCTTGCCTTTGCCGGGCTGAAGCGTCTCGGAAAGCAGGACGTTCCGACCGAACTGCTCGACCCCAGGGACTTTCCGCCAGCCCCCGCCCAAGGTGCAATCTGCATCGAGAGCCGCATCGGCGACAAGAGGGTAAATACGTTATTGGAGGCGATCAACGACCGCACCACGCATAATGCCGTGACCTGCGAGCGGGCATTCCTCGGCGCACTCGACGGTTCGTGCCGCACGCCGATCGCAGGTCACGCGATTTCGGAAGGAGGAAAGATCGGTTTCTACGGCATGATCCTGACGCCGGATGGCAGCCGCTTTCACGACATTTCATCCGAAGGCAGCGCTACCGACGCCGAACGGATCGGACGCAATGCCGGCGAAGCCGTGCGGGCAACAGCCGGCACCGGTTTCTTCGAAAGCTGGAGCTGAAACCGTGCGCGTTCTCGTGACGCGCCCGGAGCCTTCGGCCACGCGCACGGCCGAAAAACTGCGCCTTATGGGGCACGACCCGGTCGTGCTCCCGCTCGCAAGGGCGGTCCACGACACTCCGGCGACGAGAGCTGCGCTGGACTTTCCCCATGCGGCAATCGCCGTCACCAGCGCTGAAGCCATCCGTACGTTGGAGGAACTGGGAGCCGATGCCATTTCGCCCTATCGAGAAGACCTGTTCTTCGCGGTCGGCGCAGCAAGCGCTGAAGCCGCGAGGCGACTGGGTTTCCAGCAGGTCGTGGCGGGAGATGGCGATGGGGCCGCACTGGCGGCAATCATCGCCCGAGATCTCGAAGGCAGGAATTCCGCTGGGCGACCGCTGCTTTATCTGGCCGGGAAGCCACGCGCGTTCGGTCTTGAAGAGGCTCTAGAAGAACGACACATCCCGGCAAGCATCTGCGAATGCTACCGCATGGAAAACACATCCATCACCGAACAGGCATTGCAGGACAGCCTGACAGCGCCGCCTGTCGACGCCATTCTCTTCTATTCCGTCGAAAGCGTGCGACGCTTCTTCGCCCTGCCCTTCACGAAAGCGTGCAAGCACACGCTTGAAGAGGTAAAATTCCTCTGCCTTAGCGAAAGAATCCGCAACGCGATTCCCCCGCAATTGCAGCAGAAAGCCGGCGTAGCCCGGCTTCCGACGGAGGCTTCGCTGCTGGCGCTACTCTAAGGTAGAGGGTCCAATTTTGATCTTCGGCCTTCCCTTCCTCTGTTTCACTGACTAGTTTTACTGCACCGCAGGGAAATGAAGAGGTTGCCATGGTTTCCGGAAAGCCGCCCCGTCGATCGAAGTCGCCGCAAGATCCGGTCACGATCGACCTGACAGCAGAGGAAGCGAAGCCCGCGGAGGCCGAGGCCACGCAGCAGGCGGGCAACGCGGAGATATCAGCGGATGCCTCGATGCCGCGGGCCGATACCAGCCCGATCGACGCACCGCTTCAGGACTCTGAAACCGCAACAACTGCCGAACAGCCTTCGCCGGCAGAGCCCGTGGAAGGGAAGCCGAACAGCGACATCTTTGCCGAAACGGGAACCGCCTCCGAGGCGACCTCCGCTGAAGCGCCACCGTCCGATACCGCACCCTCCTACGCCGCTCCGACACCTCGCTCCGCTCCTGCGACTTCGTCTCTGGTCGCAGCCGGCATTATAGGCGGCCTGATCGCGTTGCTTGCCGCCGGCAGCATGCAATATGCCGGCTTCCTGCCGGCGGCTTCCCCCTCAGGAAGCTCCAACGCTGACACATCGGCTCTTTCGTCCGAGATTGAGGTACTCCGTTCACAGATCGCCAATCTGCCCGCAGCGGGACCGGCGGCCACCGATCCGGCTCTGGCGGAGCGTCTGGCAGCCCTTGAGGCATCCGTGGCAAGCCGACAGGAAACCGCCATCGACCCAGGTGCGGTTGAGGAACTCCGGTTGAAACTCGCCCAGAACGAGGAAGCGCTCGCCACCCTTCGCAATGCGGTCGCCGGCAACAGCCAGGCGCTCTCGGACAGCGAGCGCCGCCTTGCAGAAGCCGAAAAGAAGATCGAGGAGCCGCGCACCGATGTGCAGATGGCCCGCGCCATCGCCGTGACGGCCCTGAAGTCGGCGATCGACCGGGGTGGCCCCTATCTCGCGGAACTCGATGCTCTCGCCAGCATTGCGCCGGATGATCCGGCAGTGGAAGGCCTGCGTCCGCATGCGGCGACCGGCGTTCAGTCGCGCGCCGATCTCATTCGCCGTTTCTCGCAGACCGCAGATGCGGCACTCGCCGCGATCCACCAGCCGGATCCGAACGAAGGCATCGGCCAGCGGCTTCTTTCCAGCGCCCTGTCCGTGGTCAAGGTTCGCCCTGTCGGCAATGTCGAGGGATCGACGCCCGAGGCGATCATCGCCCGCATGGAGGACAAGCTGCAGAATGGCGACCTCAAGGGTGCTTCACTCGAATGGGATACCCTGCCCGACGCCGCAAAGGCGGCATCATCAGGTTTCAATGATCTGCTGAAAACCCGCATTGACGTGGAAGCGCTGATCGGCACGGCCATGGCCAATGCCGTCAACGGCACCCGGGGCTGAGGAAACGATAGATGCTCAGAATCCTGTCCTACGTCGTCCTCGTCCTTCTTCTCGGTATCGGCTTCGCATGGCTTGCCGAACGTCCCGGTTCGCTGTCGATCATCTGGCAGGGCCAGCTGATCGAAATGAGCCTGATGGTTGCCGCCGCCATTCTTGTGTCGATCGTCGCGCTCGTGATGTTCGTCTGGTGGTTCGCCCGGACAGTGTGGACTTCACCGCATTCCGTGCGCCGTTACTTCCGTGCCCGCACCCGGGATCGGGGCTATCAGGCTCTCTCGACCGGTCTTATTGCTGCCGGTGCGGGCAATGCAGCACTCGCCCGCAAGATGAGCGCCCGCGCTCGTGGCCTGCTGCGTGCCGATCAGGAGCCGTTGATCCTCGTGCTCGATGCGCAAGCCGCCGTGATCGAGGGACGTTTCGATGAGGCCCGCCGCCTGTTCCAGCAGATGTCGGAGGATCCGGAAACCCGCGAACTCGGCCTGCGGGGGCTTCATGTCGAGGCGACCCGCCTCGGCGCCCACGAGGCTGCACGCCAATATGCGGAAACCGCCGCCGAAAGTGCGCCCTACCTTCCCTGGGCGGCAAAATCGACATTGGAACACCGCTGTCGCGCTGGTCACTGGGACGATGCGATCCGCCTGCTCGACCAGCAGCGCGTCGCCCATGTCCTGAAGCGCGCCGAAGCCGACCGCCTGAAGGCTGTTCTTCTGACCGCAAAGGCCGAGGACCGGCTGGAAAGCGATCCGTCCGTTGCCCGAGACAATGCTGTTCAGGCTTTGAAGCTTGCCAGGGATCTGGTGCCGGCGGCCATCGTCGCCGCCAAAGGCTACCTTCGGGAAGACAACCTGCGAAAAGCCACGAGCGTGCTGGAACAGGTCTGGAAGCTTTCGCCCCACCCGGATATCGCCCACACCTATCTCCGGGCGCGCAGCGGCGATAGCGCCGTCGACAGGTTGAAGAAGGCGGAGCGTCTGGAGCATTTGCGTCCCAACAACATCGAGTCCCTGCTGATCGTCGCAGAGGCCGCTCTCGACGCCCAGGACTTCGCCAAGGCGCGCAGCAAGGCGGAAGCCGCCGCCCGCATGGAATCGAGCGAGCGCGTCTACCTGCTCTTTGCTGACATCGAGGAAGCTGAAACGAACGATCAGGGCCGCATCCGCTACTGGATGGGCGAGGCATTGAAAGCCGGTCGCGACCCGGCCTGGGTGGCCGATGGCTACGTCTCGGAAAGGTGGCTGCCGCTTTCCCCCATCACCGGCAAACTGGATGCCTTCGAATGGAAAATGCCTTTCGACCAGGTCGAAGGCGCAATCGAGGACGGCACCATCAGCCGCGGCGAGCAGGCACTGAGTGCGCTGCCGCCCTTGCAGACAAAGCCGCAGCCGCCAGCCGCCCCCGAAAACCGCGAAACGCACCCGTTCATCGAAACCACAACGCCTGCCGCTGCGCCAGCGCCCGTACGCAAGCCCGCCCAGGAGACGCCGAAGGTGCAGGAGACTGCTCCGACGGCGGTTCCCGAACCGTTCTTCGGCCGACCGCCCGATGATCCCGGCGTGCGCGATCCTGCGGGGGCAACGGACGACAGCAAGACCCGCCTCCGGCTTTTCTGACAGGGAGAACTCATGCTGGAACGCCTGCAATCCTTCTTCCAGACCCTGACTCAAGGTGGGGAAAGGAACGCCTTTGCTCCTGACGATCCGAGGATCGCGGTCGCCGCCCTGTGCTTTCAGGTGATGGAGGCCGATGGCTTCGTCCACAAGGCCGAACGGGACAAGCTGCGGCAATTGCTCAGGGAACAATACGGCCTCGAGGGCGGGCAGCTTGAGGAACTTCTTGATGCGGGCCAGAAAGCCGAGAGCGAGGCAGTGGACTACTACCGGTTCACCTCCGACCTGAAACGGCACCTTAACGAAGCCGAACGCCAACAGCTGGTCGGTATTCTCTGGGACATTGTCTATGCGGACGGCGACAGGAGCGAGATGGAAGACCATGTGATCTGGCGCATCGCCGACCTGCTCGGCGTGTCGGGTCGCGACCGTGTCAGCGAACGGCGCGATGCCGTGAACCGCGCCGGACTGGGGAGCGACAGCGATGCTTGACATGCCCGACCGACGGCGGAGTATCAAGGCTCCGGTACTCATCGTCCTGCATCAGGAACGCTCCAGTGCCGGCCGCGTCGGTCAGCTTTTGCTTGAGAAGGGCTATCCGTTGGACATTCGCCGGCCGGTCCTTGGCGAGGCCTTGCCAAAAACTCTGGCCGAGCACTCCGGTGCAGTGGTCTTTGGCGGCCCCATGAGCGCCAACGACCCCGACGAATTCGTCAAGACCGAGATCAACTGGCTCGATATTCCGCTGAAGGAAAACAAGCCGTATCTCGGCATCTGCCTCGGCGCCCAGATGCTGGTGCATCACCTCGGCGGCAAAGTGGAAACTGAACCTCAGGGCCGCGTCGAGATCGGCTGGTATCCCATCCGCCCGACCGAACACGGCCGCCTGCTTATGCATTGGCCGAAAATGGTCTATCATTTCCACCGCGAGGGCTTCGACCTTCCCCATGGCTGTCAGCGGCTTGCGGAAGGCGATATCTACCGCAATCAGGCGATCCGCTATGGCGAGAACGCCTGGGGCATCCAGTTCCATGCCGAACTGACCCGGGCAATGATGCATCGCTGGGTGGTGCATGGCGCAAGCCGTTTCGTCATGCCTAATGCCCAGCAGGGCCGCGACCATCTTGAGGGGCGCATGATCTTCGATGCGCCGCTCAAGGCATGGCTGTCCGAATTCCTCGATCTCGTCTTCGAGAAGAACCGCTGCCCGGCCTGAAGCCGCCTATTTGTGATCCTGAGAATTCGGTGCGTCGAGGCTGTCGATACGGCGAAGCTGCGGGAAGCCGATGGACCACAGGATCGCGACGGCAAGCGTGCCGAGACCGCCGATTACCACCGCCGGAACCGGTCCAACCAGATGCGCCATCGTGCCGGCCCGGAATTCACCGAGTTCGTTCGATGCCCCGATGAACACCATATTGACGGCATTCACCCGACCACGCACCTCATCCGGCGTCCAGAGCGCGATCAGCGTCTCGCGCACATAGACCGACGCCATATCGGCCGCCCCCATCAGCATCAGCGCCAGGATGGAAATCCATGCCGTCTGCGAGAGGCCGAACATCACCGTCGCCACTCCGAACAGCGCAACGCCGATAAACATGAAGACACCGGCATTATGACGGATCGGGAAGCTCGCAAGGGTCACCGCAACGATAATCGCTCCGACACCTGGCGCCGAACGGAGAAGGCCGAGGCCCCAGGGCCCAAGGGTCAGCACATCGCTGGCGAAAACCGGCATCAGGGCGATAGCCCCGCCAAGCAGAACGGCGAACAGGTCGAGCGAGATCGCCCCCAGCACCACTTTCTCGCCGAAGATGAAGCGGAAGCCCGCAAGGATCGTGTTCCAGGTCACGGCCTTCGACGAAGTACGCTGCGCGGGCTTCTTGACCATGAAGACCAGGAGGGCCGCACCGAGGAAGAAGACGAACGAAACCGTATAGGCCAACACCGGGCTGAAACCGTAAAGCAGGCCGCCCGCAACCGGACCGATGATCGAAGCCGTCTGCCAGGAGGAAGAATTCCACGCCACCGCATTGGAAAGATCTTCGGCCGGCACGAGGTTCGGCGCCAGCGACTGCACCGCCGGAGAATTGAAGGCACGCTCGATGCCGAAGATGGTCAGGATAATGAAGACGAGGATCGGCTCGAACGCATCGAACGCGGTGATGACCAGCATCGCCCCCGCGCAAAGCGCGCTGACGATCATGCAGATGGCAACGATCGCACGCCGGTTATAGCGGTCGACGACCGAGCCGGTGACGAGGATCAGAAGCAGGGCCGGCAAGAACTGCACGAGCCCGATCATGCCGAGATAGAAGGCGCTCTTCGTCTCGTCATACATCTGCCAGCCGACGGAAACGCTCAGGATCTGGGTCGCGAAAGCTCCAAGAAACCGGGCGAAGAAGAAGCGTGCATAGGAAACGTGCCGGAAGGCTGCGAAACGATCCCCGGACCTGGAGGCATGCATGACGGGACTTTCCACTCTGGGCACGCTGCGCGGATAAACCGGCGCGCCCGTTAAACATGTTTCGTTTTCCGGCTGACCGCAGTACTTGCCCGCTTAGTCGCCAATGTCTACATGTCTGTCAACCGAGAAATGGAGACCCGCATGCTCGCGCTGTTTCAGACGATCGATCTGGCATTGAACCTCTACACCTGGATACTGATCGCCAGTGCCATCTTTTCCTGGCTTTACGCATTCAACGTCATCAATTCGAGCAACAGCTTCGTCAATTCGCTGGGCAGCTTCTTCTACAACGTGACGGAACCGGTCTTACGGCCGATACGCAGGATTCTGCCTGACCTTGGCGGCATCGACATCTCGCCGATCGTCGTCCTGCTCCTCATCTTCTTCATCCGCTCGCTGATGTGGAACAGCATCGTTCCGCTCTTTCTGTGAAGCGACCCTACAAGCGCCTCGAAGACCATCTGCGCCTCGCAATTCGGTTAACGCCGAATGCGGGGCGCGATGCTTTGGAGGGGCTAGAGGAAAACGCGGAAGGTGAGGCCTGCCTTCGCGCCCGAGTCACCAGCGTGCCTGAAAAAGGCAAGGCCAACAAGGCGCTGATCACCCTGATCGCAAAGGCGATTGCCGTTCCAAAGTCATCCATCTCCATCGTCTCAGGAGAAACAGCCAGACAAAAAATCCTCCGGATCGATGGCGACCCGGAGGATTTGGAAAGGAAGCTGGACGCCCTTACGACCGTCTGAACTCACTTCTTCGAGTTGTAGCGCTCGATGGCTTCGAGAATAAGCTTCTTGGCGACGTCGACGCCCTGCCAGCCAGCGATCTTCACCCATTTGCCGGGCTCAAGATCCTTGTAGTGTTCAAAGAAGTGCTCGATCTGCTTCAGCGTAATTTCCGGCAGATCGGTATAGTTCTCGATCTTGTCATAGCGGCGCGTCAGCTTCGGAACCGGGACCGCAAGGATCTTTTCGTCCTTGCCGCCGTCGTCTTCCATGATCATGACGCCAATCGGACGAACGTTGATGACGCAGCCGGGAACCAGCGGTCGCGTGTTGCAGACCAGAACGTCTACCGGGTCGCCATCTTCCGACAGGGTGTGGGGTACGAAGCCGTAATTGCCCGGATAGGTCATCGGCGTGTAGAGGAAGCGGTCGACGACCAGCGCGCCGGCGTCCTTGTCCATTTCGTACTTGATCGGCTGGCCACCGACCGGCACCTCGATGATGACGTTGACGTCTTCCGGCGGATTCTTGCCAATGGCGATAGCATCGATACGCATTTTCGTCCCCATGGGAGTGTTGAAATCCGGGGTTTCCTAAAGGGAATCATAACGCAATGCAACACAGCTTTGGGCGAAGAGGTCGACAATCGTCGGCAAGGTTGCCGGCCTAATTAGTTTGCATTTCCTGCAGCAACCCTACACGAAGCTCGGCCGGATCTGGTATAATTGTTTGATGTCTGGGGGATCGACCATGAAGCTTTCAATATTTGCAACCCTGGGGACTATCGCCTCATTCTGTGCCTTTAACGAGCCAGCACTGGCCAATGATAGCACCTATACCGATCTTGATCTCGACAAGTGCAAGACGGTTGCCTCCGACGACATGGGCGCGATAATGCTGTGCAGCGGTTACAAAGACTATCAGGTCCATTTTTCCGAGGGCGACCTGCGCCAGAGTGTCTTCTACGGCCCACTCGACAAGAAATGGCAGGAACAGGGCTTCGAATCCTTTGAGCCCTTCAATCACGTCGGCGCGAAGATCGAATGGCGCCTGGACGATTCGGGCAAGCCTTTCGCCGCAATCCTGCGCTGGTTCCTGGAAAATGTGGGTCCCCAAGGGGTACCAACCAAAGCCAGCACCGGGCAAGTACTTGTGATCAGCCGCGTGGCTCAGCAGGAGGACGGCCTTGGTTGCGTAGTGGGGTACGTCGACGCGCTCACCAATCCAGATGCCAACGAAATGGCGCGCAAAGTCGCAGACGAAGAGGCCAAGGACTTCGCCTGCGGCCATCAGGAAGCGGCATGGCACGGAAAACGTGGCGACAAGGCATCGGAACCGACGCATGTCTTCCCCGACGGCTTCCTCCAGCAGTAGGAAAAGAGATCAGCTCCAGATGAAGCCGAGCTTCTTGAGCTGAACGTCGTCAAAGTCTTCCATGCCCTCGACCGCATCAATCCCGCCATTAGAGCGGAAAAAATCGACCGCGTGACGGCTATCCTCGAGACACCAGACGACGGTGCCGTTGCAGCCGAGCGACTTCAACAGCCGGCGCGCCTCGCCGAACAGAGTATGGCCAAGACCGATGCCCTGATATTCCGGACGCATGTAGATCTCGTAGACTTCGCCTTCCTGCGGCAGGGCGCGAGCCCGGTTGAGACCGACGGTAGCATAGCCGGCAATGGTTCCGGCGACGTCGGCCACGAGGATGGTTGCGGGTCCGGAGGTCGCCTTGCGCCACCATGTTTCACTGCGGCGCTCGATCATCTTCGTCAGGGCGCGATACGGAATGAGGCCTGCGTAGCTGTGCTGCCAGGATGCGCGATGCGCCTCCGCTATGGCCCTCGCATCCTGCCGCTCGGCAGGGCGAACATCGATCGACAACGTCTTCATAACGTCACTTTCGTCCCGCTGCGCTCCGATCACCACCGGCAGGTGCCGGAAAAGCGAGGAACCCACAGACTTTTCATCAGGTTCAACGGGGAAAATTTAACGCTTTTTTAACCTTTGCCGCAAGCCCGGCCACAATCAAACCACAAACAAAAACCCCGGCTCGATGAGCCGGGGCTTGAAAATGCAGACCTGGAAAGAAGATCAGGCCTGGATCTTTGCCTTGTCGAAGCGCTTACGGTCGTTAGCGTCGAGATAGATCTTGCGAAGACGGATCGACTTCGGCGTCACTTCCATCAGTTCGTCGTCCTGGATCCACGACAGCGCACGGTCCAGCGTCATGCGGATCGGCGGGGTCAGACGAACGGCTTCGTCCTTGCCGGCCGAACGGATGTTGGTCAGCTGCTTGCCCTTGAGAACGTTGACCTCGAGGTCGTTATCGCGGGTATGGATACCGATGATCATGCCGGCATAGACCTTCTCACCGGGCTCGATGATCATCGGGCCGCGGTCTTCGAGATTGAACATCGCATAGGCGACGGCTTCACCGGACTGGTTCGAAAGCAGAACGCCGTTGGTACGGCCGCTAATTTCACCCTTGTAAGGCTGATAGTCGTGGAACAGGCGGTTCATGATCGCGGTACCGCGCGTGTCAGTCAGCAGTTCCGACTGATAGCCGATCAGGCCGCGGGTCGGAGCGAGGAACTTCAGACGAACGCGGTTGCCGCCGGAGGGGCGCAGTTCGGTCATCTCGGCCTTGCGCTCGGACATCTTCTGCACGACCACGCCAGAATGCTCTTCGTCGACGTCGATCACGACCTCTTCGATCGGCTCCATCGTGACGCCGTTCTCGTCCTTGTGCATGACGACGCGCGGACGCGAAACGGCAAGCTCGAAGCCTTCGCGACGCATGGTCTCGATCAGAACCGCAAGCTGGAGTTCGCCGCGGCCGGATACGTAGAACGAATCCTTGCCCTCGGCTTCTTCGATCTTCAGCGCGACGTTGCCTTCGGCTTCCTTGAACAGACGGTCGCGGATGACGCGGCTCGTTACCTTGTCGCCTTCGGTACCGGCCAGCGGGCTGTCGTTGACGATGAAGGACATGGTGACGGTCGGCGGATCGATCGGCTGGGCCTGCATGGCTTCGGTGACCGAAGGATCACAGAAGGTGTCGGCGACCGTGCCCTTGGAAAGGCCAGCGATGGCGACGATGTCACCAGCCTGCGCTTCTTCGATCGGCTGACGCTCGATGCCACGGAATGCGAGGATCTTCGAGATACGGCCGGTTTCGACCGTCTTGCCATCCTGGCTCAGGACCTTGACGGCCTGGTTCGGCTTGATCGAACCGGACGCGACGCGGCCGGTGATGATACGGCCGAGGAAGGGGTTTGCTTCGAGAAGCGTACCGATCATGCGGAACGGACCTTCTTCGACCTTCGGCGCCGGAACATGTTCCAGAACGAGGTCGAGAAGCGGCGCCAGACCCTGATCCTTCGGACCTTCGGGGTTGACGTTCATCCAGCCATCGCGACCAGAACCGTAAAGGATCGGGAAGTCGAGCTGCTCGTCGGTCGCGTCGAGGTTGGCGAAAAGGTCGAAGACTTCGTTGATGACTTCTTCGTGGCGACCGTCCGGACGGTCGATCTTGTTGATCGCGACGATCGGGCGGAGACCGACCTTCAGCGCCTTGCCGACCACGAACTTGGTCTGCGGCATCGGGCCTTCCGACGAATCGACCAGAACGATCGCGCCGTCCACCATCGACAGGATGCGCTCGACTTCGCCGCCGAAGTCGGCGTGGCCGGGGGTGTCGACGATGTTGACGCGAACACCCTTCCATTCGACCGAGGTCGCCTTGGCGAGAATGGTGATGCCGCGTTCCTTTTCGAGGTCGTTCGAATCCATGACGCGTTCTGCAACGCGCTGGTTTTCGCGGAACGAGCCGGACTGCTTGAGGAGTTCGTCGACAAGGGTCGTTTTCCCATGGTCAACGTGCGCAATGATCGCGATATTGCGAAGGTTCATGAACGGATCTCTGATGGCTGGGGCGCAAAACGGGGTGCGGCGCCTTGTTTCTTTGGCGCGCTCATACCCTGTTTTTTGCAATTGCGAAAGGGGAAAGAGCCTCGGCAGCGTCAGAAGGGCCTTTCGGGATACCTCCAGCCTTCCTAAATCCAGTGTCGCAAGACACCTTCCGGGGAGGAAAACCGACGTGGCGAGCCCCATGATGACACCCACTGACCTGCAGGCCTATCTTCACGATCACATTCCGATTTCCGCCGCGATGCATGTCCGCGTCCTCGCGACGGAACCGGACAGCATCACACTTCAGGCCCCGCTTGCCCCGAACATCAATCACCGCGAAACGGTCTTCGGAGGCAGCGCCTCAGCCGTCGCCATCCTTGCCGCCTGGTCGCTCGTCCACCTGCGGCTGAAATGCGAGGGGCTAGAGAGCCGGGTGGTCATCCAGCACAACTGCATGGACTATCTCGCCCCGATCAGCGACGACTTCACCGCGCGCTCCTACCTTGTCGATCAGGACGCATGGGCTTCATTTACGCGGCTGCTCGCCCGACGCGGACGCGCACGCATACTCGTTGCCGCGGCATTGGAGACGGACGGCGTTATCGCCGGCCGCCTTGAAGGAGAATTCGTCGCCTTCTCCAATGCCGGATTGCGCTAACCATCCGGCATTCACTGGAGGATCAGGCCGCCGTCAGGCAGCCAGCCCCTTCTGCTTGAGCATGGCCTCGGGGCTCGGAAGCCGTCCGCGGAAGGCCTTGTAGGCTTCTTCCGGATCGATGGAGCCGCCGACCGAGTAGATGTTCGCCTTCAGGCGCTCGGCCATGGCGGGATCGAAGGCGTTTCCCGTTTCCTCGAAGGCTGCGAAAGCATCGGCATCGAGCACCTCTGACCACATGTAGGAATAGTAGCCGGCGGAATAGCCGTCTCCGGCGAAGACATGCTGGAAGTGCGGCGTCGCGTGGCGCATCACCAGCGAGCGTGGAAGCCCGATCTTCGCCAGCACTTCCGCCTGAACCGCCATCGGATCCTCGACCGGGCCGCGGGTGTGGAACGCCATGTCGACCAGCGCCGACGAGGTGAATTCTACCGCCGCGAAACCGGCATTGAAGGTGCGGGCCGCCAACACCTTGTCGAGAAGGGCCTGCGGCATCGGCTGCCCGGTCTCGTAATGGACGGCATAGGTTTTGAGAATCTCCGGCACCGTCAGCCAGTGCTCGTAAAGCTGCGACGGCAATTCGACGAAATCGCGGGAAACGCCGGTGCCCGAGACGGAGGGATAGGTCACGTTCGACAGCATGCCATGGGCCGCATGACCGAACTCGTGGAAAAGCGTGCGGGCATCGTCGAGCGACAGCAGCGCCGGCTTGCCCTCTTCCGGTTTGGCGAAGTTGCAGACGTTGTAGATGATCGGAATCTCGCCGACCGCACCGTTCTTCAAGGGTAGCTTGTGCTGCGACTGGAACGAACTCATCCACGCGCCGGAACGCTTGGACGGCCGGGCGAAGTAATCGCCGAGAAACATGGCGACAAGCTTGTCGTTGTTGTCGCGAATCTCGAAGACCCGGACATCCGGATGGTAGCCGGCAACATTCTTGAGCGGCACCGCCTTGATGCCGAACAGGCGCCCGGCAACATCGAAGCAGGCCTCGATGATCTTTTCGAGCTGGAGATAAGGCTTGAGTTCGGTCTCGGAGAAATCGAATTTGCGGGCGCGCAGCTTCTCGGCATAGTGACGCCAGTCCCACGGCATGACCTCGTGGTTCTTGCCCTCCTCGGCGATCAGCCCGGCAAGTTCTTCCTCCTCGGACTTCGCCTGCACCACCGCCTTGTTCCACACCTTCATCAGCAGTTCGTTCACGGCTTCCGGCGTCTTGGCCATGGTGTCGTCCAGCTTGTAGCTGGCGAAATCCTTGTAACCGAGCAGTCCGGCCTTCTCCGACCTCAGCGCCAGCGTCTCCTTGACGATTTCGCGGTTGTCGGTTTCGCCGCCATTGATGCCGCGGGAAATCCAGGCGTTGAAAGCCTGCTCACGCAGATCCCGACGCGTGGAAAAGGTGAGGAAAGGCTCGATGATGGAACGCGACAGCGTCACCACATAGGCCTCCCCCTTGCCGCGAGCCTGCGCGGCGGCAGCCATCGCGTCCTTCAGGAAATCGGGAATGCCGGCAAGGTCGTCATCGCCGTCGAGCGGCAGCACCCAGGATTTTTCATCGGAAAGCACATTCTGGCCGAACCGCGCGCCAAGACCCGCCAGCTTTTCATTGATCGCGGCGAGACGCTCCTGCTTCGCCTTTTCAAGCTTGGCGCCCGACTTGACGAAACCCTTCCAGTGACGCTCCAGAACACGCAGCTCCTCGGTCGTCAGGCCGAGTTCGCTGCGCTTTTCCCAGAGCGCGTCGATGCGGCGGAACAGCTCGGCATTCATACCGATCTTCGAATAATGGCGAGACATCTTCGGGGCGATCTCGCGCTCCAGCGCCTGGATCGTGTCGTTGGTGTGAGCGCCGGCCCGGTTCCAGAACAGCGAGGACACGCGCGAGAGATTGTCCCCTGCAATCTCCAGAGCAATGATGGTGTTGGAAAAGGTCGGCGTCTCCGGATTGGTCGCGACGGCATCGATCTCCGCGTCGTGCCCGGCAAGAGCCACATCAAAGGCCGGAGCGAAATCCTCGTCAGAAACCGCTTCGAAGCGCGGCAACCCGTTCGGGCCGTTCCACTCGTAGACGGCGGGGCTGAATGACGACGTTTTGCTCATGACAATTTTCCCTTGGTCGATCCTCGATCCGATACCCGCGAAGCGGACACCTTACGCGATATGGTATCCCGACCATTTGATTGGCAAGCACGCAAACGATCACGGAGGCAAAATTTCCGACCTTCCATGCATGAGGCCGGACGCCGGACAGATATATTTCGCCTCTCGCCAAGCACTCCTTCCGGTCGTAAAAGGTGGCGAACTCACTTTCTGACGCCAGACCGATTGCCCCGTGGCGCCAAGACCACCAGATCGAACGGAATAGCATGACACAGGCTCGCATGAGCGAGCGCCGCACTTCGCTGATCGGCGCGCTGCTGACCACCATCGGCCCCATCTCCATGGCGATCTACACGCCAGCCATGCCGGAACTGGTGAAAGCCTTCGGGACGACCGACAGCGCCATCAAGATGAGCCTCTCGCTTTATTTCGCCGGGTTCGCCTGCGCCCAGCTTCTCTCAGGCCCGATGTCGGATGCCTTCGGACGCAGAAAAGCGACGCTGGCCTTCCTCGCCATCTATATCGCCGGAAGCCTGACGGCTGCCTTCGCGCCTTCGGTCGAATGGCTGCTGACCGGCCGCCTGATCCAGGGCATCGGCGCGTCGGTCGGCGTCACGGTATCCCGCGCCATAGTCCGCGACCAGTTCACGGGACCGGAAGCCGCCCGTATCCTCAACATGATGGGCATCATGCTCGCCATCGGCCCGGCGGCGGGGCCGACGCTCGGCGGCTTGGCGCTATCCCTTTCCGGCTGGCAGGCGATCTTCTACCTGATGGTCGGCTTTGGAATACTGAGTGGCCTGATGGTCGCCTTCCTGATGGCGGAAACGACCGTCGCCGACAGGTCGAGGATCCACCCGGTCCGCCTCGTCTCATCCTATGTCACGCTTGTCAGCGATCTGAGAGTGCTGTTCTGCGCCCTCGTGCTGGGCGGATGTGTCGGGGCTCTCTATGCCCAATCGACCATGCTTCCCTTCGTGCTGATCAATCGCGTCGGCTTGACGCCTGCACAGTTCGGCCTTGGCATGCTGATGCAGTCGGGCTTCTACTTCGCCGGTTCCATTACGCTCCGCTTCCTCAGCCCCCGACTGGGTGAACGTGGTTCCCTGCGCACCGGCCTTACCCTTGTCGGCATCGGCGGAGCGATGATCGCGCTTTCGGTCCATTTTATCGAGCCGAGCTTCCTGTCGATCATGGGACCGGTTGCCGTCTGCTCCTTCGGCATCGCCTTCGTGATCCCTTACATCACGACCGCCGGCCTTCAACCGCATCCTGAAATCGCAGGCTCAGCCGCCGCCCTGCTCGGCTTCGGCCAGATGGGATCCGGCTTCCTCGGCGGTATTGCCGCCGCCACTATCGGCGATCCGCTGACGGCCTTCGGCACCGTCATCCCCTTCATGGAATTCATGGCGATCTTCGCCTATCTCGGCCTGCAGGCAGCCCGCCGCCGCGCCGGCTGAAAGAAACCCGCAATAAAAAACCGCCGGAGCCAAAATCCCGGCGGCTTTATGATTTCAATCCTGAAAGGGCTGGATCAGCCCTTGAGGTTGCGCTTGGCGAGCGTGCGCAGGCGCAGCGCATTGAGCTTGATGAAGCCGGCGGCATCCTTTTGGTCGTAGGCGCCCTGGTCGTCCTCGAAAGTCACCAGCTGGTCGGAATAGAGCGACTTCGAGGATTCGCGGCCGATTACCATCACATTGCCCTTGTAGAGCTTGAGGGTGACTTCGCCTTCCACATCCTTCTGGCTGAGGTCGATCGCGGCCTGCAGCATCTGGCGTTCCGGCGAGAACCAGAAGCCGTAATAGATCAGCTCGGCGTAACGCGGCATCAGCTCGTCCTTGAGGTGCGCGGCGCCACGATCGAGCGTGATCGACTCGATTGCGCGATGCGCGGCCAGCAGGATCGTACCGCCAGGGGTCTCGTAGACACCGCGCGACTTCATGCCGACGAAGCGGTTCTCGACGAGGTCGAGACGACCGATGCCGTTGTCACGACCGTAATCGTTGAGCTTGGCAAGAATGGTCGCCGGGCTCAGGCGAACGCCATTGATCGAGACGGCGTCGCCCTTTTCGAAACCGATCTTGATGATCGTGGCCTTGTCCGGGGCAGCCTCCGGCGAAATGGTGCGCATGTGAACATATTCGGGTGCTTCCTGCGACGGATCTTCCAGAACCTTACCTTCCGAGGAGGAGTGCAGCAGGTTGGCATCGACAGAGAAGGGAGCCTCGCCCTTCTTGTCCTTGGCAACCGGGATCTGGTTCTTCTCGGCGAATTCGAGAAGGTCGGTACGGCTCTTGAACGACCAGTCGCGCCAGGGGGCGATGATCTTGATGTCGGGGTTCAGCGCATAGGCCGAAAGCTCGAAGCGAACTTGGTCGTTGCCCTTGCCGGTCGCGCCATGGGCGATGGCGTCGGCACCGGTCTTCTTGGCGATGTCGATCAGGTGCTTGGAGATCAGCGGACGGGCGATCGACGTGCCGAGCAGGTAAACGCCTTCGTAGACGGCGTTGGCTCGGAACATCGGGAAGACGAAGTCGCGGACAAACTCTTCGCGGACGTCCTCAATGAAGATTTCCTTGATGCCGAGCATCTCGGCCTTCTTGCGTGCAGGCTCGAGTTCCTCGCCCTGGCCGAGATCGGCAGTAAAGGTCACGACTTCAGCGCCGAGTTCGGTCTGGAGCCATTTCAGGATGATCGAGGTGTCGAGGCCGCCGGAATAGGCGAGCACGACCTTCTTCACGTCTTTATGCGATGCCATGATGAGAAGTCCGTTCGTGAGCGTGGGCAGCCAAGGGCATACGAACCCTTGGTTTGCGGGCACTTTTAGCGAGATTATCGCGCCGTGCAAGGGGAACCGATGCCGCGGAAGGCAGAAGCGGCGATGATGCGCGGCCGTGGCAGGAGCACTTTGAGGTTTGACCGCGCCTCACGATGCCCCATATCAAAAGCTCAACTGCCATAACGAGGAGACACCATATGCAGCATCAGGCATTTTCCCGGGGTAATGTCGCAGTCGTCACCGGCGCCGCATCCGGCATTGGCCTTGCCGCCGCCATGGCCTTCGCAAAAAAGGGCATGGCGGTCGTGCTTGTCGATCTCGGCGGCGATCCGCTGGCCGAGGCGCGTGAGAAAGTCGCCAAACTCTCCGCCAATCCGGATACGGACATCGTGGCGATCGAGACGGATGTCAGCAAGCTGGATCAGCTCGAGGCCCTCGAACGGGCCGTCATCCAGCGTTTCGGACGCGTACACGTCCTCATGAACAATGCCGGTATTCAACCGGGCAGTAGTATTTTTGGTCCCCAGGCCAACTGGGAAAGCGTGCTTGCCGTCAACCTGATGGGCGTCATCAACGGTACCCGCACCTTCGGTCCGAACATGATCGCCCATGGGGAACCGGGCCTCATCATCAACACCGGCTCGAAGCAGGGCATCACCACTCCACCCGGCGATCCGGCCTACAACGTCTCGAAAGCCGGCGTGAAAGCCTTTACCGAAGCGCTGCAACACGAGCTTCGCAACACTGAAGGCTGCAGGATATCGGCCCACCTGCTGATCCCGGGCTGGGTCTTCACCAACCTGACGCGGGGAGAGGCAAAGACGAAACCGGAAGGCGCATGGACTCCGGAGGAGACCATCGGCTTCATGCTGGAAAGCATCGACCGCGGTGATTTCTACATTCTTTGCCCGGATAACGACGTGGACCGCACGACCGACGAGAAGCGCATCCTCTGGGCTGCCGGAGACATCGTCGAAAACCGGCCACCCCTGTCACGCTGGCATCCGGACTACGGAACGAAATTCAGGGCTTTCCTGAACGGTCAATAAGCACGATTGGCAAGCCGCCCGCAGCCCGGTATGGATGGCGTATTAGCGTCGCCCATATCGGGCTTCTCTCTGCTACGGACCCGCCCTCATGGAATTCATCCCGAGTCTTCCCACCATCCTCGCCTTCAGTCTTGCCATTCTCCTGCTCGCCATCACGCCCGGGCCGGACATGACGCTCTGGATCAGCCGCTCCCTGCGCGACGGCCGGGCGACGGGGCTCATGACGCTCGCAGGTACGAGCTTCGGGATCTCCATCCACACCATGCTGGTGGCCTTCGGCATTTCGGCGCTGATTGTCGCTTCGCCGACGGCCTTCACCATCCTGAAGACCGGCGGTGCCGGCTACCTGCTGTGGCTCGCCATCCAGGCTGTGCGCCACGGTTCGAACTTCGTCGTGCGCGCCGACGGCCAGCGCCAGTCGGCACCGATGAAGGCGTTCCTGAACGGCCTGTGGGTCAACCTGCTCAATCCGAAGGTCATCATCTTCTTCATGACCTTCCTGCCGCAATTCGTCAGCGCCAGCGATCCGCACGTTACCGGCAAGCTGCTCTTCCTCGGCATCTGGTCGATCGTCCTGTCGCTGCCGATCGGCCTCGGCATCATCTACATGGCCGATGGCCTGTCGAGCTGGCTGCAGACGAACCGCAAGGTTCTCCGCGCCATCGACTACACCTTCGCCGGTGTCTTTTCGGTCTTCGCAGTGAAGATCATGTTCACCCAGGCGCGCTGAACCTGGAACGAAAAACGGCGCCCGGATCGACCCCGGACGCCGTTCTCTCTATAGTCTGACTGTCGAAATCAGCCGATCAGCAATTCATCGTCATCCAGCGTCTGGCCGCGGATGCGCCTGAACATGTTAATCAGGTCCTCCACCTGCAGATCCTTGCGGCTGTCGCCGGCAACGTCGAGAACGATCTCGCCCGCATGCAGCATGATGGTGCGGGCGCCGAAATCCAGCGCCTGACGCATGGAATGCGTTACCATCAGAGTGGTCAGCTTGCGCTCCGATACGATGGACTGCGTAAGGTTCATGATGAACTCGGCCATGCCAGGATCGAGCGCCGCCGTATGTTCGTCGAGCAACAGCACCTCGGAACCGCTGAGCGTCGCCATCACCAGCGAGACCGCCTGCCTCTGACCACCGGACAGAAGGTCCATACGGTCCGCCATGCGATTTTCCAGCCCGAGATTAAGTGCAGCCACCCGATCGCGGAACTCGCCGCGACGAGTTCCGCCAAGAGCTGCCGAAAGGCCGCGACGCTTGCCCCGCATGGCCGCAAGCGCAAGGTTCTCCTCGATGGAAAGCGCACCGCAACTACCGGCCAGCGGATCCTGGAAGACGCGGGCCACGAGGCCGGCGCGGCTGGCGGTCGGCTTGCGTGACACATCCGCATTGCCGATATTGACCCGGCCGGAGGTCGGCAGCACATCGCCGGCAAGCACGCCGAGCAGCGTCGACTTGCCCGCGCCGTTGGAGCCGATGACGGTGACAAAGGAACCCGTCTCGATCGTCAGGCTGACGTTCTTCAGCGCTTGTTTCTGCAGCGGCGTGCCGCGGCCGAAGACGACATCAATGTTTTCGAGCGAAATCATGCCGAAGCTCCTCCCCGGCGCAGTCTGGGAAGGACGAGCGCAACCGCAACCAGCACCGCAGTTACGAAGTTCAGGTCGGAAGCCTTGAGGCCGAGCACGTCGCTGGACAGCGCAAGCTGGATCGCGAGGCGATAGGCGATCGAGCCCACGACGCAGCCAATCAAAGCGAAGAGCAGGCCGCGCTTGCCGAACAGAGTCTCACCGATGATGACGGCCGCAAGGCCGACGACAATGGTGCCGACACCGGAGGTGACATCGGCAAAGCCGTTCGTCTGGGCAAACAAGGCGCCGCCAAGCGCCACCAGCGCATTGGAGAGCGCGATGCCGAGATAGATCTGGTTATCCGTCTGCACGCCCTGTGCGCGGGCCATGCGCGCATTAGCGCCGGTCGCGCGCATGGCAAGACCGGCATCGCTTTCCAGAAAGCGCCAGACCAGGAAGATCACGATGGCGACCAGCGCGAAGACGAAAAGCGGGCGCACATAATATTCGGGGATTCCGTGGCCGTAGAACGGCGTCAGCATGGTGTCCTGATTGAGCAGCGCGACGTTCGGCTTGCCCATGACCCTGAGGTTCACGGAAAACAGCGCGATCATCGTCAGGATCGAGGCCAGCAGGTTGAGGATGCGGAAACGCACGTTCAACAGCGCGGTCACGAGACCGGCAGCGGACCCGGCCACCATGGCGATGGCGGTCGCGACCCAGGGATTCAGCCCAGCGATGATCAACACGGCGGCGACCGCCGCACCGAGTGGGAACGAACCGTCGACGGTCAGGTCAGGAAAATCGAGGACACGGAAGGCAAGATAAACGCCAATCGCCACGAAGGCGAAGACCAGACCCAGCTCAACGGCACCCCAGAAGGCGATTTGGCTCACGGCAGAAGTCCTTCAAGCTTGCGGCGGACATCGCGACATGTCCGCCCGCAGCCCGGCAAGAGCAAGGGCCGCGCAATCGCGGCCCCGCTGTCGGATGGTTATTCGATCGTCTTGGTCGCGCGCTTGGTGATGCTTTCCGGGAAGGTGACGCCCATCTTGGCGGCAGCGGCCTTGTTGATCACCAGGTCGGTGCCGGCAGCAACACGCACCGGAATGTCGCCGGGCTTTTCGCCCTTCAGGACGCGAACGACGACTTCGCCGGTCTGCTTGCCCACGTCGAAATAGTTGAAGCCGAGCGCTGCAAGCGCGCCGCGGGAAACGGAATCCGTATCGCCAGCAAAGAGCGGGATCTTCGCTTCCTGGGCAACACCAACGGCGGCCTCGAATGCCGAGACGATGGTGTTGTCGGTCGGAATGTAGATCACATCGGCGCGACCGACGAGGGCGCGGGTCGCACCCTGTACCTCAGCCGACTTGGTGGCGACGGATTCGACGACCGTCAGGCCGGCCTTCTCCGCTTCGGCCTTGAGAGCGGCAAGCGTGGAAACCGAATTGGCTTCGGCTGAATTGTAGATGAAGCCGATCGACTTGGCGTTAGGCGTAATTTCCTTGATCAGCGCGATATGGTCGGCAACCGGCGACATGTCGGACAAGCCGGTAACGTTGCCGCCGGGCTTTTCCATGTCCTTGACCAGCTGCGCGCCAAGCGGGTCGGAAACTGCGGTGAAGACCACCGGAATGTCGCGGGTGGCGGCAACCACGGCCTGGGCGGACGGGGTGGAGATCGGAACGATGACGGTCGGGGCGTCGCCGACGAACTGGCGGGCGATCTGCGCGGCCGTGCCCGGATTGCCCTGGGCGGACTCGTAGACGAACTTCAGGTTCTCGCCTTCCTTGTAGCCGGCTTCGGCAAGGGCTTCCTTGATGCCGTCGCGCGCAGCATCCAGCGCGGGATGTTCGACGATGGCGGTAACAGCAACGGTGACGTCCTCGGCCTTCGCGGGCAGGACGATCGCAGTGGCGGCAAACAGGGCGAGCAGGATAGCGCGCATGGGGGTAACCTCCGGGATTTTGTTTTATCCGGTCTTCTTATGGAAGCGATCGGTCAAAATCAATCTCGCAGGCCCAAGGCGCCGCCAAGGCCCATCAGACCTTAGTCGTCCTCGCCATGGCCGACGATCATCATCGCCTCGAAGGCAAGGCGCTCGGTCTTGCGCATCCGCTCGGATTCCGACTTCAGCTGACCACAGGCGGCGAGAATGTCGCGACCGCGCGGGGTGCGGATCGGCGAGGCATAACCGGCCTGATTGATGAAGTCGGCAAACTTCTCGATCTGCGCCCAGTCGGAACACTGGTAGTTGGTGCCCGGCCACGGATTGAACGGAATGAGGTTGATCTTCGCCGGAACGCCCTTCAGGAGCTGGACCAGCGCCTTGGCGTCCTCGAGACTGTCGTTCACGTCCTTCAGCATCACATATTCGAAGGTGATGCGGCGGGCGTTGGAGAGGCCCGGATAATTCCGGCAGGCGTCGATCAGTTCCTTCAGCGGATACTTCTTGTTGATCGGCACCAGCATGTCGCGCAACTCGTCGCGCACGGCGTGCAGCGAAATCGCCAGCATGCAGCCGATCTCGTCACCGGTACGGAAGATCTCCGGCACGACACCGGACGTGGAGAGCGTGATGCGCCTCCTGGAAAGCGACAGGCCGTCACCATCCGACGCGATCAACAGCGCCTGCTTGACGTTCTCGAAATTGTAGAGCGGCTCGCCCATGCCCATCATGACGATGTTGGTGATCTTGCGGTCGCTGGAAGGAACCATGGCGCCAACCGGCACGTCGCGATCGGGAAAATCGCCGAGCCGGTCACGGGCAAGCAGAAGCTGGGAAAGGATTTCCTCCGCCGTCAGGTTGCGCACCAGCCGCTGCGTGCCGGTATGGCAGAAGGAACAGGTCAGCGTACAGCCGACCTGGCTGGAAATGCAGAGCGTGCCCCGACCTTCTTCGGGGATGTAGACAGCCTCGACCTCGACCGGCCGGCCGGCGCCGCGTGCCGGATAGCGCAGCAGCCACTTGCGGGTGCCGTCGTTGGAAACCTGCTCTTCAACGATTTCCGGGCGTGCGATGGTGAAATGCGTCTTCAGCATTTCCCGCATGTCCTTGGCGACATTGGTCATCGCGTCGAAGTCGGAAACACCGCGAACGTAGAGCCAGTTCCACAGCTGGCTGACGCGCATCTTGACCTGACGTTCAGGCACACCCTTCTCGCGCAGCGCAGCCGCCATGTCCTCGCGGCTGAGGCCGATCAGGGACGGCTTTTCGGATAGCCTGCCCGCAACGGGCGCCGCCGGTGCAACATCACGTGCGATCACATTTTCCATGACGGCCATGCCGCTCAACCTTCCTGACCAAATACCCCGACCGAGCCGCCGCTTCAAAAGCGGGCGCTGTCGAACACTTCGATGCATCTAAGGCATGCCGGGCAAACATATTGATCGGTTTTGCGATCACGACATGCGAAAAACAAGAAACCGAAACACAGGATACCATCTTCAGGATCACGACGCGGTTCGGACAATTCCGCAGGCGCGCGAATTCCCGCGGACCTTCCGGCTCGGGTCGCGCCTTTAGCAGCTTTTTTGCCCTGCGTCACGCCGAATGTGAGGGTTCCACGAAACGCGAAAAGCCGGCTTGCGCCGGCCCTTCGTGCACAGCCCTCATGGGGCCGGACTTACTTGCAGCCTTCGATCTTCTTCAGCGCAGCCGAAATGCCCGAAAGCGAATAGGTGTAAGCGGTTCCCGTTCCGCGGGCCGAGGTCGCCTTGACCGTCATCGAATGACCGGTCTTCATGGCCGCGACCAGCGCCGGCTCTTCAGCGGCGTTTTCCACCCATGCGGAGGTATCCTTCACGAACATCACGAAGTTCTTGTTGTCGATCGTGACGTTGACCTTGGAATTTTCCTTGAGGGCATAGCCCATCATCGCCTGCGGTTCGTAGGAGATGTTCTGGCCGGGACGCTGGGATATGACAAAGAAGATATCCCCGTGATTAACGGCAGCCGGCTGCTTGTCGGTCGGTACCGACAACACGTAGCAGACCGTTCCGCTATTCGTCTTGTAGGAATAGGCACCCCAGGCCTTGAACTGCTCGATGCGAGTGGGCGACTGGGCCGCAGCAATACTGCCGCTTGCCAGAAGGATTGCCACTGCGGTTACGGTACTTCTTGCGAACATGTCTTCCTGCCGGTTGTGTTTCCATCCATCGCCCGATCGGGGAGATCGGGACACTTGTCGTCAAAACATGATTCAGTTTGACTTAATTTAGGTTACCAAACCGTCAACGCCGCGATGTTTCTTGTCGCAGGTCGCGTCACAACCTTGGCTTCCTATCAGTGACCGGGCCTTGGGGAGATGTTTACCGCACCATCCTTCCCGATGATTTGATCTAGATTCAAGAAATCGGGCAAGAGTTGGGCTGGAGGCGTCTTTGTTCGCAAACGATTTTGACAGATCGGTTTTCGCAGCCCGTTTCAGCCGCTTAAGCGGCATCCGGCTCCGACGAACCATCGGCCAGCATCCGGTCCGCCGCCACATAGTGGCTCTCCTTGATGTGTCGGCTGACCAGTGCAATCGCCGTCGTCAGCACGGCGATGTCGTCGGTAAAGCCAATCACGGCAAACATGTCGGGAACGGCATCAAGCGGCAATACGAAATAACCAAGCGCTGCAAGCAGGATACCACGGACACGAAGCGGCGTTTCCCGGTCTGTAGCGCAATAAAAAGAAGCAACCAGATCACGCGAGAACGGGATCTGCCGGAATGCCTTCCTGAGCGTTGGCCAAAATTTTGCGCGGACCCTCTCTTCCTGCCGCTCCTGCGTCTCTTCGTCCCCTGGCAGAAGGATTTCACCGATCTTGATATCGTCCATGCCTGCATGATCCCTGTGTTTGGACACGATCAAAATATGGTGAATGGCGGGGGAAATTCAATCGGCGGGTGTCAGGCGGTCTATCGCCTCCGCCATTTTGAAGTCGAGCGCACTCAGCCCCGAGACGGCATGAGTCGACAGGACGATGTCGACGCGATTGTAGACGTTGAACCATTCGGGGTGGTGATCGAGCTTCTCGGCGATGAGCGCGCAGCGCGTCATGAAGGCAAAGGCTTCACCGAAATCCCGGAACTTGAAACTGCGGCTGATCGCGGCCCCGTCGCGGGCGAGCTCCCATAGCCGCCGCTCCGTCAACAGGGTGTCGATTGCGGCTGCATCCAGTTTCTCGTATTTCATCGCAGCGAAACCTCCTCAGTCATGTCGTGCAAAGGAGTGCAGCGGTTTTGCAAGACGACATGCGATACAACTAAGGCCGAGGGCATACGGAGCGAATCGAAAAGATCGCGACACGCCTTCGGACAGGACCTGAATGACTGCGTTCCCAATTCTTTTCGTCTGTCTCGGCAATATCTGTCGCTCGCCATTGGCCGAAGGCGTCTTCCGCCATCTGACTGAGCAAGGCGACCGCGCCTCTTCCTATCTCGCCGATTCCGCCGGCACAGGCGGCTGGCACATCGGCAATCCACCGGATCACCGCTCCGTTAAGGTGGCGCTCAGCCACGGCATCGATCTTTCCGGCCTTCGGGCGAGACAGATCGTATCAACGGATTTCGAACGCTTCAGCCTGATCCTGGCGATGGACAAGAACAATCTCGCCGACCTTCGCAAGATGGCTCCGCCAGCAAGCCGGAGCAACATCACGCTCTTCGGCAATTATGCCTTCGGAGACGAAACCGAGATCCCCGACCCCTATTATGGCGCCACCTCGGATTTCGAACAGGTCTACAGCATGCTCTTGACGGGCTGTCGTTCCATACTCGCGAAGCTCGAGGCTGCCCGCGCTTCGTGAAGCGGGAACACCTCTTCCGTAAGATAAGGACCGCCACCGACCGATTCCTTCGACGACAGCAGCACGAAACGTGTGACGGTGAAGGGAGCCGTGTGGAAATCGCCGCGACCGGCGAGGTAGTGAACCACGTCATCGACACGCGATGACTTGAGACGCGCCAGCGTCACATGCGGCGTGAACTTCCGCGGATCGGGCGGGAGACCGATCCGCTGGCAGATTCGTTCGATTTCCGCCTGTAGGGCATACATCTCAGGGGCCTGCGTAACACCGGCCCAGACCGAATGCGGCTTCTTCGACCCGAAGGACCCGATGCCGTTGAGATTGAGCTGGAATTCCGGCCGGTCGATGCGGTCGAGCCGGTCGACGATCTCGTCGGCGGTGCGACCATCCACGTCACCGATGAAGCGAAGGGTGATGTGGTAGTTCTCCACATCGATCCATCGGGCACCGGGAAGACCACCGCGCAGCAAGGAGAGGCTTAATGCCGCATTGCGCGGAATTTCGAGGGCAGTAAATAATCTCGGCATTGCGAGCTCCCCGAATCTTTTGCAGATGCACATAGCGAATCACGCAATGCGCATAGGCGCAAGCTATTATTTCCGCTTGCCACCGATCGTTGCAATGAAGCTCTCCGTAACCGGCAGCATACGCTCGACCATGACACCAACCCCCTTGGCATTGGGGTGCATCCCGTCCTCCAGCTGCAATCCGGCCTGGGCCGCCACGCCATCCAGAACAAAGGGGTAGAAGGCAAGGCCGTATTTTTCGGCAAGTCGCGGATAGATACCATTGAAGCGCTTGGCATAGTCTTCACCCATATTGGGCGGCGACAGCATTCCGACCAGCAACACCGGAACATTACGCTCCTTAAGCCGGCTAATAATTGCTTCGAGATTGCGCTCGGTCTCTTCCGGTGCAATGCCCCGCAAGGCGTCGTTTGCTCCGAGTTCGAGGATGACGCCGGCAGTACCATCCGGTACGGACCAGTCGACGCGAGCGAGACCGGCCGAGGTCGTGTCGCCGGATACCCCCGCATTGGCGATCGCCACGTCATATCCCTTGGCCACCAGCGCCGCCTGCAAACGGTTCGGCAATGCGTCGTCGGGCGGCAACTGGTATCCCGCCATCAGGCTGTCGCCGAAGCCGACGAGCTGTAACGGCTCGGCGGATGCGGAAGAGTTGAGCGGAAAAGCTGCGCCGAGGATCACGGCGAAATGAAGAAGAACGGCTTTAAATATCATTGTGCCTTTCCTAAATTGACGAAGCCGATGACGGTGCGCGACGACCTCTTCGCGTCATTCTATATAAGGCGGGAAAGCGTGAGAAAAACCATCATCGAACTCAAGCAGGCCGATCTGACGCTCGGGAACGCCGCAGCCTCGGTCCACGTGCTGAAGAATATCGATCTCGCCATCGCCCAGAGTGAATCGGTCGGCATCATCGGCCCTTCCGGTTCGGGGAAGTCCACCCTGCTGATGGTGCTCGCCGGGCTGGAACGGCTTGATAGCGGCGAAATCAACGTCAATGGCGAGCCGCTGCACCGCCTTGGAGAAGATGCACTCGCTGATTTTCGCGGCAAGAACATTGGCATCGTCTTCCAGTCCTTCCACCTGATTGCCAACATGACCGCGCTGGAAAACGTTGCGGTTCCGCTGGAACTCGCAAACGTCCGCAATCCCTTCGACATCGCACGCAAGGAGCTTCAGGCCGTCGGCCTTGGCGAGCGTCTCGACCACTATCCCGGTCAGCTTTCCGGTGGCGAGCAGCAACGCGTTGCGATAGCACGTGCGCTTGCCCCCTCGCCCGCCGTGCTGATTGCCGATGAGCCCACCGGCAATCTCGACGTCGAGACCGGTCGCCAGATCGCCGATCTGCTGTTTGCGAAGCAGGCCGAACGCGGGATGACGCTGGTGCTCGTCACCCACGATCCGGTGCTTGCCGCCCGTTGCTCCCGGCAGGTGCGGGTCGCCTCGGGGCGCATTGCCGCCGACGTCGCAAACGACGAGAAGCAGCCGGAACGGCAACCCGCATGAAGGATTTTTCCACAAGGCTGGGTATCGCCTTCCGCATCGCGCTCCGGGAGCTTCGGGGTGGCCTGAAAGGCTTCTACATCTTCCTCGCATGCATCGCCCTCGGCACCGGCGCCATTGCTGCAGTCAACTCCGTCTCCACCGCGATCACCGATTCCATCTCTTCGGAAGGCCGCACCCTGCTTGCCGGCGACATCCGCTTCGAACTGAACAATCGCGAGGCAACCAGTGAGGAGATGCGTTTCCTCGAAGGACTTGGAACGGTTTCCGTCTCAACGGTGCTTCGCTCGATGGCTCGCCTGCCGGATGGATCGGACCAGTCGCTGGTCGAGGTCAAGGCCGTGGATGACGCATATCCGCTCTATGGCAAGCTGGTTTCGGAGCCCGACCTGCCTAAAGCCGATCTCCTTGCCTTGAGCGACGGGGTCTATGGCGCAGTCGCCGCCCCGTTGCTTCTGGAAAGGCTCGGCGTTTCGGTCGGGCAGGAGATCCTCCTGGGCAAGGCCCGCTTGAAGATCACCGGCGCCATCATCAACGAGCCGGATGCAATTTCCGACGGTTTCGGCTTTGCGCCACGCCTTCTGACCAGCCGCGACGCGCTGAAGGCAACCGGCCTCATAGAGACCGGCAGCCTCGTCGAACACGCCTACAAAGTCCGCTATAACGATCCGGCGCCCGGTCCGACGGAAATCCGTGACAGGGCCCAGAAAGAATTGCCGAATGCTGGCTGGTCGATCCGCACCAGCGACCGCGCAGCACCGTCGCTGACGGAAAACATCGAGCGCTTCTCACAGTTTCTGACGCTGGTCGGCCTGACGGCGCTGGTGGTGGGCGGCGTCGGCGTCGCCAATGCTGTGCGTGCCTTCCTCGATTCCAAACGCACCGTGATCGCCACGCTGAAATGCCTCGGCGCACCGGCCTCCGTCGTGGTGATGGTGTATCTGTTCCAGATCATCATCGTTGCGTCGATCGGCATCGGTATCGGACTGCTACTCGGTGCCATCGCTCCGATCATCGCGGCAAGCTATCTGGCCGGCGTCCTGCCGATCTCACCCGAACCACGGCTTTATCCGGCAGCGCTGTTGCTCGCCGCCGTGTTCGGCATGCTGGTGACGCTCGCCTTCGCGATCCTGCCACTCGGCCACGCCCGCAAGGTGCCGGCAACGGCGCTCTTCCGTGAACAGGGCTTCGAGACGAGAGGTCTTCCGGCATGGCCCTATGTCGCCGCAACGACGCTTGCGCTTGCCGGCCTCGCCGCACTGGCTATCTTCTCTTCCGAAGACCGGCGTATTGCAACGATTTTTCTGGTGGCCATGGCGGCGGGCTTCCTGCTGCTGAGGCTGGTGGCCATGCTGATCGCCTTCCTCGCCCGGCGCAGCCCCCACATGCCGTCACCCGCACTTCGGCTCGCCATCGGAAACATTCACCGGCCCGGCGCCCTGACGCCGGCCGTGACCCTTTCGCTCGGGCTCGGCCTCAGCCTGCTCGTGGCGCTCGCCCTGATCGACGGCAACCTGCGCAAGGAACTGACCGGCAACCTGCCGGAAAGAGCGCCGAACTTCTTCTTCGTCGATATCCAGAAAGCCGACCTCGACGGCTTCCGCACGATCCTGCAACAAAAGGCACCCAAGGGAGATATCGTCGAGGTGCCAATGCTGCGCGGACGTATCCTCGCCTTCAACGGCACCGATGTCACCAAGATGCAGGTGCCCCCGGAGGGACGCTGGGTGCTGCGCGGCGACCGCGGGATCACCTACTCCACCGATCTGCCGGAAAATGCCTCCGTTACAGAAGGAAGTTGGTGGCCGGCGGATTATACCGGCGAACCACTTGTCTCCTTCTCCGCCCAGGAGGCGGGGGAACTCGGCCTGAAGCTCGGTGATACCGTCACGGTCAATGTTTTGGGACGGAATATCACCGCCCGTATCGCCAACTTCCGCAAGGTGGAGTGGGAATCGCTATCGATCAATTTCGTGATGGTCTTCTCACCCAACACCTTCGCTGGCGCACCCCATGCCTGGCTGGCGACGCTTTCCGATCCCGCGGCAACGCCAGAGGACGAAGCGGCAATCCTGAAAGCCGTCACGCAGGCCTATCCGACCATCACCAGCGTTCGCGTCAAGGATGCGCTCGATGTCGTCGACCGGCTGGTCGGGCAGCTCGCGACCGCAATCCGGGCAGCAGCGGCAATCGCGCTCATTGCGTCGGTATTGGTGTTGTCCGGCGCGCTTGCGGCCGGCAATCGCGCCCGCACCCACGATGCGGTGGTGCTGAAGACGCTGGGCGCGACCCGGGCCATGCTGATCCGGGCCTTCACGTACGAATATCTCCTGCTCGGCGCGGCAACCGCGATTTTCGCCCTCGTAGCGGGCGGCGGTGTCGCCTGGTACGTGCTGAGCCGGATCATGAAACTGCCCTCCAATTTCCTTCCCGACGTCGCTCTCATGACGCTGGTGATCGCACTGGTGACGACGATCGGCATAGGTCTGGCCGGCACCTGGCGTATCCTCGGGCAAAAAGCTGCACCCGTGCTGCGCGAGCTCTAAATTCGGTTCTATTTACCAACGCGTGGAGCGATAACGGCTTTTTGACATGCCCAGGTCTTGTCGCTGGACGCAATAATCCTCATATTGTCGCAAGGCATGCTGGAGCTCCGCAGCGGCGCCTGGGCAATTGGCCCGACACCGTAAATTCTTTCGGGGCTTGAAAAGAGGAAACAATGTCTGAACTCCGCAACTACCAAAGCCGTATGGGCCAGAGTGGCGCCCAATCGGCCACAATGATCGATGAAGGCCTTCGCACTTATATGCTGAAGGTCTACAATCTGATGGCCCTCGGTCTCGCGATCACCGGTATTGCTGCATACGTCACTTTCATGATGGCAACGACTACCGATCAGTCGGCCGCCGCCGTGCAGCTCGGAAACGGCACGATGCTGACCAGCCTCGGCGCTGCCTTGTACCAGAGCCCGCTGCAGTGGGTTGTCATCTTTGCTCCGGTCGCTCTCGTGTTCTTCATGAGCTTCAAGATCCATTCGATGAGCGTTTCCGCCGCGCAGACGACCTTCTGGGTTTACGCAGCTCTGATGGGCCTGTCGCTTTCGTCGATCTTCTTGATCTACACCGGCGCCAGCATCGTCCAGACCTTCTTCGTAACGGCCGCTTCGTTCGGTGCCCTGTCGCTCTTTGGCTACACCACCAAGCGTGACCTGTCCGCCATGGGCTCGTTCCTGGTCATGGGTCTGTTCGGCCTGATCATCGCTTCACTGGTAAACATCTTCCTGGCCTCCTCGGCCCTGGATTTTGCCATCTCGGCGATCGGCGTTCTGATCTTCGCGGGCCTCACCGCCTACGATACCCAGAACATCAAGGAATCCTATTATGAAGCTGACGGTGCAGACGTAGCCAGCCGCAAGGCCATCATGGGCGCCCTGCAGCTCTACCTCGACTTCATCAACCTCTTCCTCTTCCTCCTCCGTTTCATGGGCAACCGCGATTAACGGAAGGAACTGGACCGGACAGAACCCCAGCAGGTTCGTCCGAACGGTTTGAAAAGCCCCGCCAGCCGGCGGGGCTTTTTTGTTGGTTGAATGCTTGCCTTTCAGCCAGGCTGCCGAGGCCATGGGAAGCCGGCTCCTGAACACGGTTCGCGATCAGCAAAAAGATGAGTGAGGGTAAATCCGCGTGCGGAATAATGCCCGGCGATTCCCACAAGCCCGAGGAACCTCCCGGTGGAAATAGCCGATATTGCGTTTCTGATCGAACGTCGTTCCGGGCGGTAGGGCGGCAACTGCCTGGCATCACCCACCGTGAGATTTCTTAGTTCAGGCCTCAATTGTCACTTACATAGGACCCGGAGTTACCCGGAGGCCTGTCACTCCGGGAGATCCATAATTCGACCGAGTGGCCGCCAGCCATGACGACTGCTGGCCGGATCAGACCCCAATAAAAAAGCCTCCGGCGCAAACCGGAGGCTTTTTCAAAGGATGCGACTGGCGACCAGATCGCCGGCGCGGGGAGACTTATGCAGCCTCTTCTTCTGGCGCGTCGTCTTCCTCGATGTTCTTGCCACGCTTCGGACCCTTGGCAAGGTTCACTTCAACGAGGCGTACGGCTTCCGTTTCCGACATCTTGTTCACGGCAGCAATTTCGCGAGCCATACGGTCGAGAGCAGCTTCATAGAGCTGACGCTCCGAATAGGACTGCTCCGGCTGGTTCTCGGCGCGATAGAGATCGCGAACCACCTCTGCGATGGAAATAAGGTCACCGGAATTGATCTTGGCATCATACTCCTGCGCGCGACGCGACCACATAGTGCGCTTGACGCGCGCCTTGCCCTGAACGACCTTCAAAGCACGATCGACGAAATCGGTTTCGGACAGCTTGCGCATGCCGATGCTGACGGCTTTCGCGACCGGAACCTTGAGGCGCATCTTGTCCTTTTCAAAGTCGATCACGAAAAGCTCAAGCTTCATGCCTGCTACTTCTTGCTCTTCGATGGCGCTGATGGTACCGACACCATGTGCCGGGTAGACAATCGACTCGCCGGTCTTGAAGCCGTGGCGTGTCGGGGATTTCTTCTGCTGGGTCGTCATTCGTTTCAAAAACTCCCTGTTATGCTCCCGGTATGACACCGGCGCCGGGTCGGTCAGGCCCGGATGAGACGGGGGAAACCGTCGGGTCACTCCATCCTGGTCCAGCCCATCACGCGCAAAAACAATCCTCTTCGCGACAGCGACCCGACATAAAGGTGTCGTTGATGTCACGGAAATCGCGGAGGATGATGAGTTTGCTTTCGTGATGGTTCAGGGCAAGCAAATGCCGTAAGGTGGAACAGTTTTTGGAAGCTATCATAAAAATCTGAGGAAATCAATATTTTACTGCCGCGTCGCCACAAATGCCGCGACGCAGACTTGACGATGCCTCAAATACGGCGAATCACCCGAACAGTGGAGACAGGGCTCAATCTCCCCAGAACGGGCTATCAGTCGCCCTTGCCAGGGTTGGGAGAGAAGTACAATTCGTACTTGCCCTCGACGCCGTCCATCTCCCGCGCTTCTTCCATAGGATCACGCTTGACCGTGATATTCGGCCAGATCTTGGCATATTCGGTATTGATCTTCAGCCACTTGTCGAGACCCGGCTCAGTGTCAGGCTTGATCGCCTCGGCTGGACATTCCGGCTCGCACACGCCGCAGTCGATACATTCGTCCGGGTGGATGACGAGGAAGTTTTCACCTTCATAGAAACAGTCGACCGGGCAGACCTCCACGCAATCGGTGTATTTGCAGCGGATGCAATTGTCGGTGACAATATAGGTCATTGCGGCACTCCAGAAGCTCGTTTTCCGCGCGAGGTTCGGTGGAACCCTAGTCCCGCGCAAATTTTGGTTCAGACCAAGGCCGAACGCGCTCGGTGAACCGGTTGGGAGGATCGGTCGGACGGCTCGTCAGCTACTGCGTTCTTGGCGCTATAGCAAGGATAAACAATCCTGGAAATAGCCCAGAACACATACAGTTTTCTAAAGCGCATCGCGATCCTTCAGATTCGCGCGCTGCGCTTTATCTCCCTGTTTTGCTGCATGTCGCCGCCGTGAAATCCCCCGCGCTTTCGCGCGACATGTTTCAATCAGAACATTAGGGTTCGTCCGGCCGCAATCGGTCGATTGCACGCCGTTCTTTCTTGGTGGGCCGGCCGCTGCCGGTATGGCGCATCGCCTGCTCCAGCAGAGTGATCCGTTCGGGTTGAGGTGGCGTTAGGTCGTCGTAGAGCTGTCGGGCTTCTTCGTAAGGCCCACGCCGCTCGCCGGATTTCAGCACGATAACTACGAGATTGCGCCTTTCCAGCGCAATCTCCAGGCGATCGCCGACTTTCACGAGATGGCTGGGCTGGCGCACGCTGGCGCCATTGACCTTGACATGGCCGGCGGACACCCGCTCCTGCGCGAGCGTCCGGGACTTGAGGATCCGGGCGAAAAACAGCCACTTGTCGATGCGCTGACGCGAACCGGAAGGTGGCTGTTGATCGGCCGTTGTCACTTCTTCATCTGCTCCTTGAGAGCAGCGAGCTTCGCAAAGGGCGAATCCGGATCGATCGGCTTTTCCTTGCGGGGCGGCTTCGCCTCGAAGCGGGCGGGCTGCGACTTGTTGTCACGCTCCGGCCGGTTCGAACGATCCTTGCGATCTCCGCGGTCCGGACGTCCGCCGCCATCGGCCTTCTGACCGAACCCGCCGCGTCCACCTTCCTTGCCCTTGGGCTTGCCACCCTGGCGCTCGTCGTCACGGCGACGATCGTCACGACGGGCTTCGCCACGACCTTCGGCCGGGGCACGGTTGCCACCACCATGGCGCCGCTCGCCACCCGGACGCGCGCCACGCTGGTTGTCGTTGCGGCCACCCGGACGCCACAGCAGAACCGGCTTCGGCTCGGCGGGTGCAGCATCTTCAGCTGAAACGGCGTCCTCGGTAGAAACCGCCACGTCCGCTGCAACGGCTGTTTCTGCATCCGTTGCCGGGGCTTCGGCACTCGCCACGACTTCGCTTTCAGCTTCGCCCTGTGCGGTGTCGCCACCCTGCTCTTCGTCAGAGGAAGCTTCTTCCGAAACTGCCTCGGAGCCCGCAGCAACTTCGACTGCCGGGGCAGCATCGACCGGTGACTGCGCAGCAAGGAAGGCTGCAGCTTCTTCCGCGGTGACGCTGTCGGCGCGGTAGCCGAGACCCTTCAGGATTTCTTCCATGTCGTCCGGCGTGGCGCCGAGGATCGACAGCATCGCGGTCGTGGTCGTGAACCGGCGACCGTCATAGGCCCCGTCCGGGCGCGTCGTGGCACCAGGCTTCCACTGCAGCAACGGACGAATGAGATCCGCCAGACGCTCGAGAATGTCGATGCGCACCGCGCGCTTGCCGAGGAACCGGAAGCCGGCGAGCTTGTAGAACATGCGCTCATAACTGGCATCGGTGACCACCGAGGTACGGCCAGCCGCCAGAACCGGAATGAGGTCGCCATAGCCCGGCTTGTCGAGGCCGTCATTCTTCAACGCCCAGAGAAGGGTGATGAGTTCGGCCGGAGCCGGCTTCAGGAGAGCCGGCATGAAGATGTGATAAGCGCCAAAACGCACGCCGTAGCGGCGCATCGATGCGCGCGCATCCTGATCTAGCGACTTCACGTCGTCGGAAACGTCGCGACGGAACAGCACACCGAGGTTTTCCACGAGCTGGAAGGCCAGCCCCTTGGCGAGACCCTGCAGGTCTTCGGCGCGAGAAAGATCGTCGAGCGGCTTCAGCACCGTCGAGATGTGATGATTGACAAAGCGCTCGATGCGAGCAACCACGTGATCGCGTGCATTGCCGGTCAGCTGCTCGTCGGCGAGCAGGATGACGCGCGGATGCAGCATGTGGTCGCTGCCCGTAAGGCGTGCGACGGGATCGCCGAGCCAGCGAACCAGACCGTCCGAGCTAATCGCAAGATCATTGTTGCCGGAAGCATGCAGTCTTGCTGCCCTTGCCTCGAATTCCAGACCGAGGGCCTTCTGGGCCGCAGACTGTACAGCCTTGGCATCCGGTCCCTCGGTTCCCGAAATGGGCGTGAACCGGAAACCGGCGAGCTGCCCCATGTGATGTCCCTCTACGAAGACATCGCCGTTCACACTGATTTCAGCTTCCAACATCGCATTCTCTCTCAAGCGCTTCATGAGCACAGATGTCCTGCGATCAACAAAGCGTTTCGTCAACCGTTCATGTAGCGCATCGGACAATCGGTCTTCGATTTCCCGCGTCTTTTCTTGCCAGTGTGTCGGATCGGCAAGCCAGCCCGGCCGGTTCGACACATAAGTCCACGTCCTGATCTGAGCGATTCGCGCCGAAAGCGTATCGATTTCACCATCAGTGCGATCGGCACGTTTCACCTGCTCGGCCAGGAAGTCCTCATTTACCGTGCCATGCCTGACAAGATCCGAAAAGAGGCTCTGGATCAGATCAGCATGCTGCGCCGGTGTAATTCTGCGATAATCGGGAAGCGCACAAGCCTCCCAAAGTTTCTCGACCCGCGCTGGCGTATTGGCGAGATCAACGATCTCGGGATAGCGCGCCAGAAAATCGAGCGCCTGCTGGTCGATTGCCGGCAGCGCACGCGTCAACCCCTCGACGCGCGGCGCGGCTTCCAGGCTGCGCTGCAATGCCGGGATCGATGAAAAGTCGAAGGCGGCGGTACGCCATTGCAGTACTTTCACCGTATCGAACTGATGGCTCTCCAGTCGCTCGACGAGCTCCTCGTCGAACGGATCCACCCGGCCCGTGACCCCGAAGGTGCCGTCCTTCAGATGGCGGCCGGCGCGACCGGCGATCTGACCGAGTTCCGACGGATTGAGATTGCGGAACTGGTAACCGTCGAACTTGCGGTCCTGAGCAAAGGCCACATGGTCGACATCGAGGTTCAACCCCATGCCAATAGCGTCAGTGGCAACGAGATATCCGACATCACCTTCCTGATAGAGCCCTACCTGCGCGTTACGGGTTCTCGGGCTGAGCGCACCGAGCACGACCGCCGCACCGCCACGCTGGCGGCGAATGAGTTCGGCTATCGCATAGACCTCGTCTGCAGAAAAAGCGACGATGGCGGTTCGCTGCGGCAGACGGGTGATCTTTTTTTGGCCAGCATAGAAAAGCTGCGACAGACGTGGCCTTTCTATGACGGTGATACCCGGCAGTAATTGCATCAGGATCGGCTTCATCGTGCCCGAACCAAGCAGCAGGGTCTCGTCGCGCCCACGAAGGTGCAACAGTCGGTCGGTAAAGATGTGCCCCCGCTCGAGATCGCCCGCAAGCTGGATCTCATCGATCGCCACGAAAGATGCCTTCGTCTCTCGCGGCATCGCCTCGACCGTGCAGACGGAATAGCGCGCATTCGGCGGCGCGATCTTTTCTTCGCCCGTCACCAGCGCCACATGCTGCGGGCCGACCCGCTCCACCAGCCGCGTGTAGACCTCGCGGGCGAGCAGGCGCAATGGCAGGCCGATGATCCCGGAACCATGTGCGACCATGCGGTCGATGGCGAAATGCGTCTTGCCGGTATTGGTCGGCCCCAGCACAGCAGTGACGCCGCGGCCGCTCAGGATCATGGGTTGCGAATTCAATTACCGCTCCGCGCTGCAAACGGTGCCGGCCGGACTGACCGGCCCGCCCTGCAACTTCGCCCACACATGGCGACGATCACCGTCAAAGGCAAGGCCGATCAGAGGCAAAGGAAAAAAAGCAGCGAAAACGCCACGATTTTTGGCGGAATCAATCATCAAACAGACGCAGGAAACCCAACTCTATCGGCACTTGGAACAGGTTGCGAACGAATCGGCGACGAATCGTTGACTCAGGATGATTCAGTATTTGTTCACGGCTAGATATGGTCTGAGTCTGTCACTGTGCGCACAAAATGCTGAATCAAATCATGAAGTTCGTGTTGCAACTCCTTCAATTTGCCGAACAAGCGCGGATTCGCAAAATGACGTCCTGTCAACCGTGTCTTTTTTTCACGGCCCCGGCTTTCTCCTTCGCTTCGGAGAATTTTCAGGAAGCCCCCTATGCGCGTTGACACGCCCGAAGTCTGTTCATCGCGGTTTCATGTTTCAAACGACATAAAAACCGAGCGGAACAAAATCGGGACGATAACGTTGATGCAAAGCGAAAGTCAGGTTTTGCATCAAAATAAGGAGGGCCGCCATGTTGAGTACAATACTCATCATCATCGTCATTCTGCTTCTGGTTGGCGCGTTGCCGAACTGGGGATATAGCCGAAACTGGGGCTATGGACCTTCCGGTGGATTGGGCCTCGTAGTCCTGATATTGATTATTCTCTTGCTCATGGGCCGCATTTGAGCGCCATCAACCTGAAAGGAAAGACAATGAAAAAGGCTCTTCTCGTTCTTGCACTGATTGCCCCCCTTGCCGCCTGCACGCAGACGGAGAAAGGCGCCGGCATCGGCGCCGCCACCGGCGCAGTCATCGGCGGGGTCGCAACTAATTCCTGGGGCGGCGCGGCTGTCGGCGCTGCAGTCGGCGGCGTAGCCGGCGCCTTGATCGGCCAGTCTCAGGAACGGCCGGGTTACTGCATTTATCGCGACCGCTACGGTCGTCAATACGAAGCCCGTTGCCGATAAGGCAATACGAGGAGCATTGCGGGCCCGCTTACGGCTCGCGACCGCTTTATCGTCAGCAGCAGGCGCTTCCAGAAATCCACCGGCCCGCCGCCGGTGGCTTTTTGATATCTGCACCAATCGGCCCGTTAACACTCCGATCAAAGCCGGAACGAATCGGCGACGAATCGCAGACGCTCCGGTTTTCCTGTTTTGTTCACCGCTATATATTGTGAAATTACAATTAGTTAACCATACACTGCGGTGGATATTAAGGATTTGAGCGCCCGATCCGACCTTTCATATTAACACTTGTGCCAAAACGAACGGGGCCGACACGAAGGCCGGCCTCGAGGCACTTGAACAAAGTTTCATCAAACGAAGAACTGGCCACCATTGGCGGAGATCGTCGAACCGGTGATGAAACCAGCATCGTCCGAAGCCAAGAACACGACAATGCGAGCAACCTCCTCCGGTTCTCCGAGGCGACCGACCGGAATTTGCGGAATGATCCGCTCGTTCAGCACCTTCTCTGGAATGGCCCGCACCATTTCTGTCCCTATGTAGCCAGGGCACACCGCGTTGACCGTAATGCCCTTGGCAGCTCCCTCCTGGGCCAGCGCCTTGGTAAAGCCGAGATCACCGGCCTTGGCGGCGGAATAGTTGGCTTGTCCCATCTGCCCCTTCTGGCCATTGATCGAAGAGATAGTGATCACCCGCCCGAAATTGCGGTCACGCATCCCCGGCCAGATCGGATGCGTCATGTTGAAAACGCCGTTGAGATTGGTATTGATCACCTCGTTCCACTGCTCAGGGGTGATCTTGTGGAACATCGCGTCGCGAGTAATGCCGGCATTGTTGACCAGTACCTCGACCGGCCCCAGTTCCGCCTCCACCTTGGCGATCCCCTCCACACAGGCGCCATAGCTGGATACATCCCATTTGAAGACCGGAATACCGGTCTCCTCCCTGAAGGCCTGCGCCTTCTCGTCGTTGCCGGCATAGTTTGCCGCCACCGAATAGCCGGCTTCCTTGAGTGCGACCGAAATCGCCGCTCCGATGCCTCGGGTTCCACCCGTCACCAATGCAACTCTGCTCATGCGCTGTCACTCCCTCAGTGTAAAGCTTCGCCGGCCACCGGCTCTTCTCTCGAAGCCGTTGTTAGGATAGTTTCATGACACCTGATCGTAGCGACCCGCGCCTCCCGGCTACTGCCGGCTCCCGCGCAGGTCCTCTGTTATTCGCCTAGAGAGACTCCAGGCACATGGCGACGCCCATGCCGCCACCGATGCAAAGCGTGGCAAGTCCCTTCTTCACGCCGCGGCGCTTCATCTCGAACAGCAGCGTGTTGAGAATGCGCGCACCGGACGCGCCAACCGGATGACCGATCGCGATGGCGCCGCCATTGACGTTGACGATGGAAGTATCCCAGCCGAGATCCTTGTTGACCGCACAGGCCTGCGCCGCGAAGGCCTCATTGGCTTCCACCAGACCGAGATCGGCAACATTCCAACCGGCCTTTTTCAGGGCCTTACGGGAGGCCGGGATCGGCCCTGTCCCCATAACCTGCGGATCGACGCCGGCCGTTGCCCAGGAAACGATGCGGGCAAGCGGAGCGATTCCGCGGCGGCCTGCCTCTTCCTCAGTCATCAGGAGAGCGACAGCCGCACCATCATTGATACCGGATGCGTTGGCGGCCGTTACTGTACCCTCCTTGTCGAAGGCGGGCTTGAGCTTGGCCATGCTGTCGAGTGTTGCGCCAAAGCGGATGTATTCATCGGCATCGACGGTGATGTCGCCCTTGCGGCTCGGCACTACGACCGGAACGATCTCGTCCTTGAAACGGCCGGCAACCTGAGCTGCTTCCGCCTTGTTCTGCGAGGCAACCGCAAAAGCATCCTGCTCTTCACGGGTAAGCTGCCACTGACGGGCAACATTCTCAGCGGTGATGCCCATGTGGTAGCCGTAAAAGGCATCCGTCAAGCCATCCTTGATCATGCTGTCGATCATCTTAAGATCGCCCATCTTGGTGCCGCCGCGAAGGTGGGCGACATGGGGCGCCATGGACATCGATTCCTGCCCGCCGGCCACGATGATCGTGGCGTCGCCCGAGGCGATCTGCTGCATGCCGAGTGCTACGGCGCGCAGGCCCGAACCGCAAAGCTGGTTCATGCCCCATGCTGTCGCTTCCTGCGGAATGCCGGCCTTCATAGCGGCCTGACGGGCCGGGTTTTGCCCCTGCCCTGCGGTCAGAATCTGACCGAGGATGACCTCGTCGACTTCCTTGGCATCGACGCCGGCGCGTTCCAGAACGGCCTTGATGGCAACGGCGCCGAGATCGTGAGCCGGCACATTGGCGAAGGCGCCATTGAACGACCCGACCGGCGTGCGCGCCGCACTGGCGATAACGATGGATGCACTGCTCATGGACGTCTCCTCACGTTTTATCAGCCTTTGACAATGAAACTGGCAAAGCTTTCATCCGGTGTCAAACAGGAAGAAAGCGGCCCCATTTCATTCCTTGGTTGTACCTTCTTGAATTTCGTCAAATGCGGGTCCCGCATTGCACAAAGAGATTGTCACCACGCTTCGTTTGCGTTTACATTCAAAGAGGGAAGAGCAAAAATCCACAATAACGACGGGGTTAGGAGGCACGAATGGCCAAGACAGAGGGCGATATTGTCATAAAAAAATATGCCAACCGCCGGCTCTACAACACAGGCACCAGCACTTACGTCACGTTGGAAGACCTGGCCAAGATGGTGAAGAAGGGAGAGGAATTCGTCGTTCAGGATGCAAAGAGCGGTGAGGACATCACCCATTCCGTTCTGACGCAAATCATTTTCGAACAGGAATCGAAGACCGGCAACACGCTTCTGCCGATTTCCTTCCTGCGACAGCTCATAGGCTATTACGGCGACCAGATGCAGATGGTCGTGCCGAGCTTTCTCGAACACTCGATGAAGGCCTTCACCGAACAGCAGACCCAGATGCGCGAGCAGATCACCAGGGCTTTCGGCGAAACGCCCCTGACCAAGAACCTGCAAATGCCCATCCAGCTCATGGAGGAGCAGGTGAAGCGCAACACCGAAATGTTCCATCAGGCCATGCAGATGTTCTCGCCCTTCGTCGGCAGCCAGCTCCCGAAGGAAAGCCGCAAGGCGGAAGCCAAGGACATCGACGAGCTGAAGGAACAGCTTCGCACGCTGCAAAACAAACTCGACAGCCTCTGAGGCAATAGACGGAATTCAGGAAGACGAAAGGCGGAAGGATGACTTCCGCCTTTTTCCGTTGGTATGGAACAAGCCGGCGATCAAAGACCAATAGAGACGTCCCGGCCGGCGGAACGGATGGAAACAGCAAAGCCGCCGACGACGTCGATGAAGGCGATCGTCATGAGGATGAAGAAGTTCTGCGTCGCCGCATTCCGCACCAGCAGGAATTCGACCAGAAATGCAATGAACACCAGCATCGAAAGCATATGGTTGAGAAGCGAGCCGGATCCATTGCGCGTGGCCTTGAGAATCTCGATGAACAGCACGAACAGACCGACCAGAACGAAGACATCGCCGAGGGACAGCGTCCATATCGCGCCCGACAGCATCGACAGCGACATCACCTCGTGCTGCAGCGCCGCGATGCCGCCGGCTCCGAAAACTCCGAGCATGGCGAGATTGTAGAGCACGAACGGCACAATCATCAGCGGGATGGCGGCAATCATGAAAAAGTCCTTCAGCCGGCGGGAGAGTATCCCCCTGTCTCATTTCGGGACGATTAATCGCTGGACCACTGAAAAAAGTAAAGGCCGGCACAAAGGCCGGCCTTTCAAATCATCTCTGCCGAAGCAGAACTTATGCGCTTTCCTTCGGCGTCAGAACCTGACGGCCGCGATACATACCGGTCTTCAGATCGATATGGTGCGGACGACGCAGTTCGCCGGAATTCTTGTCCTCGACATAGGTCGGGGCCTTCAGACCGTCAGCAGAACGGCGCATACCGCGCTTGGACGGGCTTGTTTTTCTTTTCGGTACAGCCATTTCACTTACTCCACATGACGGACAAAACAGATTCCGCGGCCCGGTGAGGCCGAACAGCATCTGTCTCGATCTCGGAATTTTGCGGGCTTATACATGCCCCGCTGGGCTTTGACCAGTCCCCACAGCATTTTTTTCGCGCTGGCCTTACGAAACCGGCATCACACCTCATCTTCGGGTACGATCCAGGTTTCCGCCTTCGCCGCTTCACACCACGCAATCCAAGCCGTATGAGACTGAACGACCGACATATACTCCAGTGTATCCTCATTGGAAACGAGGTCATAGACATCGAAACGGCTGACTACCGGCGCATACATGGCGTCGGCGGCGGAGAACCGGCCGAACAGGAAAGGCCCGCCGGAACGCCGGCGCATGTCCCGCCAGATCTCCTCGATCCGCCTGACGTCGTCTCCCACGCCCTCGGATAGCTTGATCTTGCCCTTTTCACGCCGGATGTTCATCGGGCATGCATTGCGAAGCGCTCGAAAACCGGACAGCATTTCCATCGAAATCGACCGCGCCATCGCCCGGTCGCCAACGTCTTCCGGCCAGAGCCCCGCATCTGGGAATAGCTCGGCTGCGTATTCCATGATCGACAGCGACTCCCAGACCCTTAGCGCGCCGTGATGCAGCACAGGCACCCGCCCGGTCGGCGAGATGTCCCGAAAGAGCGGATTGCCGGCCGCAAAATCGAAGGGGATTAGCCTTTCCTCGAAAGGAATGCCGGCCGCCGTCAGTCCGATCCACGGCCGCAGTGACCACGACGAATAGTTCTTGTTGCCGATATAGAGAACGAGACCTTCCATTGCCTTCCCCCGCTGGTTTCATTCGCGAGAGAGCTTAAGGACGAGAAAGGTTCAGCACCAACAAATCTTTTGGAGGTCACTCATAAAGGCAGGTGATGTAATCGCCTGAACGCTTGGCGCGGCGATCGACCACGCCGGCCAGACGCTTCATGCCGCTGCCCGGCTTGCTCGCCACGCGAGTAATCGGATTGGGAAGAGAAACGGCGAGCAGCGCCGCCTGCCGCGCATTGAGCTTCGCCGCCGGGATCTTGAAATGATGCTGTGCCGCGGCCTCGACGCCGTAAATGCCCGGACCCCACTCGGCGATGTTGAGGTAGATCTCCATTGTCCGCTGCTTTGACCAGATGGCGTCGGCAGCGATCGCCAACGGCAGTTCCATCGCTTTTCGCAGCATCGAGCGGCCATTCCAGAGGTAGAGATTCTTTACCGTCTGCATCGGGATGGTGCTTGCGCCGCGCGTGGCTTCGCCGGCAAGCGCATCGTCGATCACACCCTTCATCTCGCCCCAGTCTACGCCGTGATGCGAGCAGAACTGGCCGTCTTCCGACATCATCACCGCGCGCACCAGGCTTGGAGAGATATCCTCGAATTCGACCCAGCGGCGATCATATCCCTGGAAGGTCGCGAGATCGGCGAGCATCAGGGTCGAAACGGGATGAATGAAGTCGAGACGATAGAGGACGATCAGCGCATAGGGCAGCAACAGAAGTGCAGCCACGACGCCGGCGATCCGCTTTGCCATCTGCGGTATCCGTCGCGCCGGCACCGGCTTCTCCTCCTCCGGGCGCACGTACCCGATATCGCTGTCCTCAGCCAATGAAACCCTGTCCGATGTTAGACTTCCCGTCCCTCTTAAAGCATGTCGCGTAAATGTGTGCAGCGGTTTTGCGACAACGACATGCGATAAAACAAAAACTGAAAGCGCATGGATCCGATCTGAAAGATTGTGACGTGGCTTTACCTGCCCTTTGAGGCCAATGCCAGACCGCTCTGGCACCCGGCTCGCCAAGCCCCCAGATTCCCGTTGCCTGCGCCTGAAGAGCATGCCAAATAGCCGCCTTATGAGCCCGACGACACCTTCCTTCGAAAGCCGCCTGCTGACAACCGCTTCAAGCGTGGAAGCCCTTCTGGATGAACTCTTGTCGTCCGGCGGCCAGACCGGCGAAATTACCCGGCCGCAGCGCCTGCTCGACGCCATGCGTCACGGGGCACTGAACGGCGGAAAGCGCATCCGTCCCTTCCTCGTCGTCGAAAGCACCGCACTGTTCGGCGGCAATGCTAAGGCGGCGCTCCGTGTCGGTTGCGCGCTCGAATGTCTTCACAGCTACTCGCTGGTGCATGACGACCTGCCGGCAATGGACGACGATGATCTGCGCCGCGGCAAGCCGACGGTCCACATCGCCTATGACGAGGCGACCGCCATTCTCGCCGGCGACAGCCTTCTGACCTATGCCTTCGACGTGATTGCGGCGCCGGAAACGGCTCTTTCCGACCGCGCCCGGGTCGAACTGGTGCTGGCGCTCGCCCGCGCCGCCGGCATCGGTGGCATGGCCGGCGGTCAGGCCCTGGACCTCGCGGCCGAGAAGCAGGCGCCGGACGAAGCCGGTATCGTTCTTCTGCAGTCGATGAAAACCGGCGCGCTCCTGCGGTTCGCCTGCGAGGCCGGCGCCATCATTTCGGAAGCACCAGGGGAAGATCGCGACCGCCTCAGGCGTTTCGGTGAGGTGATCGGCCGCGCCTTCCAACTGGCCGACGACCTGCTCGACCTCACCTCCGACGCCGCTACGCTTGGCAAGGCGGCCGGCAAGGACGCCGCTCGCGGCAAGGGAACGCTGGTGGCGCTCAAGGGGCAGGAATGGGCGGAAGCCGAACTCGACCGGCTGGTGGCGGAGGCGGAAAGCCTGATCGGCCCCTATGGCGAGAAGGCTGAAACCCTCATCGAAGCCGCCCGTTTCATCGCCAACCGAAAGCACTGACATGAGCAAGTTCTGGTCGCCGATCGTCGCCTCGCTCGAGCCCTATGTCGCCGGGGAACAGCCCGCGATCGCAAACCTCGTGAAGCTGAACACCAACGAGAACCCATGGGGTCCCTCCCCGCAGGTGCTGGAGGCGATCCACGCCGCGACCAATGACGATCTGCGCCGCTATCCCGACCCTTCTGCAAGGGCGCTGAAGGAGGCTATCGCCCGCTATCACGACGTGACGCCGGAACAGGTCTTTGTCGGCAATGGCTCGGATGAGGTTCTGGCCTTCATCTTCGCAAGCCTGTTGAAGCACGATGCGCCGCTGCTCTATCCGGACATCACCTACAGCTTCTACCCGACCTACAGCCGCCTTTTCGACATCGAGACGCGTACGATCCCGCTCGACGCGGATTACCGCATCCGCCCGGAAGACTATGACAGCCCCTGCGGCGCGATCATCCTGCCCAATCCGAATGCCCCGACAGGCATCGGCCTACCGCTTGGCGATATCGAACGGCTCGCCTCCGCCCATCCCGATGAGGTCGTGGCGGTAGACGAAGCCTATGTCGACTTCGGTGGCGCAACGGCGATCCCGTTGGTCGCCACAAACGAAAACGTCATCGTTATCCGCACCTTCTCGAAATCGCGCTCGCTCGCCGGTCTCAGGGTCGGCTACGCCATCGCCCAGCGTCCGCTTATCGAGGCGCTGGAACGCATGAAGGACAGCTTCAATTCCTATCCGCTGGATCGCATCGCGCAGGTTGCCGCCGTCGCCTCGATCGAGGATGACCCCTGGTTCACCGCCCGCCGGGACGAACTGATCGAAAATCGCCGCCGCCTGACGGTGGAGCTGGAAAACCGCGGCTTCGTGGTGCTGCCGTCGCAGGCGAATTTCGTCTTCGCCCGCAAGCCGGGTTTCGAAGGCAAGGCACTGGCCGCCGCGCTGCGCGAGCGGGCCGTTCTGGTGCGCCACTTCGGCAAGCCCCGTATTGCCGACTTCCTGCGCATTTCCATCGGCACCGAAGCCGAATGCCGCCGCCTTGTCGAAGCGCTCGACGACATTCTCTGACATTGACCAAAGAAGAAGGCGTCGCCCGGAAGCGACGCCTTGAATGATCCCATCGGGAACGGCCTGCTGGCCGGACCGTCAGCCCTGCGTGATCGGCGCGATCTGGATCTCCACGCGGCGGTTCTGAGCGCGTCCGTCCGGCGTCGCGTTGGATGCGATCGGTTGGCTTGGACCAAAACCGACAGAGGAAACGCGACGCTGGTCGAGGCCCTGACCGTAGAGGTAGTTGGCGACCGAGTCGGCGCGGTTCTGCGACAGCTGCTGGTTATGCTGCAGGCTGCCGGTCGAGTCCGTATGGCCGTTGATGTCGACCAGGGTACGGTTGAACTTGTTGAGCACGATCGCGACCGAGTTCAGCGTCGGATAGAATTGCGGCATCACAGCATACTGGTCGGTGGCGAAGGTGATGTTGGACGGCATGTTGAGGATGATCCGGTCGCCGACGCGGGTAACCGAGATGCCGGTTCCCTGAAGCTGGGCGCGAAGCTCGGCTTCCTGCTGGTCCATGTAGTTGCCGATCGCGCCGCCGGCCAGAGCACCGATGCCGGCGCCGATCAGGGCCGCATTACGGCTCGACCGTCCGCCACCGCCAACGACTGCACCGCCAACTGCACCGAGAGCCGCACCGAGCACTGCGCCGCCAGCTGTATTGGAAACCTTCTGCTGACCGGTATAGGGGTCGGTTGTGGTGCAGGAGGAAAGGAAAATCGCGGCGAGCGCGAGGATCGAAAGCTTCTTGATCATCTTCGGAATCACTCCCAGTGGAACTCGGAAGGCCTCAACAGCCCAATTGCGGCAATATGAAGTTGTGAGACCGGCGATCTTACTCGGCGGCGCTCTTTCTGCCATAGCGTTTTTCGATGTAGTCGTTCACCAGCGCTTCGAAATCGGAAGCGATGTTGGGACCCCGCAGCGTCATCGCCTTCTGCCCGTCAATGAAGACGGGAGCAGCCGGGGTTTCGCCCGTACCGGGGAGCGAGATGCCGATATCGGCGTGCTTGCTCTCCCCCGGTCCGTTGACGATGCAGCCCATGACTGCGACGTTGAGCCCTTCGACACCCGGATAGCGCTCGCGCCACACCGGCATGTTCTTGCGGATGTCGTCCTGGATGCGCTGGGCGAGTTCCTGAAACACCGTCGAGGTCGTGCGCCCGCAGCCGGGACAGGCCGCGACCACCGGAATGAACTGGCGGAAGCCCATAACCTGCAGGATTTCCTGCGCCACCTGCACTTCCTTCGTGCGGTCTCCATTCGGCTCCGGTGTCAGCGACACGCGGATCGTGTCGCCGATACCGTGCTGCAGCACGTAAGCCATGGCCGCCGAGGACGCCACGATGCCCTTCGACCCCATACCGGCCTCGGTCAGGCCGAGATGCAGGGCATGGTTGGAACGTTCTGCCAGCATCGAATAACAGGCGATCAGGTCCTGCACCTGGGAAACCTTGGCCGACAGGATGATGCGGTTACGCGGCAGGCCGATCTCTTCGGCAAGTTCGGCGGAAAGAAGGGCGGACTGCACGATCGCCTCGCGCGTCACCTGCCGGGCGGAAAGCGGGAAGCCCTCTTCTTGGTTCTTGTCCATCAGCCTGGTCAGGAGTTCCTGATCGAGCGAGCCCCAGTTGACGCCAATGCGGACAGGCTTGTCATAGCGGATCGCCATCTCGACGATATCGGCGAACTGCTTGTCCTTCTTGTCCTTGAAACCGACATTGCCGGGATTGATGCGATACTTCGCCAGAGCCTCGGCACAGGCCGGATGATCGGCCAGAAGCTTGTGGCCGATATAATGGAAATCGCCGACCAGCGGCACATCCATTCCGAGCCGCAGCAGCCGCTCGCGGATCTTCGGCACGGCAGCGGCACTCTCGTCACGGTCGACCGTGATGCGCACGATCTCGGACCCGGCCTTGAAGAGCGCCGCCACCTGGGCGACCGTCGCATCGATATCGGCGGTATCGGTGTTGGTCATCGACTGAACGACGACGGGTGCGCCGCCGCCAACGATCACGCCGCCGACATCGACGGCCACGGTTGCGCGGCGCGGTTTGGGATCAAATTCGTCTGCTGAAGCCATCGGAGTCTCTCGAACGGCAGAAAACTGCTGGACTGAGGTGGATCAAACGGGATCGCTTGTCAACCACGGGCTAAAAAACCCTTTACGTCTCGAGCGGCGCGATCAGCATGCGCACGAGCACTGGCAGCTTGCGGGAAAGCACATCGATGCCGGGCGTCCGCATCTTCATGCCCTCCACGGCATCAAGAAGAATTGATGCGATTTCCTGCAGGGAAACATGGCCTGAAGCAGTGCCGATCTGGCCCGCTTCGGCGGCAGCCAGCAGGCCAGTGGCGATTTCCGTCTCGATGGTCGTCATCCAGGCAAGGAACAGATCGCCGGAAAATTCGTGATTGACGTCAAAGAGTTCGGCGCCATGCGGCGTTCCCGCGATTTCCTCATGCGGACGCAGTATCCCCTCGATCAGCGCCGCCTCGACCTGGCCGCTGAGCGAGCCCCGCCCGTCGAAACACCCAGCCACCTTCACCCGCATCTCCTCCATCTTCACCTCGACGCAGGCGCGAAAGACATCCGCCTTGTTGCGATAGAGAAGATAGAGCGCCGGACGGGAAAGCCCCGCGGCACGGGCGATGTCGTCCATCGTCGTGCGCTTGTAGCCATAGGCCATGAAGGTGGCGAGCGCCGCCGCCAGCACCGTCGCCCGCTTGTGATCGGTCTTCAATTCATCCATAATTGACGTTCTGACATATTTTGTTATTTTGTCATAGCGATAGTCTCAAGCGACCCTAAACCAGGAGGGCAACGAAGTGAACCTGATCGTCAACGGCACCACCCATGCCATCGAGGTGGAACCCGACATGCCGCTCCTGTGGGCGCTGCGCGACACCCTCAACATCAAAGGCCCGAAATTCGGCTGCGGCGCCGGGCTTTGCGGCGCCTGTACCGTCATCATCGACGGTGAGGCCGTGCGCTCCTGCCAGATTGCGGCGGCCGACGTCACCTCACCCGTCCGCACCATCGACGGCCTTGCCTCGGGTGACACCTTGCACGCGGTTCAGCAGGCATGGATCGACGAACAGGTGGCGCAATGCGGCTATTGCCAGGCCGGCCAGATCATGAACGCCGTGGCCCTGCTGGAAACCAATCCCTCCCCGACGGACGAGGATATCGACACGGCCATGTCCGGCAATCTCTGTCGCTGCGGCACCTATCCACGCATCCGCGCTGCCATACACAGGGCGGCCGGCCAGATGGCGGGAGCGTGACCATGGCGAGCATCGGCAAGATCGCGCGACGCACCTTTCTCCTCGGCACCGCCGCTGTCGCAGGCGGCGTCGCCTTCGGCTACTACAGCTACCGGAAACCCCTCGCCAATCCGCTGAAGGACGAGCTCGCCGAGGGCGAAGCAACCTTCAATCCCTACGTCAAGATCGGCTCCGACAACCGCATCACCATCATCGCCCCGCGCGCCGAGATGGGACAGGGCAGCTACACCACGCTTGCCGCCCTCGTCTGCGAGGAACTCGACGTCCTGCTGGATCAGGTGGTCATTGAGCATGGCCCTTCCGCGCCCGCTTATTACAATGCGGCAGCCATGCGCGAAGGTGCGCCGTTTCCGCGTTTCGACGAAAGCTTCCTCGCTGAGAGCCTGCGCAGCACCATGGGAGTGGTCGCCAAGTTCGTCGCCTTGCAGTTCACTGGCGGCTCGACCTCGATGATCGATGGTTTCGAAAGGATGCGCCACGCAGGCGCCGCCGCGCGCGAAACCCTGAAGCAGGCCGCCGCCCGCCGGCTCGGAGCACAGGCCGCGTCGTTGACGACGAAGGACGGCATCATCACCGATCCCGCATCAGGCCAAACACTCTCTTACGGAGACGTGGCGCTGGAAGCCGCGGACCTTGTGCCGCCATCCGATATCGTCCTGCGCGAACGGAAAAACTGGAAGATCCTCGGCAAGCCGCAACCGCGCAAGGACATGCTGGCCAAGGTCACCGGCGCACCGATCTATGGCGTCGATGTCGACCTGCCCGACATGCTCTACGGCACGGTCAGGATGAACCCCAGTCCCGGCGGACGGATGAAGGACTTCGATGCCACCACAGCACTCGCCATGCCGGGCGTAAAGAAGATCGTCGCGATCGATAGCCCTTACGGCCATGGCATCGGCGTCATCGCGGATAACACCTGGCGAGCCTTCAAGGCGGCGGAAGCAGTCAACATAAAATGGGAAAAGGGACCTATCCCGCCCTCATCCGCCGATATGGAGGCCTTGCTTACGGAAGCCCTCAAGGGAACGGATTCCTTCAGCCTGCGCACGCTTGGCGATCCCGACCTCGTATTCGCCGACGCCCCGCATGACAGCATCGTCGAAGCGGAATACGACGCCCCCTTCCTCTCCCATGCCGCCATGGAGCCGATGAACGCCACCGCGCGGCTGAAGGACGGCCTTCTCGAAGTCTGGGCACCGAACCAGGGACCGACGCTGATCGACGCGGTGGGTTCGCGCATCACCGGCCTGCCGAAGGAAAAGATCAGGGTCCATACCACCTTCCTTGGCGGCGGCTTCGGACGCCGCATCGAGCCGGATTTCTCCGACTATGCTATTCGTCTGGCGCTCGAAGCCGAAGGCCGGCCGGTCAAGGTGACCTGGACCCGCGAGGAGGACATGACCCACGGTCCTTATCGCCCGGTGGCCAAGGCACGCTACAGGGCATCCCTCGACGAGAAAGGCATTCCCCGAGCGCTTGTGGGATCCGTCGCTTCGCCGTCGGTGATGACCAGCGCCGTCGGCCGCTACTATCCCGATATCCCCATGGGCGGTCCGGACAATGCGCTGATCGACGGCGCCTTCAACCAACCCTATGGCATCGAGAACTACCGGATCGACGGCCGCAAGGTGCCGCTGGCGGTTCCGGTCGGCTTCTGGCGTTCGGTCGGAAACTCCTACAACGTCTTCATGCATGAAAGCTTCATCGACGAAATCGCCCATGCCGGCGGGCGCGATCCCCTCGATCTCCGTCGGGAGCTGATGGCGGATTTCCCCGTCGCCCGCGCCGTGGTCGAAAAAGCGGCCGACATGGCCGGGTGGACAACGCCCGCGCAACCGGGCCACGCCCGAGGCCTTGCCTTCTCGCTCTCCTTCGGCACCTGGGTCGCCGAAGTGGTGGAGGTCTCCGGGCAGGACGGCGCGATCCGCATCGAAAACGTCTGGTGCGCCGCCGATCCCGGCCTCGTGCTCGATCCGCTCAACTTCAAGGCCCAGATGATGTCCGGCATCGTCTTCGGCCTGTCGGCCGCCATCGGCCAGCAGATCACCTTTGCCGATGGCGCGGTCGAACAATCAAATTTCCATGAGCACGATGCGTTGCGCATCGATAAGTGTCCGAGGATCGAAGTCGAGCTTCTGGAAAACGCCCCCCACATGGGCGGCGCGGGAGAGCCCGGTACGCCGCCGTCGATGCCGGCTCTCGGCAATGCCATCTTCGCGCTCACGGGCAAGCGGCTGCGCCGCCTGCCTTTCGCAAACGAGATCGAATTCGCTTAGGCGTTCGCGCGCTGCTCGGTATCGCCGACCCGGTCCGCATGACGAGCAAGACCCGACAGCGCTAGTACGACGAGGCTGAGCAGCGACGCGCCGGTATAGATCGTGGCAAGCGAAGTGTACTCGGCGATGAAGCCGATGAGCGATGGCGCAAACAGGATACCGGAATAACCGAGCGTGGTGACGACCGAAAGCCCGATCCCCGGCGCAAGTCCGGGGATATTGCCGCCGGCCGAAAAGGCGATCGGCACCATGTTGGAAATTCCGATGCCGGCAATACCGAAGCCGATCAGCGCAACCGTTACATTGGGTGCCTGTCCTGCGATGATGAGACCGACGAAAGATATGACCGCGCAAATCCGCAGCGTTCTGACCGCACCCAGCCTGTCGCGCACCAGATCGCCGGCAAAACGCATAGCCGACATGGCGAGAGAAAAAGCGGCAAAGGCGAAGCCGGAAAGCGCGGTCGGCGCATTGAGTTCGTCGCGCAGGTAAAGTGCACCCCAATCGAGAATGGAACCTTCAGGAATCATCGAAAAGAGAGCGACGATGCCGATCAGCCAGGGCAGCGGCGAAAGCGGAAAGCGGGCGCGCTCCCGCTGTTGCGACGGATGCGGCGCGTCGGAGAAAATCATCGGCCGGATGATGAAAAATAGAGCCAATCCGGCGCTCGCAACGGTCAATGCGTGGCCCAAAGGCCCCATAAACGCGATAAGAATCCCGCCCGTCGCTGAACCTATCAGGCATCCAAGGCTCCAGCACGCATGGCAGGACGACATGATCGAGCGGCGCATCGACCGTTCGACCTCGACCGCGTTTGCATTCATCGCCACATCCATCGCGCCGCCGATGCCCCCGAACAGGAATATGGCGATGGCTCCCGCCCAGACCGAATGAACGAGCGTTAATCCGACGATCGTCGGCAGAAAGCAAAAAGCTGCGACCTGAACGACGCGGCTGGAGCCGAACCGGGCGATCTGCATGCCGGCAATCGGCATCAAAAGAAGTGAACCGATACCGAAAACGAACAGCATGAGACCAAGACCAGCCTCACTGAGCTGCAACGCCGATGAGAAAACGGGGATCTTCGGCGCCCAGGCGCCTATCATCAATCCGTTGAGAAAGAACAGCGCGGAAACCGCCGCCCGGGAGCGCGTGATCAGACGGCCGCCCGCGCCCATTACAGCAGCTTCCTTCGCTATCTCCGCCATTACGTCCTCCTTCGTGTTGGTACAATCCTATTTAAATCGATTGAATTCTCAATGACGGAAGCGGTGCCTTTTTTCACGATTTGTATCTTTGCGACATAGGCGAGTTCATGTCGATTGACAGGAAATGCGGAACGGGGGAGATGTGTTCGCTTACTTCGTCCGGCGTGCCAGCGCCTGCCGCCTCCCTCGATATCCTCCACAGGTGCAAGAGTGAAAACCTCCGTCGGCATCGGCATTCTGCTGACCAGCCTCTCCTATTTCCTGTTCACCCTGCACGACGGAACCATCAAGATCCTCGTCGAAACCACGGCCGTCTGGCAGATCCTGTTCTTCCGCAGCGCCACGATCCTTGCCGGATGTCTGATCTTCGGCGGACCCTCCCTCGTTCGCGAGACGGCCTCCTCCCCGGTCGTGAAACCCATGATGATCCGCAGCATTCTGCTGCTTGCCGCGTGGCTCTCCTATTACAACGCCGCGAAATCGATGCAACTCGCCTCTCTGCAGACGCTCTATTACGCGGCACCGGTAGTCGCGACTCTGCTAGCAGTGCCGATCCTCAACGAAAGGGTGACGCTCCCGCGCTGGCTTGCGGTCATCGTCGGCTTCCTCGGTGTGTTGATCGCCAGCAATCCCATCGGCATGAAGATCACGCTTCCGGTCTATCTCGCGCTTCAGGCCGCCTGCCTCTGGGCCTTCTCGACCGTTCTGCTTCGCCGTACCGCCATGGGCGCGCGCTCGCTGGTGCAGATGACCGTGACGAACAGTTTCTTCCTGCTTTTGACCGGCGCAGTGCTGATCGGTGTCTGGCATACTCCGACACCCGTCGAGCTTGCTCTGTCACTGGCGACCGGCATCATCGGCGGCGGTGCCCAATTCGCCTTCTTCGAGGGTATGCGACGGGCGCCGATCTCCGTTCTCGCTCCCTTCGAATATACGTCCCTCGTTTGGGCCTTCGTGCTCGGCTATGCGATCTGGGGCGACATCCCGGCCGCCAACGTTTTCATCGGTGCAGCACTCATCTGCAGCGCAGGTCTGATCATCGTCTTCAGCGAACGCCTTACGGCAAGGGGCTGAACCTTCCCTTTCGCAAATGGACGTATTTGCTTATTCTCTTGCGCGGAATAAGGCTTGCAAACATATAAATCATCATATATACGAATGTATGAAAGTATTCTAACGGAGGTCTCCATGTCTCTCGATCGTATGGTTCTGGCATTCGCCGGCGTGATGGTTCTTCTTTCTGTCCTGCTGACGATGTTCGTACATCCCCTGTTTGTATGGCTCACCGTCTTCATTGGCGCCAACCTGTTGCAATCGGCCTTTACCGGTTTCTGCCCGGCCGCAATGATCTTCAAGAAGCTCGGCGCCCGCTCGGGAACCGCATTCTGAATTTAATCGCCACGAGGAACAGCACCATGACTGTCCAGCCGCTTGCCCGCCTGACGGCGTTCACACTCACGCTCATGGCAACCAGCGCGCTGCACGCGGAAACCCTTCGCCTCCAGCCGATGAAGGTCCCTGAGTGGAAGGCGGTCTATGGTCGTGTCGAAACCCGCGACAACGTGTCTGCGCGCGCCCGCATCGGCGGAACCGTCATCGCACTCAAGGTAACGGAAGGCGACAGCGTCGGTACAGGTGACGTGATCGCCACGGTCAAGGATGACAAGATCGACTTCCAGATCGCCGCGATCGACGCCCAACTTCAGGGATTGAAGGCTTCGCTGGACAACGCCCAGTCGGAACTGAGCCGTGGCGAGGAACTGATCAAGCGCGGGGTTACTACTGCCCAGAGGCTCGATGCCCTGCGCACACAGGTCGATGTCGTGCGCAACCAGATCGCAGCCGCTGAAGCGCAGCGGTCTGTCTACATAGAGCAGGGCAAGGAGGGCGACGTCCTCGCTCCAACCGAGGGCAAGGTACTGACTGTCCCTGTCACCAGGGATGCCGTCATCATGGCAGGCGAGACCGTTGCCACCATTGGCGGCGGCGGATTTTATCTGCGCCTCGCGATCCCCGAACGCCATGCAGACCTTCTTGGGGAAGGCGCCTCGATAGAGATCGACAGCGGCAATGGTCATCAAAGCAAGGGACGTCTGGCCAAGATCTATCCCGAGATCGACAACGGCCGGGTCATCGCCGATGTCGAGGTCGGCGACCTGCCAACCTCCTTCGTCAACAAGCGCGTCCTCGTGCGGGTTCCGGTTGGGGAGCGCGATGCGCTCTTCCTCCCTAAAGCTGCGTTGCAGAACCGCTATGGTGTCGATTATGTCACCATAAAGAAGGGCGAGGGAACGACGGAGCGCGCCGTCGTGACCGCGAAACCGGTCCAGATCGACGGCCAGCCGATGACTGAAATCCTGACCGGCCTTGCTGCCGGCGACGAGATCGTACTGCCATGAAGATTCCCAGCCTTGGGATTGCTGGCGGCCTGACAAAGAGCTTCATCACCTCGCCGCTTACCCCCCTTTTCCTGCTTGCTGCGCTCGCGCTCGGCCTCATCGCGCTGATAACGCTGCCGCGCGAGGAGGAGCCACAAATCTCCGTGCCGATGGTCGACATCATCGTGCGCGCCGACGGCCTGAAGGCGGAGGACGCGGTCAAACTCGTCAGCGAACCGCTAGAGACCATCGTCAAGGGCATCAACGATGTCGAACACGTCTACAGCACGACCTATGACGACAAGGTGGTCGTCACCGCGCGCTTCATCGTCGGGACTTCCGGCGACAGCGCTGTCCTGCGCGTACACGACAAGATCCGGGCCAACATGGGTTCCATCCCGGTCGGCATTCCCGAACCGCTGGTCGTCGGACGCACCATCGATGACGTGGCCATTGTTTCGCTGACACTCACGCCCTCGGAAGACAAGGGCGCCGAGGTCGACGCCACTGCACTCACCCGCATCGCCCGCGAACTGCGCGTCGAAATGGCAAAGATCGACAATGTCGGCCTCAGCTACCTCGTCGGCGAGGCGGGGGACGCCATCCGCATCGCTCCGGATCCGGAAAAACTGGCGCTCAACGGGGTAACGTTGCAACAGCTTTCCGCTAAGGTCACTGCGGCAAACCGAGCCTTCCCGACCGGCGAGGTCAGGAGCAACAGCCGGCAGATCGACGTTGTCGCGGGAGAAACACTCTCCACGCCCACCGAAATCGGCAACCTGTTGCTGACCACCCGCGACAACCGCCCCGTCTATGTGCGCGATGTCGCCGACGTTTCTTTCGTCAGCGATACGGAAGAAGCCCGCACCTCGACCGTCACGCGGGACAAGAACGGCGAGATGAAGCGTGTTCCAGCCGTCACGCTGGCGCTCGCCAAGCGCGCTGGCGCCAATGCCGTCGTCGTTTCCGAGGAGATCCTCCACCGTGTCGAGGACCTGAAGGGCAAGCTGATCCCGGACAGCATGTCGGTAGAGGTCACGCGCAATTATGGCGAGACCGCCAACGAGAAGGCAAACGAACTGCTCTTCCATCTCGGATTGGCAACGCTCTCCATCATCGCGCTCGTCTGGGTCGCCATCGGCCGCCGCGAGGCCATCGTGGTCGCGATCGTCATCCCGATGACGATCCTGCTCACCCTCTTCGCCGCAAACCTGATGGGCTACACGCTGAACCGCGTCTCGCTCTTCGCCCTGATCTTCTCGATCGGCATTCTCGTCGACGACGCCATCGTCGTCATCGAGAACATCGCACGGCACTGGGGCTTCAACGACGGCAAGGATCGCCGGCAAGCGGCCATCGACGCCGTTGCCGAAGTCGGCAATCCCACCATCGTCGCAACGCTCACCGTGGTTGCCGCCCTGCTGCCGATGATGTTCGTGTCCGGCATGATGGGTCCCTATATGAGCCCCATCCCGGCAAACGCCTCGGCGGCGATGATCTTCTCCTTCTTTGTCGCCGTCGTGGTCACACCCTGGCTGATGCTGAAGATCGCCGGAAAGGCGAAACTGCATCACGACACCACTCACGGCACCGGCGGCCGACTCGGCGAAGGCTATGCCGCGGTCGCCCGCCCGATCCTCGCCTCGAAAAAGGCAAGCTGGGTCTTCCTTCTGCTCGTTGGCGTAGCAACCCTCGGTTCCCTCTCGCTCTTCTATACGAAGCACGTCACGGTGAAGCTCCTGCCCTTCGACAACAAATCGGAACTGCAGGTGCAGATCGACCTGCCGGAAGGCTCGTCCGTCGAGGCAACCGATGCGGTGGCTCAGGATGTCGCCAGGGTGGCGCTGGCCACGCCGGAAGTCATCAGTGTCCAGACCCACGCGGCAACGGCCGCGCCCTTCAACTTCAACGGTCTGGTACGCCACGCCTATCTGCGTTCGAACGCCTATATGGGTGACGTGCAACTCAACCTGACACCGAAGGGCGAACGTGACCGCTCAAGCCATGACATAGCGCTCGACCTGCGCAAGCGGCTCCTGGCGGAAGTCGCCATGCCGGAGGGAACCGTGCTGAAGGTGGTGGAACCGCCGCCCGGACCGCCTGTCATGGCGACCCTGCTGGCGGAAATCTACGGCCCGGATGCCGATACGCGCCGCGCGACCGCCGGGAAGGTGAAGGAAGCCTTCCAGTCCGTGCCCTTCATCGTCGATGTCGATGATAGCTACGGAACACCCGCCCCCCGTCTGCGCGCCACGATCTCAACCGACGATCTCGACTTCTTCGGTGTATCGGAAGGCGATGTCTTCGACACGCTGTCGATCCTCAACGGCACCACAACCATCGGCTATTCTCACCGGGGCGAAAGCCGCGCACCGATCCCGATCGTCATCAGCCGGCCCAAGGGTGCGAAGGTACTGGACGAAAAGTTCCTCTCGACGCCGATCCCCGCCAACCTGCTGCCCGGTTCGCGCTCCGTGGTTGAGTTGGGTGACGTCATCCGCGTGAAGGAAGAGCAGGCCTCATTCCCGATCTTCCGCCACAACGGCCGCTATGCCGAGATGGTCACCGCCGAACTGGCAGGTGATTTCGAGGCGCCGCTTTACGGCATGCTCGCCGTTCAGGATGCGCTGGACAAACAGGATTGGACAGGACTCGAAAAGCCGGAAATTGCCCTCCACGGCCAACCGGCCGATGAGAGCAAGTCCGTGCTTCTGTGGGACGGCGAGTGGGAAGTGACCTGGGTCACCTTCCGCGACATGGGGGCGGCCTTCATGGTGGCGCTGCTCGGGATCTATATCCTCGTCGTCGCCCAGTTCGGTTCGTTCAAGCTGCCGCTGGTCATCCTGACACCGATCCCGCTGACCTTCATCGGCATCCTTGGCGGCCACTGGCTGTTCCATGCGCCTTTCACCGCGACTTCGATGATCGGTTTCATCGCACTGGCCGGTATCATCGTGCGCAACTCGATCCTGCTGGTGGATTTCATCCGCCATGCGGCTTCACCCGAACGTCCCCTGACCGAAGTCCTGATCGAAGCCGGCTCCATCCGCTTCAAGCCGATCCTGCTTACGGCGCTCGCCGCCATGATCGGCGCAGTAGTGATCCTGACAGACCCCATCTTCCAGGGGTTGGCGATCTCGCTGCTCTTCGGGCTGGCGTCATCGACACTTCTGACCGTGCTGGTGATTCCGGCGATCTACCGGGTGTTGCGGACTTGAGAGACGTCCTGCAGGAAAGGCTCCTCATCCGCCTCTCGTTCCTGCTCCGCGCTTGCGGGAGGTCCGCCGGACGGGTCGAGACATACGGCTCGACCCCGGTCGCGTTAGGCTGCGGAGCAGTCCTGCTCCGCGCGTCCTAGAGAACCGCCAACCTTACTTTACGGCCAGCCACCTTTCCGTCAGCTCGACCCAGAAACTGGTACCCACCGGCAGGATGTCGTCGTTGAAATCGTAGCGCGGATGGTGCAGTGGCGGGTCGTTGGGCGTGCGTTGTGTGCCGAGGAAGAAATAGCAGCCCGGCCGCTCTTCCAGCATATAGGCGAAGTCCTCGCTGCCCATGGTCGGTCGGTCCATGTCGTAGACCTTGTCCGCGCCGGCAAAATCGACCGCGAGCGAGCGGATGAAGTCGGTCTCCGCCTTGTGGTTGATCGTCGCGTTGTAGCCGCGCTGGTAGTCGAGCGTGACGCTCATGCCGTAGCTGGCCGCCTGCCCCTCGGCAATGGTGCGGATACGGTCCTCGAGCTGGTCGCGCACTTTGGGATCGAAGGAGCGGATGGAAAGCTTCATCTCCGCCCGCTCGGGAATGACATTGCTCGCCGCGCCCGCATGAAATGCCCCGACCGTGATGACGCTCGGATCGATGGGGTGAATGTTGCGCGATATGATGGTCTGCAGCGCCATGATGATCGAGGCGCCGCAGACGATCGGGTCAGCCGTATCCTGCGGTTCCGCGCCATGGCCGCCGCGGCCGTTGACCGTGATGATGCATTCATCGACTGCCGCCATGATCGGCCCTTCGCGCAACGCGAACTTGCCGAACGGGATTGTCGGGTCGTTATGCAGTGCGAACACCGCATCGCAGGGAAATTTTTCGAAAAGCCCGTCATCCATCATGATCTTGGCGCCGCCGAAATTCTCCTCGGCCGGTTGGAAGATCAGATGCACCACGCCGTCGAAATTGCGGCGCTCGGCAAGAATGCGAGCCGCGCCGAGCAGCATGGCGGTGTGCCCGTCGTGACCGCAGGCATGCATGACGCCGGGGTTCTTGCTGGCATAGGCCGCCCCGGTTTCCTCAAGGATCGGCAGGGCATCGAAATCCGCGCGAATACCGATGCTTTTCCTGCTCGTTCCGTTTCTGAGCGTCGCCACGACGCCGGTCTTGGCCAGGCCGCGATGCACCTCGTAGCCCAGCGCCTCAAGCTGCTTGACCACATAGTCGGACGTATCGAACTCGGAAAGACCGATCTCCGGATACTGGTGGAGATGGTGACGGGTCGCCAGCACATCGGCCATGTAGTTCGAGAATTGTATCGTCATCGTCATGCACCACGGGTTGGAATGCGGTTTTCGAGAAAGCGAAATGCCATGACCAGAAGACCGGTCAGGCAGAGGTAGATCAGCGCTAGCAATAGCAGCGGTTCGTAGGTGAGATAAGTGTCCTGCCGGACTTTCGATATCACGGCATAGACATCGACCACCGTGATGGTGGCAACAAGCGGTGTGGATTTGAGCTGCAACACGGTTTCGCCGGTCAGCGTCGGAAGCGCGCGATGGATCGCCCGCGGCAGCCAGATCCGGCGAAACATCGTTAGCCGGCTCATACCGAAAGCGCGCGCCGCTTCGAGTTCACCCTTAGGCACTCCGGCAAAAGCACCGCGCATCACCTCGCCCTCGTAAGCCGCAAACGACAGCATCAGCGCCGCAAACCCATAGGGCCATGCCTGCCGGAGATAGGGCCAAAGGAAAGACGAACGGATCTCGGGATACTGCGCGAAGAGCGAACCGAGACCGTAATAGAGAAGCCAGAGCTGCAGCAGCAGCGGCGTGCCGCGAATGATCGTGCAGAATATCTTGGCTGGCCAGGCCAGCAGTCTCGGGCCGGTGACCTGTACGAGCCCGATCGGAACCGCCAGCAGAAAACCGAAAAAGGCGGTCGAAAACAGCAACAGCAATGTCTGCCAGACACCGGCGGCAAGACGCCACTGATATTTCGGCAGCCAGTCCCAGCGCATAAACCATGCGGCGCAGAAGACGATCGCCGCGAAGACCGCCATCAGGAGCAGCCGGTGCGGCTCGAAAAGGTGCCGCGCCTTCGGCGGCTGGTAGGCGGGCATTCCGGAGACGGTCTCGGCCATGTCGTTACACCGGCTCCGCAATTCCGCGCCGCGCCCGGCGCTCGATGATCCCGATCACGACGTTGGAGACCAGCGTCAGCAGCAGGTAGAGAACGCCGGCCGCACAGAAGAACAGCATGTAGGCCTTGGTTGTCCCGGCCGCCTGCCGCGTCACCAGCGTCAGCTCGCTGAAACCGACGACCGCCAGCAGAGCCGTGTCCTTGGTGGCGATCAGCCAGAGGTTGGCAAGCCCGGGAATGGCAAAGGGCAGCATGGCGGGAAGCGTGACGCGGGTCATCATCTTGATCGGCGACATGCCATAGGCCCGCGCCGCCTCGATCTGGCCCGGCGGCACGGCCTTGATCGCGCCGCGCAGCACCTCAGTCGAATAGGCCCCCTGCACCACCCCGATGACGAAGATACCGGCGACAAGGCCACTGATATCGACCGTCGGCAGGCCGGCCAGCGAAAGCACCGCGTTCACCGCGTCCGTACCGGCATAATAGAGAAGAAGGATCAGGACCAGTTCCGGCACCGCCCGGATCACGGTGGTATAGACTTCGAGCAGGTCGCGAAGGATCGGCCCGCCATAGAGCTTGCCGAAGGCACCGCCGATCCCGATCAGAATGCCGAGCCCGTAGCCACCCACCGCAAGCTGCAGCGATTGTGCGAAGCCTTGCAGAAGCACGCCACCCCAGCCCGGCGGCGAAAGCGCCAAAAGGCCCAAGTCGAAAAGGCTGCCGGACGCTGCCGCCATCTTGAAACGCCTCGATTGTCAGAAGGCCAGAGAGGGCATGCGACGGAGCCCGCCGCATGCCCGGGAAAACGGTCAGCCGCCGTAGATGTCGAAATCGAAATACTTCTTCGAGAAGGTGTCGTAGGTGCCGTTGGCGCGGATCGCCTTGATCGCGGCATTGACCTTGTCCTTCAGCTCGGTTTCGCCCTTGCGCAGACCGACGCCGACACCCGCGCCGAGAATGGCCGGATCGTCCTTCACATTGCCCTTGAGCTCGCAGCAGGCGGCGCCGACTTCGGATTTCAGGAAGGCGTCGAGCGCGATGGCGTCCGCCTGAACGGCATCGACACGGCCGGCGGCGAGATCCTGGTTCGCCTCGTCCTGGGTCTGGTATTCCTTGATTTCCGAAGCCTTGTCGCCGAAATACTTGTGAGCGTAATCGGCATGGACGGTCGAGACCTGCACGCCGAGGATCTTGCCGGTGAGACCTTCAGGCGACGCATCGAACTTTTCGCTCTTCGGCCCGACAATGCCGGTCGGCGTGTTGTAGTATTTGTCGGAGAAGTCGATGGTCTTCAGGCGTTCCTCGGTGATCGACATCGAGCCGACGATCATGTCGATCTTCTTGGACGTCAGCGCCGGAATGATCCCGTCCCAGGCGACCGGAGTGATGACGCAGTCGAGCTTGGCCTCGGCGCAGATGGCCTCCATGAAATCGACCTCCCAGCCCACCCACTTGCCGGCAGCATCCGGCGAGGCGAAGGGCGGATAGGGTTCGGCGGCAAAGCCAACCTTGACCGGTTCAGCGGCAGCGGTGCCAAAGGCCGCGCCGCCGATGGCCAGTGCGATAAGCGCTATCTTCATTGCATTCTTCATTATGTTCCCCTGTTGTTTTTAGGTTTGATGAAGTCTCAATGGATTGAGCTGATGAATTTCTTGAGCCGTTCGGATTTCGGCGCGCCGAACAGCTGTTCCGGTGGCCCCTGTTCCTCGATCACGCCGTTGGCGAGGAAGACCACATGGTTGGAAACCTCCCGGGCAAACTTCATTTCATGGGTAACTAGGATCATGGTGCGCTTTTCCCGGGCGAGGTCGCCAATGACGGAGAGAACCTCGCCGACAAGCTCCGGATCAAGCGCCGAGGTCGGCTCGTCGAACAGCATGACCAGCGGCTGGATGGCAAGCGCGCGGGCGATTGCAGCGCGCTGCTGTTGCCCGCCGGAAAGAAAGGCCGGATAGGCGTCCCGCTTCTCGTAGAGACCGACCCGCCTCAGCAGCGTCTCGGCAATGGCGACCGCCTCGTCCCTGCGCACGCCCAGCACATGCACCGGCACTTCGATGACGTTCTGCAGCACCGTCATGTGCTGCCAGAGATTGAAGTTCTGGAACACCATGCCGAGCCGGCTGCGGATACGCTGCACCTGCCTGCGGTCAGCCGGCATCAGGCCGCCATGGCCATCCTTCTTCATGGTGATCGTCTCGCCATGGATGGTTACCGAGCCCGCGCTCGGCAATTCCAGCATGTTGATGCATCTGAGGAAAGTGGATTTTCCCGAGCCGCTGCCGCCGATGATGGCGATCACGTCTCCCTGCTTTGCCGATAGCGAAACACCCTTCAGGACCTCGAGCGGACCGAACCGCTTGTGCAGATCCCGCACGTCGATGGCTTGCGCCGATGCGTTCATGAATACCGCCAATGCCCGGAGGCAAAGCCCCGGCAAGATGGTTGCCACTGTTCCCGCCAGCTTCTTGTCTGCCCGGTGCGGCGCTGGATCACGCCCGGTGGATTGACCCGGAGTTTTGCACTTGTGCAGTAATTATTCAAGCGTATAAATAAATCAGTTTGAATTGCGGTCGGGCGAGCCCGACGGGGAACGGGACGGACGCATGAAGAGATACGGCTCTCAGGAAATGTCGGGGAAACTCATGCGGGTTGTAATGCGCCGGCCGGGCCCAAGCCTCCGGAATGCCGACCCTTCCGCCTGGCATTACGGGCCGACCTTCGACGGCGCGAGAGCCGTGCAGCAATACGGGCATTTCGCCGATCTGGTGGCCGGTTCCGGCGCTGAAATCCTCTGGCTTGAGGACCGTGACGACGGTCTGGCGGACGCCATGTTCACCCATGATCCTTCACTGATGACCGACTACGGCGCAATCATTCTCAATATGGGCAAGCCGCTGCGCCAGCGCGAACCGGAACTGCACGAGGAAATCTACGCCAAGGCCGGTATTCCCATCCTCGGCCGCATCGAAGCCCCCGGCACGATCGAGGGCGGCGACTGCGTCTGGGTGGACCGGGCGACGCTTGCGATCGGCCGCGGCGTGCGCTCCAATCAGGCCGGCATTGAGCAGATGGCGGCACTGCTCGCGCCTCATGGCATCACGGTCCTGGGTTTCGACCTACCGCTCTGGCAGGGCGAGGAAGCCTGCCTGCATCTCATGTCTGTCATCAGCCCGCTCGCCGACGATCTTGCGCTCGTCCACGCGCCGCTTTTGCCGGCTACCTTCTATTTCCTCTTGAAGGAAAAGGGCATCCGGCTTGTCGTCGCCCCGGAAGAGGAATTTGCCGCCAGCAACGGCCTGAACCTCAACGTCCTGCCGACTTCGCCACGCAAGGTCATCATGGTGGAAGGCTTCCCCGGAACCCGTGCCGTCATGGAGGCGGCCGGCTGCGAGGTAAAGACCTTTGCCGCAGACGCACTCTGCATCGCCTGCGAAGGCGGCCCTACCTGCCTGACCCGGCCGATATTGAGACTGGCGTCATGAGCCGACGGGTCTTCCATCGCGCTGGGGAGGCGGAGCGGCGGCAGGATCTGATCAGGGCGACGCTGGACTGCATTTCGGAAAAGGGGCTGGAAGGCGCGACCGTACGCGAAATCGCAGCCCGCGCCGGCGTCACCGGCGGCCTGATCCGCCATTACTTCGCCAGCAAAGACCAGATGCTGCAGGCCGCCTATCGCGAGACCATGGCATCGATGACCACGACGGCGATCAGCGCCGCCGGGGCCGAGGTCGGGGTCGGGGGCGCGAGCGAGGTGAAAAGCGCTCGGCTCCGGCTGCATGATTTCATCATCGCCAATGTCAGCCCGCCGGTCACCGATCCGCGCACCCTGTCACTATGGGCGGGCTTCATCGGTCACATCCGCGTCGATCCGGAATTCGCCCGCATCCACCGCGAGAACTACCTGATCTTTCGAGATGCGCTGGAAGAACTCATTTCCGGCTTTCTCACCGAATGCGGTCGTACGCCGGCAGCGGGCGAAAGCCGCAAGCTTGCCATTGCCATCAACGGCCTGATCGACGGCCTCTGGCTCGAAGGCTCGCTCGCCCAGGATCTTTTTGACGAACACGCCCTGCCGCGCATCGCGCTGGAATCGGTTGAGGCCCTGCTTGGCGGCCTGCGCCTCACTGAGGCACTCACCGGGCCGGATGCCGACACCAACAAGAAATGATCGGAAAACCCATGCGTTACGCCTCCATCACCGAGCGGCTTGCTCACCTTGGTTCGGGAAAATGGGCCGTTCATATCGAGGCCCGCCGCAAGGCAGCACAAGGTATTCCCGTTATCGAACTGACGATCGGGGAACCGGATGTTGCCCCGGATCCGGCCCTGCTCGCCGAGTGCGCCCGTGCCATGTATGCCGGCCGCACCCGCTATTCGAACGGGCGCGGCGAGCCGAGCGTGGTGAAGGCGCTGGCAGCAAAATACGCGAAACGCCGGCCTGACGTCACCGAACGCAACATCCTCTGTTTCCCAGGCACGCAAACCGCACTCTTCACGGTGATGCTCGGCCTGCTCGAACCGGGCGACGAGGTGCTGGTCGGCGATCCCTTCTACGCAACCTACGAAGGCGTCATCGCTTCCAGCGGCGCGCGCATGGCGCCCGTTCCGCTTCGGCCCGAACACCACTTCCACCTGCAGCCGGATGATCTTGCCCGGGCGATCACCCCTCGATCGCGCGTGGTCCTTCTCAATACGCCGCACAATCCGACCGGCGCGGTGCTGTCGGCGAACGAGATCGCCGCCATTGGCAAGGTCTGCCGTGATCACGACCTCTGGATCGTCTGCGACGAGGTCTACGAGGAACTGATCTTCGACAAGCCTTTCGCCTCGCCCTTCGACCAGCCGGATCTGGCGGAACGGACCATCGTCGTCTCATCGATTTCCAAGTCCCATGCGGCCCCCGGTTTCCGCAGCGGCTGGGCCGCCGGCCCGGTCGAATTCTGCGATCGCCTGCTGCCTGTCTCGGAAACCATGCTGTTCGGCGTCCAGCCCTTCATCGCCGACATGACGGCAATGGCGCTCTCCGAGCCCTTCGACACCTCAACCGTCATGCGTGGCAATTATGCCCGCCGCGCCCGCCTCGTGGCCGACGGCCTTGCCGGCAACGGACCGCTGCAGCCGATGATGCCGGAAGGCGGCATGTTCATCGTGATCGATGTCAGTGCGACCGGGCTTACCGGCCTCCAGTTCGCCCATCGCCTGCTGGACGAGAAGAACGTCGCCGTCATGCCCGGCGGCTCCTTCGGCGAACAGGCGGAGGGTTTCATACGCGTGTCGCTCACAGTCGATGACGAAAAGCTCGCGGAAGCCACGGGACGTATGGCCGAACTGGCGACGGAACTGATCGATCGGGAGGATCAACAGAAATGGGCGGCGAACTGAAGACAGTCGGAGAAGCACTGATCGATATTCTGGAGGCGAATGGCGTCGACACCGTCTTCGGCATTCCGGGCGTCCACACCGTCGAGCTTTATCGCGGCCTTGCCGCCTCGAAAATCCGCCACATCACCCCGCGCCACGAACAGGGCGCCGGCTTCATGGCGGACGGCTATGCCCGCGTCAGCGGGAAACCGGGTGTCTGCCTGCTGATCACGGGTCCGGGCCTCACTAACGCGATCACCGCCATGGCGCAGGCGCAGCAGGATTCCGTGCCGCTTCTGGTTATCTCCGGTGTCAATGTTCGCTCCAGCCTCGGACAGGGCCGCGGCCGGCTGCATGAGCTGCCCGACCAGCACGCGATGATGGCGTCCCTCACGCTGATGAGCCACACCCTTCTCGATCCGGCCGATCTGCCTGCGGTGATGGCGAGAGCCTTCACCATCCTGCGTTCCGGCCGCCCTGGACCGGTTCATATCGAAATCCCGATTGATGTCATGTCGATGAAGGTCCACCTTCCCCGCCTCGTCTCAAGCCCAGCTTTGCTGCCACGCGCCAATCTGGCCGGTGTGCTCGATCTTGCCGAACGGTGCCAACGTGCGCGAAAGCCGGTCATTCTTTGCGGGGGCGGCGCTGTTTCGGCTACGAGCACTGTTGAGACGCTCGCCGAAAGGCTCGACGCACCCGTTGTCACCACGGTCAACGCCCGCGGCATGCTGCCGGGGCACCCGCTTTCGGTGCCGGCAAGCCCCAGCCTCAAGGCGGTGCGAAAGCTCATCGCGGAAGCCGACCTCGTGCTGGCACTCGGCACCCAGATGGGTCAGACCGATTACGATATGTATGTAGATGACGGCTTTCCGGAACTGGAAACCCTCGTCCGCGTCGATATCGACGCCACGCAACTTGCGCGCGGGCCGAACGCCGCCATCTCGATCCTATCGAGCGTCACAAGCCTCGTCGACGATCTTCTGACGGAGATGTGCGAGGAAAGAACCGCCAATGGAGGAGCCGATCGCGCGGCGGCGGCGAGGGCTGCGGCGCACGCCGAACTCACCGACAAGATGCGCGCCGAGATCTCCATCCTCGAAACCATCCGTGACACGCTTCCGGGCGCGATCATCGTCGGAGACTCCACCCAGGCCGTCTATGCCGGAAATCTCTATTTCGAAGCGGACCGTCCACATGGCTGGTTCAATTCAGCAACCGGCTACGGTGCGCTCGGCTATGCCGCGCCCGCTTCGGTAGGCGCAAGCCTTGCGGAACCGGAAACGCAGATCGTTTGCCTGACGGGCGATGGCGGCCTGCAGTTCTCGCTTGCCGAAATCGGCTCCGCGAAGGACGCCGGCGCGCGCGTCATCTTCCTTGTCTGGAACAATGACGGCTACCAGGAAATCGAAACCTATATGATCGAACAGGGGATCACGCCGGAAGGCGTGAAGCCTTCGGCACCGGATTTCCTGAAGATCGCCGAGGCCTACTGCATTTCCGCGATGCGGCTCGCGCATGTGGACGATCTTCCGGCGGCCCTGCGAAGGGCAAGGGATGGAGGTGGTCTCGCGCTCATCGAAATCCACGAACAGAACACCGTCGGCATCACCGCCTGATACTCGCATGGCGACTAACGGCGGCATGAGCAAAATGTCTGATTGCCATGCCCCCCGCCGAGCGACTATCAGTCGGCCGGTGGGAGACGATGATGACGGACAGAATACCGGACCGGAAGAAGCAGCCGAAAGCTGAAACGGCGGAAGAACCTTCGCGCACGCCGCTGCGACAGGATCCGCATGCGGTGCGCGATCCCAAGGAAAACAATCTGGAAATTGCCATCGGCCATGAAGTCAGGGCATTCCGCAAGAAGCTCGGCATCACCGGCTCCGATCTTGCCGCCGCCACCGGCATATCGCTCGGCATGCTCTCGAAGATCGAGAACGGCAACACCTCCCCGTCGCTGACCACGCTGCAATCACTGGCCCGCGCGCTCGGCGTTCCGGTCACCAGCTTCTTCCGCCGCTTCGAGGAACCCCGCAACGCGGTCTTCGTCAAGGCCGGCGAAGGCGTGGAGATCGAGCGCAGGGGCACACGCGCCGGCCATCAGTACAATCTTCTCGGCCACATCCCGTCGAGCAGTAGCGGCGTCCAGGTGGAACCCTACCTCATCACCCTGACCGCCGATTCCGACGTCTTCCCGACCTTCCAGCATGCCGGCATGGAATTTATTTACATGCTGGAGGGTGAGGTGAAATATCGACACGGCGACCGGCTCTACACCATGCTTCCCGGCGACAGCCTGTTCTTCGATGCCGATGCCCGTCACGGCCCGGAAGTGCTGGTAAGCCTGCCGATCCGCTTCCTGTCGATCATCTGCTACCCCGACCGTCCCGAAAATCCGTGACGCTTTCCGGTGTCGTGTCACACGGCCTCCATCGGGCGCTGCAGATGCGATTCCTCTTGGCTACGGCTTTGAAATACGGCATAAAAAAGCCAATTTTCCCAGCGAAGGCACGAAAGATTTCCGCCCAGACCAGTTTTCTGATCGGCATCGCTGCACAAACCGGCCTTTTGAGTTCGGATCAAGGACCGACCGGCCGTTTATGTGCAAGCGAAGCGCCGAAGGAGGACAGCGGTCAAGACGAACCCTGACGAACGCTTTTTAAACCCAGAACCCGAGAAATTAAGTCTTCCCATGACTCCGCATGTTCCGTCGCGCGACTTTGAATCCAGACAGATCGATCATAACGACTCGATCCGGGCCGCCTATTTCACGATCGACGAGTTGCGCGAAAGCGCCGAGACGCTCGGCAGGGATGGCGCAAGCGAACTCCCGGGGCTGATCGATTTCGATTTCTTCGCCCGGCACAAGGAGAACGAACGGGAGATCCTGCGGGTTTACCGCGCGACCGCCGCGGATGTCGAGGCCGGCGCGACGATCACACCGGCGGCCGAATGGCTGCTCGACAACCACTACATCATCGAGGAAGCGATCCAGGAAGTCCGCCGCGACTTCCCCCGTCGCTTCTACCGCCAGCTTCCGACAATGAAGGTCGGCAATCGCGAGATCCCGCGCACCATGGCGCTGGCCTGGCTCTATGTCGCCCACACCCATTCGACGGTGTCGATGGAAAGCATGACGGCATTGGTCGAAGGCTTCCAGAAGCATCAGGTGCTTGAGATCGGTGAACTCTGGGCGCTGCCGTCCATCGTCCGCTTCGTCCTGATCGAAAACCTGCGTCGCATCTCTACCCGCGTCGATCGCTCGCGCCGTATGCGCCGCAAGGCGAACGAGGTCGCGGACGAAATTATCCGCCTTAATGATGCCGCCGCCTCGGCCGATATTCTCAAGCAGATTGAGCAACTGGCCGAAGACAACACGTTCGCTACCCAGTTCCTCTATCGCCTGCGCAACGGTTCGCAGGATACGAGCTTTGCCGTCAGCTGGCAGGAGCAGCGCCTGGAACAGGCCGGCCGCAGCGCCGAAGAGGCGATGACCGCCGAGCAGAACCGCCTGTCCTCCGGCAACGTCACCACCGGCAATATCGTCAAGGGCCTGCGCGAGATCGACGACAAGGAATGGTCGGTCTGGGTCGAGGACGTCTGCCTTGTCGACAAGATCCTGAGCCAGCATACCGATTATCGTCAGCTCGATTTCGGCTCGCGAAACGCCTATCGCAACACCATCGAAAAGCTTGCCCGGCGCTCGGAAAAGACCGAAATTGAAATCGCCCAAACAGCCATCGATCTCGCTGCCAACGCCAGACATTCGGGCGAGGACGGCGTTGCCCCCGATGTCGGCAGCTACCTCGTCGGCGCGAGGCGTCCTCTCCTCGAAGAGGCGATCGACTACAGCGTTCCCGTGTGGCGCAGCCTCGCGCTCGCCATCAAGCGGCTGAACTGGCTAGCCATCGCCATACCGGTCATCGGCCTGACCGTCGGTGCGCTGGCGCTGGTCGGATATTTTCTCGCCCAGGCCGGTCTCTCCACGCCGCTGATCCTCATCCTGCTGGCGATGTTCTCGCTTCCAGCCTCCGAAGGCGCAACCGGCCTCTTCAATACGCTGGTGACCCTGATGGTGAAACCGTCGCGGCTCACCGGCTACGAGTTCAAGACCGGCATTCCGGCGGACGCCCGCACGCTGGTTGCCGTGCCCTGCCTGATCGCCAAGCGCGACGACATCGACGAACTCATTCGCAATCTAGAGGTCCACTATCTCACCAATCCGCACGGCGAGATCTATTTCGCCCTGCTGAGCGACTGGCGCGACAGCTCCGTCGAGGAAACGCCGGCGGATCTCGAAGTCCTCGAATATGCCAAGCAGGAGGTGGCGGCCCTCAATGCCCGCTACGCCCATGTCGGCAAAACGCTGTTCTACCTCCTGCATCGCCGCCGGCTCTATAATCCGGCGGAAGGCTGCTGGATGGGCTGGGAGCGCAAGCGCGGCAAGCTGCACGAAATGAATCTGCTGCTGCGCGGCGACCGCGACACCTCGTATCTGCCGGGCGCCAACATGGTGCCGGAAGACGTGAAATACGTGATGACGCTCGACGCCGACACGCGCCTGATGCGCGACGCCGTCACCAAGCTCGTCGGCAAGCTGCATCATCCGATCAACCGCCCGGTGCACGATCCGAAGACCGGCCGCGTCGTCAGCGGTTACGGCCTGCTGCAGCCGCGCGTGACTCCGTCGCTCACCACCGGCGAGGATGCCTCGGTCTTCCAACGTGTCTTCTCGATGAACCGCGGCCTCGACCCTTACGTCTTCACCGTCTCCGACGTCTATCAGGACATCACCGGCGAAGGTTCCTTTACCGGCAAGGGCCTCTACGACGTCGATGCCTTCGAGACCTCGATCAAGGGCCGCATCGACGAGAACACGGTTCTCAGCCACGATCTTCTGGAAGGTTCCTTCGCCCGTTGCGCGCTGGTCACTGACGTGGAACTGGTCGAAGACTTCCCCACCCGCTACGAGGTGGAAATCTCCCGCCAGCATCGCTGGGCCCGCGGAGACTGGCAGCTTCTGCCCTACATCATAGATCCCGCCCGCGGCATCACCGCGCTCGGCCGCTGGAAGATGGTCGACAACCTGCGCCGCTCGCTGACCCCCATTGCCTGGTTCATCGCCTCGGCGCTCGGCTGGGCCACCATGGGCCCGGTCGGCGCCATGATCTGGCAGCTGGTGCTGATCTTCAGCCTGTTCGTCGCCCCCACCATCTCGTTGCTTTCGGGCATCATTCCGCGCCAGACCGACATCGTTCCCGCCGCCCACTTCCAGACGTTGTGGTCGGAAGTTCGCTCGGTCAACGCTCAGGTCGCGCTGCGCATCGTCTTCATTGCCGATACGGCCTACATGATGGCCGACGCCATCATCCGCTCGATCTACCGCATGGCGGTGAGCCGCAGGCTGCTCCTGGAATGGCGGACCGCCGCAAGCGTCCAGTCGGTCGCCCAGGGCGACATCATCTCCTATTACCGCTCCATGCGACACGCCCCGGTTCTGGCCGTGCTGGCAGTCGCCGCAGCTTCGCTGTCGGGTGACTATGGCTACCTGACCGGCCTGCCCTTCGTCGTGCTCTGGGTCTTCTCGCCGCTCGTCGCCTGGTATGTCAGCCAGTCCGCCGAAACCGAAGACAGCCTGGAGGTTCCCGAGCAGGTCACCGTCGAGCTGCGCAAGATCGCGCGCCGCACCTGGCGCTTCTACGAGACCTTCGTGACCGCCGGCGACAATTACCTGCCGCCGGACAACTATCAGGAAAACCCGGAACCGATCGTCGCGCACCGCACCTCGCCGACCAATATCGGTGTCTACCTGCTTTCGACCGTCTCGGCACGACACTTCGGCTGGCTTAGCTTCGAGCAGACCATCGAGCGCCTCGAACAGACGATCTCCACCGTCGAGCGGATGGACAAGTTCCGCGGCCATCTCTTCAACTGGTACCACACCGATACGCTGAAGACGCTCGGACCGCGCTACATCTCCGCCGTCGACAGCGGCAACCTCGCCGGCCACCTGATCGCGATTTCGTCCGCCTGCCGCGAATGGGGCGAAGCGCCTTCCGCCCACCTTCAGGGCAATCTCGACGGCATCGGCGATGTCTGCGGCATCCTCTATGAGACGCTGAAGGAACTGCCTGATGACCGCAAAACGGTGCGTCCGCTGCGCCGGCGTCTGGAAGAACGCATCCTCGGCTTCAAGACGGGACTTGCCTCCGTCAAGCGCGAGCGGGAATTCGCCTCGATCCGCATCGCCAATCTTGCCGTGCTCGCCCGCGACATCCAGAAGCTCGCCGCCAACCTGCACCACGAGGTACGCTCCGAGCAGAGCGCCGAAGTGACCCGCTGGACGGAATCGCTGGTCGGTGTCTGCGAGGCCCATATCGCGGATTCGTCCTTCGACCTGTCGAACATCGACCCGCTGCGGCAGCGTCTCTGCACGCTGCGCGACCGCGCCCGTGACATCGCCTTCTCGATGGATTTCAGCTTCCTCTACCGGCCGGAGCGTCGCCTGCTTTCGATCGGCTACCGCGTCGAGAGCCGCGAGCTCGACGAGGCTTGCTACGACCTGCTCGCCTCCGAATGCCGCCTGACCAGCCTGTTCGCCGTCGCCAAGGGCGACCTGCCGACCGAACACTGGTACAAGCTCGGCCGTCAGGTCGTGCCGATCGGCGCCCGTGCGGCGCTGATCTCCTGGTCCGGCTCGATGTTCGAATATCTGATGCCGCCGCTCGTCATGCAGGAGCGCCAGGGCGGTATCCTCAACCAGACCAACAATCTGGTCGTCGTCGAACAGATGAACCATGGTCGCCGGCTCAATATTCCGTGGGGTATCTCGGAAGCGGCGTTCAACGCCCGCGACCACGAGATGAACTACCAGTACACCAACTTCGGCGTACCGACGCTCGGCCTCAAGCGCGGCCTTGGTCAGAACGCCGTCATCGCGCCCTACGCCTCGATCCTTGCCAGCCAGTACTATCCGGAGGAATCCCTCAGGAACCTGGAGCGACTGCGCAAGCTCGGCGCGCTCGGCGCCTATGGCTTCCACGATGCGGTCGACTTCACCCCGACCCGCGTGCCGGACGGCAAGACCTGTGCAGTGGTCTACAACTACTATGCCCACCACCACGGCATGTCGATTGCGGCAATCGCCAACGTCTCCTTCAACGGCCGCCTGCGTGAACTCTTCCACTCCGACCCGGTGATCGAGGCCGCCGAACTCCTGCTGCAGGAAAAGCCGCCGCGCGAGATTCCGGTGATGAGCGCCAAATACGAGCCTCAAACCCCCGGCAAGGGTCAGGCCGACCTGCTGCGTCCGGAAATCCGTACCATAACCGACCCGGCCAACAAGGAGCGCGAAGTCGCCTTCCTCTCAAACGGCCATTATTCGGTGATGCTGACGGCAACCGGCTCCGGCTACTCCCGCTGGAACGGCCAGTCGGTCGCCCGCTGGAAGGCCGATCCGACCGAGGATCGCTGGGGCACCTTCATCTTCCTGCGCGACACGGCAAGCGGCCAGTGGTGGTCCGCGACCGCAGCACCCCGCCGCGCCGAGGACGAAAAGACCAAGGTCATCTTCGGCGACGACAAGGCCGAGTTCTTCAAGACGGTCGGCGACATCCAGACGAGCGTCGAATGCATCGTCGCCACCGAGCACGATGCGGAAGGCCGCCGCCTGACCATCCTCAACACCGGCCCGGAAGACCGCTTCATCGAAGTGACCTCCTATCTGGAACCGGTGCTGGGCTATGACGATGCCGACAACGCCCATCCGCTGTTCTCGCGCATGTTCGTCAAGACCGAATTCGGCCGCCGCCGCGATGTGATCCGCGCCGAACGCAACAAGCGCAGCCCCAGCGATCCGGATATCTGCGTCGCCCATCTGGTGGTCGACAATGCCGGCCCCGGCCGTCCGACCGAGTTCGAGACGGATCGTCGTCGCTTCCTCGGCCGTGGCCGCAGCCTTGCGGAGGCAGCCGCCTTCGATCCGGGTGCGACGCTTTCCGGCACGGAAGGCTTCACGCTCGATCCGGTGCTCAGCCTGCGCCGCGTCGTGCGCGTGCCCTCGGGCAAGAAGGTCAGCGTGATCTTCTGGACCATCGCCACGCCGAGCCGCGAAGAGGTCGACAAGGCCATCGAGCGCTACCGGCACCCGGACGCCTTCGCGCATGAACTCATTCACGCCTGGACCCGCGCCCAGGTGGAACTGCGCCACATCGGCATTACATCGCAACAGGCCGCGGCCTTCCAGCATCTCGGCCGCTACCTCGTCTATCCCGACCCGCATCTGCGTGCAGACCCGGAAACGGTCCGCAACGGCCTGCGTTCGCAGTCCGCACTCTGGCCGATGGCGATCTCGGGCGACTTCCCGATCTTTGCGCTCCGTATCAACGACGACATGGACATCGACATCGCCCGCGAAGCGCTGAGCGGTCTCGAATATCTGCGTCGCCGTGGCGTCACCGCGGACCTCGCGATCGTCAACGAGCGCGCGACCTCCTACATCCAGGACATGCAGCATGCGCTGGACCGCATCGCGGAAAACATGCGCAACCGCCTGCAGGATGTATCCGGCCGCCAGCACGTCTTTACGGTCCGCCACGACCTGATGGACGAGAACGGCTCGCAGGCCCTTCTCGCCGCCGCCCGCGTCGTCTTCCATGCTCGCAACGGCAAGATCGTCGACCAGATCAACCGCGCGGTCTCGCTGTTTGCCACGCCGCGCATTCCCGACGGATCCGAAGGCGAATGGGCCGGTCTTCTGCCGGCAATCCCGGCTTCGGCTCCGGTCGCAACGACACCTGTAACAGCCGACGACCTCGACATGTGGAACGGCTTCGGCGGCTTCGCCAAGGACGGAACGGAATATGTCGTGCGCCTCGACGCCGCAACCTCGACGCCGCAGCCGTGGATCAACGTGATCGCCAACGAGCAGTTCGGCTTCCACGTCTCCGCGGAAGGCGCAGGCTTCAGCTGGAGCCAGAACTCGCGCGACTATCAGGTCACGCCCTGGTCCAACGATCCGGTGACGAACCGTCCGGGCGAGGCCTTCTATGTGGTCGACCTCGAAAGCCGCAATACCTATGTGCCGTTCCAGTCGCTGAACCTCAACGACAGCGCCCGCTTCGAGACGCGTCACGGCCTCGGCTACTCGGTCTTCGCCAGCTGTCACGACGGTCTCGAACTGGAGCTGACCCAGACAGTCGACAGAAATCGTCCGGTCAAGCTTTCGCGTCTGGTGCTGAAGAACACCGGCGGCGAAGCCCGTACCTACCGGGTCTATGGCTATGCGGAATGGGTGCTGGGCAACAATGCCCAGAAGACGGCTCCCTTCGTTCTCGCCTCCCATGACGAGGAAACGGGCGCACTATTCGCCACCAATCCGTATGACATCAACTATCCCGGCCGCATCGCCTTCCTCGCCGGCATCGAAACGCCAGCCGGCTTCACCGCGAGCCGGAGGGAGTTCATCGGGCGCCATGGCACCATCCGCATGCCGCAGGCGCTTGCCCGCCAGTCGCGCCTCTCGGGTTCCATCGACACCGAGGGCGATCCCTGCGCGGCCATCGCGTTCGATATCGAGGTACCCGCGGGAGCAGAGAAGGATGTGACCTTCCTGCTTGGCGAAACCGCAACGGCAGAAGCCGCCCGCGCACTGATCGGCGAAATCAGGAAAGAAGACTTCCAGTCGATCCTGACAACGACCAAGTCCTTCTGGATGGACTTCACCGGCAAGCTGAAGGTTAGGACAGGCGACCAGTCTTTCGACAACCTCGTCAATCGCTGGCTGCCCTATCAGGCGCTCGCCTGCCGCATCTTCGCACGCGCCGGCTTCTATCAGGCCAGCGGCGCCTATGGCTTCCGCGACCAGCTGCAGGATACGCTTGCCTTCCTGCTGCATCAGCCGGCACTCGCCCGCCGCCAGATCCTCAACGCGGCGGCCCGCCAGTTCCCCGAAGGCGATGTACAGCACTGGTGGTTGCCGCAGACCGGCGCCGGCGTGCGCACCCACATCTCCGACGACGTGGTGTGGCTTGCCCATGCGGTCGATGAGTACATCACGGCAACCGGCGACAAGACCTTCCTAGAGGAGAAGCTCGCTTTCCTCGAAGGACCGCTGCTTGACGAAAACCAGCATGACTCCTTCTTCCAGCCGACGGTGTCGGAACAGGAAGCGGATCTCTACGAGCATGCAGCCCGGGCACTCGACCTCGCGGTCGCGCGCACCGGCCCGCACGGCCTGCCGCTGATCCTCGGCGGCGACTGGAACGACGGCATGAACCGCGTCGGCGCCAAGGGTCAGGGTGAAAGCGTCTGGCTCGGCTGGTTCCTTGCCGCAACGCTCAAGTCCTTCATCGTCTATGCCGAGGACCGGGGCGACAAGGATCGTATCTCGCGCTGGACGGCGCATCTCGCAACGCTTTCCGAAGCGCTGGAGACCGCCGGCTGGGATGGTGACTACTATCGTCGCGGCTACTTCGACGACGGCACGCCGCTCGGCTCGAAGGAGTCGGAAGAGTGCCGGATCGACTCGATTGCCCAGTCCTGGAGCGTGCTGTCCGGTCAGGGCAAGGCGGAGCGCACCGTCAAGGCGCTCGATGCGGCCGTTGCCGAACTGGTCGATGAAGAGGCGGGCATCGTTCGCCTGTTCACCCCGCCCTTCGCCAAGTCGCCGCTCGATCCGGGCTACATCAAGGCCTATCCGCCGGGTGTGCGCGAAAACGGCGGCCAGTATACCCATGCCGCGATCTGGCTCGGTCTGGCACTCGCCAAGGCCGGTCGCGCGGCAGACGCCTGGCGCTGCTTCGAGATCCTCAACCCGGTCAATCACGCCCGGAATGCGGACGCCGCCGAACGCTACCGCGTCGAACCCTATGTCGTCGCAGCCGATGTCTATGGCGGCGATGCCTATCCGGGTCGCGGCGGCTGGACCTGGTACACCGGTTCGGCCGGATGGCTCTATCGCTTCGCCGTAGAAGGCCTGCTCGGCATCAGCCGCAAGGGCAGCCTGCTGTTCGTACAGCCCGCCCTGCCACCGGAATGGAACACCTTCGAGGCTACGGTGACGATCGACGGCACGACCTATGAGATTGCCGTCGAACGCAGCGGCGATGCGGCCTTCGCCGTCACCGTCAACGGCAAGAAGGTCACCGACCCGGCAAAGGGTTTCAAGCTCGCCAAGTCGAAGTAACGACTGCTCGGGACAAGAACAAAACAAAAGCCCCGGCTGTGAGAGCCGGGGCTTTTTCGTTGAGGAATGGTGCCTCTATGGAACCGTCAGTCCGCGAAGACCACCAGCAGGTCCTTGGCGTCGATCTGGTCGCCGGTTCTGACCAGCACTTCGGCAATGGTGCCGTCGCGATCCGCATGAAGCGCCGTTTCCATCTTCATTGCTTCGATGGAAAGCAGCACGTCGCCCGACTTGATCGACTGGCCGGCAGAGACGGAAACGGTCGAGACCACACCCGGCATCGGTGCGCCGAGATGGGCGGAATTCGCCACGTCGGCCTTGCGACGCGCCAGCGAGGTGGCGGCGCGGTTGCGATCCGGCACTTTGATCAGGCGAGGCTGGCCGTTCAGCTCGAAGAACACCTTCACCATCGCCTGTTCGTCCGGCTCGCTCCTGGCCTGATGCAGAATGACCAGCGATTTACCGCGCTCGATCTCGGGCTGTAACTCCTCGCCCGGCGCCAGCCCGTAGAAATAGGCAAGCGTCGGCAAAACGCCGACAGGGCCATAGGTCTCGGCGACCAGCGCGTAGTCGGTGAAGACCTTGGGATACATCAGGTAGGATGCGAATTCGAAGTCGGAAACCGCACGCTCCAGCTTTGTCTCAATCGTCTTGCGCTCCGCCTCGAGATCGGCCGGCGGCAACAGCGAGCCGGGGACTGCCGTATAAGGCTTGTCGCCCTTGAGCGCTTTCTTCTGCAGGGCCTCCGGCCAGCCGCCGGGAGGCTGACCGAGGTCACCCTTCAGCATGGAGACCACGGAATCCGGGAAGGCGATGTCCTTCTCCGGGTTTTCGACATCGGCCACGGTCAGGTCCTGCGAAACCATCATCAAGGCCATGTCGCCGACCACCTTGGAGGACGGCGTCACCTTGACGATATCGCCGAACATCTGGTTCGCGTCGGCATAGGCCTGCGCCACCTGATGCCAGCGCGTCTCCAGACCGAGCGAACGTGCCTGTTCCTTGAGGTTGGTGAACTGCCCGCCCGGCATTTCGTGCAGATAGACTTCCGAAGCCGGTCCCTTGAGATCGCTTTCGAAGGCCACATACTGGTGACGGACGGCTTCCCAATAGAAGGAAATGCGCCGGATCCACTGCGGATCGAGGCCCGGATCGCGCTCCGAACCCTTGAGCGCCTCCACGATGGAACCGAGGCAGGGCTGCGACGTATTGCCGGAAAGGGCATCCATTGCCGCATCCACAACATCGACACCCGTTTCTACCGCCGCAAGCACGGTCGCGGCAGCAATGCCGGACGTGTCATGCGTGTGGAAATGGATCGGCAGGTCGGTCGCCTCGCGCAGCGCCTTGAACAGCACCCGGGCAGCAGCCGGCTTGAGCAAGCCCGCCATGTCCTTCAATGCGATCATATGGGCGCCTGCCCGCTCCAGCTCAGTGGCAAGAGCGGTATAGTACTTGAGATCGTATTTCGGCCGGGCCGAATTGAGGATATCGCCGGTATAGCAGATCGCGGCTTCGCAGATCTTGTTCTCTTCCGCCACTGCATCCATCGAGACGCGCATGTTGTCGACCCAGTTGAGGCAGTCGAACACGCGGAACACATCGATGCCGCCCTTGGCAGCCTGGCGGACGAAATACTTCACAACGTTATCGGGATAATTCTTGTATCCCACGCCGTTTGCGCCGCGCAGCAGCATCTGCAGCAGCAGGTTCGGCGCATCCTCGCGAATACGGGCAAGACGATCCCACGGATCCTCGGTCAGGAAGCGCATGGAAACGTCGAAGGTGGCGCCGCCCCAACATTCCAGCGAGAAGAGCTGCGGAAGCGCCCGGGCATAGGTGCCGGCGACCCGCGCGATGTCATAGGTACGCATGCGCGTCGCCAGAAGCGACTGGTGACCGTCGCGCATGGTGGTATCGGTCAAGAGCACCTGCTTCTGCGCCCGGATCCATTCGGCAAACTTCTTCGGCCCGAGTTCATCGAGCTTCTGCTTCGTACCGGCCTGGATATCACCCTCGATGAAGGGAACCACGGGTGCGGCGATATCGGCTGCGGGCTTCGGCCGGCCCTTGGCTTCAGGATGCCCGTTGACGGTCACGTCGGCCAAGTAGGTCAACAGCTTCGTCGCGCGGTCCTGCCGCTTCACCTGCTGGAAAAGCTCCGGCGTCGTATCGATGAAGCGCGTCGTATAGCTGTTGTCGAGGAACTTCGGATGCGTGATGATCGCTTCGAGGAAGGTGAGATTGGTCGCCACCCCGCGAATACGGAACTCGCGCAGGGCGCGGTCCATCCGGGCGATCGCTTCCGCCGGCTGCGGTGCCCAGGCAGTGACCTTGACCAGCAGCGGATCGTAGAACCGGGTAATCACAGCGCCCGGATAGGCTGTTCCACCATCGAGACGGATACCGAAACCCGAGGCAGAGCGATAGCCGGTGATACGACCATAGTCCGGGATGAAGTTCTGTTCCGGATCTTCGGTCGTGATGCGGCACTGCAGAGCGTGGCCGTTAAGCCGGATATCTTCCTGCTTCGGAACGCCCGATTCCGGCGTACCGATGGCAAAGCCGTCGAGAATGTGGATCTGAGCCTTGACGATGTCGATGCCGGTCACCACTTCGGTGACGGTGTGCTCGACCTGGATGCGCGGGTTCACTTCGATGAAGTAGAACTTGCCGGTATCGGCATCCATCAGATACTCGACGGTGCCTGCGCCGATATAGTTCGTCGCCTTGGCGATCTTCAGCGAATAGTCGGCCAGTTCCTGTCGCTGGGCGTCAGAGAGATACGGCGCCGGTGCGCGCTCGACCACCTTCTGGTTACGGCGCTGGATGGAGCAGTCACGCTCGAACAGATGCACGACATTGCCGTGCGTGTCTCCGAGAATCTGGCTTTCCACATGCCGCGCCCGCTCGACCAGCTTTTCCAGATAGACCTCGTCCTTGCCGAAGGCGGCCTTCGCCTCGCGCTTGGCCTCCGTCACCTCCCGGATCAGGTCCTTGGGATCGCGGATGGCACGCATGCCGCGTCCACCGCCGCCCCAGGAGGCCTTCAGCATCACCGGATAGCCGATCTCTTCCGCCAGCCGGTGGATTTCCGCGGGATCGTCCGGCAGCGGATCTGTTGCCGGAACGACCGGAACGCCGACCGAAATCGCCAGATTGCGAGCAGCTACCTTGTTGCCGAGCTGGCGCATGGTTTCGGGCCGAGGACCGATAAAAGTGATACCTGCAACGTTGCAGGCGTCCACGAATTCGGGACTTTCCGACAGAAGGCCATAGCCCGGATGGATTGCGTCGGCACCGGAAAGCTTTGCGACGCGAATCACCTCATCGATCGAAAGATAGCTTTCGATCGGTCCAAGCTCACGGGAAAGATGCGGCCCCCGGCCAATCTGATAGCTTTCGTCCGCCTTGAAGCGATGTAACGAAAGCTTGTCTTCCTCCGCCCAAATCGCGACTGTTTTCAGGCCGAGTTCGTTTGCGGCGCGAAAGACGCGAATGGCGATTTCAGAGCGGTTGGCGACAAGTATCTTGGAAATGGGCAAATCGGTCTCCTCAAACGACAGGCCAGTGCTTTTTTGCAACTGCGAAATATCTTCATAACCTGTCGTTCGGAGCAAGCCCCATCCACGCCGTTTTGGCGAAAAAATTACCCCTTATCAGGTGATGAGGCCGAGCCTGAGAGCCAGTGCCACGACATGCTGGCGGTTCTTGGCGTTGAGCTTGTCCTGGATACCGTTCATGTACCAGTCAACCGTATGGTTGGAAATCTGCAGAACCCTGCTGATCTCGTTGGAGGTCATGCCGTCGGCAAGATAGTTGAGAACCTCCATCTCGCGCCGCGTCATCTTGGTATCGACGCTTGCCGCGGCGTCCAGTTCCTCGGTGTCCTTCTTCAACTCGAGCAGACGCCAGAAGGCCTTCTTGGCAACGGCGTCGAAAAGCGACATTTCCACGGGCGAAAGATCGACCGGCTTGCCTCCAAGCGTCATGTTGCCAAGCAGACCCTGACGTCCATGAATAGGAAAGATATAACCGTCCTCTAGGCCGAATCGTATCGATTCGCCCATCATCCGCTCCATGCGCTTGCGATGGGGGTCATTGCGGAAGGCGGCGATGGTATCGCGCCAGCGGAAACCCTTCTGCGCCTGCGCAAGGTAACGGATCGTCGGATCGATCAGCACGAACTTCTTGGCGATATAGGTTTCCGGCCAGCGATCCGGCCACCGCCCGACAAGCACGAGCTTCATTGGATTCTCGTGGGGCTTCGGATGACGCAAAAGACCATAATAATCAAAACGATAAACGCGGAGAAGCTTCTCCAGCTCGACAACAACTTCTTCCGGTGACCTGCATTCATCCGCAACGACCAGGAACTGAATTATCTGATTGACACTCACGTGAACCCCCAAAACCGCCGAGGCGGCAACATCACGAAAAAGCCATAGCTTTCGCGTTTGACTTGCGCCCGTCCGGCACGATGTAAACCATTTGCTACCATATCTGGTTAGGAGGCATTTAAATTCGATATCCGAAATCTAGCCATTCAAGCCGGAACTGAACAACCAAAATCCCCCGCGCGTCCTGACTGCGGCATATCTTCTGATGCCTGCCAGCCATGGCAGCGCAACCAATTACTCCGGTTTCCCGTACTCCTCTTGCCTTGGCGCCCGAAAAGCGCTTGAAGCTGTAAGAGGATAGCGGTTTACCGACGAGAGAACGCAATTGTCCCTGTTTCAAGTCTACATCAAGGCGCTCAAATACCTCTCGACCTATCGGTTCCGGGTGGCGCTGGTCGTTTTCGCCAACATCATCCTCGCCGTCATCACCATCGCCGAGCCCATTCTTTTCGGCCGCATCATCGATGCCATCTCCGAAAAGCGGGATCCGAAGATGATCCTTATCGCCTGGGGCTGTTTCGGCATCTTTAACACTTTCGCATTCGTACTCGTTGCCCGTGAGGCCGACCGCCTCGCCCACGGCCGCCGCGCTGACCTCCTGACCGAGGCCTTCGGTCGCATCATCTCCATGCCCCTGAGTTGGCACCAGAAGCGGGGTACCTCGAACGCGCTCCACACCCTGCTGCGCGCCAGCGAAACGCTGTTCGGCCTCTGGCTCGAATTCATGCGCACCCACCTTTCAACGGCCGTGGCGCTCGCGCTGCTGATTCCGACCGCCTTTTCCATGGACGTTCGCCTCACCGCCGTCCTGATCGTCCTCAGCATCTTCTACGTTCTGATCGGCAAGACGGTGATGACGCGGACCAAGGAAGGGCAGGCCTCCGTCGAGAGCCATTACCACACCGTCTTTTCCCACGTCAGCGACTCGATCAGCAACGTGTCGGTCCTGCATAGCTACAACCGCATAGAAGCGGAGACGCGCGCCCTGAAGCGCTATGCCGAGCAGCTTCTCGCCGCCCAGTATCCCGTTCTCGATTGGTGGGCCATCGCCAGCGCGCTGAACCGCATCGCTTCGACCATCTCCATGCTGATCATTCTGGTCATCGGCACGCTGCTCGTCCAGCAGGGCCAACTCAAGGTCGGCGACATCATCGCCTTCACCGGTTTCGCCACGCTGCTGATCGGGCGACTCGACCAGATGCGCCAGTTTGCGACTCAGATCTTCGAAGCCCGCTCCAAGCTCGAGGACTTCTACCAGCTTGAGGATGCCGTGCAGGAGCGGGAGGAACCGGCGGGCGCTATCGAACTGCAGAACGTCAAAGGCAATGTCGAGTTCCGCGGCATTTCCTTCGATTTCGCCAATACCGGACAAGGCGTCCATGACGTGTCATTCTCTGTGAAGGCGGGGCAGACGGTGGCCATTGTCGGCCCGACAGGCGCCGGCAAGACTACGCTCATCAATCTGCTGCAGCGCGTCTACGAGCCTCACCAGGGCAAGATCCTCATCGACGGCACCGACATTTCCACGGTCACTCGCAAATCGCTGCGTCATTCGATCGCCACCGTGTTCCAGGATGCAGGCCTGCTCAACCGCTCGATCCAGGAAAACATTCGGCTTGGCCGCGAGGACGCGACTGAGGAGGAGGTCATGAAGGCGGCGGAAGCAGCGGCGGCAACCGACTTCATCGAAAGCCGTCTAACGGGTTATACCACCGTGGTCGGCGAACGCGGCAACCGGCTCTCCGGTGGCGAACGCCAGCGCATCGCGATTGCCCGTGCAATCTTGAAAAATGCTCCGATCCTCGTCCTCGACGAAGCGACCAGCGCGCTCGACGTGGAAACCGAAGCACGCGTCAAGGATGCCATCGACCGGCTGCGCAAGGACCGCACAACCTTCATCATAGCCCACCGTCTTTCCACGGTACGCGAGGCAGATCTCGTGCTCTTCCTCGATCAGGGGCGCATCATCGAGATGGGTGGTTATGACGAACTGAGCGCAAAAGGTGGCCGTTTCGCCTCTCTTCTGCGCGCCAGCGGACTGCTTGCGGAAACCAAAAGTCAGTAGGCTTTCGTATCTCTGTAAGCACCGCGGATATCGAAGGAGACGCAATAGGCCCGGAATAGGTCGATGCCGGAGCGGTTTCGACTATATCCGCTCTACGGGAAAGATGAGAAGTTCCCGGTGCCCGTAAAGCCCGAGATCATCAATGCCGCCTCGCCTATTCCGTCTGATGACGGTCCTCCTTTGCCTGTTTTTCGCGCCACTCCCCCTCGTCTTCGCACAAGAGGGGCTACGTGAACGGGAGGATCGCTGGAACGAAACGGCAGAACGAGCCGAGGAAGCGATTCTCAACGGCGCGGCATCACCTGCAGCACTGGAAATCCTGCGTGAGGAGCTTGCCGTCCAGAGGGCCGAAGCGTTCGAGCTCACGGGTGCCGGCAGCATCACCGTCGAAAGCCTCAAGGCGCAACTGGAAGCCCTCGGCCCGGCCCCGAAAAAGGATGAGAGCGAACCGGCATTCCGCGCCACGCGGCGCGCCGAACTGACAAACGCGTTGTCCGAGGCGGAAGCACCCATCCTTGCCGCGCGGCAGTCCTACAGCCGGGCGGAAGTGCTGATCGGCGGCGTCGACAGGCTCATCCGTCAGGCGCTGCGAACTGAGATGCTTGCCCTGAGCCCCTCCCCTTTCATTCCGGCGAACTGGGTTCCGGCTCTTTCAGACGCCGGCGAATACATTGCGCGCATCCATGGAGAGATCATTGCGATGCTGCGAAATCCGGGGAACGCGCTTCTCCTGCGGGAACGGGCGCCCGCCGCCGTGTCGATGATAGCGGGCGCGCTATTCATTCTCGGCCTTCTCCAGCCCACCCTGATCCGACGGCTGGAGAACCGGGTCCGCGATCCGCGGAAGGCCCGGCGCAATAGCGGCATGGTCGGCGCCCTTGCGCTGCGTCTCGCCCTGACGGCAATCGCCGCCGCCCTCTTGTCGCTCGCCCTGCAGACCCTGGATTTCGTGCCGCCCTCCGCAAGGACCGCGGTCAACGCACTTCCGAACCTCGTTTATGTCGCGGTTGTGCCTTATTGGCTCGGGCATCTGATCTTCGCACCCTCGATGCCGGAAGGCCGGCTGTTGCAGATGGAAGACGCACTCGCGCGGCGAGCCAGCCGTTACTGCACGGCGCTCGGTATTGTCGTCGTGTTCGAGGCGATCAACCAGTTGGTGGAGATCGATTATACATTCACCGCCGCGACACGCTCCGTCTGGGCTGCTATCGTCGTGCTTTCTGGCAGCTATTGCCTCTGGCAACTTGCCCGCATCCTTGTCCATGCCGGCCGTGACGATCCCGCCAACCCATCCGACGAGCACGATGGCGGCGTGCTGTTGATCGGTCGGTTGATACAGCTGGTTACCGGTGCCGCCGTTGCATCCGTTGCCGTCGGCTATGTCGAGATCGCCCGCGAGGCGATGGACCCGATGATCATGTCGCTCGGCCTCGCTGGCGTCGCGGTCGCCGTGCACAAGGTCCTCGTCTATCTGCTCCTCAGGCTTCTGGGCAGAAGCGGCTACGGGGAGACGGCCGCGCAATCGCTCCTGCCGGTCGGCGTCGCCATCCTGGTGACGCTCCTTCTCCTGCCGGTCCTCGCCCTGCTCTGGGGTGCGCGAACCGCCGATCTGACCGATGCCTGGACCCTGCTGAATGAGGGTGTCGAGATTGGTGGCCGCCGCATCTCCGTCACCACCGCCGCCATGCTGCTGGCCGTCTTTGCATCCGGTATATTCGCCACGCGATGGCTCCAGCGTTTCCTCGGCAGGACCGTATTGCCGCGCACGCGGCTCGACAGCGGTGGCCGCAACGCGGTCGTCACGGGTTCTGGCTATGTCGGCCTGATCCTCTCGGCGCTCGTCGCCGTTTCGGTCGCAGGGCTGGACCTTTCCAACCTGGCAATTGTTGCCGGTGCGCTCTCGGTCGGCATCGGTTTCGGCCTGCAGGCGGTGGTCTCCAACTTCGTTTCCGGCATCATCCTGCTCGCCGAACGTCCGATCAGGGAAGGAGACTGGATCGAGGTATCCGGCCATTCCGGCATCGTGCAGAAGATTTCCGTCCGCTCCACCCGAATCGAGACCTTCGACCGCCACGACGTGATCATCCCGAACGCCGACCTCATCACCGGTACGGTGAAGAACATGACGCTGAGTTCCACCATCGGCCGCATCATCATACCCGTCAGCGTTTCCCATCGCAGCGATCTGGAGCTTGTCTCATCCATTCTGCGCCAGGCGGCCGAGCAGCACCCCAGGGTCGAGAAACAGCCCGCACCCGCGGTACCGCTTGTCGGACTTGGGGAAAGCTCGATGGATTTCGAACTCCGCTGTTTCATCGATGACGTGTCCGCCGGACTGTCCGTGAAATCGGATCTGCTTCACAAGATCCATTCGGCCTTGGCGCGGGCCGGCATAGACATTCCCCATCCCCACCGCGATGTCCTCGTGCGCAATGTCGATGAGATCGCGAAAGCCTTTCTCGGCAATTTGCCGCCAGTGCCGGGGCCTCGCGATACGCCAGCCCCGCAGGCTTGAGCGCCTGCACCATCAGGCATAGCCGGTATGCGCAGCGGTACCTTCTTTAGCGGATTCTTTTCTTGACAATGCGCATCTGGTTTTGCAGAAAGGAGGGGCTGAAAGTCATGTTTCCTGGTCCACGAAACCATGCTGGTTTGTAGCTGCAATTTCATCACCGATAAAGAAATCAGGGACGTTATAAACGAGCTCCTTGACGAGGACTGTTGGCAGCTCATCGTGCCTGCAAAGGTCTATCACGCCATGGGCAAGCGCGGCCGTTGCTGTGGCTGCTTCCCGAATGTGGTCGACATCATCATCAAGACGACTGAGGAATATCACGCTGCCCACAAGACGGACGGAGTGAAGGTGTGCGACTTCATGGAACGCCTTCGTCGTTTTCATGAGGAGCAGCGGCTGGCCAATCTCGAGCGTCGCCGCAATCTTGGCAAGGTCGCCTGACATCAGGTACAACTCGCTGCATCACCTTCATGCAACCTATCCATGAAATTCCGTTCTTTCGAAGACGTGTATGGAACGCATCCGCAATGGCGATCGTTTTCAAAAGTGCGTTGCTGTTCTAGGATGATTATGGCAGTGTGCGCCAAAGTCGAATTAGAATAATTCTAAAATTTTGCGTGAAGCCGCTCAAGGAGCTTCGTGCTGGTCATTGCAACACAGGTAGAGGATATCACCACCATGAAGGGCGATAAGAGAGTCATCGAAAGATTGAACGAGGCGCTGTTTCTCGAGCTCGGCGCAGTCAACCAGTACTGGCTGCACTATCGCCTGCTGGAAGACTGGGGCTACCTGAAGCTCGCCAAGAAGGAGCGGGCCGAGTCGATCGAGGAAATGCAGCACGCCGACAAGCTGGTTGCCCGCATCATCTTCCTCGAAGGCCATCCGAACCTGCAGACGCTTGCGCCACTTCGCATCGGGCAGAACGTCAAGGAAGTCCTGGAAGCCGATCTCGCCGGCGAATACGACGCCCGCACCTCCTACAAGAAGTCCCGCGATATCTGTTATGAGGCCGGCGACTATGTTTCGATGAAGCTGTTCGAGACCCTTCTCGCCGATGAGGAAGGCCACATCGACTTCCTCGAAACCCAGCTCGAACTGCTCTCCAAGATCGGCGAGCAGAAGTACGGCCAGCTCAACGCGGCCTCCGCCGACGAAGCGGAATAACCACAGACCCAAATCCAGTTTTCATATGAAAAGACCGGCGCTCTCAACGATCGCCGGTCTTTCTCGTAAACCCTGTCGGTATCGGGATCAGGCAGTAACGCCGGCCAGATGCGAGAATTCCGCCACGACCTCGTCATAGACCTGGCGCTTGAACGGAACGATCAGCTCCGGCAACTCGGCCATCGGCTTCCATGCCCAGGCGTCGAACTCGGCGACATGTCCGCCCGGCGGCGGCGAAATTGCAATCTCGTCCTCATTGCCTTCGAATCGGAAGGCAAACCAGCGCTGCGTCTGGCCGCGATACTTGCCCCTGAGGCCGATGCCGATCAGTGCGGGGGGAAGGTCGTAATTGATCCAGCGTCCGGCCTCAGCGAGAAGCGACACGCTCTTCATGCCGGTTTCCTCGTAAAGCTCGCGGATCGCGGCAGCGAGCGGCTCCTCTCCCTTGTCGATACCGCCCTGCGGCATCTGCCAGAGCATCGGTGAACCGTCATATTCCGAATTACCTTCCGGTATCCGCCGGCCTGCCCAGACAAGGCCGGCGCGGTTCAGCACCATGACACCCACGCAGGGGCGGTAAGGCAGGTCTTCAGCTCTGATCTTGGGCTCGCTCATGGCTCTCGTCTCATCCTTTGATTATTCCCCTTCGGTCGCAAATGCGGATACGCCGACGATCTCTATGCCGCGACCAGAGGCTTCCTTGGCCCACTCCCGGATTGCAAGGATCGTTTCGTCGAAAGCCGAGGCCGTACCGATTGCCCCTCCGCTGCGTCTGGCAATGCGCTCCAGTTCGTCCAGTTTGTCGAGAATGGCCCGCCGGTCGAGCTGCCCGTCGAGCAAAAGGTTGCCATAGGCCTGCGGCATGCCGATCGCCTTGGCGAAATCGCCACTCAACGAACGCGCAGTGGATCCATCGTCCAGGAACAGCAAACCACGCTTGCCGATATCGCGCATCACTGGCTCCAACGCCTCCCCGTCAGCGAGGAACCGGCCACCCATATAGTTCATGATGCCGGTATAATTGGTCATGCGCGCCATGGCTTGATGCAGGTTCTTCAGATTTTCATCGGCGCTCTTGCCTATCAGCAGTGTACCGCGGCCGGGATCATTGGCCGGATAATCAATAGGCTCGAACGGCACCTGCAGCAGGACCTCGTGACCCTTGCGACGCGCCTCCTGCATCCAGCGGGTCAGACTGTTGCCCGTCGACGCAAAGGCAAGCGTGACTTCCGGGGGCAGCTCTCTGACAGCCTTCTGGCTGCCCGTCTGGCTGAGGCCGATGCCCCCGACGACGATGGCGATACGGGTGCCACGCGCGCCGGACCACGGCCGGGCATAAAGATCGACGGGCCGCAACCCATCCGGCCCAACCACCGGAATACGGCCTTCGGGCGTATCCTCAAGCAGGTTCTCGTCGGGAAGGGAGGCCATCCGCGGATCCTGGCCAACGTCCTGCGTGCTGATCAGGGCGGGACCTTTGCCATCCCGAGCCTTGGGCGAATATTTCGTCACCACCGAACCGTCTTCGGTCACGGTGCGCTCGACATTGGCACCGGAACGCGGACGGCTGGCCTCCATTCCGCCACCGGCACCCGGCTTAGACGCAGACGCATCAGCGGGCATGGTATCGGCAGTTTCCGGCTGATCCGTCATATACAGCGCCGTAAGCGGCAGGGGCATGAAGGTCGAATAGGAGGAAAGCCCGAGGAGGCCGATAGCGACGAGCCAGCCTGCAAGCGAACCCAGAGGGATCCGACGACGGGCGCCACGGTCTTTGCGGCTCTGACCGAGCGGTGCGTGCAGATCGGCGCTCAAGGTTCTATCCGCTCCCGGGTCGCAGAGGCGTTCGGGCGCCGGATTGCTCCGGCACCCTCGTGATTACTTCGAAACGACGGCCTTCTGCGGATCCGGCGGGAAGGAAGGATCCGTCTTCACGCCGCGCAGCAGATCGAGCGCGTAATTGAGCTGGATGTCGTCCTTGGCTTCCGGCGGAACGTAAGCCGAGGAGCCGGAGCCTTCCTCGTTCTCGTTCTGACCCTTGATGTGACCCGGCAGGGCGGATTCGCCTTCGGAGCGGACCTTACCCTGAAGTTCCGGCGGCAGCGGCTGTTCGACCTTGACGTCCGGTTCGATGCCGGTGCCCTGGATCGACTTGCCTGACGGTGTGTAATAAAGCGCCGTCGTCAGGCGCAGAGCACCCTTTTCACCCATCGGAATGATGGTCTGGACTGAACCCTTGCCGAAGGAACGCGTACCGACGACGGTCGCGCGCTTCAGGTCCTGCAGTGCTCCGGCAACGATTTCTGACGCCGAAGCCGAACCGCCATTGACCAGCACGATCAGCGGCTTGCCATCGGTCAGATCGCCGGCGCTGGCATTGAAGCGGCGGGTATCTTCGGGATCGCGCGAACGCGTGGAAACCACTTCGCCGCGCTCGAGGAAGGCATCCGACACATAGATCGCCTGGTCGAGCAGGCCGCCCGGGTTGAGACGAAGGTCAAGGACAAAGCCCTTCAGCTTGTCGGCCGGGACTTCCTTCTTGATCTTGGCGATCGCGGCTTCGAGGTCGTCATAGGTCTTCTCCGTGAACGAGATCACCCGGAGATAACCGACGTCCCCTTCGACGCGCGACTTGACCGCGCGGATAGGAATGATTTCGCGCACGACGCTAAGCTCGATCGGCTTGTCGGCGCCCTTGCGCAGGATGGTGAGCTTGATCGGCGTGTTGACCGGGCCGCGCATCTTGTCGACGGCCTCTTCCAGCTTCAGGCCGCGAACGGACTCGCCGTTGATATCGGAGATGAAGTCGCCAGCGAGGATGCCTGCCTTGGCGCCGGGCGTGTCGTCGATCGGCGTGATGACCTTGACCATCTCGTCTTCCATCGTCACTTCGATGCCGATGCCGCCGAACTCACCCTTGGTCTGGGTCTGCATGTCTGCAGCGTCCTTGGCATTCATGTAGACCGAATGCGGATCGAGCGAGCTCAGCATGCCGTTGATGGCGTTTTCGACCAGCTTTTCCTCATCTGGCGGCGTGACGTACTGGGCACGCACGCGCTCGAAGACGTCGCCGAAGATCGACAGTTCCTTGTAGGTCGAGGCTCCCGCTGCCTGAGCAGGAATTCCGGCCGAATAAAGAACGCTCATCGCAGTCGCACCCATCAGTGCACCGACGAGAACAAGAGAGACCCTACGTACCATTATCAGCCTTTCCAGAATCGTTCCCTGTCCACCACGGACGGGAATCAACCGGTTTTCCATCTTTGCGAAACTCAATGTAAAGGGTCGGACGATCGGTTTCCAGCGCCAAACCCGTCGCGCTCGCCACTCTTTTTTCTCCCATCACCGCCAGCGGTTCGCCCGAGAGCACAAACCTGCCCTGGCTGGTGCTGATCCTGTCCATGCCTGAGAGAACGACATGATATCCATCACCGGTATTCAGGATCACCATCTGTCCGTAACTGCGAAATTCCCCCGCGAAAACCACCCAGGCATCCGCAGGCGCCGTAACAAGCGCACCGGCAGACGCCGCGATCACCATGCCCCTGGCAGGATGCCCCGTGCCATCCGGATCGCCGAACTGACGCAGGATATCGCCAGCCACTGGCAGTTCCAGTTTTTTCTTCAGTTCCGAGAAGGGATATGCGGGCGCAATACGGTTTTTATCGGGCAGTGTGGAGAGCGCCAGCTCCCGTGCTTTCTGCTTTTGTTCCTCGGTCTGTTGCCGCCGTTTCTCTTCTTCCGCACGCGCCGTTTCCGCCGCCTCGCGCACCGATGAAATTTCGCTTTCCAGCGAGGCGATCAGGCCTTCCATGGTGGAGGCGCGTTCGGCAAGCTGTTCCGCCCGCCTCCGTTCCGCGTCCAGCTCCTCGGCATTCTGCTTCGAAAGCCGACCGTTTTCGACGAGCAGCAGATCCATCCGCCGTTCTTCCTCCTGCCGGCTCTGCATGGTCGTAACGAGGCTCGTCATTTCCTTCTGGCCTTCGTCGCGCAGCCGCAGCAACTCCTGCAGATCGGCGGCGAGTTTATCCGTTTCCTTGCGCACGCCGGGAACCACGGCCCCGAGCAGGATGGCTGTGCGCACCGAGGCAAGCGCATCGTCCGGGCTGACCAACAGGGCCGGCGGCGGATTGCGGCCCATGCGCTGCAGCGCCGCCAAGACCTCCGCCAGAACCGCACGCCTTTCCTTGAACGAGTGGCGTATCTTGTCTTCCCGAACCCCGAGATCAGCGAGCTTACGCTCGCCCTCGGCCATCTTCCGCTCCAGATCCTTCCGCCGAGAAGCGGATTCGATCAGCGCCGATTTCAGGCTCTCGGACGTCTTTGCGATAGCAGCAATGCTCTGCTGCAGGTTTTCGGATTTTTCCTGCGAAAGCTGCATACTGCGGGAAAGCTCCTGCAGTTCGCGACCGATCTGGTCCCGTTTAAGGCGCAGCGCCTGCGCTGCATCATCCACCCCGGATTGAGGTGCAGCATTTGCGGCAGATGCGACGCCAGGCGTTGCGGGGGATACTGCGGTAGAGGCAGCCGGATCTGCAGGTTCGGTCGGCTCCTGAGCCCTCGCCGGCGGCAGGGCATGGCCGACCATGACCGCCGCAAGCACCAGCGCTCCGCCCGCGCCGGCACGCAAGGCACGGCGTCCGGACGTCGTCACCGCTTTTCGCATGAATGGTCGTTTGTCTTGTCGCAAGGGACTTTCCCGGTTCGCCGCGGAAATTACGCTGATTTGCCTTCAGGCGCAAAGCGCCGTGCGGCAACCGGCCGGATCAGACCCGGTGATAGGGATGACCGGTAAGAATGGTGACAGCCCGGTACAGCTGTTCTGCGATCAGTATCCGCACGAGTTGGTGCGGCCAGGTCAGTCTTCCGAGGTTGAGGACGACCTTTGCACGCTCCCGAAGGTCCGGATCGACGCCATCCGCGCCGCCGATCACGATTGCGAGATCACGCTGCCCCCTGTCACGATGTTCGCCGAGCAATGTTGCAAACTCCTCGCTGTCGAGCGCCTTGCCACGCTCGTCGAGAACAACGATCATCGCGCCGTCCGGTATGCTTTTCAGCAGTTCGGCGGCTTCCTCACGCTTGCGCGTCTGCGCGTTTCCCGCGCGGCTTTCGGTAAGTTCGACCATGCGGGAAAGCTCAAGGCCGCTCGGCGGTCCTGCTTTGGCAAACCGGTCCAGGTATCGGGACGCAAGTTCCTTCTCCGGCCCGGATTTCAGCCGGCCCACGGCATAGATTCCAATTCGCATGTCGCACTCCATCCATTTCGGCCGCAAAAGCGGGTCAGCAGCGATAACTCGGATCGCTGCATCGCTCGGCTCCCTTCACTGCCGGGTGAGCGGCAGCCGGCCGACAGTCGATGGTTTAGTGCAGCCGCCCTTCCTCGATATCCGGAGCCGCCCACATCTTTTCGATGTTGTAGAACTCTCGGATTTCAGGACGGAACACATGCACGATCACGTCACCGGTGTCTATCAGCACCCAGTCGCCTGTTTCCAGTCCCTCGACACGAGCGGAGCGGAAGCCCTCGTCCTTGAGGTCGGAAATCAGGTGTTCGCTGATTGCGTTCACATGCCGGTTAGAGCGCCCGGAGACAACGACCATGTAGTCGCCCAGCGCGGATTTTCCGGCAATGTTGATGGTAACGATATCTTCTGCCTTGGAGTCCTCGAGACTTGCGAGGACCAGCTCAAGCTCGCGGGCTGCGGCATCGGCGCCACGTTCCGGGCTTTTGGGAAGGACGACAGGCATCTTTCCCTTGGTGTGTACTGTTGTCAGAGTTTTTCCTTTCCTTGGCATAACAGAACAGCACTTCGGCGATTCCCTAGTTTGGAGATCGCTCATAGAAGGTGGCACCGTTCCGTTAATCTTTCAAGAGAGCCCGAATTGGCTATGTGGACAGCGCCGGGGCATCATTCGGCAGCCTCCCGGAGCGCGGTCGAACTGAGGGGTGAACGCGGCCCGTGGATGAAGGTCCAGGCGGGCGCCTTCTTCTTCCACAGCACACCGGCATCGTCCTCGTCGATACGCGCGTAATTGAAGGTATGCGCCATTTTCGATGAGAGATAGGAAAGTGTCGACCCCGGCCGGTCGATGACTGCAATCGGGAAGGTCTCGGCGATCCGCCGCCATTGCTGCCACTTGTGGAACGACTTGAGATTATCCGCACCCATGATCCAGATGAAGCGTGCATGCGGGTTGCGCGCCTTCACATAATCGAGCGTCCGCGCCGTATACCTGGTGCCGAGCGTTTGCTCGAATGCCGTCACCTTGATGCGCGGATCGGCCGCGATCTCCTCGCATTTCGCCAGTCTTTCGGAGAGCGGCGCGAGATTGTTATGGCTCTTCAAGGGATTGCCCGGCGTCACGATCCACCACAGCTGGTCGAGACCGAGACGCCTGATTGCGATCTCGGCCACCAGCGTATGCCCCTCATGCGGCGGATTGAAAGACCCGCCGAACAGGCCGATCACCATGCCGCGCTCGGTATGCGGCATGTATCGGTACCGGTGGGCAATCGGGTCCTTCGCCGTCACGTCAGGGCCGCACCTGTCCGGTGCCACGCACGCGGTATTTGAAGGATGTGAGCTGCTCGACGCCGACCGGACCGCGCGCATGCATCTTGCCGGTGGCAATGCCGATTTCTGCCCCCATGCCGAATTCGCCGCCATCGGCGAACTGGGTGGAGGCGTTGTGCAGCAGTATGGCGGAATCGATCTCGTTGAAGAAACGTTCTACGACCTCGGAATCTTCTGCAAGCACAGCTTCCGTATGGTTCGACGAATAGCGATTGATATGATCGATCGCTCCGGACACGCCGTCAACAATAGCAACCGCGATGATCGCGTCGAGATATTCGGTGCGCCAGTCTTCCTCCGTCGCCGCCTTGAAGCCGGGATGAACCTTCAGCACCGCGGCCGAAGCGCGGATCTCACAGCCCGCTTCCGTCAATGCCTCGAGAAGCGGCATCAGATGCGTGCCAATCGCAGCGCTGTCGACAAGCAGCGTTTCGGCTGCGCCGCAGATGCCCGTGCGGCGCATCTTGGAATTGACCACAATCTTCTTCGCCATTTCCAGATCGGCGGATGCGTCGACATAGATGTGGCAGAGACCCTCCAGATGGGCGAAGACCGGTACGCGCGCCTCTGACTGAACACGGGCAACGAGGCTCTTCCCTCCGCGCGGTACGATAACATCGATTGCGCCGCCCAGCCCTGTCAGCATGGCGCCGACCGCCGAGCGATCCGTGACCGGAACAAGCTGGATGGCGTCGGCCGGCAGGCCTGCCTTTTCCAGACCCTTTACGAGGCAGGCGTGGATTGCTCGCGAGGAATGGACCGAATCCGAGCCGCCACGCAGGATGACGGCGTTGCCCGCCTTCAGGCACAGCGCACCGGCATCCGCCGTCACGTTCGGGCGGCTCTCATAGATCACGCCGATCACGCCGAGCGGCGTGCGCACGCGTTCGATCTTGAGACCGTTCGGACGCTCCCAGGCGGCAATCACTTCGCCGACGGGATCCTTCAGTTCCGCGACTTCGCGAATACCCTTTGCGATGGCCGCGACCCGGTCGGAATCGAGCATCAGGCGATCCATGAAGGAACCCGTCAGGCCAGACGCCTTGCCGTTTGCGACATCCATGGCATTGGCGGCAAGGATCGCCTCCTCGCCGGCCAGGATCGCATCGGCCATGGCGACGAGCGCCGCGTTCTTCTGCTCGGTTGGGGCAATAGCCAACGGTCGGGCGGCTGCGCGGGCGCTGCGGCCGATATCGAGCATAAGGGCATCGATGTCCGTGTGGTTGGCTTTTGCCTTGTCAAGCATGGGCTTCGTCCTTGTTTTCGGCACTCGCATGATGGTCGTGCTTATGCGCCGGATCGGTCATCACCAGGTCGTCCCGGTGGATCATGGCCGAGCGACCGGCATAGCCGAGGATTTCCTCGATTTCGCCGGACTTGCGGCCGGCAATCTTGCGGGCATCGTCTGCATCGTAGCCGGCAAGCCCCCGGGCAATCTCGCGGCCCTCGGTCCCGATCACCGAAACCGTGTCGCCGCGACTGAACTGGCCGGCAACCATGCGCACACCGGCCGGAAGCAGGCTCTTGCCCGCCTTGAGCGCACCCTGCGCGCCCGCATCGATATGCAGTTCACCCGCCGGCTGCAGCTGGCCGGCAATCCAGGTCTTGCGTGCGGTGACGGGCGCCGCGGACGGCGCAAACCATGAATGACGCACACCATCGATGATGCTTTTCAGGGGGTGATCGGCCTTGCCCGAAGCGATGATCATCGCGCAGCCAGCTCCGGTCGCGATCTTGCCCGCATCGATCTTGGTACGCATGCCGCCGCGCGAAAGTTCGGATGCCGCCCCGCCGGCCATCGCCTCGATCTCGGGCGTGATCTCGGCAATAGCGTCGAGGAACTTCGCCTGCGGGTCGAGATGCGGCGGCGCTGTGTATAGACCGTCAATGTCCGACAACAACACCAACAGGTCGGCCCCGGCCATGGTGGCGACGCGGGCGGCAAGCCGGTCGTTGTCGCCATAGCGGATCTCGGTGGTGGCAACAGTATCGTTTTCGTTGATGATCGGCACCGCGCCGATCTTCAGAAGCTGCTTCAGCGTGGCGCGCGCGTTGAGATAACGCCGGCGCTCTTCGGTATCGCCCAGTGTCAGAAGAATCTGGCCCGCGACGATGGAGGAGCGCGACAGGCTTTCCGACCAATGACGCGCAAGCGCAATCTGGCCAACCGCCGCCGCCGCCTGGCTTTCCTCCAGCTTCAATGCACCGGAGGGAAGGTCGAGCACGGTTCTTCCGAGCGCAATCGCACCCGAGGAAACGACTAGAACATCGATGCCCCGCGCCTTGAGTTCCGCGATATCGTCGCAAATGGCATCGAGCCAGCTCTTCTTCAGGCCACTGCCGCGATCGACCAGCAGCGCCGAGCCGATCTTGATGACGATGCGCTTGTAGCGCGTCAGCGATTTGCGTGCGGCGGCCATGCTATTCGTCGCTTTCCGTATCCGTATCCAGATCGCGCTTGCGGTTCTTGTCCTTCTTTTCCCGAAGATCCACATCGCCGTTTTCGGCGACGATGACGTCTCGGAGCGCACGCAACGCCTCGGTCATGCCCTTGCCGGTAATGGCGGAGAGAAGCAGCGGCACCTTGCCGGACGCCTTCTTCAGCTCCTGCGCCTTCTTCTTCAGGCCCGCCTCGTCAAGCACGTCGATCTGCGACAACGCGACGATTTCCGGCTTATCTTCAAGCCCGCCGCCATAGGCTTCCAGCTCATGCTTCACGGTCTTGTAGGCCTTGCCGACATTCTCTTCCTGCGCGGAAACGAGATGCAGCAGAACGCGCGTGCGCTCGACATGGCCAAGGAACCGGTCGCCGATGCCCACACCTTCATGGGCGCCTTCGATCAGGCCGGGAATGTCGGCGAGAATGAATTCCCGCTCGTCGATGGTCGCTACGCCGAGGTTCGGGTGCAGTGTCGTGAAGGGATAATTGGCGATCTTCGGCCGGGCGCGCGTCACCGCTGCAAGGAAGGTCGACTTGCCGGCATTCGGCAGACCGACGAGACCAGCATCCGCGATCAGTTTCAGCCTGAGCCAGATGGTCTTTTCTTCGCCCTCCAGACCCGGATTGGCCCAGTTCGGCGCCTGGTTGGTGGCCGACTTGAAATGCGCATTGCCGAAGCCGCCATTGCCGCCCTTGCCAAGCCTGAAACGCTGGCCTTCCACGGTCATATCGACAATCAGCGTTTCGTTGTCTTCCTCGAAGATCTGCGTCCCGACCGGCACTTTCAGCGTCACGTCTTCGCCATTCGCGCCGGTGCGGTTGCGGCCCATGCCATGCATGCCGACCTTGGCCTTGAAATGCTGCTGGAAACGGAAGTCGATCAGCGTGTTGAGACCATTGACCGCCTCGACCCATACGTCACCGCCGCGTCCGCCGTCGCCGCCGTCCGGGCCGCCGAACTCGACGAATTTTTCGCGACGGAACGAGACGCTGCCGGCGCCACCGTCGCCTGAGCGGATATAAACCTTTGCCTCGTCGAGAAATTTCATGCTTCAGCCATTGATAACGTGTGGGGATGTACGGAATTTATGCGGCCATCGATATAGCCGGTTGAAGCGGAGGTCAAAGAGTATCGTGAAGTTCGTCAGCTACAACATCCAGTTCGGTATGGGTCTGGATGACAAATTCGACCCCGTGCGGATCGCCAACAGCATCCGGGATGCGGATATCATCGCCCTGCAGGAAGTCACCCGCGATTTTCATCGCAACGGCCATGCCGATCTCGCCGAAACCTTCAGTAAGCTCTTTCCTGACTACTCCTGTACCTTCGGAGCCGCCTGCGATGTCCTGATCGACCATCAGATCATCGAAGGACGCCGCCGCGAACGGCGTTTCCAGTTCGGCAACATGGTGCTGTCGCGCTATCCGATCCTGGCAACCCGCCACCTGCTCCTGCCGCGCAGCCGCACCTATGACAAGCTGAACCTGCAGCGCGGCGCAGTCGAAGCGGTGATCGACGCACCGGGTGGTCCGCTGCGGGTCTATTCCCTCCATCTCGACCACGTCTCTCCCGGCGAGCGGATCGCCCAGATCCGTTTCATCAAGGAGCGTGTCGCAAACTTCGGTCGCGAAGGCGGAGCCCTGACGGGAGCCGGTCAATTTGGCCTCCCGGATCTGCCGTTCCCCTCCGGCTATCTCATCATGGGCGACTTCAACATGGAGCCGGAGTCGCCGGAATATATCGAAATGGTCGGCCTCGATGACGCCTTCTACGGTCGCGTGCCGCGCGCCGACCTGCCGCTCGATGCTCTGGCGCGTTGCCGCGCCCATAGCCGGGAAGGCTATAGCTGGATGAGTCCCGATCGCACCGTGCGCAAGCATCTCGACTATTGTTTCCTCAGTGGTGATCTCGCCCCGCGCCTGAAAAGCGCAAGCGTCGACGTTTCCGCTCCGGGTTCCGATCACTTCCCGGTCTGGGTCGAACTCGACTGACACCCGCCCCGAATACTGGCGATACCGGGCAGCTCTTGCCCGCCCGGTATCCTGTTTTCATACACCCGGACGGAAACCCACCTGCGTGACCTGCGTCTCGATATGCGGCGCAACCGCATTGCGGGAACGCGAGTAGAGATCGCCACTTCGGGTAATTACGAAACCGAGCTTCTCCTGAATGCGCAGCGACGCCGCATTGTCGGCAAAGGCGCCGGAATACAGCACCTCGTCCGGCATGCGCCGGAAGAAGCGCTCGACCGCCACCCCTGCCGCCTCGGACATGATGCCCTTGCCCCAGTAATAGCGATCCAGCCAGTAACCGAGATGCCACTGACCATGCCGAAGCTCGATGCCGACGGCGCCGATATGCACGTCGTCACCGCCAAGAGTGATGGCAAACGACCAGTCGGGCGTAATGCCCGAAGTCGCCCGGCTCAGCCAGTCGACCGCGTCCTCCCGGTCATAGGGAACCGGCACCCGCGCCAGCATCCGCACGACCTGATAGTCGGAGAAAGACTGGGCGATCGCGTCGGCATCGCTCATGCGGTGAGGCCTCAGCACCAGCCGGCTCGTCTCGATGGTCGGGCAGGGTCCGGGCGGGCGCGTCGCCGCACGCTGGGCATCGGGACGCTGGGAGGGAGCGTTCATCTCATCTCCCCCCAGCTCTTGAGCGACATCCAGGTCTTGCGGTCGAGCCGATACCATTCCACCGGCATCATGCCGCCGGTCGCAAGATTGCCGACCATGCCCGAGCCCTGGAACTGGAAACCGCACTTCTGGATGACCCGCCGCGAGGCGACGTTGGTGACCCTGCAGCGGGCATCGATCCGCTCGATGTCGCGGGTACGGAAAGCCATGTCGATCAGCGCATGCGCCGCCTCCGTGGCATAACCCTTGTTCCAGTAGGGCTCGCCGAGCCAGTATCCGATTTCGAGCGTTTCATCGTCGTTGGAATGCGGCTCCAGTCCGCAGCAACCGAGAAACTCACCATTGACGGCTTTTGTGATGGCATAGACGCACTTGCCAATCTCGCCGATATTCGTGCGTCGCACGAAGTCGGCGGCGTCTTTCATCGTATACGGGTGCGGCATGCGCGACACCATGGTCGCGATTGCGGCGTTGTTGGCGAGATGGGCAAGGGCGTCGATGTCTTCTTCGTGAGGAGCCCGCATGACGAGCCGCTGCGATAACAAGACGGGGCAATCGCTCCGTTGCCGATCCGGCCTGAACCGGTCCTGGGGTGACCGGGATTGGTCGACCCTCAACAATTCACTCTGCATGGTTCAGTCTCCTTCTGGTTGAAAGACAAAAGAAAAAGGGGAGCTGGGTGGCGCCCCATCTCCCCTGTTTTCTTGACTGAACCTGATACGGACAGCCGGGTCGATGAGACGCCGGCTGTTTAGAGCGTTACCGGCTTATTCCGCTGCTTCCGCCGTTTTCGGCATTACGGACACGTATACTCGGCCGTTGGCCTTCGTACGGTATGCGACATTGCCGGCGGTGAGTGCGAAGATCGTATGATCCTTGCCAAGGCCGACGTTCGCGCCCGGATGCCACTGGGTGCCGCGCTGACGCAGAATGATGTTGCCTGCAACGACGACTTCGCCGCCGAACTTCTTCACGCCAAGGCGCTTGGACTCGGAATCGCGACCGTTACGCGAGGAACCGCCAGCTTTTTTGTGTGCCATTGGAGTTCTCCTTTAAAACCTAGTTCTCGTTTGAGCGCGATTAAGCGGCTACGATGTCGGTGATGCGCACCACGGTGTGGTGCTGGCGATGGCCGCGCGAACGCTTGGAGTTCTGGCGACGACGCTTCTTGAATGCGATCACCTTCTTGCCACGGGTCTGCTCGACGACTTCAGCCTTGACGGAAGCACCGGCGACGAAAGGCGCGCCGATCTTCGCATCGGCACCTTCGCCAACAACGAGGACTTCGGTGAATTCTACGGTTGCACCAGCTTCGGCTTCCAGCTTTTCGATGGAGAGCACGTCGTTGGTGTTGACGCGGTACTGCTTACCGCCGGTCTTGATGACTGCGAACATTTTTTATCCTTTCATGTTCGTTCCAGCTCTTTCCGGCTTGCCGGACGGCTGTCTTTTTGTCAGTCGGTGTAGCGAATGTTCCCGGTTCCGTTGAAACCCAAACACCCGCCGGTGGAACCCTGCATCGAAGCAGGAAAAACAAGACACAGTACGCCCATGCCTAATTCCCCGGTCGCATACGTGAGGCGCAAAAAACTGTCAAGATAAAAGCTTAGGGTAACGCGATATTCGCGCTTGCCAGCCTTCGAAACACCGGCTAAGAGACACCCCGCGCTGACCAACGCGTCATCATGCTCAAGCGGAGAGGTGGCTGAGTGGTCGAAAGCACCGCACTCGAAATGCGGCATACGGGCAACCGTATCGTGGGTTCGAATCCCACCCTCTCCGCCATAACTTCCTGAAATTACAATATTTTATGAGATGGGCAGCCCTCGATCAGGGTGCCGTCTGCCTGACGTTTCGATCACAATCAATCATCGCGCCACAGGGACGGCGCTTCCGACGCGTATTCCCCATTCTAATCCAACCAGCAATCGCTGATCTCGCGCAGGCAACCATGGATTCGGATTTAACATGTTGGCTTCGACGTGTTAAAGAAATGGAGTTTTTTTAACTTATCGAGTCGCAAATGTTAAAGCCGTCCTACCAGCTTCCCGATCTGACGTCTCTTGCTGGCTTGGAAACTATCGAAATCTTCAAGGCACTTGCTACAGCCAACCGGTCGCTAGCCGAATTGAAGGGTCGAGCAGCGGCCATACCCAATCAAGGTATTTTAATCGACACACTTGCACTGCAAGAAGCAAAGGCGAGCTCGGAGATCGAAAACATCGTCACCACCCAGGACGAGCTGTTTCAAGCCGAGCTATTTCCTGAGGGACTGGAGTCCCCTGCCGCAAAAGAAGTTGCACTCTATCGTGATGCCTTAAAATTCGGCTTCGACAAGCTCCGGCAAACTGATGGTCTGATTACGAATGCAACCATTGTCGGCATGTTTCAGCTACTCAAGCGGCGCACAGATGGATTCCGCCAGACGCCAGGCACGGCGCTCAAAAATGATCGCTCCGGCGAGATCGTCTATGTGCCACCTCAGGATCAGCGCGAGATAAATGCAGCGATGAGCGAGCTTGAGCGTTTCATCAATGATGATCAGCGCTCAACACTCGACCCGCTCATCAAAATGGCATTGATCCACCATCAATTCGAAAGCATTCATCCGTTCCCTGATGGCAATGGGCGAATAGGGCGAATTCTCAATGTTCTTTATCTTACGCGTGTGGAGCTGCTCGAAATACCGATCCTTTATCTCAGTAGAGCCATCAACAACTCAAAGAGCGAATACTACCGGCTCTTGCAGCATGTTCGCGATACCGGCGAATGGGAAGATTGGCTCGTCTACATACTCAAAGCGGTCGATGAGACCGCCAGAACAACGCTTGATCTAGTAGAGAATATTCGTGGGCAAATGGCATCGGCGAAGAAAAGACTTCGCGATGAACTTCCCAAGCTTTACTCACAGGACTTACTGAACAATCTGTTCCGGCACCCATATACCAGAATCGATTTCGTTCAAAACGAGCTCGGCATTACCCGTCAGACTGCCGCAAAATACCTCGACACTCTTGCTGAACGCGGCTTCTTGACCAAGCACCAGAGTGGCAGAAACAATTACTATATCAATGCGCCGCTCGTCGCTTTATTTCTGAAGGTTTCTGAATAGTTAGAGCGTGCCGGGATAATCCTTGGCACCACACCAGGGGCATCCTACGCGTGATCTTCAATATCGATTGGAGATCACGAACAAGCCCGCCTTGGCGAGGCAGATTAAGCACCCATTGAAGCCCCGTTCTTCATCCGCTCAATAAGCCGCGCCCCCCAGTCCGTGAACTTCTCCGAGAGGTCTTCCGATGCCAGTTGCTTGACCAGAAATGATGGTAAGCCGGCTAGATTTCCGGTCGACAACGGACCAACAATTTCTACGAGCTGGTCATAGAGTTCGCGCCTGATTCCTTCGTCGGCGAAGGCCGGTTTGTTAAAAAGCCACTTCAATGAGAAGGAAACCTCGCCCTTCGTCGCCCATAAATGAAGCGGATAGATTGGTCTCTCATTGGAATCCGTAGCAATCACATAGAGTGAAGCGTGTGTATTAGAAATCTCCGCCCTCGCACGCCATTTATCGATGGCTTTCAGAAATTGGAATGCTCCTCTCTCGAAGTCTGGACCTAGCGGCCGAATATGGGTTTCTAACCATTCTGTCGTCGCGATCGGACCCGGCGATTGAGAGAGCCGTTTCGCTGATGCGGTCCTTTCTGTCTCACCGATAATGCGGGGGCTGAGTGTTATGTGGCCGAGCGCACTCGTATACCAACGCAGCTCGACAGCTCGGACGTCAGCGCGCATCTGGTCGTTCAAGAACTCGACGATACGGGCCAGCTCCCGAGAAACTTCATCCGCGACGAACACCAATTTGACCTGACCCGCTCTGAAATTCGCGTCGACCTGGCTCCAGAAACTGGCCGGATCCTGCTCGCCAATAAAGTCAGCCAAGGTCTTGTCGGGGTCAGCACCTTCCTGAGATGCCGTCATCGCGAAACTGTCGGCAATCTTACCCGGCTGCCAGTAAGCTGTCGCGTTAGCTGCATATTCGAGCATCTGCCCGATTACTTCTCGCCGCAGTCTTGGGTCTACCGCTCTCTTAAGTTCAACGAGCACTGGGACAGCGGTTCTGGTGACGAACAAATGGTCCACAGACCATCGCCCGGCACCCTGTTCACTGTCTAAGATCGTCTGTTCCCGTTTAATGAGTAAGAGCTCCCCATCACCGTCGGATATTAACTCCGGATATTTGGCGACGAGCGACTGCATGCGATCTTCGCTTTCAGGCGCTGAGGGTGCCATGCGTTGGAGAGTGCCGTCTGGGTTAACCGTGTAGATCAAGCCTTGCATCAAGAATGCCTTTATATCGAAAATCATAAGCCGGATTATTCGATCTCATCCAGCGCGAGAAATGCTTGGAGATTCTGCCAAAAACGACAGGTCAGCTCGAGGAAATCTTCAGGTCGTCAGGTATAAAAATGCGCAGCCAAGGAGGAGATTTGGCCGGGATGCTCCTTGGCTTTGTTGGGGTGGCATCCTACCCGTGATCGACAAGATTTACCGGAGATCACATGGCAACGATTAGGAAGCTCAGAGGACGTTGGCCGGCTCAGGTTTGTCGCCCGGTCAGATCACCTCGATTGCCATCACCGGCGGGGATCAACCGGCTCCCCGTAATGGGTAAATTCAGACAGAACTGAAGCAACAGCATCAAATTCCGGTTTGAATTTCCGCAGAAGCTGCTTGATCGCTTGCGTTACCTCGTCTGCATCGTGGATATCTTTGATTTCGAGGCTGTTGTCTTTTAGGAATTTTGAAAATTGTTTGCCTTCATCTGCTGCACCGCTCTGAAATCGAATTCGATTGGACGGCAGTGATTTAATCTTCTCGATCAGAGATTTTCTGAACTCGTGGTTGGTCAATGGGCCGACTTCAGCATACAACCTAATCTGACCTTTAGTGCCTTGATTGACGTTCCATATTTGAAGCCATGCTATTACTGGATAGCCGGACCACCATCCTTCGCAACCTGGCCAAGAGAGATGTTTTTCGCGCAATGCTGTGTGCCAGCTTTTCGGCAAGAAACTAACCATGTGGTTGGCGAGGCCGCCGAAAACGTAGTCGTAATCATCGATGCGGACTGTATCCATCCATTCAGGATCCTCACCGAATAGGTTGTGAGCCGCGATGGCAAAATCAGAGCTGGCTCCGTGTTCAATCACGAAGTCCAGAACTTTTCGGTGATCGCGATAAAGTTTGCGTGCCAACTTCTCCATCTCTGTCCGTTCCACACTCATCCCTGTAGCTTCCTCCAAGGTGTCCAGATAATGCCGCAAAAAGGTTCTGACCTCATTGGTGAATAGATGCTCCTCTCCAGTTATGTATAACCGCAAAAGGCGACAGACGCTGTCATATCGAATCGACGTGTATCTTTCATCTTCCGGATTTTCATTGTTAAGAGTTAGGAATATTCCGGATACTATCACCCGTTCGAGGTCATTTTCTTCAATCGTCTGCGCCCGAAATGCGTCTACGATCCGTTCTCTATATTTTTCTAGCTGCCCTTGGTGTTGAGTGCTGTGAAATTTGTTTTCAATTATGAAGGCCCAGCGATTCTTTGGAGATAAAATGAAGATATCAATGTTGTGCCATTCACAGCGAACTTCAGCATCGCGCATGTCGCTTTGTGAAACGTCCAGAGCGGTGGGTTTACGATGACTGTCACCTCTGAGGGCCTCGCCAAGGAAAGACTTCAAAAATCTGTCGCCCAGCCCATGTGTTTCCTTAGGGTTTAATAGCCAAGCGAGTATCGCTGAATGGCGAATTTCCATCCGCTCCATTTTCATGACTTTAATAGGGTTAAATCGATTAAGGTGTTTTTCGATGCGCGACAGCTCAGCGTTGTTTACGAAAAGGCGCTCCATCTCCTCATATGTCGGTTCGCGGTGAACGTTCGGAGTGCTTGTGTCGCTCAATCGCTTCCCCTTCGGCATGATCTTGCCCGCGCTCTGGCAGACGGATCAGAGGTCAGAACCCTACCGAGCTTGTCGCTCTTACAGTGCGAAGATAGATATTTGCTCGAGGATTCCGGGTCAATCTATGCAGCCTTTGTCACTGTTTTATAGGCAGACTAGTTGGTTTAGGTGCCGGGATAACCCTTGGTTCCCCTCCAGGGGCGTCCTACGCGTGATCTTCAATATTGATTGGAGATCACATGGCGACGATCCGGAAGCTCAGAGGACGGTGGCAAGCGCAGGTGCGTCGTCGCGGCATGAAGCCTAGATGTAGGTCCTTCGACACCAAGCTCGAAGCCGAGAAGTGGGCGCGAGATCTAGAAGCACAGGTAGATCGGTTCGGTGCCGCCCCCGACACGAAGATCCTTGAAAGCACGACGCTCGGACAGCTTCTCGAACGCTACCAGCGCGAGATCTCACCAGCGAAGCGCGGGTCTGTCCAGGAGATCCAGCGGATCGACGTGCTGCGTCGCCATGATCTTGCCTATCGGACCCTGATCGGACTGAGCCAGCAGGACATTGCATCGTTTCGCGACGAGCGCCTTCAGTCGGTAGCTCCATCTACCGCAGTCCGCGAGCTCGCGATCCTCAGCCACGTCATCGAGGTCGCGATCCGCGATTGGGGTCTGCCGCTTGCAAAGAACGTGGTGAAGCTGGTGCGTCGTCCGGTGATCCGTAACGAGCGCAGCCGCCGATTGACCGGCGACGAGGAGCAGCGTCTTCTGGATGGCTGCGACGGCGGACAGATTCCATACTTCAAGACGTTGCTGATCCTCGCCATCGAGACCGGGATGCGTCGAGGGGAGATCCTCGGGCTGCGGTGGTCCGACATCTCGCACAATCGCCGGGTGATCACGCTCGCTCTGACAAAGAACGGCTCCGGTCGTGAGGTGCCGCTGTCTCAGCGCGCCTTCAATGCACTGATGGATTGGAAGTCTCGCGCGCCAGTAGATCAATCTACGATCTTTCCCATGACGCCAGGAGCACTGGAGCAAGCATGGCGTCGACTTCTGCTGCGCGCCGGCATCACCGGGCTAAGATTTCACGATTTGCGTCACGAGGGCGTCAGCCGTCTATTCGAGCGTGGTCTGAACGTGATCGAGGTCAGCAGCATCAGCGGGCACAAGGAAATGCGCATGCTGAAGCGCTACACGCACCTCGCCGCTGACGATCTCGTTGCGCGCCTAGGTTAGATCGATCAACGAGACCGAAACCTTTACATCTGACCTGCCCAACCTTGACAGAAGCCTTGCCGAACCTTGCGTCCGTCAAGGTTGGTGGTCAAAACCATCTGAAAAATACATCCTAGGTTGCAAATATTCTTGCATCAAATCCGCAATCGTTGCGGATTTGGTCCTCTACCTTGCGCTTTCTTGACAAAACTTGACGGAATCGGCTCCAAATCGCTTTTTTTGCCAGCCGTCAAGGCAATTGGACGCGCATTGGTTGCGTTTCTTCTTTTCTCGAAGCCACCTGATCTCGATCCGCCCGACAAATTCACCGGCTGCGCTTCATATCTCTGGCGAGAGCCGCAACAACCAAACCGGATCGCCTTCATCCCCAGTGTCGAAAACATATTCGCGAAAGACCCACCAGATCCGGTGGTTGATTGATCTACACACCATGCGGGCACATCCATATTCGCGGTAGGAGACCTCACTGCGCGCCGGTGCTGGTCAATGTCGATAGCTTGGTGCACGTGAAGGATAGGAGAACCGAGAGCGCCGCTCTTTCGTTCGCCGTTAGAGGCGAACTTTTCAAAAACGATTCACACGCCAAAAGGCTTTTCCCTTGTTGAAATCGCGCAGATTAAGGCGTCTATACGTGCTGGGAGTGTAGTCGACGGTTGGGAAAAATGTATTCAGCTAGCCTTCTTGAAGACTGCAGCAAATAAAAGCAATTTCACGCCAAATGCCAAGCAAAGGTTGAAAAAATGCGTTTCGTCTTTGGTGGCAGATCCCAGTCTAATCCGTAACAAGATTGCGCATGGGCAATGGATTAAAACTCTGAATAGAGATAATACGAAATTAAATCCCGATCTTACGGCTTCTATACATTCATTAGATGCAGTTAAGGTCGAGATGTGGTTCGATTGCCAAAAAATTCTCAGTGAGATTGTGGAACTATTGGTTGAATCCCCCAACAAAGCTTTTATGGCATCCTACTGGGGGATGATAGAAAAGGTCGAGCAAATTCCGATCGACCGGGCGGCGTGGACAATTTCATCGAAAAGAATGCGGCTTAAGACGAAACGGGCGCCGGACAGAAGTTAACGGTCGTTTGGTGCCGGTAAATATAATGAACTCCTCATCAGTCCGCCCATTCATACCGCGCTTTAAGCCCGTTTAAGTTGCGGTGTGGAATTGCACCGCTGTGCTGTAGCATTCCAACAACGATGCCTGGATGGATCTCGACCTGCTTAGCGAACGCTTTCACAGCGACTTCAGACCTTGGGTTAGTTCTCTTGAAAGCGGCAAATCTAGTCCTGCCAACGAGGATTTCCTCCGCCCAGGCATCGGCCTCATCCTCCACTCCGTCACCCTCGCCGCCCTTATCGTCAGCGAACGCCCGTCCCCTATGAAGAGTTATGTGGGCGGCTTCATGGAAGAATGTCCACCAGAAATGGTCGTTACTCTTCATTCGCAACGACATCTGGATGATTGCTCTATCGCCCTCGAGCCATCGAGCGGAACCGAATAAGCAGGTTTTTGGAATCGGCTTCTCAAGCACAAATGCCACGCCAGCGCTAAGGCACAGATCCACCATACGAGGATAGAAGATCTCCGGCGGGCTGGTTGTCAGCTTACGGATTTCAAGCACAGCATTAGCGAACTTGTTGGCGTCAAACGCCGGCAGATTCATCCCGCGCGCTTTCCTCTCTCCAAGAAGCAACCATGCAGCAACATGATATTGGCTAGTCTCGAAAGCCTTAGATTGTCGATGATGGACTGCTAGATTTGCCCATCGGGCGTCGAAAGCATGCGGGCTTCCGACAGCAAAGAACTCCAGCAGGGAACTCAGAAGTCGGCCGTTATCATTGGTCGCGGGCAGCGCACCACGATCTTTCAGTTCTTTGATCGGGAACTTGGAAAGAACCTGATCAGCGTCTGCCAGGGCTCGATAGTTTACGGCTTTGGCTTCACGTAGATCCCACTTAGCCTGCAAGCCCGTCCAGATGCTGGCCTTTAATCCAAGAACGCGTTCTAGTTTCAGTGCCGTGTCTGCCGTCACCGGGTTGGTGCCGTTGATGATCGTGCTGACATGCTTCGGGCTCATGTCCGCGAGCCTGGAAAATTCGGCTTGAGACCATCCGCGGTCCTCAAGATACTCGGCAAGATGCTCGCCAGGATGAGTCGCCCAATCTGGCGTCCAGTCTTCCTTCTTCGCTACAGCAACCATCGCCCAATCCCAACGTCATTCACTTTTGAAAGGTCATTTGGTTCAGTGGTAGTCAACAATAGCGCGAATCCGAATCGCGACAACGGCGGCACGGTCTATGCCTCCGTCATCACGAATTGGGACCGGGTCGTGATCAGGCTCAAATATGAGCCGCCAATTCCCGGTGATAGCTACCGCAAAACAGCCAGCCCATTCACCATCAAGCTGATGGCATCGATCTGGCGGATCGGTAGGGACCTCGCTAAGATTGCTGGCCTGATCCAGCACGGCTAGCCGCATTTTTAGACGGCCAGCTCGATCACCATACGCCTTCTTCAATTCCCTGTCAGACTCCAGCTGACGTCGAAGTTTGCCATTTGCAAAATCGATATTCATCAGCGCCTGTCTGTTACCCATTAAGTAATAGAATCGGAATCGTTACGCAATAGGTAACACAAGACGACGATAGATTAAAGTTTGCTATCCGTAAGTGCCGGTATAATCCTTGGCACCCCTATGGGGGCATCCTACGCGTGACCTTCAACAACGATTGGAGATCACATGGCGACGATCCGGAAGCTCAGAGGACGCTGGCAGGCGCAGGTGCGTCGACGGGGTGTGAAGCCCCGCTGCAAGAGCTTCGACAGCAAGCTCGAAGCCGAGAAGTGGGCGCGCGACCTAGAAGCCCAGGTCGATCGCTTCGGTGTCGCACCTGACACGAAGATCCTGGAAAGCACGACGCTCAGCGATTTGCTGGAACGCTATCAGCGCGAGGTCTCTCCTTTGAAGCGCGGCTCGGTGCAAGAGATCCAACGGATCGACGTGCTGCGTCGTCATGATCTCGCCTACCGGACGCTGATCGGATTGAGCCAGCAGGACATCGCATCGTTCCGCGACGAGCGCCTGCAGTCGGTAGCTCCATCTACGACTGTCCGCGAGCTGGCGATCCTGAGCCAGGTTCTCGAGGTCGCGATCCGCGATTGGGGCTTGCCGCTCACAAAGAACGTGGTGAAGCTGGTTCGTCGTCCGGTGATCCGCAATGAGCGCAGCCGGAGACTGACCCGTGACGAGGAGCAACGGCTTCTCGGCGGCTGCGACGGTGGGCAGCTTCCCTACTTCAAGACGCTACTGATCCTAGCGATCGAGACAGGGATGCGTCGTGGCGAAATTCTCGGCCTCAAATGGCCGGATGTCTCACACAATCGCCGGGTGCTCACGCTCGCTCTGACAAAGAACGGCTCTGGTCGTGAGGTGCCTTTGTCTCAGCGTGCATTCAATGCGCTGATGGATTGGAAGGAGCGTGCGCCGGTAGATCAGTCTACCGTCTTCCCGAGGACGCCTGGAGCGCTGGAGCAAGCATGGCGTCGCCTTCTGCTGCGCGCCGGCATCACCGCGCTGCGCTTTCGCGATTTGCGTCACGAAAGCGTCAACCGGTTGTTCGAGGGCGGGCTGAACGGGATCGAGGTCAGCGAAGCGCGGCCTCAAGGACGAGAGAATCGACTACACTCTTTTTTAGTGTGCTTTCGAGGATCGTTTCAACGATCCGGCGCCATTTCGACGAGGCGACGAGTTCCGGCGGGAAAAATCGGGGCAGACGGTGAAGCGCGTCGGATATAGTGGACGCGGTGCGAGAACCGGCCGTAAGAACAGAGCGGATTTCCGCCTCGCGAGGATCCCGCAAGGCATAAGTCACACCGGTATCGGTCTCACCCAGACAATAACGCATCCACATTGCGGTGGCGAAGGCGAAAGGCCTGATATCACGATCGGCCTGAAGCGCCAGAACCGCCGGCTGGAAAATGCGTTGCGGTAGCTTCTGGGTGCCATCCATGGCGATCTGGAACGTTTCGTGCGCAATCGCCGGATTGCGAAAGCGAGCAAGCAACGCCGCAGCATAATGCACCAGATCGATGTTCGGCAGCGGGGGAAGCACAGATATGGCCGCTGTTAAATGGCGCTGCACAAGCGCTGAAATCGCCGGGTCTGCCATCACGTCCCTGACATAGCGATGTCCCGCGAGAAACCCGCTATACGCCAGCATGGAATGGCTGCCGTTCAGCATGGTGAGCTTCATGCGCTCATAAGGCACCACGTCATCGACGAAAATCGCTCCGCCAGCCTCCCACAGAGGACGTCCTGACGGGAAATGGTCTTCAACCACCCATTGGATGAACGGCTCGCTCTCGACAGCGGCAAGATCCTGCCGCCCGGTCTGACGCTCTGCCTCGGCAATCGTCTCGGCCGTCGATGCTGGCGTGATTCGATCGACCATTGAAGATGGAAACGCGATATTGGCGGCGATCCAATCCGCCAGCCCTGCATCGATACGGCGAGCAAAACCAACCACGCCGTCGCGAAGCAAGGCGCCGTTTTCCGGAAGATTATCACAGGAAAGCACGGTGAACGGCATGGCGCCTTCAGCCCTGCGACGCGCGATTGCCGCAGTGAGAAGACCCAGTACGCCGACGGGTGTTTCCGGATTGGCCAAATCGGCGGCAACCGCCGGATGGGCAAGATCCGGTAAACGGGTCAGACGGTCAATGCCATAGCCTTTTTCGGTCACGGTCAGTGTAACGATGCGGATCGCCGCATCGCAGAGGGCTTCCAGCGTCGCAGCAGGATCAGCCGCAATGACCCGGGATACGGAAGCGACAAGCCGGGCAGTCGTGCCCTCTTCGCCGCGCTCGATCAAAGTGTAAAGCCCGTTTTGCGGATTCAGAGCCTCAGCGATTTCCGTTGAGCGAAGGCTGACGCCGACGATTCTCCAATCCCCGCCGTCAGCTGCGATCGCCGCATCGGTCATCAGGGCCTGATGGGCGCGATGAAAGGCGCCTATGCCAAGATGGACGATCCCCACCCCATGTTGCGACGGCTCGTAGCCAGGCAGGGAAACCGGCCCAGTGATATCGGCAACACCGGAAAGCCGCGGCGCGCTCATCGCGACAGACCCTCGAGCGGATGCTCAAGTGCCGTTATGACACCCCGCAACTCCGCAAGGCCTTTCAGGCGACCGATCGACGGATAGCCGGGCTGCGCCTTGCGGGTAAGATCGTCGAGAATGTCCTGGCCGTGATCCGGTCTCATCGGAATGGAAAGGTCGCTCCTGCCGGCAGCCCTACGTTTGCGCTCCTCGCGAAGGATGGCAGCGATGAGGGCCACCATATCCGTGCCTCCTCCAAGATGCTCCGCCTCGTAAAAGCTTCCCATGACGTCAACGCTTTCACGACGGACATTGCGCAGGTGCAGGAAATGCACGCGATCGCCGAGCCGGGCCATCATGCCCGGAAGGTCATTGTCCGGCCTTGCCCCCAGCGAACCCGCACAGAGGGTAACGCCGTTGGCAGGTAGATTCACAGCATCGAGGATATATTGGTAGTCCGCTTCGGTTGACATGACGCGCGGAAGCCCGAGCAGGGGAAATGGCGGATCGTCCGGATGGCAGCAAAGGCGAAGGCCGAGTTCCTGTGCCACAGGGGCGACCTCGCTTAGAAAGTCCACAAGGTGCGCCCGCAAGGTCTCGCGCGAAATCCGCGCATATTCGGCCAAATGCTGACGAACATCCTCGAGCGTGAAGTTCTCCGCAGCACCCGGCAGCCCGAAGACGACATTTCGAGCCAGATCGTCGCGATCCTTATCAGACATTTTGGCAAACCGGGATGCGGCGGCGGTCACGATATCTGCTGGGAAATCCTCTGCCGCACCGGCGCGTGCCAGGATGTGAATGTCGAAGGCGGCAAAGTCGATAAGATCGAAACGCATGCAGGTCGCCCCGTTGGGAAGGCGATAGGCCAGATCGGTTCGGGTCCAGTCGAGGACCGGCATGAAGTTGTAGCAAACCACCTCGATACCAGCTGCGCGGAGGTTGGCCAGGGACTGCTTGTAATTGGCTATATGCGCCTTCCAGTCCCCCTTCTGCTTCTTGATATCCTCCGAGACCGGCAGGCTTTCAACAACTTCCCATTTCAAACCCGATGGCGCGCCGTCTTTCATGCGGCTGATCTCGGCTTGGCGGCAAGCGATATCGTCCTTACTCCAGACATCGCCCGTGCGAACATGATGAAGGGCCGAGACCACACCTTCCACACCCGCCTGCAGCATATCATCAATCGAAACCAGGTCTTTCGGCCCAAACCAGCGCCACGTCTGCCGCACGCCATCCTCCATTGTCCGTTCATTCCTCAAGCAGATAGCATGCCCACCTAGTGTTGACTAGTATGGAAGTATGGAGATATAGAGAGGAAAGGGAGGAAATGAGATGTCGGCAAATGTGCAAAAGCATGAGCTGGAACTGAGTGCGGCCGTCGGGCCACAGCTCTACCGTCTCCTGCGCGACAGAATCATTCGCGGCGAACTACCGCCGGGAACGCGTGTTTCCGAGACCGAATTCGCCGTCGCTTATCAGGTATCCCGTCAGCCGGTGCGCGAAGCCTTCATCAAGCTCGCTGAAGAAAATCTCGTCATGGTACGTCCGCAGCGCGGCACCTTCGTGACGCGCATTTCTGTGCCCGCCGTCATGACCGCACGCTTCATCCGGGAGGCCGTGGAGGCCGATATCGTGCGAAGGGTCGCCGAAATCGCGGATACTGCGGCGATTGCCGCGCTGGAAGGCCAGATCGCTCAGCAGCGGGCGGTCACGGAGAATGCAGAGCCTTCAGTTTTCATGCGGCTCGACGAGGAGTTTCATCGCATGCTTGCGCAGTTTGCGGGCGAGGATGCGGTCTGGGACTATCTGGAAGGCCTGAAAACCCAGATGAACCGGGTCAGACACATCAGCGCCCGTCAGTTCGCACTGGATAAGCTTGTTGCGCAACACGCTGCAATTGTGGACGCCATTCGCAACGGGGATGCAGCCAAGGCGGAGGGAGGCATGCGCCTCCATCTGCGCGAGATCATTCATGATCTGCCGGATATCGTTCGTACCCGTCCGGATTATTTCGAAGATGTCGGAGAAGGGAATTGATCGCCGGTCTTGCCCGTATGCCGGTGGCCGTGGCATCGCGCCAACCGGACGATACGTCCGTCGAGCAATGGGCCACCTGGTTTTGGAACGCCTTTTTGCCCGGCTGGATCGATCGGGCAAGCGATCGGGAGGCTGGTGGATTCTTCGACAGTCTCGATAAGGACGGCCTGCCAGATCCGGCGGCACCAAAGACCGTTCTCGCGCAGTCGCGCCTGCTTTTCACATTCGCCCATCTTGCCTTGCTGACCGGAGACCCGCTTCATCACGACGCCGCGAAGCGAGCCTATGATTTTCTTTCCCACTTCCGCGGGAGGTCCGGGCTCTATGCGCGCGCCGTGGCCCGCGACGGCCAAGCGACGGGTGAAGACGCGGATGCAGTTGCACGCAGCTACGATCAATCCTTCGTCATCCTCGCGCTTGCGACATGGGAAAGACTTGCGCCGGACGATACCATCAAGCGCGAGCTGGACGCCTGTTGGGATGCGATACAGGCAATACTGACGGACCCGAATACCGGCCTGCTCCTTGAGGATGACACGATCAAAATGCCTTCGGCGCCCGAAGCGCCGCCGAGGGCCCAGAACCCGCATATGCATCTTTATGAGGCCGCCCTGCAGGCATTCGAAATGACCGGCGAGCCTCTTTGGCTCGATCGTGCGGCAACCGTTCGGCAAATTGCACTCGATCATTTCCTGGATCGAGACAGCGGCACCATTATCGAGTTCCTGGCGCCCGACCTCTCGTTTCTCAGCGGCAAGGAGGGCATCCGGCGTGAAGTGGGTCATCAATGCGAATGGGCCTGGTTGCTGGACCGAGAAGCCCGTCTTGGTGGAAGCAATGAGGTTCGCGCCATTGCGCAAGAGCTCACAGCCTTTGCCGACGCGCATGGTTTTGCGACCTCCGGCCTGATGTCCGGGGCGGCCCTCGATGCCGTTTCGGCAGATGCCGCCTGGCGATGCGAAACCTTCCTGCTCTGGCCCCAGACCGAAGCTATCAAGAGCGATACTGCTCGTTTTCTCGCGGGCGATGAGCAGAGCGGCAAACGGGCGCGCAGCCGCGTGAAGCTCATGTTCGACCGTTATTTCGACGGGCGCGCCGCTTTCGCCAACCAGCTCGATAGAGGCGGAGCCGTGCTGTGGCCGGATGCCATGAGCCGACTGGTCTACCATCTCGTGCTTGCGCTGACCGAGGGCGCAGGCGCAGGCCTTTGGCCTGGACCTACCCGGTATAAAAACGGAGGAGTGCAACCATGTTCAATCTGAAATCCCTGGGCTTGGCAGCCGCCTTGCTCGCTTCCACCGCCACCGGCGCATTTGCCGAGGTGAAGTTTGCCCTGTCGACGTCGCAGAACGCCCAGGATCCGCTCGCAATGGCGATGGAGGACGCCGCCAAGCGCATCAAGGAACGGACCAATGGCGAAATCGATGTCGTTGTTTACCCATCCTCGCAACTAGGCTCGGACAATGACGTACTGGAGCAGATCCGCAACGGCGCCGCCATTGCGGTCCTCGTTGATGCCGGCCGTCTCGCCCCATTCAAGAAGGAACTGGGAATCCTGGCCGCTCCTTATCTCGTCGATGACTACAAGCAGTATGCCGCCATCACGGAATCCCCCGTCTACAAGGCATGGGTGGAAGATCTCGCCACATCCTCCGGCATTCGTCTGCTGAACTACAACTGGTTCCAGGGTACCCGCCAGATGTTCACCAAGAACCCGGTGACCAAGCCGGCTGACCTCAAGGGCGTTCGCGTTCGTACGATCGACGCGCCGGGCTGGCTCGCAACCGTCAATGCGCTCGGCGCGACCGCCGTGCCTATGCCGTGGTCGGAAGTCTATTCCGCCCTGCAGCTCGGTGCTGTTGACGGTGCGGAAGCGCAGCTCACCGGCGCCTACGGTATCAAGCTACAGGAGGTGACCAAAAACCTCGCCTTCACCGGTCACGTCCAGCTGCTGACGGGCCTGGCGACGTCCGAAACCTGGTTCAAATCCCTGTCACCGGAATATCAGGCGATCATCAATGAGGAGTTGCAGAAGGCCGGCGACGAAGCCTCTGCCGGAACGGTGGCCAAGATCGACACCGTCCTTCAGGACATGAAGGCCGCAGGCGTCGTGGTCAACGAGATCAACGTCGACGACTTCAAGGCTCTCGTGCCCGGTGTCTACAAGGAACTGGGCCTGGAGGAAGCCCGGGATGCTCTGAAGCCCTTCATCGACGCGGCAAAACTCTGATCCAAACGGACGGCGCGGCCACAGCCGCGTCGTCCGCCCTCGCAAGGCAGGAGGAAAAAATGTGGAAAGTCTTGGATCGGGCAGAGGAGTTTCTGGCGATCGTTTTTCTGACCGGCACCGTGCTGGCGGTGCTTTTGGGCGCTATCGGACGGGCCATTGGTCAGCCCTTCCCGTCGGGACCTGAAATCGCCCAACTTCTCTTGATCTGGAGCTGCATGTTTGGTGCAGACCTGATCATGAAGCGTGGCGAGCATATCCGCATATCCGCCCTGCCGGATGCCCTTTCAACCAACGGACGCCGGGCGCTGAACTTTCTTTGCCTCGTCTGCATGATCCTGTTTCTCACCTACACCGGCTGGCTCGGCTGGCACCTCGCCATGTCGAATTGGGCACGCGAGATCGGCGCATCGGGCCTTTCCTACGGCTGGGTGACGCTGGCATTTCCCGTAGGTTGCGTGTTGATGATCATTTCCCTGCTGCGCCGGACGTTCGGGCACGGTCTTATCTTCTCTATCGAACCTGAACATCACGACCGGGAGCAACTACTGTGATTTCGCTATTGCTGCTTTGCCTTGCCCTCGGCTTCATGGTGATCGGGATGCCTGTGGCCTTTGCCATCGGTGTCGCAAGCATCGTCTATTTCCTGCTGCCATCCACCTTCATGCCTGACACGACTGCCGTGCAACGCATCGTGGCCGCCAGTCAGTCGTTCCCGCTGCTGGCTGTTCCGCTGTTCATTCTCGTCGGCCATCTGATGAACGGTTCCGGCATCACTCCGCGCATGCTGACGCTTGCCAAGACATTGGCCGGCTGGATGCGCGGCGGCCTCGCGCAGACCAGCCTGCTGCTCTCTGCCCTCATGGGCGGCATTTCAGGATCGGCCGTGGCAGACGCGGCCATGCAATCGCGGGTTCTTGGAGAACCCATGATCAAGGAGGGTTACAGCCGTGGTTTCACGGGAGCCCTGCTTTCGATCGGCGGCCTCATAACCGCGACGATCCCCCCAAGCCTCGGACTTATCCTGTACGGCTTTCTCGGGGAGGTCTCCATCGGACGGCTTTTCATTGCGGGAATCGTGCCCGGCGTTCTGCTGACCATCGCATTGATGATCGCGACGGGCTGGATTGCGCACCGGAGGGACTACCGACCGATCTCCAATCGTCGGCCCACCACGCGCGAGGTGATCGATGCCGTGCGCGAAAGTTTCTGGGCGATCCTCTTCCCGGTCTGGCTGATCGTTGGCATTCGCTTCGGGATCTTTACCCCGTCCGAAGCCGGGGCCTTCGCTGTTGCCTATGCCGTTCTGGTCGGCGCTTTCATCTATCGCGAACTCTCCTGGGCAAAGATCGTCGATGCCATGCTGCTCAGCGTGCGCGATATTGGCATGATCATGCTGATCATCCTGTTTTCCGGCGCATTCGGTTACGTCATCACCTTCGAACGCGTGCCGCAAACCCTTGCCGAACTGACCCTTGGGCTCTTCTCCAGCCAGGCAACGCTGCTTTTTGTCATTTCAGCCTTCCTGCTCGTTTTCGGCATGCTGGTCGAAGCGACCGTCATAGTCATGCTGTTGACCCCGATCCTTGTTCCCGTCGTCACCGCGGCGGGCGTCGATCCGGTGCATTTCGGCCTCGTCATGATGACACTGGTGACCTTCGGCGGCATGACCCCGCCGGTAGGAGTCTCGATGTTCACGGTCTGCGGCATCCTGAAGTGCTCTTACAAGGAATATACGGCCGAGATGATTCCGCTCGCCGTGGCCGTGCTCGCGGTTGTCGTCATCATGATCCTCTTCCCGGAGATCGTGATGTTTCTTCCCCGGGCAATGATGGGCTGATGCAGCATGCTGAACCCTGACCGCCTCTTTCCGTCCGATCCGACGACCCGCAACATCGCCCGCGATCTCTTTGCACGGGTGGAAAAGCTGCCGATCGTATCACCGCATGGTCACACCGACCCGCGCTGGTGGGGTGAAAACCCTGCCTTTGCAAATCCGGCCGAATTGTTCGTCATACCGGACCACTATGTGGTCCGCATGCTGGTCAGTCATGGAATTCCCTATGAAGACCTCGGCATCGGCGCCAACTGTGAAACGGATCCGCGAAGGATCTGGGGCTGCTTTGCCCGGCATTATCATCTCTTTCGCGGAACACCGTCCCGGTTATGGCTCGATCACTCCCTATCGACCGTCTTCGGGCTTTCGCAGCGTCTGTCGGAAGCCAATGCCGATCACCATTATGATGCGATCATGGAGCGCCTAGGAGATCGGGCTTACCGGCCCCGCGCGCTTTATGACGCATTTTCCATTGACGTCATTGCGACAACGGACGGTGCGCTCGACGAGCTGACATGGCATCGGATGGCGCGGGAAAGCGACTGGAACGGCCGGGTCATACCGACATATCGCCCGGACGCGGTTATCGACCCGGACACAGAAGATTTCCTCTCCGGTCTCGACCGTTTCGGTGAATTAACGGGTTGTGACACGGGAAACTGGCACGGCTATCTCGAGGCGCATCGCAACCGCCGGGCCTTTTTCCGCTCTCTGGGCGCAACCGCCACAGATCATGGGCACTTAACACCCAACACCGCTGACCTTCCAGAAAGGGAGGCGACCGCTCTCTTCGCTCGCATCCGCAACGGCAAGGGCCAGCCGGGGGATGCCGAGCTCTTCCGGGCACAGATGTTGACTGAAATGGCACGCATGTCCGCCGAGGATGGCATGGTCATGCAGTTGCATGCCGGCTCTTTCCGTAGTCACAGCGCCCGGGTCAGGACCGCGTATGGTCGAGACCGCGGCTTCGATATCCCGGTGTCCGTCAACTTCACCCAGGCGCTAAAGCCGCTGCTGGATGCCGTGGGCATGGACCCGCGTTTGACGCTGATCCTCTTTACCCTTGATGAGAGCACCTATTCCCGCGAGCTTGCACCGCTCGCCGGGGCCTATCCATCCCTGCGTCTCGGCCCGCCATGGTGGTTCCACGACAGTTACGAGGGTATCCGGCGGTTTAGGGAACTTGCAACCGAAACAGCCGGATTTTATAATACTGTTGGCTTCAACGACGACACGCGGGCACTCTGCTCAATCCCCGCCCGACACGATGTCAGCCGTCGTGTCGATTGCGCCTTTCTGGCGGAACTGGTGGTAACGCACCGATTGGATGAAGACGAGGCGACGGATCTCGCCCGCCTGCTTGCGGGCGACCTGGCAAGGGAGGCCTATCGGCTGTAGCGGGACATGTCGGTTCCCGTGATCGGGATCGCCGAGGCTATGATCTTGATTTCAAAAAGATCGTGGCCTCCAAGCTTGTCGCCAATTGCAAGGTCGCACAGCGCGCGATTTCTCTTGCGCCTTCCGATCGAACAGGGGGCGACGCCCGGATCTGGCGCCGCTTCAGTAACCTTCATGAGCCCATCTTTCGACAAGCGTTCCATGCAGGGCGGTCCGTCGTGACGGGATTATATTATGCAAAGTCGATGTGCCTTTCCTTCGGCCATCCTTGGTCTTCAGGAAGAAGTGGAAGCAAGAATGAGCAGATCTGGCAAGCGTTCGCCGCCAAGGACTGTCATGCAAGCGAACCCCCTAGGTCCGTGTGGATGTGACAGGTTTCATCACTCCCTCGACCACTTGCCTCAGTGAGCGAACACCTCATGGGCGACAACCTTCCGGATGCCGTTCACGAAACGATCAGAACGGTGATCGAAGACGAGATCATCCGATCTCCACATCGTCCGACACGCGATGGCAAAACGGCAATGGGCGGTATCATGACCTTCTCCGCTGGTTGCGATTACAGGCAGGGTAGCGCCCCGGCTGTTTTATCGGCGATGACGTCAGTCGACCGGAGCCAAAGGCCTCACGGTCAGGTTTGCGCCAGAGGTCCGCGTCAATACGGTTTTCACTTCAACCTCGACGAGCTACCCCAGGCGAACATTCAGACTGGCGATTTGCCAACAACAAAGGAACGCTTGTCGCAGACATTGCTCATCGGCGAGCGACCCTGAAACGATAGAATGCCGCAACCCTACCTCTTTGTCCTGCGATGTGGTTTCATCACGGACCAGACGATCGTATCGAACTGGATTGACGCTGGTGAATTGCCCTGAATACCCCTCAAGCAGAATAGGAATTTCCCCATGACCATCCATGTCGCCGTCGTCGTCGGCAGCCTCCGAAAGGGTGCCTTCAGCCGGTCCATCGCTCTTGCAATGAAGGAGATAGCAGCCCCGCGTCTCGAACTGACCATCGTAGAGATCGGCGGCCTGCCGCTCTACAATCCCGATCTTGAGAGCGAGACCCCGCCCGAGGCATGGTCGCGCTTCCGTAGCGAGATCGCCAAATCCTCAGCTGTTCTCTTCGTGACGCCGGAATATAACCGCTCCATTCCGGGCGGTCTGAAAAACGCCCTCGACGTCGGTTCCCGTCCCTATGGCAAGAGCGCCTGGAGCGGCAAGCCGGCTGCCATCGTCAGCGTTTCGCCCGGCATGCTCGGCGCGTTCGGCGCCAACCATCACCTGCGCCAGCCGCTTGTTTTTCTCGACATGCCAGTCCTCCAGCAGCCGGAGGCCTATATCTCCAAGGTTGGAGACCTCCTCGACGCCGAGGGCAAGCTGACCAGTGACGGAACGAGAGACTTCCTCAAGACCTTCATCGACAAGTTCGCCGACTGGATCGAAGCGACCGGCACAAGGTAAGCCTCCATAAGCCCAGCGCCCGCCGCACGGTTCACATATGAACCGGCCGTGCGGCAGGCTCGGTCATCGGGATAGATATAGCCGTAAATGCGGACAGGGTCTCACCACTCAAGCACCGAAAGCCATCACACCGCGTTAGAAACTTCGCAAGACAGGCGTGGGTCTGGCCGCGTGAACTGACATGAACAGCCACTGTGCTCGGCATTTCGGTGCGATCCCGGCTATGCCCGGCATGCTTCTCGGCCATGAAACGTATCCGCTATGACTTTCCGCTGGAGAGCGTGTCGCCAGATCGGGATTGCGCCAGCGCTCCATCTTCCTGCTTTACGCCGTTCGGAACACGAGACCGGCCGTATACTTCACCGGAAACACTTCCGAACATTCCCGGCGAGAACGGAAGCGCTTTAAATCCACCATCTCCTGATGCCAAGTTGTTTCATGCCCTTGCGTGGAACTGCCTAGTGAAAATTGCGGCCCTTCGGCATGACGCCGGAGACATCATTGCACGCGGCCGGTAACAACCTCGGCGGATCGGCATTCGCACCTGTTTGCGCCGGCTGTCGGGACGGGCGGTTCTGCGGTCGAGGCATCGTATGGGCATTATCGGGAGCACCGAGACGATTGGCATCTTCCTTCAACAAGCCGAGTTTCTCCGTCGAATCCCCGATCCTCTCGGCCACGATGTGAATGACGCCGCTCGCCTTCTGCAGCCGGCCATGGACCGTCACCAGCCGCGCGCCCATCACGACCGGGCGGTAACGCTCGAAGGTCTTCTTCCAGACGATGATATTGGCAACACCGGTTTCATCCTCGATGGTCATGAAGATGACGCCCTTGGCCGAACCCGGCCTCTGCCGCACCAGAACGAGCCCGGCGACCTTCACGAAACGGCCGGCAGCAATATCCTCCAGTTCAGCGGACCGGACGATGCCGCTCGATGCAAGATCGGCCCGCAGGAAGGAAAGCGGGTGCGCCTTCAGGGAAAGGGCAAGCACCCGGTAGTCCTGAATGACCGCCTCACCCGCCGGCATGGACCGCAGGGACATTTGCTCCTCCGCCTGCAATTCGCAATCCGCGGCCTTTTCGAAGAGCGGCAGGTTTTCGACGACCGCCCCCTTGTCCAGCGCGCGCGCCGCCCAGAGCGCATCCCGACGGCCGAGACCCATGGAGGCAAAAGCGTCGGCATCCGCAAGCAATTCGATCGTCGACCGCGACAGGCCGGTCTTCAGCCAAAGGTCCCTGACGGAAGCGTAACCACCCCCACGCCGCTGGACGAGCAGTTCCATATCCGCCTCGGAAAGCCCCTTGACCAGACGGAACCCCAGCCGCACCGCCTTCGTGCTGCGAATGACCGTCCGCATCGACGCATGCCGCTGCGCGACCCGCTTCGCCGAGAAACCATCATCCTCCAGCCCAGCATCCCAGCTGGAACAATTGACATCGACCGGCCGGATGTCCACCCCGTGTTCGCGCGCATCGCGGATAAGCTGGGCCGGAGCATAAAACCCCATGGGCTGGGAGTTGAGCATAGCCGCGCAGAAGACATCCGGATAAAAGGTCTTCATCCAGGCAGAGGCGTAAACCAACAGGGCAAAGGAGGCCGCATGGCTTTCCGGAAAGCCATATTCGCCGAAGCCCTCGATCTGGCTGAAGCATTGCTCGGCAAAATCCCGGTCATAATCCTTGGCGATCATGCCATCGATGAAACGCTGCTTGAAATCGGTAACCTGTCCCGTTCGGCGAAAAGTCGCCATGGCGCGCCGCAACTGGTCGGCTTCGGCCGGCGTGAAACCGGCGGCGGTGATCGCAATCTGCATCGCCTGCTCCTGAAAGAGCGGCACTCCCAGCGTCCGTTCCAGAACGGTCTTCAGCTCGGGCTTGGGATATGTGACCTCCACGCCCCGCGCCAGATTTTCACGGTTCTTCAGATAGGGATGGACCATCTTGCCCTGGATCGGACCCGGCCGGACAATTGCCACTTCGATCACCAGATCGTAGAACTCTCGGGGCCTCAGCCGCGGCAACATGCTCATCTGCGCCCGGCTCTCGATCTGGAAGACGCCCAGCGTATCGGCCCGACAGATCATGTCGTAGACGTCGTCCTGATGATCCCGAAACAGAGTGGCGAGCGTCTCTTGGCGTCCGTAATGATGGGAAAGCAACTTCATCGCCTTGGCGAGACAGGTGAGCATGCCGAGTGCCAGAACATCGACCTTGAGGATCTTCAGCGTATCGAGGTCGTCCTTGTTCCACTCCACCATGTAGCGGCCATCGGCCGTGTTCATGATCGGCACCACCTCGTCGAGCCTGTCCCGGGTAATCACGAAGCCGCCGACATGCTGGGAAAGATGCCGGGGAAAACCCAGCAGGGCCGAGGCATAGCGAAGCACGTTCAGCGTCGTCGGATTGGCGAGTTCCAGCCCCGCCGCCCGCGCCTCGCGCTCCGAAAGTTCCGACGTGGACCAGCCCCATATCGTCCCCACCAGCGCCGACTGCACGTCTTCCGAGAGGCCGAAGGCCTTGGCCGTTTCACGGCCTGCCGAACGCGCCCGATAACTGATGACCGCCGCCGTCAGCGCCGCGTGTTCCTTTCCGTATTCACGATAGATGAACTGGATGACCTCCTCGCGCCGGGCATGCTCGAAATCAACGTCGATATCCGGCGGCTCCTCGCGCTCGGTCGAGATGAATCGATCGAAAAGCAGCGTCGTCTTCTCCGGATTCACCTCGGTGATGCCGAGGCAGTAGCACACGGCGGAATTGGCGGCCGAGCCGCGTCCCTGGCAGAGAATGTCCTGACTGCGGGCATAGGTAATGATGCGATGAACCGTCAGAAAGTAGGGCTCGTAACGCTTGTCCGCGATCAGGTTGAGTTCGTATTCGAGGAGACCTGCGATCTTGGACGGTACGCCGTCCGGGAAACGCCGCGCAGCCCCCTCATAGGTCAACCGGCGCAGGGCCTTGTCAACCGGCTCGCCATCGACCGTTTCGTCGGGATATTGATGGCTGAGTTCGTCGAGGGAAAACTGCAGCCGGCCGAAAAAATCGGCCGTGGCCGTGATAGCCTCGGGATAGAGATGGAAAAGACGCACCATTTCCGCCAGCGGCTTCAGATGCCGCTCGGCATTGGCGGCAAGATGGAAACCCGCCTCGGCCAGCGTTACATGCTCGCGGATGGCGGTGACCACATCGGCAAGCGGCTTGCGTTCCGGCACATGATAGACGGGCTCGTTGCTGGCGATCAGGGGGATAGAAAGCCCTTCAGCCATCTTGTTCAGCCGGGCGAACGTTAGCCGGTCGAGACCGTCATAACGCGGCACCAGAGCCAGATAAAGCCGATCCTTCAGATGCGCGGCAAGGACCGCCAGACGTGCGCAAAACGCTTCCGCCTGTTCGGGATCGGCGAATGCAGGCGCCATGGCTGCAAACATGAGATCTTCAGACCATTCGAGAAGATCGGCTTCATACAGCGTGCACACACCCTTCTCCGACCGCAGGTTTCCCGCGCTCAGCATCCGGCAGAGGTGCCCCCAGCCGCGCCGGTTGATGGGATAGGCCAGAAGTTCCGGCGTGCCATCGGCAAAGACCAGCCGGGCGCCGGGCCTGATGGCGTAACCCGTGACTCTCGCCGCCGCATACATGCGCACCACACCCGCCACCGTATTGCGATCGGCAAGCCCGAGCCCGGCAATTCCGAGTTCGGCTGCCGTCGCAACCATTTCCTCGGGATGCGCGGCTCCCTCGAGAAAGGAGAAATTGCTCCTTGCCCCGATCTCGAAGAAAACGGGCGGGCTCATGCGAAGAGCCCTTGCATGAACCAGCCGGGATCGGTGGCGCCGCGTTCGTAAAGTCCCTGACGGTAAAGCCAGAAACGATGGCCAGTGCTGTCCTCGATCCGGAAATAATCCCGTGAGGACGCATCCTCGCCGTCGATCCACCATTCCGCGCTCAAACGTTCCGGCCCTTCGGCCCGCACGACACGGTGCAGGGCACGGCGCCAGCGGAAGCTCGCTGGCGGACCATCCGGCACCGCCGCCATAACCTGAACCGGCTCGGGATGGGCAAGGAGCCGCATCGGCCGCTCGTTGCGCACCGGCGGCGCAACCTTCCCTGCCGGCGATGTCACATCGGCAAGCGGCGCAAGGCCGGAAGCCCGTTCCGGCCAGTGACTGGCATGAAGCACGGGCTGCCTGAGGAAATCGCGTCCGAAACGGGCCGCCACGCGGTCGATGAAATCGAGAGACTGGTCCGCATCGGAGGAGCGAGCGCCGAATGCCACCTGTTTCTCATCGAGAGCTTCCGACTGCAGCACGTTGAGCCTGAGGATCTCGAAACCGAAACCGGCATCCATGTCGTCATGCAGCACGGCCATGCGCTCGTTGAACAGGGCCTTGATCCGGGCGGCATCGCGCAAGGGGCTTGCCGCGCCGATCTCGATGCGGAAGACGCGTCCGTCCACCCTGAAGAGCAGGAGTTCGAACAGCCGCCCACCTTCGCCACGCCCCTCCAGCCCAGATCTCAAGCCCGCCGCCAGTCGCCCCACGAGATCGAGGATTGCTTCCTCGTCGCGAACCGGTTCGGCAAGACGCCGCTCGACCGAAAGAAGGGCAACCGTCCGACGCGGCACGATCGGCTCTCCCTCCCGCCCGAGCGCCTGGTCGAGCCTGAGCAGAAGCTCCGGCCCGAAGCGCCGCGTCAGTGGTCCGCGCGGCGCGGCGAGCAAATCGCCCACCTGCTTCAGGCCGACCCTGGCAAGCGCCAGCGACATATCTGTATCGATGCGCAGCGCCCGCATCGGCAGGGCGGAAAGGATCCCCACCATCGCTTCGTCGGCAATCACCTGCCTGTCGGAAAACCGCGCCGCCGCCCAGGAGAGGCCGGGGGTCGAGGAAATCGCCCCCCGCACCTCGAGGCCAAGTTGCAGGAGACGCCCCAGAATATCGTCGATCAGACCCTGCTCCCCGCCAAAGAGATGCGCGCAGCCGGTAATATCAAGAAGTAGCCCATCGACCCCGTCGATCGCCACCAGCGGCGTGTAGCGGTCGCACCAGTCGGCGATCGCCTCGAGAAACTGCCGGTCCGAATGCTGATCGGCCTCGGCGACATCGAGCGTGGGGCAGATTGCCCGTGCTTCCGCAAGGCCCTGCCCGGTCCTCAGACCGATCGCCTCGGCCGCCTCGTCGAGCGCCGTCAGCCGCATGCTGTTCTGCACCCGGCCGGCGCAGACGACAGGCGGATGCTCAGGACGCCCTTTCGAACGCCACGACATCCCCCAGCGCCGTCGCGCCAGCCTGTCGGTCGAAAGCCGGGGAAACCAGAGCGCCAGGATACGCCGGGCGGAAGGGGCGTGCCCTGCCGGAAGAAGGGGAAGCTGCGGGGGAAAACAGACGGTCATGTGGGTTCCACTCCAGGATCAGTCCGGGGGGAGCCGCCAACCGGCTCTTTTCCGGAACAAGATGAAAGACGGGGTTGCCGATACTGCCGCCAAGCATCGACCCGCCGGCCAGGAACCGCGCCGCTGCCGGCGCGGGTTCGACACGCAGACGAAGGGAAGCGCTGCTCGCCTCTTCCTCCCCCGACTGCCGCAGGAGAAGCAGGAAACCGCCGCCGGCCTTCGCCTTCAGGCTGAGGCGACGACTTTCGGTCAGGCCGAAGCCGCGCGGATTGCCCTGAATCTCCAGCATCACGGCGGAAAAAGCGCTGCAGGAAAGTGCTGCATCCGCCAGCCACAGCGCATCCTCGAGCTTTCTCGGCATGGCATGCAGCAATTCACCCGGCCTGAAGCCGTAATCGACAAGGCCCGACGCGTAAGGCAGGCCGACCTCCCGGGCGACGGATCGCTCGCCGATCCACAGGATCCGTTTGTCTGACCGATCAGGTCGGCACGACAGGCAGAGCCCGAGGCCGAAGCCGCTGACCGACGCCGCATCCCGCATCGCCGCACCGCGCACCTCGATCATCGACCCAACCGGAAAACCTTCCGGCAGGAGTCGTCCAAGATCGTCCGCGCCGGCACCTGATGCGTCGGAAACCGGGGGAACGGCATCGCCCCCCGCCGACGAAAGCCCATCGGCCGCCGGTTTGCCCTCGATCTTCGCAATCGCCTTGCGCAGGGCGAAAAGCTTCTCCTGCGCCAGAGCGTTCCCGCCCATGACGTTCTCTCCCGTCAATTTGTTCTCTATATGTTCTTATGGATTCCAGAGCTTTTGCGAAGAGTCAACCACATTTCCTGTGAATTTATTCCTTGACCGGATTCCCACTCGAAAAGCGGTGGCAAAAACCCTATATGATGGGCTCGACAAGGAGCTCAGATGGCCCGCATTGACCAGACCGAAGATTGGCGTGAACGCCATGCGCCGACGATCAGCACATTCGAATCGTTGGCCATTGAGGCCTATGGCCATCTGCCGGAGGAATTCCGTGCCCTGACCGGCAACCTGATCATCGAGATCGCCGATTTTCCGACCGACGAGATCTTCGAGGACATGGCGCTCGAAACGCCCTTCGACCTGCTCGGCCTGTTCGAGGGCCGTGGCATTTCCGAGCGTTTCACCATGGACACAGGCGAAATGCCAAACCGTATCACGCTCTATCGCCGGCCGATCCTCGATTACTGGGCGGAAAACGAAGAGACGCTTGGCGACATCATCACCCACGTACTGATCCATGAGATCGGCCATCATTTCGGCCTTTCGGACGATGATATGGAACGCATCGAGGAAAGCGCCGAAGACGCCTCCACAAACCGGTAAGGCCCGAAACGCGGTCTAGAACACCGTCACTTCCGGCTCGCACCCGAACCTGAGCAGGAAACGGGTGGTTGGCGCACTTTCCTCCCCCTATCCCTTGGCCTCCCACTTAAAGGAGGTCTCAATGTCAGTTCTGAAAAACAAGGTCGCAATCATAACCGGCGCATCGTCGGGCATCGGCCGCGCCACGGCCATGCTGCTTGCCGCCGAAGGCGCATCCGTCATCCTGAATGCTCGGGGCAGCAAGGCTCTGGAGGACGTCGCCGATGCCATCAGGCGGGAAGGCGGAACGGCCCTTGCCGTCGCAGGCGACGCCAGCCTGGACGAAACCCATTCGGAACTTGTCGCCGCGGCCACAAGCCGGTTCGGCAGGCTGGATGTCGCGATCAACAATGCCGGAACGGTCGGCCCGATCAGGCCGCTTGCGGAAATCGCCCCGCAGGAATGGCAGGACACGCTCACCACCAACCTGACATCGGCCTTTCTCGGCGCCCGCCACCAGATCCCGGCCATGCTGGAAAGCGGCGCGGGCGCGCTCGTCTTCGTTTCGAGCTTCGTCGGAACCAGCGTCGGCCTGCCCGGAATGGCCGCCTATGCCGCCGCGAAAGCGGGAATCATGGGTCTGGTAAAGGGGATCACCGCGGACTATGGAAGCCGGAACATTCGCGCCAACGCGCTTCTGCCCGGCGGCACGGATACGGCCATGGCCGGAGATCAGGCGCAGAAGGACTGGGCGGCAGGCCTGCATGCGCTAAAACGGATCGCAAGACCGGAAGAGATCGCCCAGGCAGCGCTTTTCCTCGCAAGCCCGCTGTCGAGCTTCGTCGCGGGCTCAGCACTTTATGCCGATGGCGGCAACGCCGCCGTCAAATGATGCGAATATGACCGCAAGGGCCCGTCTGACGGGCGGACCCTTAGCCGGCTTATTGCTCGCCGAGCTTCATGGCGGGATCGTAGTCCTTGCCATGCACGGTCTTCACCACGGCCTGGCCGCAATGCATCTGGTTGGTCGCAGCGTTGAACGAAAGGCTCGGCGGGCCGTGCAGTTCCCAGCCCTTGTTGAGCGCGTCGGTGACCCGGTGACAGAAGGATGCGTCGTCCGGACCGGTGAGGAAACGATAGACTTTCACGATAGCTTGCCTTCTCTCTGTTCGATGATCGCGATCTTCGCGAGCAGTTTTTCGGCCTCGTCGAGATGCAGCCGCTCGATCATGCGGCCGTCGACATTGATGACGTTGAGCGCTGCCGTAGCGGGATCGGCAAAGGCGGAAACGATCATCCGCGCCTCGGCGACAGCCTCCGGCGAAAAGCCGAAATGCCGGTTGGCGCCCTCGATCTGCGCCGGATGAATCAGCATCTTGCCGTCGAATCCCATGGAACGGCCCTGCAGACACTCGCGGCCAAAGGCCTCCAGATCGCGAAAATCGTTCGAAACGCTGTCGATCGCATCGAGCCCATAGGCCCGCGCCGCAAGGATCACCTGCATCAGGAAGGGCACGAGATAGGTTCGCCCCGACTCCGGGACTACCCCGGTCGCCTTCCTCAAGTCATTGAGACCGACGACGAAACTGTCGAGCCGTCCGCCGGCGGTGCGGCCGGAGGCAGCAATCTGGGCGGCGTTGAGAACACCGAGCGGCGTCTCGATCATCGCCCATATCCTGAGACTTTCTGACGCATCCGCTTCCGCGAGCAGATCCGCGACGACACGAACGACGTCGGGTCCATCGACCTTGGGAAGCAGGACGGCGTCGGGCCGGCATTCGATCACTGCCGCCATGTCGTCGGCGAAATAATCGCTGCCGATTTCGTTCACCCGGATCACGGCTTCGCGGCCCACAAGCGGCGTTTCGGCAAAGAAACGGCGCAGATTTTCCCGCGCTTCGGCTTTTTTATCCGGAAAGACCGAATCCTCCAGATCGAAGATGACGGCGTCGCAGGCAAGGCCGTGGGTCTTTTCAAGCGCGCGGACGTTGATTGCCGGCACGCTCAGAACGGAACGGCGCAATCTCGAAGGGTGATCGTCGGCAAAGGAAACCATGCCAGCGTTCTGCCAATCTTTGCCCGCCGGTGCAAGCCGACTTTTGGCCGACAGCCCTTGCATTCAGGGCGAAGAAGGACCACCTTGATGGGCGAGAAAGGATTTCGAACATGCAGAATCTTCGTTCCGTCGCTCTGGGTCTTGCCGGCATCGTCGTCATCGCCGCAGCCGCCGCCTTCGCCGTCTCCCTGACGCTGATCGCCGGTGCTGTCCTGACGCTTTCGCTCGGCTATCGCATGCTGACCGCACGGACCAAGGCCGCCCCGATCTACGCCAAGACAAACCGCAAATCCGGCGAGCGCGAAATGCGCGTCTGGAACGACGGTCGCGGTACGATCATCGACCTCTGAGGCGTGCGCCGCGTTGGAACGGTGAAAGTTAGCGGCAAAAACTGGCGCCGCGGGCTACAGGCGTACCCGTTCGGGCAATAAAGACCTTCAAATCCGCACATTTTTGCTCTAAGTGCAGCGGAAATTCCTGAATTGCATTCAGAAGGCGGAGTCTGATGGAAAAGTTCGAAAAGCTCACCGGCGTTGCCGCGCCGCTTCCGGTCGTCAATATCGACACGGACATGATCATCCCGAAGGACTATCTGAAGACCATCAAGCGGACCGGTCTCGGAAAGGGCCTATTCGCCGAAGCGCGCTATAAGGAAGACGGCTCGGTCAACGAGGATTTTGTCCTCAACAAGCCCGCCTACCAGAATGCCAAAATCCTGGTCGCCGGCGATAATTTCGGCTGCGGTTCCTCGCGCGAGCATGCGCCGTGGGCGCTCCTCGACTTCGGCATCCGCTGTGTGATCTCCACCAGCTTCGCCGACATCTTCTACAATAACTGTTTCAAGAACGGCATCCTGCCGATCGTCGTCAGCCAGAACGAACTGGACAAGCTGATGGACGACGCAAGCCGCGGCTCGAACGCCGTGCTGACGGTCGATCTGGAAGCTCAGGAAATCACCGGCCCGGATGGTGGCCGCATCAAGTTCGAGATCGACGCCTTCAAGCGCCACTGCCTGCTGAACGGCCTCGACGACATCGGCCTGACGCTCGAAAAGGCCGGCAGCATCGCTTCCTTCGAAAAAGCGAACGCCGTCAATCATCCCTGGGCCTGACGCCTCCGCACTTGCCCCAAAAACAACACCGGCGCGGCAACATGAGCCATCGCGCCGGAAACGGTTCCTCCCGCCGTACCGTTCTGCCGCTGAGCGTCCTTGAAACGCGGGGCTTTGCCCGATAGAAGGCGGCAACTCTTTCAAAGCCAGGGAGGCCTCCCCATGACACAGCGCAATCTCTTTCTTCTGCCCGGCGACGGCATCGGCCAGGAAACCATGGCCGAAGTGCGCAAGATCATCGATTACATGAATGCCGAGCAGAACGCCGGCTTCACCACCGACGAAGGCCTCGTCGGCGGCTCCGCCTACGACGCCCATGGCGTCGCGATCACCGACGCCGACATGGAGAAGGCGCTTGCCGCGGATGCGGTCCTGTTCGGCGCGGTCGGCGGTCCGAAGTGGGATGCCGTACCTTACGAAGTACGTCCGGAAGCCGGCCTGCTGCGCCTGCGCAAGGATCTCGAGCTTTTCGCCAACCTGCGCCCGGCAATCTGCTACCCGGCGCTGGCCGCCGCTTCCTCGCTGAAGCCGGAACTGGTCGAAGGCCTCGACATTCTGATCGTGCGCGAACTGACCGGCGGTGTCTATTTCGGCGAGCCGAAGACCATCACCGATCTCGGCAACGGCCAGAAGCGTGCCATCGACACCCAGGTCTATGACACCTACGAGATCGAGCGCATCGCCTCCGTCGCCTTCGAGCTGGCCCGCACCCGCAAGAACGCCGTATGCTCGATGGAAAAGCGCAACGTCATGAAATCCGGCGTGCTCTGGAACCAGGTGGTCACCGAGACCCACAAGGCCAAGTATCCGGACGTGAAGCTCGAACACATGCTGGCCGACGCCGGCGGCATGCAGCTCGTACGCGCGCCGAAGCAGTTCGACGTCATCGTCACCGACAACCTGTTCGGCGACATGCTCTCCGACGTCGCGGCCATGCTCACCGGTTCGCTCGGCATGCTGCCGTCTGCATCGCTCGGTGCACCGGATGCCAAGACCGGCAAGCGCAAGGCCATGTACGAGCCCGTACACGGCTCGGCGCCCGATATCGCCGGCCAGGGCATCGCCAACCCGATCGCCATGATCGCCTCCTTCGCCATGTGCCTGCGTTACTCCTTCAACATGGTCAAGGAAGCGGACAACCTCGAAAAGGCGATCGCCAACGTGCTCGACAAGGGCATCCGCACCGGCGATATCATGGCTGAAGGCGCAACCCGCGTCGGCACCACGCAGATGGGCGACGCGATCCTCGCCGAGTTCAAGGCGCTTTCTGCTGCCGCATAATTTCCAAAGCAGGAATGGGCACGGGGGATTCCTGCGGTCATTCCAGGCGCTGCCATTCCCATCACGCGCGTTAAAAAGCGTGTGACAATCCCAGCGCCCCTTGCAATTCGCAGCCGTGACAACCATTTTGCCGCGGCTGCCGTCATCCTGGGCACTTGCGCACAACGCTTTCATCACCCAGCCATGGCGAAATAAGAATAAGTGGAAGGCACGCGTGAACGGCATCGAAAAAACCTGGGCCTGGCTCAAAAAACGACGCGACGCAAACCGCCATCCTCCGGCACCACACTACTGGCAGATCTTCGCCATCGTCGCCGCCAATCTGGTGGTTCTTTCCTTCCTGATCTTCGATACGGCCGTCGGTGAAACTCGGCCAGCCGGCCCGTTTGCCCGGTCAATCGGTGAACTCATCACCGATTTCGGCAGTTCAGGCTGGATCCTCATCGTATCAGCCATCCTGTTCTTCGAGGGGCTCTCCTCATTCCGCCTGTCGAGAAGCGTGAAGCGTCGCTTCCGCGCTCTTTATGCGGCGCAGATAGGTGCCTATTTTTTCCTGGCGGTTGCCCTGTCTGGCCTTTCGGCAAACGTGCTGAAACGGGTGATAGGCCGCGCACGGCCGAGCCAGTTCGACGAATGGGGAGCCTTCGGCATTTCCCCCTTTAGCGGCTCCAAGTTCGAAAGCTTCCCCTCCGGTCACTCGACCACTGTCGGCGCCATCTTCATGGTGCTGATCCTGCTTCTGCCCCGCTATCGGCTTGCCTTCGTCCTGCTGGCGCTCTGGATGGGTTTCAGCCGCGTCATGGTCTCCGCGCATTATCCAAGCGACGTGATCGCGGGTCTTTCCTACGGTGCATGGTTCTCACTGCTGCTCGCCAATATCTTCGCTCGTTACCGACTGGTTTTCATGCCGGACGCGAAGGGCTGGCCTATCCCGCGGCTGTCGCTCATTCCGCTACGGCAGTTGCCCCCGGACCCCTTGGGCAAAACATCCGGCACGGACAAGTGACTGTCGCGGTCACCGTCCCGACATCCCGATGTCCGGAAATTCCGATGCCCGACAATTCGGTTGAATGAGAAAACCGCTGCCGGAATCGCATTTCGAGAGATTCCGACAAAACCGCGCGCCGTTCTCATGCGTAGAATGCGATGACGACTGAGTGATCCGCCCGGCGATACGCTGAAAAAGCCCTGTCCGTCATGGAACCGGAGCCTCCCTCGTCCGTTGACGCATCGTTCCGGCGGGATGGTCCCGCAACGGGTTTGCGTTCCATGGAGACGACGATGAAAGCCATGTCCGCCGACAGACACATCATCCGATTTGCTATGGCCCAGCCTTATCTCGGTCGGGAGGAAGAGCTGGATCTCGCGATCCGCTGGAAGGACGGTAACGACCAGAACGCGCGAAACCGCATAGCCCAGGCCCATATGCGCCTCGTGATTGCTATGGCCTCCAAGTTTCGTGGCTTCGGATTGCCGTTGAACGACATGATCCAGGAGGGCTATATCGGTCTTCTGGAAGCCGCCGCCCGTTTCGATCCCACTCGCGAGGTCCGCTTCTCCACCTATGCCGGCTGGTGGATCCGCGCCTCCATGCAGGATTACATCCTGCGCAACTGGTCGATTGTCCGTGGCGGCACCAGTTCCTCCCAGAAAGCGCTGTTCTTCAACCTGCGTCGACTGCGCGCGAAGCTCGCCCGTGGCGACAATCGCCTGAGCGAGCAGGCGATTCATCAGGAAATCGCTTCCGCACTCGGCGTCAGCCTCGCCGACGTCCAGTCCATGGATGCGCGTCTCTCGAGCAATGACACCTCCCTTCAGACACCCGTCGCCGGCCGGCATGGTGAAGGCACCGAGCAGCTGGACATGCTGGAAAGCGATGAGTTGCCACCGGACGAACAGGTAAGCGGCATCATCGATGGCGAGCGCTGGAGCGCATGGCTGCACAACGCCATGACCGGCCTCAACGAACGGGAAAGCCGTATCATCAAGGCCCGCCGGCTGACCGAGGAGACCGTGACGCTGGAGGAACTAGGCGTCGAACTCGGCATTTCCAAGGAGCGCGTACGCCAGATCGAGACGCGCGCCATGGAGAAGCTCAAGGCAGCACTTACGGAAGTCGCTCCGAAAGCCGGCAAGTCGCTCGAAATGGCGTAAAAACTAACGGGACAAAGCCTTACTCGGAAATGATCTTGACCCGGCTTCCCGGCTGCAGCGTCGAGGTCGGTGTCAGCGCGTTGATCAGCCGGAAGAGTTCCAGCTTGCGCTCCGTTCCCATCATCCGGGCAGAAAGCGAACCGATCGTATCCCCCGATCCGACGGTGATCACGCGAACACGCAACGGCTTCAGCGATGCCGCTTCCTGCGGAGTGATCCGTCGGAAGCTGGAACGCAGCTTCTCGGCCGTCGGGTCGAGCATTGAGCTACCCTTCGGCACGGCCGTCAGGAAGCGGAAGATCTGCGGCCCGATGCGGATCACGGTGATGTCGAAATCCCAGCGATCGGCCGAAGCGCGCGCAGTCGCCGCCTCAAGCCCGTTGACGGTAATCGGCTTGATCGTCTCGGGCAGAAGCCCGGTCACCCAGCCGCTCGAAATGTAGTTTTCAAGACTGCGCTTCTGGTTGTCGGCCACGCCGTCGAAGCGGATCGCAACGTCGCCCGGGCCGGTCGCCAGAACCGCTTCCACCTTGTTGTCGATCTGGAAGCCTTCCGGCACGTCGAAACGAATGCCGAGGTTTCCGTGCAGGAAGGTCTGGCCGCGGACATAGCCTTCCTGAGGACTGTCTCCATAGAGCAACCCGTTGATGCCGTTCAGGTAATAGTCCCGACCGGTCTCGCCATGCGTGCCTTCCGGCCCGAAGGCACGCGCATGTCGGCGGGCAAGTTCGACACGCTGTGGCGCGTTCGGATGGCTCGACAGGAAGTCGAGGCTCTGATCGGTATCCGGATCGACGGAGGTAAAATGGCTGTAGGCCGCCATGGAATCGAGGAACCGGGCCGCGGCATAGGGATCGTAGCCGGCCTCACCGAGCGTGCGCACACCGATCACGTCGGCCTGCAGTTCCTGCTGGCGGGAAAAGGCCGCGAGCCTCAGCTTGCCGCGCGCCAGCGCCTGCTTGCCGGCGATGTCGCTCGACAGCACTTCCGCGACCACGCGGCTTGCAATCACCTCGGCCTCTTCGCGGCGCTGCCGCTCAATACCGTGGTTTGCGGTCACGTGCGCCATCTCGTGCGACAGCACGGCTGCGACTTCCGAAGCGTCGTTGGCCAGCGCCAGCAGTCCGCGCGTCACATAGAGATAGCCACCAGGAAGCGCGAAGGCATTGATCGCCGGAGAGTTGAGAATGGTGATGCGGTAAGACTGCGCCGGGTTTTCCGACACCGCCGTCAAGGCGCCGGCAATGCGCGCAACCAGCTTCTCAGTCTTCTCGTCGTGATATTCGCCGCCATAGCTTGCGACGATGCGCGGATGCTCGCGCGCACCCATCTGGGCGCGCGGATCGTTCTTCTGCACTTCGTCGACGATCTGTGGATTGCTGGACGGGCTGACCGTCGGCACATAGGCTTGCTCGAAGATCGACTGACAGGAGGTCAGCATGAGTGCGGCCGCGAACGTTGCGACGAGGCCTCGCCGCAAGCCGGTCGACCGGTGCAGCCGAACGCGAGCGCCCGGCGCTGTGCTCTTATCGGCGACTACTTGCATCCTGCCCCACTACCACCCTGCCTGCGATCCGGAACCCAGTACGGTCCGGGGACTTGCCGTTGCAACCTGCGAGAATCGTTCCTTCGGCACCAACCATTTAACATCATTCATCGAATATGGATAAATTTGCATAATGGAAAAGATGCGCAGGTGGGCGCGAAAAGAGTAGGACGAGAAAAGAAAACCACCCATTCCTTAAGCGCATGCCACCGGTGAGCGTCCAAATTAAGGCGAACCGGTCGAGAATGGCACACTCAGCCGCCGGAATGGCCGAGGAACCGCCCGATGACCTCGATATCGACCCTTTCGGTGAACTCTGCGTGTGGCCCGTCGAAGACAATTCCACCACGGTCCAGGAACAGGACGTCTCCGGCCAGCCGGGCGACTTCGTCCGGATCATGGCTGACGATGACGATCGTCGCGCCCGTTTCCCTATGCAGGTCGATGAGCAGATCCGCCATGGACGCCCGAAGGCCCGGATCGAGCGCCGCAAACGGTTCGTCGAGCAGCATCACAGGCTTTCGCCGCACCAGCGCCCTTGCGAATGCCGCCCTCTGGCGCTCCCCGCCCGAAAGCGTGGCGGGCTTGCGCTTTTCATAGCCCGCAAGCCCGACGCGGGAAAGGGCGGTCGAGACCGCTTCCCGGTCCGCCGCGGAAAGCCGGAGCGCGGGGTTAATCCCAAGCCCGACATTGGTGAAGACATCGAGATGGGCAAAGAGATTGTTGTCCTGAAAGACCAGCGAAACCGGCCGCTTGCCGGGCGCAAACCCGCCCACATCCTCGCCCGCGATCAGCACCCGGCCACTGTCAGGCCGCTCGAAACCGGCGATCAGGTTCAGGAGTGTCGACTTGCCCGAGCCCGAGGGGCCGGCAATGGCGGTGATACGCCCGGCGCCGATGCGACAGTCGAAATCGAATCCGGCGTCACCGAGACGCAGCTTCACGCCGTCCAGCACGATGTCACCAGTCGCATTACCGGACATCTGCACCACCTTCTCTCGATGCGGTTCCCCGCGTTCCGGCCAGCGCCAGCATCAGGCAGACGAGACCGAGCAGGAAGGCGAAGCCATCGGCATCATCGCTGCGATAGCTACCCATCCGGCTATAGATCAGATAGGGCAGCGTCGTCAGGTTTTCCGAACCGAACAGCGCGACGGCGCCGAGATCGCCGAGCGACAAGGCCATGGCGAAGGAAAACGCGGTCAGCACCGGCCGGCGCAGGACCGGCCAGTCGACGAACCGCAGATGTGAAAGACCCGACATGCCGAGACTTGCGGCAAGCCGCGCCGTCCTGGCCCGATGCTCGGCAAAGGCCGGCGCCAGCACCCGCATGGTGAAGGGGAGCGACATCAGCGCATTGATGCACACCACGATGGCGGGCGCGAAAACGGACGTATTGCCATAGGCCCTGAGCACCATGAACCATCCGGTCGCCAGCACCGTCGTCGGCACCAGCAGCACCAGCGAAGACGAGGCAGCAAGCAGCCCGGAAAACAATCGCGCCGGTGGCGATGGATGCCTCTCGGCAGACAGGGCCGCCCGCGCCTCGATGATCGCAATGCAGATTGCGACGGAAACGACCGCAGCCGTTGCGGCGATGCCGAGACTGGTCAGCGCCGCGTCCTGAAAGGCCCTCTCGCCGGCAAGCTTGAAAAGATTCGCCTTGAGGCCCGCCACGGCCACCTGTGCGAGCGGCAGGCCGAGAAACAGCGCGGCAACAAGGATCGCCACCCCATCCGTCATCCGGACAAGGTGTGAATGTCCGTCGAAGCGCCTGACAGCAGCGCCTGCCGTCGAGCCGGGATCGGACGGCGTTCCGGCAAGCGACAGCAGGCCGAGAATGACGCCGGTCACCGCGATCTGCAGCATCGCCAGCGATATCGCGCGGGGCGGGTCGAAATCGAGCCGCAGCGCCTGATAGATCGCCACCTCGATCGTGCTTGCCGCCGGTCCCCCACCGAGCACCAGCACAAGCGTGAAGCTGGTGGCGCAGAGCATGAAGATCAGCCCGGCGATCCCCGGCAGGATGCGCCGGATGATGGGCCATTCGATGAAGCGGAAATTGGAAATCGGCCCCATGCCGAGACTGGCGCTGCTGCGCCAGTATTCCGCCGGAATACGCTCGAGACCCGCGAGAATGAGCCGTGTCGCAAGCGGCATGTTGAAGAAGACATGGGCGACAAGGATGCCGCCAAGCCCGTAGATGCTGAAACGCTGACCCGCGCCGAGCATCACCAGCAGATCGTTGACGAGGCCCTGCCGCCCCCAGATGCCGAGGAGGCCAAGCGCTCCGATCAGCACCGGCAGGCCCATCGGCACCGCCATCAGCCGAACCAGCCAGACGCGGCCGGGAAATCGCGGCTGCCGCGCCAGCGCTCGCGCCACCGGTATGGCGAAGGCCACCGAAAACAGCGTCGACAGCGCCGCCTGCATCAGCGTGAAGCGCAGAACCGTTGCGACCACCGGATCGGAGGCTACGGAAAGCAGCGCGCCTTCCCCGCCGAATTGAAAAAGCGAGACGACAGCGATGCCGATGAAGGCCGCAATCGCCGAAAACGCGACGAGGCCGCCGGAAAGCGCCGGCAGCCTCTCGCGAAGATCCATGGAATGAAAGCCCGCCACGCTCACTTCAGCGTCATGGCGGCGAGCCATTCATCGATCCACGCCTTACGATTGGCGGCGACCTCTTCCGGGCTCATCAGGAAGGTGTTCTTCGGCGAAACGAGCTTGCCGAAGGCTTCCGGCAGCGGCTCGGAAGTCGGAGCGACAGGCATCATCCAGTTATTCGTCGGAATGGTATCCTGGAAGCCGGGGCTAACCATGAACTGCAGGAATTCCTTCGCCAGTTCCTTCTGCGGCGCCTTCTTGAGCAGGCCGGCAACCTCGATCTGGATGTAATGGCCCTCGGAGAATTCCGCCGCCTGATAGCGATCGGTGTTCTCCGCCACCATGTGATAGGCCGGCGACGTGGTGTAGGACAGCACCATCGGCGCCTCGCCCTTGGTGAACAGGCCATAGGCCTCCGACCAGCCGGGGGTGACAGTCAGGACGCGACCCTTGAGCTTGGCCCACGCGTCTGCGGCCTTGTCGCCATAGACCGACTTCACCCAGAGCAGCAGGCCGAGACCGGGCGTCGAGGTGCGCGGGTCCTCGATCACGATCTTCTCGTCGGGATTGCCTTCCACCAGTTCCTTCAGGCTCTTCGGCGGGTTCTTCAGCGCCTCGGTGTCGTAGACCACGGCGAAATGGCCATAGTCATAGGGAACGAAGCTGTCGTCGGAAAAGCCACCGGGAACGGAAACCTTGGAAACATCGACGCCGTGGGTGTCGAACAGGCCGGTCTGCTTCGCCTCAGTAACGAGGTTGGTGTCGAGACCGAGCACCACGTCGGCCTTGGTCGCTTCCCCTTCGAGCTTGAGGCGGGTCAGCAGCGCCACGCCATCGGCGACGCCGACGAAATCGACGGTGCAGCCGCAGGTCTTCTCGAAGGCTTCCTTGACCTTCGGCCCCGGACCCCATTCGGAAATGAAGCTTTCATAGGTGTAGACCGTCAGGGTTTTGTCCGCAGCCACTGCGGAGAGCGCAGGCAGCAACGAGAAAATCGCCGCTGCGGCAAGCCCGCGGCGGAAAAACGAAAGAGATGTGGTCGGCATATTGCCCCTCCATAAAAGTAGGATTTCGGGATAGGGCGTTTTTATCTCACGCGTCTAATCCCTCCGCCGGTGTTAACCGGATCAGGTTCCGCGGGTTGGCTATTCGCCTCTCAGCCACGTGTCCGGGAAGGACATGAAGCACCCCGTTAGAGCAGGACGAGACATAGCGCGGCGCACCCCGGGAGGCAAGAGCCGCCGAAAACACCTCAAAAAGTACAGATGCGGCACTTCCTCAACGCTTTTCCAACCTATTTCTGCCATTCTCTCGAAGGATGGCTGGTTTGTGCACGGCAACGGATGCATACGGCCTTTTTGATGGTATAAGAAAAAGCCGACACGGCGAGACAGTGGTATATGGTCAGTTCGGAACCGGAAAAGGCTGCAAGCGAGCGCCCCGCGGCCGCTACCGTTGAGCTTAGCTTTTCGCGGCAGTTGCGAATTGCCGCCGATTCCTTCTGGGCATCCTCGGTGCGCAACCGAGTCTTCGGCGTCGCCACCGCCCTGCTTGCCGTCATCCTCCTGACCACCTACGGCCAGGTCCTGATCAACCGCTGGAACGTTCCCTTCTACAATTCGCTTGAAAGGCGCGACATCGACGCCTTCGTCCGGGAACTCGGCAATTTCGGCCTGATCGCCGGCTTCCTGCTGCTGCTCAACGTCATTCAGACCTGGCTCAACCAGATGACCGCGCTCTACATGCGCGAAGGCCTGTCGCGCGATGTCGTCGACCAGTGGCTGAAGGATCGCCGCGCCTACCGGCTATCGATGTCGAGCCCGCTCGGCGTCAATCCGGACCAGCGGCTGCACGAGGATGCCCGCAAGCTTGCGGAAATGACCACATCGCTATCGATCGGCCTTGTTCAGGCAACGATCCTGCTGGTCAGCTTCATCGGCGTTCTCTGGCAGATGTCGAGCGGCTTTGTCTTTCATATCGGCGATTACAGCTTCTCCATTCCCGGCTACATGGTCTGGGGCGCGCTGATCTACGCCGCCGCCGCCTCGCTGCTCAGCAAGGTGGTTGGCTGGCGTCTCACCCGACTCAATGCCGAGCGCTATGCGCGTGAAGCCGACCTGCGCTTCTCGCTGATGCGCGCCAACGAAAATCTGGAAGCCATCGCGCTTGCCGGCGGCGAGGAAACCGAGCGCCGCCACATTCACGAGGCGATCGATTCCGTGCTCGCCGTCATCCGCCAACTCGCCATGGCGCTGACCAATCTGACTTGGGTAACTGCTGGCTTCGGCTGGCTCGCCATGATCGTGCCGATCCTGATCGCGTCTCCCGCCTATTTCGCGGGAACCATGACCTTCGGCGAGCTGATGGCCGCCGCTGCCGCCTTCAACCAAGTCTATTCCGCCCTGCGCTGGTATGTCGACAACTACGGCGCCATCGCCGACTGGCAGGCCGCCCTTCTCCGGGTGACTGTCTTCCGCGCAGCCTTGACGGGAATCGATGACATCAAGCCGAAAGGCGGCGGCATCGCACTGGAAGTCGGCCCGCCCGGCAAGCTTAGTTTCGAGGATCTGGCGATCTGCCCGCAGGTCGATGGTGAAGTCAGCCGTACCGGCTTCCGGATCAGGGAACAGAACCCTGAGATCACCGCCGGCGAGCGCATCATGGTCAATGGCGACCAGGGCGTGAACCGCCGGCTGCTGTTCAACGCGATTGCCGGGCTGTGGCCCTACGGCCGAGGCACGATCCGTCTGCCGCGGGAAGACAATATCCTGTTCGTGCCGCAACTCGAATATCTGCCGGAAGGCAAATTGAAGAGCGTACTGGCCTATCCGCTGGCCTCCGCCGGCATACCGGAAGAGGCGATGGTCGCCGCCCTGAAGCGGGTCGGGCTGGAACACCTTGCCGAGAAGCTGGACGATCGCGCCCGCTGGGACCGTGTGCTGGACAAGGACGAACAGATGGCGTTGGCCTTTGCCGGCCTTCTCCTGCGCAAGCCCCGCTGGATCGTCTTCAACGATGTTCTGGAAGGCCTGGAGCACGACACGGTCGCGACCCTGTCGAGCGTCATGGCAGAATTCACCGATGCGACGCTGATCTATATCGGCCGCTCCGGCGCCTTCTACGACGCCACCTCCCCGCGTCTTCTGCATCTGGAACGGCTCAACCCGGAACCGCCCCGTCCGCGGGAAACGACGGAGGCCGCCTGAGGCAGGCAAAGCTGCACGCCTTTGGGCTTCAAAGCAATTCCAGCAAAAGTGTGAAGCGGTTTTGCGTCTGGAATTGCATCAAAACAAAGGGATAGAGCATTCAAGGCGATCTGTTTTCGCCGGAAATGCTCTGACCCTCAGCCCTCCAGCTCCTCGCGCAGCATCTCCAGTTCCAGCCATTCCTCTTCCATGCGGGTGAGATCGGCGCGCAACTTTTCCATTTCGGCGGCGAGCTTGTTGAAGGTCGCAGGGTCCTTGGTGAAGAGCTTCGGATCGGCCATCTTCGCCTCGCGGGCAGCGATTTCCTTCTCCGTCTTCTCCATCTCCTTCGGCAGGTTTTCGAGCGCGAATTTCTGCTTGTAGGAGAGCTTGCCCTTGCCCTTGGACCCCTGATCCGAGGCAGACTTGTCCGCGCTGCCGGAAGCCTTCGCCTTTTCCGCTTTCTCCACCCGCTTGCGCTCTTCTTCCGCCCCCTTACGCTGGGCGAGCATGTCGGAATAACCACCGGCATATTCGATCCAGCGGCCATCCGGATTTTCCGGATCGACAGGCGCGATGGTGGACGTCACCGTCCGGTCGAGAAAGTCGCGGTCGTGGCTGACGAGGATGACGGTTCCCGAATATCCCGCGACGATCTCCTGCAGAAGATCGAGCGTCTCGATGTCGAGATCGTTGGTCGGCTCGTCGAGGATCAGCAGGTTCGAGGATTTCGCCATGATCCGGGCCAGCATCAGCCGGGCGCGCTCGCCGCCGGAGAGATTGCGGATCGGCGTGCGGGCCTGTTCGGGCTGAAACAGGAAGTCCTTCATGTAGCCGGTCACATGCTTCTGCTCGCCATTGACCAGCAGGTTTTCGCCGCGCCCGTCCGTCAGGTAATGAGCGAGCGTCTCGTCGGGGTTCAACCCTTCGCGCTTCTGGTCCAGAACCGCGATTTCGAGATTGGTGCCGAGCTTCACCGTGCCGCTGTCGGGGTCGAGCTGACCGGTCAGCATTTTGAGAAGCGTCGTCTTGCCGGCCCCGTTCGGGCCGATCAGGCCGATGCAGTCGCCGCGATGCACCCGGATGGAAAACGGCGCGACGATGGTGCGCTCGCCATAGGCCTTGGTGATCTTGTCCGCCTCGATCACCAGCTTGCCGCTTTCCCGGCCCTCGGTGGCGCTGGCCTGGATGGTGCCCTGCGGCCCCTTGTGACCGCGATATTCGGCGCGGAGATTCTGCAGATTGCCGAGCCGGCGCATATTGCGCTTGCGCCGCGCGGTCACGCCATAGCGCAGCCAGTGTTCCTCACGCTCGATAGCCTTGCCGAGCTTGTGCTGCTCGATTTCCTCTTCCTCGAGCACCTTATCGCGCCATTCCTCGAAATGGCCGAAACCCCGATTGAGCCGGCGCGAAAGACCGCGGTCGAGCCAGACGGTCGCGGTGGAAACCTTCTCAAGGAAGCGACGGTCGTGGCTGATCAGCACCAGCGCGCTGCGGGTCTTCTGCAACTCGCTTTCCAGCCATTCGATGGTCGGAAGGTCGAGATGGTTGGTCGGCTCGTCGAGCATCAGGATATCGGGTTCGGGCGCAAGCACCCGCGCCAGCGCCGCCCGGCGCGCCTCGCCGCCGGAAAGGCTGTTCGGATTCTCGTGGCCCGTCAGCCCCAGATGTTCGAGCAGATAGGTGACGCGATAGGGATCGTCGCCCGGTCCAAGTCCCGCCTCGGCATAGGCCTGCACCGTCGAGAAACCGGCGAAATCGGGGGCCTGTTCCAGATAGCGGATGGTCGCCGCCGGATGACGAAAGACCTCGCCCGACTGCGCTTCGACAATGCCCGCCGCGATCTTCATCAGCGTCGACTTGCCCGAACCGTTGCGGCCGACAAGGCAGATCCGGTCTCCCGGCTCCACCTGCAGACTGGCGCCGGCAAGCAGCGGCGTGCCGCCGAAGGAGAGGAAGATGTCATCGAGTTTCAGGATGGGAGGCGCCAAGGCTTCAGGCTCCGGTCATGTCATAGGGGCGGGCAAGCAGGATCGCGTCGCCGCTTTTCAGCGACAGCGCGATCGGACCTTCCGCCACATTGGAAACGGTGCGCGACGAACCGAACGGCAGTTGGAAATCGTCGAGCGGATAACGGGCATTGCGGATCGAAAGCCCTGTCAGTGGCGAAAATCCGAGAATGGAAAACAGCGAACCCTTCGGCAGGTCGATGACGCGCTCTCCGGGCAGCAGCGGATAGAACTCTTCCTCGCCGGATGTCAGGAGAATGTCGTGGCCTTGCCTGGCGAGGCTGATCGCCTGCAGCATGTGCATCAGTGCGTGATCGGACCGCTCGCCGCCGAGCGCGCCGGCAAGGATCAGGCTTTCGGCGCCGCGTGCGAGAGCCTCGCCGATGGCGATGGCCCCGTCGGTCTCGGCCTTCTGCGCCGGATAGGGCATTTTCGGCACATCGGGAAAATCCCGCGACAGGTCTTCCGGCGAGGAATCGAAATCGCCCACCCAGAGTTCGGGCTCAAGCCCGAGTGCCGCCGCATGGCGCATGCCGCCATCGGCTGCAATCACGCGGCTGCCGGCAATCGCCGCCTTCAGACGGTCGGTCGCAGTCAGTTGCCCGCCGAGCAGGATGGTGAAGCTGTTTTTCCTCATGGCTCTGCCCATAGCGCATCTTGCAGCGAAAGGGAAAGCGCTTCGGCAAACCGTCGTCAGGCTGCGTAAGGCGCGAGAAACGGCAACCAATGTCCACCTTGCACCGCACCTTCCCTCCCATTACTTTCCGGCCGACCAAAAACGGGAAGAAGACCATGCAATTCACCGGCACCGCCGACTACGTCGCCGACAAGGACCTGATGGTCGCCGTCAATGCGGCGATCGCGCTCGAGCGTCCGCTGCTCGTCAAGGGCGAACCCGGCACCGGCAAGACCGAGCTTGCCCGGCAGGTGGCGACGGCCCTTGGCCTCGACATGATCGAATGGAACATCAAGTCGACCACAAAGGCGCAGCAAGGCCTTTACGAATATGATGCCGTCTCGCGCCTGCGCGACAGCCAGCTCGGCGACGAGCGTGTCAACGACGTGAAGAACTACATCCGCAAGGGCAAGCTCTGGCAGGCCTTCGCCACGGATACCAAGACCGTGCTGCTGATCGACGAGATCGACAAGGCCGATATCGAGTTTCCGAACGACCTCTTGCAGGAACTCGACCGCATGGAGTTCCATGTCTACGAGACCGGGGAGACGGTGAAGGCCAGGGTCCGGCCAATCGTCATCATCACCTCGAACAACGAGAAGGAACTGCCGGACGCCTTCCTGCGCCGCTGCTTCTTCCACTATATCCGCTTCCCCGATGCAGATACGCTGGCGCGGATCGTCGAGGTCCACTATCCCGGCCTGAAGCAGAACCTGATCCGCGCGGCGCTGACCCAGTTCTACGAAATCCGCGAGACACCGGGCCTGCGCAAGAAGCCGTCGACCTCGGAAGCGCTCGACTGGATCCGTCTTCTGGTCGCCGAAGACGTCGATCCCGCCGACCTTCGCGTCGATCCGAAGCAGGCCCTGCCGAAGCTCCACGGCGCGCTCCTCAAGAACGAACAGGACGTCCATCTCTTCGAACGGCTCGCCTTCATGGCAAGGCGGGAGGGACGATGACGCGCGATGCGATGCCTGATGGGATGCCTGATGCATTCAAGGTCCTGATCTACGCGACATGGCGCGATCGCCTTCTCGTTTTCGATGAACCGGACTTTCCAGAAATCGCGCTTCAGGTTCCCGGCGGCACGGTGGAGCATATGGAAACCATCGAGCGCGCTGCATTGAGGGAATTCGTCGAAGAAACCGGGCTGGCGCCGAAGGCGCCGTTCCGGCTGATCGAGACATGCGACTACCGCTTCGAGCAGAAGGGATCGCTCATCACCCACCGGCGCTCCTATTTTCATGTAGCGCTGCCGGAAAAGCCGGCAGAAACCTGGGTCCATTGGGAAACCATGCCGTTCGGCGGCGGCGAGCCGATCCGTTTCCGCTTCTTCTGGCTCGAGCTGGACGAGGCCCATCAAAGGCTCGGCTACGGCATGGCGGATGCGCTCGCCCACCTCGTCGGAAGACCGGCCAAGCCCGTGCTGCACCGCGAAAACCTTTTCCGTTGATTCGCGCAGCCGACAGGCGTAAAGGACTGACCTCGTGGTGATTTGGCCGGCCGGCTTGCAGCCACGTTAAATAAATCGCTAAAGGGCCGAGGCGAGTTCGAAAACTTTCCGAGGACCGGTGGCGATATTGGAAGCTGCCGGTTTTTGTATGTGCGCGGTGCCGGGCTACCCGAACCGCCATGACACGGAAAGTCGAGTTCGAACATGCCGATCAAGATACCCGATACCCTGCCCGCCTTTGAAACCCTCGTGCATGAGGGCGTGCGGGTCATGACCGAAACGGCCGCTATCCGTCAGGATATCCGCCCGCTGCAGATCGGGCTGCTCAATCTCATGCCGAACAAGATCAAGACGGAAGTGCAGTTCGCCCGTCTGATCGGCGCCTCGCCGCTGCAGGTGGAACTGAGCCTCGTGCGCATCGGCGGCCACAAGGCCAAGAACACGCCGGAGGAACACCTCCTTTCCTTCTACCAGACCTGGGAGGAAGTGCAGGAGCGCAAGTTCGACGGCTTCATCATCACCGGCGCGCCGGTCGAGACGCTGCCTTACGAAGAAGTCACCTACTGGCCCGAGATGGAAAAGATCCTCGACTGGACGGAAACCAACGTCCATTCGACGATGAACGTCTGCTGGGGCGCAATGGCAGCGATCTATCACTTCCACAGTGTGCCAAAGCATGACCTGAAGGAAAAGGCCTTCGGCGTCTACCGCCACCGCAACCTTGCGCCGTCCTCCATCTACCTCAACGGTTTCTCGGATGACTTCCAGGTGCCCGTCTCCCGCTGGACCGAAGTCCGCCGCGACGATATCGAGGGTGTTCCGGGGCTGGAGATCCTGATGGAGTCGGATGAAATGGGCGTCTGCCTCGTGCATGAGAAGCGCGGCAACCGGCTCTACATGTTCAACCATGTCGAATACGACTCGACCTCGCTCGGCGACGAGTACTTCCGCGATGTCAATTCCGGCGTGCCGATCAAGATGCCGCACGACTATTTCCCGCACAACGATCCGGAGATCACCCCCTTGAACCGCTGGCGCAGCCATGCCCATCTGCTGTTCGGAAACTGGATCAACGAGATCTACCAGACGACACCCTACGATCTGGATGCGATCGGCACCGGCAAGGAGACCTGAGCCCATGGCGGGAACCGTCGAGATCCGTCCGCTCACGACAGCAGACGAGACCGAATGGCGGCGGTTGTGGAAGGCCTATCTGGCCTTCTACGAGACCGAACTGCCGGAAGAGATCTATGCCACGACCTTCGCCCGGCTGACCGGTTCGGCACCGGGCGAATATCGCGGTCTCCTCGCGCTGGTGGATGGCCGGCCCGCCGGCCTTGCGCACTATCTCTTCCATCGATCCTGCTGGCATATCGACAATGTATGCTACCTTCAGGATCTCTATGCCGACCCTGAGGTCCGCGGCACCGGTATCGGCCGCGCACTGATCGAGGCGGTCTACGAGAAGGCCAAGGCGGAAGGCTCGAAGGAGGTCTACTGGATGACGCAGGAATTCAACGCCACCGCGCGCCGGCTCTATGACCGCATCGCGGAAAAGACTCCGTTCCTCGTCTATCAGAAGAACTTCTGAACAGAGGGACAGACCCTGAATGTTCATCCCCTTCTTCCTCAAGCTCAAGGAAGCGAAAATCCCGGTGACGCTCCGGGAGTTCCTGGCGCTTCTCGAGGGCGTGGAAGCGGGGCTTGCCGATTTCGACACCGAAGCCTTCTATTTCCTCGCCCGCACCGCGCTGGTGAAGGACGAGCGGCATATCGACCGGTTCGACCGGGTGTTTTCCGAAATCTTCGGCGGACTGGAGAGCATCTCCAGCGCCGACGGCTTGGAAACCGTGCCGATCCCCGAGGAATGGCTGCGCAGGCTGACTGAGAAACACCTCTCGGAAGAAGACAGGAAACTGGTCGAGGCCCTCGGTGGCTTCGACAAGCTGATGGAGACGCTGCGCCAGCGGCTTTCCGAGCAGAAGGGCCGCCATCAGGGCGGTTCCAAATGGATCGGCACCGCCGGCACCTCGCCCTTCGGCGCCTATGGCTACAATCCCGAAGGCGTTCGCATAGGCCAGCACGAATCGCGCCACCGCCGGGCGGTGAAGGTCTGGGACAAGCGCGAATTCCGCAATCTCGACGACGGGGTCGAACTTGGCACCCGCAACATAAAGGTGGCGCTGAGACGGCTCCGCCGCTTCATCCGCGAGGGGGCCGCCAACGAATTCGACCTGCCCGGCACCATCCGCTCGACGGCCGAGCACGGCTATCTCGACGTGAAGACGCGGCCGGAACGGCGCAATGCCGTCAAGCTGCTGATGTTTTTCGACATCGGCGGTTCCATGGACGATCACATCCGCATCGTCGAGGAACTCTTCTCCGCCGCCCGCTCCGAATTCCGGCATATGGATTACTTCTACTTCCACAACTGCCCCTATGAACGGGTGTGGAAGGACAATCGCCGCCGTCACTCAGAAGTGATGGCGACCGAGGACGTGATCCGAACCTATGGCTCCGACTACCGCCTGATCTTCGTCGGCGATGCCTCGATGAGCCCCTACGAGATTACCCATTCCGGCGGCTCCGTCGAACACTGGAACACGGAAGCCGGAGCCGTCTGGATCGACCGTCTGACGGGTCATTTCAGGAAGAGCCTCTGGCTCAATCCATTGCCGGAGGACCGTTGGGGCTATACGACATCGGTCGGCCTCATCCGTCGGCTGATGGGCGACCGCATGTTTCCGTTGACGCTCGGCGGCCTCGAAACCGCGGCGAGAGAACTTTCCCGCTGATTTTTATCTCCTCACCATTTCCCAAGCCAGGATCACGCCATGCAGAAAGAGATTTTCGGACAGACCGCAAACGGCGAGACGGTCGAGCGCGTCACCCTGTCGGGCGGTGGCCTGACGGCTCGCATCATGACCTATGGCGCGTCGATCCAGGACCTGCGTCTCGACGGCCATGCTGCACCCTTGGTGCTCGGTTTCGACCGGCTGGAGGACTATGAGCGCCATTCGCCCTATTTCGGTGCCACGCCCGGCCGCTGTTCCAACCGCATCGCCGGCGGCGCCTTCACGCTCGACGGCAAGCCGTATCAGCTCGAACGCAACGAAAACGACCTCAACCACCTGCATGGCGGCTCCGACGGCATCGCAAAGCGGAACTGGCAAATCATCGGGCTGTCATCCAACAGCGTGACGCTTGCGATCACCGATCCCGACGGCCGCGCCGGTTATCCCGGCAATTGCCGTATCACCGCCACCTACCGGCTCAGGGACGAAGGCGTGCTGTCGGTCGTCTATGAAAGCGAGACGGACCAGCCGACGCTCGCCAATATCTGCCAGCACGCCTATTTCAATCTCGACGGCAGCGCCGATATCCTCGGCCACGACCTGATGATCGCCGCCGATCACTACCTGCCGGTCGATGACGTGCTGATCCCGACCGGCGAGATTCGCCCGGTGGAGGGAACGCCGTTCGACTTCCGGGACATGCATCCGATCCGTCGCGAGATCGACGGCGCGCAGGTGCCCTATGACCACAATTTCTGCCTTTCGCCGACCCGCACGCCAAAGCGCAGCGTGGCGCTTGCCCGCAGCATCAATTCCGGCGTCACCATGGAAGTGCGCACCACCGAGCCCGGCGTTCAGTTCTACGCCGGCGTCTATATCGACATTCCCGTTCCCGGACTGGACGGCAAAACATACGGCCCCTATGCCGGTTTCTGCCTCGAAACCCAGGTCTGGCCCGACGCTATCAACCACGCCGGTTTCCCGAGCGCGGTGCTCCGGCCCGGCGAAGTGCTGAGGCAGGAAACCGACTACGTCTTCTCACGGATCTGAGACGGTCCTCGGCCCATAAGAGGCCGAGGGGCCTTGGACGCTCCCTCAGATGGCGGTGAAGCCGTTATCGACGAAGAGATGCGCTCCGTTGACGAAATTCGATTCGTCACTTGCCAGATAGAGCGCGGCGCGCGCCACGTCTTCCGGTTCGCCGATACGGCCCTGCTGGGCGGCAATGGCGGCCTCGGAGACATCGACGCCATGGGCGGTAAGCTCCGCCACTTCCCGAAGCCCGTGCGGCGTGCGGATGAAGCCGGGGCAGACGGCGTTGCAGCGGATATTCCGGTCGCGGAACTCCACGCCGATCGCCCGGGCAAACATGTGCACGGCGCCCTTCGTTGTGTCATAGAGCACTTCCATCGGCGTTGCCGCCACGGCCGAAATAGACGAGGTACAGACGATCGAACCGCCGCCAGCGCCAATCATCCCCGGCAGCACTGCCTTCGTCATCAGGAACATCGAGCGGACATTGACGGCGTGCAGCCAGTCCCATTCTTCGGCAGTGGTCTCGAGGAAGGGCTTGATGACGATCGTGCCTGCATGATTGAAGAGAACGGTCACCGGACCGAAATGCGCCTCGACGCCCTTCACGGCCTCGTTGACGGCTTTTTCATCGGAAACATCGGCGACCCAGTGTTCCGCCGTGCCACCTGCCTCGCGGATGGCAGCTACGGTCCGCGCTGCCTCCTCGCCATTGCGGTCGATGATCGCGACCTTGGCGCCTTCGGCCGCAAACAGCCTGGAAGCCGCCCCGCCCATGCCGGTCGCCCCGCCTGAAATGATCGCAATCTTGCCCCTCAACCTGTCGGCCATGCCGTCCCCTCCGATGCGGATCGAGGGAATATAGGACGCGAAACTGCGTCTGTCTGCCGGATTGATCCGGGCAGCAGCAATGCTGCTCTGCGCTGTTCTTTTCGGAAGGAAAACTGGAGCGGGTGAGGCGATTCGAACGCCCGACCCCAACCTTGGCAAGGTTGTGCTCTACCCCTGAGCTACACCCGCTCATGTCGACGATCCGGGGGTAGTCGGTGGATCGAAGGTCGTCTGCGTTGCGGCGACGGGCGGTATATGGCCCAACCGTTTTTCAAATGCAACAGGGAAATGACGAAATTTTCGAGAAAAAATCACGTCGCCTCGAAAAGCCCGGAAAACCGGGCTTTTCAGGTAAAAGGAACGATTGCCAAGCCCGGCAAGCGGACGTATCACTCTCCGCCGACGGCCAGACGGCCTCTATTTTTCATCTGCACTTCCCTGAAATCCGCCCCCCGAGAGCCTCCGATGACGACCGATCCAGAAACCACCGCACCGAAGACCGCCGACGACCTCTTTCGCTTTCTCGACGAACTGAAGATCGAGCATAAGACGGCCCGTCACGAACCGGTCTTCACCGTCGCCGAATCGGTTTCCCTGCGCGACGAGATCCCGGGCGGTCACACCAAGAACCTGTTCGTGAAGGACAAGAAGGATCGCTTCTTCCTGCTCACCGTCGAGGAAAACGCCGTAGTGGATCTGAAGACGGTGCACACGCTGATCGGCGCGGCCAGCAAGGTATCCTTCGGCAAGCCGGAAAAGCTGATGGAATATCTCGGTGTCATTCCCGGCTCCGTCACCGTCTTCGGCGCGATCAACGACACCGGCCACAACGTCACCTTCGTTTTGGATGCCGACCTGATGGAGCATGACATCATCAACGGTCATCCCCTTTCCAACGATGCGACGACCTCGATCGGCCGCGATGATCTTATTCGCTTTCTTGAAGCAACCGGTCACACACCGCTTGTCTTGAAAGTCACGGCCTGACATACGATCTTAAGCCAGACTCGGCCCCCGAAGAGGCCCCAAGGTGCGGGAGAGATTTCGATGAGCGATAACAGCAATCCCTATGGCGGTTTCGGCAGCCAGATGACGGGCCAGGCCCATTTCGGTGGCGCCCCCGCCGCTCCGGCGCAAGCCGCCGGTGGCGCGGCCATCAAGGACACTACCACCGCGGGCTTCACCAAGGACGTCATTGAGGAATCCCGCAACCAGCCGGTTCTCGTCGATTTCTGGGCGCCTTGGTGCGGCCCATGCAAGCAGTTGACCCCGGTGATCGAAAAGGTGGTCAACGAGGCCGGCGGTCGCGTCAAGCTCGTCAAGATGAACATCGATGACCATCCGGCCATTCCCGGCCAGCTCGGCATTCAATCGATCCCCGCAGTCATCGCCTTCGTCAACGGCCGTCCGGTCGATGGTTTCATGGGCGCGCTTCCGGAAAGCCAGGTCCGTCAGTTCATCGACAAGGTCGCAGGCCCTGCCGGCGCCGATCAGGCGGCCGAGATCGAGGCAGCGCTGGAGGAAGCGGCAACCCTGCTTGCCGCCGGCAACATCCAGGAGGCCGCACAGCTCTTCGGCGCCGTCATGCAGGCCGAGCCGGAGAATCCCAAGGCGATCGCCGGCATGGCCGAATGCATGCTTGCCGCTGGCCAGCAGGACCGTGCCCGGCAGCTGGTGGAAAGCCTGCCGGAAGAGGTGAAGAAGACGGCCGAAATCCAGGCGCTTCTCAAGAAGTTCGAGCAGATCGACGAGGCCCGCAAGCTGGGCGATCCCGTGGCGCTCGAACATGCGCTGGCGCTCAATCCGGACGATCATGAAGCCCGGATGAAACTCGCCAAGATCCGCAATGTCGAGGGACGACGCGAGGAAGCGGCCGAACACCTGCTGCTGATCATGAAGCACGACCGCGAATTCGACGACGACGGCGCGCGCCGCCAGTTGCTGCAGTTCTTCGAGGTCTGGGGCCCAAAGGATCCCGCAACCATCATGGCGCGCCGCAAATTGTCGTCGATCCTGTTCTCGTGAGCGAGGAAATACGCTTCCGCCCTTGAGATTCCCCTCGCCGCAACCACATTATAAGGACGGTTGCGGCCGGAAGCGGCTGGAGTGGGTACAATTTCATGCATGTCGGGAATGCCAGATATCTGACTGAAAACGACGTTCCGGGGATTTTGCCGATCTTTCCGGTCTCGGGTGTGCTTTTGCTGCCCGGCGGACAGCTCCCCCTCAACATCTTCGAACCGCGTTATCTCGCCATGTTCGATCATGCGTTGGCGGGAAATCGCCTGATCGGCATGATCCAGCCGGCGCTCGGCGAGGTGCCGGAGGCGGATATCCTGCCGGAACGGCCGCCGCTGGCGCAGGTCGGCTGCATGGGCCGCATCACCTCGTTCACCGAGACCGGCGACGGCCGCTATCTCGTTTCGCTCGGCGGCGTATGCCGTTTCCGCCTGATGGAAGAGGTTCCCGGTTCCAAGCCCTACCGCAACTTCCGCATAGCGCCCTTCATGACGGATCTCGCCGGAGGCGATGATGAAGAGGCGCAGGTCGATCGCGCCGCCCTCCTTGCCGCCTTCCGCGCCTATCTCGATGCCAACAAGCTCGAAGCGGACTGGGAAAGCGTCGAGCGTGCAAGCAACCTCACCCTCGTCAACTCCCTGTCGATGATGTCGCCCTTCGGTCCGGCCGAGAAGCAGGCGCTGCTGGAAGCCCCCGACCTCAAGACCCGCGCGGAAACGCTCGTCGCCATCACCGAGATCGTGCTGGCCCGCACCTTCGGCGATGCGGACTCCGTCCTGCAATAGCAACCTGCCGGAACGCCCATGGAAAATCGCCCTGCGGATCATCGGAAGAGCACAGTCGACCCGAAACTTCTCGAACTTTTGGTCTGTCCGCTGACACAGGGGCGACTGACCCTTGATCGCGAGAAGGGCGAACTCGTCTCGGAGCGCGCCGCTCTTGCCTACCCCATCCGCGACGGCATTCCGATCATGCTCGTTTCCGAGGCCCGCAAGCTGGAAAGCTGAGCGAAATACAGCCGGTCGAACCGTCGCGATTTTTGGTGAAGGGTTCGAGACGCGGTCAGATCGCCTCACCCGCCAGAAGCTTCGGCGCGCCGCCATTGGTCGTTCCGGCCGCTTCCCGGATGAAGAAGGACTTCAGCGACGGCATCCGGTCGACCACCCCAAGCCCGAAATCCCTCAGCACCCGAATCGGTGTCACATCGTTGGAAAAGAGCCGGTTCAGCACGTCGGTGGTCACCCCCATGCGGAAGGTGTCGAACCGACGCCACGTCTGGTAGCGCTCCAGAACATTGAGGTCGCCGATATCGAGGCCGAGCCGGTCCGCTTCGACAATGGTCTCGGCGAGTGCCGCGACGTCCTTGAAGCCGAGATTGAGGCCCTGGCCGGAAATTGGATGGATACCGTGGGCCGCGTCACCCGCCAGCGCTAGCCGCGGTGCCACGAATTCACGGGCGAGCGTCAGCCCCAGTGGAAAGGCGCGCCGGTCGGCAGTGGCGCGGATCGCGCCGAGCTTGTGACCAAAACGGCGCTCCAGCTCTTCCTCGAAAACCAGTTCGTCCGAAGCCACGAGACGTTCGGCATCGCCGGTGCGCTCCGTCCAGACCAGCGAGGAGCGATTACCCTTGAGCGGCAGGATGGCAAAGGGACCGGCCGGCAGGAAATGTTCCTCGGCGCAGCCGTCATGCGGCCGCTCGTGCTCGACGGTGGTGACGATGCCCGACTGGCCATAATCCCATGTCACGGTCTTGATGCCCGCCATGTCGCGCAGCTTCGAGCGCACGCCGTCGCAGGCGACGACCAGCCGCGCCGAAACCACGTTGCCATCGGACAGCGAGAGATCGGCGGAAGGCCCGGTATTTTGGAAGCCCGTAGCCATGACGCCGTGACGGATCCGGATGCCGGCTGCTGCGCAAGCGTCGCGCAGAGCCCCCACCATCGCCACGTTCGGGATCATATGGGCGAAGGGGCGCCCTTCCTCCACCGCGCCGTCAAAGGTCAGGAACACCGGCCGCACAGGATCCGACGTCTTCGAATCGGTGACGATCATCCTGGTGATCGGCTGCGCCTCGGGTTCGATCCGGTCCCAGATGCCGAAGACTTCCAGCATCTTCGTCGCCGCGGCGATGATCGCCGAGGCGCGTGGGTCCTTCTTCCATGCGTCTTCCGGCGCCGCCTCGATCACCTCGACGGCCAGATGCGGGGCCGCCTGCTTGACCGCGACCGCGACCGCGAGACCGACATAACCACCACCGACGACCAGAACATCCAGCATGGCGAACTTCCTTTATCCCGGCACCCGGGGCAGAGTCTTTGCCCTTGTGCATCTCATTTGCCGCTATATAGATCAGCCTTGAACGACTTCCTACAACCGGGAGCATTATAATATGTCGCAGGCGGAAGAGAAAACGCGGATCATGGAAAAGCTGATCGCGACGCTCGACCTTGAGAAGCTGGAAGAAGATCTCTTTCGCGGCAAGAGCCCCCAGAACGGCTGGCAACGCGTCTTCGGCGGGCAGGTCATCGCCCAGGCCCTGATGGCCGCCCAACGTTGCGTCGCGACCGACCGTTTCGTCCATTCGCTGCATGCCTATTTCATGCGTCCCGGCGATCCCGCCGTGCCGATCATCTACCAGGTCGAGCGCATCCGCGACGGCGCAAGCTTCACCACCCGCCGGGTCGTGGCCATCCAGCATGGCAAGGCGATCTTCTCCATGTCGGCCTCTTTCCAGCTCGATGAACCGGGCCTCGATCACCAGGTGGAAATGCCGGCCGTACCGACACCGGAAAGCCTGCTGGGGGAACAGGGATTCCGCGACGTCTTTCTCGCCAAGGCACCCGATGCGGTCCGCCGCTACTGGGGCCGCGAACGGCCAATCGAAATTCGTCCCGTCTCGCTCGTGCATTACATCTCCGACGAGAAGCTGGAACCGAAGGCCCATATATGGGTGCGCACCAGCGCACCGCCGCCGGATGATCGTCACTATCAGGCGGCCGTTCTCGCCTATCTTTCCGACATGACGTTACTCGATACCTCGCTTTACGCCCACGGCACCTCGATTTTCGATCCCTCGCTGCAGGCAGCCAGCCTCGATCATGCCATGTGGTTCCATCGTCCCACCCGGCTGGATGACTGGCTGCTCTACACCCAGGACAGTCCGAGCGCTTCCGGTGCGCGCGGAATGACCCGCGGCAGCATTTACAGCCGTGAGGGAGTACTGATTGCCTCGGTGGCTCAGGAAGGGTTGATTCGGAAAAGGGCAGATGACTAAGTTGAAGGCAAATCGGAATTTTTGCACATATTTTGTGCGCACATCTGCCGACCAAATGCCTGTTTATTAGCTACGCTCTTTATAATCTTTAGATTTCAATAACTTATTAGTCGTCACGGAACTGGCACATACTTTGAATGTCTGACTGCAGTCGCTGGACGCTTTGGGGGCTGGCGGCAAGGAGAGTCGGCTCCGAGCCGAGGACAAGCAAAGGATGGGAAACCAGATGAAGATTGTGATGGCCATCATCAAGCCGTTCAAGCTGGATGAGGTGCGCGAAGCCCTCACCGCTGTTGGCATCCAGGGCCTGACCGTGACCGAGGTCAAGGGTTACGGCCGCCAGAAGGGGCACACGGAAATCTATCGCGGCACCGAATACGCCGTAAGCTTTCTGCCGAAACTGAAGATCGAAATCGCCGTCTCTTCCGAACTCGCGGACAAGGCCGTCGAGGCAATCGCGTCCGCCGCCAAGACCGGCCAGATCGGCGACGGCAAGATCTTCGTCTACTCGATCGATCAGGCGGTCCGCATCCGCACTGGCGAAACCAATTCTGAAGCTCTGTAAGAACGGCTGTTAGGGGAGTTGTTACTGATGTCGTCTACCAAGTTTTCTTCCACTTTCGCGCGGATCGGCGCCGCTTCGGCCGCGCTTCTGGCGCCGGCTGTCGCCTTTGCGCAGGAAGCCGCACCGGCCGCCGCGGAAGCCGCAGCCGCAGCACCCGTGCCGGACAAGGGCGATACCGCCTTCATGTTCCTTTGCACCATTCTCGTCCTCTTCATGCTGGTTCCGGGTCTTGCCCTGTTCTACGGCGGTCTCGTTCGCGCCAAGAACATGCTTTCCGTGCTGATGCAGTGCACTGTCGTCGGCGCCTCCATCATGCTCGTATGGGTCATCTACGGCTATTCCTTCGCCTTCGGCGGCTCGACCAACGCCTTCTTCGGCGGCACGGCCAAGCTCTTCCTCTCGGGCGTGACAATGGACTCGACGGCTGCAACCTTCTCGGATGCCGTCATTCCGGAATACATCTTCATCATGTTCCAGATGACATTCGCCGCCATCACCCCGGCCCTGATCGTCGGCGCGTTCGCCGAACGCATCAAGTTCTCGGCCTCGATCCTGTTCTGCATTCTCTGGGTCACCTTCGTCTACTTCCCGATCGCACACATGGTCTGGGACGCAAACGGCCTGATCTTCGGCTGGGGCGCATTTGACTTCGCTGGCGGCACGGTCGTTCACATCAACGCCGGTGTTGCCGGTCTGATCGGCGCGATCATGGTCGGCAAGCGTACCGGCTACGGCAAGGACATGATGGCTCCGCATTCCATGACGCTCACCATGGTCGGTGCAGCCATGCTCTGGGTCGGCTGGTTCGGCTTCAACGCCGGTTCCAACCTCGAAGCCTCCGGCGGCGCGATGCTCGCAACCGTCAACACCTTCATCGCAACCGCTGCCGCTATCGTTTCCTGGGCCTTCGTCGAAAGCCTGACCCGCGGCAAGTCCTCGATGCTCGGCGCTGCCTCGGGCATGATCGCCGGCCTCGTCGCCATCACGCCTGCTGCCGGCATCGTCGGCCCCATGGGCGCGATCGTCATGGGCCTGATCGTTTCGCCGCTTTGCTACTTCTTCGTCTCCGTGGTGAAGAACAAGTTCGGCTATGACGACACCGCGGACGTCTTCGGCGTTCACGGCGTGGGCGGTCTGTTCGGTGCTCTTGCAACCGGTATCTTCGCTTCCTCCTCGCTCGGCGGTATCGGCTATGCCGAAGGCGTCACCATGGGCGCCCAGTTCTTCACCCAGGTGAAGGCCGTTCTGGTCACGCTCGTATGGTGCGGCGTCGGCTCCGCGATCCTCTACAAGATCACAGACGTCATCGTCGGCCTGCGCGTTCCGGTCGAAGCAGAGCGCGAAGGTCTCGACCTCGCCTCCCACGGCGAAGCTGCATACCACTCGTAAGGGTTTCGCCGCACCGCTTGGCGGTGCGGCTCTTCCTCCCGTCGCGGCCGTCGAACGGCGAGCCGCTCTTGGCCCGGACCTCGCGTCCGGGCTTTTTTCTGCGGCGTGTTTCCAGTTGGGGTGCGTTGCGCCCTCGCTTCAGCAAAATAGAAACAAAGGGGCGTTTTCGCCGTCTCAGGAAAGGCCGAATGTTCTGACGCCCGAAAACCGGCCTTTTCGCGCCGTCGATGGTTAATGCACCATTAACCCTGTCCCATGTAATATGCCGTATGGAGCCGTGAAAGGATCGCCTCGCCTCGTGCCGGGTGGCCCGACCGGCAGGAATTCACCTCGACGAACGGGCAGGCAGGGGATGAACAGAGGCAATTCGGCAGCCATGGGCGATCAGCCCGGCCGCTTCGCGCTCAGCGCTTTCATCGTGCGGCAAGTGTTGGCACTGCTGGGTTTCGCCATTTTCCTGGCACTTGTGCTGGCCGTCGCAGCGCTTGCGACATGGAATGTCGCCGATCCCAGCCTTTCCTATGCGACGGCCAACGAGCCGACCAACATTCTCGGCCATGGCGGCGCGATCTTCGCCGACGTCATGATGCAGTTCTTCGGTCTCGCAAGCCTTCTTGCCCTGCTTCCGGTGCTCGCATGGTCGCTGGCCCTCATCACCGGCCGCCCGCTTCATCGCATTCCGGCCCGCATTGCCGCATGGCTGGTCGGCGCGATCGTCTCCTCCGCCGTTGTCGGCTGCTTTCCACCGCCCACCACATGGCCGATTCCGAACGGCATCGGCGGCGTTTTCGGCGACATGATCCTGCGCTTCCCGAGCCTGTTCATCGGTGCCTATCCCACCGGCACAGTCTCCATGATCCTCGGCGCCGTTCTGGCGTTTCCCTCCGCCTGGCTGCTGCTCTTCGCCTCCGGCCTCATCGGACGTGAACCGGCGACCGACGAAGAAGACGAAGCCCCCGTCGAGCGTCGCAGACCGGCCGCCCGCTCCGTCGCCGTAGAGGATGAAGACGACGAGGAAGGACCGATCGCGCTTGCGCTCGGCGCCTTCACCCACCACTGGTACACGACACGCGCGCGCATGCGCCGCCTGCTCGGCATGAAGCCGGCGGATCGCAGCCACCGCTTCGAACAGCCTTACGATTTCAACGATGACGAATTCGGCACGCTGAACGAGCCCGTCCGGCCCAAGGCTCCGGGTGCCTACGAGCGCCTTGAGCCATCGCTCGATGGCGGCCCCCGCGTGCTGTCGCCCAAGCGCAATATCGTCTCACCGCCGCCGATCAGCGCGGATGAAGATTATGATGACGATCCGCCCTTCGATCTAGACGACATGCCGCGTCCTGCTGGAATCCTTCCCGACGATAGCGGCTGGACGCCGTCCCCGGCCGCAGCCCGCGGCGCGAGCGGTTCGCCGCGCGTGGCCGCTCCCGCGCCGCGTCCCAAGCCGGGCGCGCGCATCGAACGGGACGCCCAGACTTCGCTGCTGAGGCCCGAAGGCTTCCAGCTGCCCTCCGTTCATCTCCTGGCCGAACCGAAGACCATTGCCCGCGACGCCACCCTCTCGGCCGACGCTCTGGAACAGAACGCCCGCATGCTGGAAGGCGTGCTGGAGGATTTCGGCGTCAAGGGCGAGATCATCCATGTCCGCCCCGGCCCGGTGGTGACGCTCTACGAACTGGAGCCTGCGCCCGGCATAAAGTCGTCGCGCGTCATCGGCCTTGCTGACGATATCGCCCGCTCCATGAGCGCGATTGCCGCCCGCGTCGCCGTCGTTCCCGGCCGCAACGCGATCGGTATCGAACTGCCCAACCAGACGCGGGAAACCGTGTACCTGCGCGAACTGATCGGTTCACGCGATTTCGATACCAACAAGGCCAAGCTCGCCATGGCGCTCGGCAAGACCATCGGCGGCGAGCCGGTCATTGCCGATCTCGCCAAGATGCCTCACCTGCTGGTCGCGGGTACCACCGGTTCGGGTAAATCCGTGGCCATCAACACCATGATCCTGTCGCTGGTCTACCGGCTCCCGCCGGAAAAATGCCGCCTGATCATGATCGACCCGAAAATGCTGGAACTTTCCGTCTATGACGGTATCCCACATCTGCTCTCGCCCGTCGTCACCGATCCGAAGAAGGCCGTCGTCGCGCTGAAATGGACCGTCCGCGAGATGGAAGAGCGCTACAAGAAGATGTCGAAGATCGGCGTGCGCAACATCGACGGCTTCAACAGCCGCGTCGAGCAGGCGCTGGAGAAGGGCGAGGTACTGACCCGCACCGTCCAGACCGGCTTCGACCGCCAGACCGGCGAGGCGATATACGAAACCGAAGAATTCGACCTGAAGCCGATCCCCTATATCGTCGTCATCATCGACGAAATGGCCGATCTGATGATGGTCGCCGGCAAGGATATCGAAGGCGCCGTCCAGCGCCTCGCCCAGATGGCGCGTGCCGCCGGCATTCACGTCATCATGGCGACCCAGCGTCCCTCGGTCGATGTCATCACCGGTACGATCAAGGCGAACTTCCCGACCCGCATCTCCTTCCAGGTGACGTCGAAGATCGACAGCCGCACCATCCTGGGCGAACAGGGCGCAGAACAGCTGCTGGGAATGGGCGACATGCTCTACATGGCCGGCGGCGGACGCATCCAGCGCGTTCATGGCCCCTTTGTCTCCGACAACGAAGTCGAGGAGATCGTGGCTTATCTGAAGACTCAAGGGGCGCCGCAGTATCTCGAGGCGATCACAATCGACGATGATGATGAAGGCGGTAGCGGCCCGGCCGGCACCTCCAACCTCGCCGATTCGGACGATCCCTATGATCAGGCGGTGGCAATCGTGCTCCGCGACGGCAAGGCCTCTACCTCCTATGTCCAGCGCCGCCTCGGGATCGGTTACAACCGCGCCGCCTCCCTGATCGAACGCATGGAGCAGGAAGGCATCATCGGCCCTGCAAACCATGCCGGAAAGCGCGAAATTCTCGTGCCGACCGAAGACGACATCATCGAACGTTGAACACCGGGGCAGCTCGCGCGTTAAGTCCCGGCAACGATATCTCGGCCATGAAGACGCCGCCTTTCTCGGCGATGGAATGACCACATGAAGGAGTTCCGGATGATTGAAGAAAATGCCGAACGTCTCGCGATCGCGCCGACGTCCACGACCCGCCGTCAGTTTGTGCTCGGTGCAGGCGCGCTTTTTGCGCTCGCCGCCCTGCCGTTGCCCCGCGCCCATGCCGCAACCGACGCCGCCCAGAAGATCGCCGACCACTTCTCCTCGGTAAAGTCGATGATGGGCGAGTTCGTTCAGTTCGGTCCGCGCGGCGAACAGACCGGCGGCAAGTTCTTCATCCAGCGTCCGGGCAAGCTGCGCTTCAACTACGAGAAGCCATCGCCGATGCGCGTGATTTCCGATGGCAAGAACGTCGTCATCGGCAACATGAAGCTGAAGACCTGGGATCTCTATCCCCTGTCGAAGACACCGCTCAGCCTGCTGCTCGCCGACAAGATCGACCTCGGCAACCAGCTGGTGCGCGACGTCAAGGAAGAATCAGACCTGACCACCATTGTTCTCGGCGACAAGACCATTTTCGGGGACTCGACCATTACCCTGATGTTCGACCCGAAGACCTATGATCTGCGGCAATGGACGATCACCGACGTTCAGGCCAAGGATACGTCCGTGATGATCTTCAACGTGCAGACCGGCGTCAATCTCGATCCGAGCGTCTTCGAAATCCCCTACGCCGACGTTCACGCGCCGAGACGTTGATTTGGGTAAGCCTCGACGGTCGAAAACCGTTTTGAATTCCGCCGGGATCCGATAGACCATGCTCCGTCAACCGGAGTACGAAGCATGTCACTGTCGATCACCACGTGGAACATCAATTCGGTCCGGCTGCGCCTGCCGATCGTTGAGGATTTCCTGAAGCGGGTGAGCCCCGACATTCTCTGCCTGCAGGAAATCAAGTGCCAGAACGACCAGTTCCCCGCCGATGCACTCAAGGCTCTCGGCTACGATAACATAGTCCTGCATGGCCAAAAGGGATACCACGGCGTCGCCATCGCCTCGCGCTTCCCGCTCACCGAAGATCACCGCCAGGATTATTGCGGCGTCGGCGACTCGCGCCACATCTCGGCGATCTTCGAATGGCACGGTAAACGCATACGCCTGCATAACTTCTACGTTCCCGCTGGCGGCGATGAACCCGATCGCACGATCAATCCCAAGTTCGGTCACAAACTCGATTTCATCGAGGAAATGAAGGCGCTGAAGGCCGATGCCGAGCCCGGCGTTTCTGCCATCCTCGTCGGCGACCTCAACATCGCTCCCTTCGAAAACGACGTCTGGTCCCACAAACAGCTCCTGAAGATCGTCAGCCACACGCCGGTCGAGACCGAGGGACTGCTGGATGTCGTCCGTCAGGGCGGCTGGGTCGACCTGATGCGGCAATTCACGCCCGAGCCGGAAAAGATCTACACGTGGTGGAGCTACCGCGCCAAGGACTGGGAAGCGGCCGACCGCGGTCGTCGTCTCGACCATATCTGGTCGTCGCCTGATATGACCGGTCATCTGAAGCGAATCGATATCCTCAAGGAAGCCCGCGGCTGGGAGAAGCCGTCGGACCATGTGCCGGTCACGGCCTGGTTCGACATTTAGGGTTTGTCAGGGAGAAGTGGGAACCGGTTTTCCGTCCGAAAATGCGTAAGAACAAAGAGAGAGAGCATTTCAGCGATTCGAAGAAAAGCTGACACTCTCCAACGGTGATCAGCGGAAGCGGTCAGCCATGGCGGCGGCCCCATCGATCAGCCCACTGATCGATGCGCGAATACGCGCCTCGATGATTGCCGCCATCTCGGGATATTCCTCGAGCAGCCTGTGAAACAGCGCGCGGGTGATGCGGATGACATCGGCATCCTCCATCGCGACCGCCGTATACTTGCGCTCGACCATCGTCACCAGCGCCAGTTCGGAAAGCATGGTGCCGCGTTCGGCAACGGCCTCGACCCTGGGCTTGCCGCCGCGTCCGAGCGAGGAAAGCTCGAAACGTCCCCTCGCCACCACATAGGCGCATTCGGCAGGCGATTTCTCGCGAAACAGCGCCTGCCCGCTGCCGACCGGCCTGTGCTCCGCACCGAAGGCGATCAGCCGGAGCTGGTCGCTGTCGAGCCCTGCAAACAACGGAACGCCGGAAAGCAGCTCAATGTCATCGGCAAGCGCCATGCGGATTCTCCGGCGTCACGGGGTCAGGGGATGATCTTGTAGCCGCCGTTTTCCGTGACGAGGATTTCGGCGCTGGACGGATCGCGCTCGATCTTCTGTCTGAGACGGTAGACATGGGTTTCGAGTGTATGCGTCGTCACACCCGAATTATAGCCCCAGACCTCTTCGAGCAAGACGTCGCGCGTCACGACCTTCTGGCCGGCGCGGTAGAGATAGCGGATGATCGCCGCTTCCTTCTCGGTGAGCCGGATCTTCTTGCCGTCCTCGGTGGTCAAAAGCTTCTGGCTCGGCTTGAACAGATAGGGACCGACGCCGAAGGTCGCGTCCTCGCTCTGTTCGTGCTGGCGAAGCTGGGCTCGGATGCGGGCGAGAAGCACGGCAAAGCGGAAGGGCTTCGTCACGTAATCGTTGGCGCCGGCCTCAAGGCCGAGGATCGTGTCCGAATCGGTATCGTGCCCGGTCAACATGATGACAGGAGCCTTGAACCCGCCCTTGCGCAGCAGCTTCACCGCTTCGCGACCGTCCATATCCGGCAGGCCGACATCCATGATCATCAGGTCCACCTGGCCGCTTCGGGCGGCCTGCATGCCTTTCGTGGCGTTCGGCTCCTGCAGCAGATTGAACTCGTCATAGAGCGAAAGCTGCTCGACCAGCGTTTCCCTGAGATCGTCGTCGTCATCAACCAGAAGGATGGTGCGCGCGCTCATGTCTGTGCTTCTCCTGCATTCTCCGTCGCCATTCATGCAACGGCTTGAACCCGAAACGCCGTCACGCCGGAAGAAACGCTGTCACTTGCGTCTTCGGCGCATATTCGAAGTGCTATGAATACACCGAACTTCACAGACAACGCAAAATCTCGTGAGCGGTTTCAATGGCTCGCCCTGCAACAATGCGTAAAACCCGCACCAAGCGTTTCACGCCCCTCCTGAACGCCGCTCAAGGCCTGCTTACTCAGACAAGGGAACGTGGGGTGACGAAGCGTTCAAGGACACCGGAGGCGGAACCGATCGCCTGCCATGTGTCCGCCGTAAAATCGATCACGGCCAGTCCACCCGTCGGATATTTCTCCGAGATTCTCCGCAGCGCCTCAGGATCGCCGCCACCTATCAGCTTGGCTGCAAGATCCTCCATGCCGGGATTGTGACCGATCATCATGACGACGCGAAAGGCCGGTTCCACGCCTTTGAGGACCGACATCAATGTCTCGGCCGGCGCCTCGTAGATCGCATCGGCATCGCGAACCTCAGGCGCTTGCGAAAACGCCTTCTTCACCCGCCCCCAGGTCTGCTGCGTGCGTTCGGCCGTCGAGACCAGCACGAGGTCGGGAACGAGCCCCTCCCGCTCCAGATAATCTCCCATGAGCGATGCCGCCTTGCGGCCCCTGTCGGCAAGCGGACGCTTCTTGTCGTCCACGCCGTCAGGCCAGTCCGATTTCGCGTGACGAAGCAGGATGAGCCGCCGTCCACCGGCAGGCGCGTCCCTGTTCTTGTTCGACATGACCTCCCCCTCCGCCATGATTCACGTGTGACAATCATGGTTAACAATATGTTGCACCCGGCCCAGCGAGCCGCCCGCTCCCCAAGCTAACGCATGTGGCGCAAAAGTATGCAGCGGTTTTACAATTGAGATCCGGATGTCAGAGGCTGACGCAGATCGCACCCAGCGCGACGATCAGGCAGGCGACGAGCCGCTTGACGGTCAGCCGCTCTCCGAGGAAGAGCGCTCCGATCAAAACGGCGAACACCACGCTCGTCTCGCGCACGGCGGTCACGAGGCCGGCGGGCGCAAAGGAATAGGCGATGACCACGAGGCCATAGGCGATCATCGCCACCACGCCGCCGCCGAAGGCCTTCCATGTGACCGACGAACGAACATCGATGGAAATCCCCTTCCGCAGCACCGCATAGGTGACCGCAAGCATCAGGCCATAGAGGAACAGCACCCACATGGCATAGGCCGCCGGCTGCTGCACGAACTTCACACCCTTGGAATCGACCGTCGAATAACAGGCGATGATCAGTCCGGTCGCAAACGCAAAGAGCAGCGACGAGGTCGCGGCCCGCGTCTTGCCGAGAGAAAGGCTCATGATCCCCGCCGCCACCAGCATAACCCCGATGGTCTGGAATGTTCCGAGGATCTCGCCGAAGAACAGGAAGCCGCCCAGCGTCACCAGGAGCGGTACTGTGCCGCGAACGATGGGATAGACCTGCCCGAGTTCCCCATGCCGGTAGGCGGCCACGAGAAACAGGCTGTAGCCCACCTGCAGCGATGCCGACATCAGGATATAGAACCACGCCTCGCCCTCAGGCAGCGGGAACCAGGCGATGAACGGCAGGGCGACCAGCGTTCCCGCAAGGCTCATCACCGTCACCGACCACAGCCGATCCGCTCCGTTTCTGAGGAACGCATTCCAGCTCGCATGCAGAATGGCCGCGACGAGGGCAAGCACGACGGCAATCGTGCTCACGATACCACCCCGGCAAGACGATGAAAGAGGAAGGACGAGATCGGCGAAAGAGGCATCGGCAAAGGTCAATATGACAGTTTTGTGAAGGCCCGGACCTTAGCCTCTTTCGGCCGCTTTACAATGCCGATTTCGCGCAAAACTATCGAGCGTCGATCCGTTGCACGCAATCGATCAACACGCGGAAACATTCAGCCTCGCGCGGTGATCACATGGGCGCTCAACCCGCCTTCGATCGGCCCCGAACCGAAACGTTTCTCGAGCGCCTCCGCCACCAGCTCGGTAACGGCCTGCAGCTCACCGGGCGCACGCTCCTCGATCTCGTTGCGCATCGGGTTGGCCTGACAGTAGCCCGTGGCCGCATCAAGTGCGGAGGGCGAGCGGCCCGCCAGTTTCAACGTTTCGGTCTCGACAGCCGAAAAGCCGGCTGCTCTCAACTGGCCATCGATCAGCCCGAGATCGTGATAACCATGCGGTGCGCGCCGCATGAACTGCGGAGGATTGTCGGCAAAACGCTTCGACAGGACCTCGCTCACCACGCCGACAAAGGCGTTGTTCTCGATCCCGTCCCAGACGGCAAAGAGATAGGCGCCGCGCGGCTTGAGAACGCGGCGAACCTCGCGATAGGATGCCACCTTGTCGGGAAAGAACATCACCCCGAACTGACAGACCACCGCATCGAACGCATGATCGGCAAAGGGCAGCGCCATCGCATCGGCCTGCTGCCAGAGAACATTCCCGGTCTCCTGCAGCGTCATCGCAAGGTCGATCATTGGCTGGTTAAGATCGGTCGCGGTGATCGCCGTCATCTCAGGCAATTTCTCCGCCATGGCGCGGGTTGCAACGCCCGTTCCCGCGGCGAGCTCCAGAACGGTGGCAGGCCTCAGCACCGCCACCCTCGAAGCCATCTCGCCTGCATACGGAATGAAGATCATCGGCACCATGAACCGCTCGTAAAGCGCGGGAATGCTGCCTGCAAATACCTTGTCGGCCTCGGTCATGGCTGCGTCCTCCCAGACGGGGCGATTATACCGCAGGAGCGCTCCGGCGAGAAGCAGAGCATAGACCTGGGAACCGTGCGTCCCTGAAACGACAAAGGCCGCCCGCATTTCTGCGGGCGGCCCTGACAGCGAGACTTTCAGGCCGGCGGGGCCTTGGATCTCACTTCCAGTCGCGGATATCGACGAAATGGCCGGCAACGGCAGCAGCAGCAGCCATGGCCGGGGAGACCAGATGCGTGCGGCCCTTGTAGCCCTGACGGCCCTCGAAATTGCGGTTCGAGGTCGAGGCGCAGCGCTCGCCCGGCTTCAGCCGGTCGTCGTTCATGGCAAGGCACATGGAGCAGCCCGGCTCGCGCCATTCGAAACCGGCTTCCCTGAAGATCTTGTCGAGGCCTTCGGCTTCAGCCTGTTCCTTGACGAGGCCGGAGCCCGGCACGACCATGGCGGAGACGGTCGATGCGACCTTCTTTCCTTCGATGACAGCGGCGGCAGCGCGCAGGTCCTCGATACGGCCGTTGGTGCAGGAACCGATGAACACGCGGTCGATCGCGATGTCGGTCATCTTGGTTCCGGGGGTGAGGCCCATATAGTCGAGCGCCCGCCACTTGGAGACCCGCTTGGTCTCGTCCTGGATCTCGTCCGGGTTCGGCACGACGCCCTGGATCGACACCACGTCTTCCGGAGACGAGCCCCAGGAAACGATCGGCGGCAGGTTGGCGGCGTCGAGCACGACGGTCCGGTCGAAATGCGCGCCTTCGTCGGTGTGCAGGGTCTTCCAGTAGGCAAGGGCCTGTTCGAGGGTTTCGCCGGTCGGAGCCTTGGGCTTGCCCTTGATATATTCGAAGGTCTTTTCATCCGGCGCGATCAAGCCGGCGCGGGCGCCGCCCTCGATCGTCATGTTGCAGACGGTCATGCGGCCTTCCATCGACAGCGAACGGATCGCCTCGCCGGCAAATTCGATGACGTGGCCGGTGCCGCCGGCGGTGCCGATCTCGCCGATGATGGCGAGGATGATGTCCTTGGCGGTGACGCCTTCCGGAAGCTGGCCGTCGACACGCACCAGCATGTTCTTGGCCTTCTTCTGGATCAGTGTCTGGGTTGCCAGAACGTGTTCCACTTCGGATGTGCCGATACCATGCGCCAGCGCACCGAAGGCGCCGTGCGTCGAGGTGTGGCTGTCGCCGCACACGATGGTCATGCCCGGCAGGGTGAAGCCCTGTTCGGGGCCGACGATGTGCACGATGCCCTGGCGCTTGTCGCGCTCGGAATAGTATTCGACGCCGAATTCAGCGGCATTGTGGGCGAGAGCCTCGACCTGGATGCGGCTTTCCTCGTTCTTGATGCCTTCCAGACGGTCGGCGGTGGTCGGAACGTTGTGGTCTACCACTGCCAGCGTCCGCTGCGGCGCGTGTACCGGCCGGCCGGCCATGCGCAGTCCTTCGAAGGCCTGCGGGCTCGTCACCTCATGCACGAGATGACGGTCGATGTAGAGAAGACAGGTGCCGTCGTCCTGACGGTCGACCAGGTGGTCATCGAAGATCTTGTCGTAAAGTGTACGCGGTGCGCTCATGGCGTGTTTCCATCCGGCTGAAGAAGTGGGATTGGTTCTTGGTATTCTGAAGCGCCGCCGATGCGGCCGGCTACGTTCAGCCTAGGCGGCTGTTAAGCGCTCCGGAGACGCACGCGAAGAACCGTGCCGGCAGACGCTTGTGGTCCTGCAGCACGATGAACTGGTTCGCGAGACATCCGAATTTAGATCCCATGGCGTGGCAATAACAGTTTTCCACAAAATCGGCAACGGATTTGCGTCGTCAGCCGCCTGACACATGTCTGTCATAAAGTGTTCGCGGAAACGTGCTTCATCTGTCGGGCCAAACGGAGGTAGACCGCATGTCCGATCCTATTCACGACGAAATCAGCCGCATCAAGGAAGACATCATCGACAGCTTCGACGAGGAGCTGGAACAACAGATGGAAGAGGAGCGGATGGAAGAGATGGTCGCCGAAGGCCTCTCCGAGCCGACCATCGACCGCCGGATCTATTTCCGTGAACTTTTCCGGCTGCAGCATGAGCTGGTCAGCCTGCAGGACTGGGTCCAGTACAAGAAGCTGAAGGTCGTCGTCCTGTTCGAAGGCCGCGATTCCGCCGGCAAGGGCGGTGCGATCAAGCGCGTCACCCAGCGCCTCAACCCGCGTGTCTGCCGCGTCGTGGCCCTGCCCGCCCCGACCGAGCGTGAAAAGAGCCAGTGGTATTTCCAGCGCTACGTCAACCATCTGCCGGGCGCCGGCGAAATGGTGCTGTTCGACCGCTCCTGGTACAACCGCGCCGGTGTCGAGCGTGTCATGGGTTTCTGCACCCCGGAAGAGCTGGAGGAGTTCTTCCGCTCCGTGCCGGAATTCGAGCGCATGCTGGTCCGCTCCGGCATCATTCTCCTGAAATACTGGTTCTCGATCACAGACGAGGAACAGGAATTCCGCTTCCGCATGCGCATCCACGATCCGCTGAAGCAGTGGAAGCTCTCGCCCATGGACCTGCAGAGCCGCATCCACTGGGAGGAATACACCAAGGCCAAGGAAGACATGCTGGAACACACCCACATTCCGGAAGCGCCATGGTGGGTCGTGCAGGCCGTCGACAAGAAGAAGGCCCGCCTCAACATGATCGCCCACCTTCTCGGACAGATCCCTTATGAGACCGTACCGAAGGAACACATCGTGCTGCCGGAGCGCGTCCGCAACGCCGACTACATCCGTCACCCGGTTCCGCCGGAAATGTATGTGCCGGATGTCTACTGAGGTTAACCGCGCCGGCTGCTATCGGGCGGCGCCTTTCTGGCGCATCCGCTTTTCCACGCGCCGCAGCAGCATGGACAGGCCTATCGTCAGGATAAGATAGATATAGGCGACGATGGAATAGGTCTCGAAGAAGCGGAAGGAACCGGACGCATAGATCTTGCCGGCCTGGCTGATATCGGCGACGCCGAGCACCGAAACCAGCGAACTATCCTTCACCATCGCCACAAAATCGTTGGAGAGCGGCGGAAAGATCACCCGGATGGCCTGCGGAAAGACGATCAGCCGGAAGCGCTGGTAGCGGTTGAGGCCGAGCGACATCGCCGCCTCCACCTGCCCCCTGTCGATCGACTGGAAACCGGCGCGGAAGATTTCGGCGATGAAGGCCGAATAACCAATCATCAGCGCGAAGATCGCCCGCCACATCAGCGACACGTCGCGGACCTGAAGAGCCGACAGCCAGCCGCCTTCGACCAGCGGACCGATCAGGAAATTGTAGAGGCTGACGAAGCCCGGAGCACCGACGAAGGCGATGTAGAACAGAAGGACGAGGATCGGGATGCCGCGGATCACCTCGACATAGAACCGCGCGATCTGCCTGACGATCTGACTGTCGGACATGCCGGCGAGCGCCACCAGCAGGCCGAGCAGCGTCGCCAGCACGAAGCCGACGACGGTCACGAACACCGTCACGCCGATGCCGCGTGAAACGGTGGTGAAGACCTGCGCGTAGAGGTCGTTGACCGCGATGACGGCGGCGATCCCAAGACCGATCGCGACAAGGGCGACCAGCCACCATGGCCGGTCGCCCTCGCCCTTTTCCCTGCCCGCGCCGGGAAGCGTCTGAAAGCCCATCAGCTCATGGCCTCCGGCTTTCGCAAATCACTCGCCCATCTTGTAGTCGAGGAACCACTTCTTGTTCAGCGCGTCGAAGGTGCCATCGGCCTTCAGCGCGGCGATCGCCACGTTGACCGGCGCCACGAGGTCGGAGCCCTTCGGGAAGATGAAACCGAAATCCTCCGCACCCAGCGCACCACCGACGACCTTCAGGCCGCCATTGGATGCATCGACATAGCCCTTGGCGGCAACGCTGTCGGTGAGGACGAGGTCGACGTCGCCGGCTTTCAGCGCCTGAACGGTGGCGCCGAAGGTTTCGAACAGCTTGATGCGCGGGTTCTGCTCGTTGCCGTCGAGGATTTCATAGACGGCGGTGTAGAAGGGCGAGGTGCCCGGCTGCGCGCCGATCAGGCCATCCTTGAATTCGCCGAAGCTCTTGGCGTCCGAAAAACGGCTCTCGTCGCCCCGCACAAGCATGAACTGTTCGGAACGCATGTAGGGATCGGAGAAATCGACCTTTTCCTTGCGGTCGTCCTTGATGGTGATGCCGGTCATGCCGATCTGGTACTGGCCGTCCGACACCGCCTGGATCATCGCGTCCCACGAGGTGTTCTGATACTCGACCTTGAAGTTCAGCCGCTTGGCGATCTCGTTCATCGCGTCATATTCCCAGCCGATGGCCTCACCCGACTTCGGATCGACGAACTGTAGCGGCGGATAGGCGTTTTCCGTGACCACTACAACCGTCTTGCCGCCGAGATCCGGCAGGTCGGCGGCAACGGCAGTGAACGGCAGCAGCGAAAGAACGGACAGACCGGCGAGTACGGCGCGGCGAAGAAGCATCATTGTCTCCCTGATTGTGGCGGGCCGACAGTGTCACAGTTCAATCGCGTCTTGCAAGCGGGCGGCGTTGCGTCCACAGCACCGGGTGAGAAACGGCCTTCTCAATCCCGCACATCCCGCCGAAAAGCCACCCGCTCACGCTTTCTGGCAATGGCTCGCCTGAACGCCGTCACCGACCTCGAAATCGCCCTTCTGCGGCGGGGCGATCGGCTTGAAGAGGTTACGGTCCGGCTTGAGGTCGATGAGCGGTGTCCCGTCGAGGCAATCGAGACCACGAACGAACAACCTGCCACCCTCTATCTTCTCCAGAACGACGATCGAGGTACCGATCGGATTGGGTCTGACCGGCGAGCGGATGGAGAAGGTGCCACGCACCTCGCCATTGTTCCCCGGACTCTGCAGCACGAGATCGCGTCTGGAACGGTCGAGCCAGTAGAGAATTTCCAGCCGCTCGAATGTCTCGACGCCTTCCAGCGCCGGCACCCAGGGTTCGAAGATCTCGATCTCGCAGAGCGGACCATCATGGCGTCCCTGCCGCGGCGTCTCCATCCGCGAGGTCCATGGCGTATGGATGCGGCCGATGAAGACCAGCCAGGCATCGCGGGCCTCCGGCGCCTCGATCTGCACTTCGTTTTCCCGGATCTCGTTCTCACGCACCATTATCATGTCTCCAGCAGGCCTTCCCACGATATATCTGACGGAATACATCGTGGGAAGAACCATATCACCGGTCGCAGGCGTTCAACCGAGCGCCCGCTTCAGCGGCCCGATGTGCCGCAGAACGGCGAAGTCCAGCAGAAGGACGCCGATCAGCACGGCGCCGGTCAGCGGAAAGAGCAGCGATACGGCAAGCATGATGATGGCGCCGGACTTCCACAGCGGGCCGGGCTCTCCGACGCGCGGCGCAAGCAGGCGTGCCCCGGCGCCCTTCGGCCGTCGCATCCACCACATCGCTACACCGGAGACCGCAAGAAAGATCACCGAGAGGCAGAAGATCGTCACGAGGGCGACGTTCCAGGCACCCATGTCGCCTTCATGAAAGGCGATACCGGCAGCCATGGCCTTGCCCGCGACGCCGTAATCGGCAAAGCCGACATCCGCCAGCACCTTGCCGGTATACTGGTCGATATGCACCGTCCGGTCGGACAAGGGATTGCCGCTGTCATTGCTCATGGTATCGCGCGCAATCGTCCAGACACCCGTCTCGCCCGATGGCAGGCCAAGCTGGAAACGACCGTCGAAACCGAGCGAGCGGGCAAGAGCCACGACCGAATCGATATTGACTGCCACCCCTTCCGGAATTCCCGGCACGCCTGCATGCGAGCCGGAGGCCGGCATCGGCGTCTGTTCGAGCGTCCAGGGCACCTCCTTTATGCCACCGTGGTTCATGCTGGCATGGGTGGAATCGGAAAGCGGCACATTGTCCCATTTCTCGGCGGGAAAGGTGCTCCAGGCCTGGGTAAATTTCTCGCCCCATATACCCGCCCAGGTCAGCCCCGACAGCAGGAATACCAGAAGAATGGCGGAAACGTAGAATCCGACCGTCAGGTGCAGCGACTTCCAGAATTGCCGGCCCCTTGCCGAAAGCCTCGGAACCAGCACGCCGGCGAAACTGCCTTCACGAGGCCACCAGAGGTAAAGCCCGGTGATAATCAGCACGACGCCGAACCCGGCGGCGATCTCGATGAGCCTGTCTCCGACATCTCCGATCAAAAGCGTGCCATGGATCGTGTCGGCGAGATCGTAAAGCGCGTTTCGCCGCTGCCAGTCGCCTAGCACCTTGGCCGTATGGGGATCGACGGCGACCATGGTCGATTGATCCCCCTGATTGATGCGGAACACTGCCGGCTGCTCGGGTGTGCGCGGCACGATATATTGGACGAGCGTCCCGCCAGGAATGACGGAGAGCGCCGCTTCGGCCTGCTGCGACACGGCGAGTTCAGGTCCGGCTGACGTCACCTTGTAGTATTTTTCGCCGTCTCGGCCGACGAACACGGCCGACCACAGCATGATGAGACCGGTTACGGCCAGCATGACGAGAAAGGGAGCGACATAGAGCCCGGCGTAGAAATGCCAGCGCCATGCAGTGTTGTAGAAGCGTCGCGAAAACGACGCCGATGCCGGCGCGGCCGGTGTATCGGTCAGGATGGTCATGGGCTTCCTCAAAGGTTGTTGGAATTGTCGAATTGACGCCGGCCAGCGGCGATTGCCTGGAGAACGGTGGGTTGCAGCAGCGTCACGATCTGCGGATCCGTGAAGCCGACGAGGCCGGCCCGCCTGAAGCGCTGGAAACAGCGACTGACGGTTTCGACCGTCAGTCCCAGCCAGTCGGCCATTTCTCCCCGGGTGAGATAGAGATTGAAGGTCGTCGTGCCCTTGCGCTTCGCGCGCGGCCGGGCAAATTGATCGGCAAGGTCGAGAATTGCCGAAGCGACGCGCTCCGGTGCGGTCTTGCGCCCCAATAAAATGGCATGCGACTCGACCCTCAACACCATCTCGTTGACCGCCCCGCGAAACTCGGCCAGGCCGAGTTCACGCGCGGGTTCTATCTGACAATAGGTGAGCGTTTCCGCGGTAGTCCGGTTGTGTTCGCCAAAGACGAGACCGATCAGCCGGCCCGGCCCGACGATGTCGATGATCTGGCGGCGTCCGTCGGAGAGCGATCGGGAAAGGGCAACACAGCCGTCCGTCAGCCGCAATTGCGGCACCGCGTCGAACCCCTCACGGAAGATGACCGTTCGAGGCGCAAGGAATTCCCGGCTGTCGACACGGGTATCGGGGTGCGATTTGGCAGGCAGCGCGCATCCCAGCGCTGCCAAGGATGCAAGTTGGAGCATGGTGAAATCCGGATATCGGACCGGACCTCATGCGCACGGGCACGGCTCCGGCCTGTTGAACGTAACGGACCGCACGGCGGGGCCATGCGGAAACCAGGTTCAGGCGATAGCCGGAAGAGGAGGCGCCCTTGGCGCCGCATTGGGTGGGAAAAGCTGCCTGTAAAGGGCCTCGGCCCGTTCGGGAACGAGGATTTCAAGCGTGACGGAAAGGGTCCGCCCCGTAATGTCCACGGGAGCGGGCAATAGGGTGGAGCCGGCGATAACGCAGGCCTCGCATCCCGTCATGCCCATCTTGTGTCCGGCCTTGCCATCCTCGTCCTGGCCGGGCAGGCAGAGTTCCGGAAGTGTGCCGTCAGGCAGCGTCAGCGCGACGATCTCGGCTGCGGAAAGCGCCGGAACAGCCCCCGCCGGGACCTGATGCGCAAACCCGACGGCAAAGAGCGCCAACACGCACAGGGCGCGTATCGCGGTCTGCCATGTCGGTCGCCTGCGCTGCATCGATGATCCCCTGCCTGAGGGAAGAATTACCAGTCGCATCACTTGGACGCAAGCATCCGGGTCCGCGCCAACAGGTCGCGGAACCGGCCCGAAAACAAAAAAGGCGGCCCGGAGGCCGCCTTCCCAAAACCCGAAATCGGGATTTCTTATTCTGCGGTAGCTTCTGCTGCTGCAGCTGCTTCGGCAGCAGCCTTTGCTTCAGCGGCTTCTGCAGCTGCCTTTTCGGCTGCCAGAGCCTGTGCTGCTGCAACCTTTTCAGCTTCCAGGCGTGCCTTTTCCTCAGCGATTGCGGCGCGCTCGGCGTCGTTCAGCTTGCGGGCGCGGGTGCCGGTGTTCTCAACGATACGAGCCGACTTGCCGCGACGGTCGCGCAGGTAGTAGAGCTTCGCGCGACGGACCTTACCGCGGCGAACGACTTCAACGCCTTCAACCATCGGGGAGTAGACCGGGAATACGCGCTCGACGCCTTCGCCGTAGGAGATCTTGCGAACGGTGAAGCTCTCGTTGAGGCCGCCGCCGGAACGGGCGATGCAGACGCCTTCATAGGCCTGCACGCGGGTACGGTTGCCTTCCGTGACCTTCACGTTGACGCGGACGGTGTCGCCCGGGGAGAATTCAGGAAGCGTACGCTTGGCGGCGATCTTGGCGGCCTGTTCGGCTTCCAGCTGTTCAATGATGTTCATTTGTCTAACCTTCGGTTCTTCTGGAACAGCCAGAGCGCTCAACGGATGATCCTTCGGTCGAAGCCTCCGGATTTGCCTTGTGGGCAGGAGCGGGTACGCATGCTCTTTGTTGTGGCAGACGGGCAAAAGCCCATTTCCGTGGGCGCAAATACACCAAACGCCCCCGGTTGTCACCCCCGGCACAACACTTTTGTCGGAGGCGGCAGTCCGCCGCTTGCCCGCACGAACGGGAAAGCATAAGCCTTACCGCCGTGGACGGGGACACGACATGCCGATTGCGACGATCCTTCTTCTCTTTGCCGCCGGTTTCTTTTCCGGCGTGGTCAATGCGATTGCAGGCGGCGGCACCTTCCTGACCTTCGGCGCGTTGACGCTGGCCGGCCTGCCGCCGATTGCCGCCAACGCCACATCGTCGATCACCCAGTTTCCGGGCTACGTCACCTCGACGCTCGCCTATCTTCGCGAGCTGAAGAGCTTCTGGCAGGGGGCCGTCGTACTCGCCCTCGTTTCGGCGGCGGGGGCGCTCGCCGGCGCGCTCCTCCTGGTTTCGCTGTCCAATCCGACATTTCGCGCCATGGTTCCCTGGCTGCTGATCGCCGCCACGGCCGTCTTCGCGGCCGGGCCGAAGCTCAGACCGAAAACCGTAGGCGAGGGCCATCCGGCGACGCCGCTCGGCCTTGTCCTGCAGACGCTGACGGCCTTTTATGGCGGCTTCTTCGGAGCCGGGATGGGTATCATGATGCTCGCCTCGCTCGGCCTTGCGAGCGGCGGCGATTATCATCGGCTGAACGCCTTGAAGAACTTCCTGTCGATCGTCATCGCGGCGGTGGCGATCTCAGTCTTTGCCACCGCCGGCGCCGTCTCTTGGACTCATGCGCTGGTCATGGTCCCGGCCGTCGCGCTCGGCGGCTATGCCGGCGTCAGCCTCGCCAGGCGGGTCCCCCAGTCGATCCTGCGTTTCCTGGTCGTCGCGGCCGGCCTTCTGCTCGCCGTCTATTATTTCCTGACCGGCTGATCCTCGTCCGCACTTAACAGGTCCGGCCGCCGTTCGGCTGTCAGTTTGACCGCTTCCGCCAGCCGCCATTTCTCGACCGCTGCATGATCCCCCGAGGTCAGCACCGCCGGGATCTCGCGACCCTCGAACACCTGCGGCCGGGTGTAATGCGGATGCTCCAGAAGCCCCGCCTCGAAGCTTTCATGCACGCCGGAAAGCTGGTTGCCCATCACACCGGGCAGGATGCGCACGACCGCATCGAGCAGGGTCAGCGCCGCAGGCTCGCCGCCGGAGAGAATATAGTCCCCGATGGAAACCTCTTCGAGATTGCGGGCATCGATTACCCGCTGGTCGACCCCCTCGAATCGCCCGCAGACGATCACCACGCCTTCGCCGCCGGCGATCTTGCGCACGCGTTCCTGCGTCAGCGGCCGCCCGCGCGGGCTCATCAGCAGGCGCGGACGAGTATCGGCCCCCACCGAATCGATGGCGCGGGCAAGCACATCGGGCTTCAGCACCATGCCGGCCCCGCCGCCGGACGGCGTGTCGTCGACGCTTCGGTGCTTGTCGATGGCGAAGTCGCGGATCTGCACCGCCTCGACCGACCAGTCGCCGCGCTCCAGCGCCCGGCCGGCCAGTGCTGCACCGAGATGGCCCGGAAACATCTCCGGATAAAGGGTCAGAACCGTCGCCTTGAAAGCCATCAGCGTCTCACCCGTCCTTCCTCGGACGCGCCTTCCCGCCGCCATAGGGCTTTTCGTCGTCGTCCTTCAGGCCGGCGGCAATCGGGTCGACGAGGATCTTGCCGCCCTCGAGGTCGATTTCAAGAACGGCCGCCTCGGAGAAGGGAATGAGGACCGGACGCTTGCCGGGACCTTTCAGTTCGAGAAGATCGCCAGCCCCGAAATCGTAGATGCCGGTCACCGCACCGTAGTGGTTGCCCTCGCCATCATGCACTTCGAGGCCCTCGAGGTCGGCATAGTAGAATTCGTCCTCGTCGAGTTCCTCGTCGGGAAGCGCATCGCGGTCGATATAAAGCTCCAGCCCGTTCAGCGCTTCCGCCGCATTGCGATCGTTGACCCCGCGAAACCGCACGATAGCGACATTCTTGCCTTCGCGGATCTCGAGGATTTCGAAGACGCGACCGTCGAGGCTGTGCAGGTTGCCATATTCGCCGAGCGACATGGGATCGCCGGTATAGGCCTTCACCCTGACTTCGCCGCGCAGGCCCTGGGCTGCGCCAATCACGGCCATCAAAACGGGATTTTCTAGTTTTGTCATCGGCTCGGTCGCATTTCGGGCAAGTGTCGGATACCTGCCTTGTAGTGCGAAAGCTGCCGAAAGAAAACGCTAAAACGGGCGGCAGGAGACCTGCCGCCCGTTCAAACCGGACAAATCCGGTGCAAAGATTACTCGGCAGCAGCTTCGGCAGCGGCAGCAGCGAGCTCAGCAGCCTTTGCTTCCTTTTCCTTGACGCGCTCGAGAGCCTTCTTGCCCGGCTTTGCCTTTTCCGGGTTGTTGCGGGCGTCGCGGGTGGCGATACCGGCTTCAGCGAGGAAGCGCAGAACGCGGTCGGTCGGCTGTGCGCCCTTGGCGAGCCATTCCTTGACGCGGTCAACGTTCAGTTCGACGCGCTTTTCGTTGTCCTTGCCGAGCATCGGGTTCCAGGAACCGACCTTTTCCAGGAAACGGCCATCGCGCGGCGAACGGGCGTCGGCGATAACGATCTGGTAGTAGGGGCGCTTCTTGGAACCGCCACGGGCGAGACGAATCTTGAGGGACATGATGTACTCCTTGAGTTTTCTTTGGGCCGCCTTCCAGCGGTCCGGTTCTTGTTGAGGCCGCCGTCAGACGGTCTTTTCGGTTGCACCGCCATGTTCGGCGGCAATGGCTTCATGATGCCGGATGACTTCCGTGATGATGAAGTTCAGGAACTTCTCGGCGAAATCCGGATCCAGATGCGCGTCCTGTGCCAGCCGGCGCAGGCGAGCGATCTGGTATTCCTCGCGCGCCGGGTCGGCCGGCGGTAGATCGTATTTGGCCTTCAGCATGCCCACTGCCTTGGTGCAGCGGAAGCGTTCGGCCAGAATGTGCACCAGTGCGGCATCGATGTTGTCGATCGACTGGCGATAACTGGAAAGCTGTTCCTTGACGGCTTGATCGACCATCTGTCTCCCCCTCACTTCTTCTTCGGCAGGCCCGGCAGACCGCTGAGACCGGGAAGCTTCGCTCCACCGAGACCCGGCAGCCCTCCGCCACCGAGACCCGGAAGGCCACCCATGCCGCCGAGACCCGGCGGCGGCTTGAGGCCGGCGGCTTCCGCCTGCTTGGCCAGTGCTTCGAGCTGCTTCGGGTCCATGCTGGAGAGGTCGGGCATGCCGCCCATACCGCTGCCGAGCCCCATCTTGGAGGCAAGACCGCCCATCATCTGCTTCATCATCCCGCCTTTGCCCTTGCCGCCCATCATCTTCATCATGTCGGCCATCTGGCGGTGCATTTTCAGAAGCTTGTTGATCTCGGCGGCGTCCGTGCCGGAGCCTGCCGCGATGCGCTTCTTGCGGGAATGCTTGAGAATGTCGGGATTGGCGCGCTCGGCCCGGGTCATCGAGGAAATGATGGCGATCTGGCGGTCGAACAGCTTGTCGTTCAGACCGGCCGACGCCATCTTGTCCTTCATGCCGGACATGCCGGGCATCAGGCCCATGATGCCGCCCATGCCGCCCATCTTCTTCATCTGCTTGAGCTGCTCGGACAGGTCATCGAGGTCGAACTTGCCCTTGGCCATCTTGGCGGCCATGGCCGCCGCCTTCTCGGCGTCGATCGTCTCGGCCGCCTTTTCGACCAGCGAGACGATGTCGCCCATGCCGAGGATGCGGTCGGCGATACGCCGGGGATGGAACTCCTCGAGTTCCGTCATCTTTTCGCCCACGCCGATCAGCTTGATCGGCTTGCCGGTGACGGCGCGCATCGAAAGGGCGGCGCCGCCGCGGCCATCGCCGTCCATGCGGGTCAAGACGAGGCCGGTAATGCCGACGCGCTCGTCGAAATTGCGGGCGAGATTGACGGCGTCCTGACCGGTCAGGCTGTCGGCGACGAGCAGGATTTCATGCGGCTTCGACTTGGCCTTGATCTCGGCCATCTCGACCATCAGCGGCTCGTCGATATGGGTACGGCCGGCGGTGTCGAGGATGACGATGTCGTGGCCGCCGAGCTTCGCCGCCTGCACGGCGCGCGATGCGATGTCGGTCGGCGACTGGCCGGCGATCACCGGAAGCGTGTCGATCCCGGTCTGCGCTCCGAGCTGGCGAAGCTGTTCCTGGGCGGCCGGGCGTCGCGTATCGAGCGACGCCATCAACACCTTCTTCTTCTCCCGCTCGGTCAGCCGCTTGGCGATCTTGCCGGTGGTGGTGGTCTTGCCCGAGCCCTGCAGGCCGACCATCATGATGACGACCGGAGCCGCCGCATTGAGGTCGATGCCGACGCCCTCGGATCCCAGCATCTCGACGAGTTCGTCATGGACGATCTTGACGACCATCTGGCCGGGCTTGATCGATTTCAGGACCGCGGCGCCGACGGCCTTTTCCCGCACCTTGTCGGTGAAGGAGCGCACCACTTCCAGCGCCACGTCGGCTTCCAGAAGCGCACGACGCACCTCGCGCAGCGCGGCGGAGACATCCGCCTCGGACAATGCGCCACGGCCGGTCAGTCCATTCAGAATGGATCCAAGGCGGTCCTGGAGGTTTTCAAACATCGGCTCTTCCTTATCGTTCCGGTTTCGTCGCTTGCCCCGGAACGTTGGTCTTTTTCCCGCCGAAAACAAGACGCAAAGCCAAAAAGCACCCGAGGGCGCATCGCGCTGTCGGGTGTTGACCTCCGGGATCTCTTTATACCTGTCAGGGTCCCGGTCGGCGGCTCGGAGTTCTTGTCTCGTCGCAGATTTCGCCGCGATAAACAGGAAATGCCCGGGAAAGTCAAGGCTTGCCGGGAAATGGACGCAAAAGCGGGCATTTTGCGCAATGCCTCTTCCAAACCGGCCACCCCGTTCCCAGATGCATGTCTTCATCGACAACGGCAAGGCACCATGGCGAGAAAACCGGCCAATCCCTATTATTCAGGCCCCGTCACCGATCATTTCGACGGCATCCGCTTCTTCAACCCGGAAGGTGTGGAACCCGGCAATCTCCGCGATCTCTGGAAATGGCGGACCAACGGCGAGCGCGCCCGCTGGCCGAAGCGGGTCGAACGCCCGTCGCAGCCGGCAGCGCCTGCCGAACGCATCGGCGGCGACGGCCTGCGCGTCACCATGATCGGCCATGCCAGCCTGCTGATCCAGGTCGCCGGCCTCAACATCCTCACCGATCCCGTCTGGTCGGAACGCGCCAGCCCCTTTTCCTTCGCCGGGCCGAAACGGGTCATCGAACCGGGCATCCCCTTCGAGGCTCTGCCGCCGATAGACCTCGTGATCGTCACCCACAATCACTACGACCATCTCGATCTTCAAACGCTTTCCCGCCTCGGCAAGCGTCATGCACCGCAGGTCGTCACCCCCCTCGGCAACGACCCGCTGATCCGCAAGGCCATGCCCGAGGCCGTGATTTCGGTCATGGACTGGGGCGACCGCATCGCGCTTTCCGACGGCGTTTCCATCGATGCGGAACCCTGCCATCACTGGTCGGCGCGCGGCATGAACGACCGACGCATGGCGCTCTGGGCCGCCTTCGTCATCTCGACACCGGCCGGCAAGGTCTACCATATCGGCGACACCGGCTTTCACGACGGCATCAACTACAAGGCCGCCGCCGCAAAACACGGCGCCTTCCGCCTCGCCGTGCTGCCGATCGGCGCCTACGAGCCGCGCTGGTTCATGAAGGGGCAGCACCAGAACCCCGAGGAAGCCGTCGCCGGCATGCGGCTCTGCAACGCGGCCTATGCCGTCGGCCACCATTTCGGCACCTTCCAGCTCACCGATGAGGCCATCGAAGCGCCGGTGGAACACCTGTCGCAAGCCCTTGCCGCTGAGGGCGTGGAGCCGCAACGCTTCCGTCCCTTGCGTGCCGGCGAAGCCTTCGACGTGCCGCCCGTGGCGTGAACTCTTTCCTCCGGCCGTTGACAGGCGCGCCGGAATTTTCGAAAATCATCGAATTCACCAGGGGTGTCCCGACAAGGGGCTGAGATTCCGCTGGGCCATCCAACATGACAGATGGCAGCGCGGTGACCCGTTGAACCTGATCCAGTTCATACTGGCGTAGGGACGGTGCGAGCGCTGCCAGATCGATTCCGAACAAGAAGCCCCTGGGTTTATTCGGAACGGCTCGGGCGAAGACGGATCCGGAAAGGGATCCGCAGGGCGCATTCCATCATTCCGGCTGACATGACTGGGTCTCCAACATCAAACCTTGGAGCTCCACGATGAATATCGCCCCGCAGATCGTAAAACCCGAAATCACCACGGACCCTCTTCCCGCCTCGACCCGGATCTACATTCCCGGCGAGATCCACCCGGCAATCCGCGTCCCCATGCGCCAGATCGCCGTCCACCCGACCGCCGGAGAACCACCGGTTAACGTCTACGACACCTCCGGCCCTTACACCGACCCCGCTTGCGACATCGCCATCGACCGAGGCCTCGCGCGTCTCAGGGCCGAATGGATCGCGGCCCGCGGCGACGTCGAGACCTATGAAGGACGCATCGTGAAGCCGGAGGACAACGGTTTCGTCTCGCCCGAAAAGCTGACACCTGAATTTCCGCTCCGCCATGCGCCGCTGCGCGCCAGAGACGGCAAGGCCGTCACCCAGCTCGCCTATGCCCGCGCCGGCATCGTCACGCCGGAGATGGAGTTCGTCGCCATCCGCGAAAATCTCGGTCGCAAGGCGATGAGGGATGCTTCCCTCCCCACGCCCCGCGACGGCGAAAGCTTCGGCGCCCATATTCCCGACTTCGTCACCCCCGAATTCGTCCGTCAGGAAGTGGCCTCCGGCCGCGCCATCATCCCCGCCAACATCAACCACCCGGAAAGCGAGCCGATGGCGATCGGCCGCAATTTCCTCGTGAAGATCAACGCCAATATCGGCAATTCCGCCGTCACCTCGTCGATGGCCGAGGAAGTGGAGAAGATGGTCTGGGCGATCCGCTGGGGCGCCGACACGGTGATGGATCTCTCCACCGGCCGCAACATCCATAACATCCGCGACTGGATCGTGAGAAATGCGCCCGTGCCGATCGGCACGGTGCCGCTCTATCAGGCGCTGGAAAAGGTCGGCGGCATCGCCGAAAACCTGAGCTGGGAGGTCTATCGCGATACGCTCATCGAGCAGGCAGAACAGGGCGTCGACTATTTCACCATCCATGCCGGCGTGCGCCTCGCCTATATCCCGCTCACCATCGACCGCGTCACCGGCATCGTTTCGCGTGGCGGCTCCATCATGGCCAAGTGGTGTCTGCATCATCACCGGGAGAGCTTCCTCTACGAGCATTTCGAGGAGATCTGCGATATTGCCCGCGCCTATGACGTATCCTTCTCGCTGGGTGACGGCCTGCGCCCCGGCTCGATCGCCGATGCCAATGACCGCGCGCAGTTCGCCGAACTCGAAACGCTGGGCGAACTGACGAAGATCGCCTGGGCGAAGGACTGCCAGGTGATGATCGAGGGTCCAGGCCATGTTCCCATGCACAAGATCAGGGAGAACATGGACAAGCAGCTGAAAGTCTGCGGCGAGGCCCCGTTCTACACGCTCGGGCCGCTGACCACCGACATCGCGCCGGGTTACGACCACATCACATCGGGCATCGGCGCGGCGATGATCGGCTGGTTCGGTACGGCCATGCTCTGCTACGTCACGCCGAAGGAGCATCTCGGCCTTCCCGACCGAAACGATGTGAAGGTGGGCGTCATCACCTACAAGATCGCCGCCCACGCCGCCGATCTCGCCAAGGGACATCCGGCGGCAAGGATCCGTGACGACGCGCTGTCGCGCGCCCGCTTCGAGTTCCGCTGGGAAGACCAGTTCAACCTGTCACTCGATCCCGATACCGCCCGCTCGATGCATGACGAGACCCTGCCGAAGGAGGCCCACAAGGTCGCCCATTTCTGCTCCATGTGCGGCCCGAAATTCTGCTCCATGCGGATTTCCCACGACATCCGGGCGGAGGCCCAGAAGGAAGGCATGGAAGCCATGGCCGCGAAATACCGCGACGGCGGCGATCTCTACATGCCAAAGGCATAAACCGTTCGCCCGCTTCGCCCGGCTTTGCCCCTCTGTCACCCTTCTTCCCGCTTGCGGGGAGAAGGTCCCGGCAGGGGGATGAGGGGCAGGCTTCACCTCGTTTCGCAGTGTCCACTTTCTTCCCCGTTTTCCCGCAAAATCCCCGCCCCTTGCGTCCGTGCCTACAATCCATCCGTCCCGTCGCGGTTACACCGGTTTGCGTTGCCGGCGAGGCGGGACCGGTGATCCGGTGGTCTGTTCGAAACGCGGAACAGGTTCCGGGGGCTGGATGAGAATGGTCTCCCTCTCGCCTGAAACAGGGCGGGGCGTGCCTGCAGGGCACACATGACTGGACCGGCGACTGGCCGCCAAAACGGCCTTTCGTGGCGTCACGAACGAAAATGTTCGCGAGCGCAACCCTGGAAAGGTGCCGTCATCCGCGCAGAGAGACCGAGTTCGTCCGGAAAAACACACCGAACGGGGCGCCGGAAGGTGTCACTTATTTTTACTTTACGAGGCAGCTTCCAGCGCCCCGACCGATCCCTTGGCCGGATGGCCGGAAAGGGGAACCGAAGTGACCCCAACCACGCGACCGGAAGGTCCGCGCGGCGCATTCGCTCGTGTAACGGGAGGTGCACTGGTAATTTCCGCCCTTTTCCGCCATATAGACGGCAATGGAGCATAATCCGACCGGAGTGAAACGAGGATCGATAAGATTATGCTTCAAACAGAAAGGGCTTAGAGTGCCGATCTGATTCAATCAGATCGAACAGCGCTCTAGCGCAAGGAATGACTTTCAGGAAAGACACGATGGCAGCAACGGTCGAATTCGCGAAGATGAACGGGCTTGGCAACAAGATCCTCGTCGTCGACATGCGCGGCCGTGGCGACCGGGTAACTCCGGAGGCAGCCGTCGCCCTTGCCGGCGAAGCCGAGACCAGCTTCGACCAGATCATGGCGATCCACGATCCGAAGATCGACGGCACCGACGCCTATATCGACATCATCAACTGCGACGGTTCCAGGGCGCAGGCCTGCGGCAACGGCACGCGCTGCGTCGTGCAGGCGCTTGCCGCCGAAACCGGCCGCAAGGCCTTCACCTTCCAGACCGTCGCCGGCATCCTCAACGCCGTGGAACATGAGGACGGCATGATTTCCGTCGACATGGGCAAGCCGGTGTTCGAATGGAACCGCATTCCGCTGTCGGAAGAATTCCACGACACCAGCCGCATCGAACTGCAGATCGGTCCGATCGACGATCCGGTCCTGCATTCGCCCTCCGTCGCCTCCATGGGCAATCCGCATGCGATCTTCTGGGTCGACCGCGATCCCATGTCCTTCGATCTCGCCCGCTTCGGACCGCTGCTCGAAAACCATCCGATGTTTCCCGAAAAGGCGAACATCACGCTCGCCCAGGTCACCGGCAGGGATCGCCTGCGCACCCGCACATGGGAGCGCGGCGCGGGCCTGACGCTCGCCTGCGGTTCCGCCGCCTGCGCCGCCGGCGTCTCGGCCGCGCGCACCGGACGGACCGGCCGCAAGGTGACAATCGACGTTGCGTCCAGCCCCAGCCGCCAGCCCCTCGTGATCGAATGGCGCGAGCGCGACGATCACGTCGTCATGACGGGCCCCGCCGAATGGGAATGGTCCGGCCATCTCGATCCGGTAACCGGCTCCTTCGAGCGCGACGCGGAAGCCGGGGCCTCGGCAAGGTGAGCCGCGACGCTTCGAGCGCGGACGGACAGGGCGGCATCGACGTCGTCACCTTCGGCTGTCGGCTCAACACCTATGAATCCGAGGTGATGAAGGCGGAGGCCACGAAAGCGGGGCTGAACGGCGCAATCCTGTTCAACACCTGCGCTGTCACCGGCGAGGCGGTGCGGCAGGCTCGTCAGGCGATCCGCAAGGCACGGCGCGAAAATCCGGAAATCCGCATCATCGTCACCGGCTGCGCCGCCCAGACCGACGCGGCGGGCTTTGCCGCCATGCCGGAAGTCGACGCCGTGCTCGGCAACGAGGAAAAGCTGCGCTCCGAAAGCTATCGCGCCCTGCCCGATTTCGGCATTTCCTCCGAGGAGAAGGTTCGCGTCAACGACATCATGAGTGTGACCGAGACCGCCCCGCAGATGGTCGGCCATCTCGACGGTCATGTCCGCGGCTTCATTCAGGTGCAGAATGGCTGCGACCACCGCTGCACCTTCTGCATCATCCCCTTCGGCCGCGGCAATTCGCGGTCCGTGCCGATGGGCGCGGTGGTCGAACAGGCCCGCAAGCTGGCCGAAAACGGCTACCGCGAAGTGGTGCTGACCGGTGTCGATGCCACCTCCTACGGCGCCGATCTGCCGGGGGAGCCGACACTCGGCCTGCTCGCCAAAACGCTCCTGAAGCAGGTGCCGGAGATTCTCAGACTCAGGCTCTCCTCTATCGACAGCATCGAGGTCGACCGGCACCTCCTCGACCTGATCGCCGAGGAGCCGCGCTTCATGCCGCACCTGCACCTCTCGCTGCAGCATGGCGACGACCTGATCCTCAAGCGGATGAAACGGCGTCACAGCCGCGCCGACGCGCTGAAATTCGTGTCGCACGTGAAACAATTGCGCCCCGGCATGAGTTTCGGAGCCGATATGATCGCCGGCTTCCCGACCGAAACCGAGGAAATGGCTGCAAATTCCGCCCGCCTTGCGGAAGAGATCGGGATTTCCCAGCTTCACGTCTTTCCCTACAGCCCGCGTCCCGACACGCCCGCCGCCCGCATGCCGCAGCTCGACCGCCGTCTCGTCAAGGAGCGCGCCGCCCGGCTGCGCGAAACGGCGGAGAAGCTTCAGGCCCGCCACCTCGCCGCAATGGTCGGCACACGACAGACGGTGCTTGTGGAAATGAGCGGCATGGCCCATACGGAAAACTTCGCGCTCGTTGCCACGCCCGGCTTCCAGCCGCGCGACCTTGTGACGGTCACGATCACCGGCCACAATGGCCGCCACCTCGACATTCAACCGGCCTCAGCCTCGGCCGCCTGATCGGGAAAACCGGTCAAACGGGCTGATCGAACGGAAAGACAGAACGGAAAGCTTCATGGCGCTCGGCTTCATCAAGAAAGTCTTCACCTTCGGCAAGGAGAAGCCGGCAAGCGAAAAGCCGCCGGAGGGCGAGGATTTCGCAAGCCTGATTGAAGCCGCCGAAAAGGCCGAAACCGAAGCGACGCCGGAAGAAACCGTCATCGCCGCCGAACCGGTGCTGCCCGAAGTGGTCGAAACCGCCGGTGGCCCGTCGCCGGACGAAACGGTCGAGGAAGAACAGGCCTCCGCACCCCAGGAACCGCCCGCCGTTCCCGAGGTCCCGCAGGAAGCAGAGGCCGTCTTCCACACGCAGCCCGAACAGCCTGCCGACGTTTCCCACGGGGAAATCGCATCGCAGGAGGACATCGCTCCGGAAAAGGAAGGGCCGGTGGCGCTTCCCAGGGGCTTCGCCACGGTGGAGACAACGCCCGAGCCGGAAACGGAAGCGCCGAAGGAAAAACTCACCTGGTTCCAGCGCCTGAAGGCGGGCCTCTTCCGCACCTCCTCGCAGCTGACCGGGCAAATCGCCGCCCTCTTCACCAAGCGCAAGCTGGACGAGGATACGCTCGACGAACTTGAAGACCTGCTGATCCAGGCGGATCTCGGCGTCGAGACTGCCATGCGCATCACCGGCGCGCTGTCATCCGAGCGCTACGGCAAGGATGTCAGCGGCGAGGATGTCGCCCGCATCATGGCGGCCGAAATAACCAAGGTGCTGAAGCCCGTGGCAAAGCCGCTGGCGCTCGATCTCAGCCACAAGCCGCATGTCATCCTCGTGGTCGGCGTCAACGGCACCGGCAAGACCACCACCATCGGCAAGCTCGCCGCCAAGCTTTCCGGCTCCGGCCTCAAGGTCATGCTCGCCGCTGGCGACACCTTCCGCGCAGCCGCGATCGAACAGCTGAAGATCTGGGCGGACCGCACCGGCTCGACCTTCATCGGCACCAAGCTCGGTGCCGATGCCGCTGGCCTCGCCTACGACGCCTTCGAAAAGGCAAAAGCCGAGAAGAGCGACGTGCTGATCATCGACACCGCCGGCCGGCTGCAGAACAAGGCCGAGCTGATGGCAGAGCTCGAAAAGATCGTGCGCGTTCTCGGCAAGCTCGACCCGGAAGCGCCGCACACCGTTCTCCAGACGCTCGACGCCACCACCGGCCAGAACGCCATGAACCAGGTGGAGATCTTCCGCAACGTGGCGGGCGTCAACGGCCTCATCATGACCAAGCTCGACGGCACCGCCCGCGGCGGCATCCTCGTCGCCATCGCGGCCAAGCACAAGCTGCCGGTCTACTTCATCGGGGTCGGCGAAGGCGTCGACGATCTCGAGCCCTTCGAGGCCGAGGATTTCGCCAGCGCCATCGCCGGCATCGCCCGCTGACGGCGCGCTCGAGTGCCGGAGCCAAGGGATTTCAAACGGATATCTTCCATGAACAATTTCGAAAGCGATACCAAGCCGACATCCGAGGAGCGCCATCATCCGCTTCTCAAGATGGCGCTCGAACTCGGACCGCTGCTTGTCTTCTTCTTCGGCAACCTGCGCGGCGAATGGCTGGCGAAAACCTTCCCGGCGCTGACTGCGGTCGGTGGACCGCTTTTGATCGCGACCGCCCTCTTCATGGCCGCGACGATTGCTTCGCTGATCGTTTCCAAGATTGTCTTCAAGCACCTGCCGATCATGCCCTTCGTCTCGGGCGTGGTGGTCATGGTCTTCGGCTCGCTGTCGATCTGGCTGCAGGACGAGACCTTCATCAAGATGAAGCCGACCATCGTCAACACGCTGTTCGGCGTGGTGCTGCTTTGCGGCCTGTTGTTCGGCAAGTCGCTGCTCGGCTACGTCTTCAACGCCGCCTTCCAGCTCGATGAGGAAGGCTGGAAGAAACTCACCCTGCGCTGGGGCGTCTTCTTCCTGTTCCTCGCCGTCATCAACGAAGCCGTCTGGCGCAATTTCTCCGACGATGTCTGGGTGAACTTCAAGGTCTGGGGCACCATGCCGATCACCATTCTCTTCACCCTCGCCCAGATGCCGCTGATCATGCGCCACAGCGTCGAGCAGGACGCGGAAGGAAAGACGAAATGACAACCGGCGCCGGCAATCTCGATATACGCAAAAGCTCCGCCCGCTTCTGGCTGATCGTTGTCGGCCTGCTGCTTCTGGCGCAGATCGCCACGCTCCTCGCCATGGGCCGGGTACCGATCTGTGAATGCGGCTACATCAAGCTGTTCGAACCCGGCGTCAACACGTCAGGCAATTCCCAGCACATCGCCGACTGGTACACGCCCTCCCACATCATCCACGGCTTCCTGTTCTACCTGCTCGGCTGGGCGGTGCTTCGTCGTGGTTCGTTCGGCGCCCGCCTGACACTGGCCGTGATCATCGAGGCAGCCTGGGAGATCCTCGAAAACTCCCCGATCATCATCAATCGCTACCGCAGCGAGACCATGGCCATCGGCTATAGCGGCGACAGCGTACTGAATTCGGCGATGGATACGGTCGCGATGATGCTCGGCTTCCTCTTCGCCGCTCGCGCCCCGGTCTGGCTGACGGTCGTGATCGCCATCGTCTTCGAGCTCTTCACCGGCTGGCTGATCCGCGACAACCTCACTCTCAACGTGCTGATGCTCGTCTGGCCGGTGGATGCGGTCCGCCAATGGCAGGCAGGCTAGCATTTTTGACAAACGTCAAGTCCAGACTTTATTAAGAAACGGTTGATAGGGTGATCCTGACGAACGGTGCGGGAGCATGAAGCTTCGGCCCCGATCCCAGATTTGAAGCCGGAAACCGAAAGGCAGAGACTTTTCTTGCCGAACCGGTCTTCGCCAGTCGGGTATGCAAGCTTGCCCGGCCATCGATCCGGTTCGGGATGCAGATGGACATGACGGACAATTTCGCCTTTCTCCTACCGTTCTTCATGACGGTCTTCGCGGCAATCTTCCTGTCTGCGCGGCTGTGGGCGGGAAGTTCCGCGACCTTCTGGGGCCTTGGCTATCTGTCGGCGGCTGCCGGCTTTTCCATACCGCTGCTGCCGCCGGAGGTGCTGCCCTTCAAGGCCCAGGCCATTGTTGCAAACGCCTTGTTTCTTGCGGCCTTCTGTCTTTACGGGGATGCACTACTCGCCCGTTTTGGGGAAAGATATTACCGCCCTGCGCGTTATGCCTTCGCCGGCATCGCGCTCGTAGCGATTGCCGCCATCATCATCCTCAAGGAGGACCTGCGGGCCGAACTGATCCTCGGCGACACCAGCATCGCCCTGTTGCTGATCGTGCCGGTGCTTCAGGTCGCCCGCGCTCCGCGACGTCCCATGGACCGCCTGCTGGTCTTCATGGTTGGCCTCGTCGTGGTTGAGACCTTCACGAGAGTGGCCGTCCTGATCCTGATGACCTCCTCCTCCGATGTGGGAACCCTCGACGCCTTCCTCGGTTCTGCCTATGCCTTCTACGTGCAGTTCGGCGCCGGAGTGATCGCTTTCCTGCTGGCGCTGACGGTGCTTGGCACGCTGGTCGACGATCTCATCCAGCGCTATCAATATGCCGCCCATCGCGATCCGCTGACGGGCCTTCTCAACCGCCGCGGTTTCGAGCAGGCGATGAACGCCATTCCGACGGGCCGGTCGGCAGGAACCATCCTCATCGGCGACATCGACCACTTCAAGCAGGTCAACGACCGCCTCGGCCACGCCGCCGGCGATACCGTGATTGCCGGCTTTGCCACCCTCTTCACCCAGTTCATGCCTCGCGGCGCCATCCTCGCCCGGTTCGGCGGCGAGGAATTCGTCGCCTTCCTGCCCGGCGAAACGCCGGCAGCGGTCTATCAGGCGGCCGAGAAACTGCGCCTGGGCTTTGCGTCCCGGACATGGGAACGAGACGGGTTCGACATCAGGATCACAGCAAGCTTCGGCATTGCCGCACAGTCAAAGAGCGACTACTCGGTTCATGCCGCGATCGCCAGCGCCGACGCCTGCCTATACGAGGCGAAGCGCGCCGGACGAAACAGGGTGGTCATGGAAGGACGGCCGACAGGCGAAGCGCCGGCCCTGCGCATCATTTCGTCGTCGTGACCTGAGGCCGTGCGAGTGCGTTGTCGATAGCTGGGAAAAGGCCATTCTCCAGCGACTGCGGATCGAAAGGACCAACCTTCTTGTAGATGATCGTGCCGTCGGCGGCGACGAGATAGCTTTCCGGAATGCCGTAGACACCCCAGTCGATCGCCGCCTTGCCGTTCGGATCAACGCCGATCGCCTTATAGGGATTGCCGAGTTCGCCGAGGAAACGCAGGGCGTTCTCGTTTTTATCCTTGTAGTTGATACCCACCACGTTCAGCCGGGGATCCTTGGACAGTTCCTTGAGGATCGGATGCTCCTGCCGACACGGTACGCACCACGAGGCGAAGACGTTGACCAGCGTCAGTTTGCCGGAGATGGCGGCCGTCGTCAGCGGCACCGTGTTCGAGCCTTCGAGCGCGGGCAGATCCAGCACCGGTGCCCTTGTGCCGATCAGAGCGGACGGAATGTCGGAAACGTTCTTGCCGTTGACGTCCTGCTCATAGAGCATCTTGCCGGCCGTGCCAGCGATGACGGCAAAAACCGCGAGTGGAACGAGCGCCAGCGCATAGCGGGCAATGCCCTTACGGGGCTTTTCTTCCTCGACGGCGGGCTCGCTCATTGGCCGGCACCCTCAGCCTTGGCGGCGGCGCTGCGGCGGCGCATACCGGAGGCTTCCAGCACCTTGAGTTCGGCCTGACGGGCACGGCCGTCCAGCCAGACCCAGCCGATCAGCGCCAGGATGATCAGGCCGGCAATTCCGTAGGACAGGTAGACGTAAAAGGCGTGGCTCATGGAGAAGCCTCCCGGCCCGCCATGCGGGCTGCCATTCGGCGCTGCGTCGCTATGCGCCGGCGCCAGATCTCGTTGCGCATGGCCATCAGATGCAGCGTGAAGAACAGCATGGTGAAGGCTACGGCCATGATCAGCAGGGGCCAGAGGAATTCCGGATCGATGGTCGGCCCGTCGAGCCGGATCACCGACGCCGGCTGGTGCAGCGTGTTCCACCACTCGACCGAAAACTTGATGATCGGGATGTTGACGAAGCCGACGAGGATCAGCACGGAGCTGACGCGGGCTGCCTTCGAGGCATCGTCCATCGACCGGTTGAGCGCGATCAGGCCGAGATACATCAAAAACAGCACGAAGACGGAGGTGAGACGCGCATCCCACACCCACCAGGTGCCCCACATCGGCTTGCCCCAAAGAGAGCCGGTAATCAACGCGATCAGAGTGAAGGCCGCACCCAGCGGTGCTGCGGCCTTGTGGCTGACATCCGCCAGCGGATGGCGCCAGACGAGCGTGCCGATGGCCGAAAGCGCCATGACAGAATAGCACATCATCGAAAGCCAGGCCGCCGGCACATGGACATACATGATGCGCACGGTCTCGCCCTGCTGGTAATCGCCCTCGGTCGTGAAGCTCAGATAGAGCCCCACGGCGAAGAGCGCAGCGGTCAGACAGGCGAACCACGGCAGGACGCGTGCTACCAGCGCCAGAAACCGGGTCGGGTTGGCGAGATCGCTGAACTTCGAAATGGCAAGGCTCGTGTCGTTCATGGAATGCTTCTAACCTGAGAGAGGGTCGTCTGCAATTGATCCGGGTCAATCGGACGCGTTGCGCAGCGCCAGTGCGGCGGCAAGCGGACCGATCACCGCGAAGAACAGCGTGATCGCAATCAGAAACAGGAAGGGCGGCATAAATGGGGCCGGCTCCTGCACCGCCGCATAGGAAGCGCTAACCCCGAAGATCAGCACCGGAATGGCCAGCGGCAGCACCAGAATGGATACCAGAAGTCCGCCGCGGGGCAATGCGACGGCAACCGCAGCGCCGGCCGCTCCAATGAAAGTGATCGCCGGTGATCCGACCAGAAGCGTCAGCATCACCGCGCCGATCGCCACCTCGTCCATGTTCATGAACAGGCCAAGCAGCGGCGAGGCAATGACCAGCGGCAGGCTCGTGGCAGTCCAGTGCGCGAGGCATTTGACGAAGACGGTCAGGACCAGCGGCGTCTCCTGCATCAGGACCAGATCGAGCGACCCGTCGTCGCGATCCGCCTGGAACAGCCGGTCGAGCCCGAGAAGGGCTGCAAGCAAGGCCCCGATCCAGACGATGGCCGGCCCGATACGCGACAGGAGGTTGAGATCAGGACCGACCCCGAACGGGATGACGGCAACGACCGTCATAAAGAACAGGACGCCGATCAGTGCGCCGCCTCCCGCCCGCACCGAGAGTTTGAGGTCGCGGAAGAAGAGGGCGATCATGCGGAAACACCTTGGAAATTGCCCCTCACCCTCTCCCCGCAAGCGGGGAGAGGAAAGCGGAGACGTTGCAGCACCGGCAGGCGGATGAAGAGCATTGGCAAAAAAAGGCCGAACAACGGACCGCGAGCAAGCCACATCACAGCACCTCCTCCGCCTCATGATACTCGAAACCCCTCATCACCAGCGTCTTCGCGCCCCTGAGACCAAGCGGCTGGTGAGTGGCGGCGATCGCGATGCCGCCCCTGGCGAGATGGGCGTGGACGAGGCCTGCGAACATCTCGTCGGCGCTGGTGTCGAGCGCCGCCGTCGGCTCGTCGAGGATCCAGACCGGGCGGTAGGCGACGATCAGCTTGGCCATCGCGAAGCGTCGCTGCTGGCCGGCGGAGAGATAACCATAGGGAAGATGCGTGATGCTGCCGAGGCCGACGGCTTCCGCCGCCTCTTCGACGGAAAGGCCCCTTTCTCCCTCGGCATCGCCGAGAAAGTCCCGCCAGAAAACAAGGTTCTCGCGAACGGTAAGCTCCTGCTTCATGGCGTTGCGATGGCCGAGATATTGGCTCACCTCGTGCGCCGGCCGCGATTCTTCGCCATCACGGAACCGGAATTCGACCTTGCCGCGGTCAGGCCTCAGAAGTCCCGCAACCACCCTCAGCAGCGTCGATTTGCCCGAACCGTTGCGACCGGTCAGGACCATCGCCTCGCCAGCGTGCAATTCAAAGGAAATATCGAAAAAAATCAGGTCTTCGCCACGCCTGGCGGCGAGCTTTTCGGCAGTGAGCCGCATCCCCGTTCGCTTTCCGGCAACCATACCGGTCGCCTGTCGAAAAAATTGTCTCAATTCGCCATTGTTTGGTCTGGCAGCTTTCTTAGAAATTATCTATATGAGTTTCAACCACGCCAGCGGCCGGCGTGAACTTCATCCTTGCGCCGAACTTGATGATTGCTAAGGGCAATTTTCACGGGCGGACAGCGGAAATGGTCGTACCCGCATCCTGATGTGCATGAGTGCATAGGCGTCCGCACGTATGTGTAGGCTATCAGAATATGCGGGGTTTCTATCCGTGTCTAAATCCATTGACAGCTTTAATTGTCGTTCGACGCTGACCGTCGACGGCAAGGATTACGTCTATTACAGCCTGCCAAAGGCAGAGGCCGCCGGTCTTGCCGGCATTTCCAGGCTTCCCTATTCAATGAAGGTTCTGCTTGAGAACCTGCTGCGCAACGAAGATGGCCGTTCTGTCACCAAGGCCGACATTGAGGCCGTTGCCGCATGGCTGGTGAACAAGGGCCTGAAGGAAGCCGAAATCGCCTATCGCCCAGCCCGCGTGCTGATGCAGGACTTCACTGGCGTTCCGGCGGTGGTCGATCTCGCCGCCATGCGTGACGGTATCAAGTCGCTCGGCGGAGATCCTGAAAAGATCAACCCGCTGGTTCCGGTCGACCTCGTCATCGACCACTCGGTTATCGTTGACGAATTCGGCACCCCCCAGGCCTTTGCCCGCAACGTGGATCTGGAATACCAGCGCAACGGCGAGCGCTACCGCTTCCTGAAGTGGGGCCAGCAGGCGTTCAAGAACTTCCGCGTGGTTCCGCCCGGCACCGGCATCTGTCATCAGGTAAACCTCGAATATCTCGGCCAGACCGTCTGGACGAAGGAAGAAGACGGCGAAACCATCGCCTACCCCGACACCTGCGTCGGAACCGACAGCCACACCACCATGATCAACGGCCTGGGCGTTCTCGGCTGGGGTGTGGGCGGCATCGAAGCCGAAGCCGCCATGCTCGGCCAGCCGGTTTCCATGCTCTTGCCTGAGGTCATAGGCTTCAAGCTGACCGGCAAGCTCAAGGAAGGCGTGACCGCGACCGACCTCGTGCTGACCGTCGTGCAGATGCTGCGCAAGAAGGGCGTGGTTTCCAAGTTCGTGGAATTCTTCGGCCCGGGCATGGACAATATGCCGCTCGCCGACCGCGCCACCATCGGCAATATGGGCCCGGAATACGGTGCGACCTGCGGCTTCTTCCCGGTCGATGGTGAGACCATCAATTACCTGACCATGTCCGGCCGCTCCAAGGACCGGATCGCCCTGGTCGAGGCCTATTCGAAGGCGCAGGGCATGTGGCGTCACGGCGACGGATCCGACCTCGTCTTTACCGACACGCTCGAACTGGACCTTGGCGACGTGGTGCCCTCAATGGCCGGTCCGAAGCGTCCGGAAGGCCGCCTGCCGCTCGAAACCATTGCGCCGAACTTCGCAACGGCCCTCGAAACCGACTATAAGAAGCCCGGCCAGCTTTCGACGCGCTATCCGGTCGAAGGCGCAAACTTCGACATCGGCCATGGCGATGTGGCGATTGCCGCCATCACCTCCTGCACAAACACTTCTAATCCGAGCGTGCTGATCGCCGCCGGCCTTCTCGCCCGCAATGCGGTGGCAAAGGGCCTGAAGACGAAGCCGTGGGTCAAGACCTCGCTGGCACCGGGATCGCAGGTTGTCGCCGAATATCTCGAGAAGTCCGGTCTGCAGACGGAACTCGACGCGCTCGGCTTCAACCTGGTCGGCTTCGGCTGCACCACCTGCATCGGTAATTCCGGACCGCTGCCGGCCCCGATCTCGAAGACGATCAACGACAAGGGCCTGATCACCGCGGGCGTGCTGTCGGGTAACCGCAACTTCGAAGGCCGTATCTCGCCGGACGTTCAGGCGAACTACCTCGCCTCGCCGCCGCTCGTCGTTGCCTATGCGCTCGCCGGCACGGTGCAGAAGGACCTGACGAAGGAGCCGATTGGCGAAGACAGGGACGGCAAGCCGGTCTACCTCAAGGACATCTGGCCGACCTCGCAGGAAGTCCAGTCCTTCATCCAGAAATACGTCACCCGCGAACTTTACGAAACGAAGTACGCCGACGTGTTCAAGGGCGATGCCAACTGGCAGGCTGTGCAGGTTCCTGAAGGCCAGACCTATGCCTGGGACGACAAGTCGACATATGTCCAGAACCCGCCCTACTTCGTGGGCATGGGCAAGACCGGCAGCGGCCTGAAGAACATCAAGGGCGCCCGCGTCCTCGGTCTCTTCGGCGACAAGATCACCACCGACCACATCTCCCCGGCCGGTTCGATCAAGGCGGCGTCTCCCGCAGGCGCATACCTGATCGACAATGGCGTTCAGGTCGCGGACTTCAACCAGTACGGCACGCGCCGTGGCAATCATGAAGTCATGATGCGCGGCACCTTCGCCAACATCCGCATCCGCAACCACATGCTCGGCCCGAACGGCAAGGAAGGTGGCTACACCATCCACTATCCGTCAAAGGAAGAGATGTCGATTTACGACGCCGCCATGAAGTACAAGGAAGAGGGCGTTCCGCTCGTCATCTTCGCCGGCGTCGAATACGGCAACGGCTCGTCCCGCGACTGGGCCGCGAAGGGCACCAACCTACTCGGCGTCAAGGCTGTGATCGCCCAGTCCTTCGAGCGTATCCACCGCTCGAACCTGGTCGGCATGGGTGTCGTTCCCTTCACCTTCGAAGACGGCACCACCTGGGCTTCGCTCAACCTCAAGGGCGACGAAACCGTCACCATCGAGGGCCTCGAAGGCGACATCAAGCCGCGCGAAACCAAGATCGCCAGGATCACCTATGCCGATGGTTCGGTGAAGGAGGTTCCGCTGCTTTGCCGCATCGATACGCTCGACGAGGTCACCTACATGGAGAACGGCGGCATCCTGCAGACCGTTCTTCGCGATCTCGCAGCCTGATCGGGCTTGCCTTATTGAACACGAACCGCCGGTCGACCCTGTCGTCCGGCGGTTTTCCTTGGCATTACGGTTCGCTCGGGCGTCCTCGGGCAGGGAGTCTTTCCGGCGAAAATAGAATCGCCCGCAATGCTCCAGCTCTTCGCCTTGCCGCAATTCCGGACGCAAAACCGGTTCCCACTTTTGCTGGTATCGCTCAGGTTTCACCCCATCGTGACTTTGCCTTGAACGCCGGAAGAGCTATGTGTCGGCACGTACAAAGGAAGATCAACGGCGGCGCATCCACGAAGCGCTGGATCGCAAGACGGGGCACTCCATGAACAGGAGCATGTTCAAAGGTCTGGCATTCTTGCTGACGCTGGGGCTGAGTAGTCCGGCGCTCGCCGGCGACGGCACGCCTCTGAGGGGCGTCGTGGAACTGTTCACCTCGCAGGGCTGCGGTTCCTGCCCGCCGGCCGACCGCGCCTTCGAGACACTGGTGCGCCAGGGCGATGTCGTGGCGCTCGCCTATCACGTCGATTACTGGAACTACATGGGCTGGGCCGACACGCTCGCCTCGAAGGAAAACACCAAGCGCCAGTATGGCTATGCCAGCAGCCTCGGCCGCAGTGGCGTCTACACCCCCCAGGCGATCCTCAACGGCCGCGACCACATGAAGGGCACCGATATCGGCGCCATCAACCAGAAGCTCGGCGCGCTCGAAAATGCCGGAGGCGGCCTGACCATTCCCGTTGCTGCCGAACGCAAGGGCGACGAACTGGTGGTTAAGGTCGGGGCAGGCGTCGGCAAGGCCGATGTCGTCGTGGTTTATTTCCGTCGCAAGGAAACAGTCGAGCTCTTGAAGGGCGAGAACATCGGCAAGAAGATGGTCTACTGGAACAGCGTCACCGACGTCCAGACTGTCGGCATGTGGGACGGTTCCGCGCTCGATCTCGTGCTGCCGGCCAAGCTGATCGACAAGGACGGCAACAGCGGCTGCGCCATTCTCCTGCAATCGACCGGACCGCAGGGCGAGCCCGCAGGCATTCTCGGCGCGACCATGATGGCGGATCCGACGAAGTCCTGAGTTTTTCGAGAGTTTACCTTGGCCGGTCCGGCCCGGGGGCATTGGGGGGCTGGGGGTAAGGGGTCAATGCGCCAGACCGGACCGTTTTGGCGCACCGCGCCAACCAAGAGCCGGCAGTCTCGATGGAAATTTGGGCGGTGTTTTGTTCAAAATGCGGCGGCGCTAAAAAAAGCATATTAGTGCGGACGAATGATTTCCGCTGGCCCATGACCACACCCGAACCGAAGGGCGAGGAAAGTTCGCCCTATGTTCTTGCCGAATCGCCCATAGTCAGGCACATCATGGGCATGACCTCCAGCCCGACACTGCCGGTGCAATCAACCTATCTGGATGCCCTGAACGAGCAGCAGAGGTCGGCCGTCGCCCATGGCATCCCGGCCCCCGAGGGTGGCGCCGGGCCTCTTTTGATCATCGCGGGCGCCGGATCGGGCAAGACCAATACGCTGGCCCACCGCGTCGCCCATCTGCTGGTCAACGGAGCCGACCCCCGCCGCATCCTGCTGATGACCTTTTCCCGGCGCGCCGCAAGCGAGATGGCCATCCGCGTGGAGCGCATCTGCCGCAAGGTGCTGGGCAACGAGGCATCCACCCTGACGGACGCCCTGACCTGGGCCGGAACCTTTCACGGCATCGGCGCCCGCATCCTGCGGGAATATGCCTACGAGATCGGCCTCGACCCGGATTTCACCATTCATGACCGGGAGGATTCGGCCGATCTGATGAATCTGGTCCGTCACCAGCTCGGCCTTTCGAAGCTGGAAAGCCGCTTTCCCACCAAGGCGACCTGTCTTGCGATCTATTCCCGCGTCGTGAATGCGGAATGCCCACTGAAAGACGCGCTGCAATCCTCCTTCCCCTGGTGCAGCAACTGGGAAAGCCAGTTGAAGGAGCTGTTTGCCGGCTATGTCGAGGCCAAGCAGGCGCAGAACGTGCTCGATTACGACGATCTCCTGCTTTACTGGGCCCATGCCGTTACCGATCCCCATCTCGCTGGTGCGATCGGCGGCCGCTTCGACCATGTTCTGGTCGACGAATATCAGGACACCAACCGGTTGCAGTCGACGATCCTGACCGCAATGAAGCCGGAGGGTATCGGGCTGACCGTAGTCGGCGACGACGCCCAGTCGATCTATTCCTTCCGTGCCGCGACGATCCGCAACATCCTCGATTTTCCGAAGCAGTTCGATCCGCCGGCCGATGTCGTGACCCTCGACCGCAATTATCGCTCCACCCAGCCGATCCTGACGGCGGCAAACGGCGTCATCGGCCTTGCCCGCGAACGCTTCACCAAGAACCTCTGGAGCGAGCGGGCAAGCGAGGCACGCCCGATGCTCGTCGGCGTACGCGATGAGGCCGATCAGGCCCGTTATGTCGCCGAGCAGGTGCTCGCGGCCCGCGAGACTGGCACGACGCTCAAGCAACAGGCCGTGCTCTTCCGTGCGTCGAACCATAGCGGCCCGCTGGAAATCGAGCTGACGCGGCGAAACATCCCCTTCGTGAAGTTCGGTGGGCTGAAATTCCTCGACGCCGCCCATGTGAAGGATCTGCTGGCGACCCTGCGCTTCGCCCAGAACCCGCGCGACAAGGTGGCAGGCTTTCGCCTGTTGCAGTTGCTTCCCGGCATCGGCCCGCAGACGGCCGGCAAGATCCTCGACACCTCAGCCGCCGATCCGGAACCTCTGATTTCGCTTGCCGAAATGCCACCGCCGCCCCGCTGCGGCGAGGAATGGAGCGCATTCACCAGGATGCTCATGGAGCTGAGAAGCATGAGCCTCGGCTGGCCGGGCGAAATCGCCCGGGCGCGGGAATGGTATGAACCGCATCTCGGCCGCATCCACGAAGATGCCGAGACCCGCCTGGCCGACCTCTTGCAACTCGAGCAGATCGCTGGCGGCTATCCCTCGCGGGAACGTTTCCTGACCGAACTCACACTCGATCCACCGGATGCGACCAGCGATCAGGCCGGCGTGCCGCTGCGCGACGAAGATTACCTGATCCTTTCGACCATTCACTCCGCCAAGGGGCAGGAATGGACGTCCGTCTTCGTGCTGAACTGCGTCGATGGCTGCATTCCCTCGGATCTCGGGGTCGGCACCACCGACGAGATCGATGAGGAGCGCCGCCTGCTCTATGTCGCGATGACGCGCGCCAAGGACAGCCTGCATATCATCACGCCGCAGCGCTTCTTCACCCATGGCCAGAACGCACAGGGCGACCGCCATGTCTACGCCGCCCGCTCGCGCTTCATCCCTGCCATGCTGCTGCAATATTTCGAGAAGGTGAGCTGGCCGCTGGCCACCGCTGGCGAAGCGCAGGCAGGGCAGGGCGAGCGGCAGAAGCGGATCGACGTCGGCGCCCGCATGCGCGGCTTGTGGCGCTGAACTCTCAACCGCAATACCCGCAAGAAGGAAAACCGCCGGAACCGATCGGTCCCGGCGGCTTTCTGAAGCCATTCAGTCGGCAGGCCTGTGTTACCAGGTCTTGCTGAGCTTCAGCGTGAAGGTACGTCCCTCGCCATAACCGCAGGTCAACGTGCCCTGGCAACCCTTGACATATTCCTTGTCGAACAGGTTCGCGACATTGAGCGACAGACCCCAGCCGTCCTTCTCGTAGCGGATGGCCGCATCGGCGAGCAATGCGTCCGGCACCTTGAGAGTATTGGCATAATCCGCCCAGGATTCTCCCTGGTAACGCAGACCTGCGCCAACGCTCAGGCCTTCGAGAACGCCAGTCGGCACCGTGTAATCGAGCCAGGCCGAAGCGGTGACGGCCGGAATGAGGTAGGGGCTGTTGCCGACCAGGGTCGGATCGGCATGCTCGGTCATCTCAAGATCCTGCCAGGTGAAGGCCGCCGTCGCCTTCCAGTCGTCGGCAATCTGCACCTTGGCTTCGAGTTCGATGCCGGTGGAGGTGACTTCGCCGATCTGCGACTGCAGGAAGGTGGCCGGATCGGTAACGGTCCAGTTCTGCTTGACCAGATGGAAGACCGACGCCGTGAACAGGCCTTCGAATGCGGTCGGCTCGTACTTGAAGCCGCCCTCGACCTGATAGCCTTCTTCCGGCTTGATCGGCGCGGTGGCGCTGGAACCGATCACGGGATTGAAGAAGGTCGAGGCGCTGGCATAGGGCGTGAAGCCGTTGGCGAACTCGTAGGCAAGACCGATACGGCCACTCGCCGCCTTGTCGTCGGCATCATAGGAGTAACCGACGGTGGCATCCGATTCCGTCTTCACGAAGTCGTAGCGGCCATTGAGCGTGGCGATGAAGCCGCCGCCGAACTTGATCTGGTCCTGCGCATAGATGCCGACCTGCTGCTGGGTCAGCACCTGGTCGAGATAGACAAAGTTGGTGCCCTGCGCTGCGCCATAGACCGGGTCCGTTACGCCGATCGGCGTCGAGCCGCAGCAGGCCTGCTCATGATCGAGACGGTAATACTTGTAATCGAGGCCAACAGTCAGGTCGTGGTCCAATCCGCCGGTTGCGAATTCGCCATTGATCCGGTTGTCGACGACGAAGCTGTCGACCTTGGATTTGCCTTCGAAACCGATACGGTAGAACTCGTAGTCAGGGCCGGCCGGTTCTTCGAGATAGCCGGTGCCGGTCGAAGAATCGTAATAGCCGTAGGTGTAGGGCGCGTTCTCATACTTGTTGAGATGAGCGTAGCGGGCGTTCTGCGAAAGCTTCCAGCCGCTGTCCAGCTCATGCTCGACCTCATAGCCGATCATGGTCTGCTGGTATTCGCCATGGTCGATATCCGGCTCGCCGTAAAAGGACTTCGGGTCGATCTTGCCAAAGGGAGCATCGACCACCGTGCCGACGTAAGGGTAAAAGCCGTTGCCCACATGCACCTGATCGAGCGCGGAGTAGAAACCGTAGACGTTGAGCCTGGTGGATTCATCCGGCTTCCAGGTGAATTGCGGCATGATCCCACCGCGGAAATCCTCGGAATAATCGGTATACTGATCGCCACCGGCGATCTTGCCGGTCAGGCGATAGCTGAACGCACCTTCCTGCAGTACATCGCCCGCATCGAAGCCGAAGAAGGCATTGCCGTCACTGTTGATGCCGGTTTCGGTGTAGAGCAGTTTTTCGTCCAGCGCCCGCTTGCCGACCATGTTGACGAGACCGCCGGGGTTCGACGCACCATAGAGAACGGAAGCCGGTCCCTTCAGCACCTCGACACGCTCCAGGAAGAACGGGTCCATCTGGAAACCGCCGAAGCCATACGAATAAAGGCTGAGGCCATCGAGAAACACGCCCGTCTGCGTCGCATCGAAACCGCGGATATAGATCCAGTCGGTATCCGGATCGACGCCGAAGGGCTCGGCGAAAACGCCGGCGGTATAGCGAAGGGCTTCATCGACCTTGTTGGTGACGCCGCGATCGTCCAGTTCCTCGCGACCGACGACGGACACCGACTGCGGGATTTCGGCAATCGGCGTATCGACCTTGGAACCCGTCGAGGAACTGCTTGCAGCATAACCATCCACCGGACCGGTCGCGCTTTCCTGCTTGCCCTGGACAACGATGGTCTGAAGTGTCGTGCCCGCATCCTGGGCTGCGGCTGCTGCCGGTGAGAACAGTATCGCCAGCGCTGCCCCCGCACGCCAAGCCTTGCTCATCGAGCGGTATCCCGTGTTTCTGCGCATTATGTACCCCGCTTCACCGGCTGGTCCTGCAACCGGCCGGATGGAATAGTGTGTCGAAAATAAGATGAGTTTTTATATCAGGATTATGTGTCCCGCTTGTCCGTTCCTGCTCACTCTTGACCGTATTTGGTCAAACTTCGGCCGACGGACCGGTGCTCATCCTCAATCGAGGTTGGCCTTGCGCCAGATGGACGGGGATACGCCGACCTGACGACGGAAGACGCGGGCGAAATGCGCCGGATCGGCAAAGCCCGTCTCGGCGGCAACCGCGGTCAAAGACATGTCACGCCGGCGCAGGAATTCCTTGACCCGCACCATGCGGACCTTCATCTGCCAGCGATGGGGCGGCAGTCCGGTGGACGCCTTGAAGGCATGGCTGAAATGGGAGGGCGACAACCCGGTCAGCGCCGCAAGCTCGTCCAGACGAATGGCGCGCAGGCAATGCTCCTCGATGAACTCTGTCGCTTTCCGCAATTGCCAGGCGGCGAGCTTGGAGCGCTGCCGCTCGACGATAGCGCCGATCTTCAGGACGTCGATCAGGAGGGCCAGCGTCAACCCGTCGCCATAGAGACCATGCAGGGGATCGGGCGCGGCGCACTCGGCGGCAATCAGGTCCGCAAGCGCAAGCAGGCGCGCCTCGTCGCAAAGGAACCGCGGCTCCTCCAGTGTCTGCGGAGGCAGATCCTCGCCGAAACGCCGGGTCAGCCCGTCGATATCGAAATGCAGGTCGAGATGGCGCAGGAAACGGATGCCACGCATTTCCGTGCGCATCTCCATACCAGCCGGAATGAAGGATATAGCACGTCGCTGGCACGCGGTCAGCGGAACAGTCCCGAGTTCCGCCATGCTGAAATCGCCGTCCGCGCCGAACTGGGCATCGAGAACGGCGAAAAGCCGCGGATCACTCCCGACATAATAACCGCCGGCTTCCGGCGCGCAGTCGACATTCCAGAGATCGGCGACCATGCCGTCCCAGTAGCGGCGGTGAAATCCCTGAATGACCGAAAAGCCATCGATGCGATTGTTCATGCGGGGCAGATAACTCATTCCGCTCCTCGTAAGGCAGACCCGGGTAAGGCGGCACCTCGAGCCGATGACGTTGTTGGAAAGATATACTTGATCGCAATTATCATATTTAGTAACGCAGTGACAACCGATGTTGCGCAGGTGCGAAGGAGCGGAACATGACGAAGAACCAGAGGCCGGTCGACGGCGCGGACCGATCCAGCCAGGCCTTCCGTGTCGAAGGCGTCGGGCTCACCCTCGAAGGACGCGCCATCCTGAAGGATGTGTCGCTGGATTTTGCCGCGGGCGAGATCACCGCACTCGTGGGTCACAACGGCTCCGGCAAGTCGACGCTCCTGAAGATCATCGCCCGCCAGCAGGGCCAAAATTCCGGCGCGGTCTATTATGGCGGACGGCCCACCTCGTCCTTCGACGCACGCGCGTTTTCCCGCTCCGTCGCCTATCTGCCGCAGGATGTCGGCGCCGGCGCCGGCATGACAGTGCGCGAACTGGTGGCCTGCGGACGTTACCCCTGGCACGGCGCACTGGGTCGCTTTACTGATCGCGACCGCCAGAAGGTCGAGGAAGCGCTGGCGCTCACCCATCTCGACCCCTTCGCCGACCGGCTGGTCGAAACGCTGTCGGGTGGAGAACGGCAGCGCGCCTGGATCGCCATGCTGGTGGCGCAGGACAGCGAATGCCTGTTGCTGGATGAGCCGACCTCGGCGCTGGATATCGCCCATCAGATGGAAGTGCTCTCGCTCGTTCGCCGTCTTTCGCGCGAAAAGGGCCTGAGCGTGGTCATCGTGTTGCATGACATCAACATGGCCGCCCGTTTCTGCGACCGCATCCATGCGCTCAAGGGCGGCATCGTCGCCGCAAGCGGCACGCCCGCCGAGATCCTGCAGCGCGACGCGCTGGAAAACATCTACGGCATCGCCATGGACGTGATGCCCCATCCGGCGCTCAGCATACCGCTCGCCTATGTCTCCTGACGATCACGGCCGGCGCGGGGTGCGGCGGCGGGCGCTGCTGAAGATGATGGCGGGCGCCGCGGCCCTGCCTGCCCAGCTGGCAACATTGCCTGCCCGGGCAGAAGGCGTACCGACGAAGATCGTCAGCCTTGACTACGGCCTGGCCTCGACCATGCTGTCGCTCGGCGTCACGCCGGCTGCGGTGGCCTCGCTCGCCGACTGGGACAAATGGGTGGTCGAACCGAGGATGCCGGCGGGCGTCATCGACCTCGGCAGCTCCTGGGAGGTCAACTTCGAGATTCTCACCGAGCTGAAGCCCGATCTGATCCTCACCACGCCTTATCTCGACGCACTGCTTCCCAAACTGGAAGCGGTGGCGCCGGTGCTGCGTCTGGAGATCTACACCCCTGAAGGCGGGGAAATCCTGCCGGCCACCATCGCGGCCACCCGTAAATTGGCTGCGGCCATTGACCGGACCGGGGAGGGCGAGCGTTACCTCGTGGCTGCGGACACTTTCTTCGCCGAGTGCCGCCGCAGGCTCGAACCGCTGTCGCCCCCTCCTCTTGCACTGGTCAATTTCATGGATGCCCGCCACGCCCGCATCTATGGAGCGCCGGGCCTGTTTGATAACGTGTTGCAAAAGATCGGCATCGAGAACGCCTGGAAAGAGAAGTCTAACTACTGGGGTTTCCAGACCATCGGCATAGAGGAATTGTCGCGCGTGACCGATCGACAGGCACGGCTGATCGCCTTCGAACCGCTTCCCGGAGACGTCCTGCCGAAAATCGACCAGAGTCCGCTATGGCGGGCCCTGCCCTTTGCCCGACCCGGACATTTCTCGATCGTGCCCCCTGCCCTGATGTTCGGCATGGTCAACGAAGCCATACGCTTCGCCTCGATCATAACCAGCGAACTGGAATCCGGCTCATGACCGGGACATCCACGAGACTTTCCCTCGGGCCGGCGATCGTAACGCTTGCAATGATAGTGCTGGCGGCAGCCATCGCCTGGCTGCAGGTCGCGCCCGCCCTCGACGCCGCACCGGCAGCCGGCTATGATGTTACCCGCATGGTGCTACTCTATTCCACCCTGCCCCGCATGGCGACCGCACTGCTTTCCGGCGCGGCACTTGCGCTTTCCGGCGCGCTCTTCCAGCAAGTGCTGCGTAATCCTCTGGCTTCGCCGACAACACTCGGCATTTCGGCCGGTGCAAATCTGGCACTGGCGATCGCGACTCTCTTTTTTCCTGCTCTGCTCGGTTTCGGCCGCGATCTGGTCGCCATCGCCGGAAGCGGAATTGCCGCAGCGCTCGTCTTCCTGCTCGGCGCGCGCCGGGGCTTCTCCCCCTTCTCGCTTGTGCTCTCGGGCCTCGTCATCAGTCTCTGGTGCGGCGCGCTCTCGGCGATCCTGATGCTGCTCAACGAACGCTATCTCGTCAGCCTGTTCATCTGGGGCTCCGGGTCCCTCTCCCAGCAAAGCTGGTCCATTCCGCTTTCGCTGCTGCCCAAGATCGGCGCAGTTGCACTGCTTTCAGCGCTGATCATCCGGCCGCTCTCCCTGCTGGAGCTTGGCGAAGCCGGCGCATCCGCTCTTGGCCTGCGCATCGCCCAGCTACGCTTCCTTGCCGTTGCCGCAGCCGTCACGCTTGCGGCCTTCGTCACCAGCGCCGTCGGCGTCATCGGTTTCATCGGTCTGGTCGCTCCCACCATCGCCAGACTTTCCGGCGCAAGACGTCCGGTCGAAATTCTCGTATGGTCGACCCTGATAGGTGCATCGCTCCTGTGGTTTGCCGACGGGGCCGTACAATATCTGGCGGGGGCCACGGCCGACTTCCTGCCGACGGGAGCGGTGACGGCGGTATTCGGTTCGCCCCTGCTTCTCCTGCTCTTACCGCGGCTGAAAACCCGCCACAGGATCCTGCAGGGACGCGCAAGGCAAGCCGGCAGGCTGGCCATCGGCCCCAAGGCGCTCCTTCTGGCACTTACGGCCGTCATGCTGGCCGTGCTGGTCGGCCTCTTCTTCGGCCGTGCGATCGACGGAGCCTGGGCCCTGCCCGATGCCTCCATCGCAAGCGAGATCCTGGGGCTGAGAACGCCAAAGGTCTTCGCAGCACTCGCTTCCGGCGCCATGCTCGCCGTTGCGGGTGTTATCCTGCAGCGCCTCACCGGCAACGAGATGGCAAGCCCTGAAGTTCTCGGCATCAGCGCCGGCGCCACCTTCGGCGTGACCATCGCCGTCTTTGCGATCGCCGCTCCGGGCCTTGCGAGCCAGCTCGGCTTTGCCGCTTTCGGGGCATTGGTCGTTCTTGCGGTGATCTTCGCCTTCGCCATCCGCTCAGGTATCGCCCCGGAAAGGGTTCTGCTCGCCGGTATTGCGCTCAGCGCCATGGTCGATGCCATCGTCGGCATCCTGACGGCGAGCGGCGATCCCCGGTCCCTGTTCCTGATGCGGTGGATGAGCGGCTCGACCTACAATGTCGATGGCGTCACGGCGATCACGGTCTCGGTCGCCGGGGTCATCCTGATTGGTGCGGCGTTCTCGACGCGGCGCTGGCTGGATATCCTGCCGCTCGGCCCACAAGCGGCAACTGCCCTCGGCCTGCCGCTTACACCGTCCAGGCTGGTGCTGTTCGGCCTTGCCGGACTGCTGAGTGCCGCGGCGACACTGAGTGTAGGCCCGCTAAGCTTCATTGGCCTGATGGGGCCGCATCTGGCTCGCGAGGCTGGCCTTGTCCGGGCATTTCCCCAGATGGCGGGTGCGGCTGCGATCGGCGGCGGACTGATGGTGCTGGCAGACTGGGCGGGGCGCACGGTGGTCTACCCTTACGCCATACCGGCAGGACTGGTCTCCGCACTGGTCGGCGCCCCCTTCCTGATGCTCATGTTGAGACGAAAAGCCTGAGAAATCAGTTGCGGCCCTGCGGAAGCGGACAGACCATGCCGCATCCGGCAATGCCCGGCAGCGCATAGCGCAGGCAGCACACCCGGCGGCGGTCGATGGTTTCGCCACCCTGCCCGCATTCCCGCCGGATCATGCCGTGCATCGGGTTCTTCCAGCCATCCGGCCAGAACGGGTCATCAAGCAATGCCCTGCCCTCGACGGCAAGCGCCGGATCGGTGAGACGCCCAACTTCTCCGACGATCCAGCTGAGATAGCCGGCCGCATTGGCCCACAGGAGCTTGCGGCTGACGCCGGATTGCGCAGCGATTGCATCGATCAACAACTCCGCATGCTCGCGGATGACCTCGTGAAAGGCTTCGTGGACACTGGCCCCCTCGTCCTCCCGTCCCCAGTCGGAAAACACGAAGGCCCGCGGTTCGCCGCTACTGGCGTCAACGGCGAGGTTCAGGCGATCGAGACAAAGAGGCAGGATGCGCCGCAGTTCCAGCCAGGAAACGGCCGCGCCGATCATCAGGGTGCTGAAGTAATACATGGTCCACATGGAGACCACGGCCCGCCGGTCGCCATCTCCGTAACGAAGAGCGTAGCGGTCGACAAGGCCGGAGAATGTTTCCTCGCCTGTCAGTGCCCGACAGCCCAGGACTTGGGTATCATCAGGTGCGCCCAAGACAAACTTGCCGGTGCAATAGACGTATTTCGCCCCGGCCTTCCGCGCCAGTATGTCGGCAAAATCAACGATACCGGCCACGTCCTTCGACGCGGCCGGATGATCGATCACCGGTTTTTCGCTGGCGACGTCCGGGTTCACGGCCTCACCAGGTGTATTTCAGCGTGCCGACGACCTTGCGACGGTCACCATAATAGCAGGTGCCGTAGTAGCAGGTCGTCTGGTACTCGCGGTCGAACAGGTTGGTCGCGTTGACGGCAAGGCTGAGGTTGTCCGTCACCTTGTACTTAACCGAGGCATCGACCACGGTGTAGGCGTCAACCGATACGGTGTTTTCGGCATCGCCGAAGGTCTGGCCGACATAGCGCACGCCGCCACCGAGGGTAAGATCGCCGCGAATGCCGTCACCGGGGATGGTGTAGTCGAGGCATGCGGAAGCGATATGCTCAGGCACACGGTCCGGCCGGTTGCCGGCATTGCCGCTGATGCCGTCCTCCATAATTTCGCCGTCCCAATAGGAATAGGCGAGCGTGAGGTTGAGACGATCGTTCAACGCCATCTTGCCTTCAAGCTCGATACCGCGCACCCGGACCTCGCCGATCTGGCGCTGCTCGACCGGCGAGATGTAGGTGGGCACGTTGCTCTGCGTCAGGTCGAAGAAGGCGAGCGTGAAGAGCGCGTCGAAGCTCTCGGGGCGATACTTGACGCCGACTTCATACTGGGTGCCTTCCTGCGCCTTCAGCGAACCATCCACCGCATAGCCATTGGCATTCGCAGCAACCAGCGGCTGGAAGGATTCCGAATAATTGGCGTAAACGGCCAGTTCCGGATTGATCTTGTAGGTAAGACCGACGCGCGAAGTGAAGGCCTTTGCCGTGTCGTCGTCCTGCAGGCCGGTATCCAGATAATCGGCCACCGTGTTGACGTAATCGTAGCGGCCGCCAAGCGTCAGGATCCAGCGATCGTCGAATGTCAGCTGTTCCTGTGCGTAGATGCCGAGCGCCTTCTGCTTCACACGCCAGTCGACATAAGGTCCGAGCGTGATGCAGCTTCGGCCGCAATAGACGGGATCGTAGATGTCGATGCCCGGCGCCGTGCCGATATCGATATCTTCCCGGGTGTTGTCGTAGGTGTAGTCGAGGCCGACCAGCGTCTTGCTGTCGAACGCCTGCCAGCTCGCATCGTACTGGAGCTGATTGTCGATCGTGAAGCGATAGCCGCTGCTGTAGACCTGAAATGCCGTGCGATCGTCGGCCGGATCGGTCGTGCCGCCATAGACCTGCTCGTAATCGAGATCGATATGGCTGTAGCGGGCGTTCTGACGGAAGGTCAGGCCGTTGTCGAACTCATGCTCGAACTGATAGCCGAGATCGGTCTGAGTGGTATTGAACTTGTTGTATTCGGGCTCGCCAAGGAAGGTATCGAGGTCCATCTCGACGCCTTCGAAGAAGCCATAGGACAGGCTGCTGTCACGCTTCGAATAGTCCGTGAGGATGGTGAGCGAGGTGCCTTCCTCGGGCTTGATGGTCAAGGCCGGGGCGATATAGAGACGGTCGTCGTTGGAATAATCGTAGCTGTTTGCCGCATCCTGCCACTTGCCGGTGAAGCGGTAGCTCCAGACATTGCTGTCACCGATAGGACCGCCGAAGTCGGTGCCGGTCTCGATGTGCTCGTCGCCGAAGGTGGTGTAGACCTCCGCGTGGAATTCATCCTGCGGGCGCTTGGTGATGGCGTTGACCAGACCGCCGGGACCATTCAGGCCGAACAGGGTCGATGTGGAACCCTTGAGCACCTCGACGCGCTGCAGGCCATAAGGCTCGAGGCGGCTTGCGGTGAACCATGCCGGGATGCGGGCCGGGAGGCCATCGCGGTAGCTGCCGAGCGCAGTCTGGTCGAAGCCGCGAATGCGGAGGTAATCGTAACGATCGTCAGACCCGAACTCGTCCACGAGAACGCCTGCCGTATAGGAAACAGCCTGCTGAATGTTCTCGACCCCGCGTGTCTCCATTTCCTTCTGGGTCACGACCGAAACGGAAGCCGGCGTGTCGAGGATCGGAGTGTCGGTTTTTGTGCCTGTCGCCGACTCGCTCGCGACCACCGTCGCATCAGGGCCAATGGGTCGCTCCTGCTTTCCTGTCACCACGATGGGCTTCAGTTCGGTGGATGCTTCCTGGGCTGCATCCTGCGCAACCGTACCCACTGCGGCAGCAAACAGCGAGAGTGTCGCCGCGCCCGCAAGAATGGCTTTGCGCCTCGCGCCTGGCACCTTTCCGGTTAAACCCGTTCCGACCGCCGGTTGATCATTCAGCCGCTTCATAGACCTCTCCTGTTCATGTCCGTCCACAGGCTCGCTGCGGGTTTCCCCCACCGCGTTGCGAACGAGTGGACACTATAAAGTGAACGAAAAGAGTCAACTTTAAACTTGATAAAAAAGGAAGAGATTAACAGCTCTTCCCTTTCATCAAGGCGATGTCAACCGGCCGAAACCGCCTCATCATAGGCGACTATGGTCTTGACCGCCCGCTCCTCGACGACAGCGGCATCGTATCCCGGTTTGTAGAGGCTGGAACCAAGCCCGAAGCAGGTGACGCCGACCTTGAGGTAGGCGGAAAAATCGGTCTCGGAAACGCCGCCGACGGCACCGATCGGCAGGCCGGCAGGCAGGATCGCGCGGATCGCATTGATGCCCTGAGCGCCAAGCACGCTGGCCGGGAAGAACTTGAGCGCCGCAGCACCGGACTTGGCAGCGAGAAGTGCCTCGGTCGGTGTGAAAACGCCCGGCATGGTGACCATGCCATGACCGACCGCGCGACGAATAACATCCGGCTCGACATTGGGCGTGACGAGAAGATTGCCGCCGGCATCGGCGAGACGGTCGACATTGGCGACATCGAGCACCGTCCCGGCGCCAATCAGGCAGGACGCCGACGCGCGCTTGCGTGCCTTTTCGATCGACACGAAGGCATCAGGCGAATTCAGCGGAACCTCGATCGCCTCGAATCCGGCTTCAAGCAGAACATCGACGATCGGTTCGATTTCATCCGGCCTGACGCCGCGTAGGATGGCCACCAGATTGCGCTTGAGCTGAGGCCAGGCGACTGCGGACGTTGTCATGACGGGTTACTCCTTCAGGAGACGGAAACGAGGGAGCGGGCGGCTGCGAACAGGCCCTTGCGAACGAGTTCGCCGCCATCGAGCGCCACGGCGCGGATGCCGGACAGGGCAAGCGCCCTGGTGTAGAGGTTGGCGAGTGCACCGGTGCCAATGATGTGAACGTCGCCGGCCGGCGCGTAGCGACGGCGCATGGCGGCCACTTCCGCACCGATCAGCAGGCCGGAAAGACGTGCGGCGGCGGCAGCGCCGTCCGCGGCACCGAGCAGGCCTTCCGCCCGGATCGAGAAAAGCCGAGTCGTCAGCGAGAAATCCGGTTCGGCAGCCTCCGAAACGCCCGCGGCAAAAGCCGGATGATCGGCTTCAGCGCGCGCATCTTCGGGCACGGAAAGACGCAGGATCGACTGGCGGCTCAGGAGCTGGAAAAGCTCGCCCGTCATCGCCGTGGTGAAACCGCGAACCGTTCCGGCATCAAGCTCTGCCCATTTGGAATGGGTGCCCGGCAGGCAGAAAAGTCCGCTGGCAATGCCGGATTCGATGGCGCCGGCAAGTTGGGTTTCCTCGCCACGCATCACGTCCTCGGCACCGGCCGTGCGCTGGCACACACCGGGAAGAATGAACACCCGGCGGCCGGAGTGCTCCGGCATCACGGCATGGCGGAAAAGACCCTCGAGCGGTGCGGGCGTTTCGACATAGGCTGCTTCCAGCCAGCCGCTGCGGGCTCCCGCCATGCCGGCAATCACCACAGGCAGGTCCACAGGCGCGGAAAGCGCCTGCAGATGTCCTTCCAGAACTGCACCGAAACGATCCCGTTCGAGGCGACCCATGCCGTCATCCGATTGGCGCTCTGCAAGAACCCCGCCTCCGGCATCGACGATCCAGAGACGGAAATTGCTGGTTCCCCAGTCAACGAGGGCGGCAAACGGTGAGCCGGTCATGGACGCAGGGCCTTCTTACTGCAGATCTTCGGGCAGAAGAGCGGCCGGGATATCCTGATAGCAGACCGGACGAAGGAACCGGCGGATCGCCATCGTGCCGACCGAGGTCGCGCCGAAATTGGTGGAAGCCGGGTAGGGACCGCCATGCACCATGGCATCGGCAACCTCGACACCCGTCGGGAAGCCGTTCGCCAGAATGCGGCCAGCCTTGCGCTCAAGCACGGGCAAGAGACGGCTGGCGACCGGCTCGTCACCGGCTTCAAGCTGCAGCGTCGCGGTCAACTGGCCCTCGAGGCTGCGGGCAAGCTTCACCATCTCGTCGGCGTCCTTCGCCGTAACGATGATGCCGAGCGGGCCGAACACTTCCTCGCCGAGTTCATGGTTCGCCAGCCAGTTTTCGGCCGTCGTCTGGAACAGGTAGGGCTTGGCATTGCGCAGGTCGCAGGTCGAGGTCAACACCGAGCGAACATTTTCGACGGCGGCGATGCGGGCAGCACCCTTGCGATAGGCATCGGCGATGCCGTCCGTCAGCATGGTCTGTGCGCCGACCTGGGCAAGAGCCTCTTCTGCGGTCGTCGTGAAGGTTTCAGCGTCCGTACCCTCGGTCACCACGACGATGCCCGGATTGGTGCAGAACTGACCGGCGCCATTGGTGAGAGATGCGACCCAACCCTTGGCAATCGCCTCGCCACGAGCGGCAACGGCCTCGGGAAGCAGGAACATCGGGTTGACAGAGCCAAGCTCGCCGAAAAACGGGATCGGCTCGGGGCGACGGGCGCAAAGATCGAAGAGCGCGCGGCCGGCACCGAGCGAACCGGTGAAGCCGACGGCCTTGATCAGCGGGTGCTGGACGAGCGCCGTGCCGACGTCGCGGCTTCCGCCCTGAACGAGCGAGAAGACGCCCGGATGCACACCGGTACGCTTGATCGCCGCATCGATGGCCTGGCCGACAATCTCGGCGGTGCCGGGATGGGCTTCATGACCCTTGACGACAACCGGGCAGCCGGCGGCAAGCGCCGACGCTGTGTCGCCACCGGCCGTCGAGAAGGCGAGCGGGAAGTTGGAAGCGCCGAACACGCCGACCGGACCGATCGGACGCTGGACCATCTTCAGGTCAGGACGCGGCAGCGGCTTGCGATCCGGCAGCGCCTCGTCATGGCGACGGTCGAGATAATCGCCCTTGCGGATATGGGCGGCGAACAGACGAAGCTGGCCGACGGTGCGGCCACGCTCGCCGATCAGGCGGGCCTCCGGCAGGCCACTTTCCTGCGAGCCGATCTCGGTGATCGCATCGCCGCGCGCATCGATTTCCTCGGCGATCGCCTCAAGAAAGGCGGCGCGCGATTCGCGGCTTGAATAGCCATAGGTCTCGAACGCTTCCTCGGCGGCTTTCACCGCCTGATCGACCAGAGCGGACGAACCAACGGAAAAGGAACGGACGGGGCCCGTAGCCGGCGAAGAGTCGAAGGTTTCGCTACCTGCAATCCAGTTGCCTGCGATCAGGTGCTTTCCGGTCAGTGTATAGGCCAAGACAGGGCCTCCTCGTTTTGATCAATCTTCGAAGGAAGCGACAACCTTCCGTTCACCGCAGAGGAAGGAATCCGCCACGAGTCTCAACGGTTGGTAGTCGGTATCGCTTTCACGCGCGCGGATGAGTGCGCCGAAGCGCTCGTAGATGCCAGCATATTCGCGATCGGGACCTGCCGTATGGAGCGCATCCCCGATATAGAGTTCCGAACCGCCCTTTGAAAGACGCAAAAGACCCTGATCGGTCTCAATCGTGATGTCCCAGGTCTGCGGACCTTCCTGGCGCCAGTCGAATTCGGCGCTGACGGGCGCGCCATCGACGGTGCGCATGGCAATCGAGGCGGCAATCGGCTGCTTTTTGTTTTCCGGGAATTCCAGCGTCGAGCGCTCGACGAGGATCGGACCCGGTACGACCGCAGTCAGGATCGATAACGCGTTGATGCCCGGATCGAACACGCCAAAGCCGCCCGGCTCCCAGATCCACGCCTGACCGGGATGCCAGCGGCGGACATCTTCCTTCCACACGATGGACACGGTCTTGATAGTCTTGTCCGAAAGCCAGAGCCGCGCCGGCTCGACACCGAGCGCAAAGCGCGAATGCCAGGTGGCAAACAGCGTCACGCCAGCTTCGGCAGCAAGCGCGCTCAGCGCTTCCGCTTCACCGAGCGTTGTCGCCGGCGGCTTTTCCATCAGGACATCGCGGCCGGCGGCAATCGCCTTCTTCGCCATGTCGAAGCGGACTTCCGGCGGCGTGCAAAGCGATACGACCTTTACATCCGGACGGGCGGTGAGAAAGGCATCGAAGTTTTCGAAGTTGTCGACGCCATCGACCTTGCCGTGCCGGCTGACGGCGGCGGCGAGCTCGAAATCCGCCCCCCCGGCAATCGAGGGAATGTGCTGGTCGCGGGCAATCTTGCCGACGCCCACGAGCGCCAGCGGAATACGCTTCGTCATGGGTCTCTCCTCAGTGCGAATCCTTGCCGACGGCGCTGCCGCGACAACCCTTCAGGAAGTCGAAGTCAGCGCCGGTATCGGCACCTTCGACGTGGTCGTGGAAGAGACGCTCGTAACCGCCGTTCGGGGCTTCCGAGGCCGGACGCCATGCAGCAAGGCGGCGCTGCAGCTCGTCATCCGGAATGTCGAGATGGACGCGACGATTGGCGACGTCGATCTCGATCATGTCGCCATTGCGAACCACGGCGAGCGGACCGCCGACGGCGGCTTCCGGCGAGGTGTGCAGGAGGACCGTGCCGTAGGCCGTCCCGGACATGCGGGCATCCGAGATGCGCACCATGTCGGTGATGCCCTTGCGCAGAACCTTGGGCGGCAGGCCCATGTTGCCGACCTCTGCCATGCCGGGATAGCCGCGCGGACCGCAGTTCTTCATGACCATGACGCAGTTTTCATCGATATCGAGCGCTTCGTCGTTGATCTTCGCCTTGTAGTCGTCGATGTCCTCGAACACGACGGCACGGCCGCGATGCTGCATCAGGTGCTCGGATGCCGCCGAAGGCTTCAGTACGCAGCCCTTCGGGGCGAGATTGCCCTTGAGCACGGCAATGCCGCCATGCTGGGTGAGCGCCTTTTCGACCGGACGGATGACGTCCTCGTTCCAGTTGCGAACGTCCTTGACCTCATCCCAGATTGGGCCGCCGGAGACGGTCAGCGCATCCTTGTTGAGCTTGCCGGATTCGCCGAGCATCTTCAGGACGACGGGCAGGCCGCCGGCATAGAAGAACTCTTCCATCAGGTACTCGCCCGACGGCATCAGGTTGACGATGGTCGGGATTTCGCGACCGAGGCGATCCCAGTCGTCGAGCGACAGGTCGATGCCGGTACGGCCGGCGATGGCGAGAAGGTGCACGACCGCATTGGTCGAGCCGCCGATGGCGCCATTGGTGCGGATCGCGTTCTCGAAGGCAGCCTTGGTCAGGATGTCGGAAGGCTTCAGGTCGTCCTTCACCATCTGTACAATGCGACGGCCGGAAAGCTGCGCCATGACGCGACGACGGCTATCGACAGCCGGAATAGCGGCGTTGCCCGAAAGCGTCATGCCGAGCGATTCCATCATCGACGCCATGGTCGAGGCGGTGCCCATGGTGTTGCAGGTACCGGTGGAGCGCGACATCGAGGCTTCGGCTTCCAGGAACTCTTCCTGGGTCATTTCGCCAGCCTTCACGGCTTCGGAGAACTTCCACAGATGCGTGCCGGAACCGACGCGCTCACCGCGGAAGTAACCGTTGAGCATCGGACCGCCGGAAACCATGATCGCCGGCAGGTCGACGGATGCGGCACCCATCAGCAGCGACGGCGTGGTCTTGTCACAGCCGACGAGAAGCACGACGCCATCCAGAGGTTGGCCGCGGATGGTTTCTTCCACCGCCAGAGCCGCCAGGTTACGATACATCATCGCGGTCGGGCGATAGGTGTTTTCCGAAGCCGAGAAGACAGGCACTTCGAGCGGGAAACCGCCGGCTTCCCAGACACCCGCCTTGACCTTCTCCGCCAGTTCGCGGAGATGGCCGTTGCAGGGCGTGAGGTCCGACCACGTGTTGAGGATGCCGATCACCGGGCGCCCGTCGAACAGGTCGTGCGGGTAACCCTGGTTCTTCAGCCAGCCGCGGTGATAGATATTGTCACGCGAGTTGCCGCCGTACCATTCCTGGGATCTCAGTTTGCGTGGCCAAGCTGCCGGTTTGAAAGCGCTCATGGCTTGTCTCGATTCTGTTTGGTCGAAGGGCGGGCGGCTCATGCCGCCCGATTTTGTCCAGAGGCCGCTCTCAGAGGGCCTTGACCGCCGGCATCTGCTCGGCCGCGGTCTTCAAGGGATTGCTAAGCGCAAGCCCGAACTGGGTCGCGCTGACTTCGAACACGTCGCCATCCTGCGTCTTGATGCCGTCGGCAAAGGAAAGCGTCGCCGTGCCGAACATGTGCACGTGCAGATCGCCCGGCTGGCGGAAAAGATCGTATTTGAAGTGGTGGTATTCGAGGTTGGCGATGGTGTGGGACATGTTGCCTTCTCCCGAAAGGAAGGGCTTTTCCCAGATCACCTTGCCGTCGCGCAGGATGCGCGAGGAACCCGTCACGTGTTCCGGCAGTTCACCCACCAGCAGTTCCGGACCGAAGGCGGCCGGACGCAGCTTGGAATGGGCGAGATAGAGGTAGTTGATCTTTTCCGTGACGTGGTCCGAAAACTCGTTGGCCAGCGAGAAGCCGATGCGGAACGCCGTGCCGTCCTCGCCCATCAGGTAGAAGCCGGCAATCTCCGGCTCTTCACCGCCATCGAGCGCGAAGGACGGCGACACCAGGGCTTCGCCCGGCGCAATCGCGTTGACACCCGTTCCCTTGTAGAACCATTCCGGCTGAACCCCGGTTTCGCCCGGCTTCGGCTTGCCACCCTCGATGCCCATGCGGAACATCTTCATCGAGTCGCTCATGCCGGTGGTATCGGCATGCATGCTGTCGCGGGCGGAGGCCGAACCGGTGTGGGTCAGACCCGTTCCGGTGAGGAACATGTGGGCCGGATCCGGATGACGGACAGGACAATCGAGCTTGCCGCCCGCGGCAAGTGCCGCGAGATCGACGGCATCGCCGGCGCCCTGACGCTGGATGAGGGCTCCAATCGATATCCCCGACGCGATGGCGGCTTTCGCCAGCTCGTAGGTGGAAGCGAAGCCCAGAACGAGGCGCGCAGAGTCTCCCTGGCGGCAGATGACCCCACCACCCTTCAATTGCGACAGATACATGGCCTTTACCTCAGACTGCTTTGTTCTTGTTGTAGACGTCGAAGAACACGGCAGCGAGCAGCACCAGGCCCTTGATGAGCTGCTGGTAGTCGATACCGATGCCCATGATCGACATGCCGTTGTTCATGACGCCCATGATGAAGGCGCCGATGACGGCACCCGTGATCTTGCCCACGCCACCCGAAGCCGAAGCACCGCCGATGAAGCAGGCCGCGATAACGTCGAGTTCGAAGCCCACACCGGCCTTCGGGGTCGCCGAGTTCAAGCGGGCCGCGATGATCATGCCGGCAAGAGCCGCCAGCACGCCCATGTTGACGAAGGTGTAGAAGGTCAGCCGCTCGGTGTTGATGCCCGAGAGCTTCGCAGCCTTCTCGTTGCCGCCCATCGCATAGATGCGCCGACCGATGGTCGTGCGGGTGGTAACGAAGGAATAGACCGCGATCAGCACGCCCATGACCACCAGAACATTCGGCAGGCCGCGATATGTTGCGAGCTGGTAACCGAGGAACACGGCGACCACGCTGATGATCAGCATCTGGGCGGCGAAAAAGACGAAGGGCTCGTTCGGGGTGCCGTGACGCTCGTTGATCTGGCGTTCGCGCATGCCGGAATAGATGGCGAGCGCGACGAGAACGAGCACGACGATGAGCGCGACATAGTTCTGGATAACGCTCGTTGCCGGATCCGTGAACGACAGGAAGTCCGGGATGAAGCCCGTGGACAACATCTGGAATTCCTTCGGGAACGGCCCGATCGGACGTCCCTCGAGCACAACGTAGGTCAGACCGCGGAAAACCAGCATGCCCGCCAGCGTCACGATGAAGGACGGGATCTTCTGGTATGCCACCCAGTAGCCCTGGGCGGCGCCCATGGCGGCACCGACGATGAGGCAAAGCGGCACGACCAGCGAGAAATGCCAGCCCCACTTCACCAGCATGATTGCCGATATGCCGCCGATGAAGGCGACGATCGAGCCGACCGACAGGTCGATATGGCCCGCCACGATGATCAGCAGCATGCCCAGCGCCATGATGACGATGAACGAGTTCTGCAGAACCAGGTTGGTGATGTTGACCGGGCGGAACAGCACGCCGCCGGTCATGTACTGGAAGAACAGCATGATGACCACGAGGGCCAGAAGCAGGCCGTATTCGCGGATGTTCTTCCTGAGGTAATCGCTGACGGAAACTTTCGGGGTTTCGGTTCTTGTGTCGATTGCCATTAGTGTTTTTCCCCCGAGCGCATGATGGCACGCATGATGGATTCCTGGCTCGCCTCTTCCTTCGAAAGCTCGGCAACGATCCGGCCTTCGTTCATCACGTAGATGCGGTCACAGGTTCCCAGAAGCTCCGGCATCTCAGACGAGATCATCAGGATGCCTTTGCCCTCTGCGGCTAGCTGGTTGATGATGGTGTAGATTTCGTATTTCGCACCGATGTCGATACCGCGTGTCGGCTCGTCGAGGATAAGCACCTCAGGATTGGTGAAGAGCCACTTCGACAGCACGACCTTCTGTTGGTTGCCGCCCGAAAGATTGACAGTTTCCTGATAGATCGAGTGCGAGCGGATACGCAGCTTGGTGCGGTAGTCCGACGCGATCGAGGCTTCCTTGCGGTCATCGATCACGCCATTCGCGGAAACCGCCCGCAGGTTCGCAAGCGTGGTGTTTTCCTTGATGTTGCTGTTCAGCACGAGGCCGAGATGCTTTCGGTCCTCGGTGACATAGGCGAGACCGGCATCGATCGCCCGCGGGATCGTGCTGACGTCGACCGCCTTGCCGTTCATCAACACGTCGCCGGTGATCTTGTGACCCCAGGAGCGTCCGAAAAGGCTCATCGCGGTTTCGGTACGACCCGCGCCCATGAGGCCGGCAATGCCGACGACTTCGCCCGCGCGTACGTTGAAATTGACATCGTGCAGGAATTTACGGTCGCGGTGGTTCTGGTGATAGACGTTCCAGTTCTTCACCTCGAGCAGCGTTTCGCCGATCTTCGGCTCGCGCGGCGGATAGCGATCTTCCATCGCACGGCCGACCATGCCGTTGATGATACGGTCTTCGCTGACATCACCGGTGTGACAGTCGAGCGTCTCGACCGTTCCGCCATCGCGCAGGATGGTGATCTGGTCGGCGACCTTGCGGATCTCGTTAAGCTTGTGGGAGATGATGATCGACGTCATGCCCTGCTTGCGGAATTCCATCAAGAGGTTGAGCAAGGCGTCGGAATCGGTCTCGTTGAGCGAAGCGGTCGGCTCGTCGAGGATGAGCAGGCGTACCTTCTTGGAAAGCGCCTTGGCGATTTCCACCAGCTGCTGCTTGCCGACGCCGATATCGGTGATCCGCGTCGTCGGGGAATCCTTCAGGCCGACCTTGGAGAGCAGTTCCTGAGTGCGGGAGAAGGTCTCGGCCCAACGGATGACGCCATTGGTCGCGACTTCGTTCCCGAGGAAGATGTTTTCGGCGATCGACAGGAGCGGCACGAGCGCCAGCTCCTGATGGATGATGATGATGCCGAGCTCTTCGCTATCGGAAATCGTGGAGAAATGACGGACCGTGCCGTCGAAATGAATTTCGCCTTCATAGGTGCCGGCCGGATAAACGCCGCTCAGCACCTTCATGAGGGTAGATTTGCCGGCACCGTTTTCGCCGACCAGAGCGTGGATTTCGCCTTCGCGAACCTTGAGATTGACATTGTCCAGGGCCTTCACGCCCGGAAACGTCTTGGTGATGCCACGCATCTCGAGAATGATATTATTCATGTGCAGAATTCCAGCGCGGATGCGGCAGACCAAGGCCGGCCAAAAGCGCAAGCTCCCTCAATGCGACGGGAAAAGGGTCCGCGACTGATCGCGGACCCGGCATGTCCTAAAGGATCAGTTGCCGATCTGGTCGGCCGTGTAGTAGCCGGAAGAGATCATGACGTCCTTGACGTTGCTCTTGTCGACTGCGACCGGCTTCAGCAGGTAGGACGGAACGACCTTGACACCGTTGTTGTAGGTCTTGGTGTCGTTCACTTCCGGTTCCTTGCCGTCCATGATGGATTCAACCATGTGCACGGCAACCTTCGCCAGTTCGCGGGTGTCCTTGAACACGGTCGAGTACTGCTCGTCTGCGAGGATCGACTTGACCGACGGCAGTTCGGCGTCCTGACCGGTCACAACCGGCATGACCATGTCGCCCGAACCGTAGCCAACGCCCTTGAGAGCGGACAGGATACCGATCGAGAGACCGTCATAGGGAGACAGAACGCCGTTGACCTTGGCGTCGGTGTAGGTCGAAGACAGCAGGTTTTCCATGCGGGCCTGGGCAACCGTACCGTCCCAACGCAAGGTACCGACCTGCTCCATGCCGGTCTGGCCCGACTTGATGACAATGTCACCGCTGTCGATCAGGGGCTGCAGGACGGACATCGCGCCGTCGTAGAAGAAGAAGGCGTTGTTATCATCAGGCGAACCGCCGAACAGCTCGACGTTCCACGGCTTGGTGTCGGCGAACTTTGCCTTCAGGCCGTTGACCAGGCTCGTAGCCTGCAGGACGCCAACCTGGAAGTTGTCGAAGGTTGCGTAGTAGTCGACATTGGCGCTCTCACGAATGAGGCGATCGTAGGCAATGACCTTCACGCCGGATTCGCCGGCCTTCTGAAGGATATCCGACAACGTCGTACCGTCGATCGCACCGATTACGAGAACCTTGGCACCCTTGGTAACCATGTTTTCGATCTGAGCGAGCTGATTGGGAATGTCGTCATCGGCAAATTGCAGGTCCGGCGTAAAGCCGGCTTCTTTGAACAGCTTTTCCATGGTCTCGCCGTCCGAGATCCAGCGCGTCGAAGTCTTCGTCGGCATAGAGATACCGACGACGCCCTTCGTTTCCGCGAATGCCGACGACGCAAACACGGCAACGCCGAGAGCGACAGACGCGATAAGACTGCTGATTTTCTTCATGGATTCCTCCCTTGGCTGATCGTCCGGCCCCAGCTCCTTCTGGCAACCGTACATTGCTAGAACCGGCGCTCGCCCAGGCGGCCCCCGATCTGGGGGGAGTCTTAACGGCTCGAACATATCGATCAAATGAATTATTTGACTTTCTTCATACCATAATCGATATGTCCTCCATGTCCGACATCATCGCCAACCGGCTTCTGCCGAAGCACTTCAATCTTGTCCGGGCCATCGTCGACCTCGGACAGTTGAGCCTTGCTGCCAACGCGCTTGCGCTTACCCAGCCCGCCGCATCCCGCATGCTCTCGGAAATCGAGCATATCGTCGGCAGCCCGCTTTTCAGCCGCACACCGAAGGGCATGGAACCGACGGCCGTCGGGCGCGCTCTGGCACTCAGGGCCCAGAACCTGCTCATGGAAATTCGAGAGGCTGCCCGCGAGGTCGAGGCAATCAAGCGGGGACTGTCCGGAACCGTGCGTATTGGCGCGGTGACAGGCGGGGCGGTCGGCTATGTCGTACCGGCGATCGACGTGCTGAAGGCAGAGGCGGAGACCGCAGACATCCATGTCGATGTCGCCCCGAGCGGACCGTTGATTGCCGATCTCATGGCCGGCCATCTCGATTTCGTCCTCGGGCGAATCCCTGCCGGCATCGACGCGCGCCAGTTCAACATCCAGGCATCGCTGTCCGAGGAGGTCGACCTCCTGGTGCACCAGCGTCACCCACTGGCCAACGCCGAGCATCTGACCTTTGCAGACCTGGTACACTTTCCCTGGGCCATGCAGGCGCCCGGCGCACCGGTGCGCCAGGCCGTGGAGGAAGCATTCCTGGAGCAGGGCGCTCCCATTCCCGTCAACATCGTCAACACTACCTCCCTCCTGGTGATGATCGGCATGCTCGCATCCTCGAACGCGATCGCGCCGATGTCGCGTGAAGTCTCCGACCTCCTCTGTCGCCAGACCACGGGCGCGGGGCTCTGTCAGCTCGATATCAGGGCGCCGATCAGCGTAGCTCCCTATCACCTGATCAGCATGGCCGGGAAGCGCATGTCTCCCGTTGCCCTGCGGCTGCGCGATCTGCTGCTGACCGAATTCGAAAACCGCAAGAGGCTGGGCAACTGACTTTCAGGACCGCTGGTCATCCCTCGCGAAGGCTTGCAATTTCAAATCGCTCAGGCACACTGTCATCCATCCGTCACGATGGAGACGTCGAGGAGTCTTGATGACCGATGAGCCGGATTTGCAGGGACAGTCGTCTTACAGACAGGACGGCGCACCCGCTGCCATCGTTGACCTGCAGGAATTTCGCCAAAGTCGGGATCCGCTGCCGGTCACCTTTCACCGCAGGGAACTCGATGCGATCCTCTGGATCTACGGTCGCATGGTCGGCGACGGCGAATGGCGGGACTATGCGATCGATCACCTGAAGGAAAAGGCCGTATTTTCGGTTTTCAAGCGATCCGGCGAATATCCCCTCTACAGGATCGAGAAGAACCCCAAACTCGCCGCTAAACAGGGCGCGTTTTCCGTCGTAGGCGCGGATGGCCGCATTTTGAAGCGCGGCCATGAGCTCAAGCAGGTGCTGAAGGTCTTCGACAAGGCTCTCAAGCTCGTCGACTGAGGCATTCCGCAGAACGAGTGCGTGAGGATTTACGATAAAGAAAGGGAAGACGTAAGGCGCGCGGTCCTACTGGATCGCGCTGCGCTCTGCTTTACCGGGGGGAGCCTCAGCCGGCGAACAATGTTCCCGGATAACCCTTCGGATCGGGATCGCTCGTATCACCCTCCCCCAGCGCGATCTGCATGAAGACGGTATCCAGCCATTGTTGGTGCTTGAAGCCCGTTCCGTTCAGCGTGCCGACCATCCGGAAGCCGCAGGACCGGTGAACCGCAACCGAGGCAGGACTTGCGCCGCCGATGACCGCCACCATCTGACGAAAACCAAGTGCGGTACAGCGAGAGACCAGTTCCTGCAGCAGCAGGCGACCGATCCCCTTGCCCCGACCGTTCCGGGCAATGTAGATCGAATCCTCCACCAGCCAGCGATAGGCCGGGCGAGTACGGAATGCCGAGGTGTAGGCATAACCCGCCACCGCTCCGTCCTCATCGACAGCCACAATATAGGGATAGCCCTGCCCGGTGATCGCCTGAAAGCGCCGCTGCATCTCCGCCAGATCCGGCGGGGTAATCTCGTAGCTCGCCGTGCCGTTGAGCACGGCTTCCTCATAGATCGAGGCAATGGCGGGAAGGTCGTTCGACGTAGCATCGCGAAGGGCGGGGATCATGGAAAAGCAGCCGGTATGGAACAAGTATGTTTTTTCTGTTTCACACTCATCCCGCCTATGCAAGGCGGATGACGACGCCACCATTCAGTGCATGCTGCTAGCCTGGTTTCCGGCGGAAAGTGGCTGCGGAAAAGAGAAAACCCGGCGCCTTGCGCCGGGTTTCCGAGTAGCCGGCCTGATGTGCGATATCAGGCGTTGATGTCGTTATCCTTGGTCTCGCGAAGGAAGATCATGCCGATCACGAAGGAGAAGGCAGCGATCACGATCGGGTACCAGAGGCCGTAGTAGATGTCGCCCTTGGCAGCGCTCATTGCGAAGGCCGTTGCCGGAAGCAGACCGCCGAACCAGCCGTTACCGATGTGGTAGGGCAGGGACATGCCGGTGTAGCGGATACGCGTCGGGAACATCTCGACAAGCATGGCGGCAATCGGCCCGTAGACCATGGTGACATAGATCATCAGCACGGTGAGGACGGCAATAACGCCAACCCAGTTCACACTGGCCGGATCGGCCACCATCTTGAACGCACCGCCCTTGGCGATCGTGTAGACGGGCATTTCGGTAGCGCCAGCAGCTTCTTCGGCAGTCAGAAGCTTTTCGGTGACGAGCTGGCTGGTGGCGACCGTTTCCTTTTCACCCGCGCGGACGGCTGCAGCGTCGAGAGCGAGTTCGGGGTTGGCGGCAACGAAGGCGTCAAGCTTGGAGTCAGGAACCTTCACGGGACCGCGAACCAGCGGGTAACCGTTAGCCTGCAGGGCAACGTTGATGCTCTTCTGCATGGTTGCATCATGCGCCTTGGCCTGATCCGCCGACTTGATCGAGTCATAGCTCTCGATGATTGCATCGCCGATCTTGATGGTGGCCACGGAACCGGCGGGACCTGCGACGACGTCATAGGGAACCGAGTTCTTGGTCAGCGTCGACGTTGCGATATCGCAGGAGGTTGTAAACTTCGCCGTGCCGGTCGGGTTGAACTGGAAGTTACAATCCTTCGGATCGGCAGTGACGGTTGCACGGATGTTGGCCTGGGCCGCGGCAAGCGCCGGGTTGCCGAACTCGGTCATGGCCTTGAACAGCGGGAAGTAGGTCAGCACGGCGAGCAGAAGGCCGGCCATGATGATCGGCTTGCGGCCGATCTTGTCGGACAGCCAGCCGAACACCACGAAGAACATGGTACCGATGGCAAGCGCGATCGCGACCATGATGTTTGCGTTCTGCGCATCGACCTTCAGGACGTTCTGCAGGAAGAACAGCGCGTAGAACTGGCCGGAATACCAGACCACGGCCTGGCCGGCGACAGCGCCGAGCAGGGCGAGAATGGCAACCTTGGCGTTCTTCCACTGGCCGAAAGCCTCGGAGATCGGCGCCTTGGAATGGGTGCCCTCCTCCTTCATCTTCTTGAAGGCGGGTGATTCGTTCATCTTCATGCGGATCCAGACCGAAACGCCCAGCAGAAGCGCCGAGAGCAGGAACGGAATGCGCCAGCCCCATTCAGCAAAAGCTTCGCGGCCCATGAGCGTCTGAATGCCGAGAATGATCAGCAGCGAGAGGAAGAGACCAAGCGTTGCGGTCGTCTGGATCCACGAGGTGTAGAAACCGCGACGGCCATGCGGGGCGTGTTCTGCGACATAGGTCGCTGCACCGCCGTATTCACCGCCAAGCGCCAGGCCCTGCAGCATGCGCAGCGCGATCAGGATGATCGGGGCGGCAATGCCGATGCTGGCGGACCCCGGCAGAAGACCGACCAGGAAAGTCGATGCACCCATGATCAGGATGGTGACGAGGAAGGTATACTTGCGACCCACCATATCGCCGAGCCGGCCGAACACCAGCGCGCCGAAGGGGCGCACGAGGAAGCCCGCAGCGAAGGCGAGAAGGGTGAAGATGTTACGGGTAGCTTCCGGATACTGCGAGAAAAAGGTTGCGCCGATATAAAGCGCCAGTGAACCGTAAAGATAGAAATCATACCATTCGAAGACCGTGCCAAGCGACGACGCAAAGATAACCTTGCGTTCCTCGGCGGTCATGCCACGCGGCGAGCCGCTAACGGCTGCTACATTTGCCATTGTAATTCCTCCACTGAGATAAGGCCCCCCTTCACAACGACCGACCCAATGCTCCTCCGGGTCGTTTTGTCGCGGTACAGGTTGTTAACAGACTGGCAGAAATCCGGAAAAAACAGAGAGATGCTTTGGACGTATGACTTAAGTCTAATTCCCCAGGCTCAATCCGTCGCAGATGGAACAGTTGACGCAAATTATATCTCATTAACGACAGAATCGGAGGTTGCGGGGGAGAGTGACCGCTCCGACATTGCAAGCGGTAGGGGCGGCTCGGGCCGGAAACCATGACAATGAGCCAGAATGCGTGCTTTTGCTTGACTCCCGGCAAAAACGCCTTATTAGCTCGGCGCGACAAGGGACCAAACCATGCAATTCTTCGGCTCATCCTTTATTGAGGTGTCCGACCTGGCGCTCGCCGCCGGGGAAATTTTGCATGTCGCCCTTTCATCCACGACCAAGGCCAAAACGACGACGAAAACCGTCTGACGTCTCTGGCCACCGCTCTCTCCCCGGCACGGCCGGGGACATGGAAGATGCGCGCTCGTGCTTCCTTCCTCCCTCACCACCCGCGGAGAGACAGAAAGAGAGCTTTTAAATGGGTTTCAAGATTGCAGTCGCGGGCGCTACCGGCAATGTCGGGCGCGAAATGCTGGGCATCCTCTCCGAACGGGGCTTTCCTGCGGATGAAGTCGTGGCACTGGCTTCCGCCCGCTCGCAGGGCACCGAAGTTTCCTTCGGCGACAAGACGCTGAAGGTCCAGAACCTCGAAAACTACGATTTCTCCGACACCGACATTTGCCTGATGTCTGCCGGCGGAACTGTATCGCAGAAGTGGTCACCGAAGATCGGCCAGCAGGGCTGCGTCGTGATCGACAACTCGTCTGCCTGGCGCTACGACGCCGAGGTCCCGCTGATCGTTCCGGAAGTGAACCCAGACGCGATCGCCGATTTCAGGAAGCGCAACATCATCGCCAACCCAAATTGCTCCACGGCCCAGCTCGTCGTCGCGCTGAAGCCGCTGCATGACGCGGCCACCATCAAGCGTGTCGTCGTCTCGACCTACCAGTCGGTCTCCGGTGCAGGCAAGGAGGGCATGGACGAGCTGTTCACCCAGACACGCGCCGTTTTCGTCGCCGACCCCATCGAAACCAAGAAGTTCACCAAGCGCATCGCCTTCAACGTCATTCCGCACATCGACGTCTTCATGGAAGATGGTTACACGAAGGAAGAGTGGAAGGTCCTCGCCGAGACCAAGAAGATGCTCGACCCCAAGATCAAGGTCACCTGCACCGCCGTGCGTGTACCGGTCTTCATCGGTCACTCCGAATCGGTCAACATCGAGTTCGAGAATGAAATCACCGCCGATCAGGCCCGTGATATCCTGCGCGAGGCTCCTGGCTGCCTCGTCATCGACAAGCACGAGAACGGCGGCTACATCACTCCGATCGAATGCGCAGGCGAAGACGCGACCTACATTTCGCGTATCCGCGAGGACGCAACCGTCGAGAATGGTCTCAACATCTGGGTTGTCTCCGACAACTTGCGCAAGGGTGCTGCACTCAACGCCGTCCAGATCGCCGAGCTTCTTGTCAATCGTGGCCTGATCAAGCCGAAGAAGGCTGCCGCCTGAGGGTGATATTACGGCCCGCCGATCACGACAGAGGCGGGCCGGTTCATCTTTTTGTGAGTGATAACCAGTCGGAAATACTTCCGGAATAGTTGAATGAGACGTGACAGAATCAGCGTCTGCTGGCATGTTGCGGCAAAGACTAAATAAGCGAACAACGAGGCATCGATGCGACTGTCCAGAATCTCGGCGGCAGCTCTTTTGACAGCGGCAGTATTTTCCATGACGGCCGGCAACGCCGCTGCCGCAAAATGCAGCAGCACATCAGCCGGTTTCGATCAGTGGATCGATGAATTCAAGCAGGAAGCGAGCAGCCAGGGCGTCAATCCCTCCGTGCTCAACAAGGTGTTTTCGAACGTATCCTACAACACCGCGACCATTCGGGCAGACCGCGGCATGAAGAGCTTCAAGCTGTCCTTCGACCAGTTCATGCAGAAGCGTGGCGGGGCCGCGATCATCTCGCGCGGCAAGGGCATGAAGAAGAACAATGCAGCGCTCTTCGCCAAGATCGAACAGCGTTACGGCGTTCCGGCAGGCCCGCTTATCGCAATCTGGGGCATGGAAACGGGCTTTGGCTCTTTCCTCGGCAAGGAACACACCCTTTCTGCCGTCGCCACGCTCGCTTTCGATTGTCGCCGCACGGAATATTTCACCGATCAGCTTTATGCAGCACTCGAACTTGTCGCCAACAACGAACTCTCCGTATCCGCCGTCGGCGCCGCCCACGGCGAAATTGGCCAGACACAGTTTCTTCCCCGCAATGTCGTGCGCTATGGTGTTGACGGCGATGGTGATGGCCGCATCGACCTCGTTCGCTCGAAGGCTGATGCGCTGGCTTCTACCGCAAACTTCCTGAAGGGCCACGGCTGGCAGGCAGGCGCCGGTTATCAGCAAGGCCAACCGAACTTCGCGGCCATCCAGGGCTGGAATGCCGCCACCGTTTACCAGCAGGCGATCGCCTATATCGGCGCCCAGATCGACGGCCAGTAAGTCGCTGTCCCGATCCGGAAAGTGAGTTTGCCTCAGGTCTTCTGTGAATTGCGGCGTTCGACGACAGGCATATCGGCTTCGCCGTCTATGACGACCCGGTTTCGGCCAGAGAATTTCGCCGTATAAAGCGCCAGATCAGCTCTCTTGATCAACTCATTGATCGCGCTGCGAACGTTTTCGTTCTCGGTCACCGAACAGCCGAAGCTCGCGGTCACTTTCAGCGTGGTTCCGTCCACCAGACGGATTTCTGTTGCCTCGATGGCCGCCCGCACCCGCTCGGCAACGACGACGGCCTCATTGAGAGAGGTATTGGGCAACAGGGCCACGAACTCTTCTCCACCATGGCGCGACAGAAGGTCTTGAGTGCGAAAATTATCCTGGGCAACCTGCGCCACACGTTGAAGCACCATATCCCCGACATCATGACCATGGGCGTCATTGATCTGCTTGAAACGATCGAGATCGAAAATCACTATGGAGAGGGCACCCGCTGCGCTTTCTGCGCGCAGCAGAGAAGTCGCTGCGGCGTCGAAACCGCGCCGGTTGTAGAGGCCGGTCAGAAGGTCGGTCTGGGCGGCATTGCGAAGCTCGCCCACGAGCAGTTCCCTCTCGCGTATCAGGCGATCTGCCAGCGACACGCCCTTGACCGCCAGGAGGATGACGACACCGACCAGCAGGGAGAAAACGACGGTCGCGACAACCAGCAATTCGAGGAAGAAGCGGGAGCGCAAGGCAAGGGCATCGCCGCTTGCTCGGGTCTCCTCCACGACAGAGCGGATGCTGTCTTGCCACAATTGGATACGTTCGTCCTGCAACTGCGACCAGCGCCGCAGCATCAAGCGTGATGGCGTAGCGTCCCCCGTGGCTACCTCTTGGGCGATGCGGGCCAGCCAGCGGCCATCAAGCGAACGAGCGAAATCGTCGATAGACTTGATTGCGGGTGAATCCGGAAAAGCGGAAAACCTGCCCACCGTAACGTTCATAAGAGCCAGGGACTGGTTGAAGGTCTCACGATCCTGATCCGATAACCGTAGCCCCCTGAAGTGTTCGGTCCCATAGAACGAGACGACCAATCCCGCCTCGTTGGCATCGAGAATATCGATCAGCAAACTCAACTGTCGCGAAAGCCCCGGATCGGCGATCTCGTAGCGAAGAGAAGTAACCAGTTCCAGAAATTCTATTGAGGCGGGCTTGTATTGTCCGATCACCTGTTCAGCTCTGGCTGTCCCCTGATCGACCGAATCTCGGAATGCCTTCAGGTGCTCGACAGCCTGCCACAAGCCGCGAATTCGCGCATCGAGTGACGGTTGTGTCTTAGCGGACTCTGCCAGAAGCGCGAGAAAACGGTCGAACCGGTTGTCGAGATCGAACCGTCGAGCCGCCAGCTTGCCATGATTTTCACTGCTACGATCGGCAAGGAAGGCGAGCGTCGCACGGGCCTCGTCAGGGATAACAGATGAGCCGATATTGCCGGCGTCTGATGCGATGTAGGCATAATGTTTGCCGGCAGCGAAATCCCGAAAGCTTTGATAGTAGTTGCCGAGAAGAAGAACAGCTTCGGCAGCCATGATCAGGCTGGGCAGCAGGAGCGCTGCGATGACGATCTTCTTCGTGCCTTCGAAATTCATCCACTCACCGCGAGCGTCGAGTAAGCGCCGCTCTCGCGCTGGCATCCCCCATGTGGAGCCGCCCCCTCCAAAACTCGGAGCAGTCTAGGGTGAAGTTGATAACAACCTCTAAATTAGCTCTACTGCGCCACAGGCGCGTGGGACCGACCCAAGCGAGACCGAACGCTCTCCGCCTGCGGAACCCGTTTTCTCAAAGAGCGCTTGCGATTTTGGCAGCTGTGTCAGCGTCACTCAAATATCGAGACGGACGAAATCCCGGGAATCGGGATCCATGATCCAGAGCTCGCCGTTGGCAATATCGAACCACGCGCCGTGAAGCTGCAGCTTGCCACGTTCCTCAAGGATGCGAACACAGGGGAAGGTCCGGAGATTGGCAATCGAATTACGGATCGAGATGCGCTCGAGAGCCGTCTGGCGTTCGCTGTCCGTCAAAACGGAATTGCCCTGGATCTGCTCGGCGGCAGGACGAAGGAGACCCATCCACTTGCCGATGAAATCGCCAGGGGAAAGCGGCTCCGCATTGGGATCTAGCGCCGCGCGGATACCGCCGCAACGGCCATGCCCCATGACGATGATGTCCTTCACCCGCAGCGCCTGCACGGCGAATTCGAGTGCTGCCGACGTCGCATGGTAGTTACCATCCGGTTCATAGGGCGGAACCATGTTGGCGACATTGCGCATCACGAACAGTTCGCCCGGACCGGCGTCAAAGATCGTCTCGGGTGCCGCCCGCGAATCACAACAGGCGATCATCAGGGTCTGCGGCTTCTGTCCCTGGTCGGCGAGGTGTCGATATCGCTCGCTCTCGGCGGTGTAACGACCGCTCATGAAGTTGCGATAACCGGCGATGAGAGAGGATGGGAAACGCTTCATACTTTCTGAATTAGCGTGTGCTGACGCTCAAGGCAACAGTTTCACTTAAGCTTCGGTGTCGTGGCAGCCTTGCATTTTCAACTTTGCTTCGGACGCTGCGCCGGATGAACCAGCCGCCGCATCTGCACCAGCGCCATCGGCGATGCCAGGCTGGAAGCGTCGCTTTCCAGCGTCAGTTCGTCTCCGCCCTTCTTCGCCGTGCGCGCCAGCATCTCGTAGACTCCGGCCGTGGCAAGCTGCAACGCCCTTTCCTCCGGCAACCCCTCGAGCAACCATGCAAGAAAAAGCGCCGAAAGCAAATCACCAAGGCCGTTTGGCGGATTCTCGATCAACCTGTGCTCGGCAAGAAGTGCGATACGGCCGCTCAAATAGAGATTTCCGGTGCCGCCCGCCATCATCGGCACTGCGGAGGTCACCAGCATTTGCGGCGGACCGAGTGAGAGAGCCGCGTCCACGATGTCCTTGTTGGTCTCAAGCGCGCTGCCGACCAGCCATGCAAGTTCGTAGCGGTTCGGCGTGGCTATCGTCGCAAGCGGAATGAGATGGTCGCGAATCCCGGCAGCAGTGGCTTCGGGAACATAGAGCCCGCCGAGATCGCCCATTACTGGATCGCAGACATAGATGAGATCAGGGTTACGCTCTTTCAGCGCCGTGATGAGACGTGCCACCGATCGCGGCTGCGCGGCATTGCCAAAATAGCCGGTCAGCACCGCGGAAACCTCGGAAAGCCAGGGCGCCCGGATGAGATCATCGATTACCTTGTCAAAATCCGCTTCCGGAAAAGTGAGTCGCGTCGAGGGGCCATGACCTGGATGCCACGGCAGCACCACGGTCGGCAGAGCCCATACTGGAAACCCGAGGCTCTCCAATGCGAAGACGGCCGCCCGGTTGCCGACCGACCCCCGCACGACATGGCTCGAAATGACGATGACCGCGCCCTGCGACTTCTCTGTCATGACCGGATACTCACCTTTGTTCGCGTCGTTGACCCTCTCTTTATGTCGAATCTGTCAACACTTCGCATTCTTTGCTTCATATTTATCACATATTCAAACAGCAGAGATTTCCATATCGCGGTCAAATGCGGATACATCATTCTGCAAACTGCTTTATGAATCAGCTGCACGACATGAAAGTGACATTGAAAGGGAGAGAGCAATGGTCGCGAACAGGAAGCTCAAGCGGGAACCTCAGCTGGAGGCCGCTTGCGAGATCGCGGAGGCTCTCCAGGAGCCTTTCATCGATCCGGCAATCCTTTTCGGCCGCGCTAGCGGCGACGATCTCGACAACTATACTCCGGAAATGCTCGCATTTTCCTCTCTCCGCGCAGCAAGCGACATTGCCGCCTGGGATGGCAATGCGCCGCATATCGTCATCGCGCCAATTGCCGACGTCACGCCGGCTGGCACGCCGGTCAGCGTGCTTTCGATCATCGAGCGCAATAAGCCCTTCCTCTACGATTCAGTGATGGGCGAGGTCACCAGCCTATACCGCGACATTTTCATGGCCGTTCACCCGATCCTGTCGATCGTGCCGGGCGGCCTCGTCTCGCTCGCCGGCTCGCAGGAGGAGCCGGAAGGCGCGATCCGTACAAGCTATATCCAACTCCACCTCGCACCGCTGACGGAGGCCCAGGCAACGGCCCTGAAGGCGCGCCTGGAGACCGTTCTCGCCCAGGTCCATATGACCTCGGCCGACTGGAAGCCGATGCTCTCGCTTCTTGACACCACGATGCGGGAGCTCGGCGAGCTCTCTCCCGGCCGCAGGAAAACCGATCGCGACGAGGCGCTCGCCTTCCTCGACTGGCTGCGCGATGACAATTTCACCTTCCTCGGCATGCGGGAATATATCTATTCGGGCGAGGGGGAGGCTGCGAAGCTCGAACGCGACAAGGGCACCGGGCTTGGTATCCTGTCCGATCCCGATGTGCTCGTCCTTCGGCAGGGCAGAAACGCTGTTACCACCACACCCGAAATTCTTGAATTCCTGCAGGGCCCGGATTTCCTGATCGTCACCAAGGCGAATGTGAAATCCATCGTGCACCGCCGCGCCTATATGGACTATGTCGGCGTCAAGCGTTTCGACCGGGACGGCAAGGTAGTGGGCGAACTGCGCATCGTCGGTCTCTTCACCTCGACCGCCTATACCGGCTCGGTCAGCCAGATCCCGCTGCTCAGGGCCAAGGTCCGCAAGGTGACCGATCATTTCGGCTTCGACCCGCAGAGCCATTCGGGGCGCATCCTGCAGAACACGCTGGAAGCCTATCCGCGCGACGATCTCTTCCAGATCGAGCCCGAACAATTGGCGAAATTCTGCGAGCAGATCAACGATCTTTCCGAACGGCCACGCGTGCGCGTCCTGCCGCGCATTGACCAATTCGACCGTTTCGTCTCGCTGATCGTCTACGTTCCGCGCGAAGACTATAATTCCGTCGTGCGCGAGAAGATCGGCGCCTATCTGACCCAAGTCTATCAAGGCCACGTCTCCGCCTATTATCCGGCTTTCCCGGAAGGCGGCGTGGCGCGCGTGCATATCATCATCGGCCGCTCCGAAGGCAAGACGCCACGCATTGCGCAGGCAACGCTCGAGGAAGCCGTCCGTGAAATCACCGCCCGCTGGAGCGACCGCTTCGAAGCGCTGGCCGGACCGAAGGCGCCCGCGCTTGAGGTCAGTCAGGCCTATCAGGAGGCCTTCTCGCCGGAAGAGGCGGTCCACGACCTCGCCCATATCCAGGCATGCCTCGCCGGCGAACCCGTCTCGATCGCCTTCCATGAAACCACGACGGAAGCCGGCAGGCAGCTTTACCTGAAGATCTTCCATGCGGGTGTCCACCTGCCGCTGTCGCGGCGCGTCCCGCTCCTTGAAAATCTCGGTTTCCGCGTCATCAGTGAGCGCACCTTCGACATCCATGTCTCACCGGAGGGTGGGGACGAGACCCTCGTCGTGCTGCACGACATGGAGCTGACGGTTCCGGAGGACGAAAGCTTCGGCATCGCCGAAAAGGGACCGATCACCGAGGAAGCCTTCCTCGCCGCCTTCTCCGGAAGAGTAGACAACGACACCTTCAACCGGCTGGTTCTGGCCGCCGGGCTCACTGCGCGGGAAGTCACGGTGCTTCGCGCCTATGCCGCCTATCTGCGGCAGGCCGGTTTCGTCTACTCTCAAGGCCATATCGCCGAGACGCTGAACCGACACCCCGCGATCGCGAAGCTGATCTTCGATCTCTTCCATGTAAGCTTCGACCCGAAGCTCGCCGAGAAGGCGCGTACCCGCAAACTCTCCGACATCCACGGAGAAATCGAGACGGCGCTTCTCGCCGTACCGAGCCTCGATGAAGACCGCATCCTGCGGCGCTACATCAACGCGGTCGATTCGACGCTGCGAACCAACTATTTCCAGAAGAACGATACGGCAGCCGCAATGCTGGCTTTCAAGTTCGACCCGCAGCTTCTCGACGGTCTGCCGGACCCGAGGCCCTTCCGCGAAATCTTCGTCTTCGGCGTTGAAGTCGAGGGCGTACATCTTCGCTTCGGCAAGGTCGCCCGCGGCGGCCTGCGCTGGTCGGACCGCGCCCAGGACTACCGCACGGAAGTACTGGGACTTGTAAAGGCGCAGCAGGTCAAGAATGCCGTCATCGTGCCGGTCGGCGCCAAGGGCGGCTTCTATCCCAAGCAGTTGCCGGTGGGCGGTAGCCGCGACGCCTGGCTTGCCGCCGGCACCGAGGCCTACAAGACCTATATTCGCACGCTGCTGTCGATCACCGACAATATCGTCGATGGCAAAGTCGTAGCTCCGGCCGACACCGTGCGGCTCGATGAGGACGATCCTTACTTCGTGGTGGCTGCCGACAAGGGCACTGCCACCTTCTCCGACACCGCCAACGGCCTTGCACAGACGGCCGGCTTCTGGCTGGACGACGCCTTCGCCTCCGGCGGTTCCGCCGGCTACGACCACAAGAAGATGGGAATTACCGCGCGCGGCGCCTGGGAAGCGGTCAAGCGCCACTTCCGGGAGATGAACACCGACATCCAGACGACGCCGTTCAGCGTGGTCGGTGTCGGCGACATGTCCGGCGACGTCTTCGGCAACGGCATGCTGCTTTCGGAAAAGATCCGCCTGATTGCCGCTTTCGACCATCGCGACATCTTCATCGATCCCGACCCCGATACCGCGATCTCCTTTGCCGAGCGCAAACGCATGTTCGAACTGCCGCGTTCGAGCTGGCAGGATTACGACCGCAAGACGCTGTCCAGGGGCGCGATGATCATTTCGCGCGCGGAAAAATCCGTGACCCTAACTCCGGAAGCAGCAGCAGCCATCGGCCTCGACAAGACGGTCGCGACACCCTTCGACATCATGAGCGCCATCCTGAAGGCCCCGGTCGACCTGCTCTGGTTCGGCGGCATCGGCACCTATGTGAAGGCTGTGAGCGAAACGGACACGGAAGTCGGTGACCGCGCCAACGACGCGATCCGCGTGACCGGCACCGAGGTTCGGGCCAAGGTGATCGGCGAGGGCGCCAATCTCGGCGTGACCCAGCGCGGCCGTATCGCCTATGCGCTGAACGGTGGCCGCATCAATTCCGACGCGATCGACAATTCCGCCGGCGTGAATTCCTCCGACGTCGAGGTCAACATCAAGATCGCGCTCGCGCCGCCGATGGCCGATGGCCGCCTGACCCGCGACAAGCGCAATCGTCTTCTCTCGGAAATGACCGAGGAAGTCGGCGAACTCGTGCTGCGCAACAACTACCTGCAGAGCCTTGCGATCTCGCTCAGCGAACGCAAGGGGTCTGGCAACAGGGAGGAACTGAACCGGCTGATGAACTATCTCGAGGCGGCCGGCAGGTTGAACCGCAAGGTCGAGACGCTGCCGGATAACGTCGCACTTATGGAGCGTTACGCAAGCGGCAAGAGCCTCACCAGGCCGGAAATCGGCGTGCTGCTCTCTTATGCCAAGATCGTCCTGTTCGACCAGATCGTCGAATCCGGCCTGCCGGACGATCCCTATTGCGCGGCCGCTTTGACCAATTATTTCCCAGCCCGCATGCGCAAGACCTATGCGAAGGATATCGCCGGCCACCGACTGCACCGCGAGATCATTGCGACCGTGCTTGCCAACCATGTCATCAACCGCGGCGGACCCGGCTTCGTGGTTGCCGTCGCCGACGCCACCGGAACCCTGCCGGCGGAAGTGGTAAAGGCAGCGTTGTTGACCCGCGACGGCCTCGACCTGCCGGCACTGTGGGACCGCATCGACGCACTCGACGCAACCATTCCCGGTGAAACCCAGAACCGTCTCTATGCGACTGTAGGACGTGTCTACGAAGGAATGACCCGCCTGATAGTCGAAACGGGCCTTTCGACTATCGCACTCGGCGAAGCCCTGCCGCGCCTCAAGACCGCTGTGAAGGCCTGCGAGAAGGCGCTCTCCTCGACCCTTCCTGCCCAACTCAAGCAGCAGTTCGAAGCCGAAACGGCGGAGCTGACGGATGCGGGCGTGCCGGCAGACGTGGCGGCCGATGTGGTGAAGCTGCAGGCGCTGCTGCTGGTACCGGAAGTCATGCAGATCGCGGAACGGACGGGAGCCCCGCTCGCCCGCGCCATCGAGGGCTATTTTGCGGTGTCGGAAATCTTCCGCATCGACCGCATTCTGGCGCTCGGCGCCCGCGTCGTCACCAACGACCACTATGACAGCCTTGCGCTGTTCCGCAGTCTCGACCAGATCGGTGCGGCGCGCCGCGAGATCGTGATCTCGGCGCTGACAAGCCATGCGGGCGAGAAGCAGCCGGTGCAGGCCTGGCATGCCGCCGATCTCCAGCGCATCAACCGTCTCGGCGCCGAACTGCTGGCGCTGAGCGAGGGCGCGGAAGCAAGCCTGTCGAAGATCGCGGTTGCGGCCGGTCTCGTAAGCGACCTTGCCCATGGCCGGTCACGATGAGCTTGATCCGACCGGAGTGAAACGAGGATCGATAAGTTCATGCTTGAAGAAGATCCAGGAGCGGGCTGAGAGGGGCGGAAATTGACGGCGACAGTGGAAACGGCAAGGCAGCCCGTCTTCAGCCGCGGGGTCGTGAGCTGGATGTTCTTCGACTGGGCCGCCCAACCGTTCTTCACCGTCATCACGACCTTCATCTTCGGTCCCTACTTCGTCTCGCGGCTGACCAGCGACCCGGTCAGCGCGCAGGCGATGTGGAGCAACATGGCAACGATCTCCTCAGTCATCATCGCCGTGCTCTCTCCGGTTCTCGGTGCGATTGCCGACGAATCCGGCTCACGAAAGCCGTGGATCGCCTTCTTCGCAGTCATCAAGATCGTCAGCCTCTGCCTGCTATGGACGGCGGCACCGGGCTCACCGGTCGTCTATCCGGTGCTGTTGATGATCCTCGCAACGATTTCGGCGGAGTTTTCCATCGTCTTCAACGATTCGATGATGCCGCGATTGGTCAGCACGCGCGACGTCGGGCGCGTCTCCAACATCGCCTGGGGTCTCGGTTATCTCGGTGGAATGATCGTACTGATCGGTATCGTGCTATTCATCGCCGCAAGCCCGGAGAAGGGCACAACGCTGCTCGGCGGCACGCCGCTCTTCGGCCTGGATCCCGCAACCGGCGAGGATGCCCGCGTCACCGGCCCGATCTCGGCGCTCTGGTATCTGGTCTTCATCCTGCCGATGTTCCTGTTCACGCCTGATGCCGGTCGCGGCAAGGCGCTTCCCGCCGCCGTCCGCTCCGGCATGAGAGAACTGGGGCGGACGCTTCTGGAACTGCGGGGAAGGCCCGGCATTTCCCGCTTTCTGATCGGCCGGATGATCTATCAGGACGGCGTCAACGGCCTGCTGATCCTGGGCGGCATCTTCGCAGCCGCCATGTTCGGCTGGTCGACCATGGAAATCGGCATCTACGGCATCATCCTGAACGTCGTGGCGATTTTCGGCTGCATGGCGGCCAGTTCCATCGACCGCCTGTTCGGCTCGAAATTCGTCGTGGTGCTGAGCCTTCTTTTCCTGCTGGCAGCAACCGTCGGGATCATTTCCACCGGCAGGGATTTCACCCTGTTCGGTCTCGTTCAGTGGCCGGCCAGCGTCAGCGAAGGCCTGTTTTCGACGCCAGCGGAGAAGGCCTATATTCTCTACGGCACCCTCATCGGTATCGCCTTCGGTCCAGTGCAGGCTTCTTCGCGCTCCTATCTCGCACGAAGCGTCAGCCCTTCGGAAGCCGGACGCTATTTCGGCATCTATGCCCTGTCGGGCCGCGCCACGAGCTTCATGGCGACACTGAGCTTTTCGCTTCTGACCTACTGGACCGGATCGGCGCGCGTCGGCATGGCGAGCCTGATCGTCTTTCTTCTCGTCGGTCTCATCATTCTCCTGCGCACGCCTTACCCGGCTGCCCATCCGACTGTCTCGGCGGAGGCATGAAAAAGGCCCGGTCTCGCGACCGGGCCTTTGAAGCATTCTGACCTCAGAAGAAATCAGTGCCGGAAATGACGGATGCCGGTGAAGACCATGGCAACGTTATGCTCATCGGCGGCGGCGATCACTTCCGCATCGCGCATCGAACCACCCGGCTGAATGACCGCGGTAGCACCCGCAGCAATTGCCGCCAGGAGACCATCGGCGAAGGGATAGAAGGCTTCCGAAGCGACGGCGGAACCCTTGGTCAACGGCTCAGCAAGTCCGAGTGCCTTAGCGGCATCCTCTGCCTTCAGCGCTGCGATACGGGCCGAATCCACGCGGCTCATCTGGCCGGCGCCGATACCGGCCGTCTGGCCGTTCTTGGCGTAGATCACCGCATTCGACTTCACATGCTTGGCGATCTTGAAGGCAAAGCGCATGTCTTCGAGTTCGGTCGCCGTCGGCGCGCGCTTCGTCACGACCTTGAGATCCAGATCCTCGACCAGAACGTTGTCGCGCGACTGGACGAGCAAGCCGCCCGAAACAGTCTTGGCAACGATGCCGGCTGCGCGCGGATCGGGCAGGGCGCCGGTGGTCAGCAGGCGCAGATTGGGCTTGGCGGCAATGATCGCCTTGGCTTCATCGGTCACTTCGGGGGCGATGATGACTTCGGTGAAGAGCTTGACGATCTCGGTTGCCGTTTCCGCGTCGAGCAACTGGTTGAGGGCGATGATGCCGCCGAAGGCCGAGACGGAATCGCAGGCAAGCGCACGCTTGTAGGCCTCGACGAGGCTCGGGCCGGTCGCAACACCGCACGGGTTGGCGTGCTTGATGATCGCACAGGCCGGACCGTTTTCCGGGCGGAATTCGGCAACCAGCTCGAAGGCGGCATCGGTGTCGTTGATGTTGTTGTAGGAAAGCTGCTTGCCCTGCAAGAGCGTCGCCGTCGCCACGCCCGGCCGCTGGTCGCCGGTCACGTAGAAACCGGCGCTCTGGTGCGGATTTTCGCCGTAGCGCATCTTTTCCTTCAGAACGCCACCGATGGCGCGGTAATCCGGCATGTCGATGCCGAGCGCTTCCGCCATCCAGTTAGAGATGATCGCATCATAGGCCGCCGTGCGGGCGAACGCCTTGGCGGCGAACTTCTGGCGAGCCGCGTAGGAAATGTGGCCGTCATCAGCCTGAAGCGCATCGAGCAGCGCAGTGTAGTCGGACGGGTCCGTCAGGACGGTAACATAGGCATGGTTCTTTGCCGAGGCGCGGATCATCGCGGGACCGCCGATGTCGATGTTCTCGACCGTGGTCGGATAATCGCCGCCGGCCGCGCGAACGGCCTCGAACGGGTAGAGGTTGATGACCGAAAGGTCGATGCCCTCGATGCCGTGCTCGCGCATCGCAGCCTGGTGTTCCTCGTCGTCACGGATCGAAAGAAGACCGCCATGCACGCGCGGATGCAGGGTCTTTACCCGGCCATCCATGATTTCGGGAAAGCCCGTGACCTCGGAAACGTCGATGACCGGCAAGCCCGCCGCCGCAATCGCCTTGTGGGTGCCGCCGGTCGACAGAAGCTTGACGCCGAGCGCGTTCAGCGCCTGCGCAAGCTCGACAATGCCGGTCTTGTCGGACACCGACAGGAGCGCGGTGCGGATCCGGATGCGGTCCGGCACGGGAATTTTCTTGGAAACGACGGCCATGGTTTTCTCCGATCTGAATTGCGCCTTCGATGGAGATCGCAGACGCGATGCCGCCGCCTACCACAGCCCGTCCAAGGAGGAAACCTTTTCCCTTAGAAACTATGCATGATGTGCAAGAAACCAGCGGATTTCCGGACCGGCAAAGGTCAGTTCAAGCTGTTGCGAAGGACGTACCCCGGAAACGTCAGCGAAGAACACGTCCTCGCCGACCACAAGATCGTTGGCGGGCGACGAAAACACCCAGCTTTCGCCATCAGGCGCGACGAGACGCACCTTGCGCTGATCGATACGCTCGATCTTGATTGCAGGATGGATGTGGAAACGCGCCACCGCGGTTTCCGGAGGTGCGTTCGCGGACGGCGTCCTGTCCGGCAGCATGAAACGGTCACGTCCCGCGATCTTGTTGCCGGCTTCGTTGAGCCGGATTTCGCGTTCATGCAACAGGCCGAAGCGGGCGAGATAGCCGTCATGGCTGACGCAGAGTCGGTCGCTGCCATCGGGTCCGGTCTGCCGCTGCTCCGCGACATCGGAAACGCCACCGCTCATCAGCGGGCCAAGGAAGGCGGAAGACGAGATGCGCGCCGACGAACTGGTGCCAACTGCAACAGTCGAATGCGCCGCCGTTGTGCGGGCAAGCTGCCGGAGTTGGTCATTGGCGAAGCGGGGAGAACCGCTGTTGACGATGAATCGGTTACGCCCCGACGACAGCTCGAAGGAAAGGCAGCCGGCATGAGCCGTCTTCGAAAGCTCCGGGCAGAGCGGATAGCCGGTGTCCATAATGATTACGGTCGCACCGGCCGCAAGCCGGTGAAAATGCGAGTGGGGCAGGGCCTTGAATGGTTGGCCGGCACTTTCATCGTAGCGCAGGACGCACATCAGTTCATTGGCAAGCGTCGAACTCGCTCCGTTGAACAGCGCCAGATCGCCTCCCTGATGGCGGAAGAAGCGGATCGCCGGATACATGCGGTCGATGGCCGGGATGAGCCGCGCGGGAACCTCGTGGCCGAGATTGATATAGGTCTGGCGAAGCGGCAGAAGGTCGAAGAGAAGCTCGACCGCCGCCTGAGGATTGCGCGAGACATGCCCGCCATCGGGAAGGATCTGCTGGTCGATCTCGCGGTTGAGATCGCGCGCAGCCCGGCGGATCGTCGAGGAACGGGACTCCATGGCGATGGAGGCCATGGCAAGCGCGATCCTGACGCGCAGCCGCTTCAGCCCGATCGGCAGGAAATCCGCCTCGCGGCGCAAGAAACGCACCTGAAACACAAGGCTGGCAAGGAACCGCCGGTAGAAGCCGCCATCGGTATCCTGCAATACGATGGGCGAATGGGAAAGCCAAGCAATGATGCGCTGGGCGACCACGTCATGATCCCAAGCCGCACCTCCGGTGCGCGCGCCATACAGGCCGATCCAGGAATCGGTGATGGCACGCGCATTGGCGCAGGCACGAGCGCTCTTGTCGGAACGGATATGCCGAAGCCACGCGAAGCTGTGCAGCCGCGTGGAAAATGCCGGCGAGGGTGGCTCGAAATCGAAGGGTGAGCGATCCCCCGCATCGAGAACCCGGCCTGCGAGCGGAAAACGCCCCTGCAGGATTTCCTCGGCCACGAACGGATCGACCACCCGAAGATCGGTCGGCGCGACGATCAGCCGGGCATTATTGGCAGGCGTCCATTTGAGGCGCATGGACCGACCGATCGCCAGCCCGCGCGTCGCCCGTCGCCAGGCTTCGCCGAGATAGAGAGAGATCAGCCTCTGGCGTTCTGTAATCTGCATTGTCTTTCCATGCCGCCCCGAAGAGATCGGGCGCGCAAGACCCCGCACACGGGACCGGAGATCAATCCGGTCTCCCGCACGCAGGCAGCCATCGCTCCGCTCCGTCCGGTGATCCCGGTTTCCGGAGACGACTCGTCCACATAACGCCATCTACCGCCGCCAACGGGGAGGCGATGCCGAGCCTCTTCAAATTCCAACAATTTTAGTGAAGTTTCCGTTAAATTTTAGCAAGAACGCAAGCATAGAAACCATCCATGCCACCGAGATCCGCCAGAACGGCGGGGGTGGCGCGGAAATCTCCCTTCGGGGAGATGGCAGCTTCCATTCCCGGCCAGTTCGAAGGACCGATCGGGACGCGGCTGAAGGCGGGATTGTCGGCGAGAACGCGATCGATCAGCTCTTCGCCTTCAAGAGGATCGAGCGAACAGTTTGAAAAGACCACCCGGCCACCCGACCCGACAAGGGTCAGCGCATGCCGCAACAGTTTTTCCTGAACGCCTGCCAGCTTGACGATGTCCTCCGGGCCCTTGGTCCAGAGGACATCCGGATGACGTCTCGTGGTTCCCGTCGAGGAACACGGCGCATCGAGGAGGACGGCGTCGAAAGGCTGTTCGCTCGCGAAATCGAGAAGATTGCACCGGACGCAATTCGCCGAAAAGCCGAGCCGCTCGAGATTGCCCTTCAGTCGCTTCAGCCGGGATTCCGACTGCTCGACCGCCGTCACGTCAGCGCCCGCTGCGACGAGCTGCGCGGTCTTGCCGCCGGGTGCCGCGCAGAGATCGACCGCCCGCTTACCCCGGACATCCCCCATCAGACGGGCGGGCACGGCCGCTGCCGCATCCTGCACCCACCATGCGCCTTCCTCGAAACCCTCAAGCGTCGTGATCGCCCCTCGGAAGGGATCGAGCCGTACGCTTCCCGTCGGCAACACTTGTCCGCCGAGTTTCGCGGCCCAGCCGGCTGCATCTTCCTTCACGGTGATATCGATCGCCGCCGGCTGCAATTGCGCCCTGGCGATAGCATCCGCTGCTTCACGACCATAGGCCTCGACCAGCCGGTCGAAGAACCAGCCAGGCATGCAGATGACACCGGCGACGCTTTCCAGAAGTTCGGCCTTTTCCCGACCGAGGCGGCGCAGGATGGCGTTGGCGAGCTTGGCAAAGCGGCGATTGCGCGGGTCGCGATTGGCCTGTTCGACGGCGAGATCGACGGCCGAATGGTCGGGAACGTCGAGATAGAGCATCTGCACGGCACCGACGACCAGAAGATGATGCAGCGAACGCGCGCCTTCCGGCAGTGGCGAATCAAGCAGCTGAGCGAGGATCGCCTCGATCCGCGGCAGATAGCGCAGGGCCGTCTGCAGGATTGCCCGCACGAGGCCACGGTCGGCGTCCCCCAGCACCAGAAACGCGGGATTGCCATGTTCGGCGTCGAGCATGCCGTCAAGCGACGTCTTCCGGTCAACGACGGCCGACAGGATCTTGGCCGCGGCGATGCGGGCATCGAGCCCGGCCTTGGGCGGAGCGGCCGGCACCTTTTCCTTGCCGTCAGCCGATCCGCCGCGCGGTTTCGCCTTGTGGAAGAATTTGCCTGATTTGCCGCGTTTCTGTTCGTTCAAGACCATGGTCCCTTAGGGCGTTCTGGGGGGCGTTCGGATGGGCGTTCGGAGCCGCCGCGCCCCCAGCCTGCATTCGGAACGGAGCGCGATTTGCGAGTCGCATTAGCAGCGGGCGCCCGCCGCGTCGATCCCCCAAAGCCGGTCTCCTCCATCTGCATAAGTGCCGCGATCCGATTTTCCGTGTCGGGATGAGTGGAAAACAGGTTGTCCATGCGCTGGCCGGAAAGCGGATTGATGATGAACATATGCGCTGTCGCTGGATTGCGCTCCGCATCGACATTTTCGATATGGGCGGCATCGCCGGCGATCTTCTGCAGCGCGGAAGCAAGCGCACGAGGGCTGCCGCAAATCTGTGCTCCACGTCGGTCCGCCGAATACTCGCGTGTACGGCTGATCGCCATCTGCACCAGCATCGCGGCAAGCGGCGCAACGATCATGGCGACGAGGATCCCAATGAAGCCGAAGGGATTGTTGCGGTCGTCCCGGTTGCCGCCAAACAGGAAGGCGAAATTGGACAGCATGGAGATCGCACCTGCAAGCGTCGCCGTGATCGTCATCGTCAACGTATCGCGGTTTTCGACATGCGCCAGTTCATGCGCCATCACGCCGGCAACTTCCTGGGGGGTAAGCCGACGCAGAAGTCCGGTCGAGGCGGCAACGGCCGCGTTCTCGGGATTGCGCCCGGTCGCAAAGGCGTTCGGCTGCTCGCTATCGAAGATATAGACTTTCGGCATCGGCAGATTGGCGTTATGCGCCAACTGCCGGATCGTCGCATAGAATTCCGGCGCGTTGCGCTCGTCCACTTCCTGGGCGTGGTAGTTGGAAAGCACCATACGGTCGGAGTTCCAGTAGGAAAAGAAGTTCATGGCCGCAGCGACGACGAACGCGATCAGCATGCCGCTCTGGCCGCCGATCAGGTAGCCAACACCCATGAACAAGGCCGTCATGAAGGCCAGGAGCATGGCAGTTCGCATGAAATTCATCGTTTCCCTCCGTCGTTGGGCGCAAATGGGGATTCAAGCCTTGGTTGGTGCGCAAGACTGCACTAGATGTAAAGGGACTTGGTCAAGTTTCAATGATCGCCGGACGAATCGGACATGAGCAGCAACGCCGATAACGATAACAATCCCGTCAATACCGAAAGCGAGGCACCCGTGAAGGTTCTGAGCGAAGCGGCAAAGCGCGCGCTTGCAGAAGCCGAGGAACGCCGGCGAAATGAGCAACAGGCCGCGCCGCCGACTGAAATCGGCGGCCGGGGCGGTGCCGACCCCGCCCGTTTCGGCGACTGGGAGATCAACGGCCGCGCCATCGATTTCTGATCGCATCGAGCGCAGAATAAATACCTATTGTTGGCCGCTTCGTATTGGAATATATTCCTCTCATGCGAAGCCGTCGATTCTGTCTTTCTTGCCTTGTCCTTACCAGCCTGATCGCCGCCGGTCCGGCGGAGGAAGTTTTGGCTGGCCAGCGCATCAGCGGCCCGGTGGAAGCCTCGGCAATCCGGGTGATCGACGGAGACACCGTTCTTGTGGATGCGACGCCGTGGCCGAACCAGCATGTGACGACCTATGTGCGGCTGCGCGGCATCGATGCGCCCGAGCTCAAGTCTCGCTGCCCTGAGACACGCGACGCGGCGGAACGGGCGCATTCCGCTCTGGAGGAACTCGTCGCCTCCTCCGCCACGCTTTCACTCTCCAATATTTCCGGCGACAAATATTTCGGCAGGGTCGTTGCGAGCCTCGAGCTGGAGGATGGCCGCGACGCATCCTCCATCCTGCTGGACGAGGGTCTTGTGGATCCATATCAGGGCGGGCGGAAGAAAACCGCCTTCTGCCCTTGAGAAACAGGAACCTGCACGCCTGAGCTGTCAGCGATTGCTGGACAGGTCCCGCCCGATCCTCTTCTATCCCTCCGCAAGGGACCGAAGATAAAGATGTCGCTCAAGCACCTGTTTCCGATCGAATTGCCGCTGATGGCTTTTTTGCTGGCAGCCCAGGCTGCTGATGCAGCTTCGGCAAGGAACTCCAAGGGCACGATCATGCTCGCGGCCGCCCAGACATGCAAGCAGGTGGCAAGCTGCGAGGAAGCGGTTGAACTCTGGTGCAACGGATATCGCCGCGCCGATGCCGACAAGGATGGAATTCCTTGCGAAAATATTTGCTACACGCTGGAACAGGTTGAGGAGATCCGCAACGCCATCGGCTGTTGAGCCGTATGAAAAAGGCCCCTCGAAAGGGGCCCCTGTTTTTCAGACTGCCGTGAAATCTCACGCGCTGCGGTTCTGGCGGTTCTCGATCAGATCATCGACCACAGCCGGATCGGCAAGCGTCGAGGTATCGCCGAGAGCGCTGAAATCGTCTTCGGCGATCTTGCGCAGGATGCGGCGCATGATCTTGCCGGAACGGGTCTTGGGCAGGCCCGGAGCGAACTGGATCTTGTCCGGCGTGGCAATCGGCCCGATTTCCGAGCGGACATGCTTGATCAACGCCTGGCGCAGCGCCTCGTCGCCATCGTGATCGGCCATAAGGGTGACATAGCAATAGATGCCCTGTCCCTTGATCGGATGCGGATAGCCGACGACGGCAGCTTCCGACACCAGATGATGCGAAACCAGCGCCGATTCGACTTCCGCCGTGCCGAGACGGTGACCCGAGACATTCAGGACGTCATCGACGCGCCCGGTGATCCAGTAATAGCCGTCCTCGTCGCGCCGGCAGCCGTCACCGGTGAAATACTTGCCCTTGTAGGTGGAAAAGTATGTCTGGGCAAAACGGTTGTGGTCGCCGTAGATGCTGCGCGCCTGACCGGGCCAGCTGTCGGTAATGCAGAGATTGCCGTCGGTGGCGCCTTCCAGCACCTTGCCTTCATTGTCAACCAGTTCCGGCTTGACGCCGAAGAAGGGCAGGGTGGCCGAACCCGGCTTCAGATCCGTGGCGCCTGGCAGCGGCGAGATGAGGATACCGCCGGTTTCTGTCTGCCACCAGGTATCGACGATCGGTGACTTCTGGTCGCCAACGACGTTGTAATACCATTCCCATGCTTCCGGGTTGATCGGCTCGCCCACAGAGCCGAGAAGTCGGAGCGACGAGCGCGAGGAACGCTTCACGAACTCGTCGCCAGCACCCATCAACGAGCGGATGGCGGTCGGCGCGGTGTAGAAGACATTGACCTTGTGCTTGTCGATCACTTCCCAGAAACGACCCTGATCCGGGAAGTTCGGCACGCCCTCGAACATCAGCGTCGTGGCGCAGTTCGCCAACGGTCCGTAGACGATATAGGAGTGACCCGTCACCCAGCCCACATCGGCCGTGCACCAGTAGATCTCGCCGTCCTTGTAGTCGAACACGTATTCATGGGTCATCGAGGCGTAGACGAGATAGCCGCCCGTGGTGTGCAGCACGCCCTTGGGCTTGCCGGTCGAACCCGAGGTATAGAGGATGAACAGCGGATCTTCCGCCTTCATCTTGACCGGCGGGCAATCCGGTTTCGCCTTGGCGACTTCCTGATGATACCAGATGTCGCGCCCTGGCGCCCAGCCGATCTTGCCGCCGGTGCGGCGAACGACCATGACCTTGTTGACGATGACATACTGCTTGGCGGCGATATCGATGGCGATATCGGTATTTTCCTTGAGCGGCACGGGTTTACCGCCGCGCACGCCTTCGTCGCAGGTAATCACGAAGGTGGATTCACAGTCGACGATACGGCCGGCGAGCGCCTCGGGGCTGAAGCCTCCGAAGACGACGGAATGGATGGCGCCGATGCGGGCGCAGGCGAGCATGGCATAGGCCGCCTCGGGGATCATCGGCATGTAGATGGTGACACGATCACCCTTCTTGACGCCCTGCTCCTTCAGCACGTTGGCGAGGCGGCAGACGGCATCGTAAAGCTGGTTATAGGTGATCTTCTTGTCGATATAGGGATTGTCGCCTTCCCAGATGATCGCAGTGCGCTCGCCGTGGGTCTTCAGGTGACGGTCGATACAGTTGTAGGAGACGTTCGTCAGACCGTCTTCAAACCACTTGATGGAAACCTTGCCCTTGAAATTGGTGTTCTTGATCTTGGTATACGGCTTGAACCAGTCGATGCGCTTGCCGTGCTTGTCCCAGAACTTCTCGGGATTTTCGATGCTTTCCTCATACCATTTCAGGTATTTGTCCTTGTCGATCAAGGCGCGGGTTTTCGCCGATTTGAGCACCGGATAAATCTTGGCAGACATGAATTCCTCCTCACGTTGACGCACCAGTTTCCTGACGGCCGCGGACCACTCCTACCCGGTCCATGTGACTCATTCATAGCAGTTCGCAAGCCTCCAGCAATTAGACAAAGGTCATTCGGGCCTTCAAGAATTGCAATTACGATACAATCCGCGTATAAGACCGATGATTTCCCGGAAATTGTGGTTAAGACCCACGGCCCGCGACACCCGGCGCGGACGCGAAGAAGGATTATATCCATGGCTCAGACCTTGCTTATGCCGAAGGCCACTGCCGTATGGCTGGTCGACAACACCGCGCTGTCATTCGATCAGATCGCGCAGTTCTGCAAACTTCACCCGCTTGAGGTCAAAGCCATTGCAGACGGCGAAGCAGCGCAGGGCATCAAAGGGCTTGATCCGATCTCCACCGGCCAGCTCTCGCGCGACGAAATCGCCCGTGCAGAAGCCGATGTAAACTACAAGCTGAAGATTTCCGAGCCGAAGGTACGGGTTCCCGACTCCAAGCGCCGCGGTCCGCGTTACACGCCGGTTTCCAAGCGCCAGGATCGCCCGAACGCCATTCTCTGGCTCGTTCGCAACCATCCCGAACTCAAGGACGCCCAGATTTCGCGTCTGGTCGGCACGACCAAGAGCACAATCGAGCAGATCCGCGACCGCACCCACTGGAACTCGGCGAACCTGACCCCGATGGACCCGGTAACGCTCGGCCTCTGCAGCCAGATCGACCTCGATCTCGAAGTGGAAAAGGCATCGAAGGGCCGTCCGCTGCCGACCGCCGCCGAGCTCGGCGCGACCCTGCAGGCAGCCAACGAGACCGAAAACCTCGGCTTCAGCTACGATCGCGAGGAAGAGAAGGAAATCGACGTCAACGCCGTCTTCTCCAAACTTCAGTCGCTGAAATCCGACCGCAATGATGACGAGGACGACGACCGCTTCTGAAGCGATCAAATCCGGCTAATTGAAAAGCCCCGGCGTCTGACGCCGGGGCTTTTTTCATGTCCGCTTCAGATCCGAAGACGCCTGAGGCAATCACGCAGACCTATAAGCTGTTCTTAGCCGTGACCGTGTGATTTCAGCACGACGGTGATCTCGTCGAGGATAACCGGGTCGTCGATCGTCGCGGGCATCTTCCACGGCAGACCGTCTGCGATCTTCTGCATGGTTCCACGCAGGATCTTGCCTGACCGTGTCTTCGGCAGGCGCTCGACCTTCATCACCGTCTTGAATGCTGCAACCGGCCCGATCTCGTCACGGACGAGCTGCACGATCTCACGCTGGATCGCGCTGAAATCGCGGTTCACGTCGCGCTTCAGCACCAGAAAGCCGCAGGGGATCTGGCCCTTGAGTTCATCGGCAATACCGATGACCGCGCATTCCGCGACATCCGGATGCATGGCACAGACTTCCTCCATGGCACCGGTCGACAGCCGATGGCCAGCGCAATTGATGATGTCGTCCGTGCGCGCCATGACGAAGACATAGCCGTCTTCATCGACAATGCCGGCATCGGCCGTCTTGTAATAGCCGGGAAACTCCTCGAGGCAGGACGAGCGGAAACGCTCGTCGGCATTCCAGAAGGTCACAAGGCAACCGGGCGGCAGCGGCAGTTTCACGACGATATTGCCGAGCGTGCCACGCGGCACTGGATGGCCGGCATCATCCAGCACCTCAACCCCGTAGCCCGGCATCGGTACGGCGGGAGAGCCGTATTTGACCGGCAGGAGACCGAGGCCCGCGGGATTTGCAGCAATCGCCCAGCCGGTTTCCGTCTGCCACCAGTGGTCGATTACCGGCACTTTGAGCATCTTCTCTGCCCATTTGATGGTTTCCGGATCAGCCCGCTCGCCGGCAAGGAACAGCGCCCTGAGACCGGAGCTGTCGTATTTACGGATCAACTCACCATCCGGATCGTCACGGCGAATGGCGCGGAATGCGGTCGGCGCGGTGAAGAGAGCCTTGACGTCATGCTCGGCCACCACGCGCCAGAAGGTTCCGGCATCAGGCGTTCCAACCGGTTTGCCTTCGAAAATCACCGTCGTATTGCCAGCAAGCAGCGGTCCGTAAACGATATAGGAGTGACCGACGACCCAACCGATATCGGAGGCCGCCCAGAAGACTTCGCCGGGCTTGACCCCGTAGATGTTTTCCATCGTCCAGGCGAGCGCCACCATGTGACCGCCATTGTCGCGCACCACGCCTTTCGGCTGGCCGGTCGTGCCTGAGGTATACAGAATATAAAGGGGATCCGTGGCCGCAACCGGCTCACAGGCGACAGGCGTGCCATTGATCCGTTCGACTTCGACGGCCTTGGCAAAATCCACGTCGCCATGCTCGTAACGCAACGGAGCATGCAACTCGTCACGCTGCAGCACGAAGCAATATTCCGGCTTTACCTTGGCCATGTCGAGTGCATGATCGAGCAGCGGCTTATAGGGAATGATGCGACCCGGTTCCAGGCCACAGCTCGCGCTGATCACGACCTTTGCGCCGCAATCATCGATGCGCGTTGCCAGCTCGCTTGCGGCAAAGCCGCCAAAAACCACCGAATGAATGGCCCCGATGCGGGCACATGCAAGCATTGAGAACACCGCTTCCGGGATCATCGGCATATAGATGATGACCCGATCGCCCTTCGCAACACCGTGGTTCCTGAGGACGGCGGCGATTGCCATCACTTCGGCCAGCACGTCATCGAAGCTGTAGCGCTTCTTCGCGCCGGTCATCGGACTGTCGTAGATCACAGCGGTGTCCTCGCCGCGTCCGGCGGCAACGTGGCGATCGAGACAGTTGTGGCAGGTATTGGTTTCGGCACCCGCAAACCAGCGACCATAAAGGCCGGCGTCGCCGTCGAACACCTTGTCCGCCGGCTTGAACCAGTCGAGCCTGTCCGCCTGGGCTTTCCAGAATGCCTCCGGTTCCCCCATCCACGACTGATAGGTTTCCAGATAGTTGCTCTGCATGACTTCCTCCCACTGCAATGCCCGACGTGATGTCGCGCGCGATAGTAGGCACCGGCCCCCAGGGAGGAAAGTCAGACCAAAGCCCTAGGTCATAAGGCGAAGATACGAGGCCATATCCCGCTCAGCGGGTACCGAAAATGGCCGATCCGACACGCACGCTCGTCGCGCCGAAGGCAATCGCCGTCTCGAAATCGCCGGACATGCCCATGGAAAGCTTCGACAGACCATTTTCCGAGGCAAGCTTCGCCAGCAGCGCGAAATGCGGGCCGGGATTTTCGTCGGCCGGCGGAATGCACATCAGGCCTTCCACGGAGAGCTGCAGTTCCGACCGGCACAGATCGACGAAAGCAGCCACATCATCAGGTGCAATACCGGCCTTCTGGGGCTCCAATCCTGTATTGACCTGAATATAGATGCCGAGCTTCCGGCCCTGCCGTTTCATTTCATCGGCAAGCGCCCGCGCTATCTTTTCCCGGTCCACGCTTTCGATGACATCAAACAGCGCCACCGCATCGGCCGCCTTGTTCGACTGCAGCGGGCCGATCAGATGAAGCTCGATGCCGGCGGTCTCCGCCTTCAGCTCGGGCCATTTGCCCTGCGCTTCCTGAACCCGATTCTCGCCAAATATCCGCTGGCCCGCACCAATGGCCGGGCGGATTGCATCGGCGTCGAAGGTCTTGGAAACAGCAACCAACGCTACCGAATCCGGCTTACGATCCGCTTCCTTAATTGCTTTCGTAAGCCGCGCTCTGACCTCGTTCAACCCTTCGACTGCCGTCATATTCCTGTCCATTCGATTCCTGCTGTGCTTCGGCCATAATCGCCTGTCTGCAGGGAACGATGCAAGCCCGAAGCATGCGCCCGTCAAACCTGCCTGCGCGGTCGTCTCCAAAGCCGGTTTAGGGCGCTCAAAAACTTGACGCTTGGCCGGTTTCGTGGTGAAGGTCACGCCTTCCTTTCTTACTACTCCGGAAATGCGATAAATGGCCACCGAACGTTACAATCCGCGCGACGCCGAGCCCCGTTGGCAGGCGAAATGGTCCGAAGCAGGCGTCTTCGTCACCGACAACAACGACAAGCGCGAGAAGTATTACGTGCTCGAAATGTTCCCCTATCCGTCGGGGCGCATCCATATGGGCCATGTCCGCAACTATGCGATGGGTGACGTGGTCGCCCGCTACAAGCGCGCCCGGGGTTACAGCGTTCTGCACCCGATGGGCTGGGACGCTTTCGGCATGCCGGCAGAAAACGCCGCCATGCAGAACAAGGTTCACCCAAAGGAATGGACCTACCAGAACATCGCCACCATGCGCGGGCAGCTGAAGTCGATGGGACTGTCGCTCGACTGGTCCCGCGAATTCGCCACCTGCGATGTCGAGTATTATCATCGGCAGCAATACCTTTTCCTCGACATGATGGAAAAGGGGCTGGTCTACCGCAAGCAGTCCAAGGTGAACTGGGACCCGGTCGACCAGACCGTGCTCGCCAACGAACAGGTCATCGATGGTCGCGGCTGGCGCTCCGGCGCGCTGGTGGAACAGCGCGATCTCGTTCAGTGGTTCTTCAAGATCACCGACTTCAGCCAGGACCTGCTCGACGCACTCGACACGCTCGACCAGTGGCCTGAAAAAGTTCGCCTGATGCAGAAGAACTGGATCGGCCGTTCGGAAGGCCTGTCGCTGCGCTGGGAAATTGCCTCCGGCGCGCCTGCGGGCCATTCGGAAGTCACCGTTTACACCACCCGTCCGGACACGCTGTTCGGCGCCTCGTTCCTGGCGATTGCCGCGGATCATCCGCTGGCAAAGGCGATTTCCGAGAACAACGCGGAAGTCGCCGCATTCTGCGACGAATGCCGCCGCGCCGGGACGTCACTTGCTGCCCTGGAAACCGCTGAGAAAAAGGGCATGGACACCGGCGTCAAGGTTCGCCATCCCTTCGATGCTTCCTGGGAACTGCCCGTCTACATCGCCAACTTCGTGCTGATGGATTATGGCACCGGCGCAATCTTCGGTTGCCCGTCCGGTGACCAGCGCGACCTCGATTTCGCCCGTAAGTATCATCTTCCGATCGTGCCCGTCGTCATGCCTGCCGATGGCGATGCAGCAACATTCACCATCGGCGACACTGCCTATGACGGCGACGGCGTCATGATCAATTCCCGCTTCCTCGACGGCATGTCGACGATGGAAGCCTTCGAAACGGTCGCGGGCCGCCTGTCGGACACCTTGCTGGGCAACGCACCGCAAGGCGAGCGCAAGGTCAATTTCCGCCTGCGCGACTGGGGCATTTCGCGTCAGCGCTACTGGGGTTGCCCGATCCCGGTCATTCATTGCGAAGCCTGCGGCGTCGTCCCCGTCCCGAAGAAGGACCTGCCGGTCAAGTTGCCCGACGACGTGACATTCGACGTTCCCGGCAACCCGCTGGATCGCCATGCGACCTGGCGTCATGTGGCCTGCCCCGAATGCGGCAAGGATGCACGTCGTGAAACCGACACGATGGATACATTCGTCGATTCGAGCTGGTATTTTGCCCGCTTCACTGCCCCGCGCGAGGATCTGCCGACGGTGCCGGCCATCGCCGACCACTGGCTGCCGGTCGATCAGTATATCGGCGGCATCGAGCACGCGATCCTGCATCTGCTCTATTCCCGCTTCTTCACCCGCGCCATGCGTGAAACGGGCCATGTCAGCGTCAAGGAACCCTTCAAAGGCCTCTTTACGCAGGGCATGGTGGTCCATGAAACCTATCGTCTTGGAACCGGTAACAGCGGCCAGTGGGTGGCTCCGGCCGATATCCGCATCGAGGAAATCGAAGGCGGCCGCCGCGCGACTCTTCTGACCAGCGGTGAGGAAGTCACCATCGGCTCCATCGAGAAGATGTCGAAGTCGAAGAAGAACGTCGTGGATCCCGATGACATCATCGCGTCCTACGGCGCCGACACCGCCCGCTTCTTCGTTCTCTCCGACTCTCCGCCAGACCGCGACGTCATCTGGTCCGAAGCCGGGGTCGAAGGCGCCCATCGTTTCGTTCAGCGCGTATGGCGCCTGATCTCCGAAGCTGCCGATGTCCTTTCCAAGACACAACCGACTCCGGCTAAGGAAGGTGAGGCTCTGGCGATTTCCCAGATCACGCATCGTACGCTGAGGGCGGTGCAGGGCGATCTCGACAAGCTGTCGTTCAACAAGGCGATCGCCCGCATCTATGAACTGGTGAACGCGCTTGCGACCCCGCTGACGACAGTCGCCGCCGGCAAGGCCGACGCGGCCTACGTCGCCGCGGTTCGCGATGCTGCCGGTATCCTCGTCCAACTGGTCGCTCCGATGACCCCGCACCTGGCGGAAGAATGCTGGCAGGCCATTGGCGGCGAAGGCCTCGTCGCTAACGCGGCCTGGCCGACTTTCGACCCGGACCTCGTCGTCGAGAATGACGTCGTCCTACCGGTTCAGATCAATGGTAAGAAGCGCGCCGAATTGACAATTGCACGCGACGCGGATCAGAATGCCGTGCAAGCTGCGGTTCTCGCACTGGATGCCGTAAAGGCAGCCCTCAATGGACAGCCGCCGAAAAAGGTCATTGTCGTACCGCTAAGGATTGTGAACATTGTCGTCTGATTCCGTACGCCTGCCGCGACGCCAGGCCAGCATTCTGCTTGGCCTTGGTCTTGCTGCTCTTCTCGCCGGTTGCCAGGTTCGCCCACTCTATGACGAGGCTTCGGGAACGAGCGAGAATCTGGCTGCAATCGCCTATTCCGACGTAGGCAGCCGCGTCGGATTGGAGGTTCGCAATCGCCTGATCTTCCTCTCGAGCGGCGGAGCAGGCGAGGCGAAGACTCCCCAGTACAGGGTGCAGTTGAACGTCACCTCGTCGGTGTCGGGCGTGGAATTGCAGAGGAATACCGACAACCCGAACGTGGGTCGCGTTATTGTGACGGCTTCCTACACGCTGAAGCGTATTTCCGACGACGTAACACTGCGTACAGCCCGACGGCAGACCGTTGCCCTTGTCGATTTCCCCGAGCAAGAATTCGCCAAACGCCGCGCCATTCTCAACGGAGAGGATCGCGCCGCTCATCAACTTGCTGAGCTGATCAGAGCCGATCTGGCTGCGACCCTCGGTCGCTGAGCTGAAGGGCGATGGTAGAGATAAAGTCACACGAGTTTGAAGGATTCCTGCAGAAGTCGGCTCACCACTACCGTCTCTTTCTGGCCTATGGGCCTGACCGTGGCCTCGTTGCCGAACGAGCGGGGCAGCTTGCAAAGGCCACTGGCGTCGATCTATCCGACAGTTTCGCCCTAATCCGTCTTGATGTCTCCGACCTGCAGGGCGATCCCGGACGTCTCATGGACGAGGTCAACTCCTTTGGCCTATTCGGCGGAGAGAAGCTGATCTGGATCCGAGGAGCGCAAAACGAAAAGGCGCTTGTCGATGGGTTTCAGATATTGTCGGAAACACCGCCGGAAAGCAGTTATGTTATCGTGGAAGGTGGAGACCTGAAGAAGGGGTCGGCCTTGCGCAAAGTCGCCGAGGGGTCACGAGCGATAGCCACCATTGCCTGTTACCAGGACGATGCCAGGGCTCTCAACGCGCTGATTGACACTGAACTTTCCACAGCCAACCTTCGAATCACTCCGGCAGCGCGGGAACTTCTGGTGGAATCACTCGGAGGCGACCGCATCGCCTCGCGAAACGAGATCCGCAAGCTGCTGCTCTACTGTCTGAATGATAGCGTCATCGATGAGCAACAAGTGGCTGACATCATTGGGGACGCGAGCGCGATTTCGACAGATGAGGTTGTAGATACCGTCCTGAATGGTGATTCCGATGGTTTTCTTCACGCAATACAAAAAGTCGTAACGTCAAAGACGCCTGTATTCCTTGTGCTTCAGTCATGCCTGAAACAATTTCAGCAACTGGAATTAATGCGGTGCGAAATCGAGGAAAAGCGCCAGCAACCGGCCCAGGTGATGCAGACCCTCGGCAGGGGAATTCACTTCAAACGCAAGCCTGTAGTCGAAAAGGCCCTAAGAAACTGGACTTCGGTTGACTTGGCCCGCGAGGCGGGCCGCATCCAGTCCGCTATTCTGCAAAGTCGCCAGAAGCCTCTTCTGGAGGACAATCTGGCTCTTCAGACCTTACTGTCTACAACACTCCAATCGGCGCGACGCAACCGCCGCGCTTGAACGCAGCGTGTAGCATCAACGAAGAAGTCTGACGAAACCAACACTCAGCGACCCTCAAGCAGGCGGCAGACCTCTTCGAGCTGATCGAGGGTCTTGTAACTGATACGGATCTGCCCGCCATTTCCCTTGTGACTGATGGAAACGGAGAGTCCCAGCCGATCAGAGAGGCTACGTTCCAGTGCAACGGTATCAGAGTCCTTCTCAGGCCTGAGATCAGGCTGGGGCGGTGCGTTCTGCGCCTTGATATGGGTCTGGGCAAGCTTCTCCGCATCGCGGACGGACATACCCTTGGAGGTGATGGTCCGAGCAAGCGACACCGGATCCGGTGTAGAGACGAGGGCGCGGGCGTGGCCGGCCGAGAGGCTTCCGTCAGCCAGCATATCGCGAACGGGATCGGGCAGCTTCAGCAGGCGGAGGCTGTTGGCGACGTGGCTTCGGCTCTTCCCGATGATTTCCCCGAGGTCATTCTGCGTATAACCATGCTCCGCGATGAGTTGCTCGTAACCAAGCGCCTCTTCCAAAGGGTTGAGATCCGCGCGCTGAACGTTTTCGACAATAGCAAGTTCCAGAGCCGTACGATCGTCAACATCGCGCACGATGACCGGAATTTCCACGAGACCGGCAAGCTGGGCTGCCCGCCAACGTCTTTCGCCGGCTATGATTTCGAAGCGATCGGCACTACGCGTACGCACCACGACAGGTTGGACGATACCATGCTGGCGAATCGAGCCGGCAAGATCCTGAAGTTCAGATTCATCAAAATAGCGGCGCGGGTTCTTGGGATTACGGGTGACGAATTCGATCGGAACCGTACGGTCTGGATTGACGCTCGACCGAGGCTCGCCAACCGGAACAGGTTGATCCATCTCCCCGATTAGGGCAGCAAGGCCGCGACCGAGTCGCCGCTTCGATACATCGTCACTCATATTTTATACCTCATAACAAACGCGCAGGTTACGCCGCCTTACGCTGACGCTCGCGCTGGATAACTTCCGAGGCAAGCTGCAGATAGGCCTGGCTTCCAGCACATTTAAGATCATAAAGGATCGCCGGTTTGCCATAAGAGGGTGCCTCGGAAACTCGGACATTGCGGGGAATCAGCGTCGTATAGACTTTTTCGCCGAGATGTTCCCGCACATCACTGACCACCTGCTGCGCCAGATTGTTTCGCGCGTCAAACATCGTCAGTACGATGCCCTGAATATCAAGGGTGGGATTCACCGTCTGGCGAACCTGATTGATGGTTTCCAGCAACTGACTGAGCCCCTCAAGAGCGAAAAATTCACATTGCAAAGGCACCAGAACCGAATGCGCAGCAGCCATGGCATTCATGGTTAGAAGATTAAACGAAGGCGGGCAGTCCAGCAGAATATAACTGTAGCGCTGCGCGGAATCGCTTGTCAGGGCCTTTTTGAGGCGAAAGACGCGATCCGCATGCTGGGAGATTTCCATCTCGAACCCGAGAAGATCCATGGTGGATGGTACGATCGAGAGATTCGGCACCGCGGTATCAACTGCGGACTCTCCGACCGAATGCGTCCCAATCAGAACATCATAGGACGACAGTCGGCGATCACGCCGATCGATGCCAAGACCGGTGCTGGCATTCCCTTGAGGATCCAAGTCCACAATGAGTACCCGCTCGCCGATCGCGGCAAGCGCCGTCGCGAGATTGATCGCGGTGGTCGTCTTGCCGACACCACCCTTTTGATTTGCAATCGTAATGATACGGTTGATTTCGACAGCCATGCCGCACCCGCTGTGTTATTGAGCCGTGCGCCTCAAATGAGCGATCTCCAAGACAACAGAGTCCGCTTCCACCGCGCTCTGATGTATTACCAGATCAAAGCCCCAGCGACCACGCGCTTTCTCGATTTCCGATTGATAATCCCGTCCTTTATGCAGAACACAGACGAGTTCAGGGTTGCGATCCGCCCACGGCTCAGCATAACCAAACAAACGATCCAGGTCTGCAAGCGCTCGCGCCGATATCGCATCCGCAGACTCTATTTTGATGGGTGCATCTTCAATACGCACAGTATGAACGGCGCCACGTGCGCCTGTTTCAGATAGGGCAAGACGAAGAAAGCTTGCTTTTTTATGGTTGCTTTCCACCAGATCGACCCAGCCTTCGCCGCGTTCCGAAAGCAGTATGGCGGTCACAACACCGGGAAAGCCGCCACCGCTACCAAGGTCGATCCAATGTTTCGGTCCCGGAGCAATCTTGAAGATTTGAGCACTATCAACGATATGCCGCCGCCAAAGATCATCCCGCGTCGAGGGAGCCACAAGATTGATGGAGGCAGACCATTTGTGGAAGAGAGAGGCAAAGTGCTCCAGCTTCTCAAAGGTTTCACGTGAAACGTTCAGCTTCAACGCACTCTTTAAAATGTCATTAGCCATGCTTTAGCTTGCTTCCCGCAACCGCTCATTCTTCTTGATGTAACCGACGAGCAGGGCAATGGCCGCCGGTGTCATCCCATCGATTCGCGCCGCTTGGGCGATACTCCAGGGCTGAGCCGCCGTCAGCTTCTGCTTCAGTTCGTTCGAAAGTCCGGAAAGCGCATGGAAGTCGAAGTCGCGAGGGATAAGCCGTTCCTCTTCGCTCCGCATCCCCGCGATATCATGAGCCTGGCGATCGATATAGGCCGAATAGAGCGCATCGATCGAGACAGCTTCCGAAATCTTCGACGATACTTCCGAGAGTTCGGGCCAAATGCGGCAGATATCCGCCCAGCCTATATCCGGATAGGAAAGCAGCTCTCGGGCAGAACGACGCCGCCCATCTTGATTCACTATCACACCCTGTAACTGCGCTTCTTTCGGCGTTGCCACAAGCTTATCCAGACGGGAGAGAAGACTCTCCCGTTCTGCTCGATAGCCTTCAAATCGCTCACGCCGTTCGCGCGAAACGCAGCCAAGATCGATACCCCGCGGGGTTAGCCGCATATCGGCATTATCCGCCCGCAAGGTTAGGCGATACTCAGCGCGCGATGTGAACATACGATAGGGTTCGAGAATTCCCCTCGAAGTCAAATCATCGATCATCACCCCGATATAGGAATCGGTACGACTGAAAACAAAACCCTCACCGCCGCCGGCAACTAAAGCAGCGTTCAGACCCGCTACGCACCCCTGAGCCGCGGCTTCCTCATAACCAGTCGTGCCATTGATCTGACCAGCAAGGAAAAGCCCCGGTACCTTGCGTACCTGCAACGTCGGTTCAAGTTCCCGCGGATCCACATGGTCATATTCGATCGCATAGCCGCATTGCAGGATTCGGACATTCTCCAGACCGGGAATGGAATGAATGAAAGCATCCTGAACCTCCTCGGGGAGGGAGGTTGAGATACCATTCGGATAGACGGTATCATCATCGAGACCCTCCGGTTCCAGAAAGATCTGATGGCCGTCACGGTCCCCGAAGCGGGTGATCTTATCTTCGATAGAGGGGCAATACCGCGGACCGACGCCCTCGATCTGGCCGGAATACATGGCGGAACGATGAATATTGTCTCGGATGAGCCTATGCGTCGCATCCGTCGTGCGGGTAATGCCGCAGGCGATTTGCGGATTCACAATACGATCCGTCATGAAGGAGAAAGGTATCGGATCCGAATCGGCTTCCTGACGATCAAGAGATTCCCAATCGATCGTCTTTCCATCCAGGCGCGCCGGCGTACCTGTCTTGAGGCGCCCGAGCTTGAGGCCAAAAGCAGACAGATCTTCGCTGAGACCGGTGGAAGGGGGCTCGCCGATGCGGCCAGCCGGTATTTTGCGATCTCCGATATGAATGAGTCCTCGGAGGAAGGTACCGGAGGTGAGAACAACTGAACGCGCTGAAAGCTCTCGGCCATCCGACAAACCAATTCCTTTTATTTCGGAATCGTTTCGAATAAAAGAGATTACGTTGCCTTCAATAAGATCAAGGTTCGGTGTATCGCGAAGCGCATTCTGCACCGCTTGCCTATAAAGCTTTCTATCGGCCTGGGTGCGCGGACCCCAGACAGCAGGGCCCTTCTTGCGATTAAGCATACGAAACTGAATGCCGCCTAGATCAGCGCAACGGCCCATGATGCCATCAAGCGCATCCACCTCGCGGACAAGGTGTCCCTTACCCAATCCCCCGATCGCGGGATTGCAGGACATAGCGCCGATGGTTTCGAGCTTCTGTGTGACGAGTGCAGTTCTTGCACCCATGCGGGCTGCTGCAGAAGCAGCTTCCGCGCCGGCATGACCGCCACCTATGACGATCACATCATAACTTGAAACGCTCATGGCATTGCTCCATGCCTCCCGCAATGAGGCCGCGGGCACAGAACTGCCCTTGTTTCACGTGAATCACTTGCCGACGCAGAATTCTGAAAAGATCTTGCCCAGCAACATTTCGACGTCGACCTTGCCAGTCACGCGCCCAATTGTGTCGGCAGCCCTGCGGAGAAACTCAGCCCGAATCTCCAAGCCATCGGTCTCCGCCCGAACCGCGCGCCAAATATGCTCGGCTGCGTCGTGCAGGTGCTGTGCATGCCTCAATCGGCTCGGAATGGCAAGAGAAACCGTGTTGGTACGATCCTTCAATTCGGCCAATATCGCGGAACGCAGGTTATCGAGACCCTGACCGCTCTGCGAAGAGATCAGCATTGCAGTGGATTGTTGCGGAAGCGAATCGGTATAAAGGTCGATCTTGGTCACAACGTCAATCACTGGGATGCCATTGGGAATATCGAGTTCCTGCTTCGCCGAACTCGCATAGTCGCTCAGGGACAGAACGAGATCCGCCTCCTCCATCTTACGGTAGGCGCGGCGAATTCCCTCACGCTCCACTGGCTCTGATGTCTCCCGTACGCCTGCCGTATCATAGAGATGCACGGCATAGCCGCCGATATCCAGCTCACAATGCAGGACATCCCGCGTGGTGCCGGCATATTCGGTGACAATAGCCACCTCCCGGTTGGCAAGTGCGTTCAGCAAACTCGACTTGCCGGCATTGGGGGGTCCCGCAATCACAACGGTAAAGCCATCACGTATGATCTCACCCGCTTTGAGATTGCCAAGCACCTGCTCGATATCCCGTGCCAACGACGCCATCTCCGACCAGATGCGATCGGAAACGCTGCCAGGGATGTCCCCCTCGTCTGAGAAATCCAGCTCAGCCTCTATGAGAGCACGAGCGCCCAGTAATTGCTCGCGCCACTTCTGGTAGATCGCCGAGAGGTGCCCAGAACTCTGCTCAAGCGCCAGGCGCCGCTGCATCTCGGTCTCTGCAGCCAGAAGATCCGCCAGGCCTTCGGTCTCGACCAGATCCAGCTTGCCGTTTTCGAACGCCCTACGAGAAAACTCACCGGCCTCCGCAAGGCGGCAATTTTCGAATTCCGTCGCTGCGTTCAAGGCGCTCTCGACAACCGCCCTACCACCGTGCAGATGGAACTCGAGACAATCCTCGCCGGTAAAGGAGTTAGGACCAGGAAAAAAAAGAACAAGTCCGCGATCGAGTAAAAGACCGTTACGGTCTCGAATCGGTCGCAGCGCTGCCATGCGGGGAGGTGGCAAAGTCCCTGCCATTGCTTCGCAAATCACCGCGGATTGCGGACCGCTCAGGCGAATGACCGCTACTCCAGAGGGCAGAGCGCCCGATGAAAGGGCAATAATGGTCTCTCGCTCAGGGGAACTCATGCACAATAATCCCTATCCTCAAGCCGGAACGGAAGCGAATCGTTTCGGGGAACAGCGATTGGCATACGAGAAGACACGAGATCTCCCCACACCTTCCTGCAATATCAGGTGTTCATCGAATCGAAGAAATCACCGTTGTTCTTCGTCTGCTTCAGCTTGTCGATGAGGAATTCGATCGCATCGGTCGTGCCCATCGGCGCCAGAATACGGCGAAGTACGAAGATCTTCTGTAGATCCTGACGCGGAACAAGGAGGTCTTCCTTACGCGTACCGGACTTGAGGATATCCATAGCCGGGAAGATGCGCTTGTCGGCCACCTTGCGATCCAGAACAATTTCCGAGTTGCCGGTACCCTTGAACTCTTCGAAGATGACTTCGTCCATGCGGCTACCGGTATCGATTAGAGCCGTCGCGATAATCGTCAGCGAGCCGCCTTCCTCAATGTTACGGGCGGCACCGAAGAAACGCTTCGGACGCTGAAGCGCGTTTGCATCCACACCGCCGGTCAGAACCTTGCCTGAGGAAGGAACAACCGTGTTGTAGGCTCGGCCGAGACGCGTGATCGAGTCGAGAAGAATGACCACGTCGCGGCCGTGTTCCACGAGACGCTTGGCCTTCTCGATGACCATTTCGGCAACCTGGACGTGGCGAACGGCCGGCTCGTCGAAAGTCGAGGAGACGACTTCGCCGCGGACGGATCGCTGCATGTCGGTCACTTCTTCCGGACGTTCGTCGATCAGCAGAACGATCAGGTAACACTCCGGATGATTGGCCGTGATCGAATGAGCGATATTCTGCAGCAGAACGGTCTTACCGGTACGCGGCGGGGCAACGATCAGGCCACGCTGCCCCTTGCCCAACGGAGCAACCAGATCGATGACGCGAGCCGAGAGATCCTTTGATGTCGGAACATCCAGTTCCATCTTGAAACGCTCGTTCGGGTAGAGCGGCGTCAGATTGTCGAAATGAACCTTGTGACGGATCTTCTCCGGATCCTCGAAATTGATCGTGTTGACCTTTAGGAGCGCGAAGTAGCGTTCGCCTTCCTTCGGGCCGCGGATCGGACCTTCGACCGTGTCGCCGGTCTTCAGCGAAAAGCGGCGGATCTGCGAGGGAGAAATGTAGATATCGTCAGGACCCGGGAGATAGTTGGCATTGGCCGAACGCAGGAAGCCGAAACCGTCCTGCAGCACCTCGACCACGCCTTCTCCGATAATCTCGATGTCCTGGCTGGCGAGCATTTTCAAGATAGCAAACATCAGCTCCTGCTTGCGCATGGTGCTGGCGTTCTCGACCTCAAGCGATTCCGCGAAGGTCAGGAGATCGGTCGGTGATTTGCTTTTGAGTTCTTGTAGCTTCATTTCAGCCATGAAGAGGGACCACGTCTTTGATTATTTTTGTCGGGGAAGGCGAGCCGGTGGAATTCGGTACGATCGCGAGTGAGGCCGCAAATGACAGAATGTTACGCAAGCCAGAAGATAGGATTGGCGGAAAATAGCGATTCAGCCTTTTACCCGCAAGCGAAAAGCGGAAATGACCCAAAATAATGCGAGAATGCCGCAGGCGGGATCAAAACGGCTTAACGACCACGAGGATGACGATGGCGATCATCAGCAAGGTCGGAACCTCATTCATCAGACGCCAGAAACGAGCATTTCTGACATAGTAGCCCTTGGCAAATGACGCAACCGCGCGTGAGAGAAACAAATGCACGCCGGTCAACGCGACAACAGCTGCAAGTTTCGCATGCAGCCAGCCGCCGTGAAAACCATAGACAGACCAGGCGAGATAAAGCCCAAGGATCCACGCCACCATCATGGCGGGGTTCATGATAACCTTCAAAAGCCTCTGTTCCATGATAGCGAAAGTCTCGGCTTGTGCCGAACCCGGTTCGCTGTCGCCGTGATAAATAAACAGCCGCGGCATGTAGAGCAGCCCCGCCATCCAGGAAATCACGGCGATAATATGAAGGGCCTTGATCCAGAGATAGGCTTCGTCAGCGCCAAAGACCATGATGGCGAGTGCAATGGTCCCGAAGAAGACAATCGCCGTAGCCGCCCGAAAGGCTGCCCTGCGTCCGGCACTTCTTCCGGTCTGCTGCTCTTTCTCGCTCATCGCTTCCCACGCACCCGATCGACCAGCCGGGTCACATTTTCCGGAGCAGCTTGCGGCGTGATGCCATGGCCGAGATTGAAGATCAGCGGACCATTGCCAAGCGCCTGGAGGATGGCGTCGATGCCCTCCTCCATCGCCGAGCCACCGGCAACCACCCGCATTGGATCGAGATTGCCCTGAACCGCGCCTTCCTTCTGCAATTCAACGGCGAAGGAGAGCGGAATGGTCCAGTCGAGCCCGATCGCATCGGCTCCCGTCTTGCGGCGATAATCCTTGAGAAGAAGACCGGCACCCTTGGCGAAGGCAATGATCTTCGCGCCCGGCCGCTGAGAACGCACCGACTGGATCATTCGAGCGACGGGACGAACACAGAAACGTTCGAACTCGTCTTCACCCAGAACACCGGCCCAGGAATCGAAAATCTGCACGGCATCGGCACCGGCATCGATCTGAGCCACCAGATAGGAGGCCGAAATATCGGCGAGCAGATCGAGCAGCTTTTCGAAAGCCTTCGGGTGTCGATAGGCGAAGAGCCGGGCAGGGGCCTGATCGGGTGTGCCGTGTCCGGCGATCATGTAGGTCGCAACCGTCCACGGCGCACCGCAGAAGCCAAGCAAGGCAGTCTCATGGGGCAGCTCCGCTCTCAGACGTCTGACGGTCTGCAGAACGGGAGCGAGATGGATAAGTGGATCACCAGCTTCGAGAGCATTGATGCCATCGACATCGATCGGATCCATCTGCGGTCCGTGCCCCTCGGTAAAGCGAACATTGCGGTTCAATGCGTCGGGTATCACGAGGATGTCGGAGAAGAGGATCGCTGCATCAAAACCGTAACGCCGGATCGGCTGCAGGGTCACTTCCACCGCAAGCTCCGGCGTATAACAGAGATCGAGGAAGCTGCCGGCCTTTGCCCGAGTCTCCCGATATTCCGGAAGATATCGGCCTGCTTGCCGCATCAGCCATACCGGTGGCGGAGAGACAGTCTTCCCATTTAGGACATCGAGGATCTTGCGGTCGCTGGCGCTCAAGGGTCAGCCCTTTCAAAAAAGAAATGATATATGAATCTTCTTCTATTTCTAAGAGTCTCTGACTATCAAGGATTAATCCCGGCACACAGGTTTCCCGGCGTCCTTGGCAAATGATCCTTTTCGCCGAATGGAATCCGCTATGTTTGGCAGTAAACGCTGATCATTGCGATAAACGATTTAGATTCAAAACGATAGGTGATATGTCGGAAAGAAATGGCTTGTGGATAAGCTGTGAGTCATTTGGCAAAACTGCGGCGTCTTACCACAATCCACAGACCCGCCTTTCAGCTATCCTGTCCGGTGTCGTTTGTGGATAAATCGGCATTTTTCCCCTTGCCTCGCCGGGGTGCTGATCGCTACCTCTCTTACTCCCGAATTATCAACAGGCGGCTGAGAACAACGTGGAGAACCGAAAAAGCTTCTTCCATCTGCACCTGATTTCTGACTCGACCGGTGAGACTCTGATTTCGACGGGCAGGGCGGCGGCGGCCCAGTTCAATTCCTACAGCGCCATCGAGCATGTCTATCCGCTGATCCGCAGTAAGCGGCAGTTACTCCCTGTGCTGGAAGCGATCGATCAGGAACCGGGCATTGTGCTCTACACGATTGTCGATCGCGAGCTCGCCAATTTGCTCGAGGCAGGCTGCCGCGATATGGGCGTGCCAAGCGTCAATGTTCTGGAACCGGTGATCGACAAGTTCCAGTCCTATCTCGGCGCTTCGTCGCGCGGAAGGGTGGGGGCCCAGCATGCTCTTAATGCGGAATATTTCGCTCGCATCGAGGCGCTGAACTATACGATGGATCACGATGACGGACAGGCACCGGATGGATATGAGGATGCCGATGTGGTCATTATCGGGATCAGTCGCACCTCCAAGACGCCGACCAGCATCTACCTCGCCAACCGCGGCATCAAGACGGCAAATATTCCGATCGTTTGTGGAGTACCTTTGCCGGACAGTTTGTATCGAGCGAACAGGCCGTTGATCGTCGGGTTGATCGCCACGTCGGACCGGATTTCTCAGGTCCGAGGAAATCGTGAACTTGGCATCACGCCCGGCTTTAATGCCAGTGACTATACCGACAGGGCTTCCATTGCCGAGGAACTGAAATATGCCCGAAGCCTCTGTTCGCGTAATAACTGGCCGATCATCGATGTGACCCGCCGCTCGATTGAGGAAACGGCTGCGGCTATCGTTGCTCTGCGCCTGAAGGTACGTTAAGGCGAACCTCGCTTCATTCCTTTAGAAAAGGTGTCCCATGGCAGGGAAGCTGATACTGGCTTCGGCAAGCCAGTCACGTCGGATGCTGATGGAAAACGCCGGCCTTCAATTCGAGGCCGAAGCTGCGCAGCTCGACGAGCGCGCTGCCGAGGCCGCTCTGGGCGGCAACCCTTTGTCTCCGGATCACCTTGCGCTGGAACTCGCGAGACTGAAGGCGATCGATGTCGCCTCCAGGCATTCGGGCGCACTCGTGATCGGATGCGACCAGACCATGTCCCTCGATGAGGTCGTCTTTCATAAGCCTGTCGATATCGAAGAAGCCCGGCGCAATCTGAAGACCTTGCGCGGCAGAACGCATCGTCTGAACAGCGCTGTCGTTCTGGTTAGGGACGGTGAGGTTCTCTGGGAAAACGTGTCGATTGCAGAGTTGACGATGCGGGAGTTTTCCGACGAGTTTCTGGAAGGCTATCTGCAGAGCACCGGGGATGCGGTGCTGAAAAGTGTTGGATGCTATCAGCTGGAGGCTGAGGGAATCCGGCTATTTAATGAGATAAGCGGCGACTATTTCACCATCCTTGGTTTGCCGCTTTTGCCGCTGCTGGAGGAGCTGCGGGTTCTGGGGGAGATTGATGGCTGATTCACGTGAAACATTTGTTAACCAAGCTTTCGTTGTCGGCTATCCGATAAAGCACTCACGGTCTCCGCTCATCCACCGGCACTGGCTGAGGAGGTTCGGGATCGAGGGGAGTTATGAGCCCGTGGCAGTCAGCCCGGAATATTTCGAGGCGTTTATCGCGGACCTGAAGAGGGGCACCTCCGGTTTTCGCGGGGGCAATGTGACCATACCGCACAAGGAAGCCGCGTGTCGGCTTGCCGATGTACCGGATGCCTTGGCCGAAGAACTCGGGGCTGCCAACACCCTCTGGATGGAAGAGGGCAGGCTGAACGCCACCAATACCGACGGTATCGGTTTTACCGCCAGTCTCGATGCAGGTCATCCAGGATGGGAGAATGTGGATCGGGCGGTGATTCTGGGCGCGGGTGGTGCCAGTCGCGCCGTGGTTCAGGCGGTGCGGGATCGCGGTATCGGGGAAATCAACATCGTCAATCGTTCGGTGGAAAGAGCGGTGGAACTGGCCGACCGGTTCGGCCCAGCGATCCATGCCCATCCGATGGCGGCGCTTGGCGAGGTATGCGAAGGCGCTGGCCTCTTTATCAACACAACGTCGCTTGGCATGGATGGTGGAGCCGTCGACGAGATGCCTTTCGAACGGCTTCTGCCATCGGCCGTAGTGACCGACATCGTCTATGTTCCGCTGATGACACCGATCCTGAAGCAGGCGGAGGCAAAAGGTCTGGCGACGGTCGATGGTCTGGGCATGCTGTTACATCAAGCCGTTCCAGGTTTCGAAAAGTGGTTCGGCCGCACACCGGTGGTGGATGAGGAATTGCGCAATCTCGTCATCGCGGACATGGAGGCGCATGAATGATCGTCATCGGACTCACCGGATCGATCGGCATGGGCAAATCGACCACGGCGAAGATGTTTGCCGACGCCGGTATCTCGGTGAACGATTCCGATCAGGTCGTGCATGAACTTTATCGTGGCGAGGCGGTTATACCGATCGAGGCGGCCTTTCCCGGGAGCATCCGCAATGGTGAGGTGGATCGTTCCGAGCTTTCAAGGAATCTGGCGAAGAATCCGGCTAATTTCAAACTTCTCGAATCCATCGTTCATCCGCTTGTACGCGAACGGGAACTTGCATTCCTGAAGGCAGCGCGTGAATCTGCCGCGGACATGGTCGTTCTCGATATTCCGCTGCTTTACGAGACCGGTGCCGAAAAACGCGTGGATGTCGTTGTGGTCGTAAGCTGCGATCCGGAGATACAGCGCAAGCGGGTTCTGGAACGACCGGGGATGACGCCCGAGAAATTCGAAATGATCCTTGGGCGGCAGGTACCGGATGCCGAAAAGCGCCGACGGGCCGATTACGTGATCGATACCGGGCGTGGGCTTGAGGCCGCACGAAAACAGGTTCAGGACATTATTGAAACCCTGCGTCGGCAGGCGAAATCGGAGGCGTGAATGCGCGAGATCGTATTCGATACGGAAACCACCGGCCTTGAATTCAAGAATGACCGGGTCATCGAAATCGGCGGGATCGAACTCGTGAACCATTTCCCGTCCGGGAGAAGCTTTCATGTCTATATCAATCCGGGCGACCGTAAGGTGCACCCCGACGCTCTTGCTGTTCACGGGATCACCGACGAGTCCCTGAAAGACAAGCCGCCCTTCGCCGATATCGTCAACGATCTCATCGAGTTTTTCGATGGAGCGAAGTGGGTGGCGCATAACGCGACCTTCGACATGAACTTCATCAATGCCGAATTCGATCGGCTCGGTCTTCCCCCGGTGCCGGGGGAAATGGTGATTGATACGCTGGCGCTCGCGCGCCGCAAGCATCCCATGGGACCGAACTCGCTTGATGCGCTTTGCCGTCGATACGGTATCGACAATTCGCATCGCACGAAGCACGGAGCGCTTCTCGACTCCGAACTGCTCGCCGAAGTCTACATCGAAATGCTGGGAGGCCGTCAGGCAGCTTTCGGTCTGGTGCAGTCCGAAATGCGGGGCAGCGCAAGCAGCGGCAGCGAAACCGAAGTCGTCGAGGTTTCCTATCAACGCTCGCGACCGCTTGCGGCACGCGTGAGTGAAGCCGAAGCGGAGAAACATGCGGGCTTGCTCGGTCGTCTCGGCGACAAGGCGATCTGGTCAAAATACAGTTGAACGAAAAAGACCCGGTAAAACCGGGCCTTTTGATTTCCATGATCTGTCATATCCGAAGATCAGTTCGGAACAGCCTGAACCTTGGCGCGAGCCTGTTCTTCGGCAACGCGCTGGGTGAACATCTGCGCGAAGTCGATCGGATCGATCATCAGCGGCGGGAAGCCGCCATTGCGGGTGGCGTCAGCAATGATCTGGCGGGCGAACGGGAACAGAAGGCGCGGGCACTCGATGAAGAGGACCGGCAGCATGTGTTCCTGCGGAAAACCGGTGATACGGAAGACGCCGCCATAAACCAGTTCGGCTGCGAAGACGACCTTGTCGCCGTCCTTGGCTTCCGCGCTGAGCGACAGAATCACGTCGAAATCGGACTCGGTCAGCGGGTTCGCGTTGACGTTAACATTGATGTTGATGGCGGGAGCCTTGTCACGCGCCTGCAGCGACCGCGGTGCGCCGGGGTTCTCGAAGGACAGGTCCTTGATGTACTGGGCAAGTATGTTGAGGGAAGGACTTGCGGTTCCCTGATTTTCGTTGGCCATTGGGGCTTCCTCACGCATTGAATTGCTATGGCCGTCTATCATTTCGACCGGATGCTTACAACCCTTACGCCTTGAGCCGTCCGTGGCCTTTTTCGGGGTGGGGTCACTGATCTTTTCCGAGCGACCATGGAGACTGCCGGTTCGCGCCGCGCTGGAAATCGTCTTCGTCCAGATCGATGATCGGACCGTCCTTGGGGCGAGATGTTTCCCCGCCGGCGCCCTGGTAACTGAAGCTGCTGGTTCGAAAGACGGTAACGCGGGGACCGATGAAGGACCAGATGAAATCGCGCACGAAGGGAACGAAAAGCAGGATACCGACGATATCTGTCAGGAAGCCCGGAATGATCAGCAGGATTGCCGCCACGACGATCATCGCCCCATGGACGATTTCGCGTCCCGGATTCTGGTTTGTCTGGGTGTCTTTCTGCAGGCGCTGAAGAATACCCGCTCCTTGGATGCGCAAAAGCGCAAGTCCGGCAAAGACCGCAAGAAGCGTCAATCCGAGTGTCGCGAGGACGCCAATCGCCTTTCCAACCAGCACGAATGTGGCAATCTCGGCAAAAGGCATCAGCAATAGAATGGCGAGCGGCACGCGCATCGGTGGTCCTTTATCCTTCTCTGAGGCTTCCGGTATCCATCGTCCGGAATGATTTCAAGCGGAAGTGAAAGCACTTCGCTATTTGAATCATTGGCATATGCAGACTATATGGGTCTCACAAGCAGGAATTTAAACAGGGCCGACGGATTGCCATGGGATCGAACGACTTTGTGACTATCTTTTTTCTGGTGGCGGCAGTCCTGATTTTCCTGCAGCTGCGTAGCGTACTTGGTCGCCGTACCGGCAACGAGAAGCCACCTTTCGATCCCTATTCCCCCCGCGATCTTGCCAAGGGTCCCGGTAGTGATGACGGCAAGGTCGTCACTCTGCCGCGTCGCGATGAACAGGGCGTCGATGAACGTTTCGCCGCAGTGGATGCCTTTGCCACTCCGGGCAGCGAGCTGAACGAATCTCTGCGCGAAGTGGTCAAGCAGGACCCCAGCTTCAATCCGAAGGAATTCCTGAACGGCGCCCGGATGGCCTACGAGATGATCGTCATGGCCTATGCCGACGGCGATCGGAAAACCCTGAAGAGCCTGCTTTCCCGTGAGGTTCTGGAAGGTTTCGAGGCCGCGATCTCCGAGCGCGAAGCGCGTGGTGAGGTGGTGAAGTCCACCTTCGTCGGCATCGAGAAGGCGGACATAATTCAGGCGGCCATGAAGGAGAGTGAGGAGCAGGTGACTGTTCGCATCGTCTGCCAGTTGATCACCGCAACCTATGACAAGGCCGGCAAGCTGATCGATGGTGATGCCGAAGCTGTTTCCGAGGTCAACGATCTCTGGACCTTCGCCCGTGACATCCGTTCGCGCGATCCTAACTGGAAGCTGGTCGCGACCGAATCCGAACTATGACCGGCGCGTCGGCATCATCATTCCGGCTGAAGCCGGTCGCTTTCGCCGATCTGGAGGGTTGGGCCTTCGACGACCCGTCTCCACTGTTTGATGCTATGGCGGCTTGCCGCCAGCATATAAAGAATGTGAAACCCTACCGTACGGGCTCGACAGGTCTGTCTTCCAGCGACCTTTTGCCGCTTCTGGACAGTGCGGCCGAGTTCGCTCCATCGAGCGCTGCGGAAGCACGGAGCTTTTTCGAAGCGGAATGTCGGCCCTTCCTCATCGAGCCGGAAAACGGGGGGCGGGGTTTCGTCACTGCTTTCTATGAGCCGGAAGTTGAAGTGCGGGCCGAGCGGGACGACGAGTTCCGCTTTCCTTTCTACAGGCGTCCCGACGATCTCGTCGATCTGGATGATGGCAATCGCCCTGCCGATATGGACGCGAGCTATATGTTCGCGCGTTCGGAGAGTGGTGTTATTTCACCCTATCCCGATCGCCGGACCATCGACGAAGGCTATCTTGAAGGCAGAGGTCTGGAGATAGCCTGGGCGCGATCGAAGGTGGATGTCTTCTACGTTCACGTTCAGGGTGCTGCCCGGCTTCGCTATGCCGATGGTCGTATCGGTCGCATCACCTATGCTGCCAAGGCCGGACATCCGTTCTCCGGCATCGGCAAGCTTCTGGTTGATACCGGCGAATTGCCGCTTGCCGGGATTTCGATGCAGTCCATTCGTGCATGGCTCGCAGATCATCCTGAAAGGGTGGATGAGATCCTCTGGCACAACCGGTCCTATATCTTCTTCCGCGAGGCCGAAGTGTCGGACACCAATCTTGGTCCGATCGCAGCGGCCAAGGTGCCGCTGGCCGCAGGCCGTTCGCTGGCGGTCGACAGGCTGATCCACAGTTTCGGCTTTCCCTTCTTCATCCGCTCCGAGACCTTGACCCGCCTCGATGACGGACAACCCTTCGCCCGGCTGATGCTGGCGCTCGATACCGGGTCGGCCATCGTAGGCCCGGCGCGGGGCGACATCTTTACCGGCTCCGGTGACGATGCCGGTGAACGCGCCGGTGCCGTGCGAAATGCCGCAGACTTCTATATACTCGTCCCGAAAGAGGCGGCGTCGAGGTTCGGTTGGTGAAGGGCAAGGGAAAACTCAGCGCAGAAGATCGTATACTCTGGGGCAAGGTCGCCCGGTCGACGAGGCCCATGCCCGGGCGTCTCGAGGAACTGGCCGAGTTCGAGGAGATATTCGTCGAGCCGACACCAGAGAGCAAAGGAATATTTTCGGCTTCGTCAGTTCCTGTTGGCGATGCAGCTGAAACTCAGGCCGCGCAGAAAAAGCCCGGCGGCATCCATCATCCGCTCGAAAAACCGGTCAAGCGCAAACTCTCGCGCGGTCACCTTGCGCTTGAGGCCCGCATCGATCTTCATGGTATGATCCAGAGCGAGGCGCACGGCATTCTCCTCGATTTTCTCCTGCGCGCCCATGACCGGGGGCTTCGGCATGTGCTGGTAATCACCGGCAAGGGGCGCTCGATGGGCAGCGACGGCGCACTGAAGCGCTCGGTGCCGCTCTGGTTTTCCAAGCCCGAATTCCGCTTTCTCATCTCGTCCTATGAGACGGCTGCGCGTCAGCATGGTGGCGACGGTGCGCTCTATGTTCGCCTGTCGCGGGGCAGGGGAGACCGCGGATGACGCCGTTCGGCGAGGCTCTGCGACGCTTGCGGGAAAGGAAGGGCGTCTCCCAGAAGGAGATGGCCGCCGCTATCGGGGTCTCCCCGGCCTATCTTTCCGCGCTCGAACACGGCCGCAAGGGCAAGCCGAATTTCGATTTCCTCCAGCGTGTCGCCGGCTATTTCAACATCATCTGGGATGAGGCGGAGGAGCTTTTCGCCATTGCGGGCGTGTCTCATCCAAGGGTGGTCGTGGATACGGCGGGATTGCCGGCGGAATATACGGTTTTTGCCAATGAACTCGCCCGCAGGATTCGCACCCTACCGCCCGATGTGCTAAAGCAACTCAATGAAGTCCTAGAAGCCGCAAAAAAGCCGGCTTGAAACGCTCTATGGCCGCCATATCCACGGGTTTCGCGCGGCCTGCCTTTGGAACTTGCGTCAAACCTCCTATAGTCGATGTGCTCGATGGCGCTGATTCGATATCGACGCTTTGAACATCCTGACTGGAAAGATTGCTGAATGACCGATATGCCGATCAATAAAAATGATGGTCCGGCCGAATACGGCGCGGATTCGATCAAGGTGCTGAAGGGGCTGGATGCAGTCCGCAAGCGTCCCGGCATGTATATCGGCGATACCGACGATGGCTCGGGTCTGCATCACATGGTCTACGAAGTCGTCGACAACGCGATCGACGAAGCCCTGGCCGGTCATGCCGACATCGTCACCGTGACCTTGAACGCGGACGGTTCCGTCACCGTGACCGACAACGGCCGTGGCATCCCGACCGACATTCACAGGGAAGAAGGCGTGTCGGCAGCCGAGGTCATCATGACCCAGCTCCACGCTGGCGGTAAGTTCGACCAGAATTCCTACAAGGTTTCGGGTGGTCTGCACGGCGTGGGCGTTTCAGTCGTCAACGCACTCTCGGTCAAGCTGAGCCTCAAGATTCGTCGCAGCGGCAAAGTTCATGAGATGAGCTTCACCCATGGTGTTGCCGATGCGCCGCTCAAGGTTACGGGTGATTATGAGGGCCGCTCTGGCACCGAGGTCACCTTCCTGCCGAGCGCGGAAACCTTCACCAAGACCGAATTCGACTATGCGACGCTGGAGCATCGCCTGCGCGAACTCGCCTTCCTCAATTCCGGTGTCCGCATTCTGCTGACCGATAAGCGCAAGTCCGATATCCGCCAGGAAGAGATGGTCTATGACGGAGGTCTTGAGGCTTTCGTTCGTTATCTGGACCGCTCCAAAAAGCCGCTGGTCGAAAAGCCGGTCGCCATCCGTGGCGAGAAAGACGGGATTACCGTCGAAGTTGCGATGTGGTGGAATGATAGCTACCACGAAAACGTGCTCTGCTTCACCAATAACATTCCGCAGCGTGACGGCGGTACCCATATGGCCGGCTTCCGGGGCGCGCTGACCCGCCAGATCACCTCCTATGCCGACACTTCCGGCATCATCAAGAAGGAGAAAGTGACACTGACCGGTGACGACTGCCGCGAAGGCCTGACAGCGGTCCTGTCCGTCAAGGTTCCGGATCCGAAATTCTCGTCTCAGACCAAGGACAAGCTGGTTTCGTCGGAAGTCCGTCCTGTCGTCGAAAGCCTGGTGAACGAAGCTCTTTCCACCTGGCTCGAGGAGCATCCCGCGGACGCCAAGATCCTCGTCGGCAAGGTCGTCGAAGCTGCCGTCGCCCGCGAAGCCGCCCGTAAGGCGCGCGAACTGACGCGGCGCAAGGGCGCGCTTGATATCGCATCTCTGCCCGGCAAACTCGCAGACTGCTCCGAACGCGATCCGGCCAAGTCCGAAGTCTTCCTCGTCGAGGGTGACTCCGCAGGCGGTTCGGCAAAGCAGGGCCGTTCGCGAGAGACGCAGGCCATCCTGCCGCTGCGCGGCAAGATCCTCAACGTGGAACGGGCCCGTTTCGACAAGATGCTTTCGAGCCAGGAAATCGGCACACTGATTACCGCGCTGGGCACCTCGATCGGCAAGGACGAGTTCAACGCCGACAAACTGCGCTATCACAAGATCATCATCATGACGGATGCTGACGTCGACGGCGCGCACATCCGTACTCTGCTTCTGACCTTCTTCTTCCGGCAGATGCCGGAACTGATCGAACGCGGCCATCTCTATATCGCCCAGCCGCCGCTCTATAAGGTGGCGCGCGGCAAGTCCGTTCAGTATCTGAAGGACGAGAAGGCGCTCGAAGATTACCTTATCACCATGGGTATCGAGGAAGCCACGCTGACGCTTGGGAATGGCGAGGTCCGGGCCGCACAGGATCTGCGCGATGTCATTCAGGATGCTCTCAGGCTTCGTTCGCTGATTGACGGGCTGCACTCGCGATACAATCGCAATGTCATCGAACAGGCGGCAATTGCCGGCGCGCTCAATCCGGAACTGACCGACAATCGCGCCCGCGCGGAAGAGACCGCAGCCGAAGTGGCCCGGCGTCTCGATCTCATCGCCGAGGAAACCGAACGTGGCTGGACCGGTCACGTCACGAATGAAGGCGGTTTGCGCTTCGAGCGTATGGTTCGCGGCGTCAAGGAAGTGGCGTCCCTCGATGTCGCACTGATCGGTTCCGCCGATGCCCGTCACATCGACCAGCTCTATTCGCGGCTTCACGAGATCTATGCCCATCCGCCGAAGCTTGCCCGCAAGGAAGAACGCAAGGAAATTTCCGGCCCGCGCATGCTGCTGGACACGATCTTTGCTGCGGGTCGCAAGGGCCTGACGATGCAGCGCTATAAAGGTCTTGGCGAAATGAACGCCGAGCAGCTTTGGGAAACGACGCTCGATCCGAACGTCCGCACGTTGCTGCAGGTGAGGGTAAGCGATGCCACCGATGCCGACGGCCTGTTCTCCCGCCTGATGGGCGACGAGGTCGAACCCCGTCGCGAGTTCATTCAGGACAACGCGTTGAGCGTCGCCAACCTCGATATCTGATAACGAGTAAGTTTCATGTGAATCCGGCTAAGAAATGATTCACGTGAAACATTCGGTTAATGTTTGCTAAAGCCCCGTGGGTCCGGATCGACACACGGGGCTTTGATTTTGTGAATCTACATCTCAAACTCGCCTGAGATCCTCACATATTTCCGGGCCGATGTGCCGAACTTCAGGCCTTGAAGCCGCCGCTGAAGGTAACTGCGGAAAGCGGTTTGCGCTGGTTGGGAACCTCCCGTTCCTGAAGCGTCGGTGGTAACAACGACTTATCGCCACGATGCCCGATGGCAACGGCCGCCTCGGCGCGATAACCAGACGGCGCCCCGAGAACCTCGACGGCGCGCTCGAAATCGACGCCGCCCATGGCATGCGCGGCATATCCCGAATGCATCGCCTGAAGCGCAAGCAACGCCCATGCCGCGCCGGTATCGAAACTGTGGCTGCGGAAAGGGCGGGGCTCGGAGCCGTCATCGCGCCGGCTCAGCGTATCGGAAAACAGGAAGACCAGCGCCGACGCGGACTTGGCCCACACCTGGTTCGACTCGACCAGCAGCCCCAGAAACGTCTCCCATTCGGGAGCGGTGTTCAGCGCATAGACGAAACGCCAAGGCTGATAATTGCTCCCCGATGGTGCCCAGTGCGCTGCCTCCAGAATGGTCAGAAGATCCGCCTCCGACATCGCCTCGCCGGTAAAGGCGCGGGGCGACCAGCGGTCCAGGAACATCGGGTGGATGGAATATTCGGAGTGGCGGTTGTTGCTGCTCGTCATCTGGAAACCTGTCTTAGGGGAGGAGGCTGGGGAAGAGGAATGCGCCTCCCGGTGCGGTCAGAAGATATTGCGATGATCAGTGCTTACAAGTGCGGCAGGGCGTATTTCGCGCCGGCCTTTCGTCTCGGGCACCGGCGGAATATAGGATCGATAACCTTCCTGCCCCATGAAACATTAATCCCTCCTGGGCATTCTGACCCTGGAGAACGGACTTTCCCGCCACCAAAGGACAAATTCACAAAGCAGTTTCCATTGATGCAAACTCTGCTAGTTTTTAACGAATGAAGCGCAACATCGCAGGATGACAGCAGCGGAAAGGCGATCGCCCCTATGTTCTATCAACTCTATGAACTGAACCATGCGGCCATGGCCCCCTTCCGGGCGAGCGCCGACATGATGCGGCTCGCCTACAGCAGTCCACTGAACCCGCTCTCCCACACCGTCCTCGGCCGAACGATGGCAGCGGGACTCGAAGTCTTCGAGCGCGTCACGCGGCGCTACGGAAAACCGGAGTTCGGCCTGCCGACCACCACGGTCGATGGTCACACGGTGAACGTGACCGAGGAAATCGTCTGGAAGAAGCCATTCTGCAATCTCATCCACTTCAAGCGGGACCTCCCGCCAACGGTGGAGCAGGGACCGCGCATCCTGATCGTAGCACCCATGTCCGGCCACTATGCCACCCTGCTGCGTGGAACGGTCGAGGCGCTGATCCAGAATGCGGATGTCTACATCACCGACTGGATCGACGCCCGCACGGTGCCGGTCACGGATGGCAATTTCGATCTGGACGATTACATCGACTACGTCATCGAGATCCTGCATCATCTGGGCAAGGGCACCAATGTCGTGGCCGTCTGCCAGCCGTCGGTCCCGGTTCTCGCCGCCGTCTCCGTCATGGAAGGCAACGATGATCCGCTGGCGCCTGCGTCCATGACCCTGATGGGCGGCCCGATCGACACCCGCATCAATCCGACCGCCGTTAACGAACTGGCGCAGAACAAGCCGATCGACTGGTTCCGCGACAATGTCATCATGAACGTGCCATGGCCGCTCCCAGGTTGCATGCGCGCGGTCTATCCGGGCTTCCTGCAGCTTTCGGGTTTCATGTCGATGAACCTCGACCGGCACATGATCGCTCACAAGGACTTCTACATGCACCTCGTCAAGAACGACGGTGACTCGGCCGAGAAGCATCGCGATTTCTACGACGAGTATCTTGCCGTGATGGACCTGACCGCTGAGTTCTACCTGCAGACGGTCGATACCGTATTCATCAAGCATGCCCTGCCGAAGGGCGAGATGACCCATCGTGGCAACCCCGTCAATCCAACCGCCATCCGCAAGGTGGCGCTGTTGACTGTGGAAGGGGAAAACGACGACATCTCCGGCGTCGGCCAGACCAAGGCGGCCCAGACCCTTTGTGTCAACATTCCGGAAAACATGCGTATGCACTACATGCAGCCGGATGTCGGCCATTACGGCGTGTTCAACGGTTCGCGTTTCCGTCGGGAAATCGCGCCTCGGATCATCGCGTTCGCGAAGCAGCATACGCCTGCCGCAAAGACGGGACCGGTCAAGAGGGTCATCAAGGGCGGCAAGTCGACCTGACGGGGCTGTCGATTTTCCCCGGGTGATTCAGGCCCTTGCCCGAATTGCCGGGACCTCGTCTTGAAGGCGGGGAGGGCGTTTACCACATCGATTTCATCGGGCGGCATGTCGCCCCCGTGCAAAAGCGAAGGGTAAATGATGATGAATCAGTCAGCATTGCTTCGTCCGGACTGGACGCCGGCAACCGTCGCGCTGATGGTGATCGGCTTCATGGTCTTCTGGCCGCTGGGTCTGGCCATGCTCGGCTATATCCTGTTCGGTGATCGTTTCCGCGATTTCAAGCGGGAGGCGAACCGCTCCGCCGATGGTATCTTTTCGAAATGCCGCAGTGGCCGCTACGGCCGCAGCCACTTCTCGACCGGCAACGTAGCCTTCGACGATTGGCGGAAGGCCGAGCTTGACCGGATGGAAGAAGAACGCCGCAAGCTCGACGAAATGCGTGCGGAGTTCGACAGCTATCTGCGCGAACTTCGTCGCGCCAAGGACCAGGAAGAGTTCGACCGTTTCATGCGCGAGCGGGCCAACGCCCGCAAGGATGACGGCGCGGCTTCCGGATATTCCGGCGTCTGACGACTCTGCCGCATCGACGCCTACGACAACCGGCACCCCTGAGGGTGCCGGTCTTTTTTTGGAGCGTAAAAAGCTCGAATCGGCTAGAAAGAGGCTATGTTTCCCTTCCTGAAAAAACCGGCAGACAAGACGAAGCCGATAGCGACCTCGACCCGGCAGCTCGCGGTCGACGGGCGGGAAATGCCGCTGACCATTCGCCGCAATGCCCGCGCGACCCGCATCACGCTACGGATCGAACCAGGTGGCCGCGCCCTGAAGATGACGGTGCCGCCGGGTCTCAAGGAACGGGAGATCGCTGACTTCCTCGATCGGCATCAGGGATGGCTGAAGGCAAAGCTTTCGCGCTACTCGGATTCTCCGCCGATTGCCGATGGCGGCGAGATCTCGCTGCGCGGCGTGCCGCACCGGATCATTCATTCCGGTCATCTGCGCGGGCTGACCGAGGCGCTGGATTCCGAGATCGGCCCGGTGCTCAGCGTCAGCGGCATGGAGGAACATCTCGGCCGGCGCGTCGCGACCTTCCTGAAGAAGGAAGCCCGGAGCGATCTCGAAGCATTGGTCTCCACCTATGCCAAGAGGGTGGGACGGCCGGTCAAGTCGCTGACCATGAAGGACACCCGTAGCCGCTGGGGCTCCTGCTCCTGGGACGGCAATCTGAGTTTTTCCTGGCGCATCGTCATGGCGCCGCCGCCCGTGATCGATTATCTCGCCGCCCATGAGGTGGCGCATCTGAGGGAGATGAACCACGGTCCGGCCTTCTGGGCGCTCTGCCGGGAGCTTTGCCCGCATATGGACGAAGCCAAGGCATGGCTGAAACGGCATGGCGCCCGGCTCCACGCGATCGATTTCGATTGAGGGCGGAGAGAGCGGGATCTGCTTTGTCGCAATTTGGCTCGACTCTTTTGCATTTTCATGTCAATTCCGCTGCCATGAAACCGGATATCAAGATCTGTGGGTTGACGACGGCAGAAGCCGTGGATCGCGCCGTCGAGCGCGGTGCGTCCCATGTGGGTTTCATCTTCTTCGGCAAGAGCCCTCGCAACATCGAGCCCGACATCGCCGGCAAGCTGGCGGACCGGGTGAGGGGCAGGGCGAAGATCGTTGCCGTCACGGTCGATGCCGATAATGACGATCTCGATGAAATCATCGCGCTCCTGAAGCCCGATATTCTTCAGTTCCATGGCAAGGAAAGCCCGGAGCGGATGCTGACCGTCAAGGCGGTTACCGGTCTGCCAATCATGAAGGCATTTTCCATCCGCGAGGCCGATGACTTGAAGCGCGTCGAGCCCTATATCGGTATTGCGGATCGATTTCTTTTCGACGCCAAGCCGCCAGCGGGATCGGACCTGCCGGGCGGCAACGGCGTGACCTTCGACTGGCGTCTCCTGCGTACGCTTGACGCGAGCGTGGATTACATGCTTTCCGGAGGCCTGAACAAGGACAACATCGCCGCCGCGCTACGGGAAACCGGCGCGCGCGGCATCGATGTGTCGTCCGGCGTGGAGAGTGCTCCGGGCGTCAAGGATCTGCACAAGATGGACGAGTTTTTTGCCGCGGTCGAAGGCGCTTCGATCCGCGAGCCTGCATCAGGGAGCGCAGCGTGAACGAGTCACTCAAGCCCAATTCCTTCCGGGAAGGTCCCGACGAGGACGGTCGTTTCGGTATTTTCGGCGGACGCTTTGTCGCCGAGACCTTGATGCCCCTGATCCTGGACCTGCAGGCAGAATGGGAAAAGGCGAAGACCGATCCCGAATTCCAGGCGGAGCTTAAATCTCTCGGCGCCCATTACATTGGCCGACCGAGCCCGCTCTATTTCGCCGAGCGCCTGACCGAACATCTCGGCGGTGCCAAGATTTATTTCAAGCGGGAAGAACTCAACCATACGGGTTCCCACAAGATCAACAACTGCATCGGCCAGATCCTGCTTGCCAAGCGCATGGGCAAGAAGCGTATCATCGCTGAAACCGGTGCCGGCCAGCATGGCGTTGCCTCGGCGACCGTCGCGGCCCGTTTCGGTTTCCCCTGCGTCGTCTACATGGGCGCGACTGACGTCAAGCGCCAGGCTCCGAACGTCTTCCGCATGAAGCTGCTCGGTGCCGAGGTGAAGCCGGTGACTGCTGGCCACGGTACGCTGAAGGATGCCATGAACGAGGCACTGCGTGACTGGGTCACCAATGTCGAGGATACCTATTATCTGATCGGCACGGCTGCCGGTCCGCACCCCTATCCGGAAATGGTGCGCGATTTCCAGGCGGTGATCGGCCGCGAGGCCCGCGAGCAGATGCTCGAAGCCGAAGGCAGGCTGCCCGACCTGGTCATCGCGGCTGTCGGCGGCGGCTCCAATGCCATCGGCATCTTCCACCCGTTCCTCGACGACAAGGACGTGAAGATCGTCGGCGTCGAAGCCGGCGGCAAGGGCCTTTCCGGCGACGAGCACTGTGCTTCCATCACCGCTGGTTCTCCGGGCGTCCTGCATGGCAACCGTACCTACCTGCTTCAGGATGCGGACGGTCAGATCAAGGAAGGCCATTCGATTTCCGCCGGCCTCGACTATCCGGGCATCGGTCCGGAACATGCTTGGCTGAACGATATCGGCCGGGTCGACTATGTTCCGATCATGGATGACGAGGCGCTGGAAGCCTTCCAGCTCCTGACGAAGCTCGAAGGTATCATTCCTGCGCTCGAGCCTTCCCATGCCGTGGCCGAAGTCATCAAGCGCGCCCCGAAGATGGGCAAGGACGAGATCATCCTGCTGAACCTTTCAGGTCGCGGCGATAAGGATATCTTCACCGTTGGCAACATCCTCGGCATGGAGCTCTGAAATGACCGCACGCATGGACAAACGCTTCGCCGATCTCAAGGCGGAAGGTCGCCCCGCGCTGATCACTTATTTCATGGGTGGCGATCCGGATTACGAAACGTCGCTGGCGATCATGAAAGCTTTGCCGGAAGCGGGCGCCGACGTGATCGAACTCGGCATGCCCTTTTCTGACCCGATGGCCGATGGCCCGGCGATCCAGGTTGCCGGTCAGCGTGCACTGAAATCCGGCCAGACGCTGAAGAAGACGCTGGAACTTGCTCGCGAATTCCGAAAGGATGATCAGACAACCCCGATCGTCATGATGGGCTACTACAACCCGATCTACGTTTTCGGCGTCGAGCGCTTTCTTGACGAAGCGCTGGAAGCTGGCATCGACGGACTGATCGTGGTCGATCTTCCGCGCGAGATGGATGACGAACTCTGCCTTCCGGCTCGCAAGCGGGATATCAACTTCATCCGTCTTGCAACGCCGACGACGGATGAGAAGCGTCTTCCGACCGTCCTGCAGAACACCTCCGGCTTCGTCTATTATGTCTCCATGACTGGTATCACCGGTTCGGCGCTCCCCGACCCGTCGAAGGTTTCCAGCGCTGTGCAGCGCATCAAGGAACACACGGATCTGCCAGTCTGCGTCGGCTTCGGCGTCAAGACGGCGGAACATGCGCGCCTGATCGGTGCGAATGCCGACGGCGTTGTCGTCGGGACGGCAATCGTCAACCAGGTTGCCAACAATCTGACGCCTGCCGGGGAGGCAACCGCCGATACCGTGCAGGCCGTCGTGACCTTCGTAAGCGGCCTTGCCGGCGGCGTGCGTTCCGCGCGCCTTGCTGCTGCCGAATAATCTTCCGATATTGGCTTTTTCAGTCAGGAGTTAGTCAGTTGAACTGGATCACCAACTATGTGCGGCCGCGGATCAATTCGATGCTTGGCCGCAGGGAAGTTCCGGAAAATCTCTGGATCAAGTGCCCTGAAACCGGCGAGATGGTCTTTCACAAGGACCTTGAGGAAAACAAGTGGGTCATCCCCGCTTCCGGCTATCACATGAAGATGCCGGCGAAGGCCCGCCTGCTCGATCTCTTCGACGACGGTAAATACGAGGCGTTGCCCCAGCCGAAGGTCGCTCAGGATCCGCTGAAATTCCGCGATTCCAAGAAATATACCGACCGCCTGAAGGATAGCCGCACCAAGACCGAGCAGGAAGACACGATCCTCGCCGGCGTCGGCACGGTCGAAGGCCTCAAGCTGGTCGCCGTCGTGCATGAGTTCAACTTCATGGGCGGTTCGCTCGGCATTGCCGCTGGCGAGGCGATCGTCAAGGCGTTCGAACGTGCACTGGCGGAGAAGTGCCCGCTGGTCATGTTCCCGGCATCGGGCGGCGCCCGCATGCAGGAAGGTATCCTGTCGCTCATGCAGATGCCGCGCACCACCGTCATGCTCGATATGCTGAAGGAAGCCGGCCTGCCTTACATCGTCGTGCTGACCAACCCGACCACGGGCGGCGTCACCGCTTCCTACGCCATGCTGGGCGATCTTCACATCGCCGAGCCCGGCGCGGAAATCTGCTTCGCCGGTAAGCGCGTGATCGAGCAGACCATTCGCGAAAAGCTGCCGGAGGGCTTCCAGACCTCGGAATATCTGCTGGATCACGGCATGATCGACATGGTCGTCAAGCGTCACGATATTCCGTCGCTGCTGGCACGTGTGTTGAAGATCATGCTGAAACGTCCGGCCAATACCGACATTGCCCCGGAAAACCCCCCGGCTCTTGTGGAAAAGCCAGCGGCCTGAGCGATAGAGCAATTCCAGCAAAAGTGCGAAGCGGTTTTGCGTCCGGAATGCGTCAAACAAAGAGATAGAGCATTGAAGGCGATTCCGTTTTCGCCGGAAATGGTCTTGCACCGAGCCGAAGCTGCGGAATCGAAATATCATGACTGAGCCCGCCTTCAGTGAGGCAGAACAGGTAATAGACAAGCTCATGGGGTTGCATCCCAAGGGCTTCGATCTTTCATTGAATCGCATTCGCCGGTTGCTCAAGGTTCTCGGCAATCCGCACTTGCAGCTCCCTCCGGTCATCCACGTCGCCGGAACCAATGGCAAGGGGTCGGTTACGGCTTTCTGTCGCGCGCTTCTGGAAGCGCAGGGCCTGAGCGTGCACGTCCATACGTCGCCGCATCTTGTGCATTGGCATGAGCGTTACCGCATCGGATCCAAGGGCGGGCATGGCCAGCTTGTGGACGATGCCGATTTCGCCGATGCGCTGCGCCGCGTCGCCGAAGCCAATGGCGGCCAGCAGATCACGGTGTTCGAGATCCTGACGGCGGTCACTTTTCTGCTGTTTTCCGAAAAGCCGGCGGATGTGGCGATCATCGAAGTCGGCCTCGGCGGCCGTTTCGATGCGACCAACGTCATCGAAAAGCCGGCCGTCTCGGTCATCATGCCGATCTCGCTCGACCATCAGCCCTATCTCGGCGACCGCGTCGAACTGATCGCCGCCGAAAAGGCCGGCATCATGAAGCATGGGCTTCCGGTGGTGATCGGCCATCAGGAATACGAATCCGCCCGCGAAGTGCTGGTGACGACGGCCGAACGGCTAGGCTGTCCGCACGTCGTCTATGGGCAGGATTTTTCCGCCCATGAGGAGTTCGGCCGTCTCGTCTACCAGGACGAATTCGGCCTGATGGACCTTTCGCTTCCGCGTTTGCCGGGTCGTCACCAGTTCGCCAATGCGGCTGCTGCGATCCGCGCCGTCAAGGCTGCCGGTTTTCCAATGACCGAGGCCATCGCTGAAAAGGCGATGACCAGCGTCGAATGGCCCGGCCGTCTGCAGCGCATGACGGAAGGCCGGCTGATGGCTCACGCGCCAGAAGGGGCGGAGATCTGGGTGGATGGCGGACACAATCCCGGTGCCGGCGAAGTCATTGCCGAAGCTATGGCAGGCTTCGAGGAGCGCCAGTCACGGCCGCTCTATCTCGTCACCGGCATGATCAACACCAAGGACCCGGTCGGTTACTTCCGGGCCTTTGCCGATATCGCCCAGCACGTCTATACGGTGCCGATCCGCGGCACTGATGCAGCGATCGATCCGGTCGTACTCGCGCATGCGGCCTTCGATGCCGGACTGGTTGCGTCCCCGGTTTCTACCGTTGCCGAAGCCCTTGAGGAAATCCGCGAACAGGTCGATTCGGCTCTGCCTGCTCCGAGAATACTGATCGGGGGATCACTTTATCTGGTCGGCAACGTTCTTGCCGACAATGGCACTCCGCCCAAGTGACCATAAAGGTTAAATGAAAAAAGCCCGGCATTGCCGGGCTTTTCTTTTGCTCTTTGGTGAGCGGATCAGGCTGCGTTCGAAATCCAGCTTGCGAGCGCCGTCTTGGGAGCGGCGCCGACCTTGATGTCGGCCACTTCGCCGCCCTTGAACATGGCGAGCGTCGGGATCGAACGAACGCCGAACTGGGCAGCCAGTTCCGGGTTCTCGTCGATGTTGAGCTTTGCGACCTTCACCTTGCCAGCCATTTCAGTGGCAATTTCTTCGAGGCTCGGAGCGATCATCTTGCACGGGCCGCACCATTCGGCCCAAAAATCAACGACGACCGGTTCTACGGAATTGAGAACTTCAGCCTGGAAATTGGAGTTATCGACTTTTACGGTAGCCATGGGGCTGCTCCTTCAGGGGTGCTTGACTTGCAACATATCTGATGTCGGTGCCCGACATTTTCAATATCTTGTATCTCACGATGTCTTGAGCTCGGCAAGGGATTGCGACAGCAGTGTGTCGGGAAGTGCGACGACTGAGCCGTTTTCGGTGTAGACGAGCAGGCATTCGAAGTTCTTGCCCGGATAGAGCGGGCGCAGGATTTCCCGGTAGATCGCAAGCTGCGCGCGATGCGACAACGGTACCTGCGATAGCGATGCAGGCGGGGTGCGGTTGGTCTTGTAATCCAACAGAATGACCCGATCAGCGGTCACCGCCATGCGGTCGATCCGGCCGGAGACGGCGCGTTCCTCACCGTTCAGCACAAACGTGCCCATGACCGAGACTTCTGCTTCGCCACGGGATGAATAGACCGGCTTGAGATCGGGGTTGTCGAGAACCGAAAGGATCGTGTCGAGCAAGCGTTCGCGCTCCTTTTGCGGCCAGAAGCGCGCAGCCCTCTCCGCATAGCGTCTGGCGGCCGCGGGGCGCTCGGCCTCGGCAATCGTCGGAAGCGCCTGCAACATGCGGTGAACGAGGCGGCCTTTCTGGAGCGCGATGCCGGCCGATTCCTTCTCGTCGAACAGCGGTGAAGTCACCAGCGCGTCATCCGCATCGTCGATGACGATCGTGCCGGCTCCCGAGGGGCTGAGCGGCCGGGGCAGACTTGCCTGCGGCGGCAGCGGTCGAAGCAGAGCGTCCGGAAGGGTTTCGGTCGGCGCCTCGACGGAACCTTCCGCCTCTTGAGGAAATGCGGTGTCGCTGCCGGGCAGGCGCCAGGAGAGGCCTTGCCATTCACCGTCCGGACCGCTGAATGCCACCTCGCGGCAATGGGTTTCGTCACTGCGCAGCGCGCTTTCGATCATCCGGTGCCAGATGTCGCCGGGATCCTGCACGCCGCGATAGCCGCAGACGACCAGCCGGTCTGCGGCCCGCGTCATCGCCACATAGAGGAGACGCCGGTATTCTTCTTCCGCGAGCTGCTTGCGACGGTCGGTATCGGCGGCGACAAGTGAATTACCCAGCGCTTTGACCGGCACCCAGACGGGCAGGGCCGGCAGGCTCTCGTCGGTCTCGATCAGCCGGAATTTGGCGAGGTGGCTGTGATTGAAGGATTTCGAGCCGCCATCGACCAGGAAGACCACCGGCGCTTCGAGACCCTTGGAGGCATGCACGGTCATTATGCGGACTTCGTCGCGATCCTTGTCCTGCTCGCGCTTGACCTCGGGTCCTTCCATTTCAAGCGTCGAGACGAAGGCCTGAAGTCCCGGCAGTCCGGCAGTCTCGAAGGACAGCGCGAAGGTCAGGAATTCGTCGAGAATATCGCTGACTTCGCTGCCGAGACGGCCGAGATAGGCACGGCGTCCGCCATGGGGGCCGAGCACGCGGGCATAGAAATCATGCACCGGCATGTTTTGCGACAGCAGGCGGAATTCGCCGAGGCGTTTCGCGGTCGTCTCCCATATGGAGCCCGGCTCCGCACACACCGCCAGCATGTGTTCCCAGAGACCCTGTCCTTCCGGACGGCGCGCCGCAAGCTCGAACAACTCGTCCTCGGTGTGGTTGAACAGGGGACATTTGAGAAGGGCAGCCAGCGAAAGATCGTCTGCCGGCAGCAGCGCGAAGCGCCCGAGCGCCAGCAGATCCTGCACGGCGATATGGGAAGTCAGCTTCAGCCGGTCGGCACCGGCGACGGGGATATTGTCGAGACGCTTCAGTGCACGCGTCAGCGCATTGACGAAGCTGTCGCGCTTGCGCACCAGAACGAGGACATCGCCGGCGCGGATCGGCCGTTCCTTGCCCTTTTCGATGATGGTCTGCCGGCCGATCATCTGGCCGATCACGGAGGCGATTCGGCGGGCCAGTATGGCGGATGGTGCGCTTTCCGGCGTCGCGTCGAAGGGTGCCGTCCAGTCCTCGCTCTTTTCATTGGCCTCGGCGACGATCATCGACCAGAGATCGACGGCGCCCGGATGGCCGCTGCGGCTCGACATGTGCACGACGGGATCGCCGGCGGCGCTGAGGCCTCGGATATTGTCCTCGACCGAAAACACCTGATCGACCGCCGCGAGAACGGTAGAGGTGGAGCGGAAGGAAAGCGGCAGCCTGACGGAGCTGAAAAGCTGTCCGCCCCGGTCGACCTCCCGCGCGGTCTGGTTTGCCTCCTGCGAGAAGCGCTCCGGCCGGGCGCCTTGGAACGAATAAATCGATTGCTTCTCGTCACCCACCGCAAAGAAGGTACGCAGGACGTCGCGTGCTCCACTGCCGGTGAAGAAGTCCCCGCGTAGCGAGCGGATGACCGACCATTGCAGCGGACTGGTGTCCTGCGCCTCGTCCACGAGGATATGATCGATGCCCTGGTCGAGCTTGTAATGCACCCACGGACCGGCATCGGAGCGGATCAGCAGCTCGGCCGTCCGGGCGATCAGATCCTCGAAATCGAGCTGGCTTCGTTTCTTCTTGAGTTCCTCGTAATCGGCGTCGAACCGCAAGGCCAGCGTCAGTGCCGCCTTTGTCGCTGCATACATGCGGAAGATCCGCAGTCGGTCGCGGCAAGCGAGAACATGCTCGCGTGCGGCGATGACTGCATCCTTCAGTTCCGGTGCCGCCTTGCTCATGGCCGCCGCGATCAGCGAACTGTCGGCCTTCGGCGTCTCGGTGGCCGTCAGGAAAGCCGAATCGAGGATGCGGGCGCGTTCGAGCGCATCGTCGCTCTGGCGGGCAACGACAAGCGCATCGGCAACGGCCTTGACCTTCTCACCGCCTTTCTCTTCCGCAAGGCGGATATAAAGCGCCAGCATTCCGCCGTTCAGCCCGGCGAGCGGCCAGTATTCATCCGCAAGCGAAGCTTCTGACGCATCGTCGGAGAGGCCGAAGCCGCGCCTCAGCGTCGGGTCGATGCCGCCAGAACGCTCCGAGGCGCGGGAGAACTGCCTAATAGCATGACGGTTGGCGACGACTTCGCCCAGCAGTGCTTCAAGGCCGCTTTCGTCCGAAATGGAAAGGACATCGGCAAAGGCAGCGGCGAGATCGACATCTTCCTCCGAAGAGGTCGCGGTCAGAAGCAGGCGCTTTGCTTCGGCCAGAACCGCGACGGATGCCCGATCGTCGAGAACGTTGAAATGACCGGCGACATTGGCCTCCAGCGGGAACTGGTGCAGTAGCGCTTCGCAGAAGGCATGGATCGTCTGGATTTTCAGCCCGCCCGGTGTCTCCAGCGCCTTGGCGAACAGCCGGCGTGCATCCGCAAGCTTCTGCCTGTCAGGCCGTTGCCGTTCGATGTCGTAGATGCGGTCGGAGAGGGCGTCGTCCGATAGCGTCGCCCAGTCGGAGAGCCGCGCGAACACGCGGTTCGACATCTCCGAGGCCGCGGCTTTGGTGTAGGTCAGGCAGAGAATGGAGGAGGGACGTGCGCCGCCGAGCAGCAGTCGGATGACGCGCTGCGTCAGCACATGGGTCTTGCCGGAGCCGGCATTGGCCGACACCCAGGCGGAGCGCTCAGGATCCGAGGCGAGCGACTGCTGCATCGTCGTCCAGTCGAGCCATGTGCGGGGATCGTCTCCCGTCGGCAGTGCAAGCGGATCACTCGTCATTGCCGGTCTCCTCGCGGTCTGCGGTCGACCATTCGGCAACCCGGGCCAGATGGTCGTATTCCCCGCCGAAATCGTTCTGCTGCGCCGGTATGAGCCGCGAAACGAAGCCACGTTCGCCTGCCTGCAGGGCCGCGACGAAGCGACCGAGTTCGGCGACCGATTGCGCCGCAAGATCGAGCGCGGATTTCTTGTTGTCGCCGCGTCCAGTCAGTTCGTTGTTCACCTGATCGGTCTGGAAGCGGTCGCCGGGCCGCAACCGGACATAGATGAGGTTTTCGGGATGAAGCCGGCCGGCGTCGCGGAATGCTCCTTCCATCAGGGCCGCTGCCTCCAGCGCGAGCTGCGGGTCGAGCAGGCTGCGGGCCTGCGCAGGGCTCGGGTTGAGACCCGTCTTGTAGTCGATGATATCGGCATGACCGCCACCCTTGATGTCGATCCGGTCGGCAACGCCGGTGAGGCGAATGCCGACCGGCGCCAGATCGACGCCGCCACGAGCCTCGGTCAGGGTCTGGCGGATTTCGGGACGGCGCTTGCCTTCCCAGCGAAGGAAGGCGTCTCCGACCGCCCTGAACCGCTGCCGCCAGACGATGTCGATATGGGTGGGAAGGCCCTGTTCGTCGAACAGCCGGTCGGTGATCGCGCGCATCGCGACGGCTCCGGCCGGTGTCAAGGGATCGTGACCCTCGCTTATGAAACGTTCGATGATCTTGTGATAGAGCGTGCCGCGCTCGGCCGCACCCGGATCCTGATTGAACGGATCGACGGGATCAAGCCGCAGGATGCGGCGGGCATAGATGGAATAAGGATCGCGACGGAAGCGGCCGACCTCGCTGAAGGAATAGCTGCGTGGCTGAAGCTCGGCCGGCGGCTTCGGCGCGGGCCGTTGCGCCAGCGGTTGGCTCTCGCCCTTGTCGAGCAGTTCGACATAGTGGCGAAAGATATCGCCGCGTTCCTTTAGCCGGCTTTCGAAATCGCCGCCACCGAGCGCCAGAAGCCGCTGCAGCCAGCGGGAAGCGACCGTCGGAGCAGAACCCTGACGCAGCGCGCGGGAGAAAATCAGCTGGCGCGTGCCGCAGGCCATCTCGAAATCATGGGCGAGCTGGCCGATGCGTTTCTCCGGCGGCTCCAGCCCGATCTCCGTCTTCATCATGCGCGACAGGAACGGATTGTTGGTGGTCTGGCCGGGCCATGAACCTTCGTTCAGGCCGCCGATAATGACGGTATCGACATTCTGTAGCCGTGCTTCCAGCGTCCCGAAGATGAAGACGCGCGGATGGCGCATCGCCTTAGGCTTGACCGCGACACCGGTCATCAGCGCCGCCATGATATCGATCCACTGGGGACCATCGGCCTCGATCTGGCCGTCGGCGCTCATGATTTCCGCCAGCAGGTCGGCGAGCCTGTCGCCGGCCTCATCGGACCAGAGAAGCGAGAGGTCGCCCTTGTCGTCGCCGCAGACCGCTTCCAACGTCCGTCCCGTTCGCTCGGCCCATTGGCCGACCGGCAGCCTGTCCGAGAGCCGGCGTTCGCCGATCTTCACCACAAGGGCGGAGACGAGCGGCTCGGCAGCTGCGGATATGCGCGATGCAAGCTCTCCCGCGGCATCGAGTGTTTCACGGGAAACGCCGATCCGCCATTGCGGCGGATGGCGATCGGTCGCCTGTTCCTCAAGCCGTTGCCGGAAGAGAACCGATAGCGTCGCAAGGTCGACGGGTTGCACACCGCCGCGCAGCGCAATCGTTTCCAGTGCATCGGCGGCAGTCCGGTAAGTCTCCGCATCGAAGCCGAACCGGGCGAGCGGATGCTTGAGCAGCGAGACGATGGCCACCGGATCGCCGGGCCGCAGCGCTGCCTCGAGCAGAAGCTGCACCAGCATGCCCTGCGGCGTCGCGGTAAAGGGCGTACCGGCCGAATCGTCGGCGATGATGCCGAAGCGCGCCAGTTCGGCCGTCACGCGCCGCGCCAGCGTGCGATCCGGGGTAATCAGCGCCACCCTGCTTTCGCTGCCCTCCTGCTGCTTTTCGAGACCGAGCCGGAGCGCGATGGCGATGGCCGTTGCCTCCTCGCGCTCGTTCGCCGCCTCGATCAGGCCGACATCGGCGAAGGCGGCCTCAATTCGTGCGGTGCCGAAATCATCGCGCCAGATCTTCCAGCCGTCCGTTGCACCCGCAGGCGCCATCGCCCGCGACAATACCTCGGCGCGATCCGCAAGGTCGGAAGGCGCCTCCGCAAGCGTTTCGACATCCCGGCGCTCGACGCGCATGCGTCGAAGCAAATGAAAGAGACCGTATTGTGGATGGCCGCGCGAGGCGGGATCGGAGACGCGTTCGGCGGCAAGCCCGATGCGCGTCCAGTCATCGTCCGGCATGCTCGCATCGAGGCCGGGCAGGACCACCGTTCCTTCGGGACGGGCGGCGATGGCCGCAATAAGGTCGGCCGCCGCGGGGATGGAACCGGTGGAACCCGCAACGATGACAGGATCGCTGGAAGTCGAGCGGGAAAGCCTCTCGGCTTCGCCGCGCAATACGGCGTCGCGGTGCCGCGCTGGCGAGGAGCGGGTTAATTCTTCCAGACGTGCGGGCCAGAACTGGGTGGCGATACCCAGGAATTCGGTTGTGAGTTGCCACCATGTCGCGAAATTCGATGTGTCGAGCGTCTTGAGCGACGCCCAGTCGCAGCCTTCCGTTTCCGCTGCGTCGATCAGTTCCGTCAGCGCCCGGGCGAGCCAGATGGCGTCCGCCGGACTTGCCGGCGCGACCAGCGGCGTGTCGGAATGGATGCTGCGAACCACGTTCGGCAATTGGTTGCGCCAGGCGAGGATGAGTCGGGCCAGTTCGAGCAGCATGACGATGCCGCTGACCGGTGGCGCGAGGTCGAGCAGGAAAGGCGCATCTTCCTCGAAGAAACCGCTGTCGTCATCGGTTTCGCCAAGCGGCCGGATCACCGGCAGGATGGCGGAGCGCCCACCAAGCAATTCCACGAATTCCGAGCGCAGCACACGGGCGGCACGCCGGGTCGGCACGAGGATCGTCACTCTCGCCAGCGAAAGCGGGTCCTGCGGCTCATATCGATATCCGGGTGCGAGCCTTCCATCGAGGAGCGATGCCGCAAGCACCTTCAGGAAGGAAAGGCCGGCCGGGATGGTCAGGACATGCGGTTGATGAGGCCGCATGGCGTCATGCCCCGCCGGAGAGGCGCCGGATGACATCCTCGGCTTCGTCGAGCGCCTCGGGCGTTCCAACCGTCATCCAGTGGCCCGCCATCTCTAAACCTGCCAGACGGCCCGTTGCGATGGCCCGGTCGAAATAGATATTGAGGTTGAAGGCATCCTCGGGCGCATCGTCGAGAAGCGAGGGATGCATGGCGATTGCGCCTGCATAGACCACAGGTTTCGGCAGCCCCTCGGAATATCGCACAAGGCGGCCGTCCTCGCCGAGCGAGAAGTCCTTCTTGCCGTTATGCCCCGTGGTGTTCTCCATGGGAACGCATAGAAGCGCCATATCCATGCTGTCGGGATCGAAGAAGTGTGCGAGGCGGCGCAGATTGGAAGCCTCACCTGTCTCGTCTTGCAGCCAGAAAAGATCGGCATTCATCACATAGACGGGAGAGCGGTCCAGTAGCTTAAGCCCCTTGGCCAGCCCGCCGCCCGAATTCATCAGCCCGTCGCGCTCGTCGGAAATGACGATCTCTATCTTCTCATAGCGGGACAGATGCTCGACCATCTGGTCGGCAAGATAATGCACGTTGACGACGGCCCGCTCCACGCCGGCATCGGCCAGCGAGTCGAGCACATAGTCGATCATCGGCTTGCCGCCGACAGGTACAAGAGGCTTCGGGATCGTGTTCGTGATCGGCCGCAGTCGGGCTCCGAGCCCCGCTGCCAGCACCATCGCCTGGGTGATCTTCATGGCAAGCCGCTACGCTGATTAGAGTTTGTCAGGGAAAAGTGGATACCGGTTTCCCGCAAAGACAAACGAAAACAAAAGAATTCAGAGTGTGTCAGGTTCAGTATGAACCTGACACACTCTAGACCGAGCCGATTCCAACCCGTGTGCACCAGTCGCGCAAGGGGGCGAGAGCCTCATGTTCGAAGGCGACGGACAGATGCCACAGGGTTCTCGGCATATGCTTCATATAGCCCGGCTTGCCGTCGCGTTGAAGAAGACGGATCCACAAACCGTTCAGCTTGCAGGCCCGCTGTGCCGACATGATCGCCCAGCTCTTGAGGAAATTCGCCTCGTCGAAGGCCGGGCTCTTCCGGCGCAGCGAGAGATAGTCTTCCATCAGCCGGTCGACGAGAGGCCGCTCGACGGTAACGCGGGCGTCCTGAACGATGGAAACGAGGTCGTAGGCCGTCGGCCCGATCATGGCGTCCTGAAAATCTAGAAGGCCAATCCTGTCGCTTGCCTGCCTGTCACCGCGCCAGATGATGTTGGGCGAATGGAAGTCCCTGAGAACCAGCGACTTCTCCGCATCCGCAAGCGCATCGATCAGCCCGTCCCAGATCGCCAGATATTCAGCCCGTTCTTCCGTCGTCGCGGGCTTGCCGTCGCGTTTCCACGGAAGATGCCAGTCGATCAGAAGCTCCGCTTCCATCTTCATGGCGGTACGATCATAGTCGGGAATACGATGCACCAGTCCGCCATTGAAGGTGATTTCGCGGGGGAAGGATACCTCGTGCAGGGCTGCGAGGCATTCGACGCTCGCCTGATAGCGCTCCTGTATAGGAACGCCGTTGCTGTCGAGAACGGTTTCAGGACCGAAATCCTCGATCAGCAGGATACCGTTTTCGCAATCGCTCTCGTAAATTTCCGGGGCGGCGAAACCCTTGTCCCGCAGGGCGCCGGCAACGGCGACGAAGGGATAGACGTCCTCCGCCAGATGCACGATCTGCGAATAGGGCTTGCCGTCGCGGATCGGCGGCCCATCCGGCTGGCGCGGCGAATCCATCAGGATCCTTCGCGGCCCTTCTGCCGGGTAGATGTACTCATACGCGCGCGTGGAGGCGTCGCCAGTCAGGTGTCTCCGACGGGCGCCGGCCAGACCGTGGCTGTCGAGGAAGCCCCTGATGGAAAGCACCCGCGATATTCTTGCGAGCTTGGCGGTTTCGGCCTCGATAACGACCTGTCGACCGCCACTGACCTCGAAGGCAAAACGGATATCGATCCGGCGGGCGGGCAGGGCGGTTCCCGCCTTTTCCGGCCATTCCACCAGACATATGCCATCCTTCAGCGCGTCCTCGAAACCGAGTTCGTCCAGTTCGCCCGGGTCGCTGAGCCGGTAGAGATCGAAATGCGCGACCGGAAGGCGCAGATCGTAGTTCTGCACCAGCGTGAAGGTGGGGCTCGGAACCTCGAGCTCGCTGTCATCGGCCATGGCGCGGAGCAGGGCGCGGCAAAGCGTGGACTTTCCGGCACCAAGGTCGCCCCACAGAGCAACGCAGTCACCAGGCTTGAGGGCAAGCGCGAGATCCTCGCCAAGTTGCTGGGTGGCTGCTTCGGAGGGCAGGAAGAGAGAAATACTGTTCTGGCTATCGGTCATTCTGCGGCAACGGATTGGGGCATGACGGCTGTCGGTATACGGCACGCAACAGTCGTACCGCGCCCGGGTGTGCTGTCAATGGAGACCTGACCGTTGTGGAGGTTGACGAAGCTTTCGACGATGGAAAGACCGAGGCCCGCGCCGGTGCGCCGGCCGCCCTTGCCGTTGGTGGAGAAGCGGTGGAACACGGTCGCCAGCATGTCGGGCGTCATGCCGCAGCCATTGTCGTGAACGGTGAAGACGAAATCGCTGTCTTCGCGCCAGCACTTCATTTCAACGGCGGATCCTTCCGGCGCGAAATTGACTGCGTTGGTCAGGATCTTGACGAGGATCTGCTTCAGTCGCTGCTGGTCCGCGACGATATGACCGAGCTTCGCTGATGCCGCGATCTCCAGCGTCACATTGCCTTCCTGAAGGCGGTCGGTCATCTGCATCGACACGTCGTCGAGCAGATCGTTGAGATCGATATCGGAATAATCGAGCCGCATGATGCCGGCGTCGACCGTCGCCAGATCGAGAATGTCGTTGACGATGGTCAGCAGCACTGAAGACGAGGTGGAGATATGGTCTATATATTCGGCCTGCCGCTCGTTGAGCGAGCCGATCGTCGGCGTCTTGAGAAGGTCGGTAAAGCCGATGATGTTGGTCAGCGGCGAACGCAATTCGTAGGAGACGTGCTGGACGAAATCGTTCTTCAGCTCGTCGGCCTTGCGCAGCGCCTCGTTCTTTTCTTTCAATGCACGCTCGGCCCTGACACTGTCGGTAATGTTGACGAAAGTCAGCATGGTCTGGGCGTTCGGCAGCGGTGTCACCGCATAGTCGAGCACGAGGCCGGAATAGAGCTCCAGCGTGCCCTGGCTGGAGGGACGCTCGTCCTCGAAGCTGGTGATGATCTTGCTGAAACTCTTCCAGCCGTCCGGCTTGTCGTAGGAAGGCGCGCAGGCCGTTTCGATGGCACGGATATGGGTTCCATGCCGCGCTTCGGCTTCGGTGATGCCCCAAAGCGCTCGGAATGCCGGGTTGGAAAGCTGGATGCGGCCATCCGGACCGAACACAGCAACGCCTTCAGAAAGATGATCGATCGTTTCGCCCTGTACGCGCAGCAGCGTGTTGTAGCGTGTTTCGAGATCAACCTGTTCGGTGAGGTTTTCAAAGACCCAAGTAGCGCCCCCCTGCGGATGCGCCGATGCGATGACACGAAGTGTCTGGCCGTTCGGCAGATGCCAGAGTTCCGTTTGCGTATCGAGCGAACGGTAGACCGCAAGTGTGCTTTCCTTCCAAGCTTTCCAGCTCAGCTGTTCCGGCAGCTTGTGCGCCGAACGTAGCCTGTCAAGCAGTTCCGCGTGGTCGGGCCGGGTTTCGAGGAACGCATGGTCGAGTTCCCAGAGCTGCACGAAGGCCTGGTTGAAGAACTGCAGCCGACGGTTGCCATCGAAGATTGCAACGGGCGTCGCCAGATGATCGAGTGTTTCGGCATGGCTCTTCAGCGTTCGCTTCAGCTCCTCGCGAAGAGCCTCCTTCTGGGAGACGTCGATCGCCATGCCGCATGAGCCTGAAGGGCCGCGCACGTCAACCACGTCATAAAAGGTCCGGTTGCCCCTCACAGCTGTGGAGACGGTGTCGTGGAATGGGGATTCAGGCGTGACACTCGCTTTGATCTTCTCGCGGGTCAGGCTGGTCAGAACCTCGCGGCTCTCGCGTACGGCCTGATCGGGAGACCCGGCCTCGACCGCTTCGCTGTAGGCATGGTTGACCCAGAGCAGCCGGCCGTCGGCATCCCTTTGCCATACAGGCTGCTCGATGGCATCCAGAAGAGCTTCGAAGGTGGCGATGGACGTTTTCAGGCGGTTGCGTTCGATCTTGAGTTCGGCAAGTTCGGCCCGCAGGTTGTTAAGCGCGACAAAATGGGCAAAGGCGCGTCCGCCCGAAAGCCGGCCCTGGACTTCCAGAACCTCTCCCCGCTGGGTCTCAACGATGAGATCAAAGCTGTGGGCGTCGAAGCGGAGCTTCTCGATTGCCTTTTCAAGTTCTCCTGCCGAAGACGGTTTCAGCCATCGGCCAAAGGCAAGGAAATCGCTGTCGGACGGCGGAGCACCCGTTTCAACTGGTAGCTGTCCGAGGAATTCCGGGCGGTTCTGTCCGTCCCAGATGACGATCCGACGATTCTTGTCGGCAATCAGCGCCTGATAGCGTGAAATCTGCTGGTTGGCCTCGGACAGTGCGGAACGCATTTCCGCTCCCTCGCTCTCAAGGCGCGCGCGCTGGCGGATCAGCCAGACGGCCGAAACGAGCGCAGCGGAGATGATGCCGATCACGAGGGAATAGCCGACGGTTTCCACGGAGGTGAAAAGTCGCTCGGCCGGGGACGACGTCTGTGCGCGGGCAAGTCCGGGAACGATCAGTCCCGTGAGCGCCGTGGCACCCATGCAGACCGACCAGATCTGCATAAGCTGGTATCGTTTGCGTCCACGCAACGCCTTCGCAGGGCGCAGCTTCGCCTGGTCATCAGCCCGCTTCTCCGCCTGACCGAAGCCGCTCAAGCCAAGGCGTGCCATCGTTTCCCGCACGAGCGGGCCGCTATCATTTACCGACATATTCGGTCTGTCTCCGTCCTATGTGCCGCATTGTCGACAAGACATCCCATTTCGTGTCGCATCCCTCCGGCCGCGCCACGAATCAAGTTCTAAAACAATACTGCCTTAGGGAATCTGCGGGAAGGCCGGAGGCCAAAAAAGAGGCCACGCCCTTTGTCAAGGACGCGGCCACTATATCTTGTGGATAGATTGTCGGCTAATTAATAGCGATAGTGTTCGGCCTTGAACGGACCGGCCTTTTCGACGCCGATATAGCTTGCCTGTTCTTCAGACAGCTCAGTGAGTTTCACGCCGAGCTTTTCGAGATGCAGGCGCGCGACCTTTTCGTCGAGGTGCTTCGGCAGGATATAGACGTCGTTCTTGTATTCGCCGGGCTTGGTGAAAAGCTCGATCTGGGCAAGCACCTGGTTGGTGAACGAGGCCGACATTACGAAGGACGGATGGCCGGTTGCGTTGCCGAGGTTGAGCAGTCGCCCTTCGGACAGAAGGATCATGCGGTTGCCCTTGGGGAACTCTACGATATCAACCTGCGGCTTGACATTGGTCCATTTCAGATTGCGCAGTGCGGCGACCTGGATCTCATTGTCGAAGTGACCGATGTTGCCGACGATCGCCATGTCCTTCATCTCGCGCATGTGCTCAATGCGGATGACGTCTCGGTTGCCGGTCGTGGTGATGAAAATGTCTGCTGAAGAGACGACATCTTCCAGCGTAACGACTTCAAAGCCATCCATGGCGGCCTGCAGGGCGCAGATCGGGTCGATTTCGGTGACCTTCACGCGGGCGCCGGCGCCGCGTAGCGAGGCAGCCGAACCCTTGCCGACGTCGCCGTAACCGCAGACTACGGCGACCTTGCCGGCCATCATGACATCGGTGCCACGACGGATGCCGTCGACCAGCGATTCCTTGCAGCCATACTTGTTGTCGAATTTCGACTTGGTAACCGAGTCGTTGACGTTGATGGCCGGGAAGGGCAGGAGGCCCTTCTTGCTGAGTTCATAGAGGCGGTGAACGCCAGTGGTGGTTTCTTCCGTTACGCCACGGATCGCGTCGCGCTGCTTCGTGAACCAGCCAGGCGAGGCCTTGAGGCGCTTCTTGATCTGGGAGATGAGGATTTCTTCCTCCTCCGAACCAGGGTTGGAGAGCACGTCCTCGCCGGCTTCGGCGCGGGCGCCGAGCAGGATGTACATGGTGGCATCGCCACCATCGTCGAGGATCATGTTGGAAACGCCGCCATCGGTCCACTGGAAGATCTGGTCGGTATACTGCCAGTAGTCCTCAAGCGACTCGCCCTTGATCGCGAAGACCGGAATGCCGGCAGCGGCAATGGCCGATGCCGCGTGGTCCTGGGTCGAGAAGATATTGCAGGAAGCCCAGCGCACTTCTGCGCCGAGGGCCACCAGAGTTTCGATCAGCACGGCGGTCTGGATCGTCATGTGCAGGGAGCCGCTGATGCGGGCACCCTTCAGCGGCTTGCTTTCACCGAACTCGGAACGGCATGCCATGAGGCCCGGCATTTCGGTCTCGGCGATGTTGATTTCCTTGCGTCCGAAATCGGCGAGGCCGATGTCGGCGACGACGTAGTCCTTGTGTGTGCTCATGAATCTCTCCGGCTGAAACGAGGTCGGTGTTCAGTCTTTTCAACGGACGCGCACGTCCATATCTACCCGATCATCGAAATGTTCGGTCTCCTGGAGAGCATCTAGCAGGGAATGGAGCTTGAGGCAACAAGATATAAAGAAGTCTTTATGTCTTTATATGTCTACTGAAATACTAGGCTTCCTCGCCGAACTTGTCGCCGACGAGGCGGGAGAGGGCTTCCAGCACGACTTCGGCATCCGCGCCGGTCGCCGTGACAAGAATGCTGCAGCCCGGACTTGCCGCCAGCATCATCAGGCCCATGATCGAGGTTCCGCCGACCGTCGTGCCGTCTTTGGTGACTTGGACGATGGCATCGAAACCGCTGACGGTCTGGACGAATTTTGCCGAAGCTCGAGCATGAAGGCCGCGCTTGTTGGTGATCAGCATTTCTCGGGAGAGTGACATCTCGGGCTGCTCTCCGGGTGCTTACTTGCCGCTCAGGACGCGGCTGGCGACATTGATGTACTTGCGGCCGGCTTCCGATGCTTCGACCAGCGCTTTTTCCATGTCGTTGTCGCCCCGCACACCGGCGAGCTTGATCAGCATCGGCAGGTTGACGCCCGCAATCACTTCGATACGGCCGCTGTTCATCACGGAAATTGCTAGGTTCGACGGCGTACCGCCGAACATATCGGTCAGAATGATGACGCCATGCCCGTCGTCCGCACGCATGACGGCATCCAGGATATCCTGCCGACGCTGGTCCATGTCGTCTTCGGGACCGATCGACACCGTTTCGATGAATTTCTGGGGGCCAACCACATGTTCCACCGCGTGATGAAACTCTTCAGCCAGCTTGCCATGAGTGACAAGCACTAGTCCGATCATACTTCTACTGCCCCCTTGCCTGCGCAAACAGCCGGCCAGATAACCTAACGTTCAAGCCGCGTCCATCTGTGGGACGCCATCTTGGCGATGAAAAACGGAAGTTCAAGCGCAAACTGCGATGCCTCATGTTGGGCGGGTGGCGACTTCAGTCGCAATCAGGGCCTTTATAAAGGCAAATGGCATTCGAGCGCCAGTGGGCATGCGCAGGGCAGGAAGCGTTATTTCTGCCGTAAGTGTCGCGGTTTCGTGCTCCGGCGGCAGTCTTTCTCCGTCCTGGCCGAGCAGGATGGCATAATGCAGCAGGGCACGTGGCACGTTCTCGACTCTGACGATGCCAGCATGTCGAAGCTCGAGTAGGCCCCTGATGGTCTCCGGCCTGCGGGCCAGCACATTGGTGCCGTGCCGGGAAACGAACACCTGATCGTCGGAAATCAGTGCCGCAAAATCACCCGCGAGACGGGCCTCCGCCATGCAGTAGAAGGCAAGCGCCGATTTGCCAGCACCTGAGGGACCGAGGAAGATCAGGCCGGTCGTTCCGACGACGATGGCCGTACCGTGAACATTGCTCTCGGCCGTCCAATCCGCGGTCATGGAGTATTTTCCGCCGGTAGCGACAGGATGAAGCGCGCGCCGAGCAGTCCGCCGCTTTCGGGGTCGACGATGTTTTCTGCTCGCAGCGTACCGCCATGGGCCTCGGCGATCTGCCGGCTGATCGACAGGCCAAGACCGGAATTCTGCCCGAAGCCCTCGCGTTCCGGACGGTCGGTATAGAAGCGCTCGAAGATGCGGTCGATATTTTCGGCCTGGATACCGGGACCGTTATCCTCCACCTGGATCAGGCAGCGCCCGCGGGTGCGGGAAAGCCGCACGGTAATCTTCCCGCTGACATCGGGAACGAAGGAACGGGCATTCTCGATCAGGTTGGTAACGATCTGGCCAAGCCGCAGGTCGTGGCCGTTGACCATGAAGCGCTGTTTTGCTCCCGGCTTCTGGTCGATGATGTAGTCGATTTCGACCGGCTTTTTGCTGCTGCGGATCTGCCGGGAGACTTCGACGAGGCTTGAGATCAACACCTCGAGGTCAAGCGGCTTGGCGTCGCTACGCGCGAGTTCCGCGTCAAGGCGCGATGCGTCCGAGATGTCGCTGATCAAGCGGTCGAGGCGTCGAACGTCATGCTGGATGACATCCATCAACCGCTGTCGGGAATTGTCGTTCTTGGCGAGCGGCAGTGTTTCGACGGCGCTTCTAAGAGATGTGAGCGGGTTCTTCAGCTCATGGCTGACATCGGCCGCGAAACTCTCGATCGCGTCAATCCGGTCGTAGAGCGCGGTGGTCATTTCGCGCAGCGCGATGGAAAGATTGCCGATCTCGTCCTGACGGGAGGAAAAGTCGGGGATTTCCTCGCGCTCCTTGGCCCCCCGCCGTACGCGGATCGCCGCTGCCGCAAGGCGTCGCAACGGATTGGCGATGGTTGAGGAGAGGAGCAGCGACAGCACGATGTTGACCAGCGTCGCGACGCCGAAGACCCTGAGAATGGCGAGGCGTTCGGCGTGCACGATCTTGTCGATGTCGCCGGCCTGGGTGGAAAGCAGCAGGACGCCGAGCACGGCCCGCGAGCGCTGCACCGGAACTGCAACTGAAACGATGAGCTCTCCACCTTCGGTGACGCGCACGACTGCACCGCGCACCCCGGTCAGCGCATTCATCACTTCCGGATAGATTGAGCCGTCGCCGCCAGGCGCTTCCTTGTAGACCGGCAGATTGCTCGGTTGAAGCATTGAGTTGAAAGTGCGCGCGACCCAGTCGGTCAGGCCAGAGCTTTCACCGTCCACTGGCGGCAGGTCGAATCGCAGCACCTGTCCGCGAGAATAGAGGTGGCGCGAATCGAGCAGCAGGTTGGCGTCGGCGTCGAACAGCCGTGCCCGTGTGCGGGTGGGAGAAATCAGTCGCCGCAGGACGGGCGCCACGCGCTCGGGATTGATCGGGAAATCCAGATCCTCGTCGCTCGGAACCGGCGTGATGCTCTGGCCAGCCTGCAACTCAAGCAGTTTCTGCGGATCGATGGTGATCGAATTGGTGTCGACCGATGCCGAGGCGGAAATCGCCCCGGCGATGATTTCACCCTGGGTAAGCAGGCTTTCCACGCGGGCATCGATCAGCCCCTCGCGGAACTGGTTAAGATACATGATGCCGCCGACCAGCACGATGATGGCCGCGAGGTTGAAGAACACGATCCGCCGCGTCAGGCTGGAAAAGAGGGCGTGCCCGAAGATGCGGCGGATAATCGTGAAGGGATGTACCAGGAAGCGACGCGGTTCTGTCAGGCTTTCCAGTTCATCGAGATTTCCGTCGGCAACCTGCTTGGCCAAGTCTTACCCTTTCGCGCATACACGTCCGTCTTCCCGCATCCGTGGATGCGAGGAAAACCGGACCGGCGCACCTCACGCAGCTTCGCGGAAGCGGTATCCTACACCGTAGAGCGTTTCAATCATGTCGAACTCGACATCGACCATCTTGAACTTCTTGCGAAGCCGCTTGATGTGGCTGTCGATGGTGCGGTCGTCCACATAGACCTGTTCGTCATAGGCCGCATCCATCAATGCGTCACGGCTCTTGACAACGCCGGGGCGTTGCGCAAGCGACTGCAGGATGAGGAATTCGGTGACGGTGAGGGTAACGGGATCGCCCTTCCAGGTACAGGTGTGACGCTCCTGGTCCATCACCAACTGCCCACGTTCCAGGGTTCGGGCCTGCACTTCCGCACCGGTCTTCGCCGGTCCGCCGGCAGCGAGGGTTTCGCGGCTTGCGGCGCGGCGAAGGATCGCCTTGACACGCTCGACTAGCAGGCGCTGCGAGAACGGCTTGGTGATGAAATCGTCGGCGCCCATCTTCAGGCCGAACAACTCATCGATTTCCTCGTCCTTGGAGGTGAGGAAGATCACTGGCAGGTCAGACTTCTGCCGGAGGCGGCGAAGCAGCTCCATGCCGTCCATGCGCGGCATCTTGATGTCGAAGATCGCCAGCTGCGGAGGTCGCGCCAGGAGACCGTCGAGCGCCGAGGCGCCGTCGGTATAGGTCTCGACCTTATATCCTTCCGCTTCGAGTGCGATGGACACCGAAGTGAGGATATTGCGGTCGTCGTCTACGAGGGCGATCGTCTGCATACTGTTTGTCTCCGTCAACATGAAGCACGGCTCCTGGTATCATTCCCAGCCCAGGTGGTGGCGGTCAGGATGCGCTTAATGAGGATAAAGGTGGAACAAATTGTGGCAAAGATAAAGGGTGTCGGTGTCGCACATCCAGGGTAGAGGCGCAAATGGTCCGCTATTTGCCGTTTCCAGCTCGTCATGCAAACCGATTTAAAAATGAAGATTTCCATTTAAATCGATTAAATATTTGAAATTATTGAATGTTTTCGAATTGCTATCTTGCGTTTTGAAATTTCGAACACTAGGTTCCCCACCATTCGAACCCAACGGCCCCATAGTAGAGGAAGTGTGCTTATGGAGGAAATCGGTGTAAACAATCCCCTGGTAGGGGTAGCGGCAATCGGATTGGGTGATGCTTCGCGCGTCTATTACAATCTGCTTGAGCGCGATCTCTATCAGGAATCGATTCGCCGTGGCGAAGCCGAGCTTACCGCTGACGGAGCACTTTGCGCCGTCACCGGCCAGCACACCGGCCGTTCCGCAAAAGACAAGTTCATCGTTCGCGACGGCAACACCGATGGCGTGATCTGGTGGGACAACAACAAACCGATGTCGCCCGAGCACTTCGGCATCCTCCACAAGGACATGCTGGCTCATGCGGCCGGCCGGGAATTCTTCGTGCAGGACCTGATCGGCGGCGCCGATGCCGAAAACGCACTGCCGACCCGCGTCATCAGTGAATTCGCTTGGCATTCGCTGTTCATCCGCAACCTGCTGATCCGTCCGGAGCGCTCCGCTCTGGCAAGCTTCCAGCCGAAGCTGACGATCATCAACCTGCCGAGCTTCCGTGCAGATCCGGCCCGTCACGGCTGCCGCACCGAGACCGTCATTGCCTGCGACTTCACCAACGGCATCGTGCTGATCGGTGGCACATCCTACGCCGGCGAGATGAAGAAGTCAGTCTTCACCGCCCTCAACTACCTGCTGCCGCCCAAGGGCGTCATGCCGATGCACTGCTCGGCAAACGTCGGCCCGGCCGGCGATGCTGCAGTCTTCTTCGGCCTGTCCGGCACCGGCAAGACCACGCTTTCGGCCGATCCGAGCCGCACGTTGATCGGTGACGACGAGCACGGCTGGGGCGAAGACGGCATCTTCAACTTCGAAGGCGGCTGCTACGCCAAGACTATCCGTCTGTCGGCCGAAGCCGAGCCGGAAATCTACGCGACCACCAAGCGTTTCGGCACAGTTCTCGAAAACGTCGTTCTCGATGAAAGGGGCGTTCCGGACTTCAACGATGCGTCGCGTACGGAGAATACCCGTTGCGCCTATCCGCTGCACTTCATCCCGAATGCATCGGAAACCGGTATTGCCGGCCATCCGAAGACGATCATCATGCTGACGGCAGACGCTTTCGGCGTGCTTCCGCCGATTGCTCGGCTGACGCCGGAACAGGCCATGTACCACTTCCTCTCCGGCTACACCGCAAAGGTTGCCGGCACTGAAAAGGGCGTGACCGAACCGGAAGCGACCTTCTCGACCTGCTTCGGCGCTCCGTTCATGCCGCGCCACCCGGCTGAATACGGCAACCTGTTGCGCGACCTGATCGCCAAGCACAACGTCGATTGCTGGCTGGTCAATACCGGCTGGACCGGCGGCGCCTATGGCATCGGCAGCCGCATGCCGATCAAGGCCACCCGTGCCCTGCTCACCAGCGCACTGAATGGCGAACTGAAGAAGATCGAAACCCGTGTCGACCCGAACTTCGGATTCGCGGTACCGGTCGCGGTAGAAGGCGTCGAGACCAAGATCCTCGACCCGCGTTCGACCTGGGCCGATGGCGCGGAATACGATGCGCAGGCCAAGAAGCTGGTGGCGATGTTCATCACCAACTTCGCCAAGTTCGAAGACCATGTGGACCACAAGGTGCGCGCGGCTGCTCCGAGCGCCAACATCGCTGCGGAATAATCGCGGAGTGAATGAATGATGAAGACCCGGCGGTTCCACCGCCGGGTTTTTGTTTTTCGGCATCATCGATTATGAGGAGGGTCGAACGGAGACCGACCATGGCCAGCGACGCGCTCTACATCAGCAACCGGATCACCATCGCCGGATGGGAACTGACCGAGCAGTTCGTGCTGGCGGGCGGGCCGGGCGGACAGAACGTCAACAAGGTTTCGACGGCGGTCCAGCTGTTCTTCAACATCTCGGGATCGCCTTCGCTCAATGATCGCGTCAAGGAAAACGCGTTGAAACTCGCCGGTCGTCGCGCCTCCAAGGAGGGTGTGCTGATGATCGAGGCGAGCCGCTTTCGTAGCCAGGAGCGAAACCGGGAAGATGCGCGCGAGCGGTTGAAGGAGCTTATTCTCGCCGCCGCCGCCCCCCCGCCGCCACCGCGCAAGAAGACCAAACCGACCAAGGGTTCGGTGGAGCGCCGCCTGAAGGAAAAGTCCGGGCGATCCGAGGTCAAGAAAATGCGCGGCCGTCCCGGCGGCGAATGATAAAGAGTGACATGTTTTAGATAATTGCTTGTGTTTTGATGCCTGGTGGTTTCATCTTGCAATTGCAAAAGGATAACAGGAGGTACCCATGGGTCTTTTCAGCTTTATCAAGAGCGCCGGCAAGAAGCTCGGCATCGGCGGCGATGACGAAGCGCCGGATGTCGAGGCGGTCAAGAAGGAGCTTGCCTCCCATGATCTCGGAACCGACAAGGTCGACGTGGAAGTCGTGGACGACAAGATTGTCCTGAAGGGCGTGGTCAAGGATCAGTCCATCTTCGAAAAGGCCGTGGTCGCTGTCGGCAACACTCTCGGCGTTTCCAAGGTCGAGGCCGGTGAACTGAAGATTGCCGAAAATCCGGCAGCTACACCCGCACCTGCCAAGGAGCCGGTTTTCTATACGGTGAAGAAGGGCGACAACCTCTGGAAGATCGCTGAGGCGCAGTATGGCAAGGGCAAGGGCGTCAAGAACACGCTGATCTTCGAAGCCAACAAGCCGATGCTCACCCATCCCGATAAGATCTACCCCGGCCAGGTCCTGCGCATTCCGGAACTCGCCGACTGATATGCCAAGGCGGCAGCCTCCGGGCTGCCGATGACGAAAATGGCAGAAAACAACAAGCGCAGTCTGCCGGACGGGCTGCGCTACTATCCAGATTTCATCGAGCGTGTTGATCAGGAGAAGCTGGTCGAGATCATTCGCGGCATCGTCGCGGAAGCACCACTCTTCGTGCCAGCCATGCCCGGTACTGGGAAACCAATGTCGGTCAGGATGACCAATTGCGGCCCGCTCGGCTGGGTCACGGACAAGGAAAGCGGCTATCGCTACCAGTCGACCCATCCCGTGACAGGACGGCCATGGCCTCCGATCCCCGACATACTGCTCGATATCTGGAAACGGGTATCCGGCTATGAAGGGGAACCCGAGGCCTGTCTGGTCAACTATTACGACGATTCCGCGCGCATGAGCCTCCATCAGGACCGCGACGAGAAGGAATTCGCCGCACCTGTGGTTTCGATCTCGCTCGGCAACAGCTGCCTCTTCCGGGTAGGAGGCGTCAACCGCACCGATCCCACCATGTCGCTGAAGCTGAAAAGTGGTGACGTCTTCGTCATCGGAGGCGAGGGACGCCTTTGTTTCCACGGTGTAGACCGCGTCTATCCCTCGACCTCGACGCTCCTGAAGAATGGCGGTCGGATCAACCTCACGCTGCGGCGGGTCAATCCCTGATGATGTAACGGCTCTCGTTTGCGGCGAAACTCAGAGATCGCCGCGCGTTTCAGAGTTTCCGGAGAGCGACCTTCTCGACGAGGTGGTTGTCACCCTTGCGCAGGATGAGATCGGCGCGCGGGCGGGTCGGCAGGATGTTTTCCCTGAGATTCTTCAGGTTCGTATTCTGCCATAGGCCCTCGGCGATCTTCAGCGCCTCTTCCTCGCTGATGGCGGCATAGCGATTGAAGTAGGAGTTCGGATCGCGGAACGCCGTCTGCCTGAGCCGCATGAAGCGGTCGACATACCAGCGGTGAATCAGGTTCTCGTCGGCGTCGATATAGATCGAGAAGTCGAAGAAGTCCGAGACGATCGGCACGATCTTGCCGTCGGCCGGCAAATCGCGCGACTGCAGCACGTTGATGCCCTCGAAGATGAGGATATCCGGCCGGTCGATGACCTTGAACTCATCCGGCAGCACGTCGTAGGTCAGGTGCGAATAGCTCGGCGCCTTGACGTTCGGCAGGCCCGCCTTGATCGCGGACAGGAAGCGCAGCAGCGCGCCGATATCGTAACTCTCCGGGAAACCCTTGCGGTTCAGCATGTTGTGCCGAATGAGATGTGCATTCGGATAGAGGAAGCCGTCGGTTGTGACGAGATCCACTTTCGGGCTGGAGGGCCAGCGTGCCAGAAGTTCCTTCAGGATACGGGCGGTCGTCGACTTTCCGACCGCGACCGAACCAGCGATCCCGATCACGAACGGCGTCTTCGCGACGTCCGAGGTGCTGAGAAACCGGTTGCGCTGCTCGAAAAGAAGCTGCGAGGATTCGACATGCGCCGACAGAAGACGCGACAGCGACAGGTAGATGCGACGCACTTCGTGTAGGTCGATCGGGTCGTCGATCGAACGCAGCCGGTGAACCTCGTCTGCCGTCAGCGTCAGCGGTGTGTCGGCGCGGAACCGGGCCCACTCCTCTGAATCGAAGAAGAGATAGGGCGAATAGCCATTCGCCTCGAAATGATCGAGCATTTCTGGCGTTTCGGATTCCCGGGGCGCTGTTGTCATGGATCCTGCCGGCTGGCCTTTTCGCTCAGGCCTGTCTGGGCTGTACGCCGCTGAAGCTCCTGCATCACCGCTTCTAGCGGGATATCGGCAATTTTCAATACGACCATAAGATGATAGAGCAGGTCCGCACTCTCGTAGACGAGGTTTTCCCTGTCGTCCTTGATGGCAGCAATCACCGTTTCCACGGCTTCCTCGCCCAGTTTCTTGGCGGCTTTCGACTGTCCGCCGGCCACCAGCTTTGCCGTCCAAGACTCGTCGGGTCGCGCCGTGGCGCGTGTCGCGACGATGCTCTCGAGATCGGTGAGGGTAAACTCGGTCATGATCCTTGCGTGTCCTGTCAGTCGAGCCGCATGGCGATGCCATGCTGCGCCATATATTGCTTGGCCTCGGTTATCGAATACGTACCGAAGTGGAAGATGGAAGCGGCGAGAACGGCGGTCGCGTGGCCTTCGCTGATGCCTGCCACCAGATCGTCAAGCGTGCCGACGCCGCCAGAGGCGATAACCGGAACGCGCACGGCGTCCGCAATGGTCCGTGTCAGCTCGAGGTCGTAGCCTGATTTCGTGCCGTCGCGATCCATCGACGTGACGAGCAGTTCGCCGGCGCCGCGCTCGACAACCTGCTTCGCGAATTCCACGGCATCGATGCCGGTCGGGTTGCGGCCGCCATGGGTGTAGATCTCCCAGGCGCTCATGTTGTCGCCGCCGGCCGCCTGCGTGCGCCGCCGCTTGGCGTCGATCGAGATCACGATGCACTGGTCGCCGAACTTGTCGGCGGCCTCCGCAACGAAATCCGGGTTCTTCACCGCAGCGGAATTGATCGCCACCTTGTCGGCTCCGCAGAGCAGCAGCTTGCGGATGTCGGCGATGCTGCGCACCCCGCCACCGACGGTGAGTGGCATGAAGCAATGCTCGGCGGTGCGGGTCACCACATCGAAGATCGTGTCGCGCCCGTCGGAGGAGGCGGTGATGTCGAGGAAACAGAGTTCGTCGGCACCGGCGGCGTCATAGGCCTTGGCCGCCTCGACGGGGTCGCCGGCATCGATCAGGTCGACGAAGTTCACGCCCTTCACGACGCGGCCGTCCTTGACATCCAGGCAGGGAATAACGCGGGCTTTCAGCGTCATCGGTGGTTCCTCGTTCAGGATCTTGCGGCGCGGATCAGCGCCAGCGCTTCCGCGGGATCTATCCGGCCATCATAAAGCGCGCGGCCGGAAATCGCACCTTCGAGTTTTCGGGCATCCGGTTCCAGCAAGCGGCGGATGTCGTCGAGCGATGCAAGCCCGCCGGACGCGATCACCGGGATGGAAACGGCATCGGCAAGCGCCAGCGTCGAGGGCCAGTTGATGCCGGCGAGAATGCCATCACGGTCGATATCCGTGTAGATGATCGCCGCGACGCCTGCGCCTTCGAATTTCCTGGCAAGCTCGATTACGCCGAGTTCGGAGGCTTCCGCCCAGCCTTCGACTGCGACCTTGCCGCCCTTGGCGTCGATTCCGACCGCGATCTTGCCGGGGAAGAGCTTGCAGGCCTGGATGACGAGTGCGGGATCGCGCACCGCCACGGTGCCGAGGATGACACGGGAAAGTCCGCGTGAAAGCCAGTTCTCGATATGCTCGAGCGTGCGGATGCCACCGCCGAGCTGGACCGGGTTCTTCGTCGCCTTGAGGATCGCGTCGACGGCACTGCCGTTGACGCTTTCACCGGCGAAGGCGCCGTTCAGGTCGACCACGTGCAGCCATTCGAAGCCCTGGTCCTCGAAGGCTTTCGCCTGCGCGGCGGGATCGGCGTTGTAGACGGTTGCCTGCTCCATGTCGCCGAGCTTGAGGCGCACGCACTGGCCGTCTTTCAGATCGATTGCGGGAAAGAGGATCATGCGAATTGTCCGATATTGGATGAAATGAGAATTACGGGGCCCAGGCGAGGAAGTTCGCAATGAGCTTCAGGCCGAGCTTCTGGCTCTTTTCCGGATGGAACTGGGCGCCCGCCATGTTGTCGCGACCGACGAAAGCCGTCATCGGGCCGCCGTAGTCGGTGGTGGCGATGACGTCGCCGGGGTTTTCCGCGGCGAGATGGTAGGAATGCACGAAATAGGCGTGCAGGCCATCGGGGCCGGTCTCGATGCCGTCGAACAGCGGATGCGGCCGATTGAGCGTCAGTGTGTTCCAGCCGATCTGCGGGATCTTCAACGTCGGATCGCTCGGCGTCATCTCGACGACATCGCCCTTGATCCAGCCGAAGCCTTGCGTGACGGTCTTTTCCAGCCCGCGCGACGACATGAGCTGCATGCCGACGCAGATGCCGAGGAACGGCCGCGCCTTCTTCTCGACTGCATCGACAAGCGCCTCATGCATGCCGGAGACGGCGTCGAGACCGTTGCGACAATCGGCATAGGCGCCAACGCCGGGAAGCACGATGCGATCGGCCGATGCCACCCGCTCCGCCTTGTCCGTCAGGTCGATTTCAGCGTCGATGCCGCTTTCCCGGGCTGCGCGCTCGAAGGCCTTCGTCGCGGAACGCAGATTTCCCGAACCATAATCGATGATCGCAACGCGCATCGTCGAATATCCTTTCTATCGGAGCCTGGAGACCCGGGATCAACCAAGACGCCGCTTTCGCGGTCCGGTCGCCGGCCATCCGCCCCTGTCGTTTGCTGTCAGACCAGCGTGCCCTTGGTGGAGGGAACGCGGCTCGCCTGCCGGGGATCGATTTCGACTGCGGTTCGCATTGCCCGCGCCACGGCCTTGAAGCAGGTCTCCGCTATATGGTGATTGTTGGCGCCATAATGGTTGAGCACATGCAGCGTGATGCCGGCATTCTGCGCCAGCGCCTGGAAGAATTCACGAACGAGTTCGGTATCGAAGGTGCCGATCTTCGGCGCGCTGAACGATACGTTCCAGACGAGGAACGGCCGGCCCGAAACGTCGATTGCCGCCTTCGTCATGGTTTCGTCCATGGCAAGATCGATCGAGGCGTAGCGGGTGATGCCACGCCGCTCGCCGAGCGCCTTGGAAATCGCCTGGCCGATCGCAATGCCTGTGTCCTCGACGGTATGATGGTCGTCGATGTGCAGGTCGCCCTTCACCTCGATGTCCATGTCGATGAGCGAATGTCGGGAAAGCTGGTCGAGCATATGATCGAAGAAACCGACGCCCGTGGAAATCTTCGCCTTGCCGGTGCCGTCGAGATTGACGGAAACGGAAACCGAGGTTTCGTTGGTCTTGCGGGAAATGCTTCCCGAGCGCGGGGTGGCTGCTTCGCCCATTAAGGTCTGCTCCATGCTGAGGACCGGGAACCCGGGCCCTGATGAGCGCTCCTTATCAGGCACAGCGGTAAATATCCAGCAAAAGCAGGCATAGGCTGCTGGGGTCGGCAGCGAGATTGTATTCGACGGCGCTTCACCTACATAGGGCTCAACGGGGCCGTGTCGCGCCCCCAGGAAAACAGTCCCCTACGGGACCAGACAGGTGCCCAATGACAACGATTATTACTGTACGAAAGGGCGGCAAGGTCATCATGGCCGGCGACGGGCAGGTGAGCCTCGGCCAGACGGTCATGAAGGGCAATGCCCGCAAGGTGCGGCGCATCGGCAAGGGCGAGGTGATCGCCGGTTTCGCCGGTGCCACGGCTGACGCCTTCACGCTGCTCGAGCGGCTTGAAAAGAAGCTCGAACAATATCCGGGCCAGCTCATGCGCGCGGCCGTCGAGCTCGCCAAGGACTGGCGCACCGACAAGTATCTCCGCAATCTCGAAGCCATGATGCTCGTCGCCGACAAGACCATCACGCTTGCGATCACCGGCAATGGCGACGTGCTGGAGCCCGAGCATGGGGCGATCGCGATCGGCTCCGGCGGCAATTACGCCTTCGCCGCAGCGCGCGCCATGATGGATTCGGACAAGTCGGCGGAAGAAGTGGCCCGCCGCGCCATGGCGATTGCCGCTGACATCTGCGTCTACACCAATGACAATGTCGTGGTGGAAACCCTCGACAGCGACAATTGATCGGCCCGATCCGTCATCATCAACCCATTCGACCCTTTGGAACATCGATATGACAACCTTTTCTCCCCGTGAGATCGTCTCGGAACTGGACCGCTTCATCATCGGCCAGCACGAGGCCAAGCGCGCAGTGGCGATTGCGCTGCGCAATCGCTGGCGCCGCCAGCAGCTTGATGAGACGCTGCGCGACGAAGTGATGCCGAAGAACATCCTGATGATCGGCCCGACCGGCGTCGGCAAGACGGAGATCTCCCGCCGCCTCGCCAAGCTTGCGGGCGCACCCTTCATCAAGGTGGAAGCCACCAAGTTCACCGAAGTCGGCTATGTCGGCCGTGATGTCGAACAGATCATCCGCGATCTCGTCGAGATCGGCATCGGCCTCGTTCGTGAAAAGAAGCGCGCCGAGGTTCAGGCCAAGGCCCATGCCGGCGCCGAGGAGCGGGTGCTCGACGCGCTCGTCGGCTCTACCTCTTCGCCGGCGACCCGTGACAGCTTCCGCAAGAAGTTGCGTAGCGGCGAACTGGACGACAAGGAAATCGACATCGAGGTCGCAGACAGCGGCAGCGGCATGCCGGGCTTCGAAATCCCGGGCATGCCTGGCGCCAATGTCGGTATCCTCAACATCTCCGAAATGTTCGGCAAGGCCATGGGCGGCCGCACCAAGAAGGTGCGCACCACCGTCAAGGCATCCTATGCCGACCTGATCCGGGATGAGTCCGACAAGCTGATCGACAACGAGGTCATCCAGCGCGAGGCCGTGCGCTCCGTCGAGAACGACGGCATCGTCTTCCTCGACGAGATCGACAAGATCGCGGCTCGTGACGGCGGCGTCGGCGCCGGCGTTTCTCGCGAAGGCGTGCAGCGCGACCTGCTGCCGCTGGTCGAGGGCACGACGGTTTCGACCAAATACGGCCCGGTGAAGACGGACCATATCCTCTTCATCGCGTCCGGCGCCTTCCACGTGGCCAAGCCTTCGGACCTTCTGCCGGAGCTTCAGGGCCGCCTGCCGATCCGCGTCGAGTTGAAGCCCCTCAGCAAGGAAGATTTCCGTCGCATCCTGACCGAGACCGAGGCGAGCCTGATCCGCCAGTACAGGGCGCTGATGGCGACGGAAGACCTCGATCTCGAATTCACCGAGGATGCGATCGACGCACTTGCTGATGTCGCCGTGAAGCTGAACACGTCCGTCGAGAACATCGGCGCACGCCGCCTGCAGACCGTGATGGAACGGGTGCTCGACGACGTTTCGTTCAATGCGCCTGACCGCGCGGGCTCCTCGATCATGATCGATTCCGATTATGTTCAAAAACATGTCGGCGGGATCGCGCAGGATCTGGATCTGTCGCGCTACATTCTGTGACGCAGGAGCATCTATTTTCGTGCTTTTGCCCCCAAATCGCACGAAAGTGACATATCTCCCGGTCGACAACGGCGGCTTCGCTTATGTAAGTGAAGTCGCCGCCCGGGCTTATCCCCCGCGGTAGCCGATCGGAAAGTGAAGTCTGGAGGGCAAACGGATCGTGGCACGTATCATTTCGGCAATTCTTCTGGCGCTTCTTGTGATGGCGCCTGCTGGTCTGCAGGCAGCGCCTGTGGCAGTGCCCGCGGGGAACCGCAATGCCGAACAACCTGCCATTCCCGGAGCTTCCGTCCGCCGTACCAAGGCGGGAAAGACCACGTTCGACGTCAAGTATGAAAAAGTGCGCGACCTTCTGGCCTCGGATAAGCGGCTGATGTCGAAGATCCGCAGTACGGCGTCTGCCTATGGCATCGACCCGATCCACATGATCGGGGCAATCGTCGGCGAGCATACCTATAATGTCGACGCCTACGACAATCTGCAGAGCTATTACGTGAAGGCGGCCTCCTATGCAGGCAACAGCTTCCGCTTCGCCTACAAGGGCGAGGATGTCGATGATTTCGTTGCCCGCCCGGAATTTGCCGAATGCGAGGGCAAGGATGACTCCTACGCGCTCTGGACCTGCCGCGAAGACGTCTGGAATGCCAAGTTCAAGGGCCGCTCGGTTGGCGGCAAGTCCTATCCCGACAATCGCTTCAGCGCTGTTTTCTTCCAGCCTTTCTATGCGGGCCAGACCTTCGGCCTTGGCCAGATCAATCCGCTGACGGCGCTGATGATGTCGGACCTCGTGGCCCAGAAGTCGGGTTATGCCAAGCTGGACGAGACCGATGCGGCCGGCGTCTACAAGGCGATCATGGACCCGGATATCTCGCTTGCCTTCATGGCGGCGGTTATCCGCAAGTCGATTGACGATTACAAGTCGATTGCCGGCATGGATATCTCGACCAATCCCGGCGTGACCGCGACGCTCTTCAATGTCGGTAATTCCAGGCAGCGGGCGCAGGCGCTGGCACGAAAGAACGCCGGTGGATCCACGGTCTGGCCGGAGGAAAACTATTACGGCTGGCTGGTGAATGATCGGCTCGATGAGCTGGAAAAGCTGCTCTGAAACGGACTAGAAACGGTCTCATCCGAGGGTAAACGATGACGGAGATGGCCGAGGACAGCGTAAATGACGGCTACGAGCCTCCGGCGCCCTTGCCGAGAAAGGTCCCGCCCTCACGTCTCGAAATCATTCGTACGGTGCTGCGCAATCCGCTGGAGCTCTGGGGCGACCCTTCCTACACGCTGCCATGGATCGAAACCCGCTTCTTCGGCCGTACCACTATCATCGTCAACGATCCGGCCCTCATCCGCCATGTGTTGGTCGACAATGCCGGCAACTATCCCATGGACGTGGTGCGGCAGCTTGTGCTGCGTCCCATTCTGCGCGATGGTCTGCTGACTGCCGAGGGCGACGTCTGGAAGCGCTCGCGCAAGGCCATGGCGCCGGTCTTTACGCCTCGCCACGCTAGGGGTTTCGCGCGGCAGATGCTGGAAAAAAGCGAGGAATTTGCCGCTCGCTATATCAGCGCGGATATCCACGGCAGCACTCACGACATTTCCACCGACATGACGGAACTGACTTATCAGATCCTGTCGGAGACGTTGTTTTCCGGCGAACTGGCATCCGAAAGTGGAGACGTTGCCGGTGACGTGGATGCGCTGCTGCACCGGATGGGACGTATCGATCCGCTCGACATGCTGGCGGCCCCCACCTGGCTTCCGCGGCTGACGCGCATTGGCGGACAGCGGGTGCTGGAGAAGTTCCGCAAGCTGGTGCGCGATACGATGGAACGTCGACGCGCCGCGATTGCCCGGGATCCGGCGACGGCGCCCCGGGATTTTCTGACCCTGCTTCTGGAAATCGAAGGGCCTGACGGGCTGACAACCGAGGAAATCGAGGACAACATCCTCACCTTCATCGGTGCCGGCCACGAAACCACAGCCCGCGCGCTTGGCTGGACGCTTTACTGTATCGCCCATCTGCCGGAATATCGGCAGAAGATGGAGGCGGAGATCGACGAGGTCATCGCAAGCGGTGCCGATCCCGTGACCTGGGCCGATCGCATGCCACACGTTCGGGCCGCCTTTGAAGAGGCGCTTCGGCTCTATCCGCCGGCGCCGTCGATCAACCGGCGGGCGCTGGAAGACGACAGGTTCGTTGCGGCGGACGGCAAGGTTCTGGATATCCGCAAGGGTGCGACGATCCTCATCATGCCCTGGACGCTGCATCGCCATAAGCTGCATTGGGATCGCCCCCGAGTCTTCGATCCCGCCCGCTTCCTGCCGGAAAACCGTGAGCGCATCGGCCGCTTCCAGTATCTGCCCTTCGGCGTCGGCCCTCGCGTCTGCATCGGGGCAACCTTTGCATTGCAGGAGGCCGTCATTGCGCTTGCCGTTCTGATGCATCGCTTTCGTTTTACGCCGAAGGCCGGCCCGCGGCCGTGGCCGGTGCAGAAGCTCACCGTTCAGCCGGCAGGCGGATTGCCCATGCTGGTTACTCCACGCGACAGGTCATAATTTGCCGTTTGTCAGCTAGCGCGGCGATTTCCGTGAGTGCATAAAGCGTAGGACCGTTTCTTGCGGTCTTTCTGGAATGCGGGGCGTGGCGTGACACTTCATTATATGTTGGGCATCGATACCGGCGGCACCTATACCGACGCCGCGCTTTTCAGCGAGACGGATGGACTGATCGCCAAGGCCAAGGCCCTTACCACAAGGCATGATCTGTCGATCGGGATTTCCGGGGCGCTGGAAAACGTGCTCTCCGCTTCCGGTCTACCGGCTGATGCCATCGGTCTCGTGTCGCTCTCGACCACGCTTGCCACCAATGCGCTTGTCGAAGGGCAGGGCGGACGCGCTGCCCTGGTGATGATCGGCTTTGGCCCGGAGGATCTGCGGCGAGATGGTCTTGCGGATGCGCTGGGTGCCGATCCGGTGATCTTCCTGCCGGGGGGCCATGATGTCCATGGCAACGAGACACCACTCGACATGACGGCGCTCGAAGCGATCCTGCCGGAACTGGCGGCGAACGTATCCTCCTTCGCCGTTGCCGGTTATTTCGCGGTCCGCAATCCCTCCCATGAGATACGGGTGAGGGACTTCATCCGAGAGAAATCCCATCTGCCGGTTACCTGCAGCCACGAGCTTTCCTCCAAGCTCGGGGGGCCGAAGCGCGCGTTGACGACGCTGCTCAATGCCCGGCTGGTGTCGATGATCGACCGCCTTGTCGGCGCCTGCGAGGATCACCTGAAACATCGTGGTATCCACGCACCGCTGATGGTGGTGCGTGGCGACGGTGCGCTGATTTCGGCGGCCGAGGCGCGGCTTCGTCCGATCGAGACCATTCTTTCCGGCCCGGCGGCAAGCCTTGTCGGCGCGAGATACCTGACCGGGCTCGAAGATGCCGTGGTCTCCGACATCGGCGGCACCACGACGGATGTGGCTGTCATGGAAAACGGCCGCCCGCGTCTCGATGCCGATGGTGCGGTGGTCGGCGGTTATCGCACCATGGTGGAAGCGGTCGCTATGCGCACCTATGGTCTCGGAGGTGATTCCGAAGTCCGCTTCGACGACCGCGGGCTTGCGCCGCGGATTGATCTCGGTCCCCGTCGTTTCGTGCCCCTCAGCCTTGCCGCGATGCTGCACGGGGAGGCGGTCATCGGCACACTGGAACGGCAATTGCGCTCTGCTCATGTCGGTCGCCACGACGGGCGGTTCGCGGTCCGTACCGGAGTGCCGGATCATCTCTCCGCCGGACTGCAGCCACAGGAAGCGACCCTTTTTGCCCGTATCACCGATATTCCCGTGGCTCTTGACCAGCTGCTCACGGTGACGCAGCAGAAGGCGACGCTTGACCGTCTTGTTGCACGGGGTCTCGTGCACATCTGCGGGCTCACTCCCTCAGACGCGATGCATGTGCTGGGCAGGCAGGGCCAGTGGAACCTGCAGGCCGCCGATCTCGGCATGCAGGTTGCCATGCGGCAGAAGGACGGCACAGGAAAGCCGATAGCCGGGTCGCCGGAAGAGCTCGCCCAACGCATCGTAGACAGGCTGACGCGACAGTCGGCGGAAGCCATTCTTTCGGCCTGCCTTGCCGAAGATGGTCTTGCTGATATCGATCCGGCCCGCTCGGTGCTGATCGACCGCGCTCTGAACCGCCAGACCGGTATTGCGCGCTTTACCCTGTCCCTCGACCGCCCGTTGATAGGTCTCGGCGCGTCCGCTCCGGTCTACTACCCGGCGATTGCCGAGATGCTGTCAGCGACCTGTGCTGTGCCGGAAGCCGCCGATGTCGCCAATGCGGTCGGCGCTGTTGTCGGACAGGTCCGCTCCACCGTAACGATCTTCGTCACCTCGCCGGAAGAGGGGGTCTTCATCGTGGCTGGCGGGGGAGACAACCGGCGCTTTGCGGAAGAGGAAGCGGCGCTGGCCGAGGCTGAAGAACGGGCTTCACAAAACGCGCTTGAGCATGCGCGGGCCAGCGGTGCTGCCGATGTCGTCGTGGTGCTCGCGCGTGAAATCGATGCGCCCGAAATCGAAGGACGGCGCAAGCTGATGGAAGCCCGGATCATCGCGACGGCGAGCGGACGCCCCCGTGTATCGGCCAGTGTGTGAGATCGACGCTAACTTTTTCCTTTTTGGAATAAATATTTGTTATTCGTGCTCGATTGACACTCAATAAGATCAAGGCATGCTCCCAGCACGAATTTTCTAATCGGATTGCGAGGAGAATTGGCGATGAGCCGCATTGAGAGCCACGGACTGTCCATCGACACGGGCCTGTATGATTTCCTGATCGAGAAGGCGCTGCCCGGGACCGGCGTGGACCCCGAGCGCTATCTCGCCGGTCTCTCGGCGATCGTTCACGATCTCGCGCCGAAGAACCGTGCGCTTCTTGCAAAGCGGGACGAACTGCAGGCGACGATCGATGCCTGGTACAAGGCAAATGGCGCACCCGTTGACATGGGTGCCTATGAGGCTTTTTTGCGCGAAATCGGCTATCTCCTGCCGGAAGGTGGAGATTTCTCGGTAACGACGGCAAATGTCGACGCGGAGATCGCCGAGATTGCCGGACCGCAGCTCGTCGTACCGGTCATGAACGCCCGCTATGCGCTGAATGCCGCGAATGCCCGCTGGGGCTCGCTTTACGATGCGCTCTACGGCACCGATGCCATCCCGGAAACTGATGGCGCCGAGAAGGGCAAGGGCTATAACCCCGTCCGCGGCGCGAAGGTCATCGCATGGGGTCGCCAGCTGCTCGATGATTCGGCACCGCTCGCCGCCGGCAAATGGGCCGATGTCGCGGGCCTTTCCATCGACAAGGATGCGCTGTTCGTCACGCTTTCCGGCGGTGGCGTCACCGGGCTTGCCGATCCGGCACAATTCGTGGGCTATCGCGGTGCGCCCGACGCGCCGCAGGCGATCCTACTGCGCCGCAACCGTCTGCATCTCGAGATCCTCATCAATGCGGAAGGCGTGATCGGGAAGACCGATGCTGCCCATATCGACGACATCCACCTCGAATCGGCCATTACCACTATCATGGACTGCGAGGATTCGGTCGCTGCCGTCGATGCCGAGGACAAGGTGGTCGTTTACGGAAACTGGCTCGGCCTGATGAAGGGCGACCTGACGGAGGAAGTCAGCAAGGGCGGCAAGACCTTCGTCCGTGCTCTCAACCCGGATAAGACGTTCACTGCGCCGGACGGTTCGGAACTCGTCTTGCACGGTCGTTCGCTGATGCTGGTGCGCAATGTCGGCCACCTGATGACCAACCCGGCAATCCTCGACCGCGACGGTAACGAGGTTCCGGAAGGCATCATGGATGCGGCTGTCACCGCGCTCATTGCCCTGCATGACATTGGCCGCAATGGCCGGCGGGCCAATTCCCGTGAAGGTTCGCTCTATGTCGTCAAGCCGAAGATGCACGGACCCGAAGAAGTCGCCTTTGCCTGCGAGATCTTTTCGCGCGTCGAAGAACTGATCGGCATGGCGCCGAACACCATCAAGATGGGTATCATGGATGAGGAGCGCCGCACGACGGTCAACCTCAAGGAATGCATTCGCACTGCCCGCGAACGCGTCGTTTTCATCAACACCGGCTTCCTCGACCGGACCGGCGACGAGATCCATACCTCGATGGAAGCCGGCCCGATGATCCGCAAGGGCGACATGAAGCAGGCAGCCTGGATATCGGCCTACGAGAACTGGAACGTCGATATCGGCCTCGAATGCGGGCTTTCCGGCCATGCGCAGATCGGCAAGGGCATGTGGGCCATGCCGGACCTGATGGCCGCCATGCTGGAGCAGAAGATCGCCCATCCCAAGGCCGGCGCCAATACCGCCTGGGTTCCGTCTCCGACGGCGGCGACCCTTCACGCAACCCATTATCACCGCGTCAACGTCGCCGACATCCAGGCCACGCTGAAATCCCGTCCGCGCGCCAAGCTTGTCGACATCCTTTCGGTACCGGTCGCACCCCGTCCCAACTGGACGGCGGAAGAAATCCAGCACGAGATCGATAACAATGCGCAGGGTATCCTTGGCTATGTCGTTCGCTGGATCGATCAGGGCGTCGGCTGCTCCAAGGTTCCGGATATCAACAATGTCGGCCTGATGGAGGACCGGGCAACGCTGCGCATTTCCGCCCAGCACATGGCCAACTGGCTGCATCACGGCATCATCCCCGAAACGCAGGTGATCGAGACGATGAAGCGGATGGCTGCCGTGGTCGACGGCCAGAACGCGAGTGATCCCGCCTATATCCCCATGGCCGGCAATTTCGACGGCTCTGTCGCCTTTCAGGCTGCTCTCGAACTGGTATTGAAGGGTCGTGAACAGCCGAACGGCTACACCGAGCCGGTTCTGCATCGCCGCCGCCGTGAACTGAAGGCAAAGCTTGCCGGATAAGATCCGCTGAAGCCCAATAAAAAAGCCGCCGGTGATCCCGGCGGCTTTTTTCATATCTGAAGCGGTCGATGAAGCTTACTGCTGGACGACCACGCGAGCGCCCTTGCCGGGACGAACGCGGTTGTAGAGATCGATGACGTCCTGATTCATCAGGCGAATGCAGCCCGAGGAAGCGGCGGTACCGATCGAGGCCCATTCCGGCGTGCCATGCAGGCGGAACAGCGTATCGCGGCCCTTGTCGTCGAACAGGTACATGGCGCGTGCACCGAGCGGGTTGCTGAGGCCCGGGCCCATGCCCGCCTCGACATACTTGGCGATTTCCGGCTTGCGCTCCGCCATTTCCTTCGGCGGGTGCCAGGTCGGCCATTCCTGCTTCCAGGCGATATAGGCTTCACCCTGCCATGCAAAACCCTGCTTGCCGACGCCGATACCGTAACGGACGGCCTTGCCGTTCGGCAGCACATAATAAAGGAAGCGTTCGCGGGTGTTTACGACGATCGTGCCGGGCTTTTCCGTGGTAGAATAGTCAACAATCTGACGGTGGAACTTCTTGTCCACGCGGCTGATCGGGATAGCCGGGAGAGCGAAGCCGGCGTCAGTTACGCTGCCGTAGGAATCGCTGAAGATCTTGGTGGTGGTTGCTTCGGCGGCTTCCTTCGGTTCTTCGGAAGGGGTAGTCGTCGTGGAAGTGGTTGTGCAGCCGGCGAGGCCGAGTGTTGCGACAAGGCCGAACACGGTCAATGCATTGCGAAGGCGCATGGGGATGTCTCGTAGGGTTCAAGCTGAGAGATGGTGGGCTCAACCATCTTTGTTTATGGTTTATTTTTGATTAAGTTCGCCTTGGCAAGTAGCGCGGAAGGACCACGGGACTTCGGCAATGCAAAATGACTCCGCATTGCTTTTTTGCAACATGCCACAAGGGCAGGCCAGGCTTATACATGACGATTGTTTCCGTTGCCGTTAACAACCCCTTAATCGACGGGCGCCAGTCCGATCGCGCTATGCTGGTGCGTCGCGGCGTGCAGGTGCTGCTGAACGAGATGCGGCTGGCCCTGCTTCCGGAAATGTCGCTTGCCAATGGCCGCAGGGCCGATCTGGTCGGCCTGACCGACAAGGGCGAGATCTGGATCATCGAAATCAAATCCTCGATCGAGGATTTTCGTGTCGACCGCAAATGGCCGGAGTATAGAAGTTATTGTGACCGGCTGTTTTTCGCGACCCACGGTGAGGTGCCGCTCGATATATTCCCGGAGGATTGCGGGCTTCTTGTCTCGGATGGTTACGGCGCGCATTTGTTGCGCGAGGCGCCCGAACACAGGCTGCCACCGGCGACCCGCAAGGCGGTCACGCTGAACTTTTCGCGCACCGCAGCACAGCGGCTGATGATGGCGGAATGGGCCGCGAGAACCCCCGCGACCGAATAATACCGGATTGTCTTATTTTGGCGCACGCTTGGCGAGAATGCGCTGAAGCGTGCGACGATGCATATTGAGGCGCCGGGCCGTTTCCGAGACGTTGCGGTCGCAGCTTTCGTAAACGCGCTGGATATGCTCCCAGCGTACCCGGTCGGCCGACATCGGGTTTTCCGGCACCTCGGCCTTTTCGCCCGGACGCTGGGTCAGCGCCAGGAAGATGTCATCGGCATCGGCAGGCTTGGAGAGATAATCCAGCGCGCCGAGCTTGACTGCCGTCACAGCGGTCGCGATGTTGCCGTAGCCGGTGAGAACCACGATCCGCGTGTCGCTCCGCTTCTCGCGAATGGCTTCGATCACATCGAGACCGTTGCCGTCTCCGAGCCTCAGGTCGATCACCGCATATTTCGGCGGCGTGGCCTTCGACTTCGCAATGCCTTCTGCGACAGAAGCGGCCATGTCGACGGCGAAGCCGCGGGATTCCATGGCGCGCGCCAGACGACGGAGGAAGGGGGCATCGTCATCGACGATCAGCAGGCTCGGATCGGGGCCGATGCTTTCATCGATATTGGTTGCGATGTCGCTCTTCGAGCCGGATGAAGCGAATTCTGTCATGGTCTGCCATCCCTGCGGGGCATTCTGTTCACATTCTTGTCCGGTTATGGCCACTTATGACCGGCGGGTAAAGTCATTTCAGCGCCCTGCGTCCATCAGGCCACGCGGCCATGCGATCCGCACGCGCGCGCCTGGTCGGTCCGGACCGCCGTTTTCAAACCGGAGCGTCGCGCCGGATCGTTCCAGCAGTGTCTTGGCGATGAACAGGCCGAGGCCCAGTCCGCCTGCCTTGTCGTCCCGTTGCCGGCTCGTGACATAGGGTTCGCCGATGCGTTGCAGAACGTCGGCGGAATAGCCTTCACCGTCGTCCTCGATGGTGATGACCACCTTCGAGGCGTCGTGTTCCACGGTAACGGTCACCTTGTCGCGCGCGAAATCGATTGCGTTTTCGACGAGGTTGCCGAGGCCGTAGAGAATGCCGGCATTGCGCACCCCGATCGGCTCCTTTGACCGGTCCGATTTCTCTACCAGCTCAAGCTTGACGCCGAACTCCCTGTTCGGTGCCAGCACTTCCTCGATCATCGAGGAAAGCGGCAGGCGCCGCATGTGTTCCTCATTTTCGGAGGGCAGGCTCGTCAGCCGACGCAGGATGTCGCGGCAGCGCTCGCTCTGGCTGCGCAGGAGCTGCACGTCTTCGCCGAAGCGCTCGTCATTCCCCAGTTCGCGCTCCATCTCCTTGGCGACAACGCTGATCGTGGCAAGTGGAGTGCCGAGTTCATGGGCAGCGGCGGCGGCAAGGCCATCGAGCTGCGAGAGATGCTTTTCCCGCTGCAGGATCAGCTCGGTCGCCGAAAGCGCGTCGGCAAGCAGCGCCGCCTCTTGCGAGACACGATAGGCATAGAAAGCCGCAAACGTCATCATCGAGGTGATTGATAACCAGATGCCGAGCTGCATGACGGGATGGGTCGGCAGGGTCTCGCCGCTATGCCAGGGGAGGGGATAGGGTGTGAACGCCAGCGCGGTAATGAAAAACAGCGCGAGCACCAGGAGCGCAATCGAAAGCCCCCGCGGCTGGGAGGCAAACGAGATGATCACTGGAACGCAGATCAGCGGCGCAAACGGATTGGCGAGCCCGCCGGTGATGAAGAGCAGGGCCGCGAGCTGGAACAGATCAAGCCCGAGCACGGCGAACGCGGCAAGCGGCTCCAGCCGGTAGGTCGGAGGGAAGGTGACGGACAACAGGAAGTTTGCCGCCGCGAGCGCTCCGATTAACGCCATGCTCGTGGTGAATGGCAGCGGATATTCCAGGAGGAAGGCGACGATGAAGACCGTGATGCCTTGTCCCGCCACCGCCAGCCAGCGCAGGCGCACCAGCGTCTGCAGTCTCAACCTCCGGCTGGAGGGTCCGAAATGTCTCCCCACATCCTGCGTCGGCTTTATCATGCAGGGCCTCTCCTTTGCTCTGTCACGGCTCACGTACCACGCGGCTTTGCGCGTGTCGTCGGTGCTGCATCGGCCGGGTTTTCCGGCCAGGGGTGTTTGGGATAACGCCCGCGCATATCGCTGCGCACATCCTTCCAGGATCCAGCCCAGAAACCCGGCAGGTCCCGCGTCGTCTGGATCGGTCGGTGCGCCGGCGAAGTCAGCTCCAGCAACAGCGGCAGCCTGCCGCCGCCGATCGCCGGATGAGACTTCAGGCCGTACAGTTCCTGCACCCGGATCGCAAGCGTCGGCTCGTTTCCGTCGTAGCGGATCGGATGGTTCTGCCCGGTCGGGGCGGTGAAGTGTGTCGGCGCCAGCTTTTCAAGATCGCGTTGCACCTCGTGCGGAACGAGTGACATCAGTCCGTCGAAAAGCGAACCCGATGTTATATCGTCGATACCACGGACATTGGTCTGGAACGGGATAAACCAGTCGGCAAGTCGGTCAAGAAGTGCGTCGTCTCCGATATCGGGCCACGGCTCGCCGATGCTGCGGTGAAGGAAGCCGATTCGCTGCCGCAATTGTTCCCCAGCCTTGGAGAAGGGCAGGGCGGACAGTCCAAGCTGCCTGACCCCATCGGCAAGCGCCTGCGCGGCTTCCGCACCGGCTGGCTTGGGGAGGGGTGTCTCGTCAAACACGATGGCGCCAAGCCGTGTTGACCGCCGGGCCCGCACCTGCCGGCTTGACGGATCGAAGAAGCATTCGTCCGCGGTACGAATGGCCTCGGGCATCAGTTCGTCGATATCATCGCGACGGATTTCGGCTGCGGCAAGCACCCGGCCTCGCGCCGCCTGGCCGGACAGGTCGGCGATCACCAGCATACGGGAGCCGGCAAGCCGGTCGGTTTCCTCAATCTCGGCGCCACGGCCATTTGCCATGACGAAACGCCCCCGCGCACCTCGGGAAAGGGCGATCCGGTCGGGATAGGCATGGATCAGCAGGCGACCGGCGGTTGTCCGTACACCTTGAGGCTTATTACTGCGCAAACCGCCGACGATCCTTTCGGCAAGTTTGCGGGCTGCCGAAGCACGTTCGCCCTTCTCCTGTTCGAAGCGGCGCAGGCGTTCTTCCAGATCGAGACTGGTGCCGCCGAGCCCTTGTTCGGTGAGAAGCACGGCAAGACGCGCAGCCTCCGCGGCCTGTCCATCCTCCGCAGCAGCAAGCACCATGGCGGAAAGTCGCGCGGGCAGGGCGAGATCACGCATGGTGCGCCCCTTGGCCGTGAGCGCTCCGGTCTTGTCCAGCGCACCCAGCATTTGCAAGAGGTTCTTCGCCTCCTTCCAGGCCGCGGCCGGTGGTGGATCGATGAAGCGCAGGCCTTCGGGTTCGAGAACGCCCCAATGCGCCATGTCGAGCACGAGGTTGGAGAGATCGCTCGCAAGAATCTCCGGTGGCGTAAATGCCGGGAGAGCAGCCGTTTGTCCCTGATGCCACAGCCGGATGGCGATACCGGGTTCCGTTCGTCCGGCGCGGCCGGCGCGCTGGTCGGCGGATGCGCGTGAAACCCTGACCGTTTCAAGCCGTGTAATGCCGGTCGACGGCTCGAAGACCGGGAGGCGTTGAAGCCCGCTGTCGATGACAATCCTGACGCCGTCGATGGTAATGGAGGTCTCGGCGATGGAGGTCGCCAGCACCACCTTCCGCATGCCGGGCGCAGCTGGTCGGATCGCCTCGTCCTGTTCCTTCTGCGAGAGGTTCCCGTAAAGCGGTACGACATGGGTCGATGACGTGACCTTGCCGTCGAGCCGTTCGGCCACGCGGCGGATCTCCGCCTGTCCCGGCAGGAAGGCGAGGATTGAGCCCGTTTCCTGGGCGAGCGAAGTGGCAATGGCCGAGGTCACTGCATCCTCGATGCGCGTGCCGCCCGGCCTGTCCTGATGGCGGATATCGATGGGGAAGCTTCGCCCTTCGCTGATGATGACGGGCGGTTTGTCGAGAAGGGTTGCGACGCGCTCGATGTCGAGCGTCGCCGACATCACGAGGATCCTGAGGTCGGGCCTCAACGCAGTCTGGGCGTCGAGCGCCAGCGCCAGACCGAAATCCGCATCGAGCGATCTCTCATGGAATTCGTCGAACAGAACCGCCGCGATACCATTGAGTTCGGGATCCTCGAGAATCATGCGGGCGAATACGCCTTCCGTCACCACCTCGATCCGTGTTCGCGCCGAAACCCGATTGTCGAGCCGCATGCGATAGCCGACGGTCTCGCCGACGGTTTCCCCGATGAGGCTCGCCATCCGGCTCGCCGCCGCCCGCGCCGCGAGCCGACGCGGTTCGAGCAGGATAATACGGCCGTCCCCCCGCCAGGGCTGGTCCAGAAGATGGATCGGCACGATCGTCGTCTTGCCCGCTCCCGGGGGAGCGGAAAGGACGGCGCGGTTCTCCCGGAGGAGCGCTTCAGCCAGATCGGCAAGCTTTTCCGAGACCGGGAGGCTGGGCAGATTGAATGGCATCAGGTTTCCGATTTGAAGCGCGCGGTAACCGCCTCATAGGCAAGGATGGCTCCGGCAAGGTCCTCCAGCGCCGCGCCCACCGACTTGAACAGGGTGATCTCGTGATTGGCGGTGCGGCCCCGGTGCCGGCCGGCCGCGAGGTCGAAGAGATCGGCCTTGATATCGGTCTCGCGAATGATTCCGGCCTTCAGAGGCTGCAGAATATCGCCCGCCTCGCTCATCGCGCCTTCCCGGGTGTCGACGAAGATGGTTGCGCGCCGCACCGCTTCGTCATCACTCTCCCGCATGGTCGGCTTGAACGCACCGATAAGATCGAGATGGGCGCCCGGTTTCAACCATGCGCCGTGAACCAGCGGTTCGTTGGAAAGCGTCGCGCAGGAAATGATGTCGGCTTCTCGCGTTGCCGCTTCCAGATCCGTACAGGCGGTGGCGTCAAAACCCATCTCCCTTGCGTCTGCAGCGGTCTTTTCCGCATTGGCCGGATTTCGGCCCCAGATCCTGACACTCTTTATGGGGCGAATTGTTGAATGCGCCTGAATGAGATTGAGGGAAAGGCGTCCGGTGCCGACAACGAGGAGCTGGCTTGCATCCTCACGCGCGAGATAACCGGCTGCCAAGGCCGACGTCGCGGCTGTGCGCCGGGCGGTCAGTTCACCGCCATCGACCACGGCGAGCATCTTGCCGGTCTTGCCGGAAGAAAGAAGATAACTGCCATAGATTGCGGGCAGGCCGCGCAGATGGTTGTCGGGAAAGACCGAAAGCAGTTTGATACCTATATAGTCGCCGGGAACCCAGGCCGGCATCAGAAGGAGAGTGGCCGCCGCTTCGCCGGGTACCTCCACTTCATGATGGTGACGGACCGGCGTCACGCAATGGCTGCGGAACATCCGTTCGATCGCGTTGGTCAGCTCGTCCCACTTCAGCGCTTCCGCAGTCTCGGTTTCGTGCAGTACCAGCATGATCCTCTCCTCTATAAGGGTGCCGACACTAGCAAGTGGGGCGGTCCATTCAAGCGTGAAATCCTTTCCGGGGTTCTTCCTTCTCAAATGCGGGCTGGGGGTGTGCTCTGGAACCCTGTGTTTTGGGCGTCTGGTTTTGCGTTATTCATCCACATCTGAAGATTTTCTTTTACAATCAATGAGTTGTCTGATTTTTGTAATTTTTGTGATAGATAGTGTTGACTTGATTGAGGGGGTAGGATTATACATCCGCTCACTGACGAGGGCGGCGGCGCTGCTGGCGACGAAGTTTCTCGTTCTGAAGAAATCATTGAAAT
>NZ_JACLAL010000005.1 GCF_014280875.1 Paenirhizobium daejeonense | reverse complement strand
GTCCGACGTCCACGACGATGCCCGCACCTTCATGGCCGAGGATCGCCGGGAACAGGCCTTCCGGATCCGCGCCCGACAGCGTGAAATCGTCGGTATGGCAGATCCCCGTCGCCTTCACCTCGATCAACACCTCGCCGGCACGAGGGCCTTCGAGTTGTACGGTCATGACCTCCAGCGGCTTTCCTGCCTGTATGGCGACTGCGGCGCGAACGTCCATGGCGTTTCTCCTTTTGTTCGAATTCGTGGTGGTATGTTGCATGCGCAGTAGACCGCCTCAAGAGACAGCGCTGGTTTTCCTGCGCCTGTCAAAAATCAATTGACGGCATCTAGCGTCAGGCGGTCACAGCGCCTCGATCAGCGGTACATGAGCGGCCGCATCGCGGCGCATCTGGCCGGTCAGGCGCGGGTCTTCGCTGACCTCGACGAAGAACGCGTAAGGCTCGAAGCCCGAGCGGCGGTAGAAGGGTATCGCGCCGGGATGGTCGAAATGACAGGTATGAACCCAGAATCGGCTGATGGGTTTCGACCATGCGTTGGCGATGGCCGCATTCATCATCAGCCTGCCGGCGCCATTGCCGATGGCCTCGGCGACAAGACCGAAGAAGACCAGTTCGCACTCGCCGTCCTTGCGGAAATCGAGTTCCAGAAGGCCGACCCGTTTTTCACTGTCGAGCATCACGAAAATCTCGATCTGCGGATTTTCGAGGATAGCCTTCAATTCGTCGTCCGGCATGACCAGACGCGACATCCACATCCATTCCTCGCCGATGCGCCGGAACAGATCCCTGTAGGCGTCGAGATCCGCATCGCTCCAGCGTTCCAGCCGAAGCGAACCGGTCGGAGGATCGGCCTTGACCGGCGGACGTGCCCGCATCTCGAGGCAGGTCACGACGTTGGCGAGCATGCCGGGCGGCACCGGCGAATAGCCGGAAGGAAGGGGAGCGTTGATTTCATCCATGCCTCCCTTGGAGCGCCCGAAGGGCGTCCTGTCAAGTCGTCAATCCAGCTTGGGGATTATGCTTCCGTGTCACCCGAACAGACGGTCACAGGCGTAAACCACGGCATAGACGTGGATGGAAAGCGCCGCATAGAGACCGAAACCCGTCATCAGCTGTTCGGCCGGGGACATTTCGGCAAGCTCGTGACGCGGCTTTACTTTTCCCGTTCGGATCAGGCTCAGGAGGGTGAAGATCGAGAGTGCGGCAAGCAGGGCAAGCGGCGGCAGACCGATGCGCCAGCCGGTCCAGAGAATGACGCCGGTCACGCCGAAGGACGCCAGCGTCAACGCCTTCGTCGTGCGGAATATCTGGCGCAGCATTTGTCCGCCGTCGAACCTGTACATCGGCAGCAGGTTGAGCAGATTGAAGGCGCCGAGGATCAGCATGAAAACCAGGATCGGTCCGCTCTCCGGGCCGGATTGGTGAGCGGCGATCAGGATCGGCACGAGGAAGGCCGAGACGCCGGCCCCCATCAGCGCGCAGGTTGCGGCTTCGAAGCGGCTGTCGTAGGGCCTTCCGCCAATCGCTATGCCGCCCAACAGCGGCACGAAGATCATCCGGGCGCTCTCATGACCAAAGGCCCGGTAGGCGACCATATGGCCAAGCTCGTGAAAGACGATCACAAGGGTCAGGAAGACGGAAATCATCAACCCGTTCGAATTCATGCCGAAGAAAGGCCAGAGCAGGAGCGTGGAGAGCACCGCAAGCGCCGTCTGCACCAGCGGATGCTCGAAGCGTTCGTGGGCGACGGGTTTGCGGCCCTCGAGATAGTCCTCAAGAGCCCGCACCTCGCGACGCAGCGAGAAGTAACGATAGAGATAACCCGCCAGCCCGCGATAGCTGTCCGTCTGTTCTATGACGATGGCCGACCCCACTTCGGCTGGCGCGATGCGGCGTACCTCGCGGTAGCCGGACCAGAATTCGGCATCCAAAGCGCTGTCGGCGACGATGCGCAGTTCGCAGGAGAACTCACCCTGTGCGGTTACGCCCGTGCGGTCGATGGCGATGATACGGGTCATGGAGCGGCCCTGTCGGTCCGGCTGGCGATAGGTAAGCTCCATTCTGTCGGGCATGCCCTCGACGGGGCGGCTGGAGAGGATGGCGGGATGCCAGTCTGCAAGGCCCCCTCCGGGTCGGGCCATGTCCCAGATCTCCTCGGCACGCTTGTTCAACAGACGGCGAACCTTGATCGTTCGGCTGCCGATGGGGGCCGCCAACAGCAGCCATAGGAGACCGATGTTGATACCAAGCAACACGAAAGCCGTCTGGAATTCAGTCAAGTGGATCTCCCGGCGATCAGCGCATCAAGCATCTTCCAAGAGTGGCAGCCTAGATGGCGGACCTTAGAATTGGCCTGATGGATTCGGTAAAATTCAAGCGAATCCCATAGCTTCCAGCGAACGCCTTCCGTCAGGCGACCTTTTCCGTGTCGAGGAAGAAGGCGTCGGGAACCTTGAGCCAGCGGCTTGACGTTTCTTCGCTTTTCGCCCGCGCCGAGGGGAGGCTGCCCTGACTTGCAGCAGCGAGGAGTTCGCTCCAACGGCTATGACTGGTAGATCCCGATATCGCAGCGTTGACGGCAAACAAGGCTGCGCGCTCCCGATCGGCAAGCTGGAGGAAGCCGCGATCGAAGGCGGTTCGCAAAACGCGGTCGAGATAAGCGAGGTCATAGTCCGTGATGCCATCCGATTTGGGACGCTCGGTGGAAAAGGCGCCCGTGTTCTCCGCGATGGCGATCCGAACCTGATCGATAGCGAAGGCCCTCAGCGACGGCGGCACATGGGGGGAGACGTCGATCACATGCAGCACGACCGCCAGTTCGAGCGGCGTCTCTATAACGCCATTGGTGGAGAGCACGCTCTTCATCCACTCGACATTAATTTCGTCAAGGCTGCCTTGCGGATAGCAGTGCTCGACGATGAAGGCCGTCAGCGACTCTATGAAGAAGTCGTTCCACCCATCGCACTTCTCGGGACAGGTGCTGTTGAGCGCCAGCAATGTGACCACATCGTCGGCGCTGCGGATTCCCAAAGGAAACGAATATTTGCGTAATAACAAAATGTCTTCGGCTGTCAGCCTGTTCTTCCCGGCGATCACATTTGCCGGAAAAGAGAGACGAAATTCGCTCATCTTTTCTTCCCTGTTTCATCATGAAACCGGGAACGCTTCTAGCAATCGGATGTTTCCAATGTCCCAACAAGCGCGGTTAGTCGCAGCTTACCAAAATCGTTAAACTTGTTGGCTTTCGTGCGCCCGCTTGTGCTCTCGCCAGAGGATGAACAGTCCTGAGCCAACGATGATGGCAATTCCGAGCCATTTCGAGACAGTCGGGAAATCTCCGAAAAGCCAATACCCAAAAATAGTCGCTGCAATAATTTCGAAGTACTGGAATGGGGCAAGCACCGAGAGCGGCGCCATACGGAAGGCGCGAACGACTAGCAGGTGTATGTAGCCGGATATCGTGCCCAGCAGGACGAGCAGCAGCAGGCCGAGCCAGGATTGCGGCAGCGAGATATGGAAATCCGCCTGTGCCATCTGATTGCCGCCGAAAAGGGCGACAGCCATCAGGGCGGTGCCGCCGAGACCGGCCATCGTCTGCATGGTCATCGGCGAATCGGCATCGCCCACCGCGCGGTTCAGGAACATGTAGAGAGCGAAGAGAAAGGCGCAGGCGACCGGTAGAAGCGCCTTCAGGCCGAAGATCTCGTAGCTTGGCTGGATGACGATCATCGCGCCGCCGAAGCCGACGATGATGGCGAGCCAGCGCCGCCAGCCGACCTTCTCACCAAGAAACAGCGCCGACAAGGCCGTCAGCATGAAAGGTTCGACGAAGTAGATCGCGAAGACGTCCGCAAGAGGCATGTACTTGACTGCGATGAAGAACATCAGGCTTGCGGAGCCATGCAGGACGCCGCGCAGCAGGTTGAGCCATGGCCGCTTTGCCGAAAGCGCCGACCAGCCGCTCAGGAAAAAGAGCACGGGCAGGGTGCAGGCAAGCTGGAAGAAGAATCGGTAGAACGTGACCTGCCCGGGGGACATGCCTTCATAGGTCGCCATATACTTGGCGATCGCATCCATCGAGGGCAGGATGAGCATGCATGTCGCCATCAGCGCCATGCCTTGCACGGGGTTCTGGGCGGGCGTGGACTTGGGCTCGGACATCGCTCATGCTTTCGGGAAAGCCACCATCAAGCATGGGGGATGACCGAGATCAAGTTGCCAGCGCTCGGCGATGTCATAAATGGCGAGTTGTCAGCAGCCGATGGCGGCAACAGGGTGGCAAAAGCTGTCTATCATCCATATCTTGAAGAACGCCATATAAGGCAAGGGCGGCACGATAAGCCGTAAAACCGCGTCGGGGTGGAAGAGACACAAGCCCCGCTACGGACAAGGGAGACGTTACACCATGGACATCCTGATGCCTCGCGATCGGATGAACCTTTTTCCCGATGCGAGCGACGATACGCTCGGGGGCCGGCTTTCCGCCGCTCGCGATACGGCGGGAATCAGTCCGGACGCTCTCGCGGATCAACTCGGCGTTCCCTGCGAAACCCTGCTTGAGTGGGAAGCGGACCGTTCCGAGCCGCTGCCGACCCGCCTGCTCAACCTTGCGGGCATTCTCGGTGTGTCACCGATGTGGCTGATGACCGGTGTCGGCCTGGGGCCGGATGACCATGACAGAAAGCTTCCGCTCGAAGCGATGCGCCTCCAGCTTGCCCATCTCGATCAACTCCATCAGGAATGCGGACGCCTGATCAAGTCGCTCGCGCGCCAGATCGCCTGTTATGAGGAAAATGATGAGGACTTGGGTTCGCGTTGAACCCAGAGTCATTCCCCAGAAAATGGGAAGCGGCTTTGCATCCGCGATTCCCTTTTACCGGAAATGCGCCAAGCGCGAGGATTGCGAGCGTCAGATCCCGCGAGCCTGACTCAGGCGGCGATTTCCTGGTCGTGGTCGCGCACGGTTTCCCCGAAGACTTCCTCGAATGATTCTCTCAGGCGGATATCCACATCCGCCATCATCACCGGCAGGCCGAGGTCGACGAGGCTCGTCACCCCATATTGGGTGATTCCGCACGGTACGATCCCTGAGAAATGCCCGAGGTCCGGATCGACATTGATCGAAAGGCCGTGAAAGCTCACCCAGCGGCGCAGCCGGATGCCGAGTGCAGCCACCTTGTCTTCCGCCATGCTGCCGTCGGGCAGGAGTGGCTTTTCTGGACGGCGTACCCACACACCGACCCGGTCTTCGCGGCGTTCGCCGCGCACGTTCATCTTGTCCAGCGTACGGATGACCACTTCTTCCAGGGCCGCGACATAGGCGCGGACGTCCTGCCGTCGACGCTTCAGGTCAAGCATGACATAGGCAACTCGCTGACCGGGGCCATGATAGGTGTATTCACCGCCCCGCCCGGTGGCGAAAACCGGGAATCGGTCGGGGTCGATCAGGTCGGACGCATCGGCGCTGGTGCCGGCCGTATAAAGCGGCGGGTGTTCCAGCAACCAGACGAGTTCGTCTGCTTTGCCGTCGGCAATGGCGGCGACCTGCCGTTCCATTTCCGACACCGCGACATCATACGGCACCAGTTCTTCGGAAATGCGCCATCGCACCGGCGGTGATCCTTCCTGAGGGTGCATTTCGGTGGAGATTTCGGTGCGCTGCATGGGAAAAACCTTCATTTTTCCTCTACTTGGCAACAAATGCGCTGCGTTTCAAGGGTATCGGGGGAAGGGCTATCAACAGGGGCCGAGAGAAAATTCAAAAAACTGTCACGACGCTCTTGTGCACCCAAAATGCTTTTGCTACATGCACCTCCGTCGACGCAAGTCGGCCCTACCACGATGCGGTCGTGGCGGAATTGGTAGACGCGCAGCGTTGAGGTCGCTGTGGGGCAACCCGTGGAAGTTCGAGTCTTCTCGACCGCACCAATAACCCGGCTTCGGCCGGGTTTTTTGTTTTCAATCAACAGAATGGCCGAGAATTGGCCTGTGTTGTCCCACGGTTTGAGGCGCTAGTCCGTATCTCGGGGAATGTGGCTGTCGCTACCGATTGTCTCGATACGGTTGTGAACCTTTTCGACGCCTGCAACGGCCAGCACCTTCATTTCCAGAAGCCGGCGCTCCTCTGGTGTGTCGATGCTGCCGCTCAGCGTCACCGCTCGGCCTTCCACGCGAATATCGATGGCATCGGGATTTATGCCGGGAAGGTTCTCGATCAGAGCGGCGATGTCTGATTCGAGCTGATCATCATCTTCCGTGCTGCGCTCGTCTCCGGTCTCGGGATAGGCCGGGGGATCGATTGCATCCTGTCCGGACCGGGTGATTCTCACCCCATCGTCCCGCTCACGGTCGAAATTTCCGTCGGCTTCCCCATAAGCGGCATTGCCGACCGGTTTGCGGCTCGCCCCGGACTCGTCGTCGTAGGGCCAACCCTCTTCCAGATCCCGTTGCTCAAAATCGCGGTAATCTTCCTCGCGGGACAACTCGTCCTTGCGCTTGCCGTTTTCCATGGGTGTCTCCGTTAATCGTCCATTCAATCTGAAACGCGCAAACCGGCTTTCGGTTCGGCCTTTATGAAGAGAATCACGCCTGACTTTTTTCCCACTTCTTCACGACACGTTCACGCTTCAGCCGGGAGAGACGCTGAAGCCAGAAAATGCCGTCGAGCTGGTCGATTTCATGCTGCATGCAGATGGCGGCAAAACCTTCCAACCTCACCTTGTGGTTGACGCCTTCAAGGTCGTCATATTGCAGCTCGATGGTCTTCGGGCGCGTGACCGTCTCTATGGCGCCAGGCATCGAGACGCTGCCTTCCTCATGCTCCATGGTTTCGGGAGAGGACCACAGGATTTCCGGATTGGCATAGTCGCAACGCCCGCCGAGCTGCGGCAAGTCGAGCACCACGAGGCGAAGCGTCTCCCCGATGTGCGCAGCGGTGATGCCGACGCCAGGAGCCGCTTTCATCGTGTCGAAGAGGTCGTCGGCCAGCTGCCTCAATGCCTCGTCGAAGACCGCGACCGGCAGGCAGGGGACCTTCAGCCGAGGGTCGGGAAAACGAACGATCGGGCGAATGCTCATACTTTGTATTTCCTAGCTAAAAGGGCAGGGTCAGGCCCATTTCCGGGATCATCGGAGTCTCCGGTGTATGACCGCTGGACCTCTCCCCGGAGATAGGTTAGCAGGAAGCATTCGCATTTGCACAGTTCACCGGCGGGCGAGCCTATGCAATTGTTGACAAAGCGTTTTTTGACGCCATTCTCCTTGTCGGCCGGAAAGCCGCATAAAGCCAGCAGAACGAGACGGGGGCGCGAAGATGACGGAGACCGGCGAAGAAACCCGCACCCGTTCCGCTCAGGAAGACGCAGCCGACATCTATTCCGAAGACGGCTCCATCCGTTCCGATTTTCTGGCGATGGTCGGGGCGGCGATTGCCGACCGCGATCTTCTGTTCCTGCGCCAGCACGTCGCTCGGCTGCATGAATCGGAACTGGGCGACCTGATCGAGGCGATCCAGCCCGACCAGCGTATCGCCCTGGTACGGCTGCTCGGCGACGACTTCGATCTAACCGCGCTGACAGAGGTGGATGAAGGCATTCGCCTGCAGATCGTCGAGCATCTGCCCAATGCGCAGATCGCCGCAGCGATTGGTGATCTCGATTCGGACGACGCCGTTTACATTCTCGAAGACCTCGATCACGAGGACCGGGAAGAGATCCTTGCCCAATTGCCTTTTACCGAGCGGGTCCGCCTGCGCCGGGCTCTCGACTATCCGGAGAGTTCGGCCGGTCGACGCATGCAGACGGAGTTTGTCGCAGTTCCGCCGTTCTGGACGGTCGGCCAGACGATCGACTACATGCGCGACGAGGAAGACCTGCCGGAAAGCTTCACTCAGATCTTCGTCATCGACCCAACCTTCAAACTGCTCGGCACGGTCGATCTCGATCGCATCCTGCGCACCAAGCGCCAGGTGAAGATCGAAACGATCATGCGCGAAACCAGCCATTCGATTCCTGCCGAAATGGACCAGGAAGAAGCGTCGCAGCTTTTCGAACAGTATGACCTTCTCTCCGCTGCCGTCGTCGATGAGAACGAGCGGCTGGTCGGCGTCCTGACCATCGATGACGTGGTCGACGTCATTCAGGAGGAAGCGGAAGAAGACCTGATGCGCCTCGGCGGTGTCGGCGACGAAGAGCTGTCGGACAGCGTGGTGGAGACTTCCCGCTCACGTGTGCCCTGGCTTGCGGTCAACCTCTTCACCGCCTTTGTTTCGGCCTCCGTCATATCGCTCTTCGAGGCGACCATCGAGCAGGTGGTGGCGCTCGCGATCCTCATGCCGATTGTCGCCGGGATGGGCGGCAATGCGGGCTCGCAAACGATGACTGTGACGGTGAGGGCGCTTGCAACCCGTGACCTCGATATCCATAACGCATGGCGCGTGGCGCGCCGCGAGGCCGGTGTAGGTCTCATCAACGGTGTCCTGTTCGGCTGTCTCGTCGGCATCGTGGCGGGTTTCTGGTTCCACGACGCCTCGATCGGCGGCCTCATTACCACGGCGATGCTGATCAACATGTTTGCAGCTGCGATGGCTGGAATCACCATTCCGCTGCTTTTGCATCGAACCGGGGCGGACCCTGCTGTTTCCTCGGCGGTTTTCGTGACCGCCATCACCGACACGACTGGCTTTTTCTCATTCCTGGGCCTTGCCACATGGTGGTTCATGTCGAGCTGAAACGGCAAAATTGACTTGTACGTAAAAGTCAATATTATATTGCTTCCCTAATGAAGCGGTACGGTTGTGAAGAAGTATTACAGTATAACAGAATTGACGCGTGAATTCGGCGTCTCGACCCGGACACTTCGATTCTATGAAGACGAAGGCTTGATCCATCCGGAACGTCGTGGCCGTACGCGTCTTTACCGCGCGGCCGACCGACGACTGCTGCAGGAAATCCTTCGCGGACGCCGGATCGGCTTCACCATAGCCGAAATCCGTGAAGTCATCCACGTCTACAAGGAACCGCCGGGCGAGATCGGCCAGCTGAAGCTGATGATGAAGCGCATCGACGAGAAACGCGAGGAACTTCGCCAGAAGCGTCGAGATATCGACGAGACGCTGGCGGAGCTCGACAATGCCGAGGAGGCCTGCCTGACGCGCCTCGTGGAAATCGGCGTCGGCACCTGATGGGAAGAGCTGCGCGATCCCACGCAGCATCCCTCTCCAGCCTCTCTTCAGATCCAGCGCCGGGTGCGCTGGCAATAATGTTCGAAATCTGCGCCGAAGCGCGCAAGCAGATGCATTTCTTCGCAACGGATCGCGACCATGGTGGTGAGCGCCGCAGCAGTCAGTCCGGCGACGAAGAACCAGGCATTGCCGGTCAGCAGGCCGAAGGCCAACGTCAGAAGCGTATAGCCGAGATAAATCGGGTTCCGCGTGAAACGGAACGGGCCGGTGGTCACCAGCCGTTGGGCACAGCGGTTCGGCAGGACGGCAGTATGGCAATCCAGCAGGGTTTTCACCGCCCAGATATCGAGTGCGATTGCCAACGCCACCAGCAATCCGCCGACGGTGATGAAGAAATATCCATCGCCGCGCGCCGGGGGCAATAGTCCGACATAGCGGTCCGCGAGAAAGGCCACTGCAATGGCCAGAACATAAACGACCGGCGGCCAGGGATACCGCAGCGGCTTTAACCTATAGGCATTCATGATCAGATCCTGTCATTGGCTGATGGCTGAACATTCACGCGCAAGCTTCAATATCCGCTCATCCTTGTCCGGTAAGATTGCGCCGGACTGGAGCGGTGCCAGCAGTGACTGCTCCTGCAAACGGTCCAGTGTGCAGGAGCAGAAACGGGTGCATAGCTCCGCTTCGCTTCCTTCCGCCTGGCATGCCGTCTGACAACTCATCAGATACGACTGAATAGGATCAGGTTCCTGAGGTGGCGCAATGATCGACATCAAATAGACAATGGCGATCAGCACGGGTTGGTGGACCAGATAGACGATCAGACTGTGCCGCCCGCCCCAGCGCAGCCACCGAGGGCCTTCCGGAAGACGCGCGAGCGCGGTCAACCATCCTCGCCCGTGGGCGATGCGCGCTGCTGCAATCCCCATGAGCAGAGCACCGCTCCACGGGAGCATCGGCACGTAGTCGTTGGATCGTGGCAGATGCTGTGAAAGCCCGAGGAATAGCAGCCACGGTGCGTCGAAGGCTTCCGACTGGTAGTAAACCGGCAGGGCGATGATGACGGCCGCCACGGCTATCGTCAGCAGCGGCGGCGCCCTCAGGAACAGCAGTCCCAACAGGCTTGCAGCCGCGATGCTGTGCAGGATGCCGAAGAAGATCAACCCGTCCGGCATGGCGATGGCGGTTGCGACCGTAATGGCCAGTGCCGCCGCAACGATGATGCCGAGACGCTTCAGGAAGGACTTCAGCCGCAGTTCGGGATACTGCGCCAGAACGAGGCTGAAGCCGGCGAGAAACAGGAAGCTGGAGGCGATGCAGCGCGCATAGATCTTCAGCGGTCCATGCGTCGAGGTTCCCGGATCCAGATAGCCGAAGAATTCGAGGTCCCAGCTGAAGTGATAGGTCGCCATGGCGATCAGCGCCAGCCCGCGAGCGGCATCGAGTGCGCCGATACGGGGATGCGACGATGCTTTTTCTGGGCGCTCGGAGGAGGGCTGCACGGTCAATCCCTTTGTTGATGGTCCGTTATTGGGGAGGACGGCCCACGCGAACGGCAGGGCACCTGCCTGGGAGAAACATCAAACGCGGCCTTTTCATGGCGCTGGTCCATGAATGAGTGCAAGCCTGGCCTCGGAGAAGAATTGCCTGCGGATAAGCACAACAAAGACAACCGTAGACGTTGCCATGAACAGATAGGGGCTGGCGAACCAGCCGAGATAGCCGATCGACATGAAAAGCGCGCGCAGGCCTGCATTGAAATGGCTTGCGGCGATGATGTTCATGCGGATTGCGAGTTCGGCCGCTTTCTCAGCGGCTGCCGGATCCCGCCGCGTCTCCTCGGACATCGGCAGTCCACCGAAGAGAATGGTGCAGTAATTGAACAGCCGGTACGACCAGCCGAACTTGAAAAAGGAATAGCCGAAGATCGCGGTGAGGACGAAAACCTTGATCTCGAAGGTGGTGCGCCCGCCCGGAAGAACGAAGGGCAAATCCTTCAGCACCGAATCCACCTTGTCCGTCTGACCGAGAAGGGCAAAACAGCCGCCGATCGCGAGGATGGAGGTCGAGGCGAAGAAGGCCGTTCCGTTCTGCAGTCCGGCGAGGATCTGCGTGTCGATCATCTTCAGGTCGCGCTTCAGCGAATTCATGATCCAGGCGCGGCGGCGTTCGGCCATGACCTGGGTGAGGCTACTGCGCGAAAGGATGCGTGCCTGACCTGTGATCCAGGAATAGCCGACCCAAAGGCCGGCGAAGAGGATAAGGGCGCAATAATCGGCAAGGGTCATCCCAAGGCTCCGGTCGATTCCACGAAATGTTTTAAGCTCACTGGACAAAATTCCACAAGGCCAGCGTCGGATGGCAGGGCTTTTGACAAAAATATGACGGACAGCTTATTGACGTGATTCAATGAGTGAAGTGCCAAGCCATTGATATTTCGAAAAACTATGCAACTTACGCATGGCTGGAAATCGAAAGCGCCTTTGTTTTGCCTTTTTTGCAGTTGCGAAACCCTGCAAACTTTAATAGATCGACATCAAGAAGGCGGTCGGGGGACGGCTTTCTGCCAACCATGGATGACAATCGGAGCCTATATGGAAGACAGTATCCAGAAATCGTGCTGGAGCGTCACATTTCGTGCATTGATGGGATTTGCTGGCGTTCTTTGCCTCGCTTATCTTTTTGGCAGCATCTGAACCGGTCAACATCCGGTTTTCATTCACAGCGCGGGTCGAAAAGCCCGCGCTGTTTTTATTTGCAGCAGATGACACCCATGTCGCGACGGTGAAAGCCGATGTCGGTTCGCCGACGCATTCGCAATCGATGATATCCTAGCCTTGAATCACTATATGTCGGTTGATCCTCTACCTCGTCGCGGTCACAAGGGCTCGGCGGCCATGCTTCAGGATCCGGTGCGCAGGTCGGAATCTCATGTTTCTTTCGGTATTCGATGTTTTCAAGATCGGCGTCGGGCCTTCGAGCTCCCACACAATGGGGCCGATGACGGCTGCGAACCGGTTCCTCGACCTCATTCTGTCCGATAGCTGGCCGCGGCCGCACGGCGCGCATGTGGCGGCTCTGAAAGTGAGCCTGCACGGTTCGCTCGCCTATACCGGCATCGGTCACGGAACGGGCAGGGCTGTTATCATCGGTCTTACCGGCGAAGCGCCCGACAGCATCGACCCCGACCACATGGATACGATCATCGAGGAGGTCGAGAAGACCGGCAAGGTGCAGCCGCCGGGTCATCCGGCCTATACCTTCCAGCCCAAGGACGATCTTGTCTTCGACAAGAAGACCCCGCTGCCGGGCCATGCCAACGGCATGCGCTTCTCAGCTCTCGACCGCGACGGCCGCGTGCTGCTGACCACTGTCTATTATTCGATCGGCGGCGGTTTCGTCGTGACCGATACAGAGCTTGCGGCCATGCAAGCTGCAAAAAAGAGCAGTGGCGGCCGGAAGGTGCCCTATCCCTTTTCCTCCGCCAAAGAGATGCTCGACATGGCCGCCAGCTCCGGCCTGACGATCGCCCAGATGAAGCGCGCCAACGAGGAAACGGCGATGGACCGCGAAAGCCTCGATTCCGGCCTCGACCGGATCTGGGATGCGATGAGCGGCTGCATCGACCGGGGGCTGAAGCAGGAAGGCAGGCTGCCGGGCGGGCTCAACGTGCGCCGACGGGCAAGGTCCATTCACGACAAGCTGCAGGAAGAGTGGCGCAGCAACCGTCTCAATCCCTTGCTCGCGAATGACTGGCTGTCGGTATATGCCATGGCGGTCAACGAGGAGAATGCGGCCGGTGGACGCGTCGTGACCGCGCCGACCAATGGCGCGGCCGGTGTCATCCCCGCGACGATCCGCTACTATCTGCATTTCCATCCCGATGCCGACCAGGAGGGTGTCCGCGATTACCTGCTGACGGCCGCTGCCGTCGGCGGCATCATCAAGCACAACGCCTCGATCTCCGGTGCCGAGGTCGGTTGTCAGGGCGAGGTGGGCTCGGCATCCGCCATGGCAGCGGCCGGTCTTGCCGCGGTCATGGGCGGCAGCCCGGAGCAGATCGAGAATGCCGCGGAAATCGCGCTGGAACACCATCTCGGCATGACCTGCGACCCGGTTGCCGGCCTTGTGCAAGTGCCGTGCATCGAGCGTAACGCTCTCGGGGCGGTCAAGGCTGTAACCGCCGCTTCGCTGGCGCTAAAGGGCGACGGCCAGCATTTCGTGCCGCTCGATGCCGCCATCGAAACCATGCGCCAGACCGGCAACGACATGAACGAGAAGTACAAGGAAACCTCTCTCGGCGGCCTCGCCGTCAACGTCGTCGAATGTTGATGGCGCCCTGAGGGGCGCCGATCTCATCCGCAGTGAGGAGACTTGCCGCCCGCCGGCCCGGCTGATACCCGGTGGGAAGGTCTCCTTTCAATCCTGCATTCGAAGTGGCCGCTCTATGTTTATCCGCCCTTACAGACCTGACGATCTCGATAGCGTCATAGACGTGTTTCTGCGGGCGATCCGCGAAACGGCTTCGAAGGATTATACGCCTGCGCAGATCGATGCGTGGGCACATGCAGACCGGGACGTCTGGTCGATACGCCGCGCCAACAGGCCGACATGGGTCGCGGAGATCGGCGGCGTTGTCGCGGGCTTTTCCGATCTCGAAGCAGACGGCCATATCGACATGATGTTTGTGCATCCCGAGTTCGGTGGGCGCGGGGTTGCAACGGCGCTCATCGAGGCGGTCGAGGCTCACGCGCGGGCAAGCGGACTGACAGGGCTTCATTCCGAAGTCAGCATCACAGCAAGACCGTTTTTTGAGCGGATGGGGTTTGTCGTGATAGAGCGAGAAACGGTTCATCGCCACGGGCAGTCCCTCGATCGGTTCAGGATGGCGAAGTCCCTCGGGTGAGCGATTGCCGGACCGTCAGCAACAAGGCCGGAGGCTTCAGTAACCTCCGGCATGCCGGGCCGTTTGATATCCTGCCGTGCAGATCAGGCGACCCTAGAGAGGGCCACAGCATCCGCTCCTGCCGGATAACGCAGCCTGTCCGAAGTGTCGTTGGCAGCCATCCAGATCGCCTCGGCTACGTCGCTTTCCCTCGTCGTCAGCGCCGGGTTGGCGAAGCCGGCAAAGATCGGTCCGGCAAATTCGGCATAGGATTCCGGGATCAGGTCCATGACAGGAATGTCGGTGTTGGCCGCAAACCGCGTCGTCGGCGCATAACCGGGTTCCACCAGTTTCGCCCGGATATCGAAGGCGGCCAATTCATGCGCCAGCGATCCGGTGAATCCCTCTATCGCCTGCTTGCTTGCGGTATAGGCCGCCGCCAACGGCATTGCCGCAAGGGTCACGCTCGAGGTGACGTTGACGATCACGCCGGACCGGCGCTCTCGCATCTGCGGGATGACGGCCTGTGTCATGGCCATGACGCCGAAGCTATTGGTCTCGAAGACCTTGCGGACATGCGCCATCGGCGTGGCCTCGAAAGCGCCGACGACACCGATCCCGGCATTGTTCACCAGCACATCGATCGGCCCCGCCTTTTCCACGGCGGCCGCGATGCTCTCGGGATCGGTCACGTCCAGCGGCAGCATGCGAATGCGTTCCGACGCCGGCAGCAGGCCGTCGCGCGGGTTCCGCATGGTGGCTATGACGCTCCAGCCTTTCTCATGAAAGTAACGGGCGGTCTCCAATCCATAGCCGGATGAGCAGCCGGTGATGAGTACGGTCTTCATGAGGATCTCCTGTGTTCGCTGTTGACGAGATCGTTGTAATCGACATAATCAGGACTATCTTCGATCAATAGTCCATATTTTATTTGAGATAGTCCGACATGACCGACCCGCTGACCGAAGTTATCCAGATTCTCCGCCCCTGGGCCGTGTTCTCCAAGGGGATCACCGGCGCAGGGCGCTGGGCGGTGCGCTACGCCGATTTCGGGCTGCCGGGATTTTGCGCGATGATCGAGGGAAGCTGTCGTCTGGCTGTCAGTGGAGAGCAGCCGGTCATCCTCGAAGAAGGCGACTTCGTGCTTCTGCCTGAAACTCCATCCTTTATGATGTCCAGTCTCGAACCCGCGCAGCCCTTGCACATCGATCCGAAGACAGCCGTTGCCCCCGACAGGGAAATCCGTCACGGCCGGCAGGACGGTCCTCCCGATGTCCGACAGTTCGGCGGCTGGTTTTCCTTCGATGCGCCTGATGCCGGGCTGTTCGTCTCTCTTTTGCCGCGCATGATCCACATCCGTGGGGTGCCCCGGCTCGCGCAGCTGGTGCGCCTGCTCGGAGAGGAGGCGGCGCGAAAGGACATCGGCCGCGATCTCATTTTGCAGCGGCTCGTCGAAATCCTGTTGATCGAGGCACTTCGGGCAGCGCCGACCGAGGAAGCCCAGCCGGGCCTCCTGCGCGGCCTTGCCGATCCCCGGATCGCCGTTGCGTTGCGTGGCATGCATGGGGATATCGAAAGGGCATGGACGGTTCCGGACCTTGCCCAGGAGGCAGGCATGTCTCGCTCGGCTTTCTTCGACCGCTTCAACCGCATGGTCGGGGTGCGGCCAATGGAATATCTGCTGTCATGGCGGATGACGGTCGCAAAGAACCTGCTACGCAGCGAGAAAGTGGCGCTCGATGAGGTGGCACGGCGGATCGGCTACAGCTCCGCCAGCACCTTCAGCACCGCCTTTCGCCGCCATGTCGGCCTGCCGCCCGGCAGTTTTATCAAACGTGGCGGGATGCAAGGCGAAGCTGTGAATGCCTAGATTGTCTGCACACCCAATTTGAACGATGGCACTGCCGACTTATTCATCCGCCCCTTGACGTGGGCTGTCATCGGATTATCACCGCAGGCATGACACTGCATCTCATCAAGCTCTGCGTCGGCGCCGACTCCCTTCAGGATCTTCGTGACTGGGTGGCGGAGAGGGCGCTTATTGCCGTCGCAGCCGGTCTGGAGCCCCATTCCAGCCATGTGACGCGCATGGTGCCCAAGCGTGGCGAGGAATTGCTGGACGGCGGCTCGCTCTACTGGATCATCAAGGGTCAGGTGGCGGCGCGGCAGAAGCTCCTCGACATCAAGACCTTCACCGGCGGCGACGGTATCACGCGCTGCGAACTGATACTCGGGCCGGAAGTGATAGAGGTGACGCCGGCGCCGCGCCGCCCCTTCCAGGGCTGGCGCTATCTGGAGCCGGATGCAGCCCCCCGCGACCTCGGTGCCTCCGGAGCCAATATCGAGGAAATGCCCGAAGACCTGAAGCGGGAACTCGCCGAACTCGGCCTTCTGTGATCTCTTCGCCCTTTCCGACTTCTTCAATTGTCACAGAACGGGCAGCCGGACCGGGAAACCCTTGCGAACAAGCCATTGCGGGGTTATCTCACCGCTCATGACCATAGCACCGCTCTACAGCCCGGGGACGAAACTCTTCGCCGTTGCCCCGATGATCGACTGGACCGACCGTCACTGCCGCTATTTCCACCGGCAACTGACGGGGCGGGCGTTGCTCTATACCGAGATGGTCGTCGCGGATGCGATCATTCACGGGCATCGGGACCGGCTTCTCGGCTTTTCGACCGAGGAACATCCGGTGGCGCTGCAGCTTGGCGGTTCGGATCCGGCAAAGCTTTCAGAGGCTGTGCGGATCGCTGCGGATTATGGCTACGACGAGATCAACCTTAATGTCGGGTGTCCCTCTGACAGGGTGCAGTCGGGGACCTTCGGGGCTTGTCTCATGCAGACACCCGAGGTGGTCGAGGGCTGTGTCGCCGCGATGAAAAAGGTGGCGACCGTTCCGGTCACCGTCAAGTGCCGGATCGGGGTGGATGACCAGGAGCCGGCCGAGGTTTTGCCGGAATTCCTCACCCGGATGATCGGGGCCGGTGCGGATGCGATCTGGATCCACGCCCGCAAGGCCTGGCTGAAGGGGCTATCGCCCAAGGAAAACCGGGAAATCCCGCCGCTAGACTACGAACTGGTCTATCGGATGAAGCGGGAAAACCCGCATGTTTTCCTCGGCATCAACGGCGGCATCGACGGCCTCGAGGCGGCCTCCCGGCATCTGGAGGTGATGGACGGGGTGATGCTTGGACGGGCCAGTTATCATAATGCCACGATGCTGACCGGCGTGGACGAGAAAATTTATGGCGAGCCGTCACAGGAGCCGGACTGGGACGCGGTACGCGACGCGATGATGGTCTATGCAGAGCGGGTGATGGCGGATGGCGGGCGGCTTTCCCATGTCACGCGACACATGGTCGGGCTGTTTCAGGGCTTTGCCGGGGCGCGTCGATATCGGCAGATCCTTTCCACCGATGCGACCAAGGCAAGCGCCGGGCCGGAGGTCATTGCGGCCGCTTTTGCTTCAGTCGATATCGCCAGTGGACCAAAGCCGCAGGTGGCGGCGGAATAGCCGGAAATGCGAACGGCGCCCCGAAGGACGCCGTTTCATGTCTCATCTCAGGCTTCCGGTTGAGCCGGAAGCAACCCGCAAATTATGCGAGCTGGATGTTGACGGCCTTCGGGCCCTTGCCCATGCGGTCCGGCTCGGTGTCGAAGGTGACCTGCTGGCCGTCCTTGATCGCCTGGATGCCGGAAGCCTGGAGAGCGGAGATGTGGACGAATACGTCCTTAGCGCCGCCATCCGGAGTGATAAAGCCGAAGCCCTTGTCCTGATTGAAGAATTTTACCGTGCCTTTGGTGGCCATGGGAGAAGTTCCTTGTCCCTTAGTTTGTCAGTTCCTCGCATCCGGAAGGCCGGAAGAGAGGGGTGTCATACCCTTTCGCGAAAGGGCCAGTCGGAAGTCGCGATAACGGGGAAAGAACGTCTACCAGCGGGAGAAAGCCCCCAAAACCGCATGACACGGTCACTACAATCGGTCCAGTCTCCGGGATCATTAATGCCCGAACGACGCCAGAATTAAGGGTTTTCCACCGAAAAGGCAAGGGCGAAAACAGGGCCCTTTCTTGTTTGCTTTTGGTCAAACGACTGAATCCATTGACATTTGAGGGGAGGTTCTGGAAGCCTCGTCCCGGTGCGGGGTTGATGCCCGCTGGCCTTCGGGCTAGGAAGGCGCGGGGGCAAGATTAGCAATGCCGAAGACAGGTGCCACCGTGATCGATCCTTATCAGCTGCTCGGGCTGCCCCGCGACGCGAACGATGCGGCTATCAAGGCCGCCTATCGCAAGATCGCCAAGACCGAGCATCCCGATGGCGGTGGCGACGTCGACCGTTTTGCCAAGGTGACGGCGTCCTACGAGCTGCTCAAGGATCCGGTGCGGCGCAAGGTCTATGACGACACCGGCTACGACCCGCAGCTCGCCGATACGGCCGATCTCAAGGGCCTGATGATGCTGGAGACGCTGGTCAACGACATGATCCTCGACGAGCGCGAGCCCGGCAGCTTCGATCCCGTCGCCGGCCTGCGCCGCAAGCTCACCGACGACATCCTGAAGACGCGCTTCCATATTCTCGAGCTGGAACGCCATCGCGCCCGGGTGCGCCAGCATATCGACCGCATCGGCCGCCGGCCGGAAGCGGATGTGCTCGGCTCCATGCTGAAGGCGCGCACGCAATCGATATCCGACGCCATCCGCGCCGCCGAAACCCAGATCGAGGCGATCGAGCGGGCCTATACCATGCTCGAAGGCTATTCCTACGAGCTGGAGCCGGAACCGCTGGCAAAGGCTGCGGAATAGCCGCGATCTCGGGCGAGGGGAAAGCGGCGCGCCTCCTGCGCCATCCCGATGTCTTCACGATGCATCCGCTGACGGCGGGCCGGGCGGTGCGAAGCTTTCTCCGGCGGACGGCCGAGCGTTCGCGGCTGTCGTTTCATCGGGAGATGACGGGTCCTCCGTCGCGGGCCGGGGTTCAGCGCTGACGATCCGCATCAGCGCCTCGAAACGCTCCAGCATTTCGCCCTGCAGCAAGGCGGGTTCCTGGCGCTGCCAATCCCTGGCGAAGAACCGCAGCAGGGGGCGCTCGATGTGGAAACGGGTGAGCGTGTCGAAGACGATGCGCATCGTCCCCTCCTGCAGCCAGCGTTGAGCCGGATCGGGCGAGGGCGGCGGAAGGGGGCTGTGGGCGATCAGCAGTCTGATGATGACCTCGGCTTCGACGCGCAAGGCATCGTAAAGGGCGCGCGACTTTTCCGGGAGCAAGGCCGCGCAACCGGTCTCATCGTGATCCGGCAACCAGACCCCGCAGTGCCGCTGCCGGCGGCAGGCGCGCCGCAGGCAAATGCGGGGGACATCGAGGGCGTCCGCGGCCATCAGGGCGATGCAGTCCCGAACCGGATCGGGTTCGGCGGCATTGTCGGGCGCGATGGCGTCCGCAGTGGTGTTTTCCGAAGTCCCGGTCATGTCCTTGCTCCTTCGCGTCGATCCGGCTTGCGGGTGGGGAGGGCATCCGCCGTCCGGACGCGCTGAAACGTTCACGCGCGGTCTCCCGCCGTGGTTTGCCTTACTTCGGTTCCCCCTTTTCGGCCTTTCGGCCAGGGGGTGGCGGACGGGGCGCTGGAAGCTGCCTCGTAAAGTAAAAAATATGACACCTTCCGGCGCCCCGTTCGGCGGTTTTTATCCGTGCGGTCGGTCCCTCTGCTCCGGCGGTTCCCAGGATTTTCCGTCCATCGGGCTTGCGGCTTTCACCGCCGGACGCCCGGGACTACCTGATACCGCCGGTCTCTGACGCCTTGCAGGCGCGTCCGGCGCGCCGTCAGGGCCGACATGGGGTTCAGCCGTCCGAGGCCTTCCCATGTCCCCACGTCGCCGGAGGGAGACCAGTTTGCACGGACCCCGAAAGACCGGGCCTGCGATCGCCCGAACCTTTCAGCGCCGGTCCCGCCTCGCCGGGCACGCACACCCGGTGTATCCGCGACGGAACAGATGGATTGTAGGCACGGGAAATGGGGGCGGGGATTTTGGGGGGAAACGGGGATCGCGACGACGGCCAAGGAGGATGCGCCTGTTCGTTCAGACGCCCGATTTATGCCGCTTGCCGTCGTTACGGGCTAACTTGATCGAAGCGATCCCACCCGCAACATGGTTTGCGACCGGCGACCTGCGCCGAAAACGGGGCAGGCGGCACAGGAGGAAAATGGCATGCGCATCTTGAGGATCGGGCTGATGACGCTGGGTGTTGTCATCGTTATTGCCGCCGTCGTCGCATGGTACTGGGTCGCCGCATTCGGCTGCGGCATGAACACGACCGGCTGCCGCGATATCCGCATCCCCATGCCATGGCAGGACCCGGAGCTTTTCGGTGTGCTCGGGCCGTTCTTCGGGCTGGGGGTGGTGGTGTTCGTGGTGGGGAAGTGGGTGGTGAAGGGGTAGGCCTTCGTCTCCGCCATCGTTCATCGAACCGGCAGATTGCTGCCCTTGCCAGCCGCCGCCATCGGGATCACGCTTGCAGCCAGAGCGAAGGAGGAGAGCATGAAGCTGATTGTCGGATTCTTCGAAACGAAGCCGGGAAAACGCGAGGCCTATCTGGAGGCGGCGCGGGACCATCTGGAAAAGAGCCGCCTCGACCGCGATTGCCATTATATCGAACTCGTGCCGATGCCGGGCCATCCCGACCGCATCCTGCTCGCGGAGGCCTTCACCAGCGAGGCCGCGCATCGCCGCCACGAGGACACGGACCATATGCGGGCACTCTGGGCCGTCGGCCCCTCGCTGCTGTCGCATGTCGTGATCGACTCGATGGCCTCCGACACCGTCGAGTTGTATCCGAGGGCGGGACGGGGACTAGGGTAAAGGGATGGAAATGGTGGGGGATGAAAAAACTTTGTTTTGTTGATTTTACTGCGGAATTTTCGGAATTCGTCCTCCTTTTTTCGGGAAATTGGCCGTATCCGCAGGCAGGCTACTCTTTAATCTCTAGCGCAGGCCAAAACGCCGGGTTCAGATAGTAAGCCGCTGAATTTTCGTTCTTGCTAATCCAAGTTGTTAGCAACTGCATGTTGTATGAGAAGTCATAAATGTATCTTGGATCGTTTTCTGGTGTCTTCACTCCGAAGAACCCAAAATAAAGTAGGTATTCAACAATCTTCTCGCTTTGCTCTGTATTTGCTTTGCCGGAGAGTGCTTTATGGATGAAATCCAGTAGTTCCTTGCGGCTATATAATGCGGACTCACCTATAAAATGGTATATTAAACCACGAGAGATTGGTTCAATGTCGGTAAGTTCTTCATCGGCCTCTTCGAGTACATCATTTGAATAGGTTTTAAGTGCCTTCTCCAAATCTCCCTCAGTCACCGTTTGATGACGCATATTGATCGCGTACCCTCTGGCGTGAAACATTATTTTGATTAAATTTCTCGGCCGCATCAAACAGCGATCAATGATGTAGTCAAAGCTGTAAACTCCCTTGTACAGCCTGCAGAAAAAAGATTCCCAAACGTCTTCGAAATCCAAATTTTGCATTGACGTGAGACGTCTTTTTACCATCTCCCTAAGTAGATCACGGTCTGACCAGTCAAGTCTTACTGATATTTCTTTTCCGAAATCGGCCGTATTCTGCATCAGTATCTGGTACACATCATTTCGAACGAATACTACAGACTGTGTAGGGATGCCTCTCTTTATCAAATCTCTTTTTATCTTCTTTCCGGCATCAATGAGGCACTTCAAGATATTTGCATCGGTAGAATCGATGCCTTGAACTGGCCAGCCCTTGTCTAGGTTGTCGAACAGTACCCACAGGGATTTCTTGGTTTTCAGATACGCGGCTACGCGCTCTCGTAGCGCAGGCAGGGCATGGCTGTGTATGATTTCCGTAATTTTTGCGGTAGTGAGCCTGTTTTCAGACCCCTTTTTCAGCTCAAATTCTTTAATTTTGCCAAGTATTTCATCTACCAGCACTAAAAGCCTTTCGGAGAAGTCCCCTTCTTCGGCGATTTTAATGGCCGATTGAGTTTCAATTAACTCTCGGTAGAGTTTGTTTACGTCTTGATCATATGAATTTCTCTTCGCGTCCTTCTCAATTAATTTATTGGCAATTTCCATGTATAGGAGGTATTCCCAAAAAGCTACCACGAGGTGCTCAACAGATCCCTCGCTTAAGATCTCAAGGACATCCTCTCGGAGCTTCTTTAACTGATACCCTTCAGGTTTTAGATCTACTACGACATTTCGGACGTCATTTCGTGTGTTGTCTCGTAGTTGAATGAAGAGGGCAGTTTTCCCCATCCCTTTTCTGCCCACTACCATGTTGGCTTCACCCCGAGAAACTCTAAGATACTCCTCAGTGTCTAGGTAGTAATTGGCAAGCGTGGTCATCTCGTTCTCTGCCATGGGATCGCCGAGGACAAGATCGCTTAATGGGGTCCTGGTTTCACTTCTTGACGGCGAAACCGACTGCATCTCATCAATCACTTCGGCAGAGAAGTCGGCTATAAGGTCATCTATATCTTCGGGTTGGCGATATGATTTTACGACGTCGCGAACGTCTAATGGCGCCGGTCCGTCGTAGTCTTGTATCAACAGGAGAGGGCGCTTTAGTCCGGTTGCGAGACCGGCGACGAACGCAGCTCGAATGTTATGAATATCTGCTCCTTCCATCTGGGCGGACGCAATGGGCACTATGACTCCTGACGAGCTAGCAACGTGCTGAATGGCGGCGTTGGCGGAAAGGCGAATATGCTCGGCTGCGTTGAAACTGCGGTAGCGAAGCCGTGCCTTCTTTACGCGCGAAATTATTCTGGTCTGCGCGTCACTCTTTTTAGGTAACTCGACGATATAAATAGGGTTTTTATTGTCTTTCTTATAGTCAATGATAAGTGGTTCTTTTGTTTCAAACTCTCTTATCAGCCGGCCGAGTTGGTTGCTATTTTCGTATTTCTCATAACCGAGGGTGTCGTAAATACCTATGATTGCTAGTTGCCTAGCATCATTCGTCACGCCGCTATTGATCACTAGTTGTAATCTTTTATTCTTTGCAATAGCGTAACCAGCTTCGAATGCTACGTTGAAGTTGACCTTGGTAATGTCTACGACGACAAAGTCTGAATTGTTGATATTCTCGAGAATTGGATCAATCAACGGCCGTCCAACCACATCATTTTCAGGCCATATCTTCAATTCCTTCGGAGTTTTTTTGAAGTCGTTTGCTACAGTTTGGAAAATGTCACCTACTGTCGGGGCTGTGCTGGCGTAAGCGCAAAAAATTGTCATAGATTGTCCCTAGATTTCTTGCATACTCGGACAGGTTGCGTCGATTTGTCAACGACAGGTGATGCGTTTCCCCTTTGGACATGCCCGTACCAGCCAACTGACACTGCGGGAACGGCTGCGCCAGCCTGCGGTCATGGAACTCAGTATATCGGAGAGCAGGGTGCCGAGGTCTTGCATGGTGTCCGTTGATGCCCCTCTCTTGGAATTTCCAGCACTTGGCTGCGCCAAGATTCTGAAATTCCGTTCTCCCCCGCAAGGGGAGATGAGTTCACCGCCCCGGCCGTCCCGTCTTGCCCTTCGTTCGGCTCTTGCGCTTCTGGTCGCCTTCGTCCTCGTAGGAGCCGACGCCTGCCTTGGCGCGGATGATGGGGCGGGGGGCGTCCGGTGACCTTGGGGTACCCCCCTCTGTCCTGCCGGTGTTCGTCTCTGCAATCGATTCACCGGATCGATTGCTCCGCTGCGCGGACCGCTCATCACCCCCCTCAAGGGGGGAGATCGGATCGTGGCTGCGGTTCGTCTGCGGCTTTTCCGGTATTTTGCCGGTGACCGGTTTTTCGGTGCGGCCGACGGTCATTTCGTCCAAGCTATTTTTTCTGAAATAGCTTGTCCTTTGTGGCGCGGATTCGCTGTCTTGGTCGGCTTCGCCTCCCAAGGCATCCGCGCTGGTATTTTTTCGGAACAGCGACTTGCCGGCGGGGATGGCCATGTCGGTGCCGGGGCCCATGTCGTCGAGCGAGGGCTTTTCGAAGTAGGATGAGCCCCGGCCTTCCGGCTTGCCGGTTTTCGAGCGGCCGGAGAGGGAGATGCGGGGTTGTTCGACGCCAGCCTCACCCCCCTCTGTCCTGCCGGTGTCCGTCTCTGCAATCGATTCACCGGATCGATTGCTCCGCTGCGCGGACCGCTCCTCACCCCCCTCAAGGGGGGAGATTGACTCGCGACTGGCCCTAGGCTTTCCAGTGCCCTTTTCCTGGGCCTGGGCTTCTTCGCGGGACAGGGGATCGTCCATGGCGGCGAGTTCGACGGCCTTGAGGCGCTTGATCTCGTCGCGCAGGCGAGCGGCCTTTTCGAAGTCGAGGTCGGCGGCGGCATCGCGCATCTGCTTTTCCAGCGCGTTGAGATGGGCCTGCAGGTTGGCGCCCACCAGATGGCCGCCATCGGCAAACCCCTTGCCGGCGACGCCGGAAATGTCGGCGCGGACGTGGTCGCGTTCGTAGACGCTATCGAGGATGTCGGAAATCTTCGCCTTGACCGATTCCGGCGTGATGCCGTGTTCGAGATTGTAGGCCATCTGCTTTTCGCGGCGGCGGGCGGTTTCGTCCATCGCCCGCTTCATCGATCCGGTGATCTGGTCGGCATAGAGGATGACCTTGCCGTCGACGTTACGCGCGGCGCGGCCGATGGTCTGGACCAGCGATGTCTCCGAACGCAGGAAGCCTTCCTTGTCGGCATCGAGGATGGCGACGAAGCCGCATTCGGGAATGTCGAGACCTTCGCGCAGCAGGTTGATACCAACAAGCACATCGAATGCGCCGAGGCGCAGGTCGCGGATGATCTCGATGCGCTCCAGCGTGTCGATGTCCGAGTGCATGTAGCGGACGCGGACGCCCTGTTCATGCAGGTATTCGGTGAGGTCTTCGGCCATGCGCTTGGTGAGCACGGTGACGAGGGTGCGGTAGCCCTTCTGGGCCGTCTCGCGGATCTCGCCGAGCACGTCGTCGACCTGGGTCTTGGCCGAACGGACCTCGACCGGCGGATCGATCAGGCCGGTCGGGCGGATGACCTGTTCGGCGAAGACGCCGCCGGCCTGTTCCATTTCCCAGGCGCCGGGGGTGGCGGAGACGGCAACCGTCTGCGGGCGCATCGCGTCCCATTCCTCGAAGCGCAGCGGCCGGTTGTCCATGCACGACGGCAGGCGGAAGCCGTATTCGGCCAGCGTCGCCTTGCGGCGGAAGTCGCCGCGATACATGCCGCCGATCTGCGGGATGGTGACGTGGGATTCGTCGATGAAGATCAGGGCGTTATCCGGGATATATTCGAACAGCGTCGGCGGCGGCTCGCCCGGCTTGCGGCCGGTGAGATAGCGCGAATAGTTCTCGATGCCGGCGCAGGAGCCGGTGGCCTCCAGCATTTCGACGTCATAGCGGGTGCGCTGTTCGAGGCGCTGGGCCTCCAGCAGGCGGCCGGCCTTTTCCAGCTCGGCGAGGCGCTGCTTCAACTCGTCCTTGATCGCCTTGATCGCGCCGTTCAGCGTCGGGCGGGGGGTGACGTAGTGCGAGTTGGCGTAGATCTTCACCGACTTCATGTCGCCGGTCTTCTTGCCGGTCAGCGGGTCGAACTCGGTGATGGTCTCGATCTCGTCGCCGAACATCGAGATGCGCCAGGCGGCATCCTCAAGGTGGGCCGGGAAGATTTCGATGGTATCGCCGCGCACCCGGAAGGAGCCGCGGACGAAATTGATCTCCTGCCGCTTGTATTGCTGCGCCACGAGGTCGGCCAGCAGCTGGCGCTGGTCGATCCTGTCGCCGACCTGCATCTGGAAGGTCATGGCGGTGTAGGTTTCGACCGAGCCGATACCGTAGATGCAGGAGACGGAAGCGACGATGATGCAGTCGTCGCGCTCGAGGATGGCGCGGGTGGCGGCGTGGCGCATGCGGTCGATCTGTTCGTTGATCGAGCTTTCCTTCTCGATGAAGGTATCCGAGCGCGGCACATAGGCTTCCGGCTGGTAATAGTCGTAATAGGAGACGAAATACTCCACCGCATTGTCGGGGAAGAAGTTCTTGAACTCCGAATAGAGCTGGGCGGCCAGCGTCTTGTTGGGCGCGAGGATGACGGCGGGACGCTGGGTCTCCGCGATCACCCTGGCCATGGTGAAGGTCTTGCCCGAGCCGGTGACGCCGAGCAGCACCTGCGAGCGCTCGCCGTCATTGATGCCGGAAACGAGATCGCGGATGGCCGTCGGCTGGTCGCCGGAGGGGGAGAAGTCCGAGGCCATGCGGATGGGGATGCCGCCTTCCGACTTTTCCGGACGCGCGGGACGGTGAGGGGTCCAGATCTCGCCGTTCTTGAACAGCGGGTTGCCGGATTCGATCAGTTTCGACAGGGCATCGACCGTGGCGGTGACGCCGCCCTTGGCCAGCGCACCGGCCTCTTCCAGCGAAACATCGAGGCCGGCGACCGGATTGAGGCCGGCGGCGGCGCGGGTCTTGGGATCGGAGGACGCGCCGATGGAGACGCCGCGTGATGTCTTGGTGGCGGTGGTGTTCCTGGCGGTCTTCTGGGTCTTCTCCAGCGCCACTTTCTCGGCGTGCTTGCGCGCCTCGATCTCGATTTTCTTGCGATGCTTGCCCGCCTTGGAGGCGATTTCGCGCTGGCTTTCGACGGTCGAGGCTTCCGCTTCGGCCTCGAGCTGCTTCACCCAGTCGGAGACGCTACCGGAGAGGGGAGCGCCTTCGAATTCGGATTGCGGGGCTTCCTCGAACCCGGACGGGGAGGACGGTTTTTTCGGAGATCTGGCCATGCCGCGAATATGGAGAATCCGTTTCGCAAAGGGAAGGGGCAGTGGCGGGAAAACCGGAACAAAAAAGCAACGAGAACCAGGCAACTGACATAGGGTTGTCAGGAGGAATCGGGATCAGCTGTCACCGAACTCACCGGGAACGGCAGCCGCCGGCCGTCCTGTTCAGGCGAATACCTTGCGCTTGCGCTTCTTTTCCGGTTCCGGCTCGTTCTCGGGGCGGCGGGCCAGGATCCAAGCAACCAGCGCTTCCGGCGGCATCGGGCGGGCGAAATGATACCCCTGGGCGATGCGGCAGCCGAGGGTGGCGAGGACTGCGGCGTCATCTTCGGTCTCGACACCTTCGATGACGATATCGAGCGACAGCGCCCGGCCGAGGCCGACCAGCGCGGCGATCAGCTTCTGGTTTCCACGGGAGGCGGCGACATCCTTGGCAAAGCTGCGGTCGATCTTCAGGCGATCGATCTTCAGGCTGATGAGGTAGGCAAGCGACGAATGGCCCATGCCGAAATCGTCGACCGCCAGCTTGTAGCCGGCGTTTTCCAGCCGCTTCAGCTGTTCGCCGGCACCTTCGGTGTCGAGGATCGCCTCTTCGGTGATCTCGATCTCCAGGCGGGACGGATTGATGCCGTGCTGGCTGGTGATGAGTTCCAGCATGTCGGCGACGGAATAGAGGGCGAATTCCCGGGGAGAAACGTTGAGGGCGACCGTCGCATCCGGCAGGTCGAGACCGGGCAGGCGGTTCAACATGCGGCAGACGCCCGCGGTGATATAACCCGTCAGTTTTTCCGCCAGATGCATGCTTTGGGCGGCGCTGATGATCTCCGGCGGGGAAATGAAGCCGATATGCGGGTGATACCAGCGGACCAGCGCTTCGAAGCCGGATATCTCTCCGCTTTCCAGAAGCACCTGCGGCTGGAACCAGACCTCGATCTGCCCGGAAACAATGGCATGCTCCAAATCCTGTTCGATCAGCCGCAAGCGGTCGGCCTGCTCCTTGAGGACGGGATCGAATTCGCGAAGCTGTCGACGACCTCTCGCCTTGGCGTCGTAGACCGCCATGTCCGCGCAGGCGAGCAATTCCTCTGCGCTCTGGGCATGCGCGGGATAGGCCGCGAGCCCCATGCTGACGCCTACAACGGACTGAGCTCCGCTGTAGGCGATCGGCACGGCACTCGACTCGGCAAAGCGGGCGGCACAGGCGGCGGCGCGCTCGCGCGCATCCGGTCCGGAGACAAGAACCGCAAATTCGTCACCACCAAGGCGGGCGATCAAACCTTCGTCCTCGACTACATCCACGAGGCGCCGGCCCACTTCGCGCAGAACGGCATCTCCCGCGCTATGTCCCAGCGTGTCGTTGATCGACTTGAACCGGTCAAGGTCGACGATCAGCAGGGCGACCTCGATGCCGCCGACGGATGCCTGGGCGATATCCCCCAGCAGGCGACCGTTGAAATAAGCGCGGTTGGCAAGGCCCGTCGTCGTGTCGCGGTTGGCCAGCGTTTCCAGCCGGGCGTTCTGCTGCAGGATTTCTTCGTTGGCCATGCCGAGCGATTGCGCAAGCGCCGTTGCTTCCAGCTTGCTCAAGACATTACTGATGAAGACGCTTTCCGCCGACTGACTGGAACGGACCATCACAAGCATCAAAGCGAGGACATCTATGATCATCAGCGATGAAAATATGCCATCGACATTGAAAATCAGGCAGACGAGAAGAGAAAGCTGAAGCGGAAGGGCGAAAGCAAGCGAGACGGCGCTATGGCCAATGCCTCGCAGGATTGCTCCGGCTGAAATGCCGATCATCGCGAGAAATACGAGGCCCCCAGTACTCGTGATCCTGAAATCCGGTATGCAGTAGGGGAGAGCTGCCCAAACCAGCCCCGAGAGGAAAGCGCCTCCAACGAGAACCCGTAGGGCGTAAACCGGTTGCGTTTCCATCCAATGGAAGCGCAGAAGCCTCCTGCGCGCTACGTCGCGCATGATGAGCGTTCCCATGAGAACAGCGAGCCAGGCGACGATGGGAAGTACAAGGCCGTACCCAATGGTCGTCAGTAGAGCGGCCGAAAATGCTATGAACGCATTGAACGTTAGCGTGGAGGGCAGTCCATCGACGATATAAGCCGCCTGTGCCTTCCGGATTTCCGGCATAAACTTCGCAGCAACTGGCTTGGCGATCTGGGTCAATGCGGGAAATCCGGCTGAAAATGGATCCAATGAAATCAGTACATCTCAAACATGGTCATGACAGTGACATGATTCCGATAAGATTCATTTAACGGCGACACCCCCATTTTTAGGTAATTGATTGATCGCAAAGGGACCTTTTTTGTACGCCACCTAATTTCAGGGGTGGTGAACGGGTTGTGGGAGCCCGATATCGACTGGACGCCGCCATTCATTGCTGCATGTTTCCCGCAAGAATTCGCCACCTCGATTCTCGATTGAGGCGCAACGTAGAAAACGCATCAACACTCTTCTCAGGATCCGACCATGTCTTTCGTCAATCCGGCCGCGCTCTGGCCCATCGTGCTGCTCTCTCTCTCCAACGTGTTCATGACCTTCGCGTGGTACGGACATCTGAAATTCCGCAGTTCCGCGCTTTTCACTGCAATCATAATCAGTTGGGGGATCGCGTTTTTTGAATACTGCCTTGCGGTGCCGGCAAACCGGATCGGCGCACAGGTCTACTCGGCAGCGCAATTGAAGACCATTCAGGAGGTTATCACGCTTCTTGTTTTTTCCGGTTTTTCGGTGTTCTGGCTGAAGGAATCCCTGACGATCAACCACTTCTTCGGCTTCGCCCTGATTGCAGCCGGCGCCGCGCTGATATTCCGCGCCTGATGTCGGCCAGCGACCACTGGTCTTGAAGGCAAAATCAGGCTGGCGGGATCGGCGTCGGCTTGCCTTCTCCATCCAGTGCGACCATCACGAAGGTCGCTTCAGTGACCTTCTGCAGCGTGTGCGTAAGATAGCGCTGGGCCCAGGCTTCTACGGAAAGGGTCATCGAGGTGCGACCAACCTTGGTGACGTCCGTATAGATACAAAGGGTATCGCCGATTTTCACCGGCAGTGCGAAGGCCATTTCCTTCACCGCGGCAGTGACGACACGGCCATGCGCACGTTCCGCGGCACGGATGCCGGAGGCAAGGTCCATCTGTGCCATAACCCAACCACCAAAAATATCACCGGCGGCGTTCGCGTCAGCCGGCATGGCCAGCGTGCGCAGTGTGAGTTCGCCGGTGGGTCTGGCTGCGCCGTTCATGTCCGATTATTCCCGTCTCATGTCTTTACAACACCGCATCGATCCATTGAACGGAATCGATACGAACCTTGCGACGCTAGGGGATAAGGGGAAACTGAGCAATAGACGCTGAATATTGCGATCCAGCGGATTGCAAATTATAACCTGCAAAAATTCGTGTATACATATTTATGATATTTGTAATTTAGTCATGAAATCCTCCCTCAGAGAATTGGGGGATTTTCAATGAGACATTTCAATATATCTGTCAGGCTCTACCTGCTTGTCGCGCTAGCCCTTGGGGTTCTTATCGCGACGCTTACTTTCAGTCTTTTCCGCTCCCATGAGACGCTTGCGTCCGAGAGGCGAGCGGGACTGGCATCGATCGACCAGGCGGCGCTCGCAGTATTTTCCAACTATTACAAGATGGAGCAGGCAGGCGTTCTAAGTCGCGAGGAAGCGCAGACGAAGGCCAAGGAAGTTATCGGTGCCATGCGCTACGGCAAGGACGGCTACCTCTGGATCAACGACACGAATGCCCGCATGATACTGCACCCGATCAAGCCGGAACTGGACGGCAAAGACCTTTCATCCCTGCAAGACCCGAACGGCAAGCACATCTTCCTCGAATTCGCACGTATCGTGAAGGAGAAGGGCGAGGGATACGTCGATTACTATTGGCCCAAGCCGGGCGCAGATGCGCCGGTCGAGAAATTCTCCCATGTCGTCGGCTTCGCACCCTGGGGCTGGATCGTCGGCACCGGCGTCTATGCGGACGATCTTGCCGCCATGTTCTACAGCAATGCCTTGTGGTTCGGTTCGATCATTATCGCGAGCGTCATAGGTATCACGGCCTGCGCCTATGCCGTGGTGAGAAGCGTGGTGAAGCCGCTGACCCGCCTGAAGGCGGCGATGGCGGATATTGCCGAAGAACGCGTCAACACTGAAATTGTGGATGCGGACCGGCGGGACGAGATCGGCGACATGGCTGACACCCTAATGGTCTTGCGCGAATCCGTTCGCGAAAGAATTCTGTTGCGCGACCGGGAAGCCGAGCAGCAAGCCCGTCTGGACGCGGAACGACAAAACAACGAAACGGTGATACGTAGCGCTTCGGACCGGCAGAATCACGCAATCAGCGAAATCGGTTCCGCTCTCGAGCGGCTTGCCGAGGGCGATCTCACAATTCAGGTCGGCAATATCGGAGCCGAATACGCCAAGTTGCAGCAGGACTTCAACCGCGCCGTGGCGGCTTTGAGCAACGTGGTCTCCGCAATCAACCGCACCAGCGATATCGTGACTGAGAACGCCGGGGGCATCAGCGAGGCAACCAACAACCTGTCACGTCGGACAGAGCAGCAGGCTGCCGCACTGGAAGAAACGGCGGCCGCGCTCGATGAAATCACGGCTACCGTTCGCACGGCTTCCGAGCGTGCCGCCGAAGCCCGAGACAAGGTGACAGAAACCAAGCTCAGCGCCAATCGCTCCGGCGAAATCGTGCGCAACGCCGTCGATGCCATGGGGCGTATCGAAGCTTCATCCAGCCGGATCAACCAGATCATCTCCGTGATCGACGAGATCGCGTTCCAGACCAATCTTCTGGCGCTTAATGCCGGGGTTGAGGCTGCGCGCGCAGGCGAGGCGGGCCGCGGCTTTGCCGTGGTGGCGCAGGAGGTCCGCGAACTGGCCCAGCGCTCGGCCAACGCCGCTAAGGAAATCAAGACGCTGATCCATGAATCCGCAGTGGAAGTCGGCAACGGTGTCTCACTGGTGCGCTCCACCGGCGAAGCTTTGGTCGAGATTGAAAGACTGGTCAATCAGGTGAACGACCATGTGGCCTCGATCGCGACCGCAGCCCGCGAACAGGCGACCGGCCTTCAGGAGATCAACACCTCGGTCAACCACATGGACCAGATGACCCAGCAAAACGCCGCGATGGTCGAGGAAACCTCGGCGGCCGGCCAGACGCTTGCGGAAGAAAGCCGCCACCTGCGCGAACTCTTGTCGCGACTGCGGGTTTCCGCAGATGGAGCGGGACGGCGCTACGCCGCCTGAACCGAGAAGGTAGAAACCAAAACCGCCAGCGGGACGAGATCTCGCGGGCGGTCTTCGCTTGTTCGGGAATTCAGTTCCGGGCGCAGGATGCTATGAGTTTCGACAATGCCGCGGTGGAGCCAGAGAGCGGAAAACTCACGGTCTTGAAGGCCGCGTCCTTCGGCGCCACGGTGATTTGTGAGCCACTTTTGAGCATGGCAAGAACGGCGCTGTCACTGCCAAAAGGCAGGAAAAGAATGCCATCCATGGCCTGATAGCTCAGCGTTTCCTCCTGGCTCTGATCGCCGGTCGAGATGACTGCCGGCCCATTCCATTCGGGATTGCCGCCGGGCGGATCGCCACGGCCACCGTCGTCATAGTTCAACACCAGCTTTCCCGGTTCGCCACACTGAACATAGAGCAGGGCTTCGCGATCATTACCCTTCGCAGGCTGGCATATATGGGCGGTCATCGCCCTGCCGCCTTCCACGTCCCAGACTTCCGCCTTCCATTTCACGCAATCGGCGGAGAAGGCCGGCGCGGTGTTATAAAATAGCGCCACAAGGGCTATAATGAGACGCGAAACCGGCATGGAAATCTCCCTTTTATGCAGGGCATTGATATGCATCAGGTCTACTCTCCGGCCCGCATGTTACACAAGCGCCAAATCTGACCGGAATGCCGCGCAAACCTTCCAACGCCGACAGGTCGATCTTTGGATCGGTCCAGTTCACCAGGAGAAAGCCGTGAGCCACATTCTGATTTTGCAAGGACACCCCGACACCAGCGAACAGCATTTCTGCCATGCCTTGGCGGACGCCTATGCAGCCGGCGCTCTCAAGGCGGGGCATACCGTCGAGAGGCTGGAGATCGCGCGGATCGAGGTGCCGCGACTGCAATCGCAGAAGGAGCAGGAAAGCAGCGCCGTCGTTCCTGATATCGCCAACGCCCAGACATTGCTCAAGGCCGCCGACCATGTGGAGTTGGTCTTTCCGCTGTGGATGGGCGGGATGCCTTCGCTGGTGGCATCCTTTCTGGAGCAGGTGCTGCGGCCAGGTTATGCCTATGACGGCACAGGCCCCGCGATGAAGAAACTGCTCCGGGGACGATCGATGCGGCTCGTCTACGGTAGCCACAGCTTGAAGGCGTGGAAGGTGGGGGCTCTCGGTTTCGTGGGCTTCCGCCCGATCCGGGCAAGTCTCGTCGGCAATGTCGCAGAGGCCGACGTATCAGCGCATACGAACTGGCTGAAGGAAATGGAGGCACTCGGGGCCGGCGCTCGGTAAAGGTGTCATTCAGCGATGCCGCCGGCGAGCCGGATGGCACGTTTCGTGTTTAAATCAAACCCAAACGAAACGTTAATGGCTGGCATCTATCCTCTGCCGACAGGCCGGATACCGGCTGCAGCAGATGGATATTGTGTATGGCGTCTTCCTTTCTGCAACGTTCCGCGCTGATCCTCGTGCCGGCTGCGGCCTTCGCGTCGTGCACCGGCGATCGCGTGATGGCGCCCGAAGACCTTGCGGCCGACACACCCCGTTCCTCCCGCCACTACGTTGCTCGCCAAGGACAGCTCGAAGGCCGGGTCGAGGATATCGGTGAGGGCAGGGAGCTTCTCGGCCCTGTCGGATCGCCGGTGGCCTACGCGCCGGAGACGGCACGCGGCAACGGAGCGAGTGCGGCGATCGACTATCTCGACACACCGAACCTTGCCGGCGTGGAGAACAGTTCGACGGAAACCGCGGAGCCGACGGCCAAGGGCGGAGTGCTTCTTTCTCCCGAAGACACCACGGAACAGGCAATAGCGAGTCCTGCCGACAATGCGGGGAGCGCCTACGATATTCCGGAGGAAGGCATCAATATCGATGCCGGTCTCGGTGTTGCCGGTGCGCGGGAGCTGGGCGAGCCGCAAGGCCTGTCGCAGCCCATGCCCGCAGGCCAGCCGGTTGCCGCGCAGATCCTCGTGCCCGAGGGGCCGATGGCAATCGCCGAGGGTTCGACCGCGCAGCCGGTGGTGGACGGTATTGGCACGGAAAATCCGGTTACGCTGCTACCAAACGAACAGGCCGCCGATGGCGGCCTGTGAGGTAATGGTGAAAACCCGGACAGGAAGCCGGCATCAGACGACGACGCCGGTACGGTTGGTGGTCATGGTCAGCTTGCGCTCGGCGCGCTCCTGCTGGGGCGAACGGTTGTAGAGTTCGCGATAACACTTGGAGAAGTGCGACGCGGAGACGAAACCGCAGGCAACCGCCACTTCGACCACCGGCATGGACGACTGGACCAGCAGGTGACGAGCGCGGTCGAGACGGATCTCGAGATAATAGCGGGCAGGCGAGCGGCCCATTTCCTGCCGGAACAGGCGTTCGATCTGGCGGCGCGAGAGACCGGCATCGTCGGCGATCTCCAGAAGCGACAGCGGCTCGGAGAGATTGCTTTCCATCAGTTCGATGATCGACAGGACCTTGGAGTTCTGCACGCCAAGACGGGCGCGCAGCGGCAAGCGCTGGCGGTCATGAGCGCTGCGGACGCGGTCGGTGAGGTGCTGCTCGCAGACGCGGTTGACGAGGCCTTCGCCGAAATCCTGGCCGATCAGGTTCAGCATCATATCCAGCGAGGCCGTGCCGCCGGCGCAGGTGTAGAGATTGCCGTCGACCTCGTAGAGGTCGGCATAGACTTCCGCCTGCGGGAAGGTCTCGGAGAAGCCGGGGAGGTTTTCCCAGTGAATGGCGCAACGCTTGCCATTCAGAAGTCCGGCTTGCGCCAGGACATGGGCGCCAGTACAGAGGCTGCCGATGGCCGCGCCGCGGTTATAGGCCTCGCGGAGCCAAGCGTTCACCGACTTGTTGTGGAACTCCTCCACATAGATGCCGGAACAGACGATCACCATGCTCGGGCGGTTTTCGCCGGAGAGGAAGCGCCGTTCATCGGCAAGCGAGGAGTTCACCTCCATGCCGATGCCACTGGACGAATGCACCTTCTGCCCGTCCACCGAGGCAAGGCGCCATTCATAGGCGGCATAACCGAGCATGCGGTTGGCGATGCGCAGCGTTTCGATCGCGCCCGCGAACGGCAGGAGCGTGAAATGCGGTACCAGAAAAAAGACGAGCGAGCGCTTCTTGGTCTGCTTGTTCATGTTGATGCCCATTGTTCCCACGTTTTTCCCATTCCTTGCGTGGAACGGGGTTCGCCGGTTGCCGATACGCGACATCATAGTGACGAAAAGCGGCGATTTCTTCATCAGGACATCATTATCGCGACATTTTTGCGACTTTGATACGAAGCAATGGGCAGAGCTTCGGCCTGTGATTTCAACTTAGGGCAGGTAACTGAAATTGATCGGGAAATTCGATCCGGGCTGAACAAGCCTTTAGAAACCTTCCCGCCGGGAGACAACTATCGTCAAGTTCTCCGGGCGGGAGGCGTGTCGCAAAATTGCCTACGGACGCGTCCGGTCTTCCATGTCGCCCGCAGGCCAGCCGAGGTCTTTCCTGAGATCGAAGGGCATCGCTTCCAGCGCAAGTCCTTCCTGGCGGCGGCGATGCCATTCCCGCCAGGCGGCAATCACGGAATTGAGAGCAGCCGGAATCCCGGCTGTTGCCCATGACCGGCGCGAGCGCCGGGAAAACCGTGCCTCATCAAATACCAGTGTCATCGCATTCTCCTTTTCCCGTGAGCCTCTTCAGGCAGCTGCGTTTTGCATCAGGACATTTCATCAATCAAACGAATGTTTCTTATTTCTGAAATCAGCGAAATTGATTGATCCGATATTCCGCCGATGAATCACCGGCGCACTTCCTCGCGCGGAGGCCAACCAACATCCCGCTGCACGCTATCGGGCAACTGATGCATCTCGCGGTTCAGTCTGGCCTTTCGCCGTTCGTTGATGAATTCTCCCAAAGGTTGCGCAATGGCGATATGCAGCAGACGTAGGGTGATAGCCATGAGCATCTCGGCACCTCCATATGACCAACTTTTGCGGGTAGTATTGGGGTCGGTTGACTATCAATCAAACGAAATGATATGGTCTTCATGTTCAATTATATTGAGGTAAGCGTGATGACCGTTTCAATCCGCCAACCCCTGCCGTTGCTGGACAACGACATCCTGAGGACCTTTGTCGCGATCTCGGAAACCGGGAGTTTCACCACGGCAGCGGACCGGGTGTTCAGAACACCCTCGGCCGTCTCGATGCAGATCAAGAAACTGGAAGAGCAGTTGAACGCGACGCTGTTCCTGCGCGATGCCCGCTCCGTGACGCTGACCGAGAGCGGCGAGACGCTGCTACCTTACGCGCGCCGGATGCTTGCCCTTTCCAACGAGGCGGTGGGCCGGTTCCGTATGCCGGAAATGAAAGGCGTCGTGAGGCTCGGCGCACCCGACGATATCGGCGAGCGCTACATGCCCACGATCCTGCGCCGTTTTGCGGAGGTCTATCCGGCGATCATGGTCGACCTGACGGTCGATACATCATCGCAACTGCGGCGGCGGTTGCAGGAGCAGCGGCTCGACCTGACGCTGATCAATTGCGCACCGGGCGTTGTCAGCCATGAGGGCGAGGTGATCCATACCGAACATCTGGTCTGGGCAGGCGCCAAGTGTGGCACCGCGCATCTGCGCGATCCGCTCCCGGTCTCGATCTGGGAAGACGGCTGCTGCTGGCGCGCCGATGCGCTGGCGCGGCTGGACAAGGACAAGCGGCAATATCGGATCGCCTATCTTTCCGCCCACACAATGGCGCAGCGTGCCGCGGTCATCGCCGATCTCGCGGTCGCGCCGCTGCCGCGCAGCTACCTGACCGACGACATGGTCGCGCTCGGCAACAAGCATGGACTGCCGGAACTCGGCTCTTTCGAAGTAAGGCTGCTCACGGGAGCCGAAACCAGCGAGACGATCTGCGCCGTCGCCGACAGCGTCCGCTTCGCCTTCTCAGAGATGATCGGCATGGCGGCGTGAGTAGTCTGAAACTCAATGGTCGGGAAGGTGCCGCCTGACCGGTCTCAGAGGGTGTGCAGCGCCGCTGCCTGTTGCTCCAGCCATTGCCTTACCTCCGCAGGAGACGAGGCGAAGGTGGTGGCAAGGGAGGGAGGGGCTCCTACCTTTATCGATACGCCGCCGAGGCGATTGATGACGGGATAGGCGTCCTCGTCGGTAACATCATCGCCGAGGAAAAGCGGCAATCGTCCGGCAAATGGCGCTTGCCGCATCCGCTCCTCGATCGCCTTTCCCTTGCCGACGTTCCGAACCTTCAGCTCCGCCACCATTTTCCCGGCTTCCATAAGGTATTCTGAATCCTGTCCGGCGTAGCGGGCAAGCAGTCCGTGGCTGGCAGATTCCAGTTCGGGTGTGCTGCGATAATGAATGGCGATCGACGTCTTCTTCACCTCGAGATCAAGGCCAAGCTCGGCGCATCGTCTTTTCACGTCGTCAATGATGGCTGGATCAATCAATGACGGAAATGTTCGGCCACTCTCGCCGGGTGCCAGTACAAAGGCACCGTGATTGCCGATCCTCCAAAGTGCCTCGGGTACGCGAACGGCAAGATCGTCAATGTCCCGCCCGCTGACGATGGCGACGGCACCGGAAAGACAGTCGAAAATTCCCATAAGGCTCCGCTCGGCAGCCGGTGGAATACGGATGGAGTTTCGGTCCGGGCTGATATCCGCCAGCGTTCCATCGAGATCGAGGAACAATGCTGAATCGAGCGACAGGTTTACGTCCATGAGAAATGGCATGGGCAAAGACTAACTCTTGAAATGAAGTACCAGAAGCCAAAGCGTTCACAGGAATATGAGTACCCAGCTGACCATCATGACCGTCGGCAAATTACCCGAGCGGAACAATGTGCGCGCCTGTTTTTTACCATCGCCGCCGGAGGGATGAGGAAGGGGGACAACAGACACCTGATCTCCGAAAAAGCCTCTGCCGGAGAGACCATCCCATTCATCTCGCACCCAGTTCAGAACCCGGCGCGACTGGCTAAGAAGTGCACTGCAAATGGCACTTACGCAAAATCCAACGCAGCAGATCAGCAGCACGAAAACCAACACGACGAGTTCGACGCGGTCCGAGAGGTTTTCCATACGGGCGCGAAAGAGCAGGCTTATGCCGGCAAAGAGAAAGGAATTCAATGTGATAAGCCAGGTGATGTGGTTGTTGTAGAGCGTATTTTCGTGGGTCACCTGTTCCCGGAAGGCATTGTATATCTTCAGGCGAATTTCGGTGGGCTCGGATTTGTCGGACATGCTGAAATCCATTTCCTCCAAACGGACCATCACCGGTCCAACCTCCAGTAAGGTCGACTGTAACCGGAGTGCAGTTTGAAAGAAATACCACCATTGGTGGAGATGGTGGCCGTTATCGACTTCTACGTCTGCGCCGGCCACCGCCTTCACCACCGGCATCGCCATCGGCAGGCGTCTTCGGTTCCGGCAGCGTCACCACCGTCGAGAGGTGGGGGAAGGCGTCGACCTTGTTGGGCAGGGCCATGGCATCGACGAACAATTGCTGAAAGTTTGGTTCAAGGGCGGTTTCGATCTTTTCGATCCGCGTAACGGTTTCCTCGATTTCGCGTCGGTGGTCGCGGTTGAGAAGCGCCATCAGGGCCCCGGTGCCGGCGGCATTGCCGACGGCCTTGACCTCGGCGAGATCGCAATCGGGAATGAGGCCGAGCACCATGGCGTATTTCGGATCGATGAAGGAACCGAAGGCGCCGGCGAAGCGGATCGTGTCGACCGTCTCTACTTCCTGCTTTTCCATCAACAGTTTGATACCGGCATAGAGCGCAGCCTTGGCGAGCTGGATGGCGCGCACGTCGTTCTGCGTCACGCTGATCTTCTGCGCACCGTCGTGCAGCAGGTAGGAGAAGGTGCGGCCGTTTTCCAGAATGCGGGGACTGCGGGCGGCAAGCGAACCGTCCACCACGCCATCTGCGGAGATGACGCCGGAGAGATACATTTCCGCGACGACCTCGATGATCGCCGAGCCGCAGATGCCGGTGATACCGACCTTCTCTGCGCCTTCGGCAAAACCGGGCTCGTCCGACCACTGCTCCACGCCGATGACCTTGAAGCGGGGTTCGAGAGTTTGCGCGTCAATGCGGACGCGCTCGATGGCGCCGGGGGCCGCGCGCTGGCCGCAAGAGATTTCCGCGCCTTCGAAAGCGGGGCCGGTGGGCGAGGAGGCGGCGACGACGCGATCGCTATTACCGAGAACGATCTCGGCATTGGTGCCGACATCGACAAGCAGCATCATGTGATCTTGCCGATGCGGCCCCTCGGCAAGCGTCGCACCTGCCGCGTCAGCGCCGACATGGCCCGCGATGCAGGGCAGGAGGTAGGTGCGGGCGCCGGGATTGAGGGCAAGCTCGATGTCCTTCGCCTCGCAGGAGACCGCGCCGGAGACGGCGAGCGCAAAGGGCGCCTGGCCAAGTTCGGTCGGATCGATGCCGAGGAAGAGGTGGTGCATGATCGGGTTGGCGACGAAGACGCTGTCGAGGATGTCGGTGCGCGACACCCCACCTTCGGCGCAAACCTTGTCGGTGAGTTCGTTGATCGCCTGACGCACGGCCCTGGTCATGGCCTCGCGGCCATCCGGGTTCATCATCACATAGGAGACGCGGCTCATCAGATCCTCGCCGAAGCGGATCTGCGGATTGGATGCGCCTGACGATCCGACGACGCGGCCTGATAGCAGCGACACCAGATGCATGGCGATGGTCGTCGAGCCGATGTCGCAGGCAAGGCCATAGGCTTCGTTGTGCAGGCCGGGCCACAGCGCGATGATGGTCGGACGCGAGGTCGGGCTGTCGCGATGGATCGCGGCGGTCACCGCCCAGTTGCCCTTGCGCAGGATCTTCTGGAGTTCGGGCAGTAGGTAAGGCGCGACTTGCAGATCGGAATAGCCCCAGTCCTTCTCCAGCATGACCTTGAGACGATCAAGATCGCCAAGTGGCTTGTGCATGTCGGGTTCATCGACCTCGACATAACAGAGGTGGACAGCCGGATTTCGTTCGATCACGCGGTCGGTCGCGGCCTTGCGTACTACCTGCGCATTGACGACCGTATCCTGCGGCACATCGACCACGAGGTCGCCCTGGATGGTGGCCGAACAGGAGAGGCGACGGCCCTCGGGGAGACCGCGGACACGATCGTAGCGCTCTTCCTTCGGGCCGATCGGCGAGATGTGCTCGTTGGAGGACACGATGCCGTGCTTGGCGAAATTGCCCTCCTGCACCTCGATCTGACAGCGGCCGCAGGTGGCGCGGCCACCGCAGACGCTCTCGACATAAACGCCGAGCGAGCGGGCAGCATCGAGCACCGGCGTTCCTACGGGGAAACGGCCACGCTTGCCGGACGGCATGAAGAGGACGAGATGATCTTTGGAGGCGTCGGTCATGAGGCGTAATCTGCAGAGAGTTTCACAAGAAGTACTAAGGCTGTTACGGCCACAAAGGCGATAGCGGATGATATCCAGACACCAATGTCGATGAGCCGCTTGCTATGCGCCTCATCCAGTTCGGCGCGTCGGGAATACAGGATCGCAGCCATGGGCGCAGCCAACACAGCAACCATCAAGGGAAGTGCGTAAGACGTTGAGATTTCGGCGAAACGCTGAAACTCTGCCTTATCGGGAAAGACAACGAAATAGACGAAAAGAACAAGCGCAGCCACGATCAAATAGAATTTGTAATTCAAGACATCACCTCCCTGATTGCGACTGCGCAGCCAACCCCGCTTATTCTGTTGCAGCACCGCCACCCACGCGCGCGGCGCGACCGCCGCGGCGACCGCCTCCGGTCGAGGCGGATGCAGGGGCGGCTGCGGCCGCGCCGCCTTCGGCCGGCTTGTAGTCGCGGTAGGTCTTGATCCAGTTGTAGCAATGCTCGTCAGTGCCGTTCAGAACGTTGGCGGCGCGCACGGCCTCCATTTCGGCCGGGCGGCAGGGGTTCATGATCGCGCTCGTCATACCGGCGCCGATGACCATCGGAATGAAGCCGGCATTGATGCCGTGGCGGTGGGGCAGGCCGAAGGAGATGTTGGACAGGCCGCAGGTGGTGTTGACCTTCAGCTCCTCGCGCAGGCGGCGGATGAGGGCGAAGACCTGGAGGCCGGCAGAGCCGACGGCGCCGATCGGCATGACCAGCGGATCGACGACGATGTCATGCGGCTTGATGCCATAATCTGCGGCGCGCTCGACGATCTTCTTTGCGACTGCGAAACGGACGTCGGGATCCTGCGAAATACCGGTCTCGTCGTTGGAGATCGCGACGACCGGAACGTCGTATTTCTTGCAGAGCGGCAGGATGGCTTCGAGCTTTTCTTCTTCGCCGGTGACGGAATTGATCAGCGGCCGGCCCTTGGCGACCTTGAGTGCGGCCTCGATCGCAGCTGTCACGGAACTGTCGATCGAAAGGGGCACGTCGACGAGACCCTGGACTATTTCCATGGTCTTGACGAGGAGCGGCGGCTCGGTCTCGTTCGGATTGACGGCGGTGACGCCCGCATTGACGTCGAGCATGGTGGCACCCGCGGCGACCTGTTCCAGCGCATCCTTGATGACGGTGTCGAAATTGCCCTCGATCATTTCCGCGGCGAGCTTCTTGCGGCCGGTCGGATTGATGCGCTCCCCGATGACGCAGAAGGGCTGGTCGAAGCCGATGATGATTTCTCGGGTTGCGGATGCGACGATGGTACGGGTCATTTCGGTCCTCCGGTCGGGCGCGCGTCAATGAGGTCTAGCGTGCCGGGAAATGGGTTACAAGGGCAGCAATGGGGGCAGCGACTGGTGGGCCGGACGCCGCGTTCAATGCGGATGGCTGGCGGCTTTTTCGGCGAGTTGCTGCTGGTCTTCGAGCTTCTCTGCACGGATCGCCTCGAGCCGTTCCGCGACGAGAGCATCGACGGGGCTCGCTTCGCGCTTCCACGGCTTGCGGCCCTTCAGGACACCCGATTCATGGACGATCTCGGCGACATATTCCTCCTGGCGATAGGCCATGACGTGGACTCCGGAGATGCCCTCGATCTCCTTCACCTCGTTGATGATGTCGATGCAGAGCTGCTTGCCTTCTTTCTTTTGGTCTTCGGCCCCTTCCAGACGCTTGATGACGGCGTCGGGAATGTGGATGCCGGGGACGTTGGAGCGGATCCACTTGGCGGTCTTGGCCGAGGCAAGCGGACCGACGCCGACGAGGATGAAGCATTTCTCGTGTAATCCGAGATCGCGGACCTTCTTCATGTATTCGCGGAACATCGGCACATCGAAGCAGTACTGGCTCTGCACGAACTGGGCGCCGGCCTCGATCTTCTTGGCAAGGCGATAGGGCCGAAAATCGTAAGGCGGGGCGAACGGATTGATGGCGGCACCCAGAAAGACCTGCGGCGGCGAGGTGAGCTTGCGGCCGGAGAGGAACTTCGACTGGTCGCGCATGGTGCGGACGGTTTCCAGGAGCGACATGCAGTCGAGGTCGAAGACCGGCTTGGCGCCCGGCTGGTCGCCGGCCTGCACGCCGTCGCCGGTCAGGCACATGATGTTCTGCACGCCCATGGCGGACGCGCCGAGAACATCGCCCTGAATGGCGATGCGGTTCTTGTCGCGGCAGGCGATCTGCATGATCGGAGCGTAACCCATCCGCGTCAGCAGGGCGCAGATGCCGACCGAGGACATGTGGCAATTGGCCCCGGACGCATCCACCGCATTGATGCCGTCGACCCAACCGTCGAAGACCGAGGCCCGCTCGTAGACATCATGCGGATTGGCGCTGTCGGGCGGATTAAGTTCGGCGGTGACGGCGAATTCGCCGCGACGCAGCACGCGTTCGAGGCGGCCAAGGGAGGAATGACCGGGAAGCGGATCGAGAGGCGCGCCGGGATCGTGCGGGTTGATATCGGGGCTCATGCCTTCGCATCCTTCGAGAGAGTGTCACGGGCCTCGGCGGCTTCGGCGGTGACGCGCAGCCAGGACGAGGTTTCGCGCAGGGACTGGTTCACCGGCTTCTGTACCTTCATGATCGCCTCTCCATGCACCATGTTGCGCGATCCCGCCCAGGCCTGAACCCAGACGCAGGGCATGTCGGGTTCGACCTCGCAATTGCCGTTGGCGCGCACGCCGCCGCAGGGACCGTTCCTGAGCTGCTTCGGGCAGTTCATGGGACAGGACATGCCGGTGGACGACAGCACGCACTGGCCGCACATGCGACAGTCGAACAGCAGACCCTTGACGTTGCGCTCCACGAAGGTCACCGGCCGTTCGACGCGGGCATAGCCTAGCTTCTTCCACAGTGGATGGAGAAAGAGGAAGGTATTGGCGAAACGCGCATAGAACCATTCCAGCGCCCGCGAATGACGTACGGACCAGAGACGGATGGTATAGGAGCGGCGCGCGCGGCGGTTGGGCGACACGCTGGACGGCGTATAAGCGCCGGAGGCGGCCTTTGCGGCAGGGGCTGCATTGCCCTTGATCGGCTTTACCTCAGCCATTGTCCCGGCCTCCGGCATGGACGAGGGCGACGAGACGGGCCTTGTCGTAGGCAGATTCGATCTCGGCCATGGCCTTGTCGGCTTCCGCTTCGAGATCGTCGCCGACCGGGATCGGATCGCCCTTGCGCCATTCCGCGAGATAGTCGTCGGTCTCGGCGGCGCCGGTGCGCATGGCGCACATGTCGATGGCTTCGGTAAACCGCAGCGACAACTCCCGTTTTGCCGTTTTCCTGCCCTGCTTGACGATGACCTGGGCGGGTATGTCGCGCCAGTAGACGATGATCCTGTCGGCCATGTCTTCACTCCCTTTTTCGTCAGAATGCACGTGGCTCAGGCGAGGGACTGCGCTTTTGACGACGTCGCATATGGCAAAAAGCGACGCCGCACCGAATTACCAGACGCCGCGCGTGAGACCGTAACGCAGCCAGTCCCAAATGGCGGGCGGAAAGCGCAATGCCGAAGGCCCGCCGGGCTGATAGGGCGACAGGCGTCCGGCCACCGCATCTTCGACGGCCTGACGGGTAATGTCGAGCGCCGCAATCGTCAGGACGAGCGGATAGGTGGAGATGAAATCGCCTTTTTCCGGCGTGGTGCGGACTTCATAGAGCGTGCCGCCGGTATCGGTTCCGGCGTCGACCAGATGGACGGTCGCACCGAAGTTTTCGCTGTCGCGCTCTACTAGCGACCAGTAGCCGCCCATCTGGCCACGATAGGCGGGATTTATACCGGCATGCAGGTTGATGACCGGGCAGGGCATGGAGGAGAGAACGGCCGGCGACATCAGCCGCGTGCTGACCAACAGGATGGCTTTGGGCTGGAGCGCCTGCACCAGCGCAACGCAGCTCTCGTCATTGATCGAGGAAACCTCGTGCTGGGGAATGGCCGAAGAAAAATCTGCGCTGTAGCCGCTCGATGCGACGAGGTCCGCGGTGCGTCTTGCGGCAAGCCGGCGGAGAAGCCGCGCGGCAATCATCGTGGCCAGCTGGCCGAGCGCATTCGGCCAGCCGAGGCGGCGGGCGCGACGCCGGGTAATGCCCCATTTGGATTCCGCTTCCTCGAGCACCACCTGCAGACCGGGAAAACGCGTAGCGAGCGCATTTGCGACGATGGCCGGGTTCGGACCACCGGCGGTAAGAAGGAGAACGGTCGGCGCGCGTTCGGTCACTTCGGCGCCCTCGGACCAAAAATGAAAGTGGTGGTCGCTTCCGCAATGCCTGCCATTGTCCGCTCCCCCGGCTCAAGTAGTGCGTGACGAATCGTCAGATCAGCCCCCTGCACGCGTTGTCCCTGTTTCAGTGCACGTCGTCATCGCAAAACCATTCGGCAGCTTTTGCTGGACATGCTTTAGCTGCGATCATCCGGGTTTCATCACCGGAGTCGCAGAAGCGACCTGTTTAACTCTGATCGCTGAAAGTCCGGTTAATCGCCTTATCTCGACGCTGCCTTGGATTTGTCCAAAGCCGGTGCGATGGACGCCGCTTCGTCCAATTTTCCAATGGAAAGGTTCCTCATGTCGGCTAGACAGATTTCCACGGTTGCCATTCTCGGTTTTGCGCTGATTACGCTCGGCGGCTGCGGCAACACAATTCGCGGCGTCGGCAAGGATGTCGGAGGCGTAGTCGATGCGACCAAGGATGCCGGACGCAGCGTCGCGAACTCCGTGAAGTAACCGGATGGGGGGCGGGTTCCTTCGCCGCGTCAGAGGGCTGACAGTTCCTTCCGCAGGTCGCCATAGCCGGTGAAACGGTATTCATAGGCGAGGCCGAGATAATCGGCCGCGGACCGCGCCTTTTCCTGCAATGCAAAATCCTCTTCCTGCGACAGATAGACCAGCTTCGTGTAGTTTCCGAAATACATGTCCTTCAGTTCCGGATGGCGGTCGAGCCCCAGCGGCTCGATGACGAAGGCCTCGAACTGGCGGGCCAGGAAATCAGTGAGGAAGAAGGCTGTCACATCGTCGTCCCAGCGGGCGGCGAAATCCTCGTTGCCAGCGAAAAACGAATAACAGTGAGGTCCCGAAAGGCGTTCGACGCCGAGACGTTCGCACACCTTGTCGAGAAGACCGCCGGTGCCGCAATCGGCATAGGCGACGAAAACCTTTTCCGCCCCGTTCTTCCGGGCTTCGGCAACGGCCTGCTCCACGCCCGGCGCGATCTTGTCGGGGGTCGCATGCCAGATCGCCGGCAGACAGGAAAGCTCAAGGTGATCGAGCCCCGAGAGGCGCGAAACCGCAAGGATCTCGCGGGCGATCGCGCCGCAAGCGATGACGTGAACCTTTTTCGCGCTGCCGCGTTTCACGCTGGTATCCGATGCAATTGTTCCATCACCATTTTTCCATGGAGCTTCCGAAAATGACCTTCAAGACACTGACCGTCGCCACAGTCCTCATCGTTTCCGGTCTCGCCCTGACCGGCTGCGGCAACACCATCCGCGGCATGGGCAAGGACACCGCCAGCGCCGTCAATGCGACCCAGGCTGCCGGCCAGGACGTCGAGCGGGCAGCTCAGTAAACACCCCGCTTAATATAGGGCACTCACTCGCGTTGCGACAACTGGGGCGGCCTGCTGGATCTCGCGGCTTTCAGGCTGCCGGATCCGGTGACCTCTGGAGGGCTATCAATCAAAAAGCGCCGGCAGCAGGGCAACCGGCGCTTTTTCATAACTGTATGGCATTTGCCGCAGCGGAGCCTCAGGCGCGGGCGCCGAGGCTGTTGTGCTTGCGGGAAATGAGTTCCTTTGCCGTTTCGACGGCAATCGCGGCATCGCGGCAATAGGCGTCGGCGCCGACGGCCTTGCCGAACTCCTCGTTGAGCGGTGCTCCGCCGACCAGCACGATATAGTCGTCGCGCATGCCCTTTTCCTTGAGCGTGTCGATCACGACCTTCATGTAAGGCATGGTGGTGGTGAGCAGCGCCGACATGCCGAGGATATCGGGCTTTTCGCGCTCGATGGCTTCCAGATAGTTTTCGACGGGGTTGTTGATGCCGAGGTCGACGACATCGAAGCCGGCGCCTTCCATCATCATGCCGACGAGGTTCTTGCCGATGTCGTGGATGTCGCCCTTGACTGTGCCGATGACCAGCTTGCCTTGCTTCGGCGCGCCCGTGGCGGCCAGCAGCGGGCGAAGAATGTTCATGCCGGCCTTCATCGCATTGGCGGACAGAAGCACCTCCGGCACGAAAAGGATGCCGTCGCGGAAATCGATGCCGACGATGCGCATGCCCTCGACAAGCGCCTGGGTCAGGACATCGTAGGGAGCCCAACCGCGATCCAAAAGGATCTGGGTCGCTTCCTCGATCTCCTCCTTGAGGCCATCATAGAGGTCGTCGTGCATCTGCTGCACGAGTTCTTCGTCGGAGAGTTCCGAAAGAATGATTTCGTCGTCGGACATGATGGTGCTTCCCGCTTCGTTTTTTATCGCGATTCCGATCGCAGCCAAATCAGACTGCCTGAAGGGAAGTTAAACCTCAATATCGCCAAAAACTCTTTTCGAAAGCGACGCGCCGATCCTGAAAAACGACGGCATCAGACCAGCGTTGACAAATGCCATGTCTGTCAGACGCAAGCGCTTGGCGCATTAAGGATGGTTTCACTTACAGATTTGAATAGCATAATGGCGGAGAGAGAAGCGGCGCATCAAGCGCCTGAGCGAGGAAACGGACATGGACGACATCACGGCACAAACAGGCGAAGGACGTCGCTCTCGCGGCGAGGGACGGGGAGCTGCCGCCCGCAGGGCATCGCGCAGCGGTGGCGGCGCCGGACCGGCCATGCCTTACATCACCCGCAAGATCGCGCCCTATGAAGTACTCGACGAGGAAGGCCTGCAGATCATCGAGCGCAATGCCGATACCATTCTGGAGGAGATCGGCATCGAGTTCCGTGACGACGCGGAAGCGCTGGAACTTTGGAGACAAGCCGGTGCCGACGTGAAGGGACAGCGCGTTCATTTCCCCAAGGGGCTTTGCCGCGAACTCCTGAAGACCGCGCCTTCCGTCTTCACCCAGTACGCCCGCAATCCGGAGCGCAGCGTACAGATCGGCGGCAAGGCCACCGTGTTCGCGCCGAACTACGGTTCGCCCTTCGTCCGCGACCTCGACGGCAACCGCCGCTACGCAACGCTAGAGGACTTCCGCAATTTCGTGAAGCTCTCCTACATGGCGCCTTCGGTGCACCATTCCGGCGGCACGGTCTGCGAGCCGGTGGACATTCCGGTGAACAAGCGTCACCTGGACATGGTCTACAGCCACATCAAATATTCCGACAAGCCGTTCATGGGATCGGTCACCGCGCCGGAAAGAGCGGAAGATTCGGTTGCCATGTGCAAGATCCTGTTCGGCGACGACTTCGTCGAGAACAACACGGTCCTCGTCAATCTGATCAACGCCAACTCGCCGATGGTCTATGACGAAACCATGCTCGGCGCGGCCAAGGTCTATGCCCGGCACAACCAGGCCTGCGTGATTTCGCCCTTTATCCTTTCCGGTGCGATGAGCCCGGTCACGGTCGCCGGCACGCTGACCCAGATTCTCGCAGAAGTCCTGGCGGGTGCATCCTTCACCCAGCTTATCCGCCCAGGCGCGCCGGTGCTGTTCGGCACCTTCGCCGCCTCGATCTCGATGCAGTCGGGCGCACCGACCTTCGGCACGCCGGAACCGGCGCTGGTTTCTTACGGCGCGGCCCAGCTTGCGCGGCGTCTCGGCCTGCCGTTCCGTACCGGCGGTTCTCTTTGCGCATCCAAGGTTCCGGACGCGCAGGCGGCCCATGAAAGCGCCAACACGCTCAACATGACTCTGCTTGCCGGCACCAACTTCGTGCTGCATGCCGCAGGCTGGCTGGAGGGCGGCCTTGCCGCCTGCTACGAGAAGTTCATGATCGACCAGGACCAGCTCGGCATGATGCAGAAGCTCGCGCAGGGCGTCGATCTTTCCGAGAGCGGGCAGGCGATGGATGCCATCCGCGAAGTGGGTCCCGGCGCGCACTATCTGGGCTGCGCCCACACGCAGGCGAACTTCCAGACGGCCTTCTATCGCTCGGCGCTCGCTGACAACAACTCCTTCGAACAGTGGGAGGTCGAAGGCCGCAAGCGTATCGAGGACCGCGCCAACGCGCTTTGCCGCTCCTGGCTCGACTCGTATGAAGCTCCGCCGCTCGATCCGGCCATCGACGAGGCGCTTCTGGCCTATATCGCCAAGCGCAAGGATTCGATGCCCGACGCTTTCACCTGAAGGCATCCCGACTCCGCCAGGGAGCAAGGCGGTTCAGCGCTGGTTGCCGATATGATCCAGAGCGAGGTCTGGCGACCGCATTACAAATACGAGGGGCCGCGATGAGCGGCCTTTTGCCCATTGCTGACGGTATAATTTCGGCACTTACCGAACACGGACTGCATGTCCGAGGTGTCGCGCATTTTCCGGACGGGCAGGGCGGGCCGGCGCTTTCGGATGGCCGTCAGGCGCTGTCAGTGGTGCTGATCGGCAATATCGGCGGCTCACTCTGGGAGACGTTTTCCGACTGGCGGGAAAAGTGCTGGGATCGCGGAGGAACGGATCCCCTCGACACATGGTCGAAGGAGGTGATCGGCGAGATCGCCGGACGCTCTGGCGCCACGGCCTATTATCCTTCCGATCAGCCTTACCAGCCGTTCCAGCAGTGGGCGATGAAAGCGGAAGGGCTCAGGGCCTCGCCGCTCGGGATACTGATCCATCCGCAATACGGTTTGTGGCATGGCTATCGCGGGGCATTGGGTTTTGCGGAAGATGTCACCGAAGAACGAGTTCCGCCTGACGATATCGACATCTGTGGGCAGTGTCCTGACAAGCCTTGTCTCTCGACCTGTCCGGCCACGGCGGTTTTCCTAGACCGTTTCGACGTTGCCCGCTGTCGTTTCCACCTCGTCACGACCGAGGGCAAGGCGGGGTGCATGTCATCGGGGTGTCTTGCACGCACCGCTTGCCCGGTCGGGTCGATGTATCGCTATCCGGAAGCGCAGCTGCGCTTCCACATGGAAGCGCTCCGCCTTCCTGCCGGATAGGGTTTCCTGATCAGGCGGCCTTCAGGACCGGAGCCTTGCGGCTTACGGTGCGCACCGAGCGCTGGGGAAGCTGCGCGAGAACTTCGTCGGTCAGGCTGACGGCGTTTTCGATCGCCTTGTGCAGGTTGGAGACTTCACGGGAATCGAGTGTGTGCAGCAGGCCGCCCTTGTCGAAGATGTCGCGATAGGCTGCGCGCTCGGCAAGCGCGGTGGAGAGCGTCGGAATGCCACGGCGACCGAGGAATTCCTTGGCGGCGCCAAGCGCGCGGGTGGTGACTGCGGCATTGACGCGGGTCAGCACGACCGAATGCGGAATGCGCACTTCGCAGGTATCGCTGAGCGCCTTCAGGAGTTCGAGAACCTCTGCACCGCCCTGGGCATCCATGGCGCAACCCTGAACCGGAATCAGCACGTGATCGGCAAGGCCGACGGCCTTGGCAAGCAGAGCATCCTGGCTGGAGGGGAGGTCGATCAGGATATAACCGCCGCGCTTCTTCGCCCTGAGGGTAGCCGCCTCGATGGTTTCCTCGGTGACCTGGGCGACCGACAGTAGGCCATTGGCGCTGCCGAGGGCATGCCAGCGGCTGATCCAGCCGCGCGGATCGGCGTCGAGAATGGTCACGCGATTGCCGCGAGCGGCGAGTTCACTGGCAAGAATGAGTGCGGCCGTGGTTTTTCCGGCGCCGCCCTTGGTATTGGCAAACGTAATTACTGGCATGTCATTTCCTTCATTAAAAAGGGTCCGAGCCAAGTCATTGCTCTGCAGGGGGATGAGGCGGCTCTCCATGCCGCGTCGTGGCCATTCTTGGTAGTTATGGTTAATGAAGAGTAAACGAGAGGGGGCATTCGTTAATATCCGCCGGCAGAACCGGGCCGGATTTTCCGCGAGACATATTCGACAGGGCATCGACGACGCAAGGAACCACGGGCCACATTCATGCGACTGCTTTTTCTACTATTTTCCATATTTCTCAGTGCCTGCAGCATTTCCCATGCGACCGAAACCGACCCTTGCAGGGAACTTGTACAGGACGGCGTCCGCTACACTGTGTGCAGCTTCGAGCCTGATGCGACGTTAAGAATCTACCATTCCGATCCGGCGCGCATGCCCTTCGGAAATTTCGATTCTCTTTCGCTCCAGCTCTGGAAGGAACGGCATTATCCGGTCTTCGCCATGAATGGCGGCATGTATCATTACGACCTCTCGCCAGTCGGGCTGTTCGTCGAGAACGGGATCGAGCGGCAGCCGATCAGCACACGGGCAGGGTGGGGCAATTTCCACCTGCTGCCGAACGGCGTTTTCTACGTGGCGGGCGGGAAACCGGGCGTGATGGAGACGCAGGCCTATATCCGGGAGAAGCCGAAGGCCGACTATGCCACCCAGTCCGGCCCGATGCTGGTGATCGACGGCAAGCTGCATCCACGCTTCCTGCCCGACAGCGACAGCCTCAAGATCCGCAACGGCGTCGGGGTCGATGCGGAGGGCAGGGTGCATTTCGCCATCAGCCGCGGCCCGGTGAACTTTTATGCTTTTGCATCGCTGTTTCGCGACGAACTGGGTTGCGGCAACGCGCTTTATCTCGACGGCACGATTTCCAGCGCGCTCATCCCGTCGATGGGCAGGCGCGACCGATTCTTTCCGCTTGGGCCAATCATCGCGGTAATCGGGACCATTCCGCAATAAAGGCCTCATGAAACGTCGGCGCAACAGATGAGCCATCATTGCGCAATGCTTTTCTACTAAAACAGTCGACAATAGGTCGCGCTTTCTTAGCGAAGCTTTCGCGTTGCGGCATAATCCCGCTGTATTCCAACGGGAAGGCCAGACGATGAAGGACCCGGACTGTGGCAGGACTGAAACAACACTCGTCATTCCGGGGCTGAACGGCTCCGGCGACGGTCACTGGCAGTGGCATTGGGCCCATGAGCGGCCCGGCGCCGTCACCGTGGAACAGGACAGCTGGTCCTGCCCCGATCTTGCAAGCTGGCAACAGCGTCTCGGCGAAGTCCTGTCACAGCATGACGATGTCTGGATCGTCGCGCACAGCCTCGGCTGCATCCTGACGGCACAACTTGCCGACAGTCCGCTCGCGTCCCGTGTGAAAGGCGCTCTTCTGGTTGCTCCTTGCGACCTCGCCCAGGTGGAACGACTGCACCCCTGCGTCGTCAATTTCGGCGAGATGCCGCAGCAGCGGCTGCCTTTTCCGAGCCTCGTGGTCGGCAGTCTCGACGATCCCTACATGGATTTCGCCACCACGCGAAAGATGGCGCGGATCTGGGGCAGTGACCTCGTCGACATCGGTTATGCCGGACACATCAACATTCGCAGCGGCTATGGCCGCTGGCCGACCGGTTACGAATTGCTCGACCTCCTGAAAGGCGAGAGCAAGCGGCCCCACGACCGTTCGCTGGCCGGCCGGCAGGCTGCACCGCTCGCCGCCTACTTCTGAAAAATCGACCGGACGCCGAACATTTCGGCTTCCCAGCAGTTATTCCGCACGAAGGGAGAAAGGCGGATCATCTTTCTCCCGAAAGCGAGGAATATAGAATGCAAATTTTGTAGAAAATATTGACCATATCGATTTTGCCAGCGAAACTATCAATCAAGCTCAATGTCGAGTGAACCTAAGGAGGACCAAGCAATGCCATACGGTATCGAACTCTTCTCCTTCGACCTGTTCGGCCTGTCCCGCAAGGGCGCCCCGGCCGCAACGCCTTCGACAACCGCTGACGTGTCCAAGGCCAAGCTTGAGACACGTCGGGAAAGCCCGGCCGAGGACGATTCCGATCTGGATCGCCCGGGCCGTCACGAAATCTTCTTCTGGGGCCTTTTCCCGGTTCTTTGATCTGGAGACCAACCATGGCTTACGTCCAGACGCAAACCAGTCGCACGCAGCGCATCGAAATCCGCCGTTCGTCTACGGCCTGGGGCGAGATGTGCGGTATCGCAGCCGTCGTCGGTTCCATCGCCTTCGTCGCACTGCTGACCATTGCTCTCTAACAACCATTTTTCAGGTTTACCGATATTCCCAGGCCTCCGTTCGCGGGGGCCTTTTTCTTTGTCTCCGTCTGGAGAGTTCGTCGGCCGCCACGGCTTCTATCGACCGATGCGTGAACCGGTTCGCCAAGCGACGCAACGAAAGCTCGCAGCCGTTGGAATGTCCACAACCGGGCAAACAGGGCGACGGATAATCTCCACACGACCCTCAGGGTTGGAATAATATTCCTTACCTAAGCTATAGAAAATAATATCATCAGATCATCGAAACATTGGCGCGATCAGGTGCCGCATCGGAGGTCGAGATGATTACGAGAAGACAGGGGCTGAAGCTTGCGGCCGTCCTTACGCTAGCAGGTGCCGCGCCGTTCGGCCGCCCGGCATTCGCCGAAACCAAGACCATCCGGATCGGTTGGCAGAAGTTCGGCGTGCTGGCACTGGCCAAGCAGCAGGGTGCGCTTGAAAAGCGTTTCGCCGACCGCGGCATCAACATCGAATGGTCGGAATTCACCTCCGGTCCGCCGCTGCTCGAGGCCCTTGGTGCCGGCTCGCTCGATTTCGGCCCGACCGGTGACGTGCCGCCGCTCTTTGCCCAGGCGGCCCGCGGCGATCTTCTCTATGTCGGCACCTACAAGCCGCCGGCTGCCTTTCACGGCATCCTCGTTCACAAGGATTCGCCGATCAAGACGCTGGCCGACCTCAAGGGCGCGAAGCTTGCCTACAAGCGCGGATCGAGCGCCCACAACTTCGCCTTCAAGGCTCTGGCAAAGGCTGGCCTGACACCATCAGACGTTCAGGAAGTCGACCTGCCGCCGCCGGATGCCGCAGCCGCCTTCAAGAACGGCAGCATCGACGCATGGTCGATCTGGGATCCCTATTTCGCCATCGCTGAAAAAGATCCGGACGCCCGGCTGCTGACCACCTCCGAAGGCATCGTCGAGGCATGGGGCTATTTCCTTGGCAACGGAGCGTTTACGGCGGCCAATCCGGAAGTCCTATCTGAAATTCTCGACGAACTCGCCAAGGTCGGCGCGGCCGCCCAGGCCGATATCGACGGCACGACGGAGGCGCTCTCCAAGATCACCGGCGTTCCGGCCGATGTGACGCGCGTTACCCTGACCCGCGCCGGCTCCGACCTCGGCAAGGTCGCAACGGTGTCGGACGAGGCCGTGGCCTACCAGCAGGCGCTGGCGGACGACTTCCACGCATTCGGTGTCCTGCCGCGAAGGCTCACCATCTCGGACATCGTCTGGCGTCCGAAGGCAAGCTGATCCCGAAACCGTCATCCGAAAGGTATAGCCATGATCAACCGCAGACAGACCCTCGGCCTTCTCGGCGCCGCTGCGACGGCACTTGCACTGCCGAACATCAGTACCGCCCGTGCAGCGGCCAGCGAGTTCCGCATCGGCTGGCAGAAGAACGGTGTGCTGGCGCTTGCCAAGCGCACCGGTGCGCTCGAAAAACGGCTCGCGCCACGAGGCATTTCCGTCACATGGTCGGAATTCACCTCCGGCCCGCCGCTGCTCGAAGCGCTGGGTTCCGGTTCGCTCGATTTCGGGCCGACCGGCGACGTGCCGCCGCTGTTTGCCCAGGCGGCCGGGGGAAACCTGCTTTATGTCGGCACCTATCGGGGACCATCGACCGGCTCCGCGATCCTCGTGCACAAGGATTCGCCGATCAGGACGCTTGAGGATCTGAAAGGCAAGAAGGTCGCCTTCAAGCGCGGATCGAGCGCGCATAACTTCACGGTGAAGGCCTTGCGCAAGGCGGGTCTTGCGGTCGGCGACGTGGAAGCCATCGACCTTCCGCCGCCGGATGCCGCAGCAGCTTTCAAGACGGGCAGCATCGACGCATGGGCGATCTGGGATCCTTATTATGCCGTTGCCGAAGTCGATCCGCAGGCGCGCGTGCTGACGACGGCCGAGGGCATTGTCGACAGCTGGAGCTTCTACTTCGGCAATGGCGATTTCACGGCAGCCAATCCGGAGGTTCTCTCCGAGGTCATCGACGAACTGGCCAAGACCGGCGCCTGGGCACAATCCCACCTCGAGGAGACGATTGCAGCCCTTTCGGAAATCACCGGCGTGCCGATCGAGGTTACCCGCACCGTGCTGACCCGCAAGGGAGCCGACCTCGGCAAGGTGGCTGTGCTGACCGATGAAGCCGTTACCTACCAGCAGGCGCTTGCCGACGAGTTCCACGGGCTCGGCATCCTGCCGAAGAAACTCACGATTTCCGACATCGTCTGGCGGCCGAAAGCCAGCTGACGCTTATTTGTGAAAGGACATTGCCATGACCAAGACCGACCAACCGCTCGACTTCCTCTGGTTCATCCCGACTTCCGGCGACGGCACCTATCTCGGCTCCGACGATCTCAGCCGCCCCTCCGATCCCGGTTACTTCCGCGAACTCGCGACGGCGGTCGACCGCCTCGGCTATTCCGGCGTGCTGATCCCGACCGGCGTCGCCTGCGAGGAATCCTTCGTGCTTGCCGGCAATCTGGCTGCCTATACCGAAAAGCTGAAATTCCTCGTGGCCATCCGCCCCGGCACGGCATCGCCGGCTTATTACGCACGCCTTGCCTCGACCCTCGACCGCGTTTCCAACGGTCGCCTGCTCCTGAACATCGTGGTTGGCGGCAGCGCGCAGGAACTCGCCGGCGATGGCATCTTCCTGCCGCATGACGAGCGCTACGACCATGCCGACGAGTTCTTCCAGGTGTTCAACTCGCTGCTTGAAACCGGCAAGGCCAATCTGGACGGCAAATACATCAAGGCGCACAACGCTCAGCTCGGCTTCCCGCCGGTACAGGAACCGCGTCCGCCGCTCTATTTCGGTGGCTCTTCCGATGCGGCCATCGACTTCGCCGGCGCTCAGGTCGAGAAATACCTGACCTGGGGCGAGCCGCCGGCACAGGTTGCCGAAAAGATCGCGGCCGTTCGCAAGGCGGCTGCGGCAAAGGGCAGGGAGGTGACCTTCGGCATTCGCCTGCATTTCATCGTTCGCGAGACCGACGAGGAAGCATGGGCAGCTGCCGACAAGCTGATCTCCAAGCTGTCCGACGAAACGATTGCCGCGGCCCAGGAGGGCTTCGCCAAGAACTCCGATTCGGTTGGGCAGGCGCGTATGGTCGCCCTGCATAACGGCCGCCGCGACAAGCTTGAGGTTTCTCCGAACCTCTGGGCCGGCATCGGTCTGGTGCGCTCCGGCGCCGGCACGGCACTGGTCGGCTCGCCGAAGACGGTCGCCGCGCGGCTGCGCGAATACCAGCAACTCGGCATCGATACCATCGTCGCATCGGGCTATCCGCATCTCGAGGAGGCCTACACGGTCGCCGAGTTGCTGTTCCCGGAAATCGGCCTTGCCGGACCGCGCAACCAGATCCGCTCCTCCTTCGGCGAACGCCAGGTGTTCGGCGGTGGCGGCCATGGCGGCAATCTCAAGGTGGTATCCGGTTCCTGATCCGGCTGGCACCTCTTCTGGCCGCGAGTTCAGAGCGCAATTCGGTCCGATGAAATCGGATCGGCGCCCTGCTGGACCTTGTAAGAAGCATAATCTCTCGATCCTCGTTTCACTCCGGTCGGATTATGCCTCGGCGCGGCCTTTTTCCCATCCAAGGAGAGCGCTCCCATGACGGCATATGAGATTTCAACGGAGAGACCGGCCACCAGTCGTTCGGCCCAATGGTTCGGCGCTTGGCGTCCCCGGTTCAGCTTCAGCGGCTTCGTGTCCTATCTGCTTCCGGCAGGCGCGGTCGCCATCTGGCAGCTGCTCTCCTCCATCGGCTGGATTTCGGACCGGATCATGCCGGCTCCGAGCGACGTGGTGGTCGCCTTCATCGACCAGCTTTCGAGCGGGGAACTGCTGCGCGACATCGCCGTATCCGGCGGCCGCGCGCTTGCCGGCCTCGTCGTTGGCGGCAGCATCGGACTGGCGCTCGGCATCGCAAACGGCGTGTCCAAGCTTTCGGAACAGCTGACCGACACGACGCTGCAGATGCTGCGCACCATTCCCCACCTGGCGATGATCCCGCTCGTCATCCTGTGGTTCGGGATCGGCGAGGAATCCAAGCTGTTCCTCACGTCGCTCGGCGTGCTTTTCCCGATCTATCTCAATACGTTCCATGGAGTTCGTAATGTGGATCGCGACCTTCTTGAGATGGGCAGGATCTACGGCATGAGCGGCTGGACGCTTTTCCGCAAGGTGATCCTGCCGGGTGCGTTGCCCTCCATCTTCGTCGGCCTGCGCTATGCACTCGGTATCATGTGGCTGACGCTGATCGTGTCGGAATCGATCGCTGCGTCCTCCGGCATCGGCCATATGGCAAACGAGGCCCGCGAATTCATGATGACGGATGTCGTGGTGCTCGCCCTGCTGATCTATGCGGTGCTGGGCAAGCTTGCCGACGTCATCGCCCGCAGTCTGGAGCGGCGCACGCTCTCCTGGAACCCGGCCTATCAGAAGTGAGGATGCCGAGATGAACCGCTATGTCGCCCACCTCCGTCACAATTCCCAAGACCTTGCCGAACTGCAGGAAGCGGAAACCGAGCCGGCCGCTCCTGCGGGGGCGTCCGGTCCCGTTGCACTCTCGCTCAGGCATGTCGACAAGCGCTTCGGCTCCAATCACGTGCTGCGTAGCATCGATCTCGACGTGCCCGCCGGCCAGTTTCTCGCCATCGTCGGCAAGAGCGGCTGCGGCAAGAGCACGCTGCTGCGGCTGCTGGTCGGGCTCGATCAGCCGAGCGCCGGGACGATCTCGTTCCGCGACACGGTAAACGACAGCGCAAGAGCCAATGCCCGCATCGTCTTTCAGGAGCCACGGCTGCTGCCATGGGCGAGCGTGATCGACAATGTGGTCGTCGGTCTGGGGGAAGGGGTTTCCCGAGACGTCGCATTGCGGGAATCGCGCGAAGCCCTGCGCGACGTGCAGCTTACGGAAAAGGCGGGAGAATGGCCGGCGAAGCTCTCGGGCGGCCAGCGCCAGCGCGTTGCTCTTGCCCGCGCACTCGTCAGTCATCCCGGTCTCCTGGTGCTCGACGAACCACTCGGTGCACTCGACGCACTGACGCGCATCACCATGCAGCAACTCATCGGCCGCGTATGGAAGGAACTCGGCTTCACTGCCGTTCTGGTGACCCATGACGTCAGCGAAGCGGTCAACCTCGCGGACCGCGTGATCGTGCTGGATCAGGGCCGGATCGCTCTCGACCTCGACATTCCGGCGCAACATCCGCGCAATCATGGCGATCCGGAGCTTGCGGCTATCGAGCGGCAATTGCTGGACGCCATTCTCGGCGAGGGCTGAGACCGTGGGCCTTGCAGGGGGCAATCAGCCGTCAGCCGAGAAACCGACCAACGACGGAGCGGGCCCCCTGCGCGCCAATGCTTTCGGCGATAGCCTTCGTCTGCTGGGCGATCTCAGGCACACCGGTCAACTCTCCGAAAAGGCCACGGGCGAGGGGACCGGCGACGAAGAGATTTTCGACCACCTTACCGTCCGGATCGACCGCACGGCTCGCCTCGTCGCAGGCGATGCCGACGCCATGCCGATCCGCGATGACGAAGCCGTTCCGCTCTAACTCGGACAGCCAGGGCTGGGATTTCAGCACCGAGGCATGATCGGGTCCCGTGGCGGCAATCACCCAGTCGAAGCTACATCGCTCGACAATGCCTTCGGGTTTCAGAATGAGGTCAAGCTGCAGGCGATGGGCGATCCGCTCGACACGACAGATCCGTCCCGCCCGCAGGCGCAGTCGCCCGGTCGCCAGTTCCTTCTGCATGACTTCGGCATTCTGGGGCGGCATGCGGTAGCGATGGGTTTCGAAACGCCGGCGCAGATGCCGGAGGAAGCGCTTCTGTTCGTTGAGCGGCAGATTGCGCCAGATCGCCTGTCCCTGCTGGCGTAGCGCATCGAAGACGCTTTGCCAGGGCAGTCCCGCTTCATTTGCCGAGGCGAGGCATGCCCGAACCTGCCGCAGAAGCATGCGTGCGGTGACCGCCGGACTGGTGGTAAAATCGCCGAACGGCGCGGGGTTGGCAGTATCCTGCTCCCGCGGCAGAAGACCGGAACGGGAAAAGATCGTCGTCGTGCCGGCATGGCCGCGGGCAATACGCGAAGCGACGATGTCGAGCGCGGTCAGTCCTGCTCCCGCGACGAAGACACGGTCGTCGGGCATGATCGGGTCCAGCGCGCCGGGACGCGAGGGATCGGTGATGAAACGGGGATGGCCGTTCAGGGCGAGGGCAAGGGGCGCCGGGGCGCGAGGGGCGGGGTGGCTGGTCGCGATGACAACGATATCGGCGAGATAGACGGTCGAGCTTTGCCCCTGAACCAGCCAGAGGCCGCCATGGCGTTTGACATGCTCCACCCGCTCGCGAATGTGCACCACCTTCTCCTCATCAAGAAGAGGCTGCATGACCTCACGCATGAATGAAGCGAAATCCTGCCGTCTGGCATAGATCGAATCCCCACGGGCGGCATCGGGATCGGCTTTGAGGCGACCGCTTTTGCCCAGCCAGTCGATGAACGCGGCGGGGTCTTCTGGCAGGGCCCTCATACGATTTGCGGCGACGTTCAGCCGCAGCGCCGGATCAGCCGTATCATAGGCAACGCCGGCCCCGAGCGTCTCTCGCGGTTCGAAGACGACGATGTCACCGGAGGCAAGCCCGCCATGCAAGGCGAGCTGTCTTGCAAGAGAAGCGCCGGAGAAGCCGCCGCCAATTATCACGACGCGGCATGTGCCGGAAACCTGGAAAGCCTTCTGCTGCAAGGGTATCGATATCCTCAGCATGCCGTTCTCCTCTGGGTTCTCGATCCGGGCTTTGAACGGCCCCGATCCATTCCGGGAATATATTTTCTACTAAATATATCGATAATGAAAATGGATGTCTACGGTTCCATGCCATCATCGGGTTATGTGTTGGCTACACCAAGGATCTTGATGACAACGGGACCGCAGACGATGACCACACAGCCTTCCTCCCTGGCATTTCGCTCGCATGAACCTGTTGAAGGACCGGCAAGTCTGGCCGTCGACCGGCCTGCCGATGCCGATAGCCTCAAGGCAGCTCTCCGACAGCTGGCCGGCGGGGTCACCATCATCACTGCCGGAGAAGGCGAAGCGCGTACCGGCGCGACCGTCACCTCGGCCGCCGTGCTCTCCGTGGAGCCGCCACGCATGCTGGTGTCGCTCAACCGAACATCGTCCACTTGGCCTGTGGTCGAGCGCTTCGGGCATTTCTGTGTCAACATTATCGGCGCCGGGCACGAGGCCATCGCCAACCAGTTTGCAGGGCGGGGCGGGCTGAAAGGTCCTGACCGCTACCGTGGGGCCGAATGGACGCTCCTTGCCAGCGGCGCACCCGTTCTGGAAGACGCGGCAGCGGCGATCGACTGCCAGGTGGAAGAGACTCTGGAACGTCACAGCCACGTTATCGTGATCGGAAAGGTCGTGGCCATCCGCACCCGCGGCGGCGCTTCGCTCGCCTATCGGGACGGCCGATACATCAGGATCGGCGACTGACGGAGACGGGTGCCAGCGCCAGATTCGCTTGTAATTCAGTGAGTTTATCGAAAATGTTGACTAAAGTATGTTTTATCGTGACACTTCGGTCCGCTCACAAGAATATCAAACAGGGGATGCCGGCATGCAAGTCGATATTGTCCTGAGCCTTTCCCGCGAAAAGCACCACGGAATGCTGCATGCGTATTCCGGTTCGGGAATCGATCTCGACGTGCCGTCTCCGATATATGACCCTCGACTGGCCCACGCCTCTGCATCTGGCAGAGCCGATGAGTTCGGCAAAGTGATGTTTACCGGTCAATGGCGGAAATCTTTCTGCGGCCGATCGCCGGCCTATGCTGCCTGACCGTGTCCATTCGTGAACAGGAGGAAGAGCCATGGGCACGATTACACATTTGAACGAGCGCCAGCGCACGGCACCGATCCGAATCACCACCGAGGAGGAAGCGCTGGCGGTTGCCAAAGACTTGGCCATCTCACTTGCCGGAGTGCGGAACGGCGCCCTGTCTGAAGCACTTTCGCGTTCGGGGCTACTCGCCGTTTCGATTCCCTCGGATTTCGGCGGCGCAGACGTATCTAACGTGGTGCTGAGCCAGATCGTGGCAATGCTTGCGCAGCATACACCGCTTGCAGCCAGCATGCTGACCCTGCACCTGTCATCGCTGGAACTGCTGCGCAACGGAGGAACGGAGGAACAGCGCCGGGCCGCGTTCGCAAGGGCCGCCGCAGGTGAGCGATTCTACCTCGTGCAGTCCAGTGAGATCCTGCAACTCCTGCCGGACGGAATTGGTTACGCGCTGTCGGGCGAGGTCGAATGCCTATGCGTACCGCAGGCGGAATGGCTGGTGATCAATCGCCGCTCGCCGACGGACGATACCGCGCTGTTGATACCGGTAAGGCCCGGCCGAATGATCGAACGATCTTCCAGTACGGGGCCAGTCAGAATTCTCTTCGACAGCGAACACGTGCATAGCGACAGTTTACTTACACTTGGACACGACGCAGTCAGGCTCTCGTCCGCATTGAACCGGCTGCTTCGCGCGTCGATCACGCTCGGGGAGACCGAACGGTCGATTGCCGAGTTTTCGCGACCGCCGCAATGGAACCGTGAGAGTGTTATCGTCGATGCGGACCGGGAAAGCGCAATCGGACAGTTGCTGGTACAGACTATCACGCTGTCGGCGCTAACACATAAATGCGGAACGGCCTTCGATATCGCACAGGTCAATCCCTCCTCCCAGACGATCGGGGAGGCGTGTCGGCAGTCCTCCATCCTGGAATTCGTCGCAGCCCGCGGACCTGTCGGTGACAGACAGACAGAGGCGCTCGACGAAATTCTCGCCATCGGCCGGAGCTATCTGGCCGACAGATCGGGTGGAAACGCGTAGCACGGAAGTGCTGTCAGACGGAGACGACGCCGTCCTCGATGTCGCTGCCCTTGCGGCTGACAAACTGTTCGAGCGTCATGTTGTCCAGGATCGAAGCGATCGCATCGCGTACTTCGGTCATCGACAGACGCACCTGACAGCCCGCGGGGTCGGAACAATCGTCGCAGGCCTCGAACGCCGTGCGGCTGGCACAGCGGATCGGCGCCAGCGGACCATCCAGCGCACGGATGACCTGACCGATCATGATTTCGCCCGCCGGCTTGGACAAGGAGTAGCCACCGTTCGGACCCTTCTTGGAGCGCAGCATGCCGTTGTTTCGCAATTCCAGAAGAATGGTGTCGAGAAACTTTTTCGGAATGTTGTTACGAGTGGCAATCTCGGTCACGAAGGCCGTTTCGCCTGGCGCAAGCTGCGCAAGGTCGACCAGCGCCTTCAGCCCGTACTTGCCTTTCTTGGTGAGCATACCGGAAATCCATGAGGTAGCGGGACGAGAGATTCCACTCTATGTCGAGTGAAGCCGATAAAGCAGATAGTTTTAATTGAATATGCTTGCAAGCCTGTTAACGGTGACAAATTGTTTCAGGCTGTAGCTCACCGGGTGATTCTGTCAGCCGAAGGGCCATAACGACACCCGAAAGTGCGGCATTCCACGCTCACAAAAGACTCGGGCGGCGATCTTACGGCCACTCATCCACGAAATCGTCGAGATCACGGTCCGTCCGCCGATAGAGCCAACGCGTGCCGTCAAAGCGCCGCCATGTCTGCCCCACTATCGACGTGTAGCGCCCATCGACAGTCTTGCGAGGCCAGAAGGGGGCAGCGCATTTATGCCAGAGGAACTGGTCCGCCCCTGGTCTCGAACCGAGAAGCACGAACCAGAAAAAACGGCCGCGGACACCTGCAGTGCGCGCGACACGCCCGATTTTGGAATGGATGCCCAAGATTGCCACCCGACCGAAAAGAACATCGATAGATCTCGATAATTCGGCGAATCCGGACACGTCAAGGACGCGCCTGACAAACATCAAGAAATCGAGGTGGAAACATTTGAAAATGGTGAGAGCGCAGGGATTCGAACCCTGGACCTACTGATTAAAAGTCAGTCTTTTATGCAATGTTTTTTAACCACATAGAAACAAACCGTCTCCAAGATCGTACATCTGAAATCAATTGCTTACAGTTCATTCGCAAACCAAAAAAGGCGACCTGTTTCTCAGTCGCATTTCAGTATGGTTACATCGCCGGTTGTGTCAATCTGCTTTTTTGCGCTCTTGGAAGTTCTCTAACTTCGTCATTGCCTGCTCAGCTAACTCAGCCTTGCCACCCAGATAGTGCGCATCAAGAATAGTCTCAACGTCGCGCAAGCTGTGTCCCGTGATAGACGCGATTTGCGGGATGGAGCAGCCGGCGATTGCCAGTCTTGTTACGGCCGTGCCGCGCAGATCGTGGAACGTGAGATCCTCTTCGATGTTAGCTTTCTTCATTGCACGCTGCCATGCGGTGTCGAATCCATCTGACGTCCACGGCGTGCCATTCGAACTCGTCAGCAACGTGGCCGCCGTGACCTCAGTGTTGTATTCTGCTTGGCGCTTGCTTAATTCGTCGAGAGCATCGCGTAGTTGTTTGATGGCAGGTACTTTCACTCGAGCGCCACGCTTCCCCTGCTTCACCTTGATTGACTTACCATCGTAGTCAGTTTTCGGAGCCTTCAACAGGTCGCTTTTGCGCTGTCCAGTACAAAGCCCCATTATTACGCCAGCCTTCATCTCGATGCTCAGTTCAGCCAATATCCGATCAAGAAGAGGGTCGGTCCAAATCTTATCCGCACGATCCGACTCATAAAGTCGCCCGCCTTTCTCAGCGATGTTGATTTTCAGCTTACCGCGGTCTTTTCCGAATGAGAGCAGCCTCGCGAGTGTAGTCCAGGCATAATCGGCCGTGCGCGGTTTGTCGGCCATGGTGTCCCGCCACTTCTTCAACTCACCTCGATAGCGAGGGTCATCCAGCATAAAAAAAGGCGTTTTGCCGAACTTGTCGCGGATCTTGTCAATGTAGCGATCATATTCCTTACGGGTTTTCTCTGCGAGACCAGTGAAATCCGTTGATCCGCGATACTCGGCAATGATTGCGTTGAGAGTCTCAGTAGGGTCGATGTGCCGATCCTTCGTGGCTTCCGCGAAAGCTTTCACAATCATTGGATCGCCCGGCTGCATGGGCTCGCCGCTCTTGGTCTTGAGCAATGGCCCGCCGCGCCAAGCGTAGCAGTAATAGATTGTCTTGCCACTCGCGAGGATCTTTTTGACCTTCATGAGCCCCTTGAGCTTAGCTCGCATTTTCCCTCATCCACTTCTCATATGGATCTTCGTTGTCATTGGCCGCCAAGCCACTCAATTCGTCAAGGCGAGCGTCGATCGCCTTCATGTCCCATCTTCTGGTCCCGGCGACCGGCTGCGGCATCTTGTGTGTTGCCACCCACATTGAAAACGTAGATTCGGCTATGCCGAGATAGTTCGCCGCTTCTCTTCTGCCGATGAGACGGGGCCTGTTATCATTCGCCGGTGACATGCTCATTCCGCCTTCTCCTTCAGGCTGCGGATGGCGGCGGCGTAGTAGAGGCCGTCGCGGTTGCCATCTTGGCGCGGCGAAAGTGTTTTCCCGCCGCTTGTGTCCATGATGCAGTTCGCGTCAATGATCTCCGCCGCTTCCTCCAGCGCCGCATTCCTAGCCTCTGTCAGTTCGCGGCGGAGGCGGGTGATCTCGTCGGCTGCGCTGTGCAGAAGACGATGCGGCCAAGGGATTGTCGCCGCCGGGTGGCCATTGCACGCTTCGTTGAGCTGTTCCACGATGTCCGTCATCAGTTCCCATCCTTCCACGCGCGGGCGGCGCGACCGGCGAAATATGCCGAGACGCACTGCTCGGAATTGATGAGCGGTTCCGAAGTCGTCATGTCGCCATTATCGTTGAAAACGGCATTGGATAGAGGCAACAGGGCGCTCGTCTGCTGCTCCATCACCCGTTCCGCCTCTGCCAGCCGGAGTTCAAGGGCGGCGATGCGGGCTTCGGCGGCTTCGGCGCGAGTGCGGATTTTGGCTATGTTTGCCCAGAACTGATCAGATGTGTCGCAATTGAATTTCCGAACTGTTGCGGCAACTTCCGCCTGTAGTTTTTCGCGTGCTTCTTTTTCAGCCCAGTACTTTTTAGCCCAAGCGTCTGCTTCGGCCGCGCGGTCGTTGGCACGGCCCTCCAGTTCAGCCACATACTCGCGCACTTCCTGCCATGCGGAGGAGTGGGGAGAGGCCGAGAGCATCGCTTCCATCGCGTCTCTAGCCGTTGGCCATTCGGGGTCGTTGCCCCACGCGTCCATATTGTCAAAAGCGTTGGACATTTCCGGCGTCGGCTCCACCGGCACCACGGCCACGTCGTCACGGTCAAGGATGGTGGGGCGGGTCATGGCGTTGGCTCCTTGGTGATGGCACGTAGGCGCGCAATGGCGGGCTCGACGTGCCCATTCCAGTCTCTGATTAAGTCGTCCGTGTCGTCGTCAAGGTTTATGTCGTATAGGCGATCAAGCAAAAATTCGACATCCGGCAACCATCGCTCCCGTTCCTCGATCCTTCCGCGCTCTTCCCCACCGCCTTCCAGCGCGGAGAGGATGCGCGTTTCGTAGTCGGATTGGGCGGCGGACTTGGCTGCTTCGATCGTCGCGAAGTTTTTACGACCGTCAGTCGTCTGCAACGGCATGCCATTGTTGCGGCTGACCGACCAGCCACCACTCCAAGCGTCAACAATGCGGAACACACCAACGGCAGACATAGCTTCTGAGCCGCCATAGCTATTCTTGTCCCATTTCAGCGGCTTGACCTTGACGGCGGCGGGCTGCGGCGCGGCGTAGAGGGGGATAAATTTAAAGCTACCGCAACTTCTATTATTCGGAACCATCGATGCCACATCATAGCAAGACAGCTCTTTTTCGAAATCAGCGTGAACATATCCAACCGGATCCGACATGGCGGCAAACGCTGCCGTGAGCGCGGCCTCCATTGACGCCAGAAAGTCAGGCCAGCCACTCGGCGGGTACGCGAAGTATTCGCTGCCGCTCATGCTATTGCTGCCGCCACGCTCATTCGCTGCCAAATGTATGCGGTTAATATTGTCCTTGCATGCTGCTTTGGCAGCAGCCTCTATCGCTTCCTTCGGGATCATAGGTCCGCATCCTCCCACGTTTCAGCAAACCTGCAGTTCTCGGGCATGCCGTCGAACATGGGCCGTATCTGCGGTCGCTTATATCCTGCGAGGCCGCACCCGATCGGCGTGATGTAGAATGTCCAATCAGGATTCGAGCGAGCGAACTCCTTGAACCGCTCGACGTATCCGCTGATTTCTTCGAGTGGCAGAGTTTCTATTTTCCATCCCTTTGTCGGAATGCCATAGGACCGGCCCTGAATGCCGATACCGCGACCGTAAATAGCTCCATGATGCAGAACAGCGAAGCGGGCAGCGCCCGCTCCGTGGATGCCCGCAAGGTTGGAGCCGAACACGAATATGTCGGTTACCTTGCTTGTCATGTCACGCCACCTTCCGCCGCTGGCTGTTGTCGTTGACGTGGCGCGGCTTTGTGCCGCTTGCTGCGCGAAGTGCCTGGCTGATCGCCAGGCTTCGACGATTGCGTCTCCGCTCGTGCCAGCCGGCGACCGCTGCAAGCACCTTGCTCGTGTTGGTGTCGGCTGTGAGATTGGCTATCACCTCGAGGCTGTCATGCTGCCTTGTCGGCATGAAGTCGGCGTGGAATTGCTCGGCAAGTCTTCTCGCTTCGTGAGGCCTCATTCTGACACCTCCTCGAACTCACCGGCAGTTGTCAGTCGATAGCGCTTGCCAGCCTCGATCCCGTTTTCACCGACCATGGAAGAACGCACTGCGATGAGCTTAGGAGGCCAGACACTTTCGTCGTATGCGGCAAGGCTGATGGCGCTGCCAGCCACGGCCGATGCAGTTCCAAAGCGACCGGCAGAGTGAGCGATCGAATTGTCGCCGTTCACTTCGGAGTGGGCACCGTAGCCAGCCGTGGAGGAGTGGGCACCCTCGCCAGCCGTGGAGGAGTGGGCACCCTCGCCAGCCGTGGAGGAGTGGGCACGGGTGCCAGCCGTGGAGGAGTGGGCACCCTCGCCAGCCGTGGAGGAGTGGGCACCCTCGCCAGCCGTGGAGGAGTGGGCACCGTAGCCAGCCGTGGAGGAGTGGGCACGGGTGCCAGCCGTGGAGGAGTGGGCACCCTCGCCAGCCGTGGAGGAGTGGGCACGGGTGCCAGCCGTGGAGGAGTGGGCACGGGTGCCAGCCGTGGAGGAGTGGGCACCCTCGCCAGCCGTGGAGGAGTGGGCACCGTAGCCAGCCGTTACGTTCGTATCGAGGCTTGCCTTCACGAGACCGGCTACATAGGCAACGGCCTTCCTGGCCATGTCGCCAAGAGACAGTTCGAAATCGATGGTCAATTTGCCGGAAGCAATTTTTGTATCGCCACCGTGTTCACGATCGATGTCGCCACTCGCCGTCACCTGTGCAAAACGGCTCACATTGGGCTCGTAGTACGTCCAAGTGTCGAGCGGATGCTCACACGAATGGAAGCCTCCAGACGCGCACCTGACGACAGCACCTTCATGCTCGTAGGTTTTCCCGACTTCATACTGAAAGTCGCGGCAGGTCCAATCCTTGTTGAACCCCTTGTATGTGGTCAGCGAAGTGGTAGCGGCAGACTCGACGGCAGCCGTCTTCGTGGCTCTTCTGGCCATGATGATCTCCTCAAGTTGTGGTGTGGTGGTGGTCTGTCGTTCAGCGGACGGAGCTAAGTGCAGCGTCGGCCCAGTAGACGAATGAGATTATGAAGCTTCCGGCGGCCAAGGCGTCGAGCAAATCATGCGCAATATCACGCATCAGGCCGTTTCCTGCACTGCCGCTTCGAACTTGGCGACGCGGCTATACACCTCGAAAGGCTCCCCCGTGAGGTCTCGAAGACGCTTAGCCTCAGTCGATGCAGACTCGGCGCTCGCATGTTCGAACGGCCACTGGTTAGGATGAATGCGACCGTGGGAACCGCGCTTGAAAACAAAGTGCCCCCCACCGATGCGTTCCGCCTTGCGTGAAGACGGCATCGGGCGAGGGTGCTTTTTGGACTTGTGGTCGGCTTTGCGCATAGGCTCGACCGAGCCGGCTGCATTGGAAGGGGTGTAGTCGAAGTCGTCTGCGGTGGGCTGGTATCTCATAATAGGTCTCCTCTGTGGTGATCGCCGTGGTGGGGCGGTTCCCGGCAGATCGGCTGGTGGATACCCACAAGCTTCTTCGTGCCGTTGAGGAAAAGATTGCAATAATCGCACCTATAGTCAATAGGTGTTGTTATAAAAAATATGCATCCCTATTGTTTTGAAAATGCACCCCACTGACGCATCATCTCTGAGTACGCGGATGAGGCTCCAGTCAGCGTGGTGGTCTCGTTGTACAGGTTACAATAAGGCCACCCGCGATTTTTTTCCCGAATCAGCCTACTGCCGTTTACGACGGAGGAGATCTGTTCACTATTGGATAGTTGATCAATCCTCTTCCCATCAACCGATACACGCAGAGTCTTGCCAACTCCGCATACATTCTCGTCGACAGCAAGATTGCGCACGAGGCGGGCACCTGAGCTGTTGACCTCAAATATCGTTGCAACGCCGATCGGCAGTCCGTCTGCGGTTGAAGCAAAGTATGAAACCATGGACCAGCATTTAGCCCGCTCGATCAATTTGCCATATGGGTCGATTTGATCTGGCTGACATCCGACCTTCCATTCATCGGGTGCCTTTTGCTTCATCGGATCTGAAACGTGTGAAGGCGTGCATCCTGCTATTGCAAACAACACCGCAACTGCGCGCCAAACCGAAGCCATTTGATTACATCCGGGTGATGCGGCCTTTAACTCGGCCGATAATGTGCGCTTCCTCTGTGGTCACTTCGTACGGAGGATAAGACGGATTGCGACTAGAAAGTCGAAGACGTGGCGGATCACTGTTCCGCACCACCTCGACGAGCTTGATAACGAGGCCAAGTCCATCGAACACGGCGAATGGACCTGGGGGGCTGGGGCGAATGTCTCGGCTATCAATGATCACTCGATCGCCAGGAAGAAGTGAGCCGGGAGCGTTTGAATTTTCCGGATCATATCCGCTGTCGCCAACGACCTCGGCGACAATCGCTCCGCTGGCGCTTACCTTCAACTCATAATTCAGAAAGGCAGATGGCATTTCCCATACGCCGTCGCGAAATGCGTCCTCCTGAATAGAAACACCATTGTCTATGGAAACAAGTGCGGACGAATCGACTCCGCCACCGCCGGCGCCTGCTCGGGTATCAAGTTCTCGAAGGGCAACGGTGTTTGTATTTCCTCCGATAAGCCTGACATTTTCCGCCTTGATTATCCCGTGTGCCTCGGCCGCTTCCAAGAGAGACATCAGGTTGTCTCCCTTGATCTCCCCACCCAGAGTCCACGCCCTATAGGTTGGCTGAGACACGCCAACTACCTTGGCTGCCTTAGTTGGGTTGCCGATTTTCTCGGCCAGAGCGATGGCGATATCTTTATACTTCATAGGAGCACTTATGACACATAGGTGGCGATCGTCAAAATAGTTGCACCTATTGATGTTGACATTCAATAGGTATGCGTATAAACCATCAATCACCGGCGGCGAACCGGAGCCCACAAAGAGGCGACAGGCCAAGCAAGAGCCAAAGACAAGGAGACGACAAATGCGGCAATCGATTTGTGAATATAGAAGAAGAACGATTTCAGCGCGCAGTGATTTCCCAAGACAGACCGAACAGCAGGGCGGTCGCAGAAGAGTAGAGCCGGCCTAGTGCCGGCTTTTCCTTTTAGTAGGAGCACCTGCTCCAAAACCAAAAACGGGGCGTTGTGGCCCGGCACCACCCGCAAGCCCGCCCCGTTTAGCTGCCGACATCAACGCCCCACCACAGAGCTCCGTCGGCTGCAGAGGAGACCATCTGACGATGGCCACACCAAACACGTAGTCCCGAGGTGGACTGGTGTCAACGTTCTGCCCCAAGCGCCCTTGCGCACGCCCGATGTGAACAGCAGGTTCACATCACCCTGACACCACCAGGGTCACTGGCGAAAGCCAGCACCAAAGAGGAGTACCATGAGACAAAAGGTTATTGATGAGCGCACCATCGCGTTGATGGGAGAGCTCAAGCGCGAAGGCGCAAGTTACAGACAGATCGCCGATCGTTTTGCGGTCGGATTACCAACGGTTTTTTACGCATTCAACGGCCGCAAGCCGCCACGTCCGGCGAACGACAACCACCCAGACCGCGTAACTCGCATGGTCGCTGCCAACGGTGGATGCTCTACTACGTCCGGCATGGTTCCCGTCACGCTCGTGCGCGTGCCGACCGTCGACGGACCCTATGAGGTGGCAGCATGAGCAACACCTGCAATTGCGGTTCCTTTCACGAAGGCGACTGGGTCGAGTGCAAGCTGAACACCGACCTGTTCGGCATCGTGGTCGGCGATTCCGACTATGGCCGGTTCATCAATGTGCAGCTCGCCGTCACGCTTGAAATCAAGCGATTCCACGTCATGACGCTCCGGCACATGGAAGACGACACCGCGCCTCCTCCGAAAACGGATGCCGACGAGCCGGAAACGAACGTTATCCACGTGGATTTCACTATTGCGCGTGACCTGCGCAACACTCAGCCGGCGGGGAGGGCCTAATATGACGAATTACAAATTCAAGGCTGGTGATCGGGTGCGTTACAAAGACGCCCATGTCGCGGGCCATGGCACTATTCACGATCAAGACGACGACAACCTTTTTCTTGTCGAGGTGGAAAAGAAAGATCGCTATTGGGCCTATTTTGTCAATGAAACTTGCCGCCAGTTCATAGATCGTGACCTCACCCTTATTACCAACGCATACTCCCCATCCACCGGCGCGTTTGTTCGTCTCACCGCAGACAACGAGATGTGGGGCAAGGCCGGCGATATCGGCAAGGTCGTGAAGATCGAAGAGGAGGGAGCGCGCATCGAGTTCGTGAACCATGTTCACGGCGGCGGATCGTGGATCGTACCCACTTCCAAGCTGGAGGCTTGGGAGCCGAAGGTTGGTGAACGTGTGCGCGTTACCTACAATACCATCTGGGCCGGCGAGGGGATTGTTGCTGACATCAGCAACGAAATCATTGTTGTTAAGATGGGTTCGGGGTCTCGATCTGGAGAAGGTGGCGGCTTCAACATCCACGAGCTTGAGCCGGTTGCCGGACCGGCACCAGCAAAGGCCAGCAACGACAATGCGGGGCCTGCCGAACCGAAGTTCAAAGTTGGTGATCGGGTGCGTGCGCTGAAGTCCAGCTTCGGCGGCAACGTGTCGGCCGGAGAGGTCTACTCGGTGACCGAAGTAACTAACTACGGCATTCTATTCATCAACAAGTATGGCCGAAAGGACGGATGGAACGCGGAGAATTTCGAACTCGTAACCGCAGCACCCACCACACCCTCCATCGTCGCTCTGATCGAAAACGGCCAGCAAAAGCCCGCAATCCGTCCGAAGGTCCACCCCGATGAGGCTTCCGCGACCACGGAAGCGGAGCGTCTCGCGCTCGCGCATCCGGGCCAGCAGTTCGGCGTCTTCATTCTCGCGGATAGCAAGATCGCGGATCTCGTAGACGTGCCGACGGCCGTCCTCCGCGCCGCCTAAAACACCAAACCCACCACGACAGCAACAGCCGTGCGGCTCACCACCGCACGGCGAGAGGAGACCTATGTCCAGACATAAGACAAGTTCCATCAACGCATACGCCACGAGTTTTACCCGTAACGGAAAGCTTAACATGACGAACCGCAAGCCTTTCCGCACACCGGCACAGAAAGCGGAAGCGCGCCGCACCGCGGACAAGGTCAACGGCACTTATGTCTCACCGGCACCGGTGAGCTACCACCGCCAGGCAAAGCAGCAGGTGGCCGCATGAGCAATATCTTTACCGATCTCGCCACCCGTGAACACGATAACGACACCAAACTTGGCATGCCGTCTACTAGCCTTGAACATCATATCAGGCGTCTGACGCTGATGGAGAGGCTCGCAGGGGGCAAAGGCTGGCGCGTGCCGGCTCGCGAACCGAAGAAAGACGCTCAGGGTCTGACGCGTGGAGACCGCAAACGGGCTTTGCGTGAACGTACCTTCGCTCACCTTCGGATCGCCGCATGACCAAATCCCCATGGACCATCACCGGAACGCCGCTCGATTACGTGCCAATCGACGCGCCCATTATCCACACTACAGCGGACATTCCGGAGCGGCCTAGCCGGCTCTGGGGATACATCTACGCCTTCGGTGCTTTTGCCGTAGGCATCCTGATTGGCGCCATATTCGCCTAACCACCACAAAGAGGAGACCACATGGCTATCTCATGGGACAAACTCGAGGACACGTCCGATACCGATCCGCCAATCGTGACGCTCTACGGCGGCGCGAAACTCGGAAAAACCACGCTCGCATCGGAGTTCCCCGCACCCTACTACTGCCGCACCGGCGAAGGCGAGAGACAGTCCGCCGGCACACCGATGAAGTCATTTGGCGTGTCCGAGACCTATCAGGACGTCATCGACCAGATGGACTACATGCTTCAGGCCGAACATGACCGACGGTCCTTCGTGCTCGACGCGCTCGATGGTCTAGAGATCATGATTCATACGGAGGCCTGCGCTCGTAACAACTGGCCTGACATCGAGGCACCGGGATACGGTCGCGGCTATCAGGCTGCGCAGATGATCTGGCACGAGTTCATCAACAAGGCGCTCGAGCTCAAAAAGGCAGGCATCTATGTCGTGCTGATTGCCCACGTCAAAGCCAAGACCGTGCCGGGCGTCACCACCGACAGCTATCCGCGCTACATGCTCAACCTTCGCGACGATGCTGGGAGCGCAATCTGCGATGCGTCCGACCTTATCGGATTCCTGCATCAGCCAGTGTCGATCAAAAAGGAAGACCTCGGCTTCAAGAAAACTGCCAACCGCGGGCAGGGCGGTGGTGACGTGTCTATCGCTGTCCAGGAGCGGCCGGGCTTCATCGCCGGCAACCGCTATCAGATCACCAAGCCGACACTGCCGTTCAAACTGGGCAAGGGATTTGCGGCGCTTAATGCGTACTTCCCGCCGCAACCGGACGTGAAGACAGAGACCGTTGAGGAAGAGGAGGAAGCTACCTGATGTTTAGCGGCGGCAACTGGTTTGCATGGTTCCCCGTGCGCGTTCGGACCAAACGCGGCGAGCGATGGGCTTGGCTCGAAAACGTCTGGCGTGATCGCACTGTCACGGCCTATGGCGCCGGCCCTTACCGTTACTACGCCTAACCACCACACCACAGAAGGAGACTAGCGTGGCCAAAATTGGTTTTGATTATGAGGTGGACTTTGAAAACACCGACAAACAGGGCGGCGGCATTCTGCCGAACATGTATGCCAAGATCTGGGCGGAATCCATCGAACTGAAGGAGACCAACGACAGCAAGGGTCATCAGGCAGAGATCACGTTCGAAGTGCAGGAGCCGGAAGCCTACAAGGGCAAGAAGTTCTGGGCCTACTGGACCATTGTCCACGCCGACGGATTCAACTTCGGCCAATACAAGTACGGCAAACCAATGTTCGACCGTCTGGCACGCGCAGTCGACGTCAATGTCACCGGCGATACAGATACTGATGAGTTGCTGTTCAAGCCTTTCGTCGTCGAGATCGAGGTGCAGGAAGGCGGCCCGAAAAACGACGGCAGCGGCACCAACTACAAGGACAAGAACCAGATCGCGAAGTTCTTCTTCGAAGACAGCGCAGCGAAGGAGCCGGTTCCGGAACTCGGGCTGATCGGTGATGGCACGGCCAAACGCCCTCCGTTCGGTGGTGGCAAGGCAAGACCGGCAGCCGCGAACGATAACCGTCCTGCGTCTCAGGCTGCTGGCAGGCCGGCCAGCGCGGCCACCGGCGGCGTCGCCAAAAAGAACCCGTGGAGTAAGTGATGGGTTGGGCTTCTGGTAGCTCCGTCATGAGCAATGTCATTGCAGGCGTAAAGCCTGTGGTGGCGGACAAAGAGGATAGAAAGAAGATCTATCTCCCGATCATTGAAGCGCTGGAAGAATCGGACTGGGACACGCAGGACGAATGCATGGGTGAGGATGAGGCATACGACGAAGCCATCACCGAACTCCATCCAAACTGGTTCGGCTAACCACACATGCGAGCCGCCTCACCAGCGGCTCGCCTTTCCACCATCACCACAAGAGGAGACCATTATGCAGCTGACCATCAGCCGCACCGAACTCGCGCGCGTCGTTGGCGCCGTGGGCAAGGTAATCGAAGCCAGAAACACTATTCCAATCCTGTCGAACCTGCTGCTTGAGGCCGATGGCGGTGCGCTCAAAGTCACCGGCACGGATCTCGACATCCAGGCAACGGCATCTGCAACAGCAGACGTAACCAAGGCCGGCACGACGACGGTCAGCGCCAAGCTGCTCGGCGATATCGTGCGCAAGGCGGCAGGCGACACAATCTCGATCGAGATCAAGGACAGCCGGCTGAACGTGAAGGCCGGACGATCGAATTTCAAGCTCGAAACCCTGCCGGCGGGTGACTATCCGGATCTCGCCGTCGGCACTTACGTAGCTGAATTCGACATCGATCTTGCAGCGCTGTTCGCGCCAGTGGCGTTCGCTATCTCGACAGAAGAGACGCGGTTTTATCTCAATGGCGTCTACTTCCATGTCGTCGACGGCACCGCAGTGGCAGTGGCAACCGACGGCCACCGCCTCGCACGCAACCGTGGCCCCGCCGTTCCGGATTTCGCTGGCATTATCGTCGGACGAAAGACAGTCGGACTACTGCCAAAGGGCAGCGTGCACGTGTCTGTTTCTGATGCGAAGATCCGCATCCAGCATGCCGATATCACGCTGACCGCAAAACTGATCGACGGCACGTTCCCTGACTATGTCCGTGTCATCCCGCGTGAAAACGACAAGGCAGTGACAATCAATCGCGATGAGATGATGAAGGCGGCGGATCGCGTCACATCCGTGTCGACTGAGCGTGGCCGTGCCGTGAAGTTCAGCCTAGCGCCAGGCGGAATTTCGCTCGCTGTTCGCTCTGACGTCGGCGAGGCGCAGGACGAAGTCGCCGCTGATTACGCCGGAGAGCCTTTCGACATTGGCTTCAACGCCAATTACGTCCGAGAAGTTTTCTCCGTGCTTCCTGCAGGTGAAGTCACTCTGCATCTGCGTGACGGAAGTGCGCCAGCGCTTATCACGGGCGGCCTCGAAGGATGGGATGGGGTTCTGATGCCCATGCGCGTCTAATGACCACTTCAGAAACGAAAGGCGGGCTGTGGCGGCCCGCCAACGCAACCGAAGGCAACGACTTCGAGCATAACTGGTGCCGACACTGCGTCAATCGCGACGGCGCAGGCGACTGGGAAGATGAGTTCGGCAACGACATCGACGGATCGTGCGTCATAGCTGAGGCGATGTTTTGGTCGCCAAAGTTCCAGCCGCCGGAACTTGTCATGCGCCACGACATGCCTTGGTGTCTGGCATTTCGCCAGGAACCGACGCGGCCGGCGCGATGCCTTTTCACACAGGAGATGAGCCTTGGCTCCCATCCCCAAGCCGCAATCTAGCACGCTCCTCGCGATCCAAACGGCACTGGAAACCGGACACAACGACTGGGAATCGGTCGGCGTTCCGGCCGGTGACATTGGCGTCGAGTGTGACCGCGCTATCTGGCTGGCCTTCCGCCGCGCGTCTACGCCTGAGTTCATCGACTGGCGGAAGCGCCGGATTTTTGAGCGAGGCAATATCGAGGAAGAGCGTCTTCTCGAAATGCTTCGTCTCGTTGGTTGCGAGGTCTGGGGAGAACAGGACCGCGTGCGCGCTGCCGGTGGCCATCTTCGTGGCAAGATCGACGGCAGGGCGATTGGAATCCTCGAAGCCCCAAAGACAGAGCACATCGTTGAATGCAAATCCGCCAAGCATGAGATTTTCGTCAAGGTCAAGAAACATGGCGTTAAGGTCGGAAAGCCGGAGCACTACGCCACGATGCAGTTCTACATGCACGGCCTTGGCGTCGATCGCGCCTTCTACATGATGAGCAACAAGAATGATGAGGACGTGCATCTCGAGCGCGTCGAATACGACGTTGAATTCGCGATACGTGCCGTCGCCCGGATCGAACGCATCATCAACATGCCAGAGCCGCCGATCCGCCTATGCAAGAAGCGCGATGATTTCCGCGGCCAGTTTTGCCGGCAGGCTGCCGTCTGCTGGGGCGAAGAGATGCCACGGGCGCACTGCCGGACTTGCATCCATTCGACACCACTCATGACCGGCAACGCAGCATGGGACTGCGCACGGTGGCAGCAGCCGCTGTCTCTCAATGAGCAAGCCGAGGGCTGTCCAGCCCATCTTTTTATTCCCGCCACTCTGGCAGGACTCGATATGGTTGCCGCCAACCAGGCGGCGGAGACAATCACCTACCGTCGACCAGACGGCGAACTTTGGATTGATGGCGCCACCACCGCCTGATCACCACCACAGAGGAGACTAAAATGGCAACAAACCGTCCAGCGTATTTCGACGCGCGCCTTCTGTCCTATCGCCCCATGCTGGTCAGGATGGCAACCAGATTTGCAGAACCCGCAGACAGGGAAGACCTCGTTCAAAGCGCGTTTGCCCGCGCCATGGAAAAGTGGACCGACTGCCGCGAAGGTTTTGCGGTATGGCTCCGTTACATCATGCTTGCCGAGATCCAGAATTACCGGGCCGGCCGGCGTCCCGTCTCTAGCGCACCCGCAAATGACAACGTGCCGGCTACGCAAGATATCATCTTGGAAGCCAAGCAAGCACTGGGCAGGTGTCGCCACCCAGAAATCATGATCGAGATCGGAATGGGATCCAGCATGCAGGAAATCGCAGAATCCTGCGGCCTTACCAAGCAAGCCATAAGCTTAAAGGTGATAGCCGATCGGAAACGGCTGAATAGTCGCCGTCGCCGGAAGGCGGCGTGATGCTTGAACTACGATATTACCAGCGCGCCGCGCTCGACAAGCTCTATGAATATTGGGCAGAGGGTGGTGGGAATGCATTGATCGTGCTTCCTACCGGGTGCCATGCTGCCGGAACGAAAATTCTCATGCACAACGGATCAACCAAATCGGTCGAACTGGTTGCCGCCAACGATAACGTGATGGGGCCGGATAGCCGTCCCAGGCGCGTCATCCGCACCATCACCGGATCAGAGATGATGTATCGCATCACCCCGAAGAGGGGTGAGCCATTCGTCGTGAATGAAAACCATATGCTGAGCCTCAAGGCCACGAACGAGGGTGTGAAGTCTCTTAAGTACCCAAATTCGTACCGTTCCGGTGGGGAGGTCGTAAATCTAAGCGTCGGCGAGTACCTATCCAAATCGAAAAGCTGGAAGCATCTGCACAAGCTGTGGCGCACAGGTGTCGACTTCGGTGTTCCGGCCAACGATAACATTCCCGTTCCGGCTTACGTCGTTGGCGCCATGCTTGGCGACGGCAGCCTCACCAATACTATTGCGATGCACGGTATGGACGAGGAAGTCCTGTCTGAGGTCACCAACTTCGCCGAAACACTCGGCGTTGGGATTCGTGTTGCGCAGAAGCTAGGCAATCGAGCGAAGATGGTGTTCTTCCCAGATGAAGAATCCAATCGATCGAAAAAAAACCGATTTGCCGCCGCCCTGGAAGCTGCTGGCATACGTGGCATGTCGTGCGGTGAAAAGCGTATTCCACGCCTGTACAAAACTGGTAGCCGACATGTCCGGCTCGAAGTGTTGGCGGGTCTGCTCGATACGGACGGGCATCTGTCGAATGGGTATTTCGACTTCATTTCGAGGTCGAAGCACCTGTCGAGTGATGTGGCATTCGTCGCCCGCAGTCTGGGCCTCGCTGCCTATGTTCGCGAGTGTAAGAAGAAGTCCCAGACGGGCTACGAGGGCACGTACTGGCGGGTATCCATCTCTGGCGACGTCGAAATCATTCCTTGCCGCCTGAGTCGAAAACAGGCCTCGCCACGTTTGCAGGTGAAAAATCCGATGGTGACCGGCTTCACGGTTGAGCCAGTCGGTGTTGGTACTTTCTATGGTTTCGAGTTGGATGGAGACCACCTCTATCTAACCGACGATTTCACTGTTCACCACAACAGCGGAAAGGCTCTGCTTATCGCCAAGCTGATCGAGGAACTGCTTGCCGACTTCCCGTCGATGCGCATCCTCAACATTACGCATGATGCACGGCTGGTCGAGCAGAACTTCAAGGAGTTCATCGGCCTGTCGCCGTTCGCACCGGCGGGCATCTATTCGGCCGGACTTAATCGGCGCGATGCGCACGCACAGGTTCTGTTCTGTGGCATCCAGTCGGTCTGGAACAAGGTCGAGCAACTCGGCAGTATCGACCTTATCATCGTCGACGAAGCGCACGGCATCAGTCGCAACGCCAACACGCAGTACGGAAAGTTCTTCCGGTCGGTGCGTGAGCACAATCCGGATAGCCGCACCTGCGGCACGACAGCGACAGATTACCGTATGGATTCGGGCCGCCTGACTGACGCGCTCGACGATGACGACATCGTTGATCCGATTACAGGGGAAACAGTCAAGTTCAAGCTGTTCGACGATGTCGTCTACGAGATCGGCATTGGCGAGCTTATCGAGCAGGGGTATCTCACGCGCCTGACCAGTCAGAGAACTGCAGCGAAGATCGACCTCAAGGGCATTGGCACGCGCGGCGGCGATTACATCCCTGGGCAGGTTTCTGAGGCAGCTGAGCGGATCATTGAAGAGGCGATTGCTGAAGACATGGCTCTTTCGGAGGGGAGGCGGGCTGGCCTGTTCTTCTCTACCAGCAAGGAGAACGCAAACCACATAGCAGAGGCAATTAGGCGCTATGGGCGGACTTGCGCCGTGCTGACGAGCGACAATGCACACCAGACGAAGGAGATCTTCGAGGGCTTCAAAGCCGGAAAATATTGGGCAATCTCGTCGGTCAGCATGATTACCACCGGTACCAACTTTCCATGGGTGGACTTCATATCTTTGATCCTGTCGACCAAATCGGCCGGAAAGCTGGTGCAGATCCTCGGCCGTGGCACGCGCAATTTTCCCGGCAAGACAGATTGCCTCGTAGCCGACCACGGCAAGAACCTTGCCTACCACGGGCCAATTGACCAGATCCGTCCGCGCGAGCCAGGCAAGGGTCTTGGTGACCAGCCTAAGAAACTATGCCCGCAGGACAAACCTGACGTTCAAGGTAAGTGTGGATGCGGGGAGCTGATCGCCATTTCCATCATGGAGTGTCAATGCTGTGGCTACATCTTCCCGCCGAACGAGGAAGAAAAAATCACCGCCAAGGCTGACCTGACTCCGGTGCTCTCGACGGAAAAGCCATGGCATGAGGTGTCTTCGCGAAGCTTTTTCCACCATCCTGGCAAGGATGGAAAGCCAGATTCCGTCAAGGTTTCATACCTTGTTGGGATGAAGTCCATTAACGAGTGGGTGTGTTGCGCCCACTCCGGATTCCCTAAATCCAAGGCGAATCGCTGGTGGATGATGCACGGCGGAAAGACACCATATCCGAACGACGTGATGGAGTTCCTCGGACGGCAGCACGAGCTGATGGACACAACAGAGGTACAACTCGATTACGGGCGCAATCCCAAGTACCCCGATGTCGTTGCGCATCGCGTCGCTCCGGCCAACGACAACCGACCAGCACCGGCCAATGACAATTCCGGATGGGGCGTCGATCTGGATGATGAAGTGCCGTTCTGACGGTTGACGTCGACCAATGTGAACGCCGTTGTCATGAACAAGACCACCACACCACAAGAGGAGACACTATGACCAGATCAGCAGCTGTATCTGAATTCGACCCATTCGCTATCGCCGGCCATAATGGCGGGCCTCCGCTCGACGACGCGTCAGCGAACGATAACCAGCCGCAGTACATCACCATCTTCACCGAGATCGATGACCTCTATGATGAGGCAAAGAACTGGGCCGACGGCGAGGCTATTGCAAGTCAGGAAATGCACGACGCTATCGAGAAGCTCTATAACGGACTGCACGAGGCTGGCAAAAAGGCCGACGATCTGCGCAAAGCCGATAAGAAGCCGCTCGACGACAAGATTGACGAGATCCAGAAACTCTACAACCCCTACATCCAGCCCAAGAAGGGCAAGGTCGATCTAGCCAAGTCGTCGCTCGGCACATTGCTTGCCGCTTGGCGCAAGAAGGTCGCCGATGAGAAGGCTGCGGAAGCGGCAGCCAAGGCAGCAGAGGCCGCCGAGGCTAAGCGCCTTGCAGAGGAGGCCATTCGCTCGTCATCAGGCAACCTTGCCGCTCGCGAGGAAGCAGAGGAACTACTGGACGACGCGAAAAAGTTGGAACGCGGCGCCAAGCGTGCAGACAAGGCCGCAACGACCTGGACGGGGTTGAGGTCTGTGTGGGTCACTACACTAGTGGATGAGGAAGCTGCCATAGAGTGGGCCTGGGGCGTCGACAGTGACGCATTCCGCAGACTGTCCTTATCGCTCGCCGAGGAGAAGGTGCGCGGCGGTGCGCGCGAGTTGCCGGGGTTCTCGATCGTTGAAGACAAGGTGGCTCGCTAGTATCCGATCGTCTGGAGAAACAAGGCTATCGCAGACAATGCAGCCGAAGCTGCGCTCACTGCTCCAGCGTTTGCGTTTATCTTGCCAGTCTTATCCAGATATCTTTTGAGATCGTTCTGATTAAACGCCGACCGGCCCTCGATCACTACTGAGCTCTTTGACTCTTCCATCTTAACTAGTGTCGACAGTACCCAAAGGTAACTAGAAATGGCCCATCCAAGAGCAGAGAAGAACCCGACCGCAGTGCTTAATAGCATAATAAACTCCAATAAAAAAACTCAGCCCTAGATAGCATAAACTGGTTATCGCAGCATTAAGCGAAGCGCGCCACCACCGCGCAAAGCACCACAAGAGGAGACTATATGAACATCCACGTTGCGCCGAAGGCGCAGGCGGACGCGTATGCCGCGTTCTTGGCCAGGAAGGCGATACTTGATCCGCCGACAGGCCTGACGGACGTGCCGGATTTGCCGGCAGTCCTATTCCCATTCCAGCGCGATATCGTCACATGGGCGCTAAAGCGTGGCCGGGCTGCACTGTTCGCAGGCACTGGCCTCGGCAAGAGCTTCATGGAGCTTGCATGGGGGCAGGCGGTCAACAAGTCGACACAGGGCGACGTCCTGCACTTCGCTCCGCTCGCGGTTGCGGCACAGATGGTGCGCGAGGCTGAGAAGTTCGGCATCCCGGCGCGCCATGTTCGCACGCAAGACGAATGCGGGGTCGGTCACAACTTTTATTCTCCAGAAGTCAACGTCACCAACTACCAGAAGATTGACGCATTCGACCTGACGCAGTTCTCTGGCGTCATTCTGGACGAGAGCAGCATTCTGAAGTCGGAGACCGGCCACTACCGCAATGAACTTGTCGATGCGTGCCACGGCATCCCGTTCCGTCTCGCTGCGACCGCCACACCAGCGCCGAACGACTTCATGGAGCTTGGCAACCACGCCGAGTTTCTCGGCATCATGTCCTATTCTGACATGCTCGCCACATTCTTCACCCATGACGGCGGAGAGACGCAGAAGTGGCGATTGAAGGGCCATGCCGAGAACGACTTCTGGCGCTGGATGGCATCGTGGGCCGTCATGCTGCGCAAGCCGTCTGACCTTGGATATGACGATGGCGCCTACGAGCTACCGGCTCTACATCAAATTCACCACACGGTGACAGCGCCCGTCGCGGTCGGTGATCTTGTCGGTGGCCGGGCTTCTACGCTGCAAGAGCGCATCAAGGCCCGCCGAGAGAGCGTCGATGACCGCGTGGCTTTCGCCGCTGCGATGACGCCGATCGATCGGCCGTTCGTCTGGTGGTGCAACCTCAATGCGGAAAGCGAGGCGCTCACGAAGGCAATTCCCGACGCCGTCGAAGTTCGCGGCTCTGACAAGGAAGACGTGAAGGAGCGCAAGCTCATCGATTTCAGCGAAGGCCGCATCCGAGTTCTCGTCACCAAACCGTCGATCGCAGGATTTGGCATGAACTGGCAGCACTGCGCCGATACGGGCTTTGTCGGCCTCAACGATAGCTTTGAGCAGATCTATCAGGCGGTGCGTCGCTTCTACCGCTTCGGCCAGCAAAACGAGGTCACAGCGCATTTCATCGCAGCCGAGACAGAGGGCGCTGTCGTGGCCAACCTCAAGCGCAAAGAGGCGGACGCCGACCGCATGGCGGCAGCGATGGTGCTGCACACCGCGAACATCACCAAACAGGCAATCAACGCTCAGGCCCGAGAGAATGCCAGCTACGATCCGAAAATCCCGATGCAGATCCCGACATGGCTAGGAGGTGCCGCATAATGACCAACGCTCAGAACACCGCGGCAGTGACCGCCGACATCAACGCCGTGAACCAGGTCATCACCGACAACTATGCCATCTATGAAGGTGACTCGTGCGAGCTGATCCGCGCCGTACCGGGTGACAGCGTGCACTTTGGCATCCACTCGCCGCCTTTCGAGGGCCTCTACAAGTTTTCGAGCTTCGACCGTGACATCAGCAACAATGAGGGCGGCGCGTTCTGGGAGCACTATGCGTTCCTGATCCAGGAGCTTCTGCGCGTGACGAAGCCGGGCCGTATCCACTCAGTTCACTGCATGCAGCTGCCGACCAGCAAGAGACGCAACGGTTTCATTGGCATGCGCGACTTCCGTGGCGAGATCATCCGGGCATACGAAGACGCAGGCTGGATCTTCCATTCCGAGGTTTGCATCTGGAAAGACCCAGTCGTCGCCCAGCAGCGCACCAAGTCCATCCGCCTTCTGCACAAGCAGATCACCAAGGACAGCTGCATCAGCGGCCAGGGCCTCGCCGACTACATCGTGTCGTTCCGCAAGCCGGGCGACAATCCGGAGCCAGTCGATGGGATGTTCGATTGCTGGGTCGGCGACGAGAGCCTCGACATCAGCCGTGAAGCCTATAATCGCCACGCTGCGGAAACCATCGCTGACGGCCGCACGCCGTGGAGCTTCGAGCAGTGGCGTTCAGTCTTTGTCTGGCAGCGATATGCGTCTCCGGTGTGGAGCGACATCCGCCAAACCCGCACGTTGCAATATCGCTCGGCACGCGACGAGCAGGATGAACAGCACATTTCGCCGCTACAACTGGATGTAATTGAGCGGTGCATCGACCTGTGGAGCTTGCCGGGCGAGACTGTCCTGACACCGTTCCTCGGCATCGGCAGCGAGGTATATTCGGCCGTCGAGATGGGGCGGCGCGGAGTAGGGTTTGAGCTCAAGCCGTCATACTTCCGTCAGGCTGCCAAAAACATCGCGTCGCTCGGCACGAAAGAGCAGCCGGTGGCGGATCTGTTCTCGGCAGCCAACGACAATGAGTCGGCGCGGGCGGCCGCATGACCCGACTCCCAACAGGCAAGCCCGTCCTACCCATCACGCCAACGGTCGATGAGAACTACAACCCAACCACCTGCAAGGCATGCGGGAGGATCGCCATCGGCATCGGCCGAAGTGGCCCACGTGACAAAGACCCGGGTTACCTTTGCAAAGGATGCATCGTGGCAGTTTCTGATTTGTCGAAGATGGACCGCCTTTCGGTCTACGAACTCAAGGCTCTGGACTCTGGCGTTGAGGCCGTCGGCGAGTACATCGGCGAGCACGGCGTAACCAACTTGCTGGATTTCGATGACCTGATGCAGCGCATGCTCGTGAAGGCAGCTTGGGAAGGGTGCATCCGTGGGGTGCGGGAAGCCTTGAAGGATGCGCCGTTTTGACCCGGCCCATGAAGGTGCTCGTCGCCTGTGAGTTTTCCGGAACGGTTCGCAATGCATTCCTCGATCAGGGGCACGATGCTTGGTCTTGTGACCTTCTGCCGAGCGAGGATGGCAGCAATCGTCACATTCAGGGTGACGCTCGCGATCTGCTGAATGATGGGTGGGATCTGCTTATGGTAGCTCACCCTCCATGCACCCGCCTCTGTAACTCAGGTGTCCGGTGGCTTACGTCGCCACCTCCTGGCAAGACCTTGACGCAGATATGGGCGGAACTTGATGAAGGCGTGGCGCTATTCTCAGCATTCTGGAATGCGCCCATAGAACGGATCGCGATTGAAAACCCAGTAATGCACAAATACGCGAAGGCCCGCATCGAAAACTACCGTGAGTTCGCGCAAAGCGTACAGCCATGGCAGTTCGGGCATCCGGAGACGAAAAGGACGTGCCTTTGGCTTAAAAACCTGCCGAAGCTTGAACCGACAAATATTGTCGACGGTCGAGAGGCGCGCGTTCACCGCGCACCACCTGGGCCGGATCGTTGGCGTGAGCGCTCCCGTTTCTTCTCCGGGATCGCAGAAGCGATGGCCGACCAGTGGCCTCGATCGTTCTTCGGCGGTCTGCCGCAGTACGCGAATGACAATCAGGAGACCATCATTGCCGACGCAGCTTGATCTCGCCCTATCCTACGTCTACCGCGGCATCCCGGTCTTTCCATGCCGGGCGGCCGATGAGATATCCGACCAATACGATCCCGAGACTGGCGAGTTCATCGTGCTCAAAGCCAAGACTCCTCTGCGATCGAATGGCTTCAAGGGCGCGACCGTCAATAGCGGTCTCGTCGAGCGCATGTGGGGCAACTACCCCACTGCCATGGTCGGTATCCCCACCGGCGAGCAGCTTGGGGCATGGGTACTAGATGTCGACGTCCACAAAGATGAAAATGGCAATGTCATCAATGGCTACGAGACTCTTGCTGCCTTAGAAGATAAAAACGGCTCGCTGCCTGACACCGCCCGCGCCAAGACGGCAGGCGGCGGCACGCACTACTATTTCAAGCACGTTCCATCTGTCCGCAATCGTGGCGGTCTTGGCGCAGGCTTGGATGTACGCGGATCCGGCGGATATGTGATTGCGCCGGGCAGTGTGACCGGCGATGGCCGTGAATATCTATGGGTGGACTTCGACGACGAAGGCATGCCGGAAATTCTCGACGCGCCTGAATGGCTGTTGGAATTGGTCACACCTCCGCCCGCGACTTCCGGTCCTGTGGGCTATAGCTATGAGCCTGGCAGCAACGACGCCTACATCGAAGCTCTAATCAAGGCGGAACTCGACGAGACGGCAGCTGTGCCCATGGGTGGCGGCCGCAATAATCGCCTCAACCAAGCTTCTTACGCTCTCGGAACGGTCGTTGGCGCTGGAGCCCTCCGCGAGGGTGATGCCCGTGCAATGCTGCAGGACGTTGCACGGGCATGGGGTAGGGATTGGACACAGTGCTGTAAGACAATCGACAACGGATTGAAAGCAGGCATAGCAAACCCGCGCGTCATTCCGGAGCGTATGGTCCGTGACAGTACGCCGTCGATTGATGCCGAGCGCATGGTAGCGAACACACTTGCCAAGCGCGAACAGCCAGCTCCAGAACCCATCATCGAAGATGACGAACTGCCCGAGTACAAGCTCGAGGCGGTGCGCGAACTTGAGGATTTGACCTATCCTGGCGGACTGGTAGAGGATCTCATCGACTGGATCGTATCGTCAGCCGAGCAGCCGAGCCGGCCTTTGGCTCTTGCTGCCGTTCTTCCATTCGTAGCCTCGCTCTGCGGCCCCCGGTACTCAACCACCAGCCGCGACACGCGCCCCAACATCTACACTGTCGCCCTCGCTGAATCGGGTTTCGGCAAGGATCACGCGCGCTCGCAGATCAAGCGGCTGCTGATGTCGGATCACGGCATATTCGAGAAATTCAGCGGCCCGGCACGCATCATGTCTGCATCAGCACTCCGCGAGGTTCTCGAAGCCAATCAGTCCGTTAACTGCCAGATAGACGAGTTCGGCGGCTTCATCCGAGACATCACCGACCGTAAGGCCGGCGGTCACCAACGTGCCATCTCAACCGACCTGCGCGATTATTACTCCGCGAGTTCGACCTTCTTCGAGGGCGCGGCCTACCGAGGCACACCGCCGAAGCGGATCTACAATCCAATCCTCTGCGTCCACGGCACATCGACGCCGGAACAGTTCTGGTCGGCGCTGTCCTCAGCGAGTGCGGAAGACGGCTTGCTGCCGCGCCTGATCCTGTTTCACGTCAAGGGTGAAAAGCCGGCAGCAGTGAAGCCGCAGAAAACCGTGCGTGACGTTCCGTATCTGCTTATGGAGCGCATGGCGGTGGTCGCCGGTATCGATGTAGCTCAGAAGCGCGGAAACCTCGCTAAGGCGGGCTACACGTCCGATTCCACATCCAAGGAGTTTAAGCCGTATGTTATCCCATGGACGCCGGATGCCGAGGCGGTGCTGCGGTCTGTCAAGGAAGCCTTGGAGGTTGAGGAAAGGCGGGTGGAGGCCGAGGCGCAGCCGTTCGTCCGGCGCATCGTAGAGAACGCCATAAAGCTTGCAATCGTCGTTGCGGTCGGTCGAGATCCGGTCGAGCCAGTCATTACCGAGGAGATATTCGAGTGGGCGGCTGCATCAGCATGGACGTGCGCCGCAGCCATGCTGGCGGAGGTCAGTGAGCGCCTGGCGGATAATCAGCGTGAGGCGAATTACAAGAAGATCGAAAGTCTCATCCGCAAAGCGAAGGGCGGCATCCCGGAAGGCAGACTTGCAGATAGATGCAAGGCCATCGACGGGTGGCAGCGCGAGGAGATCCTTAAAGACCTGTCTAAAACTGGACGCGTGGAGTTGATCGAGGAGAAGACCAAGGGACGGCCAAGGCGGCGGTTGATATGGGTAGGATAATCAGGGCGCAGAAATGCGCCCTTTTTTTTCGCTTTGATCAAGGTTGGCTTTTCGAACCACCTCAGCGACGTTGAGCGGCATGAAGCCTCTACCAAGCGGTGACTTTGAAGCCAGAAGGACGAGCGCCCAATAAGCAGCGTTCATGTGAATTTGGCGGACGGGCGTCGTGCCGGCCTCCAAGTTCTCGTAAGTGCGCAGGGGCACGCCCATGGCGCGGGCAAACTCTGGCTTGGTGAGGTTCGCTCCCGTGCGAAGATCCTTCAGTGTGTCTTCCATTGAAACCGCCTTCATCATTTGTTATCTTGGGAACCGGAGAGAGGGTCTAGCTCTCTCCGGCCCCCAGTTACCGGCTAATGGAGAGTGTCAGTCTCCAGCGGCCGAACCGGACTTGGAAGCTGAGCTTGATGCTCATGGTTGGCTCCTTTGTCCTGCCGAAGCTTGATTGCTTCGGTAAGAATATGTCTATCACCACCATTTTGGTGGGTCAAGCGTAAACCACCATTTTGGTGGTAAAGAGCGACCTTACGGTCGCTTTTTCTTTTGGCCAAACTTCCTTCCGAATGCCCGCTTTCGTCCATGGACGAAACTAAGTTTCGTCAATTCGTCCAAGAAACGTCCAAACTCAAAAAAGACGAAAGTCACGACAAAAAACACAATGAAATCAATACACTAATATCTATATATATACTTTCATCCTTTAATCATTATCGTTATATAAGTAGTGTTTTTTCACCTGTTTTCTTCATTTGTGTAGAATATAGGGGCTGAATTGACGGAATATCCACCGTCGACATTTTTTCACCAGCAAAGCTGACGAAATCGCCACTCAACCTACTATGTTGGTATGGCGAAAATTCCCCCAATCAGAACACCAACCAGAACCACCACCAAAACCACGCAGACAACCCGCTACCACGGCCGGAAAGTCCGCATTACCACCACAACATCGTCGGCCGGCACGAAGGTCACTGTGACCGATGCGCCGGTTGAGGAGTGGATACTCCAGGCCGCGGCAGTTGCCGCACTGAAGTCCATGCCGGAATATGCTGGTGATGCTGAGCGAGTCGCGGAAAACGACAACGCAGGACGGCCAAGCTTCACGCTTGCGGCCGACATGAATGCGGCACGGCGATCACCGAAAGAAAACCTCGTAGCCACCGCCACAGGGATCGCCGCAGGCGATCCAGACTTGCGCGTGTATCTGCCCAACGGTGTTCTCAAGATGATCGAATACAAGAACGCCGAGGGAGTGCTGACAAAGAGCCAGCGCATCCGTCATCCGCTGCTCTCCCGTCTAGGCCATCCGGTCGTCACACTGAAGGTGGCGAGCAAGGAAGAGGCAGCGAAGCAGACTGTCGAATTAGTCGAAGGCTGGCTTGCCGCCTAATAACCACCACCACCAGAGGAGATAACATGGCCAGACATGGATCACTTGCCGAGCAGCTCGACGCGCTCCTGACCTTCGCCACGGCACCGGATCATGAGCCGGAGCCGATCCAGACCAACTGGACCATCACGCCGGCCAACGAAAACAATCCCGAGGATGTGGCCGAACTCAAGACTGAACGGCTCTGGAATATCTCGCCGTCTGTCGAGGAAATGATGCGTCAGGTTCATGCAGGACCGGTTCACCGAAACGACGTTGGTCAGATTGTTCGCATCGGTCGCCTGCGCTTCTCCGATGGCACGCAGACCGAACAGGCCATGAAGGTCACGATCGACGGGAAGGTCGTCACGTTCCAGGACCGCATGCCCACAGGTGCAATGCTTGGCACGGTCGACAAAGAGCGGGCACAGCGTGGCGGCAATGAGAACCCACAGGAACTGACCGACAGCAACGACTATTTCGCCGAGATGCTCAAGACCCGCAAAGGTCGGTACGTTACGGCGTCCCGGAAGCGCCAGCCACGCCAGCAGATCAGCCGCGAGGAAGCAAAGCGGATCCTGGCAGAAGCTTATGCCAAGGCCGGCGATGTCAGCAAGCTGATCACACGCTATCCGGATGGCCTGCCGTGCGGATCGCAGAAGGTGGCGGATAGCTTCATCGGTATGCGGAAGACCACATGCGCAGGTGGTGGATCGATGGCCTGGCAGGATATTGTCACAGCAAAAGCCGACCAGAAGGAGTGGTTTGACGCACTGGATGCACTCAAGGCCACTGACAGGGAAGTGCTTGAGGCGGCAAGGACTGCAACGAACTACGCCGATATCGGGATGTCGATCGGCCAGTCTTCCGAGTATGCGAGGCGCAAAGGCGGTAAGCGTGTATTGAAGGCAGCGAATGACAACCTGATGGCAATCATCGGTAAAATTTCAGCGTAGGTCCATAAAACGCGAAGTTGCCACCTGTATAGGTGAAGGGGTTGATTACCCCGCACCTTTCCGGGCGCACCGATGTTGCGACGGACGCCCGGCCAGCGATGAGCCGGGCGTAACTACAGCCTGCCAAGTCGAGCCGCTTTGCGGACCTTGGCGGCACTTATGAGAATCCTAGTCCTCTATCCACCAAAGGATACGCCTAACATCCTGAACCAACAGGAGGGCGCTGCGGACGCGCAGTAGCTGGATGCACCAATCCCCATTGCCATGCGCGTCCTCCTCTCGCAGCGTGGTAATCGTGCCGCTGGTTGAGCTTCAATGCTCCCAGCGGCTTTTGTTTTCGCCGGTATAGCTCAGTTGGTAGAGCGCCTCATTTGTAATGAGGATGTCATGGGTTCGAAGCCTGTTGCCGGCACCAGATAAAGGAATACCGACATGGCAAATGCCCCAACTGAGATTTCCGCTGGCTCTGTAGTACAGGCCAAGAGTGGCGGGCCACGCATGACCGTTTCCAGCGTCTCAGATGGCACTGCTCTTGTGCAGTGGTTCAACGGATCTACGCTGAATTCTGCCCGCATGCCTGTGCACTCTCTCATCCATGATGACGACATCGAATATTCATTCGGCGCATAGTATCGCTTCAGTTTTCTGCGGGGTAGAGCAGCATGGTAGCTCGCTTGGCTCATAACCAAGAGGTCGTAGGTTCAAATCCTACTCCCGCAACCAAGTCAAACCATCGGCGCAATTCTCGACCTCTTGCGCTGATCTGAGCGGGTGGGCTTCGGCTCACCCGCTTTCACATGAGGTCGACAAGGAGTCGAGACCTTGATGGGAAAAATCACACAAGATGATCTCATGGCCGTGCTGCACTACAATCCAGAGACTGGAATCTTCACCCGCCTAGCAAGAGCGGGAAAGCATGCTCCCGGATCCATTGCAGGTACTATCGATGACGATGGCTATGTCCGCATCACCATAGCGGGCAATAAGTACAGAGCCCAGCGTTTGGCGTTTCTCTATATGACTGGTTCGTTTCCTAGTGGTGAGGTTGATCACGAAGATAGAGTGCGAACCAATAATGCCTGGGCCAATCTGCGTGAGGCCACCACCCAGCAGAATGCAGCCAACAGAGGCACCACTGCCAAGTCTGGATACAAGGGTGTAGAACAGACCAAAACAGGCTACGTGGCCAGGATTAAGTACAACGGCGTTAGGCAGTATCTTGGCACATTCCCCACTGCTGATGGGGCGCACGCTGCATATGTTTCAGCAGCCAATGATCTTTATGGCGAGTTTGCAAGGGCGGCTTAGGCATGAAGTCTCGCGCCGATAGCGCCGCATGGCAGCATCTTTATAAATCCATCAGGTGGAAGCGGATACGCGAGAGCCAGCTTGCTCACGAGCCTCTTTGCCGTATGTGCCTTGAAGCTGAAGATGTGACGGTCGCAACCATCTGCGACCACGTCATTCCTCATAAGGGCAACATAGGCCTGTTCTATGGCGGGCCATTCCAGTCGCTCTGCAAGTACCATCACGACAGCACGAAGCACAAAGAAGAAGCGGGCAAGGTCGTGGTGCGGTACGGCGCGGATGGATGGCCTCTGTAGGGAGGGGGCGGGTCGATCTTCAACGATGCGCCCACCTAGGGAGCGACGCGGGTCGTTCGCGCACATCGCCACAATTCAAATGTTGGGGGTAAGTAGGGGATGATATGCCGGAGCCACACTCAACGGCTGGTGTTATTGTAATCTTATACAACCCGACCCAAAAGTCAAGCGAGAACCGAGATGGCAAGGCCAAGAACGCCCCGGGCGAAGGCCGCCGCGACGGGCGCTGACAAGAAGAACAAGGGCCGCTTTACCGAGCGCCACGAACCGGAAGTCGCAGAGGATCTTGGCGACCCGCCGGTGTGGATGCCAGAAAAGCAGCAAGAGGCGTGGCGCGTTATTTCCGCTGAAATCCCGTGGTTGAATAGCTCGCACCGTGCCCTGGTTGAAATCGCAAGTTATGTGCGCGGACGGCTAATGGCCGGCGAGGACGTCGGCGTTCAGGCGCTGAACCTGCTTAGGCAGTGCCTTGGCCAGATGGGAGCGACACCTGCAGACGCGTCGAAGGCGGGAGCTAAGCCAAGTGGCGAAGAAAAAGACCCGGCCGACGAGTTCTTCGACTAGCGTACCAAAGCACTTTAATCCAGCATATCCAACCGGTCCGGTTGACGAGTATGCAGAGAAGGTCATGCGTGGCGAGATCGTTGCCGGTCCGCATGTCCGTAATGCCTGCCGACGTCATCGCGATGACCGGATTAACGGCCCGGCGCGCGGAATCCATTGGGATCCTGATGCCGCTGATCGCGTGCTTCGCTTTTTCCCTGCGGTCCTGCGGCTTAACGGTGGCCAGTTTGAAGGTAGGCCATTCCATCCGCACCTTTCGCAGCAGTTCAAGATTGGCTCCATCTTCGGTTGGAAGCGGGTCGAATCCGACGGCGCTATCCTGCGTCGGTTCCGACGGGCCTACATCGAAGAAGGCAAAGGCAACGGCAAGTCTCCGCTGGCCGCCGGCATCGGGCACTACTGCCTGACCTCTGACGGAGAGGCAGCTGCCGAGATCTACGCCGCTGCGGCGAATAAGGATCAGGCGTTCGTTCTGTTCCGCGATGCGGTTGCCATGTACGAGCAGTCGCCGGCACTAAAGTCAAAGCTGACGCCGTCTGGTGGCAATCCGGTTTGGAACCTTTCGTACCTCAAGAAGCGATCCTTCTTCCGGCCAATCTCGCGAGAGGGCGCCCATAGCGGGCCAAGGCCATACATCGCGCTCTGCGATGAGATCCACGAGCATCCAGATGGCAAGGTCATCGAGATGCTCGAGCGCGGGTTCAAGTTTCGTCGACAGCCGCTCTTGTTCATGATTACGAACAGCGGTTCTGACAGGAACAGTATCTGCTGGGATGAACATCAGCATGCGGTGAAAGTTGCCGCCGGCACGCAGACGCCAGACGACGATTTCACTTATGTTGGTGAGATTGTCGACGACACGACGTTCTCTTACGTCTGTGCACTCGACAAGGACGACGATCCCTTCACGGATCCGACATGCTGGCAGAAGGCAAACCCGCTCTTCGGCGTGACGCTGAAGCACGACTACCTCGCCGGTGTCGTAAATCAGGCCAAGGATATCCCGTCCAAGCGAAACGGCATTCTCAGACTGCATTTCTGCGTCTGGACGGAAGCTGACACCGCATGGATCCCACGACCGATCCTTGAGAAGGTATTGGTCGACTTCGACCCGTACGTCGAACACGCCGGCAAGCAAATCACTGCGGCTGGTCTCGACCTGTCTGGCGCAAAGGATTTGACGGCAGCAGCATTCACCGTCGAGACTGGCACAAAGCGCATTACGCGTGAGGACGGAACTGAGGCGGATCTTCCGACCTATGATCTTTGGATCGAGGCCTGGACACCTCGCGACACGATGGACGAGCGATCCAAGCAGGATCACGTTCCATATCGGTTGTGGAACGAGACTTTCTATCCCGGAACAGAGTGGCCTTACATCCATGCGCCGGAAGGCCAGCGTGTTCGTTATGACCACGTCGCAGCCCTCTTCGCACGGCTGAACACTGAGCACGGAATCGGCGTTCTGGCGTTTGACCGATATGCGTTCGACAAGTTCGAAACCGAGCTTGACGACTACGGTGTCGACATCAAGACGGTGGCTCACCCGCAGGGTGGCAAGAAAAGAGCCAAGCCGGACGATGAGAAGGTTGAGGCAGCAAAGGCTGCCGGTCTTCCTGCTCCTCTAGGCCTGTGGATGCCAGGCAGTGTTTCGGCCCTTGAGGAACTAATTCTTGAGGAACGCATCCGGATACGGCGGTCTCCGGTAATATTGGGCGCCTTGATGGGTGTTGCTATCGAGACCGATCCGCTAATGGGCAATCAGTGGTTTTCCAAGAAGAAAAGCACAGTACGCATCGACCCGGCCGTGGCCAGCGCTATGGCTATCGGCGCGGCAGTTGATGGTTTCGTCGAGATCAAGCCGGTCGCTAGCCCGTGGGACGATCCGGAATTTACACTCACAAAGGCGGCATAATGGCTTGGAACTTTGGCTTAGGTCGCACAAAGGCGGAAAAACCAGCTGAAACACGCGCATCTTCAGGCGGGTCGATCGAAAACCCGACGGTTCCGGTCAGTGCCGAGAACTTCTACGCGTTTTTTGGCCTCAATTCGGCAAACTTGCCTGCTGTTACCGTAGACAACGCGCTCACGGTTCCGGCCGTCTGGGCGGCCGTATCGTTCCTGTCTCGCACGCTGGCCGCCCTTCCTCGTCATGCCTATCGGGATGGCAAGGGTGGAGCAAAACGCGTCACCGGTCGTCTTGAGACGGTTGTTAATGTCGCGCCGAACGACACGCTTGGATCTTTTGCGTTTTGGCAGTGGTTTTGGCAGCAGGTGTTCACCGGCGGACGTGGTCTAGCTTACATTGAGCGAACGCCGCAAGGCATCGACGCGCTTTGGCCGATGGATCCAACCAAGACCACGCTTAAACGCGTCGGCATGAAGGTCACTTACGAGTACGAGAGCAAGGTCTACGACGCGGCCGACGTTATTGACGTGCCGTTTATGCGGCGCAGCTGTGGCCTTCGGCATTACGGGCCTATCAATCAGGCATCGAAGGCTATCCAGCTTGCGATTGCCATGAATGACTATGGCAGCAATTTCTTTGCCGGTGGTGGTGTTCCACCACTCTCGCTCGAAGGGCCGTTGCCGGCTGGTGCTGATGCGATAAAGCGCGCTCAAGCTGATATCATGCGATCGGTCGAAGGCGCGAAAAACGCCAGCGAGCCAGTCTTTGCAATTCCGGCCGGTTACAAACTTCAGCCCGTCGGCATTGATCCCGCAAAGGGTCAGATGGTCGAAGCGCGCCGCTTCCAGATCGAAGAAATAGCGCGAGCTTATCAGCTTCCACCTGTGTTCCTACAGGATCTTTCGCGAGCGACTTTCAGTAATGCCGAGCAGCAGGATCTTCATCTCGTAAAGCATCTTATCGGCCAATGGGCCAGGGCGCTCGAAGATGAAATAAACCTCAAGTTCTTCGGCCGGTCGAACAGCGGACGGTATGTCGAACACAATCTAGACGGCCTACTTCGCGGTGACTTCAAGAGCCGGATGGATGGGTATGGTGTCGCGATCCAGAACGGCATTCGCACCCCGGATGAGGTGCGCGCGCTCGAGAACCTCCCGGCCAAGGGCGGTGAGGCTGAGAAGCTTCACATTCAGGGTGCCACGGTCCCACTAGGATCGCAACCGCAGCCCGTGGCCGATCAGGCAGCGCAGGACAAGAAGCCTGCCAACGACAATCAAGCAGACGAGGCGGTAGCCGCATGATTAAAGATATCGAGAAGCGTGGCGGATCGCTTGGTGTGGAGGTCCGCGCCGACAGTGAGAAGCGCACCTTGACTGGCTATGCTGTCGTCTGGAACAGCGATACGACAATCGGCGATTACTTCATCGAGCGTATCGCGCCTGGTGCTTTTGCCAAGTCGGTCCGGGCTGACGTTCTTGCTCTGGTCAATCACGACTGGGGTAGGGTGGTCGGTCGTACCAAGAGCGGTACGCTACGCCTAGTTGAGGACGATCGTGGCCTCAAGGTAGAGATCGACGTACCGAACACTACAGACGGCAACGACCTATGGGAACTCGTCGAGCGTGGCGACATCAGCGGCATGTCGTTCGGATTTCGTGCCACCAAGCAGGAATGGGACGACACGGGCGAGATTCCGAAGCGCACCATTATTGAGGCCGAACTATTCGAGGTCACTGCCACGCCTATACCTGCGTACGACGATACAACGCTCGGGAAACGCTCACTTGAAGAGGCACGGGCTGAGGTTGAGGCCATGAAGGCCGAAGAAAAGCGCAAGGCCGATAATGCCACGGCTGCTGCCAGGCGTATTGCTGAGCGGCGCGCTGCCAGCGAACAGAAGTTTCGGGGCATCCGGCAGGACGCCTCCTAAGCAGCCGCAACGGCTGTCGTCACCCGGCTTGGCCGGAGGGCCGGACAAACGTCCTGCCATTTGTTACCAAAACATATCCAACTGGAGACCAGCATGGCCCTTAGGGAACTGCAGGAAAAGCGCGGCCGTCTTGTGACGCAGGCCCGCGAAGCCCTGAACGAGATTACCGCGAATACCGATGAATCACGCTCCGCTGAGCTTGAGGCGCGTCACGATGCGATCATGGCCGAATTCGACAAGATCGAAAAGGACATCGAGCGCGAAGAACGGATGGCAGAAATCGAAGCGCGATTTGCTTCGCGTACCGAGGAAGAACGCGCGCGCCGGCGCCCGGGTTCGGAATCCGAAGGCCGCGCCGCAGGCAGTGAGTCCGGTGGCGATGGACTGACCTATCGCTCCGTCTTCTTCAAGTTCATCGCGTCTGGCGCAGACCTGGCAGCACTGGAGCCCGAAGAACGAGCCGTTCTCAAGGCTGGCGTTCAGGCCGCCGACGAATACCGTGCCCAGTCCTCCGCAACCGGCGCGGCTGGCGGTTATACGGTTCCTACAGAACTCGCCAACGAGATCATCAAGTCCATGAAGGCTTGGGGTCCGATGTATGACGAGGCTGTCACCACTCAGATCAACACGACCTCCGGCGCAGTTATCCAGCTTCCGACGATCGATGATACTTCCGGCACTGGCTTCGCTCATACTCAGGGCGCAGACCTTGTTGACGATGGCTCCGTTGATGCCGTCTTCGGTCAGAAGCAGCTTGAAGCCTATGTCTTCGACACGAAGTTCATCAAGTTCTCATTCGAACTCGCTCAGGACAGCATCTTCAACATGGAGGCGCTGCTTGGCTCGCTACTCGGTGAGCGACTTGGTCGTATTGCCAATGCGCAGCTGACGACCGGAACCGGCACCTCGGCGCCGAACGGTGTCGCCACGGCCTCCTCGCTCGGCAAGACCGCTGCGTCGGCGACCGCGGTCGCTTCTGATGAACTGATCGATCTCGTTCACTCCGTGGATCCGGCTTACCGGACTGCGCCGAAGGTCGGGTTCCAGTTCAACGACACCACGCTTGCTGCAATCCGCAAGCTGAAGGACGGTCAGGGAAACTACCTCTGGCAGATGGGCGACGTCACGAAGGGCCAGCCCGGCACGCTGCTCAGCTACCGCTACACGATCAACCAGGCGGTTGCCTCGATCGCGACTGGCAACAAGTCGGTGCTGTTTGGTGACTTCGGCAAGTACTTCGTCCGCAAGGTCGGCTCTCCGGTGATCGGTGTCATGCGCGAGCGCTTCTGGCCGAACCTTGGTATAGCTGGTTACATCCGCTTTGACGGTGAACTGGCTGACGCCGCGGCTATCAAGCACCTGAAGCAGGCCTAATCATTCTGCGGGTCGGCTTCGGCTGGCCCGCCTCTCGTTTGGAGGCGACATGCTTTTGAAAATGACTGCCGGACTTTCTGGTCCGGAACTCAACTTGGCGCCTGGCGATGAACACGAGTTCGACGACGCTGAGGCGGAACGACTTATCGAAGCCGGATTCGCCTTTAAGGCCGAAGAGAATGCTCCAGTGACTACACCGGCTCGCAAGAATGGTAAACCAAATGTGGTATCCGCCGAAGGTGACACAGGCTCCGAGTGAGCCTATTTCAGTCGCCGATGCGAAGCGTCATTGCGTGGTCTTGCACGACGATGATGACGGGCTCTTCGCTGCCCTCATTGTAGCGGCACGGGACTATGTCGAACGATATTGCAATACGCCCATGGCAACTCAGACGATCGAAGTGAAATGCGATACGTTCTGTGATTTCAGGCGATTGCCGGTCGCGCCCGTACAATCGATCGTATCGATCGAGTATGTTTCCACTGATGGGACGGACGCTACGGTTGACGTCGTAGACTTTGAGCCACGCCTAGATGGCCTCGAAGCTTCAATCTTGCCGGCTTACGGCAAGCAGTGGCCGATTGCGCGTCACGGCTCCCGTATCAAGCTGACCGCAACTGTTGGCTATGAATCTCTTCCCCCGGCAATCCGGCACGCGATGCTGTTGTGGATAGCCGAGGCCTACGAGAGCCGCGAGAACACCGCATTGCCAGCTTGGACGGCGCTCGATGCGCTGCTTTGCAACTATAGACGCGGCGCATAGGCTGCGAAAGGACCACCCATGGCAGATATTACAATCACTGCGGCCAATGTGGTCGCGGGATCCGGCGCGAACACCAAGACCGGAACGGCAGGCGTAGACATTGACGCCGGTGACGTCGTTTATCTGGATACCGCAACCACAGGAAAGTGGCTTCTCGGCGATAGCGATGCCGCAGCAGCAGAAGCGCGTGGCCAGACAGCAAACATAGGTATCGCGCTAAACTCCGCTGCATTGAATCAGCCTATCGTTGTGCTAACGGGCGGGCCGGTCACGGTCGGCGCAGTGCTCACGGCTGGCACCGCCTACTACCTCAGCGACACCCCGGGAAAGCTGTGCCCCGTCACAGACATTACCGGTGGTGACTACTTTACTCTGGTTGGTCTTGCCACATCGACGTCCGTTCTTAATGTCGACATCCAGTATAGCGGCGTTGCGAGCGCTTAATGCCCGCTGGATCGCTGAAAGAGCGCGTCTCCTTCGCAGTTCGTAACGAGCAGGATGACGGCTACGGTAACACCGTGGCTGGTTGGGTCGAGCAGTTTCAGGATGCCGCTGAGTACACCCACTTACGCGGCGGGGAATCGGTCATTGCGGCTCGCCTTGAAAACCGCCACCCGCAAATAATCCGTGTGCGATCCTCTTCGAGAACAAGGCGTGTGACCGCAGATTGGCGGATCACAGATGCTCGCGCCGGCGCGGAGTTTGCCGTCAAGGACGTGACGGCGTCAACAGACGGCAAGTGGATTGATTTCCTCTGCGAACGCGGCGTCGTGCCGTAGGGCGGTGACGATTGGTTCAGGGCGTTGCGGAACTCAACAAAAAAGTCGCAGCAATTCCGAAGCGCATTGAGAACGCAGCAAAGAAGGCCATGGAGACTGGCGCTCAGGAGCTGGTCGACATGATGCGGCGCCTCGTGCCGGTGGATAGCGGCGATCTCCGCGACAGTATTGGATGGACATGGGGTAATGCTCCAGCCGGTGCCAAGGTTATTGCGCAGTCAGATCCAGACAGCCGCGGGCTCAGGATCACCGTCTATGCTGGCAACGAGAAAGCCTACTACGCGGCTTGGCTTGAATTCGGAACCGCACCGCATAACGTAGCCAAGGGCGGCGGCAACAAGAGTTTCAAGGGCGATGCTCACGGGCACCCAGGCAGTAGGGCTCAACCGTTTTTCTTCCCTTCGTATCGAGCGCTACGCAAGCGAGTACAATCTCGGATCAAACGCGAGACACGCAAGGCAATCAAGTTTCAGGGGCCGCCAGCGGCCAGCGAGGCTGACTAATGGCTAATGGTCCGCAGGCTGAGCTGCAAAAGCTGCTCTATGACACATTGCGCACAAATTCAGACATCTCGGCGCTTATCGGCGGCGTTTACGACAGAGTACCGGCCGATCCGTTCAAGGGGAAAACAGCATACCTCAGTTTCGGCTCATCTGATGTGCTGGAAAACGGTGCCGACTGCATCTCGTCGGGGCTGCACTCGTTTCAGGTCGATGTCTGGAGTGTCGCAGTCGGCCAGGTCGAGGCGAAGCGAATTGTGGACCTTGTCTGCCGCGCGCTGCATTTGCAGGAACTTGAGCTCGGCGAAAATGCACTCGTTGAATTGCGAGTTGATTTCAGGCGTGTCTTTCCCGACTCGGATCCTCTCATCACTCATGGAGTGGTCAACGTTACGGCCGACATTGAGGAAGCCGAGTAATGGCGTGGGCCGTGTTTCACCAAGAGGTGAATTGGAGCAGGCCGAAGTGCAGGTTCGGCTTTCGCGCTCTTCCCAAGCCAGAGCCGCAGCAGTTTCCTCATGACTTCATAGACTACGCGGTCTCGACAGGCCGGGCCGTCCGTGCGCCGTCACCAGGGCGCCGAAAGAAAAAGCAGGGCGCGTAGCCCACACCAAACACCACCACACCACCACGTAGAGCTCGCACGCGCGGGCTCTTTTCGTTTGGAGACCAGTATGGCACGCGCGGATACCGCAAGCTTTCATCAGATGGTCCTTGAGGTTGAGGTAACTACCGGTTCGGGTGTCTACTCCCGCATCTGTGGCCTTACATCCCGAGGCATCAACCGCCAGCACAACATGTCAACGTCTGAGGTTCCGGATTGCGACGACGAGTCCAGGCCTGCCGCTGTAGAGCGCGCGGTTCAGTCGTCTGAGGCAACGATTTCCGCCTCTGGCGTATGGGCGTCCCAGAGCCACGAAATCCTGCTTGATTGGTGGGAATCGGGAGCGACCAAGAGCATTCGCATTCATCACGTGAAGGCCGCCGTCGGCGATACCGAGTACGAAACGGGCAATGCCTACCTCGTCTCGATCAATAATCAGGCCGAACGCGGTACGAAGGTGACTGCTGAACTCTCGATCGAATTCGACGGCATTCCGACCCGCACTCCGAAGGTTGCTTAATGCGTGGCGCCGAGCAGATCGTATGGGCGGGAGGGGAGCACCCTTTCCGCCTCGGCATCGGTGAGTTGCGCGCTATAGAGCAGCGCAGTGATGCTGGCGTTGCCGTTGTTCTGATGCGTCTGCTGTCGTCCCAATTCAAGATCGATGACGTCATCGGGGTCATTCGCCTGGGGCTGATCGGCGGCGGAATGGCGGAGCGTGACGCTCAGAAAACGTTAGAGGCTGCACTGGAAGTTTCCAGCCCATACGCCCTCGCGGTTCCAGCGGCAGATATTCTCCGGCGCTTCATCATGTGGGAGACGCCAGACCAGCCGGGGGAGCTGGCGGCGGGGAAGGCCAGCGAGGGCTAACTCCGCTCCCGAACGGCATGACGCGCTGGTCTACCTATTATGCAGCCGGTTGCGCCATGGGCTTCTCGCCACGCGATGTCGACGACATGACGTTGTGGGAATTTGCCTGCTGCGCCGACGGCTTCAGGCAGGCGCATCAGACTGAAGAAACTCCGCCGCCGATGGATGACGGATCACTGGCAGAGCTTGGTATCGAGGGTTTCTAAATGGCTGCAACGACTGAAGACCTTGCGCGACTGCTTGTTTCCATCGAGTTCACGCAGAAGCAGAGCGAGAAACAACTGGCCGCCATTGCTAAGCGTGCCGGCCAGACTGCAGAAAGCATTGAAGGCCGATTTCAGAAGGCGAATGACAACGTTGGCAAGAGCTTCGATGCGGCCAGCAAGAAGTCTGTAGCTTCAGTGGGTGCCCAGCGCGCAGCCATTTCCAACCTGTCATTTCAGCTGAACGATATCGCGACATCGCTTTCCGGCGGCGCCTCGCCATTCACGGTCATGATGCAGCAGGGTAGTCAGGTTGCGCAGGCACTCAGCTCCACCGGCGGCGGACTTAGCGGAGTTGTCAAAACCTTGGGCGGCGCCTTCGCATCGCTGGCTAATCCCGTTTCTATTGCTTCCTTCGCGATCATCGGCCTCACCGGCTATGCCGTACAGTATTTCTCCGAGCTGCTTTCGGGCGGAGAGAAGTCTGAGAAGGTTCTGAAGGAAGAGGCCGAACTTATCGACCGGGTGGCCCAAAAGTGGGGAGAAGCCCTTCCGACGCTCAAGAAATACAACGATGAGCGTAACCGTCTGAAAGACCAGGCCGACCTGACGAACGCGGCAGAGGCCGTTGCACAGGGGCAGTACGAGCCGATCCGCAAGGTTATTGGCGATGTACGTGCTGAGATTGGCGCGCTCGTTGTCGACCTTCGACAGGCCGGCACTGAAGACGAAGATATTCTCAAGTTGCAGGACAGCTTCAACGGCCTCTACGAGAAGGTGGAGGCAGGAAAGGCCAGCACAAGCCAGTTGCGCGAGGTGCAGGCCAATCTTGCGGCCATTTTTAAGGCAACCGGCATTCCTGCAGCCGAGGCCATGGCCGCATCCATCGGCAAGGTGGCGGACGAACTCGACAGGGCTATCGAGGCGGCGGACGGCGCGCGCTTTGAAGCAGCCATTCAGGACTTCTTCAAAAGGAGTCCGATTGGCACGCTAACGCCGCTGGTTGCCGGCGGAGGGCAGTTCCTTAATCCGGATCAGCAGCAGACGTTCAATGCGAATTCTGCGGTGTACCAGCAGGCCGGAGCTTCCGCTGCCGCCCAGATGATCCGCGGCTTCGAGAGTTTCATCTCGACGGCGAAATGGGACGTGAATGCGTTTCGAACGGGCTTTGGCAGTGACACGACGACGAGGGCTAACGGCACTATCGAAAAGGTGACGAAGGACACGGTTGTTACACTCGACGATGCAGAACGCGATCTGGCGCGACGTATTGTCGAGTTCCAGTCCGGCATTCAGCGCGCCATCGGTGTCGATACGTGGAGGAGCCTGTCTGACGCACAGCAGGCAGCGCTGACGTCAATCGCCTATAATTACGGGTCTTTGCCAGAGGAGATTGTGAAGGCGATCCAGAGTGGCGGCGGGCCTGAAATCGTTGCACAAGCTATTGCAGGCCTGACATCGAACCCCAAGCGCCGAAAGCAAGAGGCTGAAGCGTATCTGTCCGGCACTGGTTACTCAATGGCTGATGCTGGCCTCTCGTCGAAGAAGTCGCCATCGCAGATCTTTGCCGGAGATGTCGCAGACGTACAGAAGAGGATTGACGTCCTCAACGCCCAGTATGAGGCCCAGTCGCGCCTCAATCCTGTGGTCAACGATTACGGCTATGCGATCGAAAAGGCCAAAATCCAGCAGCAGTTGCTGGCCGAGGCACAAAAGGCCGGACTGACTGTCACGCCAGAACTTGCCGCATCCATCGAGACGCTTGCAGAGAACTACGCGAAGGCATCGTCCGCAGGAGAAATGCTGAAGGCGTCTCAGGACAGGGTTCGGCAGTCGGTAGAAGAGTTCAAGGGGATGAGCAAGGATCTCGTATCGGGCTTCATCTCCGATTTGCGCAATGGCGCTTCGGCAGCAGACGCTTTGACGAACGCACTGAATAAGGTCCTCGATAAACTAATCGACATCAGCCTGAATTCCATCTTCGGCATTGGTGGAGCTGGTGGCGGCGGAATTCTCGGCGGCCTGTTTTCCATCTTTGGCTTGGCCAAGGGTGGAATCGTAGCAAACAACCGTCCGCAGCCACTCAAGACCTTCGCTCGTGGTGGAGTATCGAACTCTGCCGCTATTTTCGGTGAGGCAGGTCCGGAAGCTGCCGTTCCTCTGCCTGATGGGCGTAGCATTCCAGTGAAGTTCCACGAGCCTAGCGTTCCGAAGCGCTCATCAGGACAGAGTTCTACATTTTCTCCGACCTACAACATCGACGCCCGTGGGGCCGATCAGGCGGCGGTGGCGCGACTTGAGCGCGGACTGGCGGAACGTGACCGCACGGAAAGCAAGCGGGTATCTGGTTACAACCAGCGCCAGCATGTCAGGAAAACGCGGCCATAGCCGCATATGGTGAGATATGGCACGACTACTTTCCTGGCCCAGCGGGCTCCGCTGGAACCGGTGGAAATGGCTGTCTGGTCCGGAGGCCGTTGGCGCCAGTGCCAGCACGTCAATCGGAGATTATACACAGACCGTGGCGTCGCCTTTCGGGGCGCGTCACGTCCAGTTGTCGTTTCCACCGATGCGGGGGCAGCTGGCTCGACGCGCTCGCGGTCTCGTGACGGCATTGCACAATGGCGCGAATGCCGTTCGCGTTTCATTCTGTGACTGGGACGGACTCTCGATTGCTGATGCCGGCGTCACGGCCTCGGAGGAACAGCGACGTGACGGCGTGCCGTGGTCGAACAGCATGCCTTGGGGTGAGGGACGGAACTGGCGGCTCAGCAAGCCATCCGTTCCGGTTGCTGCTGCCGCGGAACGGGGCGCAACCATAATCGAACTTGCTCCGGAGTTCTGGGGCCACGCTCTCGGGATGGGTGACTGGGTAGGGTTCGCGCCGTTCCACTTCGGTCATTATGAGGTCACTGAAGTACTGGCGGAAGGCAAGTACCGGATTTGGCCACCTCTTCGGAAGTCTATTACTACTGACGATCTAGCCACACTCTATCCCGTCATGGCGATGCGACTGCTTTCGAACAACCTGCCGGATGCGGATCGCGGCCCGGCATTTGTCGAGGGACTGAGTATCTCGCTGTTCGAGGTCTTTGATTACGATGCGAGGGACTATTTCGATGGTTGAGAGATCGTTAGAAGACATTGCCGCCATGCGACGGCGCGAGCTCGCGGACGTGCACATGCGCGAAATGAATGCAGCACTATTCCCATTTCAGGATCGTGCGGACGACGATATCGGCGCCGAAGAAAAGGCCGCAATACAGGGTGCCGTTCAGGAGCTGGTGCAGTTGCATCGAGCAGAGATCCGCGTCTGGCAGGCTGCAAACAGCTAACGGGATATCATGGCAAACCAGTTTTCGGACGACGACCGCGCATTTCTGCGCCGGCCGCATATCTCGCGTGTCTGGTTCGCCGAACTGGACCTTCCATCCGGCATTAGTCGTCTGCATAGCGGGGCGGGGAGGGTGACTGTCGCCGGGTATGAGTGGCGCGGGATTACGGACCCTGGCGGCAGCCAGCTTGTTTCGGTCGGGGCGGTGGAGGAGCCGCGCTTCGGCGTGGCCGCCAAGGTTGATATCGTGATCTCCGGCGTCAATATCGACCTGCTGCGCTACATCAAGGATATCGCTCGCGAAATCGAGGGCAGGGCGGCCAATATCTATTGGTGCGCATTCGATCAGGAAACCGCCGAGCCATGGTCTGGCGGTCTGAAGAAACTCTGGCCCGGCAAGTTGTCATCCCCGGTCATTCGATGGGCCGGCACTGGCGTCCGAACCATCGCGTTCTCGATCGAGGGGCCGTGGCAAAGCCAGAATTACTCGTTTGGCGGCAAGTGGAACCCTGCCGATCAGAGGCGTCGCTATCCCGGCGATAAGGGGCTCGATTTCGTGGGCGTGAAGGTTCAGGAGCTGATCAAGGCATGAGTGCTGATTTAGCAGCGCGCGCCTTGGCCTATGCCGAGGCAGCGCGCGACGAACCCATGGTCTGGGGCGAGAGCGATTGCACGGCATGGGCACGGCGATGGGTTGAAGATGTCATTGGCCGTAAGATGCATCTGCCGACATGGTCATCTCGTGAAGAGGCGATTGCTTATATAGCCAAGGCCGGCAGTCTCGATGCTCTTTGGTCTGACGCACTTGACACCTACGGTTTAGCGGAACGTTACGACGATCCACAGCCAGGCGATATCGGCATCATCGACACGCATATTGCCGGTCAGGTCGGTGGAATCTTTCTGAATCATGGCCTGTTCGCATGGCGAGCCGAGCCAAGTGGCGCGCGCCTCTTGCGGCCTCGTCCGCGCACTATCATCAGGGTTTGGGCTGTCTCGTGAAATTTTTCAGGATGCTGATGCTGTCGTCTGCGGCCTATGCCGCAGCGACGATGCCGGCGCATGCCGAACCGATCAGTTTCGCCATTTTCTCGGCGCTTTACACCATCGGTATTCCGGGCGCGATCGCAAATGCTATTTCTCTGGTGGCAATTCCCGCTCTCGCCATCGGCGGATCACTGGCTCTCGGACGGGCGCGCGCTCCGTCGATCAAGGCCTCGGATGCGAAATCAACTTTCGAGTCCTCCGAGGCGCAGGTGATGGATGGGATCGGACGCGTTCGCGTCGGTGGATTGCAGGCGTTCGGCAATTCAGATGGATCGACGCGCGCACGACTGGTATGCCGGTTGAACGGCCCGATCGATGCGGTCGAGGAATATTACATCGGCGGCCGAGAGGTGACGGTCGACCCAAACGGCGATGTCAGTTCGCCGCCTTGGTCGAAAAACGGCGGGTCATGGTGCAACTGGAAGGACAAGCCGGGAACGGGTGGCGAAACGGCGTGGTCCAGCCTGCTTTCTTTGTTTCCCGATCTGTGGACCAGCGCGCATCGCGTGCGCGGCATCGCCCAGTCATTGACGATCTGGTACAATCCAGGCCTTTCAGAGGATAAATATTTCACGCTCTATCAGGGCGGCATCCCGTCGACGGAACAGGTCATTCGTGCGTCGCGTCTCTATGATCCGCGGACCGGCCTGACGGCATGGAGCGACAACGGTATCCTGGCCTGCGCCCATGTGCTGCGTCGCGATCCGGCATTTGCGTTCGGCATGTTCGATTGGTCCCTGATCGCCAGCGAGGCGAATAAGGCCGATGTCCTCGTCGCCACGAAAACTGGAACCGAGAAACGGGCCCGCGCCTGGGGTATCTGGGGATGGGAGACGGCGCGCTCTGATGTCATGCAGCAATTGCTGGATTCGATAGGGGCGGAGCTGCGTATCACGAACGCAGGGAAAATATGGTTTCAGCTGATTGACGACACGCATGTGCCGGAGGTCGAGTTTACGCCGGACGACGGAGTCGAACTGACCTGGCGCAGCGGACCAGAGGCGGTTGAGCGCCCGAACATCTGCCGTGTCACCTATTATTCGCCGGAGCGCAATTACGAGTCTGCGGAAATCAATCTCGACGGCATTGCCTGGGCGAGCGTCGAGGACGAGGTCAGCCGCTACGGCCCTAAATATCTCGATATCGACCTGCCGTTCTGCCCGTCCGCCTCACAGGCGCAACGCATTGCGCGGCGTCGATTTGCCCAGGCTCGAGGAGACACCGGCATCATAAACACCAATATGGTGGGGCTATCGGCATGGGGGCTGCTCTATGGCGAAATTACGCTGCCTGATCTCGGCGACATTCTCCCTGTCAGAATGGAGGCGCCGCGAGTCGATGACGAGCAGGGAACGGTCGAGATACCATTTACGGTCTGGCCATTGCTGCCGGTATGGAATCCATCACTGGATGAGGCATCCGCTCCCGAGCCAATCCCGGATCTCGGGTATGAAACCGACATGATTTCCCCAAATGCTCCGGCATCCGCGATACAGGTCACGTTTCCGGGTGGCGCCGGCACGGAACTGCGCATCGGGTTCACGCTGCCTGCGCAGGAATACGACACGGCGGAGGCGACATTCCGGTCATATACTGGAGATCTCCCCAATAGCTGGCAGGGCATGTTCGAGGGGCCGTCCGCGGACGCTGCAACGTTCGCCTATCTGCCCGGCAGCTATGGCGGACTGACAATCGATGCGCGCGTTCGCGTGTTCAATGGCGACGACGGCAGCTACTACTCGCCAATCCTGCATACAGTCGTCGGCGTCGACAATACCGCATGCGCCGCACCAACACTGGTATCCGGCGGAACGTCGACACTCGGATCATCAGCCCAGCTCAACGTAACCGTCAGCGCCGGCGAACTCAGGGCTGCCTATGTAACACTGGAGTCGCGCGGCCCGACAACCGGTGGCATCGGGTGGACCCCCTGGTCGCTGGTATCGCAGCAAAATGCCCGCCCAGGTCAGCATCTTACGTTCACCGATAGCCGCAGCGTCGGGACCGGAGGTGGCGACGTGGAATGGCGTCTGCAAACCCTGACCAGCAACGGAACCGGCGGGCCCTACAGGACGCTCAGCCAGAACGTCGCGCCGTCCAGCTAAACACAACATTGAAAAAACCGGAGCTACCATGACGCTGTTCACACGGACCGCGCAGGACATATTTGCGCCTACTACATCCGACGGAACGCCCCGCGGGGCGAATATGGCGGAGACGCAGGTATGGGGAACAGAAGTCGAGCGCGTCGTTACCGCATTCGTGAGTAATGGCGGCCTGATCTACGAAACCAAGGCCGCCATGGATGCCGACGCCGCCTACAGCGAGCCTCGCATGGCGTGGGTTATCGGCGATCCGACAGTTGCCAATAATGGCATATACCGTCTGAATCCGTCCGTTGATCTCTGGGTCCGGGCCGGTGACCTGCCGTATTCGTTTGTACAAATGAGCGATGCAGGCGCCGGCACGGCAAACGCCATCCAGCTCACCTCTGCCATTCCTACCTCGCAATCCGTTCTGCGGATCGCCAACGTGTTCGAGACGAACGCGGGAAACGTGACTATTTCCGAAAATGGCAGTGCAGCGAAGCCGCTATTGACTGCATCCGGAAATCAGATTGCCCCTGCCGGCATCATGGCCGGCATGATGATCGCATATATCGATGCCGGAAGTTCATTCCGGATGATCTCCGACCAGGCCAGCGCATCAATTCAGGCTGCCGCGGAGGCCGCGCAGGCGGCGGCAGAGGCAGCAGCAGAGGCGGCATCCGACTACGCGGACTTCGCACGCAATAACTGGGTCGTTGCGGCCCGGTTTATAGGGACAGGGGAGCAGGAAGACTATCCTCTGTCGATCGATCCCGGCTCCGAAAACAATATGTTTGTCAGTGTCGGGGGTGTCGATCAGGCTCCTGGAGGAGACACGCCGCCATGGCTGCTGGTCTACGACGGCGGGGATGCATTTATCCGGATCGCTGTTCCGAACGGCGTTTCCGGTATTGTCAGGACCAGTAATGCCGTCGATGTGGGCACTCCATCCGATGGGTCCGTCACCGAGCCCAAGATAGCCAATAACGCTGTCACAACCAGCAAGCTTTTAGATGGGGCCGTCACCTACGCCAAGCTACAGGACATCAGCGCCGCGCTGCGTCTGCTGGGGCGCGACAATTCCGGAGCCGGAGATGCTCAGGAGCTGACAGCGGCGCAGCTGCGCGATCTGTTTCTGCCGGCAGGCTCCGTGGTCGATAGCGTCGTCGGCTCGTACACAGCAAATGCCGACATTACCGGGGCATCGGCTGTCATTCCTGTCGACGACAGCGTGCCTCAGATAACCGAGGGCGTGGAGCTCATTTCCGTGACCATCACGCCGAAGTCGACAACCAACAAGCTGCGGATTCGCTACAGCGGGTTTATGTCCGTCAGTCAGATTTCCGGTGTCGGCATTGCTATTTTCAAGGGGACCGCCGCCGCTATCCATGCCAGCGCCTGGGCGTGTCCCGCCGCCAATTACTACCAGCACGTCTGTGGCGAGGTCGAATATGTGCCGGGCGTGACGACGGCCCAGACCATCTCTCTGCGCGTAGGCCCCGCCAACTCGGCACACATAGTGCGCATGAACGGCAATCCGACAAATCGGCTTTTCGGCGGCGTTGCTGCCACGCGTCTCGTCGTCGAAGAAATAAAGGGCTGATCCCATGATGCTCACCAAAATCGCCACCCCGATGCTGGATCTCGATTTCGCGAGTGAAATCGACGTCATGCAATATGCCCTCGGGAGGACAATCAACGACGGCGCCTCGCATCCTCTATCGAGCATATTTTCCACGCTCGCGGATGCGCAGGTCATCTATCCGTTCGCGACCTCCCTCACCGACGAGCTGGCGTGGGCCGCCATTCAGTCCGCCGTGAATGTCGCCGCCCAAAACACATTTGGGGGGGCTGTCAGCTTTGGAGGGACCGTCGTTCTTCCGCGCGGCACGCTTTATCTGGGGCAAAATACCATCCGCGTGGCGAGCCATTATGTTTCAATCAAGGGGCAGGGATATCTGTCGACGCGCGTCACTCGATCCGCCACGATCGGCTATGCATTCCATTATGGGTTCGATACGCCGAGTAACATTTTCTATACCGGCCTGAGCAGCATGATGATCACCTCCACGGTCGCCATGACTGCGGGCGGTCTGGTTCTGTTCGATGTTGCCAATTTCTCGATGATCCGCGATGTCAGGCTGGTCAACGGGTTCATCAACCTGCACTGCAAATCGGTGCACGATTTCCATATCGACAACGTTAACGGCGTACAGGGCTCGCCGTACGCGGTTGGTGGCGCATTCGTCAACCTGTACCTCGATACGCAGACAGTCGCAGGATCGTATAACCCGAACAATCACGGGTGGGTTACCAACTGCAATTTCCGGTCATTCACGACTGATGACGGATATTCGCAGTATGCGATGTACATTTCGAGCGCTGATGGTGTCTGGTTCGATCATTGTCATTTCGGAAACGGCGAGACAGCAAACGCCTCTATCATCCCGAAGACGGGAAGTTCGCAGCTCAGTGGACTGACGTTTTCCAACTGCTGGTTTGACCAGGGTGGCAATGGCCGCATGGTCAATGTTGGTGGCGCGACATCTGCCACATTCGGGTATTTCCAGTTCGCGGACTGCTATCTCACAGGGGGTACAACCTGCACGGAAGGATATCGATTCGATCCAACGGCCGGCACGGTAGTTCGTCATGTGGAAATCACAGGCGGCAAAGTCATGAACCTGAAGAGCAACGGTCTCGTCGCCAATCGTACCCAGGGGCTAACGTTAACTGGCACCCAGTTCCGGAATGTTGGCTATGATGGCGGCGGGGCAGCCGGCATCATCATGGGCGGAACCTGCTCGCAATGGACAATAACAGGCGTCAACAGCGGTTATCGTGGCGATCTTTCGACACCGTCCGGCGCCAGCTACGGGATTGTCATTGCATCCGGTGCTGACTACTACGTCATCACCGGATGCAATTTCCGGGGCAATACGACCGGAACTATTTCTGACGGCGGTGGCACCAATAAGGTCGTGGCAAATAACCTGATTTAAAGAACGCCACCCGTAATCGATCTGACAGAGCGTGCGAGCAGCGCGGCGCCCGCACGCGTCAGGAAAGGTTGTATCCTGATTGGGTTTCTATCGACACCAGATTGGCAGCGTGCTAGTTCGAGCGCCTGTTTGGATGATCGGCATGCTATTCACCTCGAAAGAATTCCTATTTGCGTTTCTACCCTTAACGCTCCTAGTTACATGGCTGGCTATCCGACTGGGAGGAAGAGGATTAGGCATTGCGTCTCTCACTGCCGCATCCATTTTTTTCTACGGCTGGTGGGAGTTGCGTTCCGTCGGCATTATCGCTGTGTCAATTGTCGTAAATTATCTAGTCGCATCGAAAATCTCCACTGCCAGTAATGAGCAGTCGAGTAAACGTTGGCTCTTTCTCGGGGTTGTCGCGAATCTAGCCGCGCTGTCATATTTTAAGTATGTGAATTTTCTAATTGATAATGTGGCGAATATTATCGGATGGAATGTGGAGCATCTACAGATAGTTCTGCCGCTGGCAATCTCGTTCTACACTTTTCAGCAAATTGCATTTTTAGTCGACACTGCCAGGAAGGAAATGGGGCAGGCACCCATAAGGGATTACATTATCTCTGTTCTTTTCTTTCCGCATTTGATTGCGGGTCCCTTGCTGCACTACCGAAATATCATTTCTCAATTCGAAAATAGGTTTAGGATCACTTCTGATACAATTGCCACCGGAATACCAGTGTTTGCAGTTGGACTGGCCAAGAAGGTGGCCGTTGCTGATCCAATAGCTGGTTACGTATCACCTTTGTTCACCAAGGCGGAGGTGGGGCACCTAGAGTTTTTCGAGGCGTGGGCCGCTGCATTGGGTTACACGGCTCAACTATACTTTGATTTTTCTGGGTACTCCGACATGGCTATTGGCATTGGACTCATGTTTGGAATAGCGCTACCTCTCAACTTCTTCTCGCCGTACAAGGCGACATCGATTATCGAATTTTGGCGCCGCTGGCATATAACCCTTTCCAGTTTTCTCCGGGACTATTTGTACATTCCCTTGGGCGGAAGTCGAAACGGGCCTATACGCCGGCAAGTGAACCTGCTGATCGTTATGCTGTTAGGTGGATTGTGGCATGGAGCTTCTTGGACGTACGTGGTCTGGGGAGGTCTTCATGGGGGATTTCTGGTCATAAACCATGCATGGCGCCAATGGAAGCCAATGTTGGTTAAGCGGTTTGATGTTCTTCTAACGCCGATTTACGGCGCAATTACGTTTTTTCTTGTGGTTGTTGCATGGGTATTCTTTCGATCAAACTCTTTTGCGACAGCCATTAACGTATTAAGCGGGATGTTCGCACCGGATATATTTGCTCTGCCGGGCGAATTATCATACATAATCGGAAGAGATTGGCCCATTAAATGGAACCAAGGGATGAAGTATATCGACTTTATGGGTTTCTGGTCCTACCTGTGTCTGGCCTATCTAATTATCTGGATGGCACCGAATTCTGCGCAGTTGTTTCGAATGGATGGAAAGGTGTTTCCAGAATTTCGCCCCGCTACGAGTGGTAGATATTCACGAACAACACTAGCTGCATGTGTCGCCTTTTTGGCTTGGATCTCGGCGTTCGGTATTTTCGGATCGGCGCCGTCCGAGTTCCTCTATTTCCAGTTTTAGAACATGAGAAAATTGGAATTCATTGGGGCTTTTGCATTTCTCATGGTGGCGTGGTTTGGGCTGCTTCATGTCCTTCCTCGGCCGAACGAGTCCATTTGGATTGATGGCCTATACAAAAAGAAGGAAGAAGTAGCGCGGGCTCATTCGAGGTTTCCAAAAGTTGTGCTGGTTGGTGGATCCTCGACGCATTTTTCGTTTTCTGCAGAGACTGTATCCGAATTAACCGGATTGTCTGTCGTCAATTTGGGAACTCATGCCGGACTGGGTGGCGAATATCTTTTGAAGCGGGCTAAAGCCTCACTGCGAAACGGCGATACCGTAGTTTTGATTTTGGAGCATCATCTGCTGGCTGCCACTAAGCCGTCATCCGTGCTGGCGTCATTCGTCGCAACGACAGATACGCGTTACATTTTGTCTGTAGATCTTAAAGATGTGCCGACACTACTGTTTGGTTATTCGCCAATGCAGCTTGTGAGGCAATTAGCAGCGGCCGCACTCCCTCGCTCCTCGGTGCTATACAGACCCGACACTGTTACAGATTATGGCGACGAGAGCGCGAACCGTCCGGAAAACAAACTCCCGGCTATGGTGGACGCAGTTAGAGCGCAAAATCCAATCAGTCTGACCCTACCGGATAGCCCGCCGCGATATCTAGTAGAGTTTACGAACTGGGCAAAAGCGAATAACATTCAGCTATTGCAAGCATGGCCGGCAACTTTGGAACGCGCCGAATACAAATCAGACATATATTCAAAGTATTTCGCTCGATATCAGAATATTTTTAACGCCATTGGTTTTAGAACGATCGGCAAGCAGGTTGATTACCTTCTTCCAGAGGCGGATATGCTTGACACACTATATCATGCCGACAGCGTTGGTCAGGCGGCCGTGTCGAAAAGACTGTCTGATGATATGTGTCAGGTTATTGAATGCCATCCCCAGCGCACGGCAGAATGACAACCTGAATCCAACCTGCGGCCCTGCGGCTTGACCTAGTAGCCGTCTTTGCGCGGTTGCTTCTAAAGATTATCGTTCACGAACGACGTACCTTCACAACCAACAGGACACAATCATGAAACTGACGCTGGTCGAGAACTGGCGCGGCGTGCTGCTGCGCGCCGCCTCCATGTGGTGTGTCTACATCGCAACCGCCTTGGAGATCGCATCGAGCGCGATCCCCTACGCCGCTGACCACCTTCCGTGGTGGCTGCCTGTCGCAGTGCTTATCGCAGCACCGGTGGCGCGCATCATCTCTCAGGGAGGCATAGATGCCGATCAATAAGATTACCGCGACGAAGCGCGGCAAGGCGGCCGTGGCCGCCGCGATCATTGCCGCAGTTGCCAGCGGCTGGACAGTTCTGTCAGGCGGGTCCGCACCAGATACTCCTGCCGAGATCCGCGTCGCCATCTCGAGAGGCTACACGCCGCCCGCGGTGCAGCTTGCGATCGACAAGCTCATCAAGCCTTGGGAAGGCGTCCATCTGACTGCCTACCGTGACATCGTGGGCGTTCCCACGATCTGCTTCGGCGAGACCAAGGGCGTTAAGATGGGCATGCGCAAGACCATGGCTGAATGCGAGGACATGCTGCGCGAGACAGTCATCAACGACTACTACCTGCCTTTGGTCGACAAGGGCGCGGGGTTCCTCAAGGCTCCGGACAGCGTGCAGGCCTCGATGACGTCCGGTGCCTACAACTTCGGAACAGTCGGACAGCTTCGCTCGACCGCCATGAAGTACGTGGCAACCGGCCGGTATCGTGAGGCCTGCGAAGCCCAAACAGCGTGGAACAAGGCGGGCGGTAAGGTCGTCAACGGCCTTGTCCGGCGACGCGAGATGGGTGACGCCCAACGCCTCGGCGAGGCGGAACTCTGCGTATCTGGGATCTGAAATGCTGGCACTCTTGACCAACAAATGGACGTGGCGTGCAGCCTCGGTGGTGGTGCTTGGACTGCTGGTGGCTGTTGCTCTCGGCAAGGCATTCAACGCCGGATACGGCACGGCGGCTGCCAAATACCAAGCAGAGATCGCCGAGATACAGCGCGCCACGGCACAGGCTGATGCAGACGAACTGCGGCGCCAGACTATCGCAAACAACGCTGCCAAGAAGCGAGAGGCCGAAGCCATCGCCCAGCTTGAGGCCGAACAAGCCTCCAACGACGAACTCAGAAGGAAGCTGGCCAGTGAAGCTCGGCAAGATCCTGATGCTGACCGGCCTGTGCTTGGCGCTGGCAGCGTGCAGCGTATCAACCAGATCCGTTAATGTCGCACCGGTGAAGCCGCCGGTGCTGTCTAAGCCGGATAGCGCTCTTCAGAAAGCGTGCCTGCGACCGGCTGCACTGGGGCAGGGCGCTCTGACACAGGCACAGGTCGAAGACCTATGGATCACGGACAGGGCGGCGCTGCTCGCCTGCTACCGCCGACATCTGGCACTGCGCGATTTCTACGCTTACCGTGACGCAGCCTTGGAGGCCGGCAAGTGACCGGCCCGGAAATCATGGCCGCCGTCGTTTTCGGCATGTCGGTATTCGGCACGCTGTTCGGTCTCTGGAAGTATCTCGACGGCAAGCTGACGACCGCGCGCCGCGATACCGAAAAGGTAGGCGCTGATCTGGCGGCCCACAAGCTGCACATTGCCGAGACCTACGTGACCAAGGCCGGCATGCAGGAACAGACTGGCCAGATCATGAAGGCAATTGAAGGGGTAGGGAGCCGACTAGACGGCCTGAACGGTCGCCTTGACCGTCTCTACGAAGCCCAGCCGCGCCGCACCACTCGCGCGCAGTAGTCACGGCCGTAGGGCCGAATAATGGCCGTAGGGCCGACCACCACACATTCAGGAGTTCATAACGATGGCACGCACCTTGCCGCTCGTAACGGCCGGCTATGTCGGCTCGCTCACCAACCGCACTCAGACTTTGGCGCTTCCCGGCAAGGCCGTTTGGTCGGAGGAATCCGCGCTTCCCTTTACCACGACTGGCGTGGCTCCCGATGCACTTCCCGGCGCAGGTGATCCGTCATTCACCGTCTACTTCCCCGTCGACACGGTGATTTCAATCGGTCCCGCTCCGAATGCTTCGACTGGCGCTCGCTACTTCGTGCCGGCCGCTACGGAGCGCAGCTATTACGCCCAGCCGGGTGACAAGCTTGCGGCTGTGGCCGCTGTCTAATGCGTATCCATCAAAAACAGTTTCGCGCTTGGGATCCTCGAGATCCCTGGCGCCAGTCATTGGGCGGCTGCTTGATGCCCGGCGTGGGGAAGGGCGGTGGGGCGGCAGTGACAGAAAACATTATCGCTGCCAACCGGACGCAGATCCCCACAGCCGGAGCAGCTCGTACCGCCCCCTATACCTCCCGGCGGGAGCACTATGCTCATCCATCCGGCGAGATTTCCAATCTGCGGCTGACATATCTCGGTTGGTACATGTCCGGCGCAGCCACCACGGCGAGCGCTGGATACACCTGCAAATCGTTTATTGAGTACCCTGCAGGAACATTTACTCCCGTGAATGCCGGCGCCGATATCGTTGTCCCTGCTGGCGGGCAAATCGAGGTCACATGCGGCGTGAAGATCCCCGCAGGCGCGCGTTTCTGGGAGCGCACCGTGATCCTCACCACAGGGACCATCCCGGCACTCGTCCTCCCGGCTGTCGCGAGTTCCCTCGGTGGAATCAGTGACAGATTTGCAGCGGGCGATCTTGGCAATAGCGGGTCCATGACCGGCTCCAACACATCGCAGTATCACGGCGCGTCGGCTATCCACGCGGATATCGCTGCGGCCGGAGCCCGATCCGCTGCGTTGTTGGGCGACAGTCTGGTCCATGGGCAAGGTGACACTACCGGGACTGGGGCGAAGGGCTCCAGTGGTTTCGTAGCTCGATTGATAGATGCCGTGATGCCTAGCGTGAAAATAGCGTATCCGGGGCAGCGTGCGTCGCAGTTTGCAACGCTGATATCTGGAGGCGGTCCTGTTGCGACGTTCTTTAACAGCGTCAGGGTCACTGACTATGTGATCGAACATGGCGTCAACGACCTGATTCAGAGTTCAACGCAGGAAGCGCTGGACGCGGCATATGCCTCCATCGTTGCGACGATCCTTTGGGTTAAACCGTCCGCGATCATCCACCAGACGACACTCACTCCCCGCACCGGTGAGGTCGTCGAGGGGACTGGCTGGATCAGCGCGGAGGCTCAGGTTGAGAAAACAGATGGCACGTGGTCGTTGCTCGATGTGGTAAATGCAGCCACCCGTGCTCGGCGTTCTGGCATCAGTGGGCAAATCATCGATTTCGCCGACGCTGCCATGACCGCACGCGACAGCGGGATATGGGGAGGTCCGTATCCGGTCACAGGCGACGGCACGCATCCATATACTGCCAAGTGCGCGGCGATGTCGTCGGCGCTGACATTCAGCCCGTAGACGGAGCCACCGCCCAGATATCACCTGCGGGGAGAGGTAACCCTCTCCCTGTACTCTCGTGCGCGACGCGCATCCGCACGGGCGATGCGGTGCATCAGGTCAAACAAGGCATCCTCGACAGGCGTGTCGATGCCGATTTCGATATGTGGTGTCGCCATAAGTGTTCTGTTGACGAGATCGATTCGAGACTTTTGGTTTCCAGTGTAGAGCGTGGATCGATCATCAAGGACGGCGCGAAGCCTGTCATGGTGGGGGTACATGATGGTGCCCTCCTTCCGCAGGCGGGAGCACGTATGAACTCTCAGCCGTCGCTGCCTACAAATTCGGTTGCCAACGGTCCAAGAATGATACGCTGAAAGGGAGGAGAGTCCACCCCGAAGCGCCCAATAGCAGGTCAGGCGCGCCCGCATCACTGCCCTAGTTGAGCGTTTGTTCAACGATTCCGGCCTTGTAGGTCTCATTCATCATCTCGACAAATTCCAGCATTTCGGGGCCGGTCAGCGTGGCAAGTTCATCTGTGCCCAACTCGTCGCTGAAGCAGATTACCCAGTCGCCATCAATGAACCTGAAGGTGAATTCGCAAGCAGGTTGTTCGGTCATCGGTTGCTCCTTTCCAAGAGCGTCGATGACAGCACCATCTGCGGCGCGTCGCTAGTTGCAAAAATGTGGGGGGAGGCCGGCGCGCGACCCTCGCTTGGGTGTGCACCGGCCTCTGACCGCCGCTCTCCTGGTGGTCGGAGGTCCAAACCGGACACGTCACGAATTGTTCCACTAGCCTTTAGTCGGTCACCAAAAACTGCCCACTGGTTTTGACGGTTGTCCGCATTCCCGACCATGCTAATTTTCCAATGGGGAAATTAGGGGAACGTCATCATGGGTTGCGTGCAAGGTCTTCTTATCGAAGCGAGGCAGTTGGCAGAGCGTGGCGAACACGAATTGCTGGTTTATCTGATCGAAATGGCGATTATCGAATGCCTTGAGATTTCTAGGTCAACGCCTGCCACACTGACAGGACCAGACCCAGCAGTGTCAGCACCACCAGCAGGACCATAAGCGCGATCGCGGCCAATCGCGTCATCTCCGGTGATGTGGATAGTGCTCACGGCACCACCATCGGGTCGGTTCCACGACCCGACCGGAGTAGCCCCACGCTCCCCACTTCTTGCAGCCCGCGTGCTCGCAGTAGTGATCCACGTGGACGTTGTCCGGTGTTGTTTTTTCGTCGCTCATTATCGCCTCGGCAGCAATATCAGCCGGTTCTCCGGCAGTGGCCGCTGCAATGTCCTCGCTGATTCCCATGGTTCTGTCAGCCATCGTTCCAGCTCATCGGGTTCAGTTAGCAAAACCGGCATTGCCTTTGGGTGGATAGGAGCAACGACGGAATTCGGCTCGCAGGTCAGGAAGGCGAACAGGTCTGTGGTGACCACGCCATCCTTGATCTTTCGGACACTTGTCCATTGCGGCACCCAAATGCCGGCGAAAAACATAAGGGGCATGTCATCACTTCGGGCAAACCATGCGTTTGGTGTCCTGCCGCCATCCACCTTGCTGGCCGGATCTGGCTCCGCAAACCGGTTCACAGGCACGACACATCGATGCTCAACGCCCAGCCATCGCGTCCAATGTCGGCTGGCGGTGTTCCGGACATTGGTAGTCCCTCCATCCGGCTCAAGGCGCAACAACTCGTCGAAGTCCACCGGCTTGCCTTTGGCTCGCAGTTTGTCGGCCCTTTTGGTGGCGGCGTCGAATTGAGCTTTCGACGAGGAGGGGAGCCCCCATCGCACTCGGGCAAGCTCTCTGCCCTCCGGCGTGTTGCGCACGATTGGCGCGAGCTGATCGGGATAGACGTCGAACGATGGCTCGAGGTTACCAACGTTCCCGACCAAAGCGCGGGTGATCGCGATAATGGCCTCTTGGTTTGTCGTGACGTTGTAGAGATTGCACATTGGTTTCTCCCTCTAGAGCTTTCTATCACGCCAGATCGGTTTCTTGACCATCCTGACTTCAACAAGCTCGCGAATAACGAGGCCGGAAATCTCATTGCCCATCAGCGTTTTGAACTCGACCACCATTTCATCGCGCCGGCCGCACTTCTCGCAGCGCAATACCTCCCGCAGCCTGAAGACATGCATATCGCCACCGACGACCGTCCGGATATCGGCCGGCCTGTACAGGTGGATGGCCTTGCATCTGGTGCAGCCGGCACGAACGAACTGTCCCATGCTGTCCGCATGGCTCAAGGTCGGTATCTTCGCCTCGAGATACGGGTGAGACCGTCCGCGATAGTTGGGTGCCGGCATGGCTACTCACCACGTTCGTAGCGTGGTCTCCATCCTCGTGACATGCCGCAGCTCATAAGACCTTCGGCGAGCGCCAGCTGTTGGCGCAGGAAGCGGCAGTCCTCAATGAGTGTGGCGACGGCTGCGACGGCGTCCCCATTGTGCCATGCGATGGCGTCGGCGACCGGATCTGCTGGTTTTGATTGTGGCGGCGATTGCTCGGAAAGCATGGGGTTCCTCGTATTTCACTGTCATCGTCAAACGCGCGCCGCTCGCGTTTGTTCTTTTTATGTTCTTATATTCCGCATGTGTCAACTAGCGCCCTCTGCCTAACCGCGGAGGGCGCTTTTTTGTTTCGTTGACATTGGAGAATGTGAACAGCAGCGTCCGACCACTAATCCTGAACCAAGGAGGCTCAATGCCCACACCAAGACTCAGAGATGAACTCGCCAAGGAAGCAGCCGACGCGTTTGTCGCCCTCGGTGACAAGACCGCAGCGGCTGCACTTCTTGGGCTGCAGCGCAATACGTTTTGCTCGCGTTTGAAAGTGGCAGCCGAGCGTGGCATGCTCGGCACAAAGCCGGTGCTGCCGGGATTCGCAATCAAAAGCATCGCCAGCAAAGATGCCGACGGTGCGTGGGTAAAACAGGCCAGAGAAGTCGGTGAAGAATTCGAAGTCCCGACCGGTCACACGGTCAAGGGAGTATCGGCTCTCGTCGACGCGGAAGGCAGGACTATTCAGCAGTGGGTGAAGACGCGCGAGGACGCCCAGTCGCGCGACGCCATGGAACTCGCGATCCATGAAGCCTTCGACAGGCACGTCGGATATTCGGAACTTCCTCCAGCTCCAACTTTCACGGACGCCAGCCTTCTCACTATCTATCCAATTGTGGATTTGCACCTTGGTCTCTTCTCATGGGGCAAGGAAACCGGCGCCGATTACGATCTCAAGATCGCGTCTGCATTGCTGCGAAATACCATCGCGAATCTCGTTGCAAGGTCAGCTCGCAGCCATACCGCAATCGTGCTCGACATGGGTGACTACTTCCACGCGGATGACAGCCGCAACCAGACGAAGCGTAGCGGCAATCCGCTCGATGTCGACACCCGATATGCCCGCGTCCTGCAGGTCGGCGTAGAGTTAGCCGTCCACTGCATCGAACTGGCGCTTCAGAAGCACGAACACGTCATCTACCGAAAGCTCCCCGGAAACCACGACGACGAGACCAGCCTGATGCTTGCGATCGCGCTGGCGGCATGGTTCCGCAACAATCCGCGCGTCACCGTCGACACAGATCCCGGCCGTTTCTTCATGCATTGTTTCGGCAAGGTGATGGTCGCAGCCACCCATGGCGACATGTTGCGGATGGGCGATATGGCTGGCTTCATGGCCGCGAACTGGGCCAAAGAGTGGGGCGTTACCGAATTCCGCTACGCGTACACCGGCCATGTCCACCACGATAGGGTCAAGTCTGGCGGCGGGGTTAGAGCGGAGAGCTTCAACACCTTGGCAGCGAAGGACGCATGGCATGCGGCCAGCGGCTACGTTTCGGCGCGGTCTGCAGTGTCTATCACCATGCATCGTGAAATGGGTGAAATCGATCGTCTGACGGTCAACTTGCCGGCGGCCAACTTCGTTGCGACCAACGACAATGTGCCGGCAGAGCAGAGGAGAGTGGCTTAGGACGTTATCAGCCAAGGCCGAAGTATCCGGCAACGACTGCGATGATCAGAGGTGAAAAGCGACAAGCGATAGTGATGATGGCGAGAAGAGCCATGCTGAGAGGGCTATTTGCCTCTCCTTCAGTCTTGCCGTGTCGAAAACGAAGATGATGTTTCATATGCTTCTCCAGCTAAAAAAAACTCGCTGGCAGCACAGTGGGAATATTCTCACCCATAGGGTCTGAGGTCAATGGCACTAGGTATAGTGCCTAGTCGATATCGCGTGTTGCTGTGGATTGCGGGTAATGCACACGCGCCCACTTCCGAACCAATCACCACGCCGCCGGCCACCAACCGGCGGCAATACCACCACCACAAGAGGAGACTAGAATGACCGACAATGTCGTGAGCCTGAAACTGTGTGCGGGAGTGGACTACACCCACGCCGCCGCCATCAACATCTTCGCGGCTGACTGCCACGCTCGGAGTCGCAAGGCCGGCTGGTATACCGACCTTGCCACCGGCAAGCAGTTGGAACGAAACGTGCCGGAAATGCTTTGCCTGATCCATTCGGAGATCAGCGAAGGCATGGAGGGTTTCCGCAAGAACAAGATGGACGACAAGCTTCCGCATCGGAAGATGATCGAGGTGGAACTTGCGGATGCCATGATCCGAATAGGAGATCTGGCAGCTTATCTTGGCCTCGATCTCGGCGGCGCCATCGATGAGAAGATTGCCTACAACGACAATCGTCCTGACCACAAGATCGAGGCACGCAAGGCCGCTGGCGTGAAGGCGTTTTGATGGGCGCCGTGACAAGAGAAATAGCGCTCCAGCAGATGGCTCAAGAGGACGACGTCTTTGTCACCACATTCGGACCGCTCGACAAATATGTTGCCGCGAATGACAACAACCCGCAGCCGCTAGACGAAAGCGGTGCATCGACCGGTTTTGCGGTAGGTGGCATCGTCAGTGGCGAAAGGCGCCTTGTCGGTGAATCCTACAACGATCTTGGCGTCGACCACCCGCAGATGTTTGCTTCTCGTCGTTTTGGCGACTTCATGCAGGTCTACTCCGGCCGCCAGTTCTGGCCTATGGACCCGAAGGCCGACGAGATCCACATCGAGGACATCGCGCACAGTCTGAGCCTGCAGTGCCGATATGCTGGCCACTGCATCAAGTTCTACAGTGTGGCGGAGCATTCCGTCCTGCTGGCCGGATGGCTGTTGCCACGGTACGGCGCAGAAATCGCGTTGTGGGGTCTCCTGCATGACGCAAGCGAGGCCTACCTTGTCGATGTGCCGCGGCCGTTGAAGCCGTTCCTGCATGGATACAAGGAGGCGGAAGCGCGAGTGATGGCCGCAGTCGCGCAGCGCTTCGGGCTCGCACTAGATATGCCACCGCCGGTGCATGAGGCCGACGACCGCATCATTGCTGACGAACTGGTAAACCTGCGGCCCATGGCGTGGCACGGCAGGTTTGATGACCCGCTTGGCGTTCGCGTCCAGTGCTGGGAGCCTGAGCATGCGGAAGATGAGTTCCTCAATACGTATGTGATGCTGGAGCGTCAGATGGGAAGGGTGGCGTAATGTTCAGGCGTAAACGTCACCTCTATGGTGTGTCGGTTCACCTCAACGGCCGGAACCCATATCTGAAGTCAACTGATCTGGATTACACCAGCCGTGATGTTGAATTAGTAGTTCCTGCAAGAGACTGGAACGACGCCGAACGTCAGTCACTTGAAGCTTGCATGAGTCTTCCAGATTGGTGGTCATGTAGCGTCACCAGCATATCGCGGGTCAAGGCATGACCCAGTACGTCCTGCTGAAACGCGACCTTTACGAGAACCCCGGCCACACGGGCTACACCGGCATTCGAGACAAGGCGGGCACATGGCCAGCCGAGGATTTCGCCAGTTGCGGCATCCCGATCAAGGAGAAGTACACGCCGAAGGAACGAGACAGCTACGCCATCCCGTTCGACGCCGCGCCGGAGTTCACCAACGAGTGCTTCCACGATCTTTCGCTGGCTCACCTGCGGGGGAAGATCGACCGGCTCCAGGAGGCGATGACGCCGAGCGGCGCAACCAAGGCGGCATACATCGGCGAGTTCAGCTTCGACATCGAGGATCGAGATGAGGACGGCGAGGAATGTTTGCGCAACGTCGTCGTGCCTTGGACGACAGTCAAAGAGATCATGGCGGCCATTCGGTCGCGGGCTGAAATGAAGGAGGCGGCGTAATGGCGCTCACCCGACTGACAAGAGAGCTTTCCATCAACAAACATCACGTCGCCAGCGTCCACTGGGACGACACTTACAGCAAGCGCCTCGTTATCACGATGATGGACGGCACGCAGCATTCGATCAAGCATGACGGAGGCATGTACGGCACTGACTGTTATGCCATCGAAAGGAAGTTGCTTGATGCGTGACATGGTTCGAATACCGATCTCTGCCGCTCGCGACGTTGCTGACCGTTACGGCTATGACCAAGTCGTTATCTACGCGCGTCGCTGCCATGATTCGCCGGAGCCGCACGGCGAGCACCTGACGACCTACGGCAGGACTCGAGAGCACTGCGGCGTGGCGGCTCGCATGGGTGATGTAATGAAGAAGTTCATGGGGTGGGAGGTATGACGACCATCACCCACAGGCAACGCGACGCGCTGGCAACCCTTCGCCGCCGTCACGACGACTATCCTGATCGCGCCTCTTTCGCGACGGTCCATTTGGGGGAGGGCACGACAGCCCTCCTTCGAAAGCTAGTCCCTTTAGGTATGGTCGCCGCCACAAAGGGCGGACCAGGCACTCGCCAGTTCTTCTCAATCACCGACGCCGGGCGCGCTGCAATTACGGAGACCACATGACCACCACGATCAAACCCGGCGACGAAATCGTCTGCATCGACGACGGCATCTACGCCGAGCAATATCTCGGCATCAAGGAAGGCGCCGTCTACAAGGCTCGGTGGGTAGGGCCAGCCACAAGCTACATGAACGGAGACTACATCGGCGTTCGGCTTGAAGGCATCAACCGCGGTGTATGCCCTGAGTTCGGCGACGAGGATCCGCCGTTCAACGTGCGCCGGTTCCGGCCTGTCGTGAAGCCAGGGACGCCGGCGAAAGAGCTAGAGGAGGCGCTATGACCGAAATACTGAAAAGACTGGAAGCGGCAGTAGAGAAAAGTGGCCTTGCCTACGATGCGGCAATGAAAGAATACCGCCGCAATTTCTCACTTGGGCCTGCCATCGTATCCAAAGACCACGGCTGTATCACCGCAGTGCCGGCGAAAGGACAGCCCTTCGCTGCCAACGACAACCTGCCTCCCATCGTCGCCTTCACCGGCCAGGCGGGCAGCGGCAAGTCCACGGCGACCAAGTACCTCGCTGAGAAGCACGGCTACACGCTCGTGAAGTTCGCCGGACCGCTGAAGGATATGCTTCGCGCCGTCGGCATGGCGGAGGATGAAATCGAGGGCAGTTACAAGGAGACCTCGTTCGCCTACCTCTGCGGCAAGACGCCCCGACACGCCATGCAGACGCTCGGCACGGAGTGGGGACGGAAATGCATGGGCGAAGACTTCTGGATCAACCTCTGGCGTCGTCGCGTCGAGCAAGTCTTCGCTGAGGCCGGCCGCGTCGTTGTCGACGACTGCCGATTCCCGAACGAGGCGCAGGCAATCCGACGCCTCGGCGGCGATATCTACAGGCTGGTTGGGCGAGGCGGCATTGCCGGTCATCACGAATCAGAGAGCGGATGCGGCGATGAAGATCTAGTCATCGCCAACGACAACACACCGGAGACGCTGTTCGGGAAGATCGAGGATGCGCTGCGGCGATATGGCTAGGTCACAACCAATCCCTGCCATGAGGATTTGTGCTTTCGGCAGAAATCTCTGATGTTGATGAACGTCTCCGGGGAATGCACTGCTGATTCAGTGTATTTTCTGAGGACGTCATCCTCTTCAATTGTCGAAAGAATATCCGAGATTAGCTTCACTCCAAGTCTTCCGGTTCGTCCAGATATCTGTCCATCCAGACACACGGCACATGCCAGTTCTAGCTGGTTCAAGACATTGGTAAACGCATGTTTCCAAAGTTCTGGCTCGTCGTTCTGGACTGGAAGTTCATTAATAAGAACCACAAGTTTTTCGTAAATAGCAGAAATCGCTGAAGCGGATGAGGTGAGCTTTGCGTCACGAATCTGCATCCAGATAAACAAGAATCCCATAACTGCCACGAAGAAGCTTGCGATAGTCGCAGCGCTGGCGGCATCTTCAAGATTCATTTGTCGCCTGACCCATCCTTGTCATTAGGCTTGGTTTTAACACTCCCACTCAGTTTGCTGGTCAACTGCTGGCTATTAAAGCTTTTCTGTCCCCATTCCAGTATGATCTTATCACCGGAACCAATCTCTATAGATGGATTTGAGTTCTTCCTTTTCGATTCGTTGTCTTTAGTCATATATCTCGCCTCAAAAAAATGCCGTTGCCACGCACAGTGATCCAAACGATATGGCCACAAACAATAAATATTGTCTACGCAACTCAACAAAAAGTTGCGCAGTGAGAACGACAGCAGAACGCATTTTGCAAACCAACGGCAAACTAAGCAAACCGGGCCAAACTCAAGCAGTTTCTAAAGTTGGAAATTCACCTTTGAAGTCAATGACTTCGGTGGTGAGAGCGCAGGGATTCGAACCCTGGACCTACTGATTAAAAGTCAGTTGCTCTACCGGCTGAGCTACGCTCTCCCAGGCAGGATTTTCAAGGCCCTGCGGAAGTGGGCGGAACATATGCAGGCGATCCCGCCGGGTCAACCCGAAAAATTGCGCCATCAAGGGCTAAAATGCATCATTGTCGCAGCGAACGCAAAGGTGATTGGCAAGAGGCTCGCACCAGCGTTAGGAAGAGCCGAAATAGCCTGAAGCGGAGCCGCCTTTCGTGTCCATAGCCGAGATTTCCTTCGTCAGCGCCTTGCTTGCCGGTGCGCTTTCGTTTCTCTCTCCCTGCGTTCTTCCTCTGGTGCCGCCATATCTTTGTTACATGGCGGGCATTTCGGTCGATCAGTTCCGGACCGGCGCGACGGCTGGAGGCGATGCCCGCGCACGTCGGGCCGTGATGCTTTCCGCCTTCATCTTCACGCTCGGATTCGCAACTGTCTTCGTCGCGCTGGGGGCGGGGGCCTCCACCATCGGCACGATGCTGCGGCAGCATCTCGATCTTCTGTCGAAAATCGGCGGCCTGATCATCATCGTCATGGGGCTGAACTTCCTCGGCCTTTTCCGGATAGGATTCCTGTCGAGCGAAATGCGCTTTTCCGGCGGTGGCAAGCCGGCGACGCTCTCGGGTGCCTATATCATGGGGCTCGCCTTCGCCTTTGGCTGGACGCCCTGCATTGGACCGGTGCTCGGCGCGATCCTCGGCGTTGCGGCCTCGCGTGATACCGTGGGCGAGGGGGCATTCCTGCTCGCCATCTATTCGCTCGGTCTTGCCGTACCGTTCTGGATTGCAGCAGCCTTTTCCGGCGCGTTCATGCGCTTTCTCGCCCGTTTCCGCCGTCATCTCGGTCTCGTCGAAAAGGCGATGGGGGCGCTGCTTGTGCTGACGGGCCTCGCTTTCATGTTCGGCTTCGTCTCCAATCTGGCGATCTGGTTCCAGCAGACCTTTCCAATCCTCTCCCAAATCGGCTAATCGGAAAGATATAGGTCGCATGCGACCGGCCGGGATCTGGAGGAGAGGCGGCCATGGGGGATATCATTGCGCTGGTTCTGCCCTTCTTCGGGCTGATCCTGATCGGCTATATTTCGGGAAAGCTGTCGAAGCATGAAGCCAGTGCACTCGGCTGGCTGAACTTCTTCGTCATCTATGTCTCGCTGCCGGCGCTGTTCTTCAAGCTCGTGTCGCGCACCCCGCTTTCGGAACTGACCCGCATCGATTTCATCGCCGCCGCGATGGCCGCGACATACGGGATCTTCCTGCTGGTTTTCCTGATCGGTCGACTGATACGCGGCAATTCCATCGCGGACTGCACGATGCAGGCGCTCGCCGGTGCCTATGGCAATATCGGTTACATGGGGCCCGGCCTCGCCCTGCTTGCCTTCGGGGAGGCGGCGGCGGTGCCGGTGGCTCTGATCTTCTGCTTCGAAAATGCCGCCCACTTTACCGCGGCTCCCGCGCTGATGGCCTTTGCCGGCGGAGAGGAAAGGCGACCGGGGCGGGTGGCGCTCGATGTGGCGAAGAAGATTGCCTACCACCCCTTCATCATTGCGACGGCCGTCGGCTTTCTCGCGGCGGCATTGTCATTCGAACCGCCGGTCGCCCTGCAAAGGCTGATCGACTATCTGGCGCAAGCGGCCGCTCCCTGCGCGCTGTTTGCCATGGGCGTGACGCTGGCGCTGCGGCCGTTGAAGCGTGTTCCGGTCGAGCTCGGCTACATCGTGCCGATCAAGCTCGTGCTCCATCCGCTGCTTGTTTATGTCGTGCTAAGCCTTGCCGGCAATTTCGATCCGCTGTGGGTCTATACCGCGGTGTTGCTGGCATCGCTGCCGACGGCAACGAATGTCTTCGTCATCGGCCAGCAATATGGCGTGTGGCAGGAGCGGGCATCGGCGACGATCCTGATCACCACGCTTATTTCGGTGCTTTCGGTTTCCGGCCTGCTTTACGCGATCAAATCCGGCGCGTTACCGCCGGATCTTTTCCCTTAGAAACCTGGGGAAGGCGCTGAGGCTGTGGCCGGGCGCCACACCTTCGTGCATCACCAGATTTCTGAGCGGCGCGAAGGTTGCCAGGATTTGCAGGCCGGTGGCTCGCAGCATCTGCACCGGCAGAAGGCCGGACAAGAGCGAGCGGTTCAGGAGATCGACACTTGCCGTGCGCGACAGGACATCGAGCTTGCGACGTCCGTCGAAAAGGTCGCCGGCGCGGGCGTCGATGCGACCGCCCGAACGATCCGTCAGGATATCCTCGAGCGTGGCGATATCGCGGAGGCTGAGGTTCAGGCCCTGCGCACCGATCGGCGGAAAGGCATGTCCGGCTTCACCGATGAAGGCGGCACGGCCCTTGCCGTAACGATTGGCGGTCATGCCCGAAAGCGGCCATGCCTGAACGCCTTCCTCGACAGTCACCTTGCCAAGCATGGACTGCATGCGGGTTTCGACAGCCTGGGAAAGCTCTGCAAGGGAGAGCCCCAGCAGACGCTCTGCCTCCTTAGGCTCGACCACCCAGACGAGGCTCGAACGCTGGCCGGGCAGGGGAACCTGCGTAAACGGCCCGCTCTCTCCATGGAATTCGGTGGATACGTTCTGGTGTGGCAGCGTATGGGCGAAGTTCAGCACCACAGCCGTCTGCGGATAGGACCATGTGCGGACACCGACACCAGCGGTTTCGCGGGTCTTGGACTTGCGGCCATCGGCGCCGATGACGAAATCGGCGTCCAGTTCCTCGCCGTCTGAAAGCGTGATCCTGACCTTGTCGTCATCGAAGGCAATGTCTTCTGCAACGGAACCGAATACCGTAATCCGGGTCTCGGCTTCGACGGCCTTGCCCAAGATCTCGTTCAGCGCGCTGTTGGGGATATTGTAACCGAAGGCGTCCAAACCGATTTCCGCGCTGCGGAAGGCAACGGTGGGCGCGCGCAGGAGACGCTTGGTGCCATCGATGATCTGCATGGTCGAAAGGGCGGCGGCATGTGGCCGGATCGCCTCCCAGAGACCCAATCGCTCCATCATGCGGATCGACTGGTCCATCAGCGCCGTCGTGCGACCGTCGTTCGGTCCACCTTTCGGTGCGATCAGGGCGACGCTCCTTCCGGCCCGCGCTAGAGCAATTGCTGCAACGGAACCAGCCAAGCCTCCGCCGACCACTGCGATATCGAAATGTGTCATGTCATGCATCCAATTCTTCCGTTGCGCATTTTAGTCCGAGGCGCAGGCGAAATCCATGGGCCGATTTGGCGCATGGTGCGGCTTTCCGGAAGGCCCCATAGATTGACAAAACACGGGACGTGACGCGCTTCCGGTTGCAAAAACGCTGATTTCATTAGATACCGATGCGCAGTCTGAAGGGGGCGACGCGGCGAACATGAAAATCTTCAATTACCGGCGGGTTCCTTATGCGGAAATCCGGGCCTTCTCCGTTCACATCCTGACCGCTTCGGGCTCCTTCCTTGCGTTTCTCGGCGTCGTCGCCGCTGCGGAGCATCGATTCGTCGATATGTTCTGGTGGCTGGGCCTTGCGCTTCTCGTCGATGGTATCGACGGGCCAATCGCCCGCAAGGTGCGGGTCAAGGAAGTGCTGCCGAACTGGTCCGGCGATACGTTGGATAACATCATCGATTATGTCACCTATGTTCTGCTGCCGGCCTTCGCGCTCTATCAGAGCGGCATGATCGGAGAGCCATGGTCCTTCGTCGCAGCTGGCATGATCGTGGTCTCAAGCGCGATCTACTATGCGGATACCGGCATGAAGACTGATGAATATTTCTTCTCAGGTTTCCCGGTCGTCTGGAACATGCTTGTCTTTACGCTGTTCGTCATCGATGCCGACGCCAATACGGCGCTGATCATCGTAACGCTCTCCGTCATCCTGACCTTCCTGCCAATCCACTTTCTGCACCCGGTGCGGGTGGAGCGGCTGCGGCCGCTCAATCTCGGGATGTTCCTGCTCTGGAGCGCGCTCGGGATCTACGCGCTTCTCCTGCATTTCCATACGCCACTCTGGCTGAAGGTCGCCTTTTCCGCCTCTGGCCTCTACCTCTATTGCATCGGCGGTGTGCTGCAGTTTTTCCCCTCCCTTGGACGTCGCAGCGTCAAGCGTTGATAATGCAGTGCAAAAAAACGTAAAAAGTCTGCGATATCAGTTGCCGGATGCCGCAAACGCGTTATCAATGTGACGACATGGATCCGGACAAAGGACAAGATCCGGGCGCAATGACCGAGGGGGACACGTGTCGAATACCGACATGAAGGCGGCCGGTTCGCTTCTTGCCGTGCAGGGGCTTACGAAGCTGTTCGGCAGTTTCACCGCCTGTAACGGCATCGACCTCGATATCGGCCACGGAGAGATCCATGCGCTGCTCGGCGAAAACGGCGCCGGCAAGTCCACACTCGTCAAGATGCTATTCGGAATTCTTGCGCCATCCGCGGGCACGATTTCGTGGCAGGGCGGGCAGGTCTCCATTCCGTCACCGGCCGCCGCCCGCAAGCTCGGCATCGGCATGGTTTTCCAGCATTTCTCGCTGTTCGAAGCGCTGACGGTCGCTGAAAACATCGCGCTTGCGCTCGATGAAGCCGTGTCGATTTCGGAGATCTCCAAGAAAGCCGCCGAGCTTTCGAAAGCTTACGGACTGCCGCTCGATCCCGATGCGCATGTGGCCGATCTTTCGGTGGGCGAACGCCAGCGCATCGAGATCGTGCGCGCGCTTCTGCAAAATCCTCGATTGATCATTCTCGACGAACCGACCTCGGTTCTGACCCCTCAGGAAGCCGACCGGCTGTTCGAAACGCTGTTCAAGCTGAAAGCCGAGGGACGCTCGGTCCTCTATATCAGCCACAGGCTGGAAGAGGTTCAGCGCATCTGCGATCGCGCCACGGTTCTGCGCCACGGCAAGGTCACGGGTCAGTGCGATCCTCGCTCGGAGACGCCGGCCTCGCTCGCCCGTATGATGGTGGGCTCGGAGGTCGCAGGCGTCCATCGCGACGACGACGTCTCGACCGGCGAAGTGCTTCTGGAAACGCGCCATCTCTCGGTCAGCGCGCGCACACCGTTTGCCATGTCGCTCAAGGATGTGTCGCTGCGCGTGAAGGCTGGCGAAGTGCTGGCGATCGCGGGTGTCGCGGGTAACGGCCAGGGCGAGCTTTTCGACGCGCTTTCGGGTGAACACACGGTTGATGACAATGAATCGGTCCGTATTCGCGACCGGGCGGTCGGACGGCTCGGCATTTCGGCCCGCAGGCTGATGGGCGCCGGCTTCGTTCCGGAAGAGCGGCACGGCCATGCGGCGGTTACGGCCCTTTCGCTGTCCGACAACCTGCTGCTTGCCCGCAACCGTTCCGACGCCAAGGCATTTCTTGCCGGCGGGGCACTCAAGCTCATTCGATACGATACCATTCGCAAGGCGGCGCAGCGGATTTCCGAGACGATGGACGTGCGAAAGAGCGGCGAAGATCCGGCCGCCGGTTCGCTTTCGGGCGGTAACCTGCAGAAGTTCATCGTCGGGCGCGAACTCGACCGGCAGCCGGCCGTGCTGGTGTTGAACCAGCCGACCTGGGGCGTGGATGCCGGGGCAGCCAGCCGTATCCGTCAGGCGCTCGTCAATCTCGCCCGTTCGGGCTCGGCCGTGGTGGTGATCAGCCAGGACCTCGACGAGATCTTCGAGGTGGCGACCAGCATTGCCGCGATTTCCGAGGGCAAGCTCTCCGACGCCTATCCGGCGGCAACGATGACACGCGAAAAGATCGGCCTGCTGATGGGCGGCATGCACGGGCTGGAGACTGCCGATGCGCATTGAACTCGAAAAGCGCGCCCGCATGTCGGGTCTGTTTGCCGTCGTTTCGCCACTTCTGGCGCTGGCGCTGACGGTGTTCTTCGGAGGCGTGATGTTCGCGCTGCTCGGCAAGGACCCGGTATCGGCGCTCTACAGCTTCTTCATCGAGCCGCTGCTCGAGGTCTGGTCGCTGCACGAGCTTGCGATCAAGGCCGGCCCGCTGATCCTGATCGCGGTCGGGCTGTCGATCTGTTATCGCTCGAACAACTGGAACATCGGTGCAGAGGGGCAGTTCACCATCGGTGCGATCACCGGTTCGTTCCTGCCGGTCGTCTTCTACGAATGGCATTCGCCGCTGCTTCTGCCGCTGATGATGGTGATGGGTGCGCTTGGCGGCGCACTTTACGCGGCCATTCCAGCGCTGCTCAAGACCCGCTTCAACACCAACGAGATCCTGACCAGTCTGATGCTGGTCTATATCGCGCAGCTCTTCCTTGACGGGCTGGTGCGCGGCGCATGGCGCGACCCGCAGGGCTATAACTTTCCCCAGAGCCGGAGCTTCGTGACGGAAGGCGTCCTGCCGGAAATGCTGGCGTCCGGCCGTGCCCACTGGGGCTTTGCCTTCGCCATCATCGCCGCCGTCGGCATCTGGTTCATGATGCGCTACACGCTGAAGGGTTTTCAGGTCGTCGTGCTCGGCCAGTCGGAACGGGCAGGGCGGTTCGCCGGGTTCTCGTCCCGTGGCATGGTGTGGTTCTCGATGCTGCTTTCGGGCGCCTTGGCCGGACTTGCCGGGATTTCAGAGGTTTCGGGCTCCATCGGCCATCTGCAGCCGTCGATTTCTCCGGGCTACGGCTTCACGGCAATCATCGTCGCCTTCCTCGGCAGGCTCAATCCGCTCGGCATCATCGCTGCCGGCCTCGTGTTGGCGCTGACCTATCTCGGGGGCGAGGCGGCGCAGCTTTCCATCGGGGTGTCCGACAAGGTGACCCGCGTCTTCCAGGGACTGCTGCTGTTCTTCGTGCTCTCCTGTGACACGCTGATCCACTACAAGATCCGGATCGTGGCCTCCAAGGTCCGGTCCGTGCTCGGCAAAGGTGCATGATGATCCTGGAAGCCATACTTCTCACCGTCATCACCGCCTCCACGCCGCTGGTCATCGCCGCGCTCGGCGAACTGGTGACCGAACGCTCCGGTGTCCTCAACCTCGGCGTCGAGGGCATGATGATCATCGGCGCTGTCTGTGCTTTCGCAGCCGCCCATACGACCGGCTCGCCGTTTCTCGGTATCCTTGCCGGCATCGTTTCGGGCGCCGCCTTTTCGCTGCTGTTCGGCTTCCTGACGCTTACGCTGGTCGCCAATCAGGTTGCGACCGGTCTCGCGCTGACCATTCTGGGCCTCGGCGTATCGGGTATGCTGGGCGAAAGCTTCGTCGGCGTGCCGGGCATCAAGCTGCAGCCAATCACCATTCCGCTGCTTTCCGACATTCCATTTCTCGGGCCGCTGCTGTTCAAGCAGGATCTGATTTTCTACCTGTCGATCCTTCTGGTCATCGGGGTCAACTGGTTCCTGTTTGCATCGCGGGCAGGGCTGAAGCTGCGGGCAATCGGCGACAATCATGCCTCGGCGCATACGCTCGGCATCCATGTCATCCGTACCCGCTATCTCGCCGTCATGTTCGGCGGCGCCTGCGCGGGTCTGGCGGGCGCACAGCTGTCACTCGTCTACACCCCGCAATGGGTAGAGAACATGTCGGCTGGACGCGGCTGGATCGCGCTGGCGCTGGTCGTTTTTGCGTCGTGGCGTCCGTGGCGGGTGCTGGCAGGCGGCTACCTCTTCGGGGCTGTCACGATCGGGCAATTGCATGCGCAGGCATTCGGCATTGGTTTACCCTCGCAATTTCTCTCCGCGCTGCCCTATGTCGCGACCATTGTCGTCCTGATCATAATTTCCCATAATCGGCGCACGACGCTGATCAACACACCGGCCTCGCTGGGCAAGCCCTTCGTGCCGGATAGGTAAAGCTCAACAAAATCAACACACAAGGATAGGGGTTATTATGAAGAAACTGTTTTTGGCACTGGCTGCAACGACAGCCGCGCTCGGCGGTCTCGCCGGCACTGCCTCGGCAGAAGACAAGACCAAGGTCTGCTTCGTCTATGTCGGCACCAAGACCGACGGCGGCTGGACACAGGCGCATGACATCGCCCGGCAGGAGCTGCAGGCTCACTTCGGCGACAAGATCGATACGCCTTTCCTCGAAAGCGTGCCGGAAGGACCGGATGCCGAGCGCGCTATCGAGCGTCTCGCCCGTTCGGACTGCAAGCTGATCTTGACCACCTCCTTCGGCTTCATGGACGCAACCATCAAGGTTGCCGCGAAGTTCCCCGACGTGAAGTTCGAGCATGCAACCGGCTTCAAGGCCGCCGACAATGTCGCGACCTACAACTCGCGCTTCTATGAAGGCCGCTACATTCAGGGCGTGATCGCCGGCAAGATGTCCGAGAAGGGCCTCGCAGGCTACATCGCCTCCTTCCCTATCCCGGAAGTGGTCATGGGCATCAACGCGTTTGAACTCGGCGCGAAGTCGGTCAACCCGAACTTCAAGATGAAGGTCATCTGGGCCAATACCTGGTTCGACCCGGGCAAGGAAGCAGACGCCGCCAAAGCTCTTATCGACCAGGGCGTCGACATCCTGACCCAGCATACCGACACCACCGCTCCGATGCAGGTTGCTCAGGAGCGCGGCATCAAGGCTTTCGGTCAGGCTTCCGACATGATCGCCGCCGGCCCGAACACCCAGCTGACGGCGATCAAGGATACCTGGGCCGCCTATTACATCAAGCGCACGCAGGCTCTTCTCGACGGCACCTGGAAGTCGCAGCAGAGCTGGGACGGTCTGAAGGACGGCATCCTGACCATGGCGCCCTACACCAACATGCCTGACGACGTGAAGGCGCTTGCCGAAGCGACCGAAGCCAAGATCAAGTCCGGCGAACTGCACCCGTTCACCGGCCCGGTCAACAAGCAGGACGGCTCGGCGTGGCTGAAGGAAGGCGAGAAGGCTGACGACGGCACGCTGCTCGGCATGAACTTCTACGTCGAAGGCGTAGACGACAAGCTGCCGCAATAATTTCAGGCCGCAATGATTTTTGAAAAGGGCGCCGTCCTGCGGCGCCCTTTTTGTTCTTTGTTCCGGTGAAGCGTTGCTGCTATGTACCGGGCCGAACAATAGTTTCCTGAATCGGAACCACGCCGGAGCAATCATGAGCCGCAGCTGTCTCGCCGTCATCCTCGCCGCAGGCGAAAGCACTCGCATGAAGTCCTCGATGTCGAAGGTGCTGCATCCTGTCGCCGGACGGCCGATGATCGCCCATGTAATGGCCACCATCGCGACTTCGGGCATATCGGATGTCGCCCTTGTGGTCGGCCGTGACGCCGACAAGGTCACAAAGGCGGCCAGCATCGAAGGTCTCGAGGTCACTCCCTTCGTACAGACGGAACGGCTCGGCACCGGTCACGCGGTTCTCGCGGCGCGCGAGGCGATTGCCCGCGGCTATGATGAAATCCTTGTTGCCTACGGCGATGTGCCGCTGATCACCGCTGGACCGCTGATCGCGGCGCGGGAAGCGCTGGCGAAGGGCAACGACATCGCCGTCATCGGCTTCCACACCGACAAGCCGACCGGCTACGGACGTCTGCTTGTCGAGAATGGCGAACTCGTCGCCATCCGTGAAGAAAAGGATGCGAGCGACGAAGAGCGCGCCGTCACCTGGTGCAATAGCGGCCTGATGGCGATCGACGGCCGTAAGGCGCTCGATCTGCTCTCCCGCATCGGCAACGCCAACGTCAAGGGCGAGTATTACCTGACCGACCTCGTGGAGATCGCCCGCTCGCTCGGCGGTCGCGCCGTCGCTGTCGATGCGCCGGAAGAAGAGCTAACCGGCTGCAACAATCGCGCGGAACTCGCAGCCATCGAACGCCTGTGGCAGGATCGCCGCCGTCACGAACTGATGATCTCCGGCGTCTCGATGATTGCGCCGGAAACCGTTTTCTTCTCCCACGACACGGTGATCGGGCAGGATGCCCTGATCGAGCCCAATGTCGTCTTCGGCCCCGGCGTGGTGATCGAAGGGGGCGCTGTGATCCATGCCTTTTCGCACATTGAGGGCGCCCATGTGGCGGCCGGCGCCACCGTCGGTCCGTTTGCGCGGCTACGGCCGGGCGCCAATCTGGCGGAAGGCTCCAAGGTCGGCAATTTCTGTGAAGTGAAGAAGGCCGAGATCGGCAAGGGCGCCAAGGTCAACCACCTGACCTATATCGGCGACGCGACGATTGGCGCGGACGCCAATATCGGGGCAGGTACGATTACCTGCAATTACGACGGCATCAACAAGCACGAGACCCATATCGGGGAACGTGCCTTCATCGGCTCCAACTCGGCGCTGGTCGCCCCCGTATCCATTGGTGAGGGCGCGTTTGTCGCCTCCGGCAGTGTCATTACCGAGGATGTTCCCGCCGATGCGCTGGCGCTCGGTCGCGCTCGGCAGGAAATCAAACCGGAACGCGCCAAAGTCATCCGCGAGCGCAATCAGGCACTGAAGGCAGCCCGCGCCGGTAAATCCTGAATGCTGCGGTTGCGTAACGCAGCGAAACCGAATGTGACCGCCGGTCCGATTGCGGAAATCTCGAAAAGCGATAGGACTGGCGCACGAATTCACCCAGACGGAGAAATCTATGTGCGGTATTGTCGGTATTGTCGGTAACCAGCCGGTTGCGGAGCGTCTGGTTGATGCGCTGAAGCGGCTCGAATATCGCGGCTACGATTCAGCCGGCGTCGCAACCATCGACAACGGCGTGATGGATCGTCGGCGTGCCGAGGGCAAGCTTTTCAACCTCGAAAAGAAGCTCGACGGAGAACCGCTCGCAGGTACCATCGGCATTGCCCATACCCGCTGGGCAACCCATGGCGTGCCGAACGAGACCAATGCCCACCCACATTTCGTCGGTGGCGTCGCGGTCGTGCATAACGGTATCATCGAGAATTTCTCCGAACTCAAGGACGAACTGATCGCTGATGGCGCGGTTTTCACGACCCAGACCGACACGGAGGTCGTCGCCCAGCTGATCGCGAAGTATCGCCGCCAGGGCCTCGACAACCGCGCCGCGATGCTCGCCATGCTGAACCATGTGAAGGGTGCCTATGCGCTGGTGGTGATGTTCGCCGACGATCCCGATACAATCATGGCTGCCCGCTTCGGGCCTCCGCTTGCGATCGGCTTCGGCAAGGGCGAAATGTTCCTCGGCTCGGACGCCATCGCGCTCGCTCCGTTCACCAATGAGATCGCCTATCTGGTCGATGGCGACTGTGCGATCCTGCACAAGGACAGCGCCGAGATCATCGACTTCGCCGGCAATCCGGTCGAGCGCCCGCACCAGATCTCTCAGGCGACCGCCTTCGTCGTCGACAAGGGCAATCACCGCCATTTCATGGAAAAGGAAATCTACGAACAGCCGGAAGTGATCTCCCACGCGCTCTCGAACTATGTCGATTTCCACGGCCACACCGTAAAGCCTGTCGATGCGGCCATCGACTTCAAGTCGTTGCGCGGGCTAGCCGTTTCCGCCTGCGGTACGGCCTATCTCTCCGGCCTTGTCGGCAAGTACTGGTTCGAGCGTTATGCCCGGTTGCCGGTCGAGATCGATGTCGCCTCGGAATTCCGCTACCGGGAGATGCCGCTCTACAAGGATCAGGCAGCGCTGTTCATCTCGCAGTCCGGCGAGACCGCGGATACGCTGGCTTCGCTGCGCTACTGCCATGAGCAGGGCCTGAAGATCGGCGCGATCGTCAACGTCAAGGAATCGACCATCGCCCGGGAATCCGATGCGATCTTCCCGATTCTCGCCGGCCCGGAAATCGGCGTTGCCTCCACCAAGGCCTTCACTTGCCAGCTCGCCGTGCTCGCCTCGCTTGCGATCGCCGCCGGCAAGGCGCGCGGCACCGTATCGCCCGAGGAAGAGAAGCAACTGGTCAAGAGCCTCGCGGAGATGCCGCGCATCATGAGCCAGGTGCTGAACAGCATCCAGCAGCAGATGGAAAGCCTCGCTCGCGACCTGTCGAAGTTCAAGGACGTGCTTTATCTCGGCCGTGGCACGAGCTTCCCGCTTGCCATGGAAGGCGCGCTGAAGCTCAAGGAAATCTCCTACATCCACGCCGAGGGCTATGCGGCCGGCGAACTGAAGCATGGTCCGATCGCACTGATCGATGAAAACATGCCGGTGATCGTGATTGCGCCTTACGACCGCTTCTTCGAGAAGACGGTTTCGAACATGCAGGAAGTGGCGGCCCGCGGCGGCCGGATCATCTTCATCACCGACGAGAAGGGAGCTGCCGCCTCCAAGCTCGATACCATGGCGACCATCGTGCTGCCCAACGTCGCGGAAATCATCTCGCCAATGGTGTTTGCTCTGCCGATCCAGTTGCTCGCCTATCACACGGCGGTCTTCATGGGCACGGACGTCGACCAGCCGCGCAACCTCGCCAAGTCGGTCACGGTGGAATGATCATCGGGGCGAGGCGGAAGGTGGTGAAATCGTGATAGGGGCCGTCACCGCTGCTGCCTTTGCCGGCATGCCTTTTTGCCCATGAAAGTGAAGGTGCGCGCCGGAATATTTACCGGCATTGCCCTTGCATGGTCCGGTACCCTCCGGCATTGTCGCCTTCCATCCGGGGTTTTACGGCGACGCAACATAGACGCAAGCGAGCGATGAACGAGATTTCCGACCGTATATCCGTCGCAACGCGGCTCAGAAACAATTTCCTGACCGGCCTCATCATCTGCGCGCCGGTGACCATTACCATCTGGCTGACATGGACCTTCATTCACTGGGCTGACAGCTGGGTGAAGCCGTATATTCCCACGCGCTACAATCCGGAAAGCTACCTGAAGTTTGCAGTGCCGGGGCTTGGCCTGCTGATCGCGCTGGTGGTCATCACGCTGATCGGCTTTCTCGGCAAGAACCTGATTGGCCGATCCATCGTCGATTTCGGGGAGCAGATCTTCCATCGCACTCCGCTGGTGCGCACGGTCTACAGGAGTGTAAAGCAGATCTTCGAGAGTGTGCTGAAGGACCAGTCCTCGTCCTTCAAGAGGGTCGGGCTAATCGAGTTTCCGAGTCCCGGCATGTGGGCGCTCGTATTTATCGCGACGGATGCCCAGGGGGAAATCGCCGCGAAGCTGAACGAGGACGGTGTGGAGATGGTCGCCGTCTTCCTACCGCCGACGCCGGTGCCGACCGCCGGATTCCTGATGTTCGTGCCGCGCGACAAGATCAAGATGCTCGACATGACGCCAGAGGAAGGGGCCAAGCTGCTGATTTCCGGCGGTCTTGTGATACCCGACTGGCCGGCCCCGCTTAACTCAAAAGCCGGGACCGATGCGGCTCCAAAGCTCAATTCCTGATATAGGTAGCCCGCCACTTTTCGACATCGATTGCGACGCCACTCCAGGCACAGACATCTTCGACTGCGTGGAGATATTTCATCTCCGGACTGCTGATGTAGATGTCCATTCTGGCAACTTCATCGCGATATGAATAGGCGATGTTATACAGGTTATCGATATCTACGGCCGTCCGGTAGATTTTGATGAAGTCGGCTTTGTCGTATTCGTAGATTGTCGCCTTGTTGTCGCGAATATCCGCAACAATCGCGTTGCTGAAACGTGGGAAAAGGGCGATACGGATCTGTCCCCGCCACTCCTCGATGTCTTTTCCCCAGCGCTCCAACTGCTCGGAAAACGTCTCGCATTCCTGCTTGAGAACACCGATCAGGAATTCCACCTCAACATCGGCCTTGCCACATTTCACCGTGACGTTGCCGCCTGTGCGCTCGATGACAGGACTGCAATTGCCTTTGGTCTCCTGCGATTGAGCCCTTGTCAGCGATGGCGGCGCCCCGGCGAGAAGAAGCAATATGCTGGCTTGCAGCGGGATCGTATATCGCATCATTTGCCGCCGATGTTCACGTCGCCGCCTGCGCCAACGACAACAGGGCTATCGCTCCCGGCGGTACTGATCCGATACTCGCTTCCGTTGTTGTTATTCGAGAATATCGCGGTGTAATCCACCACAACCGATGCGACTGCGGCAATCGCCCCAATAACGCCCGCGACAGCACTTGCCGTCTTAAACTTTTCCATGGCGGCTCTATCTCCTCAGCCGGAACGCCTTGAATAAAAGCAAAAGCGCTGAGAGGAATCGAGTTGCCACAAAGTGGTAGCGCGATCACCCCGCCCTGAGGAACCTTATCGCCTCGTCCCTGCGATGGAGGTAGAGAAGCACCCGGATCGCCCGACCTCGCGGGCCTTCCAAATCTGGATCGCGTTCCAGAAGATAGCTCGCATCCTTGCGGGCGATCTCCAGAAGATCGGCATGAGCCTCGAGGCTGGCGATCTTGAATCCGGGTGTGCCGGACTGCCTTGTACCCAGTAACTCGCCTTCGCCGCGCAGCTTCAGGTCTTCCTCCGCAATCAAAAAGCCGTCCTCGCTGTCGCGCAGCACGGAAAGGCGAGCGCGGCCGTTTTCCGAAAGCGGTCCTTTGTAGAGCAGGATACAAGTCGATGCCTCGTCGCCGCGGCCGACGCGGCCGCGAAGCTGATGCAACTGCGCAAGGCCGAACCGCTCGGCATGCTCTATCACCATGATCGTCGCATCGGGAACGTCGACGCCCACCTCCACGACCGTTGTCGCGACCAGAAGGCGGGTCTCGCCCGACTTGAAGGCGAGCATCGCCGAGTCCTTTTCCGGGCCGGTCATGCGGCCATGAACGAGGCCGATGGGCGCGCCGATGGCTTTCGACAGGACCGCATGGCGCTCCTCGGCCGACATCAGGTCGGAAACGTCCGATTCCTCGACCAGTGGGCAGATCCAGTAGGCTTTTTTGCCATCTGCAATGGCGGCGCGCAGACGGTCGATGATCTCGCCAGTGCGCTCGCTCGATACGGTCACCGTCTGGATCGGCTTGCGGCCGGCAGGTTTTTCCGTGAGCTTGGAAACGTCCATGTCGCCGAAGGCGGCCAGCACCAGTGTGCGTGGGATGGGCGTTGCCGTCATCACCAGCATGTGGGGCGAGATGCCCTTGGCGGTCAGCCGCAGGCGCTGGTGCACACCAAAGCGATGTTGTTCGTCCACGACCGCCAGCATGAGGTTCTTGTAACTTACCGTATCCTGAAAGAGCGCATGGGTGCCAATGACGATCTGGGCCTCACCCGAGGCGATGCGTTCGGTGATCGCGTCGCGTTCGCGGCCTTTGGTGCGACCTGTCAGAACTTCGATGCGCAGACCCGCGGCCGCGCCGAATTTCGAGATCGTCGCATAATGCTGGCGGGCAAGGATTTCCGTCGGCGCCATCAACACCGCCTGTCCGCCGCTCTCGACCACAGCCGCCATGGCAAGCAGGGCAACCAGCGTCTTTCCGGCGCCGACATCGCCCTGCAGGAGACGCAGCATGCGGGTATCGGATCCCATGTCCTTCAGCACATCGGCGATCGCTTCCGTCTGGCTGCGGGTCGGAGAAAAGGGCAGCGAGGACAAGATCTTCGACGAAAGTTCTCCGTTTGGACGGACCGGCGTGCCGGGTACCTTGCGCAGGCGCTGGCGGACGAGCGCCAGCGATACCTGACCTGCGAGGAACTCATCATAGGCAAGCCTGCGGCGGGCAGGAGCCTGCGGATCGACATCGGCCGCATCGCGCGGATGATGCAGCTGCTGGAAGCTTTCCCTCGGCGTCGGGAAGGACTGTTTGACTGTCAAAGCGGGATCCACCCATTCCGGCAGGTCGGGGACGCGGTCCAGCGCATGCTCCACCGCCTTGCGCAGCACCTTGGGCGACAGGCCGGCCGTCAGCGGATAGACCGGCTCGACGAGCGGCAGGTTCTCCGCCTCGCTCGCTTTCATCATCACGTCAGGGTGCACCATGGAGGGGCGACCGTTGAACCAGTCGATCTTGCCAGAGACGATGACGTCCTCGTCGATCGGCAGCGCCTTTTCCAGCCAGTTGCCCTTGGCGCGGAAGAAGGTCAGCGCCAGTTCGCCTGTCGGATCGTGCAGGAACACGCGGTAAGGCATGTTCGACTTGCCGGGAGGCGGCGGCTGGTGGCGATCGACGCGGCCGGTGACGGTGACGATCGCGCCTTGCGGCGCAAGCGCGATGCCGGGCTGGTTGCGACGGTCGATCAGCCGATGGGGCGCAAGGAACAGCAGATCCACGACGCGCGCGTCCTCGGCATCCTCCCTGCCAAGCAGGCTCGCCAGCAATTGCGCAAGCTTGGGCCCAACGCCGGAAAGCGAAGCAACGGAGGAGAACAGGGGATCGAGAATAGCCGGCCGCATGATGGGCGCCAAAATGGCCCGAGAATTACCGCCTTGGCAAGGCTGACATTTCCCGATCGAGCGGCTATAGAGGCGCATCAACAGGAAGGTGTTTCGACATGACAGGATTGATCCTCAGCAGTGCCGATCTCGATCCGCGCCGCCGGCGCATTCTGTTTCGCTGCTGGCATCGCGGCATTCGCGAGATGGACCTGATGCTCGGACAGTTCGCGGAAGCGGAAATCGGCACGATGGACGAGGCGACGCTCGACGAGCTGGAACGCATCATGGCCGAGGAAGATCAGGACCTGATCAAGTGGATCACCGAGGCCGCGCCGGTTCCCGATCACCTGAAGACCCCGCTCTTCGAACGAATCATGGCCTGTCGCCCGGATTTCTCGCCAGTCACCATGGATACCGCCGGACGCTCGTAATGATCTCGCTTCTCGATGCCAAGACGATCGCCGCCGCCAAGTCCGGGCTGACGATCTCGCATGTGCCGGATGGCATGGTCGCGTTTCTGATCGCCGAGATCGCGCGGCAGGGACAGCCGGTCGCCTACGTTTTGTCGGACGGCCAGCGCATGGCCGATATCGAGCAGATGCTGGGCTTTGCCGCGCCGGATATTCCGGTTCTGACGCTGCCCGCCTGGGACTGCCTGCCCTATGACCGCGTATCGCCGTCGGCCGATGTCTCGGCCCGCCGTCTCGCCGCACTGTCCGGGCTGATCGCGCATGCGAAGAAACCGCATCCGGCCATCGTTCTGGTCACCGTCAACGCCATGCTGCAAAAGCTTGCGCCGGCGGATGTGATCGAGAACCTCGCCTTTTCGGCCAGACCCGGCAATCAGGTGCGGATGGACGATATCGCCGCGAGGCTCGAGCGCAATGGCTTCGACCGGGTGCCGACCGTGCGCGAGGTCGGCGAATTCGCCGTCCGCGGCGGTATTCTTGACGTTTTCGTACCGGGCTCGGAGGAGCCGGTCCGCCTCGATTTCTTCGGAGATACGCTCGAGAGCATCCGCTTTTTCGATCCGGCCAGCCAACGCACCACGGGGCAGGCGCGTTCCCTCGATCTCAACCCGATGAGCGAAGTGACGCTGACGCCGGAAAGCATCAGCCGTTTCCGCAAGAACTACCTTTCGCTGTTTGGCGCGGCCACCCGCGACGATGCGCTTTATTCGGCGGTATCCGAAGGGCGCCGCTACGCCGGCATGGAACACTGGCTGCCGCTGTTCCACGATCATCTGGAAACGGTATTCGACTATCTCCGCGGCTTCCGCATGGTCACGGACCATACGGTGAAGGAAGCGGCGGAGGAACGCGCCAAGCTGATCCGCGACTATTATGAGGCGCGGTTGAATTCCGGCACGCCCGGCAAGGGGCATCTGGGGCAGGGCACGCCCTACAAGCCCGTACCGCCCGAAAGGCTCTATCTCGGTGCCGGCGAATTCGCCCGCACGCTGGATGCTCACGAACCGCTGCGGCTGACGCCCTTTGCCGAACACGATGGCGAATCCCGCCGGGTGATCGAGCTGCCGGCGCGGCCGGGTCCGCGATGGGCGAAGAATGCGGTCGAGGCCGGAGAGGGCGACGGGCAGACGCGCACCAACGTGTTCGATCAGGCGGTCAAATACATCGCCGACAAGCGGGCATCAGGCTCCAAAGTGCTGATCACGGGCTGGTCCGAAGGCTCGCTCGACCGCCTGCTGCAGGTGCTTGCTGAACATGGGCTTGCCAATCTCAAGCAGATCACAGCCCTCAAGGACATCGACGGCCTGAAAAAGGGCGAGGCGGCAACGGCCGTTCTCAGCCTGGAAGGCGGCTTCGAGGCCGGTGATCTCGTCGTCGTCGGCGAGCAGGATATTCTCGGCGACCGCATGGTGCGCCGTTCCAAGCGGCGCAAGCGCGCCGCCGACTTCATCTCGGAAGTGGCGGGCCTCGACGAAGGCTCCATCGTGGTTCACGCCGAGCACGGCATCGGCCGCTTCGTCGGCCTTCGCACCATCGAGGCCGTCGGCGCTCCTCATGCCTGCCTTGAACTGCAATATGCCGACGACGCCAAGCTGTTCCTGCCGGTCGAAAACATCGATCTTCTGTCGCGATACGGCTCCGAGGCGAGTGACGCGCAGCTCGACAAGCTGGGCGGCGGCGCATGGCAGATGCGCAAAGCCAAACTCAAGAAGCGGCTGCTCGACATGGCGGGTGCGCTGATCCGGGTCGCCGCCGAACGCATGACGCGAACCGCCCCGGTGCTGACGACGCAGGAAGGCCTTTACGACGAGTTTGCCGCCCGTTTCCCTTATGACGAGACGGAAGACCAGCTGAACGCCATCGAGGCAGTGCGCAGCGATCTCGGCGCGGGCCGGCCGATGGACCGGCTGGTCTGCGGTGACGTCGGCTTCGGCAAGACGGAAGTTGCGTTGCGCGCCGCCTTCGTCGCCGCCATGAACGGCATTCAGGTCGCCGTCGTGGTGCCCACAACGCTTCTTGCCCGCCAACATTTCAAGACCTTTTCCGAGCGCTTCCGCGGCTTGCCGATCCGAGTGCAGCAGGCATCCCGCCTAGTCGGCACGAAAGAGCTTAACCTCGTCAAGAAAGAGGTTGCGGAAGGCAAGACCGACGTCGTGGTCGGCACCCATGCGCTGCTGGGCGCGGGCATTCAGTTCGCCAATCTCGGCCTGCTCATCATCGACGAGGAGCAGCACTTCGGCGTTAAGCACAAGGAACGGCTGAAGGAACTGAAGTCCGACGTGCATGTGCTGACGCTGTCTGCAACGCCGATCCCACGCACCCTGCAGCTTGCCATGACCGGCGTTCGCGAACTTTCGCTGATCACCACGCCGCCGGTCGATCGCATGGCGGTGCGCACCTTCATCTCGCCCTTTGACCCGCTCGTCATCCGCGAGACACTGATGCGCGAGCATTATCGCGGTGGCCAGAGCTTCTATGTTTGCCCGCGGCTTGCCGATCTTGCCGATATTCAGGCGTTCCTGCAGTCCGACGTGCCGGAACTGAAGGTCGCCATCGCCCATGGCCAGATGCCGGCGAGCGAACTCGAAGACATCATGAATGCCTTCTATGACGGCAAGTACGATGTGCTGCTATCAACCACCATCGTCGAATCCGGTCTCGACGTCCCGACTGCCAATACACTGATCGTACACCGCGCCGACATGTTCGGGCTGGCGCAGCTCTATCAGCTGCGCGGTCGCGTTGGACGCTCCAAGGTACGTGCCTTCGCGTTGCTCACGCTACCGGTCAACAAGGTGCTGACGACGACGGCCGAGAGACGCCTCAAGGTGCTTCAGTCGCTCGACACGCTCGGTGCCGGTTTCCAGCTTGCAAGCCACGACCTCGACATCCGCGGTGCGGGCAACCTGCTTGGCGAGGAACAGTCAGGCCATATCAAGGAAGTCGGCTTCGAGCTTTACCAGCAGATGCTGGAGGAGGCCGTCGCGGAAGTGAAGGGCGTGGACGAAGTGGCCGATACCGGCTGGTCGCCGCAGATCTCCGTCGGCACCTCGGTCATGATACCGGACGACTATGTGCCGGATCTTCATCTGCGTCTCGGTCTTTATCGTCGTCTCGGCGAGCTCAACGAACTCGGCGATATCGATGCCTTCGGCGCGGAAATGATCGACCGCTTCGGGCCGCTGCCTGCCGAAGTCCAGAGCCTGCTCAAGGTGGTCTACATCAAGGCGCTCTGCCGCAAGGCCAATGTCGAGAAGCTGGAAGCTGGTCCGAAGGGCGTGGTCGTGCAGTTCCGCAACAAGGAATTCCCGAACCCCGCCGCATTGGTCGGCTTCATCGCCAAGCAGGGCACCATGGCGAAGATCCGCCCGGATCAGAGCGTGTTCCTGACGCGCGACCTGCCGACGCCGGAGAAGCGGCTGGCAGGGGCGGCCATGGTCATGACCCAGTTCGCGCAGCTCGCGGCCGCAAGCTGACACCCATCAAGACAGGCAAAGGGGAGAGGGCCGTGTAACGCCGCGGCTTTCCAGACGCATGGTGCTAGAGAATTTTCGCTTTTATCCGAAGCGCGAAGATTCTCTATCTCTTTGTTTTTACCTATTTCCGGACGCAAAACCGCGGCACACTTTTGCTGGAAATGCTCTATTCGTGGCGGAGTGCCTCGATGGGATTCATCTGCGCTGCTCGCCTTGCCGGGAAATAGCCGAACACCATTCCAATCGCAGCCGAGAAGGCGAAGGCGAGCAGGATGACCGAGGGACTGGCGACGAAGGGTACGCTCATGTAGCTCACCGCAGCATAGGCAAGGCCGAGACCGAGCAGAATGCCGATGATCCCGCCGGCGAGCGAGAGCGTCACCGCCTCGACGAGGAACTGCATGAGCACCTGCTTTTCCAGTGCGCCGATAGCAAGGCGGATGCCGATTTCTCGCGTTCGCTCCGTCACCGAGACCAGCATGATGTTCATGATGCCGATGCCGCCGACTAGCAGGCTGACGGCAGCGACTGCGCCGAGCAGGCCGGTCATCAGCGTCGTCGTACCGGTGAGCGTCGCGGCCATCTGGGTCATGTCGTTGACGGAAAAATCGTCCTGACGGCCGGCAATGATCTTGCGCCGCTCTCGCAGCAGGCGCTCGACATCGGCCTGAACCTTGGAGGTCGACACGCCATCGCGGGCAGACAGGATCATGCTCGAAACGTCACTTGAACCGCTGATGCGGCGCTGGAAGACCTTGAGCGGCATGACGATGACATCATCCTGGTCGTTGCCCATGCCACTCTGGCCCTTGCGTGCCAGAACACCGATCACCTGACAGGAGATCGCGCCGACGCGGATGTTCTTTTCAAGCGGCGGCGTGGAACCGAAGAGTTCGCGCCGGATCGTTTCGCCGATGACGCAGACCGCCTGACCGCCGCGCTCTTCCGACACGAGGAAGGTGCGGCCGCTGGCGAGATCCCAGTCCTGCGCAACGAAATAATCGCCGGTGGTGCCGGTGACCGAGGTCGAGTGATTTTCCCCGCCATAGATCGCCGTCTGGGTCGACTGGTTGACGCCGGCAACCGCGCGAAGGCCAGCGATCTGGTCGCCGATCGCCTGCACGTCGCGCTCGTTGAACTTCTTGGCTTCGGCGCTTGCCCGACCGGGTCCGAACTGGCCCGGCCGCACGAACAGAAGGTTCGTGCCAAGCTTCGAGATTTCCGCCGTGACCTGCGCAGTCGTGCCGTTGCCGATGGTCACCATGGCGATGACCGCAGCAACGCCGATGACGACGCCGAGAACCGTCAGGAAGGAGCGCAGCATGTTGCGGAATATCGCTCGCGAGGCGAGTTTTACCGTTTCAAGGAACATCGGAATGCACTCCGTTCAGGCTGTCGCTGTGGAGATGTCCGTCGACGAAACGCAGGTTGCGCCTAGCGTAGGCCGCAATATCATCCTCATGGGTCACCATGATGACCGTGATGCCCTGATCGCGGTTGAGGCCGGTAATCAGTTCCATGATCTCGCGGCTGGTCTTGGTGTCGAGATTGCCGGTCGGTTCGTCGGCCAAAAGCACGGCAGGGCTAGTGACGATCGCCCTAGCGATCGCGACGCGCTGCTGCTGGCCGCCGGAGAGTTCCTGAGTGGTGTGATGCTCGCGTCCCGAAAGTCCGACCTTCGCCAGCGCGCTTTCGGCAAGGCGTCGGCGCTCGCGTGCTTCCATGCCGCGATAGACCAAAGGCAGTTCGACATTTTCCACCGCCGAGGTCCGGGCTAGCAGGTTGAAGCCCTGGAACACGAAACCCAGCATGTGGCGGCGCAGAAGCGTATGCTGGCTGCGGTCCAGACCCGACGTCGAGATGCCCTGGAACAAATATTCGCCGGATGTCGGCACATCCAGCCAGCCGAGGATGTTCATGGCCGTCGACTTGCCTGAACCCGATGGGCCCATGATCGCCACGAATTCATGCTTCTCGATGGTCAGGTCGATGCGATCCAGCGCCCGGATCGTCGCCTCTCCGCGACCATAGGTCTTCGAAATCTGCTTGAACTGGATGAGGGGAGGGGTTGCCATCGGCCGCCCTCAACCGCTCTTCGCCGTGGCGTCGATGATCAGCTGGTCGCCCTCGGAAATATCGCCCTTGGTTACGACCGTGTTTTGGCCGTCGCTCGCGCCAATCTCGATATTGACCGCGGTCGGCACGTTGTTGCGCATCACCCACACGGTGCGTTCGCCACCTGCCGGTTCCGGCGCGGTGATCGATCCCATGCGGGGCGGACGAAACAGGCTGAACATGCCGCTGCTCCTGCGCTGTGCGCCAAGGCTTTCCGGCGGCGTATAGCGTAGAGCCGCATTCGGCACCAGAAGCGAATCCTTGATCGCCTGCACCACGATGTCGGCCGTGGCGGTCATGCCCTGGCGCAACAGTAGATCGTCGTTGCGCACCGTCAGGATGCCCATGTAGGTGACGACGTCGTTGATCGTTTCGGAGGCATAGCGGATCTGGGTGATTTCCGCGGGAAACCGCTTGTCGGGGAAAGCATCCACGGTGAAGGTCGCCTGCTGGCCGACGGCCACGTGACCGACATCGGCCTCATCGATATCGACCTGCAGCTCCATCTGGCGAAGGTCACCGGCGATCTTGAAAAGCGTCGGCGCCTGCAGGGAGGCGGCGACCGTTGCGCCCGGATCGACATCGCGCGACAGCACGATGCCGTCGATCGGCGACATGATCGTCGCCTTGGCAAGGGTCACCTTCGACTGTTCGAGCGAAGCCTCGGCCGCCTGCACATTGGCTTCGGCGCTCTCCTTCGTCGCAACCGCCGCCTCGTAGTTATAGCGCGCAGAATCGAGATCCTGCTGGGTGGAAACGCGATTACCGACGAGGGTCCTCTGTCGCTCCATGGAAACCCGCGCGGAATTCATGTCGGCTTCCGCCTTGGCAACGGCCGCATTGGCTGCGAGAAGGGCGGCTTCAGCGCTTTTAACGTCCGCCTCGAAACGGGCGGTATCGAGACGGGCGATTACCTCGCCCTTCCTGACCGTGCTGTTATAATCGACCAGCACCTCTCGCACAGTGCCGGACTGTTCGCTCGACACATCCACCTGAACGGTCGGCTCGACCGAACCCGTCGCCGTTACAAGAACGGTCAGGTCTCCCTTCTTGGCCGGCGAGGTAGCGTAAGTATAGGCCGTCGCCTCGCTGCTGTAGACGTAATAGCCATAGCCCGCGCCGGCGAGGACGATAATCGCGGCCGCCCTCCAGAGCCAGCGACTGCTCTTCTTCCGCGCGCCACCGGAAGCAAGAATGGCTGCGAGGTCGCTGCTGTCGCCAGAGGATTGATTGGCCTTGTTGCTGTTATCGTCGCTGCTCATTTCCGATCCGTCTTCGTTGTCTCGCGTGCTGGTATCAATTGAAACCGCGTCGCCGGTATTGACCCGTGTCAATTCCTCGCAGAAATCGTCGTCGGTCAACTACAGATCAGCATGCCATCACTGCTTCGCGCGTCTTACGCTGTGTCCCACAGTCGCCTGCGAGATTGAAGTGAATTCTTGGTAATGCGCGAAAGCAGCGCCAGTTTCCATCTACGGATACTTGCGCGGGGACAGCGCCGTCTTTCAAAACATGCTGCAACGGCCCAGGAGCTGTTAGACGGCTGCCTTGGGATAGGCCCGCTCGAGACCACCCGAGCGGGTCAGGCCGGTGCGGAAAGCCACGTAAGCCGGGTGCTGGCTTGACCGCGACGCTTCCATCAGCCGGATCTGCAGCCGCGCCGGCGCATTGAGGCCGGTCCATTCACCCGAGCGCTCGAGCTTCAGGCTATTCAGAAAACGGGCTTCGGCCGCCTGTTCGAGATAGAGCTGCATGCCCTCAAGCAGGCATTCGTCCTGTTGCGGGTTCTCGAAAAGCAATGCAAGAAAGCTCTGGTCAGCCTCGTTCAAGGTCGAAAACTTGTCGGCAACGGTCTCGCGATCCGGGAAGGGCGTGTGCTGGGCGGACATGGACCTGTCTCCCTCTTTGCTGGCAGGTTGAAGGCAATACTGATTGCCTGAAGACCATCCGAAGATTGCCCGAGCCTTGCCGCATGCCCATCCCGCGGCACAATGACGCCGGCCGAACCGGCGTCATTGCAGTCTATGATTTATCCGCGGCGGCGATTGCGCCGACTGCCTTCCTGTTCACCCGACTGGGAAGCCGTCTTGTTGCGCAGAGGCCCGATGCGCTCGACAATGGTCTCGATGGTCGGGCGGGGACCCGGCGTGTAGCTGTCAAGAGCCGCCCGCATGGCCGCAAGGTGGTTGCAGGACGTGCCGCAGCAGCCACCGATGATCTTTGCACCGGCGTCGCGGGCCAGCGTCGCATAGTCGGCCATCAGCGGTGGTGTACCGGAATAGTAGATCTCGGAACCTCGGAATTCGGGGATGCCGCAATTGCCCTTGACGATGACCGTCGCGGACGGATCTGCCGCCGTCATGTCCAGCAGGCTTGCCAGAATATCGGAAGCGCCGACGCCGCAATTGGCACCGACAGCCAGCGGGCCACCGCCAATATCCTTAGCCACGCCGTGAATATCCTTGGGATCGAGGCCCATCATCGTACGGCCCGCCGTATCGAAGGAGCCGGTGTAGATGTAGGGCAGGCCAACCTTGACGGCCGCTTCGGCAGCCGCGCGGATTTCCTCCGGCGAAGACATGGTTTCGATCCACGCGACATCGATGCCACCGGCTTTGAGGCCTTCCATCTGCTCGGCAAAGGCCGCCACGGCATCGTCATAAGTCAGCGCACCGAGCGGCTGCAGCAGTTCGCCCGTCGGTCCGACGGAGCCGCCGACTATGACCTTGCGCTGCGCCTTGTCAGCGACGGAACGAGCGATTTCAGCGGCCTTTTTGTTGAGCTCGAAGACCCGATCCTCGGCCTTGTGCAGTTTCAGGCGATGACGCGTCCCACCGAAGGAATTGGTGAGGATGATGTCCGCGCCCGCGTCGACAAAATCCTGATGCAGCTTGACGATCTTCCCCGGCTGGCTCTCGTTCCACAGCTCCGGCGCTTCACCTGCTTCAAGCCCCATGGCGAAGAGGTTGGTGCCAGTCGCGCCGTCGGCGAGCAGGACGCCCTTTTCGGCAAGGAGTGCGGAAAGCGGATTGGTGGCGGTCGCCATGGTTTTGTCCTCTGATCGTAGCTTCATTTTCATATAAAGAAATCTTTATATCACTTCAATGGCCTCGCCGAAAAAGCCCCGCCCGCGCGGAGCGGACGGGGCCTGCGATTTGCCAATTACCGCGCCGACGACTACTCGGCGGCGATAGGCTGATCGAGATGGCTGCTCGGTGTCACCATCGATGCGATGATCGCCTGCAGGTCGATCGATCCGATCGGCTGCCCAGACGTATCGACGACATGGGCGACGGACTGGCCGGCGGCCGTCATCGTCTGCGCGGCAGACTCCAGCACAGCAGTTGCCTCCAAAGCGGGACCTTGGGGCGGACCAGCCAGCGGCGACATGATGGTCGCCACCCGGATGACGCGGCCACGGTTCACTTCCTTCACGAAGGCGGTGATGTAGTCATCGGCCGGCGACAGCACAATCTCCTGTCCGCTGCCCTGTTGAACGACCTCGCCATCGCGCAGGATGGCGATCTTATCTCCGAGCCTGAGCGCCTCATCGAGATCGTGGGTGATGAAGACGACCGTCTTCTTAAGTTCCTTCTGCAAGTCGAGCAGAACCGTCTGCATGTCGACACGGATCAGCGGGTCTAGAGCCGAATACGCCTCATCCATCAAGAGAATGTCTGCATCATTGGTCAAAGCACGTGCAAGCCCGACGCGCTGCTGCATGCCACCTGAAAGCTGGTTGGGATAATGCCGTTCGAAGCCGGACAGGCCGACGCGATCGATCCAGTGGCGAGCGGTCTTTTCACTGACGGAGCGGTCGATGCCCTGGATATCGAGACCGTATAGTGTGTTCTCCAGAACCGTCCGGTGTGGTAGTAGAGCAAACTTCTGGAACACCATGGCCGTCTTGTGGCGGCGGAATTCCCTGAGTTCCTGCTGGTTCATCCGGCAGATATCGACACCGTCATAAAGCACCTCGCCTGCCGTCGGATCGATCAGGCGATTGATGTGGCGGATCAGGGTCGACTTGCCCGAACCGGAAAGGCCCATCACGACGGTGATACCACCGGCTGGCATCGAAATGTTGATGTCCTTGAGGCCGAGGACATGTCCGTGCGTGCCGTTCAGCTCGGTCTTGCTCATGCCGCGATAGACGGCCTCGATATAGTCCCGGCCACGAGGACCGAAAATCTTGTAGAGGCCGCGGATTTCAATGCCCTGACTAGCCATGGATGACCTCCGTATGCTTCTGGAGCCGCTTGCCGTAGGCCTGGCTCGTCCGGTCGAAGATGATGGCGATAGCAACCAGCGAGAAACCATTCAGGAAACCGACGGTGAAGAACTGGTTGGCGATGGCCTGGAGGACATTCTTGCCGAGACCGCCCACACCGATCATCGATGCGACCACGACCATGGCGAGCGACATCATGATCGTCTGGTTGATGCCCGCCATGATGGTCGGAAGCGCCAGCGGGATCTGTACGTTCCTGAGCTTCTGTCCGGGGGAGGAGCCGAACGCATCGGCGGCTTCCAGCACCTCCTTGTCGACCAACCGGATACCGAGATTGGTCAGGCGGATCATCGGCGGAACCGCGTAAATCACCACCGCGATCAGGCCCGGCACCTTACCGATGCCGAAGATCATGACGACCGGGATCAGGTAAACGAAGGTCGGCATGGTCTGCATGACGTCCAGTACCGGATTGACGATGCCCTGGATCCGGTCAGAACGCGCCATCAGGATGCCGACCGGAATGCCGATCACGATAGAGATCAGCGTACAGACGGTGACCATCGACAGCGTCACCATCGTATCCTGCCACAGGCCGACGAGGCCGATCGCCATCATCGACAGGGCTGCGCCGATGGTGATCTTGATGTTTCGGCTGGCGAGCCAGACGATCGCAACCATCAGGACAAGGATGATGAACCACGGCGTGTTGACGAAGAAGGATTCCAGCGAGTTCAGGAACCACTGAAGCGGCTGTTTCACCACGTCGATGAAATTGGTGTAGTTGCGCACGAAAGCCTTGAAGCCGATATCGACCGTCTTCTTGAACTCGCGCATGAGGTTTTCGTCTATCGACGGAAATTTACAGAGCAGTTCCGGGAGGTAACTGCAAATAGCTGAAGCCATCTTGTTCCCCTTTTTTACCCCATCCAAGCGACGGGTGGTTCCACGTATCGGGAACCTTACCGCCTTTTCGCGACCGCCGCGAAAAACGGGAAAGACCACAGACAATTGCTTAGAGGATTCCACAGCGGGAATTCGTGCTGTCTGCGACCTTGCAGGCGCCTGAATGGCGGTAAGCGGCATATGCGCCTGCGAAGCAAGACTGGACGGGCGCACCTCGCGCCCGTCACAATTACCTTAAAGATCAGAGGCCGGCCTTGACCTTTGCAGCGACCTCGGGGCTCACCCAAGTCGTCCACATGTCACCGTAGTTTTCGAGGAAATACTTTGCAGCATCCTCGTTGGTGCCCTGGTTCTCGTCCATCCAGGCGAGAACCTTGCCGACCGTCTGGTTGTCCCACTTACGGGTCTTCAGGTAGTCGACGGCAATGGCATTGGTTTCGGCGAACTTCTTGGTCACGACTGTGAACACGTCGGAGACCGGGTAGGCGTTGACCTTCGGATCGGCGCAATCCGGAACGGCGGTGCACCTGTCCCACTCGGCCTTGTCATTTTCGACGCCGAAGGACAGTTTCACCATCTCATACTTGCCGAGGATGGCGGTCGGTGCCCAGTAATAGCCGAGCCAGCCGGTCTTCTTTTCGAAGGCGTTGGCAATCGAGCCATCAAGACCTGCAGCGGAACCCGTATCGATCAGCTCGAAACCCTTTTCCTTGGCACCGAGCGCCTTGTAGAGGTTGGCAGTCGAGATCTGGCAGTTCCAGCCCGACGGGCAGTTCGTGACAGCGGCCTTGGACGGATCTTCCGGTGCCGGGAAGAGTTCCGGATGGCCCAGCGCATCCTGCACGGTCTTGATGTCAGGATGCGCATCGGAAAGGAACTTAGGAATCCACCAGCCTTCTACGCCACCGTCGCTAAGCAGCGGGGCAAGCTGCAGCAGGCGACCCTCCTTGATTGCCGCATCGAGCGGCGTGCGCACGGCATTGACCCAGAGTTCGGGAGCGATATCCGGCTCGCCCTTCTCATTCATCGAGGTGAAAGTCGGCATGGTGTCGCCAGTGACGACGGTCACGTTGCAGCCATAGCCGTTTTCAAGGATCATCTTGTCGACATAGGCGGCAACGCCCGCCGATGCCCAGTTCATTTCCGCGATGGAAACATCGCCGCACTCGGCAGCCTGAGCGGATCCGGCCGCGGCGTAAAGGCCGGCAGCGAGGATGGTGGAGGCAAGGAGCTTCTTCATGATTTAAGACCTCCCAGTCTTAATCTCTTGCAGCGTTCTGGACGGGCATGTCGGGCTACTGCGGATCCCGATCAGGCCAATAGCGAGAGGGCCGGTCGCACAGCCGGGTCAAGAACGGCAGGGCTTCCGCATAGCGGCCTCGGCGATTATCGTTGGGGCGCGCAACCTTGTGGGTGCAGCCCGTTCAAGCCGTAGGACAACTGCAGGCAGCCTACGGGTTCCCGAAAAGAAATCAACCTCCCGCAATGGAGTCCCGGACATGACATGCCCGTCGCAACCCATTGTAACGCCTCATTTTGCTTCAAATTGCCGTCACAAAACACTACCGGCCGCACAATGGATAGGCGGCGACCTGCCGGAGAACGGAGCCCCCTGGAAATGCCCTGCAAAATGAGACCTTATCTGTCCCACAAACGGCATTTTTGCCGCGCTCTGGCGTTCAACGCGCGGCTGTAAAAAAAGAGAAAAAAACAGAGAGGATTCTCAAAAAATAACGCTTGGGTAACCTGCTGCCGGTATTTCTGACCACACGCGGTGCGTTTCAGCCGCCTGCGTCCCGGATCTGGTTTTGCGTACCGGGGCGCCAAAGTTTTTGAAAAAGCGGCACCAACCATTCGGTTGCGCCGCTTTTTTTCATTCATACCATCCCAATAAGGCAGACCGGCGATCGCCTATTTGGAGTCTCGGCTTGCAGACTTCGTGATCCGCGGAAAAAGTTCTTCCCAATGGAGAAGCGAAGGTTTCTTCGGAGCGCGACCGTTCCAGGCGATATTCAGGCCCTTGCCGTTCTGCAGGATATAAAGCATTGGATGTCCTCCGGACGCGTGGCCTTTCGGCCTTGTGTTGTCTTTTCGCTCTGGCTCATAATCCTCTTTGAACGCGCCACTGTGACTATGACCGTCATCCCGTGTCGCAAAAAGAAAAGTGGACAACCATCCTCGGCGGCAAGCTGTCGCAGCGCCGTCATAGCATTAACATTCGGCGCAGACGCGCGGCTAAAACATGGCAAAACAATGACTTTGCGATTTGCGAAACACGAGCGAAGGGCGCGATGAGCAAGACCGTCATGCTACAGGGAACCGGCTCCGATGTCGGAAAGACGATACTGGTGGCGGGACTTTGCCGGCTTGCCGCGAACCGAGGTCTGAAAGTGCGGCCGTTCAAGCCGCAGAACATGTCCAACAACGCCGCCGTTTCCGATGATGGCGGGGAGATCGGACGGGCACAATGGCTGCAGGCGATGGCCGCCCGGGTGCCGTCATCCGTCCACATGAACCCGGTTCTCCTTAAGCCGCAGTCCGAAACCGGCAGCCAGATTATCGTGCAGGGCAGAGTGTTCGGGCAGGCAAAGGGCAGGGATTACCAGCGGCTCAAGCCACAACTCCTCGACGCTGTGATGGAAAGCTACGAGAATGTGCGGCTTGGCGCGGACCTCGTAATCGTCGAGGGCGCAGGCTCTCCTGCGGAAATCAACCTCAGGGCAGGCGACATCGCCAATATGGGTTTTGCCCGGCGTGCGAATGTGCCGGTGGTGCTGGTCGGCGATATAGACCGCGGCGGCGTGATCGCCTCTCTGGTCGGTACGCATACGATCCTTCCGGAGGAGGACCGGCAGCAGATTGCCGGATACATCATCAACAAGTTCAGGGGCGACATATCCCTGTTTTCCGAAGGGATAGAGGCGATCGGCCGGTTCACGGGTTGGCCGTGCTTCGGCGTTATTCCATGGTTGAAGGCCGCGGGACGGCTGCCGGCGGAGGATTCGGTCGTTCTCGAACGGTTGACGGGAGGCAAGACTGGCGCATTGAAAGTTGCCGTACCGGTTCTGTCCCGTATCGCCAATTTCGATGACTTTGACCCCTTAGCCTCGGAACAGCAGGTGGAACTGGTCTTCGTGAAGCCCGGAGAGCCTCTGCCTGCCGACGCCGGCCTTGTTATTCTGCCCGGATCAAAGGCGACCATAGGGGATCTGGAGGATTTTCGTGCACAAGGCTGGGAGAACGATCTTGCGGCACATGTGCGCCGTGGCGGACGCGTGATCGGCATTTGCGGCGGCTATCAGATGCTGGGCCGCATCGTATCCGATCCACTGGGACTGGAAGGAGAGAGCCGGTCGGTACCGGGGCTTGGCCTTCTCGACATAGAAACGGAAATGGCACCGGAAAAGACGGTGCGAAATAGCAGTGCTCGCTCGATTGAATATGATGCGCCGCTTTCGGGTTACGAGATTCATCTCGGCGTTACCCGCGGACCGGATTGCTCTCGCCCCGCCGTTGCCATCGACGGACGACCTGACGGTGCGGTGTCCTCAGACGGTCGGATCAGCGGAACCTATCTTCACGGATTGTTTTCGAGCGACGTTTATCGTGCCCGCCTGCTCGCGAGTTTCGGAATCGATGGCGGAGGGCATGACTATCGAGAAGGGGTCGAAATGGCACTCGACGCCGTTGCGAGCGAACTGGAGCAAAGGCTTTCCCCAGAATGGCTCAAGACCTTCCTGGGGTAACAATACGCAGGCTCTGAGCGCTCAGGAACGCCCGGCGACCCCGAGCGGCGATGCCATCAACTCACCGGTTCCAAGCGAATTGTCGGAATATTTGAAGATCAGGATGCTGAGAACCGAAGCAATCAGCACGATAAAGATGGCTCTCATTTTGCATTGACCCCGCAGACCGAGCAATATGTTGATTACTCCGCGCCGGTTCCCGCACGGCTAAATCACTCGCTAAAATGCGAAACAATCGTTCTTTCTCTCGCAGAACGCCGCTGTCCCGCGAAATAATGCTCTTGGGCAACAAACCTAGTGGGGGCCGGCCGTCTCGATTGGGGAGGCAAGAAGCTCCGACCGTCCGATCTGGTTGTTGGAATACTTGATCACCAGGATGCTGAGCACCGAAGCAATAATGACGATGACGATGGCACGCATCTGCCCTGACCCTCGGCTATGGACAACACTCCTTCAGGCTGCGTCATCTTCGCGCAAGACCTGTCGTGAGCGACCGGCGACTGTTCCTGACAGCATTTGGTGTCTCCCTCATGCAAGCACCAGTGGAGCGGACATCTCATCAACACGATTTCGACATTATCTTAGCGAAACAGCTGATAAGATCACAGTGCAAAACACTCGTTTCGGAGACCGCCGCCATGCCGATCAGCCGCCGTTCCCTCCTGGCCGGAGCCGGGGGGCTTCTTGTTGCAAATGGCATCAGCACCCCACTCGCAATGGCACAATCTGCTGGCGGACTGTCTTTTCTCGTGGTTGGCGACTGGGGCGAGCCCGATAATCATGCGGGTGCGCTTAAGGTAGCGAACGCGATGGCAAAGGTTGCCGAACAGGAGAGTATCTCTTTCGTTATTTCAACAGGCGACAATTTCTACGAACGGGGTGTGAAGGACGTAGCCGATGCTCTCTGGCAGGATACCTTCGAAAAGATCTATTCCGCCCCTTCGCTACAATGTCCCTGGTATGTGGTGCTCGGCAATCACGACCACACCGGCAGTATTCAGGCTCAGATCGACTATAGCGCCCAGAGCGAGCGCTGGCGCATGCCGGCCGTCTATTACAGCGTCAGCAAACCAGTGACGCCGACGGCGACTGTCGACTTCTTCTTTCTCGACACAGAACCGCTCAGGGAAGAATCCTGGTGGGAACGGATGACAGGCCTGGAACGAGACCCGGCAAAACAGCTTGCCTGGCTGGAGTCCTCCCTCGCCAAGAGTACGGCGAAATGGAAAATACTCGTGGGGCACCATCCGATCTTTTCAGGCGGCGAGCATGGCGATACCTCGATCATGGTCGAGCGTGTCAAACCTCTGATGGAGCAATACGGCGCGCAAATCTACATGAGCGGCCATGATCATGACCTCGAAGCCATCAGGCAGGGACCTGTGACCTATCTTGTCTCAGGTGCGGGTTCTCGAACGAGACCCATTGGAAGGCACTCCGGCGATACGTTTTCTGCATCGCAACTCGGTTTCATGCTGATGGAGCTCGGTGACGACAAGGCCACTGCCACGTTTCTCGACGAAGACGCGAACATTCTTCACAAGGAAGAGATAGCAGCAACGGGGAAGGCATAGGCAATCCGGCCTCGTTCGTATGCAAATGAGCCGACATCTAGGTCGGCGAATGCGGAAAACGGCGCCCCGACTGGCGGGGCAGGGCGCCGGTCTCGTCATTTTGTGGTGTAGCCACCGTTAACGAGAATGGTCTGGCCGGTCATCCACCAACCCTCAGTAACAAGGAATCGAATATAGGGGGCTATGTCCTCAATATCGGTCAGACCTGTCTTCGAGAACTTCGATAGAGCTGCTGCGCTCTTGTGGTAAGCCTGAGCATCGGTGCTTTCCTGGCCATAGAAGAACGCGGTGTCCATCGGTCCGGGACCGATTGCAGTTACAGAAATACCCCGGTCACCAAACTCCTTGGCGGCTGCACGGGTGAAGTGCTCAACTGGGGCCTTGGTGCCGGCATAGCTTGAGTAGAAGGGGGTAAAGGCCCCAAGCAGCGACGTCACCAACGTAACGATAGCACCGTTGTCATTGAGATGGCGTCCGGCTTCCTTGAGGAAGAAGAAGGCTGTCTTGGCATTCACCGCACTCATCTCGTCATATTCAGCCTCGGAGATATCGAGGATGGGCTTCTTCAGCACCTTGCCGACGGTGTTGATCGCGATGTCGGGCCTGCCGAAGGCGGCGACCACATCTGCAAACAGCTTTTCCATTGCTCCAGCGGTGGTGAGATCTGCCTGAAACGCAGCCGCCTCGGCCCCGGCCGCCTTAACCGCAGCGACCGTTGCATCCGCATCGGCCTTCGTCGCCGAACTATTGTAATGAAGGGCGATTGCTTTCGCTCCGTTTGCCGCGAAATCGCGGGCGATCAGGCCGCCGAGGTTTTTCGCGCCGCCGCCGATGATGATGGTCTTTCCCTTAATGCTATGGGTAGCCATGGAACGCTTTCCTTTGCTTTTCACGGTTCGAAATGACCGCTTTCGTCGAGGAAAGATATCGTCTAGAAAATCCCGATAAAGCGACGCACTTCGACATCACTTGTCAGAAAAATCGACCAATCGGAGCATGGAATCGTGGATCGCATTGACCTGTTTCGCATTTTTATGCGCGTCGTCGACTGCGCGAGTTTCACCCGTGCCGCAGACACAATCGGCATACCCCGCTCCTCTGTCTCGGCAGCCATTCAGGAGTTGGAGGGCCGTGTGGGGGCGAGCCTGCTCCATCGTACCACCCGCAAGGTCTCGCCAACGCAGGACGGGCTCGTCTTCTATGACAGGTGCCAACGAGTCGTGTCCGATGTCGAGGATACGGAAAACCTTTTCAAGCAGACGGCCGCGCAACCGTCCGGCAGGCTCCGGATCGACGTGCCGGGCAGGATAGGGCGGCTGATCATTGCACCTGCGCTGCCGGGTTTCCTCAAGCGCTACCCGCAGATCCATGTGGATCTCGGGGTCACCGATCGTTCCGTGAACTTGGTCGAGGACGGCCTCGACTGCGTACTACGGGTAGGGCCGCTCGACGATTCAGGCCTGATCGCAAGACCGATCGGCAAGCTGCCGCTGCTCAACGTCGCGAGCCCTGACTATCTGGCACGGCACGGTGTCCCGAACTCGCCGGAAGATCTCTCTAGCCACTTCGCCGTCAACTACGCGTCGCCGTCTACCGGTAGGGTGGAGGACTGGGAATGGCGCGAGCATGGAGCCCTGCGGACGATGCCCTTGCATGGTCGCGTTACCGTCAACAGTGCCGAAGCCTATATCGCATGTTGTCTGGCCGGTCTCGGCCTCATACAAATCCCGGCCTATGACGTTAAGGGACACCTTGGCGCCGGCGAACTCGTGGAAGTCATGCCCCATCATCGGGCAGACCCCATGCCCATGACGCTGCTCTATCCGCACCGACGGCATCTCTCCCGCAGACTGCAGGTATTTGCCGACTGGCTGGAGTCCCTGCTGAGACGGGAGCTTCTCTGAGGAATCCGATCGAAGAAGGATGGAAGGACGGGAAGGCGTTCAAAAAGGCCGCAGACGATCGGAACTATGACGAATGCAGGACATAGCCGCAGGCCATGACGTCATGAACACCCTCCAGTCCATATGGCAATCGGCTGTCTCGGCGCCGATTACCCAGGCGAGGCGATCAAATCGATGTTGGAGCGGAAGTGCGGTGCCCGAAAGCCACGGCAATGGCAACCAGCATCATCCCGCCGGCGGAAAGGAAGGTCAGCCGCATCCCGGCGCCGATGGCTGAAGCGGAGGCGGTGGTGAACTCCCCGGTCCCGACACCAAGAGCGAAAATGCCCCCCATCAACGATGCACCCGCGATCAGGCCGATGTTGCGCGACAGGTTGAGGATGCCGGAAACCGTGCCGCGGCGGTCCTTGGATACATCCGCCAGTGCGGCGGTATTGTTGGCGGACTGAAACAGCTGATAGCCCGGAGTGAGGACAACGATAGACAATATATAGCCAACGATGCCTATCAGGTTCGGCAAGAATGCCAGGAGGAAGGCTCCGACAGCCAACAGAATAAGCCCGATGACAAGCACGCGGTCGCTTCCCAAGACGTCGACGATCCGGCCAGACGGAACGCCGCTTAGAATTGAAACGACCGGACCGACTGCCATGATGAACCCGACATGGCTTGCCTCCAGTCCCAGCCCGAGGCTGAGGTAGAATGGGCCGACCACAAGCGTGGTCATCATGACCGCAGCGACTAATACGTTAATGAAAAGGTTGGGCAGGAGGCTCCGATTCATCGCCGACCACAGGCTTGCAGACGGCGTCTTTCCTTTTTCCCCGTCACCCGGCAGCATCTTGACGGCGAGGATCAGCGCCAAAAGGGCCAACGGTATCTGCACCCAGAAGATTCCGCGCCACCCGGTGACGGGGATCAATAGGCCGCCGAGTGCAGGACCAAGTGCTGTTCCCAATGCAGACACAGTGCCGAGCAGGCCCATGGCCTGCCCCATGCGCGCATCCTTTGCCGTCTGACGCGTCAGAGCCATGGCGAGCGTCATGAGAAAAGCGGCACCGACGCCCTGTATGAGACGTGAGCCTATCAACAGCCACAGGCTCGGCGAGAGCGCGCAGAGCAGAGATCCTACAGTGAAAAGGATCAGACCTGAAACAAGCATGGATTTCAGTCCGTAACGGTCGCCAAGCCGCCCGGCGATAACAACGGAAACCGTCAGGGCCGCGAGATAGGCGACGACCACCGCCTGCACCTGAGCAAAAGGCGCGGAGAACGCTATCGCCAGCATGGGCAAGGCGATATTGGCAATGCTGGTGCCGAGCGCCGCCAGCAGCATGGCGAGTGTCAGCGTGATCGTGATACCTGCGTGCGAATTCGTTGATAAGCGCGGTTTAGTCTGTTCCATCATAATGACCTCTTGCTTGAAATTCGGTTCGAGAGCAGGCTGCCACTTCAAGCCAACTTGAGGTCAAGCATGAAATTTCTGGATATCGGAGAGGTTGCGGCACGAAGCGGGATGAAGCCTTCCGCGCTGCGCTATTACGAGGAAGAAGGTTTGATTTCGTCGGTTTCCCGGCATGGACTGCGACGGCAGTTTCCGCCCGAAGTGCTGTTGCAACTCAAGCTCATAGCGATGGGAAGATCGGCGGGCTTCTCGCTTGATCAAATTGCCGGCATGTTCGGCCGAAACGGCATGCCGGAACTGTCACGCGACGTGTTTCGCGAGAAGGCCGACGAGGTCGACCGACAGATCCACGAACTGACCGCGCTGCGCGAAACACTCCGCCACATCGCCAACTGCCGCGCGCCCTCACATATGGAATGCCCAAGCTTCCGGCGATTGCTGGATGAGGCAGGTCAATCCGTTGGGAAACGCACTAACGCGGCAAAGCTGAAATGATTTAAAGCTGGAGGCTGGCAGACTTTACCCAGCCACGAACGTCACGGATCAGCCCCGCCGAGATCGCGGATCTCGAAATGCTTCCGAAAAGCTGGGGTAAGAGGCAAGCGACGACAGTCGCTCACAGATATGAACTATTGAACCCGAATGGCGGAGAGGGTGGGATTCGAACCCACGGTAGGCTCTCACCTACGCCGGTTTTCAAGACCGGTGCCTTAAACCGCTCGGCCACCTCTCCAGCAATTCGCGTTATGCGCAAAGCCACAGCACTTGGCAAGCAGGATTTCTGTCCTGGTCAAATGAACAGAGACGGTGTCCCGTTGATAGCCGCCGCGAACCCGTAGCGAGGAGGCAGCAAGTAACAGTCCATTGTGACGGAGTATTCGATTTACCGCTTATTAACCATGAACAAACAATGGCGACGGTGTGCACAGATTTTTCTCAATTCCGCCACGTTGTCAAAGCTTTCTTCTTACCATTGCAGTTAGCCAGTCGGGTGGAAACGTCGTTTCTTTCCGGCAGCGGTCGGGGACGCCGCGGCAAGACTTATGGAATAAGTGGGACACATGAAAATCAAGACAGGCAGCGGATCTCTGGTCATCGGAGCCAAATGGCTCGCTTTGTCACTTCTTTGTGTTTCCGTTGCCTCATGCTCCACGACCAGCAACGAGAAAAAGCCGAAAAAACACGGCAAGGAATACTTCTCCGAATCGGAATACGGCGTGAAGGCAAGCCCGCGCCTCGTCGCCGGCGGCCCGGTGCCAAAGGGCGGTGGCCGCTACATGGTCGGCAAACCCTATACCGTGAAGGGCAAGGTCTATGTTCCCGACGACAATCCGAATTACGACAAGGTCGGTATGGCGTCCTGGTACGGTTCAGCCTTTCACGGCCGCCTAACAGCGAATGGCGAACTCTACGACCAGTATTACCTCTCAGCTGCGCATCCCACGCTGCCACTGCCAAGCTATGCCCGCGTAACCAATATCGATAACGGCACGTCAGTCATCGTGCGAATCAACGACCGCGGTCCGTTCCATTCGGATCGCATCATCGACCTGTCCAACAAGACTGCCGACATGCTGGACATGGCCCATAGCGGCACCGGCAAGGTCCGCGTGCAATATGTCGGCCCGGCACGCATGGACGGCAACGACATGCCCTACCTGATGGCCTCCTACAGCAAGAAGGGCGATCGCTTCCCGGCCATCAATCCGCAGGGCCAGATTGCCAGCGGCGTGATGGTTGCTTCCGCCCAGAACACCATGCCGCAGAGCATGACGCTTCAGGCGCCCGCGATCCAGACAAGCCTTGCCGGACCGACCCCGTCCAGCAGGCCGGTTCCGGTCGCTCAGGCGGCTGCTCCAGCCGTGGCAGCCTTCGACCAGTTTGTCCTCCTGCCTGAATTCGGCCCCACGCCCTATCCGCGTCCGCTCGACGGCCATTACCTGCGTCTGCCGGCCGGTGTTCCCGCGTCTGCCTATGCGGAAGGCGCCACCGTTCCTCGCTCCGCGCTTGCCTTCGACGCCATTATGGTGCGCAATGACGGTCTGACAGAGGCATCGATTCTCGCATCGGTCAGACGCGGCGCCACCAAGCTTTCTGGCAGTCGCTAAGCGCTATCGTCGAGTATGCCTGTCGCTGATGCAGGCAGGAGCAGCAGAAGAGGACCATGCGACAGAGCCTTGCCCTTGCCGTCCTCATCTTGGGCTTTCTCTTCCCGATAGGCGCCATGGCGCAGAAAGCGCCTAGCCCGACTTTCGAGACGAAGGCGGCTCAGGTTCTGCTGATCGAGGCATCGACCGGCACAATCCTGCTTTCCAAGGGAGAGGAGACGCCTTTCCCTCCCGCGTCGCTTGCCAAGATGATGACACTCGAAGTGGTGTTCGATGCGCTGAAGCGCGGCGAAATCAGCCTCGATACAGTCTATCGTGTTTCGGAATATGCGTGGCGCACTGGCGGCGCACCTTCGCGCACCTCGACGATGTTTGCCGCGCTGAAATCGGACATCCGCGTCGAGGATCTCGTGAAGGGCATCGCCGTGCAGATGGCCAATGACGGTTGCATCATTCTTGCCGAAGGCATGACGGGTAGCGAAGCGAAGTTTACCGAACGCATGAATGAGCGGGCGAAGGCTCTCGGTCTGACGGGCAGCCATTTCGCCAATTCCACCGGTCTGCCTCATCCGGATAACAAAACAACGCTAACCGACATGGTGCGGCTGGCGCGCCATCTGCAGGCGACCTATCCGGATTTCTACCGGTTGCTTTCGCAGCCTGAATTCGAGTGGAACAAGATCCTCCAGCGCAACCGCAACCCGATGTTGGCATCCGGCGCAGACGGCCTCGCGACCGGCTTTGCCGAGGGGTCCGGCTATTCCATCGTGACATCTGCGGAACGGCAGGGCAGGCGGCTTTTCCTGGCGATGAACGGCGTCGCCAGCGACAAGGAGCGAACGGAGGAAGCCAATCGGTTGCTCGACTGGGGCTTCACGACCTTCGAGATGCGCAGCCTGTTCAAGGCCGGGGAAACGGTCGGCGAGGCAAGCGTCTATGGCGGAGACAAGGGCAAGGTGGCGCTGGTGACACCGCTTCCTGTTGATGTCTACGTGCCGATCAACAACCCCGAACGGCTGCAGGCGAAGATCGTCTATCACTGGCCGCTCAAGGCACCGGTGGCCAAAGGCGCGGATGTCGGCAACCTGACGATCTATTCGGGCGAACGGCCGTTGCGTGAACTGGCGCTAAAGAGTGCAGAACCAGTGGGTGAGGGCACATTGCGTCAGAAAGCCTTCGACGCGATATTCGAACTTCTGTTCTTCTGGCTTTGACCGGACAGAAAATTTTCCAGAACGGTTTATAGTTTAACTAAGATGGCGATTACGCTATTGACGCATGGACCACCTATATTAGCTTTTATTCGCAAAGGTCGGAGCAGATAGTGTCGAGCGGTAAGGGATTGTTCGTGAGTTTCGAGGGCGGAGAGGGGGCAGGCAAGTCCACCCAGATCCGCCGGCTCGCAGACGCGCTTAGACGCCGCGGTCTCGATGTGATCACCACGCGCGAGCCCGGCGGATCGGCCGGCGCGGAAGCATTGCGCCATGTGCTGCTGTCCGGTGCGGCCGAATCCTATGGCGTGCGCATGGAAGCCCTGCTTTTCGCAGCCGCCCGCAACGACCATGTCGAGACGGTCATTCGACCGGCGCTCTCCAAAGGCTTCGTCGTGCTCTGCGACCGCTTCATGGATTCCTCGCGCGTCTACCAGGGTGTCACAGGTAATCTCCAGCCGGACTTCATCGACGCGCTGGAACGCGTCGCCGTCGATGGCATCGTGCCGGACCTGACGCTGATCTTCGATCTGCCGGCATCCGTTGGCCTCGAACGTGCGCGCGGCCGATTGCAGCCGCATCTCGGCAATGCCGCCGAACCGGACCGCTTCGAGAAAGAAGAGGTCGAGACCCATGAAAAGCGGCGTCAGGCCTTTCTCGATATCGCCGCCGCCCAGCCCGAACGCTGCCGCGTTGTCGATGCCCAACGCCCCGTCGCCGAGATCGGCGAATATGTTCTCGGGCTGATCGAACCACTTCTGACCTTGAAGGCGCGGGCCGTCACAGAGCAGGTCGGTGCACAATGAGCGAAGAACGCTATGGGGTGCTGGAAGGGGCAATCGCGCCGGCCCTGAACACGAAGCTCTTCGGCCACGAGGAGGCGGAGAGCTTTCTCGCCGGAACATACAGGTCGGGCAAGGGGCATCATGCAATACTGATCGAAGGCCCGGAAGGGATCGGCAAGGCGACGCTCGCCTTCCGCTTCGCCAATCACGTTCTCTCCAATCCCGATCCATTGAACGCGCCGGAGCGGATCGCCGATCCTGATCCGCAGTCATCGATCAGCCGGCAGATCGCAGGCGGGGCAAGCCACAACCTCCTGCATCTGACGCGGCCGGTAGACGAGAAGACGGGACGCGCCAAGAGCGCGATCACGGTGGACGAAGTCCGGAGGGCAGGCCACTTCTTCTCGCAGACATCAGGCACCGGCAACTGGCGCATCGTCATCATAGACCCCGCCGACGATCTCAACCGCAACGCGGCGAACGCCATTCTCAAGATCCTGGAGGAACCGCCGAAGCGGGCGATGTTCCTGGTGCTTTCGCACGCGCCGGGCCGCCTGCTGCCGACGATCCGTTCCCGCTGCCTTCCACTGAAACTTGACGCTCTTCCGGAGAATGCGATGCGGCAGGCGCTCGGGCAGCTCGGTCTTTCGATCGGCGAAGCGCAGGCCGGAGCGGTCCTATCCCTTGCCAAGGGAAGCGTTGCGCAGGCGCTCAAGATCGTCAATTACGGCGGGGCCGACATCATAGAGGCCTTCGAAAAGGTTCTGACCACAGAAGGCCCGACGGCGCGCAAGACGATGTACCAGCTTGCAGACGCACTGAGCGGCAAGGACCGCGAGGTCGCCTTTGGCTTCTTCTCGGAACACCTGAGCGAATATCTGGTGGAAACTGCCCGGCGGCTGGCGCTCGGCGGCGATCTTGGCCGGGCGGAGCGCTATGCGCGCCTTTCGACCTCGATCAACGAACAGTTTGCGACGGCCGGCGCCTACAATCTGGATCGCAAACAAACCATTCTCGAAGCCCTGACGGCCATATCGCAGGCCTGAATGGCGGCAGTACACCGGGACTTATGCGCCTGCGCCACGTCTGCCGTTCACAAAACTTGCTGTTTCTAAAGGCGCAAGAATGCTCTAAGAGCGGCATGATTTCATAAAAGCGCAATCGACGCGGACAACAAGATCAGCCATGACCGAAAAGTTCTACATCACCACCGCTATCGCCTATCCGAACGGCAAGCCGCATATCGGCCACGCCTACGAACTGATTGCGACCGACGCCATGGCGCGGTTCCAGCGGCTCGACGGGAAGGACGTCTTCTTCCTGACCGGAACGGACGAACATGGCCAGAAGATGCAGCAGACGGCGCGGGCAGAAGGTATCTCTACTGAAGAACTGGCCGAGCGGAATTCCAATGAATTCCGGGCGATGGGAAAGATGCTGAACGCGTCCAACGACGACTTCATCCGCACGACCGAGTCCCGCCACCACGAGGCATCGCAGGAGATCTGGAAGCGGATGGCCGCCAATGGCGACATCTACAAGGACAGCTATGCCGGCTGGTACTCCGTGCGCGACGAGGCTTACTATGCCGAGGACGAAACCCAGCTGCGCGCCGACGGCGTTCGCTACGGACCACAGGGCACGCCGGTCGAATGGGTAGAAGAGGAGAGCTACTTCTTCAAGCTTTCCGCCTATGAGGATAAGCTGCTGAAGCTCTATGAAGACCAGCCCGATTTCATCGGTCCGGTCGAGCGCAAGAACGAGGTCGCTTCCTTCGTGAAGTCGGGCCTCAAGGACCTTTCGATCTCGCGCACGACGTTCGACTGGGGTATCAAGGTGCCGGATGATCCGAAGCACGTCATGTATGTCTGGGTCGATGCCCTGACCAACTACATCACGGCGACCGGCTACCTGACCGACCAGAACGGCCCTCGGGCGAAATACTGGCCGGCCGACGTTCATGTCATCGGCAAGGACATCATCCGCTTCCACGCCGTCTACTGGCCGGCCTTCCTGATGTCCGCCGGCCTGCCGCTGCCGAAGAAGGTCTTTGCCCATGGCTTCCTGCTCAACAAGGGCGAGAAGATGTCGAAGTCTCTCGGCAATGTGGTCGATCCGGCAAATCTGGTGAACCATTTCGGCCTCGACCAGGTGCGTTACTTCCTGCTGCGCGAGGTCTCCTTCGGGCAGGATGGCAGCTATAGCGAGGAAGCGATCGCGACCCGCATCAATGCGGACCTTGCCAACGGCATCGGCAATCTTGCCAGCCGTTCACTGTCGATGATCGTCAAGAACTGCGATGCGAAAATCCCGGAACCGGGCGAACTGACGGATGCCGACAAGGCCATGCTGGCGACCGCCGATGCGATGATCGCCACCTGCCGAGAAGAGATGAGCCGTCTGGCGATCCACAAGATCGTTGCGACCATCATCGGCACGGTGAACGAGGCCGACCGCTATTTCGCCGCTCAGGAGCCCTGGGTTCTGCGCAAGACCGATACGGCCCGCATGGCGACCGTGCTCTACGTCACGGCCGAAGTCGTGCGCCAGATCTCCATCCTGTTCCAGCCGATCATGCCGGCGTCCTCGGCCAAGCTGCTGGATCTCGTCGCGGTACCGGAAGACAAGCGCAGCTTCGCCTTCCTCGGCGAGGCTGGCCGGCTGACGCCCGGAACCTTGCTCGAGACCCCGACGCCGGTCTTCCCGCGCTATGTGGCGCCCGAAACGGACGTGAAGGCCTGACCGCCATGCTGATCGATACTCATTGCCACCTCGACTTTGCCGACTTCGAAGCCGAGCGCGACGAACTGGTCGCGCGGGCGCACGCAGCCGGCGTATCGCAGATGGTAACGATCTCGACCCGTGTCAGAAAACTCGACGCGCTGCTGGCGTTGACCGAGCGTTTTCCGACCGTGTTCTGCTCGGTCGGAACCCATCCGAACAATGCGGACGAGGAACTGGATATCACCACCGAGGATCTGGTGCGGCTGGCCGCCCATCCGAAGGTCGTGGCGATCGGTGAAGCGGGTCTCGATTATTTTTACGACACCCAGAAGCCCGAGGATCAGAAGACCGGGCTTCTGCGCCACATCGCGGCTGCGCGCGAAACCGGGCTGCCGCTGGTGATCCACAGCCGCAGCGCCGACGACGACATGGCGGCCATCCTGACAGAAGAAACAGGGAAGGGGGCCTTCCCTTTCATCCTGCATTGCTTTTCCTCCGGCGAAGCGCTGGCGAAGACCGGCATTGAACTTGGCGGTTACGTCTCGTTCTCTGGCATCCTGACCTTCCCGAAATCGACGGAACTGCGCGATATCGCCAAGGTCCTGCCACTCGACCGGTTGCTGGTCGAAACCGACGCGCCGTACCTTGCGCCGAAGCGCTGGCGCGGAAAGCGTAACGAGCCCTCATACGTGGTCAATACCGCCGAAGTGCTGGCTGAAACCATGGGCGTCAGCTTCGAAGAGATGGCCCGGATCACGACCGACAATGCATTCCGCATCTTCTCCAAGATGCCGAGGCTTGCATGAGTTATCGGCAGCGCTTCACCATCCTTGGCTGCTCGTCGTCTCCGGGCGTACCACGCATCAATGGAGACTGGGGCGCATGCGATCCGAACAACCTGCGCAACCGGCGCACCCGCGCGTCCTTCCTGATCCAGCAGATCGGTCCTGACGGTGGTATGACGACGGTGGTGGTCGATACCGGACCGGATTTCCGCGAGCAGATGATTGCCGCACAGGTCCAGCATATCGACGCCGTCTTCTACACCCACGCCCATGCGGATCATTTGCACGGGATCGACGATCTGCGCGGATATTTCGTCTCGCACAACAGACGCATTCCGATCCATGCCGAACCAGAAGCCATGCGGCGCATTCGCATGGGTTTCGGCTATTGCCTCGAAACACCTGCAGGCAGCAACTATCCACCGATCGTCGAACCGGTCGTCATCGAGGATCTCGACAGGCCGATCGAGATCAGCGGCGCCGGCGGCACCATTCGGCTGCAGCCGTTGTTGCAACAGCATGGCGATATCGTCTCGCTTGGCCTCAGGATCGGCGACGTTGCTTATTGCTGCGATGTCAGCGCGTTTCCGGACGAAACCGTCGCAAGACTCGACGGTCTCTCGGTCCTGATTATCGACGCGCTGCAATACCGGCATCATCCGAGCCATTTTTCGCTGGAACAGGCACTTGGCTGGATCGACCGGCTGAAGCCCGGCCGTGCCATCCTTACGCACATGCATGTTCCACTCGATTACGAGACCGTGCTGGCCGAGACACCGCCGCATGTGGAACCGGCCTACGACCAGATGACATTTGAAGTCGACGTTTAGGCGTCAATGTCGAACGCGCCTGAGAATATGACCCGATCACATTGATTTCAAACAACTTCCGTTCATCGGAGGAAGCAATCTTGGCCTGGATCATTCTTGTCGCAGCCGGCGTCCTTGAAGTCGTATGGGCTTATTTCATGAAGCAATCCGCTGGCTTTACACGCCTAGTGCCGACGGCCATCACGGCGGTCGCGATGGGCGCCAGCATTCTGCTGCTGTCGTTTTCCATGCGAACGCTACCGCTTGGTACGGCCTATACGATCTGGACCGGCATCGGAGCCGTCGGCGCGTTTCTCGTTGGAATCATCATGCTTGGCGAACAAGCAAGCGCCATGCGCATCCTTGCGGCAGTCCTGATCGTTGCGGGTCTGGTCCTGATGAAGGTGTCCACGGACAGCTGATCTGCAGGTGCGCAGCTGTATGCATCTGGCTCGATTTATGGATTTAAGTTCCATAATCTATCTTATGCGATCTATGTTCGTGTGATTGAAATGGCGGCGCGGCGTTCTCGCCTCTTGATCCGCGCGGCACGCTGGACGAATTCCCTGAGCGGTTCTGATGATATCATGAAACCGATTCTGATGGGATCCGGACGTGTTCCGACCGGATCCCGCGTAGTGCAGAACGCTAGATAGCCTGCCCGACGTCAATGCGGTTGCCATCCGGGTCTTCGAAGACGAAGGCGCGCAGACCGTAGTCCTGGTCCTTGAGGCCTTTTATGATCCGCGCGCCGTTCTGCTTGCAACGGGCATGCAGAGCATCAATATCGTCCACCATCAGGTGCGCGACGTTGAAGTCGGTTGCCTTGTGGTTTCGCTGCAATGTCAGATGCAGCTCTCCGGCATCGCGTTTCAGGATCATGAAACCGACGGGATTTCCGTTCTCGAAAACCTTGGTGAAGCCCAGAACTCTGGTGTAAAAGTCGTAGGCCTTGTCCATATCGGTAACCGGCAGCGTAGCGGCAATTCGTCCGAAACGGACTCCGTGATCAGCGATCTCTTTCATCGCTTATCTCCATCATGGAAGCCATAACACATTTCCGACGGTGCGGAAAAAACGCGCTGCGCTTCGTTGTTTTCATCAGATGGACGGTGCCAACGCAGAATCTTTAGCTGCAAACGACTGAAATCCCAAGTTAATTTGCCGCTGGCTAGTAGACCTTGGCGCCGGCCGAGCCCTTGGCGGCCTCGATAACATGAAAATCAGCCAGCAACTTTGCGGCGGCTTCCGCGAAGAGCGTCACGTCATTGCCGATAGCAACGAAGGTCGCGCCGAGCTCGACATAGCGCTTCGACAATGCGAGATCGCCGATCAGGATGCCCGCCGCCTTGCCGAGAGACTGGATCTTCGCAATGGCCTTCTCGATTTCCTCCTGCACCTCCGGCGCGCCGGGGTTACCGAGATAGCCCATATCGGCGGCCAGATCAGCCGGACCGATGAAGACGCCGTCAACGCCCTCAGTCGCGGCGATTTCATCAAGTGCCGCAAGACCCGCGCGGGTCTCCACCTGAAGCAGCAGGCAGATTTCGTCATTGGCGGTCTGCACGTAATCTTCAATACGGTTGAAATCCGAAGCCCGCGCAATGGCTGCGCCGACACCGCGCTCGCCGTGTGGTGGATAACGAACCGCACGCACCATTGCCTCCGCCTGCTCCCGGCTCTGTACCATGGGCACGAGCAGGCTCTGGGCGCCGATATCGAGCAACTGCTTGATGATCCATGTTTCTCCGATTGGCGGGCGGATCACCGCATGGCTCTTCGAGCCCTTCATCGCCAGAAGCTGGGATACCATCATCGGGATATCGTTCGGCGCATGCTCACCATCGATCAGCAGCCAGTCGTATCCGACGCCCGCGGATATCTCCACTGTGTAGGGATTGGCAAGCGCCTGCCAGAAGCCGATCTGGGTCCGCTTTTCCTTGAGAGCCTGTTTGAAATGGTTTTTCGGCGCAGGCATGGAATATCCTCGAATCTGATTGTCGCGATGCTTGGGAACGGTCTACACCTTTCCCACCAAGCTTCCTATTTGCAGATGCAAGCAACCTGCCCGGCTTCCTCACCCCAATGGCAGCTCGGCAAGCAATTCCTCGGCCTCCTCGAACGACATGTTCATGATCCTGGTGCCGAATTCGAAGCTGAAGCCGTTGCGGGCGAATGCGGAAAATTCTTTTGCCTTGCGCTTCTCATCGAGTTCGACACGACGAAATGGGCCGAACGCCCGCTTGCGCGCAAAGACGAGCGCTGCGCGAAAATCGTCGGTGTCCTCCAGAGCGTCGGCGATGATCTGGCGGTCGACGCCCTTTTCCGCGAGTTTGCGCGCAATGATGCGCCGTGATTTACCCGCAGCCGTGGAGGAACGTACCCTCACCTCGGCATAGGACTGATCATCCAGAGCGCGCATCTGACGGCCGAATTCCACGGCGGCAAGCGACAGCGCCTTGATCTGCGCTTCAGAAATGACCTCAAACTTCTGGCGGGCCTTGCGAGCAATCGCTGTCGAGAGCTCGTGTTCGGTCATCATCTTGCGCGACAAACGGTAGGCAGCGGAATTCTTCACCCATGCCAGCATGCGTGAAGTGGGAACCGTTGCCTCGGCCTGCGTGTCATCGCTTTCGTTCATCGCGTCTCTTGTCCGACGTTCTCATCTCTTTGAAGGCCACGCCCCTCAGACACCGGCGCCATGAAGAACGCAAGCAGCGTCAGAGGCAGGATCGCCACGAAGCTGGTGGTGATTCCGTAGAGTTCGGCGACACTGCCGAGCAAAGGCGGAATGCCGATGGTCGCGATCAGCATCACCATGGACAGCGCCGCAAGGTTCTCCGCCGGCGAGTTGACGCTGCGCATCGAAATGATCGTGGAGACGGCCAGCGGATAATTGAAGGCAACCCCGCAACCGATCAAGGCCAGTGCGATTGCCGCAAGCCACTCGTTCTCGAAATTGAGGATGATGCCGAGCCCCAGCGCAACGGAGACGGCGGAGGCGCGCAGCAGGATAGCGGGGCGGAAAATCTCGCGCAACCAGTCACCGGAAAGGCGGGTTACGCCCATGCCGATGGTGAAGAAGGCGAAGAGCAGCCCTGCCCTTGCCGGATCTGTCGTGATGCGCTCGCGGATCAGAAACATGCCCCAGTCGTAAATCGCGCCTTCGATGATGGCCAGCCCAAACAGCATGAGCGCGACCAGAAGAATGCCACGTGTAGGCCGGATGAAGGTCGGCGTGTTTCCGCTCGATCTGGCCACCGTCAAGCTGCTCATCTCCGGGGTGATCCTGAGAACCACCAGCGCACAAACGAAGACAAAGACACCGATTGCGGCGAGATGCCCGACCGGCGTTATGCCCTGCCCTGCGGCCCAGCTCGAGGCCATCGTGCCCAGAAGCAGGCCAACCGACCAGAAACCATGGCTGCGCGACAACACCTTGACGCCACTCGACTGCTCGATGCCGGTGGAAATCATGTTCTGCGCCACGTCGAGCATGGTGCGGATGAAGGCGAAGAAGACGAAGCAGGCGACAAAACCGGCATAGGGCACCATCGCCAGTAACGGCATGACGAAGCTCAGGATCATCAGGCTGAGCGCGGCGGTGCGTCTTGGGGAGAGCCAGTTGTTGATCTTGCCCGCAATCGGTAGCGCCAAGACTGTGCCAAGCGCTCCACCGAGAAGCGCGAGACCAAGCGTCGCCTTGTTCACCTGCATCGACGCCTGAATGCTTGGAAGGCGGGTAAACAGGGAAATGAACAGGACGGAATTACAAAAGAAGATCAGCGCCGGCGGCGCGAGAATAGGCATGGGGGAGGACCGAAAAACGGGAGGCGAACACGGAATGTGCGTGCATTGCGTCGCACAAACCGTGGTTGCGGGCAAGCCCCCGCAACCCGTCTACATCCCCGGTTTCATGAAGTGAAAATCCTGCTACCCGTTGTTCGGGAAGCGCTTTTTGTCCGCCTCCCGAAAATCACTTTTTCACGACCGGATTTCAGCGGGCGTCGATATCGCCCTTCGCCCACATTTCCATGGTCTCCGCCATAAAATCCGCAAAGCGCCCTTCCTCGATCGACTTGCGGATGCCCTGCATCAGCTCCTGATAGTAGGAGAGATTGTTCCACGACAGCAGCATGCCGCCGAGCGCTTCGTTGGAGCGGACGAGATGATGGAGATAGGCGCGCGAATAATCGCGGGAAGCCGGGCAGTTCGATTCCTCGTCCAGCGGCCGCATGTCCTCGGCATGGCGGGCATTGCGTATATTGACCTTGCCGCGCCGGGTGAAGGCGAGCCCATGGCGACCGGAGCGGGTCGGCATTACGCAGTCGAACATGTCGATGCCCTGCGCGACGGATTTCAGGATGTCATCGGGTGTACCGACGCCCATCAGGTAACGCGGCTTTTCCGTCGGCAGCACCGGCAGTGTGATGTCGAGCATCTTCAGCATGACCTCCTGCGGCTCGCCGACCGCGAGACCGCCGACGGCATAGCCCTTGAGGTCGAGCTGCTTCAATCCCTCGGCCGAACGGACACGCAGGTCCGGGACGTCGCCGCCCTGAACGATGCCGAACATCGCCTTGCCAGGTTGTTCACCGAAGGCCACGCGGCAGCGCTCGGCCCAGCGCAGCGACATTTCCATCGCCCGCTCGATTTCCTTCGGCTCCGCCGGGAGCGCCACACATTCGTCGAGCTGCATCTGGATGTCGCTGTCCAGCAGGCCCTGGATCTCGATCGAGCGCTCCGGCGACATATGATGGGTCGAGCCATCGACATGGCTCTTGAAGGTCACACCCTTTTCGTCGAGCTTGCGCAGGCCCGACAGCGACATGACCTGAAAGCCGCCGCTGTCGGTGAGGATTGGATGCGGCCAGCGGATCAGTTCATGCAGGCCACCAAGGCGAGCGACGCGCTCCGGGCCGGGCCGCAGCATCAGATGATAGGTGTTGCCGAGAATGATGTCGGCGCCCCCTTCCCTGACCTGATCGAGATACATGGCCTTGACGGTGCCCACCGTGCCGACCGGCATGAAGGCAGGGGTGCGGATCACGCCACGCGGCATGGAAACCTCGCCAAGGCGAGCCTTGCCGGATGTGGCCTTGAGGGTGAACTGGAACTTCTCGTGCATCGGTTCAGGGGTCTTTCCGGAACAGCAGGCTTGAATCGCCGTAGGAATAAAAACGGTAGCCGGTTTCGATCGCGTGGGTGTAGGCGGCCCGCATGGTCTCAAGGCCAGCAAAGGCCGACACCAGCATGAACAGAGTCGAACGCGGCAGGTGGAAATTGGTCATCAGGACATCGACGGCTCGGAAACGGTAACCCGGCGTGATGAAGATATCGGTCGCGCCGGACCATGCCAACACCTCGCCCGCCTCGGTCGTGGCGCTTTCCAGCAGCCGGAGCGACGTGGTGCCGACGCAGACGATGCGCCCGCCCCTCGCCTTTACGGCATTGAGTGCGGCGGCGGTCCCGGCAGCAACATGGCCGATCTCGTGATGCATTTTGTGGTCGGCGGTATCGTCCGCCTTGACCGGCAGGAAGGTGCCTGCACCGACATGCAGGGTCACGAAATGCCGTTCGACGCCGGCGGCATCGAGCTTTTCGAATAGTGCGGGCGTGAAATGAAGCCCGGCGGTCGGAGCGGCAACAGCCCCCTCTTCCCGGGCATAGATGGTCTGATAGTCCTTGCGGTCCTGGCTGTCTTCCGGTCGCTTGGCGGCGATGTAGGGCGGCAACGGAATATGACCGACGGAGGCGATGGCCTGGTCAAGGTCCGGCCCCGACAGGTCGAAAGCCAGTTCGATTTCGCCGGCTTCGCCTTTTTCCGCCACGGTCGCCGCGAGCGTGCCGAGCAGGCAGGTTTCTCCAGAATGGCCGAATTCGATGCGATCACCGGCCTTGATACGCTTGCCGGGACGGGCAAAGGCCCTCCAGCGATTGGCGGCAACGCGCATATGCAGGGTGCAGGACACGGGAGTGCGCTCCGCCCCTTCCCGCAGACGAACACCTTCGAGCTGGGCCGGTATGACCTTGGTATCGTTGAAGACCAGAGCGTCGCCCGGCTTGAGGAAAGAGGCCAGATCATAAACGTTCCGGTCTTCCAGGATGGGAACGCCATCGGGACGCACGACCAGCAGGCGCGCGTGATCACGCGGGCTCGCAGGCCTCAGCGCAATGCTTTCTTCCGGAAGGTCGAAGTCGAATTCGTCTACACGCATGGCAACATCATTTCATCAAACGCGAAAACCCGCCCGGGCGCAAAGCGCCGGGGCGGGTTCCGTTTTTCCGGACGATCAGGCGTCGGCAGCGACCTTCATCGAAACGATGGAGTCGGGATCGCGCACGGGTTCGCCGCGCTTGATCTGGTCGATGACCTCCATGCCTTCGATAACCTGACCCCAGACCGAGTACTGCTTGTTCAACCACGGTGCATCGGTGAAGCAGATGAAGAACTGCGAGTTTGCGGAGTTCGGGTTCTGCGACCGGGCCATGGAGCACGTGCCGCGCACATGCGAGGTAGCGGAGAATTCAGCCTTCAGGTCCGGCTTGGAAGAGCCGCCCATGCCGGCGCGTGCCGGGTTGAAGCTTTCGCCGCCCTGCTTGCCGAACTGTACGTCGCCCGTCTGGGCCATGAAGTCCTCGATGACGCGGTGAAAGACGACGCCGTCATAGGCGCCTTCGCGCGACAGCTCCTTGATCCGCTCGACATGGCCGGGAGCCAGGTCCGGGAAAAGGGAAATCACGACGCGACCCTTCGTGGTTTCCATGATGATGGTGTTTTCCGGATCCTTGATCTCGGCCATAGTCTTACTCCCTGTTTGCGGGCCTCAGCCCTCAGTTTCTGCCGACGGTTACCTTGATCATGCGATCCGGATCGGAAACTTCGCCGTTTCCGCCCTGGCCGCGCTTGATCTTGTCGACATATTCCATGCCCGCCACGACCTTGCCGACGACCGTGTACTGGCCGTTCAGGAAGCCGCCCTCGGCGAACATAATGAAGAACTGCGAGTTGGCCGAGTTCGGATCCTGAGCGCGCGCCATGCCGATGGTACCGCGCTCGAAGGGAACGTTGGAGAACTCGGCCGGAAGGTCCGGCAGGCTGGAACCGCCCGTGCCGGCAAGCTTCGGATCGTAACCGTCGTTCATGTCGCCGTACTGGACGTCGCCGGTCTGAGCCATGAAGCCATCGATCACACGGTGGAAGGCGACGTTGTCGTATTCGCCCTTTTTCGCAAGTTCCTTGATCTGCGCGACATGCTTCGGCGCCACGTCCGGCATGAGTTCGATGACGACCGGACCGTCCTTGAGCTGGATCGTCAGATAGTCGTCGCTGGATGCGGCACTTACCGAACCGGCGGTCGCGAAGGCCACGACGAGCGCGGCGGCAATACGAAAGAGTTTCATGGTCACTCCAAAGACTAAAACAAGAAAGGGCCTCAGCGGCCGAGCTTTGATTTCAGTGCTGCCAGCACTGCCGGCGGCACGAAAGCACTGACGTCGCCCCCCATCGCAGCGATTTGGCGAACCAATGTGGCGGTAATAGGCCGCGAGGCGGTTCCGGCAGGCAGGAAAATGGTCTGCAGATCAGGCGCCATCTGGTAGTTCATGCCAGCCATCTGCATTTCATAATCGAGATCGGTACCATCACGCAGGCCGCGCAGCAGCAGGGTTGCGCCGTTGGCGCGCGCCGCATCCACCGCGAGGTTGTCGAAGGAAACCACATCGATGTCGGCTGCGCGTCCCGGAAGTGCATCTGCCAGCGAATGGCGGATCAGTTCGGCCCGTTCATCGTAGCTAAACAGCGGTGTCTTTCCAGGATGAATGCCGATCGCCACGATCACCCTGGAGACAACGTTCAGCGACTGGACCAGCACGTCGAGGTGTCCATTGGTCATCGGATCGAAGGAACCTGGATAAAAAGCGGTCGTCATGGCAGCCCGATGGTTGAGTCGTCGCCTTTTGTCACGGAAGAGCGCCCGCCGCAAGTGATTTGGCTAGGCACTCCAGCGCCTCGCAACCACGTCGACAAGATGAACAGCCGCTGAATGGAGCATTCAAAGGCGCTTCAGCCTGGGAGATCCATAGTGGCCATACTGGTTCATCGGAACCAGCCCACCTGAGGCCCCTTTTCATGCTCGCTGTCCTGTCCATCCTCGCAATCGCCATCTCCTACTTCCTGGAAATGGCTGTCCTTCTCGTCCGCGCCTTTCTGGCCACCGGCAAAGCTCCCTTGGACGGTTGCGGGAAAGATGAACGCCAGATGAACGGCCCGTTAAGGCGTGTTTCAGATGCACCTCTTTATTAACAGCGTCCAGTCGCTGCGGAACCATAGAGCCGCCAGCGCATTTTCACGGCAAAACTGCCGTTTTCGAAAGGATCTCGACTATGCCCGACAAAGTAACTCTGATCAATGTGGTCTGGATGTTGATGATGACGGCAATGGTTGCCACTTCCATGACCTTCTACATGGCTGACAACAGCAAGGGCCAGTTCGGCCCGCCGATGACGGCGCGCTATCACACCTTCGGCCATTAATCCGAAATAAAAACATTCGCGCTAAACGTTCAACCGCCGCGGAGAAGAGAGGAAGTCCATGTTTTTAACACTGACAGTACTTGCTGCCTTGATCAGCGGCATGTTCGTTGCCTCGGTCGCCTCGACGATTTCCGCGCTTCAGCGCGAGAGTGATCATTACAAGGCCCTGATCGAACGCCACCGGGCGTTCTGATCCGGCGAGATCTGTCTTGCCGATAAAAGCCGGTCGGATCCACACGAGCGGCGCGAAGAAAAATCAACAGACCTCCAAAGATAAAGCCCGCCGGATTGTCCAGCGGGCTTTTCTTTTATTCTTTATGGCGCCGGGCGTCGAAGTGGACGCCTGCGCCATAACATCTTCAATCTACCCATAGAGGCTTCCAAAAATCGATTTCGATTTTCGGGCCGATCCGCCAGGTTCCTTATTCCTCGGAGCCATCCGGAGAAGCATCAGACGTCTCGGTCACGCCATCCGTTTCCTCGCCGAGCGTCGCATCCTCTTCCTCATCGGATTCCGGCTCCGAAATCCGTTCGACGGAAACGACCTTCTCGTCCTTGGCGGTTGAGAAGATGGTGACGCCCTTGGTGGCACGGCTTGCGATGCGGATGCCGTCCACAGGGACGCGGATCAACTGGCCGCCGTCGGAGACCAGCATGATCTGATCCTTTTCGTCCACCGGGAAGGCAGCGACCTGTTCGCCGATTTCCGAAGTCTTCGAGGTGTCGGTGGCGCGGATACCCTTGCCGCCACGGCCGGAGGTGCGGAAATCATAGGAGGACGAGCGCTTGCCATATCCCTTTACGGAGACGGTCAGCACGAACTGTTCGCGCTCCTTGAGATATTCGTAGCGTTCGTCGGACAGCTGTCCTTCTTCCACCACTTCCTCGCCAACGAGAGCGATATCCTCTTCATCGACGCCGGCAGCGCGGCGTTCGGCGGCCGAGCGCTTCAGATAGGCGGCACGCTCCCACGGTTCCGCATCGACATGGTTGACGATGGTCATCGAGATGATGCGATCGCCATCGGCCAGCGAAATGCCGCGGACACCGATCGAATTGCGGCCCGCAAACACGCGCACCTCATCGACAGGAAACCGGATCGCCTGACCAAGCGCGGTCGTCAGCAAGACGTCGTCACCGGGGATACCCAAATCATGGTTCGGCGCCGTGCAGGTCTCGACGGAGAGGATCTCATCACCCTCCTCCTCAAGCTTCATGGCGATCTTGCCGTTGCGGTTGACCTGCACAAAGTCGGACAGCTTGTTACGGCGCACCGTACCTCGCGTGGTCGAGAACATCACATCCAGATTGTCCCAGGTGCTTTCGTCCTCGGGCAGCGGCATGATGGTGGTAATGCGTTCGCCGGGCTCCAGCGGCAGCATGTTGATGAGCGCCTTGCCGCGCGACGTCGGGGTACCGATCGGCAGACGCCAGACCTTCTCCTTGTAGACGATGCCGCGCGACGAGAAGAACAGAACCGGCGTGTGCGTGTTCGCAACGAATAGCCGGGTAACAAAATCCTCGTCACGAGTCGCCATGCCGGAACGGCCCTTGCCGCCGCGGCGCTGCGCCCGGTACGTCGTCAGCGGCACGCGTTTGATGTAGCCGAGGTGCGAAACCGTCACGACCATATCTTCGCGGGCGATCAGATCCTCGTCGTCCATCTCCAGGCCGCCATCGATGATCTGGGTGCGGCGCGGTGTGCCGAACTCGTCGCGAACCGCGGCGAGCTCTTCCTTGACGATGGTCTGAATGCGAAGGCGAGAAGACAGGATATCGAGATAATCCGAGATTTCCGCGCCGATCTTATTGAGTTCGTCGTCGATTTCGTCGCGACCGAGGGCCGTCAGGCGGGCCAGACGCAGCTCGAGGATTGCCCGCGCCTGCTCTTCCGAGAGGTTGTAGGTATTGTCCTCGTTGATACGGTGACGCGGATCGTCGATCAGTCGGATCAACGCTTCCACGTCATGGGCCGGCCAGCGGCGCTCCATCAACTGCTCACGCGCCGTCTGCGGATCCGGCGCGCGGCGGATCAGGTTGATAACTTCATCGATATTGGCAACCGCAATCGCGAGGCCGACCAAGACATGGGCTCGGTCACGCGCCTTGCGCAGAAGATATTTCGTTCGCCGGCTAACGACGTCCTCACGGAAAGCAACGAAGGCGCGCAGCATGTCGAGCAGCGAGAGCTGTTCGGGCTTGCCGCCATTCAGCGCCACCATGTTGCAACCGAAAGAAGTCTGCAGCGGGGTGTAACGATAGAGTTGGTTCAGGATGACGTCGGCATTGGCATCGCGCTTGAGTTCGATCACAACGCGATAACCTTCGCGGTCGGACTCGTCGCGCAGGTCGGAAATGCCCTCGATGCGCTTGTCACGCACCAGTTCGGCCATCTTCTCGATCATCGTCGACTTGTTCACCTGATAGGGAATTTCGCTGATAATGATCTGCTCGCGATCGCCGCGCATCGGCTCAATACGCGCAACGCCGCGCATGATGACCGAACCGCGACCCGTCTCATAGGCAGACTTGATACCAGAGCGGCCGAGGATCAGGGCGCCGGTCGGAAAGTCCGGTCCCGGAATGATCTGCATAAGTTCCGGCAGTTCGATCGCCGGATTGTCAATGACCGCAATACAGCCGTCGACGACTTCAGAAAGGTTGTGCGGCGGAATGTTCGTCGCCATACCGACGGCGATGCCGCCTGCCCCGTTGACGAGCAGGTTCGGAAACTTGGCGGGAACGACGACCGGCTCCTGCAAGGTGCCGTCGTAGTTCTCGCGGAAATCGATGGTTTCCTTGTCAAGGTCATCTAGAAGGGCGTGAGCCGCCTTCTCCAGACGGCATTCCGTGTAACGCTGGGCTGCTGGCGGGTCGCCGTCGACGGAGCCGAAGTTGCCCTGACCATCGATCAGCGGCAGGCGGAGCGACCAGTCCTGCGCCATACGCGCGAGCGCGTCATAGATCGCGGCATCGCCGTGCGGATGGTATTTACCCATCACGTCGCCGGTAACGCGGGCCGACTTCACGTATTTCTTGTTCCAGTCGACCCCCATCTCGCTCATCGAGAAGAGGATACGACGGTGTACCGGCTTCAGTCCGTCTCGGACATCGGGAAGCGCGCGGCTCACGATTACGCTCATTGCGTAGTCGAGATACGACCGCTGCATTTCTTCCATGATGGAAATCGGCTCGATGCCTTGCGGGAACTTACCGCCGCCGGGAGTGCTTTGCTCAGTCAAATCAGGTCACGATCTCTGTTCGGAATCACTGGAGAGTTTATAGCCGAAAGGGCACGAAAGCGCCAATTTCGCCCCGGGTTTTGAACAGCTTTTGCGGCGGTGGAAAGGCAAAACGATCAAGAACTTGCCGTATCGCTTGCCAAGCGGGGCAGGCTCGCATTTAAATCGCCGGAAAACGGGGGGACGAGATGGCTGGCGCAGACGCGATGATCAACGCTTTCACTACTCTTCTGGTGACTGTCGACCCGCCGGGGCTCGCTCCGCTGTTTCTCGCAATGACCCAGGGCATGAGTACGGCACAGCGCAGACAGGTGGCCGTTCGCGGCTCTGCCATCGCCTTTACCATCCTTGCCGTCTTCGCCCTCTTCGGAGCCGGAATACTTGCGGCACTCGGCATTTCCATGGGTGCCTTCCGCATTGCCGGCGGGTTGATGCTCTTCGCCATTGCGTTCGAAATGATCTTCGAGAAGCGTAATGAGCGAAAAGAAAAGACCACGGACAACGCCATCACCAAGGACCACATCCACAACCTCGCAGTCTTCCCGCTGGCCATACCGCTGATCGCCGGACCGGGCGCCATATCGGCCACAGTGCTAATTGCCGGCACTATGGAAGGCGTTGCCGGCAAGGCACAGTTAATAGGTGTCATCGGCGTCTGTCTGGCGCTTGTATTGATGGCGCTCAGCCTAGCCGAACGCCTCAATCGCTTCCTCGGCGTGACGGGTCGGGCGCTCCTCACCCGACTTCTCGGTGTGCTGCTCGCAGCCCTTTCGGTACAGTTCGTGGTTGATGGGGTGAAATCGGCCTTCGACGTCTGAACGACCTACAGGCAGCGTTAGCACCTGAACGGCAAAGCAGCCTCACCAGACGCTCCGGTGACCCTCTATCGCCTTCTCGCGGGGCAACATCTCGCCACGCAAAAGAACCGCCCACGACATCATCGTGAAGCGGCCTTTCCACTCTACAGACAAAACTCTGCCGGATGTCAGCGTGCCTCAGAACGGGATGTCATCATCCATGTCGCGGGAGAAACCACCGCCGCCGGACGGTGCGCTCGAACCACCGCGACCGCCGGACGATCCACCGCGCGAGGGAGCGGAAGAACCGTAATCGTCGCCATAACCGCCGCCGCCGAAGTCACCACTGCGGGAAGCGCCCTGCCCGCCGCCTTCGCCGCGACCGCCGAGCATGGTCAGGTTCGAGTTGAAGCCCTGCAGCACCACTTCGGTCGAATAGCGATCCTGGCCGTTCTGGTCCTGCCACTTGCGGGTCTGAAGCTGACCTTCGACATAGACCGTCGAGCCCTTGCGCAGATACTGTTCGGCCACCTTGCAGAGACCTTCATTGAAGATCACAACGGTGTGCCATTCGGTCTTTTCCTTGCGCTCGCCGGAATTGCGGTCGCGCCAGCTTTCCGACGTCGCGATGCGCAGGTTGGCAATCGGTCGACCGTCCTGGGTACGGCGGATTTCCGGGTCAGCCCCGAGATTGCCGATCAAAATTACCTTGTTGACGCTACCAGCCATATTACTCACCTTGCTGCCGCTCAAGCGGCGTCCGAAAACCTAGTCGATTTTTACCTTATCCCATCCGAAGGCGCGAATGAGTTGTCATCCTCTGTAATCCACAACGAAAATGTTCTTTATTTGTTCTAATTAATCACTAGGATGGTGTCAATAGAATCGCATTCCGGCCAACAAAACATCCTTCCGCCTCGACAGGGGCCGACAGATCACTAAATAAGGACTGCTCTCCTCCCGAGAGACCCTTTTTCCATCCGAGCCTTGTCCATGAGCGAACTGAAGAGCATCTCCATCCGCGGCGCGCGCGAGCATAATCTTAAGGGGATCGACCTCGATCTGCCGCGCAACAGCCTGATCGTCATGACCGGCCTGTCCGGTTCTGGCAAGTCATCGCTTGCCTTCGACACCATTTATGCGGAGGGGCAGCGCCGCTATGTAGAAAGCCTTTCGGCCTACGCGCGCCAGTTCCTCGAGATGATGCAGAAGCCGGATGTCGACCAGATCGACGGGCTTTCGCCTGCAATCTCCATCGAACAGAAGACAACCTCGCGCAATCCGCGCTCGACCGTCGGCACAGTTACAGAAATCTACGACTACATGCGCCTTCTTTTCGCGCGCGTCGGGGTTCCCTATTCTCCGGCGACCGGCCTGCCGATCGAGAGCCAGACCGTGTCGCAGATGGTCGACCGCATCGTTGCCTTCGAGGAAGGTACTCGTCTTTATATTCTGGCGCCGATGATCCGTGGCCGAAAGGGCGAGTACAAGAAGGAACTCGCCGAGCTGATGAAGAAGGGCTTCCAGCGCGTCAAGGTCGATGGGCAGTTCTATGAAATCGCGGATGTTCCAGCGCTCGACAAGAAATACAAACACGACATCGACGTCGTGGTCGACCGCGTTGTGGTGCGGCCGGATATCGCCGCCCGTCTCGCGGACAGTCTTGAGACCTGCCTGAAGCTCGCAGACGGTCTGGCTGTTGCCGAGTTCGCCGACAAGCCGCTGCCGCCGGAAGAAACTGCGGCCGGCGGTTCGGCCAACAAGTCGCTGAACGAGACCCATGAAAGGGTGCTGTTCTCGGAAAAGTTCGCCTGCCCCGTTTCCGGTTTCACCATTCCGGAAATCGAGCCGCGGCTGTTTTCCTTCAACAATCCCTTCGGCGCCTGCCCAACCTGCGACGGTCTGGGCTCGCAACAGAAGATCGACGAAGCGCTGATCGTGCCGGAAATCAACCGGCGACTCAACGACGGGGCAATCGCGCCCTGGGCGAAGTCGTCGTCGCCCTACTACAACCAGACGCTGGAAGCGCTGGGCAAGGCCTATGGCTTCAAGCTTTCCAGCAAATGGTCCGATCTGAACGCCTCGGCACAGAAGGCTATTCTTCACGGTACCGACGAGAAGATCGAGTTCCACTACGCCGATGGCGCGCGCTCTTATTCGACGACAAAAACGTTCGAGGGCATTGTTCCCAATCTTGAGCGCCGCTGGAAGGAAACCGACAGCGCCTGGGCGCGCGAGGAAATCGAACGCTTTATGTCGGCAGCCCCCTGCCCCTCCTGCGCCGGCTTTCGACTGAAGCCTGAAGCGCTGGCGGTGAAAATCAACGGTCTGCATATCGGCCAGGTGACGGACATGGCGATCCGCATCGCCGGCGGCTGGTTCGAGGGGCTTCCTGCCAAGCTTACCGACAAGCAGAACGAAATTGCGGTCCGTATCCTCAAGGAAATCCGCGAGCGGCTGCGCTTCCTCAATGATGTCGGTCTCGACTATCTCAGCCTGTCGCGCAATTCCGGTACGCTGTCGGGTGGCGAGAGCCAGCGCATCCGGCTGGCGTCGCAGATCGGCTCGGGGCTGACAGGCGTTCTCTATGTGCTCGACGAACCGTCGATCGGCCTTCACCAGCGCGACAATGCCCGACTGCTCGATACGCTGAAGCACCTGCGTGACATCGGCAATACGGTGATCGTCGTCGAACATGATGAGGACGCGATCCTGACGGCCGACTATGTCGTCGATATCGGACCGGCCGCCGGCATCCATGGCGGTCGGGTGGTGGCCGAAGGGTCGCCGTCGGAGATCATGGCCAATCCGAATTCGCTGACCGGCAAGTACCTCACCGGCGAACTCGGGGTTGCGGTGCCTGAGAAGCGGCGCAAGCCGAAGAAGGGCCAGCAGATCAAGGTGGTTGGCGCCAAGGGTAACAACCTCAAAAATGTTACCGCCTCCATTCCGCTCGGCGTCTTCACCGCCGTGACAGGTGTTTCGGGCGGCGGCAAGTCGACCTTCCTGATCGAGACGCTCTACAAGGCAGCGGCACGCCGCGTCATGGGTGCGCGCGAGAACCCGGCCGAACACGAGCGGATCGACGGTTTCGAATTCATCGACAAGGTGATCGATATCGACCAATCGCCGATCGGCCGCACGCCGCGCTCCAACCCTGCGACCTATACCGGCGCCTTCACGCCGATCCGTGACTGGTTCGCAGGGCTTCCCGAGGCAAAGACGCGTGGCTACCAGCCGGGCCGGTTTTCGTTCAACGTCAAGGGCGGTCGCTGCGAGGCCTGCCAGGGCGACGGCGTGATCAAGATCGAGATGCACTTCCTGCCCGACGTCTACGTCACCTGTGACGTCTGCCACGGAAAGCGCTACAATCGCGAAACCCTCGACGTGTTGTTCAAGGGCAAGTCGATTGCCGACGTGCTCGACATGACGGTGGAGGAAGGCGTCGAATTCTTCTCCGCCGTCCCGGCAGTGCGCGACAAGCTGCAAGCGCTCTTCGATGTCGGTCTCGGCTACATCAAGGTCGGCCAGCAAGCGAACACGCTTTCCGGCGGCGAGGCGCAGCGCGTCAAGCTTGCCAAGGAACTGTCGAAGCGCTCGACCGGCCGCACACTCTACATTCTCGATGAGCCAACTACCGGCCTGCATTTCCACGACGTCGCCAAGCTTCTGGAAATGCTGCAGGAACTGGTCAATCAGGGCAATTCCGTGGTGGTCATCGAGCACAATCTCGAGGTCATCAAAACGGCCGACTGGATCATCGATTTCGGTCCCGAGGGCGGCGACGGCGGCGGCACCATCGTTGCCGAAGGTACGCCGGAGGACGTGGTTAAGGCCGAGAAATCCTATACCGGCCAGTTCCTCAAGGAACTGCTGGAACGCCGCCCAGTGAAAAAGCGCCAGGCGGCGGAGTAAGGAAAACACGAGGAGGAGGACAGGCATGTCGACAGGAACAATCCGCACCGGTATCGGTGGCTGGACCTTCGATCCGTGGGAAGGCACCTTTTATCCTTCCGACCTCGCAAAGAAACGGCAGCTCGAATATGCGAGCCGCCAGCTTACGGCGATCGAGGTGAACGGCACCTATTATTCCAGCCAGAAGCCCGCGACCTTTGCGAAATGGGCTTCCGAAGTGCCTGAGGATTTCATCTTCTCCCTCAAGGCCAGCCGCTTCTGCACCAATCGCAAGATACTGGCGGAGGCCGGACCTTCCATCGAGAAGTTCCTCACCCAGGGCATCACCGAACTCGGCAAGCATCTCGGACCGATCCTCTGGCAATTCATGGGCACGAAGAAGTTCGAGCCGGAGGATTTCGAAGCATTCCTCGCGCTCCTGCCCAAGGCGCAGGATGGCATTGCGCTCCGTCATGTGGTGGAGCCGCGCCACGACAGTTTCCGCACCCCGGAATTTGTCGACCTGCTGGCGAAGTACAATGTCGCGGCCGTCTGCGCCGACCATCACGACTATCCGATGTTTCCGGATGTCACCGCGGATTTCGTCTATTCCCGTCTCCAGAAAGGAACGGACGAAACGCCAAGCTGTTATCCTGAAAAGGAAATCGGCGAATGGGCAAAGCGTTTCAAGGCCTATGCGGATGGCGGCGTTCCCAGCGATCTGCCATTGATCGCGCCGAAGCGGAGCGTCGAAAAGAAACCGCGCGATGTCTTCGCCTTCTTCATTACAGGCGGCAAGGTGAATGCCCCGAACGGCGCGCGCCTCCTGCAATCGAAACTAAGCTAAAGCCTTGAACGGCACCAATCGGCGGCAAATTGTGACAATGGCGAATCTGGACTAGGTTCAGTCGCAGAGACGATCACATTCACCTTAAAACGGTTGAAACTCGCGCTCTTTGGCCGATACGCTGTTGCGGCGTCGGCTGTCGCTTCTGTCATCGAGGTATCATGTCGGGCATTGCCGTTTTCATCAATCTTGCCGGCGCGGTCGCCCTGCTTCTGTGGGCAACGCGAATGGTGCGGACCGGTATCGAGCGTGCCTATGGCAATGTTCTCAAGGAAAAGCTGCGGCTCGCGCTCGGCAATCGCGTCACGGCGGCCGTTGCCGGCTTTTTCTTTGCGATTGCGTTGCAAAGCGCGACCGCGGTCGCGCTGATCATTTCCTCCTTCGTGGCTGGCGGCTATGTCAGTTCGGCCATCGGCATCGCCACGCTGCTCGGCGCAGATCTCGGTTCGGCCTTCGTGGTTAGAGTCCTGCGCTATGACCTCTCCTTGCTGATCCCGGTCTTGCTGTTGATGGGCACAATCGCCTTTCGCGCTTCGGAAGCACGCGACTGGCGTCAGGCAGGCCGCATCCTGTTCGGGCTTGGCCTTCTACTGCTTTCGCTCCGCCTGATAGGAGAATCCTCGGAACCGCTGCGCAGCAGCGAGATCCTGCCGATCATCTTCAACTACCTCTCGCGCGACTGGATTACGGCCTTTCTGCTTGCGGCGCTGCTCGCCTGGGCCTTCCACTCCAGCGTCGCGACGATCCTGCTTTTCGCCTCGCTCGCAGACAAGCATCTGCTGCCGCCGCCGCTGATCATTCCGCTGGTACTGGGCGCGAATTTCGGTGCCGCCGTGATCGGTGCCATCCTGACGAAAAATGCAGAAAGAAGCGCTCGTGTCGTGCCGCTTGGCAATGTGGCGATCCGCGGGTTCGGAACGCTCGTCGCGCTGGCCCTGCAATATGCCCTGATCCTTCATCCCGAGCGCTTCTCCAGTCAACCGGGTGATGCGGTCGTTTACGTGCACCTCGCCATCAACGCCGCCGTGCTTGTCTTCGGCCTGCCGTTCAGCGGCATCGTGGCGAAGTGGCTGGAAAGACTGCTTGCAGCCCCCGCAGCCAAGACCAGCGAGCAGACACGGCTTTCGGCGCTCAATCCGGCCGACCTCGCCAATCCGCGGCAGGCGATCAGCAACGCCACTCGTGAGGTTCTGACCGTCTGCGAAAAGACGGAGGTCATGCTGAACTGGATCTTCGAACTCTATGAACATTGGGATCCAAAGAAGATGCAGCGGATCGAGGCGCTTGACGACGAGATCGACGCGATCCATCGCGACATCAAGTTCTATCTCGCGCGCATTTCGCAAACGGCATTGGACGAGCAATCGGCCGCGCAATGCCAGAACCTGCTTGGCGCTACGATCAAGATCGAGCAGGCAGCCGACATCATCTCGCAGAACATGCTGACCCGTGCCCGCAAGAAACACGACCGCAATACCGCCTTTTCAACGGAAGGATGGACAGAGCTCTCGGCGATGCACATTGAAGTGGTGAAGAACGCCCGCCTCGCCTTCAACCTTCTCGTCAATCGCGACATCGAACACGCTCGTCAACTCGTCGACCGCAAGGAAGCCGTGCGTAACCTCGTGCGCACCAGCGAGGAACAGCATCTGCAGCGACTTCGCAGCGGCAACGCCGCAAGCTTCGAATCGAGTTCCCTGCACATCGACACCATGCGCGACCTTAAGGAAATCAACTCGCTGTTTGCCTCGATCGCCTATCCGCTGCTTGAGCAGGAAGGCCTTCTGAGGCACAGCCGACTACTCTAGAGAATTTCCGCTTTTCTTCGAATCGCGAAAATTCTCCATCTCTTTTTGTTTACGCATTTCTGGACGCAAAACCGTGGCATACTTTTGCTGGAAAAGCTCCAGCGGCCGCACCGCCGCAAGAAGATCCTCGGCGGTCATTCCCTGCCCGGCCCGGCTTCCGGCCTCCCCATGCAGCCAGACGCCAGCTGCAGCAGCCTCGAAGGCCGGAACAGCCTGAGCCATCAGTCCGCCGATGATACCCGCCAGCACGTCACCCGAGCCTGCGGTGGCAAGCCATGGCGGCGCGTTCTCGTTGACCAGCGCCCGGCCATCGGGGCCAGCAATCACCGTGTCGGCGCCCTTGTAAACGATGGCGGCATTGGCGCGTTTCGCCGCGGCAAGCGCCATATCGATCTTGCTCATGCCCGCATCGGCGGCGATATCCGGAAAGAGCCGCGCAAACTCGCCTTCGTGCGGGGTGAGAACAAGTCGGGTTTCGCCGCTTTCAAACGCACCGAACAGTGCCTGCGGTTCCTCACGGAACGAAGTGATGCCATCGGCATCCAGCACCAGCCGCCGGCTCCACAGCGCGAGCGCAAAGGTTCGGGCTTTCGTCCCTACACCGAAACCGGGGCCAAGCACGAAAGCAGTGCGTCGTTCGTCGGCGAGATATTCCGCCAATGCGGCTGCGTCCTCGACCGGTTTCAGCATGACGGCGGTGGAATGCGCGGCATTGACAGCGAGCGCCTCCACGGGAGATGCGAGCGTCACAAGCCCTGCTCCGCTCTTCAATCCCGCCTCGGCTGAAAGCCGCGCGGCGCCCGTTGCCGTCGCCGGGCCTGAAAAAACGGTGAGATGACCGCGCCGGAATTTGTGGGCATCCGCAGAGAGAGACGGAAGCGCCGAAGCCCAGGCAGCCGGAGTGTTCGCGAACACGCCATCCGTATGCTGGCTGACGATGCGCCAGGGAATGCCGATGTCATAGACCTCGACCTCGCCACACAACTGCCGTCCCGGCAGCAGGAGATGACCCGGCTTGCGGGTCATGAATGTCACGGTATGACCTGCCCGAAAGGCTGCGCCAAGCACTCTGCCCGTCCGGCCATCGAGACCTGACGGAAGATCCACCGCAATGACCGGTACACCGACGCTCTCGACCTTGGCAATTATATCCGCAACCTCCTGCGGGACATCGCGCGCCAGCCCTGCACCGAATATGGCATCGATAATGACATCGCCCGTATCAGGCAGATAGTTGGCCAGAGGCGATCCCGTCACATGACAAAGCGCCCGCGCTGTTGCGGCGTCCCCCTTTAACCGCTGCGGAACGCCGAGGTGGTAAAGGGCGACATTGGCTCCTGCCTCCTGAAGGGCGTGGGCAGCCACATAGCCGTCGCCGCCATTGTTTCCCGGCCCGCAAAGAACGACGAAACGAAGGGCGCCCGGATGAAGCTTAAGGGCCGATGCCGCCACCGCGCAGCCCGCTTTCTCCATGAGACCGAAGGAATTGATCCCCGAGGCCGCGGCTGCAGCATCTGCCCCGGCCATCGCTGCCGGTGTCAGAAGGCTTCTGTAACGCTCATTTTCCATGCACTTATCAAAGCAGATTCCATGCATCCCGAAAACCATACCAAGCAGCCAGAGCGAATTGCCTCAACTTTAATCAAATGACTATTTTTTACTCTTTTAGAACTGCATATTTAATCATCATGCCATTTGATGCCGAAACGATTGCGACCAAAATTCCGAAAGAAAATAACAGAATTACACGCAAATGGGCTGGTATTTTGCCCGGCATTGCGCAAGATTTCGCTCAGGAGCGCAGGAAATCGGGAGTTTTTCCCAAAATCGCTATCCAAACTGGCACGTTACGTGCATCAGACTGGGCGAGCGGGAGTGACCTGCTTTAATGAGGGAAGCGGAGAGAAATTTTCTCATGAAAAAGATCGAAGCGATCATCAAGCCTTTCAAGCTCGACGAAGTCAAGGAAGCGCTTCAGGAGGTCGGCCTACAGGGTATTACCGTAACGGAAGCCAAGGGCTTCGGCCGTCAGAAGGGCCATACGGAACTCTACCGGGGTGCAGAATATGTCGTTGACTTCCTGCCGAAGGTGAAGGTCGAAGTAGTACTGGCCGATGAGAACGTAGAAGCCGTGATCGATGCTATTCGAAACGCGGCCCAGACCGGCCGAATTGGAGACGGAAAGATCTTCGTGTCCAATGTGGAGGAAGTGGTGCGCATCCGTACCGGCGAAACCGGTATCGACGCCATTTGACAATGTCCCAGCCCTCGGGCCGGGTTGTAATATCGTCATCTCACTCAAGGAATTCGAAAAATGACGACCGCAAATGAAATTCTGAAACAAATCAGGGACAACGACGTCAAGTTCGTCGATCTGCGCTTCACCGATCCAAAGGGCAAGCTGCAGCATGTGACGATGGACGTATCGTGCGTCGATGAAGACATGTTCGCGGACGGCGTCATGTTCGACGGTTCCTCGATCGGCGGCTGGAAGGCGATCAACGAGTCCGACATGGTGCTCATGCCTGACACGGATACGGTCCACATGGACCCCTTCTTCGCGCAGTCGACCATGGTCATCATCTGCGACATTCTCGACCCGGTTTCCGGCGAGGCCTATAACCGCGACCCACGCGGCACCGCCAAGAAGGCTGAGGCCTATCTGAAGGCATCGGGTATCGGCGACACCATCTTTGTTGGCCCGGAAGCTGAATTCTTCATCTTCGACGACGTCAAGTACAAGGCCGACCCATACAACACCGGCTTCAAGCTCGACTCGACCGAGCTGCCGTCCAACGACGACACCGATTACGAGACCGGCAACCTCGGTCACCGTCCGCGCGTCAAGGGTGGCTACTTCCCGGTTCCGCCGATCGACAGCTGCCAGGACATGCGTTCCGAGATGCTGACGGTTCTGACCGAGATGGGCGTCGTCGTCGAAAAGCATCACCACGAAGTGGCTGCTGCCCAGCACGAACTCGGCATCAAGTTCGACGCGCTGGTTCGCAACGCCGACAAGATGCAGATCTACAAGTATGTGGTCCATCAGGTCGCGAACGCATACGGCAAGACCGCAACCTTCATGCCGAAGCCGATCTTCGGCGATAACGGCTCGGGCATGCACGTTCACATGTCGATCTGGAAGGACGGCAAGCCGACCTTCGCCGGCGACGAATATGCAGGCCTGTCTGAAAGCTGCCTCTACTACATCGGCGGTATCATCAAGCATGCCAAGGCGATCAACGCCTTCACCAACCCGTCGACCAACTCTTACAAGCGACTGGTCCCGGGCTATGAAGCTCCGGTTCTGCTCGCCTATTCCGCCCGCAACCGCTCCGCTTCGTGCCGCATTCCGTTCGGCTCGAACCCGAAGGCAAAGCGCGTCGAAATCCGCTTCCCCGACCCGACTGCAAACCCCTATCTCGGTTTCGCCGCCATGCTGATGGCAGGCCTTGACGGCATCAAGAACAAGATCCATCCGGGCAAGGCCATGGACAAGGATCTCTATGATCTGCCGCCGAAGGAACTGAAGAAGATCCCAACGGTTTGCGGCTCGCTGCGCGAAGCTTTGGAAAGTCTGGACAAGGACCGCAAGTTCCTGACCGCCGGCGGCGTTTTCGACGACGACCAGATCGATGCCTTCATCGAACTGAAGATGCAGGAAGTCATGCGTTTCGAAATGACCCCGCATCCGGTCGAGTACGACATGTATTACTCGGTCTGATCAATTTGCCCGTCTGCGCGATGCAGGCGGGCAACCTGTAAAGGAAAAGGCGGCGGTTCATTCGAACCGCCGCCTTTTTCCAAATGGACGCACGGCGCTCCAGTTCTTGTCACTGCTTCTTGAGACGCTGCTTGAGGAGATTGAGGTATTCCTCATTGGCATCCGGAGCCTTTGGAACCGGCGGCGCGGGAACCATGCAATTGGGCTTGTAATCGAGTGCCATCCCGACTTTCACACAGCTTCCGACCTGCCAGCCCGGCGGCAGCGCGCTCAGGTCTACCGACTTCCATTTCGGATGACCGGTCTCTTCCAGCTTGGGCAAGCCATTCAGGATAAGGTTTGAGAAATCGGACACTGAGCGGCAACTGTCACGATGGTAGGCATTCTTCTTCGGATCATAGTCGTAGGTCATCAGCACAGCCTTCACCGCGACCAGATCGACGGGCTGTTGCTGGAAACTGTAGGTGGCCGCGGGGACGGTGACCGGCGTGTAGGTCGCGAGAAGTGGCGTGTCCTTGATCGGCAGAAGATGGAACCTGGCTGAGTCGATCGCCGTATTGGCGAATAGTTGTGCCGGCGCACCGGCGACGTAGAAGAGCGCATCGATCTCGCCGGAAAGAAGTTTCGGCAGCGCTTCGTCCGGATTGATGGTCAAGCGCTCGTCGGCCTTCACCTGAAGGATGTCCAGCATCAACGTCGCGGTAAGATATGTACCGCTATCCGCCTTGCCGATGGCGATCCTGCGACCGGCAAGCCCCTTGAGATCGGCGATGTCCGTTCGGGCGAGGACGTGTACTTCTTCATTATAGAGCGGGAACATGATGCGCACGCCACGCACCGCCTGCTGCACTTCGGGATCGTTAGCCTCGAAGGTCTTCAGATATTCGAGAACGTCGCTCTGAACGATACCGAACTGGGTGTTGCTGCGATTGCGGACGCCGACGAAGTTTTCCAGCGACCCCGCGCTTTCCACGACAGTGAGGTTCATGCCGCAGCTCGCGCCTAGCGCGGCGATGTCGCGGCCGATGCGGATATAGGTTCCGCTCGGCCCACCGGTCATGATGTTACGTTCGAAGGTGTCCGCGGAGGCCGCCCCCGCGACAAGCGATATCGCCACGGCACCAAGAATTGCAGACAGTCTCGATACCATTGACACAACTCCCCTCTTTCAACAGTCACTTTTCAGATCGCGTATCAGATTTCGAAGCGTCACGACCGGAACACTTGGAAAGACCGCCCGGAGACCTGTCGTCACGCACTGGCCTGAAACCAGCATATCCCGCAGACGCTGCCGGTTCTCGGACGTCAGCCGATCGATGCCCGGCGTGCTGGCGAGAACCTTATCCACAAGCGCCACGTCCCGCGTGGCTTCCCCGGTGGATGGCTTCTCGGTGGCGGCCGGGGACGTCTGCGGCTCGGTTGTAGCTGAGGAACTGACCGTATTGCGCTTCAATCGCTCCAGTTCCTCTGTCAGCACCGCATTCTTCTGCCGTTCTGCGCCAAGTGCGGACCGCAAGTCGGAGACGTCGACTCTTGCCTCTCCCAGGGCCTTCTCAAGCGACTGCGTTTGCGACTGTGCCGTGGCGGCATCCGCCTCGCTGGCAGCAACCTTCTCGCGGAGTTCAGTAATCTGTCCGTTGAGACTCGATACTTCCTCGCTACGGAGACGTTCAACTTCCCGCAGCCCGCTGCCCTGCTGCGCAGCCAGTCTCGCCTGAAGATCGGCTATTGCGACATCAGCCTCGGCGCGCGCGACCTTCGCGTCCTTCTCCGCCTCGATGATCGCCGTGGCCTGCGAACGCACCTTGTTTCGCTCGCCATCGAGTTCCTGCGACAGACTGGTTGAGTGATCCCTTTCCGCCTGCAGAGTGTCGCTGATGCGTGCGACCTCCTCGGCCATGGCGTCGAGTTCTGACCGCTGTAGGTCCAGCTTCTTCTGCAGTTCCGCGGCATCGCTTTCGGCGGGCCTGGCGTCGGCTTCACTGTTCTGTTGTGCAGAAATGGCTTGGCCGAGCTTTTTCCTTGTATCCGCCAGCTCTCCCGCAAGCTCGGAATTGCGCTGCTCCACCGCGGCCAGTCGGGAGACTGCATCGCCAGACGTATAACGCAGATAGCCATAGCCGACGATACCGCCGAGCGCGAGTCCCAGCACCAGGGCGAGAACTACACGCGCTGTCGACGCACTGCGCGCCGAAACGGACTGACTGTCCCTGCCCCACTGATTGCTCACGATATCTCCCGGCTTGACCGTGATCCGGCGGGTGAAATGAGAGATCACATCGCCTGAAAGGCTTCGAAGCGAGCTCCATGACCGGCGTGTTGCCCGTTGGGTAGCGTGAATTGCCAGCCCTTGCAAGCTTGGCGGTCGGGGAGATTTGTCAGTGCTCGGCGCTTTCCAATCCGGCACACTCTTTGTAGTCTCGCCAGATTGCGCGCCATGGGAAGCGCGACCTCGCCCCAACAGATCCTCAACACCGGTGTATTTCATGTCCATCCCGGAAGCGCATGCAGTAAAGCCAGCAGATTGGTTTCTATTCCTGCTGACGCCGATATTCTTCTCCACCAACCTGATCTTCGGACGTGGGATCACGGGTGATATCGCACCCTTCATCACCGCCTTCCTGCGTTGGGCTGGCTCGGCGGCCATCATGTTTCCATTCGTCTATGCCGAACGTAATCTCTGCCTCGCCTTCGTGCATGGCAACAAAGGCCTCTGGCTGCTTCTGGGCTTTCTAGGCATGGGGATCTGCGGCGGATTCGTGTACTGGGCGCTCACTCTGACGACGGCATCGAACGCGACTTTGATCTACACCACGTCTTCGCTCTTCATCATTCTTCTGCAATGGCTTCTTCATGGCCGCAAGATGAGCCGGGGCGAGCTTGCGGGCATGCTGATCGCCTTTGCCGGCGTAACCGCGATCGTGCTCAAGGGTGACATGAACGCCTTGCTGCACTTTACCTTCAACCTCGGGGACCTCGGCATTCTTGTGGCGGCGATCGCCTTCGCCATTTATTCGCTACTGCTGCGCCACCCAGCCGCAAGAGCCATGCCGCCTTTACCCCTGTTCGGTCTTCTGGCCTTATCCGGCGCGCTGGTGCTGGCTCCACCTGCCCTGTACGAGGCGCTGAAAGGCGGGCCGCTTCCCGACAGCCTGAGCGACTGGACGAAGCTTGCGGGCATCATCGCTTTCGCCTCGCTCGCCGCTTTCTACTGCTTCACCCATACCGTGCGTGCTTTCGGTCCTGCGGTCGCCGGCATTACACTCTACCTGATGCCACCGATGTCGATCCTGATGGCGGTCGTCTTTCTGGGAGAGATTTTTGAGATCTACCACGCAGTCGGCATCGTGCTCGTGATCGGCGGAGTAATCCTTGCAACCGCACCGCGGCGTGCGAGCAGCTTCAAATCCGCCTGACTGCAGGCCCATGCCTCAGGGACTTGATATCCGCTCCATTTCTCCCCAGATATTAATAGAAAGGAAGTGGAGCCATGAAACAACGAAACGCTAAATTTGGTATCGGGGAAGTCGTCCGCCATAAGGTCTTTCCGTTCCGCGGCGTCGTGTTCGATGTGGATCCGGAGTTTGCCAATACCGAGGAATGGTGGAACGCCATTCCGGCGGAAGTGCGCCCGAGCAAGGATCAACCCTTCTATCACTTGCTCGCGGAAAACGCCGACACCGAATATGTTGCCTATGTCTCGGAACAGAATCTGGAGCCTGACAATAGCGACGAGCCGTTGCGCAATCCCCATGTGCAACAGATTTTCGTCCAGGAACAGGCCGGACGCTACCGCCCCAGGCAGAACTTCGCGCACTGACGATATGTCGATGGCGAAGTCGGGTTACAACCCTCTTAAAGAGCGAAAGGCCCGTGCGAGCGGGCCTTTCTCATATCCAACCAGAATATCAGGGCTTATTGGCCCTGCTTGGCAGCATTCTGGGCGTCGTTGATTGCCTTGTTACGCTCTTCCTGCTTCTTCTGCATTGCTTCCTGCAGCAGACGCTGGCGTTCTTCGGCCTGCGACTGGGTCATCGCCTCGCCGTCATAGGCGCCAGTGAAGCCTTCGAGCGCGATCTTGATCGGGTTCGGGGCGCGACGGAAGTTGATCGAGGTAAAGACAACTTCGTTGCCCTTCTTGAGGCTGGCGATCAGCGCGTCCGTCAGCGGAATTTCAGCGGTGCAGCGATCCGGCAGGCAGACCGTGTAGTCGAGCTTGGTGCCCTTGGCGCCATCGATCTGCATCATGATACCCGGGGGGATCAGACGTGCCGAGGGAACGGTAACCTGCAAAAGCTTGCGATTGACCTTGCCTTCGATCGAGATCAGGCCGACAGCCGTGATGAGCTGACCGTTCTGCGCCGTCTGCTGGTTCTGGACCACGCAGACGTCTGAATCTTCCTGCTTGGTGCAGGTCTTGAACCACTTTGAAGGTGCGCCCGGAGCTGCCGCTTCCTGAGCCTGCGAGACGGCCGGAACCGTAGCGGCGCCAAGCGTCAGAACCAGAGCAGACAGGGCCGTCCGCGTAACTTTGCTTGCTTTGAACATCATAACCTAATCCGTCTCCTGAAAACCGGTATCGAGACCGCGACCCTCCGCGGCACTCCCTGGTCCGTTGCCCGTCAACTGTCGTTCAAATGAGGCAAATACATGACCTTGGTTGTCGGGACCACCTGTTACATCGCGCGGTGTGGAATATCCAGTCCTTCTTTGGCAGAACCCCGCAACCTGACGCCATTTTCCGGACGTGGTGTGTTGGTTTTATGGTGTTCATGATAGTTTTCCGCAGATTCTCAGGTTACGGCAAAGAGGAAACGACGTGCGTCGACTGTTACTCGGTCTGATTTTTCTTCCCTTTTGCGGTTTGGCCCAGGCCGAGCCGGTCCACGGCATCGCGATGCATGGCGAACCGGCGCTCGACGCCGGTTACCGGAGTTTCCCCTATGTCAACCCACAGGTTAAGAAGGGCGGCAAGATCAATTACGGCGTCGTCGGAACGTTCGACAGCCTCAATCCCTTCGTGCTTAAAGGCATGCGCACCACGGCCCGCGGCATATGGGATCCGGAATACGGGAACCTGTTCTACGAATCGTTGATGACGCGCTCCAGCGACGAGCCGTTTTCCCTTTATGGCCTTCTCGCCGAGACGGTGGAGATGGATGCCGACCGCACCTACATCCAGTTCAATCTCAATCCCAAGGCCCATTGGCAGGACGGCAAGCCGGTAACGCCCGAGGACGTAATCTTCTCCTTCAACCTGCTGCAGGAAAAGGGACGACCGCCCTATAACCGGCGCATGGCCGTGGTCGACAAGCTGGAAAAGGTCGGAGAAAACAGCGTCCGCTTTACCTTTAACGACAAGGCCAACCGCGAAACGCCGCTGATGATCGCCATGTCGCCGATCCTGCCAAAACATGCGACGGATGTAGCCACTTTCGACCAGAGCTCGCTGGCCGTTCCGGTGGCATCTGGCCCCTACAAGATCAAGGCGATCAAGCCCGGCGAAAAGATCACCTGGGAACGGGATCCGAACTATTGGGGCAAAGACCTGCCGTCCAAGGCCGGTTTCGATAATTATGATGAAATCTCCGTCACATACTTCCTGCAGGATTCGACACTGTTCGAAGCCTTCAAGAAGGGAGACATCGATGTCTATCCAGAGGGTGATTCCGGCCATTGGGCGCGCGCTTACGACTTTCCGGCTGCCCAAAACGGCGATGTCGTGAAAGAGACGTTCCAGCCCGGACTGCCATCCGGCATGCTGGGCTTCGTCTTCAACACGCGGCGCTCGCTTTTTGCCAACGAGGACGTCCGCGAGGCGCTGTCGCTCGCCTTCGACTTCGAATGGGTCAACAAGAACCTCTACAGCAGCGCCTTCAAGCGCAGCCAGAGCTTCTGGCAGAACTCCGCCCTCGGCGCATACGGCAATGCGGCCGACGAGCGGGAGATCACGCTTCTTGGAACCGCCAAGGACCGCATCGATCCGGCAATCCTTGCCGGCACCTATGCAATGCCGGTAACCGACGGCTCGGGCGCGGACCGCAAGGTTCTGCGCGAGGCGGTCAACCTGCTCAACAAAGCCGGCTATGCCATCAAGGGCGGCAAGATGGTAGATGCTTCGGGTCGCCAGCTCGCCTTCGAGGTGATGACCCAGAACGAGGGGCAGGAGAAAATGGCGATCGCCTATCAGCGCGCGCTCTCCCTCATCGGCATCGCCATGTCGATCCGGACAGTGGACGACGCCCAGTATCAGGCGCGTTCCAACAGCTTCGACTACGACATGATCGTCAAGGCGTACACTTCGTCGCTTTCACCAGGCGCGGAGCAAATCAACCGCTGGGGATCGTCGTCACGCGACGCGCAGGGCAGTTTCAACTACGCCGGCGTCGCCGATCCGGATATCGACCGGATGATCGACGCTCTTGTCAATGCACGCAGTGCAGAGGACTTCCGCGCAGCGGTTCGGGCCTATGACCGCCTTCTCGTCGCTGGCCACTATGTGGTGCCGCTCTACCATGTCGGCGAGCAATGGATGGCGCGCTGGAAACATGTGGGACGGCCGGAAAAGACCCCGCTCTACGGTTATCAGTTGCCGGTCTGGTGGGATGCACGGGCACAATAAGGATCGGAAAAGCCGGAGGGTCAGATAGTTACTTAGCGGTAACCGGTTGAAATGGGTGCAAATTCACCCTACTTCGCGACGACGAATGCCATTCGCGACCCCGCTGCCGGAAAGGAACCAGCATGCTGCGTATCACCATCGACCTCGTTTCGGACGTCGTCTGCCCGTGGTGCTATCTTGGCAAGGCAAGGCTCGACCTCGCAATCGCCGAAGTTCAGGACGAGATCGGCGTGGACATCAACTGGCGCCCCTACCAGCTCAATCCCGACTATCCGCCAGAAGGTGTGGACCAGCAGGTCGAGCTTGCAAAAAAGCTCGGCGGCAAGGCCAATATGGATCGAGGCCATGAGCAGCTCAGCGCGCTCGGCCGCGAGGTCGGCATCACCTTCAATTTCGAGGCGATCAAGATTGGACCGAACACACTTGACGCTCACCGCCTGATCCATTGGGCCGGCGTCGAAGGACGCGAAGTGCAGGAGCGTGTCGTATCCGCGCTGTTCAAGGCCAATTTCGAAGAGGGTCGTAACGTAGGGGACAAGGCCGTCCTGGCGGACATCGCCGAATCGGCCGGCCTTGATCGCGATGTGATCATGCAGTTGCTGGAAAGCGATTCCGACAAGGCCGAGGTACTCGGCGAAATCGATGCGGCCCGGCAGATGGGCGTCAACGGCGTGCCGTTCTTCATCTTCGACCAGCAATATGCGGTCAGCGGAGCCCAGACCCCTGACGTCATCGTCAATGCACTGCGTGATATTGCGAGAATGAAATCCGAAGCGCTTGCAAAACTCAATTGACGCGCGGCAGGAACGATCCTAAGCACGGGTTCATCCTCCCCCAGGACTTCAATTCGCCGTGCGCTCAGATCTCATCCTTCGAGGCATTCTTATTGCCTTCGCGTCCTTTGCCGCGTTCTCCATCAGCGATGCAAGCGTCAAGCTGATTGAAGGACGTCTCTCTCCACTCGAATCCGGTTTCTTCGGCGCCTGTTTCGGCCTGTTCGCCCTGCCCTTCCTCCTAAAGCGTAACGACCAATGGCTTGATATCGTCAGGACGACCAATAGGCCTCTCTGGGTCCTGCGCTTCGTTTCCGCAGGACTGGGTACGATCGGCAGCGTGACTGCCTTCACACACCTCTCCATGGCAGAAGCCTTCTGTCTGATCTTCCTGCTGCCGTCCTTCGTCACCATCATGTCGGTGATCTTCCTGAAGGAATCTGTCGGGATCAAACGCTGGAGCGCCGTCATCATCGGCTTTCTCGGCGTTCTCGTCGTCTTGCGACCGGGCTTCCGGGAATTGTCGATCGGACATCTGGGCGCCGTGTTCGCTGGTCTCGGCGGTGCGCTGTCTATCGTCATCTTCCGGGCGATCGGACCATCCGAAAAGAACATCTCGCTCTACGGCGCAGGCCTTCTTGGAACTCTACTGGTCTGTGGCGTCGCCATGATCCCGTATTTCACATGGCCAAGCGGCGAGGAATGGTTGCTGCTTGCGGGTTACGGCCTGCTTGCCGCCCTGGGCAACGTGCTGCTGATGTATGCTGCCTTCTACGCACCGGCCGCGGTCGTTGGACCAACGCAGTACAGCCAGATGCTCTGGGCAATCTTATTCGGCTACCTGATCTTCGGCGACCATGTCGATACGCCGATGCTGATCGGCATCGTGTTGATCATCGGTTCTGGTCTGCTGACGCTGTCACGTGAACGCGCGCGCGGCGTTACCCTTCCGCCGCCGGTTGCTGGAAATAGCCAGGCAGCGCTGGCCATCAAGCCGGAGGATGAAAACTCGGCATAGCCCCCGCCAACGGCCGCGGCTCAGCCTGAAGATCGTGCATGACTTCAGAACACCAACAATCGCACGACCCAGATGTGCTTTTTCCACAGATTCCGGGAGTACACTGCCGGGTTGGAAATACGTTAGAAATTGTTGACGGTGGTGCTCTTGGGCTTATGATATATCACAGCATCTTACTGTCTCGATTACGACATGGCAGTATTTGATATATCAGCGGAGGATGCCATGCCGAAACCTGCCGGCTCGCAAAGTCACCTTGCCTATCTCACGCTCGAGCAGCTGATCGTCACACTGAAGCTGGCGCCCGGCGCCCTGGTGAACGAACGACAACTTATCGATTTGTCTGGCTTCGGCCGAACCCCAGTGCGTGAGGCCATCCAGAAACTGGAGTGGCAGGGGCTGATTGTCGTGAAGCCGCGGGTCGGCCTCCAGATATCGGAAATCCATAACGAGGATCATCAGGCGATCATGGCGGTCAGGCGTCGCCTGGAGCCCTACGCGGCAAGACTGGTGGCAGAAAACGCCGATGTGAATCATCGTACCGCCCTTGTCGAATGCGCCAAGGCAATGACCGGAGCCGCCGCCGCCGGCGATTTCGACGCCTTCTTCACTGCAGACAAGCAGTTCGATGAAATCATAGAAGACGCCTGCCCCAACAGTTTCCTGATCTCGGCGCTAGAGCCTCTGCTTTCCCACTCACGTCGTCTCTGGTTCGCGAAAGCCACCAACAGCAGAATGGATCGTTCCGTGTCGCTGCATGTGGCGGTCATCCGCGCCATACAGCAGGGAGATGGCAACGAGGCAGAAGCTGCAATGCAGGCGCTAATCGACTATCTCACCGAAAACTGACGCAGCAACAGAAAACGCCCGGCCAAAGACCGGGCGTTTTCTCAGGATATCCAAGGTGATCACCCGACGAATGCACGCTCGATCACGAACTCTGCGGGCTTGTTGTTGGCACCTTCATTGAGGCCGGCCTTTTCCAGCAGAGCCTTGGTGTCCTTCAGCATTGCCGAGGAACCGCAGATCATGCCTCGGTCGACAGCCGGATCCAGCGGCGGCACACCCAGATCGGAATAAAGCTTGCCGCTCTCCATCAAGTCGGTGATGCGGCCCTTGAACGGAAAATCTTCGCGGGTGACAGTCGCGTAGTGCTTGAGCTTGTCGCCAACGATTTCATTGAGAAATTCGTGATTACGGATCTCCTCGACGAGATCGAAGCCGTATTTCAGCTCAGCAACCTCGCGGCAAGTATGCGTAAGGATCACTTCCTCGAACTTTTCATAGGTCTCCGGATCGCGAATCAGGCTTGCGAAAGGTGCGATGCCGGTACCGGTCGAAAACATGTAGAGGCGCTTGCCCGGGGTCAGCGCATCAAGCACCAGCGTGCCGGTCGGCTTCTTGCGCATCAGCACCCGGTCACCCGGCTGGATACGCTGGAGATGCTGGGTCAGCGGACCATCCGGAACCTTGATCGAGAAGAACTCCAGTTCCTCGTCCCAGGCCGGGCTCGCGATCGAATAGGCGCGATAGACAGGTTTTTCGCCCACCATCAGCCCGATCATGGCGAACTCGCCGGACCGGAAGCGGAAGCCGGCCGGACGGGTCATGCGGAAACGAAACAGACGATCGGTATAGTGCGTGACGCTGAGTACGGTTTCCGCATACACGCCTTCCGGCACTATCAGTTCGGCATTGTCTGTCTTGGCGGGAGCATTCATAGGCTTGTCGATCCTATCCGTCTTTCGATCCAGTCGCGAACAGCCTATAAACCAGACCGCCGCATTCCACAATTGCATCGGGATGAAGTCTTGGTACCGATCCCATGCACCATGGATATCGCAGCGTCCTTGACTTCCCTCAAAGGTCGCCGCTCACATATCCTATTTTATATCTTTATGCACCAGCAGTTCCCAGACGACGCCAGCTGAACCCACCGACGATAGCGGAATCTCTGGCGGTCGGCTGATAGTGCTCGGCGATTCCCGGCAAGCGTCCTTCCTCCAGGCGTTTCAAAGCCACCGCATTACTCACAGAAAAGCTGTCGAATCCGGTTCGCAACATCAGGGGCACCTGATCGATCAGGACATCGCCCACCGCGCGGACTTCGCCGGTGAAACCCAGCCTCTTACGCAGCAGCGTTGCATGGCTGAAACCACGACCATCATTGAACGCTGGAAATGCGACGGCAATCAGGTCGATACGGTCCAGATAGGGCTGCAGCCGGGTGACATCGCAAGCTGGAGACACCAATACACCAAACCCGCCTTCATTGGTCTCGTCAGCAGCCGCGATGAACGCTTCCAGACCGAGGACGGCGCGCTCGCCCTCGCCGGCCTTTCGCTCCTCGGTTTCGATCACCCAGCGGTCATTCTCGACGAAACCGGTTTCCTTCCAGATCTTGCTCATTTCATATTCCTCAGGCGGATTCGGCGGCTTCGCCGTAAAGGGCATCCTTGAATGGCTTCGGACCGACACGACGATAGGCTTCGAGGAAAGTTTCCTTCGGCTCAAGGCGCAGGCCGAGATAGATATCGACGATCCGCTCCACGGCGTCCGTCACGCGATCCGGTTCGAAGCCACGACCGATGATCTCCCCGATCGACGTGTTCTCGTCGCCGGAACCGCCAAGCGTAATCTGATAGAGTTCGGCACCCTTCTTCTCGACGCCCAACAATCCGATATGCCCGACATGGTGATGGCCGCAGGCATTGATGCAGCCGGAAATCTTGATCTTCAATTCGCCGATTTCAGCCTGACGGGCCGGCGAGCCGAAACGCTTCGAAATTTCCTGTGCTACCGGGATCGAGCGGGCATTCGCTAGCGCGCAATAGTCCAGGCCGGGACAGGCGATGATATCCGTGATGAGGCCGGCATTGGCGGTTGCGAGGCCGGAAGCCTCCAGTGCCTGATAGACGCTGTAGAGATCGGCCAGCGCCACATGCGGCAGAATGAGGTTCTGTTCATGGCTGACACGGATCTCGTCCTGCGCGTAGCGTTCGGCAACATCCGCCACGACATCCATCTGCTTGTCGGACGCATCACCCGGCGTGCCACCGATGGGCTTCAGCGAAATCGTCACCATGCCGTAGTCGGGATGGGTATGTGGTTGCACGTTCTGGCTCGCCCAGGATGAGAAGGCGGCATCGGCCTTCTTCGCACGGGCCAGCGCTTCCCAGCCTTCCGGTCGGTCGGACAGAACCGGCGGAGCGAAATAGTTCTCGATGGCGCGGATATCGGCGTCCGGCAGCTTCAGTTCACCATCACGGATGTGGTCGAACTCGGCCTCGACCTGCCGGGTCAGTTCCTCGACGCCCGTCTCGTGGACGAGGATCTTGATGCGCGCCTTGTACTTGTTGTCGCGACGACCATGCAGATTGTAGACGCGGACGATCGCGGTCACATAGGTCAGCAGGTCTTCTTCCGGCAGGAAGTCGCGGATCTTCTTGGCGATCAGCGGCGTACGGCCCTGCCCGCCACCGACATAGACGGCAAAGCCGAGATTACCGGCCTCGTCCTTCTTCAAATGCAGGCCGATGTCGTGCACCTGGATTGCGGCGCGGTCGCGCGGAGCGCCGGTGACGGCGATCTTGAACTTGCGCGGCAGGAAGGAAAACTCGGGATGAACCGAAGACCACTGGCGCAGGATTTCGGCGTAGGGACGCGGATCGGCGACCTCGTCGGCGGCAGCGCCGGCGAAATGGTCGGCGGTCACGTTCCGAATGCAGTTGCCCGAGGTCTGGATGGCGTGCATCTCGACGCCTGCCAGATCCGAAAGGATATCGGGCGTGTCGGAAAGCTTCGGCCAGTTGTACTGGATGTTCTGCCGTGTGGTGAAATGACCATAGCCACGGTCATACTTGCGGGCGACATGGGCCAGCATGCGCATCTGCTTCGAATTCAGCGTGCCATAGGGAATGGCGACGCGCAGCATGTAGGCATGAAGTTGCAGGTAGACGCCGTTCATCAGGCGCAACGGACGGAAGGCGTCGTCGGCGATCTCACCACTCAGACGACGCTGCACCTGATCGCGAAACTGCTCGACGCGAGCAGAAACGAAAGCGTGGTCGAATTCATCGTAACGATACATGTCTGTCCTCAGGCGGCAATGAAATCGGGATCGGCATGGCCATGGCCGTCCGCATAGGGGATGGTGGGACCTTCGGCGCGGATACGTTCGCGCAGACGCAGCGGCCACAGCACACCGTCCTTCTCCTCGACATCGATGACATTCACGTCAAGCACGATGTTGCTGGCGAAGGACTGGCGACCGGCTTCCTCGAGCGCGGCAATCGCTTCGGCATGCCGGGCAACGAAGGCATCCTGCAGTTTTTCCGTCCACTGGCCGTTGGCATCGAGCCATACGGCGATACCGTCGCCAAGGCGGTTGGCGGTCAAGACTTTCTGGGCCATGTCAGGTCCTCTCGAAGGGGGAAAGGCTGGCGATCTTGCCGCGCAGCGGTTCGGAACGGGAGAAATTGCCGCCGGCAACGGCATCGCCGATGATGACCATTACCGGGCCGGTCAGCTCAGCGCGGTCTTCAAGCACCGGCAATTCATCCAGCGTGCCATGGAACAGGCGACTATGAGCGCGACCGGCATTTTCGACGACGGCTACGGTGGTATCTCGATCAAGGCCGGCCGCCATCAACCGGGTGGCGACGGATGCCGCGACACTGCGGCCCATATAGACCGCGACGGTTGCGCCAGAGAGAGCAAGACGCGCCCAATCGGGCAACGTTTCGCCATGCAGGTCATGCCCGGTGGTGAAGACCAGCGAAGAGGCAACGCCGCGAAGCGTCAGCGGCAGTTCGAAATCGGCGGCCGCGGCAAAGGCCGAGGTGATACCCGGCACGATTTCATAGGCGACGCCCGCGGCGCGCAACGCCGCCATTTCCTCGCCGGCACGACCGAAGACCAGCGGATCGCCAGACTTCAGGCGAACGACGCGCCTGCCCTCGCGACCAAGCTCGACCAGCAGGTCGTTGATTTCTTCCTGCGACTTCGAATGGCAGCCCTTGCGCTTGCCAACAGCAATGCGATCGGCATCCCGCCGGCCCATATCGATAACGGCCTGCGGCACCAGAGCATCATGGACGATGACATCGGCTTCCATCAGCAGCCTGTGCGCGCGCAGCGTCAGGAGATCCTCGGCACCCGGACCGGCACCGACAAGAAACACCCGACCGGGTTCGCGCTCGCCGCTCTCGGCGATCAAGCGCACCGCGTTGCGTCGGGCATTAGCGATATCGCCCTCGCCCACGGCATCGGCGACATCGCCGCTGAAGAAACGCCGCCAGAACTTGCGACGCATGGTGCCGCGCGGAACGCTGCGCTCCACGCTGGCACGAAACTCTTCCGCCAGTCGGGCAACACGACCAAGCGACCGAGGCAGACGGCGATCGATCTCGGCACGGATCATTTGTGCGAGAACCGGACCGGCACCCTCCGTTCCGATGGCAACCGCTATCGGCGCGCGATTCACCAGAGCGGGCGTGTAAAAATCGCAGTACTCGGGCTGATCGACCGCATTGGCCGGGATCCGGCACGCGCGGGCAGCGGCGACAATCCTGCGATCCAGCTCCGCATCACCCGTCGCGGCAAAGACCAGCGCAGCGCCATCGACCTGGCCGGAATGGAAAGACTGCGCCACCCGCTCGATCGCGTGGCGCTCCAGAAAATCCGCGTAGTCAGTTTCGGGAGCGACAGCATGGGCAATGATGCGCGCCCTGGTGTTGCGCAGCAGCCGCGCCTTGGCAAAAGCCTCCGCGCCGTCGCCAAAAATGGCGACAGCCGCATCCTCGACCTTGAAGAAGGCCGGGAAAACCGAAAGCTTGTTGTGGCCTGCGCCCATGGTCACGATCCAGTTGTACAGTGAGCGCCAATATCACCTTTTTGGGCAGGTGATAGAAGAAACAGAAATCCCCCGTCGCTCGGCACCGCACATTTCTTTGCTAGGCTTTCCACGGATGCGAGCAAAAGTCACCGAAGCGCCATAAGTCTACAATTTCTATCGTTTAATTGGCATTTCATATTTAAAAAAGCTGGCGACAAACAGTGTTTTTTGCTTTCGACCCCATCCGGCCGACGATAGGATCGCACCGCAGCAAGCCATGGGGACAAAGCCACATATGACGGATATCACTTCTCGCCTGCTCGATGTTATCGAGCACGACATCCTCCCCCTGACCGAGGCCGGAGTTGCAGCCGGCAACAAGGTTTTCGGCGCGGCGATCCTCAGGAAATCCGACCTGTCGCTGGTGCTGGCGGAAACCAACAATGAACTTGAAAACCCGTTGTGGCACGGCGAGGTGCATACGCTGAAGCGCTTCTACGAACTCGGAGAAAAGCCTTCGACCAAGGACTTGATCTTCCTTTCGACCCACGAGCCCTGCACCATGTGCATGTCGGCGATCACCTGGGCCGGCTTCGACAATTTCTATTACTTCTTCAGCCACGAGGACAGCCGCGATGCCTTTGCGATCCCGCATGACCTGAAGATTCTCAAGGAGGTCTTCGGTTTGGAACCCGGCGGCTATCATAAGTCGAACGCCTTCTGGAATTCCTATGCGCTGTCCGATCTGGTGGCGGTGAAGGACACGGCGGAACGGGAGAGCCTGAGGGAACAGTCCAGGCGCATCCGCGCGGTCTATGACCGCCTCTCCGGGCAGTATCAGTCCGGGAAATCGGACAACGACATACCGCTCAACTGAGCAGGCAGGACGACCGCATGGAACCCTCCAAGGATATCTCACGCCTGATAGAGATCATGGCAGCGCTTCGCGACCCGAAGACCGGCTGCCCGTGGGACATCGTCCAGACCTTCGAGACCATCAAGCCTTATACCGTCGAGGAGGCCTATGAGGTTGCCGACGCCATCGAACGCAACGATCCCGACGATCTCTGCGAGGAACTGGGTGACCTGTTGCTGCAGGTGGTGTTCCATGCGCGCATGGGAGAAGAAGCTGGCCTCTTCTCGTTCGGTGACGTGGTCGAGGCCATCACGCGAAAGATGATCCGCCGGCATCCGCACGTTTTCGCCGTCTCCGACGCGGACACGCCGGAGAGCGTGAAAGCTCAATGGGATGAGATCAAGCGGCAGGAAAAGCGAGAACGGGCCGAACGGCGGGCGCTGCGCGGCACAGCCGAACACGATGTGAAAGCCGGTCACCTCGGTGACGTGCAGCGGAGCTTCCCAGCGCTCACCGAAGCGTTGAAGCTGCAGGAACGCGCCGCCAAGGTCGGCTTCGACTGGTCGGAACCGGAGCCGATCCTCGACAAGATCGAAGAGGAAATCGCCGAACTGCGCGAGGCGCTGGCGGAGGGAAAGCCGGAAAAGATCACCGACGAACTCGGCGACCTGATCTTCGCCCTCGTCAACATCGGTCGCCACGTGGATGCGGACCCGGAACAGGCACTGCGCGGAACAAATACAAAGTTCCGTCGTCGTTTCAGTTATATAGAAAATTCTCTTAAAGAAAATTCTGAAACACTGGAGGATGCGACGCTGGAGCGAATGGAAGAACTCTGGCAGGCGGCAAAGGGGATCGAACGGCAGCTATCCCGCTGAGCATTTAGTACCCGTCGTCCAGACCTGTCCATGATGCGGATGAGTATAGCAACCCTTTTGTGGTTGTCTCTTCATTCGTTATTTCAGGTCGTCCGAACCGTTGACGGAAGTCGCGCAGGATTTGCAGCATATCGGCGTTATTCACGTTTCTTCCGCTTGTCTCCTCACTCAGAGCGAACGCACTGATGAACAGCAGGTTGTCGCCGCCGATTCCAGCATTCGCGCGCCTGACCAATGCATGCGCGCCGTCATCAAGATCCGGGCAGAACGTCATCCGTACGCCGCGCCCGGGTCGGGTACCGTAACCACGATCCAGATCGATTTTCTCAATCCACGTCCAAGGCAAAACAACACCCGCCAGCCTCGGATAGCCTATCCCGTCGCGTGAGAGGACAAGTCGCAGCGTATCGCCGACGTATTTGCGCTGCAGCCACAGAGACAAGCGGAAAAAGACAATCAGGAAGGCAACCGAAACGCCGAGAAATGTGCCTTTCTGCCCCGTGCCTATGCCAACTATCAAAGAGATTGCGGCCATCATGAACTGGGACAGAACCACGGCCGTGACGATAGCCATGAGGTAGGTGAACCGGCGCGATCGATGAAATCTCAGCTCGGATCGACCAAGGAAAAGCTGGTCGGCGCTATCGTCAACGGAACCCACTGCACTCCCCCAACGATCAAGATGCCCTACCGCTCCCAGTCTTCCTTTTCCCGCTTCGGGCCGCCGCCGAGCTTGCGCTCCAGTTCCAGCGCCTGATGCTCCGTGAGACGCAGGTCCAGAGTGACGGTGCCGTCTTCGTTGTCCTCACGATTGTCGATAATGGCGTTTTCATAGGCCCAGGAGATCAACGCATGCTTGTCTGCAGGAACGACGACCGTCGTTTCGGTCAGCACACCCGAAAGGCGCTCGGAAATCACGTCCATCAACCGATCGACGCCCTCGCCCGACATGGCGGAAACGGGGATGACATTCTCCCGGCTCTGGGCCTTCTGCAGGATCGCGTCATGGCTTTCCGGATCGAGGCGGTCGATCTTGTTCCAGACCTCGATGATGCGCTCCGCCCTCTCCTTCTCGTCGATGCCGAGATCGTCGAGGATGCGCAGCACGTCCGTGGACTGCGCCTGGTTGTCCGGATCAGACATGTCCCGCACGTGCAGGATGAGGTCGGCTTCCAGCACCTCTTCGAGCGTGGCGCGGAAGGCGGCAACCAGATGGGTCGGCAGGTCGGAGATGAAGCCTACGGTATCGGACAAAATGACGGTGCGGCCATGCGGCAGCTTCATGCGGCGCAAAGTGGGATCAAGCGTCGCGAACAGCATGTCCTCAGCCAGCACGCCGGCACCGGTGATGCGGTTGAACAGCGTCGACTTGCCTGCGTTGGTGTATCCGACCAGCGCAACGATCGGATGAGGCACCTTGCGGCGCTTGGCGCGATGCAGTTGGCGCGTCCGGACGACCTGTTCCAGTTCCCGTTCAAGCCGGACGATCCTGTCCTGCAAAAGACGGCGGTCCGCTTCGATCTGGGTTTCACCCGGACCACCCATGAAGCCGGCACCACCGCGCTGGCGCTCAAGGTGGGTCCAGCTGCGGACCAGTCGGCCCTTCTGGTAGTTGAGATGGGCAAGCTCGACCTGCAGCGTGCCTTCCTTCGTGGAGGCGCGGCGGCCGAAGATTTCCAGAATGAGACCAGTGCGGTCGATGACCTTGGCGCGCCATTCCTTCTCCAGGTTGCGCTGCTGTACCGGCGTCAGGGGATGATCGACGATCACAAGGCCGGCATTGTGTTCATCGAGGAGCGCCGACACTTCCTCGATCTTGCCGGTTCCGAGCAGCGTTGCCGGCCGCGGCTGGTTGACGGGTACGATGATGCCTGCGGCAATCGTGAGGTCGATGGCCCTTGCAAGACCGATGGCCTCTTCCAGCCGGCTTTCATTGGAACGCGTGGGCGCAACCGTTTCGGCTGCTGCCGCGCCACGTGCCTGCTTCAGGACGGGAACGATGACGACGGCGCACATGTCATCCCGGTGTTTTTCATCGTCCGGGATGATCGAATCATTTTTGGTGTCGCGAGTGGTTATGGCTTCAATCCTGTGACGAAGCGTTGTCTTCGCTTTCGAACATCTGCATGGGCTGGCCCGGCATGATGGTCGAGATGGCGTGCTTATAGACCAGTTGCGAATGGCCGTCGCGACGCAGCAGAACGCAGAAATTGTCGAAGGAGGTCACAACGCCCGTGAGCTTGACGCCGTTGATCAGGAAGATCGTCAACGAAATCTTCTGCTTGCGGACGGTGTTGAGAAATAGATCCTGCAGATTCTGAGAACGTTCCGCCATAGCGTCGCTTCTTTCTTTCTTGCCGGCTCATTGGCCGGTATAATTATTCTTTAAGCTTATCAGCCTTGTAAGGACTGTCCCTGATAGGCCCTTCACCGTGAAGGTGGTATCAAATCGCCGTCTTTTCCGCAATCTCGAAAAAAGCGCTGCGGATTTTCTCCGAAATCGTTCCGGGATGACCGTTAGCGATAGAAATCCCGTCGATTTCGACGATTGGAAAGCAAATACTGGTCGCAGCGGTAATGAACACCTCGCGCGCTTCAAGCATTTCCTCGCGCGAAAATTCCCGTTCGCGGATCGAGATACCCAACTTCTTTGCCACGTCCATCAGCGTGGTGCGCGTGATACCGCGCAGGATGCCGTGTTCGGCCGGCCGGGTGACGAGATTGCCATCGGCGTCGACGATCCAGACATTGGTCGCCGCACCTTCGGTCACCATGCCCCGGGAATCGATGAAAATCGCTTCTTGTGCCCCTGCTTCCTTCGCCGTCTGACGGGCGAGCGCATTGGGCAGGAGGCCGACCGTCTTGATGTCCACCCGGTCCCATCGATTATCGGGCACAGTAATCGCCTTGATGCCGGAGGCGTTCTTGCGCGCGATCACCGAGGGATCGGTGCTCTTGGCCGTTACCACCAGCGACGCCGGCGTATCCGCTGACGGGAAGACGTGATCCCGTTTCGCAACTCCGCGCGTCACCTGCAGATAGAACAATCCGTTCTTCACATGATTGCGACGGGCAACCTCGCGGACCACCTGCACCAGCGCCGCGCGCGACATCGGCGGGCGAATGCGGATTTCCGAAAGGGAACGGTCGAGGCGGTCGAGATGCCGGGGCAGATCCACGATAAGCCCGTGACGGATCTCGCAGACCTCATAGACCCCATCGGCAAACTGGTAACCGCGGTCCTCGATATGAACGCTGGCCTTGTTATGCTGGACATAGCGACCGTTGACATAGGCAATTCTCGGCATGGCGGCCTTCCGGATACTAGTTGTTGGAGATTAGAGCGCCGATCTGATGGAATCAGGTCGGCGCTCTAAGGCTTTCTTTTGAAGCATAATCTTGTCGACCCTCGTTTAACTCCGGTCGGATTATGCTCTAGAAATACTGGATGGAAACGCGGAACATCTGTTCAACAACGCGGACGGCATCGGCAGTGGCGAACATGACCACCCTGTCCTTCGCCTTGATCCGCGTGTCGCCGTTCGGCCGGATCACCGCCTTGTCGCGATAAATCGCACCGATGCGAAGCCCAGGCGGCAGATCGAGATCGCGGAAAGGCCGTCCGACAAGCGGTGATGTCTCCAGAGCTTCGGCCTCGATCACTTCGGCCATGCCTTTCTGTACGGCATAAACCGACAGGATGCGTCCCTTGCGGACGTGTTGGAGAACACGCGAGATCGTCACGGCGCGCGGATTGATGTGGGCGTCGATACCGACGCCTGTCGCCAGTTCCTGAAAGCCCGGATTGTTGATCAACGCCATGGTCGAACGGCAGCCCATGCGCTTGGCCATGGCAGCCCCGAGAATGTTGATCTGATCGTTGTTGGTGAGGGTCACCATCAGATCGGCTTCCTGAATATCGGCCTGCTGCAGGATCGCCTGATCGAGCGCGGAACCATGCAAGACAATCGTACTCTTCAACCGCTCCGATATCGCGACCGCCCGTTCGCGATCGCTCTCGATGATCTTGATTCTGGTCCTCGGCTGCATCTTCTCGATGGTGCGAGCGACGTATTGTCCGATATTGCCGCCGCCGGCGATGACAATGCGGCCGGCCTCCTGCTCATCATGACCGAACAGACCGAGCGTGCGGCGCGTGTGGTCACGCTGGCAGATGACATAAGCGAGATCGCCGACCAGAAGCTGGTCATTTGACTGGGCGACATGAAGTCTGCCGTTGCGATAAATCGCCGTTACTGTCGCCATCAGGTCGGGAAATAGCTGACTCAGTTGATGCAGGGGGGTATTGAGGACCGGGCAATCCTCCATGCACTCAATGGCGACCATGGCGATATGGTCTTCCGCAAAGCGCACGATGTCCGTCGCCCCGGGGAATGAGATACGCCTCAGGACCATCTTTCCAACTTCGATCTCGGGGGAGATCGTTACATCGATCGAGATGTGTTCCCGGCTGAAGAGATCGGCATATTCCGGCCGCATGTAATTCTGCGCGCGGATGCGTGCAATCTTGGTCGGCACGTTGAAAAGCGCATGCGCGACTTCGCATGCGACGATGTTCACCTCATCGTAGAGCGTTACGGCAATGATCATGTCGGCATCGTCGGCACCGGCCTTGGCCAGCATGTCGGGATGGGCGCCATGGCCGACGTAACCGCGAACATCGAGCGTCTCCGTGATATGCGCTACCAGCGATGCCGAGGTATCGATGACCGAGACGTCATTGTCCTCCTGGGACAAGCGCTCCGCGATACCGTAGCCAACCTGTCCCGCCCCGCAGATTATGACTTTCATGATGCCTCTTCATGCAATCGGAATCAGGCGCCCCCGTCAGGACCGCCCGCCATATGACTTATACGCCAAGCGACTTCAGTTTGCGATGAAGCGCGGAGCGTTCCATGCCGACAAACTCGGCCGTGCGTGAGATATTCCCGCCGAAACGGTTGATCTGCGCAACCAGGTAATCGCGCTCGAACATCTCACGCGCCTCGCGCAATGGCAGTGTCATGATGTGCGTATCATTCCGAGCTGAGACCTTCGGCAACATTTCCGACAGATCTTGCGGCAACATTTCGGCGGAAATCGGCGTGTCCGGACTGTCTCCCTGGGCCAAAATCATCAGGCGTTCGATGTTGTTGCGCAGCTGACGGATATTACCTGGCCAGTCGTTGGCCTGCAGGACGGCCATCGCGTCATCCCCGATCCGACGCTGACGGATGCCCGCCTGTTCAGATACCTGACGCATAAACATGTCAACAAGGAAGGGAATATCCTCCCGTCGCTCCGCAAGCGCCGGCACCTTGATCGGCACGACGGCGAGCCGGTGGAACAGATCCTCGCGAAACTGCCCCTCGGCGATCATGCCTTCGAGGTTGTAGGCGGAAGACGAGATAATCCGTACATCGACCTTCACCCGCTTGGAGCCGCCGACACGTTCAAACTGCTGCTCAACAAGAACCCGAAGGATCTTGTTCTGGGTCTCGCGAGGCATTTCACCGATTTCATCGAGGTAGAGGATACCGCGATGGGCCTCCTCCAGCGCCCCTATGCGGCGCGGCTGGCCCGGGGTGCCTTCGGTGCCGAACAGGGCGATCTCCATACGATCAGGCGTGATGGCGGCAGCGTTGAGTGTCACGAAGGGGCCGCCGACACGGCTCGACCGTTTATGAATCATACGGGCGACCAGTTCCTTGCCCGAACCGGACGGGCCAAAGATCATGATGCGGCTATTGGTCGGGGCAACCTTTTCAATCGTTTGACGAAGTTGCGAGACGGCAACGGAGGTGCCAATCAGCTCAACAGCATCCCCCGTGCGTTTCTTGAGTTCGGAAACCTCTCGCTTCAGCTTGGAATTCTCAAGCGCACGCTCCGCGATCAGGATCAGGCGATCCGCCTTGAACGGCTTCTCGATAAAATCGAAAGCACCACGCTTGATCGCCGAAACGGCCGTCTCGATGTTGCCATGACCGGAAATCATCACGACCGGAAGATCGGGATGCCGTGTCTTGATCTCGTCCAGCAGCGAGAGACCATCCAGCCGGCTACCCTGCATCCAGATGTCGAGAAAGACGAGACGCGGCGCACGATCCGAAATCGCAGCCAATGCGCTGTCGGCGTCGTGGGCGGTTCGGGTTTCGTGTCCCTCGTCGCTGAGGATGCCGGAGACGATTTCGCGAATATCCTCTTCGTCGTCGACTACCAGAATATCAGAGGCCATGGACCTTTTCCTTATTGCTTTCTTTGTCCACGGCAGTCGTCGTCTCAAGACGCGGCAGGACGATGCGGATCATTGCACCCCTGCCGCGGTCGAAATCTGCGGGAGCGTCATGCAACTCCAGCTGACCACCATGTTCTTCAATAATCTTCTTCACGATGGCCAGCCCGAGGCCGGTGCCTTTTTCGCGCATGGTCATGTAAGGTTCGAGAATGCGATGCCGGTTTTCCACCGGGAGACCGCGCCCGTTGTCGATTACATCAACGACGAAACGATCTTGCCCGTGATCGAAGGAGGAGCGAACCATGATCCTCCCGCCATCGGGCAGTTCCTCGCTCGGCACGGCCTCAATCGCCTCGACCGCATTCTTGATGATGTTGCCGACGGCCTGCGACAGCATGCGGGCGTCGAAACTGCCCAGTAGCGGTTCGTCGCCAAACTCCCGGGTGAACTTGATGTCGTGGGACCCCATCTCACGCAGAAATACGGCGTCACGAAGCACGTCGCGCAAATCCGCGCTTTGTTTTGCAGGCTTCGGCATTCGGGCAAAGGCAGAGAACTCATCGACCATCCGCCCGATATCCTCGACCTGGCGGACGATGGTGTCGGTGCACTGGTCAAAGACGGCGCGGTCGTCTTCGGCGATATGCTTGCCGTAACGGCGCTTGAGACGTTCGGCAGAAAGCTGGATCGGGGTGAGCGGGTTCTTGATCTCGTGGGCGATACGACGCGCAACGTCCGCCCACGCGGTCGAACGCTGGGCGATGACGAGATCGGTGATATCGTCAAGCGTGATCACGTAGGAATCTTCGGAACCGCGGGTTTCCTCGCGCGTCACCTGAACGTTCAGCGTCCGCTCCTTGCCGCCCCGGATCAGGTTGATCTGCTCTCGATATTCGCCTCGATGACGCACCGCTGCTTCGGCAAGAACACGATCCACCTCGGGTGCGGCAAGGCTCAACTTCTGGCCGATCAGATCTTCGGAAGCGGTCGCAAGGAAGTATTCGGCGGATGGATTGACGATGGTGATGACGCCATCATCCTCCACGCCGATAACGGCGGCCGTTACACCTGACAACACCGCTTCTATGAAGCGCCGACGGTCGTCCACCTCGTCCTTGGCTTCGAGGATTTCGTCGCGCTGGCTACGGATCTGGGTAATCATCTTGTTGAAGGTGCGCGACAAGCTGCCGACGTCGCCATCCGCGGAACGCACCGGCACGATGACATTCATATTGCCGGAAGCAACATTGTCAGCGGCGCCGATCAGGAGCCGGATCGGCCGGACGATACGGTCTGCTACAGCGATTGCTGTCCAGATCGCCGCAAGCAGCACGATCAGAGCGAAGCCGAGATAGAGGATGGCGAAAGCGATCTGCAGCGTGGTGCGGCCATCCTCCATCGCCTTGTACTCGGCAGTGTTCTCTTCCATCAGCCGCATCGCCGACATCACTTTCGGATCGACGGCACGGATCGTGTAGAGATAAGTGCCCGAAATCGACTCCAGCTTGATGATCGCGCCGACAAGATTAGTCACGCCCGGCGGAATGAGCGTCGGCTGGCCGGCAGCGGCGCTCTCCAACGCGTCTTTCGGGATTGCAGGCAGCGGCTTGTCGGTTGCTATGTCGGCCTGGGTGATCGAGGAACCGTCCTGACGCACGAGGAATGCACCGAGCATTCCTCGTCCCTTGGTCTGCCGGGTCAGAAGCTGCACGAAGCCGGTACGGTCCAGATAATAGAGCGCGCGATTGCGCTCCAGATCGTTCGCCATCGAGATCGTCTGCCCCTGAAGGTAGCTGGCGTTCTCCAGCATGTAAGCTTGCGCAACATTCATCGATGACGAGACGATGGACTGTGTTCTCAAAGAGAACCATCTGTCCAAGCCGACGTTCAGGGTGATGCTGGCGAAGATCGCAACCAGGATTGCCGGCGTAATGGCAACGATCGAGAACAGCACCACAATGCGTACATGCAGGCGCGCAGCAGCACGACCGCGCGTGCGCGCCTTAAAAAGCCGCGTTACCTCGCGGCCGATGAGAAACATCAGGCCGACGATGAAAAGGGAATTTACGATCGCCGAGGCGATAAGAACCTGGGATGTTGGCTCGATGGGCGTGAGGCCAAGCAGCACCGGCAGCGTGAAAACGGCGCACGCAAGCGCGCCACCTGCCACGACGAGGCCGGGCATTGCAAAGGACGCACGACGGTCATGGGACGTCGCAGCGTCGAGATCCGTTGCGGACGCGGCCATCCGACTGACCATGAAAACTCCCGCGCCCTGCCTGCAGAGCCCAATTCGATGCTTCACCTCGGATCAGACCCGAAACGGGCTGATCACCTTCCTCGCGTCACACTCCGTCCCTATCCCATTAAACCGACAGGATAGGAGTACTCCGAGGTTTCGTGACTTTTGAGCAACGCAATGTGGCGAAATTGCAACGGGCCTTGCAGCTTTGTCAAGCCGAGCGGGAACTACGATAGACTGAGACCCCCAGCTCACGGATCTTTTTGCGCAACGTATTCCGGTTGAGCCCGAGGAGATCGGCGGCCTTGATCTGATTACCGCGCGTCGCGGTGAGCGCGGCGAGAATCAGCGGATATTCCATTTCGGTGAGCACCCGGTCATAAAGGCCCGAAGGCGGCAGGGCATCACCGAAGCTCGCGAAATAGGTTCGCATGTTTTCCTCGACGGCCTGCGAAATCGTCATGGAGCCAGCCGGTACGCCCACCTTGGCGATCGGGCTGTCAGCAATGTCGGAGCGCAGTTCCTGTTCAACAATCTCGCGGGAAATCACATCCTGCGGATAGAGCGCCATCAGGCGGCGGACGACGTTTTCCAACTCGCGCACATTGCCCGGCCAGGCATACGCCTTCATCACCTCCAGCGCCTCGTTCTCGAATCGCTTCGGATCCAGGCCCTCCTTTTCACCCTGCTGGATGAAATGGCGGACCAGATCCGGAATATCTTCCGCGCGGTCGCGCAGCGGCGGCAGGCGCAGCGGCACGACGTTCAGTCGGTAATAGAGGTCTTCGCGAAAGAGGCCCTGGTTGATCGAATGCTTCAGGTCCTTGTTGGTGGCGGCAACGATCCGGACGTCGGTACGGATCGGCGTGCGCCCCCCCACGGTCGTATATTCGCCCTGCTGCAGCACGCGCAGCAGACGAGTCTGCGCATCCATCGGCATGTCGCCGATTTCATCGAGGAAGAGCGTGCCGCCTTCGGCCTGTTCGAACCGGCCGGTCGAGCGGGTCTGGGCGCCGGTGAAAGCTCCCTTCTCGTGACCGAAGAGTTCCGATTCGATCAGATCGCGCGGGATCGCGGCCATGTTGATGGCGACGAAGGGACCGTTGCGGCGTTTTCCGTAATCGTGCAGCGCACGGGCAACGAGTTCCTTGCCGGTGCCCGATTCGCCGGTGATCATCAGCGTCAGGTCGGTCTGCATCAGGCGCGCGAGAACTCGGTAGATTTCCTGCATGGCGGCCGAACGGCCAACAAGCGGCATGCCATCCTGCATGTCATCATCGAGACGGGCCGGCTTCTTCTTCGGCTCGGCCAACGCACGACCGATGATGGCAATCAGTTCCGTAAGGTCGAAGGGCTTAGGCAGATAGTCGTAAGCCCCCTTCTCCGATGCCTTGATCGCGGTCATGAACGTGTTCTGCGCACTCATAACCAGCACCGGCAGATCAGGCCGGGCCTTCTTGATACGCGGCAGTAGATCGAAGGCGTTCTCGTCCGGCATGACGACGTCGGTAACAACGAGGTCGCCCTCGCCGGCAGAGACCCAGCGCCACAAAGTGGCGGCATTAGAGGTGATCCGCACTTCATAGCCGGCGCGGGTCAAAGCCTGGTTCAATACTGTGCGAATGGCTGCGTCGTCATCAGCGACAAGGATCGTTGCAGTCATCAGAAGCTTCCTGTGGATTTCGCCGGGGGTTCTTCATCAAGCGGGATGTCCTTGGAGACGGGCATCAACACGCGGAAAGTCGTACGGTTCGCCTGGCTATCGCATTCGACGATGCCGCCATGACCGCCAATGATCTTGGCGACCAGCGCAAGCCCTAGGCCGGAACCATTTGTTTTGGTCGTAATAAAGGGATCGAAAAGATGCGGCAGCAGATCGGCTGGCACGCCTGGGCCGTTATCGTGCACGCAGAATTCCAGCGGTAGAGAAATCTTTTCCCGCGAACCCGCAACCGAAAGCCGGATGCCCGGACGATAGGCCGTCGTCAGCTGTATCTCGCCATCCGGTCGGTCGCCGATCGCCTCGGCGGCATTCTTGATGAGGTTCAGGAATACCTGCACGAGCTGGTCGCGATTGGCGTAAACCGGCGGCAGCGATGGGTCGTAGTTCTCGGTGATGCGAATGTTGCGGGCAAAACCGGCCTTGGCAATGGCCTTCACATGATCGAGCACGGAGTGAATGTTCAGCGAAATCCGGTCTACCGGCCGTTCGTCGGAGAAGACCTCCATGCGGTCGACCAGCGAAACGATACGGTCCGTCTCATCGCAGATCAACCGCGTCAAGGCGCGATCTTCGTCTGTGACCGATGTCTCGAGCAATTGTGCAGCACCACGAATGCCGGAGAGCGGGTTCTTGATCTCGTGGGCCAGCATCGATGCGAGGCCGGTTACCGAACGGGCTGCTGCGCGGTGCGTCAATTGCCGGTCGATCTTGTCGGCCATGGACCGTTCCTGAAAGACGATGACCACGTCGCCCGGCTGGTTGACCACCGGAGCGACATAGAGGTCCACCAGCTTGTCCTGCCCGAGGCGGGGCGAACTGAGGTCGACGCGATATTCGTTCACCGGAGCACGACGCTCGCGGACCTGGTCGATCAGCGAAAGCAGCGGACTGCCAAAGGGAATGAAGGTGGACAGTTTGTAGCGGGACAGATGCGCAGCACTCGCACCGAAGAACGCTTCGGCTTCCCAGTTCGCAAAAGCGATATGGCCGTTGGTATCGACCATCACTACGGGATTCTGGACCGAGTTGAGCACTGCCATGGCAAGCCCGTTGCCGCCATTATTCGCGTTCATGCAGCCTCCTGTCGGCTGTCTGCGGAGGAAAGCGCCTCAGACAGCACGCTGAAAAGCGATTTCGAAACGAAATCGGCGTCCTTCGACGTCATTATTTCTCCCTTGGCGGCAGCAGATGCCCCCGGTGCAAAGCGGTCGAGATACCAGCCGAGATGCTTGCGAGCATGCCTTATACCGACATCGCGCCCGTAATGGCCGAGCATTGCCTCATAATGTTCGCTGACAAGTGCGGGGATCTCGGAGGCATCGGGACCCGCGCCACCGGCGAGCCAGCCGACATGCCACGGACGCCCCTGACAGGCCCTGCCCGCCATAACCGCATCGGCACCGGAGCGACGCAGGATCTCAACGGCATCTTCGCGGGTCTCCACGTCGCCATTGGCAACCAGCGGGACGGACACGACGTCTCGCACCCGCGCAATGGCATCCCAATCGGCCCTGCCTTCATAGAACTGCATGCGCGTACGGCCATGCACGATGATCATCTTAACGCCCGCGGCTTCCGCCCGGCGCGCGATTTCCGGCGCATTCAGGGAGTTATCGTCCCAGCCTAGCCGCATTTTCAGCGTCACCGGTACCTTCACGGCATTGACCGTCGCCTCGACCAGCGTCAGGGCATGATCGGGATCGCGCATCAGGGCCGAGCCGGAATAACCACCCGTCACCTTCTTGGCCGGACACCCCATGTTGATGTCGACAATATCGGCGCCGTTGGCTTCGGCAATGCGGGCCGCCTCGCCCATCCAGTAGGCTTCGCGTCCGGCAAGCTGGACCATGTGCGGATTGATATCTGCGCCCTGCAGACGGGACCAGGATTCCGCAGCATTGTGAGCAAGTTCGCGGCTTGCGACCATCTCGGTCACCACGAGACCAGCCCCGAAACGCCAGGCCAGCCTGCGAAACGGCAAATCGCTGACACCCGACATCGGAGCCAGAATCACGCGATTGCGTATCGCGACCGACCCGATCTCGAATGGCGTATTCAGCGCAACAGAACTCAAATGATTATCTTTCGGGCACGCTTCAAATTTGCACTATTTTTAGACAGAGATTGTGCGCTTGCCAAGTGAAATTCGAGGGGCCGCGATAAAAATTCGGGCAAATGCTGGAAAAACTGAAGTTCAGCCGGTAGACCACGCTTGCGAATTTTTTGTGTCCTTATGTCTTTTACACAGGTCGAACGCTGCAATGCAACAACGCGAAGTTGCCACCATCGGTATCATTGTCGTAGCAGCGGGACGCGGAGAACGCGCCGGAGCCTCCGACGAGGGACCGAAACAGTATCGCCGAATCGGCGGACATCCGGTGATCGCACATACTCTGGAGAAGTTTCTCGCCTGGAAGAGGTCGGGACCGATCATCGCGGTTATCCATCAGGATGACCATGAACTCTTTGAAAATATGCGACTTTGCCTGAGAGAAGGGAACAGAGTCATTACTGTGAACGGGGGAGCAACCCGCCAGCAGTCCGTTCTGGCAGGTCTTCGCGCTCTTTCGCAGCACGGTGCAAGTCACGTGATGATCCATGATGCGGTCCGCCCATTTTTCGACGAAGAACTTCTCAACCGTGTGGCGACTTGTCTTGAACAGGGGAATGCCGGTGTTCTGCCAGCGATGCCGGTTACCGACACGTTGAAGCGATCGAGCGCGGACGGACACGTCGCCGAAACAGTAGACCGCGCGGGCCTTTTCGCGGCCCAGACTCCGCAAGCTTTTGCGCTGCCGGTGATTCTCCATGCCCATGAAAGGGCAGCGGCGGACGGCCGCAGCGACTTCACCGACGACGCCTCGATTGCGGAATGGGCCGGCATCCCGGTGCAGCTGGTAGAGGGGTCACCCGACAACGTGAAACTGACCGTGAAAAGAGATATCGCCATGGCCGATGCCAAACTTTCCAGCCCCACCGCCCTGCCCGACGTCCGCACCGGCAACGGCTACGACGTGCATCAGTTGGAGCCTGGCGATGGCGTTACCCTTTGCGGGATCTTCATTCCCCACGACCAAAAACTCAGGGGCCATTCCGATGCCGACGTCGCGCTACATGCGCTGACTGACGCGCTGCTTGCCACCTGCGGTGCCGGCGATATTGGCGACCACTTCCCGCCTTCGGATCCGCAATGGAAAGGCGCCCCCTCTCGAATCTTTCTGGAGCATGCGGCCCGTATCGTTCGCGAGAACGGAGGAACGATCATGAATGCGGATGTATCCCTAATCGCGGAGGCCCCGAAAGTCGGTCCGCACAGGCTGGAAATGCGGGAGAGGCTCTCCGAGATTCTCGAAATCACGCTCGACCGCTGCTCGGTCAAGGCAACCACAAACGAGAAGATCGGCTTCATCGGCCGGCGCGAAGGCATCGCCGCCATCGCCACCGCAACGGTGGTCTATGGAGTGCAGGCAAAATGACGATCTTTCCAGATGATATCGAAGCTTCCGCCGCCCGCATCATTGCCGACTTTTCGGCCCGTGGCCTGACGATCGCGACGGCAGAATCCTGCACAGGCGGCCTGATTGCCGGTGCACTTACAGAGGTTTCCGGCTCCTCGGCTGTGGTAGACCGTGGTTTCGTCACCTATTCCAACCAGGCGAAGGCTGACATGCTCGGCGTCTCCACCGAAGTTCTGACGCGCTTCGGTGCGGTATCCCGCGAGACTGCCCTGCAGATGGTCGATGGCGCGCTGCGACGCTCGGGCGCCAACGTCGCCGTTGCGGTTACCGGCGTCGCAGGTCCAACCGGCGGGACAGCCGAAAAACCAGTCGGCCTCGTGCATCTGGCGGCCAAGAGCCAGAGCGGATTGCTGATCCATCGCGAAATGCGCTATGGGGCCATGAGCCGCACGGAAATAAGACTATCTACAGTGCGAACCGCTTTCGAACTGCTGGCAGCAGTTGCCGGCTGACGTTGACGTCAGGCCGTGTAGATCTTGTCTGCTCGCGCCTCGAAAGCCTCCGTGAACATTCGAAAGGCACGATCGAACATCGAGCCCATGACCGCGCCGAGGATACGGTTCTTGAACTCGTAGCTGATGAAGAAGTTCACGTCGCAGCCGCCGTCGGCCCGCCCCTCGAAACGCCAACGATTGTCGAGATAGCGGAACGGACCTTCAATATACTTCACGTCGATCACCTGTTCGCCTGGCACCAGAAGCACCTGCGTGGTGAAGGTTTCGCGGATTGCCTTGTAACCCACGGTCATGTCCGCGATCAGCAGTTCCTTGCCGTCGCGTTCGCGGCGCGAACGGATCGTCAAAGCCTCGCAAAGAGGCAAGAATTCCGGGTAGCGTTCGACATCGGCTACGAGGTTGAACATCTGGGTTGCGGAGTGACGAACCGTGCGTCTGGTCTCAAATTCTGGCATGCTCCTCAAATATGCAATTGGCAAACAAGAGACAAGCCGTTTGCCGGCCTGCGGCATTGTGAAGAGCCGGCACAAATTCCTACACAGCCCAATATACAGGCTTCCCGCCCGTTTTATAATTAGCGGCCGAGAGATGCACGACGGTGCGACGCGCCAAGCCGCCTGCGCCAGATGATACTCGTAGCATCAACCTATTTGCTCGCGACCTGTTCAGCCAGAAACGAAAGCCCGCTCTCCCATACTGACAAGCAACCGTTCAGAAGCAGCGTGCGATCTCAACGTCAGAACGGACACCTCACCGGAAAAGGCCGCGAGTTGCGCATCGACCTGAGGCGCGGAATGGCGCTCGAAATTCCAGACATAGCGCAGGAACTCCAGCGTCACCCTCTCGGGGCAACCGTCTGCCATTTCCGGTCGACTGCGTCCGCGGTAACGGATACCGCGTGACAAGACGCCATAAAGCGACACCAGACGCGGCGGCCGCATCCAGATGACAATATCCGCTCGCGGTAGCCTGATGGGCAGTGTGCCCGGGCTGGTTCCGTCCATGATCCAGCGCGACGTCGCCGCGATTTCGACGATACGCTTTACCGCTTCTTCGCGCGGTCGCTGCTGCCAGCCGGGCAACCAGAACACCTCGCGATCCATGGAAATGTGCGGCAGATCCAGTAACTCCCCGAGCTTGCGGGACAAGGTGCTCTTGCCGCTACCGGAACAACCGAGCACCAGCAAACGCCTACATCCCGGCAACAACCGCGCCGCTGTTTCCACATCGATATAACGGACAGGCATGGGCGAAGCTCCGAAGCAAGACGGGCGCTCCGACATGCGGAACGCCCGTGCATAACACAGATCTTGTATTGGCCTTAAGCGCCGGCGCGAACTGCCTCTTCTGCCAGCATCTTCTCGCGATTGGCCTTCAGCCGTGCGAAGTCATCACCGGCATGGTGGGATGAACGCGTGAGCGGGCTCGAAGAGACCATAAGGAAGCCCTTGGCATAGGCGACGGTCTCATAGGACTTGAACTCGTCCGGAGTAACGAAACTCATCACCTGATGATGCTTGCGGGTCGGTTGCAGGTACTGGCCGATGGTCAGGAAGTCGACATCAGCGGTCCTGAGATCGTCCATCAGCTGAAGGACTTCATTCCGTTCTTCGCCGAGACCGACCATGATGCCGGACTTGGTAAACATGGTCGGATCCAGTTCCTTCACGCGCTGCAAAAGGCGGACGGAGTGGAAGTAGCGAGCGCCCGGACGAACGGTCAGATAATTGCCCGGAACGGTTTCCATGTTGTGGTTGAAGACGTCTGGCTTTGCGGCAACGACACGCTCCAGAGCGCCCGGCTTCTTCAGGAAGTCCGGCGTCAGGATCTCGATGGTCGTCTGGGGAGAAGCCGCACGGATCGCCCAGATTACCTTCTCGAAATGCTCTGCGCCGCCATCCTCCAGATCGTCACGGTCGACGGAAGTGATGACCACATGGGACAGGCCCATCTGCTTCACGGCCTTGGCGACGTTTTCCGGCTCGTCGAGATCGAGCGCGTTCGGCTTGCCGGTCGCGACGTTGCAGAAGGCACAGGCGCGCGTACAGATCTCGCCCATGATCATGAAGGTGGCGTGCTTCTTGTCCCAGCACTCGCCGATGTTCGGGCAGCCGGCTTCCTCGCAGACGGTCACCAGCTTGTGCGAGCGCACGAGATCGCGCGTCTCCGCATAGCCCTTGGAGGTCGGAGCCTTCACGCGGATCCATTCCGGCTTGCGCAACACCTCGGTATCCGGGCGATGAGCCTTCTCCGGGTGACGGACGCGCTTTTCCTCGAGATTTGTCCTGTCGAGGATGGTGACCATGGTTCAGCCTTCCTTTGCCGCAGCCATTGCAGCGAATGAGTTTAGCGTCGCACCAGCTTGACGACGAAGAGCAATATGCAGGCGCCGACAAAGCTGGTGATCAGATAACCGAGCCAGTCGCCTTCCACGAAGATGCCGAAGCGCCGGAAAACCGCCGAAGCAATGACCGCACCGACGATGCCGATGATGATGTTCATCAGCACACCGAAACGCACATCCACAAGCTTGCCTGCCAGCCAGCCGGCGAGACCGCCGACGATCAACATCAGGAACCAGCCGATTTCAAAGCCTGCCATTGCTACATCCTTCCGTGGGACATCCGCGGTCTATATAGGCCGCGGCATCGATCATCACAACAGGCTCAGGCGTTGAGCGCGCGACCGTAAGCGTCCAGCACGCTTTCCTTCAGCGTTTCCGAAATGGTCGGATGCGGGAAGATGGTGTGCATCAGTTCTTCCTCGGTGGTTTCGAGGTTCATCGCCACCACGAAACCCTGGATGAGTTCGGTCACTTCCGCACCCACCATGTGGGCTCCGAGAAGCTCTCCGGTCTTCTTGTCGAAGATGGTCTTGACCAGACCCTGATCTTCGCCGAGCGCAATCGCCTTGCCGTTGGCGACGAAGGGGAAGCGGCCGACGCGGATGTCGCGGCCCTGCTCCTTGGCCTTGGCTTCGGTCAGGCCGACAGAAGCGACCTGCGGGTGGCAATAGGTGCAGCCGGGAATCTTGGCCTTGTCCATCGGATGCACGTTCGGAAGGCCTGCCAGCTTCTCGATGCAGATGACGGCTTCGTGCTCGGCCTTGTGGGCCAGCATCGGCGGACCTGCGACGTCGCCGATCGCATAGATGCCCGGTACGTTGGTCTTGCCGTAACCGTCGATGGCGATGAAGCCGCGATCGGTCTTCACGCCGAGCGCCTCAAGGCCGATGTTCTCGATGTTGGCCTGAACGCCCACGGCCGAAATCATCCGGTCGGCAGTGATCTTCTCGACCGATCCGTCCTTCTTCTGGACATGGGCGGTGATGGAGTTTGCACCCTTCTCGACCTTTGCGACCTTGGCTTCCAGCAGGATCTTCATGCCCTGCTTTTCGAACTGCTTCTTTGCCAGCGCGGAAATTTCGGCGTCCTCGACCGGCATGACCTGGGTCATGACTTCAACGACGGTCACATCGACACCCATGGTGCGATAGAAGGAGGCGAATTCAATGCCGATGGCGCCGGAGCCCATGACGAGCAGCGATTTCGGCATTTCCTCGGGCTTCATCGCTTCGAAATAGGTCCAGATCAGCTTGCCATCCGGCTCGATGCCTGGAAGCGCACGCGGACGCGCGCCGGTGGCGACGACAATGTGCTTGGCAGTATAGGTGCCTTCCGGCAGCACATTCTTCGGAAGCGGAGCCTGCGGCTGCTGGATCGCCTTGGTGGTCTTGGAAACGACGATCTCGCCGGGCTTGGTGAGCTTTGCCTCGCCCCAGATGACATCGACCTTGTTCTTCTTCATCAGGAAGCCGACACCGCCGTTCATACGCTGCGCGATCCCGCGCGAACGGGCGACGATCGCCTTCAGGTCCGGCGTAACAGTGCCTTCGACCTTGATGCCGTATTCACCAGGATGCTGGGCGTAATGCAGGATTTCGGCGGAACGCAGCAGAGCCTTGGTGGGAATGCAGCCCCAATTGGAGCAGATGCCGGCCAGATGTTCGCGCTCAACGATGGCAGTCTTCAGGCCAAGCTGGGCAGCGCGGATTGCGGCAATGTAACCGCCGGGGCCGGAGCCGATAATGATGACGTCATAGGCGTTGGACACTGGTCTTCATCTCCCTTTTTGTCCGGAGCGAGCCCCGTCCTGCGACGGAGCCCTTCCGAGGGATGAGACCAGCCCGATCAAGCCTTGGTCAGCATCCCGTAGATTTCATCCTTCAGAACCATGCGCTGCTTGCGCATCGTTTCCATCTGCACGTCGCCGACCGGCTCGACCTCGGTCTCGGCGCGATGGATCGCACGGTTCACCTCGCGGTAGTCTTCCAGAAGCTTGCCAAAACGCTCGTCACCAGCCTTCAGCGCGTGCATCTTCTCTGCGTATTCCGGAAACTCGTCCTGGATTTCGTGCGGGGTGTTCGACATTCGATATCTCCTCTTTTGTCGGTCGATATTCAAAGTCTATTCACCCGGTCGTCTTTCTCCTTGATCCTGATCAATTTTTTCGGATCGAACTCATATACCCAACATCATGCGCACGACCGGCTCGAGACCGCGCCCGATGGCGCGCGTATTGGCCGCATCGAGATGAATTCCATCGAGCGGCGTCGTCTTCGCCACCAGTCCGGCATCGAAGAAACCGCAACCGTTTTCATCGGCAAGATCCCGGTAGAGACTTGCGAGCATGGCCGATTCGTCCAGCGCACCCCTGAACGTGGCAGCGAAAGCAGCATTGGCAGTCTCGCAGACCGGAGGCGGCGAAACCACCAGCACATCCGGACCTTCAAAATCAAAACCCCAGTCATGCAGCCTGACCTGCCGGATCAGGCGACCAATACCCTTGGCGGCAGCGATCGCAGTCCCGGCAACAGTTTGCTTCATGTCGTTGGTGCCGAGCATGAGGATCACGAGATCCAGCGGCTTGTGCGTCTCCAGCACGCTCGGCAGCAGTTTCACGCCATTGCGGTCGCAATCGGCAAGATGGTCGTCATAGGCGGTGGTTCGTCCGTTCAACCCTTCGGCGATGACGCTGACACTGGCTCCAAGCGCGCCCTGCAGCACACTCGGCCAACGATCCTCATGGGCATGCCGGCCCATGTTCTCCGGATCGTATCCCCAGGTCAGACTGTCGCCGTAGCAGAGAACGGATTTCATCGAACCGCTCTCCCGGTCAGACCAGCATTCCCATCGGGCTTTCTATATAGCGCTTGAAGGCCGAAGCGAGTTCGGCGCCGAGCGCTCCATCGATGACGCGGTGGTCGAAGGCGAAGGTCGCGGTCATGACGGTGCCGATCTTAATCTCGCCGTTCTTCACCACCGGCTTTTCAATGCCGGCGCCGATCGAGACGATCGAAGCATGAGGCGGATTGATGATCGAGGTGAAGTTCGACACGCCGAACATGCCGAGGTTGGACACCGCCGTGGTACCGCCCTGGTATTCATCCGGCTTCAGCTTCTTGTCACGGGCGCGCTTGGCAAGGTCCTTCATCTCGTTGGAGATGACGGAAAGCGTCTTCTGCTCGGCCTTGCGAATGATCGGCGTGATGAGGCCGTCCGGAATGGCAACCGCCACTCCGACATCCGAATGCTTGTGCAGGAGGCGTGCAGTGGAGGTCCACGAGGCGTTTGCCGCCGGAACGTCGCGGAGCGCAAGCGCCATCGCCTTGATGATGAAGTCATTGACCGACAACTTGAAGGTCGGAACTTCGCCCTTTTCCGTCTTCACCGTCGGGGCGGACTTGTTGATGTCGGCGCGCAGCTTCAACAGTGCGTCGATCTCGCAATCCATCGAGACGAAGTAGGACGGAACGGTCTGGTGCGATTCCAGAAGGCGCGAGGCGATCGTCTTGCGCATGCCGTCATGCGGCAGGACCTCGTAGGAACCCTGCTCGAACAGCTTGAGAACGGCGTCGTCGCCCGCACCCTTGGCAAGGGCCGGAGCCGGAGCGGCGGCGGATGCTGCTGCAGCCGGTGCCGGAGCAGCCTTTGCACCGCCGGACGCAATTGTCTTCTCGATATCGCTCTTGACGACGCGGCCATGCGGGCCGGTGCCGGAGACGACGGAAAGGTCGAGACCGGCTTCCTTGGCCAGACGACGGGCCAATGGCGAAGCGAAGACGCGATTGGCATCCGACTTTACCGGTGCAGCCGCAACCGGAGCCGCGGCAGCGACGGGCGCTGCGGCAGCCGGAACAGGCTGAGCAGCAGGTGCGGCTTCGGCCTTCGGAGCGGGAGCGGAGGCAGCACCGCCTGCGGCGGCGGCCTGAACATCCTCGCCTTCCGCGGCCAGAACGGCAATCAGGGTGTTGACCTTGACGCCTTCGGTTCCAGCCGGCACGACGATCTTCGCAAGTGTCCCCTCGTCGACAGCTTCCACTTCCATGGTCGCCTTGTCGGTCTCGATCTCGGCAATGACATCGCCCGACTTGATCTGGTCGCCTTCCTTGACAAGCCACTTGGCAAGATTGCCCTCTTCCATGGTCGGGGAGAGTGCCGGCATCGTGATGTTGATCGGCATGTTACTACCCTCCCGTTACTTGTAGCAGACGGTTTTCACCGCCTGGACGACTTCGCCGACATTCGGCAGCGCCAGCTTTTCGAGATTTGCCGCGTAAGGCATCGGAACGTCCTTGCCGGCAATCGTCAGGATCGGCGCATCGAGGTAATCGAAGGCCTGCTGCATGACGCGGGTGGCGATTTCGGTGCCGACCGACGACTGCGGATAACCTTCCTCGACCGTGACGAGACGACCGGTCTTCTTGACCGATTCGACCACGGTCGGGATGTCCATCGGACGGATGGTGCGAAGGTCGATCAGCTCGACGTCGATGCCTTCCTTGGACAGTTCCTCGACAGCCTTGGTGGCATAGGTCATGCCAATGCCCCAGGATACGACCGTGACGTCGGAGCCGGCCTTGTGGATGCGCGCCTTGCCGATCGGCAGGACGAAATCATCGAGCTTCGGCACTTCAAAGGAATGACCGTAGAGGATTTCGTTTTCGAGGAAGATCACCGGGTTCGGATCGCGGATGGCAGCCTTCAGCAGACCCTTGGCATCAGCGGCCGTATATGGCTGGATGACCTTGAGGCCCGGAATGTGGCTGTACCAGGATGCGTAGTCCTGGCTGTGCTGGGCCGCAACACGTGCGGCCGCTCCGTTCGGACCACGAAACACGATCGGTGCGCCCATCTGGCCGCCGGACATGTAGAGTGTCTTGGCCGCGGAGTTGATGATCTGGTCAATCGCCTGCATGGCGAAGTTGAAGGTCATGAACTCGACGATCGGGCGAAGGCCTGCCATGGCCGCACCGACGCCGACGCCGGCAAAGCCGTGCTCGGTGATCGGGGTGTCGACCACGCGCTTCGGACCGAATTCCTGCAGAAGGCCCTGGGTGATCTTGTAGGCGCCCTGATACTCGGCGACTTCCTCGCCCATGATGAAGACGTCCGGATTGGAGCGCATTTCCTCGGCCATGGCTTCGCGAAGCGCTTCGCGAACGGTCATGGTCACCATTTCGGTGCCGGCCGGGATATCCGGATCGGCGGCGACGGTTACAACGGGTGCAGCTGGAACCGAAGCGGAAGCAGCCGGCTTTTCGGCTTCGACAGCGGCAGGAGCCGGGGCAACGTCGGCCTTCGGCAAAGCGGCAGGCTTTTCGTTGCCGATGTCGGCGGCGGTTTCGCCATCCTGCAGCAGTACTGCGATCGGCGTGTTGACCTTGACGTTTTCGGTGCCGGCGGCAACCAGAAGCTTGCCGAGCACGCCTTCATCAACGGCTTCCACTTCCATGGTGGCCTTGTCGGTTTCGATTTCGGCGATCACGTCGCCGGACTTTACGGCGTCGCCTTCCTTCTTGACCCACTTGGACAGGGTACCCTCTTCCATGGTCGGAGAAAGGGCGGGCATGAGAATATCGATTGGCATGGGCTTACCCTCTCCCAACTTACAACAGGATATCGGTGTAGAGCTCGGATGCATCCGGCTCCGGGTCGGCCTGGGCGAAATCGGCGCTGTCGGCAACGATGTCGCGGACGTCCTTGTCGATCTGCTTCAGCTCCTCTTCGCTGGCCCAGCCCTTTTCCAGCAGGCGGTTGCGAACCTGCTCGATCGGATCGTGCTCGGAACGCATCTTCTGCACTTCATCCTTTGAGCGATACTTCGCCGGGTCGGACATGGAGTGACCGCGGTAGCGATAGGTCATCATTTCGAGGATGACCGGGCCCTTGCCGGCGCGGCAATATTCGGCAGCCTGCTCGCCCGCGGCGCGAACCGCGCGGACATCCATCCCGTCGACCTGAATGCCGGGGATATTGAAGGAGACGCCGCGCTGCGAGAAGTTCGTCTGCGCGGAAGCGCGCGAGACGGCCGTACCCATGGCGTAGCGGTTGTTCTCGATCACGTAGATGACCGGAAGCTTCCAGAGCTCGGCCATGTTGAAGCTTTCGTAGACCTGACCCTGGTTGGCGGCACCGTCACCGAAGTAGGCGACCGAGACGAGACCGTTGTCACGATAGCTGTTGGCGAAGGCCAGACCGGTACCGAGCGACACCTGGGCGCCGACGATACCGTGACCGCCGTAGAAGTTCTTCTCCTTGGAGAACATGTGCATCGAGCCGCCCTTGCCTTTCGACAAGCCGCCACGACGACCAGTCAACTCAGCCATGACGCCGCGGGCACTCATGCCGCAGGCCAGCATGTGGCCGTGGTCACGATAACCGGTGATGACCTGATCGCCATCCTTCAACGCCATCTGCATGCCGACGACGACAGCTTCCTGGCCGATATAAAGGTGACAGAAACCGCCAATGAAGCCCATGCCGTAAAGCTGGCCGGCCTTTTCCTCGAAGCGGCGGATAAGAAGCATTTCACGATAGGCCTTAAGCTCCGTATCGCGGTCGAACTCGCTGATCGCTCCTTCGGTGAAATCCTTCTTCGCAGGCTTGGCCGTAGTTTTGCGGCTGGTAGCAGTCGCGGATTTGCGCGGCGCCATTCATCCCTCCCGTGCGTTATGGTCGAATTTGGTTGGCCGCAGAATAAGCAAGAAAGAGCTCAACCGCAATGCCAGAATTGCATGCCTCACATTCTATGTAAGCACATGAATTTTTTATGAAATCTTCAATTAACCTGATTTCGGTTAACTACAAGGCCTTGTTAAAAATGACGATTTCGTCGGGCCTGGACATGTTCAGCTGGTAACGCGCCTTCTCATCGATCATGTCACGCTCCAGCGAGCCGTCGCTCATCAACTCCACCTGTCGCTCAAGCTGTTTGCGCTGAGCCACGAGGTGCGCAAGCTCACCGCTGCGAACCACACGCTGGCGCTCGAATTCCTGCGCCGCACGCAGACCGAAATCGCCATGCACGGAATGATAACCGAAGTAGGAAAGAAAGGCGACAGTGACAGCGGGAAGAACGAGGCGTCCGAATTTTCTTTTTTTGTGATGCCTGGTCCACATATGCACGATGCCCTGAAACGCAAAACAGTTCATTCAGATTAGCGTTCAGAGCTTAACCGTTCGTTGACCGAGAGTGTCGGCAAACGAAAAAGCCCGCGCCCCTTTTCAGGGCGCGGGCCGAAAATGCCGCAATTGGAAAAATCAGCCGCGCAGGATGGAGGTGCCGGCATAGGTGGCCTGCGGGCCAAGGGCTTCCTCGATACGGATCAGTTGGTTGTACTTTGCGAGCCGGTCCGAGCGGGCCAGCGAACCGGTCTTGATCTGACCGCAGTTGGTTGCGACGGCGAGGTCGGCAATCGTCGAATCCTCAGTTTCGCCGGAGCGGTGCGACATGACTGCAGTGTAGCGAGCCTTGTGAGCGGTCTCGACGGCGTCGAGGGTCTCGGAAAGCGAGCCGATCTGGTTGACCTTGACGAGGATCGAGTTGGCAACGCCCATCTTGATACCGTCGCGCAGGCGGGCCGAGTTGGTGACGAACAGGTCGTCGCCGACCAGCTGAACCTTGGAGCCGATCTTGTCGGTCAGGGCCTTCCAGCCAGCCCAGTCATCTTCAGCCATGCCGTCCTCGATCGAGATGATCGGGTATTTGGCGGCAAGCTCGGCGAGATAGTCAGCCATTGCTTCCGGCTCGAGGGTACGGCCTTCGCCTTCCAGAACGTACTTGCCGTCCTTGAAGAATTCGGTGGAGGCGCAGTCGAGTGCAAGGAACATGTCCTCGCCCGGACGGTAGCCGGCCTTTTCGATCGACTTCATGATGAAGTCGAGAGCAGCAGGCGCGCTTTCGAGACCCGGAGCAAAACCGCCTTCGTCACCGACGTTCGTGTTGTGACCCTGGGCAGCGAGTTCCTTCTTGAGCGTGTGGAAGACTTCCGAGCCCATGCGGACGGCGTCGCGGATGTTGTCCGCACCAACCGGCATGATCATGAATTCCTGGAAGTCGATCGGGTTGTCGGCATGCGCGCCGCCGTTGATGATATTCATCATCGGAACCGGGAGAACATGAGCGTTCGGACCACCGACATAACGATATAGCGGCAGGCCGGAGGATTCGGCAGCAGCCTTGGCAATAGCGAGCGAGACGCCGAGAATGGCGTTTGCGCCGAGGCGCGACTTGTTCGGCGTGCCGTCGAGTTCGATCATGATCCGGTCGAGCTGGATCTGGTTCTCGGCATCGAGACCGCCGATTGCATCGAAGATTTCGGTATTGACGGCATCGACAGCCTTCTCGACGCCCTTGCCCAGGTAGCGGCTGCCGCCGTCGCGCAGTTCAACGGCTTCATGCGCGCCGGTCGAAGCACCCGACGGAACCGCCGCGCGGCCCATGCTGCCGTCTTCGAGATAGACGTCGACCTCTACGGTCGGATTGCCACGGCTGTCGAGAATTTCGCGGCCGATGATGTCGGTAATGGCGGTCATGTTGGCTCCCTGATGGCTCTTAGTCGAGAGAAGAGGACGGCCTTCTCTTAATCGAAGCAAGGGAAAATACAATGGCAAGCATATGACATCGCAACCAGCGAGGCATCGGGAAAGGCCGAGAAAGAAGGAAAGGGTAAACGGGACAGAAAACGGGAAACGCCGGCCGCTTTCGGGCCGGCGCATCATCATCCGGTCGATGGAAGAGCGTCAGTTACTCTTGGCGATCGCGTCGAACGCGAGGAGCTTCTCCAGAAGCCTCGGCATGTCGTCCAGCCGGACCATGTTAGGTCCGTCGGAGGGAGCATTATCCGGGTCCTCGTGAGTCTCGACGAAGAGCCCGGCAATGCCGACCGCGATCGCAGCGCGCGCCAGGGTCTCGACGAAACGGCGGTCGCCGCCGGTCGAACCGCCCTGCCCGCCCGGCTGCTGCACGGAATGGGTAGCGTCAAAGACCACCGGAGCCCCGGTTTCCGCCATGATCGGCAGCGACCGCATGTCGGAAACCAGCGTGTTGTAGCCGAAGGAAGCGCCGCGCTCGCACAGCAGAACATTAGGATTTCCGCTGGTGGTTATCTTGTTAAGGACATTCTTCATGTCCCAGGGAGCAAGAAACTGGCCCTTCTTGACGTTGATGACACGGCCGGTCTTTGCAGCCGCGACCAGCAAATCCGTCTGGCGGCAAAGAAACGCCGGGATCTGCAGCATGTCGACCACGGGTGCGACCGCCGCGCACTGCTCTTCCGTATGGATGTCGGTGATCACGGGGAAACCGTATTCCTTCTTCAGGTCGGCAAAGACTTCAAGCGCCTTTTCAAGGCCGATGCCGCGCTTGCCCGAAAGGGAGGTGCGGTTCGCCTTGTCGAAGGACGACTTGTAGACGAGGCCAAGGCCGAGGCGATCGCAAAGCTCCTTGAGGACGCCGGCGATCATGAAGGCGTGATCGCGGCTCTCCATCTGGCAGGGACCGGCGATCAGGGCGAAGCGGGCGCTATTGGAGAAAAGCACACGGTTATCGCCCTCGCCCACGAAGACTTCGGAATTGGTGGAATTGCTCATGCGATACCCTCGAAAACAAAAGAAACACCCTGCCCCGCAGCCGGAGGCACGACGAGCCGCGCCCCATGGCGCGCGAATGCGATGCCCCTATCAGCGAGCAGTCGCTCTGTCACGCCGATATCACCGACACGGAAGACGACTGCTACGGCATCCAGCCCCCGCCCGCGCGGGCTGGAAGCAATGCCGTAATAGCCGCTCAACCCCGCAGACGTCAGCGCCTCGATGCGAACATTGGCCGACTGCAGGCCGATGCCGAACGAATGCGCCTCTATTTCGCGTTGACCGAACACGGTTTCAAGGAGGTACTGAAAATCGGAGGGGTTCTCCTCGCTCAGGACCACAGCGGCAATGCCGAGCACGCCATTGTCATGACGCTCCAGACCACCCCGATTGGCAGGAAGAGCATTGACCCGCTGGCATGCAAACAGGAAGAAATCGGGGGCGCGCAGATCGCTTGCGAAGGCCAGGCGGAAACCTGCAGTCGTTTCAGTGCCATCCGGCAGCTTCATCGGGCGTTCGAAATACAGCATGTCGCCCGCCGAAAACCCCGCAGCGCCGAACCTTGCGTGGTCAGCGGTCGCGTCCAGGCTCTTGACGACAATCGCCGAAGCACCTTCTCCCCGACGAAAACGAAACGCCTGATCGCGCGCAACGAATACGTTTCCAGCGCGGGCCGCCGCCTCGCACTCCTCCCGGCTCGCAACCGCCAGAGGCTCCAGATAGGTATCATCGGAGAAGAACACGCAGGCGTTTTCCGTCCCGAATGGGTGGCGGGCATCGGCAGCTACGGTGAACCCCAGGCTTGCAAGCCGCGCACGAGCCTCATCCAGCGCCATGACGGGCAAGACGACATGATCGAGCGCGCGCAGGCTCTCTTGATGGTCGGACATAATCGGAGCCCTTTCGCTCGCCGTTGTGACGGGCGCAGGTTTTAGCCTTTTGCTGCCGATTGGCAAGCAGGCGGGACCGGCAGCCCCCTCGACAGGCCGAGAAAGGAAAATGACGATCCTTGATCGGTTCTTCACGGAAATTTAGGCACTTGCAGAACACAAATGGAACAGATAGTGTCTGTTCTGTATTTGTTTCACATTCGAGGCACCGCAACATGCTGACGCGCAAGCAACAGGAACTGCTTCTGTTCATTCACGAGCGGATGAAGGAATCGGGTGTGCCTCCGTCATTCGACGAGATGAAGGATGCGCTGGATCTTGCCTCCAAGTCCGGCATCCACCGTCTGATTACGGCACTCGAAGAGCGTGGCTTCATTCGTCGCCTGCCCAACCGCGCGCGCGCTCTAGAGGTCATCAAGCTGCCGGAAGCCTATACGCCGAGCCTCCAGCCGCGTCGCGGTTTCTCGCCAAGCGTCATCGAGGGAAGTCTCGGCAAGCCGCAGCCTGTCAGCCCGCCCAAGCCGGTTGCGGAAAACACCAATTCCGTCAACGTTCCGGTCATGGGCCGCATCGCCGCCGGTGTGCCGATCTCGGCAATCCAGAACAATACGCACGACATCACAGTTCCGGCGGAAATGCTGGGTTCGGGCGAACATTACGCGCTTGAGGTCAAGGGCGATTCGATGATCGACGCCGGCATTCTCGATGGCGATACGGTCATCATCCGCAACACATCGACGGCAAGCCCCGGAGATATCGTCGTCGCACTCGTCGATGACGAAGAAGCGACGCTGAAACGCTTCCGTCGGCGCGGCGCATCGATTGCGCTTGAAGCCGCCAATCCGGCCTACGAGACGCGCATCTTCGGACCCGACCGCGTGAAGGTTCAAGGCAAACTCGTCGGCCTCATTCGCCGTTATCACTGATCGTGGCTTCGGGCTGCATTTCTGAAACGGTGCCGCCTCCGCTGGTCACGACGGGACTGTTTTGACCAGGCGTGAATGGCGTTGAAGCCATCTGGAATTTGCCGCTGCGCCAATCGTAATAGCGATGCTGCGACCAGGGGCGCGGCGGACCGCTGAAGGATGCCTCAACAGCAAACTGCCGGGTTGCGCGGTCGCCGAGGCGAAGTTCGATTGCGCCGCTTCTTCTCAGCGTTTCGGCAGTCATCAGGACGGCACCGGATAGGCAACCGGGAAAGTTCGTGCGCCGTTCGGAGATCACCAGGTCGGCGATATCACAAGCCTTGCCCACAAGCGCGCCGTCCTCGACCGTTGCGACGATCCAGCCGTTGGTCAACCTTGCCATGCACCATGTCTTCGACTCACAGATGAAACGGCCGATTTCGATATCGGCCAGCGCTTGGCGCATGCGCTCGACGGACGTGTCCACTTCCACCGGAGTTCGCTTCACCCGACCACCATCAGCAGTCTTTTGCGGAGCGGTAACGGCTATTTCATCGGGAGCGATATGCGTCTTCAATTGCAGGGCCGCAGTCCACTGATCGTATATGAAGGATGGCGGGCGGGCGCGGTTTGTAGCGACTATCGCGGGCGGTTTAAGCAGGCCAACCAAACGGCCATCCTCTGAGACCAGCACGTCTGCGCGTTCAACACCCGTTGCGCCTGAGAATAGTGCCGAGCCAGCGATGACAAGCAACAGGCTGCCGACATGCCGCCAGATGCTGCTTAACAAGGTAAGGAACAGCAGGCCGAGGGATGCGACGGGCAGAAACCATGCCGGCGGCTGCAGAAAGCCGACGCCCTCGCCCCAGGCGGAAACCTCCCGCGCGATGACCAGCACCCATTCCAGACCGACGCCCATGGAAACGAGGAAAGGGGTATCGAGGCCGAAGGGCATCAGCAGCATCGCAACGAGCCCGGCCGGCATGATGATCAACGAAATCAGTGGCATGGCGGCAAGATTTGCCTCGAGACTATGCGGCGCGAGACGATGAAAGTGGGCGATGGCGAAGACTGCCGTCGACAGGCCGCCGATCAGCGAGGTCATGATGGTGCCGGCAATCACGCCCCAACTCCAGCGCAGCGCGTTCGCGCCGGGAAAGTCGAAATCAGGGATCCATCGTCTCGCGGGCCTGTCTCGCCACGCCGCATAACCGGCGATCAGCGCGGCTGTCGCGGCAAACGACATCTGGAAGCTCGGCCCCATGATCGCCGAAGGCGTCACGGCAACGATGACGATCGCGGCTAGCGCAAGATTTCTCAGACTGATTGCCGGTCGGTCGAACAGAACCGCCATGAGCATGATCGCCGTCATGAGGAAGGCGCGAACGGCAGAGACCTGATATCCGGAGATGAGCAGGTAGGTGAAAGCCCCGACAAGCGCGCCGGTGGCTGCAAGCTTCTTGATCGAAACCGCGTGGGCAAGCCCCGGTAGCAGACTCAGCAGCTTGCGCAGACCGACGAAGAAGATACCTGCGGCAAGCGCCATGTTGAGTCCGGAAATGGCGGTGATGTGCGCCAGACCTGAAAGCCGGAGCGCCTCCGTAGCCTCCTTCGACATGGAGCGTCGCTCGCCGGTGATAATGGATGCCGCGAAGGCGCCGGGATCGCCAGGAATGACGGATCGAATACGTGTCGAAATATCGTCCCGGAGAGAAAAAAGCGTCCGGTCGAACCGCAGCCCCCATGTCTCGGCTCCTCCTTCGTAAGGCCTCGACTGCGATTGCGGTGGCCCCAGGAAAAAACCGACTGCGCCGACGCCATCGAAATAGCTGGCGAAAGCGAAATCATTGAGCCCCGGCAATGCGGGACCGGATGGCGGGGATAGGCGTGCCCGGCCGGAGAGATATCCGCCGATCGGCGCCGGCTCGTGCTTGCCGCGGGCAAGAAGCGACACGCGTTCGGGCGGCCGGCGGATCTGTGGGTCTCTGGTTGACGTCACTCTCACCACATATCGCCATTCACCCCTCGATCCCGCTTCCCGCCGCTCAACGATGCCGGAGACGACAGTGGTGACCGGCGTATCCAGAATGATGGTCCCCTCCCGCCATGCCTCCGCATTGGCAAGCATCATCCCCGCGACAAAAAGAGTAGTTGCAAACGCACCGAAGGCCACAAACAGCCGACCGTAGCGCACGACCCACGCGACCGTCGCAAGAACGCCAAACATAATGAAAAGGGCGATAGCGCCGGGCGGCTCGGCCATGCTGAACCATGTGACGGCACCGACTCCAAGGAAGACTGGGACGAAATGGAAGAGGTGGCCATGGGCCTCCTCACCCGCTAAAGCCGTCCTCCCCGCCCGCAAAAGCCTCGCCGAGCCCTCCGCCAGTTGCAGGGCAGCATTGCGTGTCGGTCTTGGCGGAAGGGCAAGGGGATAGTTTTCTTCTACAACCATCAGCGGTTGGGCGAGCCGGCCGTAAGCCTGCTCATTTACGGATTCGTGCTTGGCGACCTGCCCCAAATGCTCCCCCGGCCCACATCTTCGACAGCCTTACGCCGCTTTTTATCCGTCGTTCAACGGCTGCGGCAAGATGGAGGCTCGTTTTGCAAATTAGCAATTTTGGCGTGTACCGAAAAGCATGCAATACCCGAAAGCTTGTTCAATCGATTAAATCTCGCACCTGCCTCTTTAATAGGCTTTTGCGACGCACAATTTGCCCTTTGGATAGCTTGGCATTAACTTCCGTATCATATAGCTACATCCCTACGCTTAAACCCAAGGCGCCCTTCGGGACGCCTCCCGCCAATTCCGGAGGATTAGCATGACGGACAAAAGCGCTTCTTTGAAACTCGGGGAAAAATCGGCTGAACTGCCTGTAAAATCGGGCACGATCGGCCCGGATGTCGTCGATATCGGTACGCTTTACAAGCACACCGGCATGTTCACCTACGACCCTGGTTTCACCTCCACTGCCTCCTGCGAGTCCAAGATCACCTACATCGATGGCGACGAGGGCGTGTTGCTGCACCGCGGCTATCCGATCGAGCAGTTGGCGCAAAAGGGTGATTTCCTCGAGGTCTGCTATCTGCTTCTTTACGGCGAACTGCCAACTGCTGCGCAGAAGAAGGACTTCGACTACCGTGTCACGCACCACACCATGGTGCATGAACAGATGAGCAAGTTCTTCTCTGGCTACCGCCGCGACGCCCATCCGATGGCTGTCATGGTCGGCACGGTTGGCGCTCTCTCGGCCTTCTATCACGACTCCACCGACATCACCGATCCCCACCAGCGCATGGTTGCTTCGCTGCGCATGATCGCCAAGATGCCGACGATCGCGGCCATGGCCTACAAGTACCACATCGGCCAGCCCTTCGTTTACCCGAAAAACGATCTCGACTACGCCTCCAACTTCCTGCGTATGTGCTTTGCCGTGCCGTGCGAAGAGTATAAGGTGAATCCGGTTCTGGCCCGCGCCATGGACCGCATCTTCATCCTGCATGCCGACCACGAGCAGAACGCATCGACCTCGACGGTCCGCCTCGCCGGCTCGTCTGGCGCCAACCCGTTCGCCTGCATCGCTGCCGGCATTGCCTGCCTCTGGGGCCCGGCCCACGGCGGCGCGAACGAAGCAGCACTCAACATGCTGATGGAAATCGGTTCCGTAGATCGTATTCCGGAGTACATCGCCCGCGCCAAGGACAAGAACGATCCGTTCCGCCTGATGGGATTCGGTCACCGCGTCTACAAGAACTATGACCCGCGCGCCAAGATCATGCAGCAGACCATGTACGAAGTACTGGAGGCAACCGGTCATTCGGACGATCCGCTGATGCAGGTCGCACTGGAACTGGAACGCATCGCGCTCAGCGACGAGTACTTCAAGGAAAAGAAGCTCTACCCGAACGTCGACTTCTATTCGGGCATCACGTTGCGTGCACTCGGCTTCCCCACCACCATGTTCACCGTACTCTTCGCTCTCGCCCGCACCGTCGGCTGGATCGCTCAGTGGAACGAGATGATCGAAGATCCGCAGCAGCGCATCGGTCGCCCGCGCCAGCTCTACACCGGCGCTCCGAAGCGCGACTATGTAGCGGTCTCCAAGCGCTGATCTGCTTCATTCAATCGACAGAAAACGCCGGCGGATTTCTCCGCCGGCGTTTTTCGTTTGAGGGAGAACGTCGGCTGCTGCTCACATGGCGTGAGCCTTCAGCTTCAGTCAGACACTTCCTTTCAGTAAAACGGTCGTGGCTGGATGCCTCCCCTCACGCAAAGCTGAATTCATTGCACGCTCAAATGTTGCCGACGCGCAAGGCTTTTCGCCATTCTAGCCTTCATTTCCGCCAAGCTTTGATTTAAGGAACGTTTTCTGCTTCGCAGGCCCCGCGAATATCCGCAATGAGGTATTTGAGTTCCGATGCTCACCGTTCTGAGAAAAGCCGCCCATACGGCGGTCGCAAAGTTGTTGATGCTTCTGCTTGTCGTATCCTTCGGGGTCTGGGGAATATCAGCATCGCTCTTCAGCTCCACAAGCAATGCGGTGGTTACCGTCGGTGACCAGACGATTTCGCCGAACGAGTTCAGTCTCGCCTACCAGCGCAAGCTTGCAGAACTCGGCCGCCGCTTCGGTGTGCAGCTAACCAGCGAGCAGGCCCGGGCGCTCGGCGTGGAGAACCAGGTTTTCGCCGAGCTTTCTGCAGGTGCTGCCCTCGACCAGCTTTCGCAGGACATGCGTCTCGGTCTTTCCGAAGACAAGCTCGCCCAGCTGATTGCAGAGGATCCGGCCTTCAAGTCCGATAACGGCCAGTTCGACCGTCAGCTCTTCACCAGCCGCCTGCGCAACGCCGGCCTCCGAGAGGACGATTATATCCGCGAACGCTCCAAGGTTGCCGTACGTAGCCAGATCGTGGAGGCGACGTCGGATGGTTTCACCGCGCCGAAGGTTCTCGTCGATGCTCTTAAGAGCTATCGCTACGAGAACCGTGATATCTCCTATATCCTCTTGACCAATGCCAATATCGATCCGGTCAAGGCGCCCGACGAAAAGACGCTTGCGACCTGGTTCGACACCGTGAAAAGCCGCTACCGGGCACCAGAATATCGCAGTCTCACCTATGTGAAGCTCGAAGCCGCCGATATAGCGGACAAGGGCGCCATTACCGACGAAGCGATCGCTGAGGATTATGAAAAGCGGAAGGCAAGCTACGAGATCGCCGGAACGCGAACAATCGAGCAACTCTCCTTCGAAAACCGCGAAATGGCTGAGGCGGCTGAAGCCGAACTCAAGTCCGGCACACTGTTCGACCAGCTTGTTACCGATCAGGGCAAGACCGCAAGCGACGTGCTGCTCGGCGAGTTCTCCCGTGACAAGCTTCCCGATCCCGCCCTTGCGGATGCGGCCTTCGCCGTAACCAAGGAAGGCGCGACAACGCCGGTTGTCGACGGGGCGCTAGGTCCGGTCATTCTTCGGGTCACCAATATCAAGGAAGGCCGCACCCGCAGCCTCGACGAGGTTCGCGAGGAGATCCGCGAATCGCTCGCCGATTCCGCTGCCGTTCAGGACATCGCGAACGTGCATGACCGTTTCGAAGACCTGAGGGCCGGCGGCATGCCTCTCGATGAAGCGGCAAAGGAACTGAAGCTGTCCGCCGTTACTGTGAAAGCTGTCGACCGTAATGGCAAGGATGAGAACGGAAACGATGTTTCCAATCTGCCCGAGCGTCAGGCGCTTCTCGATGAAGCTTTCCAAACGGATGTCGGTGTCGAGGCACTGCCTATCAACATCGGCAATGGCGGCTATGTTTGGCTCGAGGTGAAGGACATCACCGCGGAGCGAGACCGTACACTGGACGAAGTGCACGACAAGGCCGTCGCCGACTGGACTGCCGAGCAGCAGAAAATTGCGCTCGGAGCCAAGGCCGAGAGCCTGAAGCAGCGCCTCGCCCAGGGCGGTACGCTGGAGGACGCTGCGGCAGAACTCGGCCTTGCTGTCGAAACGAAGCTCGGCCTTCAGCGCCAGACGGAAGACGCCGTCCTCGGCCCGGCCGCTGTCGTTGCAGCCTTCAGTGGCCCCGTCGGCACTGTTGCCACCGCTCCGGGAGGTGATCCGTCGACCCAGATCCTGCTGAAGGTTACCGATGAACGTGATCAGGGTTCGTCCGATGTGCTGACCAATGACGATGCACAGATCACGGAAATCGCCCGCGCTGCCGGTGACGATATCCTCGACCAGATGGTGAGCCGCCTGCAGGCGCAGTATGGCGTCACGATCAACCAGACCCTTGCCGAACAGGCGATGGTTCGTCGCTAGGCGCAGGGGGAAGAGAAAAGCATGTCCGGGTTGAAACCTTTCATCGCCAAGATCGCGGCTCGGCAGGCGCTGACGCGACAGGAAGCCAGCGACGCCTTTGAAGTGATGATGTCGGGTGAGGCCAGCATGGCCCAGATCGGCGGCTTCCTGATGGCGTTGCGCGTGCGTGGTGAAACCGTCGACGAGATCGCCGGCGCCGTCTCGATCATGCGGTCAAAGATGGTCTCCGTCGAAGCGCCAGAGGACTCCATCGACATCGTCGGGACCGGCGGTGATGGTACCAACACCTATAACATTTCGACTCTCGCCTCGCTGATCGTCGCAGGTGCAGGCGTTCCCGTTGCCAAGCACGGCAACAAGGCGCTGAGCTCGAAATCGGGAACCGCGGACGCTCTCTCGCAACTCGGCGTGAAACTCGACATCGATCCGGAAACCATCTCGCGCTGCATCCGCGAGGCGGGTATTGGCTTCATGTTCGCGCAGATCCACCATCCGGCCATGCGCCATGTCGGCCCTGCCCGCGTCGAACTCGGCACCCGCACGATCTTCAACATCGTCGGCCCACTCTCCAGCCCGGCAAACGTCAAGCGGCAGCTCTTCGGCGTCTATTCGCCGGAATGGCTTCTGCCCGGCGCCGAGGCGTTGCGCGATCTTGGTCTGACCAGCGCCTGGGTAGTTCATGGCAGCGGCCTCGATGAGGTCACGACCACTGGACCGACTCAGGTTGCGGCCCTAAAGAACGGCGAGATCACCGCCTTCGAACTCACGCCCGACGATTTCGGTGTGGCGACTGTATCGATCGAGGCCATCCGAGGGGGTGACGGTGTAGTGAATGCAGCCGCGCTTCGGGAGGTGCTTTCCGGCGCCAAGAATGCCTACCGCGACGTGGCGCTGTGCAACGCTGCCGCTTCGCTCATCGTGGCCGGACGGGTCGACAACGTGCGTGATGGCATGGCCGTAGCAAGCCAGGCACTCGATTCGGGTTCGGCGGCGGCCGCGCTCGACAAGCTGATCGAGGTTTCCAATTCCGCCGCACAGGGCTAAGCTTGCGCCATGACCGATATCCTGAAACGCATCGAACTCTACAAGCGCGAGGAAATCGCAGCGGCTAAAGCTGCTTTGCCTCTGGCAGAGGTCAAGGCACAGGCGGCCGACCAGCCTGCCCCGCGCGGGTTCTACAATGCTCTCAAGAGACGGCGTGACGCGGGACAATTCGGCCTGATCGCCGAAATCAAGAAGGCCAGCCCCTCCAAGGGCCTGATCCGTCCGGATTTCGATCCGCCGGCGCTTGCCGCCGCCTATGAGGCCGGCGGTGCGGCCTGTCTTTCGGTACTGACCGATACCCCCAGTTTTCAGGGTTCGCTCGACTATCTCGTCGCTGCACGCAAGGCCTGCTCGCTGCCGGCATTGCGCAAGGATTTCATGTTCGACGCCTATCAGGTCCATGAAGCCCGCGCCCATGGTGCAGACTGCATCCTGCTGATCATGGCGTCGCTCTCGGACGATGAGGCGAAACAACTCGAGAACGAGGCCTTCTCTACCGGAATGGATGTGCTGATCGAGGTGCATGATGAAGAAGAACTCGAGCGGGCGCTCAAGCTCTCGTCCCCGATGGTCGGCATCAATAACCGTAACCTGCGCACTTTCGAGGTCAGCCTGACGGTCAGCGAACGGCTGGCACCGATGGTTCCGTCCGACCGTCTTCTCGTTGGCGAAAGCGGCATCTTCAGATACGAGGACTGTGCGCGCCTCAAGACTTCCGGCATCACCACCTTCCTCGTTGGCGAAAGCCTGATGCGCAAGGACGATGTTACTTCGGCGACACGGCTGCTGCTGACCGGCGAAGCCGGGACCATGGCCGCCGAATGAGCGGCCTTACCCACATATCCGCCTCGGGAGAGGCGCATATGGTGGATGTCGGCGACAAGACCGACACGGTTCGTATCGCAACAGCCGAGGGTTATGTGCGGATGACCGCCGAGACGCTGGAGACGATCCGCGCCGGCAATGCGAAAAAAGGCGACGTGATCGCGACCGCGCGGATCGCCGGCATTATGGCCGCCAAGCAGACGTCCAACCTCATTCCGCTCTGCCATCCTTTGATGCTCAGCAAGGTAACCGTGGACATCACGGAAGATCCTGCCCTGCCCGGCCTGCGCGTCGTTGCCACGACCAAGCTGACAGGTAAGACAGGCGTGGAGATGGAAGCACTGACAGCCGTCTCCGTCGCCTGCCTGACCATCTATGACATGGCCAAGGCAGTCGACAAGGCGATGGAAATCGGGGGCGTCAGGCTCGTCGAGAAGATCGGCGGGAAATCAGGCCACTTCCGTCACCCGGAGGCCCGGTAAATGTCTCTCATTCCCGTCGAGGAAGCCCAACAGCGACTGCTTGGCGCCACGCAACGCGTCAGTCGCACGGAGATGCTGGCGCTCGGCGAAGCCGAAGGCAGGGTACTTGCTGCCGACCTTCAGGCGCGGCTGACACAGCCGCCCTTCAATGCCTCGGCCATGGATGGCTATGCGCTTCGCGCAGAGGATGCGCCACTTCCGGGCGCCGAACTCTACGTGATCGGTACCTCCGCCGCTGGACACGCCTTTGCAGGTACCGTTGGACCTGGGGAAACCGTCCGCATCTTCACCGGTGCTCCCGTGCCCGAAGGCGCCGATTCCGTGCTCCTTCAGGAAGACGCCAAGAAGTTGGATGGAAAACGCATCCGCACTGCATTCCCCGTCACGCTCGGCCGCCATGTGCGCCCTCGCGGGCAGGATTTTCTGGAAGGCGAAACTGTCCTGTCGGCGGGCACCCACCTCGACTTTGCCCGGCTGACGCTCGCCGCTGCCATGAACCATGACCGGGTGACGGTCTACGAGAGGCCCAAGGTCGCTATCCTCGCAACCGGCGATGAACTGGTGCGACCGGGCCAGACGCCGGGGCCAAGCCAGATCATCGGTTCAAATAGCTTTGGGATCGCAGCTCTTGCTCGCGAGAATGGAGCGGAGGTTATCGATCTTGGCATCGTGCCAGACGATCGGGGAGAGATTACCCGCGCGATCGAGAAGGCCAGATCGCTCGGCGCCGATGTTCTGGTGACGCTCGGTGGCGCGTCGGTCGGTGACCACGATCTGGTGCAGTCGACCCTGATTGCGGCGGGAATGATGCTGGATTTCTGGCGGATCGCCATGCGGCCCGGAAAGCCACTGATGGTCGGCAGCCTTGGGGAAATGCGGGTGCTCGGCCTGCCCGGCAATCCCGTGTCCAGCATGGTCTGCGGTCTGCTGTTTCTCGAACCGCTGCTGGCGAAACTGACGGGCCGCATTCCATTGCAACGAAAGACGACCGCGCTATCTGCATCCGTTCTTCCGGCGAATGACCACAGGCAGGATTACCTGCGTGCACGATTGATGCGCGCAGACGGAAAACTCGTCGTGCAGAGTTTCGGCAAGCAGGATTCCTCGATGATGAAGATCTTCGCGCAATCGGATTGCCTGATCATCCGTGCGCCGGGCGCGCCTGCGCTGGAGACCGGCGCCGAAACGCCGATCCTGCTTCTTCGTCCGTTTGTCGGGTAACAGCTGGGTAGCTACCTGCCTCAGACGGCGAGCGCTTCTTCCGAGCTTGCGGTATCCTGGTCCACACCGAGCTGCTGCTTGATGGCTTCCTTGATTGCGTCCTCGATCGCCTTGCGCTCATCTTCGGGCATCGCCGCGAGCTGCTCTTCCGTAAGATTGTGATCATCGAGATAGGCGGCGCGGATCTTCTCGGCGAGAGTCACATCCGAGTATTCCAGAAACTTGGAAATGATGTCGTCGTGAGAGCGGCTCTTTTCCGCCCTCTGCTCGGCCTCGTATTCGTTCTTGCGCGTTTCGAGAGCTTCTTCATCGCCGAAGGTGAAGGCCGGTTTGTCCTCTTCATCCAGAATTGCGGAAAAACCGGTGTCCGCAGAACTGCCGACCGAGTTCGTAGCCTTGTTTACAACTTGCGAAGAAAAGAAAGATGAATCACCGATACGCATTAAAGCCTCCTTGGTTCGCGGGCACGATGCCGCAAGAGGCTTGCACGAGACTGGGGACAACTCGCGCAGAAAATTTAAAACCCGGCCTCGCGGCCGGGTTCATATTCGTCAAAACAGCTATTTCACGCTGCGGTCAGACCAAACGGCTCTGTTCGACAGCGGCTCCGATGAAGCTCGAGAACAACGGATGCGGATCGAGCGGACGGCTCTTCAGTTCCGGATGATACTGCACGCCGATGAACCACGGGTGGTCTGGATACTCGACCGTTTCCGGCAGCAGGCCATCGGGCGACATGCCGGAGAAGACCAGGCCACAGTTTTCCAGCCGGTCCTTGTAATCGACATTCACCTCGTAACGATGGCGATGGCGTTCCGAAATCTCGGTCGAGCCGTAAATCTCGGAAATCTTCGTACCCTTCTTGAGGGATGCCTTGTAGGCGCCAAGGCGCATGGTGCCGCCAAGGTCACCGGCCTTGGACCGCTTCTCGAGTTCATTGCCCTTCATCCACTCGGTCATCAGGCCAACGACCGGTTCATTGGTCGGACCAAACTCGGTGGAGGATGCCTTCTCGATGCCGGCAAGGTGACGGGCAGCTTCAACCACCGCCATCTGCATGCCGAAGCAAATACCGAAATACGGGACATCGCGCTCGCGGGCGAACTGGGCTGCAAGGATCTTGCCCTCGGAGCCGCGCTCGCCGAAGCCGCCGGGCACCAGGATGCCATTGACCTTTTCGAGATAAGGCGCCGGATCTTCCTTTTCGAAGACCTCGGACTCGATCCATTCAAGCTTGACCTTGACCCTGTTGGCGATGCCACCGTGATAGAGCGCTTCGATCAGCGACTTATAGGCGTCCTTCAGGCCGGTGTATTTGCCGACGATGGCAATCGTAACCTCGCCTTCCGGCGTACGGATACGGTTGCAGACGTCTTCCCACTGGTCGAGACGCGGCTTGGGCGCCGGCTCGATGCCGAAGGCGGCCAGAACCTCGTTGTCGAGGCCTTCCTTGTGATAGGCCATCGGCACGTCGTAGATATTGGAAACGTCGAGAGCTTGGATGACGGCGGTCTCGCGCACGTTGCAGAACAGCGACAGCTTGCGACGCTCCGCTTCCGGAATCTCGCGATCTGCACGTACCAGCAGGATATCCGGATGAATGCCGAGCGCCTGCAGTTCCTTGACGGAATGCTGCGTCGGCTTGGTCTTCAGCTCGCCGGCCGCCGGGATATAGGGCATCAACGTCAGATGAACGTAGACGGCGGTGCCGCGCGGCAGGTCGTTGCCGAGCTGGCGGATCGCTTCCATGAACGGCATGGCCTCGATGTCGCCGACGGTGCCGCCGATCTCGCAGATGACGAAATCATAGTCTTCGTTGCCTTCTACAACGAAATCCTTGATTTCATTGGTTACGTGAGGAATGACCTGAACGGTTGCGCCGAGATAGTCGCCGCGACGCTCCTTGTCGATGATGTTCTTGTAGATCCGACCGGTGGTGATGTTATCGGTCTTGGTTGCCGAACGGCCGGTGAAGCGTTCGTAGTGACCAAGGTCAAGGTCGGTTTCTGCCCCGTCATCGGTTACGAAGACCTCGCCGTGCTGTGTCGGGCTCATGGTGCCCGGATCGACGTTGAGGTAGGGGTCCAGTTTGCGCAGGCGCACGCGGTAGCCCCGCGCCTGCAGCAATGCTCCGAGTGCCGCGGCCGCAATTCCTTTACCAAGAGAGGAAACCACGCCGCCTGTGATGAATACATATCGCGCCATGGGAGTCACCGGATACCTTTTCAGAATTGATTCCGCCAGCCTAAAAGAGCCGAAACCCTACTTTTTTCTTAAGAGGGGCGGAATATACACAAAAGAAAACCGGCGGACCGTTAAGTCCGCCGGAGGGATTGGAAAGCCGACGATCAGTTGCCCGTCGGAACGGCGTTCGGATCAGACTTAGGAGCGGCAGGAGCCGGAGTAGCCGCGCCATCGACAGCAGGAGCTGTGGAACCGGCCGGAGTCTGGTTGGTAGCCGGAGCCGAACCCGGAAGCTGATCGAGAACGCTGGCACCGGGAGCCGTCGGGCTCGACTGGATACGATCGAGAATGTCCGTCGGCTTCGATTCGAAGCGGGCGAGCAGGCCAAGCCCAAGCGAGGTCGCAAAAAACAGCGCCGCCAGAATAGCAGTCGTGCGTGTCAGCGCATTGGCCGTGCCGCGTGCCGACATGAAGCCGGAGCCGCCGCCGATACCAAGGCCGCCGCCTTCGGAACGCTGGATCAGCACTACGCCGACGAGCGCCAGCACGATCATGAGATGAATGACAATCAATACAGTCTGCATGGAATTTCCGTCCTGCCCTGAGCGGACAAAATAGCGATGTTTGGCGGCTCTCTACACGAGAGACCGCGCCAATGAAAGCCCCTCGCCCGTTTTTCAGGCGGTGAGTTCTTCATACGCCCTGTATATGGCGAGGAAATCCGCTGCCTTCAAGCTCGCACCGCCGATCAGAGCGCCGTCGACATTGGCAACGCCCATCAGTTCCTTCGCATTGGAAGGCTTGACCGAACCGCCATAGAGAATGCGCATGCCCTTGCCTTCGTCGCCGAAGCGCTTGACCAATTCCGCGCGCATGAAGGCGTGGGCCTCCGCGACGTCGGCAACGGTCGGAGTCAGGCCGGTACCGATTGCCCAGACCGGCTCATAGGCGATGACGGTATTCGCTGCAGTCGCGGCATCCGGCACGGAGCCAGCAAGCTGCCGCTTGAGGATATCAAGCGTCTGTCCGGACTTGCGCTCGTCTGCGGTCTCGCCGATGCAGATGATCGCAGTCAGCTCGGCGGCATAGGCGGCCTCTGCCTTGGCGCGAACGAGATGGTCGGTCTCGGCATGGTCGGTGCGGCGCTCGGAGTGCCCCACGATGACATGGGTGCCGAAGCAATCTGCAATCATTTCAGCAGAGATATCGCCGGTATGAGCGCCGGAAGCGTTCTGATGGCAATCCTGTGCACCGATCATCAGAGGGCTGTCCGTGCAAAGAGCGGTTGCGACATAAAGCAGCGTCGCCGGTGGGCAGATCAGCGTCTCGACCTTTTCCGACAGCGGCGACACGACGCCTTCGGCCATTGCCTTGATCTGGTCGAGCGAGGCTCGCGTACCGTTCATCTTCCAGTTTCCCGCGACAAGCGGACGAACATTCGGTGTCATGTCGATAATCCAACCCCAGCTTCGTTGTCGGGGACCTAGCAAATCAAGGGGGCAATGAAAAGCTTGCGAGGGGAAATTCGCCGCCAAATCAGGCGATATGGTGAAAATCCGGCTCAAATTTGCAGCATTTATTAGCAATCACTGCTTTCCGTCGCCATTTTCAGCGTGTCTTCAACAGCCAGTTGAGGATCTGTCGCCAGTCGCTCATCCGCACGGGCGTACCGTGGGATCCAGTCTCGAAAAGGGTAAACCGGGTCGGATAACCGACCTTGTGCAACCGGTCATAAAGCGCGATCTGATCGGTCGCCGCATAGACGCTGTCACGGCTGCCATGGGTGAAGGCGATCGGCAGCTTGCGCTTGTAGGCGGCACTCCTGGCAAAATCGGGATCGGTCGCGCCGCCGAGGATCGCCATACCACCGAGTTTCTCGACGACAGCCGCATCCCGCGTCACGCCCCAGCAGATGAAACTACCCATGGAGGCGCAGGCGAGCACGACCGGCTTCCCCGGAGAGCGGGCGGAGATATCGCCGATCAGCGCGGAAACCGCAGCAACGCCTGCTGTATCGAAGGACGCAACAGTGGGGGCGTAGTACGTCCCACCATTACGGACCGCGAGGTTCTTCAGGCGATTGAAGTTGCCACCGAAGGAATAGTCGTTGGCACCGAGCCTGCGGTCGCCACCCCGTCCATGGATGAATATGACGGTGAAGGCCGCATTTTCGGCTACCCCCACCCGCGTCACGTCGAGCGGACCGGTCGTCAGGGCCAGCGTTTCGTTCACCTGCTGCCGCTTGATACCAAGATCGACATATCGCGATTTCACCCGTCGCTCGGGTATCTGGTCACGACCGTTGATGTCGCGCATTTCCTGATAATCGACCAATTCGAAGTCGCCACCGTCGCGGCTTTCGATGATCGTCGGGCTGGAAAAGAGGTCGTCCTTGAAGGGCGCCAGAGCCTCGGCGCGAGCCTGATCGCATAGAAAAACGGCCAGAAGCAACGCAACGAACGTCACACCGCGGAAATGAACTGTGGACATTTGCATCGGGAATGCGTCTCCTCGTCCGGTCAGCCTTGCCTTCGCCCCGGCGGACACGCAATGCTTCAGTGAAATTTCACGCGGCGGCCTGCAGCCAAAGTCGCGCCTGCCTCGCCTTTCTGGCAAAATCCCGGCGATTCGCAAGAGTGACCCGGGTTCGAGGCGATTTGCGCGCAAGGCCCTGCCATTGACGCCGGTATAACCGACAGATTATCGAACGAAGCCATGGACGACAACGATCTCTTCGCCGGACTGCCGCTTGCGCAGAAGACCGAGGCTCCCGAAACGCCGGCGAGCCCTACCCCGCCTCCGGGACAGGCGCGCGCCGCTGCGCCCTCTGCTCCGACACTTGCGCCCGCCGCTGGCGGCGATGATTACGGCGCATCCTCGATCCGCGTGCTGGAAGGGCTCGAGCCCGTGCGTATGCGGCCGGGCATGTATATCGGCGGCACCGACGAAAAGGCCCTGCACCACCTGTTTGCCGAAGTCATCGACAACTCGATGGACGAAGCGGTCGCGGGTCATGCGAACTTCATCGAGGTCCACCTCGATCTCGATGGCTGCCTGACGGTTACCGATAACGGCCGCGGCATTCCGGTCGAGAACCATCCACAGGTTCCTGGCAAGTCGACGCTTGAAGTCATCATGACCAAGCTCCATGCCGGCGGCAAGTTCGACGGCAAGGCCTATGAGACCTCCGGCGGTCTTCACGGCGTCGGCATCTCGGTCGTCAACGCGCTCTCCGACATTCTCGAAGTCGAGGTCGCCCGTAACCGCAAGCTCTATCGCCAGACCTTCTCGCGCGGCATCCCGCAGGGCGGATTGCAGGAACTCGGCGATGTGCATAACCGGCGCGGCACCCGCGTTCGCTTCCACCCCGACGCACAGATCTTCGGTGACCACGCCAAGTTCGACGCCGGGCGTATCTTTCGCATGGCGCGCTCCAAGGCCTATCTCTTCGGCGGTGTCGAGATCCGCTGGAGCTGCGATCCGGGCGTCGTCCCGCCAGGCGGCGAAATCCCGGAAAAGGCGGTCTTTCACTTTCCCGGCGGCCTGAAGGATTATCTGGCGGCTACGCTCGGCAAGGACTTTACCGTGACCCGCGAAATCTTCGCCGGCCGAACGGAAAAGACCGGCGGGCACGGCGCGCTGGAATGGGCGATCACCTGGTATGGCGGTGATCCGCAGGTCCATTCCTATTGCAACACCATCCCGACGGCCGAGGGTGGCACGCATGAAGCAGGTCTGCGCATCGCGCTGACCAAGGGCCTGAAGAACTACGCCGAACTGACGCAGAACAAGCGCGCCAAGGAGATCACAACCGACGACGTGATGATTTCCGCCGTCGGTATGCTCTCCGTCTTCATCCGCGAGCCGGAGTTCGTCGGCCAGACCAAGGACAAGCTTGCGACCGTCGAGGCACAGCGCATCGTTGAAAACGCGCTGCGCGACCCCTTCGACCACTATCTCGCCGACAATCCCGCCGAGGCGGCCAAGCTGCTCGATTGGGTGATCGAGCGGGCGGAAGAACGTCTGCGCCGCCGCAAGGAAAAGGAAGTCAACCGCAAGACCGCAGTGCGCAAGCTGCGCCTGCCGGGCAAGCTGGCCGACTGCTCACAGAATACGGCCGAAGGCGCCGAACTCTTCATCGTCGAAGGCGATTCGGCAGGTGGCTCCGCCAAGCAGGCGCGCAACCGCTCCAACCAGGCCATCCTGCCCCTGCGCGGCAAGATCCTCAACGTCGGCAGCGCCAGCCGCGACAAGCTGATGGCAAACCAACAGATCGCCGATCTCATCCAGGCGCTCGGCTGCGGCACTCGGTCGAAGTATCGCGACGAGGACCTGCGCTACGAGCGCATCATCGTCATGACCGATGCCGACGTCGATGGCGCACACATCGCCTCTCTGCTGATCACGTTCTTCTATCAGGAAATGCCGGAACTGATCCGAGGCAACCATCTCTATCTCGCGGTCCCCCCGCTCTATGTCATCCGTCAGGGTGCGAAGACGGTCTATGCCCGCGACGACGCCCACCGGGCCGAGCTGATGGAAACCGTATTCAAGGGCAAGAAGGTCGAGATCGGCCGCTTCAAAGGTCTGGGCGAGATGATGCCGGCCCAGCTCAAGGAAACCACGATGGACCCCGCCAAGCGCACGCTGCTGCGCGTGGGGATTGACGACGTCGACTTCGAGGGAACCCGCGATGCCGTGGACGCCCTGATGGGCACCAAGCCGGAAGCGCGCTTCCGCTTCATCCAGGACCGGGCGGCTTTCGCGGAAAACCTCGACATCTGAGGCGAGCGAGTCAGACGACGCGCGGTCGAGCGCCGCCCGTCGACCATCCGCACGAGTGTGGCCGTTACGTGGGGAATTTCATCGTTCCGGCATGCAACATCTGCCAGTTCGATCGCGCGTGACACCGCGCATGCGTCGCCCCATGAAAACCGTGTGCGCTCAGCCATATGAGAATCGGCTGCAGTCTGGAAGACAGTGTCTCGCTGACGGTCACTCGACGCATTCCATGCTTCCGCCCACAAGACACCTTGTCTACCCGTTCAAGCCGCATTCAGCCTTTTAGTTCGAATGCACGGTCCTTTCAAACCTCGCGCGCTTGCACGAACAGGAATGGCGGCATCCGCCGACCTGCCGGGATGGTACGCCCCTGCAGAGATGCACACAATTTTGACCCCTCCAGGCATCCATACGCCCAGTATTGGACGATTGGTCACGCCCCGTTCCGGGCTAGAACTGCCCCCGACACAGATTGCAGCCGTTCTGATTTGAACGCTGGTTCCCACTGCTCGAGTAGTTCGTTTCATGTCCATTGCGATCACCCACCTATTGCGGCGTCTCGCCGTCAAGGCGCTTGCAACGCTCGCCCTCATCATCTGCCTTTCGCAGACGAGCGCCAAGGCCACGGACCTCTACCATGAGGTTTACAGCGGCGAGAGCGTGAGGCTCGTCGTGAACGAATATGGTCAAAACGCCGTGGGTTATGACTATCCGAATGGCCTTCATGGCACTACGACGGGCGCGCCCGATGGGACCGCCGACCTCATCTACACCTCCAATGCCGGTTACGTCGGACAGGAGGTGATTGTAACGACAGCCTACGGCGGTGCGAATTATGACATCCCGGTCGCCTCGGACACCCACCATATCACCGTCAAGCCACGGATCACCTTCTCCGCGAGCAGCTGGCCGAATGGCAAGAAGGGTGCGGTCTATAGCCAGTCAGTGACCGCCAGCTACAGCGCCAGCTCAACGGCCGTGACCTATTCTCTTGCCGACGGCTCGCTACCTACTGGCCTCAGCCTCGACGGATCGACTGGCACGATCTCGGGAACGCCGACCGCTACAGGAAGCTGGACATTCACATATCGGGCCGTCAATGGCGACGGTTACTCATCGAGCCAGTCGATGACCCTGAAGATCGCCCCTTCTGCCACCGACCTGTCGACCACGGTCGCAGCAAACAGCAGCGGCAACACCATTGCCTTCGCGGTATCAGGAAGCGAACAGGTATCAGCGGTCTCCGCACCAAACCACGGCTCGACGAGCCTCTCCGGTTCGACGGCAAGCTACACCCCCACCGCCGGCTACTCCGGTTCAGACAGCTTTACCTACCTCGTAACGGACAGCGCCACGGGCCTTTCGTCGGCAGCCACAGTGAACATCACCGTCACGGCCCCGACGGTGGCCATATCGCCCTCCACCTTGCCTGCAGGCACCGCTGCCGTTGCCTATAGTCAGACGCTCTCGGCGGCCAACGGCACCGCGCCCTATATATTCGCCGTCACTTCCGGCTCGCTGCCCGCCGGTCTCATGCTCTCCACCGACGGCACGCTGTCCGGCACACCAACGACGCAAGAGAGTCGGACCTTCACTATCACCGTAACGGATTTCTACGGAGCCACCGGCAACCAAAGCTATACCGTAGCCATCGCAATCGCCGCACCTGTCGCCAGCGACACTTCAACAACGGTCGCTGCCAACAGCAGCGACAATCCCATCGCGCTCAATCTTTCCGGTGGCGTGGCTTCAACCGTTGCAATTGCTAATGCTCCCGGCCACGGCAACGCCACGGTCTCCGGTGCTTCGATCGCCTATACGCCAACCGCCGGATATTCCGGTTCCGACAGCTTCACCTATACGGCCACCAATGCCAGCGGCACTTCGACGGCTGCCACCGTATCGGTCACCGTCACGGCTCCAACAGTCGCCATTTCGCCTTCCTCCCTGCCCGATGGCACCGCTGCCGTCGCCTATAGCCAGTCGATCACGGCGAACAATGGCACCGCGCCTTATACCTTCGCGGTCACGTCAGGCAGCCTGCCCGCCGGACTGACACTTGCGACGGACGGCACGCTAGCGGGCACGCCCACAGCCGAAGGAAGCCAGACCTTCACCGTCTCCGCAACGGACGCCTATGGAGCCACCGGAAGCCAGAGCTACACCGTGGCCATCGCAGTCGCAGCACCCGTCGCAGGCGACGTCTCGGCAACGGTCGCAGCCAACAGCAGCAATAATGCCATCACGCTCAATCTCTCCGGTGGCGCGGCATCAACCGTTGCAATCGAGACAGCTCCGGGTCACGGCACTGCCACGGCCTCCGGTGCTTCGATCGCCTATACGCCAACCGCCGGATATTCCGGTTCAGACAGCTTCACATATATAGCCACGAATGCCAGCGGCACCTCGGCGGCCGCGACCGTGACCATCACCGTGACGGCCCCAACGCTTGCCCTTTCCCCGACAGGACATTTCAGCCTTCGGGAGAACGAAACCTTCTCGCAGACCTTTACCGCCAGCAATGGCGGCGCGCCCTACAGCTATGCGATTACCGGGAGCCTGCCCGCAGGGATCAGCTTCAACGCCGCTTCTGCGACCCTATCCGGCAATCCGACAGTCAGTGGGGAATTCCCGCTGACCCTGACGGTGACCGATACCTTTGGAGCCACGACTTCCGCCAGCGTCGTTCTCGCCATCGGCGATGCGCTGCCGGTTGCCCCATCCATGTCGAGCGTGACGACCTCCGGCCTGACGACAACGGTCGATCTGACCGAGGGTGCAACCGGCGGCCCCTTCACTGGCGCCGATCTTGTATCACTTTCGCCGCCGTCCGCAGGCACCGCTACCATCATTCTCGGCGACACGGCTGCGGTGGACAGCAGCGCTGCAATCGCCTCGGCCATTCGCGAAGGGCGCTATCGGCTGCGTTTCACCGCAAGCCCCACATTCTCCGGCAATGCCGTAGCAACCTACACCCTGACGAGCGCCACCGGCGTTTCGGCACCGGCGACCGTTACCTTCAGCGTCACGGCCCGTCCCGACCTCTCCGCCGACGCCGATCTCGCGGGCCTCGTCAAGGCTCAGGCGGAGGCCGCCAAGCGTCTTGCCGACAGCCAGATCGACAATGTGCAGCAGCATCTGAAATCGCTGCGCGGCAAACAATGCCTGGAGAACAGCCTCGGCATCAGCCTGACCGACACAGCTGACGGACAGGCACCCATCTCTGGGAGTGCCGGCTGCTCGCCGATTGCCGGTGGAGATCTTGCCTTCTGGAGCGGCGGTTCGATCGACCTCGGCGATACATCAGGCCGGGATGGCGCGAGCGACATCGACCATACCACAGTCTCGCTGACAGCAGGTCTCGACTACAGGCTGACCGACACCTTCATAGGCGGCGTCGCTATCGGCTTCTCGCGCGACCGTTCCGACATCGGTGACAAAGGAACGACCAGCGTCAACAAGGCGGCGAGCGCCACGCTCTACGGCCTCTACCTGCCCGGCGGCGGCTTCTTTATCGACGGGCTGCTCGGCGCCGGTATTCTCGACTTCGATTCGCTCAGGATCACGTCCGTGACCGGACAGGAGGCGGAAGCGAACCGCAGCGGCCGGCAATTCTATGCCGCCGTCACCGGCGGCTACGATTACCGGATCGGCGAGGTTTCCCTGTCATCCTATGGCCGCCTCAGCGGTTCACGCTCCATCCTTGACAGCGTGGAGGAAAGTGGCACCGAATGGGAAAATACCCTGATCGGTCGCCAGCAGGCAGACAGCTTCACGGCGACGCTGGGCCTCTCACTCGGATACGACATCGACCTTGAAAGCGCTGTCTTGACGCCCGAGCTGACACTGGACTTCTCTCATGATTTCCTGAGCAGCAGCGACACGACCGTAACCTATGCCGACAGCGGTTGGCCAATCGACTATGTGATACCCGGCTCGGACAGCAGCCGAGATCGGCTGACGGTCGGGTTCGGGCTGACGCTGGCGGCCAGCGAAGCCGGAACGATGACCGGGCGCTACAGTGCGACGCTCGACCGCGACGGTCTGCAGAGCCAGCGTTTCAACATCGATCTGTCACGCAAGTTCTAACGGATCGACCCGCAAATCAGAATCGATTTGTGGGTCGATAACCTTTGTTTCAGGAAGCCAGAGCCAGCCTCTGCACGTCCGACTGGATATCCGGCGCTGTCGCAGAGCAGAAATCAAACCGTGAAAGCGGTGGATTACTCCGCCGCGCCCAATTGTCCGAACTGAGCCTCGTATAGCCGGGCATAGCCCCGGCCGGCACGCAGGAGTTCGGTATGGGTGCCGATCTCGGAAATGCCACTCGCGTCCACCACAACAATCCGGGAAGCATCGCGGATCGTTGCCAGGCGGTGGGCGATCACCAGGGTCGTTCGCCCTTCTGAGAGTTCGCTGAGCGACTGCTGGATCGCCCGCTCCGTCTCCGTGTCGAGCGCGGACGTCGCTTCGTCGAGGATAAGAATGGGTGGGTTTTTCAGGAACATGCGGGCAATCGCCATGCGCTGCTTCTGGCCGCCGGAAAGCTTGACGCCGCGCTCGCCGATGACGGTATCGAGCCCCTGTGGCATGCCGGCGATGACACCATCGAGCTTCGCACGACGGGCGGCTTCCATGATCTCGACCTCGGACGCACCGAGACGGCCATAGGCGATGTTCTCGCGCACCGTACCGCCGAACAGGAAGACGTCCTGCTGCACGATGCCGATCTGACTGCGCAGCGAGGCAAGCGTCAGCTTGCGGATATCATGCCCGTCGATGGTGATCGCTCCCGTGGTGACATCGTAGAAGCGCGGCAACAGCGAGCAGAGCGTCGTCTTGCCGGCTCCGGACGGTCCGACGAAAGCGATGGTCTCACCGGCCTTGATGTCGAGATCGATCCCACGCAGCACCGGCTTTTCAGCCGTATAGCCGAAGCTTACTGACCGGAAGGCGATATCGCCCTTGAATTGCGGCGCTTCGACGGCATCCGGCGCATCGGCGATATCCGGCTCGGTGTCGATGAGTTCGACGAAGCGGCGGAAACCGGCAATGCCCTTGGGATAGGTTTCGATGACGGAATTGATCTTCTCGACGGGCCGGAAAAATACGCCGACCAGCAGCAGGAAGCTGACGAAACCGCCATTCGACAGATCACCTGACAGCACGAAATAGGCTCCGGTGATCATCACGACCATCTGGATCAGCCGCATGCTCATGTAGCTCATGGAAACGCTGGCAGCCATGATCCTGTAGGCCGCGAGCTTGGTGCGGCGATAGTTCTGGTTGTCACTTTCGAAAAGCGTGCGTTCGTGCTCCTCGTTGGCAAAGGCCTGCACCACGCGGATGCCGCCGACATTTTCCTCGATGCGCGTATTGAAGTCGCCGACACGGCCGAAAAGCGCACGGAAGTTATCCGTCATCCGCGTGCCGTAACGGCTGGTGACCCAGGCCGTCAGCGGCACAATCGCAGCCGTCAACAGCGCCAGTTCGACATTGATCGACAGCATCAGCAGGAGGGCGCCGATAAAGGTCATGATCGCGATAAACAGGTCTTCCGGACCGTGATGGGCGACTTCGCCGATCTCCTCCAGATCCTTGGTTAGCCGCCCCACGAGATGACCGGTCTTCTCGTTATCGAAATAGCGGAAGGAGAGCTTCTGGATGTGGCTGAAGGCGAGGCGGCGCATATCCGTCTCGATGTTGATGCCGAGCATGTGACCCCAGTAGGTGACGGTCGCCATCAGAACAGTATTGAGCAGGTAGATCACCAGCAGGGCGAGCGAAGCTCCAACGATCAGGCCCCATTGGCCGCTCGGCAGGAGATCGTCGACGAACGATTTCACGGCCATCGGGAAGCCTAGCTCCAGCACGCCTGACAAGACGGCACAGCCGAAATCGAGGACGAACAGGCCGCGATAAGGCCAATAGAAAGCGAAAAATCTACGAAGCATGATCAGTCCGTAAGGAATGGAAAGAGACGTCGCCACCGAGACAGGAGGCTAAATGTTGATTTTCTTTTTCATATTTTTACCGCCGCGCCAAGGGCATTACTTGACGCTTTACGAGTGATTTGCCGCATCGCCGGTACAGGTGGCTAGTCCGCCAGCCGCTTTTCCATGAACAGGCTCAAGGGATCTGGCCTGTAGGAACCGAAGGGCGGAATTTCCACAAATCCGAAACGACGATAAAGCCCGATGGCTTCTGGCTGGCTTATACCCGTTTCGAGACGGATGGCCGCAAGTCCCGTGGCGCGAGCGCAATCCTCCAGAGCTTCCATCAGAAGGCGGCCGATCGCAAGGCCGCGTGCTTCGGGCGACACGAACATACGCTTGATTTCGGCGGTACCCTCGCCAGACACCACGAGTGCGCAGCATCCGACGATTTCGCCATCCTTCCGCGCCACAAAAAACGACACCTCGGGCTTTTCCAGCGAGGCTACGTCAAGCAGGTGATTGCTCTCGGCCGGATAGAGCGTCGCCATATAGGCATCCGACTGTTGGAGAAGGGCAATCACTGCCTTCTGACGGACCGGTTCGCGGGCAATGGTGACGGGCATGGCGCTTTCCTTCCACAATAAGGCGGAAGCTTCAGCCAAATGTCGCCGGTCGGTCAAGATCGCCGCCGCGACGCCCTGCTATCGTCTTGCTTTGGCTGCATTCCTCTGATTGAAAGTGAGGGAAACACATCGATATCACCAGCCATTTTCGAAAACGGGTTTCCCATGCAAGCCGCCCTTATCGTCATGACCATTCTTGGCTGCGACGACAGCGTCAACGAATGCCATTATGTAGCAACGGCACAACAGCATTTCGTGTCCGTGGAGCTTTGCGACGCTGCAACGGAAAAGGTGCTCGAGGGATATTCCGGCATCAAATATCCGATGGTCGTTGCCGTATGCCAGCCACCGGACAAACAGACGGCGGACATGCAGACACCCCCGGAAGGCGCCGCCAAGCCAGCGGTCGATGAACCGGCCCCTCTGCCCGGCCCGGCCGCCTCGCTGCCGGAGGAGGAGCGCCAGTCACTTGCCGCCCGTGCGATCTCCAAGATCCGCAACGTGCTGCCCGAAACCTCCGACATCAAGATGGTGTTTGCAACACCGCTCCACGTCGTTGCAGACGGCTATTCCTGGGTGGCCAAGAAGATCGTTCCGTAACAGGCGGCCTCAGGCCGCGAAAGCGATGCCGTTCGCGTAGTCGCGGGCGATACGCCGCTCTTCCGATATGGCCAGCTTCTCGACCATTTCCAGAAGCTCCATCGCGGCTGCCGGACGGTGGGCACCATCGCGGTAGCGCGCCATCAGGCGCGGGGCGATATTGTCCACATCAGTTGCCTGGGACGACAGGACGGCATTACGCCACAGCATGATCGCATCGACAAAAAGCGGGCTGATGTCACGGGCAAGACCAACGCTTTCGAGCAGCGCACGCACGGAGTGGAAGCGTCCGGTCGCGAGAATGGCCCGGACACGCCGCTCTTCAAGACCGGAAAGTGCGACAACGACCGACGCGAAGAAATCCGTCCGCCCGACGCATAACGCATGCATCAGGAAGGCGGGCGTCAGACGCCCCTCCGTCCGTAGCTGTTCGACCAGTGACGGCATCTCCTCGTGCGTAGCGGTCCCGGCAATAACGATGGAAGCAGCCGCGCCAGCCTCGCGGGCCAACCTCTCCATCCGGCGCGCACCGATGGCCGCGAGAACGAAATTGGAACCGGTCAATGCTTCGGCAACACGGCCCACAAGGATCTGGCGCACGGCTGCAGGAAGATTTTCGCGGGCCAGCAAAAGCGCCCTCACCTCGTCTTCTGCACCGTGACGTTCCGCGATCCTCCGCAACGTCAGAGGAGAGATGCCGGCACTTCTATTTTCCAGCAAGACGCAGACTTCACCCGCATCGCCTATCTCTGCCAGTGCCGCAGCTACGACGCGCGAGAGCGCAGGACGAGCTGCGATGAGGGCTCGAGTCTCGGCATTGCCACGACCTGCAAGATCAACGAGATCCATATCGCCGAGCACCGGCGAATGCAGGATTGATACCGCCGCGATTTCCGGTTGATCCTCTGCGAGAGACACCATCAAGCCACGCGGCGCCTGATTGGACGCGGCCAGCGCTTCAACCAGCGCCAAGCGCACGCGCGGCGAAGGATCATCGAGAAGACAAGTCATCGCCATCTGGGCGGCCTGTCGTTCCTGAGCGCTCATGTTGGAGCGAAGATAAGCCCTCGCGAGAGCATTGGCTGCCCGTGCCCTGTCCCCCGCCTTGGCCGTCTCTACCCAACGAAGAAAAGCTGCAACGATCACTGCAAAACCCAACCAAGCCCTGAGAAGCCGCGTAAGATCACTTGGCTTATGGTTTCACGGTAACGGGAAAAGGTTTAACATTCAGTTCACCATGTTCATTAACCGGGAGGCCGATCTGGCCAGCAACGCCAACGACATCCTCAAGGGGCCTTCACTACGGATCTTGCTTGAGATCGCTTCCACATTCGAGGCCAGAAACGTGGCCCATGCGGTGGATGCAATCGTGGTGAACGGCAGCGGTCAAACCGATAAGTCCCCTTTTGAGGAAGGCCATGGCGACATTCCGCGCCTTGCCTATCTCGACAACAATCCGGACAACGACGCGCTTGCGGCACAGCTCGCGGTGCTGATGGAATCGCTTCCACATGGAATCGTACTCGGCAAAACACGGAACGGGTCTGACCTCCAGCGACTCGACACGCTGCTTTCCGCGGAAGAAGCCATGCGGCAGCTTCCCGTCGGTGCAACCGCAATCCTTGCGGTGATGGGAGACAATCCGGCAGGATTGCTCAATGCAGAGAGTTTTGCGGGACGGACACCGCGCCTCAAAGGATTGGGATGCAATACGAGCGCTCTAAGGCGGAGCGACGGAGCGGCCGGAACACTTAGGCTTGCGGCGGATATCACGTTGCTGGCCGCGTCCCACGCCGACGTGCCCGCCTTCAGCTGGCTGGAGCCGGAGTTGTCGGGCAAGGCTCTCGCCGAAGCTTGCACCCGCGCCCGGCAGGATGGCTTTACTGCACTCGTCACGTCCCGAGCGACGCAGGTCGCTACGATCCTTGCGACCCGCGACAGCGATGCAGAAACACTCGAGGAAGCGGGTTAGAGCTTCTTCGGCGCCTCGGGGCGGAACATTTCGAAGACCGGCGCCTGTTCGGCAAAGTCCATGTAGCCCAAGCGCGCCACCGGCCGCGCCAGCTCCACGTCAAACCTGCCGTTGCGGATGACTCTCTCGTCAATGTGGATGCCGACGACCTGGCCAAACACGGCATGGCTGTCCGAAGCGCCACCCTCCAGCGTTTTCAGGGTGTGGACCTCTGTCACGCGGCATTCGAGCGCCGCTACAGCTTCGCCGACGAAGGGAGCCGAGACCAGCCTCCCTTCCACCGGGGTCAGACCTGCAATCTCGAATTCACTCACGCCGTAAGGAACGACGACCGAGGAAAGGTTCACCTTCTCCACCAGATCGAAGCCAACAAAGCTTGTGGTGAAGACGCCGGTCTCCTCGGCGTTCTTCAACGAATCCTTGCGACCGCTCGAGGAAAACATCACGATCTTCGGCCGGTCGCTCACGGCGTTGAAGAAGGAGTAGGGAGAAAGATTGACCGAACCGTCCCGTCCGCGAGTGCCGATCCAACCGATCGGGCGCGGCGCCACGATTGCCTTGAAAGGATCGTGGGCGAGACCATGGCGGTTGGATTCCGTCTCATAGAACATCAATCACCGTTTCCTACCCATGTAACAACATCCGATAGGGCTGGCCGCGGGCGCTCGGTCGCAGGAAAGGTCGTGGAACCTATATGGATAAAGCCCGCCACCTTCTCGCCCGGCCTGATTCCCAGCAGCGGATGGGCCCGCTCGTCATAGGCAAACCATTCAGTCAGCCAGTTGGATACGAAGCCGACGGCATTGGCCGCCATCAGGAGATTGAGGCAGACCGCGCCCGCGGACATCACCTGTTCCCATTCGGGGATCTTCACATGCGGAGCAGCTGTGCTGACCACGGCGATCACGACAGGCGCGCGGGTAAAACGTGTGCGCTCGACATTGACCATTTCCTCGGAAAGATCCGGTTTCTTCTGAAGCGCCATGGCGAGCAGTTCCTCGCCGATTCGAACCCTCTCTTCACCACGATAGACGATGAACCGCCACGGAGCGATCTTGCCGTGGTCCGGCACTCGGACGGCAAGCGTGAGAATCTGCTCAAGTTCGGCGGTCGTCGGTCCTGGCTCGCTCATCTGAAACGCGGGAATGGAACGACGGACGGCAAGATAATCGATAAGTTTCATATCATTTTTCATTCAGGGGCACTTTCCGGCTTTGTCGATGGCAGACACGTCTTGAAATTGCCATCGCATTGCGATTGAAGTTGCTGTCATTGGAGTAGAAGTCAACCAATTGTGCGATACATGATCCGCCATACCCGCGCTGCCCGCCTGTTGTTCGTCGTGGCGGCAACATTGTTTGCCATGACATCCGCGCGCGGTGAAGACGCATTCCAGTCGTTCAAGCAGCTCAACGGCACCACCAAGATGCCGAAGCTGAACGCGTTTTCTCCCAATTTCAGCCAGACGACACCGCCTCGATCCACATCAAAGAGTGTCGCGCTAGAAGCCAAGCTCACCAGCGATGGCGAACCCATGCAGCAGGGCCTCTCCTGGCGAGTGTTCAGCCCCATCCCGGACGGTGACGGCAAACTGCCGCTACTCGCAAGCGCCGAGGGCGGTTCGGCCGACTTCCAGCTAGAACCAGGAGACTATTTCGTCAACGTTTCCTTCGGCCGTGCGGGCGTCACGAAAAAACTTTCGGTTCCGAGCGAAGGCGAAGTTGAAAAACAGGTGATGGTGCTTGATGCTGGCGGTATCCTGCTCAATGCCGTCTCAGGCCCAGACACCCGCATTCCAGCCAAGGAACTGAAATTCGACGTCTATTCCGCCGAAGTTCAGGCGGACGGCGAGCGAGGCCTCATACTCGAGGACGTGAAGCCTGACACGATCGTCCGCCTCAGCACCGGCACCTATCACATCGTTTCCGAATACGGTTCCGTCAACGCGGTTGTACGCGCCGATATCAAGGTCGAGGCCGGCAAGCTGACCGAGGCGACCATCCAGCACCGTGCGGCGCAGATCAATCTCAAACTGGTCTCGGAAGCGGGCGGCGAAGCGATCGCCGACACCGCCTGGTCGGTCCTCGCCTCCTCGGGCGACATCGTGGCGGAAAGCGTGAGCGCCTTCCCGGTCATGGTGCTGGCGGAAGGCGAGTACACCGCGATTGCCCGCAACAAGGACAAGATCTACCAGAAAGACTTTACCGTCAGCGCCGGCCAGAACGTCGATGTCGAACTGCTTCTGACAAAGTAAGCCGCCTCTTGCGGCTCAGCCCACCTTTTTCAACGCTATACGGCGACGTGTCGGTTCCATTGAGAAGACGGCATCGTAAAGCCGTGCAAGGATATCCTTTCGATCCGGGATGGCGCGCAGTTCTTCCCAGTTCAGCAGATCCCCGATACGGGCAGATATGGTCGATCCCGAAAGACGCCGGAACTCGCGAATCAGAAGCGAAATGCGGAGCGTCAGCGACAGCTTACTGGCCAGATGGAAAAGTCGGCCGTTCTGCCCCTCGAAATAGACGGGAATCACATTCGCACCGGCAGCCTGGATGAGTTTTGCCGGGAATATCTTCCACGGCAAATCTTCCGCGCGGCCAAAGCCCCGGCGAGCGGTCGCAACGCCACCGGCCGGAAACACGATCACGGTCACCCCTTCCTTCAGGAGCCGCACCGCCTCATGGCGCGTCTTCATGTTGATCGCCATCGCTTCCTTGGTCTCCTCGAAGGAGACAGGCAGCGAATAAGGCGCCATTTCCGGCACCTTCAGCAGTTCATTGTTGATCAGCACCCGGAAGGGACGGCCGAGTTCCTCCGCGAGTGCCAGAATGGCAATGCCGTCTCCGATACCGAACGGATGGTTCGCGACAATGACGACAGGGCCTTGCGGAAGATTGGCCGGCGGCCATTGCCCCTGCACATTCAGGTGCACATCGATGAGATCCAGCATCTTGCCGAAAACGCGGTCGGTTTTGCCGACGATATCGGAGCGCCAGATGTCATAGAGACGGGCAAAACGATCTCGGCCGGAAAGTCCTTCGATCGACCGGATAAACCAGCGCTTCAGGCGCGGGTCACGTTCATTGGCGTAGGAAAGCTTATCGAAACGCAAGGTATTCCCCTCAACCAGCGTTACATATTCCAAAGGCCGTATAACAATGATGTGACAAATGTCTGACAGGACCTGTTCGCAGGCCCTGTCAGACAACCACAATCAGGCGGAGGCCTTGCCCGCCAGCTTCCGCTTCAGGTCCGGTGCCGTGGCTTCCAGCGACAGGGCCTTGATCGCTTCGTCAAGCGTCATGGCGGTCTGATCCTGGGAGCCGAGACGACGGATGTTTACCGTCCGCTCTTCGGACTCGCGCTTGCCACAGACGATGATGACCGGAACCTTGGTCACGGAATGCTCCCGGACCTTGTAGTTGATCTTCTCGTTACGGAAGTCGGTCTCGACCTGAAGACCGGCGTCGCGCAGCGCATCTGCCACTTCCTGACCGTAACCGTCAGCTTCGGAGGTGATGGTTGCAACCACAACCTGGGTCGGCGCGAACCACAGCGGCATGTGACCGGCGAAGTTCTCGATCAGGATGCCGAGGAAGCGTTCCATCGAGCCGCAGATCGCCCGGTGGATCATTACCGGCTGCTTCTTCTCGGAATTCTGGTCGATGTAGAAGGCCCCGAAGCGTTCCGGCAGGTTGAAGTCGACCTGCGTGGTGCCGCACTGCCAGTCACGGCCGATGGCATCCTTCAGTGTGTATTCGAACTTCGGACCGTAGAAGGCGCCCTCGCCCGGCAGAATGCCGGTCTTGATGCGTCCACCGGACTGTTCTTCGATGGTCTTCAGCACGTCCATCATTACCGTTTCGGCACGATCCCAGAGCTCGTCGGAACCGACGCGCTTCTCCGGACGGGTAGAAAGCTTCACCACCACTTCCTTGAACCCGAAGTCTTCATAGACAGAGAGGATCAGGTCGTTGATGCGCAGGCACTCAGCCGCCATCTGATCTTCCATGCAGAAGACGTGTGCATCGTCCTGCGTGAAGCCGCGCACGCGCATCAGGCCGTGCAGCGCGCCGGAAGCCTCATAACGATGAACAAGACCGAATTCGGCGAGGCGCACGGGCATGTCGCGATAGGACTTCAGGCCATGCTTGAAGATCTGCACGTGTCCCGGGCAGTTCATCGGCTTCAGTGCGAAAACGCGCTGGTCGGCCTCCTCGTCATCGGCATTGGTGAAGGCATGCGCGGACTTCACCGCAAACATGTTCTCCTGATACCAGCCCCAGTGACCGGAGGTTTCCCAGAGCGATTTGTCGAGCACCTGCGGAGCGTTGACTTCCTGATAGGTGCCGGACAGCCGGCGACGCATGTAGGCCGTCAGGGTCTGGAACATGCGCCAGCCCTTGCCATGCCAGAAGACAACACCCGGACCTTCTTCCTGGAAATGGAACAGGTCCATTTCGCGGCCGATCTTGCGGTGGTCGCGCTTTTCGGCTTCCGCGAGAACGTGGAGGTAATTGTCCAGCTGTTCCTGCTCGGCCCAAGCCGTGCCGTAGATACGGGTCAGCATAGGCCGAGTGGAATCGCCGCGCCAGTAAGCGCCCGCGACCTTCATCAGCTTGAAGGCGGTGCCGACCTGCCCCGTCGAGGCCATGTGCGGACCACGGCAGAGGTCGAACCAGTCGCCCTGCCTGTAGATCTTGAGGTCCTGCCCTTCCGGGATCGCGTCAACGAGCTCGACCTTGTAGGCCTCGCCCTTGTCGGCAAACACATCCCGCGCCTTGTCGCGCGACCAGACTTCCTTGGTGAAGGCCGCGTTCTTCTGAATGATCTCCTTCATCTTCTTTTCGATCTTGGGCAGATCTTCGGGAGTGAAGGGCCAGTCCTCGCGGGTATCCGGGTGGACGCGCTTGAAGTCGTAATAGAAACCGTTCTCGATCACCGGACCGATGGTTACCTGCGTGCCGGGCCATAGGTCCTGCACGGCTTCGGCCATCACATGGGCGGCGTCGTGGCGAATGAGTTCCAGCGCGCGCGGATCTGTGCGGGTGACGATTTCAATGGTGCCGTCAACCACAGGATCGGAGAGATCGCGCAGGGAGCCGTCGAGCGCAATGGCGACAGCCTTCTTGGCAAGCGACTTCGAAATCGACTCGGCAACATCGCGACCGGTCGTGCCCGCAGCGAAACTGCGGACGGAGCCATCGGGAAATGTGAGGGAAACAGATTCAGACATGAATATCTCCTTATCCAGTCCCGCCAACGAATGCGGGTGGTGATTGAAAGCCGAACCAAACGGAGCGGCCTGTAACGCGGCGCGTATTAGTCCGAAACACTGCAGAAGTAAAGGAAATCAGCCGTTGCCGCCGATATCCCGCCGCTTGCGGCCAGCCCGCCAGTAGCGCCATGGCGCCCACCAGTTATAAGCCTTGCCGAGCGCCTCCGGCACCGGGTCCGCGCCCCAGGTGCCGCCGGGTCCGCAGCGTCCGACGCGAAACAGTGTCAGCCATCCACCCGCCCAGAGACCATGGCGGGCAATTGCCTCGTAACCGTATTCCGAACAGGTCGGCATGTGGCGGCAAGAATTGCCGATGAAGCTGGAAAGCGTCAGCTGGTAGAGCCTGATAAGCGCCATGCCGAGAAGCCGGTCAGGCGTCTTGCGGAAATGACCGGCATAATTTCGCCCGCGCCGGGCCTCCGCCCGGGGCCGATCATGGCCGCAACCCGGCTGGTCGCACATCGCTTCAGCCGACCTTCGCGGTCGCGGCAGCGCCAGCCTCGATCTGGTCGATGCAGTCCACGACGGCTTCGAAAGTCAGCATGGTGGAGGCATGGCGGGCCTTGTAGTCACGAACCGGCTTCAGAAAGCGCATGTCCTCGAAGCGACCGGACGGACCTTCGCCGCCATCCTTCAGCATGGCAAGCATATCGTCGCGAGCGGCGCGAACCTCCCCGGCACTCGCTCCCACGACATGGCGGGCCATGATCGAGGAAGACGCCTGACCGAGAGCGCATGCCCTCACCTCGTGGGAAAAGTCGGTAACGACATCTCCGTCCATCTTGAGATAGACTTTGACGCGGGAGCCGCAAAGCTTCGAGTGTTTCTCCGAGACCGCGTCGGCATCGTCCAACCGGCCGGTACGAACGATGTTTCCCGCGAAATCGAGAATCTTGGAATTATATATGTCGTCCATGGCGTGTCTTTATGGTCTCCTGAACCATTATACGATCAAGGCGGCGGGCGCGTTGTAGTCACTTTACGCAACACACTGTTGCGCCTGCGTTCCTTCACTCTGCCTCGAACACCATTATATGAGAGTTGAGAATTCGATCCAAATAAAACAAGGGCGGCGCCGGTCCGTCGCTCAGGAATTGAAAGAACGGACTTGCCAAGATGAGCCGAGTTACGCATTTACAGGCGGAAAAAGAGAAACAGACGGTCCGTACTGCGAAGAACCGGGAGACCATAGGCATGGATGCCATCGTCAACAAGCTATCGTCCGACGCCGACCGTCCAAGCCGCGAAGAGGCTGAAGAGGCTGTTCGCACGCTGTTGCGCTGGATTGGCGACGACCCTGGTCGCGAAGGTCTGCTCGACACTCCCAAGCGAGTGGTGAAGGCTTATCGTGAGCTGTTTGCCGGCTACGATGCCGATATCGATGAAGTGCTCGGCACGACCTTCGAGGAAGTCGCAGGCTACAACGATATCGTTCTGGTGCGCGACATTCCGTTCTTCTCGCATTGCGAACACCACATGCTGCCAGTGATCGGCAAGGCGCATGTGGCCTACTTGCCCGATGGTCGTGTGCTCGGTCTTTCCAAGATCGCACGGGTGGTCGAGGTGTTTGGCCGCCGCCTGCAGACGCAGGAAGCGATGACGGCGCAGATCGCCAACGCCATCGAGGAAACCTTGCGACCGCAGGGCGTCGGTGTCTTCATTGAGGCCGAGCATATGTGCATGGCCATGCGCGGCGTCCAGAAGTCGGGCTCCACCACGCTGACAACCACCTTCACGGGCCGGTTCAAGGATAACGCTGCCGAGCAGGCCCGCTTCATGTCGATGGTGCGCGGCCGCTGAGCGGCGCATCGCCATCGTCCCTTTCAGGCCTCCCATTCAGGCCCCTTTTCAGGAATGCATCATGACGACGATCGCCTTCGATCCGCCCCCGTCCGACAAGCACGCCCTTGAGGAAGACACGCATTTTACGCCGAAGTTCGACGAGAAGGGTCTGCTGACGGCCGTTGTCACCGACGCCCGCGACGGCGAACTGCTGATGGTCGCACATATGAATGCCGAGGCGCTCGCTCTGACGCTCGAAACGGGCATCGCGCATTATTACAGCCGCTCGCGCGGGAAAATCTGGAAAAAGGGCGAAAGTTCCGGCAATCTGCAAGGCGTAAGGGAAATTCGGACCGATTGCGACCAGGATGCCGTTTGGCTGAAGGTCGAGGTGGCTGGCCACGATGCTACCTGTCACACGGGGCGTCGATCCTGCTTTTATCGGAGCGTATCGCTCTCCGGCGATACGCCGCACCTCGACATCACCGACAATCACCGTCACTTCGATCCCGATGCCATTTATGGCGGACCGGACAAGAAGGCCTGACGGAGCATTTCCGAACACGCCCGATCCACCGCGAAAGGATTTGGTAAGCATCCGGTGCGCTAATGATGCACTGGGAGTTGTTCAGCCGTGAGGAAGTGCGCAGATGCTGAACTGGAGTATCAAGGGTAATGCGTCCGCACGGAATGCGGCAGCAGGAGGCACGACGGCAATAGCGCCGCCGCCCCTCGAACCACAGAAACCGAAAAAGACCAAGATAGCGCTCGCCCTTGGTGGAGGCGCGGCTCGCGGGTGGGCGCATATCGGCGTTCTCAGGGCGCTAGACGAAGCGGAAATCGAGGTCGGCATGATCGCCGGCACTTCGATCGGCGCTCTCGTCGGCGGCTGCTATCTAGCCGGAAAGCTCGATGAGCTCGAAGCCTTTGCCCGATCCCTCACCATGCGCCGGATCGCATCTCTTCTCGATCTAACCATCGGCGGCGGTGGTCTGCTTGGCGGCATGCGCCTGACCAAGAGAATGCAGGAGCATCTGCAGGGCCTGATGATCGAGGACCTGCCAAAGCCTTTCGTGGCTGTTGCCGCCGAACTCAACAGCGGCCATGAAGTGTGGATCGAAAGCGGTCATCTGATAACGGCCCTGCGGGCCTCATACGCGCTTCCCGGGATCTTCGAACCGGTCAACTGCAACAATCGCACGCTCATCGACGGCGCGCTGGTCAATCCCGTACCAGTCTCCGTCTGCCGCGCCTATGAACAACCCTTGGTGGTTGCTGCGAACCTGCACTACGACCTCTTCGGCCGTTCCGCCGTTGTCAAGCACAGGGCGGGTGAACTCACCGACGTCTCCGAGGCGCCTCCGAGGGATCGCCACAAGATCGGCCTCACTGGAGTAATGGTACAAGCCTTCAACATTATTCAGGACCGCATTTCTCGCGCAAGGCTAGCCGGCGATCCGCCGGATCTCGCGCTCCATCCGCGGCTCAACGATATCGGTCTTTCCGAATTTCACCGCGCCGGGGAGGCAATCGAGCGCGGCTACGAAGAAACGAAATCGCGCATTAACGACCTCAAGCGCTTGCAGGAAACCTTCACCCGCTAACAGGCAACGTGCCGGCCGGAGCTTAACCCGGCCGCGCGCCTGCAGTCAGTCAGACTCATCATCCCGCGATGTAAGCCTTGATCTGTTCTGCTTCGATTTCGATCTCGCGAATACGCGACTTCACGACGTCGCCGATGGAAATGATCCCACAGAGCTTGCCGTGCTCCTCGACCGGCACGTGACGGAAGCGGCGGCTTGACATCATTTCCATCAATTCGTTCACGGTGGTATCCTCACGGCAGCGATGAACATTCGCCGTCATGACAGCGGAAACCGGTTGATCGAGCGCGGCAACTGCCGACCTGCCAATGGCACGCACCACATCGCGCTCGGTGAATATACCGACGATACGGTTCTCCATGCCGACGACCACGACGGCGCCGATCCTGTTTTCTTCAAGTATGCGGGTTGCTTCGGCCAGTGTCACATTTGGACCAACGGTAACAACGTTGCGCCCCTTCGCCTCGAGTATGCTCCTGACGGATACAGACATGTTCTCCTCCTTGGCAATCATTGGAACCCTATCGAACGCCGCAACCTCCATGCGGTTTCCGATTGGGGAAATGGTGCCTGTTATCCAAGGAGATTGCAATATGCGCCGGAATCCGGCTAGCCGGCGCATAATGCATTCTGAGAGAAGCTCAATTGGAGTGCGATATATGTGTCCGACTGGAGGCACCGCGCTTAGCGATTGCGCGGATCACGTACCGGATCGAAGAGCCCGAACCCCAGGAATCCGAGCAGGAATCCGCCGATATGCGCATCCCAGGCGATGGCGGCACCGACATCGCCGAAAAGCGGTATGCCAAAAGCAACCACGATATTGCCGACGAACCAGACAAGTATGAAGACCCGGACCGTCTTCTGCTGGAGAGCTTCGAGAATCGAAAGCCGGGGCGGATGGTAGCCGAAGAACGAAGCGGCCTGCCTCGCTCGTCCGCCGAAAGCGAATCGGCAGGCAGCGCCCATGAAGGCCGAGACAGCGCCGGACGCGCCGATCAGTATCGTTGGCTGCCCCCAGTTGACGGCGGTGTGCAACGCCGCGCCTGCAGCCGACGAGATCGCCCACAGCAGGAAGAACCTTCCAAGCCCAATCCTGCGAAATACCGGTGTACCGAATGCCGCGAGCCAGAGACCGTTGAAAGCCAGATGCTCCACGCTGCCATGAAGCAGGGAATATGTAACGGGCGTCCAGAGCCATTCATATCCCTGCCCGGACAGCGGATAGGCATAGCGAATCGGAGAAAAGCCGAACTCGATCGTCAACCAGTCCGCCATTTCCGGCGGCAGCAAGACGGTCTGCACAAAGTAAATCGCAGCGAGCAGTATCAATGAAAGAAGAATGCCCGCCGGAAGATTGAAAACCGGCTCTCTCCGAGGCTTGTCATCCTCCGGCATGGGCAGGTCGTTTGTGGACTGCGGCGTCGTTTCGTCCATCGGGTCTTTCCTCCGAAAACCGGTGAAATCTCCATCCACCGCACCAGCGAGCCATAGCGCAGCACACAGACAAAAAAAAGCCGTCCGACCGGAGCCGGACGGCTGTTCGGGTCCCCCAGGGTTCAACCCCTACCCGACAGTTGGTGCTGAAGCATATTGCTTCGATACGTCTTGAAATCTCATTTGCCACAGTCACGACATGCGCGCAACGAAAAGGAAGTATTAACCTTAACTGCACGAGCGCGACGGCGATTCCGAAACCACGGGCACAGTCACAGAACGTTATGTTAACAGCTTGCCGCTAAGCATTTTATCGTCGCGAAATATTTCAAGCGTTCATCCATGTATTCTTTTCAGGCTTCGCAGAACAGCACCACGGCTCCTCCGGCACAGCAGCGCGCCTTCCAGCGCGTCGCAGTGAATCTGCAGGGCCGCCTGATGCTTGCCAACTATGAAGAATATGTCTGCAAGGTGATCGACATGTCTCCGGGCGACGTCAACTTCGCCTGCGCCGGGCGGCCGCGCGTCAACGAACGGGTCATCGCCTACATAGACCATCTCGGACGCATCGAAGGCACTGTGACCAAGCTGACCGAGGACGGTTTCGTCATTTCCATCGTCGCGACCGGCCGCAAGCGTGAAAAGCTTGCCGCACAGCTGACCTGGATTGCCAACAAGCACGAGCTCGGCCTTCCCGAGGATCGTCGCCACGACCGTCTGACGCCACGCAATACCGTAACCCAACTCACCCTTGAGGACGGCCGGCGCTATCCCTGCCGTCTGATGGACCTGTCGCTTTCGGGCGCCGCCGTCGACATCGACATCCGCCCGCCGATCGGCACTGCGGTTCAGCTTGGCAACATGCGTGGCCGCATCGTACGTCATTTCCTTGAGGGCGTCGCCATCGAGTTTCTCTCGCTGCAATCGCATGAAGCCCTCACCGAATTTCTCTGAATAGCCAGCTTCCGCCGCGAACCCGGTCGCTTACCGCCGCGAACCCTTGAGCGCGCGTCATCAGAAAATCCTGAATCTGCGCATCCAGCGCTCCGAGGATCGATTCCGATCTTCGGGCTAATGCTCCGGCATTCACGCCGGGTTCAGGCGGCTGCCTGCATAAAAAACACTCCCTCATCACACTCTTGTGAAAATTCTTCGCCCGAATTTCCTCTCGCTACCGCTGGCGGCTTCTAGCATGTCGACCCAACACCCGGTGAAGAATTCGGAGCGCAGATCAAGCGCACTCCGTCACATAGCGGAGATCGGAAATCTGCCTGCGCCTCGAGATAGTCATGAAGCGAATTTTACCTTGTAATTTCAAATCATTACATTCCTACCACCCCCTCGTCGCGAAATTCGCACCTCCCAAAGAAGGTAAAATTTGACGAAATTTTTCATCGAATGTCGCTTAAGTTTTATTTTCATTTTATACTTATTTTATTCTATTTATCCGCAAGTTTAAATCTATTCAACTTCGTATTTTACTTCGACATTTTGCAAGAGATCAAAATATACGTGTCATGTTGGCTCCATCACAGGGAGACAACAAATGACAAAAAAGAAAACTCTGGGGATTGGATTTTTGACCGTGGCACTGCTGGGAGCGCTCGCCGCACCAGCCGCCGCAGTACCTGCCGGCATGAAGATCATCGGCAAGGCAAACCCGCCGATCGGTCACTATGAATTCTGCAAGATCTATGCGAGCGAATGCCGGCCGGCCGGAGGTGACACGGGTCCCGCCCTGCTGACCGAGGACAACTGGAAAGTCCTGCTCGACGTCAACTACACCGTCAACAGCTCGATCACTCCGATGACCGACATGGAAATATATGGTGTCGAAGAGCGCTGGGCTTATCCGCGCACCGTCGGCGACTGCGAAGACTTCGTGCTCCTCAAGCGCAAACTTTTGATGGAAAAAGGTTTCTCGGCCTCAGACCTTCTGATTACGGTCGTATTGCAGCCGAGCGGAGAAGGTCACGCGGTACTCACGGTGAGAACCGACCGCGGCGACTTCGTTCTCGATAACATGCGCAACAAGGTCCTGCTCTGGTCCGATACGGAATACACCTACCTCAAACGTCAATCGGCGGATGATCCCGGCCGATGGGTCAAGCTCCAGGACGGTCGCGCTCCTGCGGTCGGCAGCGTCGGCACGAACTAAACTCGCGCGAGCAAGCTTGAAAGCTTCTGGCCCGGTCAGTCCCCCGCATACCCCGTCCCCGACCGGAGCCAACGAGCCGGTCCCGCTCATCCCGGGACCGGCTCACCTTTTTTTGGCAACCTACCGGCACTGCACCCCACCACTCCGTAATCTTTTACCCAGCATTAACCATCTTCATCGACGCTCACCTGCGGCAGCCTATGAAGGATTCGTAAGCGGACCGCCGAGGATGACACGAGCGGGGCCGCGAAGTCCCACGAGCAAGGGATGGAGATGGCGAACACGGCAGACGAAACACAACACCACAGTCCGCTGATATCCAATCGGTTTCTGCTAATCCTAACCTCAGCGATAGCTGCCCTCGCCGTGCTCTCGGTTGCAATCCATGTCCTGGGTCGCAGTTTCGGACAAGAGCTTGCGCTTGGCGGCCACACGGAAAGCACGGACAGCTACACCATCGCCATCGGCCAGGATCAACTGCAACTGGAGGCGAACACCATCCGCTTCGAGGATCAGCGCCACGATGGCAAAAGCGAACGTATCGACCTCCATCTGCTCTGGCCGGAGATGAACGGCTACAGCAAAGACCTGAGACGCCGCTTCGACGATATCAGCAGCACCGGGTCGCTGATCTTCCTGCAGCTTTCGCAGAGCACCATGTCCCGCGACATGTCAGGCAGAATCGAGCCCATCTATTCGCTGCTATTCGACGGTCCATCGCAAAAGGGACCGGCAGGTCTCACACTTCACAAGTTTCGCCGCGGCACAGGTTATGACAATGAGACGCTGCTGACTGCAAATCTTCCTGACGGGGCCGACTATGCTGTGCGGTGCATCCTCCCCACAGATCCATCGTTCGCCACCAGCGGCGATTGCCAGCGGGACATCCATGTCGGAAAGGACCTGACGGTTCTATATCGGTTCTCAAGCCTGATGCTCAAGGATTGGCGGGCCATCGACACAGCTATCCGGGGCCACATCGAAGCACGCATAAAGAACCCGTCCCTCGCTCCATCCCATAAAATGCGACGAGATCCGGCAACGAATGATTCATTATAAACCTCTTGGTAAGGCTGCGGCCGTAGACTTCCCGAATTGGGCGCGTGGGGGCGAGCCCGGATCCCAGATGATCAGAATTTGAAGAGTTCTTGCGGTGCAGAATAGAATAGGAAGTCTCAATCTCGCGCGGAAGATACAGAAGCTGGCGGCGGCCGCTCTGGTTTTCGCAGCGGCAGTCGGTGTCAATGTCGGGTCGGCGGATGCCGCGCCCAAATATGCCGGGATTGTTGTCGACGCCAGTACTGGCAAGGTTCTCTATAGCGAGGATGCCGACAGTCTTCGTTATCCGGCGTCCCTCACCAAGATGATGACGCTTTACCTCACTTTCGAAGCGCTCGAAGCGGGGCGTATCCGTCTGGACAGCAAGGTGCCGGTTTCGGCCAACGCTGCGGCGGAGCCTCCGTCGAAACTGGGCGTCGGCGCCGGTCGTTCCGTGACGGTCGAGCAGGCCATTCTTGCTCTGGTCACCCGTTCGGCAAACGACATGGCCACCGCTCTCGGTGAATATATCGGTGGCTCTGAAAGCCGTTTCGCACAGCAGATGACGGCGAAGGCCCGCAGCCTCGGCATGACCAAGACCACCTATCGCAATGCGAACGGTCTGCCCAACACGGCGCAGATGACCACGGCCCGCGATCAGGCGCGTCTCGGCATTGCGCTCCGCCAGCATTTTCCGCAGTATTTCGGCTACTTCTCCACGCGCAGCTTCCAGTTCGGCAAGCAAACGATCGGCAACCACAATCGTCTTCTAGGAGCGGTTCGCGGCGTCGACGGCATCAAGACCGGCTACACCCGCGCGGCCGGTTACAATCTCGTGACCTCGGCTCAAGCCGATGGCCGTTCAATCGTCGGCGTGGTGATGGGCTCTTCGTCGGGCGCCAAGCGTAACGAGACGATGAAGCAGCTCGTTCTGCGCTACATGCCGAAGGCATCGCGTTCCGGCGGTGGTGGAGACCTGATCGCCAAGGTCAACACCTCGGTAGCCCCATCTGTGGCTGCAACCGCCGTGGAAGAGCCGCCGGTTGTCGCCAGCGCGCCGCGCCTTCCGTCCGAAGGTCCCCTTCCCGATACCCGTTACAAGAATGGTGCAGTCGCTTCGGCCTTTGCTGCGCCGGCAAACGACAACGGTGCCGCCGCCGCCCTCAAGGCCGCAACAGGCGCACCGGAACGCCCGCTTTCTGCCGGTGTGCCCGTTCCTCAGCCTGCTCCGGCCTATATGCCAAAGGTAAAGGCCGCGGCTGAACCGCAGTCTCTCGCGGAAGAAGAAGCAGAATCCGTTGCGCAGGCCGCCGTAAAGCCTGTGGATCTCGACCAGACGATTACGGCCTCCACCCAGCCTTCGGCGGGCTGGGTCATCCAGATCGGCACCTCGCCGGATCGGGAACAGGCCATGACACTCCTGCGCAAGGCGCAGGATAAAGGCGGCAAGGTATTGCGTTCCGCCACCCCTTTCACCGTCGCCTATAACAGTGGTTCGGAGCAGCTTTATCGCGCGCGGTTCGGCGGCTTCGACGACCAGAAGACAGCGGTTAATGCATGCAAGAGCTTGAAAAAGGTGGGTATCGGCTGCTGGGCTGCAATGCAGTGACAGTCGCCTCCCGACCTCGATTTTTATCGCGTACGAGGTAACGAACATGGCATCGAACGAAAATCACTTCGAATTCGCGGCGAGCCAGGACAACGAAAGCCGCGGAGGGCATTACGGCCTGCATCCGTTGCACGAGGCTGCGTTCCGGCTTGCCGATCTCGGGCTTAGCCGTAAGCGCTCGCGCACCAAGGACCTGATCGGCCTGCTGCTTTGCCACGGCGCGCGCGCCTGGCGTTATTCGCAACCTGAAGCCAATATCCACCTGCATGTTTCCTCGCAGGCTGGCCGTTTTCCCGTTCTTCTGCGCCTGCGCTGAAGACGGCTGACAGACGGACACGGTTTCATGCCGCTATATTCGCTCGGAAACCTCTCGCCGAAAACGCCCCCTGAAGGGCGTTTCTGGGTTGCTCCGGATGCTCATGTGATCGGGCAGGTCGATCTCGGCGAGGACGTCGGCATCTGGTTCGGAGCCGTCCTGCGCGGCGACAACGAACCGATTGTCATCGGCGAACGGACCAATATTCAGGAAGGCGTGATGATCCATACGGACCCGCGCTTTCCAGTGACGATCGGTAAGGGCTGCACTGTCGGGCATCACGCCATCATTCATGGCTGCACGATCGGCGACAATTCCCTGATAGGCATGGGCGCTACCGTTCTGAACGGCGCGAAGATCGGCAACAACTGCCTCGTCGGCGCAAACGCACTGATCACCGAGAACAAGGAATTTCCCGACAATTCGCTAATCGTCGGTTCTCCCGCCCGGGTCGTCAGAACTCTGGACGAAGCCTCAGCGGCGAGACTTGCCTTGTCGGCTGAGAGCTATGTCCGCAACTGGCAACGCTTCGCCCGCGATCTTAAGCAGATCTGATAGAGCCGGGGTCAGCGCCGCTCAGGCACATTCAGCGCACAGGCCACGGATTTCAATCGTCGTCTTTTCCGCCTTGAAGTGCTGGCCCTTGGCCCAGTCCTCCAGCCGATGATCTATGGCGTGATCGTGGAATTCGCTGACACGGCCGCACTTGTTGCAGATCGCAAAGGCGACCGTGCCATGATGGCAGCAATCCTGCTTGGGATGAGCGCAGACGACGAAGGAGTTGATGCTCTCGAGACGATGCACCAGCCCCATCTCGACCAGCTTGTCGAGCGCCCGGTAAACCTGCAGCGGCGCCCGGAAACCATGATCGCGCAGGCGGTCGAGGATCCCGTAAGCCGAAAGCGGTCCAACCGATTCCGTCAGCGCATCGAAAACGAGCGATTGGTTCTTCGTCAGTTGTGGCGTTGTCATGGTTCCTATCCCTGCCTGTTCGTCTCGGCACCCTCGCGTCCGGGCTTGGGCAGGAGACTCAAGAGAAAGAGTACAAGAGCCGCCACGACAATCGAAGGGCCGGACGGCGTATCATAGGTCAACGATCCGAAAAGACCGAAGACGACGGCGACCGCGCCGATCAGCGACGCGAAGACGGCCATGACCTCTGGCGTCGTCGCGAACCGGCGTGCGGTCGCAGCGGGAATGATCAACAGCGATGTAATCAGCATGATGCCGACGATCTTCATCGCGATGGCGATGACCAAAGCCATCAGCAGCATGAAGGCCAGACGCGCCCGCTCGGGCTGCAATCCCTCGGCCTCGGCGAGTTCCGCATTGACCGTCGCGGCCAATAGTGGACGCCAGAGCCAGGCGATCATGCCGAGCACAACGGCGCCGCCGACCCAGACCACCACGATATCGGTCGTGTCCACCGCGAGGATATCCCCGAACAGGAAGGCCACCAGATCGATACGCACCCAGGTCATGAAGGCAACCATCACAAGGCCAATCGCCAGTGTCGCGTGGCTGAGTATGCCGAGCAACGCATCGGCCGAAAGCGCCTGCCGGCGCTGCAGGAGGAGGAGCAAGAGCGATACCATCGACGCAACGACGAAGACGCTCACCATCAGATTGAGCGACAGCAACAGCGAAAGCGCAACGCCCAGAAGCGCGGAATGAGCCATTGTATCGCCGAAATAGGCCATGCGCCGCCAGATGACGAAACAGCCGAGCGGGCCGGTCGTCAGTGCAAGTCCGATACCCGCCAGCATCGCGCGGAGGAAGAAATCGTCAAACATGATTGGTCTCCCTGCCCTTGCCAGGCGAGGTTAGAACGGTTTCGCCGCCTGCCGCTTTGCGATGGCTACCGTCATGCGCATGGTCGTGATGGGGATGATCCTCATCATGATGGTGGTGGCCGTCACCCGGATGGCAATGTTCGGTTACGCTGCCATCACTGTGCATTACGCGGCCATCTGGCAGATGCGTGTGGTCGTGATCGTGGCTGTAGACCGCGAGCGTGCGGCCTGCATTGGCGCCGAAGAGGCGCATATATTCCGGGCTCTGGCTGACGGCCGCCGGGGTGCCGCGGCAACAGACATGGCCGTTGAGGCAGATAACCGTGTCGGTTTCGGCCATGACGACGTGCAGGTCGTGGGAAATCAGCAGAATGCCGCAGCCGGTGGAATTGCGGATCGAGGTGATGAGATCGTAGAGCGCTATTTCGCCGGAAAAATCCACGCCCTGAACCGGCTCGTCCAGTACCAGCAGATCGGGCTTGCGGGCGATGGCGCGGGCTAGCAGTGCACGCTGGAATTCTCCGCCCGAGAGGTGCTGCACCTCTGCAGATGCGAGATGGGCAATACCCACCGCCTCGAGCGCTGACTTGATCTCGCTCTCGGGCAAAGGCCCGGTAAGGCTCATCAGGCGCTTGACGGTCAGCGGCATGGTCCAGTCGACGGCCAGCTTCTGCGGCACATAGCCGACGCGAAGACCGGGCTTGCGTTCGACCCTCCCCTCATCCGGCTTCAGCACGCCGATCGCCATCTTGGCGCTCGTCGACTTTCCGGAGCCGTTCGGACCGATCAGCGTGACGATCTCTCCCGGTCGCACGGAAAATTCGACGCCGCGAACGAGCCAGCGCCCGCTTCTGCGGATGCCCGCATCCTGCAGCATGACCAGCGGCTGATCGTCTCTAGTTTCTGGCTGAGACATCGTGACCCCGAAAATTTGTTGTTGCACGACGCTATGCCACACGTTATAGCGTTACGCAATGAATGTAATATTATTACATAACACATTCAAGATGGAGATACCCCTATGATCAAGTCCCGCGCCGGCCTTTTCACCACCACGGCAGCTCTTCTCTTCATGCCTTCGCTCGCCTTTGCCGCGCCGCCGGAGGTCGTGGTGTCGATCAAGCCGATCCACTCGCTCGTGGCGGCGATCATGAAGGGCGTTGCGGAACCGAGCCTGATCGTGGAGGGTGCGGCTTCCCCCCACACCTATAACATGAAACCGTCCAATGCCCGGGCTCTCGAACATGCCGACGTGGTCTTCTGGGTCGGCCCCGGACTTGAGGCTTTTCTTGAAAAGCCGCTCGATGCCCTGGCCGGCAAGGCCAAGGTTGTCGAACTCGAAGATGCTCCCGGCATCACCAAGCTGCCCTTCCGCGAGGGAGGTGCGTTCGAGGCTCACGACCACGGCGAACATGATGAGCATGCCGAGGGCGAGCATCATGACGACAACGGCGCAGAACATGCCGAGGCAAACGGTGAGAAAGCCGGGCATGCCGATGAACATCATCATGACGAGCATGGCGGCACGGACATGCATCTCTGGCTCGACCCGATGAACGCCAAGGTGATGGCTGGCGCTATCGAGGCCACGCTGATCGAGGCCGATCCCGCCAACGCCGCGCACTATAAGGCGAATGCCAAGGCATTGGATGACGAACTCACCGCATTAGACAAGGAAATCGCCGAAACCGTTGCGCCTGTCGCCGACAAGCCCTTCATCGTCTTCCACGACGCCTATCAGTATTTCGAGCATCGATATCATGTTCACGTCGCAGGCTCGATCACCGTCAGCCCTGAAACCATGCCCGGTGCGGAGCGCGTCTCCCAGATTCATGCCAAGGTCAAGGAACTCGGTGCGGCCTGCGTGTTCGCAGAGCCCCAGTTCGAACCGAAACTGATCAAGGTCGTCACGGAGGGCACCGACGCGAAGAGCGGTACGCTCGATCCTGAGGGCGGCGCCATCACCGAAGGCCCCGAGCTTTACTCGACGCTTCTGCGCGGCATGGCCAAATCCCTGGCAGACTGCCTGTCCCACTAAGGGTGGTGCTCTGCGGAAGGCGGACGGAAGTCCGCCTTTTCGCGATCCTCAGTTGTTACAACATTACATCCTGGAGTTTGTTACATGGACAAATTGCCTGTCACTGTTCTCTCCGGCTTTCTCGGAGCGGGCAAGACAACCCTGCTCAACCACGTTCTTTCCAATCGAAGCGGTCTCCGTGTTGCGGTGATCGTCAACGATATGAGTGAAGTGAACATCGACGCGGCACTGGTGCGTGATGGAGACGCCGCACTTTCCCGGACGGAGGAACAACTGGTCGAAATGACCAACGGCTGTATCTGTTGCACGCTTCGCGACGATCTGCTGCGCGAAGTGCGAGATCTCGCCGTGCAGGGCCGGTTCGACTATCTACTGATCGAGGCGACCGGTATTGCCGAGCCGCTTCCCATCGCCACCACCTTCGATTTTCGCGATGACAATGGACAGAGCCTGTCCGATATCGCGCAGCTCGACACCATGGTGACCGTGGTCGACGCGGCAAATCTGTTGAACGACTATTCCTCCTCCGATTTTCTCGCGGACCGAGGCGAAACGGCGGGCGATGGCGACAATCGAACCCTCGTAGACCTGCTGGTCGAGCAGATCGAGTTCGCCGATGTCGTCGTGCTCAACAAGATCGGAACAGCGACACCGGAACAACGCGACGCCGCGCTCAAGATCATCGCCGGCCTCAACCCGGATGCGCGGGTGATCGAGACGGATTTCGGCGCCGTCGCACCGCGCGACATCCTTGGAACCGGTCTGTTTGACATCGATAAGGCGGAAACCCATCCGCTTTGGTTCAAGGAACTGAACGGCTTCAAGGATCATGTACCGGAAACGGAGGAATACGGTATCCGTTCCTTCGTCTACAAGGCGCGCCGACCGCTCGACCCCACGAAATTTCAGGCCTTCATCGACCGCGCCTGGCCGGGTGTCATCCGCGCCAAGGGCTTCTTCTGGCTGGCGACGAGGCCGCATCATGTCGGCTCAATCAGTCAGGCGGGGGCGCTGGTCCGGACCGGCCGCATGGGCCTCTGGTGGGCGTCGGTACCTCGCGAACGCTGGCCTGACGATGCCGGGTTCAAGCGTGCCATGGCGCCCTATCTCGATCCGGAATGGGGCGACCGCCGGCAGGAGATCGTGTTCATCGGCGCCGATCCCATGGATGAGCGGCGGATAACGGCGGAACTCGACGCATGCCTTGTACCGGCCGAGAATTTCACGCCTTCGGCATGGAGCAAACTGCCGGACCCCTTCGCCTCCTGGACGCAGTAATCCGTATCCCCATCTTGAGAAATCTGGACCGATGTCGCGCATGGCACCGGTCCGGAAGGACCTGCCGGTTTGGAAAAGGCAGCCGCCGGCAGGTCCGCACCCGTTTCGAGCGGGAATGCCTCAGGAGTTTTTGGGAAGAACGCCCTTGTCACGCAAGAGATCGAGGACGATCCGCGCACCCTCTTGGCCGGCGGGACGCTCCGTCGCAAGCCGCTTCCATGCGAGATCGAAACCGGCCAGCATGGCCTGCCGCTCAAGCGTATCGGTAGCCAGCCTTTCCGCCATGCGCAGGAGATTACCCGGCCGCACGTAGTCGTTCAGATATTCCGGCACAATCGGATAATCGGCGATCAGATTGGGAAGTGCGCCGGTCCAGATCTTGATGCGGTGGCTGATGAGCTTCATCAGCCAGTCGGTCTTGTAGGTGGACACCGTGGGCACCGTTGCCAGCGCCAGCTCCAGGATCACGGTGCCAGAAGCAGCAATCGCTGCGTCGGCCTCGGCAAAGGCCTGCCATTTCGCATCCTCACCGACGAGAACCTCGGGCTTCAGAGCCCAGTCGGCGATCATCTGGCGCACGCGCGCTTCCTGGCGCGGAACAGTCGGCATAAGAAACCGGCTCGGGCCGTTTCTCTCGGTAAACTCGATCATCGCCTGCCCATAGACCGGCAGAAGCGCGGAGATCTCCGCCCCGCGCGAACCGGGAAGCAGCATGATCGTTTTCTGCTCGCCGGCCCGTTTCGGCAACTTTCCAGCGCGCGCCGCGCGCGTCTCCAGCAGCCTTGCATTGGTCGTGAGACGATGGCCAACGAAATGCGTTGCAGGACCACCGAGGCGACGCATTACCTCCGGCTCGAAGGGCAGAACCGCCAGCACCGCGTCGACGTAGTCGAGCATCGCCTTGGCGCGATATTCCTTCCATGCCCAGACGCTGGGGCAGACATAATCCACCACCGGCAAATGAGGTAGAGCTTTGCGAACCCTCTTCGCCACGCGATGGGTGAAATCGGGACTATCCACGATCAACAGAACGTCCGGGCGAGCCTCGACGATGGCCTTCGCCGTCTGACGGATCAGTGAGAGGAAGCGCGGCAGGCGCGCAAGCACCTGGGTGAGCCCCATGACGGACAGCTCGGAAAAATCGAAAAGGGAACGCAGGCCTTCACGCTCCAGTGCGTCGCCACCCACGCCGACAAGTTCAACCGGTCCGCCATGGCGCTTTCTCAGCGCGGCGATCAGGTCTCCACCCAGAAGGTCGCCGGAGACTTCGCCGGCGATGACAGCAATCTTCAGCGGACGGTCACTCACATCACGCCTCCCGGCAAGCCGCGATCAATACCGATCACGAAAAGGCCCGCCTCGTTGGCCGCGGCAATCGTTGCCTCACGCTCGATCACCAGCGCCCTTCCGGCTTCGACCGCGACACCAGCAAGACCCGCTCGCTTGGCATTCTCTACCGTCGAGCGACCGATTGACGGCAGGTCGGCCCGGAGATCCTGCTGAGGCTTGCACAGTTTAACCAGCACTCCCTTGCGGCGCTGCGAAATCCGGCCCTCGTCCCTCAACCGCGCAACGCGCGCGAGCATGGCGTCGGTTCCCTCGACACCCTCGAGCGCCACGATACGCCCGCCGACAGTGACTGCGCCCTGCCCGACATCAAGCCGCCCGAGTGCTTCCGCAGCCTCGGCACCCTTGGCTATGTCACGCAGATCGTCATCGTTTGGCGAAACGGTGCCGAGCGGACCGGTGGATGCAAGAAGATCGGGCGCAATGTCCTGAACGCCAATAACATGACATCCCTGCCCCTCGATGAGTGAAATCACCATCTTGAGAACAGCGTCATCCCCGCCTGCAAGCAACGTCTTCAACGCCAAGGGCAGCTTCATTAGCGCCTTCAGGTTGACGTGGATTTCGCGAAAGCCCGGCCGACGTTTGACGCCGCCGGACAGCACGACGCGCCCGATGCCGTGACGACGGAACAGCGCAGACAATCCCGCTACGTCACCGACGCCAACCACCGCATTGTCGAAGTCCCGCCATTGCTGATCGGCTTCGTCCTTCAGTCGCAGAATGAAGGGATCCTCACCGGATCGCCGGGCTGCCTCAGCCACATAAAGAGGCAAAAGGCCGCTTCCGGCGATGATCGCCAGACGACCCGCTCCTGCCTTGGCCGGCGCCATGTCTCAGTTCTTGCCGCGATGCGGAGAAGAAAGCGCCCTGTCGCTCTCGGCAGCGATGAAATCCAGGATCTCTATAACCTGTGGGCAATCGAGATACTCTGCGCGGATCGCCTCCGCGTTGACGCGAGCAGAGCCCTCGCCTTCGAAGATCTGCTTGAAAGCGCGACGGACCTGATGGATGACCGATCGCTCGATGCCAGCGCGGGTCATACCGACGACGTTCAGACCGCCGAGGATGCCAGGGTTGCCGTTGAGCATGCCGTAAGGGATGACATCATAGCTGACCGCCGAGAGACCGCCGATAAAGGCCTGCCGGCCTATGCGGGTAAACTGATGCACGGCCGAACCGCCGCCGAGAATGACACGATCCTCGACCTTCACATGGCCGGCGAGCATCACATTGTTCGACAGAATAATGTGATCGCCGAGAATGCAGTCATGCGCCACATGGGAATTGGCGAGGAACAGGTTGTTGTTGCCAACCACGGTCTTTCCGCCGCCTTCGGCAGTGCCCGTGTTCATCGTCACACCTTCGCGCATCGTGCAATTGTCGCCGATGGTGAGTGTCGTTTCCTCACCGGCGTGATGAACACTCTGCGGATCACCGCCAATCACCGCGCAGGGAAAAATTTTTGCATTCCGACCAATCGTCGTGAGGCCGGTCACAGAGACATGCGATATCAGTTCGCTGCCATCACCAAGCTTCACCCGAGAACCGACACGGCAAAAAGGGCCGATCTTGACGTTCTCGCCGATCACGGCTCCATCATCGACAACGGCAAGGGGATGAATGCTGGCGCTTGCGGCAATCATGCTCATTTGTCTTCCTTGCGCATGATCATGGCGCCGATATCGGCCTCGGCAACCAATGCGCCATCGACCTTGGCATCGCAATGGAATTTCCAGATATTGCCGCGCTGCTTCTGCTTCACGACATGGTACTCGACGCGATCACCAGGCACGACCGGGCGGCGGAAACGGGCGTTGTCGATCGTCATGAAGTAGACTAGGTTTCCGCCCTGCCCTTCCTTGCGTGCGCAGATTGCACCGGCTGTCTGGGCCATTCCCTCGATCAACAGGACGCCCGGCATGATCGGTGCTTCAGGAAAGTGACCCGTGAAATGCGGCTCGTTGGCCGTCACGTTCTTGATTCCGATTGCAGAATTGTCGCCGTCGATCTCGATGATCTTATCCACCAACAGGAAGGGATAGCGGTGGGGCAGAAACTTCATGATCTGGAGGACATCGGCCGAACCCAGTTCTGTCTTAACGCCCTCAGTCATTCTTGCCCTCCTTTTCCTTGTTGCGGCTATCCGTGCGGCTTAGCATTTCGGCGACTTCACGAAGGTAATCCTTCATCGGGCGCGCCGGCACCCCGCCATATCGCCCGCCGGGCGGTACATCCGAAAGAACGCCGCTCATCGCCGCGATCTGCGCACCATCCCCAATGGTGATGTGACCGTTGACCCCCGCGGCTCCGCCGAGCATGACGCCGTCACCGATGCGCGTGCTGCCGGCAATACCCACCTGGCTGACTATTCCGCAATGACGGCCGATGCGAACATTATGGCCGATCTGCACCAGATTATCGATCTTGGTTCCTTCGCCTATCACCGTATCGTCCATCGTACCACGGTCGATCGTTGTGTTCGCACCGATCTCCACGTGATCCTGGATGATGACGCGGCCAACCTGCACGATCTTGATCATGCCGCGCGGTCCCGGCGCGTAGCCGAAGCCATCCTGCCCGATACGGGCGCCATTGTGGATGATGACGTTATTGCCGATCAGCGCCACCTGCACCGTGGCGCCGGCAGCGATCGTGCAGTTTCGGCCGATACGCACGCCGCGACCAATAACGGCGCCTGCACCAATATGGCTGCCGCTGCCGATTTCGACATCCGCACCGATCACAGCCATGGGCTCGATACGAACGTCCGGTTCCAATCGTGCCGAAGAATCGACAAAAGCCGCCGGGGAAATAGCCTCGGCTTCATCCACCATTTCGATCGGACGAAGACCCGACGGGAAAAGCAAACCGCCAACCATGGCAAACGTCATAGCTGGAGCCGAACTCAAAAGTACTGGAATGTGGTCGGGAATGAGCGACCGAAGCGCCTTGTCGCAGATAATCGCCGAAGCCTCACAAGTCTTCAGCTCTTCCTTGCTGCGACGGGACAGGATGTAACAAATGTCCCCCTTACGCGCACGATTAACGGGCGCGACCGACCGGATCATCCGATCGCCCGCACCCTGATCAAGCAACTCCGCCCCCACATGAGCGGCGATCGACGCAAGCGCGATCCCCTCATGGGGCGGAAAAAAGTGGTTATGCTCCATCAGCCAAAGCCCCAGAACGTTACGCTGTCGGAAGCCCTTGGGCTACAGACCTTAGAACTGGTTCGCCATGCTGAAGCGGAAGTTCTGAACTTCGTCGTAGTCTTCCTTGGCGACCGGAACCGCGTAGTCGAAGCGCAGAGGACCGAAGGGCGACAACCAGACGATACCTGCGCCGACCGACGCACGGACCGACATATCGGTACCAACAACCGTCGACCTGCCGGTGCTGACATCATTACCGTACAGAGTACCGGCATCCGCGAAGATCGCGCCGCGCAGATTAAGATCCTGCGGAACCAGTGGCATCGGGAAGCTGGCTTCAGCCGAAGCGGTAAAGTAGGTCGTACCACCGAGTGGATCGTCACCCGCACGAGCGCCAATACCCTGGGTATCGAAGCCGCGCAGCTCCTTGCCGCCGATCTGGAACTGATCAAAAACGTTCAGCTTGCCATCGGTGGCGATGACATGACCGGCGCTGGCCGAGACCGAACCAATGATATCGAATTCGTCTGAAAGCGGATGGAAGTAACGGAACTTGCCGTAGACCTTGTAATAGTCAGAGTCGCCACCGAGACCCGCATATTCATGCGTCAAGCTGGCATAAATACCCTCGCGTGGCATCGTGCGATCATCGAGCGTATTGTAAACGAAGGAGTGACCGATGATCGACTGCTTCCACGGGCTCTCTTCAATCAGATCGATATACGGATCGGAAAGCGTGTCGTCCGAGGTATGCGCGATACCATCGGTGCCGAAGGCGCCATCTTCCTTATACTTGATCTGCTTGTAGGTGTAACGAACGGTCGTAGCGAGATCTTCGGTGATCGGCGCGGTGACGCGGAAGGTAACACCCTGCTCCTCGTACTTGTAATCCGAATTGCTGCTGGTCTGACTCTTGAACAGGTCGAAACCCGCAGCCAGACGGTAGCCGAGGAAATACGGCTCGGTGAAGGAGAAGTTATAGGTACGGCTGTCTTCGAAACCGCCACCGACGGCGAGACGAATGAACTGACCGCGACCAAGGAAGTTCTTTTCTTCGACCGAAGCTTCCAGAACAAGGCCATCGCCACCGACCGAATAACCGGCACCGATACCGAACGAACCGGTCGGCTGATCTTCGACGTCCACGACGAGAACAACACGGTCCGGAGCGGTACCCTGCTGCGTCGAAATGTTCACGCTCGTGAAGTATCCGAGAGCCTCAAGACGACGCTTCGCGCGAGTAATGACTTCCTGATTGAAGGCATCACCTTCAGACAGATCGAACTCGCGACGAATGACATAGTCACGCGTACGGGTATTGCCACGGATTTCGATGCGCTCAACGTAGGCGCGCTCACCCTGATCGACGAGATAGGTTACACCGATGGTGTTGTTGCCGAAGTTTCGGTCGCCGCGCGGAACAACGCGAGCAAAGGGATAACCCTTGGCTGCAACCCGCTGCGAGATTGCCTCCATGGACTTCTGAACATCCTTGGCGCTGTAGGTGCTGCCAGCGTGACTTTCGAGAAGCCCCTGCAGATCGGCACCATCGACACCTTCAACCGTCGACTCTACCTTGACGTCGCCGAACTTGTAACGCTCGCCCTCATCGACGGTGATCGTTATGGTGTATTCATTCCCCGCCTCGTTCAGCGAAACATCGGAAGAAACGACGCGGAAGTCGGCGTAACCATGATTGTAATAGAACTGGCGCAGCGCTTCTTCGTCAGCGCGCAGCTTGTCCTCGTTGTAAACGTCCTTACGGGTCAAGAAGGACAGAACGCCAGACTGCTTGGTCTGGATAACCGACTGAAGGCGGCTGTCACCATAGGCATTATTGCCGACAAAGTTGATCTTGGAGATCTTGGTACGCTCACCTTCATTGATCACGAAGGCCAGATTGACACGACCTTCCGCGACCGGAACGACCTGCGTCGTCACCTCGACATCGCTGCGACCGATGCTGGCGTAAGCCTCCTTGATACGGGAGATGTCAGCAGCAGTCAGCGCCTGGCTGTACGGACCCATTGGCTGGGTCTGAACGATGCCGCGCAACTTTTCATCCTTGATCTTCCGATTGCCATTGAAGACCACCTGGTTGATCAACTGAGCCTCGGACACGCTCACCACGAGCGTACTTCCGGAAACGGAAATACGTACGTCGGAGAAGAAGCCGGTCGCATAGAGCTGCTTGACGGATTCATCGATATCCGTGTTCGAGAAACTCTTACCCGGCTTGATTGAGATATTCGAGCGCACAGCCTCGGGGCTGACACGCTGAACGCCCTTAACCTCGATACGCTGAATGACGGCAGCCTGGGCCGCAACGGCCGATGCAAGGACAGCCACACCTGCGCCCGAAGAAACAACACCAGCAGACAGCGCGACCGCCGATACTGCGTTCAAAAATCTTGAACCAGCCTTCATGTGTATTCTCAACCTTCTTCCATTGTCCCGAAGCCGTACCCCGACTCCGGCCCGTGTGTGGTTTTAACGGGTTTTACCCTACAAGCAAGGGCGGACGTTAATTTCTATTTACTTCGTTTCCATGCGTGGCCCAATCGCCACTATCAGTTTGAAACATCGTAAACAAATCCCTACAAAATTGGCAAGACGACCTTAGCCGATCAGCCTGCTGATGTCGTTCCAGGTGGCAAAGACCATCAGTGACACGATCATCGCCAATCCGATGCGGAAAGCGATCTCCTGTGCATTCGGGCCTACCGGTTTCCCTCGCAACGCTTCAAGCGCGTAGAGGAGGAGATGGCCGCCGTCAAGGACCGGAATTGGCATCAAATTCAGAAGTCCAAGGGAAACAGACAAAACAGCGGCAAGATTGACGAGAGCGACAACACCCAATGTCGCCATCTGGCCGGACGCCTGCACGACCCTGACGGGACCTCCAAGCTGATCCGCATTCATTCGGCCGGCAATCAGATTCGACAGATAGTCGACAGTGCCGGTGACGATATGCCACGTCTGCCGGGCCCCCTCGCCCACGGCCTGCAGCGGCGTCAGCTCCACGATACGGAAATTCCCCGACTGCTGGTTGGTGACGATGCCAATCTGCCCGACTTCCATCTTGTTGCCGAAGCGATCGGACGTTTCCACCCGGCGCGGCGTCATGTTCAGCGCGAGTTCGCCACCATTCCGGCGAACGGTCACGACAACCGCGATTTCCGGCCGCATGCTGATATAGCGGACGACGTCGTCAAAAGTTTGAACCGCTTCGCCATCCAGAGCCACGAGAACATCGCCCGGCTGAACACCCGCCTCCGCGGCAGCGCTGTCGGCCTTGACCTCGGCGACGACGGGATCTGCAACGGGCTTGCCCATCGTGCCGAAAAGAACGGCGAAAATGGCGATTGCCAGAACGAAATTCGCAATGGGGCCGGCCGCAACAGTGACTGCCCTTTTCCACAGCTTGGCGCCGGCGAGAGTCCGGGCGCGATCCTCGGGTGTCAGTTCCTCAAGCTCCCCGCCATCCGGTCGGCTTGAAGCATCGGCATCGCCGAAGAACCGGACATATCCTCCAAGGGGAATAGCAGAGATTTTCCAACGAGTTCCATGCCCATCGGTGAATCCGACCAGTTCGGGTCCGAAGCCAACGGAAAAGGCGAGCACGCGAATGCCCGATAGGCGTCCGGCAAGATAATGGCCGAGCTCATGCACGAAAACGAGCAGGGAAAGAACGATCACGTATGGCAGGATATAGCCGACGAGAAAGCCGAAAAACGCGGTAATATGATCCATCATCCCATTCCGTTTACGGCGTTCCCACTCCCGTCAAAGACCGAACAGGAACGCTCCAAGCGACGTGACCGCCCCCTTGCCAAATGTGGAGAACCCTACAGCAAGAAAGAAAGCTGCAAAACAGGCAAAAACAAGTCCGTCAACACGATCCATGACACCGCCGTGCCCTGGAATGAGGTGGCTCGAATCTTTCACACCGAAACGCCGCTTGATAAACGATTCGAAAAGATCGCCGATCTGGCCTGCAACAGAGAGGAGCAGCGCAACAACTGGTATCCAAAGGCCGACCGACTGGAAAAAGGCAAGCGCCACCGCAGTGCCACCCAATACGCCGGCAATCGTACCGCCGATCGCCCCCGACCACGTCTTGCCGGGTGAGATCCTAGGCGCAAGCTTCGGGCCGCCAATCGCGCGGCCGACGAAATAGGCCAGGATATCGGTCGCCCAAACCACGGCGAAAACAAAAAGCATGGCGGCAAAGCCGACAGAATCCTCACCTCGGATCGCGGCCAGGGAAACGGCGCTGAGACCGGAATAGAAGATGCCCCCCACCTGCCACCACCGCCAGTTTCCCGCGATAGACGGCAGGATAGCAGTGACGACCAAACCGGCAAGGAGCGGCACGGTCAAATCGGGGGAGCCGAACAGCATGTTGAGGCCGATGACGGAGACTGAAAACCAGCCAAAGGCGTGGCCACGCATGTTGCTCTCCGCAAGCTGCGTCATTCTGGACCACTCGTAATAAACGAGAAGGCCGATCAGCACGGACAGCAGCCGGAATGCAAAACCACCCAACCAGGTAGCCGTGAGGACGATTGCGGCCAGAACGATCGCCGAATAAATGCGGAGCGTTAATTCCCGGGACATCAGCACTGCTACGATCCGAGCGCGACTGCCTTGTCCGAGATCCCGCCGAAGCGGCGGTCACGGGAGGCGTAACGCTCCAGGGCGGCAAAGAAAACCTCGCGACTGAAGTCTGGCCAGTATTCGGGCACAAACATCAGTTCCGAATAGGCTGCCTGCCAGAGAAGGAAGTTGGAAAGGCGTTCCTCGCCACTGGTGCGGATGATCAGATCGGGATCGGGAATGCCGGCAGTATCAAGACGGCCGTCGATCAGCGCAGACGTCACGTCGGACGCCTTGAGGCGTCCTTGTTCAACGTCGGCAGCGATCGCCGACATGGCGCGCGCCATTTCGTCCCTCGCCCCGTAATTGAAGGCAATGACCAGGGTGAGCGCGGTGTTGTTCCTCGTTGTCTCTTCCGCCTCCAGCAGAAGGGAAAGGATATCCCCCTGCAGGTTGACGCGATCACCGATGATGCGAATGCGGACATTCTCGCGATGCAGTTCCGCCAGGTCGCGACGGATGAACATCTTCAGGAGGCCGAAGAGATCGTTGACCTCGGCCTCCGGCCGGCGCCAGTTCTCAGACGAGAAAGCGAACAGCGTCAGATAAGCCACGCCGGCATCCGCTGCAGCCCGCACGATCTCACGCACCGCTTCCACGCCCTTGCGGTGACCCACCGCGCGTGGCAGGCCCCGTGCATTCGCCCAACGACCGTTGCCATCCATGATGATCGCAACATGCTCGGGAGCGCGGCAGTTTTCGGCTTTCGACATTGACGGTTCCGGTTTGATAAACTCGTACAGGGCGGCGGACCGCATCAAACCTGCATGATTTCCTTTTCCTTGTCGACGAGCAAGCGATCGACTTCGGAAATCGTGTCGTCGGTCATCTTTTGCACCTTTTCGGACTGCGAGCGGCTGATGTCCTGCCCAATCACACCGTCCTTCTCGGCCTTTTTAAGGCCGTCCATGCCGTCGCGGCGAACGTGGCGAATCGCCACCTTGGCCTTTTCGGCATAGTCATGCGCAACCTTGACCAGAGACTTGCGGCGTTCTTCGTTGAGTTCCGGCAGCGGAATACGCAGGTTCTGGCCGTCGATGATCGGGTTAAGGCCGAGGTTGGCTTCGCGGATGGCGCGATCAACCGCGTTTACCATCGACTTATCCCAGATAGAAATGCCGAGCATGCGCGGTTCCGGCACAGTTACGTTGGCCACCTGGTTCAGCGGCACGCGCGAGCCGTAAGCCTCGACAGTTACCGGATCCAGAATGTTGGCCGACGCGCGCCCCGTGCGCAACGATGCTATATCGTGCTTGAATGCGTTGATAGCGCCTTCCATACGGCGCTTGATGTCGTTGAGATCAATGCCTTCGCTCATGATGAACTCCCTTTATTCTTCGTTCGACGTTCCCGGGAAGGAAAGCCGTGTATCAATGATCGGTAACGATGGTCATGCGACCGGCGCCGGACAGAATATCGCAAAAACCGCCTGCCTCGTGAATCGAGAAGACGATGATCGGAATGGCATTTTCGCGCGCAAGGGCCACCGCCGCCACATCCATGACGGCCAGCCCCTTGTCCAGAACTTCGCTATGGGTGAGCTTGTCGAAGCGGGTTGCCAAAGGATCCTTCTTCGGGTCGGCGGAGTAAATGCCATCCACCTGGGTACCCTTGAAGATCGCCTCCGCGCCGATTTCGGCGGCGCGCAGCGCTGCGGCCGAATCCGTGGTGAAGAACGGGTTGCCAGTACCGCCGGCGAAGATAACCACCCTGCCCTGAGACAGATGGTGCAGCGCGCCGCGCTGGGAGAAGCTTTCGCAGATTTCCGGCATGGCAATGGCAGAGAGCACGACGGTATCGACGTCGAGCTTGCGCAGCGATGTCGCAAGCGCCAGCGCGTTGATGACGGTGCCCAGCATACCCATGTGGTCGCCGGTCACCCGGTCGCCACCCTTGGAAGCAACAGCGACACCGCGAAAAATATTTCCGCCGCCGACGACGACGCCGACCTCGACACCCATGGAACGCGCCCGAGCGATATCGGAAGCGATGCGATCAGCGACTGCCACGTCGATGCCGAAGCCCTGGCTGCCCATCAGGGCTTCGCCGGAGGCCTTCAGAAGAACACGCTTGTAGATGGGCTTGGAAGACATGCTGGCTCCTAGGGATTGATCTGATGCCGGATACACGAAGGGCATCGCGTTGTCACGCGATGCCCGATTTTTTCCCTAACATGGTCCACCGACCAATGGGCGATCAGCCCTTGGCAGCAGCGGCAACTTCGGCAGCGAAGTCGCTCTCTTCCTTCTCGACGCCTTCGCCAAGCAGCAGGCGGGCCATGCCGACAACCTCGATCGAGGCGCCAGCAAGCTTTTCAGCGTCCTTGACAGCCTGGCCGACGGTGATGTCGGGGTTAATGACGAAGGCCTGCGACAGAAGCGCGACTTCTTCGAAGAACTTGCGCATGCGGCCTTCAACCATCTTTTCAATGATGTTGTCCGGCTTGCCGGAAGCGCGGGACTGCTCGATGAAGACGTTGCGTTCGCGTTCGGCAACGGCTGCGTCGACTTCTTCAGCGCGGATGGCGAGCGGGTTGGTTGCAGCGATGTGCATGGCAACCTGACGGCCGATCGAGGTCAGGACTTCCTTGTCGCCGACCGACTTCAGGGCAACCAGAACGCCGAGCTTGCCGATGCCGTCGCCAGCAGCGTTGTGCACGTAGGTGGCAACAACGCCGTGCTCGACTTCGAGCTTGGCGGCGCGGCGCAGGGTCATGTTTTCGCCGATCGTGGCGATTGCATCCTTGACCGTGTCAGCTACGGACTTGCCGGTTGCCGGGTAGGTCGCAGCCGATACAGCTTCAACGGAACCGTCGGTGTTCAGCGCAACGCTTGCGATGCCGCGGACGAGGTCCTGGAAGGCATCGTTACGGGCAACGAAGTCGGTTTCGGAGTTAAGTTCGATGGCGACAGCCTTGTGGCCAGCGCTGGCAATGCCGATCAGACCTTCAGCGGCGGTGCGGCCCGACTTCTTGTCGGCCTTGGCGATACCCTTGGCGCGCAGCCAGTCGATTGCGGCTTCGATGTCACCGTTGGTCTCGGTCAGAGCCTTCTTGCAATCCATCATGCCTGCGCCAGACTTTTCGCGCAGTTCCTTCACCAGTGCAGCAGTGATTTCAGCCATTGTTTGCCTCTTATCGTTTCACGCGACGCCGTGCGAAAATGCCATCGGCGCCTGTTTTGGGCACGAGTTGTACCCGGAAGTGTGACATCGTGATGAAGCCGAACCATCACGTCGAATTCGCCACGGCTCGGAGGTTTGCACCCACGACCGGGCCGGCCTTTAAAAACGGAACCGGCCGCCAACCCGATTGGCTGAGTGGCGGCCGATTGCAACTATACTGCGATGGCGGGCGAACCCGCCAGTTCGAATCAGGCGCCGGCTTCGCCTTCGAGAGCGGGCTCGACCGGAACTTCGGCGGAAGCGCCGATGTCGCGGCCAGCAGCACCCTGCTGACGAGCAATGCCGTCGATGGCAGCGCGGGCAATCAGGTCGCAATACAGCGAGATAGCGCGCGAAGCGTCGTCGTTACCCGGGATCGGGTAGTCGATCAGGTCCGGATCGCAGTTCGAGTCGATGATCGCAACGACCGGGATGCCGAGGCGCTTGGCTTCGTCGATCGCGATCTTTTCCTTGTTGGTGTCGATGATGAACATCAGGTCCGGCGTGCCGCCCATGTCCTTGATACCACCGAGAGCCTTGTCGAGCTTTTCGCGCTCGCGCTCAAGGTTCAGGCGCTCTTTCTTGTTGTAGCCGGACTGTTCCGAAGACAGGATCTCATCGAGCTTGCGCAGACGCTGGATCGAGTTCGAAATGGTCTTCCAGTTGGTCATCATGCCGCCGAGCCAGCGGGAGTTGACGTAGTACTGGGCCGAACGCTTGGCCGAGTCAGCAATCAGCTCGGAAGCCTGACGCTTGGTGCCAACGAACAGGACGCGGCCACCACGAGCGACGGTGTCGGACACAACCTGAAGGGCGCGCGACAGCATCGGAACGGTCTGAGCCAGGTCGATGATGTGGATGTTGTTACGATCGCCGAAGATATACGGCTTCATCTTCGGGTTCCAGCGGTGAGTCTGGTGACCGAAGTGAACGCCAGCTTCCAGAAGCTGACGCATGCTAAAATCGGGCAATGCCATGCCTTTTACTCCTTTTCCGGTTTAACCCCCGCAAAGCAAACAGCGCCCTTTTTCGACGCCACCGGCGGAAACGGCCGGATTTCTCCCGGTCGATCCCAAGCTTCGCGTGTGGAATGGTGCTGCCCTTATAGGGCTTGCCCTTGGAAATCAAGAGTATTGCGTGACAAATCGAACGAATACCTTCTCTTGCCGCAATCTCAGCGAGGCTTACAGTCTCCCGAACCCAGGACCTCCAGATTGGTCAGCTTGCCGCTGAGGATGAAATCGCCGTAGTCAAGCGTCAGATCCTGGGTGATGCCGTTTTCATAGAGCTTGAAGGACTGGGTATAGATTGGCAGAACGTCACCAACGGCCTTTTCGTCGTAATAGGCGATGGACACAGGCCAATAGGCGGTGCCGGCCAAAGCCTCGGACGCTTTGTCTTTTGATTCGGTCGTGACAGGCTTGCGTTCAGGGCCAACGATCGTGGTGGTCAGGTAGCTTTTGTCGCCGTCCTCCGAGCCATCGAATATGCGCGCCTCGAAGAAGGTGCGCCCCTTGCGGGCATTGTCGATGACTTCGAGCATGTGCTCGGCCGGGAACCGGCTGTCCGCCAGCTCAACCGCACGCTTGGCGGGTTCCGAAAGCTCGATCTTCACCTTGCCGTTCTCGTCGGCGGCCGCGCCGCTCACATCCTTGTCGAGCTGGTCATCGGTGAAAGACTTAGTCTCGAAGCGGAACTTGCCCTTGGCTAAATCCTCGAAGGTGAAGCTCTGCTGGTCGGTGACGCGAACCTGTTCACCGGTATCGATCCGGGTGACAAAGCGGAAATTCGTCGTGTAGCCGGCGCATTCCGAGCCGCTAAACTCATAGACCATGCGGCCGCGCATGCCCTCGATGCCGGAGCGGTCTGACGCCTGCTTCAACTCGATATCGTAGACTGCGCGGTGCGGCACCAGACCGCCCGCGACCGCAGCATTCGCCGATGCACCCGTCATGCTGAGCGCTCCGAAGGCAGTCAGCACAACGGCAAATGACGAACGAAACATCGATATCCTCCTGTTGGACTCTTTCGCGATGTTATAAGAACAGATCCGGCAAAAGCGAGACCTGCTTTGGTCACCACAGGATTCTTTTTCAACTTACCAACAGATCCGGGAAACACACATGTCCGATAGCATCGACGGTCGCCTGGCAGCCATGGGCATCCAGCTGCCGGAAGCAGCTGCCCCAGCCGCCAATTATGTACCCTACGTCATCAGCGGAAACCTTCTTTATCTCTCCGGCCAGCTGCCGATTGAAGGCGGAAAAGTGGCGATCACCGGCCTCGTGGGCTCCGATGTCGCGCTTGCCGATGCGCAGCGGGCTGCCGAACTCTGCGCCATCAACATCCTGGCCCAGGCCAAGTCCGCCCTTGGCGGCGATCTTTCCCGGATCGTGCGTGTCATCAAGCTCAACGGTTTCGTTGCGTCGGCTTCCGGCTTCGTCGAGCAGCACCTCGTCATCAACGGCGCCTCCAACCTGATCGCCAACATTCTCGGCGAGGCCGGCAAGCATGCCCGCGCCGCCGTCGGCATGGCAGCACTGCCGCTCAATGCCGCCGTCGAGATCGACGCTATCCTGGAGATCAGGGCGTGACATCCGCAGACTGGATCAAGGAACGTCCGGTCGCCCATCGCGGCTATCACGACATGAACAAACAGGTCTGGGAGAATACGCTTTCGGCCTTTTCCCGGGCGGTTGATGCCGGCTTCGCCATCGAATGCGACATCCAGCTTTCGTCCGACAGCGTGCCGATGGTCTTTCACGATCACGACCTGCAGCGCCTCTGCGGCCTGAAGGGTGAGGTGCGAGAACGCACCGCAGGCGAACTGGGCATGCTTTCGATCGGCGGCACCGCCGACCGCATTCCAACGCTCAGACAGATGCTCACCCTCGTCAAGGGACGCGTGCCGCTGGTCATAGAACTCAAGGGCATCAGCGCCGAAGAGGACGACGGCCTCGCCGAAGCCGTGCTCGACGTACTGGAAGGCTATGAAGGCAAGGTCGCGCTGATGAGCTTCGACCACTGGCTGCTGAAGGACCTCAAGTCCCTCGAATGCCCCTACCCGGTCGGACTGACGGCCGAAGGCGCGGATCCGGAACAGTTCTTCGTGCATGACGAAGCCATGCAGCTCGGGCTCGATTTCGTTTCCTACTGCGCACCGCATCTGCCGAACAGCTTCGTCACGGCCCTCAGGGAAAGAGGCATTCCGGTCATCACATGGACGGTCAGGGATGAAATCATGCGCGAGCATACCTATAAGTATGCAGACCAGATGACCTTCGAAGGTTTCGATCCGCGCGAGACGCTGGTCGAAACCGCCTGACGGGAGACCCATGACAGGAGAGCTGACGATCCGGATCGAAAGATCCTTTTGCAAGATCGCACCGGAACGCTGGACCCAACTCTCCGGCGCCTACCGGGGATTGAAGGATTATAATCCTTTCAATTCCCATGCCTTCCTGTCGGCGATGGAGGAATCGGGCTCGGCTACGGCTGAGACCGGCTGGCTCGGTCATCACCTTCTCCTCGAAAACGGCGACGGCGCACTTATCGGCGCCGTCCCCTCCTACCTGAAGAACCACAGCCGTGGCGAGTATGTCTTCGACCATGGCTGGGCTGACGCCTTCGAGCGCGCAGGCGGCCACTATTATCCGAAACTTCAAAGCGCCATTCCCTTCACGCCCGCAACAGGGCCGCGCCTGATGGCGGCTATCGGGCAGGATGACAGCGCCATCCAAGAGGTTTTGGCCTCCGGATTGCGGCAGGTCGCGGACGAACTCGGCGTTTCCTCTGCGCATGCCACCTTCGTGCCGGAACACGAATTGCCGGCATTCAAACAGCAGGGCTTCCTGCATCGAACCGACCAGCAGTTTCATTTCATCAATGAGGGCTACGCCAATCATGAGGCGTTTCTGGAAACGCTCGCCTCCCGCAAACGCAAGGCGCTGAAGAAGGAGCGTCGTGCCGCGCTTGAGAACGGAATCACCATCGACTGGCTGACCGGATCGGACCTCACCGAGGACATCTGGGACCAGTTCTTCGCCTTCTATATGGATACCGGCAGCCGCAAGTGGGGCAAGCCGTACCTGACCCGCATGTTCTACTCGCTGATCGGCGAACGGATGGCGGAGGATATCCTGCTGGTCATGGCAAGGCGCAGCGGCAAGTATATTGCAGGCGCCATCAATTTCATCGGCGGCGATACGCTGTTCGGCCGTCATTGGGGCTGCGTCGAGGATCACCCCTTCCTGCATTTCGAGGTCTGCTACCACCAGGCAATAGACTTCGCTCTCGCCAGGGGTCTCAAAAAGGTCGAGGCCGGCGCGCAGGGTGAGCACAAGCTTGCGCGCGGCTACCAGCCGGTGACCACCCATTCCGCTCACTATATTGCCCATGCCGGGCTAAGGAAGGCGGTCTCCGACTATCTGGAGCACGAGCGGCGGGAGGTCGAGCAGATCGGCGACTATCTCGACGAGCACACACCCTTCCGCAAGGGAGAGCGGCAACAGCGCGAAGACGACTGATCGACCAAAGCCATTCTTGATCCCGAGCGGGCGATCGCATTAAGTGGCGCCGACAATGAGGAGATACCCATGACCAGCCCGGCCTACGATCCGAACAACATCTTCGCCAAGATCCTGAAAGGCGAGATCCCCTCCGTAAAGCTCTATGAGGATGACGACACCCTCGCCTTCATGGATGTAATGCCACAGGCAACCGGGCATTTGCTGGTGATTCCCAAGGTTGGCTCCCGCAACCTCCTCGATGCCGATCCCGCGGTCCTCGCCAAACTGATTCCGGTCGTGCAGAAGCTCGCGGTCGCAGCCAAGGAAGCTTTTGAAGCCGATGGCGTGTTCGTCGCCCAGTTCAACGAACCGGCCGCCGGGCAGACCGTCTATCACCTGCACTTCCATGTCATTCCGCGCCACGAAGGCGTGCCGCTCAAGCCGCATTCCGGCAAGATGGAAGATATCGAAGTGCTGAAGGCCAATGCGGAGAAGATCAAGGCCGCACTTTGATTTTCCGCCTCAGCGTCGCGCGTCGGCAGGAACCTTCTGCGGAGCGCGCGGCTCCAGAACTTGCAAGGCCATTGCAGCCACACGGACGGAAGGAAAACCGGGATGAAGAACGACTTCTACTACGCGATCGTCGGGCAGCACACCAACACCAACGAGGGCCTGGGCCGGATTCTCGGGGTCATCATCGCCTTCATAATCATCTTCGGCGGCCTGTTCTGGCTGATCGGCTGACAGCCGTCACTGCTCCGGGCTGACATAGCCATTCCGCTCCGGGAACGGCCAGTTCTTCAAGAGTTCGACATCGGGCCGGAAGATCTCGACCTTCAGCGGATAGCAGGCGGCTGTATCGCTCGAATGCTCCGAACTGCAATCGCCGCCCGGGCAGGCCGACAGGCCCCCGAGAAGATCGATCTCGGCGAAGAACTCGATGAAATCGCCCGGCCGGACCGGGCTCGCCTTCATGAAGTATTGATGCGTGTCTCGAGTGAAACCCGTGCACATGAAGACGTTGAGCACGTCATGCACATGAGGCTCTGCCTCCGAGAAGCCCATACCCCGCGCGCCGGCGAGCGCCCGCGTTAGGTTCGAGTGGCAGCAATTGTGATAGTCGCCACCGGACAGCAACCTGTTGGTATAGGGATCGCAGCGCGTGCCGATGACATCGTGAACGCTGCCGCCGTCGTCATCGAAGCCGTACCAGGCAAGCGTGTCATGGGTGATCGTCGCCATCGGTCTCAGAGAGGGAAGCGTGCTCCAGAGACGGTCGCCAACCGTGACGTGGGTGGCATGCAGCGCACGGGTCTTACCGCTGAAGAAACGCTCGGAAAGATCGTTGGCATTCCACAGGTTGAGGTCGCCGACCTGCGATCCCTCGACGCTGACGATCCGGAAGAAATGGCCCTTCGGCACGTTGAACGTCCGCCCGTCACGCGGCGGGACGATGACCTCATCGATCTTTTCAAGACTGGTCCGGGCCTGCTTCAGCAGCGCCATATCCGGGGTCGGCAAGGTTCCATTGGGATAAACGACCACCGGCTTGACGGCGCGCCGCTCGGCGGCGTCTGCGGGAACTGTTATCTCGGGCTTGATGGTCATGGACGTCTTTCATATTGCTGCGCGTTGGAGATAATCGACCTTCGGAAACTGCACGCCCATAAAGCCTCTGACAAGACGGCTTCTCCTTGCCTCAAGGGCAAGCATGGCTTAGCCATGGAGACATGAAGCTTCCGCCTCTCCCCAGCCTGCGCGCCTTCGAGGCCGCCGCCCGCAAGGAAAGTTTCCGTCATGCTGCCACCGAACTCGGCATGACGGCAGCGGCCGTCAGCCAGCATGTCAGGGCGCTTGAAGACTGGTTCGGAGTGGCACTCTTCGAACGCAGCGCCCGCGGTGTCCGACTGACTGCGGAAGGTCGGGATTTCAGCCGCACGGTATCGACCAGCCTCGGAGCAATCGCCGCGGCGGCGGAACAGCTCTCGGCCGCGCGCCAGCGGCGACAGGTGCGCCTCGCCTGCCTGCCATCGGTGGTATCACACTGGCTTGCTCCTCGCCTTCCCGCCTTCCGGGCAGCGCATCCCGACATACAGGTCATGATCAGTTATTCAGCCGGCGCCGTGACGCCCGCGGAGGCAAAAGCCGATCTGCTGATCCAGCATGGCGTCAGACCCTCATCGGAGGCACTGCCAATCCTCAGCGCGGCAACCCGTCCGACCGCAACACGGGGCTATGTCGAACGGAAAGGCCCGTTTCCTGAAACCTCCGACCTCGCCCGCGCGGATCTGCTGCATGACGAAGACAAGGCGGCATGGAGAAGATGGTTTGCCGAAGGAGGAATCGCGGCACCGACGGAGTCGGGTCCCCTGTTCGCGGATTTCAACCTGCTGGTAAGCTCGGTGACTTCGGGGCTGGGAGTGGCGCTCTGCCCAACCGCCCTGATCGCGGACGAACTGGCGCGTGGCGCGTTGCAGATCCTTTTCGAGCGGGCGAGCGACACGGAAAAACATTACTGGCTGATAGAAGAGGATCGTCCGACACCGGAAGCCGCGCTCATGCGCGACTGGCTACTCTTGGAATCGCGAAAATCTGGCCAACTCACTCCGTAGCCCAACGCGAACCACGGCCGTTTCGTTTAGTGACGCCCCATCAATACAGGGTAATTCCAAGCGCAAGCAGCGCAAGCGACACGACGACGCCGACGATGACCCGTTCACCTGCCAGCAGGAAGGCCAGAAAGCCGAGGCCTGCCGCGCCGAGCCTCATCCATAGCGGTGTGTGCTCAAGGCTGCCGGTCGGGAAGACGATGAGTTTTGCTGTGACGGCCATGACGAGGGCGGTTGCAACCGCCCTCACCCACAAAAGCGCTTCCGAACCTTCGTTCAAACGGTTGCCGGCCACAACACCGAGCCAGCGCCAGATATCGGTCGCAAGCCAACCGGCGACCAGAATCACTACGTAGGGCCACCAGTCGGTCGCACTCATGGCTCGCCTCCTCCGATCCCCGACTTCCTTGTGCGAACCACATAACGGTCGAGCAGATAGGCCAGGGTGCCGCCTCCAAGACCGACGATCAGGATGTCGAAGCCCGGCGCGACGAGTGCCAGTAGCGGACCGCCGATGACGCCCACCACGAAAGCGATCCGCACCACGGAATGGCGGGCCGACGCCCAGATCGACGCAACGAAATAGACGGGCGTCAGGAAGAACAGCACCCCGGCAACGGGCGGAGGAAAGGTGGAGACGAGACCGTAGCTCACCCCCACAAGCACGGTGTTGACCGCAACCAGTGTCAGGCCAAAGCCGGCGAAATATGCGGTACGCGCCTCCCTGGGAACAGTCTTCAACGTACCCATGGCGAAGACCCAGGCGGTGATCGCGACGAAATGGGAGAGAAAGAGCAGCAGCCAGGTCGGCGTTCGTTCGTTGCGCATTTCCGGAACGAGCGAAGCGACCATGGGCATCATGCGGATCGAGGAAAGCGATACCGCGAGAAACATCGCCAGGATGTTCGCTCCGCTCGCCATCATGCCGATCAGGATCATCTTCGCCGGCAATGCCCACACCATCAGCGTCATCAGCATTGCCTGCTCGCGGGAAATGCCCGATTCGAGCGCAAAAGCGGCGAAACCGACGAAGGAGGTCATGAGGATGATCGCCGGCAGGCTGAAGATGCCCGCCGCACCCTTTGCCGCCCAGCGCAGCGAGGTGAATTGAGGAGCAGGCTGGTTCATTGAAGAGAAGCCACGAAGAAACCGGAACGCGCGGAATGGATGCCCACAGACCTACACTGTTAGAACGCCGGATCGCAAGGCTACCATCCCGGTCTCGCGTACCAGAGTTTGCAAGCGGACAGCGGGCGCATTTCGTAGGAAAAAATGGGAACCGATGTCCACCTCACCGAAGGCAAGGTAGACAGGCCTCAGCGCATTCCGTCGGGGCCGCCGCTGACCGATATCATCAGCCAACGGTCCCCGTCCTTCTTATAGACTTCGGTCCAGCGTCCCGCGACGGACTTGCCGCCCGCGTCCGGCGTTTCGACCTCGGCCTGATAGCTGTAATGGACCACCCCCACCTCATTGTCCACGACGGTGACCTTGAGGGGTTTCAACCGATATCGCAGAACGCGTGGCGAATAGGGTCCGACAGAAGCGATCGCCGCTTCATAATCGTGCGGCGCATCCGTGCCTGTGACCCAGCCGGAATAATCGCGATGTAAAAGTTTGCGGACAGGCTCCACTTCGCGGCGGCGGGCAACTTCCCACATAACAGTAACGTGATTCCAGAGTTCGCGCTGTTCATCCGTGAACCTGATGTACTCGTGCCCGTCCGCTTCCATCACGCTCATCCGCCCGCATCAAGCTACATCTAAAGGCTACGCTCGAAGACAACCCGCCGCAACCTGAACCTAGGGTTAGCCATTTTCGATCACGGGATCGTCATCACCCGAAAAACAAAACCCCGGCTCTTCCTGCGAACCGGGGTTTCGAACATTTCAGCGGTGCTTCGGCAAATCAATGCCTGACGATCAGCCTTTCTTGGGCACTTTCGGCACCGAACCGCGGCGCTTCGGCGGAGCCTCGACGACGGCTTCCGCCGCCTCGGCCTTGGCCTTTGTCTTGCGCGGCTTCTTCTTGGCTTCCACCACCTCGGCGGCGACCTCGACAAGTTCTGCCTCAGGCTTCGGCTTTACCGGAGCGGCATCGGAAACGCATTCGAGATCGAGAACCTCGGCGCCTTCTTCGTCCTTCTTGACGCCGACCTTGACCACTCCACCCTTCCGCAGCTTGCCGAACAGGATCTCGTTGGCGAGCGGCTTCTTGATGTGCTCCTGGATGATCCGCGACAGCGGCCGGGCACCCATCTTTTCGTCGTAGCCGCGCGTGGCCAGCCATGCGATGGCCTCCGGCGAAAGGTCGAAGGTGACATTCCGCTCGGAGAGCTGAGCTTCGAGCTGCATGACGAACTTCTGCACGACCTGATGGATGACTTCCGTCGGCAGCGGGGCGAACGGGATGGTCGCATCCAGACGGTTGCGGAACTCAGGCGTGAACAGGCGGTTCAACGCCTCTTCATCCTCACCGGTCCGTTTGGACGAACCGAAGCCGATGGCGGACTTCGCCATTTCCGAAGCGCCCGCATTGGTCGTCATGATCAGGATGACGTTGCGGAAGTCGATCTTCTTCCCGTTATGGTCAGTCAGCGAGCCGTGATCCATCACCTGCAACAGGATGTTGTAGATGTCCGGATGCGCCTTCTCGATTTCGTCGAGCAGCACGACCGAATGCGGATGCTGATCGACACCGTCGGTCAGCAGACCGCCCTGGTCGAAGCCGACATAGCCGGGAGGTGCACCGAGCAGACGCGAAACCGTGTGCCGCTCCATGTATTCCGACATGTCGAAGCGCAGCAGTTCCACACCGAGCGAAGCAGCAAGCTGCTTGGCAACCTCCGTCTTGCCGACGCCGGTCGGACCGGAGAAGACGTAGCAGCCAATCGGCTTGTTCGGCTCCCGCAGACCCGCACGGGCAAGCTTGATCGAGGTCGAAAGTGCTTCGATGGCCTTATCCTGGCCGTAAACGACCGAACGCAGTTCCTTTTCGAGATTGGCCAGCACCATCTCGTCGTCCTTGGACACCGTCTTCGGGGGAATACGGGCCATGGTGGCGATCGTTGCCTCGATCTCCTTCTCGGTGATCAGCTTGCGCCGCTTCGAAGCAGGCAAGAGCATCTGGGCCGCGCCCGTCTCGTCGATCACGTCGATCGCCTTGTCCGGCAGCTTGCGGTCCGAGATGTAGCGCGCCGAAAGCTCGACGGCCGACTTGATCGCCTCGTTGGTGTAGCGAAGCTTGTGATAGTCCTCGAAATAGGGCTTGAGGCCCTTCATGATCTCGATCGCATCGTCGACCGACGGCTCATTGACGTCGATCTTCTGGAAGCGACGAACGAGCGCACGGTCCTTCTCGAAGAACTGGCGGTATTCCTTGTAGGTGGTCGAACCGATGCAACGGATCGCACCGGAGGACAGCGCCGGCTTCAGAAGATTGGACGCATCCATTGCGCCGCCCGATGTGGCGCCCGCTCCAATCACGGTATGGATCTCGTCAATAAAGAGTACCGCACCGGGGTAATCCTCGAGCTCCTTCACGACCTGCTTCAGGCGCTCCTCGAAATCGCCACGGTAACGCGTGCCCGCAAGCAGCGTACCCATGTCGAGCGAGAAGATGGTCGCATTCGCGAGCGCTTCCGGAACCTTGCCCTCGACAATGCGCTTGGCAAGCCCCTCGGCAATCGCAGTCTTGCCGACGCCGGGATCACCTACATAGAGCGGATTGTTCTTCGAGCGGCGGCAAAGCACCTGAATGGTACGGTTTACTTCTTCGTTACGGCCGATCAGCGGATCGATGCGGCCATTCTTGGCCTTCTCGTTCAGATTGACGCAGTACGCCTTCAGCGCCTCCTGCTTGGTCTTGGCGGACCCCTCTTCCTGCTCGCGGGCCTGCTTGGCTTCGCCATCGCCCTCTTCAGCACCACGCGGCGGACGAACCTGAGCTGCACCCGGCCGCTTGCCGATCCCGTGGGAAATATAGTTGACGGCATCGTAGCGGGTCATCTCCTGCTCCTGCAGGAAGAAGGCCGCATGGCTTTCCCGCTCGGCGAAGATCGCAACGAGGACGTTGGCGCCGGTCACTTCCTCGCGGCCCGACGACTGTACGTGGATCACGGCGCGCTGGATGACCCTCTGGAAACCGGAGGTCGGCTTGGAGTCCTCGTCGTAGCCGGTGACGAGGTTGGCGAGTTCATTATCGACGTAGTCGATCACTGTCTTGCGCAGGGCATCGAGATTGACATTGCAGGCGCCCATCACTGCCGCCGCATCAGCGTCGTCGATCAGCGCAAGCAACAGGTGCTCGAGCGTTGCATATTCATGGTGCCGCTCATTGGCGTAGGTCAGTGCCTGATGCAGCGCCTTTTCGAGGCTGGGAGAAAATGTTGGCACGTCAGATCCTCACTTCTTTTCCATGACGCATTGCAGCGGATGTTCATGTTGCCTTGCGAAGTCCATCACCTGACTTACCTTCGTTTCAGCGACTTCGTACGTGAAGACACCACATTCTCCCACACCATGATTGTGCACATGCAACATGATGCGGGTGGCGGCTTCCCTGTCCTTCTGGAAGAAGCGCTCCAGGATGTGGATCACGAACTCCATCGGGGTGTAGTCATCGTTCAGCAACAGGACGCGATACAGGTTCGGTTTCTTCGTCTTGGGCTTGGTGCGCGTAATGACAGACGTGCCGCGATTGGCATTGTCCCCTTCGCGTCCATTGCTCTGCATGAAGACCGGCTTGGCGATCATTTCAGTTCATTCTCCATTGTCCGACCGATTTGCCAAAGACGCAATGCGACGGACGAACACTCAGGACAGTAAGGTAGTTCATATTCCGCTGATTTTAAGCCCCCCAGTGCACACTGCAAACAGAATCGCCGCAACGCACCGAAAAGCGTGAAAAGAGGCAAAGCGTATATCAGCGCCCTAAAAGCGCAAGACCGGCCGCACTATGGTGCGGTCGGTCCCGAAAAAACCTGAGTTGAAATGTCCGGCAGCAGTCAGGCCGCGGTGGAGTACGGCGTGGAAGACGTTGCCTTGGCGATGGTCGCCTCATAAGGCTTGTAGACCGTCTTGGCGAGATCGGCATACATTTCGCCCATCTTCGTCGCCTCCGTCACGAGAGACTCGTATGACGACTTCATAAAATTAGACTGCAACTCGAACGCGTTCTCGACGCTCTTCACGCCGGCGAGCGATTCCATGAAGGTCGTTGCGTCCTGAAAGGACTTCTTGGAAAACTCGGAAGCTTCTGTTGCGATCGCCTGAAAGCCCTTGCTGATCTCTGCATAATTTTTCAGCATGGCATCCATAGCTTCCTTGCCCTTCTTATTGGCCTCATCGAAGTTGAACATGCGCAATTCCTCCTGCTCGTGCCCTTTTTCAATGCAGCGAACGATAGCAGATGCACAAATTCGGTCAAGTAGTCTTGTGCGTCGCAATATCCTCCTGTGGTTGCAGTCGATACCAAAACAAAAAGGCCGACCGCAGCATGGTCGACCTCTCATTCCCTGAAAAGGAAAACATATATCAGTATCTATGCAACTCTCGGATTAGAGATCGACGTCGAGAATGGCCATCGAAAAATTGTAGGAAAGATCGCCGTCTTCCTCATCCTTGAACACGACACCCAGGAACTCTTCGCCCGCATAGACTTCGGCAGAGTCATTCTTGCGAGGACGCGCCTTCACGGAAATGTTCTGGCCGAACATCCGCTTGAAATAGGCGTCGAGTTTCTTGATTTCTTCGGGCTTCACTTGAATTCTCCGTCTCGATTCAATTCGGCCCGCTTGTCGCATGTGCCGTCCGTAGATGTAAAGACGCAAACAGCGCTGAACCACCCGGACAGCACACTCCGTCGAGCCGCATGATCACGTTACCATATCAGTCGTCGGCGGTGATCATCTGGTCCATCGAACGTGCGGGCTCAGCGCAGCCCGCCTCGCCAACGACCCGTGCCGGAACACCGGCAACGGTCGAGCCTTTCGGCACTGGCTTGAGCACCACAGAACCCGCCGCGATGCGCGAGCAGCAACCAACCTCTATATTGCCGAGCACCTTGGCTCCTGCGCCGATCATGACGCCATCACCGATCTTCGGGTGACGATCGGCGCCTTCCTTGCCGGTGCCGCCGAGGGTCACGCCATGCAGGATCGAGACGTTGTCGCCGATACGCGCCGTCTCACCGACCACGAGACCGGTCGCGTGATCGAGAAATATGCCCTTGCCGATCCGAGCAGCCGGATTGATGTCCGTCTGGAAGACGCTGGAGGAGCGGCTCTGCAGATAAAGAGAGAAGTCGCGCCGGCCGCGGTTCCATAGCCAGTGGGCCAGTCGATGGGTCTGGATGGCATGGAAACCCTTGAAATAAAGCACCGGCTCCATGAAACGGGTGCAAGCCGGGTCACGATCGTAAACAGCCTGGATATCGACGCGCACGATCTGCCCCCATTCCGGCCAGTCGTTCAGCATTTCCTCGAAAGCCTGACGCAGCAGGATCGCCTGCATGTCCGGGTGATCGAGGCGTTCACAGATCCGGTATATGACGCAGTCCTCAAGCGAACGATGATTGATAATCGTCGAATAGAGAAAGGTTGCAAGCAACGGATCGTGCTCGGCAGCCGACCGAGCCTCGCCCTTGAGGCTATCCCAGATCGGGTCCATCGACATCACATGCTCTCTCTTGAGGAATTCGTTCTTTGCGGCCATCGCCGGTCTCCTCGTTTCATTCCAGACGGCATTATATAGTCCATCCTCGATTCAACATAAATGGGCTCCGAGAAATGAAACACACCAGTGAATTCGCCGCCGGCAAGATCCTCGCCTCAAGCCAGAACGGCGTTGGCATCCTGACGATCGACAATCCGGAGCGCAAAAACGCAATCAATGCCGCCATGTGGCGCGCCATACCCGAAGCGATGCACTGGCTCGCCACCTGGGGAGAGGCGCGCGTAATCGTACTCACCGGCGGCGGTAGGCGTGATTTCAGCGCCGGGGCGGATATCTCCGAATTTCCGACAGTACGCAAGGACACGGCAACGGCGAAGGTTTATGAAAGCGAAAACAGCGCAGCCTTCGCGGCAATTAGAAACTCTCGCGTTCCGGTGATCGCCGCCATACGAGGCATCTGCTACGGCGGTGGCTTCGGGCTGGCGGCAGCGGCGGACCTGCGCATCGCGGCTGAAGACGCCGCGTTTGCAGTGCCCGCAGCGCGTCTCGGCCTCGCCTACCCGGCGGATGCCGTGCAGGATTTTTTCCACGGACTCGGTCCACAGATTTCGCGCAAGATGCTGTTCACCGGCCTGGCGCTCGGGGCAACAGAACTCTCCACCGCAGGCTTCCTGATCGAGGTCACTGCCTCCGCCGCCCTCGACGCGGCCGCGCTGTCACTTGCCGAAACCATCGCGGCCAATGCACCCCTCTCGGTGCAGGCTTCCAAACTCGCCCTTCGAGCCGTCGCAACCAACGACGACGACCTCCTGCGTGAGGCGGAAATCATCGGTGCGACAACCTTTGACAGCGCAGATTATGCCGAGGGACGCGCGGCGTTCGCGGAAAAGCGACGGCCGGTTTTCAACGGACGTTAAACGCCGTCAATACTGCGGTAGAAGTCCAGAACGGCTTTCTTGAACACACGGTCACCGACAGCCAGCATATGGTCGCGGTTCGGGATATCGATGGCCTGCGCATGGGGCATCAGGGCGGCCAGTTCGTGCGGCGACCCTGCAATGTCGTCCTTGGTTCCGACGGCAATCAGGGTCGGCGCATCGACCCTTGCGATATCCGTCCGGCTTACCAGCTCCCTCGATGTGCTGATGCAGGCGGCGAGCGCGAAACGATCAGAATGGGTCTGTTCGGCAAACTGCCGGAACATCCGGCCGCGCGCATGAGTCACATCGTCGAGCGAAGGAGCCAGAAGCGCTTCGGCAATAGGGTCCCAATCGCCGACACCGTCGCACAGACCGATTCCCAATCCCCCGAAGACAAGGGACCGAACGCGGTCGGCATGCTCCATTGCCAGAAAGGCGGAGATGCGCGCACCCATGGAATAGCCCATGACATGGGCCTGCTCGATGCCGAGATGTGTCAGCAGTGCCGCGGCATCTCCTGCCATCAGGGAAGGATAATAGGCCTCCTGCTCATGCGGCCGATCGCTCGCACCATGACCACGATTGTCGAGAGCGATGACACGGTAGCCAGCCTCCCCAAGGGTTCTGAGCCATCCCGGATAGACCCAGTTGACGTTCGCCGTCGAGGCGAATCCGTGAATCAGCAATACCGGCTCACCCGCGGGATCCCCCTCGTCGAAATAGGCCAGCTGGAAGCCATCATGCATGAAGGAAGAGAAAGGAGGCGCATCGAGATTCATCGGTCATTCCTGTCGGCAGCATTGTGGTGCAACAATATTGAAAGCGGCGTCGGCCTCAAACCCCTCTCGATGTGTTTTTCTGTGACTCCCTATCGTGTTTGGCTCTACCCTTTTCGAAGGAAGGAAGATAATGTCCGGGCACTTTCGAATGGCATAGCGGAGAAAAACATGGCCGGGCACAGCATTCCCCATTTCCAGAACGACGGCGGTCACGCGGTGATCGAGATCGGCGTGAAGGAATTCATGTGCACGGGCGCATCGGCTCCCTTCGACCATCCGCATATCTTCATCGACATGGGACATGACGACGAGAAGGTCTGCTCCTATTGCTCGACGCTCTACAAGTACAACCCGTCCCTCAAGGCGGAGCAGACCAACCCGCCGGGTTGCGTCTACCATGTAAAGGCGGCCTGAGCGGCGCTCCTGATCGGCCAGTTCCATGACCATCAAGACCGCCGCCATCATCGGAGCAGGCGTGGCGGGCTTGACTGCTGCGCTTTCGCTCGCACGGCATGGCATCCATGTCGATATCCTGGAGCAGGCACCGCAACTCGGTGAGGTGGGAGCCGGTCTCCAGCTCTCTCCAAACGCCACCCGCATTCTCGCCGACCTTGGCGTGTTGCCGGAGATTAAACAGCACTGGTTGGAGCCGGACGAAATCCGGCTCGCCTCGGGCACCTCGCTCAAGCCCCTTGCCACCGTTCCCGCCGGTCGATTCGCCCTTGAGCGCTGGGGAGCGCCCTATGGCGTTCTCCATCGTTCGACGCTGCAGCAGGCTCTGTTGACTGCGGTCATTCGTAATTCCCACTGCAAGCTTCATCTCGGACAGCGGATCGAAAACGCCACCGCATCGGCGATCGAGGCAATGACCGGGACCAAACCCGAGCTGGTCGTGGGCGCAGATGGCGCATGGTCGCCGACACGAAAACTGATCGAGGGCAGTCCAAAGATCGCCTTTTCCGGCAATATCGCGTGGCGCTTTACCGTTCCCGCCGCCGGCGCTCCCGCTTTCCTGAGCAATCGCTGCGTTACCGCCTTTCTCGGCCCCAAGACGCATCTGGTCTGTTATCCGCTGAACGAGATCGACGGCTTCAACCTTGTCGCCATCGCCGCCGGCATGAACCCCGGCGAAACCTGGGCGTCACAGGGAAGCGATATCCAGCACGGCATGCTGCTGGCGCAGTTTTCCGGCTGGAACCCCTTCATTCTGGCGCTTCTCGCGGGTGTGAAACAGGCAACATTCTGGCCGCTTTACGAAGCTTCGCCCGGACACTGGCAGAACGGTCGCGACACGGTGCTGATCGGGGACGCGGCCCACGCAATGATGCCATTTTCGGCGCAGGGCGCGGTCATGGCCATCGAGGACGGGTTCGAGCTTGCCGGTTACGTCTGCGGCTCCCTTCCGCTGGCGCAGTCGCTTGCGGCCTTTGAAATCCACCGCAAGGCGCGCGCAGGGCGCGTGAAGGCGCGTGGCGCCTTCAACAAATTCGCCTATCATGCGCGCGGACCGGTCCGCGTCGCGCGCGACATCGTTTTGTCGCTGCGTCAGCCGCAGAGCCTCGCCGCTGATTTCGACTGGCTCTACGGCTATCGCGCAAAGGGCTGAGATCAGATCGCCGCCGCGGCGTCGAAGCCCTTTTCGAGATCTGCAATAATGTCCTCGACATTCTCCAGACCGATCTGAAGGCGGATGACCGGACCTTCCTTCGGCGCCTTGCAGATCTTTCGATCGTCGAGATTGACCATCACGGCCAGGCTCTCGTAACCGCCCCATGAATAACCGAGACCGAAGATTTCGAGGCTATCAAGAAAAGCGCGCGCCTTCGGCTTGAACTCGGCAGGATCATCGACGGCCAGTACGAATGAGAAGATGCCGCTAGCACCCTTGAAGTCGCGCTTCCAGATTTCGTGACCGGGGAAGCTCGGCAAGGCGGGATGCAGCACGGTGGCGACTTCCGCCCTGCCTTCCAGCCACCGGGCCACCGCGAGGGCAGACTTCTGGTGGGCTTCGAGGCGTAGCCCCATCGTCCTGAGACCTCGCAGGATCTGATAGGAATCATCCGGGGAGACGCAGATACCCAGCGTGATCCTCGCCTCATCCAGCGCGCGCCAGTAGGTCTTGTTGGCCGAGACGGTGCCGAAAAGCACATCCGAGTGGCCGGACGGATATTTGGTTGCGGCATGGATCGAAATATCGACGCCGAAATCCAGCGGACGGAAATAGAGCGGCGTTGCCCAGGTGTTGTCCATGGTGACCACGCAACCGTGCCGGTGGGCAACATCTGCGATGACGCGGATATCCTGCATTTCGAACGTATTGGAACCCGGTGCCTCGGTATGCACCAGCTTGGTGTTCGGCTTGATCAGCGCCTCGATTCCAGCTCCGATAGTCGGGTCGTAATATTCAACGCTCACACCCAGACGGGTCAGCATCGTGTCGCAGAAATGACGGCACGGCGAATAAACGGAATCGACGATCAGGGCATGATCGCCTGCAGACAAGAATGCCAGAAAAGGAACGGTGATCGCAGCCAGGCCCGAGGGAACGAGAATGGTACCGGCTGAGCCTTCCAGTTCATCAATCGCATTGCAGAGCGCGTCAGTGGTCGGTGTGCCGCGGGTGCCATAGGTATATTTCTGCGCTCTCGTTTCCATCGTCCTTGTGTCGGGAAACAACACGGTCGACGCGCGGACAACCGGCGGATTGACGAAACCGAAGAAATCCGACGGATCGTTGCCGATATGGCAAAGCTTCGTGTCCGTACCGGCATTAGCCAGCGTCTCTTCTCGGTTTTTCATTGGTGATTTTACCTTTGCTGAGGGGCTTTCGACCGTCATTTGTGACGGCCCACATCCAGGCGGTCAAGGGGGAAGATATCCGGAGAAGCGACATCTTAAGAGCCTTCTCAAAGCGCTTGGGGCGGCGTTTTTTTGTTCACCACCTGCCTTAACGAGGCGAAAAACGCTCAATTTTCAAGCGGTTTTAGCAAATTGCCGCTTTTCTGTCCGAAACGAACCATCAACACTTGACCCCACATTCATTTACGACTGTGATAGGTCGTCCGCTCCGGGAGGCCAGCGGACCGGCGAGGACGAGCGTAGACAATTACGCAACTCGCTGTGAGGCAAAAGACAACAAGATAAGGGTTGGGAAGATGAACAAGAAGATTCTGTCCGCCGCGCTCGGCGCCGCAGTTCTCGGTTTCGGCGCAGCGGCTGCCAATGCCGGAGTGCTTGATGACGTGAAGGCGAAGGGCTTCGTTCAGTGCGGCGTGAACGGCTCGAATCTCGCCGGTTTCGGCGCGCAGGACTCCTCCGGCAACTGGACTGGCCTCGACGTCGATCTGTGCCGGGCCGTCGCTGCAGCAGTTTTCGGCGATGCGACCAAGGTCAAGTACACGCCCCTTTCGGCAAAGGACCGGTTTCCGGCGCTGCAGTCCGGCGAAGTCGATATGCTCGCCCGCAACACTACCTGGACCATCAGCCGCGATTCACAGCTTGGCTTCGATTTCCGCGCAGTGAACTATTATGACGGCCAGGGCTTCATGGTTCCGAAGAGCCTGAACGTGAAGTCCGCGCTCGAACTTTCGGGTGCTGCGGTCTGCGTACAGTCCGGCACCACGACAGAACTCAACCTTGCCGACTACTTCAAGGCGAACAACCTTGAATACAAGCCGGTTGTTTTCGAAAAGCAGGAAGAAGTCGACGCCGCCTATCAGTCCGGCCGTTGCGACGTCTACACGACCGACCAGTCGGGCCTGTATTCGATCCGCCTCTCGCTTTCAAACCCAGCCGATCACGTGATCCTTCCGGAAATCATCTCGAAGGAGCCTCTTGGTCCGGCCGTTCGCCAGAACGATTCAAAGTGGTTCGACATCGTGACCTGGGCGCACTACGCCATGGTTGCGGCTGAAGAATTCGGCATTACTTCGGCCAATATCGATGAGATGACCAAGTCGGCCAACCCAGACATCAAACGCTTCCTCGGCGAGGAAAAGGACCAGACGATCGGCAAGGATCTCGGCGTTGACGAGAAGTGGGCCTACAACATCGTCAAACAGGTCGGCAACTACGGCGAGAGCTTCGAACGCAACGTCGGTGAAGGCTCCAACCTGAAGATCCAGCGCGGCCTGAACGCCCTGTGGACCAAGGGCGGTCTGCAGTACGCTCCGCCGATCCGCTAATAGCGACTGGCATTCGTGGGAAGGCGCGCCTCGGCGCCTTCCCACTGACAATAAATGAAGAAGACAGCCAAAAACGGCTGCGAACAGGGGATAACGCATGGCAGTGGTCGCCACCAACGGAGACGGCGCTGGCCGCCCGATACAATCATTTATTTACAATCCAGCTGTCCGACAGTTTGTCTATCAAGCGCTGACGGTCATAGCTATAGTTTGGCTTTTCTGGTTTGCAGGGTCCAATGTGGTCGCAAATCTGCAGAAAGCGAACATGACAGCCGGTTTCGGCTTTCTCAACGGTCGCGCAGGCTTCGACATCGCCCAGACGCCAATCAGCTACTCGAGCGACGAATCCTATGCCAGAGCACTGCTTGTCGGCTTCATCAACACGCTGATCGTTGCAGCCTGCGGCATCGTCACCGCGACCATCATCGGCCTTCTGGTCGGCATCGGCCGACTGTCCAACAACTGGCTCATAGCGCGCCTGACGACCGTTTATGTGGAAGTCTTTCGCAACATTCCGCCACTTCTGGTCATTTTCTTCTGGTACAAGGGCGTATTGTCGCTGCTTCCGGATGTGCGAGCCTCTCTTGAGTTGCCGCTCTCCATCTTCATCAGCAACCGCGGCATCTACATGCCTGCACCGGTATTCGGCGAAGGCGATTGGGCCGTACTCGCCGCGTTTATTATCGGGATCGTCGTCGCCATCGTTTACACGAAATGGGCGAACACGCGGCAATTGCAGACCGGTCGTCGCCCGCCGGTTCTGCTGGTCAACATCGTGCTGATCATCGGACTGCCGTTAGTAGTGTTCGCCGCACTCGGCTTCCCCGTAACCTTCGACATTCCTGAACTCGGCAAGTTCAACATGCGGGGCGGGACCGTCATAGGCCCGGAATTCCTGTCGCTGTATCTGGCGCTCTCCTTCTACACCGCAGCCTTCATTGCTGAAATCGTGCGGGCGGGGATCAAGGGGGTGTCGAAGGGGCAGAGCGAAGCGGCCTCCGCGCTCGGTATCCGCTCAGGCCTCACGACCCGTCTGGTCGTACTGCCGCAGGCGCTGCGGATCATCATTCCGCCGCTCACCTCGCAATATCTCAACCTGACCAAGAACTCGTCTCTGGCGGTGGCAATCGGCTATGCCGATCTCGTGGCCGTTGGCGGAACGATCCTCAACCAGTCCGGTCACTCGATCGAGATCATCGCGATCTGGATGGCGATCTACGTTTCGATCAGTCTCGCGACATCGCTGTTCATGAACTGGTTCAATGCCAAGATGGCCCTGGTGGAGCGCTGAGATGAGCAATGACACCGTTTCCTACGTAAGACACGATTTCCTTCCTGCCCTGCCCGCTCCGTCGAGCGACAGCTCTGCCGGTGGTTGGCTACGAAAGAACCTCTTCGCAACACCGCTCGACAGCTTGATGTCCGTTTTGTTCGGCATCGTGATCATCTGGTTCATCGTATCAAGCATCGACTGGCTCTTCCTTTCGGCGGTATGGAAAGGCGACGGACGCGCGGCCTGCGCCACGATCGCCCAAGGCGGCACGCAACCCGACGGGTGGAGCGGTGCCTGCTGGGCGTATGTCGGCGACTGGTTCACCCAGTTCATGGTGGGGTCCTATCCCCGCGATCAGCTCTGGCGCCCGATCCTGATCGCCATGCTGTTCGTCGGTCTGCTGACCACGATGCTAATCCCGTCCTTCCCTCGCAAGGGACTGAACGCAATCCTGCTACTGGTCGCTCTGCCGATCCTGGCCTATGTCCTTCTGCTTGGCGGCTACCTCGGCCTCAGCCACGTCGAGACGACCCAATGGGGCGGGCTGATGGTCACGCTGATCCTCTCCTTCGTCGGCATCGTCGTGTCGTTGCCGGTGGGGATTCTGCTTGCTCTCGGGCGTCGGTCAAAAATGCCGATCGTGAAGGCGGCATCCGTCGGCTTCATCGAACTGGTGCGTGGTGTTCCGCTCATCACCGTGCTGTTCATGGCCAGCGTGCTTCTGCCGCTGTTCCTGACGCCCGGCAACAACATCGACAAGTTCCTCCGCGCGCTGATCGGCGTATCCATCTTCGCCTCAGCATATATGGCAGAGGTCATCCGTGGGGGGCTCCAGGCGATCCCGAAGGGTCAGTACGAAGGTGCCGATTCCCTCGGTCTCAGCTACGGGCAGAAAATGACTTTCATCATCATGCCTCAGGCGATGAAGCTTGTCATTCCGGGCATCGTCAATACCTTCATCGGCATGTTCAAGGACACCTCGCTGGTTTCGATCATCAACATGTACGACCTGCTGGGGATCGTGAAGGCGAGCTTCGGCGACGCCAACTGGCTGACCCCCGTAACGCCGCTCACAGGCCTGATCTTTGCCGGTTTCATCTTCTGGCTATTCTGCTTCGGCATGTCGCGATACTCCGCCTTCATGGAGCGGCATCTCGACACAGGCCACAAACGATAATTCAGGGAAACACCGCTATGGCTAACACACAACCTGCCAAGATGACCGTCTCCGACACCGACGTGATGGTCGAAATCATCAACATGAACAAGTGGTACGGTGATTTCCACGTGCTGCGCGACATCAACCTCAAGGTGATGAAGGGCGAACGTATCGTCATCGCCGGCCCTTCGGGCTCGGGCAAATCGACGATGATCCGCTGCATCAATCGTCTCGAAGAGCATCAGAGTGGCAACATCATCGTCGATGGAACCGAACTTACCAACGACCTGAAGAAGATCGATGAAGTGCGGCGTGAAGTCGGCATGGTGTTTCAGCACTTCAACCTTTTCCCGCACCTGACCATCCTAGAGAACTGCACGCTCGCCCCTATCTGGGTTCGCAAGATGCCCAAGAAGGAAGCCGAGGAAGTCGCGATGCACTTTCTCAAGCGGGTGAAGATCCCGGAACAGGCTAACAAATATCCCGGCCAGCTTTCCGGCGGCCAGCAGCAACGTGTGGCGATCGCTCGAGCACTTTGCATGAAGCCGAAGATCATGTTGTTCGACGAGCCGACCTCAGCGCTCGATCCGGAGATGGTGAAGGAAGTGCTCGACACTATGGTCGGACTTGCCGAAGAAGGCATGACGATGCTCTGCGTGACCCACGAAATGGGCTTCGCCCGCCAGGTCGCCAACCGCGTGATCTTCATGGACCAGGGCCAGATCGTCGAACAGAATTCTCCGGCCGAATTCTTCGACAATCCGCAACACGAGCGCACCCGACTGTTCCTCAGCCAGATCCTGCACTGATCCGAAAACTGACTTTCCGAAAAAGCCCGCCGGTGGATTGATACCGGCGGGCTTTTTTGCATTTCCACCTGTCATCCATCAGTGGCAACACAGGCTTCAGGGACACCAGGAATCCTGCTTGCCCATGCGGGGCTTTGCCAGCCCCTCCGACACAAGGATGGATCCCAGCGAACGACCGTCGCGCGCCACGACTCGTATTCCCCCGGCGTCCTGTCCCCTGAGCGAGGAAAACTCGAAGTCGCCGCCATTCAGGAGCTCGCGCAAGCGTACCTTGGCGGCAAAGCCTTTCTCTCGCTCCTGCTGGCAACGGGCCTCCTCGGTCCCGGGCGCAATGACATCGGCAAGCGCGATGCGGGTCTTGTGATACCAGAAGGTGTCGCCGCTCGAGACGCAGTTATCCAATCCCGATGTTCCGCAGAAATAAAACTTGCCGGAAAACCCCTTGCCGAGCAGGACTGTATCCGCCTTGCGCTCATCCTTTGCCGCCGGTTTGGCTGCAACCTGATTGATCGCTGCGCCACCGACCGGTTCAGGCGGAATGGGACCTTTGGGGCGCTTCGCTTCCTGTTTCGGCTTTTCAGCGGATGCGACGGCATTTGGCGAGGCCTGTCGTTCCTTAAGTTCCGGCTTGCCGGAAACCTCAGTCCTGGAGGGGCTCAGCTGCGACCTCTCCTTTCCGGAAAGGTATGCCACGACTGGCGCAGGCAGCTTACCACGGTTGTCATAAGCCGCGATTCCGCCCGCCACAACAAGCAGCGCCCCCAGCCATGGCCAGATACTGCCCGCGCTATGTCGGCTTGCAGTTTTCTTGCGTTTACGCGGCGTGCGTTTCGTCTGGGTATTGCCTGCCATGGGAGCCTCTCTTCTGCGAGGTTTCACACTCCAAGGGTTTGCTCAAGATTGGTAAATACTTGCTAAAGCGCCCCGATATCAAATCCGTCTTACACCGGTTTCAAACGCGACCATTCCGCGAGCGCCAAGGGCGTTCACTGATAGTCAAAGTGCGCCTAACCCGTTGAGGGTGTTGAATTCAAGTCTTCCCCGGCCAATACATAGAAAGGATTATATCCATCGTTAGCCCTATCAGGCGGCTTCACAAAGCCAGCTGGAAATGCGCAGATTTCCCGATCACCTGAACGGTGGGGAGGAACAATAATATGACAACAAATACAAACCTCTGCTCGAACAGAGGGCGCTGTTTGAGGACATGCCTCGTGAAACTTTCGCCGGGAATATGCACCCCTCTCATGGGATAGCGACCGCCGAAACTCGAAGCCTTAAGGCCTCGCACAAAACAGAAAAAGAATAGAGCCTTCATCGACCGGGCGTAAGCCCGGAACGGGCGCTCACTATCTTTCTCGCCGTTTCCATAGAGATGATTCTGCCGCGGACTGCACCGTTCCACGGAGCCTGATCGTGTGCCGATGATTCGCTCACAGTCGGAGGCATGCGATGCGTGCCGTATGTATTTGCGTTACTGCCGCCCTCATCCTGACATCCGCCCACAACTTGCCAGTATGGGCGGCCGAGCGCTCGGCCTTGTCAGCCGCCTCATTCCTGGAGGAAAAAGCGGCCACTCTCGCGCCCTATGCCTTCGTGCGCTTCTGCATCCAGATGCCCAAAGAATGCGCCCCGAAACAGGGCGCTAAGGAAGTGGGCCTAAGCGCCAGCGTTGCCGTCGACATCGCCTCGATCAACCGAAGCGTAAACCACAGGATTGCGCCACGAAACGACAGAAACGGGCTGGATGTATGGACGCTGTCCCCACGTTACGGCGACTGTGACGACTACGCTGTTACCAAGAGAAGAAAATTGATAGAGGCGGGCCTGCCTGCCCGCTCTGTCCGGCTCGCCATCGGACGCACCCCGAATGGCCAGGGTCATGCTGTCGTCGTGGTCAGAACAAGGACTGCAGACCTCGTTCTGGACAACCGCAGCGACGCAATCAAGCGGGTCAACGAGGTCGACCTCGTCTGGATCAAGATGGAGTCTGCAGATAATCCGAAATGGTGGTACGCGCTTTGAAGAAAATTTTGCTGTTCAGACCCTGAAAAGCGCTAGGGTCCGCAGTGCGAAGATCAGGTTAAGATTCGGCAAACTGTCTGAATGATGGCGACCCCTGCAGGAATCGAACCTGCGACAACCTGCTTAGAAGGCCTACAGCGAAACGCTGAGTTTTATGACTTTTTGCACAATCCGTTTACAGGCAACCGCCCGTTTTCTGCTGCAGAATTCGAAATTTTTGTAAACCGTTTTGTCCTTTTGATCCCAACACAAAAGGACATCTCCATCCCTTGCCTGCCGCCACACTCGCCCTAAACTTCTTCCCGAAGCTGGAGGCTCGGCATGTGCAATCTCTACAACGCCACCACGAATCAGGAGGCCATCATCGCGATCACCCGCGCGATGGTCGGGAATGTCGGCAACCTCGAGCCGTCGTTTGACGTCTATCCGGATCAGCTCGCACCTATCGTGCGCAACACGCCGGCAGGACGGGAACTTGCACGCGTCCGCTGGGGACTGCCGTCGTCATCGCAAGCCCTCTATGAGGCGGCGACAAAACGGGCCGACAAGTTGCGAGCCAAGGGGAAGGACGTCGACTTTGACGAACTGCTGAAAATGGAGCCGGACGGCGGAACGACAAATGTCCGCAACACCAAAAGCCGACACTGGACCCGCTGGCTCGGCGTCGAGCACCGCTGCGTCGTACCGGTCACTCGCTTTGCCGAGCCAGACCCTGCCAACAAACCGGAGGGCGGCCGAACGCCCAACGCATGGTTTGCCCGCAGCCCGGAACAACCACTGATGTTTTTCGCCGGGATCTGGGTGCCGCAGTGGACAAGCGTCAGAAAGGTCAAGGAAGGGCCGATAACCACCGACCTCTTCGCATTCCTCACCTGCGAGCCGAATAACGTCGTGGCGGCGATCCATCAAAAGGCGATGCCCGTTCTCCTCACCGAGTCGGACGAGGTCGAACAATGGCTGACAGAACCGTGGGAATCGGCCAGAGAGTTGCAGCGCCCCCTCCCCGAGGACCGACTGATTTTGCTGCCGAGGTGAATATGAGCGACGAGACGTCGAAACCGGACAACATCCACGAGGATCATTACTGCGAGCACGATGGCTGCAAGCGCTGGGGAGCGTGGGGCTACGCCAGGAATGTTGCGGCTCCGTCCCGCTGGTGGTGCCGAGAACACTACCCGCATCATCGCAAATGAAGTGGGCCACTATAGCCCTCATAATCACGCTGATGACGCTGACATTGGCAGGTCTAGCGCTTTCAGTGATCAACGCGATGAGCTAACGGCAGGCTACCGCCCCAGCAGCGCTTTCACCGCCCATCGGATCGTATCCGAAAACGTCGCCCCGAATGCCGCCGCGCCGATGCCGGCGATGGAGAGCGATGTCATCCCCATGATTTTCCAGCGCCGCACCTCATCCGTCACTTGCTTCATGTCAGCGACCGTGCCCGTCATTGTTCGGTGGCTGCCCTCGATCGCGCCCACGCGGTCGGCCATGGCGTCGACCCGTTGATGCAGTCTGGCACGGCTCTCGTCTGCCTTGTCCTGCCGCTCCTTGTTTTCCCGCTTCATCTCAGCGATATCCTCGCGCAGGTGCCTGAGTTCCACGCTCATTTCCGCCAGCAGTGCCTCAGAACTCATTTCGTCTCCTGTCCCTGATATGCACGAATGACCGCGCCTTTTGCCGCATTCAGCGCCCGGCAGTCCGCCAGCGCCTGTCGATCCTGCCCCCACAACCGGTATCGGACGTCCTGATCCGCGCCGGCAGGAATGTAAGTCGCCGGATCGCAGTCGCGCATCACGCTCTCCGGCACATGAGCGAGCCGCGGCCGCGTATCAACGGCCGATGCTGTTGAGAGCGTTCCGCACCCGCTCAGGAATAGCAGTGCAGGAGCTGCCGCCAGCAGCCCCACCAGATGACGCCGCATCGGATTTCCTTTCCTCGGCAATGGCTGTTTCAAGTTCGTTGATACGGATGGCGCCGGCGGCCTGCGTATCGAGCAGCAGCCGTTCGGCAGCATCGACTTTGGTCTGCGCCGCCACGCGCTCCGCCTCGCGGTCGAGATCCGCCCGGCGCTGCCTCTCCTGCCAGACGAGGCGTTCTCCGAGCGCGCCGGCCTCCCGCGCCTGCCGCAGCCAGCCCGGCCAGACGTGGAACCCCGCGACCGTAAGGGCGATGGCAAGCAGGATGACATCCCAGGCGGCCAGCGCCGCCCGCAGACGAGTGATAAACAGCATTACGAAATCTCCTGTCACCACATGAATATGTGAATTTTAATGAGCAAACACAGTTTACATTTACGGCAAAATGTCGTAGTTATTATTCATGGACAACGGCATTGGGCCGGGTCCTCGGTAAGGAGACCGACCATGACTATCGAAACCATCTACGAAGAATTTTCCCGTGGCTCTAACGGCTTTATCAAGGCAGTACAGACCCATTGCGGATACGATATCAGCGATACCGAGATTGAGCGCATCGCCGCCAGGGCGGAAACCGCCGCTGAGTTCGACCGGATCTGGCAAAACGAAGATTTCTGGACCGATGCCAATAACTGAGTTCCGGCCCCGCTTCAGCGGGGCTTTTCCATTCAGGAGCTAGCCATGACTGAAATCGCCATGACGGCAGCGGAACTCGCAGCCCTCGCCTCGCAATGTTACGGCCAGTTCTGGCAATCGCCGCTATCCCGCGAGATGGACGTGAATGTCCGTACTGTCCAGCGATGGGCGGCCGACGGCATACAGAGAACGGCGACGGCCGAGAACGTGCGCCGGTTTCTCACGGACCGGCGTGTCGTGTCGATCCAGCCGCCCGCCTCCAGCATGTCCGAGGAGGAGCGGGACGATGCCTGTTACGATGCTATGAAATCTCCCCTCACGGCTCTCGCCGCCGCCGCTGATAGCCAGGGCTGGCACCCGGCAGAGGTATGGGTTGCGATCCTCGCGGTAGCGTCAGATGCCATGTATGCCATGAGCGGCAAGGCGGCGACCGTCGATACATTGCGGCAGGCTATCACTAATATGGATGATTGGCCCGAGCAGGATAACCTCGGCAGAGACGCCAAATGAAATCTCCGGTCGATTGACAGAGGAGCCAATGCAGGGGCATTTATGCTCAATCCCCATGCGGCACACGGGGAAAACATGGCCGTGGCGGCCGGCCTCGAAACGAGGACGAAACCGTATGGATAACGACAGCCGCAGATTCGTGGAGCATCAACCGCTCGGCGGATACTCCGCCTCACTCAACACCATTCCCCAGCACGTCATATTCCTGGCTGAGTGCCGGTCATGCGGGCGTCAACGCGAACTGGATCGCGCACTGCTCGATGCCTATGCGAATATGGCTAATGTACGGAATATAGAGGCCCGCCTGCGCTGCGCATGCGGCGAGAAAAACACCAGGCTCATGACGGGATACTGGGTTTCCAGCCCGCCAGCGGGGAACAGCTCCTGACGCCTCCAGTTTGAGCTGCGAACACCAGATGATGTTGTGACTATGGGCTGAATGTCAGCGCCGCTGCCATCGCCGCGCACTTGGCAGTATATGGATGCGTGCCGTCGCCTGTGACCGGATACGGACCTCCCCATATCCCGCTATCGCGTGCGGTCATGGCAGCGTCGGCGAAATCGATGATTTGCCCATTGATGCCAGAACGCCGAGCACGGGTGGCTGCATTTACCACATCGAGCAACGACCACGTGCCATCTGTTTTTTCAACCTGAGCCTCCGCGCTGATCCAGCCCGTGCCCTCGACGGCCTCACTGGTGCGGGGTGTAAGCGTCGTCTGGTGGATGATAGCGGACGGTTTAACCCAAAGGATCGTCGCAACGATGGAGGAATATGCAGTGTCCAGCGCTTCCTGCGTTGAACTCTGGATCAGGTCGTTGACACCATGTTCGATCACATAGTCAGTGACCCTGACGCTGTTAAAGAACGTCGCAACAGGACCAGCTCCAGATATCAGCGTTGCAAACTGCGACGCACGCTGCCCCGGATACGCTATTTTCACGCTAGGCATCACGGCATCTATCAATCGTGCTACGAAACCACTGGAGCCCTTCGCCCCAGTCCCGGTAGTGTCACCTTGCCCATGGACCAGACTGTCGCCCAACAACGCAGCGGCTCGCGCTCCGGCCGCAGCGATATCCGCGTGGATAGCCGACGCCCCGTGATACTGCGAGGTATTGGAGCCGGTCATGGACCCGCTATTGCCGAGATCGCTCGCTGCAAATCCGTCACTGATTCCACCGAGGGAACTCGCGACAGCCGGGAGGACGAGCGCCGGGATAGTCCCTGTGGTGAGGATCACGGTGCGCTCCCAGAAACGCGCGCCTGCGGGGATCTTCACGCCGCATGTGACCTCGATTTGCCCGCCGGCTGGGACAACGACATCGGCGCCGGCATTCACGGGAGTAAATGTTCCCGCAGGGTACTCAATAAACGATTTGCAGGTGTATCCAGCGCTCGCCGTGGTGGCTGCGCCGGACATGTACCAACCGAGATATGTCAGCCGCAGATTGGAAATCTCGCCGGATGGATGAGCATAGTGCTCCCGCCGGGAGGTATAGGGGGCGGTCCGAGCTGCTCCGGCTGTGGGGATCTGCGTCCGGTTGGCAGCGATGATGCCGGGCGTCACTGCCGCTCCACCACCCTGACCAAGGGCGATCTGTCCCAGGCCAAACGCCGGTCCCGGGCCGCCGAATGCAATCACCGGCATGAGCCCTACTCCGTCACGGTCTCGATGGTCTTGGCGCTGTCGCCGCGGGGATAGGCGTAGACGTTCGTCGTCGTGTCCGAGAACGTGAACGACGCCGGCCGGTCGGCCGTGATCGTCAGGAAATCGAAACCCGCGCTGGCATTATCCTCCGTCGTCGGCGCCAAAGTCGGCAGCGCCGAGCCGGTCTTGAGGTAGATCGCGCCGGAGCTGCGAAGCGAAGCCAGCACCTTTGCCTTGGCAGTCGAGACGGCAGTCCACTGCCCGGCCGCGCAAAGCACGGCCTTGGTCGTTGCGGTCATGATGAAAATCCTTCAACGGGAGGGTGATGTCAGGTCGGCTTGCCGGTCTTGCGCGCCCACTGCCACCAGGCGACAGGGACCGAGGCGATCAGCGCCGAGATGCCTGCTTCGATCGAAGACGCGACGGCGGGGTCTGTGGTGATCAAAGCCTTGACCTCATCACCGATATAGCCGGAGCCATAGAGCCAGCCCGCAACCATGTAGAGGGCGATGCGAATCCATACGGTCATTGTTTCCTCATCAGGCTTCGTTACGCGTTTCGACAAGCGTCGAACCGTCGGCAATCACGGCTCCGCTATTGACTGCGAGCGCTGTCAGCGGCCAGCGGCTGCCCCCCTTGCGCAGCCGGTTCTTGACGATCCGGCTGACGGTAATGCTGTCGCTCTGGTTGCCGCCGATCACGTGGTAGTGGGTCGCGTCCTCGGAAACGTAGAACCCCACATGCCCCTGCCAGCCATCGGGCGAGCCGCGCCAGAAGACCAGCACGGCACCGCGCTGCGGCGCGCACTCACGGCCGAACTTCAGCCAGTTAATCGCCGCATAGGGATTGTTCGGCAGCACCTCTTCCGGCATGGAGAGAGCAATGCAGGTCTGCACGAAATCGCCGCACCACGGAACCTTCGCCGGATCGCCGACCGTGCCACCGTCGCTTTTCAGAAATTCGCGCAACGCCGCATTGTCGCGGCGCTCGTGCAGCCCCTTCGTGCGAAAGGCCTGTTCAAGCCACGGGCAGGCATCCGGGCTCTCGGAAGCAGAGACAGTCGCGCCGCCAAACAGCGCCCTGAGTGTCGCCGGGCCGGCAATACCATCGACAGTCAGATGGCTCGCCGACTGAAATCTCTTGACGGCGGCAATGGTCTGCCGCCCGCGAATGCCGTCTGCCGGACCCGGATCATAGCCGAGTTCCGCCAGACGACGCTGGATATCCAGTGTCGTTTTCATGGTGATTTCCTTTTGATTGTAAAACGAGAAAGACGCGCTCGGCGCTGGCCTAACGCTGAAGGAGTGTACTTGCTGCGCAATACGACCGATGGTATGGGTCACTCATGGAGGCAGCTAACAAATCGTTGATACCGTTCATCCACATCCTGCGTGGCGTCGCACCGCTGTTGGTTGTATGGGCGCATCTCGGAGGTGCTTGGTACGCGGGAACCCACAAGGCGATTCTGCCAGTGTTCTCGACCTTTCGGGAGTGGTTCAGCACACCGTTACGACTGACGGGGGATGGTGCTCATCTAGCAGTGATGGTGTTTTTCATCATCAGTGGGTTTATTATCAGCCACGTCGGCCAGACCGGTAGCAGGATAGACTTTATTCTTCGTCGATCCGTACGCATCCTGCCCACACTGTTCCTGACTATATTCATCACTTGGCTGATAGCGGTGTGCTCTGAAACATTGGGCATCACCCCGTTCTACGGAAACAAGGCGCAGTCGGCCGGCGACTATATTGCAACAGCGCTAACCTATATCTTTGCCATCGATTACCGTCGCTCCGCTTTGGGACCGGTTTGGTCTCTCTATGTGGAGTTCATATTCTACGGCATCTTCGCCATCTGGATGATGGTAGCCAGGCCCCGCCCGGTGCTGGCAACCATAGGGATGCTGGCATCCGTGGCGATGATCTTGGCCCCGGTAATCTTCAGCCAATACGCTGCCGACCAGGCAACATTCACTGGATACCTGCCGTTTTTCATCATCGGTCGCGCAATGTACTTGTATCAACGATCGACGCTATCGCTTGGCGGGTTAGTGGGATTTACCACCGCGAGCATTGCCATGCTGTTCTCGGTTTTCGAGCAGACCAGACCTGGATACCTGACCGGCGACGGTCCCTTCGAACCGATCGTGACGTACGTCGCTGCACCTGTCGTTTTTTTCGCGGCAATGAAGGCCGGCTTTCAGAGTGTGCCGGCCCCGCTGATGTTTCTCGGAAACATCTCATACGCTCTGTATCTGCTGCACGCACCTGTCGGGAATTTCGCGATGAATGCCCTTTACGATGCAGGGGCGCCCCTCGCCATCGTGTTGATGGCAGGCATAACCGCAAGTTTCGTGGCCGCCGCCCTTGTCACCATATATATCGAGCGTCCCATCCAGCGCGCTGTCCGCGCCGGAATTAGTCAGTCCGTCACTGCGCCTGCCTAGCAGACGGCCATTCGGCAGCGTCCACCTCTTGTTGGTTTGCAATATTGCCTTCTTCAATTGCCCTGACGATCACCGCCTCGGCAGAGAAGCACGAACTGATGAAATTCATCACTGCCGTCGCCATCGCAAGCATTTCATCCTGCCCCAGCGATAGGAACGATCCGTCTGCGCATTTCCAGGCCGTTGAGAATTCGGAGCCGATGACAGTGGCCGCAAGCGCGCCATTCCCGATCGCAGCCTGACTGTCGCGGTCCGTGGCGATGAGGTTGCCACCATAGACAAATCCCCCCGTTTCCAATGCATAGCGTTTCGCTGCGGCATAGTCAGCCAGGCGAACAAAAACCCCATACGGTCGAAGGACCTCTGCCAGCTCAGCCTCGCTCTCGGCGCCGGACGCATCGCGAGGATAGGGCGTCGGCATCGCACCGGTACGGAGCCATAGAACATAATCCGTATCGTTGGCCGCGACAAACGCGCGTGATGCGGAGGAGTAGAGAGCCCCATCCTCCCGGATCCAGTACCAGTTTGCTGGATCAAACATATTGGCCTCCTGTCGCTGTCGTTCCAGCTGTCGGACCGGGGTAATAGCCCACCCCAGCACCATCGGTATTAATAATGCCATTTGCCGTGGCGTTGTATTTTTTGCCGGTGTTGACGTTCGCCGCACCCGTTATTGAGGCGTACGTGACATGAATATTGCCCAAGGAAACCGCATTCACGAACTGCGTAAAACCAACCGTCGCAAGAACGTTCAGCGCAGGCACCGCCCCCTGAAGGAAACGAATAGCCCCACCATCGGCGACATACATGTGAGCGATCGTTGCTCCGCCGGCGATCCGTTGTGTTCCGGTAACGAGGATAGACCCACCGGCCCCAGCCGCCATGTGAGCGCCACCATTGGATGTTCCTCCACCGTCGTTGACAGGCCATTCCATGGTGCCAACAACAACTGAGCCACCGGTTATTTGCAGATTATGAGCCGCGGCGACGGTTGTTGTCGGTTTGAGACCTTCGACCTTCCATCCGCTGGTGCCATTTGCCGTAATCGCCCCGGTTACAACGCTTGCGGGTGTCGCGACGTTTCCGGTCAGTGTCACTGACGACGCACCAGCTACGTTCTTCAGTGAAACGGCACCATATGTACCGTTTGCCACGGAAATCGTTGCAGCGTAACCAGCCCAATTAATGGATGCGACAACGTCGACAGCCTTCTGAATAGTCGCAAAGGCCGTCCCGCTTGTGAGGCCGCTGTTGCTGTCACTACCCGTGTTAGAATTGACATAATATGTCCGGTCGGCAGAGACGCTCGGCTGCACTACGGCCGCCCACCATTTTGCTGCGCCATACGTAAAACGTACGGGACCGACCAGTTCGCCGCCGACCAGCGGAGCGCCGAAGAGGTTGACGATCGGCAATGCTCCGAGACCATTGACATTCAGTGTCGCGGCCCCCGTGTTAGCGACCCCGATCGTCAACACCACGGTCAATCCGTCAACCAGCGCAGGAGGCGCCGATAGCAGCGTCGCCGCCAACGCATTGGCCGTGCCGCCGAGGACGCCGTAGTTGAGACCGCCAGACTGGATGGCCGCAGCAAGCTGCAGCACATCGTCAGGGGTAAATCCCGCCTTCTTGATGACGTTGACGATTTCCCTCTGCGTCCAGTTTGGGAAACCAGCGGGGAGTTTCGAGCCGCTGGTCGCAGCTGAGGAGTTGCGGTCGACATATTCCTCATCCGGGTCCGACGACCCGTATGGTGCCTGATACTTCATGATAGCCTCGTGCTTTGGTGTGAGGTCAGTCGTTGGCGAGAATGGGCAGGGTCCAGGCCGGCGCGAGCCGGCGCAGGATACACATCAGGCGTTCGGCATCGCCAAGGTCGAACAGCGGGTCATGGCCGCATTCGGAAAAGCCGCATTCGAAATAATCGACCGCGAGATCGGCAACATGCACCAGCCAGTAGGTCTCCTCGCCAGGAGCGCCCGTTTCGTGCTCGCCGCCGCATTCGGAAAACCCGCATTCGAAAATCACTGGTTCCGTGATGGTGATCGAAAAGCCGTATCCGGCCGCCAGCGCGATGAACTCGCCAGGCGTCGCCACGGCCAGCGCGCGAACCTTGGCTTCCAGAGCCCTCAATCGTTCGGCGCGACTGGTCTCTCCGGTCACGCAATTGTCCGGCAGGCCGTAGTCCGTCTCCCAGTCGGTCAGCAGCTCGTCGACGCCGGCGACGGTCGATTCCCGCGCCAGCCTCCACGCCCTTGCATAGAGCCAGATAAACGGGTCGATCAGCACGCGGGTAAATCGCGCCAGTACCGAGGCGAGCGACATCGCCTGACCATCCGGCGTCCCCCATGCTGCCCCCTGCGGCCAGAACGAAAGTGCCGCCCCGATCAGGTCGTCATTCTCCGGTGCGGTGAGTGCGTCCGACGGTGCGACGATGAGAATGCCATCGCCCTCGTCCGAGCCGATGCTCGTCCGCGTATGCTCATAGGTGTTGCGCATGGATCAGGCCGTATAGCTGTAGGTGCCGGGCGTCGGGAACTGCCCGCCCGTCAGCACGATATTGGCGGCAGGCGCCACCAGAACGTGGCTTTCCTCGCCTGCTACCCCGGAAATCGCCTCGCCGATCCAGCTCCGCGACAGGGTGAATGTGTTGCCTGCGATGCCGGGGCGGCATTTCGTCAGGTAGATATCGGCAATGGCCGTCTCGATCGCGGCGCGGATCTCCTCATTGTCGGGAGAAAGCCCGCTGATCGTCACATCGACCGGATGCGCCGTCGGCGCAACGACTTCACTGGCATCGGACCGGATCAACCGTTTTGCATCGATCGCCGCCTGCACCACCGTCACATCGGAGGCCTCGGGGATATAGCCCGGCCGGTTTTCGAACAGGAAGTAGACGAACACGTCGCCCGGGTTCTGCCCACGAAACGCCCATGCCTGCTTGACCCCGGAGACGGCCCGCACCTCGCGTTCGTAGTCGCTGAGCTTCCCTGCGCCCGGAGGGTTTCGCTTGCGCTGCAAGCCACGTGCCTTGAGAGAATCGTTGGTCTCGATATCGGCGCCGCCGCCCAGCCCGTCCGCATCCACCTCGAATGTCGTCGACAGATCCGGATAGAGGCCGGGATCGGCCAGAGACAACAGCCCACCGCCATCGCGATTGGTGTTGGAGCCCTTGGTCTCTGCAATGACGGCCAGCGTCAGGCTGCCATCCGCGCCGGATGTCGCAGCCGCGGTCGAAACGTATGTGACATTGCCGGAAACGAAGCGGATGCCCTCCGGATAGGCGGTGCTCGCTGCAGCCGTTCCGACAGCCTGTCCCGCCGCAGCGGACGCCTTTTTCCTGTAGATCCCGACATCCGAGCAGTGCAGCTCGAGGAATTTCCCCGTCGCACTCGTCAGAAACATCTGCCGCGCCAGATAGCCCATGCGCAGCTCGAATTCATGCGATATGCCGGCCAGGACCTTCGCGACCACCGTCACGAAATTGTTTTTCAGCGCCGTGTCGCTCCCGGGCAGCCAGCGACGGAACGATCCGCGGATCGCCGCCGAGGCGTCATCGAGCGAGCGGATGGACCACGCCATTGACCTGCCTCCAGAGAAGTTCGAATTTTCCGTTGTAGACGCGCTCGCCGTCGCGCCCGTAGAGCATCACTTCATATTCGATCCGGTTTGCCGGCCGGTCGGCAGTGACCGCAATATCCATCGAAGCGACCGCCCCCTGCTCGATCAGGGGTTCCAGCGCCTCACGCACATAGTCCTCGATGTCGGTCTCGATGCCGTCGTAGATCGCCCTGCGTCGCAGCAGCCAGAGGCGCGAGCCGAGCGCGGTCTCGCCATCCATCAGGTCGAAACTATCGCCAATCCAGCCCCGGTTTTCCTCGCCGTCGCGCAGCTCGCTGTCCTCGACCCGGCGATCCGTCTGCAGCAGGATTAGCACCTGCGTCGCCAGCCCATGCTCTGCCCGGAGATCGCCGGGGGCGGAGGCATGGTCGAGCCCGTTCAGGATCAGGTCGCCGACAGTGCCGTCCCAGCCGAGATCGGGCCCACGATAGGGCTCCTCGGCCTCATCGACCGGAATGATGCGGATCATGGTCACGCCCCGTTATTGCCGTCGCCATCGACGATCGATCCGGCCGCCGTGATGCCGCCGGTCATGGAAATGCTGCCGTCGATGGTGATGTCACCGACGAATTCGAAAACCGGCGCAACCAGCCGGACCTTGGTTCCGACCAGGCTGATGATGTTGCCCGAGCTGTCATAGATAGCGGTCCCGCCACTAGGCAGGTCCGCCGCCCGCTTGCCAGGATGTTCGCCGCCGAGAACCACCGCGAAATCCGGATTGCCCGGCATGGGCAGCAAAATGCCCTTGCCGCCCTTGATCGGGCTGGAGGCGAAACCATGCGGCTCAGGCCGGTAGATCCGGGTATAGCCATCGCCGTAAGCGCCGCGTCCGGAGACGAACTGCTGCCCGCCCTTCTCCTCGACGCGGCCATCGAAATCGAAGCGGATCATTCGTCTGCATACTCCGCATCTGCTGCACCGGGCGCGGCATAGCCATCCGCCGATTTCCCGCGCGGGTTCTCTCCGCCGAGCGCCCGGGGGTCGGCCAGCGAAAGCGTCGCAGAGGTGATGTCGCTCTGGTGGAACGCGATGCTCTTGATGATCATCAGCCCGCTGATACCGAGCCAGTCATCCTTGACCTGCACCAGCCAGTTCGGCTGCCAGATCCGATTACCCTCGTCCCGCCAGCCACTCACCGGGATGGAGGCCGTCACGGCCGCGCCGGCTGCCCGCCGTGCCTGCCAGACAGCCCGCTCCCGCATCCGGTCGATGGTCGCCTCGCCCTCATGCGGCAGGATCAGAACGCGTTTTCGCGTGACGCCGCTATCCGTGGCCGTTGCCTGCGGCCTGAGCTGCTGTTTCTCCGTGCCGACAGTCGCCTGCCCGCGAATGCGGGTTTCGGAATAGCGTCCGCGCTCCGTGAAACTGGCACTCGCGCCCGACAGGATATTGACCCCGCGCCGTAGCGTGCCGCTGTGAACTCCACCCGGTTTCGAGGCGAGCTTCAACCGACCCTCAGGCGTATCGTGGAGCAGCAGTTTACGCCCACGAATGCGCCGCTCGATCGAAGCGAACGCGCTCTCGCCAACGGAGAGTTTATGCCGCGCCTCGACCGGCAGCTTCGTGCCGTCTGTCTCGATCCCGATTCCGTAGCTGTCCAGCTCCTTGGCAATGGCGGCGACATCCTTGTTGAGGATCTCGCCGCTCTCATGCACCGCCGAGCACTCGACGTAGTCGACGGTCCGAGAAACCAGCCCACAGGACAACGTCCGGTCGGCCTCATCATAGCCGGTCGAGACGTCGCGGACATAGCCTGTCAGCATCAGGTCTCCGGAGGCCGTGATCCTCGTCTCCATGCCGGGAGCCACCGGGAGGCCTGAGCCGGTGATGACGAATTCACCACTCGCGGACCGCGCCGCCTCCTCCGCCGATACCTTGATATCGATCGACATGATCGGCGGCAGGCCGGAAACCACGACAGTCTCCAGCGGGCCATAGGATACAGGCAGGGTCACTCAACTCTCCAGCGCGTCGAAGGCGACAGGCATCAGCATCGGTGTCGAAGCCCCGGCGATATCCACCAGGCTCTCCGCCCGGCCGGCATCGCCATAGAGCTGATAGGCCAGCACGGTCGATGGCAGCGAAATCCCGGTCTCGACCCGCACGACCGGCACGGCATCCGCCGCCTGATCGGAGACCAGTCGCACCGAGACATCGACGAGCCGCGACAGCCAGACATAGAGATCGACAGCAACCGCGCCACGGGAGGACACCAGCGCCAGCGCCGCCGTTCCGGTCGCCCCGATCCGCTCACGCCCTGCCCGCGCCTGCGGCCGCGAAATCCAGCCCGCCCGCGGCCCTGCGATACAGAGACCGACCGCCAGCAGGATCGCCGCCGCATCGGTCGTATCGGCTGCGACGAACTCCACGACCTTGATCGCATCGAACCCGGCCGGCGTCGTGACGCTCTCGGCGACGATCCGCATCAGCGAGATCGTCTCCAGGGCGAAGCCGTCCGCGTCGAGATCCTGCGCGGCCACCAGCCTGTCGGCGACGTCGGCCGCATCAAGCACATCCATCACCAGCATCGAGGCCAGTGCCGAGAGCCAGTCGCAGATTTCCTGCCTGTCCGCAGCCATCAGAAGAACCCGCCAAAAGCAGCGGCAGCCAACGACAGGGTGCCGAGCACCGCCGCCGTCACGTCGCCCACGCCGAGGATGGCGCCGGGCATATTGCCGGCCGGGATCGCCGTGAAGGCGAAGGCGATATAGCCCCGCTGGTCCTTGAACCGGCTGCGCCGGAAGCCCTCGACATAGGCCAACTGTCCGCCATCCATCGGCAGCACCAGCCGCCCGGGACCGGCCGCATTGCACGCCGCCTCCAAAGCCTTCGCCTGCACATCGCTCAGGTCGCCAACCAGATAGGCCGTCACGTCATAAGCCGGCGTCGCCAGCCCCATTTCCTCCAGATAGGTCGTGCGTCCCCCGGCATATTCATGCCGCGCCAACCGCTTCCCGCCGGAAAACTCGTCCATGTCGACCCAGAACGGCACGCCGCGATAGCTCGCCCGTCTGAGGGTTTTCGCCCAGTCACGCATGTCTCAGATCCTCGAAATCACCAGCCGCCGCCGCCCGGCTTCTGCGGCGGCATGCTGCGGCCCGTATCGGCGTTGACGGCAGGACGCCCGGGAGCGCCGACCCCGGTGCTCTGGGCCATGGTGCGGTTGAATGCGGCGGCGGCGCTGACCATTTTGTCCGCCGCGCTGGATATCGCGGCAGCCACGTCGACGCCGGCGACCTTGAAAAAGCCGGACGATTCCTTGATGGCATCCGCCCCCTGCCGGCCTCCATCGGCAATGCTGCGCCCCGCCTCCTCGCCGCCGCTTTTCAGTTCGTCGGTCCCGATGTCGATTTTCAGCGCATCCTGCCATTCGCCTTTCGACGGCAGGCGGAAGAGGCCCGCCGCAGACTGCCCCATATCGGCGATTGCCGGCGTTGCCCCGATCTTCGGAGCCTCGGGACGCGACGGCCCCTGCATCGGCGCTGCCGGGCGCGCACCGGGAATCGGAACATCGGTCTTCGGCAGGTCGCGGGCGTTGAGATGCCGATCCCCTCCCGGAAACTCTTGACGGACAACCGGCAGGTTATGCCGCCCGGTAGAGGCCTTGACCTTGCCGCTCTCATACTGCCGCTGGCGATACTCCGCGATCGCCTTCTTGTCACTGTAGCCGCCCTCGATGGCGGCCTGCATCTTTTCGTCGTCGGTACTGGTAAGCCCCCACTGGGTCCGTTCCCACCAGCCCATGCCACGCTTTTCCAGCCCGGCGTTGACAGAGGCATGGTAGTCGAGATTGCTCGACACACTGTCCATCAGGCTGGTGGCCGTCGGCGCAATCGCCTTGCCGAAATTCGTCTTCAGCTTTTCCCAACTGTTCGACATGCGGTCGATCGATGCCTGCGTATCCGACATCACGCGATTGACATCGCGCCACACAGTGCCATTCACCTCGGCCGAATTCATCAGCTCGAGGAATTTCCGCAAGCTGTCCTCGCTGGTGATCAGCGACTGCATGCCGAGCCGGAATTCCTGATCGGAAAACAGCAGCGGAAGCTTCGACAGATCGCCCTTGATCGCCTCTTTCGAGAGACGCACGAAGGCGGAAACGGCATCCTCGCCGGATTTCGCAGCCGCCTGCATTTCGCTGCGAAGATCGACGCCGAACTTCTTGAACTTGTTGGCCGTTTCCTCGGAAAACATCTTGCCGAAGATATTCTGCGCCTGCGTTGCCGCAGAACTGGCATCGCCAGTGTCCTCGCGGATCGTCTGCAGGATGGCGACCAACCGCTTCAGCCCGTCCTCGCCGTCATAACCGAGCGTGGCAAAGCTGTTCGCAAGGCCCGGAATATACTGCGCCATGTCTTTGAGTTCGAACTGTCCGGCTTTGCCCCCCATGACCATGATGTCGAAAGCACGCTGCAACTGCGACGTCTCAATCTTCAGCGCATCGGCGGCCTTCAAGCCGGTATTGGCGATGTCGGCTGTCGCTGCCCCAGACGCCTGCGCCGTGGCCAGCACCGACGGCAGGAACGCCATTGCCTCCTCCAGAGATTTCCCGGAGGAAACCAGCGTATCCAGCGCCTCGATGGCGGGAGCGACGCTGTCATAGTTGAGGTCTTTAGAGACCTTTTGCGCCTCGGCAAATGCCTTGGATGTCTGCTCGCTGGTCGCATCGGCCGTGATGCCGATACGGGTCATCTGCCGTTCCAACGCGGCAAAATCGGTGAGAGCAACTTTGGCGCCATAGGCAATCGCGGCCGGAGCGGCATAGCGCGCCACCATGGCGTACATATCAGCGGTTCCGCGCGCCAGCATGCCCTGTCGGCGGTTGAACTCCCCGGCCCGCCTGTTCACATCGCCCATTTTGTCGGCGATGTTCTTGAACACCCTCCCCGTCTTGTCGATCGCGGAGATCTTGAGGGCCGCCTCAATGACGCGGTTCATGGTCACCTCCTACGATACTGAACGGCCCGGTTTGCCCACCAGGCGATTTCCGAGAGCGTCATTCGCTGGACGCGGGTTGCGTCCCATCCAAACCGGAAGACGAGGTGGTCGGCGGCGACGTCGCAGGCGCCGCCTCCCGGAAAAAACTGATCACCTTGTCGGCAAGCTTCTTGCCGTCCAGCGAGGAAATCAGAGCGAGGTTCTCGTAGCCCGGAGACCCGACCTTCACGAGCCTCCGGAGATAGGCATCGATGGTCGACGCGTAGGTGATGAGCATCCCACCGCCCTGCCCGTTCGGCTGCCATTCCTCTGGAAATCCCAGACCGTCCGTATAGGTATCCACATAGGTCGGCTCCCGGAGCACGACGCTGTCGAACGGCAGGCCACCCGGCACCTCGTAGCGCCGGGAGAGTTTCACGACATGCTCAGCCATGATCAGTCACCCGTCCGCCGATAGTTCCCGGCGGAAATGGTGAGGCCGCTCACCTCGCCGTTGAGGCGGTTACTGTCGGAGTCTCCGACGAAAAACGCGGATATGAAATGATGCGTCACGCCGGTAAATTCCTCGGTGATGACGATGTTCTGCCGCGGCGCCCTCATCAACGCGTCGAAATCGACCCCGCTGTCCTTGAACACGACATTGGCACGCGGCGAGGTCGGCGTACCAATCCGGTCGTTCGAACCGTCCTGATTGGTGATAGATTCATTGCTCTGCCGACCGCGCTGGACGGAAAATGTGCCGCGCAACGAAAGGTATTCACCGCTCGAAAGACGGACGCTCATGCGCCCGCCAAAGTCCTTGTCTGCCATGGCTGGCTCTCCTGTGAGGGGTTAGGCCCGTGAAGGGGATGCGAGGCGCCGGCGGCGCCTCAGACCTGTGCGAACACGCGGGCGAGGCCTGCGAAAATGTCGGCGGGGTTGACGCGATCCATGTCGAGGCCGATATCGAAGCGAGCCGGATTATCCGCGTTACGGGTGACCACAATGGCGTCCAACACAGCGGCGGACACCTCCAGAACGCCGCGCAACGACAGTTCAACCATCGAATTCACCAATGTGGCACGAACATCTTTGGCTGTGATCAAGGTCGGCAAGTTGCCCGGGTTGTCATCCACAGCAGCCTTGTTCGAATGTTCGGAAGCCAGCTGTGACCGCAGATATTTAAGCGAATAGGTGGTCTGATAAATCGCTTGGATATCCCGCATCGCCGAGTCGGGAACGCCGTTCGTCGTCTGCTGCTGCGTGATGATCTTGTCGATGGCGATATCGCCGGAGCGATCCACGAACCAGGTAGACACGCTGTTCGACAACAGGCTGTTGCGCGTCGGGTATTCCGGCCAGTAATCGCGATCACGCGGTGCGATCACATCGGACACCACGAGCCCAGACTGGTTGACAGAAACGCGACCGTCGGAGCCGCCATCGAGGAACGAGGCGATGCGCCCGACCACGGCCGCGACGAACTCATAGTCCGGCCGCGCCATGCCGCCGTTGGAAAACAGCGGGATCATGGTGAGATGCCAGCTGTCTTTGGCCAGCGCCGAGGTGGCGAGCGTCGCCGTGGTGCCGGATTTCGGATAGAACACATGACCGTAGAGCTGCTGGAGATAGGACCAGCGGCCCGACACGTTGCTGTGGAAATCGTCGAGGCGCGTGCGGTTCGCATCGTCGCTGAAGGCCGAAACGACGACCTCGAACGGGTCGTCTCCCATTGCCGCCAGCACGGCGGAAACATCGGGAGTGCCGGCGCCTGCAATCGAGACCGCGAATGTCAGGATGCCAGAGAACGCGTTCGCGCCGTCGAGAACCGGGATGTAGACGTCGATGCCGGAGGCGTAGACGCCCTTATGCCGGGCCGTAATAGTCACGACATTGGTCGCGGCAGCCGCGGTGAATGGCAGGGAGATCTTGGTGACCGGATTGATATAGGCGTTGATGGCCGCGGCAAGCGCAGTCGCCACCGCATTGGCGCTGTCGCCGGCTGCGATATTGATCGCCACGCTTTCGCCGGCAATCTGCAAGACGCCCTGCCCGCCGGCCGCCGGAACCACGCCGACCGTGATGGTCCGCGCCTCCGCCGTGGTCGCCTCATCGACGCGCCCGAGCCAGATTTCCTGCGCGGCAGCGTTGCGCCGCATGCGGATGAACATCGCCTCCAGCATCGAGCCGCGACCGGCAAGGTAGCGCGCCTCCTCGACACTGCCGCAAAGAGCGATACCGGAGACGGCGAGCGCACCGGCGGCGAGGCCATGGCCAAGCAGGATGGCACGGTTGTCGCTGGAAAACTGGCCGCCGCTCTCGACGTCGAACGCCAGCAGCGGCGCGATGAGACCGCTCGGAATATTACTTGCCATCGGCGTCGTCCTTCTTCTTGGAGCTTTCCGGCTTCACGATGAGATCGCCGTCCTTGACCATCCGGCGATGAAACTGCGAGAGCGGATCGATCGGTCGGCCGTCTTCCGGCCAGCCGTTCGGGATCAGGCGGCCGGGAGCCGCCACATAGAGCACTGTCATGGATGCCTCCGGTGATGTGGGCGTCAGGGTTTCGGCGTGCCCACCACGCCGTTGATTTCGGTTCCGCCCGGGATCCGGGCCGTGAAGTCCATGCCGGCGAGAGCGGTAGGTGGCTCGGCGGCAAAGTGCGCGCCAAGCGCCTGTAACTGGGCCTTGGCATAACTGCCGTCCGGTAATGCGTCGCAGACATTACGGATCGGTTCGGGAAGCCCTCCAGCCGCCACATTGAAATCGTCGTCGCGGATGGACAGGTGAAACCGCGTCGTCATCCGATGCCAGCGCAGCCCGTATTCAGGGACCGCGAATGTCCTGTTTTCCACCCGGATCACCCTCCGCACCAGTCGCCGCCAGGCCAGCCCGGCCGGGCTGAATTCCAGCAGGTAACGGACCCGTGACGCGAGAGCCGCCAGAACCAGCCGCGCCGATGGATCGCCATCGGCCATGGCGTCGGCGAAAGCTGGTCCGTCGCCATCGCGGGCGACGATGCAGAGTTCCGAGACAACGTCGAGCACGGCATCTGCCTCGGCGTCACCGGCATCCGTCAGGGGGCCACGAAGTGCCACCCCACTTTCCGGCGTGTAGAGCGACAGGACGGGCGTATATTCCGCCTCTTCGTCGATATCAGAGAGCGACGGCGCCCGGCTGTCGAACACCCGCGCCCCTGCCAGGGTCGGATAAGGGCCGCCGGCGGCCTGCGCTGCGGTCGGCAGCAGGATTTCCATGGCCACCAGCCGGACCGCCTCAGCCGCCAGCATGTTTCACCTCCGAGAGATACCAGGCGGGCCGCGAGGAGCCGTCCCGCTCCGAGGCCTCGATCCGCCATGTGCGTCCGCCACTGACGACCCGGTCGCCATTTCGCGGCCGCCACGGCCATTCGCCCACATGCGCCGTCAGCACCGCCGCGTAGGAGACTGTCGCGCCCGGTGTACCGGGATCGCCCGGCGGATGGCGGGTGAGCCTGTCGGCGGGCGGCTGGAGATCGATGGTCCCGAGAAAGTCGAATGCAGGCCTGCTGTAATCGACCTGCATCCCGTGATTGACCGATTGCCCCTGCCTGTAACCGACAAGCTGGCAGGGCGTGACATCGAACACGCCCGCCACCGTATCCTCGAGCATCGCCCGAGCCGATGCCCAGTCGACCATGATCAGGACTTCAGGGCTGCGAGCGCCGCTTCCGCCGCCTTCACCTCAGTCTCCGCTTCGGCCTTCGCCGCGAGGTCATCGCCGGCGGTCGCCAGCTTTTCCTGCGCCGCCGCCACAGCAGCCTCGGCCGCAGCAAGCGCGGCGGAGGCGTCGGAAGACGGCGTTACGGATTTCTTCTTCGGCTTCTCCGGCGCAGCGACCTCGACAGCAAAGCGGTCGGCGATCAGGTGGCGGCCGTAGCGTTCGGGAACCGTGATCGGTGCCAGCGCGTCGACATGGACATCCTCGCTCTTGCCGAGAACCGCGCCGGGGATGATGCCGCCCTGCGGGAATGCAATGGTGATCTTGCTCATGGGAGTACCTCTCCTGTTGTCGAGTGCCATCATGAGGATGGCGCTTGAAAACAGGAGGCCGGGACAACCGGCCTCCTCATTCTGCGAGGCGATGAATGTCAGGTGAGCGTCAGCTTGCGCAGAACCTCCGGGCGCGTGCACAGCGAGATCGCATTCATCTGAACTTCGAGGTCGTTGCCCTTGCCGTTCGTCTTTTCCGGCGCGCGGCTGTAGAACGGCAGGCCCGGGCTGTTGACAGTTTCCTTGTAGTCCGCCGGCGCGAACCGGGTGATGAACAGGTTCGGTACACCCTTCACTGTGACGCGGGCCTCGCTATCGGCGATATAGGGAGATCCGAGATCGGCCGTCGCCTTGGCACCGGTCTTGTAGCGTTCCCAGGTGGCGCCGCCCCATTCGAAGACATCGGGAACATCCTGCCTCAACACGGTGGCGCCTCCGTTGTAGAGGAAGGTATCCCTGACAGACTTGTGCTGCCACAGGGCCTTGTGGAAGCCGCGGCCGGTGAAAACGTGAAACCCGTCATAAGGTTCATCGAGAGAGTCTTCGATGGAATAGACGACATCCTGCCAAAGGCTCGTAACCAGTGTTGCGTCCACGTCGAGTTCAAGCGAAACATCGGCCGGCACCGCGATGCTGAACGTGTTGTAGAGGTTGACGAGAACACCGCCGGATTTCGAGGTCACGATGCCCTTGATAGCGCCGACACGCTGATGTTCTAGCGTCATGGTCAGATCCGCCGCATGACGCTGCGCCTTGCGGTTGATGCGCCCTTCGACGGTTTCCAGCGAGCTTTCAGTCCCGAATTCGCGGACGTTCTGCACCTCGTCGGCAAGAATGCTGTCGTCGCGCTGGTAATGAGGGATGATGACCGGAACCTTCGTTCGATCTTCGTCACCGGTGGTCTCGCCCGGACCGCCGCGAGCGGTCGGCTCGACAAGGCCGAGTTTGCCGTTACGACGTTCGATCGAGATCAGCGTGGTCGAGACGCTGTCTTCCTCGAAGATACCGGAGGCGCTGACCTGTCCGGGCCGATAGGGCACGGCATTGACGGCGGCCGTCAGGCTTTCAAGGCTGAACGGGTCGGAGGTATGGACATTCGGTGCGGTCACGGTCGTTCTCCTTATCGTGCCTTGATCGTGACGGCGCGGAGCTGGGTGAGCTTCGTCGCCTTCTTGGTGTCGTCGTTGACCGTGCTGTCGTAGACGAGCATCGGCTTCTTCACCTCGGCATCATTGGTGATGCCGACGGTCGCAACATCCACAGAGGTCGCATCGACCTCGTAGGCCGCGATGGCGGTAGCCGTTTCGGCACCCTCCTTGCCGACGGTGCTGGCATTGGGCGACGGCGTATACTTGCCGCTTGCGGTGACCTTGCCGAGCACCGTGCCGGCTTTGACAACGCCGGAACCAGAGACGATGGTGATGGGTTCGCGCGAGAGCGTCCGGTTCGCCTCCGACAGGACGAAGGCGAGATCGCGGGGAGTTTCAGTGAAACTGGTCGGCATGATCATACCCCCTTCTGGGTGTTGCGACGCGCCGCAAAAATGGCGTCACGGTTGATTTTCGGGCCGCTGGCAGCCGCGCTCGTCCCACCACCCGGCATTGCCAGATTGGCGGCGGCCACGCGCTGCTGTTCGTAGGTGGCGGCAGCCGACGCCGCCCCCTGCTGCGCCGGCTTCGGCGGTTCGGCCGAGGCGGTGGCTGCCGGAACATTGGCGGTGACGAAGGCCACGATAGCCTCCGCGGACATGTCGGGCGAAGCGTTCGCGAGGTCGAGCGCTGCGCCCATGCGCTTGGCGTCGCCCTTGATGCTGTCAGCGCCGAGGGCCGCGTTGATGCGGTCCATGGCAGTCTTGAAGCCGTCGGAACCACCGGAGGCGGCAGCGGCGGCGGCAATGGTCGCGGCGGCAGCCTGGGCTGCACCGGCCACAGTCTGGGTGTCAGACATAGAGCCTCCTGTGGGGTTGGCCTCCGAGGGAGGCGTTTCAAGATTGGATGCATTGGCATCCGCTTCGACCCCGAGATCATCGAGGCCATGGGGGAGCGCTCCGGGCCGCACCGCAGCCCGGATGGTTGCAAAAAGACTGGACATAATCAGCTCCGGTTCACTTCCTTGACGAAGGCGTCAAACGCCTCGATCGGATCGCCGACAGCATCGGCTAGACCAAGCGACACCGCCTCGGCGGCGTCATAGACGCCGGCCTCCGTTCCAAGCGCCTTGGCTTTGGTGATACGGCCACGGCGCCCCTTGGCTACGGTTTCCGCGAAATCCTGCCGCATCGATTCCGCCTGCTCCTGCCATTGTTCGGCAAGCGCCGCGTTGAGCGGCTCATAGGGGTTGCCGTCCGCCTTCTTCTTGCCGGCGCGAATGATGGTGAGGCGGATGCCCGCCTCGTCCAGCGCCTGGCTGTAATCGGCATGGATCATGATCACGCCGATCGACCCCGCTCCGCCGTACCGGGGCATGACGATCTGCCGCGCCTGCGACGCGAGCAGGTAACCGGCCGAATAGGCGTAGTCCGTCAGGATGGCGATGGTCGGCTTTTCCTTCGAGAGCTGCGCCATCGCGGCGGCCGTTTCGAAACCGCCATTCACCTCGCCCCCGTAGCTGTCGACCTCGTAGGCGACGCCACGGACGAGATTCGAGCGGCGTGCTATCGCGATCTGAGCCTGAAGGCCCTGATAGGATGTCTCTCCCGATGCAGCACCGACCCAGCCTCCCTTGTGCACAAGCGACCCTTCGATTGGAATGATCGCGACGTTGTCGATCATGTCGAAAGGCAGCATGTTGGCGCGGGTGTAAGCACGCTCGATCCTGTTGCCGATCTTGCCGGCGAGCGGGCGACCATTCGACCCGGCGACATGGTCAACTGCCCCCTCTGGATTGGCAATGACGATCGTGTCTCCGGCGATCCGGCCACCCAGACCGTGCAGAAAGGCCTCGGCCTTGCGCGGGTCGTACATCAGCGGAGTGTTGAAGATCCGCTGGGCGATATGTGCGTAACGAAGGCTCATGACCGATCCTCAGAAGCGGAATTTCCAGCGCCGCGATGGGCGGCAGCCATTGGTTTTCGCCATGCAGGCCGCCTGCAGGCGTACCAGTTCGGCGTCTATGTCTGCCATGCTCGACGATGCCACCTTGAGACGCTGGTGCATTACCGGCGAGCGGATCTCGGTCTCCTCGACCTGTTCGCCGGCCAGGCGCTTAGCCTTGGCGGCCGCAAGTGCTGCGTAAAGCGCGCACGGGTCCTCGACATCGACAGTGACTCCGCCGATCTTGACAGGGTTCGTCATGCCGATGCTCCCTGCTGCTGCGCCTCGGTCGAAGACTTCGAGCCGTAGCCGCGTTCGAACGGGCTCCGCATGCCGGCATCGACATAGCGCTCGTGCCACATCAACCGGCTTTCGAACACCTCCTCCGGATCGTCTCCCAGTTCGCCGCATTCCCGTTCGAGTGTGCCGGTACCGTTGGCGATACGCTCGCTCGACGCCTTGGCGCGTTTCTCATCGTCCGCGGTCGGTTTGCTTGGTCCCTGACAAAGCGCCCACAGGATCGCCTCGCGGTTCGCGAGAAACACCTCGTAGCCGCCCTTGAACGGAATTCGGCCCTCGCCGATCTCCTCGTCGAGCCACGATGCATAGGGCACCAGCACATGCGGTGCGGCGATACGGTCTGTCCGGCGCTGCGCCAACGGCCAAAGCGCCGAGTTCTCCATGTTGGTTGAGGCATAGGTCGATGCCGTGTAGTCCATGGTGTAGCCACCATAGGAAATGCCGAGCGCCCGGGCCTGCTCGCGATGCAGCGAGGCGATGAATGGTATCGACTGACCTCCCGGTGTCGAGATGGTCTTGAATTCGAGATCCTCATCAAGGGAAAGATGCGACACACCCGCGCCCTCGCCGTAACGGACTTCGGCCTCCGCCGCTCGCTCCAACTTGTTGCCGTAATAGGCCATAAGGCCCTCAGCGACATTATCTGCGCCCTCAATGCCGCTCTCCTTGAGCGAGCTGAGTGCTTCGAACGCCTCCGCAGACGGTTTGCCGCTTTTCAGGATGGCGGCATAAATCGTCTGCATGAAATGAACCTGGGCAATCGCATCCTCGGTGTTCTCCGCCATCAGATATTTCCGAAACGTCGTTGCCAGCGGCGAGAGGCCGCGAACATCATCGGACGAGAACGGATCGAAGGCATGCATGACGAGCTGCCGGCCATCGGCATCACGCGCCGCGTAATCGGTCTTGACCGTGATCCCGTCTCGCCTCTCCTCGAAGCGGTAGTGTGTCGGGCGTCCATAAGCGTCGTGCGTAATGCCCTGATATAGGCCAGATGCCTCGTTGGTTTCCTGCACCAACTTCTGCGGAGACAGGAGCAGGAACTTCGTTCCCGTCTTCGTTCCCGGCAGGCGCTGGGAAAGCGGAAGATACTCAACAATGCCAACGCTCTCTCCGAAGGCAAGCCAATGCCGGACGCCAACGTCTGTATGCTGCGGAAGCGTGAACTTGGCGCGAAAATCGCATTCCAGCGGCGACCACGCCCAGACCTTGAACCGCGACTTGACCAGACGTGTCCACTCGATCGCTTCCTTCTGGTCGTAGCCGAAGGCCGAAAGATCAGGACGCGGGTTGAGCTGAAGCTCGACACCGACCGTATCGGCGATGATCTGGTCGGCAGCACCGCGCAGGCGCCCGGAGTTCTGCAGCATGTCCATCGCAAGCGCGGCCGCCCGCCACCAGACACGACGGATCTCGTCACGATGCTCGCGAAGCGACGCCGGCCGCGAGGCGATCACGCCCGAAGGCGTATCGCGCATATAGCTCGCCCGGACACGAGGCGCGGTCTGCGGTGCGGGAACCACACTGCTGCCCGCCCGGACGCGTATCCGTGGCTTCTCCGCTGTCGTCGTCATTTCCGCTTCTTCCACTTGTCGGCCCACGAAGAGCCGGGCTTTTTCGACGATGTCGGTTCAGGCGGCGGCGCGACTTCTGCAGGCGTTGCCGCAGCAACCACGACGGAAGCCGGTGACAGAAGATCCGGAACGTTTTCCGGCTCATACTTGGCCCTGAGTGCCGCCCACTGACTTTTCGTCAGGCGCGAAAGCCCGAGATGCTCCGCCATCGCCATCGCGTAGATCCGGCAGTCGAGGAAGTGATTGTGCTCTCGCCGGAGCGCCCACTCCTCATGCAGCTTTCCCTTGGTCAGCTTCTGCGTGAAATACTCCGCAGTCAGCTGCTGGAAATACTCCTCGCCCAGTTCGCCATGAAAGTGGCAATAACCCGGCGGATCGCAGGCCTCGCCGGACCTGAGACCAGTCTTGTGCAGGTTGCCGTAAAGCTCGGCTTTCAGGGACCACGTCCCGACCGGCCATGTCATGGCGGAACCGTAACGCTTCCGCTTGCCACGTTTGGTGACTGACTTTCTGGTCGGCGGACTGATCGCCGGGACGCCTCGTCCCGGCATGCCCTTCACCGCATAGGCGTTCGAATGACGGCGGCACCATTCAAGCACCTGGTTGGTGCGGTAACCGCTATCAACTCCGCGCGCCTCAATCTTGCGCAGGACCCCGAAGGCATCCGGAAACTCCTGCTCGGTAAATTCCTCGAGTAGAAGCCACGCGCCAGCCTGCGGATTGTCGGTTGCCCCCTCGAGGAATTCCGCACAGACGTTCCAGCTTTGCCGATCCTCACCGAAGGCCACGACCTCGCAGTAGATGCCGTAGCTCTGCACGTCCGCTCCGCTGACGAGGATCAGGCCGCCTGCCGGAATCGTGCCGGCCGGGTAGCTCTCCCTTCGCTCCATCAGTCGTTGATGGTCAGGAGCATTCCCCTTCATCTGGTATGGCAGCGCCAGAACCAGATTATGATAGTCCTTCGCGCCGGCTTCGCCCTTCGCCTCGTAGCTGATCTTGTCCTCGGCAATCGCCTCGTAGGACATCATCAGCGACATAAAGGCGTCCACATGGAACCCGGGATGACGATCCGGGCCGGAAAGCGTGGGGATGTAACGCCCGTGCCGGACCGCCGGAACTCGCTCCATCTCCGAAATGTGGTGCTCACACTGAAGGCATTGCAGCACCGTCTTGTGCGGATGCTTCTTGTCAATCAGCAGATAGGCGTCCCGCTGCACCTGTTCAGTTCCGCATTCCGGGCAGCGTATGTGCCAGAAGCGCTGGTCGGAACGTCGGAAATCGCGGTCGATTCTGCAATGCCCCGGCCCGTCGCCGAGCGCGTCGCCACTATCTAGTTCCGGTGTCGACAGGCCGAAGATCTTGAACGTCTTCTGCCGGCGAAACGCGGTGAAGCGGCCGAAGAACAGGTTCTCCGGGTCCGCGCCGTTCGGCAGCATCTGCCACTTCGACACCTCATCCTTGACGCCGTATCGTGTCGTCTTGCCCGACAGGTCGGTGACCACGTTAGCGTTGGCGAGATAGATAGAGCCGCCGGAAAACCGCTTCTCGTAGATCGTCGAGCCGCGCCCCGATCGACTGACATCGGGAAAGATGACCGTCTTTTCCGTCTTCTTCGCCCAGGCGTCGATCAGCGGCTGCAGCTTGCCGGAATTGATGTCCTGCAGCATGTCGATGCTTGGCACCGCATACATCATGTTGTCGGGCGCATTCTCCGACAGGTAGAGCATCCACGCCAGAGCGAGGATCGACACGCCGGTCTGCTGCGACTTGCGTACCGTGACCTCGTTGCACGGATGCTCCTGACTGAGGCACTGCGCGATCTCGACCAGATACGGTGCGTCTTCAGGAGCCCAAAGCTCACCCTTTCGCGGGCCGTCCACCAGCACGATGTTCTTCGGCAGCCATGCGTCGAACGGGACTGGAGGCTGCGGGCGGATGGCGCCTGCCATCGCAATGCCGATTGCGCGAAACGCCCCCGGATGGAATGTCACGCTTCCTCATCCTCGATCAACGGGTCAGTTTCGGGCGCTGCCGCGGCGATCGCCTCCAGTTCATCGGCCATCTGATTGCCGAGCTCGAAGGCAATCTGCCGAAGCAGGACACGGACCCCGTGAACGCCCTCTTTCGAAACGGCCAGCGCAACCGCATCAGCCTGGTTGGGTAACCGGCGAATGATCGCCAGCAGCTTGGCGCCGATCTCCTTGATCGCGTCTTCTGTCCGATCCCGACGGATAAGCTGTCCGCACTCTTCCTGATGCCGGATCTTCTCGCGCCCGACCTTCAGCCACTCGGACTGTCGCCGCGCCTCGTCGAAGCTATCCTCATCACGAAGAGGCCGCCCACCAGTGGAGCGCCCCGACATCTGGTCATCGTCGCCGGCCCGGATCGGCGCGGTCGCCTTCGCCGGGTTAACGAAGCGCTGGCGAAACTCATCGTAGTGAGCGAGCGAGACCCGAAGGACCTGCCCCTGCCCGCCGCGCTCCACCGGCGTCTCCGGCCGCGCTTCGACTAGTTTCTTGACGGTTTTGGATACGGCCGGCTTTGATACCGCGTCGCGCGCAGCAATCTGCGCTATCGACCACATGACATCGCTCATCGTTAACCCGTCCGTTAACCGCCGCGTTAACCCCGTTAACCCCGTTAACCCAATATTTTAAACCGTTTGTCTGGCGAGTTTTCGGGGTCGCCCCGGCCCGCAGGGGGCGTTTTCGGGATACGGTCCCTTGACCCCGGGGGGTGGGGTGCCCGGCCCCCGACGGCCGACCCGCCCTATCGGGGGAGGATGCGGTCGAGTTCGTGGAGGACGCGGGGCGCGAGGTGATCCTCGATTAGTTCCGCCAGCACTTCCAGGAACACATCCGGATTGTTGGTGACATCGTGTGCAGGGTTCGGCCCGAACAGTTCGCGGATCTGCTCCTTTTTGGGGTTGCTTGGCATCTTCGTGCCCGGCACTCGACGCCACACTCCGGTATGGGTAGCGCCGTCTTTGCCTGCCTTTACCGTCGCAATGAATGCGTGCCGGTACGATCCTCGCAGGCGAACCCGAACGCCTCTCGACGTTTGCGTCGCGCCCAACTTGTAGAGGCTGATCCAGCCCGACTTCTCGATGATCTCGATCGAGTTTCCGCCAGCGTTGAAATGCGCAGTCGTCAGTTCTCGTATGGTCCCCGCCGGCAATTTCACACGCTCGGCGCTTCGCCGGACGATCCGCGTTCTGGCCATGTCGCGCATACGGCTCATCGCCCGCGCCATGGCCTTTCCCTTAATCTCGCCGGGCAGATTGGCAATCGCCCTACCCAACTGTTCGATCTCGGACGCATCGAAGACGACGTCAGACACCGCACGCACCTTTCTGGAATGCCGCCATTACAGCGGCGGGGTTCATGACAGCCTCCATCGGCTCGAAAGCAGGCCCGGAAAAGCAAAACCCGCCGGGCGATGGCCTAGCGGGTTTTCCTAACCTTTTTCAGTGTGCTTATACTATGTCAACCAACTGCCGCACCTCAAGGCCGCATCCAGAAAAACTTATCCAGCCATATCAAAACCTTGTGAGGAATTTGCAGAACGTGCACGCCTGCGCCACGGATGACGGTCGGGAACGAACGGCGCAATGGCATGGCCTTCAAGCCTGTTCGCGAGCGATCTGGCGAGGTATGACAGGGCATCCTGCCAGAGTTCCCACTCCAGCCGCGACAGGATTGCACCGCGGATCGGATCTGAAAGCGTGTATTTGCGATAGGCGCCCTTGACCGGCCGCTGCTTGCGGCGGTCGAACCCGTCCGTTTCGTATTCATAGACCCGTCCGAAGGCGTCGCGCGCCTTGCGGGTGACGAACCACGCCTCCTTGCCGGCATGCTTGACCATCTGGGTGCGCGGCATATCCGCCCGCCAGTCCGGCCCAAACCCGAGAATGGCCGAGCCGGTGACCAGCGCCACGACATAGCGACCCGAGACGCGGTCGCCCTTCAACCGCTGCTCTTCCACCACGCGCGCAACCTCGGAAGCGATCAGTCCATGCTCGTCCGGCCATTCCGGGAATGGCTGCCAGCCATCGGGGATGGAGAAGGTCATTTCGGCTATCGCCCGCACGGCCGCACCTGCCGCCAGCGCATCCGGATGCGGCTCGCCATATTCGAGGAAATCCGGCACCACGCCATAGATGTTGGGCGAGCGGTCGATCAGCGTTCCGAGCACCGCGAAATCCCGCGTCATCGCCCAAGCGCTGCTGAGACCGATGCCCACACCCAAATCCCCACTTCCCACCTTGGGCAATTCCTGCGTAAAAGCCCAGATCAACAGCTTCTCAATGGTCACGGCTTTCATGATCAAACCTTTCTGACAGTTCCTGACAGTTAACCTGACAGTTTTCGGATAGTTTATTTATTATATTTCAATCAGTTAGACAGTTCTGACAGATATTTCCGCATTACATATGGCGCTCTCCGCACCTCCCCACTCCCTTTACATATAGGCGGGGAAAAACTATCCGAACTGTCAGCAAGCATTGTTTTCATTCGCATTTTTTGCCTCAAACTATCCGTTGAACTATCCGTTCAACTGTCAGAACTGTCAGACAGTTTTCGGGATTTCTGACGGTTAGAGCCGGGCCGCGAGGGGGTTGCGGGGCCTTCGTCATCGGAAATCATCCGGAAATGGCTCATCGAAGCGGCCGGGAGGCGGCTCGTTGCCACGGTCGACATAGGGCACATTGACGAGGCGAATGCCGCGGTAGAGCACCACGCCCGACGATCGGTCCTTTTCGAACTTCTTGCCCATGTCCCGCCCGAAGGCGGTGTTGTTCATCGGCTTGCCGCCCTGGTCGATGGTGAAGTCGCAATAGGATTGGTAGAGCACCTTGCCCTCGACGGCCGGCGCGCCGTCGTCGCGCTGGATGCAGCGGGCAACGAAGGCCGCCGTGCGGTCCATGTCGTCACGATAGGCCTGTGTGGCCTGCACGACGGCCTCCGGGATCACCAGCCCCTCACGCAGATAGATCTGCACGCCGTCTATCAGCCAGTTGAGGATGCCTGGATATTCGGGCTCGAAGGAAGCGATCACATCCTGAAACTCTCGCCTGTCTTCCTTGGCGATCTGGCGCGGCCAGTGCACCACGGCCATGCGCCGCCATATGCCGTCATCCGTGCCGCTGATGCGCGGATATCCGTTACCGCTCATCATGGCGATGAATTTCGGCTCGAAGTCCATGTAGCCGGAAAACAGGTCGCGAGCGGTGACGGTCTCGCCGCCGGTCAATTCCTTCACGAGGTTTTCCCTGAGGTCCTCGCCTTCGGGCAGCTCCTTCACGCGCAGCAAGCGCTTGCCATAGAGCCGCGCCAGATCGGGGCTTGCGCTACCTGACGAACCGCCCTCGCCGATGATACTGGTCGATGGCAGCGTGACGGCCGCCTCGCCCAGCACCCGGCAAAGCGTTTCCATGTAGACCGACTTGCCGTTCGCGCCGTTGCCATAATGGAAGAACAGGTACTGCACGGTGATCCCAAGCATGCTGAGACCGGAACTCACCTGCACGAGCCGCCGAACCGATTCATCGGGCAACTTGCTGGAAATGAATGCGTCCCATCGCGGGCAGACGGCCTTTCTGTCATAGGCCACCGGCACGACGCTGGTGATCAGGTCCCTGCGGCGGTGACCTTCGATCACCTTCAGGCGGAAATCGGTGCAGACGTCGATGAATTCGGGCGCATCCGGCGTATCCTCGAGGCTCACATGGCGCGGGTTTTTTCGCTTGGCCATGGTGCGCTCGAATTTCAACGTGGCGTTCTTCACCGCCACCATCCACTTGTCGGCGTTGAAATCGTCGGGGCTGCGCAGGATATGCGGCGCGATGCTTTCCAGCATGGCGTTGATCTTGGCGACGTTCTTCGAGGTCACGGCATGGTCGAGCCGACGCTTGATCCGCTTGCCATGCCCTTCATCGGCCTTGTCGGCCTCGGCAACCAGCTTCTTTTCCTGCGCGGTGCGCTCGCTCTCCGGCTTCTTGCGCGCCGCCTCGGCCTGGTCGAGCACCATCTGCTCATAGGCGTTCGGCCTGATGAAAGCCGTCTCGGCCGCGATCCGGTCACCCAGCCGCTGCGCGATCGCCCGCGACTTCTGGCCACCATTGGCGACGTCCCAATGCGATCCGGTCCAGACCGCGAATGTCGGAGATCGGCCCTTTTCCTGCGCGACCACCATCAGGTCGTCGCCGAAATGCAGCCGCAGCCGCTTACCATTGTCGGTATCGGAATGGTCGAACTCGGCGCAGAACTCCACGACGGCCGGATCGGCATCGCTGTTACCAGCAATGGCCGCGACCGGCTCGCCCGCAGGGCCTTCAGGGGTTTCGGGGTTTTCACCGTAGCCCGCGCGCTGCGCCTGCGCCTGCGCGAGTATCCTCGCGACGGCAGCCGGCACGCCAGTACTTGAAGTTGTGGTGGACATACGTGTTAACCTTCGCTCTTCACCACCACGGGATTCGGGCAGGGATTTGCATAATGAGAAAGATCGTCGAGGCAGTTGAGCGTGTAATCAACCCGTTCGACAGATGGCTGACGACGAGCCCGATTCCGCGGATCGCGGCAGTCGTCGTTGGAACCCTGACGGTCTTTCAGTTGTGGATTGACCTTGATGCCAAACGCGAGGAACGCACCGAGCGAGTGGAAACCCAGATAGAACGCGCCTGGGAACGCCTCTATCGCCGGCAGAGCGGAGACACTGGCAAAGGCTACGCGCTCAATCTGTTGCTGAAGAGCGATACTCCGCCCAACGATATATTCCTGGGATGTAAGACTATTGGCGAGCCTCTCCCCAACGGCGAGTACTGCGAACACAATCCCATTATTTCGGGGGTCGATTTTCCCCCAAATTTCAATCGGCTTACATTGGAGGCAGTGCAAGGTTTCCGCGATTACGGAACACACACAAACATAAACCCACTCATTTACCAGATTAATTTCCAAGGAATAAGTATAAAATACAGCAAATTCAACAATCACAATATTGGTAATAATTTTATGATGGGATCTTATATAGAATTTTCCCAGATAACCAATTCCAATATCAATTCCGATGCAAGCATTAACAATAGCGATGTCAGAAATTCGGTAATCGGCGCAATGGAATTTGGCTATATAGCCGATAGCAATCTCAGCGGAAGCTCGATTTCCATTCCCTACAATTGGGACCCCCGTTTTACCGAGGAAACGCTCAATCGCCAATTTCACAACGGAAACTGGGCATGGGCAGACGACCCGCCACGTTTCCTGATTAATCCTGGTGCTGGTTTCATGAGCTGGGCGGACCCTGCGCGTATCGGTGTCAACCTCTGCGATCCAACTGTTGGCGCCGCCGGGGGACAAGACCCGGCTTACGAACATACGAACAGAGAGTACGTACCGCTCTACGACTTCATTCGGGACTTCGAGATCGGCCCCGTTGTTGATATGGAAGTTCAACCGCCTGAAGTGGAGTACTTCAATTATTTCGGATCGCCTTTTGTCCCAACGGGATCCAACGTTCACGGATGCGCACTTATCAGCGCGGAGGACGCGCGAAAGAAGTGGCCCGATCGCTATGAGACGACCAGCGATCTGAGAAAAATAGCCAAACATCTTGAGGCTGTCCTTGATATCGACACCTTCAAGCGAGCCTATGATCCGAGGAAATCGCCCCTCAACCCCTAACATGGCCACCTCCCATCGCCTCGGCCATCGCCTCGGCAAAATCCTGCCCCTCTGGCGGCCACCAGGTCGAGACCTGCCGTCCCTCGCGCGCATGCCGGGCTTCCGCCCGGGCCATTGCCGAGGCCGTCGCCACGGGTTCGCTGTCGCCATCGGCGAGCAGGACGAGTTCGCTCACATGCTCGGGCACATGGAGAACATCGCCAGCATCCGAATCTGTGCGCGGAACCGGGCCTTGAACCCGGATAGCTCGCAGGCGACCGGCCGCATCTTCCTTCTTCAGGGTCGGATGATTGAACGCCGATTTCGGATCGGCCGGGCCGGCAAGATTACCGATGTCTCCTGCCGCGAAATAGAATGTATCGTCGCGCCAGCCTTCGGGGGCCGCGACAGCACAGAGGGTTTCGATCCCCTCGCCGCCCATCCACCTCTTGGCAGAGGGATCGCCGTAGACGGGGATGAACCCGCCCTTTTTCGTGCCGCGCATCTTCTTGGTCGGCAAGGCCGCCCCATCGGCATCGAGCAGCACGGGCCGGCGCTTCGGCAGTTGCGACAGATCGATCCATGTCTGGTGGCAGCCGATGATGCGGCCTTCCGTGTTGACGAATGGCGCGATCATCGCCCATCCCTCATGCAGCGCCAGCGGCCGCCCGAAATCGTCCTGTCCGTGCCAGTAGGTGCAGCGCGGAATGAACCGCAGGTTTTCGAACACGCCGCCGGCGGGCACGAAGCCGGTGCGCGCCTGCAGGTATGACGAGATGACCCGCGCGCCCTCCAGGGCGTCCGGTTCGTCCCTGCGGCAATCGACGGCGTTGAGGTAGATACCGCGCGCCTTGCCGACTTCCTTTTCCCGAAAGTCGGCCTGCTTCTTCTCCTTGTCCTGCCTGTTGGTATCGGCCTTGGCCTTTGCCTCGGCGATGCGTTTCAGGCGGGCTTCCCGCTCTTCGTCGCTTTCCCGTTCGGCACCCTCCGGCACCTCCTCGCCAAGCACGGCGGCGCAGGCTTCGAGGAATTCCTCGCGACGGCGCAGATCGAGATGCAGCAGATGGGCCGCCAGCCCGATCCCGTCGCGGCCGCCATCGGCTCCACGGCAGACCCAGACGCCTTTCTTGCGATTGACCGCAAAACGATCATTGCCGCCGCAGCGCGGGCACGGCCCCTGATATTCCGGCTTGCCCTTCGGAGCATCAGGAACATTCAGCCGGTCGGCCGCCACATCGAAGTCGACGGCGCGGGCATTGATGACGAATTCTTCGATTGCGGCGTTCATTGCGCCACCCCCTTAGTGTCCAAACCGACATCCAAATTTCGCACATTTTTGTGCGACATCCCTTGCTCTTCGCACAAAAATGTGCGAGATATAATTCCAAGGAGACGCGAACTAGAGGAAGGAGGTGACAAAGCTTGAAGCGCGAACAGTTTCTTCGGGAACTTCGCCAGATCGCAAAGGAGCAGAACAAGGTTCTGGAGATCTACGAAGGGAAAGGGAAAGGTTCGCACTACAGGGCAAAGTACGACGGCAAGATCTCCACGATCAAATCCGGCGAACTCAGTCCCAACTATGTGCGACTGGTCAAGAAGCAGCTTGGCATCGAATGATGCCAAGCTACCCCAGTCGCCAAACAACAAAAGGGAAAGGATGCTAGAAGGAACATGCAATACACCTATCAGGCAACGGTTGAAGAGGATCCCGATGGTGGGTTCATCGTCACTTTTGCCGACGTCCCGGAGGCGATAACCGCCGGCGATACCTTCGAAGAGGCGATAATCAACGCTCGGGAAGCGCTTGGCCTCGCCCTTCGAGGGATCCTCCAGGATGACCGCAGTCTTCCGCAACCAGCGGCCCATGACGGGGTACCGGTCGCAGTAGCAGCGGACGAAGCGGCCAAGCTCGCGGTAATCCAGGCTTTTAGACAGGCCGGGATTACCAAGTCTGAGCTTGCCCGCAGGCTCGGCAAAACCGAGACGGAAGCCCGCCGTATCCTCGATCCCGACCACGGGACGAAGATCGGGCTCCTGCAGGAAGCGCTTCTCGCGCTTGGGCAGGAAATCGTAGTGACGGTCAGAAAGGCCGCCTGAACCGAAGCGGGGCGCGGGAAACTGCGCCCCGCCTTCTATCCGAGACACGCTGCACATCACGCCGCCACCCTCCTCACCGCCAGATGCCCGGCATTCGCCGCCACCAGCGCCTTCGCCACCGGCGGGCAAACGCTGTTACCGACGCACGAGACCTGAACCGACTTGGAAAACGGCACCCACAGCGGGCCGCCATCGTCACCCATGTGCTGACGATCCCAGTACCCGTCGATTTTGTAGTCCGGCGGGAACCCTTGAGCGTTGTACAGCTCGCGCGGCGTCAGCATCCGCATGCCGATATCGACGATGACGAACGTCACCCCGTCGACCTCAATGGTTACGAATTCGCGTTCATCCCAGAAACCATGCGAACGCAGGAAATCGGCAACCTGCCGCGCCCGTGCCACCTGCGCCTCGGTGAACGGCGGCACGCCGAGCTTGGCCTCGACATGGCCATGGCGCGGCTTTGTCGTCGCCGTCCGCATCGCCTCGTCTTCGCGCGATCCGTCGCCGGTGGCGTAATAGGACTGCAGGTAGGGCATGACGAGCTGAGACTTGCCGCCATCCTGATCGGCCATGATTGTATGTGACGGCTCGTCAACACCGTGACCTGTCGACCTACCGAACTGGCGCGCGATATAGGCCGAAACAACCTGCTGATGGCTGCCGGTCTGAGTGATCGTCGACAGCGCTTCATTCATCGGCCTACCGGGATTGACCCCGCCGACCCTGCGACTGTCATTGTTCGCCTGCGCCATGAAGGCCACCGCCGCACAATTCTGGTCCTTGCTGCTGGCCGTGATCGTGTGCGCCTGTCCGTCCACCGGCCGACATGCGCCGCCCTGTTGTGCATAGGTCAGGACAGGTGCCAGCAGCCCCAGCGGCGCCGCGCCGCCCGGGCGCTTGATAAAGCTGTTCGCGGTAACCGTCGGGAACTGATCGCGCATATCGCAGCCGGTCGCTCCGGAGTTAAAGCGCTGGATTGACGGTGCAGTGACACCAGACCTGCCGCTCTGGCTTAGGCCCACCAGGAACGGCCGTTTCGCCCGCAGGACATAGCGATCCATGCCGCGCGCCATCCGAGCCATCGAGTTATCGGCCAGCGGCCGGACGGACCGCACGCCGTGTCTTGCCCAGATCTCGTCCGACGTGTCGAATATCGACGGACACGGGATCGACCAGTCGATGCAATCGGCAACGATGGGCCACGGCAGCTTGCGGCCGGCGATCACTTCCGGGTCATCCGGCGCGCCATGCGTCGGCTGTGGCCAGACGATTTTCTGTCCGTCGAAGCGGATGATGATGAACAGGCGCTTTCGGATCGTCGGCGCGCCATAGTCGCGAGCGCGCAACTCCCGCATCTCGATCTTGCCACCGAGGCTACGCAGCTTGCGACACCATTTCTGGAACGTCTCGCCCTTGCGCTCCGGATCCGGCATCAGGCCGCGTTTCGTTTCGATCAGCGGGCCGTAATCCCTGAATTCCTCGACATTCTCCATGATGACGAGATCGACGCGCCCGCCGGATTTCTGGATGCGCTCGATCCAGCCCGGAATGATCCAGCAGAGGTCGCGGATATTGCGCGAAACCGGCTTGCCTCCCTTCGCCTTGCTGAAATGTTTGCAATCGGGCGAGAACCAGGCAAGCCCGACATGCTTGCCGGAGAGATGATCAAGCGGGTCGATCCGGTAGACGTTTTCCGAAAGGTGCACCGTCTCCGGATGATTGACGGCATGCAGCGCCAGCGCATCGGCATCGTGGTTGATGGCGTAATCCGGCGAACGGCCAAGCGCCATCTCGATACCGGTCGAAGCGCCGCCGCCGCCGGCGAAGCTGTCGATGATGATGGGCTCGCTCGCAGGCAGCATCGCGCCCGCAAGCATGGTTCCGGCGAAGAGAGTTTCACGAAACATCGTCACTCACCTCAGCGCACGAAACGCAGCGATAGCGCCCCCCCCTGACGGACCAGCCGAACAGGGAGACGAAACGGTCGCGATTGGAACCGGAGAATGAGAGCTGCTTCGGGCAATCGTAACAGGTGAGGATCATGCTCCCCTCCCCGCCATGGCCGCCGTCGCCACCGCCGTTCCAGCCTTCACCAGATCCGCCAGATCCCTGTCGGTGGCGATGCGGAGCTGACCCTTAACCTGCATCGCGTGCAGCGTGCTATCCAGAGCCTCCGGCCAGTGGTCCCGGCGCAGCGCGATGAAGGGCGTGCCACGCGTCCAGCCGCGTAGCTGCGGCACGCGATGGAGGAAGCGCATGCGCTCGACCTTGTCGAAGTCGAGGTCGAACTCCATCGCCGTGCGGCGGCATTCGTTAAACGACGGCGCGATGACCAGCAGGATGCGGGACTTGTCCTTCATCGGCCCGCCCTCGCGGCGAGGTCGGCGACCAGCGCGCGGCCGAGATCGGTCAGCGCCCAATGGGAGGATTTTCCCCAGCGGCGCACCAGCCCGTCCCGGATCAGCCCGCCCATGGTGCGATCGGCCACGCTGACGGTCACTGAAAACCGTGCGCAGATCTCGCCCCGGGTCGCCTTCAGCACACCATCGTCAGACTGATCGATTGCCGTGAGCACCGCGACTGCGAGTTTCGACCACGATCCCGTGGTGCGCGTTTCTCCCGCCAGCTTGCCGGCCACATCCTTCGGCACCAGAGATTCCCCGCCGACGGATGGCAGTTCATAGGCATGGACCTTGCCAGCATGGACGGCGATGCAATCATCGAGAAGGACCCGCGAACCGCCCTCGGCCAGACGTTCCTGCAACAGCAGGGCCATTTCCGTCTTTTCATGCGGCATCAGCGCGCCGAAGCGCTTCGCCGTCATTTTGAAATCGTCGAATGCATGCAGCGCCATGATCAGCTCCACTTCGTGGCCAGAGGGGAGGATTGCGGTGCGCGCGCCGGAAGCGCGGCAGGAGGGGGAGCGGACGGCCGGGATGTCGCGGCGACAGGCTGATCCGCCGCTCCTGTCCCGGCCTCCTCCCGCGCCGAACCCGTCCCGCAGGCCTCGGCGCAGTATTTCCGCTCGGACGCATCGCGACGGGCGAGCCAGTCGGCAATGCGATCGGCATGGCGCTGAAAGTCGAGATCGAAAGACCGCGCCGAACGCTCCTCCCGCCACATGGCCTCGATCGTGCTGCCATCGCTGAACCACAGCGACAGGACGGGCGCGCCGGTCGGAATGCCCGAGAGATCCCCGATGGAGGAGATGACGGCCAGCCAGTCCGGCGCGCGGTCGGCGGAAAAGCCGAACAGCGCCCGCACGGCGGCGTCTGGCCGGTCGGTGACGATGGTGAGGGCGATGGTCATAGCGCGCCCTCCAGCCGGAACTTGCCCACCTCGTTGCCGAAATGGCTCCAGCCCGGACGCGGCGTGCGGCAGAACAGTTCGACCTTGCGGGTATCCGGCCCCGTCAACCTCTCGATGGCTTCGGCGAAATATTCTGGCTTGCGGCTATGCTCGCGCACCGCCTCGAAATGCACCTGCGCCTCTCTCATGGTGGCGCGGTTGTAGCCTCTGCCCCGTGTCGCCAGCCAGCATTGCTCCATGCCGCTGCGGGTATGGTATCCCATGCCCATCCGCACATCGTCGCTATCGATGAACAGGCGGCTCTGGCCGTATGGCCCTTTGACCTTGATCCAGCAGAAAGCAACAGTCTTGAGGGTGAAACCCCAGGCCGACACCAGCTCCATCGCCTGCGGCAGCATGGGCTGGATAACCCACAGGAACAGCGCCGCATCCTTGGCGGCAATCTCCGCGACCGGCAAGGCCTTCAGCGATGCCATGTCCATGCAGGCATAATGCTGGACCGCGCCGCGATCCTCGCCGCGCTCGGACCAGGCATCGAACCGCCACGGCGGATCGGCATAGAGAATATCGAACGGACCGACAGGAAGCGTCATACAACCCTCCGGATCGAGATGTTTCGCTTGGGGAAGAACCCGCTTGGCGCGTGGACGGCCGCCGATACACCTGCTAGCGATTCAGTACGGGGATTGCGGCGAACCGGCAGGGGGAAGGCATGGCGGGGAATGATCGGAATAAGGAAGACCGTCCGGTCAGCGACTGGCCGAACATGGATCCGCGATGGTGGATGCTGGCCGCGGTTACAGTCACTTTCGGACTGGCCATCCCCGGCGCGATCTTCGCAGCTGTCGCAGTATTCAGCCAGAAAATGCCGGAGACCGCACACGATATGGTGACGGTGATCGTCCCTTTCGGCACGATTGTCCTCGCCCTCATCACCTTCTTCACAGTGGTCTGGCGCGGTCTGCTCACCGACCAGCAGGTCAAAGAGCAACGTCGCCAGAACAACGCCAAAGACGACGAAATGCTGACGAAATTGCTCGTTGATGGCGCAGGCTTGCTCGGCGACGAAAACGAAGCCAAACGTATGGCAGGCGTGAGTGCGCTGAATACGGTCGCAACCGCTCCAAATGGCAGTTACTCCAGCAATGCGATGGAGATACTCCTCGAATTCTGGGAGCATAACTACAGAGCGGACAACACCACCCGCGCCGTCCGCAACACGTCCAGCGCGCTTGCACAAGCCGTTCGGCTTGGTCGGCGCGCGAACACTGGCATTTACGTTTTCGAAGATGAGAGGTCGCCTAACCTCTCCGACTGGTCTCCCCCGCCCGGAGCACAGTTTGTTTTTTTGCGGGGCGGTTTTATCGGTAAGAATTCCTTTGCAAAGCTCGACCGGAACACGCGGTGGACTATGAATCAAGTCAGCCTTGAAGGCTGTATAATCGAAGCTGGCAGCTGGGAATTCTTCACCTGCCGATTCAAGGGGTGCACAATTGCTACCCCCCCTCTTAAAAGCGGGGCCGAAAACTGGTTCCATGAGCGCAGCTCGTTTGAAGACTGCGACTTTTCGGGCGCCGCCATCGACGCAAATGATTTCAGAAGCTACGTGCAGGAATACGGTAGCCTTAGAGTGCACAACAACTTTTACTACGAAGACGACCCACCCGTGTCCAATGCTTCGATAGACTGGTTGAACGAATTGCTTTGCCTTCCTGCCAGCATGCGCGCGGATTGAATATTTGGGGTGGCGCCGAGATCGCATCACGCCACCTCCCCGCCGATACGCACGGAAGCAGCCAGCCGCTTGTAGCGCCGCTCGACGCTCATGTAGGGCTTGCGCATGATGGTGGCGCATTGGGCCGGTTTCATCTTGCGGGAGATCAGGTCGAGCAGGGTCGTGTCGTCTTCCGGCGTCCAGCGCTGCACGCGGCCGCGCAGCGAATGAATGCCTGCGTCGCGGATCGCGTTCGCCTGCGTCGCATCGGCCTCGACCAGCCGCCAGCCCTTGCCCCAGACGGTTTCGATCACCAGGCCAAGCTCGGCCATGGCCGGGCGGATCTTGCAGATGTAGACGTCGATGATCTTCGTCTCCGGGCCGTCACCGACGACATCGCAGAAGATGGCGTCATAGATGGCGTCTTTCGTCGCCATCCGCGGAAAGCTGTCGATCAAATGCTTCGCCACGCCAAAGCCGCGTGGCGTGAACCGCACGGTGATCGCGCCGTTGGTGATCGTCGATGTCGAGGGGTCAGCGAGAAATTCCCGGCCCTCGACCGTCTGCTGGCAGCAGGGGCAAATCAGCGCATTGGGCGCGGCGGCTAGAAGGGCCTCGTTCATCGGGCGCCCTCCCCGGCCGGACGCGGCCAGCGCTGGCCATCCAGCTTGCGCCAGCAGGTATCCCGCTCGACGATCATCTGGGCGGCCAGATCGAGCGGATGACCACGACCGATGACGATGACCCCACACAGCCCGGCTTCAAGCAGGGCCAGCCCCTCGACGAAATGCATATCGTGGCGTTCGCTCATCGATCTTCCCCCACGATGCGCAGGCCGGTTTTTTCGCCGCCGCGCGCCTTGATATTGGCGAGTGCGGCGCGCAGGTCCGAGGTTGCGTGCTGCAGCGAGGAAAGCGCCCGGTCGACAGTGTGTGCCTCCGCCGCCGTCACCTGTCCGTCGGCAATGGCAACGGCGAGAGCATGCGCCACTTCCGCGCTCTGGCGCATCATCTCGGCATGAGAAGCCATGACGCAGACATCCGCCGCGCGCTCGGCCTCGGGATCGGTCAGCCGCCGGCCATTGGTCTCGGCCAGCACCGCCGTCACCAGCGGCTGGCCGCAATCGGCCTCGAGCGCGATCACGGCGGAGAGCGACATCAGCTCGACATCGCCGGGATTGTTCATCCGGCCGATCTGGCTTTTCGAGATGGAGGTGATTTCCGCGGCCCGTTCGATGCCGCCATTCAGCTTGATGAGGTCGCGCTGCGCGGCCTTGATACGATGAAACCAGGCTTCGGATACGGACACGGAACTCTCCCTTGCAAAGAGACAAAAGCTTTCCCGCGCCGGGAAATCCCGGCGTGTTTTCCCGTTTTGGGAAAGGATCGGAAATGAGATGGTCAGCCCATCGAAAACGGGGTCAGATCACGGGGGACCGCAACATGACGACAGACCAGCGAAACGAGACGGCATCATTCGGCAGCCTCCGGCCTGTCCTTTCCTTCGCGAAGGATGAGCATCAGCAGCCGACGCATGGTGGAAGACATGGGTGCCCCGTTCTCGCAGCGCGAAACAGTCGATCTATCAACACCGAGCATGTTGGCCACGTCGAGCTGCGTCCAACCTTTCTCGAACCGTATCTGTCTCAAATCAGGATCGTTGGTCATGTTGCCAAGTGTGCATAACGCACACATCACTGTCAAGTCGAAACGCACACCGATAGAGTGCAATATGCACATCATGTCCTATGATGACCGGCCCGATGCGGCGAAAAGACTTGAGCAGGCGCGTATTGCGCGCGGTTTTTCAGACGCGAAGAAGGCGACAACCTTTTTCGGCTGGAAATACGATACCTATGCACAGCATGAAAACGGCACGCGTGGATTGACGCGAGCTGCAAAACAATATGCCAAGGCATTCCGGGTCAGCGAGGCCTGGCTGCTGACCGGGGAAGGGTCGGGCCCGGGGCAGCCCCAAGAAGTGCCGCTCAAGGGCAAGGTCGGGGCCGGAGCGGAGGTCTATGCGCTGGACAACGGCTCTGACGATACCGTCGAGGCACCGGCTGGCGCCGCTCCCAGCACTGTTGCCGTGGAAGTTAGCGGAGACTCGATGTTTCCGGCCTATGAGGACCGCACGCTTCTTTACTACTCGAAACTTCTCCCACCCGAGCAGATGCTCAATCGCCGCTGCGTCGTCCAGCTCGCCAACGGCAAGATCTTTGTAAAGGTCCTTCGGAAAGGCAGCGGAGGAAACCTCTACACGCTGCAGAGCCTCAATCCGCTCTATTCGGACATTACCGATCAGCAAGTGGACTGGGCGGCACCGATCGATTGGGTGAAGCCCCGTTAAGAGACCTCACCCATGGGGTAGCGTTATTGCTTGACACCCTGATCCTTGCCGGAAGAGATCCTTGTATAGGGTTCGAAGGACGGAGGAATGACTCCGCCGCCCGCTTTGCTGAAATGCTCGGCGCATTCCTTTTCCGTCAGCTTCCGCGTCAGGTTCTTGGTCACGTCTCCGTAAAGGCTCGTGTCCGACACGACGCCGGCGAACTCGAAAGTGCGATCCGCGGCGTTGGGCAGAACCTGCGCCAGGGAAGTGATGTTCTCGAAATTCTGCGAGACCCCACCATTCAGCTGGACCGTTCCGCTGTAGGGGACATCAACGACCCGCTGTGCGAATTCGTGATGATAAATCATCTCCTGCATAGGACCGACATTGATCTTCTGGCTAAAGGCCAGATTCTCCTCCCTCTCCTCACTCACGTCCGACTGATCGGAGACAGAGATTTCCTTGCTGAATTTGGCGCCGATCTTGCCATTGACAACGAAGGAAAATGAGACTTCGGCCGATACATCCTGAGAGTTCTTCACTGTCTTGGTCTTCACGACCCTCGTACCGACCTTGGATCGGAACGAGTGATTGAAGCCGTATTCCTGTCGTTCAGTGCTGCAATTCAGATATGTGGCGCGCAAGCCGAAGTACATGGTGGGGATATCCTGCCAGTTCGGCTCCTCCACCTTCACCACGGGGCGAACTTCGACCTGGAACGATCCGTTGGACGTCAGCTTGCCCATGACGTCTTTGTAACGCGTTTCGTACTTGTCGTAGCATTGCTGCTCGTAGCACTGCGGACCAATATGGCCGTCATCCTCAGGAGGAATCCTTGCATCGTCGGCCGCCGGAGTTGACATGATCGCGCCCCCAACATCGCAAGGCAGCTTGCGTGGAGGCCTGCACCACTGTCCTACGACAACCTGATACTCAGACCGGCTGACAATGTAGTCCCTAAGCTGAGCCAGCCTTGCATTTACAACACTGAGCACATCCGTCTCAAGCTTCCCTGTCGAGGTCGCAGCTTGCATTGTGTTCATCAGAGACATGTCGGTAGGCAGAAAGGTCCCGTTCAGCTCTACGCTGCCACTGCATTCGCAGACCGGTCGGCCGCCCCCACTCGCATTCTGGCACTCGGCGGCCTGCCCCTGTTGGCAGTCGATCGAGCACGTGTCCCCCACATCGTTGCTCGCACTGCAACTTGCAGCGAGGGACGAACTATATCCCCCAGCAACCGTACCAACGAGCAAAGTCATTACTGCTATAATGCGTCGCATACTCCCCTCCACGACATTTATAACTACGGATGCACTATGATGCGGGCACTGCGGATTGCATATTGCTAAAATTCGCACATAGCGGGAATTTTTGTGTGCATTTCGCACATTGACGCCACACACAATTGTGTGCATTATGCACACCGTTGGCTGAGCGTTCTCCATGTATCGGCCTTCCTTCCGGCCTTTCCCAATGCACTGGAGCCCGCACATGATCCGCTTTCAACCAGAAGCCACCACACCGCCGGTTCCCCAGCCGCAGCGCTGCATCCGCTCCCTGCAGGAGAGGATGGCGGACGACATGCGCGAACTGGCTTTCGCCGGGCGCAATGTCAGCCTCGAAACGCTTGGCGAGTGCGGCTGGACACCGGACACGGTGAAGCTGCTCGCACCGGAAGCCCGCGAGATTGCACGGCGCAAATCAACCCGTCAGGTCGGAGCGGCCTGACATGGAAACGCTCACCAACGACTATGAGAGTTCAGCGAGGCTTCACTGCCCCGGCGATAATGCTCCCAGTGGGACCATAGAATTCGAGAGCCTCCCGGCAGATATCGCCGACCGTTCGGGACCGGAGAGCGGAAGCTGCTCGGCTGTTTCCGGCGACAACAGCCGTGTAGTCGTCACCGTTTCGCGAACGGATCTGCTCGATATCGACCCCATTGATGCGCGACCAGACATCGATGGATTTGAAATCGAGTTCAACCGCGGGACAAGCATTCCCGTAGGCCATCGCTTCGCCAATGAGTTTCGCGGCGCCAGCGTCAGCTCGCAGCGGGCAGGAGGCCGCCACGACAATCCCGGCGGCAAGAAGCAATCTGTAGAGCATTACAATATCCATTCCAGCGAAGGCACGATTCATCGTCGCCCGCATTCTACCCGCAATCAAGAGGAGAGCGGGGCTTTCCACCGCGCGGAAATCGAGCCCTTCCCCGCCTATCCCTCCCGCGCCGCGTCGCCGCGCGTCTTCGCCACCGTGGTCTTCGGCCTCGCCATTTGCGTCGCCCTGCTCGCCGTGGCCGCGCTCTTCTCGGTGCAGATGTTTGCCGCACAGCAGCGCATCGCCGGGATCGACCAGCGCATTGCGCTGGATGTGAGGCTGTGATGACGGATCAGATCATTCTCATCTCAGGCTGGTGGATCGCGGCCGCCTTCTTTGCACTCTGGGTACGCTCGCTGCTGAAACAGTCTCGGCAGGCGGCGCTTTATCTCGCCGAGAGACGGGCGGCGGTGAAGTTCTCCGTCGATCATCCAGCCGCGCCCGGCACCAACTCGTTTCTCATCGACTTCTTCGTCTGCGGCAGCGATGAACTCGCCAGGCGCTGGCCCGAATGGCCCGCCTATCGCCGGCGCAAGATCCTCGAACTGACCGGGGAAGCCGCATGAAGGACGCGCCACAGTCGTTCCCGCCGCTATGCCCCGAGGTTGTCGAGAGCTTTCGCGCCGATGGCAGCCTGATGGATCTCGCCCGCCCCATGGTCGAGGAAATCGATTTCTGCGACATGGCCCGCCGTCTCTCGCGCATCGCCCGTTTCAACGGCGCGCCGCTGGCCGGCGCGTTTTCCGTGGCCCAGCACTCCGTCATGGGCGCCGAGGCCCTGCTCAACGAGGGCGAGGACAGCCTGATCGCGGCGCTGTTCCTGCTGCATGACGGCCATGAATACCTGATCGGCGACAAGACCCGCCCGTTCCAGATGCTGCTGGCCGAAATGATGGACGCCCGCTTCGGGACGGGAACCGGCCTCAAGCTCCGCAGCGTCATCGCCGAGATCAAGGGCAGTTGGGACGAGGCGATCTATGCCGCCGCCGGCCTGCCCGCGCCTTCTGCCTGGACCAATCGCATGCGCAACAGTGTCCACGGCATGGATGAGCGCATGCTCAATGCCGAAGCGCTGGCGCTGTTCGGGCCGAGAGCCATCGACTGGGTGAAGCGCGGCCCGCGCTGGGCCCTGCCGAAGTTCAAGAAGGGCTCGCCAGCCAAGCCGTGGGGCCCGGCCGATGCGGAGTTCCGATTCCTCGATCTGTTCGACCGCCTGATCGGCATCGAGCGCCGCACCGGAGCCCGCGCGCTCCACGCCGCCCATGTCGCGACAGCGGATGGAGGGCGGCATGGCTGATCGTGCACCGGATATCGCGCTCGCCTTCAGCGCGCATGACGTGAAGCTGCCGCTTCGCCGCTGCGCCGAGTGCTCCGCCACGCTGGTCGATGCCGATGGCCGGGATGTCCTGACCATCGATGTCAATGCCGCTCGCCCCGATAGCGATGTCGAAGCCATCGTCCTGCTCATCATGAAAATCATCAATTCCAGCGACGACCCTTCCGTCGGGTTCGCACTGGCATCTGCAGAAAGCACCAATTGATGGAAAAGCTTCTCCCCTTCCGCGTCCATTTCGAGGACGGCCACAAGCTCGATATTTCCGCCGCAAACGCCAAGTCGGCGACCGACAAGGCCAAGGCCGCCTATGACGGCATCATCCGCAAGGTGAAGATCGTCCGCGAAAGTGAGGCGGCATGAGCAAGATCGTCGTCACCATCATCAAGACGTTCCCGGTTTCCGGCCGCAGCCTCTGCCTGACCGATGAAGCCGGCAGCCTGACCGGCGGCGTCCACAAGGATGGCGCGCCGCTGACCCGCAGCTTTTCCGATGGCGCGGTCGCGCTGCAGAACAGCGACGGCAGCTGCGCCTGTGGCCCGGTGGATTTCTGGGCCGCGGTCGAGTTCGCCGGGCGCATCGTCGAGGGCGACCCGCGCGCCATCACGGAGCCGGGCTCCGCCCTCCTGCTCGCCACCGCGCTGCTTGGCGCCTCCATGGCATGGCCGCTGCCCACAGCGCCTCAACCGGATGCGGCGGGGCCGCAGCCTTGCCGCATTGCCGATCCGTCCACCCGGGATTGCCCGAACATGAAGGAAGTTGGCGGCGGTATGGACGGCGAGCGCTATCGCTGTGCCGTGTGCGGCAAGGGGTACTTTCTCGATTACGAGGAGATGAAGTGATGGCTCGCCTCCCGAAGCTGAAACCCTGCCCGTTCTGCGGCGAGCGCGACGCGTTCGTCGAGCGCGCCGATTTCAGCAGCGCCTATGTCTTCTGCAACAGCTGCAGCGGCAAAGGCCCTACCGAGTGTCAGGAGAGTGACTATGAGGAAACGCCCGGCGAGCGGGCGGCCATCCATGCATGGAACAAGCGCAAGCGCGCCTCGAAAAACAAGGAGGCTGTGTGATGGCCGGTTCTCTCAACAGGGCGCAGCTCATAGGCCATCTCGGCGCTGATCCCGAGATCCGCCGCACGCAGGATGGCCGCCCCATCGCCAATATCCGGCTCGCCACCTCCGAGACCTGGCGCGATCGCAACAGCGGCGAGCGCCGGGAAAAGACCGAGTGGCACACCATCGTCATCTTCAACGAGGCGCTGGCCAAGATCGCCGAGCAATACCTCAAGAAGGGCTCGAAGGTCATGGTCGAGGGCCAGATCGCCACCCGCAAGTGGCAGGACAAAAACGGGCAGGATCGCTGGTCGACCGAGATCGTGCTGCAGGGCTTCAACGCACAGTTGCTCCTGCTCGATCGCTCCGAAGGCTCCGGCTACCGCGCCGGCAGCGACGACCCCGGCGATTACGGCTTCGACGGCGAGCGCGCCTCGGGAACCACATCCAACTCCCGAACCCAGTCCAGTGGCCAGGGCGGAGGCTCCTTCTCCCGCGACATGGATGACGACATTCCCTTCTAGAACCGAGCCCCTTCTGACGACCCCTTTTACGGAGAAACCCCATGCAACTCATTCGCGATGCGCAATCCCTGCTCGGCATGCTGGAGAGCGGCGATCTCAACAGCGAGATGACCGACACCCTGCAGGCGGTGCTGGAAAAGCTGCTCGACCTTTCCAACGAGCGGCCCAACGTCACCTACAAGGGCGAGGTCGCCCTGACGCTCAAGCTCGCCGTCAAGAACGGCATGGTCGAGATCAATGCCGAAATCCCGCCGCCGAAGCTGCCCAAGCTGCCGCGCAAATCCTCGATGTACTGGGTGGTCGAGGGCGGACGCCTTTCGACCGAGCATCCCCAGCAGCACGACATGTTCCCCGGCCCGCGCGAAATCGACCGCGGCCGCAATCCGCTCACCAGCCAGTAACCCCCTCAAGCAAAAGGAAACATTCCCATGGATCAGCTATCCGAAACCGCGGTCAAGGCGATTGCCGAACTCACCCGGGAAATCGACACCGGCATCAACGTCATCAATCCGCCCTCTGAAATCCCCGGCCTGCCGGCCTCTATCCCTGTCATGATCGACGGAGCCGATGGATCGGTCAGCAGCGTGAAGAGCCTCGTAGAGGAATGGCGCGTGGCCCCGCTGCGCAAGTCGGGCACGGCAAGGGTCACCACCCTCGAAAGCTTTATCGACCTCACAAACCGCCACAAGACGGAGGAAAGCGCGATTTTCGCTGCAACCGATTGGCAGAAACCTTCGCTCACCGCCGTGATCGACTATCATGAAAACCTGTCGGGCGGACAGGCGGACAACGGCAAGCACCGGGTTCTCTATGAATTCCCACGCTCGCAGGAATGGGAGGCATGGTCCGGCATTCACGGCCAGTCGCTCGACCAGGCGACGTTTGCCGAGTTCATCGAGGATCACATCGCCGATCTTTCCGCGCCGGATACGCTGGAGGAAGAGGATTTCCGCAAGAAGTTCGGCTTCAAGGTCGCCTATCCCAACGAACTGGTGGCCCTGTCGCGCGGCCTCGCCGTCCACACCGAGACGCGGGTGAAGAGCAATCTGGTGCTGCAGTCGGGCGAAGGCGAGATCACCTGGGACGAAGAGCACAAGGACGCGGCAGGCAACAAGCTCGCCGTGCCCGGCATGTTCATCCTGTCGATCCCCGCCTTCCACATGGGCGAGACCATGCGCATTCCCGTGCGCCTGCGCTACCGCGTCCGCGCCGGCGCATTGAGCTGGACCGTCCTGCTCTACCGCCCCGACGTGTTCATCACGCAGGAGGTGCTGCGCAACCTCCAGACCGCCGCGGCCGAGACCGAGCTGCCGAAGTTCGTCGGTGCGCCGGAAATGTCGGCCTGATCCGTCAGGCGGCGCCTCGCGCGCCGCCCCACATCCCGCGCCCGAGGAGGCGAAGCCCTGATGTTCACCGCAAGCAAATCCGCCCTGCTCGATGCCCTGAAACTGGTCGGCCAGATCGTCGAGCGCCGCAACACCATTCCCGTCCTGCAGAACGTGCTGTTCGAGCGGCTCGGCACCACCGGCAAACTGATCGCCAAGGTGACCGACCTCGACATCGAGGCGACGATCCCGTTCAGCGCCGCCGTCGATACCGGTTTTCGCGGCTTCACCGTGCCCGCCCATCTTCTGATGGATATCGTCAAGAAATTGCCGGATGGCGCCGAGATCCGTGTCGAGGCGGCGGATGCCGAACTGACTGGCGTCACCCTCAAATCCGGCCGCAGCCGATTTCGTCTTCAGGTCCTGCCGCCCGCCGATTTCCCCTCGCTCGACGGCGCGGAAATGCCGTTCGCCATCGATATTCCGGGCACGGCCTTCGAGCACGCCATCGGCGGCGTCCGCTTCGCCATCTCGACGGAAGAGACCCGTTATTATCTCAACGGCATCTATCTCCATCCCTCCGAGGGCGGCCTGACGCTGGTCGCGACCGACGGGCACCGCCTGTCGAAACGCTTCATCCCGCTCGAAGGCGTGCCGCAGGACATGCCCGGCGTCATCGTGCCGAAGAAGACGGTCGAGGCACTGCTGAAACACCTGCCGAAGAACGAGGACGTCACCCTGCAGATTTCCGACGCCAAGATCCGCCTGATGATCGGCGACATGGTGCTGGTATCGAAGCTGATCGACGGCACCTTCCCGGATTACCGCCGCGTCATCCCCGCCTACACGAATTTTGTGGAAGTCGAGGGCAAGGCGCTTTCGGCCGCGATCGACCGCGTCTCGACCGTCTCCACCGGTAACGGCCGCGCCGTGAAGATGACGTTTTACGAAGGGCTGCTGAAACTCACGGTCAACAACCCCGACGCCGGCAATGCCGAGGACGATCTCCCCTATGAGGGCGAGGCCGAACTCGAGGTCGGGTTCAACGCCAAATACGTCAACGACGCATTAGCCAACCTCTCGGAACAGACGGTCAACATCTATCTCGGCGACCCCGGCTCCCCCGCCGTCCTGCGCGCCGACGGCGACCACGCCGAAAACCTGATCGTCCTGATGCCCATGCGCGTTTGAGGAGAAGAGCTATGACCGCCAATCAGTCAGAAAATGCGAAACGTGTTCGCCACAAACGTCGCGGCACTGAATACACCGTTATTGGAACAGGGCGCATCCAGATTGGAAAACCCCTCAACGACATGGATCATGTCGTCATTTATTGGGGCGACTTCGGAGATCTTTGGGTCCGCGGAGAAGACGAGTTTCTCGACGGGAGATTCGAGGAACTACCCAAACCCATAAACCGCATCTCTCTGGAAGACGTCGAGATGATGCGGGCTCTCGCGAACGAGCCTCGCAACGCGCTGGATGCCTATCAGCAGGTCGCAACCCACAGCGCCATTTATCCGGGCCAAGGCACTCCGCTCGGCCTCGTCTATGTGGCGCTGAAAATGAACGGCGAAGCGGGCGAGTTAGCCGAGCACGTCGGCAAGGCCATGCGTGACGATGGGCTGGTCAGCACCATATTCAGGTCGGGCAACGACACAGAAGTGACATTCAACGGGCTCTCGCCCAAGCGCCGCGCCCTGCTGATCAAAGAGATCGGTGACGTCCTCTGGTATCTTTCCGCCGCCTGCAACGAACTCGGCATCAGCCTTTCGCACGCGGCCGAGACGAATATCGGCAAGCTCTACGACCGCGGGCAACGCAACGCCCTCTCCGGCTCCGGCGACGAGCGATAGGGGGCAGCGATGCAGGATGACCATCCCATTCCCCTCGGCAAGTCCGTCGGCTCGGCCCGGTCCCAGTTCATCGCCTCGGTGCGCAAGGCGCTGCGTTCTGTCGAACAGGGCCGCGCTGCCTCCGCCGCCATCTCCGACATCCGCCAGGCCATCGCGGTGCTCGACCGCAAGACGGCATCCCCGAAGGGAGGAAAGGCATGATTACCGACGTGATCGAACGCCTGCACGCCAGGATCGAGAAACAGAATGAGATGCTGACGCAACTGCATGCGCGCAACGCCGTGCTTGAAAGAGCACTGCCGGCAGAACTGCACCCGGATACCGCTCAACTCGTCGTAAGCTTCGCATCGGCACTGACCGAAAAACTTCTCGCGGCTCAGAAGAAGTATGGCCACACCAACGGTTGGAAAGTGGACGACTGGGAACGGGACTGCAAGAAGGCCCTGATGAAGCACGTCATGAAGGGCGACCCTCTCGACGTTGCAGCCTATGCCGCTTTCTGCTGGGCACGCGGCTGGAGCACCACTCCGTATCGGCCACAAGCCGACCCTGAAGACGTCATGATCCGCGACTTCACGGACTTCGTCAAACAAACCGCGCCCAGACTTCATTGGAAGATCTGGCATGAAACAAACACCCACCCGAACCACAGCTTAGGTGGCATAGACGGATGGCAACACGGCTTCGGCACTCAGACCTTCGGTCCGATGCCTCTTCCCGATCTCATTGCCAAAATGAAATCTGAGGTGAGCGCCGAGATGGATCGTCTTGCATCAAAGCGGGAAGGCGGCGCGGCATGATCGACCCCACCCTCCCCAACCTCGCCCTCTCCGTTCGCCAGCCATGGACATGGGCCATCATCCACGCCGGCAAGCCGGTCGAGAACCGTGACTGGAAGAGCGGCAATCCCGGCCTGAAATTTCGCGGCCCCGTCTGCCTGCATGCCTCGGCCGGGATGACGCGGGCCGAATATACGGACGCCCGCCACTTCATTCTGTCGATCGGCATTCCCAATGTGCCCGCTTTAGAGGAACTCCGGCGCGGCGGTATCGTCGGCGTCACCACCATCGTCGATGTGGTGACAGCCCATGACAGCGACTGGTTCTTCGGGCCCGTCGGCCTCGTCCTCGAGGATAGCCGCCCGGTTGATTTCATCCCCGTCGTCGGCGCCCTCGGCTTCTTCGACTGGCGCCCGCGCGTGATCCGCGCCGCCGCGCCAGGTCCTGCCAAACCTCGCCCACAGGGAGGCCTCTTCGATGTCTGACGGAACCACGATCGAATGGACCGATGCGACATGGAACCCGATCACCGGCTGTTCCGTCGTCTCCCCCGGTTGCACCAATTGCTACGCCATGAAGCTCGCCGGCACGCGCCTGAAACACCATGAAAGCCGTTCCGGCCTGACGAAGGAATCGAAGTCCGGCCCCGTCTGGACCGGCGAGGTCCGCTTCAACGAGCAATGGCTGGAGCAACCGCTGCGCTGGACGAAACCCCGCATGATTTTCGTCTGCGCCCATGGCGACCTTTTCGCCGAGGGCGTGCCGGACGAATGGATCGACCAGGTCTTCGCCGTCATGGCGCTCGCCCCGCAGCACACGTTTCAGGTGCTGACGAAACGGCCGGAGCGGATGCGGGAATATCTTACCGCAGCGTCTCGTCAGAGCGACATCGCCGCTGCTGGTGTCTGCATAGGTCAGAGCCCCTCACATCAATTCCTGATGCGGAGCGAATCTTGGCCCCTCCCCAACGTCTGGCTCGGCGTGTCCGTAGAGGATCAGAAGCGCGCCGACGAACGCATCCCGATCCTGCTCGACACCCCGGCCGCGATCCGCTGGATCAGCGCCGAGCCGCTGCTTGGGCCGGTGGATATTTCCAGATGGACCGCATCCGCGAAGGTGACCTGTAAGAAATGCAGTCATGATTTTTGGCTGCATGACGCAAACCCATGTCAGCACGAGGATTATGGCGGCGGCTGGACACTGGCTTGCCCGATTTGCGGCGGTTGCCGTTGCAAGCGAGCATGGACCGCAGCCGACGAACGGACTGTCGCATTCGAGCCGCCGCAGGACTGGATCGACCGGAAGGTCGGCCGTTTTGATAAGGTCCATCCTACAATCGAGATCAAATCTCTCATCGACTGGGTTGTCGCCGGCGGCGAGAGCGGCCCCGGCGCTCGGCCGATGCATCCGGACTGGGCGAGATCCCTGCGCGACCAATGCAAGGCGGCCGCGGTACCGTTCCTGTTCAAGCAATGGGGAGAGTGGTGGGAAGTAGGGTCCGAAATGCGAGACGAGAACGGCAAACACCTCGTTGTCGACGCAGACAGTCACGAAGCATCGGAGTTGTGGGACGAGCACTTCGACTGCCTCATAACTCACGACGGCCGACGCTTCACGCCGGAAACACTGCCGGAAGACACTCTCGGTCGCCTGATGAGCCGTATCGGCAAACGCGCCGCCGGTCGCCTTCTCGACGGCATCGAGCACGATGCCTTCCCGGTGACCGGACGATGACGGCGCTGCCCTACATCTATCGCTGGAACCGGCAGGGCCGCAAAGGCCAGCCCTGTGACGTGCTGGCACGCGGAACGATGAATTCGTGCTGCGTTCGGTTTGCTGATGGATACACGATGGTCACCAGCCGGAATGCGCTGATGCGAAATCGGGACGCCGGCCATCTCACCAACGTCGAGCACAACTCGTTTCCGGTGGACCAGCCATGACCTCACCCGCCCTCGTCCGATCAGCCGACCTGAAACGTATGGCGGACATCGCCAAATCGAAGGGCGTGACCGTTTGGATTGAAATAGACGGTCGCCGTATCGGGGTTTCCCCCGATATCCACAACGTCAACAACCCAGCTCCGGTTGACCTGCAGCCGGAAGACTTCACGTCATTGGCAGAGTGGCAGGCGTGGAGAGATCGGAATCGTGCTCGTGAAACTCAAAGGGATACATAAAGTAAAGCGCCGGCTCGCAAGCGGAGAGATCCGCATCCACTATTATGCGTGGCGCGGCGGTCCCAGAATGCAGTCGCCGCCCAACACGGAAGCGTTCGCGGCTGAGCTGCTGAAACACAAGGCCGACAGCGCGCCCGTCGAGGTAAAGACCATCGATCTTCTCATTGATGCTTTCGAAGCCAGTCCGGCTTTCGCTGCGCTGGCTGAAAAGACCAAGGAGGGTCATCGGTTTGCGTTCAAGGAGATCCGAAAGGAATGGCCGAGACTGCCGCTCAAGCTCACCCAGCAACGCGGAATGAAGGCCATGATTCGGAAATGGCACCAGACATTCTCCGCGAACCCGCGCAAAGCGGACCAAATGCTGTTCTCCCTCTCCAGAGTATTCACTTTCGGGATAGATGAGGAGATCATCGAGAAAAACCCGTGTTCCGGCATAACGAGGCTCTATACAGGATCACGGCGGGAGGCCATCTGGACACCGGCACTCATCTCGCAATTCCGGGCGGGCGCCAAAGCGCCTCTGCGCCTCGCTTTCGAGCTGGCTATCCACACAGGACAACGACAGGGAGACCTGCTTTCGCTCACCTGGAAGCAGTATGATGGCACACACATTCAATTCGAGCAGGGGAAAACGAAAAAACGTGTCCGCATCAAAGTGCATTCCACCCTGAAGGCGATGCTGGATGCACTACCGAGGCCTGCGATCCGGATACTGACCAATTCGCGCGGCCGCCCCTGGACGAATGATGGCTTCAAGACTTCGTGGGGCAAGGAATGCACTCGGCTCAAGATCGAGGGAGTGACATTCCACGACCTGCGCGGAACTTTCATCACCGAGAGACGGCGGGAAGGCTCAACAGCCGAGCAGATCGCCTCTATCAGCGGCCACTCCCTGACAGAGGTCGGACGAGTGCTGGAGAAGCACTATCTCGCGCACGATCAGCAGACCGGCGACGCCGTCATATTGCGTATGGAAAGAACAACAAGGAAACAGAAAAAGTAAACGGCTTCAAAAAAGCTGTAAACGGGGTCTTCCAGACACAGGGAAAGGCGCGCTAAGTACTTGAAAAGATTGGCGACCCCTGCAGGAATCGAACCTGCGACAACCTGCTTAGAAGGCAGGTGCTCTATCCAGCTGAGCTAAGGGGCCATCTCTCCCGTCGTTTAAGGCTGACGAAATTAAGGCACGCAGTGCAATACGTTTGGCAGTTCCTCAATGTGTCCAGGGCTGCAGACGATTGAAGCGGAAGTTGTCGGTATAGGAAACGATCTGTCGTTTCGGTTCCTTTGGCTGGATCACGCGATATTCGATGCCTTCGCGCTTGGCATAGGCTTCCGCCTGTTCCAGCGTTTCGAACACGAGTTTCACCTGCTGGCGCGTATCGGCAGAACTGGTGTAACCCATGATGGGATCGATCTTGCGGGGAATAGCCTGATCGAATTCGAGGATCCAGACATGGGTCTTCGCCTTGCCGGACTGCATCGCGGTCTTTGCGGGGCGGTAGATCTTCGCGGGCATGGTCGCGTTCAACTCCAGAAATGACGGCAGGAAGATCCTTTCCGTCGTTTAATTATCGCATCTGCCGCAGGTATTAGGCTGCGACGAATTCGAAAACTCCGATACCGAGATTCGAAACCAGATAGATTTCAGAATTTCAGGACCTTAGAGCAGCGATTCGCTATCCGCGATGATCGCTGTTGTATTCCAAATTCTGAAGTGTTCTGCCCCATTTGGACAATTCGATCAACTCATATTTTGGGCGGCATTCCGCTCCAGAGACCTTGCGGATCAGGCTACCCGCAGACTGAGCGATCCCATCTCTTCTACCCGAGGGATGCATGGCAGAACACGTCAGTGCTGTGTAATCCGGATCATCAGCAGGAGTCCTTGCCTGTCGAGGGACAGGAGCCAATCCGTGTTTCAAGTGCGCGTTACAAAGTATAGCTGCACCCGCGGCGCGCTCACAATGCACTTTCAAAGTAGTGAAACGACACCGAATTCCTCAATTATATCAACGAGGAAGTGGTCGGAGTGGAGAGATTCGAACTCCCGACCCTCTGGTCCCAAACCAGATGCGCTACCAGACTGCGCTACACTCCGTTCCAGTGATGAAAGTGGCAATACACGGTTCACCATCGAGCCGCAACATTAAAAAAACGCTATCCGCATGATGATCTGCACTTGGGCAGCATCGGCTATTTCAACGAAGGCGTCGTTGCCGCGATGGTGACCAGGGCACCGGGAGCGATTCCCAGCTCGGCGGCGCGACCGCCCCGAATTTCCAGGACGAAGCGCACCGGCCCACCGGACGAAATGATTGACTCGGAATAGGGAACGGCGCGGCTGGCCACCCGCCGAACACGCCCGGCGCCATCGATAAACAGCATGTCCAGAGAGAGGGGCGTGTTTTTCATCCACATCATGACATCCCGCTCAAGGCCGAAGTCGAAGATCATACCTTCGTCATCACCCAGTTTCTCGCGGTACATCAGGCCACGTTCACGCTGCTCGGGGTTCAGGGCGAGTTCGACCTGAAATTCATGCGACTTGCCTCCCGGCATGTCGATTCGCAGCTGGCCTCTGCCAAAATGGACATCTCCGGCAGCAAGAAGACTTGCCGGCACCATAAACAGAAAAAGCGCCATGAAGGCGCTCTTTGCAATTGTTATCATTTTTACGCGAGCCTCAATGCGCACGGGCAGCCGGAGCCGGGTTATCGGGATGGATTTCGGCCGCCATCAGCCCCTTGTCACCGTTACCGAAACGGACCAGCACCGTCTGTCCGGGACGCAATTCGGTGAGGCCGAAGCGGCGAAGGGTCTCCATGTGTACGAAGATATCCTCCGTTCCCTCACCGCGCGTCAGGAATCCGAAACCCTTGGTGCGATTGAACCACTTGACCAGCACGCGTTCAAGTCCGCTTGTCGGCGTAACCTGTACATGAGTGCGCACCGGCGGCAGTTGCGACGGATGAACAGCCGTCGACTGGTCCATCGAGAGAATGCGGAACGCCTGGTAACCGCGATCACGCTTCTGAATCAGGGCAACAATGCGGGTGCCTTCCAGAATGGTCTGGTAGCCGTCTCGGCGCAGGCAGGTTACATGCAGGAGCACATCCTGCATACCGTTATCCGGTATGATGAACCCGAAGCCCTTAGCTACGTCGAACCATTTCACGACGCCGGTGATCTCGATCAGGTCAACAGCTTCTCCGGACAGTTCTTCGAAACCAGAGAGCCCTTTCGGTAAAATCCTGTCCGCCATCTCCCAAGCCCCTCGAAAACGCGTCACACGGTAAAGTTAATTGATTCTTGACGCTTAGATTAACATTCTCGTAATGGATCAGCGCAAGTCCTAGATTCAGATATTCCCAGATGCTTTTTGGGCTATGAGGCTTGCTCGAAGCTGTCGCCTGTTCCATATCCCCTAAAGTCATATGGAGAACCTTCATGCGCTATCTTCACACCATGGTTCGCGTCAAAGATCTCGACGCATCGCTCGATTTTTACTGTAACGTTTTTGGACTCACCGAGATCCGTCGGATGGATAACGAGAAGGGTCGCTTCACTCTCGTCTTTCTTGCGGCACGCGACGATATCGATGCTGCCCGGAACAATTCGGCTCCCTGCCTCGAGCTGACATATAATTGGGATCCTGAAGATTATACCGGAGGACGGAATTTCGGTCACCTTGCCTATGAGGTCGATGACATCTACGCCATCTGCCAGAATCTGATGGACCGAGGCGTGACCATCAACCGTCCTCCCCGCGACGGCCACATGGCTTTCGTACGCTCTCCCGACGGAATCTCCATCGAGATCCTGCAAAAGGGTGAGAGCCTGCCCGGATCAGAGCCGTGGCTTTCCATGCCGAATACCGGAGTCTGGTAAGACGCCGGCGCAAACCTGCACCCGCTTCGCGCAAGTTAATCCTTTTAGTCTGATGCCTCGAATGGCTCGCCGCATCCGGCGCGCCGCACTCGGACACAGTGAGACGGCCAGTCGGAGAACTGAAGTCCGTGTTGCTTGAGCCGACCAAGAGGTATCTGCGCATGGCATCTCGTTTCGTTCGGGCCACTCCCGCCATTCACTTGCTGCTTGTCGGCGCCAGCCTGCTGGCGCTGGCCGGGTGCCAGACCAATCAGTTGGTCGAGACCATGGAAGTCGGCGATGCCGCGCCTGAGACGCCCGCTGCCGTTCCCAAGAAGAACAACGGGCCCCTGCCCGCCTCTGCTGCCGCCTACACCGACCCGCTTGTCGTCAGCGCTGCCAACGGCAGGAAGGTTCCGACCGCGACTCGCAAAAACGCGCCGGTCATTCCCGATCCCGTCCAGCAGGTGGCAGCACCCGCCGATCTCGGAGAACTGACCATGCAGCCGACCACGGTGTCGGCAGGCCGCAACAGCATTTTTTCCGCACCAACTCAGGCAGCCACGCAGGAATCGGAAGATCTGACGACCGGGTCCGAAACGGTATCCCCTACTGTGAACACCAGCGCGTCCTCCAGCATCGTTCCAGCCGACCTACCGGCACGGGCCGTCAGCCCGATTAATAAGAGCCTCTTCAGCGCAGACCTGCCCCAACCGATCGAGCCAACGCGAGAAGCCGCAGTCATGCCCGATTACTCCGAACCGGCAGCTCCAGCGAAATACGATGCAGCCGAGCCGATCTCTCTTGCTGAAGAAGAGGCGCAGAAGTCTACCGCTTCGGTTCCGGCGGCTGCAGCAGAACCCGAAGTCGCTTCTGCGGACGCACCGCAGAAGAAGCGGAAATGGTTGCCATCTCTTTCCGAGATCCTCTCAGGTGGCAAGAAGAACAAGGGCGACCAAAACGCTTCGGCCGAAAGCCACTAAAGCGCCGGGTTCTAAGGGCATTTGCCAGACCGCCAAAACTCGAACTCCCGTCAACATTCTGTTTTTATTCAGTTATCGGCTTATTTTCCACAGGCTCGCGGCATCTGTCATTTTTTTGCAAAAAAACAGAAATTGCCGCTTGCGGGAATAAATCGACCTGACTATAAGGGCCTCCACGGAGCGCACGCGCCCTTCGTCTATCGGTTAGGACACCAGATTTTCATTCTGGGAAGAGGGGTTCGACTCCCCTAGGGCGTGCCACTCCTGCTTTCATTTCCCTCCATAAAAATAGTGATGAAAACCACTTGATGGTCGTCATTTCCGGCGAATTGCCCGAAAGACTGCCTGCGTATTCGGGTGTTCCATCAGTCTTCCACAGCCTCAGATTTTTTTCGAAATTAGAATGAAAAAACAGCAAGATTCCGCTTGCGGCTTTTTCAAACCCTGCCTATAAGGGCGCCACACCACGAAGCGCAGGCGCCCTTCGTCTATCGGTTAGGACACCAGATTTTCATTCTGGGAAGAGGGGTTCGACTCCCCTAGGGCGTGCCACTTCAATTTTCATCAGACCTTCATAAAGATACTTAATGCGAGCAGTCATAACTGCTTTCATACCGCATCTTAGCAATTACCTTACAGTGCCTCGGCAGCCTCTCACGGAGCCTTTGCAGCATCAAGGATACGCATCTGCACGCGCCTTGTACCCTGCCAGTGATCGGCGCTCAGCGAACCCACAACATGAATCTGCATGCCCCGGCCTTTCAGCAGGAAATCACCAAGCGGTGTCTCGGCGGCCCGGAAGGCAATGCCATCCACACGTGAACCATCCTGCGCCTCAAGCGTGACCTTCACATGAGTCGTACCCACCGCCCTTGCGTCCTTCAGACGATGGGATGGAATGGCGAAGATCGGCTGCGGATGACCGGAGCCGTAAGGACCGGCCGATTCGAGTTGGTCGATGAGTGCCACGGTTGCGGCGGACGCGCCGAGGGCGCCATCGATCTTCAGGGCTCGGTTGGCGGTGAGAGACGCAACCTGCGCAGAAGACGCCTCATCAAAAAACGTCCGCAGCCTACCCAGATTCGCGCGCTCGACAGTCAGGCCGGCAGCCATGGCGTGCCCACCACCCTTGAGCAGTAGGCCCGCATCCACGGCCGCTCGCACCATACGCCCCATATCGAAACCATTGATCGAACGACCGGAACCGGTCCCCCTGCCTGAGGGATCGAAAGCAATGGCAAAAGCAGGCCGCCTGAATTTTTCCTTGATTCGCGCCGCGAGCAATCCGACTATGCCTGGATGCCAGTTGTCCCGTGCGGTCACGATTACCGAGGCCGAGTCGCCGTTGCCGTATTCGGCAAGCACTTCCGCCTCCGCTTCGGCCAACATCACGGCCTCCATCGCCTGACGTTCGCGATTGAGTTCATCCAGCCGTTCGGCGATCTCGTCGGCCTTTGCGGTATCGTCAAGGGTCAGAAGACGGCTTCCCAGTGCTGCATCCCCAATTCGACCGCCGGCATTGATTCTCGGTCCGACGAGAAAGCCGAAATGGTAAGGCGTTACCGGCCCACCAATGCCGGCCACCCGCAACAGTGCGGCAAGGCCAGCATTATTCTGGTGGCGCGCGGCGATCAGACCCTTCACGACATAAGCACGGTTCAGACCTTTAAGCGGCACCACGTCGCAAACGGTGGCAAGCGCAACCAGATCAAGCCAGGACAGGAGATCAAGCGAGCGCGCCTTTGGATGGCCAGCCTGACGCAGCATGCGCAGTGTGGCCACCAGCACGAGAAAGACCACACCCGCAGCGCAAAGATGCCCCTGACCCGAAAGATCATCTTCCCGATTCGGATTGACCAGCGCGAGACAAGCCGGCATCTGATGCCCCATCTGGTGATGGTCGATCACGACGACATCCACGCCACGATCGGCAGCCGCGGCCAGCGCATCGATACTGGTGGACCCGCAGTCGACCGTGACGATGAGCTGCGCGCCCCTGTCGATCAACTGGCCAATCGCGGTCGGGTTCGGCCCATAGCCTTCGAAGATGCGGTCCGGAATATAGATTTCTGCCTCGATGCCGAAGTGATGCAGGAATCGATACAGCAACGCTGAAGACGCGGCACCATCGACATCATAGTCACCGAAGATGGCGACCCTCTCCCCGTCCCTGATCGCCCTGACCAGCCGTTCCCCGGCTTTCGCACAGTCGGTAAGACGCAAAGGATCCGGCATGAGGGAGCGAATGGTCGGATCAAGGAAGGCCGGGGCTTCATCAACACCCACGCCACGTCCGGCAAGAACGCGCGAAACAATCTCCGGAAGACCATGCAACTGGCTGATCGCAAGCGCCCTGTTCTGCCCTGCCTGATCGAGACGAGACACCCAACGCTGTCCGGAAACGGATTGCTCAACGCCCAGGAACGCGCGCGGGACGGGATCTACCGGTTCTTCCATGCCTTGACTGCCCATTAAACCTGATCTTCTTCTACAGGTCACCGGACAAATAAACATCCCTTAAGGCTTGCACAACAGCGATACTGCGCAGTCTTCCACGAAGCAAAGACATCACAAGCCGAAAGGCACGGTTAATACCATGAACAGAACGCTCGTCACCGACGCGTTTCAGGCCAAAAGCCAAGCAACGGAGCCGAATGGGATCATCATCAAGGATAGGAAAAGAAGTATAATCGCCCAGTTACGGATGCCCTCGAAGTCATCATCCTCCAACCGCTTGACTTCGCTTGCGCTCCACGGAGCGATCTGAACACTTTGCCAGCCAGAGTCAAACCCTCGGACCGGCGACAGATGTGCCGATTTCTTAATGCGGATCATTCAAGGCTCCTCCCAAGACCCCTAAATCATCGGAATGAATAAAACCTACGCTGCTCCGCAGAAATATGCGAGAGCCCTTGCGCCAAATGTAACAAAAAAAATAAAAATATACTCTGCGCGACGGGAATTATACTGCAACGCAACAAAGAACGAGAGCAAACCACATATCCTCTTCGCATCGCAAACGTCACGGTGCGCGATGTCCGTGGACTAACTCCCCCCACACAAGCCTCGCCTGATTCGCCATGGATCAGAGCAGCAGCAATGCCAGACCGACCAGAGGCGGCAGCGAAATCGCGATGAACACCAGGATCATCGCCCAATTACGGCCTCCTTCGAAATCATCACTCTCCGACGGCGGATCGTCGGGCCAATCCTCGATAAAAGCTTCACCTGAGTCTTTGTGTTTAACCTCGGTACTTTTGCCAGATATCGCCGTTATTTGCGGCGGCATTCCTGCATAGAACATAAGGGCCCTCCCCCCCAAAGAACCAGCACAACCACTGGATGACAATTATATCATTATTCCATCCAACGCCACGATCATATTCACTCCATGTGATATCTAAATATTCATACTTATGGAGGTAGGTGGACCGTCCAAAAGCATCAAACCCGCCTCACTGAGCGCGGCGGGTTTGATATCCTTCCCATTTTGAGAAGCGGAGGTTCCGCTAGACTGTCTTGGGACGTTCTATACGGATCACCTGTGGCTCGCCGATCAAATAGCCTTCGTGCTTGATCGCCGACACAGCCTTGCGAACGGCATTCTCCATCGTCGCATGAGTGACCAGGATAATCGTCACAGGGGCGTCGGCAGTTGTATACTGGGAGCGCTGCACGATCGATTCCAGGGAAATGCCATTTTCGGCCATCTTGGTCGCGATACTTGCGAAGACGCCTGCACGATCCACAACCGAAAGCCTGATGAAATAGCCGCCTTCATGGCTCTTCATCTTTGCCTGGCGATAGTGTTCGAGGAGAGCAGCCGGCCGGCCAAGGACGGGCACCTGCTGCGCACCCGGTCGGCTCTTGGCGATGTCGGTGATGTCACCGAGAACCGCAGAAGCAGTGGCATTTCCGCCGGCTCCAGGGCCAACCATAAGCAATTCGCCCAGGATATCGGATTCGAGCGCCACGGCGTTGGTCACGCCGTCCACCTGGGCAATCACCGAGTCGAGCGGCACCATCGTTGGATGAACCCGCTGTTCGATACCGGTTTCGGTACGCTGCGCGACACCGAGCAGCTTGATGCGATAGCCGAGTTCGGCTGCAGCATTGATGTCCTCGATCGAGATATTGCTGATGCCTTCCAGATAGATATCGTCGACTGCGATCTCGGAACCAAACGCCAGCGTCGTCAGGATGGCGAGTTTGTGAGCGGTGTCGTTGCCCTCGATATCGAAGGTCGGATCGGCTTCCGCATAGCCCAGGCGCTGGGCCTCCTTAAGGCACGCCTCGAAGGAGAGCCCTTCCTTCTCCATCCGCGTCAGGATGTAATTGCAGGTGCCGTTCATGATGCCGTAGACACGCGAAAAATTGTTGCCGGTCAGGCTTTCGCGCATTGCCTTGATGACCGGAATGCCACCGGCAACCGCAGCTTCGTAGTTGATCAGCAGGCCTTTTTCTTCCGCAAGGCGAGCAAACTCGACGCCGTGACGAGCAAGAAGCGCCTTATTGGCCGTCACTACATGGATGCCGCGTGCCAGCGCCGCGCGTACAGAAAGATCTGCAGCGCCATCCACACCACCGACCAGCTCCACGAATACGTCGATATCGGCATTCTCGACGAGAGCCACGGGATCGTCGAACCAGGTAATGCCGGAAAGATCGACGCCGCGATCCTTGTTGCGGTTGCGGGCAGAAACCGCCGTGATGGTGATCGCCCGACCGCAGGCAACCGCAAGTGCGTTGCTGCGCTGCTGGATGATACGGACGAGCGAGGCACCGACGGTACCCAGACCCGCTATGCCGATTTTCAGGGCATCAGCCATGGTTCTTTCCTGACATTTCAAATTCGGAAGTCGGGCGGCCGCGAACGGGCCGCCCCTGGATCTCAACGGTGGGCGTTGAGAGAAATCACATTATGCATCGTATCGTCGGCAGTCGAGAGGAAGCGCTTGAGATTGCGCGCGGCCTGACGGATGCGGTGCTCATTTTCCACCAAGGCGATACGGACATACTCATCGCCCTGCTCTCCGAAGCCGACGCCGGGAGCAACAGCGATATCGGCCTTCTCAACCAGCAGCTTGGAGAATTCAAGCGAGCCCATGGCGCGGAACTTTTCCGGGATCTTCGCCCAGGCGAACATGGTGGCGGCCGGCGGCGGAACCTCGAATCCGGCCTTACCGAAGCTTTCGACCAGAACGTCGCGGCGGCGCTTGTAAACCGAACGGACTTCCGCGATGTCGGAGCCGTCACCGTTTAGGGCATGGGTCGCCGCCACCTGAATCGGCGTAAAGGCGCCGTAGTCGAGATAGGATTTCACACGGGTCAGCGCCGAAATCAGGCGCTCGTTACCGACGGCAAAGCCCATGCGCCAGCCGGGCATGGAGAATGTCTTCGACATCGATGTGAACTCGACGGCGATATCCATCGCGCCGGGAACTTCCAGCACGGACGGCGGCGGCGGGCCATCGAAGTAAATTTCGGAATAAGCGAGATCCGACAGTACGATGATGTCATGCTTCTTCGCGAACGCGATCACGTCCTTGTAGAAATCCAGCGAGGCGACCTGCGCCGTAGGGTTGGACGGATAGTTGAGGATCAGCGCCAGCGGCTTCGGGATCGAGTGCTTGACCGCACGCTCGAGCGGCGGGAAGAAGGTCTCGTCCGGCTCGACCGAGATTGAACGAATCACGCCGCCGGTCATCAGGAAGCCGAAGGCGTGTATTGGATAGGTCGGATTGGGGCAAAGCACCACATCGCCCGGCGCAGTGATCGCCTGCGCCATGTTGGCGAAGCCTTCCTTGGAACCGAGCGTGGCGACGATCTGCGTATCCGGGTTCAGCTTCACGCCGAATCGGCGGGCGTAGTAGGCAGCCTGAGCGCGGCGAAGACCGGGAATGCCCTTGGACGAGGAATAACGGTGGGTGCGCGGGTCCTGGACCACCTCGCAGAGCTTGTCGACAATGGCCTTCGGCGTCGGCAGATCGGGGTTACCCATGCCGAGGTCGATGATGTCGGCGCCACCGGCTCGCGCGCTCGCCTTCAAACGGTTGACCTGTTCGAAAACATAAGGCGGCAAACGCCGAACTTTGTGAAACTCTTCCATCTCTAACCCCTGGGACCACGCGGATTTCTGCCGCGACAGGCGCGTTCGTTCTTCTGGCCATCGCCCATCCCGCAACGAACCGCAAAACCGGGACAGGACGAGTGTAATGCATGGAATGCGGTAGCGGCAAATTTTGGCGCAAATCCGCAAGCAGCCGACAAAACTTCAGGAAACAGGCGCCGGTTGCATTTGAGTTGCTTTGCTTAAAAAAAGCCTGAAACGCAAGCGCTATTTGGTGATCTGCGCTTGGGTCTCGGCACCGTGCTCGGCGGCAAGCTTGCGCAGTTCCTGCACACGACGCTGATATTCGGCTTCGGAGATCGCGCCGGAGCGACGTGCAGCACCGAGTGAGGACAGCTTGCGCTGCAGATCGCCGGCCTCCTCGTTGCTCATCTGCACGCTCGCCGCAGTCAGTGATCCGGAGAAATCCGGATAACCATCGGGAGTGGTCGAGGAAACAGTCGGGCCGACAGGCGCATCCGCATCATCGACCGTCACTTCCAGCGAGGCCGGTGTGGACGACCCAGCGGCGGTCTTGTCCTTCGTCGACGTGCAACCGGACAATAGGAGAATCGCGGCCGCGGCACCAAGCCCGAGACGCGCTGCCAATCCGTTTGTCCAAGTCCTGTCGATCATTATCGGTATCCGCTGCCGGTCGTGGTTCGGTTGAGTTCGAAAGACCGGATCGCTTAACAGTCAGTCCGGGCTTTCGTATCGCTGGAACTTGTAGTCGTTTTCGGGCAGGATGTGCAATTACAAAAGACGCCGGAAAAACGATCCTGGGGAGGACGGCTTGAGCAGCGAACGCGAAGACGCGCGACAGAACGGTTCGGGAGCAGCCGGCTTCGATCCTAAGCTGATCGAACCATACATCGTCAAGGATCCGGAGACGCTCGCCGTCAACGTTGCCCGGGCGATGGAAAATCTCGGAAAAGCCGCCTCCACATGGCTTGGGCCGCGCGAACGCGGCGAGATCGTCGATCCGGTTTCGGAACCAATGACCGAACTCGTCAAGACGATGTCGAAGGTCACCGAATACTGGATGGCCGACCCCAAGCGGACGCTCGAGGCGCAGACCCATCTCATGGCCAGCGTCTTCGCCATGTGGTCGCGCACGCTTTCGCGATTTTCCGGCAGCGCCAGCGACCAGCCGCCCGAACCGCCGATCAAGGACAAGCGTTTCGCCGACGAGGACTGGCAGCGCAACCCGTTCTTCGACTTTCTGCGGCAGGCCTATGTCATCCTCAGCGACTGGGCGGAAAAGCTGGTCAACGAGGCGGAGGGACTGGACGAACACACCCGCCACAAGGCTGCCTTCTACGTTCGCCAGATCACGGCGGCGCTTTCACCGACCAATTTCGTCGTCACCAATCCGCAACTCTACCGGGAGACGGTCGCGAGCCACGGGGCCAATCTCGTCAAGGGCATGCAGATGCTGGCGGAAGACATCGCCGCCGGACGCGGAGAGCTTCGACTGCGCCACACCGACACCAGCAAATTCGCTGTCGGCGAAAACATGGCAGTCACGCCCGGAAAGGTGATCGCGCAGAGCGATATCTGCGAAGTGATCCAGTACGAGCCCTCGACCGAAACCGTCCTCAAGCGGCCACTGCTGATCGTTCCGCCATGGATCAACAAGTTCTATATTCTCGACCTCAACCCGCAGAAATCCTTCATCAAATGGTGTGTATCTCAGGGCCATACCGTGTTCGTGATCTCATGGGTCAATCCGGACGAGCGTCATGCCGACAAGGGTTGGGAATCCTATATTCATGAAGGTATCGACTTCGCACTCGATACAGTCGAGAAGGCCACGGGCGAGCAGGAGGTGAACGCCATCGGCTACTGTGTGGGCGGTACTCTGCTGGCCGCAGCCCTTGCGCTGCACGCCCAGCAGGATGACAACCGCATTGCCAGCGTCACCTTCTTCACCACGCAGGTGGATTTCACCTATGCGGGCGACCTCAAAGTCTTCGTCGACGAGGCGCAGATCGGCGGACTGGAAGAGCGCATGCGCCAAACCGGTTATCTCGACGGCTCGAAGATGGCAGCAGCTTTCAACATGCTACGCGCTTCCGAACTCATCTGGCCATATTTCGTCAACAGCTACCTTAAGGGCCAGGACCCCATGCCCTTCGACCTGCTTTACTGGAATTCCGATTCCACGCGCATGGCTGCGGCGAACCATTCCTTCTATCTGCGCAACTGCTACCTCAACAACAATCTGAGCGAAGGCCGGATGCAGCTTGCCGGCAAGACCTTGTCTTTGAAGGATGTGACGATCCCGGTCTATAATCTCGCCACTCGCGAGGATCACATCGCCCCGGCCAAGTCGGTCTTCGTCGGCAGTGCGCTGTTCGGCGGCCCGGTCGAATACGTGCTGAGCGGTTCCGGCCACATCGCCGGCGTGGTCAATCCACCCGACAAGGAAAAGTACCAGTACTGGACGAACGGTACGCCCGTTGGCTCTTACGAAGACTGGGCCGCGAACGCGAGGGAAACCGCGGGTTCGTGGTGGCCACACTGGCATGCCTGGATCGAAGCGCATAACAGCGAACGTGTGCCCGCCCGCAAGCCCGGCGGCGGTGCCTTGAATGCCATCTCGGATGCCCCCGGAACCTACGTTCTGGCGCGGGTCTGAAGTTCAAGGGCAGGTTTGATAGCAATCCTGTTCCTTATCCTGTCGTCGCAAGGTTTGCGGCGACCACCGCAAAGCGCTACATCCTCCCATGCTCTTCGTTCCGCCCCTCGTCCCTGCCCGCCTCATCCAGCGATACAAGCGCTTCCTGTTCGACGCCGTTCTGGAGGACGGTCGTGAGATCACCGGCTTCTGTCCGAACACCGGGTCCATGCTTGGCTTGACGACACCCGGTTCGCGCATATGGCTCTCCGAGCACGACAATCCGAACCGCAAATATCGCCACGCGATGGAACTGGTCGAAGTGGAAGGTGCTGTCGTGGGGGTCAACACGGCGCTGCCGAACCGGCTTGCCGAGGAGGCCATTCTCGCCGACATCGTCGGGGATTTCGGCAGCTATCCCGTGCTTCGCCGCGAGCAGCGCTATGGCCGCAATTCGCGGATCGATATCCTGCTCAGCGGACCGGACCGGCCGGATCTTTATGTCGAGGTAAAGAACGTGCACTTTACCCGGAGCGGCGGGCTTGCGGAATTTCCGGATACGGTCACCGCGCGCGGCGCCAAGCATCTGCGGGAGATGGCAGATATGGTGGAGGCCGGTCACCGGGCCGCCATGATTTTCCTGATTCAGCGCGAAGATTGCGACCGCTTCCGGCTTTCCGGCGATCTGGACCCTGCCTATGCGGCAGCCTTCGCAGAGGCCAGCGCCCGTGGTGTGGAGGCATATGCGGTAAAATGTGCCGTATCGCCGGCGGAAATCACACCCTCAGGGTTGATCGAGATAGACGAACCGGTCCTTGCTGCTTTATGACTTGAAAGAACATCGCAGACCAGACCGAAAGCACGTGCATGGTGACCTATGTCGATGCGGCAACCGCGCCGCTCAAGAATACCGGGGCGATCAGGCTCTACAGCCAGGAAGACTTCGCCGGGATGCGTAAGGCATGCCAGGTGACGGCTCGCTGCCTTGACGAACTGGCCTCAATGGTCAAACCAGGCGTCACGACCGATGCCATCGATCGTTTTGTTTTCGAGTTCGGTATGGACAACGGCGCCCTGCCCGCAACGCTGAACTACCGGGGCTACACCAAGTCCGTCTGCACCTCCATCAACCACGTCGTCTGTCACGGCATTCCCAACGACAAGCCGCTGCGCGAAGGCGATATCGTCAACATCGACGTCACTTATGTCGTTGATGGCTGGCATGGCGACTCCAGCCGCATGTATCCCGTCGGAGAAATCAAGCGCGCGGCCGAACGGCTGCTCGAGGTCACCTATGAATGCCTGATGCGCGGCATCGCCGTGGTTCGTCCGGGCGCACGAACCGGCGCCATCGGCGAAGCGATCCAGACCTATGCCGAGGCAGAACGCTGCACCGTGGTGCGCGATTTCTGCGGTCATGGCGTCGGCAAGCTCTTCCACGACAGTCCCAACATCCTGCATTACGGTCGCTCCAACGAGGGACCGGAGCTGCGCGAGGGCATGATCTTCACCATCGAGCCGATGATCAATCTTGGCCGGCCGCATGTGAAGGTGCTTGCCGATGGCTGGACGGCCGTCACGCGAGACCGGTCGCTCACGGCGCAGTACGAGCACGCCGTCGGCGTTACCGCAACGGGCTGTGAAATCTTCACGCTCTCTCCCGGCGGTCTCGACCGTCCCGGTCTTCCGCCCCTCAAAGGCTGATTCATGGCCCGCCCCCCGCTTTCTGACCTGCCGGGCATCGATGTTTCCGCCGCGACAGAAAGCGGGTCGGACGAAGACACCGCCGAGATTCCCGACGAGCGCGGTTTCTTTGCGGAACAGACAGCAAAGACAGGCAACCTGAAGAAACGCACGCCGGTCAGCGAAGTCGTCGAAACGGCGGAAGCTCATTATCACGGCCATCGCGATCGGCTTCGCGCCCGCTTCCGGGACGGCGGCGACGGCGCACTCGCCGATTACGAAATTCTCGAATTATTGCTCTTCCGGCTCATTCCCCGCCGCGACACCAAGCCGATCGCCAAGGCGCTGATCGCACGCTTCGGCTCGCTTGCCGGCGTGCTCGGCGCCTCGCCTGCCCTCCTGCAGGAAGTCAAGGGCATCGGCGAAACCGTAGCCCACGACCTCAAGCTGATCGCCACCGTCGCCCAACGCATGCTGAAGAGCGAATTGCGCGGCAAGCAGGTGCTGGCATCCTGGTCCTCGGTCATCGACTATTGTCATTCGGCCATGGCCTACGAGACGACGGAACAATTTCGCATTCTCTTTCTCGACAAGCGCAATGCGCTGATTGCTGACGAGGTGCAGGGTCGCGGCACCGTCGACCACACGCCTGTCTATCCGCGCGAAGTGGTGAAGCGGGCCCTGGAACTCTCCGCCACCGCCCTTATTTTAGTCCACAATCATCCAAGTGGTGACCCGACGCCTTCGCGCGCCGATATCGATATGACGAAGCTGATCATCGACACGGCGAAACCGCTCGGCATCACCGTTCACGATCACATCATCATTGGCCGTGATGGCCATGCGAGCCTCAAGGGCCTGAGGCTCATCTGATCACCCCGGCGACTTTGGGCAGCAGAGCTTCCTACCGCTGATGCGAGCGGATGACGGCCAGAAAATCGTCACCGTATCGCTCCAGCTTCGCTTGCCCGACACCAGAAATACCGAGCAGCGCATCGCGGCTGGTCGGCCGTTCCGTTGCAAAGGCAATAAGCGTCGTATCAGGGAAGACGACGTAGGGTGGAACAGAAAGCGCCTTGGCGATCTCCATTCGTGTGGCGCGCAGAGCCTCGAAAAGCTCCATATCGGCCCCTTCGAGAGCATTCCTCGCATTGGCCGCGCGAGCGCCGGCGTTCTTTGCGGCCTTGCCCTTTGTCGGACGGTCCTTGCGGAACAGGACCTGGCGTTCGTGCCGGAAGACCGCGCGGGCCTCCGGTTCGAGCTTCAACGCACCGAAAGCCTCATGATCGACGCGCACTAAGCCGGCGGCGAGTAGCTGCCGGTAGACGGACTGCCATGTCCTTGTCGGCAGGTCACGGCCCGCGCCGAACACCGGCATGTCGACATGACCGAAGCGTATCGTTCTCTCATTCTCGTTGCCGGTCAACACATCGATCAGGTGTCCGGTGCCGAAGCGTTCGCCCGTGCGATAGACCGCAGCCAGCGCCTTGATCGCCGCTTCCGTTCCATCCCAGGTCTCGACCGGTTTCAGGCAGGTATCGCAGTTGCCGCAATTGCCGGGGTGCGTCTCGCCGAAATGGGCAAGGATTGCCTGCCTGCGGCAGCCGGCCGTTTCGCAGATGGCGAGCAGCGCGTTGAGCTTTGCCCGCTCGACGCGCTTGATATCGTCACCGGCATTGCCGCCGTCGATCATCCGGCCGCGCTGGATGACATCGACCATGCCGTAGGCCATCCAGACTTCAGATGGCAGGCCGTCGCGTCCGGCGCGACCGGTTTCCTGATAATAGGCCTCGACGGAACCCGGCAGATCGAGATGGGCAACATAGCGGACGTTCGGCTTGTCGATACCCATGCCGAAGGCAACGGTCGCAACGAGGCAGAGGCTCTCTTCCTTCAGAAAAGCGTCCTGATGTGCATCGCGAAGTTCTCGCTCCATGCCCGCATGATAGGGAAGCGAACGTATCCCCTGGGTGTTCAGCCATTCGGAGGTTTCCTCCACCTTGGCGCGCGACAGGCAGTAGACGATGCCGCTCTCACCTTCGTGCCTTGAAAGGAAACTGAGCAGTTGCTGGCGCGGCTGGTCACGTTCCACGATCTCATAGGCAATGTTCGGACGGTCGAAGGATGTGGTGAAGACCGTGGCGTCCTCGAGCCCGAGCCTTGCAATAATGTCCTCGCGCGTGTGCGGATCGGCAGTCGCGGTCAGCGCCATGCGCGGTACGCCAGGATATTCCTGGGCCAGCCGCCCAAGGTCCCGGTATTCCGGACGAAAGTCATGGCCCCACTGGGAGACGCAATGAGCTTCGTCGATAGCGATCAGCGCAATCTTCGTGTTGCCGATCATTTCCCGGAAGGCAGGCGTGACGATCCGTTCCGGGGTGACATAGAGGAAATCCAGCTCACCGCGATCCAGCGAACGGCGGAGGTCGACAAATTCATCACGTCCCAGCGAGGAGTTCAGTGCAGCGGCCCGCACGCCGAGCTGTTTCAGCGCCTCCACCTGATCGCGCATCAGGGCTATCAGCGGCGAGACGACGAGACCGACGCCATCGCGACAGAGGGCCGGCACCTGAAAACACAGGGACTTTCCCGCACCGGTCGGAAACAGCACTACCGCGTCACCGCCTGCAACGACCTGGGCAACGACATCGGCCTGCTTGCCACGGAAAGCCGGATAGCCGTACACCTGCTTGAGGACGGAAAGCGGATTTCTCGCACCCTCGCGGTCGAAGAGGGGATCGGTGCGGCTTGTCATCAGTTCCATGGAATCGCCTTCGTGGGGAGGCCGCCATTATGCACAGCGGGACCGCGACTGCGAGCCTTCACGTCTTCATGCGCAGTCCTGACGCGACCGATAACGAAACAGTCAGAATGACCTGCTATTTCTTGCTGCAGCGCGGCAAATCGCCGCTTCCGATTCGCATCCAGGTCTGAGGGGCACACCAGATGAACAGTTATGACTTCGTTGTCGTCGGCAGCGGACCGGCGGGACGGCGCGCCGCCATTCAGGCCGCCAAGCTCGGCAAGCGCGTGCTGGTCATCGAAAAGGGCACGCGGGTCGGCGGTGTTTCCGTCCATACCGGCACGATCCCCTCGAAGACGCTGCGTGAAACGGCCCTCAACCTCACCGGCTGGCGCGAACGCGGTTTCTACGGCCGCGCCTATCGGGTGAAGCAGGAGATACGTGCGGAAGATCTCCGTCGCCGCCTGCTCATCACCCTCGATCACGAGGTCGATGTTCTGGAACACCAGTTCTCGCGCAACCGTGTCAGCCAGATGCGTGGCACCGCCCGTTTCATCGACCCCAAAACGCTGGAAGTGGAGAAGGAAGACGGCGAGGTCCTGCGCGTACAGGCGGAGGCCGTGCTGCTTGCCGTCGGCACCCGGCCCTATCGGCCGGCTCATATCCCCTTCGACGGCACGAGCATTCTCGACAGCGACGAAATCCTCGAGATCAAGGAATTGCCGCGTTCGATGGTGGTGATCGGCGCGGGTGTCATCGGTATCGAATATGCCACGATCTTCAGCGCGCTGGACACCGCCGTCACGGTGGTCGAGCCCCGCGACACGATGCTTGAATTCATCGACAAGGAGATCGTCGAGGATTTCTCCTACCAGCTGCGTGACCGCAACATGAAGCTGATCTTCGGCCAGACGGTGGAGAAGGTCGAAAAGGAGCCGAGCGGCCGTTGTCGCGTCACGCTGCAGAACGGCCGCGTTCTCACGGCGGAAATGGTGCTCTTCGCCGCCGGCCGGGTCGGCGCAACCGATCTTCTCAACCTCGAAGCCTGCGGTCTCGTGGCCGACAGCCGCGGCCGCATCAAGGTCGATCCGGAAACCTTCCAGTCCTCCGTGCCGGGCATCTATGCCGCGGGCGACGTCGTCGGCTTCCCGAGTCTCGCCTCGACCTCAATGGAACAGGGCCGCATCGCTGCCCGTCATGCCGTCGGCGCACCGTCGCAGGATCCGCCGCAATATTTCCCCTACGGTATCTATGCCGTGCCGGAAATCTCGACCTGCGGCCTGACCGAGGAAGAGGTCCAACAACGCGGTATCCCCTATGAATGCGGTATCGCGCATTTCCGGGAGACGTCCCGTGGCCATATCATGGGTCTCGACAGCGGCTTGCTGAAGATGATCTTCTCTATGAAGACCCGCCGCCTTCTCGGCGTTCACATCGTCGGCGAGGGCGCGACTGAACTCGTTCATATCGGCCAGGCCGTACTGAACCTGAAGGGCACCGTCGAATATTTCGTGGAGAATACGTTCAACTATCCGACGCTCGCCGAAGCCTACAAGATTGCGGGGCTGGATGCGTGGAACAGGATGGGCGAGTTGAAAAAGGAACCGCAGGACGCATTGAAGGTCTCCTCGTGACCTCATCGAATTGGCCGGCCGGACTTTATCCGAGCCAGCCAATTCGAACGGGAGACATTGTGACGAGCGAGCAGGCCTCGGGTCCGGGGATCAATCAGGTGATCAGGATCGAACGCGTTTCGCGCATCTGGGCGCCGAGCGACAGCTTCTTTCCCAACCGCAGCGAGGCAGAGCGCATGCAGGCCACTTACGACACATATCGTATCAGGCCGACCGATTGAAACGACTGTAAGCACCAAACGCAAAAAGGCCGCCCTTGAGGCGGCCTTTTCGTATCTAATCAGATGTCGAAGATTACTCGGCGTCGCCTTCGGCGGCCTTCTTCTTCGGAGCAGCCTTCTTCTTCGGAGCGGCTTCTTCGCCTTCGGCAGCGTCGTCAGCCTTGGCAGCAGCCTTCTTCTTCGAAGCGGCCTTCTTGGCAGGCTTGTCGCCTTCTTCGGCTTCGTCGTCAGCCAGAAGCTCTTCCTTGGAGACCTTCTTGTCGGTGACGTCGATTTCGCTCAGCAGCTTGTCGATGACCTTTTCTTCGAACAGCGGAGCGCGCAGCGAAGCAGAAGCGCCGGGGGTGTTGCGGAAGAAGTCGAGGATCTGCTTTTCCTGGCCCGGGAACTGCTGGAGCTGGGCGAAGAGAGCCCGCTGCATTTCGTCCTCGGAAACCTCTACGCCACCCTTCTCGCCGATTTCGGAGAGAACGAGGCCGAGGCGAACGCGACGCTCGGCCAGGGTGCGATATTCTTCGCGAGCCTGTTCTTCGGTCGTGTCTTCGTCCTCGAAGGTCTTGCCGGACTGGGCGAGATCGGTGTTGATCTGGCGCCAGATGTTGTCGAACTCGGCGTCAATCAGCTTCGACGGAGCGTCGAACTTGTAGAGAGCATCGAGCTGATCGAGGATCTGGCGCTTGACCTTCTGACGGGTAACATTGCCGTACTGGCTTTCGATCTGGCCGCGAACGATTTCCTTGAGCTTGTCAAGCGATTCGATGCCTAGCTTAGTCGCCAGCTCGTCGTTGATCTCGATTGCGGCGGGAGCAGCAACGTCCTTAACGGTAACGTCGAAGGTGGCTTCCTTGCCGGCAAGGTTCTTCGCCGGATAGTCTTCCGGGAAGGTCACGGTGATGGTCTTCTCGTCGCCGGCCTTGGTGCCGATGAGCTGGTCTTCGAAGCCCGGAATGAAGCGGCCGGAGCCGAGAACCAGTTCAGCGTCAGAATCGGTGCCGCCATCGAAGGCAACGCCGTCGACCTTGCCGACGTAATCCATGGTGATGCGGTCGCCGTCAGCAGCCTTGCCCTTCTTGGTTTCGAAGGAACGGGCGCTTTCGGAGATCTTGAGGATCTGTTCGTTGACTTCCTCATCGGAAACATCGACGACTTCGCGAACGACCTTGATGCCCTCGACCGACTTCAGTTCGATCGGCGGGAGAATTTCATAGGCCATGGTGAATTCGAAGTCGGCCTGAGCGGTCAGGATCTTTTCTGCTTCAGCCTCGTCCTCGGTCATCGCGATTTCCGGCTGGGTCGCCGACTTTTCGCCACGCTCGGAAAGGATCGAGGTCGGCTTTTCACGGAGGATCTCGTTGACGAGATCAGCCATGATGGACTTGCCATACATCTTCTTCAGATGGCCGACCGGCACCTTGCCCGGACGGAATCCATTGACGCGGACCTTGTCCTTGGCATCAGCGAGGCGCTCGTTCATGCGAGCTTCCATGTCCTTGGCCGGAATAACGACCTTGATTTCGCGCTTCAGCCCTTCAGCGAGCGTTTCGATAACCTGCATGTTCGTACCTTCATGTCGTGGCGGCCGTGCTCGGGCAGCCGTTTTGTTTCCCCGAGCACGACGCCGGAATCCAAATGATTTCCCGGGCGTGGCTGCGACGCAATCCTCAAGCATTCTGCCAGGCAATATGGCGCTAAGAGCGATGTGAACGGCTTCGCTTCCGTCCCGCATACACCCGCGCGGAAAACCTGGTGCGGGTAGAGAGACTTGAACTCCCACGCCTTGCGGCACCAGAACCTAAATCTGGCGTGTCTACCAATTTCACCATACCCGCGTCCAAGAGAACCGCATGCTGCCTTCAGCATGGCCCCTCCGGAGCGCGCGTCTCTATATCACCCGTTTTTATACACGCAAAGGAAAAATGACACACAAACCCCGGCTCCCACGGGAATCAGCCGCAGGCACCCGTGTTCCCATGCCCCGCCATGATCGACAGGACGATTACCGGTGAGAAAACTCAGTATAGCGGCTCTTCATAGAGCGGCTTGCCATCGATCCGCAATTCGCGAATCTGGGCGAGCCCGTCTGCACTCACACGCACGGCGATACTGACCGCTCCTTCGTTGCGCTCTTCCTCGATAGGACGCCCCTCGCCTTCCGGCACATAATAGCGCTCTATCCCATAGTCGACCCGGAGGCTCCCTCCGTCATCCACGGGAAGCGCATAGGTACGGAACGGCTGCGTGCGCATGACGACTGTTCCTTCCACAGATGGAAGCCTCGCGAAGGAAGCCTCATCAATCACCCAGAAGCCGTCTACACCCGGTTTCAGGCGCACATTCATCTCGGCCAGTTCATAGGGTTGTGGCTTTTCGCCTTTGATCAGCGCAACCGGAACGGTCGAAACATCATAGGAAAGGATGACATAATCTCCGCGCAAGAGGTCGCGCGGATCGACCGGCGCTGTCTTGAGCAGAATTTCCGTTCCCGAACGCAGGACGGAAGCACGTTTCTCAATCATTCCAGCCAGAACGATCGTCTGCACAAGAGAGAGAACGGCAGCAATTGCAAGGTAACGGATAAGCGGACGGCGGAACATCTCGATCATTGCGCGATCTCCTTGTCCTTGCGAGTGAAGATCTTCTCGAGCTTCACCACGACAAATGCCAGCACCGCAACAACCAGACCCGCAAGCAAGAAGAAAGTGGACGTTCCGAGCATGGAATCGATGGTCACAAAGGACAGATAGAGAACCTCCGCCGCGAAAATAAAATAGGCGAGATAGCGAACCGCTCCATTATCCCTACCCTCCAGCGACAGCGCCAGCAACGTCGCCCCGATGGTGAGCAAAGCAAGGAGAGCCAGATCGCCGCCCTCGGTCCAGTGAAAGTGCAGCAGCCCCAGTCCCAGGAGTGTCAGCACGAAGGTGTAAAAGGCCGGAGATGCGCCACGCTGGCGGGCCAGAGCGGAAATGGGCGACAGCGGCATCGTCACGGCAAGGAAGGCCAGCGCACCCACGATCACAAAGAGGATCGCCACTCCAACATCCGTATGGAGCGAGTAGAGCCATGCGCACCAACCGAGCAGCAAGATATAAATGAGATGCCGCGACCGCTCGGCCCCCGTCCACTGCGCGAGGAGCGCCAGGATGACGCCTGCAACCGGCGGCCAGAAGGCATAGAGCCCCTGCCACTCCGCATCATATTGTTCGAGATAGGCGCCGAACACGACAAAGGCCAGCAGGCCGGCGAAAACGGTGAGCGCCGCCGAGCGGAAGGCCGCAGCAGACACCACCGTCATCCCAAACCATAGCAGCATGGCGCCGAGCGTATCGCCGGAGAGATGATAGAGCTGGCCGATCAGGGCGATGGCCCCGCCGAAACTTGCTGCACCCAACACCAGCAACGCCGCACCAAGCCTGTCCGAACCGCGAGCGAAGGAAAGCGCCGCGGAAAGATAAAAGATCCAGATCAGCAGGACGATGCCGACAACCTTCGTAAGGCGCGGTATCTCCTGCCAGTTGGCGGCAACCAGAAGCAGGATCGACGCGGCGATCAGCACTGCTGCCAGAATCATCAGCACGCCGCCAACGCTGAAGGATGATTTTCGGGAATCGAATTCCTTCAGAAGCACGTCTGCTGTTGCCTGGGAAAGCATTCCTTTGCCGACCCAGATGGCCAGATCCCGCTTCAATCGCCCCCGATACATCGATCCTCCCCTATCTGATTACTGGAGAAAACAACCCAAGGCCGTCTCTCTTCACTCCTTGTGCGCACTCTGGTCCGCACCACAGAGAAAGACAATCGCCAAATCGCCATCGGCCACGCCCCTCGGAAGGGACACCATGCATCTTGCGCATGGCTTCCATGAATATATCGCACTGCACAAAAGCAAATATATGAGGTATACAAAACTCAATGAGATCACGAGGAGCAAATTTGGTTCCGGAGATCTTCGGTGGATGATCCACCTGACAGTTTCGGCCTGTGCACTCCTCCTCCCAGCACAGTGTCGATTTGACCAGCGACACTCCTCCTCCCAGTCGCAGGTCTCCCAAAATGACGCTCACCGGACCTCCTCCCCCGGTGAGCGTTATTTTTTTGGCCCGCTCGCTGGCGTTTCGTTGCACTTCGCCGATCTTGTGCATCGCAAAAGGAACTTCTCCACCCATATCACCGAACCTGCGATGCTGCATTGCTCGCCAAAAAATTCGGCAATTTACCAATCATCAACCATTGCCCCATGCGTCATTCGCATAGGTGTCATACAGGTTTGAGCCTTCATCTCTTTCGCGACGCAGCATATATTACTGCCATGAGATTAGGAGGCGCCCAAAAGAGGAGCGCCACTGAGATAGAAAAGAGGCACATCATGAACATCACTCGCTCGCTCAACAACTGGCGCAAGTATCGTCAGACGGTAACCGAACTCGGCCGCATGACCGACCGCGAACTGCGTGACCTCGGCATTGGCCGTGAGGACATCCGTCGCGTTGCTCGTCAGGCTGTTGCCGGCTGATCCAGCCAGCATTAGACCTTGAAAAAGGCCTCCCGTTTCGGGGGGCTTTTTTATTTGCCTGACGTTTCCTCGCACGGCCTGTAGGCGTGCCTATTTATTGCTCTCTGCCTTTATATGCACCATCCCCCTGCACAAATGCATGGCAGTCGCTTATAATTTGCACTGCACAATGTTATTTTACGAGCGTATAAGAACGTCAATCGCTGATGCGGAATGAGCCGCAAGATCAGCGCAAAAGATAACACCCGAGGAAATGACCATGAACCCGATCCGCATTGCAAAGAACTGGATTAGCTACCGCCGCACGATGGCCGAGCTGGGCAACCTGTCCAACCAGGCGCTCTCTGACATCGGCATCACCCGTTACGAGATCCGTAACATCGCTTCGCGCTCCTTTCGTTAATCGATAGGTCAGCAGCGAAAGCTTCGTGAACGGCGCCATTCGGCGCCGTTTTTGATTCCGAGACCCGGAATGGAAATGATTGGAAGCCGGGCCTGCCCGTGATAAGCAGCCGCCCATGACAAACACCACGATTTCCCCCATTCACGTGATCGGCGGCGGGCTCGCCGGTTCGGAGGCTGCCTGGCAGGCGGCACAAGCTGGCGTGCCGGTGATCCTGCACGAAATGCGCGGCGTGCGCGGCACGGATGCCCACAAGACGGACGACCTCGCAGAACTTGTCTGCTCCAACTCCTTTCGTTCGGACGACGCGACAGCGAACGCCGTGGGCGTGATCCATGCGGAAATGCGGCTTGCCGGTTCACTGGTCATGGCCTGCGCGGACAAGCATCAGGTTCCGGCCGGCGGCGCGCTCGCCGTCGACCGCGACGGTTTTTCCGCTGCCGTTACAGAGGCGATTTCCACGCATCCGCTCATCACCGTCGTTCGCGAGGAAGTTCGTGGCCTTCCACCGAAGGACTGGGGGCTTGCGATCGTTGCAACCGGCCCCCTCACCTCGCCGGATCTCGCCGACGCCATCCGTGCCGAGACCGGCGAGGATGCACTGGCCTTTTTCGACGCCATAGCCCCCATCGTCTATCGCGACAGCATCGATATGGATGTCTGCTGGTATCAGTCGCGTTACGACAAGGTCGGACCGGGCGGCACGGGCAAGGACTACATCAACTGCCCGATGGACGAGGCACAGTACAATGCCTTCGTCGATGCGCTCATTGCGGGCGACGCCGTAGGCTTCAAGGAATGGGAAGGCACGCCCTATTTCGACGGCTGTCTTCCCATCGAAGTCATGGCCGAACGGGGCCGCGAGACCCTGCGTCACGGCCCGATGAAGCCGATGGGCCTCACCAATGCGCACAACCCGACCGTCAAGGCCTATGCGGTGGTGCAGTTGCGTCAGGACAATGCACTCGGCACGCTCTACAACATGGTCGGTTTCCAGACCAAGCTCCGCTACGGTGCCCAGGCCGAAATCTTCCGGATGATTCCGGGCCTCGAGAACGCTGAATTCGCACGTCTCGGCGGCCTGCATCGGAACACCTATATCCATTCCCCGGTCCTGCTCGATTCCTCGCTGCAGCTTAAGAGCCGCCCGGGTCTTCGGTTCGCTGGTCAGATCACCGGCTGCGAGGGGTACGTCGAAAGCGCATCCGTCGGTCTGCTCGCCGGCAGGTTTGCCGCAGCTGAGCGCAAGGGCGAGGCTGTCCGGCTACCGCCACCGACAACGGCGCTCGGCTCGCTTCTCAACCACATCACCGGCGGGCACATCGTCAGCGACGAAGAACCGGGCAAGCGTTCCTTCCAGCCGATGAACATTAATTTCGGCCTGTTCCCGGAACTTGAGCCGGGATCGATCGTCAAGCCGGAGGGCGTCAAGCGCTTCCGCGGAAAAGACAAGACGATCATGAAGCGGCAGCTTGTTGCCGCCCGCGCGCTGGCCGACTGCAAGACCTGGCTCGGCTTAGCGGAGAGCTGAAGCTGACGACGTCAAGAGCGTAACGATCTTGCGGAGCCGCTTCCTGCTTATCAGGTGGCGGCGCCTTTTTTATCTTTGGGATGGTCGTCGCTACGGTCTTTGCACGTCATGCCGCTGAAGAGAATCAGGTGGTTGGCAAAGCGCCAGCGGGCGGAGTGTCGCGTCCGGCCGGCGCGACGTAATTTCCCAGCAGCCAGAGCGAGACCTCAGCAGCCTCCGCCGGAGAGGAGAATGTGAATTCACCATTGTGGAACGGAGCATCGAGGAACTCGATTGCAATACCACGACCATTCGAGAGATCGCGCACCCGGACGGTGCCCGCTTCGATCAGATGGCAGGCATAATGGCCGCGAAGGCTGCGCATGAACCCGGCCTTGTTGTCGTGAAGGCGCACGAAGACGACCTTGCCGTCGGCCGTGGCGTGCAGATTTCGGATCGCTTCTTTTGGAAAGGCCCGACCGAACTCCATAATGGCGAGGCCTGTATCATGAAGATTGTCCTCGGCAACCCGCTTCGTCATGCGCGTCGAATAATATGCAAAGACCGCGACCAGCACGAATATCAGCGTCCAAGTGACCAAGCTCACGCCATGCCTCCAATTCCAAGCCGGTTTTCCGGCGGCGGATGAAGCGATAACAGCCGAGCCTTGCGCGAATTTGACGGCGATCAGAATCGCCCGGCATAGGCCGCACGCATCATCCTCAACTGCCGCCGCCACTGGGCGGGCCTGATATCCCGTTCGAAAATGGCAGCACCGGAGCGCTGTGCTGCGACAAGAACAGGCTCGGCCAATGCCACGGGCAAATAGGCGCAAACGAGACTGCGCGGCAATTTGCCCGCACCGCGCGCCTTGCGCAGGTGATCGAGGCCGAGACCCGCGAAGGCCGCCACGGCGGCTCCGATCCGCTCCCTATCCTTGCCGGCAAGGAATGTATCACGGTCCAGTCCGACGGCCGAGAGAATTTGCAGCGGCAGGAAAAGCTGACCACGGGCACGGTGGGTCGGCATCAGCAGCATCGCCCCGGCAATGGCCTGAGCGACACCCGCATGCCCTGCGATATCCGCACAGGCTGGCGCGGCGGCCGGATCAAGCACCAGACTGGCAAGCTGGATCAGCGCCGCAGCAGTCTCGCCGCCATAACCCTCGAGCATAGCCGTAGTCTCAACGGGATCGTCATAGAGATCGAAAACCCGCGCATCGACCATGCCTTGCAGTGCCGCGACCGGCAACCGGTGTTCCTCGATGGCTCTCAGCAGTTCGGCAGCAAGCGGATTGGCCTCGGTGGAGCCATGTCCCGAGCCGGCCAGAAGGTCGCGCCAGTATTGCAGCCTAACTTCGCCCGGCAGGGGTTCACGGACAAGATCGCGGATCCGGGCAATCTCCGCATTGAAGGCATAGAGAGCAGCCAGCGCTCCGCGTTTCTCCGCTGGTGACAGCAAGCATGCGAGATAACGGTCGCGATCCGTATCCCGCAATATTGTTAGGCTGACGGCGTTGCTGTCGGGCATTTGCTGGCTCACGGAAATCTCCGACTTCTTCAGACAGCGATAACCGCGGCTGCAACTGCGCGCTGCTCGGCCAGCATGATGTTATAGGTGCGCACCGCGGCTCCAGTGCTCATCGGGTCGCTGGAGATTCCCAGCGCCTTCAAGGCCGCCTTGAGCTCTGCGGGCAAGGGACGAAGCTGCTTGCCGGTACCGACCAGCAGCACTTCGATATCCTTCGATTCGTCCAGCACCCGTTCGAATGCCGCGACCGTCAGCGGCTCCCCCTCATCCAGTCCCCAGCCATAGACGCCGGAAGGCAGAAGCAGTAGCGAGCCACGATGAGACATATCCGCGAAACGGAAACCACCATTGCCGTAGGCATCAATCGGTGCCCGACCGGGAAAATGGGCCTGCCGGATGACGATACCCCTGCCGATCGGTCCCAGCGCCACGATCAGGCCTCGACCTTTCCGGAGACCGGACGCGATTTGTCCACATCGTCCTTCTGGAAGGTTTCAGGCCGCAAACGGAAGGCGATCAGAACTGGTGCGGCGATATAAACCGAAGAGAAGGTACCGACCAGAACGCCAAACAGCATGGCTAGTGTGAAAGAGGAGATAACCTCACCGCCGAAGAGATAGAGCGCGACCAGCGCCAGGAACGTCGTCGAACCGGTCAGCACCGTACGCGACAGAGTCTGGTTGATCGATGTGTCGATGAGAACGTTGAGCGGCATCTTCTTGTAACGCCTGAGATTCTCACGCATTCGGTCATAGACCACGACTGTATCGTTCAACGAGTAACCAATGATTGTCAGGATCGCCGCGATGCTCGTCAGGTTGAATTCGATCCCAAGGAAAACAAACAGGCCGAGCGTCAGGATCACGTCGTGCAAGGTTGCGATGATCGCACCGACCGCGAACTGCCATTCGAAGCGGAACCATATGTAGATCAGGATGAAGATCAACGAAACGCCAACGCCGATCGTCGCAGTCCTGGTCAGTTCACCAGATACGGCTGGACCGACCACTTCGACACGTCGGAACTCATAAGCGTTCTCAAGCTCGCTCCTAACCAGAGTGATCGCCGACTGCTCAGCGTTCTCACCACCCTCCTGGGCCTGGATACGGATCAGGACGCTCGACGGATCGCCGAAACCCTGAGCCTGGATTTCGCCGAGGTTGAGCTGGCTGAGACGGTCACGGATGTCGGCTATATCGGCCGCGCCGTTGCGCGCCTTCACCTCAATGATGGAACCACCCTTGAAATCGATGCCGAGGCTGAGGCCAACGGTCATGAAGCCGACCAGCGACGCCAGCGTCAATGCGCCGGCAATGGCGAAGGTGTAGCGTCGGATCGCCATGAAGCGAATGTTCTGGGCATCGAAAATTCCGGTGCGAACACCCTTCGGCAGATGCTTGGGACGGCGCCAGCGATACCACATAGCCATCAGCCAGCGCGTCATGGTGAAGGCGGTGAAGACGGTGGTCACGATACCGACGGCAAGCGTAACAGCGAATCCGCGCACAGGGCCGGAACCGAGGAAGAAGAGGACCAGAGCAGCGATGAGCGTCGTAAGGTTGGCGTCGATGATCGTCGCAAAGGCCTTGTTGAAGCCCGTATCGATCGACTGAATGAGAGACCGGCCGCTTTTGACCTCTTCGCGAATACGTTCATAGACGAGAACGTTGGAATCCACCGCCATGCCCATGGTCAGCACGATACCAGCGATACCCGGCAAAGTGAGAGTCGAGCCGATCAATGTCAGGACGGCGATGATCATGATGACGTTTGCGGCGAGTGCAATGTTCGCCATTACACCGAAGGTGCCGTAGAAACCGAGCATGAAGAGCACGACAAAGATCGCACCGATGCCGCTTGCGGTAATACCGGCATTGATCGAGTCCTGACCGAGACCCGGACCGACGGTCCGTTCTTCGACCACGGTCAGCGTCGCGGGCAATGCGCCGGCGCGAAGCAGAACGGCAAGGTCGTTGGCGCCTTCAACCGAGAAGTTTCCGGAGATCTGTCCGGAGCCGCCGATGATCGGCTCACGGATGACCGGCGCTGAAATCACCTGATCGTCGAGTACGATGGCGAAGGGACGTCCAACATTCTGCTGTGTCGCCTGGGCGAAACGCTGCGATCCCTTGCTGTCGAAGCGGAAGGTGACAACCGGTTCGTTATTCTGCTGGTTGAAGCTTGCCTGCGCGTCCACGAGGTTTTCACCCGAGACCAGCGCGCGCTTCTCCACAAGGTAAGGAACAGCCGGATCGTCAACCGAATAAAGAACTTCCGATGTTGCGGGTGGACGACCGTTGATGGCCTCCTCTACCGGCATGCTCGTGTCGACCATATGGAAGGACAGCTTGGCCGTCTGGTTCAGCAGCGACTTCAACCGCTGCGGATCCTGCAGACCCGGAACCTGGACGATGATGCGGTCATTGCCCTGCCGCTGGATCAACGGCTCGGTGGTTCCGAGCTCGTCGACACGGCGGCGCACCACCTCCTGAGACTGGGTGAGCGCGGAGGACGCGCGGTAGTCGATACCGGCCTCCGTCAAGTTGAAGCGGAGAAGGGTTCCCTCTTCCGTGAGCGTCACTTCCTGAACGGAACCGCCCGTCAGTCCACCCACGCTCACGGGCGCAGTTATATTTTCCAGTGCCTTCTTGGCCGCCTCGACCTTATCGGCATCGGTAATCCGAACCTGGATCTGTTGACCCACGCCCGAAAGGCCTGTGTACCGGATGCCCGCATCACGCAAAGCGGCGCGGATATCGCTGACCGTCGTCTCAAGGCGTTCCTTGACGATATCGGCACGCTCGATCTTGAGCATGATGTGGGAACCGCCCTGCAGGTCAAGACCGAGCGTCACCTGCTTATGCGGCAACCAGGATGGCAGGGAGCGAAGCTGTTCCTCGCTGAAGACGTTGGGTAACGCCACCAGCGTGCTCACCAGCACGGCAAGCCAGATCAATACGGTCTTCCAGCGAGAAACGTACAGCATGAAACTCTCGAAATCAGATGTTTGCTTAAGGCAATGCGGGGCCGGTCAAGCCGGCCCGGCAGCAATCAGGAGGCAGCCGCCTCGGTCTTGACCGGCTCGCCCTTGACGCGAACTTCGGCGATGTAGGTGCGCAGGGCACGGATCTTGACGCCATCGGCGATCTCGATCTCAAGTTCCTTGTCGTCGATCACCTTGGTAACCTTGCCGACAATGCCGCCGCCCATGACGACCTGATCGCCGCGCCGGATAGAAGTCAGCGTTTCCTCGCGCTTCTTCATCTGCTGGCGCTGCGGACGGATCAGCAGGAAATACCAGATCAGCATCAGCGGTGCGAAAAGGAACAGCATTTCAAGGCCGGAGCCGAATACACCGCCGGTAGCAGTTCCCTCTTGGGCGAAGGCTTCAGTAATGAACATCAATAACTCCCTAGACAAGCCAAGCGCGCGGGCAACCGCTGGCCCCCCGCATCAGGTCGCCGGAATATAGTAACCGGCTATATGAATGCAACAGAAACAGCCGTTATGCGTACCGTTTTACCGCCTCTTACCCTTTCGAGCCTCAAAACGCCATGCTACCGCCCGGCAAAACCGTGACAGGTGAAGATCGCAACACGCTTAAGAGGGAATCGCTATGCCCGAAGAGATCAATCTTTCGCTGCTGGAGGAAATGCGCCGACTGAGGGCAGCCGTCGAACGGCTAGCCGGCCCCGGCCCCGCTAAAATCGACTGGGATGCCGCGGATTGCTTCGTCTGGAGCCCTGCTCGCAATGAGCTCCAACCGGTCAAACGACCGAACCGTATTGCGCTCAAGCTCATCCGCGGCGTCGACCACGTACGCGATATCCTGCATGAGAATACGCTTCGTTTCACAGAAGGATTCCCGGCCAACAACGTGCTGCTCTGGGGCGCGCGTGGCATGGGCAAATCCTCGCTCGTGAAGGCAGTTCATGCCGATGTCCGGGCCGAAACGGGCGTATCGCTAAAGCTGGTAGAGGTGCATCGCGAGGATATCGCCACCCTGCCCGCTCTTCTTGATCTGGCCAAGGATGTGGAGCACCGTGTCATCGTCTTCTGCGACGACCTGTCATTTGACCATGACGACACCGCATATAAATCGCTCAAAGCCGCGCTCGACGGTGGAGTCGAGGGACGACCGGACAATGTTCTCTTCTACGCGACTTCGAACCGGCGCCATCTGCTCCCCCGTCACATGATGGAGAACGAGCAGTCCACCGCCATCAATCCTTCGGAAGCGGTGGAAGAAAAGGTCTCGCTGTCGGATCGCTTCGGCCTGTGGCTGGGTTTCCACAAGTGCGGTCAGGAAGACTATCTGGCGATGATCGACGGTTACGCTGAACATTTCGCCCTTCCACTCGACCGGGAGCAACTCCATCGCGAGGCGCTGGAGTGGGCGACCACGCGCGGCGGCCGCTCAGGTCGTGTGGCGTGGCAGTATATTCAGGATCTCGCCGGTCGCCTTCGCGTCAGGACAGACCGCCCCTGAATGCCGGGTGCCGCAGCCTCCTGCAACAAGAAAAGGCCCGGGATTTCCGGGCCTTTTCATTACCTGCCTGGGACGCAATACCTATTCCAGGAAAGTCATTGGATTTACCGGGGTCGCATCCTTGCGTACCTCGAAGTGCAGCATCGGGCGCTTCACATTGCCGCTCATGCCGGAAGTGGCGAGCTGCTGTCCCCGCTGAACCTTCTGGCCGCGCTGGACCGAGAGCGCATCTGCATGGCCGTAGACAGTGACCGTTCCGTCGTCGTGGCGCACCAGAACCGTGTTGCCGAGTTCTTTAAGGCCGTTGCCGGCATAGATGACCACACCGTTTTCGGCGGCCTTGACCGGCGTGCCCTGCGGTACGGATATATCGATACCGTCATTACGCTTGCCTTCGACATTAGCGCCGTAGCCGGCGACGACCGCACCGCGTACCGGCCAGCGATACTTGCCGATGCCGGTGGCTTCCGGCGCATCTTCCTTCGTATCGACGGAAGCGACTTCGCTGACGGACTGGGTTGCAGCCGGCGGCTTGTAGGCAGCCGGTGCCGGCTTGTTGTCCTTGGCCGGAACAGAGGCCGTCTTGACAGGATCGGCGACCGGAGCCTTGTCGGCAGCGGAGGCCACCTGACTCGACGCACCCGGCATCTTCAGCTTTTGGCCGATGCGGATATTGCCATCCGTAATACCGTTTGCCTTCTTCAGGGCATCGACGGATACGCCATTCGCCTTGGCGATCTTGTTGAGGGAATCCCCCGGCTTGACGACATAGGGAGCAGGTCCGGCACCTGCGCCAGCGTCCGACTTACCTGTGGCGCTCGACGCCAGATTCTGTGACTTATCGCGCGAAGTCGGCGTACTCGGAAGAACGGCGACGTTCTGCTCCGGCGCCTGGGGAGCAAGCGGCTTCTGACCGTTCGCCGGCAAGCCGGAAGCGTCGGCTGCGGCGCGTGCAGCATTCTTCTGCCCTGCGAAGGACGGAATGATGACGAGCTGACCGGCTGCGGCATCCGATGAATGGGTCAGGCCATTGGCCTTCAGGATTTCTCGTTCCGGCACGCCATAGCGCTGGGAAAGCGTCGCAAGGGTTTCGCCGGGCTTCAGCGTCACGCGGGTGGCATTTGCCGCGGACCAGTTGCCGGCCGGACGCGTGGTACCGGTGGACAGCTCGTCGGCATTGAGGTTGCGCGGCGGAGCACCGAGAGATGCTGTTTGGGTATTGTTGGGGGCCGAGGGGAACGGCTGCGCGAGAGCGGCCTGTCGCTCGTCATTGCGGGACGTTGCGGACGGGGGAGCGAGTTCGGCGCGCTGAACCGAAACCGGGGCGGCGGCACTGCGGGCGACCGAAGGCGCGCTCTGAGACGGATAGGAGGGCTGAGCCGAAGGATAAGGCTGACTCATTGCCTGCTGACGGGTCGAATAATCCGGCTGTGCGCCAGCGATATCCTGCGAGGGCACGAGCCTCTGCCCCTCGACACCAGTAATATGACGCCTCGGAGTCGAGGCCGTCGTCATACTGTCGGTTGAAAAGACAGAACTGAAGCGGGACGCATCGGAACTGCACCCGCTGGCGGCACCGGCCAGCAGCATTGCCACTGCTATACGGGCGACTGGCAGTCCGGATTTCGGCGATACATTTTCACGCATAACTCGACCCACATTCTACGCAACTTGATGTGGTTTAATTAAAGCGCGTTAGTGTTACCGGGCGGTTAACTGGCAGGAATCACTGTGAATAATTTCGAAACTCCGCACATTCGCACGGGGTTCGGGCCACGGTCGTCGGCAATTCAGAGGAAAGACGCAATCTTGGGTACCAGCGGCAGATAGGGCGCCTCGAACAGATCCTCGCGCTCGAAACGGCTACCGGTCTTGATGAGACGCACCATGACGCAGGTATTTTCGCCGGTGACGAGCGGAGCGAGGAACATGCCGCCAGAGACGAGCTGTTCGGCGAAAAATCGAGGCATGGCGGGAAAGGCCGCGGTCGAAAGGATGCGATCGAAGGTGCCCTCACCCGATAGACCATTACTGCCATCGGACTGGCGCAGCACCACATTGCGCATGCCAAGATTGTCGAGACGCTGCTGCGCACCGGCAAGCAGCGTCTTGTACCGATCGACGGAAAGTACCCGCTCAGCCAATCGGCCGAGCACCGCCGACATGAAACCGCTTCCGGTGCCGATTTCCAGCACGCGCTGTCCAGGCTTGACCTGTAGCAATGACAGCAAGCGCACCGCGAGGTCAGCGCCTTCCATGAAGGAACCGCATTCGATCGGGATCGAGCGGCTCGAATAGGCCTCGTCGGAATATTGCGGCGGAACGAAAAGCGATCGCGGAGTCTGCTCGACAGCAGTCAGAAGATCGAGATCCGAGATCCCCTCCGACCGGAGCCTGAGCACGAGAGCCGCGAAGCCCTCCTTTTCCACCAAAGCCGATTTCAACCCGCAACTCCGAAGCCCAGCGCCTTCGCAAGACGATCCTGCGCGGCATAGTCCGTCATGTCGAGCTTCAGCGGGGTAACCGAGATCTTGTTCGCCTTGATGGCCTGCAGGTCCGTTCCCTCGCGAAAACGGCTACCGCGATCGCCGAACCGCAACCAGTAATAGGGAAAGCCCCGACCGTCGGCGCGCTGCTCGACTTCCAAACCGAAATCGAGCTTGCCCTGCGACGTCACCTCGATGCCCTGCACCTCAGATGGGGCGCAGCGGGGGAAGTTGACGTTGAGGAACGTACCGTCAGGAAGATCCGCCTCAATGAGCTGCGCCAGCAGCTTGGGTCCGAGCGTCTCGGCGACTTCCCAGGGGATCATCCGGCCGCCATTGTCATATTCGTAAAGCTGGCTGAGCGCGATCGAGCGAACGCCCTGCAGCGTGCCTTCGATGGCGCCAGCCACGGTACCGGAATAGGTCACGTCGTCAGCGAGGTTGCCCCCCGCATTGACGCCGGAGAGCACCAGATCGGGCTTTCTGTCGAGAACCTCGCGGACCGCCATGATGACGCAGTCCGTCGGCGTTCCACGCAGTGCGAAACGCTTGTCGGCCACCTTGCGAAGGCGCAACGGTTCCGAAATCGTCAGCGAATGAGCAAGGCCGCTCTGGTCCGATTCAGGTGCTACGATCCAGACATCGTCCGAAAGGGTTCGGGCGATGCGTTCCAGGACGGCCAGACCTTCGGCATGAATGCCGTCATCATTGGTCAGGAGAATGCGCATACCGTATCTCCCTTGTTTCAGGCAGCCTTCTCGATCTTCTTCAAACCGCCCATATACGGCAGCAATACGTCCGGAATGGTGATCGAGCCGTCCTCGTTCAGGTAGTTTTCCATGACCGCGATAAGGCAACGGCCGACCGCCGTGCCCGATCCGTTCAGGGTGTGCACGAAGGTCGTACCCTTCCCATCCTTACCGCGATAACGGGCATTCATGCGGCGCCCCTGGAAATCACCGCAAACAGAGCAGGACGAAATCTCGCGATAGGTGTTCTGGCCCGGAAGCCAGACTTCCAAATCGTAGGTCTTGCGCGCACCGAAACCCATATCGCCGGTGCAGAGCGTCATCGTACGGAAATGCAGACCGAGACGCTTCAGCACTTCCTCGGCACAGGCCGTCATGCGCTCATGCTCTTCGATCGAGCTTTCGGCATCGGTGATCGAAACGAGTTCGCACTTCCAGAACTGGTGCTGGCGCAGCATGCCACGAGTATCGCGGCCGGCCGAGCCAGCCTCGGAACGGAAGGAAGGCGTCAGAGCGGTAAAGCGCAGCGGCAGCTTTTCCTGCTCGAGGATTTCGCCCGACACCAGATTGGTGAGCGTCACTTCCGCTGTCGGGATCAGCCAACGACCATCGGTGGTCTTGAACAGGTCCTCCGCAAACTTCGGCAGCTGCCCGGTGCCATACATGGCCTCGTCGCGCACCATCAGCGGCGACGACACTTCAGTGTAGCCATGCTCGCTGGTATGGAGATCGATCATGAACTGGCCGAGCGCCCGCTCAAGCCTCGCGAGCGGGCCTGTCAGAACGGTAAAGCGGGCGCCAGACAGCTTGGCTGCGCGCTCGAAGTCCATGTAACCAAGGCCTTCGCCGATTTCGAAGTGCTCCTTGGCAGGATGGTTCCAGCCAGGCTTCTGGCCGACGACGCGGGCAACCACGTTGTCGTGCTCATCCTTGCCCACCGGCACATCATCGAGCGGAACGTTGGGAATGCGCGAAAGCTGGTCTGTGAGTTCCGCGGAAACGCGACGCTCCTCTTCCTCAGTCGCCGGCATTGTATCCTTGAGCTGGGCAACCTCGGCCTTCAGCTTCTCGGCAAGCTCGGTGTTCTTCTGCGCCATGGCAGCGCCGATCTCCTTGGAGGCGGCATTGCGGCGGGACTGCATGTCCTGAAGCGTCTGGACCACGGCCCGGCGCTTCTCATCGAGCGCAATCAGTTGTGCAGCCAGCGGCTCAGCGCCGCGCTTTGCCAGCGCAGCGTCAAGGGTATCGGCGTTTTCACGGATCCATTTGATATCAAGCATCGTCGTTCCAGGTCGTCTTGCGGTGATCGTCGGATCGGACCTGGCGGGCGCCCTGTCCGGCCCCATGGATGCATGCTCGCGATGAAGGAGGCCGGGCAAGCGAGGGCTGACGCCCTATTCGCTCTTCTCGCCTGCCTCGTCCGTCGGTACGAGCGCGTCCGCGTCCGCAGCCCGCCGGCGCTCCACGAGTCGTGCAGCATAGATGGCTACCTCGTAGAGAAGGATGGTCGGCAAAGCAAGGCCGATCTGGGACATCGGATCGGGAGGCGTCAGTACTGCGGCGATGATGAAAGCGACAACGATGAAATACTTGCGCTTTTCAGCAAGCCAAGTGCTTTCGAGAATGCCTACACGAGCAAGCAGCGTGGTCACAACCGGCAACTGGAAAACCAGCCCAAAGGAGAAGACGAGCGTCATGATCAGGCTCAGATATTCCGAGACCTTTGGCATCAGCGAGATCGCAACCTCGCCTTCACCCGGAGCCTGCTGCATGGCGAGGAAAAACCACATCACCATCGGCGTGAAGAAGAAGTATACGAGTGCAGCTCCCATCAGGAACAGTACCGGCGAAGCGATAAGGAATGGCAGAAAAGCCGCCCTTTCGTTCTTATAAAGCCCCGGCGCAACGAACTTGTAGATCTGGGCGGCGATCACAGGAAAGGCGATGACCATCGCCCCGAACATCGCGACCTTGACCTGCGTGAAGAAGAACTCCTGCGGCGCAGTATAGATGAGTTCGGCCTTGGCAACATCGAGACCGGCCCACAACACTGCCCACTTGTAGGGGATCACCAGCAGGTTGAAGAGGTGCTTGGCAAAGGCAAAGCATGCGATGAACGCGATAAAGAACGCACCCAGCGCCCAAATCAGGCGGGTACGCAACTCGATCAGGTGCTCGATCAGCGGCTGCGGCTTGTCTTCAATGTCGCCGCTCATGCACGGTCCTCGGTCTTTGTCTTACGGGGCTTGCTGGTCTTGGCGCCTTTGGCAGGAGTCGTCTCATCGACTGCCTTGGGAGCGGCTGGCTTGCGGGTCCGCTTGGCAGGGGCTACGGCATCGACCGTGGGTGCCCTAACGGATCCGGCAGGTGTCTTGGGTTTGCGGCTACGGCTCTCCGCCTTTACCGCTTCTGCAACGGCAGGAACTGCTGTCGGGACAGGAGCCTGATAAGCGGTCGGTGTCGCCGCTGGTGCAGGCTGAGAGATCTCAGGCGGGGTACCAGGCAACGTCACAGGAGCCTCCGGTAGAACCGGCGTCTCGGCGGGTGTGTCATTGACTGGCGGCATCACGCTCTTGTTGTCGGGCTTGGTCGCCTTCTGCAAGTCGGCCTTGATCTCGTTACCCATCTGGCGAAGCGGATTTATCGCGTCGCGCAGCGAGGTCGCAGGATTGAGCTTACGCGCTTCGTCCACACTCTGACGCAGATCGTCAAGTTCGGCTTCTCGCAAGGCCTCATCGAACTGAGCTCGGAATTCTCCAGCCGTACGGCGCAGTCGCGCGGTCATTTTGCCGAACGCTCTGATCATTGGCGGCAGGTCCTTCGGCCCCACCACCACGATCAGTATCACCGCGATGACGAGCAACTCGCTCCAACCTACATCCAGCATCAAAAGGCTCCCGAAGCCAAATCAGAAGGCCGACGAGCGGCCGTATCGCGCTTATTTGGTCTCTTCGACCTTGTGATCTACCGTCTTGTTCGGGGCCTGATTTTCAGCCTCGTCGTCGGACATGCCCTTCTTGAAGCTCTTGATGCCCTTCGCAACGTCACCCATCAGTTCCGGGATCTTGCCACGACCGAACAGCAACAGGACGATGGCCAAAACGATCAGCCAGTGCCACATGCTAAAAGAACCCATTACTGTCACTCCTTGTTTGCGTGTCCCATCGATTTAAGATGTTTCAGCCCGTTTTACAAATACGAAAATGTCCTGTGAATTCACTGTTACCGTAACCTCTTTGCATCCCGGTGCCAGAACGTCCGCACGAATGCGTGAACGAACAGGCCGCTCGGTCCCGGGCACAGCAAGTTCCAGCAATTCGACAACACCGAGAAAGCGCCGCGACAGGATACGCGCTGGTATTTCTCCGCCTTCTTCCCGCACGACAACACCTGACAGACGGATCGCGACGGATACCGGGCAACCCTCGCCGATTCCCGAAACTCTGGTCTTTCCGAGAGGCGTCTCGACCTGTCCATCACGAACAATGCTCGAAAACTCGTTGATCTCCGAGAAGAAGGCGGCTGTGAAAAGATCGGTGGGCCGACGATAAAGATCGTCCGAGGTTCCCACCTGCACAAGGCGACCGTCCCTGAGCAGAGCGATCCGGTCCGCCATGCGCATCGCTTCTTCGGCATCATGGGTCACCACGACGGCGGTTGCCCGCGTCTCGCGCAGGATCGCCAACGTATCGGCGCGAATGGTGTCTTTTAGTCGGGAATCAAGGCCGGAAAAGGGCTCATCCATCAAGAGAACGCCGGGACGCGGCGCAAGGGCGCGAGCCAGAGCCACGCGCTGCTGCTCTCCGCCCGAAAGGGCATGAGGATATTTTTCAGCATAATGGGCAAGCCCAACGCGCTCCAGCGCGATCATGGCTTCCGCAGTCGCCTCCTTGGGCGGCAATGCTGTCAACCCGAAGCGGACATTGTCCAGCACGTTCATATGCGGGAACAGAGCGAAATCCTGGAACATCAGGCCAATGCCGCGCTTCTCGGGAGGAACGAAACCGGAGGAACCGGCAACTTCCCGTTCGTTCATCAACAGGCGGCCCGAAGACTGAACCTCTATCCCGGCGGCAATCCTCAGAAGCGTGGTCTTGCCCGATCCCGACGGTCCCAACAGGCAAAGAACCTCGCCGGCCTTCGCAGTCAGGGAAACACCGCGAATGGTCTCCTTTCCGTGATAACCATGACGGATATCCTGAAAACTGAGACTGGCGGCGAAGGTTACCCCTGCCGTACGCCTAGCCTCCGTACTATCGACTGCGATCGAATTCATAACATCATCCGCAAGGCCACTGACAATGCACTGCATGACGAAAATGAACCGTCACGGTGGATTTCTGCAGCTAAGCCCATCATCCAACAAAACATGATCCTATTCGTCCGCTTCACCGCCCGGTGTCAAGAGACCGAGTTCTTCAAGATCGAGTTGGGTGATGGGATCCTCGTCCTCTGCGAGGTCGTCATTGCCGATCGGCAGCGGTACTGAGATGTTGGGCGGAATGCGGCCAGAGAGGAGTCCTGCCCCCTTGAGTTCTTCGAGACCCGGCAGGTCGCGTAGTTCTTCCAGGCCGAAATGGTCGAGAAAATCTCGCGTCGTTCCAAGCGTCACGGGCCGGCCCGGCGTACGACGGCGGCCGCGAAAACGCACCCAGCCCGCCTCCATCAGCACATCCAGCGTACCCTTCGACGTCTGCACACCGCGAATATCCTCAATTTCAGCGCGGGTGACCGGCTGATGATAGGCGATGATCGCCAGCACTTCGAGAGCGGCACGGGACAACTTCTTCGCTTCGGCGTCGTCCTTGCGAATGGCAAAGGAAAGATCGGCGGCAGTGCGAAAGGCCCAGTGGTCATCGACCTGCAGCAGGTTGACCCCGCGTCCGGCATAGTCATCCTTGAGGCGCAGCATGATGGCGCGGACATCGGTTCCGCGTGGCAGGCGGTCGCCGATGAAGTTTTCCGATACCGGTTCGGCGGAGGCAAACACCAGCGCCTCGGCTATCCGCATGGCCTCGTTTTCCAGGCGCAGCCTCTCGGCGCTCGGCAGAGCCGGCGCATCCGAAGAATCATCTTCGTCCACGAAGAGATCCTGATCCTGCGGTTCACCCATCATGCGCTCTATTCCACCGACGAGAGGTCGGTAGCGCGCGGGCCGCTACGCATGTAGATCGGCTGGAATGCGCCGTCCTGACGGATCTCCAGCCTGCCCTCGCGCACCAACTCGAGCGAGGCGGCGAAGGCGCTGGCGATTGCAGTTACCCTCTCCTCCTCAGAGGCGAGGTAGCGCAGCAGATATTGCTCGAGCGTCGTCCAGTCAGCGATTTCGCCGATCATGCGCGTCAAAATGGCGCGCGCATCAGACAGGGCCCACACCTTGCGCCGCTCGATCGTCACCTGAGTGATTGCCTGTCGTTGACGAAGGGCCGCATAGGCAGTCAGCAGATCGTAAAGCGTCGCCTCATATGAATTCTCGACGCGGGTCGGTACATGTTCCGGCGCGCCGCGTGCGTAAACGTCGCGTCCAAGGCGATTACGATTGATGAGCCTGGTCGCGGCCTCGCGCATCGCTTCAAGACGCTTCAGGCGGAAGGCGAGTGTTGCCGCCATTTCCTCGCCCGAGGGACCCTCGTCCTTGGCCTGCTGCGGAATGAGCATGCGAGATTTCAGGTAGGCGAGCCACGCAGCCATGACGAGATAATCGGCGGCAAGCTCGATACGGATGCGCCGGGCGCTATCGATAAACTGCAGATACTGCTCGGCCAGTGCCAGCACCGAGATGCGAGCGAGGTCGACTTTCTGGTTGCGTGCGAGAAACAGAAGAAGGTCGAGCGGACCTTCGAAGCCCGCGACATCGATCACCAGAGCCGGTTCACCCGTCAGCCGCTCGGCGGAGGTCTCCTGCCACAACGGGTCCATCGGCGTGGCTGGGCCAGCGCCAGCTGACGAATTGCGCGCCGTAGTCGGGGGCATGGCTCCGGTTCGAGACATCAGGCGGTCGCCCTCAAACCATCGAACTCATTGCGGATATCGGCTTCGGCATAGAGATCGACAATGCCAAAGGCCTTCTCGACGGCATCGGCACGCGCCCTCGCCTTGCCGGCAAGCACCGGTGCAGCAGCGGCAACGGCGCGCATCTCGTCCATCACTCCGTTGCAATGGAGAACGACGTCGCAACCACCAGCAACGATCGCGGCGGCGCGCTCGGCTATCGTGCCCTTAAGGGCATTCATCGACACGTCATCGGACATCAGCAACCCATCGAAACCGATCTCGTCACGGATGATTTTGTCAATCACCACCTTCGACGTCGAAGCCGGATGATCCGGATCGATGGCGGAGTATACCACATGCGCGCTCATCGCCATCAATTCGTTGCGCAACCGGCGGAACGGCGGAAAATCGTGCGCGGAAAGAACTTCATGGGATGTCGTGACGACCGGCAACTCGTGATGGCTGTCTGCCATGCCCCGGCCGTGTCCTGGCATATGCTTCATCACCGGAAGCACACCGCCGGCCTTCAGGCCCGCCGCGGCCGCCTCCCCCATCTCGCCGACAATCACCGGATCGGTACCATAGGCCCGGTCGCCGATGACATTGCTTGCGCCTTCGACCGGCACATCGAGCACCGGTAGGCAATCGACATTGATGCCGAGTTTCAGGAGATCGAAGGCATGAAGGCGAGACATCAGCCACGCCGCGCGCAGGCCTAGCACCCTGTCGCGTCGGTAAAGCTCTCCGAGTTCGGCGCCCGACGGATAGCGGGGCGCGATCGGTTCGCGGATGCGCTGAACCCGCCCACCTTCCTGATCAATCAGGACAGGCGCGTTGCGGCCACCGACGGTGTCACGCATTTCGGCCACGAGATCACGTATCTGCGCCGGCTCCGAAAGGTTGCGGGCAAAGACGATGAAGCCCCAGGGCTGCTCGTCGCGATAAAGGGACTTCTCGTCAGCAGTCAGCGAAAGGCCGTTGCAGCCGAGGATCATGGCTTTCGCCGGGGCGTATTCTTGGGTCATGGGAGAATCATAGAAGGGATGGTTGCAAAGCCGAAGCACTGCAAAGCGTCATACACAAAAAAAGAGGCGAAAACGCTGGGTTTCCGCCTCTTTTTCATATTTCGGAACCGCTGTCCTTATTTCGTAACCAGGCAACTTCCGCCAGCAGCCTTGTAACGCTCGCAGAGCGACTGGGCATCTGCCTTGCTGCCGGCAGAGATGCGGACGCGATAGTAGGTACCCTTGCCAGCGATTTCAGCCTTCTTGATCTCGTAGGCGTGACCACCGACAACGCTCGCGAACTTGCCGGAAATGCTCTTGTAGGACTTCTCGGCCTCGGCTTCGGAAGGAAGCGAAGCAACCTGGATGAAATAGCTGCCGGGAGCTGCAGCCGCAGGTGCCGGAGCAGGCTCGGCCGGAGCCGGAGTTGCGGCCGCCGTTTCAGTGGCAACCGGCTTTGCCTGGGCCACCGGCGCTACCGGAGCAGCTGCGGTTGCCGGTTTGCTCGTCGGGCTTGCGGTGGGTGCAGCAGGCCGGGCGGTCGGAACGGCAGCCGCCGTTTCGGTAACCGGCGCCACTTCCTTCACAGGAGCGGGCGCTGCGGCCGGAGCAGCCGTTTCTGTCGGCTGGACACGTCCGGCCGTCGGCGCAGCAAGCGCCGACTTGGCTTCAGCGGCCGGAGCGTTGGTCTTGTCGGCTGCAGCCGACTGGACCGGTGCCGGTTCTGCAGGAGCTTCCTGTGCGACGAGGGTGCCATCCGGACGGACGATCATTGTACGCACCTTACGGGGCGTGATCGTCGTCTGATCGCCGTCGGCCTCAGTCTGATCTTCTGCCTCGTTCCCGGATGGCAACAGGCGCGGATCTTCGGTCTCGCCGACCGGGGTGCCCATGGCCTCGCCGTCGTTTTCGCCTTCCAGCGGAAGCGTTTCCGGAATCAACGTCTTTTGTACGACATCGACCGGCTCCTCGCTCGAGGAAATCAGGCTCTGCTGCTTCGGCTCTTCGACGCCAGCGCCGGCAACTCGGTCGTACACGGCCTTGTCCTGGTTCGGAACGGACTTGCCGCCCCGGTCTTCGGGAACAACCTTTACCGGCTCTTTATCAGCCGTGATGACAGGGGGTGTACCAGACGAAATGCCCGGAACGCTCGAACCGCTGAACCAGGCATAAAGCCCGCCTGCGCCAAGCAGAAGAACGACAGCAACCGCAGAACCCGTCAGCAGAAGCCGGCGCGTCGAGCTGCGAGTGGCGCCAATGCCTTCCTGAGGCTCGAGCGGAATATTGATACGGCCAGAAGCATTATTGCCTCGGTATTCCTCGGGCTTGTTCAGCGTGCGACGGAAGTCTTCCTCCAGCGCCCGTTCGAAAGCATCGAAGTCATCGAGCGGTTGCTGTGCTGCGACCGGAGCCTTTGCGGGTGCCGCGGTCGAGGCTGCGGCGACCGTCGCAGTTGCGGCGGCGACAGAAGCTGCCGGCTGAACCCGTGACGGAGCCACCGGAGCAGGAGCCGCGGCCTCATCGAAAAGAGAGGCGAGCTCTGTGTCGAGATCGAGATCGTAATCGTGATGGAAAGCTGCCGGTGGTTCCTTGGCTTCCGGAGCAGGTACTTCCGGCACGTCCATCTCTGCTACCGATTCCGGATGCTCTTCCTGTTCGGCAATTTCCGACGGATCGAAGGGCAGCGGCTCTTCGGCCAGATCGAACGACGGCTCTACGACTGCTCGCTCCGGCGCACGCGGCTGAGGCGCGGGACGGACGGGCTCCACCGCAAAAGTCGGCTCGATGGTCCGCGCGGGCTGAGCGACAGCCCGTGGGCTCGGTTCTACTGCTGCGACAACAGCCGGAACCACCGGACGGGCGGCGCGCATATCGGCATCAGCTTCGATATCGGAAAGATCGAGTTCGATATCATCGAGCTGCAGATCAAATTCGGCATCGGCGAAGGGATCGAACGCCTCCTCCATGGACTGACGTACAAGCGCGGATATGACCGGCGCTGCGGCAGGCCGAGGCGCGAAGGCAACCGAAGAAACAGGGGCTGGCGCAGGAGCCGGCTTCTTTTCCTCTTCTGCTGCAAGATCATCGGCGAAGGAGAAGGTGAACGACGGCTCGGCGCGAGCGACCGGTGCGGCAGGAGCCACGGGTGCTGGCTGCGCGATGTGCGACTTTCCTGCATCGGCCTCCGCGATCAGGTCATCGAAACCGAAGAAATCATCGACCTTGGCGGCAGCTTTCACCGGTTCAGCGACGACAGCTGTGGCGACCTGCTCGGAGGGAGACCAGTCGAAATTTTCTTCCGGGAGCTCGGCTTCAAGTCCAAAGTCATCGAGTGAGAAGTCGTCGGCCTCAACTTGGGCAGGCGCCGCCGGCTGCGGCGGGACGGCGGCAACGGGAGCCACCGACTGTTCGTGGTCGCCTGCCGAAACCGACGGAGCCGTCGAAAAATTGGCAAGAGGAAGACGAAAGCGCGGAGCGGTTTCAGGCTCCGAAGCAGAAAAAGCTACACGAGCGGGAGCGACCGCCGGGACCGGCACAACTACGGGATCGACCGGTTGCCAATAGGCCTCTTCTTCCGGCTCTGAAACCGCAAGCTCGAGCTCATCGGCCAGATCCACATCGAAGGACGGATCTTCGCGATAACTGTCGTAGGCCGGTTCCGGTGCGGAATAGGAAGCAGAGACTTCCGGCTCACGATACGTGTTTTCCACGCGAGGAGCCGGCGAGTACGCCGCCACCTGATCGACACGCGCGACAGCCGGCTCTACCGGCTGAGGAGCATCATAAACCTCGAACTCGCGCAGCAATTCGTCTTCAAGATTGAAGTGGTCTTCGTCGGACGGAGACACGCGTGCTGCCGGGGCGGAAGCCTGAGGCTCCGCCGGCTCGAAGCCGACGATACGCGCAAGCTCAGCCAACGGATCGTCGTCCGCAAAGCTGTCATTGCCATATCGGCTGCCATAGGCTGCTTGCTTTTGTACCATTACAACTTCCACTCACTTACGCGACAAAACGCTTGCCAGTGCAATGTGGGGAAATGGTGACGATACTATCGCATTTCTACCGGAGCTTCAGTGCCAGTTATGGACAATCCGGACTTCAGAACAGAGGCGACAGCATGCACCAGCCCAAGCCTGGCGATGCTCAATTGTCGATGTTTATCGTTAACAAAACGTAATTCGGGCGAATCCTTGCCCTTGTTCCAGTGAGCATGGAAAGAACTTGCCAGATCGTAGAGATAAAAAGCAAGCCTGTGAGGCTCCTGAGACTGGGCTGCAGCCTCAATAATCCGGGGATATTCGGCGAGTTTGGCGATAAGCTGCAGCTCGGCAGGATCGTTGATCTGGCCTTTCACGGCAGAGGCAAAATCGAGACCGTCAATGTCCAGATCCGGGAAAGCTTCACGCGCCTGCCGGAAGACCGACATGCAGCGGGCATGGGCATACTGCACGTAGAAGACCGGGTTATCCTTGGACTGTTCGGTCACCTTGGCAAAATCGAAATCCAGCGGCTCGGAATTCTTGCGGTAAAGCATCATGAAGCGAACCGGATCCCGGCCGACCTCTTCCACCACATCACGCAGGGTGACAAAGTCGCCGGAACGCTTGGACATCTTCACCGGCTCACCGTCGCGGTAAAGCTTGACGAGCTGGCACAGCAGCACGGTAAGCTTCGACTTGCCTTCCGAGACGGCGCGATTGACCGCTTCCAGACGCTTTACGTAGCCGCCATGGTCGGCGCCAAGTACATAGATCATCTCGGAATAGCCGCGATCGAACTTGTCCTTGAAGTAGGCGACGTCGGCGGCGAAGTAGGTGTAGCTGCCGTCCGATTTCATCAGCGGACGGTCGATATCGTCACCAACCTCCGTGGAGCGAAACAGCGTCTGCTCGCGGTCCTCCCAGTCTTCCGGCAACTGGCCCTTCGGGGGCGGCAACGTGCCGCGATAGACATGTCCCTTGAAGGTCAGGTCATTGATCGCGGTGCGGATCTTGGCGGCGCCGTTGGCGTGCAGCGTACGTTCGGAAAAGAAAATGTCGTGATGGACGTTCAGCGTCGCGAGATCCTCGCGAATCATGACCATCATCGCATCAATGGCGCGTTCCTTGACGATCGCCATCCAGTCTTCTTCGGGCATCTGGTGCAACTTCACACCATATTCCTGGGCAAGCGCCTGCCCGACCGGAACGAGATAATCGCCCGGATAAAGACCGGAAGGGATCTCGCCGATTTCCTCGCCAAGTGCTTCTCGATAACGCAGGAAGACGGACCGGGCCAGAACATCAATCTGGGCGCCCGCGTCGTTGATGTAATATTCCTTATCGACCTCGAAACCGGCAAAGGCCAGAAGATTGGCCAGCGCATCGCCGACGACAGCGCCGCGGCAATGGCCGACATGCATCGGGCCTGTCGGATTGGCGGATACGTATTCGACATTGACCTTGCGGCCCTTTCCGAGCGACGAGCGGCCGAAATCCGTACCTTGCGTGATCACCGTCGACAGCAGGCGCTGCCAGTAGCCGGTAGACAGGCGGATGTTGATGAAGCCGGGGCCAGCGACAGTCACCTCGGTGATGTCGGCATCCTCCTTCAACTTTTCGCCGATCACCTCGGCCAGCGCGCGCGGATTGGTGCCGATGCCCTTGGCCAAAACCATGGCGGCATTGGTCGCGGCATCGCCGTGGCTCGAGTCGCGCGGCGGTTCGACAACGATACGACTGAAATCGAGCGTTTCGCGCTTTTCCTTGATGATGTCGATCTGCTCGAGCGCGTTCTTAATTCTCGTTTCGAAATCGGCGAAGAGGTTCATGGCGTTTACCTGACGCAGGCGCTCAAGCTTGAGGCCTGGCAAATTGAAAGAAATCGAGGGGGTGCCTATCGCAAATCGGGAGTGTGGTCAAACAACTCCCTGTGGGTGCGCAGCGCATAGGTGTCCGTCATGCCGGCGAGATAATCGCCCACATGCCGCGCCCTTGCCTGCGAATTGAGACCTGCGATGTGATCCACCCAATAGTGGCTCTTCATCAGGCCCGGATCCGTCATGTAGGCGCGGAAGAGATCAGTGACGATCTGGGCCGCACCGGCTCGGATGCGCATGATGTCGGGATGACGATAGATGCGGCTGAACAGCAGCTTCTTGATCTGCCGGTCAGTCTCAGCCATCTCGTCCGAGAAGGTGGCCATGGTGCGATCGGCGGCACGAACGTCCGCAGCACTCATCGGCCGAACCTCCCTCAACCGCTCCTGCGCAACGCCGATGACGTCCTCGACCATGCGGGTGATCTGCCGGCGCATGATCTCGTGGGTGAAGCGGTCCTCGTCGAGATGCGGATAGCGATCGCGCACCTCGCGCATCAGGCCGGCGAGGAAGGGCACGTCTTCCAGCATCTCGAAGGTCAGGTAGCCCGAGCGCAGGCCGTCATCGATATCGTGCGTGTTATAGGCGATGTCGTCGGCGATTGCCGCGACCTGGGCTTCCAGACCGGCATAGCTTGCAAGCTCCAGATCGTGGATTTCGCAATAGTCGAGGATCGGCTGCGGCACGGGACCCCGGGTCCCCTCACCGTCCCCGGTCAACAACGGACCGTTGTGCTTCACCAATCCTTCGAGCGTTTCCCACGTCAGGTTAAGACCGTCGAACTCGGCGTAACGCCGCTCCAGCTTGGTGACGATGCGCAGCGACTGGGCATTGTGATCGAAGCCGCCATAGGGCTTCAGCACCTCGTCGAGCGCATCCTCTCCGGTATGACCGAAAGGCGTATGGCCGAAATCGTGAACCAGCGCCACGCCCTCGGCGAGGTCTTCGTCAAGCTTCAGCGCACGGGCGAGCGCACGGGCAACCTGCGCCACCTCGATCGTATGGGTGAGCCGCGTGCGGTAATGATCGCCATCCGGCCCGATGAAGACCTGGGTCTTGTGCTTCAGGCGACGAAAGGCGGTGGTATGGACGATGCGGTCGCGATCACGCTGGAAATCGGAGCGAGTGGGGCTTCCGCCCTCGGGGAACAAACGCCCTCTCGTCGTCCAGGGGTCGGTCGCATAGACCGCCCGCTCACCGGATCCGAAACCAAGGGCACTTCTGTCAATCGTCATTGCTTGTCCTGCCTGCAGCCCATTGACGCCATTGCGCAGCCTTCATACCTATAGCAAATCAGCCGGCAAGGCTGAGTTTAGCGAATGTCGGATACATAAGCTTCATTCCCCTTCGCGAAAGTCTCAATCTTTCGTGTCCCGCGTTTGAAGCTCCTCCGTTTCCAGTTGCCAACCCGCGGGCCTTGAACCCGTCAGGAGGACATAGATTATGGATGAAACCGTTACCCTTTCGGATGCTGCTGCCAAGCGCATCGCCGCAATCGTCGCCAGCGAAGCCGACAAGAGCGCATTGCGTATTTCGGTGGAAGGCGGCGGCTGTTCCGGCTTTTCCTACAAGTTCGAACTGGACAAGGGACCGCAGGACGACGACATCGTCGTGACCAAGGACGGCGCGACGCTGCTGATCGATTCGATGTCGATCGCCTACATGACCGGCTCGGAGGTCGACTTCGTCGATAACCTGCTCGGCCAGTCATTCCAGATCAACAACCCCAATGCCGTTGCAAGCTGCGGCTGCGGCACGAGCTTTTCGGTATAACTTCATGAAGATAGCCACCTGGAACATCAATGGCGTGAAAGCCAGGATCGCCAATCTGGTCCAGTGGCTCGAAAGTTCGGCTCCCGACATCGTGTGCCTGCAGGAAATCAAGTCGGTGGACGAAGGCTTCCCTCGCCTTGAGATCGAAGCCCTCGGTTATCACGTCGAGACCCACGGGCAGAAAGGCTTCAACGGAGTCGCTCTTCTGTCGAAAATCAAGCCCGACGAAATCAACCGCGGCCTGCCCGGCGATGACACCGACGAGCAGGCGCGTTTCATTGAAGGCGTTTTCTCCGTTGCAGGCGGCGTGGTCCGGGTAGCGTCCCTCTATCTGCCGAACGGCAATCCGCCTGAGGATCCGGTCAAGTATCCCTACAAGCTTGCCTGGATGGAACGACTGAAGGTGTTCGCGGAGAGTCGCCTGGCACTGGAAGAACCTTTGATTCTCGCTGGCGACTACAATGTGATTCCCGAGCCTCACGACTGCAGAGATCCCAAACAATGGGAGACGGATGCGCTCTTCCTGCCGGCGACCCGTGCAGCGTTCCGGCGGCTTGAGAACCTCGGCCTGACCGATGCCGTTCGCGCGACAAGCGACGATCCCCTGCTCTATTCATTCTGGGATTATCAGGCTGGAGCTTGGCAGAAAAACAACGGCATCCGCATCGATCACCTGATGCTGTCGCCGGAAGCGAACGATCGCCTCCTCTGCGCCTCGATCGAAAAGCACGTACGCTCATGGGAAAAGCCATCGGACCATGTTCCGGTCACGGCCACCTTCGATTTCGCCTGAAAATAGCAGGTAGTTACATTGCGGGCCAATAAGGCCCGCATGAGATCACCTCGTTGGGTGACTATTCATTCTGGCTATAGACCTGCGGAGCCAGCGCCACAGCGACGCGCCGGTCGTCTTCGCTGGCCAGCGAAAATGCCTGTTCCTGAAGGTCCTGCATCCAGCCGCAATCTTTCGGCGGACAACGTTCGACGGCCGCCGTCAGGAAAGCAAGGCCACGAACCGTCTGCCCCTCCTGAAAGAGCACGTTGCCAAACACCGACATGGCGCCGGCATGGCCGCTCTTACGAGCGAGGTTCAACCATTTCTTCGCCTGCTGGACATTCGTCTTGCCGCCTTCGCCCGCGAGAATCATGCGGGCAAGCTGAAACTGCGCCTCAGGTACGCCAAAGGTCGAGGCGGCCTGAAAGTAAAGCTGGCGGGCTTGCGAGAGGTCGATCTGCACCGGGCTTCCCGGAATGCCCTGACGATAATAGCGAGCAAGCGACAGCAGGGCATTGACGAAGAAGCCGGTGTCTTCCGAGCCGGGTTCCACGCCTTCGCTTGCGATTTCGGAGTAGATCTTGAAGGCCTCGAAATCATTCTCGACCACGCCGTCGCCGTCGGCATACATGTTGGCAAGAGCCCAGCGCGAGCCCGTATGCCCCTTTTCAGCAGCGTAGCGATAGGCTTCGACAGCCTCCTGCTTCTGACCGTTCTTGTAGGCCTTGAAGCCGAACTTGAAGAGATCGAAGGGGCCGGATTCCTTGCTCACGCCGGAGTTGATATCGAATGCATGTCCGGAATTGCCCGCAGCAAGAAACAAAGCTGCCGCAAGAAGCAATGTCGCCGGAGACTTCCAGTCAGAATTGAACATAGTTCCGTATTTCTTCCACAAAACCGACGACATCAACCCATCCGCTCGTTCGATACCGAAGGATCGGCTGCATCATTGGAACGATTTAGCGCGAAAGCATGAACACCAGGTTCATCGCCGAGCCGTAATTCAATACGCCCTGCGCCAGCTCCGGCGCCCGCGTCAAACTCAACTTCAGCGACATTAAGAGTCCTTTCTGGCAAGACTACGACTGCCGCACCGCAACGTAGCCCCCTTCCTGAGAATTCGACTTCGCGCCACGTCGCCCCCGCAACGATGGCTGAATTCTGAGGGTATTCCCCGTTTACCTGCCCCATTCTTCACTCACGCTACGCCCACCGAGAAACGCTCTCGCCGTCTCTTGATATTATCGCTGCGCTTCGTTTGTGGCGGGAAATGGACAAAATTGACAGGGCCTGGCTTCGAAAAGAACGATTGGCCAACTGTTGCAGTTTCATCACAACCATGGTGCTGGCGTAAGAGACAAAAAGCCCGGCTTGAGCCGGGCCTTTCGAGTACCTTGTCAAAACGGGCGATCTTCAGAAGGAAATCCGGTAGGATCCGGAGACGGCATAGGCCCAGTCGCCATCCGCAGTCGCATTGTAGGTTGCGCCCTTCGCGAGCGACTGGCTGCCTGCGGTCATGTAGCTGATACCTGCACCGAAGCGAAGTTCGCCGGGACCTGCCTTGATCGCTGTACCGGCCGCGAGCGTCCAGGTGTCGGTCATGATATCGGCGCCGGTGCCCACGCCCTTGTCCCAGGTGAGGTTGATTGTGCCAGCCACCTTTTCGGTGAAGGCATGTGCGACACCGGCCTGAATGGTCCAGCCATCCTGCCAGTTGTAGATATCCTCATACGGGGTTCCGGCGACGGTATAGTTCAGAGCCTTCAGTACGCTCCAGTCCGTCCACTTCACAGAACCATAAACCAGCCAGCCCGGAGCAACACCTGACTGCACGCTGAGCTTCAGGGACTGCGGCAGCGAGCCGTAACCACTGGCGATGCGCGAGATCGGAGCGATATCCAGATCATAGGAACCACTATCGGTTTCATGATCGATCTGCGAACGGTACATCAACTGGACGCGCAGAGCGTATTCCTTGATTTCGTATGCAGCACCGAGACGATAGCCGTAGGAGCCGCTGTCATCGAGCTGGAGGGTACCACCCATGTTCTGCGCGGCAGGCGGCAGAAGTGCATTATAGTCGTTGCTTACGTTATGGGCGGTGTAACTGAAGTCCTGAATGAAACCGCCGCCGAGAACGTGCAGAACACCGCGACCGGCTTCAAAATTCACATCACAGGTCGCGGCATATTCGTTGCTGTCGAAACCCTTGTAGCCATACGGATTGTTGCCGTTGAGCAAGGCGGCCACCTGCGCATCCGGGCCATAATTCGAGTCGGCACCAAAGGGCTGCGTATAGGTGAATGCGCAGGCCAGACGGTCATGCAGCTTCACCTTCATGGCAACGCTCGGGATCCAGTAGTTATCCGAGAATACGCCATCGTCGTTCGCGACCCCTCCCGTGGTCTCGAACTCGCGTTGCGGCGATACCCAGGTGGCACCCGTTCTGATAACGACAGTGCCATCCTCATAGAGAATGTCCGTATCAGCTTCGCCGCGTGAAAAACCGCCTGCATTGGCAACGCCGGCAAAGGCCGTAGCGCCCAAAAGGCAAAGCAAGGTTCGTTTCATGAATTTAGTTGCCATCTGTCTCCCCACTCCTGGCAAATACTAAGAAGCCCATTTTAGCTAGGAGAGGGGTAATAACAATCTAACGACACCCCACCAGAACGGGTAAGACGCATTGCATTTCTTACGTAAATTTTCTTACCTTAACGTAAGAAGTCAAATTTCTCAGATTTTTTTACCAAAAATCCTTCAGCTGAGGCGCAATCAAAGAAAAAAAATCCAAAAAATGCACGAGTTGTTGCGACGGCGACACAGCCGGAAAATACTGTGTCTTTCATCACAACGTCACTCCCGATCCATTAAGGCATGAAAAATGCCGCTCTACCTGTTGCAGAGCAGCATTCTCAAGCGTCTGAAAAATCGTCACAAAATGCAAAATACAAGAAAGCACTGCAGCAAAAAGATTCGCTGCTCGCTTCTCGTCAACCGGCTTCGGCAACTCGTTTGAGTGCTGTCTCCAGGCTGGCGCGCTGCACCTCAAGTTCGGCAAAACGCTCGCGTTCCGCCGCCACCACCTCCGGATTGGCGTTCGCCACGAACTTCTCGTTAGCAAGCTTGGAGGCGATACGCGACTTCTCCTGATCAACCTTCCCGATCGCCTTTTCGAGGCGGGCCTTCTCGGCTGAAAGATCGATGAGCGAACCCAGCGGCAGGCAGGCGGTGGCCTCACCGACGACGATCTGCGCCGCTCCCTTTGGAGCTTCGCCGGCAAGCGCGATGCTCTCGACGCGAGCAAGGCGCTTGATCGAAGCTTCATGACGGGCAAGTCGCTCCCGGGTGACGCCATTCGATCCGACCACGACCAGTGGCGCGACGGCAGCCGGAGGAACGTTCATCTCGGCGCGAACCGAACGAATACCCGTGACGAGGTCAATCAGCCAGTTGATATCGGCGGCCGCGCTGTCGTCAGCGAAGGTCGGGGTCGGCCAGTCGGCATGGCAAAGCAGCATATCGCGCGCCTTGCCCTCACCTGCCGTATGCGCCCACAACTCTTCGGTCATGAAAGGCATGAAGGGGTGCAGCAGCTTGTAGGTCTCGTCGAGGACATAAGCAGCGCAAGCCTGTGCCTCGGCCTTTGCTGCCGCATCGTCGCTGGCGAAAACCGGCTTCAGCAGCTCCAGATACCAGTCGCAGAAGCTGTTCCAGACGAAGCGATAAAGCGCACCCGCCGCATCATTGAAGCGGAAAGTTGCTATGCTCTCGGTGACTTCGCGCTCTGTGCGCGCAAGTTCCGTCAGGATCCAGCGGTTGATGGTCAGCGTCGTCGTTTCTGGCAGGAAGTGCGGATCGTTAGCAACGCCATTCATCTCCGCAAAACGCGTCGCATTCCAGAGCTTGGTACCGAAGTTGCGATAGCCGGCGATACGAGCCGGATCAAGCTTCACGTCACGGCCCTGCGCCGCCATGATGGCAAGCGTAAAGCGCAGAGCATCAGCACCGTATTCATCGATCAGTTCCAACGGATCGATGACGTTGCCCTTCGACTTCGACATTTTCTGGCCGTTCTTGTCGCGAACCAGAGCGTGGACATAAACCGTGTGGAAGGGTTCGACCGGCTTGCCGTCCTCGTCCTTCATGAAATGCAGGCCCATCATCATCATGCGGGCAACCCAGAAGAAGATGATGTCGAAGCCTGTGACGAGCACGTCTGTCGGGTAATATCTGGCGAGTTCGGGCGTATCGCCCGGCCAGCCGAGCGTCGAGAACGGCCACAGCGCCGAAGAGAACCAGGTGTCGAGAACGTCCTCGTCGCGCGTCAGGATCTCGCCCGGCGCGAAGTTTTCAAGTCGCTCCTGTACCCAGGCCTTCCACGGACCTTCATGGGCAAGATAGTGCTGCACGGCAGCGTCTAGCGCTTCTTCCTCGGTCTTTTCAACGAAGACCTGACCGTCCGGACCGTACCAGGCGGGAATCTGGTGTCCCCACCAGAGCTGACGCGAGACGCACCACGGCTGAATGTTCTCCATCCACTCGTAATAGGTCTTGTCCCAGTTCTTCGGAACGAATTTGGTGCGACCCTCGCGAACGCTCTCGATCGCCGGCTTGGCCAGCGTCTTGGCATCGACATACCACTGTTCCGTCAGGCGCGGCTCGATCGGCACACCGCCACGGTCGCCGTGGGGAACCATGTGCTTGTGCGGCTCGATCTTTTCAAGCAGGCCTTCCGCCTCAAGGATCTCAACGATGCGCTTGCGGGCATGGAAGCGATCCTGCCCCTGCAGCGTTTCCCATACTTCCTGCTGTTCGCGAGTCGGCGTCAGCCCTTCCAGGAAATCGTCATTGTCGGTGATGGTAACGGTCGCATCGATATTCAGGACGCTGACCATACGGAGGCCGGTACGTTTGCCGACCTCGAAGTCATTGAAGTCATGGGCCGGCGTCATCTTGACCGCACCGGTGCCGGCGGTCGGATCCGGATACTCGTCGGCGACAATCGGGATCTTGCGGCCGACGATCGGAAGGACGACGTGCTTGCCGACGATCGACGCGTAGCGCGTATCGTCCGGATGGACGGCAACACCGGTGTCGCCCAGCATGGTTTCCGGACGCGTGGTGGCGACAACCAGATAGTCACGCGTTTCGAACTCGGTCGGCTTGCCCTCTTCGTCAAACGCGATCGGGTGCTCGTAGGTGACACCTTCTTCAAGCGGATAGCGCAGATACCAGAGGTTCCCACTAACCTCGACCTGCTCGACCTCGAGGTCGGAAATCGCGGTCAGGAGCTTCGGATCCCAGTTGACGAGGCGCTTGTCCTTATAGATCAGGCCCTGCTTGTAGAGCGTGACGAAAACCTCGAGCACGGCCTCAGACAGCCCCTCATCCATGGTAAAGCGTTCGCGCGACCAGTCGCACGATGCGCCAAGACGCCGCAGCTGATTGAAGATCAAGCCACCGGATTCAGACTTCCATTCCCAGACCTTCTCGACGAACGCCTCACGGCCCATCTCGCGACGGCTCGGAAGCTGCTGCTCCATGAGCTTGCGCTCGACAACCATCTGGGTGGCAATGCCGGCATGGTCCATGCCGGGCTGCCACAGCACATCCTTGCCGCGCATCCGTTCGAAGCGGATCATGATGTCCTGAAGCGTATTGTTCAGCGCGTGCCCCATGTGCAGCGAACCGGTCACATTCGGTGGCGGAATCACGATGGTGAAAGTGTCCTCGCCCGGCTTGGCGTTAGCGCCGGCGCGGAAGGCGTCAGCCTCCTCCCATGCCTTGGCGATCTTCGGTTCGACTGTGGTTGAATCGTAGGTCTTTTCGAGCATTTTCTGACCAGACTTCGAGGTTCTTCTTGTTGGTTTGTAAATAGGATGGCCGACCCCGAGTCAACAAGAAAGCCGCCCCGATCCCCGGAGCGGCCCTGTCCCTCAAGCTGGCGAAAAAGGAATTAGCGGCGGGGTCCGCGGGCCACACGCTCGATTTCCTCACGCACCAGTCGTTCGACAAGGGTCGGAAGATTATCGTCCAGCCATTCCTGCAGCATGGGGCGCAACATTTCCTCAGCCATCTCATCAAGGGAGCGGCGTTGCTGGCCGTCGATTGCCGCAGCGAGTTCGCCAAAAGAACGGGAAACCTGCTCCACCGTAGCGGCCGAAACAAGCGCATTCAGACCGGAAACGGCAGCTGCAGGAGTCTGCACCTCCGGCATCGCCTCCTCCGCAACAACCGGAGCCGCAGCGGTTGCGGCCTCGACATCGGCCATGGCCGCCGCTTCAAAAGCGGCAGTATCGAGCGCGGACGGAGTCGGCTCGACAGCCACGGGCTCGGCAGGCACTACCACCGCGCGTGCAAACTGGGGCTCCATGGGCCGGGCGGGAGCCGCACGTAGTTCAGCCATTCGGCTGGTCATGACCGGGCTTTCGGCACGGAAGGCAGCAGCCTGCTGTGGCACGGGCTCCACTGGAGCCATACGGTCGCTGCGCTCCGACGCAGAACGGACGCGCGCGGCAAGATCGGCCAGAGAGATGTTCTTGGCCTGGGCCTTTTCGACCGGGGCCTGCTGTGCAGCATAGGAAGCAGCAATCGGTTGGACCGGAATACCCGCATCGTTGGCGGGAACGATATCGGCGGCGGCATAGGAAAGCTCTTCATCGACCGTCAGATGAATCGCGTCGTCCATCTCATCCTCCTCGCCACCGTAAACCGGCGGCAGGGAACCGGACATCGCCTTTTCACCACCCGGATCATTGCTTTCGATAATCCGGCGAATCGAAGCCAGAATTTCTTCCATGGACGGTTCACGCGCTACACTTGGCTGAGCCATATTCATCCCCGTTGGTCCCAGATTTGACCGCCTGCCACAGCGCAACATCGCATACGCAGCAAACTGATTCGCGTTCACCTTAGGATACGCCTATGGGGAAAAAAATCACGAGAACGTCCGGAAATGGTACTGATACACAGCTTTCTTCGGACAGATTTACGTGAATGCTCAGCGCCCGTCGGGCGTGCGCAGTCCGAACCATGCGTCCTTAACGGCCTCATAGTGCTCTTCCGCCCGATATTCGGCCACTGCAAGGCCTTGGCTCTGGACGGTAAGACGGCCCGATGCCGCAATGACCGCATAGCTCGCGACAACTGCATTACGCTGATATCCGACCATGCTTTCCTTCGCTTCAAGCACTGTCTGCTGTGCATTGAGAACGTCGAGGGTCGTCTTCTGGCCGACATTACGCTCCTCGATGACACCCTGCAGCGCAAGATTGGCGGCCGAGATCTGTTTACGGGCTGCAGAGATTGCGGCGGTTGCCGCCTCCATCTGCGCATAGGCAGACGTAATCTGCTGAACCACCTCGGCGCGTGCTGAATCGACTAGAATGCGTTGTTCGCCGAGGGTTTCCTTGGCCTTGCGGATCTGGCCGTATTCGGCGCCACCCTGATAGATTGGGATCTTCAGCTGCGCCGTGATACTGGCCACGCTGTTATCAGGGCTGTCACCGCTCACGGAGGGCTCATTGGTCCAGTTGCGCCCGACGTTACCCTGAATCACCACGCCCGGCAGAAGACTACCTTCAGCGGATTTCACCTGATAACCGGCCGCATTGACGGCATGGAGCGCCGCCAGGACCGAAGGATGTTCGCGAATTCCGATCTGCACGGCAGCCTCGAGATTCTGAGGCAGCGCCTTGCTTGCCGGCGAAGGCTGCTTGATGCCCTTCGGCATCTCTCCGACGATCTGCACATAGGTCGCCTCGCTCTGCTTGAGCTGGGCCACGGCCGCGGAAAGCAGGGCCTGCGAACCGGCGAGCTGGGCCTCGGCCTGGCTGACGTCTGTGCGAGTACCCTCGCCCACCTGCAGGCGAGCATTGGCGGCATTCAACTGCTCTTGCAGGAACGCCAGGTTCTGCTTGCGAATGACGACGATCTGCTGGTCGCGAGCCACATTGGCGTAAGACTGCACAGCTGCGAGCAGGATCGAGATTTCGTTGGCGTGAAGGCTTTCGCGATTGGCGAAAACGCCGGATTCGGCTGCCCGAACGTTATTCAGGGTCTGGAAGCCGTCGAAAATCTGCTGAGTGATAGAAATGCCGACCGTCTGGTTGTTGTAACCATAGTCGGGAATTCCGCCGCTGATATTGGATACGTTGACGGCGCTTGCAGTGGCGGTTGCGGCGACTTGCGGCCGCATGCCAGCCTTGGCAATCGTGACGTTTTCGTCGGTGGCCCGCAATGCAGCGCGAGCAGCGTTGAGATCCGGATTGTTCTCATAAGCCTTGGCCATCGCCCCGTAGAGGCTTTCGGCGAAGGCCGTTGCTGGCGCTACCGCCAGCACAAGCGCGGGTAAAACAACGGAAGCCAGCGCAATTTTCCGGATGAACGACATATTCCACTCCCCAACTAAGAACGGCCTACGGAATATCCCCACTCCGCGCCGGCTATTGATGCCGGCAGCCCGTCCGTGAAGCTTCAACGCTTTCCGTACATTAGATGGCCTGCTGCAGCCTCGACTGCAACATGACCACCATCCTCATCAGGGAGAAACACAGACATCGTTGCGCAACGGCAACATTCTCATTCAGCTTCGACTAAATCAATCGCCCGAACGGAGGAGCCCCCGCAGAAACGGGGGGTAGTTCGATTAGAAAACGAATTCTTGAACCCTACGGAAACCCGGCAACGGGCGCACCGCGGTATTGAAGTAGTCGTTATGAGAGTAGGACTTCCCGGTACGGACATAAAGTCGCGCCCGGGAGGCATTGCCGTAGCCGACAACGGCAATAAGGCGTCCGCCGTCTCGAAGCTGGGAAAGCAGACCCTCCGGCACTTCCTCGACAGAACCGTTGAGGAATATGACGTCATAGGGAGCTTCGGCGGGGTAACCCTTTTCCATATCGCCCGTGACAACGGCAACGTTATCGCAACCGAGCTCCGAGAGCTTTTCTGTCGCCGACGCCGCCAATGCCTCGTCGCTTTCGACCGCAACGACAGAGCCCGCCAGCGACGACAAGATTGCTGCGGCATAGCCAGCGCCACAACCGATCTCGAGCACCAGATCATCCTTGGTGATGGCGCCGAGCTGCAGGAGCTTGGCAAGCGGCGATGGCTCCATGATGTAACGGGCGGGCCTGCCATCGGTAGCAGGCGCGATCTGCATGTCCTCATCGATATAGGCAAGGCGCTTCAGCTGGGCTGGAACGAAGGCTTCGCGCGGCACCGTCAGAAATGCCGTCAGCACGGAATGCGACGTCACGTCGGTCGTGCGAATCTGGTTGTCCACCATTTTGATGCGTGCTGCTTCGAAGTCCATCATTTCCTGTCGCCCCATATCCGGCCGCGTTGCGTCACGAGTGTCTTAATTGGAGCCGCCGCGGCTTTCAAGACATTGCACAGCCCCGCATGCGTTTCTCGGATGGCAAAGCTGCGCGCGGCGTCTGAAGACGACGAGGCTGACGCCGCACTCCTCAAAGCCGTCGCCTGCCCTCATCAATCCTCGATGGTATAAGTGTCGACCTCACAGAAATCGATCTTGTCGGAGAGATTCTCGTATTCGGCACTGTCCTCGAACACCGCCCGAACTCGATACTCACAGATATCGCTCCCCCCGACGAGAGTAAGTTTTCGGGATTTGCCTTTGCCGAGACCGTGCTTGTTCAGCAACTCCTGGCGCTGGCCCTTGCCATTCGCCGGCGTGGCAAAAAACTTCACGATCATGCCCTCGGTTTCGTTCTCCAGCGTCACGCTGAGATTGCCGGCCAAAGCCGGAGTGACCGAAAAACTGCACAGAGTGGCGACGGCGAGCATGAAATGACGACGCATGATCAGGTTCCTCCTTACTGGAGGCTTCATGCTCTAAGCCATTGCGTCAAAGGCGCAATCCGCCGCAATCGTCCAACTTTGTGCGGATCGGCGCAATCAATGTATAAATAAGGAAATGGAGGCCTCGCCCGGAATCGAACCGGGGTGCAAGGATTTGCAGTCCTCTGCGTAACCACTCCGCCACGAGGCCATTCCAAACTTAAAAGCGTGTGGTGGCGCGGATTTAGACGGGATACCGGGAAACCGCAAGAGGGATTTTCGCAAATTTACCTTTTAATTGTTCGAAACTTGAAAGGGGTGGCAAGCCCACCGAAAAACGCCACGCGACCCGAACGACGCCCCCAGTTCCGGCCTGACGGGTATCAGCCACGCCCGGCCCGCTTCACCTGTGGATAACGCTTCCGCCACCAGATCGCTATGCGTCGTCTTTTCCGGCGAACGGATGGAAGATCATGAGAAAGTACCAGCAGTCCGAGCGGCGCCATCCAGAAACCGAGAATAGGCAGGAATCCGAGAAAGCCACCGCCGACCAGCAGCGTACCGGTAACGATGCGTCCCGTCCGGGACCGGGGGAACGGCAACTCGAAACCACCGAGCACAAGTTTTCCACGGTCTCCGTCGATGCGGTATTTACCCTTGCCGGCCATTCGAAACCCTTTGGATTCATGGAAAAATGCGCCCAAGGGCACAGCGCATGAGATGGTACCTGAGAAAAAATATGCAAGCTTGTCACATTTTTTTTCAAAAAACCGCTTGGCAAATCGAACAGGCGTTTGTATTAGCCCACTCACACCGCGGCGAGCGGTTGTTCCCTGGTAGCTCAGCGGTAGAGCACTCGACTGTTAATCGATAGGTCGTCGGTTCGAATCCGACCCGGGGAGCCAAAGAATTCAAGGCCTGAGCAGAAATGCTCGGGCCTTATTCTTTTGTCCTTCAATAACTTGCGCCTCAACGATAGACCGTGAACCTTTTCGGTCATCTGCGCGCATCAATCATGGTGCCACTTCCTGAACTGAGCGCGCTCCGACAATTCGGCTGCAATCTCCTCATAATTCCGGATCACTCAGGGCAGCGAAACCCGGTCTTCATTTTTGCCTGATATCAAGCGGCCATAATATTGTGATCAGGAGAGAGAATATATGTGGCTCCAGCTTCATGACGGGGACGGCTTCCCCTTCTTCGTGAACATGGACAATGTGGTGGACTTCCGCTGGTACGAGCGGGAAAAATATACCTGTCTGCTGACGACCGCGCCGGTCGCCGAAAAACTGCACAGGCTTTATGTCCGCGAAAGCGCTGCGGAAATCATGAAACTGATCGGCGAGCAGCAGGTGAGAACGGCCCGAGTGACGGCTGCCGCCGTTGCCACGGCCTGACGCAACGATAACTTTCCATTTTCGAGTCAAGCGTAGGGGGGCGGGACCGCAGACGGCCCGCCCGTTTTCTTTACGTCGCCTCCCTTGAGCATCAGTGATGACTCAAACGTAATCTGGTCATGAGCTGGCGCATCTACGCGACGTTTTATGCAAGAAATCGCATGTACCGTTGATCCTCCACAGCACTCCCGACGTAGAACAGTTGTTTCGTGCAGCAGATTCGGGCCATTTCCTCATGACATCCCTAAGCCGGTCGCCGATCATTGTCTGGTTCCGCAAGGATCTCCGACTTCGTGACAATCTTGCGCTGGCCACAGCAGTTGAAAGCGCGAGACCGGTCGTGCCGGTCTATATTCTGGAGCCAGCATCGACTGGCACCGGACCGCTCGGAGCGGCACAAGCCTGGTGGCTACACCATTCGCTGTTGTCGCTCATCGCTTCGTTAGGGAACATTGGCAGCGGTCTCATTTTGCGCAGCGGCCCTGCCGAGGCCGTCCTTGCGTCTCTGATTTCAGAAACCAAGGCAAACGCGGTCCACTGGAATCGGCGTTACGACCCAGCCGGCGTCGCGATCGACACAACCCTCAAGGAAGCCCTTACCACGAGCGGGCTGACGGTTCGCAGTTTCTCCGGCCAATTGTTGCATGAACCAACCCGCCTGAGGACTGGCGGAGGAACGCCCTACCGCGTCTACACTCCTTTCTGGAAGGCGCTGGAAGCATCCGGAGAACCTCCGGAGCCTGTGCCAGCCCCGACATCGCTTGGCGCCCCAACCAACTGGCCGGGCAGCGAGAATATTGAAGACTGGAAGCTTTTGCCGACACACCCCAACTGGGCCGCGGAGTTTGCCGATGTCTGGCAGCCCGGCGAAGCAGGGGGGCAAGAACGCCTCGCAAGCTTCATCGAGAACGGTATCGGAGGCTATCGCCACGGGCGCGACTTCCCTGCCCGTTCGAACACGTCGAAGCTTTCACCCCATCTGTCGCTCGGCGAAATCTCACCCGCGGACGTCTGGCACGCCATGCGGGGCCTTGGTGCTTCCGTCAGTGCCGAAGACGTCATCCACTTCCGTAAGGAACTCGCCTGGCGCGATTTCTCCTACCACCTGCTTTTCCATTTCCCGGAGCTTGCGACCAAGAACTGGAACCCGAGATTCGACGCCTTCTCTTGGTCTGGCTCACAGGACCTGTTCAAGCGGTGGACAACAGGACGGACCGGCTATCCGATCGTCGATGCGGGAATGCGAGAACTCTGGCGGTACGGCACCATGCACAACCGGGTGCGCATGATCGTTGCCTCCTTCCTCGTCAAGGATCTGCTGATCGACTGGCGGGAGGGCGAACGCTGGTTCCGCGATACGCTGGTCGATGCCGACCCGGCGTCCAATGCCGCAAGCTGGCAATGGGTAGCGGGATCCGGTGCCGATGCAGCTCCTTTCTTCCGCATTTTCAATCCGATCACCCAGGGCGAAAAATTCGATCCGGACGGCGATTACGTGCGCCAACATGTTCCAGAACTGGCCAGCCTTGATGCGAGATACATCCACAAGCCGTTCGAAGCGCCGCAGGCTGCGCTCAGTGCAGCAGGCGTCCGGCTGGGCGAAACCTACCCGCTTCCCATCGTAGATCATCGCAAGGCGCGCAGCATGGCGATGGCTGCCTATCAGTCTCTCGATTAAGGATTCGGAGTACCCGGGCAGCAGCCCACGGCCTTGCAACGAGAAACACCGGTGACTCGGGCATGGTTTTTCAGAAGCGGCGGCAGGGTTGAAATGTGTTTTCTTGCCTTCACGCGTTTGTGGCCGGAAAAGTCTCGGCTGAGAGCGCCTTGCGTCCATTAGGAGGCATAAGGGGCGCTCTAAGGTCTTGAAGTTACGCATCGAGCCTTCCGAAAATCGATTCCGATTTTCAGGCCGATACGCTAGGGTCCAAACCCGATAAGGGTTTTGGCCCTATCTTCCGTGAAAGAGAAGGCAGATCCCCCATGTCATTTCATCCCTCCGTTCTCGAGGCCATCGGCAATACGCCGCTTATCCGCCTGAAAGCTGCGTCTCAGGCAACCGGCTGCACCATTCTGGGCAAGGCCGAGTTCCTCAATCCCGGCCAGTCGGTGAAGGATCGCGCAGCGCTCTTCATCATCCGTGATGCGGAACGTCGCGGCCTGCTTCGTCCCGGTGGCGTGATCGTCGAGGGTACGGCCGGCAATACCGGCATCGGCCTGACACTGGTCGCGAAGGCGCTTGGCTACCGCACCGTCATCGTCATTCCGGAAACCCAGAGTCAGGAAAAGAAGGATGCGCTGAAGCTGCTCGGCGCCGAACTGGTCGAGGTACCGGCCGTTCCCTACAAGAACCCGAACAACTACGTGAAGCTCTCCGGCCGCCTTGCCGAGCAGCTTGCCAAGAGCGAGCCAAACGGCGCCATCTGGGCCAACCAGTTCGATAACGCCGTGAACCGCGAGGCGCATATCGCCACCACGTCGCGCGAAATCTTCGAACAGACCAATGGCGAAGTGGACGGCTTCATCTGCTCGGTCGGCTCAGGCGGCACACTGGCCGGCACCGGCATAGGCCTGCGCAACCTGAAGCCCGAAGTGAAGATCGGCATTGCCGATCCGGAAGGTGCCGCTCTCTATGAGTATTACAAGAACGGCGAGCTGAAGTCCTCGGGCTCCTCGATCACCGAAGGTATCGGCCAGGGCCGCATCACCGCCAATCTCGAAGGCTTCACGCCCGATTTCGCCTATCAGATCCCGGATTCCGAAGCTCTTCCGATCATCTTCGACCTCGTCGAGAACGAGGGGCTTTGCCTTGGCGGCTCCTCCGGCATCAACATTGCCGGCGCAATCAGGCTTGCGCGCGACCTCGGTCCGGGTCATACCATTGTGACCGTGCTTTGCGACTATGGCACCCGCTATCAGTCGAAGCTCTTCAATCCGGATTTCCTGCGTTCCAAGAACCTGCCGGCGCCGGGCTGGATCGGGCACAAGGCACAGTTCCCGTTGCCCTTCCAATCTCCAGAGTGACCTCATGCCAACCACTGCTCTCTACCGCGACGACTTCTATCTCTCGACATGCGAAGCGGTGGTGACGGCAGTACATGAGGGCGGCGCGGTCGAGCTCGACCAGACCTGTTTCTATGCGACCTCGGGCGGCCAGCCCGGGGATACGGGCGTCTTCGAGCGCGCCGATGGCTCGAAGATCGCCGTTGCGGTCACACGCCACGGCGAAACCAAGGACATCATTCTGCATCAGCTTGCCGAGGGAGAGATCCTGCCCTTAGTCGGCGAAAAGCTGGTCCTGCATATCGACTGGCCGCGTCGCTACAAGCTGATGCGCATGCATGCCGCCTGTCATCTCCTGTCCGTCGTCTGCGCCTATCCGATCACCGGCGCCGCAGTCGGCGAAGATGAAAGCCGCGTCGATTTCGACATGTCGGAGACCATCGACAAGGATCAGGTGACGGCCGACCTTATGCGGCTCGTTCAGGAAAACCATCCGATTTACGTACAGTGGATCACCGACGAGGAACTGATCGCCAATCCTGGCATCGTCAAGTCGAAGAACGTCCGTCCGCCTGTTGGCATGGGGCGCGTCAGCCTCGTCTGCATCGGCGAAAACTCCAGCGTTGACAGCCAGCCCTGCGGCGGCACACATGTGTCGGAAACACAGGAAGTCGGGGCGATTCACATCGCCAAGATCGAGAAAAAAGGCAAGGAAAACCGTCGGTTTCGCATCCGTTTCGGTGCACCGGACGCTTCGGCCTGACCTCGGGGCCAAAACCTACAGATCATATGGGAGAAGACCATGCCTGCGGAGAAAAGCCGTTTCGTCGTGTCTGCCGACTGGGTCGAAAAACAGCTCGGCGCACCGGAGTTCCGGATTGTCGATGCCTCCTGGTATCTGCCGGCTCATAACCGCAACGGCGCGGCGGAATATGCCGCCGGCCACATTCCGGGTGCCGTGTTCTTCGATCAGGACGCCATCGCCGACCATTCGACCGGTCTTCCGCACACCCTGCCGACGCCGTCATACTTTGCGGAAGAAGTCGGCAAGCTCGGCATTTCCGCCACCGACACCATCGTCGTCTATGACGGTCCGGGCTTCTTTTCCGCGCCGCGCGTCTGGTGGATGTTCCGGGTGATGGGTGCAAAGGCCGTCTACGTGCTCGATGGCGGCATCGACGGCTGGAAGGCCTCGGGCCGACCGCTGGAAACCGACCTGCCGGAACCGAAGCCTGCCACATTCGAAATCACTTTCGATCGCAAGCGCGTAACCTCCTTCCCGCAGATGCTGGATATCGTCGAGGCCGGCTCACGGCAGATCGCCGACGCCCGCTCGGCCGGCCGCTTTACTGGCGAGGAAGCCGAGCCCCGCGCCGGCATGCGTTCCGGCCACATGCCGGGCGCTCGTAGCGTTCCTGCTTCCATTCTCTCAGAGAACGGTCACCTGAAGGACCTGGCGACCCTCCGTTCTATCTTCACCACCGCTGGTATCGATCTTTCCCAGCCGGTGGTCACGAGTTGCGGGTCCGGGGTCACGGCAGCGGTGGTCACGCTCGCGCTGGAATCCATCGGCCACAGCGACAACTCGCTTTACGACGGATCGTGGTCGGAATGGGGTTCGAAGCCGGAAACGGAAACGCCGATCGTTACCGGCGCGGCCGAAGCGATCGGCGCGCCGACACACGGCCCCCTCACCGCAACTGTGACGACGCTGGAGATGACAGCGCCTCCGAAGGCCAGCCTGCCGGTGCCGGTCAACATCCAGACAGCGATCATGCGGACCCATGAAATTCCACTGCCGTTCTATCGTTTCCTTCACCGTCAGGTGGGCGCCCGCTGGCACTGGTACAGCCGGCTCAGGATGAGCGATGCCGAACTCAAAACGGCAATCCACGATCCGAGAGTTACCATTTCCGTGCTGTATGTGAATGGAGCACCTGCCGGTTTCTTCGAGTTCCTGCAGCAGAGCGAGGAACTGGTCGAGCTTTCCTATTTCGGACTGATCGAACACGCGCTCGGCCTTGGCCTCGGCAAGTGGTTCCTCCTGCAGGCCCTTTATTCTGTCTGGCAGGGCAATCCGAAAAAGGTGGTGGTGACGACCAATTCTCTGGACCATCCGCGCGCGCTGCAGCTCTATCAGCAGTTTGGCTTCTCGCCTGTTGGAACCTCAACCACGCTTGTAGATCCGATCAGCGAAACAGAGCTCCTGCAGCTTCTCAAGCGCGACAACGTCGCGCTCTGATCCAGCCTTTTCAATCTGGGAAAGCGCCGTTGCTCCGGAGGGAACGCGGCGCTTTTTCGTCCGGCGCAGCCGGTCTTCAGTTCTGCACCTTCTCGCGCTTGAAATAGCCATCGATCAGCATGAGATGCTGCACGGCCAATTCATAGCAATAGGTGATCTCACGCGTCTGCGGATTCCAGAAGGCGTTGACGACGCCACAGCTCTTGGCCGTCAGTTTGATACCATCATCGAATTTGTAGCTGGTGCCGATGCCCTCGGAAACGAGTTCCAGTACGCTTGCCTCCTTCAGCATGTCCGCGAAGATCTGGACATCCGGATTGTCGGCAGGCTCGTAGGAGACATTGAGCGGCTTGCCCTTGCCCTCCTCCGCCTGATGCTGTGCCAGAAGCGAGAACCAGCTATCCTTGGCATGCTGATACTCCCCCTCGCATTCCTCCCGGCGTTCCCTGGGGAAATCGAGCGAGTCGGCAAAATTCTCGAAATACTTCGCATCCGCCCCGACCATCATGCAGACAATGGCATAGGCGCGCTGGCGGTCGAGACCGTGCGTGTCGAGGAAGTCGGTTTCGTTCAGATCCTCCTCACGTGCTTCATCCGACAGAAACCAGCCATCGGCGGCATCCTGCATGGCGACGTCGAGCTCCTCGACATCGGCCTCCAACAGCAGGATCGAGGAGAGCGCATCGACGGCATCCTCCTCGCGCCCCAGAACCGGCAGGCCGAATTCCGAGATCAGCATGTGGCCAGCCTCGTGAAACAGCGTGAAGATCGCGTTGTTGACCATGAAGGTCCGCGCCTCTTCCAGCTGCTTCTCCGTCAGCTTTGCCTCCTTGGCGGCCTTGGCCTGTAGCGGGCCGGCCCCCGCTACGACTGTGACCATCAGTGCCGCCGCCAGTCCGATCGACAACCTCCTCATGTACCCCCCCCTGTTCTCCTGAAGAGCGAAAACGCAGCAGGAAGCTAGGACAGCGGGAAGAGAGGGAGAATCGCCAAATCTGGGCGGATATCAGCCGCCAAGGCAGGAATCGGGTGGGCGAGCTTCGTCAGGAGCGGGACAATGGGGCATAATCAGAAGGAACCACCTCATGACGACCATCACATTCACGCCCATGCCGAGCGATCAGGCGACTTCCTACCGCCTCGGGGAAGCGGACGCCTATGGCCTTGCCCCCGAGAGACGCATGACCTCCGGCACCGGCTATCCCTGCCGCCACTGCCTTTCGGACATCGGCGACGGCAAGCCGTACCTGACGCTAGCCTATCGTCCCTTCCCGGCTCTTCAGCCTTATGCCGAGACAGGGCCGATCTTCATGCATGCCGAGGAATGCCCACGCTATGCCGGCGAGAGCGTGCCGCCGATCCTGGAAAGCAGTCCCGATTATATTTTGCGCGGCTACGGCCACGACGACCGCATCGTCTACGGCACCGGCGCCGTCACGCTGCGCGAAAATGTCGAGGCGCGAGCCGCCGAACTCCTGGCGCGACCCGATATCGCCTATGTGCATGTCCGCTCCGCCCGCAACAACTGCTATCAATGCCGGATCGACCGGGCCTGACCGAACATGAAAAAGGGCCGGCCGATGGGAGAGCCGGCCCTTTCGGCCACGGCCGCACCGAAGAAGCGGACCTGACATCGCGCTTGCCGTGGCCGTAACCTCTCAGGCGACGTTCAGCGCCAGTTCTGGCGCCTGAAGGTCATATCCCAGCGCCTCCGCGACAGGTCCGTTCGTAACCCGGCCCCGGTGGACGTTGAGGCCATTGCGCAGATGACGATCCTCGGCAATCGCCCGCAGGCCCCTGTCGGCCAGCGCCAGACCATGCACCAGCGTGGCATTGTTGAGAGCATGGGCCGACGTCACCGGAACGGCGCCCGGCATATTGGCGACGCAGTAATGCACGATGCCATCGACCTCATAGGTCGGATCGGAATGGGTGGTGGCGTGGGAGGTCTCAAAACAGCCGCCCTGATCGATCGCCACATCGACGATGACCGCTCCCTTCTTCATGCCGGAAAGCATTTCGCGGGTAACGAGTTTCGGCGCGGCCGCACCAGGGATCAGCACCGCGCCGATCACAAGGTCCGCCGAGAACACTTCCTGTTCCAGTGCATCTATGGTCGAATAGACGGTGTGTATGCGGCCGGCGAAGAGTTCGTCGAGCTGGCGAAGGCGCGGCAATGAGCGATCGATTATGCTCACGTCGGCGCCAAGACCCGCCGCCATGCGCGCGGCATGCAGGCCGACGACGCCGCCGCCGATCACGGTCACCTTGGCCGGCAGGACACCCGGGACACCGCCGAGCAGAATGCCACGGCCTCCATTCGCCTTCTGCAAGGCCGTCGCCCCCGCCTGAATTGCAAGACGCCCCGCAACTTCGGACATGGGAGCAAGCAACGGCAGCCCGCCACGGTCGTCGGTAACCGTCTCATAGGCGACAGCCGTCACGCCACTGGCCAGAAGGCCCTTCGTCTGTTCCGGATCGGGCGCGAGATGCAGATAGGTGTAGAGGATCTGGCCATCGCGCAACTGCACCCATTCGGAGGGCTGTGGTTCCTTGACCTTGACGATCATGTCCGACTTTTCGAACACATCCCTGGCGCTTGCGGCGATCCTTGCGCCCGCAGCCATATAGGCCCCGTCATCCGCGCCGATCCCGGCTCCGGCTCCCGTTTCGACAAGCACGTCATGGCCATGGGCCACATATTCGCGCACCGCGCCGGGCGTCAGTCCGACGCGATATTCATGGTTCTTGATTTCCTTGGGGCAGCCTACGCGCATGGGTTCCTCTCTTCTCGCCGGCCTTGAGCCGGTCTCTCGCTAAAAGCGAGAAATTGAACCACCGAATGCGTGGAATGTCCTTGCAAAATGGAATTGCCAAAACCGCGTCATTCGCAGAAAATTGCGTTCGCTTAAGCAAACTTCGAAAGATCCGCGAATGAGTGAACTCGACAGCATCGATCTTGCCATTCTGAAGGAGCTTCAACAGAACGGCCGCATGACCAATGCCGAACTCGCGGAGAAGGTGGGCCTCAGCCCCTCGGCCTGTTCGAGACGGCACGACATTCTCGAAAAGACCGGAGTCATCAGCGGCTATTATGCCCGACTGTCGCACAAGGCGATCGAGTACAAGATGATGGTGATCGTCCACATCTCCCTCTCCGGACAGTTCGCCAAGACGCTCAGCGAATTCGAGGCGGCAGTGAAGCGCTGTCCGAACGTTCTGGTCTGCTACCTGATGTCTGGCGAATACGACTATATCCTCAGGGTCGCGGCCAAGGATCTCGAAGACTACGAAAGGATCCACCGCGACTGGCTATCCGCCTTGCCGCACGTGGTGAAGATAAACTCCAGCTTTGCACTCCGGGAAGTCATGGAACGGCCCAATGTCGGCCTCTAACGGTCCCAAAATGCAGAATAGTTCATATTTTACCGACCAGATTTAATCAGCGTCTACGCCTCGTTTCCATAATGCCCCGAAATCGAACATCACGGGGGCAAACGATGGAGCAAAGACTGCAGATCGAAGGGCGCAAGGCGAACCGGAGCCGCGTCCGCATGAAGGGCAGGATCAGGCACCTCAACCAGGAAAGCGAAGGACGCATTTACAACGTCTCGCGAACCGGCATCGGGATCGAGCTGCTGGGAAGGTTGCATGTCGCAAAGGGCAGTCACGTCGTCGTTCAGACCGATGACATCGGGCTGATTGAAGGCACTGTGCGTTGGGCCTATGGCGGCTATCTGGGCGTCCAGATCGATCAGAGTTCCAATTCTCTGGCGCAGATGTCCGCCTATTTCCGCAATTTCCATCAGGAGGTTCGGCCAGTTCTCGTCCGTTAAGAACTGCTATAGCGACGTCTGATCCGAAGACCAGTGCCCGTACCAGGCACTGGTCTTCCGCACTGCGTTTGCAGACTGGCAGGCCCTACTTGAACTCAGGCGCAGCCGCCTTCAACTCGATATCGAAGGGCTGAATCGCTCCGTTTCCGAGCAAGTAGCGGACATCGTTGAGGTAGTTTCGCGACCGAGACACCTCGATATCAATCACGCCATTTCCGCTGGGCGATGCCTGACCAAGATCGTTCAGGGAAAAGCGGGCATTGTTGGTGCCAACGACGCCTTCAATCGTCGCGGTTGCCGCTCCCTGCGGCACGACAAACTGGACCTCCTTGGCGCCGGTCTCTACCGGTTTCGTGACCAGCTCCTGTCCGTTGGCGTCCTGCAACACAACCCGACAATCAACACATTGCTGCGAAATCGCACCGATATTGAGAAGAACCTCTGCGGGCGCAACGGTCGATTCCGATTGGGCGAACGCATTTGAAACCAGAAAGGAGCTGTTTTTAATCATCGCTCCCTCCGTCACCACCGTTGTGGTCTTTGTCACTTCCTGTGTTGGAGACGCGGCGGTCAAGGTTGAGAGGACGAATGCCGGAGCGCCGATCCCAAGGAGAAAAGCCTTGCCGTTGACCTCCTCCCGCACGAAATGAGCCACGAGCCCGCCAATCAGTGCCAACAGCAACAATATGCCTATCGACGCAATGATCGGTACGGCCACTGAATAGGCGGCCTCCTTGTCAAGTTTTGCCAACCAGTTTGCAAACTCCCCCGATTGTGCCCTGACTGCCATGCGTGCTAGCTCCGGCGACATGCCGCCGACCGCACCAGCCATGAAGATCGAACTCCACCATTGCATCCAGCTACCCCCTATGACGTCCGAGTTACACTCCTTTATCCTACTATTCCATAGATTGCATTTCAACAAAACACAATCAACGATAATTGCACACGTCACGCCTTGGTGATGACACTTCATCACCATCACATCCCTGTCATTTTCGGGATGCACTTCTCGAAAAACAGACATACTCTCCCGGCCCGAGAGGATATTCATGAAGGAGCCCGCCATGCCGTCTTTGATCGACCTCCATCCGATCTCCCGCCGCTCGTTCATTGGTGGCTTCGCCGCAACGACTGCGCTGATCGCGCTGCATCCCTTTGCGGCCAGGGCCAACGGCAACCAGGCTCACCTCCGCCTGATGGAAACCACCGATATCCACGTCAACGTGATGCCGTATGACTATTATGCGGACAAGCCGAACGACACGATGGGCCTGGCGCGCACGGCAACCTTGATTGATTCGATTCGGGCGGAAGCGGGCAACTCGATCCTAGTCGATAACGGCGATCTCCTTCAGGGCAATCCGATGGGCGATTACATGGCCTACAGGAAAGGCATGAAGGCTGGCGACCTTCATCCGGTTATCAAGGCAATGAATGTGCTCGGTTACGACTGTGGCACCGTTGGCAACCACGAGTTCAACTACGGCCTCGACTTCATGTTCAACACGCTGGCCGGCGCGAACTTCCCGATCGTGTGCGCCAACTTCACCAAGGGCCAGCTCGCCAGCGATCCGAAGCAGGACGAACTACATTTCAAGCCCTACGTGATCCTCGAAAAATCGATCAAAGACGGAGCCGGCCAGATGAGCCCGATCAAGGTCGGCTTCATCGGTTTCGTACCGCCGCAAATCATGGTGTGGGACGCCAAAAATCTCGAAGGCAAGGGTCAGACGCGCGATATCGTTGAGGCGGCGCGAGCGTGGGTACCCGTCATGAAGGAGGAAGGCGCCGATATCGTGATTGCGCTTTCCCATTCCGGCATCGACGGCCATGGCCAATCCGATCGTATGGAAAATGCCTCGCTTTATCTCGCAGGCGTCGAAGGTATCGATGCCGTCTTTACCGGACACCAGCATCTGGTCTTTCCGGGACCGAAGGATTTTGTCGATGTGCCGGGTGCCGACCCGGTGAAGGGCTCGCTACTCGGCAAACCTGCTGTCATGGCTGGCTTCTGGGGCTCGCATATGGGCCTTATCGACCTGCTCCTGGAAAAGGATGGCAACGGTTGGAAGATCCTGGATTTCACCTCCGAAGCCCGGCCGATCTATCATCGTGACGAGAGCCGCAAGATCGTCGCCAATGTGGCCGACAAACCCGAAGTGGTGGCAAGCGTCGCCGCCGAACATCAGGCAACACTGGAATATGTCCGTACCCCGGTCGGCAAGACCTCGGCGCCGCTCTATTCCTATTTCGCCCTGGTAGCCGATGATCCGTCGGTACAGATCGTCTCGAACGCGCAGACCTGGTATGTCAGGAACCTGTTGAAGGAAGGCGAATTCAAGGATCTGCCTCTCCTCTCGGCCGCCGCCCCTTTCAAGGCTGGCGGACGCGGTGGTGCGGACTACTATACCGACGTTGCCGCAGGCGATATCGCCATCAAGAACGTCGCCGACCTCTATCTCTATCCGAACACCGTGCAGGCGGTGAAGATCACCGGCGAGCAGGTGAAGAACTGGCTGGAAATGTCGGCCGGGATCTTCAACCAGCTCAAGCCCGGCGAGAAGGATCAGCCGCTCATCAATCCGGACTTCCCGTCCTATAATTACGACGTTATCGACGGCGTTACCTACCAGATCGACCTCTCGATGCCCGCACGCTTCGACAAGGACGGCAAGCCGGTCCATCCGGAAGCAAGCCGCATCGTCAACCTGATGTTCGACGGAAAGCCTATCGATCCGGGTCAGGAATTTGTCGTCGCGACAAACAACTACCGCGCGGGCGGTGGCGGCAAGTTCCCTGAAATCGCCGCCGACAAGGTCATCCTTGTCGCACCCGACACCAACCGCGACGTCATCGTCCGCTACATCGTCGATCAGGGCACGATCAATCCGGCCGCCGATGAGAACTGGAGCTTCGCACCGATGGAAGGGACGACGGCAGTCTTCGAGACCGGTCCGAAGGCGCGCGATTATGCAGCGACGGTGAAAGGCGCGAAGATAGAGGATGCCGGCAACGGCGCCGAAGGCTTCGCCAAGTTCCGTCTCATTCTCTAAAGCGTGTCGCGATCTTTCAGATTCGCTTCTTGCGCTTTAAGTTTTTGTTTGATCGCATGTCGTTGCTGCAAAACCACTGCACACTTTTGCGTGACATGCACTAGAGCGCCGTGCGTCCATTTGGACGCACAAAGGACGCTCTAACATCTTGAATGTACGCATCGGCCTGAAAGTCGATCAGACCGCTTCGCGCAACACCGCCGGAGCGGCTCTCTTCATTCTAGCTGCCGCCGGATCGTCGTCACTGGTGATATGCGCTATGGCATCCGTCATGTTGTCGGGGCAGTTCGACAGGCGTTCGGCAAAACGATCAACCAGCCAGCGCCCGGCTGGCCCCGGTGGTGTCGCGACACGCCAGAGAGCCGCCAGCGGATATTCGAATTGTTCGTAGGGTTCGACATCCAGCCGGACGAGACGCCCATCCTTGATATCGTCCCGCACCATGGCGAGAGGCACCCCACCCCATCCGAGGCCGGCGAGCACCAGCCTGTGCTTGGTGGTCATGTCACTGACGTGCCACCTGCGCCGGGAAATGATGTTGAAGCCCCGATCGTCGAGTGGCCGGGCGCTATCGGTCACGACGATCTGCACGTCGTCAACAACATCGGCGAAGCTCAGCCGCCGTCCCAGCGCCGCCAGACGATGCTGCGGAGCAGCCACTGGAACGATAAAGGAATGGCCGATCTTCCGCTCGACGACACCGCCGCTGGCTTCCTTGGTCGCGCCGCCGATGGCAATGTCCGCATTCCCCTCGTCAACCATTCTCGCGACAAAGAAGGGAGAACCGACCGTGAGGTGCAGCGGCACCGTTGGGAAAGTCTGCTGGAAAAGCGTCAACACCGCCATCACCGTGAAATCCGGCACCATGACGCTGACGGCCACCGATAATTTCGGCTCCAGCCCTTCAGTCAGCGCCTTGGTGCGCGCCCTCAAGCCATCGAGATCGGCGATAATGCGCTTGGCATCCTCCAGCACTGCCCGCCCCGCCTCGGTCAACGTCGGCTGCCGCGCGCCGCTGCGTTCGAACAGCGAGAGCTGAAGCTGAGCCTCCAGATTGCCGATCGTGTAGCTGATAACGGACTGAGCCCGGTTTAGACGTCGTGCTGCGGCGGAGAAACTGCCGGTTTCTGCAATGGCAACAAAGACCTGCAGCTGATCGAGTGTGGGATTGGGCAACATGCTTCTATCCAAATTATCGATTGAGAGGATCGATATTATCACAGTTTTTTCGATTGGTCGCGCAACTTATCTGTCTTGCACCGCAAAGGTCTCCTCCCTGGACCTGCGGGGACCAATTCCAGATCAAGAGGTAAGACCATGTCCTCCATTCTTCTCGTCCGCGGCAGCACCCGTGGTGACGATTCCCTCTCCACCAAGATCGCCCTGCAGCTCGTCGACGAACTGCAGAAGAAGGCCCCCGGCTCCACTGTCGTGGACCGCGACCTGTCCGCAAATCCCCTGCCGCACATCGGCAGCGACTTCTCCTCGGCAATCCGTCTTGCCCCGGCTGATCGCACGCCAGCTCAGGCGGAGGCCATCGCCGTCTCCGACGCAGCGGTTGATGAACTGCTGGCTGCCGACACGATCGTTCTCTCCAGCGGCTTCATCAACTTCGGCATCTCCTCGATCCTGAAGTCCTGGGTCGATCACGTCGCCCGCGCCGGTCGCACCTTCAACTACACCGAGAACGGCCCGGTCGGCCTTTTGAAGGGCAAGAAGGCTTACCTCGTGATTGCTTCCGGCGGCATCTACTCCGGCGACGCAGCCGCTCTGGACTTTGCTGAGCCCTATCTCCGCCGCGTCCTGAACTTCATTGGCATCACCGATATCGAGGCGATCCGCATCGAAGGCGTGGCCTACGGTCCGGAAGCTGCGGAGAAGGCAATCGGCGCCGCTCAGGCTCGCGCCCAGGAACTGGCCAAGGCTGCCTAAGCCTCTGCGATCGGCCGGCCTACGATTCGGTTTCGGCCATCGTTCTTGGCCTGATAAAGCCGCTCGTCTGCCAGTGACAGTAGACTGTTGAAACTGCCGCCGTCCTCAGGGGCGGCGGCAATGCCTAGACTGATGGTTACGGCCTCGCCGGTGGGATTGTTGACCTGATTGCGGATAGTCCTGCACAGCTTTTCCCCAAGCAGCAACGCTTCCGCATAGGCTGTGCGTGGACACATCACCACGAATTCCTCACCGCCAAAGCGGAAGAGATGGTCCTGCGGCCTGACCGTGGACTGAAGACAGCCAGCGATCTCCTTCAGTAATGCATCGCCGCGTAGATGGCCGAAGCGATCGTTGATCGACTTGAAATAGTCCACGTCGATAATCATCAGGCTGGCCGGCTCCTCCTCCTTCAGCGACTCGCGAAGGAGGCGCGGGGCCTCAATCTCCATCCGGCTGCGATCGAACACCCCGGTTAGCACGTCGCGCCCCGTCCGGGACAGCAGGTCCTCGTAGCGTTCGCGGAACGTCAAATCGCTGAACACATCCCGGATCGGACGCCGAGAGTGCAATACGCCACCACCCCGCAGCAGCCGGTGGTAAATCGCGAACATTGCCGAATACAGGATGAGCGACACCATCTTGGCACGCCAGCCTCCCCAGAAGACTTCAGGAGGCGTATCAAACAGATAGTTCAGGAGCGCGAAGAACCCGATCTGGTCGAAGGTCAACACGAGAGCGCCGGAAAGCCAGAATCTGGCGACCGGAAGGCGCGGCATCATCCGACCAAGCCGCTCATAAAGGAGGATGATGCCGAGCGAATCGACGTAGAGCAGCGTCGTGCCCCAAATCATCAGCAGGCCCATCTCCCGCAGGAAGGTCATGTCGGCGGCCTGCGCTGCCGTCGGCTCGACCGTCTGGTGCAGCAGCAGAAGTTGCGCCATTGCAACCGTCACGAGATTGCCTAGAAAGAGCCCGTAGATCGGCTGGCGTACGGTGGACGCATCTTCCTTGATGTAGAGCATCAGGATCAGCATCAGCTTGCCGGCGAAGAACACGGAAGAGCCCGGTGAGACGACGCCGAAGGGAAGCTCGATATAGAAGACCGCCGCGAGATAGGTCTCAACAAAGTGCATGACCCCAAGCGCCGTCAGAAAGACACCAAGGCCAATGCGGTGCCGGAAATGAAGGAGCGTCGTCATCAGGACGAAGTAGAGAACCGCTTCGCTGACGAACAAGGCCAGGTTCCACGTCTGCATGCTCGATGTCCTTCACCTAAGGCGACAGATCAACGCCTTGCATACGCATTATCAGGCTTTATCGTCGTTCGAAAGGCGGCCCCGGATCCCTTAGCGGTAGGGTTAAGCAATCTTCGACGCGTCACGACGCACGTTGAGTTGCTGGCGTCTCTGCTCCACCATGTATTTCCATGGCTAGACCAGCCACCACTTCGGCCGGCACTGAGAGCGCAATCTTGTCAAGCGGCTGCGGTCGGCCGAGCAGATATCCCTGCAGTTCATCGCATCCGGACCTTGCCAGGAAGCGAGCCTGCTCCAGTGTTTCCACACCTTCGGCGACCACGGTCATACCAAGTCTGCCGCCAAGATCGATGATCGAGTGAACGATCGCCTCTGCGCTACCTTCCTCCCCCAGGTTGGAGACAAAACCGCGGTCGATCTTGATCGTATCGAAGGGATAGCGGCTCAGATAGGACAGGGAAGAATAACCGGTACCGAAGTCGTCGAGCGCTATTTCGTAGCCGCTCACCTTGAGTTCGTTGAGGATCTTGAGCGCCCGCTTGTCGTCATCGATCAACACGCTTTCGGTGATCTCAAGCTCCAGCCGCTTCGTCTCCACGCCGGCTGTGCGCACGATCTCGTCGAGACGACGGCGGAAATCGGTGTGGCGAAACTGTATCGGACTGACATTGATGGAAAGCCTGCCAACGTTCGCCTCAAGCGAAAGCATGCGGCATGCCTCGCGGATGGCCCATTCACCCAGCGCGATGATCTTGCCGGAAGCCTCGGCCACCGGAATGAAATCGACGGGGCTGACGATGCCGCGTTCCGGGTGATGCCAGCGGAGCAAGGCTTCATAGGACGTCACCTCGGCGGAAACCACGTCGACACGCGGCTGCAGAAAAAGTTCGAACTCACCCCTTGCGATGCCCGCGTCGAGGTCCACCTCAAGGGCACGGCGTTTCTCGATCAGCGTATTCATGCCGGGCTTGAAGATACGGAACGTATTACGACCGGAATTCTTGGCGTGGTAAAGTGCCACGTCCGCGCGGCCGACCAGTTCCTCAACCGTTTCTGCGTGGTCTGGACACATCGCGGCGCCGATACTGACACCACACCTGATCAAATCGCCGCCCCCTATTTCAAAGGGCTTGCGGAACGACTGCGCCAACCGGCCGCAGAAATCCTCGACCTGGGCCTGAAAATTGATTCGGGACAGGATGATGGCGAACTCGTCGCCGCCAAGCCTGGCGGCGACGTCATGACTTCCCAGTATACGTTGCAGACGGTCAGCGGCCTCGCGGATCACTGCATCGCCGGCGGGATGCCCGTGGATATCGTTGATATCCTTGAAGTGATCCAGATCGATCATCAGCACGGCGCATCCGCCCTGCCGCCGTATATCCCTCACGCTATCTGCGAGCCTCTGGTTGAACAACGCCCGGTTCGGTAGGGATGTCAGTGGATCATGCTGGGCAAGGTAGCGGATCTGGTTTTCGACACGCTTGCGCTCGCGAAGATCGACAAGGCAGCCGATACGCATGGGTTTTCCGCGATAAACAATCTCGCGCCCCTTCATCTCGACCGGGATAACCTCGCCATCGTCGCGCAGCAGGCTGATCTCCATGTCGAAACCGCCTTCGGCGCCTGTCATGGCGTCGGCCTCTGCCTGATCTGCAGCAAGAACATCCCGGATAGGCCGGCCAATCAGTTGATCAAGAGAAACACCCATCAATTCCGCCAGCTGTTCATTGCCATCGAGGATGATCCCATCATGATAGATGACAATGGCCTCGAAGGTGGCGTTGGCGAGGGCCGTAACGCGCTCGGCTTCCTCGTCGTCGCGCTTCAGCGAGCGTTCCTCCTCGCGTGCTCTTTCCTCGGTCTGGATGTTGTCCATCAAGCGGTTGAAAAGCGCGGTCAGGTTCTCTGCCTCGTCACCCGCTTCGACAGGAAGCCTGCGGCTCAGGTCCGCCGCGCCGGACAGGAGATCCGACAATGCCTGCTCCACATGGCCGACACCCAGCCGGCTGCCGTGTTCGGCAACGTTGAGGCCGATCTCCTCGACCTCGCCCGACACACGGATACCAAGCGTCTTGTCCAGCACCTTGAAGAATATCCAGCCGAGGCCGAATGCCCAGTAGAAATTCAGTGCCGAGCCGAATGCCTGCACATATAGCTGCTCCAATCGTCCGCCAGCGGGCAGGCGATCAACCGGGGCCAGCAACGCCAAGGCGAGCGTGCCGGCAACACCGGCGAAGCCGTGAACGCCGATTGCACCGACGGCGTCATCGATCTTCAGCTTGCGCTCCAGGAAGTCGTTGGCGAATATCGCTACCGCGGCTCCGAGAGCGCCGACGATCAGTGCTCCACCCGGCTGTAGAACCTGGCAGCCGGCTGTTACGGCAACCAGTCCGCCCAGCATGCCGCAGAGCGACTTCTCCGGCAAAACGATCTGATCCTGCATATATCCAAGCACATAACCGACGCAGCAGGCGATGCCCCCGGCAAGCACCGTATTGAGGATGATCGGAGCCACGTCCGCATTGGCCGAAAGCGTCGAGCCCCCATTGAAGCCGATCCAGCCGAAGAAAAGGATAAGGGCGCCGGTCGTCGACAGAACGGGACTATGCCCCGCGATCCGGACCGGTCGTCCCTCACTGTCATAGCGCCCCAGCCGAGGACCGATAACGGCGCAGGCCGCAAGCGATATCCAGCCGCCGGTCGCATGAACCACCGTGGAACCGGCGAAATCGACGAAACCGAGATTGGCGAGGAATGCACCGGAATTGGGGCCCAGTGCCCCTCCCCAGGCCCAATGTACAAAGAACGGATAGATCACCGCGGAAAGGAAGATGGAGCCGAAAACATAGGCTGCGAGCTTCATGCGCTCGGCAACGGCACCCGAGACGATGGTAGCAGCCGTGCCACAGAACATCACCTGAAAGACGAAGAAGGCGGATTCCCAGCTATCGAGCCTCTGGAGAAAGAAGAAATCACCATCGACACCGACCGGAAGCCAACCGGAAGCGCCAAAAGCGAACATAAAGCCGATCGCAGCGAAGGCGACCGCTCCGAAGACGAAGTCCAGAAGGTTCTTCTGAGCGACGTTGATCGAGTTCTTGGAACGCACCATCCCGGCTTCAAGGAGGAGGAAGCCGACCTGCATCATCATGACCATGCCAGCAGCTGCCATCAGCCAGGCGATATTGCCAGCTGCAGAGGCGGTATCTCCTGGGGCGGATGCTGCGACGCCCTTAGCCGGTGCAGCAAGGGTAGCGAACGCTAGTGCCGCAAGCCGGAAAAACGGGTGAACAATAAATAAAAATCGCAAGGTGCGAACCGATTCAACAAGATATTGATCGGTCAATACAAGCGACAATCATTTAAGATTACGTGTTCGTGACAGGTGGTTTTTTGCGATGCGGAAAGACTTATGATGCGCTACGCCGTCGCAGCCTCGCACCTGCCACGGTCAGACGTTGCGCGACTTCTCGCCATCGGAAAAAAGCGAGGCACCGTTCTGGTCGATGATCTGGCGCGCCTTGCGGAAGGTGCATTCCAGCGCATCATCGAGCGACGTGAAGATGTCGGCCCGGATGAAGGTGCGCTCAAGCGTCTCGCCGTTCACCTGCTTCTCGATCTTTCCGGCCAGCCGATACTGGCTACCCTCGCGGATCGGTGCGGCGTGGATCAGGCACTCCTGATAGGCCTGAGGCTCAGCAGCGGGCGCGGACGGTGCCGCTCCCTTGGAGCCACCGGAGAAAACGGACAGGATGTTCGAAAGAAAGGAAGCCATGGCGATTGGCTACCACATAGAGTGACGGAGAAAAAGTCCCGGCGGTCTGGAAATTGCGGAAGCTCCATCTAAGGGCGATAGGAGGGACAAGATGGCTCGCCTCTCCAGATGGACCGACATCATCTTGTCTTTCCAACAGGACAGGCTAGGCTTCAAACGAACCACGGAGCAGAGCCGGGCCGCCCATGCCGTGCCCATTCGCGCTGATCGCCGGCCATCAGGCCGGACATTGTCCGCATTTCGATCCGGCGACCATCGGGGCCGATCCGGAGGCGTATCTTGCCATGTCCGAGGCCAGATATGCTGATATCCGGCCGCACGCACTCAAGCACATCGTCTGGGCGGACCCAAACGATAAGGCGCAGAGCCGCATCTCGATCATCTACATCCACGGCTTCTCCGCCACGGCCGGCGAACTACGTCCCCTGCCCGATCTGGTTGCAACTTCACTCGGCGCAAATCTCTTCTTTACCCGGCTTACGGGTCATGGACGTTCAGGAGACGCCATGGCCGAAGCCTGCTTGGAGGCGTGGCTTGAGGACTATTCGGAAGCGCTTGCGATCGGCGAACGGCTCGGGGAGAAAGTCGTGGTGATGGCCTGCTCGACCGGCGCCTCGCTTGCCACTTACGCGATGTCACTGCCGCAGTTCTCCGGCCGCGTGGCGGCCGCAGTATTCCTGTCGCCGAACTATGCTATCGCCAATCGCGGTGCATTCCTGCTGACGCTTCCCTTCGCCCGCCTGATCGCCCATCTGGTCCTCGGCTCCCACCGGAGTTTCGACCCGATAAACGCTGCCCACGCGAAGCTCTGGACGACGACATATCCTGTCGAAGCCCTCCTGCCCATGGCTCAGCTTGTAAGGCTGGCGTCCCATTGTCGGGTGGAAAGCTTTGCGACACCGGCGTTCTTCATCCAGTCGCCATCCGATAGAGTCGTTCGCTTCGACAAGACTTACGCCGTTTCAAACCGGTGGGGCGGTCCCCATCGGCTACTCGACCCGGGCCCCGTCGGAGATCCCGAGAAGCATGTCATCGCTGGCGATGCGTTATCGCCAGGCACGACGGCAGCGCTTGCCCGCGTGATCATAGACTGGCTCGGAGAACGACCCGAACTCAGATGATGAGGTTGGCGAGGATTTCGTTCTCGGTGATATCCTCGTAACCCAGCCCTGCCGTTTCAAACCGGCTCGCCAGCTCCGCGAAATTCTCCCGCCGGTTCGTTTCGATGCCGATCAGGATCGAACCAAAGTTGCGGGCGGATTTCTTCAGGTACTCGAAACGGGCGATGTCGTCGTCGGGACCCAGCAGGTTGAGGAAATCGCGAAGCGCGCCCGGACGCTGCGGCAGTCGCAGGATGAAGTACTTCTTCAGCCCCGCATAACGCATCGCGCGTTCCTTGACGTCGGGGAGACGTTCGAAATCGAAATTTCCACCGGAGACGACTGCAACCACCGTCCTGCCCTCGAGACGTTCGCGCGGCAAAAGATCGAGTGCCGCAAGAGAAAGGGCGCCCGCAGGTTCCAGCACCACGCCTTCGACGTTGAGCATGTCGGTCATCGTTACGCAGATCGCATTCTCCGGCACGATCATCACCTGCTTGGGCGAGAAATCCTTCAGGGCTGCGAAATTCAGGTCACCGATCCGGGCAACAGCTGCGCCATCGACGAAATTGTCGACCTTCGGCAGTGTGACGATTTCTCCGGCCTCAAGGCTCTTCCTGAGGCTCGGCGCACCAGCCGGCTCGCAAAAGAGGAAGGCATCGCGACCGAGGCGATCGGCCAGATAGCCGGTGACACCGGCGGACAGGCCACCACCGCCAACCGGAACAATGACGAGATCGGGCGTCACATCTTCCGGCAACTGCTCGGCGATCTCAGCCGCAACCGTCGCCTGCCCCTCGATGATATCGTCATGATCGAAAGGCGGCACCATATAGCCGCCAATCGCCTCGACATGCTCGCGGGCCGCCGTATAGCACTGGTCGAAAATATCGCCGAACAGGCGGATGGTGATGAACTCACCGCCGAAAATGCGGGTCTTGTCGATCTTCTGCTGCGGCGTGGTGACCGGCATGAAAACGATCCCCGGCACACCGAAATGCCTGCACACGAAAGCGAAGCCCTGGGCGTGATTGCCGGCGGAAGCGCAGACGAAGGTCTTGCCCTCGGCGCCATCGGCCACGATCTTGCGCAGAAAATTGAAGGCGCCACGGATCTTGTAGGATCGAACCGGCGTCAGATCCTCGCGTTTCAGGTAGACATTAGCGCCATGGCGGGCGCTCAGATGCTCGCTGAACTGCAGCGGCGTGGCGGGGAACAGGCCCCGCATGGCTTCCAGCGCTGCCTCGACGTCCTTGTGCGTCACTTTTTCCATCCGTTGAATTTTCGGGTCGGTCTCGCTATGGCATAGACAGGCGGCGGAGACAAAGCCTGTTTGCGCAAGACCTCGAAAACCGGTTTCTCATCCTTGAACGCCAACACCCTCCGAGCCGTTGTCTACATCGCCTCCCTTTGCGGTCTCTATCTGTCGATCGCAATGCTGGTTCCCGCGATGGTCGACCTCTATTATGGCCACTCCGACTGGCGCGTTTTCACGACCTGCGCCTTCATGGTCGGAGGAGTTTCTCTGCTTGCCGCCATGGCGACACGCGGTGCACCGCCGATGTTCACGAAACGGCTCGGCTTCCTGCTGGTCAATGTGCTCTGGGCCGTATTCTCGCTGGCCGGCGCAGTACCCTTCATGTTTTCCGACGCGGACCTCAGTTTTGCTCAGGCCCTGTTCGAATCAATTTCCGGCATTACCACCACCGGTTCCACCGTCATCGTAGGGCTTGATTCGATGCCGCCCGGCCTCTTGATGTGGCGCTCGCTGCTGGCATGGCTCGGCGGTATCGGCATCGTGGCTCTCGGACTGTTCGTTCTCCCGTTCCTGCGCGTCGGCGGCATGTCTTTCTTCAAGATGGAATCCTCCGACACCAGCGACAAGCCATTCGCCCGGCTCGCCACCTTCACCCGTGCCTTCATCGCCATCTATGTCGGCATAACGCTTGCCTGCGCCATCTGCTACGCCCTTGCCGGAATGAGCCGCTTCGACGCGATCAACCACGCATTTTCTACGGTCGCAACCGCCGGTTTTTCGACCCACGATGCCTCTTTCGACTATTTCAACAGCAACGCCGTCTTGTGGGTGTCGACCTTCTTCATGACGATATCGAGCCTGCCATTCTCGATCCTGATCGTGCTGGCGGTTCGTGGTCGCCTGGATGCGTTGCGCGATCCGCAGATCGGCGTCTTTCTGGGGTATGTCATCGCCTTTTCGTTGTCTGCGGCGATCTACAATCACCTGCGGAACGGCGAACCTTTCCCTGATGCCCTGACACACGCTTTCTTCAACTTCTCGTCCATCCTGTCCACGACCGGTTTCTCCAGCCAGGATTATCTCGGATGGGGTCCCTTCACCATCATGGCCGCCTTTTTCGCCACCTTTATCGGTGGCTGCTCAGGGTCCACGGCCGGCGGCATCAAAGCCTACCGCTTCGTCATTCTGTTCAACATCCTCGGCACCGGCCTGAAGAAGCTTATCTATCCCAACGCCGTCTACTCGGTGCGTTACGGCAACCAGACTGTCGATGCCGAGACACAGCGCACGGTCTTTCTGTTTTTCAGCGCCTATATCTTCCTCTGGGTGCTCGGTAGCATGGCCATGGCCGCTTTGGGCTATGACATGATGACATCGACTTCCGCCGTCATCACGGCACTCTCGAATGTCGGCCCAGGCGTCAGCCCGCTGATCGGTCCGGTCGGAAATTTCTCGAGCTTCAACGATCCCGAACTCTATATCATGTCGATCATGATGCTGCTCGGACGTCTGGAAGTCCTCACCGTGCTTGTGTTGCTGATGCCAATTTTCTGGCGCAACTGATGAAAGAGGCGGCCCTGCCGGCTTGACGGCACGCCGCTTTCTACCAGACTTGGCGCGGGTGACTCGCAGGCGGGGATGTCGTGCACATGAGGAAGATCACAAGTTACGGGCTGAAACCGGCTGCGCTCGCAGTCTCGGCAGCCCTCCTGGTTTCACAAGCGTCGGCAGGAATGCTTGCAACGGCAGCGGCCGAGGCCGAGAAAAAGGCCGACAGGAGCGATTTCGTCGGTGCGTTCGAAGCTATGCGCGATGCCTTCGCCGATTTTGGCGGCCTGCTGCCCCTCACCGTCGGCAAGGCGGTCTTCGTGACCGAAAGACCGAAGGGCTACGGCGCCTACAAGCCGAGAAAGGAACCGGTCTTCGAACCCGGAGAGCCGCTGATCACCTATGTGGAACTCATCGGTCTCAATTGGCAAAGGCAGGATGACGGGCTGCAGCACTCGAACTTTACGGTCGATTTCGAACTGATCGACAGCAAGGGTGAAATACTGGCCAGTCAGAAAAATTTCGGCACTTTTTCGTTTGCCGGCTATGCGCGGAACCAGGAGATGTACACTCATCTCACCCTTGATATCGATGGTGCGGCACCGGGTGCCTATCGTCTGCGCTACACGATCAACGACACGCTCGGCCAGAAAACCACCGGCGTCGAACAGCCCTTTACCGTCGTCGCCCACCACTGAGCGGGCCGCGGTTGTCCGACCGACGCGAAATTCCAAACTCAGGATGCAAACAAGGGCGTCCTGGCCGAACACATTCCGGGGCAGCGGTACTTGACCGAATCCGCCAAGTGCTGGACATAGAAGCCCGCGCGGACGTGGCGAAACTGGTAGACGCAAGAGACTTAAAATCTCTCAGCCTTTGGCTATACGGGTTCGACCCCCGTCGTCCGCACCAATTGATGAATGTCATCCGGCATTTTTGGGCATCAACCGTCACATCAGGGACGAGCACCGCTCAGGTGCTGTCCGCGCCAGCGGCGCGATGAGATCCGGGTCAGGCGGCGTTAGCCGTACCGAAGGAAACGCCAAGTTCCTTGGCATTACGCCAGCATGCCCTGCAAGGGCGCATGCTGCCGTCCTCAAATCTCAGATTGAACTCGTCGGGTACGCCCGCCGTGGTTTCCATCACCAGCTTTGCTCCGCCCTCGGAGAGATTGCGGACCATGCAATCGAAGGTGGAATATCCACCTGGCAAAATAATGCGTGCCGCCTTGAGGGCACGCGACCTTGGTTGCGCTCTGCGTTCGTTCATGGCCGTTCGTCCTGTCCTTTCTGACAGGATTCAGCGACCCAAGACTCTAATTATTCGTTGAGAAAACCATGCAATAGTTAGCGAAACCATAGAAAAAGGGCGGAGAATGAATTCTCCGCCCCACTCATCACCGGACAGAAACCGATCAGGCGAGCTTTGCAGCAAGCTTGGCGACATGCGCGCCCTGAAACTTGGCAGCTTCCAGCTCGACTTCCGAGGGCTGGCGCGAGCCATCGCCGTCCGTGATCGTCGAAGCGCCATAAGGCGAGCCACCCTTGACGGCATCAACGCCCATCTGGCCCTGGAAGGCATAAGGCAGGCCGGCAACAACCATGCCGTGGTGCAGAAGCGTCGGGATGAAGCCGAGAATGGTGGATTCCTGACCGCCGTGCTGGGTTGCGGAGGAGGTGAAGACAGAGCCCACCTTGCCGACGAGCTTGCCGGTGAACCACAGGCCGCCGGTCTGATCCCAGAAGTTGCGCATCTGCGAAGCGACGGTACCGAAACGGGTGCCAGCGCCGACGATAATGGCGTCGTAGTTTTCGAGTTCCGCCGGGGTAGCGATCTCGGCCTTCTGGTCGAGCTTGAAGTGCGAGCTCTTGGCGACTTCTTCCGGAACCAGTTCGGGAACGCGCTTGACGGTGACTTCGGCACCAGCCGACTTTGCACCTTCGGCCACGGCATAGGCCATGGTTTCAATGTGACCATACGAAGAGTAGTAGAGTACGAGTACCTTTGCCATTGGCTTGCTTTCCTTTGCTGGGATTACCGGTTGAGGTTGGCCGCTGAGCAGCCGTTTCAAGAAGTCGAAGATCATGTCAGATATCCGTCGTGATCGATGACGGGAATTTATAGCAGCTATTCGTCGTTCACCAGATGACGACACTGATACGGAGTGTTCAATCCCGGTGAACGATTTTTCCTTGCATTTGCATTACCGACATATTTTCGGACCCGAACCACAGGACAATGCTCTTGCTTCCGAAGGAGACAGGACTAGGTTCTGACACGACGCAATATCGGGATTCCATAACCTCCATGACACAGGCAATCATCAAGACGGCCGCCATGCTCGCCATCGGCGACGAACTGCTTTCGGGCCGTACCAAGGACAAGAATATCGGCCACCTCGCCGACATGCTGACGGTTGCCGGCATCGACCTCAAGGAGGTGCGCATCGTCGGAGACGAGGAGGAGGCGATCGTTGCAGCACTGGACGCGCTGCGCAGCCGCTACGATTACGTTTTCACCTCGGGCGGCATAGGTCCGACCCATGACGATATCACTGCCGATGCCGTATCGGCGGCTTTCGGGGTGCCGTGCGAGCACGATGCCGATGCGATGCGCCTGCTCGGCGAGATGTATCAACGCCGAGGCATGGAATTCACCGAGGCGCGCCAGCGCATGGCCCGCATGCCGCGCGGCGCGCGCCATATACCTAATCCGGTCTCCACAGCGCCCGGCTTCGTCATCGGCAATGTGCATGTGATGGCCGGCGTTCCGCAGGTCTTCCAGGCCATGCTGGACAATGTGATCTCCACCCTTCCCGCCGGAGCCAAGGTAATCTCCCGTTCCATCGCCTGCCCGTTCGGCGAGGGCGATATCGGGACGCTGCTGGCCGGCGTGCAGAAGGCGCATCCGGATACTTCGATCGGCTCCTACCCGCAGTTCGATGGCCAGCGCTTTTCGACCGAACTCGTGGTGCGCGCCCGCGATGCGGCAGCCGTCGATGCGGCGGCCGTCGCTATCGAGGCGATGATTGCCAAGATCACCGCGGAAAAGGATGCCGCCCGGGTCCGCGACCTCGGCACCGGCGAGCTGGCTTGAGCCGGCTTTCTATTGACCGAAGTCAAGGAAGGGACCAGTCTCCCGCGGCAATATGTTCACGCGGGACCGAATTGAACACCGCCGAGGAGACCACCATGGGTTACAAAACACTTCTTGCCGTCCTGGACATGCAGAAGGACGCGCAACAAATCACTGATTTTTCCATTTTCCTTGCCGAACAGTTCGGATCCCACGTCGTCGGGCTGCACGCCGAGGCGCTCGCCGCCGTGCCGCTGGTAGCGCCGATGGAAATTCCGGATCCCGCCACCGTTCAGGCGCTTCAGGACATGGCCCACAAGGAGACGGTGGAGGTAGAGAAAGTCTTCCGCTCCACCGCCGAGCGGAACGGCACCTCTCATGAATGGCGCAGCTTCGTCTCTTCCGCGGGATATAGCGCCGCGTCGTTGATCGACAGCGCCCGATCCGTCGATCTGGTAGTTGCTGGCCAGGGCGAAAGTGGTCTGCTTTCGGAAAGCCGCGCCGATCTTGAAAACTTCCTGTTCGAAAGCGGACGTCCGGTCCTTCTGGTTCCCTATATCCTCAAGCAGCCGAAGCCGATCAAACGCGTACTCATCGCCTGGAACGGTTCGCGGGAAGCGGCACGCGCCACCTTCGACGCCCTGCCCTTCCTCAGGGCAGCCGAAGCGGTCGAGGTGTTTTCCGTCGATCCTCCGGAAACGTCGATGCAGTCGGCTGAAATGGCGGGTGCCGAAATCGCCGCCGCGTTGGCGCGCCATGGCATCAATGTCACGGTCGTCCGTCAGGAATCGGACAAGCTTCCGGCCTCCGCGGCTATCGAAAACCGCCTCTCTGACAGCTCCATCGATCTGCTGGTCATGGGCGCCTACAGCCACAAGCGCTGGTGGGAGGCATTGTTTGGCGGCGTTACCCGCACAGTTCTCGATTCGATGACGGCGTTGACGCTCCTTTCGCGATAAGGCTGGAGAGCGGCGAGAAGCCCTTGCCTTCGGGCCCGGAATGCCGCTAATAGCAGCGGCCAGAGACCTGAGCCCCTTGTGGGCGTCACTCGCGCGGCTTGTCCGCGCGTTTGCCGTTTTTGGTAGCGAGACGTCGATGACGACGTGCGCCTCCGCAACGGACCGGTCTTCAAAAAAGGATGCCGGCCGGCCGGCGAATATGAACCCTCGCCCTTGCGGAGCTTTTAGTCTGATGTCCCTGCCCGATAAAGCCTTTCCCGTTTCCTGGGATCAGTTCCACCGCGATGCGCGCGCTCTTGCCTGGCGGCTGGCAAGCCTCAATCAGGAATTCCGTGGTATCGTCTGTATCACCCGCGGCGGTCTCGTACCGGCAGCAATCATTTCGCGCGAACTCAACATCCGCCTGATCGACACGGTCTGCATCGCCACCCGCCACGATTACGTCAATCAGGGCGAAACGCAGCTCCTGAAGGGCATCACGGCCGAGCTTGCCACGGACGGTGGCGCAGGCGTGCTCGTGGTTGACGACCTTACCGACACCGGCAAGACGGCGCTGGAAGTACGTGAAATGCTCCCGAACGCTCATTTCGCCTGCGTCTATGCCAAGCCGAAGGGCGTTCCGACCGTCGATACCTTCATCACGGAGGTCTCGCAGGACACCTGGATCTACTTCCCCTGGGATATGGGCTTCACCTATCAGGAGCCGATCGCCAAGGGCAGCAAGGGCTGATTCTTCCGGTCCCACACGGATGCTGGAAGCCGGCCGGATAGCGGGCTAAGATTACTGACAAAGCCTTTCCGATTGTCTTTTGTGATGGCGGTGCCACACCCACTGTCGTCATTCAGGCCTTGAGCCGGAATCCAGCGCGATCAAGTCCTTGATCGCAAGGGAGTCTTATGCGCGATGGACATCGCGCAGCTGGATGCCGGAACAAGTCCGGCATGGCGGACAAGGGGACAACTGCGCTCAATACGGACTTTGTCAGCAATCTGAGCCCGCCGGATGGCGGGCTTTTTCGCGTTTCGACCCAATGTGTCCCTTCACCCGCATTAGCCTGCCCCTTCTCCGTCGGATCCGGCCGCTGCCACGGACATGTCCTCGCGGAGTGCGGCCCAGGTCAGCAATGAGTCGAGCGCGGGGCACAGCGCCTGCCCCCATTCCGTCAGGCAATATTCCACCTTCGGCGGTACCTGATGGTGAACGATGCGCTGTACGATGCCGTCATTTTCCAGCTGCCGGAGCTGCTGAATGAGCATTTTCTGAGAGACACCAGGAATTGCCCGCTCCAGATCGGAGAAGCGAAGAACCCGGCCTCCGAAAAGATGGAACAGGATCACAAGTTTCCATCGGCCCTCGAGGAATTTCAAAGCTTTTTCGACACCTTCCGCCGCGGTATCCCTCGTGTATCCATGTTCCTTACCTTTAGGTGAGTACCTTACTTTTTCGTGCGTTCTTGTCATTTTTTCAGGATAGAGCGATCTCTTCGGTAAAGCAAACGAACCGGGAGAACCGCAATGCCGATAACCTTGCCGAAACCGATCAAAGCCTATTTCGCCGTCGACCGGATCAACAGCGCAAACATGGCGCAATGCTTTACCGAGAACGCTGTCGTTCTCGATGAAGGAAAGATGCATACCGGCCGGGCCGCGATACAACGCTGGAAATCCAACGCTTCCGCGAAATTCGACTATGTCAGCGAGCCCATCGCGGTCGCCGAGGAAAACGGCGGCATTGTCGTCACCGGCCGCGTCACAGGCAATTTCCCCGGAAGCCCCGTCGATCTGAGATACACCTTCGTGCTGGAAGGCGATGCGATCGCAAGACTGGAGATCACCCTATCAGTTTCGACCTCGGCCTCAGAGATGCCCGCGCGCTGGTGACGGGCGGCACGAAAGGCGTCGGCGCCGCCGTGGTGGATGCTTTGCATCAGGCAGGTGCAAGAGTGGTGGCGACGGCGCGTAACCCGCCGGAGGTCGCTTCGGAAAAGGCCCACTATGTCGCAGCGGACATCACCACGAGTAAAGGCTGCGCGAAGGTCGCGGCCGCGGCCTTGAGACATCTCGGTGGCGTGGATATCCTTGTCAACGTGGTGGGCGGCTCCTCTGCCCCTCCCGGCGGCTTCGCCGCTCTGGATGACGACGAATGGCTCAGGGAATTGAGCCACAATCTTCTGCCCTCCGTTCGCCTCGACCGCGCATTGCTGCCGGGTATGATCGAGCGCGGAGCAGGTGTTATCGTGCATGTCACGTCGATCCAGCACCAACTGCCCCTGCCGGAGTCTACGACGGCCTATGCGGCGGCGAAGGCCGCGCTTTCCACCTACAGCAAGAGCCTCTCGAAGGAAGTAGCGCCGAAAGGCATACGGGTGGTTCGCATTTCGCCGGGCTGGATCGAGACGGAAGCGGCCGTCGCCTTGGCAGAACGCCTCGCCAATCAGGCGGGTACGGACTATGAAGGTGGCAAGAAGATTATCATGAACGCGCTTGGCGGCATCCCGCTCGGTCGCCCGGCAAAACCGCGCGAGGTGGCAGATCTCATCGCCTTCGTGGTTTCGCCGCGTGCCGGCGCGATCACCGGCACGGAGTTTGTCATCGACGGCGGTACCGTGCCGACAGCCTGATGGTTCGCCGTCACCCGATCGCACCCTTCCTAATCCACCTCAGGCAGGAAGTCGGCGCTCATACTCCTTACGCAGACGCGCCCAACCATCCCAGAATGGTTCGGTGCGTCCGCCAGAGAGTGCCGCGGCGAGCACTTCGAGATGCATGTGCCAGCCGGCGCCGATCATGATCTCGTTGGTCCGGTCGCTAATCCGCCGGTGAATGACGGTCATCAGTACCTCCCCGCCTCTCGGCTCCAGCGTAAAGGACACCTGACCTCGCTCTCCCCAGGAGAACACAAGACGCCGCAGCGGATCCACTTCGATGACACGGCTCTGCATCCGGTGTTCCTGCGGGAAATTCTCGGGGCGTTTGCCGGGCGGATCGGTTAGTTCGTCGTTGCGCCAGACGAGTTCAAATGGCGCTCCCGGCTTCATCTCCATCGTTCCGGAAGCGAGCCATTTTCTGCGCAGGTCACTTTCCGTGAGATAGGACCAGACCCGTTCGACGGGTCCGGGCAGAAGCCGCTCGATCTTCAGGGTAGCGGGCTCGATCAGCTCGCCAAAGGCATGCATGCCTGCAAGTTCGGTCATTGCTCTTCTCCTCTTTCACGGGTTCGGGCCTCATGCCCGTCCTCCTCACGAAGCAAGCGTTCGAGCTCATCGAGACGACCGGTCCAGAAGCGCTCGTAGAATTCAAGCCATTCATGCGCCCTGGCGAGGGGCCCCGGCTCAAGAGTGCAGAAATGGGTGCGGCCCTTCACGTCCCGTCGAATCAGACCGGCTCCTTCAAGCACCTTGATGTGCTTGGAGGCCGCCGCCAGAGACATATCGAAGGGCGCAGCAAGCTGGCTGACCGTCCGCTCTCCGAAAGCGAGTTCGCGCAGCATGCGCCGGCGCGTGGCATCGCCGAGCGCATGAAAGATGTCGTCCAGAGCTTGCTCCATATATTCAACCATGTGGTTTACTATACGGGAGAAGATTCAATAGTCAACCAATCGGTTAAATAAACTGCACTTCGAGTGCCACGCAGCTCTACCCGCTCCTGATCAACCCTGCCCAAAAGAAGAAGGCGCCGCATCGCTGCGGCGCCTTTTCTCTAAAGTCGATCTCGGGGGGGGGGCTATGCGGCGTAACGCGACTGGCCCACGTAGGAGCCATTTTCCAGGCGGAAGCGGCCGAGCTGTTCCTGAAGCTGACGGGCTTCGCCGGCCAGCACCTCGCTGGAAGCGGTGGTTTCTTCCACCATGGCGGCATTCTGCTGCGTCATCTGGTCCATGTGGTTGACCGAGGTGTTGATCTCGCCGAGCGCCGAGGATTGCTCCTGCGAGGCACGGGCAATGCTTGCCACGTGATCGTTGACACGATTGACCAGTTCCTCGATCTCGGTCAGAGCCTTGCCGGTCGAAAGCACCAGCGAGACCCCGCCATTCACCTCTTCGGCCGACGCCGTTATCAGCGTCTTGATTTCCTTGGCGGCATTGGCGGAGCGCTGCGCCAGTTCGCGTACTTCCTGAGCGACGACGGCAAATCCCCGGCCGGCTTCACCCGCACGGGCAGCTTCCACGCCGGCGTTGAGCGCCAGCAGGTTGGTCTGGAACGCGATCTCGTCGATCACCGAGATGATCTGGCTGATCTTTTGCGACGACTGCTCGATACGGCCCATGGCATCGATGGCGCTGCGGACAATCGCCCCTGATTTGCCGGCACTTTCCTTGGTCTCGTGCACCATGCGGCTTGCTTCGTTCGCGCGCTCGCTGGAGGTGCGGACGGTCGTCGTAATCTCCTCGAGCGCGGCTGCGGTCTCTTCAAGAGCCGCCGCCTGCTGTTCGGTGCGCCGAGCCAGCTGGTTGGCGGCAGAGCTCAGTTCACCGGAGTTGGAGGTGATCGTGCCCGCCACCGAACGGATGTTCAGCATGGTGCCGCGCAGCGTATCCATGGTGGTGTTGACGTTCGCCTGAAGTTCGGCAAATGCGCCCTGGAACTGGCCCTGCATTTGCTGCATGAGGTCGGCATCCGACAGTGCGGCCACGACGCGGCGGACTTCGGTGACGCCCCGGTCAACACTCTCCACGAGTTCGTTGACGCTTGCGGCAAAACGCCTGAGGTCCTCGTCCTCATAACTTTTCGAAATTCGCTTGCTGAAATCGCCGGCAACGGCAGCGGCGACGATACCGCTGATGCTGCTCTGCAGATCCTTGCTCTGGGCATGCAGCGCAGCTTCCTGGGTTTCCATTTCACGCATCTGCTGTTCATTGGCCTGAAAGACCTGCAGCGCCCGCGCCATCTCGCCGATCTCGTCCTTGCGGTCGGTGCCGGGAATGGTCTCGCCGAGCTTGCCGGCGGCGAGGCTGGACATGACGTCGGTGAGGTGCCGGATCGGCTTCACGATACCGCGGCTTGCCAGCAGAAAGCTTGCGGCAACACCGGCAACGATACAGATGATGGCCGTAGTGAAAAGCAGGGTGACAGTTAAGCCGGAAGCCGCAAGCGCGCCCGCGCGGGACGCAGCAAGTGATTCGGCCGATGAGGTACTATAAAGCTTGACCGTGCTGGTGACTGTCTTCTGGGCGTCCAGAACCTTGTCGAGCTCGGCCGCCATCGCGGCCGGATCCTTGCCGGCTTCGGTTCCGGCAACAGCAACCATGTCACGGATCTTGCCGAAATAGGCATTCAGCGTCACGCGGATATCCTCGAGAAGCTTGTGCTCGTTGGCGTCGGCCGTCGAAGCGATCTTGGGCAGACGGTCCAGCATCTCCTTGGAACGCTTGTCCGTCTCAGCGGCAAAATCAGCAGCCTTTTCCGGCGCTAGCGCAAGCTGGTAGGTCATGCGGCTGATAGCGATGATGTCGACGCGAAGATCCATGGCTTCGCGCGCCACTTCTTCCCGAGCGCCCGTATCCTTCAGAGACGAGCCGAGAGAGAAGAGCCCCTGCGCGCCGACTGCTGCGATAATGCCGGCAGCGCAGCCCATAAGAACCACCAGAAGACTGATCTTCTTCAGGATAGATAGATTGACGATGTTCATGTGGATACCCTGTGGGGCGGCCCGGCTCATGCGCGCGGCAGCCCGTCCCATACAGCCCACAATTCATTTGGGGCCAATTCGACACCGACCTTGCAGGACATCCGTTTCGAATTGGTTGCATCTTGCACCTATATTTTGCAACTCGGCCACCTTTGCGCCCGAATTTCGCTTGGCGCCGCCGCGCCTGCCAAGCATCGCAACGAATCAGTGTGCGTGGCAGCAACCATCACCCGTCAGGCTCGATAGCGCAGATGCAACCGATGCGCCGGATTGGCACACGCAGTGGCGTGTCCAGCTGCATTTTTGCCACAGGCAACGCCTCCAGCTTGAAGCATCGCTCACAAACCACTGATTTCCTTGGATTCGCCTCTATCCCCGTTTTCCACAGCCGTGAGCCACAAGATGTGGTATTAACCATTTCACACCAAACCAGCCCTTGACGGAATCGGCTCTTTCAAAGTTAATGCTTCCTTATGTTGCGGCGGCGACTGGACCGGACGGTAACGAGGCCGGTTCGTTTCAAAGAAATCGAAAATCGAGTGCGGGACGCGGGTTCATGAAGAGCTGCGCCGAACCGGTCGTTGCGTGTGCGATTTTGACCGCCAAAACGCGTTTGGGGACTGGCAGCAAGAACTTGTTAACACTATATCTAGTAGGCTTGCAGCCGTAATCAACACAATGTAGACAGCCACTCATCTCCGGATGAATGAACTGACGGAAAAAATGACAACCGGCTGCGGGGCAAGCGCTTGCAGACGGACGAGGCTTTTTGCGCCTATAATGGCGCGCCAGATGCGAGGGACGAAGATGCGCATTGAACGACGTTTTACCAAGCCAGGCCAATCGGCCTATGCGGAGATCGAATTCCGCAAGGCCGTGAGCGAGATCAAGAACCCGGACGGTTCTATCGTCTTCCGGGCGGCGGATATCGACGTTCCCGCGCAGTTCAGCCAGGTTGCGACCGACGTTCTGGCGCAGAAGTATTTCCGCAAGGCAGGTGTGCCGAAGGCGCTGAAGAAGGTCGAGGAGAATGACGTCCCCTCCTTCCTGTGGCGCTCCGTGCCCGACACCGAAGCTCTGAAGGCGCTGCCCGAAAACGAGCGCTTCGGCTCCGAAAGCGACGCCCGCCAGGTCTTCGACCGTCTCGCCGGCACCTGGACCTACTGGGGCTGGAAGGGCAAGTATTTCACGTCCGAGGAAGATGCCCTCGCCTTCCGGGACGAGCTTGCCTACATGCTTGCCACCCAGCGCGTCGCCCCGAATTCCCCGCAGTGGTTCAACACCGGCCTGCACTGGGCCTATGGCATCGACGGTCCCGGCCAGGGCCATTTCTATGTCGACCCCTTCACCGGCAAGCTCGTCAAGTCCAAGTCGGCCTATGAGCATCCGCAGCCGCACGCCTGCTTCATCCAGTCCGTTGAAGACGACCTCGTCAACGAGGGTGGCATCATGGACCTCTGGGTCCGTGAAGCACGCCTGTTCAAATACGGCTCCGGCACCGGCTCCAACTTCTCCTATCTGCGCGGCGAAGGCGAAAAGCTTTCCGGCGGCGGCCGCTCGTCCGGCCTGATGAGCTTCCTGAAGATCGGCGACCGTGCCGCCGGCGCGATCAAGTCGGGCGGCACCACCCGCCGTGCCGCGAAGATGGTCGTGGTCGACATCGACCATCCGGATATCGAAGCCTATATCGACTGGAAGGTGAAGGAAGAGCAGAAGGTCGCGGCGCTGGTCACCGGCTCCAAGATCGTCGCCAAGCACCTCAAGGCCATCATGAAGGCCTGCGTCAACTGCACGGCCGACAACGACGCCTGCTTCGACCCGAACGAGAACCCGGCCCTGAAACGCGAAATCCGCGCGGCCAAGAAGGACCAGGTTCCCGAAAACTACATCAAGCGCGTCATCCAGTTCGCCCAGCAGGGCTACAAGGATCTTGAGTTCAAGACCTATGACACGGACTGGGATTCGGAAGCCTATCTCACCGTTTCCGGCCAGAACTCCAACAACTCCGTCTCGCTGAAGGACGACTTCCTGCGCGCTGTCGAGAATGATGGCGAATGGAACCTGACCGCCCGCAAGGACGGCCGCGTCATGAAGACGCTGAAGGCCCGCGACCTCTGGGACAAGATCTCCTATGCCGCATGGGCATCGGCCGATCCGGGCCTGCACTTCAACACGACGATGAACGACTGGCACACCTGCCCGGCCGCCGGCCCGATCCGCGCGTCGAACCCGTGCTCGGAATACATGTTCCTCGACGACACGGCCTGCAACCTGGCTTCGCTGAACCTCCTGCAGTTCAAGGATGCAGCGACCAAGAAGATCAACATCGCCGACTACGAACACGCCGTCCGCCTGTGGACCGTCGTTCTCGAAGTATCGGTGATGATGGCGCAGTTCCCGTCGCGCCAGATCGCCGAACTCTCCTACGAATACCGCACACTCGGCCTCGGCTACGCCAATATCGGCGGCCTGCTGATGTCTTCCGGCATCCCGTACGACTCGGCTGAAGGCCGCGCCATCTGCGGTGCGCTCACCGCAATCATGACCGGCGTTTCCTACGCGACCTCGGCCGAGATCGCCTCCGAACTCGGTCCGTTCCCGGGCTATGCGCCGAACCGCGACAACATGCTGCGCGTCATCCGCAACCATCGCCGGGCCGCCCATGGCGAAACCTCGGGCTATGAAGGCCTGTCGGTTGATCCGGTCGCGCTCATCCACGCCGATTGCTCCGATCCGGCCCTGATCGCCCATGCAACGGCTGCTTGGGACAAGGCGCTGGAACTCGGCGAGAAGCACGGCTACCGCAACGCGCAGGTCTCGGTTATCGCCCCGACCGGCACGATCGGTCTGGTCATGGATTGCGACACGACCGGCATCGAGCCCGATTTCGCTCTGGTGAAGTTCAAGAAGCTCGCCGGCGGCGGCTACTTCAAGATCATCAACGCTGCCGTTCCGGAAGCGCTGCGCACCCTCGGCTACACCGAGAGCCAGATCGCCGAGATCGACGCCTATGCCGTCGGCCATGGCAACCTGAACCAGGCGCCGGCCATCAATCCGTCGACGCTGAAGGCCAAGGGCTTCACCGACGAGAAGATCGAAGCCGTCAACGGCGCGCTGAAGGCCGCCTTCGACATCAAGTTCGTGTTCAACCAGTGGACGCTCGGCGCCGACTTCCTGAAGGGTACGCTCAAGGTTTCCGACGAGCAGCTCTCCGACATGAGCTTCAACCTGCTTGAGCATGTCGGCTTCACGAAGAAGGAAATCGAGGCTGCGAACATCCACGTCTGCGGTGCGATGACGCTGGAAGGCGCTCCCTTCCTCAAGCCAGAGCATCTGGCCGTGTTCGATTGCGCCAATCCCTGCGGCAAGATCGGCAAGCGCTACCTCTCGGTCGAAAGCCATATCCGCATGATGGCAGCGGCCCAGCCGTTCATCTCGGGTGCGATCTCCAAGACGATCAACATGCCGAACGAGGCAACGGTCGAGGATTGCGGTGCAGCCTACATGCTGTCGTGGCGTCTGGCGCTCAAGGCCAACGCGCTCTATCGCGACGGCTCCAAGCTCTCCCAGCCGCTCAACGCCGCGCTGATCGAGGACGAGGATGAAGAAGATGCACTCGAAGACCTGATCCAGCAGCCGGTTGCCGCGCAGGCGGTCACCGTCACCGAGAAGATCATCGAACGGGTGATCGAGCGGGTCGTGCGCGAGCGGGAAAAGCTTCCGAACCGCCGTCAGGGTTACACCCAGAAGGCCACCGTCGGCGGTCACAAGGTTTATCTCCGCACCGGCGAATTCGGCGACGGTCGCCTCGGCGAAATCTTCATCGACATGCACAAGGAAGGCGCTGCCTTCCGTGCGATGATGAATAACTTCGCCATCGCCATCTCGCTCGGCCTGCAATACGGCGTTCCGCTCGAGGAATATGTGGAGGCCTTCACCTTCACCAAGTTCGAGCCGGCCGGCATGGTTCAGGGCAATGACGCAATCAAGAACGCCACGTCGATCCTCGACTACGTGTTCCGCGAACTCGCCGTCTCTTATCTCGGCCGTCACGACCTCGCTCATGTCGATACGTCGGACTTCTCCAACACCGCGCTCGGCAAGGGCATCCAGGAGGGCAAGACCAACCTGATCTCCACCGGCTGGACCCGCGGCTACAAGCCGACGCTGGTTTCCAACGGCAATGTCGACCGCTCGCTGGCCGAGCCGAAGGGTGCGGCGACCGCCTCCCCCGCCAAGGCTTCCGGCGGCGCGACGGTGACGGCATTTTCCGGCAACGCAGCCCGCAAGCTGGAAGTGACGACCGCCATCTCGACCTCTGAAATCGTCGCCTTCAAGCGTGATTACGAGGAACGTGCAGTGGAACTGGCCGAGGAGATCGCCGAGGACGTGGCGGACGAGAAGGCTCAGGACAAGACCGCGCTCTTCTCCGACAAGGCCGCCGCCGACGCCGCTGCCGCCAAGGCGGAAGCCAAGAAGCTCGAGGCCGACCGCCGCATGCGCTCGATCGCCCAGGGCTACACCGGCAACATGTGCTCCGAGTGCCAGAACTTCACCATGGTCCGCAACGGCACCTGCGAGAAGTGCGACACCTGCGGCGCAACGAGCGGGTGCAGCTGATCTCTAGGTTCGATTGAGCAGATTTCGACTGACAAAGCCCGGAAACATGGTTTCCGGGCTTTGTTCTATCTACCTCTTTGTAAGAACGCGTCGACGGTTTCGCTATCTCTCCGTCATTCCTGTGCTTGTCACAGGAATCCAGCCGGCGAGCGTCGGCGAGCCGAGAAGACAATAGCCTTCATCCAGCCATATCTTGAGGTGTCTTTCACGCGATGGACATCGCGCTGCTGGATCCCGGAACAAGTCCGGGATGACGGGAAACGTTGGCACGGCAGACACTGCCTTTGCGTATTCGGCCGGTCGTGCCATCGTGCCCGCATGCGTCAGGGCTATGTCTATATCCTTGCTTCCAGACGGAACGGCACGCTCTACACCGGCGTGACGAGCGACCTCGCGCGCCGCCTTTACGAACACAAGCATGACCTCACGCCGGGCTTCACGAGCCGATATGGCGTCAAGACGCTTGTCTGGTTCGAGGTCCATGACCTGATTACCTCAGCCCTGACGCGGGAAAAGACCATCAAGAAATGGCCAAGGGCATGGAAACTCAATCTGATCGAGAGCGTGAATCCCGACTGGGATGACATCTCCCACTATCTGCTGTGATCCAGTTTCCGCGATAACAGCCGAAGTCGAACGGGACAATGAGGGGGTGCCGGAAATCAGTGCAGATCCGACAATAGCGGAGTTCCATACGTCATCGCCGTTAGCCGCGTGCGAAAATCCGCCACGAATTCGTCGGTGTCGGTTATGCGAAGATCGCCTCCACAACCGTCATTCCTGTGCTCGTCACAGGAATCCAGCCGGCGAGCGTCTGCGAGCCGAGAAGACAACTGTCCCGTCGCTACGAGCGGCCAAACATTCTCCAACGCGATGGACATCGCGTTGCTGGATCCCGGAACAAGTCCCAGATGACGGGGAAACGTGAGCTCATGTCCTTACCGGGTTCCCCCTCGCCACCCCCTCCGCAAAGGAGGTGGCGCTTGGCTCCCATCACCCCGGCGTCATGCGACGTTGCGGGATGCTTCCATCTTGTGGATGGCCTTCTTGATTTCCTGGCGGAATGCGGGGGTGTCGTGTTCGCCATGAACGGAGACGGCATGCTGCACGGCGGCGTTGACGAGTTCCTCCGTGGTGTCTGCCGAGATGGCGACGGTGCATTTCATTTCGCTCGGGAATTCACGGCAATCGATGTATTGGCGTGACATTTTTTCCTCCTCACGAAGCTCCGGTCGGAGCGGCCGGAAGGTGGAAATTATACGCCCGTTATCGGAGACCGGCAAACGACAAACGCTGCCCGCCGGCCCCGCCAAGCCTTTCGCAATCGGGAGAAAAGCCCCTCAGCCGAAGGTCACATTCAGGCTGATCGGCACGGCGGCGAGCGCCTTGGAGACAGGGCAGCCGGCCTTGGCCTTTTCGGCAATGCCCCGGAAGGTCGCCTCGTCCGTACCGGGTACCTTGCCACGCAGGCTGAGTTCGATCGCGGTGATCGCAAAGCCGCCGCCAACCTGATCGAGCGTCACCTTGGCCGTGGTATCAAGGGCTTCCGCGGTGAAGCCGGCATCCCCGAGTTCCTTGGAGAGCGCCATGGTGAAGCAGGCAGCGTGCGCCGCGCCGATCAGTTCTTCCGGATTGCTGCCCGGAACGCCCTCGAAACGGGTCTTGAAGCCATAGGGGTGTTCCTTCAATGCGCCGCTTTCGGTGGAAACCGTTCCGCGCCCGTCCCTCAATCCGCCGCTCCAGTGGGCGGAACCACGCTTTTCAATCGCCATTCTCTCTCTCCTCAGGGGCCGATCAGCATTTTGACCCACAAGGTAATGCGCGAAAACGACATCTGTTCCGACAGTAGTGATTATTTCGGCATCTCGTCCTCGGTCGCGTAGCCGCGCTCTGGTCTTTGCCGCAGAGGACCAATGTGTCTGCACCATCCGCCAGCTTCCGCCCTTTCGAGATAGACTTAAAATCGATGAGAGAAGCCCACAGGGCCGGTTCGCTCGGCTTTTCCGCCGGGGAACATATCGCACAAAGGTGTGCGACGGTTTGCGGCAACGGCATGAGAGGAAACAGGGACCAAAGCGTATGGAGCGATCCTGAAAGATCGCGACACCCTCCACCCGCGCCCTTCCCCGTTTTTCCTCCGAATCCCCGCCCCTTGCGTCCGTGCCTACAATCCATCCGTCCCGTCGCGGTTACACCGGTTTGCGTTGCCGGCGAGGCGGGACCGGTGATCCGGGTGTCTGTTCGAAACGCGGAACAGGCTCCGGGGGCTGGATGAGAATGGTCTCCCTCTCGCCTGAAACAGGGCGGGGCGTGCCTGCAGGGCACACATGACTGGACCGGCGACTGGCCGCCAAAACGGCCTTTCGTGGCGTCACGAACGAAAATGTTCGCGAGCGCAACCCTGGAAGGGTGCCGTCATCCGCGCAGAGAGATCGAGTTCGTCCGGAAAAATACACCGAACGGGGCGCCGGAAGGTGTCACTTATTTTTATTTTACGAGGCAGCTTCCAGCGCCCCGACCGACCCTTCCGCAGGGGGGGACATCGAAATCCAGCACGACACGGGGCCTCCGGCTCGCGTGAAGGAGAAGTCATGCCCACGGAAACACGACCGGATATGCCGGAGCCGCCAGACGGCGAAGGCGGACGAGCCGGCCGGAAGCCCGTGCTACAGCATCGAACCACCCTGCGCGGCGAACCGTTCCTTAACCCGGATGCGGCATATTGCGGAGTTGAATTGAAGGGCATGGAGAATACGAGGAGCCGAATGTCCAAGCCGAGCTTCCGCTTTAGCCACTACGATCTGCAGGAATTGCGCGCCGGGACGATCATCGAAGTGACGCTTTCCGCAGTCAACAACGTGCGGCTGATGACACCGGGCAATTTTCAGCGCTTCAAGGAAACGCTCGATTTCAAGTATCTCGGCGGCGTGGCGAAAAAATCTCCGATCAAGCTCACCATTCCGGAAAGCGGCCACTGGCATCTGATCGTCGACATGGAAGGCCATCACGGTCTTGCCGATTCCTCGGTGAAGACGATCGTTGCCCCGCATGCGCCGAGGATGAGCAAGGCGTCCTGAGGTTCAGGCTTCAGCCGCCGCTGCCGCGCTCGCGACGCAGCTTGGACCACCAGTCCAGCCGCTTGCGGATCTCCCGCTCGAAACCGCGCTCCGGCGGGTCGTAGAAGGTCTTGCGCCCCATCTTCTCGGGAAAATAGTCCTGACCGGAAAAGGCGTCCGGCTCGTCATGGTCGTAGCGGTAGCCTTCGTTATAGCCCTCGGCCTTCATCAGCTTGGTCGGCGCGTTGAGGATATGCTTCGGCGGCAGCAGCGAGCCGTTCTCCTTGGCCGCCCGCATCGCCGCCTTGTAGGCGACATAGACGCCATTCGATTTCGGTGCGGTGGCGAGATAGACGCAGGCCTGCGCCAGCGCCAGTTCCCCCTCGGGCGAACCGAGATAGTCGTAGGCATCCTTGGCGGCATTGCAGATGACCAGCGCCTGAGGATCGGCGAGGCCGATATCCTCGACCGCCATCCTGACCAGCCGGCGTCCGAGATAAAGCGGATCTTCGCCGGCATCGAACATGCGGCAGAGGTAATAGAGCGCAGCATCGGGATCGGAGCCGCGCACGGATTTATGCAGGGCCGAGATCAGGTTGTAATGGCCGTCCTGCCCCTTGTCATAGACCGGCGCCCGGCGCTGGACGATCCGCGCCAGGCCGTCAGTGTCGAAAACCTCGTCCTTGCGGGCGGCGCGCCAGACTTCTTCGGCAAGCGTCAGCGCGGCGCGACCGTCGCCATCCGCCATGCGGATCAGGGCCGCACGAGCATCCTCATCCAGCGGCAACGGCCGGTGCTCCGTTTCCTCCGCCCGGTTCAGCAGCGTGCCGAGGCTCTGTTCGTCATGGGACTTGAAGGTCAGCACCCTCGCCCGGGACAGAAGAGCGGCATTGAGTTCGAAGGACGGGTTTTCTGTGGTGGCGCCCACCAGGATCACCGTGCCGTCTTCCATCACGGGAAGGAAACTGTCCTGCTGGGCGCGGTTGAAACGATGGATCTCGTCGACGAAAAGCAGCGTCTGACGTCCCTCCATCCGGCGCAGGCGCGCGGTCTCGAACACCTTCTTCAGGTCCGCGACGCCGGAAAAAATCGCCGAGATCTGCTCGAAAGCAAGCCCGGCCTGCCCGGAGAGCAGCCGGGCAATCGTAGTCTTGCCGGTGCCGGGAGGGCCCCAGAAGATCATGGAGCCGAGCGAGCCTGAATCGATCATGCGGGCGAGGACACCATCCTCGCCCGTCAGATGTTCCTGGCCCGTCACCTCGGCGAGCGTCTTCGGCCGCAGGCGGTCGGCCAGCGGTCGGCGGGCCTCCACTTCCTGCGGGACCTGCGGCGCGAAGAGATCGCTCATCTGAAAACCTGTCTTATGCGCTGACCGTCACGCTCGATTTCGACGCGCCAGAAGCCGGGATCTCCAGCCGCGATTTTGGCCATGTCCGCGCTAGAGCTGACCGCAACCCCATTGACGGAAATGATGATGTCGTGGGGCGCAAAGCCGAGGCGTGCGGCAGGCGAGCCTTGAACGACATCGGTGATGACCACGCCCATGACTTCCGACGGCATCTGCAGCTCATAGGCCAGCTTCGGAGAAAGGTTGGCGACCTTGACGCCGGCGAAGGGATTACGGCCCTCGATCAACCGTTCGTCGCGCGGTGTTGTCTCGGGCGCACCGGCCAGCGTGATGGAGATCTGCTTCTCGGCACCGTTTTCACGAACCGTCAGCTTGACCACCTTGCCGAGGCCTGCCGTGGTAAGACGATAACCGAGTGCATCCGGATGTTCGACTGGAACGCCATCGACAGCCGTCACCACCTGCCCGGCTTTCAGACCGGCCTTGGCGGCGGGGCCTCCATCGACGACGCGAACGACCAGTGCTCCGCGCACCTTGTCGAGACCGAGCGCTTCGGCCACGTCGGAGGTCACCGGGTCGAAGCTTGCGCCGACATAGGGACGCTCGAAGCTGGTCGCACCACGGTCCGCGGCACCGAGGAACACCTTGACCAGATTGGCGGGAATGGCAAAGCCAACGCCGTTCGAGCCGCCACCCTTGGAAAAGATGGCCGAATTGATGCCGATCAGCTCGCCCTTCATGTTCATCAGCGCGCCGCCCGAATTGCCGGGATTGATCGCAGCATCCGTCTGGATGAAAAAGCCGAAATCGCCTTCGGTTACCTGATTGCGCGCCAGCGCGGAAACGATGCCCGAGGTGACCGTCTGGCCGACACCGAAGGGATTGCCGATCGCCAGCACGAGATCGCCGACCTCGATCGCATCCGAATTGCCGATCGGCAGGGTCGGCAGCTTTTCATGGGCGTCGATGCGCAGCACCGCCAGATCGAGCCGCTCGTCCTTCAGCACGACCTTGACCGGAAATTCGCGACCATCGGCCAGCGCCACCTTGATGTCGTCAGCGCCTTCGATGACATGATTATTGGTGACGACGGTGCCGTTTTCCTCGACGATCACGCCGGAGCCGAGCGACGACTGCTTCTCGGTACGGTTCGGCATCTGCTGGCCGAAAAACTGTTCGAAGAAGGGGTCGCCGGCAAAGGGTGATGCGCGCCTCTGCACGATCCGCTCGGCATAGACATTCACCACAGCGCCATGAGTCTGCTTGACCAGCGGCGCAAAGGACGTCTGCATCTCAAGCTGCGTCTGCGGAACGGTCTTGGCATCCTGGGCAAATGCCACGCCAGGCCCGGCCAAAGACAGCGCCAGCAGCGTAGTCGCCGCGTACCGAACAATCCCTTGCATGAAAGTCTCCTGATGTTCTCGATCGTGTTTTAGTGCGGCCGACGGACGAATGGAATTGAAATATGGCCGCATGTGTCCTGCGCTGATGATTTAGACGTGAATCGAACAAAACCAAGGCATTGACCGTTACAAGTCGGTAATGTCCAAAGCCCTGCCAGGAGAAAAGAGATGCGCCCTGTTACCGCCGCCATGATCCTGACTATTGCAGCCAGTTTCCTGACCGCCACCACCGCAAGCCTTGCTGCCAGCTTCGACTGCGACCGCAAGGACCTTGCCGCCGACGAACGCGCCATCTGCGATAACCGTGCACTCAACGATCTCGACGTGAAGATGGCGACGAGCTTCGAGCTGATTGCAGGACTGCTCGCCATGGGCAATCGCGGGGAACTGCAGGACCAGCAGTCCGCATGGCTGAAGAAACGGCAGGCCTGTGAGGGCGATACGCTATGCCTGCGCAACGCCTATGACGAGCGGATGAAGCAGCTCGAAAACACCTACAACAATCTCGGCAGACCTCTGTAAGTACGAATACATCTACATATGGACGAAATATTGGAAACATGGCGCAATAGGTAGATTGTCGAGTCAAAATTAACCCTTACTTAACATTTGACCATCGTGATGGAGAGTATGGGGTTCAGGGGCTGTGCAACATCGAGGCCAGACCATGACTGATACGATCTATCTGCCGGAAAATGCCACCGACAAGGACATCGCGACAGCCATCGCGAGCCTGACATCGGGAGGAACCGTGGTCCTCCCCGAAAATGCCGACATAACCGTCACGACACCCATCGTTGTGCGCATTGATGCGCAGGACATCACAATCGACCTCAACGGCAGTACGTTGACGACAACCGGCAACTTTGCCGCCATCGATGTGTACGGGCAGGAAAGATCACTCGACGGCGTGACGCTCGGAACAGACACTGCCGGGAATGCGACCATTACCTATGATAGCCTGCCGGAAGGGGTTGAGGTCGGGAGTTGGCTGAAGGTCGTCTCGGACGATGCGCTTCCCGGCGACCATGTCGATGGCAGTGACAACGGCCTTTACACCAATCTCGGTCAGGCAGCCCAGGTCATCGCCATCGACGGAAATACGGTTGTCCTCGACGGCTCGCTGCTAGAGCAGGAACTCTACACGACAAACGTCCGGGCAGGCCTCTATGCGGAAGGCAGCATCTCGATCACGAACGGTCATGTGGCCGGACAATTTGCCGAAGTCACCACGGGTCAACCCCTGCTTCGGGTGCGATCACTAACCGACACGTCGATTAGCGATATCAGCGTGCAAAATGCCGGAAACGGCATAACGCTGGTCAACAACGTCAATGCCGAGGTGACGGATGTTTCCGGCTCATATGTCCATTCCGTCGTCCAGTCGGCCACCTCGCTGAACACCTCGATCAACGGCCTCTTCGCCGAACACGTCAATCACGGCGTACTCGTTCATACGACGGGCACCGCGACAAACGCGGCATCGACCTCGAACTACGGGGCGGACATCCAGCTCGTTGCGACGAACTCCGTGGTTTATGATGCAGCGCTCGCGGCCTACGACTTCCACTCGGAAAGCCGCAACGGGACCTATACCGATGTGCTCGCCTTCGAATCCCGGATGTTCGGAGACCTTCGGGGCATCGGCAACACATTTTCAGACAGCGCAGGCGCCGGCAACACGTACGGCGTACAGTTCTACGAGTATGGTGACGGCGACGGACGCAATGCGACGGTCGACAATCTGACGCTGCGTGAGACGACCAAATACAGCTTCATCATCAGCGGCAAGCCTCTCGGCAATGTCGTGACTGACAGCAGCTTCGAAAGCTACGGCAAGGGTTACAGTATCTCACCCAGCGCGGTCGAGTTCATCAATACGACACTCAAGGAGAACGTCGTCGGAGACGACGACACGCTCACCGGAACCAGCCAAGATGACAAGCTTCTCGGCGGAGATGGTCTCGACTCCCTCTTTGGTGGAGGCGGCAACGACTATCTCTGGGGCGGCACCGGTGCGGATACCCTCGAGGGCGGCGACGGGCGCGACCGGTTCGCCTATAACGCGCTTAATGAAGGCGGAGATCTGATCGCCGACTTCAAGACCGGTGACGGCGGCGACGTGATAGACGTTTCCGTGCTCGGTCTCCGGCTTGGGTGGGATCAGGGCGATTATCTTGCCGGAGGTCTGATACAGGTGGTGCAATCAGGCACGGACGCGTTGGTTCAGGCCCGCGATGGCGACAATGGCTGGACGACACTCGCAACACTCGACAACGTGTTGGCCAGCTCCTTCACCGCGGCAAATCTGCAGGTAAAGTTGTCCGATCCGTTGCCGGAGGTCGAAACGCCTTCGACACACGTCTACGGCACATCCGCCGCCGAATGGCTCTATGGATCAGCCGGAGCGGATATCTTTCACGGGTCCGCGGGCAACGACTCCTACGTTTTCAACAATGAAATGGATCGAGTGGCAGGCGACACGGACGACGGGATCGATTCCGTCTGGGCTTACGTCGGCGTCGATTTGCGCGGCTATAACGAGATCGAGAACATACGTCTCAAGGAAGAGGCGGGAGAGGCAACGGTGTTCGGCAACGACGCGGCAAACCTCATCACCGGGAACAGCCATTCCAACACCATCGTCGGCGGTCTCGGCGTGGATAGTCTCTACGGCAAGGGCGGAGCCGATACCTTCGTCTTCGCGGAAGCCGGCAAGGACAATGCCGACAGTGTCTGGGACTACAGCGACGACGACCGCATAGCACTCGAAAGCCGCTTCTTCACCGGGCTGGACAAGGATGGCGACGGAGTGCTGGACCAGGATGCCTTCACATTCGGCACGACAGCCACGATCGATGGCCCCCAGATGATCTACAACAACACAACCGGCAAGCTCTATTACGACAGTGATGGCACCGGCGGAAACGCCCCCGAGTTGGTGGTCAATCTGCCTACCGCCAAGAGCTACTTCGATATCGGGCACATCATATTGCTGTAGGCCTGCCCTACCCGATCCGGCATGACAAGGCCCTCCGGATCGGGAACAAAACGACCTGCCACAACACCAAGCAAGCGGTTCGTCACCTCTTCGAGAGAGGCACGCCACAGCCCATACGCCGGCAAGAAGCAACTGATTCTTATTCAGTAGGTCGAGGGTTCGAAACTCAGAAAACACGAACGCCGGCAACACTGGTTACCGGCGTTCTTAATTTCAGCGGTATTTGCGCTCGTCTTATTCCGGCAGGATGCGCACAGCGCCGTTGTCGGCCGAGCTTGCAAAGGCTGCGTAGGCCTTGAGCGCGGTGGTGACGTTGCGCTTGCGGGGATGTTCCGGCTTCCAGCCGGCCTTGTCCTGAGCTGCGCGACGGTTTGCCAGTTCGCCCTCTTCCACCATCAGCTTGATCGTCCGGTTCGGGATATCGATCTCGATAGTATCGCCCGCGCGGACGAGGCCGATGGTGCCGCCGTTTGCGGCTTCCGGCGAAACGTGGCCGATGGAGAGACCCGAGGTGCCGCCGGAGAAGCGGCCGTCGGTGATCAGCGCGCAGGCCTTGCCGAGGCCCTTCGACTTCAGGTAGCTCGTCGGATAGAGCATTTCCTGCATGCCGGGGCCGCCCTTCGGACCTTCGTAGCGAATGACCACGACGTCGCCGGCCTTGACCTCGTTGTTGAGGATGCCCTTGACGGCAGCGTCCTGGCTCTCGAACACGACGGCCGGGCCAGTGAACTTCAGGATCGACTCGTCAACGCCAGCCGTCTTCACGATGCAGCCGTCGACCGCGATGTTGCCCCGCAGGACAGCGAGACCGCCATCCTTGGAGAAGGGATGCTCGACCGAACGGATGACACCGGTTTCGCCATCGATATCCAGATCTTCCCAGCGGGCATTCTGCGAGAAGGCGACCTGGGTCGGAACACCGCCGGGCGCCGCCTTGAAGAAATCGCGGACAGCCTCGGAATTGGTGCGGGTGATGTCCCAACGGTCGATAGCATCGCCAAGCGTTGCAGCATGAACCGTCGGGCAATCGCGATTGATGAGGTTGCCGCGGTCGAGTTCGCCAAGGATGCGCATGATGCCGCCGGCGCGATGCACGTCTTCCATGTGAACATCGTTCTTGGCAGGAGCGACCTTCGACAGGCACGGAACCTTGCGCGAGAGACGATCGATATCGTCAAGAGTGAAATCGACTTCCGCTTCATGAGCGGCGGCCAGAATATGCAGCACCGTATTGGTGGAACCGCCCATGGCGATGTCGAGCGCCATGGCGTTCTCGAAGGCAGCCTTGGAAGCGATGGTGCGCGGCAGCGCGTTGACGTCATCCTGCTCGTAATAGCGGCGAGCGAGATCAACGATCAGGTGGCCTGCCTCAACGAAAAGCCGTTTGCGATCGCCATGGGTGGCGAGCGTGGAGCCGTTGCCCGGCAGCGAGAGACCGAGTGCTTCAGTCAGACAGTTCATGGAATTGGCTGTGAACATGCCCGAGCAGGAGCCGCAGGTCGGGCAGGCCGAACGTTCGATGGCCTGAACGTCTTCGTCGGACACCTTGTCATCGGCCGCGGCGACCATGGCGTCGACGAGATCGAGCGCATGCTTCTTGCCGTGCAGCACGACCTTACCGGCTTCCATCGGACCACCGGAAACGAAGACCACAGGGATATTGAGGCGCAGTGCCGCCATCAGCATGCCGGGAGTGATCTTGTCGCAATTGGAAATGCAGACCATGGCGTCGGCGCAATGGGCATTGACCATGTACTCGACAGAATCGGCAATGAGTTCGCGCGAGGGCAGCGAATAGAGCATGCCGTCATGACCCATGGCGATGCCGTCGTCCACAGCGATCGTGTTGAATTCCTTGGCAACGCCACCGGCGGCCTCAATCTCGCGGGCTACGAGCTGGCCGAGGTCCTTCAGGTGCACGTGACCCGGAACGAACTGGGTGAACGAATTCACCACGGCAATGATCGGCTTGCCGAAATCGCCGTCCTTCATGCCCGTGGCGCGCCAAAGGCCGCGCGCACCGGCCATGTTGCGGCCATGGGTCGTGGTTCTTGAACGATAGGCTGGCATCTTGTGGTCTCTTGCTTGTTTCTATGAAAAACTGCCACCGGCAGGACTTTGGGCGTCTCTTCTAGCCGATTTCCCGCGGAACGACACTATCACAAGCCGAAAAAGTGGTACGGTTCACTTCCAACACTCGCGCAAGCGTTTCCCCGCCTGCGACCGCAGGCACGGAACTTGAACTGCCCATATTCACATTATCAAATTTATCCCGGCCGGAGAAGTTATCCTCATGACAGGTATCAGGAAACCGATTGCTCTTTGCCTCGCCGCCGTTCTTGGCGCGGGCGCCGCACTTGCCGAAGACCTCCCGAAAGATCCCGTAGCCATCAAGAATGGCGCCAGCGGATTGTGCCTCGACATATCGCAGGAAAGTCAGGCGGAGGGAGCGGGCATCGTCCAGTCGGAATGCAAGGACGGCGACAGCCGGCTCTGGCGCATCGAGCAGACCGATAACGGCTACCGCATCGTCAACAAGAACAGCAGCATGTGCCTAGACGTTCGCGGCGGCAGTCGCGCAAACGGCACCCCGGTCATTCAGGCCACCTGCAACGACACCGCTGACCAGCTCTGGCGCATCGCGCCGTCGAGCAGCGGCAATTCTCTCGCCAATGTGAAGAGCAATCTTTGCCTGAACGTTCCCAATTCCGTCCGCCGCCCTGGCATCGCGATCGTGCAGTGGCCCTGCCGCACGAGCGCCGGACAGAGCTGGAGCTGGTAACCTCCCGCCCCCATCAGCATTCCACATAGCACCCGAAGGTCATCCCCAGCGGCGGCGACAAAACATGAAGCCGCGGGGCCTCCAGTCACGGGGCGAACACGAAAATGTGCCGAGCGAGATTATTTTCAGTCACATGAAACTCTAATGCGCGGCGCAACGTAGTGCTAAAATGAACGCCGATGGTCAAAGCGAAGGACCCGCATCATGCCAAGCTACCGCCCCCCGCACATTGCAAGCTCCGAAATCACGCCCCAGAAACTCTACCTGAACCGACGCACCTTCCTCGGCGCTACCGCGGCAGGGCTGGCGATGGCCGCAGCGCCTGAAGCTTACGCGGCCGCGCTCGAAGCCAAGCCGGGCAAATACACGCTGACCGAGAAACTGACCACCAAGCAGGACGCCACGACCTACAACAACTTCTATGAATTCGGGACGGGCAAGGCCGATCCCGCCGCCAACTCCGGCGACTTCAAGCCGCATCCATGGACGGTCGAGATCGGCGGGCTTGTCGCCAAGCCGCAAACCATCGACATCGAAACGATCATGAAGGACTTCGTCATGGAAGAGCGCGTCTACCGGATGCGCTGCGTCGAGGCGTGGTCGATGGTGATCCCGTGGATCGGCTTCCCACTTTCCGCCCTGCTGGACCGGGTCGAGCCGCTTGGCAGCGCGAAATATGTCGCCTTCGAAACCGTGGTCAGGCCGAAGGAAATGCCGGGACAGAGCGGTTTCTTCCAGCCCCTGCCGTGGCCCTATGTCGATGGCTTGCGCCTCGACGAAGCGCGTCATCCGCTGGCGATCCTCGCCACCGGTCTTTACGGCGAGACGCTGCCCAATCAGAACGGCGCGCCGCTGAGGCTCGTCACGCCGTGGAAGTACGGCTTCAAGGGCATCAAGTCGATCGTGAAGATCACCCTGACGGAGAAGCAACCACCCTGCACCTGGAACCTCGCCGCCTCCAACGAATATGGCTTCTACGCCAATGTGAATCCTGAGGTCGACCACCCGCGCTGGAGCCAGGCGACTGAACGCCGGATCGGGGAGGCTGAAGGCCTGTTCGGTGGCGCGAGGATCAACACCCTGCCCTTCAACGGCTATGCCGATGAGGTCGCCGGTCTCTATTCCGGCATGGACCTGACGAAGTTCTTCTGACATGGCCACATCGGTAGTTTCCGCCCGGTTGAAACCGGCGTCCGTCTGGGCGCTTTATGCCATCGGCCTTGTTCCCGGTCTCTATGCCTTCTATCTCGGCATCTATGGCGGGCTGGGAGCCGACCCGGTACGCGCCTTCGAACACATGCTCGGCCTCTGGGCCCTGCGCTTCCTCTGCCTCGGCCTTCTGGTCACACCAGTTCGCGACCTATTAGGCATTAACCTAATTAGCTACAGGCGAGCACTGGGGTTGCTAGCCTTCTATTATGTGCTGGCCCACTTCACCGTCTACCTGACGCTCGACCGGGGATTGATCTTCTCATCGATCCTCGGCGACATCGCCAAGCGACCCTACATCATGCTCGGCATGGCGGCGCTTCTCATGATCATCCCGCTGGCGCTAACCTCGAACAAATGGTCGATCCGCAGGCTCGGAAGCCGCTGGAACACACTGCATAAACTTGTCTACGTAATCGCGGCCGCGGCCGTTTTGCATTACGCCCTGTCGTTGAAGGCTATTACGGCCGAACCGGCCCTCTATCTTGGCGCAGTAACGCTGCTGCTAGCCTATCGCATCATCCGACGGCACATCATGGACTGGAAACGGAGCAGGAAGGGCGCCGGCGTACGCCCGCCGCGTTCCGCCGGCGCCTGACAGAACCTCGACAACGGAAAAGGGCTTGTCCTTGCGGACAAGCCCCAAACCATCCCTCTCAGGCAGCGCAGATCAGAATTGCTTCTTGAGGAGCAAGCGATCCAGCGACAGATAACCACCGCCGAAAGCGGCATAGAGAAATGCGCCGCCCATCCAGTAAAGAGAAGCATATTCGGCTTTTCCCTGAACCAACTCCAGAAACTTCACGCCACCATCGGCCAGGCGAACCTTGGCGGGATCGGTGAAGAAGGTACTGCCGGCCTTCAGCGCTTCAATGCCCTCAGGTGTCAGGAACGCATGCCCGAACGGATGACTGATGTGAAAATAGAGCGTCACGCCCAGCATGACCGCATTCGCCAATGCCGCCGGCCTGGTGAAAAGGCCGACAACCAGCAGCATCCCCCCGAAGAACTGCATGACCGCCAGCATCGGCGACCACAGCCAGCCGGGATAAAAGCCCAGATTTTCAACGAAACCGACCTGCCCCAAGGGCGCCGTGATCTTTGGCCAGCCTTCCAGAACCAGGATACCGCCGACGGCGATCCGGAATATGGCCCAAGCCATTGGCTGGGCTACCTTGTCATAGAACGGCCCCAGCGCCGAAATAAATAGCCTTTCTTTTTTATTATCAAAGACTTCAATAGACATTTCAAGCCTCATATTTTGCTCGTTGCAATGGTTGGAAGGTAGGCTCGGCTGGCGAAAAACGCTTGACTCAGGTCAAGTTCAAAGCGCTAAAATCGCCCTTGAAATTGAACAGTCCGTTCAATCTCCAGCATTCACATCTGCGTGATTCCGCCTTTTGTCAGCCCTGGAGAAACGTTGTATTGCGAGGCGTGAAGATTATTTGCTTCGCCAAACCGCCGGAATTGCTCCCTCGCGGACCGGTTGCCAACAGCTTCCAGGCAGATGTTTCGATGCATGACGAAAGAAATTTCATGCCCTTGTCGATTCCGTCGTCTTTCATTCGTCGTAAGATCACGCACCCGGGTGGAAGAAGCCGTGTGCAACTCACAAGAGGAGAATGAACGATGCGTGTAGTGGTATTCGTCAAGGCAACGGAAGATAGCGAAGCGGGCATCATGCCTTCCAACGAGCTGGGCGAGGCGATGGGGAAGTTCAATGAGGAACTGGTCAGTGCCGGCATCATGCTCGGTGGCGATGGGTTGAAGCCCTCGTCCAAGGGCAAACGGATCGCGTTCGATGGCGCAAGCCGCCGGGTGATCGACGGCCCCTTTGCCGAAACGAGGGAACTCGTCGCCGGTTACTGGCTCTGGGAGGTCAAAGACATGGACGAAGCCGTCGAATGGGTGAAGCGCTGTCCGAACCCGATGCCCGGGCCGAGCGAGATCGAGATCCGCCCCGTCTACGAGCTTTCCGATTTCGCTGATGCCTTGACGCCAGATGTCATCGCGCTGCACGAACGCACGGGCGAGAAGCTTGCAGAAAGAAACGGCAAGGAAGACTGAGACCGCGTAACGACAAGGGAGGAACGACCTTGACCAAAATGATCTTCATCAACCTGCCGGTGCGCAATCTTGCGGCGGCGGAGGGGTTCTATCACGCCATCGGCGGTACGAAGAATCCGAACTTCTCCGACGAGCGGGCAAGCTGCATGCTGTTCTCCGATGCGATCGGCGTGATGTTGCTGACCCATGATCGCTATTCCGGCTTCACCAGCCGAAAGATCGGCGACGCCCGCAAGGAGAGCCAGGCCTTGATTGCACTCAGCGTCGAGACCCGCGACGATGTGGACCGGACACTGGAAAAAGCCGTCGCGGCTGGCGGTCAGGCTGATCCCAATCCCGTTCAGGAGCATGGCTTCATGTACAGTCGCAGTGTCGAGGATCCGGATGGATATGTCTGGGAGATCATGTGGATGGATCCGGCATTCGTCGCCGGTGAGAAGCCGACATCCTGACGATCATCTCACAATGACTGCCACCAGAGCGCCTTCATAGTCCTACCGATGAAGGCTTCCGAGACACACAGGACGGTCGAAACCGTCTACCGCATGGAGCGTGCCCGGTTGATTGCCGGGCTCGCAGCAATGTTGCGCGATATTGGGCTGGCCGAGGAATTGGCGCAGGACGCGCTTGTCAGCGCACTTGCCATCTGGCCGAAGAGCGGAGTTCCCGCCAAACCCGGCGCGTGGCTGATGGCCACAGCCAAGCGGCGCGCCATCGATCTCTTTCGCCGCCGCCGGATGATGGAGCGTAAACATTCGGAAATCGAGCGCGAGCTTGAGAGCGAGCACATCGATGCGGTCGCGGAGATCGAAGCACGGATGGACAACGATATAGGCGACGAACGCCTGAGCCTTATCTTCACGGCCTGCCATCCCGTTCTCTCCACCGATGCACGGGTGGCGCTGACCCTGCGCCTGATCGGCGGCCTGACCACCGGAGAAATCGCCCGCGCCTTTCTGACCAGCGAACAGACGATCGCCCAACGCATCGTCCGGGCCAAGAAGACGCTGGGCAATTCAGGCGTTGGCTATGAGGTGCCGCGCGGCAGCGAACGGGAGCCAAGGCTCGGTTCCGTTCTGGAAGTGATCTATCTCATCTTCAACGAAGGCTATGCGGCAAGCGCAGGCGACCACGCCATCCGACCGCAGCTATGTCACGAGGCCATGCGCCTTGGCCGCATTCTGGCAGCGCTGATGTCGGACGAGCCGGAAGTACACGGGTTGCTTGCCCTGATGGAGATCCAGGCGTCGCGCTTTGCGGCGCGCACCGCGGCGGACGGCACTCCGATCCCCCTCACCCACCAGAACCGCGCACGCTGGGACCGGCTGCTGATCCAGCGCGGACTTGCAAATCTTGAGCGCGCTGTGAGCCTTGGCGGCATGAATGGCGTCTACGTTCTGCAGGCCGCGCTCGCCGCCTGCCATGCCCGGGCCATGCATTACGAGGATACGGACTGGAATCAGATCGCAAAACTCTACGACAGCTTGCTCGCGACATGGCCTTCTCCGATCGTCGCCCTCAACCGAGCCATCGCACATTCCATGGCCAACGGCCCGGAAGCCGGTTTGGCTCTGCTCGCCGAACTGGAGGATGAAACGTCTCTGGAAGAGTACGCGCCATTTCATGCGGCAAGAGGCGACTTCCTGCAGCGCGCGGGAAGAAGGGCCGAGGCACGCACTGCCTTCCAACGGGCAGCGGCGCTTTCGGGAAATGCGCAGGAAAAGGCATTTCTTTCAGCACGCGCCGCCGAGGCGACCGATGCTCCGACGGTTTCGTCACCCAGGCAATAAACCTCAACTCTCGGCTCCACTACGGGAACGTCATAAGCCTTGGTTGCTTATTGCCTTAACGCTCCCGTTCCGCGCGCCGCCATAATTTCCTCCACGTCTTTCCCCTAGCTCACGTCGAACGTAGACATGTGTAACGCGGCCCCTCGAGCATTGCCCGCGTTTGAAGTTCCTATTTGCATTCATTTCGTTTCCGCCGATCGCCACGAGTTTCAGGCAGCGCATTTCCATAAGGCTTCAGACAACGATGACCATCTTGCGACCCGACAGGACCGGACCGGTCCTTAGTTCCCTCGACCGACATCTGACAGCAGTTCCATATGCGCCCGCCCTTACCGGAGCCGCTCGCTTCGCCGTCGAATTTCTGTATTTCGGAGTGAAAGAAGCCCGAGCCTGCCTGTTCGCCGGCTTGTTCTTCCTTGCTATATTCATCGTGCCGCGCGGCGGCGCGCTCGGCATTCCACGCTACGACCTTCTTCTGATCATTGCGCTGGCTATCCAGTGCTGGATGCTCTGGGCTAAGCTCGAGACGCTCGATGAGCTGAAGGCGATATGCCTGTTTCATGCTGTCGGCTTCGCCCTCGAGCTTTTCAAGACATCGGGTAGCATCCAGTCATGGTCCTATCCAGACTTTGCCTACACGAAACTCTATGGCGTGCCGTTGTTCTCGGGCTTCATGTACGCCGCTGTCGGAAGCTACATCATTCAGGCTTGGCGGCTGTTCGATCTCAGGATCAGGCATCACCCGCCCTACTGGATGGCAACGGGTGTCGCGCTTGCGATCTATATCAACTTTTTCACCCACCACTATATCGGGGACTATCGCTGGTATATCGCAGCGCTGGTTGTGGGGCTCTATGCCCGCGCATCGGTGGTTTACCGACCTTACGACCGCGAAAGGGAAATGCCGCTGACGCTCGCCTTCGTGCTCATCGGCTTCTTCATCTGGCTCGCCGAGAACATCAGCACATTCTTCGGCGTATGGCAGTACCCGAATCAGATCGGGGCATGGTCGACGGTCCATCTGGGAAAATGGAGTTCGTGGTGCCTTCTGGTCATAATGACCTTCACCATCGTTGCTCACCTGAAGCACATCCGCCACCATATCGATGTGCCGAAATGATCGACAGGGAACGGGCTCCGAGCCGCCAACACATGGAACGCAAAAAGCCGGGTGATCGCTCACCCGGCTTTTTCGATTCTGCCCCTGTCGGGAAGAAATTATGCGGCTTCGGCAGCTTCGGCTTCGGCGGCGACGCGAGCCTTATCGGCTGCGCCCTTGGCATCGACGTCGCGCTCGACGAATTCAATGACAGCCATGGCAGCGTTGTCGCCCTGACGGAAACCAGCCTTCATGATGCGCAGGTAGCCACCGTTACGGTTGGCATAACGCGAAGCGATGGCGTCGAAGAGCTTCTTGACGGCATCCTGGTCCTGGATCTGCGAGATCGCCTGACGACGAGCGTGCAGGTCGCCGCGCTTGCCGAGGGTGACGAGCTTTTCGACGATCGGGCGAATTTCCTTCGCCTTCGGCAGGGTAGTTACGATCTGCTCATGGGTGATGAGCGAAGCAGCCATGTTGGCGAACATCGCCTTGCGGTGGCTGGCGGTACGGTTCAGCTTGCGACCGGCTTTCTGGTGGCGCATTGCTATTCTCCTTTAATGCAGGCTTCGCTTCGCACTTCGAGCGGCCCGCCGTTTCCTGACACATACAGGCATCCGCCTGCAGTTTGACTGGAAAGGCAGAGGTTGAGCCTGCCTTTTTATGACGCTTAGTACTGGTCTTCGTAGCGCTTGGCGAGATCTTCGATGTTCTCGGGCGGCCATGCCGGCACTTCCATGCCGAGGTGCAGGCCCATGGAAGCGAGAACCTCCTTGATTTCGTTCAGCGACTTGCGACCAAAGTTCGGAGTACGGAGCATCTCTGCTTCCGTCTTCTGAATGAGGTCGCCGATGTAGACGATGTTGTCGTTCTTCAGGCAGTTGGCCGAACGGACCGAAAGTTCGAGTTCGTCGACCTTCTTGAGAAGAGCCGGGTTGAACGCGAGTTCGGTAACGGCTTCCTCTTGGACTTCCTTCTGCGGCTCGTCGAAGTTGACGAAGACCGAGAGCTGGTCCTGAAGGATACGGGCAGCGAAAGCGACCGCGTCTTCACCGGTAACCGAACCATCGGTTTCGATGGTCATCGTCAGCTTGTCGTAGTCGAGAACCTGTCCTTCGCGGGTGTTTTCCACCTTGTAGGACACCTTCTTGACCGGCGAGTAAAGGCTGTCGACCGGGATGAGGCCGATCGGCGCATCTTCCGCGCGGTTACGCTCGGCCGGGACATAGCCCTTACCGTTGTTGACCGTGAACTCCATGCGGATCTCGGCGCCCTCGTCGAGGGTGCAGATCACATGAGCGGGGTTCAGGATCTCGATGTCGCCAACCGTCTGGATGTCTCCGGCGGTGACAACGCCCGGGCCCTGCTTGCGCACGACCATACGCTTTGCGTCGTCGCCATCCATCTTGATGGCGATTTCCTTGATGTTGAGCACGATGTCGGTCACGTCTTCCCGGACGCCCGGGATGGACGAGAACTCATGCAGCACGCCATCGATCTGCACAGCCGTGACGGCCGCACCGCGAAGCGAAGACAAAAGAACGCGACGAAGCGCGTTGCCGAGTGTCAGACCGAAGCCACGTTCCAGCGGCTCTGCAACAAGCGTTGCCTTGGTGCGGCCCGACGAGGTGAACTCCACCTTGTTCGGCTTGATCAGTTCCTGCCAATTCTTCTGGATCATGATTTTACCTTCCGTTCGTCGCCACCATCCAATCGTGACGACCGAGCATTAGAAGCACCAAAACGAGCGCATGCGCACTCGTTGGCGGGGTGAAAGATGATCAGACGCGGCGCTTCTTGCGCGGACGGCAGCCATTGTGCGGGATCGGGGTCACATCGCGGATCGAGGTGATCATGAAGCCGGCAGCCTGGAGAGCACGAAGAGCGGACTCACGACCGGAACCCGGACCGCAAACTTCCACTTCCAGAGACTTCATGCCATGTTCCTGAGCCTTCTTGGCGCAATCTTCAGCAGCGATCTGGGCAGCAAACGGGGTCGACTTGCGCGAACCCTTGAAGCCCTTTGCGCCAGCCGACGACCAGGCAATGGCGTTGCCCTGTGCGTCGGTGATGGTGATCATCGTGTTGTTGAACGTCGAGTTGACGTGAGCAACGCCCGACGAAATGTTTTTGCGCTCGCGACGGCGAACGCGGGTGGCTTCCTTGGCCATAACTTCCCTTTCATTGATCTTGACACCGCCGTAACACCAGCGGCTACACCCAGGAAGGGCCAGAGACAGCCCTTGCCAAACTCAAAGAAGGCCGGCACTGATGCGCCAGCCTTCCCTCCGGACAATGCCGGAAAATTACTTCTTCTTACCGGCGATAGCCTTTGCCGGACCCTTGCGGGTACGAGCATTGGTGTGCGTGCGCTGACCACGAACCGGAAGACCGCGGCGATGACGCAGGCCACGATAGCAGCCGAGGTCCATCAGACGCTTGATGTTCATTGCGGTTTCGCGACGCAGATCGCCCTCAACCTGATAATCACGGTCGATGGTTTCGCGGATTGCGAGGATTTCCGCATCCGTAAGCTGATGAACGCGGCGATCAGCCGGAATACCGACCTTTTCGATGATCTCCTGCGCAAATTTCGGACCGATCCCGTGAATGTAACGGAGCGCGATTACTACGCGCTTCGCGGTCGGGATGTTGACGCCAGCGATACGTGCCACGCCTATTCTCCTTGCTTCCAGTTGCCATCCGGCAAGTGGTGTCTCGTTACACGGCCCTTATGGGCCGCAATTACAAATCAGGTTCTCAACAAGTCAAAACGATCGAACCCGGTCTTCCACTATGGAAGAACGCGCCGACCGCTTAAATGTCGCGAGTTGGCGCGCTGTTTAACGGAATCAGCTGCCAAAAGCAACCGGCTCCGTAAAGATTCTTGCACCCGCCAGACTCAGAGTCCGGCGAGAATAGCCTCGATATCCGACGTAACGTTATCAATCTCGCCCATGCCGTCGACGGAATGCAGCTTACCCTTGGCATAGTAGTAGCCGATGAGCGGCGAGGTTTCCTTATAGTAGGCCTGCAGGCGGGTACGAACCGTATCCCGATTGTCATCCGGACGACGCTTGAAATGAGTCGAACCGCACTTGTCGCACACGCCTTCAACCTTGGGCTTCAGGTTCGTGTCGTGATAGCCGGTGCCGCAGTTGGCACAGGTGTAACGACCGGCGATTCGATCCGCCAGGATCTCGTCATCAACCCGGATCTCGATAACCGCCGAAAGATCGAGCCCCTTGTCGGAGAGCATCTTTTCGGTCGCGTCGGCCTGAACCAGCGTACGCGGAAAGCCATCAAGGATGAACCCGTTGGCACAGTCCGGCGCGTCGATTCGCTCCGAGACGATGGCAATCACGATCTCGTCGGAAACCAGCTTGCCGGCGTCCATGACGGCCTTAGCTCGCTTGCCTACCTCCGTGCCGGCACTTACTGCCGCACGAAGCATATCCCCGGTCGAAAGCTGCGGAATGCCATGCTTCTCAACGATTCTCTGGGCCTGCGTCCCCTTGCCCGCTCCGGGCGGACCCAAAAGGATAAGTCTCATCGTCCCCTCTTTCCTCCACGCAATTTCGACTTCTTGATCAGGCCCTCATACTGCTGCGCGATCAGATGACCTTGAATCTGTGCTACAGTATCGAGGGTAACGCTGACAACAATCAAAAGCGACGTACCACCAAGGGATAATGGCACACCAGTCTGGGAAACCAGAATCTCGGGAAGGATGCAGACGAAGACGAGGTAAATTGCGCCGATAACCGTGATTCGGGTCAGCACGTAATCGATGTATTCCGCAGTACGCTCGCCGGGACGAATGCCCGGAATGAAGCCGCCGTGCTTCTTCAGGTTATCGGCCGTGTCCTTCGGATTGAAGACGATAGCCGTATAGAAGAAGGCGAAGAAGGCGATCAGCGCGGCATAGAGCACCATATATAGCGGCTGGCCGTGGCCAAGCGCGGAAATGATGGACGTCGCCCAGGCCGGAAGCGTGGTAGTTCCTGCAAAACCCGCAGCCGTAGCCGGCAGAAGCAGCAGCGAGGACGCGAAAATTGCCGGAATAACGCCTGAGGTGTTGAGCTTCAGCGGCAGGTGCGAGGTGTCGCCCTGGAACATGCGGTTGCCGACCTGGCGCTTGGGATACTGGATCAACAGACGACGCTGGGCGCGCTCGACGAAGACGATCAGGGCGATAACGCCAATAGCAACGACGATAACGGTCAGGATCAGCGCAGTCGAAAGCGCGCCGGTGCGGCCGAGGTCGAGAGTGTGGGCCAGTGCCGTCGGAAGACCGGCGGCGATACCAGCGAAGATAATCAGCGAGATACCGTTGCCGATGCCGCGCGAGGTGATCTGCTCACCGAGCCACATCAGGAACATCGTGCCGCCAAGCAGGGTGATGACGGTCGAAATACGGAAGAACCAGCCCGGATCGATCACAAGGCCGTTGCCGCTTTCGAGGCCCACCGCAATGCCATAGGCCTGCAGCGTGCCGAGCAGCACGGTACCGTAACGGGTGTACTGGTTGATGATCTTGCGGCCCTGCTCACCCTCTTTCTTGAGGTTTTCAAGAGCTGGCACGACCGAGGTCATGAGCTGCACGATGATCGAGGCGGAAATGTACGGCATGATGCCGAGGGCGAAGATCGCCATGCGCTCAACGGCGCCACCCGAAAACATGTTGAACAGGCCGAGGATACCTCCGGACTGCCCCTGGAAAGCGGCGGCATAGGCCTCCGGGTTGAGGCCGGGCAGCGGAATGTGAGTGCCCAGGCGATAGACCAGCAAGGCGGCCAGAGTGAACCACAGGCGCTTCTTCAGATCCTCCGCCTTGGCGAAGGTCGAGAAGTTGAGGTTCGAGGCCAATTGTTCCGCTGCAGAAGCCATGAAATTCTCCGCAAAAACCAAATCCGGCTGAGCTTTGTCAGACCGGAGGTCATTCGTCCAATTGTTTTAAAGAAAACCGGGCGTGGGAGAGATTGCGGTGCAATCGCATGCCTCACCCTTGTTTTCCAGAATGTCCCGGAAGACGGACGAAAGCCCGCCCATGGGCAGTGAGGCTCACATATGGGAGCAACATCGCCCGGTGTGAAGCACCCCGGGCGATCTGTCTATCACTTATTCAGCGGTTTCCGCAGCAGCCTCGAGCAACTTGATGGTGCCGCCGGCCTTTTCGATCTTCTCGACGGCTGCCTTGGAGGCACCGGCGACTTCGATCGTCAGCTTCACCTTCAGTTCGCCGTCGGACAGGACGCGAACGCCGTCCTTCGGGCGACGGATCACGCCGGCTGCCTTGAGAGCCGCAGCGTCGACAGTTGCCTTTGCGTCGAGCTTGCCAGCATCAATCGCGGTCTGAATCCGGCCGAGCGAAACGGTAACGTATTCAGATGCGAAGATGTTGTTGAAGCCGCGCTTCGGCAGGCGACGATAGATCGGCATCTGACCGCCTTCGAAGCCGTTGATCGCAACGCCCGAACGAGCCTTCTGACCCTTGACGCCACGACCGCCGGTCTTGCCCTTACCGGAACCGATACCGCGTCCTACGCGGATACGGTCCTTGGAGGCGCCTTCGTTGTCCTTGATTTCATTCAGTTTCATGATGACTTCCTCCGTCTCACTTCTCGTCGACGACGCGAACGAGATGCTGGACAGCACGGATCATGCCGCGAACCGAAGGAGTATCCTCCAGGGTGCGGACCCGGTGCATCTTGTTGAGGCCCAGACCAACCAGCGTTGCACGCTGAACTGCCGGACGGCGAATAGGCGAACCGATCTGCTCGACCGTGATCGTCTTTGCTTCAGTCTTCTTCGTAGCCTTAGCCATGGATCAGACTCCTCTTATTCTTCAGACGCGTTGCCGGAAGCGGCACGGCGAGCCTGCAGCGTTGCATACTTGATGCCGCGCTGAGCTGCGATGTCCTTCGGATGCACCTGATGCTTCAGGGCGTCGAACGTGGCGCGAACCATGTTGTAGGGGTTCGACGAACCAGTCGACTTGGCGACAACGTCGTGCATGCCGAGCGTTTCGAAGACAGCGCGCATCGGACCACCGGCGATGATACCGGTACCGGCCTTGGCGGAGCGCAGCAGAACCTTGCCGGCGCCATGACGGCCGTTGACGTCGTGATGCAGCGTACGACCGTCACGCAGCGGAACGAAAATCAGTTCGCGCTTGGCGGCTTCGGTTGCCTTGCGGATAGCTTCCGGCACTTCGCGAGCCTTGCCATGGCCGAAACCGACCCGGCCCTTCTGGTCACCAACGACGACGAGAGCAGCAAAGCCGAAACGACGGCCGCCCTTCACCACCTTGGCGACGCGATTGATGGCGACCAGCTTGTCAACAAACTCGCTGTCGCGCTCTTCACGGTTCTGGCGATCTTCGCGAGAACCACGCTTTTCCTGTGCCATTGTCCTTTTCCTTTTTCTTTTCCGGGTGCAATCGGCAGATTACGAAAAATTCCGCCCTGCCCTTTTAAGGGGTCAGCGGCGAAATCCGGGAAACCGGCAAACGCCGGAAATCCGCCCGGGAGTAAGCCCGGACGGATATTCGAGATCAGAAGTTCAGACCGCCTTCGCGAGCTGCTTCCGCCAGGGCCTTGATACGGCCGTGATAGATGAAGGCACCACGGTCGAATACGACTTCCTTGACGCCAGCCTTCACAGCGCGTTCTGCAACGAGCTTGCCGACGGCTGCTGCGGCTGCAATGTCCGCACCGGTCTTCAGCGACGAGCGCAGATCCGAATCGAGGGTCGATGCGGCAGCGAGCGTGCGACCAGCGACATCGTCGATGACCTGAACGTAGATGTTCTTCGACGAGCGATGTACCGACAGACGCGGACGACCATTGGCCACCGCCTTGATCTGACGCCGTACGCGATTGGCACGACGTACAAGTGCTTCTTTCCTGCTTGCCATTTCGCGCGTTCCTTACTTCTTCTTGCCTTCTTTGCGGACAATCCGCTCTTCGGCATACTTGACGCCCTTGCCCTTGTAGGGCTCGGGGCCGCGATATTCGCGGATCTCAGCAGCGACCTGACCGACCTGCTGCTTGTTGATACCGGATACCACGATTTCCGTCGGCTTCGGAACGGCAATGGTGATGCCGACCGGCGGCTCATAAACCACGTCGTGGCTGAAGCCGAGTGCGAGCTGCAGGTTCTTGCCCTGCATGGCAGCGCGATAACCGACGCCGTTGATTTCGAGCTTACGCTCATAGCCGTCCTTCACACCCTTGAAGATGTTCTCGACCATCGTGCGGGACATGCCCCACTTGGAACGAGCATCCTTGGTTGCGCTGCGCGGCTGGACGACAACGGCGTTGTCTTCGAGCGTTACGGAGATCTCGTCATTCGCGACGAAGAAAAGTTCACCCTTGGGGCCCTTGGCAGTAACCTTCTGGCCATCAACAGTGGCCGTGATCCCTGCAGGAACCTGAACGGGCTTTTTACCGATACGAGACATTGTTTAATCCTGTCTGTTCGTTCTGGAGATCCCTACCCTGTCTTAGAAGACAGAGCAGAGAACCTCGCCACCAACGTTCTGTTCGCGAGCCTGGTGATCGGCCATCACGCCCTTCGGAGTCGAAAGGATGGTGATGCCGAGGCCGTTCGCGACCTGCGGGATGGACTTGACCGAGACATAAACCCGGCGGCCCGGCTTGGAGACACGGCCGATTTCGCGGATCACCGAAGCACCTTCGTAGTACTTCAGTTCGATCTGCAGTTCGGACTTGCCATTGTCATAATCGACCTGGGAATAGCCGCGGATATAACCTTCGGCTTGCAGGACATCGAGAACGCGTGCGCGCAGCTTGGAAGCCGGAGTGGATACCGAGCTCTTGCGGCGGGCGGCGCCGTTACGGATACGGGTGAGCATATCGCCCAACGGATCAGTCATCGTCATTTGCCCGTCTCCTTACCAGCTCGACTTCACAACGCCCGGCACCTTGCCGAGGTTGCCCAGCTCGCGAAGCGCGATACGCGACATCTTGAGCTTGCGGTAGAATGCGCGCGGACGACCGGTGACTTCGCAACGGTTGCGAATACGGGTCTTGGATCCATCGCGCGGCAGATCTGCCAGCTTCAGGGTTGCCTTGAACCGCTCCTCGATCGAAAGGGACTGGTTCATGATCACTGCCTTCAGCGCGGCGCGCTTGGCGGCCTGCTGGGCAACTGTCTTGCGGCGGCGCTTGTTCTTTTCAACTGCGCTTGTCTTCGCCATATCGAAGTTCCTCTTCTACGCTCGTCGTTACGGTTACGTACGGAACGGGAAGTTGAACTCTTTCAGAAGAGCCCGAGCTTCGTCGTCCGTGTTTGCCGTCGTGCAAACGATGATGTCCATGCCCCACATCTGATCAACCTTGTCGTAGTTGATCTCAGGGAACACAATGTGCTCCTTGATGCCCATAGCAAAGTTGCCACGGCCGTCAAAGCTCTTCGGGTTCAGGCCACGAAAGTCGCGAACGCGCGGAAGCGCGATGTAGACCAGGCGATCCAGGAATTCATACATCCGGGCGCCACGCAGAGTGACCTTTGCGCCGATCGGCATACCTTCGCGGACCTTGAAGCCAGCGATGGAGTTACGTGCACGGGTGATGACCGGCTTCTGGCCAGCAATGGCAGCCAGGTCGGCGGCAGCAACGGTAGGCTTCTTCGAATCAGCCGTCGCTTCGCCAACACCCATGTTGATCACGATCTTTTCAAGCTTCGGGATCTGCATCTCGTTAGCGTAGGAGAACTGCTCCTGCATAGCGGCGCGAATCCGGGAAACGTAGTCTTTCTTGAGCCGCGGCTCATACTTTGCCTCAGCCATCGATCACATCTCCCGAACGCTTGGCCACACGAACCTTCTTGCCGTCAACGACCTTGAAACCGACGCGGGTCGGCTTGCCGTCCTTGTCAGCAACAGCAAGGTTCGAAAGATGAATCGAAGCTTCCTTGTTGATGATGCCGGCTTCCTGGGTCTGCGTCTGGCGCTGGTGGCGCTTCACGACGTTGATGCCACGGACGACAGCACGGTCTTCCTTCGGCATAACCTGGATAACTTCACCGGAACGACCCTTGTCCTTGCCGGTCAGTACGACGACCTTGTCGCCCTTACGAATCTTTTGCATCGTCGTCGCTCCCTTACAGAACTTCCGGAGCCAGCGAGATGATCTTCATGTGGTTCTTGGCGCGAAGTTCGCGCGGAACCGGTCCGAAGATACGGGTGCCGATCGGCTCTTTCTTGTTATCGATAAGAACGGCTGCGTTGTTATCGAAGCGGATGACGCTGCCGTCCGGACGACGGATGTCCTTAGCGGTACGCACAACAACCGCCTTCATAACATCGCCCTTCTTGACGCGGCCGCGCGGAATGGCTTCCTTGATCGAGACGACGATGATGTCGCCGATTGAAGCGTACTTGCGCTTGGAGCCGCCCAGCACCTTGATGCACATGACACGACGTGCGCCGGAATTATCCGCCACGTCGAGGTTAGTCTGCATCTGAATCATGTCAGGTCGCCTTCTTGTTGTAACCGGAACGGTTGGGCACTACGGCCCCCTATCCCGGCTTATGATAAATTTCGATTGTCGCGCGGAAGGATGTTGTCAGGGTGGTTTCCCGTGGAGGGACCTTCCGTGCGCTCAAAGCAAAAGAACGCCCGTTACCCGAGCGTTCTTGCGCCAATGGCCTGCTTCATACAGATTTCTGCGCAAGGTGCAAGCCCTCGCGCAAAACTCTATGAAAATTAAGCCTGGGCGGCGATAACCGTCCAGCGCTTGTCCTTGGAGATCGGTGCGCATTCCTCGATGGAAACAACATCACCAACCTTGTACTGGTTGTTTTCGTCGTGAGCCTTGTACTTCTTGGAACGACGAACGGTCTTCTGAAGAAGCGGGTGGGCGAAACGGCGCTCGACGCGTACAACGACGGTCTTTTCGTTCTTGTCGCTAACGACAACGCCCTGCAGAATGCGTTTAGGCATGTTCTTCTGGTCCTTAGGCCTTGGCTTCTGCCGCCTTCTGGCGGGCGATTGTTTTGACGCGAGCGATATCCTTGCGGACTTCGTTGATTCGCGAAGACTTCTCGAGCTGGCCGGTAGCCTTCTGGAAGCGCAGGTTGAACTGCTCCTTCTTCAGCTTGGCAAGCTCGTCATTCAGCTGATCGGCGCTCATGGCGCGAACGTCTGCGGCTTTCATGGGCGTGATCCTTACTCTGCAATGCGCTGAACGAAGCGCGTCTTGACCGAGAGCTTGGCCGAGCCGAGACGAAGCGCCTCACGGGCGATCTCCTCAGAAACACCGTCGATCTCGAACATCATACGGCCGGGCTTGACCTTGCATGCCCAGTATTCGACGGAGCCCTTACCCTTACCCATACGGACTTCGGTAGGCTTTGCCGTTACCGGAACATCGGGGAACACCCGGATCCAGACGCGACCAGCGCGCTTCATGTAACGCGTGATTGCACGACGAGCAGCTTCGATTTCGCGGGCGTTGACGCGGTTCGGCTCAAGAGACTTGAGACCGAACTCGCCGAATGCCAGGTCGAAACCGCCCTTGGCTACACCCTTGATGCGGCCCTTGAACTGCTTGCGATATTTTGTACGCTTTGGCTGCAACATTTTCTTGTTTCTCCGAACTTATCTTTCGCCAGCGACAATCAAGCGTTCTCGCGGCGGCGTTCGCCACGTTCGCGGCTTGCCGGACCCTGCGCATCGCCCTCAAGAGCGCGACGCTCGGAAGCCATCGGATCGTGCTCAAGGATTTCGCCCTTGAAGATCCAGACCTTCACGCCGCAGATACCGTAAGCGGTTTCGGCTTCAGCCGTACCATAGTCGATGTCCGCACGCAGCGTGTGCAGCGGAACGCGACCTTCGCGGTACCATTCGGTACGGGCGATTTCCGCGCCGCCGAGACGGCCTGCGCAGGTGATCTTGATGCCTTCGGCGCCAAGACGCATGGCCGACTGAACGGCACGCTTCATCGCACGGCGGAAAGCAATACGACGCTCGAGCTGCTGGGCAATCGACTGAGCAACGAGGGTTGCGTCGACTTCCGGCTTACGAACCTCAACGATGTTGAGGTGCGTTTCGGAGCTGGTCATTTCGGAAAGCTTCTTGCGGAGCTTTTCGATGTCTGCGCCCTTCTTGCCGATGATCAGACCCGGACGAGCCGAGTGGATCGTGACGCGGCACTTCTTGTGCGGACGCTCGATGACCACCTTGGCGATACCGGCCTGCTTCAGTTCTTCCATCAGGTAAGCGCGGATCTTCAGATCCTCGTGGAGCAGCTTGCCATATTCAGCGTTGTCGGCGAACCAACGGCTATCCCACGTGCGATTGATGCCCAGACGGAAACCGATCGGATTGATTTTCTGACCCATTATGCGGCCTCCACTTTGGCTTCGACTTCGCGCACGACGATAGTGAGGTGTGCGAACGGCTTTTCGATGCGCGATGCGCGGCCGCGGCCACGAGCGTGGAAACGCTTCATGACGATCGACTTGCCGACGTAGGCTTCCGCGACGATGAGCTGGTCAACGTCGAGGTCGTGGTTGTTTTCGGCGTTTGCGATTGCAGACTCGAGCGTCTTCTTGACGCTGCCGGCGATCCGCTTGCGCGAAAACTCGAGGTCGGCCAGAGCGCGGTCAACCTTCTTGCCGCGGATCAGCGCGGCAACCAGGTTGAGCTTCTGGGGGCTGACGCGGAGCGTGCGCGCAACTGCCTGCGCCTCGTTGTCCTTCAGCCGGCGTTCGGCTTTTGCCTTGCCCATGATTACTTCCTCTTCGCCTTCTTGTCCGCACCGTGACCATAGTAGGTCCGGGTGGGAGCGAATTCACCGAACTTGTGTCCGACCATGTCTTCGTTGACGCTGACCGGTACATGCTTGCTGCCGTTGTAGACACCGAAGGTGAGACCGACGAACTGCGGCAGGATGGTGGAGCGACGGCTCCACATCTTGATCACTTCGCTACGGCCGCCTTCGCGAACCTTCTCAGCCTTCTTGAGAAGATAGCCATCGACGAACGGGCCTTTCCATACTGAACGAGCCATTTCTGACTAACCTCTCTTACTTCTTCTTCAGGTGGCGCGAGCGCATGATGAACTTGTCTGTCGACTTGTTCGAACGGGTGCGCTTGCCCTTGGTCGGCTTGCCCCACGGCGAAACCGGGTGACGACCACCGGAGGTGCGACCTTCACCACCACCGTGCGGGTGGTCGACCGGGTTCATGACAACGCCGCGGTTATGCGGACGCTTGCCGCGCCATACGGTACGACCAGCCTTACCGTCGTTGATGTTGCCGTGATCCGGGTTGGAAACGGCGCCAACGGTGGCGAGGCACGAACCCGGGACGAGACGCTGCTCGCCAGAGTTCAGACGAAGGATTGCCATGCCGGCATCGCGGCCGACGAGCTGTACGTAGGTGCCAGCAGAACGAGCGATCTGACCGCCCTTGCCCGGCTTCATCTCGACGTTATGCACGATCGAGCCGACCGGGATGTACTGCAGCGGCATGGTGTTGCCGGGCTTGACATCGACGGCCTTGTCGGAGGCGATGACCTTGTCGCCGGCAGCCAGGCGCTGCGGAGCCAGGATGTAGGCCTGCTCGCCGTCTGCGTAGGTGACGAGAGCGATGAACGCGGTGCGGTTCGGGTCGTATTCCAGACGCTCTACCGTGCCTTCAACGTCAAACTTACGACGCTTGAAGTCAACGAGACGGTAGGTGCGCTTGTGACCGCCGCCGATGAAACGAGCGGTGATGCGACCGAGGTTGTTACGGCCGCCGCTCTTGGAGAGACCTTCCGTCAGCGCCTTGACCGGCTTGCCCTTGTAAAGGCCCGAACGGTCGACGATGACCAGCTGACGCTGGCTCGGGGTCGTCGGATTGTAGCTTTTCAATGCCATTTTTCTTGTTCCCTACCTCAGACGCCCGTCGACACGTCGATGGACTGACCTTCGGCGAGCGTTACGATCGCCTTCTTGACGTCCTTCTGCTTGCCGGCGAAGCCGCGGAAACGCTTGACCTTGCCCTTGCGCAGAAGCGTGTTCACGGCAGTGACCTTGACACCGAAGAGAGCTTCGACAGCAGCCTTGATTTCCGGCTTGCTTGCACCCTTGGCGACGTTGAAGACGACCTGGTTCTGTTCGGATACCATGGTCGACTTTTCGGTGATCGACGGAGATACGATCACGTCGTAGTGGCGAAGATCAGTCATTTGAACCGCTCCTCCAGAGCTTCAACCGCAGCCTTGGAAAGCACCAGCTTGCCGCGACGCAGGATGTCATAAACGTTGATGCCCTGAACCGGCAGAACATCGACGTTCGGGATGTTTGCGGCAGCGAGCTTGAAATTGCCATCGATCTCGGCGCCGCCGATTACGAGTGCATTGGTGAGGCCGAGCGAAGCGAAGCTGCCGATCAGAGCCTTGGTCTTTGCCTCAGCAGCGACGAGCTGGTCGACGATGATGAGGTCTTCAGACTTCAGCTTGGCGGACAGAGCGTGACGCAGAGCGAGAGCACGGACCTTCTTCGGCAGGTCATGGGCGTGGCTGCGAACAACCGGGCCATGTGCCTTACCACCGCCGCGGAACTGCGGAGCGCGAGCCGAATGGTGACGAGCGCGGCCCGTACCCTTCTGCTTGTACATCTTGGAGCCGGTGCGGGAGACTTCGCCACGGGTCTTGATCTTATGGGTGCCCTGGCGCTTGTTTGCCAGCTGCCAACGGATCACACGGGCAATGATATCTTCGCGCGGCTCAAGGCCGAAAATCGCATCCGACAGAGAAACCTTGCCGGCGTCCTTGCCCTCGAGGGTCTTGACGTTCAATTCCATTGGTTTGGCTCCTTACTTCGCCGACTTTACGGCGTCGCGCACGATGATCCAGGAACCCTTCGAACCGGGAACAGCGCCCTTCACAAGGATCAGACCACGATCTTCATCGGTCGAAACGACTTCAAGATTCTGGGTAGTGACGCGAGTCTGGCCCATGTGACCAGCCATGCGCTTGCCCTTCCAGACCTTACCCGGATCCTGGTTGTTACCGGTCGAACCATGCGAACGGTGCGAAACCGAAACGCCGTGGGTTGCACGCAGACCACCGAAGTTGTGGCGCTTCATGGCACCAGCAAAACCCTTACCGATGGTCGTGCCGGTAACATCAACCAGCTGGCCGGCCGAAAAATGACCTGCGGTGAGCTGGGAGCCGACATCGATCAAATTTTCTTCCGAAACGCGAAACTCGACAAGCTTCGCCTTCGGTTCAACGCTGGCAGCAGCGAAGTTACCACGCATGGCCTTCGAAGTATTCTTAACCTTCGCCTGACCAGCGCCGAGCTGCACGGCGGTGTAGCCGTTCTTCTCGACAGTGCGCTGAGCAACGACCTGCACGTTATCCAAACGCAGAACTGTTACCGGGACATGCTCGCCGGCGTCGTTGTAGACGCGGGTCATTCCCACTTTCTGTGCAATCACACCTGAACGCATTGGTTCATTCCTCTTGAGAGTCGAGTCAGAGCCCGAAAGCCCCTTCCCTTGCCTCTTTGTTTAAGGATTCCGTTCCGGCCCTTCCGAACCTTGAGGTTTCCCGTTTCGAGAAGTCGTTGGCAGGTCTTGCCACGTACCTTCCTTGTTATTTCGGCTCTCGCCGGAATTACTTCTTAGAGCTTGATCTCGACGTCAACGCCTGCAGCAAGGTCGAGCTTCATCAGAGCATCAACGGTCTGCGGGGTCGGATCAACGATATCGAGAAGACGCTTATGCGTGCGCATCTCAAACTGTTCGCGGCTCTTCTTGTCGACGTGAGGCGAACGGTTAACAGTAAATTTTTCAATGCGAGTCGGAAGCGGTACCGGGCCGCGAACGCTTGCACCGGTGCGCTTTGCGGTCGAAACAATCTCCCGCGTAGAGGCATCGAGAACCCGGTGATCAAACGCCTTGAGGCGGATGCGGATATTCTGGCCGTTCATTCGACTTGTCCTTGTTCGTTTTCTTGCGTCCCGCATACGCAGAGACAGTGAATTACCAATTACTGGTCGGCCCCGGATTATCAAAAATCACAGGGACACCGGAGGGCGCCCCTGTCACTTGCTATTCTCAGAAACCTGCCAGGTCTCGATCTTCAAGAGATCGACTCAACGCAGCGATAAACGGACGACGAAATCACCGTCCGTTTTCTTCGTGGCCGGCACATACAATGCCGGTGGAGATTCGTCAACCGATTATTGATAAACGAAGCGGCGATCTCTCGCCGCTCCGTTCATCAATCACTCGATGATGGATGCGACGATGCCGGCGCCGACGGTACGGCCGCCTTCGCGGATAGCGAAGCGCAGCTTTTCTTCCATCGCGATCGGAACGATCAGCTCAACCTGAACAGTGACGTTGTCGCCAGGCATAACCATTTCCGTGCCTTCCGGCAGAGAAACGATACCCGTCACGTCCGTCGTGCGGAAGTAGAACTGCGGACGGTAGTTCGTGAAGAACGGCGTATGACGGCCGCCTTCTTCCTTCGTCAGGATGTAGGCTTCAGCCATGAACTTCTTGTGCGGCTTGACAGAGCCCGGCTTGCACAGGATCTGGCCACGCTCGACGCCGTCACGGTTAACACCGCGAACCAGTGCGCCGATGTTGTCGCCGGCCTGGCCCTGGTCGAGCAGCTTGCGGAACATTTCAACGCCGGTAACAGTCGTCTTCGAGGTCGGGCGGATGCCGACGATTTCGACTTCTTCACCAACCTTGACGATACCACGCTCGACGCGGCCGGTCACAACCGTACCACGGCCCGAGATCGAGAACACGTCTTCGATCGGCATCAGGAACGGCTGGTCGATCGGACGTTCCGGGGTCGGAATGTATGCGTCGACTTCTTCCATCAGCTTGCGGATGGCGTTTTCGCCGATTTCCTTGTTGGAGTCTTCCAGAGCGGCAAGAGCAGAGCCCTTGACGACCGGGATGTCGTCGCCCGGGAAGTCGTACGAGGACAGAAGTTCGCGAACTTCAAGCTCGACGAGTTCCAGAAGTTCTGCGTCGTCAACCTGGTCGACCTTGTTCAGGAACACAACGATCGCCGGAACGCCAACCTGGCGGGCCAGCAGGATGTGTTCGCGGGTCTGCGGCATCGGGCCGTCAGCGGCCGAGCAAACCAGGATCGCGCCGTCCATCTGCGCAGCACCGGTGATCATGTTCTTGACGTAGTCGGCGTGGCCGGGGCAGTCAACGTGTGCATAGTGGCGGTTGGCCGTCTCGTACTCAACGTGCGCCGTCGAGATGGTGATGCCGCGGGCCTTCTCTTCCGGCGCTGCGTCGATCTGGTCATAGGCCTTGAATTCGCCGAAAAACTTCGTGATCGCTGCCGTCAGAGACGTCTTGCCATGGTCGACGTGGCCAATCGTGCCGATGTTAACGTGCGGCTTCGTGCGCTCAAACTTACTCTTTGCCATTTCGGGCTCTCCATTCTTCTTGAGCCCAGAGGGCTCCAATTCGTGTGATCGCCCCGGCCCGAGGCCGAGGCGTATTTCAGGTGAGTATTCCGATTACTTCTGACCGGAATACTTTGCCTGGATTTCGGTCGCGACGTTCGACGGAACCGGAGCATAGTGATCGAAGGTCATCGAATACTGCGCGCGGCCCTGCGACATGGAGCGCAGGTTGTCGACGTACTTGAACATGTTCGCCAGCGGTACGTGAGCGTTGATGACGATCGCGATGCCGCGCTGTTCCTGACCCTGGATCTGACCACGGCGGGAGTTCAGGTCACCGATAACGTCACCGACGTAGTCTTCCGGGGTTACAACTTCGACCTTCATCATCGGCTCAAGCAGCTGAGCGCCGGCCTTCTTGGCTGCTTCACGGAAGCAGGCACGCGATGCGATTTCGAAGGCGAGAACCGAGGAGTCGACGTCATGGAAGGCACCGTCGATGAGGGTGGCCTTTACGCCAAGCATCGGGAAGCCAGCGAGCGGACCGGAAGACAGAACGCTTTCGATACCCTTCTGAACGCCCGGGATGTATTCCTTCGGAACAGCACCGCCAACGATCTTGGATTCGAAGACGAAATCTTCGCCATCCGGGTTCGGTTCGAAGACGATCTTGACGCGCGCGAACTGGCCGGTACCACCGGACTGCTTCTTGTGCGTGTAGTCTTCTTCGTGCTGACGCGTGATGGTTTCGCGGTAGGCAACCTGCGGAGCACCGACGTTGGCTTCAACCTTGAACTCGCGACGCATGCGGTCGACGATGATGTCGAGATGAAGTTCACCCATGCCTGCGATGATGGTCTGACCCGATTCCTGGTCAGTCTTCACGCGGAAGGACGGGTCTTCGGCAGCCAGACGGTTGAGCGCGAGGCCCATCTTTTCCTGGTCGCCCTTGGACTTCGGCTCGATCGCGATCTGGATGACCGGCTCGGGGAATTCCATGCGCTCGAGGATAACCGGCTTCAGCGGATCGCAGAGCGTGTCACCCGTCGTGGTTTCCTTCAGGCCGGCGAGAGCAACGATATCGCCTGCAAAGGCTTCTTCGATGTCTTCACGGCTGTTGGAGTGCATCTGAAGCATACGGCCGACGCGCTCGCGCTTGTCCTTTACCGTGTTCAGGACCGACGAACCCTTTTCGAGCTTGCCGGAGTAGATGCGCGCAAAGGTCAGCGAACCAACGAAGGGGTCGTTCATGATCTTGAACGCGAGCATCGAGAGAGGCTCGCTATCGTCGGCATGACGCTCGATTTCGGCTTCGGTCTTGAAGTCAATGCCCTTGATCGCCGGAATGTCGAGCGGCGACGGCAGGTAGTCGACAACTGCGTCGAGAAGCGGCTGAACGCCCTTGTTCTTGAACGCGGTACCGCAGAACATCGGGTGGAACTTCACGTCGATGGTGCCGCGACGAACCAACTGACGGATCTTTTCGTTGTCCGGCATCTCGCCATTCAGATAAGCTTCCATCGCTTCTTCGTCGATCTCGACAACCGTCTCGATCAGCTTTTCGCGATATTCTTCAGCCTTGGCCTTCAGGTCTTCCGGGATCTCGACGACGTCCCAGGCAGCGCCCAGCGACTCATCGCGCCATACGAGCGCGTTCATCTCGATGAGGTCGACAACGCCCTTGAATTCGGTTTCCGCACCGATCGGGAGCTGCATGACGACAGCGGTTGCGCCAAGACGGGTCTTGATCATCTCGACCGAGCGGTAGAAGTCCGCACCGGTCTTGTCCATCTTGTTGCAGAAGATCATGCGCGGAACGTTGTACTTCTCAGCCTGACGCCAGACGGTTTCCGTCTGCGGCTCTACGCCGGCGTTGGCATCGAGAAGGGCGATCGCACCATCGAGAACGCGCAGCGAACGCTCAACTTCAATGGTGAAGTCAACGTGGCCGGGGGTGTCGATGATGTTGAAGCGGCGCATCTTGCCGTCGCGACCCTTCCAGAAGGTCGTGGTAGCAGCGGACGTGATGGTGATGCCGCGTTCCTGCTCCTGCTCCATCCAGTCCATGGTAGCAGCGCCGTCGTGCACTTCGCCGATCTTGTGAGACTTACCGGTGTAGTAAAGAATACGCTCGGTGGTCGTGGTCTTGCCGGCATCAATGTGGGCCATGATGCCGAAATTGCGGTAGTCTTCGATTTTATATTCGCGAGCCATACGGACTGCCTTTCAATATTCGATCGGTTGATTACCAGCGGTAATGCGAGAAGGCGCGGTTCGCGTCTGCCATCTTGTGCGTGTCTTCACGCTTCTTGACGGCGGAGCCACGGTTGTTGGCGGCATCCATGAGTTCGCCGCAGAGGCGATCAATCATGGTGGTCTCGTTGCGCTTGCGGGCAGCAGCGATGAGCCAACGGATAGCAAGAGCCTGACGACGCTCGGGGCGAACGTCTACCGGAACCTGATAGGTCGCACCACCAACGCGGCGGGAACGCACTTCAACATGCGGCGCGATGTTATCGAGCGCCTGATGGAAGACGCCAAGCGGCTCCTGCTTCAGCTTGCCCTGAACGGAATCAAACGCACCGTAAACGATGCTTTCAGCCACGGACTTCTTGCCGTGAAGCATGATGGCGTTCATGAACTTGGTAACTACGAGATCGCCGAACTTCGGATCCGGATTGATTTCGCGCTTTTCTGCACTATGGCGACGGGACATACTAGTTTGTCTCTCAACAGTTGGGACGCTTTATCACGCGGAGAACCTCGCGCAGCGCCGGGAAAATCTGAAATCCGAATTACTTCGGACGCTTTGCACCGTACTTCGAACGACGCTGCTTACGGTTCTTGACACCCTGGGTATCGAGAACGCCGCGGATGATGTGGTAACGCACACCCGGCAAGTCCTTTACACGACCGCCACGGATCATGACGACGGAGTGTTCCTGCAGGTTATGACCTTCACCCGGAATGTAGCCGATGACTTCGAAGCCATTGGTCAGGCGAATCTTGGCGACCTTACGCAGAGCCGAGTTCGGCTTCTTCGGGGTCGTGGTGTAAACGCGGGTGCAAACGCCACGCTTCTGCGGATTTTCCTGCAGAGCAGGAACCTTGTTGCGCTTTACCTGTGCCTGACGCGGCTTGCGGATAAGCTGGTTTACGGTAGGCATATAACCATCCCTTGCAATATCTTGTCTCTAAAGCCCTCTCGGACCCCATTTAGCCGTTTCCGGCGGTGATCGCACAATTTCCTTCATGCGCAAAATGTGGCCCGATCCGCTCTTCGCGGATGGACCACAAAAGGCAGAGGACGCACACTTCGCGCGTCTTGCGTGCAGCATTTGTGTTCGTCAACGTGCGAAAAGGACCCTGTTTGAGGTGAACTTCAGAACAAGACGTTCCGAAAAGCCTAACCTCACATAGGCTCCGATGGCCGGCGTACTACTGTTTTCACCCCGTTCCGTCAAGTCTCAATCGTAAATTAATGCCGGAACGCAGGGCCTTCGGGCCGCTCCGACCCCCGTTCTGCACCCAAAACGGATCGCATGCAATAAATTGGCTTTAGCATTCGATCAAAACGCCATAGATAATGGCCAAAGCCTAATGGCGCGCACCCTCCTTCCTCCTCTCGATTCGACCGGGGGAATCAACCAGGCCGGAAAAGACCGACACCATGATCTCCACGCCAGACAACGACAACAATTTCGATGATCCGATGGTATTCATCATTATCGCCAAGGCCTATGAGGTCGAGGGCGGCGAAGGCATCGACCTACATATCATGCTTACGGCGGCGGATGACGATTCCGCCGTGCGTGCGGCTCTCAATGCGCTGTCGGAAGAAGGTTTTCTCGAAGCGGACCTCGACCAGATCGGCATGGTCACGTCCCCCCCGGATGAGGAACCTCATGCCTCCGCCTACCAGGGCGCCCTTGAGGGCGAAGTGGCGATCATCCGCTTCAATTGAGTTCTTTCCCAGAATGCGGAAGGGCCGTCGGATTTCCGGCGGCCCTTCTCTTTTCGACACTCAGGCCGGATCAGTTCTTCACTACTTCGCCGCTTGGCCTGGGTGTGCTATCCGTTTCAGCCGGCAGCACGGGATAGGAGACCTCCGGCATCTTGCCGGTCAGGGTGTTGAGGAATGCAACGATCAGGGTGACCTCTTCGTCGTTCAGTTCCTCACCCAGCTGGGCCGTACCCATGATGGCGACTGCCTGCTTGAGGTTCCAGACCTTGCCGGAATGGAAATAAGGGGCAGTCAGGGCAACGTTGCGCAGAGGTGCGGCGCGGAAAACGTAGGAATCATCGGCCGTGTTGGTGACGGCAAAGCGACCCTTGTCATTTTCAGGCAGCACGTCAGCGCCGGGCTTCTCAATCAGGCCGAAAGGATAATATCCTTCACCGCCGACGTTGATACCCGAGTGGCAGGATGAGCACCCCTTGTCTATGAAGAGCGCGAGACCCTGCTTCTGCTCAATGGTCATGGCGGCATCATCACCGTTCAGATAGGCATCGAACGGTGCGGGCGTGATCAGAGTTGCTTCGAATGCCTCAATCGCCTTGGCAAAATTGTCGAAGGTGACCGGATCTTCCTCGCCCAGGAAGGCCGCCTTAAACCATTCGACATATTGCGGCATCGACTTCAGCGTCGCCACGACCTGGGTCGGAGTATTCGCCATCTCCACGCCAGCCTGCACCGGCCCCTTGGCCTGAGCCTTCAGATCTTCGGCGCGACCATCCCAGAACTGGGCAATATTGAAGACCGCATTGAGCGCCGTCGGGGCGTTGCGCGGGCCTTTCTGCCAGCCATGACCGATCGAGGTCTCCAGGTTGTCGTCGCCACCAGTTGCGAGGTTGTGGCAGGAATTACACGAGAACACGCCAGACGCCGACATGCGCGGATCGAAAAACAGTGCCTTGCCAAGCGCGATCTTGTCGGGAGTGATCGGATTGTTGGCTACCGCCGGGATGGTGGACGGCAAAGGTTTGAAAGTGCTGAGCGCAGTTTCCCTGAGGTCCGCGGGGACGGGATCGGCGGAAAACGCCGTGGTTGCCAGAAGCAACGCTGCGACCGAAATCAGTAGTCTTTTCATAATAGCCTCCGTTCGTTTTGAACGGGACTCATATTAGAATAATTCTAAATCGCAGCTTTGCGCTCGATCAATGCTTAAAGCGCTGGGTTGTGGGGTGCAACGAAAAAAGGCGCCCGGAAGCCCCGCGCGCCTTTCAATCGTCAAAGGTGCGGTGCGACAAAAGAGCACCGCCCGATTTGCCTTATTCCGCAGCCGGAGCGTTCTCGACCGAAGCGAGATCCTGCAGCATCGGGGTTGCGACATCCGCACCCGTACCCCTCTTGCGCTCCTCAAGGATGAGCTCGTCGCGGTTCGTCGCAATGCGGCGGATCTGCGTCATTGTACCGCCGGTACCAGCCGGGATGAGGCGGCCGACGATGACGTTTTCCTTCAGGCCCTGCAGCGTGTCGGTCTTTCCGGCGATCGCAGCTTCCGTGAGAACCTTGGTGGTTTCCTGGAAGGATGCGGCCGAAATGAACGACGGGGTCTGCAGCGAGGCCTTGGTGATACCGAGAAGGACCGGATCGCCGTAAGCTGGCTTCTTGCCTTCCTCGATCAGACGCTCGTTGACGTCATCCAGTTCGATCCGGTCGACGTTGTCGCCGACGATGTACTGGCTGTCGCCGGAATCAGTGATCTCGACCTTCTGCAGCATCTGGCGAACGATCACCTCGATGTGCTTGTCGTTGATCACAACGCCCTGCAGTCGGTAGACTTCCTGGATTTCGTTGACCAGGTAGGAAGCGAGTGCTTCCACGCCCTTGATCGCCAGGATGTCGTGCGGAGCCGGGTTACCGTCGAGGATGTAGTCGCCCTTTTCGATGTAGTCGCCATCCTGAAGATGGAAGGGCTTGCCCTTCGGGATCAGGTATTCGACCGGCTCGACACCGTCTTCCGCCGGCTCGATGATGACGCGACGCTTGTTCTTGTAGTCGCGGCCGAGGCGGATCGTACCATCGATCTCAGCGATGATGGCGTGATCCTTCGGACGACGGGCTTCGAACAGTTCGGCAACGCGCGGCAGACCACCGGTGATGTCCTTGGTCTTGGCGCTTTCCAGCGGCGAACGGGCAAGAACGTCACCCTGGGAGACCTTCTGGCCGGGTTCGACCGACAGAATTGCGTCAACCGACAGCTGGAAGCGGGCTTCGCCACCGCGGGAAAGCTTCAGGACATTGCCCGCAGCATCCTTGATGACGATCGCCGGCTTGAGGTCGGCGCCACGCGGCGTCGAACGCCAGTCGATAACCTGACGCTTGGTGATACCAGTCGACTCGTCGGTCGCTTCCAAAACGGAGAGACCGTCGACCACGTCCTCGAAGTGCACGATACCTTCCACTTCCGTCATCATCGGACGGGTGTAGGCATCCCACTCAGCAAGACGCTGACCGCGGCGGACCTTATCGCCGTCGTCCACGAAGACCTTCGAACCGTAGGCGACACGCTGGGAGGAACGCTCAACGCCGCGCTCATCCAGAATGGTGATCGCCATGTTGCGGCCCATGGCAATAAGATTGCCTTCCGAGTTCCGCAGCAGGTTACGGTTCTTGATCGCGATCGTACCTTCATACGATGCTTCAAGGAACGACTGGTCGACCACGTTGGCGGTGCCGCCAAGGTGGAAGGTACGCATGGTAAGCTGAGTACCCGGCTCACCGATCGACTGCGCAGCGATAACACCTACGGCTTCGCCCATGTTGACCGGCGTACCGCGGGCGAGGTCTCGACCGTAGCAAACCGAGCAAACGCCCGTCTGTACCGCGCACGTCAGTGCAGAACGGATACGGATGGACTGAATACCAGCCTTTTCGATCTCGATAACATCGGCCTCGAGAATCATGCGGCCTGCATCAACGATACGGGCACCCGTGACCGGATGATCGATGTCATCCAGAGCGGTACGACCCAGAACGCGGGCGCCGATGGAGGCAACCACCTGACCGGCATCGACGATTGCCGTCATGGTGAGGCCCTTGTCGGTGCCGCAATCCACGAGGTTGACGATGCAATCCTGCGCGACGTCGACGAGACGACGGGTCAGGTAACCCGAGTTCGCGGTCTTCAGAGCGGTGTCTGCAAGGCCCTTACGGGCACCGTGGGTCGAGTTGAAGTACTCGTTAACGGTCAGGCCTTCCTTGAAGTTCGAGATGATCGGGGTCTCGATGATTTCGCCCGACGGCTTGGCCATGAGGCCGCGCATGCCGCCCAGCTGACGCATCTGGTTCGGAGAACCACGAGCACCCGAGTGCGACATCATGTAGATGGCGTTCATCGGCTTCTGGCGGTTGGTTTCCGGGTCGAACTCGACGGCCTTAATGCGGGCCATCATGTCTTCGGCGACCTTTTCGGTGGCCTTGCCCCATGCGTCAACGACCTTGTTGTACTTCTCGCCCTGAGTGATCAGGCCGTCGTTGTACTGCTGCTCGTATTCCTTCACCAGAGCTTCGGTATCGCCGACGATCTTGGCCTTGCTGTCCGGAATGACCATGTCGTCCTTGCCGAACGAAATGCCGGCGCGGCAAGCATGGGCAAAGCCGAGCTGCATGATGCGGTCGCAGAAAATGACCGTGTCCTTCTGGCCGCAATGGCGGTAGACCGTATCGATCATCTTGGAGATGTTCTTCTTGGTCATTTCCTGGTTGCAGATGTCGAACGGCACGTTGACGTTCTTCGGCAGCAGTTCGCCGATGATCAGACGACCCGGAGTGGTGTCGAAGATCTTCGAAACCGGGTTGCCATCGGCGTCCACGGTCTTGAAGCGGCCCTTGATCTTGGCATGAAGCGTGACGACCTTGTTTTCCAGAGCGTGCTGCAGCTCGCCCATGTCGGAGAAGGCCATGCCTTCGCCCGGCTCGTTCTGGTTCAGGATCGACAGGTAATACAGGCCGAGAACCATGTCCTGCGAAGGAACGATGATCGGGGCGCCGTTTGCCGGATGCAGGATGTTGTTCGTCGACATCATCAGCACGCGGGCTTCAAGCTGGGCTTCAAGCGACAGCGGCACGTGAACGGCCATCTGGTCGCCGTCGAAGTCGGCGTTGAAGGCAGTGCAGACGAGCGGATGCAGCTGGATGGCCTTGCCTTCGACCAGAGTCGGTTCGAAGGCCTGGATGCCCAGGCGGTGCAGCGTCGGTGCGCGGTTCAGGAGAACCGGATGCTCGCGGATAACCTCGTCAAGGATATCCCAGACTTCCGGTTTTTCCTTTTCAACCAGCTTCTTGGCCTGCTTGACGGTCGAGGAGTAACCCTTGGCATCGAGGCGGGCGTAGATGAACGGCTTGAACAGTTCGAGCGCCATCTTCTTCGGCAGGCCGCACTGGTGCAGCTTGAGTTCCGGGCCTGTCACGATAACCGAACGGCCGGAATAGTCGACGCGCTTGCCGAGAAGGTTCTGACGGAAGCGGCCCTGCTTGCCCTTGAGCATGTCGGACAGCGACTTCAACGGACGCTTGTTGGCACCCGTGATGACGCGGCCACGACGGCCGTTATCGAACAACGCGTCTACAGATTCCTGCAGCATGCGCTTTTCGTTGCGGATGATGATGCCAGGAGCGCGAAGTTCGATCAGGCGCTTCAGACGGTTGTTACGGTTGATGACGCGACGATAGAGATCGTTGAGGTCAGAGGTCGCGAAGCGGCCGCCATCGAGCGGAACCAGCGGGCGCAGGTCCGGCGGGATGACCGGGACGACCTTCATGATCATCCATTCAGGGCGATTGCCGGATTCCATGAAGTTCTCGACGATCTTCAGGCGCTTCATCAGCTTCTTCTGCTTGAGATCCGACGTGGTGTCGGCAAGCTCGGAGCGCAGATCGCCAGCGATCTTCTCGAGGTTCATCGAAGCGAGCATTTCGTAGATGGCTTCAGCACCGATCATGGCGGTGAACTGGTCTTCGCCGAACTCGTCGACGGCCATCATGTATTCTTCTTCGCTGAGAAGCTGGTTTTCCTTGAGCGAGGTCAGGCCCGGCTCAGTCACGATGTAGTTCTCGAAATAGAGAACGCGTTCGACATCCTTCAGCGTCATGTCGAGCAGCGTCGAAATACGCGAGGGAAGCGACTTCAGGAACCAGATGTGGGCAACCGGCGCTGCGAGCTCGATATGGCCCATGCGCTCGCGGCGAACGCGCGACAGAGTGACTTCGACGCCGCACTTTTCGCAGATGATGCCCTTGTACTTCATGCGCTTGTACTTGCCGCACAGGCACTCGTAGTCCTTGATCGGTCCGAAGATGCGCGCGCAGAAGAGACCGTCACGCTCCGGCTTGAACGTACGGTAGTTGATGGTCTCGGGCTTCTTGATCTCGCCATAGGACCAGGACAGGATCTTTTCCGGGCTCGCGATCGAGATCCGGATGGAATCGAAGTGCTGTGCCGGCACCTGCGGGTTGAAAAGGTTCATGACCTCTTGGTTCATGCCTATCTCCTTAACGGGCGATGTGCCCTTGCTTGGCACTGAAAGCGGCGATTTCCCGGGCCACCGCATCAGGCCTTAGAATGACAATAACCGCAAAATGCGGCGAAACTCCCTGCCCTTCCGAACGTTCCGAAGGGCGGGATACGTGCGCTGCCTCGCGACAGCGCACGCCTTGTCAAAACATCATTCCGCCGCGTCGGGCAGGCTGGCCTCGGCTGCAGCATCGATCTTGGAGTTTTCAAGCTCGACGCTAAGACCCAGCGACCGCATTTCCTTGACGAGAACGTTGAAGCTCTCCGGAATGCCGGCCTCGAAGGTGTCGTCGCCGCGGACGATCGCTTCGTAGACCTTGGTACGACCGGCCACGTCGTCCGACTTCACCGTCAGCATTTCCTGCAAGGTGTAGGCGGCGCCGTAAGCTTCCAGAGCCCAGACTTCCATTTCCCCGAAGCGCTGACCGCCGAACTGCGCCTTGCCGCCCAGCGGCTGCTGGGTAACGAGCGAGTAAGGACCGATCGAACGGGCGTGGATCTTGTCGTCAACCAAGTGGTTGAGCTTGATCATGTACATGTACCCGACGGTGACCTTGCGATCGAAGGGCTCACCGGTACGACCATCGTACAGAACCGACTGACCCGACGAATGCAGGCCGGCGCGCGTCAGCATGGACGCAACGTCGGGCTCATGCGCACCGTCAAAGACCGGTGTCGCGATGGAGACACCCCTGCGGGACTGTTCCGCCAGCTTGACAAGCGAATCATCGTCGAAGTTGGAGACTTCATCCTTGGCCTGCGACGCGTAGACTTCCGTCAACTCCGTCTTCAGGTCGGTAATGTCCATCGTCTTCCGATACTCGTCGAGCAGCTCGCCGATCTTCTTGCCCATGCCTGCGCAAGCCCAGGCAAGGTGGGTCTCGAGGATCTGGCCAACGTTCATTCGCGAAGGAACGCCGAGCGGGTTCAAGCAGATATCGACATGCGTACCGTCTTCAAGGAACGGCATGTCTTCGATGGGCACGATACGCGAGACAACACCCTTGTTGCCGTGACGGCCGGCCATCTTGTCGCCCGGCTGGATCTTGCGCTTAACAGCTACGAAGACCTTGACCATCTTCATGACGCCCGGAGGCATTTCGTCGCCGCGCTGGACCTTTTCGACCTTGTCCATGAAGCGCTGCTCAAGGCGCGACTTGGATTCGTCGTACTGGCCACGCAGGGCTTCGATCTCGCCCTGGACCTTCTCGTCCTCGACGGCGAACATCCACCACTGCGAACGCGGGTATTCGGAAACGACCGCATTCGAGAGCTCGACGCCCTTCTTGAAGCCCTTCGGACCTGCAACCGAAACCTGACCACGCAGCATGTCGAGCAGACGGCCGTAGACGTTACGGTCGAGGATCGCCTGTTCGTCGTCGCGGTCCTTGGCAAGGCGTTCGATTTCCTCGCGCTCGATCGCCATCGCACGTTCGTCCTTCTCAACGCCATGGCGGTTGAAGACGCGAACTTCGACGATGGTGCCGAACGTGCCCGGAGGCATACGCATGGAGGTATCGCGAACGTCAGAAGCCTTTTCACCGAAGATGGCGCGCAGAAGCTTCTCTTCAGGCGTCATCGGGCTTTCGCCCTTCGGCGTGATCTTGCCGACGAGAATGTCGCCCGGAGCGACTTCCGCACCGATGTAGACGATACCGGCTTCGTCGAGGTTCTTCAGCGCTTCTTCCGAAACGTTCGGAATGTCGCGCGTGATTTCTTCCGGACCAAGCTTGGTGTCACGCGCCATCACTTCGAATTCCTCGATGTGGATGGAGGTGAACACGTCGTCGGCTACGATACGCTCGGACATCAGGATCGAGTCTTCGTAGTTGTAACCGTTCCACGGCATGAACGCGACGAGCGCGTTGCGGCCGAGAGCCAGGTCGCCCAGATCGGTCGACGGGCCGTCAGCGATGATGTCGCCCTTGTTCAGAACGTCACCGACTGAAACCAGCGGGCGCTGGTTGACGCAGGTGTTCTGGTTCGAACGCTGGAACTTCATCAGGCGGTAGATATCGACGCCGGACTTCGACGGATCGAGGTCTTCGGTTGCGCGGATAACGATACGGGTCGCATCGACCTGGTCGACAACACCGCCACGACGGGCAGCGATAGCTGCGCCGGAGTCACGGGCAACGACCGGCTCCATGCCGGTACCGACGAACGGAGCTTCCGCACGCAGGAGCGGAACGGCCTGACGCTGCATGTTCGAGCCCATGAGAGCGCGGTTGGCGTCATCGTTTTCGAGGAACGGGATCAGAGCCGCTGCGACGGAGACAAGCTGCTTCGGCGAAACGTCCATCAGGTTGATGTTGTCGCGCGGGGCAAGCATAACTTCGCCGGCGTGACGGCAAACGACGAACTCTTCGACGAACTGGCCGTCGGAGGTGAGCTCCGAATTGGCCTGCGCGACGTAGTATTTCGCCTCTTCCATTGCCGAGAGGTAGACAACGTCAGTCGTTACCTTGCCGTCCACGATCTTGCGGTACGGGCTTTCGATGAAGCCGTACTTGTTGACGCGTGCGAAGGTGGCCAGCGAGTTGATAAGACCGATGTTCGGGCCTTCCGGCGTTTCGATCGGGCAAATTCGGCCGTAGTGGGTCGGATGAACGTCGCGGACTTCGAAGCCTGCGCGCTCGCGGGTCAGACCACCCGGGCCAAGAGCCGAAAGACGACGCTTGTGGGTGATTTCCGAAAGCGGGTTCACCTGGTCCATGAACTGCGACAGCTGCGAGGAGCCGAAGAATTCGCGGACGGCAGCAGCAGCCGGCTTGGCATTGATCAGGTCCTGCGGCATGACGGTGTCGATCTCGATCGACGACATGCGTTCCTTGATCGCGCGCTCCATGCGGAGCAGGCCGAGGCGGTACTGGTTTTCCATCAGTTCGCCGACAGAACGAACACGGCGGTTGCCGAGGTTGTCGATGTCGTCGATCTCGCCCTTGCCGTCGCGCAGTTCGACCAGCATCTTGACCACAGCCAGGATGTCGTCCTTGCGCAGAACGCGAACGGTATCTTCCACCTGCAGGTCAAGACGCATGTTCATCTTGACGCGACCGACGGCCGAAAGGTCGTAGCGCTCGGCGTCGAAGAACAGCGAATTGAACATGGCTTCAGCGGAATCCATGGTCGGCGGCTCACCCGGACGCATGACACGGTAGATATCGAACAGGGCGTCCTGACGATTTTCGTTCTTGTCGGCGGCAAGCGTGTTGCGGATATAGGCGCCGACATTGATGTGGTCGATGCCCAGAACCGGGATCTCGTCGAAACCGGCACCCAGAAGGTGCGCGAGGCTCTTCTCGTCGATCTCGTCGCCGGCTTCCATGTAGATCTCACCGGTCGACATGTTGACCATGTCCTCGGCGAGATAGTTGCCATAGAGATCCTCGTCGGACGCCTTGAGGGCCTTGAGGCCCTTGTCGGTCAACTGGCGAAGGAGACGCGGAGTAAGCTTCTTGCCACCTTCGACAACGACTTCACCGGTATCGGCGTCGATCATGTCGGAAATGGTCTTGGCGCCCTTCAGCGTTTCCGGCTGGAAGGGAATGCGCCAGCCCTTGCCGTCACGGGCGTAGGACGACTTGGTGTAGAAGGTCGAGAGGATTTCCTCGCCGTCCATTCCGAGCGCCATCAGTAGCGACGTCACCGGAATCTTGCGGCGACGGTCGATACGGGCGTGAACGATGTCCTTGGCGTCGAACTCGATGTCGAGCCAGGAACCACGATACGGAATGACGCGGGCAGCAAACAGCAGCTTACCCGAAGAATGGCTCTTGCCCTTGTCGTGGTCGAAGAACACGCCCGGAGAGCGGTGCATCTGGGACACGATAACACGTTCGGTACCGTTGACGATGAACGTACCGTTGTTGGTCATCAGCGGCATGTCGCCCATATAGACCGACTGTTCCTTGATGTCCTTGATCGACCGGGCACCGGTATCCTCGTCGATATCGAACACGATAAGGCGCAGCGTCACCTTGAGCGGCGCTGCGTAGGTCAGATCGCGCTGACGGCATTCGTCCACGTCGAACTTCGGCGGCTCGAATTCGTAGGATACGAATTCCAGCATGGAAGCGCCGGAGAAGTCGGTGATCGGGAATACGGACTTGAAAACAGCTTGAAGTCCCTCGTCGGGGCGGCCGCCTTGCGGCTCGTCAACCATGAGGAACTGATCATAAGAGGCCTTCTGAACCTCGATGAGGTTCGGCATTTCCGCGACTTCTGGGATTTTACCAAAAAACTTGCGTACGCGCCTGCGACCGTTAAACGATAGGGTCTGAGCCATCGTCGCTCCTTGTCAATTTTGCATCCGGGCCTGCAACAGACGGACACCGCTGGCCAGTCGGCTCCGTCAATCAATGGATCGTTCAATCTCGTCTCGCTTGCCAGAACCTGCGGCCGGATTGCCGGAAGCCCTGGTGGAGACCATCCTCTTGAAGAACCCATTACCCAAGAGCCGTTTTACCGGCTCTTGGGTAATAGTTTCAGAGGAACAAGCGGTTGGGAGAGAGCGATACCGCCCTCTCCCAACAACCATTTCCGATATTACTTAACGTCGACCTTAGCGCCGGCGTCCTCAAGCTTCTTCTTGAGGTCAGCGGCTTCAGCCTTGGAAACGGCTTCCTTGACCGGCTTCGGAGCGCCTTCGACGAGGTCCTTGGCTTCCTTGAGGCCGAGGCCGGTGATGCCGCGAACTTCCTTGATGACGTTGATCTTGTTGGCGCCGGCGTCGACGAGGATAACGTCGAATTCGGTCTTTTCTTCTTCAGCAGCAGCAGCAGCACCGCCGCCGGCAGCAACGGCAGCAACAGCTACCGGAGCTGCAGCAGAAACGCCCCACTTTTCTTCGAGCAGCTTGGAAAGCTCAGCAGCTTCCAGAACGGTCAGAGCAGAGAGGTCTTCTACGATCTTTGCGAGATCAGCCATTTTACTAGTTCCTTTTGTGTTCGGTTCGAACTGGTTTGATTATGAACAGCGAAAAACCGCCTTAAGCGGCTTCGTCCTTCTTGGCATAGGCTGCGAAAACGCGAGCCAGCTGACCGGCCGGAGCCTGGACAACGCCTGCAATGCGAGTAGCCGGGGTCTGAATCATACCCAGCAGCTTTGCACGCAGCTCGTCCAGCGAAGGCAGGGTCGCAAGCGACTTGACTGCATCCGCGTTCAACGTGGTCGTACCCATGGCGCCACCGAGAACAACGAGCTTGTCGTTGGTCTTGGCGAAATCCATGACGACCTTCGGAGCGGTGATCGGGTCATTGCTGTAAGCAATGAGCGTCTGACCCTTGAACAGGTCCGACATCCCTTCCGACTCCGTGCCCTGAAGAGCGATCTTGGCCAGGCGGTTCTTCGCGACTTTGACGGTGCCGCCAGCAGCGCGCATCTTCGAACGAAAATCGTTCATCTGCGCAACTGTGACACCAGCATAGTGGGCCACAACAACCGAACCGGAAGCCTTGAAGACTTCGTTCAGTTCTGTGACGAATTCGCGTTTTTCCGCTCTTTCCACTGTCTGTCTCCAGTAGACGGGACCGCAATCCTGCAGGCCCCATCGGGTTTGCCTTTTGCCTCAAGGGATCTTCTTAAAAAGATCCCGAGCGACGCTTGAGGATCCTGTCCCCTCGCACTGTTACCTCAAGGGCTCCAGGCACAAGGCACACTAGGCTCGAACCGACACTTCAGCGGCGCCTCGGGCACCTTAGTGAAATCTCGGGTCTTACCCGTCTCATGCCGGCATATATTAAGGCCGAAGCCGCCAGCAATCTCGGACAGGAAATCCGGGTTTCCCCGGATACTCCCGGCCCCGAAGGACCGGGAATTCTTTAAAACCGGGATCCGCGGGATCCCGGAAAAATTCAGGCCGTGACCGTCGACGGGTCGATCTTGACGCCCGGCCCCATGGTCGAGGAGATCGCTACGCGCTTGACGTAGTTACCCTTGGCGCCAGCCGGCTTTGCCTTGACGACAGCGTCAGCGAAGGCCTTGATGTTTTCTTCGAGCGCCTTTGCGTCGAAGGAAGCCTTGCCGATACCGGCATGAATGATACCGGCCTTTTCGACGCGGAACTCAACAGCGCCGCCCTTGGAAGCCTTGACAGCTCCGGCGACATCCATGGTTACCGTACCAACCTTAGGGTTCGGCATCATGCCACGCGGGCCGAGAACCTTACCAAGGCGACCGACGAGCGGCATCATGTCCGGGGTCGCGATGCAACGATCGAAGTCGATCTTGCCGCCCTGAACGATTTCCACCAGTTCTTCAGCACCGACGATGTCTGCACCAGCAGCCTTGGCTTCATCAGCCTTGGCGCCACGAGCGAAGACAGCAACGCGAACGTCGCGGCCCGTGCCGTTCGGCAGGTTGACAACGCCGCGAACCATCTGGTCAGCGTGACGCGGGTCAACGCCGAGGTTCATAGCGATTTCGATGGTCTCATCGAACTTGGCGACAGCGCGTTCCTTGACCATGACGATAGCGTCGGTCAGGGCAACGAGCTTGGTCGGATCGACGCCTTCGCGGATCTTCTGAATGCGCTTTGCGAGCTTAGCCATGATCAACCTACCACTTCCAGGCCCATGGAGCGGGCAGAACCCTCAACCATTGCCATTGCGCCTTCGACGTCAGCAGCGTTCAGGTCCTTCATCTTGCCTTCGGCGATCGCACGGACCTGAGCCTTGGTGATGGTACCGACCTTCGCACCCTTGCCCGGAGTCTTGGAACCGGAGGTGATCTTTGCTTCCTTCTTCAGCCAGTAGGTAACCGGCGGCTGCTTCATTGCGAAGGTGAAGGACTTGTCCTGGTAATAGGTGATGACGACCGGGATCGGCATACCCTTTTCCATTTCCTGCGTGGCGGCATTGAACGCCTTGCAGAATTCCATGATGTTAATGCCACGCTGACCAAGTGCCGGGCCGATCGGCGGGGACGGGTTAGCCGATCCTGCCTTGACCTGGAGCTTGAGCTGGCCTGCAACTTTCTTAGCCATATCTCTCTGCCTTTCATTGCGAACCGGTTGCCCGGCTCAATATGCCGAAACAAGTCCGGCGGCTGCGGTTGCGTGGTGCGTCTGGAAAGCCCGGCTTACTAGGCCACCATCCTCCCACGCGGGTCAGGGAGTTACCTCCCCTTGTCCGATCAGACCTTTTCGACCTGACCGTATTCCAGCTCGACAGGGGTCGCACGACCGAAGATCGAAACCTCGACCTTGAGGCGCGACCGCTCCTCGTCGACATCCTGAACAATGCCGTTGAACGAGGCGAACGGACCATCGGAAACACGGACCTGCTCACCGATCTCGAAGGAGACGGACGACTTCGGCCGTTCGACACCTTCCTGAACCTGACCAAGAATACGGTCAGCTTCATAATCCGGAATCGGAACGGGCTTATTGTCGGAACCGAGGAAGCCCGTAACCTTCGGAGTATTCTTGATCAGATGATAGGCCTCATCCGTCAGGTTCGCCCGCACCAGCACATAGCCGGGGAAGAACTTGCGCTCGCTATCGACCTTGCGACCGCGACGGACCTCAACAACCTTCTCGGTCGGAACGAGGATCTTCTCAAAGAGATGCTCAAGACCCTTCTGCCGAGCCTTGTTCTCGATGTCTTCCGCGACCTTCTTCTCAAAATTCGAATACGCGTGGACGATATACCAACGTGCCGCCATGTCCGTGTCCGCCCTTAATTAGTTGCCGAGGCTCAGAACGAGTCTGAGCAGCCAACCGATCAGCTGGTCGGCAGCAAAGAAAAACAGCGAGGCAAAGACAACCATGGCAAGAACCATAGCGGTCGAAATCATGGTCTCGCGACGCGACGGCCACGTAACCTTGGACGTCTCGGAGCGGACCTGCTGCAGAAACGCGAATGGATTTGCCTTGGATGCCATTTAATGCCCACGCATTTACGGCGCGTAAAGCCGAACTGATCAGCCCCACGCACCGCGTGTCTGTTTAAACCCTACATAAAGATCGATTCCCGATTTAACAAGAGGGAATCCGACCTTCAGCGACATTTCGGCCAATGCCCATCCGCAGACTTATAGCCTATCGTCGCTGAAATACTAGCGCCGAACCGGACATGGCAGGGGCAGAGGGGCTCGAACCCCCGACCTGCGGTTTTGGAGACCGCCGCTCTACCAACTGAGCTATACCCCTAAGCCGTTCCCGATAAGCTTCGATTCTGAACCGCCGCTTTCGAGCTTGGCGCTCTTTAAGGTGCCCCGACGAGAATGGCAAGTATCTTTTTCGCCTTTTTCAATCAGCCCCTACCAACACGCCGCGAAGCTCACCATTTGCGGGCAAGTCTGGCCCTAAATGTTGCCTCCGCACCACCCGAGACGCCCTTGACGGAAGCCGAGACGCTGGCTCCTGAAGCGAGCGATTTGCGCAATGCAAGCGAGACCGCGTTATTGCCAACGGTCTCAACGGACGCAGCCGCGACGACAGCCGCATCAAGGTTGGCGAATGAAAGAGTGACTGATTGAAGCGCCACGAGATTGGTTACCCCCTCCCCGAGACCGTCCGCCTTTAAGCTGCGGGTCGTGGTCAGGTCCAGCGAGCCCATTGGAACGGAGGACCTTGTCTGATCCAGGCCGATGCTGCCCTTTCCTATTCGTGCATCGAACCCGCCTCGCAAAATGGAAGTGTTCGATTCGGCAGAGGCGAGGCTCACCTCGCCCCACAAGCGCACCGGTGCAACGCTCGTTCCGGAGAGCTCCGCGCTAGCCACCGTCATATTGGATTCCACCCCGAAGCTCGGACGCCCCGAGCTATCGAGCGCGACGCCCGAACGAAATGCGAAATCACGTCCGCCCGATTTGGTGACATTCCAGACAAGCGGACGGTCCTCGGCAAGAGCCATCCCGGCTTGAAGGCCCAGGACAATTTCGGCAATAGCGGCGGCGCATGCTGCACCCTTCGAGATCATCATCCGCGTCGTTCCGTTAGTTTGAGCGGCGGGGAAGGTGCCGCGCTGCACTAAGACGGCGACCAGTTCGTTTCTAACTATAATAGTTACAATTGAATTGACAAACGACAAAATTCGCATGCCAGCCGTGCGACGCGACCGCAGGGCGTCTGCGGCAAATATCACCGGCTCCTCACCCTCCCCCTTCGACAACAACAAAAAACCCCGCCGAATACGGCGGGGCTTCTTTCCATCCCTTACGGGAGCAGAACCTGTTGGTCATGAAGGCGACGACGCTTACGCCGACGTTGAGATCGCGCCTGAGCGCCATCTCCACTTTACCAGAGCCGTCGACAGCTTACGCCATCGCCTCCGTTCATCAATCACTCGATGATGGATGCGACGATGCCGGCGCCGACGGTACGGCCGCCTTCGCGGATAGCGAAGCGCAGCTTTTCTTCCATCGCGATCGGAACGATCAGCTCAACCTGAACAGTGACGTTGTCGCCAGGCATAACCATTTCCGTGCCTTCCGGCAGAGAAACGATACCCGTCACGTCCGTCGTGCGGAAGTAGAACTGCGGACGGTAGTTCGTGAAGAACGGCGTATGACGGCCGCCTTCTTCCTTCGTCAGGATGTAGGCTTCAGCCATGAACTTCTTGTGCGGCTTGACAGAGCCCGGCTTGCACAGGATCTGGCCACGCTCGACGCCGTCACGGTTAACACCGCGAACCAGTGCGCCGATGTTGTCGCCGGCCTGGCCCTGGTCGAGCAGCTTGCGGAACATTTCAACGCCGGTAACAGTCGTCTTCGAGGTCGGGCGGATGCCGACGATTTCGACTTCTTCACCAACCTTGACGATACCACGCTCGACGCGGCCGGTCACAACCGTACCACGGCCCGAGATCGAGAACACGTCTTCGATCGGCATCAGGAACGGCTGGTCGATCGGACGTTCCGGGGTCGGAATGTATGCGTCGACTTCTTCCATCAGCTTGCGGATGGCGTTTTCGCCGATTTCCTTGTTGGAGTCTTCCAGAGCGGCAAGAGCAGAGCCCTTGACGACCGGGATGTCGTCGCCCGGGAAGTCGTACGAGGACAGAAGTTCGCGAACTTCAAGCTCGACGAGTTCCAGAAGTTCTGCGTCGTCAACCTGGTCGACCTTGTTCAGGAACACAACGATCGCCGGAACGCCAACCTGGCGGGCCAGCAGGATGTGTTCGCGGGTCTGCGGCATCGGGCCGTCAGCGGCCGAGCAAACCAGGATCGCGCCGTCCATCTGCGCAGCACCGGTGATCATGTTCTTGACGTAGTCGGCGTGGCCGGGGCAGTCAACGTG
>NZ_JACLAL010000004.1 GCF_014280875.1 Paenirhizobium daejeonense | reverse complement strand
ATCGCGAATGGCCCTTGGCAGGGCGAAGCTCTCGTCGCTCTGGCCGATGAGGAACGCCTCGATGGCCGCGATGTCGGCGTCAGCGGCCGTATTGACCCATTCGCCGAATTCGACGGGGTAGAACCCGGTCGATGGAATGCCTTCTCTTCCGAAGAGGGATGTGTATCCCTCCGTCACGAGCTGTCGCTCGTCAACTACTACGATCATTCGTCCGCCTCCGAATCAGTGTAGTGCCTCGATTGCACAAGGAGTACGAATCGGAGGAATCGGAGACAATGGTGGAAAGTTGCGGGGATTAATTAATAATTGATTAACCATAGTCAGCCGATTTGCACTAGATTTAGTGGGCTATGGTTAACCTTGATACAATTTTCCTTGGGGAAAACGTTAAATGAGGCAAATGAGATATTGATTGATATCGCCTGCCCAAATCCTGCCGGATTCATCGGATCGCGAGGATGACGATGGTCAATTCCCCTTAAGGTTGCGCATTCCGGCAGAATGACGACGCAGCCGACGTCCACTTCCCGTAGCCCGTCGCCACAAGATTGGCGATCACCCGACAGACATATTTCTGCTGTGCGGGGTCATTGTTCGGGCCGGCATGATAGCGAGCAACCGCCATGGTCCAAGTCTCGTGCCTGTCGTGAAGACGCTTCAGGAACAGGGCCGCATAGGCAACGTTCTGCGCCGGATCGAACATCTGCTCCACCGACCCGAATTCGGAATTGTGGTAATAGTGGTTGATCTGCATACAGCCGATATCGATCAGCTTCGCGCCACGCCGCTTGGCGTCCGCGAACTGGTTATAGGCATCCTGCAGCGAGGCCGGAAAATAGGCCTTGCCTTCGATGTTCAGGGCATAAGGACTGAGCGAACCCTTGCGGCCTGTCTCGGTCAGGCCGACCGAGTAGAGAATGCCTTCCGGGATTCCGTAGCGGGCTGCAGCGCTCTCGATCTGCCGCTCGCAGGTGCGCGCGGCAGCCTCGCTTTTCTCAGAGGTAGACGTGCTCAGGGCGAGCAGAGCCAGCGCCGGAAGCAACAGCGCCTTCGACCATACCTGCATCATTGCCTCCTGCCGTTCCCGAACCAGATGATGTCCTGTCGAACTGCTCAGCCTGCCGTGCATCACCGCCGCTCTGCCGGTTGCCCTGCTGCTGCTGAGACTGCCCCATGTCGGAGGGCTGGCGCCCGCCGGCCGCATTGTCGCCCGACTTGTCAGACGAGGACGACAGGCTGACCGAGATCTGGTCGACGCTGAAGCCCTGGGCCTTCAGTGCATCCATGATGGAATTGCTGTCGTGCGTGAGTTCGCGATAGGCACTGCTGCTATGCACGGTGAGATGAATGCTGAGGTCCTCTCCCACGAGCCGCATCGTCGCCGTGACATTGCCAAGCTCCACCGGGTTCATCTGGATCTTCAGCGTGTGCACCACGTTACCCGTGCTGGCGAAGAGCGCGGAATTGGCAAGTTTCGAGGCCGGATCCAGAGCACCCGCCCATTGCGGATCGTTGGCGATCGTCGATGCCACGGACAAAGCATTCGAGTTCGGGGCGAGCCCGAGATAGCGCCTGGAATCGACCACCTGCACGACCGGCGCATCCTTGGCCGCCGGCGTCGAGACATCCACACCGACGCTGCCGTCGGTGCCCGGAGCAACGTACATATCAACGCTTGCAGCCGAGTCACTCTTCTGAAATCGGAAGACTGTGCCGCTTTCCGTGGAGGACGCATCATCACCAGACGCGGCATCCTGCCCTGCCTGGTCGGGAATAACCTTCGCGCCGGCAGCATGTCCCCCAACGCCATTGATCACGCCTTGCTGGGCTGCTCCAAGCTCACCGGCCGCGGCCGTCGTCTGGTCGGTCTGGCCACCGGCCAGAGGGAGCGACAACAGTGATAGCATATCGTCGAGTGCGCTCGTGTCCGCCGGAGCGTTATCAAGGGTTTCGTCAGCGCTATCCGTTGCAGGACCGGCGTCGGATTTGGCGCTGTCTGCGAGTTTTTTGAGTGCAGCGGCCAGTGCCTTGGTGTCGGTTACCCCGCCATCGGTGGTGGACATCGCCAGGGCAGCGGCAATCTCCGCCAGCTTCTGCGAATTCGCGCCGGGCTTCTCGGTAGCCGCAACTGCCGATTTTCCACCAGCGGTCTCCGTCTGTGGCACCGGCTGACCTGCGGTCATCTTTTCACTGAGGGAGGCAAGATCGGCCTCGGAGGATTCGGGATCATCGCGCAGGGGGGCGCCCTGAATCGTCCCCTTCTCGGAAGCATCGGAAACATCGCCCGCGGCCGCCTGGGACGCACCCTTCGCGTCACCCTCTCCCGAACTCGGAGGCTTTTCGCCGTCGAAAGCATTCAGGGTCTTTGAGAAGGCGTCTCCACCGGAGGCCTGGGATGTCTTCCCGCCCGCACCCGTCATCGAGACCATTTCCGAGGTTGCCTTGGCGGCAGTGTTTACGACGTTCATCATCTGATGTTGCCTTCCTCTTCGAGAAGCGCGTCAATTTCCCCCAACCGGCCTCGGCTTTGCTTGACAAAATCGAGAACCGGCCCCCCCTCACCTATTGCCGCATCAGCGGCTTTCGGTTGAGCATCCGTGTTCGCCGCGACCGGCGCCGGTTCGGGCACGGTTGGGGCGGAAACCGATTGCTGCTCATCGTTCGTTCCCACCGGCGTTTGCGGCCGCGGAGCAAGGAGCGCCTGGCCGGTCGCGCCGGCACGGGGTTCATCAACCTTGACCGGTTCGTCCGCCACCGGTGGCTTCAGGATCTGTTCGGCAATACTGCGGGCTGCATTACGCAGAGCCCTGTCCCGCTCGGAAAGGGTCTCATCCGAGACAGCCGACAATCTGTCGATCGCCGAAACGACATCAGAGGAAGAGACGCTCGCCACGCTTTCATAGAGGCTGGGCAGAACCGGCTGCCCGTTGCCATCCAGAAGGCCGGCGAGGCGCTGGGCCTCTGTGGCCGAAAGCCTCGCAAGCTCCTGATTACCGCGAAGCGTCGCCGCCCGCGCGATCCGCAAATAGATCTCCTGCCGACGCGCCGTGTCCATCGGCTCCAGGACATCTACTATATCGTTTTCGGTAACGACCCCGTAGTGCTTTACCACCAGTTCGACGAACATATCGGCAAACTGGTTGGAATAGGGAGAATGGACGAACCGGCGAGCGTAGTGCCGGGAATAGGACAGCGCCTTCTTCACCTCGGAGACGCCCATGCTGGCAACGATGGAGCGACGAAGGGCCGCCTCCTCGATGATCGTGCCCGGTGCGCTGAGGCGAGCTTCATCAAAGAAGCCGAGCGCGGCACGGGCATCGGTCGGGAAGGTGATGTTGCCGGCAATCAGCGCGAGATATGGTCCGAGCGCCGTGTGACGATATTCCGGAACCAGGTCGCCAATCGTCTTTGCCACCTGCATGCCACGGCCATCGAAATACTTCTGCAGGACATTGACGACGCGCGCATCGAAATTGCCCTCGACATCACGGGCAACAAGATAGCTGAGCGTCGCCGGATTGCCGCCGCTCATGGCATAAACGAGCGCGGCATCCGCGTTGCGTGGTTCGCTGAAGATCTCGGCATCAGCCGAACGTAGGCGATTGTCGATCGTCTCCAGCATGAAACGCTGCATGTCGCCGGCGGAGTGATCGCCGAGGACCACCGAGTCCTGCATGAATTGCAGCGACCGCAGCATCTTGTAGGGGGACAGGCTGCTATCCGCCCAAACGGTCGCAGGCCATGCGGTAATCACCGCGACCGACAGCGTGAAGCGGAAAATGCGGCCTTTTGGTGATCGTGTCATCGCCGCGCCTTTAGCCATCGCTCAGCAGAATCTCGATGCGGCGGTTGGCACCGTTCATGGGATCGTCGGGCAGCTGCAGGCGACGGTCAGCGAATCCCGACATCTGCTTGACGCGATCCTCCTGCAGGCCGCCGCGCACGAGCATGTAATACGCTGCATGCGCGCGATCCATCGACAGGCTCCAGTTGTCGCCCTTGCCGCCGCGATATGGCCTGACATCGGTATGCCCCCGGATGATGATCGAACCGGGCTTGTCCTTGAGGATTGCGCCGATCTTCTCCATCGCCAGCACCAGTTCCTTTTGCGGTATGGCAGAGCCGACATCAAACATCGGCGACGTCGCCTGGTCGGAAATGGTAAGAAGCGTGCCGCCTTCCGAAGGCGTCACAACGATGCCCTCGGCCAGCTTGCCGGGAACGCCGTCGAGCGAGCGGGAGAGTTCCTCGCGCAGTTCCTCGGCTTCCTTCTTTTGCTCGGGCGTGGCAGGCAATTTCGCCGCCATGTCATCTTCGGCCGGTGCGGCCTGGCTTTCGTGAGCAGTCTTCGGCTGAGTGGCATCAGGAGAGGCAAGAGCCGCCTCGTTCGGCGCCTCGGTCTTTCCGTTCTCCGGCTTCGTCTCCTTGCCCGGAGCGAGCATGGCCTGCTCTGACTGCTGAATCGGAGTGTCGGGCAACTTGCTGTCCTGGATCTCAGGCATGGTGTTCGGGGCGGGACCGCCGGCGACCTGCTTGCTCCAGAAGTCGGGATCGAAAGGATCGCGGTAGGCCTCACCGCCGGATGCGCCGGTCGAGGGGCCGGAGTTGGCGGCACCACCCTCGCCCTTGACGCTGACATTGGCCTGCTGACCTACTTCCTGGGCGATCTCTGCGAGAACCGCATAGGGATTCTCGAAGAAATCAGCTTCCGAATAATGGGTATTTTCGCCGGAGGACGCGGTCATGTCATCGCCCGATGCGGCGGCGGCGGCGTCTTCGGGCTTCTCGGCCTTGACATCGGATTTCTGCGCGGTCTGCTCGCCCTCGGCTTCCTTTGCGGGTTCCTTGACGCCCTTCTGACTGGGCGTTTCATCCGTCAGCTTGATAGGATTGAAGTAACTGGAGATGGAGGCCTTGGTTTCTTCGTTCGCGGCATTGACGAGCCACATCACAAGGAAAAAGGCCATCATGGCGGTCATGAAGTCGGCATAGGCGATCTTCCAGGCGCCGCCGTGCGCACCATCGTGGTCACCCTTGTGACGCTTGACGATGATGATCTCGTTCTTGCCGCGGTGGTGGTTTTCGCCCTCACTCATTCATAAGCCCTTCCATGGCTTCGACTACACCAGCCAGCCGCGTCACCAGAACGGAATCCCCCATCTGGAATGACAGCTCGATTTCAGATGTCTCCCGGAAGTCGACAGAAGCGTCGATTGCGGCAAGGCGGGTCTTTACGGTTTCGAGGAGACGATCCGGCCCGGCAACCTGCAACCGTACCGCCGTACCTTCCTTGATTTCCTCAGCAACCTTCGACGCGAAGGCAGCCGCCGTCTGCAGAGCGATTTTCTCTTCGATCAGAGGAGACAGGACGCGAACAACCGCAGCTTCGACCGCTCCGGAAACCGCCGTCGTCATTTGCTGAAATGCCTGGCCGATATGCTCGGCTATCTCGTCTTCATATTTCTGCCTGATCGCAGCCAGTTCCTCGCGGTGCGCCTCCTCCATGGCTTCAAGAGCCTGGCGGTGCTTTTCCGCAAGTTCACGCTCGGCCGTCTCGTGACCTTCGGCATAGGCCTCGTCCCGGATGGCCTCGACGTCCACCGGCTCTTCCACCGGCGCAGCCAGAAGATCGGGCTGGGCAAAATCATTTGCGATTTCCGATGAGAAATCACCTGGCGGGGGAGTGACTACCGCACTGAAATCCTTGAGATAACGGGAGAGTAGAACACTCATGCCGATACTCCACGATGACCGTCAACGTGATCCGACCGCCCGAAATCTCTCATCGATCCGTACAAGCAAGCAATCTCGGCCACGACGTTCCTCATCAACGGTGTTCGCGCGAAACACCTGAACGAAATCAGGCGATCATCAACGCTTGTGAAGATTTACGACGCCAAACTTGTGCGAGGATGGACCAAACCCGTGACGGTCAGCTGAAGAGCACCTGAAGCGACTGCTGGTGGTTGTTGAGCAGCGACAATACCTGCATGGACACCTGCTGCTGTGTCTTGAAAGCCGCAAGTTTGGCGGATTCCTCTTCCATGTCGGTATCGACCAATCGGCTGACGCTACTATCGAAAGTATCGCGCAGCGAGGCGGCATAGTTCACCTGCTGATCGATCCGATTGGACATGGTGCCAAGCGAGCTGGCAAGGCGATTCATCTTGTCGGTCATATAACTGACGGTAGCGATCATATCGTCCAGTTCACCGATCGTCGTCGAATCGGAGATGCTGATTTCCGTACCGGTTGCCGGCGTGGCTGACCCAACATCAAGAAGATAGTAGTTTCTCGGCGTGCCCGTTGAGGTGGCCGGGTTTAACGCGTCTGCATCGATTGCGCCTGTCAGAAGCCCCCGATTTGCATCCTGGGTATCGACCAGCGTCGACTGACTGCTGCTGATACTGATGAAATTTAGCGAGACCGAACCGGACACAGAACGCTGGAAGGAGGCCGGAACGGTGTAGTTATCAATCATGCTGGCATCGGAGTTATAAAGCCAGTTGTCACCCGAGAAGGTCGCAGCATGCGTGACCGATTCGAGATTTCCCTTCAACTCCATCAACGAGGTATTCAGCGTCGTACGATCCGTACCCGCTTCATAAGCCGTCTCCAGGAGAGAGGTTATCTGGTTGAGGATATCGATTGAGGAATTGACGGCCTCATAGGTCGTATCCACCTTGGAGGCACCGAGGTTCAGCGCGTCGGCGATGCTTCCCACGATGCTCTTGTCCGACCTCATGCCTGTAGCAACAGACCAATAGCCGGCATTGTCCGCAGCGGATGCTATCTTCAGACCGGAATTGCTTCTGGATTGGGCTTTTTCAAGGGAATCGCTTGCAAAGAGGAGCGTCTGCAAAGCGCTCTGCGTGTGGCTCGTCATGATGACGTTGGACATGTTCCACCTACCCAATCTTGTGACAAGAGGACATGCCGAGCAAAAACGGCACCGACGCTACGGCTTCATGCCACCCGAATCGTATACGGGTACGTCGCGCTGACTGTTTCAAAGTTAATTATGGTTAACCAAAGATTGAAACAGTGACAAGACGAAATTGTGGACCCAAAACAAAATAGTAATTTCTTGGAATCGTTTCGATTCTTTTTTGAAAAATGGAACAATAAAAAGAAAAAGATCGCGCCAATTCTGGCGCGACCTTCAAGTATTTCAGATATCCTGGACCGTATTTTACTGCTGGAACAGAGTGAGGATATTCGACGAAGAGGAGTTCGCGATCGACAGCGACTGAATGGCGAGCTGCTGCTGGGTCTGCAGGGCGGAGAGCTTGGCAGATTCTTCTTCCATGTCGGCATCGACGAGGCGCGAAACACCCGATTCAATGGCATCAGAGAGCTTGGCAGCGAAATCGTCCTGCAGTTCGATGCGGGTGATCATCGCACCGAGAGCGGCACCTGCGATGGTCATTTCGCCAAGTGCGCTTTCGACCTGATCCAGGTAGGCGGAGATTTGGCCAGTGGTGGACATGCTGGTCAGCTTGACGGACATAACCGAGCCAAGGATACCACCGCTTCCGACGCCGCCATCAATGGAGTCGAATAGGGCATAGGAAGCAACCTGATACTCAGCGGTCGTGACCTTGACCGTACCGTCGTTGTTACGGATGAAGCCGTCGACGACAACCGTGTTGGAAGCAGAGGCCGAAGCAATCATCCAGTTTTCACCGGAGAAAGAAGCCGCCTGAGCGATCGCGGTCAGCTGTTCCTGCAGCTTGTCGATTTCAAGCTGGATCTGATCCTTGTCCGTCGAGGCTTCCGTTGCCGTTACCAGCTTCGCCTTGATTTCATCAACGACGTCGATGGCGCTTTCCATGGCGGCATAAGCGGTATCAACCTTGGCAGCGCCAACACCGAGAGCGTCCGAGGCAGCGTTCAGCGCCTTGTTGTCGGAGTTCATCGTGGTGGAGATCGACCAATAAGCAACGTTATCGGAAGCTTCGCCAACGCGGAAGCCCGAGGAAACGCGATCCTGCGTATCGGCAAGATTGCTGTTGATGGCGCGCAGCGTCTGGAGAGCAGACATGGCGGAAGTGTTGGTCAGGATACTGGTCATCTAGAGTCGCCCCTTTGGCAATGAATTGAGGAAGGGACATTCCGGCGTGAACCGGTAACGGCGTTCAGCTTCATGCCTGCCGACCCCTTCATCTATTCGGATCGGCTCGCTGTTTCGATGCACCCAGAAAACAGCATCACGGTTAACAATTGGTAAATGCAGGTGCGAGAAAATTAACAAAAATAAACAGGAAGCTAACGGGGTTCCGCACTGTGGATAGTTTATTAACACATTGAAAAAATACCAATTTCCTCAAAATCCCAAACGAAAAAAGGCCGCGCGTAAGCGCGGCCTTCCTATTAAGAGTAAGATAAATCTTACTGGAACAGGGTAAGGATGTTCTGCGAAGAGGAGTTCGCAATCGACAGCGACTGGATGGCAAGCTGCTGCTGGGTCTGCAGGGCAGAAAGCTTGGCAGATTCTTCTTCCATGTCGGCGTCCACGAGGCGCGAAACACCCGCTTCAAGGGAGTCGGAGAGCTTGTTAGCGAAGTCGTCCTGCAGGTCGATGCGGGTCGACAGAGCGCCGAGAGCGGCACCAGCGATGGTCATTTCGGACAGCGCGGTTTCAACCTGGTCGAGGTAGCCGCTGATGTCGCCGGCGGTGGAAGCGCTGGTGAGCTTGATACCCATGACGGAGCCAAGGATACCGCCAGTGCCAACGCCATCGGTAACCGATTCGAATAGTGCGTAGGAACCAACCTTGTATTCGGCGGTCGTGACCTTGACCGTGCCGTCGTCGTTGCGGACGAAGCCGTCAACAACCGTGGTGTTGGAAGCAGAAGCCGAAGCGACCATCCAGTTTTCGCCGGAGAAGGAAGCGGCCTGGCCGATCGAGGAGAGCTGCTCCTGCAGCTTGCCGATTTCGAGCTGGATCTGGTCCTTGTCGGTCGAAGTTTCAGTCGCAGTTACCAGCTTTGCCTTGATTTCGTTGACGACGTCGATGGCGCTTTCCATGGCGGCGTAAGCGGTGTCAACCTTGGCAGCGCCAACACCGAGAGCGTCGGAGGCAGCGTTCAGCGCCTTGTTGTCCGAGTTCATCGTGGTGGAGATCGACCAATAAGCAACGTTATCGGCAGCTTCGCCAACGCGGAAGCCCGAGGAAACGCGATCCTGCGTATCAGCCAGGTTAGTATTGATGTTACGCAGCGTCTGAAGTGCGGACATTGCGGAAGTATTGGTCAGGATACTGGTCATCTAGAATCGCCCCTTTGGCAATAAATATGGAAGGGACATTCGGGGTTTGCCCGGAAACATTGGTCAGCATCATGCTTGCCGAGTGCTTTATAGTTAACTTCGGCCCGCTGTTTCGATGACCTGAGTAGACACCATTAAGGTTAACGACTTCCAAATGCGAAAAGAAAAATCGTGAATATTTATCGATGCCATTTTGTCGCAGGCGGCCCAACCCGGTGAAAGCGAGGAAGAAAGATCAAAATGACGCGCGATTTGGTCGGGAGAATGAGAAATCAGGATACCGTCAGGGCGGATCAGACGGCGGCTTCGCCCGCGCGAAATGGGCAGTGGCAGTGGCATCGTCACAGCCGGTGGGGTCAAAATTCCCAAGCCCAAACAAGAAAACCGCGCCCGAGGGCGCGGTTTCCGATTTTCTTCTGGTAATCCAGTCTTACTGGAAGAGAGCCAGAATGTTCTGCGAAGAGGAGTTTGCGATCGACAGCGACTGGATGGCGAGCTGCTGCTGGGTCTGCAGGGCAGAGAGCTTGGCAGATTCTTCTTCCATGTTGGCGTCCACGAGGCCCGAAACACCCGATTCGATGGCGTCGGAGAGCTTCGAAGCGAAGTCGTCCTGCAGGTCGATGCGGGTCGACAGAGCACCGAGAGCAGCGCCGCCCTTGGTCATTTCAGACAGAGCGGTTTCAACCTGGTCGAGGTAGGCGCTGATGTCGCCAGAGGTCGAAGCGCTGGTGAGCTTGATTGCCATGACCGAGCCGAGCAGACCGCCGGTGCCAACGCCATCGGTAACCGATTCGAAGATCGCGTAGGAGCTGACCTTGTATTCGGCAGTCGTGATCTTGACCGTGCCGTCGTCGTTACGGACGAAGCCGTCAACAACCGTGGTGTTCGAAGCGGAAGCCGAAGCAACCATCCAGTTTTCGCCGTTGAACGAGGCAGCCTGACCGATTGCCGACAGCTGTTCCTGCAGCTTGCCGATTTCGAGCTGGATCTGGTCCTTGTCGGCCGAGCTTTCGCTTGCGGTGACCAGCTTGGCCTTAATTTCGTTTACAACGTCAATGGAGCTTTCCATGGCAGCGTAAGCGGTGTCAACCTTGGCGGCGCCAACGCCCAGGGCGTCCTGAGCAGCGCCCAGCGCCTTGTTGTCCGAACGCATGGTGGTTGCGATCGACCAGTAAGCCGCGCCGTCGGAAGCGGAACCGACCTTGTAACCGGTCGAGACGCGGTCCTGCGTCTTGGACAGGCTGTTGTTGATGTCACGCAGCGTGGAGAGAGCGGCGGTAGCGTTCTTATTGAAGTTGATGCTAGACATGAAGTGTCCCCTTAAGACTCAAAACAAACAACGAGGACATGCCGGGTCTGAAAAATTCCGGCCGTGACGGACCGACATCATGCCACTCGGTTCCATTTTTCTTTCAAGGACACCAAACCCGTCACACGAACGAAATTCGCAGCCAACCCTTGCCAACTTCTTAATTTTGACGATTCGCACCGAGGTGCCTTACCCCGTGGTTAACAGACCGCAAAAACACAAAAAGTCGCGGTAACAATTGCCAGGCGTCGAGGGTCCCACGAATATCGACACCCGTTTCAAGCAAGCTTCGGCAAATAGCTTATCTCGAAAGCGGCCTGTTTCGACCCTAGGGATTAAATCTCTCGCGGCAGGGAACAACGGCAGCGCAGGCATTCTGACGGAGCGAACGTTGAACGAAATCACCTATGCGGCGGCGTCCAAGCAGTATCGGACCGGACATTACACGGCCTCCCTGTCGACGCTCAATCGCCTCCTCGACCTGCAACGGGACGCAAGAACCTACACGCTGCTCGCCAAGACGCTATTGCAGCTCGGCCTGAAGCAGGAGGCGGCAAATTCCTACCAGCTCGCCGCCGAACAGGGCGGCCAGCACGCGGAAGACAATACCTGCGAAGCCATTAAGCTCTATTTCGCCAGCGGCGAGAAAGACCGTGCGCTTGCGCTTGCCAATGGTATCCTGAACAGAGTGCGCCGCCAGCCGGACCTCGCCTACATCGTCGGCTCCCTTCTCGTAGACCGCCAGCAGGCCCGGCTTGCGCGCGTGTTCAAGGATTTGCTGATGAAGAGCGACGTGCTCGAGCATATGCAGCTCGGCGCACGCATCTCGCTCTACACCTGGGATGTTTTCGATCCCTCCGACATCGAGACGGCTCGCGTGCTGCTGGCAAAGCTGCCGCGCAACCAGTCCATTCGCTTGATGTATCTCACCTTCTCGCGTGAACACTGCAAGTTCGATGCCGTGGAACGACACCAGCCGATCATCGAAGCGGCAATCGCGGAGGGAGACACCGAGTTTCTGCGGAATGACGGTACCTTCTTCAACCTGCATTGGACGGGTGACGAACACCTGAACCAGATCGCAAGAAGCAACACGCCGTTCTTCAGCCCGGAGATTACCAAGATCCGTCGCTCCGTACCGCACACCTGGTCGGACAAGATCCGTATCGGCTATGTGTCTTCCGACCTTTTCGACAGACACGCGACGATGAAACTTATCCGGCGGGTGCTAGAGTTGCATGATCGCGACCGGTTCGAAATCACACTGTTCTGCCACACCGACCCCGAGATGCTGGCGACCAACCAGGCAGACCGCAGTCTCTGGGGCGATATCGTCACGATCCGCGACATGGAGGACCCGCAGGTTGTCGCGGAAATCCGCAGGCGCGGCATCGACATTCTCGTCGATCTCAAGGGCCATACGGTCGGCAACCGCACCGCATTGTTCAACAAGGCAGCGGCTCCCATTCAGGTCGCGTGGCTGGGTTTCCCCGGCTCGACCGTCAACGTCGATCTCGACTATGCGATCGGCGACAAATACGTGCTGCCAGACAGTTCCGCACCGCACTACTACGAGAAGTTCTGCAGGATGCCGGAGACTTACCAGCCGAACGATCCGGACAACCGCCCGCTTGCCAAGCAGATGACCAAGGTCGAAGTGGGCCTGCCCGAAGACGCCTTTGTGTTCGCTTCGTTCAATGCGAACCGCAAAATCACGCCCAGGGTTATCGAGATGTGGGCGACAATCCTCAAGAGGACCCCGAACAGCGTTATCTGGATCCTCAAACGCGGCAAAGAGGTTCAGGCGAACATAACAGCCAAACTGACCTCGCTGGGCATACCCGCCAAGCGCATTTTCTTCATGTCGCAGCTGGAATTCGATCTCCACCTCAACCGTATCACGGCGGCGGACATCGGTCTCGACACCTTTCCGGTCAACGGTCATACGACCACCTCGGAACAGCTGTGGGCAGGATTGCCCGTTCTCACCCTCAAGGGTACGAACTTCGCATCGCGCGTCAGCGAGAGCCTTCTCAACGCGATCGGGCTGCCTGAACTGGTCGCCGAGGATGAAGAGGACTATGTGCAGAAGGCGATCGAACTCGCTCAGAACCCCGAGCTCGCCAAGGAATATCGCAGGCGGCTCGAAGACAATCGTCTGCGCAGTCCGCTTTTCGATGCGGAGCGTTTCTGCAGGCACCTGGAAACGGCCTACCAGATGATGGTCGACCGGGCAAAACAGGGCCTGGAGCCGGATCATCTGGACGTACCGTCGCTCCCCCCGCGCGACAGTGCCTTCATGGTCAAGTAAGACCCGAATATTCAAGATTAGCGTCCGTGGCATGAAGCCACATCCATTGTGCTGACGAGGCATGCCGGACCGCGCCCACATTCGGGCCGGAAAGCTGCTTTCGAAAGACGATGGAGCCGACTTGTCGACTTTGGAGCGACATTGCGATGGTGCTAACCGCTGTTGGCGGTCAGGCATCAGGAGCCGGCACGCTCAATGGATCAGCTGTCGAACAGGAAGATCGGATCGCCCCCCTTCAAGGGTGTCAGACGGACTGCCTTTTCCGACATCTGACGTTCCCGCGTCACCGCTGGCCTGGCCAGCAACAGCTACGTACCCATTCGAGCATCCGAGCATGTCTAAACGAAACGATACCCTATCACCGATCCCTGCCAGCTCAGCAGCTGTGCGGGCATCAAGAGATAGACTGGTTTTTCAATAAGTTGAAAGGTTGCGGCGGATCCGCCCTTGCGGTGTCCACCGTGGATAAAAACCAAAAGACGGGTAAAATAGACAAAATGAAAATATGCCCCTACTCGATCGAGCGCGAAGAAATCCTAGCACGTGCCATCGGCCCTCTCGCGGCCGAATTAAGACTGATCGACGCGGCAGACTTCATTTCCATGCTGCGTTTTGAACATCATGGCAGTATTGCCGATCTCATCGAGTCTGCCGCCGAACTCTATTTTCATCCCGGCACGATCCGCTTCGGCGCCGGGGGCGATTATTCGCTGGACTGGGATACTGTGCCTTCCGTCACACTCGATCTCGAGATCATGCCGCAAGGCGTCACCGTCTACGCCCGGCTCATGCTGGGCCGTGACAAGGCCGCCATCTCGATAGACTACATAAACTTCCAGAACGCATCGAGCGATCCGGACGCCAACACGGCGTTCCTCGCCAACAGCCTGGGAAATTCCCGCCTGATGTCGACGCGGGCCGCAAGCGCAATTTGAAAGGAATGGTGGAGACCAGTTCTCTGCCGACTCGCCGGGCCGGCCGGCGAGAGATTGGCCGTCACGGCTTCGTCCGTGAATTCACGTCGTCACAGGGGCGAGGTGAAGCAGGCGTGAGGGCATTTTCCGGCAATAGACAGAACGGCATCGCCTCAATGCTCTCTTCTTTCAAGCCATTCAGGAGGCAGAGCCGCTAACCCTCTGCTGGGTTTCTCCAGCCCCGTTACTCCTTGCTTTGGGAACGTGAGCCGTACATTGGAAACCACTCGAACCGACGCAGAGTATTCACCCGCCGTTCTTCCGTCCTCATTGAAGACGTCACCCTTCCTGTTCTGCCCTACCCCGCACCTTTCCTCGTCCGCCTGAGATGGAGGCATAGGAAAGCGCCCGTGACGTGGCCACGGGCGCCTTTTACATATCATGCCGGAACTGTGGCGACTGCTCTTCTAGGAGAACGACCGCACAAGAGAGCCCACAAGCAAGTTCCAACCATCGATAAGCACGAAAAACAGGATCTTGAACGGCAGGGAGATCGATGTCGGCGGAAGCATCATCATACCCATCGCCATGGTGATGGTCGCGACCACCATATCGATGACGAGGAAGGGCAGAACGATCAGGAAGCCGATTTCGAAGCCGCGACGTATTTCGGAGAGCATGAAGGCGGGAATCAGAACGCGGTAATCCGCCTTGCCGTCTGTCACCGTCTGCTGGCCGCGCTCATTGGCGATATCCACGAACAGCGCCAGATCCTTCGGGCGCGTATTGGTCATCATGAAGGTGCGGAACGGTTCGGCAGTCCGCTGAACGGCCTCGGCTTCCGAAAGCTGGTTCTGGAGCATCGGCTGAATACCATCCTGCCAGGCGCGATCGAATGTCGGCGCCATAACGTAGAAGGTCATGAACAAGGCCAAGCTTGTCAGGATCATGTTGGACGGCGTGGTCGCAAGCCCCATGCCCGACCGCAGGATCGAGAAGGCAATGATGAAGCGCGGAAAGCTCGTCACCATGATAAGGATGCCGGGCGCGACCGACAGAACCGTCAGCAGCCCGAAAGTCCTGATGATCCAAGCCGCAGCCGAGCCATCCACCGGAAGATTCAGCAGATTCGGAAGTTGCTGCGACAGCTGCTGAGCGTTCGCCAATTCGGGGAACAGGCCCAGTGCAGCGATAAGGATTAAGAGGCGTATCATTCGATCACGAACATCCTGAACAGGACCTTTGATATCCGGCCCTGCGAGCGCTGGTCAACGATTTCCGATACGTCATCCCTAAGATATTGAAAGCCGCGCGGCCCCTGCACCTGCTGAAGAGACACCGTGCGCAGATAAGCGAGGACGTCCTGATGGATTTCCTCGGCAAGCGCCGGATCGGGAGTGCCGTTGAACAGCAGCGCTAGCTCGATCCGGATCCAATTCTCAGATGGATAGGCCAGATTCGTAACGATCGGGTCCAGCGAGACCAGATTTGGCTGGCTCGCGGAGATGTTGGGGATTTCGCCCTTCTCTCCGCCCGCCTCGTGCCCCCCCGCTGCCTTGGCTTCAGGCTCCGCCGTAGCCTCCTGCCCTGGCGGAGGCGTCAAAGCAGGAACCAGCATTTTGCCGACAAGCCAGCCGCCGCCGAGGCCGACGACCGACAGGACGGCGACGCTGGCGATCGTGAGGACCAGTGCGGATTTCTTCTTGCCGGGGGATTCCGCGTCGGCGATCATCAGGGGAGCCATGTCACCAAATGTCCTTCAATGGGGTCGGAAAGGTCAGATCGGGGCAAAGAGGTCTACCACCTGCTGACCGACAGGCGGCTGCTGCACCTCTGTTATGCGGCCACGGCCACCATAGGAGATTCGGGCTTCAGCAATCTTGTCATAAGAGATGGTATTGTCGGAATCGACATCCTGCGGCCGCACGATACCGGCGACGTTAAGGATGCGGATTTCGTGGTTGACGCGAACCTCCTGGGAACCGCTGATGATCAGGTTGCCGTTTTCGAGAACACCGGTCACGACGGCCGCGACGAGCAGCGTCAGCTTTTCGGCGCGGCTGATCGAGCCCTTACCGTTCGCTTCGGTGGTGGTGTCGAAGCCCATGGTCGAATCGGTTTCCGGCTTCCATCCGAAAATCGTAGCACTCGCATTCCAGCTGGTCTTCCGGTCGTTGGTGCGCTTGCGATCGGTTTCGTTGTCGAAGCTTGCCTTGTCGTTGATCTGAATGTTGACGGTCATGATGTCACCGACGTTCAAGGCGCGCGCGTCCTTGAACAGGGCAGCCTGACTATCGCTCCACAGCGAATAGCCGCTCGCTGTCTTATGCGGCTGCTTCGGATACATCGCCATCTGCGGCGTCTGACCGTAACGCAGACCACTGCCGATCGGGCTCATGGAAGGCGCGTTGCCGATTTCCTTGAGCGTCTGGTTCTCCGTCACGCTCTTGCAGCCTGACAGGAGAGCGACGGTCAGCATAAGGGCGGGGAACGCTTTGTTCATGACGGATCTTTCGACGTGTTTGGATCCGCAGCACTGGACATGATAGAAGATACCACCGCGGCCTTCTTCGCTTCCATTTCGCTGAGGATCAGGCCCGACTGGCGGGCCGGGAGTTTCATGATGATCGCTGCAGCGAGTGTAGCGTCCATTTCCTGGAGTTGCGGCGCCGCCGCATCCGCCTTCATGGTCTTGTAGATGTCCACGAGACCCGCTTCAGCCTGCTTCAGGAAGTCGTTTCGACGCTTCAGCCAATCCTCATACTCGGCCTTGCGCGCCTCCATGACAGAAATGCGCTGATCGATATCGGCCTGCAGCTTCTCGAGTTCTTCCTTCTGCAGAAGATAACGCCTGTCACGGGCGGGATCTGCGATATTGGTGCAGTACTGGCGGATTTCATCCTCGGTGGTCGGAGGAGCCGCAGTCTGGACCGCTTCCTGGGCACTCGCGGCAGGAAGCACTGCCATGAGGCAGAGCGCGGCAAAGACAGAACGGGATAATACCACGCCGTGACCGGCCTTATGAGATGAAGCGACTGTCTTCGTCATTGCAGTACGAGCTCCGCTTGCAAGGCACCGCTCGACTTGATGCCCTGAAGAATGGCGATGATTCCGTCAGGCTTCACGCCGATGTTGTTCAGGCCGGCAACGAGGGTCCGCAGATCCGGTCCATCGATGATAGCGACAGGGCCACCGGTCTTTTCCGCAGTGATATCGGTCTGGTCCTGTATCGCGGTCTGGCCCTTCGAGAACGGTTCCGGCTGGATGACCTGCGGGGTCTCGGTGACCTGCACAGTCAGGGTGCCGTAACTGACAGCGACCTTGGAGATGCGAACGTCGGCGCCAATGACGATGGTGCCGGTGCGCTCGTTGATGACTACCTTTGCCGGTGTATCCGTTTCGACCACCAAATTCTCGATATCCGCCATCAGGCGCGTGAGATCAGCCGTCTGCGGCTTCTGCACGACGACCGCCTGCGCATCACGCGCTTCAGCGATCCGCCGACCATGATTGCGGGAGGCATAATTGTTGATCACATCGGCGATACGAATGGCCGTCGAGAAGTCCGGGTTGCGCAGCTGCAGCACAAGATTGACGGAATCCTTGAACTGAGACGGCAGTTCCCGCTCGATGATGGCGCCGCCGGGCACACGTCCAGCGGTCGTGACTCCTTCAGTGATCTGGGCAGCCTGGCCCTGGGCATTAAAACCCGAGACGACAACCGATCCCTGTGCGACGGCGTAAATCTGGCCGTCAGCGCCGGTCAGTGATGTCATGACCAGCGTGCCGCCGCGGAGGGAGGTGGCATCGCCGAGCGAACTCGCAGTAACGTCGATCCGGCTACCGGGGCTTGCAAACGGAGGGAGGTTGGCGGTCACCATAACTGCCGCGGTATTCTTCGCGCCGGACTGTCCGCCCTGCGTGGAAATCCCGAGATTCTGCAGCATCGCCCGCATCGACTGTTCGGTGAACGGCGACGAACGAAGACTGTCGCCGGATCCCTGCAAGCCAACCACGAGACCATAACCGATCAACTGGTTGTCCCGGCCGGCCTGAAGCGATGCGATATCCTTGACGCGCGCGTTCGGCTCGGCGGCAGCACCGAAGGCGGAGGCCGCCAGCATAGCTAGCGCGGCAAATGCCACGGAAAGGGAGCGAATGGTCATTTCTGCATAACCTCGACTGTTCCATCAGCCATTACAGTGCCGCTTACGATTACTCCGGTATCCAGATTGCGCATTCGTACGACGTCGCCCACCATGGCATCCTGAAGAGGGGTTCCGGCGGCTGAAATCGTCATGCCTCCGGTGTTGACGGTCATGCGCATGGTCGAACCGCGCTGCACGGCGAAGGGCTCGCGAAGGCTGCCCACCGGAATGGTGCGTCCCGGAACGAGAGTACGTTTGGAAACCTTGCCGATGACGTCGGAAACGTCGGTCGCGTAACCGCCAGCGAGGTTGGGGTTGGTCACCTCGACTTCCGTCACGCGGCCAGCGCCGATAATTTCGCCGGGGAAGATTGTCGCTGTCGGCACAACGGCATAGCGGGTCGCGGCAAGCGCCGTTTGTGGCACCATGCCAGCGGAGAACAGCAGGACGGAAACCGCCCCGCTGCGCGCCAAATTCACTGCATAGTTCCGGGAAAACCTCATGCTTGCCCTGCCTCGTTAGGACTACTTCAGATTCTGGCTGACGATGGTCGCCATTTCGTCGGCGGTCGTGATGACCTTTGAGTTCATTTCGTAAGCACGCTGAGCGGAAATCAAATCGGTGATCTCCTTGACGGCATCGACGTTCGAGCTTTCGAGATAACCCTGCTTGACGTAGCCGAAGCCGGTATCCTGAGCGACACCGACAACGGCTTCGCCAGAGGCTTCCGTCTGCTGGAACAGGTTATCGCCGAGCGGTTTCAGGCCCGCTTCGTTGACGAAGTTGGAAAGCTGAAGCTGACCGAGTTCCGTCAGGTTTTCTTCCGTGCCGACGCGAACCGAAACGATACCATCCTGACTGATGGTGATTTCCGTGGCATCATCCGGAATGGTGATGTTCGGCATGACGCCGTAACCGTCGATGGTCACGAGACGGCCGTTCGCATCCTTATTGAACGCGCCGGCGCGGGTGTAGAGCGTCGAACCGTCGCCGCCTTCCACCATGAAGAAACCCTTGCCGACAATCGCGACATCGAGGTCGTTGCCTGTCGAGGAGATTTCACCCTGCGTGTGAAGCTTGCGGACAGCCGAGGTCTGCACGCCGAGACCGATGTTGGCGCCTTCCGGCACCACGGACTGGTTTGCCCGGTTGGCCACGCCCTGGGCGCGCTCGGTCTGGTAGAGCAAGTCGGTGAACTCGGCGCGGCCGCGCTTGAAGCTCGTTGTGTTGATGTTCGCAATGTTGTTTGCGATGACTTCGAGATTGGTCTGCTGGGCATCCATACCCGTCGCAGCAATGGCAAGTGCTCTCATGGTCGCGATTCCTCAGCCGTCTAGATCTGCATCTTGGTGATATCGAGGTAGGCCGAGACCACCTTGTCGCGCAGGGCGACCGCCGTCTTCAGCGTACGGTCGGCCTCCATGACGGCATCGACGACTTCGCGCGTATCCGCAGTGCCCTTGATGCCAGCGAAGGAAGCAGCTTCACCCCCCTTGACCGCATTGATGGCATCGTTGACGGCGCCGCCGAGCACGCTGGCAAAGGTGGGGCCGAGCGCGGCACTGGCTGCCGCCGAGACGACCGTACCGGCCTGGGACAGAATGTTGCTTTCGCTCGACTGCACGCCGAGCGTACCGGCGCCCTTCGTCAGCGAATTGATACTGGAAACGGAATCAATCATCGTTAGCCTTTCAATAGGTCGATCGTTGCCGAGATGAGATCTCGCGTTTGACGAATGGTCTGCAGATTGGCCTCGTAGCTGCGGTTCGCTTCGCGCAGGTCGGCCATCTCGATCAGCATGTTGACGTTAGGAAGTTTCACCATTCCTTTTTCGTCGGCGGCTGGATGATCCGGATCGTATTCCTCTACGAAATCCGAACGATCGACGCCGAGCTTCTTCACATGCACCAGCGTAGTTCCGGTTGCACGGTCCAGCTCGGAATCAAAGGTAATGATCTTGCGCCGATAGGCGTCGGCACCCGGCGTGTCACCCGTTGTGCGGGAGTTCGCAATGTTTTCCGATACAATGCGCAGTCGTGTAGACTGGGCTTCAAGACCGCTTCCTGCGATCTTCAGGGAGGCTGACAAAGGATCCATCTTACTTACCTACCGCAGTCAACATCATGTTTTGCATGGCGCGAATGAGCTGGGTGTTCAGCTCGAACTGACGCTTGACTTCGCCCATCTTGGCGACTTCGGTCGAAAGGGCGACCGTATTGCCGGATTCCTGGGTGCCGATCTCGTTATTTACGTCCGGCTCATCGATTTCGACCTTGCCGTTACCAATGATGCTGGCCTCCATATGGCCCGGCTGGGTGCGTGCCATCGCCATACCGGCGCTGGCGGACTTGAGTTCGCTGTCAAAGGGCGTGACGTCCTTTGCGCGGAACTTTGGCGTATTGGCATTGGCGATGTTCGTGGCAACCACTTCCTGTCTGACAGACAGCCATTGCGCCTGCCGCGACGCCAAGTCGAACAACTGAATAGGCTCCATCGCTATTCTCCGTATTTCTCTCATGCCATGAGTAGAGCGACAATCTTGCGCGGGACTTACGGAAAACCTCTTTGGAAATTGAACCGCCCTCGCCCCGTTTGACGGAAGACGAGACACGCTCTCATAAAGAAAGAAACGTCGGAGCCACCTCAAACGAGCCTATTTCGGCGGCCGGCAACTGGCTAGGGCCGCGACCACATCGACCGGCAAGGCTCGGCTTCTACAGATGAATAAGGTGCCGAATACCCAATTGGCATTGTGGCGAAATCCACCCGGGCACGCCGTGATGCGGGCAATCTACAGGTTCGCACAAGCAACGCCTTCTAGCTTCCACCCTTATATTGCAAAAGCTGTTCCCGAACGGGTGGAACACAGGCACGGGTTACCAGGAGAGATATATGCAGTCGGGCATTTACGTTGGCATTTCCTCGCAAATCGCTCTTGAACGCCGCCTGACGACGATCGCTGACAACATCGCGAACATGAACACGGCCGGCTTTCGCGCTACCGAAGTCAAGTTCGACGAGGTCCTGAGCAAGACCGGCAATGACATCAATGCCAAAATCGCATTCGTCAATCAGGGCAACGACTACCTCTCGACGCGTGCCGGCGAAGTCCAGCAGACAGGCAACCCGCTCGACTTTGCGGTGAAGGGCGACGGCTGGTTCGCCATCGACACGCCGGCCGGACAGGTGCTGACCCGCGACGGCCGCTTTTCCATGACGCAGAACGGTGACCTGGTGTCCACACAGGGCTATCCGGTCCTCGATGCCGGCGGCGCTCCTATCCAGCTCAACGCGAATGGTGGTACGCCGGCCGTGGGCGCCGATGGCCGCATCACTCAGGACGACAGGGTCGTCGGCTCGATCGGCGTATTCACCGCCGACCTGACCAAGGGCTTCCTGCGTTACGAAAACAGCGGTGTCATCGCAACCGACACACCGCAGCCGGTAACCGATTCGACCGATATCGGTGTCATGCAGGGCTTTGTCGAAGGCTCCAACGTCAACGCGGTGTCGGAAATGACCCAGCTCATCCAGGTCAACCGCGCATTCGAAGGCATCTCGTCGCTTCTTCAGAGCAGCGAAAATACCTTCACATCGGCCATCAAGACCCTTGGTGGCAGCCAGTAATCATCAAAGGTAGCGACGATGGAGCAATCCGGCGCACAGACCGCGAGCATGCCGCGACTGGAGGGGCTGGCGGAAATCGTGCAAAATTACAGCGCCCCAGGAACCAACCTGTTCCGAGGTGGACGCGTGCGCACGATCGCAGCCGGCCACTACACCGTCAGCGGGCTCTCACAGCATGTCCGGCTGGGGGAATTCGTCGCGCACCAGAGCGCGACCGGCGTCCACATGGGAGAGGTCGTGCGGGTCGAACCCGATCTCGTCTATGTCTGCCCTATCGAACCCGGCGAACCGATCGGCGTCGACGACATGGTTCTCCGGCAAGGCGAATTTCGCCTTGCGCCGGATGCCAGCTGGTGTGGCAGGACCATCAGTTCGCTTTGCCGTCCGATTGACGGTAAGGGTTCACTTACTCATGGAACTGTCGAAAGGTCCATCACCAGCCTTCCGCCTCCATCCATGACACGCAGCCGGGTCGACAAGCCATTCCGCACCGGCGTCAAGGCGATCGATATCTTCGCGCCGCTTTGCTACGGCCAACGTCTCGGCATTTTTGCGGGTTCCGGCGTCGGCAAGTCCACGCTGCTTTCCATGCTCGCCAAAGCCGACGCCTTCGACAAGGTGGTGATCACGCTCGTCGGCGAACGCGGTCGCGAGGTTCGCGAATTCATCGAGGATACGCTCGGCGACAACATGGCCAAGTCAGTGGTGGTGGTGACGACCAGCGACGAAAGCCCGATGCTGCGCAAGATGGCCCCCTTGGTTGGCATGACGATTGCCGAACATTTCCGCGACCAGGGCGACAACGTACTGTTTATCGCCGACAGCGTGACGCGCTTTGCCCATGCCATCCGCGAAGTGGCAATCGCGGCCGGTGAACCACCTGTCGCCCGCGGTTATCCGGCATCCGTCTTCACGGAAATGCCACGGCTACTCGAGCGCGCCGGTCCCGGTCTCGAGGGCTCCGGCACTATCACCGCAATCATTTCGATCCTTGTCGATGGCGACAACCACAATGACCCGATCGCCGACTCGACACGCGGTATTCTCGACGGGCATATCGTGCTCGACCGCGCACTTGCAGACGAGGGTCGCTATCCGCCAATCAACCCGCTGTCTTCGATCTCCCGTTTGGCCCGCAAGGCATGGACGCCAGACCAGGAAAAACTGGTTTCGCGTCTGAAGTCGCTCATTCACAACTATGAAGAGACGAAAGACCTGCGACTGATCGGCGGCTACCGGCCCGGAACGGACCCCGATCTCGACATGGCAGTCAAGCAGGTGCCCGTCGTCTACGACGTCATCAAGCAATCACCCGGCGACCGCATGGTGATCGACGCCTATACGGAATTGGCCAACGCATTGAGGGCCTCGCTCTCCGGTGGCAACCAGGCCGCTGCCAACGCAAAGCGAGGCGCGTGATGAAAATGATCCGCAGGAACAAGAATCAGAAGTCCCACGAACCGGTTGCGGAGGAAAACCGAACCACCGCATTCGACCGCTGGCTGACCGGCGGAATCATGGCTGTAGCCGCGGCAGCCGCGACATTCCCGTGGTACGTCTTTTTCAATCAGGACAAATTCGGGGTCAGCGTCGCCGGGTGGGAATCGCTTCGTGACCTGCCGCAAGGCCGTGGAAACGGCGGCGTCGGGATCGACCGTGGCCCAGGGGAACAACTGAACGCGGAGAACAGGTCCGACATGCCTGCCGAGATGAATGTCGACCCGGTAACGACCGCGACCGTTTCCAGTCTCGGTCCCGAAGGGCAAATGAACGGAGATGGCGGCGAGGCCCAGCCATTCCCCGGCGGAAGCGACCTGAGGCTGTTGCATGTGGCCAATGGCCGGGCGCTCATAGAAGACAAGACGGGCATATTCATCGTCCAGGTCGGCTCCATCCTTCCGGACAATTCCCGTCTCGCCGCTTTCCGACAGCATGACGGAAAATGGGAAATCGTAACATCAACCGGGGCGGTCTACAGCGAATAGAGACGGCAAGCTCGGCAAGCGTCTTTCGAATCACCAGAGGCAGGCGGTTTTCCCCTGCCTTTTGGCGTTTCAGACCTTTCACAAGCTCTTCCAATCAGGGTTTGGGCATCCTCTCTGGCGAGGCTCGGAAGCCCTGCGGAACAAGAAGTTTACGGCAGGACGGAAGAAACCAGCGAGGTACAGCCTCACGCAAGGAAAGCCGCTTATCGGTTCTACTGAAAAGCAACGTTCAGATGCGGGCACGAAATGAATATTATCATAGGACTTGTTATTACCTTCGGCTGCATCCTTGGCGGGTTCATGGCCATGGGCGGGCATGTCAACGTTCTCGTGCAGCCTTTCGAACTGATGATTATCGGCGGCGCCGGCCTTGGTGGTTTCATCATGGCCAACCCGATGAAGGTGGTCAAAGATTCCGGCAAGGCGATCGGTGAAGCATTCAAATACTCCGTTCCCAAGGAGCGTGATTACCTTGATGTGCTCGGCGTTCTCTATTCCCTGATGCGCGACCTGAGAACAAAGTCCCGCAACGAGATCGAAGCCCATATCGACAATCCCGAGGAATCCTCGATCTTCCAGGCCGCACCATCGGTTCTGAAGAACAAGGAACTGACCGCGTTCGTCTGCGACTATGTGCGCCTCATCATCATCGGCAACGCTCGTTCCCACGAAATCGAAGCACTGATGGACGAGGAAATCGACACCGTCCTGCACGACAAGATGAAGCCCTATCACTCGATCGTTGCCATGGGCGACAGCTTCCCGGCAATCGGTATCGTCGCGGCGGTTCTCGGCGTTATCAAGGCGATGGGCAAGATCAACGAATCGCCGGAAGTTCTGGGCGGCCTCATCGGCGCGGCTCTCGTCGGCACCATGCTCGGCATTATCCTGTCCTACTCGATCTGCAACCCGATCTCGGCGCAGATCAAGATTGTTCGAACCAAGCAGCATCGCCTCTACATCATCGTCAAGCAGACCCTGCTCGCCTACATGAACGGTTCCGTTCCGCAGGTTGCTCTTGAATACGGCCGCAAGACGATTTCCTCTTATGAACGTCCATCGATCGACGCGGTCGAGCAGGAAATGATGAACCCCGGTGGTGAGAACAAGGCAGCTTGACGATGGCGGAAGCAAAGACCAAGGCAGTCCCGGCAATGGATCACGCGCTGCTCTCCAGGCTCACCGGCGCACTCGGCGACAAAAAAACGGTCGAGAAGCTGTGCTCTGACTTCGGGCAGCTCTATTCAGAATTCTTGCCGGATATCTTCCACAGTGAAACCGGCCTCGATATGCAGGTTCACTACAAAGGTCACGAATCGGGTCTCATGAACGACGTCATCGCCGACCTTGGCGACAATGTCGTGCTGGCTGACGCTTCGCTGCGCAACTGGTCTCCGGGTTTCGTACTGGCCTGCAACAACTCCTTCATCATCACCCTGATGGAAAATCTACTGGGCGCGCTTCCCGAGACGATAGAGGAGCCGGTGCATCGTCCCCTTTCGCTGATCGAGCTCGATCTCTCGTCAATGGTGTTCGACAAGATTGCGAATGTGCTGCGTTCCGGCGTCAATGCGCCCGGCGGCTTCGAACCCCTCATCGAAAAGCCGCATAACGCGGAAGATCGCCCCAAACCGGAGGACGATCATGTCGACCAATTCGTTGCCCTCGTCAGGATGGGCATCGAGCTTGGTCCGGTCTCCTCCGAATTCTACCTGGTGATCCCGCAAAAAGCGCTTTTGAAGACGGTCGTGACCGTGCCGAAGTCCAAGAGCCAGATGTCGCGTAACCGCAAGGAATGGGCCGACCAGATCGCCGAGCAGGTGCGTCGTTCGCAGGTGACGCTCGAGGCACGTATCCGCCTGCAGACCCTCACGCTCAACACCATATCCCGGCTCGCCGCCGGCGATGTCATCCCCTTCCAGGAGACGGGCGACGTAACGGTCGATGTCAGCGCCAACGGCAAGGAAATGTACAGGTGCGAATTCGGTCGCGCCGGCGAGAGATACACCGTTCGGGTCAAGGACAACATCAGCAGTGAAGATGAAATTCTAAGACATTTGATGGGTTAGGGTCGATCCCCCAGTCATTTCATACAAGCCTTGACGAAAGGCAGGTTGAGGCAAGTTTCAACGGGAATAATGAATCCATGGCTACGAAGAAGACACCTTTGACCGAAGATGACGCGTTCGCGATGCCGACGCCGGACGCCGATTTCGACCAGGCGGTCGATGATCTGCGCGGCGTACTGAAGAGCGACGCGGAAGGTACCTTGCCGGATATCGGCAGTGACTTCGGATCCGATCTCGGCTCCGATTTTTCCATGGACTCGGCCAAGGCCGATCCGCTTTCGGGTTTCGACAACGATTTCGGCGGCGGCGCCATCGGTGGCGCGAACTCCGATTTCGGTGGTTCGAGCTTCGGCGGCAATGATTTCGGTGGCTCGTCCACCACGACGCAGGAACCCGGCAGCGCGCTGACGGCCAATATCGATCTGATCATGGATATCCCGATCGACGTCCAGATCGTGCTCGGCTCCAGCCGCATGCAAGTTTCCGGCTTGATGAGCCTTGAGGAAGGCGCCATCATTGCCCTGGACAAGAAGATCGGCGAACCGGTCGAAATCATGGTCAATGGCCGCCGCATCGCCCGCGGCGAGATCACGGTTCTGGAAAACGATGACACCCGTTTCGGCGTCAAACTGATCGAAGTGATGAGCACCAAGATATCCTGACCCGCTCCCGGGGCCAGAGAGGAAAGACCATGATGGACTTTGACGATTTCGGCGGCCCATTGACGGGCAAGCCGCTATCCCAGGCAGACAAGGCCGCGGCTGTGCTGCTCGCCATGGGAAAAGGCGTCGCCGGAAAGCTTCTGAAGTATTTCACCCAGGCCGAGCTGCAGACAATCATTGCATCGGCCCAGACACTTCGGACCATCCCGCCGGATGAACTCGCCGAACTCGTCAATGAATTCGAAGACCTGTTCACCGAAGGTGCGGGTCTCATGGACAATGCGAAGGCCATCGAGAGCATTCTCGAGGAAGGCCTGACGCCGGAAGAGGTTGATGGCCTGCTCGGCCGTCGCACCGCCTTCCAGGCTTACGAAGCATCCATCTGGGACCGGCTGCAGGATGCCGATCCGGACTTCATCGCGAAGTTCCTGATGCGCGAGCATCCCCAGACCGTCGCCTATATCCTATCCATGCTGCCGTCGTCCTTCGGTGCCAAGGTTCTCCTGAAGCTGCCGGAAAGTCGGCGTGCCGATATCATGAACCGTACGGTGAACCTGAAGAACGTCAGCCCGAAGGCTGCGCAAATCATCGAAAACCGGGTTCACGATCTGATCGCCGAGATCGATGCCGAACGGAATTCCGTGGGTTCGACAAAGGTCGCCGAACTGATGAACGAGCTGGAGAAGCCGGAAGTCGATACCCTGCTCAATTCGCTGGAATCGATCAGCCGGGAATCCGTCAACAAGGTTCGTCCGAAGATCTTCCTTTTCGAAGACCTGCTGGCAATGCCGCAGCGCAGCCGCGTCATGCTGCTCAACGACATCTCCGGCGACATCCTCACGATGGCGCTGCGCGGCGCCACCATGGAGATCCGCGAATGCGTACTCTCCTCGATCAGCCCGCGCTCGCGTCGCATGATCGAATCGGACCTTCAATCCGGCACGGTCGGGATCAACCCCCGCGAAGTCGCCATCGCGCGCCGCGCAGTGGCGCAGGAAGCCATACGCCTCGCCAATTCGGGACAGATCCAGCTCAAGGAAGCGGAAGGCGACACCACACAGGCCGCCTGAGGCACGCACGACTGTTGAAAACGCCAGACTGCCTGCGCCCGCCGATTGGCTTTCAATCGGCGGGCGTCTAGTTTTCTACCCGGCGCGACCGTCACCCGGATCGCTGACGCAAGAGACCCCTGGCGAGCAAGGAACCGGACGTGGCCGACGACCAGGATAAAGACAGTAAAACAGAAGACCCGACAGAGAAAAAACTAAGGGACACGATCGAGAAGGGTAATACGCCTTCATCGAGGGAAGTCCCGATCTTCGCCTCCTCCCTCGCCTTCTATATCTATCTCGTCTTTTTCGTGCCCGCCGGCGTCGCGCGGCTGGGAGAAAGCCTCCGCGATCTCTTCGAACAACCCGACCAGTGGCATATCGCGACCTCCACGGACGTTGTGTCCCTCTTCACCCATCTCGGATGGGAGATGAGCGCCCTTTTCCTGCCGGCCGCAGTGCTGTTTTTGCTGTTCGGCATCGGTTCGAACGTGGCTCAGAACATGCCGCAGCTGGTTCTGGAGCGCATCAGGCCCCAGGCCAATCGCATCTCGATCGCCAAGGGCTGGCAGCGGCTGTTCAGCGTCAGCGGCCTCATCGAATTCGGCAAATCGCTGTTCAAGATCATCATCGTCTCGGTCGTAATGGTCTTCGTGTTGCGAAGGGACTATTTCGGCGCGCTCGATGCGATGTTCTCCGACCCGCAAGTGATCTTCGTGAAGATCATGGCGACCTTGAAACGGATCATGCTGGTCATCCTGTTTGCCACCGCAGTGCTCGCAATTGTCGACTTTTTCTGGACACGGCACCATTGGTACACACAGCTGCGCATGAGCAAGCAGGACGTCAAGGACGAACTCAAGCAGTCTCAGGGCGACCCTATCGTCAAGGCTCGCCAGCGCTCCATCGCGCGTGACCGCGCCCGTCGGCGTATGATCAACAACGTGCCGCGTGCGACCCTCGTGATCACCAACCCGACGCACTATGCAGTCGCATTGCGCTATGTACGCGAAGAAAGCGACGCGCCAGTGGTCGTGGCCAAGGGGCAGGACCTGGTTGCCTTGAAGATCCGCGAGATAGCGCAGCAGAACAACATCCCGATCTTCGAAGATCCGCCGCTTGCGCGCGCAATGTTCGCTCAGGTGGCGGTAGACAACGTCATTCCGTCGGCATTCTACAAGGCTGTCGCGGAACTGGTTCACCGCGTCTATGCAGCGCGGGCGAAGCGACGCTCACGCTGATAACGCCACGAATATTGTTTATCAGGTGATGTACCCCAGCCGAATGGCTTTTGCGATCGCCTGGATGCGGTTGACGGAATCAAGTTTGATCGTCGCCGATCCGAGGTAGGCGTTGACCGTATGGACCGAGAGACCGAGCCGTTCAGCGATTTCTTCGCTGATACGGCCATCGCCCGCCAGCTGTAGACAGGCAATCTCCCGGTCGCTCAGCGCTTCGGCCGGCATGGCACGCCGCTCCTCGATCGAAAGTATGTCCATCATGATCCGGCCACAACGACCGTGAGCCTCGATGATGACTTCTCCCGGAATGTCCACCCCACCCGTAGTCGCAAAGACGACAAGGCCGTTGCCAACGGCACCGAGCCTTACCGGAAAGGCGATGCCGGAATATGGCAGGATGCGTGGTTTCAACTGGCGGACGAAGGCTGTAAAATCCGAAGCTTCGGCAAAACTTGCGGGATCCTCGGCACTCCAGGTCAGGGGCAGGAGCGAGGTTTCCAGATGGGCCAGCAGGGCCTCACCGTAAGCAGCGATCAAGCTATCGCTTCCTGCCGGAAGGGCGGCGCCCCAACTTTCATATTCCCGCTCCAGACGCCGTTTGGAAGGAACACTGCCACCCACGAGCTTGAGAACCGTAAAGCCCTTGGCATGAAGCGACCGCTGGAGGGACACGAGTTTCGGAAAGATATCGGAGCGGGAGATCGCATGACGGGAGCCCGGAGCGAGTTGGTCGCTCCGCACGCTTTCCACCGCCCCTGGCGTATAACCCATCCCCTCTTTTCCCTTCATACGAGATTGTTTCTCACCGCATAAGCGATGGCCTCCGATCTTGTCTTGGTGGCCGTCTTGCGCATGACGCTGGTGATGTAGTTGTTGATCGTGTTGCGTGAAATACCGAGAATGGTGGCTATCTCGTCCGAGGTCTTGCCTTCTGCGATCCAGAACAGACATTCCAGTTCGCGTTCCGTCAGATCGAAATCCCGATCCACCTTATGGCCGCCACTATTCGTGAGACTGACGCAATAGCCGGTAAGAAGACCAACCTCCCGTAGACGCTCCGGCGAGAGAACGATATCCTCGTCGAAAAGCAGCATGAGCGAAAACCGGGTTCGGCCGACGCTGAGGGTCAGGGAACAATACTGGCGGCTCGTTTCATCAGGCACATCCGCGTCATCAGGCAAAAGGCCGAACTTCGGCTGCAGCACCGAGAGACATTTTTCAAGCTCGGTGGTGCGGGAATAGGTGGCGGCGATCTCGCTTTCGAGCCTGCGCACAAGATCGAACGGCCAATTGGAGGACACCACAAAATCCAGCCCGTTTTCCTGGACAAGGTCGTAACGGGCGAGAAGAAAATGACTGGCGCCGACGTAACGGGTAAGGATGCGCAAGCCGGCGCTCAAATGCCCGGATTGCGCAGCAGCCGCGAGATCCAGCAACAAGGCCTCGCGTGAAATGGACAGCTGTGGATCCGCGGTCGCCGGACGCGACCGCGCCCTGCTCCCGGCATCCGATTTGGATTGCTCCAAGTCCATTTTATTGGCCCCTCGCAAGGACGTTTCCATGATGGGAAAGCCAGACGGAAATTCCGGTTCCAGCCTAGACAGCCAGATGGCACCGCCCACACATGTTAACGAATCATAGCCAATTTAAAAGATAAAGAGCCAAAGATCACACCCCGGAATGGGGGTGTCCCCAACTTCCCGAATGGCTGCCTCATGCAGGCCGTGCACGGCGCGAGACACCACGATAGAACCGCCCGAAGAAGACCCCAATGAAAAACGCGCCGGAGAGACCGGCGCGTTTTTTTCGATTGAACTCATCTTTGATGTTAAGCGGCCTTGTCCACGGCCCACTTGCGAAGGATCTTGGCGGCGCGTTCTTCGCTGATCTCCACCATGCGCGAGAGGCGCCGCTCCGGACCTTCCTTGACGCGACGGTTGAAGCCGCCATTCGGATCTTCTTCCATGGTAAGCAGATCGTCGGTGGAATCGAAACCGAAATCCGAACCAAAGCCATCCATGAGAGCACCGCCTGTGCCGCCCAAAGCGGGGGAGAAGTCGGGCAGCTCGAGCCCGGCTGCCTGCTCCGAGCCGCCTGCGATAGCAGCCCCGCCGTTTGCCGTGCGAACCATCGGACGGATGCCCATCCAGACGATCAGGAAGGCGACTGCAACGAAGGCGAGCGAGTTGATGATGCCCCCGAGATTTCGGCTCAACATATCCATGACGCCCGGGCCGGCAGCGGCCTCTTCGAGCAACTGGTTTTCGAGGAAGTCCATCGCCGTCAGCGTCACGACGTCCCCACGGTCGTTATTGAGGCCCGCGGCAGAGGAAACGATCTTCTGCATCTCGGCAAGATAGGCGTCAATCTTGGCCTGGTCCACGGGTTCGCCGACCATCTTGGCGATACGCCCCTTGTTGACCACGACGGCAACGGAGAGTTTCTCGACCGTGTAGCTGTTCTTTACGGTCGCGATGGTCTTGCTGTTGATCTCGTAGTTGGTCTGCTCTTCCTTCTTGTTCGCTTCGTCGGACGATTCCGGACCGCCTGCGCCGCCCTGGGGTGCACTCTGGGGAACGTTCTGCTCGACGGTCGCAGCGGAATCCTGTGCACGCGACTGCGATTTCTGGGCTTCCTTCGTGACCCGAACCGAACGCTCGACGCGCGATTCCGGATCATAGACAGTTTCCTGGATCTGCTGGGTATCGGTATTGAGCTGAGCGGTAACGCTGGAGCGGAAGTTGTCCATGCCCAGGAAGGGGGCAAGGGCCTTGTCGATGTTGGATTCGATTTCCTGCTGTACGGACTGCACGACACCGAGCGAACGATTGGCCGGTCCGCCGCTTTCATCGCCGGAGGCGAGAAGCTGGCCGGTGGAATCCAGAATGGTAACGTCCTCGACATCGAGGCCGGGGACCGCAGACGCAACCATGTGACGAATGGAAGAAGCAGCCTTCCGTCCGGTTTCACTACCCGCTCGAATCATGACGGAAGCCGTCGGTTTCTGTTCACCGCGGCGGAAATTGCCGACATCCGGCAAAACGATGTGAACGCGAGCCGCGGCAATACCGTTGATCTGTTGGATGGTCCTGGCGATTTCGCCTTCAAGAGCGCGAACCCGGGTCACTTCCTGCATGAAGGAGGTCAGGCCGAGCGAACCAACGTTGTCAAACAGTTCGTAGCCGGCATTGGCGCTGTTCGGCAGGCCGCGTTCGGCGAGCAGCAAACGAGCCCTGCTGGTCATGCCGGCCGGAACCCTTACGCTTTTGCCATCCGTGCCGGTCTCGAAATCGATGCCAGATTCAGCGAGTGCAATACTGACCTGATTGAGATCCGTTGGCTCCAACCCGACATAAAGGGTCTCGTAGGCAGGTTTATTGACGAAAATTGCTGCCGAAATGATGAGCGCGACGGAAACGATGGCGACGCCAGCTATTGCCAGAAGCCTGGTTTGCCCCAGCGACGCCAGATTCTTAAACATCTGAAGTAATTGATTTAACAGATTCATTCTGTCTCGCACCATCAACAAGAAGGGTTTGCGGGCTTTTGCCTTGGTGCGACCATAGAAACCGAAACTTGTGCGAACGTTTCGTTGCTTGAAGAAACGCAAGCACTGTCTTCGGCGACCGCCCCGCATCAGCGGGACGATCGAATCAAAACGGAATTAGAAGAAGTCGAAATCCCCCGCAGCCTTGCTGAGCGGCTGGGAATGACCGTGGCGCATTCCGGCACCGAGCGCCTTCTGCATGTCGGCAAGTTTGACCAGGCTCAATGCGGTGCTCATATCGACCATCCAGTCGGCCGGGATGGAGCCGGTAATGGTGTCGATGAATTCCGCAAGCCCCCGCGTCTTCTGGACCACGAGGTCGATGCCCTGCAGTACCTTGAGACTATTGGGCGATTCGAGAACCTTCTCCCCGCCGAGCTCCAGCAACTGGGGCTCTATGCGCTCGATCAGATAGGCGACGTCGTGGAGTTCCGAAACGACCCTCATCAGGATCTCGGGCAAGGCTTCTTCGGTCGCGATATCCGCTTTGTCTTCGTTTAGCATCCGGTTTCCAGTACTTAGAAAAATTCGATTGAGCTTTCCACCGGCTTCGAAGCGGGAATGGGTCGCTGCTCGAGAGCCACCGTCTTCTGCGTTTCTGCACCCGTGAGGGGATACTGCCGTGCGCGACCGCTGACCGGCCAGTATTCCAGTTTGCGACCGTGCTCTCCGCCCGTCGACGAGCCGACCACCTTTATTCCTTCATCTCTCAGAAACTGCATCGCGAATGCAGCGTTCTGTTCGCCAACGTTGGAGAATGTGGCGATGGTTTTGGCCCCGCCGAAGATCTTGGCTTCGAGCCGGTCACGTCGCGCGCCCTGCTTCAAAAGACCATTGATCAAGAGTTCCATGAGATGGACGCCATATCGTGTAGCGTCTCCGCCCCCGGCTCCCGGGGTGGCCGAGCCCGGCAGCAGGAAATGATTCATTCCTCCCACGCCGGCCACGGGATCGCGCATGCAGGCAGCGACGCACGACCCAAGAATGGTCGTCAGGACGACATTGGGGTCATTGATGACCTTGTATTCGCCCTGAATAATATGCACGCGCTTGCCTGCACTATCGTCGATCATTTCAACGCTCCGAACACCGCTTCGATCGCGGCTTTCATCTTCTCGATGGTGAACGGCTTGGCGAGCACGTTGTTTGCACCGAGCTGCGCAGCCTTCTGAACGAGAGCGCGGTCGCCCTGCGCGGTCAGAATGATAAAGGCTGCCTTCTTGGTGGTCGGGTTCGTGCGAACAGCCTGGAGGAAGTTCAGACCATCCATCTTCGGCATGTTGAAGTCGGAGATGACGAGATGATGGGGCTGTTGCTCCATGATCTTCATGCCCTGCTCGCCATCGCCGGCTGCGGTGATCTGCTTGAAACCAAGCTGGGTGAGTGCATCGCTGAGCAGCAGACGACTGGTCACCTGATCGTCAACGATCAGCACTTTTATCTTTTCGGCTAGAGACATTATTCGATACCTTCTTTTCGAGCGGCAGTTAGTTTGAGGATTTCCTCCCCAATGGAACCAAGGGGCAATTGCTGTTCGACGGCACCCAACTCATGGGCGACGCGGGGCATCCCGTAGACCACGCAGGTCTTCTCGTTCTGGCCGAGCGTGCGCGCACCGGCGTGGCGCATCTTCAGCAGACCGGAAGCGCCGTCGCGCCCCATCCCGGTCAGGATGACCCCGACCGCATTTCGGCCCGCCAGCTCGGCAACCGAATCAAAGAGCACGTCGACAGACGGGCGATGTCCATTGACCGGCGGACGTTCGAGCAGCCGGCAACTCGGGGCCGAGGCGTTGACCACCTGCAGATGGCGGTCGCCGCCCGGCGCCAGATAGATCTTTCCGATTTCCAGTCTTGCCCCATCCGTCGCCTCCTCCACTACGGGCGCGCAGAGACGATTAAGGCGTTCAGCAAAACTTTTCGTAAATGTCGGCGGCATGTGCTGGGTGATGACCGTCGGCGGGCAATTGCGCGGAAACTTCTGAAGCACGGTGATAAGCGCCTCGACACCGCCGGTCGAAGAGCCGATCGCCACGATTTTGCGTCCCACGCGGAAATCGGTTGCGGGGCTTGCGGCAGCCGGCGCGGCAGCCGCGCCGCCGTGAGCACGATGAAGGCCGGAACGAGCCGCAGCCTTCACCTTGTCAGCGAGATCGCCGAAAGGGCGGGGTTCGCCTGGGCCGGGCTTGCCGACACAATCGAAAGCGCCGATCTCAAGCGCAGCTAGCGTCGCCTCGGCACCGCGATGCGTCATCGTCGAGACCATGATGACCGGCATAGGCCGGAGCTTCATGATCTTGTCGAGGAATTCGAGGCCGTTCATGTTCGGCATCTCGATATCGAGCGTAACGACATCAGGATTGAGCTGCTTGATGGCAGCACGCGCCTCCATGGCGTCACCCGCCTGACCCACGACATTGACTTCCGGATCGGAATTCAGGACGGCGGTAATCAGACCACGCATGGTCGGGCTATCATCGACTACGAGGACCCTTGCCGGATTGCCCATTATTTTCGCCCTCCAGCCTTGCCTGTGTAGCGATAGGTTGTGATGCCAATATTATCGAAGTTGTTCTTCGCCTCTCCGGATACCCGCTCGGAATGACCGATATAGAGGTGTCCGCCTTCCGGCAGCAGGCCGGCGAAGCGGGTCCAGATACGCATCTGGGTGGGCTCGTCGAAATAGATCACCACGTTACGGCAGAAGATCACATCGAACTGACCCTTGAACGGCCATTGCGACATTAGGTTCAGTTCGTTGAACGTAATCAGGCGCTTGACCCGGTCATCAATCTGGAACTTGCGACGGCCGTTGATGTCGACCTCACGGAACCACTGCTTGCGCATGGCCGGGCTCACCGTTTCCAGAGCAGTTTCATCATAGGAACCAGCCTTGGCGAGCGCCAGTATCTTGGGATCGATGTCAGTCGCAAGAATCTTGAAATCGTAATCCGCCGCATTGGGTAGCAGTGACAGTACCGTCAGCGCGATCGAGTAGGGCTCCTGCCCGTCGGAACAGGCCGCCGACCAGATGCGGACCCTACCGCCAGCCTTGGCGCGATTAATCAGTTCGGGCAGGACATCCGTTCGCAGATGATCGAAGTGATGGTTTTCGCGGAAGAAACGCGTGAAATTCGTCGTCAGATGCGACAGCATCTCACGACGCTCGGCGGCACCTTCCGGCGACGCCACTAGATTGCAGTAGGCCCGGAACCCCGAAAGGCCGAGATTGCGGATATGCTTCGACAAACGCGAATAGACAAGTGACGCCTTGGAATCGTTAAGCGATATCCCGGCATCCGAATAGATCATCGCGGCAATCTCGTTCAGATCTCGCCTGGTCAACGGGTATTCGCCGCTGGCGAGTACCTCGTCATCCGAGAGACGGGAGGCAGAACCGATGGCAACCGTCATGCGGCCTCGCTTTCAGTTTCAACGATGAGGGCACCGAGTTCGACCAGGCAGATCATGCGCTTGTCGATTGACAGGATGCCACGGGCATATTGCTTTTCGAGGTCGGAAGAGACTTCCGGCGTCGGCTGGATCTGGTCGTCGGTGACGGTCAGGATATCGGAGACGGCATCGACCAGAAGTCCGACCACCTTTGAATGCACCTGGGCAACGATGATCACATGGCGGGCCGTCGGCTCTGCGGGCTTCATGCCAAGTCGGCTCGAGAGATCGATAATCGGCAGGACGGCACCACGAAGGTTGATGACGCCCATCATGTAGGACGGAGTATGGGGTAGCGGGGTCACAGGCGTCCAGCCACGAATTTCGCGAACCGACATGATGTTCACGCAGAATTCCTGATCTCCGATCCGGAAGGCGATAAGCTCCCGATTCCCCTCAACCAAGCTTTTTGCCGCATACGACATGACACTACCCTGATACTGATACTAACCTTTTTATCGTCCTTAGACCGCCAACGACATTTCCTGTTTCAGCGACTGGCCACGCGAAGCCGCGACCACCGCATCGACATCGAGGATAAGCGCGACGCGTCCATCGCCCAAGATCGTTGCAGCCGCGATGCCGGGGACGTGGGTATAATTGGCCTCGAGGCTCTTGATGACCACCTGACGCTGTCCCTGAATGGCATCCACCATGAGCGCGCGCTGACCGCCGCCTTCGGATTCGACCAGCAAAGCAACACCTTCGATCGGATTGGCCTGGGTCGCACGGAAGTTCAGGATCCGTCCGACATCGACCAGCGGGCAGAACGAATTGCGGATGGAGATCAGCCGCTGGTTTGCGCCAAAGGAGTGAATGTTCTGCGCTTCCGGCTGCAGTGTTTCGACAATTGCGGTCAACGGAACGACCAGCGTCTGCCCGGCAACGGTCACGACCATGCCGTCGAGAACGGCAAGCGTCAGCGGCAGGCTCATGGTGAAGGTCGAGCCCTGTCCCGGCCTGGAGCTGATCGAGATACGACCGCCGAGTGCCTGGATCGAGCGCTTCACGACGTCCATGCCCACACCTCGGCCGGAGATGTCGGAAATCTTGTCTGCCGTGGAGAAGCCCGGCATGAAGATCAGGTTGTCGATTTCCTCATCTGTCAGGTTCGCATCGGCGGCGATCAGGTCGTTATCGATCGCCTTCTGTCGGACGCGTTCGCGATTGATGCCGGCGCCGTCATCGACCAGTTCGATGACGATACGGCCGGAGCGATGCTTGGCGGTCAGCTTGACCGTACCTTCCGGATTCTTCCCGGCGGCCACGCGCTTTTCGGGCGTTTCGATACCGTGGTCGACGGCATTGCGGATCATGTGGGTCAACGGTTCGGCAAGCTTGTCGATGACCGTCTTGTCCACTTCGGTGTTTTCACCCTCGGTGACGAGACGGATCGTCTTGCCGACCATGTCCGCGACTTCGCGAACGATACGCGACATTCGCTGGAATACCGGCTTTACCGGCTGCGCGCGGATCGCCATGACCGAGTCCTGGATCTCGCGGGTGAGCTGCTGCAGCTCTTCGAGGCCCATGTTGATGGACGAGGCGCCGTTGTTGTCGTTCTCGATAACGCTCTGGGAAAGCATCGCCTGGTTGATGACGAGCTCGCCGACGAGGTTGATCAGACGGTCGACGCGATCGAGATCGACGCGGATGGTCTGGCCTGCGGCGGCATTGCCCTGCGCAGCGGCGGCAGCGGCTGCGGCAGCCGCTGGGGTTTCCTTCTTCTCGACCTTAGCGCTGTCGGTCGCAAGCTTCATCACGTTGCTGGCGGTTTCTGCTGCCGCGACGGCTGCGGAAACAGTCGCATCGACGTGATGCTCCTCGGTATCCTCATGCGCCTCGTCGGCATCATCGAGGATGGAGAGATCGAAGGGAACCGGAACCATCGGCGGTTCCTCACCGGCGGCAGCGCCCGTGTCGGTCTCGTGCAACTTGACCTCGAGGTCGCAATCCCATTCGGCGAATTCGAAGACCTGGCGGATGCCTTCTTCGCCCTTCTCCGTCTTGATCTGGATCTTCCAGGTGAAATAAGCCGCTTCCGGATCCATGTCGTCGAGTGACGGCAGGTCTTCCATGTTGCAGTGGATGCTCATCTCGCCGATCCGCGAGAGATCGCGCAACAGCAGGGCGGCTTCATTGCCCTTGGCATAAAGCTCGCGACGCGGCTTGAAGGTCACGTCGAAGGTAGAGGCCTCGATCGTCGGCTCTTCGTCTTCGCCGAAACCGTCGAAGGTGAAGGGGATCGGTTGGAAGCCGCTATCGTCGGTGGGAGCAGCCGGCGCCGCTGCCTTTGCGGGAGCCTTGGCAGCAGGCTTCGGGGCTGCCGCCACCGGAGCGGATGCAACCGGCACTTCGCCGTTTGCAAGGGCTTCCAGTTCCTTGACCAATCCGTTGGAGCGGGCAGCATCGACGCCGCCCCCGTCGCGGGACGCGCTGACCAAGTCGGCCAACACGTCGGCCGACTTGAGCATGACCTTCATAACTTCCGGGCCGGGCTCCAGCTTGTTGGAACGAACGCAATCAAGAGTCGTTTCAAAGACATGCGCAAATGCCACGAGGTCATCCAGACCGAAGGCACCCGCGCCGCCCTTGATCGAGTGAACGGCGCGAAACACAGCGTTGACTGTTTCCGGGTCACGATCACCGTCATTCATTTTCAGAAGACCGGATTCCAGTTCAGCGAGCTGTTCTTCGCATTCCTGAAAAAAGATCTCTTTGATTTCGTTCATATCCATAGGAGAAAATCCCGGCTTAGGCGGTTACACGCTCGATGGCATCGATCAGTTTGGTCGGATCGAAAGGCTTGACGATCCAGCCGGTCGCGCCAGCCTGGCGAGCGCGGTTCTTCTTCTCCGCATCGCTTTCCGTGGTGAGAACCAGGATCGGAACAGCGCGATACTTTTCGTTACGGCGAACACCTTCGATGAAACCAAAGCCATCGAGGCGCGGCATGTTGATATCCGTCACGATGACGTCGGGGTTGGCTTCCTCGAGAACCTCGAGGCCTTCCACGCCGTCTTCGGCCTGAATGGTTTCGAAGCCTGCATTGTTGAGGGTTACCAGCAGCATGTTACGGATGGTTCTGGAGTCATCCACTGTGAGTACTTTTTTCTTCATTACCGGCTCTCCTTAGCGAGCAGATGATCAATGTTCACGCCAATCAGTTGAAGTGTCTTGGTGAAGGCATCTGAGACCTTCACGAAAGAGAAGGGCTTCTTGTCCGTTTCCCATGCGTTCGCACCAGCCATGAGGATCTGCACACACTGGGCGCCGACACGCTCGACGCCCGAAGCGTCGACCGCCAGTCCGCTGCCGCGCAGGGACATGAGGTTTTCCCGAAGGTTCGAAGCCTCATTCAGGTCCAGCACTGCGGACAGTTTCAGACTCTTCTGTTCGCCTTTCTTGCTTGCCATCAGTTCTTTCCTTGTCTTACGAGCCCCTGGACATCATAACGCTGCCTGCTGCACGGCGGTCCGTACCTCCGCCGATCCTCAGGTCGCATGGCCCGCCCGATATTCCTTGTGTACCCGAAGGTGGTAAACAATCCCCTCAACCTCCGAGCCCTGCGATCCCGACATGGAAGTCGAAATCGTCATCGAATGCGAAATCGTCGTGAGCCACTGAAAGCGGCTGCGGCTGTTCTGCCGGATGGATCGCAGGTGCTGCTGCGCCGGCAATCTCAAACGCCGGGCGAGCCGCCTTCGGCGGCCTGCCCTGCCGTTCGATATGAAATTCTCGGATGGTGCGACCGAGTTCGAGGATGACGGTGTGCAGTCGGTCGGTGCCCTCGTGCGACTGACGGGCGCGTGCGGCGTTTTCCGCTGCTTCCGTACCGAGGTTTGCGACCGTACCGGCAACGGCTTCCAGCCCTGCCGCCTGGGTGGCGCTCTCCCGCGCGATATCGGCGACCGCATCATTGATACCGCCGACTTGTGTGACGATGCCACCGATCGCTTCCTGGGTGCGGGCGACCATGTCGACGCCTGCCTCGACCTGCGCCTTGGTGGTGGCGACAAGGGTCTTGATTTCCCGGGCGGCATCCGCCGATCGCTGGGCGAGCGCCCGCACTTCCTGCGCGACCACGGCAAAGCCTCGACCGCTATCGCCAGCGCGCGCTGCCTCGATCCCCGCATTGAGCGCCAGAAGATTTGTCTGGAAAGCGATCTCGTCGATGGCGCCGATGATATGGCCGATCTGTTCTGCGGATGCCTCGATGTCCGACATGGCGGAAATCGCCTGCCCCACGACATTGCCGCTCGCCTCGACCGACTGGCGGGTTGCTGCAACACTTTGTTCCGCGGCCCTTGTTTTTCCCGCGCTCTCGCGCACCCCGGCCGTCAGTTTATCGAGGATATCGGCCGCATCCTTCAGCCCCTCGGACTGGTTTCCGGCGCGGCCGGCAAAATCTTCCGCCGCAGCCGTGAATGCCGAGGTCGAGGTTTCGGCAAGACGGGCCTTTTCCTCGGAGGAGAGAAAGGCCTGCTGCAACTGGTCGAGTGCCGCATTCATCCGGCCTGCAAGAGCGGCATGGATTTCAGGCACGCCATCTGGAATGCGAACCGTCAGGTCCCGTTCGGCAAGGGCATCGACAACGGGCGTGAAGATTTCCTCAAAGACGGCGCGGTCCTTTTCGCGCTGTGCGGCGAGTTCCTTGTGATGCTTGACGCGCAGCTCGTTGAACCGCAGCGAGACGGCAATCTCGACATCGACCATCACCAGCCGGACGATGGCGCCGACCAGATCGGCAATCTCGCGGTTCTTCTTTCGACCGGTGGAAAGAAGGCTGCGGCCCGCCAGATCCTGCATTACCGCGCCGAGCAGATGCTCCAGCACAACGCCATGGCCGGCAACATGCCAGCGCGGATCGAGGCCCATGCGGCTCTCGGTATCGGACAGTACCTTGACCCGCTCGGCATAAAGCGCATCGAAACGCGCGTCGGTGAGCACTTCCCAATGGGAGGCAAGCAGGTCGTGCAGACGGTCGAACTGTCGCTCGCTGGAGAAATTGCGGGCGGCATCAGGAAAGGTCTGAAGACGCTGAAAAAGATCGCGAAGCCCCAGCTTGAGACTGGGTTCCAGTACATGGCGATGCTGGCGGAGAAGATCGCAGAAGCCGTCGTCCAGGCCGGCAAAACGCAACCGGTCGCGCAGGCTGCCTGCCTGTGCGTTTCCCGGCCGATCTGACGGCGAAACCTGCCCCACTGCCATCCCCGTTCCTGGACCGATCTCACGGGAGCGGTCCTGTCATTGCGGGGTCTGTCATCGATTGCGCGCATACACGTGTTGGCGACATCTGAGGATGCGGCAGACGGCATCGCTTTCAGCGAAGGCTTACCCCGGAATTGTGTCAATGCTTCTCATACCGGACCGAAACCGGTACGACGGGATGGCGTCATGCCCGACGGAAACGCCCCTTGCGGGAGTCCCTCTCCGACGTGTCCTTCAATCTTTATGGTTAATTCCTTGCCTGAAGGTTAATGAATTCCTTCCGGCGGCGTCATTTCGAAGCTTTCTGCACTGCAGCGAGCTTCAAGTGCGCTCAGAGCGTGCCGAATGTCACATCAGATGGCAGCGCGGGCCGTTGCACGCTCTATCAGAGCTTCCAGTTCGCCGCTGATCTGCGGCGCCGCTCCGGCCACCTTGCCGCCCGCCAAAAGACCGAGGGGACCCGGAAAATCCGCAGTCCAGCCGCCCGCCTCGCGGATCAGGCAAAGCGCTGCGAGGCAATCCCAGGCGTTGATATGCGGTTCGTAATAGCCTGCGAGACGACCGCAGGCGACATGGGTCAACATCAATGCACCGGAGCCGCTGCGGATGAACATGCCGCCGGCCTCCAGCAACACCTCGGCAAAACACGTGATCGAACGGATCGGTACGCGACCGTTCGCTCCAAGGCCCAGCAATCCGTTGGCAATCGTCGCGCGGGCATCAACTCGGATCGGCTTGCCATTAAGGAATGCACCACTTCCCTTGCGCGCAGTGAAGAACTCGTCGACGGTCGGCTGGTAGACGAGGCCGATAATGGTTTCATCACCTTTCATCAACGCGACCGAAACGCACCACTCCCGATAACCATGCAGAAAGCAGCTTGTGCCGTCGATCGGATCGACCACCCAGCGATACCCGCTTGCTCCTTCCCCAAGACCCGTCTCCTCACCCAGAAACCCGTCATCGGGGAAAGCGTCGGAAATCCGGTTGCGGATCAGGTCTTCTACCTCGCGGTCGGCGATGCTGACCACGTCCTGGCCACTCTTCTTCTCCTCAATGACCAACGCTTCCAGATTGCGGAAATGGGCGAGCGCCAATGTTCCAGCCTCGATGGTCAGGGCATGAGCAATCTCATAGCGAGCATCGTCTTCGGCAGTAGGCATCTGAAACAGCTTTCCGTTTTTCGACCTCGGGTGGGATGCGCCCACAAGGCATCGATTATTTCAGGCTGATAGGCCTTGTTCTTGACGATCAGATGATACCGCTTGGGGAAAACGGTTTACTGATAAGATGCGTGTACGATGGCGGAAACCTTTCGGCCGTCGGCGCGTTGTTTCGTCACCTTCATTTCGGACAGACAACCTTCATCCAGAACAGACACAGGGGCTGGAGCTATGGCAGAACTGGTACCTCAGGCCGTCGAGGGCCGATTGAACGCCCATCGCGAGATACTCGTGTCGCTGCTGGCTGCGGCGATGATGTCGCCCGAGGCATTGACAGACATGGTCCGGTCGCTGGAACAGGACGTCCTGACGCCCGATGGAGCCGAAGACCCCGGCCTTACCCCCTCGGCCGGTTATGCCTCCGGTGCAGAGCGCGGGGACGAGATACGCGAGATCCTGGTCACCGCCAGAGATCGGGCCGCGGCGTTGCAACGGATAAAAGCTCAGCCTTGAAGCCTCACGACACCGGATGCTCGCCGTGATCGCGTATGCTCTCGAAAGCGGAAAACGGCGCAACCAGCGACCACAATAGCCCCTTCTCATCGAAATCGATGGTGACCTTTCCGCCAAACGCGGCGGCTGCGTGTCGTTCGATGACCGTCGTACCGAAGCCGCGCCTGGATGGCTTCTTCACCGGCGGACCGCCGCTTTCGCTCCAGCGCATGCGAAGAGCAACCTGTTGTTCTTCGTCGACGAAACGTTCCCATTCCACAAGAATATGGCCATCGGGCACGGACAAGGCACCGTATTTCACCGAGTTGGTCGCCAGTTCGTGGAGTACAAGCCCGAGATTCTGAACTGCATTGGCATTGGCAAGGAAATCCGGTCCGCGTAGCGTTATGCGCTGACTGTCTCCCGTCACCGTTCCTAGTTGCAGCTTGATGACGCTCGAAACGGGAATGCCGCCCCATTGCTGCTTGGCCAAAGCCTCGATCGACTGGGCGAGGCCGGCCAGACGACCGCTCACCGCCTTCTGGAATTCGTCGATGTCATCTGTGCTGCGGGCGAGCTGGCGCATCATTGCCTGCACCAGAGAAAGGATGTTCTTCGTGCGGTGCACGAGTTCCTGCAGGATGAAATGCACCCGCTCTTCTGCCTGCGCGCGATCGAAAGAGGCATTGGATAGGGCAATGGAAACCTGATTGGCCTCCTTGACCTTGGTGATCTCGGGCGAAACGATCTCACCATGACCGATGCGCTCGGCCATACGAGCAATCTGGCGGATCGAACGACGCAGTTGATTGGCAGCGATCAACACGATGCACAGGCTGATTCCGAGAAGGACGACGCTGCCAAGGATCAACTGCCGCCAAGTGCTGACGATGGTACTCTGCGCCGCAGTTACGGGACCCCAGACCACAACGCGCCATGGCCAGTCATCGACCTTGGCGTAACCCAGCATCGTTCTAGCCTCTCCATCACCGAGAACGGCGCTCGCATTGGCGCCTGTCATGAGCCTCAGCATCTGCTCGGGGAACGGCCGGGCGGAGGGAATGTTATCTGGACCGCTTGAGACGATCACCTTGCCTTCGCCATCGAGAAGGGCCGCCGACCAACCGTTTGGGAGGCCCTCCGTCGTTGTCATGCTGGCGAGATCACCGGCATTCTGGGTCAGGACGATGGCATCGCCTACACCCGAAAGGTCTTCGGAAAGCGGCATCGTCAGGTTGAAGACCCACTGCTTCGCGGTCCCACCATAGAAAATGCCGGAGACCAATACGCGCTTCGCCGCAATGGCGGAATGCAGGTCCGCGATATTGGACATCTTTCCGAGCGGCGTTCCGAAAGGCACCCGTGTATTGAGCTTCTGCGTGCCGTCTGCCGTCACCAGCAGCACATAGAGCGAGCCTCCCCCGAGACTGGTTGCAGTGCGCGCGTGAAAGGCTGCCAGATCGCCGGACCTCAACTCTGCCGCTCCGGACAGAAGGCGTAGGGTCGTCGCCATATCTTCCAGCTTGCGTTCGAAATTGACGGAGATGGTCTGGGCATCCAGCGCCGCCTCGCGCCGTAAGGCATCATATTCGTTTCGCTCGAGTTCGGAGAGCAGGAAAACGACGAAAATCAGCAGAGGAACCGTCGCCAGGATGGCCATGGCTACGAGATAAACACTAAGCGAAGCTGTAGGAAAAAACTTTGAAAGTCTGTTCATTGTCTTGGCAGGCCCACGCTCGAAACGTGGGCGAGACCGTACCGTTCAAACGAATCCATCAGATCTCCCCGCCGCTGAAGTCACTAATCCTTTGATAACGCAGGTTCAACGTGCTGCCAACCATGGAACGGAGATGACCGGAACAAAGCAGATGTTTCGAGAGTTGTCAGGCAAGGAAGACGTTTAACAAACGCAGTGGCGCCTTAACGCTCCCAGCAGCGGTGGCATCCTGAAGAGAGGCTGAAATGGTTTTCAAACCACCACGTTTCCATGAGGAACTTCCCGAGATCGAGATCGAAAACCCCGAGCATGAGCGGCTGGAAAGCGCCGTTGCCCGGGCCCTGGCGATCGCCCAGGGCGTTGACGCAAGCGATCTCACCGTAACCGCGACCGACACCGGAATTACGCTAAGTGGCAATCTTCTCTGGCCGTATGAAGTCGAGCGTGCGGTCGAGGTTGCGAAGTCCGTACCTGGGGTCGAGAACGTCAATGTGAGCATAGAGGTCGCCAAGCGAGCAATAGAATGAAAACGGCAGCGTCGCCTGACTAATGGACGATCGCCGCTTCGCCCCCTGATATGGTGGTCTCGTCGTGGCTGGTAAGCGCGTGCATCCTGCCATTGAGCCCCTGTTCTCGCAGGACGAGAAACCGATGAGCACGCGCCTCGGTGTTGGCATGTCTATATGCCGCCTCGACTGCCATCTGATAGCAGGGAAAAATCGGCGATTGAACGCCATCGCTCACAAACATCCATCCCTCAGAATGCGGGACAATATCGCAGAAAATCTCGGACATGTGAATTCCTCCCGGCCCTTGAACTCCGGGACCGGAGAAGAGTTCCATCTCCCTGCTCATTTTCTCACCCGAAAGGAGAAGTCTGCGGTCGTGGAGAACCGATACCGTCAGCGAAGGCCGGCTACGGGATCGCCAAATTGCGTGACAAGCGCTCGGCGCGCGCCGCTCAGGCGATTTTCCAACTGAGAACCTGACATGTGCGCGAAACCCGCATCCTCACGGGGCATGAGGCAAGGTGTCGATAGATGTGCCGGGAAGAGATGACCCGATCGAGTGGTGAAGCCTGTTTCGAAGCCTGCGGCCCTGACATATTCGGCCTCCCGTTTTCCACAGGCCCCCTCTGTCCCGTAAGGATAGGCGAAATGCCGGACCGGACGGTCAAGAAGGTTCTCGAGATAGCGCTTGTTGTCAGCAATGTCCCGATAGGCCGCCGCGTCGTCCAGACGGGAGAGAAATGTATGGCTCGTGGTATGTCCACCGATAGTCACAAGCGGATGAGCCGCAAAGCTACGGATTTCACGCTCGTCCATCGCGACCTCGTCTATCAGGGCGGGAATGGATATGGAATGACGGGCGAAAGTCGGCTTGAGTGCATCGGCCCGGGCACGATCGGTGCCGATCCAGAGACCGACCTGACGCAGGGCCGCATTTCTGGATGGCGCATCCGCGAGCGTTAAGCGCCGCTCCATCGCTTCGATCTCCACCTCGTCGCTGCTGAGAAAAAGCGCTCTGAGACCAAGCCACCAGGCATAGGCCTCCCGTGTCACCATGCCCGTCGGCACGAACATCGTCATCGGCGCCCCGAATTCTTCCAGAATTGGCAACGCCAGCGTCCGGTTGTCACGATAACCGTCATCGAAGGTCATTATGGCAAAGTCACCGGCCTGCGGATCGGCGAGGCGCTTCATGGCCTCATCCGGCGTGATGACATCCCTCCCCTCTGCCCTCAGTGCAGAAAGCACCGTGCGCAACTGATCCGGACTGCAGCCCATGCGCAGGTTGCCTTCGACATCCTCATGGATCTCATGAAACATCAGGACGACGCCACGTCCGCGATACCGGGCCGCAAGGCGGCGGCCCATGCCTGAAGAGCCGAAAGTCTCTTCGAGACCGGTCTTCCACTTCACCTTCAAGGCCGCGGAAATCCTTGCCGGTCCCCCAACCGGATCTTCCATAAGCTCGCCGGCAAAGCGACGCAAATTTTGGACGAAATAGGACATTCCACGGGCCTTACAATGAAACCGCATAATATCGGCAGATCGGAACCTATAACAGGCAATGTTGAGATTTCGTGAGGATGCTCGAGGCAGGACGAAAGAGAACGCTCAGAAGCAGCTTCGTCATGATTTACGAAAAGTCGAAAACCGGATTCATGAAATCGAAATATGCATGGCTGCAATAGTTGCAGGAGAATGGAGAGGAATAAAGCGGGACGCTGTTCATGACTGACTATCCGACGGTTTCCGTCGTCATGCCCACGTACAATACGCGTGACTGCGTATGTACGGCCATCGATAGTGCGCTTCGGCAGGAGAGCGTGTCTGTGGAGGTGATTGTCATCGACGATGCCTCGTCCGACGGCACTGCCGAGTTCGTCAGTGAAGCTTACGTCAACGACGACCGCGTCAGGGTTATCTCCCGCGAAAAGAACGGTGGCCCCTCCGCAGCCCGTAACATCGGCTTCAAGGCGGCACGTGGCAAATGGATCGGACTTCTGGATTCCGACGACTGGTGGAAGCCTAACCGGCTGGTACGCCTGCTCGCGCATGCAGACGAAGCGGATTTCATCGCCGACAACATCATGGGCTACGATGTCGGAGCTGGTATCGAGACAGGACCGATCTACGACAAGATCGAGGATCGCAGTCTTCACCTGCTCGACTTCGTTTTGCCGAGCGCAGCCGATACTCACGATTTCGGATACCTTCAGCCGCTGATCCGCAGACAGTTCCTCGTGGAGCACGATATATCCTACAGGGAAAACGTGCGCGTGGGCGAAGATCTGATCTTCAATCTCGAATTCATCGCCCATGGCGGGCGGGCGATGTTCATCAATGAAGCGCTCTACGTCTATGCGATGCCGGTCGGCCTGATCAGCCGCGCCGCCTCACCCCATTCGCGCAGCACCGCCGATACCGAACCGCTGATCTACGAGTTGGCGGAAATCTGGCAGCGCCTCAGAAAACAGCTATCGCCTGAAGAGAACAGCGGCTTTGCAAAACGTATTGCCGTGCTGCGCCGCGAAGCAGCGATCGCGGCCTTCCACCGGGCCCGGGTCAAGCGGGAGTTCACCAAGATGGCCAAGCTTATCGCCAACGAACCGCTTGTACGCCAGCGGATCGTGGAACGGATCGGCCGCAATCTTCTGCCGCAATCCATGCGGTTCAAGGGCTGACACTTACGCCCGTAGTGGCATATATCAGGTTGAGCCGTTCTTGTGAAAAGCAAGCTCGCGGCGAGCAAACCATATTCCCGGAACCATCGGAAGCCAGAACGAAAGCCCCCGGAACAAGATAACGGCTGTTATCGAAGGCGCAACCGGAACCCCGAGAATGGCAAGAATTGCCACAGCGGACCCCTCATAGGTGCCGAGGCCGAGAGGTGCCGGACCGATGGTCGCCCCGATCGAGCCAGCCACCATGCCGGCAAAGGCAACGAATACATTTACCTCGTGACCAATCGCTTTGAAGCCGATCCAGAGGGTCGCCGCATCAAGAACAACGATCGCAATCTGGAACGCGAAGGCACCGAAAAACAAGCGCCTGTTTAGAAATTGCGCCAGCGGCGCCTCGGCAATCTCGACCAACAGAATTTTCACAATCCTCTGCCGTGCAATCCACTTGGGTATAAAACGCTGGCCGAATGTCTTCATCGCGATGACGGACAGGGGAATAAACAACGCAACAACCGCGAAGACTGCGAAGGTCGAGGCCAGCACGGGCCCCATCCTGTGGTCCATGTAGATGACGAAGAAACAGACGACCGCTGACGCAAGATAGGCCGAGTAATAGGTAAACAAGCCGGTCAACATTGCGTAGAAGGCGATCCGCAAAGGGATTCCACGGTTTTTCAGGCCGGCTGTCACCAGAATCGTTCCACTGACGCCACCAGTCGGAAGAGCTTGATCCACAAACAGCTTCCCGAGACCGAGCGGAGCAAAGCCGATAAAACGCATTGGATAGCCGGCATGGCGGAGGGCAAGCCACCACACGCCGCCAGCGCAAACATAGGTCAGCGCCTGGACAGCGGCTCCGAGCAGCAGCCATCGCATATCGGCAACGGATGCTAGTTCGACGAGATGCTTGAGCTCTTCGAAGTGCAGTGCCAGCAACAGGAGAAGGGCAAGGGATAGCAGCCCCGGCAACCAGATCCAGAGGGACGCACGCGTGATGCCGGATTTCTGTCTTTCGATCTCCTCGGCAAGAAGCATCTCGCTGGCCGTCGAGCCGTTGGACGCCTTACTCGGGTCGTCGCCGGAGAGATCTTCACCGTCCCGCATTCCACGAGAGACCTTAGCGTCCAGGTTCGGAGACATTCCGCATTTCCTAAGGCCTTTGCCGGATGAGACCGTCCCCATTGTTGGATGATGAACGCCAGTGTGCAACGTATTTTTCGGGACTGCGACCTTGCTTGCATGCCCGACGCCTCAACATCAGCCCCGCCACCTTTTACAGGTTTCACTACGCCTTGGCGGGGGCGGATCGACGCCCGATCCGAACATAAAGGGCGTAGGCGACAGCTGCCATGATCCCCAGTCCCAAACCGAGAACGCCTCCTCCGAAGACGCCGGCAATCAAAAGTGCCTTGCGACTTGGCCCGTCCGGCATCTGGGAAGGGATGGCCTGCGCAACGATGCGCACATTGCTTTCGTAAAGGCTCTTCTGCGCCGACGTTTCCTCACTACGCTTAAGAACCGCCTCATAGATGTCACGGGCAGCCTTCGCCTTGCGTTCCAGTTCGCTGAGTTCGATAAGCGCGGTTGAATTGGTCGCTTGCGAGGCCTTCTGGACGTTCATCTCCTTGACCAGGTCAGCCTCTTCCCTCTGGGCGGACTGGTAGGCGTTACGCGCAGCCACGGCCATGCGTTCAAGCTCTGCCCGGATCTGACGTTTGACGTCCTCCAGGGATGCCTTCGCCGATTGCAATTGCGGATGTCTTGGACCAAGCCGCTCCGTCAGGCTGCTGACATTGGCAGAGAGGTTCGCGTACTGGTTTCTGAGATCTGCAATGGTTCTGGAACCGCCGCTATCACCTCCGCTGTCGGCAATCAGGACATTGTCGATATCCAGTTTCGATACGGTGTCGAGCTGCGCCTTCGCCGCGATGGTCTTGTGCTGGGCCGTAACCAGAAGATCATCCAGCGACTGCAAGCGTTTGTCGGCTATCTGGTCGCCCCCCACGGCATAGAGATCGTTTTTCGAAGTGAAGTCGCGAACCTCCGCCTCGGCCGCGATAACGGCCTGCCGCAGGTCCGTCAGGCGACCGACGAGGCCGGCATTGACGCTGCCATAGCTGCTTTCGGCGTTGAGCCGCGTATCCGTAAGATAGGCCGCGACCACGGCATTGGCGATATCAGCCGATTTTTCAGGCGTATTCGCCTTTACCTTGACCTGAAAGATATAGGTGTTGTCCTGACGGGAAACCTCGACATGCCTTTGCAGGTTGGAAACCACAGTGTTCATGTCGGCTGTGACATTTCCCGAAGGCTTGCCGACAAATTCCGGATCGGCCGTCAATTTCAGGTTCTTAGCAACGTTCTCGAGAACCGAATAGGATGTGATGATGCGTGTCTGGCTATCGATGGTGGCGTTCAGGACCTCCGGCGACGTTGACCGGTCGCCGTCAACCAGTTCCACGGCGAGCTTCTGCGGATCGAAATAGAGGGTCACGGCAGCGCTATAGTTCTTCGATAACAGCGTGGTCATCGCTCCACCAAGCAGGCCGCAGACGACAGCACCGGCGAGGATGGCCTTGCGCCGCTTCCAGGCGGAGGAAAAGACGAATTGCAGGTCAACGACGAGCGGACCGTCATCTACGTCGGCCCCGACATCAGGTCGCTTCGCAATGATTGACGATCCCTCGATATCCGAGTGAGATTGCAGCGAAATTCTGTGAACCGCCGCTTCACTTTGCGCCGGGGGGACAGCCCGTTCTTCAGTGACGCCCTCGATATCATCTCGATTCGTCCCGGCATCCCGCCAGGGCTCCTGTAGCGGCGTCTTGTCCCTGGAGGCATTCAGATACCGGCGAAGGCTCACATTCATCCCGCCGTCCGAGGGAGCGGAGCGATCGCTCATATGCCGATATTCGCTTTTGGGGCCGGCCATATCCTCAGGTCACACTCTTCATCGAACTGGTTGCGTTCACTCACGCGGGAACACGTCTCGCGGTCTGACCATGAGACGTCCGTTTCTCGATAAATCATGAAACTTCATGGTTAATTTAGTCTTAGCCCTGCGAAGGAATGATTGCGCAGGATCCCGGCTTCGGTGCCGCTGGCGACAGATTGGGAACAAGAGACGAAAGCTGCTTGCGGTCGCCTCTGGCCGTTGGCTTTATATTGTTGCCTTCACCCTCCGGCCACCAGTCTCCGCCGGCCCAATAGGTCCAACCAAGCCAGACATCGGAATCCTCGGCCATTTGCCCGGTCATCCGCTTCAGACCGGCAAGGCAATCCGGTTCTTCGGAGCCACCAAACTCACCGAGGAACGCACGCTTGTCGTGGCTACGCAGCCAGTCGGAAAGCTTCGCGATCGCGTTGACCGCGATATCGGCGTTCACACAAGCCCGGTGTGTACCGGAAAGATCCTCGTCCATATATTGATGGACTTCGAAGCCGTAATTGTCGATCGGATCTCTAACGCCAAGCATCACAGGGCCATTCGCGCCCTTGCCGAAATCCGTTTCCCAGCTGCTGACACCGCTCCAGTACGTGCCCGGCACCAGAATAAGATTGCGCGCCTTGACCGCCCGGATACCGGCAATCGCCTGGTTCGCTGCATCCAGCCAATCCTTCGGATCAATATCATAGGGCTCGTTCATCAAACCGAAGACGATGCCATCCTGATTGGCGAACTCGGCGGCAAGCCGGATCCAGAACTGGGCGAACTGGCGAGCCGGCACCTGGGCACTGCCGATCTTTCCGCCGGAATAATAACCAAAGTTATGCGGATCGAGGATGACGGTGAAACCCTTTTCCCGTAAGCCGGCAACACTCGTCTTCAGCCGCTCCAACTCTACCGGGTCGAGAGGAGCGCCGAGAGCCTGCTGAAGCCGCTCCCATTTGAACGGCAGGCGAACCGCGTCGAAACCCTTTCCGGCGAAGTAGTGCACCGTCTGCTGCGAAGGATAGGTGAAGTTGATGCCTTCCTTGCCGTCCGCCTCGCCGTATTCCGCGCCGGACAGGTTCACGCCGCGAAAGCAGAGATCGGCATTGCCGGCCTGAGCGGAACCAGCCGTCAGCGCCAGAAGGAGGCTGCCGACAACAAGGCGAGGACCCGGCTTTTTCATCTGCATCACACCGGCTCCGGTATCACGCATTCTGGGCCGGCACGGCCCGGCCATCGCGCGGCAGGTTTACCGACGACAGCATTCTTCCGACCGGAACTTCAAAGATGTAATAGCTGGCGATGCCGGCGAACGTCGAAATCACCATCATCAACACTACGAACAGCGTATCGCTGTGCAGGACGGAGATCGCATGGGGGTAGATCATGCGCGAGCCGGCCAGCGTGAAGATATGGGTCAGGTAGATCGAATAGGAGGCATCACCCAGAATGCGTAACCAGCGCCAGGCCTTGGTATCGGAGATGCGGATCGACGTTGCGAAGAAGATAATGATCACGGCGGGAATACCGATGGTAAACACACGCGGCAGGTCGATTTCCAGATAGTCGTTGAACATCAGGGCAGCAAAGCCGATCGCAACCATCGCAGCGACAACCGGATCAGGCATGGAAACGCCCTTCTTGTAGATCTGTCCGAGGAAGACACCTGCGACGAATTCGAAGATCACCGAATCCCCGTAGAACCGGGTGGCAGTGTTCACAGGAGCCAGATTGCAGAGCAGGAAGATGCTGCCGATCAGCGCGACAAGAGCAGTGATCCGGTGGCGTACGGGTACCACGAGGCAGAGACCGAACAGCAGATAGAAATACATCTCGTAGTTCAGCGTCCAGCCGGGAACGATCAGCGGCGCGATCATATAGTGATCCGGATCCGACGGGTTGATCCACGGCAGGAAGGCGAGAGACGCAAGGATATGCGGCAGGTCGAACTGGGTCGACTTCAGCATCTGCGGGATGATGAGCGAGACCCCGGCGGCCAGCAGGGTGACAGCCCAATAGAGCGGCACGATGCGGCGAACGCGTTTCCACCAGAAATCCGCAACGGTCAGCGGCTTGTTGAATGTGGTGATCCACATCACGAAGCCGCTGAGGACGAAGAACAGGTCAACCCCGCTCTTGCCGAACAGATAGGGGCTCAACCAGGCATCCGGGTTGAGTTTCTGCAATTGCAGGATGGCGTGAAAGTAAACGACAAGAAGAGCCGCAATCGCTCTTATATATTGTAGTTGTACACACATGGGAGCTGTCTGTTCGTTGCCTGAAAACGCAATACGTCAACGGAGCTATAGCCCAATGCTACAGCTGCTGTCGTTGATGATCGGGCAACGCAGTTAATTTCCCCTCACCCTCGGAAAATTTCATATAGCCGACGAGAAGCCAGATCAGTGCGCCGACCTTGATCGAGAAGATCGCGGTGCCGCCGATCATCATGTTGAGGAAGATGAAGGTAGCGAGCGCAAAGGCGCAACGCTTCTGGTCGTCGCTCTGCCCGCCGGGATAGAAGGTCACGAAGAGCCAGAAGGCGATGAGACCAAAAACCGTTCCGGCATTGATGACATAGATGTAGCCGCTATCGGCGAAATTGCCGATGATGCGAACATTCAGCGCCAGCAGTTCGACGAAATCGAGATTGAGAAAACCCTTCATCGTCAGAACGATACGGCCGTCCAGCGTATCGCCGCTCGCATCCGGCCGCATAAGGAAAACCAACGCGCCGGCGCAGATGACGACCGGCATGACCAGGGGACGGAGCACGTTGCTAAGCTTCGGGAAAATGAAATACCCCCCGAGGCAGATCATTGAAAAGGCCAGCATGCTGCGGGAATCGTTGGTCAGCAGGATGAGGATGACCGTCGACACCATGAGGATACGGTCGAATCGCTTGATCCGGCTGAAGCGGCTGACGAGATAGACATCGAGCACGCCGGAGAAATTAGCCAGGGACACCTGCTCAAGGAAGAGCGAAGCCGTGCGATGATCGCTGAGACCGAAGGAGAAGCGACCGGGAATGTTGATGGCGTTCTGGAAGATCTTGGACCCGCCGAACGAAATCTGCTCCAGGCCACGGGTGTTAGTGAAATAGAGCGCTGGGTACAGAAGGTCCTCATAGATCTTGGTGAAAAAGATCTCCACCAGCAGAACCGACAACACGCAGAGACAGCAGATGCGAAAGACGAACTCGACAGTTCGCCCGTCCGTCATCGCGCCAAGCTGACAGAAGACCGCGATGATCAGCACGTTGCGGAAGAAATCGACGAACAGCATACCGTTCGCCACCGAGGTATAGAGCATCACGATTGCGAAAAAACCGACCAGCACGACGACCGGCAGGGCTTCCTGCGAGAGACCGCGATAGAGCAGATACATCAGCGAGATGAACAAAAGCCCGATCTCGACCAGCGCCACATGGGCAAAGCCGAGCGGCATGACATGCGCGTTGATGAGGGCAAGAAGGCCATTATACATGACCGCAAGAGGCACCACGATACGCACCAGTCGCCCATCCGACCGGGCGGCACCGGTCGAAAGCGAGCCTTGCGTATTGTTAAGCGCACCGAGATCCATGCACGAGAAGTATCCGACTCGCGCGGAATTAGAAAGCAAGGCGCCCGAGACAGCTCGTACCCGCGCTGAGCGAGCTGAGAATCAGGCCAGACTTCTGAAAGTCCGGAATTTTTTGCATAATATAGTCAGGAAAATGGTGCCCGGAGGCGGATTTGAACCACCGACACGCGGATTTTCAATCCGCTGCTCTACCAACTGAGCTATCCGGGCATCAGGCTCTTGCGAAGCCATCCGGCGGGGTTTCCGACCGGCGGGGGAGAAGTTTCCCCCGGAAGCGAGGCGGTTTATAGCAGCTTGTTCGGCCATGTCCAGCGCCAAAAGGCACTTTTTTGACAGCTTTGCAAAAATACCGAAAAACCAAGCCAAATGAACGACTTCCGCCTCGCGTCAATGCGACACGCGCAAAAGTGCGCCGCCACTTTCGAACAACGACAAGCAGCAAAACGGGGGGGCATTGAAGCACAACAGGCATTCGGAGATCGCAAAGGGGTCGCGGACTCGGCAGAGCGAGATCTCAGTCGCGACCGTCGTCTTCCACGCTGGATTCGTCCTCGACGACCGGAATGGCATAGGAACCTTTCAGCCAGCGAGAAAGGTCCAGAGTGCGGCAGCGGTCGGAACAGAATGGATAGTGCTCTCGCTGCGAGGGCTTTCCGCATTCCGGACAAGGCCTCGACTTGCGGAGTGGTTCAACCTTCGCCGAACGCGGAGACGGATCGTCACTCATGGTTCAACCCTCCGTCCAACCTGCCTGAACGTCGAAGCCCTCGCCCGAGAGCATCTGCATGGTCTCGAACAGCGGCAGGCCGACGACGTTTGTGTAGGAACCCACGAGTTTCTGCGGGAAGCAGCCGGCGATGCCCTGGATCGCATAGGCGCCCGCCTTGCCGCGCCACTGGCCGGAGGCGAGATAGCTCTCGATCTCATGGCTCGACAAGCGCTTGAAACGGACCTTGGTCTCGGCAACCTTCTGACGGGTAATGCCTTCCGGCGTGATCAGGCAGACGCCGGTGAACACCCAGTGGCTACGGCCGGACAAGAGATGCAGCGCCGAAGACGCTTCCTCAAGATATTCCGCCTTCGGCAGAATGCGACGACCGACCGCGACGACGGTATCGGCGGCGATGATGTAGCTATCGTTCCACTGAAGATCCGAGCGGATCTGGTCGTAGCAGGCGCGCGCCTTTTCCGCCGAAAGCCGGCGCGCCAGCGAACGCGGGTGCTCGGACTTTTTCGGTGTTTCGTCCAGATCCATGGGCATCAGCCGGGCGGGTTCGATCCCGGCCTGCTTCAGCAGGTCGAGGCGGCGCGGCGACCCGGAGGCCAGTATCAGCTTCTGTCTCAGCTCCATGCGACCTCTCGCGGCATTCGTTCGTCGGGAGAGCGCTTTACTTGAAGCGGTAGGTAATACGACCCTTGGTCAGGTCGTAGGGCGTCATCTCCACCAGAACCTTGTCGCCGGCGAGAACACGGATACGGTTCTTGCGCATGCGGCCGGCCGTATGGGCGATGATCTCGTGCTCGTTCTCCAGCTTCACCCGGAACGTCGCATTGGGCAGCAATTCGGTGACGACGCCGGGAAATTCGAGGACTTCTTCTTTTGCCATAGAGCGGTTATCTTTCTTGGATGTTGGCCGGGGCCACGGCGGGCCTCCGAAAATGTGGGCGGAAACTACACAATCACCAAGGTTTTGTGAACCTTGTAGCGTGCGCTTTTCCAATTTGTTTCAGGCAGGGCCTGTATCACCTCCGGCGGAGGGCAAAAGGCGTTCGGCAATCAGCCGGCGCAGACGGTCGCGTACCTCGCGATAGGCGCCGAGAATCTGCTCACGCGTGCCGGTCGCGACCGTCGGGTCCGGCATAGGCCAGTATACCACCTCGACGGCCGAGGAACGGGTCAGCTCAAGTGCCGCGTGATGCGCTTCCGGGGCAAGCGTCACCACCAGATCGAAGAAATCGTCTGCCAGTTCTTCCAGAGTCTGCGGCCGACGCCGGCCGAGCGAAAGACCGATTTCCTCAAGAACGACATCGACGAACGGATCGCGCTCGCCGGCGCGAACACCAGCCGATGCCACATAGGTGCCGCGCGGCAGCATCTCGCGAGCGATCACCTCTGCCATGGGCGAGCGGATGACATTCATGCCGCAGATGAACAGAATGGCTCCGGGCATCCTGACCTTCTGATCGGGAGCCTCCTCGCCCGTCATCCCCTCTACCCGCGCCAATAGAGAACGCAGACGAGCGTAAAAAGCCGCCGGGCCGTATCGAAATCCAGCTTAATCTTGCCGGAGAGTCGGTCCAGCAGCGTCTGGGACCCCTCGTTGTGAATGCCCCGGCGCCCCATGTCGATCGCCTCGATCTGGCTCGGCGTCGAGGAACGGATCGCCTCATAATAACTTTCGCAGATCATGAAGTAGTCCTTGATGATCCGCCTGAAGGGCGTCAGCGACAAGATATGGGTGGCGACATCCTCGCCTGCCTCGGTCCTGATCGAGAAAACCAGCTTGCTGTCGACCAGCGAGAGATAGAGCTTGTAGGGGCCGCCGGCATGACCGACCGGTTCGAAGGAGTTCTCCTCGATCAGATCGAAGATGGCGACGGCCCGCTCATGCTCGACATCCGGCGTGGAGCGGCCGATCGTCTCGTCCAGCACAACATCGCAAAGCCGGAAGTCGCCCTTGGCCATCACTCAACCTTCGAGATTGAGCCGGATGGCCACCGATCGGGCATGGGCGTCGAGGCCTTCACTTCTGGCAAGAGCGATCGCCGCTGGCGCCAGCAGGCGCAGCTGGTCCGGCCCGAGCCGCAGGATCGAGGTGCGCTTGACGAAGTCAAGCACGCCAAGCCCCGACGAAAACCGTGCGGAACGGGCCGTCGGCAGCACGTGATTCGAGCCGCCGACATAATCGCCGATGACCTCGGGCGTGTGCCGGCCGACAAAGATGGCGCCGGCGTTACGAACATCGGCCATCAACGCATCCGGATCATCGACCGCAAGCTCCAAATGCTCCGCAGCAATGCGGTTTGCGAGCGGGATCGCGGCTTCGAGCGACGGAACGAGAATGACCGCACCGAAATCACGCCAGCTTGCTGCGGCCGTTTCCGAACGGCTGAGCGACTTGAGCTGGCGCTCGACGGCGGTCTCGACGGCCTTGCCGAGCGCTGCGTCGTTGGTGATGAGAATGGACTGGGCACCAGGATCGTGTTCGGCCTGGGCGAGAAGGTCGGCGGCCAGCCAGTCCGGATCGTTGTTAGCGTCTGCGATCACCAGCACTTCCGACGGTCCCGCGATCATGTCGATGCCGACAGTGCCGAAGACCTGCCGCTTGGCGGCGGCGACATAGGCATTTCCCGGGCCGACGATCTTTGCAACCGGCGCAATGGACTGGGTTCCATAGGCGAGTGCGGCAACAGCCTGTGCGCCGCCGATACGATAGATCTCACGGACGCCTGCAATGCGCGCGGCGGCCAGCACCGTGGGATTGATCGCGCCGCCCGAAGCCGGAACCACCATGACAATGCGCGGAACACCGGCGACCCTTGCGGGAACGGCATTCATCAGCACCGAGCTTGGATAGCTTGCCGTACCACCGGGAACATAGAGACCGACGGCATCGATCGCCGTCCAGCGAGAGCCAAGCCCGACGCCGATCGCATCCTCGTAGATATCGTCCTTCGGCATCTGGCGGGCATGATGCTTTTCGATGCGCGCTGCGGCCAGTTCCAGCGCCGCCATGACTTCCTCATCGACTTCGGCCATTGCCGCGTCGATTTCAGCGTCGCTCACCCGCATGGGCACTTCAGCGAAGTCGATACCGTCGAACCGCCTGGAATAATCGGCAAGTGCCGCATCGCCGCGCGCCCTTACATCATCGATGATCGCGCGAACCACGTCGTTGACGTCATCCGATACTTCGCGCTTGGTCGTCAGAAAGGCGGAAAACCTCTCCTCGAATCCCTCGGATGCCTGATCCAGCCAGATCGCCACTTCTCTTCAGTCCCTCTTTTCGGCGGGCGGTTTTTCGTCGCCTGCCGTTCACTCACCCGGATGATCGGGCTTCAGGCTGGTTTCCCATGCCCCGCCGGTATCCGCAAGCTGTGCTTCGATACATTCCACATCGAGGGCGATCATGCCGCCACCGGAGAGCACCAGTTCCACCACACCTTCCGGCCCCTCGCCCTCCGCCCTGAAACGGACTGCCAGCAGCGAAAGCACATTGTCGCCATTGGCGCGGTCAAAGCCTATCGACCGCACGGCAGAGACGCGCTTGAAGCTCAAAAGAGCCCTGCGGCGTTCATAAGCCTTGCGGCGACCGGCGGAATCTTCCCAGACGAAGCGGTTGGCCGCCAGTGAGAAGAGACCGGGACGCGGCTGGAAGGACATGTCGGATATGCGGAAGACCGCATCCTGCATGTGAGCGGAGATGACCGAGAGGTCGTCGTTATCAAGAGCGAGCAGCTTCAGACTTGTCATTTCACCGTTACCCGAATGGCCGCCCGAAGGCGAAGCGTCACATCATCTTTTCGACATAGGTTGCCGCAATGCAAGACGCAACGGCATCGAGGAACGGAGATTAGCAGTCTGTCAGTCGCTGATGCGTTCGACGATGGCTCCGCAACGGGTAAGCTTCTCTTCGAGACGCTCGAAACCGCGGTCTAGATGATAGACACGCGACACCATGGTCTCCCCCTCTGCCGCAAGCCCCGCGATCACCAGCGAAACCGATGCGCGCAGGTCGGTTGCCATGACCGGCGCACCACGCAGGCGGCTAGTGCCCTCGATACGGGCGGTCTGACCGGAAAGCGTAATCCTGGCGCCGAGTCGGGCAAGCTCCTGCACATGCATGAAGCGGTTCTCGAAAATCGTCTCGGTGACGTGGGAAACGCCGTTCGCACGGGTCATCAGGCCCATGAACTGGGCCTGGAGGTCGGTCGGGAAACCGGGGAAAGGCTCGGTGACGATATCGACCGGGCGGATTTCCGAACCATAGCCAACGACGCGGATGCCGCCATCGGTTTCGGTCACTTCCGCGCCTGCACGACGGATCGCTTCGAGCGCGGTATCGAGCAGCGAAGCATCCGTTCCCTGCAAAACAACGTCGCCACCGGTCATAGCGACGGCCATTGCATAGGTACCGGTTTCGATACGGTCAGGCAGAACCCGGTGGCGCGCACCGGAAAGGCTCGACACACCTTCAATTGTAATCGTCGAGGTACCAGCGCCGGAAATCTTCGCGCCCATGGCATTCAGGCAATTGGCAAGGTCGACGACTTCCGGTTCGCGAGCCGCGTTGCCGATCACCGTCGTTCCGCGGGCGAGAGAGGCCGCCATCATCATCACATGGGTCGCGCCGACGGAAACCTTGGGGAAATTATAGGTCGCGCCGATCAGGCCGCCCTTAGGCGCAGTCGCATTGATATAGCCACCATCGATTTCCATCTCGGCGCCGAGCGCCTGCAGGCCCTCGATGAACAGGTCAACCGGACGCGTGCCAATCGCGCAACCACCCGGCAGGGAAACTCGTGCCTTGCCCTCACGCGCGAGAAGCGGACCGATGACCCAGAAGCTTGCACGCATCTTGGAAACCAGTTCGTAGGGAGCGGTCGTATCGGCAACGGTGCGGCAGGTGAAATGGATGGTACGAGAGTAAGAGCCGTCCTGATGCTCGCGGCGACCATTGACGGAAACATCGACGCCGTGGTTGCCGAGAATTCGCAGCAACAGCTCGACATCGGCGAGGTGCGGTACATTTTCAAGCGTCAGCGTATCGCTGGTCAGCAGCGAAGCGATCATCAGAGGCAGCGCCGCGTTCTTGGCGCCGGAGATCGGGATAATACCCTTGAGCTCGTTGCCGCCGACAATCCGAATACGATCCATGTAAGCCTTCTGAACGGGACTGGCGCCCGCCTTTCATTTATTGTGCTGATCTCGCCCCCGCGGACGCGAGGGTGTTTAGACGAAAAACAAGCCGTATTCAATTCGGCCCTTCAGCAGTGATTAATCATCGGGTTGAGACGAATTTGCGGCGGGCAAGCCATCTGTCTCGTCGGCCTGACCGGCGCGGCGGGCGCGGGACTGCTGTTTTCGTCGCAGGAGATTCTCGCGCAGCTTTTCAGCCGCGCGCGCCTTGCGCCGCTCAGCCGCCAATTCAGCTGCTGCCTTGCGTTTATCCACAGGCGGGCGAGATGAAATGCTGTCTTCGCCGCCCGCTTCCGCCGCCGGCCCCGCAATCCCGGGGTTTTGCCGATTTTCTGTCATGCCGGCGTGATAAACGAAAACAGCCGATTGCGAAAGACTGGTGCAATGACGACGGATTTCTTCCCGTAAAATTCGTTTTACTGTTGCGCTCCCCGTGAAGCTGTGGCAATAGGCGGCTCGCTCGCAACGGCAACACACGCCGCGCAAAGATGCTGCTATAGCTCAGGGGTAGAGCACTCCCTTGGTAAGGGAGAGGCCGAGAGTTCAAATCTCTCTAGCAGCACCATTTTGTCATTGAAATAATTAGATATTTTAAAAGCAAGTGTTGCTTCCATATGCTTTGGGTGAACCGTAGATGCGGCCGTGATAAACTGCGGCGGTCCCGATCCCGGCATAGCCGAAATCAGGATATCGCGGCATCGATCAGCTTCAGTTGAACAGACCGAGGATATTCTCGGATCCCGCATTGGCAATTTGGAGGCTCTGGAGGGCGAGTTGCTCCTGGGTCTGGAGTGCTTTCAGACGGCTCGATGCCTCTTCCATATCGGCGTCGATGAGACGACCCACACCGCTTTCGATGCTGTCCATGAGCTTGCCGGCGAAATCTGACTGCATGCCGATCCGCTGCTGGAGTGAGCCGAGGCTGGCCGCACCGTTCACGACCTTGCCGATCATGATCTCCAGACCACCGATGTAATGATCGACGTCTGCCCCGCCCGTAACGTCGATATCGAGAAAATCGAAATTGACGCTGATCGGCAGGGAGACTTCCGCCGCGACAGCCGTCACGCCGGTGCTCGTCGCGTTGGAAACCACGAAGTCCGATTTGCCGCCCTGCTCCGGATGGATGGCCGCATTGACGCCAATGTACAGGCTGTTCGCCCCCGCCATGAACGTGAGGCCCGAAGTCGCGAGCGCATAATTCATCAGTGCGGCCATATCGGAGGGCGTATCTACGATGCCGTCGGTCGTGCCGAGTGCTGCATCGACATCCGCCTTCGTGATGGTGAAGCTCTGCGCTGATTGCCCCGCAAAGGTCACATCGAGCGACATGCTGCCCGTGGTATCAATCTGAAACCCTTCCGTGAAGGCCATGCCGGCCGAAGCGTAAAGATTCATATGCTGGTAGATGTTGCTGGGATCCATGCCGTAGGCGAAATTGCCAGCCAAGGTGGAAACCAGATTGCTGATGACTACGCTCGAGCCGGGATGACCCGACAGCGTTTCATCGGAGCCGATATCTACCATGTTCATGGATACCACGCCGAAATTGGTATCGTAGCCGCCAGCACCGGAACCGGCGGGAACGCCCGCGAGATCGAGAGCAGCGTCTATGACCCGTGCTAATTCGTCTGCCGAGGTGATCGATCCATCCGCCCTGCCCAGGACCGTATTCACCAATGCCTGATCGATAGAGATGCCGGTATAAAGCTGACCGCCGCTATATGTGCTCGAATCGACCGTCACATCGAAGGTGATGCTATCGGCTAAGGACAAGGCGCTGCCAGCGACGAACTCAAAATACGTGTGGCCCTTATGGGCATGCGTGGAGGGTGCACCGCTGACCAGACCGCCCAGATCAAGCGTGCCAGTGACAGGAAGAGTGACTGTATCGGCGATTTCCTTCTGAAGAAGTCCGCCACCGGCGGTGTTAAACAGCGATGTCTGCGCCATCGGGACATCGATCATATTGACTGAGACCTTGCCGTCGTCCTGCCTGACGAAGGAAGAGACGACGCTCTTCCTTGTGTTCACGTCGGCATCGTCCTTGATGTCGGTGAGATCCGTGGTGAGCCAGTTCTGTCCGCTGAAGCTAGCCGATTGGGAAATGCCCACGACCTGCTTCTTGAGTTGCTCCAATTCGTGCTGGATCTTGGCATTGTCGGTGGCGGGCTCCCTGGCCGTGACGAGCTTTGCCTTGAATTCTCCGAGAACGCCGATGACAGCATCCATACCGGCATAGGCGGTGTCGGTCTTTGCCGAGCCGAGGCCGAGAGCGTCGTTGGCGGCGGAAATCGCCCTGTTGTCGGAGCGCATCGTGGTGGAAATCGACCAGTAGGCAACATTGTCTGAGGCCGTTGCCACACGCAGCCCGGAAGAAGCCTCGCTCTGCGCCCTGTGCAATCCGCCAGAGACTGTCCGCAAGCTCTGCAACGCGGACATGGAGGAAATATTCGTCAATATGCTGGTCATGCCTGCCCGTTGAATTCGTTTGGTCGAAAGGGGCACGTCATGAGCCAGATCGCGGAAACTCCGCCGTCCGAACATGGTTAATAGAGGTTAACGAAAGTTAAAAAAATGTTCGCAAAATTAACCATTGTTAACTGATGGGTACGCACACCCTGCGCCTCGTTGAACCGCGAAAGGCGATTTCCCCTCGTCCTTTCGATCATCCTGCGTTAGAGGAGTCCCAGCATGAATGAACCGCGATCCTGCGTCCGCAATTGCATGAAAACAAAGAGATATAGAACTCGGGGTGATCTCGCTTTCACCTGAGACGCTCCAGAGAGCCGAAACATCAAAGGCGGAAATCGCATGCCCCCGAAACCCAAGCGCAACCGTCTCGAGAAGCTACAACACTCCTGGGCAAAGGCATCCTCGCAGCAACGCTACGAATTCCTGAAATGGCTCGCGGCCTCGCAGGACGGAAACGACGGCAACGGCATCACGGCGACGGACATGATCGCCAGGATACCGATTGCCAGCGGACGTTACCTTCTGCCATCGGCGGTCGTTCGTATCCGGGCCATCATGACCGCCCGCTCGCTTTCGGCGGAGGCGGTTATGACCCAACTGGGATTCGAGGAAGACCGCGATGCACTTTCCCGCGCTCTATCGGAGGGCGCCAGTCTGCGGCTTGCAGTCGTCGCCGCACTGGAAAACTGGCTTCTGGCGCATGCCGACCCGGAATGCACCGCGCCATGACGGGCCAAACGTGCATCGGACCTGCCGATTCGGCTAATCGACCTGGCTGATGCGAAGGTCGCTTTCGCCGACCATGCCGATATACAGGCCCTGCTCATCCTTGTCCGCCCGCCCGATCATGTCGAGATTCGGCTGTGTGGAATAGAGCATGATGGTGTTATCACCATTGCTCATCGAATAGCCGGATACGGCCTTCAATGCTTCGGGGCAGGTACCGGCATGCTGCAGCAGCGCGCGCACGCCATCGGCGACGGGTTCCTGCAGGAAGGAGATCTGGCAGGTTCCCTCTGGGGTCGTCATCGCCCAGATTTCACCGGCGGCCGTTGACATAGCCGAAAGCGCGATGACCCCAACGACGACGGAGGCGAGAAAGGTCTTTGCTGTCACGGGACATCTTCAAGAAACTGGTGACGCCCAGCTAGGCATACGGCATCCGCGCGTCAACGGAGGGAGGCGCCCATAGTTGGACGATGCGGCGCCACAATACGCGCCGCGAAAAAGATGGTGCCGCGACAGGAGGACACTGCTGGAAAACATATATTGATTATCATATGTATATGGATGAGAGAGGGAGCCAATCAACGCATCCCACTGCCAATCGAAAAACGAAGGAAAGAAAGAAATGCAGATCCGACCCATTACCAAGAGTTTTCATGTCAGCGGTCAGCTCGCTCCGACGGACATCCCTCAACTGGCCGCATCAGGCTACTCGATGGTGATCTGCATGCGGCCTGATGGCGAGGGATGGGGGCAGCCGGATTTCTCCGTGATCGAAGATGCTGCAAAGGCCGCCGGGCTCAAATCCTATTATCTGCCAGTCGTCCCCGGTTCCGTATCGCTGGAGCAGGCGACCAAATTGAAGGATCTATTGAAGCAGACGGAAGGTCCGGTCCTTGCCTTCTGCGCCTCGGGCGCGCGCTGCGCAGGCCTCTATCAGATGTCACAGCAAATTGGCTGATCGGCACGGCCGGGTAACGGGAATCCGTTGCCAAGGCCTCCCGCAATATCTTTTAGAAACTGCTTGCAGCAAGGCGGCGACGCAAGCCGTCGATATCGGTGGCGTCATCCTGGAAGAGGTGACGCTCCCAGTCGAGCGTGGTTGCCACGATCGTCTTCAGGTCGTCATGACGCGGTGTCCAGCCAAGCACCGAACGGGCAAGCGCCGCATCGGCGACGACGAAGGCAGCATCGCCCTGCCTGCGCGGGCGATATTCGATCGTGATCTTCGTATCGGCGACCTTCTGTACGGCGCGCAGAACCTCGAGCACCGAGTAGCCCCGGCCGTAGCCGCAATTGGCGGTCAACGTCGCGCCACCACGCCGCAGGTATTCCAGCGAGTTCAGGTGCGCCAGGACGAGGTCGTTAACGTGTATATAATCACGTACGCCGGTACCATCCGTCGTTGCGTAATCCGTGCCGAAGACTTCCACCGCGCGGCGCTTTCCGAGGGCCGCTTCGCAGGCCACCTTCATAAGGTGTGTCGAGCGCACGGTCGATTGTCCGGTGCGACCAAGGAGGTCTGCACCGGCAACATTGAAATAGCGAAGTGCGACATAGCGGAAGTCATGGGCGCGGGCGGTATCTCGCAGCATGATCTCGCTCATCAGCTTCGACTGACCGTAAGGGTTTTCCGGGCGCAGCGGCGCGGTCTCCGTCACCGGTAATGGCGCGTCTGGCGTGCCGTAGACCGCCGCCGTGGAGGAGAAGATGAACTTATCGATGCCGGCTTTTATGGCGGCGGAAAGCAACACGCGCGTATTGCCCGCGTTATTGGCATAGTAGTCGAGCGGATCGGCCACGGAATCCGGAACCACAACCGAACCGGCGAAATGGATGATGGCTTCGATATCGTTTTCGGCGAAGATCTGCTTGAGGACGGTCTCGTCACCGACATCGCCAAGGTAAAAACGCGCAGCTGGCGCCACGGCCCAACGGAAACCGGTCGACAAACGATCGACGACGACGACATCTTCGCCGGCATCCAGAAGGGACCAGACCATATGGCTACCGATATAGCCAGCGCCGCCCGTTACCAAGATCGCCATTTTTTACTTCCCGTGTTCTTATCGATCGGGAAGACCGTATCAGCTCTGTGCTTTAACAAAATTTACGTCAGGCAATAAACCCGAGGACAAAACACCTTTAACTTGAACTATACTAAATTTACTTTTGCAAAATTCGTTCAAGTTTTATCGATCTGACGGAGCACGCATTTCCGCACGCTCCGTCAGCAATGCTCAAAGGGAAAGAACGTAGCGGCAAAGGCGATCTGCCGCCTCCTCGATCTGTCGCGGATCACGCAGGAAGCAGGCGCGCAGGAAGCTTTCACCTCCCTTACCGAAAGCCGAACCGGGAGCCAGGGCGACGCCAGTGCGGTCGACGATGTCCATGGCGGCCTGACGGCTGTCGGTGATCCCATCAATCTTGAGAAAGGCGTAGAGCGCACCTTCCGGCTTCAGCGTCTCGACCCGATTGGTCGCGATCAGCGCATCGCAGAGAAGGTCTCGCGACTGTGCAGCGCGCTCGAAATTCTCGCGCACGAAGCCGTCACCATGGTCGAGAGCCGCAACGGCCCCTCGCTGCATGAACTGCGCGACGCCCGAGGTCGAATACTGGATCAGGTTTTCTAAGACCTGCCCGGTTTCCGGGGGCGCGACGATCCAGCCGACACGCCAGCCGGTCATCGACCAGTTCTTCGAGAAGGAATTGGCGAACAACACGCGGTCACCCGGCTCCATGACATCGAGGAAAGAGGCCGCACGCGGACCCGCGCCATAATAATAGAGCGCGTAAATTTCGTCGGCTAGAATCCAGAGATCATGCCGGCGGGCAAGCGCCAGGATGGCGGCAAGATCCTCGCGGGTTGCGGTCCAACCCGTAGGATTGGACGGGGTATTGATGAAGAGTGCTCGCGTCTTCGGTGTGACGGTCCCCTCCAGCGCATTCATGTCGAGTGACCAGCGGCCGTCGGCAAAAGTCAGCGGCAGTCCGACGGCACGACCGCCGGCAATCTCGATGGCCGAGATGATGTTGGGCCAAGCCGGAGACAGATAGATCATCTCGTCGCCCGGCTCTGTCAGCGCCTGGACGCAGAGCGCAATGGACTGCATGCCCGAACCGGTTACATAAAAATGCTCAGACGGCAGCTCCACCCCGAAATGTCGGGCGTAGTAACGTGACAGCGCTTCGCGCAATTCGGGGATGCCGCGCTGCCATGTGTAGAAAGTCTCGCCGCCGAGCAGCGCGTCGCTTGCGGCGCGATTGATGAATTCCGGGCTGGGAAGATCGCCCTCACCTGCCCAGAGCGGTAACAACCCATCACGCCCGCGAGCGTAGTTGATGATTTCGACGATCCCGCTTTCCGGCGCGGCCAGAGCGCGCGGGCTGAGATCCTTGACGAGCGACATGCAGAGCCCCTTTGAAACTTGCCGATGTTAAAGAGGTCTACCCGATCGTGCGGGGAAAATCCCATGACATTCGGTGAGCGCAAAATCGATTTCAGTGATGAATGAAAAAGACCGCGGACTTTGCCGCGGTCTCTGGGTTGTCTACGGATGCGATCAACGGGCCTTCAGCAGATCGCGGATTTCCGTCAGAAGCTGGATATCGGCCGCCGGGGGAGCCGCTTCGGCGACCTTCTTTTCCTGCTTTTCAAGCGAAGCCCTGAGCGTATTGACGCCCTTGACCATGAGGAAAATGATCCAGGCAAGGATCAGGAAGTTGATCACCACGGTGATGAAGTTGCCGTAGGCGAAAACCGCTCCCTGTTCGCGCGCGGCGGCAAGTGTGGTCGCCGTTACCTTCGAACTCAGGGGGAGGAAGTAGTTGGAGAAATCGAAGCCGCCGAAGATAACCCCGACGATCGGCATGACGATATCCTGAACCAGAGAATTGACGATCAGACCAAATGCGCCACCGATGATGACGCCGACTGCGAGATCCATGACATTGCCACGTGCAATGAATGTCTTGAACTCGTTCAGCATTACCCTTCTCCTTTTAAATGACAGCGATACACGTTCGCCGTCACGAACGCTCCGCCAGATTCATGGTTAATGAAGTTTTGCTCATTCGCAAACAATGAATCGGCCTTCATCGGCCGGATACCTTCGACTTAATGTCAATCCACAAGCGATTTCAAATGAAGGGGACTTCCCTTACAGTCGGCTCCAGTTCTGGCGCGCCGTTCAGGAGGAGGAAGCGTGCTACCGGGTTGGGTTATCTTCGCATCGGCCTTCGCCTATCTGTTGCTGCTCTTTGCGGTGGCGAGTTACGGCGACAGGAAAAGCCGTGTCTACGGAGTGCCCGTAAACGGCCGGCCGGTGGTCTATGCACTCAGCCTCGCTGTTTACTGCACCTCGTGGACCTATTTCGGTGGCGTAGGGCTGGCGGCCGAACGCGGGCTGGAATTCACAGCGATCTACATCGGGCCGATCCTGATGTTCACAATCGGCATGCCGATCGTGAAGCGCATCATTGAACTAGCCAAGGCCGAGAAGCTGACATCCGGCGCCGACTTCATCGCGGCGCGCTACGGCAAGAACCCCATCGTCGGCATGCTGGTCACCATTATCTGCCTCGTCGGCACGATCCCTTATATCGCGCTGCAACTGAAAGCGGTTTCCAATTCCGTCACGGCCATGGTGGACCCGACCGCATACGGAATCGGCACCGGCAACCTCTATTTCGTCGACCTTCCCTTGATCGTCGCCTTCCTGCTCGCCTGCTTCGCGGTCGTCTTCGGCACCCGCCACACGGACGCGACGGAACATCAGGACGGGCTTATCCTTGCCATCGCCTGGGAATCCGTCGTCAAGCTGGTCGCCTTCTGGACGCTTGGCATCTATGTCGTCTTCTTCCTGTTCAATGGACCCGCAGACCTCTGGCAACGGGCGGTCGAAAACCAGGCCGTGATGGCGGCGCTGACCCATCACACGCCGCCCGGCCGCTGGATCCTGCTGATCGCGCTGTCCGCCTTCGCGATCATCATGCTGCCCCGCCAGTTCCATGTGACCGTGGTTGAAAACCGGACGGCCCGGGAACTGAAGCTCGCCGCGATCCTGATGCCACTCTATCTGGTAGCCATCAACATCTTCGTGCTGCCGGCCGCGATGGGCGGTATCATGCTGTTCGGCGGCACCGGCAATGCCGACCTTTACGTGCTTTCGCTGCCGCTCACCCATGAGATGCGCTTCGTCTCGCTGATTACCTTCCTCGGCGGCTTCTCGGCCGCGACCGCCATGGTGATTGTCGCATCGGTGGCACTGGCGATCATGGTGTCGAACGACATGGTGCTGCCGATCTTCCTGAGGCAAAAACTTCTCGGCCGGCCCAGCCACCGGGCGGATTTCGCCAAGACGCTGCTGCATATCCGCCGAACCGCCATCTTCGGCGTCATGCTGCTCGGTTATGTCTATTACCGCTCGGCCGACAACACGACCGGGCTTGCCTCCATCGGATTGCTGGCCTTTGCGGCCATCGCCCAGATTGCGCCGTCGCTGTTCGGGGGCCTTCTCTGGCGGCGCGCCAATGCCCGAGGCGCGATCGCCGGCCTCAGTTCCGGTTTCTTCGTTTGGGCCTACCTGCTGTTCCTTCCGAGTTTCGGCGCCGAGGACAACACACACATTGCGGCATCGATCCTGAGCTTCCTCTTTCCCGGCATCGACATGTTCACCGGGGCGGAAGCCGATCCGCTGGTCAACGGCACGCTGCTCAGCCTGCTGGTCAACACCGCCGCCTTCATCGGCGGCACGCTCAGCCGCAATCCTCGGCCGGTCGAGCGCATCCAGTCCGGCATTTTCGTCAAGCGTCATCCCCGAACGCAATTTGCGACACGCGGCTGGAAGACGCGGGTTTCCGTCGGTGACCTGAAGTCAGCCATAGCCCGCTATCTCGGCGACGAGCGCATGCAACGATCGTTCCGCAGCTACGAGCAGACGGTCGGCCGCCGACTGGATGACAATAGCCCGGCGGACATGGCTTTCATCCACTTTTCGGAGCAGTTGCTCGGCAGCGCCATCGGATCGTCTTCCGCGCGTCTCGTCCTGTCGCTAATCCTGCAGAAGGCGGAGGATACCTCCGCAGATACGGCTTGGCTGCTCGATCAGGCCAGCGAAGCCCTGCAGTACAATCAGGATATGCTGCAGACCGCGCTTTCGCAGATGGAACAGGGCATCGCCGTCTTCGACGCCAACAACCGGCTAACCATCTGGAACCGGCGCTTCCGCAGCCTGCTTGATCTTCCGGAGCATGTGGGACAGGTCGGCTATCCGCTCACCGATATCGTGGCGATGCTCGCGGATCGCGGCGACGTTGCGGCCGGTGAACAGGGGCCGCTGGTGCGGCGCTTCCAGCAATTCGACAAGCCCTTCCAGCTTGTCACCGCGGGTGGCGAGCGGATCATCGAGGTTCGCTGTAACGCCATGCCTGACAAGGGCATCGTCGCGACTTTTACCGACATCAGCAGTCAGGTGGCGGCCGACAAGGCACTCAAACAGGCGAACGAGACGCTGGAACAGCGCGTGAGCGAGCGCACCGCAGAACTGACCCGGGTGAATCACGCGCTCGCCGAAGCGCGCGCTGCCGCCGACGAAGCCAATATCGGCAAGACGCGTTTCTTCGCCGCGGCTGGCCACGACATTCTCCAACCGCTCAATGCCGCGCGTCTCTATTCCTCCTCTCTGGTCGAAAGGCTCGGGGACAGCGAGAACAGCCCTCTCGTGCGTAATATCGATTCAGCATTGGAATCCGTCGAGATCATCCTCGGCGCCGTGCTCGATATCTCGCGGCTCGATACCGGGGCGATGAAGCCCCGCCTTGCCTCCGTAGCGCTTCACGACCTTCTTGAACGCATCGAGACAGACTTCGCGCCGATGGCGCGCGAGAAGAACCTGAAGCTAATCGTCATGCCGACTTCGCTCAGGGTGCGCTCCGACCCGAACCTGCTGCGCCGGCTGGTGCAGAACCTTGTTTCCAACGCCATCAAGTACACGCCTTCGGGCCGGGTACTTGTCGGCGCAAGACGGCAGGGCAAGGAGGTGGCGATCCAGGTAATGGATTCCGGCATCGGTATTCCGTCATCGAAGTTCCGCACCGTCTTCAAGGAATTCGCGCGACTGGAAGAAGGCATGCGCACAGCCTCGGGCCTGGGCCTCGGCCTTTCCATCGTTGATCGCATCGCGCGTGTGCTCAATCATCCGGTGCAACTCTCGTCCAAGCAGGGCAAGGGCACGACGTTCCGGATCCTCATGCCTCTTGACCAGACGGTACCGATGGGTGGCAGCGTGGCGGAACTGGCAAGACAGGACAAAGGAGCCCAGCCGCTGCGCGGCCTGAAGATCCTCTGCATCGACAACGAGCCGAAGATCCTCGAAGGCATGCAGCTTCTCATTTCCGGCTGGGGCTGCGATGTACAGTGCGCCGGTTCGATTGAGGAACTCGATACGATCGTCGCGGCCAGCAAGGAGCCGCCGGATCTGATCATCGCCGATTATCATCTGGGCGACGGCAGCGGGATCGGGGCGATCCTTCGGCTACGCGCGCTCTATGAGCGGGATGTTCCGGCCCTGCTGTTGACCGCCGACCGCACTCTCGAAGTGCGCGCGGAAGCCGAAAGACAGCACATCGCCCTGCAGCACAAGCCGGTGCGTCCGGCCGCCCTTCGCGCCTTCATCACGCAGGTTTCCGCGATGAAGCAGACGGCGGCCGAATAGACGGCTGGCCGCCTGCCACGACCTACGGAGGCTAAATCACCAGGACTTCAGCGCCCTCAGCGTCGGTGTCTTCTTCTGCATATGCTCGTCCATGCGCGACAGGAGACGGTCGAGCAGTTCGACGGCCTGCCCGACGGCGGGGCCCTTGTTCAGCATAACGCATTCGGCGCGTGCGGCCATGGCCGCATCGGTCATTTCCCCGCGCGTCGGAATGCCTTCGCGCACCAGATCCTCCAGAACCTGCGTCGCCCAGATCGCCGGCACGGACGCCGCTTCGCAGATCCAAAGGATCTCCTCCTGCATTTCCGCGAGACGTTCGAACCCGATTTCGGCAGCAAGGTCACCACGTGCGATCATGATACCGAAGGGACCGCGCTGCCGGGCGCGGGCAATCAGCGTGGGGAGGTTGCGGACGGCATCCGGCTGCTCGATCTTGGCGATCAGGCCGAGATGGCGATCCGCCGCTCCGTAGCGCGCCAGAACCGCATCGAGCAAATCGATGTCTTCCGGCCTGCTGACGAAGGAGTAGCCGATGATGTCGCCGCATTCGATGACGGTCGCGAGATCCGTCTCGTCCTTGGCGGTGAGCGGCGACAGACCGAGTGAGGTATCGGGCAGGTTGATACCTTTTTCCGGCTTCAGCTTCGTGCCACCGGCCTTGGTCTTCTGCACGAGAATGACGGCCTCGCCGGGCTGTGTGCTCTCGACCACGGCTTCCAACTTGCCGTCGTCGTAACGCACGCGATCGCCGACCGAAAGACGGGTGACCATCTCCGGCAGCGAAACGCCGGCGGAAAACTTCACCCGATCGCAGACGCGCGGCTCTCCCGAGGCGACGAGGCGTACCCTGTCGCCGGCCGCAAGCCGCGCCTTCTTTTCCGGTAACTGAACCTCGGCAGTACGGATCTTCGGGCCGGCGATATCCATCAGCACGGCGATGTCGCGGCCGACCGCCTTGCCCGCAGCGCGTACATGGGCTGCCATGGAACGCCAGGCTTCCGGGCCGTCATGGGCGCAGTTGATGCGGGCAACATCCATACCGGCCTTCGCAAGATCGAGCAGGAAATCGGGGTTTTCCGCCGCTTCGCTTGGCAGGGTCACCATGATGCGGGTGCGGCGATGGAGATGAGCCGGCCCTAGAAGATCGGTCGCTGCTTCGGAAAGGCGGACCTCACCGATGAAGAATTCGGATTCTGAAGGCATCGAGACCAAACCATTGCCGCCGGCAAGCGCGCCAAGCGCTGCGATCACCGCATCAAGCGTCGGAAGAACACGGCTTTCCAGCCGCCCGAGCGAAGAGAGACCGAGACACATCAGCCGCCGCTGCAATGGACGAAGATCATGATGCCGGAGGGCCAGGTAGTGCGCGAGGTTGGCGAGCGCGGGATCGGCCTCGACCACACCGGAACCGAACCTTTCGATCATCGCCGCTGAAGCCTCGAGGATCTCGGCCCGCAGGGCAACGACCTCATTGAGAAGCGCATCGACCGGCCTTTCGGGCACATGCAATTGCGGCGTATTCATGCTGTTCTCCACCTGCCATTAGTCAGCGTCCCACAGCCCTTGCGACTTCGCCAGAGGGGCGAATACCGCAGAGGGCGAACGGACAGATCATCACGCTACTTCGGCTGTTTGACGCAGCGATGACGCCCCGCGCGCCTCATTTTGCAGGTGCAGGATGAGGTTCGTTGCGTGACAGTTTTATGACGATTATGGTGTTCTTATGCTTCGCGGGACGAGCGCGACCGCATGGGATGGAGAAATGAATTGGCAAAGCGGAAAATCTACGAGGCTCTGGTCGACGGTGCTTCCACCGGGTTGGGCGACGCGGCACTCTATGCCTATGTGCAGGAGCGCTGCCCGCAGGTGAATAACAAGAAGCTGGTTCGCGCAGCACTCCTGGCACTGACCGACCCGCATCTTTCCGACCGCAATATTCTCCAGACGATCTACGCACTGGCGATCAAGAAACGGCTGGAGGACCTGCATGCCTCAGGCTCCAAAACGTCGGAAGGATCGCAGCACGAAAAGAACGCCTCCCCGAGCGAAAAACAGGCCCTGCATCCCGCCTGAAGCCTGACCGGCCGAGCGTTACGAACGCACCCTCCTTCCGGCCAATAGCATCCCCGGCAAAAGCCACCTAGATTGGCACTTCGAGCATTCGTCGCCAGGGAGGGGCCATGCGGATCGCTTTGATTTCAGATATCCACTCCAATCGCGAGGCCTATGAAGCCGTGCTCGACGCAGCCGCGCGGCAAGGGGCTGCGCGTTACATCGTGCTCGGCGATATCGTCGGTTACGGGGCCGATCCGGCCTGGTGCACCCGCAAGACGATGGAACTGGCCGAAGGCGGCGCCATCGTCGTGCGCGGCAATCACGATCAAGCCCTGGACGATCCGGCCATCTCCATGAACGAAACAGCGACCGTTGCCATCGACTGGACACGCGGCCAGCTCAGCACTGGCGAACGCACCTTTCTCGCCGGCCTGCCGTTACAGGCCGAGGATAGCGATTGCCTCTATGTGCATTCCAACGCGGCGAGCCCTGCCCGTTTCAGCTATGTGACGGATTCGGATGACGCACTTCGGCAGTTCGCCTCCTGTCGGGCACGGCTGATCTTCTGCGGCCACCTGCATCGCCCGGCGCTCTATTGCCTCGGCGCGCATGATAAGGTTTCAGCATTCACCCCGACATCGGCGAACGGAATACCGCTTCTCTCCCAACGGCGCTGGCTGGCGGTCATGGGATCGGTCGGGCAACCGCGCGACGGAAACCCCGCCGCGGCATTCGGCATCCTTGACACCAGGAGGGGCGAGCTCGAATTTCATCGCGTGGGCTATGATATCGAAACGGCGGCCGCGAAGATCCGTGCGGCGGGCCTGCCCGATAGCCTGGCGGCAAGACTGTTCAGGGGGCGGTGAACATGGCGAAGACGCATCTTGAAAGCGGCAGCGTGATCGATGGCTTCACTATCGGCGGGCTTGCCCACAAGGGCGGCATGGCACGCCTGTTCGAGGTCACCCGGCCCGACATCGATTTCCCGATGCTGATGAAGGTGCCGGAGCTCGGCCAGGGTATCGATCCGGCGATGATCGTCGGCTTCGAGATGGAGCAGATGATCATGCCGCGTCTGTCGGGCATTCATGTTCCACGTTTCGTCGCTAACGGGGATTTCGCCGTACAACCCTATATCGTCTTCGAGCGGCTGCCCGGAAAGTCGCTCTATCCCCTGCTCGACGACCTGCCCCGCGCCGTGGAAGAAGTCGCGCTTCTCGGCAACCACATCGCCACGGCGCTTGCCGACCTGCACCGGCAGAACGTGGTGCATCTGGATATCAAACCTTCGAACATCATGTTCCGCGAAACGGGCGAGGCCGTGCTGGTCGACTACGGCCTCGCCCGGCATCTGCAACTGCCCGACCTGATGGACGAGGAATTCCGTCTGCCCTATGGCACGGCACCCTATATGGCGCCGGAACAGATTCTCGGCGTCAGAAGCGATTTCCGCAGCGACCTCTTTGCCCTCGGGGTACTGATGTATTTCCTCGCCACCGGCAAACGCCCCTTCGGCGACCCGCAGCGAATGAAGGGGCTGAAGAAACGCCTGTGGCGCGATGCCATCCCGCCGCGACTGCTTAACCCGGACATCCCCAAGGCGCTGCAGGAGGTCATCCTGCGATGCCTGGAGATCAATCCGGCGCGGCGTTACCCGACGGCGGCGCAACTGGCGATGGACCTGCAGGATCTTTCCAAGGTGACGCTGACGGCCCGCGCCGAGAAGCTGAAACGCGACGGTCTCTCCCTCGTCATCAAGCGCCGGTTCAATCCCGATCCCATCGAACTCCTGAAGCCGGCGGGTGCAGCCGCAAGTCTTGCGAATGCGCCTATCGTCATGGTGGCGATAGACCTCTCAAGCGGATCGGAGACGCTGGCGGATGCGCTGCGGCTGACGGTGAGCCGCATCATTGAAAAGACGCCCGATGCCCGCATCGCCTGCCTCAACGTCTTGAAGATCGCCCGCATCAGTCTCGAAAGCGATCTGGATGCGCAAGGCAACAACAAGCATGTGGCGCGGCTGGTGCAGCTCAAGTCCTGGGCCGAACCGCTGAAGGCGCCTGAGGGGACCGTCACCTATCATGTAATCGAAGCGGTCTCCCCGGCGCAGGCCATTCTCGAATATGCGCGGGACAACATGGTTGACCATATCGTCATGGGGGCCAGGGCGAATTCGGCCATGCGCTCGCTGCTCGGCAGCGTTTCGGGAGAAGTGGCCGCAACCGCCCCCTGCACGGTGACGGTGGTCAGGGTGCGTGGGGCTGCCGAAGCGGCTGAATAAGCCCGTCAGAGCCTGAGTGCCCAGATCGTGGCGGAACGGATCGCATCCCCATCGGCGACGAGACGGGCGGAGCGAACCGGCTCGAAACCCTCGATCCGCTTGGTACCGGCATAGCGGCCATCATCGGCAAAGACTTCGATGGAGCCATAGTCGAGAAAGATGCGCAGACGGCTGGCGCGTGCGCCCTCCGCTACATAGCGCGGCCTCGCAGCCTCATCTTCGCCATAGCGGATGAGGAGCCCGGTTTCGTCCTGAGCGACACCGAGCGGAACATGGGGATGATCGAGCGAGAGTTCGAAGGGCAGGCCTGCCTCCGAGAGATCGAACAGGATCTCGACCGCCCCGTTGAGAAAGGTGACGATGCTTCCCGCTGCAAGCCGGGTGCGGTCGAGAATATGGCTCCTGAGGCTTTCCGCCGTTCCGATGGGAGGGGTTAGCAATTGGCCGTTCTCCAGCCTCAGCGTGCGAGGCAAGGTCATGGCGCTTGGGAAATCGATCGTCGGACCCGTATCGACCCAATTGCCGAGCCAGCCGATACCCACCGGCGTCTGGCCATCGGTGAAGGCCTGGAAGGCATAATTGTCGGCGGCGAAATCGAGTTCCCGGCTGAACTCCCGGGAGAAGGTTTTCCCGTCGAACCAGCCGACATCGACCATGGTCAGGTTACGCCGGCCGGTTTTCTCGTCCAGCGAGTGCATCAGACCATAGATCAGCGCCCAGCGTGTTTTCGGGTCCGTCGCCTCGCCATCGATCGGCAGCAGACAGGGGCATTCCAGCGCTGTCGTGCGATACCGGCTGTCGACCAGCAACTTGCCGCGATAGGTCCAGCCACTCGCTGCCTGCGGGTCATCGGTATCGTAGAGCAGGATGACACCGCCCTCCTCGCTCTGGCTGCCGAGCAGCATCTTCCAGAGACCGTCGGGTCCTTTGAAGACGTAGGGATCGCGGAAATCCGGACTGAGCCCCTCCCCCGCCGGCCTCTGAGCCAGAAGAACCGAGGCACCGCCCGCCGTGAAAAGATCGGCTGATGTCGCGGTCATCTGGATCTCCTGCTCAGGCGTGCGCTCGTTCACCTTGTCGGTGAAAAAGACGCGGATGCCTGGTCCGTTCGGCAGCGGGATCGCCGAACCGGAAAAGGCGCCACCACGCTTGTCCGGACGGGCTGTCAGATCCTCCGAGGGAAATAGGAAAACCGGCATGTGACGCCAGCGCAGGTAATCCGGCGATACCGCGTGGCCCCAATGCATGTTGTTCCACATGCGGCCATGCGAATAGTGCTGGTAGAAAAGATGCGGGCGCCCGCCGAAGCGTCCGAAACCGTTCGGATCATTCATCCAGCCAAAGGGCGGGCGGAAATGATAGCTTGCCGGCAAATCCGGCGGCTGATTGGCGGAGCTGGTATGGACGACAGTGATGCCGGTCTCCAGTACGTCCGAGGCGGTGAACCAGTAGACAACGGAAACGGCAGTGTCGCGGCTGTCGTAGCGCAATTCGATCGGGCCGCCGCCAAACACCTGATAGATGCGGAAGGAATGTTCTTCGGCATTGATCGCCTGCACCTCGCCGAACTTGCCGTTGACGCTGTAGAGCGACAGCGAACCGGGTGTTTCGGGACTGACCGCCTTCAGCCACAGATGCAGCGTCGCGTTGACGGGCAGGTCCGCATGAATGACCCGTATCGCTTCCTCGGCCGCATTGTTCGTCTGGTCCATGGCGATCACCCTTTCCATCGTTATCCTGTTTTGGGGAGGCAACGACCGCGACGGCCTACTGTTCCATGGCCTGCGTCATGCAAGCGTCACCAATCCTTCATCGCCCTGTGATCCGACGGTTTTATCGCGACATCATGATCCATCCGGACCCGGAGCCGTCCCATGCGTCTGATCGTCCCGTTTGTCGCCACGATCCTGTCCTTCGTTCCCGCCCTTCCTTCCGGTGCCTATCTTCCTGAAGCCAGCCATTCCGGAATGATCCACGAGCGGTTGTCGGACGCCAACCGGTGGCGCGACCATGTGATGGTGGTTGCCCATCGCGCGGGCTGGAAGGAAAACGGCAAGGTCGTACGCGCTGAAAACTCCAGGGATGCCATCGATCATTCGGCATTGATCGGTGTCGAAATGGTCGAGCTTGACGTGCGACGGTCGAAGGACGGCGCGCTTGTGGTAATGCATGACGCGACGCTGGAGCGCACGACGACATGCAAGGGAGCTATCGCGGAACAAAGCCTTGCCACATTGAAGACCTGCCGGCTCATAGTGGAAGGCACAGGCATCGTGACCGACGAACCGGTACCGACGCTGGAAGAAATGCTGCTGCATGCCAAGGGCCGCATTCTCGTCAACATCGACAACAAGCTGGAGCCGGAAGACCTGGTGGAGATCGTCGCGACTGCCCGCAGGCTCGGCATGGCCGATGGCATCCTGATCAAGACGGCGATATGGAACGACGAGCGGCTGGAGCGCGCCCGCTCCGTCATGACCGCAATTGGTCCGGACGTTGCCTTTATGCCGATCCTCGCCGACGATGCGGTGAAGGATACCGCATTCGTGGCGAGGGTGGCGAGAGCGTTCCATGCCCCGGCCACAGAGATGATCAACTGGCGCAGGGATGCGGCCGAACCTCTGACGGCATCGGGCGGACCGCTTTTCTCCCCACGCGCGCGGGCAGCGGCGATCCGCGGCAATTTCCATATGTGGATCAACACCTACCCTATCACCGACCGCCCGGAAGGCATGGTGGCCGGTGGTCGCGGTGACGGACTGGCATGGTCTGAGGGACAGACGGATGCCGTCTACGGCTTCTGGATCGACCACGGCGCCACCATTATCCAGACCGACGAACCGGAAGCCGTGATCGGCTGGCTGGAGGGTCAAGGGCTGCGGCGATCTTATGCGCAGATCAACTGACGGCGGGCAGGAAAGTGGCCGAAACCGACCACTTCCCCCGATATCTCAAGCTTTTCCAGGGGCTTCGCTTGCAACTGTATCGCCAGCATCGATACGGCCCGAGAACCAATTGGCCAGCAGTGCACCGGAAATATTGTGCCAGACGCTGAAGAGTGCGCTCGGCACTGCGGCAACCGGCGAGAAATAGGCATTCGCCAAAGCCGCGCCGAGGCCACTGTTCTGCATGCCGACCTCGATTGCAATCGCCTTGCGCTTGGCAAGCGACAGACCGCAAGCCTTCGCCGCGAAGAAACCCAGCAGATAACCGAGACCGTTGTGCAACATGACAACGGCAAAGATCATCAAGCCGGACTGGGCAATGGCCCCCTTGCTGGCGCCGACAACGGCCGCCACGATCAGCACGATGCCAACGACGCTTACCAAGGGCAAGGCTGGTACGGCGGCGCGGACAAGACCGGGAGTCAACTTCTGCAATGCGAAGCCGAGCGCAAGCGGCACCAGCACCACCTTCACGATGCTGAGAAACATCGCCATGCCGTCAACGGGAAGATACTGGCTCGCAAACATCCACACGAGGAAGGGAGTGACGATCGGCGCCGCAAGCGTGGTCACGCTGGTGCAGGCAACGGAAAGGGCGACGTCACCCTTGCTGAGATACGTCATGACATTGGAGGACGTCCCTCCCGGGCAGCAGCCGACGAGGATGACGCCAGCCGCAACTTCCGGCGACATGGGAATGACCGTCGTCAGCAGCACGGCAAGAAGTGGCATGATGACGAACTGGGAAATCACGCCGATGCCGACCTCGAAGGGGCGTTTGACCACTTCGCGGAAATCATCCACGGAGATGGTGAGACCCATGCCGAACATGATGATGGCCAGCAGGGTGACGATCCAGGGCGCCACCTGCTTGAAGATGTCAGGGAAAAAGAAACCCAGGACTGCGAAGAGAATGACCCAGAGTGCAAAGGTCTTGCCGACGAATGACGAAAGCGACTGGACGATTTTCAATGTACCCTCCCTCGAGAACTGGGGCGGGTCTAATTGACAAACAGCAAGTGTCAAGGACGCTTTCGGCGGGAATGGTACGCGTAGCGGGTCTGAACCCGATCTCCCCGGCAGATTGTCAAGCAGTCTGACCGGAAATCCTTCTCCCCGCGAACGGGGAGAAGGGTAGGCAGCACGATCACGCCGCCTTCTTTTCTTCACCGTAGGGGTCGAACCGACCATAGAAGGTTTCACCCTTGGCTGCCATGTCGATGAGCAGCGGCGTCGGCTTGAAGTGGGCGCCGTAGTCCTTCGCAAGTCGCTCGCAGAGTTCGACGAAGGTCTTCACACCCATGCCGTCGATATAGCTCAACGCACCGCCGGTGTAAGGCGCAAAACCGAAACCGAGGATCGAGCCGACATCGGCTTCGCGCGGGTCGATGACGATGCCTTCCTCGACGGTGCGGGCAGCTTCCAGCGCAATCGTTGCCAGGAAACGCTCCTGCAGTGTCTTCATGTCGACGTCCTCGGCCTTCTTCTGCGGGTAGAAGTCCTTGAGGCCCGGCCACAGGAACTTCTTGGCCGGCTTGGCCGGATATTCGTAGAAGCCCTTGCCGTTCTTGCGGCCGAAGCGGCCTTCCTTCTCGACCATGCGGGAAACGAGTTCCATATGGCGCGGATCGATGGCCTTTTCGCCGAGATCGGCGACAGTCGCCTTGAGGATCTTGAGCGAGAGATCGATCGCCACCTCGTCGTTGAGCGACAGCGGGCCGACCGGCATGCCGGCGAACTTCGCGGCATTCTCGATCATCACCGGGGGCACGCCCTCGATCAGCATATTGTAGCTTTCCGACATGTAGCGGAGCACGCAGCGATTGACGAAGAAGCCACGGGTATCGTTGACGACGATCGGGGTCTTCCTGATCGCGGCGACATAATCGAGCGCGACGGCCAGAGCCTTGTCGCCCGTTTCCTTGCCGAGAATGACCTCGGTCAGCATCATCTTCTCGACCGGCGAGAAGAAGTGAATGCCGATGAAATCGGCCGGACGCTTCGAGTTCTTCGCAAGGCCGGTGATCGGCAACGTCGAGGTGTTGGAGGCGAAGATCGCACCTTCCGGCAGAACGGCCTCGACCTTCTCGATGACGGCCTTCTTGACGTCGCGGTCTTCGAAAACGGCCTCGATGACGAGGTCGGCATCCTTCAGCGAACCATAGTCATCCGTCGGCGTGATCAGCGAAAGCAGTGCCTCGCCTTCGTCCTTGGTCATCCGGCCCTTGCTCACGGTGCCGGCAACCAGCCCTTCGGACACGGTCTTGCCCTTGCCGGCAGCCTCCATGTCGCGGTCGATCAGCACGACCGGAATGCCTGCGGCTGCCGTCACATAGGCGATGGAAGCGCCCATGAAACCTGCGCCGACGACGCCAACCTTCTTCAGTTCGGTCTTGCCGACGCCTGCCGGGCGACGGGCGCCCTTGCCCAGTTCCTGCATGGAAACGAACAGCGAGCGGATCATCGAGAAGGCTTCGGTCGTCTGGACAATCTGGGTAAAATATCGCTGCTCGATCTTCAGGCCGGTATCGAAGGGAACCTGCAGGCCTTCATAGACGCATTTCAGGATGGCCAGAGCGGCGGGATAGTTGCCGGCGGTCTCACGGCGCAGGATTGCGGGGGCAGCCGGCCAGAGCTGTGCTGCGGCAGGCGTCCAGATACCGCCGCCCGGAGCCTTGAAACCCTTTTCGTCCCAGGGAGCCACAGCTTTCAGGCCATCCTTGATCATCTGCTTGGCGGCCGGGATCAGTTGATCGGGCTCGACCACCTGATGCACGAGGTTCATGGCCTTGGCGCGCGATGCAGTCAGGCTCGAGCCCGTCGTCATCATCTGCAGCGCATCCTGCGTGTTGGCAAGGCGCGAGACGCGCTGGGTGCCCCCGGCGCCTGGGAAGATCCCGACCTTGACCTCGGGAAGAGCGAGCTTCACCGACTTGGAATTCGAGGCAACGCGGCCATGGCAGGCAAGCGAAAGCTCGAAAGCGCCGCCCATGCAGGTGCCGTTGATCGCGGCGACCCACGGCTTGCCGCAGGTCTCGATCTTGCGCCACAGCCAGGTCATGCGGCCGGCGGCGTCGAACAGTTTCTTCACGGCGCCGGCCGGATCCTTGGCCTTTTCTTCCTCGAGCATGGAGAACATGCCCTTGATCATGGTGAGGTCCGCGCCGCCGGAGAAGGTCTTCTTGCCGGAGGTGAAGACCACGCCCTTGATCGCGGCATCGGCCACGGTCTGGTCGACGATCTTCTCGATCTCGTCCATAACTTCGACGGTAAAGACGTTCATCGACTTGTCGGGCATGTCCCAGGTGACAAGGGCGATGCCGTCTGCGTCGGTCTCGATGGTGAAGTTCTTGTAGGTCATTGCTTCCTCCCAGAAATCAGACGCGTTCGATGACGGTTGCCGTGCCCATGCCGGCGCCGATGCAGAGCGTGACGAGTGCCGTATTCAGGTCGCGGCGCTCCAGTTCGTCCAGTACCGTGCCGAGGATCATCGCGCCGGTGGCACCGAGCGGATGGCCCATGGCGATCGCACCGCCATTGACGTTCATCTTCGAGTGATCGACCTCGAAGGCCTGCATGAAGCGAAGGACGACGGCGGCGAAGGCTTCGTTGAGCTCGAACAGGTCGATGTCCGAGATCTTCATGCCGGTCCTGGCGAGAAGCTTCTCGGTGACGTCGACCGGACCGGTCAGCATCAGCGCGGGGTCCGAGCCGATATTGGCGAAAGCCCTGATGCGGGCGCGGGGCTTGATGCCCATGGTTTCGCCGCCGGCCTTGGAGCCGATCAGCACGGCGGCCGAACCATCGACGATGCCCGAGGAGTTGCCGGCGTGATGGACGTAATTGATGCGCTCGATTTCCGGGTGGGCCTGGATGCCGACAGCTTCGAAGCCGCCCATTTCACCCGGCATCTGGAACGACGGCTGGAGCTGGGCCAGAGCCTGCATGTCAGTGCCCGGCCGCATGTGCTCGTCCTTGTCAAGGATGGTCAGGCCGTTGACGTCCTTCACCGGAATGACGGACTTGGAGAAGTAGCCCTTTTCCCAGGCGTGGGCGGCGCGCTTCTGGCTTTCGACGGCATAGGCGTCGACATCGTCGCGGCCGAAGCCGTACTTGGTGGCGATCAGGTCGGCGGAAACACCCTGCGGCATGAAATAGGCCGGGAAGTTGACCGACGGGTCCATGTACCAGGAGCCGCCCGACATGCCCATGCCGACGCGGGACATGCTCTCGACGCCGCCTGCAATGACGATGTCGTCCGAACCCGCCTTGACCTTGCCGGCGGCGAAATTCACGGCATCGAGACCGGACGCGCAGAAGCGCGAGATCTGCATGCCCGGAGCCTTGTTCGAATAGCCTGCCTCGAAGGCGGCCGCCTTCGGAATCACGGCGCCGGCATCCATGACCGGATCGACGCAGCCCATAATGATGTCGTCGACGGTCGCGGTATCAAGACCGTTGCGGTCACGGATAGCTTCCAGAGACTTGGCTGCCAGACGGACGGACGGCACCTCGTGCAGCGAACCGTCCTTCTTGCCCCGCCCGCGCGGCGTGCGGACGTGGTCGTAAATGAAGACTTCGGTCATCGTTCTCTCTCCCTTTGGCGCTTGAGCGCCGAATTGTTGCTGGCCATACGGTGATGGCCCCTCATCCGCCTGTCGGCACCTCCACCCCGTTCTGACGGGGAGAGGGTTAGGGTGAAGGGCAAATCCTCAGAATGCTTCCGCTGCCATCTCCATCAGGCTGTCGCTGCCAGCCTCGATGCGGGTCTTGCGGAGTGCCGTTTCCGGCATGACCTTCTCCATGTAGAAGCGGCCGGTCAGAAGCTTGTTCTTGTAATAGTCGGCATCGCCATTGCCGGCGGCAAGAGCCTCGTTGGCGGATTTCGCCATCTTCGCCCACATGTAGCCGAGGACGACGAGACCGAAGAGGTGCATGTAATCGGTGGAGCCGGCACCGGCATTGTCCGGCTTGGCCATGGCGTTCTGCATGAACCACATGGTCGCGGCCTGCAGGTCGTTCAGGCCCTTCTTCAGGCTCTTGGTGTAGAGGACGAGATTTTCATCGGCGCGGTTCTCCTCGCAGAAAGCACCGATCTCGTTGAACAAGGCCATTACGGCGCGGCCGCCGTTCATGCCGAGCTTGCGACCGACCAGATCGAGCGCCTGGATGCCGTTAGCGCCCTCATAGATCATGGCGATACGCGCATCGCGGACATACTGGCTCATGCCGTGTTCTTCGATATAGCCGTGACCGCCGAACACCTGCTGCGCCATGACGGCGTGATCGAAGCCCTTGTCGGTCAGCACGCCCTTCAGGATGGGGGTCATCAGGCCAAGCAGATCGTCGGCCGCCTGCTTTTCCTTCTCGTCACCGGAGCGATGGGCGATATCGGACTGCAGCGCGGTCCAGAGCGTGAAGGCACGGCCAGCTTCGGTGAAGGCCTTGATGGTCAGGAGCGAACGGCGGATATCCGGATGCACGATGATCGGATCGGCCTTCTTGTCCGGTGCCTTGACGCCGGAAAGCGAACGACCCTGAATGCGCTCGCGGGCATAATTGGCAGCGTTCTGATAGGCGACTTCAGCGATGGAAAGGCCCTGCAGGCCAACGCCGAGGCGGGCCTCGTTCATCATCACGAACATGGCCGAGAGGCCCTTGTTTTCCTGACCGATCAGGAAACCGGTGGCCTCGTCATAATTCATGACGCAGGTTGCGTTGCCGTGAATGCCCATCTTGTGCTCGATGGCGCCGCAGGAGACACCGTTGCGCGCGCCAAGCGAACCATCCTCATTGACGAGATACTTCGGCACGATGAAGAGCGAGATGCCCTTGGTGCCTTCCGGCGCGCCCTCGATACGGGCGATCACCAGATGGATGATGTTGTCGGTCATGCCGTGTTCGCCGGCGGAGATGAAGATCTTCTGGCCAGAAATCCTGTAGCTACCGTCACCGTTCGGAACGGCCTTGGTGCGCAGCAGGCCGAGATCGGTGCCGCAATGGGGCTCCGTCAGGTTCATCGTGCCGGACCATGTGCCGTCGACCATCTTCGGCAGATAGGTCTGCTTCTGCTCGTCCGAACCGTGGACGAGGATCGCGGCAATCGCGCCCTGGGTCAGGCCGGGATACATCATCAATGCCATGTTGGCGGACGACATGTATTCGCCAACGGCGGCGTGAAGTGTGTAAGGCAGGCCCTGGCCGCCGAATTCCTGCGGCACGGCCAGACCGATCCAGCCGCCCTGGCAATAGGCGTCATAGGCTTCCTTGAAGCCCTTCGGCACGGTGACGCTCGCGTCGTCGTGACGTTTGCAGCCTTCCTGATCCCCGGAAAGATTGAGCGGGAAGAGCTGTTCCTCTGCCAGCTTCGCGGCTTCCCCGACGATCGCCTCGACCATGTCCGGCGTAGCATCCTCGAACCCGGGCAGGTTGTGGTAACGCTCGAGGCCAAGGACGTTGTTCAGAACGAAAAGCGTATCGTTTACGGGAGCCTTATACACAGGCATGGATCATCTTCCTCCAAGACGTGAAACCGGGCGGGCCGGGCTGGTTCATGCTTATACAAATAATTGACGTGCGCGTAAACGTCAAAATCCGGATGCAGTCCTGTTTTTGTGGCGGCGTCGCTCCTCCGCGCCTCACCCAAAGGGGCTAATCCGCCCCCTATCCTTCGGATCGTACAGCGCAAACGTTAAAAAATTTTCAGGCAGGTTAACGGCTTATTTACCACGTTTCATGAATTGTGGCCGGTGAAGGTGATGATCCGCAACCCGTGATCGCCATTGAGTCGGCAATGCCGCCGAAAGAGGTGAAAATGCGCATCATCGACCCACTAATCCGCCTTCAGCCCGGCCGAAGGTGCTTTTCGAAGCGAGCAGAACCATGAACGGATCGCGATCTCCCTCTTCCCGTCCCGGCGGATCTTCGTCGCTCGATGCGTTGAGCCGTACCATCGAGGGACTGGAAGCGAGGATCGAGGGACTGATGGGAACCACGTCGCCGCGCGCGCGTCCCGCCGAGGAAATGCCGCCGCGAGAAACATACCGCGACCGCACCGAGGACCGCTACCAGCGGCCAGCGCGCGAAGCCGCGATGGACCCGCTCAGCGAAATCCGCCAGCGGCAGCGTGCGCTTGAAGACAGCCGCCACCGCCCGGTTGAGCGATCGTCCGGCTATGGCCGCTCCTATGAGCCGCGGGAAGAACGCCCGCGGCAGGCCCCACTTCGTCAGAACCCGCCTCTTTCCCATGGCGTCACCTCGACGGCTCCCGCTCCCGATACGATGACGCGCGAGATCACTCAGGCCCTGCTCGGACTGAGGCAGGAACTGAAGCAGGATATTTCCGAGAGCCTTTCGCGCGAGGTCAGCACGCTGCGCGCCGAGATGCGCACCATTCGCTCGCTCGCCGAGGAACAGCGCCCCTCCGAGACGCTGCGCAACGACATTGCCCGGCTGGCGGAAAGCATCCAGCACCTCGGCGTCGCCCGCGCACCGGGCGCCGATGGATTGCGTGAGGAGTTCGAAGAGCTTCGTTCGTTGATGGATGGCCTTGCCCGCGAGGATTCCGTGCGCCGCATGGACAATCGCTGGAGCCATATCGAGGAGAAGATCGGCGACGTCGATCCGGCTGCAATGCGTGAGGAACTGGTGCGCCTGGCCGACCGCCTCGACGACATCAAGAGCTATCTCGGCCGCGTCGGCGACAATCGATCCATTCAGGCGCTTGAAGAAAAGCTGATGAAGGTCGCAACCGCGCTCGAGCAGATCGGTTCGCATATCGACCCGAGCGAACGGATGATGAGCGAGCAGTTCGCCGGCATCGACATGCGACTGGACGAGATCAGCCGCGCCATCGTGGCCGGCACGCGCAATTCCGGTGGCGCTGACAATAGCCTTTTCCAGCGTCTCGAAGACCGTATCGCAGGACTTGCCCACCAGATCGAGGCCTTTGCCGACCGCAGGGTCAATGAGGAACGGCCGAATTCCGATCTCGCCCGCCGTATCGAACAGCTGACCGACCGCATCGAGCTTCTGTCCGAGGAACGCTCGGCAAGCCGCCTCGAAGAGCGGCTGGATATGCTTTCGCATGTGCTGGAACGCAATACACAGGCCCCGGTGCCACAACCCGAGCTCACGGGCTATCTCGCAGACATCTCCCGCAAGATCGACGCGCTGGATCACGGCGCTGTCAACGATCGGCTGGCCGATAGGCTGGAGCTTCTCGCCCGCCGCATCGAGGGGCTGGAAGTGCCGCAGCCGGCTGCGGTCGCGCGGATCGATGACAGCATGCTGCGTGGTCTCGAGGATCGCCTGAACGCCGTTGTCGACCGGATCGAGGAAAATGCCGGCGTTCCGGCTGGCGAAGGCGCCAGCCTGCGCGGGCTTGAAGAACAGATCGCCCATCTCTCAGCGCTGATCGCCCGCCCATCGACGGGCGGCATCGACGACGCCGTGGCAGACCGCATTTCCGCGCTCGAAGACTACATGGCGACGAGCGACGAATACATCATCGAGGCGGCCCGTCAGGCTGCCGAAACCGTGATGGAAAGCTATGCGCAGCGGATGCCCTCGCAAGGTGCGGGCGGATCGGCAGATATTGCCGCACTGTCGGCGCTCTCCGAGCACCTGCGCAATCTCGAGGATTTCAGCCGGAACTCCGAGGAACGCACCCACCGTACGTTCGAGGCCCTGCACGATACCCTTGTGCAGATCGCGAGCCGGCTCGACCAGATCGATGACCGTACAGCGCATTTCGATGAGCCACCGGCTTCCGCTCCGTACCGCGAACCCGCCCAGGCGGAAGCCCCGGCCTATGCCGTTCAGGAAGAAGAGCCGTTCCGCCCTCCCTTCGCTTCTCCGGCCATACAGGCGGAGGAAGACGATCGCGAGCACACCCCACTGTTCGGTTCTCCAGCAATCGAACCGACGATGACCGCCCTGCCCGTCATCGAGGCAACCCGTCCCAGCAAGAAACCGGGCAAGCCCAGCCTCCTGGCCGGCCTTGGCAAGCGATTTCTGCCCGGCCAGAAGAAAAACGCCGAGGAGCAACCGGTCGGTCGACAGGTAATCGATCCGGCTCCGTCGATCGATCCTTCCGACATGCTGCCACCGGAACAGGCAAACGAACTGCTGGAACCCGGCTCCGGCGCCCCCGACGTGCGCAAGATCCTCGAGCGCGTGCGTGCCTCCCAGGCGAACCAGAAGGGTAACGCCGGAAATACGTCCGCCGACGGCGACCGCACCGACTATATTGCCGCCGCGCGCAGGGCTGCACAGGCTGCCGCGCAGGAGATGGATCTTGCGCAGCAGGGCGCCCGCAACGCAAAGCCCGGCATTTCCGCCCTCAGCGGATTTGCCCGCTACCGCCGTCCAATCCTGATGGCTGTCGGTGCGATCCTGCTGGCTGCGATGGCAATGCCGCTCGTCACGACACTCATCCGCGGAGAGAAGGCACCGCCGGTCATCATCGAGACGACCAAGCCGCAGGAAAGCGGCATGGCGCCGACACCGGTCGAAAGCCAGCCTGAAGCCAAGGTTGCCGCTGTCGCACCGTCTGTGACGGAAGAAGGTACGGATGCAACATCGCAGGCGGCACCGGTCGCAAGCGTCGAACAGGCACCGCTCGATGGCGGCGATTCTCTTTCCACGCTGCAGTCCGCCGCCGAGGACAGCCCGCAGGATAGCGCCGCCTTCGCGCCGCCTGCCGGTCAGGCGGAGCCCGCAGGCAACGCAGCGACCCAGTCCGTGCAGGCGGAAGCCGCTCCGGCCATCATCGTGCCTGATGCAATCTCTCCGCCGTCTCTCGTCATTGCCGCGAAGGAAGGCGATCCGGTGGCGCTGTTCGAAATCGGCGCGCGCTATACCGATGGCCGCGGCGTTACCAGCGATTTTTCCGAAGCCGCAAAGTGGTACCAGCTTGCAGCCGACCGCGGCTTTGCGCCGGCGCAGTACCGGCTGGCTAACCTTTACGAAAAGGGAACCGGCGTTCCGCGTGACATCGCGGCGGCGAAGCGTTTTTATCAGCAGGCGGCCGATGCCGGCAATGCCAGCGCCATGCATAATCTCGCCGTGCTCTTCGCCTCTGGTGCGGACGGCGGCCAGGATTATGTCAAGGCGGTCGAGTGGTTCTCCAAGGCCGCCGATTACGGCGTCTCCGACAGCCAGTTCAACCTTGCCATCCTCTATGCCCGCGGAAACGGCGTGCAGCAGGATCTGGAGACATCCTACAAGTGGTTTGCGATTGCGGCGAAGGATGGCGACAAGGACGCCGCCCAGAAGCGCGACGAAGTGGCGAACGCCATGCGGCCGGAGCAGCTCGAACGCGCCCGCGCTGCGGTCGATCTCTGGAAGCCGAAGCCGCTCGATCCGGATGCCAACACGGCCAACACGCCGGACGAATGGGCAGGCAAGGGACTGAAGACCGCCAGCGTCGACATGAAGAAGGCGATTGGCAACATTCAGGCTATCCTGAACAAGAACGGCTTCGACGCCGGCAACCCCGATGGCGTAATGGGCGCCAAGACGGTCGCCGCGATCAAGGCGTTCCAGACCTCGATCGGCGAACAGCCGACGGGTCAGGTTACGGACAAGCTGGTGAATGCGCTGCTGGAACGCAACAAATAGTCGCGAACGGTCATAAAATTCGGAAAATGCTGGCGTATGGCTTGAGCGCGAATTGACTCGACCGGTCTGCGAGCGCAAGAGAAATGACGGGGATCAAGTCCGGCAAGGACTTGAGCCCATTTGGCTTTTGCCTGAGACCGGCCGCATTTCCGAACCCGTTTTGTACCAACCCGCTCCGGCGGGCAGACGCATTCAGAGGCCCGAGCGTGACAATCTACCTGCCGATAGCAGAATTGTCGGTGAACATCTTCATCATTCTCGGGATGGGCGCAGCCGTCGGTTTCCTTTCCGGCATGTTCGGCGTCGGCGGCGGCTTCCTGATCACGCCCCTGCTGATCTTCTACAATATCCCTCCGGTGGTCGCCGTCGCGACCGGCGCAAACCAGGTGGTGGCATCCTCGGTTTCCGGCGCGATCACGCATTTCCGGCGCGGCACCCTGGACGTCAAGCTCGGCACGGTGCTGCTGATCGGAGGTCTGGCCGGTGCCTCGGTCGGTGTCGTCATCTTCTCCTGGCTCAGGCGGCTCGGCCAGCTCGATCTCGTCATCTCGCTGCTCTATGTCATTTTCCTCGGCACCGTCGGCGCGCTCATGCTGATGGAAAGCCTGAACGCCATGCGGCGCGCTGCGAAGAACCAGCCGGTCAGCCTCAAACGGCCCGGACAGCACAACTGGGTGCACCGGCTGCCGTTCAAGATGCGCTTCAAGAAATCGAAGATTTATCTGAGCGTTCTGCCGATACTCGGCCTCGGCTTCGCCATCGGTATCCTGACCTCCGTGATGGGTGTGGGCGGCGGCTTCATCATGGTGCCGGCAATGATCTACCTGCTGCGCATCCCGACCAACGTGGTCGTTGGCACGTCGCTGTTCCAGATCATCTTCACCACCGCCTTCACCACCGTGATGCAGGCCGCGACCAACTTCTCCGTTGATATCGTGCTCGCCTTCATCCTGATGCTTGCCGGCGTGATCGGCGCGCAATACGGCGTTCGCGTCGGCCAGAAGCTGCGCGGCGAACAGCTGCGCGCACTGCTCGGCCTGCTGGTGCTTGCCGTGGGCCTGAGACTCGCGATCGAGCTGGTGGTAACGCCGGAAGACCTCTATTCCATCGCGATTGGAGGCTGACATGCGCAGGCTCCTCGCCACACTCTCCATCGCAGCCACTCTCTTCACCGCCTCCCACGTGCTCGCCCAGATCCCGCTTGCCGGCGACATGATGGGTAAGGAAGGCCTCGACATCGGGACATCGACCAGCGAAATCGCCATCACCTCGGATTTTCGCGGCGCGGACCTGACGATCTTCGGGGCGCTGACCAATGCCGACCAGTTGCTGCTAGCCATCGGTCAGTACGACGTCGTGGTGACGCTCGAAGGGCCACGCGAGGAAACCACGGTACGCCGCAAGGACCGCCTCTTCGGCATATGGATGAACCGGACCTCGATGACTTTCGAGCGGATGCCGATTTCCTATTCGCTGGCGAGCACCCGGCCGGTGGAGCAGATCGCGCCGGCCCAGGTCCTGACAGGTCTCGGCGTCGGAATCGACCATCTGGCGCTGACGCCAACCGGCTATATCAGCTACGACGCCAACCTCACCGAATTCCGCGATGCCTTCCGTCGCATCAAGCAGTCGCACGGGCTTTACCAGCGCGACACCAATGGCGTGCGCTTCGTCAGCTCCAGCCTGTTCAAGGCAACACTGCGGCTGCCGGCCAATATTCCCGATGGCGTGCACATCGTGCATGCATATCTGTTCAAGACCGGCGAATTCATCGGCGAGAAGGAATTGCCGCTGCGGGTCATCAAGACCGGCATCGAGGATTCGATTTCACGGGCCGCGCACGAAAACCCGCTCGCTTACGGCATGCTGTCCGTGCTTCTGGCGCTGATTACGGGCTGGGGCGCGAGCCTGATGTTCCGCAAGGACTGACGGCGGGCACCTATATCGATCATCCCAGCAGGTTGGCGAAGCGTACCGAATAGACGCGGTCCCGACCCAGCAGATGGGCAACGAGTTCCGCGCGGTCGAACAGCCCAGTAAAGGCCCGGTGGCGCAGATCGAGCCCGCCGGTCATGACCCCGAAAGCCGGCATCAGCAAGCGCTGCCCATCGGTTGCGAAACAGGGACGGCGTACGGATTTTTCCCTCCGGCGCACGGTGGCGCAGGGATGGAGATGGCCAGAAATCTCGCCCTTGCCGGTAATCAGGCTCGGCTCATGGCGAAACGTCAGGCCGCCAAAGACGATTTCGTCGGCGGATATACCTGGCAGACCCGAGGTGCCATCCGGATCGTGATTGCCGTTGATCCAGATCCATTCCCGCCCCCGCGCCATGGCGACAATCCTGTCGCGGAACGGGGCAGGCAACAGGGCGGAACCGACGCCGTCGTGGAAATTGTCGCCGAGGCTGACGACGATCTTCGGATCATGCCGTTCGACTGCGGCTTCAAGAATGCGAAGCGTCGCCAGCGTGTCGTAGGGCGGCAGTAACTGGCCACGGCGAGCGAAGGCGGCTCCCTTTTCCAGATGCAGGTCCGACACCACGAGCATGTCGAGTTCGGGCAACATGAGCACACCGCAGGGATCGGCAATCGCCTCGACCCCGTTCAGCACAAAACGGGCCGAGCAATCGGGATCGTCTATGGCCGGAGCCTTGAGTTGCGCCAGGCGGTTCATGCGGTGTTCTTTTCCTTCACGCCATGGCCTCGGCGATGAGATCGTCCGCGGCTTCGGCAAGCACATGTTCCTGGGCTTCGCCCGCGACCGGCTCACGGCCGATCTCCAGCATCACCGGCACGGCGAGCGGCGAAATATGATCCAGCCGCTTGTGGGTGATATGCCCTTTGATTCTCTTTAGCATATCGCCGAGCCGGGCAATATCGAGAAGGCCCGCGGCGGCATCCTGTCGCGTCGCTTCAAGCAGGATATGATCCGGTTCGTGGCTGCGCAGCACGTCATAGATCAGATCCGCCGACACCGTCACCTGCCGTCCGCTCTTTTCCTTGCCGGGGTGCCGCTTTTCGATCAGGCCGGCGATGACGGCGCAGGTACGGAAGGTGCGCTTCAGCATCCACGATTCGTCGAGCCATGCCTCGAGATCGTCGCCCAGCATGTCCTCGTCGAACAGGTCGGAAAGGCGCAGGCGGCCCGAGGCCACCATGGTGCCCATGTCTTCCAGTCCCCAGATGGCCAGCGAATAATCGGTCGCGACGAAACCGAGCGGTTTGGCGCCCATTCGCTCCAGCCGGCGGGTGAGCAACATGCCGAGCGTCTGGTGGGCCAGCCGCCCCTCGAAGGGATAGGCGACCAGAAAGAAGCGGCTGGCGCGAGGAAAGGTCTCGATCAGCAGTTCGCCACGCATCGGCAAGATCGACTTTTCCCGCTGTATCTCCAGCCAGTCCCTCACCTGATCCGGCAGGCCGGCACGGCGGGCGGGATCATCGAGCATGGCGCGGACCTGTTCGGCCAGATAGGTGGAAAGCGGAAACTTGCCGCCGGCATACGCCGGGATTTTCGGGTCCTGCGAAAACGCATTGGAAGCAAGGCATTCATTGTCCCGGATGCCTTCGAAGCGAAGCACCTTGCCCGAGAAGAGGAAGGTATCACCCTGGCTGAGCTGTTCCAGAAAATACTCCTCGACCTTGCCGAGCGACATGCCGCCCCGGCCGATGGAGCCCAGGTGATTGCGCTTGACGAGCCGAATGTTCAACATCGGCATTTCGACGATGGTGCCGAGGTTCAGCCGGTATTGTTGCGCGACCTGCGGATTGGAAACCCGCCAGCGCCCTTCCCCGTTCAGCCGGATGCGGGCGTAGCGTTCGTAGGTTCTCAGCGCATAACCGCCGGTGGCGACGAAATCGACGATGCGGTCGAAGGTCTCGCGTGGCAACAGCGCATAGGGCGAAGCGCTCGTCACTTCCTCATACAGGTCATCGGCAAGGAAAGGCGCCGCACAGGCCATGCCGAGCACATGCTGCGCCAGAACGTCGAGAGAACCGTCACCGATGGGCGGCGTATCCTGCGCGCCGACATAATTGGCGTCGAGCGCCGCCTGGCATTCCATCACCTCGAAGCGGTTAGCCGGCACGAGGATCGCCCGGCTCGGCTCGTCCATCCGGTGGTTGGCGCGACCGATGCGCTGGGCGAGCCGCGACGCCCCTTTCGGCGCGCCGACGTGAACCACGAGATCGACATCGCCCCAGTCGATGCCGAGATCGAGGGTTGAGGTGGCGACGACGGCGCGGAGCCGGTTGTCTGCCATGGCGGCCTCAACCTTGCGGCGCTGGCCGACATCGAGCGAACCGTGATGGAGCGCGATCGGCAGATTGTCGTCGTTGATGGTCCAGAGTTCCTGAAACAACAATTCGGCCTGCGAGCGGGTGTTGACGAAGATCAGTGTCGTCCGGAACTCCTTCAGCACCTCGTAAAGCTCCGGCATGGCATAGCGTGCCGAATGGCCGGACCAGGGAACACGTTCCTCGGTCTTCAGGATGGTGATCTCAGGTCGCGCACCGCCTTTGACCGTAATCAGGCCGGCATGGCGCTGCTCCTCCGGGGACTGCCCGACCAGCCAGCGCTGCAATTCCATGGGTTCCGCCACCGTGGCGGAGAGACCGATGGTGCGCAGATCGGGAGCGAGGCGACGAAGACGCGCAAGCCCGAGGGACAGCAGATGACCGCGCTTGGAGGTTACCAGCGAGTGCAATTCATCGAAGACCACATAACGCAGATCCCCGAAAAAGCGCTCGGCATCTGAATGGGAGAGCAACAGTGCCAATTGCTCTGGCGTGGTCAGCAGGATGTCCGGCGGGTTGAGCTTCTGGCGCTGGCGCTTTCCCTGCGGTGTATCGCCCGTGCGGTTTTCGATCGTGATCGGCAATGCCATTTCCGACACCGGCTTCATCAGGTTGCGCTCGATATCGACGGCAAGCGCCTTCAGCGGCGAGATATAAAGCGTGTGGACACCGGTGAACGGCGCACCGGCCGGAAGGCGGCCGCGTTCGGCAAGCTCGGTGAGCGATGGCAGGAAGCCGGCGAGCGTCTTGCCGGCGCCGGTCGGCGCGATCAGCAGGAGGCTTTCCCCTCCTCGCGCTTTTTGCAGAAGCTCCAGCTGGTGGGCACGCGGCTGCCAGCCCTTTCCCGCGAACCAGCGGATGAAGGGAGCGGGCAACAGCATATCGGCGGCCTGATTCACGAACACAGCGTCAACCTAGTGCATGCTGCGCGAAAGAGAAGCGTCATTGACAGCATTCAGAATCACGGATAATTATTATCCATGATTAGGAGGCGACGAGAATGAAACTGGGTGACGGCGTCGAACAGGCCATTCACAGCATGACCATGCTGGCTTCGCTTTCCGGAGATGGCGTCCTGTCGGCAGCGGCGCTTGCGGAGTTTCATGGAGTGTCGCCGAGCTATCTCCTCAAGCATCTGCAGGCGCTTTCGGCCGCCGGGTTGGTGACGACCGTTCCCGGCCCCAAGGGCGGATATCGCCTCGCGCGGAAAGCGAGCGCGATCACCCTGCTCGACATCGTGATCGCGGTGGAAGGCCCGCAGCCGGCCTTCCGTTGTCAGGAAATCCGCCAGCGGGGACCCGATCCCCTCCCGCTGCGATACTTCGAAAAACCATGCGGGATTGCCGCTGCGATGCTGGCGGCAGAGCGGGTCTACCGGGCAGAGCTCAGGAAGACGAGCATCGCGGATCTGATTTCGGATCTGCAGACCACCGATGACGGAGGGATCGCCGCCCGCGGCTGCGCCTTCCTTGAACTCAACGAACGTAAATCCGCCCGCCAGGGGCAGGAATGAAAGGAAGAAAGCCATGCATCCGCGTCTCGATCTCCAGAAGGCATCCCCGGCCGCATTCAAGGCCGTCTATGCGCTCGAACTCTTCGTGCAGAAGAGCGGCCTAAGCCGCGCCGAAATCCACCTGATCAAGCTTCGCGCATCGATCATCAACGGCTGCGCCTATTGCGTCGACATGCATGTGAAGGAATCCCGCCATGACGGGCTTTCGGAACAGTGGATCAACCTGATGAGCGTATGGCGGGAATCGCCCATCTACACACCGCGTGAACGTGCCCTGCTGGGCTGGGTCGATGCCGTCACCAATATTGCCGGCACCGGCGCACCGGACGCCGAGTTCCAGGCACTGAGAGAGCACTTCAGCGAAACGGAAATCTCCAACATCACCGTGGCGATCGGGACCATCAATGTCTGGAACCGCCTCGCCGTCGGCTTCCGCTCCCAGCACCCGCTCGACCAGCCGGCCGTTGCAGCCTGATATCAGCCGGCTTGAGGCCAGCCGAAAGACCGTTACATCGCGATGTAGCGGTCTTTCCGATGATTGATGGCAAGCGTCAGATTGAGCACGACAGCGCCCATGACCGAGCAGAAGATGATGAAGGGCGTGGCGACGAAGAAGGAAAATACCAGCACGAGGCCATCGAAGCCGAGCTGAACCAATCCGGCGCGCCAGCCGAAACGATCCTGCAGGTAGAGCGCAAGGATACCGAACCCGCCAAGGCTCGCCCGATGGCGAAACAGCGCCAGCATGCCTGTCCCCACCAGCAGTCCGCCGAAGACGCCGGCGATCAGGGGATCGAGCGAGGAAAAGGATATGAAGCGCGGCAGCGTTGCCGTCAGGAATGACGTCAGGGCGACGGCGGAAAAGGTCTTGATGGTGAAGGCAGCGCCGAGCTGCCGGTAGGCGAAGTAATAGAACGGCAGGTTGAGGACGAAGAAGATGGGACCGAAGCCGATCTCCGTCATGTAGTGCAGCAGGAAGGCGACGCCCGCCGTTCCGCCCGAGAGCAATTTTCCACCCGACAGCAGCAGAACACCAAAAGCAGCCAGCATACTGCCGGCGAGAACACCCTGCACATCGTCCACGAGTGAGTGCCTTTCGGCTGAAGACGCCAGCAAACCCTTGAACCGCGTCTTCACTTCACCCGTCGCCATTCACTACCCCTGCCAATGAAAGCCCTCACACCTCGGTATCGCGCCAAAGGCGATTGCTCAAGAGGCACGACGCTTATGGTCAGCGAAGAGCGATGTAGCGATCCGAACGGTGGTTGATCGTCAGAAAGAGATTGAGCACCACGGCTCCGACAACCGAATAGACCACCACCATGGGCGAAAGCACCGCAAAGGCCAACGCCATGATGCAGAGGTCGAAGGCAAGCTGGACGAGACCGGCGCGGACGCCGAAACGATCCTGGATATAGACCGCAAGAATGCCAAGGCCGCCAAGGCTTGCACGGTGTCGATAAAGCGCCAGAAGGCCGAAGCCGAGAAGCAGGCCGCCAAGAACTGCAGCCCAGAAGGGCGCGACCGTCTCGATGACGAGGAAACGGCTTTCGATTTCGACGAGGAAGGAGGTCAGGCCGACCGCCACGAAGGTCTTCAGGGTGAAATCGACCCCGACGCGACGCAGGGAAAGCCAGTAGAACGGCAGGTTGAGCAGGAAGAAGAGAAGACCGAAGCTCACACCGCTCCAGTAGTGAAGGACAAAAGCGAGGCCGGCCATGCCGCCGGTCAGCAATCCCACCTTTGCCAGAAGATAGAGGCCAAGCGCGGAAATCATGGCACCTGCCAGAATTCCCTGTACGTCTTCCACGGGCGTGTGACGGGACGGATTGGTGTTCCAGATACCCAACATGCTGCTGATCTGCGCCACGCCACCATCTCCAGAAACAAGTTTAGAAGCCAACAGGGTAGCGCAGATTCGGGCGTCCGCAAGCACGATATGTAAGCCATGCTGACCCATTGCAAACTTCGCAATTTTCAGTCGGTTCAGCCCTTTCGCACCGCAATAAACAAAATGCCGGAGACCGGTTTTCCGCCATCCATGCGAATGACGGTTCGCTCCAGTTCCGCCACATCGAAGCCTGCTGCGGCAAGCCTTCTTCGGACATGGGCCTCGGAATGGGCATAGCGAAGCGATGGCGCCAGATGGAAGCCGTCATCGCAGCCCGCATCCTCGACGGAAAATGCAAAGTACGCACCCCGATCGGAAAGCTTGGATACGAGAGAAAAGGGTGCTTCCAGATCGCCGAGATACATCAGCACGTCGGCAGCCGTCAGAAGGTCGGCGCGATGGGGCGAGAGGCCGTCAACGAACAGTCCCGAGCCTTCAGCGTCGAGCGAGAGGTCCGCGCGTGCGAGAAAATCATACACGCCCTTCTCTTCCGCCTTGGCCAGCATATTGACCGAGAGATCGAAGCCTTCAAGGCGTTCCACGACCGAACGGATCTCGACGCCGAAAAGGCCTGTCCCGCAACCAAGATCGATAGCCAGCCGGAAAGGCCCGCACTCTCCACGATATCGCTTCAGCAGCGCCGAGAGCTTCTCCGGCACGCTGTAGTCGAGCCGCTCCACGAGCGCCGTTTCAAAACGGTCGGCATAATCGTCAAACAGCGCCTCGACATAACGGCTCGGGGGCTGGTCCGGGACGTCGATGGCGCCGAGCAGCGCCAGTTTCAGCCGCGCGCCGAAAATCTCTTCGTGATCGAGTTCCTGCACCTTGCGGAGCGCCGTTATCGCACCGTCGCCATTCCCGGCCTTTTCCAGATATTCGGCAAAGCGAAGCCAGCCGGCAGCCCATGCGGGCGCGAGTTCCAGCGCCTGCTCCATCAATTCGGCTGCTGCCGCAGGATCGCCACTTTCGGCAAGCATGCGGGCATAATCGGCGCGGCGGTCGGCGATGACGTCACCGGACGAGAACTGGGTCAGCTGCATGGTGAAACCTCTGGCGGCGCGCGGTCTTGACCGATACGCGAGAAAAACACAAGAGCTATTTGGCGCATAGCAAGACGCCGGGAACCATGGCTTGCTTGCGCAAGGGAATGCGTCGTCCTATCTCAGGCGAAACAGGAGATTTGCATGTCGGATCGAGTGAACAGATTTCTGGGCGATACGCCGGGCCGGACCCTCGTCAAGCTTTTGGTCGTATCGCTGATCGTCGGCTTCATCATGACGGTGTTCGGCATCTATCCGCTCGACATCGTCGATGGCATCCGCCACTTCTTCCTCGAGCTCTGGTACAGGGGCTTCTCCGCACTCGGCCGGGTCGGCGACTATCTGCTGCTCGGTGCAACGGTGGTCATCCCTATCTTCATCGTTCTCCGCCTCTTCGGAAGCCGCAACTGACATGACGCATTCCGTGTTCGTCCAGCCCTTGCCGCGTCGCGGCCTCCTGATCCTTGCCGGCAGCGGGCTGGCGCTTTTGCTCGCCAGCTGCCGCAGCACGGAAGTGCTGACCGTTTCGGACGATGCGGCCCAGCCGGAGACCGATGCCGCCCTTCCCCTCGTCAACGCATTGCGAGCGAGGAACGGGCTTTCCACGCTTTCCAAGAGCCCGGCGGCGGAAACGGCGGCGATCTTCCAGGCGCGGCGCATGGCCAGGGCCGACAAGATGTCCCATGTCATCGGCTTCAACGACAGTTTCTTCAGCCGCATGAAAGCTGGCGAGGTACCGCTGCCCGCCGCCGAAAACATTGCGACCGGGCAGGACACAGTCGAGCGCGCCGTCCAGGCGTGGATCGACTCGAAGAAGCATCTCGAAAACATGCTCGGCCGATATAACGGGCTTGGCGTTGCCGTGGCCCGCGCGCCCTCTTCCGCCAACAGACCTTTCTGGGCCATGGTGCTCTCGGCCTGAGCGATTCCCGCCCGGCCGGAAAAGAGAGGCGGCATGGATCAGGCCGGCAGACAGCATAATTCCTTCGCGGTGACGCACCGACTGGTGTTGTCGATCGCCGTTCCCATGACACTCGGTTTCGTCACCACGCCACTGCTCGGCCTCACAGGAACGGCGGTAGTAGGACGCACCGGTTCGGCGGAAGCCCTTGCGGGGCTCGCAATCGCCGCCGTGCTTTTCGACCTGATCTATGCCGGCTTCGGCTTCGTACGCGCCTCGACCACGGCGCTGACGGCACAGGCGCTCGGCAGGGGCGACAAGACTGAACAGCAGGCCGTGTTCTACCGTTCCTTCCTGCTGTCGCTCTGTCTTGGCATCGTCATTCTTGCGCTGTCACCGCTGATCCTGACAACCGGCGTCGCTCTCATGGGGGCAACGGGACCGGTCGCCGAAGCGACATCGACCTATTTCGCCATCCGCGTGCTTGGAGCGCCGCTGACGCTCGGCAATTTCACCCTGCTCGGGTCGGTACTCGGCATGGGGCGCGGCTCCGTCGGACTGGCGCTGCAGATCCTGCTGAACGGTGTCAACATCGTCATGTCGATCTGGCTGGGCCTGTGGCTCGATTTCGGCATTGCCGGCGTCGCATGGGGGACGCTTACGGGCGAAGCCGTCGCCTTCATCGCCGGGCTCACCTACATGCTGTTTGCCTTTCGCGGAACCCTGCGCCCCAAACTGGCGACCGTGCTTTCGCGAGAAAAACTGAAGGCGCTGTTTGCGATCAACCGCGACATCATGATCCGTTCGCTGGCGCTGGTGGCCGCCTTCACGCTGCAAACCCGGGTCGGCACGCTTTTCGGGCCGGAACTGCTGGCGGCCAATGCACTGCTGATGAATTTTTTCTTGATCGCGAGCTTCTTCCTCGACGGCATGGCCAACGCCGCCGAACAAATCACCGGCCGGGCGATCGGCGCCCGCTTCCGCCCCGGTTTTGAACGGGCAATCAAGCTGACTGCCATCTGGTCGTTCGGACTTGCGGCCGCCTGCGCCCTGTTCTTCCTGTTGCTCGGCGGTACGCTCATCGACGTCATGACTACTTCGGAGCCTGTCCGGGCAATGGCGCGCGATTTCCTGCCTTGGGCGGCACTGACCGCTCTGACCGGAGCGCTGGCTTTCCAGATGGACGGCGTCTTTATCGGGGCAACATGGTCGCGCGAGATGCGCAACATGATGCTGCTCGCGCTTGCCGGTTATTGCGCCGCGCTCGCGCTATTTGCCTCGATGCTCGGCAATCACGGCCTATGGCTGGCACTCAACATCTTTCTGGCGCTACGCGGCCTGACGCTTGCTGCGATCCTGCCGCGCAAGCTTGCTCAGACCTTTGCCGCCAGCCAGTGATCGAGCCTGCTGTCCCGCAGGTCCGAAATCGAGTTTACCTTCTCCCGGTCCATAAGAGCCGAGAGACCACGGACGATGCTGCCGGGAAGACCCGGGCCTTCATAAACCATGCAGGAATAGAGCTGAACTAGATCGGCGCCCGCGCGGATCTTTTCCAGCGCCGTCTCGGCGGAGGAAACACCGCCAACGCCGATGATGGGAAGCCTGGCGCCGACCCGCTTGCGCATGCGCGCCAGAACAGCCGTCGACTTTTCGAACAGCGGTCGACCGGACAAGCCACCGGCTTCGCCGGCAAGACGGGCATCTGAGAGGCCCTCGCGGGACAGCGTGGTGTTGGAAACGATCAGGCCATCGAGATCATGAGCCAACGCTTCCGCCGCGATATCGTCCATGCCCTCTTCGGTCAGATCCGGCGCGATCTTGAGGAAGACCGGACGTCTCTTGCCGGTCGCCGTTGCTCCCTCGTCCCGGGCTGCTAGAACGGCGGAGAGAAGGGCCGCCAGGCTTTCACGCGCCTGCAAGTCGCGCAGGCCGGGCGTATTCGGTGATGAGATGTTGACGGTGAAATAATCCGCGGCGGACTGGAAGCGCCTGATGCCGAGGACATAATCGCCGATGCGATCCTCGCTGTCCTTGTTGGCGCCGATGTTGACGCCGACAAGCCCGCCGGGACGGCGTGCGGTCAGCCGGGTGAAGGCCGCCTCATGTCCCTCATTGTTGAAGCCCAGTCGATTGATCACCGCCATGTCCCGCTCCAGACGGAAGATACGCGGCTTTGGATTGCCTGACTGGGGCTTCGGGGTCAGCGTACCGACTTCGGCGAAACCAAAGCCGAGGCGCAGAAGCGCATCCGGCACCTCGGCGTTTTTGTCATAGCCGGCAGCCATGCCGAGTGGATTTGGGAAACGCAGGCCTGCAACCGTCACGGCGAGACGCCGATCGGAGGACAGGCGGCAAGCCGGCAGAATGCCGGATTTCAGCGCTGTGATGGACATGCCATGCGCCGTTTCCGCATCGAAGAGGAAAAGGCCGCGGCGGGCAAAGGTCTTGAAAGCATCGATCATCATGCCATCTCCGGAAATTCGTGGGAGCCATCCGCCCTCAGCGGCAGCGGCTTTTCCCAAAGTACCGCGCCCATCGGCAGGTTTGCGTAGAGATGCGGGAAGAGCTCTCCGCCGCGCGATGGCTCGTAACGCAAGGCATCGCCGAGCGCAGCCGCTTCGACCGCGACCAGCAGCAGCCCGGAGACGCCGGCAAAGTAACGCCGAGCCGTCTCCACGGCCTGCGCCCCGGTCGAAAAATGGATGTAACCATCCTGCAGATCTATGGACGCTCCGCGAAATAAACCTTCGGCCCGCGCCTCATGCCATAATTCCTGCGGCACGATCTTGTATATGATGCGTTCCAAGGGCGCGTCCTTCCGTCTCCGATGCGATCGATGCATGCGGTTTGCCGGAAAGTGCCAGGATTGTCCACGGCCATCGCCGGTCATCCTCTGGTGGTGAGCCATTTCGGGAGAGACATCATGAAACCGATAAGCCTGATGGCAGCCTCGTTGATGAGCGTGATAGCGTGCAGCGCCCTTCCGGCCCTTGCCCAGGACGCAGATACGAACCGTTTCTCACTCGAAAAGACGGATTCGGGCTTCGTCCGTCTCGATCGCAAGACCGGAGCGCTTACACTCTGTCAAGAAAAGGACGGCACGCTGACCTGCCGGATGGCCGCCGACGAACGCGCAGCCTACGAAGAGGAACTGGATCGCCTGGAAAAGCGGGTCGCAGCGCTTGAAAGGAAGCAGGGCGAAGGCCAACCTCTTGCGAGATCAAGCGAAAACCTGCCGTCCGATGAAGAGGTCGAACGCTCGATCGGCATCATGGAGCGCTTCATGCGCTCATTCTTCGGACTGGTCGAAGAATTCAAGCAACAGGAAGAGAATAGCCCACCAAACAAAACATAGACCATTGTATATATTCACAGCAGCGGCTAAAAGAAAAACATCCGCCCGCGCGGTTTAAGGACTTTGCTCTTGGGAGGGGGCTCGACATGACGGCATCCACTTTCATCATTGCAGACGACCATCCGCTCTTTCGCGGCGCGCTTCGGCAGGCCGCCAGCGGATTTGACGGAGAGCAGGCCATCATCGAGGCCGGTGATTTTGAAGCCGCGCGCAAGGCCGCATCCGCCCACCCCGAAGCCGACCTCCTGCTTCTGGATCTAGCCATGCCCGGCGTATCGGGCTTCTCGGGCCTGATGGCTCTGCGCGCCGAATTCGCCAGCCTGCCGATCGTCATCGTATCGGCCTCCGACGATCCGACCACCATCCGCCGCGCGCTGGAACTCGGAGCTTCCGGCTTCATTTCGAAATCTTCGGGCATCGAGGACATCCGCGCCGCGATTCAGGCCGTTCTGGAAGGCGACATCTGGACACCGAAATTCTATCAAGGCGGCCAGGAGCAGGATCCAGACGTCGCAGACCTCATCAATCGCCTGCGCACGTTGACCCCGCAGCAGAGCCGCGTTCTGGGTATGCTCGGCGAGGGCCTGCTCAACAAGCAGATAGCCTATGAACTCGGCGTTTCGGAAGCCACCATCAAGGCCCATGTTTCCGCGATCCTCCTGAAGCTCAAGGTCGACAGCCGCACGCAGGCGGTCATCCAGCTCGGCAAGATCAACATGGCGATGGTCGCCTGATCGGGCAGCGCATATCAATAGAGGATTTTATTCCTCTTTTAATCTTTACTCCCGCAACAAGCTCCGTTAGAGTCGCGGCCAGCGCCTGGGCCATAAGGATCTTTCAAGGATCACCGCCGGGCTTGGAGCATGGGCGACAATGCTTTCGCACGACAAGATCTGGGCCGCGATCGACCGGCTTGCCGAACGCCATCAGCTGACACCTTCCGGACTGGCGCGTCGCGCCGGGCTGGATCCCACGTCATTTAACAAGTCCAAGCGCATTGCATCCGACGGGCGCATGCGCTGGCCTTCGACGGAATCGATCTCCAAAGTGCTCGATGCCACAGGTTCCAGCATCGACCAGTTCATGAGCTATATCCAGGGTGAGAGCAGCGTTCCAAACGGATCGTTCCCGCCGCAGACCGGATCAATCCCGCTGCTCGGCTTTGCCCAGGCAGGTGCCGGCGGCTTTTTCGATGACGGCGGATTTCCGGCCGGCCAAGGCTGGGATCTCGTAGAATTCCCGGCGGCCCCAGGTCTCAAGTCAGGTGTCTATGCGCTGGAGGTACAGGGCGATAGTATGAAACCGCTCTATCGGGATGGCGACGTGCTGATCGTCGAGCCGGGCGCTCAGGTGCGCCGCGGCGACCGGGTGGTGGTGAAGACACGTGAAGGCGAAGTGATGGCCAAGGTGCTTGCCCGCCAGAGCGCAAAAGCGATCGAACTCGTCTCGCTCAACCCTGAGCACCCAAACCGCAATCTCGACATGACAGACGTCGAATGGATCGCCCGCATCATCTGGGCCAGCCAATAGGAATTACGACCTATGCGATCAGCGTCCACGCTCGTCATCGGCATTGCAGGTCTCGCAATCTGGGGAATTGCGGTGGTGGCGGGCGCTCGCAGCGTCAGCATCGGCGAGGAAACGGCCGCCGACTTCGACCCCTCGAGCATGGAAACCATCGATATCACCGAGGTTCCGCCGGCCACGACGCCGCCGGCTTCGGCCGAAGAGCCGGACCTGTCCGTGCCGGCAGATGTCGACGACGAACAGCCGTCATCAAGCCAGCCTGCAGAGGCTGCGGCAGAAACGACCGGCGAGACCATCATCGCGCAGGCGGCCCCACAGCAGCCAGCCACGGCACAGACACAAGCGCCCGACGGCGGTCGCGAAGGAATAGACCTGCCCCGGCCGCAGACCTCGGGCGCCGGCATCCTGACCTTCGGGGAAGAGACCGTGAAACTTGCCGATATCGAACCTACGGATCCCGCCCGCACATGCACCGGCGCCGGTGGCACGCAATGGCCCTGCGGGATGCTCGCCCGGACCCAGCAGCGGCTGTTCATCAGAAACCGCACTGTCAACTGCGACATCGATAGCGTCGAGTGGCAGGGAACGCTTGAAACCCATTGCCGGCTTGGAGAGATTGACCTTTCCTCCTGGCTTGCTGAAAATGGCTGGGTTGATACACCGGACGGTTCCCCACTCCGGCCGCTCACGGAAAAAGCGCGTTCCTCGCGCCTCGGCCTGTTTGGCGGAGACCCGCGCTGACCATAGAGCGCGCTTCGATCCGATTGAAACAGATCGGCGCTTTAAGACTTTCTTTTTTGAAGCAGAATCTTGTCGATCCTCGTTTCACTCCGGTCGGATTACGCTCTAAGACGAACTTGAAAGCGTCGCCCTCACTTCCTACTCTCGGTCAAAACAACGAGGATCTCCAAACAGATGACAAATCGCGTAACGCCCCATGACGCCCTTATCTTCGTCATGGTGATGGCCTCAGCAGTCGACAATTCGATGAACGAGAAGGAGTTGCGCCGGATCGGCCAATTGATCGATATCCTTCCGGTGTTCGAGGGTTTCGACAAGGAGCGGCTGATCGAGGTTTCGCAACACTGCGCGGAAATCCTCTCGGGGCAGGAAGGCCTCGATATCGCGCTTGAAACCATCAAGGACGCGTTGCCCCCGCAGGCCTACCGCGCTGCCTACGCGCTCGCCGTCGAAATCATGGCCGTCGACCTTGCTGTCAAGCCGGAAGAGATCCGTCTTCTTCAACTGCTCAGGGACCGGCTCCACCTGGACAAGCTGACGTGCGCGGCAATCGAGCACTCCGCCGTTATTCGCTATCGTCCGCTCTAAACGCATTGCGATCGAGTCCGGCTCTGTCTCAGAACAGGCCGTAAGGGAAATATCGCAGATAGATCTCTTCCAGCCGACCGTCATGGGACAGGGCGGCAAGCGCGCTGTCGATCGCCTGAACCAGAGTGGCATCGTCCTTCTTGACCATGATGGTCAGGCCTTCTCCGAGGAAGCGCTCTGACACATAAGGACCATCAAACAAGGCGCAACAGCCGGCCGACGCTTCCCCCGAGGCCCAGAAGGATAGCTGGAGACCATCGGCGAAGACAGCATCGACCTTCTTCTGCTTCAGGTCCTCCAACATCGCGGCCCTGTCGGCAAAACCGACGGCGCGGATGTCCGGGAAGAAGGATTTCAGCATGGCCTCATAGGCCGTACCGGTGAGAACTCCCACCGGACGGCCGAAGAGGGCGCGGGCATCGTCGCCGGCAAGCTCCGCCTGCTTGTTGCGGACGAACCGCGCCGGCAACATCATGTAAGGGCGCGAGAAAGCAAAGCGCTGACGCAGCCGGTCCGTGACTGCGACACCGGCAATCACCGCTTCGCCCTGATCGCCTTCCAGCGCGGTCTCAAGCTCCGCATAGGGCAAGGCCTGGATCTGGCACCTGTTCTCGATACCGAGTTCGACGCAAATTGCGCGGGCAAGCTCCACATGGAAGCCGGCCAGTCGGCCGGTCTGGTCGGTGAAATTGAAGGGTGGGAAATCCGTCGTCGTAAGAAAGCGCAACCGCAATAATGTCGAGAGATCCGGGCGAACGAGCCTCTCGCGCACATCGAACATCACCGGCATGTCATCGGCCCGAGGCGAAGCCGGCGCGCCGAACATGGAAAAAAGCGCCAGAACACACACAAAGGTGAAGCGGAACCCCCTGAAATCCGGGGATGAAAACGTGGCCTGCTTCATTATCATACCGATCCAGGGGAATGTGGGGCGTCATCACGTATGACGATGTAACAGAGTCATGCAAATCGGGGAATACGGCAGTCCGGAACACGCGGCCGCCAAAGTGGTGTTGCGTGAAAAATCCGAAAACCTTGCAACGGCGGATGGCGGCGGTGGAGATCTATCCTCGCTGCAGGACGAGGCACTCGTCCTGAAATCGCTGGGCTTCGCAAAGCCGCTGATCGCCCGCATGGGCCGGGCGGCGCTCGCAAACCGCACGACAATCGAACGGGAACTGCTGACCAGTGGTCATGTGCGCGAAGAAGCCTATTACGAAGCCATGGCCCGGTTGCTTGGGCTACCCTTCGTCGAGGCCATTCCAGAGACCGCGGTCGTCGATCATCGGGGTCTCGACAGCCAACTGAAGCGCCCCTGCACGCTCCGCCTGCACGATGCGAGCCGCCCACCGGTGACGCTGATTGCTCCTGAGGCAAAACGCATCGACCACCTGATCGAACGCCTTCAACGCTTTCCCGCACTACGAAATGCACTCGCGATCGCCACACCTTCGGCGATCCGCGCGGCCGCCTGGAAAGCCGGTTCGGAACGACGGGTGGAGAGAACCGTCAATCACCTCTTCGAAGAAAAGCCCCGGCATTCGGCCCGCATCGTCATGACGGGACGGCAGGGCTTTTTCGCCGGAACCCTGCTCAGCCTCGCCATCGCATTCTTCCTGCTTCTGCCGGAAGAGGCCGTACTGACGACCCATATCGTCCTGTCCCTTCTCTATCTCGCGGCGCTGCAGCTTCGTCTTGCGGCTCTGGTCCATGGCAACAGTCGGAAGAGTCATCTGCCCGCCAACCAGTGGGATGGCGAATTGCCCGTCTATACGGTGCTCGTCGCGCTCTACAGGGAGCAGGACGTCGTGCCGCAACTTCTCGCCGCGCTAGATCGCCTCGATTGGCCGCGTTCCCGGCTGGACATCAAGCTGGTTTGCGAAGCCGATGACGAGGCGACGATTTCCGCCATCCGGGCGCTCGCACCCGGTCCCCACATCGAGATCGTCGAAGTGCCGCCCATGGCGCCGCGCACCAAGCCGAAGGCTCTCACCTATGCGCTCGCCGGCGCGCGGGGTTCCTATGTCGCAGTATACGATGCGGAAGACCGGCCGCATCCCGGCCAATTGCGGGAAGCCCACGCCAGATTTCTCGCATCCCCGCCGGAAGTCGCATGCCTGCAGGCTCCACTCATCATTACCAACATTGAACAATCCTATACGAGCGCGCTGTTTGCGCTCGAATATTCGGCACTCTTCCGGCGATTGCTGCCCGTTCTCTCCCGTTACCGGATGCCGCTGCCGCTCGGCGGCACATCGAACCATTTCCGTACCGGCCCGCTCATCGAAGTCGGTGCCTGGGATCCGTTCAACGTCACGGAAGATGCCGACCTCGGCATGCGGCTCTACCGGCAGGGTTATCGTTCGGAAACCATGCGCCGCCAGACACTGGAAGATGCGCCGACCACCACACGGGTCTGGCTGGGTCAACGGACCCGCTGGTTCAAGGGCTGGCTGCAGACATGGCTGGTGCTGATGCGTGAGCCCGTGAAAACGGCCCGTGAGATGGGTGTTGTGGCCTTCGTTGTCGTCCAGTTGATGGTTGGCGGAATGCTGATTTCGTCGCTCGCTCACCCCGCCATCATCATCTTTCTCGCTTCGTCGGCCATTGCCATGATGCAAAGCCCGGCAGAAAATATAGGCTTGCTACAGGCCGTGCTCTTCTCGATCGACTTCATTAACATCTTCGGTAGCTACGCGGCCTTCCTCGCACTTGGAGCCGCTGCAATGACCGAGCATGAGAAGAAGCTGATCGGCCGGCGCTGGGCCGGCGTCCCGTTTTACTGGGTCATGACGTCCGTCGCTGCATGGCGCGCGGTGTTCGAGCTCCGCTCCCGCCCTTTCTTCTGGAACAAGACCCCGCACAAGCCTGTCGCACTCTCGTTGTCATCGGCAACAACTTTACCTGCTGCGAACACACACCCTCAGACCGCTTGACGATAGCGGACGAATCCCGAAACTCTGCGAGGCCTTCGCCATCGATGCAGCGGGCATCGATGCAGGGATGAGCAGGAGCCTCTGGAGATGGGAGACAAGGGCACGGCAAGCGCTGCATGGCGCAGGGTGCCACGCAGCATCTGGGCCATCGGCTTCGTCTCCTTCTTCATGGATATATCCTCGGAAATGATCCATGCGCTGCTGCCGCTCTACATGGTCGGCGTTCTTGGCACTTCAACGCTCGCGGTCGGCATCATCGAGGGTATCGCGGAAGCGACCGCGGCCATTACCAAGGTCTTTTCCGGGGCCTTGAGCGACTGGCTCGGCAAGCGCAAGATGCTTATGGCGTTCGGATATGGACTTGCTGCGCTGACGAAGCCGATCTTTCCGCTGGCGCCCCATGTCGGCTTTCTCGTCACTGCCCGTTTCGTCGACCGCATCGGCAAGGGCGTTCGCGGCGCTCCGCGCGATGCGCTGATCACCGACATCACGCCGCCGGAATTGCTTGGTGCCGCCTTCGGCGTCAGGCAATCGCTGGATACGGCTGGCGCATTGCTTGGTCCCCTGCTCGCCATTCTCTTCATGGCGTTCTTCTCCGATAATTTCACCCTCGTCTTCTGGATCGCCGTGGTACCGGCTTTCCTTTCCGCGGGACTGGCGATCTTTGCGGTCGAGGACCCGAAGCGCGGCGGGGACGAGCACAGGGTGCGCACGCCACTCAGCCGCAAGGAACTCGCCAAGCTCGGAGCGACCTACTGGTGGGTGGTGATCGTCGGATCGGCCTTCACACTGGCGCGTTTCAGCGAGGCCTTCCTCGTGCTCAAGGCACAAGATATCGGCCTTTCGATCGCCCTTGTGCCATCGATCATGGTGGCCATGAATGTCGCCTACTTCCTCTCCGCCTATCCCGTCGGCGCGCTTTCCGACAAGATGAACCGGCTGTCACTGCTCATCACCGGCCTTTTTCTCCTGCTCGCGGCCGATCTCTTGCTTGCTTTCGCACCCGGCCTCGCGGGTCTCCTCATCGGGGCTACGCTCTGGGGCCTGCATATGGGGTTCACGCAGGGACTGCTCGCAACGCTGGTCGCGGACACCGCACCGCCAACATTGCGGGGCACGGCTTTCGGCATGTTCAATCTGGTGACCGGGGTAGCGCTTCTCATCGCCAGCGTGATCGCCGGAGCCTTATGGGACAGCATAGGCCCCACCGGCACCTTCATCGGCGGTGCCATTTTCACGTTGCTGACGCTTCTCGGCCTGCTGCCGCTCCGGCACAGGATCGGCATGACCCACAAAAACACGAGATGAAAGCTGGAGCGGGTGAAGGGAATCGAACCCTCGTATTCAGCTTGGGAAGCTGCTGCTCTACCATTGAGCTACACCCGCGACGGCCCGCACAGTTCCAACAGTTGCCGCGTCATGTCAAGAGCGAAACCCACGGAGGGCACGAACTCGCAGGTGCCACAGGACAAGGTGACTGAAGAGCAACGGCAGATTGCCGACGGGTTGCCAGCATTTCGCCGAGAGGCGGCCATCATGCGCTCCCAGGGACGCTCAGCCCCGGCGGAAGTGCTTGGATAGTTTGAGTCCCTGGGCCTGATAGTTGGAGCCGACTCCCGCACCATAAAGCCCCTGCGGGTGTTCCTGCATGTGTTCATACACCAGACGGCCGATCACCTGACCGTGCTCTAGGATGAAGGGCACTTCATGGCTGCGCACCTCAAGCACCGCCCGGCTGCCGGTGCCACCGGCCGCCGCGTGGCCGAAGCCGGGATCGAAGAAGCCAGCGTAATGTACACGGAATTCGCCGACCAGCGGGTCATAGGGCGTCATCTCCGCCGCATACAGCGGCGGGACATGAACCGCCTCGTTCGAGACAAGGATATAAAATTCGTCCGGATCGAGGATCAGCTCGTTTCCACCGCGGCTGTAGAGCGGTTCCCAGAAATCCAGAATGTCGTGGGCGTCCTTGCGATCGACATCGATCACGGCGGTATGATGCTTGCCGCGATAACCGATCAGGCCGTCGCTGCCGGACCCCTTGAGGTCGATGGAGAGCGCGATGCCGCCGCCGGAAACGTTGGGAGCATCGCTAGCAACCAGGGTTTCGGCTGCATGCAGGCCGAGAAGATCCGTCTCGTTGAGCAGCGCATGGCCGGTGCGGAAGCGGATCTGTGACAGGCGCGAACCGCGCCGGACGATGATCGGAAACGTTCTCGGGCTGATTTCCAGATAGAGTTGTCCCCGGTAGCCCGCAGGCACCTTGTCGAACTCCTGGGCATGATCGACCATCACGCGGGTAAAGATGTCGAGCCGGCCCGTCGAACTCTTCGGGTTCGCCGATGCCGAAATCTCCTCCGGCAGATCGAGGCTTTCCATCAGGGGCACGATGTACACACAGCCCGTCTCGAGAACGGCCCCTTCCCGCAGGTCGATCTCATGGAGGGTCAGCCGCTCGAGCTTTTCAGCGACCGTGTGGGCGCGGCCCGGCATGAAGCTCGCACGCACGCGCATGGCCTTGGAGCCGAGACGCAAATCGAGGCTCGCCGGCTGGATCTGGTCGTCGTCAAGCGCACCTTCGCTCTTCAGCCGACCTTCCGCGAACAATGCGCTGATGGCGCGATCCGCCAAAATCCCCGATTTCCTGTCCATTCTGCCCATCCTTTTCGGAGCCGACAAAAGCAAACCCAAGGAATTGACGCAAGCCCGAGATAGGCGTAATGCAGCCTTATCCCGTGGTGATTTGGCCGGTCGGCTTGCAGCCACGTTAAACAAGTGGCTAAAGAGACCGGGGTGAAACCGGTCTGCTAATCGCGGCCGGTTTTTTTGTTTTTGAAAGGCGCAATGGCATGAGCAAGAACTGGCGTCCGGCAACCCAGCTGGTACATGGCGGCACTCTTCGTTCACAGTTCGGCGAAACCTCAGAGGCGATCTATCTCACCCAGGGCTTCGTCTACGAAACGGCGGAATCGGCGGAAGCCCGCTTCAAAGGCGAGACCGACGGCTTCATCTACGCCAGATACGGCAGCCCGACCAACGACATGTTCGAAAGGCGCATGTGCCTGCTTGAAGGCGCCGAGGAGGCCCGCGCCACCGCCTCCGGCATGGCCGCCGTCGCCGGAGCCATCCTCTGCCAGCTCAAGGCCGGCGATCACATCGTTGCCGCCCGCGCCCTGTTCGGTTCCTGCCGCTGGGTCGTAGAGACGCTCGCTCCCAAGTACGGCATCGAATGCACGCTGGTCGACGGGCGCTTCCTGGAAAACTGGGAAAAGGCGATCCGTCCCAACACCAAGGTGATGTTCCTCGAAAGCCCGACCAATCCGACGCTGGAAGTGGTCGACATTGCCGGCGTGGCAAAACTTGCCAACCAGATCGGCGCGAAGGTCGTGGTCGACAATGTGTTCGCAACGCCGCTATTCCAGAGCCCGCTTGAACTTGGCGCACACGTCGTCGTCTACTCGGCCACCAAGCATATCGACGGACAGGGGCGCTGCCTCGGCGGCGTGGTGCTTTCGAGCAAGGAATGGATCGAGGAGCACTTCCAAGACTACTTCCGCCACACCGGCCCGTCCATGTCGCCCTTCAACGCCTGGACGCTGTTGAAGGCTGTCGAGACGCTGCCGCTGCGCATCGGCCAGCAGGCCCGCAACGCCGCCCGCATCGCCGATTTCATGGCCGAGCAGAAGCAGATCGCAAAGGTCATCTATCCGGGCCGCGCCGACCATCCGCAGGCCGATATCGTCGCCAAGCAGATGAAGGGCGGCTCGACGCTGGTCGCGCTGGAACTCAAGGGCGGCAAAGCAGCTGCCTTTGCGTTGCAGAATGCGCTCGATATTGTCAAAATCTCCAATAATCTGGGCGACGCCAAGAGCCTGATCACGCATCCGGCCACCACCACCCACAAGAACCTGACCGATGAGGCCCGTGCCGAACTCGGAATTTCGGGTGGAACGCTGCGTCTTTCCTGCGGAATCGAGGATACCGATGATCTTCTCGAAGACTTCGCCCGCGCGCTGAAGTCGGTCCCGGCCTGAGTGTTATTTCGGCGGCGGACAGATCGTCGGCGAGATATTTCCGGGCGGTTCCTGCAACCGCCCGGAACGGTTTCATGTTGCAACCGTTAGCCTTAATGGCGACACTCAATACGGCCGGTAACCTTTCCGGCATTATTGAATTCCAGAGCCGGGCCGCATGCTGTAAGCTATGGTAAGTGAGGCATTAAGAAGGTCTGGTGCATGTATCGCGCCCTGACACGAGATATAGAGGTCTGCGTAGAGCCGTATTATCTGGAGGAGCAATCCGATCCGGACGATAGTCGCTATGTCTGGGGCTATCGGATCGTGATCGCCAACCACTCCAAGATGTCGGTCCGCCTCACCCATCGCTACTGGCACATCACCGACCAGAACGGTCAGGTCGACGAAGTCAGCGGACCCGGCGTGATCGGTGAGCAACCCCGCCTGCGGCCCGGTGATACCTATGAGTATTCTTCGGGGTGCCCGCTCGATACGCCGTCAGGCATGATGTTCGGCCATTACCGGATGGAGACGGATGACGGCGAGGAATTCGAAGTCGCTATCCCTGCATTCTCCCTGGATGCGCCGGGCATGCAGCGCATCCTCAACTGAACCACCCGCAACCACGACAGGCCAGCCCCGGAGGGCCTGACCATTCTCAGACCTCTCGAACCTCTTCCGCCTCATAACGATAGACGGTGGAGCAGAATTCGCAGGTCACGGTGATCTTGCCGTCTTCCGCGCTGGCGGCGATGTCGTCATCGGAGAAGCCCTTCAGTACGCCCTTCACCTTTTCACGAGAGCAACTGCAGCGATCATAGACGGCCTGCGGATCGTAGACCCGGACACCCCGCTCGTGGAACAGACGGAACAGCAGGCGTTCGATGCCGATCTGAGGATCGGTGAGTTCATCCGCATCGATGGTATCGACGAGCATACGAGCTTCCGACCAAGTATCGTCCTCGGCAAGTGCCTGCTCTCCCGTATCACCGTCGCCGCCATGCAGGTCAGGCTGCCGCATCCGCTCCGGCGCATCGGGCAGGAACTGGGCGATCACCCCGCCGGCCCGCCAGCCACGTCGCGGCCGGCCTTCTTCGTCGCGATCGAAAAGTTCGGCCACGCCCAGACGAACCCTTGTCGGGATTTGCTCCGACTGGCGGAAATAGACACCGGCAATGTCTTCGAGCGAGGCGCCGTCCAGTGGCACGATACCCTGATAGGGTTGCATGAAGTTGCCTTGGTCAATGGTGAAGGCAAGGATGCCGTTGCCAAGCAATTCCTGCGGCGAGGTCCGTCCGGCGGCTACGGCTTCCGCAAGCGCCTCTTCGTCGAACCGGGCATAGGCGCGGAGGTTCTCCGGCGTCGAAAAATCGGCAACCAGAAGATCGACAGGTCCATCGCCCTTTGTCTGAACGACAAACTTGCCTTCGAATTTCAGCGAAGTCCCGATCAGGACCGTGAGCACGATCGCTTCTGCAAGCAGGCGCGCCACCGGCTGCGGATAGTCATGTCGTCCGAGAATGGTATCGAGCAACGGACCGAGCTGGACGGCTCGGCCGCGCACATCAAGTCCCTCCACCTGGAAGGGAACAACGCGATCGTCTCCGGCGAAACCGAATTCGCCGAGTTCGGCAGGCCTGCTTTGCATGTCATGAACTCCTGGCGCCGAAGCGCATAAAGATGCAGGGCGAACGCCCCATTTTCCGCACAAATGGGGTCGTTCTGCAACAAGGTCAAGCGAATGCCGAGACAATCACCGCTGGCGGTGTCCGACACCGGATGCGGTCAGATGGCGCCGAGGCACCAGGCAAGGATTGCCTTCTGGGCATGAAGACGGTTTTCCGCCTCATCGAATACCACGGATTGCGGCCCGTCGATCACGTCGTCGGTCACTTCCTCACCGCGATGGGCGGGCAGGCAATGCATGAACAGGGCGTCGGCCGAGGCGCGCTTCATCAACGGGCCATTGACCTGGAAAGGCTGGAAGACGTTGTGTCCGCGCGCCTTGTGCTCCTGATTCATGGAAATCCATGTGTCGGTGATGACGGCATCGGCGCCATCGACGGCGCGCTCTGCCTCATGGCACAGCATGACTTCGCCACCGTTGTTGCGAGCCCAGTTCATGAACTTGTCGTCCGGCTCGGAACCGAGAGGAACTGCCATGTTCATGCGATAGCCGAAGCGGGCGGAGCCCTCTACGAGGGAATGGAGCACGTTGTTGCCGTCGCCGGTCCAGGCCAGCGTCTTACCCTTGATCGGTCCGCGATGCTCCTCGAAGGTCATCACGTCAGCCATGATCTGGCAGGGATGCGTGCTGTCCGTCAGCGCATTGATGACCGGGACGGTTGCATGCTCCGCCATTTCCAGAAGTCGCGAATGGTCGGTCGTGCGGATCATGATAGCATCGACATAACGCGAGAGTACTTTGGCCGTATCGCCGATGGTTTCGGCGCGGCCGAGCTGCATCTCGGTGCCGGACAGGAATAGCGTTTCACCGCCAAGCTGGCGCATGCCCACATCGAAAGATACGCGCGTGCGCGTCGATGGTTTTTCGAAGATCATCGCCAGCATCTTGCCGGCCAGCGGCTTATCGGCAGTCCCTGCCTTGGTCGCCTGCTTGCGGGACTTCGCGTCTTCCAACATGAGACGCAGATCGGAAGAACTGACCGCGGAAAGATCGAGAAAATGCTTTGGGGATGCCATGCTGTTACCTGCTTTCATTCCGGGCTGCAGTGTCGAGCGTCGCCCGAACCTTCTCGGCTGCGAGACCAACCCGGTTCAGACCTTCCCGGGCTTCTTCTGCCGTGGTGACCAGTGGCGGAAGTAGACGAATGACGTTGTCACCGGCGGGAACGCCGAGGATGTGCTGGTCGCGCATCGCCTGCAACAGTTCGCCCGAGGGAACCTTTGCCTTGATGCCGAGCATCAGACCTTCGCCGCGAATCTCTTCGATCACATCCGGGAAGCGGTCCTTGAGTTCCGCAAGCCCCTGACGAAAGACGAGCGCGACATCGCGCACGTGCTCGAGGAAACCATCGGCGAGGATGACGTCAAGCACGGCATTGCCGACCGCCATAGCGAGCGGATTGCCGCCATAGGTGGAGCCGTGAGTGCCGGCCTTCATGCCTGAGGCCGCTTCCTCAGTCGCAAGGCAGGCACCGAGCGGAAAGCCGCCACCGATGCCCTTGGCCACAGCCATGATGTCGGGCGCGATGCCAGACCATTCATAGGCAAAAAGCTTGCCTGTACGGCCCACGCCGCACTGGACCTCATCGAAGATCAGCAGGAGACCTTTTTCATCGCAAAGCTTGCGCAACTCCTTCAGGAAGCCGGCAGGCGCCGGACGAATGCCGCCTTCGCCCTGAATCGGCTCGATGAGGATGGCCGCCGTCTCGTCGGTAATCGCAGCCTTAACAGCGTCCAGATCACCGAAGGGCACCTGATCGAAACCCGAAGCCTTAGGGCCAAAGCCCTCGAGATACTTAGCCTGACCGCCGGCGGCGATCGTCGCCAGCGTACGACCGTGGAAAGCGCCCTCGAACGTGATGATATGGAACCGCTCGCCATGCCCCTTCGAAAACTGGTAGCGGCGCGCCGTCTTGATGGCGCATTCGAGCGCTTCGGCACCCGAATTGGTGAAGAACACCCGGTCCGCAAAAGTTGCCTCGGTGAGACGCTTGCCCAGCTTTTCCTGACCGGGGATCTCGTAGAGGTTCGATAGATGCCAGACCTTGTCTGCCTGCTCGCGCAGTGCGCCGACCAGATGAGGATGCGCATGCCCCAGCGAGTTCACGGCAACGCCGGCTGCGAAATCGAGATATCGCTCTCCGTTTTCCGTGATCAGCCACACGCCCTCGCCTCGCTCGAAACGCAGCGGCGCACGCATGTATGTCTGATAGAGCGGAGAGGCCTCGGCCATGGCGGAAATCTCCTTTCGGAAGAGCATCTGTCTTGTCTGATGGGAATTGTCCGTGAACTCTCACGACCAAGCCCGAAAAATCAAAAATGCCGCCTTGCGGCGGCGGTGGCACTATCGACATTTCACCCATGCCTGTCAACGAAACACCGCAGAAAAGCGGAATTTTCGGCATAGCGCGACACATGTAAGGGTTGGGCGGCAACCAGGAGAGATAAAGCGCGCCGAGGTAGCAAGTTGGGGAAAACTCGGAAATCGATTCCCGATGATTCCGCCGACTCTTGTCACGGAGTCAGCCTCACACTAGGTTAACGTCAAATAAAGAAATTGCATGCGGCGGAAATAGTCACCGACAATATCGAGGTAGGTTTGTCTCGGAGTTTTTCGAGGCAACGGTGAACGATTCTGCCGGCACGAAATGATACGGCGGAGAATAATGGCATGAACTGGACAGACGAGCGAGTAGAAAAGCTGAAACGGCTTTGGGCCGAGGGCTTGAGCGCGAGCCAGATTGCCGCGCAACTTGGCGGAGTGAGCCGAAATGCTGTTATCGGCAAGGTTCACCGTCTCAGCCTTCCTGGCCGAGCGAAGGCCGGCGGAAACGCCACGACCGCGCGCACCGCAAAGCGCGCACCGACCGCACCGCGGGCTCCCGCCTATGCACCGCGCGTCGCAACCCGTACCGTTGCTCGTCCGGTTGGCGCCAACATGCTGAAGGAAGAGATCGAGATCGAAGGCGTCGAGGAAATGGAAATCGTTCCGTCGACGTCGCGCAACGTGATCGTTCCGATCTCGCGCCGGCTGGCGCTGACGGAACTCACTGAGCGCACCTGCAAGTGGCCGATCGGTGATCCGATGAAGGACGACTTTCATTTCTGCGGCTGCGAGTCTTCCGACAGCTCTCCCTATTGCAGCTACCACGCAAAGCTGGCCTATCAGCCGGTTAGCGATCGGCGCAAGGCCGCCCGTTAAGGGCTGGCCATCGGCAGGCCGACACAGGAAATGCAAAACGGGCCTTTCGGCCCGTTTTTTGTTACCGACAGTGCTGTTTTCGAGACGACCCGTCAGGCTTCCATGGAGTAGCCAGCGCCGCGAACGGTGCGGATGACATCCTGCATGTTGGAGAAGTTGAGTGCCTTGCGCAGGCGACCGACATGCACATCGACGGTACGCTCGTCCACGTAGATATCGTGGCCCCAGACGCCATCCAGAAGTTGGGAGCGGGAGAATACGCGACCAGGCGAGGCCATCAGGAATTCAAGCAGGCGGAATTCGGTCGGCCCGAGCCGGACTTCCCGGCTCTTGCGATGGACACGATGGGTCTCTCGATCCAGCTCTATGTCTCCGCAACGCAGGACACTGGACAAGACCTCGGGACGCGCGCGGCGCAGCATGGCTTTGACACGGGCCATGAGTTCCGGTGTGGAGAAGGGCTTGACGACATAGTCGTCGGCGCCCGTCGCCAGCCCGCGCACGCGTTCGCTTTCCTCGCCACGTGCCGTTAACATGATGATCGGTAGACGCTCGGTCTCCGGTCGCATGCGTAGCCTGCGGCAAAGCTCGATGCCGGAGACGCCGGGCAGCATCCAATCGAGGATCAGCAGGTCGGGGACCCGTTCCTGCAGTCTCAGTTCAGCCTCGTCGCCACGAAGGATGGTCTCCACTTCGTAGCCTTCCGCCTCGAGATTGTAACGAAGAAGCACGCTCAGTGCTTCTTCATCTTCAACGACAGCAATCTTGGGCAACATCGACTTCGATTACCTCTCACAGTGCCTTACGGTTCATTCGGCGATAGCGCCGACGGTAGACGTCAGATCTTCCTTCGGGCGCTCGCCTTCGGGCTGGGCACCGGTCGCCATGTAGTAGATGGTCTCGGCGATGTTGGTGGCGTGGTCGCCGATGCGTTCAATGTTCTTGGCGCAGAACAGGAGATGCGTGCAACTGGTGATGTTGCGCGGATCTTCCATCATGTAGGTGAGAAGCTCGCGGAAGAGCGAAGTGTAGATGGCGTCGATTTCCTCGTCGCGATCACGGATCGACTTGGCCTTTTCGGGCGAGCGCGTTGTGTAGACGTCAAGCACTTCCTTGAGTTGCACCAGGGCAAGCTCGGACAGGTGTTCGATACCGCGGGCGAGCTTGCGCGGCACGCCGGTGGCCTGCACGGCCATGACGCGCTTGGCATTGCTCTTGCCGAGGTCACCGACGCGCTCCAGGTCGTTGGCGATGCGTAGTGCACCGATGATCTCGCGAAGATCGGCTGCAACCGGCTGACGGCGGGCAATCGTGACGATCGCCTTGTCGCCGATTTCGCGTTCGGCGGCATCCATGATGACGTCGTCGGAGATGACCTTCTGCGCAAGGGCGGCATCGGAATTGACGAGTGCGCGGACGCTGTCGCCGACCATCTGCTCGGCAAGGCCACCCATCTCGGAGATGCGGCGCATCAGGTACTTCAGTTCCTCGTCATAAGCCGAGTAGATATGCGATGAAGACATGTTCTTTATATCCCTGAATTGGAAAATCGATCACTGGCGCGGCTGCATCAGCCGAAGCGACCCATGATGTAGTCCTGCGTGCGCTGATCGTCCGGATTGGTGAACATCTTGTCGGTATCGTTTTCCTCGACCAGAAGGCCGAGGTGGAACATGGCCGTGCGCTGGGAAACGCGGGCCGCCTGCTGCATGGAGTGCGTCACGATGACGATCGTGAAGTTGGAGCGCAGCTCGTGGATCAGTTCCTCGACCTTGGCGGTCGCGATAGGGTCAAGAGCCGAGCATGGCTCATCCATCAGGATGACTTCCGGGCTGACGGCAACGGCGCGGGCGATGCAAAGGCGCTGCTGCTGACCGCCGGAGAGGCCGGTGCCGGATTCCTGCAGGCGATCCTTCACTTCGTTCCACAGGCCGGCTTTCTGGAGGCTGGTTTCGACGATCTGATCGAGATCCGCCTTCGACCTGGCCAGACCATGGATGCGCGGGCCGTAGGAAATGTTCTCGTAGATCGACTTCGGGAACGGGTTCGGCTTCTGGAAGACCATCCCGACGCGGGCGCGCAGCTCGACCACATCAATGGACGGATCGTAGATATCCATCTCGTCGAGCGTGATCTTGCCGGTGACACGGCAGCCGTCAATCGTGTCGTTCATGCGGTTAAGCGTCCTGAGGAAGGTGGACTTGCCGCAACCCGAGGGGCCGATGAGCGCGGTCACCGTGTTCTCGCGAACGTTCAGGTTCACGTCGAAAAGCGCACGCTTCTCGCCGTAGTAGACCGACACGTCCTTGCCAATCATCTTGTAGTTCACATCGCTCATTTTCTGATCCAGCGCCTTTTCAACTGCTGATTCCGACATCATGTTCATGTCAATTCTCCCTCTACCAGCGCCGTTCGAAGCGCCGGCGCAACAGGATTGCGCCCACATTCATTACCAGAAGGAACAGGAGCAGGATGATGATCGCTCCCGAAGTACGTTCCACGAAGGCGCGTTCGGCCTCGTTCGCCCACTGATAGATCTGCACCGGCAGGGCGGTCGAGGGATCGAGCGGGGTGCCCGGGTAGTTGGCGACGAAGGCCACCATGCCGATCAGCAGCAGCGGCGCCGTTTCGCCAAGAGCGTGCGCCAGGCCGATGATGGTGCCCGTCAGAATGCCTGGCATGGCGAGCGGCAGCACGTGATGGAAGACCGTCTGCATCTTCGAAGCGCCGAGGCCAAGAGCGGCAGCACGGATCGACGGAGGCACGGCCTTAAGAGCCGCACGGGTGGCGATGATGATCGTCGGCAACGTCATCAGCGTCAGGACGAGACCGCCGACGATCGAGGCCGAACGGGGAAGGCCCATGAAGTTGATGAACACTGCGAGACCGAGGAGACCGAACACGATGGAAGGAACAGCAGCAAGGTTGTTGATGTTCACCTCAATAAGGTCGGTGAAGCGGTTCTTCGGAGCGAACTCCTCGAGATAGATGGAGGCGGCGACACCGATCGGCAGCGCAAGCACCAGAACGATCGCCATCATGTAGGCGGAACCGATGAGGGCAACGCCGACACCCGCGGCTTCCGGACGGCTCGATGCGCCGTTGACGAAGATACCGGTGTTGAAGTGCCCGCCAAGGGTGCCGCTTTCGGCAAGCTGGTTCATCCAGCCGACCTGCTTGTCGGAAACCTTGCGGTTCTGCTCAGGCACCGAGAGATCGATTTGCCCCTTATAGGCGGAGTCTATACTGGCGCTGGCAAGCAGTGTCACCGGAACGGTCTTTCCGATGATCGACGGATCGGCGAGAACCATGTCACGCAGGGTCACGCGGACGCCATCGGACAGCATGTCCTGGACTGCGCGAGCCTGGGTACGGTCACTCGTATCGACGCCGAGAACCTTGGCTACCGCATCCCGGGCAAGAACCGGATAGTTCGCCATCTGCAGCACGTTCGGGCTCTCGGCCCGCTTGTTGTTCGGGTCGATGACCTTTTCCGAAAACTCGATCGGAACGGTGATCATCGTCTGTTCAAAGGCCGTATAGCCCTTTGAAATGACCGAGAACAGCAGGAGAAACAGGAACAGCAGACCGAAGGCAATGGCAGCGATGCCATACGCACGGAAGCGGCGTTCTGCGGCGTAGCGGCGCTTGATGCCGATATCGCGACGGTTGCCGGCACCGGTCGCACCGGCGACCGTGGTCGAAGCGGGGGTTACGACCTGGCTCATTCGTACTGCTCCCGGTATTTGCGCACAATGTAGAGCGCGTAGATGTTGAGGCAAAGCGTAATCGCGAAGAGCGTGATGCCGAGCGCGAAAGCCACCAGCGTCTGCGGCGAGGTAAACTCAAGGTCGCCGGTGAGCTGGTTGACGATCTTGACGGTCACGGTGGTCATCGGCTCGAAGGGATTGAGCTGCATGCGGGCGGCAACGCCGGCCGCAAGCACCACGATCATTGTTTCGCCGATGGCGCGTGATGCCGTCATCAGCAACGCGCCGACGATGCCCGGCAATGCCGCTGGTAGGATGACGCGCTTCACCGTTTCGGAACGCGTGGCACCAAGGCCGAGCGAACCGTCGCGCAGCGCGCGGGGGACGGCGGTAATGATGTCATCTGACAGCGAGGAAACATAGGGGATCAGCATGATGCCCATGACGAAGCCGGCCGTCAGAACGCTTTGTGCCTGAATGAAGGTGACGTAGTTGCCCGTCGTCAGCCCGGCGAGCTGCGTCGAGAGATCACGCAGGAACGGACCAACCGTGGTCATGGCGAAGAAACCATAGACGATGGTCGGAATGCCGGCCAACACTTCGAGCAGCGGCTTGACGACTGAGCGTACCGTCGGCGTGGCGTATTCGGCCATGTAGATCGCCGAGAACAAGCCGACTGGAACTGCGAACAGCATCGCCACGAAGCCGATGTACAGCGTGCCGAGAAGAAGTGGCAGGAGACCGAACTGACCGGAGGAGTCCGTCGAGCCGGCGGCGGCGAAGCGCGGATCCCAGACAGTTCCGAAGAAAAACTCCCAAGCCGGTACCGCCCTAAAAAAGTGGATGGCCTCGGTCAGCATGGAGAGCACGATGCCGACAGTGGTTAGGATCGCGATCGACGACGCCACGATCAGGGCCACCAGAATCGCCTGCTCGACGCGATTACGTGCCCTGAAGCGCGGCGCGATGAAACGCTGGCTCACGAGAGCGCCGAGGACGGAGACCGTCAGGACGACGACGACCATTGCCATGCGATTGGCATTGGCAAAATCGACCATCGTTTCCGCAGCGGCCATCATGTAAGGCTGCGGATCGTCGGCGATGGCCACGCCACGTTCGGCCAGAAGCGCGCGGACCTCGGAAGGAGATGCGGCTTCGACAGCGGAACGGTTGGCATCGTCGAGCTGACGTAGGCCATTCGCGATTGAGGAGATCATTCCGTAGTTGAGGTTGCGGGTTGCCTCAGGCAACGCCTGAACCTCTTCAGGGAAAGTCGCGGTGACGCGGCTATGGATCATCGCCGGTGAGACTGCGGACCAAATGGCCATCAATAGCAATGCGGGCAGAATGGCCACGAGCGCGGAGAACGCCCCGTGATAGCCAAAACGGGAATGGAGGCTGGAGGGCTTGCCTGCAGCGAGACTTGCAGCTCTCGAAGAGCCGATCACATAGGCGACAATGCCTATGACGATCACTATCAGCAGCAGAAGAGATGTACTCATCGTCACTTCCCCGGATCTGCAGGTCTGACCTGCCATGCATCCGTTGCTCGAAGTTTCACCTGATCACGACTTAAAAATGGGCTAAAAGCCAGGGCCGGAGCATTAGCGGGACGGCCACAATATTCTCATGCAGGAAGCCGGCGCGACGAAATCGCCGCGCCGGCGCCATTGATTACTTGCCTTCGGCGAACTTGGCGCGAGCGGCTTCACGCTCTGCGTCCGGAGCCGGGACGAGGCCATAAGCAGCGAGCGGGCCGTCCGGGCCAACCATCTGGTCGTCGAGGAAGAATTCAACGTATTCCTTCAGGCCCGGAATAACGCCCAGGTGAGCCTTCTTGACGTAGAAGTACAGCGGGCGGGAAACCGGATATTCGCCGGAAGCTACGGTTTCAACGCTCGGCTTGATGCCGCTGATGGTGGCAACCTTCAGCTTGTCGGCGTTGTTTTCGTAGAAGGACAGGCCGAACACGCCGATAGCGGTCTTGTTGGCGTCGATACGAGCGAGCGTTTCAGTGTAGTCGCCGTCGATGTCGACAGCCTTGCCGTCCTTGCGAACAGCAACACACTTCTTCGGAGCGGTCTTCTCGTCAACCAGGGTCTTGATAACGTCGAGGGCCTTGGTGTCCTTGCAGCCGTGGGTCATGATCTTCTCTTCGAAGACTTCACGGGTGCCGTGCTTTTCGCCTGGGATGAAAGCAGCGATTTCAGCGTCCGGCAGGTCCTTGTTGATTTCCGACCACTTCTTGTAGGGGTTGGCAACCAGCTTACCGTCGACGACGACTTCCGCCGCCAGAGCCTGATACAGGTCGGACGGGGTCAGGGCGAGGTCCTTGTTGGAAGCATCGACAGCGAAGACGATACCGTCGTAGCCGAACTTGACTTCCTGGAAGTCGGTTACGCCAGCGGCCTTGCAAGCTTCAGCTTCGTCGTCCTTGATCTTGCGCGAAGCGTTGGCGATGTCGATGGTGTCAGGGCCGACGCCCTTGCAGAATTCCTTCAGGCCAGCGCCGGTGCCGCCGGATTCAACGACCGGGGTCTTGAAGTTGGAGAAGGTCTCGCCGAAGGTTTCAGCGACGATCTTTGCGTACGGCAGAACGGTCGAGGAGCCGGCGATCTGGACCTGGTCGCGGGCAGCAGCAGCGCCAGCAAAGGCGACAGAGGCAACCAGAGCTGCAACCGAAAGCTTGAGGATGTTCATACAAAATCTCCCGTCAGTGGGCTTGTGTGTCGATGCGACCGCCAACGGCACTCATTGTCGTCGTGATCGGCAGGCCCTTATTAGCCCCTGTTCACTCACCCTTTTATGTCAGTACGGTGAAACATTTATGACACATCAAATACTTGAAATTTAATGGTTTTTTCAAAACAAAACAGTCGTCTGTGCAGGTTTTGTTACAAACGCTGCAACATTTCAGCCCCTGAGAGCGCCAAAGGCGAAAAACCCGTCAGAAGCGGACGGTGAACTCCGTTCCCACACCCACGGCCGACTTGACGATCAGTCGAGCACGATGCCGGGTCAGGATGTGCTTGACGATCGCAAGGCCGAGCCCGGTTCCCTTCTTGGAACGGCTGTCCGCCACGCTGACACGATAGAACCGTTCGGTCAGTCGCGGGACGTGTTCAGCGGGGATGCCGGGGCCGAAATCCAGCACACTGACCTCCACTGGGCCACCCGGCGGGTTACGGACATAGACATCGACGACGTGGCCCTCCTGTCCATACTTGCAGGCGTTTTCGATGAGGTTCTCGAAAACCTGGACGAGTTCGTCGCGGTCGCCCAGAACCTCCGCCTTCTCCTCCGGCAGATGGAGACGGATATCGACCTCAAGATCCTTGGCCAGGGGAGCAAGGGAATCCCGTACATGCCCGATCACGGGCACGAGGTCGACCTTCTGGTCGGGTGCGAGATGCGCCTTGAGTTCGAGACGGGAGAGCGACAGAAGGTCATCCACCAAACGGCTCATCCGGTTGGCCTGATCCAGCATGATGGCGAGAAAGCGCTCCTGCGCTTTCGGATCTGCGCGTGCCGGTCCTTGCATCGTTTCGATGAACCCGCGCAGTGACGCGAGCGGCGTGCGCAGTTCGTGGCTGGCATTGGCGACGAAGTCGCTGCGCATGCGGTCCAGCCGCCTCAGTTCCGAGATATCCCTGAACGACAGAAGAAACAGTGCCTCATCGCCTCTCTCTTCGGAAATCGGCACCGGCGCGATGCGTACGATATAGACCCGTTCGGATGGCAGCCGCTCGGAATGCTCTATCTGGTTCGGCTCATCTGTGGCAATCGTCTCGCGCACCATGTCGAGAATGCTCGGGGAGCGCCAGCGCGCGGAAATGTGCTGACCGGGGGAAAGCTCACCGAAGACCTTTTGCGCGGAGTAATTCTGACCGCGCAGCATGCCGTCCCGACCAATGACGAAGACCGGTAGGTCCAGCGCCTGCAACGTTGACAGGATGGTGGGAAAAATCGGCTCCCCGTCATCGTTCGCAACGACCTCCGGCAGGACCGCAAGCGGTTCCCCCGCCTGCTCGTCACCCTGCTGCACCAGAATTGCAAGAACACTGAGGACGAAGAGAATGACGGAGAATACGGGGTCGGCACCGGAGAGATAGGCGGCGAGAGAAATCAGACATGCAGCCAGCAGGTATGCCCCACCGGATCGGATCCGCCGCAAAAGCCTGCTCCACTCGAATGAACCTTCTGCCACTGAAACCTCGCCTGATGAGTGCATGCCCGATCGTCAAACAGCCGTGATATCGCCGATTCATGACAGATCTATGCGAGGCTTGCCATCATTCGCCCCTGTTATCCCCATGCCTGACGGTGGCATTCCGCAACAGCACGCATATTTCCGCAAGATCTTGAAACAGTGTGCCAAATATGCCCCCTTTGCAGGATCGAAAAGATATCGTCGCAGAATCGGGAGTGGAGAAGACATGGAAACAGGACAGGAAAGCCGCGCCGTCACACTGGTCATCGACGGACAGAGCCGCATCTTCGACATCGACGACCCCAAGCTACCCAAGTGGATCAACAATGAATCCCTCGCATCCGACGATTTCCCTTATGACAAGAAGATGGACGAGGCGCAGTACGAGGACGAACTCGAGAAGGTTCAGATCGAGCTGGTAAAGCTGCAATTCTGGCAACAGAAGACGGGCAAGCGGGTCATGGCCCTGCTCGAGGGCCGGGACGCGGCCGGCAAGGGCGGCACGATACACGCCACGCTCGCCTACATGAATCCCCGCTCCGCCCGGGTCGTTGCCCTGACGAAGCCGACCGAGACCGAGCGCGGCCAATGGTATTTCCAGCGCTATGTCTCACATTTCCCGACAAGCGGGGAATTCGTAATGTTCGACCGCTCCTGGTACAACCGGGCGGGCGTGGAACCCGTCATGGGCTTCTGCACCAAGGAACAGTACGAGGACTTCCTGAAACAGGCTCCACGCGTCGAGAAGCTGATCGAGCAGGATGGCATTCACTTTTTCAAGTTCTGGCTGAATATCGGCCGCAAAATGCAGCTCGAGCGCTTCCACGACCGCCGACATGATCCGCTGAAGCTCTGGAAGCTTTCACCGATGGATATCGCCGCCCTCAACAAGTGGGATGACTATACCGAAAAGCGCGACCGCATGCTCAAGGAAACCCACACGGACCACGCGCCATGGACCATCGTCAAGGCCAATGACAAACGCCGCGCACGCCTCAACGTCATTCGCCACATCCTGCTGTCGATCGACTACGAGGGCAAGGATGAGAGCAAGATCGGCAAGATCGACCACAAGATCATAGGCTCCGGCCCGGACTTTCTGTCGAAGAAGTAACCTTCCTCAAGGCTTTCAAGGCTACATTGAAGGCCCCCAACAGCCGGCATCACTCTCCTGGCAAGACACGCACCGAGTAGAGATTGATGCCGCGGCCCGTGCCGGCCAGATCGCCGTTCAGAACCAGACGACCGGGTGTGCCGGGCGCCATGGCGCGCTCGAACGATACACGAAACAGGGCGTCCGTTTTTTCGGGATTGGCCGTGAAGCGATGGCGGGCACAATCTCCCATCCGATCGAAATCACAGGATACCGATAGCTGAACCTGCTTGTCGTCCGCCGACTGCAGGGTAAGGGCAATGGTCGAGGTGCGCCCCGCCATTTCCCTTAGAACCTCGGGCGGCACGGTGATTTCCACGCTGCCATCAGCGTCGCCGCTACGCGACACTACCCGCACCGCGGTGCCGTCGCTGGCGTTGACGACATCGACGAGAGCGTTGCTGCGGGGACGGATTGCGGAAATCTGCTTCGGATCGAAAATCTCGATCCAGTCGTCGGAGAAGCCGCTGCGGGCATCGAGCGCCTTCGGTTCCTGGGTTCTCTGAGGTTCATCGAAATCCTCGGCTTCCGCATGGGGCGGAGGATTCGGTACGCTGGTATCCCGCTCGGCAGCGGTCAGCAGGACCCCGGAGGTATAGACCCACCACACGCCCATGCCGAGAAACGCAAGCAGGGTGAGAGAAATGAAGAGCCGAGAATAAAACCCGCGCCGAGCACGGCGGCGCACGACGGCTTCGGGGCGTACATCAAGGTTGAGACCATGATCGCGTTCCGACGCCTCACCGGCCCTGATTTCCGGTTCTGGTTCAATGCGATCCGACGGATCATCGAGCCAGGGATCGGCTTCCCGCGAAGGGGCTTCCACATCGAAGGAAGGCTCGGCTACACGCCGCTCCTCCGTGTGGCGCACGGCCGCGGGAGGTTCTGCGAAACTCGGTTCCTCGCGCATACCGCCGCGCGATGCGGGAGATGCTGGCGCGGGCGACGCCTGCACCGGCGCTGCCACCGGAGGTACCGGGCCGGAAGGAGCCGGAACCGGCGGCACAACCTGCACATCGACACGAGCACGTTCCTCGAGTTCGATGGCGTGGATAACCGTTTCCAGACGGTGACGCTGATAGGCGACAGTTTCAGGATCGTTGACGTTCTGCTTGCGCAGTCCGCTTTCGAGCGCCTGACGCGCCGATTGATAGATGCGGGCACGGGTTTCCGCATTGGTGCGATCCGACCGCTCGAGAGCGTTTCTGATGGCTGTTTCCAATCCGTTCACTGGCTATTCTGCTCCTTCAGGCGGCACGATGCCGCCAAGACCCGTTCTTAACGATTCGGTAACGGCTGCTTAGCCGATCTGCAAGCCCCGCCCCTTCGCTTCCCACCGATACCTGGCAGAAATCAATGGACGGAAAGAAGTGAAAAAGAACGCAAACCGTTTGGCGGCCGGCCCTTACGGGTGTTTCTACGGCAACACGGGATTGCGACGAATGTGCCTGTCGAACGTGGATGCCCTTTTCCTCACCTGTCGTCTCTGATAGAAAATTGACGTTTTCGTAAACGTCATACCGGGAGGTAACCATGGCGCTTCCGCCAGTTCTGTCCGAAAATCTGAGGCTTCCGGTGGTCGCCTCGCCGCTCTTTATCATTTCTCATCCGGAGCTGACGCTTGCGCAATGCAAGGCCGGCATTGTCGGCGCCTTTCCGGCGCTGAACGCCCGGCCGGAAGCCCAACTCGACGAATGGCTGGCACAGATTACCGAAGAGCTCGCCTCCCATAATGCACAGAACCCGGATCACCCGGCAGCACCTTTCGCGGTCAACCAGATCGTTCATACCTCCAACAGGCGTCTTGAGCACGACCTGATGCTCTGTGTGAAATACAAGGTACCGATCGTCATCTCCTCGCTCGGCGCCGTGCCGGAAGTGAATGCGGCCGTGCATTCCTATGGCGGGATCGTGCTTCACGACGTCATCAACAATCGGCATGCCAATTCGGCCATCCGCAAGGGCGCAGACGGGCTGATCGCAGTTGCGACCGGCGCAGGAGGACATGCCGGTACGCTTTCACCCTTCGCACTGGTGCAGGAAATTCGCGAATGGTTCGACGGCCCGTTGTTGCTGGCCGGCGCGATCTCCACCGGTGGGGGTATTCTGGCGGCCCAGGCGATGGGCGCGGACATGGCCTATATCGGCTCGCCCTTCATCGCCACCACGGAGGCTCGCGCCAGCGACGCCTACAAGCAGGCGATCGTGGACGCCCATGCCAGCGACATCGTCTACTCCAACTATTTCACCGGCATACACGGAAACTACCTGAAGCCCTCGATCATCGCCGCCGGCATGGATCCGGACAACCTGCCGGAAGCCGACCCGTCCAAGATGGATTTCGACAAAGCCACGACCGGCGCCAAGGCCTGGAAGGATATCTGGGGCTGCGGCCAGGGCATCGGCGCGGTCAAAGCAGTCGAACCCGTGGCAAAGGTCATCGACCGGCTGGAAAACGAATACAAGGCGGCCCGCGCCCGCCTTTCGCTCTGACAGGCACCATCCAGAGCGGCAGTGTTGCGATGATCCCAAGGAAAACCGCAATACTGCCGATTTCCCCGCTTGAAATTCCGACGCGATGCCTGTATCAGCGCCGACATGCCGCAACCGCAGACATGCAGATTGCGTGCGGGCCGCTTTAGCTCAGTTGGTAGAGCACGTCATTCGTAATGACGGGGTCACGTGTTCGAGTCACGTAAGCGGCACCATTTCATCAAAAATCAGCAAAATTTCATACCGAGCGGCTGCATCTTTCGATGACGCTTTCGCGCTCGGCCGTTCCGGCCGGATCGACTGCGAGTAAGCTGATCACTGCATAGGGGGATCGTCAGCCTCGGCGAATGAAAAAGGGGCGCCGGCATGTTCGGCACCCCTTTTCCCAAAATTCCAACAGGTTACCGGCTGGAGGCTTCAAGCTCCCACCGACAGCCCCGCGTCATCAATAGTCCGCACGACCAACGCTGTCGTAGACGAAGCCGTGGCTCAGCGGTTGGGACGGTACGTAGACGTTGCGCAGGTCGATCAGGACCGGCTGCTTCATCAGGGACTTCAGCTTGTCGAAGTCTAGCGCGCGGAAATGCTTCCACTCGGTGATGATAACCAGGGCGTCCGCATCCTTGGCCACTTCGTCGACGCCGTCGCGATAGCTGATCTCCGGCATCATGCCGCGCGCGGCGGGCATGCCTTCCGGGTCGTAGGCCTGCAGAACGGCACCCTTGTCCAGAAGCGCCTGGACGATGGCAAGAGCCGGCGATTCGCGGATGTCGTCGGTATCCGGCTTGAAGGTCAAGCCGAGGATGCCGATGGTCTTGCCTCGAATGTCGCCTTCAAGCGCACGCTCGATCTTGCGAGCCATGGCGCGCTTACGGGTTTCGTTGATGCCCACGATGGTCTCGATGAGACGGATCGGGCTGTTATGATCCTGTGCAGTCTTGACGAGAGCAAGCGTGTCCTTCGGGAAGCACGAACCGCCATAACCGGGACCGGCATTGAGGAACTTCTGACCGATACGGCTGTCGAGGCCCATACCCTTCGACACGTCCTGAACGTTCGCACCGACCTGTTCGCAAAGGTCGGCGATCTCGTTGATGTAGGCAAGCTTCAGCGCCAGGAAGGCGTTTGCGGCATACTTTGTCAGTTCCGCAGTGCGCCGCGAGGTGAAGAGAACCGGATGCTTCTGAGGATCGAGGGCCGCATAGACCTTGGCCATGATGTCCCTGGCGCGATCATCGTTCATACCGACAACGACACGGTCGGGAGCCATGAAGTCTTCGATCGCGGCACCTTCGCGGAGGAATTCCGGGTTGGACACGACAGCGACGTCGGCATCCGGATTTTCTTCGGCAATAATGCGCTCGAGCTGATCGCCCGTTCCAACCGGCACCGTCGACTTTGTGACGACGACCGTGAAGTCCTTCACGGACCGGGCGATTTCACGCGCAGCGGCGAAGACATAGGCCAGATCGGCATGGCCATCGCTCTTGCGCGACGGCGTACCAACGGCGAGGAAGACGACATCTGCGTCACCAACCGGACCTGCGAGATCCGTGGTGAAGCTCAAGCGTCCTGCAGCAACGTTTTTCTGGATGAGTTCTTCAAGACCCGGCTCGAAAATCGGCACCTTGCCGCTATTGAGCATCGAGATTTTTTCTTCGACCTTGTCGATACAGACAACATCATGGCCGAAATCAGAAAGGCAGACGCCCGAGACCAGGCCGACATAACCGGTACCAATAATCGCTATGCGCACAACAGACTCCACTCGATTTTTTGTGGGGAACAGTCAGCTCGCCTTCCCGTTGCGCCGACTTGGGAGACCCGGCAAACGGACTTGCGAAGAACAGGCCATTCCGCTGACCGATACTCAGAAATGTTAATCGCCGGTTAACACTTACCGCATTGCGAAACGTAAACCAAGCACCTCCTGCGCGAAGCGTTGTGGTTACTTTCTTAACCTTAATAAAACCGGAAATGCATTGTGTGCAACACATGCAAAAAGCCCCGCTTTCGCGGGGCTTTCCGAGGCAACGCGACCTTACATCCAGTAAGGCGGCACACCATAATACTCATAAACGGAACGACCGTTTTCACGATACCAGTCGCGTTCGTCTTCACGAAAACGTGGGGCGCCCTCGATCTGTTTCTTCGTCAGATCAACACGATATCCGTCCAGATTCTCGTCGTAGGACAGCTTTTCCCACGGCAACGGATAATACTCGTCGCCAATTCCGAGAAAGCCTCCGAAACTCAGGACGGCATAGGCGACGCGACCACCCCGCTTCTCAAGTATGATTCGCTGAATTGAGCCGATGCGCTTGCCGTCGGAGCCGTAGACAGCCGTACCGTCCACCTTGTCGCTGGCAATCAGCGTCGGCGTGTCCTTCACATAAGGGTCACGATCTGTGGATTGTTCGTTCTGATGCAACATGGTGCACCTCCTTCGTTCTTGCGGTTCGTCGATACTTGCCGAGGTCAACGTCAGAGTCAGGGCAAGGTTCCGATCGAAAAGCCCCCCGGATATGGGGCCGGGCGCCCAGATGTCGCACAATCCCCGTAAGGCACTGAAATAGATCCATCCAAAAAAGGAGAGGCTCCGGTCAGATTTATTGACGCTTACGTCAAGGTTATATAGAGCTATTGAGGCTTGAACCGGCTTGACAAAGGCCTAAGCTCGGTTTGCGCGTCGAGGAGGGGGCATGCCGGCCACGGGAGGGCGGGCATGGAGGAAACTTTGACCGGGAGGTAATTATGTCTGATCTCGTCAGCCGCCATAGCGGCCGGGCAGCGGAAAAAATCTGGCTTTCATCTTATCCGGCAATGGTGCCGGCGGACATTCCTCCTCTGGAACATGCCTCGCTTGGCGCCCTGTTCGAAAGCAGCTGCGCCCGATATGCGGACCGTCTGGCCTTTTCCAGCATGGGTCGCGGCATGACCTTCCGCGAGCTTGAAGCGCAGTCTCGCAAAATAGGCGCCTGGCTTCAGGCGCAGGGCCTGAAGCCAGGCGACCGCGTCGCGGTCATGACGCCCAACATCCTGCAGAACCCGGTTGCCGTATATGGCATCCTTCGCGCCGGCTTCACGGTGGTCAACGTCAATCCGCTCTACACTCCGCGCGAGCTGGAGCACCAGCTGAAGGACAGCGGCGCCAAGGTCATCTTCGTGCTGGAAAACTTCGCCCGCACAGTCGAACAGGTTGTCACCCATACTGCGATCAAACATGTAGTCGTCGCCACCATGGGCGACATGCTCGGCATCAAGGGCCACATCGTCAATTTCGTGGTGCGCAAGGTCAAAAAGCTCGTGCCGGCATGGTCCATCCCCGGCCACAAGAGCTTCAATCGCGTGCTCTCGGAAGGCGCCCGGCTGCAATTGAAGCCCGCCAGCGTGAAGGGCAGTGACGTCGCCTTCCTGCAATATACCGGGGGCACCACCGGCGTCTCCAAGGGCGCGACGCTCACCCACGCCAACCTGCTGGCCAACAAGACGCAGATCGCGCTGTGGTTGGAAGCCGTGTACGTCGCCAAGGGTCGTCCCGATGTCATGACCTTCATCTGCGCGCTGCCGCTCTACCATATCTTCGCGCTGACGGTGAATTCGCTGATGGGTATCGCGACCGGCAGCCACAATGTGCTGATCGCCAACCCGCGCGACATTCCGGCATTCGTCAAGGAATTGCAGCAGCACAAGGCGCATATCTTCCCAGGACTGAACACCCTGTTCAATGCCTTGATGAACAACCCGGACTTCAAGGCTCTCGATTTTTCGTCCCTGCTTCTTGTGCTCGGCGGCGGCATGGCGGTGCAGCGGCCGGTCGCGGAGCGCTGGTTCCAGATGACCGGCTGCCCGATCACCGAGGGATATGGCCTATCGGAAACTTCGCCTGTCGCCACCGTCAACCGGCTCGACAGCAACGAATTCTCCGGGATGATCGGCTTGCCGCTTCCCTCGACCGACATCGAGATCCGCGACGAGGATGGCAATACGCTTCCGATCGGTGACGTCGGCGAAATCTGCATCCGTGGTCCGCAGGTCATGGCCGGCTATTGGCAGCGGCCCGAAGAAACCGCCAAGGTGATGACGCCCGACGGTTTCTTCCGTTCCGGCGACATGGGGATGATGGACGAGCGGGGCTATGTAAAGATCGTCGACCGCAAGAAGGACATGATCCTGGTTTCCGGCTTCAATGTCTATCCGAACGAGATCGAAGAAGTCGCAGCCATGCATCCGGGCGTTCTGGAATGTGCGGCAATCGGTATTCCCGACGAGCATTCCGGTGAAGCGGTCAAGCTGTTCGTGGTGAAGAAGGATCCGGCGCTCACCGAGGCCGAACTCAAGGCTCATTGCGCGGCAAACCTGACCAACTACAAGCGGCCGCGTTACATCGAATTCCGCCAGGAACTGCCGAAATCGAATGTCGGGAAGATCCTCCGGCGCGAACTCCGCGACAGCGCGGCCAGCAAGTAACGTCTTTGCAACAGCGGGCTGCCGGTGAAGCCGGCGCTCGCCGTCGATGCTCTATTCCGATGGACTGCGCCTTGATCGGGCGCATTCCCCAGAATAGTGTCGCCCTCATCTTTGCCAACCAGGGAAACGAAGATGCAGGCCATCATCGACAAACTCACCAGCACTGCCGCCGCCACCCGAGCGGAGGACCTGCGAGCCGCCTTTGCCGCCGACGCCCAGCGCTTCACCCGCTTCAGCACGTCTTTCGACGACCTGCTGATGGACTATTCGAAGTGCGCCGTGAACGACGAAATCATGGCGCTGCTCGAAGAGCTTTGCACAAAGGCTGGCGTTGCCGAGAAGCGCGATTCGATGTTTGCCGGGGAGAAGATCAACTTCACCGAAGATCGCGCCGTCCTGCACACCGCGCTCCGCAACCGCGCGAACACGCCCGTCATCGTCGATGGCGCCGACGTGATGCCTGACGTCAATGGGGTGCTCGCCGCGATGGGCGCTTTTGCCGAAGCGATCCGTTCCGGCGAGCTGACCGGTGCGACGGGCAAGGCCATCACCGATGTCGTCAACATCGGCATCGGCGGCTCGGATCTCGGCCCGGCCATGGCGACACTGGCGCTCGCGCCCTTCCATGACGGTCCGCGCCTGCATTTCGTATCGAACGTCGACGGCGCTCACATCGCCGATACGCTGAAGCTGCTTTCCGCCGAAACGACGCTGTTCATCGTGGCGTCCAAAACGTTCACCACCATCGAGACAATGACCAACGCCCAGACGGCCCGCGCCTTCATCGCCAAGGCGCTTGGCGAAGATGCCGTCGGCGCGCATTTTGCAGCCGTCTCCACCGCACTCGACAAGGTTGCGGCCTTCGGCATTGCTCCCGAGCGGGTCTTCGGTTTCTGGGACTGGGTCGGCGGACGCTATTCGATCTGGTCTGCGATCGGCCTGCCGCTGATGCTCGCCATCGGCCCCGAGAATTTCGGCCGCTTCCTCGATGGCGCCCATGCCATGGATCAGCATTTCCGCACAGCCCCGTTCTCGAAGAACCTGCCGATGCTGCTTGGCGCAATCGGCGTCTATCATCGCAACGTGCTCGGCTATCCGACGCGCGCCATCCTGCCCTATGACCAGCGGCTGTCGCGCTTCCCTGCCTACCTGCAGCAGCTCGACATGGAATCGAACGGCAAGAGCGTGACGATTGACGGCAAGCCCGTTGCGGGAGGCTCCGGTCCTGTCGTCTGGGGCGAACCAGGCACCAACGGCCAACACGCCTTCTACCAGCTCATTCATCAGGGCACGAGCATCATCCCGGCCGAATTCATGATCGCCGCAAACGGCTTCGAACCGGAACTGCGGCACCAGCATGAACTGCTGATTTCCAATTGCCTTGCTCAGTCGGAAGCCCTGATGCGCGGCCGTACGCTTGCGGAAGCGAAGGCGCAGCTGATGGCAAAGGGCATGGAGGAGGCAACCGCCGATTTCCTCGCGCCGCATCGGGTATTTTCGGGTAACCGTCCGTCGATCACCTTCGTCTACGACCAACTGACGCCCTTTGCGCTCGGCAGGCTAATCGCGCTTTATGAGCACCGCGTCTTCGTGGAAGGCGTGATCTTCCGCATCAACTCGTTCGACCAGTGGGGTGTCGAGCTGGGCAAGGAACTGGCGACCGGTCTTCTGCCTGTGGTGGAAGGCAAGGTCGCGGCGACCGGGCACGACAGTTCGACCGCCGGTCTCGTTGCCGCATTGAAGACTGCGCGCGGCTAAGGCCGCGACAACTTGTGAAAAGAGAAATAACTGAGGCGCGCTGAGATAAGAGAGTGCGCCGCGCCTCAGAAGCCGATTTCGGCGGCGAAGGGCGGGTTGGCTCCTGCCCTCGATACCGTTACGGCAGCGGCCTTCGCACCGAGACGCAGAGCCGCCTCGACACCCGCTTCGTCAAGCGTGGCGATCTTTTCCTTGGTAAGCTTGTCCTGACGCTTCAGCGAAGCGAGAATGCCGGCGTCGAAGGTATCGCCGGCTCCGACGGTATCGACGACCTCGACGCGTTCGCTCGGAACGGAAAGCTTGAAACCGGCGGTGTAACCCGTCGCTCCTTCCGCACCGCGGGTAATGACGACGAGCTTGGCGCCCTTGTTCAGCCAGTGGCGGGCGAGCGTATCCTGATCGCCCTCAAGGCCGAACCAGACGAGATCCTCGTCGGAAAACTTGATGATGTCGGACATGGCAGCCATGCGGTTGATGCGCGCCATATGCGCCTGCTTGTCCTTGATGAATCCGGGCCGGATATTCGGGTCGAGCGAGATGACGCGCTTTGCCTGTTCGCGAACCAGCAACGCTTCATAGGTAGCGCCACAGGGTTCTGGAATAAGGCTGATTGCGCCGAAGTGCAGAGCCTCGCAGTCATCGCCGAGAACCGGCAGATCGCCCTCGGTGATCATACGGCCAGCGGTGTTCTCGTCATAGAAGGCATAGCTCGCATGACCATCCACCAGCTTTACGAAAGCGATGGTCGTCGGCCGCGAAAGGGTCGCGCAGAAGGAGTAGTCGACATTACTCTGCTGCAGCGTCTCACGCAGGATGTCGCCCATCATGTCGTCGGAAAGGCCGGTGAAAAAACCGGTCGGGATACCAAGACGCCCGAGCGCGATCGCGGTGTTGAAAATCGCGCCGCCGGCATAGGGTGAAAACGCCCTTTCGCCGCGCGTCGTTTCCCGCGGCAACATGTCGATGAGCGCTTCTCCACAGCACAGGATCATTCGGGCATCCTCCCTTCCCAAGAACGAATTTAAATCGATTTAAAGCAATTCTCGCGAAAACGCCACAACTGCTTTTCCTTGCAGAGCGCTATGCGTCCATTAGGCACACAAACGGCGCTTTGGCTCCCCATTTTCGCGTCGATGCGTCAGGCGAGTTCGGTGACGCCGCCGTTGCGGCCCGACCATGCAAGCGGCGCATCGAGGAAAGCCTCGACTTCCGACAAAGTCTTTTCATCGAAAAGCTTCTGTTCACGCGCAACGGCCAGCACGTTCCGCCAGGTAGCGATGTAGTGCAGCTTCACATTGCCGTTGGTGAAGCGCTCCTCGGCCTCGGCGAAGATGCCGTAGTAGAAGAGCGCGATGCCATGATCGACCATGCCGCCGGCAGCGCGTACGGCGTCTATGAACTTGAACATGCTGCCGCCGGCCGTCGTCAGGTCCTCGATGACGAGGACGCGGGAGCCTTCCGGCATATGGCCTTCGATCTGGGCATTGCGGCCATGACCCTTCGGAGCCTTGCGGACATAGATCATCGGCAGGCCGAGGCGATCTGCAAGCAGGGCGGCAAACGGGATGCCCGCAGTCTCGCCCCCGGCGATGCAGTCAAACTGCTCAAAGCCGGCATTGCGCATGAGGGTCGCGGCGGCAAAATCCATCACGGCCGAACGAATGCGCGGATATGAAAGGAGCTTGCGGCAATCGATATAAACGGGGCTGCGCATGCCGGAAGAAAGCTTGTAGGGTTCGGCTGCATTGAAATGCACCGCCTTGATCTCCCAAAGCATCCTGGCCACGAGTTCGGCCATCACGGCCGGTTCGGAAAATGTCGTCTGGATCATGCGCCCGCTCCTTATCGTCCTGCTCAGGCGAATAGCAGCATGTGCCCTCAGATGCTAGAGAGTTCGGGCTTTCAGGGGGAAGCGTTGCTTCGGGTTTCCACCGTTTCGACCCGATGCAGGAACTCCGCCATCTGCACACGGTTCCGGCCGTTGCGCTTAGCCTGATAGAGCGCTGTATCGGCAAGATTGAGGACGACCTCGAAATTATCGGCGTCCGGCGAGCCAAAGGCGACGCCGGCACTGACCGTACATTGCAGCGTCGCCTCTCCTAAGCGGATTTCCCGCGAAGCAAAGCTGCGGACGATATCGTCCGCCACACGTTCAGCGCGGCCCGGCAAAGTGTTGGCTAGGATGATGGCGAATTCCTCGCCTCCGAGGCGGGCGACCGTGTGCTGGCCGCCGGTGCCATTGGTCAGCTCCTCGGCGAATATCCTGATCACCAGGTCACCGGCCGCATGGCCATGCTGATCGTTGATCGACTTGAAACGGTCGATATCGAAGAGGACGACTGCGGTTTTCAAACCGACCGGACGGCCGGAGACGCGATCGAAAAGTGCACGGCGGTTGAGCAGGCCAGTCAGCGGATCGGTATTGGCCTCATGGCGATGCCGTGCTGCAAGCCGCCACTGATGAAGAGCCAGTGAAAGGGCACCGATACCGGACATGCCGGCGATGCAGATCGCGAGATTGAGATTTTCAGCCCAATTGTTCGGAGCGTGGCCAAGAACCCACTGCCGTTTGTAAAGCAGGACGCCGGCGCACAGGATGAAGGAGATCCCGCTCAGCACGTACAGGAAAACCATCCCCGTGAGCGGCCCCGGCGCTTCCGCACGCGCGCGCCAGTATTGCCAGCCCGTGCCGATCAAGAGCACGGCCGTCGCCGTATTCATGAAGATGAACGCTACTCCGTCCAGGCCCCACGCCATCAGCGGAAGACCGGGTGCGATCGTGATGGCTGAGAGAGCGGCCGACAACATCCATGGGCTTTGAGCAGTCCGGAACTGGGCGGAACCGGCATAGATCGTGCTGAAGCCGGCCATCAGGAACGCATAGGCGACCGATGCCATGAGCATGCCGGTTTCCATGGTGTAGGAACTGAAGGCAAAGATGCCGATGACGATAAAGAAAAGTGCGACGACAAGGGTCAGAAGGAAGGAATCGGCGCGGCGCGAAACCCAGGTTCCAAGAAGAGTGACCATCAGGCAAGTGGCGGAGAAACCAAGTGCAAGCAGAAGAGAATTGTAATCAAGCATCATGCCAAGCGCTCTCTTCAGCCTGAAATCATTACGTCCCTCCCCTGACGGACGCTAACTGCAGCTTCTCTCCAAAAGATTACCCGAATTGTGAAAATCCTAGCAATCCGCAGTCAATTTAGCGAACCTGCCAAAAGAGCGGGAACATAGGATCGAACACTGTCACCGGGCCAGCCCCCGTCTCGATCTTCGCAGGGAACTCAACCGGCTCATCGCCCCTTTCCAACGTGATTGTTTCGTCGTTTGGCGCAAGGCCGTACCATGCCGGCCCGTTCAACGAAGCGAATGCTTCCAGGCGATCAAGGGCGTTTTCCTGCTCGAAGACATGGGCAAGGCAGCTCATGGTATTGATCGAGGTGTAGATGCCGGCGCAACCGCAGGCGCATTCCTTCAACGGATCGACATGCGGTGCGGAATCCGTGCCGAGGAAGAAGCGGGCGTCGCCCGACGTTGCGGCCGCACGCAGCGCCAGCCGGTGGCTCTCGCGCTTGGCTACAGGCAGGCAGTAGTAATGCGGCTTGATACCGCCAACCAGAATGGCGTTGCGGTTGATGATCAGGTGATGAGTGGTAATCGATCCGGCAATGTTGCGGTCGGAAGAGCGGATGTAATCTACTCCATCCGAGGTCGTGACATGCTCCATTGTCACCTTCAGTTCCGGCAGGCGGCGGCGGAGGGGATCTAGCACGGTGTCGATGAACGCCTTCTCGCGGTCGAAGATGTCGACTTCCGGTGTCGTGACCTCACCATGAACGCAGAGCGGCAAGCCGATCTTCGCCATGCGCTCCAGAACCGGCATGGCGTTTTCGAAGTTGCGTACACCGCCGTGCGAATTGGTGGTGGCGCCTGCCGGGTAGAGCTTCACAGCAGTGATCAGGCCGCTCTTCCTGCCTTCCTCGACATCGTCGGGATTGGTATCTTCCGTCAGATAGAGCGTCATCAGCGGCTCGAAACGATCGCCCGTCGGCAGGGCGGCCATGATGCGCTCGCGATAGGCGCGTGCATCGGCCGTTGTCACGACCGGCGGCACGAGGTTCGGCATGATGATGGCGCGCGCGAAATGCCGGCTGGTGTCACCAATCACCCCATCAAGCATGGCGCCGTCCCGCAGGTGCAGGTGCCAGTCATCCGGGCGGCGAATGGTAAGGGTGCGCATGATGGTATCTCCGGGCCTCGATTATCGCCCGCAGATACCATGTTCCATCAGCCGATCAAAGCCGCCTTTCAGGCGACCTTTTCGCTGGAGGGAGTGAACGTCTTCTGCATGGCCTCCTGGGCCTGCTCGCGACGGTCGTCCTCCATGATCTGCCGGATGCGCGGCAGGGCGCGCTCGAAGGCGGCAACACAATCCGGATCGAACTGGGTACCGGCGCGACCGAGGATGTGCTCTACGGTGCGTTCGAAGCTCCAGGCCGGCTTGTAGGGACGCTCGGTGGTCAGCGCATCGAAATTATCGGCAATGCAGACGATACGGCCGGAAATCGGTATCGCGGCACCGGAGAGACGGTTCGGGTATCCCTGCCCGTCCCATCGCTCATGATGGCTGACGGCGATTTCCGAGGCGAGTTGCAGCAGCGACGAATGCGAACGGGAGAGGATGTCGCTGCCGATCTGGGCATGAGCCTGCATCTGGCGGTATTCGGCTTCCGTCAGGCGGCCCTGCTTCAAAAGCACCGTATCCGGCATCGCGACCTTGCCGATATCATGCATCGGCGCCGCCATGCGGATATCGTTGCAGAACTCCGGGGTAAGGCCCATTTCGAGTGCAATCGCCTCGGAATAGGCGGCGACACGCAGCGTGTGGCGCGACGTTTCCGGATCCTTGTAGCCAGCGGCGACCGTGAGGCGATGAATGATCTCCTGCTCACGCAGACGAAGTTCACCAACGGCGCGATCCACTTCGCGACGCAGCCATTCGGCCTGGTCGGCAAGCTGACGGCGCGCACGCGACAGGCTGACGATGTTCTGAACGCGAGCCTGGAACTCAACCGGATTGACCGGCTTGGTGAGAAAATCGATCGCCCCGGCGTTCAGCGCGGCCATGCGCGTAGTCATGTCCTTGTCTGCGGTGACGAAGACGACCGGTACGTCGGCATATTTGTCGAAGCGGACGATCTCCGTGTAGAGTTCGACGCCGTTGTAGACCGGCATCTGGTAGTCGATGATGGCGATGTCGAAATCGATATCCGGCAGGGAGGAAAGAACCTCATCCGGGCTCGAGAAGGCAACCGCCTCACAGTCTTCAAGCTTGCCGACGAGCTTCGTCAGGAGCTTCAGGTTGGTGCTGTTATCGTCCACCAGCAAGATACGCATTGACGCCTCCTAGTACTCAAGCAACCAGCTTGAACTTCATCGTTTCGATTTCATTGGTGAGCATTTCGACATCGGCCATGGTCGGCTGCTGTTCGCGCAGCGAATTGGCCTTGCCGGCAATTTCGGTGAGCCCGACATTCACGGCCGCCCCCTTGATCGTGTGCAGCACTCGGTCGATCTGGTTGATGTCGCGGCTTTTCAGCGCGCCATGCAGTTCGTCGATCAGCGTGGAGGCATCGTCGAAGAAGGATTCGACCAGTTCCTGGAAAACATCCTCGCCGAGAGCATCAACGAGTTCCGCATAGCGGGCTTCATCAAGACCATCAGGGCAGAGCTGCGGCAGGCCCGGAAGATCCACAGCACCGAGCAGGACCGGATCCGGCAGACCGTCGTCGTCGGCCGGAGCCTCAACAAATTCGGCGGCCAGGGTTTCGTTCAGCGACGAGATCACGTTGCGCAACCTTTCCATTGTAACAGGCTTGGATTCGAAACCGGCCATGCCAGCATCCAGGCAACGGCGACGGTCGTCATCGGACGCATTCGCGGTCATCGCGATGATCGGGACGGCAGCGCACGGGCCGCGCTCGGAGATAATCCGGCGTGTCGCCTCGATGCCATCCATAACTGGCATCTGCATGTCCATCAGAATGACGTCGAAACTCTGGGCGGACGCCATGGAGACCGCTTCCGCGCCGTCGTTGGCGACGGTGACGTCCTGGCCGAGATGGTTGAGGAAACGGGTTGCGACCTGCTGGTTGACCCTGTTGTCCTCGACAAGCAAAATACGCAGACGGGGAAGCTCGTGGCTCTTCTGGCTCTTTACAGCAGAAAGCCGGCGCATCTCGTCCTTGCCGACGGCAATCACTCCCAGTTCGAACCAGAAGATGCTACCAACGCCGACGGTGCTGCTCATGCCGAGTTCGCCGCCAAGCTTTTCGACGATCTGCTTGCAGATGGTAAGGCCTAGACCGGTGCCGCCATATTTGCGGCTGATCGAGGCGTCGACCTGGGAGAATGGCTTGAAGAGCTTCGAAAGGCCGGCTTCATCGATGCCGATACCCGTATCCTCGACTTCGAAGCGCAGCATCAGCTTACCGTGACGATAAAACTCCCGCAGCCGCAGCGTAACGGTGCCGTTCTTGGTGAACTTCACGGCGTTGGACAGCAGGTTGAGGAGCACTTGCCGTAGGCGGGTCGGATCGGTGCGGACATAGAGCGCATCGAGCGATTCCGGGATATCGAGAACGACCGTGTTTTCGTGGTCGTCAGCACGACCGCGAATAATGCTGACCGTGGTCTCCGCCAGGGAGGCGACATCGACGATGCGCTCCTCAAGTTCCATCTTACCATGTTCGATCTTCGAATAATCGAGGATCTCGTTGATGATCTCCAGCAACGCCTCGCCCGAGGAGCGGATGGTCTTGACGCTTGAGAGGGCATCGGAAGGCAGCTGCGACAGTTCCAGCAGTTCGGACATGCCGAGGATCGCGTTCAGAGGCGTGCGGATCTCGTGGCCCATGGTTGCCATGAACTGCGACTTGGCGCGGTTTCCGGCGTCTGCACCTTCAAGAGCTTCCGTCAACTGCCGTGCCATCGTCTCAAGCTCGGTACCCGTCTTGCGAACAGACTTCAGCTGACGGCGAAGAGTAGCAACGAGGAATACAACCGAGACCATCAACAGGCCAAGCATCACGGCTGAAGTCTTTTCAAGCCGGACGACGGTTTCACGGGCGGCGACGCGCTCATTGTGAAGCTGCATGTTGGTATGGGCGAGAAGCTTTTCGCTGATCCGCACAAGGCCGGCCACCGTCTCCGCCAGAGCGTCGAGTCGCGCGCCTTCCAACTGCCGGCCCGGAAGGCTGGCCTGCGCGAGCGGGGTAAAACGCGCGACGGCGGCGTCAATCTCGGCAAGAAACGCCGAGGCATCGGCATCCCCGGAAATGAAGCGATCGAACTGCGGCTCGCGGAGATGTGCGATTTGCCTGTGAGCAGCGTCGAGTATTTGCGAAAGCGTGGAGGCGAAGTCTTCCGCTCCCCGCTGATGGCGGAGTTCGTCGACAGCCGTGCCGACTGCGCGGATGTCTCGATCGAGCTGATAGACAGACCAGACCGCGTTCTCTCCGGTGCCATCCTGCAGGGACAGAAACTGACGGGAGATCTGGAACGCCAGCATGATCAAGGCGGCGAGAAAGATAGCCGAGAGAAGTTGCAAGATCAGGGTAGTGCTGCCGGCCTTCTTCATGACTTCGCTGCTGCGGACAAGAACGGTCATGGCGAAACTCCGACATACCGGGCCTTGGCAACACGACGGGCTGCCCGCTCGCCGTTACGCAACGCCACGAGGCGAGGCGAACAAACCGGGTTTTCCGAAATTGCGTTGGTCAGCTTGCTCATGCGGATGGTCCGGACCCTCGTATCAGCGATGAGCTGCGAGCGTAGCCGGCGCGTAGCCGACATGGGCGGCGAGCAGGTCGCGGAAAGTGACGGCATCGACCGGCTTGGTCAGGAATCCGGTAACGCCCATCGCAACAGCGGTTTCGCGCAACTTCGGATCCTGATCGGCGGTGATCATGATGACAGGCACTTCGTCATAGCGACGCAGCATGCGGATCGCCTTGACGAACTGCAGGCCGGTCATACCCGGCACCATGTAATCGACGATAAGCATGCTGAAAAAAGTGTTGTGGCAGAGGGAGAGTGCCCGCGCACCATCAGCCTCGATGATGATATCCTCGTCTGTGACCTTTCCGGCGAGACGCTTCAGGATCAGCGCGTTCGTCGCATTGTCTTCTACGATCAGGATAGTCATTGCCGTTCTCCTCCATCACACCATCCGATGAAATCGGCCCCGCATCGCTTGTGGATGGGGGAATTTCCTCATTGGTTCATGGAAGGGTTGTAGCAACCGGACCCTGAAATTCGTTGAAGCAATTAGCGACAATTTTAATCGTTGCTACATTAATCGCTTCTTAAATTTTTAGGTCTGACTAACATGCTGCATTCCCCTTGGGCCGCAAGGGGAATGCCTTCTCACAGTGCGCATCGGAAGGATTGTCAGGTGTCACTATAGACGAAATCGGCCTTGCGACTGCGGGAAAGCACAAGACGGCCGTTCGGCAAGTCATTTTCTTCAACCTTGGCTGCGACTTCTTCTTCATCGAGGCCGAAACAGCGCCAGCGGGCCTCCAGCCGGCGCCGGAGTTCATCCGCCGGCGGTGCGATCATCACAGTCAGGTCGAAGAGCGGTGCGAGCACGGACCATGGTTGCTCTTCGAGCAAAAGATAATTTCCTTCAACCAACACCACACGCGGCCCCGCCGGGATTGCACGTGCAGCGGCGATGGCGAGTTCGCGTGTGCGATCGAACACCGGCACCAGAACTTCCCCACCTTCCCTCACAGCGCGCACGATGTCGACGAGTCCCCGGACGTCGAAGGTGTTGGGCGCCCCCTTGCGAGCGAGCAGCCCACGTTCTTCCAACACGGCGTTATCCATGTGAAATCCATCCATCGGCAGAATGGATGCCGGCACGCCTTGCGCGATCAGCGCCTTTTCAAGAGCTTCCGCGAGAGTGGACTTTCCCGCACCCGGAGGCCCGGAAATGGCGACGAGCAGACGCGGCGAAACGGTCGCCTGTTCGCTGATGGCTTTCGCCAGTGTATCGACCGCCGACATGGCCGATGTCATGCCGCGATGTTCTCTTCCGGTGCGGGGCGAGCGCCGGTCATGAAGGCGACTGCATCCGACATCGTGTAGTCCTTCGGATTGATGACGCAAAGCCGTCGCCCAAGGCGATGGATGTGGATACGGTCAGCCACCTCAAAGACATGCGGCATATTATGCGAGATCAGCACAATCGGCAGACCCCGCGAACGGACCTCAAGGATAAGTTCGAGAACGCGGCGGGATTCCTTGACCCCGAGGGCGGCCGTCGGTTCGTCCATGATGACCACCTTGGAGCCGAAAGCAGCGGCACGGGCAACCGCAACCCCCTGCCGCTGGCCACCCGAAAGCGTCTCCACCGCCTGATTGATGTTCTGGATGGTCATCAGGCCGAGCTCGGAAAGCTTGTCCCGCGCGATCTTTTCCATCCTCTTCCGGTCCAGGGAACGAAACACTGCCCCCATAATGCCCGGCCGGCGAATCTCCCGCCCGAGGAACATGTTGTCGGCGATGGAAAGCGCCGGCGAAAGGGCAAGATTCTGGTACACAGTCTCAATGCCGGCGTCGCGCGCCTCCATAGGGCTACGGAAATTCACGGGGGTTCCGTCCAGCCTGATCTCGCCCTCATCAGGCGTGATCGCACCGGAAATCGCCTTGATCAGCGAGGATTTTCCGGCGCCATTGTCTCCGATCACCGCAAGAATTTCGCCGGGATAGAGATCGAAATCGGCGTTATCGAGGGCGGTCACGCGGCCATAACGCTTGACCAAACCGCGGGTGGTAAGAATGGGTGCGCGTTCCATCAGCCTGCTACCTTTCTGATCCACTGGTCGACGGCAACCGCCGAGATGATGAGTACGCCGGTCAGGAGAACCTTCCACTGCGGATCGGCGCCGAGCATATTGAGACCCATGGAGACCACTCCAACGATCAGTGCGCCGAACAGTGTTCCGAGGATGGACCCGCGTCCGCCGAAGAGCGAGATACCGCCGATAACGGCCGCCGTGATAGCCTGAAGATTGTATTCGGTGACGGCCGCGGAAGGCGAAATCGACCCGTTACGGCCGATGGAAACCCAGGCCGCCAGCGCTGCGATGAAGCCGGCCAGCGCGTAGGTGCCGAGCAGCACGCGATCCGAACGGATGCCCGCGAGTTGCGCCGCCTCCGGATCGTCGCCCACGGCATAAAGATGCCGGCCCCAGGCGGTGTGATTGAGCGCGTACCAGAGGACGCCTATGAGGACGACCATGAAAACGACCCCGAGCGTGAAGACCGCTTTGCCGACCCGGAAACTTTCGCCAAATATCTGCAGGAAGGGTGCGATCGTTTCGATATCAGCGGCGCGCAACGTTTCGTTGGCCGAATAGATGAAGTTGGTGGCCATCACGATGTTCCAGGTACCGAGCGTCACGATAAACGGCGGCAACTTGATCTTGGCCACCAGAAAGCCGTTCAGAAGGCCGCAAAGCGTACCCACCCCCAGTCCGACAACGACGGCGATCGGCGAGGGCATGCCGTAATGCAGGGCGCAGTTGCCCATCACCACCGCCGAGATGACCATGACGACGCCAATCGACAGATCGATGCCGGCCGTCAGGATCACAAGTGTCTGTGCCGCGCCGAGAATACCGACAACCGCGATCTGCTGAAGGATCAGGGTGAGTGTGTAGCTGGAAAAGAACTTGCCGCCGATGGCCAGTCCGAAAATGGCGATCGATGCAATCAGCACGATCAGCGGCACCGCCGCCGGCGTGGAATGCAGGAAATGCTGTATCCTGCGAAGGGGCGAATGATCCTCGAATGCCGCGACAGACGCGTCGCTCTTGTCGAGAACCTTCTCGAATTCCTGGATGCTTGCCATGGACGTGTCTCCATCCCCTAGAGCGCCGTACGTCCATTCGGACGCACAAAGTACGCTCTAACGTCTTGTTTATGTGCATCGGACTTTCCGAAAATCGATTCCGATTTTCGGGCCGATGCGCCAGGACAGGTGCGTGCGCACCTTGGGAAGGGGCGGCCTGCACCGCCCCTTCTTCATGATGTCGTAGTGTTATCTGTCAGTCGATCAGCCCCAGCACTTATCCGTACCAACCTTGGTGTCGATCGATTCGACACCCGGGGCCGGCTTGTCGGTCACCAGCGATACACCCGTATCGAAGAAGCTCTTGCCGGGCGTCGGCTGCGGCTTGGTGCCGTCCTTCGCATATTTGGCAATCGCCTCGATACCAAGCGAGGCCATCAGCAGCGGATATTGCTGCGAAGTGGCACCGATCTGACCCTCGGCAACGGATTTCACACCCGGGCATCCGCCATCGACGGACACGATCAGGACATCGCCCTCCTTGCCGACAGCTTTCAGAGCCTGATAGGCACCGACGGCAGCCGGTTCGTTGATCGTGTGGATGACGTTGATATCCGGATCTTTCTGGAGAAGGTTTTCCATGGCCTTGCGGCCGCCTTCCTCGTTGCCGTTGGTCACGTCGTGACCGACGATGCGCGGATCATCTTCGTCACCGATCTTGTTCGGATCCTTAGGATCAATACCGAAGCCGATCATAAAGCCCTGGTCGCGCAGAACGTCTACGGTCGGCTGTGACGGAGTGAGATCGAGGAAGCCAATCTTTGCATCCTTGGCCTTATCGCCGAGGGTTGCCGCGGCCCATTGGCCGATCAGCTTTCCGGCCAGAAGGTTGTCGGTTGCGAAAGTGGCATCCGCTGCGTCGGCGGGATCGAGCGGGGTATCGAGCGCAATCACCAGAAGGCCAGCTTCCTTCGCCTTCTTCACCTGATCGACGATAGCCTTGGTATCGGAGGCGGTGATCAGGATGCCCTTTGCGCCGTCTGCAATGCAGGATTCGATAGCCGCAACCTGGCTGTCATGATCGCCATCGACCTTACCCGCATAGGATTTCAGAGTAATGCCGAGTTCCTTGGCCTTGGCCGTCGCGCCTTCCTTCATCTTGACGAAGAAGGGATTGGTATCGGTCTTGGTAATCAGGCATGCGGACACGTCTGCTGCGGTTGCAGGGGCGGCGAAAACAACGCCCAGGGCAAGCGTGGACAGGGCTGCTGCGATCAGTGACTTTGTCATATTTTCCTCCCGAAGATAACTCGACCGGCTCCTCCGGCCGCGAGATGTCGGCCCGGGCAATAAAAACTGCCCGGTCTGGCACGCCACTCTGGGTCGTACCTCTCCTCCACGTGGTCATTTAGAACATCAAAAAATTCGAACGTCAATAAATAAATCCAATTGAATTATTAATCCAATGTGACATGCTGGCGCCCTGCCCTACTTCACGGTAGGACAGGGTCGAGAGGAGCGACCATGTCCTTGACGCATGACCATTCACCATCGCCGACCCGCGAGCCGGAACCGATCAGCGCCGGCGGCGGCGCCAATCAGGTGCGCGTGCGCGCCTACAACGAACGGCTCGTGCTTTCGATCGTCCGGCGTCATCGCGGGCTCTCCAAGGCGGATATCGCGAGACGCACAGGCCTTTCGGCACAGACGGTCTCGGTCATCATGCGTGCACTGGAAAAAGACGGACTTCTGATGCGCGGCGAACCGGTGCGCGGTAAGGTGGGCCAGCCCTCAATCCCGATGTATCTCAACCCCGAGGCCGTCTTTTCGTTCGGCGTGAAGATTGGTCGGCGAAGCGCCGATCTGGTACTGATGGATTTCGTCGGAAAGATCCGCACGCAGCTTCACCGCACATATCGCTATCCAAACCCCGAGGAGATCCTCTTCTTCATCAGCGACGGCATCGCCGAGGTTGAGGCCGCCATTCCGGCGGCTCAGCGGGATAGCGTCGCCGGCGTCGGCATTGCCGCACCTTTCGAGTTGTGGAACTGGGCCGAGGAAGTAGGGGCACCGGAAGGAGCCATGGATGCATGGCGCGGTTTCGATCTGCAGGCGGAGGTCTCGGCGCGGATCAGCTATCCTGTATATCTGCAAAACGATGCAACGAGCGCCTGCGGTGCGGAACTCGTCTTCGGCGCCGGCCCGCTCTATCCGGATTTCATCTATTTCTACGTCGGCTCCTTTATCGGCGGCGGCATCGTCCTGAACTCGTCCGTCTTCGTGGGACGCACCGGCACTGCCGGCGCAATCGCACCGCTCCCCGTACGCAACAAGCGTGGGGAGACGGCGCAGTTGCTCGAGATTGCCTCGATCTTCGTGCTGGAAAACCTGCTGCGCGAACGCGGCCTCGATCCCCAACCCCTATGGTATGCCGCCGAAGAGTGGATCGATTTCGGCGAACCGCTGGAAATCTGGATTCAGGACAGCGCCGAGGCGCTGGCACAGGCCATTGTCGCGGCCGTCTCCATCATTGACTTTTCCGCCGCGATCATAGACGGCGGCTTTCCCGATTGGGTGCGCGCACGCCTCGTCAAGGCGACAGTCGCGGCAGTCAACCGCCTCGACCTTCAGGGTATCGTCACACCCGACATCATCGAAGGCATCGTTGGTCCCCAGGCCCGCGCTATCGGCGGTGCTAGCCTGCCGATCTTTGCCCGTTACCTCATCGACCAGACGGTCCTTTTCAAGGAAATAGACAATGCTGAAGGGAATTGACCCGCTTCTGAGCCCCGACCTGCTGGCGACGCTGCGCGCCATGGGCCATGGCGACGAGATCGCCATCGTCGACGGCAACTACCCGGCGCTGGAACATGCAAGGCGTCTCGTACGTCTCGATGGTCACGGTCTCGTCCCCGTGCTCAACGCCGTTCTCAGCGTTCTCCCCGTCGACGATTTCGTGCCGCAGGCGATCTTTCGCTCGACGGTCGGCACCGATCCCGAACGGCTCGATCCCGTTCATCAGGAGATCATTGCATGCTGCGCCGGCCATGAGCCGAAGATGACCGTCGTGCCGCTCGTGGGTGCAGCCTTCTATGACCGCGTGCGCGCGGCCCATGCGGTGATCCAGACAGGTGAACCGCGGCTCTACGCCAATGTCATCCTGCGTAAGGGCGTCATCTACCCCTGAGCTTAACCCTCCAGCGCCTTCGAGATGCGCTTCGAGAGTTCGACAGGGTTCCTCAACACGATTGCCCGGCTGGTGCGCTCGATCAATTGTTCACGGATGAGACGTGACATTTCGCGGGAAACCGTCTCGCGGCTCGAACCAATATGTTCAGCAAGCTCCGCGTGCACGAGCGGCGGCGAGATGATGCGCTCAGTGCCGCCATCGCCGCGTGAACGGGATAGACGCAGCAGGGCGTTGTAGAGCCTGTGCTTGGTATCGAGGAAAGACAGTTCCGACACACGCTCGTTTGTCGCGCGAATACGGCGCGACAGCAGTTGCAGCAGAGCCCGGCTCACTCCGGCGCTACCACGCAGTATGTCATGAAAAACGGTATAAGGAATGACAGTGACGACCGCATCGCTGACCGCCATCAGGCTAGCAGAACGAGCGAGATCATCGATAGCCGACAACTCGCCCATCAGGTCGCCGCGCCGAAAACTCCCCAGAATAGCTTCCTTCCCCACCGAGAAACGCAAGACTGCGCGTACCTCGCCACTCTGTACCAGAAATACATCCTTGGAGAGATCTTCGTAATCGACCAGACTTTCACCAGCGTATAAATTTCTGGTGTGGCATCGAGACAACCATTCTCGTTCAGTTTCCACTGTCAGGCTCGAGAAAATCGGACCCACACGCAAAGAATACGAGTTCTGTGAGCCTGCCAGGAGGGTGGATCCTGTCGTCAATTGTGTGTTCCACTTACTATACTTGCTAATTTACGCTGCGCGCGGGTGAGGGCCCTACATATTCCCTGCACTTCATCAATAGCAAGATAGGTGACGACAAGAAACCTACCGATCTATTACCAATTTCATTCGAAGAACAAATCTCTTCTTCCTAGCCTATCGAGCCGGCCGAAGGCCCCCAGACGTCCGTCAACGCAAATCCTTCGGGGAAAGGATCAAACGGATCGAGCGCAACCTGATGCAATCCGAAGGTGAAGCCGCGGCCGCTGATCGTCGGGATTACGGCTGTTCGGCCAGCCACTTCGGTCACGGAATCGAGCCCGACCTCGAATTCAGAACCGATGATCGAACGGGACTTCAGGATGTCTCCCACCTTCACCTTGCCGCGGGCGTAGAGCGTCGCGAGATTGGCGGAATTGCCCGTACCGCAGGGCGAACGATCCACACGGCCCGGCCACATGGTCGTGCAGGTGCGAACGGCTCCGTCAGGATCGACATCCCTGAACATCACGTAGGCGACGCCGGAGATCGCCGGGATTTCCGGGTGAACGACGGGAATTGTGCGGTTGATCTGTTCCTTGAGGATCATGCCTGCCTCGACCAGCGCACGCGCGTTGCCCTTTTCGATGGTGAGGCCAACCTGATCGACATCGACGAGCGCATAGAAAATGCCGCCATAGCTCAGGTCGAAGGTGATCCGCCCCCACTGCTCGGTATCGATACCGACGTCGAGTTCATGGACGAAGGAAGGAACCATGGTGAGCTTGACGCGCTCGCAGCGGCCGTCGCGGCAGGTGGCCGTCGCACGGACGAGGCCGGCGGCCGTATCCAGCATGACAACCGTCTCGGGTTCCTGCATCTCGACGATACCGCTTTCCAGCAGCGCGGTGGTGACGCAGATCGAGTTGGAGCCGGAGCTGGCATGGGCCTGATCGGGCTGAAGGATGATGAAACCGGCATCGGCCTTCGGGTTCTTGGCCGGCAGCAGCAGATTGACGGAGCCGATCGGCGCACCCCGCGGCTCGAGCACGAGCATACGGCGCAGCTCCTGACCCTTGGGGTCGTTGTTCATCCAGTGCAGCTGCTCGGCGATCGTATCACCCGGGATCTTCGGCACGCCGCCGATCGCCACCTTGCCGATTTCCCCTTCCGCATGCACGTCGAGAAGCTGAAGGGTCCGTTTCCATCTCATGAGATTACTCCATCAATCAAACAGTTTATTTCACCGCGAGACCGGCAAGGTTTTCACGGTGAGAGGGTTCCTTGCGAGCGAGCGCGCTGAACGCCGCGACCCGGTCGAGAGCGCTTCGCTGGCGTTTCAGGGCTTCGACCGCATCATGCCGCCCGACGACGGCGAAGCGCAGATCGCTGCCGACAGGCGCCTGCGCCAGACGCCAAAGATCGGCTTCGATGACATGGGCGATCTTGGGGTAGCCGCCGCAGGTATTGGCTTCCGCCAGCTGGATAATCGGCTGCCCCGAGGGCGGCACCTGGACCGTGCCCGGCATAATGCCGTGGGAAAAGAGTTCCAGGCCTCGGGTCAGTTTCAGCTCGACGCCCGCAAGGCGATAGCCCTGACGATTGGCCTCGTCGGTTACGCGCCATGGCGTAGCCTCGAAAGCCTCGAGGGAAGCCGAATCGAAGACCGCATGCTCGGCACCGGCGAGGACCCGGATAGGTCTGCCGGCTCCGTCGTGACGCCCCATGGCAGACGGATCGATGCCGAAACCGCCCGGTAGGTTTGCAAGCGCTGCGAGGCCGCGCGAAAGTTCCAGCCGGTCACCCCGCCGAAGGCCCCTGCCCTCGAAGCCACCCCAGCCGCTCTTGATGTCGGTGGAGGCGGAGCCGAGCACGGCAGGCACGGAGATCCCCCCGGAAAAGCCGATATAGGCGCGCGCGCCCGAACGCGGCAAACCCAGTTCCAACACGTCGCCGGAGCGGACCTGCAGGACCCACCACGACGGATAGCTCCTGCCGCCGAGCGTCACCGGGCAATCCGCACCGGTCACGGAAACAAGCGTCGCGGCTTCGAAGCGAACGCGGAACGGGAAGACGGCAATCTCCAGTCCCGGCGCATCGGGATCGTTGCCCAGCATGAGGTTGGCAGCTTCGAGCGCCGGCCCGTCCATAGCGCCCGAGCGAGAAACACCAGCATCGAGATAGCCGAACCGGCCGAGATCCTGCACGCTGTTGGCGGCACCTGTCGTGAGGATCTCGATCATGCGAGGATCTCCTTCGGGACAAAACGGATCTTGTCGCCAGGACGAAGGGCAGCCGGCTGGCTTCGGGACGGATCGAAAAGATGGAAATCCGTGTGGCCGAGAATGTGCCAACCGGAAGGCGCGGTGAGCGGCATGATGCCGGCCTGCGCGCCGCCGATAATCACCGAACCCTCGGGAACACCCATGCACGGCACCGCCCGGCGCGATATCGCCAGCTTCGGATCGAGCCCTGACAGATAGACGAAGCCCGGCATGGCACCCACCGCGGCCACGGAGTAGACCGGAGCAGCGTGAAGTTCGACCAATGCCCGGGGCGTCATCCCCTTGGCCTCTGCGACTTCAGCGAGATCGGCGCCGCCCGGACCGCCGTAGACGACGGAAATCTCCACCAAACGCGCGCGAGAGTGACCGGCTTCAGCCTTTTCCCAGCCGGCAAGAAGCTTCGCCTGCAGCACATCCGGATCGAGGCGCAACGGATCGAAGACGACCATGAGGTTGTTCATGCCCGGCGCCGTCTCGAGAACGCCGGCAAGTCCCTTCAGCGCCTCGGCCAGCGTCCAGATGCGCTCCTGCCGCGACTGATCGAAGACCGCGCCGGCGACATCGAACAACAGGGAGCCAGCGCCTTCCGCGCTCACCCTCGGATAGCCGTCGCTCTCGCTCATGGTGCTTTTCATGATAACCTCGCCGGATGTGATATATCAGAAGCCCCTGGAGACCCCAAGCATTTCTTCGCAGCCGCCGGTGTCTGCGCCCCGAAGCTCTCTTTAGAGTGCGCTTTGATCCGCATAATTCGTATCAGCGCTCTAAAACCTTATTTTTTAAGCATAATCTTATCGAACCTCGTTTCACTCCTATCGGATTATGCTCTAGAATTAGCCGACCGAACACATGGGAGCAAAGACATGAGCCTCAGCGTCGATCTCAACTCGGACATGGGCGAAGGCTTCGGCGCCTACAGGATGGGCGACGACGCGGCAATGCTGTCGATTGTCAGTTCCACCAGCATAGCCTGCGGACTGCATGCGGGCGATCCCGAAATCATGGCGCAGACTTTTTCGCTGGCCAAGGAAAAGGGCGTGGCGGTGGGTGCCCATCCCGGATTTCCCGATCTCTGGGGTTTCGGGCGGCGTAACATTCCCTTTTCTGCCGGGGAGATAGAGCGGCTCGTCGCCTATCAGATCGGCGCGGCGCAGGCTCTGGCGACCTATGCCGGCCATCCGATCACCCATGTGAAAGCCCATGGCGCGCTCGGCAACCTGACGCAGCAGGACGAGAGCGTGGCGCAGGCCGTCAACAACGCAATCAAGGCGGTGGATCCGAAGCTCGTCTGCCTTACCATCGCGCTCGGCCATCAGGAGCGACTGGCGCGGGAAATGGGGCTTTCCTGCCGGTCCGAGATCTTCGCAGACAGGGCCTACACGGATGAAGGCTTCCTCGTTCATCGCAGCAAGCCGGGCGCGGTCATCCACGATGCGGCAGCGGCCGCCGAACGGGTGGCGCGCATGGTGAAGAACGGCGCGATCGAAACGATCACCGGACGCTCCATCGTGACACCGATCGATTCGATCTGCGTGCACAGCGACACGCCATCTGCCGTTGGCATTGCAGCAAAGGTGCGCGCCGGGCTGGAAGGCGCCGGTATCACCATCCGCAACTTCCTGCACTGAGGACATCGCATGGATCTGGCCACAATCGCGAAACTTATGGAAATGCTGCAGGATTCGTCGCTGAACGAGCTTGAACTCTCAGAAAACGGCACGCGCATCCGCCTGTCCAAGACCGCAGGCCGAGCCGGTGGTGGCTCCGTCATCCCAGCCAACGTGCGGAGCGAATCGCCGGAAGCAATGGCCGCCGCCGAAATAGCCTCGCTTCTAGCCCTGCCGGAGGTCGAAGACAGTGTGGAGAAGGTGGTGGTCGCAGGTCTGCCCGGCACCTTCTACCGCGCGCCGGCACCTGGCGCCGAGCCTTACGCCAAGGAAGGCGATATCATAAAGGAAGGCCAGACGCTGGCGCTGATCGAAGCGATGAAGATGCTGAACCCGGTGGAGGCTCCGCTTGCCGGCCGCATCGGCCATATCCTCGTCGAGGACGGCCAGCCGGTGACCGCAGGGACACCTCTCATCACCCTGATCGCGGACTGACCCGATGTTCGATAGCGTCCTGATCGCCAATCGCGGGGAAATCGCCCTGCGCATTCTCAGAGCCTGCCGCGACCTCGGCCTCAGGACCATCGCCATCCATTCCGAGGCCGACCGGGATCTGCGCCACGTCCAGCTCGCCGATCAGGCGCTCTGCATCGGACCGGCTCCGGCCGCCCGCAGCTATCTCGACATCGACGAGATTCTGCTTGCGGCGAAACTGACTGGCGCCGGGGCCATTCATCCCGGCTACGGCTTTCTTTCCGAGAACGCCCGCTTCGCCGCCATCGTCGAATCCGCGGGAATAACCTTTGTGGGACCACCTGCAGCCGCGATCCGCATGATGGGCGACAAAGTGTCCGCCAAGCGGGCGATGATCGCAGCCGGTGTTCCCTGTGTGCCCGGTCCGGACAGCGCACTGCCCGACGATCAGGCGGCGATTGCGGCCATTGGCGACGAGGTCGGCTATCCGCTGATCGTCAAGGCATCGGGCGGCGGCGGCGGGCGTGGCATGCGGATCGTGCGCGAACCCGCGGCGCTGGCTTCGGCAGTACAGATGGCTCGCGAGGAAGCCGGCCGCGCCTTCGGCAACCCGGAAGTCTATCTGGAGCGCTTCCTTGAATTTCCGCGTCATGTCGAGATCCAGGTGCTGGCCGATGCGCATGGTCATGCCATCCACCTTGGCGCGCGCGACTGTTCAACGCAGCGCCGTCACCAGAAACTGATCGAGGAAGCTCCGCCTCCCGGGATCGACGCCGAGGCTATCGACGCGATCGGCAGGCGCTGTGCCGAGGCCTGCATCGCAATCGGCTATCGCGGCGCTGGCACCTTCGAGTTCCTGTACGAGAACGGCGGCTTCTATTTCATCGAAATGAATACGCGGGTTCAGGTCGAGCATCCCGTCACGGAAGAAATTACCGGCCTCGATATCGTCCGAGAGCAATTGAAGATCGCGATGGGCGAGCCGCTTCAGGTGATGCAGGAAGACGTGCTCTTCTCCGGCCATGCCATCGAATGCCGCATCAATGCCGAGCACCCCTTCACGTTCATGCCTTCGCCCGGCCAGGTATCCCGCTTCATCGCGGCGGGCGGTCCCGGAGTGCGGATGGATACGCACCTCTATCCCGGCTACACGATCCCACCGCATTACGATTCGCTGATCGCCAAGCTGATTGCCCATGGTCCCACACGGGAGATCGCGCTTTCCCGCATGCGGCGCGCACTGGCTGAAACGGTGATCACGGGACCGGACACGACAATCCCGCTGCATCAGGCGCTTCTCGATGAACCGGGCATCGTCGCGGGCGGCTTCGATATTCATCACCTCGAGCGCCTGCTCGCCGAGGGCTTAGGGAGGCAGAACCGATGAGCGATGCGTGGCTGCAGTCAGTGCTCAGACTGGTAGAACAATACGGCATCGCCGAATTCGAATATGAGGACGACACACGGCATATCCTGGTCAGCAACGGACGGATCAGCGAAATCGGCCCCGTCCGACATGAAGAACCCGTTCCAGCTCAACAGAGCATCGAAATCCCGGCGCCTTTCATAGGGATCTTTCGGTCAACGAATCCCGACCCCCGGCAACCGGCCGAGTTGCCGCGCCTGGTTCGTAGCGGCGAGATCATCGGCTATCTGCAGGTCGAGATGCTGCTGCGTCCCGTTCTTGCACCGCGGGACGGTGTTCTTGCCAAACAGTTGGTCGGAGACGGCGCGCTTGCCGATTACGGCAAGCCGCTCTTTCGTTTTCATTCCGCAAGGCGATGAGAGTTCACTTCGCGCCCGTTCCCAAACTGTCGCCGACGGCTCCAATAGTATTGCCAGCGGAATCGCCTAGAAGCAACAATTGCTGGCCGTAGTTCCGCCGGGTGCGCGGATCGAAGATCGCGATCGGAGCCGATATCACCGAGCTTGCCGCCTGCCCGACGGTGCTCGTTGCGCCGATTGCCACCGCACCCAGGCTTTCGCCAAGGCCGATGCTGGATTCCGTCACCGCCTGGCCGGCGATGAGACGATCACCGATGAGGCGCACGACTTCCGGGCTTTCTGCAAACTTGCCGTGATTGAGCCTGTCGCCGGATTTCAGCTTGGTCAGATCCAGCACGGTAATGCCAGCCTTTTCCAATTCACTGCGATAGGGCTCGACAGAGGGATCGATGCGGCCGAGACGCTCAACATTACCGGAAATGCGCTTCGAAAGCGTGAGGGCGCGGTCGTCACGCGAAACGAAGAGTGTGAAATGCGGCGGCTTGCTGCCAAGGCTGCGATATTGCTGGGCGAAAACATCCACATCCAGATCGGGCGCGGCCAGAATGACGTTGCTGATTTTCGGATCGATACGGCCGTTGCGGATCGCCATCTGACGAAGGGATTCCACCGCAAGCCAGGTGCCCATGGAATGGGCCATGACGGTCACTTCGCCCACCGCCGGATTGCGAGAGATCTGGGTCAGCAAATCCTCCAGCGCATCGCGGGAGTAGTTAGTGCTTTCCTTGTCATAGGCATAGTCGAAAATGGAGCCGCGTGACGGCCAGGTAAACACCACCGGCACTACATCGGCCTTGGAATCGTGAACGATCTGGGCAAAGCGGTAGACCGCATCTTCGTAGAGATTGTTGAAACCATGGACGAAGACCAGCACGCGACGGCTCTTCGGCACGTGTCCCGCAAGCCACTTGGAAGCTTCCTGTTTCGTCTCGATCGGTTCGACCGCAACCGTCGCGAAATCCTTGTCGAGATTCGGAGGAAGCTTTTTCGGCCACTGCACCTGACCGACCTCGCGCTTGCTCTCGGGCGGAATGGAGATTGTGACAGCGTCTATCATCAGGCCACTGCCGCGTTCGCCGGTAAAAAGTATCGCCTTGTCGGCGGTAGGCGCGCGGGTCGTCGCGGCGATGAGGTCCACGCGGGTTGCGCCATCGCCCATCCTGCCAACGGGTTCCATGACACCGATGGGCCGGCCGGCGCAGGTCGCCAGCGCGGGCAGAACAAATGACAGCATTAAAAGGCTGCGGGTCACTTTGCCAAGCCGGCGGAAGAATTCCGGTCCCATTCCGGCATCAGGTTCGGCGCATGTCAAAGGCAGAAGCCCTCCAACGCAAGACGCAAGCAACGGCTTTCGTCTTATCGGGCTTCACGACCGGTGACTAGCCCCATTTCCCTGAGCCGGCGTTTACCAGGACGTCTCCGACGAGTTACCTCGGCCTTTCGCTGGCCATCGGGCAAACCATCGCGGCGTCAACCGGTTCGATCTCCGGGGCGTCGGGGCAAAACATTGCGGACAAGCGATCTTTCCCGCTCCGGACGTCTTGCAATTTCACGCAATTTCGAACCCCATATCGCCGGGGTGGGTCACGTGTTATTGTATTCATTCAAACGTAGATACGCAAAAATGAAAATTGACCCCAATACAATGCAGGCTGCAGCCGATGACGCTAGCGAATTGCTCAAAGCGCTCGCCAATCGCCACCGACTGCTTATCCTTTGTCAACTAGCGGAAGGCGAGCGCTCCGTGGGACAGCTCGCGGAATTTCTTGGCATCCGGGATTCGACTGTGTCGCAACATCTGGCGCTCCTGCGCCGCGACAGGATCATTGCCGGACGCCGGGATGGACAGACGATCTGGTACCGGATCGAGAGCGAACCGGCACGCAACGTCATTACGGCCCTGTACGGAACGTACTGCGCGGTGTGACCCGCATCAGGCGGGTCGCATGGTGCCCTTCTCACGCAGGTTCACATGCCAGGACAGCGCCTCCTCGATAAGATGGGGCGTATGGCCGCCGCGTTTCACGGCACGGTCGAAGTAATCCTGCAGGGCATCGCGGTAGGCGGGTTCGACGCAATTGGCGATGATGACCGCCGCGCGCTCGCGAGGTGCGAGACCGCGCAAATCAGCGAGGCCGACCTCTGTTACCAAAACGTCAACGTCATGTTCAGTATGATCGACATGGCTCACCATCGGCACAACCGAAGAGATGGCGCCATTCTTGGCGACCGACTTGGTAACGAAGATCGACATGAAGCCGTTGCGGGCAAAGTCGCCCGAACCGCCGATGCCGTTCATCATGTGCGTTCCGCCGACATGCGTCGAGTTGACATTCCCGTAAATGTCGAACTCCAGCGCGGTGTTGATACAGATAAGGCCGAGGCGGCGAATGACTTCCGGATGGTTGCTGATTTCCTGCGGGCGCAGGATCAGGCGATGTTTGTATTCGGCAAGACGCGGCAGTACCTTCTGGTACATTTCCGCCGACAACGTGATCGAGGAGCCGGACGCAAAGGTCATCTTGCCGGCGTCGAACAACTCGAAGGTCGAATCCTGCAGAACTTCCGAATACATCTTCAGATCATGGAAAGGCGTATCGATGAAGCCGTGAAGCACGGCGTTTGCGATGGTGCCGATGCCGGCCTGGAGCGGCTGCAACTCATATCCCATGCGCCCCTGCTTCACCTCGTTCAGCAGGAAGTCCGTGAGGTGGCTGGCGATCGCCCGGGTTTCGGAATCCGGCGGCTGGATGGTGGCGGAACTGTCATGCTTTTCCGACACAACGATCGCGACGATCTTTTCAGGCGGGATCGGAATGAACGGGAGACCGACACGGGCCTCCGGCGTGACCACGGGGATCGGCATGCGCGCCGGACGACGGGTCGGAATGTAGATGTCGTGGAGCCCTTCAAGCGTTACCGGCTGGGAGAGGTTGAGCTCCACGATAACCTTATCAGCAAGGATCGCAAAGCTTGCGGAGTTACCCACGGACGTCGTCGGGACGATGCCGCCATGCTCGGTGATTGCGACCGCTTCGATGACAGCGATATCGACCGGCTTGATCTGGTTGGTGCGCAACTGCTCGACCGTCTCTGAAAGGTGCTGGTCGATGAACATGACCTCGCCCGCGTTGATCGCCTTGCGCAGACCCGGATCGGACTGGAAAGGAATACGGCGAGCGAGCACGTGGGCTTCGGCAAGTGTCTTGTCGAGATCGTTGCCCAGCGAAGCGCCGGTCATCAGCGTGATCTTCAGGGGATCCCTGCGGGCACGCTCGGCAAGCGCCAGCGGCACAGCCTTGGCCTCGCCAGCGCGCGTGAAGCCGCTCATGCCGACCGTCATGCCATCCTTTATAAGGCTGGCGGCCTGGTCGGCACTGACCACACGGTCAAGCAGGGGCTTGTATCGGATCCGGTCGCGCAACATTTCTTGTCCTTCATGAATGGGCTTTGCCGATTGCCTTCCAGCAATTCAGGTGGCGAAAGGCTTACCGGCGACCCCGCTTCCGGCGCAATCATCCTTCAGTCGCATCGACCGCAGAGCTGACATGCATTCACCGCATACCTATTATGCGAAAGTCTATCGGGAAATATCGCACCAGCATAGACGCCGGATTCGCAACCGAAACCCGGAGTAGCGTCAAAAAGCAAAAGCGGCCCGTGAAGACCGCAAATACGCTTGTCATATTCTGAAGAAGAGTGGCGCACCCGAAGAGATTCGAACTCCTGACCCCCAGATTCGTAGTCTGGTGCTCTATCCAGCTGAGCTACGGGTGCTTGCCCCAACCGGTGTGCACCGGCTGTGTGGCGATCCTCTAAAGGGTGCCGCGGAGGAATGCAAGCACCTTTCGGAAAAAAGAGTCATTTTGCTGTAACAAGACGGCCGACCCTCTGAAATCTCAGGCTTTTCCGATCATGCCCGAGCACGCCAATCGTCAAGCGACACAGGGCGATCCGGAATTTCAATGCGGAAAAGCGTGCCCGGTCCCGGCTTTTCCACAAGGGCGATGGTACCCCCATGCGCGAGCACAAGTTCACGGGCAATGGCCAGCCCCAGGCCCGTGCCGCCAGAGCGGGCCGAACCGCGAAACGCGGCGAAGAGGTTTTCCCGAGCCTTGCGGGCCATGCCTGGACCAGTGTCGTCGATGGCAATCGCCACGACGCTGCCGACGCGCTGGGCGGACAAAGTGATTCGACGGACAGCACCCGGAACATCGCCGCCGTAAGTGGAAAGTGCCTGCACCGCATTGCGGCAGATATTGTGAATGACGCGAAACAGTTGTTCACTGTCGGCATCGACCTCGATGTCGGTCCCCACCAGATCGATGAATTCAATGCCGCTGTCGGCATCGATCGCCAGTATATCGCGGACTTCCTGACTGAGTTCGGCAAGGCAAAAACGCCGCCTGCGCGGCTCGGCTTCTGAAGCCTGCCCATAGGCCAGCACTTCGGTCGTATAGCCGACCGCGCGGTCGATGGTACGCAGAAGCTTCGGGGCAAAGCTCTTCACCATGGGATCCTCGACATCGACCAGCCGATCCGACATCAGCTGCGCCGATGCGAGGATGTTACGCATGTCGTGATTGATCTTGGATACCGCCAAACCAAGATCGGCCAGGTTCTTCTGCTGCTTCAGGGTCTTCTGCAACTGCTGCTGCATCATCGATAGATGGCGTGCCGCGATGGCGATCTCATCGCTGCCCCGTGTGGGCTGCAATATGCGCGCGGGATCCTCCGGCTGTTCGGCAAAGGCCTGCATACTGCTCGTAAGACGTCTTACCGGGCGAATCATCATGCGGTTGATAGCCAGATACATCAGCAGTGCGGTGAAAACGGAGATCAGCAACGAAACCTTGAACACGCTACGGGCATAGGCAATCATCGCGCTGCGCAGGCTCTTTTCCTGCATCACCATCTCCACGATGGTATCGTTATCGCCGATGGGGCCATAGACACGCACGATGCGGTCACCGCCAAGAGCGAGCGTATAGAGCGCGTCGCCTATCGATTGTAGGGACGTCACATCGGCAAGATCGTATTTGGCATCGACCTCCGGCGGCATATCGTCCACCACCAGCAGGCGGGAGGTACCGTCCTTTCGCAGCACGATCGCCTTGGTGCCAGTGGCAATCAACGTGTCATCCTGAACAGTGCGCGGCAGTTCCAGCGGTTGAAGGCCATCGATCACGACGGCGGCGGCAGCGGCCGTATTGAGGCGATCCTGTAGCCAGCGCAGCCGCATATTGGCCACCGAGGGCACGAAGATCAGCACTTCCGCCAGCATGACGAAAGCAATGGTCAGCCACAGAAGCTTGCCGGAAAGGCCCTGCACCCAACGCGGCGATGCAGCAATCATGTCGCCTCCCGCGCCCGGTTCAGTTCCCTCGTGCTCCAACATCTCAGATCTCCGGGCTACGTCATCACGCGGCGCATCGGTCCATATCGTTCATTCAGAATGTCTACCATAACCGAGCGGGCGGGATTTCGCCAATACTGCGCGATTGCCTACCCCGGAAAGACGACTGCTTATTGATGTCGGGCAAACGAAAACCCCGGGCATGATTGCCCGGGGTCCATCTTGCGGGTGATCGCGAGCGGGTGTCGCTTAGAACTCTTCCCAGCTCTCGGTCTCCTGCACCACGGCCCGGGCCGTCGCCGCACGACCGCCACCGAAGGCTTTGGCAACCGATCCCACCATCTGGCGGGCGGGCGACGGAACCGGCTTGTGCTGCGCTGCGCGGACTACGGCCGCCGGTGCAGACTGTTGAGCATATCCCTCGCCCGTGCGGAACTGGGCGATCAGCGCCACGAGACTATCGGCTTCGCCGGAGAGCTTATGGGTGGCGGCAGAAGTCTCCTCCACCATGGCGGCGTTCTGCTGGGTCACCTGGTCCATCTGGTTCATGGCGGTGGCAACCTCTGCGAGGCCGGTCGACTGTTCCTTGGCGGCAGATGCAATCGAATGGATATGATCGTTGATCTGCAGAACGCGTGTTTCGATCTCGGAGAGAGCCTCACCTGTCCGCTGGACCAGCGACACGCCACCGGCAACTTCCTCACCAGACTTGGTGATGAGCGCCTTGATGTCCTTTGCCGCGTTCGCGGACCGCTGCGCCAGCTCGCGCACCTCCTGCGCGACGACCGCAAAGCCCTTGCCGGCTTCACCCGCACGGGCAGCCTCGACACCGGCGTTCAGAGCCAGGAGGTTGGTCTGGAAGGCGATCTCGTCGATCACGTTGATGATCTGGCTGATTTCGCGCGAGGCCTGTTCGATGCGGCCCATTGCCTCGACCGCACTGCTGACGACGACGGCGGACTGGGCAGCACTTTCCTTCGCTTCGCTAACCATACGGCTTGCTTCCTGGGCACGCTCGCTGGAACCGCGGACAACGACGGTGATCTGGTCGAGCGCGGCCGACGTCTCCTCCAGTGCAGCCGCCTGCTGCTCGGTGCGCTTGGCAAGGTCGTTGGTGGCGGTGGTCAACTCGTCCGTGCTGCCGTTGATCGTATCCGTCTTGGTCCGCACCTCCATCATTGTCTGGCGCAGGCGATCGAAGGTATTGTTGACGTTGGTCTTGAGTTCGGCGAAGGCGCCGCGGAACTCGCCGCGCATCGACTGGGTCAAATCGCCCGACGAAAGGCTGGCAATAACCCGGCGGGTTTCGGAAACACCCGTATCGACCGACGAAAGCAAATCGTTGATATTGGCCGCGAACTGGTTGAGGTTCGCGTCCTGGTAGTCCTTCTCGATGCGCTTGCCGAAATCGCCGGCTGCAGCCGAGGCAACCACGACGGACATGCTCGACTGCAGGTCGTCGCTCTTCGCCCGCATGGCGGCTTCCTGAGCATTCAGCCGCTGCACGGCAAGGCCGTTCTGCTTGAACACCTCGACGGCCTCGGCCATCTCGCCGATCTCATCGGAACGGCCGCTATAGGGCACATCGGTGGAGAAGTCGCCGTCGGCCACCCTCTTCATGGCAGCGGTGACATTGCGGATCGGACGGCTCAGATGATTGACGCCGATATGGATGCCGAATCCGGAGCCTACGGCAACGGCAACGACTGTGACGCCCGAAATCAGAATGAGCATCAGTTGCTGGAAGGACGCAAGCGAACCGCTCAGAGCATGAAGCTCGGCTTTGTCGGCGTCAACCACGGCATCGATCTCCGCCTGGAAAGCCTTTCGGTTGGCGCGGTTCGCCTCATTGTTACCCTGTTCGTTAGCCGCCACCGGCGAGACATCCGTGCCAAGGCGGGCAGTTTCCGCACGGAAGGAACGAAATTCCTTCGCGCGGGCAACCATCGCATCGAAGGTGGCCTTCTGCGCCGGAGGCACCATCGGCTGCCAATCGGCAAGTACCTTGTCCATTTCATCGAGATTCTTCAGCAAGCCCTTCGCGAAGGATGCAGCCTTTTCGCTGTTTGGCGCCGCATAGATGCCGCGTGCCTCCATTACAACGGCAGTGACCATGCGGTTCAGACGCTCGCCGAGATAGGCGCGGTCCGATACGGTATTGAGTTCATAGGACTTCGCGCCGTACTGAATGGTCACGAACATGCCCATCGCAGCGATCACGATGGCTGAAAGTCCCAGAATACCAACTAACGAATAAACCTTGCCACTAATCTTCACGAACCCGTCTCCCTGGTTACCTCACGAGGGCGTCGAAGAAGACCCCTACAATTTTACTAAAGTAGAAGACGCTCGTTAACGAACTGTTGCGGCAGGAGAATTTCCAGTTTCGGACCGCCCCGGCAATCACTTCATGTCAAATAAGGTATCAAGGCCGACGTTTCATTCATCGTTCCGGCAATTCCGGGCAAGTATTGACCAAAATCAAGATTTTCAGCTTCGTCCAGCTCAGCCCGAAAAGTTAACGGATGATTGCAATTTCTGGCAAAGGCGGGAAATGCGCGGGTTTCAGGCGCCGGAATTGACTCTGTCGCCGTTCGCACCTATAAGCCGCGCACGTTCGGCCCGACCTGCCCGCACCGACGGGTGTCTGCCGTGCGCTCAATCCAACGCTCTTGCAGCAATGCAAACCCAAGAAGGGCCGCACACCGCGGTATTAAATAAATGAAGCGTACCTACCAACCGTCCAAGCTTGTCCGCAAGCGCCGTCACGGCTTCCGTGCACGTATCGCCACCACCGGCGGCCGAAAGGTCATCGCAGCTCGCCGCGCCCGCGGTCGCAAGCGTCTCTCGGCCTAAGGCCGGGCTGGCCCGTTGAGAGAGCCGGGCAAATGACTGCTCCCAAAGACAAGATTGCTGTCGGGCGGCTGAAGAGCCGGCCGCAGTTCCTTGCGGTTCGCGCGGGTGATAAACGCAAGGGCAGACTATTTCTGCTCGAGGTCCTGGACCGCAACGAACCCGACGCCCCCGCTCGCGTCGGATTCACCGTCACCAAGAAACATGGAAACGCCGTCGAGCGGAATCGCATGCGCCGCCGCCTCAAGGAGGCCGTGCGGTTGAACGCAGCGTTTGCAATGCAGCCCGGACACGACTATGTGGTTGTCGCCCGGAGGGACGTTCTCGACGCTCCCTTCCAGCAGCTTGCCGCGCAATTGGCCGAGAGGATCAAGGCCAGACCAAGAAACACTCGGTCCCCCGCGACCGGTTCCAGGAAAGAATGATGCAAAACAACCGCAATTACATCATCGCGATTGCTCTGTCCGTGCTGATCGTCTTCGGATGGCAGTTCTTCATCATGAATCCGAGGATCGAGGCGCAGCGGAAGGCCGAGCAGGCCCGGATCGAGGAGCAGGCCAAGACCGCCCCCGCCGCAGACCAGAACGCCGCCGCCTCCACGCCCGGTGCGGTCAACGGCACGCTTCCGGGCACCACGGCAACCGCGGCCAGCGGCGTCGACCGTGATGCCGCCCTTGCCAAGTCGGCCCGCGTCGTCATCGACACGCCCGCCCTTTCCGGTTCGATCAACCTTGCCGGCGCCCGGTTTGATGACCTGAAGCTCAAGGAATATCGCGAGACCGTCGACCCGACGAGCCCGATCATCACCCTCTTCAACCCGGCTGACACCAAGGACGGCTACTTCGCCGAACTCGGCTACATCGCCGGCGAAGGCGCAGGTGCCGCTCCAGGACCGGCGACCGTCTGGACGCTGGCCGAGGGCGACAAGCTCACGCAGTCGACCCCGGTCACCCTTTCCTTCACGAACGAGGCCGGCCTGACCTTCCTGCGCAAGATCTCTGTCGACGAACATTATATGTTCACCGTCGAGGACACGATCAGCAATGCAGGCACCGCAACCGCCAGCGTAGCGCCGTATGGTCGCATCACCCGCTACAACAAACCCTCGACGCCTTCCGTCTATGTTCTGCATGAAGGTTTCCTCGGGGTCATCGGCGCAGATAACGGCCTGACCGAAGATAAATACTCGAGCATCGAGAAAGAAGCCGTCAGCAACGCGGCGGCAACCGGCGGTTGGCTCGGCATCACCGACAAATACTGGGCGACCGCACTCGTTCCACAGCAGACGCTGAGCTACGATTCCCGCTTCTCGCACTTCACCGATGGACAGCCGCGCTTCCAGGCCGACTACAAGAACTCGGCCGTTTCCGTGGCTCCGGGCCAGAACGCCAGCGTGAAGCAGCTGCTTTTCGCCGGTGCGAAGGAAGTTCCGGTCGTCGACAGCTACAAGCAGACCCTGTCCATCCCGCATTTCGACCTGATGATCGACTGGGGCTGGTTCTATTTCATCACCAAGCCGATGTTCAAGCTGATGGACTTCTTCTATCGCCACGTCGGCAATTTCGGCATCGCGATCCTGCTGACCACCATTGTGGTCAAGCTTCTCTTCTTCCCGCTTGCCAGCAAGCAGTATGCTTCCATGGCCAACATGAAGCGCATGCAGCCGAAGATGGAAGAGCTGAAGGCCAAGTTCGGCGACGACAAGATGGGCCTGCAGCAGGCGATGATGGAACTTTATCGTACCGAGAAGATCAATCCGGTGGCGGGCTGCTGGCCCGTCCTCCTGCAGATCCCGGTGTTTTTCTCGCTCTACAAAGTGATCTACGTCACCATCGAGATGCGTCACGCACCGTTCTTCGGCTGGATTCAGGACCTTTCGGCTCCCGATCCGACGACCTTCGTCAACCTGTTCGGCCTCTTGCCGTTCGAGGCCCCGACGTTCCTGCATCTCGGCGTCTGGCCGATCATCATGGGCATCACGATGTTCCTGCAGATGCGCATGAACCCGACGCCGCCGGACCCGACGCAGGCGATGCTGTTCAACTGGATGCCGCTGATCTTCACCTTCATGCTCGGCACCTTCCCAGCAGGTTTGGTCATCTACTGGGCTTGGAACAACACACTTTCGATCCTGCAGCAGGCGATCATCATGAAGCGCCATGGCGTCAAGGTCGAACTTTTCGACAATCTCAAGGGCCTGTTCAAACGAAAACCGGCCGAGACCAAGTAAGACAGAAAAGCCCCGGTTTCCCCGGGGCTTTTTTTATGAGCCCCTTGCGGGTATACGGTCCGATCAACGCATCAGGAGAGGCAACGCCCATGACATCCAAAATGCCAGCCGGCGAACAGCCCCTGTTCGGTCGCCCGTGGATCTTCATCCGCGGCGTGCCTTCCATGAAATTCCTGCCGCCGGAAGGACCGTTCGAGGTCGCCTTCGCCGGCCGTTCGAATGTCGGCAAGTCGTCGCTGATCAATGCGCTGACGGGTAAGAAGGGCCTCGCCCGCACGTCGAATACGCCGGGCCGCACCCAGGAACTCAACTACTTTGTTCCGGACGGTTATTCCGGCGAGGCGGGCGATCTACCACCGATGGCTCTGGTCGACATGCCCGGCTATGGCTATGCCCAGGCTCCGAAAGAGCAGGTGGATGCATGGACCAAGCTTGTCTTCGATTATCTGCGCGGTCGTGCGACGCTCAAGCGCGTCTACGTGCTGATCGATGCCCGCCACGGCCTCAAGAAGAATGACGAGGAAGTTCTCGACCTGCTCGACAAGGCCGCCGTCTCCTACCAGATCGTGCTGACCAAGACCGACAAGATCAAGGAAGCCGGCGTGCCGCGGCTCGTCGCGGAAACACTGGAAAAGATCCGAAAGCGGCCCGCCGCCTACCCATTTGTCCTCGCAACGTCATCCGAGAAGGGCCACGGTCTCGACGAGTTGCGCGCGGCAATCGTCGAGACCGTCAGCTAAGGTCGAGGTCCGCCTTAAGGTTCAGGGATTCGCAGGTCCCAGAGCAATCATGGGGCCTCGCGCCGCGCCGGGCGAAACCCCTCCCAGGGGTTCGACCGTCAGGGCAAGGGTCGCTCCGTCGGCCAGGCGGCTTCGCAGTTCCGGCGGCACAATGACCTCGTTTTCGCCCGTCTGCGGCAGAACGCCAAGAGAATGCGGTTCACTGGTTCCCTTGACCATCCAGATCTGCAACGATTTTTCCTTGCCGCCACCGGCAACCGCGGGCGTTACCTGCAATCGTCCCGAGCCGCCGTCATAATGGGCCACAAGGCGAATCGCACCATTGCGGACCGAGGACCCGGCAATGAGGGATTGCTCTGAACCCGGGCGCATATCCGCGCCGGCCTCTAGACAGAGATAAAGCGAAAGCGTGCCAAGCGCGGCGAGCCCGATGCCGCGCCAGACAGCCAGCGAATTCCAGAAAGCAAGCACCATGCCCAGGGATCGGCGCCGACGTGGTTTCCACGGCCGGCCATCCATCCTGGTGAACAACATCTCCGGCGGTACTTCGCTGCCGTAGTCGTCACTGAATTGCAGCAGATTGTCTTCCCAACGGCGAACGATGGCTGCAAACGGATGATCGTTGCGCATCCTCTCCTGCACCTTCAGCCTGTCCTCGGTGCCGAGCGCCCCGAGCACATATTCACCTGCGAGAACCTCGTCTCGCGAACGATTACCCTTGCTCTGATGCGGTATCGTCATGCATGCACTCCTCCCCCACGATCAACAGGCCGCAAAGCAGCCACGAACGCACACCAATCCGTTCGGAGCGGCACGCCGTTCCGCCGAACCCTGATGTGAGAACTCCTCCTCATCGGCACGCCTCCCCGCGTACACAACCAACAGGATCTATCGCTTATATAAGAGTGTCAATCCGCTTTTGTTTCACGGCAATCGAAGGATGTTTCACCAGCCTGGAGGCTGGCCAAGGCCATGCCGCAAGCGGCTGTCATGAACCTCATATATTGGCGACCGATTATTCCATCAGGATCGATCTTGCGCTAAAAGGCCGCGATCCAACGACGAGGGTATTCCATGACGGCTTCCGATAGCGAAATCCAGGCGCAACTTCTGGCCCAGGCCCTGCCCTTCATGCAGCGCTATGAAAACAAGACCATCGTCGTGAAATATGGCGGCCACGCCATGGGCAATGCCGAGCTGGGCAAGGCGTTTGCAGCCGATATCGCGCTGCTCAAGCAGTCGGGCGTCAACCCGATCGTCGTCCATGGCGGTGGCCCGCAGATCGGCGCCATGCTGACCAAGATGGGCATCGAATCGAAGTTCGAAGGCGGCCTGCGTGTCACCGACGAGAAGACCGTCGAAATCGTCGAAATGGTGCTCGCCGGCTCGATCAACAAGGAAATCGTCGCGCTGATCAACCAGACTGGCGAATGGGCGATCGGCCTGTGCGGCAAAGACGGCAACATGGTCTTCGCCGAAAAGGCCAGGAAGACCGTGATCGACCCTGATTCGAACATCGAGCGCGTTCTCGACCTCGGTTTCGTCGGCGAGGTTGTGGAAGTCGACCGCACGCTGCTCGACCTTCTGGCAAAATCAGAAATGATCCCGGTCATCGCGCCGGTCGCGCCCGGCCGTGACGGCCACACCTACAACATCAACGCCGACACCTTCGCCGGCGCCATTGCGGGCGCGCTGCGCGCCGACCGCCTGCTGTTCCTTACCGACGTGCCGGGCGTGCTGAACAAGCAGGGGGAACTGATCAAGGAACTCTCAGTTTCAGAAGCCCGCGCCCTGATCAAGGACGGCACGATTTCCGGCGGCATGATCCCGAAGGTCGAAACTTGCATCGACGCCATACATGCCGGCGTTCAGGGTGTTGTCATCCTGAACGGCAAGACCGCCCATTCCGTGCTGCTGGAGATCTTCACCGAGCACGGCGCCGGCACGCTTCTGGTTCCCTGAACCGAAGCAATTCCAGCGAAAGTGGGGAACCGGTTTCGCGTCCGGAATTGCATGAAAACAAAGAGAGAGCATTGAAGGCGAGCCCGTTTTCGCCGGAAATGCTCTGTTGAGTTCGCTTGGTCACAAAGCGAAGAGGCCGACCGGGCGCATCTTGCCTTCGTGGCGCAGGAGCCATTTCTTGCGCCATAGCCCGCCACCATAGCCGGTGAGCGACCCGTCCGAACCGATACAGCGGTGGCAGGGGATGATGATGGCGATGGGATTTGCGCCGTTCGCCTTGCCGACAGCCCGAACCGTCTCCATGCCGCCGACATTTCGTGCGATATCGCCGTAGGAACAGGTTTCGCCGAGCGGCACCCTCAGCAATTCCGCCCAGACCTTCTGTTCGAATTCGCTTCCGGCAGGCGCGAGCGGCACGGTGAATTCGAAGGCGCGGCCGGCGAAGAAGGTTTCAAGCTCGCTGCCAATCGTCCGGGTCAGCGCGTTGCCGGGAAGAACCGCATCCGCATTCATCTGCTGCCGGATATCGGCCTCGTCTGCATCGGGCGAAGTCCGTTCCCGGAATTGCAACGCCAGCAATGCGGTGTCGTCAGCGATGGCGGCGAGATCGCCGACCGGACTGTCGAACCATTCGCAATAGACCTTGCGTCCCATCACTCCGTCCTCCCCGACACTCGCAGTCTAGCGGCTGGCTGCCTCGACAACAACCAGGATACGCGGCATGGTCGACCTGCGATCAACCGAGCAGCAAGAGAAGAATACCCGTCACAATCAGAAGGCAGCCGGCCACTTCCATGCGGTTTACCCGCTCATGAAACAGGAAGAACGAGGCGATAAAGGTGAAGACCAATTCTATCTGCCCGAGCGCACGGACATAGGCTACCTGCTGCAGCGTCATCGCCGTGAACCAGCATGCTGACCCAAGGACACCGGCGAGACCGACGAGCGAGGATGAGCGCCAGGACCTGATGACATCGACGATTTCTCGCCTGTCCTGAACGAACATCCAGACAAGCATGAATACTGTCTGGAAGGTGGTGACGCAGGCAAGCGTGACGGCTGCCGCGACAACGGGGTTTGAGGCCCCGAGCGACAGGGACGCGGAACGATAGGCCACCGCGGATATACCGAAAACCGCCCCGGAGGCGATGCCGATCAATGCCGTGCGGCCCGTAAGCGCCTTCAGCAGGTTGGCAAGCGTCAACGGCATGCGCGCGACCGAGATCATCATCACGCCAGCCACGCCCACGACGATGGCGCCGACCGCACCGGTCGTGATGCGCTCACCGAGCAGCAGAAAGCCGAAGATCGCCGCCTGCACCGGCTCAGTCTTCGAATAGGCCGTGCCGACCGCGAAATTGCGCAGCGAGAACAGGTGCACCAGCAGCATGGTCGCAAAGATCTGGGCAAGCCCACCGATGACGGCCCAGAAGGCGAAAACCGGATTGGGCATCGGCAGTTCGTAACCGCCGATGAAATGCAGGCCGATCACATAGAGGACGGCAATCGGAAAGCCATAGCCGAAACGGACGAAGCTCGCGCCTCGGGTGCCAAGCGACGTCTGCAGGTGCTTTTGAAGCGCCGACCGCAGGTTCTGCAGGAAGGCGGCGGCGATGGTGATCAGTATCCAGGGTTCCATTTTTTGCCGGTATCATGGCGCAAATATCCTCGCCAAGGCCACTTCCGGCGAAAAGCGGAGTTTCGCATTTTCTTCTCATAGCAAGGCGTGCCATAAGAGCGTCATGAACAAGACAGCTTCCGCCCCTTCTGCCGCAGATTTCGCCCATGTCCGTGACTGGGTCTTCGATCTGGACAACACACTCTACCCGCATCACATCGACCTTTTCGCGCAGATCGATCGCAACATGACGGCCTATGTGTCAGAACTTTTGCAGATGGACCCTGCGGAAGCGAAGATCCTGCAGAAAAAATACTATCACGACCACGGCACGACCCTTGCCGGCCTGATGACGCATCACGGGGTCGATCCCAACGATTTCCTGGCCCGGGCGCATGCCATCGACTATTCCGCGCTTTTGCCGGATGAGGCGCTGGGCGAGGCGATCAAGGCGCTTCCCGGCCGGAAGTTTATCTTCACCAACGGTACTGTCGCTCATGCCGAGGCCGCGGCGCGCGCGCTCGGCATCCTCGACAATTTCGACGACATCTTCGACATCGTCGCCGCCGAATACCAGCCGAAACCTGCCGGCATCACCTATGACAAGTTCATGAGCCTCAACAGGGTGGACACGAAGAAGGCCGCTATGTTCGAGGACCTGCCGCGCAACCTGATGGTGCCCAAGGCGCTTGGCATGAAGACGGTTCTGCTTGTGCCACGCAATCTGGAAACGATCGTTCTGGAAAGCTGGGAGCGGGCCGAGAATACGGAGCCCGATAACATCGATTTCGTCACCGACGATCTCACCGGTTTTCTTGAACGACTGGTCAGCTGACAACGGGCGAGCCCCAACATTACCGAAGTTTCACCCAGCCTTAACAAGGTTTAAGTCGGCATTTCGGGCCGTCGGGGTTAGTCTTTCTTCGTGAACGAGGAAAGGAAAAGCCATGTACGCTCGCAAAACGACACTCGCCGCTCTTGCGACCGCGCTGCTCTTCAGCGCATCATCAGGCATAGCACTTGCTCAAGGCGGTAAGGGGCCTGGACCGATGGACAGCCCCTGCGGCCCGCGCCCGATGATGCTGCGCGGACCGGCCGGCATGTTCATCCGCGCATTGCAGGAATTCGACACCAACAAGGATGGCAAGATCTCGAAGGACGAGGCGAAGGCCGGCGGCGACACCCTGTTTGCCGCCATAGATGCCGACAAGGACGGCAGCCTGACGCCCGGCGAGCTGCGCAAGTATCACGAGACCCGGATGGAAGCCTGGAAGGAATCCATGCCGAAACCGCCCGCCGCCGAAGATGCCGCCAAGACCAAGGCCCCCGCACCCCAGGACGATGCATCGACGCCACCTCCGCCGCCGGAAGACATGGCCGATGATGACAGCATGATCCCGCCGGATGGTGCACGCGATTGCGGCCCACGGGATGACAAGGGCTGGGGCGGCAAGGGTTGGCATGGAAAGAACTGGCGCGACGACAAGCCAGGCTTCGGCCGCCATGACGACCGCAATCGCCCCGAACGGGACGGTCCTCGCGAAGAAATGGGCATGGGTCCGATGGGACACCACGGCGTGCGGCGCATGATGGCCCGGATCGATACCGACGAGAACGGACAGATCAGCAAGGCGGAAGCGGATGCGGCAGTCGCCAAGCTTTTCGACCGCTTCGACACCAACAAGGACGGCTTCATCTCGGCCGACGATTTCCCGGCTGGGCCGAAGATCCTGCCCTGACACCATATGTCTTGATGAGGAAGGAAAGCCGCCAGACATCTGGCGGCTTTCTGCATTTTCAGGTCACTTCACCACGACATCGTGCGTATGCTCGTACCGCTCCGCAATGATCTTCCATGCCTCATCGGCCGTTTCGACGAAGTGCAGGAGGTTCAGGTCTTCGGGTGCAATCGTACCGAACTCCGCCAGCGCCTCGAAGTTCACGATCTTGCGCCAGAACTTCTCCGCAAACAGGATGAGCGGGATCGGCTCCATGCGCTTGGTCTGGATAAGGGTGACCGCCTCGAAGAACTCGTCCAGCGTGCCGAAGCCGCCGGGAAAGATCGCGATTGCCTTCGCTCGCATCAGGAAATGCATCTTGCGAATGGCGAAATAGTGGAAGTTGAAGCTCAGTTCGGGCGTGACATAGGCGTTGGGGGCCTGCTCGTGTGGCAGGACGATGTTGAGGCCGATCGTCGGCGCCCCGACTTCGGCCGCACCGCGATTGCCCGCTTCCATAACCCCCGGTCCGCCGCCGGTGACGACCACATATTCCTGATGATTATGGAGGGCCGCGTGTTCACCGCAGAGACGGGCGAACTTGCGCGCTTCCTCGTAGTAGATCGAGGCTGCCTCCAGATTGGCTTTCTGGGTTTCGTTACGGGCGGCCCAGGCACTGGCGCCGGGCGCGGGAATGCGCGCGCCGCCAAACATGACGATCGTAGACTTGATGCCGCGCTCGGTCAGGATCATCTCAGTTTTCAGGAGTTCGAGTTGAAGCCTGACCGGCCGCAATTCTTCACGGCAGAGAAAATCGTCATCGAGATAGGCCAGCCGGTAGGACGGTGATTCCGACTGCGGAGTGCGCGGGATGCCGGCCACGCGGCTGCGGTCGGTCTCGCTGCTCTTCAGCGTTTTCCAGACCTCGCCGTCCCGCTGTTGCCGTCCGTTGCGCAGCTTTGCCATACCTCATGCCTTTCTTTGCATTGCCGGGACTCGAATACGCCAGTGGCTGTTTTCAACCCCGGTCGAATACGCTAGATCAGTCCCGGTTCCCGATTAGAGAATTCGGATATCGTCCGTTTCCACGATAGACAACGAAATTTAAGGAAATCAAATGAACGCCACGGATATCAGCGCCCTCGAAAAGGTCATCGAAGCCGCCTTCGACAATCGCGATACGGTCACGACGGCGACCAAAGGCGAAGTCCGCGACGCAGTGGAAGCCTCGCTGGAGCTGCTCGACAGCGGCAAGGCGCGCGCGGCCACCCGTGGCGCAGACGGCGCTTGGACCGTTCACCAGTGGCTGAAGAAGGCCGTCCTCCTGTCGTTCCGCCTGAACGACATGGAAGTCGTTAAGGGTGGTCCGGGCGCCTCCACCTGGTGGGACAAGGTTCCTTCCAAGTTCGAAGGCTGGGGTCAGGAACAATTCCGCTCGGCCGGTTTCCGCGCCGTTCCGAACGCCGTGGTACGTCGCTCCGCCTATGTCGCGAAGAACGTCGTACTGATGCCCTCCTTCGTCAACCTCGGCGCCTATGTCGATGAAGGCACGATGGTCGATACCTGGGCAACCGTCGGCTCCTGCGCGCAGATCGGCAAGAATGTCCACCTGTCCGGCGGCGTCGGCATCGGCGGCGTTCTGGAGCCGCTGCAGGCCGGCCCGACGATCATCGAGGACAACTGCTTCATCGGTGCGCGCTCCGAGGTCGTCGAGGGCTGCATCGTCCGCGAAGGTTCGGTGCTCGGCATGGGCGTCTTCATCGGCAAGTCGACCAAGATCGTCGACCGCGCCACCGGCGAGATCACCTATGGCGAAGTTCCGCCCTATTCCGTCGTCGTTGCAGGCACCCTGCCGGGCAAGCCGTTCCCGAACGGCGAACCGGGTCCGAGCCTCTACTGCGCCGTCATCGTCAAGCGCGTCGATGAAAAGACCCGCTCCAAGACCGGCATCAACGAGCTGCTCAGGGACTGATCCCCATGCTGGCTCCGGCCCGTCGGCCGACTGTTTCGTGGCTGTTCTTCAGCCCGTCCGGCCGGGCGGGCCGTCAGACCTTCATTCTCGGCTGGCTGTTCTGGCTGATGATGAATTCCTTTGCTCTGGCCAAGCTGACGCTCGTCCCGGAGGATGACGATCTCTTTCCGCTTTACCAGCTGGCGTTCGTCGCCAGCATGGCACTTTCCATCGTGTCGGCCGTGATGATGAGCATCAAGCGACTGCACGACATGGGTATGCCGGGGCTGATCGCGCTGACGATCTTCATCCCCGCCGTATCGATGCTGGTCCTCTTCGTGCTCTGCATGTGGCCATCATCCCGCAATGCCAATGCCTATGGAGGCGCGACCGACTGGCCCAGGTCGTGATGCCCGCCTTGAATGGTGACACGACGCAGCCGATCAGATAAATCTGCCCGATCCCTTTTCAGGCCGGATCACCCGTTCGTGGTCCGGGCTCCATCCAGTGCAGTATGTCATGATCGCTACCAATCCCGTCGACGTTCTCCAGGCTCTTATCCGCTGCCCTTCCATCACACCCGCTGAAGGCGGCGCGCTGACAACACTGCAACAGCTGCTCGAGCCTCTCGGCTTCGAAGTCTCGCGCGTCATGGCGCGTGACGAAGGCACGCCCGATATCGAGAACCTCTACGCGCGTCTCGGAACGGACGGACCGCATCTGATGTTTGCCGGGCATACCGATGTCGTGCCGGTCGGCAACGAAGCGGCCTGGAGCCATCCGCCATTTGCCGCGGAGATTTCCGACGGCATGCTCTACGGCCGCGGCGCGGTCGACATGAAGGGCGGCATCGCCTGCTTCATCGCAGCCCTTGCCCGGCTGGTCGAAGAGAAGGGCGCTCCCAAAGGCTCCGTTTCCCTGCTGATCACCGGTGACGAGGAAGGTCCCGCGATCAACGGCACGACCAAGCTGCTCGACTGGGCCGCTTCCCGCGGCGAAAAATGGGATGCCTGCCTCGTGGGCGAGCCGACCAATCCCGACCAGCTCGGCGACATGATCAAGATCGGCCGCCGCGGTTCGATCTCCGGCACGGTGACCGTGCATGGCGTGCAGGGCCATGCCGCCTATCCGCACCTGACGGACAATCCGGTGCGCGGGGCGATCAGGCTCGCCGAATCCCTGATGAACCCACCCTTCGACCATGGCACGGACAATTTCCAGCCGTCGAACCTTGAGGTCACCTCTATCGATGTCGGCAATGCCGCAACCAATGTCATCCCGGCCAGCGCCGTCTTCAAGTTCAACATCCGGTTCAACGACACCTGGTCGGCGGAGAGCCTGCAGGCGGAAATCCTCCGTCGCCTCGATGCCGCCGCTGCCGATACGACACTGCGTCCGGGCCGCGAACCGATCGGTTATGACATCGTCTGGTCGGAAAGACCGAGCCACGTTTTCCTGACACGCAATAACGCCCTGATTGCGTCACTTTCCGATGCAATCGAGAAGGTCGTCGGCGCTTCGCCGCAGCTTTCAACGACAGGCGGAACCTCGGATGCGCGTTTCATCAAGGACTATTGCCCGGTGGTGGAGTTCGGACTCGTCGGGCAGACCATGCACATGGTCGATGAACGCGTTGCGGTAGAGGATCTCGAAACATTGACCCGCATCTATCGCACTTTCATCGAACAATGGTTTGCGAATGCCGCCGCTTAAGGAGGTCGAGACCTACCTGACCGGACTATGGCTCCTGTTCAAACAGGATCCACGCGGCTTCTCTTTTCTCGATCTTTCCGACCGCGGCGCGCTGCGGTCCTTCTGGGCCGCCGTCTGGGCCCTGCCCACCATCGTCATTTCGTTCCTCTGGTGGCGGAAGGCCTTCCTCGAAACCCTGCCGTCCGGCGCCGATGTGGATACCATCTTCTTCTTCCGCCTGACGCTGGTGGAATTCGCCAACTGGGTCGTGCCGCTGGTTCTCGTCGGCCTCCTCTGCTGGATGGTGGGGATCGGCTCGAAATTCGCCGCAGTCGTGGCGATCTCCAACTGGATGGCAGTGCCGGTTTCCTATGCCTATGCCGCCCTGGTCCTGTTAATGATGCTGGTTCCCGCAGTCGACACGCTTGTGGCCTTTGCCTGGCTCGGCCTAATGCTCGCCTTCATCGTAAGCCTTTTCCGTATCTTCCGGATGGTCTTAGGCAACCATGTGCTGACGATCGCCACTGTGACAATGGTGTTGCTCGTGCCTTCGATGATCCTGTCGGAGTTTCTGGAACGCTATCTCGGAGTCTACCCCGGCTGATGACCGGGATCCCTGAGCGGACACTCATTCGTCGCCAGGGTAATCCACCTTCATGAAAAACAAGCCTTCCGGCGGTGCAACTGGCCCGCAGGCCGCGCGGTCGCGGGCGTCGAGTGCAGCGCGCACATCCGCCGGAGCCATCTTGCCCTCGCCGGCAAGCTTGAGCGTGCCCGCAAAGGAGCGGATCTGATTGTGCAAGAAGCTCTGGGCCGAAGCCCGGATCTCGATCAGCTCGCCCGTTCTTGTCACATCCAGCCGGTCGAGTGTGCGAACCGGGCTCGTTGCCTGGCAATGCGCCGAGCGGAAGGTCGTGAAGTCGTGATGACCGACCAGCGTCTGGGCGGCGGCATGCATCGCTTCATGGTTGAGTGGCTTCGGCACCCACCAAGCTCGCTCCGCCTCCACCGCCAGACGCGCCGGACGGCTGATGATGCGGTAAAGATAATGGCGGCGGATCGCGGAAAAACGCGCGTCAAAGGCATCGTCGACGCCGGCGACGTCGAGAACGGCGACACGCTCTCCCGCCATGGCCAGATGGGCATTCAACGCGTTGCGGAGCTTGTGAGGCACCCAGGCGCGCGCGAGATCGACATGGACGACCTGACCGAGCGCATGAACGCCGGAATCGGTTCTGCCGGCACCGCGAATGGACACTGTTTCTCCCGTCAGCGACAGGACGGCCGCCTCCAGCGCCCCCTGAACCGACGGCCCGTTTTCCTGCCTCTGCCAGCCAACATAAGGCGTGCCATCATATTCGACGGTCATGCGGAAGCGAGACATCAGGAAAGCACCGTGCCTGCCGCAACCGGCGTTCCCCGCAGGAAGTCGGCGGCATCGAGCGGCTTGCCGCCGGCCTTCTGTAATCGCGTCAGCCTGATGGCGCCGCAAGCACAGGCAATCGTCAGCGTTTCGTCGAGCACCGTGCCCGGTGCCCCCGCGCCTTCCGCCAATGTCGAAGCCAGAACCTTGACCCGTTCCGGCTTGCCGTTCAGGTCGATTTCCAACCACGCACCCGGGAAAGGAGCGAGACCACGGATGTGGTTATGAACGTCTTCCGCAGGCTTACGGAAATCGATGCGAGTTTCCGCCTTGTCGATCTTTGCTGCATAGAGCACACCCTCTTCCGCCTGCGGGACGGTCGCGAGGTCACCAGCTTCCAGTTTCGCGATTGCCTCGACCATGGCGTCGGCGCCCGCGTCCCGGAGGCGATCATGCAGTTCGCCGAATGTCATGTCGGGATCGATTGTCACCTTACACGTTAACGCCACGGGGCCGGTGTCGAGCCCCTTGTCCATCTTCATCACCATCATGCCGGTCTCGACATCGCCAGCCATGATGGCGCGCTGGATGGGAGCGGCACCCCGCCAGCGCGGCAGCAGCGAGGCATGGCCGTTGTACGCCCCAAGACGAGTGCCGGTTAGGATCGCTTCCGGCAACAACAGCCCGTAGGCGACGACCACAGCGACATCGGCACCGAGCGCGCGAAATTCCTCGCGGTCTTCCTCGGCGCGAAAGTTCAGGGGATGGCGGACAGGTAGCCCAAGCTTTTCGGCAGCGAGATGAACGGGGGACTTCTGCAGATCGAGACCGCGGCGGCCGGCAGGCCGCGGCGGCTGGGTGTAGACCGCAACGATATCGTGGCCCGCGGCAGCCAGAGCCTCAAGCGTGGCGACCGAGAACTCCGGAGTTCCCATGAAAATGATGCGCAGTGCCATTGCCTCTCAGCCTCCGTCGATCACGCATATCCGCCGGATGAGGCGGTCAACGAACCATGAGAAGGCTCAGAGCGCCTTCTGCTTGGCTACCTTGGTGAATTTCTTGATCACCATGTCGCGCTTCAGCCTGGAAATGTGATCAATGAACAGCACGCCGTTCAGATGGTCTATCTCATGCTGCAGACAGGTTGCCAGCAGGCCGTCGGCTTCGGTTATCTGCTCCTTGCCGTCCCGATCAAGCGATTTGACGGTGACGATGGCAGGGCGTTCGACCTCGGCGTAATAGTCCGGGATCGACAGGCAGCCCTCTTCATATGTGGAGCGCTCGTCCGAGCTCTTGATGATCTCGGGATTGATGAAGACGAGCGGCGTCTTCTCCTCCCCTTCCCGACTGACGTCGATAACCAGCATGCGACGCGCGACGCCGACCTGGATCGCGGCGAGCCCGATGCCCGGCGCATCATACATGGTCTCCAGCATATCATCGGCAAGTCGACGCACATCGTCATCAATGCGCTCCACAGACGCGGAAACCTGGCGCAAGAGGGGATCGGGAAGGATAATGAGAGGCTTGATGGTCATGGCCTCCCATAGCCGATCTTTTTCCCGTATGGAATCGAAAAACGCGGGACATGCCCGCGTTTGGAGTGCATCAGGGATGGCTTGCGCCATTACGCCGCGCGGGCGCGGATGAGGTTCCGTTCTGCCGAACTCTCGTGAACGCGAATTTCTCCGAGTAACTGAACCAGACCGGCCACCTCGTTCCGCAAGCGCTGGCTTTCAGCCGAGGTCTGCTCGACCATCGCGCTGTTCTCGTGGGTCAGCAGATCGATGCTGTGTGTCGCCTGATTGACTTCACTGAGGCCCGTTGCCTGATCCTTTGCCGCGCCGGCGATGTCAGAGACGATGGCGTGCACGGCGTCGATGCGGGAGATGATGTCCCCGAGAGCAGTACCGGTATTGGACACAAGCCCGACGCCTTCGTTCACCTGATCCGAGCTCTGGGAAATCAGACGCTTGATCTCCTTGGCGGCATCGGCGGTGCGCTGGGCAAGTTGACGCACTTCCTGCGCGACGACGGCGAAGCCCTTGCCGGCATCACCGGCGCGGGCCGCCTCGACGCCAGCATTCAGCGCAAGGAGGTTGGTCTGGAAGGCGATCTCATCGATCACGCCGATGATCTTCGAAATCTCAGCGGATGATTTCTCGATTTCGGCCATCGCCGAGATAGCACTGGACACGACCTCGCCGGAGGCACGGGCCTGCTGCTGGGCTTCGTTCACGGCCTGCGATGCACGCTGCGCATTGGCAGCCGTCTGGCTGACGCTCACCGAAAGCTGCTGCAGGGCCGTCGAGCTTTCCTGAATGCCGGCTGCCTGCTTGGAGGTGCGCTCGGATATTTCGTCGGAAGCCTTGGCAATGGTTTCGGTTCCGTCGAGAATTTCTTCCGATGTCCGCCGGATCGAGGAGAAAGACGCGCTCAGGCGCACGATCGTCTCGTTGTAATGCCCAGCCATTTCCTTGAAGTTTTCCGGCAAATCGGTCGACATCTTGGTCTCGAAATCGCCACGCGCCAGCGCTTCAAGCCCCTTGCGGAGGTGATCCATGGCAAGGCGCTGGTCGGCCTCGAAACGTTCCCGATCCTGCTCCAGCTTGTGACGCTTCTCCTCCAGAGCATCGAGATAAACCGAGATGGAATAGTCCATGTCCAGCATGGAGGCCTTGATGAGCGCGCCGAGCTTCTCGCTCAGGGCATCGGCGTGACGCTTGCCGAACGGAAAGGGCCAATGCTTCTTCAGCACGCCCGAAACCAGCTCGGTCATCAACATGGAGTAGCCGCCGATATACCAGCGAGGCTCCAGACCGATCCGGGCATGCGCATTGCCGACCGCGGTTACGCCCTTGACGTAGTCGGCGGTGAACTTGCCGCTGGACAGCTTTTCCCAATGGCCAATCTGGGCGTTCTTGGCAGCATCCATGTGCGCCTTGTCGCTGAAAAACCGCTTGAGCTTCGGCGTTGCGGCAATCTTTGCATAGAACTTGTCGAGCGCGCCGCCGATGATCTCAGCCAGTGTCGGCCGCAGCGAGCTCAATGTACTGCAGGTTTTCTGGTCGAGTTCGAGGAAAGCAAGTCGTTCGGAAAGATTATCGTCAGTATCTATGCTCATTGTCTCGCCACGATTTTCGAGCCTCCCGAAGGAGCCTCGTGAATGTCATCCAATATGAGATGAGCATTCGTGAAAATCCTAAACGACCGATGAACAACAGCCGTTTAAAATTGACGAATTCCAAGAGCGCGACATGCAGCCGCGCTTGTCTTCACGTCCGAAATCAGCCGGCCCGGCGGTAGGCGGGGACGTCCCCGCCCCGCCGGGAGGGGTGAGACTGGACCGCACTGTTCTCGTCGCGTGTCCGGAAACCGCGCAATGCCGTGACCAATCGTTCAACCTCGTCCCTCAGGGTAGCCGTTTGTGCCGAGGTCTCTTCCACCATTGCCGCGTTCCTTTGGGTGATCGTGTCCATGCCGCCGACCGCGGTGTTCACCTCTTGCAGGCTACCGGACTGATCCGCAGCCGCCGACGCGATACCCGCCACAATACCGTTTATCTCGCCGATGCGTTCGATGATCTTGTCGAGCGCCTCGCCGGCGTTGTTGACGAGCCCCACGCCCGTCCGGACCTGGGTGGAACTCTGCGATATGAGGCCCTTGATTTCCTTCGCCGCGCCCGCGCAGCGCTGGGCGAGTTCGCGCACCTCCTGCGCCACGACGGCGAAGCCGCGACCAGCCTCTCCGGCGCGAGCCGCCTCGACACCGGCATTCAATGCCAGCAGGTTGGTCTGGAAGGCTATCTCGTCGATCACTCCGATAATCTTGGAGATCTCGTCGGAGGACTTTTCGATCGCACCCATGGCACTTACGGCATTCATGACAACATCACCGGAAACGCGGGCCTCATCGAGGGCAAGGCCAACCACTTTCGCTGCCCTTTGCGCACCGTCCGCGCTCAGCGTGACATTCTGGGTGAGTTCGTGCAGGGCGGCCGTGCTTTGCTCCAGTCCCGCTGCCTGCTGCTCGGTGCGTTGGGACAGATCGTCCGATGCATCAGAAATCGCCGTAGTCGAGCGCAATATCTCTTCCGCAGCGCTTCGCACCGTGCCGATGGTGGCGCGAAGCTTCTCCACGGATGCGTTGTAGTCCGACGCCATGCCGACGAAATTCGGCGGCTGGTCATTGGACAGCTTCGCCTCCAGATCGCCACCGGCGAGCTTGGTCAACACGTCGCTGAGGGCGGCCAGAGCCACCGCCTGTTCCTGCTCCGTCTTGATGCGCGCCTCGTCCGCCGCTTTACGCTCAGCCGACAGGATGTCGAGATAGACGGTAATCGAATAGTCCATGTCCAGAAGCGCGGCCTTGACCAGCACGCCCACTTCCTCGGCCAGTGTCTGGGCTTCCTTGCGGGCGAACCGTGTCGGCCAACGCTCACGGATCACGGCATGGATCAGCTGCTCCGCAAGTAGCGCGTAACCACCGATGTACCAGCGGGGCTCGAGACCAATACGGGCATGGGCCTTGCCGACAGCGACAACGCCTTCGACATAGCGCGCGTCATACTGCGCGTTGGCCACGACATCCCAGTGGCCTTCTTGCCGTTTCTTCGCACCCTGTATGTGGTCTTCGTTGCGGAAAAAAGCCGCCGTTTCCGGGGTGCTGCGTACTTTCTTGTAGAATACGTCGAGCGCCGAACCAATATTCTTCCTGATCGTAGGGGCCAGTTTGCGCAGGGTATTCTTCGCGTTGGCATCAAGACCAAGAAAGCTCAGGCGTGCCGCGAGCGCGTCTTTTTCATCCAATTGCATCATATTAGCCCCAGATCAGAATGACTTGCGCGGGATGCGTCTTGGCTCATCCGTTTAGAACTTTATAAAATTCTGCAATGGTAAATATTGCCTTGCACAATAGGTGAAATTTCACAGTTTTTTTGTTCCGGGCCATCGTCATCGATTCTCAGGCAGCACCGGCGAGGAGACAAGAACGTCCGCTTCGGACAAGCGACAAAGGCCTGCCCCGCCCTCATCCGTTCCCGATTTGATCTATCGTCAAACAAGAAATCTGCTAGGATCAAAGCATGAACATGATCGATATGTCACCCATTGGCCTGGATATAACTACCATGACTTCGACAGTCATCACCGTCGTCGTCGGGGTGCTCGCACTCACAATTCTCGTCCTTCTGATGTTTTCCATTCGACGGGCCGGGCAGATGCGCATCGAGCATGAGATGGAAACGGCAAGGCGTGAGGCCGCTGCTGAAGCAAGACTTTCGGAGATGCTTCGGATGCAGTCCGAGATGCAGGGCCGGATCACCGCCATGTCCGAGGTCTTCGGCAACCGGCAGGCCGAACTCAACCAGACGATCAATCAGCGGCTGGACGGCATGACGCATCGGATCGGCGCAACGATCAGCGAACAGACCAAATCAACGCACGAAAACCTGCGCCGCCTGCAGGAACGGCTGGCTATCATCGACGCGGCTCAGAACAACATCCAGTCGCTCGCCAAGGATGTGGTCGGGCTGCAGGCAATTCTTTCCAACAAACAGACGCGAGGCGCCTTCGGGCAATCCCGCATGGAGACGATCGTCGCAGACGGGCTGCCGATGGGCGCCTACAGCTTCCAGCCCACGCTTTCGAACGGCTATCGGCCGGACTGCACCATCCGTATGCCCAATGGCGCACCGCCGCTGGTAGTGGATGCAAAATTTCCGCTGGAAGCGTGGAATTCTATCCGGGAGGCAGGGACGCCCGACCTCAAGAAGACAGCCGGCCAGCAATTCCGCCGGGACATCGAAGTGCATATCCGCGATATCGCCGAAAAATACCTCATCACCGGAGAGACACAGGACATGGCCTTCCTGTTCGTCCCCTCGGAATCGATCTTCGCCGAAATCCACGAGAACTTCGAGGGTGTCGTGCAGAAGGCTCACAGGCAGCGGGTCGTCATCGTTTCGCCGTCGTTGCTGATGCTTTCCATTCAGGTGATCCAGGCCGTGCTGAAAGACCAGCGAATGCGGGAGCAGGCACATCTGATCCAGGGTGAGGTTGTTCACCTCATGGAAGATCTCGCCCGCCTCGACGAGCGGACAAGGAAACTTCAGGGTCATTTCCTTGCAGCTCAGCGGGATGTCGACATGATCCTGACCTCGGCGGACAAGTTGAACAAGCGGGGCGCCCGGATCGAAGCGATGGAATTCGAAGCCGCCGGCGAAACGAAGGAAGAGCCAAGCGAAACGCCCTCCGGCAAGGCCGTCGAGAGCCGTACAGGGTTTCTCAAGCTCAGGGTTGTTGACGAGGACTGAGCAATTCGTCCAAAAGAAGCGCCGGAACGGAGGACGACAGTTCTATGATCACGGTATTCGGCTCCATCAACATGGATCTCATCGCCACTAGCCCGCGGCTGCCCAAGCCCGGTGAGACCGTCGGCGGCACCAGTTTCTCGACCGCAGCCGGCGGCAAGGGCGCCAATCAGGCGCTCGCAGCGCAGCGGGCAGGCTCTCAAGTGCGTATGGTCGGGGCCGTCGGTGCGGATCAGTTCGCCGAACCCGCGTTGCGTCTGCTCAAGGAAGCCGGCGCCGATCTTTCGACCATCAAACACGTAACGGAACCGACCGGTACAGCCCTGATCGTGGTCGGCGGCGATGGGGAAAACATGATCGTCGTCGTTCCCGGCGCAAACGGCACGGTGACGACCGAGGACGCACTGACGACTGTCGGAAGCATGAAGGTCGGGGACACCCTGATGCTGCAGCTTGAAGTCCCCGCCCCTGCTGTCGAGCAGGCACTGACCGCAGCTAGGGCGAAAGGCGTTATCACGATCATCAATATCGCGCCCCTGACGACGGATGCCGCCCGGCTTGGGCGCATGGCCGATATCGTCGTGGCCAACGAGACCGAGTTCGAGCGGCTGGCCGGCCAGGACGGCATGAGCGCCGACGAGCGCGAAAGGGTCCTGCTGCGCCTTCATTCCGAGACCAGCCAGACGCTGATCGTCACGCTTGGCGCCGATGGCGTCATCGCTGCTCGCGACGGGAGGCTCTACCGCACCAAGGGGCTCGAGATCACACCGGTCGATACGGTGGGTGCCGGCGACACCTTCTGCGGTTACATCGCCGCGAGCCTCGATCAAGGGCTCGACTTTGAAGCTGCGCTTCGCCGTGCTGCGGTCGCCGGTTCGCTTGCCTGCCTGAAAGCCGGTGCACAACCCTCGATCCCGCTCGCCGGAGAGGTCGAAAGCAAGCTGTAGCCCTTAGGCGAGCAGCCTGATTACAAACAATGTTCGGCAAGGCCATCCGGGCCTTGCCCTGCGCTTGTTTGCGTCCACTCAACGCATCCTGATCAACCGGACGCTCGTCATCAAGTTGCGACCCACAGGCGGGCAGACGCGAAAAGTGCAGTTGCCAAGAAGAGCAATGGTCTCTTCAACGACCGTTAAACATTGCCGCATATTTTCTCAGCGATTGAGTGTGTTCCGAGATGATATCGGACACGCATCGCGCACCATGATGGCGCCGAAAATCCCCCGCTGTTCCGAGAACCCCTGGTCTCTTTCGAGGTCCCCATGTTCCATTTCATATCGCGCTCCATCGCCGCGAAACTGTTGATTGTCACAGGCGTTGCCATCGCCGTCGTTCTCTTCCTCTCCAACTTCATCCTGATTTCCGAAACCCGGAGCCGGGTATCGGGTCTGACCATGGACCAGGCCAATTCGGAAGCGAAGGCGATCGCCAATGGCGTCGCCAGCGATATCGGCGAACTTGCAAGTGCCGCACGCACCATGTCGGGTGTCCTCAGCCGAGCCCAGTCAGAGAAGAGCTTCGACCGCAAGGGCGCCATCAATGTCCTGAAGGCGAATGTCGACCAGAACCCCTTCGCCTTCGGGAGCTGGTTCTGTGAGGAAATCAAGGCCTTCGACGGCGAACAGGAATCCGTAGCCGGCAATAAGGAACTCGGCGCAAACGACCAGGGTGTCTTCACACCCTACTGGTCGAAGGACCGCAACGGCAAGATCCAGTTCTCCACCTTCCGAAACGATTACAGCGCCGAGTGGTATGCACTGGCCAAGGCAAGCGGCAAGGGTGCGATCACCGCACCGTACATGACGCAGGATACCGACGTTCCCGTCGCCATGACCTCCATCGGCTATCCTGTATTCGCCGGAGACAAGCTGATCGGCGTGACCGGCGTCGACATCTCGCTGTCGTCGCTCTCGGAAAAGCTCAAGGCACTGCGCCCGTTCGAAACCGGTCGCGTACTGCTGGTCGCCCAGGCGGGCCAGTGGCTTGTCGCTCCGTCGGACGACTTGATGATGAAGCCCTACGAGGGCACGGGAGCAGAGGTACTGAAGGCGGCACTGTCTTCCAGCAAGGCAGAACTTCTTCGCGATCTTCAGGCTGAAGGGCAGGAAGGCTTCGACCGCCTCATCTATCCGTTCGCTGTTCCGGGCGTTAACACCAACTGGGCTGTCATCATCGACATTCCACATAGCGCGACCGGCGCTGCCGTCGAAGCCCAGACCTTCGCCATGATCCTCGCCGGACTCCTCGTGCTCGGCGCCGTAATGACAGCCCTGTTCTTCGCGGTACGCATCTTCGCCCAGAAGCCGCTCCACAGCCTCGTGGCCGATGTCGACCGCCTGAGCCAAGGCGAATACAATACCACCGTGAATGGTCAGGACCGCGCCGACGAACTCGGGCTGGTCGCCAAGGCACTCGAAGGCTTCCGCCATCGCCTGGCCGACAGCCGCACCGTTGCCGCCGAGGCTGAGCGTCATCGCAACGCTGCTGACGACGAGCGCCGCCGCTCCGAACAGGAGCGCAGCGAAACTGCAAGCGTCCAGCAGCATGTGGTCGCCCTACTCGGAACCGGTCTTTCCGAGCTTTCCCAGGGCAATCTCGCCTACCGCATCTCGGACGACTTCCCCGGCGAATATGCCGGCCTGAAGCGCGACTTCAATGCAGCACTGGCAAGCCTCGAAGGCACGATCGATGCTGTCAATGCCAGCGTGATCAATATCGGCTCCGGCTCCGGCGAAATCGCCGACAGCGCAGCGGATCTGTCCAAGCGCACCGAGCAGCAGGCGGCAAGCCTGGAAGAAACAGCAGCGGCGCTCAACGAGCTTACCGAGCAGGTCAATGCGAGCGCCGACAACGCCAACACGGCAGCGACCACAGTCAACCTCGCCTGTCAGGATGCAGAGAAGTCCGGTGAGGTGGTGCAGAAGGCGGTTGCTTCCATGCACGGCATTGCCCAGTCCTCGCAGGAAATCTCGCGCATCATCGGCGTGATCGACGAAATCGCGTTCCAGACCAACCTTCTGGCGCTGAACGCCGGCGTCGAGGCTGCCCGTGCGGGCGAAGCCGGCAAGGGCTTTGCGGTCGTCGCTCAGGAAGTTCGCGAACTCGCCCAGCGCTCCGCCAATGCCGCCAAGGAGATCAAGACGCTGATCAACACCTCCGGCGCGCAGGTCAAGGACGGCGTGGAACTCGTCGGTCAGGCGGGCCAGACGCTGCACAAGATCGCCGAGCAGGTCATGCAGATCAACGACCTGATCCGCCAGATCTCGGCTTCGGCCAGCGAACAGGCTTCGGGGCTGAAAGAGATCAACTCGGCCGTCAACCAGATGGACCAGGTGACCCAGCAGAATGCCGCGATGGTTGAAGAAACTACCGCTGCCAGCATGACACTGAAGAACGAGTCGGAAAACCTCAAGACGCTGGTTTCACGCTTCTCGGTCTCGGGCGCACAAAACCCTGTGGCGGCCCTGCAGGCCGCCGCCCAGACGATGCGCGCACCCGTGCAGCGTCCGGCCGCCTCCCCTGCTCCGGCCTATAAGGCCGTCCCGCGGCGTGCGGCTTCCGGCAATGCGGCAGTTGCTGCAGCTGCCGACGACTGGCAGGAATTCTGAAGGAAATAACCCAAAAAAAGAAAGGGCCGCCGAAGCCATTCGGCGGCCCTTTTTCATAGTCCGATGACGATGAGATCAGAGGCGCGCGAACCGCTCGATCAGCAGATCGAAGAACCCGTCGGCATCGACGTTACGCATGACCTGAACGTTCGGCTCACGTCCGGAAACCCTCCACCAGTCGACGACCGTCATGCCCATGGTCAGTTCCGACTGGGTCTCGATCTCGACATTGCAATGGCGCCCGGAGAAGAGTTCGGGTTTAAGCAGATAAGCGATGACCGTCGGGTCATGCAGCGGACCGCCATCGGAGCCGTACTTCTCTTCATCGAAGCGCTCGAAGAACTGCAGCCATTCCACCATCACCTGAGAAGGACGGCTGCCGATCGCGGCGATCCGAGCCACACGCGCCTTGGTCGTCAGGAGCTGGTGGGTCACATCAAGCGGCATCATGACAAGCGGGATTCCGGCGCCGAACACGATTTCAACCGCCTGGGGGTCAACATAGATGTTGAATTCTGCAGCGGGGGTGATGTTGCCACCCTCGAAGAAGCCGCCACCCATCATCACCAGCTCGCGAATACGCGGCGCGATATCGGGTGCCTTCTTCAAGGCAAGCGCAACATTCGTCAGCGGGCCGAGGGTGCATAGGGTAACGCTGCCAGCCGGCTCCCGGCGCAGCGTCTCAACGATGAAGTCCACGGCATGCTGCGACTGAACCGCAATTGTCGGCTCTTCGAGTTCGGCACCGTCGAGGCCGGTCTTGCCATGCACGTGCTCGGCGGTCACCAGCTTGCGCTCGATCGGGCGGTCCGCACCTTCATAGACAGGAATGTCCGTACGTCCGCAGAGCTCACAAACGATCCGGGCGTTGCGGCTCGTCAGCCGCAGCGGCACATTACCCGCGACGGTGGTAATGGCCAGAATTTCCAGTTCCTCGCCGCTTGCAAAGGCAAGCATCAGCGCGGCGGCGTCGTCCTGGCCGGGGTCCGTATCTATGATGATCTTTCTGCGTTCGCTCATGTCTTCGTCCTGATTTCCAAGGTCGGCCTGATGCGCCCGGCGTTGGCCTTTGTCAAGGGTAAGCCAGCTTGCACGCAGGGCAATGCAACACCATATAAAACAGCAAAACCGCATTCGAAGGATCGCGATGAGCCGTACGAGATCACCCGACCACCCCCTGCCCGTAGGCTTCGAGGCTGAGCAACGAACCGGGCCTGGTCATGGCCGCGCCAGCGAGGGTTATCCGCCGTTCAATATCGAACGGCTATTGACCCAAGTACCCGATGCCAGTGAGCGACTACGGATCACGCTCGCGGTCGCAGGTTTTTCCGAAGACGAACTGGAGATCATTCAGCAGGGGCGTGAACTTCTCATTCGCGGCCGACGTGGAGAGCGGGAGGAAACCATCTTTCTCTTCCGGGGGATCGCCGCCCGGCAGTTCCAGCGTCTCTTCCTGCTCGATGAAGGCATGGACGTGGAGCGCGCCCATCTGCGCAACGGGTTGCTTTCGATCTACCTTGTGCGTCCCGAACGCGTACAGGAGGAAAGGAAAATTAACATTTCCGCTTCACTATAGAGCGCAACGGCCGAAGTGCCGTAGCTCCCTCATCGGCGGAGGAACGGGAATGTTACTGAGAGAAGCAAACGCAAGACTGACCCAGAACGAACTTGCCCATCTGGGCTCCGGTGAGGTCGGTTACATCAGAAAAATGCGATCCGAAGAAGTGACGCGCTGCTTTCCCGAAGCTCCCGATATCGACCCCAGCCTCGACCTCTGGGCTCTGTTCGGCGCTGATGGTACTCCGATCCTGTTGACCGACAACCGCTCAAGCACCTTCTACAAGGCTGCCGAGGACGACTTGAAAACGGTCAGTCTGCACTGACGTCAGATTTTGCGGAAAGTGAGATAGGCCGAAGACCGGCCTTCACGCTTGGCTTTCGCCTCGTAACGCGTGCCGGGCCATCCGGCAAAAGGCGTGATCCAGTCGGCGCGATTGCGCGCCGTCCAGGCAAAGCCGCCGTGATCCCGGCAATGGATCAAAGTCCAGTTGACATAGGTATCGATGTCCGAGGCGAAGCAGAACAGCCCGCCTGGCTTCAGCACGCGATGAAACCGGTCAAGGTTCACCTGAGAAACGAACCGACGCTTCCAGTGCTTCTTCTTCGGCCACGGATCGGGATAGAGCAGATCGATCTGGTCGAGCGATGCCGCCGGCAACCAGTCCAGCAATTGGGTCGCATCATCGTCATAGACGCGGATATTGCGGAGTTCCTTCGCCTCGACCTCGGCCAGAAGCTTGGCCATGGAATTGACGAAAGGCTCGACACCGATAAAACCTGTCTGAGGGTTTTCTCCGGCGCGATGCACGAGGTGCTCACCGCCACCGAAACCGATTTCCAGACGCAGGCGGTCGACCTGCGTCGGAAAGAGATCCGCCAGATTCTCCAACGCCGGCCCTTCCGGAACGACACGGAGTTCCGGCAGCAGATGCGTCATGCGCTCGACCTGAAGCTCGCGTAGAGGTTTTCCCTTGCGGCGACCGAAGAAGGCTTCGGTCGCGCGGCTGCGTCGTTCGGTCGGCGTCATTCCAGGATCAACCCTTGATGGCGTCCTTGAGCGGCTTGACGAGGTCGAGGCGCTCCCAGGAGAAGGAACCATCACGACCCGCCTTCCGGCCGAAGTGACCATAGGCCGACGTCTTGGCATATATAGGGCGATTCAGGTCAAGATGGCGACGGATGCCACTCGGCGACAGGTCCATGACCTTACGGATCGCGGCCTCCACTGCATCTTCCGTTACCTTGCCCGTACCATGCAAGTCGACATAGATCGACAGCGGCTGGGCAACGCCGATGGCGTAGGAAATCTGGATGGTGCAGCGGTCGGCAAGACCGGCAGCGACCACATTCTTTGCAAGGTAACGGGCGGCGTAGGCTGCCGAACGGTCGACCTTGGTGGTGTCCTTGCCCGAGAATGCACCGCCGCCATGAGGCGCCGCGCCACCATAGGTATCGACAATGATCTTGCGGCCGGTGAGGCCGGCATCACCATCCGGGCCGCCGATGACGAACTTGCCGGTCGGATTGACATACCATTTGCAATCGTCGGCGATCTTGAGGTCACCGAGAGCTTCGCGGATGTAGGGCTCGACAACCGAACGAACCTTGGCCGAATCCCAGCTTTCATCGAGATGCTGGGTGGAGAGAACAATCGAGTCGACTTCCGACGGCTTGCCGTCGACATAGCGCACGGTCACCTGGCTCTTGGCGTCAGGGCCGAGCTTACCTGCGTCCCCCTCGCCCTTTTTTCGGGCGGCGGCCAGAAGTTGAAGGATCTTGTGCGAATAATAGATCGGAGCCGGCATGAGATCCGGGGTTTCGCGGCAGGCGTAACCGAACATGATGCCCTGGTCGCCAGCGCCTTCGCTGTTGCCATGGTCGGCGGCCTTGTCAACGCCCTGCGCGATATCGGCCGACTGCGCGTGCAGCAGGACGTCGATCTTCACCTTCTTCCAGTGGAAGCGGTCCTGCTCGTAGCCGATGTCCTTGATGGCCTTGCGAGCGGCCGCTTTGAACTTTGCGGGGTTCACTGCCGGATCACCATAGGCATCCTTGACAACGGAACCGTCCTTGTCCTTTTTCAGGAGGCTTCCCGGCAGGCGTACTTCGCCGGCGATCACCACGCGGTTGGTAGTTGCCAAGGTCTCGCATGCAATACGGACAGTCCAGGGATCAACGCCGGTCTTGGCGGCTTCACGATAGACGAGGTCCACGATTTCATCGGAGATGCGGTCACAGACCTTGTCCGGATGACCTTCAGAAACAGATTCACTGGTGAAGAGGTAATTAGCGCGCATTCGGGATTCCCCTCAAAGAACAAGCCATGCTCTTGTTAGTCAGTTCGCTGTCGAAAAACAAGCGCACAACGACATAAATATATCTTTATGTGCGCAATCCGATACCCCAGGTAGAAAAAAAGCGGCCTAAGGGCCGCTCTCTTCAAGACGACTGAAGCTCAAGCTCAGTCGGCATCTGCTTCGGCGGCAAGAGCCTTCACCAGATCGACGATCTTTCGACGAACCTTGGGGTCGGAAATCTTGACGAAGGCCCGGTTCAGCTGGAGACCTTCCGATGAGGAGAGGAAGTCAACCACGTAGTTGGAACTTGACGCTTCCGCCATGCCCGTCGGACCAGCAGACTGTTCGCCTGGGGCATCCTCAAAGAAGAAAGAAACGGGGACGTTTAGAATACTGGAAATATTCTGCAGGCGGCTTGCGCCGACACGGTTTGTGCCCTTCTCGTATTTCTGAATCTGCTGGAACGTAATGCCGAGGCTTTCGCCTAGCTTTTCCTGGCTCATGCCCAGCATTGTACGGCGAAGGCGAATCCGACTACCCACATGGATGTCGATCGGGTTCGGCTTCTTCTTATTCTCGATCATGTTTCGTTCCTGATGATGTTGGCATAACGATCATAATCCTTAGCACTCCAGCGATCATAACAACACGGGTTGTATTCGCAAAAGCGGAACTGGGAGCATACGTAGTGACTTATGATCTTTAGCACTATGCAATTTTAGGGGTTTTTGGTCAATTCTTTCCAAAAATAAAACCTGCACGTGAAATCACTGCCGCGAACGCCACAGCCAGGAACACATACCAAAAGTTGTTCACCACCCTATAGTTGCCACTATCCGCCATAGCTTCTACGCCTATGGTTGCGTCGATGACGCCTCGGGAATTCAACGTTAGGCCGGACAGGATGCGTCCGTAGGGGTCAACTACTGCAGATATGCCACTATTGGCGTCCCGAACCAAGGGGAGACCGGTCTCAACGGCCCTGATCCGAGCCTGCAGGAAATGCTGATATGGTCCCGGCGTCGCACCGAACCACGCATCGTTGGTGATGTTCAGAAGGACGCCAGCCTTGCCCAGATCACCCATCCATTCGTTCGGAAAGATAATCTCGTAGCATATCAGCGGATAGAGACTTACTCCCGAGGGCAGCGTCAGCGGAGAACGGCGGGACGCCGCGGAAAAACCGCCCGGCAGACTGATCAGATTGTCGAACCCAATGCGCCGCAGGATATCCTCATAGGGCACGTATTCACCAAAAGGTGTCAGGTGCACCTTGTCGGAAGCGGCGAGGATCTGCCCCTTGTCGTCGATCATGTAGATCGAGTTGTAATAGCGTGGAGCGTGACCGGCCCCGCGCTCCTCCGAACGGACAGCCCCCGTAATCAAAACCTGACCGTCCTGCAGCATGTCGCCGATGCGGGCGAGCGCATCTGGATTTTCGGTCAGGATGAAAGGTATGGACGTCTCCGGCCAGACGATGATGTCGGGCCGTGGCTTTCCGGGAGCGGCAGGTTGCGCGGAAAGCGCAAGATGCTCATTGAAGATCTCAATGCGCCTGCCGTTGCCGACCTTCTCCGCTTGATCGATGGCAGGCTGCACCATGCGGATGTTCAGACTGACAGTCGAAGCGATATCGGGCGGCAGCAGCAGGCGCCAGGCGCCGTATCCCAGGTGAGCTGCAAACAACAAACCGGCGATCGTCAGGCCCGGCACGATGCCCTTGCGCGTGGCGATCAGCGCGGGAGCCGAAAAGACAAAGACGGCCAGCGTCGTGACGCCAAGCACGCCGATGACATGGGCCGACTGCATCATCACCGGGATAGGCATTGCTCCGTAGCCGATGGTGTTCCACGGGAACCCGGTCGCGACGAAGCCGCGCAGCCATTCTGCAAGTCCGAACCCGGTAGCGAGGGCCGCAAGACGGCCCCAACCCTCGGACCAGAGAAGGCGGGCGACGACCGTTGCAAAGCCGTAGAAGATGGCAAGCACCGCCGGCAATCCGAGGATTGCCAGCGGAAGCGCCCAGGCAAATTCATCCGCCTCCACCAGCAGGGCGCTGCCAAGCCACCACAATCCGGCGACGAAATAGCCGAAGCCGAAAAGCCAACCCGTTAGGAACGCGGAACGCAGACCCCAGGAGTGGCTTTTGTCAGGATTGCCGGTGGCACCATCCATCAACCAGACGAGAATGGTGAACGAGACGAAGAGCGCAACGAAAAAACCCACGGGCGGCAAGGCCAGAGCTCCGAATGCGCCTGCGAAAACCGCCAGGAGCGCTCGTCTGGCGCCCCAGAGCAGCATGATCCTGCCCGCCAGCCTCTCCATGAATTCTCCTTGCCCTATGCCGTGCGAATCACGACGGGGGCAGTCTTCCAAAAATCGGAGGACTTGTCCCGCGCATTGGCGGCAGAAGGATCAGGATGCGACGCTGTTGTCGGGTGCCGACGCTTCCGTGGTCTGCAGAGCACTGTTCGTCTTCACTGTCACGGCCACCCCATCCGCATCCGCCTTGGCGCGTCGCCGTGCCTGCGGACGTTTGCGGGTGATGCGCACACGTTTGATGCGACGCGGGTCGGCATCAAGGATCAGGAATTCGAAGCCAGGCAAGGCCTGCACGACTTCGCCACGGACGGGTATCCGGCCAAGCGCGGAGAAGAGCAAACCGCCCAGCGTGTCGACCTCCTCGATCTGGTCACGTACGTCGAAGTCATCACCGATGGCCTCAGCGATTTCCTCAAGTTCCACGCGCGCGTCGGCGACGAAAACATCGTCGGAGGTTCGGGTGAACATGGCCTCGTCGTTGTCGTGTTCGTCATCGATGTCACCGACAACCATTTCAACGATGTCCTCGTGGGAAACGAGGCCGTCGGTGCCGCCATACTCATCGATAACCAGCGCGATCTGGGTGCGGGCCGCCTGCATGCGGCTCAGGAGATCGGAGGCCAGCATCGACGGCGGAACAAACAGGATCGAACGCACGATCCCGGCCTCGGCCACGGTCCTGGAAAGATCCACGCGGCCAAGATCGAAATCGGGCTTAGTCCCGCGTGCCGGCTTTTCGGCCTTCGCAGAGGTATCGGCAGCAATCTGCGCCGATCCGTTGCCGGTGCGCCGCTTGGCGCGGGCCTCTTTCGTCACATAGGAAAGGAGATCGCGGATGTGCACCATGCCGCGCGGATCATCGAGCGTCTCGCTGTAGACCGGCATGCGAGACCGGCCGGAAACCTCGAAGATGGTCATCAACTCGCCAATGCTGACATTCTGGTCCACGGCCTCGATATCGGCGCGCGGAACCATGACGTCCTCAACGCGAACTTCCCGGAAGCGGAGGATGTTGTTCAGCATCGCCCGTTCGTCGGGGGTGAACACATCGCTGGTGGCAGCGTCTTCTTTCAACGCATCCGTCAGATCCTCCCGCAGGCTCGATGCCTGGCTCGGCTTCAGGATACGGACGGCGCGCGCCCAGATTGAGTTACGTTGTCGGCCGGGTGTCTCCGGCCGCGAAGGACTACTGCCTTCGTCCGAAGAGGAACCCTCCGACCCTTCATCGGCCTCTGCGGCCACTTTCGTCGAAAAATCGTTCATTGGTCCTGACTATCAAAGCGGGTCCTGCCCCGCATAGGGATCAGATAAGCCAAGTGACGCCAAAATGCGAGTCTCAAGCGACTCCATTCTTTCCGCCTCCTGCACTTCCATGTGATCATAACCGAAGAGATGCAGGAAACCATGCACCATAAGATGCGTCAGGTGTTCCTCGAAGCTCTTGCCCAGATCGACAGCTTCCCGAGCCACCGTTTCGCGCGCGATGATGATATCGCCTAGCATCGGGCCGGGCTTGCCACCCGGCACAAGGGGGAACGCCGGAAAGGACAGGACGTTGGTCGGCTTGTCCTGATTGCGCCATTCCGCATTGATATCCTGAATGGTGTCGTCGTCACAAAAGACTAGCGAGACCTCCACCGGCATGCCGGGGAAAGGCTGCTTTTCCTCGTCGCGCAGGAAATCCGCCGCCGCGCCGAGGACGCGAGAGGCCATGACCTCCAGCACCTCTTCCGCCGGCCAGCCTTCCGTTTCAATCGATATCTGTATGTCCAGTAGCTGCATAGAGTGCCGTTTCGACCTCACCGGTCGGTCTTTTCGCTTTCCTCGTGCACCGCATACTGGGCATCATAGGCCTTTACAATACGTCCGACCAGAGGATGGCGTACGACATCGACATCCTTGAAGCGCACGACCGAGACGCCCTCGACACCTTTCAGGATCTGAAGAGCCTCGACCAGACCGGAGGTCACGCCTCGGGGCAGGTCCACCTGGCTCGGGTCGCCGGTCACGATCATCCGGGCATTCTCGCCGAGACGGGTCAGGAACATCTTCATCTGCATCGACGTGGTGTTCTGGGCCTCGTCGAGGATCACGGCAGCGTTGGAAAGCGTACGGCCACGCATGAAGGCCAGCGGCGCGATTTCGATGACGCCGGCGGTGATTGCGCGTTCCACCTTGTCGCCCGGGATCATGTCGTAGAGGGCATCATAGAGCGGCCGCAGATACGGATCGACCTTTTCCTTCATGTCGCCGGGCAGGAAGCCAAGACGTTCACCGGCTTCAACAGCCGGGCGGGACAGCACGATGCGATCGACCAGACCGCGCTCCAGAAGTTGGGCGGCATGCGCAACGGCCAGATAGGTCTTGCCGGTACCGGCCGGACCGACGCCGAAGACCAGTTCGGAGCGTTCCAGCGCCCGCATGTAGGCATCCTGCGTCGGCGTACGAGCAGCGATCGTCTTCTTGCGCGTGGAGATCTGCGCCATCGTCAGCTTGGCCTTGCGCTCCATCGTCGGCAGAGACAGCTGATCATCGGCGGCAACTGCCATGCGGATGGCCCCCTCCACATCGGAGATTTCCACCGTGCCGCCGCTCTGAAGCCGGGCATAAAGGAAATCGAGCGCCCTGCGCGCCTGATTGGTGGCGACCAGATCACCCGAGATGGATACGGAGTTTCCGCGCGCTCGCGCGTCGATTTGAAGACGCTGCTCCAGCAACTTCAGGTGCTGATCGAATTGACCGAACAGTTCGCTGGCGAAGCGATTGTTCTCGAACGTCAAGATGAAGTGATTGGCGTCGGTCGCAGCGGTTCGGGTGTTGCGCGAAGGTGAAGAAATCACTTCTTGTGCGTTCAAGCGATAAGGCTCCTGTTGGATCAGGTATCAGGCCCTCACTCTAACTCTCTGCCACCTCGGCAAACAAGCTGTTTGGGCCGGCTGCGGTGATTCGTACATTTATAATGTCACCGATTTGCGATGACTTTGCATCAACATTCACAGACTGCAACCATGGAGAGCGTCCGATCAGCTGTCCCGGCAACCGTCCCGGCTTCTCCAGAAGTAGGTCGATTGTTTCGCCAATCAAGGAGCGGGCGAATTCATGCTGCTGCTGAAGCAGCAATTCCTGAAGCCGGGCAAGCCTTTCGGTCTTTACGTCCTCGGGAACCTGATCCGGCAGATCGGCGCCGGGTGTGCCCGGGCGGGTCGAATACTTGAACGAATAAGCCTGTGCATAACCTATCTTACGGACGAGTTCGAGGGTCGCCTCGAAGTCCTCGTCCGTTTCCCCGGGGAAGCCGACGATGAAGTCGCCTGATAGCGCGATGTCGGGGCGGGCGGCACGGATGCGCTCGATCAGGGCAATGTATTCGGCAGCCTTGTGGCGACGGTTCATCGCTTTCAGGATACGGTCGGAGCCGGATTGCACCGGCAGATGCAGATAGGGCATCAGCATCCTTAGATCGCGGTGCGCCTCGATCAGCCGGTCGTCCATGTCGCGGGGATGGCTGGTGGTGTAGCGCAGGCGAGCAAGGCCGGGAATTTCCGCCAGCCGGTAAAGGAGATCGCCAAGGCCGAGTTCCTGTCCGGCGGCATCGACGCCATGCCAGGCATTGACGTTCTGGCCCAGCAGGGTGAGTTCGCGCACGCCGGTTGCAACGAGCTTTTCCGCCTCTCCAACGATCTGCGCGAGCGGCCGGGAAACCTCGGAGCCACGCGTATAGGGAACGACGCAGAAGGTGCAGAACTTGTCGCAGCCTTCCTGCACGGTCAGGAATGCGGTGACGTTACGCGGGCCGGCCTTTGCCTTCTTCGGATCGGGAAGGTGCTCGAACTTGTCTTCCAGCGCATATTCGGTATCGACCACGCGCTCGCCGGTGCGGGCACGTTTGAGAGCCTGCGGCAGGCGATGATAGGTCTGCGGGCCGATCACGACATCGACGGCCGGTTCGCGGCGGGAGATTTCCTCGCCTTCGGCCTGAGCAACGCAACCGGCAACGCCGATCATGAACTCGCGGCCTTCGGCAGCACGCGCCTTCTTTGTCTCGCGCAGGCGACCAAGCGCGGAATAGACCTTCTCGGCCGCCTTCTCCCTGATATGACAGGTGTTGAGCAGGACGAGGTCGGCCTCTTCCATCTCCTCGGTCGCGACATAGCCTTCGGCTGCCAGCGCATCGGTCATGCGGCCGGAATCGTAGACGTTCATCTGACAGCCGTAGGTCTTGATGAAGACCTTGCGCGATGCTGTGGTTGATCCGGCGGCCGGCAGGTCGGATGCTGAAGAAATGGCGATGTCCTGGGTCATGCCGGCTATTTAGTGGTTTTTGCGCGACGATTAAACCGAAAAAATCACAGGTCGCTTACAGGACGCCCACGCAAGTGCCCAAGCAGCATCCTGCGCATGCGACTTTCCACGAAAGCCGCGAGATGCTTGCGGTTGCTGCCTTCGGCGTAATCATAGGTCTCGCCGAAGCTCACATCCACATCGAGAGCACCGGCTTTCAATATGCCCATAAGATGCGGCAGGAGTGTTATATCACCCGGCCAGCCGGCAATCGGGCGATGATAGCGTCCCATCGGCAGGCCATGAACACGGGTATAGGCGATCGCCACAGGCTGGACATGCACCACCCCTTGCGGAGCGAGCGGCAGGGCAACGGATGCCGCACCGAAGAGCGACGTCTTGACCTCGAGCACGCGATTACCATCGGAGGTCGTGCCTTCCGGGAAGAGCACGACGATCTCGCCATCCGCCATCCGGGAGGCAATCTCGTTCACCTGATCGCCGGTGCGACGCCGCTCCTCGCGGACCACGAAAATGCTCTTCTGCAGCTTTGCCAGAAGACCGAAGACCGGCCAGGAAGCCACCTCGGTCTTGGCAATGAAGACAACATCGGCCAGCGAGCCGAGAACCAGAATGTCCTTCCACGACGCGTGGTTGGCGGCGAGCATCAGGGGACGGCGGCGATCGATCGCACCGTGAACATGGACGCGGATGCCCAGCATGCGACAGGCGACGCGATGCCAAAGCCTCGGCAGACGCCGACGCAGCTTCCAGTCAAAGAAAAGAGCCAGAACCTGAATGGGCGCAAGGACGATCGTCACGATCGCCAGAATGGTCATGTTGACGACAATACGCACCCAGTTGATCAAGCCGCAGCCTCCGGAAGAGAGGTCATCGCTCAGCCTTCATCCTTGCCGATCGGAACACCATAGAGTTCCAGACGATGGCCGACGAGCTTGAAGCCGTGTTCGCGAGCGATACGTTCCTGCAGGGCCTCGATTTCGGGCGAATGAAACTCGATGACATCGCCGTTCTTGAGGTCAATCAGATGATCGTGATGCTCCTCCGGAACCGTTTCATAGCGCGAGCGGCCATCGCGAAAATCGTGACGCTCGATGATGCCGGCATCTTCGAAGAGCTTCACCGTGCGGTAAACCGTCGAGATGGAAATGCGGCTGTCGATCTTTACCGAGCGCCGATAGAGTTCCTCGACATCGGGATGATCTTCCGATTCTTCCAGAATGCGCGCAATGACGCGGCGCTGCTCGGTCATGCGCATGCCTCGCTCGGCGCACAACGCTTCCAACGATTTCGGAGTATCGGTCATGGCCCCGGCATCTCTTCAGATAAGGCTGACGCGCGTCGCGATCTTTTCGGATCAGCTCCCGCGCTTCAGATTCTTGTTGTTACGGTGTCGTCGTCGCAAAAGCGATGCGCAGATTTGCGCGGCACGCTTCGGACAGTGAAACCGAACTAGCGAAGATCGCGCCGCATGACAAGCGCCGACGACCGCCGCCCATTTTCATCCGCATAATATGCCGGGCGTTCTCCCGCCTTCTCGAAGCCGAGCTTCCGGTAAAGGCCAAGGGCCGGCGCATTGCCGTCATCGACTTCCAGGAACATGGTTTCACCGCCCCGGCTTCTCGCCTCGCGCATCGCCGCCTGCATCAGCCTCCATCCGAGACCGAAGCGGGCGCATTTTTCACTCACGGCAATCGTCAGGATTTCGGCTTCCCCCGCAACCTCGCGGGCCAGCACGAAACCGGCAAGCGGCGCCCTAAAGATCAGCGTATTGGTCTGCCGCATGACGAAGCCGAAGGAACTCGGCTGCAGAAGCAGGCTCAGGAATTCACCGTCATTCCACGGCCGCGCAAAGCGCAGCGTATGGAGCTCGGCCACCTCGGCACAATGCTCCGCGGTCATCGGGACGATTTCGAATTCGGGCTGACGGGAAAAGTAGGTATCGCGCATTATCTGATGCCTTGGTATTTCATGTTCTGGCAACCGCAAACCCTGCCTGCGGCTTGGCATCGGGGCCACGCAGATAGAGCGGTTTCGGCGGGCTTGTCGCTTCGCCCTCCGCACCGAGGCGAGCCACGATCCCGATCGGGAAGTGATCCGGTGGCGTCACGGCCTGAGGATCGGCAAGCAGGGCTTCCGCCGAACCCACGACACGATAGGCTTCGTCCTGAACGAGGGCAGCAAAGCCGGAGAGGTTTTCGATGCGCGGTTCGCCGAGCGCGGTGCCCGTGGCCGAAAACGGCTGAAGATAGATTTCCTCGCGCTTGGCATCCATGGCGGCGAGCACAGGCGCGTCAGCTGCGTTCGCCGCATTCGCCAATACCGAAAGCGTCGAAACGCCGACAGCCTCGACACCGAGCGCCAGCGCAAGACCGCGCGCGGTGGCGACACCCACACGGATACCGGTGAAAGAACCCGGGCCGATCGTGACCGCGATACGCTCGACGTCGTCAAGAGAGAGCGAAGCCTGTCCGAGCGCCTCGTCGATCATGCGCATCAGATGCTCCGCGTGACCACGGCCGAGGGTTTCGGTCGCGGCACCCAGGAGCTTGTCCTTGCTGCTGTCATAGATCGCGGCGGAGCAATCCACGCCCGCCGTATCGATCGCCAGAACGATCATCCCCTCCCCCTGCCGGTCCGTATCAGACCGCCTCGACTTCCTGCACTTCCGGCACAAAATGCCTGAGCAGGTTCTGCACGCCATGCTTCAGCGTGGCGGTCGAGGACGGGCAACCCGAGCAGGCGCCCTTCATGTTGAGATAGACCTTGCCGTCCTTGAAACCTCGGAAGGTGATGTCGCCGCCATCCTGGGCAACGGCGGGGCGGACACGCGTTTCGAGGAGTTCCTTGATGGTGGCGACGATGTTCTCGTCACCGGCCTCGAAGAATTCGCCATCGGCATCGGCTTCGTCGGAGGCGGCAGCGGATCCCATGACCTTCGCGCCGCTCATGAAGTGTTCCATGATCGTGCCGAGGATTGCGGGCTTCAGGTGCGGCCATTCCGGGCCATCCTTGGTAACGGTCACGAAATCGTAGCCGAAGAAAACGCCTGTGACACCGGGGATGTCGAAGAGCCGGCCGGCGAGCGGAGAAACCGCGGCACTTGCGGCATCGCGGAACTCGGCGGTGCCGCTTTCCATCACCACCTTGCCCGGCAGGAACTTCAGGGTTGCCGGGTTCGGCGTAGATTCCGTCTGGATGAACATCTGAACCTCCGGGCGACCTGTCATTCGTCGCCAACAAAATTAGAATTCTTCAAAAGAAGATAGGCCCGATGGGAGGCCGCTTCAAGTGAGATTTGACGATTGCTATCCTTGCTGGAGCACGTTTCGGTATGACTGAATCCGATCGGCGCTCCCGCGTTTTCCTTTTTGAACCATAATCGTATCGATCTTCGCTTCACTCCGAACGGATGATGGTCCTAGCAAAGTGCATCGATTTCCTCGTCGGTCAGTGAATCCGGCAAAACCGTCACCGGAATGGGGAACGCGGCCCCGCGGCCCGCAATCATCGAGACAAGCGGGCCGGGACCTTCCTTGGTCGAACCGGCAGCGAGAACGAGAATTGCGATATCCCGGTCCTCCTCAATAAGGGCGTTGATCTGCGTCGCGGCGCTGCCCTCGCGAATGACGATCTCGGGCTCGATACCGATCGTCTCACGCACGGTCTGGGCCGCCTTCGCCATGATGGCCTCTGCCTCCTCGCGCGCCTCAGCCCGCATGATCTCCTCGACGCCGAGCCATTGCTGGAAGTCCCCTTCCGGAATGACGTAGATTAGCACGAGGCCGCCGTTGGAATTCTTCGCACGGCGCCCGGCATAGTGCACAGCACGTGAGCATTCCGGCGTATTGTCGATCACCGCCATGAACTTGCGGCGGTGACCATCAAGGCGTGAAAGCCGTGTTGAAACCATACGGGACCCCGCCGCCGGATCAGTTTATCTCTCGCCCTGTCCGTGGCCGGCTCCGGTCGAACGGCCGCGTGACTCGTCGGGACTTTACTTCACGAAACCGATAATGTCGCGGACTTCGTTCATGGTTTTCTCGGCCCGTGCCCGCGCCCGTTCGCCGCCGTCGCGCAGGATGCTGTCGATGTGGGCGGGATCGGCCATGAGCTTACGCATCTCGGCGCTGATCGGTGACAGAACATCCACCGCAAGCTCCACCAGAGCCGGCTTGAAGACCGAGAACTGCTGGCCGCCGAAGTCCTTCAGCACGTCTTCCTTCGACTTGTCGGCCAGCGCCGCAAAGATTCCGACGAGGTTGTCGGCTTCCGGGCGGCCCTTCAGTCCCTCGCTCTCGCTCGGAAGCGCGTCGGGATCGGTCTTTGCCTTGCGAATCTTTTTCGAGATCGTCTCGGCATCGTCCATCAGGTTGATGCGAGAGAGGTCGGACGGATCCGACTTCGACATCTTCTTGGTGCCGTCCTTGAGGCTCATGACGCGCGGCGCAGGGCCATCGATCAACGGCTCCACCATCGGGAAATAGGCATGCACGGGCTCGTCACCGACGGTGATGTCGATGCCCTGGCCGGCACGGCGAATATGCTCCATGAAGTCGAGATTGAACTTCATGGCGATATCGCGGGTCAGCTCAAGGTGCTGCTTCTGGTCCTCGCCCACCGGAACGTGGGTAGCGCGGTAAACCAGGATGTCCGCTGCCATCAGGCTCGGATAGGCGTAAAGACCGAGCGAGGCCTGCTCGCGGTCCTTGCCGGCCTTGTCCTTGAACTGCGTCATGCGGTTCATCCAGCCGATACGGGCGACGCAATTGAAAATCCAGGCGAGTTCCGCATGCTGCGGCACAGCCGACTGGTTGAAGACGATATGGCTCTTCGGATCGATGCCGCTCGCCAGGAAGGCCGCTGTGATCGAACGGATCTGGCTGGCCATGTCTTCGTGAACGAGCTGCGCGGTCAGTGCGTGCAGGTCGACGACACAATAGATGCAGTCGTTTTTTTCCTGCAGGGCCACGAACTTTCTGATGGCGCCGAGATAATTACCGAGATGAAGGTTGCCGGTCGGCTGAACGCCGGAGAAAACCAGCGGCTTGAACTCACCCATGATTGTCCTCAACAGGCTGGTGGAGGGCCCGATCTATCGATCGAAATACGGTGGGCTTATGCACCGCCGTGGGCCAGCAATCAAGGGGCTCGTTCGCCGCAGTCAAGCCGCGTGCTCTATGAGATCCCAGCGGTTTCCGTAAAGATCCCGGAAAACGGCGACCGTACCGTAGGGCTCGTATCGCGGCGCTTCAAGAAAGGTCACACCCGCGGCGACAAAGGCTGCGTGATCGCGGGCAAAATCGTCCGTCTTCAGGAAGAAACCAACACGTCCGCCGGTCTGGTTGCCGATCACGGCAAGCTCGGCCTCACCGTCCGCCTGCGCCAGTAACAGGGCCGCACCCTCGCCTCTCCCTGGCTTCACCACGACCCACCGCTTGGCGTCCGGCAGATCCTTGTCCTCAAGGCACTCGAACCCCAGACAACCGCAATAGAATGCCTTGGCGCGATCATAATCGTCGACAACGATGGTAACGAGAAAGACAGACTGGCGAGACATAGGAACCTCCACAACGGGAGGCCGAACCATGCATTATCACTAGCCTCCCATCAACTGCAGGAACCAATCCGGGCAAACATTTGACATATCGTGATACAAGAAATAGTTAATCCTAATTAATGGTATTGCATTCCACATTTTCTCCTTAATCTGAAATGAAATTGCCGCCTCCGAAATCAGCTCCCGCTCACGGGCGCCATTTTCAGGGGGATGCCATGCACACGGCCATTCGCGTCATGCTTGCCTGCCTTATGACGCTCACGACACAAGTCGACGTCAATGCCGGGGAAACCCGGAAAAACCGCACTGCCACACTGAAACAACACGACTACACAGCCGCCTACACGCTGCAGCGGATCGGCGTGCGGGCCAGTTGTTTTCCGTTAGGTCTCAGGATCATTCTCGCACACATCGCCAGACAGACCGGGCGGCGACTGGTGATTACCTCCGGGCACCGGCCCCATTCCGGCCGCTCGCAGCACACGCGGTGCTATGCCGCGGATTTCCGGATACCCGGCGTTTCCGAAAGGCAAATTCTCGCGGCCGCGGCCGGCGCTCCCGGTATCGGCGGCATCGGCCGATACTGCAATGGCCTCGTGCATGTCGACATAGGGCCCAAGCGCCGCTGGGCGCACTGTGGTAGGGGCGGCGGCAAGGGCAGCCTCGCCAACTTCAAGCCGCGAAGGAAGCCGTGACTCAGGCCTCTGGGGGGTGCGCGGCCTCGCTCGGCTTTCGCTTGAGGTTACGGCGCAACATGCCGAGATTTGCTCCGCCGATGGCAAAGGCGACACCAAAATAGACAACCATGGCAACGGCAATCAGGCCGCCGAGAGCAGTGACCTGCGTCAAAAGTGGTGACTGCGGAGTGAACCAGGCAGCCCAGAGGTGCAGGAGATAGACCAGCACACCCGACATGACGGCGGCGGCCGCCACGAGCCTCAGCGCGCGCCCGACGAGCGGCCACTCCCATTCGAGATGGCCGCGCCGGTAGAGTGTTGCACCTAGCAGCAGTGTGTTCGTCCAGCCGGCTGCGGCTTCGGCAACCGCAATACCGCGTTCCGCGATCAGAGGGAAAAGGCTAACCGCGAGAGCCGTATTGATGACCACGGAAATGCCGGTGAACCGCATCGGCGTACGCGTGTCCTCGCGCGCATAGAAGCCGGGCTGGAGGGCCTTGATCAGGACGAACCCCGGCAGGCCGAGACCGTATATGGCAAGGATGCCGGCGACGACGGAGGTGTTCTGCTCGGAAAAGGCGCCGCGTTCATAGAGCACGCGGATGATCTCGTCGGAGAGCACCCAGAGTGCGGCGGCGGCCGGTAGCGTCAGGAACAGCACGAATTCGATGGAGCGGTTCTGGGTGTTGGCGGCTTCCTTCATAAAGCCGGCCTTCAGCGCCCGCGCGAGTTCAGGAAGGAGAACGACGCCGACGGCCACGCCGACCACGCCGAGCGGTAGCTGGTAGATGCGATCGGCATATTGCAACGCTGCGATGGCGCCCTCCTTGCCCGATGCGATCGCCTGCCCGATCATCTGGTTGATCTGGGTAATCCCGCCGGTGACGGCTGCGGGAACGGCCAGAATCAACAGGCGCTTCACATTGGGTGTGAAGCGCGGAAACTTGAAGGCAATGCTCATACCGGCATGACGCACGCCAGCATATACGACGGCAAGCTGAAGAATGCCCGCGCCAAGCACCGACCACGAGAGATACCAGGCCGTCACTTCCGGATCGGATCCCGTGTAGAGAGCCCAGAACAGCGCGCTGATCATCATCACGTTCAGGAAGACCGGTGCGACCGCGGCCGCGAAGAAATGGTGCAGCGAGTTCAGCATGCCGCTCAGCATCGCCGTCAGCGACATACACATCAGGTAGGGGAACATCACCGCGGCGAGGCGCACGGTGAGCGAGAACTTGGCGTCGTCACCGACGAAGCCCGGCGCGATGATCCACGACACCAGAACCGGCATGGCGAGTTCCATGACGATGGTGATCAGCATCAGTACGGAGAAAAGAACGCCGAAAACCTCTTCGGAGAAGCGTTTTGCACCGTCCACGCCGTTAGCCTCGATCTCCTTGGCGAAGAGAGGCACGAAGGCGGCGTTGAAAGCGCCTTCGGCAAAGAGCCGGCGAAAGAGGTTCGGAAAGCGGAAGGCGGCGTAGAAAACGTCTGCCATCGGCCCGGTGCCGAGGGCCGCCGCCATCAGTGTTTCACGGGCGAACCCGAAGACGCGGCTGCCGAGCGTGGCGCCGCCGACGGTCATGAATTTCTTGACGAGGCTCATGTCAGGCCCGGGCCTTCTTCGGCAGCGGTTGCGGTTGGGCAAGGGGTGCAACAGCAACGGTGGCGCGCTCGCGCGGCTCCTCTGCGTGCTCGGCCATAACGGCCTTCAGCCTGTTGGCAATGCTTGCCTGCCTGTTCTCGTTGGTCACCTTCTGGCCCACCAGATCGGTGACATAGAAGGTATCGATGACCTTTTCACCAAAGGTTGTGATGCGCGCCGAGTGAATGTCGAGCGACAGGTCAGCCAGCCCGGCCGTGATCTCCGCCAGAAGACCGATGCGGTCAAGGCATTCGACTTCGACAACGGTGAACTTGTTGGAGAGCGTATTGGCAATGGTCACATGCGGCTGCACAGGGAAGGTCTTGTTCTTCTTCTTGCCCTTGCTGCGGGTGGCAATCACTTCCGGCAGGCGCTTCTTGCCGGAGAGCACGTCCTCGATCATCTTGCTGATGGTCGCGGCGCGGCGCATCTCATCCTCGTCTATGGGGAATTCGCGGTTGACCATGATGGTATCGAGCGCACGCCCATCTGACGTGGTGAAGATCTGCGCGTCCGCAATGTTGGCACCTGCCGCCGCGCAAGCGCCCGCGATAACCGACAGCAGACGCGGATGGTCAGGCGCCAGAACGGTGATCTCGGTGATCGCATGGAAGGAATCCGTGCGCACCATGGTTGCAAGCGCCTGCCCCGCCTTGTCGGCCTGACGAATGAAGTGCGCGTGGCGCACCTGATCCTCCAGGGCAACCGACAGGAGATAGGGTTCGTAATGCAGTTTGGTGTAGCGCTTCTGATCCTTCTGACTCCAGTCGCCGAGCGCATGGGCAAGCTGTTCCGCCGCGTGGCGGGCGCGTTCCTTGCGGGGAACCTGAGAGAAGCCGCCGGACAGAAGCAACTCTGTTTCATAATAGAGAGTGCGCAGAAGCTGGCCCTTCCAGCCGTTCCAGACACCGGGGCCAACGGCGCGGATATCGCACACGGTCAGCACCAGCATCATGTTCAGCCGGTCCAGTGACTGGATCTTCTCGGCGAAGTCGGTGATCGTCTTGCGGTCGTGCAGATCGCGGGTCTGGGCGACCATGGACATCAGGAGATGCTGCTCGATAAGCCAGGCGACGAGTTCCGTCTGCTTGGGGTTCAGGCCGAAGCGCGGGCAAAGCTTACGCGCAACCCTCGCGCCAGCGATCGAGTGATCCTCCTGCCGGCCCTTGGCGACGTCGTGAAGCAGGACAGCGACGTAGAGCGCCTGCCGTTCCTCGATGGCCGGCATCACCTTGGCGGCCAGCGGATGAAGCTCCTCGGCCTTGCCCTTGTCGATCTCGGACAGAACCTCGACCGTGCGGATCAGGTGCTCGTCGACGGTGTAGTGATGATACATATTGAACTGCATCATCGAGACGATCTTGCCGAATTCCGGAATGAAGCGACCGAGAACGCCAGCCTCGTTCATGCGGCGCAGGATGAAGCCCGGATCGCGACGGGAGGTCAGCACATCAAGGAAAAGGCGGTTCGCCTCCTCGCTTTCGCGGAAATCATGGTCGATCAGCGAAAGAGACCGCGTAACCGCCTTCAGGGCGTCGGGGTGAAACTCCAGGCCGTTGAGATCCGCGACATGGAAGAGCCGCATGATGGCGATCGGATCGCGCTTGAAAACATCCGGCTTGGCGAGCGCGATACGGCCGCGGTCGTCGAGGAAGTCGACCGTGCCGGCGATCTTACGCGGCCGGTGGGCGAAGCGGCCGATGGCAGCCGTGATGCCCGGCGCGGCCTTGGCCTGCTGCTCCTCGAGCGTTGCGGCGAAAATGCGGGTCAAATCGCCGACGTCCTTGGCTATCAGGAAGTAGTGCTTCATGAAGCGCTCGACCGCCGAAAGACCTGGGCGAGGCTGATAGCCGAGGTTGCGGGCAATCTCGGGCTGGATATCGAAATAGAGGCGCTCTTCCGGCTTGCCGGTGAGATAATGCATGTGGCAGCGCACCGCCCAGAGGAAGTCATCCGCCTTCTGGAAGAGGCGCCACTCCTGACGCGAAAGCACGCCGAGGCGCACGAGATCGCCGGAATCACGGACATGATACTTGTACTTGGCGATCCAGAAGAGGGTCTGTAGGTCGCGCAGGCCGCCCTTGCCTTCCTTGACGTTCGGCTCAACCAAATAGCGGCTGTCGCCAGCCTTGCGGTGACGTTCGTCCCGCTCGGCAAGCTTCGCTGCGATAAATTCAGGGGCCGTATTGTTTGTCACTTCCTGATCGAAACGGCGATGCAATTCGTCGACGAGCTCTTCCTTGCCGCAGATGAAGCGGGTCTCGAGGATCGCCGTGCGGATCGTCATGTCGCCCTTGGAGAGGCGGATACATTCCTCAACGCTGCGGGTGGCGTGACCGACCTTGAAGCCCATATCCCACAGCAGGTAGAGTACGAATTCGACCGCCTTGTGCATGGTGCCGGAGAGCTTCTGCGGCATGAGAAAAAGGAGGTCGATATCGGAACCCGGCGCCAGCGTACCGCGTCCATAACCGCCGACCGCGGCAACACCGATGCCATCGGCATTATCCGGATAGAGATGAATGATGGCGATCTCGAAGATCACCGAGATGATCTGATCCTGAATATCGGAAATGCGCCGGGCGCAGCTCAGGCCGCTTCCGTCCTTGAACAAAAGTTCACGGGCCTTTTCGCGGCCGTCATTGCTCGCCTTGCGCAGCACCGGCAAGAGAGCGGCGCGCGTCTCCAGAAGGTTTCCGGCGTGGGTTCGGGCAATGGTATCGCACTCTGCCTTGAGCGAGGCGATGTCGATCAGATCCGCATGTTCGTATTCGGGCTTGGCCATTATTGCTGCAGGCTTTCGTGGCTTGCCGGCTTTTTCAAGGCGGCGACGGGAGGCGCTATAGCGCCTTTGCGGCGCACCGGACAAGCATATTAGCGCTCAAGACTTGCCAAGTTGTTTCTTGAGATCATAAAGCGCATCAAGCGCCTGCCGCGGCGTCATGTCGTCGAGATCCAGCGTTTTCAACGCCTCTTCCACCTTCGACGGGCCGGATTTCGGCGCTTCCTCACGGCGCACGGCGACCTGGAACAGCGGCAGATCGTCGATCAGCGAACTTGCCGGGTTCTTGCGGTCGGCATCCTCAAGACGTGTCAAAACATCACGCGCACGGGCAACAACCGAGGCCGGCAGACCTGCGAGACGCGCGACCTGGATACCGTAGGAGCGGTCGGCCGCACCGGGACCTACCTCATGCAGGAAGATCACGTCGCCGTCCCATTCCTTGACCCGCATGGTGACGTTGGAAAGCCTCGAAAGCTTTTCCGACAGCACCGTCAGCTCATGGAAATGGGTGGCGAAAAGCGACCGGCAGCGGTTCGCCTCATGCAGATGCTCGACGGCGGCCCAGGCGATGGACAAGCCATCGAAAGTCGCCGTACCTCGGCCAATTTCATCGAGAATGACCAGCGAGCGGTCGGTTGCCTGATTGAGAATCGCCGCCGTCTCGACCATCTCGACCATGAAGGTCGAACGTCCGCGCGCAAGATCGTCGGATGCGCCGACGCGGGAAAACAGCCGGTCAACGATGCCGATATGGGCCGATCCCGCCGGCACGAAGGAACCCATCTGGGCCATGATGGCGATCAGCGCGTTCTGGCGCAGAAAGGTCGACTTACCGCCCATATTCGGGCCGGTCAGCAGCCAGATTGCGCCGGTATCATCCGATCCATCGGGCGAAAGGTTGCAGTCATTAGCGATGAAGGGACTTGCCGCCTGACGGCGCAGCGCCTGTTCGACCACCGGATGGCGGCCGGCGACAATCGCAAACATGCGGCTGTCATCGACCAGCGGGCGGCAATAGCCCTGCTCCTCCGCGAGCGTTGCAAGACCTGCCGCGACATCGATGATGGCGAGCGCACGGGCCGCCGCCTTGATCGGCTCGGCTGCGGCAACGACCGCCGCCAGCATGCGGTCGAAGGCTTCAAGCTCGATGGTGAGCGCCTGCCCGGCGGCATTGGCAATGCGGCTTTCCAGATCGGCAAGCTCTGTCGTGGTGAAGCGCATGGCGCTGGCCATCGTCTGGCGATGGATGAAGCGGGCCTTGGCGGCCTCGCCTTCCGTCATCGCGCCGGCATTGCCAGCGGTGACCTCGATGAAATATCCAAGCACATTGTTATGCTTGATCTTCAGCGACTTGATGCCAGTCTCCTCGGCATATTGAAGCTGCAGACCTGCGATGACGCGCCGCGACTGGTCTCTCAACGCCCTGATCTCGTCGAGTTCGGGGATAGCCCCTTCCCTCAGAAAACCGCCGTCACGCTTCAGAAGCGGCAGGTCGTCCGCCAGCATGGATGCAAGAAGCTCACCGACGGACACCGGAAGTGCGGCGAGATCTTCAACGGCAGCCGCCAGTTCATCCGGCAGAAGCATTCCGGCCAGCCGTTCGCCAACCTCCCGGGCCGAGGCAAGACCATAGAGGATCGCGCCGAGGTCGCGCGGACCGCCGCGATCGAGCGCCAGCCGCGACAGTGCGCGCGGCATGTCCGGCACCCTTTTCAGGGCGTCATGCAGTTGTTCGCACAGTGCGGATTCGCTCAGCATGAAGGCGATGGAATCCTGACGTGCGGAAATGGCGGCGGGTTCGGTGAGCGGCGACATCAGCCGCTCGGCCAGCAGGCGGGCGCCACCGCCAGTCACTGTGCGGTCGATTGCCTTCAGGAGCGAGCCGTTGCGATCCCCTGAAAGCGTCTTGACCAGTTCCAGATTGGCGCGCGTCGCCGGGTCGATGAAAAGCGTCGAAGACGCGCTTTGCCGCTCGGGCAGTCCGAGCGCTGGACGTTCGGAAATCTGGGTCTTCTCGACATAGGCAACGGCCGCGGCAGCCGCGGCAATCTCGGCACGACTGAAGGAACCGAAGCCATCAAGCGTGCCCACGCCGAAATAACGGGCAAGGCGGTTTTCGGCCGTGGCGCTGTCGAACAGGACACCCGGCTGCGGCACGACCACGCGCCCGAGAACATCGAAGGCCGGCTTCAGTTCAGGATCATGGAAAAGCGTATCAGGCACGATCAGCTCGCGCGGCTCGATCCGCAGGATGTCGGCAAGAAGACGGCCCTCATCCGTTTCCGCCAATCGGAAGATGCCGGTCGAGATATCGATCCAGGCGAGCGCCAAAAGCGGTGTCGAGCCGCCTCGGATGCGGGCGAGCGCCATCAGGTAATTCGTTTCCGACGGCGATAGAAGCTTTTCTTCGGTCAGCGTGCCGGGCGTCACGAGACGGACGACATCACGACGCACGACGGATTTCGAACCGCGCTTCTTGGCTTCCGCCGGGTCTTCGACCTGTTCGCAGACTGCGACACGGAAACCGCGCGCGATCAGCTTCTGCAGGTAATCATCGGCGGCATGAACCGGTACCCCGCACATGGGGATGTCGTGACCCAGATGCTGGCCGCGCTTGGTAAGCGTGATACCGAGCGCGCGGGATGCCTCCACGGCGTCCTCGAAAAACAGTTCGTAGAAATCCCCCATCCGGTAGAACAGCAGGCTATCCGGGTTGGCCGCCTTGATCTCGATATATTGCTCCATCATCGGAGTCGCGGAGGCGCGACTTTCCTCTGAGGCAAGCTCGGCGGCATTGAAGACTTCGTTTGCGGGCGCAGTATTGATCGTCACGGGCCAAAGTTTTCTTGAAAAAGATGTCGGGCAACACTAACGACCTAAGCCGAGCAAAAACAACCACCAAGGACGGCCGCACGTATGGCTGCCCACAACAAGGTTAGAGGGAACATGCCGAACAAGGATCACGGGAAGGCCGTCAAGACCTCCGTTACAGAACAGGAAGCGCTGGATTTCCACGCACAGGGACGTCCGGGCAAGCTGGAGATCACGCCGACGAAGGCGATGGCTACGCAGCGCGACCTGTCGCTCGCCTATTCCCCTGGTGTCGCAGTACCGGTCAAGGCCATCGCCGCCGATCCCGCCACCGCCTATGATTACACCACCCGTGGCAACATGGTGGCCGTTATTTCCAATGGTACGGCGATCCTTGGCCTCGGCAATCTCGGCGCGCTCGCCTCGAAGCCGGTGATGGAAGGCAAGTCCGTCCTGTTCAAGCGCTTTGCCGACGTCGATTCCATCGACCTTGAGGTCGATACCCAGGATGTCGAGGAGTTCATCAACTGCGTGCGCTATCTAGGCCCCTCCTTCGGCGGCATCAACCTCGAGGACATCAAGGCGCCCGACTGCTTCATCATCGAGCAGCGCCTGCGCGAACTGATGGACATCCCGGTTTTCCATGACGACCAGCACGGCACCGCGATCATCGCCGCCGCCGGCCTCATCAACGCACTGGAACTGACCGGCCGCGATTTCAAGACGACAAAGCTCGTCTGCAACGGTGCGGGCGCAGCTGCGATCGCCTGCATCGAGCTCATCAAGGCCATGGGATTCAATCCCGAAAATGTCATTCTCTGCGACACCAAGGGCGTGATCTACCAAGGCCGCACCGAGGGCATGAACCAGTGGAAATCGGCCCACGCCGTCAAAACGGACCGCCGTACGCTGAAGGAAGCCATGGAAGGCGCCGACGTCGTGCTCGGCCTTTCCCAGAAGGGTGCGTTCTCGGCCGACATGATCCGCTCGATGGCGCCGAACCCGATCATCTTCGCGATGGCCAATCCGGATCCGGAAATCACGCCGGAGGAAGTCGCAGAAATCCGCAAGGACGCCATCATGGCGACCGGGCGTTCGGACTATCCGAACCAGGTCAACAATGTGCTCGGCTTCCCCTACATCTTCCGCGGCGCACTCGACGTGCGCGCATCCTCGATCAACGACGCCATGAAGATTGCGGCCGTCCGGGCGCTTGCGGCACTTGCCCGCGAGGACGTGCCGGATGACGTTGCCGCAGCCTATCAGGGCCAGCGTCCACGTTTCGGCGCGCAGTATATCATTCCGGTCCCCTTCGATCCGCGCCTCATCTCCTCCATCCCGGTGGCTGTTGCCCGTGCTGCGATGGAAACCGGTGTGGCACGCAAGGAAATCAGCGATCTCGATGCCTATGCGCGCGAACTTTCCGCCCGCAAGGACCCGATCGCCGCGACCACCCAGCAGCTCTACGAGCGTGTTCGTGAAAATCCGAAGCGCGTGGTCTTCGCCGAAGGCGAGGAAGAGCAGGTGATGCGTGCTGCCATCGCCTTTGCCAACCAGGGGCTCGGCACCGCCATCCTGCTCGGCCGCGACGAACCGCTGAGAGCGACCGCCGAACGCGCCGGCATCGATCTCGACCGGCCCGGCATCGAACTGGTCAACGCCCGCGTCTCTAGGCGCGTCGAGGCCTATACCGAATATCTCTACTCCCGCCTGCAGCGCAAAGGCTACCTGCATCGCGACTGCCAGCGTCTCATCAATACGGATCGTAACCACTTCGCCGCCTGCATGGTGGCGCTGGGCGATGCCGATGCCATGGTTACCGGCACCACCCGCAATTATTCGACCGCACTGGAGGACGTCCGCCGTTGCATCGATCCGCAGCCCGGCCACCGCGTGATCGGCGTTTCGCTGGCATTGACGCGTGGACGCACCGTGCTGGTGGCCGATACCGCCGTACACGACATGCCGACGGCGGAAGAGCTTGCCGATATCGCCGAGGAAGCCGCCCACGTCGCGCATCGCTTCGGCTATGAGCCGCGCGTCGCGCTTCTGGCCTACTCGACCTTTGGCCACCCGACCGGCGAGCGCTCGGAACGGCTGCGCGAGGCGGTCAAGATCCTCGACAAGCGCAAGGTCGATTTCGAATATGACGGGGAAATGGGCGCCGATGTCGCGCTCAACGCCCACCGCATGGAGCAGTATCCGTTCTGCCGTCTCTCGGGCACGGCCAACGTGCTCGTCATGCCGGCGATCCACTCCGCGGCGATTTCCACCAAGATGCTGCAGGAACTCGGTGGTTCCACCGTGATCGGGCCGCTTCTGGTGGGTCTCGAAAAATCCGTCCAGATCACCCAGATGGGCGCCAAGGACACCGACATCGTCAACATGGCAATGATGGCGGCCTATAACGCTCTCTAAGCCTTGGCGCTTTCGTCCGGATCGATACCCGTCGACCGGACGAAACCTTCGAGAGCCGCCATGTCCGCAGCCAGCGCCTCGCGCAACCAAGCCCCGAAGGCCTCAACCTTCGGATCGTGGGGCGCGTTTTCGGCCGTGACCAGATAATGTCCGTCGCCGGTTGCGGCGAAGGGTCCGAAGGGCACGACAAGCTGTCCACTCTGGATCGCATGGGATGCAAGCGTCTGCCATGCCAGCATGACGCCCTGGCCTGCGATCACCGCATCAAGACAGAGCGACGCCTCGTTGAACACATGCCGCCCCGTCACCCGACCGACGGGCAATCCCGCACATTCAAGCCAGACATCGCGTGAAAACAGAGCGCGTGCATCCACGACCCACGGCATATCAAGAAGATCCGCGGGCGAAGCAAGACCGGCAGCGAGCGCCGGCGTACAGACGGGAAAGACGCGCTGCTGCAAAAGAAGGTCGGCCCGCACGCCCGGCCAGCGTCCCCTTCCAACCCGAATACAGAGATCGACATCACCGACATTCGGATCGGCGAGACGGTCGGTCGCGTCGAGCCGGATGCGGATATCCGGATGACGCTCGGCAAAGCGGCCCAGCCTGAACACGAGCCATCGCGCGGCAAAGACGGGTGCGACCGAGATCGTCAGGACGTCATCGCGCTCGTGGCGCACTATTTCCACTGCGCGGGAAATTCCGCCGAACGCTTCTGTCAGGCGCGCCACGAAATCGCGCCCGCCCGGCAGCACCACGAGACCGCGCGGCTCCCTTGCGAAAAGGGTTCGCCCCAGTTGTGTCTCGCACTTGATGACCTGCTGGCTGACGGCGCCGATGGTGACGCCGAGTTCATCTGCGGCAGCCTGCAACGAGCCGAGGCGGGCGACCGCCTCCACCGCCCGCAAGCCATTCAGGGTGATCACATTCAGGTTGCGCATGTAGAAAATCTACATACCTCTGCGGAATACATCAATGGATGGAGCCTGCATCCGGGATTATACCGCTGAAATCTCGCATTTTTTAGCATCCGCCGGGAATGGGAGGCCAAAGTATGCTCAAGATATTCTTGAATTTCCTCAACCTCTTCCGCAGTTCGGAACAGAGATCGGAATTCTGTGCGGAGGGGATCCGCGACCCGCTCAGCCATCCGCAGATTGCAGCCATGGACGAGCGCCGTAGGGCAGACCTGCCGTTCGATCCTCGTGCGATCCCGCCGGAATGATTGGTGAACAGGATTCGCCCGCGGCTATTTCCCGGAGGGGGATCCAGCGGGCGAAAGGCCGTCAGCTCGAGAAACGGCCAGCGTCAGCGCCGTAGTAGTTCACATAGCGGCCGGAAATGCTGGCGATCGGAAGTACGATCAACACATCGGTGGTGTTGAAGGCGTGATCCACGACCGCGCCGTTGCCGACCATCGCGCCGAGGCGCAGATAGCCCTTGATCAGCGGCGGCATGGCAGACAGTGCCTTACGTGCATTGATAGCCTCGACGGGCATCAGGTCCATCTCACGGTAAAGCTCGGGCTTTGCCGAAACCGTCCATTCGCCGCGAACACCGGTATTGTGGTGCAGGAAGGACAAGGCGAGCGCATGCTCTTCCGGGTGAACCCCCGGGAAAGAACCACAGCCGAACATGGCGTCCGCACGGTGCTGCAGCGCATAGGCCCAGCAGCCCTGCCAGAGCAGTTCGACCGTGCGCTTGGTGCGATATGCAGGCAGCACACAGGAGCGACCGAGCTCCATGAAACGCTTTTCAGGATGACGGGAAACCAGTTCGCTGATCGCGAATTCCGAGTCCGAATAGAAGCCGCCATGCACCATCGCAACGTCATGGCGCAGCAGGCGATAAGTGCCGACGATCTGGTCTTCCGGATCACCCTCGATCGCGCGATCGACCACCAGAAGGTGATCGCAGACGGCATCCCAGGAATCGATATCACGCTGGAGTCGGGCCGCCTCCGGAGCAACCTGAGCCTTCATTTCCTCGACGAACACCCTGTAACGCACGGCCTGGGCGGCGTCGATCTCGCGCTCATTGCGGGCGAGGCGCGTCTCCAGCGAGCCGATGCGGCCGTAAAGGCCCTCGGATACGGACTGGCCAGGAGCAGCGGAAGCGGAGCCGCCGTCAAGCAGGGACTTTCGGTCCAGAAGTTCAATGCTCATCGCGACTCGTCCAGGTTAAGCTTGCGGTCATAAACCACGGCTGTACGACAGGAAAGTGACAGGAATCGTCACACAACTCGGGCGTCTATTCGTCAAAAACACATCTCGACACCGCCACTTCGTATCCCATTTGCGGCACCGACGAAACCTACTCTTTCGAACGTCTGTGGGCCAACACCTCATCCAGCAGAATAAACCCGGCACCGATGGTGATCAGGCTGTCTGCAAGGTTGAAAACCGCGAAAGACCACGTCTGTGTGTAGAAGAGTATATAATCAATAACATGACCGTAAAGAAAGCGATCGATCAAATTACCGAGCGCACCGGCGATAATCAGCGCGAAACCCAGATGCGCCAGATGATGTTCACGACCCGTGCGATGCCATAGCCACAGCACGAAGATCACGATAGTGAGCCTGAGGGTGACGATGAACCAGCCGCTCGTGTCCGACAGCATGGAGAAGGCAACACCGAGATTATAGGTGCGATAAAGCGCCAGCATCGGCACGACATGCACGGCCTCGTTCAGTGGCAGATAGAGTTCCACCGCGTATTTGATCGCCTGGTCGAAGATCAGCATCAGTACGATCAGCACGAAGGCCGGGAACGGCCGTGTCAGTCTTTCCAGAAATGTCGTCATCGGCTTCCGTCGAGGGTGAGGAGATGGCGGCGTACCTCGAACAGCATGACGCCGGTCGCAACGGCCAGATTGAGCGAGTCTGCGCGCCCGGTCTGCGGTATGCGCGCCAGAGCGTCCGCCGCACCCGCCAGGTCCTCCGGCAGGCCCGACTGCTCGTTGCCCATCATGAGGATCACCGGCTTGCTGCGATAATCGATGGTGCGATAGTCGACGGAACCGGCGAGATGGGTCGCGACGAGGCGCGCGCCGCATGTGCCCTTCCATTTCAGGAAATCCGCGGCGCTCGCCCGCACCAACGGAACAGCGAAGAGCGAACCCATCGTCGCCCGCACCGTTTCCAGCGAAAACGGATCGGTGCAATCGCCGACCAGCATGACGCCAGAAGCGCCAGCGGCATCGGCCGTGCGGATAATGGTTCCGAGATTGCCGGGATCGCGCACCCGATCGAGAGCAACCCAGGTTTCGCTACCGACCGGCTTCACATCCTTCAGGGCTTTCCAGCGCTGGTCGAAAATGCCCGCTACCATCTGGGGATTGTCGCGCCGAGTGATCGATGACATGACCTTTTCGGAGACCTCCAGCACCAGACCGCCCGAAGCAACCGTGCGGGCGGCAACCTTCTCGACCAACGGCTTGCCCTTGGCGGCCTTGGAATAGACCAGCGTACGGATCGTCCAGCCGAGTTCGAGCGCGTCGATCACGAGCTTCAGGCCTTCGGCCATGAAGGTCTTCGTTTCGTCGCGCGCCTTCTTGAGCGCAAGCGCCTTGATATCCTTGACGATCGGGTTGGCAAGGCTGGTGATCTCCTTCACCTGGCCAACACGCCTTGCGCCTTCGTTCCTGAAATCGTCGTTCATTTCGGCACCCAGCGGCTGAAAAGTGAGGTGGAAAGCGCCCTGCCCGGCGTCTTGCCGTCAAGACCGGCTTCGCGGATCACCAGTTCGCCGGATTCGACGATGCCGCGCTTGCCGCGCATGGTTTCGCGCATCAGTTCATGGATCGAGTAGAAGCTCGCACGGATCGAATAGGCCGTCAGCACCAATCCGACCGCCTTCGGCGACAGCAGTTCCCGGCAGATGTCGAGCATCAGCGGCAGGTGATCGAAAAGCTGCCACACCTCGCCATTGGGACCCCGGCCGAATTTCGGCGGGTCGGTCAGGATGATGTCATAACGGCTGCCGCGACGTTCTTCCCGCTGGATGAATTTCATCGCGTCCTCGCAGATCCAGCGAATCGGCGCCTTATCCAGACGGCTCAGCGCCTGATTTTCGCGCGCCCAGCCGATCGCCTTCTTCGAGGCATCGACATGCGTAACCTCGGCGCCTGCTGATGCGGCAACCAGAGAAGCAACGCCGGTATAGCCGAACAGGTTCAGCACCTTGAGCGGTCGTCCAGCCTGTTCGACCTGCTCCTTCATCCATGTCCAGTGGGCGATCTGCTCGGGGAACACGCCGACATGACGGAAGGAGGTGAAGCGTCCAAGGAAATCGATGCCGAGCAGAGACAACGGCCAGGTTTCGCCCAGCGCCTCACGGGGGAAGCGCCAGCGGCCCATGCCGTCTTCATCGGTATCCCCGGTGAAAATGGCATCCGCCCGTTCCCACACATGCGCCGGCAGCGCCTTGGGCCAGAGCGCCTGCGCCTCGGGGCGAACGATACGGTAGGGGCCGTACTGTTCAAGCTTCAGGCCTTCGCCACTGTCGATCAGGTGGAAGTCGCCGGCGCCGGGAGATTCGAGGATCAGCGGGACACGCTCGGCGGGGCGTTCGCCGGTGCGAACGATCAGCGCACGCGCCGGCTCAACCGCCACCTTGGCCGCAGTGGCCTCGGCTTCTGCCCGCGGGGGGCGTTTGTCAGTAACGCGAGGCCGTTCGTCCCGTCCCTTGCCGGTAGAAGCCTTTGCGGCATCCTTGCCGTTACGCGAACCCGACCGGGTGGGGCCGGAAGTAGAGCCGCCCGGTCCACTGCGCGTCGGTCGGCGGTCCCTGTTCTTCACGCCCATATCCTACATCTTGTATCTTTTGCCCGAACTCAAGCGCCGGGCCATAGCACTCCGGGAAGCCGTGCGAAAGCGCTTTCGTTGCGAACGGCCGCAAGGGAGCGACCAATCGCAAGCCTACTTGGCCTGAATCCGCGGAAGGGTGCTGCCGGCGATTTCCTCGGCGCGTGTCTTGTGCCGGTCGGCTTCAGCCTGCCAGCGCACGGCCGAACGGGCTTCGTTGCGTGCACGTTTGCGATATTTGCCCTGGGAAAGCCAGGTGACGGCCGAACCGAGCAACAGACCCAGGATCACCGCAGAGAATATAAAGACGAAGAACGGCGCGGACACCGACAACATCTGATCATCAGGCTGAAAAGGGTTGAGCGCGAGCCGCACCATCTCCCTGTTGGCCACGGACAGGACGATAAGCACTACTGCAAGCGGAACCAAGATAACCAGACCGACGATTTTCCTGACCATCGAAGACTCCCGGCGGGGTGACCGCCTCAGCTCACATTACCATTTGCGACCAGACGGGCGAGCCCCGTTTCAGGGCTACCGGCCCCGCCGGCATTCAGTCATCACCCTCGTCGGCCATGCCGGGGTTGAGGCGTTCTCGCAATTCCTTGCCGGTCTTGAAGAAGGGAACCCACTTCTCCTCGACAAAGACGGTTTCGCCGGTGCGCGGGTTCCTGCCGGACCGGGAGGGGCGATTCTTGACGGAGAATGCGCCGAACCCGCGCAGTTCCACGCGGTTACCGGACGCAAGCGCGTCGGTGATCTCGTCGAGCACGGCGTTGACGATGTTTTCGACATCGCGATGATAGAGATGCGGATTACGCGCTGCGACTATCTGCACCAGTTCCGACTTGATCACGCCTGCCCCCTCGAAAACCTTCTTGAAAAATACGAACGCTCCAAGGGTGCCAAACCAAAAAAGGACCGTCAAGGAACAACTTAGCGCAGCCAGACGCCGCCGCAAAGCCGTGCTAAGACATCACAATCGTCGCGGATAATCAACCTCGCCACGATCTTGCCTTCCACTAGAACGAAACACGCCTCCGTATCGGCGAAGTCTTGCGTCACAGGGGACGAGCTTGTATCTCCAGCCGGAATTTCCATATTGGCAAGCATATGCGATAATGTAAAAGATCCCGGATTATGCGACAGCGCCTCCGGCAACCCTACCGAACAGGCTTCACTCATGCTGAAACGCACCGACGATAACGCGACGCCAGCCGGCCGCCAGCCGGAAGACGCTGCCTATCGTGCGGCATTGGGCCATTCGGCACGCGTGCGTCGCCTGAAAGTGCTCCTGCCGGTTTCAGCTTTCGTGATCTCGCTTGCCTTCGTCGGCGTATCGGTCATCCGCGCCTACCTGCCGGAAGAGCTGAAAATCGAATCGGCCAAAATCGAAAATGGCAAGGTCGTGATGGAAAAGCCGGCGATCGCTGGCCGTAATTCGGATGGTATCAATTACTCCATGCGCGCCGAACGGGCGCTTCAGGATATCAAGAACCCGAACATCATCGCGCTGGAAACCATTGCTGCCGCTGTTCCCTTGAACGAAAACACGGTTGCCATGGTGAAGGCGCTGAGCGGCATATTCGACCGCTCGTCCGACCTGCTTGATATGGACAAGCCATTCACCATCAAGCTCAGCTCCGGGCTCGAGGCAAGCTTCAATTCCGCCCACCTCAATATCAAGGGTGGTTCGATGGAGACCACCGATCAGGTGACCATCAAGGCGAATGAAGCGGCAATTGTTGCGCAGGCGCTCAAGATAACGGATAAGGGACGCGTTATCAGTTTTTCAGGAGGTGTTCGGGTAAACCTCGATCCCTCCACTATTCACAAGACGGACAAATGAGAGCCGGACCAGTCATGCATTGCTGCAGTATTTACAAAACGCTCACCCTGGCTGGCCTGCTTGTCGCGACGGGCCTCATTCCGCTTGCCGCGCCGACAGGCGCGTTCGCCCAGGCGACCAAGAGCAAGATGGACGGGCTGAAGCTCTCCAACGATCAACCGATCCAGATCGAAAGCGACCAGCTCGAAATCCGGGAACAGGACAAGACGGCCCTGTTTTCGGGTAACGTTAAGGTGGTGCAGGGCACGACCACGCTGCAGTCCGGCAACATGACGGTCAAGTACCGCGGGGAAGGCACCAGCGTGACAAGCGGCAACGCCGACATCGAGAACATCGATGTGACGGACAAGGTCTTCCTGTCTTCGGGCACGCAGCAGGCAACCGCCGACCGCGGGCATTTCGACATGGATAGCCAGGTCTTCACCCTCGAGGGCGACCGGGTCGTGCTGTCCGAGGGCCAGAACGTCTTCGTCGGCTGTAAGCTGACGGTACAGATGAATTCCGGAGAAGCCAAACTGGATGCTTGTGGCGGGCGCGTTCAGATCCAGCTCGACCCGAAATCCCAGAAAAAGCAATAGTATCGGCCCGGACGTGAAAATTCCCGCTCTTTCAGGCTTGCTCGGCAACGGTCGCGCAGAACAGTCGCAGTCGCAGTTCGACGCAGAAATGCGTCGAGACAAGACACGCTACGAAGGCACGCTGATCGCCCACGGTCTGACGAAGACCTATAACAATCGACGGGTCGTCAACGGCGTTTCGCTCGTCGTGCGGCGCGGCGAGGCCGTTGGTCTGCTCGGCCCCAACGGCGCCGGCAAGACCACCTGTTTCTACATGATCACGGGACTCGTGCCCGTCGACGTCGGAACCATTGCGATCAACGGCAACGACGTCTCCGGGATGCCGATGTACCGTCGCGCGCGCCTCGGCGTGGGTTATCTGCCGCAGGAGGCCTCGATCTTTCGCGGGCTTTCTGTGGAGGACAACATCCGTGCCGTTCTCGAGGTGCACGAAAAGGACCGCAAGAAGCGCGAAGCCAAGCTCGACGAACTACTTGCGGAGTTTCACATCGAGAAGCTGCGCAAATCGGCCGCCGTTGCACTATCGGGCGGTGAACGCCGCCGCCTTGAAATCGCCCGGGCGCTCGCGACCGATCCGACCTTCATGCTGCTCGACGAGCCCTTCGCCGGCGTCGACCCGATTTCGGTGTCGGACATCCAGAATCTCGTTCGCCACCTGACAGCCCGTGGTATCGGCGTGCTGATCACCGACCACAATGTCCGTGAAACGCTTGGCCTGATCGATCGTGCCTATATCATCCATGCCGGCGAGGTCTTGACCCACGGTCGCGCCAACGACATCGTCAACAATCCGGACGTTCGCCGTCTCTACCTTGGCGACAAGTTCAGCCTCTGATAGGCTCAGCCGTCAAGAAATTCTCCTGCCAACCATAGTTCGGCTTGACCAAACCCGATAAAAAAGCAATTTTTGGGCCAGTTGGAAATTCCCCGACCGCCGCGGCCTGCGGCGCGGGGAATCCGGAGGGATTGTAGGGGAGTTTCGCGTCCGCCATGGCTTTGTCAGCCAATCTTTTCCTGCGCCAGAGCCAATCGCTCGTCATGACTCCGCAACTGATGCAATCCATTCAGTTGCTGCAGATGACGCATATCGAACTCATCCAGTTCATTTCCCAGGAAGTCGAAAAAAACCCGCTGCTCGAATTAGCGTCAGATGACGCAGATTTGGGCGCGAACTCCTCGTCCGGCGGCGAGCCGGAGGCGAATGTAGAGACGGCAAAAGTGGACGACGAGTCGGCATTCGCTCTCTCCAGCGACTGGTATGAGCCGGGGCAGGCAAACAGCCTGAACGAGCGCCTCGATTCAAATTTCGACTCCGCACTTTCTGACGAGGCCTCCGCCACCCGCGCCGATGCACCCGAGCTGCTGGGGCAGTGGAAATCGATGCCGGGCAGCACCGGCGAAAGCGGTGAGGCCTACGACCTCGATGACTTTGTGGCCGGACAGGTAAGCTTACGCGACCATCTGAACCAGCAAATTCCCTTCGCACTCGTCAATGCGGGCGACAGACTGATTGCGGCCGCCCTTCTCGACCATCTCGATGAAGCCGGCTACCTGAGGGCCGATCTCGATGAGATCGCGACACGCCTCGGCAACGAACTCGCGGATATCGAGGCCGTGCTGGAAGTGCTGCAGACGCTCGATCCGCCCGGCGTGTTCGCTCGCTCCCTCAGCGAATGTCTTGCGATCCAGTTGAGGCAACGCGACCGGCTTGACCCCGCGATGGCGGCTCTGGTCGACAATCTCGAGCTTCTGGCCAAGCGCGACTTCAACTTGCTGAAAAAGCTCTGCGGCGTCGATGAGGAAGACCTCATCGACATGCTGGCAGAAATCCGCAAGCTGCATCCCAAGCCGGGTAGCGGCTTCGAAGGCGGTTCTCTCGAAACAGTGATCCCCGACATCGTCGTGCGTCCGGCAGCCGATGCCGGCTGGCATGTCGAACTCAATGCCGACGCCCTGCCCCGGGTGCTGGTCAACCAGAACTATGCGACGGAAGTCGGCAACAACGGCGCCACCACGGACGCCGACCAGGCATTTCTTTCGGAATGCATGCAGAATGCCAGCTGGCTGACCCGCAGTCTCGACCAGCGGGCAAGAACCATCATGAAGGTGGCAAGCGAGATCGTGCGCCAGCAGGACGCCTTCCTGCAGCACGGCGTCGATCACTTGCGTCCGCTGAACCTCAAGACCGTCGCCGACGCGATCAAGATGCACGAGTCGACCGTCAGCCGGGTGACCTCGAACAAGTACATGCTGACGCCGCGCGGCCTGTTCGAACTCAAATATTTCTTCAGCGTATCAATAGGTTCGGCCGAAGGCGGTGACAGCCATTCGGCCGAGGCCGTCCGTCACCGCATCAGGATGATGATCGCCCAGGAGAGCCCCGAAGCTGTTCTTTCCGATGACGATATCGTGCTGAGCCTCAAATCGGGTGGTGTCGATCTCGCTCGCCGGACTGTGGCAAAGTATCGCGAGGCCATGAACATCCCATCCTCCGTCCAGAGGCGCCGTGAAAAACGGGCCATGGCGAAGGCGACGGCAATCTAAAGGTGCATGGACACCTCCATAAGTTGATGCAACATTAAGAGACTGTTGACTTTTGCCAGAGGCGCGGCTAGAAGCCCGCCCCGATCGATACGGGTTCATAATCACTCAATCTTACCCCCGACAAGAGGCCCGGCACACGGGATAGAGACCGACAATACCGCTTGAAGAGCTTGGATGCGTGCGTCGCTTGGCGTAAACTGACGCCTGCAAACCAACTATAAGTATGAAGGGAAACTCCATGAGTGTGCGTGTATCCGGCAAACATATGGAAATCGGCGACTCCTTCCGTCAGCGGATCGGAGAGCGGATCGGAGAAGCGGTCACGAAGTACTTCGACGGAGGGTATTCCGGCCAGATCACCGTAACCAAGTCCTCTGCGGCTGCGGCGCAGTTCGTAGCGGATTGCGCGGTTCATCTGGACGCCGGCGCAAACCTCCACGCGACCGGCTCGGCCAACGATCCGCAAATCGCCTTCGACGTCGCCGCAGAACGCATCGAAAAGCGCCTGCGCCGATACAAGCGTAAGCTCAAGGATCACCATCCCGTCGGTGGAGCCGCATCTGCCATCGAGGTGCCCTATACCGTCATGGACGCCCTGTCCGAAGAGCATGATGAAGTGCCGGAGGACTATGCACCCACCATCGTGGCGGAAAGCACCAAGAAGCTCCGCACGATGACAGTCGCATCCGCCGTTATGGCACTCGACATGACCGATGAACCGGTTCTGCTGTTCCGCAGCCCGGGCAAGGACGAACTCAACATCGTTTACCGCCGCAACGACGGCAATATCGGCTGGATCGACTCCGCCAATATCAAAGCCTGATAAGCACTGTGCAAGCGGCGGCCAACGCCGCCGCTTGTCCCATTCTTGTCTCGGCGACACGAAGGATTATGAAATGGCCTTGGCAGATTTGCTGCAACAAGATGCGGTCGTTCCCGCCCTCAGGGTGAACTCCAAGAAGCAGTTGCTTCAGGAACTTGCGGCCAAAGCCTCCAAGCTCACCGACATCCCGGAACGCGAGATCTTCGACGTCATCCTGCAGCGGGAACGTCTGGGATCGACCGGCGTCGGCAACGGCATCGCCATTCCGCATGGCAAGCTGAACAACATTACCGCCATCACAGGCGTGTTCGCACGGCTTGAAACACCCGTCGATTTCGAAGCACTCGATGACCAACCGGTCGATCTCGTGTTTCTGCTGCTAGCGCCCGAAGGCGCCGGCGCGGACCATCTCAAGGCGCTCTCGCGCATCGCCCGCGTTCTCCGCGACCAGGATCTCGTCGCCAAGCTGCGCGCAACGGATTCGGCTTCTGCCATCTACGCTTTCCTCAATGAGGAACAGGCATCTACAGCCGCCTGACCTGTCATCCCGATGCATAAAAAAAGCGCCCTTTCGGGCGCTTTCATGACATCCGGAAATTTTGTTTTCAGCCGTTCTTTTCGGCCGCCTGCTCGGCCGCCGCGTCAGCCTTCGGGCCGCCCTTGGCAACGCCGACCATGGCCGGACGCAGAACCCGGTCTCCGATCGCATAGCCGGCCTGAACGACCTGCACGACCGTGTTGTTCGGCACTTCGGGATTGGGGATTTCGAACATCGCCTGATGGAAGTTCGGGTCGAACTTCTGGCCTTCGGCCTCGATCTTGCGAACGCCGTGACGCTCGAGCGTCGCAAGCATGCCACGCTCGGTCATCTCAACGCCTTCGACAAGGGCAGCAAGCCCGGCATCCGCAGCCGCGCGAGCTTCTTCCGGAATGGTGTCGAGCGCGCGGCGCAGGTTGTCGGAAACGGCAAGCATGTCGCGCGCAAAGCTGGTCACCGCATAGGACTTCGCATCCTTCACGTCGCGTTCGGTGCGGCGGCGCAGGTTGTCCATTTCGGCGGCAAGGCGCAGGAAGCGGTCGCGAAGCTCGGAATTTTCCGCCTTCAGGGCTTCCAAGGGATCGATCGCAGCTTCCGCTTCAGTCGCGGCTTCCGGGGCCTGGTCTTCGGCTGCCGTCGTGTCGGTTTCATTCTTCTTGGTGTCGTCGGTCATGACGTCCTCCGAGTGATTTGCGTTTCGAACTGTTTTCGAATTCGTGCCCGATATCAGGGTTTGCCGTGGAAAAATCAAGACTTGCAGTCCAACAAGCCGGAGATCGGACCGACATGCGTCGTTAAGTCAGCGCCCAGAACGAGAAAGCCGCGCCATCAGCTGCGCGGTATAGTCCACCATCGGCACGATGCGGGAATAGTTGAGCCGGGTCGGCCCGATGACGCCAACGGCGCCGACGATGCGATCCTCCCCATCCCGGTAGGGAGCCACGATCAGCGACGAGCCGGAGAGCGAAAACAGCTTGTTTTCGGAACCGATGAAAATCCGGACACCGGAGCCGCTCTCGGCGAGGTTGAGGATCTCGACCAGACTTTCCTTGCGCTCGAGGTCATCGAAAAGCAGCCGCAGGCGGTCGATATCATCCGTACCCGCCAGCCCTTCCAGAAGGTTTGCCCGCCCGCGCACGATGAGCCGCGTCGGCTTCTCCTCATCTCTGCCGCCAGACCAGACGGCAAGGCCCCGTTCGACGAGGTCCTGGGACAGGACGTCGAGTTCGCCCGCCACCTGTTGCTTGAGCTTTTCAATCTGGTTGCGCAATTCGACAAGCGTCTGGCCGGCAAGATTGGCGTTAAGAAAGTTCGCCGCCTCGGTGAGCTGCGAGGCGGTAATACCCGCCGGCAGGTCGATGATGCGGTTTTCGATCTGGTTATGCTCGCCGACCAGCACGGCAAGTGCCTTGGTCGGCTCCAGCCGAATGAACTCCACATGCTTGAGAACGGGATCGCTCTTGGCCGCGATCACGAGGCCAGCGCCACGCGAAAGCCCCGAGAGCATGAGGCTCGCTTCCGTCAGCAGGTTTTCCATCGGCTGGTCCGGGCCCGGCGGGCGGATCTGGCGCTCGATGCTGCCACGCTCTTCCGCCGAGAGATCGCCGACCTGCATGAAGGCATCGACGAAGAACCGAAGGCCAAGCTGGGTTGGCAGGCGGCCGGCACTGACATGGGGGGCATAGATGAGGCCGAGATCTTCCAGATCGCTCATCACGTTGCGAACGGATGCAGGGGAAAGCGACATGGGCAAAAGGCGAGACAGATTACGGGAGCCGAGCGGGTCGCCCGATTCCAGATAGCTTTCCACGATGCGGCGGAAGACCTCCCTGGAGCGATCATCCAGTGACGCCGTCACGTCCTTGAACGGTGTCGTCGTTGGTGTCATCAGCCGCGCGAAATCTGTGTGTCTGTCATCGGGACGAAATATAGCCACTCAACGCCCAATCACAAACCGGAAAAATGGGACAATTCCGGACACGCCAGGGCTTTCATGCTTTTTCTTTGCAAATCGTAAGCGCGGACCTTAGAAGGCCTTTGGGCATCCAAGGAGAATGCAATGCGGCCATCAGGCAGAAAAACCGACCAAATGCGCAAGGTCTCGTTCGAGCGCAATTTTTCCAAGCATGCGGAAGGCTCCTGCCTCGTCAAATTCGGTGACACCCATGTGCTCTGCACAGCCAGTCTTGAAGAAAAGACGCCGCCGTGGTTGCGCAACAGCGGCAAGGGCTGGGTCACCGCGGAATACGGCATGCTGCCGCGCGCGACCGGCGATCGCATGAAGCGCGAAGCCGCATCCGGCAAGCAGGGCGGCCGCACACAGGAAATCCAGCGGCTTATCGGCCGCTCTCTGCGCGCCATCGTCGATCTTGGGGCGCTCGGCGAACGCCAGATCACCATCGACTGCGATGTGATACAAGCCGATGGCGGCACTCGCACAGCCTCGATCACCGGCGCATGGATTGCCCTTTACGACTGCCTGAAGTGGATGGAAGCCCGCAACATGGTGAAGGTGGAGAAGGTCCTGAAGGATCACGTCGCAGCCATCTCCTGCGGCATCTTCGCCAACCAGCCGGTCATCGACCTCGACTATCTGGAAGACTCGTCTGCCGAGACCGACGCGAATTTCGTCATGACCGGCACCGGTGCCATCGTCGAGGTTCAGGGCACGGCCGAGGGCGTTCCGTTCTCGGAGGAGGAATTCCTGACACTGATGCGACTTGCCCGCAACGGCATCGGCGAACTGGTCAACCTGCAGAAGCAGGCGATCCTCTGAGGATCGCCTCCACGGAGAAGATGGTGAGCGACGCACTGGAAGGCATTCTCGAGACCGCTCTCTATGCGTCTGACCTCGATGCCGCCGAGGCCTTCTATGGAGACGTTCTCGGGCTTGAAAAGATCAAGCGGCAGGGCGACCGTCACATCTTCTACCGCTGCGGCAAGGGGATCCTGCTGATCTTCAACCCCGCGGAAACGATAAAGCCGGTCGCCGCGGGAGCCTTGCCGGTTCCGAACCATGGAACCACCGGTCCGGGACATGCCTGTTTCCGCGTGTCGGGCGAAAACCTCGACCGTGTCGCGGATCGCCTTGTTACCGCAGGAACCGCAATCGAAGCGGATTTCCGCTGGCCCAACGGCGCCCGCTCGATCTACTTCCGCGATCCGGCGGGCAACAGTCTCGAATGCGCCGAACCTCGGCTCTGGGATATCGAATAGGATTTTTGTAAATGCGCAAGCTCGACACCCGCACCATCGTCGTCGCCAGCCACAATGCGGGCAAGATTGCCGAGATCGCCGACCTGATCGGTCCTTTCGGTTTTTCCGCCAAGTCGGCGGCTGAGCTGAAGTTCGAGGAACCGGATGAAACCGGCACGACCTTCGAGGAAAACGCCGCCATCAAGGCGCTGGCCTCGGCCAGGGCAGCCGGCATGCCTGCACTTTCCGACGATTCCGGTCTGGTGATCGACGCGCTGGACGGCGCGCCAGGCGTCTATACGGCCAATTGGGCCGAGCGTGAGGACGGCAGCCGCGACTTCGCCATGGCGATGGAGAAGGTCGAGAAGGCTCTTGTAGAGAAAGGGGCAACACGTCCCGAACAACGCACCGGCCGTTTCGTCAGCGTGCTCTGCCTCGCCTGGCCGGACGGACATACGGAATTCTTCCGCGGCGAGGTCGAAGGCTCGATTGTCTGGCCGCCGCGCGGCACTGCCGGCTTCGGCTACGATCCGGTGTTCCAGCCGGAGGGCCATGACACCACCTTCGGCGAAATGACCGCCCAGGAAAAACACGGCTGGAAGCCCGGCGATGCGGAAGCGCTGTCGCACCGCGCACGCGCCTTCAAGCTCTTCGTCGAAACCTGCCTGGAGGCTTGATTCCGCAGATGGCCGAAGCGACGCCGCTCCTTCTTCCCGATACCGGTGAACCGGGCTTTGGCGTCTACGTGCATTGGCCGTTCTGCGCGGCCAAATGTCCCTATTGCGATTTCAACAGCCACGTCCGCCACCAGCCGGTCGACCAGCCGCGTTTCGTTTCCGCCTTCCTGCGCGAAATGCAGGAAATGCGCCGTCTCAGCGGCCCAAAGACGGTCACCAGCATCTTCCTCGGCGGCGGCACGCCATCGCTGATGGCGCCTGAGACGGTGGATGCGATCTTGAACGGTATCGCGCGTCACTGGCATGTTCCCGATGGCATCGAGATCACCATGGAGGCCAACCCCTCCAGCGTGGAGGCGACGCGGTTCCGCGGTTATCGGTCAGCGGGCGTCAACCGTGTCTCGCTCGGGGTGCAGGCGCTCAACGATCCCGACCTGAAGTTCCTCGGACGACTGCACGACGTTGCGGATGCGCTGAAGGCTATCCGGCTCGCCCGCGAGATCTTTCCACGCATGTCGTTCGACCTGATCTATGCGCGACCAAACCAGACCGTGGAGGCATGGGAAAAGGAGTTGCGCGAGGCAATCTCCTATGCCGTCGATCATCTCTCGCTCTATCAGTTGACCATCGAGGAAGGCACCGCCTTCTACGGCCTGCACAAGGCCGGCAAGCTCATAACATTGGATGAGGAGCAATCCGCCGTTCTCTATGAGGCAACACAGGAAATCACCGCGCGTGAGGGCCTGCCGGCCTACGAGGTCTCCAATCATGCGCGACCGGGCGCTGAGAGCCGCCATAACCTCACCTACTGGCGCTACGGTGACTATGCGGGCATCGGCCCCGGCGCCCATGGGCGGCTGACGCGCGGGCGCGACAAGATCGCCACCGCCACCGAACGCGTCCCGGAAGCCTGGCTGGCTGCAGTGAAGGAACGTGGCCACGGCATGGTGGATCAGGAAATCCTCGACCTTGACGAACAGGCGGACGAACTGCTGCTGATGGGCCTCAGGCTGCGCGAAGGCGTCGACCTTGCACGCTGGCAGCAGCTTTCCGGCCGCGATCCCGATCCGGCCAAGGAACAGTTTTTACTGGAACACGGTTTCATAGAGCGCCTCGGCAATTCGCGCCTGCGCTGCACGCCGTCCGGCATGCTGGTGCTGGATGCGGTGGTGGCCGATCTCGCCTGCTAACGCGTTTAGGGCGACCGTAGCGATCACTGCCAATTGAGCGGCTCAGGCTCCACGGGCAACGAAACGGCGCCAGAGGCGTCCGTCGATCGCCACCAGGCCCAAGGCAATCAGCACCATGCCCAGCCCATGGCGAAGCTCGAGCTGTTCGCCCAGCACGATGGCGCTCAGCACCACCGCGCTCGGCGGGATCAAGATCGTCACCAGCATCAGGTTCGTCACGCCCGCCGTTGCGAGTATGCGGAAAAACAGGACATAGGCAAAGGCCGTCGACAGAAGCGCAAGCCCGAGCAGGGCGGAGATGGCTTCGGCACCGGGGGCAGGCAGACTGAATGGCCTGTCGACGATGAGGGCGACGGGCAGCAACAGGAACGCCGACATCGTCACCTGCCCCGCTGCCGGCAACAGCGGCGGCATGCCCATGCGCTTGAACCTGCGGCCGAACACGCCTGCGAAGGCATAACTCAAGGCTGCGCCGAGAACCGCAAGCTCGCCCCACACGTCATTACCGACATGCCCCAGCAGGGACGGCCCCATCATCACCGCGACACCACCAATGCCGATCAGCAGACCGGCGACCTTGTTGGCCGTCAGCTTTTCGTCCGGCGTGAGGACATGCGCCACCAGAACGCCAAACAGCGGCGTCGTAGCATTGAGGATCGCCGCAAGGCCGCTGGCGATATGGGTCTGGCCCCAGACGATCAGGGTGAAGGGAATGACATTGTTGAGGATGCCCATGCCGAGAAAGGCGAGCCAGGCTTCCCGGCTTCTTGGTACAGCGATGCCGGCAAGGCGCACGATGATCCAGAGAGCGATCGCGGCGAGACCGACACGCGCCGTGACGATGGTGACGGGGGGCCAGGCCTTCACCAGAATACCGTTGAAGAGGAAGGAACCGCCCCACAGCAGCGACAGCGCCCCAAGCATCAGCCATTCGCTTTTCGCCATTTCCTTCTGTGCCATTCCACATCTCCCTCAAGGCCGAAGTCCGGGTCAGATCGAAATCCGTCCCGGACTTCCCCGTCTTCCCCATGTCGATTTTTAATCGTAATAACTTTTCCAACGGCCATTATTAAGCCTATATAGATCTGTTATTTCTTCATTATCCCGATGACAAACGAGACGATCTCGACCTATGAACGAGTTTTTCTAAATCATGAACGAAACGCTTCCCTCCCTTTCCGGCCTTCGCGCGTTCGAAGCTGCGGCGCGCCATCTGAGCATGACACTTGCCGCGGAAGAACTGCATGTGACGCCGGGCGCCGTTAGCCTGCAGGTGCGGGAGCTAGAAACGACGCTCGGTCTTGCGCTCTTCGAACGGCATCCGCGGCGGCTTTCGCTGACTGAGGCGGGTGCCGATTACTTCTCGACACTGAGGATAGCCTTTCGGCTGATGCGCGAGGCGACCGGTGCGATCAGACGGAAACTTCAGCCTGACGTCGTGACGTTGAGCTGCACCACGGGCTTTGCGATCCAATGGCTGATGCCACGCCTGGAGGAATTCCAGACGGCGTTTCCGGATATCGATCTTCGGATCGGCACGACGGGACGGCTCGTGGATTTCCAGAAGGACGGCGTCGATCTCGCCGTGCGGCATGGGCTTGGTGCCTATCCGGGACTTGCGAGCGAAAGGCTGATCGCCGACGACCTGATTGCTGTCTGCTCGCCGACACTTGCCGCCACTCTCGGCCCGGAAACCGCGCCATCACGATTGAAGCCGCAGATGCTGATCCATGATGTCGATCGCAACGATTGGAGGCTGTGGCTCGAAGCCGCCGGTGCTACGGATATCGACTGGCGCAAGGGGCCGGTGATCGCCCCCGACAGCAACGGTGCGCTGGAAGCGGCGCGGGCCGGCCTCGGCTTTGCCCTGCTGCGTCGAGGTTTTGTCGAACATGATCTCAAACAAGGGCGGCTCGTCAGCCCCTTCAGTACCGCGATCCGCAGTCGTTTCGCCTACTATCTGGTCTATCCGTCACTCGCGCTGGAGCGATCAGCCGTGGCAGCCGTCCGTCAATGGCTGGTCGAGGAAAGCAGCAAGTCTGAGGATCTTGCCGGAACCGGCTCTCCTCACGCGATCGCGGTCACATGAAGCCACTCGGTCGGCTCGCCGTCATAACCGCCGCCCATGACACGTTCGATTGAAGGCTCCGGCCAGCCAGCATCGCGATAGGCATTGGAAAGCCATTCCGACGAGGGACGATTGTAATGTCGCCCGAAACGGTCGGATCCTTCCGTTTCGCCTGCCTTGTAGCTCGCGTAGAAGACCCCACCTGACCTTAGCGCGCGACGGATGCGCGCCAGCACATCGGAAAGACCGGCTCGGGGTACATGCAGCAGGCAGGCGCAGGCCCACACGCCGTCATAGACATTTACCTCATCAAGCTCATCGAAACGCATGACACGGACCGGGCGGCCGAGCCGTTTTTCGGCTTCCGCAGCCATGCCGGACGAACCGTCCGTCGGGGTGACCACGAAACCTCTTGCGGCCAGCCACTCGCTATCCTCACCGGCTCCACAGCCAAGCTCAAGGATCGCGCCACCCGCCGTAACCTGCCTGGCGAATACCTCAAGACGTTCGGTCGGCAAGTTTCGCGACCGGCCGGCATAGGTCTCGGCGTTTTCATCATAGAAGGGAATTGGCCTGTTCATCGAGGGACTCATTTGAAGGCTTCATGCTGACAAAAGAAAAGGCCGGTATCGCTACCGGCCCAGTCTCATCAGGCATTGTTCTCGTTGATCAGCCGCTTGAGAAGTTCGATCTCGTGGCTGAGCTTGGTGTCCTCGGAAACCAACTCCTCGATCTTGCGAACGGCATGGAGCACGGTGGTGTGGTCACGACCGCCAAAGCGTCGGCCGATTTCCGGGAAGGAACGCGGGGTCAGGGTCTTCGACAGATACATGGCGATCTGGCGCGGCTTGACGATGACGCGGGTACGGCGGTTGGAGACAAGCTCCTGACGCGAGACATTGTAATGGCGCGCGACGATACGCTGGATATCTTCAATACGGACGCGCTTCTGTTCGGAAGCGCCAACCAGATGAGCCAATAGTTCATCCACACGCTCCACCGAGAGATTGGGCTCGAAGGAGCGACGGAAGATCAGCTGATTGAAGGCACCTTCAAGATCGCGTCCGCTGCTCGCAACGTTGCGAGCGACATGCGACAGGATTTCCTGCGGAATGTCGAGCGACGAGTCATCCTTCTTGGCAGCTTCCAGTCGGGTCTTCAGCATCTCGAAGCGCATATCGTAGTCAGGCGCTTCCATTTCGATTGCCACACCACCCTGAAGGCGGGATCGGACGCGAGGGTCCAGCGATTCCAGCTCCCAAGGCGCACGGTCGGCGGCGACGACGACCTGCTTGGCGCTGTCGAGCAGCATGTTCAGGAGATGGCAGAACTCGTGCTGGATCATCTTGCCCTGCAGGAACTGCATGTCGTCGATGATCAGGAGGTCGATCGCCCGGAGCGAGTCCTTGAGGGTCAGGGCATCGTTGTCACGGATCGCGGTGGCAAAACGCCACATGAAGTATTCAGCCGTCAGATAGACCACGCGAGGCGCACGCGGACTCTGGATCGCCGCATTGGCGATGGCCTGCAGGAGATGCGTCTTGCCGAGGCCGACGGAGGAGTGAATGAAGAGCGGATTGAAGCGAACGGCACCGGCACCGGCTTCGGCAATCGTCTTTGCCGCGGCAAGGGCAACACGGTTCGAAGCGCCTTCGATGAAGCCATCAAAGGTATAGCGGGAATCGAGCGGAGAGCCGAAGAGCGGGCCATTCGTCGCAACGCGTGCAGCGGCGGCATTGCCGGAAACGGGAGCGATCTGGCCGACAGGCTGGGCCGAAGACTTGCGCGCAGGTGCAGCCGGAGCAGCATCCACGGCAGGGGCGCGATCTTCGACAGCAGGGCTGCGCGTCGTCGTGTTACGACTTGCGCTGCGCACAAGGATCTCGACCTTCAGGATCGCCGGGTCTTCCTGCTGGAAGATGTTGGTGATCAGATCGAGATAACGATTGTTGATCCACGATTTCAGGAACGTAGTCGGCACCGTAAGGCGAATTTCGCTCTTCGACGCCGAATGAAGCTTAAGCCGACCAAACCAGCTCGCGTAAACGTCCGGACCAACCTGAGCCTTCAGCCGCTGGCTGAACCGCTCAAACAGGACATCACGCTTCATTTCAGTGTTTTCTCCTGCTCCTTCAGAGCGCACGGCGCCTACCGCCGTGTGTGCGTGGTCCCCGTTTACCACCGCACCGGCCGTCAAAGTATTCATTTGCATTTTGCCGCCTTCCAAAACTTATCATTCGCGCCGGGCGTCTTTGTAACGCGCCCGGCAACTGCCTCAGCCCCGCGCCACAGATCACATCGCATCATGCGATGGATCCGGCGCCCCCACTGTCGTGCACGACCACCCCAGCCACTGGGTCATCCGCCGTGCACCACCAGCCTCCGGCCGTTCATCCTCGACATGAACCCCGGCGGCTGCCGTATACTCCTTCTTCGCACTATCGCCGGCCTGAGCGACCGGCTCACAAGACAAAACTACTCCGGCACGGAAACCATGGGCTCCCGGCGTAAAATCGACACTGTCTGAAAAAGCGGAATGCTGTGATTCCGCCCAGGGAACGGTGAGTGTCTCGACCGCCAGCTTTGCCGGCTAAGACTGCTCAGGAGACTGGCTCCGCGCACCCTGTTGGAGATCATTAAGGCAGGATCAAAAGCCAAGATCAACAGTGAATTTTACGCAAAATTAAGCGCCGGGCATTGACTCCCAGGCCTCGATTTGAGCGTCACATTTTCGCGGGAAAAGAATCGCTTTTGAATCAACGGGATTCCGAAAAAGCCGAACTTACGCCACAAAAAATCGCCGCGAAAATAAAAAGTCCTTGACTCGAAAGCGAGGCCGCCTGCCCTTAAGTAAAGCGCTCTCCTCGCAAAGATCCTCCGATAACCTTTTGAAATTAAACGATTTTTTATGTCACCTCAGTGACACGCAATCGTCAAACGATACAACCGGAGGAGATAGTTAGCCGGACAGCAGAAAAAGCCCGGCTTTTCAGCCAGGCTTTTTCAAAATGTCAAAATTGCGTCTGAAATTAGGCGGACAGAGCCTTCACGCGCTGGGCAAGACGCGAGATCTTGCGCGAAGCGGTGTTGGCGTGAACCACGCCCTTGGTGGCTGCGCGCTGCAGTTCCGGCTGGGCTGCCTTCAGTGCGTCCTTGGCGAGCGTTGCATCGCCGGAGGCGATTGCTTCTTCAACCTTGCGAATGAAACCACGTACCCGCGAGCGGCGAGCCTTGTTGACTGCAGTGCGGCGAGCGATCTTGCGGGTCGCCTTCTTCGCCGAAGTTGTATTGGCCATGGATGCCTCTCTTCGAATTCAAACCTATCTCCTCCAACGCCGCGTCGGGTCGTTGCGACCTGCCAATTCAGCTATTGGGGAGCTCATTTCGGAAAAGCCAGCGACTTTTCCAACCGTGGGCGGGCATATAGCGGGAAAGCGGAGTTCCGTCAACGCGCAATTTCAACGAAATCGCCGTCCCGCTCGATCCGTCAGCGGTTCTGGAAGTCCGCCTTTCGCTTCTCGACGAAAGCGGCCATGCCTTCCTTCTGGTCTTCCGTCGCGAACAGGGAATGGAACATACGCCGTTCGGAGCGCAATCCCTCGCCCAGCGTCTGCTCGAAGGCCCGGTTGACGGCTTCCTTCGCCATGCGGACGGCCGGCTGGGAAAAGCCTGCGATCTTCTCGGCGGCGGCGACCGCCTCCTCTACCAGCCTTTCATATTCCACCACGCGGGCAACGAGCCCTGCGACTTCGGCTTCATGCGCATCCATCATGCGGCCGGTCAGGCAGAGATCCATGGCCTTGGCCTTGCCGATGGCCCGCGTGAGACGCTGGGTGCCGCCCATGCCGGGAATAACGCCCAGCGTGATTTCCGGCTGGCCGAACTTCGCCGTCTTCGATGCGATGATAAAGTCGCACATCATGGCGAGTTCGCAGCCACCGCCGAGCGCAAAGCCGGAGACGGCTGCGATCAACGGCTTGCGGAAGCCCGCAATGTCATCCCAGCCGCTGATGAAGTCACCGAGATAGGCATCGACGAAATCGAGCCCCTGCATCTCCTTGATATCGGCGCCAGCGGCGAAGGCCTTTTCCGAGCCGGTCAGCACAACGGCACCGATGGCCTTGTCGGCCTGGATCGCCGCCAGCGCCTGGCGCAGTTCGTTCATCACGGTCGAGTTCAGCGCATTCAGCGCCTGCGGGCGGTTGAGCGTGATCAGCGCAACCCGGCCGCGGGTTTCCAGCAGTATCGTCTCGTAACTCATCGACATTCTCTCCCTTGCTTCCTCATTTCTGGCAGATGCGGCAATAGAAGCTCGACCGTCCAGCCTGCGTGATACGCTCGACGTTACCGCTGCAGTCCGGCGTCCGGCAGGATGAACCCTCCCGATCATAGACACTGAAACTGTGCTGGAAATAGCCGAGGGTTCCATCTGTCTGGATATGATCGCGAAGCGAAGAACCGCCCGCGGCGATGGCATCGGCGATGACGGCGCGGATCGCCTCCGTCAGCACCAGCAATTGCTGCTTGGGCCGGCCCGTGGGCGTCACCAGCGTGGCGGCTGCGCGTTCCGGTGAAAGATGCGACCGCCACAGCGCCTCGCAGACATATATATTGCCGAGGCCGGCTATCACCTTCTGGTCGAGGAGCGCGCTCTTCAACGGCTGCTGCTTGCCGGCAAAACGGCTGGCCAGATAATCGGCCGAAAGCTCGTTTCCGACCGGCTCCGGCCCGAGATCACGAAAGGCCGGATAGATATCCAGTTCGTTGCGCGTGGTCAGGTCCATGAAGCCGAAACGGCGTGGGTCGTTGTATATGACGCGGGAGCCTCCATCGGCCCCGTCCAGATGAAAGATCACGTGATCGTGTTTCTCATTCTTGGAGCGCGGATGATGGAAATCTCCAGGCATAACGCCTGCCTCTCCAGCCTCTATACGGAACGAACCCGACATGCCGAGGTGGGCAATCACGGTCGCACCGTCGTCGAGGTCGATCAGGAGGTACTTGGCGCGGCGCGACAGCGCAATGATCCGCCGACCTTGAAGGCGTGCGGCAAATTCCCGCGGCAGGGGAAAGCGCAGGTCGGGACGGCGCAGCTCCAGCTGGCGGATGACGGCGCCTTCCATGGTTGGTGACAATCCCCGCCTGACCGTTTCGACCTCTGGCAATTCCGGCATTGAGACCCATCTTTCTGTTTGAACGGCGGCCTTAACGGTCTATAGACCAGCGCAATGGCTCCGCCGCCGATATCAGGCCCGGAGATAGCGCGCCCGGGGCGTTTTCGCTATGGTCTTTTCGACCAAGAACGAGATGGAGTGAATTGATGGCCGAGAGCCGGACGTCCGCCGAAGGCGGCATGGAAACCTCCTACGGCTTCCGCGAGGTCGCGGATGGCGAGAAGCAGGGTCTGGTCAACGAAGTCTTTCACAAGGTCGCCAAGCGCTACGACATCATGAACGACGTGATGTCCGCCGGCCTGCATCGGGTCTGGAAAGATGCGATGGTTGCTGCCGTCAATCCGCGCAAAGACCCGACCTACCGGTCTCTGGACGTTGCCGGCGGCACCGGCGACATCGCCTTCCGCATCGTCGAGGCCTCCGGCCGGCTTGCCCATGTCACGGTGCTCGATATCAATGGCTCCATGCTCGGCGTGGGTGCCGAACGGGCGGCCAAGAAGGGGCTCTCCGAGAACCTGACCTTCGTCGAGGCGAATGCCGAAAGCCTGCCTTTCGAGGACAACAGCTTCGACGCCTATACGATCGCCTTCGGCATCCGCAACGTTCCCCATATCGACGTGGCGCTGAAGGAAGCCTATCGCGTGCTCAAGCGCGGCGGCCGGCTGCTGGTTCTGGAATTTTCCGAAGTCGACATGCCGCTTCTCGACCGCGTCTATGAAGAGTGGTCGTTCAAGGCGATCCCGCGCTTCGGCCAGATGATCACCGGCGATGCCGAGCCCTACCAGTACCTGGTGGAATCGATCCGCAAGTTTCCCAACCAGCGCGATTTCGCAGCGATGATTTCGAAGGCCGGCTTCTCGCGCGTCACCTTCACCAACTATACCGGCGGCATCGCCGCGCTGCATTCCGGCTGGAAAATCTGATCTTCATGAGCACCATCGGAGCATATTTCCGCCTCGCGCGGGTGGGCTGGGTGCTGGTCAGGGAAGGCGTGGTATCCGCCCTTCCGTCAGACGGGCTTCCGGCGATGGTGGGCGTTGCCAAATCGGCGGCTGGCCTCCTCACACGCAAGCGGGCGAGGCAGGAAGAGCGCTCCGACCGGCTGGCCCGCGCTGTCGAGCGGCTTGGGCCCTCCTATGTGAAGATCGGCCAGTTCCTCGCGACCAGACCGGACGTGGTCGGCGCGGACTTCGCAGAAGACCTTTCCGGCCTGCAGGACCGCATGGCCTTCTTCCCAACGCAAGAGGCCAGGACCTCTATCCGGGAATCGCTCGGACGGACGGTCGACGATCTTTACGTCACCTTTAACGAACCGATCGCGGCGGCATCCATCGCCCAGGTGCATCCCGCCGAAATCGAGACGCCGAACGGCCGCAAGAAGGTTGCAGTCAAGGTGATCCGACCCGGCGTACGCAAGCGTTTCGCCGCCGATCTCGAGGCCATGTACCTCGTTGCCCATCTGCAGGAGCGCTTCCTGCCGCATACGCGCCGTCTGAGGCCCGTCGAGGTCACGAAGACGCTGGAGCAGACGACCAAGGTCGAGATGGACCTGAGGCTTGAAGCCGCGGCCCTTTCCGAGATTGCGGAAAACACCCGCAACGATCCCGGCTTCCGCGTACCAGAAGTCGACTGGGAACGCACCGGCCGCGACGTCGTGACGATGGAATGGATCGACGGCATCAAGATGTCGGATGTCGAGGCGCTGAAGGCCGCCGGGCACGATCTCAACCATCTGGCCGATACGCTGATCCAGTCCTTCCTGCGCCATACGCTCAGGGACGGCTTCTTCCATGCCGACATGCATCCCGGCAACCTCTTCGTCGCGCCCGATGGCACCATTGTCGCGGTCGACATGGGCATCGCCGGCCGGCTGGGCAAGAAGGAACGGCGCTTCCTCGCCGAAATCCTCTACGGCTTCATCACCCGCGACTATATGCGTGTGGCGGAAGTGCATTTCGAAGCCGGCTACGTACCTTCCCATCACGACATGGCGAGCTTCGCGCAGGCGATCCGCGCCATCGGCGAGCCGATCCACGGCCAGCCGGCCGAAACCATTTCCATGGGCAAGCTTTTGACGCTGCTCTTTGAGGTGACTGAGCTCTTCGACATGGAGACCCGTCCCGAACTCGTCATGCTGCAAAAGACCATGGTGGTGGTCGAGGGCGTATCGCGCATTCTCAATCCGCAGTTCAACATGTGGAAGGCTTCCGATCCGGTCGTCTCGGGCTGGATCCGCGACAATCTCGGCCCGAAGCGGATCGCGACCGATCTCAAGGACGGCATGAAGGCCGCCTTCCGGCTGGCCGAGGCTCTTCCGGAAATTGCCGCAAAGACGGAGAAATTCCACAGCGAAGTCATGCAGATGAGCGAAAACGGCCTGCGCTTCGATGCGGCAACCGCCGAAGCCATCGGCAAGGCCGAAGCACGCCACAGTCGTCTCGGCCGGCTGGCGCTCTGGGTCATCGCCATCGCGCTCGTCGCCATCGCCATCCAGATCGGTTGACGACGCCTGCCGTCGCTGCTTCCAAAACGTCGGGCGATGATCTAGGTTCGCCGGAAACACGGCCGGCAGTCGAGGCATTTCATGAGCTTAACCGGGAAACGCATCCTTCTCGTCATCTCCGGCGGCATTGCCGCCTACAAAAGCCTCGACCTGATCCGCCGTCTTGGGGAGCGGGGAGCATCGGTGCGGCCCGTGATGACGGAGGCGGCCCAACAGTTCGTGACGCCGCTCGCCGTCGGCGCGCTTTCGGCAAGCCATGTCTATACCGATCTATTCTCCCGCGAAGATGAACAGGATGTCGGCCACATCCGGCTGGCGCGTGATTGCGACCTGATCGTCGTCGCCCCCGCCAGCGCCGACCTGATGGCGAAGATGGCGAACGGGCTTGCCAACGATCTTGCTTCCGCGGTTCTGCTCGCAACCGACCGGCCGGTCCTGCTGGCGCCGGCCATGAACCCGAAGATGTGGGCGAATGCCGCGACGCGCCGCAACGTCGCGACCCTTCGCGGCGATGGCATCGGCTTCATCGGCCCGATGGCTGGCGAAATGGCGGAAAGCGGCGAAAGCGGCCTTGGTCGCATGGCCGAACCGCTCGACATCGTCGCGGCTGTCGAAACCCAGTTCGATGAACGCCCCAAACCTCTTGCCGGCCGGAAGGCCATCGTGACCTCGGGTCCGACGCATGAACCTATCGACCCGGTGCGCTACATTGCCAACCGCTCCTCGGGACGGCAGGGCCATGCGATCGCGGCCGCCTTGGCGAAGCTCGGCGCCGAGGTCACGCTGGTTTCCGGTCCCGTCACGATCCCCGATCCGGCCGGCGTCACCACGCTTCATGTCGAGCGTGCGGAAGAGATGCGGGATGCGGTGATTTCTCATTTGCCGGCCGATATCGCGGTCATGGTCGCCGCCGTCGCGGACTGGCGTGTAGCGACATCGGCCGACCAGAAGATCAAGAAGAAGCCGGGCGAAGGCCCTGCTCCTCTCCAACTGACCGAAAACCCCGATATCCTGAAGACCGTCGGGCATCACGAGAAACGCCCGAAGGTCGTCGTCGGCTTCGCGGCTGAGACCCAGGATGTCGAGCAAAACGGCCGCATCAAGCTTGAGAAGAAAGGCGCCGACCTGATCGTCGCCAATGACGTTTCCACTGAGACGGGTATCATGGGGGGCACCCGCAACAGTGTGAAGATCATTTCCGCGGCCGGCATCGATGTCTGGCCGGATCTGGCCAAGGAGGAAGTGGCCGAGCGTCTGGCCGCCCTGATTGCGGAAAGGCTTGGCGGAGCATGACGACCACGAAACTTTTCGGATCTGCGGGCTTTGATGCTTTCGTCTCCGGTTTTCCGGGCGTGACCCTTCTCGACCAATGGGAATCGCGCGTTGCCAAAGTGGGTGACAAGGTTTTTGCCCTTATCGCACTGAACCAAGGCGACAACCGCATAACGGTCAAGTGTTCGGAAGAAAGCTTCGAAATCCTGACCGCACTCGACGGGATCGATCAGGCGCCGTATTTCGCCAAACGGAAATGGGTTTCAATCACGGATGGATCGCCCCTGAAGCCCGAGGAAATCGAGCACTATGTGAAGCGATCCTACGACCTCGTGGCGGCAGGTCTGACCAAAAAGGCGCGTACCGAACTCGGCATTGTTCCACTCACCTGACGCGAAGCAGGCCTTACTCGGCAGCCTGTGCGCTGGCCGGGACGGCCGTCAGGCTGGGCTCGAAGGCCACGGCATCCAACCCGTCCTCGCTCAGGATTACGGCGCTGCCGTCAGGGATTTCCACCCACGTGTCGGTCTCGTCGTTCAGCGGTTCGGACACGAGGCAGTAACCGCCCTTGCCGCCCATCGGCGCTGCATAGAGTGTAGGCGCCTGGGCGTCGGTGGCGTAGCGCACCGCATAAAGGGTGCGGCCATCGGAGAAGGCCGCGGTAAAGCGCACCCTCGCCGTGTCTGTAAGTTGCAGGCTCATCTGCTCTACGAAACCCACCGCTTCGGCCACCGCCGCCAGCGGACGCTCGCGCAGGCCAAATTGCAGGGCGAGCAGGAACAGGAGCTCGGAATCGGTGGTCCCCGAACGGGCATGGAAATGCTCGTCGTCGAGCATGGTTTCCATCGGACGCCGCAGCCGGTCGAAATGATCGATCTGGCCGTTATGCATGAAGGTCCAGCTGCCGTTGACGAAGGGATGGCAGTTGTCTCGGCGAGTGGCGCCATGGGTCGCCGCCCGCACATGGGCGAGGAACAGCGGCGAACGGATCTGGCGGGCGAGGCTCTTAAGGTTGCAGTCGGACCAGGCAGGCAACACGTCGCGAAAGCGGCCGGGCTCGGGCCGGTCGCCATACCAGGCAAGGCCGAAGCCATCGGCATTGGTTGCCGTCTTGGCGCGCGTGGCGCAATGAGACTGTTCGATCAGGGAATGGGCGGGAGAGGTGACCAGCTCTTCGAGATAGATGGCTTCTCCGCGGTAGGCTGCCCAGCGACACATTCTTCCTGTACTCCATGGACCGCCGGCCAGAGCGGTTGCCGTTGCGAAAAGGCGGGCATATCGATCCCGCCAGTTTTCGCCTGAATAGTTAGCGAAGTATAAACACCTGCATTATTGATGACAGAATTCTAACAGTGCCGGCAATCACTTTTTGCACTGCGGCATTTCGTTTTGTGAACACTGCGTTCCCGCCGCACCCCTTCGGCGGGGCCAAGGTTCGACTATATTGGTCGCCAAGTGAGAAACGCGCCCCAAAGGAGCAGGAACAATGTCCATTCGCCCCGTCAAGCATGAGAGCCGCGCAATGCCCACCATGGAAGGCGCCGGCGTGAAGCTGCACCGCGTCTTCGGTTTCGGCGATCCGTCGATGACCGACCCCTTCCTGATGATGGACGATTTCAGGAACGACAACCCGTCGGATTATATCCGCGGCTTCCCCTGGCATCCGCATCGCGGCATCGAGACGATCACCTATGTGCTCGCCGGCACCGTCGAGCATGGCGACAGCCTCGGCAATCAGGGCCTGCTCGGCGCAGGCGACCTGCAATGGATGACCGCCGGCAGCGGCATCATGCACCAGGAAATGCCGAAGGGCGATTTCGCCGGCAAGATGCACGGCTTCCAGCTCTGGGCCAACCTGCCCTCGTCGCTGAAGATGACAGCGCCGCGCTATCAGGACATCAAGTCGGCGGATATCCCCGTCGTGGTCGATGACGACGGCACGTCGGTCCGGGTGATCTCCGGCAACTTCTGGGGCAAGAGCGGCCCGGTCGACGGGATCGCGGCGGAGCCGGTCTATCTCGATATTTCCGTGCCGCCGGGCAAGCGCAAGAGCATTCCTGTCGACACCTATCGCTCGGCTTTCGCTTATATCTTCGCGGGGTCCGGCACCTTCCGCGACGCTTCGAAGCCCTTCGGCGTCAAGGTCGAAAAGGAGTATCAGGGAGAGGAGCTGAATATCCGCGATCTCTCGGGCAACCGGACGCTCGTGGTGTTCGACACCGGCGACGAAGTGACCGTGCAGGCCGGCGATGAGGGCATCCGCTTCCTGCTCGTGACCGGCAAGCCGATCAAGGAGCCGGTCGCGTGGCATGGGCCGATCGTGATGAACACGCGCGAAGAGCTGATGCAGGCCATGCGCGAGCTGCAAAACGGTACCTTCATCAAGGCCGACCACTGACGGCTGCCTTCCAAGACGACAACCTCCAACGTCGGGCAAGGCCCGGCGTTGCTGCATCTTCGACTGTCGACAGCGCCAGGGACAAAGCCTAGTCTACCAGCAACAGCATCTAAGCCGTAGCTAAGTATGACAGGGGCAGACATGGCCGATTCCATTCTGAACGAGTTGCGGGAGAGACTAAAGGGCGCGCAGGAGGAATTCGAGGCGGAGCTCGACCGCCGCATCGAAGTACAACGACAGCAATTCCGCTACCGGCTCGAACAGGGCAAGGTCAGATTTGAAGAGGACATGCGCGATTGGCAGGCCCGTTATCGCACCGGCATCTGGCGCTACCTTACGGGTGCGCGCATCGCCTACCTGCTGACTGCGCCCGTCATCTATGCCCTGATCGTGCCGCTCGTCTTCCTTGACCTATCCGTCACGATCTACCAACACATCTGCTTCCGGGTCTATGGCATCGATCTCGTGCGACGCCGCGATCACGTCATCATCGACCGCCAGCATCTCGCCTATCTCAACGCTATCGAAAAGCTGAACTGTATCTATTGCGGTTATGCCAATGGCGTGATCGCCTATGCACGTGAGATCGCCGGACGCACCGAACGCTTCTGGTGTCCGATCAAGCATGCCCGCCGATCAGCAGATCCGCACCCGCTGTTCGAGAGTTTCCTGGAATATGGCGATGCGGAAGCCTATCGTGCCTGGATGGAAAGTTACCGGCGGGGCAAGGGAAACTTCGAGGTGAGATCATGAAGGACTTTCCTCTTTCCAAAGCCTATCAGCTCATCGAACCTGGCCCCGTCGTGCTGCTTACAACGCGCCATGACGGCAAGGCCAATGTCATGACCATGTCATGGCACATGATGATGGAATTCACCCCGCCGCGGATCGCCTGCATCGTTAGCGGGGCCGATTACAGCTTCATCGCGCTGGCGAAGACGGAGGAATGCGTGATCGCCATTCCCTCCGTCGAGATCGCCGAAAAGGTGGTCGCGGCCGGCAACTGCTCCGGTCGTGATATCGACAAATTTGCCGAGATCGGATTGACACCGCTGCCGGCGGCGAAGGTTTCCGCGCCATTGATCGCAGAGTGCTTTGCCAATCTTGAATGCAAGGTCGTCGATCAGGATTTCGTCGAACGCTACAACCTCTTCGTTTTGGAAGTGGTGAAGGCCTGGCACGATCCAGCCAGACCTTCACCGAAAACAATTCACCACAAGGGCTACGGCACCTTCGCCGTCGATGGCGAGGACATCACGCTCGATTCGAAGATGCCGTAGGGCTCGACGGCCAGAGACTATGAAAATGATGTACCGGCCCATGGCCGGAACCGACGGAAAGATCGCCCGAGGCCGCGACTGCTCCAGCAAGCCAGGATTTCGCGGCGGCAATGGCGTCTGTCGGGGGCAGCCCTTTGGCAAGACCGGCGGCGACTGCGCTCGACAGCGAGCAGCCGGTGCCATGGGTGTTCTTCGTCAAGAAACGCGGCGCCTCGAACCAGTGCGTCCCCTCTTTCGCGACGAGAACATCCGGGCTTTCAGGCCCTTCGAGATGCCCGCCCTTGACCAGAACGGCGGCGGGACCGAGCGCGACCAGAGCCGCGCCCTGTTCCGCCATGGTCGCCCGGTCGAGAGCCTCTTCCACGCCGAGCAAGGCCGCGGCCTCCGGCAGGTTCGGCGTCAGCAGTGTCGCCAGCGGCAGCAGGCATTCGGTCAATGCGGTGACCGCCGATGCGTCGAGAAGGGCCGTCCCACCCTTTGCGATCATCACCGGATCGAGCACCACTGGCACATCAGGATGATCCTCCAGCACACCGGCAACCGCGCGGGCAATGCCGGCATTGGCAATCATGCCGATCTTCACCGCATCGACCCGCACATCGGCAAAGACCATGCGGATCTGGTCGGCCACGAATTCGGCCGGCACGGCATGCACGCCGGAGACGCCCGTGGTGTTCTGGGCCGTCAGCGCCGTCAGCGCGGCCATGCCGTAGACACCGAGGGCCGAGAAGGTCTTGAGATCGGCCTGAATGCCGGCTCCGCCCGAAGGATCGGAGCCGGCGATGGACAGCACGTTGGGGATCATCGGCGCGCCCTCCGGATCGCCCCTGCGAGCTCCATGGTCGCCGATGCCGGGTCCGGCTGGCCGCAGATGGCAGAGACGACGGCAAGGCCGGCAGCACCCGTCGCAAGCGTATCAACGACATGCTGAAGTTTCAGCCCGCCGATACCGACGACCGGCACCGGGCTTGCCGCGGTGACTGCCGCAAGTCCTTCGAAACCGATCGCCGGGGGATGGCCGGGCTTGGTCGAGGTGGGGAAAACCGGCCCGACACCGACATGATCCACGACCGACGGATCGAGCGCATTGGCAAGTTCGACGCTGCCGATGGAGAGGCCGAGGATCATGTTCGGCCCGATCAGCCTGCGGACCTCGGCGACCGGCATGTCGTTCTGGCCGACATGCACACCGTCAGCGCCGATGGCAATCGCGGCCTCGACATCGTCGTTGACGATGAGCGGCACGCCCGAGCCGGCGAGAGCGGCTTTCAGCGCTCGACCGGTCTCGATCATCTTGTGCGTCGTTGCCTTCTTGTCGCGCAGTTGCACCAGCGTCGCGCCGCCGGCAACGGCGAGCCGTGCCGTTTCCACCATGCCGATCGGCTCGCAGAGAACCGGGTCGAGGACAAGATAGAGGGAGAGATCGACGTTTTTCATAGCCGTTCGATCCTCGCTTCACCGTCCAGAGCCTCGGGAGTGAGAGCAGCAAGCGCGTCAAGGAAACGCCAGCCGAAGGAACCCGGACCATCCGATCCCGAAGCCGCCCTTTCGCCGGACACGGCAAAATGCGCGAGAGCTGCGACGGTTGCCGAAAGCGGATCTTCCGGACGGATGGCGGCATAGGCGCCGACAAGGCATGTGAGCGAGCAACCGAGCGCCGTTACCTTCGGCATCAGCACTGAGCCGCCGGAGAGCCTGACCGCATGGCGGCCATCGGTGACGAAGTCGGTTGCGCCGGTAACCGCGACGACGCATACCTGACGCTCCGCCAGTTCATTCGCCGCTTCCTCGGCAAGCTCCACCGGATCGCGGCTATCGACGCCTTTCGCGCTGCTCGTGCCGCCTGCAAGGGAGATGATTTCGGATGCGTTGCCGCGGATCACCGTCGGGGCGAGCGCCAGAAGCTCGGCTGTCGCCCTGCGGCGATAGGCGGTTGCGAAATGGGCGACCGGGTCGAGCACCCATGGCCGGCGGGCAGCCGTCGCCCCGCCGATCGCGGCTTTCATGCCGGCAATCCATTGCGGCGAGGCTGTGCCGATATTGACGGTGAGCGCGCCGGCAAAGCCCGCGAATTCGCCGGCCTCCTCTTCCGCATGGACCATGGCAGGCGATGCGCCTGCGGCCAGAAGCACATTGGCGGCAATGTTCATCGCGACGTAATTGGTGATGCATTGCACCAGTGGTGCGGCCTCGCGCATTTCGCGCAGCAGGTTTCCGGGAAACTGGATCTCGTTCATTTGCCCCTTTCAGGCGGGGCAAATCGGCGGGAACGCGAGAGTCACGAAGACGGGTGAGCGGTCCCGAGCGACTCCCTCCGCCAGCATTATCTGGTTCAGGTTCGAAGGGTACGTCTCAGCCCGTCTTGCGACGAGCGCCCCTGTCTCTCAACGATGCCGTTATAGACCGCGCAACGCCGGCTGTCACCCCGGGGGATGAAACTCAATCAGGACAGGCGTTCAGCGCGACATGCTTTGGAAAGTCGAACGGAAACGAACGCCCCGCTCCCCCACGCGGTTTTGAACCTCAGGCGTTTGCCGCCTCAGTCAAAACCGGCTATCTCCTTGCCAATCGCGATCACCTGCCTCGAGGAGCCGAAATTGACCACCAGCGGAACGACAATCTTCGACAAGCGCTATGCCGGCTTCCTCTTCGACATGGACGGCACGCTGCTCAACTCCATTGCCGCGGCCGAGCGGGTCTGGAGCCGGTGGGCCGAACGACAGGGGCTCGATGTCGAGGCCTTCCTGCCGACGATGCACGGCAAGCGCGGCATCGACACCATCCGAGGCCTTGGCCTGCCGGGCATCGATGTCGAAGCGGAAGCGCTGGAAATCGAGCGCGGCGAGATCGAGGATGTCGAGGGTGTTCTGCCAATTCCCGGCGCAGTCGATTTTCTCAACGCGCTGCCGTCGTCGCGCTGGGCCATCGTGACATCAGCGCCCGTCGCGCTCGCAAGGGCGCGGATCGAGGCCGCCGGCCTGCCGCAGCCGCCAAGAATCATCACCGCAGAGGATGTGAAGATCGGCAAGCCGGACCCAGCCGGCTATCTGCTCGCAGCGCGAAATCTCGACGTTCAGTCGTCTCGCTGCCTCGTGTTCGAGGATGTGACGGCAGGCGTGAAGGCCGCTGAAGCCGCAGGGGCTGATGTAATGGTCGTCACCGCAACCCACAGCCACAGGATGGACACGTCCCACCCGACGATCTCATCCTATGAAGGCATGACGGTGCATCTCGACAAGGCCGGCGAGATGCGGATCGTCAGGGAAGTCTGACCAACCCCGTTAGAACGGATGAAGCCGATATCACGCCGCCTTGGCGACGTGATATTCCTTGATTGCGACCATCTTGATGGCCGGAGAGCGTTCGGATTCGTAACGCAGCGAGAAGCCGTCCTGCGCCATGAAGACCGGGTCGCCGTCGAGATCGCGGCAGATATCGCCGCGGTGGGACGACATGAACTTGTCCAGATCGGCCACCTGCTCGGCCGAAATCCAGCGGCAGACCGAAAAGCGCGACATTTCGAAGGAAACAGGCAGGCCATATTCCGCAGACAGACGTTCCTTCAGAACGTCGAGCTGCAGAGCGCCGACGACGCCGACGATGGCGGGCGAACCGTCTTCCGGCTGGAAGAGCTGGACAACGCCCTCTTCCGCCATCTGCTGCAGGGCTTCCTTGAGCTTCTTCGCCTTCATCGCATCTTCCAGGCGCACGCGGCGCAGGATTTCAGGCGAGAAGTTCGGCACACCCTGGAATACCAGCGGTTCACCCTCGGTCAGCGTGTCACCGATACGCAGCGTGCCGTGGTTGGGAATGCCGACCACGTCGCCGGCATAGGCCGTATCGGCAAGCTGGCGCTGGGAGGCGAAGAAGAACTGCGGCGCGGTGAGACCGAGCTGCTTGCCGGTGCGTGCGAGCCTTGCTTTCATGCCGCGCTCCAGCTTGCCCGAGCAGATACGGGCAAAGGCGATGCGGTCGCGATGGTTCGGGTCCATGTTGGCCTGGATCTTGAAGACGAAGGCCGTCATCTTGTCTTCCGCCGCATGGACGGTGCGGATATCGGCCACCTGGTCGCGCGGCGGCGGCGCGTATGCACCGAGAGCGTTGATGAGGTCGCGAACACCGAAATTCTTCAGGGCCGAGCCAAAGAAGACCGGGGTCATGTGCCCCTCGAGGAAAGCCTCGCGGTCGAAGGGACGGCAGGCCTCGCGGGCAAGTTCCAGCTCGTCGATGAAGACCTGGCGCTCGTTTTCCGGCAGATGATCCGCCACCGCCTGCGGGCCATTGACCGGCGTCGGCTCGACCTGCGTGTCGGAGCCGCGATAGGTGTTGTCCGCAAGATTGTAGGAGCCGCAGAAGGTCTTGGAACGGCCGACCGGCCATGTGATGGGCGCAGTATCGAGCGCCAGCTTTTCCTCGACCTCGTCCAGAATCTCGAATGGATCGCGGCTTTCGCGGTCCATCTTATTGATGAAGGTGATAATCGGGATGTCGCGCATGCGGCAGACTTCGAAGAGCTTCAGCGTCCGCGGCTCGATACCCTTGGCGGCATCGATGACCATGACGGCCGCGTCGACGGCCGTCAGCGTGCGATAGGTATCGTCGGCGAAGTCCTCGTGACCTGGCGTATCGAGAATGTTGAAGACATTGCCTTCATATTCGAAGGTCATCACCGAGGTGACGACCGAGATGCCGCGCTCGCGCTCGATCTTCATCCAGTCCGAACGGGTCTGGATGCGATCCTTTTTGGCCTTGACCTCACCGGCGAGCTGGATCGCGCCGCCGAACAGCAGCAGCTTTTCGGTAAGCGTGGTCTTGCCGGCGTCCGGATGCGCGATGATCGCGAAAGTGCGGCGGCGGGATACCGCCTCTGCGAGCGTTTCAGCCATGAGTGTGAATCCTGTGGAATTGCCGCGTATCTAGCGACTAAAGCCCGGCAATGCAATTGACCTGAGGCTTTCGCGCGCAAACTAATGGACGCATGAACATCCATAACGACATTCGCCCCACCCTCAAGCTCGTCCGCCTGCCGCATGGACAGGATCTGCCGCTGCCCGCCTACGAGACCGCTGGCGCCGCCGGCATGGACCTTAGAGCCGCCGTTGCCGACGACCAGCCGATGACGCTTGCGCCCGGACAGCGCGCGCTAGTTCCGACCGGCTTCGTCATGGAAATCCCGGAAGGGTTCGAGGCGCAAATCCGGCCACGTTCCGGCCTTGCCTTCAAAAACGGCATCACCTGCCTCAACACGCCCGGCACCATCGACAGCGATTATCGCGGCGAGGTGAAGGTGCTGCTCATCAACCTCGGCGACGAGCCTTTCGAGATCACCCGCGGCATGCGCATCGCCCAGACGATCATCGCCCCGGTGACGCAGGTGCGGGTTCAGGAAACGACCGAGGCTTCCACCACCGATCGCGGCGCAGGCGGCTTCGGCTCCACCGGCGTGGCATGAACCCGTCTGAAAAGCGCCCTGCTGACCGGAAATTGTCTGACCGGTCGGGCCTCTTCTTTCGTCAGGATTATTTCGACGATCCGGCGGGATGGTTGGCGATCAAGACGCTGCTCATCGATATCTTCAATGTCGATATAAGTGCGCTCGACGGTTTGGGTGGCCATGACCGCACCAGCTTTCCTTCGGCCTATTTCGACGGCGACGGACGCTGCATCGCTAATCTCAGCGCCTTTTCCATGCCGTTGATGATCGACGGACGCGTCATCAAGGCCGCCGGCTGGCAATCCGGCGCAGTGCGGCCCGAATATCGCGGCCGCGGCCTCTATCAGGACCTTATTCGCATCACGCTCGATCGTTGCGAGGAGCGGGGCCTGGAGGCCATCGTGCTCTACACGGACAAGCCCGGTCTCTATACGCCTCACGGCTTCCGCATCCTGCCGCAATACAGCTTCAAGGGGCCTACGCCGGCAATATCCGGAACGCCACGGCCGGCCCGCCTGCTCGACATCAACAGGGATCTCGATCTGCTGCGAAAGCTTCTGGCCGACCGCATGCCGGTTTCCAGCCGCTTTGCCGTTGCCGACCAGCGGCTGATGTTCCTACTGAACTGCCATCTGATCGAAGATATCTCGCTTTCCCTGCTCGCCGATGGCGAAGCCGTCGTCGTGTGGCGGATGACGGATAATGGAGCGTTCCAGCTTCTCGACATCGCCGGCTCTCGCATTCCGTCACTCGCTGAAATTATCGCGGCCCTCGGCATCGCACCTGCGTCCGTCGAGACGCTCGTTCCGCCGGATCGGCTTTCATGGGAACCGACGGTGATCGAGGGCAGCGGATCGGAAGCCTTCATGATGCGCGCGCGGGACGAACTGTTTCCAAGCGGGCCGACCTGTATTTCCCCTATGGCGGAATTCTGAGAAGTGCTCAACCGACCGGCGGCGGCAGGCGTCGCTTCACCGGGGTCGACTTGATCATCGACGTATTCGTCTGCGCCCGCTCCACGACGCGGTCGAGGATGCGGTCCAGATCGGTCATGCTGCGCACGGCCATGCGGCAGATGAAGCAATCGTCGCCCGTCACCTTGTCGCATTCGGTGATCTCGGGCGTCTCCTGAATGATCCGCTCGACGATATGCAGCATGCCCGGCAGCGGGCGAACCCGGACAATCGCCTGCAGGGGATAACCGAGCGCTTCAAGCTCCACATCCGCGCTATAGCCGGTGAGCACGCCCCTTTCCTCGAGCCGGCGAAGCCGTTCCGAACAACTGGGTGATGAAAGACCCGCTTTCACCGCAAGTTCCTTCAGCGAAATGCGTGCATCCTCGGCCAGCGCCTCGACGATCCTACGGTCCGCAGCATCCAGAGAAAGATAAGCCTCCACGTTTCATTCTCCTAAGGAAATTATCCAGATGAGACTATCAGCCTAATCGCAGCGCAGCAATATCGCGAAAGACCGTAATAGTATGCAGCCATCGCAAAGGAGAAAACGATGGCCGACGCATCACGACGGGGAATTTGGGAAATGACCGCCGCCATGGCGATGTCGGGAACCATCGGCTGGTTCGTGGTGATGTCGGGCGAGCCGCCCGTCAACGTCGTCTTCTGGCGCTGCCTGTTCGGTCTTCCGGCACTGCTTCTGATCTGCCGGCTTGGCGGCCATTTGCGCCTTGATGCATTCAACCGACGGCGCCTGATGCTGGCGATTGCGGGCGGCGTGGCGCTGGTCCTGAACTGGCTGGCACTCTTTTCCGCCTATCCTCTTGCCTCCATTTCCGTTGCCACGATCGTCTACAACGTACAGCCCTTCCTGCTGGTCAGCCTGGGCGTGGTGTTTCTCGGGGAGAAGATCTCGCGTAGCAAGGTCTTCTGGCTGGTCGTCGCTTTTGCCGGAACGGTGGCGATGACGATGGGCGGCGCTCAGGTCGGGACAGTGGCCGGGCCGTCCGGATATCTTCTCGGCATCCTGCTCTCGCTGACGGCCGCCTTCTGCTATGCGCTTGCCGCACTCGCCGCCCGCCAGCTCAAGGGTACGCCGCCGCAGCTGATCGCACTGGTTCAGGTGGCGACCGGGGCCGTCATGCTGGCTCCGCTTGCGGACTGGACATCGCTGCCTTCCACACCGGCCACATGGTCGATGCTCGCGACGCTCGGCTTCGTGCATACCGGCCTGATGTATGCCCTGCTCTACAGCGCCATCCAGCGGCTTCCGGTCGCGCTGACCGGCACGCTGTCATTTCTCTATCCGGTCGTCGCCGTGCTCGTGGATATCTTCGCCTTCGGCCACGTGCTAACCGCAACGCAGGCGGCGGGAGCTGCCGGCATCCTGCTTGCCGCCATCGCCGCCACGCTCAACTGGGCGCCGCCGTTTCTCAACACACCCCGCACAAAGGAAAACCGTGCATGATCACCTGCAGCCTTCGCTATGTCATCGATCCCTACAAGCTTGCCGAGTTCGAGCACTATGCGAAGCTCTGGATCCCTCTCGTCAACCGGCTTGGCGGCACCCATCACGGCTATTTCCTGCCATCCGAGGGGGCAAACAACATCGCGCTTGCGCTGTTCACCTTCCCTTCGCTTGCCGAATACGAAGTCTACAGAACCCGCATGGCCGAAGATGAAGAGTGCAAGGCCGCCTTTGCCTATGCCGAGGAGACACGCTGCATCCTGAGCTACGACCGCAGCTTCATGCGCCCGGTTCTCTGATTGCTCAGCGCTGCGCTTCGGTCGCCATCCGCAGGGCGAGCGCAGCAAGCACCGTTCCCATCAGCCAGCGTTGCACGACCATCCAGAAGGGACGGCCGGCAAGGAAAATGGCAATCGAGCCCGCCATCAGCGCAATCATGGCATTGACCGTGACGCTGATGGCGATCTGCGTGCTTCCCAGCACCACCGACTGCAGGAGAACACTGCCCTTGGCGGGATCCACGAATTGCGGCAGCAGCGAGAGATAGAGAACGGCCGCCTTCGGATTGAGAAGATTGGTCACAAGACCCATGACGAAGAGCTTGGCTGGGCTATCCTTCGGCAAGTCGCGAACCTGAAAGGGCGAACGTCCGCCCGGCTTCAACGCCTGCCATGCCATCCACAACAGATAGGCCGCACCTGCAAACTTCAGGACATCATAGGCGAAAGGCACGGCCATGATGAGAACCGTAATGCCAAGCGCCGACATCAGCATGTAGAAGACGAAGCCGAGCGCCACGCCACCGAGAGAAACGAGGCCGGCGGCCGGTCCCTGACAGATGGATCGTGACACCAGATAGATCATGTTCGGCCCCGGCGTCAGGACCATGCCGAGGCAGATCAAGGCAAAGGCGAGGATTGCAGGCAGGGAGGGCATCGGAAAACCAATCGGAGATGTCAGGCAAAGGCGGGTACGGTGACCCTATGCAGGGCGCGATGTCCGCCGCAAGCGCAATCCTGTCACCATTGCAAGTTTGGGCGCATGGAGGTACCTCCTCACCTATGCCCGGAGCCAATACCGGCAGCCGAAGTCGCGGTCTCTTTCGAACCGCTCAAGATCTTGCATCACGCTTCGGATCGTACGAGGAGGAAACCATGACCCCTGCCACCCTGCTCGCCTATGGCGGCGCGCTGTTCATTGCGGCCGCCATTCCCGGCCCCGGCATGACGGCAATCGTCGCGCGCGCCCTAGGTTCCGGTTTCCGGCCGACATTCTTCATGGGGCTCGGTCTCATTCTCGGCGATCTCTGCTACCTGACCGCAGTCGTCCTCGGCCTCGCGCTGGTGGCGCAAACCTTCGCCACGCCGTTTCTCGTCATCAAATATCTGGGCGCGCTCTATCTCTGCTACATAGCTTGGAAGCTCTGGACCGCCGGGCTCCTGCCGCAGAAGATCGACGTGCAGTGCGCTACGCATGCGGGCATGTCCTTCCTCTCCGGTTTCCTGCTGACGCTCGGCAATCCGAAGACCATGCTGTTTTATGTCGCGCTGGTCCCCACGCTCATTCCCCTCCAGCAGATCGGATGGCAGGATTACACCGTTCTTGCCGGCACGACATTTGCCGTACTGATGGGGGTGCTGCTGCCATACATCCTGCTTGCCTCGCAGGCGCGGGCGCTGCTGAAGAAGCCTGCGGCCCTCAAGACCCTGAATCGGTCGGCGGCCAGCGTTCTGGCCGGCACCGCCGCCTATATCGCTGCCCGTACATAGAATATTTCGAGCGATGACGGAATCGCCTGTAACGCCCTATCTTCGTTGTTCTTGGCAATTCCGGACACAAAGCCGCCGCCGCACACCTTTGCTGGAATTGCTCTGGCTGGAATGATCTTCGCTACCAGGGCACCAGGTCGCAACGTTTTTCCAGACTATTGCCCGCCAGCGGATTAAGGCTTCTGGCAGGGGGCACTATTTGCTCCTATTGTGATTTCCAATCAGAGGCTTTTCCAAGGAGCAATATCATGTCTGAAGCCAAGAAGCCGGGCCGCGGCCGCGTCTACAACTCGATCACCGAGACCATCGGCGACACGCCGCTCGTGCGTCTGGACAAGCTCGCGAAGGAGAAGGGCGTGAAGGCCAATCTTCTTGCCAAGCTCGAATTCTTCAACCCGATCGCCTCGGTGAAAGACCGTATCGGCGTCGCCATGATCGAAAGCCTGGAGGCCCAGGGCAAGATCGCACCCGGAAAGACCACCCTCATCGAGCCGACGTCCGGCAATACCGGCATCGCGCTCGCCTTCGCCGCCGCCGCCAAGGGCTACAAGCTGATCCTGACCATGCCGGAAACCATGTCGATCGAGCGCCGCAAGATGCTGGCGCTGCTCGGCGCGGAACTGGTCCTGACCGAGGGACCGAAGGGCATGAAGGGCGCGATCGCCAAGGCCGAGGAGCTGGCCGCGACGTTGCCGGACGCGATCATTCCGCAACAGTTCGAAAACCCGGCCAACCCGGAAATCCACCGCAAGACCACTGCCGAGGAAATCTGGAACGACACCGATGGCAAGGTCGACATCTTCGTCGCCGGCATCGGCACGGGCGGCACGATTACCGGCGTCGGCCAGGTGCTGAAGGCCAAGAAGCCTTCCGTCAAGGTCATCGCCGTCGAACCTGCCGACAGCCCGGTCCTCTCCGGCGGCAATCCCGGCCCGCACAAGATCCAGGGCATCGGCGCGGGCTTCGCACCGAAGGTTCTCGATACCACAATCTATGACGAGATCGTGCCCTCCACAAACGACGAAGCCTTCGAGACCGCCCGTCTCGTAGCTCGCCTGGAGGGCGTGCCGGTCGGCATTTCCTCAGGGGCCGCACTCTCCGCCGCGATCAAGGTCGGCAGCCGCGAGGAAAACGCCGGAAAAACCATCGTCGTCATCATCCCGTCCTTTGCCGAACGCTACCTTTCGACGGCGCTCTTTGCCGGCCTCGGCGAATAACAGCCCGTCCGGCTTGAGCGGCATCAGGGGCGCTTGACGGCGCCCCTTTCGCTTTCCGCTAGACCTTCATTCCGTCCACGCATTCACGCGGCGGCAGACAACCGTTCCGACGGGATACGGTAGGATATGGCCTCGGCAAGGTGAATGCGCCCGAGCACCGCCGAGCCATCGAGATCGGCGAGCGTCCGCGCCACCTTCAGCACGCGATGATAGGCCCGGGCGGAGAACCGGAACTTCTCCGCGGCATCCCTCAGGAGCTGCGTACCTCCAGCATCCAATTCCGCGAGTTTTTCGATCATCGCCGTGGAACAACGGGCATTGGTCGACACTCCCGGTGTACCTGCCTCGGCAAAGCGTTCCCGCTGGCGCTCGCGAGCCGCGAAAACACGACGGGCAACATCCTCGCTTCGCTCGGCAGCCATCGGCTTGATGAGATCGGTGGCGGAGACTGCCGGCACATCGATGCGGATATCGATGCGGTCCATCAGCGGCCCGGAAATCCTGCCCTGATAATCGGTGAGGCAACGCGGACCGCGGGCACAGGTATGCCCGGGTTCACCAGCCATGCCGCAGCGGCAGGGGTTCATCGCCGCCACGAGCTGGAAGTCGGCGGGATAGGCGACCCGGTGATTAGCCCGGGCGATGATGCATTCGCCGGTTTCCAAAGGCTGGCGCAGCGCATCCAGCACCTGCGGTGAAAACTCCGGGAACTCGTCGAGGAAAAGCACCCCGTGATGGGCAAGCGAGGCTTCGCCCGGCCGTGCGCGCAGACCGCCACCGACAAGGGCTGCCATGGTGGCGGAATGGTGCGGCGTGCGGAACGGCCGCCGGTCCGAAAGCTTACCGCCCGAGAGCTGGCCGGCAACCGAATGCACCATGGAAACATCCAGCAGCTCGGCCGCGGAAAGCGGCGGCAGAATGGATGGCAGGCGGGCCGCCAGCATCGATTTGCCGGAACCGGGAGGCCCGACCATCAACAGATTATGGCCGCCGGCGGCAGCGACCTCCAGCGCCCGCTTGGCGCTCTCCTGTCCCTTTATGTCGGCGAGGTCAGGCAGATTGGCGGCAGGCGCTCGGATCGCCGGCTCAGGCCTCGACAGGACCTGCGTGCCACGAAAATGATTGGCAAGCGCAATCAGGCTACGGGGCGCAAGAATATCGATCTCCGAGCCAGCCCACGCCGCTTCCGCGCCGCTTTCGGCCGGGCAGATGAGGCCCTTGCCCATGGCATTCGCGCCGATTGCCGCCGGAAGAGCGCCAGCAACGGCCGCGATCGTGCCATCGAGATTGAGTTCACCAATCACAACGAAACCCGAAAGTGCTTCGGCGGGTATGGCGCCGAGTGCGGCCATCAAGCCAAGTGCGATCGGCAGGTCGAAATGCGAGCCTTCCTTCGGAAGATCGGCGGGGGCGAGATTGACCGTTACGCGCTTGGGTGGCAGTGCCAGCCCCGAGGCATGAAGCGCCGCCTGCACCCGTTCCCGGCTTTCGGCCACAGCCTTGTCCGGCAGGCCGACGATCTGCATGCCGATCTTGCCCGGCGCGACCATCACCTGAACATCGACCGGAACGCCCTCTATGCCCTGAAATGCAACCGTACTGACACGCGCCACCATTGCCCGTTCCCCTGCTCGCCCCCTAAGCCGGTCATCCGCACGCAACTACATCTTGCGCGGGTTGCCGATTGCAATCTTGCACGATCGCAACACGAAAACAAGAACATTAACGGAACAAATTCCCGTCAAAGTCGGAGGCAGGTTGTTGCAGGTTGTATTTAGTGAACAAAACCGGACCGCAGACAGCTGCGATCCGGAGGGCGGTCAGGCGCGCTTCTTTTCGATGGCGTCCCAGAGGAGCGCTGCGATGTCCGCGCCGCCGAATTTCTTCACTTCGCGAATACCGGTCGGAGAGGTGACATTGATCTCGGTCATGTAATCGCCGATGACGTCGATGCCGACCAGCAGAAAGCCACGCTCCCTCAGCGCGGGGCCGATGCGGGCGCAGATTTCCCTTTCGCGCGCAGTGAGTTCCGTCGCCTCGGCGCGACCGCCGACATGCATGTTCGAGCGGCTGTCATGCTCGGCCGGCACCCTGTTGATGGCGCCGACGGGCTCGCCGTCGATCAGGATGATGCGCTTGTCGCCCTTGCGCACCGCCGGCAGATAGGCCTGGGCGATGAAGGGCTCGCGGAACATCTGGTGGAACATCTCGATCAGCGACGAGAAATTGCGGTCGTCGCGGGAGGAATGGAAGACGCCGGCGCCGCCATTGCCGTAGAGAGGCTTCAGGATGATGTCGCCTATCTCTTCGCGGAAACGGGCGATCTCCGCCGCATCGCGGGTAATCAGGGTCTTCGGCATCAGGTCGGCAAATTCGGTGACGAAGATCTTCTCCGGCGAATTGCGCACCCAGGCCGGATCGTTCACGACCAGCGTCTTCGGATGAATGCGCTCGAGCAGATGGGTCGAGGTGATGTAGGCCATGTCGAAGGGCGGGTCCTGACGGAGCAGCACCACATCCATGGTCGAGAGATCGACCTGCTCGGCATCGCCGAGGCTGAAATGATCGCCCTTTACATCGCGCAGCTGCATGGGCTGGACGGTCGCGAGGATGCGACCGTCGCGCATGCTGAGCTGGTTCGGCGTGTAGTGAAACAGCCGGTAGCCGCGGGCCTGTGCCTCCAGGCTCATCGCGAAGGTGGAATCGCCCGCGATATTGATGGTGGAGACGTGGTCCATCTGGACCGCGACATTGGTAATCTTCGCCATGACCCTGCCCCTGTTGAAAGCCTTGGAGATTTAGGCCGCCTCGGGACTAAAGGCAACGTCCTGCCGACTTCAATTTTGCTGATCGGCGGATCAGCCGAGCACGCTCGTGGCCGTCGGAGAACGCAAGGCGTTGCGGATGCGATAGAGCGTCGCCAGCGGCTCGGGGAACGGCTTGCGCAGGAAGGCAACCTTTCGGACATAGTCGTCGACGCGCCAGGTCGCCCAAGTGCCACCGCGGAAATAGGCGATATCGCCGGCGCGCAGGGTGCGCTCCGTTCCGTCCGCGGCAGTCACATGCACTTCGCCTTCCTGGATCACCACGGTCTCGTCCCAGCCGAAATACCAGCGGAATTCGCCCGCCGTGCAATCCCATACGGCCGTCGAGCTTGCTTCATCGGTGCTTGTGGAATGGTCGCCGACGCGAGCGACCGGCGTTCCACGAATGATCCATTCGGGATTGATCGGTGCGGGCTTCAGCGCGAGATGGCCGCTATGGGCCGAAACCACCGGCGGCATTTCGCTGGCGCGGACCGGCCGGGGCATTGTCATCAGCACGCCGGCCATACTGGCAATCAGAAGCTTCAAAGGCATTTATGTTCCCATATCGATTGTGCGATTGGGGGAACGCTACCAGAAAGCGGTTATATTACCGTTTGCGGGATCGCTAGAATTGTAACGATCCCGCTAAACGGCGTTGATTTGCAGGGCCGGCACGGCACGAGCAATCAGGCAGGAAGTTCAGGCGGGCGAAACCTCGATCAGCGGATTTGCGACACCTGTAAGCAACCCTGCGGCTGAAGATGTGGCGATCCGCCGACCGCTTTCCCGATCGAAGAAATGCAGGCGCTGCGGCGAGACCGTCAGGCGCATATCCGTCGGGATTTCCGTGCCCAACGCAATCACGGCCGTCACCACCTGACCTCCGACATGACCATGGACGAGACGATGGGCGCCGAGTTCCTCGACGTAATCGACCTTGAACGGCAGCGATGGTTCGGCTCCGATCGCAGGCAGCAGGTCCTCCGCCCGGACGCCCACGGTGACGCCGCCACTGACAGGAAGATCGTTTCCGAAATCGACCATCGCGTCACCGATGGACAGCCTGCCGCCTTCCACCACCGCCTGAACGAGGTTCATGGCGGGAGAACCGATGAAGCTCGCGACGAAGGTGGAGGCCGGGCGATGATAGACTTCGAGCGGCGTGCCGATCTGCTCGATGGCGCCGCCGTTCAACACCACCAGCCGGTCGGCAAGCGTCATGGCCTCGAGCTGGTCATGCGTCACGTAGATCGCGGTGGTGCCGAGGCGGCGCTGCAGCTTGCGGATCTCGCCGCGCATGGTGACACGCAGCTTGGCGTCGAGGTTGGAAAGCGGTTCGTCGAACAGGAAGACCGCGGGCTTTCGCACGATGGCGCGGCCCATGGCGACGCGCTGGCGCTGGCCGCCTGAAAGCGCGCGCGGCTTGCGCTTCAGATAAGGTTCGATCTCCAGCATGCGGGCGGCTTCCGCCACACGCGTCTCGATCTCCGCCTTCGGCGTCTTGCGGTTCTTCAGGCCGTAGGCGAGGTTGTCGTAGACCGTCATGTGCGGATAGAGGGCATAGTTCTGGAACACCATCGCAATATCGCGGTCGGCGGGTTCGATCTGGTTGACGATACGGTCGTCGATGCTGACGGTGCCCTCCGAGATGGTTTCCAGCCCGGCAACCATGCGCAGCAGCGTTGACTTGCCGCAGCCTGAGGGGCCGACGAGCACGATGAACTCACCGTCGGCGATGTCGATATCGATGCTTTTGACGGCCCGGACGCCGCCGTCATAGATCTTCGAGACCTGGTCGATTTGAATGGAAGCCATGGGCTCAACCTTTCCTACTTGTCGGTTTCCGTCAGGCCCTTGATGAACCAGCTCTGGAAGATCACCACGACGATGACGGGCGGCAGCATGGCGAGCACGGCCATGGCGAAAGCCTCGTTGTAATCGGGGATCTGCGAGCCGACCCAGACCTGAAGGATCTGCTTGATGCCGCGCATCAGGGTGTAGAAGCTTTCATCCGTCGTCATCAGCAGAGGCCAGAGATACTGGTTCCAGCCATAGACGAACATGATGATGAAGACCGCCGCGATCATGGTGCGCGACAACGGCACCAGCACGTCGAAGAAGAACTTGATCGGCCCCGCGCCGTCGATGCGCGCGGCCTCCAACAACTCGTCCGGCACCGACTTGAAGAACTGCCGGAAGAAGAAAGTGCCGGTTGCCGACGCCAGAAGCGGTAGGATCAGGCCGGTATGGGTATTGAGGAGCCCGAGCTGGCTCATCACCTGATAGGACGGCATGATGCGCACCTCGAGCGGCAGCAGGAGCGTGGTGAAGATCAGCCAGAAGGCAAGTGTCGCGAACCGGAAGCGGAAATAGACGATGGCATAGGCCGCCATCATCGACAGCACGATCTTGCCGACGGCAAAGCCGACGCCAAGGATCAGAGAATTCCAGGCCATCGTCAGGCCAGTCACCTTACCGGTGAAGCCGCCGCCATGGAACAGGACCCTGCTATAGGTCTCGTCGAACTGGTCGCCTATCGACAGCATCAGACCCTTGGAATGGATTTCCGCAGCGCTGTGCGTGGAGGTGGTGAAGGCGACCACCAGCGGCCCGAGCATCAGGACGACGCCGGCGATCAGGATCAGGTGGTCGAAGAACTTGGTTCTGTACATGCGCCTCTCCTCAACCGTAGTGAACGCGGCGTTCGATGAAGCGGAACTGGATCAGCGTCAGCACAAGAACCACCACCATCAGGATCACCGACTGGGCCGAGGACGCACCGAGGTCGTTGCCACGGAAGCCATCGAGATAGACCTTGTAGACGAGGGTGATCGGGTTGTTGGCCGCCTTGTCTTTCACGATGACGTCGATGACGCCGAAAGTGTCGAACAGCGAATAGGTCATGTTGATGATCAGCAGGAAGAAGGCCGTCGGGGTCAGGAGCGGCAGGATGACCGTCCAGAAGCGCCGCGTTCCCGACTTGCAATCGATCGCCGCGGCTTCCCGGATGGACGCCGGAATGCCCTGCAGGCCCGAGAGGAAAAAGATGAAGTTATAGGGGATCTGGTTCCAAACCGCGACGGCCACCATGGCGAAAGCGGTGTCGAAGTAGTTGATCCCGACTTTCATATGCCAGCCGAAAAGCGAGACGAATTTCACGAAGGGGCCGATGTGCTGGTCGAAGAACATCATGCCGATCAGGCCGGCCACCGGCGGGGCGATGGCATAGACGACGATCAACAGCGTCCGATAAGCCGATTGGCCGCGGATGACGGCATCGGCCTTCAGCGCCAGCAACAGGCCAAGCGACAGCGTGAGGAAGGTGACGATCAGGCTGTAGGCGATCGTGAAACGGGCAACCTTCAGATATTCCGACGAGTTGAGCGCGTCGGTGTAATTGCTGAACCCGACGAAGCTTGCGCCGAAGCCGAACGGGTCCTCGATGAAGAACGAGGAATGGATTGCCTGCGCCGACGGCCAGTAGAAAAAGATCACAATGATCGCAAACTGCGGCAGCAGGAACAGATAGGGAAGAAATCGCGAGGAAAACTGGACGCGCTTCATCGGGTGCCTTTCAAAGCAAACCCCGGGGGCGAAGGCCCCCGGGAGCTCATCACATCAGGTTCCGGAAATCAGCCGGCCGTCTTGGCGAAGCGGGCGAGCAGTTCGTCGGCTTCCTTCTTGATGGTTTTCATCGCGTCCTTCGGCGTGGTTTCGCCGGAGAAGATGCGGTTGTATTCGCGTTCCATCACGGTGCGGATCTGCGGGTAGAAGCCCAGGCGATAGCCCTTGTCCCACTCGGCGCCCGGCAGCGAGAGCTGCTGGATACCGACTTCGGCGGCCGGCTTCTCGTTGTAGTAGCCTTCCTTCTTGGCCAGCTCGTAAGCTGCCTTGGTGATGGCGACGTAGCCGGTCGACTGGTGGTAGAACTTCTGGATCTCAGGCGAGGTCAGGAAGTGGAAAAAGGAGGCTACGCATTTGTTTTCGGCTTCCGGCTTGCCGGCCATGGCGAACAGCGAAGCGCCGCCGATGAAGGTGTGAACGCCTTCCGGAATGATCGACTTCCAGTAGGGCAGGAAAGTTGCCGAGAAGGGCATGGTCGCGGTTTTCTGCAGGCCGCCGAACGAACCGGAGGAACCAATCCAGAGGGCAACCTTGCCTTCTTCGAAGGGCTTCTGGTTGTCGTTCCAGCCAGCGCCGTAGTAGCCGAACAGGCCCTGGTCGTACCAGGCCTTCAGCTTTTCATACATCATCACGTGGTTCGGGTCGGTTACGTTGATTGTCGTGTCGACGACGCTGTCGTAACCATTGTTGTTCGAAGCGAACTGCAGGTTATGGCGCGAGAAGAAGTTCTCGGTGAATTCCCAGGTGAGCTGGGTCTGGACGAGCGGGATGTAACCGGCTTCCTTGAGCTTCGGAGCGATGGCTTCGAACTCTTCCCAGGTCTTCGGAGCTTCGACACCGGCCTTCTTCAGGGCGTCGGTGTTCATGTACATGATCGGAGCCGAAGAGTTGAACGGCATGCCGACGAACTTGCCATCGGAATCGGCGTAGAAGTAGCGAACGCCTTCGATGAAGTCTTCGCGGTTGAAGTCGTAGCCGGCCTGTTTGATCAGGTCTTCAGCCGGAATGACGGCGCCCTTGGCGTTGATGATGGTGGCGGCGCCTGCGTCAAAGACCTGCAGGATGTTCGGCTGTTCGCCGGAACGGAAGGCCGCGATGCCGGCAGACAAGGCTTCCTCATAGGAGCCCTTGGAAACCGGCGTCAGCGCGCATTCGCTCTGGGCTTCGTTGAACTTCTGGGCAACTTCATTGATGACTTCGCCGTTGCGGCCGCCCATGCCATGCCACCAGGTGATGTTGGTCGCGGCAAGCGAGGTGCTTGCGGTCATGGACAGGGCCAGCGCTGCCAGTGAAAGCTTTTTGAACATGGATAAATCCTCTCCGCCAGTGTTGGGGTGAGGACTGCATTATTCGGCTTCTGTGACGCGCCCTTGAAAGTTACGTGACAGAGAAATGACAATCCCCATTCTCTTGTCGCGGATGCATCAGGTAGTCAGAAAGCGTCCATGAAATGCTTCGGCCAGCGACCGGGAACGATGGCGACGATGTCACATCGCACCGAGAGGGCAGCCGCATCTCGCTGGCGCGATAGCCAGTGATCGCCCGCGGACCGGATGCGTTGTTGCGAGGAAAAGCCGACCGCATCGACGGCCGTTCCGGCGGAGCCTCGGGCCTTGACCTCCACCAGCGCAATCACCGCTCCCCTGCGTGCGATGATATCGACCTCTCCGCCCCGGCTACGGTAACGCATGGCGACGATGCGGTATCCCTTCAGCAGGAGATAGAGGGCCGCGACATATTCGGAGAACCGGCCGCGTCGTTCGGCCTTCACCCGTCCGCGATCCGGAGCGGGGCGCACTTTCCGCCTCTCCTCCGGCCTCATATCGTTCATGCAGCGCCCTTGAGATCGAGCAGGCGCTGATAGAGTTCCTTGCGGGGAAGGCCGGTGATCTTCGATGCCTCGGTCGCAGCCTTTGCGGTCGGCAGATTGCTCGCGAGTTCGAGAAGGAGGCCGTCCACCTCACTCGCATCCGGTGCGGCCTTTTCCAGCGGCGGGCCGACGACCAGAACCACCTCGCCCTTTACCGTCTGGTCGGCATAGGCAGTGGCAAGCTCGCCGAGCGTTCCACGCCGGAACTCCTCGAAGGTCTTTGTCAGCTCCCGGCAGACGGAGGCCGGGCGCTCCGAACCGAACACATCAGCAGCCGCGGCAAGCGTATCGCCGATGCGATGCGGGCTCTCGAAGAAGATCAAGGTCGCCGGCACGTCGGCCAGTTCCGCCAGTCTGTCGCGCCGCGCCTTGTCCTTGGTGGGCAGGAAACCCGCAAACAGGAAGGCGTCGTTCGGCAGGCCGGAGCCGACCAGCGCCGCGAGCGGGGCGGAAGCGCCGGGGATCGGCACCACGCGGTGGCCGGCCTCGATCGCCAGTTGCCCGAGGCGGTAACCAGGATCGGAGACAAGCGGAGTGCCCGCATCCGAAACCAGCGCGACAGACTTGCCCGCTTCGAGTGCCGCAATCAGCCGGGGCCCGGCCTCCGTGGCATTGTGTTCGTGATAGGCGAAGGGACGGTTCTGGACGCCATAGCGGTCGAGAAGCACACGGGTGACGCGGGTATCCTCGCAGGCGAGAACGTCGGCACCGGCCAGCGTTTCCAGCGCCCTCAGCGTGATATCGCCGAGATTGCCGATCGGGGTCGCGACCAGATAAAGCGCCGGCTGAAGTGGCCGGGCCGCGACACGGGTATCGTTAACCCGATAGGTCCGTTCGCCGCCGTTTTCGTCGTTCCTGTCGCCCGTCACTTTGCTTTCCATTCACGCCTGCACATCGATCTCCCTTTATCACTCCACCTCCGCCAGGGGGCAAGGCAATCCTTTGCTCTGTGGATTAACGTTGATCGTATCGAATCGACGCAAGGTGGACACCGTCCCTCTTGCAATCCATGCGCAATTGCTGCCATTTTGCCCGTCCACATCATCCGGCCGCAACCTGCTGCCGGGAAGAGCATTGCGGCCCGCCCAAGGCCGCGACAGGTCGAAAGCGGTAGCGTCATGCGTATTACTCTTGAACGGTCCAACCTTCTCAAATCGCTGAACCATGTGCATCGCGTGGTCGAACGTCGCAACACGATCCCGATCCTGTCGAACGTGCTGCTGCGCGCCGAAGGTGCAAGCCTTGCCATGAAGGCGACCGACCTCGATCTGGAAATCACCGAAGCAACTCCGGCCATGGTCGAACAGGCCGGCGCGACGACGGTTCCGGCGCATCTACTCTATGAAATCGTCCGCAAGCTGCCGGATGGCGCAGAAGTTCTGCTTGCCACCACTCCGGACGGTGCGTCGATGACGGTTGCTTCGGGTCGCTCCAAGTTCTCGCTCCAGTGCCTTTCGGAAGCCGATTTCCCCGATCTCACGGCCGGCAACTTCACCCACGCCTTCAAGCTCAAGGCGACCGACCTGAAGATGCTGATCGACCGGACACAGTTCGCGATTTCGACGGAAGAGACGCGGTACTATCTGAACGGCATTTTTCTCCACACCATAGAGGCCGGCGGTGCGCTGAAGCTGCGCGCGGTTGCAACCGATGGCCACCGGCTGGCCCGCGCCGACGTCGAGGCTCCCTCGGGTTCGGAAGGCATGCCGGGCATCATCATTCCGCGCAAGACCGTCGGCGAGCTGCAGAAGCTGGTCGACAACCCGGAACTTATCGTCACGCTCGAAGTGTCAGACGCCAAGATCCGTCTGACGATCGGATCGATCGTCATGACTTCGAAGCTGATCGACGGCACCTTTCCTGACTACCAGCGCGTCATCCCGACGGCAAACGACAAGGAAATGCGCGTCGATTGCCAGACCTTCGCCCAAGCCGTCGACCGCGTCTCAACGATTTCCTCGGAGCGCGGCCGCGCCGTCAAGCTCGCCCTTTCCGATGGCCAGCTGCTGCTGACAGTCAATAACCCCGATTCCGGCAGCGCTACGGAAGAAGTCGCCGTAGGATACGAGAATGATGCAATGGAAATCGGTTTCAACGCCAAGTACCTGCTGGACATCACCGCCCAGCTTTCCGGCGACGATGCGATATTCCTGCTCGCCGATGCAGGCTCGCCCACGCTCATTCGCGACACCGCAGGTGATGATGCGCTCTATGTGCTGATGCCTATGCGTGTGTGACGGTAACTATTTCTTTGGATTTTTTTCCGTCCGCGCCAATACGCCTTGTTTTTGCGACATATTGCTCCGACATTCGCCAATGCGGATGAGCCGCAACGAGGATGGCATGGAGGCGTGGCAATGGCATTGCGCTTGAAAGAGCGGTTCGAAAAGAAATTCGACGATGAAATCCGTTTCTTCAAGGGTATGATGCAGGGGCCGAAGACGGTCGGAGCCATCGCACCCACCTCGTCGATCACCGCACGCCGCATGGCCAGCGTCGTCGATACCGCCCATTCCGGCTTGCCGGTGCTGGAACTCGGGCCGGGTACGGGCGTCATCACCAAGGCGATCCTCGCTCGGGGCGTAAAGCCCGAGGACATCGTTTCCGTCGAGTATTCTGAAGACTTCTATCACCATCTGACGCGGACCTACCCCAAGGTCCGCTTCGTTCATGGCGATGCCTTCAATCTCGGCAAGACGCTCGGCGCGTTGTCGGAACAGAAGTTCGATTCCGTCGTCTCGGCGGTTCCGCTTCTCAATTTCCCGATGGAAGCGCGCATCAGCATGCTCGAAGACCTGCTCGACCGGATCCCGGCGGGGCGGCCCGTCATGCAGATCTCCTATGGCCCGGTCTCACCGATCATCGCCCGTCCACACAGCTACCATATCCAGCACTACGACTTCATCGTCCGCAACATTCCACCGGCGCAGCTCTGGGTCTATCGCCGGGCATAGTCGACAATGTTCGCACTTTATATCACGCACCCGCAGGTGAAGATCGATCCCGGGGTGCCTGTTCCCCAATGGGGATTGTCGGAAATAGGTACCGAGAGAGCGCGTACTGCCGCTGCCCGTTCCTGGGTCAGTCGATTGAAACGCATCGTCTCCAGCGCCGAGGTCAAGGCCATGGAGACGGCGGCGATCCTCGCGAAAGCCGCCGGCATCGGCTACGAAACCATCGATGTCATGCATGAAAACGACCGGTCCGCCACCGGTTTCCTGCCACCGCCGGAATTCGAGAAGGCGGCCGACTGGTTCTTCGCCCATCCGACCGAAAGCTTCCACGGCTGGGAAAAGGCGGCGGATGCGCAACGGCGGATCGTCGATGCCGTGGAGACAGCGCTTGCCGGTCATGATCCTGCCGCTCCGATTGCCTTTGTCGGCCATGGCGGCGTCGGAACACTGTTGAAATGCCATCTTGCCGGCCTTCCTATCGCGCGCGGCAAAGACCAGCCTGGTGGCGGCGGCAATCTTTTCGCGTTCTCCCTTGCGGATCGGCGCATCACATGCGACTGGACGCCCATGGAAACCTGGCAGGAGGAGTGGACCGTTGACCGCACGTGAACGCCTGATCGTCGGACTGGACGTGCCGACACTGCGCGAAGCCGAAACCATCGTCGACAAGCTGGCGGACGACATTCTCTTCTACAAGATCGGCTATCAGCTCGCCTTCGCCGGTGGTCTCGAATTCGCCCGCGATCTTGCTGCCAGCGGCAAGAAGATCTTCCTCGACATGAAGCTGCTCGATATCGACAACACGGTTGCCTCCGGTGTCGAGAACATCGCGAAGATGGGCATGTCCATGCTGACGCTGCACGCCTATCCGAAAGCGATGCGGGCGGCGGTCGAAGCGGCCAGGGGCTCCGGCCTTTGCCTGCTCGGCGTAACCGTGCTCACCTCCATGGACGAGCAGGACCTGATCGACGCCGGCTACGAATACGACCCTCATACGCTGGTCCTCAAACGTGCCGAACAGGCGCGCATGGCTGGCATGGGCGGTATCGTCTGCTCTGCAGAAGAAGCCTCCGCCGTACGCAAGATCATCGGTCCCGACATGGCACTTGTAACCCCCGGCATCCGGCCGGCCGGCGCCGACAAGGGCGACCAGAAGCGGGTGATGACGCCCGCCGATGCGCTGAAGGCGGGCTCCAGCCACCTCGTCGTCGCCCGGCCAATCGTGAAGGCTGCCGATCCGAAGGGAGCCGCCCGCGCAATCCTTGCCGAAATGGACGCAGCGCTCGCCTGAGGGCGCAGTTGGCGGAATCAAAAGCCGGGAAGGTCCACAAAGTCATCCGCGCTGAAAGCGCAAGCAGGGAGAGAGAACATGCCCAAAGGTTACTGGATCGCCCGTGTCGATGTCCGAGATCCCGAGCGCTACAAGGATTATGTGGCAGCCGCAAAACCCGCCTTCGAGAAATACGGCGCGAAGTTCCTCGCGCGAGGCGGTGCATTTACGGAACTCGAGGGCAAGGCGCGCGGTCGCAACGTCGTCATCGAGTTTCCGTCCCATCAGGCTGCGGTCGATTGCTACAACTCGCCTGAATACCAGATCGCCGCCAAGATCCGGCAGGAAGTGGCCGATGCGGAGATGGTCGTCGTCGAAGGCGCATGAGACCATCGGAAGCATGCAATGGCGGAGGATGGCTCTTTCGCTGACAAAGGGATTCGGCTAAGAGACGAAAAGACCAAAGCGCATTCCGCACCAGCCTTTTCATGGAGCCCATCATGACCCTGTCCAACCTGCCGCCGCTCGTCACCGTGTTTGGGGGATCGGGCTTCGTGGGGAGGCATGTCGTGAGGGCGCTGGCTCGTCGCGGCTACCGCATCCGGGTCGCTGTGCGCCGGCCGGACCTCGCCTTTCATCTGCAGCCGCTCGGCAATGTCGGACAGATTTCGTTCAGCCAGGCGAACCTGCGTTACCGCGCATCCATCGATGCCGCCGTGCAGGGCGCAGATCATGTCGTGAACTGCGTCGGCATCCTGTTTGAAAGTGGCCGCAACAGTTTCGACGCTGTACAGGATTTCGGAGCCCGCGCCGTTGCCGAGGCCGCACGCGCCGCCGGAGCCAAGCTTACCCATGTTTCAGCCATCGGTGCCGATGCCAAGTCGTCCTCGACTTACGCGTCCACCAAGGGCAAGGCCGAAGCTGCGATCTTTTCAATCATGCCGGATGCCGTCATCATGCGTCCGTCGATCATCTTCGGACAGGAAGACGGCTTCTTCAACAAGTTTGCCGGCATGGCCCAGAACCTGCCCTTCCTGCCTCTCATCGGCGGCGGCAAGACCCGGTTCCAGCCTGTTCATGTCGAGGACGTCGCCGAGGCAATCGCCCGGTCGGTGGATGGCAAGCTTGCCCGTGGCAAGATCTATGAGCTCGGCGGCAAGGAGGTACTGACCTTCCGCCAGTGTCTCGAGACGATCCTCGAGGTCATCAACCGCAAGCGTCCGTTCGTCCCGATGCCCTTTGCCATCGCCTCGCTGATCGGCTCCATCTCGTCCTCGATCCCATTCGTCAAACCGGCGCTCACCAGCGACCAGGTCAAGCTCCTGAAGGTGGACAATGTGGTTTCCGACGCCGCCAAGGCCGAGGGACGCACTCTCGAGGGCATGGGAATCAATCCCGTGGCGCTCGCCTCGATCCTGCCAACCTACCTCGTGCGCTACCGTCCCCATGGCCAGTTCAACGGTGCCGGAAAGGCTGCCTGAGGGCAGCCGAAGGCATTTTCGGTCGTCCCAGCGTTGCACAAAAGACGCAGCTGAGAAATAGCTGCGTTAACGGGGAATTCAGCAAGATATTCTATTGCTGAGAGTGTCGGCAATGCGTAAACACTCGACCCGTTCGCGCCTCGCGCTGCTGCCGGCGACGATTCACAGCATCATTCTCAAGAGGCCTCTTCATGGGTAAGTCTATCGCACTGTTTTTTGCGTGTGCGGCACTGGTGATCCTCGCCGGATCTTTCGTGGCACCTTCGACTGTCGCAGCCCGTAAGGGCAACTGCGCTCCCGCCTATGGCGTCGATCCCTGCAGCACCGGCGCCATCGCCGTCACCCAGTAAGCTTCTTCCCAGCATGCATATGAAAAAGGCCGGACATTCGCCCGGCCTTTTGTCGTTTCGGCATGTCGCGCCCGGTCAGTAACCGAGCGCCAGAGCCACCAGGCCGATGGACCCGATGGCGATACGCCACCAGGCGAAGGGTGCATAGCCACGCTTTGAAACGAAATCCAGCAGCGCGCGCACGACCACGAGAGCCGAGACGAATGCCGCGATGAAGCCGATCGCGATGATCGCGGTATCATCGAAGCTCAGCGCATCCCTGTTCTTGTAGAGATCGAGCGCGAAGGCGCCAACCATGGTGGGCATGGCCAGGAAGAAAGAGAACTCCGCGGCCGAACGCTTGTCAGCACCCAGCAACAGCGAACCGACGATGGTTGCGCCCGAGCGGGAGACGCCGGGGATCATCGCCACACACTGGCAGAGGCCGATCTTGAAGGCGAGCGGCATTGGATAGGTTAGCGCGTTCTTGTAGCGGGGGGTCAGATGCAGGCGGTCGACCCACAGCAACACGAAGCCGCCAAGGATCAGAGTGACGCACATCAGCGCCGGGGTCTCGAACAGCACTGTCTTGATGAAGTCATGCGCAAGGGCGCCGATCACCGCTGCCGGGAGGAAGGCAACAAGGATCGACAGAACGAAACGACGGCTGGCGGGGTCCGACGGCAAGCCAATGGCAATGAGGAACAGCTTGCGGAAATAGACACTCAGGATAGCGAGGATGGCTCCGAGCTGGATCAGCACCGCAAAGGTATTGCCCGGCGATTTGAAGCCGAGAAAGTGCCCTGCGAGCAACACATGCGCTGTCGACGACACGGGAATGAACTCCGTGAGGCCCTCGATCAGGCCGAGGAAAAGCGCGCTGAGAATGGATTGATCTTCCATGGGGATTCCTTGAGGGGGAGGGACAAGAAAGCGATTTGCTTGTATTGCGCGAACCAAGCTCATATAGCTTGGAAGCCGTGGTCATGACCAGCCGCTATACGCATCATGCCGGAACCAACAGCCCATAGAATTCGAGTAACAATGCCGACGTTGTATCACCATTCCATGTCCACCGCGTCCCGGTTCATCCGGCTGGTACTTGCCGAATACGGCTTTCAGGTGGACCTGGTGGAAGAACAGACCTGGGAAAAGCGGCGGGAGTTTCTCTCGCTCAATCCGGCCGGCACCCTGCCGGTCTATGTCGATGACAACATGCGCACGCTCTGTGGGCCGACGGTCATCAGCGAGTTTCTCGACGAGACCCATGGCGTCTTGAAGCGCGATCGCCGGCTGCTGGCCGAGGACCCGTTCCAGAGGGCGGAAATCCGCCGGTTGACGGAGTGGTTCCTGCAGAAGATGGAGCACGACGTCACCAAGCCGCTGGTGCGCGAGCGGGTCCACAAACTGCTGATCCCGAACGGGCTCGGCGGCGGTGCGCCCGACTCCAAGATCCTGCGGACCGCGCGTACCAATATCCGCCAGCATATGAAGTATCTGAGCTGGCTCGCGGGATCCCGCACATGGCTCGCTGGTGACCGACTGAGCTATGCCGACCTTGCCGCGGCATCGGCCATCTCGGTGCTCGACTATCTCGGCGAGATCGAATGGTCGGAATTCCCCATCGCCAAGGAATGGTATCAGCGCATGAAATCGCGCCCCTCCTTCCGGCCGATGCTGGCCGAGCGCATCCGCGGTCTTACCCCGGTCTCGCATTACGCGGACCTCGATTTCTGACGGGGCCGGCAATGCCTGGGCCTGCACCCGACAATCGGAACGACAGGCGACGCGCCGGGCTGACGGCATTCATGAAGAGTGAGGCGGCAGCACAAGGGTTTTCCGTCTGTCGCATCGCCCTGCCTGATTCCATACCGGAAGCGCCGGAACGGCTGGCCACCTTCATCGCGGCGGGCCGGCATGGCACCATGGCCTGGATGGAGGAAACGCTGGCGCGTCGTGCCGATCCCCGCGTGCTGTGGGACGAGGTTCGTTCTGTGGTGATGTTCGGCCTGAACTACGGGCCGGATGAAGATCCCCGCCACCTGCAGGTCAGACCGGACAGGGGCGCCATCTCCGTCTATGCGCGCAATCGCGATTATCACGACGTGATGAAAGGCCGGCTAAAGGAGGTCGCGACACGGTTCGCCGCGCGCGCCGGCGCGGATGTGAAGGTCTTCGTCGATACAGCACCCGTGATGGAAAAGCCGCTTGCAGCGGCAGCCGGCCTCGGCTGGCAGGGCAAGCACACCAACCTGGTCAGCCGTGAATTCGGCTCCTGGCTTTTTCTTGGCAGCCTGTTCACCACCGCCGAACTCGATATCGACACGCCGGAGATCGATCATTGCGGCTCCTGCCGCGCCTGCCTCGAAGCCTGCCCGACCGATGCCTTTCCAGCGCCCTACCAGATCGATGCACGGCTTTGTATTTCCTATCTCACCATCGAGCACAAGGGCGTCATAGCGAAGGAATTGCGACCGGCCTTCGGCAACCGGATCTATGGCTGCGACGACTGCCTTGCCGCCTGTCCGTGGAACAAGTTCGCCCAAGAGGCCAGCGAGATGAAGCTGAAGTCGCGCGAAGATCTCCGGGAGCCGGAACTGCGCTTCCTTCTCTCTCTGGACGATGCCACGTTCCGCACCTTCTTCAGCGGCTCGCCGGTGAAACGCATCGGCCGCAATCGCTTCATCCGCAACTGCCTGATCGCTGCCGGCAACTCCGGCAGCACGGAATTCGCCGACATCTGCTTTGCCCTCATGGACGACGAGGCGGCGGAGGTGCGCGGCATGGCGGTCTGGGCGCTTTCACGCCTGCTGCCGACAGAGACTTTCAGGATGCTGCGGGAAACGCGGCTCAATATAGAAGAAGACGCAGACGTGCGGCAGGAATGGAACTGAGGAACATAACGATGCACATGATGATCTTCGGCGGAGGCTATTCCGGCAAGGCAATCGGCGCACTCGCGGCGTCCCAAGGCCATGATGTCTCCGGTACGACCCGCAGCACCGAAAAGGCCGAGGCACTTTCCGCATCCGGCATCCGCCCCCTTCTCTTCGACGGCACGACGCTGACTGGAGAACTGAAAAGCGAATTCGCCAAGGTCACCCATCTGGTTCAGTCGATTGCGCCCGGCCGTGAAGGCGATACGCTTCTCCGCCTGCTGGGCAACACGTCGCTTTCCGAGGCCATGCCGTCGCTGGAATGGATCTCATATCTTTCCACCGTCGGCGTCTATGGTGATCATGGTGGCGCGTGGGTGGACGAGGATACGCAAGCCAAACCCGTGTCGCAGCGTTCGGTGGAGCGGGTAGCGGCGGAACAGGCCTGGCAATCTCTTGCCGAGGCGTCCGGCCTGCCGCTCGCCATTCTCCGGCTTTCCGGTATCTATGGCCCGGGCCGCAACGCCTTCGTCAATCTCGCCAATGGCACCGCACGCCGTCTTATCAAGAAGGACCAGGTGTTCAACCGCATCCGGGTAGAAGACATCGCGGCAGCTACGGCATTCCTCGGCGAGCGACGTATTGGCGGCATCTATAATGTCACGGACAGCGAACCCTGCCCCCCGCAGGATGTCGTGACCGAGGCCGCAAGGTTGATGGGCGTGGAGCCGCCGGCCGAGCAGCCCTTCGAGACGGCGGAACTGACGTCGATGGCGCGGTCGTTCTACGGTGAGAACAAACGGGTTTCCAACGCCCGTATCCTCTCGCTCGGCTACCGGTTCCGCTACCCGGATTACCATGTTTCACTCGCCGAAATGTGGTCCGAAAACCGCTGGAACAAATAGCCCGCAAGCCTCGTTTACTGCAGTTGAGCACACGCTGAGAGAGTATCGATAGAGGTGCTCGCCCCTGAATCACCATAATTAGGGCAGCAAATATGGCTGGGCGGATTTTTTTTGCGCGATTTTCTTCGTGATCGTTCCGTTTTGGGATTCACCTGAAATTCCATTCCATTTATCGCCTGTAAATAAACGATTTTTTCTGGATTATTTATAAATCGTTAATCCGACGATTCGCGTCACCTAATCACGAATGTTACAGTCTGTAATTCTACGTGATCACTATGAGGCACGTTTTTGCCATTTTTCCCCATGCTTAAGCCCCGCCACGCAAAAACTTTGCGGAGTTCAATAACTAGGGAAATGCAAATTGACGAAGATCCGGCGCTCTACCTTCACCTCGGCAATGATTGTCGCGCTCACGGCTTTCGCCCCGCTCTCGGCTCATGCAGCCTCTTCATGCGGTGGCGCATCCTGGTATGCACTCAGATCCAAGACAGCCTCCGGTGAACGTATGAACCCGTCGAATCTGACTGCGGCCCACAAGTCGCTGCGCTTCGGCACCAAGCTGAAGGTCACCAACGCCAGGAACGGCAAGAGTGTCGTCGTGCGCATCAACGATCGCGGCCCGTTCATCCGCGGCCGGGTGCTCGACCTCTCCAAGGCCGCGGCCCAGAACATCGGCATGATCAGCTCCGGCCACGGCAAGGTCTGTTACGAGGTCATCGGCTGATCGGCCGACATCCGCAAAGTGGCGCCGACGCGCCGCTTCTGAGGCGGGACGCTTGCTCTTACCCGCATTCGCCGCTACCACGCTCTCTTCGAATGCAGGAGAATGAATATGCGTCTGGGCGGCCGACTTGCCGGTGCGATCGAGGTTCTGAACGATATTGAAACGCGCCGCCGGCCGGTTGCCGACGCGTTGAAAGACTGGGGCCTTTCTCACCGCTTTGCCGGTTCCGGCGACCGCGCCGCCATCGGCAACATCGTCTATGACGCCCTGCGCATGAAACTCTCCCATGCCTGGCTTATGGACGACGACAGTGCCGCAGCACTCGGATGGTCGGTGCTGCTGCGCCAGTGGGGCTATACCGCAGAAGCCTTGGCCGCCGAATTCGAAGGCGACAACTTCGCTCCCCAGCCTTTGACGGCGGACCATCTGTCCGCCTTTTCCACTCGCAAGCTGGAAGACGCGCCACTCCATATACAGGGCGACATTCCGGATTGGGTCGAACCCTCCTTCGAGAAGGCCTTCGGCGAAGGCTGGCTTATGGAAGCCAAAGCACTTGCCGAGCGACCGACCCTCGATCTGCGCGTCAACACCCTGAAATCGAACCGCGAGAAGACATTGAAGGCGCTGGATCGCACTGGCGCCCACGCCGCGGCAATCGCGCGCTTCGGCATGCGGGTCGCGGCCGGTGAAGGCCCGTCGCGGCTTCCCAACGTCACGGCCGAACTCAGCTTTCAGAAGGGCTGGTTCGAAGTGCAGGACGAGGGCTCGCAGATCGTTGCCGATCTCGTCGATCCCCGCGAGGGCGATCAGGTGCTCGATTTCTGCGCCGGTGGCGGCGGCAAGACGCTCGCCATGGCGGCGGCCATGCACAACAAGGGTCAGGTCCACGCCTATGATGCCGACCGCAAGCGTCTCGCGCCGATCATCGAACGGCTGAAGCGCGCCGGCACACATAACGTCCAGGTCCATGACAGCCTGAAGGCGCTCGGTGGCCTCACGGGCCGGTTCGACCGCGTTCTCGTCGATGCGCCCTGCACCGGCACCGGCACATGGCGCAGACGGCCCGACACCAAATGGCGGCTGACGGCGCGCAATCTGCAGGAGCGCGTCAGCCAGCAGCAGGAGGCGCTGACCGAGGCGGCGGACTATGTTCGTCCCGGCGGCCAGCTCATCTATGTCACCTGTTCACTGCTGCCGGAGGAAAACGACGCACAGGTCGCGGCGTTCTGCGAAAACAATCCGGAATTCGAGATCGCGCCGGCGCTCGAAACGTGGGACAAGCTGTTTGGCGCCGCCGCGCCGCGCCCCCTGTCGTTGAACGGTCGCACCATCATGCTCAGTCCCGCCTCGACAGATACCGATGGTTTCTTCTTCTGCCGGATGACACGCAAGACCTGAGAAAACAGCCACTCCCGGGCCCATGGTTGACAAACGTCAGAAACAGCGCCACGCGCTGTTTCTAGACTATTTGACACCAGTTTATTTTTCCGCCAAGACAGGCGCGTTCGTTTCAAGGGATTGGCGCCAAAGCGTCAAAGGAGAGACCATGACCCGGAAAACTGTGATTGGCGCTTCGCTGGCGCTGCTGGTTGCCTCGGCAGCCTTCGTCGCCGGCCCGGCAGCCGCCGCGACCGACGAAGCCGCCGTACTCAAGCATTATGCCGAACTGGCGCATGCGAAATACGAGGATTCGCTCAACACCGCGAAGGCTCTGGATACGGCAATCGACGCCCTCATCGCCGCGCCGAGCGAAGACACCTTGAAGGCTGCGCGCGCCGCCTGGATCAAGGCACGCGTTCCCTACCAGCAGTCGGAAGTCTACCGCTTCGGCAACCCGATCGTTGACGACTGGGAAGGCAAGGTCAACGCCTGGCCGCTGGATGAAGGCCTGATCGACTATGTCGACGCTGCCTATGGCACCGAAAGCGATGAGAACTCGCTTTACGTCGCCAACGTGATTGCCAACAAGCACATCAAGATCGGCGGCAAGGACGTGGATGCGACCAACATCACGCCCGAATTCCTCTCCGAGACGCTGCATGAAGCGGGTGAGATCGAAGCCAACGTGGCGACCGGCTATCATGCCATCGAGTTCCTGCTGTGGGGCCAGGATCTGAACGGCACCGGTCCCGGCGCCGGCAATCGTCCGTTCACCGACTACGACACCAAGAATTGCACCGGCGGCAATTGCGATCGCCGCGCCGCCTATCTCAAGGCCGCCTCTACCCTGCTCGTCTCCGACCTGCAGGACATGGTCACCGCCTGGGCTGCCGACGGCGAAGCCACCAAGCATGTCGAAGCCGATCCGAAGGCCGGCATCACCGCCATCCTGACCGGCATGGGCTCCCTCTCCTACGGCGAGCTTGCCGGCGAGCGCATGAAGCTCGGCGTGCTCCTGCACGATCCGGAAGAAGAGCATGATTGCTTCTCGGACAACACGCACAACTCGCATCTCAACGATGCGATCGGCATCGCATCCGCCTATACCGGCGAATACACCCGCGCCGACGGCACCAAGATGACCGGTCCGTCGCTTTCGGAACTCGTCGCAGCCAAGGATCCGGCGCTCGATGCGGAAATGAAGGCGAAGCTCACCAAGACGCTCGACGCGATGCACGCCATGGCCAAGCGCGCCGAGACCGTCGAAGCCTATGACCAGATGATCGGCGAAGGCAATGCGGAAGGCAACGCCACCGTACAGGCCGCCATCGATGGCCTGATCGACCAGACCAAGACCATCGAGCGCGTCATTACGTCGCTGGATCTCGGCACGGTTGAGCTTGAAGGTTCCGACAGCCTCGATAATCCTAACGCCGTGTTCCAATAAGACAAAGGCGGGCCACCGGACAGCATCCGGTGGCCCGGTCACATTGACGATGCCCGGTTCCTTGCTTCGCGCCATGACGCGCGCCCTTCTCGCAGGCTTTTGCACGATTGCCCTAACGGCCCCTGTGGCCGGCGAGGAAGCGCCCCCGCAACGGACCGACCTCTCGGCCAAGGACCTGAAACGGGTCCTCAAGGTCACCGAGCCGACCACCGATTTCTCCAAGCCGGAACAGTTCGAGCCGATGCAGGGCGGGGCCGGCACCTCGACCCAACCGATCAACGGCGATGCCTTCTCGCATTTCTCCGCCAACATCACCTTCGCCGAGGAAGAGACCTTCAAGCTCGGCAACGCGCTGTTCCGCAAGTTCTGGGTTTCCTCCCCCTCGTCCACGCAGGCTTCCGACGGCCTCGGTCCACTGTTCAATGCGCGCGCCTGCCAGAACTGCCATCTGAAGGATGGACGCGGTCGGCCGCCGGAAGGCAATGCAGACGCGACTTCGATGTTCCTGCGGCTTGCCCGCCCGGCCCGTACCGACGAGGAGCGCCAGGCGGTCGCCGATCTCAAGGCGGTCAATTTTCCCGATACCACCTATGGCGCCCAGCTGCAGGACATGGCCGTGCCCGGCATCCCGGCAGAGGGCCGGATGGTCATCACTTATATGGAAGAGCCGGTGACGCTTGCGGGCGGCGAGACCACGATGCTGCGCAAACCCGCCTATAGCGTTGCGGACCTGAATTACGGGCCGCTCGAAGCGGATACGACCCTTTCCCCACGCGTCGCGAACCAGATGCCGGGTCTCGGCCTGATCGAGGCCATTGCCGATGCCGACATCCTGGCGAAGGCCGATCCCGATGACCGCGACGGCGACGGTATTTCCGGCCGCGCCGCCCGCGCCCGCGATCATCGCACCGGCGAGATGAAGCTCGGTCGCTTCGGCTGGAAGGCGCAGAACGCCTCGGTTCGCGATCAGAGTTCAAGCGCCTTTGCCGGCGATATCGGCATTTCGACGCCCGATGCGCCCCGCCACTATGGCGACTGCACCGAAGCGCAGGAGAAATGCCGTTCCATGCCGAACGGCGTGCAAGCGCGTCTCGGCGATACGGAAGCGCCGGACCCCGTGCTCGATCTTGTTACCTTCTACTCGGAAAATCTCGCCGTACCGGCCCGCCGCGATGTCGGCGATGCCACGGTGCTCAAGGGCAAGTCGCTGTTTTACGGCGCCGGCTGCACCTCCTGCCACACGCCGAAATACGTGACCCGCCGGGATGCTGCGAACAAGGCGCAGTCGTTCCAACTCATATGGCCCTATTCGGACTTTCTGCTTCATGATATGGGCGATGGACTGGCGGATGGCCAGCAGGTCGGCGACGCCTCCGGCCGGGAATGGCGGACGCCTCCTCTCTGGGGTATCGGCCTGACCGACGTGGTGAACGGCCATACCTTCTTCCTGCATGACGGGCGGGCCCGCAACCTCACGGAAGCGATCCTCTGGCATGGAGGAGAGGCCCAGCCTGCCCGTGATCGTTTTGCCAGCCTAACACCCGAAGAACGCAAGGCGCTCGTCACCTTTCTGGAGTCCCTATGAAGCGGAATGCCCTTCTCCTCCTCGCCGCAATGCTTGCCACACCCGCCGCGGCGCAGGACGCGACGCTCGCCGCGCCGAGACTTCATGAGGAAGCCATTTCCACGGTGCTGGAAAAGGCCGTCGATGGCTTCATCCGCCCCGGCTACCGCAATTTCCGCGACCATGCCGATGCAATGGGCGCCGCCATGCAGACGCTCTGCTCCGCACCCTCGCAGCAGAACCTCGATGCCGCAAAGGTCGCCTTCGGCGAGACCGTCACCTCATGGTCCCATATCGAGATCGTCCGCGTCGGTCCGGTGATCGAGGATAACCGCTTCGAGCGCATCCTGTTTTATCCCGACCGCAAGAGCACCGGCCTGAAGCAGGTGCAGGCGGTTCTCGCCAAGCCTGACGAAACGGCAACGAGCGTCGACACGCTGAAGGACAAGAGCGTCGCCATGCAGGGGCTGGGCGCGCTGGAATTCGTGCTCTACGGCACCGGCTCGGAGGTTCTTGCGAGCGAAAAGGACGGCTTCCGCTGCCGTTACGGCACCGCGATTGCCGGCAATCTCGAACGGCTCGGTGGCGAACTGGTCGACATCTGGGACAAGCCGGACGGCATTCAGGACGCGTGGAAGCATCCGGGTCCCGACAATCCGGTCTTCCGCGATGGTCGGGAAGCGATCACCGCCCTGCTCGGCATTCTGGTGCATGGCGCCGAGGCCGTGCGCGACCAGCGTCTCGAGACCTTCTACAAGGGCGAGGCCAACAACACCTTCCCGAAACAGGCGATTTACTGGCGTTCGCAGAACACCTTCAAATCGGTCGCCGACAATATCGACGGCATCCGCACGCTGCTCGACAGCTCCGATATGGTCGAGTTGCTGAACGAGGACGTCCGCTCCACCGTTTCGTCGATCAATTTCGTCGCCAAATCGCTGGAACGCGTGGCGATGGACATCAATCCCGACGTCGAGGTTGCGGTCACCGATCCTGCCCAGCGAGCAAAGCTCGACTTCTTGCTCCTGAACAGCAGGGATCTGATCCTTCGCCTCAACAATGACTATGGCGGCGCAATAGGGTTGGGCGCCGGCTTTTCATTCTCCGACGGGGACTGAGATGGCCCGGGGCGCGCTGATCGACCGGCGTCTCTTCGTCAAGGCCGCCGGCCTTGCCTTCGTGCAATCGCTGACGCCGCGCGCAGCCTTTGCGCTGGAGCGGACGGACGCCGTTTTCGCCTCCGGCTTTCGCGCTCCGGACGGCCATTACGGTATCGGCCTCGTCAGCGAGGACGGAACCTTCATCGACGAGATCCGGTTGCCGGACCGCATCCACGGCCTCGGCCATAGTGCCGCAACGGGGCTGACCGTCGCCTTTGCCCGCCGTCCCGGCACCTTCGCCGTCATCTTCGACAGCCTGAAACGCTCGCAACCCGTCATCATCTCCGCGCCGGAGAACCGCCATTTCTTCGGGCATGGCAGCTTTTCGCCGGATGGCCGCCTGCTTTACGCCAGCGAAAACGATTTCGACGCCAATCGCGGCATGATCGGCGTCTATGACGCCCGCGATGATTTCCGCCGCGTTGGAGAATTTCCCGCACATGGCATCGGCACCCATGACATGACGGTCAGCGATGATGGCCGGTTTCTCCTCATCGCCAATGGCGGCATCGAGACCCATCCCGATTTCGGCCGCACCAAGCTCAATCTCGATCACATGGAGCCGTCGCTGGTCATCGCCGACGCAAAAACCGGCGAACTCATCGACAAGCATGCGATGCCGGACAAGCTGCGCCAGCTTTCCACCCGCCATCTCGACATATCCGCCGACGGGCGCGTCTGGTTCGCCTGCCAGTATGAAGGCCCGCGCAACGACCTGCCGCCGCTCGTCGGCCATTTCGCACGGGGGGAGGATGTCAGCTTCATCGATCTTCCCGAGGAGACGACGACGGGGCTGGGAAATTATGTCGGGGCCATCGCCGTCAACCGAGGCAAGGGGCTGGTCGGGCTGACATCGCCTCAGGGCGGCTTCGCGGTGACGCTCGATGCGAAGACTGGCAAGGTGATCTCGCAGGCGAGAGTACCCGACGCCGCAGGCATTGCCGCCGGCGGAGACGGCTTCGCCGTATCTTCCTATGACGGCAGTTTCGAACAAAACCGCAGCCCGGTTGCCTGGGACCAGCATATCGTCCGCATCGCCGCCGGTTGAACATCTGATCCGAATGTTTGACGATCCGCCCCTTGGCCGGAAGCGACGGGCGCGCTATCTCTCATGGCATGCGCAGATTCATCATCCATCTCGTTTTCATCGTCGTCGTGATTGGTTTCGGCGCGCTTTCCGGCGTGTCCAACACACCGGGTGACTGGTACCAGTCACTCGCAAAACCCGCCTTCAATCCGCCTCCTTGGATCTTCGCACCGGTCTGGACCATGCTGTACGTGCTGATCGCGATTGCCGGCGCGCGCATCTGGGAAAAGGCGCCGGCATCCGCCGCCATGCAGATCTGGTTTGCGCAGATGGTCCTCAATTTCGTCTGGTCCCCAATCTTCTTCGGTCTGCAGGCCCCGGGACTGGCGCTGATCGTCATCGTCGTCATGTTGCTTGCAATTCTCGGCTTCATCCAGCAGGCGAGGCCGATAGACCGACCGGCAAGCTTCCTCTTTGCCCCTTACGCGCTCTGGGTCGCCTTCGCGACGTTGCTCAACGCATCGATCTTCCTGATGAACTGATTTTGGATTTAGCCCCATTGTCCGGCTTGCCGAAGCGCATGGGGCGTGCCAATTTCGCACCTGCGAGAGGGGCCTTCCTATGAGTGAAATCAACAGCGACGGGGTGAGTGAGCGGATCCGGCAGAGCTTTGGCCGCCAGGGCGCCATGCGCACGCTCGGTGCGGAACTCACCCGCATCAACCAGGGCGTGGTCGAGATCGAACTGCCTTTCGATGAGAAGCTGACGCAGCAGCACGGCATCCTGCACGCAGGCGTGATTTCCGCTGCGCTCGATACCGCCTGCAACTACGCGGCCTATACGGTGATCGACGCCGAGGCCGCCATGCTGACGATCGAATTCAAGGTGAACCTGATGTCACCGGGACGCGGCGAGCGCTTCCTGTTCCGCGGTGAGATCACCAAGCCCGGCTCGACCATCATCGTCGCGGACGGGCGCGGCTACGCGCTCAGCGACGGTCCCGCCAAGCTGATAGCCTCGATGACCAGCACGATGATGGTCGTTCGGGGTCGAGAAGGTATTTCCGGATGACATTCGAACTCAAGTCGGTTTCAGGTAAGTCCGTCCTCTTCGTCATGGCGGTGGATGCGGAATATGGGCCTTTCCTGCGTTCGCGCATCGATCCGCTGATGACCGGCGTCGGTCCGGTGGAAGCGGCGATCGTGTTGACCCGGACACTGGCAAAGCTGGAGGAAGAGGACGAACGCCCAGATCTCATCGTTTCGCTCGGCTCCGCCGGGTCGAACAAGCTGGAACAGACCGAGGTCTATCAGGTTTCGTCGGTCGCCTACCGAGACATGGATGCTTCGCCGCTCGGTTTCGAGAAGGGTCGCACACCCTTTCTCGACCTTCCTGCGGCGGTCGAACTGCCGCTGCGCATTCCCGGCATTCCGGCGGCAAGCCTTTCCACCGGCGCCAACATCGTCTCCGGTCCGGCCTACCAGACGATCTCGGCCGATATGGTCGACATGGAGACCTTTGCCGTGCTTCGCGCCTGTCATGCCTTCAACCTGCCCCTGATCGGGCTCAGGGGCATTTCCGATGGCCGCGAGGACCTCGCCCATGTCGACGACTGGAAACAATACCTGCATGTGGTCGACAGGAAGCTGTCGCTGGCCGTCGACGGGCTGTTCGACGCACTGGAAGATGGCGTCTTCTGGTTCTGACCCACGGAAAAGAGCGCTAAAGCAATTCCAGCAAAAGTGGGAACCGGTTTTGCGTCCGGAATTGCGAAAAAATTGCGAGATAGAGCATTGGAGGCGATTTTGTTATCGCCGGAAACGCTCTGACTCGCCCGAATTACGGACAATCGGCACAATTCTTCGATTGAAAGAACCGCCGCTTTTCTTTAAAGGCTCGCCATGACCCAGACAGCACATCCCGACAGCGTTCTCATCATCGATTTCGGCAGCCAGGTGACGCAGCTCATCGCCAGGCGCGTCCGCGAAGCGGGCGTCTATTGCGAGATCGTTCCCTTCCAGTCCGCCGAGGAAGGCTTCGCCCGGCTGAAGCCCAAGGCAGTCATCCTCTCCGGCAGCCCGGCATCGACCCTCGACGAGGGAAGCCCGCGCGCGCCGCAGGTGATCTTCGACAGCGGCCTGCCGATCTTCGGCATCTGCTACGGCCAGCAGACGATGTGCATGCAGCTCGGCGGCAAGGTCGAGGATGGACATCATCGCGAATTCGGCCGCGCCTTTCTCGAAATCGACGAGGAATGCGCCTTGTTCGAGGGGCTCTGGTCCTCCGGCTCACGCCATCAGGTGTGGATGTCCCATGGTGACCGCGTCACCGCGATCCCGCCGGGCTTCAAGGTTGTTGCAACGTCCGCCAACGCGCCTTTCGCCTTCATCGCCGACGAGAAGCGCAAGTATTATGCCGTGCAGTTCCACCCGGAAGTGGTTCACACGCCCGATGGCGCCAAGCTGATCGGCAATTTCGTGCACAACATCGCCGGCATCAAGGGCGACTGGACGATGTCGGCCTACCGCGCCAAGGCCGTCCAGCAGATCCGCGATCAGGTCGGCGACAAGAAGGTCATCTGCGCGCTTTCCGGCGGCGTTGACTCTTCCGTTGCCGCGCTGCTGATCCACGAGGCCGTCGGCGACAATCTCACCTGCATCCTCGTCGACCACGGCCTGATGCGCAAGGACGAGGCGGCCAACGTCGTCGCCATGTTCAAGGAACACTACAACCTGCACCTCATCCACGTCGACGCCGTCGACCGCTTTGTCGGCGAACTGGAAGGTGTCAGCGACCCGGAAACCAAGCGCAAGATCATCGGCCGCCTGTTCATCGAAACTTTCGAGGAAGAGGCCAAAAAACTCGGCGGCGCGGAATTCCTCGGCCAGGGCACGCTTTATCCCGACGTGATCGAGAGCGTCTCCTTCACCGGCGGTCCCTCGGTCACCATCAAGTCGCACCACAATGTCGGCGGCCTGCCCGAGCGGATGAACATGAAGCTCGTCGAGCCGCTGCGTGAACTGTTCAAGGACGAGGTTCGCGTGCTCGGTCGCGAGCTCGGCCTGCCGGACAGCTTCATCGGCCGTCACCCCTTCCCGGGACCGGGCCTCGCCATCCGCTGCCCGGGCGGCGTTACCCGCGAAAAGCTCGACATCCTGCGCGAAGCCGATGCCATCTATCTCGATGAAATCCGCAAGGCGGGCCTCTACGACGCGATCTGGCAGGCTTTCGCAGTCTTGCTGCCGGTCCAGACCGTTGGTGTCATGGGTGACGGTCGTACCTACGAATTCGTCTGCGCACTGCGCGCCGTGACCTCCGTCGACGGCATGACCGCGGATTTCTATCACTACGACATGGAATTCCTTGGCCGCGCTGCAACCCGCATCATCAACGAAGTGCGCGGCATCAACCGCGTCGTCTACGACGTGACCTCGAAGCCGCCGGGCACCATCGAGTGGGAGTGATCCCAACCGATCATCATTTTTAAGAGCATTGCGGCCGGGAACCCTGTTTCCGGCCGCAATGCGTATTGTGGTTGTGAAAGGCGCCGGGAGCGGCGTTCGGTCGCATAGATCCGTGCGTATTGATGCTGCCTAAGGACGTTGCCGAAGGATAGACTTGAGAAATCCGGTTGCGTCCCCGACAGGACAACCCGGTTGATGCTGGCGACACAGGCAAGGACCAGTCACGGTGACTATCGCATCCATCGGCACCTCCCCGCCTTCCTTAAGCGACGACCTGTTCCGCAAGATCGTGACGGAGATGGAAGACGGGATTATCGTCCTCGATGAACGCGGCGTTATCCTTTTCTGCAATGCGTCGGTGGAAGACCTTTTCCTGCATGCTCCCGAGAGCCTTGTCGGGCAGCCACTGGAAGTCGTCCTGCCTCCGCGTAGCCGGAAGAACCATCATCAGCATCTCTCTGGCTTCGCCAATGGTCCGGCCGATGCGCGTTACATGGGGAGCCGCAATTCCTTCATCGTCGGCTATCGGGCCGACGGGACAGAGGTCAATCTGGGGGCAACGATCCTGCGCATGCTTACGGAAGACGGCTTGATCTTCGTCGCTGTCTTGCGGGATCTTACCGAGCGGCACGGTTATCAGTATCAATTGGAGCAGTTGGCGAACACCGACCCGCTATCGGGCCTTAACAATCGCCGGGCTTTCACCAATCTCGCGTCACGCCACATCGCCCGTTGTCGCGAAATTCATGCGCCCGTTTCCCTCACTCTCTTCGACGTGGATCACTTCAAGTCGATCAACGACCGATACGGCCACGATATCGGCGACACGGTGATCTGTGAATTCGCCAATCTTCTGAAGTCGGCAACGCAGGCCGGCGACCTGCTGGCCCGCTGGGGAGGAGAGGAGTTCATACTGCTGATGCCGGAAGCCAATCTGGTGCGATCGGGGGCGATTGCGGAGATGGTCAGGCGCAACGTTCAGGTGCTGGAATTCGGCCAACCCAACGGCCTAAACCTGCGCATAACGGTAAGCGCCGGTGTCATTTGCTCCACTGAAGCGGATGAGACGCTCGATAACATGATCCGTCGCTCCGATCACGCACTCTACGCTGCCAAGGAAGGCGGCCGGAACCGCGTGACGCTGGCCGGGCCGAGGCAGACTCTCGCAGCCCTCGCCTGATTTTCAGACAACAAACCCTAACCGGCCATACGTATAAAAGATCGGGTGATGCCCGGCCTCAGCTCATGAAGCTGATCGGGCAGCGATTGCGAACGCAGACTTTTTCGTCGCAGACGCGGCAGACGACGTTCTGGTCGTCACCGAGATCGACGAGGGCGGGCAGCACCTTTTCGGCCAGATGGCCGAGCAGATGGATTTCCTCCTCACTCAACGCTGCAAAGGCGCGGTCCGTCACGCTTCGGCGCGCCTGAACGCTCCGCTCATAGAGTGACCGGCCCTTCTCCGTTAGGGTCAACGTCTTGGCGCGACGGTCGCCCTCCATCGGCTCTCCCCGACGAACCAGATCGTCGCCTTCCAACTGGTCTATCAGCCGGACAGTGGCGGAATGGGAAAGACCGATAATCCGGCGGAGCGCCTCGACCGTATGCCCGGAGCCAAGACCTATCTGGATGATCGCGGCAACCGCGCTGGGACCAAGCCCCGTCTCGGTAGAAAAAGCCCGCTCCATCTTGTCGACGAGAGCAAGACTCATCGCTCCGAAGATGTTTTCAAACCTGAATTTTTCTTTCTCGTCGATCACGCAGCACCTCTATATGTATATTGCATATATTGCTCGCGAATGACAGCTATGAGCGATGGAAAGGTTTGAGCCGGCCTCATTTTCCTTCACCCTCCACCATGCTATCAGCAACCGATTACAAGTCAGGGATAAAGCCGAACCATGCCCACCACGATCTACGGCATCAAGAATTGCGACACCATGAAGAAGGCCCGTGTATTTCTGGACGAGCACGGGGTGGAATATGCCTTCCACGACTACAAGGCTTCCGGCATCGACCGGCCGCATCTTGAGCGCTGGTGCCGCGAAGCCGGGTGGGAGACGGTTCTCAATCGCGCTGGCACAACCTTCCGCAAGCTGCCGGATGCGGCGCGCGAGAATCTGGACGAAGCCCGCGCCATCGAACTGATGCTGGAGCAGCCGTCGATGATCAAGCGGCCCGTTCTGGAAAGGGACAGCCGGCTGCTGATCGGCTTCAAGCCGGAAATCTATGAACGCTTCCTTGCGGAGTGATAACTGCCATGTCGAAGACCACTCGCGCCACGCAGGCAATCGCCAAGGAAGGCATCGCCTTCACCGTTCACACCTATGAGTACGATCCGGATGCCGAGCGGATCGGGATGCAGGCAGCGGAAGCGATTGGCGAAGAGCCTCGCCGCGTGCTGAAGACGCTGATGGCCGAACTCGATGGCAAGCCGGTCTGCGTCGTCGTTCCCTCCGACAAGGAGGTCAGCATGAAGAAGCTTGCCTCCGCCCTTGGCGGCAAGTCGGCGGCGATGATGAAGCCAGCCATGGCGGAGAAACTCACCGGCTATGTCGTCGGCGGTATCAGTCCCTTCGGCCAGAAGAAGAAGGTGCCGACCGCAATCGAGATCACGGCGCTCGACGAACCGCATGTGTTCATCAACGGCGGCCAGCGCGGGCTGCAGGTGAAGCTCGATCCGAAGGATGTTCAGCGAACGCTGGGAGCGATTGCCGCCCCCGTCGTCGCCTGAGCTGCCGTAAGCCGCACCTTACTTCCAGGTCGCGGCCCAGTCCCTCAGAGCGTCCCTGGCAGTTGCAGGCCATTCCTTGACCTCCGGCCGGACGATGATCTTCCGGTCCTGCGGCTTCCACGCGAGATAGACCCGCTTCGTAGCGGGATCGGCGGCCACCAGCGCCTCGACGCCACCGCAATTGTGCGGCTGGCAGGCAGTGCCGATATAGAAACCGTTCTTCATCTCACCGCTGCCGACGCCGGTAATGATCTGCTTGTAGTCCTCCGCTTCCCTGCCGAGCATGCCTTCCATCTGCGTGGCGATCTCGGCGTATCCGAAGAGATCACCGGGATGGCCAGGAGCAGCTGCCGCAAGTTCCCGCCACCCCTTGGCCGCATCCGGCACGAAGGCCACCGCATCCAGTGTCTTGAAACCACCGGTCGGATCCCAACTCCAGCGCTCGCCATCCCGACCCGGCAAGGGTGGTGCTTCAAAAACCAGTCTGTCCGACTCCTCATTCGCCGTGACCGGCATGCAGGTATCGAGCGGCTCTTCAAAACTCGGCGCACGCCCCTTCGGCAACATCAGCACGAAGGGCGAGCCGGCACAGGCATTACCGCCAGCGGAGGAATCTCCGATCACCACCGGCATGCCGGCAACGAGCGCAACCTGGGTGACCGAGACATAGATGTTGGTGTGAAGCGCCTTGCCATCGACCTTGAGCGTCTCGCCATCGTCGTTGCGATCGATCGTCACTTCATGGCCGAACAACTTCATGTTGAACTCGCTTGCGGATGCCGGCTTCGATAAGACGGGGGCAGTCGCCAACAGCAGTGAAAAGGTTGCCCCGGCCAGATACCGGACCGCCGAAACCGTTTCCATAACGCTCTTCTTGCCTTCCGCCATTTTTCCGCCCCCGCGCTTCAATTTCGCCTCAAAGCAATCTACGTTGAAATATTCCATGCAAACAATCATCAGGCCTAATTCCATGACATTCCTGCCCGAATTCGAAACTGCCGTCGATCCTGTCCGCCTCGATAAACTCGCCGAAGTCGCGATCAAGGTCGGCCTGCAGTTGCAACGGGATCAGGATCTGGTGATCACCGCGCCTCTCGCCGCCCTGCCTCTCGTGCGCCTCATCACCAAGCATGCCTACAAGGCCGGCGCCGGCCTCGTCTCCACCTTCTATGCCGACGAAGTGGCGACGCTTGCGCGCTACGAAAACGCACCGGATGGCAGCTTCGACCGGGCATCCGACTGGCTCTACGAAGGCATGGCGAAGGCCTATGAGAAGGGCGCTGCCCGCCTTGCGGTCGCCGGCGACAACCCGATGCTGCTGTCGGCTCAGGACCCGGCCAAGGTCGCCCGCGCCAACAAGGCCAATTCTATCGCCTACAAGCCGGCGCTGGAGCACATCTCCAATTTCGACATCAACTGGAACATCTGCTCCTATCCGAACCCTTCCTGGGCAAAGCTCGTCTTCCCCGACCTGCCGATTGCGGAGGCCGTCGCCCGCCTTGCGGACGCGATCTTCGCCGCCTCGCGCGTCAACGAAGCCGATCCCATCGCCGCCTGGGCAGCCCACAACGCAAACCTTCGCAAGCGTTCCGGCTGGCTGAACGGCGAGCGGTTTGCCGCGCTGCATTTCACCGGCCCCGGCACGGACCTGATCGTCGGCCTCGCGGACGGCCATGAATGGCATGGCGGCGCATCGACCGCCAAGAACGGCGTGACCTGCAATCCGAACATCCCGACCGAAGAGGTGTTCACCACGCCGCACGCGCTGAAGGTCGAGGGAACGGTGTCCAGCACCAAGCCACTCTCGCATCAGGGCACGCTGATCGACAATATCCAGGTCCGCTTCGAAGGCGGCCGGATCGTCGAGGCGAAGGCTTCCAGAGGCGCGGAAGTGCTGAACAAGGTTCTCGACACCGACGAGGGTGCACGCCGTCTCGGCGAGGTGGCGCTGGTGCCGCATTCGTCGCCGATCTCGGCCTCCGGCATCCTGTTCTACAACACCCTGTTCGACGAGAACGCCTCGTGCCACATTGCGCTCGGCCAGTGCTATTCGAAGTGCTTCCTGGACGGCGCTTCGCTCAGCCCCGAACAGATCAAGGCGCAGGGCGGAAATTCCAGCCTGATCCATATCGACTGGATGATCGGTTCCGACAAGGTGGATATCGACGGTATCAGTGCCGACGGTGCTCGCGTGCCCGTCATGCGCAAGGGCGAGTGGGCATGAGCATCTGGGGATGAGGGCCGGCCTCGATATCGGTCGAGGCCGGGAAAGCCATCAAGCCTGTCGCGCCTTCCGATTGGCATAGCGACGGTCGCGTTCGGCCTTGCGCGCCGCCTCGTCTTCCAGCACCCGGGAAATGCGGTTCTTTTCCGCTGCTTCGCGCGCATCTATCTCGGCGCGCGCAGCTGCCGCAATCGCGGCTTCACGCTCTTCCGCCTCCGCGCGGATACGCTCCCGTTCCTCGATCTTTACACGTTCACGCTCGGCGCGTCGTTCCTCGCGGGCTGCCGCGATGGCTACGCGCTCAGCCTGGCGGGCAAGGTGGGTCGGCTCAGCCGCCGCCTTGGCAGCACGATAGGCCTGAAGAAGGGCTGCTTTCGCGTCGGCAGCGCTGCTGCGACGATCGGAAAGATCGTTATTTCTCATATTTCTCAAATCTCTATTCCAGTTGGAGTGTCGAGCCGACCCAAGGTCAAGCCTTTCTGACACGTTTCGAAACGGGGCCGGTCTTCGGCTTCATGCTGTCCTGCAATTCCTTGGCAAGACGAGCTTCCCGCAACCGCAGGGTCTTTTCCTCGCGCGCAAGCACGATCGTGTCCAGTTCTTCAAAAGCGCGTTCACGCGCGAAGAATTGCGATTGCTCCTTGCCAAAGGCAATTTCTGCCTGCTGGCGGGATTTGCTCTGTGTTCCTGTCATGCTCATTCTCACTCTCCGCGACTCGGCTCAGCGAGCGGCAATAAAAAAGGCCAGGCTATTGGCCTGACCTTCGTTGGGATCATGCTTTCAACAGTGCCAGTACATCCGTGGTCAAAGGAAAGCAGATACCGATTTAAGCAGCCTGGAGATTGCAGGCCGACATCTTGCCCGACTTGCTGTCGCGCTCCATGTCGTAGCCGATCTTCTGGCCCTCAACGATTTCGCGCATACCAGAGCGTTCGACGGCAGAGATATGGACGAATGCGTCCGGGCCGCCGTTGTCAGGCTGAATGAAGCCGAAGCCCTTGGTGGAATTAAACCATTTAACTGTGCCAGTGGTCATGATGAACCCTTTCATAGCATATTGCGTTACCGCAACACGGATGCGCTGCGATTTAAGATAGCGATTTTTGAAAGGAAGGTTCGTTCAGGGCGCATATGTGAAATGCGCGGTAACCAAAGCTCAGCAAGCAAATATCGATAAACCATAAATAGAGACAGTTGCATCGATTGTCAACCATTGGTTTTTCGAATGCGTCATCGGCTCCATCTAGCCCTCCGATCGGCCTGGCCACCACAGTGCTCGCCCCACCATCGCGGTCGCGATAAAACACGAGGTGACCATCGAGCCGAACTGGTTCAGTAATAATACACGATCTTGCCGCCGTTCAGGGCAGTCTGCACCCAGGCCACATTGTAGGGGCTGATATTGCGCCGGTCCAGGGCAGCAAGAAGGTTGGGATCGTTCATGATCATCGCCTGGACCTGACGCTTGCGGGCAGGCGTCGAATACAGGGCAGCCTGCGGCAAACCATCGCCAGCATCGTTGGGCCTATGCACGATCTGAACCGCAGCAACACCGTCATTGTAGTTCCTGCCGAACAGGATGGCCGACAGGCCATCGCCGGCCAAGGCTGGCATTGCGCCCAAGATCAGCAGCGCAAGGGCGGTAATGATGGCAGAGGTTTTCTTCATGACATGTTTCTCCTTGGCGCATGACGGAGAATCCGGGACATCCCGCGCCACATTATTAGATCACTAGATCTATCGGTATCAGAAATAGTGGACGAAACGATGGAATTAAACATCAGCCGTCAGACGTCGTTGCAAATAATCGTGCGCGATGAAGCCCGCGCAACGATCCTTTGCCAAGCTGCAGTTCAGAGACGGGCGAGCGCCTGCCTGACCTTCCCCATGAATCGCCCGCATCTTTCTCCCGTGACACGGTCCATGTCATGCAGCGAGAACATGTGGAAATCGAGACCGCGGGAACAGAAGGCGGCCACGCCGCGCTTCAGGATGCGCCGGACCGGATTGCCCATGTAGAAATGCACGACCCACCAGGGGGAGCCCGTGGTAGTGACGACCCAGAATGTGCGGATATTGCCGAGCTTCGGCACCAGCCGGCCGCCGTCCGGATCGTGATCGAAAGCCACGCCCGGCACGAAGACGCGGTCGATGAAGCCCTTGAGGATTGCCGGCAGGTTGAACCACCATTGCGGAAAGACGAGAATGAGCCCGTCAGCCGCGCGAAGCCGGTCGACCAGCGTCTGAACGTCGGAAAAATCATAGGGCGGCTGCATGTAGCTCGCCCGCTCGGCGGCGGTAAGCCGTGGATCGAAGTCCTCGGCATAGAGGTCGAGCAGGTCGACGCTGTGCCCCTTCCCCTCCAGCGTCTGCCTGATCTCCCTCGCCATCGCGGCGGCAAAGCTCTCCGGCAAGGGATGGGCGAGCACCACTAGGAAGCGCCGTTCGCTCATCAAAACAGGCTCCCCTGCCCGCTCGGCGGTTCGGTTTTCCTTACCGCCCGGGCCGCCGGCGCCGGCTTTGGCTGCACAGGGCCAGTCGGCGCGGAAGCAGGCGGTGTTCCGTCATACTCACCCGTCACCGCGGCGACACGTCCGTCTGCGAACTCGATTGATACGGCATCCCCTGCCGCCAGCCCAGCCGCGCGGGAAACAGGCCGGTCATCGCCATCGCGGATGACTGCGTAACCACGCATCAGCACGTTCTTGTAGGAAAGCGACTGCAGCATACGTTCGTGGCCGGTCAGCGCCGCGCGCTGTGCCCTCAGTTCATTACCAATGGCGCTGTCGGCTCTCAGCATGAGGCTCGACAGCCGGTCGCGGCCCCGGTCCGTATGCCCCTTCAAGCGTGCGGGAACCGCCGTCAGGGCAGCATCGACGCGGCCGATCCGGGTTCTTAGGCGGTCGATCGTCCGCTCGATGATGCGTTCGGCAAGCGCCGACCGCTCTGCAACGGTCTGCCGCCGCTCCTGGATGCGGCGCGCCAGCATATCGGGCCGAAGCGCGCCTGCCACGCGCTCGAAGCTTCGGCGCTTGGCCATGGTGTTCAGCTCTAGGCTTCTGCCAAGGGCGGTCGCGGCCTCGTCGAAGCGACGTCGCGGCAGGGCCAGCAACTGATCGAGCGAGGGAAGCGCGCGGGCGAGCGCACGCAGGTTCTGCCGCCGCTGGTCCATCTGCCTTGCAAATGCGACGGAATGGCGGGCCGCGAGATTGGCCACCTGCGCCACCAGTTCCGCCTTGACCGGCACCGCCATTTCGGCGGCACCCGTCGGGGTCGGCGCGCGCACGTCGGCGGCGTAGTCGATCAACGTCCAGTCGGTTTCGTGACCGACAGCGGAAATCAGCGGAATTTCGCTTGCGGCCGCGGCTCTGACCACAATCTCGTCGTTGAAGCTCCAGAGGTCTTCCAGGCTGCCACCGCCACGCGCAACGATCAGCACATCCGGCCGCGGGATATCATTGCCGGGACGCAGCGCATTGAAGCCGTTGATGGCGTTGGCCACCTCCTCGCCGGAGCCCTCGCCCTGCACCTTGACCGGCCAGACGACGACATGCACCGGAAAGCGGTCGGAGATGCGGTGAAGGATATCCCGGATGACCGCGCCGGTCGGAGACGTCACGACACCGATTACCCTGGGCATGAAGGGCAGCGGCTTCTTGCGCGCTGCATCGAACAGACCTTCGGCGCCGAGCTTGCGCTTGCGCTCCTCGATCAGGGCCATCAACGCGCCGGCGCCGGCCGGCTCCATCTGCTCGATGACGATCTGGTATTTGGATGAGCCGGGGAAGGTGGTGATGCGCCCGGTGGCGATGACTTCCATGCCCTCTTCCGGCCGATATTTCAGCTTGGAGAAGGAACCCTTCCAGACAACCGCGTCGATGCGCGACTTGTCGTCCTTCAGGCTGAAATAAGCATGGCCTGACGAATGGGGGCCACGATAACCGGAGATTTCGCCGCGCACCCGCACATGGTCGAAGGCGGTTTCGATCGTGCGCTTGATCGAGCCCGACAGTTCCGAGACCGTGAACTCGGCGAGATTGCTGCGCGAATCGTCGTTGAAGAAACTGTTCATGCTTCTTCCCTAGCGCAAATTTCGGGGAAGTTCAGCAACGGGGTTTTCCAATCCCCGGCTCGCCGCTTCCGCAAAACCTCTCCTGTTTTCATGATCTTGGTCGCCGGCATCGTGGGCAGACCGAACATTTCTTCGCGAAAATTACGCCCGGCCATCCCCGCCCGGCCATTTCGCCGGACAATGGGGCGTCAACCAGCCCCGAAAGGAAACCTGACATGACCGATCGTTTCTCTGACGTTCACCCCTCGCTCTCCGGTCCGGCCTCGACCGGTTTCACCATTCTTCCCGACGACGACGCGAATATTCTTGAGACCACCCGTGGCCTCTATCTCGGTTCGGGCGGAGATATCACCGTCGTCATGGCATCCGGTGCAAGCATCGCGCTTACGAACGTTCCCGGCGGTTCGATTCTGCCGTTGCGGGTGAACCGGGTGCTTGCCACTGGTACCACCGCGGGCGGTATCGTCGGACTGGTCTGACGCCTGCCGTTCCCCGGGTCCGTGGGCGGGCGACTTCCAGCCCGCCCCCATTCGGCCGAATCTGGCCCAGGAAGCCGGTTCTTGGCTTTCGTCAGGCCGGAAAACACAAGAACCGCCGCAGAACACCGAAAAATGTGGCGCTTCCGGCTGCAATTCCGCTATTCCTTCTTGATGTGGATCAGGATGATTCCCCGCCGGTCATGGTAGGGAATTGTTATGACCAAGGGGTAGGGACAACTGTGATATTCTTCTCAACCATGGCGATCGGTATCGCCGCGGGAATGACGCGTTCGGCCTTTGCAATAGCGTTGGTTGCGCTTCTAATCCCGCTCATCTTCGTGCTGGCGCTCGTCTTGCCGCCCGAGCCGGCATCGCTGCTGCCGCTCGCCATCGCGGTCATAGGCTTCAACATCGGGCTCGTCGATCTGCTGCTCGTGTTGTTCGCCTGTCGCAGGCGGCCTGCGCATTAACCGCGCAAAAGTGTGCCGCGATTTTTACGGCAACGACATACGGTAAAATAGAAATTGAAAGCGTGTGAAGCGAAACCGAAACATCGCAACACGCTTTGGAGCCGCCGTCGATATTCGCTTACAGGCCGGGGGCTATCCGGTAGAGAACGAAGCCGGATGCCGGGTCCTTCGGCAGGGCCTGGAGATAGGCAGGAACCTCGCCCTTGGCGAGGGCCGCGTATAACCCGCCGGGTTCCATCTCCGAGATCATCTTCACCTGCGGATCCGTCCTGCAATAGGCAATCACAGTTGCGCCCGAACCGTGCAGTAGAGACAACGCGGCCTCTGGCGTCGCCATGCCGATGCGCAGTTCCGCCAGCATGCCCCCCTGATCGCGATGATAGGGCGCCGTCAACACGCGATGCGGCGTATAGCGCAGGATCTTCACACCCGCCTCGGATCCCGCAACGACCGTTGTCGGCTCCAGTCCGCCAAGTTGCATCAGGGCGCGGGCGCTGGCGCAATCCTCGCCGGGGACGGCATTCTTCGAAATCTGCCCGCGCAGGCGATTGATCACCCCGTCGGAACCCTCCGTGAAGAAGGTGCCGCCCAACATCCATACGCTCGGCACGGCAAACAGCGTGGCAACGGCGAAGGTGAGCCCTGCCCCCATATGCTCGGGATTGCGATTGGCATTGCGCCGCAATTCCGCAATCAGCACGGAGAGCGGCAGGATCGACAGGAGATTGGCAAAGGCCGCGCCCCTAACCTGAATGAGCGCAATGGCCCAGCTCGCAAGGATGAGCGGCAGGAGAACCGCATGCGCTTCGACGCGGTCTCTGAGGACGATGCGGGAAGCGCAAACGATGACAGCAAAGAAGCCGACTAAATAGTATCCGCCGAAGCTTCCCGGCTCGCGATACAACTGCGCCAGCGCCGACTGCGCCTCGGTCACCTCGTTGAGCCACATCGTCACCAGCAGCGGATCGAGATCGTTCAGCGGGTTCTGCAGGCATTGCGGCGCAAGCAGCAATACGGCCGCCAGCACCACCACACCATCGAGTGCGAGAATGGCGAAACGCTTGCCGCGCGATCCGTCGGCAAGGAAGAAGGTGGACAGGAAAAGCGTCGCGCCGCCGATGGTCGCAATGCCGAAATATCCGAGAGAAAGGCTGTCACAGGTGACATTGGCGTAAAGACGGGGCGGCACCGTCAGGAAGAAGAAGGCGGAAACGGCGAGCGCCAGGGTCAGCCCGAAGGCCCGGGCAGCGGCGGCATAGGCCGCCCCATGCCAAGCCCAGTTTACTGCGACGACAAGGCAGACGACCGCGATCAGAGGGGTTGTTTCGGCCCCGATCGCAATAGCGAGCGCGCAGCACAATCCGGCAAGCGCAAAGCTCGCTGACCGATGCAGCGGATCGACCAGCATCGCCGCGATGGTCGCGACAAGAACGAGCTGGACGTTGTGATGATCGATCGCGCCGGGGAGGAAGCGGTTGGACGTCACCACGTAGATGCAGGCGAGCCCCAGAGCGATGTGCATGGCCGGCGCGCCACCGAGACGCCTCGCGCCAAGGCCGATCGCGGCCAGCAGCGGCAGGATCAGGAAGACCGGCCAAACGAACAGCGCAGCAGCTTCGGCCTGCTCGGGCGAGAGAAACTGCCCAAACAGCTGGATCAGCAAGGCGATGGGCAGATCGATGAAGCGCGACCAGTGCATCGGCGTGCCGCCCGCCAGACCGAGCCGGTACTGGGTCATGTCGAACCAGCCTTGCCCGCCGATGAGGTCGCGCACCTCAATCAGGCGCATCCAGTCGTCATTGTCCGCGCCGACATAGTCGCTGGCGCCCGGCAGATGGATGAGAATGAGGGCAGCGACCAGAACCATATAATAGATCGGCAGAACCAGCCGGAGGCGTGTCCAGAACGGTTCTGTCGTTCCGACGGAAATGGCATGATCGGCCATGGGCATTCATTCCCCGCGAACCGGCCTCGCTCAGGAGAAATGGCCGGCAAGATCACAGATAGTGTCGATGCGGGAAACCTAGCTTTAACGTTCTCAAGAAATAGTAAAGCGCGCCGTTCACTGTTGCGGCAGAACCTTTTCAAACGAGAATTCCACATGCGCGGAACATGGCCTGACAATCTTGAGGTGGCTGTTCTCCTGCCCTGCTACAACGAGGCCGCGACCATCGGCGATGTCGTGCGCAGCTTCCGCGAGGCGCTGCCGGAAGCCCGCGTCTACGTCTACGACAACAACTCGACCGACAGCACCGCGCTGACCGCCACGCTGGCAGGCGCAACCGTGGTGCGCGAGCGACGCCAGGGTAAGGGTCATGTCGTGCGCCGCATGTTCTGCGACATCGACGCCGACATCTATGTCATGGCCGATGGCGACGGCACTTATGCGCCCGAGGATGCCGAGGAACTGATCCGCACCCTGATCACCGAAAGAGCCGACATGGTTGTCGGCACGCGGCGCGGCGTACATGCCGATGCCGGCCGCCAGGGCCACGCCTTCGGCAACCGCATGTTCAATGCGCTCTACCGCTTCCTGTTCGGCAATGATTTCACCGATATACTGTCCGGCTACCGGGCGTTTTCGCGCCGTTTCGTGAAGAGCTTCCCCGCCGTTTCCGGCGGTTTCGAGATCGAGACGGAAATGTCGGTGCATGCGACCCGGCTGAAACTGCCGGTCTGCGAACTGGAACTCGATTACGGCCGACGTCCGGAAGGTTCGCACTCCAAGCTTTCGACCTTCCGCGATGGCGCGAAGATCCTCTGGATGTTCGCCATGCTGATGAAGGAAATCCGGCCCTTCGCCTTCTTCGGCAGCATCAGCGCCGCCCTTCTGGCTTTGAGCGTCGGCTTCATGGTGCCGGTTCTCTTCGAATTCTTCGCCACCGGTTATGTCAGCCGTGTCCCGAGCTGGATTCTCGCCACAGTCCTGTTGATGATGTCGTTCCTGTCGCTGACGGCCGCGCTGATCCTGGATTCGCTGGCCCGCTCGCGCGCCGAACAGCTGAGGATCCACTACATGAACCTGCCGGCCCTGCGCCCCGCGTTTTCCGAAAAGGCAGCCAGCGGCAGCCACGAAAACAACGCCACCCGTCGCAGCAAAGCGGATGCCGCATGAAGAAGCTTCTGCGCTTCGGCATCGTCGGCACGGCCGGCTTCCTGATCGACGCGGCGGTGCTGATGCTGCTGCTTGCGACGACGCCGCTCGGACCGTTTCTCGCGCGTCTCGTCGCAATCGCCGTCGCCCTCGGCTGCACCTGGTTTCTCAACCGGAGCTTCACGTTCGGGGCGTCGCGCCATTCGATTGCGGTTGAAGGGTTCCGCTACGGCTCCGTGGGCATCACGTCTGCCGTGGTGAACTACCTGCTCTATTCGGCGCTGCTCATCTCTGCGCCGATGCTCACGCCATTCGCGGCGCTCGTGCTCGCCTCGATCGCCGCCATGGCCTTCAGCTTCTTCGGCTATTCCCGCTTCGTCTTCCGTCGCTGAGGGCGGTCTACACTGTCTCCCAGCCGTCCTTCTCGCCGGCGCGGTAGATCGCGTCGATGAAGAGCTGGTTGGCGCGGGAATTCTCGAGGCTCACGACATCGCTGTAATCGCCGGTTTCCACCGCATGCGCAAAGGCCTCGGCCTCACGGCGATACTGACGGCTGTCCTGGAAGCGGAAGATCTGGGACTCGGTATGCGCCCGGTTGGTCAGCTCCACCTCTTCCGCGCCCCAGCGGTCGGCGTTGAAGGGTGAGCGGACCTCGATGAAGCCTTCCGTGCCGTGAAACACCATGGTCTGGCGATTGGCCATCTGGGTGGAGACATAGAAGCTCAACTCGAAACCGCCGAAATCGGCCTTGACGCTGGCATAGATGTCGGTGCCGAATTCCGGATCGCGCTCGACCACGGCCTGCACACGCTGCGGCTCCGCACCCGTCGCAAACCGGGTCGAGATCGCCGGGTAGACGCCGATATCCGGCAGGCCGCCACCGCCGAGTTCGGGCTTGTTGCGCATGTTGGAAGGGTCGCGATTGAAATAGGTGAAGGCGCCCTGCACATGCCGCAGCTTGCCGATTGCACCTTCCGCAAGCAGCGAGCGCACCTTGCGCCATACGGGAGCGTAAGTCACCATGAACGCTTCGGTGACGAGAACGCCATTGCGGTCGCGAGCGGCGATAACGTCGTCGATCTCCGCGGCCTTGAGCGCCAGCGGCTTTTCGCAGAGCACATGCTTGCCGGCATCGGCCGCCTTGATCGCCCATTCGACATGCTGCGCCGTCGGCACGGGAATGTAGACAGCGTCGATCAAATCGGACGCCAGCATTTCCTCATAGGAACCGAAAGCATGCGGCACGGAAAAGCGGTCTGCCATGGCGCGGGCCTTGGCCAGATCGCGGCTCGCCACGGCCGTGACGACGCAGGTTTCCGCATCCTGTATCGCCGGAACCACCAGATCGCGTCCGATCTTCGCCGTCGACAGAATTCCAAAGCGCAACATGGCTGTTCCTCCTCATTTCAATCGTTTCAGAGAGGCAACCTATTGGTGGCCGAAGCCCTTTGCAAGGTCATCGGAGGGAAGCCAAGCCAGCCGGATAACCCATTGCCCTGCGGGCAAGTAACAGCGTTCCCGGCAAGCGGGTCAATCGCCGCCGTCACCGCCATCCGCGCCATTGTCGTCCGCCGGCGATCTGTCCTTGTCGACCGTGGAGGCCGCTTCCCGATTGCTGCGCTCGAACATGAACAGCAGTTCGTAAGCCGCATAGGCGGATGCGCCGAAAAACAGGATGGCCCAGCCGGAGGCACCGTTCGAAAGCTCGACCAGACCCCAGGCCGCCGGGGCGACGACCGTCAGGATACGGCGCCAGAGCGGCTTGAAAAACGGATGCTGTGGGTCGAGAAATTTCACGCCGTCTCCTTCTCCAGCCCGGCCTCCCTGCCATGGCTTCCTGCTGTTCGCGTGCTCACCTAGTAGCAGTGCGGAGCCTTCGTCCGCAAGACGCACAGCCATGGACACCCCTCACAAGCTCGCAACGAAGCGGCTTGCCGCCGTCCTGAGATCCTCGCCGCTAAAGCCGGAGAAGCCGATGACGAGCCCCTGCCGGGGCGCTCCCGAAACGCTCATGGAGGACAAGGCCCGCACGCCCAGTCCCGCCGCCCTCGCCTTTTCCACCAGCGCCGTATCCTCGACACCCGCCGGCAACCGGGCGATAAGATGAAGCCCCTGATCGGGCGTCTCGACCTCGATGCCCGCCCGTGGATTGGACAACAGTCCCACGACCAGTTCGTTCCTCGCGGCCTCGGTGCGGCGACGGGCGCGGCGCAGATGGGCGGCGAAATGCCCTTCGCGCAGGAGATCGGTAAGGGCCGCTTCCGCCAGCGTCGGCGGATATCGGTCCGTGCGGCTTTTCAGCGCCACGACCTTTTCCCGCAAGGGTGGCGGCACGACCATGTAACCCATGCGGAGGCCGGGAAAGAGCGCCTTGGAAAAGGTGCCCACATAGATGACGTGTCCCGTGTCATCCATGCCCTGCAGCGAGGTGAGCGGCGGTCCGGCATAGCGGAACTCGCCATCGTAATCATCCTCGACGATCCAGGCGTCGTTGCGCCTCGCCCAGTCGATCAGCGCCAGCCTGCGCGGCATGGTCATGGTGACGCCCAGAGGAAACTGGTGCGACGGCGTGACATAGACGGCACGCGCCGAGGGCATCAGGCTTTCTCCCGCAAGCGGATCCAGTCCCTCGCCATCGACCGGAATGCCTGAAAGCCGCATTCCGGCTTCCGCGAAGGCGGTCCGCGCCATGGGATAGCAGGGATCCTCGATCCACACGCCGTCTCCCGGCTGCAAGGCGCTGCGGATGAAGAGATCGAGCGCCTGCTGAGTGCCATGGGTGATGACGACGGAGGCGCCATCGCAGCGCACTCCGCGTGCCGTCCGCAGATAGCTGGCGACGGCTTCGCGCAGATCCGCCGAACCGCGCGGATCGCCATAATGGAAATGTTCGAAGCCCGGCCGCGCCAGATGCCAGGACAACAGCGTCCGGAATGTCTTCAACGTACGGGCATCGGCAGTGGCGATCCCCAGCGTGCCCGGCAGGGGCGGCGCGATGTCGCCCGCCGCCTCCACGACCATATCCGGTGCGCGGAGGACGGGAACCTGCCCCGCCACGAACGTTCCGGCACCGGTTCGCGCCTCGGCAAAGCCATCGGCGATCAACATTTCGAAGGCCGCGACCACCGACCCGCGAGAGACCTTCAGGCGGGCCGCCAGATCCCGCGTCGGCGGAAGCTTGGTTCCCGGCGCAATCGTGCCCGTCTCGATCAGCCGGCGGATGGTTCGGTAGAGCGCGGCCGTATGCGGTCCGTCATCCGGCAGGACCGGGATCAGGGCCGACCAGTCGGCCGGATTGGTCTTCATTTTTGACATGTAATTGGAGCTATTTCGAACCAATGTTCCTGCATAGATAGACCGGCAGCATTGAGGAAGGCAAGTTCATGTCCACCAGCACCATCGAAGCCGAAACCGGCTCCTACCCCGTTACCGACCGCAACCGGGTCAAGCGTCTGCACGAACGCGGCAGCTATGATCACGCCGCCGTGCATGCAATCCTCGATGCCGGCATGCTCTGTCATGTGGCCTATGTGATCGACGGCCAGCCCTTCTGCACGCCGACGATCCACTGGCGCGAAGGCGACATGCTCTACTGGCACGGTTCGTCGGCCAGCCGCATGCTGCGTCATCTCAAGGCCGGAACGCCGGCCTGCCTTACGGTTTCGCATCTGGACGGGCTGGTGCTCGCCCGCTCCGGCTTCAATCATTCGGCCAATTACCGCTCGGCCATGTGCTTCGGCACCGCCCGACTGGTCGAGGACCCGGCCGAGAAGGAAAAGGCGCTGCACGCCGTCGTCGACCGCTTCTATCCGGACCGCAGCACACTGCTTCGACCAACGACCGGGCAGGAGATCAAGGCGACGGCCGTCATCGGTATGCGGATCGAGGATGCCTCGGCCAAGGTTCGCGCAAAGGGCGTCGGCGATGATGAGGAGGATTACGACCTGCCGGTCTGGGCCGGCGTCATTCCCGTCCGCACGGTGATCGGCGAGACGGAAGCTTCGCCACATCTTCCGGCAGGCGTGTCGAAGCCGGAAACGCTCTCGCTTTTCGGAGCCGGAAGGAGGCTGGACGACGCATTGATCGAGGCCCAGCGGCTCTATGAAGAGGCCGGCAGTCGATAAGGCGCCAAGGTCTCACTTCCACTCGTGGGTGCGGTCTCCCTTGCAGGGCCGCGCAGTCACGAAGACCGAGGCGTCAGCGGCCTTTTCGGCAAAGGCGCGCGCATCCGCATCATCGTTGAAACCGATGAAGACCATGAGCATGGAAAGCGCCTTGGGGTGTCCCTTCTTCCGATAGGAGAAATTGACGGCGCAATGCGGGTACCCGGCATCCATCGCGTGATTCTGCGAGGCATCCTCCGCAAGAGCGATGAACTGGCCGAGCGCCAGGAAACGATCGATCGCGGCAAAGGCCGTGGCCTGCGAGATCTGCTGGTTGGCGCCGGTGCTGGCGGAGCGGCCGTAATAAAGGCTGTCCGTCTGACCCTTCCGGCGCTTCGTCTCATAAACGATGAGACCGCCTGCAGCCGCCAGTTCCAGCCGTACGTCGAATGTCTGGAACTGCTCCGGCGAGCGGTCGAGTTCGGTGAACAGGCTTCTCAGATCCGCGACATAGTCAGCATAGAGTGCAATGGTCATGGAGCCTCGCGGTCGTTTCGATCAAAAGAAGCGCCGCTCTAGCACGAGCCATCCGCCAGCGATACCGGGTCTTCATAGAGACGGTAGCCCACCAATGGAAACGGGAGCCCGACAGATGGCCAGCCTCCCGTCGTTTCCTCAAGCCGTTCCGATACAACGGCCCCAGGGTTCCGGATGCGTATCCGGCTGTTTACGCGCGCCGCTGGCTCGGCAGGCGCGGCAGGAGAATGGTCAGCAGGCCGAGAAGCGGCATGTAGGAGCAGACGCTGTAGACGAACTCGATGCCCTGCCTGTCGGCAAAGACGCCGAGAACGGCTGCGCCGATGCCGCCGAAGCCGAAGGCAAAGCCGAAGAACAGGCCAGCGATCAGCCCGACACGGCCCGGAACCAGTTCCTGCGCGAAGACGACGATGGCCGAGAAGGCGGAGGAGAAGACGAAGCCGATCACCACCACCAGCACCGAGGTCCAGAACAGGTCGGCATAGGGAAGCAGCAGCGCGAAGGGGATGACGCCGAGGATCGAGAACCAGATCACCGCCCGCGAACCGAAGCGGTCGCCGATCGGCCCGCCGAAGAAGACGCCGGCCGCCGATGCGCCGAGGAAGAGGAACAGCATGAGCTGGGCGTCCTGCACGCCGACACCGAACTTGTGGATGGCGAAGAAGGTGAAATAGCTCGAAAGGCTTGCCAGATAGGCATTCTTGGTCGCGGTCAGCACGATCAGGATGGCGAGCGTCCAGGCCACCTGGTTGCGCGGCAGCGGCAGCGTGCGGTTCGGAGACGGGCGGCCGGCATTGCTGCGGCGGTGACGCATGTACCAGACGCTGACGCCCGAGAGCACGCAGAAACCGAGAAGCGCGATCAGCGAGAACCAGCTCAGGACGCCCTGTCCGCGCGGAATGACGATGAAGGCCGCAAGCAGGGGGCCGATGGCCGTGCCGGTATTGCCGCCGACCTGGAAGAAAGACTGCGCCAGACCATGGCGTCCGCCGGATGCAAGCCGTGCAACGCGCGACGCTTCCGGATGGAAGATCGCCGAACCGATGCCGATCAGGCAGGCCCCGAGCACCAGCACCGAGAAATGTCCGGCATAGGCAAGGGTGATCAGACCGGCGCAAGTGGACAGCATGGCTGCAGGCAAGGAGAAGGGCATAGGCCAACGGTCCGTGATGATACCCACGGCCGGCTGCAGCAGGGATGCCGTGACCTGAAAGGCAAAGGTCAGAAGGCCGATCTGCACGAAATCAAGGGCGTAGTTATCCTTCAGAAGCGGGTAGAGCGATGTCAGAAGCGACTGCATGATGTCGTTGAGCATGTGGCAGAAGCTTGCAGCGAAAATGATGGAGAAGGCGGTCCTTTCGACCTGGCTTCCGGTGGCGGCGATGCTGGCCATCCCTCTTGTCCCCTGTCTGAATTGATAAATGCGATCCGCTCATCCTCCTGCGCGGATTGATAGCCGTCATATCCGGCTTGTCGCTGGCCCGCTTTTGTGTTCTGGTCTGGTTCTTTCGTGAGTGGGCCAAATGCGCGTTATTGACCTCACCGGGGCGGCTCAAAATGTCGGCCAGGACTATCACAATCAGAGTCTGATCTGGATCGAGCAGGCAAACGAACCTGTTCTAGCTCTTGGCCGCGTCTATCCCGCCGGTTTCAGGGTTGCCCTTCATTCGCACAGGCGCGCACAGCTCTGGTTCGCGCGGCGAGGCATCGTGCTCGTCAGCACAGATGACAGGCGATGGATGATCCCGCCCGGCCATGCCCTCATCATTCCCGCCGGCGTGGAACATTCCGCCGAGATGATCAGCGCCGTGGAGATGCGTTCCATCTATGTGAATGTCGCAAGCGACGAAGGCAGGCGGCCGCGCGTAGTGGAAGTCACTCCGCTTGCACAAAATCTGATAGAGGAACTGGTCCAGGTGGAAGAGAAAGCCTTGAGGCACAACCGGCTGACTATGGTCACCGACCTGCTGCTGGACGAATTCCGTCAACTGCCGGAACGGCCGCTCGGCCTGCCCTTTCCCAATGACCAGAGGCTGGCGCGGCTCTGCCGGCAATTCCTGAAAGCGCCGTCGGCGACCGTCAGCATCGATGACTGGGCTCTGAATATGGGAATCGGCCGCCGCTCGTTCACCCGGCTGTTCCGTGCACAGACCGGCATCAGTTTCGTAACCTGGCGACAACAGGCATGCCTTTTCGCGTCCCTGCCGCGACTGGCGGATGGTGAGGCGATCACCAATGTGGCGCTCGACGCTGGTTACGAAAACATCGCGGCCTTCTCCACCATGTTCCGGCGCATGCTCGGCCGCTCGCCCAGCACATATTTGAAGACGCGGGCATCCTGACGCTGAACGCGATGCTGCGGCCCTGCAATCACGGTGCGGTATCGGACTTCCACATCGCAGCAAAAAGCCCCGGATCTTTCGATCCAGGGCTTTTGAATTCGTCTAGTGCGAGGTTGCAGCTCAGAGCGTGCCGGCGCGCTGCTGCAGCATCATGTAGGTGTCGAAGCCGTATTCGGCGACCTGTGCCCAAAGGTAGGCATCCTTCTTGAAGGCCTGTTGGCTGTCGTAGAGCTTCTTGAAGTTCTCGTTCTTGGCGCTGAGATCGGCATAGGTTTCGAGCGCAGCCTTGTGGCAGGCATCGAGGATATCAGAAGAAAAGGCGCGAAGCTGAGTGCCTTCGGCAACGAGCTGGCGCAGGGCCGTAGCGTTGGACGCGTCATAGCGGGCAAGCATGCGGGCGTTTGCGGCAGCGCAGGCATCAGTCAGCATGCGCTTGTAGTTCTCCGGAAGCTCGTTGAACTTGTCGAGGTTGAACATGGCGTGCACGGTCGGGCCACCTTCCCACCATGCGGGATAGTAATAATACTTGGCGACCTTGTAGAAGCCGAGCTTGTAATCGTCATAAGGACCGACGAATTCGGTGGCATCGATCGTGCCCTTTTCCAGCGCCGGATAGACGTCAGAACCGGCGATCTGCTGCGGCGTCACGCCGACCTTGCTCATGATCTCGCCCGCGAGGCCGGCGATACGCATCTTCAGGCCCTTGAGGTCGTCGATAGTCTTGATTTCCTTGCGGTACCAGCCACCCATCTGGGCGCCGGTATTGCCGGCCGGCAAGGCGTAAAGCTTGTAGCCCGCGAGAAACTCGTTCAGCAGTTCATTGCCGCCACCGGCAGTGAACCAGGAATTGGTCATGCGGGCATTGAGACCGAAGGGAATGGCCGTACCGAGCGCAAAAGCCGGATCCTTGCCGATATAGTAATAGCAGCAGGTATGTGCCATCTCGACGGTGCCGGCAGCGACAGCGTCGGCAGCCTGCAACGGCGGCACAACTTCACCGGCGGCGAAGGCCTGGATGCTGAAATTGCCGTCGGAAGCTTCCGACACGCTCTTGGCGATATCGGTTGCGGCATCGAAGATGATGTCCAGGCTCTTCGGGAAGGACGAAGTCAGGCGCCAGGTGATCTTCGGATTTTCCTGCGCAATGGCCGGCGCGGCAAGTGCTGCGGAGGCTGCTGCACCCAACCCGACGGAGCCGGCCTGCTTGAAGAATTTACGGCGGTTCATGGTCATCGGCTCTGGTCGCTCCCTGTCATCCTGTTTCCTGCCGGCCTCCTGCGGCCGCGCGCTGTTAAGCATGCCCATCATCAGGTTGCAAGACCGATAGCGACCGGGATTGCGCGAACAGGCCTCATACTATTCGTGAAATTGCGCCAGATAGCCGCACGGGATCAATAAAACTGCGCGCAAGACTATCCGGCAGACGTCTTGCGTCGAGGATCGTCGAAGGCCGGGTTATAGAAAAGCGAGAGCACCAGGCTGCGGGCAATGCGCTCGGCCGTCGCCATGAACCAGGCCTGCGCCGCATCGCTCGCCTCAAGATCGGCAAGCGTCGCGCGAAACAGCGCGAGCCATTCGATAAACAGTCCTTCCGCGATGCCTTCGACCCCGTGATGGGCCTGAACCGGTTTGCCGCCATAGGCGCCATTCTTGAAAGCCACTGAAGTCCAGAAAGCCTTCATGCGCTGAAGATGCGCGGGCCAGCGGCCGGCGAGCCGCGCGTCGAAAACGGGTCCGAGCGTTTCATGCGCCTGCACGCGGCCGTAAAAGGTTTCGACCAAACGGTCGATGAAGGCAGTATCGACGCCCATCGCCGCCATCTCGGCAGCTGCCCGTTCCAGTATGTCCGCCCGGTTGGCGGCCCTGCCGGCCAGATCGTTTTCCACGGACTTCTCCTTCACGTGTCCAGCCTTCTAATGCGCCTTGGGCTGACTTTCGTCAAACATAGGAACACGAGGCCGATCGTCGCATATGCGCTGCCCACACTGGCGCCGCCTCGCCGGGTCTGCGTCGATTGGCCCACCAGCCAGCCCTTGACCAGCGATGGGGCGAATGTTTATTTTAGAATAATTCTAAATATTGGAGTTTTCCATTCATGTTCCGCAGCCTGTTTTCGATGGCCAAGCGTTCCTTCGACAGTCTCAGCGAGCAGGAAATCCTGGCGCTGGCGATATCGTCGGAGGAGGATGACGCGCGCATCTATCTTGCCTATGCCGATCAACTTCGGGCGCAATATCCGCAGTCGGCTAAGGTCTTCGAGGACATGGCTGAGGTGGAGCAGACCCATCGCAACATGCTGATCGACATGCATCGCCAGCGCTTCGGCGAGCGCATTCCGCTGATCCGGCGAGAGCATGTGACTGGCTTCTACGAGCGCAAGCCGGACTGGCTGCGCGCCAACCAGTCGCTGGAGCAGATCCGTGCGGAAGCCGGCAAGATGGAGGAAGGCGCCTATCGCTTCTATGTCGAGGCGGAAAAGCGGACGAGCGATGCGTCGACACGCAAGCTGCTTGGCGATCTTGCACTGGCCGAACAGGGTCACGAGGAAATTGCGGCCAAGCTTGGCGAAAAACATGTGCCCGGCGAGGTCAAGGCAGAAGAGAACGAAACGGCGCGACGCCAATTCATCCTGACCTATGTCCAGCCGGGCCTTGCCGGCCTGATGGATGGCTCGGTCTCGACGCTCGCACCGATCTTCGCAGCGGCCTTTGCCACCGGCGATACCTGGCAGACCTTCCTGGTCGGCCTCTCGGCTTCCGTCGGCGCCGGCATTTCCATGGGCTTTACCGAAGCGGCCCATGACGACGGCAAGATCTCCGGTCGCGGCTCGCCGATCAAGCGCGGCTTTGCTTCCGGCATCATGACCGCACTTGGCGGCCTCGGCCACGCGCTGCCTTATCTCATCCCGCATTTCTGGACGGCGACGCTGACTGCGGCAGTGGTGGTGTTCTTCGAGCTCTGGGCCATCGCCTTCATCCAGAACCGCTACATGGAAACGCCGTTCCTGCGCGCGGTGCTACAGGTGGTGTTCGGCGGGTCGCTGGTGCTCGCCGCCGGCATCCTGATCGGGAATGGGTGAGGAGTGATCCGGCGCAGCCGGAGAAATCGATCCAGTGAATCGATTTCAACGACGAACGCCACGAGCCCAAAGCGAGTGGCCGGGCGTATCCTGATCCCGACCACCCGTCAGACACGCCCCCTCACCGCAGCAACTTCAACGCCCCCGTCAGCGACTTCACCCATTTCGACGGCCCGACAATACCGAGGCCGTCGATCTTTTCCTCGCCAAGATCCCTCTCCGGCATGGATGCCTCGTAGTCGGCATAGACGTGCAGGGCACGGGCGAAAGCCGGGAAGGGAACAACAGCACCTGCCGGACCGGCCCCATCCAGCGCCTTCAGCATCAGCCGCCGCAGGGCCTCATCATCCGCCTGAAGGATCAGCACGGGTAATGTCGAACTGACGTCGATCCGGCGCCCTTGTCCGTCCACAAGCTGGCGCGCCGCCAGCTCAGGCAGCTTCGCACCAATCCCTATCGCGATTGCTCCGACAGTGTTGGCGAGAAAGCCCTGAGGCAGTTCGGGGTTGACGACGATGGCGAGACGAAGATCTTCGGTCATTTCTGCTCCGGCATTGGATTCTCGGGCAAAACTAGTGCCGCCCGCCGGAAATTTCCTGCCTTTTATTGCAGACTTTATCTGTATCTGGGTAGAATTTACCGATACGTGGATACACGGAGGTAGATCATGCCGAACGATCCCCTTGAAGCAGTCGATGTCAGGATATTGGAGGCGTTACAAACCGACGGACGGATGACCAACCAGACGTTATCGGAGGAGGTCGGCCTCTCCACCTCACCATGCTGGCGGCGTGTGCGGCAACTGGAAGAGACCGGCGTTATCAAGGGCTATCGCGCCGAACTGGACCGCAAGAAGATCGGCCTCGGCGTACTCGCCTTCATCCGCGTCAAGATCGACAGCCACAGCGAACAGGAAGCGGAAGAATTTTCGGCCAGCGTCTCGAAGCTCAAGGAGGTCGTGGCCTGCTACAGCATTGCGGGCGACGCGGATTTCCTGCTGCAGGTCGTCTCGCCCGACCTCGACACCTATGCGGATTTCGCCATGACAGTGGTGCGCCGCCTGCCGCGCATCAAGGAAATGCAGACGACTTTCGTGCTGAAGGAGATCAAGCCGTTCGAAGGCCTGCCGCTTTCATTTGCCAGGGGATAGCGGGAGCATTGCTCCCGCCGGGAGCGCGTCTCGATCCGACTGCGTCAGATCGGCGCTCCAACAAATTCCTTTTGAAGCATAATCTTGTCGATCCTCGCTTCGCTCCTGTCGGATCATGCTCTATGAGCGCACTTACTTCAGAGCGCCAACCATGACGTCGGTGGTGCCGTTCTCGATGGTGACCCAGCGGCCCGTATCGAAGCTCGCCTGACGCTTCAGGTAGGTATAGGGCGTGTCGGTCCAGAGCTTCACTTCATCGACGAGGTTGTCGAGAATGAAGTCGCCCTGGGCCGTGCGCAGCGTCAGGACGGCATGCCCCTCGCCGTCGGGCTTGCGCACGACGGTGATCAGCAGGTCGGCGGGAGAGAAGCCGGCGTCCATGAGCTTGCGGCGCTTGAGGAGAACGAAATCCTCGCAATCGCCGGCGTCGACGGGATAGGCCCAGACTTCCTCGCGACCGTAGATCTCCATATCGGTCATCGGCGCGATCGTCGTGTTCACGGACAGATTGATGTCGCGCACGACCTCCCAGCCGTGGGCGGTCACGCGTGCAGACGAGCCCGACCTGGTGCGAATGCTGCATTCGTCGCGGTGATCGCGGCAGAATTCATAATGGCCGATCGGCTGGGACGTGACATTGCCCGTCTGCATGGACAACTGGGTCTTCGGCGCCGTCAAGGCCGTGCTGGCTGGCGCCATGACCGCCAGCGAAACCACCAGCGCGGCAAGCGCGTTCGAACCGTTCATCATGAACTCGTCCCTTCATTCGTTAACAAAACGTTAAGGTTCAGAAGGGTTACGAGTCAATTACCGCGACGCCATGCGCGTTAGGGATTTGTCAACTATGGTTAAAATGCGACAGATCCGGGACAGAGGGCCCGGACGTCATCACGCCGGCAACATGGCGACGACCGCCGCCTTCATTCGGGCGATGTCCTCGGGCCGTGAAAGCCTGTGGTCGCCGCCCTGCACCAGCGTCAGCACCACGTCGTCAGCCGGCAGGAATTCCATCAGCTTCAGCGCGTGCTTGTAGGGCACGTCGGGATCGGCCATGCCCTGGAGGATATGCACCGGGCACCCGGTCTCGATGATGCCTTTCAGCACCTGATTTTTCCGACCGTCCTCGATCAGGGCACGGGTAAAGATGTTCGGTTCCGGGCTGTATTCGGAAGGCTCCTCAAAATAGCCGCGCTCGGAAAGAGACGTGCGCTCGGCTTCCGAGAGATTCGGCTCGATGAGATCGATGGTGAAATCCGGTGCCGGCGCGATCAGCACGAGCCCCTTGATCTTAGGTCCCCGACCGAGCCTCTTCAGTTCCTGAATCACCCGGATCGCGATCCAGCCACCCATGGAGGAGCCGACAAGAACCACACTTTCGGGCGCGACATGCTCCAGCACGGCCAGAGCTTCCTGCGTCCAGCGGCTTATCGTACCCTTGCGGAATTCGCCGCCCGAAGCCCCGTGGCCGGAATAATCGAAGCGGATCGCTGCAAGGCCGTTTTCGGCTGCGAGCGCGTCGAGTTCGATCGCCTTGGTACCGGTCATGTCGGAGCGGTAGCCGCCGAGCCAGACAAGCGCCGGCATTGAAGGGGAAGCATTTCCGGCGGCAGGGCGCAACAGCATGGCGATCAGCCGGGAATCATCCCCCTCACCCACCGTCAGATGCGTCGCGACGATCCCGTTTTCACCCTCGGCCATGCCCGTTCTCCTTGTTGCCCGCGTCCCCGCCCACGTGGTGCGACGCTGCGGCCTGTAAAACACACTCGCGAATGAACGGACAACAGGTGATTTTCTATGACAGGCATGCTATTGACATAAAATCCGCAATCGCCATTTTGCCTGCGCACCAGATTCCAGCGCAGCGAGGACGTTGCGGCTATCCGGAACAGTTCGAGGAGAATACGACCATTCGCAGACCTTTCAAAGCCGACGCCCCCGTCAAGGATGGGCCGCGCTCCAACCGGGAAATCAGGATTCCCAAAGTTCAGTTGATCAATGAAGAAGGCGTGAATCTCGGTGTTGTGCCGACGGATCAGGCGCTGAAGATGGCGGAAGAAGCGGGTCTCGACCTCGTCGAGATCTCGCCCAATGCCGAGCCGCCGGTCTGCAAGATCCTCGACCTTGGCAAGCTGAAATACGCCAACCAGAAGAAGGCGGCGGAAGCGCGCAAGAAGCAGAAGATCGTCGAAGTCAAAGAAATCAAGATGCGCCCGAACATCGACACCCATGACTATGAGGTGAAGATGAAGTCGATGGCGCGTTTCTTCGAAGAGGGCGACAAGGTTAAGGTGACCCTGAAGTTTCGTGGCCGCGAGATGGCTCACCAGGAACTCGGCATGAAGCTCCTGATGCAGGTCAAGGAAGACACCGTGACGATTGCCAAGGTCGAAGCCGAGCCCAAGCTCGAAGGACGCCAGATGATGATGGTGCTCGCTCCGAAGTGAGCTCCATCGCGCGTTCGGGTGATTTCACCAATGCCGCTCCACGGGGGCGGCATTCGCATTTTCAGAGATTGTATCGACCCCCGTTGCGCTTTTTTCCCTTCGCGGTTATAAGCGCCCGTCCGAACGGTCCGGCAGGGCATGCCGTGGCCGTTTCTAATGCTTGAAAACCGGCTTTCGTCGGCTGGTCTTTCACAAAAACAATGGAGTAGCAAAATGCCCAAGATGAAGACGAAGTCCTCGGCCAAGAAGCGGTTCAAGATCACCGCAACTGGCAAGGTTGTCGCTGCGGCTGCCGGTAAGCGCCACGGCATGATCAAGCGGTCCAACAAGTTCATCCGCGATGCTCGCGGTACGATGATCCTCGCCGAAGCTGACGGCAAGAAGGTTATCAAGAACTACCTGCCGAACGGTCTCTGAGACCTTCCGCCCAACTGGACCAAGTTTTAAGGAGATCATGACATGGCACGCGTAAAACGCGGCGTTACCGCCCACGCCAAGCACAAGAAGGTATTGAAGGCAGCCAAGGGCTTCTACGGCCGCCGCAAGAACACGATCCGCGCAGCAAAGGCTGCCGTCGATCGTTCCAAGCAGTTCGCCTACCGCGACCGCAAGGTCAACAAGCGTAACTTCCGCGCCCTGTGGATCCAGCGTATCAACGCTGCCGTCCGCGAATTCGGCCTGACCTATGGCCGCTTCATCGACGGCCTCAACAAGGCCGGCATCGAAGTCGACCGCAAGGTTCTGTCCGACATGGCCATCCATGAGCCTGCAGCTTTCGGCGCCCTCGTCGAAGCTTCCAAGAAGGCACTTGCCTACCTCAAGGAAAAGGGTACGGCCAACGAGTTTGAAAGCGCGGTCAAGTAAGCCAGCGCTTCCCAAGCTCATTGCACAATCCGATTGGGAAACCCGCGCTGGCAGGGCTGGCGCGGGTTTTTTCATATCATCGTCACGCCGGGACGTCAGGCTCGGCAGAGGAACCAGGGCAGGAAAGACAAGATGTCCGATCTCGACAGTCTGAAAATAGCGCTTCTTTCGGATGTTACGGCCGCCGAAGACGAAGCCGCGATCGAGGCAGTGCGCGTTGCCGCGCTCGGCAAGAAGGGTTCGGTTTCCGAACTGCTGAAGACGCTGGGTAGCATGACGCCGGAAGAACGCCAGACGCGCGGTGCCGCAATCAACGCGCTGAAGAACGAGCTGACCGAGAAGATCACCGCCCGCAAGAGCGAGCTGCGCGACGCCGCGATCAATGCCCGCCTGAAGGCGGAGACCGTCGATGTCAGCCTGCCGGTGCGGTCCTCTCCCGCCGAACGCGGCCGCATCCATCCGATCAGCCAGATCGTCGACGAGATCACCGCCATCTTCGCCGACATGGGCTTCTCCATCGCCGAAGGTCCGGATATCGAGACCGACTACTACAACTTCACGGCACTGAATTTCCCCGAGGGTCATCCGGCCCGCGAGATGCACGACACCTTCTTCCTGTCGCCCGACGAGAACGGCGAGCGCAAGGTTCTGCGCACCCATACCTCGCCGGTGCAGGTGCGCACCATGGAAGCGCAGAAGCCGCCGATCCGCATCGTCATTCCCGGCAAGACCTATCGTCAGGACAGTGACGCCACCCATTCGCCGATGTTCCATCAGGTCGAGGGCCTCGTCATCGACAAGACCGCCAATGTCGGCCACCTGCGCTGGGTTCTCGAGGAGTTCTGCAAGGCCTTCTTCGAGGTCGACAAGGTGGTGATGCGCTTCCGCCCGTCCTTCTTCCCCTTCACGGAGCCGAGCTTCGAGGTCGACATCCAGTGCGACCGCTCCTCCGGCCCGATCGTCAAGTTCGGCGAAGGCACCGACTGGATGGAAATCCTCGGCTGCGGCATGGTTCATCCGAACGTGCTGCGCGCCGGCGGTCTCGATCCGGACGAGTACCAGGGCTTTGCCTGGGGCATGGGCCTCGACCGCATCGCCATGCTGAAATACGGCATGCCGGACCTCAGAGACTTCTTCAACGCCGACGTGCGCTGGATGAGCCATTACGGCTTCCGCCCGCTCGACGTGCCGACCCTGTTCGGCGGTTTGAGCGCGTGAGGGTTATGGAGTATCGTTCCTGATGGATTCCACATGGGAAGGTGGGTGTGATGGCAAGTCTTCGTGCCGTGTACTTGGCGCCTGAACAGATCGACAAGATCGTAACGCCTTTGTTGAGCGACGCCTTCAAGGACTATGGCTTCAACAGGGCCTCGATCAAAGAGGACGAGACTTTTGACGGCGAGCCGATCATCCGTGTCCGCGCGGACGTTAAAGAAGCGGTGCCCGCAAGGGAACTGGTCAAGATACTGGGCCGCATTCATGACGCACTACGCGCTGGAAATGATGAGCGGATCGTATTCCTGAGTGCGCCCGGCCCTGCGGTGGTCGCAACGGCTGGAGATGAAGACGAGGACACGTTCTAACCATGCCCGGCGCCTCCATGGTACAACGCCTGCTGCAGTCCGCAGACGATCTGATCAGGCAGAAGCCCAATAGTGCTGCCTACCGAAGAAGAGCCGTTAGCGCGGCTTATTATGCAGCCTTTCATGCCTTGGCCGCTCTGTGCGTAAAATCCCTGCTTCCAAAGCCACGGAGTGACGACGAAGTCCTGCGGGTGTACCGGGCTCTGGATCATGGTCAGCTTCGAAATGCATTCCTGCAACAACCGTTGAAGGAACATGAGCGATTCAAGGATATCGCTTCGCTTATTATAAAACTGCAGCAGGAACGGCATCGCGCCGATTACCTGCCCCCGGACAGCAATCTGTTTCCGGAGAACGAAGTTAAAGATCTAATGGATCAGGCCCGTGTGGCAGTTGATCTCATCGACGGGTTGAATGAGGCAGACAGCCGACTGCTCGCAACAAGCCTTCTGTTTAAGGAAAGAAAATCATGAAATTCACACTCTCCTGGCTGAAGGACCATCTGGAAACCGATGCCACGCTCGACGAAATCTGCGAGCGACTGACCGCAATCGGCCTCGAAGTCGAGGATGTCGATGACAAGGCCGCCTACAAGCCCTTCGTCATCGCCAAAGTGCTCTCCGCCGAGAAGCATCCGGAAGCAGACCGGCTGAAGGTTCTGGTCGTCGATGCCGGGGACGGCAAGCCGGTGCAGATCGTCTGCGGTGCGCCGAATGCCCGCGCCGGCCTCGTCGGTGCGCTGGCACGTCCCGGAACCTATGTTCCCGGCATCGACGTCACGCTTTCGGTCGGCAAGATCCGCGGCGTCGAAAGCCACGGCATGATGTGCTCCGAAAAGGAGCTCAACATTTCCGACAATCATGACGGCATCATCGACCTGCCCGAGGATGCCCCGGTCGGCACCTCGTTCGCGTCCTATGCCGGCCTCGACGATCCCGTCATCGAGATCAACCTGACGCCGAACCGTCCGGATTGCACCTCGGTCTTCGGGATTGCACGCGACCTCGCCGCTTCCGGCCTCGGCACGCTGAAGCAGCCGAAGGCGCCCGACTTCAAGGTCGATGGCGAAACGCCGCATGACGTGAAGATCGTGCTGGACGACGAGCGTCTGTGCCCCGGCTTCGCCTACCGGCTGGTGCGCGGCGTGAAGAACGGCCCGAGCCCGAAGTGGATGCAGCAGCGGCTGCTCGCCATCGGCCTGCGCCCGATCTCGGCGCTGGTCGATGTCACCAACTACATGACCTTCGACCAGGGCCGTCCGATGCACGTCTTCGACGCCGACAAGGTCAAGGGTACGCTCGTCGTGCGCCGCGCGCGCGAAGGCGAGGAAATCCTCGCTCTCGACACCCGCACCTACAAGCTCAATCCCTCGAACGTCATCATCTCCGACGACAACGGTCCGGAATCGATCGGCGGCATCATGGGCGGCGAGCATTCCGGCTGCGACGAGAACACCGTCAACGTGCTGATCGAGTCGGCGCTCTGGGATCCGATCAACATCGCCAAGACCGGCCGCTCGCAGGGCATCATCACCGATGCGCGATACCGTTTCGAGCGTGGCGTCGATCCGGAATACATGGTGCCCGGCCTCGAACGCACCACCGAACTGGTGCTGTCGATGTGCGGCGGTACCGCGGCAGCCTCCAAGGTCACCGGCTACCAGGGCCATGTCCGCAAGATCGTCGACTTCCCGTTCTCGGAAGTAAAGCGCCTAACCGGCCTCACCGTCTCCAACCAGGAGGCTCGCACCATCCTCACCGGTCTCGGCTTTGAGGTGATCGGCGAAGGCGAGCAGGTCAAGGTTTCGGTTCCGTCCTGGCGTCCGGATGTCGACGGCAAGGCCGATCTGGTGGAAGAAGTCATGCGCGTGCATGGCGTCGACAAAATCAAGCCGGAACCGCTGGCGCCGACCGGCTCCGTCAACGGCCGCATCCTGACGACACTGCAGATCCGCACCCGCACCGCCAAGCGCACGCTTGCCGCGCGCGGCATGATGGAAGCCGTTACCTGGTCGTTCATTTCCGAGGATCAGGCAAAGCTCTTCGGCGGCGGCAGCCCCGCGCTCAAGCTCGCCAACCCGATCGCCGCCGACATGTCGGACATGCGGCCTTCGCTGCTGCCCGGGCTGCTCTCGGCCGCCCAGCGCAATGCCGACCGCGGCTTTGGCGATGTGGCGATCTTCGAGGTGTCCGGCACCTATGAAGCCGATACACCGGAAGGCCAGCGCCGCGTCGCTGGTGGTATCCGCCGCGGCACGGCCTCGCTCGCCGGTGCCGGCCGCATGTGGTCGAACGCCTCCAAGGGTGGCGGCAAGCCGGTCGACGTCTTCGACGCCAAGGCCGACGCGCTCGCCGTGCTTGAAGCCTGCGGCCTGCCGATGGGCAATGTGCAGATCGAGGCCGGCGCTCCGGCATGGTACCATCCGGGCCGTTCCGGCACGATCAAGGCCGGCCCGAAGGTGATCCTCGGCTACTTCGGCGAGTTCCACCCGAAGACGCTCGAAGCGCTCGATGTCTCCGGCGCGCTCTGCGGCTTCGAGGTCTTCGTCGATGCCCTTCCGGAACCGAAGAAGAAGGCGACCCGCACCAAGCCGGCGCTCGATCTCTCGCCGTTCCAGATGGTCAGGCGCGACTTCGCCTTCGTGGTCGACAAGGCCGTCGAGGCCGGCGCGATCATCAAGGCCGCCGGCAGCGCCGACCGCAAGCTGATCACCGGCGTCAACGTCTTCGATATCTTCGAGGGCGCTTCCGTCGGCGAGGGACGGAAATCCGTCGCCATCGAGGTTCTGATCCAGCCGGTCGACAAGACGCTCACCGACGAGGATTTCGACGCCCTGACGAAGAAGATCGTCGGCAACGTCGAAAAGACCACCGGCGGCAGCCTTCGGGCATAAGGCTCACAGGATCCAGACATAAAAGCCCGCCGGGAGATCCCGGCGGGCTTTTCTCGTTTCGAACCTTAAAAGCGGACCCGGATTCCGCCTCACAGATTGAGCGCGTCCTTCAGCGTCAGCGCCTCGCCGATGCGAAGGTCGAGGTCGGCCTCGATATGGGCGATGTGGTGGAGCATGCATTCGGTGGCGCGGGCCACATCCTTGTTCTCCAGCGCATCGAGGATTTCGCCATGCTCGTCATGGCCACAGCTCGAAACACCGGTGCGGCCATAAAGCGCGATCACCAGCGAGGAGCGGGCGACGAGTTCGTCCATGAACTTTTCGAGAATGGCGTTGCCGGCGACCCTGGCGAGCATCAGGTGGAAATCGCCAGAGGCCTTGATCTCGGCGCGACGGGCGCTCGCGCCCCGTTCGCTGCGAAAGCGTTCCTCTTCCTTCAGCTGCTCACGAAAACCGGCGATATCGGCAGCGGTGATCCGCTCGGCGGCGGCGGCGACAATGCCGGGTTCGATCAGCCGGCGCGAGGCGAAGACCTGCATGGCCTCTTCCGGCGAAGGATTGGAGACGAAGGCGCCGCGATTGCGTTCGGTGCGCACCAGTCCCTCGAAGGCGAGCATCTGCAGCGCATAGCGAACCACGGTGCGGCTGACATCGAACAGCGTGCCGACTTCCGCCTCTGAAAGCTTCGTGCCGGGCGCCAGGCGCCGGTCGACGATGGCATCGCGCAACTGATCGCGAATGGCGCGTGCGCGATCCTCCTGATTGGGATCGATCAGGCTCTGGGTTCCGGGAGCGGGCGACATGTCTTCTTTGCGCATGCGGCCTTTTTATCGTCAATGCGATGCAATGGGAACAGAAAGCTGGCGCTGATTAAGCAAAATGATTGTCGACAATTTCATCTATAGATAGAACACAATCGCATCTTTTTTATGCATACACTGATCGAAGGCGCATAACCTTCCGGCACAACCCAAGGACACGCACGCGATTCCAGACACTTAGACGGCAAACTGCAAACTGGCACGGCTCATGCATCTGTAATTCGCATGCAGAGGGGTAAATCATGACGAAAGCCGCAGAGATCGATATTGCCGCAGTCTCCAAGGTATACGGAACGACCACCGCAGTGCATGCGATCAGCCTGAAAATTCCGGCTGGCACCTATTGCTGCCTGCTCGGTCCTTCGGGCTGCGGAAAGACGTCCACGCTCCGAATGATCGCCGGTCATGAAAGCGTTTCGAGCGGAGACATCCTGCTCGGCAACGCCAATGTCACCGATCTTCCGCCGGCAAAGCGCGGCACGGCGATGATGTTCCAGTCCTATGCGCTGTTCCCGCATCTCGACCTCGTCGACAACGTCGCCTTCAGCCTGAAGATGAAAGGTGTCGAGAAAGAGGCCCGCCAGCGCGAAGCGCTGGAAATGCTGAAGCTGATGCAGCTCGAGCCCTATGCCACTCGCCGGCCGGCGCAGCTCTCGGGCGGCCAGCAGCAGCGCGTGGCGCTTGCCCGCGCGCTGATCACCAAGCCGGAAGCGCTGCTTCTCGACGAACCGCTTTCGGCGCTCGATCCCTTCCTCAAGATCCGCATGCGCGCTGAGCTGAAGAAGCTGCAGACGACACTCGGCATCAGCTTCATCCATGTCACCCACAGCCAGGAGGAAGCCATGGCGCTTGCCGACCTGATCGTGGTGATGAACGAGGGCCGCATCGAACAGGCCGCCCATCCGCGCACTGTGTTCGAACGCCCCGCGACAGCCTTCGTTGCCCGTTTTATGGGCGACCACAACGTGATTTCGGGCAGGATCGCCACATCCGGCGAGGCTGGCCCGATGATCGAAGTCATCGGCGGCGGACGTTTCGCTGCAAGGGGACCGTCCCATGAAACCGGCGCGCCCGCCGATATCGCCGTCCGCACCGACCGGGTGCGCATCGGGCAGGAATTCGCCGACGGCCTCGGCTTCACCGGCATCGTCTCGAATATCGAATATCGCGGCTCGTCCGTGAAGCTTTCGCTTTCCGGCGCGGGCATCGAGGACTTCACGGCCATCGTCAGCGATGCGGATTTCTTCGCAAACCCCGTCAAGGTGGGAGATGCGGTGCCGCTTTCCTGGCCGGCGGAGGATGCCATCGTGCTCGGCCGCCTGCAGCACTGACCGGATAAGCCAAGCACAACCAACCAAAACCTCAGAGGAGAACTGGGCCATGACTGAGAAGACCAAGACTGAAACCGGCGGAATGACCCGCCGCAATCTCTTGAAGACCGGCGCGGCCGCCGCCGGCCTCGCCGCCGGCTCCGGCGTCATCACCGGCTTCCCGACCATCTGGGCACAGTCGAACATCACGCTGCGCCAGTTCGGCACCGGCGTTTCGAACATCAACGCCATCGCAGAACAGTGCAAGAAGGACCTCGGCATCACGCTCGAAATGACGGCAACGGATTCGGACGCCGCCGCCCAGCGCGCCGTGACCCAGCCGAACTCCTACGACATCGCCGATATCGAATACTGGATCCTGAAGAAGGTCTATCCGACCGGCGTGATCCAGCCGATGGAAACCAAGAAGCTGAAGTATTACGACAAGGTCGTTCCGCTGTTCAAGAACGGCAAGCTGCTGCCCGACAGCGTCATCGCCCAGGGTACGGCGCCGCACACGGTCGGCTATGTCGAAAAGCCCGGCGACAAGACCTTCGCCAAGGCCGAAACCGAATACTTCACCATGATGCCGACGATCTACAATGCCGATACGCTGGGCATCCGCCCCGACCTCGTCGGCCGCGAGATCACCACGTGGGCTGACATCATGGACCCGGCCTTCAAGGGCAAGACCGCGATCCTCAACATCCCCTCCATCGGCATCATGGACGCCGCCATGATCATGGAAGCGATGGGCAACATCACGTATGCCGACAAGGGCAACATGACCAAGGAAGAGATCGACAAGACGATCGACTTCCTCATCAAGGCCAAGCAGGACGGCCAGTTCCGCGCCTTCTGGAAGTCCTTCGACGAGTCGGTCAACCTGATGGCCTCGGGCGAAGTCGTGATCCAGTCCATGTGGTCGCCGGCCGTCGCCGCCGTCCGCTCCAAGGGCATCGCCTGCAAGTACCAGCCGCTCAAGGAAGGCTACCGCTCGTGGGGCGGCGGTCTCGGTCTTGCCTCGCACCTCAGCGGCGCGCAGCTCGATGCAGCCTATGAATACATCAACTGGTACACGTCCGGCTGGGTCGGCGGTTACCTCAACCGTCAGGGCTACTATTCGGCCTGCATGGAAACCGCAAAGGGCTTCATGACCGCCGACGAGTGGGGCTACTGGATCGAGGGCAAGGCCGCCGCTGGCGACATCCTCTCGCCGGAAGGCAAGGTCATGGAAAAGGCCGGCGCCATCCGCGACGGCGGCTCCTTCGAGGAACGCATGGGCAAGGTCGCATGCTGGAACTCGGTCATGGACGAAGACCGCTACATGGTCCGCCGCTGGAACGAGTTCATCGCGGCATAAGGGATAATCCCCTCCCCAACCCCTCCCCACAAGGGGGAGGGGCTTCCAGAACATCCCGTCACCGGGGTGGTGGATGCAAGGTCACAACACGGTGTCTCCCCCCTTGTGGGGGAGATGGCCGGCAGGCCAGAGGGGGGCCAAAGCGAGACCTTCGTTGGGACATGCAGACAATCGAGCCAACATGGAGAGACAGACGATGAACACAGTGCGATTTATCGGCGTCGGCGAGGAAAAGCCGAAACGCGAGATCCGCCTGCCTGCCTGGCTCCCCGCTTATCTGCAGGCGGCGCCGCTGGCGCTGATCCTTGGCGGCTTCCTGCTCCTGCCGATCCTGATGATCGGCATCGTCAGCTTCTGGGATTACGACTTCGCCCAGATGTATCCCGATTTCGTCACCTTCAATTATGCCGAAACGCTCGGCTCGTGGGTGACGTGGAAGACCTATCTGAACACGCTGAAATTCGCCCTCATCGTCTGGGCGATCACCGTTTTCATCGGCTTCTGGGTCGCCTATTTCCTCGCCTTCCACATCCGCACCACCACCATGCAGATGGTGCTGTTCCTCGTCTGCACCGTGCCGTTCCTGACGTCCAACATCATCCGCATGATCTCGTGGATCCCGGTGCTCGGCCGCAATGGTCTCGTCAACAGCGGCCTGATCGGCACCGGCATCATCTCGCAACCGATCGAATGGCTGCTCTATTCCGATTTCGCGGTGGTGCTCGCCATGGTGCATCTCTACACGCTGTTCATGGTCACGCCGATCTTCAACACCATGATGCGCATCGACCGCGCTCTGGTGGAGGCCGCGCGCGACGCCGGCGCTTCCGGCCGGCAGATCCTCACCAATGTCATCATTCCCCTGTCCAAGCCCGGCATGGCGATCGGCACGATCTTCGTGGTGACGCTGGTCATGGCCGATTTCTCGACCGTACAGGTCATGTCCGGCGGTCAGAGCGCCTCGGTGGCGCTGATGATGAAGAACCAGATGTCGCTGCTGCAATATCCGGCGGCCGCCGCCAATGCGGTAATCCTGCTGGTGCTGGTTCTCCTGATGGTCGCCGCCATCCTGCGCGTCGTCGATATCCGCAAGGAACTCTGAGATGAATTCCGAAAAACGCTCCCGCGAATTCTACGTTCTCGCCGCCTTCTTCGCACTCTTCGTGGTGTTTCTCTACGGACCGCTCTCGGCCATCGTCATCCTCTCGTTCCAGGGTGAAAACGGCGGCCTCACCTTCCCGCTAAACGGGGTATCAGTGCACTGGTTCGGCAACCTGTTCGAACAGCAGGCGGTCGGCGATTTCGGCGGCTCCTTCCGTCGCTCGCTGGCGCTCGGCCTGATGGTCATGGTGGTCACCGTCGTCGTCTCGCTGCTGGCGGGCCTTGCCTTCCGCCGCAAGTTCATCGGCGCCACCGCCCTGTTCTATCTGTCGGTCGCAAGCCTCGTCGTGCCTTCCATCATCATCTCGCTCGGCATCGGCGTGGTCTTCAGTCAGGCCGGGTTGCAGCCCGCATGGTATTCGTCGGCCTTCGGCGCGCACCTCACCTGGACGCTGCCGTTCGGCGTGCTGATCATGTTCGCCATCTTCAACCGCTTTTCGCCGTCCTACGAGGAGGCTGCCCGCGACCTCGGCGCCAACGCCTGGCAGACCTTCCGCCATGTGGTCCTGCCGATGATCGCGCCGAGCCTGATCGGCGTCGGCCTGTTCGGTTTTACGCTGTCCTACGACGAGTTCGCCCGCACGCTGATGACATCCGGCACCTACAACACCCTGCCGCTGGAGATCTACGGCATGACCACCAACGTCACGACGCCGGTGCTCTATGCGCTCGGCACCGTGACCACCTTCTTCTCCTTCCTGGTGATTGCCGGCACGCTCGGCCTGATCATCGCCATGAACCGTCGCAGGGCGCGTGGCTGATGCGCATTCTGGTCGTCAATCCCAATACAACCCGCAGCATGACGGCGACGATCGCCGATGCCGCCCATCGCGTGGCAAACCCTGGCACGGAGATCGTCGCCGTCACTTCCTCGATGGGGCCGGTCTCCATAGAGGGCTATTATGACGAGGCCTTTGCGGTTCCCGGCCTGCTGGTCGAAATCGCTCGGGCGGAAAAGGCCGGGGCTTCCGCCGCGATCATCGCCTGCTTCGACGATACCGGCCTCGATGCCGCCCGCGCGCTTGCCCATATGCCCGTCATCGGCATCTGCGAGGCGGCACTTGCCGCCACCTCCTTCATCGCCCAGCGTTTCTCCATCGTAACGACCATGGAGCGCTCACGCCTGCCGCTCGAACATCTGGTCCATCGCTACGGCATGAGCGGCCGCGCCAAGGTGCGCGCCGCCGATATTCCCGTGCTTTCACTTGAAGACCCGCAATCGAATGCGCGCGACCGGCTGCGCAACGAGATCGCTGTGGCGCTGCGCGAGGACAAGGCGGAAGCCATCGTGCTCGGCTGCGCCGGCATGGCGGACCTCACGGCCGAACTCCGCCGCGAATTCGGCGTGCCGGTGATCGACGGCGTCGCCGCTGCCGTGAAGCAGGCCGAAGCACTGGTGGCGCTGGGTCTTTCGACTGCCAAGCGCGGCGCCTATGCGTCGCCGATCAACAAGACCTATACCGGCGCACTCGAAGCTTTTGCCCCGGCGGCCATGGTCAGACTATGAGCGTGCCGGCCACCGAAATCCGACCGCTCTCGCCGGCGGAGATCGAAACGCTGGTCGGCTGGGCCGGGGACGAAGGCTGGAATCCGGGACTTGCCGATGCGAGTGCTTTCCACGCCGCCGACCCGGAAGGTTTTCTCGGCTGTTTCGTGAATGGCGTGCTTGCTGCCGGTATTTCGGCCGTCGCCTATGGTGAGGATTTCGGCTTCATCGGTCTCTACATCTGTCATCCACACTACCGTGGCAAGGGCTACGGCCGGCAGGTGTGGGATGCCGCAATGGCCCATCTCGAAGGGCGGACCATCGGTCTGGACGGCGTTCCCGAGCAGCAGGCCAATTATGCCAGCATGGGCTTTAAACCGACCTACCAGACCTTCCGCTGGAGCGGCCGCGTCACAATGCCATCGCCATCTCCAACGGCACCTTCCGCATCAACCATCAAGGTTCGGACAGCAACGCCCGACCTGCTGCCGGCCATCGGCGCCTTCGACCGTCGGTTCTTTCCAGCCGAGCGCAGCAGCTTCCTCACCGAGTGGCTTTCCGTTCCGCGTGAAACCTTTCTCGCCACCACCGCCGCCGGAATAGCCGGCTATGCAGTTTTGCGGCGCTGCCTTGTCGGCCACAAACTCGGCCCGCTTTTCGCCATCGACAGCGATGCGGCTGATGCTCTGCTCGATGCCTGCCTGCAGCGCATCGGCGCGGACGAATTGCAGATCGACGTGCCGGAAGCGCAGGCGGAGTTTTCCAACCGCCTCGCCCGCCTCGGCTTCACCCGCGGCTTCGCCACGCGCCGCATGTATCGCGGACTGGCGCCGGCAGTGAACCAGTCTGGCGTCTACGGCGTTACCACGCTGGAACTCGGCTAGCGCCACCCGTCTTCAGGGAGCAATCCCGGCAAGGACGCGTAGCCGTCTTGGATTCGGAAGGTATTGGCTCGTGGTTCCCCCCCTCTGCCCTGCCGGGCATCTTCCCCTCAAGGGGGGAGATCGAATAGCCGAAGCCGTTCACTCCCTCTCTATAGAAAACACTTTCAGACATGTGGGGGAAAATCGGAAAGATCGAAAGGGTAGCCGTTCTGCCAATCTCCCCCCTTGAGGGGGAGATGCCCGGCAAGGCAGAGGGGGGTACCCAGGATCACCACTGTTTCAATTCAAGGTATTAGAGATTCGTCATCGCCAGCGAAGCGTCGCTATAGCGCTTGCCGGCCACCTTGTCGGGCGAGAGCGCCGTTGACAGGCGGGCGAGTTCCTCGGCCGAGAGCGCGATGTCGGCAGCGGCCGCATTCTGTTCAAGATGCGGGATCTTGCGAGCGCCTGGGATCGGCACGATGTGCTTGCCCTGATGCAGCACCCAGGCTAGCGCCAATTGTGCGGCCGTCACGCCCTTCTCTCCGGCCATCGCGGTCAGGAGATCGATCAACGCCTCGTTGGCGGAGAGGTTTTCCGCCTGAAACCGGGGGAGCTGCGAGCGGAAATCATCGGCTCCGATGTCCTCCGGCTTGCGGATCGCACCCGTCAGCATGCCGCGCCCGAGCGGGCTGTAGGGCACGAAACCGATGCCGAGTTCGCGGCAAGTGGCGAGCACACCGTTTTCTTCCGGATCGCGGCTGAACAGCGAGTATTCGCTCTGGACGGCGGCGATCGGGTGAACGGCGTGGGCGCGGCGGATGGTGGCGGCACCCGCCTCGGAAAGTCCAAGGGCGCGGACCTTGCCCTCGGCCACCAGTTCGGCCATCGCGCCCACCGTATCCTCGATCGGCACGGAGGGGTCGACGCGGTGCTGGTAATAGAGATCGATGACATCGGTGCCGAGCCGCTTCAGCGAAGCCTCGGCTACCGCCTTCACGTGTTCGGGGCGGCTGTCGACGCCGACGATATTCTGGCCATGCGGCTTGCTGTCATCGATCCTGAAGCCGAACTTGGTGGCGATCACCACCCTGTCACGCACGGCCTTGAGTTCGCGGCCCACGAGAATTTCATTGTCATAGGGGCCATACATTTCGGCGGTGTCGAAGAAGGTGACGCCGAGTTCGACGGCGCGGTGCAGGGTGGCGACGGCCTGCTTCTCGTCGGTTGCGCCATAGGCGTAGCTCATGCCCATGCAGCCAAGGCCGAGGGCGGAAACGGAAAGACTACCGAGCTTGCGGGTTTCCATGGGAGGCTCCTTTGATCGAGCTTTGCTTCTCTTGATATCCGCGAGTTGCGGCCGGGAGGCGGCCTCAAGCGGACAATGGCAAGGTAAGCCCTGACTGCCGCTCTGATAATTGCTGCAAAGACGCTCAGTTTATTCTATCAGATAGAACAATGAACAGGATCCAGCTTTCGCAGCTTGCAGTTTTCGCCGCCGTCGCCGAGCATCGCAGCTTCCGCAAGGCGGCCGACGAGCTGGCGATTGCGCCCTCGGCCGTCAGCCACGCCGTGGCCTCGCTCGAAACAAGCCTCGGCATCCGGCTTCTGGCCCGCACCACCCGCAGCGTCGCGCCGACCGAGGAGGGCCGGCGGCTGCTCGACAGTCTAGCTCCAGCGCTTCACGACATCGACGGCGCGGTGGCGGCCCTCGCCGACAGCCGCGCCGCACCGGCCGGCCTCCTGAAGATCACCATGCCGCGCCCGGCAGCCGAACACCTGATCGCGCCGCGTCTTGGCGATTTCCTCGCGCGCTTTCCCGATATCACCGTCGAGCTGGTAACCGCCGACACGTTCGAGGACATTGTCGAACAGGGATACGATGCCGGGATCCGGCTCGGCGAAAGCCTCGAGGCCGACATGATTGCGGTGCGCGCCTGCGGTCCCTTGCGCGGCGCGGTGGTGGCGACGCCGGGCTACTTCGCCAATCATCCGAAACCCATCCATCCGCGCGACCTGGCCGATCATCGCTGCATCCGCCGGCGCTTCTCCAGCGGTCGCATCTATCGCTGGGAATTTGAGAAGGACGCCCGGACGCTCACGGTTTCCGTCGATGGACCACTGATCCTGCCGGATGACAAGCTGATCCTGTCGGCCTGCCTCGACGGCGCGGGGCTTGCCTATCTGTTCGATGCCCGCGTGCTGGAAGCTCTGGAGGCGGGGCAACTCGTCCGGGTGCTGGAAGACTGGTGCCCGCCCTTCGAAGGTTTTTACATCTATTACCCCTCGCGCCGGCAGATGCGGCCGGCGCTCAGAGCCTTCATCGACTTCTTCCGGCATACGGAATGAAGAAAACTGTCAACCGAGGGTCATCCGGTAGCGCACATGCCCGTCTTCGCGGGCGTAGGTGTCGTAGAGCTTTCGCGCCTGTTCGTTGTCGCGGTCGGTATGCCAGTAAAGACGGGACCAGCCCTTCTCCCGCGCGATCCCGATCAGGTCGTCGATCAGCGCCCGGCCGATGCCGTGACCACGAAACCGCTCGTCAAGATAAAGGTCTTCCAGATAGCAGTCCGGTGTCCTCACCCAGGTTGAGTCGTGGTAGTGATGGATGGCGAAGCCGGCCAGGTCCCCATCCACAACCGCCACCCGCATCGCGACACGCGACTGCGGATCCAGAATGCGGGCCCAGGTCATGGCTGTCACGTCATCGGCAAGCGCTACCTTGTAGAAGGCGAGGTAGCCGGCCCAGAGGTGGCGCCACGCCGCCTCGTCTTCCGGCCGCGCATCACGGATCTCCAGCGACATGCCTTCAGGCCCCCGCCGCATTCAGAAGCGCCATCTGTGCATCGGAAAGCTGCAACTTGCCGGCGGCGATCAAGCTTTCAAGCTGGCGCAGGCTGGTGGCGCTGGCGATCGGTGCGGTAATGCCCGGGCGAGCAGCAACCCATGCGATCGCGATCGCGGCAGGCGTCGCCCCCGTTTCCTTTGACACCTGATCGAGCGCCGCGAGAATACGGAAGCCCTTGTCGTTCAGGTAATCGTTGACGCGGTAACCGCGGGCCGCACCCTCGGTGTCCCTGGCTTCGCGATACTTGCCGGTCAAAAAACCGGCCGCCAGCGCATAATAGCTGATGACGCCAATATCCTCCGCGATGCAGAGATCGCCGAGAGCACCGTCGAACTTGTTACGAGTGTAAAGATTGTATTCCGGCTGGATCACGTCATAGCGCGGCAGGTTGTTCGCCTTGGACACTGCGAAAGATGCGGCGAGCTGATCGGCATCGAAGTTGGAACAGCCGATGGCGCGCACCTTACCCTGTTCCTTCAGCCTGGCGAAGGCACCGAGCGTTTCCTCATGAGGTACGTCCGTATCCGGGGCGTGGGAGAGGTAGAGGTCGATGTAATCGGTCTGCAGCCGGCGGAGCGAAGCCTCCACGGCTTCCGCGATCCACTTGGCGCTCAGGCCCGTCTTGCGGCCATTGTTATCAAAGCCAACCTTGGTGACGATCACCGCCTTGTCGCGGGCGACATGGCCGCGCTTCAGCCAGTTGCCGATCACGATTTCGCTCTCGCCGCCCTTATGGCCATCCACCCAGGCGGAATAGACATCGGCCGTGTCGATGGCGTTGTAGCCGGCGTCGAAAAAGGCGTCGAGCAGGTCGAAGGAGGTCTTCTCGTCTGCCGTCCAGCCGAACACGTTGCCGCCGAAAACGACCGGGGAGATCGAAAGGCCGGTACGGCCGAGTGCGCGCATCTGCATGAAATAACTCCGGAATATTGAAAAGGACCATAAAGGTCAGGCAGGGATCATCGCAGGTTAGCAACCCGGGAGCCGATCCACCATTCAATTTCTGTGATCCGACATTGGCGTCGGCCGGCTAGGTCCTCTCCGCATCCGAGGGTGTCTTCACCCTTCCCCGTATCTTTCCCGGCGATACCGGCTTGGCGGCAAGGGCTGATGCTCGGACCAGACGCGGCGCAGATGACGGGTCGAGGAAAAACCGGCTCGTTCCGCAACGCTTTCCATATCGAGACGGGTCTGGGAAAGGAGATCGCGGGCGAGCGCCACCCGCATGGTGTTGACGTATTCCGTCACCGACAGGCCGGTATGCTCGCGAAAAAGCCGTGTCAGATGGCGTTCGCTGAGCGCGCCGAGACGCGCCAGATCGCCCAGGCTCCAGTCCCGCGCCGGCTCCTGCATCACCGCATCCTGAATGCGATGGATGGCCGGATGGATATGGTTTCGGCCGGAGAGCCAGGGCGACAATTGCGGATCCGATCCGCTCCGCCTCAGATAGATCACCATGCGGCGGGCGGCCGCGAGTGCAACTCGCGCCGAAGTGAGCCGCGCCACCACATGCAGCATGAGGTCGATGCCGGTGGAAATGCCGGCACTGGAAAAACGGCTGCCATCCTCGACATAGAGGCGGTTCTCCAGCACGGTCGCGGTCGGCGCAAGCGCCTGAAGCTCCTCGATGCAATCCGAATGGGTGGTGCATTGCCGGCTATCCATCAGACCGGCAGCACCTGCGAGCAATGCGCCGGAACACACCGTCACCAGCCGCGTATCGTCCGTGACGGCCGCGCGCAGCCAGTCTCTCAGGCGCTGAAGCTCCGGATCACTGCGCAATTCCGCAAGCCCGACCGACAGGCTGCCGGAGATGACGAGCATCGCTCCTTCCGGCAATCGCTCCGGCAAGGGCTCGAGACCATCGATCTTCAGACCGATCGAGGTCGTCTGGCTGGGCTTGTCGGAAATGTAGTGACAATCGAAATGCAGGTCGTTCTGCTCGAGATTGGCATAACGCAGCACTTCTAGCGGCCCGGCGATATCGATCAGCAGCGCCTCCGGCGGCACAAGCGTGAACACCGGAACGGTCTGCCTCTCTCCTGCCGGGCCGTTTTTGGTCATGCGGCGAACGCCTTTTTCCCAAGCGCTTCCTCGACGGTTGCGATGCGGGCGAAGCGACCTGAAAGCACCAGTTCGGTGCGCTTGCGGATTGCGTCGGCATCGAAGGTCTCGCCCGAGGCATGGGTCATGGGGAAGGTCAGCGTCGCCTCGGAAACGAAATCGACGTCCCAGCCGAGATCGGAGGCATGCCGCGTGGTCGTCTCGCAGCATTGCTCGGTGCGGATGCCGGATACGATCAGCCGGCGAATGCCGTTTTCTACCAGCCAGACATCGAGGCCGGAACCGACCAGCGCCGAATGCCTGTGCTTGTGGAAGGTGACGTCGGGTTCGAGCCGCAGCTCGGCAAGTGTGCGCACGAAGCCGCTTTCGAGCGTAAAGGGTTCATCGGCGTCGACATGGAAGATACGCACGATCGGAATGCCGGCGGCACGGGCGCCATCGATCAACGCCTGCTGGCGCTCAAAGTAGGACGCGGCCTGCGCCTGATCCCAGTACGGTCGCTGACGGAAGGATTCCTGCGCGTCGATGACAATCAATGCAGTGTTGATATCGGACATTTCTCGTTCTCCATGTGTTCAAGGATAGCCGAGAATATCCCTTGCAACATAGGGAAAAAGCACCGGACTGGACGAATGGCGGACATATCCGGCCACGGCATGCGGGGTGGGCTCCGTTGCGGCCAAGCCTCTTGAACGGACGTCCCAGCCGGCTACACTAGGGCCTTGGCCCGGATGGCCAGTCATTCACAGCGCAGATATGGGAGTTGGCGCCCTGGCCAGACTGATCAATATTTTATTCGGCAGTCTTTCCGTCGCCGGCGTCGTTCTCGCCTTCGTCTTTTTCTGCGCTTCGCTGACCCCCAGCCTGATGCCGCGTTCCGCGCTCGTGCAGGGCGCGCTTTCCGGCCTTGCGGCGGGTGTCGGCTATCTGATCGGCGTCATCCTCGAAAGCCTCTGGCTCTATCTGGAACTGCCGACGCGCCCGGCGATACGCCGTCGATTCGTGGCAATTGTCACCGCCGTCGGTCTTGTCGCGGCCATCGCCTCGCTCTGGCATGCGGCGGCGTGGCAGAATTCCATCCGGGAACTCTGGACGATGCCGGCGCTCGAAAGCGTGGACCCGCTGCGTCTGGTGGCGATCGCTCTTGCCGTCTTCGTCGTTCTGTTTCTGCTCGGCCGCCTGTTCCTGGCGCTCTTTCGCATCTTTGCGTCTCGCGCCGCCCGTATCCTGCCGCGCCGTATCTCAATCCTGATCGGCCTTGCCGCCGCGCTGCTGATCTTCTGGTCCGTCGGCGAGGGGCTTTTGCTGCGCGGTGCGCTTCGCCTTGCCGACTCCTCCTTCCGCCAGATGGATGCCCTGCTGGAAGACGAGATCGCTGCACCTTCCGATCCGTCGAAAACCGGCAGCAGCGCATCTCTGCTCGACTGGCACGGTCTCGGCCGGCAGGGGCGCCATTTCATCGCATCCGGTCCCGGTCGCGCTGAACTCGAGACATTCTGGGGCACAGCGGCCATGGAACCGATCCGGGTCTATGCCGGCCTCAACAGTGCCGAGACGATCGAGGAGCGGGCCAAACTCGCTCTCGATGAACTGATCCGGCAAGGCGGCTTCGAACGCTCGACGCTGGTGGTGATCACACCGACGGGCACCGGCTGGATCGACCCGGAGGCCGTGGACACGCTCGACTACCTCCATCGCGGCGATGTCGCGAGTATCGCGCTGCAATACTCCTACCTGACGAGCTGGCTCTCCTTGCTGGTCGAGCCTGAATACGGCTCGGAGTCGGCCAGGGTCCTGTTTCGCACGGTCTATCGATACTGGGGCGCATTGCCGAAAGAGACGCGTCCGAAACTCATTCTTTACGGCCTGAGCCTCGGCGCGCTGAATTCGCAGCAATCCGCCGACCTCATGGAAGTGATCGCCGATCCGTTCCAGGGTGCGCTATGGGCCGGACCGCCGTTCCAGAGCAAGATGTGGAACGACGTGACAGCGTCGCGAAATCCCGGCTCACCGGCATGGCTGCCCGCCTTCCGTGACAGCTCCATCATCCGCTTCACCAACCAGGACCAGCATCTCGACATTCCCGGCGCGCATTGGGGTCCACTCAGGATCGTTTACCTGCAATATGCGACCGATGCCGTGACTTTCTTCGACCCTTGGTCGTTCTACCGTTCTCCCCCGTGGCTTCAGGGAGAGCGCGGACCGGATGTTTCGCCCGCGCTACGCTGGTATCCGGCGCTCACCATGCTGCAACTGCTGTTCGACATGATGATCGCGACCACGAGCCCGATGGGCCACGGCCATGTTTATGCACCGCAGCATTATATCGACCCCTGGATCGCGGTGACGGGCCTCGATATCGAGCCCGCCACGGTGGAGCGGCTGAAGCGTCACTTCATCGAGGTGCAGTGACGCCGTACTGCTCCCTGCTCAACTCCGGCATGACCGCTACGCGGTCTTGCCGGAATTACGAGAGGATCAGTCCTCCAGGCCTTTCAGCACGTTGGCGACGTTGAGGCCGATTTCCGGCACGCCGTAGCCGCCTTCCATGACAGTCAGCACCGGCAGGCCGGTCGCGGCCACCATCTGGCCCATGCGGATATAATCCGGCGTGGTCAGCTTGAAGAAGCTGATCGGGTCCTTCTCGAAGGTATCGACCCCGAGCGACAGTACGATGGCCTCGGCACCATAGGCCTCGATCCGCTTCAGCGCATCGGCAAGGGCTGCCGACCACACGTCGAAGGGCGTGCCGGCCGGCATCGGGTAGTTGGCGTTCAGGCCCTCGCCCGCGCCTTCGCCGGTTTCGTCGGCATAGCCGAGAAAATAGGGGAAGGCATCGGCCGGATCGCCATGCAGGGAGGCGAAGAAGATGTCGCCGCGATTGTAGGTGATGTCCTGCGTGCCGTTGCCGTGGTGGAAGTCGACATCGAGGATGGCCACCTTCTTCGCGCCATGGTCCAGCAGGCGCTGGGCGGCGACGGCGGCGTTGTTGATGAAGCAGTAGCCGCCGAAGAGATCGATACCGGCATGATGGCCCGGCGGGCGGCAGAGCGAGAAGGCGAAGCGGTTGCCCTCCTTCAGCCAGTCGGCGCCGGAGAGCGCGACGTTCATCGACGACAGCGCCGCCTCATAGGTGCCGCCCGAGATCGAGGTTTCGACGGAATTGGCGTAATAGCCGACGGCGCCATCGATATTGCGCGGCGCAAGGTTACGGCTGCGGCGGTAGGCATAAGCCGTGGGGATCGCCTCGCCGGGATAGCCGGCCTCGGTCCAGCGGTCCCAGCAGGTGCGCAGGAATTCGAGGAAGTTCTCGTCATGCACCTTTTTCGCGGTGTCGAGACCATATTCGGCCGGGGCGACCACGTCGGCAAAACCCGCTTCCTTCACTGCCGCCAATATCCATTCGGCCCTGAACGGCCCCTCGAAAGGCTTTACCAGCAGGCCGCCGTGCAGTTCCGTCTTGGCATCCCTAAGCTTATGTTTTTCGGAATAGAAAACCCGCATTTCGTTCCCTCTGTTCACACGGTCGGCGGAAGCTAGCGCTGCCTGTCGCGGCAGGCAAGCGAAGAGAGGCGCGCAACCGCATCCACGCGCACCGGACTTGACGACCGGCAACTTCACCTCTATTTGGAAACGATCATTTCCAAATAGACCAAAGATACGGTTCGATCATGTCCGCCACCAGCCACCGCACCGCCGGCCGCCCCCGGGAGTTCGACATCGACACAGCGCTCGATGAAGCCATCGTGGTCTTCACCGAACGCGGCTATCACGGCACCTCGATTGCCGATCTGAAAGCCGCCATGGGCCTGACGGCCGGCAGCATCTACAAGGCTTTCCAGGACAAGAAGTCGATCTTCCTTGCGGCTTTCGATCGCTACAAGCAGGTGCGCAATGCCCTGCTCGAAGCCGAGCTCGCACCGCTCACGACCGGCCGCGACAAGGTGCGCGGCATGCTGCGTTTCTATGCCGCGGCCGCCTGCGGCGAGACCGGACGCCGCGGTTGCCTTGCTATTGGTGCAGCCGTGGAACTGACGCTTTTCGACGCTGATGTCGATGGGCGTGTCGCCGCTACGCAGACCCGTACGCTGGAGCAGATCCGCGGCTTCATTCGCGACGGACAGGCGGACGGCTCGATCTCGTCCGATGTCGATGTCGATACCGCAGCACTCGCCGTCATGGCCTTCCTCCAGGGCATCCGCATCGTCGGCAAGACCAGCCCGAAGCCGGCGGCCACCCACGCCGCCGCCGATGCGCTCCTCAGAATTCTCGATTGACTCTCTCCTCCTCCAAGGATTTCCCGATGACCAGCATATCCGCCAGCCCAACCAAAGCCGCCGGTATCTCTGCCGGAATGACCTTCGTCATGGCTGCCGCCTGCGGCCTGATCGCCGCCAACCTCTATTATGCGCAGCCGCTCGCCGGTCCGATTGCCGATGCCATCGGTCTGCCGGTGCATGCGACCGGCCTGATTGTGACGCTGACGCAGATCGGTTACGGGCTCGGCCTGCTCTTCCTCGTGCCGCTTGGTGACCTTGTCGAAAACCGCCGGCTGATCCTCACCATGATCGGCGTCGTCACACTTTCGCTGATCGCGGCCGGTCTTTCCTCCACGCCCGGCCCCTTCCTCGCGGCATCGCTTGCCATCGGCCTCGGCTCGGTCGCGGTTCAGATGATCGTGCCTTTCGCCGCCAATCTGGCACCGGATTATGCCCGAGGCCGGGTGGTGGGCAATGTCATGAGCGGCCTGATGATCGGCATCATGATGGCGCGGCCGGTCGCGAGCTTCCTCGCTCGCTTCACCTCCTGGCACGCCGTGTTCTTCCTCTCGGCCGCTGTCATGTTGGCGCTTGCCGCCGTGCTCGCCACGCGTCTGCCGGAGCGCCGTCCGACGACCCAGCTCGGCTATCTCGGCCTGCTTCGCTCGATGGGCCGCCAGCTTGCCACACAGAAGGTGCTGCAGCGCCGCGCCGCCTATCAGGCCTGCCAGTTCGCCGCCTTCAGCCTGTTCTGGACGGTTACGCCGCTCTATCTCGCCGGTCCCGCCTTCAATCTCAGCCAGGCGGGCATCGCCCTCTTCGCGCTGGCCGGCGTTGCCGGTGCCATCGCCTCGCCGATGGCCGGAAGGCTGGCCGACAGGGGTCTCGGCAAGCCCGCAACCGCACTCGGCATCGCCAGCGTCGCGGCAGGCTACCTCGTCACCCATATCGCGCCCGAAGGCAGCACGCTCGCACTCGCCCTCCTGACGATCGCCGCCATCCTCGTCGATTTCGGTGTCAGCATGACGCTGGTGACCGGCCAGCGCGCCATCTACGAACTCGGCGCGGAGCTGCGCAGCCGCCTGAACGGCCTGTTCATGGCAATGTTCTTCACCGGCGGCGCCATCGGGTCGGCCGTCGGCGCATGGGCCTATGCGGAAGGCGGCTGGCCGCTTGCCTCGATGATCGGCCTTGCCCTTCCGGTTATCGCCTTCCTCTATTTCCTGACGGAAAAGCGCGTAACCGCCTGACGGGATTTGACCGCAGCCGGACAGGATCGCGTTCGAGGACGCCCTTGAACGCGATCAAGGTCGCGAAACACTGCGGCGGCATGAAGAAAGAGCCATCTCCAGCAAAACAGGACGAGGCTCCCATGCGACTGAAACTTTCCCTCCTTGCCTTCCTTCTAACCGTCACCCCGGCCTTCTCCGGCGAGACGGTCGGCATCCAAAAGATCAGCGTGGTTTCACCGGAGCGAGACCGCTCGCTAGCGGTAACCGTCTGGTATCCCTCCACGGGCGGCGGCGAAGACATGATCGCCGGCGAAAACCGCATCTTCGAGGGATCGCCCGCCTTGAGAAACGGCTCCATCAGGCAGGGCCGCTTTCCGCTCGTGCTCCTGTCCCATGGCTCCGGGTCCCGCGTCGAGGGCATGGCGTGGATCGCCACGCAACTTGCGGCAGCCGGCTTCATCGTCGCCGGCCCCAACCATCCCGGCACCACGAGCGGCGATTCCACACCTGCCGCCACGCCGAAAATCTAGGAGCGCACCCGGGATCTTTCGGAGATCATCACCGCATTGACCAGCGACAGCCGCTTCGAAAACGCCATCGACCCGGGTCGCATCGGCGTTCTCGGCTTTTCTCTTGGCGGCAGCACGGCGATGGAACTTGCCGGCGGCCAGGCCGATCTCTCCGCCTTTGCCCGGTATTGCGACACCTATCCCGAGATGATGGATTGCCGATGGTTCCGCGGCGGTCGCGGCTTTGCCGACAATGAGGAGGTCACGGTGGAACAGCTCGACCTGCGCAGGATCGACCGGACCCGCTTCGAGCAATCGAACCGCGATCCGCGCATCGTCTCGGCCGTACTGGTCGATCCGGGCCTTGCCACGGTCTTCAAACCGGAAAGCGTGGAGACCATCGACATTCCGCTGACCTTCATCAATCTCGGCAGCGCAGGCGAAATCCCGGTCGCGGTGCTATCGGACAAGCTGGCGAAACAGGCGCCGAAAGCCAGCTATGCGCAGGTGGACAATTCCGATCATTTCAGCTTTTTGCCCGTCTGCAAGCCGGGTGCTGCCGGCTTCCTGGCGTCCATCGGCGAACCCGACCCGATCTGCAATGAGAACCCGAAGAGATCGCGCGTCAGCATCCACGAGGAGCTGACGGGCCTGATCGTCTCCGCCTTCGAACGCACATTGCAAGCGGGACAATGAACCGTCAGCCGACGCGCTTCCAGAAGAAGGTGGTGTCGCAGTAGCGGCCATCGGGGAAGAGCGCGTAGTCGGGAATGACGCCGCTTCTGGTCCAGCCGAGCTTTTCGTAGATCTGCTCGGCCAGTTCCCCGGTCGCGGTGTCGAGCACCAGCAGGCTGCGGCCGTGCTTTGCAGTCTCGGCCTCGGCCGCCTGCATCAAGAGCTTCGACAGGCCAAGGCCGCGCGCACGGCGGTGCACGAGCAGCTTCATCAGGTCGGCGCGGTGCGGCTGGTTCGGCTTCAAGGCGAAACCGATCTGCACCGTGCCACTGACACGACCGTCCACCTCGGCGACGAAGAGCAGAACCTCGCGCCTGCCGACGGCTGCGGCCACGCCCCGCCAGTAAGGCTCGCCATCCCCGGGTGTAAATGGCGACATGAAGCCCACGGAAGCACCGCCTTCCACGCAATCCGCCAGCACCTCGCAAAGGTCCGGCAGGGCGGCAAGCACCTGTTGTTCGTCGAGCATGCGGATCGTTACCATGGGATCGTCTCCGGGAGGCAGAAATTATCGATGGCCGAGGTCGATGACGACGGCATAGCGGGCCGGTTTCGAGGTGGCGTTGCGGAAGCCGTGGACATCGCCGATATTCATGAAGACGCAGTCTCCCGGCCGAAGCGTATAGACCGTCTCGCCGACCGTCAGTTCCATCTCGCCCTCGAACAGCCAGACATGCTGCCACTGGACACGGCTGGCCTGTTGCCCCTCGAAACGCACCTCGGCACCGGGTGGAAACTCCACCTCGACCACATCCACTCGCGAACCCGTGCCGCCGGGCGAGACGGCGCGACGGAGGTAACCGCTCTCCGGATCGCGCCAGACCGGCTGGTCCTCTCGCCGGACAATGGGCGAAACCTCCTGCCCGGCATTTGCAAAGAACACCGAAAGAGAAACGCCGAGCGCCGAGCAAAGCCGTGCCAGCAGAGCTGCTGTCGGACTTGCCTCGGCCCGTTCGATACGCGAGATCATCGCCCGGCTGACGCCGGAAAGCTCAGCCAGCTGGTCAAGCGTCAGGTTGCGCTCGCCACGAAGGCGCTTCACTTGCTCCCCGACCCTCTTCTCGAAATATGCATCCATTGATTCCATTATCAGAGAATGCATTTCTCACATATTGGAGTCAAGTGACAAACAAAAGGCGGGCGCCTCAATGACACCCGCCTCGTGATAGACGCCGATATGGCGAAGTGCTTGCGGTTCAGCCCTGAACCTGACGGATCCAGTCCGGGAGGCTGTAGTAGTTGGAGATGCGGGCGACCTTGCCGTCCTTCAGTTCGAAGAAGGCGCCGGCCGGCAGCTTGTAGGTCTGGCCGTTGGCTTCCGGCAGGCCTTCATCGGTCGCGAGATATTCGCCGTTGACGATGAATTCGGCAGCGCCCCGGGTGCCGTCCTCGCTTGTCATGATGACCATGTCGGTCAGCGTTTCCTTGTAGCAACGGTTCATGTGGTCCATGAACTTTGCGAAGGTTTCCTTGCCGATCTGCCGGTCGCCCTGGTTGATGTCGTGGGCAACATCGTCGGTCAGGAGCGACAGGAAGCGCTCCATGTCCTGGGCGTTGAAGGCATCGTAATAGGCGCGGATGGTGTCGGCGGCGGTCATGCAGAACTCCCTGGCATATGCAAACTTGGATCGAATGATTCGAGACGCTATAAACGCCTCCAAACCGTTAGAAGACAATCTATGACTCTGGAAATCAAATCCTTTTCAGGCAGCGACGCCAGCCCTTTCTTTGACGACCTGGCCCGGCTCAGGATCACCGTCTTCCGCGATTTCCCCTATCTCTACGACGGCGCCCCCGCCTATGAGCGCAAATATCTGGCGACATACGCGAAGTCCGAAGGCTCGGTTTTCGTGCTGGCCTTCGATGACGGCAAGGTCGTCGGCGCGGCAACCGGCATGCCGATGACGGCTGAAACCGACGAGGTGAAGGCGCCGTTCATCGCCGCCGGGCATGACCCGCAGGACTTCTTCTATTTCGGTGAAAGTGTGCTTCTCTCCAGCTACAGAGGGCGCGGCATCGGGGTGAAATTCTTCGAGGGACGCGAGGCGCAGGCCAGAAAACTTGCCCTTTCCTTCTGCACCTTCTGCGCGGTCGAGCGGCCGGTCGACCATCCGCGCCGGCCAGCGGATTACGTGCCCCTCAACGGTTTCTGGGCAAAGCGCGGCTATACCCACCACCCCGAACTTCGCACCACCTTCATATGGCGCGATCTCGACGAAGCGCAGGAAAGCCCGAAACCTCTCTCCTTCTGGGTCCGCGACATCCGCTGAACCCTTGCCGGCCGTGACGACGGTGCGAGAGCGGAGCCTCTTCCTGTCATGACGTTTCCTGTCGCCCCCGCGCCGCAGCCCGCGCTTGCCTCGCCGCAATCCTGCCCCTAATCAGTAGTGTATCGCGCTGGCTATCCCGGCTTCGACGATTCGATCCTTTCCAGCCCATCCAGCGCAGTTTTCATGTCCGAGCACCCGGTCCAGAACGCCTCCCTCATTTCCATCTTCAGCATCATCGCCTCGATGAGCCTGGTCTCGATCGGCAATGGCATGATGTTCGCCTATATTCCTTTCATGCTGTCGACGACGGATGCGCCGTCGTGGTCGGCCGGAGCGGCGGTGACGGCGTCGGCGGTGGGCGGACTGATCGGCTGCTTCATCACGGGACCGCTGATCCGCCGGGTCGGTCACGCCCGCGTTTTCGCCTGCTCCATGGGTCTGGTGGTGCTGAGTTGGGTCACCGTCGGCTTCGGCCTCGATCCGCTGGCCTGGATCTTCGCCCGCGGGCTCTACGGCGTGGCCGGCAACGTCAACTTCATCATCTCGCAGAGCTGGCTCAATCACGCCGCCGCCAATTCGTGGCGCGGCAAGGCGATGTCGGCCTTCTACATGATCTATATCTTCGGCCTCGGGCTCGGCGCCTGGGTTTTCGGGCAGATGCCGGTCACCGGCAATGTCGTGCCGCTGATCGCCGTCGCCTTCACGGCCATCGCCATCCTGCCCATCGGCCTGACGCGTCTTCCCAATCCGCCACCGCCGGCGCATGTCAGCGTCGACGTGAAGATGGCGTGGCGCGCATCGCCTGTCGGCCTCATCGGTGTCCTTGCCGCCGGCGGGCTTTCGATGCTGGTGCAGGGTTTTGCGCCGATCTATGCCGCCGGCAACGGGGTCGGACAGCAGGATGTGGCGCTGCTGATGTTCGTGATGCAGTTCGGCATCGTCTTCATCCAGTATCCCATGGGCATCATGTCCGACCGGATCGACCGGCGGCTCGTGCTGCTCGCGACGGCTGCGCTCATCGTCGTGGTCGGGTTTGCGGCGCTCGTCGTACCCTTCTCGCAGTTTGTACTTCTGATGCTGATCTTCTCGATCTTTGCGGGCTCCGTCGAAACCGTCTATTCGATCGCCAATGCGCACGCCAACGACCGGACAGCGCCGGAGGATTTCGTATCGCTCTCGTCCACCATGCTGCTTGCATGGTCGGCATCCGCCGTGTTCGTACCGCTTCTGGTTACGGCTCTAACGCCGGTGATCGGCGAACAGACCTTCATTTACGGCGCGGTCCTCGTTGCGGCGGCCTACGGCCTCTTCGTGATGGCCCGCGTCCGGGTCCGTGCGCCCGTTCCGGCCAGCGACGCGGAAAGCTTCGAACTGATGAGCGCGCAGGTTCCCCGTGCCGGCGCGCTGATCGAGACGGCGGAAGATGGCGGCAAAACGGCTGCAGCCCCCGGCCGGCAAGGCGAAAGATAGTCCGGCGGGTCCATTCTTTCCCCTTTGCGGGTTTCGCTGCCGCTGCTATATGCGCAAGCCATGAGCACACAGAACCGCACGCCCCTCGACCATATCCGCAATTTCTCGATCGTCGCGCATATCGACCATGGAAAGTCGACACTTGCCGACCGGTTGATCCAGTTGACCGGCGGCCTTGCCGAACGCGAGATGTCGGAACAGGTTCTGGATTCGATGGATATCGAGCGCGAGCGCGGCATCACCATCAAGGCCCAGACGGTGCGTCTGCATTACAAGGCCAATGACGGCGACACCTATATCCTGAACCTCATCGACACGCCCGGCCACGTCGACTTCGCCTATGAAGTGTCGCGTTCTCTGTCGGCCTGCGAAGGCTCGCTGCTCGTCGTCGACGCTTCGCAGGGCGTAGAAGCCCAGACGCTCGCCAACGTCTATCAGGCGATCGACAACAACCACGAGATCGTCACCGTCCTCAACAAGGTCGACCTGCCGGCCGCGGAACCCGAGCGTATCAAGGAACAGATCGAGGAAGTGATCGGCATCGATGCTTCGGAAGCGGTGCTGATCTCGGCCAAGACCGGCCTCGGCATTCCTGATGTTCTGGAAGCGATCGTGCACAAGCTGCCGCCGCCGAAGAGCGAGCTTGGCGAAAAGGGTCCCCTGAAGGCTCTGCTCGTCGACAGCTGGTACGACACCTATCTCGGCGTCATGGTTCTGGTCCGCATCCTCGATGGCGTCCTGACCAAGGGCCAGACGATCCGCATGATGGGCACGGACGCCAAGTACACCATCGAACGCGTCGGCGTGCTGACGCCGAAGATGGTCAATGTCGACAGCCTTGGCCCCGGCGAGATCGGCTTCATCACCGCCTCGATCAAGGAAGTGGCCGACACCCGCGTCGGCGATACCATCACCGAGGACAAGCGTCCGACGGCGCACGCCCTGCCGGGCTTCAAGCCGGCCCAGCCGGTGGTGTTCTGCGGTCTCTTCCCCGTCGATGCCGCGGACTTCGAGGACCTGCGCGCCGCCATGGGCAAGCTTCGCCTCAACGACGCCTCGTTCTCTTTCGAAATGGAAAGCTCGGCAGCACTCGGCTTCGGTTTCCGCTGCGGCTTCCTCGGCCTGCTGCACCTCGAAATCATCCAGGAGCGTCTCGAGCGCGAGTTCGACCTCGACCTGATCGCCACCGCACCCTCGGTCGTCTACCAGCTGACGATGACCGACGGCACGGAGCGCGAGCTGCACAACCCGGCCGACATGCCGGATGTCGTGAAGATCGCTGAAATCCGCGAACCGTGGATCAAGGCAACGATCCTGACGCCGGACGATTATCTCGGCGGCATTCTCAAGCTCTGCCAGGATCGCCGCGGCATCCAGACGGAACTCACCTATGTCGGCAAGCGCGCCATGCTCTCCTACGAGCTGCCGCTCAACGAAGTGGTGTTCGACTTCTACGACCGCCTGAAGTCGATCTCGAAGGGCTATGCCTCGTTCGACTACCACCTGCACGGCTATCGCGAAGGCAACCTCGTGAAGATGTCGATCATGGTCAATGGCGAGCCGGTCGACGCGCTGTCGATGCTGGTCCACCGTTCGGCTGCCGAAAAGCGCGGCCGCGACATGTGCGAAAAGCTGAAGGACCTGATCCCGCGGCACATGTTCAAGATCCCGATCCAGGCGGCCATCGGCGGCAACGTGATTGCCCGCGAAACGATCTCCGCCATGCGCAAGGACGTGACCGCCAAGTGCTACGGCGGCGACGCCACCCGCAAACGCAAACTTCTGGACAAGCAGAAGGAAGGCAAGAAGCGCATGCGTCAGTTCGGCAAGGTCGACATCCCGCAGGAAGCCTTCATCGCCGCCCTGAAGATGAAGGACGACTGAGGGCTTTCCGTCCGGGCCAGCAAGGCTTATCCTTGGCTCTGTTGCACCGGAGATGGCCATGGCTTCCCAGCCGAGAAAGACTGCCGCAGTTCCCTTGGATCAGTCGCTGATCGCGGAAGCCCGCGATCTTTTGATCGACGTGTCGCATGCCGCCGAAGAAGGTATCGCACAGGCGATAAAGGCCGAAAAGGAACGGCGCTGGCGGATCGAGAATGCGGACGCGATCCGGGCCGCAAACGAATATGTGGAAAAACACGGTCTGCCGCTGGCGAAATATCGGCAGTTCTGATGGCCCGTTTCAAGGTCTATCGACTGAAGAACGACAGATCGCTGGTCATCGATCTCCAGAGGAATCTGCTCGACAATCTTGAAACCCGCGTGGTCGCACCGGTCGTACGCTTGCATCTGATCAGCAAATATGTTGCTCGGCTCAATCCCCGGTTCGAAATTGAGGGCGTCATCTGCGTTATGCTGACTGAGTTCATCGCAACTCTGCCCGCAAGCGAAATCGGCGAACAGGTCGCCGATCTCTCCGACAAGGCCGACGACATCACCGCCGCCACCGATTTCCTCTTTCAGGGTTTCTGACCAGCGTCGTTCAACGCCCGCCGGTCGCGTGCCCCACCCCTCAATCCCAGGCGATATCGAACTTCAGCTTGGCGTTGCCGCTGGTCATGGAGTGGCCGGTGATGTCGCAATTGGTCTTGGAGCGGATCGGGGCCGCGCCTTCCAGTGTGAACTGAGACATGCCGTACATGACGTGGTAGCGGCCGCGCACGGGATATTCGGTCGCGTCGCATCCCTTCTTGAAGGTGTGGGCAACGCCGTCGATCAGGGCGCCGTCGGGATTGTTCATGTCCCAGGGCTTGCCGCGGAAGAGCACGGTGCCGCGCTTTACCGTGCCGGCAATCGAACTTTTGGGATGGTCATAGACGATAACGCCCTTCGCGCCGTCGACGACCATGATGGAGCCGTTGTGGTCATAGGGAATGCCATCGAGGGAGGCGACGTCGATCACCTCGACCGCGGAGAGCGTGCCGATGCCGTTGCTGCCCGAATGGCTGGCCGGCTTCGCCTTCGCCCCACCACCCGCCACACCGCTCGGTACGGCGTTGTCGCGCAGGCCCTCGGCATAGACGAGCTTTCCGTCCTCGCAGGTGCGCCAGATGCCGTAGCTGCCCTGATGGTGGCGCCAGACGGGGAAGCAGAAACCGGGGCCGAGGATCTCGACATCCGGCCAGTCGCTGTCTGTGCGCGGATGAAAGGCGAGATCGGAACCCGGAAAGCCGAAGGCATCCGTCCAGCCGCCCTTGCCGTCGGAGATCAGCAGGCTGATTTCAGAGCCGGCATGGCCGAAACAGCCGGCAGCGCCGCTCGCCTGCTGATGGACGATGATCTCGTCGATGGCATCGCCGTTGATGTCCTTGATCTCATAGGGAAGCTCGAGCTTCGAGCCGTTCGATTCGGGGCAAAGCCGGGCTTCCGGCGTATCGAGCGTGGCGATCGCGGCATCAATCTCGGCCTGGGTCCAGGCAAAGGCGGGCGTGGCAGCAAGAAGCGCCAGCGCGCCTGCCATTGTCGTCAGCACCCCCGAGATGGATTTCGTGTTCGCCGCGTCCTGCTTCATCATTGCCAGCATGGTCTTCCTCTTCAGTTTCCGGTGCGACACTGGCCGGCAAAACTGAGCGAGGCCTTAACGAAGCGGGGAAGCCTGGTTACAGGCTTTCCAGCCCCTTAATCGTCCGGATCGCATTCGACCGATCGACGCGTGGCCATGCATCTTGTGCTTCCTCCAATTGCATTCTAAGTATTCTTGGCAGTTGTCGGACGAAAGCAGCGCCGACTTCGATGTCCGGAGGAAACATGCACAAGTTCAAGATCTTGAAGAATGAAAAGGGCGCCTTCCGCATCCAGTTCGTCTACAATGCCGAAGTCATGGTCTGGTCTGAAAACTACGCTTCCAAGGCAAGCGCCAAGAATTGCATCGACTCGATCAAGAAGAACGCCCCCGACGCGGCCATCGTCGACTTGACGAAGCAAGAAACCGGCAACGGTTATCGCTTCGAAATCGATGAAGCCAAGAACGGCGAAACCTTCGTCCGCTTCCGGGCAGCGAACGGCGAGATCATGGTCCGGTCCGAGACCTACTCGTCGAAATCCAGTGCAAAGAACTGCGCTGAATCCATCAAGAAGAATGCTCCCGAGGCTCCCGTCGAAGACGAGACCGCCACCGCCTGAGCCTATTCAACGGATCGCTGCATGAGGCTGCGGGCCGGTCATGAGACCGGCCGCCTGACAGGTGCGGATATATCCCAACTCAGTCATTGCCTTCCTTGAGTTCGCGGAAGCGGGCCTCGAATTCGCGGCGCAGCGTGCGACGCACATCGGCCTGGCGCGCACGCCGGCGTTTTACGTCTGTCTCAAGCGCAAGTTCGGGAACCGGTGTCGGCTTGCCCTCGGCATCGACCGCCACCATGGTGAAATAACAGGAATTGGTGTGTCGCCGCTCGCCGGTGCGCAGATCCTCGGCCTCGACGCGGATGCCGATTTCCATTGAGGTGCGGCCAGCGAAATTGACCGAAGCCGAGAAGGTCACCAGTTCGCCCACATGGATCGGCTGGCGAAACACCACCTGATCGACCGAGAGCGTCACGGCATATTGCTGGGAAAAACGCGAGGCGCAGGAATAGGCCACCCGGTCCAGCAGGTTCAGCAGCGCGCCGCCATGCACCTTGCCGGAAAAATTCGCCATGTCCGGCGTCATCAGCACCACCATTTCCAGCTGGCTTGGATCATGGGCTCGGTCCATCGGATGTCCTTTCGCAATTGCAGTGCCGGGCAGTGTCTTGCGAAGAAGTAACCGCAGCTTGCCGGATCGGAAAGGGGGCGGATCGATTTTGCGGTCAACCGGGATGGTACACACTGTCATCAACCTTGCCCCACGCGCCTCGACCCGCTCCCGTTGCTGGCAAGGCCATGATGCGCCGGAGAAAAGTCCATCGTCCGCTCCATCGTCCGAAAGGCCGGAAGGAGGGCGATAGCTCTGTCCGCCCTTCCCCGTTTTCCCGCAAAATCCCCGCGCTCCGTGCCTGGCCTAGAATGGCCCCGTCCCGTCGCGGTTACACCGGCTTGCGTTGCCGGCGAGGCGGGACCGGTGATCCGGGTGTCTGTTCGAAACGCGGAACAGGCTCCGGAGGCTGGATGAGAATGGTCTCCCTCTCGTCTGAAACAGGGCGGGGCGTGCCTGCAGGGCACACATGACTGGACCGGCGACTGGCCGCCAAAACGGCCTTTCGTGGCGTCACGAACGAAAATGTTCGCGAGCGCAACCCTGGAAAGGTGCCGTCATCCGCGCAGAGAGACCGAGTTCGTCCGGAAAAACACACCGAACGGGGCGCCGGAAGGTGTCACTTATTTTTACTTTACGAGGCAGCTTCCAGCGCCCCGACCGATCCCTTGGTCGAATGGCCGGAAGGGGGAACCGAAATGAAGCAAGCCACGGCGGGAAACCGCGCGTGAAGGTTTCGGCATGTGGGGTTAGCGGTGAACGCGGTACACATAACAAGCAGGAACCGAGCTTAAGACCTGCAAGACAGGGATAGAGAGCCTGCTATGCATCATGAAAGGCGATCAAACCCAGCCGACGACCTGACTGGTCAGGGCAACGGCGAAAAAGACCAGAAAGCCGGCGGCAACACGTCCGATCAGAGCCGGATGACGACTGCTGATCAGACCCAGGATCGCGGAACCGAAGCCCAGCCAAAGGCTCGCGACCACGAGAATCAGCCCGGCAAAAACGCCAAGATAGGCGAAGGTTGCGGGGAAGCCGACCGGCGGCACCAGCACGAGGCCAATGATCAGCCCCTTGGGGTTCATCACCGTCGTCCAGTAGACGGCACGCGCGTCGATATGGCTGCCATCGGCGGACTGCGCCGGCATGACCCAGAGCTTGACAGCAAGCGTCAGCACCCAGGCGGCGGCGCAGAGCCGCACGGCACTGGCGGCCAGCGGCTGGCTTTCCAGCCACGGGCCGGCAAACGTCACCAGCGGAATGACTGTCGTCATATAGCCGGCAAGCTCGCCTCCCATCAGCGGCAGGGAGCGCCGCACGCCCTTTACAGCACCCGAAAGCGCCAGCAGGGTATTGGTCGGCCCCGGTGTCAGCAGCAGGAGGAGCACGGCGGCGGCAAAGGCGAGAAGGCTCATGGACGTTTTCCGGTGAACAGAACGGGGGGCACCATAGCGCAAACGATGCGCCGCGAATTGACACGGGTCAACGTTTCCCGGCCTTCCACTCTCTCACGCGCGCGGCAGGAGTCGGGCCGGATTGCCGACCACGGTTGCACCTGCCGGAACGTCGCGGGTCACCACGGCGCCCGCTCCCACGATCGCACCGTCGCCAATGGTGATGCCGGCAAGGATCACCGCCGATCCGCCGATCCATACGTCACGGCCGATAATGACCGGTTTGGCGATCTCGATGCCCGCGGCACGCTGAGCCCTCTCCTTGTGGTGTTCGGCGCAATAGATCTGCACCGCCGGCCCCAGCATGGAGCCATCGCCGATCGAAACCGCGGCACTGTCGAGGATGACGCAACCGGCGTTGAGATAGACGCGCTTGCCGAGCGTGATGTTGAACCCGTATCCGCAATGAAACGGCGCTTCGATGAACGCGCCTTCGCCGAAACCGGCAAAGAGCGATACGAGTTCCGGCGCTGCGGACCCGCGCTCCGCCGGCGACAGGGTGTTGTGGCGATGGACCGCCTCTCGCGCCCTGTCGCGCAGAAGGTCGAGTTCCGGATCGATGCAGTTGTACCAGAGGCCGGCGGCCATCTTGTCCCGTTCGCTTGCCGTCATCGCCCTCTCCCGCCCTCAGATCGCCATACAGAGCCGTTCGGCCTGTCGTCAGATGCGGGATACCCAGGCGCGGGCAATCGCAAGTCCAGCCGCCTCTGCGGCCGCCCCCTGCGTTTCGGCATATTGCGGATGACGGGCAAGCCAGCCGGGCTCCTTGCGCTCGACCAGTTCCGGGAACAGGCGGTTCCATTCCGCCACCACCGAACGGTTGGCCTCGAAGTGGAACTGCATGCCATAGGCGGCGCGTCCCACGCGGAAGGCCTGATTGGCGGCAACGCCGTTGCCTGCAAGATGCACGGCACCGGGCGGGAGCGTGAATGTGTCGTCGTGCCACTGGAAGGACAGGAAGTCCCCACCCGACTGTTCGGCGGCGGAGATCACCGGGTCGTCCTTGCCCTCGCTCGTCGGGGAAATGCTGCGCCAGCCGAATTCGGGGGCGGCACCGATCAGGTTTTCGCCGCCATAGGCCCGGGCAAGAATCTGGCTGCCGAGGCAGATGCCCAGCACGGCCTTGCCGGCATCGGCATATTCGCGCATCAGCGCCGCAAGCACCGGCAGGTAAGGGTGCTTTTCGTCGTCACGGGCATTCTGCTCGCCGCCGAGCACGACGAGACCGTCATGCGCGTCAACGCTCGCCGGCAACGGTTCTCCGGCATAGGCGCGGATAACCTCGATGGTCGCTCCCGCCTCGGCCAGCGCCACGCCCACCTGGCCCGGATCCGAATATCCGGTGTTCTCGATAATCGCCACGCGCATGGTCCGTCTCCCGCCGATTCGTTCGGCGAGGAGATGACCACGGCGGACGGCGCTCTTCAAGCCTGTGAACGGCCAGTCAGCGGCCGGACTTCAGAAGACTTTCCCGAGACGCGCATCGACAGAATGGCGATTGCCGCCCCGGAAGGAGAAGAACAGGAAGATCGCCGCCCAGAGGATCGATTTTTCCGCGCCGCCCAGCCCTTCGGCCTTCACGATCCCATGGAAATAGACCGTGACCAGCAGCACGATCATCGCCGCGAAGGAGGCGGGGCGGGTGAAGAGCCCGATGGCGACCAGAATGCCGCCGAAGAATTCGGTAGCCGAAAGAAGCGGAGACCAGAAGATACCGGGGTAAAATCCGAGGCTCTCGACCATTCCCACGGCGCCGAAGGGGTTTATGATCTTGCCGTAACCATGGGTAACCAGAAGAACGCCTGCGAGCACACGCAGCACGGTTTCCACCGTCTCGTAACCTCCGGCGTAGACGGGCTGAAGCTGGGGCACGATCAGCCGATCGCGATCGGCGGGGTTGGACATATCGGCACTCCTTGTTCCGTTTTCCCGGTCTCGGCTTCCTGTGATTATGCTAATGGCCGGGGCGGCAGGCTTGCTCAAGCGGCCCGCGGTAAAAAACATGATTATTCAAGTTAACTTTGTCGTGAAGACGAGTGATGAGGAACGGAAAAACGATGAGTGAGAAGCCGCGGGTCACGATACTTTACTGCACCCAGTGCAACTGGCTGCTGCGCGCCGGCTGGATGGCGCAGGAGCTGCTGCAGACCTTTCCGGAAAGCCTTGGCGAGGTGGCGCTCATTCCCGGCACCGGCGGCAATTTCGAGATCCGGGTCAATGGCGAGCTGATCTGGGAGCGCAAGCGCGATGGCGGCTTTCCCGGCCCGAAGGAACTCAAGCAGCGGCTGCGCGATATCGTCGAGCCCGAGCGCGATCTCGGCCACACCGACCGGTTGAAGGCGGCAACCGGCGAGAACGGCACCCCGGACGGGAACTGAAAAAGGGGCGAGCTTTCGCCCGCCCCTTTCCCGATTGCAGTCGGGCCGGTCAGTAATAGGGAGACCGGCAGACCTTGAAGTAACCGCTCGAGGACAGGAACCTGTTCGTCTGCGGATTGTAGGACTGGTAGCGGTCGAGGCACCAGCGCACATGGTTGCCCCAGTTGCGCCCCTGCGGCATGCCGTAGCCCGGCGGTGGCGGAGGAGGACGACGGTAGACCGGCGGTGGTGGTGGCGGCGGCGGACGGCGATAATAACCGTCGTCCCAGCCCGGAGGGCGTGGCCGACGATAGTCGTCATCCCAACGGGGCGGTGGCGGGCGACGATAGCCATCGTCCCAGCCCGGAGGCGGCGGCGGTGGGCGGTAGCCCGGCGGACGGCGGGTCTCATAGCAGCCGTACGCGTCGCAATAGGTCTGCACCTTGACGACGCCGGACCGCTCTGCGGCAGCCGGCGCGACCTCGGTCATCGGCATTGCCGCCTGCGCTGCCACAGACGACAATCCGACGAGGCCCAGTTGGGCACCCAGAAGGATTTTTCCAAACAATCTGATCATGTTACCTCCAGCCAGAAGACTTGTCCGCCATCGGCGGACATCGGGAGCGCCCTTCCCCGCATCGGCAATCGCAGCAGTCACGGTTTTATCTCCAGCCGTTTTTCTGCCTGCCGCCCGGAAAACGACGCCTGGCATCATCATCCCCGAACATGTTCAATCCTCCGCGACATCATGGCTTTTCCAAGACTGTCCGGCCCGGTATTCCGGGCCTCTTCCATACCGTTCGAAATCTTTGACACGAAAACTTCAAAAAGCCGGTTGACAGTCAGAGTCGGCCCCTTTAAACGGCTCTTCGTCGCCCAGATGGCGGAATTGGTAGACGCGCCAGCTTCAGGTGCTGGTACTCGAAAGGGTGTGGAGGTTCGAGTCCTCTTCTGGGCACCAAATTCCCGTTTCAGACCGTCCCGTACGGTACAGAAACAAAGCAAAAAGCCCGGTTTTCCGGGCTTTTTTGTTGTCTGGCGTCCAATGACGTTCCGTTGCATCCAGAAAGTCTTTTGGCGGCTTCGCTGGTACCTGGCTCAAAATGCCAACCGGGCTCGACCCGGTATCAACAGACGATGGCGCCGGGCTCATATCCGGCGGTCACGCCTGGCGGCGCGGGCCGGCAGCGGGGTTACGCCAAGGCGCTGCTGGACGAAAGAGGAAACGACTGCCACCGGTCGTTCCGGCAACGACTTCGAACAACGCACCGCACTTGTGGACCGGATGCGGAAGAAAGCGTGACAGGGGAGAATCCGGACTTTACAAAGCTGTCAGCGAACCAATGACAGATTGCAGGACCGGACATGCCCACACTCGACTGGATCGGCAAGAAAGCCGTCGTGAACCATCATCGCGAGGTTCCCTACCGGTTGATCCATTGCGACAAGGACAAGAGCCATGGCGATCCGGATGCCGGCAATCTTCTGGTGCAGGGCGACAATCTCGAAGCGCTGAAGGCGCTCCTGCCCTACTACGCCGGCAAGGTGAAATGCATCTACATCGACCCGCCCTACAATACCGGCAATGAAAGCTGGGTCTACAACGACAATGTGAACTCGCCGGAAATCCGCGCCTGGCTCGGCAGCGTCGTGGGCAAGGAAGCAGAAGACCTGTCCCGCCACGACAAGTGGCTGTGCATGATGTATCCGCGGCTTCGGCTGCTGAAGGAGTTTTTGAGCGAGGATGGATCAATCTGGATTTCGATCGATGACAACGAAGTCCACGGCCTAAAGCTAATCTTGGATGAGATATTCGGGCGACGAAACTTCATTTCAAACGTCATTTGGCAGAAGAAATATGCGCCCGCGAATGATGCGCTCTGGCTTTCTGAAAGCCACGACCACATCGTGGTATATGCAAGAAGCAAGAACGTTTGGCGTCCCAACAAACTAGCGCGAACAGAACAGGCCAACGCCGCCTATAAAAATCCAGACAGTGACCCGCGAGGTCCTTGGCGACCGGACAACTACACTTGCGCGAAGACCGCTGATGAGCGACCAAATCTCTATTATCCCATCACTAATCCAAATACCCTCGAAGAGATTTGGCCTTCGAGATCCCGTGTCTGGGGTTATGGAAAAGAAGAGAATGCCCGACACATCGCCGAAGGGCTTATTTGGTGGGGAAAGAACGGCAACAACAAAGTGCCCGCTCTAAAGCGTTTCCGTGACACTCTTCGGTCCGAAGGTACCAACGCTCAAACAATTTGGCTTTGGGACGAAGTCAGCCACACGCAGGATGGGCGCAAGGAACAGCTTTCGCTATTGCCCGACGATCCATTCCCCACACCTAAGCCGGAAAAATTAGTTCAACGTATTATTGAACTAGCATCGACGGAGGGTGACTTGATCCTGGATTCGTTTGCAGGCTCGGGAACAACGGGCGCGGTTGCGCACAAGCTGGGACGAAAGCACATCGGCGTGGAAATGGGCGAACACGCTGTAACCCATGTTGTGCCGCGCTACTCCAAAGTCGTTGACGGCGAACAAGGCGGTATCTCAAAAGCGGTCAATTGGACCGGCGGCGGTGGCTTCCGATTCTGCACCCTGGGCGAACCGCTGTTCGATGCCGACGGCAATGTCTCGCCTTCCGTCACCTTTCCCGACCTCGCCGCACACGTGTTCTTCTGCGAAACCGGATCGCCGATCCCCAAACGCGCCGATGGCGCCTCGCCGCTGATCGGTACGTTCCAGAACCGGGCGATCTACCTCTTGCATTCGGCAGAGGCCGTGGGCGTGGCGCGCGAACAGGCGGGCAACGTTCTAACCGGCACCGTGCTCGAAGCGCTACCGCTGCCGGAAGCTGATTTTGCCGGCGCGCGGATCGTCTATGCCGAGGGCTGCACGGTGCCGGACGACCGCTTGTCCGCCCTTGGCGTCACCTTCAAGCAGATCCCCTATCAGATCGAGGGGATTTGAAAATGGCGTTACCCGTATTTTCGCTCAAGAACTATCAGCTTCAGACGCTTGCCAGCCTTCGCCGCTTTCTCGAAAAGACGGTGGAGCTGAACGATGCCGACACGGCCTTCTATTCCCTGACCAAACGGCCCTTCGTTCAGCCACCTGGCCTGCCGGGCCTGCCGTATTTATGCCTTCGCGTGCCGACCGGCGGCGGCAAGACGATTCTTGCCGCGCACAGCATCGCGCTTGCGGCCGATGCTTTTCTGCGCTGCGACAACCCGACCGTGCTTTGGCTGGTGCCTTCCGACACGATCCGCGAACAGACACTGGCGACGCTTTCCAACCGGGCGCATCCGAACCGGCGGGCGCTCGCCGACCGCTTCGGCGAGAATGTCCGCGTCATGACCATTCAGGATGCGCTCTATGCCAAGCGCGCCGACTATGACGGCGGCGCCGTGGTGATCGTCGCGACCATCCAGGCCTTCCGTGTGGAAAAGACCGAAGGACGCAAGGTCTATGAGGCCAATGGCGAGCTGATGGACCATTTCAGCGGCATCGCCAACGAGCAACGCGCCATTCTCGAAGCCGGACCATCAGGCGATCCCTTGCCGTCGCTCGCCAATGTGCTGCGCATGCGCCGGCCCATGGTGATCGTGGACGAGGCCCACAATGCCCGCACCGACCTTTCCTTCGACACGCTGGCACGGCTTTCCCCGTCGCTGATCGTCGAACTGACGGCAACGCCGGTGACGCCGGACGAGCACAAGCCGGAAAAGGGCATCTACGCCTCGAATGTGCTGCACCATGTCTCGGCGGCGGAGCTGAAGGCCGAAGAGATGATCAAGCTGCCGGTCATCCTGCGCGGGCGGGCCGATCCGCGCGACACGATCAGCGATGCCATGGCCTGGCTGGACGAGCTTTCCGCCACGGCGCGGGCCGAAGAGAATATCACCGGCGAATTCGTCCGACCGGTGATGCTGCTTCAGGCCGAACCGCGCTCGAAGGACAAGCCGACGCTGCATGCCGACGAGTTGAAGAAGCTGCTGATAGAAGATTTCCGCGTGCCGGAAGAGCATATTGTCATTGCCACCGGCGACAGCAAAGGGCTCGATGGCGTCGATCTGTTCGACCGCGATTGCAAGGTACGCTTCATCATCACCCAACAGGCGCTGAAAGAGGGCTGGGATTGCTCCTTCGCCTATGTGCTGTGCTCGGTTGCCGAGCAGAAATCGGCGCGGGCAGTGGAACAGCTTCTGGGCCGCGTCCTTCGCCTTCCCCATGCCAAGCGCAAGCATCATGAAGACCTGAACCGGGCCTTCGCCTTCGCCACGACGACGAGCTTTCAGAACGCCGCCAGCACACTTCGCGACGGACTTGTCAACAACGGCTTCGAGCGCGTCGAAGCGCAAGCGCTGGTGCGGGCCGTTGCCGAGCCGCTGCACGGGCTGGAGCCGGGCGGCGCGGCCTATGTCCATGAAGAGGCGGTTCCGTTCGAACTGGACTTCCAAGCCTTCGAGAAGAACATTCACACGCTGACGGGTGGGCGTGTCGAACTCGATCCGGAAAAACAGGTCATCCGGGCACGCGGCGCACTCACCGACTACGACAGGACGGCGCTGCTTCTGGCCCTGCCCGATGCCGCCGCCGGCATGATCGACGCGCTGGTGCACAAGTCACGCGGCGCGCGGCTGAACTCGACCGGCGAGGACAAAGGGCCGATCCGCTTTGCCGTGCCACGCCTTGCGGTCAAGACCGCCCACGGGCTGCAATTGTTCGATCGCGGTCACTTCCTCGACATTCCCTGGAAGCTCGAAAACGACGACCCGGCGCAAATCATGGATTTCTTCGTTCCGCCAAGACAAGCGCGCGACGAAGCGCATGTCGACGTCGATCAGGCCGGCCATGTGAATGTCGAGTTTGTCACCGACCTACACGAACAGTTGATGCTCAACCTTCAGGAACGCGGCTGGACGAAGAACGCGCTGGTGAACTGGCTTGACCGGCGGCTTCCGTTCACGGCCCGGCGGGACATTACCCGCATTTCCTCGACGCTCTTCATTGCCAAGGCTCTGGACCTGATTTCCGTACAAACAGGCATGTCTCTCGAAGCCTTGGCGCGAGCGAAGTTCCGGCTTGTCGAAGCGCTGGTGAAGGTGATCGCCAAGCACCGCGACGGTCGCGAAACTCAGGCATTTCAACAGGCGCTCATTCCGCAAGGCGGGCTGGACTTCAAAACGAGCGCCGAGCTGGAACTTGTCTTCGAGGAAAGCCGCTATGCCTATCGCGAGCCCTACAAGGGACGCACGGATTTCAAGAAGCACCTTTTCCGCGTGATCGGCGATCTGGAGCCGACCGGCGAGGAACACGAATGCGCGGTCTATCTGGAGCGCATTCCGGACGTGAAGGCATGGGTGCGCAATACGTCTCAACAGCCGAATTCGTTCTGGCTTCAGACGGCAACGGACAAGTTCTATCCCGATTTCGTCGCGCTGCTTTCCGACGGGCGTATTCTGGTGGTGGAATATAAAGGTTCGTACATCGCCAGCGCCGACGACGCGAAGGAAAAGCGACTTGTCGGCGAGTTGTGGGCGGACCGTTCCGGCGGCTCTTGCATCTTCGTTATGGTCGAAGGCAAGGAATTCGGCCGGATCGATGCCGCAATCCGCGAGGGTGCCTGACTTTATTGGAGATAATTCGAAAAGATGGACATCTTCGCTATCACCTGTACATAGCGAAAGGTACTGCGGCAGCGGCCGTCATGATGGGGCTCAAGCGGCTCCTCGGCCATGCGAAAAGATGACCCGAAAGCCTTCACCAGGATCAATGGCAGTTACGCTCGGGAAATTGTTGAGGCCGATGTGCGCATCCGGATTTCCGGCAATGCTTACTCTTCCGTCGTGCAGAATCCGATCCATGGTGCATCCCTCCATTCCTGGCTGAAGATGCACCATCAGAGGCCGGAACCAGACACCAGCTCGCCAGGATGCCTTGCGTCAGCCAATCGGCGGATGAGCTTCCAGCAACGGGATGTCGATGCCGATCTGGGTCAAGGGCTTGCAAACGTAACCGTACTTCGCCAGATCCTGCGCACATTTCTGAATCGTCAATACACCGCCGACAAAATGGGGTTCGATGATAATTCGCGGCTTCAGTCGATGCAGCATTTCGGCGTTTTCGAAGATCACCGCCTCTGCGCCTTCAACGTCGCATTTGATGAAATCGAGCCGTTCCAGGCTCTTCATCGCGGCGATGGCATCAAGGGTCAGGGATTTGACGAACACGACATCACCGCGTCGCCCACCGACGATTTGCGAGGCGCTGGACCCCATATTGCCCTCGGAGGAGAACTCCAATCCGTCACAATGGCTCCAGACTGCAGCATGGATGAGCTCGATGTCGTTTGCGGTCCGCTGCTTGTAGTGTCGGAAATTCTTTTCGATCGCGGCAACATTCTGGGCGTCGGCATCGACCGCAATCACGGTTCCCGTTGGCCCGACGATGTCCTTGAACATGATGGAGGTGAGGCCCGCATAGGCGCCGAGATCGAGGACCACGCAGCCCGGGCTCAGCTTTGCGAAGTCCAGATATTGCTCGGTGGTCACCATTGGCTCTGAAAACGACGGGAAGTAGATCGGGCCGAAGTCGTAACCGTGAATTTCGTGATATTTCGGGATCGAATAATCAACGAGCTTGTGACCATTGAACCGAACAGGCACGACGGACGTGAAATAGTAGTCGAAATACTTGATGATATCGCCGGCATAAACGAGATGCTTGAGCGCGATCCGTACGATTTCGCTTTCCCGGATGAAATCGAGATAGTGCGCCGTAACCTTGATCTTGATGCCCTTGCTTGAAGCCTGCTCCTGCAGAGGATGCGACAACATCTGGTATAACCCATCGATCTGCCTCAGCAGACCGGTGTTCACAATTTCATTCATCTTCTCACCCCAATAAGAAATACGCGAGTCTCTATATTCGTAGGCACGCAATCTAGTGTGGGGCTTGTGACGTTTATTTACCTTATTATTGGCGGCCAGTGCCGGCGCGCGGAACCATATCAATAGCTTATCCAGGGTCAGGACCCAGGGGCCGAGGCAAGCACAGCTGAACTCAATCACTGCCGGATCAGGTACCTGGCTTTGCAGACGATCGAAATGCAGCAACCGGCTCCGGCCCGAGCGGCATTGCTTTCCGCGGCTGGCCGATGGTCAGCGCGGGGGTTTTCGCGCAGCGGAAAGCTCCTCGAAAAGCTCCAGTTGCATCGCCTGGATCTTTGACAGTCTTTCCCACTGGCCCACGAGAATATGGTCGAGCTTCTCATGCAGATGCCGGATCTCGAGTTCGGCCTTGAGGTTGATCTGATAGTCGTTCTGGGAGCGAAGTCGGTCCTTCTCCTCCTGCCGCCGCTGGCTCATCATGATGAGCGGAGCCTGGAAGGCAGCGGTCATCGACAGAAAGAGATTGAGCAGGATGAAGGGATAGGGATCGAAGCTCGTGAAGATCGCCGGGATGGCATTGACGAACATCCAGGCGACGAGGAGAAAGAGGAAAGACAGGATGAAGGTCCAGGAGCCTGCGAAGGAGGCGATCCGATCCGCAATGCGGTCGCCGAGGCTGACGGTCTCCTCGTAACTTTCCTCGGTGTTTTCTGTCACCGTCTCATGCGAGGCGATGCTTTCGATGACCTCCCGGTCGAGTTCGCTCAACTGCCCACGCTCCCTGCGGATCATGTCCTCCACGGAGCGTCGCCGGCATTCCTGCAGGTCGTCGTGGCAGATCCAGCCGGTGGAGCGCCATTCCGGCATGGTCTGGTCAAGTTCTTCCGCAAGCGAGGGACGCACGACATCGCAGGCCATCATGTCCCGCGTTGATTTCAGGCGTTTGCAGACACCACATGTTTCCTGGACATATTGATGGGCGGGACGATGCGGCATGGTGATGGCCTCGAATGCTGGTGACGAATCGCGGCCATGGTGCCGAGGCTTGCAAAATGAGGCAAGCGATCCCGTACGGCTCAGTCGATGTTACGCGGATTGACTCCCGGATACCAACCCCTGGAAGGAGGATTGCGGCCTTCGAAGACCACACCGTCCCTGGTGCAACGATAGATCACGACAGGCACGCCGGAACTGCTACCAAAGGGGCTGTCGCGACCCCTGTCGACGAAGCGCGTCGTGGTGTGGCAATCATAGCCGGAGTCGGAGGAAAATCCGCCGGGCGGCATGGGACGGACCCCTGGCAGGTCCGCGTAGGAATTGCCACTGGACTTTTCCAGGGTCTTCGGCAAGCGCAGCCCGTCGGCGGCCGACGCCGTCTCGACAAGGAAGGAAAGAGAAACGATAAGAGCCAGCCCCGCTGACAGGGCGCGTTCAACGCCTCCTCGATCCCGTCCCTGTCTCATTCGCTGACTGTCCGACATCCCAACCCCATTTCGCAATCGACACGACCTGCCGAGTTCCGGCGGTCGACCGTTTCGTTATCAGATATAATGACAGCGCTATCCTCACGAAAAGGGGCATACGCATTTGTGATCGGTGCGTGGCTTTCAGGCAACCGGGCGGCGATAACCGGTCGGCATGTCATAGAGCCAGCCGATGCGTTTTACGGCGGCTTCAAAATCCTCGCGAGCCACGGTCATGGTGTGGCCGTTGGCATGAAGGAGCGTTCTTTCGTCCTCCATGATGCCGGCATGCCCCTTCCAGAAGACCAGATCACCGCGGCGAAGCTCGTCGCGCGAGATGACCTCGCCGAGGCTTGCGGCCTGCATGTCGGAATCGCGCGGCGCCCCTCTTCCGGTCATTTGCAGGGAAAGCTGCACGAGGCCCGAGCAATCGATGCCGAAACCCGAACGTCCTCCCCAGAGATAGGGCGTCTCGAGGAAGCGGGCGGCGATGGCGACGTAATCATCATCAGGCCACGAACCGACAGGCAGACAATGGCTCGCGACGATGGCGCGGCCGTCCGCCAGGAGATGATAGCGCGTGCCCCGCGTTTCGGCCTCGCCGACGACGGTGAAGCGGCTGCCCATGGAAAGAGCCGACGACACGGGGAAACGCAGGTCCGGCCCCGGATAGACGAAGGTGCGCGGCACAACGACCTGATGGGTGAGGGCGGTTTCAGCGCCGGAAAGCGCCGTCTCCGGCAGGTAACCGACATAACCATCCGCCTTCGCCTTCACCCACGCGAAGCCGTCCGCCCTCTCGAACACAATGACGTCTTCGCCGAGGAGCAGTTCGGTGTCGATACCGGCGGCGAGATCCGGCCTTGGCCGCAGGGCCGCGACGGGAACGGCAAGCCTTGCCGGCGTGCCCTCGACGAAACGGGCCGCTTCCACCTGCCCTTTGAGCGTCGCATCCGCGAGATCGGCGCGGTAGGCGTTGAGCCTGCGATCGAGAGTGGTTTCGGTGTTGCTCATGGATGTCTCAATAGCCCAGCTTGCGGCCTTGCTCGATGATCAGGTCGCCGAATTTTTCGAGGAACAGCGCGCCACCCACGGTGCGCTTGACGATGACGCTGCGGCGGTCGCGCTCGTCACGAACGCGGTCCACCAGGCCCATCTCGCCCATGGTATCGAGCGCCCGGGTGATGACCGGCTTGGTGACGTTCAATGTCGCGGCAAGCCCACGCACGGTATGCGGCGGCGGCACGAGGTAAATCTCGAGAAGGATCGCCATCTGACGCAACGTCAGGTCGCGTTCGTCCTGCTGCACCTGCTGCAGCGTCACCTTATGCCAGAGGCCGAGCGCCTCCGTGGCGGTCAGTTCAACAGTCATGGTTCAACAGTCATGGGCGGATCCGCGACGTCGTTTGCGCATTTCTTTTCCGGCAATCGCCGCGCCATTGCAAGAGCGGCGACCACAGGCCGCCGCTCTTGGTGTCCATTACTTCAGGCCAGTGCGCAGGAAACGGTAGAGCGCGCGGATGCCTTGCGCTTCGCCACCCATCGGCGAATGCGGCCGTTCGGACTGGGCCCAGCCGAAAATATCGAAATGCACCCAGCTCTTCGACTTGCCGACGAACCGCTTCAGGAAGAGCGCAGCGGTGATCGCGCCGGCCATGCCGCCGGCCGGCGCATTGGTGAGGTCGGCAATCGGGGTACGCAGGTTCTTCTCGTAACCCTTGTAGAGCGGCATCCGCCACAGCGGGTCGTCGGTCTCGAGACTTGCATCGACGATGTCGTGGGCGAGATCCTCGTCATCGGTGAAGAAGGGCGGGAGATCGGGGCCCAGCGCCACGCGGGCGGCACCGGTCAGCGTCGCCATGTCGATCAGCAAATCCGGCGCATCCTCGTCTGCATAGGCAAGCGCATCGGCCAGGATCAGGCGTCCTTCGGCATCCGTGTTGTCGATCTGGACCGTCAGGCCCTTTCGGCTCTTGTAGACATCGCCCGGACGGAACGCATTGCCGGCTATGGAATTTTCGACGGCGGGAACGATGACGCGCAGGTCGATCTTGAGCTTGGCGTCCATGATCATCAGCGCCAGGCCGAGAACATTGGCGGCACCGCCCATATCCTTCTTCATCAAGAGCATCGACGATGCAGGCTTGATGTCGAGGCCGCCGGTATCGAAACAGACACCCTTGCCGACGAGGGTTACGCGCGGATGGCCCTTCTTGCCCCAGCGCATTTCCAGAAGGCGCGGTGCGACGGTGCTGGCGCGGCCGACCGTGTGGACCAGCGGGAAGTTCTTCTCCAGCAATTCATCGCCGACGATGGATGTGAATTCGGCCTTGTAATGTTCCGCCAATGCCCGGAAGGCGTTTTCGAGATCGGCGGGACCCATGTCATTGGTCGGGGTGTTGATCAGATCGCGGGCAAGGAAGACGCCGGCTAGCTGGCGCTTGATGTCGGCGGCATCGGCATCCTGCGGGATCAGCAGCTTGGGCTCGGCCGGGCGCTCCGAACGGTAACGGTCGAAGCTGTAGGAACCGAGACCGTAGCCGAGCAACAGCCGGTTGGCGGTCAACGGCGCCGTCTCGATGTGCCAGTCGCCAGCCGGCAGGCTGCGGGCGAGCTTGCCGGTGAGGAACGGGTTTTCCGAGGGGTTCGAGCCAAGGCCGAACAGCGCGCCGCCGAGATGACCATCGGCGGTCGGGATCAGCAGGACCGAGCCTGCCTCCGCCTTGAAGCCGGCCTTGCGAGCCCAGTCGAGCGCGATCGGATCGATTGTGCCGGTCTCCACATGCGCCGGGGTAACTGCAAAGACAGGCAGCGTATGCCCACCCTTGGAGCTGAAGGGATTGTGTCTCTCGATATACTGATAGGGTGCCATTGGCTGTCTTTCAGAGAAGGTGCGGGCGGGAACGGGTCGGGCGGGTGCGGACGGAATCACTGCGGCCGTGGACCCGATTAACACTCCGTTAGGGTTAACAGATTATTGCTGGAGTGGAGGTTGCGCCGCTTTTCACCATGGCAGGGCGCGCAAACGTCACTGCAGCAGGAACAGGAACATGGTTATTCGGCACACTTCTTCGAATCATCGATTGGACGCGGGCCACCGGATGAGAGTTCTCGGCGGCATCTGTCTGCTGATGGCGGCAAGCGTGCTGGCCGGCTGCTCTTCCACCTCCCGCCCCGACCGCTCGGTAACCACCGGCTCGATCCCACGGCTTTCCAAGCCGGTCGAAAGCATGACGGCGCCGGAACTCGCCAGCGCCGCCGACAGCATCGGGAAGTCCTATGAGCGTAATCCGAAGGACCGCAATGTCGGCATGACCTATGCCAACGTGCTGATGATGACCGGCCGCAACGCGCAGGCGCTCGCCGTGATGCAGCAGGTGGCAATCGCCAATCCGGCGGACCGCGAAGTACTGGCCGCCCTCGGCAAGGCGCAGGCCGCCGCTGGCCAGCTTGAAAAGGCACTCGACACGATCGGCCGCGCGCAGACGCCCGACCGCCCCGACTGGCGGCTCTATTCCGCCGAAGGTGCCGTTCTCGATCAGCTGGGCCGTTCGAACGAAGCACGCACGCGCTACCGCATGGCGCTGGACATCAAGCCGAACGAACCGACCATTCTCTCCAATCTCGGCATGTCCTACGTGCTGGGTGGCGATCTTCGCACCGCCGAGACCTATCTGAAATCCGCCTCGCAGCAGCCGGGCGCAGACAGTCGCGTGCGACAGAACCTCGCGCTGGTGATCGGCCTGCAGGGCCGCTTCCAGGAAGCGGAGCAGGTTGCCCGGCAGGAACTCAACCCGCAGCAGGCCGATGCCAACGTCGCCTATCTGCGCTCGATGATGTCTCAGCAGAATTCCTGGAAGCAGCTTGCTTCAAAGGACAAGGCAAGCCCTGACAACGGCACCAATTGAGGTACTGATACCGGCGAGTGCCGCATTTTCGGTCAGTCGCCGGTGTCGATCATTGCGCGGCCGCTCGTCAGGTCCTTGACCATGCGGATGACGGTTTCTGCCTCCGCCACCGGAACGGCGACATCGAGCCAAGCACCCTCCACGCCGAACTCCTCCTTCTCGACCTTCAGGTCGGAAACGCCGAGCAGGCGTGACTTGACGAGCGCGAGATCGGAAAAGCCGCAGCCAAAGCGGACCAGTGTGCGAGGAATGATCTCGGTCTTTTCCGCCGCCCTGAGACAGGTGGCAGCCGTGCCGCCATAGGCCCGGATAAGCCCCCCGCTGCCAAGCAGGATGCCGCCGAAAAAGCGCGTCACCACCGCAACGGCACCATCCAGAGCCTGACCGTCAATGGCCTGAAGGATAGGCTTTCCGGCCGTGCCGCTCGGCTCGCCATCATCACTGAAACGATAGGCCTGGCCGATGCGCCATGCCCAGCAATTGTGGTTGGCGGAAGGATCCGCCACGGCAGCGATGAAGGCCTTCGCCTCGTCCTCGCTCGCGACCGGCGCGGCATGGGCGATGAAACGGCTCTTCTTGATATCCTGCGTGAAGGTTTCGTGCTGCTTGAGGGTGAACATCTCTTTCTCCGGCCACCCTCATAGCGCCGGGAAGATCGTACGGCCAGTGCGGGGGGAGACCTATTTTTCCCCCGCCCAGGGAACGAGCCATCGCTCCAGCGCGCGGGCGACGAGTTCCAGCAGGATCGCGATCAGGGCGATGACGCCGATACCGGCGATCACCACGTCGGTGACCAGAAACTGTGCCGCCGACTGGATCATGAAGCCGAGGCCGCGGGTGGCGGCCACGAGTTCGGCCGCGACCAATGTCGACCAGCCGGTGCCGAGCGCAATGCGGATACCGGTGAGGATCGACGGCAGTGCCGATGGCAGTATGACATGGCGCAGAAGCTGGCTGCGGGTCGCGCCGAAGGAGCGGGCGGCATTCACATGATCCGACGAGGCCGACTTCACCCCTGCCGCGGTGGACAGGATGATCGCCGGCAGCATAGAGAGCGCGATGACGGTGATCTTGGAGGCCTCGCCGATGCCGACCCAGATGATGATCAGCGGCAGATAGGCGAGCGGCGGCAGCGGTCGCAGGAATTCGACGATGGGATCGAGAATGCCGCGGCCGAGGCGGCTGGTGCCGATGGCGATGCCGGCCGGAACGCCGATCAGGATCGAGACCAGAAGAGCCCCCAGGATGCGGCCAAGGCTTGCGGTCACGTGTTCCAGCAGGGTGCTGTCGACGAAGCCGACGGTGACGAGATTCCACGCCGAAACCGCGACGACCGCGGGCGACGGCAGGAAGACCGGCGACACGAGTTCCAGCGAAGCCGCTACCCACCAGATAGCGATGATGGCGAGCACCGTCAGGCCGGAATAGACATAAAGCGGCACGACCGGTTTTCGCCGTGGCGGGCGGGCGGGGATCTCAACCTCCGCATATTCGGCCCGGATTTCGCTCAGGATCGTCATGCGGCCTCCTCGTTTTCGTCCGCTGTGGAATGGATCAGTCCGGTCAGCCCGTCATGCATGCGCTTGTAGAGCGGCGAGGCCTTGATCTGGCCAATCGAGGCTCCGCCCAGGAGATCGGTGGCAAAGCCGGTCTCGATATCGGCAGCGAGCCTGCCGGGATTGGGCGACAGCACCACGACGCGCGTTGCGAGCAGGAGCGCCTCTTCGATGGAATGGGTAATCAGCAGCGCTCCGGACCGGCTCCTTGCCCAGACCTCCAGCAGGAAACCCTGCATCTTGCTGCGGGTCAGCGCATCGAGTGCGCCGAGCGGTTCGTCGAGCAGCAGGAAACGGGGATCGGAGGCCAGCGCCCGGGCAATGCCCACCCGCTGGCGCATGCCGCCGGAAAGCTCCTTGATGCGGCAGTTGCCGGCACCGGAAAGGCCGACCAGATCCAGCAGTTCATCGGCGCGGGCGCGGCGCTGCTTCAGGTCGATGCCGCGCAGCCTGAGCGGAAACGCCACGTTGTCGCGGGCATCGAGCCACGGATAGAGCGCATCGTCCTGAAAGACCACGGCGCGATCCGCACCCGGCCCGGTGATCGGCTTGCCATCCACTTCAATACTGCCTTCGGACGGCGTCAGGAAGCCGGCGGCAAGGTTGAGCAGGCTGGTCTTGCCGGAACCCGAGCGGCCGATCACGACGATGAACTCGCCGGCCTTCAGCGTCAGGTTGATGCGCTCCAGCACAGGAAGCGTACGCCCCGCATCGCCGCTCCTCGGCGGATAGCGCAACGAGACGTCGCGAAAGGACAGGGTGCTCATGGTCAGGGCTCCGGTGAATGCGGGGGATGGAGCGGCCCGACCGGTTGGTGGGCCACTCACAAGGATCGTGGGAGGGATCAGAAGGACAGTTTCGAGGCCTCGACAACCCAGCGCGGCGAGACGTAGGCCGAGTAGTCATCGAGCGTCGTGGGGATCTTGCCCTGCTCCTTGAGGAAGGCCGAGGTTGCGGCTACCGCCTTGACCGTGCCGCCGCCGAGGAGATCGGCCTTGGCCTGCTCTTCGAGCGTCGGGAAGATGTAACCCTTGAGAAGGGCCGGAACCTCTTCCTGCCTGGCGCCCGTCAGGCGGGCAATCTTTTCGGCCTCGGGCGAGGTCGCGCTCCACGCATCCGGATTGGCGCGATAGGCGGCCGTCGCATTGCCGGTCACGCGAACGAAGGCTGCGACAATATCCGGATTGGCATCGGCGAACTTCTTGCTGACGATCCATGCGTCGAAGGTCGGGCCGCCCCAATCGGCAACGTCGGCGGAAGTGGCGAGCACGGTGCCGGACTTCTTGATCTCGGCAAGGACCGGATCCCAGACATAGGCGCCGTCGATATCGCCACGGGTCCAGGCCGCGGCGATTTCCGGCGGACGTAGATTGAGGATCTCGACCGACTTCGGATCGATGTTCCAGTGCTTCAGCGCCGTGAGCAGGCTGTAATGCGCGGTCGAGACGAAAGGAGTGGCGATCTTCTTGCCGGCGAGTTCTTCCGGCCTGGAAATGTTGCGAACGGCAAGCGCCTCGGCTTCGCTGATCAGGCCGACGAGCGCGATCGTCTCGATCGGCAGTTGGCGGCTTGCGGCGGCGGCCAGCGGCGAGGAGCCGACATAGCCGATGTCGAGCGACCCCGATGCGATGGCCGCGATCACGTCGGCGCCGCCGTCGAACTTCTGCCAGTTGATCTTGGCGCCGGTTGCTTTCTCGTAAGTGCCATCGGCCTGCGGCACGCGGGACGGCTCGACGATGGGCTGATAACCGATGTTGACGGTCACATCGGCCGCCGCAGCGGCGTTGGCACCGAGGGTGGCGAACAGGGTGGCGGCTGCCACGAGGCCCGCCAGTTGTCTGCGTTTGAAGGTCATGTCGTTTCCTCTCCTGATTGCTGTCGGAGACCGCCCCCGGCCTCTCGATTGCATTCATGATGGTTCAATACATAGAATTAGTAGAGATAATTCCGCCTCATTTTCCGGCGATTGCTGTCACGAATTTTCGCGTCAAACGGGTTTGCGAGGCGTTCGATCCCCGTCTCGAACAGGGGCGATGGCTGCAACGAGGGAGTAGAGTGTTCGAACCGGTAGCAAGAAAATCTATTACGCATTTATTCTATAGAATTGGATGTGTTCGTTTGTAGCCTGTGGTTGGCTAGTTTCGGTCGAGAGATGAAGACAAGTGGGGCCGCGGCCTCATGCTGCGGAGATTTCGACATGTCATCCTATGCTCCCCTGCCCGTCGTCGCGATCATCGGCGGGGGTTTTACCGGCGCGGCGGTCGCCGTGCATCTGGCCGAACGCGGGCAAGCCGGCGTTGCGGCGCGCATCGTGGTGTTCGAACCACGCGAAAAGCTGGGCGCCGGCCTGGCCTACGACACCAACGAGGCGACGAACCGCATCAACGTGCCCGCCGGACGCATGAGCCTTTATCCCGACGACCCGGAAAGCTTCATCCGCTGGATCGAGGAAAACGACGCGCTCAAGGACGATTCGGACGCGTTCGCCGACGACGGGTTGCCCTTTCCGCGCCGGCACGTCTTCGGCGACTACGCTTACGCGCAGGCGGCACCGCACCTTTCCACCGGCCGGATAGAACATCGCCGGGCCGAAGTCACCGGGCTTCGCCGGTCTAACGGCAGATGGCGGGTGAGCGGTGCAGACGGTGCCGATCTGGAGGCCGATCATGTGGTGCTCGCCGTCAGCCACCCGGCACCCGCGGCACCCCGCGTTCTCTCCGCCCTTGCCAGCCACCCGCGCTTCATTCCCGACGCGACCGTGGCTGGTGCCGTCGATGGCATCCGGCCTGGCGACCGGGTACTGATCGTCGGCAACGGGTTGACCTCGGCCGATGTGGTGGCAGCATTGGCCAACCGGGGACATACCGGCCGGATCGTCTCGATATCACGAAGGGGCCTACGCTCGCGCGGTCATCCGGCAATCGCCCAGGAAGCTTTCGGGGATTTCGTCTCCGAACCGTCCCACACGGCGTCGCATCTTCTGGCGCGCATCCGCCGGACGCTGCGCGAGGCCGCAGCACTTGGCCTGACCTGGCATCCCGTGCTCGATGCGGTGCGCGGTCAGGGACAGGAGATCTGGAAGGCCCTGCCCCTCATCGAACGGCAGAGGCTTGCCCGCCATGCCCGCGTCTATTGGGACGTCCATCGCTTCCGCATCGCGCCACAGGTGGAAAAGGTACTGGACGATGCCATCGCCGCCGGACGCCTCGAAATCCTGGCGGCGGCGCTCGCTTATACGACACGCTCCGACGAAGATATCCGTGTCGGCGTCAGGTTGCGAGATGGCGGTGTCGAGCGTGAGATCGAGGCCGATGCCGTGGTGGTGACAACCGGGCCGGCCCATGACGGCATACTTCATTCGCAGCCTTTCTTTTCCCAACTGGAGGAACAGGGCTACCTGTCGTTCTGCGCGACGGGGCTCGGGCTTTCCTGCGACCGCCAGTCCCGGGCACTGGGGGCGAACGGCGAGGTTGCCTCCGACCTCTTCATCGCCGGCCCTCTGGCGCGCGGCACATTCGGCGAGCTGATGGGCCTGCCACAGGTGGCCGAACATGCGGCAGCCGTTGCGGGGGAGTTGGCCAAGGCTCTTGAAAGGCAGGCGACCGACAGGCAGGCAAGACGCGGCGTCGCGGGCTGAGAGCAAGGAGGCCGGCGGCGTGCCATTCGTGTCGGCGAAAAAAGACAGTGGGGTTGTTTCCAGCCGGCCTCCCATTGCTAAACTGGCCGTATTCAAAAGCAAGGCATCCTTCTTCGTCATGCCGGACTCGGTCCGGCATCCAGCGGCGCGAGGCCGATCGCGCGAAGAGCACTTCTTGCCATCAAGGACTTGATCACGCTGGATCCCGGCTCAAGGCCGGGATGACGACGGTGGATGCAAAAATGCCGGATCACAGGGTCTGATCAGCACGAATTTATCACCAGTCTGTGGCCGGATGGATATGCTTCACCCGGCCTTCTTCTTTTCAGTCATAAGCCTTGGGCACGAGCCTCAGGCCGCGTCGATGGCCTGAGCGAGATCGGCGATGATGTCGTCCGGGTGCTCGATGCCGATCGACAGGCGGACGTATCCGGGGGTGACGCCGGTCGCGAGCTGGTCATCGGCCGAGAGTTGCGAATGGGTCGTGGTCGAGGGATGGATGGCGAGCGAGCGGGCATCGCCGATATTGGCCAGATGATAGAAGAGCTGGAGCGCATCGATGAAGCGCCGGCCGGCCTCGCGACCGCCCTTGAGTTCGAAGCCGACGAGGGCGCCGAAAGCACCTGATTTCAGATATTTCGCCGCCCGCTCCGCGGCCACGCCCGTCTGGAACTTCGGGAAGATGACGTTGGCGACCTTCGGATGGTTCTTCAGGAATTCCGCCACCTTGATGGCGTTGTCATTGTGCTGACGAAGACGGAGCGGCAGTGTCTCGACGCCCTGAATGAGCTGGAAGGCATTCTGCGGGCTGATGGCGGCGCCGATATCGCGCAGCAGGACGGCGCGGGCGCGCAGGATATAGGGATGGAAGCTGATGGCATCTGCCTTCTCGATCCAGGTCTTGCCCTGATAGCTCGAATCCGGCTCGTTGAGATTGGGCTGGCGATCCTTGAGCTCGGCCCAGGGGAAATTGCCGCCGTCGATGATGGCCCCGCCGATGGAAGTGCCATGACCGCCGATATATTTCGTCGCGGAATAGACCACGACGGCAGCACCATGTTCCAGCGGACGGATGGTCAGCGGGGCAGCGGTGTTATCGACGATCAGCGGAATACCGAAGCGGCGGCCGATTTCCGAGACCTCGGCAATCGGGAAGACCTCGAGCTTCGGATTGGGCAGGGATTCGGCATAATAGGCCCGGGTGCGGTCGTCGGTGGCGCGGGCAAAGGCTTCCGGATCGGCCGCATCGACGAAACGGGTTTCGATGCCGAAGCTCTTCAGTGTCGCGGCAAACAGCGCCCAGGTGCCGCCATAGAGGCCGGCGGCGCTGACGATGTTGTCGCCGGCGCGGGCAAGGTTGAGGAGCGCGAAGGCCGAGGCCGCCTGACCCGAGGAAACCGCAAGTGCGGCAGCACCGCCCTCAAGCTCAGCAAGACGCTGTTCGAGCGCATCCTGCGTCGGGTTGGAGACGCGGCTATAAAGATGGCCGGGCGCTTCCAGCGCAAAAAGCTTGTCGGCGCCTTCGGTGCCAGGAAGCTGGTAGGAGGTCGTCTGGTAGATCGGCACGGCGACCGCGCCGGTCGTCGGATCGAAGCGGAAGCTGCCGCCATGCAGCGCCTGCGTCTCGGGGTGGCGGCTCTTGAAGGTTGCAGTGCCTGCGGGCGCTTGCAGTGTTGCCGATTGCACGATGGTCTCACTCGACTGCTGAATGGTCATGGGTTCTTCCTCCGTTATCAGGCGTTATCGGGCGCTATCGGGATTGATCGATGGACCGGACACCGGTCCGGATGGTCAGGTTGAGAAGTGCTGCTGCCAGCAGGGCCGCCCCGACCCAGAGCGCTTCGGGCGCATACCAGCGGATGCCGAAGAAGTGGTCGTTGGTGCAGAGCGCCTCGGCGAGCCGGCAGAGATCGGACGTGCCGGCCAAGCAGGGTGCCGCCTGCGCATAGGTGATGTAACCGCTCTCGACGACCTTGCCGAAGATCAGCCACCACCAGCCGAGCGCCAGAGCGGTAACGACGCTGCCGAGAAATGCCAGCAGCAGGGGAAGCCTCGCCTCAGACGGCATGGGCCACTCCCAGCTGTTCGAGCAGCGTCTGGCGCAGATGCACGAGGTCGGCATCGTCGCGGCGGCGCGGATGGGGCTTCTCGACGACGAGTTCCGACACGATCCGCGCCGGACGGTTGGAGAAAACGATGACGCGATCGGCCAGCAGCAGAGCTTCCTCGACGTCATGGGTCACCAGAAGCGCGGTGAAGCCCACATCCTTCCACAATTGCAAGAGTTCGTTCTGCATCGACAGCCGTGTCAGGGAGTCGAGCTTGCCGAAGGGCTCATCGAGCAGGAGCAGCTTCGGATCGTTGACCAGAGCGCGGGCAATCGCCACACGCTGGGCCATGCCACCGGAAAGCTGGTGCGGGAAAGCATCGCCGAAGCCTTCGAGGCGGACGAGCTTCAGCACCTCGTCGATGCGATGTTCCTGTTCGTTCAGAACGCCGCGAGCATCGAGGCCCGTGGCGATGTTCCGCCGAACGGTCAGCCATGGGAAAAGCGTCGCTTCCTGAAAGACGAGGATGCGATCCGGGTTCGGCTTGCGGATCAACTCGCCGTCCTCGCGAAGCTCGCCCCGCAGCGGTTGTTCCAGCCCGGCGGCGAGCCTGAGCAGGGTCGACTTGCCGCAGCCCGAGGGGCCGAGCAGGGCAACGAACTCGCCGGGCTTCACGTTGATCGAGACGTCGTCCAGCACCTGAAGCTGACGCGTGCCGAGATCGAATCCGTGGGAGACATGATCGATATCGAGCGCGAGGCCGCGGCCGGCGTCAGTTTGCCTGTCGAATGCGAGCGCCATCAGAGGATCCCCTTCTGCCAGCCGAGCAGCCGGTCGCGCAGGATGAACTGCAGCCTGACCAGGCCTGCGCAGATCAGCGCCATGACGATCAGGGCAGCATAGACATTGGCGTAGGCCGAATAGGCGGTGTTGAACTGCAGGTACCAGCCAAGGCCAAACTTGGCGCCGAGCATTTCGGCAACGACCAGTACCGCGAAGGAATAGTAGAGGCCCATGAACAGGCCGACGAAGACGTTGGGCAGCGAGGCCGGGATCGCCACCTTGAAGATCAGGTAGCGATTGGAAGCGCCGAGCGTGCGGGCAACGTCGTAATAGGAGCGGTTCACCTGTTCGACGCCGGCGGCCGTCAGGATGGCGACCGGTATGCCCGAGGCGAGCGCCACGAGGAAGATCGAGGCGTGGAAGGTCGACGGGAAGATAAAGAAGGTGCAGGGGATCCAGGCGCTGGCCGGGACCGGCCCGATCAGCTTCAGGATCGGCATGCCCCAATAGGCGAAACGCTTGGACCAGCCCAGCGCCACGCCGGCGGCAAAGCCGACGACGATGCCGGAGAAGAAGCCGAGGCCCCAGAGACGCGCGGTATAGGCGACGCAGACAAGCAGCCGCTCCCAATCCGTGACATAGACATGCAACAGGCCCTGTGGCGGCGAGAAGAAGGGCTTGGGAAGCCAGCCGAGCTTGGCCGTCAGCAGTTCCCACGCCGTGAACCACACGCCAATGGCGATGAACCACGGGCCGTAATGCACCAGTGTTTTTGCTCCTTCGCCGAGCCGCGGCACGGCGAAGGAGAGCGCGAGGAAAATGGCCGCGCCGATCGCCACCGCGAGCGCGAAGAGGCCAGTTGCGCCCCATTTGATCACATCGGGAAGAAACCAGGTGACCGCGGCGGCGGCACCCCAGGTGGCGGCGGCCAGAAGGCCGTCCCGCCAGCGCGCCCGGCCCCGGAGCGGCACCGCCCCGGAAACCGCGCCGAATTCGCTTCGGATGACGTCGCTCATGGCCGGCTCACGCAAAGATGTCGATGGTGATGCGGTTTGCGATTTCCTCCGGATCGGTGGAGGCATCGGCAACGCCGGTGAGCTTCAGGTCCTCGTAGCCGGTCCTTACCTCCTTCACGAGTTCCTTGCCGAACCAGTGGTCGTGATAGGTGAAGGACGCGAGAACCTCGGTCAGATCCTCGAGCGGCAGGCCGGGCTTCAGCGTGTCGAAATACCACTTCGCCACTTCGTCCGGATGCTGCGCGGTGTACTGGTGGATTTCGAGGTTGGCCGCGGCGACCCGCTTGATGGCGTCCTTGTTGGCTTCGTAGTAATCGCCGTTGACGCCGAGAACGCAGCAGACGCGATCCTGGAAGGAACCGGTCTGGGTATCGGCGATCTTCACGAAACCATGCTGCTTTTCATAGGAATAGGCCCAGGGGTCCATGTGCGCGACGGCATCGGCCTCGCCCTTCAGCACGCCTTCGGCGACGAGATCGAAGGGGAAGACCTTCCAGGTGACGTCGGTTTCCGGATTGAGGCCCGCCTTGGCGAGCGCAACCGAGAAGGCGACGCGGGAGGGCGACATGACGTCGAAGGTGCCGATCGTCTTGCCCTTGAGGTCGGTCAGCGTCTTGATGCCGGAATCCGGCTTGACCAGAACGCGCTGGCAGCCGCCATGGGAGCCGGCGAAGAGCTTGACGTCGAAGCCCTGCTCGATCGGCTTCAGCCAGTCATAGAGGAGACCCGGGCCTGCTTCCGCCTTGCGGGTGGCGAGCGCCTGAATGAGCGTCTGGCCGCTGGCACCCTGATAGAAAAGCTCGACGTCGAGGCCGTGCTTTGCGTAAGTGCCCTTGGCAAGACCGAAGCCGACGGGCGAGTGACAGGCTGCCACTTCCGTCCATTCGAGCTTGATCGGAATGAGATTGCCGGCAACCGCGTAGCTCGTCGTGCGGGCGCCGAAGACGCCGACGGTTGCGACCGCTCCGGCGAGGCCTGCCGTCTTGATGAGGGTGCGGCGGGAGAGAGCGCCGCTTGCCGGCTGCGTCTCAGGTGAGGAATTGCTGGTCATTGTTCGTCCCCTTCAATGAGATCCGGGGACAGGATAATAAAAGCAATGTTAATTGATAGATTTTATAGACTAATGAAAATTGCCGAATGGAAATTTTCTACTCTTTCGACGACCCCGAAAGGTTGCCTGTACCAGCCTCCCGCCGGCAGATCCGGCGAGAGGCTGTCTGCATCGAGCCCTGCCCTCAATAGGCCTGGGCGACGGCCGGACCGGCGAGCTGTTCCGGCGTCAGGAGGTCGGCGTGATGGGCACGCGCGACATCCGGATGCGAACGGAGGCGGCTCTTCAGGTGGTTCTGGCCCACTTCACGGAAGATCGGGTTCAGCGGATCGACGGTCACGCCGCGTTCGTCGCGCTTCAGTTCGTCCGGCAGGTCGATGACCGGGATCGTCGCGTCGTAGCGCGAGCCGAGGAAGAAGGCGACCGAGAAGCGCTCGACACCGGCCGGCGGGGCCACGACGTCATGCACGTCGGCGCGGACGAAACCGTTGGTCGCGAGTTCCAGGAGCTCGCCGGTGTTGATGACAAAGGTTCCCGGGATCGGCGGAGCCTCGAGCCATACGCCGTCTTCCGTCTGCACGCGCAGGCCCGGAACGGTATCCTGAAGCAGCACGGTGACGAAGCCGCCATCCTTGTGTGCGCCGACGCCCTGATCGGACTTGGCGACCTCGCGGCCGGGATAGCGGATGATCTTCAGGAGCTGCGAAGGCTGCGGCTCGTAGATTTCGGCAAAGGCGTTCTCCGGCTGGCCGAGCGCCACGGCGATGGCCTTGAGGATGTCGATGCCGATACGGGTTACTTCGGCCTGATAGGCGAGCAGCAAGGGCTTCAGCTCCGGCAGGGCTGACGGCCACTGGTTGGGACCGAACAGGCGCTTCCATGCCGGGGTATCAGGACCGAGCTTGACGGCTTCGCCCTCGGTGTTGATGTCGAGCTGTTCGCGCCAGTCCTGCTCGCCGCGGGTGCGCTCGTAGCCGGCGCGGTTATAGCCGCGGAAATGGGGCGACTTAACCATCTCGATTTCCAGCTTCTGCTCCAGCGGCAACGCGAAGAACTGCTTGGAGGTGGCGATCACGTCGGCGATCAGCTTGGGATCGACGCCATGGCCGGTGAGATAGAAGAAGCCGTGGTCGTGAAGGGTGCGTCGCAGGTCGGCGATGAAGCTTTCGCGCTCCTCGGGCGAACCATGGAAGCGCGAGATGTCGATCAGCGGCAAATGAACTGGCAGAGTATGAATGGTCATGACATTTCTCCTTTTCTTGCAAACACCGGAACGCCGGCGACGAATTCGGTCGGACAGAGCCTGTTTTCGCTAGAGCGCCGTGCGTCCATTCGGCCGCACAAAGGGGGTTCTAACTCATTGAATTTACTCATCGAGCTTTCCGAAAATCGTTTCCGATTTTCGGGCCGATGCGCTAGGCTCATGCCGCGGCCCGGCGGCGGGCAACCCGATGGTTGACCATGCGGGCTGTCCAGTCGCCGATCATCTGGATCGACTGGACGATCACCACGAGGATGACGACGACGGCGATCATCACTTCCGGCATGAAGCGCTGGTAGCCGAAACGAATGCCGAGGTCGCCGAGACCGCCGCCGCCGACAGTGCCGGCCATGGCGGAATAACCGACGAGGCTCACCAGCGTGACCGTCTGGCCGGCAAGGATGCCCGGCAGGGCTTCCGGCAGCAGCACCTTCCAGATGATCTGCAGCGGGCTTGCGCCCATGCTTTCGGCGGCCTCGATCAGGTTCTGGTCGACCTCGCGCATGGCCGCCTCGGCAAGGCGCGCATAAAGCGGCGTGATCGCGACGGTGAGCGGCACGATGGCCGCAAGCGTGCCGACCGTGGTTCCGGCGACGAGCCGGGTGAACGGGATGATCGCGACCATGAGGATGATGAACGGCGTGGAGCGGACGAGATTGACCACCGTTCCGGCAATGCGGTTGAAGATCGGCCGCTCCATGAACTGGCCGGGAGCGGTGACGACAAGCAGGATGCCGAGCGGCAGGCCGATGGCAGTTGAGAGCAAGGCGGCCGCAGCCACCATCGTCACTGTCTGCTTCAGCGATTCAAGAACGAGGCCGACCAGCGCCGGCGGAAACAGATCGAACAGCATGGCCGACGAGTTCTCCGTGAAGTCCAAGGGATGAAAGATAGGCAAGGATGCCGGACAGTTTCGGTTCAGCACCTTCGGCGACGAGGGTGATGACCCCGAGCGGGCGTCCGTCGATGTAGTCGATGCGTCCATGCAGGATGTTCGGGCGCACGCCGAATTGCTCGACCAGCGTGGCGACCACCGGATCGTGCGCCGCGTCGCCGGTGAAGACGATGCGAAGGACGGGATCGGTATTGGCGGCCGGGGCGGGAAGAAGCCGTTCGGACACCTCCCGCGGCAGGTCATGGGCCACGATACTGGCGAGGAAGGAGCGAGCGACGGGCGATTGCGGGAAGGCGAAGACGTCGAAGGTTGCGCCGCTCTCGACCACCTTGCCATGCTCCAGCACGGTGACGTGGCTGGCGATCTGGCGCACCACGTCCATCTCGTGGGTGATGAGCACGATGGTCAGGCCGAGGCGGTGGTTGATGTCCTTCAGGAGGTCGAGGATCTGCTCCGTGGTTTCGGGATCGAGCGCCGAAGTCGCCTCGTCCGACAGCAGCACGCGCGGCTCCAGCGCCAGCGCGCGGGCAATGCCGATGCGCTGCTTCTGGCCGCCGGAAAGCTCGGACGGATAGGCGTCCGCCTTGGCGGACAGACCGACGAGATCAAGAAGCTTCGGCACTCGGGTTCGGATGGTCTCGCGGTCGACGCCGGCGATCTCCAGCGGCAGCGCCACGTTGGCGGCGGCGGTGCGCGACGACAACAGGCTGAAATGCTGGAAGATCATGGCGATGTCGCGCCTAGCGGAACGCAACGCCGAGCCGGATAGGCCGCTGATCTCTCGACCGGCGACCGAGACCTTGCCGGAGGTCGGCTTCACCAGCCCGTTCAGACAACGGACCAGAGTGCTCTTTCCCGCGCCGGAACGGCCGATGATGCCATGGATCTCGCCCTCCGCAACCGCGAGCGAAACGCGATCGAGGACGGGACCGGTCTTCGGATCGTAGATCTTCGTCAGTTCATCGGCCCGGATGACAGGTACGCCGGTCGTCTCGACTGAACGGGCCGGGACCAGGTCATCGGACAAAGCAAGATACGGGGAGCGGGAAAGAACGTTCATGACATCACCAGCCGGCGATGACGTTGCCTTCGAACGTCTTCTCGATGGCGGCCTTCACTTCTGGCGACTTGTAGGATTCGACCAGGGTCTTTACCCACGGAGCGTCCTTGTTCTTTTCCGCAACCGCGATCAGGCAGAAATATTCGGAAAGCTGGTCTTCGACGAGCAGGCCGTCCTTCTTCGGGTTGAGACCGGCCGAAAGGGCGAAGTGCGAGGTGATGACCGAGAAGTCCACGTCTTCAAGCGAGCGCGGCAGCTGGGCGGTTTCCATCGGGATGATCTTGATGTTCTTCGGGTTCTCGACGATGTCGAGTTCGCTGGCGTTATAGGTGGAGCCGGGGGTGAGCTTGATGACGCCGCCGGCTTCGAGCAGCTTCAGGGCGCGGCCGGCATTGCTCGGATCGTTGGGGATCGACACCTGGGCGCCTTCCGGCAGGTCGGCCAGCAACTTGAACTTGTGGGAATAGCCCGCCATTGGCAGGAGAACAGTCTTGCCGCCGACGGCGACGAGGTTCAGACCGCGATCCTTGTTCTGACGGTCGAGATAGGGCGTGTGCTGGAAGCCGTTGGCATCGAGATCGCCATCATTGGTGGCGGGGTCGATCAGCGCGCCGTCGGAAAATTCGACGACCTGGATGTCGAGGCCCTTGGCCTTGGCGACCGGCACCAGCGCTTCGGCGATCTGGGCGTGCGGGCCGGCGGTGACGCCAAACTTGATGGTTTCGGCAAGTGCCGCGCCATGCGCCGCGATGAATAGGGCGACGGCCGAGACGGTACCGGCGATCAGGGAGGAATAACGCATGCAGTCTTTTCCTTTTTGAGAGACCTGTTCGGTCTTTTTCGTTGATCAGGTGTCTTCGTGATCAGGTGTCCGGCAGGACCTTGCCGGGATTGAGAATGCCGTGCGGATCGAGCGCGGCCTTGAGGCTGCGCATCAAGGCGATCGCCTCCGCGCCGTGTTCCTGTTGCTGGAACTTGCGCTTGCCGAGGCCGACGCCGTGCTCGCCGCTTGCCGTGCCGCCGGCCGCCAGCGCGCGCTCGACGATGCGGTCGGAAAGGCGGGCGACCTCGGCCTCCTCTTCCGGCCGGAGCATGAAGACGCAGTGGAAATTGCCGTCGCCGACATGGCCGACGATGTAGGCGGGGATGCCAGAGCGGGCGACGTCTTCCCTGGTTTCGAGGACAACCTCGGCGAGCCTCGAAATCGGCACGCAGACATCGGTCGGCCAGGAATGCGCTCCCTCGCGCTCGGCCTTGGCCCAGGCGAGGCAATCGCGGCGGGTCTCCCAGAGCACCCGGCTTTCTTCCGCATTCGCCGGCCATTCGAGGCTGCGACCACCATTTTCGCTGACGATGTCAGCAATCGTACCGGACAGCGACGCGATCTCGGCGGGCGCGCCGTGGAATTCGAAGAACAGCGTCGGCAGGTGTTCGAGCCGCATGTCGCCGCGGCGGTTGATGACATCGACCAGCGGCGCATCGAGAAGTTCGACACGGCCGATCTGCAGGCCTGCGCGCTTGATATCGGTGACGGCATTGACCGCGCCGGCCAGCGTCTCAAAACCGGCATGGGCGGAGACGGCATCAGGAATGGGATGCAGGCGGAGCGTGACTTCGGTGACGACGCCGAGCGTTCCTTCGGATCCGACGAAGAGCCGCGTCAGGTCATATCCCGACGATGACTTGCGGGCGAGCGAGCCGGTTTTGACCACCTTGCCCTCGGCGGTGACGACGGTCAGGCCCAGCACGTTTTCCCGCATCACGCCGAAGCGCACCGCATTGGTGCCGCTCGCACCCGTGGAGACCATGCCGCCGATCGAGGCATTGGCGCCGGGATCGACCGGAAAGAACAGGCCGGTGTCGCGCAGCGCCTGATTGAGATCCAGACGACGGACGCCGGCACCGACGCGGGCAATCATGTCATCGGGGCGGATCTCGAAGATCTCCGAGAGTTCCGAGGTATCGAGCGAAATGCCGCCCCTGTGCGGAATGGCGCCGCCCTCCAGCCCCGAGCCCGCGCCGAATGGCGTGACCGGCACGCGGTTGCGCGCGGCGATCTTAACGACATCCACCACTTCGGCCGTCGACTTCGGATGCACGACGATATCCGGTTCGCTCGGCTCGTGATGGCTTTCGTCGCCGGCATGCAGCCGGCGAGCCGATTTGCCCGTGGAGACCGACGAGGGAAAGCGCGCCTCCAGCGCCGCAATCGCGGCCCCTATGTTCTGCGGGGTCACATGACGGTTCACGAGGCCGCCCTCCAACCCTGCCCTTCGCGCCAGCGGCGCAGTCGGGAAACGGCGGAAATGATCGTCTCCTCCTTCTTTGCGAAGCAGAAACGGACATGGCTCTTCACGTCGCGGTCGCCATAAAAGGACGAGACAGGCACGGGCGTGACGCCTGTCTCCAGCGTCAACCGGCGGGAGAAAACGAGATCGTCGCCTTCGGGATCGAGCGGCGCGACATTGGCCACGGCGAAATAGGTCGCGGGAACATCGGCCACCTCGAAGCCCGCATCCCGCAGGCCCTTGACCAGCAGGTCGCGGCGGGCGGCAAGCGTCTTGCGCAGACCGAGGAAATACTCGTCCGGCAGGTTGAGGCCAACGGCCACGGCAGCCTGCAGGGCGGGCGGCGTGGTGAAGGTCACGTACTGATGCGCCCGGGCAATCGGCTGCAGTAGGTCGGCACTTGCGGTGATGTAACCGACCTTCCAGCCAGTGACCGAAAAGCTCTTGCCGGCGGAACCGATGCGCACGACCCGGTCACGAATGCCTTCGACGGCAAACAGGGAATGGAAGGGGCGCGCATCGAAGACCAGATGCTCGTAGACTTCGTCTGCCACAATGACCAGATCGTGCTCGATGGCGAGATCCGCCAGGAAACGCAGTTCCTCGGGATCGAAGATCTTGCCGATCGGGTTCATCGGTGTGTTGATGACGATCAGCCGGGTTTTCGCGGTAATGGCCTTCGTCAGCGCTTCCCGGGGCAATTCCCAATGGGGCGGTGCGAGCCGCACCGGCACGACCTTGCCGCCAGCACGCCGGATCAGCGTCGCATACGCATCATAGACCGGTTCGAAGACGATCACCTCGTCGTCCCGGTCGAGAAGCGCAAGGAAGGTGTCGGTCAGCGCTTCGGTGGCGCCCGAGGTCACGAGCACTTCGCTCTGCCAGTCAATATCGAGGCCGAGGAACCGCTTGGCATTGTCGGCAACCGCCTTGCGAAGCGCTGGCAGGCCCATCATCGGCGGATACTGGTGTGGTCCGCTCTGCAAAGCCTCCACTGCCGCATCGATCAGCTCGCGCGGCTCGAAACCTTCCGGAAAGCCCTGCCCGAGATTGATGGACCCCGTTTCCGACGCCAGGCGCGACATGTATTCGAAGATTGAGGTTCCGGATTTCCCGAAGATCGGATTGACCATTTGCATTTGCCCCTGCAATGCCCTTGCGACATCTGATACAAACGCTAAAGTCTATAAATAAAATAGACAAAGTATGTTTTATTACGCTTCCGCGTCGATGCGGAATGGTTTTGCTGAAATCTCCGCCATACGCATGGGTCGAATGCTCCCGATCCGTCGCGGGCATCGGACTTGACGGATGTCATCTCCGGCCACTTTTCTGCAAAACCGCGATGTCGAGAAAAAACCTTTCTCCAAGTAATCTATAAAAAACATAGAATGACTGTTCTTACGGAACCGGTCTGCGATGCTGACCGACAGGCGGTTGGCGAAATCGAACGGAGCCATTTCATGACCAAGACCATTCACTTCAACGCGTTCGACATGAACTGCGTTGGCCATCAGTCGCCCGGCCTGTGGGCGCATCCCCGCGACCGATCCTGGAAATACAAGGATCTGGACTACTGGCAGGATCTCGCACGCACACTGGAAAGCGGCATTTTCGACGGCATCTTCATTGCCGATGTCATCGGATATTACGACGTCTACAAGGGCGACAACTACCACGCCATTCATCAGGCGGCGCAGATCCCGGTGAACGATCCGCTGCAGCTTGCGGCACCGATTGCGCTCGCGACCGAGCATCTCGGCATCGGGATCACGGCCTCGACATCCTTCGAGCACCCCTACACCTTCGCCCGGCGGCTGGCGACCGCCGACCACCACACGAAGGGGCGTGTCGGCTGGAACATCGTCACCTCTTACCTGGAAAGCGGTGCGAAGAATATCGGCCAGGCGGGCCTGCAACGGCATGACAATCGCTATGAGATCGCCAACGAATATCTCGAGGTGATCTACAAGCTGCTCGAGGGATCGTGGGAAGATGGCGCCGTGGTGCGCGACCGGGAAAACCGGGTATTCACGCTACCGGAAAAGGTTCACGAGATCGGCCACAAGGGCAAGTATTTCGACGTGCCCGGCTACGCGCTGACCGAGCCATCGCCGCAGCGCACGCCGGTTCTCTATCAGGCAGGGGCATCCGGCGCGGGCAAGAAATTTGCCGCCGAACATGCCGAATGCGTGTTCGTGGCCGCGCAGACCAAGACGATCCTGCGCAACTATGTGGCCGACGTCACCGCCCGGGCCGCAGTCGCCGGCCGCGCGCGCGACAGCCTGAAGATCTACAACCTGCTCACTGTTATCGTCGACGAAACCGACGAAAAGGCCAAGGCGAAGTTCCGCGAATATCTCGACTACGTTTCCTATGACGGCTCGCTGGTGTTCATGTCTGGCTGGACCGGGATCGACTTCTCCCGCTACCGGCCCGACGACCTCGTTCGCAAGGTCGAGACCAATGCGATCCATTCAGCGGTGGAGAGCCTCTCGGAAGGCGATCCGAACAAGCGGTGGACCATTCGCGAGCTTGCCGAATGGGGCGGCGTCGGCGGCATGGGTCCGGTCGTGGTCGGCTCTCCGGCGACCGTGGCCGACGAATTGCAGCAATGGGTCGAGGAGACCGGCGTCGACGGCTTCAACCTCGCCTATGCGGTAACGCCCGAGACCTTCGAAAACATCGTCGGTTATCTGGTTCCCGAACTGCAAAAGCGCGGCGTCTATCCCACCGAATACCGGCCCGGCACGCTGCGCGAAAAGCTGTTCGGCCGCGGCGCGCGGCTCGAGGCTCCCCATCCGGGCGCCCGCTACCGCGACATCGAGGCGATCAAGCGCAGCGAAGCCCTGCTTCCCACCGGTAGCTGATTTTTCATTCAACTTTCCATTTTGCCGAGGACATCACCATGGGTACCGTTCCCGAAACCAAGATCGATTATTCCGTCCATCCCCGTGTCAACTCTGCCGATCCGGTGCCGCCGCGTCCACGGCCGGCACAGCCAGCGCACATCGTGAAGAGCGATGCCGAGGCCATCGAGATCGCTGAAAAGCTCGCCGAGAAGTTCAAGGTGGGTGCAGCGCTGCGCGACCGCGAAGGCCTGCTGCCGATTGCCGAACTCGACGAATATTCCCAGAGCGGTCTGTGGAGCATCAACGTGCCGAAGGCCTATGGCGGCCCGGGCGTCTCCTACGCCACGCTTGCCAAGGTCATCTCGATCATCGCGGCCGCCGATCCGGCGATTGCCCAGATCACCCAGAACCATCTGGCAATCGTCGGCACCATCGACCTCGACGGCACCGAGGAGCAGAAGCGCGACCTGTTTGCACTGGCGCTTTCCGGCATCCGCTTCGGCAATGCCTTCTCCGAACTGAAGAGCAAGAACGTCGCGGCTTTCGAGACGCGGGTGCGCTTCGAAGGTGACGAGGCCATCGTTAACGGCGAGAAATTCTACACCACCGGCGCGCTGCTCGCCCATGTCGTGCCGATCGTCGCCGTGACCGAGGACGGACAGGCCTATCTCGTCTTCGCCGACCGCGAGGCGCAGGGCCTGACCGTGACCAACAACTGGTCGAGCTTCGGCCAGCGCACCACCGCTTCGGGCGCAGTGCGCATCGAAAACGTCAAGGTCGCGAAGGCACGCGCGCTTCACGTCACCTCCTTCGAACACCCGACCGTTGCCGGCCCGGTCTCCCAGATCATCCAGTCGGCCATCGATCTGGGCATCGCCCGTGGCGCGATTGAGGACACCATCGCCTTCGTCAAGACCCAGAGCCGTCCGTGGATCGACAGCGGCAAGGAAACGGCGGGCGAAGACCTCTTCACCATCGCGGCCATCGGCGACCTGCAGATCAAGCTGCATGCGGCGGAAGCGCTTCTCGAAATCGCCGGCCGCAGCATCGACGTCGCGGATGCCGACGCCAACGAGCAGACGGTCTCGGAAGCGACGATCAAGACCGCCGAATCCAAGGTGCTGACGACGGAGGTGGCGATCCTCGCGACCAACAAGCTGTTCGAACTGGCCGGCACCCGCTCGACGCTTGCCGAGCACGGCCTCGACCGGCACTGGCGCAATGCACGCGTGCACACGCTGCACGATCCGGTGCGCTGGAAGTTCTACCACGTCGGCAACTACTACCTTAACGGCGTCAACCCGCCGCGTCACGCCTGGAACTGAGGTCGAAGCGATGAGCCAGAACGACCGCAAACTGCACCGGGAGGCCGCGCTCACAGCCGGCCGTCCGGCACCGCATATCCCGCCGCGCCGCACGAAGGCCAACGTCATCAAGGACGATGCCGAGGCTATCGCCGTGGCGAAGGAACTGGCGCGGGATTTCGCCGCGGGTGCCGCGGCCCGCGACCGGGAGCGGCGGCTGCCGATCGCCGAGATCGAGCGCTTTTCGCAAGCCGGCCTCTGGGCCATCACCGTGCCGAAGGAATATGGCGGCGCGGGGGTCTCGGCGGTCACGCTTGCCGAGGTGACGGCGATCATTTCCGCTGCCGATTCCTCTATCGGGCAGATCCCGCAGAACCATTTCTACATGGTCGAGGCGCTTCGCCTTGCCGGCAGCGAGGAGCAGAAGAAGCACTACTTCCAGCGCATTCTCGACGGCGACCGTCTCGGCAACGCTTTCACCGAAATCGGCACGAAGACACCGGTCGACTACAAGACGAATTTCCGCGCCGAAGGCGGCAAGCTGCTGCTCAACGGCCAGAAATTCTATTCAACTGGCTCTCTCTTCGCCCATATCATCGTGGCCGTCGCCAAGAACTGGGACGGCCGGGTGCATATCGTCTTCATCGACCGCTCGACGCCGGGCGTCGATTTCATCGACGACTGGACTTCCTTCGGCCAGCGTTCGACGGGCAGCGGCACGGTGACCTTTGACGACGTGGAGATCACACCTTTCCAGGTGGTCGATCATGACATCGTCTTCGAAAAGCCGACGGGGATGGGTCCCTTCGCCCAGATTATCCATTCGGCGGTGCAGGTCGGGATCGCTCGCGGGGCGCTCGCCGAAACGGTCTCCTATGTCCGGGCCTATTCGCGGCCATTCTTCGAACTGACCATTGAGCATGGATACGAGGACCCGCATACGATCCACGCGGTCGGCGACGTCTCGATCCGAGTTCATGCGGCGGATGCGCTGCTGGCGAGGGCCGGTCGCCTGCTGGACATTGCGACGGCCGATCCGAACGAGAAGACGGTGGCGGAAGCTTCCATCGCGGTCGCAGAGGTCAAGGCGCTCGGCACCGAGGCGGCCCAGCTTGCCTCGACCAAGCTGATCGAACTCGGGGGCGCCCGTTCGACGCTCGAAAGCTACGGGCTCGATCGCTACTGGCGCAACGCGAGAACCCACTCGCTACACGATCCGGTCCGGTGGAAATATCACCATATCGGCAACTACTATCTCAACGGTCTCCTGCCGCCACGGCACGGTGCGCTCTAAGACTTTCTTTCTTGAAGCATAATCCTACTGGTCCTCGTTTCACTCCGGTCGGATTATGCTTTAAATCATGGTAACCCGACCTCGCCGGATGCGGCTCTCCCGCATTCGGCCTTTTCACGTGCAATGGAACCCTTGAATGACCTACACAGCAAACCCCGCCCGCTATGACGGCGCCATCTATCGCAAGACCGGGCGCAGCGGCCTGAAGCTGCCGGCCATCTCGCTCGGCCTCTGGCACAATTTCGGTGACACCACGACGCTCGAAACCCAGCGCTCGATCCTGTTCAAGGCCTTCGACCTCGGCATCACCCATTTCGACCTCGCTAACAATTACGGCCCGCCGGCCGGCAGCGCCGAGATCAATTTCGGCCGTATCCTCAAGCAGGACCTCGCCGGCTATCGCGACGAGCTGATCATCTCCACCAAGGCCGGATGGGACATGTGGCCCGGCCCCTACGGCGTTGGCGGCGGTTCGCGCAAGGCGCTGCTTTCGAGCCTCGACCAGAGCCTGAAGCGCCTCGATGTCGACTATGTCGACATCTTCTATTCGCACCGCTTCGACGCCGAGACCCCGCTCGAGGAAACCGCGGATGCGCTCGCTTCCGCAGTGCGCCAGGGCAAGGCGCTCTACGTCGGCATCTCCTCCTATTCCGGCAACAAGACTCGCGAAATCGCGGCCCTGCTTCGCGAGCGAAACGTTCCGCTGCTGATCAACCAGCCGTCCTACAACCTGTTCAACCGCTGGATCGAGAAGGACCTGCTGGCGGCATGCGACGAAGTCGGCTCGGGCATCATCGCCTTCACGCCACTCGCACAGGGCCTGCTGACCAACAAGTATCTGAACGGCATTCCGCAGGATGCGCGCGTCAACCGCCCGGGCGGTGACTTCCTGAGGCCTGAACACCTGAAGGAAGAAAACATCGAGCGTGCCCGGGCGCTCGCCAAGATCGCCGAACGGCGTGGCCAGTCGCTGGCGCAACTGGCGCTGGCCTGGGTGCTGCGCGACCCGCGTGTGACCTCGGCGCTGATCGGCGCAAGCTCGGCCCGCCAGGTCGAGGAGAATGTCGCAGCCCTTGGCAATCTCTCCTTCACGGCGGAAGAACTCGCCGAGATCGACCGTTACGCCGTCGAGGGCGGCGTAAACCTCTGGGAGAAGCCCTCCCACGATCAGGTGGTGTAAACCGGCCGGGATATCCTTCCTTGTGACGCATGAGAGTGCGACAACCACAAGCTGACAAAGATCAAACGCGGCAGGCCGGTCCAACCCCGACACCGCGTTCGTTTTTTAACGGCGGCCAGAAGCTGGCCGATAAGCCAGACATCCGTCCAAACGGCCGCCAATTATTAATTTCAGGTAAATTCATCCCCCTGGAGACCGATGCTTAACCCGGTGATAACCAAGCTCTTTTCTATTTCCGGCACAGGTATTTACTTCGACTTTTACAGACTTAAACGTAGTCGTGCCATTCAAACAAGGAGGACAGCATGAAGGCTGCGCCAGACTACGGACTGATTGGCGTTACGGGATTGGCAGTGATGATCTTTGCCTATCTCGCCCTTTCGGGGGTTACGCCTTAGTCGATTGCCATGACGGCGTCGACGTCAGAAAAAGCGGAATTCAGGACCTCGCCTCACCCAGGTCTTCGGACTGCTGACAAACCCGCCGACGTCTCGGCGGGTTTTGTATTTCAGGGGTCATTCCGATGGTCCGGGACGCACTCGGGCGAAGCTTGCAGAACGCTTCACAGGACGGCTCAATGCCGAGGATTCTGCAGTTCGTAAATATCAGCGAGCCCTTTCGATCCGTCACTGTTGCCGGTAGCGGCAACCGCTTCGAACAGGCGGCGGGCATCGCCCAGCACTCCAAGCTTCATGAGAGCGTAACCCCTCAGCACCATGAGATCAGTCGGCTCCGGCTGTAGCATGGCGCGCTGGTCGAGATAGACGATGGCTTCGCGGTAACGCTTCGAATCAAAGGCGGAAAGAGCACGATTGGCGAGGATGGCCAGCTGGAGCTCCGAGGAACGCTCCGGCCGCTGGGGCGACTTCGTTGCCGCCACGGCAGCACTCTTCGTCAGCCCCAGCCGAAGATAGGCGAGGCTCTGCCCATAGGCGGCATCTTCCCGCACATTGCGCGAAGGGCTCTTCAAGGCAATCTCGAAAGCATCGACCGCTTCCATGGGGCGGTTCAAGTCCATCAGGCACCAACCGCGCATGTTCGCCTGATCCGGAGAGAGGCTGGAAACGGTGTCCGTCACCGAGCAGCCACTACGTCTTGTCGATTTAGCGGGTGCGGCAGCCCTTGCTATCGGGGCAGGTGCAGTTTGCTCGACATAGGCCTGCCGCTCAACGGGCCGGTCCTGCGGCATTACGGGCCTATAAGGCTGTGCGGCAACTGCCTGTTGCCCCTGGGCGGAAACCACAGTCCGATTTGTCAGCATGCCCAGTCGGGCGATACGTTCCGAACGACCCGCCCATGCCCTCTGGATTTCGGCAACGCCTGCCTGATCGTTCAACTGCTGCCGGGTGATGACGAGGCCATAGGCCGACGGCTCGTCATCCGGCTTCCATTGCAGCGCCGTCTCAAACCAGCGGGCGGCCGTCTGCCATTGCCCGAAGGCGCGGGCGTACCAGCCAAGCTGCTGCGCAGTGGGCACGTAATGCTTCTCGAGCACGGTGGTTGCGACACGCTGGAGCACCGGTTCCGGGACGGTCGGCGGCGGGTCGCCGGCCAGGAGGTTCGCGGTAGATGCGAGATAGGTCGCGCCAGCCTCTTCGGAATCGTCGCGCCAGCGATACATGACATCTTCGGCCTCGGCGGAAGCATTTCGGGCTATCAAAGCCAACGCCAGACCTTGCGAGGCCGAAGCCGTGTCTTCTTTCTGTCGAGAAATTCGGAACCACTTCTCCGCTTCAGTCATATCCTTCTGGCGAACGTAATACCATCCGAGCAGCAGGCTGTCGGCGGCCTGCTGGCCCTGTTCCGCCAGGCGACGCAGCCGCTCGATGTATTCCGGAGCGATGGTCAATTCGGGCTTTTCATTGGCATCGGCCACGAAACGACGAGCCAGATCATCCCGCAACGGATCGAATTCGCGGGCGCCATCAGGGCCGCTCTTTTCCAAGGCCAGGAGCGATTGCAGGTCGCCATAGGAAAGAAGTGTTTCCGCTTTCTGGATGGTCGCGATGCGCTGGGCGGTGTCAGTGCAGCTCTTCAGGATATATGTGTAAGCATCGATACCGCGCTGGACCCTTTCGGTTTCGATGAAGGCTTCAGCCACGCGCCAGAGCACATCAACGTCGGAGCAATTGAGCAGGCTCGGCGTAGCCGCACCGATACCGATTACCGTGGCATATTGCTTGAGGTTCGATGCATTCACCAGCCGCGTTCGGGCCTCGGCAACATCAAGGCGCTCCAGAAGATCGGCCGGCGGCTGCCAGCCAGCCTCCGCCGTCTGGCGATCGGATATGGCACGACGGACTTCAGCATACCGACCCTGGGAATAAAGCTCCCACATCGCCTCGAGCTTCTGATCGCCGTTCACCGGAACAGCAAGCGGATCGGCCGGCGGTGTCCAGTTCGGATAAAGCGATTTCAGTCTGGCAATCTCCGCCTGCAGCCGCGCCGTATCCCCCTGAGCCGCAAAATAGCGCAGGGCGCTGAGATCGGGCTGGCCCGCCTTACCGGCGGCCGGGGACGACGTATCCGCCGTCGTGACGGTCTTGGGCGGCGAGGAAGTGGAAACAGGAGGCGTCTCCGGACCTAATGTCTGCGCCTGAGCCACGTCCGCAGTACTTTCCGGAGGCATTCCGACGGGGCCATCTGACACAGTCTGCACAAGCCTGCTGGTGCGGATCTGCTCCGCGATGGCCTCCGCATCGACCTGAGCGGTCAGAACCGGTATGCGAGACTGTCGCTGGCCGACGATATCCGCGGGAACGACATGTCGTTCCCTATCGTCCCCCGTCACAACCGTGACAAGGCTGCCGGCTACCGCCGCCGCGGTCAGCAACATCAATGACAGTTTCAGAGACACTCCGGGTGTTTCTCCCTGACAAACGCCAGACCCAGCAGTTGCAGGGTGGACGGATAATAGAACTCCGGCTCGAAACGAAACGCCGACGACGGCAGTTTCGTCCCATCCACTACACACGCCACAATATGGTTAACGATCTGATAACCGGCATCCGCCAGGACCTCCTTCGGCTGCCCGCTATCGAGATCCACAATGGCCGGCAGATCCTGATCCGTCGTCATTCCCTTCTGCAGCCGCTTGAGGAGTTGAACGTCGTCTACTCCCGCCCTCGCAAGGTAGAGCGGAATACGGATAGAATTGTAGGAAAATTCCCTGTCGAAACCGCTCGCCGGTTCGGGCCTGCGCTTCAGGCTGACCCATTCCGCCGGCAGGCGGGCCGGTCCGAACTCCAGGGAACGGATGATATCCAGGCCTCCCTGAGAAGCTTTTTTCCAGGACTCGGAGGGCGCTAGCAAATCTAGCACGGGAAACGCCTCGAAGATCCAGTAGGACGGATTGACGACAGGCCCATCATCACGATCCTTTGCCGAAAAACCTGACGCTCCCGGCAGCAGCAAAGTCTTGCCATTCGAAACCACGACTGTCTTGTCCAGGATGCCCCTGGCTATAAGGGATGCGGCCTTGATGTATTCCGGCTGCCTCCAGGCCGCCCCCGCAAGCGCCAGCGCATAGGCGATCAGAATGTCGCCATCCGTGGCATTGTTCGTATCGGCCACGTGGGGCGTCTTTTCGGGATCCCATTTCCACACGGCAAGCCCGTCGTCGCGGAGCAGAAGTTCAGTCTGGGTAAAATACCAGATCTGCTCGAAATCGGCGGGGCTATTCGCCAGATAGGCAAGAAGCAGGCCGTAACCCTGCCCCTCGCTATGGCTGATGTTGCCATTGGCATTGTCCACAATCCGGCCGCTGACGTCGAGAAAACGGGACTTGTAGAGCGTCCATTCTACTGGCTGGATCGACGGCTCGACGGCACGCGCCGGATCCGTGAATATCATGGCAACCACCGCGAACAGCACACAGCGCCTCACGGTCGCCTCCCGAGAGTTGAGAGGAGAGAGGCCGTCACAATGCCGAGCAGCAAAGACAGTGTGATGAACACGACGGCGTAGGAAAGAATGTTGGTCGACAGCCAGTTCGCGGCGATCAGGCGATAATTGTTGAGCGAGCGCGGCTGCGTTTCGACCAGATCGAAGCGGTTGGCCGGCATCGAAACCAACTCGGCAGTCTTGGCCGCATAAGCAGTAAGACGGCCGGAGATCTTCCGCCACATCGCCTCCTGCGCCAGGGCGTCGGTGCCTAGGCGCAGATCAGCCGGCGTCGGAGCTGCGACCATTGTCCAGGTCGCCTCGCCCTGCGGGCTTCGCCCCTGGGCAACCAACAGGCTTTGCTGCGCCGACGGTTCGAAGACCACATCGGACTGCGGCAGGAACTGCAGTGACGCCAGGGATATATCGAAGTTTCGGTGCATCCATTCCTGCAACGAACTGATCTGGCCACGCCATGCCCCGCCGCTAACGCGGGAACGCCATTGATCGAAAGTGTCGGTGCTGGCGCCCTCCTGTGTCACAAGCGGTCCCACCGGCCGCCAGGACGTTATGGTGCCCGGGGAAATATTGAGCTGGCTCAGCAGCTTCGGCGGCATCTGGGAGATCGAACCTATGAACAGGGCATTGCGCTCCCCCACGGCACCCGGCGACGGCGCGGACTCCACAGGAAGCAGACGGCCGGCAACGAGGGCCAGTCTTGCAACGACGGTCGCGGCGGCGCTCAAGGTATCGGAATCAAGCCGATCTATGGAAAGGACCAGCGGATCCGTATCCCGGCTATAAGGAAATCCCGTTCCGGCAAGAGCCGACAGGCTGGGGCTCTGGCCGACACGGGCGAAGCGCGGCATTTGCCACTCCGAAGTGTCGAACAGCGCGAATCGCGGATCTTTCGACGCGGTCGCGCCGGGTATGCAGGTAGCATCCTCATCGGCCAGGAGCACGGCTTCGATGGAGATCGCATTGACCCCGGGGCGGATGTGGCGCAGCGGAACCTTGATCGGAAGGTGTCTCAATATGCCGCCATGCGCCGCTGTGATTGGCGCCGTGGAGGCGATGTTGTTGTTGATGTAAATATCGATATGGCTGCCCGGCCTGACGCTGTCGGCAAAGGCCGCGTCGAGCAGCAGTACGGCTTCCCCGTAGGCATTCGCATAGAAATCCGCTGGAACGGCGATGTTGAATTTGGCCTTAACGCGGCGCCCGGGGAATTCGACGGTTTCGATGCCCATCTGCGAAAGCGACAGCTTTTCTCCACCAAAGAAAAGGGGAGCGTCCGGCGATGCCCAGCGCTGGGTCGCAATCACGTCACGTCGAATATCCGTGGGTTGATCCGCCACTGCAACAACGGTGTCGACCGCGGCCATGATCGCTTCCCACGATGGCCCGGAGATAAGCAGTATGTTGCCGTCACCCTGCGGGGCCGGAACGATCGCCGCAACGGCGGTCAGGCTGGCGGCCTGGGGAAGATGGGGAAAAATGCCCTGCAGTTCCGCAGCCGTGCCGATCACCACGCCGAAACGACCCGGCCCGGCGGACGGCATCTCCGAGGCGGAGAACGAGAAGGTCTGGTTCGGCATGCCCGCGATCAGGGATAGTCCCTGCGCGAGACGCATCACGGAAGAGGTCGATCCCGGCTGCCCGAGTGCCGGCATGAGGATCCGGAAGCTGGTGCCACCGGTCTCGTCCACGCCCACGGAACGTATGGCTTCGGCGGTCGACATCGGGCTTTCGGGGTTGCGGGAAAACTCCAGATATGTCTGCCTGGTATCGAAACTCGTCCAGAGATCATAGGTCGAGCGCACGTCGCAATCGGTGCGGTGCCGCTGGGACGCCCTGATATCGATCTGATTTGAGCCCGGCTGCAGCATTCCGGACGGCACATCGAGAACAGTTGCGCGAACCGAATCGGCCGAGGAGATGGGCGTGGCCGTCAGACGGTGCCCGTTGATCGTGATGGTGACTTCGGAAGCCTCCGGAGCGACGACGACAGCGTTCTGATAGGCGAACTGCAACCTCGCGGGGCTACTCGCCTCGCCTTCCGTCAGGTAGATCGACCAGGTGCTGCGGTCATACTCCCCTGACAGGGTGAACTCGCGGCCGGGAATGATGTATCGGCGGCGGGTGCCAGGGGGTTGCGCTACCCCACGCGTCTGTGCGGTCGGAACCGAGGTTCGAGCCTGCGTCTGAGCCGGTGTCTGGGCTGGTGGCTGGGCAGGGGATAAAGGCGTCGGCGACGCGCTTTGGCTGGCGCCGGGGACGGTCGATGGCAGCGTTATCTGCGGTGTCGGCTCCGGCGTTGCAGGTCGTTCGATCGACATGTCGAAGGGTGCCACCTGAGCCATCGCCACGGATGTCAGGGACAGGAGAACTGCGGTCGCGGTCGCAAGGTTCATGACGGTGCGCTTCATGCCGCTTTCCTGTTCAAACCCCGGAACAAATAGACCAGCCCTCGACTCGTCTGGTACATCGAGAGCCCCAGGAACCAGATGGTGCCCCGGAAAAGGCCAGGATTGCGTCTTCTGGCGCGCTGGAACTCCTCCCACTGCGACGAGTTTGCGAAGATCAGGTCTGCGATCCAGCGATGATCAAGGGCGCTTGCTGGCGCATATTCGCAGCCGACAGCCGTGATGTCGCCGGATATCTGGAAATTGCGCACGGCAAGCGGCAGGAGAGCCGTGCCCTCACCATTGTGCGGCGTGAAGCGGATCTGGACGGTATTGCCTTCCCTCAACGACGGAATATCCCGGCCGAAGACCTGCAGCCGCGCGCCACCCGCCGACACATCCTCCACGGACGCCGGATACCAGGTATCGTCGATGCCGAACTCGCAACGCCGGTTAATCTTGAAGCGTCGGGAGGATGCCCGGTCCTTGCGTTCCGAAACCACGCCCAAGGCACAGCCGGCCATGATGAGATTGAAGAGGTTCCAGCCGCCGACCACGAGAGTGACGTCTGCATTGTAGGGTTCCGTGTAAACCCTGTAGGCGGCGACGAGAAGCGCCACGAACAGGGCGGCGAAGATAACGAAGAAAGGACGCCCGATTTCGGAGAGACGGCTGACGGAAACAGACTCGTCCTTCGCCGTGACCTTGAAGGTCGGCTTCCGGGGATTGAGCATGACCGATATCACCGCCGGCAGAAGGTGGACCGTCTGGATATATTCATAAAGCTCGGAAATCCAGGGCCAGCGGAACGAACCGTAGAGGTAGTTCTGCATCATCAGGTTCACGATCATATAAGCGAACGTATAGCCCAGGAACTCGCCGCCGGAGGCGGTGAAGATCTCGAGGTCGAACAGCAGGTAGAACAGCGGGGCGAAGAGGAAGATCGTCCGCGGAAAGGGAAAGAGCCAGAAGAGCGTCGAGGACATGTAGCAGAGACGCTGCGGCAGGGAGAGGCCGCGCTTGAACAGGGGGAAGCGGAACCTCAAGATCTGCATCATGCCCTGAGCCCAGCGGCTGCGCTGGCCGATGAAGCTTGCAAACGTCGCCGGCTGCAGACCCGCAATCAGCGGCTTGTCGATATAAATACTGTTCCAGCCTTGACTATGCAGGGCGAGCGCCGTCTCGCAGTCCTCCGTGATACTGATGCCGCTGAAACCATCGGTGGTTTCCAGCGCCTTGCGGTTCAGCACAGCGGCCGAACCACAGAAGAAGGCAGCATTCCACTTGTCCAGTCCGCGCTGGATGATGCCGTAGAACATCTCGTTCTCGCTCGGCATCGATTCAAACGTCTGCAGGTTTCGTTCCAGCGGATCCGGATTGATGAAAAAATGGGGGGTCTGGACGAGGAACAGCTTCGGATCGTCCTCGAAATAACCCACCGTCTCCATCAGGAAGTCATGCGCCGGCGCGTGGTCGGCATCGAAAACCGCCACGAGTTCGCCCTGCGAATGCTTGAGCCCGTTATTGAGATTACCGGCCTTGGCGTGTTCGTTACGCTCGCGGGTCAGGTAGTTGACGCCAAGTTCCTCACAGAGCTGGCTGAGTTCACGATTGCGCGTGACGGCTGTCTCGGCATCGCGGATATTGCTGGAGCGCTGCTTCTGCAGGGTGCCGCCGTCGTCGAGCAGCCAGATCTGGACCTTGTCCTGCGGATAATCCATCGCCTTCGCCGCAGCAAGCGTATTGGCAAGCAGCGCCGGATCTTCATTATAGGATGGAACGAAGACATCGACCGTCGGAAAGCGCTTGCGATCGCGCGCATGCGACGAGCGGGATGGCAGCGGCATGGCGACGATGAACAGGCTGAGCGCCAGCATCATCACGCTATACATTTCCGCCAGATAGAGCAGAAGGCCGGGAATGAAGTTCTCGGGCTGGTTGATCGGCGGGAGCGTCTCGGTGGTGCGCCAGTAGACGTATCTGAGCACGATCGAGGTGCCGAAGGCCAGCGCGATCAGACGCCATTTCCCGCCTGCTTTCAGGACCTTGATCAGCGCCATGAACGCCACGACGCTCAGGCTGCAGATAAGCTGGGCCTGCAGGCTGACCGGCAGGGTGATCACGACGATCATCAGGACCGAAATGACTGCCCATAGAATGATATTGCGGGCCATGAATATCGACATCCCTTCGGCAGAAAGGCCGGCAGCACCATTGCGCCGGTTAATTGCCTTTTGTGGAGCACGCGGCCGTCATGACCGTCGCGCCGATGCAATCCGGCGAAGGAACGGTGACCGTTTCTCCACCCGAAGCCTTGCCTGGGACAGCCACCGCAGACGATGACTGAACCGGCGCCGCTGGCGCCGCTCCGATTTCAGGAAGCGGCACGCGCGGCCCGTCAATGCGCTCGGCAGGCACCGAAGGGCTTGCCTCGCGCACCTTTGCACGCACCGGTGTGGCTGGGCGAGTGGTCGCGACAGGCGACGAATAGCCAAAAGATATAGTCTGCGGAACGGCTTCGGCTGCAGGATATATTGGCTGTCCTGTCTGTCCGATACGGCTGTCCACCCCACCGGGATGGCCGTAGGGGTTCCAGATTTCTCCCTGGAAACCGCCCGTGACCGTGTAACCATACATGACAGCCAAAAGTTGACGTTCGGTTGCCTGGATATCGCATAGGCGAACGCGAATCTGGATCATTCCGAAATCGCGGCCAATGCCGCTTCCGTTGCGCGAGCGTATCTGCTGCCACCCGTAAAGGCAGGCATCTCCGCTTCGACTGCGACCGAAGGCATAGCCGAAGGGGCCGTAGGCGTTCTGCAGGAATGCAGTGGAGCGAACGAGCGGCACGCCGGGCGCAGCTCTCGCGATTTCCCGGCGCAGATCGCCCTCACTCAGACTACGATAGGTCATGGAAGGACCATCCTGCGAGCCGGAGCCGCCGAAAAACGCAATCTTGAGATAGTTCTGGCCCTGGACGGTGGAGGAAGTGGCAAGCGAGATCGTCTGCTCCGCACCGTTTCCGCGCGTGCGCCCGATCACGCCGACGATCGCCGGTCCGCCGGGTGGCGGCATAACCAACGCCTCTTCATTATCAACCAGTTCCGGTCCACTGCCCTGCTTTACGCTGCCGCTGCTGGTGCACGCGGCCAGAGCCGCGACAGCCGACAGGGCCGAGACAATCCTCAACAAAGAGCGGAAGTCCCCAAGCAAGACGTTTTCCTAACACGGTTGAAATACAGGCCTCGCCAATCAGGGAATGAACAACGAGTTAACGCCTTTAGTAGACATCCCTTATGGTTAATAAATCGTTAAAACAGCCCTTTTCCCGACACTTCCGACCTGTTTGCCGAAAGCGGGAGCACATCAGAGATCAGGACCCCTCCTGTCTCTCCGGACAGGTCTTCCAGACGAAAACAAATGCCGTTAGGGCTCACAACCGGTAAGCGAAACAATAAACAACTGGGGTAAAGTGGCGGACAGGGAGGGATTCGAACCCTCGGTACGCTTTCACGCACACACGCGTTCCAGGCGTGCGCCTTAAACCACTCGGCCACCTGTCCGTAACAGCTTCATGCACCCATCGGGCAGCTCAGCCGGTCGGGCGCGATATATACCGATGAATTTCCACGGATCAACCGAAATCTGACAGAATTTTGACTTGTCCGCGCAAATACCTATCTATTAGCTCTTAGCGGCCAGGAAGGGGGCCTGATCCGCAGGTGTTGCGTTCGGCCGTCCCTCTCGGCAAATGCTGGAGACGGAAATGCTGCGCTTTGTATTTCGTGCCTTGAGTTTCCTCTGCCTCTGCCTTGCGGTGATCGTGGCAACGGTTGATTCGATCGAATCAGTTTCCATCTCGCAGGTCACGGTCTCGCCGCTTTCAACGACATGGGCCGAAGCAAGCCCCACAAGTCTCATTGAGGCGCAGTCACTCGTGGAGGTCTATGCCGGCAAGCCGGTCTGGCAGATCGTTTCCGCCTGGCTATTGCCCCAGCCGGCTTTCGCCGTGCTACTGCTTCTGGCGCTACTTCTGTGGATGATCGGCTACAAGAAGCCATCGCCCGCCGGCCGCTTCGCAGCCTGATCTTACGGCAGAGCGACGCTCTTCCTATATATACGACACAACTAGCCAGAGGCCGGCAGGGCCGGCCCCAGACAGGAGACCAGAATGTTCCTGATCGACATGTTCAACAAGAAGACCACCATGCCCACGCCGGAAACGGCACTGCCCGGACGCGACCAGCCGATTCCCACGGCGGAGATCCACTTCACCTCCGGCCGGCCGCTCAAGGGCCCTTACCCCGACGGCCTGAAGACGATCTATCTCGGGATGGGTTGCTTCTGGGGCGCCGAGCGGCTGTTGTGGAATACGCCCGGCGTCTGGGTGACGGCTGTCGGCTATCAGGGCGGCATTACCCCTAACCCGACCTATCAGGAGACCTGCACGGGGCTCACAGGCCACACTGAAGTGGTGAAGATCGTCTACGATCCGAAGCAGGTGACGCTCGAAGCCCTGTTGAAGATTTTTTTCGAGGCGCACGACCCGACGCAAGGGATGCGCCAGGGCAACGATATAGGCACCACCTATCGTTCGGCGATCTATGCCGACACTCCGGACGACATCGACACCGCGATCCGCATGCGCGACGCCTTCCAGGAGGCATTGATCGCATCCGGTCGCAAGACGACGGTCACGACCGAGATTGCAGCAGCCGGCCCCTTCTACTATGCCGAGGATTATCACCAGCAGTATCTGGCGAAAAATCCTGATGGCTACTGCGGCCTTCGCGGCACCGGCGTTTCCTGCCCGATCACGCCCGCAGCATAGGCCCGATGCCCAAGACGGCGGCAAAAAGACCATTGATCTGACAGGATTTTCGGCAATCGATGCCGAAAATCCTGCGCCTCCACTATTCCTTTACCGGATGAAAAAAATCTGGTGAATTTTTCCATGAGCCATGCAAGGATGCGCCCAGCCAGGCCCTTGATGAGGGGGTCGGTGGTTCCGCAGACATGCCTTCCAAAGGGCTTGCGGGAGGACCCAACAAGATCAATAGCAACAACAGGGCTGCACAATGAAAAAAACCCTTTTGAGCCTCTTTGCCTTGACTGCCATGTCGGCGACCGCGCTTGCCGCGGACGTCAAGCCGGCACTCGTCTACGGCACCGGCGGCAAGTTCGATAAGTCCTTCAACGAAGCGGCCTATGCCGGCGCAGAGAAGTTCAAGGCCGAAACCGGCATCGACTATCGCGATTTCGAGCCGACCGGCGACACCCAGGGCGAACAGGCCATCCGTAACTTCGCATCCAAGGGCTACAATCCTGTCGTTGCTGTTTCCTTTGCCTGGACCTCGGCAATCGAAAAGGTCGCTGCCGAATTCCCCGACACCAAGTTCGTTCTCGTCGACAGCGTCGTAGACCTCCCGAACGTTCGCTCGGTCGTCTACAAGGAAGAAGAAGGCTCCTACCTCGTCGGCATTCTGGCTGGTCTCGCCTCGAAGACAGGCAAGGTCGGCTTCGTCGGCGGCATGGACATCCCGTTGATCCGCAAGTTCGAATGCGGCTACGAGCAGGGTGCCCGCGCTGCCAAGGCCGACATTCAGGTCTTCCAGAACATGACCGGCACCACCGGTGCTGCATGGAACGATCCGGTTCGCGGCGGTGAACTCACGAAGAACCAGATCGACCAGGGCGCGGACGTCATCTACGCGGCAGCTGGCGCGACCGGCCTCGGCGTGCTGCAGACAGCAGCCGACAACGGCAAGATGTCGATCGGCGTCGATTCGAACCAGAACCACCTGCATCCGGGTTCGGTTCTGACTTCGATGGTCAAGCGTGTCGACCTCGCCGTCTACAACGCCTATAGCGATGCCAAAGCCGACAAGTTCACCCCCGGCGTCCAGGCTCTCGGCGTCAAGGAAGACGGCGTCGCCTACGCACTCGACGACAACAACGCCAAGCTGATCACCGACGACATGAAGGCAGCGGTCGAGAAGGCCAAGGCCGACATCATCGCCGGCACGATCAAGGTGCACGATTACATGTCGGACAATTCCTGCCCGAAGTGATCTGATACGGGCGCAAGACGGCATAATCGGCCGTCTTGCGCCCTTTCCATGTCTTGAGCATCTGTCCGCTCCAGAGGCGGGACCGATAAAACGGGCGGGCTGCTGCAAAAATCCATAAAAGAGGGTGTTCACCGCAAATATGCGGGCAGCGCTCCGGGGGATTGGAATGAGCGAAACGAACCGGGCACCGGCGATCGAACTGATCGGCATCGACAAGAAGTTCGGTGCGGTGCATGCCAACAAGAACATTAACCTGACCGTGGCCAAGGGTTCGATCCACGGGATCATCGGCGAAAACGGGGCCGGCAAATCGACGCTGATGTCGATCCTCTACGGCTTCTATCACGCCGACAGCGGCAGCATTCACATCGATGGCAAATCCGTCGCCATCCGCGACAGCCAGTCGGCCATCGCCGCCGGCATCGGCATGGTGCACCAGCACTTCATGCTCGTCGAAAATTTCACCGTGCTTGAAAACCTGATGCTCGGCGCCGAAGGCGGCGCCCTGCTCGCCAAGGGCACGGATTCGGCACGCGCCGCACTGAAGAAACTCGAAGAAGACTATGAGCTCGAGGTCGATCCGGACGCAGTCATCGAGGAACTGCCGGTCGGCCTGCAGCAGCGCGTCGAAATCCTGAAAGCCATGTATCGCGGCGCCGAGATCCTCATTCTCGACGAGCCCACCGGGGTTCTGACGCCGGCCGAGGCCGACCACCTGTTCAAGATCCTGCGCGTGCTGCGCGACCAGGGCAAGACGGTGATCCTGATCACCCACAAGCTGCGCGAGATCATGGCGATCACCGATACGGTGTCGGTCATGCGCCGCGGCGAAATCGTCGCGACCCGCAAGACGGCGGAGACCACGGTGGAAGAACTGGCCGAGCTGATGGTCGGCCGCCGGGTTCTGCTGCATGTCGAGAAGGGCAGCGCCAAGCCGGGCGATGTCTTTCTCTCGGTGCGCAACCTGACCGTCAAGGACAGCCGCGGCGTCACCATGGTCGACAACGTTTCCTTTGACGTCCGAGCCGGCGAGATCGTCGGCATCGCCGGTGTGGCGGGCAACGGCCAGAGCGAACTGCTGGAGGCCATCACCGGCATCCGCAAGCCGACCTCCGGCGAGATCTTCATCTGCGGCGAACCGGTCGCTGGCTATGATCCGGCGAAGCTGCGCTCCATCGGTCTAGCCCATATCCCGGAAGACCGGCATCACATGGGCCTTATCCTGCCGTTCGAGGAAAGCCAGAACGCCATTCTCGGCTATCACCGCGATCCCCGCTATGGCAAAGGTCCCTTCCTCGATCCCGAACTCATCCGCAAGGCGGCGGTGGAAGAAATCGAGAAATACGACATCCGTCCGCCGAACCCGCGGCTCAAGACCGCCAATTTCTCCGGCGGCAACCAGCAGAAGATCGTCGTCGCCCGTGAAATCGAGCGCGACCCTAAGCTCCTGATCGTCGGCCAGCCGACCCGCGGCGTCGACATCGGCGCCATCGAATTCATCCATCGCCGGATCGTAGAAACCCGCGACGCCGGAAAGGCCGTGCTTCTGGTGTCCGTCGAACTCGACGAGATCCGTTCGCTCTCCGACCGTATCCTGGTGATGTTCGCCGGCAAGATCGTCGGCGAGAAGAGCCCGGAAACCGGCGAACAGACACTCGGCCTGATGATGGCCGGCATTGCCGCATGAGGTTTTGATGAGTACCGCTTCCGTACCCCTTCCCAACTGGATCAACTATGCGCTTCTGCCGTTGATCAACCTCATCCTGGCATTCCTGGTGTCCGGCCTCGTCGTCTGGATCATCGGCGAAAATCCCTATGAAGCACTCAAGCTGATGTTGCAGGGCGCGCTTGGCCGCGGCGAAGGCATCGGCTTCACGCTCTACTACGCCACCAACTTCATCTTCACCGGCCTTTCGGTCGCCGTCGCCTTCCATGCAGGCCTGTTTAACATCGGCTCCGAAGGTCAGGCCTATGTCGGCGGTCTCGGCGCGGCACTCGTGGCGCTCGCCTTCGACCATTACGTTCCGTGGTATGTGACGATGCCCTTCGCCGTGCTGGGGGCCGCAGCCTTCGGCGCCGCATGGGCGCTGATCCCTGCGTGGCTGCAAGCCAAGCGCGGCAGCCACATCGTCATCACCACGATCATGTTCAACTTCATCGGCGCGGCGCTGATGGTCTACCTGCTCGTCAACGTGCTGATCGTGCCGGGCAAAATGGCTCCCGAAACCCGCACCTTCCTGCCCGGCGGCCAGTTGCCAAAGCTCGACTGGCTGATGGCGCTGTTCGGGCTGAAGCTCGGCCCGGCCCCCTTCAACGTGTCGTTCCTGATCGCGCTCTTCATGTGTGTCGCCGTCTGGGTTCTGATCTGGCGGACCAAGCTCGGCTACGAGATGCGCACACTCGGGCTTTCCCGTTCGGCTGCGGCTTACGCCGGTATTCCCTATGTGAAGATCGTCATGATCACCATGCTGATCTCGGGCGGTCTTGCCGGCATGATGGCTCTCAATCCGGTGCTCGGCGCTTCCGCACGCCTGCAGGTCGAGTTTGTTGGCGGCGCGGGTTTCGTCGGCATCGCGGTCTCGCTGATGGGCCGCAGCCACCCTCTCGGCATCGTCCTCGCGGCTATCCTCTTCGGCGTGCTCTATCAGGGTGGCGCCGAGCTTTCCTTCGACATGCCGAACATCACCCGTGACATGATCGTCGTGATCCAGGGTCTCGTCATCCTGTTTGCCGGTGCGCTGGAATACATGTTCCGCCCGGCGATCGTGCGCATCTACCAGCAATTCGTGAGAGGTTGAGGCAAGACGATGGATTTCTTCGATATCCTCATCAGCATCATGGGATCGACCATCCGCCTGTCGATCCCGCTGATCTTCACCGCCCTTGCGGGCCTCTTTTCCGAACGCGCGGGCATCTTCGACATCGGGCTCGAAGGCAAGATGCTGGCGGCAGCCTTTGCCGCGGCATCGGCGGCCTATGTGACGGGATCGCCATGGATCGGCCTTGCGTCTGGTATCGGTGTTTCGCTCGCCTTCTCGCTGGTGCACGGCTTTGCCTCGATCACCAATCGCGGCAACCAGATCGTCTCGGGCGTCGCGATCAACTTCGTTGCGGCGGGCCTGACCGTCGTTCTCGGGCAGGCCTGGTTCGGTCAGGGCGGCCGCACGCCGCAGCTCGCCGGCACCGCCCGCTTCTCGCCGATCACGCTGCCGGGTGTGGACGCGGTGCGTGACGTGCCGGTGATCGGCCCGCTTTATGCCAATGTGATTTCCGGCAACAATCTCCTGACCTATCTCGCCTTCCTGGCGGTGCCGCTTTCGTGGTGGGTACTTTATCGCACGCGCTTTGGCCTCAGACTTCGCGCCGTCGGCGAAAACCCTGGCGCTGTCGATACCGCCGGTATCTCGGTGACATGGCTGCGTTACCGGGCCGTGCTGGTCGCGGGTTTCCTCTGCGGCTTCTCCGGCACCTATCTGGCGATTGCCCAGTCGGCGGCCTTCATCAAGGACATGTCGGCCGGCAAGGGCTATATCGCGCTCGCCGCGCTGATCTTCGCCAAGTGGAAGCCGGTGCCTGTATTGCTCGCCTGCCTGCTTTTCGGTTTCCTCGATGCGCTCGCCAATTTCATGCAGGGCAAGTCCGTGCCACTGATCGGCGAAGTGCCGGTTCAGATCTTCCAGGCGCTGCCCTACATCCTGACCTGCATCCTGCTCGCCGGCTTCATCGGCGCGGCAAACCCGCCGAAAGCCGGCGGCGTACCCTATGTAAAGGAGCGCTGAACCATGTCGCACGACCTCTTCGAAGCCGCACGCGATGCGATGAAATTCGCCCATGCGCCCTACTCCAAGTTCCCCGTCGGTGCAGCCATCCGCGCCGATGACGGCAAGGTCTATACCGGCGCCAACATCGAGAACCTCTCCTTCCCACAGGGCTGGTGCGCCGAACCTACGGCGATCGGCTGCATGATCATGGGCGGCGGTAGAAAGATCGTCGAAATGGCCGTCATCGCGGAAAAGCTGGCGCTCTGCCCGCCTTGCGGCGGGTGCCGGCAGAAGATTTCCGAATTCGCCGATGCCGGCACGAAGATCTATCTGTGCGACGAAGTGGGTGTGCAGAAGACCGTGACCATTGCGGAACTTCTACCCTTCAGCTTCAAGACGGACATCCTCGGATGAAGGACGTCATCGACCTTCTGGTGGACAGGCTGAACGGTCTGGTGCCGCGCTTCGGTATCGTGCTCGGCTCCGGTCTCGGCTCCCTCGTCGATGAAATCCGCAACCCTGTCCGCATTCCCTATACCGAACTTCCGGGTTTTCCGGTGAGTGGCGTATCCGGTCATGCCGGGGCCGTGGTGGCGGGCCTGCTCGGCAATGTGCCTGTCATCATGCTGGCCGGCCGCATCCACTATTACGAGCACGGCGACCCCAACGCCATGCGACTGCCGATCCAGGTGCTGATGGGGCTTGGCGTACAGTCGCTGATCCTCACCAATTCAGCCGGATCCCTGCGCGAGGACATGCCGCCCGGCTCGGTGATGCTGATTTCGGATCACATCAATTTTTCCGGTCACAACCCGCTGATCGGCCAGGACAGCGACAAGCGCTTCGTCGGCATGACGTCGGCCTATGACGCGGAACTCTCGGCCGGGATGCGTCGCGCGGCGGAAGAAGAAGGCATTCCGCTTTCCTCCGGTGTCTATATGTGGTTCTCCGGCCCGAGCTTCGAAACGCCGGCAGAAATCCGCATGGCCCGCATTCTCGGCGCCGATGCCGTCGGCATGTCCACCGTGCCGGAAGTGATCCTCGCACGCTTTTTTGGGCTGCGCGTCGCCGCGGCATCGGTTATTACCAATTACGGAGCCGGCATGACGGGTGGTGAACTCAGTCACGAAGAGACCAAGGACATGGCTCCGATCGGCGGAAAACGACTTGCCGCCATCCTGAAGAGGATGATTGCCGGCGGAGGGACAACCAATGGACACCCATGAACTGCGGGCGACTGCCGCCCGGGCCTTGTCGCTGCTTGACCTGACCAACCTCAAGGACGATTGCACGCCAGCCGCCATCGAGGCGCTGTGCGAACGGGCGGTGACCCCTTACGGCCATACGGCCGCGATCTGCATCTGGCCACGTTTCGTGCCGCAAGCCCGCGCGTTGCTGAACGGTGACACCCCCGTTCGGATCGCAACCGTCGTCAACTTTCCTTCCGGTGAGATGAAGACCGAAGACGTGGTTGCCGAAACCCGCGACGCGATTGCCGACGGGGCCGACGAAATCGACGTGGTCATTCCCTACCGCGTATTTATTTCCGGCGACGAACAGGCCGTCAGCGATCTGGTGGCCAGCGTCAAGGCTGCCTGCGGCCCGACCATCACGCTGAAGACCATCCTCGAGACAGGCGAAATCAAGGACATGGCGCTGGTTCGCCGCGCCTCAGAACTCGCAATCGAAGCCGGTGCGGATTTCATCAAGACCTCCACCGGCAAGGTTGCCGTCAATGCGACGCTTGAGGCAGCCGACACCATGCTGCAGGCGATCCGCGACAGCCGCAAGAAGGTGGGCTTCAAGCCGGCCGGCGGCATCTCGACCGTCGCGGATGCTGCCCTTTATCTGCGGCTCGCCGATACCATCATGGGCGAGGACTGGGTGATGCCGTCGACCTTCCGCTTCGGGGCCTCGGGTTTGCTCGATGACATTCTCTCCGTTCTTGGCGGCGTGCGCGCGAGCGCCGGCGCTTCCGATTACTGAAGCCCGGAACATCAGACATGCTGCCACAGGAAATCATCCGTAAGAAACGCGACGGCGGCACACTGACGCCTGAGGAAATCGCCGGCTTCATCGAAGGACTGAGCAAGGAGACGATCTCCGAAGGTCAGGTCGCAGCCTTCGCCATGGCCGTCTTCTTCCGCGGCATGACGCCGGAAGAGATCGTGGCGCTGACGCTTGCCATGCGCGATTCCGGCGAGGTTCTTTCCTGGCAGGGCGTGGGCAAGCCAATTGCCGACAAGCATTCGACCGGCGGCGTGGGCGACAACGTATCGCTGATGCTGGCCCCCATCGTTGCCGCCTGCGGGCTGGCGGTGCCGATGATCTCCGGCCGGGGGCTTGGTCACACGGGCGGCACGCTGGACAAGCTGCAATCCATTCCGGGCTATGACGTCATGCCTTCGCCGGAGACGTTCCGCCGAACGGTGGACACAGCGGGATGCGCGATCATCGGCCAGACGGGCGATCTCGCCCCCGCCGACAAGCGGCTCTATGCGATCCGCGACGTGACCGCGACAGTGGAATCCATCCCGCTGATTACCGCCTCGATCCTTTCCAAGAAGCTCGCAGCCGGTCTCGAAAGTCTGGTGCTCGACGTCAAGACCGGCAACGGCGCCTTCATGAGCAACCCAGAGGACGCCGAAGCACTGGCGCGGTCGCTGGTGACGGTGGCGAACGGGGCGGGCGTCAAGACCACGGCGCTGCTCACGGACATGAACCAGCCGCTGGCCGACTGCGCCGGCAATGCCGTCGAGGTGCAGAATGCCGTCGATTTCCTCAAGGGCGAGAAGGGCGGCACGCGGTTGGAAGAGGTGACGCTGGCGCTTTCCGCCGAGATGCTGGTCAATGCGGGCATTGCGGCGGACATCGACACCGCCCTCACCCGTTGCCGCGACGCGCTTTCGTCCGGAAAAGCGGCGGACTATTTCGGGCGGATGGTTCATGCGCTGGGCGGTCCCTCAGACTTCATGGCGCATGCGGAAAAGCACCTGCCCAAGGCTCCGGTGCAGATCCCGGTTCTCGCGACCTCAGACGGCTGGCTTTCGGCCTGCGACACACGCGGCCTCGGTCTCTGTGTCGTGGCGCTCGGTGGCGGACGGCAGCGTCCGAGCGATGCGATCGACCACAAGGTAGGCCTCACCGGCTTCCTGCCGCTCGGAACGGCTGTCTCGAAGGGTGACGTCATCGCCGTTGTACATGCCAATGACGATGACAAAGGACGCCAGGCTGCTGAAATGGTGGCGGCAAGCTACACGGTCGGCGCGGTGGCACCGGTCATCGAACCGGCCGTGGGCAAACGGATCGCCTGATTTCGTTCTGCGAGTGTGAGAGAGAGCATTTCCGGTGATAGCAGCATCGCCTCCAATGCTCTATCTCATTGCTTTCCCGCAATTCCGGACGCTTACCCGCTGCGCACTTTTGCTGGAATTGCTCTAGCGGGTAAGCCGCATGGTATCGCCTTCGGCGGCATAGGCGTCAAGGCGCTTCAGGAAGCTCATGCCGATCAGCGTGTTGGAAAGCGCCTTGTCGCGCAGCACGAAGGCCTCGACCTTCTCCACCCTGACAGTCCCGATCTCGACACGCTGAAGGGTGATGAGTGCCGCATCCGTGCGACCATTGGCGGTGGAAATCGGATATTTGAAATCGAGTCCGGCAATGCTGATACCGAGCCGCCGAGCCGTGGTTTCATTGATCGCAACAAGCGAAGCGCCTGTGTCGACGAGGCCGTCAACCGGCTTGCCGTTCATCTTGAAACTGCCGATGTAGTGACCGCGTCCGTCGGCCTTCAGCAGGGCGACGCCGCTCGGAAGGCTGGCCGGGGTCGCAGCAGCAACATCGGCAGCAGACACCGTTGCCGGCACCGTTTCAGCATCCTTCTCAAGAAAGCGCGGCACTTGCGTTGCAAGAACGGCAGCCACGGAAACAAAGACAAGCGTGCGCACCAGCATGGGTAATCCCCGACAGGACGAAGAGTAGCCTCACTAGCACGCGGAAGCTGAAGAGCTGCTAACCGCAAACGCAAAGCGGCCCGCAAAGGCTGTTTGCGGGCCGCTTTCCTGTTCCGGTGGTTAAGATTTCATTTCGTGCCGTACATGCGGTCGCCGGCATCGCCGAGACCGGGCACGATATAGCCGTGCTCGTTCAGGTGGCTGTCGATGGCAGCCGTGAAGACCGGGACATCCGGATGGGCTTCGCAGAAGTGCTTGATGCCTTCCGGAGCTGCGAGAAGGCAGACGAAGCGGATATTCTTCGCGCCGCGCTCCTTCAGCTTGTCGATGGCGGCAATCGAGGAGTTGCCGGTGGCGAGCATCGGGTCGACGACGATGATGAGACGTTCGTCCAGCGCATCTGGCGCCTTGAAGTAATATTCGACCGGCTGCAGCGTATCGTGGTCACGGTAGACGCCGATATGGGAGACGCGGGCGGCCGGCACCAGTTCCAGCATGCCTTCGAGAAGGCCGTTTCCGGCGCGCAGGATGGACGCGAAGACCAACTTCTTGCCTTCCAGCACTGGCGACTGCATCTCCGTCATCGGCGTTTCGATCGTCTCCATGGTGAGCTCGAGATCGCGAGTGACCTCGTAGCAGAGAAGCGTCGAGATTTCCCGGAGCAGCCGGCGGAAGCTCGACGTCGAGGTCTCCTTGCGGCGCATGATCGTGAGCTTGTGCTGTACGAGCGGATGACCGATGACTGTGACGCCGTGCATGGGGATAACCTTCTTCTATTCTTTGTGGGTGAAATTGTTCTTCCACATTCGCGCGCCGGCCCGCAAGAGCAGGGCGCAAATTTGTGTGATCATCCCCAATCGACGGCCTGTAACTTCGCCAGCAGCGACTTTCGCGTCACCTCGTCGACGAAGGCCGCCTCTATCGCGGTGCGCGTCATGGTGTCGATCTCGGCATCCGAGAAGCCGAACACCTTCGACGCCGTCTCGTATTCCCGCGCAAGCGACGTATGGAAGAAGGGCGGGTCGTCGGAGTTCAACGTTACCCGCACACCGGCTTCGACGAAGCGGCGCAGCGGATGGCTTTCGTAGTCCGGGAAGACCTTCAGCGAGATGTTGGAACCGGGGCAGACCTCCAGCACGGTTCCGAGATCGGCCAGCCGCTTGACCAGATCGGGGTCCTCGATCGCACGCACGCCATGGCCGATCCGCCTCGGTCGCACGAGGTCGAGCGCATCAGCGACGGAGAAAGCGCCGCACAGCTCGCCGGCGTGAATGGTGATGCCGAGGCCTGCCTCGCGCACGATATCGAAGGCACGCGCATAATCGGCCACCCGGTGCATGCGCTCTTCGCCAGCCATGTTGAAGCCGGTGACCAGGGGATGCTCGAACTTCGCCGCCCATTCGGCGCGGCGCAGTACGCTTTCCGGCCCGAGATGGCGTTCACCGATGATGATCATGCGGCATTCTATGCCGGTCTTTTCCCGCGCGGCCATGATGCCCGCCGCAAGACCGCCGACATAGTCATCGGGGGAGAGGCCGACGGCCTCGCCGTGATCGGGCGAAATGAACAGCTCGCTATAGATCGTGTTGGCGGCGGCCAGTTCGGTGAGATAGGCCTCGGCAAGGGCCGCATAGTCCTCCGCGGTTCGGAAGACGGAGGCGACGAAATCATAGCAATCGATGAAACTGGTAAAGTCCTGCCAGAGATAGGCACCGTCGCGAACGAATCTGGTGGAATCGATGCCGTATTTCTCGGCCTGGGCAAGCGTCAACGCCGGCGGGGCTGCACCTTCAACGTGGCAGTGCAGTTCGGCCTTCCTGAGATGAGATGTCAAAGAAAACTCCGTCCATGCGGCCCGGCGGGGATGCCAAGATGGGCCGCGATCGTTTCGCCGATATCGGCATAGGTATTGCGGATGCCAAGCGCGCGCGACTTGATGCCGGGACCGAACGCCATGATCGGCACGCGCTCGCGGGTGTGATCGGTGCCGCGCCAGGTCGGGTCGCAACCGTGATCCGCCGTCAGAAGCACCATGTCGCCGGGGCGAAGCTTGCGATGAACTTCGGGAAGGCGCAAATCGAAGGCTTCGAGAGCAGCGGCATAGCCCGGCACATCGCGGCGATGGCCATAAAGCATGTCGAAATCGACGAAGTTGGTGAAGACGAGATCGCCGTCCTCCGCCTCGTCCATCGCCTGCAGCGTCACATCCATCAACGCCATGTTGCCATTGGCCTTGATGACGCGCGAGACACCCTGATGGGCGAAAATGTCACCGATCTTGCCGACAGCGTGAACATGCCGCCCCGCTTCGACCAGCCGGTCGAGCAGCGTCGGCTCCGGCGGCAGGACCGAATAGTCGCGGCGGTTTCCGGTGCGCTGGAAGTCGGACGGCGTTTCCCCGACGAAAGGCCGCGCGATGACACGGCCGATATTCAGGGGATCGACGAGCTTGCGGACGATCTGGCAAAGCGAGAGCAGATGCTCCAGACCGAAATGGGTTTCGTGGGCGGCAATCTGGAAAACGGAATCCGAGGAGGTGTAGCAGATCGGCTTGCCGGTGCGGATATGTTCCTCGCCGAGCCTTGCAATGATCTCCGTGCCGGAGGCATGGCAATTGCCGAGAATGCCCGGCAGATCAGCCTCACGACAAATCGCTTCGACCAGCTCGGGAGAAAAGGCATCACCTTCGGCCGGGAAATAACCCCAGTCGAACATGACCGGCGTCCCGGCGATTTCCCAATGTCCCGATGGTGTATCCTTGCCGTGCGATACTTCGCTCGCGGCACCATAGAGCCCGAAAACACGTTCGGGAACCGGCATGCCCGCCGGCACATGCCCGGAAGCCAGCCGCACGATCTCGACCAGACCAAGCGCGGACATGTTGGGCAGAGAGAGTGGCCCGGAGCGCAGGCCCTTGCGATCGCCGATACCGGCGGCGCAAAATTCGGCGATGTGGCCGAGCGTATCGGATCCCTCGTCGCCATAACGATGGGCATCCGGTGCACCGCCGATGCCGAAGGAATCGAGAACAAAAAGAAACGCACGTGCCATGGTCCACCTGAAGCGCAAGTCCGCTGGCCGTCATGGCCATTTCATTCCCGCGTCTATTCGTGCCGATGTTTAGCGCCATGTTGAAGACTTGGCAAACGGGCGGGAAATCCCGCGCCGTGTTCGCTCTTAAGCCGCAATCGGGCAGGCGGAAATGATATCAGCAATCGTTGCAGGTTATGTTGTTGCCGACGCGCTGGCGAAAGAAAAATTCGCGAGGGATGGTGATGTTCTTGATGTTCTGGCCCGAGAGGGCGGGCAGATAGAGCAAGAGCTCATGCCCAACGCTGAGTTCCGAATGGACGAGGAAAGTGCTCGCGATCAGCATATCGTCGGGAACCTTGACGGTGGCGCCCACGACATAGGGTGCCGCGCCCGTGTTCGACCAGGACCAGGCCACGGTGGCCTGCTTGTTGGCGTCGACCTTCACCCCGGTGATCTTCAGGGAGAGATTGTTGACGGAATAGGGAACGAAGATGGCATCTGCGACATCCACCATGCCTGCAAGATCGTTCTTGGATACCGATTTCTCCGCACGGCTCACGAGATCCGCAATCGTGCTCGACGCCGCCGTGGCCTTTTTCGCTACGCTGAAACCCATCATCAACTCGAAGGCGCAGAGGTAGATGACGATCAGCATCGGCGCCAGAAGCGCGAATTCGACCCCGCCAATGCCCTGTCGGTCGGACAGAAAACGCCGCAACAACGCGCAGGTACGCGTGAGGACGCCCTCTTTTCCGACGAGGATATCTTTACCGTTCAATTCTGGACCGGAGTGCTTCACGGGTACTTCTCGTTGCGAAACGCCGTGGTGGCAATAAGCAGAACCTGATTGGTCTGGCTATCCGGGCGGAGATTGCTGATAGACCGAAGCAGATCCATGGTCACGTCCCATCGGTAGTAAGCACGCAGCAGGTTGATCGTATCAGGGCCACCGGGAGCAAAATGAAAGGCTGACGTATTGAGGTCCGAAAATCCACCATTGGTTCGTGGAACCCCAACCTTGTCGGCGACAGCTGCGAAAGTCGGCAGCGTCTCAAGATCCAGGTAAAGCTTCTGCGGGTTGGCAGCCTCGGTGGCGGAACAGGCGATAACCACCGAAATCTGGTCGCAGAACGCGACTCGGAACTGTTCCTTCGTCATGTCCGTCGAACGCCCAAGCTTGTAGGTGATGTTCCCCGTGCGCACTTCCCTCGCCATGACGTTGACGGCGTTCGCCACGATCTGTTCGGCCGTATAGGCGACAAACGTCTCCAGCGTCGCGAAAATGATGAGAAAGTAGGGAATGGCGAGGATCGCAAATTCGATCGCGGCGGCGCCATCGCGGGAACGTGCCAGCCTGCGCCATAAAGAAAGGCGGAACCGCTTCCCGCGGCTTTTTGCTTCGTCCGGATGAGTAAGTGGATTCATCGCCTGTGACCGAAATGCGGTTTTGACGGCACACTAGAGGCGAAGTATTGAGATTCCGTTTCCGGTTTCTTTACGTTTTTCCCGATCTGGGGCGACAAAGAGTCTCACTTCGTCCGATTATTTCGAACTGACACCGGTTGCGGCATGCTCCTCGCAATTCGGTGTGCAGGACAGCACGGTGCGGCTGGTGGCCTTGAATACGCGCACCGTATTGCCCTCGTCGATCGATACCAGAATACGTTCGTCAACGATTGCGTTGCCGGCGGCATCGAGAAGGACAAGATTTGTCGAGCCGAAGGCACGTCCAGTCAGTACGATGGTCTTTGCGTCGGCGACGGTTGCGTCGGCAACATCGGAATTGCCAACGATCACCTTGCTGACGGGACGGTCGAGTTTGAGCACGCGCGCATTGTTCATATAGACGCGCAGATAGCCGCTATCGTCTTCAGCCGAAGCGGAAAACGGCAGCGCCGCGCTCAATGCGAGCACACCGGCGACAGCAAGAAGTTTGAGACCGCTGCAAGACAACATGCGTGCCAGCCTTCCGAAGCTTTCAATACGTGGATCCTGACGCAGGATGGAGCGGATTGGTGAACGGACGGTTAAGCCGGGGCATTTCTGTGTGAACCGCACCAGCTGAGCGAGCCGGCAACGGTCCCGGATGCGCACAGCACACGCTTGAACGCAATCTCGCCGCTCTCCTGCCCTTCTCGAAAACCGTATCGGCGGCCGGGCATCGACCCAAGCTCGTACCAAAATTGGTCACACATCCCCAACTTGTCCTGTGAAGAACAAGACGGTGACGGCCGCAGCCGCGCCATACAGCCGTGAATGCCCTACATGAAAGCGATGCAAATGGCTGTTTTATCATCGATTTTCCGGCGCGTGCGCCTCGATCGATAAAATGCGGAATTCCGTCGCTTCCAACCGTTTACCAAATCCCCGTCATTTGGCCTTTCAGGAGTTGGTAACCGTCTTTCTTAAGCCGATGGCAATGGGCTGATGTGTAGGTTCCAGTCATCCGAGCAACGGCAAACAGTTGCCGGCAGTGCTGAACAACCATTGTGGAGTAGGAGAGTAGAATGACCAAGATTTTCGCACGTTTCCTGAAGGATGAGTCCGGCGCCACCGCTATCGAATACGGCCTGATCGCAGCCCTCATCTCTGTTGCCCTGATCACCGGCGCAACGACCCTCGGCAACGCCCTGAACAACCGGTTTGATAGCCTCGGCGCGACTGTGGCGAACCCGAACGGTACCCCCTGATCGTTAGTGTTTACGGGGTTACGGCCCAATCACTCGGAAAAGCCGCTCTCTAGGAGCGGCTTTTCCTGTTCCGGGTCAAGCGGTATTCGGCAAGTATCTTCTTCGCGATTTCGTAAGCATTTGTCGAGATGTTCTAACAACTCTGTCTAGAGGAAAGAAGATATGTATGAAGCTGCGGTTTTCGTGATTTTCCCGCTTTGCCTCGTTGTCGCGGCCTTCACAGACCTGTTTGAGATGACGGTCCCGAACCGCATTCCGGCGATCCTTCTTACATCCTTCATATTGATCGCACCTTTCTCCGGTCTGAGCCTCCCCGAATTCGGCTGGCACATCTTAGCGGGCGTCACGGTGTTCTCTGTTGTCTTTGGCCTCTTCGCCATCAACGTCATGGGCGGCGGCGATGCAAAGCTTCTGACCGCAGCGGCGGTGTGGTACGGTTTCACGACCTCCCTCTTGCATTTCCTGATCTATGTTGCGTATGGCGGCGGGCTCCTGACCCTGCTGATCCTCTTGGTGCGTTCGAATTCCAATACCGTGATGGCGCTCAACCTGCCGGTGCCGCACTCGATCCTGACGGCCAAGAAGATCCCCTATGCGATCGCGATCTGCGTCGGTGGGCTCGCTGCCTTTCCCCAATCACCGCTCGTGTTGGCCGCACTAGAGCAGATCCGCTAAACACCCGCGCCCGACCACAGAAAGCTATCGTTAACCAAGAGCGTAAGTGTCTCGTTAACCATAATTACACCAATTGCTGATCATTCTGCGAGGCACAGTGCTTTGTGCCGCTCAAGGAAAGATCATGAAACCCGCGCGCATCATTATCCTCGCAGTCGCCGTCGTGGCGGCCGGCATGGCAGGCCTCCTTGCCATGCGGCTCGGCGGCACAAAACAGGTCGTGATGCAACAGGTGAGCGGCGAGGTCAAAAAGGAGCCGACCGTCGATGTACTCGTATCCTCGGAAAATCTCCCGGTCGGCGCCCGTCTGAATGACAAGTCCATCCGCTGGATGGCCTGGCCGGAAGGCAGCATAGTTCCCGGCTTCATCACCCGAACGGACCGCCCCGACGCCATGACGGAGCTTGCGGGAGCGGTCGTACGCCTCCCGATGTTCGAGGGAGAACCTCTGCGACGCGAAAAGATCGTCGATTCCTCGACACGCATCATGTCCTCGCTGCTGCCCTCCGGCAAGCGCGCGGTGGCCACCGAAATCTCCGTCGCGACGGGCGCCGGCGGCTTCATCCTGCCCAACGACCGTGTCGACGTCATCATGGTTCGCAAAGGCGACGAAAACAATTACCTGACCGAAACCGTGCTCTCCAACATTCGCGTGCTGGCGATCGACCAGCAAGTCGAGGAGAAGGATGACGGAAGCAAATCCGTTGTCGGCACCACGGCAACACTGGAACTCACGCCCGACCAGGCGAAGGTGATCACCGTTGCGCAGCAGATGGCGGACAGGCTGTCGCTGGCGCTGCGCTCGGTCGCCGATGCCCAGGAGGAAGATACCTCAGTTGCGGATTACCTTCTGAGCGGCGGTTCGGGCGCGCCTTCAATTCAGGTCATCAAATCCGGCACGGTGGTCAAGTCCTCCGGCTCGGAAAAACAGACACAATGATCGGGGATGCCACGGTGCTGAACTTGAGACGGAAAATCCGCACTTCGCTGGCCGGGGGATTGGCGTTCTCCATGGCCTTTTCCGGCATACCCGGCAACTTCGCCCCCCATATTTTCGACGTGCCGCTTGCGGAAGCGGCGGCCCAGAGCGTGGTTCGTATCAACCAGTCCGGTCCCGGCGCCCGGCGGACCTTGAAACTCGGCCTCAACAAGGCGCTCGTCGTCGACCTGCCGCAGGATGCGCACGATATCCTCGTCGCGGATCCCTCCATGGCGGATGCCGTGACGCGCACCTCGCGTCGCATCTATCTGTTCGGCAAGGCGGTGGGTCAAACGAACATCTTCATCTTCGGCGAGAACGGCGAAGAGGTGGTAAGCCTTGATGTCGAAATCGAACGCGACATCGCAGGGCTCGAAAACAATCTGCGCCGCTTCATTCCCGAATCGGACATCAAGGTCGAGATCGTCTCGGACAACATCGTCCTGACCGGTGCGGTGCGGACGCCGCAGGATGCCGCCCGCGCGCAAAGCCTCGCCAACGCGTTCCTGAAAGGCGGCGAAGCGACCACCCGCAACCAGACGGCAACAGCCTCCAGCGAAAGTGGGGATGCAGCTGTCGCGATCTTCGCGGAAGACCGTCAGGTTTCGCAGATCGTCAACCTCCTGACGATCGAGGGCGAGGACCAGGTTTCGCTCAAGGTCACTGTTGCTGAAGTCAGCCGTTCGGTCCTGAAGCAACTCGGCTTCAGCGGCAGCATCTCCGATGGTACCAGCGGGATCGGCTATTCCAATCCCGCCAATCTTGGAAACGCGATCGATCCGACCGGCGTCAGCAAGATCACGGCAACGCTTGGAAGCTCGGGCTTCGGTCTCAGCACCTATATCAACGCGATGGAGCAGGCCGGCGTCATGCGTACGCTTGCCGAGCCGAGCCTGACAGCGATCTCCGGAGAGCAGGCGAAATTCTACGTCGGCGGAGAATATCGACTGCCCAGTGAACAGGAAGTCGATACCGATCCGGAGACCGGCAAGACGACGCTGTCCCGCACCACGGAAACGGTGAACTATGGCATCGAGCTGAATTTCCGGCCGGTGGTTCTCGCTCCCGGCCGTATCAGCCTTGCCATCGAGACAAATGTTTCCGAGCCGACCTGGGAAGGTTCGGACGTCAGCGGCAACACGCAATCCGGCATGCCAGGCCAGACCTATCTGTCGATACGCAAGCGCGAAGCCTCGACGACCGTCGAACTTCCGTCGGGCGGCTCGATCGTGATCGCCGGCCTCGTGCAAGACAATATCCGCCAGGCGATGTCAGGCCTCCCAGGCCTTTCGAAGATCCCGATTCTCGGCACGCTGTTTCGCAGCAAGGACTTCCAGCGCAACGAGACCGAACTGGTCATCATCGCCACGCCCTATCTCGTTCGGCCTGTGGCGCGCAATCAGCTGGCCCGTCCCGACGACAACTTCAATCCCGAAAACGATGGCGCCACCTTCTTCCTGAACAAGGTGAACAAGGTCTATGGCCGGCGTCAGGCCGATGCCACTGGCCAGTACCATGGCGCGGTCGGATTTATCTACAAATGAGCGGGGATGCCGACATGAAGACGCCAACGACCGAGCTCGAAAGAACGGAAAGCCGGACTGCCATGGCCGAACACAGTATCCGCTACGGGCGCATTGCCGCAACCTTGCTGGTGATCGGCGCAACCACGCTGCTTGCCAGCTGCGGCAGCATGAACAAGGATCAGATGTCGACGGGCGCCATTCCCGATGACTACCGCACCCGCCATCCGATTACCCTGACCGAGGTCGAGCACACCCTCGATATCCCGATCGCATCCGGCGACCGCGCTTTGACCACCGGAACACGGGATGCGATCGCGGGCTTTGCCGGCGATTACGCATCGAAGTCAAAGGGGAACCTGCAGATCCTTCTGCCTCAGGGTTCGCCGAATTCGGTTGCCGCCACCCACATGCGCAAGGAGATCCGCTCTGTGCTGGCGGGCAATGGCGTTCCGGCCCCCCGTATCATCGAGACCAGCTACCAGGCGGGGGCGACAGGTGACGCGGCACCGGTCAGGCTGAGCTATGTCGCTGTCACCGCCGTCACGGACCAGTGCGGCCAGTGGCCGGAAGACCTGCAGAACAATACCTATGCCAACAAGAACTGGCATAATTTTGGCTGCGCGACGCAAGCAAACCTCGCGGCCCAGATCGCCAATCCGATGGACCTCGTGACACCGCGCGCAACCGCGCCGATCGACGCGACGCGACGCTCGACTGTCATCGGTCTCTATCGCGAAGGCGCTGATACCTCGACGAACTAGCAGGACAGCAACGTCCGAAGGCAGGATTAAAGCATGAGCGCGATCGATTACGATATTGACACGGGTGCCGACGGAGGCCGCATGGCGGATGAGCCCGCCGCGACCGGCAATCTCGACAGCCTGCGCCCACTGCCGCGCATTTCGGTGCACGCTTTCTGCATCTCCGATGCGGTGCGGCGGGTGATGGAGCAGTGCGCCCAGGACCGACGGATGGCGCGGGCGAGCCTCAGGATCACCAGCGGCAACATCGCCGCCGCGGCGAGCATGTTTGCCTCCACCCCAACACCGAATCTCATCATTCTGGAAACCGAGGCAGGCGCCGGGAATCTGATGGCCGAGCTTGCGCCTTTGGCCGAGGTCTGCGATCCCGCCACGCGGGTCATCATCATCGGCCGCCAAAACGACATTACGCTCTATCGCGAGTTGATCCGTAACGGCATTTCAGAATACATCGTGGCTCCGCTCGCTATGGCCGACATCATGACCGCCATCGCGGCCATCTTCGTCGACCCCGAGGCCGAACCGCTTGGCCGTAGCATCGCCTTCATCGGCGCCAAGGGCGGGGTCGGCTCCTCGACCATCGCCCACAATTGCGCCTTCGGAATTTCCAGCCTGTTCTCGACGGAAACCATTCTGGCCGACCTCGACCTTCCCTTCGGAACGGCGAATATCGACTTCGATCAGGATCCGGCGCAGGGCATGGCGGAAGCGGTGTTTTCTCCGGAGCGACTGGACGAGGTCTTCCTCGACCGACTGCTGACGACATGTTCACAGCATCTGTCACTACTGGCAGCACCCTCGCTGCTCGACCGGGCCTATGACTATGACCGCGATGCCTTCCAGCCGGTGCTCGAATTGTTGCAGCGCAGCGCGCCAGCGACCGTGCTCGACCTGCCGCATACCTGGTCGGACTGGACGCGAACCGTGCTCGGCGAAGTCGATGAAATCATCATCACCTGCGCCCCGGACCTCGCCAATCTGCGCAACGCCAAGAACATGCTCGATGCGCTGAAGAAGATCAGGCCGAACGACAAGGCGCCGCACCTCATTCTCAATCAGGTCGGCATGCCAAAGCGCCCTGAAATCGCTCCGCAGGATTTCTTCGAACCGCTGGAGATCGAACCGGCCGCCATCATCCCCTTCGATGCGGCGCTGTTCGGGAACGCGGCCAACAGCGGACGGATGATTTCGGAGATCGATGCGAAATCGCCGACGTCGGAGACATTTTCGCAGATTGTCCATCTCGTGACCGGCAGGGCGACGATCAAGAAACCCAAGAAGGGTGGACTGGGCAAGATGCTCGGGCTGCTCGGCAAGAAATAACAGCAGGACGGAAACAGGTTAAGGCTGATGTTTGGAAAGCGCGGAGGCGACAGTTTTGGAAGAAGCGGATCGGGGGTCGGCACCGCGCCGCCCGCATCCGCGCCCGCTGTTGCAGCGCCTCCGCAACGCAGCGCCATGGCAGCCCCGGAACCCGCGCGCGAGGAACCGCGCCAGCAGGTGACCCCGCCGCCACTGCAGGCGCAGCCGTCTGGCGGCCGCAAGCGGCCCGCCCGCACGCAGGATTACTATGACACCAAGTCACAGGTGTTTTCGGCGCTGATCGACACCATCGACCTGTCGCAGCTTGCCAAACTCGACGGAGAAAGCGCGCGCGAAGAAATCCGCGATATCGTCAACGACATCATCACCATCAAGAACTTCGCGATGTCGATTTCCGAGCAGGAAGAACTGCTCGACGACATCTGCAACGACGTGCTCGGCTACGGCCCGCTGGAACCGTTGCTGGCGCGTGACGACATCGCCGACATCATGGTCAACGGTGCCGGCCAGACCTTCATCGAAGTGAGCGGCAAGACGATTGAATCGGAAATCCGGTTCCGCGACAATGCCCAGCTTCTTTCCATCTGCCAGCGCATCGTCAGCCAGGTCGGCCGCCGCGTCGATGAATCCAGCCCGATCTGTGACGCCCGCCTGCCCGACGGCTCTCGTGTCAACGTCATCGCACCGCCGCTCGCCATCGACGGGCCGGCGCTGACGATCCGTAAATTCAAGAAGGACAAGCTCAACCTCGGACAACTGGTCAAGTTCGGCGCGATCACGCCGGAAGGCGCGGAGATCCTGCAGATCATTGGCCGCGTTCGCTGTAACGTCGTCATTTCCGGCGGTACCGGCTCAGGCAAGACCACGCTGCTTAACTGCCTCACCGGCTTCATCGATGCCGACGAACGCATCATCACCTGCGAAGACACCGCCGAACTGCAGTTGCAGCAACCGCATGTTGTCCGTCTGGAAACCCGGCCGCCGAACATCGAGGGCGAGGGTGAGATCACCATGCGTGACCTCGTCAAGAACTGCCTGCGCATGCGTCCCGAACGCATCATCGTCGGCGAAGTGCGCGGACCGGAGGTGTTCGACCTCCTGCAGGCGATGAACACCGGCCATGACGGCTCGATGGGCACGATCCACGCCAATACGCCGCGCGAATGCCTGTCACGTATGGAATCGATGATCGCCATGGGCGGCTTCACCCTTCCGGCAAAGACCGTGCGCGAAATCATTTCCGGCTCCATCGACATCATCATACAGGCGGCCCGCCTGCGCGACGGCTCACGCCGCATCACCCATGTCACCGAGGTGATCGGCATGGAAGGCGACGTCATCATCACCCAGGATCTCCTGCGCTACGAGATCGAAGGCGAAGACCTCAACGGCAAGATCATCGGGCGGCACATGTCGACCGGGATCGGCAAACCTCATTTCTGGGACCGGGCACGCTACTACAACGAAGAGCGTCGTCTGGCGGCAGCGCTCGACGCGATGGAACAGAAGGGTAAGGGGGTCTGAGACGATGTTCGGCTTCGATCCCCTGGTACTGGCCATCATCGCGCTTGCGGCAATAGCGACCGGTGGCATTGCCTACGGCCTGCTGTACTCGCAGATCGAGGCCGAGAAAAAGACCGCAAGCCGCATCAACCGCGTCAAGGCGGCAGAGACCGATCACGCCAAGGTCAAGGCAGCGCGCGACCGCGTCCAGGAAATCTCCAAGCGGCGCAAGTCCGTTCAGGATTCTTTGAAGGAACTGGAGCGCAAGCAGCATGAACGGCAGAAGAAGGCTGCATCCACCAGCCTGAAATCAAGGCTGAATCAGGCTGGCCTTTCGGCCACTCCGAGCCAGTTCTACACCTTCAGCGCCATCTTCGGCGTCGTGATCGCCGTGTTCGCTTTCGTTGCCGGACTGCCGCCGCTCGCACTTATCGGCGTGACCTTTGCCGCCGGTCTCGGGCTTCCGCGCTGGCTCGTCAACTTTCTGATCAAGCGCCGGCAGAAGAAGTTCCTGAACGAGTTCCCCAACTCGCTCGATGTCATGGTCCGCTCGATCAAGTCCGGCCTGCCACTGAACGATGCACTGAGGCTGATCGCTTCGGAAGGCCAGGAACCGGTGAAGACCGAATTTCGCCGGGTCGTCGAATCCCAGCAGGTGGGCCTGAGTGTCCCGGAAGCCTGCCAGCGCATGATGATCACCATGCCGCTGCAGGAAATCAATTTCTTCTCGATCGTGATCGCGATCCAGAGCCAGGCCGGGGGCAACCTCTCCGAAGCACTGTCCAACCTCTCGCGTGTGCTGCGCGACCGCAAGAAGATGAAGGCGAAGGTCAACGCGCTTTCGATGGAAGCCAAGGCCTCGGCAGTCATCATCGGCGCCCTGCCCTTCATCGTCGCGCTGCTGGTCTACCTCACTTCGCCGCAATACATCATGATCCTGTTCACCGATTCCCGCGGTCACCTGATCCTCGCGGCTTCGGGTGTGTGGATGTCGATCGGCATCATGGTAATGCGCAACATGATCAACTTCGACATCTAGGGAACCCAGGCGATGAATGAAGACTTCGCGGCAAGCCTGACAAATCCCTCGCTGATCATCGCGGTCCTCGTGGCGATCGCCGTGTTTGCGACCCTCTACACCATCGCCATCCCCTTTTTCGAGCGTGGCAATCTCGACAAGCGCATGAAGGCAGTCTCCACCGAGCGTGAACAGATCCGCGCGCGGGAGCGAGCGCGAATGAATGCCGAGACAGCCCGCGGCAAGGCGAGCCTTCGCGCAAACAACAACCAATCGGTCCGGCAGATCGTCGAACGCCTCAATCTGCGTCAGGCTCTGGTGGACGACGCTACGCTGGACAAGCTTCGCGCGGCGGGTCTGCGTTCGCAGAACGCGCTGAACATCTTTCTCTTCGCGCGTTTTTTCCTGCCGTTCCTGACACTCGCAATCACCGCCATCTGGATCTTCGCGCTTGGCAATCTTGCGGAAAAGCCGCTTGCAATCCGCCTGCTTGCCACCATCGTCGGCGGCTATATCGGTTTCTACCTGCCGAACATCTATGTCTCGAACCGCATGACGAAGCGGCAGCAATCGATCCGCCGGGCATGGCCCGATGCGCTGGACCTGATGCTCATCTGCGTCGAATCCGGGATTTCCATAGAAGCCGCCATGCGTCGCGTGGCGGATGAAATCGCCACCCAGTCACCGGAACTGGCGGAAGAAATGGTACTGACCACGGCGGAACTTTCCTTCCTGCCAGATCGCCGAACTGCGCTTGAAAACCTCGGGCTTCGCACTCAGCTCGACGGCGTGAAGAGCGTTACCCAGGCGCTCATTCAAGCGGAACGCTACGGCACGCCCGTCGCAACGGCTCTCCGCGTACTGGCGCAGGAAGGCCGCGACGAACGCATGAACGAAGCGGAAAAGAAAGCGGCGGCACTGCCGCCGAAACTCACCGTACCGATGATCCTGTTCTTCCTGCCGGTGCTGATCGCCGTCATTCTCGGACCGGCCGGCATCCAGGTGTCCGACCGGTTCTGAGGCAGTTGCGGACGGAGAGCCGTTTCTGCCTTTGCCAGAAGTGTGCAGGATGCGTCAGTGGACAGTGGGTTCGAGTTCATCCTGCAGCAGGCCAAGGGCGTCGCGCAACGCGTCGACGAGGATATCGGTCAATTCATCGCCCTTGTTTTCAACAATGAGCATTTGCAGCGCCACATCCTGCTGCTCGAAGAAGTGATCGGGGTCGTTCGTCATATTGGTATCCTATACGCGCCGAATCACATTTTCGGCCTCAAGCCACTATCGACGCAGTGGCTTGCGCAAGGCTTTCAGGCGGGACGCCGCCACATTCATGCGGAGGCGCTGACCGCCTCGTCGGGAGCCGCGGTCACCAGCTCTGCAAACTTCGAGAAGAATTGACCGGCGAGCTTTTTGGCAGTGGAATCGATCAGGCGGGAGCCGAGCTGCGCGATCTTGCCCCCGACCTCGGCCTTGACCGCATAACTGAGGATAGTCGCATCCGGTCCGTCAGCTTCGAGCGAGACATCGGCACCGCCCTTGGCGAAGCCGGCAATGCCGCCTTTACCCTCGCCGGAAATGGTGTAGGACCGCGGCGGATTGAGGTTCTGTAACTCCACGGCCCCCTCGAACTTCGCCTTGATCGGCCCGATCTTCAGAACGACCTTTGCGATCAGGTCCGTGTCGGAAGTCTTTTCCAACTCCTCGCAGCCGGGTATCGCCTGGCGCAAAATGTCGGCGTCGTTCAATGCACGCCATACCGTTTCGACTGGAGCTTCGATCCGTTCGGTGCCGTTCATGTCCATGATGTCTTCCTCCCTCAAGCGATGTGGTCATGATTTCCGCCACGCCCCTCCCCGGGCACAGCGGAATATTTGACCAACAGCTTACAGACAAGCGGACGGATCGCAAGAACCGGGCATCGGCCTTGCTGTCGATATCAGACGAGCACGGCCTGTTCGACGCGATCGTCCGAGCCGAAGAACTTCAGGTAACGCTCCACCTCGGCCGGATCGCCTGTCGCCTTGCGCGGATTGTCGGAGAGCTTGACCGCCGGGCGGCCATTCGCATCGCTCACCTTGCAGACCAGCGAAATCGGCTTCAGGCCCTCGATTTCGCGCGGCGCGCAGCCGGCGAAATCATTGGTGAGGTTGGTACCCCAGCCGAAGCTCATGCGCACACGCCCCTCGAAATGCCTGTAGGTATCGATGATCGCATCGACATCGAGTCCGTCGGAGAAGATCAGAAGCTTCTGCCGGGGATCGCGTCCCTTTTGCTTCCACCACGCGATGATCTTTTCGCCGCCCTCGATCGGCGGGGCGCTGTCGGGGCGGAAACCCGTCCAGTCCGCCACCCAGTCGGGCGCATTGCGCAGGAAGGCTGCGGTGCCATAGGTATCCGGCAGGACGATTAGCAGGTTGCCGCCATAGAGGCGGTTCCAGTCCTGCATGACCTTGTAGTTCGCAGCCGCGAGTTCCTCGTCGTTGCGTGCCAGGGCTGCTGTCACCATAGGCAGTTCGTGCGCGTTGGTACCGACGGCTTCAAGATCGGAATCCATCGCAAGCAGCACGTTGCTGGTGCCCGTAAAGGCCGGGCCGATGCCTTCCTTCAGGGCTTCGACGCACCAGCGCTGCCACAGAAAACTGTGTCGGCGGCGCGTGCCGAAATCCGAGATCCGAAGGCCGGGCAGTTCGCGCAGACGCTCGACCTTGGACCACATCTTGGCCTTTGCGCGGGCATAGAGCACGTCCAGCGTGAAAAGCCCGAGAGACTTTGACACGGCGCGCGAACGAAGCTCGTTGATGATGGCCAGTGCAGGGATCTCCCACATCGTGGTTTCCATCCACTTTCCATGGAAATGCAGGTTGAACTGGCCGTCCTTCCTCGACAGTTCATATTCCGGCAGCTGGAAATTGGCGAGCCAAGTCAGAAATTCCGGCTCGAAGATCTGGGCACGGCCGTAGAAGGTGTTACCCGCGAGCCAGATCGCCTCCTTCTTGGTAAGTCGCAGCGAACGGGCGTAATCGAGCTGGTCGCGCAGTTCGGTCTCGTCGATTTCTTCCGCCAGGCGCACCGTCGTGGTGCGGTTGATCAGGCTGAAGGTTGCGTTCACATCCGGATAAAGCTTCCAGATCATCTGCAGCATCAAGAGCTTGTAGAAATCCGTGTCGATCAGGCTGCGGAGGATCGGGTCAAGCTTCCATGTGTGGTTGAAAACCCGTGTCGCGATATCGGTCTTGGTCATCGGCGGACAGTCCTGCAAACCGCGGCCAGCCTTGACCGCTCTTCGCGACAGGGTTCAGTCCGGCCGCTTCAGGCGTCTCTTATCAGAAATTCGGATCGCAAAGTCCATATCCCTGCGGGACTACTGTTGCGGCGGATTGGCCTGCGCAGGCGGTGACGGCTGCTGTTGCGCCGGCTCATTGGATGGGTTTTCCGGTGCGATGGCATTGCCCCACCATTCGGCGGGTATCCATACCAACAGGGCGAGGACGAGGCCGGCCAGCAGAATGATCAGCACCGGCCTTCCAAGAAAGCCCTGCCGGGCCTTGGTTGCGGACAGCGATTCCTTCTCAGGCTCAGCAGACGCCGGCCGCGCTTCGGGATGATGAAGATCTGGTCGTTGAACCATGCTAAAGCCTCCCTGGGTATCTACCTTGACGGCCACTGATTGCGGCCAGTCAACACCATGGAAACGAAAGAGCGTTGTATATGGTTCCGACTTGCTCAGTATCCGGCGACGCGATCCACGACATGCTGCAGGGCCTCGCCGCCCTCAAGACGCGTCATCTGCCTTTCGGCATGGCGAAAAAGCGCCCTGACATCGGAAGAAGCCGCCGCATGAGGAGTGATAATAACATTCTCGAACGCCCATAGCGGGCTCTCAGAAGCGAGCGGCTCCTTCTCGAACACATCGAGCGAGACGGCCCCCAGGATACCGCTTGCAAGTGCCGAGACGATATCAGCCTCGACCTGGCTGCCGCCGCGGCCGGCATTGAGGAAGACGGGCTTTTCCAGAGCGCCGCCCTGGCGAAGCTTCGCAAATAGCGAGGTGTTGTAGATGCCGCGAGTCTCCTCGGTCAATGGCAAAAGACCAACGAGAATATCGGTCCTGGCGAGGAATGCATCGAGCCCCGCCTCGTCAAAAGTCTCGACGCCCTCGATCGACTTCATGCTGCGCGACCAGCCAACGACCTCGAAGCCCATGACCCTGAGCTTGCGGACGGCATCCTGGCCGAGAACGCCGAGGCCCATGACGCCGACGGTCACGTCACATGCCTCGGGCTGCGGATCGAGTTCGCGCCATTCATGGTTCTTCTGCTGGCGCGCATAGGCCAGCGACCTGCGCAGATGCATGAGGCATTGCAGCACGACCCATTCGCTCATGCGGTCGGTCAGGCTGCGATCGACGAAGCGGACGATCGGCACATCGGGCAATTCGTAAGCGGTCAGGATATGATCGACGCCGGCGCCGCCGGAAAAGATGACCTTGAGGTCCGGCATGCGGGAGAACAGCGCCGGGTCCGGCTTCCAGACAACGGCATAGGCGCTGCCGGAAAGATCGCGGCCGGCATTCTCGGGCAAGGCCATGTCGATGATCTCGCGGCCGGGAAAGGCGTTCTTCAGGCCTGCGACAACGCTTTCGCGGTCGAACTTCAGGTCGATGACGACGGGGCTCTTGTCGGGCATGGTCACTCTTTTCGTAAGCGGGATGTTACTGGTGGCAAGCTGGATGCTACTGGCTGACGCCGCCGATCTCGACGGCTTCGAGATTGAAGGCGGCGGCCATCAGGGCGCGGGTATAGTCTTCCTTGGGCGCGGAGAAGATCGCACTCGACGGTCCCTGCTCCACCACCTTGCCGGCGCGCATGACGATCACCTCGTTGGCAAGCGCCTTCACCACGCGCAGGTCGTGGCTGATGAAGAGATAGGCGAGATCATGCTTCTGCTGCAGATCGCGCAACAGGTCGACCACCTGCGCCTGCACCGTCATGTCGAGCGCCGAGGTCGGTTCGTCGAGCATGACGAACCGGGGTTTCAGCACCATAGCGCGGGCAATCGCGATGCGCTGCCGCTGGCCGCCTGAAAACTCATGCGGGTAACGCCAGCGGGTCGCCGTATCGAGGCCAACCTCGTCCAGCGCCCAGCAAACGCGGGCATCGCGCTCGTCTGCCGACAGCGCGCTTTCGTGAACCTTCAGGCCTTCCGCAATGATCTCGCCCACCGACATACGGGGGCTGAGCGAGCCGTAAGGGTCCTGAAAGACGATCTGCAGGCGGTCGCGCAACGGGCGCATCTCGCGATAGGAAAAGCCATCGATTTCCTGCCCGATGAAGCTGATGCGTCCCTTCGACGAGATGAGGCGGGCAAGCGCCAGACCGAGCGTCGTCTTGCCGGAACCGGATTCGCCGACGACGCCGAGCGTCTGGCCGGCGCGCAGCACCATGTCGACGCCATCGACGGCCTTCACATGATCCACCACCTTGCGCAGGAAGCCGGCCTTGATGGGGAACCAGACGCGGATGTCGTCGCCCTTCATCACCACCGGCTTTGTCTCGTCGAGCGCCGGCGGCTCGCCGCGCGGCTCGGAGGCGAGCAACCTCTTCGTATAGTCGTGCTGCGGATTGGTGAAGATCTCCTCCACCGGCCCGCTTTCGACGATCCGGCCCTTGGTCATGACGCAGACCCGATCGGCAAACTTGCGCACGATGCCGAGATCATGAGTGATGAACAGCATGGACATGCCGTGATCGGCCTTCAACTCACGCAGAAGCGCCAGGATCTGCGCCTGAACGGTCACGTCGAGCGCGGTGGTCGGCTCGTCGGCGATCAAGAGCTTCGGCCTGTTAGCGAGCGCCATGGCGATCATCACGCGCTGGCGCTGGCCGCCGGACAGTTCGTGCGGATAGGCGGAGAGGCGCTTTTCCGGGTCACGGATACCGACCTGCCGGAGAAGCTCCAGCGTCCGTTCGCGTGCCGCCGGCCCGCTCATCGCCTGATGCAATTCGAGGATCTCGCCGATCTGCTTCTCAATGGAGTGGAGCGGATTAAGCGAGGTCATCGGCTCCTGAAAGATCATAGTCACGTCGTTGCCGCGGACATGGCGAAGTTCCGCCTCCGGCAACTTCAGAAGATCGCGTCCCTCGAACAGGATTTCTCCCGAGGGATGGCTCGCCGCCGGATAAGGCAGGAGGCGCAGCACGGAGTTGGCAGAGACGGACTTGCCGGAACCGGATTCGCCGACCAGCGCCACGACCTCGCCCGGGCCGATATCGAAGGAGACGCGGTCGACGGCGAGGGTTTCCTTGCCGCCCTGATGGAAGGCGACCGAGAGATCACGAACAGAAAGAAGCGGGGCGGTCATCTGAAAGCCTTCCTCGGATCGAAGGCGTCACGCACGGCTTCCCCGACGAAGATCAGGAGCGACAGCATGATCGACATGGTGAAGAAGGCGGTGAGGCCGAGCCACGGAGCCTGGAGATTGCGCTTGCCCTGGGCGATGAGTTCACCGAGAGACGGCGATCCCGGCGGCATGCCGAACCCTAAGAAATCGAGCGAGGTCAGCGTGGTGATCGAGCCGGAGAGAATGAAGGGCAGGAAGGTGAGGGTGGCGACCATGGCGTTCGGCAGGAGATGCCGGAACATGATGGTCCAGTTGCCGACTCCGAGCGCGCGGGCGGCATTCACATATTCAAAATTGCGTGCGCGCAGGAACTCTGCGCGCACGATGCCGACGAAACTGACCCATGAGAACAGCAGCATGATCCCGAGCAGCACGAAGAAACCGGGCGGCAGGATCGCGGCAATGATGAGCAGGATGTAGAGTACCGGCATCGAGGACCAGATCTCGATGAAACGCTGCATTAGAAGGTCTGTCCAGCCGCCGAAATAGCCCTGAACCGCGCCGGCGGTGACGCCGACGAAGGCCGAGCAGATGGTCAGCACGAGGCCGAACAGGACCGAGATGCGGAAGCCATAGATCATGCGGGCGGCAACATCGCGCGCCTGGTCGTCGGTGCCGAGCCAGTTCAGATTGCCGAGAATGCAGTTCGGGTCCTGATCCTTGAGCGGATAGGCTGAGCAGCGCCCCGCTTTGTCCATCAGCCAGAAGGGCGGCGTCGGCGCGGAATGCGGAATGTCCGAATTCACCGTGCGGTAGGAGTAGCGGATCGGCGGCCAGATCATCCAGCCATTGGCGTTGATCTCGTCGCTGATGAAGGGAGACCGGTAATCTGTGACCGCAAGGAAGCCGCCAAACTTCTCCTCCGGATAGTCGATCACCACCGGTAAAAGGATCTCTCCCTTGTAAGAGGCGATCAGCGGCCGGTCGTTGGCGATGAATTCGGCAAACAACGACAGGACGAAAAGGATCATGAAAAGCCAGAAGGACCAGTAGCCGCGGCGATTGGCCTTGAAGTTTTCGAGGCGTCGGACGTTGGTCGGCGACAGCCACGACTTCTTCATGGGAGTAGCGACATCGGTGCGGGCGGTTTCGACGGAAGACATGTCAGACATCCCTCCGGTCGAAATCGATGCGCGGATCGATCCAGGTGTAGATCAGGTCGGAGACGAGACCGACGACAAGGCCCATCAGCGAGAAGATGTAGAGGGTGGCAAAGACGACGGGATAGTCCCGGTTGACCACCGAGAGATAGCCAAGCCGGCCGAGACCATCGAGCGAGAAGATGTTTTCGATCAAGAGCGAGCCGGTGAAGAAGGCTGAGATGAAGGCTCCGGGAATGCCGGCGATGACGATCAGCATGGCGTTGCGGAAAACATGACCGTAAAGCACCTGCCGCTCGTTCAGGCCCTTGGCGCGGGCGGTCACGACATACTGTTTCTTGATCTCGTCGATAAAGGAATTCTTGGTGAGCAGCGTGGTCGTGGCGAAGGCCGACAGCGACAATGCGATCAGCGGCAGGGTCAGGTGCCAGAAGTAGTCGATGATCTTTTCCCACCAGGACAACTGGGCGAAATTGTCGGAGACGAGGCCGCGCAGCGGGAACCAGTCGAAGAAGGAACCACCAGCGAACAGCACGATCAGCAGGATGCCGAACAGGAAGCTCGGCACGGCATAGCCGATTACGATGACGCCGGAGGTCCAGACATCGAAGGGAGAACCGTCCGCGACCGCCTTCTTGATGCCGAGCGGGATGGAGATCGCGTAGGAGAATATCAGGATCCAGACGCCAAGCGAGATCGACACAGGCATCTTCTCGATGATCAGATCGATGACGGTGGTGTTGCGGAAGAAGCTCTCGCCGAAATCGAAGCGGATATAGTTCCACATCATGTCGAGGAAGCGCGTCAGCGGCGGCTTGTCGAAGCCGAACTGCTTTTCGAGCTTGGCGATGAGTTCCGGATCGAGCCCCTGAGCGCCGCGATACTTGGCGTTCATCTCTTCGTTGCCGAACTGCTGGTTGAGCATGTCGCCGCCGCCGGAAAGGCGCTGGTCGGCGCTATCGCCCTGCCCGGTCAGCTGGGCGATCACCTGCTCGACCGGACCGCCCGGCGCAAACTGGATGACGAGGAAGGAAATGCCCATGATGCCGACGATGGTCGGGATCATCAGCAGGAGACGCCTGAGAATATAGGCACCCATCAGGCTGTCTCTCCCGCGTGGTGCACGATGTCCGCCTCAAGTCCCGCTATCAATCCGTTCGTCCTTTCCCGCCGGCAGACTGCGCTGCCGGCCATATGCGATTCGTAGAGTTCATTCGTAGCCGCTCAAATGTGGCGCGCAAGCCCCATGGCCTACTTCGCGGCCCCCTTGGCCCACCAGATGGAGGGAAAGCCGATCGCATATTCCGGCAGTTCCGCGGGACGCTCGAACTTATCCCAATAAGCGATGCGCGAGGAGCGCATGGTGTAGGAGGGCACGGTATAGCTCCCTGCGAGCAACAGGCGATCGAGCGCCTTCACGGTCGGGATCAGGGTATCGCGATCCTTGGCGAAGATGATCTGGTTGATGAGCGTGTCGATGGCCGGGCTCGAAATGCCGGCATAGTTCTGCGAGCCTTCCTGCCCGACCGACTGGGAGCCCCAGTAGTTCTTCTGCTCGTTGCCCGGATTGAGGCTCTGCGCCCAGCCGAGATAGATCATGTCATAGTCGAAGCTGCGGACACGGTTGGTGTATTGCGACGCATCGACGGTACGGACCGACACCGTAACGCCGATCTTCTTCAGGTTATCGGCAAATGGCAGCGCCACCCTCTCGATCGTCGGGCCGTTCAGCAGGATTTCGAAGGAAAGCGGCGTTCCGGTCTTGGTATCGGTCATCCGGCCGCCCTTGATCTCGTAGCCGGCCTCTCGGAAGAGCTGGACGGCAGTACGGAGATTGTCTCGCAACTTTGCGGGATCGCCCGACACTGGATTCTTGTACTCAGTGGAGAAGACTTCAGGCGGCACGCCATCGCCAAGCCCCTTCAGGATCTCCAGTTCCTTGCCCTCGGGCAGCCCCCTGGATGCGAGCTCGGAGCCATAGAAATAGCTGTCGATACGCTGATACTGGTCGAAGAAGATCGTGCGGTTCAGGTCCTCGAAATCGAAAGCGTAGTTCAGAGCCTTGCGGACACGCGGATCCTTGAACTTGTCGCGGCGCATGTTGGGAATGAAGCCGACCAGTACACCCGAGGTCTTGTATTCGTTGTCCAGCACCTCGCGCTTGACGCGACCGTCCGAAACAGCCGGAAAATCATAGGAACGCGCCCAGCGCATGGCAGAGTTTTCCAACCAGAAGTCGACATTGCCGGACCGGAAGGCCTCGAACTCGACATCGAGGTCGGCGAAATAGGTATAGGTCTGGCTGCGGAAGTTGTTGTAGCCGATATTGACGTTGAGATCCTTGCCCCAATAGTCGTCGCGAAGCTCGTAGCGGATCGTTGAACCTGGCGAAAACGACGCGATGCGATAGGGGCCCGAGCCGAGAACCGGCTCCAGCGTCGTCTTCGATATGTCGCGCGGCTTGCCGTCCGGGCCGTTGGCCGTCCACCAGTGCATCGGGACAATATCGAGTTCACCGACGATGACGGGCAGTTCGCGATTATTCTTCTCGTCGAAGGTGAAGGTAACTTCGCGTTCACCGGTCTTTTCCGCCTTCAGCACATGCTGGTAATAGCTGGCATATTTCGGATTGAGATCCTTGAACCTGTCGAAACTGAAGACGACGTCCTCGGGCGTGACCGGCTGACCATCGGCCCATTTTGCTTCGGGCCGCAGGCGGAACTTCGCCCAGGCATAATCATCCGGATAGGAAATAGCTTCGGCAAGCAAGCCGTAGACTGCATCGACCTCGTCCATGGAAGGCTTCAGCAGCGTCTCGGTGACCAGAGAAGCACGCGGTGTCAGGCCGGCCGCAAGCTCGCCCTTGTCGAGCACGGGATTGAAGGTATCAAAGGTGCCGTCGGCGGAAAGTCTCAGGTCGCCGGCCTTGGGTGCATCGGGATTGACATAGTTGAACCGGGGGAAATCCTTCGGATATTTCGGCGCCTCGATGACGGCGAGTGCGTGGCGCCATTCGGACTCCTGCGCCTGCAGCGCCTGCGGTACAAAGGTCGCCGCGGCCAGCGCGAGAATACCCGTCCTCAGGAAAGCCAATCTCATGCAAATCACCCCAGCTGTCTTCGTTGGCATCAGCATAGGCCAAACCTCGGCAAAAAACAGACCGGGGGGAGATCACGATTAAAGCATGCCGCGCAAAAGTAAGCAGCGGTCTTGCGGTAACGACATGAGGTGGAACACGGACCGAAGGCGGAAGGAGCGAATCTGAAAGATCGCGACACGCCTGAGATCACGGATTCAACAAAATCGGCATTCAGGTTAAACTTGAAGCAAATCACCCGGCGAAACGGGTGAACGAAATGCGGCGGACGAGCATGACGATGAGAACTGTTTCGAAGCGGCTGGCGCTGGTGCTGGCTTTTGCGGCAAGCATGGCGGGCGCCATCGCCAACGGATGGGCGGCCGACGGCCCTCCCGCCAAGGAACTCTTCGGCGGAGTAAAACTGCCGACCCGGGCGGAGCCGAGTTCCTACGGCTTCTATTCGAAAGGCTGCCTCGCCGGCGCTGTCGCGATCCCGACCGATGGACCGACCTGGCAGGCGATGCGCCTTTCGCGCAACCGACGCTGGGGTCACCCGCAGATGATCTCGCTGCTGGAACGGTTGTCTCAGGATGCCGCAAAATATGACGGATGGCCGGGCCTCCTGCTCGGCGACATCTCGCAGCCGCGCGGCGGACCGATGTTGACCGGCCATGCCTCCCACCAGATCGGCCTCGACGCCGACATCTGGCTGACGCCGATGCCATCGCGCACACTGTCGGCGGCGGAGCGGGAAAACATCTCCGCCACCTCGATGCTCGACACCAAGAAGTTCCTCACCATCAATGAGAAGGCTTGGACACCGGGGCAGGCGCGCGTGATCATGCGCGCCGCCAGCTATCCGCAGGTGGAGCGCATCTTCGTCAATCCCGCGATCAAGAAGAAGCTTTGTGACACATGGCAGGGCGACCGCACCAACCTCGGCAAGGTGCGGCCCTATTATGGCCACGACTACCATTTCCATGTCCGTATCAAATGCCCGGCCGATGCCGTCGGGTGCAAGGATCAGGCGGATATTCCGCCCGGCGACGGTTGCGACAAGTCGCTGGCCTGGTGGTTTACCGACGAACCCTGGGCAAAGCCGAAGAAGGACCCGAACGCAAAGCCCGCGCCGAAGCCGAAACCGATGCAGCTTGCCGATCTGCCGAAGGCCTGCTCCGTGGTGCTCAAGTCTCCTGCCGCGGACAGCGAGTGGGCGGCGACCTATTCTCCCAACGGCGCTGCTCCCGTTTCAGCACTTGCTTCGCCGCCGCAGCCGGCTGCAGCGGGCTCGGCCATCGCGGCCCAGATGCCGGATGTTCCGCCCGCCGATGTTCCGGTTCCACTCCCGCGCCCCACGGGCAACTGAGCGCTCACGCTGCAGCCTTGCCCGACCCTTCCTCGGGGCCGGGCTTTTCAACCGCTTCCGGCTGCGCTAGAAGGCATTCAAATCGATTGAAAATCCGGACCGAGGCGCTTCGTGACCGCTCTGAAATGTATCGCCCTGATTGCCCATGACCAGAAGAAGGACGATATGGCGGAATTCGCCCGCCGTCACGAAGCGGAGCTTTCCAGGCGACGCATCGTTGCAACCGGCACGACCGGAGGGCGCATCAAGGAAGCCTGTCCCTCGCTTGACGTCACGCGCCTGAAAAGCGGCCCGCTCGGCGGCGACCAGCAGATCGGCGCCATGATCGCGACCGGTGAAGTCGACATGTTGATCTTCTTCGTCGACCCTTTGACATCCATGCCTCATGATGTCGATGTAAAAGCGCTGATGCGGCTCGCAACGGTCTACGATATTCCAATGGCCCTGAACCGCGCCACCGCAGAGATACTCCTGACCCCCGGCGCCCTTGGCGCCTGAGCCCGCAAAGGCCCGATACGGAACCCGCCATGCCCAAGCCCCTCGAAAACGAACAGCTCACGTTTCCCATCCTGATCGGCGACATCGGGGGCACGAACGCGCGCTTCTCCATTCTGGTCGACGCCTATGCCGAGCCGAAGCAGTTTCCGAACGTGCATACCGCGGATTTTACCACCATCGACGAGGCGATACAGGTCACGGTTCTCGACAAGACCTCGATCCAGCCGCGCTCCGCAATCCTAGCGATTGCCGGCCCCATCAACGACGACGAGATCCCGCTGACCAATTGCGACTGGGTCGTGCGTCCCAAGGCGATGATCTCGGACCTCGGATTTTCCGACGTGCTTGTTGTCAACGACTTCGAGGCGCAGGCGCTGGCAATTGCATCGCCTGCCGAACAATATCGTGAGCCGATCGGAGAACACGGCGAGACCTCGCTTGCCTCGCGCGTCGTTCTGGGTCCCGGCACCGGGCTCGGCGTCGCCGGTCTCGTGCATGCCCAGCACATGTGGTTTCCGGTTCCCGGCGAAGGCGGGCATGTGGATGTCGGCCCGCGCAGCGAGCGCGACTATGAGATCTTCCCGCATCTGACGCCGATCGAGGGACGCATTTCGGCCGAGCAATTGCTGTGCGGTCGTGGCATTCTCAACATCTACGGCGCTGTTTGCGCCGCAAGCGGTATCGAGCCGGTCTACAAGGATCCGGCCGAAGTGACGACCAATGCGCTTTCCGGCGCCGATCCGGTCGCCGTCGAGACGATCTCTCTCTTTTCTACCTATCTCGGTCGTGTTGCCGGCGACATGGCGCTGATCTTCATGGCGCGCGGCGGCGTCTTCCTTGCCGGCGGCATATCGCAGAAGATCATTCCGGCCCTGAAGCGGCCGGAATTCCGTCAGGCCTTCGAGGATAAGGCACCGCACAGCCACCTGATGAAGACCATCCCGACCTTCGTCGTCACCCATCCGCAGGCGGCGCTTTCGGGACTTGCGACCTATGCGCGGACACCCGGCAGTTTCGGGCTTGCGACCGACGGGCGGCGCTGGCGCGGCTGAGCCACGCTTTCGCCCGCGCAGCAATTGGCTATGGCCAAATGGCCCTTCACTGGCTATAGAGCGCGCAGAAAGAGGGCATGACGCCCGCAACGACCCAGTTTCACGGGGATTGGCCTCATTTTGGACGCCTCCAGAACACAGACGACCGCTATCAGCTCTAACAGCGTGACGGCAGTCCTCAAACGCATCATCGCCGAAAACGGCCGCGACCACATCCGCGGATACATATTCGCCGTCATCTGTCTGGCGACGGTTGCCCTGACGACCGCCTTTACCGCGTGGATCATGGAATCCGTGGTCAACGAGGCCTTCGCCAACAAGCGCGCCGATCTCGTCTGGCTGATCTGCGGCTCCATCCTCGCAGCCTTCGTGCTGCGCGGGTTTGCAAGCTACGGTCAGGCCGTGACTCTTTCGAAGATCGGCAACAACATCGTGGCGCGTTACCAGCGCCGGCTCTTCGCCCACCTGATGACGCTTTCGCTCGGCTACTTCAACGAATCCCGCTCGGCCCATCTCGCCGCCCAGATCAGCCAGAACATCAACGGCATCCGCGACGTGCTCAACCTGACGGTGACCTCGACGGCGCGTGACCTGCTGAGCCTCGTCGCGCTGATCGGCGTGATGATCTTCAAGGACCCGATGCTGACGCTGATCGTCTTCGTGGTCGCGCCGCCGCTGCTCTATGCGCTGCGCTACATTTCCAAGCGCCTGCGCGCGGCGACGAAGGAGGCGATCATCTTCAACAGCCATGTGCTGGGGGCAATGCAGGAGACGGTGCAGGGCATCGCCATCGTCAAGGCCTTCACGATGGAAGAGCAGCTCGAACGCAAGGTCAGCGTGACAATCGAGTCTGCCGAGAAGCGGTCGAACCGGATCGCGCGGCTTAGCGAGCGCACGTCGCCACTCACCGAAACCTTTGCCGGTGTGGCGATTTCCAGCGTTATTGCCTATGCGGCCTTCCGCTCGATTTATGGTGGCATGCTGCCGGGCGCCTTCTTCTCCTTCGTCACCGCATTGCTGATGGCCTATGAGCCGGCCAAGCGGCTCGCCAAGCTGCAGGTGCAGATGGAACGCGCCGTCGTCAATGCGCGGATGATCTACGAAATTCTCGACATGCAGCCGCATCAGCGGGAAAAGCCGGGTGCGGCCGATCTCGCCGTCACCGATGCATCGATCGAATTCCGCGGCGTGACGTTCGCCTATGGCGAAAACGAGAAGGTGCTCAAGGGCATCGATTTCGTTGCCGAAGGCGGCAAGACAACCGCTCTCGTCGGCCCCTCCGGCGCCGGCAAATCGACCGTCGTTACGCTCATTCCGCGCTTCTACGATCCCTCGAGTGGAGAGATCCTGATCGATGGTCAGAACATCGCCGACGTGACCAAGGCATCGCTACGCAGGCACATCGCCTATGTTTCGCAGCAGCCCTACCTCTTCGAAGGCACGATCCGCGACAACATCCGCTACGGTCGCCCGGATGCGACGGATGCGGAAATCGAGGATGCGGCCCGGCTTGCCTATGCCCACGACTTCATCACCGCGCAGCCTCTCGGCTACGATACGCCGGTCGGCGAAAACGGCGTGACCCTTTCCGGCGGCCAGCGGCAGCGGCTTTCGATTGCCCGCGCCCTCGTGCGCAACGCACCGATCCTGCTGCTCGACGAGGCGACGTCTGCACTTGACACCGAATCGGAGGCTGCCGTGCAGAAGGCGCTCGACCAGGCCATGCATGGCCGCACCGTGGTCGTGATTGCCCACCGTCTCTCGACCGTCATCAAGGCCAACAAGATCATCGTCATGCATGAGGGGCGGATCGCCGAGGAAGGCACGCATGAGAGCCTTGCGCAGCGTCCGGACGGGCTCTACGCTCGCCTCAACAACCTGCAGCCCGCCCCACAAAACGATCTCAGCTAGGGACAGCGTACCATCATGAAGGATGCAATGAAGCTCGTCGTCGTCGGTGCCGGTGGGCGCATGGGCCAGGCGCTCATCCGCATCATTCACGCGACCGAAGGCGCGACCCTTCATGCGGCCGTTGTGCGTCCCGGTTCACCGCTGGTCGGCAAGGACGCCGGCGATATCGCGGGCCTCGGCCCGATCGGCGTTATGGTGACCGACGATCCGCTTGCGGCTTTCCTCGACGCCCATGGCGTCATCGACTTCACCGCTCCCCAGACCACGACGGAATTTGCCGCGCTGGCGGCGCAGGCCCGCATCGTCCATGTGATCGGCACCACCGGCTGCCAGCCCGAACATGAGGCAAAGATCGAGGCCGCCGCCCGTCATGCACGGATCGTCAAATCCGGCAATATGAGCCTCGGCGTCAACCTGCTCTCGGTGCTCGTGCAGCAGGCGGCCCGCGCGCTCGACGCGGCCGGATGGGACATCGAGGTCCTTGAAATGCATCACAAGCACAAGGTTGACGCTCCCTCGGGAACCGCTTTGCTGCTCGGCGAAGCCGCCGCGAAGGGCCGCGATATCGACCTCGCCGGCCATTCGGTGCGCGTGCGTGACGGCCATACAGGTCCGCGCGAGGCCGGATCCATCGGCTTTGCCACGCTGCGCGGCGGCTCCGTCATCGGCGAACATTCGGTCATCCTCGCCGGCGAAGGCGAGCTGGTGACGCTCTCCCACAGCGCCGGCGACCGCACGATCTTCGCGCGCGGCGCGGTCAAGGCGGCCCTTTGGGCCTATGACCAGAAGCCCGGTCTCTATTCCATGCTCGACGCGCTCGGGCTCAATCCCACCCAATAATTTTTCCTTCGGAGGATTTTTGCAATGACTGGTACTCTCGTGCTCGTTCGTCACGGCCAGAGCGAATGGAACCTCAAGAACCTTTTCACCGGCTGGCGCGATCCGGGCCTGACCGAACTTGGCGTGCAGGAAGCCAATGCCGGCGGCAAGGCACTTGCCGACACCGGCATCAAGTTCGACGTGGCCTACACGTCCGCGCTGAGCCGCGCTCAGCGGACCTGCCAGATCGTGCTCGACAATGTCGGCCAGCCCGATCTCGAGACCATTCGCGACGAAGCGCTGAACGAGCGTGACTACGGCGATCTCTCCGGCCTCAACAAGGACGACGCCCGCGCCAAGTGGGGCGAGGAACAGGTACATGTCTGGCGCCGCTCCTACGACGTTCCGCCTCCGGGCGGCGAGAGCCTGCGCGACACCGGCGCCCGCGTCTGGCCCTATTACATGACGGAAATCCTGCCGCGCGTTCTGCGTGGCGAAACCGTGCTGGTTGCCGCTCACGGCAATTCACTACGCGCGCTCGTAATGGTGCTCGACCGCCTCTCCAAGGAAGAGATCCTCAAGCTCAACCTCGCGACCGGCGTGCCTATGGTCTACAAGCTCAAGGCCGACTCCACCGTCGCTTCCAAGGAAGTGCTCGGCGACATGTCCGGCGCCCACTAAGCAGGATCAGGGCGCGCCGGAGACCGGTGCGCCCTGATTTTTTCCTCGTTCAGTTCCCCCGATCAGGCACCGATGGTGAACTGAACGCGATCTGCCGGAAAACGCGTGATCGAATACTGGATCGGCTGACCGTCGAGATCGCTATTGAGCGCACGGGTAACGAGAACGATCGCGCCCGGCGTCAGTTCCAGCGTGGCGACGTCATCCGGTTCCGCATGACGGGCGGTGATTTCGGTCGTATCGCGCAGGTAATCGCCAACGCCGAACTCCGACAACGCCTTCGTCACCGACCCCGTTTTAGCAAAAATTTCCGCAATGCCCTCGAACCGGGCCGCGGGGAACCATGTCGTTGCTCTCGAAAGGGCGCGGCCATCGGCCTTGCGCACCGCTTCCAGCCTTATCACCTCGGTTCCTGCGCCAAGCTTCAGCCAGCGGGCAACTTCCGCCGTGGCAAGTTCGCGCGCCGATGACAGGAGAAATCCCTCGATATCGCGGGCCTGACGGCCAATGCCCTGGGTGAAGCGGGTGCGCAGGCCGATCGGAAAATTGAAGCGGTCCTTCACCTCGACCATCGTTCCGCGGCCCTGCACGGGGCGAACGATACCCTCCTGCCCAAGCGCGGCAAGCGCGCTGCGGATGGTGTGACGGTTTACCCCGAACTGCTCAGCCAGCACCGTTTCCGGCGGCACCATGCCGGTGGCATCGTATTCTCCGGCCGAAATATTCGCCCTGATCTTGTCTGAAATCTGGCGCCATAGCGCCACGCCCTTCTGTCTCTGAACAGTTCCCATGTCCGCCATGTCACACGCTTGTCACGCTCGATTGGTAGCTATAACCTAATTTGTATGGTTGTCTATATTAATAGACATTTCGGGATTTGGCAATGGACACGGCAGAACAACACGAGGCGGCCAGCGCGCCGCAGAGAAAGCGGGTGACGGACCTTCTTGCGAGGGCAACCGCCACCGAGTTGAAATCCGTCTGGGAGGCGCTTGAGCCAAAACCCGATTTCGCGGCCCTGCGCGGACCGGAAACCGGCCTCGTGATGGTGCGCGGGCGCATTGGCGGCGGCGGCGCGGCCTTCAATCTCGGCGAGGCCACCGTCAGCCGCGCCACCATCCGGCTTGTCTCCGGCACGGTCGGCCACGGCCATGTGCTCGGCACCGACCGCAGCCGCGCCCGCCTTGCGGCGATCTTCGATGCGATGTGGCAGGAGACCGAACACCGGCCATTCGTCGAAACCCGATTGCTCAAGCCGGTCGCCACCCGCATCGCAGCCGAGGAACGCGCCAAGGCTGAAGAGGCGGCAGCGACCCGCGTCGATTTCTTCACCATGGTAAGGGGAGAGGACTGATGGATCCGAAGACCGATGCCCTGACCGGCGGTTTCACCGAGCCGGTCTTTCACGCCCAGAGCGTCTTTCGCACGCTGATGGACTGCATGGCCCGCCCCGGCAGCATTCGCGCCGTTACGCCGCATGTCGATCCGCCGGCGCCGCTGGGTGCTGCTGCCGGCGCCATTGCGCTGACGCTTTGCGACCACGACACGCCGGTCTGGCTCTCCGCCGGTCTTTCAAGGTCGCCCGTCGCAGACTGGATCTCCTTCCATACCAGCGCGCCGCTGACCCGGGAAAAGGTCGAGGCCCGCTTCGCTTTCGCAGAGGCCGGAACCGCGCTCGCCTCCTTCGGCCTCTTCTCCTCCGGCACCCAGGAATATCCGGACCGTTCGACGACCATTGTCATCGAGGTCGCAAGCCTGGAAGGCGGGCCGGGCCTCGCGCTCACCGGTCCAGGCATCAAGGAAACGACGCATATCGCGCCGAAGGGTCTGCCGGAAATGTTCCTCAGGCAGTGGGCCGACAACCGGGCGCTTTTCCCGCGCGGCGTCGACGTGGTGCTGACGGCAGGCGGCGAGATGCTCGGCTTGCCGCGGACATGCAAGATCACCGCAAGGGAGATTTGAGACCATGTATGTTGCCGTAAAAGGTGGCGAGGCGGCCATCGCCAATGCCCACCGCCTGCTTGCCGACCGACGCCGGGGCGACCGTTCGCTGCCTTCGCTAACCATCGAGCAGATCGTCGAACAACTCGGGCTCGCCGTCGACCGCGTCATGGCCGAAGCTTCGCTGCATGACCGGGCGCTTGCCGCCCTCTCCGTCAAGCAGGCGCGGGGTGACATGATCGAAGCGATCTTCCTGCTCAGGGCCTATCGCACGACACTGCCGCGCTTCGGCTATTCCGTCCCGATCGATACCGGTCGCATGCGCGTGGAGCGGCGTATCTCTGCAACCTACAAGGATCTGCCGGGCGGCCAGCTGCTCGGACCGACCTTCGACTACACCCACCGCCTGCTCGATGTCTCGATGCTTGAGGATGCTGACGTGGAGGAGCCCGCGCTTCGCCCAGCGACCGATGAAATGGTCATGCGTGTTTCGGACATTCTCGCCCAGGAAGGCCTTGTCGAGGCCGATGGCGACATGCCGGAAGATCATGTCGCAGGCGACATCACCCGCGAGCCGATCGAGTTTCCCATGACCCGGGACCTGCGTCTTCAGGCGCTGGCACGCGGCGACGAGGGTTTTCTGCTGGCACTCGCCTATTCCACCCAGCGCGGCTATGGCCGCACGCATCCCTTTGCCGGAGAAATCCGCATCGGCGAGGTAGAGGTAGAGATCGAGGTGGCAGAACTCGGCTTTGCCGTTTCGCTCGGCCCGATCCGCGTGACCGAATGCCAGATGGTGAACCAGTTCAAGGGTTCGGCCAAGGCGCCGCCGCAGTTTACCCGCGGTTACGGTCTCGTATTCGGTCAGAGTGAGCGCAAGGCCATGGCGATGTCACTGGTGGACCGGGCGCTTCGCGCGACCGAACTCGGCGAGGACATCGTCGCACCGGCGCAGGACGAGGAATTCGTCATCTCGCATTCCGACAACGTGCAGGCAACGGGCTTCGTGGAACACCTGAAGCTGCCGCACTATGTCGACTTTCAGGCCGAACTCGATCTCGTTCGCCGGATGCGCCGCGACTTCGAAACCGCGCGCGGCGATATCAACGCCACACGCGCAGAGGCCGCGGAATGACCTTCATCGACCTAGTCCCTTTCTTCCTGGAACCAGTACGCACTGATGACGGTCGTGGCGACCATTGTCGCAATGATGATTGTGAGTATCACACTGACTTCCATATCCAGCACCTCCTTCTGAGCAAGGACAACGCCCGATGACGCAAGAAGTTTCGCAATATGGCGACCTGGCGAGCTATAATTTCGCCTATCTGGACGAACAGACCAAGCGAATGATCCGCCGCGCGATCCTCAAGGCCATCGCAATACCCGGCTATCAGGTGCCTTTCGCCTCCCGCGAAATGCCCATGCCCTATGGCTGGGGAACGGGCGGCGTGCAGGTCACAGCTTCGATCCTCGGTCCCGAGGATGTGCTGAAGGTGATCGACCAGGGTGCGGACGACACCACCAATGCGGTCTCTATCCGGGCCTTCTTCCAGAAGGTCGCCAATGTCGCGGTCACCACCCACACCCGCGAGGCGACGATCATCCAGACCCGCCACCGCATTCCGGAAGAGACGCTGAACGAGAACCATGTGCTCGTCTATCAGGTGCCGATCCCGGAACCGCTGCGCTTCCTCGAACCGCGCGAGACGGAAACCCGCAAGATGCATGCGCTCGAGGAATATGGCCTCATGCATGTGAAGCTCTACGAGGATATCGCCCGCAACGGCCGGATCGCCACGACCTATGCCTATCCGGTCAAGGTCGCCGGTCGCTACGTGATGGACCCCTCGCCGACGCCGAAGTTTGACAATCCGAAGATGCACATGTCGGAAGCGCTCCAGCTCTTCGGCGCCGGCCGCGAGAAGCGCATCTACGCCATTCCGCCCTTCACCGAAGTCGTCAGCCTCGATTTCGAGGACCATCCCTTCGAGATCCAGCGTTTCGACAAGCCCTGTGCGCTTTGCGGTGCCGAGAACGTCTATCTCGACGAGGTCATCCTCGATGACAAGGGCGGACGCATGTTCGTCTGCTCCGACACCGACCATTGCGAGGAACGCCGGGACCACGGCCATGCCGGCCACCTGCTCGCACCGAACAAGGAGGCTGCCGAATGACCGACCAACCGCTTCTCAAGGTTCGCGACCTATCGAAATTCTACGGCAGCCGCATCGGCTGCAGCAATGTCGCCTTCGAGCTCTGGCCGGGAGAGGTTCTCGCCATTGTCGGCGAGTCCGGTTCGGGCAAGACCACCCTGCTCAACTGCATCTCGACCCGGCTGATGCCGACGACCGGCAGCGTCGAATACCACATGCGCGACGGCCAATATCGCGACCTCTACCACATGAACGAGGCGGAGCGCCGCTTCCTGATGCGCACCGACTGGGGCTTCGTGCACCAGAACCCGGCCGACGGCCTGCGCATGACGGTTTCGGCCGGCGCCAATGTCGGCGAACGCCTGATGGCGGTCGGCGACCGGCATTACGGCCACATCCGCCAGACGGCATCGGAATGGCTGGAACGCGTCGAAATCTCCACCGACCGCATCGACGATCAGCCGCGCGCCTTTTCCGGCGGCATGCGCCAACGCCTGCAGATCGCCCGCAATCTCGTCACCGGCCCGAGGTTGGTTTTCATGGATGAGCCAACCGGCGGCCTCGACGTTTCCGTGCAGGCGCGTCTGCTCGATCTCGTGCGCGGTCTCGTCAACGATCTCGGTCTCGCGGCCATCGTCGTTACCCATGATCTCGCCGTCGCCCGTCTCCTTTCCCATCGCATGATGGTGATGAAGGACGGCCATGTCATCGAACACGGCCTCACCGACCGGGTGCTGGACGACCCGCGCGAACCCTATACCCAACTGCTCGTCTCCTCGATCCTGCAGGTCTGAGAACAGGAAAAACCATGGCCACGCCTCTCGTCGTTTCCGAAGTCTCGAAGAGCTTCATCATGCATCTGCGCAGCGGCCTCACGCTGCCGGTCGTTTCCAATGTTTCATTTTCGGTTGCCGGTGGCGAGTGCGTCGTGCTCGGCGGTCCGTCGGGTATCGGCAAGAGTTCTATCCTGAAGATGCTCTACGGCAATTACGCCGTCGATACCGGGCAGATCCTCATCGATCATCTCGGCCGCATCATCGACATCGCGACCGCCGATCCGCGCGCAGTGCTCGATGTGCGCCGTTCCACGCTCGGCTATGTCAGCCAGTTCCTCAGGACCGTTCCGCGGGTTTCCACCCTAGACGTGGTCGCCGAACCGCTGGTCGCCCGCGGCGTCGCGGCGGAGGAAGCGCGCGACAAGGCGGCGGACCTGCTGTCGAGGCTCAACCTGCCGAGGGAACACTGGCAATTGCCGCCGGCCACCTTTTCCGGCGGCGAACAGCAGCGCGTGAACATCGCTCGCGGCTTCATCACCGATCATCGCGTGCTGCTGCTGGACGAACCGACGGCCTCGCTCGATGCAACCAACCGCGCCGTCGTCGTCGAGATGATCCGCGCCAAGAAGAAGGCGGGCATTGCCATTCTCGGTATCTTCCACGACGAGGAAGTGCGCGAACTCGTCGCCGACCGTATTCTCGACGTTTCCCAGTTTTCGCCGCGAAAGGCCGCGGCATGACCCGTCTCTTGTCCGAAACGCCAATGATCCACGAGACGGCGCTGGTGGAGACGACCACGCTTGGCCGCTACACCAAGGTGACCGAATTCTGCCGCATCCGGGAATGCGAGATCGGCGACTATTCCTACATCATGGAGCATGGCCATCTCTGGAACACCAGGATCGGCAAGTTCTCCAACATCGCGGCTTTCGTGCGCGTCAATGCCACCAACCATCCCGTCGAACGCGCGACGCTGCATCACTTCACCTACAGGCCGGGTGACTATTGGGCCGACCAGCAACCGGAAGAGGCCGAGTATTTTGCCGCCCGACGCAGCAAGGTCGTAACCATCGGGCATGACACCTGGATCGGACACGGGGCCACCATCCTCACCGGCGTGACGGTTGGAAACGGCGCGGTGATCGGCGCCGGTGCCGTCGTTTCCAAGGATATCGCTCCCTACACGATCGTCGGCGGTGTGCCGGCCAAACTCATCCGTGAACGTTTCAATGCCCAGACTGCCGAGGGCATGGAAAAGCTCGCCTGGTGGGACTGGTCCCATGACCGACTATTTGCAGCACTTTCCGATTTTCGCGACCTCGCAGCCGAGGATTTCGTCGCGAAATACGCTTAAAAATCCATAAAAAACAAATGCTTGATTGGTATAATATTTCCTACACATAACTGACATTGGCGCTTCATCAACGGTCGCTAGAGCATTGCCCACAACGTGGACATGACGTCGAAAGAAAAGACATGCGATTTCAGCTGAAAAACGTCACCCGGCAATTCGGACAGCATATTGCCGTCGACAATGTCAGCCTGGAAATTCCGGCAGGCCAGATGGTGGGCGTCATCGGACGTTCGGGTGCCGGCAAGTCGACGCTGCTGCGCATGATCAACCGGCTGGTCGATCCTTCCACCGGCTCCATTCATTTCGGCGGCGCGGAAGTTTCGTCGTTGCGCGGCAAGGGCCTGCGCAACTGGCAGCGTGATTGCGCGATGATCTTCCAGCAGTTCAACCTCGTGCCGCGCCTCGACGTCCTGACCAATGTCATGCTCGGCCGGCTCAATCACCGCTCGACGATGATGAGCCTTCTCAGTATCTTTTCCGACGACGAGCGCCTCGCCGCAATCTCGGCGCTGGAGCGCCTCGGCATCGAGCAGACGGCCATGCAGCGCGCCGGTACGCTTTCCGGCGGCCAGCAGCAGCGCGTCGCCATCGCCCGCGCCCTGATGCAGGCGCCGAAGATGCTGCTTGCCGACGAGCCGATCGCCTCGCTCGACCCGCTGAACGCCAAGATCGTGATGGACGCGCTACGCGATATCAACGAGCGCGAGGGTATCACCGTCATCACCAACCTGCATACGCTGGATACCGCGCGCAGCTATTGCGAGCGGATCATCGGTATGGCGAGCGGCCGCGTCGTCTTCGACGGCCCGCCTTCCGAGCTCAATGCCGATGCGGTGCAGGAAATCTACGGCTCCGACAAGGACGGCGCCGGCATCGACGAGACGATGACCTCGACCAGCATCAACATCCCCGGCGCCGAGGCGAGCGGGGAAAAGCAATCGGGCGGTATCGGCACGCTGGCAAGCGCCAGTGCCTGAGACCCGCACCTTCGATCGTCTGCCCGCGTAAAGGGCACTTTTCATGACGAAACTCCGGATGGTCCGGAAACAGGAGATCACCATGCTCAAGAAAGCTCTTCTTGCTGCCGTCGCACTCGGCGTCATCGCAAGCTCCGCAATGGCTCAGGACGTCAAGGTTCTGCGCATCGGCCTCGACGGCTCGGAAAACGAAGCCGACCAGATCCGCAACACCCAGTGTGTCGCCGATGGCCTGAAGGCTGCGACCGGCGTTCCGGAAGTCCAGATCTTCCCGTCGCCGGACTATAACGGCGTCATCCAGGGCCTGCTCGGCGGCACCATCGACATCGCTTCGATGGGCGCCTCCTCCTACGCGGCAATCGCGATCAAGGACCCGAACGCCGTCGACCCGATCCTGACCTACACCCAGTCGGACGGCTCCAGCGGCTATTACTCGATCATGGTCGCCCGCAAGGACAGCGGCATCAAGACGCTCGCCGACCTGAAGGGCAAGAAGCTCGGCTTTGCCGACCCGGACTCGACCTCCGGCTACCTCGTCCCGAACGTCGCCCTGCCGAAGGAAATCGGCGCCTCGGTCAAGGACTACTTCTCTGAAACCGGCTTCGGCGGCGGCCATGAGAACCTCGTTCTCGCCGTTCTCGACAAGAAGTTCGATGCCGGCACGACCTTCGGTTCGGGCGTTGGCAAGTGGGAAGAAGGCTATACCGGTGGCAACCTGCACCAGATGGTCAACAAGGGCATCCTCGACATGGACGATATCGTCGAAGTCTGGAAGTCGCCGCTGATCCCGAACGGCCCGCTGATGGTTTCCAACAAGCTGCCTGCCGACATGCGCGAGAAGGTCGAAGCCTTCTTCCTGGAACTGCCGAAGAAGGATCACGACTGCTTCAAGGCCTACACCCAGGGCGACAACAAGGAATACATCAAGGTCGATCCGTCCTTCTACCAGACGATCATCGACGCTCGTAAGTCGGTTATCGGCGGCTGATTTTCCTAGAACATCATCCGGCGGCGGCGTTGAAAGACGCCGCCGTTCGGCAACCGGGAGCGCGGATCATGGCGACCATCAGCGAACACAACAGTGGCGGCCCGTTGGGCGGTCATCTAAGCGGGCTCGGCCCCGCCGCATCCCTGATGATGCAGCATTACCGCCAGCAGTTGAGGACTCGCCGCGTCTATACCGCAATCGCGATCGTCGTCTTTCTCGCCGTTCTCATCGCCTCGCTAAAATTCGCCAATGACGCGAATGCCGGCAAATTCTTCGAACGCCTGCCCTATTTCTTCGACTTCATCCGCAGCTTCGTACCCGACAGCCCGATGGAAATCGTGAGGGCAATGTTCGACCTGCCCTCGCCCTATGCCGACGGCTCGCTGAAGTACAATTACACCGCCGACCGCCATTACATCACCGACACGCTCTATATTCCGAATTTCATCTACCAGCTGGTCATCACGATCAATATCGCGCTGGTCTCGACGATCATCGGCGCTGCACTCGCCTTCCTTCTCTGCTTCTTCGCTTCCACCAATCTCGTCGGCGCCGGCGCGACCCGCTTCGTGGTCCGCCGCATCATGGAAGTGATGCGCGCCTTTCCGGAGATCGTCATCGCCGGCCTTCTGACCGCGATTCTCTCGATTGGGCCGATTGCGGCAATCATCGCCATCACGGTCCATACCGTCGGCGCGCTCGGCAAGCTGTTCTTCGAAGTGGTCGAGAATTCCGACATGAAGCCGGACGAAGGCCTGCGGGCCGCCGGCGCAAACTGGGTCGAGCGCGTGCGCTTCGCCATCGTTCCCCAGGTGCTGCCGAATTTCGTCTCCTACACGCTGCTGCGCGCCGAGATCAACGTTCGCGCCTCGACCATCATCGGCGCGGTCGGCGGCGGCGGTATCGGCGAGGTCTTCCGCCTGGCGATCGGTCGCGATCATGCCGCCAAGACCTATGCGATCATCATCCTGCTGCTCGTGAGCATCATCATCATCGACCAGTTCTCCGCCTGGCTTCGCCGCCGGCTGATCGGCCAGCAGTCCTTCGAATTCGGCAGGGGAGCAGCCTGATGTCCTCGGTACCCACCATCCACGCATCCGAACGCGAGCGCCTGCTCAGCCAGTATCCGCAGGTCTTCCATCGCTCGTTCATGCAGCGCTACGGTCTCGTGATCGGCTCCGGCATCGTCGCCGTCTATCTCGCCATCTGCTTCTTCGCCTTCAATGTCGGTCCTGCCTTCATGAACGGCCAGTGGGACCGCGCCTCGCTCTATGTCCAGGACTGGTATTCGTGGCGCGCCCAGCCACGCCTGCGTTTCCAGGACGACGGCACCGTCAAGATCCAGTGGTCGAGCCGCGGCCAATATGCGCAGGGCGCCGATATCTTCTGGCTGCAGCCGATCGATAACGGCGGCTATTCGGTCACTTACGGCAGCGAGGGCGACCGCCTCGACGTGACGACCGGCAGGGTCGATGTCTATGTCGGCGGCACCGTCTATCCGGTGACCATCAGCGGCGATGCCGCAACCGTAGTGGCTGACGCTCCCTCTTCCATCGTGCAGGATGGCAACAAGGTTGTCGTCAATTACGGCTTCGAAGGGCAGGCCGAGATCCGTTCGGGACAGGTCTACGTCCAGCGTCGCTTCCTTGGCTGGGCAAACTTCATGTTCGACCCAAAGTCGGACTTCTGGGGCAAGAGTTGGGGCGAACTTGCGGCACTTGCCACCTTCGGCGAACGCCTCGATCCCAACCGCTCCAACATCGGGCACATGATTGACGATTTTCTCGGCAACAGCGTCTGGCAGCACAGCGATATCCTGTCGAAGCTTCTGCAGACGCTGGTGATGGCCTTTGTCGGCACGCTGCTCGGCACGCTGTTCGCGTTCCCACTCGCCTTCATCGCCGCGCGTAACATTACCCGCAACCGCGCCGCCAACTGGGGCATGAAGCGGCTCTTCGATTTCCTCCGCTCCGTCGACATGCTGATCTGGGCTTTGTTCTTCACCCGCTCCTTCGGTCCCGGACCGATCCCCGGTATTGCGGCGATCTTCTTCACCGACGCAGGCGCGCTCGGCAAGGTCTATGCCGAAGCGGTCGAGAATGTCGACGACAAGCAGCGCGAGGGCGTGAAATCCGTCGGCGCGAACCCTGTGATCGTCAACCGCTTCGGCGTGGTGCCGCAGGTCCTGCCGGTTTTCATCTCCCAGTCGCTCTATTTCTGGGAATCGAATACGCGCTCGGCGACCGTTATCGGCGCTGTCGGCGCGGGCGGCATCGGTCTCAAGCTCCTCGAAGCCATGGGCACGAATGCCGACTGGGACAAGGTCGCCTACATGGTGCTGCTGATCCTGCTCGTCGTCTTCATCTTCGACTCGATCTCGAATGCCCTGCGCTCCAGGCTAATCGGCGCGCAACACTGATTTATTTCGCCGGATACCTACCGGTATCATCAATCTGTCATGCAGATCGGCTAGCCAGCCGGTCTTGCCTTTGGACGACGAAGCAGCCCATGGTGGCGGCCCGTCCTTCGATCCGAGGAATGCTCTCTTGCGCTACGCCGTCTACTTCACCCCGGAAGCCGATCATCCGTTGACTCTGGCGGCATCGGACTGGCTGGGACGTGATGCCTTCAGCGGCATGGACAGCGCCATTCAGCCTGTCGCGGACTTCTCCCAAGAAGAGCGCACCGAACTGACCGCCGACCCGCGCCGCTACGGTTTCCACGCCACGCTCAAGGCTCCCTTTACGCTTGCGGACGGTTCCAGCGAGACCGCGCTTATCGAGAGCTTCCGGGATTTCTGCGCGACCAATGCCGCCTTCGACATTCCATTGGCGGTGGTGAACCGCATCGGCCCCTTCTTCGCACTCGTTCCCGCAGAGCTTCATCCGCCCCTGCAGGCATTTGCGGCTTCCATCGTCGAAGCATTCGAGCCGTTTCGCGCGCCGCTCGGCGAGGCCGATATCGCCCGCCGCCGGCCGGATCGGCTGAACGAGGCCCAGCGCGCCCACCTGATGCGCTGGGGCTATCCATACGTCATGGAAGAGTTCCGTTTTCACATGACGCTCACCGGCCCCGTTCCGGAAGAACGGGCAAGCGCCATGGCCGAAGTGCTGAACCAGCGCTTTGCCGATTTCATCCGTCGCCCCTTGCGCATTTCCGGGCTCGCCCTGTTCATTGAACCAGAACGCGGCGCGCCCTTCATCGTCCACGACTGGCAGCCCCTTGCAGCCGCCTGATCCTTTCGAAAGCCTTGAAAAGATGTCTGCCGAAACCGTTTTCAGCAATGCCCTCATCGTTCTGGAAGACCAGATCGTCTCCGGCTCCGTCCAGATCCGCGACGGACGTATCGCCGATATTTCGGATGGTGCGAGCCGCGTGGGTGAGGATTTCGGCGGCGACTATCTGATTGCCGGCCTCGTAGAGCTTCATACCGATCATCTGGAATCGCATTATTCGCCGCGTCCAGGCGTGCGCTGGAACAAGACCTCGGCAATTCAGGCGCATGATGCGCAGGTCGTTACCTCCGGCATCACGACAGTCTTCGACTGCCTGCGCATGGGCTCGGACGAGGACGGCGGCTTCGAGCATGGCGAAATGCGCGAGATGGCGGATGCCATTCAGGCCGCCGAAAAGGAAGACCGGCTGCGCGCCACCCATCTCATCCACCTGCGCTGCGAGGTGGCATCCAGCAACGTACTCGACCACTTCGCCGATTTCGAAAACGATCCGCATGTGCGGCTGGTCTCGCTGATGGACCATTCCCCGGGCCAGCGCCAGTTCCAGACGATGGAACAGTACACGCTGTACTACAAGACCAAGCGCGGGCTCTCCGATGAAGCCTTCGCCCGCTTCGTCGATAGCCGGCTGGCGCTTTCGGCTCAGTATTCCGGCCCGCATCGCGACACGCTGGCACGGATTTGCGCCGAGCGCGGCATCACGGTTGCCAGTCATGACGATGCCACGCTTGCGCATGTCGAGGAAGCAAGGGGGCACGGCGTGAAGCTTGCAGAATTCCCGACCAGCTTCGATGCCGCCGAAGCCTCCCACAAGGCGGGCATGAGCGTACTGATGGGCGCTCCGAATGTGGTGCGCGGCAAATCGCATTCCGGTAACATCGCGGCACGGGACCTCGCCGCGCGCGGCGTGCTCGACGTGCTTTCCTCCGATTACGTGCCGCTCAGCCTGCTGCACGCGCCCTTCGTGCTGGCCGACGATTTCGAGGACATCTCCCTGCCGCAGGCGCTCGCCATGGTCACCTCGACGCCGGCGCGCACCGTCAGCCTTGACGACCGCGGCCGGATAGCGACCGGTCTGCGCGCCGATCTCGTTCGGGTTCGCCGTCAGGAGGGCGTCCCGGTCGTGCGTTCGGTCTGGCGCGAAGGCAACAGGGTCGCCTGATGAACGGATACGCGGCAAGGCTCCATCCGAATTCGGCTACCGGCACCATGGTTGTCGTCGTCGGCCCGAGCGGCGCCGGCAAGGACAGCCTCATCCAGATCGCGAAGGATCATTTCGCCGGGCGGGCGAGCGTGCATTTCGTCCAGCGGGTTATTACCCGGCCGGCCGATGCCGGCGGCGAAGAGCACAAGGATGTTTCCGACGCCGAATTCGGCAGCATGCGGGAAGAAGGCGCTTTCGCCGTGGACTGGGATGCGCATGGCCTGAGCTATGGCATTCCGGCAGCCGTTCACGAGAAGCTGGCACTCGGGCATCTGGTGGTCGCCAACGGCTCGCGCTCGGTGCTCGGACGGTTCGCCGAGGCTTTTTCACCGCTTCTCGTCGTCAACATCACGGCAAGGCCCGAAGTGCTGGCGCAGAGGCTGGAACAGCGCGGTCGCGAGACCCGCGAGGATATCCTCGCGCGACTGAGCCGTGGATCGCTCGAAATCCCCGAGACGTTCAACTGCGTGACGATCGACAATAGCGGCCTTCTGGCCGATTCCGGAAGGGCGCTCGTGGGCACTCTCGAAGGTATCCTGGCAAGCTGCGCCAAGTCCTAGAGCATTTCCGGCGATAACAGGATCGCCTCCAATGCTCCATTTCCTTGTTTTCCCGCAATTCCGGACGCAAAACCGGTTCCCACTTTTCGCTGGAATTGCTCTATCCATTATCCGGCTAAGTAATATCCGGAACGGCACGACGCAAATCAGGCCGGATCGCCTATGCGCTCGACGGACGTCAGCAGCGAGAGCGCGTGGTTGAGGGCCGTTCCAGTCGCTTCGATCATCTGCGGCAGGACTAGCCATTCCAGCGTCCAGGCGGTGCCTGAACGTTCCTGCTCGTGCACCAGCGCATGATGAATGGCCGAGAGCTGAGTGGCGTTGTAGCGGGCAAGCGTAACGAGGATCTCGGCACGAACCGGATTGTGCTTGTGGGGCATGGCGGAGGAGCCGCCGCCACCGGATACCGCCATCTGGTCGATACCGTTCTGCACCATCAGCGCCACGTCCTGCCCGAACTTGCCGAGCGCGCCGGTGAGACGCGAGAGGAAACCGGCGAAAGCTGCGATCCGGCCGCGATCCGCATGGGGCACGTAGTCCGGAACGGCAAGGCCGAGTTCTGCCGCCATGGTTTCGCGCACCGCGTCGATCCGGTCACCGAATTTTTCGGCCGTGCCGGCAGCACCCGCGAGCGACAGGATCATCATCTGACGCCGCTGCTCCGCCAGCTCCAGGGCGACGCGGGAGACGGATTTGCGCCAGACGGTGATGCGTGCGCCGGAGGTGATCTCGATTGCCGCCTGCATGCGGGAACGCGCCATCAGCGGCGTATCGCCAAAGCGGGCGAGAAGATCTGCAAAGGCATTGTCGATGGCGGCAAGGCGCTCCTCGAAAAGGGCGAAGACCGGCTCGAGCTTCAGCGCGAGCGCCGTATCGACGACATCCTGCGTGGTCGCACCGAAATGCACCTTGGCCGCGGCATCGCCTCCGACCCTTTCACGCAATTGCTGCACGTAATTCGGCGCCGGCACGCCATCCTTCAGGGTGGCCACCGCCATGCGATCGGCATCAGGAATGAAGCCTTCGGCTTTGCGGGCAATCTCTTCTGCCGTCCCGGCATCGAGCATGCCGGCTGAAGCTTCGGCCCTTGCCAGCGCCACCTCGAACCGCAGCATCGCCGCCAGATCGGCCTCAAGGCCCAGATGCCGGGAAACGGCCTCGTCACCGAGCAGGCGATCCAGATAGGGCAGGTTCGTCAACGGCATGATCAGGCTTGCTCCGATGGCTGATGATAGTTTCGGCGATTTCTTAGAGAGTTTCCGCTTTTCTCCGAATCGCGAAAACCCTCTACCTTCTTGTTTTTACGCATTTCCGTACGCAAAACCGCTTCGCACTTTTGCTGGGAATACTCTGGCCGGAGGAAAGACCGGCGAAACATGCAGATGACGGCGCGATCCCACCGGAAGCGCGCCGTCCGAATTTGAGGACCGGAGCGGAGTTCCAACCGGGCAGCAAATGCTGCCTGCCCGATCCCGCTCCGTTTTCCGTCCCGACATTACATGTCCTCGACATTACATGTCGAAGAACACCGTTTCGTTCTCGCCCTGAAGGTAGATGTCGAAAGTGTAGGTATTGCCTTCGCGCTCTGCGATCAGGGTCGGCACGCGGACCTTGTGCTCGATACGCGCCAGAACCGGATCCTCGGCATTCGCCTCGGCCTCGTCACCAAAATACATGCGGGTGTGAAGACCGATATTGATGCCACGCGCGACAATCCAGAAGGTGATGTGCGGCGCCATGAGGCGGCCATCGCGGAAGGGCACGCGGCCCGGCTTGATGGTCTCGAAGACGTATTCGCCGGTCGCCATGTCACCAGGACAACGCGCCCAGCCGAGGAAGTTCGGGTCTGCCGTGCCGCGGGTTTCCGATGGGCTTTGGTAGAAGCCATCGGCGTCGGCCTGCCAGATCTCGATCAGCGCATCCCTGAGCGGCGTGCCGGAACCGTCGATCACGCGACCACGGACAGTGATGCGCTCGCCCTTGGTCTTGTCGTTGACGAGAGGACCGGAACCCAGATCCGTCTCGAAGACGCCGTGGATGCCGGTAAAGTTCGGCGTGCAGCCGATATGAACGTAAGGACCTGCCGTCTGGGAGGCGGATTCCCTGAGATAACCGAGCGGCTGAACCATGTCAGTTGCCCTCCTTGCGGTTTTCGAACAGCGTCGAGCGGCGGCCACGCAGCACGATATCGAACTTGTAGGCGCGCATGTCCATCGGAATGGTGGCGTTCATGTCGAGCGGCGCGATCAGTTGTTTGATGGCTTCCTCGTCCGGGATCGTCTTGACGATGGGGCACATCCAGATGAGCGGGTCGCCTTCGAAATACATCTGCGTAATCAGGCGCTGGGCAAAACCGTGGCCGAAAATGGAAAAATGAATATGGGCCGGACGCCAGTCGTTGACGCCGTTCGGCCAGGGATAAGGGCCGGGCTTGATGGTCTTGAACCAGTAGTAGCCATCTTCGTCGGCAATCGTGCGGCCGACACCGCCGAAGTTCGGGTCGAGCGCCGCGAGATAGGTTTCCTTCTTGTGCCGATAGCGACCCCCTGCATTGGCCTGCCAAAATTCGACAAGCGCGCCGGCGACACCCTTGCCGCGCTCGTCCACCACGCGACCATGCACGAGAATGCGCTGGCCGATCGGGCTCTCACCGGGCTTGGCGTAGTTGACGATCAGGTCGTTGTCGAACTCGTTCAGGATGTTGTGGCCGAATACGGGGCCGGTGATTTCGCTTTTCGTACCTTCCAGCGAGATCAGCGCGCGCTGCGGCGAGCGCAGCACGGTGGTCTTGTACCACGGCGCATAGGCCGGGGGATGCATTTCACGATCACGGGGAAAAAACGCCCCCGTTTCTGGCATGGTATTCCTCATTTCCCTTCCTCCGAATGTTCTGCCGCATCCATTTCATTGAATACGCCCTTGGCAATCTTGATTGCGTGATTTGCGGCGGGCACGCCGGCATAGATCGCCACATGCAGCAGCGCCTCGAGAATATCCTCCCTTGAGGCGCCGGTATTGCGGGTTGCCCTGACATGCATGGCAACCTCATCATCCTGTCCAAGCGCGGCCAGAAGCGCGATCGTCACCATGGAACGCTCGCGCTTCGACCATTGCGGCCGTGACCAGACATGCCCCCAGGCGGCTTCCGTGATCAGATCCTGGAACGGCTCGTCGAAGGCGGTCTTCGACTGCTGCGCCTGGTCGACATAGCCATTGCCGAGCACGCTGCGGCGGGTCGCCATACCCTGATGATAACGGGCCGACTTTTCGGGGGCTTCACTCATGTTCGCTTCATGCCTTCCTGACAAAGGGCTGCAAAAGGGCTGCCAGCTGTTCCGGCTGCTCGACGCAGGGGATGTGGCCGCAGCCTTCGATGATTTCAAAACGTGCACCGGGGATCCGGCCCGCCGCTGCCTTGACGAGTTCCGGCGGGGTCGAGCCATCCTGATCGCCGACGACGACGAGCGTCGGGACGGTGATGGTCGGCAGCACGTCGGAAAAATCGGTATCGCGGATCGCACCGCAGGTGGAATTGTAGCCTTCGGCCGGCTGGCGCATCATCATCAGCCGATAGCCTGCGAGATCCTCTACCCGTTCCTGATGGAAGTCGGGCGTGAACCAGCGCTCCATGACGGCGTCGGCGATACTTTCGAGCCCGTTCGCCTTGACGGCCTCGATGCGGGCGCTCCAGGCTTCCGCAGTGCCGATCTTCGGCGCGGTGTCGCACAGCACAAGCTTCCTGACGAGGTCCGGGCGCTTCTTCCAGAGGCCCTGGCAAATGATGCCGCCCACGGAAAGGCCACAGAAGACGGCGCGCTTGATACCGACATGGTCGACGAGGGCAATGAGATCATCGACGAGATCATCCATGCCGAACGGCTTGTCGGCGCCGCCCGTCAGTCCATGACCGCGGGAATCGTAGAGCAGGACCGAGACATCATCGACGAGTTCGTCGAAGACGGGGAGCCAGATACGGAAATCGGTGCCAAGCGAATTCGAGAATACGACGAGGTTCTTCGCATCGACATCGCCGAGCAGTTCGTAGTGGACCGTGATTCCGTTGATAGTGGCGAATGCCATGGTGTTTCTCCTCACCTGGGCTGGAAATTAGACGATGATTTTCGATAGGAAAAATGATATCTGAGGCAAAAACCATAACCATTTCGGCATGTTTCATGGACCAGCGGATCAAATTCCGGCATTTGCAAACCTTTCTTGAGGTGGCACGCCAGCGAAGCGTGGGCAAGGCCGCCGATGCATTGGCGATCACGCAGCCCGCCGTGACGCGCACCATACGCGAGCTTGAAGAGGTCCTCGGCGTAGCGCTTTTCGAAAAGGAAGGCCGCGGCATCCGGATCTCGCATTTCGGCGAGGTGTTTCTGAAACACGCCGGCGAAAGCCTCGCCGCCGTCCAGCGCGGTATGGACTCGCTTGCGCAGGCGCGCGCATCCGGCGGGCCGCCGTTGAGGATCGGCACGCTGCCAACCACCTCCGCCACCTTCATGCCGGATGCGCTGGCGGATTTTCTGGCGATCGGCACCGGGACCCACGTCACCATCGTCTCGGGCGAAAACCGCTTCCTGCTGGATTCGCTGAGGCTCGGAGAACTCGACCTCGTGGTCGGACGACTGGCGGCGCCCGAGCGAATGACGGGGCTGATCTTCGAACCGCTTTTCAGCGAGGAGGTCGCCATCATCGTTTCGCCCGACCATCCGCTGGCGGTCCGGCGCAATTTCACGCTCGGCGCGCTCGCCAACTATACCGTTCTGATGCCGACGGCGGGATCGGTCATCCGCCCCTTCGTCGACAGGCTACTTCTGACCAACGGCATTCCCGAGCTGCCCAACACGGTGGAAACCGTGTCTGACTCCTTCGGCCGCGCCTTCGTCTCGCGGCATAACGGGGTGTGGTTCATCTCGCGCGGCGTGGTCGCCGACGACCTGTCGAGCGGCCGTCTGGTGGAGCTTGAGATCGACATGGGAGAAACCCGCGGCGCCGTCGGCCTCACGACGCCCGCAAGCGTCGAGCCGAGTGCCGCGCTCACACTGATGAAACAGACGATCCGCAACCACGTGGAAGCGCGAAACGGGCGCTTCTGACGACGGCAACCGCCAGAAGGCGGGAGCCGATCAGTGGGCCTCGTCCCAGTTCAAGGCGGCGCGGGCATCGACCTTGAGCGGAACGCGCATGGCAACCGCCGGCATGGAGGCATGCTCCATGGTTTCGACGATGATCGGCATGGCGGCATCGACCGCCTCATCCTCCACCTCGAAGATCAGTTCGTCATGCACCTGCAGCAGCATGCGAACCTTTTCACCCAATCCGGCCTTGGCCAGCACCGGTTCGATCTGGATCATCGCCCGGCGGATGATATCCGCGGCGGAGCCCTGGATCGGGGCGTTGATCGCGGCGCGTTCGTTGAAGGCACGCATGGACGGGTTGGACGACTTGATCTCGGGGTAATGAGCGCGACGTCCAAAGATCGTCTCGACATAACCATGCTCGCGGGCAAACGCCTTGGTGCTGTCCATGTAATCCCGGATGCCGGGGAAACGCTCGAAATACTTCTTGATGTAATCCCCGGCCTCGGAACGCTCGATGCCGAGCTGGTTGGCGAGACCGAAGGCGGAGATACCGTAGATGATACCGAAGTTGATCGCCTTGGCGCGGCGACGGACCTCCGACGGCATGCCCTCGACCGGAACGCCGAACATTTCGGACGCCGTCATCGCGTGAATGTCGATGCCATCCGCAAATGCCTGACGCAGTTGCGGGATATCCGCCACATGGGCGAGCACGCGAAGCTCGATCTGGCTGTAGTCGGCGGAAAGCAGCTTGTGGCCCTGCGAGGCGATGAAGGCGGTGCGGATCTTGCGACCTTCTGCCGTACGAACCGGAATGTTCTGCAGGTTGGGCTCGGACGAGGAGAGACGGCCCGTTGTCGTCGCCGCCAGCGAATAACTGGTGTGAACACGCTTCGTTTCCGGATGCACATAGCCCGGAAGCGCATCGGTATAGGTGGATTTAAGCTTGGTGAGCTGGCGCCAATCGACGATCTTGCGCGGCAGCGGTGCGCCTTCGGCAGCCAGGTCTTCCAGCACCTGCGCCGAAGTGGACCACTGGCCAGTCTTGGTCTTGGAGCCGCCGGACAAACCCATCCTGCCGAACAGGATATCGCCGAGTTGCTTTGGCGAGCCGATATTGAAACGTTCGCCGGCGAGTTCGTAGATCTCATCCTCGAAGGCAGCCGCCTTCTGGGCAAGCTCACCCGAAAGCCGCGACAGGATCTGCCGGTCGATGGTGATGCCGCGCTCTTCCATGTCGGCAAGCACCGGCACCAGCGGCCGTTCCAGCCGCTCATAGATACGGGTCAGCTGTTCTGCGGCGAGACGGGGTTTCAGCACCATCCACAGCCGAAGCGTGACATCGGCGTCCTCGGCCGCGTAGGCCGTCGCCTTGTCGATGGCCACACGGTCAAAGGTCACCGACGACTTGCCGCTGCCGGCCACGTCCTTGTATGCAATCGGTGTATGGCCGAGCCAGCGTTCGGAAAGGCCGTCCATGCCGTGGTTCGACTTGCCCGCATCGAGCACGTAGGAAATCAGCATGGTGTCGTCGAAGCCCTGGATGACGATGCCGTAACGTCTCATCAGCAGGTAATCGTATTTGAGGTTCTGCGCGACCTTGAGAATGGAGGGATCTTCCAGCAGCTCCTTCAGGGCGGCCAGCGCCTCCTGCATCGGGATCTGGCCCTCGGCTAGCTTCAACCCATCGCTAAACAGGTCTTCCCCACCGGTCCTGTGACCGAGCGGCACATAGGCGGCGCGAATATCGGTCGAACCGGGAGCACGCGTGTTGTCGGCAATCGCCAGCGAGAAGCCGACGAATTCCGCCTGCATCGGATCGAGCGAGGTGGTTTCCGTATCGAAGGCGACAAGGCCGGTTTCGCGGGCGGCGGCAATCCAGCGCTCCAGCGCCGCGAGATCGCCGATCGTCTCATAGGCGGAGTGGTCGATCTTCTGGCCGGCAAAGGCGGCGGCGCGGGCGGCAGCGAGATCGGCGGGGGTCGGATCTCCCGTGGTGACGGAAACAGTCGTCGGCTTCGGGGCGGAAGACGATGCGACGGCACCGGCTTCACCCGACAACGGCGTTTCCTGCGTATCGACGTCGGGACCGTGGGCGGCATCGCCGCGTTCGACCTGCACCGGGGCGGCTTCGATCGCGCCGGCATCGCAGTCGCAGGCTTCGGCGACACGACGGGTGAGCGTGGTGAATTCCATCGCCTTGAGGAAGCCGATGAGCTTCGGCCCGTCCTGCTTCTCCAGCACCAGAGCGTCGAGCGGCATGTCTAGCGGCACATCGGTCTTCAACGTCACCAACTGACGTGAAAGGCGGGCGCGGTCGGCATTGGCAACGATGTTTTCGCGACGCTTTACCTGCTTGATCTCCTCGGCGCGGGCAAGAAGCGTGTCGAGATCACCGAACTCTTCGAGCAACTGCGCCGCCGTCTTCGGCCCGATCCCCGGAATGCCGGGCACGTTGTCGGTCGAATCGCCGGTCAGCGACTGCAGGTCGATCATCTTTTCCGGCGGCACGCCCCATTTCTCGATGACGTCGGGAATGCCGATCTGCTTGTCCTTCATGCTGTCGTACATGTGGACGCTGGTCGTCACCAGCTGCATCAGGTCCTTGTCGGAGGAAACGATGGTGACGTCGGCGCCGATCGCTTCCGCCGCGCGGGCGTAAGTGGCGATGATATCGTCAGCCTCGAAACCTTCGGTCTCGATGCAGGGCAGGTTGAAGGCGCGGGTCGCCTGGCGGATGAGGCCGAACTGAGGCACCAGCTCTTCCGGCGGCGCCGAACGGTTCGCCTTGTATTCCGGATAGAGTTCCTTGCGGAAGGTCTTCGACGAATAGTCGAAAATGACCGCCAGATGGGTCGGCGTGACACCGACGCTGGTATCGCGCGCATCCGTCAGGAGCTTCCACAGCATGTTGCAGAAACCCGAGACGGCACCGACCGGCAGACCATCAGACTTGCGGGTCAGCGGCGGCAAAGCGTGGAACGCCCGGAAGATGAAACCCGAGCCGTCGATGAGGAAGAGATGATCGCCTTTTTTCATGGCGCATGGATAGCGCGGGGCGGCCAGTGCGTCCATATAAAGTTCGAAAACGAACGGGAGCCTAAACACGGAAACGTTACAAATTTGTAATCCCGGCTTCCCTTGAAAAACCACATTCGGCCCATCATTTCATAGTCACCGGCGCCTGATCACGCCGCAGTCTGAAAGAGGCCCGTCCCCCGCCGCTTCAGACTTGGACAAAGGCCTTATCCCCCCTCTCCGGGCCTTTGTCCCTCTTTTCGAGAAGCCGCCGTGGCATCCGCCTCCAGCCACGGCGGCTTCGTCGTTTCCGCCCGATCGAAGCATCCACCGCGTCATCCAAAAAACATCAATCGAAACGATACATCGCCTGCGATTTATCTTGAGGAGACGGCAAAACGCGCCTATCGATTTGTCATGGCTTTTGATCGCTCGGCTTCCGCCACCTACCTCACCGCCCAGCTTGCCCGCGGCTTCTCCCGCGCGCTCCAGAGCCGGGCGGCAAAGCTTGGCTTCTCCGCCGGACAGTTTCCCATCCTGATCGAACTCTGGAACGAGGAAGGCCTGACCCAGCGTCAGCTTCTCGACCGAGTCGACGTCGAACAGGCGACGATGGCGAACACGCTGGCGAGGATGGAGCGGGACGGCTTGATCGAACGCAGGCCACATCCGCAGGACAGGCGGGCGCAGCTGATCTTCCTGACGGACAAGGCGCGCGGCTTGAAAAGCGAGGCGCTGGAAGCTGCGACCGAGGCGGACGAGGCGCTGTTTGAAGGCTTCCGCAGGTTCGAAAAAGAACTGATGCTGGAATACATCCGCCGGGCCATCGACAACGCCCGCAGGCTCGATCCGTAAAATATCCTGTTCTGCGGGTCGAAACCGGCGCGCCTTTGATCTATCGTCCCGCTCGATTTGAACCGTGCAGGACAATTGCCATGACCGATATTTCAGCCGTTCTCGCCAGCGCCGACAAGGCCCTTCCGCAGAGCCTGGACCGTCTCTTCGACCTCGTGAAAATCCGTTCGATCTCCACCGATCCAGCCTACAAGGCCGAGTGCCGCAAGGCTGCGGAATGGCTGGTGGCGGATCTCGTCTCGATCGGTTTCGAGGCGTCGGTACGCGACACGCCCGGCCATCCGATGGTGGTCGCCCATCAGGCCGCCGCATCCGCTGGCGCGCCGCATGCCCTTTTCTACGGCCATTACGACGTGCAGCCGGTCGACCCGCTGAACCTCTGGGAAAACGATCCCTTTGCACCGGCGATCAAGGAGATCGAGCCCGGCCGCAAGATCATCACCGGCCGCGGCACCGCCGACGACAAGGGCCAGCTCATGACCTTCGTCGAGGCATGCCGCGCCTACAAGGAGGTGAACGGCAGCCTGCCGATCAACATCACCATCCTGTTCGAAGGCGAGGAAGAATCGGGCTCTCCGTCGCTCAAGCCTTTCCTCACCGCCAACGAGAAGGAACTGAAGGCCGATTTCGCGCTGGTCTGCGACACGAGCATGTGGGACCGGGAAACGCCGGCCATCGCCGCCGCCCTGCGCGGACTGGTCGGCGAGGAAATCGTCATCACCGCAGCCGACCGCGACCTGCATTCCGGCCTTTTCGGCGGCGCGGCCGCAAACCCGATCCATATCCTGGTCGACATTCTCGCCGGCCTGCATGACGAAACGGGCCGCATCACCCTTCCCGGCTTTTATGAAGGCGTCGAAGAAACCCCGGCCAACATCAAGGCCTCCTGGGAAACGCTCGGCCGGACGGCGGAGAGCTTTCTCGGCGAGGTCGGCCTTTCGGTTCCCGCCGGCGAGAGGGGGCGTTCGGTCCTCGAACTTACCTGGGCGCGGCCGACAGCCGAGGTCAACGGGATCACCGGCGGCTATACCGGCGAAGGCTTCAAGACGGTGATCGCGGCGCAGGCTTCCGCCAAGGTTTCCTTCCGCCTCGTCGGCGATCAGGACCCGGCGAAGATCCGCGAGAGTTTCCGCGCCTATGTGCGCTCGAAGCTTCCGGCCGATTGCTCGGTCGAGTTCCACCCGCATGGCGGCTCGCCGGCCATCCAGCTTTCCTACGATTCGCCGGTGCTGACGAAGGCAAAGAACGCGCTTTCCGAAGAATGGCCGAAGCCCGCCGTCGTCATCGGCATGGGCGGCTCGATCCCGATTGTCGGCGATTTCCAGAAGATGCTCGGCATGGATTCCCTGTTGGTCGGCTTCGGACTGACCGACGACCGCATCCATTCGCCGAACGAGAAGTACGAACTGCAGTCGTTCCACAAGGGCATCCGCTCGTGGATCCGCATTCTCGACGCTCTCGCCGCGCGCTAAGGACGAGAAAAGGACACGCCCATGGATTGGCGCGTGTCCTTACCCTGAAAAACAAAAAGGCCGGGCAAGCCCGACCTTTCGTATCCCGTTTCGACGCCCCTGCCAGTACATCCGTGGTCAGGGGCGGAAACGGGCAATGCTCATTTCCAGGTGTGTGATCGCGGCGTTGAGGCCATTCACATCACCCTCTGACAAACAGGATCGCGCGAAGTGCTTAACAACACATTAACGCAGCACATCCATTTGCCCTGAAATGTTGCGACAGCCTTGTGAGGCGCCGCTGCACTGGTTGATCCCCATATGGGTAGCCTCTTCCGCTGCTTCAAGCCCCCGGTGATCGGTTCACAATTTTGACCGTGGTTTGGAAAGGCATTCTCCCTGCCGGCCGATACCCGACAGTATTCGCCCTTGCCCCGCTTCCGGCGATCCGTTTAGATGACGCCATGAGCCTAGAATCCGTCCGAACCTTCTTTTCCGAAAAAGCGCCCGACATCTCCGTCATCGTAACCGACGCAAGTTCCGCGACGGTCGCACTTGCTGCGGAAGCCCATGGCGTCGAGCCCGACCAGATCGCCAAGACGATCTGCCTGAGGATCGGCGAGGAGGTCGTGCTTGTCGTTGCTGCCGGCACGAAACGTCTCGACAACCGCAAGTTCAAGGATCGCTTCGGGGTGAAGCCGCGCATGCTCGGCGCCGAGGACGTGGTCGAGGCGACCAGCCATCCCGTCGGCGGCGTCTGCCCGTTCGGCCTGCCTTCCGATCTCAAGATCTATTGCGACGTCTCGCTGAAATCCTTCGACGAGGTGGTTCCGGCTGCCGGCGCCACCAATTCGGCGGTACGGATCGCGCCCGGACGGCTTGCGGAACTGACGGATGCGGAGTGGGCAGACCTCTGCCAGTAAAGAGACGACGCGGCAGTTGCATTCCGGGTGTAGATACAGGCGTTTACCGCATGTTAACCCCCCTTTAAATCGCCTCAATTAATGTTCAGTGCTTCGGTCACTTCTTCCGCTTGTCACGCGGCCATCACCCACCGCGCACAACGGGCTCCGGCAAGGCCGGCATCGTAGACGCAAACTACTGGAGCAAGATCGCCGGCAATGGCAAGCAAGGGCAAATCCCGCGAACGTGTCGAACCGAGCTTCGGAGGAAGCGACGAGGACGGCAGCGAGATTCGCATCGATGCAGGTGACAGGATCGGCGCAAGGGGCCAGTCCCGCAGCAAGGCTTCCCCCGGCAAGGCCGCGGCACCGCCACGCGAACGCGGCAACGGCAAAAAGCGCAAGGAAAAACAGCGCTCCAGCAGCGGCGGGCTGACCGGGTTCATCAGCCGGATGATCTACTGGTGCGTCGTGCTCGGCATCTGGGGCGCGATCGGGGTCGCCGGCATCGTGTTCTACTATGGCGCCCGCATGCCGAGCGCGAGTTCCTGGTCGATCCCCGAGCGCCCGCCCAACATCAAGATCGTCTCCGTCGAAGGCACGGTGATCGCCAATCGCGGCGCGACCGGCGGCGAGGCGCTGGCGCTCGAGGACATGTCGCCGTTCATCCCGCAGGCGGTCATCGCCATCGAGGACCGGCGCTTCTATTCGCATTACGGCATCGATCCGCTCGGGCTTGCACGTGCCATCGCCACCAATCTCGTTTCGGGACGCATGGTGCAGGGCGGCTCGACGCTCACCCAGCAGCTCGCCAAGAACATGTTCCTTTCGCCTGAAAGAACGCTGGAACGCAAGGTTCAGGAAGTTCTCCTGTCCCTCTGGCTGGAGCACGAATACACCAAGGACCAGATCCTCACGATGTATCTGAACCGGGTCTATTTCGGTTCCAACGCCTATGGCGTGGAAGCGGCCTCCCGGCGTTATTTCAACAAGTCGGCGCGCGACGTGAACCTTGGCGAGGCAGCCCTTCTCGCCGGCCTACTCAAGGCCCCTTCCCGCCTTTCGCCCGCCCGCGACCCGGAGGCTGCGGAAGCCCGCGCCCAGGTGGTGCTCGGCACCATGCGCGAAGAGGGCTTCATCACCGACGAAGAGGTGAAGACCGCCATGTCGCAATCGCCGACCCAGGCGAAGCGCTACTGGAGCGGCGCCGGCCAGTATGTCGCCGACATGGTGGTCGAAGAGGTCAAGTCTCTGGTCGGTGAGGTCAAGGAAGACCTGGTTGTCGAGACCACAATCGACATGACGCTGGAAAAGAAAGCGGAAGCGGCGATTTCCGAGAGCATCGACACCGAAGGCAAGAAGCTGAACGTGTCCCAGGCGGCACTTGTCTCGATCGACGGTACCGGCGCGATCCGGGCGCTCGTCGGCGGCAAGGACTATGCGGAAAGCCAGTTCAACCGGGCGGTCAAGGCCAAGCGTCAGCCCGGTTCGGCCTTCAAGCCCTTCGTCTATGCCTCCGCGATGGAAATGGGCCTCAGGCCCGATTCGGTGCGTAACGACGCACCGATCCGCATCGGCAACTGGACACCGGAGAACTACGACCAGAAATTCCGCGGGCCGGTGACGCTCGCCGGTGCGATGGCGGAATCGCTCAACACCATCGCCGCCCAGCTGGTCATGGAAGTCGGGCCCGACCACGTCATCAAGCTTGCTCACCGTCTCGGCATCGAATCGGATCTCCAGTCGAATGCCTCCATCGCGCTCGGCACGTCGGAAGTGTCGCTACTGGAGCTGACTGCGGCCTATGCCCCGTTCATGAACGGCGGCTACAAGGCCACGCCGCATATCGTTCGCCGCATCACGACGCCCGACGGCAAAGCCGTCTACGAAAACGACTACGCCGATCCTCCGCGCGTGCTCAGCGAAGGCGTCGTCTCCGAAATGAACATGATGATGAAGGGCGTGATCGAGAACGGCACGGGCAAGAAGGCCAGGATCAAGGGCTGGGAAGCCGCGGGCAAGAGCGGCACAACTCAATCCTTCCGTGACGCGCTGTTCGTAGGCTACACCAGCAATCTCACTACCGGCGTCTGGTTCGGCAATGACGACGGCAGCTCCATGAAGAAGGTAACGGGCGGTGGCCTGCCGGCCAAGGCCTGGCACGACTTCATGACAACCGCGCATACCGGGCTCACGCCCGCGCCGCTGAACGGCGGCACCTATGTCGAACCTTCGGTCGATCAGCCGCCGCAATCGACCCTCGGCACGATCATTTCCGACGTCCTGTCCGGTGGTGGCGAGGAGCGTTATCCGGCGCAGTCGCAGCAACAGGGCGGCGATGCTGGCCTTGCTGAACCAATGCCAACAGGCGACATGGGCGCCATCCCGCAGGCAGGGCCCATGCCGCCCGGGGATATCCCCATGAATGGGCAGCCCGAGGAACCGTATGGTGGGGTACTGGAAGGTCCAGTGCCGCCCGGCGAGGTTGGCGGACCGGTCCCCTCCGGCCGGCGACACACCACGCTTCTCGACATCATCATGGGGCAGTAAGGCGAGGACCGCTGGGACAGCAGTGGATCTTGCATTCGCGGCCAGCCATCGCCATCTGCCGGAAAGCAGCCCGGCGCAAGGCTCGGACGCTATGCAATCCTTAAGGGGCGGGCCTCCTGTTGGCCGCAAACGGCGGATTGCATGTTCTGCCAATCTGTTCTTTTTACTGGATTACAGCGGATTTCGAGCCTTGCAGTCAGAAAAACTGCTTCTTATATACGCGACATAACCGCAGCGAGGACTGCGATATCCCAGACCATCCACGTCGAGGGACTGTCAATGGAATGCCTTTCCGGGGTTCCGACAGTCTGCTTCAAGGAGAGAATGACATGGCTAAAGTAATCGGTATCGACCTTGGAACGACCAATTCCTGCGTCGCCGTCATGGACGGCAAGGATGCAAAGGTCATTGAAAATTCCGAAGGCGCACGGACCACGCCTTCCATGGTGGCATTTTCTGACGACGGCGAACGCCTCGTCGGCCAGCCGGCCAAGCGCCAGGCAGTCACCAACCCCACCAACACGCTGTTCGCCGTAAAGCGCCTCATCGGTCGCCGTTATGAAGACCCGACCGTCGAGAAGGACAAGCACCTCGTGCCGTTCCAGATCGTCAAGGGCGACAATGGCGACGCATGGGTTGAAGCTCAGGGCAAGGGTTATTCCCCGGCACAGATCTCCGCGATGATCCTTCAGAAGATGAAGGAAACCGCCGAATCCTATCTCGGTGAAAAGGTCGAGAAGGCCGTCATCACCGTTCCGGCATACTTCAACGACGCCCAGCGTCAGGCCACCAAGGATGCAGGCCGCATCGCAGGTCTTGAAGTGCTGCGCATCATCAACGAACCGACGGCTGCCGCACTCGCCTACGGTCTCGACAAGAAGGAAGGCAAGACGATCGCCGTATACGATCTCGGCGGCGGTACCTTTGATATCTCGATCCTGGAAATCGGCGACGGCGTCTTCGAAGTGAAGTCAACCAACGGCGATACCTTCCTTGGTGGTGAAGACTTCGACATGCGTCTCGTCGAATACCTCGTCGCCGAGTTCAAGAAGGACAACGGCATCGACCTGAAGAACGACAAGCTTGCCCTGCAGCGCCTCAAGGAATCCGCCGAAAAGGCCAAGATCGAACTGTCGTCCTCGCAGCAGACCGAAATCAACCTGCCGTTCATCACGGCCGACGCTTCCGGTCCGAAGCACCTGACGCTCAAGCTGACCCGCGCCAAGCTGGAAAGCCTGGTCGACGACCTCGTTCAGCGCACCATCGCGCCTTGCAAGGCTGCGTTGAAGGATGCCGGCGTCACCGCTTCCGAAATCGACGAAGTGGTCCTCGTCGGCGGTATGAGCCGCATGCCGAAGGTCCAGGAAGTCGTAAAGCAGCTGTTCGGCAAGGAACCGCACAAGGGCGTGAACCCGGATGAAGTCGTCGCTCTCGGCGCCGCCATCCAGGCCGGCGTTCTGCAGGGTGACGTCAAGGACGTTCTCCTGCTTGACGTGACCCCGCTGTCGCTCGGCATCGAAACGCTGGGTGGCGTGTTCACCCGTCTGATCGATCGCAACACGACGATCCCGACGAAGAAGAGCCAGACCTTCTCGACGGCCGAAGACAACCAGAATGCCGTGACCATCCGCGTTTCGCAGGGCGAGCGTGAAATGGCCGCAGACAACAAGCTGCTCGGCCAGTTCGACCTCGTCGGTCTGCCGCCGGCACCGCGCGGCGTGCCGCAGATCGAAGTCACCTTCGACATCGACGCCAACGGCATTGTGCAGGTTTCGGCCAAGGACAAGGGCACCGGCAAGGAACAGCAGATCCGCATCCAGGCTTCCGGCGGTCTCTCCGACGCCGATATCGAAAAGATGGTCAAGGATGCTGAATCGCATGCTGCCGAGGACAAGAAGCGCCGTGCGGGCGTCGAAGCCAAGAACCATGCCGAGAGCCTGATCCATTCCACGGAAAAGTCGCTCAAGGAATATGGCGACAAGGTTTCGGAAACCGACCGCAAGGCCATTGAGGACGCGATCGCATCGCTGAAGACCGCGGTCGAAGCTTCGGAGCCGGATGCCGACGACATCCAGGCCAAGACCCAGACCCTCATGGAAGTTTCCATGAAGCTTGGTCAGGCCATCTATGAAGCGCAGCAGGCGGAAGGCGCGGGCGACGCGGAAGGCGGCAAGGCTGACGACGTGGTCGATGCCGACTACGAGGAAGTCAAGGACGAAGACGCGAAGAAGTCGGCCTGATGCAACGGCCGAAGCGACGTTTCACCGTCATGGGGCTGGCCTTCGGGCCAGCCGCATTTACATTGGCCCTTTGCGTGGCATCCGCTTCCGCCCAGGAAGCCGGCCAGATCGAAGCGGTCTATCGCAAGGTGAGCGCCGCCGAGGTAACCATTGCAAAGGCGATCGGTGCGGGCGACAGTCGACAGCTATCCAGAACCGGCAGCGAGCTTGGCCGGGTTATCGAAGCGGCGCTGAAGCGTCGTGAAGAGGGCCAGGCTGTTTCCGCTTGTGACATGGCCGCCCATTCGCTGGCCTATGTCGCCGTATCGTCAGCCGATGGGCTGACGAACAAGGGCGAAGCCCGCAAGGTGCTGATCGAGGATGCGCGAGCCGCCGTGTCCGACTTCCAGAAGGACATGGCAGCCTGCGAAAAGCAGGCGGGCAAGAAGACTGGCAGCCACACGAGTGTGGAGAAGGCTTTGAGAGCTCTGTAGGACCATGGCAAAAGCAGATTTCTACGAAACCCTCGGGGTTAGCCGGACGGCGGACGAGAAGGAGCTGAAGAGCGCCTTCCGCAAGCTGGCGATGAAATATCATCCGGACAAGAATCCCGATGACAGCGAATCCGAGAAGAAATTCAAGGAAATCAATGAGGCTTACGAGACCCTGAAGGACCCGCAGAAGCGTGCGGCCTATGACCGCTTCGGTCACGCCGCCTTCGAGCAGGGTGGCATGGGCGGCGGCGGCTTCAATCCGGGCGGCGGGTTCTCCGGCGGCGGGTTCTCCGATATCTTCGAAGATATTTTCGGCGAGATGATGGGCGGCGGGCGCGGCGGTGGCCGCGCGCGTTCCAGCGGTGGACGCGAGCGCGGCGCCGACCTCCGTTACAACATGGAGATCTCGCTCGAGGAATCCTTTACCGGCAAGACGGCCCAGATCCGTGTGCCGACATCGATTACCTGCGATCTATGCACCGGAACGGGCGCCAAGCCCGGCACCAAGCCGACCACCTGCGCCACCTGTCAGGGCTCGGGCCGCATCCGCGCCGCACAGGGCTTCTTCTCGATCGAACGTACCTGCCCGACCTGTCACGGTCGCGGCCAGACGATCTCGGATCCCTGCACCAAATGCAACGGCCAGGGTCGCGTGACCGAGGAGCGCTCGCTTTCGGTCAACATTCCGGCCGGCATCGAGGACGGCACCCGCATTCGCCTGCAGGGCGAGGGCGAGGCTGGGCTCAGGGGCGGTCCGGCGGGCGATCTCTATATCTTCCTGTCGGTGAAGCCGCACGAGTTCTTCCAGCGCGACGGTGCGGACCTCTACTGTTCGGTGCCGATCTCGATGACGACGGCAGCGCTCGGCGGCACGTTCGATGTGGTGACGCTCGACGGCTCCAAGTCGCGCGTCAGCGTTCCGGAGGGCACGCAAGCCGGCAAACAGTTCCGGCTGAAGGGCAAGGGCATGCCCGTGCTGCGCTCGTCGCAGACCGGGGATCTCTACATCCAGATCCAGATCGAGACACCGCAGAAGCTTTCGAAGCGCCAGCGTGAGCTGCTGCAGGAATTCGAACAGTTGTCGTCCAAGGAGAATAACCCGGAATCGACGGGCTTCTTCGCGCGGATGAAGGATTTCTTCGACACGCTCAGCGATTAAGCGAAGCTTCCATTACCTATGAAAAGGCCGGCCCCCATGGAGCCGGCCTTTTTCTTTCGCCCGTTTTAGGCGGCTTTCCTGCGTGGCAGCCGCATGATGAACCAGCTAAAATGGCGCTGGATCAGCGGCGCGATGCCATAGACGATCGAGAAGACCATGATCGGCGCCAGCAATGCCGTACGCTTCCATAGCGCCCAGCCCTCCGTCAGCGGCATGATGATGTAGAGGATGCCGGTCACGAACGGGTAGACTACCAGAAGCATCAGTACGGCGAGCCTCAGCTTGGAGGGCTTCGGCATGATGACTGGATCAGACATTGGGGCTCTCCATAAGAACGGCACGTTTCGTTCAATATCGAAACGATGCGTTTCGTTCAATATGTTTTCATGATATCAGTCGGAAAAAATTCGGGAGGCATTCATGGAAACCATCTCGGCCGCTCCGGCTCGCCGCACATCCATCGGCGCGCAGCGCAACCCCGATAGCGAGGAGGCGATCCTTGCGGCGGCCGAGTCCATCCTGATCGAAGAGGGCTTCTCGGCATTTTCGATCGAGGCGGTTGCACGGCGCGCCAAGGCCGGCAAGCCCACGATCTATCGCTGGTGGCCTTCGAAAGCCGCGCTGCTTCTCGACGTCTACCACCGGCAGAAGCAGGACATGAGCGTGGCCGATAGCGGCGATGTGCGGAAGGATCTCGCGCTTTTCGTCAAAGGGCTGCTGTCCTTCTGGCAGGATAACGGCGGCGCGGTGTTTCGCTCCGTGATAGCCGAAGCCCAGAGCGACCCGGCAACACTTGAAGCGCTACGGAACTACCTGTTGCATCGCTGGCAGCAGACAGGCGACATCATCAAGCGAGGACAGGAACGCGGCGAGATCAAGCCGGGCGTTCATCCGGAACTCCTGATCGAAATCCTCTCGGGCTTTGCCTGGAGCAGGCTGCTGACCGGGCGTCTCGATTGCAGCGATGCAGAGATCGACGCCGCCGTCGATGCCATGGTCGGCGGGATCGCTGCCCGCTGAAGTTACTCAGTAGTGCGGCGGTTTGGTAATTGCGGGCGCTTCCAGTGCCTGTTCCTCCAAGGAAAGGAAGCGCTCCGTCAGGCGATCGAGCTTGGCACGGGTCTGTTCCACGACCTTCCACTGTTCCGTCAGTTGGTCAGACAGTTCCTCGATTACGCGGGACTGGTGCGCCACTGTTTCCTCAAGGCGCGTGATACGGTCTTCCTGATCGGTCAATGAAACCCTCCTGCGATGAAACCGTGACAGAGCATCCTTTGCTCGAAAGGCATGGTGCGAAGAGTGGTCATGCCGGAGCGGGAAGGCGAGGTCAATGGACCGGATGCAGAACGCTTGACACCGCCCACATCAGCGCTGCTTCTTTTTCTTGTAGGGCATCAGCATGACGGCCGACGCAGTCACAGCAGCGGCAAAGGTCAGCCCGAGAGGTATGGCTATCATGAAGACCGGCAGGACCGGGTTGCTGGCATGGCCGAGACGCGTGCCGAGGCCGCCGATATCCAGCCATATCAATGCGATCGCCACCATGATGCCGAGCCCTGCACCGAACAGCGCATTGACCGCCAGGAACCGCAGCATTTCCCAGTGATCCCGCCGGGCTTCCTCCGGGGTCAGTTCATCTCGGTCGGTTGTCATCGGTCATTGCTTTCACAGGAACATGCGCGGCAAGGATACATCCGCTCGAGGTGTCGGTCCATGCATCAAAATGATGAAGCCGATGGCTCGCCATCTGTCGAAAACCATCTCCTCGCCTTGCCATCACGCGCCTTTCATCCTAGCTCAGGGCAATACCAGATACGGACCCCATGACGCATAAAGTTTTCATCCGCCGCCTGAAGCTCACTGACTTCCGTAATTATGCGGGATTGTCGCTGGCGCTCGACGCGCGTCATGTCGTGCTGACCGGAGAGAACGGAGCCGGCAAGACGAACCTGATGGAGGCCGTGTCCTTCCTGTCTCCCGGGCGCGGGCTGAGACGCGCCGTGCTGGCGGATGTCTCCCGCGTGGAGGCTGCAGGAGGCTTTTCCATCTTCTCCGAGATAGAGGGCATGGAAGGCGATGTCGAAATCGGCACCGGCACTGAAAGCGACGAGGAAACGATGGTGCGCCGGCTGCGCATCAACGGCACCACGGTAAAATCGGTCGACGAACTCACCGACCATCTGCGGGTGCTCTGGCTTACGCCTTCGATGGACGGGTTGTTTACCGGTTCCTCCTCCGACCGTCGCCGCTTTCTCGACCGTCTGGTGCTCTCGCTCGATCCAGCCCATGGCCGCCGCGCCAGCGATTTCGAACGCGCCATGCGCAGCCGCAACAAGCTTCTGGCCGAGGGGCGTTTCGATCCAAGCTGGCTCTCCGGTATCGAGCGGCAGATGGCGGGCCTCGGCGTCGCCATGACCATGGCCCGACGCGAAATGATGGGGCTGCTGCGAGGCCTTCACGATCCGGGCGTCGGTGTCGGCAGCTTTCCTTCAGCGGAGCTTGCGCTCAGCGGCTTCATGGACGGCGAGGACATGCAATCCCCGGCCATCGAGCTGGAGGACCGCTATGCCGAAATGCTGGCGGCCGGGCGATACCGTGATGCAGCCGCAGGGCGGACACTCGACGGGCCCCACCGAGCCGACCTTCTGGTTCGGCATATCGAGAAGAACATGGATGCGGAGCGTTGCTCCACCGGCGAACAGAAGGCTCTGCTGGTCGGTCTGATCCTCGCGCATGCACGCCTTGTCGCGACGATGACCGGTCACGCTCCCATTCTGCTTCTGGACGAGATTGCCGCACATCTGGACGAAAACCGGCGGGCCGCGCTTTTCGACCGGATCGACGCGCTCGGCGGCCAGGCCTTCATGACCGGCACCGACCGGTCCATGTTCTCGGCGCTTGGAGAACGCGCCCAGTTCATCACCATTCGCGACGGAACGGCGTCGGCCTGACGGACATGCCTTTTCGCAAGCCTGTCGCCATGCGATAAGGCGGGCATGGAAAAGCTGACGCCCGAGGAAATCTCCCGCTACCATCGCCACATCCTGCTGCCGGAAATCGGCGGGGCGGGACAGCAAAAGCTGAAAGCCGCGCGCGTGATGGTAATCGGCGCCGGCGGGCTCGGCGCACCGGTGCTGCAATATCTCGCCGCGGCCGGCGTCGGCACCCTCGGTATCGTCGATGACGACCGGGTATCGCTCTCGAACCTCCAGCGGCAGGTGATCCATGACAGCGGCACGATCGGGGACGAGAAAACGGAGAGCGCTGCCCGCGCCCTCCTCCGTCTCAACCCGAATGTCCGCGTCGAACGTTTCGAGCAGCATTTCGGGCCCGATTTCGCCGGCTCCTACCTCGGGCGCTTCAACCTGCTGATTGATGGTTCCGACAATTTCGAGACGCGCTATGCGGCGGCCGACGCGGCAGAAGCCCGCAAGATCCCGCTCGTCACGGGAGCGGTCGGGCGCTTCGATGGTTCGGTCACTGTGCTCAAACCCTATGAGACATCAGCGGACGGCAGCCTCAATCCCGGCTACCGCGATCTCTTTCCCGAGCCGCCGCCGGCCGGTCTCGTCCCGTCCTGCGCGGAGGCGGGTATCGTCGGCGCGCTCACCGGCGTCATTGGCACATTGATGGCCATGGAAGCGATCAAGCTCATCACCGGCACCGGTGAACCACTTGTGGGTCGTCTGCTGCTCTATGACGGGCTCTCGGCCCGTTTCGACACCATCCGCTACCGCCGGCGCAAGGCGACTTCAGGAACATGACAATCGAACTCCGCCGCCTTGACGACGATTTCGGGCGATATGACGAACTTCTAGACCTGATTCTCAGGGCCTTCGCCTACATGGATGGCGTAATCGACCCGCCGTCATCGGCCCATCGTCTGACGCCCCACCTTCTGCGCGAGAAAGCACGCGAAGAGATCGGCATTGCGGCATTTGAGAATGGCCAGCTATCGGCTTGCGCCTTTTTCCGCCCCGAACCTGCCTCGCTCTATATCGGCAAGCTGGCGGTGTTGCCTGAGGCGCAGGGCAAGGGGATCGGCTGGCTGTTACTCATGGAAGCCGAAACCATAGCCGCAACCCTCCGGCTTCCAGAACTCCGGCTGGAAACCCGTATCGAACTTGTCGGCAACCACCGTCGTTTCGCGACATGGGGCTTCCGCAAGACCGCGGAAAACAGCCATGCCGACTATCAGCGGATCACGTCGATCGAGATGCGCAAGGCACTCCTCGGCTTGACCTGATCAAGTACGGCTGGGCAGGACGCGGTTCGGCGGACGGTGGCCGTCGAAATAGGTCCGGATGTTGATGACGACCTTGTCGCCCATGTCGATGCGGCCCTCGATCGTCGCCGAACCAGTATGGGGAAGCAGCACGACCTTGCCTTCATTCGCGAGCTTGACCAGCTTCGGATTGACCGCCGGTTCGTTTTCGAACACGTCGAGACCGGCACCGGCGATCTTGCCATGGCGCAGGCAGTTGACCAGCGCATCCTCATCGATGATGTCACCGCGCGCGGTGTTAACGATGTAGCTGGTCGGCTGCATCAGCGCGAGCCGTCGCGCCGAGAGAAGGTGGAAGGTCGCGGGCGTCGAGGGGCAGTTGACCGAGACGATATCGACGCGGGCCAGCATCTGGTCGAGGCTATCCCAATAGGTCGCCTCCAGTTCGTCTTCGGTCGCCGGATTGACGCGCTTGCGGTTGTGGTAATGGATCGACAGGCCGAATGCCTTGGCGCGGCGCGCGACCGCCGTGCCGATGCGGCCCATGCCGATGATACCGATGCGCTTGCCCCATATGCGCCGGCCAAGCATCCAGGTGGGCGACCAGCCCTGCCATTCACCGGGCTTTTCGATCAGGATACGTGCGCCCTCGACCAGCCGGCGTGGCACGGCGAGAATCAGCGCCATGGTCATGTCGGCGGTATCTTCGGTCAGAACGTTCGGCGTGTTGGTCACGGTAATGCCCTTGCGGGCTGCGGCATCCACGTCGATATGGTCGAAGCCGTTGGAGAAGCTGGCGATCAGCTTCAGCTGCGGGCCGGCCTGTTCGATCAGCGCTGCGTCGATGCGGTCGGTCACGGTGGGCACCAGAACGTCCGCAGTTTTCACCGCAGCGACGAGTTCCGGCTGGGTGCGCGGCTTGTCGTCGACGTTGAGTTCGGCATCGAACAATTCGCGCATGCGCGTTTCCACGGCGTCCGGCAGCTTCCGGGTGATGTAGACCTTGGGTCTTTTCCTGTTGGTCATGGGGACGTTCGATGCCTTGTTTAGAGGTCGTTAACCAAGCCGGGGCATAATTTCCCCGTTCAGGGCAATTTCTACCAAACCCGCAGGCGAAGACAAACAAAACTCTCAAGCCCGGGACCGTTTTGTGCCGGGGTCGGTGCAACTGCATCCTGATCTTCACGGAAACCCTTGGATTCGTTGATTGATCGGAAACGCCATGGTTCAAATTCTGTCCCGCGCCCTGCTTGTTGCCTGCCTGTCTATAGGCCTTTCGGCATTCGTAACCCCTCACGCCGAAGCGCAGGCTGTCGCCAAGGGATCGAGCGGCCTTCCGCTGCCGCGCTTCGTCAGCCTCAAGGCCAAGCGCGTCAACCTCAGGATCGGGCCGAGCACCGACTATGCCGTGTCATGGCTCTATCTGAAGTCCGGCCTTCCGGTCGAAATCATCCAGGAGTATGAAAACTGGCGCCGCATCCGCGATGCCGACGGAACGGAGGGCTGGGTCAGCCAGACGCTGCTTTCCGGCGAGCGCACTGCCGTCGCCGCACCGTGGATGCGCGGCAATGGCGACAGTGTCTTCGTCAGCATGCGTCAGGATTCGCTGCCCAATGCCTCGGTCGTCGCCAAGCTTGAGCCCGGCGTCGTCGTTAGACTCAATGAGTGCAACGGCAACTGGTGCCGGGTAGAAGCGGGCGGCGTGAAGGGATGGGTTAACCAGGGTGAAATCTGGGGTGCCTATCCCGGCGAAGCCTTCAAATAAGGCCGGCTTCGAGCGCCGCCTTTTCAAGCGAGACGAGCGGACGCGGACCGATCTGCTGGATCACGATGCCGGCTGCAAGGCAGCCGAGCTTGCCGCAATCCTCGAGCGAACGTCCCTGCGTGTAACCGAAGAGGAAACCGGCCGCGAAGAGATCGCCGGCACCGGTCGTATCGACGAGTTCGCCGATTGTGCTGGCATCGACCTTCACCCTCTCCTTGCCGCGGAGAATGACGGCGCCTTCTTCGCTCATGGTCACGGCTGCAAGCTTGCAGTCGGCGGCAATCTTTTCGAGCGCCAGTTCGAAATCGTCGGTCTCGTAGAGGGACAGGGCTTCCTGCTGGTTCGAGAAGACGATGTCGACCGTGCCGGAGCGCATGAGATCGAGGAATTCGTCACGGTAACGGCCAACGCAGAAGCTGTCGGACAGCGTCATCGATACTTCGCGGCCGTTTTCATGGGCGATACGGGCGCAATCGAGGATAGCCTGCTTGGCGCGCGGTGGGTCCCAGAGATAGCCCTCGAAATAGGTGACCTTCGCGTCGGCGACGACTTCGGGTTCGATATGCTCCGGCCCGAGTTCGACGCAGGCGCCGAGATAAGTATTCATCGATCGCTCGCCATCGGGCGTGACGAAGATCATGCTGCGCGCCGTCGGCGGATTCGTGCCTTCCGGCACGGTTTCGAAATGCACGCCCTGGGCGCGGATGTCGTGCTTGAAGATCTGGCCGAGCTGGTCTTCTGCAACCTTGCCGAAATAGGCCGCCTTGCCACCGAAGCTCGCGATGCCCGCCGCAGTGTTGCCGGCGCTGCCGCCGGAAGCTTCCACCGCCGGCCCCATCAGCGAATAGAGCTTCTCGGCGCGTTCGGCGTCGATCAGGTTCATCGCTCCCTTGGTAATCTCGTTGTCGATCAGAAACCGATCTTCACAGCGCGAGATGATGTCGACGATGGCGTTGCCGACGGTGAGAACATCGAACCTGCTCATAAAATGCGGATCTCCAATTGCACGGTTGAACCGGTCATAGCCGTTTTTCTCCTGCATGGAAGCATAAACAGCAGCTTCCGAAGAAATATGCCTTTCGTCATCCTGATGTCATGCGGAGCCTGTAAAAGGAACCTCAAGTGAAGACGGCATGTGACTGCGTTTCAGGTCGGCCGTTCATCATCGGGCATGACTGCCCGGCATACAGTTCCTTGCTGACCACGGATGTACTGGCGGCACGGTCCAGAGCCTGATTTTTCGGGCGGAAGCGGGGAATTTCCCCGCTTTTTTCTTTTCGGCCGCCCTACGGCCATGCTCCGGTGCATTCCTGTCATTCATCAAAAATACTGGTCCGGGCGGAAATGGCGCGGTAGAGGTGATAAACTTGCCCGCCGTAGCAGCTCCCCGAAAGCTTCCAGCATATGTATGCCATTGCCCACGACGTCTTCCCGATCTTCATCCTGATTCTTATCGGGTGGGGTCTGGTCAAGACGAAGATCCTGAACGCGGAGATTGGGGAGGGGCTCAGCGAATTCGTCTTCAAGGTCGCTGTGCCGGTGCTTTTGTTCCGCACGATCTCGCAAGCCGATTTCCACGGCGCTTCGCCGTTCAAGCTCTGGATCGCCTACTTTACCGGCGTCGGCGTCACATGGACGATCGGGCATCTCATGGCCACCCGCGTTTTTCAGCGCGACCAGCGGGTCGGCGTGCTGGCGGGCGTCTCCTCGGCGTTTGCCAACAACATCTTCATCGGCCTGCCGCTGGTGGAGCGTACGGTCGGTGCGGAAGGCCTCGTGCCGCTGACCATCCTGCTGGCCGTACACCTGCCGCTGATGATGGTGATCGGCACGGTGTTGATGGAGCGCGCCGAGCAGAAGACGAGCGGTAAGGCTTCCCGCGGCGCGCTGGCCGTATTTCGCCAGATCGGCATGAACCTCGTGCGCAACCCGCTGGTCATCGGCCTCATGGCGGGGTTGCTGCTGCATCTGAGCGGTCTGCAGCTTCCGGAGGTCCTCGATGGCGTCGCGGCCCAGATCTCGACGATGGCGGCGCCCGCGGCCCTGATCTCGCTTGGCATGGCGCTCAATCGTTACGGCGTTGCGGGAAACCTGCGCATCGCCGGCATCATTTCCGCCCTCAAGCTTCTAGTCATGCCGGCAACGGTGTGGACAACCTGTCATCTGCTGGGACTTAGCCCTCCCTGGACCGCCGCGCTGGTGCTGACCTCTTCGGTTCCGACGGGCATCAACGCCTGGCTTATCGCCAATCGTTTCGGGGTTGGCCATGCGATCGCCGCCTCTTCGATCACGCTGACCACGGCGCTTGGCGTGCTGAGCGTTACCTTCTGGGCCTATATGCTGCAGTAACGGGAACGAGAAATGCAAAATGCCCGGCGGAAAGCCGGGCATTTCTGAAAATATCGGATCAGTCAGCCGATCAGTTGGTCGCGGCCGGAAGAGCAACCGGTGCATCGGACAGCGAACGAAGATAGGCGAGAAGGTTTGCGCGCTCGTCTTCCTTCTTGATCCCGGCAAAGCCCATGGCGGTGCCAGCGATGAATTTCTTCGGCGCCGTCAGGAAGTGATTGAGGTTCTCGAAGGTCCAGGTAACCGAACCGCCCTGCGAGAAGTCCTTCATGGCAGCGGAGTAACCAAAACCTTCATGCGAAGCGATCGGCCGCTCAACCACACCGAAAAGATTGGGGCCAACTTTGTTGGGTCCGCCCTTGGACCCGTCATGACAGCTCGTGCATTTCTTGAAGACGGCCTCGCCGGCCTTCGCATCGGCGCTGGCAAGCAGCGTGGCAATCGGGGTTTCGGCAGCGGTAGCAGTCTCGGCACCGCCCGCAGCTTCGCCTGCGCCTTCCGCTGCGATGGCGAACCCTTCCTTTTCCGGCTTTTCGGAGTGGAAAATGCCCTCCGATGTGATCGAAACCGTCATAAGGACGAAAACGGTTCCCAGAAGAGCCCCCACGCCCATGTTCACATATGAGTTCATCTGCAACGCTCCCCATGCAGCCGGATGTTCAGCCCGGATGATCTTGAAATCGCGCGGAACCTATGTCTTTTGCTTGACAGTTGCAACACGATTGTGAATCCCCAGACTGGGACTTTTTGACACTGTTTTGGCTGATTTTGAAGGGGCCGGCGATGAATAATTCAGATTTGGGGAAGGTCCTAATCCTCATCCCTGCGCGCATGGCTTCCACCCGACTGCCCGGCAAGCCGCTGGCCGACATTTGCGGCCTGCCGATGATCGTACAGGTGGCAAAGCGCGCCCGGGAAGCCGAAGTAGGCCGTATCGTGGTGGCGGTCGACGACCAGCGGGTTTACGACGCGGTCGCCGATGCCGGGTTCGAAGTCGTGATGACCCGCCAGGACCACCAGTCGGGGTCAGACCGCATTCATGAGGCACTCATCGCCGTCGATCCGAGGAGGGAGATCGAGATCGTGGTCAACGTGCAGGGCGACCTGCCGACCATCGAGCCTGAGACCATCCGGGCAGCACTGAAGCCCCTCGACAATCCGCAGGTCGATATCGCGACGCTGACCGTCGAGATTTCCGACGAGGAAGAAAAGACCAATCCCAACGTCGTCAAAGTTGTCGGCTCCGCGACCTCCGACACACGGCTCAGGGCACTCTACTTCACACGCGCCACCGCGCCTTACGGCAAAGGTCCGCTCTATCATCACATCGGGCTCTACGCCTATCGCCGTGCAGCACTAGAGCGCTTCGTAAGCCTGTCGCAGTCGCCGCTCGAAAAGCGGGAATCCCTCGAGCAGTTACGCGCGCTTGAAGCCGGCATGCGCATCGATGTCGAGGTCGTCCGCTCCATTCCGCTCGGGGTCGACACACCGGCCGATCTCGAAAAGGCGCGGCGTCTCCTTGCCGCCCGCGCAAACTGATCTTACGGGTACACCGATGACCACTCACAAGACCAACAAGATTTCCTTCCAGGGCGACTTCGGCGCCAATTCCGATATGGCCTGCCGGGACATGTTCCCGGACATGGAGCCGCTGCCCTGTCCGACCTTCGAGGACGCCTTCGTGGCGCTCGAGACAGGCGAGGTCGATCTGGCGATGATCCCCATCGAGAATACGCTGGCCGGCCGCGTCGCCGACATCCATTACCTGCTGCCGCTGTCGCGCCTGCACATCGTCGGCGAGTATTTCATGCCGATCCGCTTTCAGCTGATGGTGCTTCCGGGCGTCGGAATGGACGAGATCCGCACCGTCCACAGCCACATCCACGCGCTTGGTCAATGCCGCAAGATCATCCGCAGCAACGGTTGGAAGGCCGTTGTCGCCGGCGATACGGCGGGCGCGGCAAAGCTCGTCTCGGAAAAGGGCGACCGCACCATGGCGGCCCTTGCGCCGCGACTTGCAGCCCCGCTCTACGGCCTCGATATCGTCGCCGAGAACGTCGAGGATTCCGAAAACAACGTCACTCGCTTCGTTGTTCTCTCCCGCGACGAGGACCAGCCGAAGCGCGTGAGCGATGACGAGACCTTCATCACTACCTTCGTCTTCAATGTCCGCAACATTCCCGCCGCACTCTACAAGGCGCTCGGCGGCTTTGCCACCAACGGCGTCAACATGACGAAGCTCGAGAGCTACCAGATCGGGGGCAAGTTCATCGCCACCCAGTTCTACGCCGATATCGAGGGACATCCCGAGGACGCGCCAGTCAAGCGGGCGCTGGAAGAGCTTTCGTTCTTTTCGGAAAAGGTCCGCATCCTCGGCGTCTATAAGGCGCACGCGATGCGCGGGAAGCTCTGAGCTTCCCGTTCAGTGCTTCCATTCCAGCCAGTCGACGATCAGCCGGCGGGCAATGGTGCCTTCGACCGGCAGGGAGACGCCATTGAAACTGCCGTTCTCGACGATGGCGACGATCTCTTCACGGGAGAACCAGCGACAATCCGCCAGCTCGCCTTCGTCGCGCTCGATGTCGAAGGTCGCGGCTTCGGCGTAGCAGCCGATCATCAGTTGATGCGGCATCGGCCAGGGCTGTGATGCGTGGTAGCGGACGCGACCGATCGCAATGCCGGATTCCTCCCTAGTTTCCCGGCGAACCGCGTTCTCGACCGTCTCGCCCGGCTCAACAAAGCCGGCAAGACAGGAATACATGCCCTCAGGGAAGCGATGATTGCGACCGAGCAGGCAGCGGTCGCGCTTTTCATCCACCGCAAGCATGATCGCCACCGGATCGGTGCGGGGAAAGATCTCGTGACCGCAGGCCGGACAAACCCGCTTGTAACCGCCGATGCGGCTTTCCATCTCCGCGCCGCAACGTCCGCAGAAGCGGTTGTCCGTGTTCCAGCGGATAAGGCTCAAGGCCTGCGCCGCTTCTCCCAGCAGTTCCTCACGAATGAGCTGTTCGCGAAACAGCGCACGGGCGTCGGCCGGCTTGTAGCGGGTCGCCAGCTCATCGGCGCTGCGGGCCACCGGCACCGCAAGACGCGGCTCACCGTTCGGCTGAAAGCCGAGCAGGATGGCGCGCTCGAAATCGGGATCGAGTTCCGACAGCTCGTAAGGCGCAAACAACGGATCGAGCACCTGCCCGTCATGCTTCAACACCAGCTGGGCATCAGAGAAAGCGAGAATATGGGCACCTTCCACGGCGAGCGCCACGGAAAGCGAGGTCTCATCCCGGTGTTCGGCACGGCGATCCAGCGCATTCTTGGAAAATGCGGTGAGTTCGCTCGGTTCGAGATGGGGGGCACGGCTGAGGAAAATCGAATTCTTCATGAGTGAATGGCTTCTAGCAGCTTCTTCTTGATCTCGCGGCGTTCGTCGTCGGTATAGGCCTCGGCTGCGCCATGGCCCCAGACCGGGCCTGGCCAGTTGGGATCGCCCTCGAAACGGGCTATGACATGCACATGAAGCTGGCGAACGACATTGCCGATCGCAGCCACATTGATCTTGGTGGCGTGGGTCAGCGTCTTCAAGCCCGAAGCCACCAGATTCTGCTCGAATGTCAGCACGGCCTGATCGAGCGGGGTGAGCTCGAATACCTCGGAGATCCCCGGTCGCTGAGGGACCAGAACCAGCCAAGGCCAGCGCCTGTCCTCGATCAGGCGCAGTTCACATAGGCCAAGCTTGATGACCAGCGAACTGTCGCGCGCCAGCCTTTCATCGAGTGCGAATGTTTCCAAAGGCGTCTCTCCCGTCGTTTTTGCTATTCATAACAGTTTTTTGCAGGCTTGGCTTGCATTTGCTTGCGTAATTGCCGATATGTGCAGCCGGGAGGTTGGTGGTGGACGAGCCACTCGCCAACCGGGTCAGGTCCGGAAGGAAGCAGCCCTAACGAGCGCGGCACGGGTCATCGTGCCAGCCTCCCACCTTCCGTTTCATTTGGCCGCTTCGTTTGGCCGGCAAACAAGCGGTCAATTCATGCCCGGCTATCGGGTTTTCGAGAGACGCTGGCAGGGGCAATGAGCGATTTCGAGCCTAAAGCATCGAATGCCGACGGTACCACAACGGGGTACCGCGTTCTTGCCCGCAAGTATCGCCCCAAGGATTTCACGGACCTGATGGTCGGCCAAGAGCCGATGGTCCGCACACTCACCAACGCCTTCGAGACCGGCCGCATTGCACAGGCCTACATGCTGACCGGCGTTCGCGGGGTGGGCAAGACGACGACGGCCCGCATTCTTGCACGCGGTCTCAACTACAAGACCGCCGAAATCGACAAGCCGACGATCGACCTGAGGATACCCGGCGAACATTGCCAGGCGATCATGGAAGGCCGCCATGTCGACGTGATCGAGATGGACGCCGCCTCGCATACCGGTATCGACGACATCCGTGAGATCATCGAGCAGGTGCGCTACCGCCCCGTTTCGGCGCGCTACAAGGTCTACATCATCGACGAAGTGCACATGCTTTCGACCGCGGCCTTCAACGGCCTGTTGAAGACGCTGGAAGAGCCGCCCGAGCATGTGAAGTTCATCTTCGCCACCACCGAAATCCGCAAGGTGCCGATCACGGTGCTTTCCCGCTGCCAGCGCTTCGATCTGCGCCGGATCGGCGCCGGCGATCTCGTCGGACTGTTCTCGACCATCGCGGCGAAGGAAGGCATCAGCGCCGAGGAAGACGCGCTTGCGATGATCGCACGCGCGGCCGAAGGCTCGGCCCGCGACGGCCTGTCCCTGCTCGACCAGGCGATTGCCCATGGCGGCGGCGTGGTTCGGGCCGATGCCGTGCGCGCCATGTTGGGCCTTGCGGACCGTGCCCGCGTCGTTGACCTCTTCGACCAGATCGTGCGTGGCGATGTGGCGGCCGCCCTTGCCGAATTCGGCAGCCAGTACGAGGCGGGCGCGAACCCGACCGTGGTGCTGACGGACCTTGCCGATTTCACGCATCTTGTGACCCGCCTGAAATACATTCCCTCCGCCGTCGAAGACCCTTCGCTCAGCGAAGTGGAACGGGTGCGCGGTGCAAGCCTTGCCGACAGTATCTCGGTCACCACGCTGTCACGCATGTGGCAGATGCTGCTCAAGGGCATTCCGGAGGCCGAGAATTCCTCACGGCCGGCGGGTGCCGCCGAGATGGTCATCATCCGGCTTGCCCATGCGGCACACCTGCCCTCGCCCGAAGATGCCGCCCGCCGCCTGCTGGAGCTTTCCGAAGGCGGAGAAGGCGCCGCGCCGGGCGGAGCCGCATCCCGCGGCGGAAATGGCGGAGGCGGCACCTCCATGGCTTACCGCACGGCAGCCGTCGGCCAGCAGAGCATCGACGCGACGGTACGCGCCATATCCCCGCAGCCGACGGCCCGCCTGCAGAGCGTGCCCGCACCGGAAAACGCACCCCAGACCATGGCCCGCGTCGAGACACGGCCGGTCGAGGCGGCTCCCGTGCCGAAGGTGCCGGTCAACTCGCTGGAAGAACTTGCCGATCTCTGCTCGAAAAATCGTGACCCGAAGCTCAAGGCACTGATCCGAGCCTATGTCCGACTGGTGCGGCTCGAGCCCGGTCGTCTGGAAATCAATCTGCCGGACGAGGCTCCGAAGTCGCTGGTCGGTGACCTGCAGCGCCGGCTTGAGGAATGGACCGAAATCCGCTGGATGGTCATCCTGAGCCGCGAGCCCGGCCAGCCGACGCTGACGGAAAGCGAGGCATCGACCCGCGCGGCGCAATTTCTCGACGCTCGCCAGGATCCTGACGTTGCAGCCATTCTCGCCCGTTTCCCCGGCGCAAAGATCACCGATGTACGCATCCGAGCAGCCTCTGCCGAGGATGAAACGCCAAGCTTGCCGGCAGCGGCAGAATCCGCCGAGGGCGATATCCTGCCCGGCGACGATATCGAATTCTGACATATTCCGAGAAGGGAGTTTTCGACATGCGCGACATCATGGGCATGATGGGCAAGGTCAAGGAAATGCAGGCCAAGATGGAGAAGATGCAGGCGGATATCGCCGCACTCGAAGTCGAGGGCAAGTCCGGCGGTGGGCTGGTCACCGTCACGATGACCGGCAAGGGCGACCTGCGCGGCCTCAAGATCGATCCGTCGCTGTTCAAGGAAGACGACGTCGAGATCCTCGAAGACCTCATCGTTGCCGCCCATAAGGACGCCAAGGACAAGGCCGAAGCCGTGATGGCGGAAAAGACCAAGGAAATGACCGCCGGCCTGCCGATCCCGCCCGGCATGAAGCTGCCGTTCTGAGGCCGACCGAAGCCGCGTCGGGATCGCCTGAACAGACAAACTGAAACCGGGTGCATAGAGAGGGTAAATCCTCTTTCGTTCACCCGGATCGCCTTCAACTCTCCAGCATGGCTCTGAACCGGTGGGCTAGCGGCGCTTCGAGCAGCCGTTCCCGTGTCGTGTCATCCGGGCGATTGGCAATGGCGACCATCAACGCGGGCAGGAGCACGTGCGGGCCATCATAAGACTGGTAAGTCACCGGTTCTCCTGCCTCCAGCATGCCGCCGGCGATCACACGGCAATAGATGCCGGGCCGCAAGGCTGCGGCATAACGGCGGACGAATTTCGGGTCACCCATCTTTGCCGCAAAGGTGGCACAGGGAATGCGTGGTGCGGTTACCTCCAGCGCGATGTCGCCGACGTACAAGCGGTCGCCTACGGCGACATCGCGATTGTCGAGACCATCGATCACCAGATTTTCGCCGAAGGTTCCCGCCGGCAAGGGTCGTCCCAGTTCCTCCCCCCACCAGTCGAGCGTCAGCGATCCCTCGATATAGATGGCCTGGTCGATGCCTCCGTGATGCCGGCGATTGCAGATGCGATCACCGACGATGCCTTGCGCATCGACCATCACAGGGCCACCCACCGACGTCTTGTTGATGCCGCTCTTGTATCTCAGTCCGGCAAGGGTTTCTGCGGCGCCGCGGCAGACGGCGAGGACTTTCATGCACATGGGTCCTTTCGACGATTCCGTTGGCAGAGGTTATGAGATAGAAACGCAGCATGGCAAAGCGAGTCACAGGTCCCGAAATCGAAAAACTCATCCAACTTCTGGCGAAAGTGCCGGGGCTAGGGCCCCGTTCGGCCAGACGAGCGGCCCTGCATCTCATCAAGAAGAAGGATCAGTTGATGGGCCCGCTGGCGCATGCGCTCGGCGACGCCTACGACAAGGTGAAGATCTGCTCCCATTGCGGGAATGTCGATACCAGCGATCCCTGCACGGTCTGCACCGACGACCGGCGCGACCAATCGGTCGTCATCGTCGTCGAGGACGTTTCCGATCTCTGGGCGCTGGAACGGGCGGGCGCGATGAACGCGGCCTATCACGTTCTCGGCGGAACGCTCTCTCCGCTCGACGGCGTCGGCCCCGATGACCTCAACATCAAGGGGCTGATCGACCGCGTGGCGAAAGGCGGCGTCCGCGAGGTCATCATCGCGGTCAACGCCACCGTCGAAGGGCAGACCACGGCCCATTACATCACCGACCACCTGTCGGGGCTCGACGTGAGGATCACCCGGCTCGCCCATGGTGTTCCGGTCGGCGGCGAACTCGACTATCTCGACGAGGGCACGCTTTCGGCCGCGCTGCGCGCCAGAACGGCGATCTGAGACTTTCAAGGGAGAACCGTAGATGGGCGAAAGCACCCCCCTCTGCCCTGCCGGGCATCTCCCCCTCAAGGGGGGAGATCGACAAGCGGAGCACCCCCGACGATACGCGGCGTTGGAAAAAGCTGGAAAGGTCGGCCTTCAGCCGATCTACCCAACGGAAGGGAAGATTCCCGACAGGCCAAAGAAGGTCATTTCCCGCCTCGCCCGCCTGACCATCATGACGCTTGCTCTTGCCTTCGCCGCGCCGGCCGCTCATGCCGCGCCATCGAAGGCCGAGGTGGAAAAGCTCTTCCGCACGTGGCTCACCAACGACCTCTGGCCCGAAGCGCAGAAGACGGGCATATCCCGCCAGCTGTTCGATCAGGCAACCGGCGGGATTTCGCTCAAGTGGGATCTTCCCGATCTCGTACCGCCGGGGACAGCGCCGCCGAAGGAGCAGAAACAGAGCCAGGCGGAATTTTCCTCGCCGGGCGCCTATTTCTCCGAAAAGCGCCTGCAGGGGCTGGCCGGCACCGGCCGCGGCCTTGCGGAACGCCATGCCGCGACGCTTCGCAAGGTGGAGGTAGCCTATGGCGTGCCCGGTTCGATCATCGTCGCGATCTGGGGCCGGGAATCGGGCTTCGGCAGCGCAAAGCTTCCCTATTCGGCCATCGACGTGCTGGCGACCAAGGCCTTCATGTCGACCCGCAAGGATCTTTTCCGTCGCGAACTGATCTCCGCACTGCATATCGTCGAGGGCGGCGATATCGCAGCTTCGAAGATGATGGGATCATGGGCAGGCGCGCTCGGCCAGCCACAGTTCATGCCGACGAGCTATCTCAAATATGCGGTGGACTTCGACGGCGACGGTCATCGCGACATCTGGAATTCCGTGCCGGACAGTCTGGCGTCGATTGCCAACTATCTGAAGAAGAGCGGATGGCAGGCGGGGCGCAGTTGGGGCTACGAGGTCTCGATACCCGACGGCGTCACCTGCGCGCAGGAGGGGCCGGACCGGGCAAAGCCGCTTTCCGCCTGGTCCTCGCAAGGCATACAGCGCATCTCCGGCAAGGGCTTTCCGAAAGCAGAGCTTTCCGCCCCGACCATGATGCTGGTGCCGGCAGGAACCCACGGGCCTGAATTTCTGGTGAGCCCGAACTTCTACGTGCTCAAGGAATACAACAATTCCGACCTCTACGCGCTTTTCATCGGTAATCTCGCCGACCGGATCGCTTATGGCGGAGGCGCCTTCAAGGCTCCGTTCGGGGATGTCGGCAAGATGCTGCGATCCGATGTACTGGCCATGCAGCAAGCGCTCGTCGCCAAGGGCTACGACGTCGGCACGGTCGATGGCCTTCCGGGCTTCAAGACCCGGCGTTCTCTCGGCGAATGGCAGGCCAAGGTTGGAATGGCGCCGACCTGCTTCCCAGACGCCTCGCTGAAGTCGAAACTGCGCTGAGCGAACGCCCTCAATGCGGTTCGATATGGGCCTGATGAAAGACGTCGTCAGCCGGCGGGATCGCCTGCCGTTCGATCATCCGGTGAACCCTGGGTTTGGCTTCTCCCCGATGGAGCGCCAGTAGCCGATCACTGTTTTCCGCGTCCGCATTCGTGCGCCGCTGGTTGTGACGCACGTAATCCACCCAGGTCGGAGTGTGGTAGGTTTCCGTCCAGATATCGGGATTTTCGAGGTCGCGCATCAGCGCCCAGTTGCGGGCGCCGTCGCGAATGCGGATGCGCCGCCGTTCCACCATCAGCGTCAGAAACTCGCGCAGATCGGCATCGTGGATCTCATAATCGATGTTGATGACAATCGGACCGCTGCGGGGACGGATGTCGAGGCTGAGCGGCGGCTCGTTGAAGCGGTTCAGGGGATCGAGATCGAGCGAGGCGAAAGCGGGCATCGGCAACCATAGGCCGATCGCGACGCCGGCTATCATTACGAGGCTGGAGGCGAAGAGGGCGGTGGAGATGCCCTGCCCTTCCGCCATCAGACCCCAGATCCAGCTGCCCGTCGCCATGCCCCCGAAGGTCGCGGTCTGGTAAAGCGACAGGGCCCGGCCGACCACCCAGCGCGGCGTCGAAAGCTGCACGACGGTGTTGAAGAGCGAGAGCGCCAGAACCCAACATGCGCCGGCAAGCAGCAGCGCAAGTCCCGTTAGCAGCGCGGAACCGCTGGCGCCGATGATAGCGGCACTTAGTGCGAACCCGGCGAAGGCGCAGCGAACGATATCCTCGCTCGACAGTATCTCGCGCAGCCGGGCGCTGGAAAATGCCCCGCCGATGGCCCCCGCCCCGAAAGCTCCGAGCAACAGGCCGTAGGTCAAAGGACCGCCAGCCACGAGATCGCGGGCAACGATCGGCAGCAGAGCCAGGATTGCGACCGCCGTGAAGCCGAAGATGAAGCCGCGAAACAGCACCTTGCCGAGATTGGGCGACATTGCTACGTAGCGAAGGCCCGCTGCGATCGCGCGGCCGAGTTCCTCGCGCGGAAGCGTGGACTTCGGAATGTCAGGGCGCCAGCGGAAGAGCACGAAGATCAGGGCAAAGTAACTCATCGTATTGGCGGCGAAAGCCGCCGCCGCACCGGCGGCGGCCACAATGATGCCGCCGATGGCGGGGCCGACGCTACGGGTGATATTGAAGCCCATGCTGTTCAGCGCGACCGCCCCCGGCAGATCGTCCCGCGGCACCATATCGCCGACGGAAGCCTGCCAGGACGGGTTGTTCAGCGCCGTGCCGGCGCCGATCAGGAAGGTGAAGGCAAGCAGGAGCCAGGGGGTGATGAGGCCCATATAGGCGAAGGCCGCAAGCCCTGCCGAAACGACGAACATGAATATCTGGGCCGTCAGCATAACCCGGCGGCGATCGTAATTATCGGCAATGGCCCCTGAGACGAGCGAGAACAGCATGATCGGCAGCGTCGTCGATGCCTGTACGAGCGCCACCATGTTTTCCGAACTTGAGATCGACGCCATCATCCATGCAGCGCCGACACCCTGGATCAGGCCACCGAGATTGGAGGCTATGCTGGCGAACCAGACATTGCGGTAGATCGAGTGCGACAGCGGGGACAGGAAAGATCTGCGCTCGGGCACGAAGGGAACCTCTTTTGGGCGGGCAACGTACGGTCGCCCAGGGGGATGTCATTTCCGGAAAACTGCCGGGCCGTACCGATCAGTATGCGGACGAAGCAGGTAACGGTTTGTAGCCTTTGACGGCAAAAGCTTGCAATCCCACCGGAGCAGGCGTATATAGCGCTCAAGTTCTTGATCGACAGATGAAGAGTGGGACCGCAAGGACCCGCTCTTTTTTGTTGGCGATCGGTACCATCCAGGAGTGAGACGATTGTCCGAAAGCATGCCGATGCCGCAGGCCGGCGAAGCGCGTATCATCACCGAAACCGGGCTTGACCGGCGTATTGCCGAGATCATCGAGCCGGTGCTCGTCGCCATGGGTTTCAAGCTCGTGCGCGTCAGGCTGATGAACCAGAACGGGTTGACCCTTCAGGTCATGGCCGAGAAGAACGACGGAACGATGACCGTCGAGGATTGCGAAGAGGTTTCCATGGCGATTTCGCCGGCCCTCGACGTCGAAGATCCGGTTGACAAGGCCTATCATCTTGAGGTGTCCTCTCCGGGTATCGACCGCCCGATGGTGCGCAAGTCGGACTTCGAGCGCTGGATCGGCCATCTGCTGAAGTGCGAAACCTCGATCCTGATCGACAACCGCAAGCGGTTCCGCGGCAAGATCACGGAAGTCAGCGCAGAAGGCTTCACAATCGAACGCGATCAGGTCGCCTATGGCGAGCAGCCGCTGGTAACCGTGCCGTTCAATGCGTTGGCGGAAGCCAAGCTGATCCTGACGGACGATCTGATCCGCGATGCGCTGAGAGCCGACAAGCTGGCCAAGGCCGAAGCCGCGAACCAGAACGAAAACGAAGAAGACAACGACGCTTAAACGCTTGACCAACCGCCGCGAGGGCAGGCGCCCCGGCAGGAAGACGGAGACCTAAGACAATGGCAGTCAGTGCAAACCGGCTCGAGCTCTTGCAGATCGCGGATGCGGTCGCCCGCGAGAAGGTCATCGACCGCGAAATCGTTCTCGCCGCAATGGCCGATGCGATCCAGAAGGCTGCCCGCTCGCGTTACGGCACGGAGACCAATATCCGCGCCGACATCAATTCGAAGACCGGCGAAATCCGTCTCCAGCGTCTCCTCGAAGTGGTCGAGAAGGTCGAGGACTATTCGACCCAGATCGCACTCGAACTCGCCCGCGACCGCAATGTCGACGCCAAGCTCGGCGACTTCATTGCCGATCCGCTGCCGCCGATGGACTTCGGCCGCATCGCAGCACAGTCTGCCAAGCAGGTCATCGTGCAGAAGGTGCGCGAAGCCGAACGTGACCGTCAGTACGACGAATTCAAGGATCGCGTCGGCGAAATCGTCAACGGCACCGTCAAGCGCGTCGAATACGGCAACGTGATCGTCGATCTCGGCCGCGGCGAAGGCATCATCCGTCGCGACGAGATGATCCCGCGCGAAGCCTTCCGCTACGGCGACCGCGTCCGCGCCTATGTCTACGATGTGCGCCGCGAACAGCGCGGCCCGCAGATCTTCCTGTCACGTACCCATCCGCAATTCATGGTGAAGCTCTTCACGATGGAAGTTCCGGAAATCTACGACGGCATTATCCAGATCAAGTCGGTCGCCCGCGATCCCGGTTCGCGCGCCAAGATCGCCGTCATCTCGAACGATAGCTCGATCGATCCGGTCGGTGCCTGCGTCGGTATGCGCGGCTCCCGCGTTCAGGCCGTCGTCGGCGAGCTGCAGGGCGAGAAGATCGACATCATTCCGTGGAGCCAGGATCCGGCCTCCTTCATCGTTAACGCCCTGCAGCCGGCAGAAGTTGCCAAGGTCGTTCTCGACGAGGACGCAGAACGCATCGAAGTCGTGGTTCCCGACGAGCAGCTTTCGCTCGCCATCGGCCGCCGCGGCCAGAACGTCCGCCTCGCCTCGCAGCTGACCGGCTGGGATATCGACATCATGACGGAGCAGGAAGAATCCGAGCGTCGTCAGAAGGAGTTCAACGAACGTACCAACCTGTTCATGGACGCTCTCGACGTCGATGAAATGGTCGGCCAGGTTCTCGCTTCGGAAGGTTTCGCCCAGGTCGAGGAAGTCGCTTATGTCGATCTCGATGAAATCGCTTCGATCGACGGTTTCGACGAGGACACCGCCCGCGAAATCCAGACGCGTGCCCGTGAGTACCTCGACAAGATCGAGGCGGAAATGGACGCCAAGCGCAAGGAACTCGGCGTTTCCGACGAACTGCGTCAGATCGACGGCATGACCTCGCAGATGATGGTAGCGCTCGGCGAAGACGGCATAAAGACGATCGAGGACTTCGCCGGCTGCGCCGCTGACGATCTCGTCGGCTGGACCGAACGCAAGGACGGCGAGACGAAAAAGTTCGAAGGCCTGTTCTCCAAGTTCGACGTTTCGCGCGCCGAAGCCGAAAACATGGTCGTCCAGGCCCGCCTTGCTGCCGGCTGGATCACCGAAGAAGATCTCGCCGCTGAAGCTGTTGAAGAGGAAGCCGTCGAAGACGCGGAACAGGGCGAATGACGAATGCCGGCGGGCCGGACGATCTGCTTGAGGAAGACGATTTCGAAGGCTTCGATGTGAACGGCCGCATGTGCATTGTGACGCGGCAGAGCGGGTCCCCCGACACGCTCATCCGTTTCGTGAGGGCTCCGGACGGCACGATCGTCCCGGACCTGAAACGGCAGCTGCCGGGACGCGGCTGCTGGGTGACGGCCAGTCGCGCAGCAATCGACAAGGCGGTGGCGAAGAAGCTTTTCGCCCGCGCCCTGAAAGCGGACGTCAAGGCGGACGCCACGCTCGGCGAGACGGTCGACCGGCTGCTGGTGTCCCAGCTTGCTGGAATGATGAACCTGGCGCGAAAGGCCGGGCAGTTCATCACCGGCTCCGCCAAAGTGGAGCTTGCGGTACGCAGCGGCGAGGCGCTGGCGGTGTTCCATTCAGGGAATGCCGCAGCCGATGGAGTGAGAAAAATCGACCAGGCCCGTAAGGCCTGGCATCTCGGAATGGGGACGGAAGCGGAGATTCCCGCCTTCCACCTGCTTTCCGGGGCGGAATTGGAAGAACTGATGGGCCAGAATGCGTTTATCCATGCCGCAGCGCTTGCAGGGCAGGCGGGTGAGGGTGTAGTGAAGCGCGCAAACCTGCTTGAACAGTACCGCAATGGCGGCCTGTCCCAGAAAAAGGATGTCGTTGACATGCCGAAGCAATGACGCGGTCACCGGCTTCAGCCGGACGCTTTATCGGAATATACGAATTGAACGACGAGGTCTGATGCACCGCATCCGTCCTTGTGCAAGGAACGGAACGGAATGACCGACAACAAAGACGACAAGACACTCAGCGTATCGGGTAAGAAGACCCTCACCCTGAAACCCTCAGGCGTGACTCAGGGGACCGTGCGCCAGGATATGGGTCGCGGTCGAACCAAGGCCGTGGTAGTGGAAACGCGCAAGCGCCGCCCTACCCGTCCTGAGGACGAGAAGATCGTGACACCCGTCGCGCCCGCTCCGGTTCGCGCACCCGAACCTGCTCCGGCACCTGTTGCCCAGGCACCGCGTCCGGCACCCGCACCGGCAGCCCAGCAGCAGACGCGCGTTCACCAACCGACGCCGAGCCATCATCAGCCGCCGCGCCCGCAACAGTCATCCAGGCCGCAGCAGCCTTCGCGCGGCGCCTCCGAACGTCCGCGTGGCAACGTGCTTCACGACCTCTCCGCCGGCGAGATGGAAGCCCGCCGTCGTGCGCTGATGGAAGCGCAGGCGCGCGAAGTCGAGGAAGCCAAGCAGCGTGCAGCGGACGAAGCCCGCCGAAAGCTGGAAGAAGAAGCCCGCCTCAAGGCCGAGGCCGAAGAAGCAGCCCGCCGCGCTGCCGAGCCGAAGCCGGTCGAACCGGCTCCGGCACCGGCTGCAGAACCGCTGGCCGCTGCTGCCCAGCAGCCGGTCGCTGCTGCACCTGCCACTCCGGCGGCCGCTGCACCGGCACGTCCTGCACCGTCGGCGACTCCGGCTCAGCCGTCGTTTGTCCGTGGTCGCAAGAGTGAAGACGAGGAAGACGATCGTGGCGGCGCTCGCAGCGTGCCCGGCCGTGGCAAGATCGCCGTTCCGGCTCCTGCAAAGGTACCGGCCCGCCCGAAGGGCGAGGAAGATCGTCGCCGCGGCAAGCTGACCGTTACCACTGTCAGCGAAGATGATGAAGGCGGCGCACGCGGGCGCTCGATGGCCGCCATGCGCCGTCGCCAGGAAAAGTTCCGCCGTAGCCAGATGCAGGAGCCGCGCGAAAAGATTTCCCGCGAAGTCGTTCTGCCTGAGACCATCACCATTCAGGAACTGTCCCAGCGCATGTCCGAACGCGCCGTTGACGTCATTAAGTTCCTGATGAAGGAAGGCCAGATGATGAAGCCGGGCGACGTCATTGACGCCGACCTTGCAGAGCTCATCGCCGGCGAATTCGGCCACACCGTGAAGCGCGTCTCTGAATCCGACGTCGAGGAAGGCATCTTCAACGTTGCCGACGAGGAAGGCGAAATGCTGCCGCGTCCGCCGGTTGTGACCATCATGGGTCACGTCGACCACGGCAAGACCTCGCTGCTCGATGCGATCCGCCACGCCAACGTCGTCGCCGGTGAAGCCGGCGGCATCACGCAGCATATCGGCGCCTATCAGGTCGAGCATAACGGTCAGAAGATCACCTTCATCGACACGCCCGGCCACGCTGCATTTACCGCAATGCGTGCCCGCGGTGCGCAGGCAACCGACATCGCCATCCTCGTGGTTGCGGCGGACGACAGTGTCATGCCGCAGACGATCGAGTCGATCAATCACGCCAAGGCGGCCGGGGTTCCGATCATCGTGGCGATCAACAAGGTCGACAAGCCGACCGCTGACGTGCAGAAGGTTCGCACCCAACTGCTGCAGCATGAAGTCTTCGTCGAATCCATGGGTGGTGAAGTTCTCGACGTCGAAGTTTCGGCGAAGAACAAGACCAACCTCGACAAACTGCTCGAGGCCATCCTGCTGCAGGCCGAAATCCTCGATCTCAAGGCCAATCCGAACCGCACGGCGGAAGGTACGGTCATCGAAGCCGAGCTCGATCGCGGTCGCGGCGCCGTTGCAACCGTTCTCGTGCAGAAGGGTACGCTTCGTCCGGGCCAGATCATCGTCGCCGGCGACCAGTGGGGCCGTGTTCGCGCCCTCGTCAACGACAAGGGCGACCACGTCAAGGAAGCCGGTCCGGCGACCCCGGTCGAGGTTCTCGGTCTTTCCGGCACTCCGGCGGCCGGCGATAAGTTCGCTGTCGTCGAGAACGAAGCCCGTGCCCGCGAAATTTCCGAATACCGCCAGCGTCTCGCACGCGATAAGGCGGCTGCCCGCCAGTCGGGTTCGCGCGGCTCGCTCGAGCAGATGATGAACCAGCTGCAGACGTCCGGCGTGAAGGAATTTCCGCTGGTCATCAAGGGCGACGTGCAGGGCTCCATCGAAGCCATTGCCGGGGCGCTCGAAAAGCTCGGCACCGACGAAGTTCGCGCCCGTATCGTTCACTCCGCCGTGGGTGGCGTTACGGAATCGGATATCTCGTTGGCCGAAGCTTCGAATGCTGCGATCATCGGCTTCAACGTTCGCGCCAACTCGCAGGCTCGTACGCTTGCAGAGCGTCAGGGCATCGAAATCCGCTACTACAACATCATCTACGATCTGGTAGATGACGTTAAGGCCGCAATGTCGGGCCTTCTGTCGCCGGAACGTCGCGAGACCTTCCTCGGCAACGCCGAAATCCTCGAGGTGTTCAACATTACCAAGGTCGGCAAGGTCGCAGGTTGCCGCGTCGTCGAAGGCAAGGTCGAGCGTGGCGCCGGCGTTCGCCTGGTGCGCGACAACGTCGTCATCCACGAGGGCAAGCTCAAGACACTCAAGCGCTTCAAGGACGAAGTTTCCGAAGTGCCGGTCGGCCAGGAATGCGGTATGGCCTTCGAGAATTACGAAGATATCCGCGCGGGCGATACGATCGAGTGCTTCCGCGTCGAGCATGTGACGCGGACCCTCTGATCGGATAAACTTGATCGATGGACGGGCGCCGGATAGAAGGTCCGGCGCCCGCATCTGTTTGGGGCGAGAACAATGGCAACAAGATCCACATCATCAGCACCTTCACAGCGCATGCTGCGCGTGGGCGAACAGGTGCGCGCCGCAATTACCCAGGTCCTGCAGCGCGGCGAAGTGCGCGATGCGGTGATCGAAAAGACGGTGATTTCGATTTCGGAGGTGCGCATGTCGCCCGACCTGAAGATCGCGACCGCCTATGTGACGCCGCTCGGCGTTGCCGATCATCAGGCCGTCATCGACGCATTGAACCATAATGCGAAATACATCCGGGGCCGTCTCGGCCCCCAGCTCCGGCAGATGAAATACATGCCGGAAGTGCGCTTCCGCGACGATACGAGCTTCGACAACTACCAGAAGATCGACGAGCTTTTGCGCTCTCCCGAAGTGAGCCGTGACCTCGGCCACACCGACAGCGACGACGAACAAGAATAAGGCTCGAATGTCCAAACCCCGCAAACCCAAGGGCCGCCCGGTCTCCGGCTGGCTGATCCTCGATAAGCCCGTGGATTTCGGCTCTACCGAAGCCGTTTCCAAGATCAAATGGCTGTTCAATGCCCAAAAGGCCGGACATGCCGGCACACTTGATCCGCTCGCTTCCGGCATGCTGCCGATCGCGCTCGGCGATGCGACCAAGACCGTTCCTTATGTGATGGACGGCCGCAAGATCTACGAATTCACTGTCACCTGGGGTGAAGAACGCTCGACCGACGACCTTGAGGGCGAGGTGACCCAGTCCTCCGACGCCCGTCCCACGGAAGAGGCGATCCGCGCGCTACTTCCCAGCTATACCGGCGTGATTTCGCAGGTTCCGCCACAGTTCTCCGCAATCAAGATCGCCGGCGAGCGGGCCTATGACCTTGCCCGTGACGGCGAGACGGTCGAAATCCCCTCGCGCGAAGTGGAAATCTTCCGCCTGACGCTGCTCAAGTGCGAAGCGGACCGCGCGTGGTTTGAGGTCGAATGCGGCAAGGGCACCTATGTGCGCTCGCTTGCCCGCGATTTTGGCCGGGAACTCGGCTGCTACGGCCATATCTCTGAGTTACGTCGCAGCTTCGTTGCCCCCTTTGCCGAGGACACCATGGTTCCGCTTGCCGAACTTGCGGCGCTCGAGAAGATCGAGGACCGTGACGAACGGCTGGCAGCCCTCGATGCCTTCCTGATCGATACCGGCGAGGCACTGTCGGGACTTCCCCATATCGCCATCACAGAAGACCAGGCGCACCGGCTGCGCATGGGCAATCCGATCCTGCTGCGGGGCCGCAACGCGCCGGTGAGCGAGGCAGATGCCTTTGCCACCGCCGGCGGCAAGCTGGTGGCGATCGGTGAGATCGGTGAAGGCGAATTCCGCCCGCGCCGCGTTTTCACGTGAATCGGGCGCGAATCAAAGAACGCTTTCAATTGCGGGCCGAATGAGCTATAGGCACGCCCAGCACGGCGGCGTGCCGCCTGCTCCTAACGGCCGATGCTGGACGACATCCCGGCATCAGGCGACCTGTTTTCTCCTATCCATAGAAAGGACATACGATGTCGATTACCGCAGAGCGCAAGGCTGCCCTCATCAAGGAATACGCAACCAAGGAAGGCGACACCGGTTCGCCGGAAGTTCAGGTTGCCATCCTGACCGAGCGCATCAACAATCTCACCGGGCATTTCAAGGACCACAAGAAGGACAACCACTCCCGTCGTGGCCTCCTGACGCTCGTGTCGAGCCGCCGCTCGCTTCTTGACTATCTCAAGAAGAAGGACGAAGGCCGTTACTCCAAGCTGATCTCCAGCCTGGGTATTCGCCGCTAACAGCTTCCGGCGGACCTTCCTCGGGATGGTCCGCCGGTTTCTTTTCGGGAGAGTTCCCGATGGTTCCGCAAAGGGCGAAGCGCCCGGCAGGACCGAACGCATGGCGGGCCGGATGGGCCGGCGCTGCCAGAACCAACCGATGACCTGTCATGGGGCAGGATTGCCGGACGCTTTCGCCAGTCTACTCTGGCACCGGGACCAGAAGCCGGAAGGTTTTACGTCCCGCAATGGCCCTCCTCCGAGAGACGGCCGATAAGAAAGCTTCCTGCTGTCTTGCCCGTGATAAGTCACATTCTCACGGCCGCGCATGCCCTTCGGGCAGAGCATTAAAGCCCGCGGTCCGTCGAAGAAGGACAAGACATGTTTGATATTCATAGCGTCGAAATCGAGTGGGCCGGTCGCCCGCTCAAGCTCGAAACCGGCAAGATCGCCCGTCAGGCCGACGGCGCGGTCATCGCCACCTACGGTGAGACCGTGGTTCTCGCCACCGTCGTTTCCGCCAAGGCGCCGAAGCCGGGCCAGGATTTCTTTCCGCTGACCGTCAACTACCAGGAAAAGACCTATGCCGCCGGCAAGATCCCGGGCGGTTATTTCAAGCGCGAAGGACGCCCCTCGGAAAACGAAACCCTCGTTTCCCGCCTGATCGACCGTCCGATCCGCCCGCTCTTCCCGGAAGGCTACAAGAACGACACGCAGGTCGTCGTCACGGTCATCCAGCATGACCTCGAAAACAACCCGGACATCCTGTCGATGGTCGCCACTTCGGCTGCGCTGACGCTTTCCGGCGTTCCTTTCATGGGTCCGGTTGGCGGCGCGCGCGTCGGCTACATCAACGGCGAATACGTGCTGAACCCGCATCTCGACGAGATGGATGAGAGCTCGCTCGACCTTGTCGTTGCCGGTACGCAGGACGCCGTTCTTATGGTTGAATCCGAAGCCAAGGAGCTTCCGGAAGACGTCATGCTCGGCGCCGTCATGTTCGGTCATCGCGGCTTCCAGCCCGTCATCGACGCGATCATAAAGCTCGCCGAAGTCGCCGCCAAGGAACCGCGCGAATTCGAACCGGAAGATTATTCCGAACTTGAAGCCGAAATGCTCAAGATCGCCGAAGCCGAACTGCGCGACGCCTACAAGATCACCCAGAAGGCCGACCGCTACGCAGCCGTCGATGCCGTAAAGGCCAAGGTCAAGGCACACTTCACGCCGGCAGAAGGCGAAGAAGCCAAGTACACGGCAGAAGAAATCGGCTCGGTCTTCAAGCACCTGCAGGCCAAGATCGTTCGCTGGAACATCCTCGACACCAAGAGCCGTATCGACGGTCGCGATCTGGAAACCGTTCGCGCTATCGTATCGGAAGTCGGCATTCTGCCGCGCACCCATGGTTCGGCCCTGTTCACCCGCGGCGAAACCCAGGCGATCGTTGTTGCGACGCTCGGCACCGGTGAAGACGAACAGTACGTCGACAGCCTGACCGGCATGTACAAGGAACGCTTCCTTCTGCATTACAACTTCCCGCCCTACTCGGTTGGTGAAACCGGCCGCATGGGCTCTCCGGGCCGCCGCGAAATCGGTCACGGCAAGCTCGCATGGCGCGCTATCCGTCCGATGCTGCCTTCGGCCGAGCAGTTCCCCTACACGTTGCGTGTCGTTTCCGAGATCACAGAGTCGAACGGCTCGTCCTCGATGGCAACTGTCTGCGGCACCTCGCTCGCTCTCATGGATGCAGGCGTTCCGCTCGCCAAGCCGGTTGCCGGTATCGCCATGGGCCTGATCCTCGAAGGTGACCGCTTTGCGGTTCTCTCCGACATCCTCGGCGACGAAGACCACCTCGGCGACATGGACTTCAAGGTTGCAGGTACTGCCGACGGCATCACCTCACTGCAGATGGACATCAAGATCGCCGGCATCACCGAAGAGATAATGAAGGTCGCGCTCAGCCAGGCACAGGGCGGTCGCAAGCACATCCTCGGCGAAATGGCCAATGCCCTTTCCGAGAGCCGCGGCCAGCTCGGCGAATTCGCTCCGCGCATCGAAGTGATGAACATTCCGGTCGACAAGATCCGCGAAGTCATCGGCTCCGGCGGCAAGGTCATCCGCGAAATCGTCGAAAAGACCGGCGCAAAGATCAACATCGAGGACGACGGCACCGTCAAGATCGCCTCTTCCTCGGGTAAGGAAATCGAAGCCGCCCGCAAGTGGATCCATTCGATCGTGGCCGAGCCGGAAGTCGGCGCCATCTACGAAGGCACGGTCGTCAAGACCGCCGACTTCGGCGCATTCGTCAACTTCTTCGGTTCGCGTGACGGTCTGGTTCACATCTCGCAGCTCGCTTCCGAGCGCGTGGCCAAGACGCAGGACGTCGTCAAGGAAGGCGACAAGGTCTGGGTCAAGCTGATGGGCTTTGACGAGCGCGGTAAGGTTCGCCTCTCCATGAAGGCCGTCGATCAGGCGACCGGCAAGGAAATCGTCGCCGAGAAGAAGAAGGACGAGGGCGAAGCCGCAGAATAAGCGGCCCCTCACCTCCCGAACAAGGCGCGGATACCTGTCCGCGCCTTTTTTATATGCTTGAAGGACCATTGCCATGAGCCAGGAATCGCTCAAGACCCTTTTCCACCCCTTCGCGTCCGGCGTCCTCGAACAGCCGGAGGAAGGCGCTCGCTACCTTTTTCTGGGTGCCGAGGCAGGCTTTGCCAGGCCGGCCGAATTTCCCGCCGCGCTGAGTTGCGTCCAGGGCTTTCGCGGTGAATTCCTGAAACTGCAGGCAGCTCACCTCGATCCCAAGCCACAGGCTGAGGGCGAGGATTTCGACGGTGCGCTCATCCTGTTCGGCAAGCATCGCGGCGAGAATGAAGCCCGTGTCGCTGAAGCACTTTCCCGCGTGAAACCCGGCGGCCAGATCGTCATCGGCGGCGGCAAGGAAGATGGCGTGCAGCCGATGCGCAAGCGCCTCTTCGGGCTGGGCCTGGAAGTCGAGCACATGCCGAAATATCACGGCGTGGCTTTGTGGTTCAACGTTCCCGCCGACGCGAGCGCACTCATCGCCTCGCTGAAGCCTGCGGAAGTCGTGGTCGAAGGCCGCTTCAGGACCGTGGCCGGCATCTTCTCCCATGACCACGTGGACGACGGCTCGGAGCTTCTGGCATCGCGCCTGCCCACCGACTTTGACGGAAACGCAGCCGATTTCGGCGCCGGCTGGGGCTATCTCTCGGTGATGCTGTCCGAGCGCTCATCCCGGACCGCACGTATCGACCTTTTCGAGGCCGACCACGCGGCACTGGAATGCGCCAAGGCGAACCTCGCTGCCATTCGTCCGAATCTCACAGCCCGCTTCTTCTGGCAGGATCTCACCCGCGAGCCGCCGAAGGAAAAATACGACCTCGTCATCATGAACCCGCCCTTCCATCAGGGTCATGCAGCGGAGCCGAGCCTCGGTCAGACAATGATCGCCACCGCCGCACAGGCGCTGCGCAGCGGCGGTACGCTGCTGATGGTCGCCAATCGCGGCCTGCCCTATGAGCAGACCCTTGCGGCCAACTTCCGCGAACATGGCGAAACCTGCCGCAACGCGCGTTTCAAGGTTCTCTGGGCCAAGCGCTGACGGGCGCCTGACCTTTCAGACCTCGAACGATTCCAACGACCCGGCCAGCATTTTGCAGGCCGGGTCGTTGTCGTTACGCGCCGTGATGACACTCACTCGACAAACGAACCGACGTCACTTAACCTGACACGACATTCTATTAGCGTCAGGCGCCAATCCGTCGATGTCGAGTAAAAGTCTAACCGACGAACTGACTACGGTAGCGGGCGTCGCGTCTGCGGTCGCGAAGCATGCGTTGACCTACGGTATCGATATCGCACCCATTTGCAGGGCACTGGAGATCGATCCGGAAAGCTTCCAGTCATTGACCAGCCGGATCAGCATCGATCGCCTGTGCAGGCTACTGGAGGCCTGTGCGCTACTCGCCAATGACGATGCCTTTGGGCTTACCTGCGTTCGCAACTTCGTCGCCGGCGCGAGCGGCCCCTTCGGTTACGGCGTGATGTCGGCGCCGACCGGCCGCGACTTCGTTCACTTCGTCAAGGAACATACCCAGTATGTCACGCATACGAGTTGCTGCCAGCTTGAGTTCGACGATCGCGGCGCGCGACTGACCTGGACATTCGCTCCCATTATTGTGAAACGCGACCAGTATGTCGATATGGCCCTTGGCCTGTTGATGCAGCGGGCGCGTGATCTCACGGGACAGGCGAATGAGATCATCGAAATCGAACTCGAACGTCCCAGGGCGAAACACCCGCATCTTTTCAGGGAGTTGCTCGCCCGGAAGGTGAGTTTCGAGTGCCGGTTCAATTCCATTCGTTTCAGCAACGCTTTCCTGGAAGCCCGCAATCCCAAGGGTGACAGGCGCCTGCATGAGCTGATGGACCTGCAATGCCGCGCAATGCGGCCAGAGCCGACGCTGCTCGACAACGATTTCATCGATCAGGTGCGCAAATATCTGTACCTGCATATTTCCGAGCAGACCTTCGCACTTGGCGAGATCGCCCCTTATTTCGGTCTCTCCGAGCGGACCTTCCAGCGTCGGCTGGCAGACCACAATACCAGCCTCAACGAATTGCGCGACGACGTTCGCCGCGACATTAGCCATAACCTTCTGACGACAAGCGACCTACCCATTTCGGAAATCTGCTATCGTCTGGGTTATTCGGCACCCAGCGCCTTTACCCGTTCGGTAACCCGCTGGTTCGGCATCACCCCAAGGGACCTGCGGGAACAAAAGAGCGCTTGAACCTCAGAGGCTTCCGCGACCCCTCGACACAACCTCTTGACAAAATCCGCATACTCGGAAGAAATACTCCCAAGAGGCGAATTCCAAGAATAGATCTTCGATTCGAAATTGTCTGGCCGGTAAAATATTTGGCGGCCAGTGCGAATTACTTTTGCCAATTCTGTCAGTATATGACCCGCAAATAGAGCGGGCACGGAGCAGTATTGCCATATGCCCAGGTCGAAAATTCCATTCTGGTTTTCAAAACATCATGACAAAGCTCATTGCCTCCGGGAGCGAGCCCCGTGATGGGGCCGTCCTCAGCAAACCCGAAATACAATGTCTGACGCTGGTAGCAGAAGGAAAGCGGCCGCTGGATATCTGCAATCTTCTGGTTCTGGCGGAAATTCAGGTCGAGGACCTGCTTCAGTCGGCACAGCAGAAGCTCGGTGCCCGTAACCGGATGCATGCGGTCAGCCTTGCGATGCTGGCAGGCGCAATCAGGCATGAAAGCCATTCGAAACCGGAGTAGGCCGGGAACTCCCCGGTTGGCGGACCCTCCGTTTTCAAGGCCTGACGCGAGATCTCGCGTCAGGCCTTTCTTTTGTCCGCTAGAGTATTTCCGGACGCAAAAGCGCTTCACGCTTTTGCTGGAATAGCCTTATTCGCTGTCAGCGCCGCGAAGCACTTCAAGCGTCGGCAGCGACGTGATGTTGTAACCGCCATCTACGTAGTGGATTTCACCCGTAACGCCGTTCGACATGCCCGAAAGCAGGTAGAGAGCTGAACCGCCGATATCCTCGATGGTCGGCGTACGACGCAGGGGCGCATTCTTCTGGTTCCACGAGAGAATGGCGCGCGCATCGGAAATGCCCGCACCGGCCAACGTGCGAACAGGGCCTGCCGAGATGGCATTGACGCGAATGCCACGCGGACCGTAATCACCAGCCAGATAGCGGACGGAAGCCTCGAGAGCCGCCTTGGCCACACCCATGACATTGTAGTTGGGAATGACCCGCATCGAGCCGCCATAGGTGAGCGTCAGCATGCTGCCGCCGTCCACCATCAGATCTGCCGCCCGCTTGGCAATCTCGGTGAAGGAGAAGCACGAGATCACCATGGTGCGCGTGAAGTTGTCGCGCGTGGTGTCGGCGTAGAGGCCCTTCAGTTCGTTCTTGTCGGAGAAGCCGATGGCGTGAACGATGAAATCGATCTTGCCCCATCGCTCCTTAAGCTGCGCCATGGCGGCATCGACGGAAGCCAGATCCTCTACATCGCAAGGCAGGATGAAATCCGAGCCAAGTTCGGCTGCCAGCGGCTTGACGCGCTTGCCGAGGGCCTCGCCCTGGTAGGTGAATGCCAGTTCGGCGCCAGCGCCGGCGAGCGCCTGTGCGATGCCCCAGGCAATCGAATGGTTGTTCGCGACCCCCATGATAAGGCCGCGCTTACCCTGCATGATACCGCTCATTTTGTCATCCATTGTAGCGCTGGAACACCAGGGTGGCGTTGGTACCGCCAAAACCGAAGGAGTTCGAAAGAACGGTATCGATCTTTGCATTGTCGATACGCTTGCGGACGATCGGAACGCCATCGAATTCCGGATCGAGTTCAGTGATGTGGGCGCTTTCGCCGATGAAGCGTTCCTGCATCATCAGCAGGCCATAGATCGATTCCTGCACGCCGGCAGCACCCAGGGAGTGTCCGGTCAGAGACTTGGTCGACTGGATATGCGGGATCTTGTCGCCGAACACTTCGCGGATGGCGCCAATTTCCTTGCTGTCGCCAACCGGAGTCGAGGTGCCGTGGGTATTGATGTAGTCGACCTCGCCCTTCACCGTGGCGAGCGCCTGCCGCATGCAGCGGATCGCGCCTTCGCCCGACGGGGCAACCATGTCGTAGCCATCAGAGGTCGCGCCGTAACCGGTGATTTCGGCGTAGATCTTGGCGCCGCGGGCCTTGGCGTGCTCCAGCTCTTCCAGAACGAGAACGCCTGCGCCGCCGGCAATGACGAAACCGTCACGCGTCGCGTCATAGGCACGCGAGGCAGAAGCCGGCGTATCATTGTACTTCGAGGACATGGCTCCCATGGCATCGAAGAGGTCAGACATCGACCAGTCGAGATCTTCGTGACCGCCTGCAAATACCATGTCCTGTTTGCCCCACTGGATCATCTCGGCGGCGTTGCCGATGCAATGCGCCGAAGTAGAGCAAGCCGACGAGATCGAGTAATTCACGCCGTGGAGCTTGAACCAGGTGGCGAGCGTTGCCGATGCAGTGGAGGACATGGCCTTCGGCACGGCGAACGGGCCGATGCGCTTCGGGCTCTTGTTCTGCCGTGTAATGTCGGCTGCCTCAACGATGGTGCGGGTGGACGGACCGCCCGAACCCATGATGATGCCGACGCGCTCCTTCTGCGCATAATCGGCCTCTTCTAGACCGGCATCGGCAATCGCCTGCTTCATGGCGACATGGTTCCAGGCACCGCCCTGCGACAGGAAGCGCATTGCGCGACGGTCGACAAGTTCAGTCGGATCGAGAGTGGGCTTGCCCCATACGTTGCACTTGAAGCCGTGTTCGGCAAAGTCCGGCGAAAAGGTAATGCCGGATTTCGCGTTGCGCAGCGATTCCGTGACTTCAGCAGCATCACTTCCAATGGAGGACACGATGCCAAGACCCGTTACAACTACCCGTCTCATCTCTCAGACCTTCTTGTTATCATGATTGGACAGAGCCTGCTTTCAGGCCGTCTTATCCTTCGACAGACCCACGCGAAGGTCCGTTGCCTGGTAAATGGTTTCGCCATCGGCTTTCAGCCAGCCATCAGCCGTCCCGAGCACAAGACGGCCGCGCATAACCCGCTTGAAGTCGATGCCGTATTCGAGAAGCTTGGTGTGCGGGCGAACCATGCCCTTGAACTTCACTTCGCCGGTTGAAAGCGCCATTCCGCGACCTTCTTCACCAAGCCAGCCAAGGAAGAAACCGGTCAGCTGCCACATGCCGTCAAGACCGAGGCAGCCGGGCATGATCGGATTGCCCTGGAAATGGCAGGGGAAATACCAGTCGTCCGGATGCACATCGTACTCGGCACGGATAAAGCCCTTGTCGAAGGCACCGCCCGTCTCGGAAATCTCGGTGATGCGATGAACCATCAGCATGGGCGGCAGGGGAAGCTGGGCATTGCCGGGGCCGAAAAGTTCGCCACGGCCGCAGGAAAGGATTTCTTCGTAGTTATAGCTGGACTGTCTCGGTTTCATCTCTTCTTCTTCTTCCTCCCTGAGCTTCACGATGGCGGACCCTTAGAGCAAGATAGGGACAAATTGAAGTCCCACAATAGCCGCGGTGCAATCGTCCGGAATTGTCGAACTCTCCTACGCCGCCGGCCCCGTCCGCCGTCGCATACAGCATGACCTCGGCAACGACCAGAGAGAAAAGCCGCAAAAGGCTGGTTTTGCGGCAGTTTCTCACGCCGCGATGCCGCAGATGCTATTGAAAGGACGAGCCTTAAAAGTTATATCCTTGATCAACGTCAGTGGATTGACAGGCGGAGAACTCGGAGTTCGTCGGTAACGATGGCTGAATACGGTGTGAGTACGGAACTGAAACTGCGTCGCTCGGGCTTGCGCCCGACGCGTCAACGTATCGCGTTGGCCAGTCTTCTTTTCGCCAAGGGCGACCGTCACCTGACCGTCGAGGAACTACATGAAGAAGCGATCGCCGCCAATGTACCGGTGTCGCTTGCAACCGTCTACAACACGCTTCACCAGTTTACCGAGGCCGGACTCATTCGTGTTCTGGCAGTGGAAAGCGCCAAGACGTATTTCGACACCAACACGTCGGACCATCATCACTTCTTCGTGGAAGGCGAGAACGAGGTTCTCGACATCCCGGTCAACAACATCTCGATCGACAACCTCCCCGAGCCGCCCGAAGGCATGGAGATCGCTCATGTCGACGTGGTGATCCGCTTGCGGCCGAAGAGCCGGTAATTCTTCCCCTCTCCGATGGAAGACGTCTATTGGCCGTCCGAGGTCAGAGCCGTTACTTTATTTGTCTCCTGAACAGCCGCCTATTTCATCACGTCATCGGGCGGGCGACCCGGACGTGAATTGGGACGGGGCAGTGACCAACCGAACCGAAGAGCTCCGCCGCGAATGGCGAAAGCCGTTAGCGCACCGAAGACCGATGCGGTGTGCGTCCCAAGGTCGAACTCGGTCGCGGCAGTGAAGACCGTGGCACCTGCAAGTGCCGCCGTGACGTAGATTTCCGGCCGCAGGAGAACCGACGGTTCACCTGCGATGATATCGCGCAGGATGCCGCCGCAGGCAGCCGTCAATGTCCCGGTGACGACCGCGACCGTCGGCGATCCTGTCGCCACGTAGCCCTTCGCCGCCCCCATGACGCAATAGGCTGAAAGGCCGATGGCATCCAGCCAGACCAGCAGGCGATAGCGCGATTCGAGCATGTGGGCGGTAAAGAACACCAGCACGCCAACCGAGGCGCAGACCAGGACGTAGTCCGGGTTGATCACCCAGAAGACTGGGAGGCTGCCTAGTACAACATCGCGCATCGTGCCACCGCCAATGCCCGTTACCAGCGCCAGGAAGAGAAAGCCGATTAGATCGAGCTCCTTGCGTGAAGCGGAGAGCGCGCCCGTCGCCGCAAAGACTGCAACGCCCGCGTAATCGAGAAATCCTAGCAACGACATGAAAAACCTTCCAATCCGATGTGATCAAAAATCCGCCGCAGGCGTCAGTGTCGCACAAGCAGTCTCTGCAAGGGTGGCTGCGACATTTCCATCTCGCCGGGATAAACGACGTGAAGTACCTGTTGTTCGCCACAATGCAAATCGCCCTCCTGCTTGCCGCACCCTCGGCCTCTTTCAGTCAGCAGCAGCTTATCAGCGATCCCGAAATATACGAGAAGGAGCACTTCAAGAAGCGCTGCGGAACAGTCGAATACGGCCCCAATCTCATCGATCGGATCGACATCAACAACGACACGCTGATCGATGCCGTGGTCAACGAAGGCGATATCACCTGCGACGGCACGCGCGGCCCGGACTGCACGGCCGATGGCTGCCCTCACAATTTCTATCTGCAGGTCAAGGAAGGGGGCTACTTCATGATCGCCACCGCCCAGATCTACGGCTACGACTTCATCCAGCGCTTCGGCAACAAGGTCTTCATCCTGAAGATGCATCCGCGCTTCTGCGACCGCACCGACAGCGAGCCCTGCCAAATGACGGTGCGGGTGCGCGGCACCAAGTTCCTGACAATTTCCAAGAAATAGCCCCAGCCACCCTCAATCAAGGCGCGGGATAGAGCGTATCGATCCGGCCGGTCATGTAATAAGCGGCAAGGCCGATCCATTCGCGTACGGCGGTCGATGTCTGCTGTGCGTTGAGGGTCGGCTGGGTAAAATCCAGCGTCAGGTCGAGCTTACCGCTGGTACGGTAGTCAACTGGCCATGGCATTACAGCTATCCCCGCCCTGCGAAACAGGCCGACCGATCGCGGCATGTGGAAGGCCGAGGTTATGAGCAGGCAATCGCTCAACCCATTGGCCTCAAGCACGTTACGGCTGAAAGCCGCGTTCTCGAATGTAGTGCGCGAATCTCGTTCGGCAATCAACCGGGATGCCGGGATGCCGAAAGCCGAAAAGAAGCGCAGGGATGCAGCGGCATCGCCTTCATAGGCACCACTCAGCGAACCGTCTCCACCCGAAACGAGGATTTTCGCCTGCGGATAGGCCATGGCAAGCCGCAAGGCCTCCACGAACCGATCGGCAGCCTGGTTGAGGTCGATACCGCCCCTGCTCGTCGTCACCTCCGTCTCGAAGGCGCCGCCCAGAACGATCATGCAGGAAAGCGTGTCCGGATCCTTCTGTGGCCGGGGAAAGCGTGCTTCCAGCCCTTGGAGTGCGTAGGAACCGGCGGTGGTGAAGAGCACCACGAAAAGAATCATTCCCGCCGCGAGACTGAGCGCCAGACCCACCCGACGAAGGCGACAAAATTGGGCAAGAGCGGCTGCGAGAATGGCGAAGAAGGCGAGAGACAGCGGTTGGGCGAGCATCCAGAACAGCTTGGAAATAACGAACATCGGGCCTCCTGAGGAATGTCCCGACATACAAGCGATCGCCCTTCCCGACAATGCTCCACATCCTTCCTCACACGAAGACAGCTTCGCTCAAGGCAATGATCCTAGGGCTCTAATATACATAGATACGGACATGAAAGACTGAATCTGGAGGCCACATGCGCTTCGCAATCGACATTATCGACGAGGCAGGAAATAACCGGATCTATATCGGCGAGCCCCTTGGACTCGCAGGTGACAAACTGCGGGTCCAGCTTCGGGACGGCGAAGCGATGTTCGATGTGGAGCGTATCGCAGACTGGTTTCAGATCGACCAGATCGAGGGCAAGGGACGCGGAGAGTTGTTCTGCTGAAAATGCCGCCAATTGTGGAAAGCTTCACCGACCGAATGCAGTTGCCGAGGGCTTGCCACGCCTGCGCCAGATAATGCCGAAGGCAACAACGGCGCCACCCGCCAGCAATCCTAGCGACAGAAGCGGACGGTAAGCGAACCAGCCGATTGCGATCACCAGCGGACCGATCAGCGCCGTCAGCACCAGAGCCACTAGCCCGGTGCCGAAACCCACCAGCGAGCCGAAGAACGGGACGACATCGGCAATGACGCCGAGGATCGAAAAGATCAACGAAAATCCGATGAACAGACCGATCATGCCACCGGCACGCACCAGCCAGGTGATGAGAGAGTTTTCCGCCTCGGCATCGGCAAACATCTGCGTCGCGTCGACGTTGCCCGAAGCCGTCAGGAAGATCTCGCGGCCGTTGGTCGTCGTGTAAGGCTTCAGCGAACCGCCCTCCTGCACTGCAACAAGGCTCGCCTCGCCGAGATCCGCGCGGGTGTAGCTGATCCGGATATCGCCGATCGCAGGCGTCGAAACATTTGCTCCCGCATAAAGGCCACCGCGATCGACATGCACCGGCCGGGAGAGAGCATCGGCTGCGCCGCGCGCTTCTTCCTCGGTTACCTTTAGATCGGTCTGCATACCGAGATAGGCGATATCCTCGCCCGACACCGTGAAGGCGCCCACGGTCGCGGTATCGACGGTGAAATTCTGGCTTTCAACGATCAATTGCGGGTTTTCATGCCCTTCGGGCTGACGGAAATCCGACGAGTTCTCGCGCCCCTGCTGCCATTCCCTGGCATATTTGTAGGTGGTGACGGTTTCCTCGCTGCCGCCGAGCTTCTTCTCCGTGGTCGATTCGCTTGATTCGACCCATTGATACATCTCGACTTCGCGACGAATCGCCAGCGCTCCGTCAGCAGCAACGCCAAACTCTTCGTCCGAGGGGACACCGCCGGCCTTCACCTTGCCCGAGACATGAACAAGTTTGCCTTCGTTCGAGGGCGAGACTTCGTCGGCTCCCACCGAAACGACGATGCTCGCGCCCTCGCCGAGCGCGCGATAGGTCTTGATCGACCTGCCCTCATTCCAGACCAGCGCCCAGATCGACCCGATCACGAGGACGATACCGATAAGAAAACCGATCAGCGCGTTCTTCAGCCGCGCAAACCAGGATGTCCGTGTCGTTTCCGTAAAGCTCATTTTCCCGTCCCGCCCCTGGATGCAATGCCCCTTGGACGGATTGATTAGCGCAATTGGGTGTGGGAACCCTTAAGGCGCGATCAGGACGGGAAACAGGGTTAAGCAAATCGTTTTCGACAACGACCGCATCGTTTGCGCGACAATAAATATCTGGCTGTCTAAGGAAGATTTGGTGGAGCTAAGCGGGATCGAACCGCTGACCTCTTGCATGCCATGCAAGCGCTCTCCCAGCTGAGCTATAGCCCCAAACCATGGGTCCGGCAGTGCCGGTTCCGGGAACCTGCCGGGCGTTCTGTCCGGCGGGGTGGCGGCTTATTACTTCCGGTTTCCGGAGATGGCAAGCCGAAAAATCGCGGACCCGGAAAGTTTTTGCATTTCCGGGTCCAGGTGTCTGAAAAATCAGACTTCGTCCTCATCGCCGGTAACACCGATGATGTCGCTCATGTCGTCATCGTCGTCGTCTTCATCGGCTTCGAGGAAGGTATCATCATCGTCGTCGTCGAGTTCGACATCGTCATCGCCCATATCCGGAAGATCGTCGCCGCCGCCATTGTCGTCAGCATCTTCCAGCGACACGAGTTCGACTTCCGTGTTTTCGGCATCGACTTCTGCCACTTCCTCTTCTTCAGCCTTCTCCATGACGGAGGCTGCGGAGGTTTCTTCGAAATAAGAGAGCGGCCAGCTCTTGCCCGTATAGGGCGATACGATCGGATCCTTGTTCAGATCGTAGAATTTCTTGCCCGTATCCGGGTCGGTCCGCTTGGTGCCAAGTTCTGCTTTCGCCACTGTCGAAGCCTCTTGATGTCTTGAGGAATGTGCCGGCAAGTGCCGTTAATCCGGTCCATGACCGGTCAAATTGCTAGCGGGGTCCCTTAATCGTTGCAACCCGTTCTGTCAAAGGCAATCTTCACGCCACGTCGCCAGGGCTTTTTGGCAGGCGAGGGATGACCATCAAATCGGTTTATGCTAACGAGCGCGGAAATCGGCGCCCATGACAACCGGCACATCCGGGCGAAGCATGGTACGCGCACAAGAGTGCCTGATCGGAGGAAACACGTTCATGTCGCATGGAGCCCTGTCCAAACCGGCCACCTCACGGAAATCGCCCGCCCTGTCCGGGACTATCCGCATTCCCGGCGACAAGTCCATCTCCCATCGTTCCTTCATGTTCGGCGGCCTCGCCTCCGGCCAGACCCGCATCACCGGTCTGCTCGAAGGTGAGGATGTCATCAATACCGGCAAGGCCATGCAGGCGATGGGCGCCCGGATCGTCAAGGTCGGCGACACCTGGATTATCGACGGTGTCGGCAATGGCTGCCTGCTGGCACCGGAAGCGCCACTCGATTTCGGCAATGCCGGCACAGGCTGCCGCCTCACCATGGGGCTGGTCGGCGTCTATGATTTCGACAGCACCTTCATCGGCGACGCCTCTTTGACGAAGCGCCCGATGGGCCGCGTGCTCAATCCGCTACGTGAAATGGGCGTGCAGGTGAAATCGGCAGACGGCGACCGCCTGCCGGTAACGCTGCACGGGCCGAGGACACCGGCCCCGATCACCTATCGCGTGCCGATGGCCTCGGCGCAGGTAAAGTCCGCCGTGCTGCTCGCGGGCCTCAATACGCCCGGCATCACCACCGTGATAGAACCGATCATGACCCGTGACCATACGGAGAAGATGCTGCAGGGCTTCGGCGCGAACCTGACGGTCGAAACGGATGCCGAAGGCGTGCGCACGATCCGCATCGAGGGACGCGGCAAGCTGACCGGCCAGGTGATCGACGTGCCGGGCGATCCGTCGTCCACAGCGTTTCCGCTGGTTGCCGCCCTGCTCGTTCCCGGTTCTGACGTCACCATCCTGAACGTCCTGATGAACCCGACGCGCACTGGCCTCATCCTGACGCTGCAGGAAATGGGCGCAGACATCGAAATCCTCAATCCACGGCTTGCCGGTGGTGAGGATGTCGCGGACCTGCGCGTGCGCTCGTCCAGCCTGAAGGGCGTCACCGTGCCGGAAGATCGCGCGCCGTCGATGATCGACGAATATCCGGTACTTGCCGTCGCCGCCGCCTTTGCCGAGGGAACGACCACCATGCTCGGCCTAGAGGAATTGCGGGTAAAAGAATCGGACCGCCTCTCCGCCGTCGCCGTCGGACTGAAACTCAACGGCGTCGATTGCGACGAAGGCGAAGCCACGCTCGTCGTTCGCGGCCGGCCTGATGGCAAAGGCCTCGGCAACGCCTCGGGCGAAGCCGTCGCCACCCATCTCGACCACCGCATCGCCATGAGCTTCCTCATCATGGGTCTGGTTTCCGAGCATCCGGTGACCGTCGACGACGCCACGATGATCGCGACCAGCTTTCCCGAGTTCATGGACCTGATGAGCGGGCTCGGCGCAAAGATCGAAACCCACGAAGGCAAGGCCGCATGAGTACCTCCTTCACGGTCGCCATCGATGGACCGGCGGCGGCTGGCAAGGGAACACTGTCCCGGCAGATCGCTTCGCATTACGGTTTTCATCATCTGGATACCGGACTCACATACCGCGCCGTCGCCAAGGCTCTGCTCGATGCCGGCCAGCCACTCGATAACGAGGCGATCGCCGAAGCGACAGCACTTGCGATCGACCTTGCCGGTCTCGACCGTTCCGTGCTGTCGCAACACCAGATCGGCGAGGCCGCCTCGAAGATCGCCGTGATGCCGAAGGTCAGAAGGGCCCTCGTCGAGGCGCAGCGCAAATTTGCGGCGAAGACGCCCGGCACAGTGCTCGACGGCCGCGACATCGGCACCGTCGTCTGCCCGGAAGCGCCGGTGAAGCTCTATGTCACCGCATCGCCGGAGGTTCGCGCCAGACGCCGTTACGACGAGATAATCTCAGGCGGCGGCAGTGCCGATTTCAACGATGTCTTTGCGGATGTGAAGAGGCGTGACGAGCGCGACATGGGCCGCGCCGACAGCCCGCTGAAGCCCGCCGACGATGCGCACTTGCTTGATACGTCGGAAATGAGTATAGAGGCGGCGTTTCAGGCGGCCCGAGCCTTTATCGACGCAGCCCTGAAGAAATAATCGATACGGAGCCCGGCCCGCCGGTTTCCGCAAAGACCAGCCGAAACGAACGTCCCCGCGCCGGACAGCCCTTCAAGAAGGGCGGACGATCTTTCTGGCCATGTACAACTCGAACCCCCGGCGCATACCGCGTCCAAGATTGGATGCGTTTAGGAGATTTCATGTCTGTTTCTACCCCTACGCGCGATGATTTCGCAGCAATGCTCGAAGAGTCGTTTGCCAAGACCGATCTGGCAGAAGGCTATGTAACCAAGGGCATTATCACGGCCATCGAGAAGGACGTCGCCATTGTTGATGTCGGTCTCAAGGTCGAAGGCCGCATCGCGCTCAAGGAATTCGGCGCACGGGCCAAGGACGGTTCGCTGAAGGTCGGCGACGAAGTCGAGGTCTATGTCGAGCGCATCGAAAACGCTCTCGGCGAAGCCGTTCTGTCGCGCGAGAAGGCTCGCCGCGAAGAAAGCTGGATCAAGCTCGAAGCCAAGTTCGAAGCCGGCGAGCGTGTTGAAGGCGTCATCTTCAACCAGGTCAAGGGTGGCTTCACCGTCGATCTCGACGGCGCTGTTGCCTTCCTGCCGCGTTCGCAGGTCGACATCCGTCCGATCCGCGACGTCACCCCGCTGATGCACAACCCGCAGCCCTTCGAAATCCTCAAGATGGACAAGCGTCGCGGCAACATCGTCGTTTCGCGCCGTACGGTTCTCGAAGAGTCCCGCGCCGAGCAGCGTTCTGAAATCGTTCAGAACCTCGAAGAAGGCCAGGTTGTTGACGGCGTCGTCAAGAACATCACCGATTACGGTGCGTTCGTTGACCTCGGTGGCATCGACGGCCTGCTGCACGTTACCGACATGGCATGGCGCCGCGTCAACCATCCGTCGGAAATCCTGTCCATCGGCCAGCAGGTCAAGGTTCAGATCATCCGCATCAACCAGGAAACCCACCGTATTTCGCTCGGTATGAAGCAGCTCGAGTCGGATCCGTGGGATGGCATTGCTGCCAAGTACCCGGTCGGCAAGAAGATCTCCGGTACCGTTACGAACATCACCGACTACGGTGCGTTCGTCGAGCTGGAGCCGGGCATCGAAGGCCTGATCCACATCTCGGAAATGTCCTGGACCAAGAAGAACGTACACCCCGGCAAGATCCTGTCCACGAGCCAGGAAGTCGACGTTGTCGTTCTCGAAGTCGATCCGTCCAAGCGTCGTATTTCGCTCGGTCTCAAGCAGACCCTCGAAAACCCGTGGCAGGCATTTGCCTATAGCCACCCGGCCGGCACCGAAGTCGAAGGCGAAGTCAAGAACAAGACCGAATTCGGCCTGTTCATCGGCCTCGAAGGCGACGTCGATGGCATGGTCCACCTCTCCGACCTCGACTGGAACCGTCCGGGCGAACAGGTCATCGAAGAGTTCAACAAGGGTGACGTGGTCAAGGCTGTCGTTCTCGATGTCGACGTCGAGAAGGAACGCATCTCGCTCGGGATCAAGCAGCTCGGCCGTGACTCGGTCGGCGAAGCCGCCGCTTCGGGTGACCTGCGCAAGAATGCTGTCGTTTCGTGCGAAGTTATCGCCATTAACGACGGCGGCGTGGAAGTGAAGCTCGTCAATCACGAGGACATCACCTCCTTCATCCGCCGCGCCGATCTGGCCCGCGACCGCGACGATCAGCGTCCGGAGCGTTTCTCGGTCGGTCAGGTGTTCGACGCCCGCGTGACGAACTTCTCCAAGAAGGACCGCAAGGTCATGCTGTCGATCAAGGCGCTCGAAATCGCTGAAGAGAAGGAAGCCGTCGCACAGTTCGGTTCTTCCGACTCCGGCGCTTCGCTCGGCGACATCCTGGGCGCAGCCCTGAAGAACCGCAACGCCGAATAAGGCCTGGTTCCCCAGACATCAGAAAGCCCGCCGATCGCATGATCGGCGGGCTTTTTTGTTCAAGCCGGAATGTTGGCTGCTGGTCAGGCCCAGTTGGCCATACGATGGTAAAGATCGGCGATGGGCAGGCCATCCGCCATATCGGCCGCCAGCAGGGGCACAGGACCATCGGGATTGCCTTCCGCCACGGGCGAAGGCTCGGCCGGAACGCTTTCCTGCGTGGCGGTTTCTTCTTCAGCTTCACCGTGATCCTCTCCGCCTTCGTCGTTCGGCTCGGAGCGGTCGTCACCCTGCTCGCCGTCTTCATCCTCGTAGCGGTGCCTGAGTTCCTTTTCGTCCTCGACATAATCATCCTGCGCAATCAGGTAATTGATGACAGGCAGAGGCACACCCTCCCTAAGCATCATATTCTGGCGCAAGGCCGCATGATCGTTATCGACCTCGGCGGGCGTCGCAGTCGGGTTTGTAGTTCTCGCAGCATTGGGAGCACTTGCCGACGCCTGATCCGGCTCATCGGCACCGGACGCATGCAGCGCCGATTGCGCGGCTTCGCCCCTTGCCATGCCTGAGGCACGCGACGCATCAAAAGGCGCCCGATCCTCGTCCGCCTCGCCGGCCGAGACCGGCAACGCGGATGTCGAAAGCCCGTCGCGGTCCCCCTCTTCCACAGACTGCGGCAGAAGTTCCGCCGAATTCGAGACCAGCGTCCTGATAACCGCGTCCTTCGAGCTCTTCAGAGCGTTGAACGCCTGATCGGCGACGCCATCGGCGGCATCCTGAAGTCCGCTCTGCGTGGCCCCGATATCCGGATCTGCGTCCGGGGTCCGTGGAACGGCGCTCTGCTGCGCCGGTTCCCTTGACGGTATTGCTGCGCGAGCCGTGTCCTGTGCCGGAATTGCGCGCGCCGACGCCGGCAAGGTCTCGGGCTCATCTCCGAAATCGAAATTGTGGCGAAGACGATCCTGCAGGGTGCGGATATCATCCGTGTCGGTCTCTGTATTACCCTGTGGTGCGGCGACGGCAGTGTTGCGAATGAGGTTTGTACCAACCGCGGCTACTGTGGATTTCAGCCCGTTGCGAACGGCTTCATTGCCAACATCACGGTCCGGACGCGGTCGCGCCGTGGCGTCCCTGTTTACCGGCTGCACGACATCCTCCGCCAAACTCTCCTCTGGCGGAGCCAGCGGCTGGTTCGCTGCCTGCAGGACTGACTGTTTCGACGATTGCGGCGGAGCGGGGACAGGCTGCGGCGGCACAGGACCTGTCGCCTGCTTCTGCTCGCCGGAATTCTGGCGATAGGAAGTTACGGCCAGGCGGGCAGCGAGATCGCGATCCTTGTTACGATAGAGTTCCAGGTAGATCGACAGCATTGCCGCCTCGGGGCCGGCCGGATTGCGGAACGCTTCGATCAGCGTGCGAAGCTGGAGGCCGCCGAACAGTTGGGCTAGCTGACGCTGAACCGTCTGCCTATCATCCGGTGACAGGCTGGCAAGCGTCTGGACAAGGCGCGTGGCATATCCGCTCAGGCTTTCCCCATCATTACGCTCGACCTTCATCGCCCGCCCGAGCAGGTCGATCAGAGACGCAAGGTTCTGCGACGTGCGCTCCTGCTCCTGACCAGACAGCAGCAGCATGTTGAGACGACCGGCGATTGCGGTGTTCTGTTCCAGGCCCTGAGTCGCGGTTTGCTGGACCGCGGCCGGGCGGGCGGCCACGTCGACCGATATCTCCTGCGGCTTCCGGGAGTCAGGATAGGACGTTCCGGAATTCGAAATTGCCTGAACCGGAGGCAGCATGGGAACTCCTCTTCATGCAAAGATTGACGGGAAACATCGGCAATTCGAAACCGCGCATGCGGTGGCCCCGTCCTGCCAGGCCATCCTGCCGGCGGGCTTCGAGAATAGGGGAGATTGCCAGTCTACTGGGTTTGATAATGCCCGTGAGACGTAAACAATTCGATAACCATAATTGCGATTGTCGCGTCTTGCCGCCTCCGAAAGGCTCGCGTACATCTTTGGCAAAACGAAATGCCGGGCCGCCTCGTTTGCGATGCTGGGGCCAAAAGATGGGTGCCGAATGCCGAATGACCGTAATCCCATCCTGAACACCGACAGCTACAAGCTCGGGCATTTCCTGCAATATCCCAACGGTACGCGCGCCATCAGCGCCTACGTAACCACCCGCGGAAACTCCTTCCGACCCGACGTGATGTTCTTCGGGCTGCAGATGTTCCTGAAGGAATATCTTTCCCGCGCCATCACACGGTCCGATATCGATGAAGCGGAAGAGATCGCCACGCTGCATGGCCAGCCCTTCGACCGTGCCGGCTGGACGCATATCGTCGATACCCATGGCGGATATCTGCCGCTGAAGATCGAGTCGTTGCAGGAGGGCTTTGCCGTCCGCCGCGACGTGCCCGTGGCGCAGGTCGTCAACACGGATCCGAATGTGCCGTGGCTCTCCTCCTACATCGAAACCGCGCTGTTGAGGGCCATCTGGTATCCCTCCACCGTGGCCACCATGGCATGGCGGATCAAGCAGGCTCTCTGGCCCTTCCTTGAACGCACATCGGACCGGGCGGAAGAGCTGATCGAGACCAGCATCAGCGATTTCGGCTCCAGGGGAACGACGAGCCTCGAACAGACGGGGCTTGGCGGAGCAGCCCATCTTCTGCACTTCACCAGCAGCGATTCGCTCGCCGGCGTCCTGCATGCACGTCGTTACTACGGCGCACTGATGGCCGGCCGTTCCGTTCCCGCATCCGAGCATACGACAGTCACCGCCTGGGGGCAGGAACGGGAAGTGGACGCCTATTCCAACATGATCGACCGCTTCGCCCGGTTCGGCGCCTATTCGATCGTGGCGGACAGCTTCGATCTACATAATGCGGTGTCCGACACGCTCGGCAAGAAGCTGCAGACGAAGATTCGCGCGGCCAACGCAACGCTCGTCGTTCGCTCCGACAGCGGCGATCCGATCGATACGCCGGTTCAGGTGGTTGCGCAGCTTGCCTATGCCTTCGGCACACATCTGAACGGCAAGGGCTTCAAGGTTCTGGACGACAACGTACGCGTGATCCAGTCCGACGGCGTCTCGCTGCAGGATATACAGATGATCCTCGGCCGCCTCGAGGGCATGGGATTTTCGTCCGAAAACATTTCCTTCGGCATGGGATCGTCGCTTCTGCAGAAAGTAAGCCGCGACACGCTTTCCTTCACGATGCGCGCAAGCGCGCTGCAGGACGAAAGCGGCGCTTGGCGTGACATCGGCCGCAGGCCCGGCAATCCGCAGGAAAAGCTGCCCGCACTCGGCCGGCAGGCCGTGGTCCTGGAAGAGGGCGACGTGTTCGCCGTGCCGCTCGGCGAACTGGGCCCGCGCCAGAACCTGCTACAGCCGGTCTGGGAAAACGGGAAGCTGCTACGCGAACTCGGCTTCGACGAGATCCGCAAGCTTGCGGCTACCGCCGGAGCGCAATGGCGATAGGGGCAGTCCGCAAGATCGCGATAGAGCCTTACGCTTCTTTGACGATAATATCCCGGAAGAGAGTGTAGACGCCGTTGTCGTCGGCGTTGAGCGACACGATGTCTTCCCGGGTCGACTCGTGCGAAGCGGACAAGGAACCTGCGACGGCATCAAGCCAGCTTCCGCGCGGCCGTTGCGACTGTTCGCGTATCGGAGGGAATGGCTCGTCCCATGCGCTTCGCCCTTCCGCGAAGACTGCGGTCTCGGTCGTGGGCTGCTCCAGCCAGTTTTTGAGCATGTCTGCCGCAACAGGAGGCGTTGCAGGCAAAAATCGTTCGTTCTCAAGGTTTTCCGGGGTCCGCAAGACACCCGACGAGGAAACCTTAGGCGCTTCCATCATGGTCGCATTCGTACCGCTTGATCAGCGGCCAACCCGACAATCGGGAGGGCCGGCAGGAGGATATCCCGTATGAGGCATGATGCGCCCGAGGAATTAAGAAAGCCTGATTGATGAACTTCAATCCGCTCTTGCCGACGGACATTTCAGGCGCCATCTTCGGTCGGTCACCATGGCGCTGAGGCTTTCATGAGTTTTCGTCCGCCCTCTCTTTTCTCATCCACCGGATCCGGAGTCCTGTCGGCGCTCGATTATGAGCTTGCGGCTGAAAAGGCCGATGCGCTCGGCCGGATCGGCAGAAAAGTCGAGGCGGCACTCGAGGCTCTTGCGGCAGCGCAGACGGCGGATGCACCCGCTGATGCCCTTGAAAAGTTCATCGACGAGGCCGCTGAACTGGTCTGGGCATTCTTCATCCAGAGAGAAATTTCGGGCTTTCGCAGTCAGGCGGATGCCGTGCGTCGTTACGGGATACCTAGGGAAGTTCTTATCCGAGTCGGCGTGCGCAGGAAGCAGGAAAGCACGACGAACGAAACCGGCGACGCCTGATCCGCCACACGCCTTTCAGTGAAGGTAGAGAACCGGCAAGGGCCCCGAGGAGGTCGTCAGCTATGCGCAAAGATATCGGTTTCTTCCCAGCCGAGCAGATCGAGCTTGGCACGGGTCGGCAGAAACTCGAAACACGCTTCGGCATGGGCCATCCGGCCATCGCGTATCAGGCGCGCAGTCAGCTTGTCGCGCAGGGCATGCAGGTAAAGAACGTCGGATGCCGCATATTCGAGCTGCGCCGGGGAGAGTGTTTCCGCCGCCCAATCCGAGGATTGCTGGGCCTTGGAGATATCGACTTCCAGCATCTCCTTCAGATTGTCCTTCAGGCCATGGCGATCCGTGTAGGTACGGCTGAGGCGGGAGGCAATCTTGGTGCAGAAAACCGGCGTGGTGGTGACGCCGAATGTGTGAAACAGCACGGCGATATCGAAGCGGCCATAATGGAAAATCTTCTGACGTGCGGGATCGGCCAGCATCGCGACGAGGTTGGGAGCCTCCTTCTGGCCGGCTGCGATCCGGATGATATCGGCGGTGCCGTCGCCCGAGGAAAGCTGCACGACGCAGAGCCGGTCGCGCCTCGGAACGAGGCCAAGCGTCTCGGTATCGATCGCGATCGCGCCCGTATAACGGGCGGCGTCTGCTGCGGAAATGTCACCCTCGTGATAGCGAATCGTCGCGGCCATCTATGCTCCCCAGATCACGGCTATGTCGTCGGTCCGGCTATAAACCATAGCGGATGGGAGCACTACCGTTTTCGAAACCGTCAGCGTCTCGGCCGGCTGACGGGGCCGGCCTCCGTCAGCTCCGTATAGGCAAGCGTCTGGTCCAGATGTGCGGCGCGCAATGTCAGCAGCTTCTCCGCATAGTGCAGCCGGGTTACGGCATAATCCGGCTCCCCAGCAACATCGTACAGTTCCATCGGATCCCTTTCGAGATCGAACAGCAGCGGCGGCAGGCCGGCGAAATGCACATATTTGAACGACTGGTCACGGATGACCGAGAGATTGCAGAGGTTCGACGGCAGATCGAAATGCTTTTCCGCCGCACCGGTTGCCACCTCGCGGAAATCAAACTCGAAGAAGGCCGCGTCCCGCCAGCGGCCCGGCTGGTCACCACGCAGGAACGGCATGAGAGACGCGCCGTCCTGATGATTGCGCGGAACGAGGCCGAGCCGCTCGCAGAGTGTCGGCATGATGTCAGCTGCGGCGGTAAAGGCCTCGATCTGCTTTCCTGCTGACGCGGTTGCGGCAGGGTCCCGAATCACCAGCGGGATATGGTAGCTGCCGTCGTGATAACCGCCCTTGCCCAGCGCCCAATGATCGCCCATCATCTCGCCGTGGTCAGAGGTGAAGATCACGATGGTATTCTCCCAGTCGCCGCGAGCGCGCAGCGCATCGAAAACGCGCCCGATCTGGGAATCGACCTCGGCGATCATGCCGAAATAGATCGCCCTGATGCGATCGAAATCCTCCTCCCGCCATTCACTCAACGGGCCTGTCGCGCCATGGACGAAACTCGATTTCTGCAGGCCGCCCATCGCATAGCGCGTGAACGGATGGATCGCCGTCTCTTCGGCGCGACTGTCGGCGCGGGCATAGGCCGGCCCGTCGCCGCTCGCAAACATGCTGTTGTAGGGCTCGGGCACGCAGAAGGGCGGATGCGGGCGAAGGAAGGAGATATGGGCAAACCAGGGACGATCCTGCGTCTCACGCCAGTTCAGGAAGGCTTGCGCCACGAAGGCCGTCTGGGTCTCATCCTTGGAGTATGCGGGCGAATCATTGCCGACGCGGCTATTACCCGGCGAAGCGGTTCGGTGGACACTGCGATCGACGGCATCGATATGTCCTTTCGTCCGCAGCCAGCCCAGCCAGTGGCGCTCGTGCTCCAGCAGAATCTGACCGATGGTGAAGCCGGGAAGAACCCCTTCATAGGAGGTCAGCACCGGGTCGTTGGGATCGAGCGGTCGTGGATCTGGCGAAACATCGGTATAGCCGAAGACCGTTGGATCATACCCTGCCCGCCGGGCGGCAAGCGCAATATTGTCGAAACGGGCATCGAGTGGCGAACCGTTGCGACAGACCCGATGGTTCATCTGGTAAAGCCCTGTGTAGAGCGAGGCGCGGGCCGGCGAACAGGGTGCAGCACCGGCATAGTGGCGACGGAAAAGCACGCCTTCGGCCGCCAGCGCATCGATATTCGGTGTCCTGACCACAGGATGTCCAACCGCGGACAGGCAATCGCCTCGCCACTGGTCGGCCGTAATCAAAAGTATGTTCGGCTTCATGCGCGGCCCTCCGGAATTTTCTAGTAGCGTGCATTCGATTCGGCGCGCCAGACACCCAGATTTTCCCGTCATCCGGCAACACGCAAATGAAAAAGCCTGGTCACATTCCCTTGAGGAACCTACGCCCACTTGCCTGGGGCGGCCAGCGCCCTAAAACCTGAAGAGATAGCAATCTCGACAAGAGGATACGGGACATGAGCGGCACAATCCTGATCACCGGCGCTACCGCCGGCTTCGGCGCGGCAACCGCACGGCGCTTCGTCGCCGAGGGCTGGAAGGTCGTCGGTACCGGTCGACGTCAGGCGCGGTTGGACGAGCTTGCGGCTGAACTGGACGGTGCATTTCATGGCCTTGCCTTCGACATCACCGATGAGGGTGGCATGCGCGACGCGCTGGCCAGCCTGCCAGAGGCCTTCGCGGGTATCGACGTGCTCGTAAACAATGCCGGCCTTGCGCTCGGCACGGCACCTGCGCCGCAGGTTCCGCTCGCCGACTGGAAGACGATGATCAATACCAACATCACCGGTCTCCTGGCGATCACCCATCACCTACTGCCGACCCTGATCGAGCGTCGCGGCATGATCGTCAACCTTTCTTCGGTAGCGGCCCACTGGCCTTACTCCGGCGGGAATGTCTATGCGGGCACCAAGGCCTTCCTACGCCAGTTCTCGCTCGGCCTTCGTTCCGACCTGCATGGCAAAGGAGTTCGCATCACCTCGATCGAGCCCGGTCTGTGCGAAAGCGAGTTCACCCTGGTCAGAACAGGTGGAAATCAGGAGGCATACGACGCGCTCTATGGCGGCGCGCAGGCGATCCAGCCCGAGGATATCGCCAACACCATTCACTGGATCGCCTCCCAGCCCGCGCATATCAATATCAATAGCCTGGAAATCATGCCCGTCAGCCAATCATGGGCGGGTTTTCAGGTTCACCGGGAAAAATGAGGCGCCGCTTTCCGTTCTGGCTGCCTCAACGCTCGTTGGTCAATTCATGCATTTCGGACAATCGATTGACCATTTTCAGTCAACATTGCCTCCAGATACGGCAATTTTGACTTTCGTCGAATAGGAATCGGCTCTCTTACCCTATCCAAAGCGCTCCGATTCACCTTTGCAACAGATAGCTATGCATAAAGCGCATTGGTGCATTGCAGCAACAGGACTATTCATCCAAAACGATGTGACTATATTCAAATCATCGAAACGGCGCACTCCTCCTCCCAGCGCCGCGAGATAGGATCGGCAATACTCCTCCTCCTCCCAATTGCCGATCAAGTTCAAGAGCCTGGCGCACCTCCTCCCGCGCCGGGCTCTTTTCATTTTGGGCTTCTTCCGGATCTGCCTTCCAATCTTCCATTTGAAAAATGATCCCGGCTGTTGGATGTTCCGACGCATCATCACCGGAGGAACGACCATGCCCGAACACGGATCCGTCAGCATACGCGATGCGCACCGCGAGGACGTCGATCTGCTTCATTCCGGCATTCTGGCACTTGCCGATCATGTCGGCAGCCAGCACAAGGTTCTCAGCACACCGGCCGACCTGCTTCTTCACGGCTTCGGCGAACGGCCGGCCTTCGATGGCCTGATTGCGGAGGTCGAGGGTCGCTTCGCCGGCATGTGCCTGACCTTTGCAAGCTTTTCGACCTTTCGGGGCGAACCGGGAATCTATGTGCAGGACCTCTATGTCGAGGAGACCTTTCGCGGCATGGGGATCGGCGAACGGCTCCTGCAGGCGGCTGCAGCGCGCGGCCTTGAAAAGGGAGCCCGATACCTGCGTCTTTCGGTCGACATCAACAACACGCAGGCTCAAGGATTCTACGAGCGTCTGGGGATCATCCATTCGCGCGATGAACAGATCCACATGATCAAGGGCGAGAACTTTTCCGACTTTGCTCACAAGGGGAATTTGAACCGCATGGGAAATTCCGGGCCCTGAACGCCCCTCTCGTTTGTTCGGCAAGATTCCAGCAGCCCGCAGACACCGCAACGGCAAGGCGAAGCCTTGGATCCGGCCACGTCATCCAAGTGTCATCCGGGGCGACTATAGCAGGCCTGCCTTTTCCAATTGAACATTTTTGCGAGGAAACCCCATGCGCACGCTCTTTGCAGCCCTCGTGGCATCCACGATGCTCGCCGGTGCCGCCAATGCCGCCACCGTCTATCCGCTCGACCGCGCCACCATCCTTTCTGGTTCACCGTTCGACTTCAAGGTCGAGTTGAAGAACGTCGTGAAGCCGGAAGACGTCAAGATCACCGTCAACGGCCAGGACTACAAGTCGGTGCTCGGCGCCGAGGCCGAATTCGTGGCCGAAGAAAAGGGCAAGGAAGACAAGGTCCTCGGCTCCGCGCTGATCCTGCGTGGCGTTTCGCTGCCGGCCGGCGCCTACAAGGTCGAAGTCACTGCCGGCGACGAGACGAAGTCGGTCAACTGGGATGTTTACGCCACCGCTGAAAAGCCGGTCGCCAAGAACGTGATCTTCCTGATCGCCGACGGTCTTTCCGTCGCGCACCGCACCGCTGCCCGCATCATGTCCAAGGGCATGACCGAGGGCAAGGCCAACGGCCGTCTCGCCATGGACGACGTTCCGCCAGTCGCCTTCATCGGCACCTCCTCCACCCATTCGATCGCAACCGACAGCGCCAACACGATGTCGGCCTACATGACCGGCCACAAGTCGCGCGTCAACGCGCTCGGCGTCTATGCAGACCGCACGCCAGCAAGCCAGGACGACCCGAAGGTCGAAACCGTGGCAGAAGCCCTTCGTCGCCAGACGAAGAAGTCGATCGGCATCGTCTCAACCGCCGAAATCGAAGATGCAACGCCGGCCGCCCTCGTTTCCCATACCCGCAGCCGCGGCGACAAGGCCGATATCGTCGGCATGTTCTACGGCCTAAAGCCTGACGTCGTTCTCGGCGGCGGTTCTGCCTACTTCCTCTCCAAGGACGTCCCGGGTTCCAAGCGTAAGGACGACAAGGACTATATCGCGCTGTTCAAGGAAGCCGGCTATACGCTCGCGACCGACAAGACCGAGCTTTCCGCCGCTGCCGGAACCAATACCGGCAAGATCCTCGGCCTCTTCCACACCGGCAACATGGACGTGACGCTCGACCGCGAATTCCTGAAGAAGGGCACCGTCGAAAAGTTCCCGAACCAGCCGGGCCTCGTCGACATGACCAAGGCAGCGCTTGGCGAACTTTCCAAGAACCCGGACGGCTTCTTCCTGATGGTCGAAGGCGCTTCTGTCGACAAGATGAGCCACCCGCTCGACTGGGACCGCGCCGTGGTCGACACCATCGAGTTCGACAAGGCCGTGGGCGTTGCCCGCGAATTCGCCGAGAAGAACCCTGATACCCTGATCATCGTCACCGGCGACCATACCCATGGCGTCTCGATCATCGGCACCGTCGATGACGAGAAGGAAGGTACGGAAATGCGCGAGAAGGTCGGCACCTATGACGACGCCGGCTTCCCGAACTACGAGGACAAGGACGGCGACGGCTATCCGGACCGCGTAGACGTTTCGCGCCGCCTGTTCCTCGCCGCCAACAATGGCCCGGATCACTACGAGACCTTCCGTCCGAAGCTTGACGGTCCGTTCGTTCCGGCCATCCAGAACGAGAACAAGGAATATGTCGCCAACGAAGCCTACAAGGATGTTCCCGGCGCCGTCTTCGTGCAGGGCAATATTCCGAAGGACGGTGACTCGGGCGTTCACGCCGTCGACGACGTCGTGCTGCAGGCGACCGGTCCCGGTGCCGAAGGCTTCCGTGGATACATGGAACAGAGCGACGTCTACCGTGTTCTGGCCGATGCCATGGCTCTCGGCGCAAAGCAGACGCAGTAATATTCCGACAATACCGGCCCGGGCGCGAAACGCCCGGGCCATTTCCGTTTCATGCGGGGGCCGCCATGAGGCGCAACCGCGGGAGACCTTTCATGACCAAAACTTTCTTATCCTCTCCTCTCGACCGCCGCCATTTCATCGGCGGTCTGCTGCTTTCCGCGCTCTGCCTCAAAAGCCGGCCAAGCCTTGCGGCAAGCACCGATCTCACCTTTGACGAACTCTACGGCAAGGTCAGTGTCCTCGGGCTCGAATTCTCATCCAAGGTCAAGGAACTGAACGGTCGCGAAATCGCCATGCGCGGCTTCATGGCCCCGCCCCTGAAGGCCGAAGCGACATTCTTCGTCTTGACCGAAGTGCCGATGGCGCTTTGCCCCTTCTGCTCCTCCGATGCGGACTGGCCTGATAATATCGTGGTCGTCTATCTCGACGAGAAGCAGACCTTCGTGCAGCCGAGCACCCAGATCGAAGTGACCGGCCGTCTGGAAATGGGATCCTGGACGGATCCCGAAACGGGCTTCGTCAGCCTGCTGCGCATTCGCCAGGCCTCCTACGGCACGGTCTGACGCGATGCTCTCCCTCAGCCTCGAAGGCGTCAGCGTCTCCTATCCTGGCCTCGGCGCTCCCGTGCTCGACATAAAGGCTCTTGCGATCCCCGGCGGTTCGCATGTTGCCATCACCGGCGCTTCGGGATCAGGCAAAAGTACGCTGGTCAATCTCATCACCGGGCTCGAGAGAGTCCAGAACGGACGCATCGAGTGGAACGGCACCGATCTCGCGGCCCTCTCCGAAGGCGGCCGTGACCGCTGGCGCGCCCAAAATGTCGGCCTCGTCATGCAGGATTTTCATCTCTTCCCGGGGCTTTCAGCCATCGACAACGTGTTGCTGCCCTCGCGATTGGCGCGAGTTGCAGGCACCGACCATGCGGCAAGAGCCGCAGACCTTATCCACCGTGTCGGGCTTTCACGGCCCGACCAGCCGGTGGAAACCATGTCACGCGGGGAGATGCAGCGCGTTGCCGTCGCCCGCGCGCTGCTCAGGCAACCCGGCGTGATCGTCGCGGACGAACCGACCGCCAGCCTCGACCCCGAAAGCGGCGATGCGGTGGCCGAACTCCTGCTCGACCTCGCATCCACGGAGGGGCGCACGCTGATCGTCGTTTCCCACGATCCGCGGATCGTCGAGCGTCTGAACCGACGGATCGCGCTCGCCAACGGGAAGGTCGTCTCCGATACGGCTGTAGCAGAGGTCGCCGCATGATCCGGTTCATTCTCGCCGACCTGCGCCGTCTTTGGGCGGGCTCCGTGGTCGTGGTGCTGCTGGTTGCGCTCGCAACCGCGCTCGGCGTCACTGTCACGCTTCAGGAACGGTCCCTGCGGCTCGGCAGCGCCAGAGCCGCCGACAAGTTCGACCTCGTGGTCGGTGCGGCCGGTTCGGAGACGCAACTGGTCCTCTCCTCGGTCTTCCTGCAGGCAGCCCCGCTTCCGCTCGTATCAGGGGAGGTATTGCACGCACTCTCCGAAGATCCACGCGTCGCCTGGGCAGCGCCTGTCGCATTCGGCGACAGCTTCAACGGCTATCCGCTCGTCGGTACCACCACGACGCTGATCGGCAACACCACTCCGGGGTTCAGCGAAGGGGCGATGTTCGCCGCGGAAGGCGAGGCCGTGATCGGCGCTGCCGTCCAGCTGCGCATCGGCGACGAAGTGAAACCGATGCACGGCAATGCCGGCGAAGGCGGGCATACCCACACCGAACTCGCCTATCATGTGGTCGGGCGGCTGAAGCCAACGAATACGCCCTGGGATCGGGCGATCCTCGTACCGGTGCAAGCCGTCTGGCATATCCACGGTCTCGGCGGCGAGGGTGAGGATCATGACCACGAGCATGTATCTGAAGGCGTAGCCACTCCGGCAGTAGGCGGGGCCTCAAGCGCCGAAGCCGAACATCATGACGAAGAGGATGGCGACGAGCATCATCACGGCGGGATCGACCCCGACGCTCCCCTCGCCGAAACCTTCGATGAGCATATGCCTGGCCTGCCGGCCATTCTGGTCAAGCCGAAGACCATCGGCAACGCCTACAAGCTCAGACAGGAATACCGAGCGGAAACGACGCTCGCCGTCTTCCCCGGCGAGGTCCTGACCCGTCTTTATGCAACTCTCGGCGATGCCAAGCTGGTGCTCTCGGCCGTCTCGGTCGGCGCACAGGTGCTGGTGGCCGCGGCCTTGCTGCTGGTCACGATCCTGCACGTCGGGCAACGCCGGCGGCAGATCGGAGCGCTTCGCGCCTTCGGTGCCCCACGCCTCGCGGTATTTGGCATTGTCTGGTCAGAACTCTTCCTGCTGGTTCTGATCGGCATCGGCATCGGTTACCTGATCGGATACGGCGCCGCCGTTTTCATCGCCAATCTTCTTACCGCCCAGAGCGGCGTCGTGCTGCCGGTCTCCTTCGCGCGACCCGATCTCTTGCAGGCCGGCTGGATGCTCGCCTTCGGGGCTTTCCTCGCGACCCTTCCCGCATGGCTCGCCTATCGGCAATCCCCCGCATCGGCTCTCAGGTCCTGAGCCGGCACACTGTTTGCGCCATGGCTTGAGCGGTTACGATGACCGCTCTATATAGCTCTGAACCAAAGGCAAGGGAGCATACGGCATGTCAGTGAAATTCGGGACGAGCGGGTTGCGCGGTCTTTCTTCGGAACTCGTCGGCAGCGTTTCCGCCCTCTATTCCACGGCCTTTGCGCAGTTCCTGCTTTCCGGAGGGCTTGCGTCTCCCGGCGGCCCGGTCGTGGTCGCGCGGGACTTTCGCCAATCCAGCCCGGAAATTGCCTCGACCGTCATGGCGGCGCTGATCCGTGCCGGTCTGAAGCCAATCGACTGCGGCACAATCCCGACACCGGCGCTGGCGCTCTACGGCCAGTCGATCGGCGCGGCCGGCATCATGATCACCGGCTCGCATATCCCCGCCGATCGTAACGGCATCAAGTTCTATCGGCCGGACGGCGAGATCGCCAAGACCGACGAGACCGCGATTACCGAAGCGGCTGCGTCTCTTGCCGATGACGCGGATGCCAATCGCGTTGAAGCGGGGACTGCCGAAGACCATGAGACAGAGGCGACCCGTCTCTTCCTCGAGCGTAACATCGCCATCCTCCCGGCCGACGCGCTGAAGGGCAAGCGCATCGGGATCTACCAGCACAGCACGGTTGCCCGCGACATGATGGTCAAGGTGTTCGAGCATTACGGCGCGACCGTCTTCCCGCTTGGTCGTTCCGAGCAGTTCATTCCTGTCGACACGGAAGCGGTTTCGGACGACACGATTCGTCTGCTGGCCGAATGGAGCGATGGACTCGCTCTCGATGCGATCATTTCCACCGATGGCGATGGCGACCGTCCTCTCGTTGCCGACGAACATGGCCTGCCGTTGCGCGGCGACCTTCTGGGTCTCGTCGCAGCGCGTTTCCTCGGCGCCAGTGTCGTGGCAACGCCCGTAACCTCCAATTCCGGGCTGGAAGCTGCAGGCGGCTTCAAGGTCGTGCGCACGCGCGTCGGATCGCCCTTCGTGATCGCGGCAATGGACGAGGCGCTCGCTGCCGGGGAAAGCAAGGTCATCGGCTTCGAGGCCAATGGCGGCTTGATGCTGGGTTCGGATTTCCTGGTCGGATCGACGGTGCTGAAGGCCCTGCCCACGCGCGACAGCTTCCTGCCGGCGCTCGCTGTCCTCGGCATGGCGGCGGAAAGCGGCCTGACGCTATCGGCCATCGCCAAGACCTTCAGCCTGCCCGTGGCGGTTGCCGACCGGCTGGAGAACTATGCAAGCGAACGCAGCGCCTCGCTGATGGCCCATCTTCGCAGCAGCAAAGACAATCTCTCGAGCTTCCTCTCCCCCGTCGGAACGGTGAAATCGACCAGCGATATCGACGGCCTCAGGGTGACGCTCGGCGACGACAGCGTCATTCACTTCCGCCCATCGGGCAATGCGCCCGAGATGCGCTGCTATGTCGAGGCCAGGGATCAGGATGCGGCGGAAGCCCTTCTCGCAAAGGGTCTCGGCCTGCTCGGCGGCTGGCAGTGAACCGCCCGACGATCGCCGCTCACTGGGCGATCGTTAGCCGGACATCCTTTTGATTCAAGCTGCGGTTCGAATGGAGACCGCAGCGCCCGGCGTGGGGATCTGGAAGCGCACCCGCGTCTCCAGCGATTCGATCACCTCATTCGCAAAGGCACTGGCGTTTTCGCGGGCCTTGGCCAGATTGCTGACCCGGCCCGGATCTGCTGAATAGAGCGTGCCGCCGCAATCGAAGATATCGCGGAAGGCCGAGCGTTCGATGATCGGCGTGTCGAGAACGTGAACGCGGCGTTCGGCCAGCAGTGTCTTCACCACCTGCATGGCCCGGGTGGTGACCATGGAATTCACACGGGTGAGAACCACGGAAAAGGGGATGAAGATATTGCCCTTTTCCTCGAGATACTGAAGCAGTTCGATGACATGCGCTCCACCCTGCGCATCCATCGCGCATCCCTGAATAGGGATCATGACATGGTCTGAAAAGCCGACGCTCTTTGCAAGTAGCGGGCTGCGCGCACCCGGCAGGTCGATCAACACGAAGTCCGACCGCGAGCGCGCTTCCTCAACGTGACGCTGCAACGAGGTCATGGTGACATAGGAAATGACATTGATGGTGGTGCGTCCGCGGGAGGCCTCGAACCAGCGGTGGATCCAGTATTGCGGATCGGCATCGAGGATCGTGACGCGGTAACCCTTGCGCTCCAGTTCGGTGGCCAGCAGGAGAACCGCCGTGGTCTTTCCGGCGCCGCCCTTGGTATTGGCGAAAGTGATCACAGCCATGCTCGAAACCCCGAGATCTGATGAGCTGGTCATTGCTCGCAGGCGACACCGGCGCATGGTGTCGTTTCACCTATCCTTGCCAAACATGGTTAACAAAATCACAACAAGGCACCAAAGATCCCGCCTTTGGAGCGCGCGCCGGTCCGGACGAACAGATCGGCGCTCCAAGGTTTCTGTTCGAAGCATGATCTTGTCGATCCTCGCTTCATTCCGGTCGGATCAGATCTTAGCGCCTCCCATCGGCGGCAAGGATCTCGCGGGCGATCTGGTCCAGCGGCACGACGCGGTCTACACCGCCTCGAGCAATTGCTTCCTTCGGCATGCCGAAGACGATGGAGCTCGCCTCGTCCTGGGCAACGTTGAAGGCCCCCGCCTGATGCATTTCCTCCATGCCGCGCGCACCGTCGTCACCCATGCCGGTCATGATGACGCCCATGGCGTTCGAGCCAGCAGAGCGGGCAGCAGAGCGGAAGAGAACATCGACCGAAGGGCGATGACGAGACACCAGCGGTCCGGTCCTGACCGAGACGTGGTAGCGTGCACCCTGCCGTTCCAGCAGCATATGCTTGTCGCCGGGCGCGATCAGAACATGGCCACGAAGCACGGGGTCGCCGTCGACGGCTTCCTTCACGGCAACCTCGCAAAGGCTGTCGAGACGACGGGCAAAGGCCGCGGTGAACTTTTCCGGCATATGCTGTACGATGACGATGCCGGGAGCGTTGGCCGGCAGGCGTTCCAGCAGGTCCCGCAAGGCTTCCGTTCCCCCGGTGGACGCGCCGATGCAGACCACCATTTCGGTCGTCTTTGCCATTGCCTTGCCGGTCGGCGGCGGCAGCACTGCATCCGCCGTCAGCTTCTGTGCCGGGCCGCTGGCGGAGGCCGAAGCGCCCAGACGACGACGCGTGGCCGGCACCCGCGCATGGGCGGCGCTCTTTACCACTTCGCAGATGCGCATGCCGGTTTCCGCCAAATGGTCGGCCGCACCGATCTTGGGCTTCAGAATGACATCAACAGCACCGGCCTCGAGCGCCTGAAGCAGGGTTTCCGACCCCTGCTCCGTCAACGACGAGCACATGACGACGGGGATCGGATGCTGCGCCATGAGCTTGCGCAGGAAGGTTATGCCATCCATGCGCGGCATCTCGACGTCAAGCGTGATGACGTCGGGCACATCCTCCTGAAGCTTGCGGGCAGCCATGAACGGATCGGAGGCGGCCCCGATCACCTCGATATCCGGATCGGATTCGAATATTCGTGTCAGGGTCTGCCGGACGCTGGCGGAATCATCGATGATCAGGACACGAACTTTTTTTCCCATGCTGCCTCAAACGCGCTGGAATACAGTATTTGCGACCTGCTTCAGTGGCAGGTCGAAGCCGGAAACGGTCTCGGAATGGCCGATGAACAGATGTCCACCCGGTATAAGATTGTCACAAAGGCGAGATACCACCTTGTGCTGCGTCGGCTTGTCGAAATAGATCAGGACATTCCGGCAGAAGATGATGTGCATCGGATCACCGACGCTGTACTTGGGATCCATCAGGTTCAGCCGGCCGAAGCCGATCTTCGAACGCAGACGCGGGTGAATGCGCACCTCACGCCGCCCCTTTTGCACATGCTCCATAACGAAGCGCTGACGCAGCGCCGTCGGCACCGGATCGACCATATCGGCATTATAGACGCCAGCGATCGCCGTCGCCAAAACGTCCGTGCTGAGGTCGGTCGCAAGGATAGTGTAGTCCAGCGATCCGGCACGGCTCTGGAAGTCTTCCAGAACCATGGCCAGGGTGTAAGGTTCTGCACCGGTCGAACATGCCGAACTCCATACTCGCAGACGGCTGGTCCCTGCCGCATGCAGGGCAGGCAGCAGGCGGTCCCGTAGGTACTGGAAGTGATTGGGCTCCCGAAAGAAATCCGTCTTGTTGGTGGTGACTGCATCGATCAGATAGACGCTCTCATACTGAAGACCGTCGTGATTGAAGATGTAGTCGCAGTACTCGTCGAAGCTGGAAATGCCCGTTGCCCTTAGCCGCCGGCGCAGACGGCCTTCGAGCATGGTGCGTTTGGTTGCCGGCATCTTGATGCCGCTATACTCGTAGATGAAGCGTGCGAGACGATCGAAATTACGCTTGCTGATGTGATCGTCGCTCGACGGTTCGCTATAACTCGCCAGTGCCAAAGCTTACGCCTCCGATCTCGTTACGCCGCACGCCTGGACGACAGGAGCGCCGTGTCATTGCTCGAAAGAAGCCGCGTCAGGTCGATGATGACGACGAAGCCTTCGGCACGACGGACAACGCCGGCGATATAATCGGAATTCCAGGCAATGCCGATTTCCGGCGCATGTTCGATCTGGTCACGCCGGAAAGGCGTGACTTCGAAAACACGATCGGCGACCATGCCCAGCGTAAGCGAACGATCCTCGAAGGGAATGTCGAGCACGAGTACACGGGTGTTCGGTGTCGGCACGGTTCTCGGCAGGCCGAGTTTCAACCGTAGATCGATGGTCGGAACGCCTTGGCCCCGAACATCGCGAAGGCCCATCAGGTAGTCGGGACCGTTCGGTATCTTGAAGACCTCTTCGTGGTCGAGGATCTCACGCACCACTTCCACAGGCACGGCGAAGATTTCCTCGCCGAGCGCAAAAGTTACGAACTGGGATTCGGACTGGATCGGCGCCATGTTCAAGCACTTTCCCGGAAATCTGCGTCGCCGGCATCCGGTCCACCCATGGTCAGGTCGAGGGCGAAGCCCTTGGCCTTGGCCTGCTGGGCGGCAACGTTCATTCCGCCATGGAAGGTCGGCTTCTGCGGCGCACGCGGAGCCACCGGACGAGCAGCGGGGATAGCGGTACGCGGAGCTGTGGATTTTTGAGCAGCGCGAGCCGAAGCGCCATCAACCTTGAAGAAGGCGATTGAGGTCTGCAGTTCCTCGGCCTGGGCTGCAAGCTCTTCCGAGGTTGCCGACATTTCTTCCGACGCTCCGGCGTTCTGCTGCGTCACCTTGTCGAGCTGCTGGATCGCTTCGTTGATCTGCGATGCGCCGATATCCTGTTCGCGGCAGGCGGCCGAAATCTCGGCAACCAGTTCCGCAGTCTTGCGGATATCCGGAACCAGACGGTTCAACATCTCGCCCGCATCCTGGGCAGACTGTACCGTCTCGCCCGACATCGCGCTGATCTCGGCGGCGGCAGACTGCGAACGTTCGGCAAGCTTGCGAACTTCCGAGGCAACAACCGCAAAGCCCTTGCCATGTTCGCCGGCGCGAGCGGCCTCGACGGCGGCGTTCAGAGCCAGAAGGTCCGTCTGACGAGCGATTTCCTGAACGATCGAGATCTTTTCGGCAATCGTGCGCATGGCGGCCACTGCACGGTTCACGGCTTCACCGCTGACTTCCGCATCCTTGGCAGACTGGCGGGCGATCTTTTCCGTCTGGGCGGCGTTGTCCGCGTTCTGCTTGATATTGGCAGCCATCTGCTCCATCGAAGCAGAGGCCTCTTCAGCAGAAGCCGCCTGTTCCGTCGCACCCTGCGAAAGCTGCTCCGAACTTGCCGAAAGCTCCTGGCTACCGGACGATACGTTGTCAGACGCGGAAAGCGCGTCGGCCACGACACCGCGAAGACGCTCGACCATGCGCAACAACGCAAGACCCAGCGTGTCCTTTTCAGACTGCGGCTTCGGCGTGACGGTCAGGTCGCCATTGGAAATCTGGTCGGCGACAGTCGCCATTTCCTTCAGATTGCCGGTCATGCGGTTGATGGTATCAACCAGATCCTTGATCTCATCGTTGGTCTTGATCTCCACGCTCTGGTCGAGATCGCCGATGGCAACGGCCTCGGCCACATGCGTGATCTTGCGCAGGCCGGCGCTGATGCCGAGCGCTATCCAGAATGCCGTGATGGTGGCCACGATGACGGCGAAGACAGACAAGGATATCAGCAACGTACGTGTCGATTGATATTCGGCATCGGCTTCAGCCTTGGCATCCTCAAGGCGATCGCGGTTCATCTGCACGCCTTCATCGAGCTTCTTGGTCAAGGCATTCGCGGCATCGCGACCTTCATTGGAAGACATGCGTGCAGCTTCCGTCGTATTGCCGAGGCTTACGAGCTGGTGAATGCGCTTGTCGCTGGCTTCGAAGGCTTCGATGGCGATGCGCAATTGCTGCCAATAGTCCCGCGTAGCAGCGCTTGCCGTGGCGGCCATTTCCTCAAACATCTGATTGAAGGTCGCCTGTTCTTCCAGGCTCATATTGACGTATTTCTTTACTTCATCGGGCGTCGTCGCCAGAATCATGTTCTTCTGCGCACGAACAATGGTCAGCGAGATCGCGTTCAGCTGCTGGATCTTGTCGAGGCGCACCACCGTACCCTCGATTACATCGTCCATATTCTGCTTGGAAGCGGAAAGGCTGATGATGCCGTAGGACGAGGCCACAAGTAGCATCAGCACCATGAAGCCGAAGGCAAGAGCCAGTTTCAGTTTAATTGTAAATCGCATATCCCTACCCCGTGTTCGTAAATGGGCACACCGAAAGCATGCCCTGTTTCGTGATGTTGGTTGACAGCCGACAACGAAGGCAGGAGGGCGAAACATTCACGCCTGCATTCGCCGACTCCCGGCGATCATCGACACCAGCGCATTCACACGCGGGCCTCGTGCGGACGCTCCCAAAACGAGAGCGTCCGACTTTCTAACTGCGGGAAAGCTTATGCGCTTTCCCGGAAATCTGCGTCGCCGGCATCCGGTCCACCCATGGTCAGATCGAGGGCGAAGCCCTTGGCGCGAGCCTGCTGGGCAGCGACGTTCATGCCTGCGGGAGCTGCCTTCTGCGGCTTGCGCTGGGGAGCGCGGGCTGCAGGAGCCGAAACCGGCGCACGCTGGGCTACCGGTCGCTGGTCAATGCGCGAAACCACATTTTCAACCTTGAAGAAGGCGATTGAGGTCTGCAGTTCCTCGGCCTGGGCTGCAAGCTCTTCCGAGGTTGCCGACATTTCTTCCGACGCTCCCGCGTTCTGCTGCGTCACCTTGTCGAGCTGCTGGATCGCTTCGTTGATCTGCGATGCGCCGATATCCTGTTCGCGGCAGGCGGCCGAAATCTCGGCAACCAGTTCCGCAGTCTTGCGGATATCCGGAACCAGACGGTTCAACATCTCGCCCGCATCCTGGGCAGACTGTACCGTCTCGCCCGACATCGCGCTGATCTCGGCGGCGGCAGACTGCGAACGTTCGGCAAGCTTGCGAACTTCCGAGGCAACAACCGCAAAGCCCTTGCCATGTTCGCCGGCGCGAGCGGCCTCGACGGCGGCGTTCAGAGCCAGAAGGTCCGTCTGACGAGCGATTTCCTGAACGATCGAGATCTTTTCGGCAATCGTGCGCATGGCGGCCACTGCACGGTTCACGGCTTCACCGCTGACTTCCGCATCCTTGGCAGACTGGCGGGCGATCTTTTCCGTCTGGGCGGCGTTGTCCGCGTTCTGCTTGATATTGGCAGCCATCTGCTCCATCGAAGCAGAGGCCTCTTCAGCAGAAGCCGCCTGTTCCGTCGCACCCTGCGAAAGCTGCTCCGA
>NZ_JACLAL010000003.1 GCF_014280875.1 Paenirhizobium daejeonense | reverse complement strand
TCGCCGCCGGACGTCACCGATCATCAGATCAACCTGTCGAAACTCGTTAGACATAAGCTTATCCTCAAGCCTGTGCTTGAGCCTTCCTGCTTATGCTGAGTGTCCGGTCGAAAGTGGGGGCAGTTCACTGGGGTGAAGCTCCTCATCGAATTCAACGAAGGTTTCAAAGCCGAATACATCGACTACATCAAGGAGCCAAAGCCAATCCGAACAGTTCCTGTCGAGCACTATATCGTTCGATGGCGCGATTTCGCCGACAATGACGTGACTGCCAGGTCCATTCCTCTGAAGCCCAGTTTCATTGACGCCAGCACCTTGCGCAATAGCGGTGTCGCCAATCGATATGTCCTTGATGTCGTCAAGGACAGCTTGACTCGGGAAGAACAGGTCGGTCTGGCTCTGACGTATCGCCAGATGAAAGACCGGTTCCTCGCAGAGCCAAAAGTTGCCGCCATCAACGCTGGACTGGCCGCCAAAAAGGGGACCGCATCCGAGAAGGCAATCACCGTCTCTCTCGACAGCTCATCGCGGGCGAGCTGGGAGTTGGGTGTCATGCCGCATCTGGACGACATACCGATGACCCTGGTCGGCAAGGGCGAGCAGAGTTCCGTCAAGATAAAGCTTGCGCTAGACAACGGGGACAAGTCCCACCTCTTCCTAATCGAAGAGGCTGAAAATCACCTTTCCTTCTCGAATCTGGCAAACTTGATAAACCACATTGCGACGAAGCGTGTTGACCGGCAGCTCCTCATTACAACACACAGCAGCTACGTGATGAACAAGCTCGGGGTTGATGCAGTTCTAATGTTCAAGAATGGTATTGCGACCAAGCTGACTTCTTTAACTCCCAAGACCCGTGACTACTTCCTGAAGCTTCCTGGATACGACACTCTGCGGCTTGTCCTTTCGAAACGAGCGATCCTCGTCGAAGGGCCATCAGACGAACTTGTTGTGCAAAAGGCGTTTCATCGCAAACACGGTAAGATGCCTCTTGAAGCAGGTGTTGACGTTATCAGCGTCAGTTCACTGGCGTTCAAACGGTTCCTGGAGATAGCCGACGTTCTCAAAATCAAAGTTGACGTCGTCACTGATAACGATGGCAGCGTCGCGAAGTTGAAGGAAAAGTACAAAGACTACCTGCCTCACGGTCACATCTCGATCCAGTTCGATCCGAGGGAATCCGATAATACGCTTGAACCTCAATTGCTCGCGGAAAACGGCAGACAAATGCTCAACGATATCCTTGGCAAGAGCTATGCCACTGATGCCGAACTCTTGAGATATATGGAAAGCAACAAGACTGAGGTAGCCCTTAAACTTTTCGAGACCGATAAGGTGTGGAAGGTGCCGGAGTATATTCAACGTGCCATCCAATAATCGGATCGTGATAGCCGCTGCTGGCGGCGGAAAAACAACGAGGATCGTGGATGAGGTTCTTGCGCTTCCTGAAAAGCGCGCGGCTATAATCACCTATACTCGAAACAACGTACACGAAATCCAGTCAAAATTTCACCAGCGCGCTCGCATCATACCAGAGAACGTCGAGATACTGTCCTGGTACACCTTCCTGTTGAGGGAGATGGCCCGACCTTACCAGGATACAAAAATCGACCGCAGGATCGATGGGATTCGGTGGGTCGAAACGACGTTAGATCGTTTTGCCAGGAAGGATGATCCAGATCGGTACTATCTCGGTGGCACAAGTTCGATTTATTCGAACAAGCTCGCTGAATTCGTAGAAGCATGCAACTCCGCATCGTCGGGAGCTGTAATCCGTCGATTGGAGCAGCGCTTCGAGCGTGTCTACATCGACGAAATCCAAGACGTGGCGGGTTACGATATCGACATCATCGAGGCAATGCTGCGCTCGAAGTTAGAGGTCGTATTGGTCGGCGATCCCCGGCAGTCGACCTACTCGACGAACAACTCGTCGCGCCACAAGAAATTTCGCGGGCCTGATATCGTTCATAAATTCAAAGACTGGGAAAAGAAAAGGCTCGCGGTTCTGGAACATCACGTTGATACGCATCGGTGCAACCAGAAGATCGCGGATTTGGCGGACAGCTTCTACCCGCTGCATGAGCGCACAAAATCAAGAAATGAAAAGAGCACCGGCCACGATGGCATATTCTTCGTAAAAGCAAGTTCGGTAAGCGCGTACGTCGAGGCCTTCCAGCCACAGGTTCTTCGGCTGAAAGTGACTACGGACTGTCTGGGACTACCAGCATTGAATTTCGGAGAGTCCAAAGGAATGACGTTCGACCGCGTTCTCATATTCCCCCACAAAAAGGGGACAAATTGGCTGAGGACGGGTAACTATGAGTATGTGAGCGGCGTTCTGGCCGAGCTGTATGTCGGCGTCTCGCGTGCACGATACAGCGTCAGCTTTGTCCATGACGGCGAGACAGCAATTATAGGCAGTCGATTTCTCTAGGTGAAATCAGTCCTCGGGGCCGCCTCGTGCAAGCAGCCGCCGCGCTTCACCGGTAATGGTAGCCGGTCTGTGCTCGACGACGAATTCGTGTTCGCCAGCTTTCACCACAATCTTTCCCGCAACACGCACGCGGTCAAAGAAGCGATTAAGCTCCTGGTCGTTTTCTGTGAGGATAAGGAATTCTTCCGGGCTGCTGCCTGACACATTTACCTCCGGAAACAAAGAATTCTTCGAGCCTCCGATTAATGACAGAAGCGCGAAGCCGGTATGCCGAGCATATAGGTGAAATGAAAAGAATGTCCAGCAAACTTTTATTAGCAAGTCCGAAAACAAGTATCGAAGTATCGTGGCAGCACGAATCGCTCAATCGAGCATGCGGTTTACCTTTAATTCGAAATTAACCACAGAATGGAAGGCTGTCGGCAGCGAAAACTAGGCTATCGACATGTCACTCGGCTATTTACTCGACACATGCGTTCTCAGCGAAACAAGCAGGCGAAACCCGCATCCTGCGGTGATCCGGTTCATTGAGACAGCCGAGAACCTGATGCTTCCGATAGCAGTCGTGATGGAGTTCCAAATGGGCATCACGGAAATTTCTCAAAAGGACCCGGTTCGCGCCGTACGCTTAGCGACCTGGTATCAACGCCTTGCGGCCTCCGGGCTTCCCGTCATCGATACGAACACGGAGATCGCAGAGGTCTGGGGCGTCCTTGCCGCTGACCCCCGATTGAAAAACCTATTTGTCGCAAACGCGAGGGCCCAAAAGCCCAGAGCTGGACAAGACCTCCACATAGCGGCAGTCGCCCTCGTTCACAGAGTGGCAATCGCAACCATGAACGTCAAAGACTTCACACTGATCGACCGGTTCTACCCTCTACCAGGAATTTACAATCCAATGGAAGACCGGTGGCACGCTCGCATGGAGCCATTGTCAGTACCCGGCCTTCAGCTCGCATAAAGGTGAAGTCTCGGCTCCTCCAGAGATTGCCGCCTCGCCTCAGAGCGCTACTTTGCATGCATTGCTTAGTACGGCACAGTTGGGACAAGAAAGCGAATATCAATCATCGCTGAACTGACCGCAGCGTATACAGCGCGCTCCGCTCCACCCGGTGACGCCGCAACTGGGACAGTCCCAGCTGCTGTGAAGCCGGTCCCCCTTAGGCCGCACTCCGACCATCCCGCTCGGCCCTTGGAGGATAAACTGGTCTGTGTTCTCGCGTAAGACCGTAATTCCGGGTGCGAGTAAAACGGGCTGATCCTTCATGTCTGCCGCGCGGTTCGGAGTATGTTCGTGGGCGGCGACCTTGGCCAATTCCATCAGTTGATCGCTGCTCAGGTTTTTGTCCTCATAGGCTTGAATTACCTGAGCAAATGCGACATCGAGTTTCCGGTTAGCAAGAAACCTATCGTGAAGTCTTTGCACCTCATTCGATTTAACGCGAGCAGCAGCGATATACTTGAGAATAATTGGCGCAGGCTCGAATACGTGCTCTTTCTTATCTACGTTACAAGGACCATGGGCAGGCATCCAGTTTGACCAAGAATTAAGGTCGAAGTCTGGCGGTAGCTTGAACGTTTCGAGGACCGATTTTAGCTCTTCGGTTCCTACGAGTGCCTCCGGAATTATGTGATCGATGTGCATTTCTGCATAATTCATTGGCTTGCGACACAGCCAGCATCGTTCGCCATGCGCGGTCCAGACAGCATATCGTTCGGCGCGACTGAATGTTTTTTTCTTCAAAAATCCCCCGGGGCACCGTTTAATGTCCTGACTTGAGACGACCAATTACAAACTTTTCGGGCTTTCACAATGGGTCAGGAGAATGGAAATCGGCATGGCGCGGAGCCAGTTTCATTTGTAGCGGGGTCGACGGTGTTTGCCGCCAGGGTTACCAAAACCAACTAACTGGGTAGAGGTCGATTCAAATGCAGATGTGAGACTAACGGCATACCGCTCATGAACAGTCAGTAACTCCAGTTCTCGTGGGCAAGAGGCTCGCTATTCAGCAAATCTCGCCACAATCGCCACCTCGGTAGAAAACGATCCATTAATGCGCGAAAATTCTCGTTGTGATGGCGTTCGAGCAAGTGAATGAGTTCGTGAACAACGATGTATTCGAGGCACTCTGGAGGCTTTTTTGCGAGTTCGAGGTTTACCAGAATCCGCTTCGAAGCAATGTTGCAACTACCCCATCTGGTCTTCATTTTTTGAATGCGCCAGCCACTAGCTTCCTTCCCGATCACGGGTTGCCACTTGTCCAGAAGAGCGGGCACTTGTTCTCTGAGGTGGCACCGATACCAATCAGCCATGATTTTTGATCGGGCTTCTTTAGGTGTGCCGGGCCGAACGGAAAGAAGTATTTTTGAGTTGTTTTTCAGCTCTACTGACGGTTTCTTTGACCGCTCGAAGACCTCCAGTATGTAGCGCCGTCCTTTAAAATAATGACTCTCGCCCGTCACGAATTGTCGTTCCGACTGCCGAGGCTGTCGTTCAAATTCCGCTTGCTTCCTCTTTATCCAGCCAAGACGAGAAATGATTGCCAAGCGAATGCTTTCATTGGTGGTTTGCAACGGAACTGCAACCCTCACCATCCCGTCCGGAGGATAAACCGCTAGATGAAGGTTTTTAATTTTCTTCCGAACGACCTCGACGTACAGCCCGGACACTTCGACGTACCGGCTATCTGTACTCATACTGGTTCTTCACGAGTTCGACGATTTTCTCGATACGCTCGTCATCGCCGATGGCCCGGTAAATCGCGCCCGCGAGTTCGCGCTCTTTCTGAGGATTTCCAATCCAATCGGCCTTCTTGGCGGTTCGTATTGCCGTATCCACCTTGGTGACCCACAGCTCATAAGCCTCAAAATTGTCGTACAGCGCCTTCTTTGCAGGCGTGTCAACTGATGCCGGATAGGATTTCGGATCAATCCCACCTGGGTTGAGAACTTGCACCGACAATTCCTTTACGCGGAACAGATACTCCTTGTAATCCAAAGCTTGCTTTCGCCGCTCCTCGATCAACGCGTCCAGCAGCTCCGACATTTTCTCATAGTATTTCGGGTTCACGTCTTTCTCATCGATAATAACCTTGCGCATGTTATTCTCGATAGTCTCAGCCATAGATTCTTCGCTCGTCATCATCGCGAGCGGGGTATCCTGAAGGGTAGCATCGCCACGCTTCACGATGAGTTCAATCAGGCCCAATTCCTCAAAGTCAGCAACAACTTCGCTATCTTCGGCCTTGATGTAGGTATCCAAAAGGTGGCGCATCGCTGGTTCGTAAAGCTTCATGTCGATGTAATCGCCACTCGCCAGCTTGATTTCCTCCCTTACCTTGCTGAAGTGTTCAACCTCGTGCTTAATTTGCGCGGCTTCTGCTGCTGTGTATCCTGCATCTTCAAGTTCATTTGCGAGGTTGGCATAAGCGCGGAGCAAGCTGGCGACAGCCTTATACAAGGCAATCCGGCGGGCTTCGAAATCTTGCAGCTGCCCAGGGTTTGCAGGATCGCCGCAGAAGTAGTGGCGATACTCGTTTTGTCCTCTTGGTTCGAGGACCGGCTCACAGATCGCCTTGACGGTTTCCCTCGCCTCTTCCAGCCGCTCGTGGCCTTTTTCCAACCGATCTCCAAGAAGGCCTTTGACGTCTGCCTCGTCATAGCCGTCGAATGCGCCGCTGGTGTAGTCGCTGATCGCTCCCTCTAGGCGGTGGAACAGGTCTTTGTAGTCGACGATGTATCCATATTCTTTATCCTCGCCGTCGAGCCGATTGACACGGCAAATCGCTTGGAAAAGACCATGGTCGCGCATCTCCTTGTCGATATAGAGATAGGTCGCGGAGGGCGCATCAAAGCCGGTGAGCAGCTTGTCCACCACGATGAGCAAACGCATTCGCCCTGGCTCTTTGATGAACTTCCGTTTCACCTGCTTTTCGAATTCCTCGGCCATGTACATGGCTTCGTCTTCTGGTTTTTCGAAATACTCGGCAAGCATCCGGCGATAGATCGCATACTGATTGAGTTTTTCGGTCAGCCCGGCACCACTGTCCTGGCCCTTGATGTCAGCGGGCGACGGCTGGTAGCTGGTGATAATCGCGCATTTTCCGGCCAAGTCAGTCTTCGAGAAGAGATCGTAGACCTTGCATGCCTGATAGATGCTGCTGCAAACAAGCATGGCATTGCCGCGTCCATCCATCAGGCGCGGCTTGGTTTCCATGTCCATCAAAACGTCGTTGACGATCTGTTCCAGCCTGTCCTGGCTGGACAGGACTTTCTTCAATGTGCCCCATTTCAGCTTGAGCTGGGCGCGGGCCATGTCAGATAGGCCTTTGGTCTTGGCCTCGAACCATTTGTCGATCTTTTCCTGAGAGGAAACGTATTGGTCGATGTCTCGGGCTTCATATCGAAGATCGAGCACCACGCCATCCTCGACGGCTTCGTCAAACTTGTAGGTATGGATGAAGCTGCCGAAAACCTCTATGCTCTTCTTCTTGTCCGCTTTCAGGAGGGGCGTTCCGGTGAAGCCGATGAAGGTTGCGTCCGGTAGGATCAGCCGCATGGCATCGTGCAGTTTGCCGGACTGCGTTCGGTGGCATTCATCGACAAAGACGAAAAAGTCGCCCTTTGCTTTAAAGCCAGCTGGCAGACTGGCCTTCAACTCCTTGATGAAGTCTTCGGTGGCCTTGGTGTCTTCGTCTTCTCCCTGCCTGCCGAACTTATGGATCAGAGAGCAGACCAGCCATTCGGTCGAATTGTTCAGCGTGGCAATCAGGTCATCGCCGTTCTTGGTCCGGTAAATCTTTTCGTCAACACCGGAGAACACTCCTTCGATCTGCTCGTCCAGCTCCGTTCTGTCGGTGATGACAAGAACGCGGGAGTCCTTCACGTTCTCGCGTATCCATTTGGCCAACCAGACCATGGTCAGGCTTTTGCCCGACCCTTGCGTATGCCAGATGATGCCGCTTTTGCGATCTTGCACATGATCATGCGCTGCCGACACGCCAAAATACTGGTTGTGGCGGCAGGTTTTCTTGGTGCCGGTATCAAACACCATGAAGTCGTGAATGATCTCCAGGAAGCGCTTTTTCTGGCAAAGGCGGCTGAGATGGAAATCCAGCAGATAGCCGTAAGGGTTCTCGCCGTCTTCCTTCCACTGGTAATAGTGTTTCTCGGTGGTTTCGACGGTGCCGTAGCGCAGTCCCTCGGTGTCGTTTCCGGCCATGGTGAGCTGCATGGTCGTGAAGAAATTGCGGATGAAGGCCTTTTTCTGATTATCGAGGTTCTGGCGTATGCCTTCGGCCACGGAAACGCTAGAGCGCTTAAGTTCAACCACACCCAGCGCTATTCCGTTTACGTATAGAACAACGTCCGGGCGCTTCTTGTTCGCGCCGCTAACCGAAACCTCTTCAGCGATAGCAAAATCGTTTTTTTCGGGATTTTTCCAGTCGATCAAGTAAACCGTCTGGTTTTGCTCTCCGGCACCTTCCTTGACCTTCACGCCGTAGCGAAGCAGGCGGTAGACGTCCTTATTGGCATCATAGAGGTGGCGGCCATCACCAAGGGCGGCGGCATTCTGTAACTCGCGAAAAACGCGGGTGATCAGGACGTCACTGACGCCGCGCCCGCGAAGCCAATCGCCCAGAATGTCCTTCTCGATGTTGCTGTTATCAGGGCGATCTATCCAATTGCCAAGATGGCTATATCCCAATTGCTCGCAGAACAGTTTGACAATTCTATTCTGCGTCGCGCGCTCCACCTGCCCAACATCGTTCATGGCTCCCCCTAATTCTTAAATAGCTTAAAGCTCACCGAATAACGGTAAAATTCAATATTGCTGGTCACGCGCAGGGCTCGGCGCAGACGCAAATCATCTTCCAAGGCAATGATTGCTCCACGCACACCTTGGTTCGGCTCTGCGATATCATCCAGAATATAGCCCATGTAGCGCTGAATTTGGCCGACCACGGCATCGCTTGCGCGGCCCTTCTTCAACTCCACCACCAGATATTCAGTCTTGTCCTTACTGATGGCCAGAATATCTATGTTGCCGGTATCAGTTGGATATTGCTGGCCGACGACTTCACCCTCATCCTCAACGAGGTCAAAGCGTTTCCCCAGCTCGGTCTGCCCCCAGTTTTGTACAAGGAAGTCTTCGAGATGCTTTTCGAGCGCGAACACAGTGGGGTCTTCAACCAGTTCATCCGTTGATATCAGCGTCGGTAGGGCATGCCCGGCCAGCAGACTTTCGATCTCCGCGCCGTGCTTGGAGATGTTGCTGACAGTGCCGATGGAGCCCGCTGAATTCACCAAGGCCTGACTGAGTTCGCTGCGGTCGATGGTCTTCGGATACCAGCGGACCTGACGGCGATGGGGCAAGATTGCGCCCGGGACGTAAGTGTAATCTCCAACGACCTCTCCCGCCCAATAGGCTCCACTGCCGGTTGGGCAAAGGACGAAATCACCGATCTTGAGGCCCTTACAGATGGTGTGCAGCATGCCGCAGGCTAGACCAGCAGCCACCTTGCTTTTTCCTGGATTACGCTCCAGGAAGATCGGATTGTACATCTTGTTAAAGTCGCGCCAGTTATCGGGCAGCGTGCTGCTCAGGTCAAAATCCATACCCCAATCGCCACCGATGAACTGCCCGTCATGACACTCCTTAGCATGGACGCTTTTGCGGCCCAGCATGATCCGGTAATAGCTGCGGGTGATCGTCATACCAATCGCGTCCTCCCCGTCAGCAATTCCTGCATCATGCCTTGTTTGATGGCCTTGGTCTTATGGAGGCGCTTCTCGATTGCGGAAATCTCAGATTCCATATTTGATATAGCGCGCGCGATTTCTTCTTGCTCCCGTATATCTCTCGGGCGAGGGAAGCGCACTTCGGACAACAATTTTCCGTTTGTAAGCGCTCTCGTCGTATAGGAGCTTGTCGATCTTACTTGCTTGCGTACGACTTCAGAATGGAAGCAGTATTTCTTGAATTCTAGGGATAGGCACTTACTCCCGTCCTTCTCGCGAGCGCGTAAAACGAACCCGCTAAAAACTGTATTCGGAACGTCCTCCACAAGTGTTGCGGCGATACCAATTTCATCGACGGTCTCTGACGTTCGAGTAAAAAACACGTCTCCTTTTTTGGCGCTGTAGTTATTTATCTCATCTCGCGAAACATCAACCTTCCCTTGTATTTGGGACGCTCCAATTCCATAGTTCGAGAACACGTCCATATAGTTAACGATAGGTGTTCCGTGGCCGAAATATTGTTTGGCTTTATTGAGGCCATTTTTGAAGTCGAAATTATCGCCTATGCGGGCTGCATCCCAATCTTCCGGGATTTCGCCGAGTTGGGTCTGCTTTTTTCCTTTGCCTTCGCCGAAACCCGGCAGGCGTCTTTTGCCGGTGAGCAGTTGCTGCATCGTCGCAGTTTTGATGTCGCGCTTCTTCTTGATCAGCTTTTCCAACCACGCGATCAACGAATCGACGTGCGACAAAGCATCTGCGATGGCTTTTTGTTCATCTTCGTCATTTGGCAGAGGGATTTCTTGATCAAGGATATCGTGTCGCGAGAGCCCAGGTATCAGGCCAGCCGAAGCTGCCTGGATTTGAGATGCATTTTGCAATATTGAATAGTAGAGGAACTTTTTATTCCACTTTTTAGCCCTAATAGCCATCAGCTGTCGGCTAATACAGTAAACACTATCTGCCTCAACAATAGTACCGGCCCCTGAGCCCTTCACCGTAATCAGCAAATCGCCAGTGTCGCATAAAGCGGCTGGCCTGGTAGTGAATTTCGTCTGCGTTATTCTCCCGTCTGGGAAATCGGCTGGTCCAGTCAGATAAGGTGTCCCCAAGCCTGACTTATTGCAGTAGTCAGCTAAGATGTGGTGTCCCGATATGAGGTTTACGTCCTTACTAAGTGGCTCAATCTCCCAGTCTTCTGGAATTTCACCGACTTCAGTCTGCTTGTATCCTGCCTTCACCATGCCAGCCCCATCTTTTTGAGGTGGCCTTCGACAAGTCCAGCATATTTCTGAACGTCCTTGTTCACCGTAGGCAAGGTTTCGGCATAACGCTCCTCCAGAGTTTTCACGCGGTCGGCCAATTGCTGTGTTATCCGCTCGATCTCCTCGACAATTCGCGCCTCGACCGTTCCGAACCATTTGTCATGAACGACGATGATCTTCAGCTCGTCATCTGAGAGTGTTGGGATTTTCTTGAAGACCAGCTCATCAAGTTTCAGCTTTGCCGCCTTGACCGCCTTCTTCGTGGCATCCTCGCTGACGATAAGGGCAAGGCATTTGTTCAGCGCTGCCAATTCGTCAGCATCATTGGTTTCCTTGATCCGGTCTTTCACGCCTTTCTGTCCGATAGCCCCTTTGTCGTTCTTGGCGTTTTCGATCAGGCCGTCTTCGCTGGTATTTTCCTCGATAAAGGTTTCAAGCTCCTGCACCGCGCTATCGTGTTTAGCCTGAAGGGCATCCAGTGCCGCTTGCTTGTCTGCGAAATATTTCGCGATGACCAGTGACGGCGGGACGATATCGCTGCGATAGCGCTTCTTGGTTTCGGCCGCACCGAATTCGAAGTCATGCTCTTCAGTGTATTTGGGTTTGCCGTTCTTGTCCTTGATCGGCACCAGAAGGCGGACGGTCTTGGCGATCTTCCAGTCATCCTGGACAATCATGTGCACGTCGTCCTGCATGACCTCATCCCAATAGGTCATCAGGATTTGATAGATGTCGTATTTGCTGAGCAGTGGCGCGCCGTCGAACTGCGCCAGCAAGTCTTCAGAAATGTCGAAAATCAGTTCTTTCGGCTTATCGCCGACCTTGATCGCGGCCAGTTGATCCTGGTGCTTCGCCTTCCAATTGTGGAAGCGCTTCAGGGAAGAATTCTTGAAAGCATCGAATTCGGCATGGCCGAGGATCGTCGCCTTTACCGTGCGCGATTCCACTAGTGCCTCTGCGTAACCGGGGCGTACGCCATCGGCGAACAGGGTTTTGCGCAGTGAGGGGAAGACATCCCAGTAGGCTTTCAGGGCTTCAATATCCCGATCTGGAATACCGCCATTCAAATGCGCGTCCAGATCATGGATGTCCTCCGGCTCACTGGCATCGATGTAGCGGGGGATATTGAGGTTGAAGTCGTTCTTTTTGGCGATCTCGTCATATGGAACAAGGCGCGAATACCGATCCACCACGAGCTGACGATTGAAGACATCCACGATCTTATGAATATCCTGCGCGCGCAGACGGTTCTTGTTGCCGTCTTTGACGAAACCCTTGCTGCCATCGATCATGAATATGGGACGCTCTGGTCCTGCGGCGCTCTTGTCGATCACGATAATGCAAGCGGGGATGCCAGTGCCGTAAAAGAGGTTGGCAGGAAGTCCGATGATGCCCTTGATATAGCCTTGGCGAATGAGTTTGCGGCGGATGTCAGCCTCGGCATTGCCACGGAACAAGACACCATGCGGCAAAATTACCGCGCCCTTGCCGGTGCTTTTCAGGGACTTGATGATATGCAGCAGAAAGGCGTAGTCGCCATTTTTCTCGGGCGGCTCGCCGTATTCGAAGCGCTCGAACTCGTCATTGGACGGCGTGAAGCCATTGCTCCATGACTTGAGCGAAAACGGAGGGTTGGCAACGGCAAAATCGAAGGTGCGCAGCTTACTGTCTTTGTCCTTCCAGTGGGGTGCGGACAGCGTGTCGTCCTGCCAGATTTCAGCCGATGGGCTGTTGTGCAGGACCATGTTCATCTTGGCCAAGGCTGCCGTGGCCTGTTCTTTTTCCTGACCGTAAAGGGAGAGGCCATTCGGCGCTTCGTCGTTGACCTTCAGGAGCAGAGACCCGGAACCGCAAGTGGGGTCGTATACGGTCTCGTCCTGGCTGGTCTTTGCGTTGATGCCCAAGACCTTCGAAAGAATGCGAGACACCTCGGCAGGGGTGTAGAACTGGCCTTTGCTCTTCCCCGACTCCGTTGCGAAATGGCGCATCAGATATTCGTAGGCATCACCAAGCAGGTCGTCACCGTCAGCGCGGTTCTTTCCGAGATCAAGGTTCTCAAAAATGCCGACGAGCTTGGTCAATGTGTCGACCATGGCTTTCCCTTTGCCAAGCCGATCTTCATGATTGAAGTCATTGTCGGCATTGGACAGCCAAGCCATCTCATTGGCCCGCGCTAGTTCACCGATGATCGTATTCATCTTGTCACCGATGTCTTTTTGCCCTTTCAGGGCAACCATATCAGCGAAAGAACCACCTGCAGGCACGACGATAGCGCCGTATTTCTGTTTGGCGTATTTATCCGAAACATATTTTACGAACAGCAGGGTGAGGATGTAGTTCTTATACTGGGAGGCATCCATGCCTCCGCGCAACTCATCGCAGCTTGCCCACAAAGAAGAGTACAGTTCGGTCTTTTTGATTGCCATTTACGTCTTGCTTTCAGTCAATTAAGGCCCTGAATTTCCGGGATCGCTTCTCCATGATGTCTATCTCGCCAAACCAGAATTGGCATCTTCTTATTTCGAAAATTTATGCTGAAGGCACCGTCCACGAAGGGGGCAGTGATTTCTGACGGGCGTTCGGCTGGAGAGTGGTCGAGGTCTTACCCGTGCAACCAGCAGGATCGCGGCGAGCGACAAGTCAGTTGTTGACTCTGGTCAATATGTTCTTTATTTGTTCCCGCCATGACCTTACACCCTCTGCACCTCATACGAATATCGCCGTGATCGCCGCCTCTGCGGAGGCCGTTCCCATGCAATATCGTGAGTAGTTCAGATGAGTATCGAGCCGTCGCCGCCCCCTGCCTGGAAGACCGCACCTCAAGGCCAGACCTTTTATCCGTCCGCCACGATCCGATGCGATGGTCCTGCCGTCTTTCGCAGCCAGTTCGCACGGGATGTTGCCTGCCTTCTCGACGTCGATGACGCCATCACGGAATGGCGGTGCCAACCTCTCCCCTTCAGTGACGGACAGGAATTTTACCGGCCAGATTTCGTCGCCAAAGTTGGCAATGACATCATTGTTATCGATGCCGCGACCGATGACACGCCCTTATGGATTGAAGGGGCGGTACGCGCAGACGGTCACCAATATGAGGCGGTACGTCGCGCCGAACTTCCCCTCATTCGGCTGAAGAATGCCAAGGACCTTCTACGTTACGGAAACTTCCAGACTGGTCTTGAAGATCGTGTGAGGCTGCTTGCCGCCTTGGACGAACATGGAACCCTGACGCTTGCCGAATGCCTGTCCGTATTTCGAGAGACGCGGCCGATAGCAGGCATGGCGTCCATGGTCCTTAACCGCTTCATCGACATCGATCTCGACGAAGCTTTGATCGGACCCGAATCCACCGTCCGCCGCCGTCGCGGCTGATCTCCGGTTTCGAAGAACAGTCCAACTGTTCAGGGGTTATCCATGTCCAAGAAACAATTCACCAGCGTGAAAACCGCTGAAGACTTCGCATTCATGTGCTCGTTGAAGCGATCCCTCAAGTCCCACCCCGTGTTCGCGGGAGGCGGCGAAGGCATCCTCGTTCTGGTCGCACCAGAAAGTCATTCACCCGTCCGGTACGGACCAGCCCTTCTAGACCAGCTATTCCCCGATGATGACTTCCGCCGCGATGATCGTGGTTTCATGTATCTCCTGAAAAGCGACAAGCTGTCGAAGACGTTGGACACCTTCCGCGATGAGTGCTCGAAGAAGCGGCGAGCCATCGTGATCGTCGAGCATGGAGCGATCATTCCTGCCGAGATCAAAGTCGGCGCAGACGTCATCACCAACATCCCTCCGATCACACCACGCGACCTGCAGATCGCATGCCGGATCGTCTTGGGGATCAAGGTAAGCAGCAAAGAGGCGAAGCAAGCAGTTTCATATCCGGAGCAGCTGTTGTGGTCGGCCCTCCGTCGCGGCCGGTCGATGTCCTCGGTCCTGGAACGGTTGGCGTCGGCCGGACCCGACCAGGAAGGCGTGGTGACGCACCGACCATCTCGGGAGGTTCCTGCTCTGGAGCACATGTACGGGTACGGCGATGCAAAAGCCTGGGGAATGCAGCTGGCGCAGGACCTGGAAGACTGGCGAAATGGCGTCATCGATTGGGATGACGTGGACCGGGGCATTGTCCTCAGCGGCGCTCCCGGAGTGGGCAAGACTATTTTCGCTCAGGCCGTGGCGAAGCAATGCGGCGTAAAACTGATCGCGACATCCCTTGCCCAGTGGCAATCACGCGGTCACCTTGGGGATTTGTTGAAGGCCATGAGGGCGGACTTCGTATCTGCAAGGGCAGCAGTGCCATCCATCCTGTTCGTTGACGAACTGGATTCAATTGGCGACCGGCAGAAATTCAAACACGACAATGCTGACTATTCGATCCAGGTCGTCAATGCCTTCCTTGAACAGTTGGATGGGATCGACGGCAGAGAGGGCGTGATCGTCATGGGCGCGACCAATCACTATGACAGGATCGATCCCGCCGTTGTTCGTGCAGGTCGCCTGGAACGACATGTGGCGATCCCGCTGCCGGGTGCTGCAGATCGGCTGGCGATCCTGTCGCAGCATGCCGACTTCCGCATCCCGGCAGCTGAACTGGAAAGGCTGGTCGTCCCGACACAAGGGATGTCCGGTGCCGACCTCGCCCAAGCGGCGCGCCACGCTCGCCGCATCGCTCGCCGGGAAAAGCGAAATCTGACCATTGATGACGTGCTTCAAGGGTTGCCGGAAGTCGTCCGATTGACCGATGAACACCGCTACTCCAACGCGGTTCATGAAGCCGGACATACCTTGGTAGGGGTCAGGCTCGGCGTCGGCAAATACGTCGGCACGCGTCTCGTCCAACAATTGTCGCTCGGTAAAGGCGCTAGCAGTCAGGCAGGAGCCGCGTATTTTGAGATGCCAATGATCGCGAACCGGGGGAGAGCCAACTACAGCGACCGAATCGCGATGACGATGGCAGGACTTGCCGCTGAAGACCTGATCTTCGGGGAAACTTTTGACGGTGCGGGTGCGGGTCAGTCGTCCGATCTGGCTAGGGCCACCTGGCTGGCCACGATGATGGAAACATCCTTTGGAATGGGAGCGTCGTACCGTCATTGCGTGGCAACGGATGATGACGGTCTCGAAACCCTGCGTCGCAGCGATCCCGATCTCCGCAAACACATCGACGCGAAACTTGCACACGAATTTTCCCGCGCGAAAGGAATACTTGAGAACGAGCGCGATGTACTGCTCGCGCTCGCTAAGGAATTATTTGATCGCTGCACTCTCGATCCAGAGAAAGTGGCCGAGATTATAGAGCGCTCCAGCCGGAGAAAAATCCGGGGCTGACGCAACCGAGCGATCAATCCTGAAGGTATTTCAAGATTTAATCGTTCTGTTTGGACGACGAGAATTCCTTTTGTGGCAATGGGAAACACCACCGCAAGGAATTCTCGTCAAAAATGCCTGCAAAAAATCGCCCCAGCAAAAGATCGCCGTCTGATGAAACCCTTCACGCGGCAGGTATTGCAATCAACAGGATGCGCCTGAACCAAAGCAAAGGCATTTTCGCGCTCGCTAAAGAGATCGATAGCCTTCGAAAAACGCACGACACTGCAAACATCATCTCTCTTCTCCGCGACTGCGGCCTGAATGAGGATGAAATCACCACGTACATGGAATTGAAGTCGAAGCTCGCTCACTACGAGGATTCGATCAAGTCACAAGGGCTGGGATACGACGGCGTTCGTGCACTCGTGCAGTCCAGCGACGAAGCTATCGCTCAGGCAATGACCCTCGGCATTGCCGGTGGACCTCTCGGTGCCAACGAAATCGTACGCCTTCGCGATATTCCAGAGCGCTCGAAAGTTCCGGATATCGATATCGTTAAAAAACTTCGGGAGGAATGTTTCGAAGCCGAATGTATTCGCATGGCGCGAGAGCGGCAGCAGTCATTCACCTCCATGGTCAGGGAACTGCACATCGCTTTGCAAGGATATGCAGAGCGCCTGAGATATGTGCGCCATTACTATGAGAGGGTTGAGGACTACAATGTCCTTGCAGACCTGAGCGATGAAGACATCGAAGCGTTACGTCAGGAGGGCGTAAAGGTTAGCGCGATTGAGGAAACGTTCTTCGGAGAGAAAGAAGATGAAATTGTCGCCCTAGCGAAAACCCTTCTCAAGGAATTCGACGAGTTATTTCCGGGTCGCGATATTCCGAAATCAGAATGGGGCCTTGTCGAAATTGACTCCCCAACCCTTATATATTTTGCGCAAGCAAGACACGCACTTGTGGCGCTTCAGGCAGGCGGGTTTCTAGGCGGATTTCCTTCCGACAATTCCGAACACGCTCACTGGGACGCGCTGTCGTCCATTGCTTATCTCGCCGGTGTTCATGGCGGCAGCACTCTCTCACGACGCTTCTCGCCGAGACCGGTTGGAAAGCTGAATGCGTTCATCTTGCGTGCTGCGAGCGGGGTTGAAGCAGTCGGGCTCGATGCGGCCGGTTTCCGTGCTCGCGCAACCTACACGTCGATGAAGCCGGGAAGGCCGAGAGGCCGTTCATTGACGCCATCCGGTCGACAGAAAGTTGTCGCCTATACGATGGAGGGCACTTCCGCAGTACGGTTTAACCCTCTGCCTCTGGAGCAGCCCAGAAAACGAACATTCCCGCACGGCTGGAACGTGCGGCGCTTTCAGATCGACAACGACGAACTTCTCGCTGATCTGAACGGCGAGATCGGTCGCCTCAAAGGGCAAGATGTCCATCTTCTTGCTGCGACACTCACAGACCAACCGTTTAAGGAAAGAGGCCGAGGCGAAGCCGACGAACGTCAGCAGTTCGGCCACGCGTTTCAGCTGCTCCGGGATATCAGGCCGAAAGGCTTCTTCTTCGAAACTTCTGCAGAGTTTCGCGGCCCAAAACATCTTCCCCTTCGCAACCGGCTGGCGCGTCAGGCCGACGAGCTGGGGTATCTAATCACAGATTTTGAACTGAACGCTTTATCGTTCGGCGTGCCACAGGATCGGCCGAGATCAATCTTGATGGGTGTGGCAAAGGAGTACGGATCGCGGCTCCGGCAGCCGATTCTGGCGAACCCGATAAAAATAACGGTCGGCGAGGCTATCGCTGACGTGGCTTTCGGCTTCTTACCGGAGATTGAAGCAATTCCAGAAGAGTCGCGGACGAAAGACCAGATCAAGTATCACAAATGGGCGACGGAATGGCTGGCGGATCACGGTCATAAGGACGCGCGCGATACCCTGAGCCTCATTCGCGGAAGTTCTGACACCTTTAACAACTGGCATGAAAGAGGCTTCAACAGGGACGAAACGTATACCGTCACACCACGGCTCGAAGACCTGCAAACCTATTCCGTGCCACTGTCGCTTTCTATTTTGAAGAGGCTGCAGGGGATACCAGATGACTGGACATTTCTTGGGTCGTTCCATGAGCAATGTGCACAAATCTGCGAAACGACGCCGCCGGTCATCTATCGCGTCATCGGCCACGTCATCCATGCCGCTCTCACAGGCCAGGATGTGGATATCGATCTAGCGGCGCGGCAGAAGCTCGACGGTATACGGTGGAAGACAGCATCCGGCTTCCGAAGCATGTCCGAGAGCCAAAATCCTGCGCGTCGCAAGGCGCTAGAATGGCGTGCACACATCCTGATGGAGGAGGAAGGTCCCTGACCGGTTTGGTGGATCAGGGACTCTTGCCTTAGAAGTCGAAACCCAGGTCAGGAATGTCGCGCTTGCGCCATTCTTCCCAGAGCATTTCCTTAACCTGCGGGACGCTGAAACCCTTGACCGTATTGACCTCTACGTCATTGATAACAAGTTTAGCGTCGTAATTGGCGACATCAATTCGCCACTTGTCGTCCCCGACTTCAAAGTTGATCGAAAGAACACCATCGATCCTGTTCACCGTTATCGATCTATCCGTTTTGTCTTGAATTGTTTGTTCAACGTCGCGCAGGACCTTAACGAAATCGGTGTTGTCGATCAGTCCGGGATGCGAATTGCGAATGCGCAGAACCGGATACTCTTTCAGATACGTCGCGATTTGAGCAAATATCTCATCGACGTCCCCGCGAAATTTGGGAGTATCGGATGGACAGCCCCATTCGACAAACTTCCAGTCGCCATAGCCCAGCGGCTCTTCTCCGACATCCTTGATCTGCAGACATGTGCCCTTCCAGGGATTTGAAGAATTGGTGAAGAGTGTATCCGTCACGAGGATGGTCACCGCATGATGCAAGCTGCCGTCTTCATTTTCGAAGCAAATGTCCCCTCCCAAAGTCGAGTTTCTCTCATATCGCGCTTGAAGTCCGAGTTCTGCAAGAACGGGCTTCAGCTTCTCCTGCACCTCGCCTAATCTTTGCAACTTCAGAAATTTCATGTGTAGGGTTCTCCAATTTGGGTCACCCTATTTCACCGCCACGAAGCTGCATGGGACAACAACGTGGCCCGATATCGCGTTAACCATACTTCAATCTTTAATAAAATCTTAACAACCCTCGGCTGGACTTACCTGTCTACCGGTGGCATTCGTTGCGGCGCGTGCTTTGGAGAAGAGTAATGTCGTTCTTCCGAATACCTCATCAAGCGCTCAGCGCTCGCTACGGGTTCGCAGGCTAACTGCCTTAACGACTGCTGGCGCGCACGCGCATTCCAGGTCCACCTGTCTCCCAACACATGGCCATTTGGTGACTGCTTCGAGCCGTCGCGACCTGTCGCGAAACGTTCGGTCAGCCACGCCCGAAGGTTGCTTATCCTCGCGATGTTGCAACCGAAATGAGTCTTGTCTCAGTTGGTTCCGACACCTGCGGTGGCCGTGAAGATATCGGATTATCCCCTCGTCGCCATCAACGCGGCAAGGAATTGCGAACCATCGACATGATGTCGGGCAGGGTTCAGCGTTAAACCGAGATCAACCAAATGGCAAACCCTGGAATGAAAACCGTGGCGACACGGAACGAAAACGTGCGTCCCAAGCGTCGTAAAGGCAAGGCCAAGCGCAACTGGTTCGGATACCACCCGGCTGACGATTTCTCGACCACCGATTGCCTTGGCTTTTATGACGTCAAGGACTGCTTCTTCTCGTCAGTCGGCGAGCGCCTGAAAGCGTTCGACCGTTCCTAAGGCCTCCGGCCCGCAACCTAATCCGAAAACATCAGGCAGCATCCTTTGGCTATTCAGCCAAGGGCGAAGCTTTGCCAAATTGAGGAGCACGGACGTGCGTCATACTCATAAGATCGCCAAGCATCTTTACCTGAAACGCGCTGGACTGCGTGAACTTTCCTTCCCGAACGGATCGGCTTCCAGCCTTGATCAGTTGCCGGTGCCGACTTCCGCCAGCTACCTCGCGGTCAGCGGTTCGATGGCGGCCAAGCCCCGCTCCGCCTGGCACGAGCCCGATCATGGCCTTGCCGTGCGCATGCCCGCGCTCAAGCAAGCGAAGACGACGCGTGGTCACACCTTCTACCGTGACACTGTCATCTACCACGAAAGCGGCCTTGAACATCGTGTGAGCGTCGTTCTTCAAACATATCGCGGCCTTGCCCGGCTGATCTCCCAATACCCAAAGGTCGAATGGATCGATGAGGATGGAGAGGTGCATCACCATACCTGCGACTACTTCATCGAGCTTCTCGACGGCACCCGTATCGCAATCGTCGTGAAGTACGAACGTAAACGTGCCGAGATGCTCGATCTGATCGAGCGCATCTGTGACAACGGCGTCACCGGGATCGGCAAGGGTGGAAAGCGCTCGGTCGGCGTCGCTGATGCCGTCGCTCTGGTAACGAATGCGCAGGCAACCCAGGAAGCATTCGAAAACGCTTATTTCCTGCTCTCGTCCCGTTCTCATCACGACCAGGCCGAATGCGCCGTACTCTATGACATCGTCCAGCAACTTCCCGGTGCCTTTCGTTTCGGACAGTTGCTCCTGAACTGCTGGCCTCGCGCCAAACGCCGTACCGCCATCTGGCGTCTCCTCGACCTCGGCCTCATCGAACCGGTCAGTCGTGGCCTTATCGATGAACTCTCCTGGCTGCGCACCGCCTGACCCCTCCGCTCCACCGTCTAATCAACGAAAGGACATCCCATGGATTTTCGCCCTGTACCCGCACGCCGCTTCATCCATTCCATGATCGGGATGGCCCGGCAGGACCGTTACGAAGATAAAAAGCGCAACGAAAACTTCATCCCGCTGATGCGCGATGACCTCGGTTACATGATGCAGGCCGAGAACGATGCAGAGCGCAAAATTTTCCTGACTCACTCGGAAATCTACAAGGCACTCGATTCCAATCAGGCCGAAATCAAATACGGCCATAATGGCGTCGCTCAGCAAGCGCTTCGCGCAGCCTTCGGCGACCAGAATTGGAGCGACTTCGACGACAGGCCGCATCTTCAAACTATCGCCCTTTGGCGCGAGAAGATGCTGCACAAGTACGCCGACGAGTGCGAACTTACCGGGAAGCGCCTGCCTTTTTCCGAAAAAGTGTTGGAGCCGTATCTGCGCAAATGGCGCAAAGAGGTCATCGGCGATCTGCTAGACCTGGACGAAGAGGATGAAGAAACGGAGAGGGGCCGCGCCGACCAGGCGGAGGAGATCATCGTCTTCAACCGCCCGAGCGCCAAAACCTTCAAACGTTGGCACGACCTCTATCACGGCTGCGACATGGATGTGATGGCGCTCTTGCCGCGCCATCATGGGCCCGGGCCAAAGCTGTTCTCGTTCAAACCGGCGTCGATTGCCTTCGCACACAAGGAGGCGTTGGGCTACCTCGACCGCAGTCGTCCGACGAAGGCTCACATCTACCGCAACTACTTGGCCGCTCTTCAAGAGCATAATAAAACCGTTGCGGTGCACCGCCAGGTCGAAAAGGTCTCGCGCAAGAAGTTCGAGGCGATGATCGCCAAGTTCGACGCCTTCCAGGTCGTGGCGAGCCGCCTGGGTGAGAAATTCGCCATCCGTAAGTTTATGGCGATCCGCCGCAGCTTCACCGTGCTTGCGCCCGGGCAGCGCATCGAGATGGACTTCGTCAATGTCGATCTCGTGTCCCTGCTGGTGGAGACGGGAATCTGGGCGATCCTGCCCGAGGACGTCCAGGATAAAATCCCGCGTGAGCGCATCTACTTCGGAGCCGCCATTGACGTGGCGACGCGCAATATCCTGGCCTTCAAGGCAAGCCTGGCTCCCAACGGTGCGTCGGCTGTCGCCACGATCCGCATGATCATGACTGATAAACGGCACCTGTCCACTCATGTGGGTGCGCAGACGCCGTGGATCGCGAAAGTCCGCCCGTGGTTTATTACCCATGATAACGGCTCGGAGTTCATCGCCAAGAAGACCCAGGATGTACTTCGCCTCGCTCGTATCGAAGCCACCCGCCCACCTGCGGGCCAACCAGCCTGCCGTCCGTTTATCGAGAAGCTGTTTCATTCCATTGGGCATCTGATCACCCCGTATTTCGACGGCCGTACCTTCCACAATGTCGTGGCCAAGGGTGATTACGATCCGCAGAAACACGCCAGTCTGCTGGTCGAGGAGCTGATCAAGATTTTCATCTTCGCGATCTGCGACATCTACCACAACAAGCCGCACGAGGGGCTTGGAGGAAACACTCCACACAATGCCTGGGTTCAAGCCTGCCAGGAATATGAGATCGACTACCCGCCCGGTGCGGCTGAAATGCTGCAGATTTTCGGCCACAAGGTTAAACGCCGCATCACCCCCTATGGCGTCACGTTCATGGGCATCACCTACAACGACCCGGAGCTTCAACGCATGCGCACCAAGCATGGGGAAATCGAAATTATGATCAAATTCGATCCGGAAGGCGTGGCCCAGGTGGCATTCGAGTCCGACAAAGGGTGGCTCGTGGCACGTAACACCGTTGGTCTCGATGACAGCGTTTCCCTGGCGGAGTGGATCGCGGCACGCAACGAACTTCGTGCCCACTATGCGACCGCTGCGGAACGGGGTTTGAAGGTTATGTACGAGGCCATCAATCGCCTTCGCAAGATCGGTGAAGCGGCAACCCTGCGTGCGGGCCTTTCGCCCCGCATTCCGACTGTAGCCGATTTCCTGAAATGGGAAACCGAGGTGTTCGGCTCGTGGAATGTCGTTGCGTCTGAGGATGTCCCGCCGCTGCTCCACGAGGGCCCGCTTCCGGACGACCCGCTGCATCTTGGCGTCGTCACCAACAAGCCGGAACTGTTCAGCAAGGACAAGATGGAACAGGCCCCGGTAGCGACCGGTGAGGCAGAGGACGACAAGGATTCCGAAACAGAAGAATTCATTTCCAACTTTGCGAAATACGACGAGGAATACTGATCATGATCAATAAGGCTGAGGAACTTCGCGCGCTTCGCGTCCGCGAGAACTGCCGTATCGTCTCGACTCCGCTGACCAAACATCTTCGTATTCGCATTGAAGAGTTCTGGGAACACGCACAGGATTGTCTGGCAGGAGGCGGCAGCCGCCGCCGCACCCTGGCGATCATCGGCGAGTCCGGAACCGGAAAATCGACGGCAATCACGCATGTCCTGAACAGTTTTGATGAGTTTAAGCCTTACAAAAACGAGCACAACGAGAAGATCATCCCGATGTTGAGCATCGAGGTCGAATACTCTTTTACTCCAAAGGACTTCGCAATCCATGTCCTGCGCAAGCTGGGCGCGGATGGCAGTTACAGCTCGAACGAGACTGTTCTGTACGACGAGTTGAAAAACCAGCTTCGCGCTTCCGGAACTATCCTGCTCCACATCGACGAGGCGCAGCATCTTAAGAAAAGTGGCAGCTCCAAAGCCGTGATGGGGCTTAAGGATCGCTTCAAAAGCCTCCTGGTGATCGAGAACTGGCCTCTTCACCTTATTCTGAGCGGGGTTGATGATTTGTCAGAACTGTTCACCGGTGACCAGCAAATGCCTAATCGGTCGAGTGTTATGCGTTTTGACACCCTGTCATCACCCGCTGACAACAAGCGTGTCGAAGAAATCCTTGCTGACATCGCTGCCAACTGCGGCCTGAAAGTCGACAAGGCGCTGACGACCCCCGACTTCCTCGGGCGGCTGGTGAAGGCGACAGGCGGCGGGATTGGTACGTTGATCGAGATGGTCCGGGCAGCCTGCTACAAGGCTCTGGCCAAAGAACACTTAGCTGTAAAGGCTAAGGACTTTGAATTCGTTTATGGCCGCACCTCCGGCAGCCTGCCTTCTGAAAACATCATTACGGCGAAGGCTTGGGTCGATCTTGATCGCAGCAACGCTCTCATCGACCTCGTCCCCAAAACGGTAGAACCGAAGCGCTCCAGGAAAAAGGCATCGAAATGACCCTCCGCGTCACCCTGGAATATCATGATAAAGAGACCCGCAAGAGCGTGCTTTCTCGCCTGGCAATGGCGAACAGCTATCGCTCACTAGAGGCTTTTCTCTCGCTCAACGGCACAAATGTCTTGCCGTTCGAGCGCGGAGAAGCAAAAGCGATCAAACGGCTTTCGGAGTGGTCAGGTGTGCCCGCCGATCAGTTATCCTCTTACAACATCAAAAGCAGCGGAGCCGGTTCTAACTGGTGGCTTGGCCCTGCATTGATGAGCAGGGACATGCGGGTCGGGCCCTATCACCGTTACTGCCCGAAATGCGTTGCTGCTGACCTCCAGCAAGGCAGTGGACGGGAACAAACACGCCCTTACGTCCGCGCAGCATGGATGACGCGAGCGGTCGAGGCATGCGTCGACCATGGCTGCGTCATCGTAGAAGCTGCGCCTGACAAAAAGGCTCAAGGTGACTTCGCTCGCTATGTTGCAGACAATCTGGAGCGTCTCCGAGAAGAGGGTGTGACAGTGCCTTTGGCCGCTTCAGTAGAAGTCGCGCGCTATGTGGAAAATCGCATCTACGGGAAATCAAGCAATGAATTCCTGGATCAGTTCGAAGCCTACGTTGCAATCGATCTCTGCCGAAACATCGGCAATTTCGCGATCCAGCACGGACTCGTCGAAAGTGCGGCGACAGCGGTCGGGGAATTAAGCCTGGTCGATTACGGTTTCGAAATTGCCTGCCAGGGGCCGGAACGCATTGAAGCAATGATCGCTGAAGTTATTACACGGGAACGTCCCTTCGCGATTGAGATGCAGGGCTTTTTTGGCAAGCTCCGCCGCTGGTTACTGCGCAACGAAGACAAAGACGAGTTCGCGGGAGTCATCGAGCTTTTTCAGGGCATCGCCGAGCGAAACCTGCCTATCGGCAGCGATGAAACGTTTGTTCTTCCCACACGTCAACGCCATCTTCATTCCGTTCGGTCCGCCAGCATCGAATATGGAATGTTTGAAGACCGAGTTTATCAGCTCGCTTTAGACGCGGGTCTGACGGAACCGACAGACTTGTCGAGCGGGCGCATCTACCTTGATGCGCAACGGACGCACGACATTCTCTCTGTCGCCCTGACTACGTTGACAACACCTGAAATCGCATCAGAGCTTGGCATCAACATTGATCGCGTACGGCAAATGCTAGACGCAAATCTTTTGCCCCGTGTCGAAGCTGCCCAGGATGGAACACGAATCTTTTCCCGCGTGCGTCGTTCTGATTTCGACGCCTTCAAAAAGCGCCTGGACGCGCCCATGGCTACGCCGACAGAGATTGAGGCGCTGGTTCCTATTGGTCGTGCCACCCAGATTTTGTTCTGCACCATTGTCGACATCATCGAACTCGTCTTCAACGGACAGCTGGCCGGTCTTCGCCGTCTCAGTGAGGATGGAATTATTTCAGGACTAGGAGTAAGCTTGGCGGAGCTTCAGCCACTTGTTGAGGACCGGCAGAAGTCGGCGACTGGACTGACGTTGCCGATCTTTGATCCGGCTGATCAGGAGTGCGGTCTGATGAACACCGCACAAGCGCGCCAAAAGCTGGCAACGGCAACTGGCACAGTGACGGAGCTGTTGAACTTCGGTTTCCTGAAACACGTAAAAGGTTTCAATCCGAAGACGCAGCGAGTGCGCGACTACATCTGCTCGAAGTCAGTTGAAACCTTCATGGAGAACTACATCTCGCTGGCGCACTTGGCAGAGCAGAGAGGAATGTTCGGTGTCACCGTCCGCGACAAGGTCGCAGATAAAGGTATCAAGTCCTTGTTCGAACCGACCGGCCGGAACTCACGGTACTACTTGAAACAGGACGTTCTCAACCTCGATTTTTGACCCCGATTCGATCAAACAGATTTCGAAAGGTCCGCTTCGGCGGGCCTTTTTTTATATCTTCAATTCTGGGACGGACAAAGCTATCGGATCGAGACGCCTATACCTTTGCGATGGTGGTTGTGAAACAGTAGTGAAATCAACGACGCTTTTGTGGCTAGCGACGAATCAAGGGAGCGCAATCAGTTTTGCCGAGGCCTTGGGATGTGGCTTTAGCCAAGATTGCCTTGGATCCGCTTATCCTGATTTCGTCGTCTCTCACACTTACTTCCCGCATGACCATCCGGGCATAAGCCTGACGGAACTCCGGTGTGCCATTGGCCAGCTTATCACGCAGTAGCATTGCGAAGCGTTCGATTTTTTCAGCCGTGATCTCCGGCTCACTCGATGACAGGCGCTGTTGCAGATCTTTGATCTCCACAGCTAGTTCGTCACGCTGCAACTTCAGCCCAAGCAAGCGCTCTTTCAACGCCGGATCTTCTGCCTCCATCAAACCGCTCTCTACAAGCGACAGCAATCGCGTGAGAGCTGCCTGCGTATCACGGTGCTTCTGACGCAGCCGGTCGATCTCGTGCTTGTTCCTGTCAGCCCGCTCGGTAGCGGATTTCAGGTAGGCCTCGAGAAGCACCGTAAGACGGGCCGGGTTGAGAACATGCTCAAGAATCTCCCCGATGACAATGTCATCAAGGCGTTCCATGCGCATGCGAATACCCTGGCACGATAGCGGCCCCTCCTTGAGCTTGCGAGAGCAGCAGTAATAGCGGTAGGTACCTCCTTTGCCAGTGTTCTGGATCAGAGCCGCTCCACAATAGCCGCAACGCGCTATCCCCGCCAGCAGAGTTGGGCCGTTAACTACCCTCGGCGCGACACGCTTGGGGTTACGACTCTGAAGAAGTCCCTGCACTGCATTGAACGTCTGTTCATCGATGATTGCAGGAACCTGCAGATCGATCCATTGCGAGGGCGGACGAGCACTGCGATTACGGCTGTCGTTGCGATTGAAATGGTGCTGACCGATATAGGTGGTCGATGTCAGAAGATCGTGAACCCCACCGGTCGAAAAGCGCACGCCCCTGCGGGAAATTCCCCGCTCGTTCAAATGGGTGGCTATTGCCTTGACGCCCAGCGGCCGTCCCCTCTCTCCTGCGGCCAGGTTGAAGATGAGACGAACGGTGCGGGCTTCATCCTCGTTGACCACGAGCACCTTCTTCTCCTTGGCGCCGCGCATTTCCTTGACCACCGTGTCATAACCAAACGGCGGGCGAGCGCCATTCCAGAAGCCTTGCCGCGCATTCTCGAGCATGGCGCGATGAACATGCTTTGCGTTCTCACGGCTTTGATGTTCATCGAAAATGTTCAGAACCTTGCGGATGAACTCACCGCTGCCGTCCTGGCCTATGTCCTGAGTAATGGAAACCAGCTCGACACCGGCCTTCCGCAACTGCCGGACATAAAGCTCCGAATGCAGGGCATCCCGTGAAAAACGGCTGAGCGAATGCACGACGACATGGTCGAACGGATGGTCAAAGCGTGTTGCCTTGAAGATCATTTCCTGAAACGCCGGCCTGTCCTCATCGAGCGCTGAAGCCCCAGGCTCGGTGAAGACGTCAACGACCTGCCATCCCTGACGGTCGCAATAGGAACGACATTGGCTGACCTGATCGGGGATTGATAGATCACTTTCGGCCTGACGGGTCGTGCTGACGCGGACGTAAATAGCGGCCTTCATAGCGGTCATTGGCTATTTCCTCGGTCCGTCGTCACCATGAAGGATGGCAGAAATCTCATCACGAAGGAACGCACGAAGAAGCCCGATCTCTTCGGCCGTGACCGGTAGTGACTCGGGGACGTCGCTGATGACGGCAATGCCATCACGATGACCGCGGCGACCCACCGGGCAAACAACAGCTGTATCGAGAGACAAGCTCTCGATCCGATCCGTTTCGGCGCTGAAGGTTCTTGTGTCGTGTTCCATCTCCGATCTTGTATGACCGGATGAAAAAGACCACCAGAGTACCACGGGCCGAGTGGCGCCATTCGCGCACCACCCTCATTTCTCGACAACGGTCCCAAACGCATGACCCGCACCATCGTTAAGATTTGATTCAAATTTGCAATTGATTGCACAGGAATGGTCATTCCCCCTCGTCCATAAAATCGTCCAGAACCTTCTGATAGCGCCGCATGGCCGCGAACGACGTCGCCTGATTGTAATGGGTCTGGCTGCTGGCGAGTGTGGCGTGACCGAGAACACTCTTGCTGATCCCGACATGAGATGAATCGTGAAGCGCGACGTCCGTTGCCGCGCAATCGCGAAACAGATGAGGACTGACACGACGGCCAAGATGTTCTTCCGTTGTCGCTCCGATGATAGTCCCGATGGAATTCTCTGTCAGAACCGTGCCCCTCCTGCCCAACCACAGCCAGCCAGCATCTTCTGATTTGCCGGAGTGAATGAGAATGGGACGAACTCTTGCGAGATAGAAATCAAAGTGTTCATGAAGCCAGTCCGGATAAAAGAAATCGATGGGCTGCTGTCTTTTGGTTTCCTCTGCCGGATAGACAACACGCGCCCCTGCATCGGTCACAAGGAACGATACGCCCAGCCGCAAGGCTGCGAAATTACGACGACGCATCGGGCGTGAAACCAGCGCGGCGATCATCAGGCCATCACGAAACGTCATCGCCCCATCTGCCTTACCGTTTGCCAGCATCGCTCGGCCATCGGCCATGAGCTTGAGGCCGAGGCTCGCCAGATCACTGATCGACACCATACGGGGCAGCTTGGGGCGCACGGATGCCGCATTGTTCATCAGACGGTGCGCCAATTTCGTCAGCCAGGGCATCCCGTCAGGAGGAGCCGTGGCGCGCAGCATGTAGGCAATCCCTCTCACGGTCCCCGCGACTGTCAATTCAGCGCGGCCGACAGAATACAGCGCGATGAACGAAGACATGGACGCCAAGTTCACCCGCTTGACGGGCGTATCGTCAGGCTCAAGGCTGCCGCTCGTTTCCAGCCAAAAGAGATAAGTCCCCCAAGCCTTTTCTGTAGAACGCCGGGTGGCAGGGCGCCAGGCAGATGCCGGGGAAACGTCGTCATCCAGGATGTCACCCGGCTGGAGCGCCTTATGCCACAGCTCACGATCCCGGCCCGGCCAGTCTTTCAGCTTCATGGAAGTGAAGGATTCCTTGTCCATCACAGATCCTCCGCATCAAGACCGTGAACCTTGGGCGCATGCTCCTTCGCACCATCGCCCTCCGAACGCATGAGCCGGGCCAGCAGACGATCATAACGCTCCAGCGCGTTCATAGTTTCAGCACCGGCGTAAAAGCGGATGGTCGTAGCAATGTCCTTGTGCCCGAGCAACTGACGGACCGTCTCGTAATGGCCGGGATTTGCCTCCAGGAACGTGAAAGCCGCGAAATGCCGGAGCAGATGGGCATTCACGATAAAGCCCGTTTCCCTTTTCACGAACTTGGAAAACTGCTTCGACACAGTGCAAGTTTCCTTGGCCACCCCGTGCTGATTGATAAACAGCCTGCTCGTGGCCTTTTTCATCAGACGCGGCCTGAATACCCTGACATACAGATCGAGCAAGGCGCTGGTCTTTTCGTTCAGTTCGGCGTCGATCACCACCTTGTTCTTCACCTCACCCTCTTCGAAATGCACACGCCACCGGCCGGCTTTCTTGCCCGGAGGACGATAAATGTGCTTGTCGAGATCGAGCATAGCGGCATTCTTCACACGAACCGGCAGATGAAGAAGAAGCGCATGGATTGCCGCATACTGCATCCGCAACGCCTGATGCGCGGTCGGATTGGAGATATCCTTCAACTCCTGCGCAACCAGAAACGGAGCCCGGATGAACATACGCCGGGCTTCGCGGTCCTTGAATTGCGCGAGACGATTCCTGTTCTTTTCCGTCATGCCGGTCGGGCGATGACGAACCTTGCGTGCAAGCTTGTGGAGCAAGGCCCGTTGTTCGGTACCGACACCCACATGATTGGCGACGCTGAGGATCGCCGTCATCATGGCATGAAGGCCGGGCCGGGATTTGTCATCAAGGGGGCGCCCGCCGAGATGGGCATGAATGCCACGCTTCACGAGTTCCACGGCAACGCAAGCGTTCAACGACGAAAACGTCTCGATCGGGACGCCACTCTCCACAAGGCGCGACAGATACCAGCGGAATTTGTCCTTGTACCCCTTGATCGTAATCGGCTTTAGCGGGCGAATTTCTTCATCTGCCAGAAGGTCGCCCACAAGCATCTTTTTCTCATACTGATCAAACTCGGCGACCAGGGCTTCCGGGAAGGCAGACCAGTCCAAGCCACGCCACCCTGGCAGAGCGATATCGGGTATCACCGGGAAAGCCTCGCCTTCGGCAACAACCGCACGATTCCATGCCCTGTGTGCCACATGCCACCGTTCGCGAGGATTGGTCTGGATCGTTTCGTTCGTGAGATAATCCAGATAAGCGGCGAACGTGCCGGCATTGACAGACAAGGGGGCTATCTGATGAACAGAACACCAACCCGCGAAACGATGGATTTCATCGTGATCGCGCCGGCTCATCTGCGCCAACAGATACTCCCAGGACAAGGACAATTTGAAGTTCCTGCGGCGACGGTGGACCTTGATACCGGCAATGACCATTGCGCGGGTTACCCCGGAGGTCACATTCGCCCACCCCTTCTTCGAAAGGCCCGCCGACTGCCAGTTGGCCAGAGCCACGACCTTGCGGATGACAGCAGGGTCGGCAATGATTTCCGAGGGATGCTTGCCCGCAACATCGGCAAAACGCTTGAGCTTCGAGCGCAGCTCTCCGCGTACTGAGGGAGAAAGTGACGTCTCGTTCTCGAGACGTGCCCGCAACCCTTCAAGAGTCAAAGCGGGATCGTTAGGAGCGGCCATGGTGAAGCCTCCTTTCATGACGTGACATGTCTGGTGATGACTGGGGATGCAGGAGGGAACGCTTGGTGAAACCCCCACTGCCTATTTTTGTTGAAAATCGGTCATGGGTGTTTCCCCATGACCGTATTCGCCGTCGAAACAGCTAGATTGGCCGGCACCAATTCAGCGACAGGAATGTTCGTAGGCGAGCACCTCCTCCTTGGCGATACGCACCTTTCTTCCGAAACGGTGAACGGAAAGTGCGTTGGTATCGATGAGACGACGAATGTGACGCTCGGAAATCTGCCAACGCCTTACCAACTGAGCGACAGTCAGGAAGGATGCGTCGACAACCGGACCACCGCTTCCCTCCTCGTCCAGCAGGGGGGCGTCATCGTCCAGAAAATTCATTGCGGCCTCCAAATTCATTCGAGAGATGAAGACAGGTCCGATGTCCGTTGTTCAGAAGTCACGAACATCATGTCCTGCCGAGACAGAAGCTGACGACGCTTTCCCTGCATTGCAAGCAGTGCGCCGCGGACCGGAGCAAACCATGCACCAGCCCTGTCTCGCAGGAATGCCCTGTTCAGCTCAGTTTCGTGGCCGATACACAGCCGCCTGAAACGCAAAATGCCCGGAGCATCTTCATGCTCCGGGCAACAGGGGATTGGAACGAATCCGCAAACAATCAGGAACCACCAAGCTCCCTGATGAGGCTCATCAGCGCCTGTTCCTTGCCGGCGATCCCGCCGTTCGAGGAGAGCTGTGCGCCATGTTCGAGCAGCCTTTTGCTCAGGAGCGCATAATCCTCCTCGGTGAAATACAGCAGAACAACCCTGGCGCCATCGACCGGCAGCTCGCCCTTCAGGACTGAGTCGAGCTGGTGGGACGTATGTTCTTCCGCCAATGTGAGGAGCCGTTCGGCATTATCCTCGTTGAGGCGGCTGCTGACCTTGTTGAGCTTGGCCCAGCCGATTTTGTTCAATCGCAGATCATCGATGTCGAGATCGTCGAATATGCGGGCGACGCGGGCAAGGGCAAACGCCTTGCGGCGTCCAAGGCCGATCTCCTCGGCAACCTCGATAAACAGGTCGCTGCGCTGTTCCTGAACCCGCCGCAGTTCGCGTGCAAGGCGAAGGAAGTCGCGTCCGACATAGTCCGCGAGAAGGGCTGCCTTGTCGGCCGTGTAAGGGTGCGTGCTACTCATGATACATGAAACTCCAGAAGTTGTGTTGACCTGAACATTCTGGATGAAAACCTGATTGAAACAATATGTTATTGTAATTATTCAATATTTACGGAAACGGTGCGGATAAAAACATGACCCGCACGAAGAGAAGAAAGGTCAACACCAACGTGGTGGCCGTCAGCCAGAATACAGTGCGGAGTTCACGTCGGAGTTCCATAAACGGATCAGTCTCCTGTTTACGCGGCGGTTCGGAAAGCAGCTTCATCGCTCGGGTTCCTTTCCATCTCAGTCTGATCATGGGGACTGAAGAACCCCTTCATCTTGCCATGAAGAGGTCTGCAGGTATATCGGCAATCTCACGCTTGGCTTATGGCAACAGCGTTGACGCTGTCCAGACCGGCCCCTTGCGCTCTTCATCCTTCAGGCTGCGCGAGCCATAGGAAAACCGCAAGCCGGCAAAGACCGTATTGGTATTGCCGGTAGTAATCGACGTGTTGTTTGCAGACAGGTCGAGATGGTCATAGCGATAACCGGCGAACAGTGTGACCGGCATGGCTTCCGTCCGGTAATTGCCGGAGATGACAACTGACTGTGTATCCAGGTCTACCGTTGAATAGCTGATACGGTTCAGGCTGCCTTCGACATCGAAGCGCAGATTGTCGTTCACGTAAAAGCGTGCACTAACCGAGCCCAAGTAATGATCGGCGGAATAACCGGCGAAGGTTGCCTGACCATAGCCCAATCGACCGTAAAGCGTTCCCGGATCGGTGAACCACGCCGCTTCAATGCCGCCCATGTAATCCTTGATCGCATCGTCACCGAGGTAATCGAGATAGCCCGCATCCAGCCGGTTTGCCTGAAAGAAACCGCCGACGGCAAGAGATGGATCGCGGTAGTAGATGTGACCGGCGCCACCGAGTTGATTGACATCGACATGTTCGGTCGATGTTCGGGCATAATTGGCATCAATCTGCAAGTTCAATCCGCTGTCGCCCTCGAAATTGACGGAACCACGCAGTGCCCAGGTCCGGCTGTCCACGTCATAGGGTGTATCAAAGGCCTTGTTGAAGCTGCCCTCGACATAGCCGGTCACACCACCTTGGTCTTCCACCGTCACGCCGGTAGGCTCGACATAGGTGAAGCCGCCCTGATTGCCGATGATCGGGCGGTCGATATCGGCACCGAGAGCCGGCACTGCCGAAAGGGCCATGAGTGCGAATGAAAATCGTGCTGTTGTGCTCACGACAGGAACTCCGTCTTGTCCCGGTCGTTATACCGGGCGTGGTTGGAAATTTTGGAGGGGAAGTCCCTCATGCAAATCCGCAAACGGTAGAGACGCGAGACAAACAGAAACAGACTCGGGATTCACCTTAAAACTCGTATAACTATACGGGTTTACAAATCGTTTCCAAGTGTACTCCGTTCCGTAAATCTCAACCCGGATTGAAATACGGGTATGGTCACGAAGTCGCAGTTCGGAGTTCGCCTCAGACAACTCCGCAAGGAAAAGAAGCTGACACAGGAAGAACTGGCGGTTCGCATTGGCCGCTCGGTCGATGCCCTGTCGAACCTTGAGCGCGGCAAAAGCCTGCCGAACTTCATCACCATCGAACAGCTGGCCCAGGCGCTTGATGTGCCGCTTGGCGATCTGTTCGACTTCGATGAGACGGCCATATCCCCTCGAAGAGCGCAGTTATTCGAAGAACTGCAGGCCGTTGCACGTAGGCTCCCGGACAATGATCTCGAACTGGCTGTGGAACAGGTAAGAGCTATAGGCCGACACAGCCGATAGCTTAACCAACTCAGCCTTTAGGATCAACGAAGGAAGAAGCTAACATTGCACCAAGAATTGTGATTGCCACCAAGAATTGTGATTGCCACGCAGGGATCCATTGACTAGCTTGACATAGGCCCAAAAAATGGGCGCGCATAGTTTTCATGCGCATCATGATTTGGGGGCCGTGGTGGACAACGTGAGGTCCGAACTTCGCTGGGGAGTCGAGCAGCGTCTCGAGTTCATAGAGTTCCGCCTGTTTTGGGAGGGGCATGTGAATCGTAGCGACCTGATGGAGCAATTCGGGCTCTCGGTGAACCAAGCATCCACCGACCTGAACCGTTACATCGGCTTCGCGCCAGACAACATGGTGTATGATAAGAGTGCACGGACCTATATCCGCGGCTCGGATTTCAAGCCTCTGTTCCTCGAGCCAGACGCGAGTCGCTATCTCACCCAATTGCGGTCGGTGGCTGACGGAATCCTCGACCGCGAGGACTCTTGGGTCGCTAATCTTCCATCCTTCGCATCTGCCCCGACACCTGTGCGTGGCGTCAATCCGGTAACGCTCCGGTCGGTGGTCGGTGCCATTCGACACTCCCAGGCAATCGAGGTGAGGTACCAGTCCCTATCCAGCCCTGAGCCGCGTTGGCGCTGGATTGCTCCCCACGCCATCGGTTTCGACGGATTCCGCTGGCACACCCGGGCATTCTGCCTTGCTGACGAGGCGTTCAAGGACTTCTTGCTCTCCCGGATGCTTGAAATTCGTGGGTCGCAGGAGAGCGGCGTGCCTGCGGAGGATGACCGCGACTGGAATATTGAGGTCACACTGGAGATTGGACCCCACCCTGCCCTTTCGGAAGCCCAAGCGAAGGTCATCGCCCTCGACTACGGGATGCGTGGGGGCAAGGCCAAGATCAAGGTCCGGCGCGCGCTGCTGTATTATGCGCTCAGGCGTCTCGGGCTTGATACCGATCCCGGTGCAAGGAAGCCGCAGGATCAGCAGATCGTGCTTCTCAACAGGGAGGTTGTCCATGAAGATCATGGATAGACTGTCCCGTATCCTCGGCAGTCGCGCCCGGTTGACGAGCGAACCGGAAAGCCATGTTCTCGACCCTGTCGAGATTCGGCTGATTGCCGAAGGGAAACTCGAGAGACTTACCAATTTCGCGGCATCCTCTCGCCTGCACGCGACCGACCCCAAGGGAGACACGCCGCTCCACCTTGCCGCGCGCACGGGGAATCTTGCCGTTTGCGATCTCTTCATTCGGTCGGGGGCCAATCCCACATCACGGAACCATGACCGGCAGACACCCGCTGATGTGGCATTTGCCGAAGGGCATGGTTTCGCCGCGCAGCTGCTGTCTTCGCTTGTTGCGAGGTCACCGGAGCCCCAGCCGGTCGACGACCACGATGATATCTCGGAGATCGAGACCACCCCGGTTGATACTGATGCAGTTCCAGAGCGTCGCCTCACCTTGATCCAAGAGACGGGTCCGGACGATACAACTGACGACCTCGATGGTCTCCTGAGTTTCGAGGCCGAGGAAGAGCCCGAGGAATTCTTCGGCCAGTACACGGGCAAAATGGTTGCGGGGACATTTGTCGCGCTCGTCAGTTCGGCACCTGCTATTTCGGATGATGATTACGGGGATTGGGATCTAGACCTTTCACCTGCACAGATTGTCGGAGAGGGCATCAGCGCTAGAGCGGCAGGAGTCGCCGATCATGGTGCAGAGCATGACTTCCTGAGGGTCCGCAATCGTGGCCGACAATCGGTCAGACGCGCTGTCGTCCAGACCGGCACGCGACTGTCGATCGATCCGGAGATCTGCATCAATTGGGCAGTGGAAACTCTGGCGAAGGGATGGTGCTCTTTCGATGATATCGACCGGCTGGTTGCCCTTTGCGAAGGCAATGGTGATTTAGAGGAACTGCGCGTCAACCTCCAGCGCAACCTGGAAGCTGCGGGCTTCGATCTGGTCGATCAGGTGAACAGGTATAATGTCGAGTTCTGGGACACCAGATCGGACATATCGCCCGACGACTTGGCTGAAGCGATTGAGGCAGCCCTTACTCGTGCGACGCGGCTACCCGGCACGCAGCGCTTCGTCATGGATAAGTCCGCCGAACTGCAGCTGCTGGAGCCCATGGTACGGGCAAAGCAGGAGCTTCAGCTGGGAATTCTCGCTTCCGAAGCTGCCGTCGAAACGATCCTCAATGTCGTCGACAACATCCGCGCCGGGTTTCGAGACCCCGGTTCTGTCTCGCTGAGGACCATCATTCCTTCGCGTCCGGGCCACACCGAGACTGCCGAATTCATGGCCGCTGCGGAGGCCCTGAAGTCCTGGCAGACCAATGGTCGCGTGATGGACGGTAAACGGCGAAGAGAAGCGCTTGCGGCGCTCGAAGCGTTCGATTTCTCTCTGGCTTTTCACAAGGAGTTGGTCCGCATCCTGGAACAGGACCCCGAGTGCCAAGAGCATGCCATCCAGTTGGATGCACAGATTCTGGTCTTCGAAGCTGTCACCGAGCACCTTGTCCGCGAGCACCTGTCTTACGTACGGCGCTTTGCAGCACGGAACGTGGAGGAAGGCGAAGAACCGGAAGACGTCTTCCAAGTGGCGTTCGTGGGTCTGCAGCGGTCCACACGGCGCTTTGATCCGGAGCGCGGTTATCGCTTCCTGATCTATGCCACCTACTGGATGCGGCAGGCCATTGTACGATGGCGCGCTGATGAAGGCGCAGCAATCCGTATCCCGGTGCATCGGAACGAGAAAATCGCCAAGCTTGATCGTGCCATGGAAAGGCTCGAAGTCCGGGTTGACGGCACTGTTTCCGACCATGAACTCGCCGCTGAACTGGAATGGACAACTGACGAGGTGAGACAGTTTCGCGGGATTCCCCGTGAGGTCGAGTATCCCGATAGCATCGACGACTGGGATAATTTGCTGTCCGAGCAGGTGGGAGCGAATGTCTTCGATCAGGCAGAGACCGAAAGGATCGTGACGGACGCACTGGCTGAACTGCCGGAGCGTCAGGCTGATGTGATCCGGATGCGCTTCGGGATCGGGCGTGACGCCGACATGACCCTCGAGGAGATCGGCCAGCTGTATGGAGTGACGCGCGAACGCATTCGCCAGATCGAGGCGAAGGGTCTCGATCGTCTTTCCCATCCTGGTCGCAAGCGTCGCCTCCAAGAATTGCTGGGGTTGTGATGGCGGGTGTAAGAAATGCTCCTCCTCATGCCGGTTCGATGCTCGAGTCTCTTCGCGGTCTCGGCTACGCACCTCCTACTGCACTTGCCGATCTGGTCGATAATTCCATTGCTGCGAATTCGAGCGAAGTCGCCGTTCATCTCGAATGGGCTGGTCTGGAGAGCTGGGTTCGGATCGTTGATGACGGCGACGGCATGGATGACGCTGCTCTGGAGGCCGGAATGCGGCTCGGCGCACGCGATCCGCGGGCTGAACGCTCCACCAGCGACCTCGGGCGCTTCGGGCTGGGGCTGAAGACAGCAAGTTTCTCGCAGGCTCGGCGATTGACCGTAGCCAGTCGGCAGAACGGTGGACCTGTCGTGTGCCTGCGCTGGGACCTCGATCTCATCGGTCAGGAGCCAGGCGCCGAATGGCCACTCTTTGAGGGACCAGCGCCGGGGTCTGAGCATCTGCTTGCGCCGCTTGACCAGATGGCCCACGGCACGGTCGTTCTCTGGGAGAAACTGGACCGTATCGTGACCGATGGCTTCGCCGCCACCGACATGATCGAGCTTGCTGATCGCGTCGAGGCGCATCTTGCGATGACCTTTCATCGCCTTCTTGACGGTCAGCAGCCTAGACTTCGCCTCCTTCTTAACGCCCGAGAGGTGAAGCCTTGGGATCCGTACCTGATGGGACATCCCGGCAAGGCGCTCGAAAGCCCCGAGTATCGAATCCTCCACACCACGGGTGTGACGGTTCAATGCCATGTCCTTCCGCACCGCGACATGCTCAAGCCCACCGAGCAGGAAGCCGCCGCCGGACCCGGAGGATGGACGCAGCAGGAGGGCTTCTACGTCTATCGCAACAGGCGTCTCCTTCTCGCCGGGGGCTGGCTGGGCCTCGGCGATGGCGGCAAACCATGGCCGCGCGATGAAGCCCATAGGCTTGCACGCATCCGGCTCGACATACCAAACAGCGCGGACGCCGAATGGAAGATCAATGTCCTGAAGTCGACGGCCGGTCCGCCGGTACGACTGCGATCCCAGCTTCACCGCCTGGCATCGGAAACCCGCGACACCGCGAGACGGGTTTTTGCCCACCGGGGCCACATCACGCCGGTTTCGGGCACACGCTCGAACGCTGTAGCGGAGGCTTGGCAGGCGCGGCGTTCAGCACAAGGGACGTCCTACCGGATTGCCCGCGACCACGACCTTGTCGCGTCGATCCTGAATCGCGCCGGCTCACTCAAGCCCGACATCCTAGCACTCCTCCGGCTCATCGAGGAAACAGTTCCCGTTCAGCGCATCTGGCTGGATACCGCGGAAGACAAGGAGACGCCTAGGACAGGTTTTGCCGGGGCACCCGACAACGACGTGATGGATACGCTATCCTCGATGTTTGAAGCACTCGTGAAGTTTCGTGGACTCAGCCCGACGGAGGCGCGCGAACGGCTCGGCCGCACGCCCCCATTCGACCGGCATCTTGATCTGATTTCAGCCCTTGAAGTGAAAGACACGCAATGATGATTTCGAACCAAAAGGCTTTTGATTCAATCCTTTCCATGGCGCAGAATATGCTCCGCCTTGCTGCGGAGCGCGCCCAAAGTGCTGTCACTCCGGAAATGATCGAAAGGGAGCTGAATAAGCTTGCTATCATGATGGAGGAGGACTTTGCCCTCATCGATCGGAACGCGCTCGTTGACGAACTGATCCGCAGGTCGAGCCGCACTGTTGGCGCTAATGCCACCCTATCGAGCGGCGAAGACCATGTCGCCTGGCTCGATGCGGAAAGGAAGAAGGGCTGGACATACTGGCAGCGCTATTCCGAGTACATGGAGGCGCGCATCCCCTGGACGGCCCTCGACGCCCTCGACGTCGCCACCGATGAAGTCCTGTCGCAAATCGAGGACCCCACCCGGGAAGGCGCATGGGATCGTCGTGGTCTGGTCGTGGGTCACGTTCAGTCGGGAAAGACCGGCAACTACACCGGGCTGATCTGCAAGGCCGCCGACGCCGGCTACAAGATCATCATCGTGCTCGCCGGCCTGCACAACAACCTGAGAGCCCAGACACAGATCCGCCTTGACGAGGGGTTCCTTGGCTTTGCCACCATCGCTGACGCCGACGATCTCCCTGCAGTCGGTGTGGGACTGATCGACAAGGACACGTCCGTTCGTCCCAACGCCGCAACCAATCGAAGCGACAAGGGCGACTTCAATACGGCCCTTGCGGCAAAGATGAACATCAGCCCCGAACAGCGACCATGGCTATTCGTGGTCAAGAAGAACAAGACGGTCCTCGAGCGCCTGCGGCACTGGATCCGCAACCGTGTCGCCAATCAGGTCGACCCTGAAACGGGTCGAAAGCTCGTCACCAATCTGCCTCTCCTGGTGATCGATGACGAGTCCGATCATGGATCGGTCGACACGGGCGAAGACGTCGTGGACGAGTTCGGCAACCCGGATCTCGAACATGAGCCCAAGACCATCAACAGGTTGATCCGGTCGGTCCTCCACCACTTCTCGCGGAAGGCTTATGTAGGCTACACGGCCACGCCCTTCGCAAACATCTTCATCCATGACCGCGGGCAGACACAGGAGCACGGACCGGACCTTTTCCCGGCAGCCTTCATCACCAGCCTTGCAGCACCATCGAACTACGTCGGGCCGGGACGCGTGTTCGGATCGGCCTCCAGCACGCCCGAAGACCTGCCCTTGGTGCGCCCGCTATTGGACGACGAGTTCCAGCCGTGGATGCCGGCACGACACAAGAACGGCTACCGACCGCGATGGCAGGGAGAGGACCGTGTGCCGGACTCGCTAGCAGAAGCGATCCGTTCCTTCGTCTATGCCTGTGGGGTGCGGAAGCTCCGGGGACAGGGCAGCAAGCATTCCTCGATGCTCATCCACGTTACCCGCTTCACCTCGGTACAGAACGCCGTCGTAAACCAGGTCGCCGAGTACGTGCGAGATCTGAAGGGCCGCTACACCCGCGGCATCGAACTTGCGGACCTCGAGGCGTCCATGCGCAAGGAGTATGAAGAGACCTTTCTGCCAGGCATGCAGGGAATCCGTTCTGCCCTGGTCGAAGGGGAAACGCTGGAGGACTTCTCGTGGGCGGACATTCGTTCCGTCCTCCCCGATGTCCTATCGGACTTTCGCGTGCGAGAGATCAACGGCACGGCGAAGGACGCACTTGATTATGCCGAGAACGATGGCACCGGCCTCAAGGTAATTGCCATCGGCGGCGACAAGCTGGCGCGTGGCCTGACGCTCGAAGGTCTCTGCACCAGCTATTTTCTGCGAACCGCACGCATGTATGACACACTCATGCAGATGGGGCGGTGGTTCGGCTACCGCGATGGATACCTTGATGTCTGCCGCCTCTACACGTCGCAGGAAATGGTGGAGTGGTTCGGCCACATCGCCGATGCCGCGGAAGAGCTGCGCCAAGAATTCGACAACATGGTCGCGGCGGGCGCCACGCCCAAGCAGTTCGGCCTCCGCGTGAAATCGCACTCAGTGCTGACCGTGACCTCTCGGGCCAAGATGAGAAACGCTCGCGCGATGCAGCTGACCTATTCGGGCGATCTTCTGCAGACCATCGTGTTTCCCAACCGGAAGGATGACATCACTGCAAACTTCAATGCTTCGGATCGGTTCATCGGTTCACTTGGCCCGTCGACGGATCTGAACGATCAGCATTTCGTTCCGCAAGGTCAGAAGTGGTACGGTCATCTTTGGCGGGATGTGTCAGCCCTGAACGTCATCTCGTTTCTGCGGGACTACAGGACCCACCCCGCCAGCTTCCGCATCATGAGTCCGCTGATTGCGGACTTCATCGAGGAGATGAACAAGGATCGCGAGCTCACGAGCTGGACGGTTGCGCTGATCGGAAAGGACAGCGGTCCGGACGACAAGTACCGGACGGTCAGCGGTTGTTCGGTCAACATGCTGAAGCGGAGGAGAACGACCGAACATGCGGATCGATATTCGATCAAGACCCTGATCTCGCCTCGCGATCAGGCCATCGATCTGACCGAGCCGGAATGGAAGGCTGCGCGCGATCTCAGCCAGAAGACCTGGCGCAATGACACGGATCGAAACGAAGGCAAGGAGCCGCCGTCCGAACCGAGAGGTCCGCAGATTCGTCACATACTTGGAGAAGGCGTCGCCGAAGCGGACATACCGGCTCGCCGGGAACGTGGCCTGCTCATGCTTTATCTGCTCGATCCCGAGGGTGCTGGCGTCGATGAGTTGAAGGATGCCGATCCCGTCGTTGCTTGGGCAATCAGTTTTCCGTCAAGCACTTCCGAGAGAAGGGTCTCCAACTCGAGGTACATCGCCAATAGCGTACTGTGGGGAGGCCTTAATGAGTGGGTGGACTGAAGACGGGCTCGCACGTGCGTGGCGAGCGCTCGCGCGCCAGGAGGCGGCGGAAGACTGGCGATTTGTCCACCTCACTGGAATGGGTGCTGTCTCGGTCGAGGCGGGTTGTCACTTTCCTCTTGGTCGGGAAGCGTTGATCGTCTCCTTTCCCGGATCATGGCCGGTCAATCCGGCAAGGCTGCCCGAAGGCAAGGGCTTCGACGTCTCATGCATCGAAGGTCAAAGTGTCTTTGCCGGGAAGACGGCTATCGCTCTCGTGAGGCGGCCCGAGGGGTCACCAGATATCTTCGCTATAATGGTCGTCGATGTCTTGAGGACGTTGGAAGCCGCAGCCAGCACAGCGAACCGGGATGTCCTGGACGCCTTCCTTGAGCGGGTCAGGGAGTGGCAGGCCTTCATGGCTCGAACGCACCGCCCACTCTCGCCCGATGTGCAGATCGGCCTGCTCGGCGAGCTGTGGATGCTCAGGCTGCTCGCGGACACTTCCCTTGGAGCCGGTGCCCTCGACTGCTGGCAGGGACCGTTGCGAGCGGCGCAGGACTTCCATGTTCGGGGTGGCGCGATAGAGGTGAAAAGCACGGTTCGGACCGGCAGCTTCCTCGCGCGGATCAACAGTATCGAGCAGCTGGATGGTGACAGGACACCCATTTTCCTCTCAGCCTTCCGCTTTGAGGAAAATACGGACGGAATCTCACTTGCCGGTCTCGTGTCCGAACTCCGCGAGAGGTTGGGACTGGCCGGAGTGCAGCGCGGATTCGAGGCGTTGCTCATGGTGATGGGGTACCTCGACGAACATGCACCGCTCTACGGGCGAACGCTGACATTGAAGGATGCAAGAGCACTCCGTGTGGAAGGTGATATGCCGCGCCTTACGCGCGCCGCGCTGCCAGCGGCCATCCGCTCAGCTGCCTATGTGCTCGACCTTGACGCCCTCGAAATCCCCTCAATCGGACTTTCGGAACTGATCAAAGAATTTGGACTGGATTGACATGAGCCTTGAAGAATTTCACCGCAACTTCCGATCCGACCTGCAAACGACCATTGCCGAGCGCGTTGAGGCTGGAGAAGGGCCCTTTCCTTCGGAGGAACTTGTCTTTGCGGAAAAGGTAATGGAGCACGTCGCGGACACCGGGATCTGTGACGAGCCGACCGTCTGCCACTGGAACGGCAAGGTCGGCAACGTGAAGCTTCGCATCACGGGCTATGCTCTCAGCTCCGATGAAACAACCCTAGACCTGTTCGTGACCCACTATTTTGGCACTGACCAACTGCAAGATCTGGCCGACACGGATGCTACAGCCACCGCCAGTGAAGGCGTGCGTTTTTTGTTTCGCGCGGCGAGCGGAAATCTCGACGCGAAGATTGACCCCACTCATCCGGTCCGCGATTTGGTCGCGACTATCCGGTCCCGCTGGAGCGATATCGACCGCCTTCGGGTGTTCGTGATCACTGATGGCAAGACCAAGACCAAACGCTTCTCGAACAAGGAGGTCCACAGCAAGATGGTCGCTGTCGAGGCCATGGACATGGAGAGGCTGTTCCGTCACACCGACGGCAAGCCTCGAGATGAGCTCGCCCTCAGCTTTGTCCAGTCGATCGGCCGACCGCTCCCCTGTGTCCATGTCCCGGATCCGGATGCTGATTACGAGTACGCCCTGACTGCAATTCCGGGGCAGGTCATCCGCGACCTTTACCTGCGTTTCGGTACTCGTCTGCTTGAAGCCAATGTCCGGACCTTCCTCGGCGCAAAGCGCGCGGTGAACAAGGGGATCGTCGAAACGTTGCGAAAGGAACCGGAGCACTTCCTTGCATTCAACAACGGACTTGTCCTCGTCTGCGACGAAGCGGCGTTCGAGCAGTCTGACGACGGGAACTTGGGTCTTTCGTTTCTGAAAGGCCTGCAGATCGTAAACGGCGGCCAGACGACCTCGACCATCTATTTCGCGTCCCGCGACGATCGGACCATCGACCTGAGTCATGTCATGGTCCCGGCGAAGATCATCATTCTCAAGGTGTCGCACGATGAAGCACGCGAGCGGCTGATCAGCAACGTCTCCCGCTATGCGAACAGTCAGAACGCTGTGAAGATGTCCGACCTGTCGGCGAACCGTCCGTTCCATGTCCAGCTTGAAAAGCTGGCAAACGAGACATGGTGCCCCGACGGCACAACACGGTGGTTCTATGAGCGTGCGGCTGGCGCATACAACGTGATGTTGCTGAGAGATGGCAACACTCCGCCGAAGCGTCGGAAGTTGCAGGAGATGATCCCGCCAAAACGCAAGCTGGCCAAGAACGACATTGCGAAGTACCACGAAGCGTGGCGCGGAAAGCCGAGTCAAGTCGCAATGGCAGGCGAGAAAAACTTCTCAGCGTTCATGAGTGCTCTTGATGATGATCCGACCATTGTCCCGAACCCGCTCGATGCCCCCTGGTATCGGGCGATGATCGCAAAGGTCATCTTGTTCAAGGCAATCGAAAGCATGATCAAGACGAAAGAAGCGAAGGAGATTTTCCGTCAGGGGTGGGTGAACATCGCCACCTATGTCGTGTCGATCGTTGCCGACCGACTCGGCGACAGGCTCAACCTTGAGCAAATCTGGATGCGACAGGGGATTTCAGGTGGTCTGCGGGATCTACTCTGGGACTGGGCGGTCATCGTGAACGCCGAGTTCAACAGGATTGCCCCAGGCCAGCAGATTTCAGAAGTGGCGAAACGTCCGGACACGTGGGCTAAAGTTAGAACAGCGAACTACCCGCCTCATTCCTCGTCCATTCCTGAAATCAAGCAATAGAGATCATTCGGTCATTACAGAAATGGCGAAAATTCGAGACATCGGCGAGACACGGAAACGATCCGACGACATTATATTGGTCGGGTACTTTCTCTCCCGTTGCACAGAATTTTCAGATGGCGAAGTACCGAGGCCCCCTGCCTCACTGGGCGTCGATAGCTGGAATGGTGCGTACGATCTGTTCTTTGACGTACTTTCGGACGGTCGCTCTCAACAACAGTTTCGCCATACGCTCAGGAATACACGTGATATATTCGATTCCCTTTTCGACAATGGTCGAAAGGGCTGGTCAGATGGTCAGAAGCGAGGAGCTGAACTCAGCGAACGAGATCGAGCAGTCCACGATCATTGGATACGCCGCAGCGATGAAGAGCTGCTCAACAAAGTTCGAGAGTTTTTCGGAAGACCTGGGCGACGCCGAAACCCAGACTGGACCCGTGATGAGCTAATCATTGCATTGGATTATCATCTGAATAATCGCAACTATGATCCTCGTCCTGAATCCGAGGAAATTGGCGAACTCACGCAGCGTATCGCGAAGGTTGGCGAGACCTTGGGTCTGACGGGACACGAAGTGCTTTTGCGAACACCAGATGCAATCGCCATGAAGTTGCGAAACTTCAGTTCTTATGACCCCCAATACACTGAAAACGGCAGAAAGGGCCTGCCCAATGGCAACGGGCTTGAAGCTAAGCTTTGGGAGGAGTTTTCGGGACGTACGGACGAAGTAGCGCGTGTTGCAACCGGGATTTTGAAGTTAATTGGCACTAGCGATGCCGAGGCGGCGACTTTCGGCGATATCGAATTCGAAGCACCAGAAGGTCGAATAATGACCCGAGTTCATCTTTCCAGAGAGCGTAACCTTACACTCGTAAAGAAAAAGAAGGAAGCCGCGCTACGAAAGCACGGCTGTCTTGCCTGTGAGGTTTGCGGCTTCGATTTCTTGCAAACGTATGGAGAGAGGGGGCGGGAATTCATCGAATGTCACCATATCTTGCCCATTTCGTTGCTCGGTGAGCAAGGAAAGACCAACTTGAGTGACCTAGCCTTGGTCTGTTCGAACTGCCACCGCATGATACATGCTCAACGCCCTTGGTGGTCAATGGACGACGCAAGAGCAGCGCTGATCAGCACCAACCGATCAAGAAGTCAGGGCTGAAAGGACCAATTTAGCGATTTGACGCGCGAGAAACGGCGGCACGGCATTTCCGACTTGGACGTACTGCTGGGTTCGATTCCCGAGGAACAGGTAGTCGTCGGGGAAGGTCTGCAGCCGGGCTGCTTCACGCACCGTCAGGCTCCGGCACTGGATCGGATCCGGATGGATGAAGTAGTGGCCATCCTTCGAGATGTGGCTTGTGACAGTGGTCGAAGCCTCGTCAGCCAGTTGGACCCGAAAGCGGTCATTGAAGGCGCCGCTGTGCCAGTTGCGGTGATCCGGGCTGAGCGCCAGGGGAAAATCGGCAGCTTTCGGGCTATAGCCGCGTACGGCTCCGAACACGGCGGCGAACAGATAGCGCCCGAGATCCGATGCCATGTGCCCGCGTGTCTCGTGCTGGGCAATGGCGCGCAGCTCAGGCCTATCAAGCCAGCGCAACAGTTCATCGTTCGATATGCCGTAGCCTTCCGGCATACATGACGCGGCCCGACGGACCGGCGCCTCCTCTTTCATTCGCTTGGCAGCGGAGGCGAAGGCTTCCCGAAGCGAGCCGCCGTCCTGCACCGTGTAGATGTCGGCCAGTAGTTTCGCCGCGTCGACGACCTCATGTCGCCAAGTGGTCGCGTTGTCCCAACCACGGCTGATGCCGCTGCGCAGCGCGGGCATTGTCCCGAGGGTATCGCCCACCGTACGCTTCATCCTGGAGACGGCGATCTCCGCACCGGCGGCCCTGCTCGCAAGGTCGGAGCGGATTCCGACGATGATAACCCTGTGGCGTCGCTGTGGAACACCGAAGTTCTCGGCGCGCACGATGAAATCCGACGACTGCACCGCCTCCTGCAGGCTGGCCTTCCCATCCGCCAACCGGATCGCCCGCAATTCGTAGTGATGACCGTGGCCCGTACCGAGTGAGGACAGGTCCTCCATTAACATCTCGAAGACGAGGCGGCTCTCGACCGTCGAGGACAGCATGCCCTTGACGTTTTCCATCACGAAGGCAGCGGGCCGAAGCCTGTCGAGCACCCGGATGTACTCGCGGAAAAGGTAGTGCCGTCCATCCTTCTCGGGAACATAGCCGACCTTGCCTTTGGCCCGGGCGCGCCCCACCAGGGAGTAAGCCTGACAGGGCGGGCCGCCGATGAGGATCGTGTCGGCGTATTTGTCCTTCAGCTTCACGATGGCGCCATCGATCGCAGTCGCAGCAGCTTCCGTGCCGAGTTCGAGTGCACGAGCTTCGTCAATTGCAAGCCGCCACGCTTCCGCGTCGACCACCGACCAATCCGGTTCGGGGACAAGCCCTGCGTGGAAATCGATGAACTGTTCGGGCAAGGCATCGTGACGTGCCCGGTATTCGCGCAGAAAGGCACGCAACGTCAGGGTCCGGTGAGCCGATGCCTCCTTCTCGATCGAAATTCCGATCCGGAAAGGCGCATGCCCACCCTCGACGATGGACGCAAAGCCCTCGCCAAGCCCCCCCGGGCCGGCGAACAAATCGACAATGCCGAAAGTGGAAGGCATTCAGTCTCCTGACCTAAATCGTTCAGGCCGTGTATACCAGGTTCGGCAGTGAATACCAGGGCTCACATGATGGATATAGTCGACAGGCAGACCCGTTCTCGCATGATGGCGGGAATCAGAGGAAAAGATACGAAGCCCGAACTGGCTCTTCGTCGAGCACTGCATGCGCGTGGCTTCCGGTACCGGCTGCATGCAAAGCATGTCCCTGGACGACCAGACCTCGTGTTTCCGAAGCACCACGCGGTTGTCTTCGTGCATGGCTGTTTCTGGCATCGCCATAATGGCTGCCGCTACACCTCCACTCCATCGACGCGCCCGGAATTCTGGCAGGCCAAGTTCGAGGCAAACGTGGCTCGGGACGCTACCGTTCGCGCCGCGCTTCTGGAAAGCGGGTGGCGTGTGGCAACAGTCTGGGAGTGCGCGCTGCGAAAGCCCGATAAGGTTACCGTATCAGCCGAACTTTTGTCGGCTTGGCTCATGTCGAACGAAACAACCATCGAGATCGGCTAGCAGCAACTCCAATCGAACTGCCCTGCCTTCCAGATTGTTGCCCTCAAACGAACCACGGGCCACAAGATAGGCCTATTGCCCAGATAAGTGCAGCTTCGGGATGTTGGTTTCATGATCGTCAGGATATTTAAGAGGACAGTCTCGGGAGTGGATGACTTTGGGCAAGCAACTCTTCGTCGATCCATAAATCCAGATCATCAAGCGCCTCATCGATAGCACCCAAGAGCTCACCATCAGCATCATGTTCTTCGAGGAATACCCGCACTGTTTCCAGACGTTTTCTCTGCTCCAGCGCATCACTTAGCGCACCAAGATCGCTGAGGCGGGCGTTCGATTTGCTCATAGCTCGATCTCCAGTTCAAAGTTCTCATCTTCATCATCTCTGGTGCGCCAAATTGCAATGCACATGCCAAATCACCCTCGACTGCGCCCCGCGTGCCGCAACGGCCTCATTGCCTTCCTGCGCCAGAATAAATTTGATTGACTAGGAAACAAAAATCTTATAGTTTCCTAGTCAACAAGTGAGGTCGCATGCTGTCGAGTTCGTCCCCATCAACGCTGGAGGCCCATCTGGGTTATTGGCTCAGGATGGTATCGAATGGCGTCTCCCTCAGTTTTGCCCGGAAGGTCGAGTGCGAAGGGGTCACGGTCGCGGAGTGGGTCTTCCTGCGTGCCCTCTATGACACTGGGAGCGTTGCACCGTCCCAGCTGGCGGACCGGATGGCCATGACGAAGGGCGCAATCTCGAAGCTCGCCGACCGACTTCTCGAAAAGTCCCTGATAGAACGCCGTGCCAATCCCGCCGACAGGCGCGCCCATACGCTCGCCTTGAACCGGGAGGGTCGGGAGCTCGTCCCGCGCCTGGCCGCACTTGCGGACGAGAACGACGAAGAGTTTTTCGGCGCTCTCGCTCCGGACGAACGCCGACGGCTTGAGCAGCTTCTGCGAAAGATCGCCGAGGAACGCGAACTGACGAGCGTTCCCGTCGACTGATCGCCACTTGAACATTGACAGCCGATGAAAGGAACGCGCCATGGATGCGCAACAAACGGCTATTGCCGAACGCTGCCTAAACGCGGCCTATGACAAGACAATGACCTTTCCAGACATCGTCGGAGCGTTAATCAAGGCCGGGTTCGAAGGCTACGTCGTCGATTATCGCCGCAACACGACGACTTATTTCCTTGCGGATGGGGACAATGTCACACTGGAGAACCGGCCGTCGCAGGACAAGGTCGCCGCGCAATTCGACCAGCCCGGCGTGGTAGCGCAGATCAAAAGAGCGCAGGCGAACCATCCTGAATACTCATACGCCGCATTCTGCAAGAACGTGAAGGCGCTGGGCTGCGCGGGATACATCGTCTCATTCCTCGGTAAGCGTGTGCTGTATTTCGGTCGTAGCGCCGAGACGCACGTCGAGCATTTCCCTCGATAGGTGGCACGAGGCGGGAACGCGCCACGCCCCGATGCGGATTACATATGTTAAACAATCATATAGAGTTCCCAGCTTTCTCCTCTCCACTGCGCATTGCCACTTAAAGTTGCACCCTCGTCGGCGCGTGAAAAGGGCGCAGGCAAGTAAACAGGGAAATACAAGCGCGGTGCGGTGAACGGGGACAGCCGAGCGCAAAACTCAACCGTCATCCGCAAATCAGCTATCAATCAACGGAGCGAGATCGAAAGTTTGCTCGCGACCGGGGCGCACTCGGTTACGGCCCTCCTCCTTGGCTTTGAGCAGCGACGCATCGGCACGGCTGACCAATGTCGATCTCGGACCCTCACTCGGTGACTGCGCCACGCCGATCGAAACGGTGATACGGCCAAGCGGACGGCCGCGATGGTTGAGGGGAGCATCGGCCACCGTCACACGAATGGTTTCCGCCATATCGAGCGCCTGCTCCATTTCCATGCCGGGACAAAGCACTGTGAACTCCTCCCCGCCAAAACGGAACGCCTTTCCGCGGTCCGCCACGCTCTCGCGGATAATCTGCGCAACATGCTGCATGACCATATCGCCGGCGTCATGACCGAACTCATCGTTGAAGCGCTTGAAGTGGTCGATATCGAGCATCATACAGGCAAGCGAACTGCCCTGCCCGTCGGCGAACCGGTTCAGCATCTCGTCCAGCGAACGCCGGTTGAGGAGGCCAGTCAGCGGATCGCGGATAGCCATGTCAGTCAGACGTTCACGCAATTCCAGATTGGCGATGGCCAGCGCGACGTTTTCCGCGATCAACTCCAGGTAGAGGCGCGATATTTCTCCGGAGGCCCCAGCAGCATCCATCTCCTCGAAATAGAGAAGACCGATGGTATCCCCCAGCGCCGAAAGCGGCACGCAGAGCGCCTCCTGCCCCCCCTCGCGCAGATGCTTGCATTGAGCATCGCCGCCGCGCGCGTCGCTGACATGAGGATGACCGCGACGCAATGCCCAGCAGTCGGAAAGCTCGAACTGATCCTGACAACGCCTCGGCTCCAGCCAAGTGGCATCCACCCGCAACGTGGTGCGCCGATCATTGAGCAGCAGCAGATGGCCGGCAAGCGTGGGAAAGATCTGCGGCATGAAGCGGGTCAGCATTTCCGCCACTTCCCCGCGTGTCTGGCAGGCCTGCAGCCGGTGCATCATCTGCAGAATGAGGTCCTTGGTCTCCTGCTCGGCTCGCCGCGCCGCATCGAGACGTTCACGCTCGAGACCGTTTTCGCGGAACACCGCGAGCGCATTGTTCATTTCGCTGATTTCGTCATGCCGCTCATCAGGCAAGACCTCGACTTCATAGTCCTGTCGCGCCAGGCGACGCACGACGGCGGCCATCTTGACAAGGGGCATCGCGACACGCCGACGCAGCACGAAATAGAGCACTCCAAGAAAAAGCGCTGCCGTCGCGCCCAGCAGGACGCGCGCGATCACGCCGAAGAAATCGGCCCGAAACTGCGCATCATGCACCGCGGAAAGGGTGCGGTTTGCCGTGTCCTTACGAAAATCCTCCACATTCGCCATGAAGCGTGTGTGAACCCGCACATGTTCCGGGCCGAAAAGTGTGTTACGCGCTTTATCTACATCTCCTTGCTGATAGGCATCGATGGCACCGCGCTCCGTGGCGTCGAGAAAGTCCGCGTCCTGCCTTATCGAATTCAGCAGATCAACTTCCGACTTCGGCGGTTCAAGCGAGCGGATGGTGGCAATCGTACCCTCCAGCCGTTTTTCCTCTCTCTCCTCGTCAGAAAACGAAACGAGGCGGCGCTCCTCACCGGTCATCACATAGAGCCGGGCTTCGTTGGTGCGTTCATCGGCGCCAAGCGCCAATTCCTCGGCAAGGGTGTCAAGAGACAGGTGGTGTTCAACGGCGGCTCTTTCGCGATCCGCGCTGTGGGACGAAGCGATGAAAGCAACTGCGGAGAGACCGGTGAAGACTAGCGTCAGACCGTAAGCCCAATTGGTGATTTCATGAATGCGCATGAAAACTTCTCGTTTCGCAACCTTCAGCGACCCGCGAGATCGCCGCGTTCACCAACCCTGATCAATGGAGCCGCATTAGGTCAGATAGCTCTCACCTCCAGCAGGAGAGACCGCCATCGCCATCAACTCGCGATGGAAAATCACTTCAACTCCATGAGATACATCAGCTTTCTACTCCCAAGCAGATGCGTCCTGCGTCTTTACTTCATCTACCCCACCCCAAGGATGAAGGAAAGCCCCACCCGGATCGTGAAACCCCGCGTGGCCGGGAGAATGCAGGCGAAACGACGACGCAACAACCGCAAGCAGGCCCCAATCTCTCCGCCACACCGTGCGCCTCAGATCAAACGCAAACGCCGCGCCTCGATTAGAAGCGCGGCGTTCCGATGCTTTAGAAGGAGCCGTCACCCAGTCAGTGAAGACCGCCGACGCCGAGCAGTTCCTCGACCGCCTGCTTGTCGGCGGAAAGTTCGACGGGTGTGCCGCGCCAGGCGATGCGGCCGCGCTCCATGATGATGACGTGATCGGCGAAATCGAGTGCGCTCTGGATACGCTGCTCGACCAGCAGAATGGTCATGTCACCGGTCTGCGCAAGCCGTGAGAAGGCGGCCATCAGTTCCTCGCAGATGACGGGCGCCAGACCTTCCAGCGGTTCGTCAAGCAACAGCACGGTTGGCTGACCGAGAATGGTGCGCGCGGTCGAAAGCATCTGCTGCTCGCCGCCCGAAAGCTGCGAACCGAGGTTCCGCCGCCGTTCCTTGAGGCGGGGGAACATCGCATAGGCTTCCTCAAGCGCGTCCTTGGAACGTCCCTTGAGGCCGACGAAAATGTTCTCTTCCACTGTCAACGTGGGAAAGATGTCGCGTGTTTGTGGTACGTAGCCGAGGCCCGCAATGGCGCGTGCAGCACTCGGCAGTGCGGCAATGTCGCGTTCGCCAAGGCGAATCTCGCCGCCATAACGCTTCGTCTGGCCGGCGAGCGTGGAAAACAGGCTCGTCTTGCCCATGCCGTTGCGGCCGAGAACCGCAAGGCGCGAGCCGGCGGCGACGGAAAAGGATACATCCTCGATCACCCGCGTCGGGCCATAGCCCGAGCTCAGGTTGCGGATTTCAAGCGGCGCTGCCGGCATTGGCATAGCTCCCCAGATAGGCTTCACGGACACGGGCGTCGTTGGTCACATCGGACGGCGAACCGTCGAAGATCACCGTACCTGCCGCCAGCACGACGACACGCTTGGCGAACCGGAAGACGAGGTCCATGTCATGTTCGATCATTAGCACGGCGAGATCCGCCGGCAGTTTTTCCAGCGCCTGCTCGATACGGCCCGTATCGCTCTGCGGCACGCCCGCCGCCGGCTCGTCGAGCAACAACACCTTGGGCTTTAGCGCAAGGGCGAGCGCGATTTCGAGAAGCCGCTGCTGGCCATAGGCGATCTCGCTCACCCGGCTCCGGGCAAGCGCCGTCAGGCCGAGGGTTCCGAGGATGTCATAGGTTTCCTCCATCACCTCGGGCATGCCGGCATGGCTGCCAAACATGCGACCGGATTTGCCCTCCCGTTGCAGGACAGCGAGCGACACATGTTCTTCCGGTGTCATGTCGTAGAACAGTCGGGTGACCTGGAAGGACCGCACGAGGCCACGACGAACACGCTGCATGGAGTTGAGCGCGGTCACATCCTCCCCGGCAAGCTTCACGCTGCCCGAAGAAGGCTTCAGATTGCCCGTCACCAGATTGACGAAAGTGGTCTTGCCGGCGCCATTGGGACCGATCAGGGCGATACGGTCGCCCTTGGCCATGGAGATCGACACGTCATTGGTGACGACCAGACCGCCGAAGTTGCGACGCAACTGCTGGACTTCGAATATCGCACTCATGCGCTGCGCTCCTTGCGGCGGCTGAACAGATGCTGCGCGGTGCCGTAAAGTCCGCGGGGAGCAAACAGCACGACCGCGATCAACAACGCACCGACCATGGTCAGCCAGTGGAACGGATTGGCCGCGGAGACGAGATCCTCGAACCACATGAAGGTGACGGTGCCAATCAGCGCGCCGAACAGCGAACCCGTTCCGCCGAGAACCAGCATGACCAGGGCTTCGGCGGAGAGCGTGAAGCTCAGGCTGTCAAGACCGACGACCTGGGTGGAGATCGCGTTGAGCGCGCCGCCAACGCCGGCCACCATGCCGGAGATCACATACATCTTCAGAAGCGTCGAGTTGACCGAGGCACCCATCGCGTGAACCCGGATCGGATCCTCCTTGATACCCCGACAGAGCATGCCGAAGGGCGAGCGCACCAGCATGCGCAGGAGCACGAAGACCACCAGCAGCAGGACGACGCCGTAGATGTAAGCCGTCTGGCCCCAGAGATCGAATTCGAACACACCGAGAAGTGCATCCGGCATGATATCGGCCAGACCGTCACTGCCGCCCGTCCAGCCGGACGCCTTGTTGGCGGCCTCGTGGAAGAGATGGATCACGGCAATCGACAGCACCAGCTGCGACAGCCCATGGGCGCGAAGCACGATGGCGCCGGAAACAAGGCCGGCGACCGCACCGGCGGCAGCGCCGATCAACGTCATCGTCAGCGGTTCGGTAATGCCGAAATGGGCAGCCGCGATGCCAGCGCCGTAGGCGCCCGCACCGAACAGGGCCGCATGACCGAGGGTCGCGATGCCGCAATAGCCGGTGACAAGATCGATCGACAGCACCAGAAGCGCCGTGGAGATGATGCGCGTCAGGAGCGCCAGATTGCTGGGAAAGAGGAAGTAGCCGATGATGGCGACGACGATGATCGCCGCCACGCCGACGAGACCGCCGATTTCCATCTTTCTGCGGGGCACAGCACCGGCAACATTGGTTTCGTTCATGAGGACCGCCATTTTCACTTGAGCCTTCCGGCGAGGCCGCGGGGGAACAGAGTGACCACCACGATTACGGCTAGGTAGAAGAAGAATTCGCCATATTCCGGCGCGAGATAGCGTCCGGTCGTGTCGATGCCGCCAAGCAGCAGACATGCTGCAAGCGCACCGGGAATGGATCCCGCGCCGCCGACCGAAACGACGACCAGGAAGGTCACCATGTAGCGCAGCGCGTAATAAGGCTCGACCGGCATCAGCTCCGCACCGACGACACCGCCGAACGCGGCAAGACCGATAGCAACAGCAAACGAGATCGCATAGACCACCTCTGTCCGCACGCCGAGTGCTGCCGCCATGGCTGCATTATCGACCGAAGCGCGCAGTTTCACGCCGAAGGCCGTCCGCTCGATCAGGAACCAGAGTGCTCCGGCAACCGCGAGACCGCAGACAATCGCGAAGATGCGATGCGCGCCGATAGAGCGGAAACCGATATCGACGGAACCCTTAAGCTGATCGGGCAGTGGAATGGTCTTTAGCGTAGGCCCGAAGGCGTAGTTGGCGATACCGATCACGCAGAAGGTGATGCCGATGGTCATCAGCACCTGGGTCAACTGCGGCGAACCGTAGATCCGGCGATAGAGAAGCCGTTCCAGCGGAATGGCGATGATCACCGTTCCGATCACCGCGACGAAAATCGCGCCGACATAGCCGATACCGAAGTGCTGCGCCGCATAAGAAGCGAAATAGCCACCGATCATGGCGAAAGCGCCGTGAGCCAGATTGACGACGCGCATCAGGCCCATGGTCACTGAAAGACCGATGGAAATGACGAACAGCACCATGCCATAGGCGAGCGCATCGATGGCTATGCTGAACATGGTTTGCATTGTGTGGTTCCTGTCTTTTGGCCTTGCGCATCCGCTCGATACGCAGGCGGCCTTCACCTTGCAGCTCCCGCTCTCAGGCCGGGCCGGACTCGGACCAGGGCTCCGGCGGGATATTCTGACCCAATACCGACTGGGCCAATCTGGCATTCCGGCAAAAGGAATATTCGCCGGAATGCCCTTGCGTCGCGGACCGCTGCGTTACTTCGCGGCGGCGAGGCCCGGATCCTTCTGGTTCTCGAAGGTCTGGATCTCCTTGTTGTAATACGTACCGTCATCGGCCTTGGCGACTTCGCGCAGATAGATGTTCTGCGTGATGTGACGGCTTTCCGGATCGATGCTGACCGGGCCGCGCGGGCTGGTCCAGGAGAGGCCCTTCACGGCTTCAACAGCCTTGGCGGCATCCTGCTCGCCGCCGGTCGCCTCGATCATCTTGTAGATGACATACATGCCGTCATAGGCGCCGACAGCCGGGAAGGAGAGTTCTGCCGGATTGCCGATCGCCTTGCGGGCGGCTTCGACGAATACCTTGTTTTCCGGAGAATCATGCGCCACCGAATAGTGGAAACCGGTCTGCATGCCGAGCGCCATGTCGCCGAGAGCCGGAAGATCCGATTCCTGCGTAAAGTCGCCGGGACCATAAAGCGGGGTGCCTGCGGCCTTCAGGCCGTTTTCGTTGTAAGCCTTGACGAAGCCAAGCGTAGTCGGGCCGGACGGCAGGAAGGCGAACACGCCTTCAGCGCCGGAATCCTTGATGCGCTGCATGATCGGGCTGAAATCATTGGTGGCGAGCGGCATGCGGATGGTCTCGACCACCGAACCGCCCAGCCCCTCGAAGCCGGTCTTGAAGGCGTTTTCGGCATCGATACCCGGGCCGTAATCGCTGACCACGGAAATCATCTTCTTGATACCCTTGTCGAAAGCAACTTTCGCCAGCGGGGTCGAGGTCTGCCAGGTCGTGAACGAGGTGCGAACGACGAGCGGGCTCTTGGTGACGATCGCCGAAGTCGCGGCGTTCATAACCACCATCGGCACGTTGGCCTGCTTGAGAAGCGGCGTGACGGCCATGGCATCAGGCGTGAAATAGAAACCGGCGAGATACTGCACGCCTTCCTTGACCACCAGCTCCTGAGCCAATGCCTTGGACTGGGCCGGATCTGCCTGCGGCACGTCGCGATAGACGATTTCGACGGTATCGTCGCCCACGCTATTCCCGTTCAGCGCCATATAGGCATCGATGCCCGCCTTGAAATTCTTGCCCTGCAGCGCGAACGGCCCGGAAAACGGCCCGATGACACCCACCTTGATGGTATCAGCATAGGCCGTACCACTCAGAAGAATGGCCGCAATAGTGGTGACAACCAACTTTTTCATCGAAACTCCTCCTCGGCCGGCATTTGCTTATGCGTCCTCGCGCCGGCAAAAATGACCACTCTCACTGCTTAGGCGGAGCTGGCCACGATGTATAATAAAAAGCCTGAGCGGAATCATATCAGATTCATTATGAATTGCAGCCGAGTATGAAACTTATCATACCTGTCTGAGCAGCATTTTGGACGTGTGATGACAGGGCAACACATAACCTAACGGTGTGCAATGACCTGCAACGCGCCTTTTGCCGCATTGCCGCCTCCCCTGTTGCCGAGGGCACGCCGTCGCAGGTAAGGAAAAATACCGACAACCGGAATCCGGAAATGACCGAAGAGACAATAACACTCTATGAGGCTATCGGGGGCGATCCGACTGTTCGGGCTCTTACCCATCGCTTCTACGAACTGATGGCCAGCCTGCCCGAGGCCACACGCTGCCGCGCGATCCATCCGCCGGACCTCTCAGGCAGTGAGGAGAAGCTCTACGAATATCTCACCGGCTACCTCGGCGGGCCACAGCTCTACATTGAGAAACGAGGCCATCCGATGCTGAGACGCCGCCATTTCCTGGCGGAGATCGGCCCCGAGGAGCGCGACGAGTGGCTACTCTGCTTCCGCCTTGCCATGGAAGACACTGTTACCCACGAGAAGCTGCGCGCCATCATCTGGGATCCCATAGAGAAGCTTGCTCATCACATGCAGAACAAGGAATAGACCGTGTCGCAGAATTCCGAGGCGCTGAACCGCCTGTTGCTGGCTATCGCGGGTCTGATGGGGGCTGCGGGCGTGGGCCTTGCCGCCGCCGCCACCCATACCGGCAGCGAAGGGCTGCTGGGCCCCGCCTCTACCATGTGTCTCGTTCACGCGCCGGCGCTGCTGGCTCTGAGGTTGACTGGAAATCGCATCCCCACCGCAACGGCCGCAGGTCTTGTGCTGGCACTCGGAACCATTCTCTTTGCCGGCGATCTCGTCAGCAAACAGTTCATGGGAACGCGCCTCTTCCCAATGGCCGCACCGACGGGCGGCATTCTGATGATGGTCGGGTGGCTGATCACGGCTGCCGGAGCATTCTTCCGGCAGCGCGCGAGTGAGTAGCCTCAGGCGCTCGGCGGACCGAGACGGCGGCCGAAGAGCAGGAGGTTTCCGTGCGGGTCACGAACATGAAACTTGTCGATCGGCCGATCGAATTCATCGACATGGCGTGTGAGTTCCACGCCTCGCTTGTCGAAATCGTCATAGAGCTGCCAGACGTTTTCGGAGCGGAAGAAGACGGAACTGCTTTCGCTGAGAGTCGGATCCTGGCAATTCCAGAAATGCAGCTCGAGGCTATCCCGACGCACACTCATATACTCTTCGCACAAGTTCTCTACCGCCTCGAAGCCTAGCTTCTCGATGTAGAACTGTCTTGTCTGTGAAAAATTGAGGGATGGAAGAATCGGCAGAACATCGACCTGCGTGAAGTCGACACGGTTTTCCGCATTCATGCGTTCGGTTCCCGGTTCGTCTTCCCGCCGACGTCGTAACCTCAAGCCCTCAGCCGTGTTTCCTTGCAGCATTCCGCTGCCACTTCGGGGCGGGAAAATCAATGATTATCGCGTCGCCCCATGACGACCGCTGATAAATGGGCGTCACCCTACGCTTGTGCAAGGGTGGAATTGGAATGATCTGAGCGATTGTAGCATTTTGTGGCCGTCGATCATTCGAACGCTCACGAAGGGCCGGAACAAGGCCGTCACCGTTTTCGTCTTCTACCGTCTGCGATGCCACTAGCATGGCAGCGTCGAGTTCATCGTCCATCACTGACTTTCATTCCTTTCATTCAACGTCTGCAACGCTCGCTCCAAGCTCGACTTGCTGCCGTTGCGTAAGGGGATGAAGGTCTTGCCGAATTTTTTGCAGCCAGTCTTCACCCTCAGACACGCATCATGGCTGATACAGTCGATGGGGCAGAAAACGCAGTCGACTGAGGGCAGGACCGTATCGATGCGCGATACGGCTTCTCTGAGACCTCCATCGTGGTGAATGAGTTCAGCACCGAAGTTATTCGCAATCTGACGCAGATGCGCCACCTGGCAATCCCGCCCGCCAACGTAAAGGAAGCTTTTGACATCGAGAGCAGCCCGGCTGTCAGCGGCGGCGGATTTTGCCCCGCCCTTCTGGTCGTCGCGCTTCTTTTTCTTCGCCATGTCTCAAAAACTCCTCTCGCAACAGGACCGGCCTCTCGCAGCCCCCGCCCTTCGGATTCGGAACCTACAAAACATGACTATTATAGTAAAGTATATACTTGAGGATTTTTATCATATTTTGACGAAAGCAAAACGGCGGAGCCTGAGCCCCGCCGCCCCTGGGAGGAAACAGGCAGTGAATTAGTAAGGCAGGCCGACGTAATTTTCGGCCATGGCCGTCTGCGCGGCATTGGAAGACGAGAGGTAATCGAGTTCCGCTTCCTGCACCTTCTGGCCGAACTCGCCTTCTGCGGGGAACCTGTGCATCAGCGTGGTCATCGACCAGGAGAACCGTTCCGCCTTCCAGATACGGGCAAGCGCACGGGCCGAATAGGCGTCGATGCCGGCAATCGACTTTTCTCCATAGAAGCCCTGCAGCCCCTCGAACAGATAGTGCACGTCGGAAGCCGCGAGATTGAGCCCCTTGGCGCCTGTCGGCGGCACGATATGACCGGCATCGCCAACGAGGAACAGGCGGCCGAAACGCAGCGGCTCAGCCACGAAGGAACGCAGTGGTGCTATGGACTTTTCGATCGAAGACCCCGTGACCATGGCCTCCGCGACATCGACAGGCAAACGACTGCGGATCTCGTCCCAGAACGCGTCGTCCGACCACTCCTCCACCTTGTCGGTGAGCGGCACCTGCACGTAGTAGCGGGAACGGGTCAGGGAGCGCTGCGAGCAGAGCGCAAAGCCGCGCGCATGGTTTGCATAGATCAGTTCGTGGTGCACCGGGGGAACATCGGCAAGGATCCCGAGCCAGCCGAAAGGATAGACCTTCTCGTAATTCTGGATGCCCTTGTCCTGCACCGAAGCACGACAGACGCCATGAAAACCATCGCAACCGGCGATGAAATCGCAATCGATGCGATGCGTTACGCCATCCTTCTCATAAGTGACGTAAGGCTTCTCACCGTCAAAATCATGCGGTGTGACATTGGCGGCATTGTAGACGGTGGCACCGCCATCGGCCTCGCGATGGTCCATCAGATCGCGGGTAAGCTCGGTCTGGCCATAGACCATGACAGACGTGCCGGTAAGATTCTTGAGATTGATGCGGTGACGCCGGCCGGAGAAGGAAAGGTCGAAACCGTCATGCACAAGGCCTTCCTTGTGCATGCGCTCGCCCGCACCCGCCTGATCCATCATCGAAACCATTCCGACTTCGAGAACACCGGCGCGGATGCGGCCGAGAATGTAGTCACGATCGACGCGATCGATGATGACGTTATCGATACCAGCCTTGCCGAGGAGCTGACCGAGAAGCAGCCCGGATGGGCCCGAGCCAATGATGACGACCTGAGTACGCATGGAACTTCCTCCCTGAATTCTTGCGAAATGATAAGCAAGTCACCCTTGCCGACAATGGAATAATCCGGCAAGTTCTTGGACAAATCGAACATATACCCCTCAAGGCCGCCATGAACCGCAGGGTGCCCACCTACAGTCTTTACGGCGAAACGGCAGCGGAAACGCCGGAATTCTGGCTGCATGCTGAATCGATCGCCAGCCGCAGCCAGTTGCATGACTGGGAGATCAGCCGGCACCGTCACGAGCGCCTGTTCCAGATCCTCCACATCCGCAGCGGTGAAGGACAGGCTCTGCTGAACGACCGCTGGCATGACTTCGGCGAGATGACGGTCATCACCGTTCCCGAACGTCACGACCACGGTTTCCGTTTCTCGAATGACGTCGACGGCGCCGTCATGACCATCATGTCGCGACGCTTTCTCTCACGGCTTCCGGCGCAGCCCAGCATGACCGAATGGCTGTCCCGCCCCCGGCTCGCTCCCCTTCCCTCTAATCAACCTGATAGCCAGCTCGTTTCGCAGATGCTGACGAGGGGCGAAAAGGAGATCATGCAGGGTTCGGAGCGCCCGTCGGCCCTGATCGAAAGCCTGCTCAGCACGGCGATCCAGCTTCTCGTCGCCGTCAACGGCGCCAACGCCGCCGCAGCGCTGGCGACAAAGGACGAGCAACGCTTTGCGCAACTCAACGACCTGATCGGCGACGGGTTCCGCAGCCACATGCCGGTCGACGCCTATGCCCGCCGCCTCGGCGTCTCGACGACCCATCTGAACCGTATCACCCGGGCAATTTGCGGCAAGCCGGTGAGCCGCATGATCGCGGAAAGAATCATCTCGGAGGCCAAACGCGATCTGGTCTTCACCTCGATTTCCGTTCAACAGGTGGCAACCGCCCTCGGCTTCGACGATCAGGCCTATTTCAGCCGTTTTTTTACCCGCCACGCCGGCCTTTCGCCGAAGGCCTACCGCGAGCGTGAACGCACCCTCATGGAAGGCTGAATCCCCCGTATCTCAGGCGTTTTGCGTTGCAATTTCTCCGAAATTTTACCGTTTGATAAATTTTTTTTCCTGAGTTACCGTATTCGTAATCGCACCATAAAAAAGAGGGAACTTCGATGCGACGACTGGAACCTGGCCTGAAGGCCGGGCGGCTTGATGCTGCCGATTATGTGAAGAACTTCTCCGACCTCCACCCCCGCCTCGGCGATCACGAAGCGCTGGTTGCCTCCGACCGCTGTTATTTCTGTCATGACGCGCCATGCATGACGGCTTGTCCTACATCCATCGACATTCCGATGTTCATCCGGCAGATCGCCACCGGCAATCCGATCGGTTCGGCAAAGACGATCTTCGACCAGAACATTCTAGGCGGCATGTGCGCGCGCGTCTGTCCCACCGAAACGCTGTGCGAAGAAGCCTGTGTGCGTAACACAGCTGAAGAACGCCCGGTCGAGATCGGTCGTCTGCAGCGATATGCCACGGATATCGCCATTGCCGAGGGACGCCAGTTCTATACGCCGGCGGCTGAGACCTTCAGGAAGATCGCCGTTGTCGGCGCTGGCCCGGCCGGTCTCGCCTGCGCCCACCGTCTGGCGCTGAACGGCCATTTCGTCACCATCTATGACCACAGGGAAAAGGCCGGCGGCCTGAACGAATACGGCATCGCCGCCTACAAGACCACGAACGATTTTGCCCAGACGGAAGTGGATTACGTCCTGTCGATCGGCAATATCGATGTCCTGAACGGCCAGATGCTCGGCCGCGATTTCACGCTGGCTGAACTGCAATCGCAGTATGACGCCGTGTTCCTTGGCATCGGTCTCGGCAACGTCAACATGCTGCACACGCCGGGCGACCAGATCAACGGCGTTCTCGATGCCGTCGAGTTCATCGCCAACCTGCGCGAAGCCGACGACAAGGCCGACGTGCCGGTCGGCCGGAACGTCGTCGTCATCGGCGGCGGCATGACCGCCATCGACGCCGCCATCCAGGCCAAGCTTCTCGGCGCCGAAACGGTCACCATCTGCTATCGTCGCGGCAAGGAACATATGAACGCGTCGGAATTCGAGCAGGATCTCGCGGCATCAAAGGGCGTCACCATCCGCCACTGGCTGCAGCCGAAGGACATCGACCATAAGGGCGGCCATGTCAGCGCCATCACGCTGGAATACACCCATCTCGAAAACGGCCTGATGAAGGGAACCGGCCACACCACCGAGATCGCCACCGACCAGATCCTCGTCGCCATCGGCCAGAAACTCGACACCCTCGGGCTGACCGACTTCAAGACCGAAGGCGGCAAGATCGCCGTCGACGCGGAAGGCCGCACTTCGATCCCCGGCGTCTGGGCCGGTGGTGACTGCGCCTTCGGCGGTCAGGACCTGACGGTTTCCGCCGTCGCCATGGGTCGCGATGCGGCCGAATCCATCAATCGTTCTCTCGCCGCTCTTTCGGCGGGGGCAAGTGCTGTCGCTTGATCCGAAGGACATTGAGAGGAACGAACAATGGCTGATCTCCGCAATAATTTCGTCGGCATCAAATCGCCGAACCCCTTCTGGCTCGCCTCCGCACCGCCGACCGACAAGGCCTACAACGTCGAACGCGCCTTCAAGGCCGGATGGGGCGGCGTGGTCTGGAAGACCCTCGGCTCTGAAGGACCACCGGTCGTCAACGTCAATGGCCCGCGCTATGGCGCGATCTGGGGCGCCGACCGCCGCCTGCTCGGCCTGAACAACATCGAGCTCATCACCGACCGTCCCCTGCAGATCAACCTGCAGGAAATGAAGATGGTGAAGAAGAACTGGCCGGACCGGGCGCTCATCGCCTCGATCATGGTCCCCTGCGTCGAAGAAGAGTGGAAGGCAATCCTGCCGCTCGTCGAGGAAACCGGCGCCGACGGCATCGAGCTCAACTTCGGCTGTCCTCACGGCATGTCCGAGCGCGGCATGGGTGCTGCCGTCGGACAGGTGCCGGAATATATCGAAATGGTCGTGCGCTGGTGCAAGCAGTACTCCCGCATGCCCGTCATCACCAAGCTGACGCCCAATATCACCGACATCCGCAAACCGGCCCGCGCTGCGAAAGCCGGCGGCACGGACGCCGTCTCGCTGATCAACACAATCAACTCCATCGTTTCGGTGGACCTCGACAGCTTCGCCCCGAACCCAACGGTCGGCGGCAAGGGAACCCATGGCGGCTATTGCGGTCCGGCGGTGAAGCCGATCGCGCTCAACATGGTCGCCGAAATCGCCCGTGATCCGGAAACCTACGGTCTTCCGATCTCCGGCATTGGAGGCGTCACCACCTGGCGCGATGCCGCCGAATTCCTCGCGCTCGGCGCCGGCAACGTGCAGGTATGCACAGCGGCCATGACCTACGGCTTCAAGATCGTCCAGGAAATGATCTCGGGCCTCTCCGACTGGATGGATGCCAAGGGGCACCGCAATCTCGACGACATCACCGGCCGCGCCGTACCGAACGTCACGGACTGGCAGTATCTCAACCTCAACTACATCGCCAAGGCCCGTATTGACCAGGATGCCTGCATCAAGTGCGGCCGCTGTCACATCGCCTGTGAAGACACCTCGCACCAGGCAATTACGTCAATGGTGGATGGTGTCAGACATTTCGAAGTCATGGAAGACGAGTGCGTCGGCTGCAACCTTTGCGTCAATGTCTGCCCTGTCGAAAACTGCATCACCATGGTGGGGCTGGAGCCGGGCACGCTGGACCAGCGCACCGGCAAGCCGGTCGACCCGAACTACGCCAATTGGACCACCCATCCGAACAACCCGATGTCTGTGCAGGCTGCCGAATAAGCCCTTTGCTGCATCCGCGATATGGAAGCCCCGGAAACGGGGCTTTTCATTCCCCAAATACAAAATTTGGCGCCCACATAACCCAAGATTGGACTCTCTGGCGTCACACCTTAATCATGGCATTGCCACTTTTGATGGAAGGGATTCAGAAATTCTTCAGGGCTTGCATGCGAATTAACTGATTTACGGGAGTTCAAAAAGCTCCTTCCAATCGGGCAAGTCCATTTGCCGGGGGCGTCGAATATGACGGGCAAAATCAGGAAAACGTCCTGGGTGTCGCCGCGAGTGGCACCGCAATACTATTTTCCTGCGCTCATCGTCGTCATTGCCGTTGCCATCTCCATAATCTACGCCGACAACCAGAAGCGGCGGTTGAACCAGGAAAACCTGCGCACCAGCGTTGCCGAGCAACTCGGCGTCATAAGGGCAAAACTCGAAGGCGATATCAACGCCAACATCCAGCTCATGCAAGGGCTTGCAGCGGTCATGGAAACGGAGCCGGAGATCGACCAGAACCGTTTCTCCTCGCTCGCTTACCGCATTTTTGCAACACCCCACCAACTCAGGAACGTGGTTGCGGCTCCTGACCTTGTGGCCAGGCTGATATATCCGATCTCAGGCAACGAGAAGGTAATCGGGCTCGATTATCGCCGAAACGACGCGCAGCGCAAAGCTGCCTATCAGGCCCGTGATACGGGCCGCTATGTGGTCACGGGACCGGTCGATCTTGTACAGGGCGGCAAGGGTCTGATCGTGCGTTATCCGATTAGCTATGGCAACGGCCAGGGCGGCTATACCTTCTGGGGCCTGCTTTCGGCGGTGATCGACATCGATAAGCTCTACACCGCTGCCGGTCTCGAGAAACCAGGTCTCGATATCAATGTCGCGATTGCCGCAAGAAACGAGGAAAGCACCACAACTGACAGCCCCTTTTTCGGCGATCCGGCGGTCTTCAACGATGCGCCAGTGATGATGACCATCGGCTTCGGCACCGAAAGCTGGCAGATCGCTGCGGTCCCCAAAGGCGGCTGGAATCAGTCATCGGCCGAACTCTGGTTCTTCCGGGCGATCATGATGTTCGTGGGCGTGATGATCATCTCCCCAGTACTGTGGGTCGCGCGATTGCTGCGCGAACGCCAGGCCAACATCGCCGCCCTGCGCCAGCGCGAGGAAGAATTGCGGGCACTTTCTCATCGCCTCGAGATTGCATTGGAGGCATCGAGAATCGGCGTGTGGGAGCTGGACGTCAGCAGTGGCGAGCTCCATTGGGACGCCCGCATGAAACAGCTCTATGGCTGTGACCCGGGCAGGTCAGCCACTTATCACACATGGTGCAACGCACTCCATCCGGACGATCGCGAGGCAGCCGAGCGGGCCTTCACGACCGCGCTGGAGACGGGCAAGGATTTCGTAAACGAGTTTCGAATCCTCACACCGAGCGGTGAAGAACGTCACGTTCGATGCTATGGCACGACCTACCGCGACTCTCGATTCCGAAAGAAGATCGTCGGCGTGAACTGGAACGTGACGGCCGACGTGAGGCTGCAGCATGCTCTGCGCGCCGCCAAGCTGCAGGCTGAGCTGCAGAACCAGCAGCTTGAGCAGGCACGCAAACGCATGGAGCACGCCTCGCTGCACGATGCCCTCACCAACCTTCCGAACCGACGTTATCTCGACCAGTTTCTCGCCGAAATCGATAGCGCTGAGGGACAAGCGAACCCTGTTGTCCTGCATATCGACCTGGACCGTTTCAAGGATATCAACGACACGTTGGGTCATGGCGCCGGTGATGCCATTCTTCGCCACGTCGCGTCCAAGCTGCACGAGAACATCCGCTCCCTCGATTTCGTGGCGCGTATCGGAGGCGACGAGTTCGTCGTCGTATGCCCCGATTCGATGAACGACAAGGACTACACGGACCTCGCCCGCCGACTGATCGACGCCCTCAACACCCCGATCACCTACGATGGCCACGAATGCCGGGTCGGCGCATCTATCGGGGTCGCAACCAGACTTGACCCCAGCATTCCTGCCGAGCAACTGCTGATCAATGCCGACATCGCGCTTTACGAAGCCAAGCGTCTTGGCCGCAACCGGGTCGAACGTTATACGGACACTCTGAAGTCTCTGACGATCAACACCAAGATGACCGCCGATGCGATCCTGAGGTCCCTCGAACAGAACGGCTTCATCCCGTACTTCCAGCCTCAGTTCGACGCTCATACGTTGGAAATCACCGGCGTTGAAGCGTTGGCCAGATGGGATCATCCGCAACAGGGTATTCTCGGCCCCGCTGCATTCCTCAAGATCGCCGAAAACCTCAACGTGGTATCGCAAATCGACGCTGCCATCCTCGATCAGGCGCTGCTGCAACTGACACGCTGGCGCGCGGCGGATCTCAACATCCGCAAGGTGTCGGTAAACATTTCCGCCCAGAGACTGTTCGATGAAGCTTTGATACAGCGGCTCGACACGCTCGACCTCGCCCCCGGCAGCCTGTCGTTCGAACTCCTCGAATCCATCTCCTTCGACGACAAGGGCGCGAGCGTCACCGAGAGCATCGAGCGGATCAAGGCCCACGGAATCGATATCGAGATAGACGATTTCGGCACCGGCTATGCCTCGATCCTGAGCCTCCTCAAGCTGTCGCCCCGCCGGCTGAAGATCGACCGGCAACTGACCGCTCCCATTATTTCTTCCGCAGCGCAGCGACGCCTCATCAGCTCCATCGTCGATATCGGCCGCTCGCTCGGCATCGAAATCGTCGCGGAAGGCGTTGAGACCATGCAGCATGCGGCCATTCTGCGTGATCTCGGCTGCCAGACTCTGCAAGGCTATGCACTGGCCCGCCCGATGGATGCCACAAGCTTCCTCGATTTCGCCCGCGGCAGGCACTGGCTTGCCGATAAGGCTGCCGAAGCCATATGACAGGGAACGCGGTGCCGGAGCGCTGAGGGGAACTTGTGTTCGCGTTCTTAAGTAAGCCCTTCTCTTCCCCGCCCCTCTCGTGCTACCCCCGCGCCAGTTCCCGCCCGCCGAGCAAGCAGAATATATCGTGACTGAAAGCAGCACCACACCGAGCCGCCACAACATCCATGCTACGGGACGGGAGAAGCTCAAGGCGCACCTCGCAGTCCTGCTCTTCTCGATACTGATCGCTGGCTCCTTCTCCTTCGGCGGAATAGCAACGCAACTCATCGATCCGATTGCTCTGCAGGCCCTGCGCTACGCCCTGACAGTCCTGCTCATCGGGCTACTCTGCTTCAAGATGGGCTTGTCCTTGCAATGGCCGAAGGAGCCATGGCGCTTCGCCATTCTCGGCGCGCTGATGGCGGTCTACATGGTTACGATGTTCATCGCCTTGCAGTTCACCAAACCTGTCGCGACGGGAGCGATCTTTACGCTTATGCCGCTGCTGAGCGCCGGTTTCGGCTGGCTGCTGATGCGTCAACGAACGCGGCCAGGTGTCTTTCTGAGCCTGCTGATCGCGGCAACCGGAGCGATCTGGGTGATCTTTCGCGGCGACATCAATGCGCTGATGGCCTTCGATGTCGGCCGCGGCGAGATGATCTTTTTCATCGGAGTTCTATGTCACGCGGCCTATGTTCCTCTGCTGCGGCTGTTCAATCGTAAGGAGCCGCCGCTGACCTTCGTCTTCTGGGCCGCCGCCGCAACCTTCCTCTTCATCACGATCCCAGCTACACCCCGCCTCCCCCAAGTCGATCTGCTGCACCTGCCGTCCATCGTCTGGCTGGCGATCGTCTACCTCTCCGTCATCACGACGGCGCTCACCTTCTTCCTGCTCCAATATGCGTCGATGCGCCTGCCCGCCCCCAAAGTGCTGGCCTATGGCTATCTCACACCGACTTTCATCATCGTCATCGAGGGATTGATCGGCCATGGCTGGGCCTCGGCACCCGTCTTTCTAGGTGCTTTGGTCACCGCCTGCGGCCTGCTGGTGATGGCATTGCTGCCGGATTGATCAGCCGCCTGCGGAAGGTTCGGGAATAAGACCCCGAATGAACAGCATTTCGAGGAAGGCCGCCGCCTCATCGAAGCGGTTCATCGTCTTGCGGCCGCTGCCGAGCACCGCCCTAACCTGCACATCGAAATCCGCATAGTGCTGCGTGGTCGACCAGATCGAGAAAATCAGATGGTAAGGATCGCATTCCCGCACCTTGCCAGCCCCGATCCACGAACGGATCACCCCGGCCTTCTCGTCCACCAGTTCCTTGAGAGGACCTCTCAGGACGTCCTCGATATGCGGCGCGCCGGCCAGCACCTCGTTTGCAAACAGGCGGCTCTCGCGCGGGAAGTCCCGGGCCATTTCCAGCTTGCGGCGGATATAGGAACGGATCTCCTGTTCGGGATCGCCCTCGGCATCAAAGACCTTGAGCGGCTCCAGCCAGTTTTCAAGCACCCGGTCGATCAGCGCCCGGTGCATCGCTTCCTTGGTGCGAAAATAATAGAGCAGGTTCGGCTTCGACATGCCGGCGACCTCGGCAATCTGGTCGATGGTCGAGCCGCGGAAGCCGCTTCGCGAAAAAACATTCAGCGCAGCCTCAAGAATCTGTTCTTCCTTTTCCTCCTGGATGCGCGTCCGCCGCTGTGTCTTCGCCGCCCTCGGTATTGCCATCTGTCGTCTTGTCCCATTCCCCCGGATCGTCACTAAGACATTGATCTTTATCAGGATTGATCCTGCTCATTTTTCGAGCAACTGCCTGCTATTTTGTCTCGTATTTTTCGTGTTTTCCGTCTTGAGTGCGGCGATGGAAGTTGTAATGTTTACCAGTCGGTCAAATTATTGGTCAGGTGCCGAATAAAGGCAATCACCAATCCGAATGTCGAAAGAATCATAAAATATCGGCATGCGGTGATCGGGGGAATATTGGGGCATGCGATTTGCATGCTCATACGAAAAACTGGTGAGGATTTTGAAATGACGGCAGCACCCGGCGAGAACTTGCGCGTGAACGGCGATCGCCTGTGGGATTCACTCATGGACATGGCGAAGATCGGCCCCGGTATTGCCGGCGGCAACAATCGTCAGACCCTGACCGACGCAGATGCCGAGGGACGCTCCCTCTTCAAGAAGTGGTGCGACGCCGCCGGTATGACCATGGGCGTCGACAAGATGGGCACCATGTTCGCCACCCGGCCAGGCACCGATCCGGATGCTCTTCCCGTTTATGTCGGCTCGCACCTCGATACCCAGCCGACCGGCGGCAAGTATGACGGCGTGCTTGGCGTTCTCGCGGCGCTCGAAGTGGTCCGCTCGATGAACGACCTCGGAATCAGAACGAAACATCCGATCGTCGTTACCAACTGGGCAAACGAGGAAGGCGCGCGCTTTGCCCCGGCCATGCTCGCCTCAGGCGTCTTCGCCGGTGCCCTTTCGCTCGATTACGCTTATGGCCGCAGGGATCCCGAGGGCAAGACCTATGGCGACGAGCTGAAGCGCATCGGCTGGCTCGGCGACGAGGAAGTCGGCGCCCGCAAGATGCACGCCTATTTCGAATATCACATCGAACAGGGCCCGATCCTCGAGGCGGAAGAAAAGCAGATCGGCGTCGTCACCCACTGTCAGGGCTTGTGGTGGCTGGAATTCACGCTGACCGGCAAGGAAGCCCACACGGGCTCCACCCCGATGAACATGCGCGTCAATGCCGGCCTCGCCATGAGCCGTATCGTCGAGATGGTGCAGGCAGTTGCCATGGAAAACCAGCCGGGCGCCGTGGGCGGCGTCGGCCAGGTGTTCTTCTCGCCGAACTCCCGCAACGTGCTACCGGGCAAGGTCGTATTTACGGTCGACATCCGCACGCCTGACCTCGCCAAGCTCAACGCCATGCGGGCAAAGATCGAGGCCGAGGCGGCCAAGATCTGCGAAGCAATCGGCGTGGGCTGCTCGGTCGAGGCGGTCGGTCATTTCGACCCCGTCACCTTCGATCCGGTGCTGGTCGATCGCGTACGCAACGCCGCCGAGCGGCTGGGCTACAGCCACATGAACATCATCTCCGGCGCCGGCCATGACGCCTGCTGGACGGCCAAGGTTGCGCCGACCACAATGATCATGTGCCCCTGCGTCGACGGCCTTTCCCATAACGAGGCCGAGGAAATCTCGAAGGACTGGGCCGCCGCCGGCTGCGACGTGCTGTTCCATGCCGTCATCGAGACCGCCGAGATTGTGGCCTAGGCTGCGCCGCATCTCGCGCAGCCTCAAGCTTCCGGCCGTCGGCAGAAAGCAGGTCGACGGTCCATTCCAGAATATAAAACAGGGAACAGGGACCAATGAGCACAGTCATCAAGGGCGGCACGGTCGTTACCGCCGATCTCACCTACAAGGCTGACGTCAGGATCGAAGGCGGCGTGATCGTCGAGATCGGCCCGAACCTTGCTGGCGACGAGGTTCTGGATGCGGCCGGCTGCTATGTCATGCCGGGCGGCATCGATCCGCACGTCCACCTCGAAATGCCGTTCATGGGCACCTACTCCGCTGACGATTTCGAAAGCGGCACCCGCGCCGGTCTCGCCGGCGGCACCACCATGGTGGTCGATTTCTGTCTGCCCGATCCGGGCCAGTCGCTCCTCGACGCCTTGAAGCGCTGGGACAACAAGTCCACCAGGGCCAATGCCGACTATTCCTTCCACATGGCGGTGACGTGGTGGGACAAGCAGGTCTTCGAGGAGATGGAAACCGTCGTCCGCGAAAAGGGCATCAACACCTTCAAGCACTTCATGGCCTACAAGGGCGCGCTGATGGTGAACGACGACGAGATGTTCGCCTCCTTCTCGCGCTGCGCCGAACTCGGCGCCCTGCCGCTGGTCCATGCCGAAAACGGCGACATCGTCGCCTCGATGCAGGAAAAGCTGATGGCTGCAGGCAATAACGGCCCGGAAGCCCACGCCTATTCCCGTCCGCCGGAAGTCGAGGGCGAGGCGACCAACCGCGCCATCACCATCGCCGACATGGCCGGTTGCCCGGTCTATATCGTTCACACCTCCTGCGAACAGGCTCACGAAGCCATCCGCCGCGCCCGCCAGAAGGGCATGCGCGTCTATGGCGAACCGCTGATCCAGCATCTGCTGCTCGATGACAGCGAATATTCGAACCCCGACTGGGATCATGCCGCCGCCCGTGTGATGTCCCCGCCCTTCCGCAACAAGCTGCATCAGGACAGCCTCTGGGCCGGCCTGCAGGCGGGATCGCTCTCCTGCGTCGCCACCGACCACTGCTCGTTCACCGTTCAGCAGAAACGCTACGGCGTCGGCGATTTCCGCAAGATCCCGAACGGCACCGGCGGCCTCGAAGACCGCATGCCGCTGCTCTGGAGCTACGGCGTCAACACCGGCCGCCTGACCATGAACGAATTCGTGGCCGTCACCTCCACCAACATCGCCAAGATCCTCAACATCTATCCGAAGAAGGGTGCGATCGTGGTCGGCGCCGATGCGGATATCGTCGTCTGGGATCCGAAGCGCACCAAGACCATTTCGGCAAAGACCCAGCAGTCACCGGTCGAATACAACGTCTTCGAGGGCAAGGAAGTGACCGGCCTGCCGCGCTACACCCTCACCCGCGGCTACGTTGCCATCGAGGAAACGACCGTCAAGACGCGGGAAGGCCACGGCCAGTTCGTATCGCGCGAGCCCTTCCAGGCGGTCAACAAGGCTCTTTCCACCTGGAAAGAACTGGTCGCTCCCCGCAAGGTCGAGCGCACCGGCATCCCGGCGTCTGGCGTCTGATTGATGCGCTGTGCCGGCCTCCTCTTACTGCTGGCTTTACTTGTCTGGACCGCGCCTTTGGGCGCGGCCATCGCTGCCGAGCTGCCGATCAAGGGCAGCTATGGCAACAAGGACGGCTGCGACTACGCGATGACGGGTGAATCTACCGGTTCCGACAATTTCTTCCTGCTGACGTCCGAAGCCGTGACCACCGCTTCGGCCTACTGCACCTTCAAGTCGGTGCACGAGGATGCGGACGATGGCTTCACCGTCACTGCCTCCTGCGAGGAGGAAGGCGGAAACGAGGAACAGGCGCCGTTCGAGATCGATATCGACCGCGCCGGCCCCGACAGTTACGTGCTGAAAATCGACGATGGCTCGACCTGGGGACCGCTGGCCCTATGCAGATAGCCTCAAACCTCTACCAGCGCGTCCAGTTCGGGCAGAAGCACCACGCTTTCCTGCTCGTTCGGATCTGTCCGGGCGATAATCGCCGTGCAGGGCGCGTTGGAAAGGTTGGCCGGAAGATGCGGCACGCCGGCGGGAATGTACATCAGTTCGCCAGCATGCAGGATCACATGATTTTCCAGCCGGTCGCCATACCAGGTGTGGGCAGAGCCGGAGAGGCAGTAGATCGCCGTCTCGTGGCTTTCGTGCAGATGGGCCTTGGCCCGCGCGCCGGGCGGCAGGGTCAGCACGTGCATGCAGATACCTTTGGAGCCGACGGTCTCGGCCGCAATGCCTTCGAAATAGGTCAATCCCTGCTTGCCGTCATAGGTATTGCTCGGCCGGACGATCCGGCAGGTGGGTTTCGATGACGTATCCATGGTCCCGCTCCTCCAAGGCGTTGGGTATCCACGCAAAGTCTCATAGGCCGGCGCCATCCGGCCGTGTCATGATAGCATGCAAGAGGCCTTTTGCCTTTGCAACCAAGCTGATGAGTTCCATTCGATGAACGCTCCATTTTCCGTCGTGTCCGCCAAAAACCTCTGTCTCACCTTCCAGACGGGAGACGGGCCGGTGCACGCGCTCTCCAATGTCGATCTCGAGGTGAAGAAGGGCGACTTCGTCTCCTTCATCGGCCCTTCGGGGTGTGGCAAGACCACCTTTCTCCGCGTCATCGCCGATCTGGAGAAGCACACCAGCGGCGAGATCACCGTCAACGGCATGACACCGGAAAACGCGAGGCTGGATCGCTCCTACGGCTATGTCTTCCAGGCGGCGGCGCTGTATCCATGGCGTACCATCGAGAAGAACATCGCGCTTCCGCTGGAAATCATGGGCTTCTCCGCCGAGGAAAAGAAGAAACGGATCGAACAGACGCTGGAACTCGTCAACCTCACCGGCTTCGGCAAGAAGTTCCCCTGGCAGCTTTCCGGCGGCATGCAGCAGCGCGCCTCGATCGCACGCGCGCTTGCCTTCGACGCCGATTTGCTCCTGATGGACGAACCCTTCGGCGCGCTGGACGAGATCGTCCGAGACCATCTCAACGAACAGCTTCTGAAGCTCTGGGCCGCGACCGACAAGACGATCTGTTTCGTCACCCACTCCATTCCGGAGGCCGTCTATCTCTCCACCAAGATCGTGGTGATGAGCCCCCGCCCCGGCCGCGTGACCGACGTGATCGAATCCACCCTGCCGCGCGAACGCCCGCTGGAAATTCGTGAAACCCCCGAATTCCTCGAAATCGCCCACCGCGTCCGCGAAGGCCTTAAAGCGGGGCACAGCTATGAGGAATAAGGAGCGCCGTTCTCTTTCTCTCTGTTCGGCGGGAGGTCCCGTATGACCTCCCCCTCCCTCTTCAGAGATCGCATCCTTCCGGTCCTTACCGTCATCTTCGCGATCCTCGTCATCTGGCATGTCTTCGTCGTCTATCTCAACGCGCCCTTCGTGCGTGATCAGGCGGCGCGTGACAACGAGACGCTGAGCTTCGGGCAGGTGGTGGAACGCACCTTCGTTCAGGAGCGTCCGGTGCTGCCGGCGCCGCACCAGATTGCCGTCGAGCTGTGGGATACCACCGTCAACAAGGCGATCACCTCGAAGCGCAGCCTCGTCTATCATGCGTGGATCACGCTTTCGGCCACCCTTCTCGGCTTCGCCATCGGCACCGTGCTAGGCATACTGCTGGCCGTCGGCATCGTGCATAACCGGGCGATGGATCGCTCACTGATGCCCTGGGTCATCGCCAGCCAGACGATCCCGATCCTTGCGGTCGCGCCGATGATCATCGTCGTGCTCAATGCGATCGGTGTTTCCGGCGTGCTGCCCAAGGCGCTGATCTCGACCTACCTCTCCTTCTTCCCCATCGTCGTCGGCATGGTGAAGGGGTTGAGAAGCCCTGATACGCTGCTGCTCGACTTGATGCACACTTATAACGCCAGCCAGAACCAGACCTTCTGGAAGCTCCGCTGGCCGGCCTCGATGCCCTACCTCTTCACCTCGCTCAAGGTGGCCATCGCCATCTCGCTGGTGGGCGCCATCGTCGGCGAGCTGCCGACCGGTGCTGTCGCAGGCCTCGGCGCACGCCTGCTCTCCGGCTCCTATTACGGGCAGACCATCCAGATATGGGCGGCGCTGTTCATGGCGGCGGGCCTTGCCGCAGTTCTCGTCGGCATCGTCGGCTTCGCCCATGGCCGCGTCCTGAAACGCATGGGGGTCAAGCCATGAACGGTTATCTGCTTTTCGCGGTCGTCTTCTGGCTTGCGACCTGGGGGCTCAATGAATGGCTAGTGCGGCAGCGCTTCGCCAATCCAGCGCTTCGCCGCATTACCAATACGGCCGTGCCCGTGATCTTCGGCGTCACCCTGCTGGTCATATGGGAATGCGTGGTCCGCGGCTTCTCCATTCCATCGATCCTGCTTCCGGCACCGTCGATGATCTGGACGCGGCTCATCAACTCCATCCCGACGCTCTGGGCAGACTTCCGGCAGACCTTCCTCAAGTCCGTTTTGACCGGTTATGTGCTCGGCTGCGGCCTCGGCTTCATCGTGGCGATCCTGGTCGATCGCTCCCCCTTTCTGCAGAAAGGCCTGCTGCCCATCGGCAATTTCGTCTCCGCGCTACCGGTCGTCGGCGTCGCGCCGATCATGGTCATGTGGTTCGGCTTCGACTGGCAGTCCAAGGTCGCCGTCGTCGTCATCATGACCTTCTTCCCCATGCTGGTGAACACCGTGCAGGGGCTGGGTGCCGCAAGCCACATGGAACGCGACCTGATGCGCACCTATGCGGCAAGCTGGTGGCAGACGCTGACCAAGCTTCGCCTGCCAGCCGCATGGCCGTTCATCTTCAACGCTCTCAAGATCAATTCGACGCTGGCGCTGATCGGCGCCATCGTGGCAGAGTTTTTCGGCACCCCGATTGTCGGCATGGGGTTCCGGATCTCCACGGAAGTGGGGCGCAGCAATGTCGACATGGTCTGGGCCGAGATCGCGGTCGCCGCGCTCGCAGGCTCGATCTTTTATGGGGTGGTGGCGCTGGCAGAACGCGCCGTCACCTTCTGGCATCCGTCTGTCCGCGGTGGACAGGCGTAAAAAAGAAGAGGGAACAACAATGAAATTCAAGATCGCATCCCTGCTGTTGGCAGGCGCCGTCTCGCTGACGGCGATGCAGGCGGCGGCCGCCGACAAGGTGACGCTGCAGCTCAAGTGGGTGACGCAAGCCCAGTTCGCCGGCTACTACGTTGCCAAGGACAAGGGCTTCTATGAAGAAGAAGGCCTCGACGTCGACATCAAGCCCGGCGGCCCGGACATTGCCCCGGCACAGGTTATCGCCGGCGGCGGCGCCGACGTCGTCATCGACTGGATGCCTTCGGCTCTGGCCGTGCGCGAAAAGGGCACCCCGCTCGTCAACATCGCCCAGCCGTTCAAGAAGTCGGGCATGATGCTAACCTGCCTCAAGGAAACCGGCATCACCAAGCCGGACGACTTCAAGGGCAAGACGCTGGGCGTCTGGTTCTTCGGTAACGAATATCCGTTCCTGTCGTGGATGGCGCACCTGAAGATCCCGACCACCGGCGGCGCTGATGGTGTTACCGTCCTGAAGCAGGGCTTCAACGTTGATCCGCTGCTGCAGAAGCAGGCTGCCTGTATCTCGACCATGACCTATAACGAATACTGGCAGGTCATCGACGCCGGCATCAAGCCGGAAGACCTCATTACCTTCAAGTACGAGGATGAAGGCGTCGCTACCCTTGAGGACGGCCTCTATGTTCTGGAAGACAAGCTGAAGGACCCGGCCTTCAAGGAAAAGATGGTCAAGTTCGTCCGCGCTTCGATGAAGGGCTGGAAGTGGGCCGAGGAGCATTCGGACGAAGCCGCAGACATTGTTCTCGAAAACGACGCCTCCGGCGCCCAGACCGAGAAGCACCAGAAGCGCATGATGGGCGAAGTCGCCAAGCTGACAGCCGGTTCCAACGGCGCGCTCGACGAAGCTGACTACAAGCGCACCGTCGCCACCCTGCTCGGCGGCGGTTCCGACCCGGTCATCACCAAGGAGCCGACCGGCGCCTGGACGCATGAAATCACTGACGCCGCGCTGAAATAAGCAGACGCGAGGATCGACAAAAGGAAAGGCGCACGGCCCCGGCCCCTGCGCCTTTTTTTGTTTTCCCGCGTAGCCGGCAGCGGGGCTCAACCTGTGGCATCGCGACCACATTGATTTGCAGGAAACACACGCGTAAATTTTCGCCGCGAAGAAGGTGCTTGTCGCTCTTGTAAGTCGAACGAGCGATACCAACTATGAACCGGTTGTGTAATAGAAGGATTTTCCTCCCGAGGGAGTGGAAACCGGAAGCTGTTCTATTGGCATCTTGACGATTGCCCACGGGAAAACAAGTTTTATTGAATAACTATTGGCGCATTCGTTTGAATGCTGGAAGGAGCCCATGGTTCGCAACAAGGATGCCATCGCAGGACTGCTCGTCTTGTCCGCCCTGTTTGTACCTTATGCCGCGCAGGCGGAGGAAGCGGCCGCATCGGCGCCGCAGCCCAAGATCCCCTCGATCGTCGTGACGAAGGCCGAGGCCCGGCCGCTGGTGGACAGGATCGTTGCGACAGGCACCATCAAGCCGGTGGAAGAGATCTATGTGCAGCCGCTCGTCGAGGGGCTTTCGATCAAGACGCTTGAGGCCGATGTCGGTGACAAGGTGGAAGCCGATGGCGTGGTCGCCCGCCTCAACGACGATGCGCTACGCCTGCAGAAGGGCCAGCTTCAGGCCTCGCGCGCCAAGGCAGAGGCAGCACTTGCTCAGTATCATGCGCAGCTCACCGACGCCAAGACCAATGCCGACGAAGCGGACCGCCAGTTCAAGCGCGCGAAAGCACTCGGCAAATCCGGCACCTTCTCGACTTCTTCCGTGGAGCAGGCTGAATCAGCCGCCACCAGCGCCCGCGCCAAGGTGACGAGCGCCGAACAGGCGATTGCGATTGCCGAAGCCGATATCAAGGTCGTCGACGCTCAGATCGCGGATATAGACCTCAATCTTGCTCGTACGGATGTGAAGAGCCCCTATGCCGGCGTCGTTTCGGTGCGGAACGCCAAGACCGGCGCCATCGCCTCCGGCAGCGGGCAGCCGATGTTCACTATTATCAGGGACGGCCAGATCGAACTCGTCGCAGACGTATCCGAAACCGATATCCTGAAGATGCGCGTCGGCCAGAAGGCGAAGATTACCGTCGCCGGCGGAGCCTCGAGCCTGAACGGCTCGGTCCGCCTGATTTCCCCCATCGTCGATCCGCAGACGCGCCTCGGCGCGGTGCACATCGCCATCGACGATGACAACGGCGCCCGCGCCGGCATGTATGGCAACGCCGAGATCATCGTGGCCGAAGCGAATGCCGTAGCCCTGCCGCTGTCGGCCATCACCACCAGCAAGCATGCGACTACGACCCGCCTGGTCAGGGATGGCGTCATCAAGCAGGTCGACATCGCGACCGGCATCCAGGATGGCGCCTATATCCAGGTCGTCAGCGGCCTGAAGGCAGGCGATGTGGTGGTCGCCAAGGCCGGCGCCTTCGTTCGCGATGGCGACCACATCAACCCGATCAACGACGAAACTGCCGCCTCGAACTGAGAGACAGAGCGCCATGAACTTCTCCGCCTGGGCCATTCGAAATCCCGTAGCGCCGATCCTGGCCTTCTTCCTGCTGATGGTGGTCGGTCTCCAGTCGTTTTTCGCACTGCCGATCACCCGCTTTCCGAATATCGACGTTCCGCTGGTGGCGATCACCGTGACCCAGAGCGGCGCGTCCCCGGCTGAACTCGAGACGCAGGTGACGAAGGAGATCGAGGACGCGGTTGCGAGCATCACCGGGGTCGACGAACTGACTTCGACCGTCACCGACGGGCAGTCGCAGACCATCATCATGTTCCGCATGGAGGTGCCGACCGAACAGGCGGTGCAGGACGTCAAGGACGCCATCGACCGCATTCGCGGCGACCTCCCGGCATCCGTCGACGAGCCGATCGTCGCAAAGATCGACGTCGAGGGAGCGGCTATCCAGACATTCGCGGTTTCCGCGCCCAACATGAGCATCGAGGAACTCTCGTGGTTCGTCGATGACACAGTGAAGCGGGCACTGCAGGGCCAGAGCGGCATTGGCCGTATCGACCGTTACGGCGGCGCCGAGCGCGAAATCCGCGTCGAACTGAACCCGGACCGTCTCGACGCTTTCGGCATCACCGCCGCCGACGTGAACCGTCAGTTGCGTGGCACCAACGTCGATCTCGGCTCAGGCCGCGGTCAGGTGGCCGGTGCCGAACAAGCAATCCGCACATTGGGCGACACCCGCAATGTCGGTACGCTGGCCAACACCACCATCGCGCTGAGCAACGGTCGTTTCGTCAAACTTGCCGACCTCGGCACCATCAAGGACACCTACGAAGAACCGAAATCCTTCTCGCGCTTCAACGGTGAGCCAGTCGTCACCTTCGCCGTCTTCCGTTCCAAGGGCGCCAGCGAAGTAAGCGTCGCGGAAACGGTCTCCACCATCCTTGATCAGGTCCGTGCGGAGAACCCGGGCGTCGATATCAAGCTGATGGACGATTCCGTCTACTTCACCTACGGCAATTACGAAGCGGCCATGCATACCCTGATCGAGGGTGCTGTTCTGGCGGTTATTGTGGTCTTCCTCTTCCTGCGCAACTGGCGCGCAACCCTGATTTCGGCAATCGCCCTGCCGCTCTCCGCCATTCCGACCTTCTGGATCATGGACATGATGGGGTTCTCTCTGAACCTCGTCAGCTTCCTGGCGCTGACGCTGGCGACCGGTATTCTCGTTGACGATGCAATCGTCGAGATCGAGAACATCGCCCGCCACATCAAAATGGGCAAGACGCCGTATCGAGCGGCCATCGAGGCGGCCGACGAAATCGGCCTTGCCGTTATCGCCACCACGTTCACCATCATCGCAGTGTTCGTGCCGGTATCCTTCATGCCGGGTATTCCGGGCCAGTACTTCATCCAGTTCGGCCTGACCGTCGCCTTCTCTGTCTTTTTCTCGCTGATGGTCGCGCGTCTCATCACGCCGCTGATGGCCGCCTACCTGATGCGCGCCGAAGACGCGATGGACGACCATCACGACAACGACAGCGCCTTCATGAAGGGCTATACGCGGCTGGTACGCGCCACCACGAGCCACTGGTATGCGCGCTACCTGACGCTTATCGGCGCCTTTGCCTTCCTCGTCGCCTCGATTGCGCTGCTGGCGCAGGTTCCCGGCTCCTTCCTTCCGCCGGAAGACGCCGGTCGTATAGTGCTGTCCATCGAACTGCCACCGAATGCGACGCTCGATGAAACCGAAAGCAAGACCGAAGCGATCTATGCAGCGACCAAGGATCTCGAGGGCGTGGAAAGCGTCTTCATCCTTGGCGGCGCCTCGCCCAAGGGCGATATGGAGCTTCGTCGCGCCAGCGTGACGCTCAACCTCGTCCGCATCGAGCATTCGCTGCTGAAGACATTGGTCAACAAGGGACTGGGCGGCATTCCCGTCATCGGCCCCTATCTGCCCAAGATGACCATTGAAGGTCGCACACGGCCGCAATGGGATATCGAGAAGGAGGCATTCGAAAAGCTCCGACCAATCCCCGATATCCGCGTGTCCAAGCTGAACGACCGTGGTGAACGCGACCTTTCGTTCAACTTCCTCTCCAAGAATGCGGACGAACTGAACGAGGCCGCCGCGATCCTCGAAGCCAAGCTTCGCACGGTGCCGGAACTTGCCAATGTCAGCTCCGACGGCGCCCTGCCCCGTCCGGAACTCCAGATCCGTCCGCGCGCAGATGAAGCAGCACGGCTCGGAGTAACTGCGCAGCAGATCTCGGAGACCGTCCGCGTGGCCACCATCGGCGATGTCGACTCGGCCCTCACCAAGATCTCGCTCGACGACCGCCTCATCCCGATCCGGGTCCAGGCCTCTCTCGACCTTAGAACCGATCTCGCCGCCATCCGCGCCCTCAAGGTGCAGACCGCAGGCGGTGCGACTGTTCCGCTGTCGAGCGTCGCCGATATCGACTATTCGGAAGGCGTCAGCGCCATCGAGCGCAACAACCGCAACCGCGTGGTTTCCATTGGTGCCGACCTGCCACAGGGCGTCGCCCTCGACACGGCGTCGGCAGCCTTCCGCGCCGCTGTCGATTCGACCCGGATCCCGGCCTCGGTGAAGCTTGCTGAAAGCGGCGATACCAAGGTCCAGCGGGAAATGCAGCAGAGCTTCGTCAACGCGATGCTGCTCGGCCTGCTTCTGGTGCTGACCGTGCTGATCCTGCTGTTCAAGGATGTCATCCAGCCGTTCACGATCCTGCTGTCGCTGCCGCTGGCCATCGGCGGCGTGGCGGTGGCGCTGATCATTACCAACAACCCGCTATCGATGCCGGTCCTGATCGGTATCCTCATGCTGATGGGTATCGTCACCAAGAACGCCATCCTGCTGGTCGATTTCGCTATCGAGATGCGCCACAAGGGCATGCAGCGGGTGGAAGCCATGGTAGAGGCCGGTCGCAAGCGCGCCCGCCCGATCATCATGACCTCCATCGCCATGTCCGCCGGCATGCTGCCGTCCGCCATGGGCGTTGGCGAAGGCGGTTCATTCCGTGCACCTATGGCAATCGCCGTGATCGGCGGCATTATCGTGTCGACGGCACTCAGCCTGCTGGTCGTTCCGGCATTCTTCCTGATTCTCGACGATCTCTCGCACCTGCTCGGCTGGATGTTCGGCAGACTCGTCGGAAAGAAGGAAGAGGAGACCATCCCGCTCTCGGCCGAGGAGCTGACCGAAATGGCCAGAGAGAACAACGAGACGCTCGAAAGCCTCAAGAAGCGCCTTGCAGCCGTCGAAAAGCAGGCTCCCGGCGCGTCCCGCAAGGAAGAGAGCGGCGGCAAGATCATCAATCTTCCACCGCTCGCCGCCGAGTAAAACCAGCAAGTATACGCATCAAACCGGGCCTCTGAGCCCGGTTTTTTCGTGTTTTATGGTGGTTATGAAGAAAATCTGACACACCCAGCCAGATCGGTTGATCGAAATCAAATCAACCTTGTTCGACCTTCCCTATCCTTTTTTCTGCTGAGGAATGAGTAACGACTGAAGGTTGCTTCCCAGATGGAAATGATGTTGCTGAACACATTTTCGTGGGAGGTCGCCGTTATCGCCGGGTTTCCGGCGGTCTGCGATTTTCCGGCATCGGAGAGTGGTTGCCGCCAGCTGGAGGAAGCGGAGCGGCCTGCCTTTTCGAAGCTGTGGGGAAGCGTCTTCTCGTTACTGGGGATTGGCCACCGCGCTCCGCAAGGACCGCAATCTGGAGCCGTGAAACCGTGAACAAGATTTTGAAGTTGAACACACGCGACAAAAACACCCTGCTGAAGACGCCGTTCATGGCATCTCTCGGTGCGAGCGCGCTGGCGCGCATGCTCGAAATCTGCACCGTGACCAATTACGAAGCGCGCGACATCCTGTTTCGGGAAGCGGAAAACGCGGAATACTTCTACTGCGTTCTTACCGGCTATGTGCGCCTCTACCGGCTGAACAAGGACGGGCGCGAAGCCGATATCCGCATCTGCGGCCCAGGCGAAACCTTTGCCGAATGCCTACTCGCGCTCGGCGACAACTACCTCTACAACGCCCAGGCGGCCGAGAACATCACCGTTGCCCGGTTTGAACTGCAGAAGGTTCGGGCGCTGGCGGAACAGGAGCGGGATATCGCGCAGGCGATCATCCGCAATCTTTCCGCTCACCTGCGCACCACAATGGAGTGCATCGCCAACGACCGCTTGCAGACCGCTCCGCAACGGGTCGCCCACTATCTGCTGGACAACTGCCCGCAGGACAGCGCATCCGCTTCGATCCGCCTACCCTTCCAGAAAAGCCTTCTGGCAGGCAAGCTGGGCCTCGCTCCGGAGGCCCTGTCGCGCGCCTTCTCATCGCTCCGCCGCGCTGGCGTCACCGTGCGGGGACGCATCATTCAGATCAACGACGTCAGCGCTCTCAAACAGATCTGACGTTCAAGAAAAGAAACGCAATTCACATTTCGGGGGGCTCAGAGTCCCCCGCTTTCTTTCAGGAACGCCACGATATCCTCGACGCCCGCCCCACGTTTCATGTCCGAAAACACATAGGGGCGGGACGAGCGCATGCGTTCCGCATCCCGATCCATCACCTCGATATCGACGCCGACATAAGGCGCCAGATCCTTTTTGTTGATCACCAGCAGGTCGGAACGGGTGATGCCCGGGCCGCCCTTGCGCGGGATTTCCTCGCCCTGGCAGACGGAAATGACGTAGATCGTCAAGTCGGCGAGATCCGGAGAGAAGGTTGCCGCCAGATTATCGCCGCCCGATTCGATGAACACCACGTCGAGATCGGGGATGCGGGCCGTCAGATCGGCGATGGCCTGCAGGTTGATAGAGGCGTCTTCGCGGATTGCGGTATGCGGACAGCCACCGGTTTCCACACCGATCACCCGGTCGGAGGAAAGCGCCTGCATCCGGATCAGCGCATCGGCATCCTCGCGGGTATAGATATCATTGGTGACGACCGCGACGGAGTACTGGTCGCGCATTGCTTTGCAGAGCTTTTCCGTCAGCGCTGTCTTGCCCGACCCAACCGGGCCGCCGATACCAACGCGCAGGGGACCATTCTGTGACTTCATCTTATCTATCCTGTTGGCAAGCGACGGCGAAACCGCCGGCAATCAATTCGTCTCTCTGGCAGGCTTCATCCGGCCGAAGGACTTGCACCGCCGCGATCACGACTGGAACAACCTAGAATACTGCACCTCGTGTCTGAGGCTCGCGATATCGGCAAGAACGGTGGCGCTACCGAGTTCATCAAGCCCAAGCCGCCCCGTACGCTCGGCCTGGGCCAGAACCGGCCGCTCCAGCCCGGCGAGAATGGCGACACCCTGTTTCTGCCCGATAACCCCAAGCCTCACCGAAACAGAGATCAGTTGGGCGCACTGCGCCTGCAGGAAGGCGGCAAGGGCATCGTCGAGCGGCACATGATGGGCAGCAGCCACAGCTCCCACGGCCACGCTGTAGGCCGTACCGCCGGAAAATACATCGAGCACCGGATGCGGCCATGCCGACGCGGCAGCAAGGAACGCGTCACCCTGCCTGAGGATCTCCGCATGGCGCTCCATCGATCCGGCAAGCGCCGCTGCAAGCTCGACTACATCTCGCAACCGCTTGGCATCATCGATCGAACGGTAGGCCTCTGCAAGCAGTATGGCGTCGTTACGCAGGCTGCCGTCTGACAACACGACGGAGAGCCAGGCCGACAGCTCCTCGGCCGATCCAATGCCGCCATCGTGAATGACCGCCTCAAGCCCGCCTGAGTAGACGAAACCGCCAACCGGAAAGGCAGGCGAAAGCCAGGCAAGCAGCCGCAACAAGGCCCCTCGCCCCTCAGCATGCGCAGCAATATCAGTCATGGTGATGACCTGAATGCGAGCCGTGCCCGTGTCCGCCGTGGGAGTGATAGGCTCCCCTCGCCGGTTGGAAACGCTCGGTGATGTCGTTAACGGTTGCGCCCAGTCCAATGAGCATATCGCGGATCACATGGTCGCGCAGAATGAGGATGCGTTCCTCCTCGATCTGCGCCGACAGATGACGATTGCCGAGATGCCAGGCAAGCTCGATCAGATGGCGGGGATCACGGGCCGTGATCTCGAACAGCTTTTCCTCGACCGCAACCACCTCGACTGCAGTGTCATCGTCCAGCATCAACAGGTCGCCATGGGCCAGAAGAACCGGCTCCTTGAGGTCGAGCATGACCATGTCGCCGTCTTCGAGGTGCAGGAGCTTGCGCCTCAGATGGCGCTCGTCATGAGCAAGGCTAACCTTGCCGGAAATCGTAACGTCGCCGGAGCCGGCGGGAAGAATGGAAATAACGCGTCGCATGGTCAGTCCAGATTGGCGATTTTTCAACCATGCACAAATGACAGGCAGGCGGCAAGAATGAACTTCAGCCGGAAGCCGGAAGCCCACCGTCGATTGCCAGCGAATCGTCAAGCTCGCTCTTCGGCCATGCAGGAAATGCCTCTACGCCTTCATCGTGCAGCACCTTGTTGCGCCCGTTCGCCTTGGCGAGATAAAGCGCGCGATCCGCCGCTGAATAAACCGCTTCTGCCCTTAAGCCCGGCCCGAATTCCGCAACGCCTCCTGAAACCGTTGTAGATATCATCTGCCCATCGCAGGACACCGCCCGCCATGCGATCAGGTTACGCGCCCGCTCCACCAGTGCTATGCGCTGGGCAATACCGCCGCCGTGGATGATGACACCAAATTCCTCACCGCCAAGACGAGCCACGACATGCGGTTCCTTGAACACCTCGCGCAAAACCTCCGCAACAGCCACGATCACGGCATCACCCGCGCTATGGCCGTAACGGTCGTTGATCGATTTGAAACGGTCGAGATCCAGAATCGCAAGCGATGCCTGACCGTTCGTCCGGACAAGCTCTTCGTTGAAGGCGCGACGGTTGAGAAGACCGGATAACATGTCCGTACGACTCAGGCGCTCGAACTCAGTACGCGAGACGGAAAGATCATGAATCACCTGACCGGTAACGATAGCAAGCGCCCCTGAAACCGCGCCGCCGAACAGCCAGGAAAACGCCACGGAAAGCTTGATCGCCTCCGGCACCGAAAGGGGCATGAAGCCGAGCTGATAACAGAGCGGAAGTGCGGCGATGCTGAGGAAAAATGCCAGAAGCACGGCCCGAAAGGTCATCTTAAGGGCAAAGCCATAGACGGCCTTTCGACCGTTGAACTGACCGAGATCAACCTGCAGCGAAACCCATTGTTTGAGAAATTCCATCGCGCCGCTCCCCATTCATGCAGCACTCTTCGAATAAGACAGGTTCTCTTCGCTTCGCCCTAATCCATTCGCTAAAATGCAATCGGTTCTAAAAATAGATTCGTATAAATCCCCATGAAGCGACTCTATAACCAAGGATTGTATTTCGTCCATATCGCACCCTGATTTTCCAACCCCTATTTCTTGAACTGAAGCAGGAAACAAGCCAGGAACCGGCCAAGCGCCTCCTAGCCGCGCGGGATAGATCAGTTGATCCGCGGTTGCATACGATCTGCGTCCGAGATCACACTGGAATGCTTTTTCAAGCGACCATTTTATTAACGATGCCTAAGGTTAGAGCTTTCGAAAGGCCGTCATCCGTTAACGAAAAAAGCCCGGCAAAAAGCCGGGCCTTCGCAAAATTCATGCGTTGAAGGAAAGAAGTCAGGCGGCTTTCTTTTCCTTCAGCTTTTCCATGATGTTCTGCGGCGAGGAAACGCCATACGGATCACTTTCGCAATTGTCCGAATAACCTTCTTCCTCGAACCACTGCTCGACAATGCCATCATTGATGATGGCGGCATAACGCCAGGAACGCATACCGAAACCGAGGTTATCCTTGTTGACCAGCATGCCCATCTTGCGGGTGAATTCGCCGGAACCGTCTGGGATGACCTTGACGTTCTGCAGGTTCTGGCCCTTTGCCCAGGCGTTCATGACGAAGGCGTCGTTGACCGACATGCAGTAGATTTCGTCGATACCTTCAGCCTTGAATTCTTCGTACATCTTTTCGAAGTCGGGAAGCTGGAAGGTCGAGCAGGTCGGCGTGAAGGCGCCCGGCAGCGAGAACAGGATAACGCGCTTGCCCTTGAAGTAATCGTCGGAGGTCATGTCCTGCCAACGGAAGGGGTTCGGGCCACCGACGGACTCGTCGCGAACGCGGGTACGGAAGGTGACGTTGGGCACTTTTCTGCCGATCAGCATGGTAATCTCCTTTGGATGGACGGCGGCACTTGGGGATGCCATTTCTGGAATAGTTCTAAACTACCCTGAATCTTGATGCGCTGCATCATAAAAACTTGAGCGCCAACATCAAGCGCATGGCTGCTATGCAAAAATACAACAACACATCAATTGAGCATGTCGAGCGACCAGCGGAGCGTCACAGGCAGCGGCGTCCACCATCCGGTTCTGACACCTGCGGTTCGCAAAGCAGCCGCAGTCCAGGTGTTGCAGCCGGCCAGAACGTTGAAGCTCCCGTTAGCCTCATAGAACATATCGGTCGCGCCATAAGCGGCTCCTTCTATAGGCTGCACTGCACCATCGGAAGAAACGAGCGTCGTCCGAACGAAGTCTATGAGGCGATCCATCCCCTCTTCATCCGTTGAAAACCGCTGAACACCGGGAGCGTCCAGATCGATCTGCGCTGCCACATCCACATGCAGGACGGAGCTGTCGAGCGTCAGCGCCTTCAGCACCGGCATCGGCTTCAGGTCGCCCCATGTCGGCGTTTCGATATAGAAGGAGCGCCCGCCCCAGCCGAACACGACATATCGCGCATCGGGATGATCCAGCGGAGAACCGGCGGCGATCAGATCGCCAAAGGCCCCAACGACATCGTCGTCGAACGGCAGGACGATATCGGTATGGATCGGGTTGGAGAGCCCCAATATTTCCCGGCTGCCCGTCGCGGCGATGGCGGGCTTGCCGGAAAGCGGCCGCGGAACCACCATGCCCGCGACCACAGCCAAGCCGATCAGGACAACGCCGCCCGCAATTTTTCGCAGGATGCGCGCCATGACCTGCTCAGAACAGGAAGTAGCGCTGCGTCATCGGCAGTTCGGTCGCCGGTTCGCAGGTCAGCAGCTCGCCGTCGGCGCGCACTTCGTAGGTTTCAGGATCGACTTCCACATGCGGCGTCAGGTCATTGTGGGTCATCGACTTCTTGGAAATGCCGCCGCGGGTATTCTTTACGCCGAGCAACTGCTTTGCAACGCCGAGTTTGTTGGCAAGACCGGCATCCAGTGAAGCCTGCGAGACGAAGGTGACGGAGGAATTGGTCCGCGCCTTGCCGTAAGCGCCGAACATGTAGCGGTAGTGAACCGGCTGCGGCGTTGGGATGGAAGCGTTCGGATCGCCCATCGGCGCCGCCGCAATCGAGCCGCCGAGCAGCACCATATCAGGCTTGACGCCGAAAAAGGCCGGGTTCCACAGCACGAGGTCGGCGCGTTTGCCGATTTCGACCGAGCCGATCTCGTGGGAAAGGCCGTGGGCGATCGCCGGGTTGATCGTATACTTGGCGATGTAGCGCTTGACGCGGAAGTTGTCGTTATCGCCGGTCTCCTGTGCCAACCGGCCGCGCTGACGCTTCATCTTGTCCGCCGTCTGCCAGGTGCGGATCGCCACTTCGCCGACGCGGCCCATGGCCTGACTGTCGGAGGAAATGATCGAGAAGGCGCCGATGTCGTGGAGGATATCTTCCGCCGCAATCGTCTCCTTGCGGATACGGCTTTCGGCAAAAGCGATGTCTTCCGGGATCGAGGACGACAGGTGATGGCAGACCATCAGCATGTCGAGGTGCTCGGCAATGGTGTTGACGGTATAGGGCCGGGTCGGGTTGGTAGACGACGGAATGACGTTGAGCTGGCCGCAGATCTTGATGATATCGGGCGCATGGCCGCCGCCCGCACCTTCCGTGTGGAAGGCATGGATGGTGCGGCCCTTGATCGCGCCGATGGAATCCTCGACGAAGCCGCTTTCGTTCAGCGTGTCGGTGTGGATCATCACCTGCACATCGTATTGGTCCGCGACCGAAAGGCAGCAGTCGATAGCAGCGGGCGTCGTGCCCCAGTCCTCATGCAGCTTCAGCGAGGAAGCGCCGGCCAGCACCATTTCCTCCAGCGCGCCGGGCAGCGAGGCATTACCCTTGCCGGCAAATGCAAGGTTCATCGGGAAGGCATCGGCAGCTTCGATCATCCGGGCGATATGCCACGGACCGGGCGTGCAGGTGGTTGCGAGCGTGCCGTGCGCCGGACCGGTGCCGCCGCCGAGCATGGTGGTGAGACCGCTCATCAGCGCCTCCTCGATCTGCTGCGGGCAGATGAAGTGAATATGGCTGTCCATACCGCCGGCGGTGACGATCTTGCCCTCACCCGCGATCGCTTCCGTGCCCGGGCCGACGATGATGTCGACATCGGGCTGGGTATCCGGATTGCCGGCCTTGCCGATCGCCACGATGCGGCCGTCCTTCAGGCCGATATCGGCCTTCACAATCCCCCAGTGATCGACGATCAGCGCATTGGTGATGACGGTATCGACCGCGCCACGGGCGCGCGTCACCTGGCTCTGGCCCATGCCGTCGCGGATGACCTTGCCGCCGCCGAACTTCACCTCGTTGCCGTAGCTCGTGAAATCCTTCTCCACCTCGATGAAGAGTTCGGTATCGGCAAGGCGCACCTTGTCGCCGGTGGTCGGTCCGAACATGGAGGCATAGGCCGCGCGGGACATCTTGTAAGGCATGGATCAGGCTCCTTGGGAGAGGGAGGAAGCGGTAGGTGAGGAAAGGCGCGTCAGCCTTCCGGAAACAATACGGGAATCAATAAGCCGCCGCTCGGCGGAAAAGGGATGGCCTTCCCAGCCTTCGTGGCTGAAACCTGCAAGGCAGATGGTATCCCCGGCAAAAGCCGGCTCGGAAAGCACGTGGGCGACAACAACCATTCCGCTACTCGGCACGACGTAATCGCCGGGCTCCTGCACGGAAAGCTCGGCATCGACGGCCTCGTGCACACGGCGCGAAATGATGCGGTGAACCTTGCCACGGCGTTCGGCCAGACGTTCGAAGCCTTCCGTGTAGTCGTCGCAGAAATCGTCGAGTTCGGGATGGCTGACTGCGAGATGCGGCCTGAGCGCCCGGAATTTTTCGGGGTCCCGCACAGACCAGATCTCGGCGCAATCCCGCACCGGCTCGCTGTCCAGCCATCCGTCGGAGGACAGCATGGCCTTTGCCGGCCGCCCCGTATTGCAAACCGCCAGCACGTCGGTCTTGTGGCCCGAGGCGGGAAAGCTCGGGGTCATGTTGAAACGAACGACCAGATCGGCAGCGTCGATCACCTCCGCTGCGCCCTCCGGTACCGATCCGTTCCCCACGATCATGATCCGTCTTCCCATTTCGCTCCTGGTTATTATTCGACGCCGTTGGCGAGGTCCTTGAGTTCCTCGGTCCGCTTGCGTGTCAGGTCAGTGAGGCACGAGGAAACGACGGTCGGATACATGCTTCCGCCCCAGACAGCGTAGCCCGCCGCATTGCACTGCCCGTCGCGATACTCGATCCAGGCCCGCTGCCCCTTCAAGAGCGACGCAACCGCACCTTTTGCCTGCTCGTCCAGATCTGCATCCCACTCGGCCACGACCTTGCGGGTCTTGACCCATTGCAGGTTCAGTTCCTTGTCGGCCGCCTTGTAGTCCCGGTCGGCGCAGACATTCATCGCAAACTGGGTCGTGGCGTTGGCACAATCGACTTCCGGCTCGTCTTCGCTCTGGGCAGGACCGTCGATCAAAAGCACGCAACCGCAGAGCATCGCCATCAGTGCCGATTTCATCGCTCGCTCCTCCGGGCGGGATAAGCCGGCTTCACAGCTTACCCATGACCTGCTGGCGGAAGCCATAGACCTCACGCTTACCGGAAAGCGGGATCAGCGTAACCCGCCGCATCTGGCCGGGCTCGAAACGGACGGCCGTGCCTGCGGGAATATCGAGACGCATGCCGCGAGCCTGTTCGCGATCGAAGGAGAGACCGGCATTGGTCTCATAGAAATGGTAGTGGCTGCCCACCTGCACCGGACGATCCCCGGTGTTCGCAACTTCGATCGTCACGGTCGGAAGGCCGGCATTGAGTTCGATTTCGCCGCTCGCGGCAATGATTTCACCCGGGATCATCGCTTGTTCCCTCTCCTGCTCAGGCGGCCGCGGAGGACTTGCAGCCCTCGGCCTTGAAAACACGTTTTGTCGAGGCCGGATTGGCCGCAAGCTTCTCGGCCGGACGCACCGGCCAGCGCACCAGTTCCCCACCGCAATTGGGGCAGAAGCCACCCAATACATCAGAGGCACAATCGCTGCAGAAGGTGCATTCGAAACTGCAGATCAGCGCATCCCGGCTTTCCGGAGGAAGATCGCGGTCGCAGCATTCACAACTGGGTCTAAGCTCAAGCATGGCGGCCTCAACGGATAGGTTCGTGCACGGTAACGAGCTTCGTTCCATCGGGGAACGTCGCTTCGACCTGCACGTCGTGGATCATCTCGGCAATGCCCTCCATCACCTGGGCACGGGTGATGACATGGGCGCCGGCTTCCATCAGTTCGGCAACGGGTCGACCGTCTCGCGCTCCTTCGACGACGAAATCGGTAATCAGCGCAATGGCTTCGGGATAGTTGAGCTTGACGCCGCGCTCCAGCCTGCGGCGGGCCACGATAGCCGCCATGGCGATGAGCAATTTGTCTTTTTCTCTCGGCGTGAGATTCATGGCTGTTCCACTCTTGTTGCGCTGCGTCAGAGATTCCAGACTTTCGGCACAGACGCGCCGCCGCGCAAGACCGAAATCACCGGGATCAGGATTTTTCTCAAGGTGAACCCGTCTTCGGCCGCAAGCCGCACGACGAGTTTTCCGTTCCAATGGCTGGCGCCGCCCGCGGCATTGCCCAGAAGATCGCGAACCGGGGAAAGATAGGCCTCCGCATGAGGCCCTGTGTAGAGCAATGTCGAGAAAGCCACATCTCCGGAGAGCACGGGCGCGGCGGCCGTCACGCGCCGCATGTCCCCTTCCATGAGCAGGTCTTCCGCATGGATGAGCCGGCCGCCACGGCGAATGCGCCAGCGATCCCGCACCATGCCGCTTTCCATGGCCTCGCCCATGGCCTTACGTCCGAGAAGAATGGCTTCTACGGCCAGGAATTCGGCGCTTTCATCGAGATCGACCTCCAGCCGACGCGTGAGCGACGCGCGGTCGAACAGGATGGATTCCTGCGGCAGCCAGTGGAAGCGAGCGCCCTGCGCCACATCGATGCGGGTAACGACCTCGGCCGTGCCGACGGATGCCTTGTAGATCTTTTCGCAGGCCTGCGTGGTGGCGGTGACGAAGGTGCCGGCACCGGCGGAAAACGACCAGTCCAGCCGGTCGCCACCGGTCAGGCCGCCGGCGGTATTGATGATGACCGCCTCCATCTCGGAGGAAAAGGTATGCGGGAGGCGGATCTTCGCCGCCCCCTCCTGATAAAGCTCGGCAATGCGCGTACGACCGTCGAGCGCCTTGCTTACAAGCCGTCCGTCACCACGGGCTCGCTGTTGTCTGACTTGACCTGCTGGCTGCACGTTTTCCCCTGTATGCCCGCCTCTTTTCCGACGGTTGTCCTCTCGGCCGGGCACGCCGTTTTTTGAGGCGTCCCCGCGAGGAGTTCGCCACCCGAATTACGGAAGAAGTCCCACATTCTTCCCGTCGCATCAACCTCCCGGATCTTTTCTCCCTGTGCACCGGCCAGCCGGAAGCGAACCCGGTCGCCCGGCCAGGAGTGATCGGCATCCTTGATCACGTAGGAAATCACGCTCGTTCCGGCCTTGCAGCCGTAATAGGCGGAAAACGTCGCCGACTCTCCCTTCTCCCCACGCGGATGCGGATCGCATCCGTTGAGTTCGGCCCAGCGTTTCAAAGCCACTTCCCCGCCATATTGCCAGTAGGCCTTGCCGCCGCCGCCAAAGGGATTGACGTCGTCCTTGAGGCCGGAAAAGGCGATGATGGAGACAGGTTTCGCCGGATGGCAGCTTGCCTTGCGCGGACGCCATACGCCATCTTCCTGTTCGGGATAACCGGCGCGAAGCCCCATGACGAAGCCGGCAGCGGCGAAATCGCCGTAGCCGTCGCAGACATATTGCGACAGCATGCGGCCACCGCCCGAATAGCCGGAAGCATAGATGCGGGAAGCATCCACGCAGAAGGTCTCGGTCGCGTAATGGACCGCTGTGCGGATGAAGGCACCTTCATCCAGCCCCGCGGCCTTGGTGACGCCGGGAACATTCCAGGCATTCGTACCCTTGAACTCACCGGGCAGACTGCCCTGAAGCGCCATGACGATGAAGCCCTCGCGCTCGGCTACCTTGTCCCACTGGCTGCGATTCATCTGACCATCGGGATTGCTGTTGCTGCCGTGAAAATCGAAAACCACGGGAACCTTGCGTTTCCCGCTATAGTTCGACGGAATGAAATAGACGGCAGAACGCGTCTGGCCGTTGATATCGAGCGACAGATCGTGGCGACCTGCCGGGAAGGAAGCGCCGCAACCGGCGGCAAGGGCACTGCCAACGCCGGCAGCAAGAAAGAGAAGCCCCGAAACGACCAACCGGACAATGCCAGTCGACCGCACGCGGTTGAAAACCGTGCTGGATGTCATGGATACGCCTTCTGTTCGCAGATGCGGGAAAATACCACGTCATGCCACAGCATCAAGCAGTAAAACCTAATAAATCGTCAATCCAGCATGCACTATCAGACCGTCAGGTGTCGCCGGGCTTCCGGCGTATCCAGTGTTTCGGCCGGCCCCGTATGCACGATCTCGCCGCGATCCATGATGTAGACGTGATCGGCGAGCTCCCGGCAGAAATCCAGATATTGCTCGACCAGCAGGATCGCCATCCCGGTGGAATCCCTGAGGTAGCGGATTGCCCGGCCGATATCCTTGATGATCGACGGCTGGATGCCTTCCGTCGGTTCGTCGAGCACGAGGATCTTCGGCCGCGTCACCATGGCGCGACCGATTGCGAGCTGCTGCTGCTGCCCGCCCGAAAGATCGCCGCCGCGCCGGCCCAGCATTGTCTGCAGGATCGGAAAGAGGCTGAAGATCTCGTTCGGAATATAACGGTCCTTGCGCGTGAGTGGAGCATAGCCAGTCTCGAGGTTTTCCTTCACCGTCAGCAGCGGAAAGATCTCGCGCCCCTGCGGTACATAACCGACACCGGCCCGCGCCCGGTTGAATGGGGCAAGACCGTTGAGCGCCTCACCTTCGAAGGAAATCGTTCCGGCCGAGATGGGATGCTGGCCCGTAACGGCACGCAGCAACGAACTCTTGCCCACCCCGTTGCGCCCCAGCACGCAGGTGATCTTGCCCATCTCGGCCTTGATCGATACGCCACGCAGCGCCTGCGCGGCTCCGTAATGAAGGTTGATGTTGTCGACTGTCAGCATCGTCGTTCCTCTGAATTCTTGACCTGCAAAGACGCCGCCGTCCCTGGCACCCCGCCCCTCTCCCGGGGTGGGGAGAAAGGCGGGGTCTCCGGAGCGTGAACAGGTTAGCGCCCCAGATAGTTCTCTATGACCTTCGGGTCGTTCGAGACGAAATCGATCGATCCCTCGGCAAGGACCGAGCCTTCCGCGAGGCAGGTGACCTTCACTCCGAGATCGCGAATGAAACCCATGTCGTGCTCGACCACCACGACCGAACGCGTCTTGGCGATCTGCTTGAGAAGAAGCGCGGTTTCAGCAGTCTCGGCGTCCGTCATGCCGGCGACCGGCTCGTCGACCAGAAGAAGTTTGGGCTCCTGCGCCAGCAGCATGCCGATCTCCAGCCATTGCTTCTGGCCGTGGGAAAGGTTTGCGGCGAGATCGTCCTTGCGCGCCGTCAGCCGGACGATCTCCAGGATCTCTTCGATACGCGCCTTGTCATCCGCCGTCAGCCGGTAGAACAGCGTGGCGAACACGCCGCGGTCGCGGTTAAGCGCCAGCTCCAGATTGTCCCAGACGGTATGGCTTTCGAACACGGTCGGCTTCTGGAACTTGCGCCCGATGCCGAGCTGGGCAATGTCAGCCTCGTCCTTCTTGGTCAGGTCGATCTCGCCGTTGAAGAAGACCTCGCCCTCGTCGGGCCGCGTCTTGCCAGTGATGATATCCATCATCGTGGTCTTGCCGGCGCCGTTCGGGCCGATGATCGCTCTCAGTTCACCCGGCTCGATAACCAGCGAAAGCGAGTTCAGCGCCTTGAACCCGTCGAAGGAAACGGACACGCCATTGAGATAAAGAAGGCTCGTCGGTTTTTTCTCCTCCATCGTCCTTACTCCGCTGCCTGGCCGACGGTGGCCGCAACGCCACCCTCTTCCGCCCTGGTTACCGTCTTGATGTCGCGCCGCGCCATGGTCTTCTGCTGGATCGTCCCGACAATGCCCTTGGGCAGGAACAGCGTTACGCCGATAAAGAGACCGCCGAGCGCGAAGAGCCAGAGCTCGGGGAACGCGCCGGTGAAATAGCTCTTGCCGGCATTGACCATGAGCGCACCGATGATCGGCCCGATCAGCGTTCCGCGGCCGCCGACCGCGGTCCACACCACCACCTCGATGGAGTTGGCGGGCGCGAATTCGCCGGGGTTGATGATGCCGACCTGCGGCACGAACAGCGCGCCGGCGATGCCCGCCATCATCGCCGAGACGACGAAGGTGAAGAGCTTGATGTTCTCGACCCGGTAGCCGAGGAAGCGCGTGCGGCTTTCCGCGTCCCGCACGCCTACAAGCACTTTGCCAAACTTGGAGCGCACGATGCCGGAGGAAATCAGCAGGCAGAGCGCCAGCATCAGGGCGGAACTTGCAAACAGCACGGCGCGGGTGCCATCGGCCTGTACGTTGAAACCGACGATTTCCTTGAAGTCGGTGAGGCCGTTATTGCCGCCGAAACCCATGTCGTTGCGGAAGAAGGCCAGCAACAGGGCGTAGGTCATCGCCTGGGTGATGATCGACAGATAGACGCCGTTGACGCGGGAGCGGAAGGCGAACCAGCCGAAGACGAAGGCGAGCAGGCCCGGCACGAAAAGCACCATCACCATGGCGAAGGGGAACATGTCGAAGCCGTGCCAGAACCACGGCAGCTCTTTCCAGTTCAGGAACACCATGAAGTCAGGCAGGATCGGATTGCCGTAAACACCGCGCGAACCGATCTGGCGCATCAGATACATGCCCATGGCATAACCGCCGAGCGCGAAGAACGCGCCGTGGCCGAGCGAGAGAATGCCGCAATAGCCCCAGACCAGATCGAGTGCCAGCGCCAGCAGCGCATAGCAGAGATACTTGCCCATCAGCGAGACGGCATAGGTCGGGATGTGCAGGAAGCTGTCCGGCGGAACCAGAAGGTTGAGCGCCGGGACAAGCATCGCGACGGCCATCAGGATCGAGATAGCGATGACGATCCTGCGTTCGAGGGCGCGGAAGATAAAACCGGTCATCATGCTTCGATAGCCCTCCCCTTGAGCGCGAAGAGGCCGCGCGGTCTTTTCTGGATGAACAGGATGATCAGGACGAGAACGAGGATCTTGCCGAGCACGGCACCGACCGACGGTTCAAGCAGCTTGTTCAGGATGCCGAGCGACAGGGCGCCGACCAGCGTGCCCCAGAGATTGCCAACGCCGCCAAACACCACGACCATGAAGCTGTCGATGATGTAGGACTGGCCGAGGTTCGGGGAAACGTTGTCGATCTGGCTGAGCGCGACGCCGGCAATGCCAGCGATGCCGGACCCGAGCGCAAAGGTGAAGGCATCGACCCAGGGGGTGCGGATACCCATCGAGGACGCCATGCGACGGTTCTGGGTAACCGCCCGCATCTGCAGGCCGAAGGCAGACCGCTTCATCAGCACCAGCAGACCGAGGAAGATCGTCAGCGAGAAGACGGTGATCCACAGCCGGTTCCAGGTGACGGTAAGGTCGCCGAGCGCGAAGGAACCGGACATCCACGACGGGCTGCCGACTTCCTGGTTGGTCGGTCCGAAGATCGAGCGGATCGCCTGTTGCAGGATCAGCGAAATGCCCCAGGTGGCAAGCATGGTTTCAAGCGGCCGGCCGTAAAGAAAGCGGATGACGCCGCGCTCGATCACGAGGCCGACGGCCCCCGTCACGATGAAGGCGACCGGTAGCGCGATGGCGAGCGACCAGTCGAACAGGCCAGGGTAATTGTTGCGGATCACCTCCTGCACCACGAAGGTGGAGTAAGCGCCGAGCATGACCATCTCGCCATGCGCCATGTTGATGATGCCCATGACGCCGAAAGTGATGGCGAGGCCGATTGCGGCGAGCAGCAGGACGGAACCGAGCGAAACGCCGTAAATGACATTCTGCACGCCGTCCCATAACGCCAGCTTGTCCTCGATGGTACGGATCGCGGTATCGATGTCAGCCTTCAACGCGTCGTCGGCATTGGCCGAGGCAGCCATCAGGATGCCGATCGCATCGCGTCCGCCGATCCCTTCGATCACGGCGATTGCCGCCTGCTTGTCTGCAAGCGGACGGTCGGACCCCATGATCGAGACGGCGCGCGCCTGTTCGAGTAGCGAACGCACCTCGCCGTCCTTTTCCTCGGCAAGCGCGCTCTCCAGAAGCTCGAGATTGTCGGCGCTGGGGGATTTGAGAACGGAAGCCGCCGCCTGCAGCCTGACGGCGCGGTCGGGGCTCATCAGCGTCAGCCCGCCCTGCGCGGAACGGATCGCGCGGCGGAGATTGTTGTTGACCTTGATCTTGGTGAGAGCGCCCTTGCTCTCCTCGCCGACGACTTCGCCGGACATCGGATCGATGAGAGAGAGCTTGGATCCTGCGGCTTTCGTGATGAACACGTTGCCGTCCGACTTTCTCGCGTAGAGATCCCCTTCACCCAGCGCCTCGAGCGCCGGCACAACCTTGGGATCACCGGTCTTTCCGAGATCGCCGATGATCTTCTCGGCCTCGGGAAACGAGGCATTGCCGAGCGCGTTGATGAGCGTCGCAGCATCATCCGCAGCATGGGCAGGCAGGGTGCCGAAGGCCAGAACCAGCCAGAGAAACAGTAGTTTGAGTAAATTGGATAATGTCATCATGTCGCCCCTCATCCGCCGCCCGGCCGTCCTGCGATCGCGCCCGCAATTCCGGCATCTCGTGACCGTTTCACACATCCAGCGGGAGGTGAGGTGGTTTGAACACCCCTTCTAACCTGCTGGTCAGCTCCCCACGGAAAGGGAGAAGAACCGCGGCGCCGCCTCCTGCCGGTTCAAGCATGGACGGGTATCGAAAAAGCCCCTCCCCTGACGGGGAGGGGTTGGGGAGAGATACGCCTCCCCTAGTGCTTCACGCGGATCAGCTGCCCTTGCCGCCGCACTTGCCGGTGGCAACGTTGAAGTTGCCGCACGACATCGGCTTGCGCCAATCGGAGATCAGGTCCTTCGAGTCGGGCAGATAGTCGGACCATTCGTCGCCAACCACCTGCGGGGTTTGCTGAACGATGTCGAACTGGCCGTCGGCCTGGATTTCGCCGATCAGCACCGGCTTGGTGATGTGATGGTTCGGCATGACGGTGGAATAGCCGCCCGAGAGGTTCGGAACAGAAACGCCGATGATCGAGTCGAGCACGGCATCGGTATCGGTCGTGCCGGCGGCCTCGACGGCCTTGACCCATGCGTTAAAGCCGATATAGGCGGCTTCCATCGGGTCGTTGGTCACGCGCTTGTCGTTCTTGGTGAAGGCGTGCCATTCCTTGATGAACTCGGCATTGACCTCGGAATCGACCGACTGGAAGTAGTTCCAGGCCGCAAGGTGGCCGACCAGCGGAGCGGTGTCGAGACCGGCGAGCTCTTCTTCACCGACCGAGAAGGCGACGACCGGAATGTCTTCTGCCTTGATGCCCTGGTTGGCGAGTTCCTTGTAGAAGGGAACGTTGGCGTCGCCATTGATGGTGGAAACGACGGCGGTCTTCTTGCCGGCCGAGCCGAACTTCTTGATGTCGGACACGATCGTCTGCCAGTCGGAATGACCGAACGGCGTGTAGTTGATCATGATATCCTCTTCCTTGACGCCCTTCGACATCAGGTAGGCCTTCAGGATCTTGTTGGTGGTCTGCGGATAGACATAGTCCGTGCCGGCCAGAACCCAGCGCTCGACGCCTTCGGTGTTGGCGAGATAATCAACGGCCGGGATAGCCTGCTGGTTCGGAGCGGCACCGGTGTAGAAGATATTGCGGGAGGATTCTTCACCTTCGTACTGGACGGGATAGAAAAGGATCGAGTTCAGCTCTTCGAAGACCGGAAGAACGGACTTGCGGGAAGAAGATGTCCAGCAACCGAAGACGGCTGCGACCTTGTCCTGGGAGATCAGCTGGCGGGCCTTTTCAGCGAAAAGCGGCCAGTCGGAGGCCGGGTCGACGACCACGGCTTCGAGCTTCTTGCCGAGAACGCCACCCTTCTTGTTCTGCTCTTCAACAAGCATCAACATGGCGTCCTTCAGCGTGGTCTCGGAAATCGCCATCGTGCCGGACAGCGAATGCAGAACGCCGATCTTGATCGTGTCGTCGGCAGCAAGCGCGCCATGGAAAGCCGTCGTGGACAGCATGGCGCCGAGCAGCGCGCCGGTGAATTTCGCCTTGAGTTTCATGGATTGAGCCCCTCTCCTTGTTCTGCAACGAAAGGTTAAAAAGCTTTAACCGTTGCTGAGAGGCACTATCCGACGCTGCAGCGCAAAACCGTATACGTCGTTTGACGTACCAAAGGGGGAAGTTAACGGGTGCCGTTGCGCTAGGCTCCGAAACGACAACGCCGGCCTCCCGTTGAGGAAAGCCGGCGCGGTCAGAATATCTGCGAAGATGGGTTGTTTTTCAGGCAAGCCAGTTCGTAACGATCGGCCAGACCTCGATCGCACCATGGTAGATCATATTCACCGTCACATAGGCGATAACGCCGAGGCCGACATAGGCAATCCAACGGTGACGGTGCAGCAGGCGCGCAACGAGGCTCGCGGCAAGCCCCATCAGACCGATCGACAGGATGAGGCCGATGATGAGGACGCTGGTGTGCTCGGCGGCAGCGCCGGCAACGGCCAGAACGTTGTCGAGCGACATGGAAACGTCGGCGACGACGATCTGCATCGCGGCTTGCATGAAGGTCTTCTGCTTGACGTTATATTCGGTATCGTCGGTCTCACCCTGCTTGTGAGGCTCATGGGCCGCTTCGCGCAGTTCGCTCCACATCTTCCAGCAGACCCAGGCGAGCAGCAGGCCGCCAATCAATTGCAGGCCGACGACGCCAAGGAGATAGGCGGTGATCGTCGCAAACGTGATGCGCAGAATGGTTGCAGCGCCGATGCCGACGAGAATGGCCTTCTGGCGTTGGTGATCGGGAAGACCGGCAGCAGCGAGACCGATGACGATGGCATTGTCGCCGGCAAGAACAAGATCGACAGCAATGACCTGAAGAAGTGCCGCAAAGCCTGCGGCAGTGAAGATTTCCATCATGATTTTGGAACCGTGGATTTCAGAGAGTGTTTGTGCGTCCCGCTATAGACCCCAAGCGCGGCATGACAAGGCGAATGACCGGAAAATATGGGATTTGCCGCACTATTTTTTGCGTTTTCCAAAAACACGGCCCTCACTCGAGCGTCATCGAATCGACAGGATACCGCCGTGGGCGCGTGCGTCATGAAGCAGGCAGCAAGAAGGGGGCTTGAATGCCCCCCTCGCAGATGAAAGCCTCGCTCCGCACCCCTCAGTTCGGGCGGTTCCGCAGCGCCTCGGCTTCGGCGTAGAACTTCTTTTCCCATTCCTTGTGGTTGTCGAGGCCTTCGCGGATGAAGGGCGTAAAGATCGCCATGTTCATCAGCAGCCAGTTGACCAGTCGTGCCGGGAATTTGAGCGGCTTGACGAAATCGACAAACAGAACGACGCGCGTCTTGTCGGTGTGGTTCCACGCCTCATGCTCATAGGCATCGTCGAAAATCAGGACCTTGCCCTCTTCCCAGTGGCAAATCTGATCCTTGACGCGAATGGCAAGGTTGTCGCCGGTGTTTTCCGGAACGATCATGCCGAGATGAAGGCGCAGCACGCCGTTATAGGGACCGCGATGCGGCGGCAGGTGCTTGCCCGGCTCGAAGATCGAGAACATCACCGTCGTCAGGCCTGGGATCTTCTGCATCGCCTTCCACGTTTCCGGGCAGGCCTTGATGTTCTGTTCCGACTTCACACCGAAGCCGAGCAGAAAGAAAGTCTTCCAGCCATTGTCGGTCGAGATCGTTTTTACGTCGGTGGAAATGTCCTGAAATGTCGGCAGCTCGTTCTTGCGCAGGAGAATGCGGTCTAGTTCGGCGCGGATCGCCGGCGCGGCCTTTTCGATTTCCTTCGCCCAGGGGAAGGTCGCATTGTCATAGACAGGGGGATTGCCGAGCTTCGCGTATTTTAGGTTCAGGCCTTCCGCCCATGCGACGATGCCCATGAAGGCACGCGTGATGGCGCTCGGCCGATCCATTGGCGCGATGCCATCGGTTGCAAAGGTCTGCTTCGGCTCGGGAGTATTGGAATCGGCGGAAAAGGGTGCAGCCACATCAGGCTCCATGGCGTTCAGGATTGAAACTGGAAAACATGCTTATCGGTTTACAGACGGCAACCGGCGCAACGCAAGCCCCTCTCCCCACGCTTACCTTGGCCAGAACCGAAATCTCGACCATCTTTGTCGGAATAGCGGATAAATTGTGACACTTTCCGTCATGAAACCGTTCTGCCGCCCTGTTTCCACCCCTTCCATACATTGTTGCAGGCAGTACCCTTCCTTCCCCGCCCCTTGCAATTCCGGTCATTCCCGGAAAGACTGCCTAATCCGCAATCACTCTCAATCGGACACCAGTTTTTAGGCATGGCCGCACGCCAACGCATCATCCCCGTACGCCGCGAATATAATCGCTGGGTGGCCAATCAGACGCTGGAAGACTATGCGTTGCGTTTCACGGCCAAGAGTGCCCGCAAGTTTTCCTCCAGCCGGATTTCGCAGACAGCCATCGGCGCCATATCCTTTCTGGCCCTGGAAGCGATCGGTGGCACGATCACGCTGTCCTACGGCACCACCAATGCGGTCTTCGCCATTCTCGCGGCGGCCATCGCCATGCTGGTCGTGGGCTTGCCCATCAGCCGATACGCTATCCGCCACGGTGTCGATATCGATCTCCTGACCCGTGGTGCGGGCTTCGGCTATATCGGCTCCACCATTACCTCGCTGATCTATGCGAGCTTCACCTTCATGCTGTTTGCGATCGAGGCATCGATCATGACCGGCGCGCTGGAGCTTGCCTTCGGCATACCGCTGTGGATCGGCTACATCGTCTCGGCCATGGTGGTCATCCCCCTCGTCACCTACGGCGTGCAGCTCATCTCCCGCTTTCAGCTACTGACCCAGCCCTTCTGGATCGTCCTCAACATCCTGCCCTTTATCTTCATCGCCTTTGCCGACTGGGAAAAATTCGATCTCTGGCGCGCATTCGCCGGTATCGGCCATTCCAATGCCCAGACCGGCGGCATAGCCCCCTTCGATCTCCTGGAGTTCGGTGCGGCCTCCGCCGTCATTCTGGCGCTGATGCCGCAGATCGGCGAGCAGGTGGACTTCCTGCGCTTCCTGCCGCCCGAAGGCGGGCGAAAGTTCCGCCATCGCTTCGCCGTCTTCCTTGCTGGTTCGGGCTGGGTGGTGCTCGGCGTTCCGAAGCTGCTCGCAGGCTCCTTCCTCGCGGTGCTGACGCTTTCGACCGGCGTTCCCGCCCGCGAAGCGGCCGACCCGGCGCACATGTATCTTGCCGCCTTCGGCTACATGATCCCCAACAACACCGCAGCCATGCTGCTGATGGCCTGTTTCGTGGTGATCTCGCAGCTCAAGATCAATGTCATGAACGCCTATGCCGGCTCACTGGCGTGGTCGAACTTCTTCTCGCGGCTGACCCACAGCCATCCCGGCCGCGTCGTATGGCTGGTCTTCAACGTGGCGATCGCACTGCTGCTGATGGAACTCGGCATATACCGGCTGCTGGAGGAGACGCTCGGCATCTTCTCCATCATTGCCATGGCGTGGCTCTGCACGATTTCCGCCGATCTCTTCGTCAACAAGCCTATGGGTCTCGCGCCTCCCGGCATCGAATTCAAGCGCGCCCACCTCTACGACATCAATCCCGTCGGCTGCGGTACATTGCTTCTTTCCTCCGGCGTGGCGCTCGCCGCCCATTTCGGCCTGTTCGGTCCGCTGATGGCATCGCTTGCCACGTACATCACGCTTCTTTCCTTCGTGATCTCGCCGCTGATCGCATGGGGCACGCGTGGCAAATTCTATCTCGCCCGCAAGCCGCGCCAGAGCTGGAAGACGCTGGGTTCGATCACCTGCTCGATCTGCGAACACCCCTTCGAGCCGGAGGATATGGCATGGTGTCCCGCCTATGCGGCGCCGATCTGCTCGCTCTGCTGTTCGCTCGACAGCCGCTGCCACGACATGTGCAAGCCGCAGGCAAAGCTCAACGCCCAGACGGCGGCGGTCGCCGCGCGCCTGCTGCCGCAGGACATGATTGCGTGGCTATCCACGCGCCTCGGCAGATATGCCATCACCTCCGTCATCGCCATTTCCGTGATCGGCGCGATCCTCGCGCTTATCGCCCATCAAGTCGCCTCTCGCTCACCCGATACCGCCGAAGTCGTCAACCGTACGGTTCTGATCGTCTTCTTCGTATTCTCGGTGATCTCCGGCATCGCCAGCTGGTTCTACGTTCTCGCCCATGACAGCCGCGTCGTCGCCGAGGAGGAATCCTCCCGCCAGAACACCCTGCTGCTGAAGGAAATCGCCGCCCACCGCAAGACCGATGCCGCGCTACAGACCGCCAAGGAGACGGCCGAAGCCGCGAACCGGGCTAAGAGCCGCTACGTCGTCGGTCTCTCCCACGAACTGCGCACGCCGCTCAACGCCGTCATGGGCTATGCCCAGATCCTCGAACACGACGAGACGATCCCCGCACCGCGGCAATCAGCGATCAAGGTCATCAGGCGGTCCGCCGACCACCTCTCCGGCCTGATCGACGGACTGCTGGACATCTCCAAGATCGAGGCCGGCCGCCTGCAGGTGTTTTCGAACGAACTGAACATTCAGGATTTTCTCGACCAGCTCATCGACATGTTCGCGCCGCAGGCCGCCGTCAAGGACCTGATCTTCGAGCACGATCGCTCGCGCGCACTGCCGCAATATGTCCGCACCGACGAGAAGCGGCTTCGCCAGATCCTCGTCAACCTGCTCTCCAACGCGATCAAGTTCACCGAAGAAGGAACTGTGCGTTTCGACGTCGGTTATCGCAGCCAGGTTGCAACCTTCACCATCTCCGATACCGGCCGCGGCATTTCCGAACGCGATCTCAACCGCATCTACGAGCCCTTCCAGCGTGGCGAGGCCGAAATCGTCAAACCGCAACCCGGTCTCGGACTGGGGCTGACCATCACCAAGCTGCTCACCAACACGCTCGGCGGCGAAATCGCTGTGACGAGCGAGCCCGGCAAGGGCTCGTCCTTCAAGGTCCGGCTGATGCTCTCGGCAATCGAACGGCCGAGCACGGCCCCTGCCCCGGAAAGAAAGATCGTCTCCTATACCGGCCCACGCCGTACCATCGTCGTGGTCGACGATAACGAGGACCATCGAGACCTGATGCGCGAGGTTCTGGCTCCCCTCGACTTCGTCGTCCTGACCGCGACCAGCGGCCCCGATTGCCTGACACTGATCGAGGGGATCAAGCCCGACCTCTTTCTCGTCGATATTTCCATGCCCGGCATGAACGGCTGGCAGCTCGTCGAGAAGCTGCGGGAAACCGGCCAGACCGCCCCCGTCCTCATGCTCTCGGCCAATATCGGCGACGCCCCCGCGCCGGGCGGTGACGGCCACAACGACGCCATCGCCAAGCCGGTCGACGTCAAGCGTCTACGCGACAAGCTGGCGCTTTATCTCGGGCTCGACTGGATCTATGCCGACGAGATGCCTCCCGCGCCCGCCATGCCCGCCCCGACAAAACCCCGTTCGCCGGGACCGGCCCATCTGGAAGAGTTGCTGCGACTCGGGGAAATCGGCTATGTGCGCGGCATCGAGGCGAAACTGGCGGATCTCGCCAGACTGGATGGCAATGCGGCCTTCGTCGAGACATCGAAAAGCTTCGTGCAGGGTTTCGACATGACGGGCTACATCGCCTTCCTTAAGACGTTCCAGCCAGGCAAGGAGGAACCCCGTGGTTGATGCCGCCCGGCCCCGCGACATCGTTCTGTTGGTCGACGACAGCCCGGAAGCGCTCGGCTTTCTGACCGACGCGCTGGAACAGGCGGGCTTTTCCGTGCTGATCGCTACCTCCGGACAGGTCGCGCTTTCCATCGTCGCCCGCATCAGTCCTGACATCATCCTGCTCGATGCCGTAATGCCCGGCATGGACGGCTTCGAGACCTGCCGCAGATTGAAGGAAGACGCCGCCGTCGCCCAGGTACCGGTGATCTTCATGACCGGTCTCTCGGAGACTGAGCATATCGTGCATGCGCTGGAATCGGGCGGCGTCGACTATCTCACCAAGCCGATCAATATCGATGAACTTCGCGCCCGCATCCGGGTGCACCTCACCAACGCCCGCTCGGCCCAGAGCGCGCGCGTGGCGCTCGACGCCGCCGGCCGCCACCTGCTTGCGGTGAAAGGCGACGGCAGCATCCACTGGTCGACACCGCAGGCGACCCGGCTTGCCGAAACCGCCACCAGTCGCTCCGATGGTCTGGATCTCGTGGCACGTGCGATCGCGGACTGGATGTCGAAGCGCGAGAGTGCCGGCGCGCAGGCCGAAAGCAGCTTCACATTTACCCACGGCGGCGGCGCGGCCCTGCAACTCGGCTATCTTGGCGCCATCGGTTCCGACGAATACCTGTTTCGCCTGACCGTCTCCAATCGCACCAGCGACGATGAGACGCTACGCCGCCATTTCGCCCTCACCCAGCGGGAATCCGAGGTGCTGCTCTGGATTGCCAAAGGCAAATCCAACCGCGACATCGGCGACATCCTCGGTCTTTCGGCCCGCACGGTGAACAAGCACCTTGAGCAGATCTACGTAAAACTCGGCGTCGAAAACCGGGCCTCCGCGGCGGTCAAGGCGGCGAATGTCCTGCATGTGGATTGAGAACAGGCCTATCGGCTTTGCCCTCACCCCACCCCTCTCCCCGCAAGCGGGGCGAGGGAGTGCCAACGGCGCGCCCTTCACCTTCTCCCCGCCCGCGGGGAGAAGGTCCCGGCAGGGGGATGAAGGGCTTTTGTCTTGATATCATGCTCGCCGTTCGATGGCGGATCTCACTCTCAAAGCGCCCGCGCCTTTTCACGCAGAACGAACTTCTGGATCTTGCCCGTCGATGTCTTCGGCAGAGGCCCGAACACCACCGTCTTCGGCGCCTTGTAATGCGCCATGTTGGCTCGGCAGAATTCGATCAGTTCCCTTTCTGTCGCCGTCGCTCCCGGCTTCAGACCAATGAAGGCGCAGGGGGTTTCGCCCCACTTCTCATCCGGCCGGGCAACGATGGCGGCCTCCATGACTGCGGGGTGACGATAAAGCACGCCCTCGACCTCGATCGAGGAGATGTTCTCGCCGCCGGAAATGATGATGTCCTTGGAACGGTCCTTGATCTCGATATAGCCATCCGCATGGCAGACCGCGAGGTCTCCGGAATGGAACCAGCCGCCGGCGAACGCCTTGTCGCTTGAGGACGGGTTCTTCAGGTAGCCGCGCATGACGTTGTTGCCGCGGAAGAAGATCTCTCCCATGGTTTCCCCGTCGCTCGGAACCGGCTCCAGCGTTTCCGGATCGGCGACCATCAGGCCATCGAGCACCGAGTAACGCACACCCTGGCGGGCCTTCAGCCGCGCCTTTTCGGAGATGTCGTGATCGTTCCACTCGTCGTGCCATGCGCAGACGACGGCCGGACCATAGGTCTCGGTCAGGCCATAGGTATGGGTGACGTCGAAGCCCAGCTCTTCCATCGCCTCGATCACTGCAGCCGGAGGTGCAGCACCTGCGGTCATGACGGAAACCTTGTGGTCGATCCCCGCTTTCAGTTCATCCGGTGCATGCGCCAGCAGATTGAGTACGATGGGCGCTCCGCAGAAATGCGTGACCTTTTCCGAGCGTATAAGATCGTAGATCGGCTCCACACGCACGGATCGCAGGCAAACCGACGTGCCCGCGGCGGCGGCAATCGTCCAGGGGAAGCACCAGCCGTTGCAGTGAAACATCGGCAGTGTCCAGAGATAGACCGGATGATTGGCCATGCCCCAGGTCAGGATATTGCCGACAGCGTTCAGATACGCGCCGCGATGATGATAGACGACACCCTTCGGATCGCCCGTGGTACCGGAGGTATAGTTAAGGCTGATAGCGTCCCACTCATCAACCGGCCGCTCCCATTTGAAATTGGGATTGCCCCCCTCCAGGAGATCGTCGTAGGTCGTTTCCCCAAGGCGATGCCCGCCGGAAAAGCTAGGATCGATGATGTCGATGATTTCGATCGACCGTCCCGCGATATGAACGGCGCGCTCGGCAACATCGGCGAACTCGGGATCGACGATCAGCAGGCGCGCTTCGCCATGGTTCAGAATGAACGCGATGGCCTCGGCATCTAGCCGCGTATTGACGGCATTCAGGACCGCGCCGGTCATCGGCACGGCGAAATGGCATTCAAACATCTCTGGAATGTTGGCGGCAATCACCGCAACCGTGTCGCCCCGGCCAATGCCGCGATTGGCCAACGCGCTGGCGAGGCGGCGAACACGGTCATAGGTCTGCAGCCAGTTGCGGCGCACATCGCCATACACCACGGCGGTACGCCCAGGATAGACCTGAGCGGTGCGCTCGATAAAGCTCAGCGGAGTCATCTGGGAAAAGTTCGCGGCGTTCTTGTCCAGCTCGCGATCGTAGATTCCCTCCCCGTGCGGAATCGTCATTCCATGCATAACGTGAGCCTCCCAACTCTCATAGACGGGAGGAGTATTACCCAATTGATCGCGGACGCAATATAGTCCGTTGGACTAAGAACCATTTCCGATTGAACGTGGCCTGCACAGCAAAACGCTTGGCACAAAACGCAGAAGCCCGGCACGAGGCCGGGCTTCCGTAATCAAATTTCAGAAGCGTATCACGTACCCTGCTGGATGTAGGTGTACTTGCCGTCGGCGCCCTTCTTCCATTCATACATAACGTAGCCCGGAAGCTTCGGGTCGCCCTTTTCGTCGAAGGAGATTTCGCCGAGAGCGGTCGGGAACTTGCCCTTCTTCATGGCTTCGGCAACAGCTTCGGATTCAAGCGAGCCGGCAGCCTTTGCGGCTTCAGCGATGACCTGAACGGCAGCGTAGGAGTAGAGAGTGTAAGCTTCCGGGTTGAAGCCGGCTGCCTTGAACTTTTCTACGAGTTCCTTGTTTTCCGGACGCAGCGTCGGATCCGGGCCGAAAGTGTTCAGCGTGCCGGCAACGGCGTCGCCAGCGATCGATGCCAGTTCGTTCGAAACGATACCGTCACCCGAAACGAGCGTAGCCTTGAGGCCCTGGTCAGCAGCCTGACGGATAATCAGGCCAGCTTCGGTGTGGAGACCACCCCAATAGATGATGGAAACGCCGGCTTCCTTCATCTTCGCGATGAGAGCGGAGAAGTCCTTGTCACCGGTGTTGACGCCTTCATACATGACTTCCGTCACGCCAGCTGCGTTCATGGCCTTCTTGGTTTCGTCAGCAAGACCCTGACCGTACGGGGTCTTGTCGTGAACGACGGCAATCTTGGCGTCCTTGAAGTGCTCGGCGAGATATGCGCCGGCAATGCCGCCCTGCTGGTCGTCACGGCCGCAGGTACGGAAGGTGTTCCACAGGCCGCGCTCGGTGAAAACCGGGTTGGTAGCAGCCGGGGTCACTTCGAGAATGCCGTTTTCGGCATAGACTTCGGAAGCCGGGATGGAAACGCCGGAGTTGAAGTGACCGACAACGAACTTGACGCCATCAGCAACGAACTTGTTGGCAACAGAGATGCCCTGCTTCGGGTCGGACACGTCGTCACCGAGAACGATCTTGATCTGTTCGCCGTTGATGCCACCAGCCGCGTTGATGTCGGCAGCAGCCTGCTCGGCACCCTTCTGCAGCTGCGCACCGAAGGCAGCGTTCGGGCCGGTCAGCGGACCGCCGACGCCGATCAGCACGTCAGCCCAGGCGTTGCCGCCGAAGGCCACGAGAGCCGTCAGCGCAACGGCTGAAAGGAGAGACTTCTTCATTTTGTTACTCCCAATTTTTAAAGCGGGTTTGGTTTCAGAAACCCGGCGCAATACCCACCATGACTGCGTCGGAAAAGCTGTTCCACTCTTATGAAAGCTCACGTTATTTTCGCCAATGTGAGGCGAGAAAAACGCGGCTGTCAATCTTTCTTCTTCCATGAAAACGGAGAGGTCCGTTCATAGAGCCAATAGTAGTTGTCGACCATCTGCGTCGTCCGGCGGCTCTGGAAGCCGGCAATGGAAAACACAAGAAGAACAACAACATCGATGACATAGAGAGCCGGGCTGACCATAGGCCCCTGAAAAAGGGCATAGTGCAGGAAGCGCATGGCGAAACCCAGCAGCAAAGTATAGACGACGACCGTCGGGTAACCGTGCCATCCCTCGGCCACCGCCTTGCCGGTCCGCCACGCGGTCCAGAAACCGAGCAGCAGTACGAGGAAGCGCAGAACGTAGCGGACGCCGGTATCGTTTTCGAAAAACAAGCCTTGCATATCTATTCTCCCTGCCCGCTCAATGGTGGCCGCCTTCGAGATAGGCCGCGCGGACAGAAGGATCCGCAAGCAGCTCCTTACCCGTGCCACTCATCGTGACCTTGCCGTTGACCATGACATAGGCACGATCGGAGAGTTTCAGCGCAGCGAAGGCGTTCTGCTCCACGAGGAAGACCGTAAGGCCCTCTTCCTGGTTCAGCTTCTTGATCGCCTCGAAGATGCCCTTGACGATCAGCGGTGCGAGACCGAGCGACGGCTCGTCCAGCAGAAGCAGCTTCGGACGCGCCATCAGCGCACGGCCGATGGAAAGCATCTGCTGCTCGCCGCCGGAGAGCGTGCCGCCGCGCTGGCTCTGACGTTCCTTGAGACGCGGGAACATGGTGAAGACCTTCTCCACGTCCTCATGGAAATACTTCAGGTTATCGAGACCTGCACCCATCTGGAGGTTTTCCAGAACTGTCATGCGCGGGAAGATACGACGCCCTTCCGGCGACTGGGCGATACGCCGGCGGGCGATCATGTGCGTCGGCATCTTGGTGATATCGGTGCCGTCGAAGATGATCGAGCCGGTGCGGGCCTGCGGGCTGCCGCAGATCGTCATCATCAGCGTCGACTTGCCGGCGCCGTTGGCGCCGATCAGGCTGACGATTTCCCCCGGGCGCACTTCGACATCCACCCCGGCCAGCGCCCGGATATTGCCGTAGTAGGTTTCGACACCCTGTACTTTCAGAAGCGGTTCACCGGTCATCAATCTTCACTCCCGGCAACGGCTTCGACCTCGGAAATTGCGTCGGTCAACTCTTCATCCTCGACACCCAGATAGGCGGCGATCACCTTCGGGTCGTTCTTTACTTCGTTCGGCGTGCCGTCCGAGATCTTCTGGCCGTATTCGAGCACCACGACATGGTCGGAGATTTCCATGACCACAGACATGTCGTGCTCGATCAGCAACAGCGAGGTTCCCTCGTTACGAATGGAACGCAGGAGCGTGTTGAGCGCCAGAGACTCCTTCGGGTTCAGACCGGCCGCCGGTTCGTCGAGGCAGAGCAGTTCCGGACCCGTGCACATGGCGCGCGCGATCTCCAGACGACGCTGCGCACCGTAGGGCAGATCGCCGGCCGGATCGTCGGCGCGATCGGTCAGATCCGCCTTCTCCAGCCAGTACTTGGCCTTCTCGATCGCCTCGGCCGCTGCGCGCTTGTAGGTCGGCAGCCCGAGAAGGCCGAGCACGGTGAAGCCCGAAGCCTTCATCAACGCGTTGTGCTGGGCCACCAGCAGATTTTCCAGAACAGTCAGGCCCGAGAACAGACGGATGTTCTGGAAGGTACGCGCCACCTTCGCCTTCTTGGGGATCTCGAAGTCCGGCAAGCGCTCCAAAAGGAATTGCCTGCCGGATTTCTGGGTCATCGTGATCATGCCCATGGTCGGCTTGTAGAAGCCGGTGATGCAGTTGAACACCGTCGTTTTGCCCGCCCCGTTCGGGCCGATCAGGGCGGTAATATCGCCGCGCTTGGCCTCGAAGGAGAAGTCGTTGATGGCCATCAGGCCGCCGAACTTCATCGAGAGATGTTCGACTTTGAGGATCGTGTCGTTCGTCATCGTAGTGGTTCCGGAAGTCATCAGCCGTGACCTTCCTTGGTGAAGCTTCCCGAGACTGCCTTGCTCTCCTTGAGGAAGGCTGTCGGTTGACGCGAGCCGACGAAGCCACGCGGCTTGAACAGCATCACGACGATCATGGCCAGACCGAACAACAGCATGCGGTAGAGTTCCGGCGTGAAGTCAGGCCCGAAGACGACCTTCAGGAATTCCATTTCACGCAGCAACTCGGTGCCGCCGACCATCACTATGGCCGCAATGGCGATACCCGTCAGCGAACCCATGCCGCCTAGAACGACGATGGCGAGAATGACGGCCGATTCCAGGAAGACGAAGCTTTCCGGGGAAACAAAGCCCTGGCGCGCCGCGAAGAAGGAGCCGGCGAAGCCGCCGAACATCGCTCCGGTCGCAAAGGCCGTAAGCTTGGTCGCCACGGTGTTGATGCCGAGCGAGCGGCAGGCGATCTCGTCTTCGCGCAGCGCTTCCCATGCACGGCCGATCGGCATCCGGCGAAGACGGATCGTCACATAGGCCGTCAGCAGGCAAAGCGCGAGAATGATGTAGAAGAGGAAGATCTTGTAGTAGACCGAAGACATCGGCAGACCGAAGGTCTTGGCAAACCCGGTTGCCGACGCATCGAACTTGATGCCGAACAGCGTTGCCTTCGGAATGCCGGAGATGCCGAACGTGCCCTTGGTCACATCCGTCCAGTTGATGAGGACGAGACGGATGATCTCACCGAAGGCCAGCGTCACGATGGCAAGGTAATCACCGCGAAGACGCAAGACCGGGAAACCGAGGATGATGCCCCAGAAGGCTGCGAGAATGCCGGACAGCGGCAGCAGGACCCAGAAGGACAGGCCGAACTGCTGCGACAACAGCGCGTAAGAATAGGCACCGACCGCGTAGAAGGCGACATAGCCGAGGTCGAGCAGACCGGCGAGACCCACCACGATGTTCAGGCCCCACGCCAGCATGACATAGATCAGGATCTGAATGCCGAAGTTGTCGACATATTTCAGCGAGCCTTGCAGACCGGTCAGCGCGACGATGACAGGCGGGTAGAGAAGCAGCGCCAGAAGGGCGATCTTCAGGAAATGCTGGTGGAAGAAGGAAGGCTTGGCTTCGATCTCGTGTACCGGCACCTGTGCACGAAGTTCCTTGCGGGCGCGGGCCCACGGATGGAAAAAGCCGACGATGAGGAAGCGGCCGATCGCGGCAATCGCCACGAAGATCGCCAGAAGGCCCCATCGCGGATACCAGATCAGGGCATTATTGATGTCCTGATCGGTCTTGATGCCGACATAGAGAATGAACAGGCCAAGGGCGAGAACACCGGCAAAAATGCCTTCCTTGATCGCGCGCGCAAGGGTTCCGGATTGAGGTGCACCGGTCACGTTTGCAGAATTTGTCATGAGGTCAGACCTTCTCGACTTCCGGTCGGCCCAGGATACCCGTGGGCTTGAAGATCAGCACGAATGCCAGGATGCCGAAGGTTGCGACATCCTTGTAGGCGATGCTGAAGTACGCGGACCAGAGCGACTCGATGAGACCGATCAGGAGACCGCCGAGAACAGCACCCGGCAACGAGCCGATACCGCCAAGAACAGCCGCGGTGAACGCCTTGACGCCCGGAACGAAGCCGTCGTTGAACGATGCCACGCCATAATACATCAGATACATCGTGCCGGCGACCGCAGCGAGCGCCGCACCCATAACGAAGGTTACGGAGATCGTCCGGTCGACATCGACGCCGAGAAGTGCCGCCATCTTGCGGTCCTGCTCGGTGGCGCGCTGTGCACGGCCGAGAGGCGTCTTGTTCACGATGTACCAGAAGGCGAAGAGCAGCACTGAGGTGATGGCGACGATGATGAGCTGCTTCAGCGAAATGGTGATGCCACCGAAGTGATAGACATCACTGACAAGCGCCGGGATAGGCTTGTTTCGCGGGCCCTGCGTGACCTGGATGAAGTTCGAAAGCGCGATCGACATGCCGATTGCGGTGATCAGCGGCGCGAGGCGGAATGAACCGCGCAGCGGCCGGTAGGCCACACGCTCGATGGTCCAGTTCCATATACCCGTCATCAGCATCGCGACAACCAACATGACCAGAAGCATGAGTGCTACCGGAATGCCTGCGAAAAACGATGTCAGGATGAGGAAGACGATAAGAGCGGCGAAGCCGCCAAGCATGAAAATATCACCATGGGCAAAGTTGATCATGCCGATGATGCCGTAAACCATCGTATAGCCGATTGCGACGAGGCCATAGATGGATCCAAGAGTCAGCCCGTTGATGAGCTGCTGGATGAAGTACTCCATTACCAATCCCCCGGGCACGGTAGCGATATTCCCGTGCCTCTTGTATGTTGCCCTTTTGGGTTCTTAACATGAAGAAATTCCATAGCGTTTTGTCCGCAAATGTGAAGCCTAAAACCCGGCTAGCGCGCATTTTATTGTCATTTGCTCACAATTTGGCGCAAACGAAATCAATTCTATCAAAAAAGCGGCATGAAATGCCTTTGAAATAGACAGGGGCCGCATCGCTGCGGCCCCCTTTCCTATTCCTTTGGGGATATGGACATCAGCCATCAGGAACGCATGCGCGAACCATTTGCGTCAAAGAGGGGCTGCGGCTGCAATCTGGCCGGCAATTCCTCCCCTAGAATCTCGATCGACCAGCCTTCAACCACATCTGCAACCTCTTTCGGAACGTAGCCGATCGCCACCGAAACGCCGCTTGAATGCGCAAAACCGCCGGATGTCACCCAACCCTTCACCTCACCATTGAGGAAGATCGGCTCGTCGCCGATGACGTCGGCGTCCCTGGCGGAAACCACGAAGGTCCTGAGTCGCAGGCTTCCACCCTCGGCCTTTTCCTTCAGCGCCGCTTCCTTGCCGATAAAGTGGACCGCCTTGCCGAGTGCCACGAAGCGCGACAGGCCTGCCTCCAGAGGCCCGTAGAGCGGCCTGTATTCGCGCGACCAGCTGCCGAAGGACTTCTCCAGCCTGAGCGAATTAAGTGCACGCAAGCCGAAGAGGCCGATTCCGAATTCAGCGCCTGCTTCCATGATCGCATCGAAAAGATAACGCTGGTATTCCGGACGCATCCAGATCTCGTAACCGAGATCGCCGGTATAGCTGACACGCCCTACGACGGCCTGCGCCATGCCGATATCCATCTCGCGAATGTCCATGAACGGAAACGCACTGTCCGACACATCGAGATGGGTCAGTTTCGCCAGCACGTCACGAGCCCGGGGGCCAGCGATCGAAAGGCCAACTAGGCCGAGCCCGAGCGGATTGACCTCGACGGAACCGTCATCCGGTAAATGCTGCTCGAACCAGCGCATGTGATATTCTTCGGCAATGCCCGAACCGATGACAAGGAATTCCTCTTCATCGAGATTGGCAACGGTGAAATCGCCGATGAGCTTGCCCGCCTCGTTCAGCATCGGCGACAGCGCCATGCGACCCGCCGGCGGAATGCGCCCGGCAAGCAGAGCATCGAGCCACTCGCGCGCGCCCTCGCCGGAAACGGAGTATTTGGCGAAACCGGACGTCTCCATCAGGCCCACCCCGGCCCGTACGGCCTTGGCTTCGGCACCGACCGAATCGAAATCGGTCGAACGCCGCCATGAAAACTTGTCCTCCACGCCCTCTGGTGCAAACCACAGCGGCGTTTCCAGACCATAGGACGCACCGAAGACGGCACCGGCAGCCTTCAGCTTGTCATAGATCGGCGTGGTCAGCAGAGGACGCGCCGCAGGCAGCTCTTCGTTCGGGAAGCGGATGGAGAAGCGGCGGGTATAGTTCTCGCGAACCTTGGCGTTGGTATAGGCAAGCGTTGCGTAGTCACCATAGCGGGAGACGTCCATGGCGAAGACGTCGAAGCCCGGATCGCCGTGGATCATCCAGTTGGCGAGCGCAAGCCCCACGCCACCACCCTGACTGAAGCCGGCCATGACAGCGCAGGCGGACCAGTAGTTAGTCATGCCGCGAACCGGCCCGACAAGCGGATTGCCATCCGGCGAGAAGGTGAAGGGACCATTGATGATCTTCTTGATCCCGGCCTTATTGAATGCCGGGAAGTGGCGGAAGCCAACCTCGAGTTCGGGCGCGATACGTTCCAGATCCTCGGCCAGCAATTCATGGCCGAAATCCCACGGGGTGGTGAGCGGCGACCACGGACGGCAGGCCTTCTCATAGGTCCCCATCAGCATGCCGTTGCGTTCCTGACGGAGATAGATCTCGCCGTCGAAGTCCACGCAGTGCTGGATCTCCTTGCCGCTCTTCTGGTTGTATTCGATAACCTCGGGCATATCCTCGGTAATGAGGTACATGTGCTCCATGGCGAGCACCGGCAGTTCCAGACCGACCATGCGGCCGACCTCGCGCGCCCACAGGCCACCGGCATTGACGATGTGCTCGGCACGGATTTCGCCCTTGTCGGTCAGTACCCGCCAGGTGCCGTCTTCCAGCTGGACGAGGTCCTCGACCCGGGTGTGCAGGTAGATTTCCGCACCGTTCTTCTTCGCCGATTTCGCATAGGCGTGAGTGACGCCGTAAGGATCGACATGACCCTCGTTCGGGTCATAGACAGCACCGACGAAATGGCTAGGATCGAGCAGCGGCATCATGTCCGCTGCTTCCTTCGCGGTCAAAAGCTCGGCGTCCATGCCGGCATACTTGCCCTTTGCAAGCACGGATTTCAGCCATTCGAAACGCTGCTGGGTCGCAGCCAACATCAGGCCCGAAGTCAGGTGCAGCCCAACATCCTGGCCGGAATACTCCTCGATCTCCTTGTAGAGTTCGACCGTGTACTTCTGCAGCTTGGCGACGTTCGGATCGCCGTTGATGGTGTGGATGCCACCGGCGGCATGCCATGTGGAGCCCGAAGTCAGCTCCGAGCGCTCAAGCAGGACGACATCTGTCCAGCCGAATTTCGTCAGGTGATAGAGCACCGAACATCCGACGACACCACCGCCGATGACGACGACCCTGGCATGGCTCTTCATGTAAAATCTCCGGTTTTGCGACGGCCGAGAAGGGCCTGAAATTCCGCGTTGAAAGTCAAAAATCCAGAGTCAGCCTAGTGGCTATTTTTTTCGTCCAATAGTCCGTACTGCGAAACGAAATGTCGCTTCGGACATAATTTTTATCCCGTCCGCGCCACCCGTCTTCGCGGCCAAGCGCGGGGTCGGTTGCGGAACACCCGGTGAAGGCAGAGGGTGGGACCAAGACGGATAAAGCCTGCCGCAAGACCATCCTGCGGCAGGCTCTATAGTTTCTCACAAGGCTGTCCAGCGACGACAGCCGCTCGCGAAGCCATAGTCAGCCGGCGGAGAGCCCTGACGACATGGCGAACTCGCGGCCCATTTCCATGAGTTCGTCGAACACATAGCCCGCATAGGAGCGCATGACGGCAAGCTCGAATTCGTCGTCTCCCGTGCGGGCGACATTTGCCGTCACATGGCAGCACAGCATGTTGGCGGCCTGCCCGATCACGAAGACATCCGGATGCAGGTCGGCGGCAACACATTTCGCCAGTATCTGGCGAACCTTCGGCCCTGCGATGCGCATGACGACGCGGCCGTCGCTTTGCTCGATGAAGGAGGCCCGCTCGGAGCCCAGCGCCGCAAGATCGCGGGCCAGTGCTTCAGCTCCAAGGATTTCCGATACCACAAGCCATTCGGACGGAGAAACGAAGCGAGCGGAAATCTCTTCCATCGCATCGAGCGCGCCGGCAATATCGGCCTCATGACCCGTTCGCGCCATGACGGAAAACACCGTCGGCCGTGTCAGAACCGTCAGATGATGCGGATTGGCATCTCCTTCGAAGCCTGCGATGTGGTCCTCGAGCGCATGCCGGTAGGCGAAATTCGTTGGCACGGTGGCGATCCTCAAAGGTGAAGCTTCTTGTTGTCAGGGTCGACGAAGACCGGGCTGCAGACTTCCGCCAGCACTTCCGTGCCGCGCAGGCCATCCCAGACGACGATCTTTTCGCCGATACGCTCGCGGCCGGATTTCAGCATGGCGAGCGCGATGTAGTGGCCGAGCGACGGCGAGAAGCAGACCGATGAAACATGGCCCTGGTCGTTGAGCATGGAGGGTTTCGCACCTTCCTTCAGCAAATGTGCGCCCGCCTTGATTTCCTTGTCCGCCTCCACCGGCTTCAGGCCGACAAGTTGCGGCCGGTCCGCGGCAGTCAGGCCGAAGCGGCTAGACATGCGCTTGCCGATGAAATCCTGCTTCTGGGTCGAAAACATGCGGCCGAGGCCGACATCGTCAGGCGTCGTTCGTCCGTCGAGTTCGTTGTGCGTGACGTGACCCTTTTCAATGCGCAGCACGTTCAGCGCCTCGACGCCATAAGCGCAGATGCCATGCGGCTTGCCCGCCTCCATGATCGCATCCGCGACCGCCTCGCCGAAACCGGCGGGCACGGCGATTTCATAGGCCAGTTCGCCGGAGAAGGAGATGCGGAAGAGCCGCGCCTTCAGCCCGCCCTTGAGCATGACTTCACGGGCAGAGAGGAACGGGAACGCCTCGTTCGAAAGATCCTCGTCCACAATCTGCTCGAGGATCAGCCGCGCCTTCGGCCCGGCAAGCGACATCTGCGCCCACTGGTCGGAAGAAGAGACGAACCGCACGTCGAGGTCCGGCCAGAAGGTCTGGGCGGCGAATTCCATGTGGGTCATGATCTCGCCGGCATAGGCCGTCGTGGTCGTCACGAAGAAATGGTCTTCCGAAAGACGGCTGGTCGTGCCGTCGTCATAGACCATGCCGTCTTCCCTTAGCATCAGGCCATAACGGGCCTTTCCGACGGGAAGCTTGACGAAGGCGTTGGAATAGAGCCGGTTCAGGAACTCGGCCGCGTCCTTGCCAAACACTTCGATCTTGCCGAGCGTCGACACATCGCAAAGGCCGGCATTGGCGCGAACGTTCAACACTTCGCGGTCGACGCTTTCGCGCCACGATTTCTCGCTGTCCTTCGGGAACCATGAAGAACGATACCATAGCCCCGTCTCGACGAAGACCGCACCGTTTTTCTTGGCCCAGCCATGCAGCGGAGACTGGCGCACGGGGCGGGAATGTTCCGCCCGGCTGGCACCGGCCATCGCGCCGAAAGATACCGGCGTATAGAAGGGCCGGAACGTCGTGGTCCCGATCTCGGCCGGGGAGACACCGCGCATGCCGGCGATGATGCCGGCCGCATTGACGTTGCCGAGCTTGCCCTGATCAGTTGCCATGCCACCCGTCGTATAGCGCTTGGTGTGCTCGACGTGACCCATCGCCTCGCGCTGGGCAAGGCTCAGATCCTTGATGTGCACGTCGTTCTGGAAATCGATGAAGGCCTTTTGCTTGGCGCCAGCGACATACCAGAGCGGGGCGAAGGAAGCGTCGTATTCACCCTCGACCTCGGGGAGCTCTACCGAACCGACCAGCCGCCCCTGCGCGCCGATGATGGCATGGGCCTTGTCGGCACCGTCCTTCAGGCATTCCGACAGGGAAGCGAGACCTGCGGCCGAGCCGGCGATTGCGAGACCAGCCCCAACATCCGGTGCAAGGAAGGCCTGATGCGCATCCGACCAAACCGGCTTGGAGCCGCGCTGGCAGGCAAGATGAATGACCGGGCTGAAGCCGCCGGACATCGCCAGCGCATCGCAGGCGATCTCTTCCTGATGTCCGGAACGCTCGACGATCAGGCCGGAAATGCGTTTGCCGCCCTTGGTCGCGACCACGGAACCGCCGCGAATGACGCGGACACCGGCCGGTGCCTGATCGGAAGACGCTGCACGACCGTCGATCACGACCGAAACGCCGATACCCGCGGCAACCAGGTCCTGAGCGGAGCGATAACCGGCGCCGCCATTGGTGAACACCGCCACTTCATGGCCGGGGGCCACGCCGTATCGATTGAGATAGGTACGGACGGCACCCGACGTCATCACACCCGGCTTGTCATTGCCGCCAAACACAAGCGGACGCTCTTCCGCGCCCGTCGCAAGGATGGCGTTGCGGGCGACGATGCGCCAGAGCCGCTCGACCGGCAGTTCCGGCAGCGGCTGCGCCACATGCTTCTGCACCTTCTCGACCGCACCGAAAACATTATCGTCATACCAGCCGAACACGGTGGTGCGCGGCATCAGCGTTACGTTCGGCAGGCTCTTGAGCTCGTCCACCACGCTCTGGGCATAATCGGCGGACGAAACGCCACCGACCGACAACTTCTCAGAGAGAAGCGAACCGCCAAACCGGAAGCCTTCATCGGCGAGAATGACACGCAGCCCCGCGCGACCGGCGGCAAGGGCAGCCGTGAGGCCCGTGGGACCAGAACCGATCACCAGCAAGTCGCAATGCGCCCAAGATTTTTCGTAGCGGTCCGGATCCACCTCCATCACCGCCTTGCCGAGGCCGGCGGCCTTGCGGATCAGCGGCTCGTAGACCTTTTCCCAGAAGCTCTTCGGCCACATGAAGGTCTTGTAGTAGAAGCCTGCGCCGAGGAAGGGCGACAGCAGGCTGTTGACCGAACCGATATCGTAGTTCAGCGAGGGCCAGCGGTTCTGGCTCACCGCCTCCAGCCCGTGATAGAGTTCCGCAACCGTCGCCCGCGTATTCGGCTCGGTGCGGCCACCCTTGCCGATCGTCACCAATGCATTGGGTTCGGCCGAACCGGCAGTCACGATGCCGCGCGGGCGGTGATACTTGAAGCTGCGGCCGACCAGAATCTGGTCGTTGGCGATCAACGCCGAGGCGAGCGTATCGCCCTCGAAGCCCTTGAATTCACGACCGTCGAAACGGAAGGAAATGGCTCGGCTGCGGTTGATGATACCACCGCTCGACAGACGATAACCGGTCATCGGCCAGCCTCCTTCGCCTTTTCGGCAGCATCGGTGACGGAATACACCTCGTGGCTCATCGCATTGTCACGCTCGACGACAAGCCAGCGCCGGCAACCGGAGGCATGATGCCAGTATTCCTGTATGCGTCCCTTGGGATTGTCGCGCACGAAGACGTAGGAGTACCATTCTTCATCGGAAGCCGACGGCGCTGGACGCACTATCGAAGCATCACCACGAATGGAGAACTCTTCCTTCGGGCGGACCCCGCAATGCGGGCATTTGATAAGGCTGGCCATGGTCTTGTCTCAGTGCAGATTGGGTTGCGGGCCCTTGCCGCCTTCGTCGATGGCGAAGCCACGACGGAAACGGTCAAGACGCAGCAGCCTTGCTACGGGGTGCGGCTCGTTCTTCGCGATCAGATGCGCGTAACAGAAGCCCGATGCCGGCGTGGCCTTGAAGCCGCCATAGCACCAGCCGCAGTTGAGGTAGAGATTGTCGATCGGCGTGCGGTCGATGATCGGCGAGCCGTCCATGCTCATGTCCATCACGCCGCCCCAGGTGCGCAGCACCCGGACACGCGACAGGCCAGGGATCAGGGACACCCCCTCCTCCATGGTATGCTCGACCGTCGCCAGATTGCCGCGCTGGGCATAGGACGAGTAGTAGTCGATATCCGCCCCGAACACGAGGCCGCCCTTGTCGGACTGCGATATATAGAAGTGCCCGGCGCCATAGGTGATGACATTGTCGATCACCGGCTTGATGCCTTCCGACACGAAAGCCTGCAGCACATGCGTCTCGATCGGCAGATCCAGCCCCGCCATGCGGCCGACGGTCGTGGTGTTGCCGGCGGCGGCAAGCGCCAGCTTGTTGCAGCCGATGAAACCCTTGGTGGTCTCGACCCCGAGAACCCTGCCGTTTTCGTCACGACGGATGCCGGTGACCTCGCAATGCTGGATGAGATCCACACCCCGACTGTCCGCACCGCGTCCGTACCCCCAGGCAACCGCATCGTGACGCGCCGTGCCGGCGCGCTTCTGCAGGAGGCCGCCAAGGATCGGAAAGCGGGCATGGTCGAAGTTGAGATAGGGCATCATCTTGCGCACCTGCTCCCGGTCGAGCAATTCCGCATCGACGCCATGGATGCGCATGGCATTGCCACGTCGCGCATAGGCGTCGCGCTGCCCGTCCGAATGGAAGAGGTTGACGATGCCGCGCTGGCTCACCATGGCATTATAATTGAAATCCTGCTCCAGCCCTTCCCAGAGCTGCATCGACAGTTCGTAGAAGGGCTCATTGCCCTCAAGCATGTAGTTCGATCGGATGATCGTCGTATTGCGGCCGATATTGCCCGAACCGAGATAGCCCTTTTCAAGAACCGCGACGTTGGTGATGCCGTGTTCCTTGGCGAGATAATAGGCCGTCGCCAGGCCATGGCCGCCGCCACCAACGATGATGACATCATAATGCGGCTTGGGCGTGGGTTCACGCCACATGGGCGCCCAGTTCCGATTCCCGGAAAGAGCCTGTTTAAAAATCGAGAAAGCGGAATAACGCATCGGGCATCCTGTCGAGATTTCGATGCACATTCGCACACGCCAGCTAAAGAGCAAGCCAGAATAGGACGGGAAATAACAAGATTGGGACCTGACATATCTTCTTTCCGGCCTAATCTTCTCCCGAGCAAAACGTCGGGTTCACCTTTAAGCGGAAAAGCATGAAGAACCATTGGCATGAGCGCGCGCCTGCCGCATAAGCAACGCGACACGAGTTGAATACGGGGCCATTAGAGAGGCATGCTGGCAATATTCGAGAAGGCGGCACTGGATGCCGGCCGCGCGATCATGGAAATCTGTCGCGCCGGGCCTGATGTCCGCCTGAAGGCGGATCACTCGCCAGTGACCGAAGCCGACGAGTACGCCGAACGGATCATTCTCGCCCATGTCTCCGAAAACCTTGGAACGATCCCGGTCGTCGCCGAGGAATCCGTTGCCGCCGGCCGTATACCGGAAACGGCCGGGCGTTTCCTGCTCGTAGATCCGCTGGATGGCACCAGGGAATTTGTCGGTGGGCACTGCGACTTTACCGTCAACATCGCACTCATCGAGACCGGCCGGCCAGTCGCGGGCTTCGTCTACGCCCCGGCGCTTGGCGTGGCCTATTCGGGATCATCGGAAGGCGCATTCAAGCTGACGGTGAATGACGAGTTCCGGGTAAGCGAACGGACACCGATCGCCACGCGCACCACTCCGGCACACCCGAAGGCTCTGATCAGCCGCTCCCACAACAGCCCGGCCACCATGGAATACTTGACCGCGAACGACATCACCGACCGCGGCGTGGTCGGCTCTTCGCTCAAGTTCTGCCTGCTGGCGGAAGGCAGCGCCGACCTTTACCCCCGCTTCGGCTGCACCATGGAATGGGACACGGCAGCAGGCGATGCCGTGCTGCGAGCGGCCGGAGGCATCACGCTGACACTCGATGGACTACCCCTGACATACGGTAAACGCGGCCGGAAGGACCTCCGCGATTTCGCCAACCCCGACTTCATCGCTTGGGGAAAACAGCCGTAAACGTCGGACGAAAAACCGATAAAAACAAGCCTTTTCAAGAGCGGATACGGATTTCGTCCCCCTCCACCAAGCCTGCTTCAGGATGACTCCATGAACCTCGCATCGGCCCCTCGCACAAAGAGGGAACCGAAGCGCAGCAAAACGGAGCCCCAAACGCATGTCCGATATCACCAGCAATCTCGCCCTTCCCTATATTCTGCCGGCGCAGGCGCAGAAACACGTGACCCACAACGAAGCGCTGCAGCGACTGGACGCCATCGTCCAGTTGACGATGGCCGGCAGCCTGCATGAACCACCGACTGAGGCCGAAGAGGGTGACTGCTACTGGGTCGTCTCTCCCGCTACCGGCGCTTTCTCCGGGAGAAGCGAGCGGCTTGCCTTCCGCCAGGATGACGCGTGGATCTTCATAACCCCGAAAAGCGGCTGGCGCGCCCTCGATATGATCGACAACAAGATCAAGGTTTTCTCGGCGGACGCCTGGCACGACATTTCCATGCCGTCGGAAACGGAAGTCTCTACCCTTGGCATCTCGACCTCCGCCGACGCGACGAACCGCCTGTCGCTTTCCTCACCGGCGAGCCTCTTCAATCATGCCGGCAACGATCATCGTGTAAAGATCAACAAGGCTGCGACCGGCGACACGGCATCGCTCCTTTTCCAATCCGGCTGGCAGGGAAAGGCGGAGATGGGGCTTGCCGGCGATGATGGCTTCTCTATCAAGGTAAGCGACAATGGCGCAGAGTGGAAAACGGCGCTTGCCGTCTCGCCGGATGGCGTAGTCACGATGGACCATCGCCCCCTCGCTCGGGCCGCGAGATCGACTGCCACGCTTACGATTGCCGACGGCACCGTGACGGGTTTTGACGACCTGCATGCTTCGGCCGGCGGCTTTCTCCTCGGAGCGCCCCTAACGTCAGGGCACGGTAGCGGTCTGGTCGTCCCAATAACAGGCCTCTATCTTCTTGCGCTGGGCGTGACCGTATTGTCTGCCACCAGCCACTCCGCAAGCCTTCGCCAAAACGACATGACCACACTCGCTGCCGCCACGGGACCAGCCGGCAGTCGATCGGTGGTGGCAATTGCCAGCCTAGCGGCCGGAGACATTCTGACCGTGCATCATTCGGGCTCAGCGCAACTCCAATTCGGCTTGGCTGCCACCGAGCTTTCCATCGTCATGCTGTAATAGACACGTTGAGCGGCATGTTTAGGGTCACGACTGACGGGGCCTGCGCTTGTCCAACAATCTCGAGGAAGTCCTTGAATTTGCACTCCCCGACGCGACCGCTTCGTGAAGGCATCCCGCTTTGGCACACCCAACCGGGAAGCAGTCATACCACTTTTGCATGGCTGCTTCATAATGAGACCAAATTTAGCCGATAACAATTTTGCCGATGGAATCGGGAACTTAACGGCGAGTGCCGTCATTTGCGCGCTTAAGAACCGCGATGAGGTTAACCAACAGTTAAAAACAGTAATGACAATGTCATCGAGCTGTACTATTTATAGGTCCCAACATCTCGCAACAATCGAAACTAATGAGCTGGGTAAAGATTTTGAGTTTCCCGCAAGCCCAAAACGATCACGCACCCCGCCATTTTCAGATGGCGAACCCTGCTATACTTCTCGATGACTACTATCGGGAAGAAAGCTTCTTGCCCTCAAAACGTGCAGGGCATGCACATTATTTCATCAAAAGACTGACTGATATCGTCCTTTCTGCAACGGCACTCCTCGTCCTGTTGCCCTTCCTTCTGACGGTGGCGGCATTGATTCGACTGGATAGCCCCGGTCCCGTCCTTTTTACCCAGCAGCGCTGGGGCAAGGGCTGCCGAAAAATCCGGGTCTACAAGTTCCGTTCCATGCGGACGGATCTTTGCGATGTGACAGGCGTCAACCAGACGGTTGCCGGTGATCCCCGTATCACCAAGATCGGCGCCATCATTCGCCGCACCAATATCGACGAACTGCCGCAGCTGATGAACGTACTGAAGGGCGACATGTCGCTCGTGGGACCTCGATGCCATGCCATTGGCATGCTCGCAGCTGGCATGCCTTATGAAGAGTTGGTGCCGGAATATCATCGCCGTCACGTCATGCGTCCCGGCATGACCGGGCTCGCTCAGATGCGCGGTCTTCGCGGTCCGACGGACAGACCGGGCAAGGCACGTGCCCGCATCGCCTGCGATCTTCACTATGTGGAGAACTTCAACTACTGGCTCGACCTGCGCATCATAGTCGGAACCGTTGTATCCGAACTCAAGGGCGGCAAAGGCTTCTGAGGCCAACACAGGAATAGAAAACGGCGGCCCGCCATTTGCGAAAGCATTGGCGGGCGTTTTTTTGTTTCCCGATCAGAGCAGCCGGAAACGGCAGGCGCGCGCGACCGCCTGCATACGGTTCACAGAATCGAGCTTGCGCATGGCGCTCTTCAGATAGCTGACCACCGTGTGGCTCGAAATATTGAGAATGATGGCGATCTCGTCGCTGCTTTTCCCAGCTGCCGACCAGCGCAAGCATTCCAACTCCCGAGCCGACAATTTTTCACGCGGCCCGTCCTGAGGAAGCAGGCGCCCGAAACACGTGTCAATCAGTTCGATGCAGTCATAATGGATAGCCGCCATCTCTGCTCTCTCTGGCGCCTGCCGCTGGCCCGAAAAGGCAACGATATAATGGGCGAGCATCCGGTCGTGCAGGCTGAAGGCTATGGTCGAATTCAGACCACGGGAGCGAAACGCCTCCAGAACCATATCGCCGGCAACATCCTGGACCGCCGGAAAGGGGCAGTTCGCGGTAAAGACCGGCATTATGGTGGCCTTAAGGCGAGCAAGCAGTGCGCTCGATGCGAACGTATCGCTTGCCCCATAGGAGGCAACCAGATCCGCCGGCCAGTTGGTCAGCAACAGGTTCGCGACAAACCCCGGCTTGTCGGCCTTGGGAAAGCTCGTCACCAGAAAAAACGGCAGATCGTTCTTGCGTCCGATCGCGGCGAACTCCTGACCAAGCGCGCAAAGGCCGCTTTCGTCGGCGGGCGCAGTCTTGACCGCACCATCTTCACCGTCCCGACAGACGGCTTCGTTCACCCTGAACATCACGCTCCTTTCGAGCGAATTGCAATTCGCTCGTCCGCTAAAGAATTTCGATCAAACGAGTTTCACCAGCCAAGCAGGAAACGGGCCAGATCCCGTTCACCTGAACCCAATCGAGATCACCGGTCAGGTCGTCTTCGTTGGCGACCAACAAGAAATGAACGCGCCGAAACGCCAGCTCCGATGCGGCTTCTACAATAAATTTCGAGCGAATAAATTCCTGAATCGGCATAACTCCTATGCAGATGCCGCAACTTTACGCAACGTCAACCTGCAGGGGAAGGATAACCGGCCCACCACCCCAGTGGCAACCTGTGAAAATTATTATCAAATGCTTACAATGGGCTTAGGCAAATTTTAAAGGTGGAGAGCTAGGATGCGCTGGTGTGGTCTTGAGTTTGTATAGAGAGTCCAATGACCGAAATGATCCGCCCCCGAGTGAAATATGTCATCGGTCCCGATGGCAGCCCGCTGACCATTGCCGATCTTCCGCCGGCCAATACGCGCCGCTGGGTGATTCGCAGGAAAGCTGAGGTTGTCGCCGCGGTGCGCGGCGGCCTGTTGAGCCTTGAGGAAGCCTGCGAGCGCTATACTCTGACAGTCGAGGAATTCCTTTCCTGGCAGTCATCCATCAACGACCACGGTCTTCCGGGCCTGCGCACCACCCGCATTCAGCAGTATCGCCATTGATACTAAAGGTAAAACGGCAGGAAACGCCGTTTTCCAAAATCAGAGAATCCTCCCGAAGCGGGCCGCAACATCGGCCCGCTTAATGTCTTGTCAGCCACTCTGTGGACGTTTGATGAGCGCGGGCAATAATCCCGCAATGAGCGCCGAACCTGCGTAAAACCACAGGCCAGGTTGGGTAAAAGCCTCCGCCAGGCCACTGGTTTTTGCCGCAACAATAACCAGCGCAACCAATAACACGTCCATCATAGACCATTTCGCGAGGATCGGCACCAGCCGCCGCAACAGATCCCCATCGGCCGGGGAGGATACCGGCGCCAGGGCTTCCGCCGTAAGCCCCAACAGTTTTATGGCCGGGAAAACAATCGAAAGCAGCGCCACCAGTATGGCGAGCGTCTCGTCCCCGCCCTGCCAGAGCGAAGCGACGATGACGAGCAGCGAAGGCGTCTCACTAAAAAAATATAGCGTCTCGAAACGCACCAAGGGAAGCATCAGCCCCAGCGTCAGGAAAGCCGGCGCAGCCAGCAGAGCGATCGATTTCAACCACAGCATCGGTGTGCTCCTTCTCTGGCCATGGCCAGCATGCGTTGAAACGACCAGCAGTTTGGCTATCATTGCACGACCGTCCCGCACAAGGGACAATAATGATGGAAGGAAATCCCGAGATGAACATCGTCCATGAAGAAGAAAAGTCGGGTGGCCGCTACGTTGCTCGGGTGGATGGCGTGGAAGAACCCGCCATGATGACCTATTCGCGCGCAAGCCCGAAGCTGATCATCGTCGATCATACGGAGGTACCCGACAGCATGCGCGGTCAGGGCGTCGGACAGGCGCTGGCAAAACACGTCGTCGAAGAGGCCCGCCTCGGTGGCTGGCAAATCATTCCGCTCTGCCCGTTCTTTCGCGCCCAGTCGCTACGTCATCCGGAATGGAGCGATGTGGTTAAGGCGCAAGGCTGACACATTTGGCAAAAGAACCCGACGCGCGCCCCGCAAAGGCGCACGACGATTTTGATGTAACGAGACAGGATGAAGCGTGAAGGGCTGATCTTCACGAGCGCGACATGCTTCCCCCGAACGAAGAAAACGGCCGGACGCGGTCGCGGAAAGTCCGCGCCACTCCGACCGTTTTATTGTTCGATATGAACGCTTGCCCTGAGTTAGGCGCGCGCCCGCATCTGGCCGTCCCGCTCTTCCAGCGCAGCAGCTTTTGCATGTTCGGCCTCGGCTTCTTCCAACGCAAGTTCCGCAGCATCCTGCTGGACCTTGAGTTCGCGAATGGAAACCTGGAGGTTGTCCGCCCGCTGGCGCGCCGCCTTGGCAAATGTAGGATAAGCAAAATGATTAGGATCGCTGATCCCGGTCTTCTTTTCTTCGATGGCGATCTGACTTTCCAGTTCCTTCGCCATGCGCTCGAATTCCGACATCATTGATTGCAACTGCTGCAACTGCCGACGTTTTTCTGTGACCTGAAATCCCTTCAGGCGCACTAGGCTCTCACGCGACTTCATACGCAATACTCCCGTGATGCGAGACCCCCCGCCACACATATTAACAAATGCCAAACCCACCTTTTCGACGAATCATTCTCGAAAAAAAACGGCGGCGTTAACAAAAAACTACCGTTGGTAACCTTTCGTTTACGGGCATCGTTAATGATAAGGACGATCATTTAAGGGTCAGTAAATGCCAGGGCTCAAAAAGGCCCACGACAATGATGAGTCAAATGAATCGGTTACGGGTATTTCCTGATGTTCTGATTCAGCAGTGGCGATGCCGGAAACTTGTGAAAAATCAGGAGACTGCAAAAAATGTTTAATGAATTCGATATTCCTTGCCAGAGGGAATCAGAATTTGTTAACCATTTGGTGGCAGCCTTCAAATCAGGCAACGACTGGATCCGTATCGCGTAGGGGGCCAACTCGACCTTTCGGCGGCGGTAAAGGGGATAATTATGCGGGTTCTACTCATTGAAGACGATAGCGCTACGGCGCAGAGCATCGAATTGATGCTCAAATCGGAAAGTTTCAACGTCTACACTACGGATCTCGGCGAAGAGGGTGTCGATCTCGGCAAACTCTACGACTACGACATCATTCTGCTCGATCTAAACCTGCCCGACATGTCGGGTTATGAAGTGCTGCGCACGCTGCGTCTCTCCAAGGTCAAGACACCGATCCTGATCCTCTCCGGCATGGCCGGCATCGAGGACAAGGTACGCGGTCTCGGCTTCGGCGCCGACGACTACATGACCAAGCCGTTCCATAAGGACGAACTGGTTGCTCGTATTCATGCGATCGTCCGCCGCTCCAAGGGCCATGCCCAGTCGATCATCATCACCGGCGAACTGATCGTGAACCTCGACGCCAAGACCGTCGAAGTCGGCGGCCAGCGCGTTCATCTGACCGGCAAGGAATACCAGATGCTGGAGTTGCTTTCGCTCCGCAAGGGTACGACGCTGACCAAGGAAATGTTCCTCAACCACCTTTATGGCGGCATGGACGAGCCTGAACTCAAGATCATCGACGTGTTCATCTGCAAGCTGCGCAAGAAGCTCGCAAACGCCGCAGGCGGCGCGAACTATATCGAGACGGTCTGGGGCCGTGGCTACGTCCTGCGCGAGCCCGACGGTTCGGAATACATGGAAACGGCATAAAGCCGTTTCCTAACCCGCTGCCAGATCCCCCAAGGTTTCAAGACCTGCCCTCTCCGGGCAGGTTTTTTTGTTGTTGGCAGCCATTCGGCAAAGGCGGGGTCGTCGGCCATCCGAAAAGGCCTGAAGCCCTAACAAAAACGCCCCGACAAAGCGGGGCGCAAGATGGGGAGGTTTAATCTCTCGGAGGATCAGGCAGCGATTGCCTTGTTGGTAAAGATCGTCGTCAGGATCTTTCGGTCGAAAGGCTTCAGCAGGAAGTCGCTGGCTCCGGCGCGCTTGCCGGCCATCATCGTCTTGAGGTCGGCTTCTACGACGCAATAGTAGATCCGCACGCTCTTGCCTTCGGGCAGCGCGCGAATGTTGGCTATCAGGTCCAGGGCTCCGTCGAGACCGGCGTCAATGATCGCGATGTTCGGCAGTTCGGTTTCGCAGCGCAGGATGGCATCGCGGGCGGAAGCGGCTTCGCTGACGAGGAAACCAAGCTCCGAGAGGATCTTCTTGCCCACCTTGCGAACGACGTCGGAACCATCCACGATCATTAAGCGCTGCATCGTCAACTCCCTGTACCGATCTCATTCCGCAAACGGAATTTAGATCCATGCAACCAAGCATAGGAGCTTTCAACTAAGGAAAAGTTACCGCTAGTCGCGCTCCGCCGTCCCGACTTGAAACAGAACGGCGGGAATTTTTGAATATTCAACTCAGGCTGCGGGGATTTCCGCAGTAAAGGCGATATGATCTTCGGCGACGATATGTTTCAGCTCCATGCCGCATTCCTCGGCGAGAAGCACGGCGTAGTACGGCTGGATCGAATGGGCATCGATCGCCTCTTCGATGGCGCCATTGCAGATCTCCGCATATTTCGGCGGCACCCGCATCATGCGACCCTTGACCACGATCTTGAATTTGGCGTCGTATTCCGGGTTTTCCAGGAACACCTCCAGCGAACCGCCACGCGGGATCGCACCATAAGCGACGAGGAAAAGGTTGAGCAGCAGCTTCACCCGGTTCTTGGCGATGATGGCGCGCGGACCGTTCCACGACACCTCGGTCTTCTTCTCCGCAGCGGCAAAGTCCTTGGCGGCCTTTTCGGCCTCGCCCGTATCGATCGACGCGCCGACCGAGCCGGAAGCGCCGAACGCTAGACGGGCGAATTTCAGGCGCACCGAAGCGTTGAGGGCGCTTGCGCGAATGAGGTCCATCGCATCCGCATCGGCTCCGCCCTCATCGAGCAGTTCCAGACCGTTGTTGATCGCTCCGACCGGCGAGATCACGTCATGGCAGACCCTGCTGCACAGCAGAGCCGCAAGATCGGGACCGGCGAGAGTGAGGTTCGGGTTTTTCGGCATCGTCTCTCCTGAAGAACGCAATCCCGACGAAAGAAACCGGATAGGTCGAATCCCGGCTTCCGGCATGGTCGGATTCCTTTAAGCCATAATGACACCATATTTGGTAAACCGATTATTAAGACGATGCTTTCTAAATTGGCCCATAAGCATTGGAGATGCCGATTGCATCGAAATTCGGACGGAGGACCCCCATGCGCCATTTGAGATTCAGCGACTTCGCCGGCCACCGACTGCTGGCAGCCGCACTCTTGGTCATCACCGCATTGACCCTCGCCCCACGGTCGTCCTATGCCGACGGCGAATACAGCATTCAGGAAATCGTCGATGCCGGACACGGCTTTTTCGGCGAAGCCAGCGGCGGCCTCGCCAAGGTCATCGAAAAGGCCTTCCAGCAGTACGGACTGCCGAATGGTTACATTCTCGGCCAGGAAGGCTCCGGCGCCTTCGTCGCCGGCCTCACCTATGGCGAAGGCGGCCTCTACACTAAGAACGCCGGCCAGCACGATGTGTTCTGGCAAGGCCCCTCGCTCGGCATCGACTATGGCGGCAATGGTACGCGTGTCATGATGCTGGTCTACGATCTGCCGTCGGTGGACAGCCTTTACGCCCGCTACGGCGGCGTCAGCGGCTCGGCCTATGTGGTTGCCGGCCTTGGCATGACCGCGATGAAGAGCCGCGACGTCGTGCTTGTGCCGATAAGGACCGGCATCGGGGCCCGGCTTGGCGTCAACGTCGGCTATCTCAAGCTGACCCGCCAGCCGACCTGGAATCCTTTCTGATAACGTCAGGTCGTACGGTTCGCACAAGCTTACTGGATTTTTCTATGCATCGTGCATAGATTATATATTTATTGATGCTCACTTGCTCAGCGAAGCAATGGGCCACTATCGAATTTGTTTGTTCGACGAACCTGAATTGGCGCGCCCGTGATCGAATATGGCCTGCTTTTTGGACTGGGATTTATGGCGGCCGCTCTGGTCGTGATGCTGGTTGCGCCCGCAATCCACCAGCGCATCGTGCTCTATACCGAGAACCGACTGAAGGCGACGATGCCGCTCAGCCCCCAGGAGATCCGTGCCCAGAAGGACATGGCCCGCGCCGTCTATGCCGCGGAGAACGCCCGCACCACGCAGGAACTCACCCGCGAACGGGAAAAGTCGATCGCCCTGAAGCTTTCGAACGAACAGCTTGGACATGAGGCAAGTCGTCTCGTCGCCGAGAACCAGGATCTGCATGCGCAGATTAATGAAATGAGCGTGGAGGCGGCCGAATTCCGCTCCAAGATTCGCCGCGCTGAACTCGAAGCCGACAACCTCAAGGAAGCGCTGAAGCGCACTGAGGAAAACATTGTCGCCAAGGGGCTGGAAATCGAGGCCCAGTCGAAGCGACTTCGCTTGATGGCTTCCGACATCGACAACATGAAGATCGAGGCCTCCAGCCGGGAAACCGAGATCGAGAACTTGAAGATGCGGGTCCAGACCCTGCGCGACGAACGCGAGGAACTGCGCCGTGAGACCAAGCTTCTGACCAAACGGGCAAAGGACGCCGAACTGCGCCTCTCCCAGGAGGAACACAAGCTGCTACGGCTCGACGACCGCCTTGCTCGGCAGATGTCCGAGAACGTAGACAAGGATGCCACCATCGACCGTCGTCTCAAGGAAATCGCCCGCCTCAAGCAGAACCTCAAGTCGGCAAACGGCCAGCTGCGCCAGGTTGCCAAGACGCTGCGCGGCGCCAACCTGCCTGTCCCGGATTTCAAGGAGAGCGAAATGGCAGAAGGAGAGTTGATCGAACCCGCTCCCGCCCTGATGACAACTCCGGCTCCGGAAATCGATATCGAACGGCTGGCCGAAGAGCTTCGCCATCGCCACACGGCGCTGACAGAACGCCTGCTGAAGGCCAGGTCGCCGGCGAACGACGATGCCCTGCGCGAGGAAATCGCCGACATCGCCGCCAAGATGATCGTCGTCACGGCTCACCGCGAAGGCGATGGCTCACCGATCCCAGGTCTTTTACGCAGCAAATCACTCAAGGGCGCGAGTGACCATCCGAGCCTTGCCGAACGGGCGCTGGCTCTCGATCCTGGCCTTGCGGGAAAAACCTCCAATCAGCACCCGGCTGCGGAGTAAGGCCGCATAAGGGTCGACGCCCTCACCTGCCGCTCAAGAAATCCGCCCCATGGCCCGTGCCATAGAATAAAGGGCGATGCCCGCCGCAGTGCCTACATTGAGACTGTCGAGTTGTGGCGACTGGGCGATCCGTGCCGTGGCGAAGCGAGTGAGTATTTCTGACGGTAATCCCTCCCCTTCGGTTCCCACCACGAGCGCCATCCGGTCAGCGGCTGGAATCGAGCTGAGTTCTGTCCTGCCTGCAGGTGAAAGCGCCCAGATCGAGAAACCCGCGTCAGCAAGCGACGACAGCATGGCCTCGGCGGAACCGCCGCGCGCATAGGGGGTAGCCAGCACCGAACCGACAGATACCCTGAGCGCCTTGCGATAAAGCGGGTCGCAACTGGTCTCGTCGAGCAACACCGCATCGGCGGAAAATGCGGCGGCGTTGCGAAACAGGGAGCCGACATTGTCATGGTTGGAAATCCCGCAGCCGACCAGTACCAGCGATGTCTCGGGCAACCGACCGACGAGATCAGCCGGCTCGGCAACAGACAGCCGTTGTCCAAGCGCCAGCACGCCGCGATGCAGGTGAAAGCCGGCAATGGCATCGATCACCGCTGCATCGGCGATATAAACCGGAATATCTTCGGGAAAAGCGGCAAGGATATCGCCGACACCGTCCACGCGGTTTTTCAGGAGCAGGATCTTTTCCGCCCGGAAATCGCGAGCCGCCCGATGCGCCGCGGCCAGCATCCTGAGGACGACCGTTCCCTCGGCGATGAAGCGCCCGGAGCGCCCCGTCAGGTCCCGCTCGCGGATCTGGGAGAATTCCGCAATCCGGGGGTCTTTCGGATCCTCGATGGTGATGAAGGTGCGTCCGGACACGGGAAACCGTCAGTTTGCGGAGAGCGTCACGTCGGCGACGATACGGCCGACGGCGATATCGAAGACATAAGCCTTGCGTTGGCCATCCGAGGCTTCGCCGTAGAACAGGATCTGCGTGCCGGAAAGCGACGTCGACAACACACGGAAGCCGGCGGGGAGCGCTGCGGTCGCAGCAACCGGCTGATCGGCAGGCACGGCAAGACTGCCGCCAACGGCAACGGGACGCTCGGCGCCATCTTTACGCGTGACCTTGTAGACAATCGCCGCCAGCACCGCCATGAACATCAGGAGCATGATGCCGCCGGATACGAGCTGGAGCTTCACCATCTTGCGGCGGACATTTTCCATCGCCGGATCGAGCGGCTTTTCTTCCTGTTCGTCGGGCTCGACATTTGCCATGCTGGTATCCCGGGTCCTTATCGTTCGCAGGGGCTCTTGCATTTTCCCTGCTGCGAACCTTAGCTCGGGAAAACCAGCCATGATTTTCATGGCCGTCGATTGTGGATCGCATCGGTCTGTGCCAATTGGCAGCAAAACCTCTGCCGCAATGCCGGTGGTAGACACGCGGGATGACAGAATGAACGACCCCTTTAAACAAACAGAGACGTCAAGAAAAGAGCTGATTGCCGGCGAAGACGCCGAAGGACGGCTCGATGCCTGGTTGACGGCGGAGCTATCAGGAGAATTTTCGCGCAATCGCATCAAGGCGCTGATCGAACAGGGGGCGATCACCATCAACGGCGTGGCCGTCACCGAGCCGAAGCGCAAGATCAAGCCCGGCGACCGCCTGTCCGTCGTTCTGCCGGAGCCAGAAGACCCGGAACCCAAGGGCGAGAACATTCCGCTCGAGGTGCTTTACGAGGATGACGACCTGATCGTCATCGCCAAACCGGCCGGCCTGGTCGTCCATCCCGGTGCCGGCAACTGGACTGGCACGCTGGTCAATGCGCTGATCTATCATTGCGGCGACAGCCTGTCGGGCATTGGCGGCGTCAAGCGCCCCGGCATTGTGCACCGCCTCGACAAGGAAACCTCCGGCGTCATGGTGGTGGCCAAGAACGACGCGGCACACCGTCATCTCGCCGACCAGTTTGCCGACCATGGCCGCACCGGCCCGCTGGAGCGCGCATATCAGGCCATCGTCTGGGGCCGTCCCCGCACGCTTCACGGCACGATCGACGCGCCGCTCGGCCGCGCCGGCGATCGCACCAAGCGCGCCGTCAAGCGCGACGACAGTGACGATGCTCGCGAGGCGATCACCCACTACGAGGTACTGGAGCGTTATGGCGAAAAGCCCGATGCAAGCTGCCTCGCCTCCTTGATCGAATGCCGGCTGGAGACCGGCCGCACCCATCAGATCCGCGTGCACATGGCCCATATCGGCCATCCGCTGATCGGCGACCCTGAATACGGCGCAGCCTTCAAGACCAAGGCGAACCTTCTGCCGGAACCGGCGAAATCCATCGTCAACGGTTTCCACCGTCAGGCGCTGCACGCCTATCTCCTCGCCTTCGAGCATCCGACGACGGGCGAGACCATGGCGTTCGAAGCCCCGATCCCGGACGACATGCAGCAGATCATCGACGCCTTGCAAACCATCGAGCAGCCACGTTCCTGATCTCATGACGGGTGCTCCACAGACGGTGCGGGCCATGACGCGGATGGACTTGCCGCTCATGGCAACGGACCGCCGTAGCACTTCATTAACCATGATTGTCTACCTGTTGTTAGCGAACCCGCATCTGCGGCGGCCTCGCTAGCATCGGGCATCATGAGGAAAAGACGGCTCTCGGCATATTCCCGGCATCTCGGGCTTTTCACCGCAATGGTCTCGGTATCCATTGCGCTGCCGGTGCTTGCGCAGTCGGTATGGACCGGCGCTTCCGATAACGAATTCTCCAACGACGCCAACTGGAACCCCTCGGCACCCGGCACCGGCGATGGCGCAACGGTTGCGACCGGCTCGCCGCAGGTGACCACCAACTTCGTCATCACCGATCTCGATGTCTCCGGCGGCAACGTCATCGTCACCAACACGGGCGAACTGACCGCCACGGGCGGCACCACACTGAGTTCCGGTACGATCAGCATCAATGCCGGCGGCGTGCTCAATTCCAACGTCGAGATGAACGGCGGCGGCCTGTCCATCGATGGCGATCTCAACGGCAAGCTGACGCTCAACAACGGCAATGTCACCGTCAACGGCACGCTCGGCAGTGCCGCGGTCGGAGCCACGACAGCGCTGACGAACAACGGGGATGTCGGCGATGTCGACGTGTCCGCGAGCGGAACCTTCATCAACAACACAGGCGCGACCGCCGGCGACGTGACGAATGCCGGGGCGACCTCCAACGCCGGCACCATTGCCTCGCTGACCAACACCGGCGGCACCTTCATCAACAATTCCGGCGGAACGGTCACCGGCGACACGACGGTGACGGGCGGAACGGTCACCAATAACTTCGTCATCACCGATGCCGATGTTGCCGCGGGCGCGACGCTGGTCAACAACTTCGGCGCCTCCGCCGAGAACATCACCAATGCAGGCACGCTCTCGAATTCGGGAACGCTCGCCTCCGTCGAGAATACTGCAGGCATCTTCACCAACAATTCCGACGGCACAGTAACAGGCCAGTCCACAGTGGCGGGCGGCACCGTCACCAATGACGGCACACTCGGCAACGTCGATGTCGCAACCGGCGGCACTTTCACCAACACGACCGGCTCGACGGCTGGTGATGTCATCAATGCCGGGACATCGTCCAATGCTGGCGATATTGCCTCGCTCGCCAACACCGGCGGCACCTTCACCAACAATTTCGGCGGAGCAGTCACCGGCGAGACGACGGTGACGGGCGGAACGGTCACCAACAACTTCGTCATTACCGATGCCGACGTTGCCGCAGGCGCGACACTGGTCAACAACACCGGCGCAACGGCACGCAATGTCACCAATGCCGGCAACACCAGCAATGCCGGCACCATCGCATCGGTCGAGAACACCGGCGGTACCTTCACCAACAATTCCGGCGGAACAGTCACCGGAACGACGACAGTCACCGGCGGCACCGTCGTCAACAACGCCACGCTTGCAGACGTCGACATCGGAGCGAATGGCACCTTCGTCAACAACAGCGGCGCGGTTGCGGATGCGGTCACCAATGCCGGCACCAGCTCCAGCGACGGAACCATCGCATCGCTGACCAACACCGACGGCCTCTTCGCCAATACAGGCACCATCAGCGGCACCGCTAACGTTACAGGCGGCACGCTCACCAACGACGGTACGGTGCTCGGCGCAGTCGGGGTCTATGATGGAGGCACTCTCTCCGGCAGCGGCACGACGGCGGGTCTCGCCATCTATTCCGGCGGCACGCTCTCACCCGGCCCCGGCATGCAGACGATCTCCGTCAATGGCAACCTGACCTTCGTGGCCGGCTCGACCTATCAGGTCGACATCGATGCAAGCGGCAACTCCGACAGCATCGATGTCTCTGGCGCAGTCATCATCAGTGGCGGCGCGCTGGAACTCATTTCCGGCACCGGCAGCTATACGCCCGGCATCGACTACACGATCATCACCGCCGCCTCCGGCATCACCGGCAGCTTCGAAAACGTCACAAGCGACTTCGCCTTCCTGACACCGGTGCTGACCTACGGCGGGACCGGTATCGATCTCAGTCTCGACCGCAACGACGTGGCCTTCGCCGATGTCGCCTCGACCGCCAACGGGCGCTCGACCGCAGGCGCTGTCGAAGCACTCGGCGCCTCCAACTCCCTCTATCTCGCTGTCGTTTCCCTGAACGCCGCGACGGCAACCGATGCTTTTTCGCAGTTGAGCGGCGAGGACCATGCCTCGCTCAAGAGCCGGGCACTGCAGGACGGCCGTATTCCGCGTGAGGCCATCCTCGACCGGATGAGCGCCGTACACGCCTCCCTTCCGGGCACAGCCGAAGGCCTGAGCGTCTGGACGACAGGATACGGCACGACGAACCGGCTTGACGGAGACGGCAACGCAGCCGGGATCGACGGCACCTCCGCCGGACTCTTCGTCGGCGCCGATGCGGCAGTGTCGGACGAATGGCGCGTCGGCGGCATGCTCGGTTACGGCCGCACCAGCCTCGATCGTCTGGCGGACTACGATACCTATCATCTCGGCTTCTATGCCGGTGGTACTTATGGCCCGCTCGGCCTCACAGCGGGCGCCATCTACTCGGTGAACGAGGTGTCGACCGCCAGAGATGTGTCCTTCAGCAATTTCGAGGACCGGCTAACGGCGGATTATCGCAGCGCCATGGCGCAGGCATTCGCCGATATCTCCTGGACAACGAAGCTGGACGAAATGACGTTGCAGCCGTTCGCCAATATCGCCTACCTCAGCCTGAGAACCGACGGGTTCCGGGAAGACGGCGGTGCGGCAGCGCTTTCAGCAGCCGGCGCCACCGACGATATAGCCCTGTCCACGCTCGGCCTGCGATGGTCGGCCGACCTTACGGCCGGTGAAATACCGTTCATGGTTTCCGGCATGCTCGGCTGGCGTCATGCCTTCGGCGACCTCTCCCCATCGACCAGCTTCGCCTTTGCCGGCGGCAGCGCCTTCCTGATCGAAGGCGTGATCATTCCGCACGATGCCATGGTGGCCGAGGCAGGCATCACCGTCGCGCTCACCAAGAGCGCACGGCTGAACATGAGTTATTCCGGCGAGTTCGGTTCCGGCTCGGCATCCCACGCGGCCAAAGCCAATCTCAAGGTCGATTTTTAGGAAGATCGCCTAACCTCAACTCCGATGCCGATACATCACGGCCAGAGCCTTCAGGCGGTCCGCGCCCGCATGTTCTGCCTGGTCGTCGCGACAACATGCAACCCCACCGCTGCAAGCACCACGCTGCCTCCAACCATGGTCGCGCCGGAAGGCACCTCTCCGACAAACAGCCACACCCAGAGCGGCGCCAGCGGCGCATCCATCGCCCCGATCAGCGCCGCCTCCACGGGCGGCAGCAGGCGCGAACCGACGATCAGCAGCACCACGCCGAGCGAAAATCCGAAGATGGCGAAGAGCAGGACCACCATGAGATCCCCACTGGACGTGGCAAGCGGAGCAGCGAAGGGCGCGGCAAAGGCAGCACTCAGCAATGTTGACAGCACCGAGCAGGCAAGCACCGGCTTGTCCGGATAGCGGCGCACGAGAACGGTCCAGAGCGCGATGGTAAGCGTCATGGCAAATGCAAGGAGATCGCCGAAGATCGAACCTTCTCCTCCCTGCCCGATCATCAGCACGACACCGGCGAGAGCGATACCGCTTGCGGCAAGCGCGCCGCGCCCTGGCCTCTCTCCGAGCATCAGGAAGCCCAGACCGGCAGCGGCGAAGGGACAGGTCGCGAAGATGATGGCGACATGGGCAACCGTCGTCTCGTGCAGAGCCGCGATGAAGAACGAGGCGCTGACGGCGGATGCCACGCAGATGGCAAGCCCAGAGAGCCCAAGGCTCGCGAAATCGCGATAGACGCTCCTCCCCCGGACCACGATCAAGCAAACAAGCAGGAAGACGCCGCTGATCGTGCCTCGCCAGAAGAGCAGCGTCGCGCTGTCCATGTCGATCAGCCGCGTCATCAGCCCCGCGGTGCTGAGCGCGATGGTCGCAACCGAGACGCTGAGGAGGCCGACAATATAGGATGGCATCTGCATGGGGAAATCTCGACGGATTGGAAAGACGGAAAAGCTGTAGCAGAATACTGCTGACAGCTTCTTGTCAGCAGAGGCCGGAGGGCCGGGAGACGGCGATGGTGCAGCCGAGCCGCATGTTCGACATCATCCAGATGCTGCGCGCATCTCCGACGCCTCTGACCGCCGAAGCCATCGCCACGCGGCTGGAGGTGACGAAGCGCACCGTCTACCGCGACATCGCCGCCCTGCAGGCCTCCCGCGTGCCGATCGAGGGGGCCGCCGGTGTCGGCTATGTCATGCGCCGGGGTTACGACCTGCCGCCGCTGATGTTTTCCCCGGAAGAGATCGAGGCGATCGCCGTCGGTCTGTCGCTCGTCGCTCGCACCGGCGACAGCAGCCTGGAAGCCGCCGGTCGCAGCGCCGCCGCCAAGATCGGCGACGTCCTACCCTGCGACACGACAGGCATCGACGCCATGCCGCTTTACGTCTCCCGATGGCACGAGATACCCGAGCCGAAGGCTGACCTCGCCACCATGCGCCGCGCCATCCGCGAGGAACGCAAGCTGCGGCTCGCCTATCGCGACGCGGAAAACCGGGAGACGGAAAGAACGATACGCCCGCTCGGCCTCGTCTATTATGTCGATGGCATACACCTTGCGGCATGGTGCGAAATGCGGCAGGATTTCCGTCACTTCAGGCATGACAGGATCGAGTGCTGCCGCCTTCTGGAAGAAGGTTTTCGCGACGGGGATAAACTCCGCAAAACATGGCGCGAGAACCGCAAACTGTTCGACTACTGAGCGCTCCGGACATTAACAAAACGTAATGTCATAACGCATCCGTGATCGCTTGAAACACCGTTTAGCCGCACTTATCTGTTACGTGGGTTTCTGTGGGGTTTTGGAAATCCACGGAGAACCGGCTCGCCCAGGGATGAAGGGGAGCCACACTTGGAAAAGGGGGTGCTTTATGGCCCGCAATACTCTGCCTACCATTACCGCCGGTGAAGCCGGCCTCAATCGTTATCTCGACGAAATCCGCAAGTTCCCGATGCTGGAGCCGCAGCAGGAATATATGCTCGCGAAGCGTTACGCCGAACATGGCGACCGCGATGCTGCCCACAAGCTCGTCACCAGCCACTTGCGCCTCGTCGCCAAGATCGCCATGGGATATCGCGGCTACGGTCTGCCGATCGGTGAAGTCGTGTCCGAGGGCAATGTCGGCCTGATGCAGGCCGTCAAGAAGTTTGACCCGGAACGCGGCTTCCGTCTGGCAACCTATGCCATGTGGTGGATCAAGGCCTCGATCCAGGAATACATCCTGCGCTCTTGGTCGCTCGTGAAGATGGGCACCACCGCAAACCAAAAGCGGCTGTTCTTCAACCTCCGCAGGCTGAAGGGCAAGATCCAGGCAATCGAGGAAGGCGACTTGAAGCCTGAGCAGGTGGCGGAAATCGCCACCAAGCTCAATGTTTCGGAAGAGGAAGTCATTTCGATGAACCGTCGCCTTTCCGGCGACGCCTCACTGAACGCTCCGATCCGCGCCACCGAGGGCGAATCCGGCCAGTGGCAGGATTGGCTGGTGGACGATCACGACAGCCAGGAAGAAGTGCTGATCGAGCAGGACGAACTGGAGACCCGTCGTCGCATGCTGGCCCGCGCCATGAGCGTTCTCAACGACCGCGAACGCCGCATCTTCGAGGCTCGCCGCCTCGCGGAAGATCCGGTGACCCTCGAGGAACTGTCCTCCGAGTTCGACATCAGCCGCGAACGCGTTCGCCAGATCGAGGTTCGCGCCTTCGAAAAGGTGCAGGAGGCCGTCCAGAAGGAGGCGCTGGAACGCGCCTCCCAGCTCCGCGTCGTCGAAGCCTGATCCTCCGAAAGACGAATGAAACGAGAAAACCCGGGGCCGCGAGGCACCCGGGTTTTTCATTTCTTGCAGAAAGCAGGAGCCGGCTCAGTTGCCAGCTGAGCCGAGCGCGCTCCATTCCTTTAGAACCGCATCGAACACCGCCGTTCCGGCAGCACCCTTGTCGAGCGTCAGCAAGGCGCGGCGGCCGTTGCGGTAGGTGATCGGCATGTCGATCCAGCTGCGCGTGGACAGGAGTTCCAGGTTCTTCTTGATGACGTCCTCGAAGTCATTGAGTGCCACGAGATAGGTATCTTCCGTTACCTGCGCCGAAACCGCGACCAGAGGATCGCCTCGGTCCTGCTCGGTCCGCTTCATCGCGACGCGCTGCAGATTATCCACCGCCCCGCCTTCGAAATCCGGCGGGATAGAGAAGACGACTTCGATGATATGGCTTGCCGGCAGAGAGTTGTCGGTGTTGCGCTTGATGGTTAGTAGCGCGGTCATGCCGCGTTCCGGAATCGTGATCTTGCCCTGGATCTCCGGATTGGGTTTGCCGTCGTCGCCGGTCTCGCGAACGGCAGTCCAGGCAACGGTGCCGGCCACTGCGACCGGCGTGGTCTGGCCGAGTTTCTCCTCATAGAGGAATGCCTTTTCGCCGGCAGCAGTACCCGCACCGGCAGCAGCCGGAGGCGTCGTAGTAGCGGGAGCGACAGGCGTGCCGGCATTGGTGCCGACCGGCGGCTGATCCGTCGGTTCGACCTTAGAGGCGACATTCTGCTGCGAAACCGACTTACCCTCGGCATCTGCGCCAGCGGCCGGGGCTGTTCCGGCACCCTCATCGACTTCCGACCCGTCGGCCTTCAGACGCTGGGTGAACTTCTGACCCTCAACCGCGCCCTCTTCCGGCGGCGTTACCGGCGTAGTGGCCGTATCAGTCGCAGCCGGTGGAGTTTCCGTTGCCGGCGGTTCCGCCTGCCCGTCCGTCGTCGCAGGCTGTCCAGCGACAAACGGCGGCTCGGAGCCCGTCAAGCCGCTGATGAATTCCGTCATCGACGTGCGATAGGTCCAGGCGGCGAACCCACCGCCGGCCAGCAGCAACACGCCGAGAGCACCGAGCACGATCGGCGCGAAATTGCGGCGCGGCTTGGCTTCCTTGCGATAGGCCGACTGCTGTGCGCTTTCAAGAAAGGCGTCGACGTCCTCGTCGGACGCAGCCACAGGCGCCACGGGAGCCGCCGGTCGACCGCCATTTCCGCCAGCTGCTGCCGGTTGTGGCTCCTTCGACTTCAGGTCGCCGACATCGGCAAACCAGTCGGAGAAATCGTCGGTCGGCTTCGGAGCTGCAGCGGTCGCAGTCGGTGCCGATGCAGCCGGAGACCGATATTCATCGACATTCCACTCGAGAAGATCGGGAACCTCCGTTGCCGCAGGCTCGACACGAGCACCTGGCTCAGCCGGTGCGAAAGCGCCGAAATCATGGTCACGCCGCTGTTCGGGGACCGCCGGTGCGATCTCCTCACGACGAACGACCGGTGCAACCTCCTCGACAGGAGCGGCCTGAGCCGGCGTATCCTCAGGGAAATCCCAGGGTTCATAGGCGACCGGCTCTGAAACAGGAGCGGGCTTTGCCGTAAAATCGGAACGGGCCGGAGAAAGCCATTCCTCGGCTTCATCCGTCATCGGAGCGGCCTGACGGATCACAGGTTGTACGGGCTCGACCCGCTCTTCCTCGTAACGCTGGACCGGCTCCTCTTCCCATACCGGGAAGGCCTCTTCCGCACGCGGAGTTTCGACAGGCCCGGGCTCGACCGCAGGTGCGACAGGTGCAACGACTTCCGGCTCGTGGCTTGCAGGCGGCTGATAAGCCGGCGTTTCCGGCTCGGCCTCATGCCAGGGGTCTTCGACCTCTTCGTATTCTACCGACGGAGCGGCGCGAGCAGGCTCGACATATTCTTCTTCCTGCTCGCGATAGCGCTCGTCAGCGGCAGCCGCGACCGGCTCCTCGGCCCATGCGACCGGTGTGGACGCAGAAGCTACAGGAGCAACATGAGGCTCGTCCTCGTATTCGGGACGAGCAGCCTCTTCAGGCTCTGCGGCTTCTTCCGGTTCCGGCTCGTAGGCCTGCTCCGGTTGGTAGGCGGGTTCCGGCTCATGATCCGGTTCAGGCTCTTCCTCGGCCTCATAGGCGGGTGCCTGCCGGGACTCGGAAACACCGGGAACATGATCTTCCCAGGAGGACGCGGCCGGCGCGGACGAAACCTCCTCCGGAAGCTCTTCAACTTCCGGAAGTGCCTCGGCGTGCTCGGCCTCGACTTCGTTGATGGCAATCTCGAGCTTATCGAGTTGACGGCGCAGCATCTCTTCGGGCGGGCGCGGAGACATGTTCTCGAGTTGCCGCAACACGGCACTGCGAGCCTTGTCATAGACCTTCGCACGCATCTCAGGGGTATTGTTCGACAGTCCGTCCACGGCCCGCCGAATAACTGCGATAAAGTCAGCCATCAGCACTTTTTCTCTTGGTCGCCGGAGTGATTCCGACTGACAAAACGTTAACGATTTCTATCATTAATCCTCAAACGGATCGGTCACAAGTATGGTGTCGTCACGCTCCGGGCTGGTGGAAAGCAGAGCGACCGGCGCGCCGATCAGTTCCTCGACCTGACGAACGTACTTGATCGCCTGTGCCGGCAGGTCCGCCCACTTGCGGGCGCCGACTGTCGATTCTTTCCAGCCTTCGAGCGTGATGAAGATCGGCTCGACGCGAGCCTGGGCGGCCTGCGATGCCGGAAGGTAGTCGATTTCCTGCCCGTCCAGCTTGTAGCCGACGCAGATCTTGAGCTCATCGAGACCGTCGAGAACATCGAGCTTGGTCAGCGCGATGCCGGTGATGCCATTGGTGGCGACCGACTGGCGCACCAGTGCCGCATCGAACCAGCCGCAACGGCGCTTGCGGCCCGTAACCGTGCCGAACTCATGGCCGCGCTCACCAAGGAACTGGCCGATTTCATCCGTCAGTTCGGTCGGGAACGGACCTTCGCCGACGCGAGTCGTATAGGCCTTGGTGATGCCGAGGATATAGCCGAGCGAACCCGGGCCCATGCCGGAACCGGCGGCAGCCTGACCGGCAACCGTATTGGACGAGGTCACGAAGGGATAGGTGCCGTGGTCGATGTCGAGCAGCGAACCCTGGGCGCCCTCGAACAGGATGCGCGAGCCCTTGCGGCGCTCCTTGTCGAGAAGCTGCCAGACGGTATCCATGAACGGCAGGACGCGGTCGGCGATGGAGGTCAGCTCCTCCATGATCGTCTTGTGCTCGACTTCGGCCGCGCCGAAGCCGCGGCGAAGCGCGTTGTGGTGCGAAAGCAGACGGTCGACCTTGCCTTCGAGCGCCGAGACGTCGGCAAGTTCCATGAGGCGGATTGCGCGACGGCCGACCTTGTCTTCATAGGCCGGGCCGATACCGCGGCGGGTCGTGCCGATCTTGGTGCCGCTATTGGAGGCGGCGTCTTCGCGCATGCCGTCCAGTTCGCGGTGGAGGGAAAGGATCAGGGTCGCGTTTTCGGCGATTCGCAGGTTTTCCGGCGTAACGGTAACGCCCTGAACCTTGAGGCGCTCGATCTCAGCCAGAAGTGCATGCGGATCGACGACGACGCCGTTACCGATGACCGCCATCTTGCCCGGACGCACGACGCCGGACGGCAGAAGAGACAGTTTGTAGCTGACGCCATCGATGACCAGAGTATGTCCGGCATTATGCCCGCCCTGAAAGCGGACAACGATATCGGCTCGCTCGGAAAGCCAATCGACGATCTTGCCTTTACCCTCGTCTCCCCACTGCGACCCTACAACCACGACATTCGTCATTTCCAAATCCTGTTCATTGCACAAGGCCTGCGCCTAACCCAAACCCGCGCATCTATACTGTGTTGTTTTTGGGAAATCGACCCGTTTGTGATCAGCAATTTGGCTTTTTGCGTGACATGTGAGCGCCCGTCGCCTATCCAAACGGCGAATTGCAGTCGAGCGAACCCCTTTTCCTTATTCCATCTGGTGTTGCAGTTGCTTCTTCGAGCCTATTTTTTCCTCACCGTCGCGACGCTTCTATGGGGCGGAAACACCATGGTCGGCAAGCTGGCTGTCGGCCATGTCAGCCCCATGGTTCTCAACTTCTCACGCTGGCTGATCGCCGTCATTGTCATCTGCGTCATTTCAGTGCCGCAGATCAGGAAGGACTGGCCGCTTCTGCGCAAGAACTGGCTGCTGTTGCTCGCCTATGGCGCGGTGGGCTACACCGCCTTCAACGGCTTCCTCTATACTGCCCTCAAATATACGAGCGCCGTCAACGGCGCGATCGAACAGGGCGGCATTCCGGTGCTGATCTTCATCCTCAACTTCGTGCTGTTCCGCATCCCGGTGTCACCGGTGCAGATCATCGGCTTTGCCATCAGCTTTGCCGGCGTCGCGGTGACGGCAAGCCATGGCGACCCGATGTCGCTGCTGCACCTCACCCTGAATTACGGTGACGGGCTGCTGCTGCTCGCCGTCCTCGCCTATGCCATCTACACCATCGCGCTGCGCTGGAAGCCGCCGGTGCACTGGAAGAGCCTGATGGCAGGTCCGGCGCTCGGTGCGGCACTAACCGCCCTTCCCCTGATGTTCTGGGAGCAGGCGAACGGAGACATGATCCTGCCCGACGCCACGGGATGGGCAATCATCGCCTATGCCGGCCTGTTACCATCTCTGGTCTCCCAGATCTTCTACATCAAGGGTGTCGAAGGCATCGGCGCCAATCGCGCCGGCCTCTTCATCAATCTGGTGCCGGTGTTCGGAACGCTCCTGTCGCTCGCCCTGCTTGGCGAGGCGCTCCAGCCGTTCCACGTTCTCGCGCTGGTCCTCGTGCTGGGCGGTATCGCCATCGCCGAATGGGGCAAGCCGGCAAGCAAGATCTGACAGCAAAAAAGAAAAGGCCCTGACGGTGGTTCATACCATCAGGGCAAATTAGGCAGTACAGACAGAAACATTCAGCCGGGCGGCAAACTCACCGCCCCGAAGAATTCTTTAGAGCCCCATCGGGCGAATGCTTGCGGTCGGGATCTCGACGCGCTTCCACTTCTTGATGGCGTTCGAGCGATCGTCCAGTGCGTAGTCTCCCCTATTAGTGGTGACCACCAGAACGACACGGCGCTCGCCGTCCGTGGTGCGGCCATTCGCAACCGTCAGCGCATCAGCCGACCAGCCCATGGCAATCAGCATGGCCCGCTTGGCGCTGGCGAGGTCAGAGCCGACGGTGACAGGTCCGGAAATCTTCAGAACGTCCCGACGACCGAACGAATAGAGGTCGTTGATAAGCTGGACCGAGGCGTTGACCGTCGCATTGACACGCTTCAGCTGGCTTTCGCGATACGAGGTGAGCACGAAGGTGTAAGGACGCTCGACAGCCTGGCAGCCCTCCTGTGCATCGAGGCACAGCTTCGCATCGCTCGACGACAGACGCTCACCGGAAATCACGAGACGCATGTTCGGCGCATCTGTGAGGTTGCGGGCGAAGCCGCCAGGCCCGAATGCATGGGCCGGGTCAGACAGAACGAATGCCGTCGCGGCGACGACGGCCGTTGCGAGGAGTTTCTTCAGCATATCCTTAGGTCCCCGTTCAGAACTCTTGGTTTTTGGCGGGCCGGAACAAATCCTCCGGCTTCCTTGTGACTGAACCTACACGGGGTGTTTTTCGGTGCGCTTAAGCAGATGCCGACAATTTTAGCGAATAGCGTCTTTTTCTCGAATCGATACAAGCGCCCTACCGGCGGCGATGTCGATCCATTGTCTCCCACCCATCCGCATTCGCTCCGCCGCGACATTTAAGGCATCAGCCTGCACGCAATATGATGCTTTTCGCAGCCCGCATTATTTCCTAATCGAATGGGTAGAGAAACAGCGAGGGTGCGGATATGGCTAAGCCATTCTTCTGGAACGAACTGAACACGGGCGATTTCGCCGGCCTGGATCCGGAAAAGACCGTCGCCATCCTGCCGATCGCATCGACCGAGCAGCACGGCCCGCACCTGCCGATCGCCACCGACGTCGCCATTGCCAACGGCATGTTGGCCGAGCTTCGCAACCAGCGACCCGACGATCTCGATTTCCTCGTTCTGCCGACGCAGGAAATCGGCAAGGCGAATGAACACATCTACGGTCCCGGCACGCTGTCCTTCGGCCCGGAGATCCTGATCCCCGCCTGGACCGCGATCGGTACCAAGGTTGCCGAAGCCGGTATCCGCAAGATGGTGATCGTCAATTCCCACGGCGGCAACGTCGATGTGATGAGCATTGTCGCCCGCGAACTGCGCGTCCGCCACAAGATGGCGGTTGTCTCCACCCAGTGGGGCCGTTTCGGCAACCCGGAAGGCATGATTTCCGAGCATGAAAGCCGCTACGGTATTCATGGCGGCGAGGTCGAGACATCCCTCATGCTGCATTTCCGGCCGGAACTCGTACGCATGGAAAAGGCCGAGAACTTCGTCTCCCGAGCTGAGGAAATGCGCGCCAATTCAAAATTCCTGACGCCACTTCCGCCCCATTCGCTGGCGTGGATCGCCCATGACCTCAACCCGAACGGCGTCGTCGGCGATGCCTCGAAGGGCACGGCCGAAAAGGGCGAACTCATCTGCAAGCATCAGGTTAAGGGGTTCATCGAGCTTCTGCGCGATCTCGTCGCCTATCCGCTCGCCAACCTCTATTCGCGCTGATCCCCGGCGCTATCGGCATCCGCTGACCGCTCGGCCGGTTTTTCTCCGGCTGGCAGATGCCCCTTGGCGCGCAACTCCTGCATCAGCAGCATGAGTTCCTGCATCAGATATTCCACGAAAAGGCTGGTTGCCGCGTCGAGCGGCGCCCGCGCGCGGGCAAACAGCTTCATCGGCTGGTGGCGCACATGCTGTTCCGCAAGCGGCCTGAACACCAGATCGCCCGCCCGACACTCGGTTATGACATCGAGCGGGTTGAGAAGTGTCAGCCCCGTACCGCACTTGACAAGTTGTTTGATCAATTCGGAGGAATTCGTCTCCAGAAGCGGCTCAACCGGCAAGGGCAAAGGCGAAAGCGCAAGGTCGATGATATTGCGCAGACTGGTCCCCGATTGCGCCAGCACCAGCTTTTCCTGCACCACATCGACAAGATCGATCGGCCCATCCTCCTGTGCAAGCGGATGCGAAGGCGGCAACACCACCCCGACCGGCACATCGAAATTCGCAAGCGTGCGAATACCGGGCGTCGCTGGGATATTAAAGCCGAGGCCGATATCCACCTCTCCGGTCAGCACCGGGTTGATGGTCGTGGAGCCGCCGTCGTTCCTGAGCTTGATGCGCACGCGGGGATGACTTTCGAGAAACCGCGCCAGGATCGGCGGCAGCGGACCGGAGGCGAGCCCGACCGTCGTCACCAGCGTCACCTTGCCCGCCTGAGGCATCTTCAACCCACGGATACGGCTTTCCAGCCGCTCGTAATTCTTGAGCACCTCCCGGATGTGCTCGACGCAAAGTTCCCCGGCGGCCGTCAGCCGCAAGCCCCGCGGCAGGCGTTCGAAGAGCGGTGCGCCGATCTCTTCCTCCAGCGCCAGAATCTGGCGATTGACCGCCGACGAGGCCACGTTCAGCCGCGCCGCCGCCTTACGGATGGAGCCGCAGCGCACGATTTCGTTGATGTAGAGAAGTTTTCGGGAATGCAGCACGAAACCACCATTGCGCAAAATTTATTCAGAAAGCATTATTTGTGCAGTCATCTTTGATGCAGTGCAAAAAAGGCATCAATGCGGACGAATTTTGATGCTTTTCAAAGAGCAAGGCAATCGCTCAAATATCAAAAACGGCCAGTCTCACGATGCCGCAAGGTTTAACAGGGGAACAGATAAACATGCATAGCTCTTTGAAACTAAAGGCTCTCGCGCTCTCTTTCGGCCTCTCTGCTGCGTTTTCGGTGGCCGGTCAGGCTTACGCGCTGGATGAAGTCAGCTACGGCACCAACTGGCTCGCCCAGGCCGAGCATGGCGGTTTCTATCAGGCTGTTGCCGATGGCACCTATGAGAAGTACGGCCTCAAGGTCACCATCGTTCAGGGTGGCCCGAATGCCGCCAACCGCGCCCTGCTGATCGCCGGCAAGGTCGATTTCTACATGGGCAGCCCGCTCGGCGAAATGGACGCAGTCAAGGAAGGCATTCCGCTGGTCGACGTCGCCGCGATTTTCCAGAAGGACCCGCAGGTACTTCTCGCCCATCCTGATCAGGGCATCGAAAAATTCGCAGACCTCGCCAAACTCGACTCGATCTTCATGGGCAAGGACGGCTACGTCACCTATTTCGAGTGGATGAAGAAGAACTACGAAGGCTTCAAGGACGAGCAGTACAAGCCCTACACCTTCAACCCGGCTCCCTTCATCGCCGATCCGAAGTCTGCCCAGCAGGGCTACCTGACCTCCGAGCCCTATGAAATCGAAAAGCAGGCCGGATGGGCTCCGAAGGTCTTCCTTCTCGCCGACAACGGCTTCAGCCCATACTCCACAATGATCACCACCAAGACCGATCTCGTCGAAAGCAAGCCGGAACTCGTCCAGCGCTTCGTCGATGCCTCCATCGAGGGCTGGTACAACTACCTCTACGGCGACAACAAGGCCGCCAACGACATGATCAAGAAAGACAATCCGGAAATGACGGATGGCCAGATCGCCTTCTCCATCGCCAAGATGAAGGAATATGGCATCGTTGAATCCGGCGAAGCCCTCGACAAGGGCATCGGCTGCATGACCGACGAAAAGTACAAGGCATTCTTCGACGCCATGGTTCAGATCGGCGTCGAGCCGGCCGACCTCGACTTCAAGAAGTCCTATACCACACAGTTCGTCTGCAAGGGCGTCGGCATCTCGCTGAAGAAGTAAGTTTCGAACGCTCCCTTGAGGGGACGCATCGAACGACAAAAGGTGACGAGGGGAACCGGGATTTTCCCTCCCCTCGTCCCGTCCTTTTTGGACCACCCCTCTCCGTCCGAGGGTAAAGGAGCCAGAGGCTCCGCCATCCGAGACCTGACAAAGGCCCGCAATGACTGCTTTCGATGCCACGACGGCAACGCCACCCGTTCCTGCCAGCGCCCCACGCGAGCAACGCCGGCCGCTCGTTGTCATGAACGCGGTATCGAAGACCTTTTCCAGCGGAACGCTCGCCCTTTCCGACATGTCGCTCACCGTCAACGGCGGCGAGTTCGTGAGCCTGCTCGGCCCCTCCGGCTGCGGCAAGTCGACGGCGCTCCGCATCATCGCCGGCCTCGGTGACGTCACCAAGGGCACCATCGACTGGCCGAGCTCGCGCATCAATTCCCGGGGCCTGCCGGAAGGCGACATTTCCTTCGTCTTTCAGGAACCGACGCTGATGCCCTGGCAGACCGTGTTCGGCAATGTCTACCTGCCGCTCAAGCTGCGCGGCATATCCAAGGCGGCAGCCCGCGACGACATCATGGAGGCACTCACCACCGTTGGCCTCAAGGACTTCGCCGAGGCCTATCCGCGCGAACTATCCGGCGGCATGAAGATGCGCGTCTCCATCGCTCGCGCTCTGGTCACCAAGCCGAAGCTCCTGCTGATGGACGAGCCCTTCGCCGCGCTCGATGAAATCACCCGCCAGAAGCTCAACGACGACGTGCTGCGCCTCTGGAAAGAGACCGGCATCACCGTCATTTTCGTGACCCATTCGGTCTTCGAAAGCGCCTATCTTTCCAGCCGCATCGTCGTGATGAAGGCGCGCCCCGGCCGCGTCCATGCCGATTTCCCGCTGAAGACCAGCCTCGAACGTGATGCGCATTACCGCACCTCCGAGGAATATCGGCAGGCCTGCGAAACCGTTTCCGAAACCCTTCTCGAAGCCATGGGCGGAGAGGACGCGCACTGATGTCCGACATGAACGTCAGCCCTTCCGGCACCCCTTCCGCAACCGCACCCGGCTTTCTTGCCCGCCACGGAGAGACGCTGCTGCGCATCCTCGTGCCCATCCTCGTCGTCGCGGTGCTGATCGGCATCTGGCAAATCGGCGTGATGGTCAGCGGCGTGCCGCAATACATCCTGCCCAGCCCCGGTGCAGTCGCCATCTCCCTGTTCAAGGACTGGGGGATCCTCGCGCCTGCCCTCTGGGTCACCACCCAGATCACCATGGCTTCGCTCGGGCTGGCGCTGATCGGCGGCGTCGGCATCGCCGTCTTTCTTGTCCAGTCGAAGTGGATCGAGACGGCGTTCTATCCGATCACGGTCATCCTGCAGGTCACTCCGATCGTGGCGATTGCGCCGCTGATCCTGATCTATGCGCCGTCGACCCAGGTGGCGCTGCTGATCTGCGCCTTCCTCGTCGCCTTCTTCCCGATACTGTCTAACATGGTCCAGGGCCTGAAGAGCGTCGACCACAACCTCCTGAACTTGTTCGACCTCTACGGTGCTTCCCGCTGGCAGACACTGCTCTATCTCAAGCTGCCGGCCTCGCTGCCCTATTTCATGACGGGTCTGAGGATCGGCGGCGGTCTGGCGCTGATCGCAGCGGTCGTCGCAGAATTTGCCGCGGGTTCCGCCGGTGCCGGTTCGGGCCTCGCCTTCCGTCTGCTCGAGGCCCAGTACCGCCTCAACATTCCGCGGCTGTTCGCCGCCCTCTTCCTGCTTTCCTGTCTTGGCGTCGTGATCTTCGCCATCACCTCCTTCATCTCCTGGCTGGCACTGCATCGCTGGCATGAAAGCAGCCTCAAGCGAGAAAACTGATGCCCGCATATCCTCCCCGCTTGCCTGTTGCCGATCGCTTCGTCCTTACGAACGCCACCCTTCCCGCCGTTTCCGTCGACGGCTTCGCGGCACCCGCGCGCGAAGGTCTCGTCAGCGCCGATCTGGTGATCGCCAGCGGCAGGATCGAAGCCATCCTGACGGCAGGCGCGGCACCGGCCGAACTGCCGCAGGCTGATCTCGGACGAAGCATGGTCTGGCCCTGCTTCGTCGACATGCACACCCACCTCGACAAGGGCCATATCTGGGAACGCAGGCCGAATCCGACGGGCGACTTTCCAGGCGCGCTCGACGCGGTCCGCACCGACCGCGAGGCCCGCTGGAACGCGGACGACGTCCGCGCCCGCATGGAGTTCTCGCTAAAGACGGCCTATGCCCACGGCACCAGCCTGATCCGCACCCATCTCGACAGCCTCGCGCCCCAGCACCGGATCTCCTTTGAGGTCTTCGCCGCCCTGCGCGAGGAATGGAAGGACAGGATCTCCCTTCAGGCGGCCGCCCTCTTCCCGCTCGACTTGATCACCGACGAGGTCTACTTCCCTGACCTCATCGACACGATCGTCACCCATGGCGGCCTCATCGGCGGCCTGACCCAGATGTGGCCGGATCTCGACCAGCGCCTCGACCTCCTGTTCCGCGCGGCCTCCGACAACGGCCTCGATATCGACCTCCATGTCGATGAGACGCAGGACAAGGAAGTCCTCACCCTGAAAGCCATCGCCGAAGCAAAGCTCCGGAACCGTTTCGAAGGCACCGTTACCGTCGGCCATTGCTGCTCGCTCGCCCGTCAGGACGAGGACGTCGCGAAGCAGACCATCGACAAGGTGGCGGAAGCCGGTATTGCGGTCGTGTCGCTACCCATGTGCAACATGTACCTGCAGGATCGGCACCACGGCTTCACCCCCCGCTATCGCGGCGTGACGCTGTTTCACGAACTGGCGGCAGCCGGTGTCGCGACCGCCGTTTCCTCGGACAACACCCGCGACCCCTTCTACGCCTATGGCGATCTCGACGCCGTCGAGGTCTTCCGCGAAGCGGTCCGTATCATTCATCTCGACCACCCGCTGGACAAGTCGGCCCGCGTCGTCACGCGTACACCGGCCGACATTCTCGGCCGCCCGGACAAGGGCCGCATCGCCCCCGGCCTTCCGGCCGATCTCGTGCTTTTCAGCGCCCGTAGCTGGAGTGAATTCCTTTCCCGTCCGCAGGCCGACCGCATCGTGATGCGGAATGGCATGGGCATCGACCGCAGCCTGCCGGATTATCGCGACCTTGACCCGCTGATGCGTGATCCCGACTGAGATCATGCAGTTCAAGAATCTGGAGACAAATCGTGCCTGACTACCAGCAGATCAGACAAGAACTCGAAGGGATCGCCGTCGAGGACAACCCGGCGCTCGTCAAGCAGAAGAGCCGCGACTTCTATTGGTATTCGCCAATCCTGAAGGCGCAGCTCGACAACGTGACCGCCGACCTCATCGTCTCGCCGAAGACGGAAGAGGAAGTGATCCGCACGTTGAAAGTGGCCTATGCCCATGGCGTGCCCGTTACCCCTCGCGGCGGCGGCACCGGCAATTACGGCCAGGCCATGCCGCTTTCGGGCGGCATCGTCCTGAACCTCCTGAACATGAACAGGATCAAGGAGATCCATCCCGGCCGCGTGATCGCCGAACCCGGCATCATCACCGCGGAACTCGATCGCCAGACCAAGGCCCATTCCGGTCAGGAGCTACGCTTCCATCCGTCGACCACCGGCACGGCGACGCTTGCCGGCTTCATCGCCGGCGGCTCCGGCGGCGTCGGCTCCATCACCTGGGGCGGCCTGCGCGACCTCGGCAACATCCTGCGCCTGCGTGTCGTCACCATGGAAGCCGAACCGCGTGTTCTGGAACTTTCGGCCTGGGACCTGCAGAAGGTCAGCCATGCCTACGGCACCAACGGCATCATCACCGAAGTCGAGATGCCGCTGGCGCCCGCCTATGACTGGGTCGATGTCGTCATTGGCTATGACGACTACATGGACGCCGTCCGCTTCGCCGACGCGCTGACCCATCGCAACGGCATCCTGCTCAAGGAAGTGGCCCCGATCTCCGCCCCGATACCGTATGAGTACTTCACCCGCCACAAGCCGTGGCTGAAGGAAGGTCAGTCCGTCGTCGTGCTGATGGTGGCGCCGCACTCCATGGCACCGCTCGTCGCCTATGCCGAGAAGATGAAGGGCGACATCCGCTTCCGTTCCGACAAGGTGGAGAGCATGAAGGGTATCCCGCATGCCTATGAACTCGCCTGGAACCACACGACCCTTCGCGCCCTGAAGGTCGACCCAAGCATCACCTATCTGCAGGTCCAGTATCCCGGTCCCGACCACGTCGAGAAGGTCGGCAAGCTGGTGAAGATCTTCGGCGACGAGGTCATCAGCCATCTCGAATTCATCAAGTTCGACGGCGCCATCCAGTGCTCCGGCCTGCCGTTGGTCCGTTACACGACGGAAGAGCGGCTGGAGGAGATCATCAGGATTCACGAGGATAACGGCTGCCCGATCTTCAACCCGCATCGCTATACGCTGGAAGAAGGCGGCATGAAGCAGACCGACACCGTCCAGCTCGCCTTCAAGAAGGAGACCGATCCGAAGGGCCTCCTGAACCCCGGCAAGATGATTGCCTGGGACAACCCCGACTTCGACTTCAAGTCCGGCAAGAACTACCTCTTCCCGGGTCTTCAGTCTTTCATGGAGACCTGATACCGCCAAAACCAATTGAACTTCCGAAGGTACTCCCGGCCGGGGCGAGACGATTGCCTCAGGTGCATGGAACAGACCATGGTGATGTCAGGACCGGCTATGGCGGCGGGCCTACCATCATCGGGACAAACGGCGCGGAAAAATTTCACTCGACGCCCGGCGAAATCCTTTCGTCGGGCCAAGACATGGAGCTTTCCAGACTATGCGCGTACTTGTTCTGCATTCTCATCCCCTCGATGAAAGCTATGGCCGGGCGCTTTACCGCCAGACCTGCGAGAGCCTGACGAAGGCCGGCCACGAGGTCGATGGCTGCAATCTCTATGAGGAAGGTTTCGACCCGGTGCTGTCCGCCCATGACCGCCGCGTCTATCACGACTATCCCGAAAACACGGTTCTGGTGAAAAGCTATGTCGAGCGACTGAAGGCCGCCGAGGGGCTGGTGATCGTCACCCCCGTCTGGAACTTCGGCTTTCCGGCAATGCTGAAGGGCTATTTCGACAGAGTCTGGCTCATGGGCGTGTCCTTCGACCTCCAGGATGGCAAACTGACGCCGACGCTTCGGCATATCAGGAAGCTTGCCGCCGTCATGACCTACGGCGCCACCCCGTGGCGGGCCTTCGTGGTCGGCAATCCGCCGAAGAAGATCGTCACGCGCGTCTTGCGCGCCCAGATCAAGATCGGTGCGCCAGTGAAATACCTCGCCCATTACGACATGAACAACTGCACGGACGAAACGAGAGCCGCCTTCCTTGCCAAGGTGAAACACCAGATGGAGCGGTTCTGAACCTTTGAAGCAAAGGCGGGCCGGATCTTTTCCGGCCCGCCTCGCTCAACGTTCGATCCCTCTCGTGGCCGTTGGCCCGCGTCAGGGAAGTACCTGAACGACCACATAGCTTTCAGGGTCGACGATGACCCAATGCTCGTTCACCATCGCATAGGCATAGCTCGGGTCTTCCGGCACTGGGGTAAGCACGACATCAGGCGGCAATGCTTCACCGACGGCAATCGGCTGCTGGATGATGATCGGCTGCGGCGGCAGGGGCTGTTCCCGAATGTAGGTGACAACACGCTCAGGCGGGGGATCGATCGCCGTGCCGGCAACAGCGCCAACGACACCACCCACCGCCGCGCCCACCGGACCGCCGACGATCGCGCCGGTCACCGCTCCGCCTGCCGCGCCCGTTACAGCCCCCTCTTGCGCAATGGCCGGAGCAGATACAGACAGAAGTAGCGCCGCAGATACGGCGAGAGTTTTCATGGTCATGGCGAGTTCCTTTCGTCTCTGTCATACCAGTGACGAAACAACCCCAACCACCAGACTTTGTTCCTGCTATATATCTCCCGCGGAATAGGCAGAGCGCTTAATACTTGTCGTTAAACCCAGCTCCCGGCGGGAGATTTTCACGTGGAGGCGGACCGAAATTTCCCTCAAAATACCTTTGCCGCGGTCACTTCGACCTCAACAAGAAAGTCCGCGCGGGTGAACCCGCCGACCACGATCAGCGTGGAAACCGGCTTTGGTTCCAGCGTGTAGCGGTCGCGCACTGCCATATAGGGGGCAAAGTCCTCGCGCTTCGTCACGAAGCCGGAAATGCGGATCACGTCGCCGAAGGTCATGGCGGCATCATCGAGGATCGCCTTGATCGCATCGAAGCAGAGTTCCGCCTGACCGGTGACGTCGGCCGGAATACTGTCATCGACGCCGATTCCCAGCTGACCGGATGTCACCAGCAGGCTTGCGCCCGGCGGCACCAGCAGGCCGTGATTGTAGTTGCCGAACGGCGCACGAACGGATGACGGATTGAAGACGCGTTTCATGAGCGTGTTTTTCCTTTAACTCGTAACGACATCGGTCCGGTCACGCCGGACTTCGTGGAAGATATGGCCGAACAGCGCCGCGAGCACGATGGGGCCGCCGATCATCGTCGCCGCCGACGGCGTCTCGCCAAGGATCAGCCACACCCACAACGGCGTCAGCGGCACCTCCAGCGAGGTTAGCAGGCTGGCATCGGCAGCGGGAACCCGGCGGGAGCCTGCCGTATAAAGAACCAGACCGGCCGCATTCTGCACAATGCCGAAGACGACGATAAGCCCCATATTGCTGGCGCTGACAGAAAGAGGCGCTGCGAACGGGAAGGTCATCAGCGAACAGAGCCAAGCGGAGCCCGCCATTGCCGGCAACATTGGTACGCCGCGATATTTCCTCATAACGGTTGCGAGCACAGCAACGGAAAGCGTCATGACGACGGCAAGCCCCTTGCCAAGCAAGCCGCCCGTCTCACCGCCATCTGCAAGCATGACCAGCACGCCGCAGATCGCGACGGCGCTGGCGATCAGGGTTGCTCGCGTCGGCTTTTCCCCTATCCACAGATAGGCGACGCCGGCGGTCACGAAAGGCACCGTGGCATAGATCACCATCGCATCTGCAACCGACGTGTAATACATCGACCCGATGCCGGAGATCATGCTGACGGCGGAAAAGAACATCGCCATGAACGACGGCGCGCGCATGCGCTTGAGGATCGTGATCGCGGCACCACGCTCCATGTAGAAGAACAGCATCAGCACGCAGCTGCCCGACACGAGGCCACGCCAGAACAGCATGGTCATCAGATCGGTCGTGATCGTGCGGATGAACAGACCGGACGTAGACCAGGCGAGCGCGGATATCGCGACATACAACACGCCGAGACGATATTGACGGGGGTCGTCGAGGGTCATGGAAAAACCGGTATGAACGAGAATGCGGCAAGGAGTATCGCGACAGCAAGACCGCCACAAGCTCAGGCTGCGGCGCTTTCGGTCGCGGAATGAGAAAGGCTCGCTTCGACCGCGAGCCTTCCGGTTGTCGATGGATCAGATCGAGGTTCAGTCGCCGTAGCCGACGATGCCCTTGATTTCGAGGAAGTCGTGAATGCCCCAATCCGCATATTCGCGGCCGTTGCCGGACTGCTTGTAGCCGCCGAACGGCGCGAACGTGTCCCACTCAGGATAGTTGAGGTAGACGGACCCAGCCCGCATGCGAGCGGCCACCTTGCGGGCATGGGCGATATCCTGCGACTGCACATAGGCCGCAAGCCCGTAGACGGTGTCGTTGGCGATGGTGACAGCCTCTTCCTCGTCCTTGTAGGGCAGGATCGACAGCACCGGCCCGAAGATCTCTTCGCGCGCGATGGTCATATCGTTGGTGACATTGCCGAAGATGGTCGGGCGGATGTAGTAGCCGCGATTGAGGTTTTCCGGCCGACCGGGACCGCCCGTCACCAGCGTCGCACCTTCCTTGATGCCGGCTTCGATCAGGCGCTGGATCTTGTCGAACTGCAGCTGGCTGACCACCGGGCCGAGCACCGTTTCTTCCGAGCGCGGATCCCCGACCACGAAGGTCTCGGCTTCTGACTTCGCGTAACCGAGAGCTTCGTCATGACGGTCGGCCGGCACCAGCATGCGTGTCGGCGCATCGCAGGACTGGCCGGAATTGCCGAAGCAACCCTGCACGCCCTTGCGAACGGCCGTTTCGAGATCCGCATCGGGCAGGATGATGTTGGCCGATTTGCCGCCAAGCTCCTGCGCCACGCGCTTGACCGTATCGGCGGCCGTCTTGGTGACGATGATGCCGGCGCGGGTGGAACCGGTGAAGGAAACCATGTCGACATCGGGATGCCCGGCCATGACTTGACCGACATCGGGGCCGTTGCCCTGCACCATGTTGTAAACGCCCTTCGGCACGCCGGCGGCTTCCATGACCTCCGAGAAGACGACACCGGAAATCGGCGCGATCTCGGAAGGCTTCAGCACGACGGTGCAGCCGGCGGCGATGGCGGGGGCCACCTTGCAGACGATCTGGTTGAGCGGCCAGTTCCACGGCGTGATCAGCGCGCAGACGCCGATCGGCTCCTTGACCACAGTAGTGCTGCCGCGCTTCTCCGAGAACTCATAGGTCTCGAGCGCTGCGATGGTGGATTCCATGTGGGCGCGCCCGGCCCATGCCTGCGCCTCGCGGGCGAAGGAAAGCGGGGCGCCCATCTCCTGGCTGACAGCCTGGGCGATATCCTCGAAGCGTTCGTTATAGACTTCGAGAACCTTCTTCAGCAGCGCCAGTCGCTCGGCCACCGGCCACAGCGAGAAGGTGGAGAATGCCCTCTTCGCAGCAGCCACGGCCTTGTCCACATCGGCCTTCGAACCAACCGATATCTGCGTGTAAGCCTCTTCAGTCGAGGGATCGATCACGTCCAGAACCGCAGGCACCGCGGGATCGACCCATGCGCCGTCGATGAAAAACTTCAGGTGATTGGACATGCAAGGCTCCTTGGAAGGAAGTGGGGGCGTGTTTGTCGCAGCGAACTATCCTTCAAGGCAAAGTCGACCGCAAGAAGATCGCGTCACAGGCGGCGCAAATATTCAACGATGTACGGGGTTACTTCTCCAGACCGTCCAGCAGACGATACCAAGCGATTGCCGCCGCCACGCCGATTTGCCGAAGACCGTGAAACGGAATGGGATGAATGGCGGAGACGGGGAAAGGCAGGGCCGTCCGGTCGCCTGTCTCGATATACTTCGCAAGTCGCGGCCCTATCGCAGTCATCAGGCCGACACCCCTCCCTTGACAGCCGGCAACCATCAGCAGGCCTTTTTCCGGCTCGTGAACATGGGGCAGATGATCCGGTGTCACGGCCACCCGGCCGAACCACCTGTGGGCAATGGAGATATCACTAAGCGCGGGGAAGAGGCGCAGCAACGCGCGCTGCAGATGCGCCCAGTCTTCCTCGCTCTTCGGCTCGGACATTCGCCCTCGCCCGCCGAGTACAAGCCGACCATCCGGGCTTTTGCGATAATAGACGAGGATGCGCCGGCTGTCGGAAACTGCCTGCCCATGAGGCAGGATCGCTTCCTGCTGCGCTTCGCTCAGCGGCGCGGTGGCGATCTGGAAGGAATGCAGCGGCACGAGGCTCTGGGCAAGCCCCGGCACCAGACGGCCGGAATAGGCGTTGGTCGCCAGCAGAACGGTGCGGGCCGAAATCGACTGGCCGCCGGAAAGCGAAACCGTCCAGGCGCCGCTCTCCTGACGAAGCCCAGTGGCGGTCTCTCCCGTAGCGATGCGGACACCGGCAGCAACCGCGAGACGCGCGAGTTCGCAGACGAAGGCAAGCGGATTGATGACGCCTGCCCGCCGGTCGAGCCAACCGCCCAGATAGCCGTGTGCGCCAGTCATAAGGGCGATATCGGATGCATTGAGCAGTGTCACGTCGGCACCACGAGCGCGCCACTGCCTGTTGCGCTCCTCGGCATTGCCCATCGCCGTATGCGTATGCGCGGCCTGTATCCAGCCGTTGCGCAGGTGCTCGACGTCGAGCCCCTCGCCCTCGATGAGATCGAAAACGGCATCGGCCGTGCGCGAAGCGAAATCGATCAGCCGCTCGCCCTTCTCTTCGCCGAAACGGGCGATCAGCCATTCGGGATCGTATTTGAGACCGGGAATGACCTGTCCGCCATTGAGCCCGGAAGCCCCTTCGCCGATGTCGCGGGCCTCCACCACCCTGACGACCATCCCGCTGCGGGCTGCGGCAAGCGCCGTCGAAAGACCCTGAAAACCTGCCCCGACGACGACAAGGTCAACCACCTCCCGTGGACCAACCGGCGCAACAGCAATCCGGTCACGATCGGGCCGTCTCCACACCGGGCAGGAAAACCGCGAGGGCAACATAACCAATATCCTGAAAATATATCAAATAGCTGCCGCGCAGACTGAACGCGACATTTTCCAAAATCAATAGATTTTTAGGGAGCATGCGCCCTATCAACAGTGGCCGGGCAAGGCCGGTGTCGAAGCAGGAAGATGGAGCATCGATGGCGAATCCGTTCTCGCCGGGAATTCTCTATTATGCGACGTCCACACGCTCCGGAAGACGCCAGTCGATCGGCTCCAGCCCGCGGGATTTCAGGAAGTCGTTGGCCTTGGAGAAATGGCGGCAGCCGAAGAAGCCGTTATGGGCCGAAAGCGGCGACGGATGCGGCGCCTTCAGCACCAGATGGCGCTCTCGGTCGACGAAGGCAGCCTTCTTCTGCGCATAGGAACCCCAAAGCATGAAGACGACGTTTTCGCATTCGTCGTTGACCGCCCGGATGACGGCGTCGGTGAAGCGCTCCCAGCCATGCCCCTGATGCGCCGCGGCCCTCGCCTCCTCCACCGTCAGCACGCTGTTGAGCAGGAGTACGCCCTGCCGCGCCCAGCTTTCGAGGAAGCCGTGACGGGCAGGCTCAATGCCGAGATCGGTCGCCATTTCCTTGTAGATATTGACCAGCGACGGAGGCGTGCGAACACCGGGCTGCACGCTGAAGCAGAGACCATGGGCCTGCCCGGCACCGTGATAGGGATCCTGACCGAGAATGACCACCCGGACATTCTGGAGCGGCGTCAGGTCGAGAGCGCGGAAATATTCGTTACCCTTGGGGAAGATGCGCTTGCCGCTCGCCTTCTCCGCCAGCAGGAACTCCCTGAGCTGCTGCATGTAGGGGCTGGCGAACTCCGGCCCCAGCACCCGCTTCCAGCTCTCTTCCAGCCTGACATCCGACGAAGTCATTGCGATACCACCGTCCTGCGTTTCGATCGGGAGTGATTGAAAGCCGAAAGTCCGCCCTGTCAATCCCGCAACTTGCCAGTCCGGCGAAACCTCCCCGACCATCCACCGCAGCGCCAATGATCCCCAACGAAATCAGTCACAGGCAGCTTTGCCAAACTGTCACAAGCCAGTGCTATGCGGAACCTTCAACGGTGAGGTTGTCCCATGACTCTGCTGATATGGTTCTGCGCGGTAGCCCTTGTTGTTCACCTCTCCAGCATCATTCTGGTGCTCGTCTGGAGAAGCACGCGCCATGAGGAGCCTCTTCCTTCGCGTCCGCCTGCCGTCACCATCGTCAGGCCCGTTTGCGGTCTGGAAAACAATCTGGAAACGACGCTCCAGTCGACCTTCCGGCTAGACTGGCCGGATTACGAGATCATCTTTTGCGTGGCGACCGCCAACGACCCCGCGATTGCGATCGTCCGCCGCTGCATGGCGTCGCATCCGCATATACCTGCCCGCCTGCTGGTCGGCGACGACAGGATCAGCGTCAATCCGAAACTCAATAACGTCATCAAGGGTTGGCGATCCGCCCGCTACGACTGGATCGTACTGGCCGATAGCAACGTGCTGATGCCGGAAGACTATATCCGCCAGCTCTTCGCGCGCTGGCTTCCCGGCACGGGAGCCGTGTGCTCGCCGCCCATCGGCTCCGCGCCGGAAGGCTTCGCCGCCGAGCTGGAATGCGCATGGCTGAACGGCTTCCAGGCCCGCTGGCAGTTGCTGGCCGATGCCATCGGGCTTGGCTTCGCGCAGGGCAAGACCATGCTGCTCAACCGCCAGATCATGGCCCGCGCCGGCGGTTTCGAGCGGCTCGGCGAGGAAGTGGCGGAAGATGCGGCGACGACCGGCCTGATCCGCGGGCTGGGCCTCAAGGTCCGATTGGTGAAGCAGCCCTTCCCCCAGCCGCTCGGTCGCCGCGATCTCGCCTCGGTGTGGAAGCGGCAATTGCGCTGGGCTCGCCTGCGGCGCGCGTCCTTCCCGCTCTATTTCGTGCCCGAACTCATTGCCGGCGCAGCCCTGCCGCTCGCCGCATTGACAGCCCTCGTTGCAACCGGCACCTGCTCGCCCTTGAGCGCGCTCCTCTACCTCGTCGCATGGTATGGCGGGGAAACCCTGCTCAACAGAAGCTTCGGCTGGCATACGGGCCTCCTTGGCCTGCCGGCCACAGTGGCGAGGGATATCGCGCTTCCGGTTCTGTGGATCGCGGCATGGTTCGGAAACGGCTTTGTCTGGCGAGGCAATGCCATGACGGTGGCGTCCGACGAGACGACGGAAACACCACCCGCCAAGGCCCGTCTTCGCCGCGTGATGGACAAGACCCGCGAGCGGGCAAAAACGCTGACCGTATTCCGCAACTGATCCCGGCAAGATCGGAAAGCTGGCTCGGGTCCGCTTCAACCGCCTCCCGATATCATCAGGAACGGAATGACTGCGAACGGAGGCAAGGCCGAAGCCCCGCCCCCGCCCGCAGGGAGGTTTCCTTGAAGCGTGCCGCGATCTCGCTGATGCGCTCCATACGCTTGAAGCTCTTGCCTCATCGCATGTCGTTGCCGCAAAACCGCTCCACACTTATTCGCGACATGCCTTAGATTACGCCTGAGCCCATCTGCCCGGCGATATATTCCGCCTGCCGGATCGCCAGCGTGACGATGGTCAACGTCGGGTTCTCCGCGCCGCCCGTCGTGAACTGGCTGCCATCAGAGATGAACAGGTTCTTGATGTCGTGGGTCTGGCCATGCTTGTTGACCACGCCATCCTGAGCCTTCTCGCTCATCCGGTTGGTGCCGAGATTGTGGGTCGAGGGATAAGGCGGCGTCGGGAAAGAACGGGTTGCCCCGACCGCTTCGTAGAGCGCCATGCCCTGCTTGTAGGCGTGGTTGCGCATGGCGTCGTCGTTCGGATGGTCGGTGAACCAGACATCCGGGATCGGCATTCCGTACTTGTCCTTGAGCTCCTTGTGCAGCTTCACCGCATTCTGCTCCTGCGGCATGTCCTCGCCGACGATCCACATGCCGGCCATGTTGGCGTAGTTGTCGAGCGCCGAGGTGAACGAGCGGCCCCAGCCACCCGGATCAAGGAAAGCCGCCATGAAGGGAAGACCGAGCGACAGCGTTTCGAGCTCGTAGCCGCCGACGAAGCCGCGCGACGGATCGTGCTTCGCTTCGTCGCGGATGATGCCGGCCATCGTCGTCCCGCGATACATGTGCACCGGCTTTTCGAACACGGCATAGACCGAGCCGGTCGTGTGGCGCATGTAGTTCTTGCCCACCTGCCCGGACGAGTTGGCAAGACCATCCGGGAACATCGAGGAATGCGAGTTGAGCAGCAGTCGCGGGCTTTCGATGGAATTGCCGGCGACGGCGACGATGCGGGCCTTCTGGCTCTGCAGCTTGCCGTCCTTGTCGGCATAGACGACCGCCGTCACCTTGCCCGACTTGTCATGCTCGATCTTCACCACGTGAGAGTTGGGCCTGACTTCCAGCTTGCCGGTCGCTTCGCCCTTCGGGATTTCGGTGTAGAGCGTCGACCACTTGGCACCCCACTTGCAGCCCTGGAAACAGAAGCCCGTCTGCTGACAGCCGACACGACCGTCACGGTCGGCAGAGTTGATGGCCATCCGGCCGGTGTGACATTCCTGATAACCAAGCTTGTCGGCACCTGCCTTGAAGACCTTGAAATTGTTGCTCCCCGGCAGTCCCTCGATGCCGTTGGTGCGGGTCACGCCCATCTTGTCCTCGGCCTTGGCATAATAAGGTTCGAGGTCAGCAAGTGTGATCGGCCAGTCGAGAAGGTTGGCGCCCTTCACCTTGCCGTAATGGGTGAGCGTCCTGAACTCATGTTCCTGAAAACGCAGCGAGGCGCCCGCCCAATGGGTGGTGGTGCCGCCGACCGCCTTGACGATCCAGGCCGGCAGATTGGGAAAGTCCTTCGCCACCCGCCAGCCACCGCCAGTGGTGCGGTGGTCAAGCCAGGCGAGTTGGGCGAAACTGTCCCATTCGTCGTTGATGAAATCCTCGTGCTCGATCCTGTTTCCGGCTTCGAGAACGACGACGTCGATGCCCTTCTGGGCAAGTTCGTTGCCGAGCGTTCCGCCGCCCGCACCCGAACCGATGATGACGACCACACTGTCGTCGTTGAGATCATAAGGCGCTGCCATGGTTTCCTCCCAGGAATATCAATCCGGAATTTCGTCAATGCGCCGCCGCTCCGCTATCAGCGGGCCTCCTCGGGCGGCTTGCATCGTCGGGTTACAATCGGGGCGTCAGAGCCATTCGAGATCGTCGAAGCCGCGGTGGATATAGCCACCCTTCGAGAAGGACTCGCCCTCATAGCCGAAGATCGGCCACAGCTCCTTCTGATTATAGAGGCTGACCACGAGGTCGCCCCGTACCGCCTGGAAGAAGGGGGTCTTCTCGATATCGCGCAGGATCGCCACGCGCTGGTCCTCCCAGCCAAGCCCAGAATAGCCGCCGGGGCCTGAACGCTTGTCGAGATCGGCAATACCCTCTTCCACCAGCTTCTTGTGGGCCGCGTCCTTTGCGGCGAGATCGTCCTGTCCCTTGACCGCGATCGCGTAGAACCGGTCGGCAAGCTGGTCGTGCGGATAGATATCGCGGGCGAGCTTGATCAGCGTCGCCATGGTTTCGGGCTTGAGGGCCTTGGCTTCGAGCGCCCAGGCCGCCTGCGGACAGATCACCGCCGAACCGCTGATGACGAGCAGCGCACCCACGCTACCGGTTTTCAACAGGTCACGGCGCGAAAGCCCACTGGTCTTTTCCCCATTGGTCTTTTCAAAAAGTGTTACCACGTCAGTCTCCTCCCAAGGTCTTGTGGCAATCGACGGCCCCTCATCCTCCGGTCCGTCAGGAGCGGCGCGCGAACGCGCCGCCCGATTTCAACGCATTGCCGGAAGGTCCTCCAACCCTCCGGCGGGGCGGATCACTTGAAACGTCCGTAACGCTGCAGAACCTCGATCTTGTAGCCGTCCGGATCGGTGATGAAGAAGAAGCGGGCGAAGAGTGCCCCGTCCCGATTGAACTCGACGATCTTGTTCGGGTTGAGCCCGAGATCCGTAAGCCGATTGTGCTCGGCATCGAGATCGGTGACGCTCACGGCAAGATGGCCGTAGCCATTGCCGAGATCATAGGCTTCCTCGCGGTCCTTGTTGACGGTGAGTTCGAGCTCGAACTCCATCTCCGCATTGCTCAGATAAACCAGCGTGAAGGTGTCGAAATCCAGTCTTTCGGCAATCCGCAGGCCAAAGGCCTGTTCGTAGAACGCGACAGACCGGGCTTCTTCCAGCACCCGGATCATCGAATGGATCATCTTCGCCAAGGGCAACTCCTGTTTCATGCAAATCATCAATGCTGAAGAGTTTCCTATGCCGGTGGCAAATCGGGTAGCAGCCCACTACCGCACCCATGATTTCGAGTGGTTTTTTTCGTATTCTTTCTGTTTGAGGCAAAGCATTACGGCGATTTGCGAAATTGACCACGATCACGCCCCGCCCCATAATGCCCTACAAAACAAGAAACACCGGAGGAGCATGCCATGTGTGAAGTCTTTGCCGGACAAGATCCGGCCCGCTACCGCGCAGTCAACCGCTCTGTGAGGATCGGTGGTCATTCGACCAGCATCCAGATCGAAGCCGCCTTCTGGGACCTGATCGATGAGATCGCTGCGGGACAGTCGATGTCGACCTCACGATTTCTATCCACCCTTTATGACGAAGCATTGGAGCGTAACGGCATGGTTTCCAACTTCGCCTCGCTCCTGAGAACAAGCTGCCTGATTTATCTGATGGGCAAGGCCCAGCATCCGGACGTGCCTCAGGCCTTCCACATCATGGCTGCGGAATAAAGTAATTCCGGCAAAAGCAGGAACTGGTCTAGCGTCAAGAATCGCGTGAAAACAAAGTGATCGCGCCTTGGAAGCGGTTCTGCTTCCCTGCAAACATTCCACACATAAAAAAACGCGGCCCGCTTAGGTCGGGCCGCGTTTTATATCCGGTCGCCGTCTTGGGTCGGCACCGAACGAACGTTTTATTCCGCCGCCTGCAACTCCGGACGCTTGGCTTCATCCTCATAGACAACACCACCGAGGGCCGCATGGAAGAGCTTCTCATCCAGCTCGCCTTCCCAACGAGCAACCACCACGGTCGCGACCGCATTGCCGATGAAGTTGGTGAGGGCGCGGCATTCCGACATGAAACGGTCGATGCCGAGGATCAGCGCCATGCCGGCAACCGGAACGGACGGAACGACCGAAAGCGTTGCGGCAAGCGTGATGAAGCCTGCGCCGGTGATGCCGGCGGCACCCTTCGAGCTCAGCATGGCGACGGCGAGCAGCAGGATCTGGTCGCCGAGCGACAGATGGATGTCTGTTGCCTGGGCGATGAACAGCGCGGCAAGCGTCATGTAGATGTTGGTGCCATCGAGGTTGAAGGAATAGCCGGTCGGGATAACCAGACCGACGACCGAGCGCTTGCAGCCGGCCTTTTCCATCTTGTTCATCAGGCCCGGCAGCGCGGCTTCGGAAGAAGACGTGCCGAGAACCAGAAGCAGCTCCTCCTTGATGTAGCGGATGAGCGAGAGGATGGAGAAGCCATTGTAGCGGGCGACCGCACCGAGAACCACGACCACGAACAGGATCGAGGTGAGGTAGAAGGTGCCGATCAGCATGGCGAGGTTGGCGACCGATGCGATGCCGTACTTGCCGATTGTGAAGGCCATTGCACCGAAGGCGCCGATCGGGGCGGCCTTCATCAGGATGGCGACCAGCTTGAAGACCGGATTGATGACGGCATGCAGGAAGTCGGTGACCGGCTGGCCGCGTTCGCCGACCAGCGCCAGCGAAATACCGAAGAGCACCGAGAAGAACAGCACCTGCAGGATATCGCCATCGGCGAAGGCACCGACAATGGTCGTGGGGATGATGTTGATCAGGAAGCCGACAATGGTCGAGTCATGCGCCTTTTCGGCATAGGAAGCGACCGCCTTGGCGTCGAGCGAGGCCGGATCGATATGCATGCCCGAACCCGGCTGGATGACGTTGGCGACGATCAGGCCGACAGCCAGCGCCAGCGTCGAGAAGGTCAGGAAGTAGAGCATCGCCTTGCCGGCGACGCGACCGACCTTCTTCATGTCGGTCATGCCGGCGATGCCGGTGGAGACCGTCAGGAAGATGACCGGAGCGATGATCATCTTGACGAGCTTGATGAAGGCGTCACCAAGCGGCTTCAACTGCGTGCCGATATCCGGGTAGAAATGGCCGAGCAGGATGCCGGCAATGATAGCCGCCAGAACCTGGAAGTAGAGATGCTTGTAAAAAGGCTGCTTGGCCCCGGAAATCGGAGCCGCGGACGGGATATTCATGATGTCCTCCGTTTCGTACCCTGTCGGAACTCGTTCCGGCCTCCCGGGCACAGCAATTTGAACGTTAGCAACGGTTCATCGTTGTATTTACGAATTTGCAAGAGCTGTGCCAGAATTGTGAAACTTCATTCATCTCATTGATTCGAATAGATTTATGGATCCACGAAATCACCATGAAATCAGCGAGAGTGCGATTTTCCGCACGACCACCTTGGCTTTCCGTGCGATTTGACGCACAGTCAAAACATGTATTCTGGACCTAAAATAAAGGATCGCACCGTCTGGGCCGTATTCGCTCTGGTCGCTGCTATCATCCTCGCGGCCAGCTCCTATTACGCGGGTCGCGTCGGCCGAGAAGCTGCGCTGGTCGCCCTGGCGGATGATGCCGGCAATGACGTGGCACTGAAGAGCGCGCTGCTGCAGGCCGTACTGGAACGCCCGCGATCCCTGCCCCTTGTACTCGCCGACGACGCGGAATTGCGTAGCGCCCTTTTTACCGGCAGCGAGGGTGAAATAGATCACCTCAACCGCAAGCTGGAAAAGCTGGTCGAGGATAGCCAGGCCGCCGTCATCTACGTCATTCCGCCAAACGGCATAGCCATCGCGGCCAGCAACTGGCAACAGACCGACAGCTTCATCGGCAACGACTACAGTTTCCGGGAATATTTCAGCCAGGCGATGGCGACGGGGCGCGGAGAGCACTATGCGCTCGGCACCGTAAGCAAGCGACCGGGCCTCTACCTCTCCCGCCGCGTAGAAGGCAGCAACGGCAAGGCGCTGGGCGTTGTCGTCGTCAAGGTGGAGTTCGACGGATTGGAAAAGGACTGGGGCCTTTCCGGAAAGCCGACCTTCGTGACCGACCGCAACGGCATCGTGTTGATTACAAGCAGACCTGAATGGCGCTTCTCGTCGATTACGGCCATTCCGCCCGAAAAGCGCGCAGCGATCCGCGAAAGCCTGCAATTCGGAGAAGCCTCGCTGAGGATGCTGCCGATCGCACCGCCGCTCCAGGCCGGCGGCCGACCACTGGTGAACGTCAAAGAGCCCCCCATGCGAGAGACCGGGCGCTTCCTGGCTCTCGCCTCGCCCGTACCCGGAACGCCGTGGAGCCTGCATCTTCTGGTGCCCGCCGACGCAGCGCTGACCGCCGGCATTCTGCAAGGGCGCCTGCAGGCGCTTGCGGGATTGCTGCCGCTGGTCGGCCTTGGCGCGTTACTGCTCTTCAGATGGCAGCGCACCCGTCAGCGGGAGGCAGTGGACAGGGCAGCACGTGACGAACTGGAACGCAAGGTCAAGGAGCGTACCGGCGAACTCAGCCTCGCCCGCGACCGGCTGGAAACCGAGATCGAGGAACACCACGCCACCGAGACCCGGCTACAGAAGGTGCAACAGGAACTGGTGCAGGCAAACCGCCTCGCCATCCTCGGCCAGGTCGCAGCGGGCGTCGCCCACGAAATCAACCAGCCGGTAGCCACGATCCGCGCCTATGCCGACAATGCCAGTACATTTCTCTCACGCGGGCAAAACGAACCGGCGGTAGAGAACCTTGCCTTCATCGCCAAGCTCACAGAGCGAATTGGAACAATCACCGACGAACTTAAAACCTTTGCCCGCAAGGGCCGCGCGGCAGCCGAACCCGTTGGGCTCAAGACCGTCGTCGATGGCGCCCTTCTGCTCCTCAGAAGCCGCTTCTCCGGCCGACTGGACATGCTGCGCATCGCCGACATTCCAACGGATATCCGCGTTCTCGGTAGCCGTGTGCGGCTTGAACAGGTGCTGATCAACCTCTTGCAAAACGCGCTTGAAGCCATTGCCGGCAATGCCGATGGACACATTGTCGTGCGTCTGGGCGAAAGCGACGAAGCAGAAGCAACAATCGTCGTCTCCGACAACGGTCCCGGCATTCCGCCCGAAATATTGAAGAGCCTCTTCACGCCGTTCAACACCTCAAAGGAAGGCGGCCTCGGCCTCGGGCTGGTGATCTCCAAGGATATCGTCGGAGATTATGGCGGACGCATTGCCGTGGACAGCGGCCCGAACGGAACGACCTTCACCGTAACTCTGAAACGAGCCTGAGCCCATGCAGGACAAGACCGACATCATTCTGATCGATGACGACACCGACCTGCGCCGCGCCACCCGGCAGACGCTGGAACTGGCCGGCTTCGCGGTGGAGGATCACGCCAACGCACAATCGGCTCTCGGCGCGCTTTCAGCCGCAACCCCGGCCATCGTCGTCACTGATATCCGCATGCCCGGAATGGACGGACTGGAGCTTTTCGCCCGCATCAAGACCATCGATCCCGACCTGCCGGTCATCCTGATCACCGGCCATGGCGATATCACCATGGCCGTGCAGGCCATGCATGACGGCGCCTATGACTTCATCGCCAAGCCGTTTCCGGCCGACCGGCTGGCGCAGACCGTGCGCCGCGCGGTGGAGAAACGCCGTCTGGTCATGGAGAACCGGTTCCTGCGGCAGGCGGCCGAGGAAAGTCGTGACGACCTGCCGCTCATCGGCCAGACGCCGGCCATGGAACACCTGCGCCAGATGCTTCGCCAGATCGCCGATACCGATGTCGACGTGCTGGTCGCCGGCGAGACCGGTAGCGGCAAAGAGGTCGTGGCTACACTATTGCATCGCTGGAGCCGCCGGAAGAACGGCAATTTCGTCGCACTGAATTGCGGCGCGCTGCCGGAAACGGTGATCGAAAGCGAGCTGTTCGGCCACGAGGCCGGCGCCTTTACCGGAGCCCAGAAGAAGCGCGTTGGCCGGATCGAACATGCAAGCGGCGGCACGCTCTTCCTCGACGAGATCGAGAGCATGCCGGTTGCGACGCAGGTGAAGATGCTGCGCGTTCTGGAAATGCGCGAGGTGAGCCCGCTCGGCACCAACGATGTCCGCCCGGTCGATCTCAGAGTCGTTGCAGCGGCAAAGATCGACCTTGGCAATCCGGCCGAGCGCGGCGATTTTCGCGAGGACCTCTATTACCGCCTCAATGTGGTGACCGTTTCCATTCCGCCGCTGCGCGAGCGGCGTGCCGACATACCGCTGCTGTTTTCTCACTTCCTTGCCCGCGCCGCCGAGCGATTCAAGCGGGAGGCCCCCTCCCTCACCTCTGCCGTTCACCAACATCTCGCAAGCCATTCATGGCCGGGCAATGTGCGCGAACTCGCCCATTATGCGGAGCGGGTGGCGCTAGGCCTCGCCGAACCGGCCACACCCGCCGCGGCAACGGGCACCATACCGTCCGATGGTCACGCAAGCCTGCCTGAACGGATGGAACAGCACGAAGCCGAACTGATCCGCACGGCGCTGATCGAGAATGAAGGAGACGTTCGCCGCACGATCGAGGCGCTGCAGATCCCCCGCAAGACCTTTTACGACAAGCTCCAGCGACACGGCATCAATCGGGCTGACTACGAATAAGCCTCAAAGATCGGGAACGCCCTATTCGTCGTCGCTGCGCATCGGCGCGCGGCTATGCTCGTTGCCGGCCTCCACCGCCTTCTGCAGGAGCTTTACCATCACCTCACCCTCCCCGACCGAAAGCCCGGTGAGAATGCGCCGCTGCACCTCCTCGACAAGCGGCTCGATGTCGGCTCGAACGCGCTTGCCCTCCTCCGTGAGCGATAGTTGCTTGGCGCGGCGGTCCCGGCTGCTGGTATCGCGATCGACAAGTCCCTTGGCCACGAGCCGGTTGACCACACCGCCAATCGTCGCACGGTCATAGGCGATGCGCGCAGCAAGGGTCGCCTGATCGATCCCGGGCGCGATCTCCAGTTCGGCCAGCGCTGCATACTGCACGGGCGTCAGATCATAGCCCCCCTTGGCCATCTCCTCCAGAAACAGGGAGACGGCCACCTGGTTCAGGCGGCGAATGAGATGACCCGGCATCTGCGCGATCTTAGACATGTTCATAGCCGCCTTCCCGGCCGTATCGGCAAACCGGCGGAGGATTGCCGGTGCTTCCAGTAACAACTGAGCGAAGTCAGCGATTATCGCCGTCAACAGGTAGAATAGACCTCAATCGTCATCAATGAAGCCCGCAGCGGCATCGACTGCGGACACATCCACTTGCGCCATCGCTGTCTCCAGTTCTTCCAGAAGCTTCTGCAAGTCCCGCATGCGGTCCGCGCCGTAGGCGTTGATGATCTCGCCGTAGATCTCATCAGAATGACGGGTCATCTTCTCGATGAGTTCAAGTCCTGCAGCGCTGATCGAAATGCGGGCTCGCCTGAGGTCGTTTTCATCGGGATGACGTTCGATCAGATGCCGTCCCTCCAGATCCTTCAGAATGCGCGATAGGCTCGGGCCGAGCAGGAAGGTGGCGCGCGCCAATTCGGTCACCTCGATTTCCTTCACCGTAACCAGCGCCCGCAAGATGCGCCATTGCTGTTCGGTAATGTCGTACATGCGTAGTGCATTGCGGAAATGCTTCATGACGGATTCGCGAGCGCGCAAAAGAAGCATCGGCATCGAACGTGAGAAATGGCGCAGCCGCAATCTCTGCGCGCTGGCACTGCCATCCTTGTGACTGTCCTCAGCCTCGCCGTATTTGTCCATCATGTCGTCCCCACCGAGACCCTGCCACCGCATCGACATGGCTGCGAAAGTGGGCCTCTTATAATTTCAAGAATAACTTATATAACTTTTGTTTGGCGTCTCTATATCAATCATTTCTCGGCATCGGCAAGAACGCACATTGATCGGGTTACCTGGCAGGCAGGTCCAGCACCCATTGCAACACCGCCCCGCCCCCGACCCACCTCACAGTCGCGTTATCCACAGATGATTAACGCGTTAAATATCAAAGTGCATTTCTGCGTTTCAGGCGCTTGACAATCTCTCGAGAATGCCATCTTATTAACTTGTTAAGTTCGACTTCACCCCTCAAGGAGGCCGTCTGCTGCACTCGGTGCCGGACGGGAGGGGGCTTCTAAAACTCCGGGAGGGAGGAGGATGCCGGTTGGCGTGGGAGGACGCTATAACCGGCATTTCTCATTTTAGGGGCATGCAAGAGAATTTGCTGTCATACGCAACGACGACGCCTCTGTCCGGTTCTTCCCCTTTCAACAATCATTAAAAAACAAGGCATGATTATCGACGCCGACACGGCCATGCCAGGCGTGGCTCAGCCCGCGTCACGTGATTGAAGTATCGCATGCGCTCATGATAGGAGAGCGCAAAACTCCTGCAGATATCAAGAAAGACCGGCATGATCCCCTGGAAGCAGCTCGATATCGCCAGCATTCCGGGCGGCGGTGAATTGCGCCTCAAGCAGCGGGGAACGGAATTCTCCATCATGCTTGGCACCAATGAGCTGATGAACAGCCGCCTCAGCGGTTCGGAGGAGGCATTGGCCACGCTTTCCTGCGAGCACATCAAGGACAAGAAGCGTCCGGTGGTCCTCATCGGCGGATTGGGCATGGGCTTTACCCTGCGCGCAGCTCTTGCTGTCCTGCCCGATGATGCGGAGGTTACCGTTGCCGAACTCGTACCCGCCGTCGTCGCCTGGGCGCGCGGCCCGATGGCCGAGATTTTCAAGGGAAGCCTCGATGATCCCCGTGTGCGGGTCCATGAAGGCGATGTCGGCGCGCTGATCCGCACCTCGCCCGGCAAATTCGACGCCATCATGCTGGATGTGGACAACGGACCGGATGGCCTCACACGCACCTCGAATGACGGCCTCTACGATTTCGGCGGGCTGAATGCGTCGAAGGTCGCGCTCCGAGCCAACGGCGTGCTCGCGGTCTGGTCCTCTGGCCCCGATGCCGGCTTCACCCGCCGCCTACAAAGCAGCGGCTTCGCGGTGAAGGAGGTCAATACCCGCGCCAACGGCAAGCGCGGCGGCGCCCGTCATGTGATCTGGCTGGCGAGCAAGCGGTAAGCTCCGCGCTGGCAGCTGAATTGACACCCAGCAACTGCAACGCTACTCAAAATCGAGCAGAGGATTTCGATGGCGAAAAGAGCTGGCAATTTCGGACGGCTTGACGACGCGGCCCGCGCCGGTTGGCTTTATTATGTCGCCGGCCGGACCCAGGACGAGATCGCGGCTGCCATGGGGATTTCGCGCCAGAGCGCCCAGCGCCTCGTTTCGCTCTCAGTTGCCGAAAAGCTGATCAAGGTCCGTCTCGACCATCCAATCGCCGTCTGCATGGAACTCGCCGAAGAGGTCAAGAAGAAATACGGCCTGCGGCAGGTCGAAATCGTCCCGACCGATCACGGCTCCGATGCTGCTCCGACGGGTGTCGCCGAGGCCGGCGCTGCCGAACTCGAACGCTGGCTGAAACAGCCCGATCCGCTGATCATCGCCATGGGCACGGGACGAACCCTGCGCGCTGCCGTCGACCAGCTGTCGCCGATGGAGTGCCCGCAGCATCGCATCGTGTCGCTCACCGGCAATATCAGCCCCGACGGCTCAGCCGCCTATTACAACGTCATCTTCTCCATGGCCGATGCCATCAAGGCACGCCATTTCCCCATGCCGCTTCCTGTGCTCGTTTCGTCCCGTGCGGAACGGGATCTGCTACACCAGCAGGCGCTCGTGCGGCCGACCATAGCACTCGGCGCGAAGGCCGATGTCACCTTCGTCGGCATCGGCGAAATCGACCCGCAGGCCCCTCTCCTGCTGGATGGCTTCTTGCAACCACAGGAAGTGGAAAGCCTGATGCAGGCCGGCGCCACCGGCGAGATCTGCGGCTGGACTTTCGATGCGGACGGCAGGCTGCTCGACAACCCCGTCAACGAGCGGGTGGCCAGTATTCCGCTACCCTCGCGCGATACCTCCTGCGTCATCGGATTGGCCCGCGGCAGGCGCAAGCATGCGGCCATCCGCGCTGCATTGCGCGGCTCGCACATCAATGCGCTCATTACAGACGAGGATGCAGCCCGCTTCCTGCTGCAATCCTGAGATCTCCTGAAAACAACAATTCCCCCTTTTAACGCAGATGCTTAACTGCATCCTTCGGCAGTGCAGCATGGATTCCGCATTGACTCCTTACGCGACAGAGTGAGAAATTGCTCACGAGCAAAGCGAATGCTCATTTTTCTTCTGGGAGGAAGATATGACATTGAAGACAATTTTGCTGGGCGCATGCTCGGTATTGGCCATGGCTGGCCTGGCTTCCGCCGAAACCCTCACCATCGCCACCGTCAACAACGGCGACATGATTCGGATGCAGAAGCTGACGGACGACTTTAAGGCGAAAAATCCCGGTATCGACCTCGAATGGGTAACGCTCGAAGAGAACGTGCTGCGCCAGAAAGTGACGACTGACATCGCCACGAAAGGCGGACAGTTCGACGTGCTGACGATCGGCACCTACGAGGTTCCGATCTGGGCCAAGCAGGGCTGGCTCCTGCCGCTCGACAACCTCGGCGCCGATTACGACGTGAACGACCTCCTGCCGGCGATCCGTTCGGGCCTGACCGGCGATGACGGCAAACTCTATGCCGCGCCCTTCTACGGCGAAAGCTCGATGGTCATGTATCGCAAGGACCTGATGGAAAAGGCCGGCCTGACCATGCCCGACGCTCCGACCTGGGACTTCATTGCCGATGCGGCCCGCAAGATGACCGACAAGGCGAATGAGGTCTACGGCATCTGCCTGCGCGGCAAGGCCGGCTGGGGCGAAAACATGGCGTTTCTGACCGCCACCTCCAACGCCTTCGGCGCACGCTGGTTCGACGAAAACTGGAAACCCCAGTTCGACCAACCGGAATGGAAGAACACGCTCGAATTCTACGTCAACCTGATGAAGGACGCCGGCCCTCCGGGCGCTTCCTCCAACGGCTTCAACGAAAACCTGGCGCTCTTCCAAACCGGCAAGTGCGGCATGTGGATCGACGCGACGGTTGCCGCCTCCTTCGTCTCCAACCCGAAGGAATCCAAGGTCGCCGACAAGGTCGGTTATGCGCTCGCTCCCGACACCGGGCTTGGCAAGCGCGGCAACTGGCTCTGGGCCTGGAACCTCGCCATTCCCGCCGGCACCAAGAAAGCCGACGCTGCCGAGAAGTTCATCTCCTGGGCGACCGGCAAGGACTACCTGAAGCTGGTCGCCGAGAAGGATGGCTGGGCCAACGTTCCTCCGGGAACCCGCACCTCACTCTATGAAAACCCGGAATACCAGAAGGCAGCGCCCTTCGCGAAGATGACGCTCGACTCGATCAATGCGGCCGATCCGAAGAACCCCTCGGTCAAGCCCGTTCCCTATGTGGGCGTTCAGTTCGTCGCCATTCCGGAATTCCAGGGCATCGGCACCGCCGTCGGCCAGCAGTTCTCGGCCGCCCTTGCAGGACAGGTCAGCGTCGATCAGGCGCTCAAAAACGCCCAGCAGCTGACCGAGCGCGAAATGATGAAGGCCGGTTACATCAAGTAAGCTCCCGTGGACTTGGGGCCGGGCGACGAGAGCGTCCGGCCTGCCTGGAGCGGGATCGAAAGAGGTGGCGTCAGCCACTCCTCTCATCCCGCTTCTCTTTTCGGGACTGCCGCGGCCCTCCGCAGATGGCCGAAACCTAAAAACCGACATTTGAAAACTGCGATCGAGAAAGGCGCGGGATCGTCATGGCGACTACGCACACCCACTCCTCGGCGCGCCTGATGATGGCGCCCTCCGTTCTGCTCCTGCTGGCATGGATGATCGTGCCGCTGGTGATGACGGTCTACTTCTCCTTCCTGCGCTACAATCTTCTGATGCCGGGAATGGAAGAGTTCGCCGGCCTGATGAACTACCGCTTCTTCCTAACGGACCCGGCCTTCTTCGCGGCCTTGACCAACACGTTGCTGCTGGTCGGCGGCGTCCTCCTCATTACGGTGATCGGCGGCATCGCCTTCGCGCTATTGCTAGACCAGCCTATGTTCGGACAGGGCATTGTGCGCATTCTGGTGATCGCGCCCTTCTTCATCATGCCGACCGTTTCCGCGCTGGTGTGGAAGAACATGCTGATGAACCCGGTCAACGGGCTCTTCGCCTGGATCGCCAAGCTCCTCGGCCTGCAACCGGTCGACTGGCTCGCCAACTATCCGCTGTTGTCGATCATCATGATCGTCGCATGGCAATGGCTGCCATTTGCCACGCTGATCCTTCTGACCGCGCTCCAGTCGCTGGACGAAGAGCAGAAGGAAGCCGCCGAGATGGATGGCGCAGGCCCCGTCTCCAAGCTCATCTATATCATCCTGCCGCATATGGCCCGCGCCATCACGGTGGTGATCCTGATCGAGACGATCTTCCTGCTCTCCGTCTTCGCCGAAATCCTCGTCACCACCAATGGCGGCCCCGGCTATGAAAGCACGAACATCACCTATCTCGTCTATGCCCAGGCTCTCCTGCAGTTCGACGTGGGTGGCGCTTCTGCTGGCGGCATCGTCGCCGTGGTGCTGGCCAACATCGTCGCCTTCTTCCTCATTCGCCTGATCGGCAAGAACCTGGAGAGCTGATATGGCACGTGCTATTTCCACCCGCCGCAAAGTCGTCTGGACCGCCATCGCGTGGACGCTCGGCATCCTGATCTTTTTCCCGATCCTCTGGACGTTCCTGACGAGCTTCAAGACGGAAGCCGAAGCCATCGCTTCGCCGCCTTCCTTCCTGTTCTTCGACTGGACGACGGAAAACTATGCGGAAGTGCAGAGCCGCTCGAACTACTTCCGCCACTTTATGAACTCGGTGGTGATCTCGTTCGGCTCCACCCTGCTCGGCCTCATCATCGCCATTCCGGCCGCATGGGCCATGGCATTTTCGCCGACCAAGCGCACCAAGGACATCCTGATGTGGATGCTCTCCACCAAGATGCTGCCGCCGGTCGGCGTGCTGGTGCCGATATACATCATTTTCCGCGAGTTCGGACTGCTCGACACCCGGACCGGCCTCGTCGGTGTGCTGACCCTCATCAACCTGCCGATCATCGTGTGGATGCTCTACACCTACTTCAAGGAAATCCCCGGCGAAATCCTCGAGGCGGCCCGCATGGACGGAGCGTCGTTGATGAAGGAAATCGTCTATGTGCTGACGCCGATGGCCGTACCCGGCATCGCGTCCACGGTGCTCCTCAACATCATCCTCTCCTGGAACGAAGCCTTCTGGACGCTGAACCTTACGGCTTCAAAGGCCGCACCGCTCACCGCCTTCATCGCCTCTTACTCCAGCCCCGAAGGGCTCTTCTACGCCAAGCTCTCCGCCGCATCGACCATGGCGATCGCGCCCATCGTCATCCTCGGCTGGTTCAGTCAGAAACAGCTCGTCCGCGGCCTGACCTTCGGCGCAGTCAAATAAGGAACACGCACATGGGTAGCATCAAGCTCGAAAATGTTTCCAAGTCCTTCGGCGAGGCGACCGTCATTCCCTCGATCGATCTTGAGATCAACGACGGCGAATTCGTGGTCTTCGTCGGCCCTTCCGGTTGCGGCAAGTCCACTCTGCTTCGCCTGATCGCCGGCCTGGAGGATGTCTCCGGCGGCCGCATTCTGATCGACGGAAAGGACGCGACCGATACTGCGCCCGCTGATCGTGGCCTTGCCATGGTGTTCCAGTCCTATGCGCTCTATCCACATATGAGCGTACGGTCCAATATCGGTTTCCCGCTGAAGATGGCTGGCATAGACAAGACCGAGATCGACCGCAAGGTGGACGATGCCGCCCGCATCCTGAACCTTACCGACTATCTCGACCGCAAGCCCCGCCAGCTTTCGGGCGGCCAGCGCCAGCGCGTCGCCATCGGCCGCGCCATCGTCCGCTCCCCGGAATGCTTCCTGTTCGACGAACCACTTTCGAACCTCGACGCGGCGCTCCGCGTCAACATGCGCCTCGAAATCTCCGAGCTTCACCAACAGCTCAACGCCACCTCCATCTACGTCACCCATGACCAGATCGAGGCAATGACCATGGCCGACAAGATCGTCGTGCTCAACAAGGGCCGCATCGAGCAGGTCGGCTCACCGCTGGACCTCTATCGCAATCCGGCAAACCTCTTCGTCGCGGGCTTCATCGGCTCACCGAAGATGAACCTGATTTCCGGCCAGACGGCGCAGGGCTACGGCGCGCCCACCATCGGCATCCGTCCCGAACATGTGACGCTTTCGACCGAAGGCGGGACGTGGATGGGCAAGGTCGCAGTCGCTGAACATCTGGGGTCCGACACCTTTCTCCATATCACGGTCGATGGCATCGGCCAGATAACCGCCCGCGCCGGCGGTGAGTTCGCGGCCAAAAGCGGTGACACGGTGTACGTGAGCCCCGATCCAAACCGCATCCACCGCTTCAATGAAAAGGGACTGGCAGTATGACCGGCAGACTTCAGGGCAAATCGGCGCTGGTCACCGGATCGGCGCGCGGCATCGGCCGGGCCTTCGCGGAAGCCTATGTCCGCGAGGGCGCAACGGTCGCGATCGCCGACATCGACTTCGAACGCGCCAGCCAGACCGCCGCGGAAATCGGCGAGCAGGCCTATCCGGTGCTGCTCGACGTGACCGAACAGGCCTCGATCGACGCCGCCGTCAAAGCCGTGGAAGACAGGACCGGCGGCATCGACATTCTCGTCAACAACGCCGCCCTCTTCGACCTTGCACCGATCGTCGAGATCACTCGCGAAAGCTATGACCGGCTGTTCTCCATCAATGTCGCGGGCTCGCTCTTTACACTGCAGGCGGTCGCGAAATCGATGATCGCCCGCGGCAAGGGCGGCAAGATCGTCAACATGGCGAGCCAGGCCGGTCGGCGCGGCGAAGCGCTGGTCGCCATCTACTGCGCCACCAAGGCCGCGATCATCTCGCTCACCCAGTCGGCCGGTCTCGACCTCATCAAGCACGGCATCAACGTCAACGCCATCGCACCCGGCGTCGTGGACGGCGAGCACTGGGATGGCGTGGATGCGCTTTTCGCCCGCTACGAGCACCGTCCCATCGGGGAAAAGAAACGGCTCGTAGGAGAAGCCGTTCCCTTCGGCCGCATGGGCCGCGCCGAAGATCTTACGGGCATGGCGATTTTCCTCGCCACGGCGGAAGCCGACTACATCGTCGCCCAGACCTACAACGTCGACGGCGGCAACTGGATGAGCTGAAGGCCGCCGTCGGCACAAATCATGTCTCGCTTTCGAGGACTAGTGAAATGACCTGCAAGCTATCGCTGGCAAACCTTGCCGAAATCTCTGGAACCGCAACCATCCCGGCCTATAGCCGGGAACAGTTGAAGGCCGGGATCCTGCATTTCGGCGTCGGCAACTTCCACCGCGCCCATCAGGCCGTCTACCTCCACGAGCTCTTCAACCAGGGCCGGGACATGGATTTTGCCATTCTCGGCGCCGGCGTCCTGCCATCCGACCGCAAGATGAAGGAAACGCTGGAAGCGCAGGACTATCTGACGACGGTCGTCGAGCAGGACATCAACCGCAGCACCGCCACCGTCACCGGACCGATGACCGGCATGATCGCCGCCCCCGACTTCGGCGACATCATCGCGGCGCTTTCCGATCCGGCGATCCGCATCGTGTCGATGACCATCACCGAGGGCGGTTATTTCATCGATCCGGCAACCGGCAAGTTCGACCCCGGCCATCCGGCCATGGTGGCCGACGCCGCCAATCCGGGAGAGCCGAAGACCGTATTCGGCCTCATCATCGCCGGCCTGAAGGCCCGTCGGGCGAAGGGCATGCCCCCCTTTACCGTCATGTGCTGCGACAACATTCCGGGCAATGGCGAGGTGACGGAAGCCACCATCACCGGTCTTGCAAAGCTCTCGGACCCCGATTTCGCCCACTGGATCCATGAAAACGTCGCCTTCCCCAATTCCATGGTCGACCGCATCACGCCCGCAACCGGCGAACGAGAAATCGGCATCGCCCGCGATACCTACGGCATCGAGGATGGCTGGCCAGTCTTCTGCGAGGAATTCAAGCAATGGGTGCTGGAGGATCGCTTCCCGCTCGGTCGCCCGGCGCTCGAGGCAGTCGGCGTCACCTTCGTGCCGGATGTCGCGCCCTACGAGCTGATGAAACTGCGCATCCTGAACGGCGGCCACGCGGCCATCGCGTATCCCGCCGCGCTGATGGACATCCACTTCGTTCACGAGGCGATGGAGGAGCCGCTGATCCGCGCCTTCCTCGCCAAGCTGGAGCGGGACGAAATCATACCCGTCGTGCCGCCGGTGCCGGACACCAGCCTAGACGACTATTTCCAGCTCATCGAAAGCCGTTTCTCCAATCCGAAGATCGGCGACACCATTCCGCGACTCGCGCAGGACGGCTCGAACCGCCAGCCGAAGTTCATCCTGCCCTCAACCGCCGACCGGCTGAACAAGGGACTGGACGTCGTGGGGCTGGCTCTCGTCTCAGCTCTATGGTGCCGCTATTTCGAGGGCAAGTCCGACAGCGGCAAGGCCATCGTGTTCAACGATGCCAGCGCCGAGCGTCTGCAGAAAGCAGCGCTCGCCTCCCGCGATGACCCGAAGGCCTTCCTCGCGCTCGGCGACATCTTCGGCGCGGTCGGCCAGAACCCGCTCTTCATCCGACGCTTCAGTCATGCACTGACAACACTTCGCGTGGTCGGCACGGCAGAAACGCTGAAGCGTTATCTCGACGGCAGGCTGGCAGCCTGATCCCGTCATGGAAAAGGATGAAAGACGGCTGGTCATCTTCGATTGCGACGGCGTGCTCGTCGATAGCGAGCCGATATCGCTCGCCGTTCTGGTCGATGCCTTCCGGCAGGCCGGCGTGACGATCGACGCGGACTATGCCCACCGGCGTTTTCTCGGCAAGAGCCTCGCGGCGGTGATCGCAACCGCGCGCAACGAGTTCGCCCTCGAAATCGGCGAGCGCTTCCTCGCCGACCTGAGGACCGCTCTTCACGCGAGGTTCCGGCAGGAACTTAAGCCCATACCGAATGTCGCCAAGGCACTCGATGATCTCGATCGAGCCGGGCACAGTTGGTGCGTGGCCTCATCGAGCCAGCCGGAACGCATTGCGCTTTCCTTGACGATAACCGGCCTCTTCGACCGTTTCTCGCCGCATCTCTTCAGCGCATCCATGGTCGAGAATGGCAAACCGGCGCCCGATCTCTTCCTTTATGCCGCATCGGAGATGGGCTTTCCGCCCGAGGCTTGCGTCGTTATCGAGGACAGTCCCGCCGGCATCATGGCGGCAAGGGCGGCCGGCATGACGGTTTTCGCCTTTACCGGCGGTTCGCATACAACCCTCGCTTCCTACCGCGACGAAATCGCAGCCCTCGAGCCTGACAGGCAGTTTGACGACATGGTCGAATTGCTCCACCTTATGCAAAAATGAAAAAACGGGACGGAAACAGGCCACGATGCGCGACCACGTGATTGCGGTGGATGTCGGGACGGGCAGCGCGCGCGCCGGTGTCGTCGACCGACAAGGCCGATTGCTTTGCCGCAGGGAACATCCGATCGAGATGCGGCAGATCGGCGACCACATCGCCGAATACGATTCCGAACAGATATGGACCGCCACCTGTATAGCCGTCCGCGAGGCCCTCGCGGCGGCCGAACTGTCGGCTGAACGCATCGCCGCGCTTGCCTTCGACGCCACCTGCTCGCTCGTTCTGCGTGATGCACAGGGCAAGCCGCTGGCGCTTGCCTGTGAAAACGGAGCAACCTTCGACACCATCGCCTGGCTAGACCACCGCGCCAGCCGCGAGGCCGCCGAAATCAGCCAAACGCGCCATCCATTGCTCGCTTATGCCGGCGAGGCGATCTCGCCGGAAATGCAGATCCCGAAGCTGATGTGGCTGAAGCGCAATCGCCCCGATCTATGGGTGAAATCCGGCCATTTCTTCGATCTGGCGGATTTCATGAGCTGGCGCGCCACCGGCAGCACCGGCCGGTCGCTCTGCACGCTCACCTCCAAATGGAATTTTCTCGCCCATGAGAAAAGCGGCTGGAGCCAGGATTTTCTCGACAGGATCGGCCTTGGCGATCTTCTGACACGGGGTGGTTTGCCGCAAGAGGGTGTGGCCATCGGACAGGCGATAGGCTCGCTGACGGAGAAGGCCGCAACGGAACTTGGCCTCGGCACCCACGTCGTGGTCGCTGCCGGCATGGTCGATGCCTATGCTGGCGCGCTGGGCGTGCTGGGCTCAATCGCGGATCAGCCTGACGCGTTGGAACAACGGATCGCGCTGATCGGCGGCACCTCGAGCTGCCTGATTTCCTTTGCCGCCGCGCCCCATTTCGGAAAGAGCTTGTGGGGACCCTTCTTCGATGCGGTATTTCCCGGCCAATGGCTGGTGGAGGCCGGCCAGTCGGCCACGGGCGGCCTGCTCAATCATCTACTTCGATTGCATGGAGAAGGCGGTGAACCAACGCCTTCGCGGCATCGACAGGTAATTGAACGGGTGCAGGCTCTCAGGCAGACGGAAGGGCAAGACTTTGCCGCCCGCCTCCATATCCTGCCGGACTTTCACGGCAACCGCTCGCCCTTTGCCGATCCGAACCTTACCGGCGCGATCACCGGCCTGACGCTCGATAGTTCCTTCGACGGCCTCTGCCGCATCTACTGGCGCGCCTGCGTGGCGATTGCGCTGGCCCTGCGCCAAATCCTCGAAGCAATGGAGAGGAGCGGCATCCGGCCGGAGCGTCTGCATCTCACCGGCGGGCACGTCAAGAATCCGCTGCTGGTCGAGCTTTACGGCGATGTCACCGGTCGCGAGCTGGTGATACCCGACACCGACGACGCCGTGCTGGTGGGCACCGCTATGAATGCGGCGGCCGCCGGCGGGCTTTATCCGTCGCTTGCGGCCGCAGGTGTCGGCATGGCCGCACCCTCACGCAGCAGACAGCCGGATGAAGCGAAACACGCCCTCTATGAGAGCGACTACCGGCGTTTCCTTGCCATGCAACGCCACCGCGCCGAACTGGATACGCTGTAGAGCAAGTCCAGCAAAAGTGGGAACCGGTTTTGCGTCCGGAATAGCTCCAGAATCAAAGCCCGATCAACCCCAGAGACGTGAAGCGGGCGCCTGCATCATCGAACCGTCATAGCGGATCGGATCGTCGCGGTCGGCGGCAAGCAGCAGCGGTCCGTCGAGATCGACATAAGGCGCGCCCTGCGCCACCAGAAAGGCCGGCGCCATGGCAAGCGATGTGCCGAGCATGCAGCCGACCATGATGTCGAAGCCGGCAACCAGCGCCACCTCGCGCATCGCCAGCGCCTCGGTCAGACCACCGGTCTTGTCGAGCTTGATGTTCACGGCATCATATTTTCCGACAAGCTTTGCAAGCGAAGCGCGGTCATGGCAGCTTTCGTCGGCGCAGACGGGCAGCACTCTTTTGATATCGAGAAGAGCATCGTCCTTTCCCGCCGGCAGCGGCTGTTCCACAAGCGCCACGCCGAGCTTGACCAGAACGGGCGCAAGCGCCTGATACTGCTCGACCGACCACCCCTCATTGGCGTCGACAATGATCTTTGAAGCCGGCGCACCCGCCCTTACCGCCTCGATCCGTTCGATATCGCCCTCACCGCCGAGCTTGACCTTGAGGAGCGGCCGCGCTGCATTCTTCGCGGCCGCCTCGCGCATGCTTTCCGGCGTGCCGAGCGACAGCGTGAAGGCGGTCTCGACCGGCTTCGGCGCGGGAATGCCCGCGATCTGCCAGGCAGGCCGCCCGCCGCGCTTTGCTTCAAGGTCCCAGAATGCGCAATCGAGGCCGTTGCGTGCCGCACCCGCCGGCAGCCGCGATTGCAGCGCCTCGCGCGTCATGCCCTTTTTCATGTCGGCCGCACAGGACAGGATGGTCGCGATCACCCCGTCAACGGTCTCGTCATAGCGGGCATAGGGTACGCACTCCCCTCGCCCGGTGAAACTGCCGTCCGAAAGCGTGACCGTAACGACGCGGATTTCCGTGCGCGAACCGCGCGAAATGGTGAAGCTGCCGGCAACAGGGAAACGCTCCTCCGTGGCGGTCAGAATGAGGCCAGTCATCGTCTTTCATTCCTTTCCCTGCAGGGCGTCCCGCGCCGCTGGCGAATCGCCGCCCCTTGCGCGGGACAGCAATCCTTTCTATATCCGTCAACAATCTGGTCGAGGTCTTCGCGATCCATAAACGCAATTTGCCGCATTCCGATGGCGGAACGCTGGCCATGCCTCACCTTTCAACGCATGAAATTGGCGGATGAGCCCCGTGAATACGCTGGATTTTGACAAGAAGCCTGAAGATACCCGCGTCGTTGTGGCGATGTCGGGCGGCGTGGATTCCTCCGTTGTCGCCGGCATTCTCAAACGCGAGGGCTATGACGTTCTCGGCATCACGCTGCAGCTCTACGATCACGGCGCCGCCGTGCATCGTGCAGGCTCCTGCTGTGCCGGTCAGGATATCGACGATGCGCGCCGCGTCTGCGAAACGCTTGGCATTCCCCATTACGTCCTCGACTACGAACAGCGCTTCCGCGACACGGTCATCAACCCGTTCATGGAAAGCTATGTCGCCGGCGAAACGCCGATCCCCTGCGTTGCCTGCAACCAGACTGTCAAGTTCGCCGACCTCCTGGCGACCGCGAAGGAACTCGGCGCCGACGCATTGGCGACCGGCCACTATATCCGTTCCCGGGCAACGCCCCTTCCCGATGATCCGGGGCATCGGGCGCTGTTTCGCCCGATCGATAGCGAACGCGACCAGAGCTACTTCCTGTTTGCCACGACGCAGGAACAGATCGATTACCTGCGCTTTCCGTTGGGCGGCCTCTCCAAGGCTGAAACCCGCGTGCTGGCCGAGGAAATGGGCCTTGTCGTCGCCCAGAAGGCCGACAGTCAGGACATCTGTTTCGTGCCGCAGGGCAAGTATGCCGACATCATCACCAAGCTTCGCCCCGACTCGGCGCTTGGCGGCGACATCGTGCATCTCGACGGTCGCGTGCTCGGCCGCCATGAAGGCATCCTCCATTATACGATTGGCCAGAGGAAGGGATTGGGCGTCGCCACCGGCGAACCGCTCTACGTCATCTATCTCGATGCTCGCTCGCGCCGCGTGATCGTCGGTCCAAAGGAAGCGCTGGAAACCCACCGCGTCTATCTGCGCGACATCAACTGGCTGGGCGACAAGGCGCTTGTCGATGAAGCCCGTGATGGCTTCGCCTGCTTCGCCAAGGTCCGCTCCACCCGCCCGCCGGCACCGGCCATGCTGCGTGCTGACGAAAACGGCATCTATGTCGATCTGGAGATCGGCGAAGCCGGCATTGCTCCGGGTCAGGCCTGCGTTCTCTATTCTGCGCCGGGCGCCGACGCCCGCGTCTATGGCGGCGGCTTCATCGATCGCTCCGAACGGGCGGCCGATGCGGAGGCCTCGCTGAAGACACTTCTTTCGTCTCCCGTCGCCGCCTGAAAGGCCTCCTTTCAAACGTCGGTGAAAACGCTTCTGTTTTTGCCTGTCACGCGCTTGACACTAACGGGAGCCTCGCCTTATAAGCCGCCCATCGCTTCGGGCGGCTTTGATTTTTCAAACGCGACGATCGATGTGTGGCGGGGTAGCTCAGGTGGTTAGAGCGTGGGATTCATAACCCCAAGGTCGGCGGTTCAAGTCCGCCTCCCGCTACCAAATTTCCGGCTTCTCGATGATGCTGTTCTGAGCTCTTTCCTGTGGCGGGGCGCTGCCTTTGGCCTATGTGGCATGACGCGCGATTTTGCATTTTTGACAGCGAGAATTGCAAAAATGCGTTTTTCAGAGACCCGTCGAAGACGCCGTTCAAAGGGGTTCTTGTTCCGGCAGATCCCAATTGCCGAAAATACGTCGCATCTTGTTTGAGAACCAAGCGGGTGAAGTGTATGGACCATGAACTAGGCCACGTTCTACGAGTAAGTTAAACCACTGGAAGCAAAGCTCTCGGAGATTTCCCACGGTCACTAGCCTCTCCTCGCTGCCTGGATAAATGTGACGAACACTCCAGCCGCCCTGAACATCTTCATCCGATGGCTCAAAAACCAATTCCAAAACGCCTGACCAGTCACCAGAGTAGTGGGCGTGCTTTGCCGAATTTGCAATTGAAACGCACATTAACTGATCTGGCATTCGGGTATAAAGCTCCGCCTCAAAAGCCTTTGACTTTTCCTTGCCTTGCATCCCGAGATGATGAAGAACCCAATGCTGGAGGCATTGAGCGGTGATACAGGCATCTAAGAACGCGTAGCAAAGCGGTTGAAACTCGTCATTTTGCATGCGCTGAATGTCCTCAAGCTCTTCCACATTCCAAGCCAACTTCTCCCACATGCCTAGGGCATCATTCAGAATCAGCGTTCGCTGTTGCACTGTGGGGCGGGCTTGCTTGCTAGGGCGTTCCATACCGTAGACCTCGATTGCTTCTCGCCGGGCGATTTTGCAGGTTGCGCAAATTGGGTTGCCTGTTGGTTGTCGCAGCTTGCCAGTTCGCGGGCTACGCCGAATCGCAAAACCATCTCCAACTAGCGTCTACTTTAACAGACACCACCTTTCCCTGTTGCACGGCGTCACTTGAAACCTGAGCGTTATCAGGCCCCAGGCATCGGCAACGAACTAAATCAACTTCGATCTGGCTACCGCAGCGAGATTACGTGACAAGCTCCACGAATGTATCGAATTCGCCAGAAAACGACAAAAACAACCGTGCAGAAACAGCGGTTTTGCATAATCGTCGCACCACCCCTATCACCCATAAAGGTCAGAAAACTTTTCATTAAATTTTAAGGAATAGACTGGGCGCTCCAAGAGAGGTCTTTGTCATGCGTACCGCCCTTGTCTCAACGCTCAGCGTCATGCTGATCCTGTCTGCCTGCGCCAAACCGCCGAACCAGACGCGCAATGCCTGCGCGATCTTCGAGCAGCGCGATGGCCTGTTCAACAACTGGCGGCGGGCAGCCCGCAATACCGAGCGCGAATATGGCGTGCCGGTTCCGATCCTGATGGCGACGATCTATACTGAATCGGGATTCCGCTCCAACGCCAAGCCCCCGCGCACCAAGCTCTTCGGCTTCATCCCGTGGAAGCGCAAGTCGACGGCCTATGGCTATTCGCAGGCGCTCGACGGCACCTGGGATCGCTATCAGCGCGAGACCGGCCGTTACTCGGCACGCCGCACCGATTTTGCCGATGCCATCCAGTTCATCGGTTGGTACCACCGCCAGAGCAACATCAAGAACGGCATTCCGCTGAACGAGCCCTACCAGCTCTACCTCGCATACCATTCCGGTCATGTCGGCTACTCGCGCGGAAGCTACCGCAGCAACAGCGAGGCGCTGCAGGGCGCCAAGCGCTTTACCAACATCGCCTACACCTATTCCAGGCAGTTGCAGAGTTGCCCGAACTGATCCTGCCAAAAGCTGCCGCCCAAGACACGAGGATATTGGATGATCTATCGAGGCGGCTGCCTGTGCGGCGCGATCCGGTTCGAGGCAACGGGCGCGGCTGAAAAGCCGCATACCTGTTCCTGCAAGTTCTGCCAGCGGCATACGGGCGCGCTGACGGCAAGCTGGGTGGAGTTTTCCCGCGAGAACGTCGCGTGGACCGGTTCAGGCGGAGCACCCTCCACCTATCGCTCGTCGGAGTATTCCAGCCGGGCTTTCTGCCCCTCATGCGGAAGTTCACTCGGCGCACTGGATGACGAGCCCGTGGTCGCCCTTCTGATCGGCACCTTCGATGACAGCACCGCCGCCGAACTAGAGCCGCAATACCACTCCTTCGAGGATGGCAAGCCGCGCTGGTGGCACACCTGACAAAGTGACACCTCTGACGAAAAAAGCCGCCCGCAGCAATCTGCCACGGGCGGCTTTGTTGAGTGATGACGGGGCCGGATCGGCCCCGTTCTGTTATTCCGCGTCGCCGACAGCCTGGATCGCCGAAATCTGCCAGTCGGTGCCGGGGCGGCGAACGAAGGTCCAGATCTCGGTGGACTCCGAGGGATGGTCGGGATCGCCGCTGACGACGCTGCCGTTGTTACGGTCCCGCAGGACGTCAATGCTCTCATAGCGCATGGCGACGGTCGCATATTCGACATTGCCCTCGCGCCAGGATTCGGCGACATCGCCCTGAACGAGATGAACGTCCCGAACGTCGTTCTTCACGCCGCGCGTGGCGTTTTCGCTCAGTTCCTCAGCGAGATAGGACATGGCTTCCGGCGTGGTGATGCGACGCAAGGCCGAATAATCCTCTGCAGCATAGGCAGCCTGCATTTCCTGCAGGAGACCCTCGAAGCGTTCGAGGTCGGACTGGCCGATGCCCAATTCGTCGGGATTGCCGTTGCGCGGTGCTGCCGGAGCAGCGGAGGCGGAACCGCCACCCATGCGCGGGATCTCGAAAGAGGGGCGCGAAGGCTGCTGTGTGTCACGCGCCATGCCGCCTGCACCGGAGAATGCCGGCTGCCGGTTGGCGAACATGCGCATGGCGAAGCGGATGACAAAGAAGATCGCCGCCGCCTGCAGCAGCAGGCCGAGGAAGCCGAAGCCACCGCCGAAGCCGGACCCCATCAGCATGCCGAACAGGCCACCCATCAGCATGCCGCCGAGCAGACCACCACCGAGGCCGCCAAGGAGACCACCGAACATGCCGGGACGCTGAGCATTCTGCTGACGTGTCTGGGCAGCCGAAGGCGCAGCCTGCGATGCGCCAGTGTTCGGCGTCATCGAGCGCTCGATCGGAGCAGCCGGTGCGGGTGCGGTCCGGGTGGCCGGCGGGGCGGAAAAGGTGCGCGTGCCCCGGCTACCGAAGCCGCCGCTCGCCTTGCGTGCTTCCGCCATATCGGCCACGCTCAGCGCAACCGCCATGCCGATTGCCAGAACTCCGAAAAACTTACCGTATCGCCCCATGGCTTGATCCTGTCCCTTCCCTTTGTTCACCGGCATAAGCGCCGGAATTCCATGCACCCATATGGGGGAGCTTCGCGAACTATTGAAGACTTGCGATACGCTTTTCCCCGAAGGCGATCCTGAAAACACAGAGTTTCCGGGCTTTTGGCGAAAACACGCGCCTTCACGTTTTGGTGAACTGTGAACACAGCGTTCAATAAATACGAAAAAGTATCTAATTGATACGATATCGTACATAATGGTAAGCGGCCTGATCACTCCAGCCTCGAGGTCCGCCATGTATCCCAAGCTGTCCGCTGCTCTTGCCACCATTCTCTGGGGCTTTACCTACATCATCACCACGACCATGCTGCCACCGAACCCGATGTTCATCGCGGCCGTGCGTGCCATCGGCGGCGCCCTGCCGCTCCTGCTGATTGCTCGCGAATTGCCTCCAAGGGAGTGGTGGGGGAAGATCGTGATTCTCGGCACGCTGAACAGCGGGTTGTTCTTCGGCCTCCTGTTCATTGCCGCCATTTGCCTGCCGGGCGGGGTCGCAGCAACGTTTCAGGCGCTCGGTCCGCTGTTCATGGTGCTGCTGGCCTGGCCGCTGCTCGGTGCGATCCCGGCCATCGCCAAGGTTTCCGCCGTCTTCGTCGGCGCGGTCGGCGTGGCCATGGTCGTGCTGAAGAGCAATGCAGCCATCGATCCGATCGGTGTCGCTGCAGCGCTTGGAAGCGCACTCTCGGTTGCACTCGGCGGCATCCTGGTTCACAAGTGGGGCCGGCCGCGCTCGCTGCTCGGCTTCACCGCATGGCAGTTGCTCGTCGCAGGTATCGAACTCAGCCTCGTCACCGCCGTTGTCTCCGATGTCCCCGCCCGCCTCTCCGCCCTCAACGTGGTCGGCTTCGTCATCCTTGCGCTGTTCGTTACGGCACTCGCCTTTGCCCTCTGGTTCCGGGCGATCCAGGGTGCGGGTGCGGCCAATGTCGCGCCCTTCTTCCTGTTGACACCGATCACCGCGTTTGTTCTGGACGCGGTCTTCCGGGGCTTCGTGCCCAACACCGTGCAGATCGTCGGCGTGGTGCTCGTGATCGGCAGCCTGCTATACAGCCAACATGTCGACCGCCGCGGTTTCCGCCCGGCCCACCACGTTCATCCGACGAAGAAAAACTGAGGACGCATGCCATCATGACCAGGGACGCCGCACCGGACCATGTCGAGCGGACAACATCGCGTGGATTGGCGCGGCGCAACCTGATCGTGACCACCGCGACCGATCTCTTTCTCGAGCAAGGCTACGACGCCGTCACCGTCGACGAAATCATCCGCGTCGTCGGCGGGTCAAAGACCAACCTCTACAAACATTTCGGCGGCAAGGAGGGGCTGTTTTCCGAGGTCGTCGAACAGCTGTGTCACGACTTCCTTCAGCCTCTCTCGGTTCTGGAGGTCTCGAGCCTGCGCCCAGCCGACGGCCTGAGAGTGCTCGGCTCCACGCTTCTGAAAATGCTGATGGCGGACCGGCATGTCGCATTCCAACGGCTGATGCTGGCCGTATCCGGTCGCTTCCCGGACCTGACGGGCGTCTGGTTCGAGAGCGGCCCTGTTCAGTCCCGCAAAGCCCTCGCGAATTTCATCGCCTCGAAACAATCGACCGGAGAGATGCGGGAGGCCGATCCGCACATGCTGGCCATCCAGTATCACGACATGATCGTCACCAACCCGCTTTATCTCGCCCTGATGGGCAAAAAGCCCTCCCCCGCCGAGATCGAACGCTCCATCGATAACGCGATCGCAACATTTCTGCTCGGGCAATTGCCGCGCGCCAACTGACCAGCCTCAGGCGACGCATAAAAGAAAAGCCCGGCAGGAAAAAACCTGCCGGGCTTTTCCGATTCTCTTGGGAGAGATGACTTATTCGACGCTGAAGGTCAGCGGCTTGGCCTGTTTGATGGCGGCGTTGGCCGTCAGCTTGTCGAGAACGGCCTGATCCACCTCGCCGTCGACATAAAGAAGCGCGATGGCGTCGCCGGCTTCCTTTTCGCGTCCGAGCTGGAAGTTGGCGATGTTCACGCCGGCATTGCCGAGCGTCGTGCCGATGAAGCCGATCATGCCGGGAACGTCGGTGTTGGTGATGTAGATCATATGCGGACCGACATCGGCATCCATGTTGATGCCCTTGATCTGGATGAAGCGCGGCTTTCCATCCGAGAAGACCGTACCGGCAACCGAACGCGTCTGCTTTTCGGTGGTGACGGTGAGCTTGATGTAACCGTCGTAAACGCCGGTCTTGTCGCGCTTGACCTCGGACAGGATGATGCCCTTTTCCTTCACCATGACCGGTGCCGACACCATGTTGACGTCAGCGACCTGCGGGCGGATGAGGCCGGCGAGAAGGGCCGAGGTCAGAGCCTTTGTGTTCATGGACGCGGTCTGGCCGTCGTACAGGATCTCGATTTCCTTGATCGGGCCTTCCGTAACCTGGCCAACGAACGCTCCAAGAACGTCGGCGAGCCTGATGAACGGCTTCAGGATCGGAGCTTCTTCCGCCGTGATCGACGGCATGTTGATGGCGTTGCTGACAGCACCCTTGACCAGGTAGTCCGACATCTGCTCGGCAACCTGCAGAGCGACGTTTTCCTGTGCTTCCGTCGTCGATGCGCCGAGGTGCGGCGTGCAGACGACGTTCGGCAGACCGAAGAGAGGGCTTTCGGTCGCGGGCTCGACTTCGAACACGTCGAAACCGGCGCCGGCGACATGGCCGGACTTGATCGCTTCTGCAAGCGCCGCTTCATCGACCAGACCGCCGCGGGCGCAGTTGATGATGCGAACGCCCGGCTTGGTCTTGGCAAGGGCTTCCTTGTTGAGGATGCCGCGGGTCTTGTCGGTCATCGGCACGTGCAGGGTGATGAAATCAGCCTGGGCCAGCAGCTCGTCGAGCTCGACCTTGGTCACGCCCATTTCTTCAGCGCGTTCCTTCGACAGGAAGGGGTCATAGGCAAGCACGCGCATCTTGAGGCCGATGGCGCGCGAGCAGACGATGGAGCCGATATTGCCGGCGCCGATGACGCCGAGCGTCTTGCCGGTAATTTCGACACCCATGAACTTCGACTTTTCCCACTTGCCGGCCTGCGTCGATGCGTCGGCAGCCGGAAGCTGACGGGCAACGGCGAACATCAGGGCGATGGCATGCTCGGCGGTCGTGATCGAGTTGCCGAACGGGGTATTCATGACGATGATACCGCGGCGCGATGCAGCGGGGATATCGACGTTGTCGACGCCGATACCGGCGCGGCCGATGACCTTCAGGTTGGTCGCGGCGGCGATCAGCTTCTCCGTTGCCTTGGTGGCGGAGCGGATGGCGAGACCGTCATAGTTGCCGATGATTTCGGCGAGCTTGTCCTTGTCCTTGCCGATCTTCGGCTGGAAATCCACATCAACGCCGCGATCGCGGAAGATCTGGACGGCGGTTTCCGACAGTTCGTCGGATACGAGAACGCGAGGTGCCATTGCGAGGCCTCCTTCAAAGAGTTCGTGTCGATGAATTCTGGGAATTTTAAAAGAGGCTCCGCCTTTTGACGGCGGAGCCGGAAAACCTCAGGCCGCAGCCTTGGTCAGCGTGGCCTTCTGGGTCTTGTAGGCCCAGGCGAGCCAGGGCATCAGAGCTTCCATGTCGGCCTTCTCGATGGTGGCGCCGGCCCAGATGCGCAGACCGGACGGAGCGTCACGGTAGGCGCCGATGTCGAGAGCGACGGCCTCCTTCTCGAGGAGAGCAACAACGCCCTTGGCAAAGGCCGCCTGTGCATCGGCGTCGAGCGCCGCTACATCCTTGTCGACGATCTTCAGGCAAACGGACGTGTTGGAGCGGGTCTCGTCCTTGACGGCGAGGTTGGCGATCCAGTCGTTTGCGGCAACGAAGTCGAAAATGACCTTCGCATTGGCATCGGCACGAGCGGTTAGCCCATCAAGGCCACCGATCTGCCTGGCCCAAAGCAGCGCGTCGATATAGTCTTCGACGCAGAGCATGGACGGCGTGTTGATGGTCTCGCCGGTGAAGATGCCTTCGATCAGCTTGCCACCCTTGGTCATGCGGAAGATCTTCGGCAGCGGCCATGCGGGCGTGTAGCTTTCCAGACGCTCGACAGCGCGCGGCGAAAGGATCAGCATGCCGTGACCGCCCTCGCCGCCCAGAACCTTCTGCCAGGAGAAGGTGACGACATCGAGCTTGGCGAAGTCGAGGTTCTGCGCGAAAGCGGCCGAGGTCGCGTCGCAGATGGTCAGGCCCTTGCGGTCGGCCGGAATGAAATCGGCGTTCGGAACGCGAACGCCGGAGGTGGTGCCGTTCCAGGTGAAAACGACGTCGCGGTCGAAATCGACGGCAGCGAGATCGGGAAGAGCGCCGTAATCGGCTTCGAACTTGCGGACGTCCTTAAGCTTCAGCTGCTTGACGACGTCGGTGACCCAGCCGGCGCCGAAGCTTTCCCAGGCCAGCATGTCTACGCCGCGCTCACCGAGCAGCGACCAGAGCGCCATTTCGACGGCGCCAGTGTCGGAAGCCGGAACGATACCGATGCGGTAATCGGCCGGAACATTCAGAATTTCGCGAGTAAGATCGATGGCCTGCTTCAGCTTGGCCTTGCCAACCTTTGCACGGTGCGAACGACCGAGCGAAGCATCGGAAAGAGCCTCAAGCGTCCATCCAGGGCGCTTGGCGCAGGGGCCAGAAGAAAAATGAGTATTCGCCGGACGCGCGGCGGGGGCGACGATATCAGCCATATAGATACCCTTCCAGGTAATTAGCCTCTCGTTGGGGAGAGGTGTCCCGCCGTCGGAACTACGCCTGTCGGGATTTCCCGTCAAGCGAATTTCGTGTCGCTCCTGGAAAATTTTTCGACGCTCCCGGATCATGCGATACGCGCCCATAAATGCACGCAAAACGAGAAAGGCCGCCCGCGGGTGCGGACGGCCTTTTCACGACTGGAGTATAGAAAAGTATTACTTGTAGACGATCGGCTGCGGCGGCGGTTCGTAAGCCACCGGCTGCTCGCAGGCACCGAAGACATAGCGCGCACCGGCGCGGATTTCGTGGCTGTAAAAGCCCTTGTCGTAGCCCGGACCGCCGTTCTGCTCGTAGCCGAACATGTCGCCGCCCATCGTCTGGCGGAAGCGATAGCCGACATCGGCCTTCACGTTGCAGCTCACGTCGATTGTGGTGCCCGCCATGAGCTGGTAGGCGAACCGCCAGCTGCCCTTGCCGCCATGTTCGACCGTGTCGTCGCAGCTGCTGCCGTCATCGGCGCAGGACGTGTTGCGCAACTTGTCCCACTTGACATAGGAGCCACCGACACCGCCACCGACATAAGGCGTGAACAGGCCGTAGGTGCCGAGGTCGACATAAGCATTGGCCATCAGCGTGTAGGCCCGCATTGCGGAACGATCGGACGAGGTACAAGGACCGACGCACGCACCGAAATCAGCGCCGCTGCCGTAGGTAGAGCCGCGGAAATCCGACTTGAACATATAGTCGAACGTCAGATCGGTGCGCAGATAGTTGTTGACCTGATAACCGACACCGGCCCCGACGGTGAAGGCGTCCTTCAGCGAGGCGCTGGCGAAATCAGCGCGATTGGCGTTCGAGCCCTGGAAGAAATCAGCACCACGAAGCTTGTTGAAGGAGTAACCGACGTCACCGCGAAGGTACCAGCCGGAAGCTTCCGACACAGTGACCTCCGGCGCATCCATGATCGGAGCCGGCTCGGGTTGATACAGATCCGCAGCAAAAGAGGCGGTCGTACTGACAAGCAGTGCGGCCGCCGCAGCAAAAAGGCTCGTCTTCATGGCTAGATACTCCAAAATCTATCGTTGAGCTATCGGACCCGCAGATGGCCGACATCGTGATTTCTCTTGGATAATGAAGGAGAAAAGTTAAGGCTGGCTTAACTACGTCTATTTACCGTGTTTGCTGGGATTTTACTTACCATAGGCGCGTTGCGCAAAAACAAAACGCCCGCAAAAGGCTTCAGAAAAATCACCTTCTGATTGTATTTCCAGATCGATAGTTTGCCGGACAAACGAAAAACGCGGCAGGTTCGACCCGCCGCGTTCCGAGTGAAACCGAAAGTTCCAGGGACTAGCTTGCCCGTCGCATTTCATAAGGTCCGGCATGACGCGGAGCCGCCGCCTGCTGGCCGAGTGTGAAGTGTCCGAGCTGCTGATCCATTTCGGCAGCCTCCGTCGCCAGCCGGTGGATGGCGGCAGTCGTCTCTTCCACCATGGCGGCATTCTGCTGGGTCATGACATCGAGCGCATTGATCGAGCCGTTGATCTCGGAGATCGTCTGCGCTTCTTCACGCGTCGAGTGCATCATGTCGCCGATCTTGCCGTTGATCGACAGCACATGCTCGCCGATCCCCTGCAGCGCGTGGCCAGCCTTCTCGACGAGGCTCACGCCATGAGCCACCTCGCCGGCCGATTTGGCAAGCAGGCTGGTGATCTGCTTGGCCGCACCAGCCGAGCGCTGGGCAAGCTCGCGCACTTCTTGGGCAACGACGGCGAAGCCCTTGCCGGCCTCGCCCGCACGCGCGGCCTCAACGCCGGCATTGAGCGCCAGAAGATTGGTTTGGAATGCGATCTCGTCGATCACGCCGATGATCTGGTTGATCTCCTGCGACGAACCGCGAATGGCCTCCATCGCCGCAATCGTTTCCCGCATGATGTGGCCGGATTGCTCGGCTTCATCCTTGGCGTTACGCGCGCTCCGCTCGGCATCCTCGCCGTGGGCGATCTGCACCTTGACTGCATCGGTCATGGCCTTGATGGCGCTTGCGGTTTCAGTGAGCGCCGCGGCCTGCCGCTCGGTGCGCTCCGCCAGCTGGTCGGCGCCCGCGCGCATTTCCTCCGAACCGCCGCGCACGGCAAGCGAATTGCCGCCGATGCCGGAGAGCGTCGCGCTCAGGGTGGAGAGCGCATTGTTGAAGTTGACGCGCAGGGACTCCAGCTCGTTCGGGAACGGCTGGCGGATCTCGAAGGCGAGATCGCCGTGGGCCAGGCGGTCGAGACCCTGATCGAGCGCGGCCACGACGCCTCCGAGTGTACGGGCCTCCGCCTCGCGTTCCGAAAAGCGCTGGCGACGTTCCGCTTCCGCCTGCTCCCGCTCCTCGTTCGCGCGGCTCTCCAGCTGCTGCTGCTCGATAAGCGCGGTGCGGAAACGCTCCAGCGCCCGGGCCATGGTGCCGATTTCATCCCCGCGATCCTGATTGGCGACGGGATTATCGAGCTGGCCGTCAGCCACCTGGCCCGTCACCACAGCAAGCCGGGCGAGCGGCGCAAAAAGACGACGGGTCAGGACACCGGTCGCAATGGACATCACGGCCAGCGTCGCCGCGGCAATTGCCGTCAAGGTCAGCGCGATCTGCAGCGAGCCGGCGCCGAGTTCGGCAAGCGTCAGGCTCTCCACCATCAGGTATTTCTGGCCGCCGAACTCGATCGCGCGACCATAGGCCCTAGCCGCTCCGTCATCGCGGGCGAAATCGCTGGTGACGATGCCGCCATTGCCCTGCATGGCGGCCGGCGCAAAGCCGAAGGGAGCCGCTGCAATGTCCATGAGCTTGCCGTCAGTGCCGAGGCTGATGCCCGTGCCATCCTCGGAGAGAACGGCGGCACGCTCAACGCTATCGGCGGCAATGCCCTTCGAAAGCAGGCTGGTGATCGCCGTATCCTTAAGCTGGAACAGGATCGACCCCTTGAAGGCCCCGAATTTCACCACCGGCACCGAGAAATAGATATCCGGAGACAGGGCATCCTTGCCGGTCTTGAGACCGGAGAACGTGGTCGGCGCGGCGTCCTCGACCGCTTTGGCGGCGACATCGGCGCTGCGCGCAAAGGCCTGACCGAGACCGGTACCGGCAAGCTCGCCGGCGGTAGCATTCTCGGCGAAGAACGGACCCTTGCGGTAGGAATAGATAACGTTGCCGGCCTGATCGACCATCAGCAGGTCACGGAACTGGGTATCGCGCAGATAGCTGGCGACAAGGTTCTGGGTTGCTTCATGGTTCGAATAGTAGAAGCCACTCGGCCCTTCGGGCTTCAGCAGCTTTTCGCGCTCTCCCGCCGGATAGGGGTTGTTCTTGACGAAGACCGCCTGAAGCTCACCCTTCGCATCGCCGGAATTCTTGACGATGGTGTTCCAGCCGCTCTTCATCGACGTGAACGACTGCTGCAGGCCTTCGATCTTGGCGATCGATGTCGCTTGATTTTCCAGTTGCTGCAACTGTTCCCTGAGCATGTCGCCCCGGAATGTCAGCGTCCCGTCCATCGCACGATAGGTCTGCTTGTCGAAAAGCGAACTGGAAGTGAAGTAGGCAAGGACATTAAGAATCCCTACTGACAGCGCCGTCAACAGCAGGAAAATCCCGATCACCTTGGAGGAAAGGGAGTTGAAACGAAAAACCATAAGCGAATCCCCACGGCCGCCGTCGCCCTTCGCTTGAGCGCAGCGGTCTTTCAGACTATTTTAGGCACAACCGCGACAACGCGGACACCTTGGAGATTGCATCATTCAGGTTGTTGTTTAAACGGCAGTTAAAACGGGCAGCAATTTATGGTGGTTGACGCACCGCAAAATTCAGCTGTTTTCCGGAACTTTCTGCATGACGCCGCCGAAAATCTCGACCGAGCGCAACCGCGCATCGATGTCATGGATCGGCATTGAAACGATGAGTTCGTCGGCGCCGGTCTCATCGAGAAAGTCCTCGAGCTTCTTTTCGACAGTCTTCTGCGAGCCGACCACGGCATAACTCAGCGTGTGCTCCACGCCGATACGCTCCATGTCGGTCCACAACCCGTCCATGCTCTCCACCGGACGCGGGAAAGGACGCCGAACATTGCGCCGCAGATTGACGAACTGCTGCTGCGAAGAGGTGAAGAGATATTGCGCCTCTTCATCGCTTTGCGCGCCGACGCCCATCACCCCTACCATCACATAGGGCTTGTCGAGATCCGCCGAAGGCTGGAACCGTTCGCGATAGATGGCGATGGCCTCAAGCAACGAATCCGGAGCGAAATGGGAAGCGAAAGCATAGGGAAGCCCGAGCGCCGCAGCGAGATGAGCGCTGTAGAGACTGGAACCCAGCAGCCAGATCGGTACATGGCTGCGCGCACCCGGCACCGCCAGCAACGCCTGATCGCCATCCGGGTCGCCGAGCAGGCGCTGTAATTCGATGATATCGTGCGGGAAGCTTTCCGCCCCGGCGTCCAGATTACGGCGAAGAGCCCGCGCAGTGCGCATGTCGGTTCCCGGCGCGCGACCGAGACCGAGATCGACGCGATCGGGGAACAGGGCCGCAAGCGTGCCGAACTGCTCCGCGATCACCAGCGGAGAATGGTTTGGCAGCATGATGCCGCCGGAACCGATGCGGATGCGCTTGGTTGCGGCCCCCACATGGGCGATCACGATGGAGGTCGCAGCACTGGCAATTCCAGGCATGCCGTGATGCTCGGCGAGCCAGAAACGATTGAACCCGAGTTCCTCCGCCTTCTGGGCCATCTGACGGGACGCATCCAGCGCCTCCGTCACGCTGTGTCCCTCGGCGATCGGTGACAGGTCGAGGATCGAAAAGGGTATCATGCGCGGCATCCCGTTCTGGTCTTGATATAGCTTCATATGTAGAGGCTCATGAAAGCAATACCAGAACGAAATGACGGTTTTGCCGAACCGTCACCGCAATCTTTTTGAACCGACGTTGCGCTTCACTGAAACGGATGTTTTTGGTTTGTTCACTTTTCGCTGGCAGATCCATGCATCAGCAAGTTAGGATATCGCCATGCGAGACACGATTCGAATTATAGGTATTGACCCCGGCCTCAGGCGCACCGGATGGGGTGTGATCGAAACGCTCGGCAACTCCCTGCGTTTCGTCGCCTCAGGCACCGTCACCTCCGACGGAGACATGGACCTCGCCTCGCGTCTTCGCCAGCTGCATGACGGGCTGGCTGATGTGGTGCACAGCTACCAACCTCATGAAGCCGCGGTCGAACAGACCTTCGTCAACAAGGATGCGGTCGCGACCCTGAAGCTCGGCCAGGCACGCGGCATCGCCATGCTGGTTCCTGCCCGCGCCGGCCTGCCCGTCTCCGAATATGCGCCGAACGCGGTGAAGAAATCGGTGATCGGCGTCGGTCATGGTGAAAAGCAGCAGATCCACATGATGCTGAAGATCCTGATGCCCAAGGCGGAGTTCAAGGGCAACGACGCCGCCGACGCACTGGCCATCGCCATCTGCCACGCCCACAATCGCGGCGGCGACCGTATGCGCAAGGTGCTGGCTTCCGCCTGATTTGTTCTTGACTTGTTCCGACGGTAAGATATTTTCTTACCCAACGAAGGAGCGAGGCAATGCGCGTTACATCGAAGGGTCAGGTCACCATTCCGCGCGACTTGCGCGAGCTTGCCGGTATTGAACCGAACAGCGAAGTCATTTTCACGATCGAAGATGGCAAGCTGGTTGTCTCTCCCAAGAAGGAAGGACAGCAAGGCGTCGAGCGCGAGCGCCTGCAGGCCTTCATGCACGCCCTTGATGCCATGGAGGGAACCGGCGACCAGACGATCGACGCCGATGCTCTCATGACCATGACGCGAGATCGCTGATCCATGACGACACTCGTGGACACGAACGTTCTCGTGGACCTCGCCGTTCGCGATCCGGTTTGGCTTCAATGGTCTCGCAATGCTCTGTTGCGCATAGCCCGAACCCAGCCGCTCGTCATTAATCCGGTCATTTACGCCGAATTCTCGGTTCGCTACGATGATATCGATCTGGTCGACCGACTCCTTCCGCGAACGGATTTCCATAGGGAAAGCCTCCCCTGGACGGCAGCGTTCGCCGCGGGGGTGGCGTTCAGGCGCTACCGCTCAGGCGGTGGAAAGCGGGAACGCGTTCTGCCGGATTTCCTGATCGGCGCGCATGCGGCCATTCGCGGCTACTCAATTCTCACTCGGGACACCAAGAGCTACCGCTCCTATTTCCCGATGGTTCCCCTCATTTCCCCTGAAACCCATCCCTAACGGACACACTTCATGATCGGCAAGCTCAAAGGCACCATCGACGAAATCGGCGACGACCATGCGCTGATCGACGTGCACGGCGTCTGTTACATTGCTCACTGCTCCTCGCGCACACTGTCCCGGCTCGGTTCGCCCGGAGAGGCCGCGGTTCTCTTCATCGAAACCTATGTCCGCGAAGACCAGTTGAAGCTCTTCGGCTTCCTCACCGCACTGGAGCGCGAATGGTTCAACCTGCTTCAGAGTGTTCAGGGCGTAGGCACTAAGGTGGCACTCGCCGTGCTTTCGACGTTGACGCCGTCCGAAATCGCCAACGCCATCGCGCTGCAGGACAAGACGGCTGTGTCCCGCGCGCCCGGCGTCGGGCCGAAGGTCGCAGTCCGCATCATGACCGAGCTGAAGAACAAGGCTCCCGCCTTCGCCGGAGAAGCCGCCGCCAATATCGCCCTGAAACAGGAACTCGGGGAAGGCGTTGCCGCGGCTCCGGTCGCTGATGCCGTATCGGCGCTCACGAACCTCGGATACTCGCGCGAACAGGCAGCGAACGCCATCGCCGCGGCCCTGAAGAATGGTGGCGAAGGCGCTGACAGCGCCAAGCTGATCCGCCTCGGCCTCAAGGAACTGTCGCGGTGATACCGCGCTTTACCCCTTCTAATGAATCTGGTCAAAGGCGCTTGAGCGGTCCCCTCCGCCCTGCCATCATGGCCGCCAACCGGAAGTACTGTCATGAGTGAAGCCGACCGTCTCATTTCATCGGAAAAGCGTGGCGAGGATATCGACACCGCGCTGCGTCCGCAGTCGCTCGATGAATTCACCGGACAGGCCGAAGCACGCGCTAACCTTAAGATCTTCATCGAGGCCGCCAAGAACCGTGGCGAAGCGCTTGACCACGTATTGTTTGTCGGCCCGCCCGGCCTCGGCAAGACAACCCTTGCCCAGATCATGGCAAAGGAACTCGGCGTCAACTTCCGCTCGACCTCCGGCCCAGTCATCGCCAAGGCCGGCGACCTTGCCGCCCTGCTGACCAATCTCGAAGAGCGCGACGTCCTCTTCATCGACGAAATCCACCGGCTGAACCCGGCAGTGGAAGAAATCCTCTATCCCGCTATGGAGGATTTCCAGCTCGACCTCATCATCGGCGAAGGCCCGGCCGCCCGCTCGGTCAAGATCGACCTGTCCAAGTTCACCCTCGTCGCCGCCACCACCCGCCTCGGTCTGCTGACGACGCCGCTTCGCGACCGTTTCGGCATTCCGGTGCGTCTCTCCTTCTATACCGTAGAGGAGCTGGAAGGCATCGTTCGCCGCGGCGCTCGCCTGATGGGCCTTGGCATGACGGAAGAAGGCGCTCGTGAGATCGCCCGGCGCGCCCGTGGCACGCCCCGTATCGCCGGCCGCCTGCTGCGCCGCGTGCGTGATTTCGCCGAAGTGGCCCGCGCGGAAGCCGTCACCCGCGAGATCGCCGACGAGGCGTTGACCCGCCTGCTGGTCGACAACATGGGCCTCGACCAGCTCGACAAGCGCTATCTGAACATGATCGCCGTAAACTTCGGCGGTGGCCCTGTTGGCATCGAGACAATCGCAGCAGGGCTCTCCGAACCCCGCGATGCGATCGAGGATATCATAGAGCCCTACATGATCCAGCAGGGCTTCATCCAGCGCACACCACGCGGCCGGGTCCTGACGACCATCGCCTGGAAACACCTCGGCCTGCAGCCGCCGAAGGATCTGGAAGCCGCGCAGTTCCGCCTGACCCTCGAGGAGGATTGAATGATCGCGCGGCGCGGGTTCCTCAAACTTCTCGGCGGCCTGCTGATGGCAGGCTTCGGAACCAGCGCCTACGCTGTCGGCATAGAGCCCTTCGCCCGACCCCGCGTGACGCGATATGCCCTCACCCCTCGCGACTGGCCGGGGGATCTCAAACTAAAAATCATCGCACTTGCGGATTTCCACGCCTGCGAACCATGGATGCCGGCCGACCGCATCGCCGCGATCTGCGATCAGGCGAACGCCCTTGAGGGCGACATGGTCCTCCTGCTCGGCGACTACATGACCAGCATGTGGTTCAACACCGGTTATGTCGAACCGGCCAGATGGGCGAAAGCACTGTCACGGCTCAAGGCGCCGCTCGGCGTTCATGCCATCCTCGGCAATCACGACTGGCTGAACGATCCCGTCGCTCTGGCCGCCGGTCACGGCCCGACGCTCGCGCACAAGGCGCTCGGTGATGTCGGCATTCCCGTCTACGACAATCTCGCCGTCCGGATGGAAAAGGATGGCCGCCCTTTCTGGCTCGCCGGCCTCGCCGACCAGCTCCAGCCCGGTAATCCGGCGCCCGACGGCTCCGGCATCATCCCGGGGCTCGACGACCTCCCGGCAACGCTCGCACAGATAAAGGGCGATGAACCCGCAATCCTCATGGCCCACGAGCCGGATATTTTCGTCGAGGTTCCCGGACGGATTGCGCTAACGCTTTCGGGACACACCCATGGCGGTCAGCTCAGGCTCTTCGGCTACTCGCCGCTGGTGCCCTCGCGCTTCGGTAACCGCTATGCCTATGGCCACATCGTCGAGGATGGCCGCCATCTCATCGTTTCCGCCGGTTTCGGCCTTTCCAACCTGCCGATACGGCTGGGAGCGCCGCCTGAAATCGTCGTGGTCGAGCTCGGCGGAGCAGGCTTGCCCGCGGCATGATGATGGAACCTCGAGGCAAGGAAGTGACAGCATAATGGACCCTCTCGCCCCCTGCCGCGTATTTCGAAAACTCGCCCGCAACAACACCTTGGCCAATCTCAGGCTGCATGAGGCGGTGGCGCGTCTTCAACCCGGAGAATTCGAGGAGGAACGCATCAGCTTCTTCCCCTCCATTCGGGCCACGCTCAACCACATCCTCGTGGTGGACTGGTTTTATGTCGACGCGCTGAAAGGCGGAACACTTGGACCAAATGCATGGGAGAACAAAATGCCCTTTCCCGAACGACAGGCGCTCCTGGCAGCACAGGCCGATGTCGACCGCAGATTGCTCGCATTCTGTGACGGCCTGAGGCCGGACGACCTCACGCAAACGGTCAATGTTCACCGTGGCAACCGCATCCAGCAAGACCGCTGCGACGACATCCTGAGCCATCTCTTCCAGCACCAGACTCACCATCGCGGACAGGTGCATGCCATGCTGGCCGGCACCAGCGTCAGGCCGCCGCAGCTGGATGAATTCATCGTCGGTGACGATGCGCAGGCGCGGAAAAACGAGATGAATGCGCTCGGATGGAGCGAAAACGATCTGATGCGTTGAAGAGCTAATACAAGCCCTCCCGGGCCGGCGTTCTGCTTTTTTTTTCAAGGATAAAGCGGTATGCGGGAAGAGTAGGAGCAATTGAGCAGCATACTCAATTGGCTGTTTTCATTAAAAATTATTAATTATAACATTCATATTGCATTCACATCTCGGGGTCTAGCGTCGGGTCATAGACAACGAGGAACACACCAATGAAAAAAGCATTTCTGATTGCAATTGCCAGCCTGATGATCGCCGCTCCGATGGCCCAGGCCCAGCAGTATCGCCCGGACGATCGTCGTCCCCCTCAGCATCATCAGGCTAAGCCACACAAGCCCGCTCCGCACAAGGCTGCGCCCAAGCCCTACTACTGGAAGAAGGGCCAGAGCATGCGCGATTGGCGCCGCCACAACCAGATCAACGACTACCGTCGCTATGGCCTGCGCAAGCCGGGCCGCGACCAGCGCTGGATCCGGGTCGATAATCAGTACCTGCTGATCGGCATCACTTCCGGCCTGATCGCCGGCATCGTTACGGCTCGTTAAGAGGCCAAAGCATACAGAACAAGCCGCAGGCGCAAACGCGTCTGCGGCTTTCTTCATTCTAGGGGGAGTATGTATTGCGCCCCTTAGCCGACAAGGGATTTCAGTAACTGTCGGCCAGTGAGTGAACCGTATTTTGAAACAGAGGCCACCCACCAGGCTTCCAGCCAAGCGCCGTTATCTTCTCGACCGGCATTGCCCTGACAGCCGCCTTGTCCCCCGGCGCGGGCAAGGGCTGCGGACATCGGATCACCGACTGGAAGATGCCGAGGATATCGTGAGTATCTGTCACGATATCGGAAACATTGAAGGATTGTCCGCTGACCTTCGCCGCCTCGGTGGACAGCATCAGCCGCACGGCCTGTCCCACATCACGGCCATGGATCTCCGAGCCGGCCCGTTCCGGAACTTCCCGCCCCGCTAGATAATCCGCAAAAAGCGCATCCCACTTGTTCGGCCGGGCGTCGCCATAAACCCCCGTCACCCTCAGGCTCGAGGTCACGAAACCGGGCGCGGCGAGATCGGCCAGCACTCGCTCGGCCAGAAGCTTCACCTCGCCATAGAGACTGGTCGGCTGCAGAAACTGCTCCTCGGTCAGCGCAGTTTCGGCTGCAAGCCCGTCATAGACCGCCCGGCTGGAAAGAAAGACCACACGCCGGACACCAGCCTGCCTCGCCGTCTCGAACAGTCGGATGGAGCCATCGAGATTGAGCCGGCGAAACCGTTCGGGATCGCCGCCCTCCCCGCCCCGGTATTTGCCGGGCAGATGATCGAAAGCCGCATGAACGAAGAAATAGGCATCGTCGAAAGCGTCAGTCTGGTCTTCCTGAGGATCGAGCGACAGCGGACGAAATCCAACGGGATGGGAAAACAATCCTTCCGCCGGCGGATGACGCGCACCGATGACGACCGCATAACCCGCGGCGAGCAGGTCTTCGACGATATAGCGCCCGACCAGCCCCGTTCCGCCGGATACCAGAACTTTCATGCAGCCGCCTGCTCCGGCTTGGAGAGCGAGGCGATTTCCGGGATGCCGTACCCCGTGTAATAAGCGTGCCAGAGATCGATCAGCGGCTTCAGTGCCGCCGCCTTGGGATGATCCTTCTCCCACGGCTTTTCATACTGGTAATGCAGAATGCCGATCTGCCGCCAGTCCCAGAGATCCGGCAGGTTGAACCACACATATTGCAGCATGTTCATGAACACCGGCAGGCCATGCCAGTCCGGAAAATAGCTCTCGAGGAAGCTCTGGTCCGTGCGCCGCCAGAAGACATCCGGTTGATCCAGATTGCGCAGCATGTCGTCGAAGGTGGCAAGCGAGGGGCGCGCGACGAACACCCCGGAATTCAGCCGATGAAAATCGGCAAGGCTTTCATAGACATTCGGCGCAGCGGAAAATTCCGGATAGTCGAACAGCCGGTCGACATTGCGCAGAACAATCGCATCCGCATCGATGAAGATGCAGGTCTCGTAATCGATGAGTTGCCAGAGCCGGAGCTTGCAGAAATTATCAAGCGGCGAGTGAAAGGCCGGCTTGCGCCCCTTGGTGAAAGGTGCATTGGCGTGCAGGTTGCCGCGCGCATGCCGCTGATTGAAGCCATCGGACAAAGACAGGTGCTCGACCTCGACCATCCGGCAGCCGAGCCGGTCGAGCGGCAGAAGCGCATCCGCCTCCACACCGCCGGTGAAGAGCACGACGACATCGGCGGAACTCCCGGTCAGACGGATGGAACGCGCAAGCGCGGTCGCGCCCATGGCATAGTCGCGATTGGTCACCAGCGTGACATAGGCCTCACGCGAACCGGCCGTCGTGGCCGGTCGTATGCCCTTCAGCAGTTCAGCCCCCATCATCATGACACCGATTTCAGCTTCTTGCCCTCCGGATCGCGATTGATCGTCCGCGCGATATCCTTGGTCCAGGCGGAAACCGCCGGCACGCGGGACCGGTCGACGCGGTAGGCAAACTTCTTCGCGACATCGACGATCTCTTCCAAAAGCCCACCTTGCAGCGTTATCGGCTGCAATCCGAGCCCGAGGAGCTTCTCGTTTTTGACGATGAGGTCGTTCTCCGCTGCTTCCTTGCGCGGATTGGGCAGCCAGGCGATGTCCGCGCCTGAAATCTTCGCAATCATCTCCGCAAGGTCCCGCACCCGGTGCGTTTCCGTCATCTGGTTGAAGATCTCGACACGCGATCCCCGCGCCGGCGGATTGTTCAGCGCAATCTCAATGCAGCGAACCGAATCCTGAATATGGATGAAGGCGCGGGTCTGGCCGCCGGTGCCATGCACCGTCAGCGGATAGCCGATTGCCGCCTGGATCAGGAAGCGGTTCAAAACCGTGCCGTAGTCGCCGTCATAATCGAAGCGGTTGACGAGTTGCGGATGACGGCGGGTCTGTTCCGTATGGGTACCCCAGACGATGCCCTGGTGCAGGTCGGTGATCCGAAGACCGTCGTTCTTCGCGTAGAATTGGAAGAGCAACTGATCGAGGCATTTCGTCATGTGATAGATCGAGCCCGGATTGGCCGGATAGAGGATCTCCTGCGAAACTGTCTCGCCTTCGGTCGTTTCGATCCCGACCGGCAGATACCCTTCCGGGATAGCCGCGCCGACGGTCGAATACCCATAGACACCCATTGTGCCGAGATGGACCAGATGCGCGTCGAGCCCGATTTCCACCAGAGCATTGAGCAGATTGTGGGTCGCCGAAACGTTGTTGTTGACCGTGTAGTTCTTGTGCCGGTCGCTCTTCATCGAATAGGGAGCAGCGCGCTGTTCGGCGAAATGAATGATCGCATCGGGACGCTCTTCGGCCAGCCACTTCTTCAGAAGCTCATAGTCCTTGGCGAGGTCGATGAGGTTGAAATGGATCCGCCGGCCGGTTTCCGCATGCCAGATTCGGGTGCGTTCCTGTATGGAATCCATCGGCGTCAGGGACTGCACCCCGAGTTCGGTATCGATCCATCGGCGCGACAGGTTATCAAGGATATGAACGTCGTGGCCAGCATCGGAAAGATGCAATGAAGTCGGCCACCCAACGAAACCATCCCCGCCCATGACTGCAATCTTCATAAGATGCTCTCCTTTGCCGATGAGGTATCAAACCTGATAATGCCGATTTATGACAGAACTACAATCGCCGCAGAAAAGCCCTCCCGGCGCGGCATTCAGGCATTTCCCGAACAAGGACAACATAATGACGAATATGGATTTTTCCCTTTCCGGACACCTGATGGAGCACGGACACAGGCTCATTCAGCGCGTGTATTATGAGGACACCGATTTTTCCGGTCTGGTCTATCACGCCCGCTACCTGCACTTCCTCGAACGGGGCCGCACCGACTATCTTCGCTGCCTCGGCGTCGAGCAAAGCGCGCTGATCGGGATAGACGAGGAAGGCCTCGTTTTCGTCGTTCATCGCATGGAAATCGACTTCAAGTCGCCTGCCCGCATGGATGATATACTGGAAATCAGGACGACCACCACCAAGGCTGGCGGCGCAAAGATGGTGCTGGAACAGGAAATCCGCCGTGGCGAGGACCTTCTGATCGCTGCGAAGGTCGTCATCGCCGTCGTCAACCGTCGCGGACGTCCCCGCCGGCTGCCGGAAGATCTCGCCGCGCAGTTTCTCGCCTGATTCGCGGTATCGCGCAGCGAGCGAACAAAAATGCTTCGATGGCAATCCGTCACCGCTGACATGCGGCAGTGATAACGCTCCTTTAACCATAATGATGTCTTACTAACATTATGGGAAATTGTGCGTCGCACGCCTTCCTTTGACCAAATTTCGAGGCAAGAAGGCAATCTGGGAGCTTGAAGCGGGATTAGGGCGTTCGGCGAAGGCTACCGCAAATTTCCGGTAACAGAGCTTTTTCACCGCCCGGTCATGCGCCGGGCGTTTGGATTTCGGGGATTACAAAGCGATGGAAGAAGTTGGATTGGCAGCAGCGACCCATGACGTGAGCCTCTGGGCCCTGTTCATGCAGGCCGGCTTCGTGGTGAAACTCGTGATGCTGGGGCTGCTCGCAGCCTCGGTATGGACCTGGGCGATCGTCATCGACAAGTTCATGAGCTACTCGCGGGCCCGCCGGCAGTTCGACCAGTTCGAACAGGTGTTCTGGTCCGGCCAGTCGCTCGAGGAACTTTACCGGACGCTGGCCGAGCGCAGCAACACCGGCCTTGCCGCGATGTTCGTGGCAGCCATGCGCGAATGGAAGAAGAGCTTCGAACGCGGCGCACGGTCGCCGATCGGTCTTCAGATGCGTATCGACCGCGCCATGGACGTGACGCTGGCGCGCGAGTCGGAAACGCTCGAAGCCCGCCTTGCATCGCTTGCTACCATCGGCTCTGCCGCCCCGTTCGTCGGCCTCTTCGGTACGGTTGTCGGTATCATGACCTCGTTCCAGGCGATTGCCGGTTCGAAGTCGACCAACCTCGCCGTCGTCGCCCCCGGTATCGCGGAAGCACTTCTGGCGACGGCAATCGGCCTCGTCGCCGCTATTCCCGCCGTTATCGCCTACAACAAATTCTCCGGCGAGGCCGGCAAGCTGACCGCCCGCATGGAAGGCTTTGCCGACGAGTTCTCCGCCATTCTTTCGCGCCAGATCGACGAGAAACTGCAGCCCCGTCAGGCGGCGCAGTAATCGGTTCGACTTAGGAGACGCAAGCAATGGGTATGTCTGTTGGATCGAGCGGTGGCGGCGGTGGACGTCGTGGCAGGCGCGGCGGCCGCAAGGCTCCGATGAGCGAGATCAACGTGACGCCGCTCGTCGACGTCATGCTCGTGCTGCTCATCATCTTCATGGTCGCCGCCCCGATGATGACCGTGGGCGTGCCGTTGAACCTGCCCAAGACGGGTGCCAAGGCTCTCAATTCCGAAACGCAGCCGATCACCGTCTCCATCAAGGCCGACGGCTCGGTGTTCATTCAGGAAACCCAGATTCCCGTCGACGAAATCGGCGCCAAGCTCGCTGCTATTGCAACGACCGGCTACACCGAGCGTATCCATGTGCGCGGCGACGGCGAAGCGCCCTATGGCGTGATTGCAGACGTCATGGCCCGCATGCAGGCCGCAGGCTACACGAATGTGGGCCTTATAACCGAGCAGAAGACAAACTGATTTACAGCGATGAAGGTCAGCCTCGCGACATCGGCCGTACTGCATGCACTGGCGCTCACATGGGCGCTGGTATCTATCAGCTCGACCGAAACCCTTGACGTATCGAACGTCGAGGCGCTGCCTGTCGAACTCGTGCCGATCGAGGAACTGACGCAGATCCAGCAGGGCGATCAGAAGGCTCCGAAGGCGGAAAAGGCTGCTCCCGTTCCCACCAAGCGCCCGGCGCCTGTCGAGAACGCCGAAAACCTCGGCGACAACAAGATCGACCTGAAGTCGGTGCCGACCCCGAACGCCAAGCCGAGCAACAACGAGTCTTCCGCCGCGCCGGAGAAGGTCGAGAAGGTCCAGCCGAAGCAGGACAACGAAACCAACGACATCAAGGAAATCATCAAGGAAGACACGGTCGCCGAGCCGCAGAAGGAAGTGGCCAAGGCCGAACCGCCGAAGCCGCAAGTAACGCAGCCGCCGGCACCCGAAAAGCCGCCGGAGCCTACTCCGCAGCAGCCTGACGAAACCGCGGAAATTCCGCTTCCGGAAAAGGCGCCTGTTCCGTCCGTCCGTCCGAAGCCTGAAACGCCGAAGCCGGTTGAGCCAAAGGCCGCCGAGGCCAAGCCGACCGAGAGCCAGACGCCGAAGACGCCTGACAAGAAGAAGGACACCAAGACCCAGGAAGCGGCGAAGTCAAAATCCACCAAGGAAAGTGATTTCAACGCCGACGATGTCGCGGCGCTCCTAAACAAGAACGATCCGACCGCCGGTGGCGCCAAGTCCTCGCAGGACAAGGCCGCATTCGGTGGCAAGAAGACGACCAGTGGTACGAAGCTGAGCCAGACCGAAATGGATGCGCTGAAGGGTGTCATCCAGAACAACTGGTCCTTCATCCCCGGACTGGCCGGCATGGAAGGCATGATCATTACGGTCCGCTTCCGGCTGGATGAATCCGGCAATCTGGTCGGCGATCCGGAAGTAAGCGCCAAGGGCGGCGAGACATCGACACAGCAAGTCATGATGGGTAGCGCAAGACGCGCGGTTCTGCGCTCCGCTCCTTTCAGCAATCTTCCACGTGACAAATATGACGCCTGGTCGGAGGTCATCGTGAACTTCGACCCCAGCGAAATGATGTAAAAGCTAAAAAGGCTTGGAACTCATGATGAAACTCAATCTTCTTCGATATCTGGCGGTGGTCGTCGGCCTTGCCGGCGCCTTCGCCACACCGGCCCACGCGGTCGTCGAGATCAACATCAACAAGGGTAACGTAGAGCCGTTGCCGATTGCGATCACGGACTTCGCCTCCAGCAACGGTATCGGCGCCAAGATCTCGGCAGTCGTCGAGGCGGATCTGAAGCGTTCCGGCCTGTTCGCCCCGGTGAGCCGCGCCGCGTTCATCGAGAAGATCAGCAATCCGGACCAGACACCGAACATGCAGAGCTGGACCGTGCTGAATGCACAGGCGCTCGTCGTCGGTCGCGTCAGCCAGGAGGGCGATGGCCGGCTCCGCGCAGAATTCCGCCTGTGGGACACCGTCGCCGGCCAGCAGATGGCAGGCCAGCAGTTTTACACCCAGCCGGAAAACTGGCGTCGTCTCGCTCATATCATTGCCGATGCGATCTACGAGCGCATCACCGGTGAAAAGGGCTACTTCGACACCCGCGTCGTCTTCGTTGCCGAAAGCGGCTCCAAGGCCGACCGCAAGCGCCAGCTCGCGATCATGGACCAGGACGGTGAAAACGTCCGCACGCTGACCAACAGCAAGGATATCGTTCTGACGCCGCGCTTCTCGCCGAGCCGTCAGGAAATCACCTACATGTCCTTCGAAGGCCAGCAGCCGCGTGTCTACCTCCTGCAGCTCGAATCCGGCCAGCGCGAAGTCGTCGGCAACTTCCCCGGCATGACCTTCTCGCCGCGCTTCTCTCCCGATGGCCAGCGAGTCATCATGAGCCTGCAGCAGGACGGCAACGCCAACATCTACACGATGGACCTGCGCTCGCGCACCACGACGCGCCTGACCTCCACAGCTGCGATCGACACCTCGCCCTCCTATTCGCCTGACGGTAACCGCATCGCCTTCGAAAGTGACCGCGGCGGCCGCCAGCAACTCTACGTGATGAACGCCGACGGCTCCGGCCAGCAGCGCATCTCCTTCGGCGACGGCTCCTACTCCACCCCGGTCTGGTCACCGCGCGGCGACCTGATCGCCTTCACCAAGCAGTCCGGTGGCAAGTTCTCCATCGGCGTGATGAAGACCGACGGTTCGGGCGAGCGCATCCTGACCACCGGCTTCCACAACGAAGGCCCGACCTGGGCGCCGAACGGTCGGGTGCTGATGTTCTTCCGCCAGAGCGCAGGTGCCGGCGGTCCGCAGCTCTACTCGATCGACCTCACCGGTTACAACGAACAGCTCGTCAAGACCCCGGGCTACGCCTCCGACCCGGCCTGGTCGCCGCTTCTCGAATAGGACACAGCTACGCCCTCTTCCTGCCGCAAAGTGTTGAGAATCAGCGCATTGCGGCAGTGTTTTGACACTTTGTTAACCATGTTCGTTCGAAGCCGGTTAACCTCGAATGGTTAAAGTCCGGCAACCCTAACGGAAAGAATCAAGGAGACCGGCGATGAGCCGCATTCACACCCCGGCGAAGAGCCGCATGCAGCAGCTGGCAAGCAACCCCGCAATCGTCGCCATCGCGATGACGCTGGCACTTGCCGGTTGTGCCTCGAAGAAGAACCTCCCGAACAGCGCTTCCGAACTCGGCCTCGGCGCCGGCGGTTCCGCCACCCCGGGTTCGACGCAGGACTTCACCGTCAACGTCGGCGACCGCATCTTCTTCGACACCGACTCGACCTCGATTCGCGCCGATGCCCAGCAGACCCTCGACCGTCAGGCCCAGTGGCTGCAGCGCTACCCGAACTACGCCATCACGGTCGAAGGCCATGCCGACGAACGCGGTACCCGCGAATACAACCTGGCGCTCGGCGCACGCCGCGCAGCCGCCACCCGCGATTACCTCGCTTCGCGCGGCATTCCGGCAAGCCGCATGAAGACCATTTCCTACGGCAAGGAACGCCCGGTCGCGGTCTGCGACGACATCTCGTGCTGGTCGCAGAACCGCCGCGCCGTCACCGTTCTCGGTGGCGCAGGCCTCTGATCCGGGACATCGATCGACGCCCGATCGATCAACCCCATGTGAAGGCGGCCCCCCGGGCCGCCTTTTCTTTTCTCCACACTTTGGCCGAACTTGAGTTGCTTTTTTACGGTCAATTGTAAAAATCCGTTACGCACGCCATTCGACGTGACGATTCAAGGATAACAGGACGAACCATATGAAGAGACTTGTCATGGCCGCATTGCTTGCGACGGCCTCGCTGGCAGGCCTGAACGGGACGGCAAACGCGTTGCAGCTGTTCCCGTCGCTGCACAAGAGCCAGCCGGCTCCGGCTGCCAACAGCCGCCAGCCTGTGCAGCTTGCGCAGAGCGCCGACCCCTCCATCCGGGTGCAGCAGCTCGAAGAAGAGATCCGCACCCTCAACGGTCGTATCGAGGAAATGAGCTATCAGTTGCTGCAGATGCAGGAACAGATGCGCAAGACCCAGGAAGACAATGAATACCGCTTCCAGGATCTGGAAAAGGGCGGCGCCAAAAAGAGTGGTGCGCTCGACAAGCCGGTGAATGCGGGTGCGACGCAGCAGGATTCGGTCGCCGAGATCATCACCCAGGAACCGGCGGCCGGTGGAAACACCGGCGCCTCCTCTTCGTCGCTCGGACAGCCCGAGCAGACGCTCGGTTCGATCGAACTCGACTCCAGCGGCATGCCGCAGACTGCGACAATCAACCAGGATGCCGTCAACAAATCCTCGGCCCTGCCCGGCGTGGCCGCTCCCTCGTCAACCCAGTCCGCAGCCGGCGGGTCGGAAGGCGATGTCTATCAGGTTGCCTACGCCCATGTTCTCTCCGGCGACTACGGCATGGCTGAAAACGAATTCCGCGACTTCATCACCCGCTACCCCAAGAGCAACAAGATTGCCGACGCCAATTTCTGGCTGGGCGAAGCGCTCTATTCGCAGGGCAATTTCAACGAGGCCGCCAAGACCTTCCTGAACGCCCATCAGGCCTACAGCACGTCGCCAAAGGCCCCTGAAATGCTGCTGAAGCTCGGCATGTCGCTGGCCGCGCTCGACAATACCGACACCGCATGCGCCACCCTGCGCGAAGTGTCGAAGCGCTACCCGAAGGCCTCCCGCGCGGTGGTTTCCAAGGTGGCGAGCGAACAAAAGCGCCTCGGCTGCTGATCCGCGTCCGCTCGGCCGATCCGCCGTGGACCATTCCCATTCCCCCGAAAATGCCGCCTCAAGGTTCCTCGACCGTCTCTCCGGTTCGCGCAGGCTTCTTGTCGCCATTTCCGGCGGCAGCGATTCCACCGGCCTGCTGATCGCTCTCGATCGCGCCATTCGCTCGTGCCGCCTGCCCCATTCCCTCACCGCCGTTACGATCGATCACCTGCTAAGAGCGGAGAGCACTGCCGAAGCTGAAGCCGTCGGCAGGCTCTGCGCCTCGCTCGGCATCCCTCACCGCACCATCGCCTGGAAAGATGAAAAGCCCAAAACGGGAATTTCGGCGGCGGCTCGCGAAGCGCGCTACCGTCTTCTCGCAAAGGCCGCGACGGAATTCGGCACAGACCTCATCGTCACTGGGCACACGCTCGACGATCAGGAAGAAACCGTCGCCATGCGCGCCACCCGCGCTGCGAACGACAATCTCGGTCTCGCAGGCATGGCGGAAGCCACACTCCACGACCGCCGCTTCTGGCTTCTGCGCCCCTTCCTTTCGGTTCGCCGTCAGCATATCCGCGATTATCTACTCCAACTCGATCTCGGCTGGATCGACGATCCCAGCAACGAGGATCGCAAATATGAACGCGTTCGACTACGTCAGGACCGCGGCGCCGTCGATCCGGAAGCTATCCGCTCCGCCGGCGTCGAAAGAACGGAATTGTCGCGGCAGGCAGCAGCCCTTATCGGAACACATGCAGCAGGCTACGCCTCGCTCGTCGTAAAATTGCCACCCGAAGCCGTTTCCCCCCGGTCGCCTGCTTTCCTGCACGCGTTCTCGACGCTCTGCGCCGTCACCGGGGGCCGCTCGCATCGGCCAGGGCGCGAGAGCATGGATCGGCTGATCTCATTCCTTGCCACCGACCGGACGGGCCGCATCACTCTCTCCCGCGCGCTCGTCGAACGGCGCAAGGACGGCCTGTTTCTCATGCGCGAGAACCGCGATATTTTGCCGCTGGAAATCCCGGCAGGAGAAACCGCGGAATGGGACGGACGCTTCCGCATTACCAACACCGGAACGCAAACCGTACGCGTAACGCCCGGTCGGGCAGCGCCGCCCCTTCCCTGTCCTCAGGGTCTCGCTGATGGCATCATTCGCCATCTGAACCGGATCGGACCTTCTGTTGCCCCCGGTAAAGCAATAGTGATGTCTGCGGGCACATCATCCGGCTCCGTGGATTTGCAACCTTGTCTGCCCCTGTTCGACCGCTTCCTGCCGGCATTCGACCTCGATTTGGCGAACGCCATGGCAAGACTCATGGGACGGAAGGACTATTGCCCTCCGCCGTTTAATCCTTATTGACGGAAAAAGCAGGCAAAACGCCGCTTTGCCTTGGCAAGGCCGCAGTGCAATCCTATGTTAGTCGATAATCAGGCGGGCCATTTGCCCGCGTACCTTATTCGGGGAGTTCGATGAACCCAAATTTTCGGAACTTTGCGCTATGGGCCATCATAGCCCTCCTGCTGATCGCCTTGTTCAGCATGTTCCAGACGACGCCGTCGCAGACAAGCTCGCGCGAAATTCCGTATTCGCAGTTCCTTCGCGAAGTGGATTCCGGACGTGTGCGTGACGTGACCGTCACTGGCAACCGCGTTCTCGGCACCTATGCCGAAAACGGCACGGCCTTCCAGACCTACTCGCCTGTCATCGACGACAACCTGCTCGAAAAGCTGCAGTCGAAGAACGTGATGATCGTCGCCCGTCCGGAAACGGATGGCTCGTCCGGCTTCCTGAGCTATCTGGGCACGCTGCTGCCCATGCTGCTTATCCTTGGTGTCTGGCTTTTCTTCATGCGCCAGATGCAGGGCGGTTCGCGCGGCGCGATGGGCTTCGGCAAGTCCAAGGCAAAGCTTCTGACAGAGGCCCATGGCCGCGTCACCTTCGACGATGTCGCTGGCGTCGACGAAGCCAAGCAGGACCTCGAGGAAATCGTCGAATTTCTGCGCGACCCGCAGAAGTTCCAGCGCCTCGGCGGCAAGATCCCGCGCGGCGTGCTGCTCGTCGGTCCTCCGGGCACGGGTAAGACGCTTCTCGCCCGTTCGGTCGCCGGCGAAGCCAACGTGCCGTTCTTCACCATTTCCGGTTCGGACTTCGTTGAAATGTTCGTCGGCGTCGGTGCAAGCCGCGTCCGCGACATGTTCGAGCAGGCCAAGAAGAACGCGCCCTGCATCATATTCATCGACGAAATCGACGCTGTCGGTCGCCATCGTGGCGCCGGTCTCGGCGGCGGTAACGACGAACGCGAACAGACGCTCAACCAGCTTCTGGTCGAGATGGACGGCTTCGAGGCCAATGAAGGCATCATCCTGATCGCCGCGACCAACCGTCCCGACGTTCTCGACCCCGCACTGCTGCGTCCCGGCCGCTTCGACCGTCAGGTCGTCGTGCCGAACCCGGATATCGTCGGCCGCGAACGCATCCTCAAGGTTCATGCCCGCAACGTTCCGCTGGCGCCGAATGTCGATCTCAAGGTTCTGGCTCGCGGTACGCCCGGCTTCTCCGGGGCTGATCTGATGAACCTCGTCAACGAAGCCGCCCTCATGGCTGCCCGCCGCAACAAACGCGTCGTCACCATGCAGGAATTCGAAGACGCCAAGGACAAGATCATGATGGGCGCCGAACGTCGTTCGTCCGCCATGACCGAAGCCGAAAAGAAGCTGACTGCGTATCACGAAGCCGGCCACGCAATCACCGCACTCAAGGTTGCTGTCGCCGATCCGCTGCACAAGGCCACCATCATTCCGCGCGGTCGTGCGCTCGGCATGGTCATGCAGCTTCCCGAAGGCGACCGCTATTCGATGAGCTACAAGTGGATGGTCTCGCGCCTCGTCATCATGATGGGCGGCCGCGTGGCGGAAGAGCTGACCTTCGGCAAGGAGAACATCACCTCGGGTGCGTCCTCCGACATCGAGCAGGCCACCAAGCTCGCCCGCGCCATGGTCACCCAGTGGGGCTTCTCCGACGTGCTCGGCCACGTCGCCTATGGTGAAAACCAGCAGGAAGTCTTCCTAGGCCATTCGGTATCGCAGTCGAAGAACGTGTCGGAATCGACCGCCCAGAAGATCGACAGCGAAGTGCGTCGCCTGATCGACGAGGCCTATACCGAAGCGACCAAGATCCTGACGGAAAACCACGACGGCTTCGTCGCAATCGCCGAGGGCCTCCTGGAATACGAAACCCTGACCGGCGACGAGATCAAGGCGCTGCTCAAGGGCGAAAAACCGGCCCGTGATCTGGGGGATGACAGCCCGCCGTCGCGCGGCTCCGCCGTACCAAGCGCCGGCTCCAAGAAGGACGGCCCGAGCACAAAGAGCGGCGAAACCGACGAGGGCGGCCTCGAGCCCCAACCTCACTGATCCCTCGCGTTCAGTACGCAAACAGCAAGCCACCCCCGGCAACGGCGGGTGGCTTTCTTGTAGACGGTAACGCGATGTAATGGGTTTTTGCGGTAATTTACGTGTCCTGCCGCCGATTTTGTGGCAAGAGCAGCCCAGTAGATATCGCGTTATCCGCCTCACGCGGCGTATTCATCTCGTCGACGCAAGCAGGCAGCAAACGAAGCATTTCGGGAAAACACATGACACGTCGTTATTTTGGCACGGATGGCATTCGCGGACAGTCCAACCACTTTCCGATGACGCCTGACCTCGCAATGCGGGTCGGCATAGCGGTCGGCACCATCTTCCGGCGTGGCCATCATCGCCACCGCGTGGTGATTGGCAAGGATACCCGCCTTTCCGGTTACATGCTGGAAAATGCGCTTGTTGCCGGGTTCACCGCTGCCGGCCTCGACGTCTTCCTGCTTGGCCCGATCCCGACGCCTGCCGTCGCCATGCTCACCCGTTCACTGCGCGCCGATATCGGCGTCATGATATCGGCGTCCCACAATCCCTTCGCTGACAACGGCATCAAGCTCTTCGGCCCGGACGGATACAAACTTTCCGACGAGCTTGAAGCGCAGATCGAGGACCTTCTCGAACAGGATATTTACGGCCAGCTCGCGCCAGCCCATGAGATCGGCCGTGCCAAGCGCGTCGAGGGCGACATTTATCGCTACATCGAATTCGTCAAGCGCACCCTGCCCCGCGATGTTACCCTGCATGGACTGCGGGTCGCGATCGACTGCGCCAACGGCGCCGCCTACAAGGTTGCCCCGCTGGCGTTGTGGGAACTCGGCGCGGAGGTCGTGACCATCGGCAACGAACCGAACGGCACCAACATCAACCTCGACTGCGGCTCCACCCATCCGGCAGCACTGCAGAAAAAGGTGCATGAAGTCCGCGCCGACATCGGCATTGCGCTTGACGGCGATGCCGACCGCGTCATCATCGTCGATGAGAACGGCGCGATCGTGGATGGCGACCAACTGATGGCGGTCATTGCCGATACCTGGGCGCACGACCAGATCCTCAAGGGCGACGGCATCGTCGCCACCGTCATGTCCAACCTCGGCCTCGAACGCTTCCTGTCGGGCAAGGGTCTCAGCCTCGCCCGCACCAAAGTCGGCGACCGTTACGTGGTCGAGCACATGCGTCAGCACAACTTCAATGTCGGCGGAGAGCAGTCGGGACATATCGTGCTCTCCGATTTCGGCACGACCGGCGACGGTCTCGTAGCCGCTCTTCAGATCCTCGCCTGCGTCAAGCGTACGGGCAAGACGGTCAGCGAAATCTGCCACCGCTTCGATCCGGTTCCGCAACTCCTTCGCAACGTACGCTATTCCGGCGGCAAGCCGCTTGAGGACACCGCCGTCAAGCAGGCCATCGCCGACGCCGAAAGCGAACTGTCGAAGAACGGCCGCCTTGTCATCCGCCCCTCCGGCACCGAACCCCTGATCCGCGTCATGGCCGAAGGCGACGACCGCAGCCAGGTCGAGCGCATCGTCAATGATCTGGTCGACGTCATTGCCAACGTTCGCAGTGAAGCCGCATAACTTCCTCTTTGAGGCTCTCCTCATCTGAGGAGGAAAGGCGGATGCTCAAAAGGAAAACGAAAAAAGGCCCGGCCGCCATCAGCGCCGGGCCTTTTCTTGAACAGAATACGGATCAGGCCGAGAGCTTGGCCATGACCTCGTCGGAGACTTCGAAGTTCGAATAGACATTCTGGACGTCGTCGTCATCTTCCAGCGTGTCGATGAGTTTCATCAACGACCGAGCCTTCTCCTCATCGACTTCGATGGTGTTCTGTGGCTTCCAGATCGCCTTGACGGTTTCGGCTTCGCCGAGGACTGCTTCCAGCGCCTTGGACACTTCATTGATGTCCTCGAAGCCACAATAGATAGTGTGGCCGTCGTCATCTGAAACCACGTCTTCGGCACCGGCTTCGATCGCGGCCTCCATGACCTTGTCGGCATCGCCGACGGAGGCCTTGTAGGTGATTTCGCCAACGTGATCGAAGGAGAAGGAAACCGAACCGGTTTCACCCAGCGCACCGCCAGCCTTGGAGAAGATCGAGCGAACGCTGGAAGCCGTGCGGTTGCGGTTGTCAGTCAGCGCTTCGACGATGACCGCCGTACCGCCTGGACCGTAACCTTCGTAGCGGATCGAGTCATAGGTTTCGGCATCGGCGCCCGACGCCTTCTTGATGGCGCGGTCGATGTTATCCTTCGGCATCGACTGAGCCTTGGCATTCTGCACGGCAAGACGAAGAGCAGCGTTCATGGCCGGGTCAGGCAGACCGGTCTTCGCCGCAACCGTGATTTCGCGAGCAAGCTTGGAGAACATCTTCGAACGGATACCGTCCTGCTTGCCCTTGCGGTGCATGATGTTTTTAAACTGTGAATGGCCAGCCATGGCACCCCTGATCAGGTCTAAATATTGGGAATGGCCGCCTTATAAGGGTGAAAACCTCACCGTTCAAGGGGAAGCAAGGCAAAACCGACGCCCGGCCCCAGTGGGCTTCGGCTCTGCACCACCTCACATTCCCTGCAGTACAAGGATCAGCGGCTTGCGCGGCATGGTGCGCATAGAGACAGTAACGCCCGGACTGTCCGACACTTTCACATCGAAACTCTGATCGAACATGGCAACAAAATCACGGACGGGTTGCCCCGTTCGATGCATCGGCAGGATGAGCGCCGAACGCAACCGCTTGATCGTGCGGCTCATGCTGTCGGCCCCCATGGTCAGCCCGCCATCGACCGGCACCATCACAACGTCAAGGCGGCCGATCTCGGCATAGTGACCATCCGTCAACTCGTGATGCAAATGGCCAAGATGCCCGATGCAGAGCCCTGCCACCTCGAAAATGAAGATGGAATTGCCATTAGGTTCGAAATCGCCGCCCCAGCTGCGAATGTCGGTCGAGACATTGCGAATATAGGTATCGCCGACCACGAGCCGGTGCTCGATCTTCTCGCCCGGCTTCGCGTCGTTCCAGCCATGCAGCACGTTAGTGATCGAGGGATCCGGCGTGAGCGTGAAATGGCTGGAATGGGCCTTGTTCATGGTAACGATATCGGGAATTTTCGACGTCCGGAGCCAACCATTGAAATCGGTGGCGATGGAGATGCCGCCCGGCGTATCGATCTGAAAGGTTGAATGGCCGAGAAAGGTAATCGTTACGTTTTCGGGCAGCGCCGCCAATTGCCGGGAAACCGTATCTTCCGAGGGCTTGAAGGCCGCAAACGTCGCCGATGGCAGTTTCTCCGACATCAACTGACACTGACTGACCTGTCGGTTGGTATCCTGGGCAGCCGCACCAACGGCGGCAAGCGTCAGGGAAATGAACGCCATCGCAAGTCGCAGCAGCATCACGCAGGCCCCGCTCATCGATCAGATGACTGAGGATGCGACAGGCTGGATATCAGGTAAAGCGCCCCGCGAGGCGGCCACTGTCACATTACCGTGAGGCCGGGGCGTGCGCCGCCTCGACGGCAATGGTCAGCGCCAGAAATCCGGAATGGTTTCCGTCAGACGCGGCCCGATCCTGAGCGGTGCGATCTTCTCGGCAAGACCGGTCCGGTCCGAGATCTCGACGCCGACGCCGCAGATCGTGGCGGGACCGTGCGCGGCCTCGAAACGGCCCTTCGGCATCTTGGATATGAAGCGGTTGAGCGGCTCTTCCTTCTCCATGCCGAGCGAGGAATCGTAGTCGCCGCACATGCCGGCGTCCGACATGTAGGCCGTACCGCCATTGAGGATCTGATGGTCTGCCGTCGGTACATGGGTATGCGTACCGACGACGAAGCTCGCGCGGCCATCGACGAAATGACCGAAGCACTGCTTCTCGCTCGTTGCCTCGGCATGGAAATCGAAGATGATCGCATCCGCCTGTTCCTTCAACGGGCAAGCGGCCAGGATGGCCTCCGCCGACTTGAAGGGATCATCGAGTTCAGGATGCATGAACACGCGGCCCATGATGTTGGCGACCAGAACGCGGGCGCCATTGCGGGCGTAATAGATGCCGGAGCCGCGGCCGGGTGTGCCGGCGGGATAGTTTGCCGGACGAAGGAACTGGTCATGACGCTCGCAGAACACCACGGCTTCCTTCTGGTCCCAGACATGGTTGCCGGTCGTCACGACGTCGGCACCGGCATTGATCGTTTCGAGGTAGATGTCCTCGGTAATGCCGAAACCGCCGGCCGCATTCTCGCCGTTGACGACGACGAAATCCAGCTTGAGATCGGAGATCAGGCCGGGCAGCCGCTCCCATACCGCCGTGCGCCCCGTCTTGCCTACCATGTCTCCGAGAAAAAGCAGTCTCATTCGCCTTGTCCAGTCTCTGTCAGAATTGCCTGTAGCCGCTTTCCGTCAGAATAGCCTCGAGCTGTACGTCATGCGGTTCAAAGGGCACTTCTGCCACCTCCTGACAGTCGAATGCAATGCCGATAAGCCTTGGATCGTGGCCTTTTTCTCTCAGCCGGGCGATCGCGCGATCATAATGACCCGCGCCGTAGCCAATGCGGTGGCCACGAGCGTCGAAGGCCGAAAGCGGAACCAGCATAATTTCCGGGTCGAGAACCACAGCCTCGGGACCAGGTCCGCGCGTGCCGAAACCGGTATCGATCAGGTCCGCGCCTACCACCAGTTCACGGAACAGGATGGTTTGCCTGTCCTGTATGATCGGCAGGCAGAGCCTTGCTCCGCGGGTCCTCAAGTGTGCCATCAGCGGGCGAATATCGGCCTCAGAGCGGATCGGAAAGAACCCTGAAATGATCGTCCCCGGCACAAACTCCAGCCGATCTCCGCCATATTCAGCCATAGCAAGGCTGTATTCCGTCCTCAGGTCTACCGGTATCGCATCCCTCGCTGCAAGCCGCTCACGACGGATGACGGCCTTCCGTTCTCTGTTGCTCATATCGTGCATGCATCCCTCAAAGTGAGCGGACCATACCCTAGACGGCACTTTTTGCAATCGCGCCTCAGCTGCTCAACCAGTCGGGCCCCCAAAGCGCTTTAGATCCTATTTTTCCGGCTTTCCCAAAGGATAATTAACACTCGTCAATTATAGTGCATCGCAACACAACTGACAGGATATTCTTCATGAAGATTTTCTCGCGCTTCGGCATCGTCAAGACCGTCACCATGACAACCGTCCTGGTATTGATGGCCTCGCTCGCCGTCGTGTCGTGGGTGATCTCTCAAAACATAGCTACACGCATTTCGGAGCAAGCGATCGCGGGCCAGAATGCGAGCCTCAGAACGGCAGCAACCATCGTCGAACGCGATTTGCCGGGAACCGTCATCACCTGGGGCAAGGATGGCAACGTCCAGCGCATCGCAACGACCGCGATCCCGGCGGAATACGCCTCTCACGAAATGATCGACACGATCGGCCGCATGACCGGCCAGACCGCCACCATTTTTGCCTGGGATCAAGCAAGCCAGGACTTCTGGCGCAAGACCACCAACATCATAAAGCCGGACGGCAAACGCGCGGTCGGTACGGCACTGGGTCAGAAGGGCGCCGTCTACCCCGTCGTCACCAAGGGCGGCACCTATCGTGGCGAGGCCGTCATTCTCGACGTTCCCTATTATACGATCTACCAGCCTATCTTCGCGCCGACCGGCGAAGTGACCGGCATCCTCTATGCCGGTGTCCGCGCAGCCGAGATCGACAGCATGGCCCATCAGATGGTATGGGCTATCGGCACGACGGCCCTTGCAGTCCTCCTGCTCGGCGCCGTTATCATCGCGCTGATCGCGCGCCGCATCATCGGCCCCCTGCCCCAGCTGACTGCCGTCGCCGGCGAAATGGCATCCGGCCATCTCGATGTCGTCGTGCCCCATGGCGATCTCGGTAACGAGGTCGGCGCGCTGGCGCGAGCGCTCGACGTCTTCCGCGAGAGCGCTCAGCAGAAGATCGAGCTTGAACGGCAAGCGGCGGAGAACATTGCTCTCGGTGAGCAGGAACGCGTCGAACGTGAAGCGCTCAAGGTCGAGGAGGCACGCCGGACCCAGGCCGCCGTCGATGCACTGGCGACCGGTCTGCATCGTCTCAGCGAAGGCGACCTCACTGTCCGCATCGACCAGAATTTCGATGGCGGGCTGGAGCGTCTGCGCACCGACTTCAATCATTCCATCGACAAGCTGAACGGCACCCTCTCCCAGCTTCGCAACGAAACCCTCGGGATCGAGGCAAGCTCGACGGAAATGCGCTCGGCAAGCCAGGATCTTTCCAAGCGCACGGAGCAGCAGGCCTCGTCGTTGGAAGAGGCCTCCGCCGCCCTTGAGGAGATCACCTCCACGGTCCGCAGTTCGTCTGCCAAGGCCGACGAAGCATCCACCCTTGCTATGGCTGCCCGCAGGAGCACGGAAGGCTCCGGCAAGGTCGTTTCGGATGCCATCGAAGCCATGAGCCGCATCGAAAATGCCTCAAGCGAGATCTCCAAGATCATCAACGTTATCGACGAGATCGCCTTCCAAACCAACCTTCTGGCGCTCAACGCCGGCGTCGAGGCCGCACGCGCCGGCGAAGCAGGCAAGGGTTTCGCCGTTGTCGCACAGGAAGTACGCGAGCTTGCCCAGCGTTCCGCCAACGCCGCAAAGGATATCAAGGCACTGATTACGAAGTCAGGCGAGGAGGTCGCCGGCGGCGTGTCGCTGGTGCGTGAAACCGGCAAGGCTCTACAGGAAATTGCCGGTCAGGTCGTCGCCATAAACGACCACATCGCGGCGATCGCGACCGCCGCACGCGAACAGTCGGCCGGCCTGAACGAGATCAGTTCCTCGGTGAACCACATGGATCAGTTCACTCAGAAGAATGCCGCGATGGTCGAGGAAACGACGGCGGTAACGCACCGTCTGGCCGAAAGCGCTACGACGCTTTCTGGCCTCGTCGCCCAGTTCCGCACCTCCGATGCGGTCGCAGCATCCGGTCGCCGGACAACCTCGACACCGGCGGCATCGGCACCGGTTTCCGCACTGGCCAAGGCACCCGTAACGCCCCGCACCGCGGATGCGACGTCCCGGGCTGTCTCCTCCCCCGCTCGCGCCATGGCAGGCAAGCTCGCTCAGGCGTTCACCTCCTCAGGCGCGGCATCCGCTGCCGCCTCTGCCGACTGGGAAGAATTCTGAGCCTTTTCGTCGGCAGAACAAGTCTCTGCCGAATGACAACCGTAATCAACGAAACCGACGCCGGCACGCACCGCCTCAGGCTGGGGTTGCCCATAGCCATCACGGAGCTGGCGCAAGTTCAGACGCCGCGTTTCATCCAGCCGCCTCACCCGAGCGGCGAAACATCCAAGTGAACCCTCGACACAACTCGGCATGATGAGGTCCGGCATCTCCATTTCCGGATGCACCCGCTGCCTTTTTCGCTAACATAACGACGTAGCCGTCCGACTCGCTAAGAGGTGTACATGTTTCTACTGTCGCACATGTTGAAGTCATTCATCCAAAAGGGCCAACTGACGGTGATCGATGCCGAGGGCAAACGTCACGTCTTCGGCGGAATGGAACCTGGTCCGCAGGTCACGATGCGACTGACGGATCCCAAGCTCTATCGCAGTCTGGTTTTCAAAGCGGAACTTGTGGCCGGCGAGGCCTACATGGACGGCACCATGCGCTTCGAGGAAGGATCGACGCTGCGTGATTTCCTCATGCTGTTTTCGGTGAACCGCCTGTCGCTGGGCAAATACCCGATCGAGAAGGTCCTTCGGAAGATCAAGATGCTCTTCCGCAAGCGGCTGCAATCAAACAAGAAGGGCGAGGCCCAACGCAACGTCGCCCACCATTATGATCTTGGAAACGAGTTCTACAAGCTCTTCCTCGACGACAACATGCTCTATTCCTGTGCCTACTTCCGCGGGGAAGGAGAAACGCTGGAACAGGCTCAACGCAACAAGCTGCGACTCCTCGCCGCCAAGCTCGACTTGAAACCGGGGCTGAAGGTACTGGATATCGGTTGCGGCTGGGGTGATCTCGCTCTTTACTTGGCGCAACTCGAAAACGTCGAGGTCGTCGGCGTCACGCTCTCGAAGGAACAGCACGCGCTGGCGACCAAACGAGCCGCCGATGCCGGCCTTTCGGATCGCGTGCGTTTCGAGCTGAAGGACTACCGTGATGTCACGGAAACCTTCGACCGCGTGGTGTCCGTCGGCATGTTCGAGCATGTCGGCGTGCAGCACTACGACGAGTTCTTCAAGCAGTTGAACGCCTTGATGCCGGATGACGGTCTGGCTGTCATCCATTCGATCGGCCACATGAGCCCACCCGGCATAACCAGCCCGTGGATCCGCAAATACATCTTCCCCGGCGGTTATTCCCCCGCCCTTTCCGAGGTGCTAGCTGTCACGGAACAGAACAGCCTGTGGGTCACGGATATCGAGGTGCTGCGCCTGCACTATGCCATGACGCTCGCCCATTGGGGCCAGCGCTTCGAGGCCAACCGCGACAAGGTCGTCGCCATGTATGACGAGCGCTTCGCCCGCATGTGGGAGTTCTATCTCGTCAGCGCCGAAATGACCTTCCGCGCCGGCAGCCAGATGGTGTTCCATCTCCAGCTTTCCCGAAAGCGTGACGGTGCCCCGATCGTGCGTGACTATGCCACCGACCGCCAGCGCGCCTATATCGAGAAGGAAAAGGAACTCGGCCTGAGCATTTGAGCAAATGAGTATTTGGCCAAGCCGTTGCGGGGACGATGACCGCGCGATAACGTTGCCTCCTCAACAGAGGCCACGGAAATTCCCGCCATGTCGACAGACACTATACTCTGGTTCATCCCCGCCTGCTTCGCGCTCAATATGGCGTTCGGCCCGAACAACCTTCTCGCCTTGACCAATGCCATGCGTGCCGGCATTGCGGCGGCGCTTGCCGCGTCGCTCGGTCGCATCCTCGCCTTCGCCATCATGATCGTCATCACCGCGCTTGGTCTCGGCGCGCTGTTGATTGCATCCGAAATCGCCTTCTCGGCAGTGAAGTGGGTGGGCGCCGCCTATCTTGTCTGGCTCGGCCTCAAGCTACTGCGCGCAGGTGCGCCCAGGGTCGGTGATCTCGACGCGGCGAGGCCTGCCCGGACAACAGCAAGCCTTGCCCGGCAGGAATTCTGGGTGGCAATCGGTAATCCCAAGGCAATCCTGATCTTCACCGCCTTCTTTCCGCAATTCCTCGACCGCGGCGACTATGCAACGAGTTTTGCCGTGCTGGGCTTGATCTTCCTGCTGCTCGAAATGGCAGCGATCGCTATCTACGCCTTCATCGGCAGCCATCTCGGCCGCTTCGCCGGCAATTCGAACGTCTTTTCGTGGATGAACAAGGCAAGCGGCGGCCTGATGATCGCATTCGGCGCCATGCTTGCGTTGGCACATCGGCCAACTGCTTAGTCGCGACCCGAAGGACGACGATACTTACCTGACAAGGGAAGTGCGATCCACGGAGCCGATGGAGAGTTACGATCCTGGGTGCCTACAAACGTAGGTGGGCGCCATATGACCAAGCCCACGGGCCGGGTCAGGGACAGCTCCCTTTGGATCGGGTATGGCCCCAGGGATTGTGTGTTCCTGTCGAGAGCCGCAGACCGCATACGGAATATAGGATGAAACATTGGCGTTCGCCAGTGGTTCGAAGCGACATCCGAGGAAATTTCGAAACGGTCTACTTAGGCTCCGACAGTCGGACGCGCCGTCAGCTTCCGGGTGATGCCATTCAGTCGTTCGGTCAGTTCACCGACCACCTGGGTCAACATCTCTTCCCGCTGGCGCGCACCCGTCATCGCCGCATCCTGGCCGGAACGGAAGGTTGCAAGCTCACCTTCCAGCGCGGCAATGCGGCGATTGAGTTCGGACAGCTCGTCCATGATCATGATACCGGCCATGACAGTCACCCGGAGATCCCCGATCTCGCCGAACTGCGTCTTCAGATGACTGACATAACGGTCGAACTGGGTGGCAAGGTCGATCAGATGATCCTCCTGTCCCTCATCGCAGGCCATGCGATAGGCTTTGCCATCGATCGTTACAGTCACCTGTGCCATCAGTCTTCCCAAATGGCGCTCTGGCGCCGGCTTTGTATTTCAATGAATTCAGGCAGGTGGACCTACCTGTCGAGAACCGCCCGAATGGTTTCCATGGCCGTCACCAACCGGCGGGAAACCTCGCGATTGACCTCTTCCAGGCGGTTGGCCCGGAATTCGGACTGGTCCAGTTCCTGGGCAAGCCGCGCGCGGTCGGCATGCACCCGCTTGACCTCGCTGGCGACCTCGCTGTTGTCCCTCTGTGCCTCGATACGCATGTCGATGGCGTTCTCGAGACCGGAGATCGCCTGCCGAAGGGCGCCGAGCGCTATGTCGAACGAATTTTCCGTCGGCATTCCCTGAAGCCTCTGCTTTCCAGAAAAGGTGACCCGAATCGCTATCAAAGACACGCTGAATTGAGGGGGAACAGTATGCGGCGGGATTGCCACCCGTCAATAAAGAGCCCCTTTGGCAACACGGCCTATCTTGTGGACGAATGCCCCATCTCCAACTCCTTACAGCCATTGATGAGCCGATACAGTGCAGCGCATAGAAAAGAGGCAGAAACGTGTTTTTTGTCGCGTTAAACGCCAGAATACCGGGCATTTGTTGACTTGCGCGATTCACCTGCTAAGGATCAGCCGCTTTCAAACGACCGCGTGAATGCGCGGAGCGTTCCCCAGGACCCGGAACAAGCGGAACAGCCATGATTTCTCCCGACAAACATAACCGGATGGCGAATGCGATCCGATTCCTCGCCATGGATGCAGTGGAAAAGGCCAATTCGGGCCATCCCGGCATGCCCATGGGATGCGCCGATGTCGCAACCGTGCTCTTCACCCGTTTCCTGAGCTTTGACCCCAAGAACCCGCTGTGGCCCGATCGCGACCGTTTCGTCCTTTCGGCCGGCCACGGCTCCATGCTCCTCTACGCCCTGCTTTACCTCACCGGCTATGAGGACATGACCATCGAGGACATCAAGCAGTTTCGTCAGATGGGCGCCAAGACGGCCGGCCATCCAGAATACGGCCATGCCTCGGGCATCGAAACCACGACCGGCCCTCTCGGTCAGGGTGTCGCTAACGCCGTCGGCATGGCGATTGCCGAGAAGAAGCTGTCGAACGAATTCGGCTCCGATCTTCAGAGCCACTATACCTACGCGCTGGTCGGTGACGGCTGCCTCATGGAAGGTATCAGCCAGGAAGCGATTTCGCTTGCCGGCCACCTGAAGCTCAACAAGCTGATCGTGCTGTGGGACAATAACGGCATCTCGATCGACGGCGCGATCTCGCTTGCCGACTCGACCGACCAGCATGCACGCTTCCGTGCCTCCGGTTGGAATACGCTTGCGGTCGACGGCCACAATCCGGAAGAAATCGCCGCAGCGCTCGAAACCGCCCGCAATTCCGACAAGCCGACCATGATCGCCTGCAAGACGGTGATCGGTTTCGGCGCCCCGAACAAGGCCGGTACCCACAAGGTTCACGGCTCGCCGCTCGGCGCCGAGGAAATCGCTGCCGCCCGCAAGGCGCTCGGCTGGGAAGAGGAACCCTTCGTCGTTCCTGCTGACGTGCTCGACGCGTGGCGCCTCGCAGGCCTTCGCTCCACCAAGACCCGCAAGGACTGGGAAGAACGTCTGGCAAGCTCCGACGCGGAAAAGCGTGCCGAGTTCACCCGCCGCTTCGCCGGCGACCTGCCGGGCAGCTTCGACGGCGCTATCGACGCCTACAAGAAGAAGCTCGCCGAGACCAAGCCGACCGTCGCGACCCGCAAGGCTTCCGAGGATGCTCTCGAAGTCATCAACGGTGTACTGACCGAAACCGTCGGCGGCTCGGCCGACCTGACCGGCTCGAACAATACCAAGACCAGCCAGACCAAGTCGATCACCCCTGACGACTTCTCTGGCCGTTACATCCATTACGGCATCCGCGAACACGGCATGGCTGCTGCCATGAACGGTATCGCGTTGCATGGGGGCCTGATCCCCTACTCCGGCGGCTTCCTGATCTTCTCGGACTATTGCCGTCCGTCGATCCGCCTTGCCGCGCTTATGGGCATTCGCGTCATCCATGTGCTGACGCATGATTCCATCGGTCTCGGCGAAGACGGCCCGACCCATCAGCCGGTCGAACAGATGGCAGCGCTGCGCGCCATCCCGAACCTCTTGATGTTCCGTCCGGCCGACGCCACCGAAACGGCGGAATGCTGGCAGGTCGCGCTTGAGAACAAGCATCGTCCGTCGGGCCTTGCTCTGACCCGTCAGAACCTTGTCGCCGCCCGTACCGAATACGAAGAGAAGAACCTCAGCGCCTACGGTGCCTACGAACTGGTTTCGGCCAGCGACGCCAAAGTCTCGATCTTCGCTTCCGGTTCGGAAGTCGAGATTGCCCTCAAGGCGCAGGCGACTCTTGCTGCCAAGGGTATTCCGGCCCGTGTTGTCTCGGTTCCCTGCTTCGAGCTGTTCTTCGAGCAGCCGGAAGCCTATCGCAAGGCGATCATCGGCAACGCCCCGGTCAAAATCGGCGTCGAAGCTGCCATCCGCCAGGGCTGGGACAGCATCATCGGCTCCGACGGCGTCTTCATCGGCATGAAGTCCTTTGGCGCCTCCGGCCCCTACAAGGAACTCTACCAGCATTTCGGCATCACCCCGGAGGCGGTCGTTACCGCAGCCGAGGCAAAGCTCGCCTAAAGTTCCAGTTGACTAAGGGCGCTCAAGGGCGCCCTTACGCATCATAATCCGAAGCTCTTTTCTAAAGCGGGAGTCCACACAATGACTGTGAAAGTTGCCATCAACGGTTTCGGCCGCATCGGCCGTAACGTACTGCGCGCCATCGTCGAGTCGGGTCGTACCGACATCGAAGTCGTGGCCATCAACGACCTCGGCCCGGTCGAAACCAACGCCCATCTGCTGCGCTACGATTCCATCCACGGCAAGTTCCCGGCCGATGTGAAGGTCGATGGCGACACCATCACCGTTGCCGGCGGCAAGCCGATCAAGGTCACCGCGATCAAGGATCCGGCAACCCTGCCCCATGGCGAACTCGGCGTCGACATCGCGCTGGAATGCACCGGCATCTTCACCGCCCGCGACAAGGCCGCCGCTCACCTGACCGCCGGCGCCAAGCGCGTCATCGTCTCGGCTCCGGCCGATGGCGCCGACCTGACCGTCGTCTTCGGCGTCAACCACGACCAGCTGACCAAGGACCATCTGGTCATCTCCAACGCATCCTGCACCACGAACTGCCTGGTTCCGGTGGTCAAGGTTCTGGACGACGCGGTCGGCATCGACCACGGCTTCATGACCACGATCCACTCCTACACCGGCGACCAGCCGACGCTCGACACCATGCACAAGGACCTGTACCGCGCCCGCGCAGCAGCCCTGTCCATGATCCCGACCTCGACCGGCGCCGCCAAGGCCGTCGGCCTCGTGCTGCCGCACCTCAAGGGCAAGCTCGACGGCACCTCGATCCGCGTTCCGACCCCGAACGTCTCGGTCGTCGACTTCAAGTTCGTCGCCAAGAAGAACACCACGAAGGAAGAGATCAATGAAGCCATCAAGGCTGCCTCCAACGGCGCCCTGAAGGGCATCCTCGGCTACACCGAAGAGCCGCTGGTCTCGCGCGACTTCAACCACGATAGCCACTCCTCGATCTTCGCGATCGACCAGACCAAGGTTCTCGAAGGCAACTTCGTCCGCGTCCTGAGCTGGTATGACAACGAATGGGGCTTCTCGAACCGCATGGCCGACACCTCGGTTGCCTTCGCCAAGTTCATCTGAGCCGGCGACCATATCGCATGAGAAAAAGGGCGGATCGGATCACCGATCCGCCTTTATGTTTTTCAGATTTCGCCCTACTCTCATCATGATTGAAGATGATAACTTGGTTCTCGTCTTCTGGCAGATCTGCCTGATCGTCCCATTGCACCGTCGTCGTGTCCGTCACGAGTGCGAAACGCTGCTGTGACTGCTGTCCGGCGGCGCGAACGGGATTATTGTGCGCACTGCCGGGACTTGGCGTTGCATGTAAGAGGGGATTGCGGGGTTGGACGAATTCTATGCCATAACTTTGGTGGCAACCGCTCTTGTCCTGTTGGCCGCCTTTTCCAGTCTGATCGCTTTTCGCTTCGGCGCTCCGCTGCTGCTGCTCTTCCTCGTGATCGGCCTGCTGACCGGCACGGATGGCCTCGGCATCGAGTTCTCCAACAATAGCCTTGCCTATGTGCTGGGTTCGATTGCGCTCGCGATCATTCTCTTTGATTCCGGCTTTGGAACGTCGCTGCAGTCCTTCAAGCTATCGGCCGTGCCGTCTCTGACGCTCTCCACGGTCGGCGTTCTTTTGACGGCCACCTTGTTTGGTCTTGTTGCCCAGCTGTTGCTGGGTTTTTCTTTCATGGAAGGCATGCTGCTCGGCTCCATCGTCGCCTCCACCGACGCGGCTGCGGTGTTCTTCCTGCTGCGCATCGGCGGCATCAACATCCGCGACAAGGTGCGCTCGACGCTTGAAGTCGAATCCGGCACCAATGATCCGATGGCAATCTTCCTCACCATGGCGCTGGTGCAACTGCTTTCCACCGGCAAGGGATATTCCGGCTTCGACCTCGAACTTGTCAGGCTCTTCATCGAGCAGATGGGAATGGGCCTTGCACTCGGGCTGATCGGCGGCGCCATCATCGTTTTCGTCCTGAAGCGCATTTCGGTGGAAAGGGGCCTTGCCCCGATCTTCATGCTGGCGCTGGCCCTGCTGGTTTTCTCCTACACCGGCGCCGTCGGCGGCAGCGGCTTCCTCGCAGTTTACGTGGCAGGCATCTATGCCGGCAGCCAGAAGATACCATCGCGCGCCTCGATCACCCGTTTCCAGGACGGGCTGACCTGGCTTGCGCAGATCGTCATGTTCCTGGTCCTCGGCCTGCTGGCCAGTCCTTCGCAATTTCCGGCGATCCTGCTGCCAGCCGTTCTGCTCGGTCTTTTCCTGGTGTTCGTGGCCAGGCCGCTGGCGGTCTGGATCTGCCTGCTGCCATTCGACTACACCCAGCGCGAAACCGGCTTCATCGCCTGGGTCGGCCTGCGCGGGGCGGTCTCAATCCTGCTCGCCATTCTGCCCATTCTCGGCAATCTTGAGGACGGCCAGCTCTATTTCAACACGGCCTTCATCGTGGTGATGATCTCGCTGGTGCTGCAGGGCTGGACCATCAAGCCCGTCGCCCGCAAGCTCGGCCTTATCATCCCCAAGCGCCTCGGCGCCGTCGACAAGCTGGAACTCGACCTGCCGGGCGCCGCCAACCATGAACTGCTGGCCTACCGTGTGGTGGCTGACAGCCCGGTTCTGCGCGGCGAGCGCATCCCCCGCTGGGCCGCCCCTTCCCTCGTCATCCGTGACGGCAAGTCCATGCGCTACCAGTATGCCGGCCGTCTGCGCGAAAACGATCAGGTCTATCTCTTCATCGCCCCCGGCTATTCCAAGCTGCTGGACCGCCTATTCGCCAGCAAGGCGCCCGTGGCGGAGGACGACAGCGAATTCTTCGGTACCTTCGCCATTTCACCCACAACCCGCGTCGAGGACCTCGATCAGGCCTATGGCCCACTACTGATCAATGCAGCTGAACGCCAGAAGACCGTCGCCGAACTCATCGCGCAGCGCCTCGGCGGCAGCGGTGAATACGCCGACCGCGTGCGCCTCGGAACCATCGTTCTGATCGTGCGCGACCTCGACGAATCGGGACATATTGCCTCGGTCGGCGTTTCGCTGGAGCCGGTGGCTCCCGCCACCAACCTGCCTATCTTCTTGAATATCCGTGAACTGGCACACGCTCTCCGCGACTATCTTCGCAAGAAACGCGCGGAACGGGCCATTGCGGCACAGGGCGAAAATAATAACTGATCGCCTTGCGTCGTTTGGCGAGCGATGTAAATGTCCGGCCCGTCAGCCCAGTTAACAGCAAAACGACGGGTATCATCATGCCGGCTTTCAAGACTCTCGACGATCTCACCGATATCGCGGGCAAGCGCGTTCTTGTCCGTGTCGACCTCAACGTTCCCGTCACCGACGGCAAGGTCAGTGACACCACCCGCATCGAGCGCGTTGCTCCGACGATCAAGGAACTGTCGAAGAAAGGCGCCAAGGTCATCCTGCTCGCCCATTTCGGCCGCCCGAAGGGTGAACCGGTCGCCGACCAGTCCCTCTCGCTGATCGCCCCTGCAGTGGAGGAAGTGCTCGACCAGAAGGTCGGCTTCGCCGCCGACTGCATTGGCCCGGTCGCAGCGGACGCCATCGCCAAGATGGAAAACGGCGACATCCTTCTTCTGGAAAACACCCGCTTCCATAAGGGCGAAGAAAAGAACACGCCGGAATTCACCGCCGAACTGGCAAAGAACGGCGATATCTTCGTCAACGACGCCTTCTCGGCCGCCCACCGCGCCCACGCTTCCACCGAAGGCCTTGCCCACCACATGCCCGCCTACGCCGGCCGCACCATGCAGGCTGAGCTCGAGGCGCTTGAAAAGGGCCTCGGCAATCCGGCACGCCCGGTCGTCGCCATCGTCGGCGGTGCCAAGGTGTCCACCAAGATCGACCTCCTCTCCAACCTCGTGAAGAAGGTCGACGCGCTGGTAATCGGCGGCGGCATGGCCAACACCTTCCTCGCCGCACAGGGCATCGATATCGGCAAGTCGCTCTGCGAACATGACCTCGCAGAGACCGCGAGGGAGATCCTTGCCACGGCCAAGGAAGCCGGCTGCGCCATTGTACTGCCGGAAGACGGTGTCGTCGCCCGCGAATTCAAGGCAGGCGCGGCCAACGAAACGGTCGATATCAAGGCCATCCCGTCCGATGCCATGGTGCTCGACGTCGGCCCGAAATCGGTCGCTGCAATTAATGCCTGGATCTCCAGAGCTTCCACTTTGGTCTGGAACGGCCCGCTTGGCGCTTTCGAAATCAGCCCCTTCGATGCAGCGACGGTTTCGGCCGCGAAGCATGCCGCTGAAGAAACCCGCGCCGGCAAACTCGTCTCCGTCGCCGGCGGCGGTGATACGGTTTCGGCGCTCAACCACGCAGGTGTTGCGAACGATTTCAGTTACGTCTCGACGGCGGGCGGCGCCTTCCTCGAATGGATGGAAGGCAAGGAGCTTCCCGGCGTGGCGGTTCTCTCTTCCTCCAAGTAAGCCAATGATCGCCGGCGGCAGATTTTTGAATCTGCCGCCGTTAACTTTAAGTATTTTTTATTGAATTTTAAAACGATTGAAGTGATTTCAATCGTTTCAATAGGTTAGGCTGCCATTTTCCTGTCGTAGAAGTTCTGTTATCGCCGGAGTCATCTTGGTTTCGAAAGACTGAGAACAACTGGATGTCTCGAAGATATCATCCGGTGATTGATCAATCCGGCATTGCCGATTGGTCGTGAAATCACAGAACTTACGTGAGCGCGCGATGCGCCATTTTTAGGGATAGGAGTGAAGTATGGTGGACGCGAAGATGTTGAACAAGATCAGCTCGGCGCCGGGTTTCATTGCGGCGCTAGATCAGAGCGGCGGTTCAACACCCGGAGCTTTGCGTCTCTATGGCGTTTCCGAATCCGACTACCAGGGTGACGAGGAAATGTTCCGCCTGGTACATGCCATGCGCGTCCGCATCATGAGCGCGCCCGCCTTTTCGGGCGACAAGGTCATCGGCGCCATTCTGTTCGAGCGCACCATGGACGGCGACGTCGACGGTCAGGACGTTCCCTCCTATCTCTGGGAAAAACGCGGCGTCGTGCCCTTCCTAAAGATCGACAAGGGCCTCGCTGGCGAAGAGAACGGCGTCCAGCTGATGAAGCCGATGCCCGATCTGGACGCTCTCCTGATCCGCGGCCGCGAAAAGGGAATCTTCGGAACCAAGATGCGTTCGGTGATCGCCCATGCCGACGAGGCCGGCATTGCCGCCGTCGTCAAGCAGCAATTCGAGGTTGCCCGCCAGATCATCGGCCAGGGCCTGATCCCGATCGTCGAGCCGGAAGTCTCCATCAAGAGCCCCACCAAGACTGAGGCTGAAGCCATTCTTCGTGACGAAATCGCCGGACAGCTCGACAAGCTCCCCGCAGGCGAAACCGTAATGCTGAAACTGACGATTCCGACGGTCGCAGATTTCTACGCCCCTCTGGTCGCCCACAAGTCGGTCGTCCGCGTCGTCGCCCTTTCGGGTGGTTATAGCACCGCGGACGCCTGTGAGAAGCTCAGCCACAACCACGGCATGATCGCAAGCTTCTCGCGTGCCCTGGCAGAAAACCTGCGCGTTTCAATGAGCGATGCCGAGTTCAACGCCAGCCTGGCCGGAACGATCGATCAGATCTACGCCGCAAGCGTGAACAAGGCCTGACCGGCACTTTTAGAGAAGACCTTCAAAGCCCTGCCGCAAGGCGGGGCTTTTTCGTTCCAGTATGGCAACGCTTGCCTTTCCGGATCGGCAAACTATATTGACGGCAGCTGAGGACGACCTCTCCCCATAATGGGCATCTGGCCGGGACGACCCGACATACCCTCTGCGGGAGATCAAAATGCGCTCGACCAGCGACAGAATTCGCCACGCCATCAGTTTCGAACTCATCGCCCTCGGCATCATCACGCCGCTCGGAGCCTGGGTCTATTCCCTGCCCATATCGGAAATCGGTGTCATCAGTGTAGCCAGCGCGACCATCGCAATGTTGTGGAACTACATCTACAACATCGGCTTCGACCATGCGATGCACAGGCTAACAGGTACTACGGCCAAGAGGGTCGCTGTGCGTGTTCTGCATGCGGCCCTGTTCGAAGCGGGCCTGCTCATCGTCCTTGCTCCCCTCATCGCCTGGTACCTCAATGTCGGCTTCTGGCATGCGGTGGTGATGGACGTTTCCTTCTCGCTCTTCTACATGGTCTATGCCTTTGTCTTCAATTGGGCCTATGACCGCGTCTTCCCTATCCCGGAATGGCAGGATCGGAGCCAGACCGCCGGCTAAGCAAGCAGAGATACTGCATCTGAAAGCGGAGAGATCATGCGTTCCATCCCCTTCGTCACCGTCGATGTCTTCACCGACACGCGCTTCTCCGGCAATCCGCTGGCCGTTGTGCCGGATGCGCGCGACCTGACGGATTGGGAGATGCAGCAGATCGCAACCGAGTTCGGTTATTCGGAAAGCACTTTCGTCCTGCCGCCGCGCAATGAGGCCAATACGGCCGCGGTGAGGATCTTCACTCCGACGGTGGAGGTCCCCTTCGCCGGCCATCCGAATGTCGGTACCGCCTTCGTGCTCGGTCGGCAGGCAGAAGTTTTCGGCAAGTCCACCAGCAGCGTGATGCGTTTCGAGGAGAAGGCAGGTCTCGTCGAGATCGCCCTCGCGAGGGCCGGCGAAACGGTGACCGGCGCCACAATCCGTGCGCCGGGACCTCTTGTCGTGGGTTCCGCCGTCGATGCTGCGGCGCTTGCCCCATGCGTATCGCTGCGGGCAGACGATATCGCCACCACCAGCCACCGGCCGAGTTTCGTCTCGGTCGGCCTGAAATTCATCATCGCCGAGATCGCAAGCCTCGATGCGCTTGGTCGCGCAGGGCCGAACATCGATGCCGTCAGAAAGCTGAAGCACGCCTTTTCGCATGAGAGAAGCGATTGCTCCACCTTCCTTTATACCCATGTCGGCGAGGACCACATCCGCGCCCGGATGTTCGCGCCTCTGGACAATGTGCCGGAAGATCCGGCGACCGGCAGCGCCTCGGCCGCACTCGGCGCCTATCTCGCCTTCCTGTCAAAGGCCTCAGGCCACCGGCACCTGCTCATCGAACAAGGTGTGGAAATGGGACGTCGTAGCCTGATCCACCTCGATATCGAAAGCCGCGAAGGCGTCATGGAACACGTCCGCGTCACCGGCGGCTGTGTCGAGGTCATGCGCGGCTCGATTTCGATCTGAGCCGTTCAGGGGCGGATAAGCAGCGTGACGGTCCAGATCGCGAAGGCGAGCACCGCGATCTTCCAGAAATCCTTGCGCTGGCGAAGGCCGGGAAGCCCGAGCGGCTTGATGACCTGAATCACCATGGCGAGCATCAGCAGGATAGCGATGAGCTTGGTCATGATATCAGGCAACCTTTCGTGGTGCCGATTCCGGCACGGCCACAACGACGACACTTTTGCCCGCCAGAAATTTCTCCGGCAAGCCCTATATCGTTCAGATATCGCTAGGGACCTTGCACTAGACTGCGACGTTACAGATCCTTCCTTCAATGCATAAAGCATAAACGACCGACAGAGACGCCATGCGACGAAATCTCCTGCCTGTCATGGCCCTTCTCATGGGCACCCTCTTCCTCTTTCTCGGCAATGGCCTGCATGGCCTGCTGCTGCCCGTGCGCGGCGCGGAGGAAGGCTATTCCAACGAAATCCTCGGTTTTCTAGGAACCTCCTGGGCGACGGGTTTCGTGCTCGGCTGCTTCATCGCGCCGAAGCTCGTCATGCGGGTCGGCCACATCAGAGCGTTCTCCGCCTTCGTCTCGCTGATTTCGCTGATCGCGCTGTTGACCGGCATTGTCGTCGACGATTACTGGTGGGTGGCCCTTCGTGCGGTCACCGGCTTCTGCACGGCCGGCACGTCGATGATTATCGAGAGCTGGCTGAACGAACGCGCGACCAACGAAACGCGCGGAACGATCTTCTCCTTCTACATTTCCATCACATTGATCGGCGTCGTCGGCGGCCAGATGATGGTGGGCTTTTTCGATCCGAAGACGACCATCCTTTTCATGATCTGCGGCATGCTCTATTGCGTGGCCGTGCTGCCGACCACCATCTCTACGGCAGCCACGCCGCAGCCGCTCAAGTCGATCAAGCTCGACCTGCCGACCCTCTATCGCAATTCGCCGGTCTCCTTCGTCGGCATCCTGCTGATCGGGATCGCCAACGGTGCCTACGGCACGCTGGGTGCCGTGTTCGGCGCCCGCGCGGGCCTTTCGCCAAGTGTCATCGCTGCCATGCTGTCGATCACCATCTTCCTCGGCGCCGTCATGCAGTTTCCTTCAGGCAAGGCATCCGACCGCACAGACCGCCGCTATGTGCTCGCCGCCCTGTCAGGCATGGCAGCGCTGGCGGCTATCATACTCCTCGTGTTCCAGCCCACTGATCCGATCATGATGATCGTCTTCGTGGCGCTCTACGGTGCAGCAGCGAACTCGCTCTACCCCATTGCCGTGGCCCACGCCAACGACTTTGCCTCCACCGATGACTTCGTGAAGGTGTCCGGTGGACTACTGCTGCTCTATGGCATCGGCACCATCATCGGACCAACCATCGGCGGCCCGGTTATGACGCAACTCGGTCCTTATGCCCTATTCTCTGTAACGGCCGCCGCCCACGTCCTGCTCACCGCCTACGCCATCTATCGCAGCCGTCTGAGAGCGCCGGTTCCGGTCGCCGACCGCGAGAACGTGCCCAATATTCCGGTCACGGCTTCGCCGATGAGCACCCCGGAAAGCCTGACGCTCGATCCTCGTGCCGCTCCCCTGCAGGAGCCTCAGGAGACCGGTGGCAACCTACCGCCGAAGGAGGCAAACGCATGACATTCGATGAGGAACGCCCGAAGAAATCCGCCACCCACGAGATTGGAACCGACCTCTCGGCCATATCCGCTGAGGAACTGCGCAATCGAATCACAGTCCTGCGCGAGGAGATCGCACGCATCGAGTTGGAAATCACACGCAAGGACCATAGCAAGCGTGCGGCCGATAGTTTATTCCGTCCCAAAGTATAAATTTCCGACTTTTACATCAACTCTGTTCCACACCGGGAAAATTCGAAGTTTCAGCTTGAAATTAACCATTGGTTAATCATTTTGGGCGATTGTAATTCCATCCAGATCTTCTGGATTCAGGCCATTTCTCCACATGGCGAATTCGTCTGATTTTTCTCCCTGTTTTACCTTGAGAGCCGCACATGCGGCTCTTCTTTTCCGCACCGTCCCATTTACGCAAAATTGTGGGAATTAACCCTTCTTTAAGAAACGGCTTGCGGGTTTGCGGTAATAATAGCATCTTAGCGTCATGAAAGACGGCGGCGACGAAGTAAGTTTTCACCTCCGTTCATGATAAAAAGTGATGCGTAAAACAGGGGTGAATCGATGTCTGAACTCGGATTGAATACCGTGAGCTTTGCGGGCCGTGCGGCCGCATCGTCGCAGTTCAAGGCGACTTATGCCGAAGGCATGGGACTGGTCGAAGAAACCGCTGCCTACCTCGATGGGCCCGGCCGCGCAGCCGCAAAGGTTCTGCCGCGCATGGCCTCCGTCCTCTACGCAGCCGAATCCATGCGCCTCACCACCCGCCTCATGCAGATGGCTTCCTGGCTCCTGCTCCAGCGCGCCGTCAACAATGGTGAAATGAGCCGCGATCAGGTTCTTTCGGAAAAGAGCAAGGTTCGCCTCGATGGCTTCAATGTCGATCGCAATGCACCGGGCTGGAGCGACCTGCCGGAAGCCTTCCGCGATCTGGTCGAGCGCTCGCTCCGTCTGCAGAACCGTATTGCACTGCTCGACCGCGAAATCTATCGCCCGTCGGACGCCCCGATCGTGCCCGACAATGAAAACAGCGTCCAGGCGCAGCTCAACCTGCTACGCACCGCTTTCAATAGCAACTGACGCCGTCGAAACTCATCCACCGCAGCAAATGCTTGCCCGGCCATGCCAAGCGCATCGCCGGGCTTTTCTTTGCCCACACGCCAACCAGGAATTCCTCAGTGTCAAACTGCGGGCACAAAAAAGCCCGGATGAACCGGGCTTCTTTTAAACATTCGATCGAAGCGTCGATCAGAGGCCGAGGCCACCGAAACGCTTGTTGAACTTCGAAAGGCGGCCGCCGCGGTCCATCAGCTGCTGGTTGCCGCCGGTCCAAGCCGGATGGGACTTCGGATCGATTTCGAGATTCATGACAGCGCCTTCCGAACCCCAGGTCGAACGGGTTTCGTATTCGGTGCCATCGGTCATGACCACTTTGATGGTGTGGTAGTCGGGATGGATGTCAGCCTTCATAACTTTCTTCCTGCTGTGCCGGAGGTCCATTTGACGCAATTGCGCCTTGCGGTCCTATTCAATAGACAAAGCCGCAGTCCGATCAGGCCACGGCTTCCCAATTCGATGCGGTGCCTATACATGAAGGGCGCGAGGATAACAAGAGCCATGGCGCGAAAGCGTTCTCGCGCGCGTTGGAGAAGAGCAAAGTGTCAGCAATCGACGAAACCGAACTAAAGAAGCGCCGCTCCCTGAAGCCCTTGTCGCGTCTCCTGCCCTATCTTTCCCGTTACCGTTCCCTGGTCATCGGCGCGCTTTTCTTCCTTTGCCTTGCCGCCGCAACCACGCTTGCGCTGCCGCTCGCCGTTCGCCGCATGGTCGATCACGGATTCGAGTCGGCAGACAGCGGCTTCATCAACAACTACTTCGGCATGCTCATCATCATGGCCATCGTGCTGGCAGTGGCAAGCGGCATGCGATACTATTACGTCATCACCATTGGCGAGCGCATCGTTTCGGATTTGCGCCGGGAAGTTTTCGCCCATGTGGCGACGCTTTCTCCTTCCTTCTTTGACGTCAATCAGTCCGGCGAGATCGTCTCGCGTCTTACGGCGGACACGACACAGATCAAATCGGCCGTCGGCGCCACCGCCTCGCAGGCGCTACGCAACTCCATCCTCTGTCTTGGCGCCATGGGCATGATGATCTACACGAGCCCCCGTCTCTCCGTACTAGTACTCATCGCAATCCCGATCATTGTCTTCCCTCTGGTCGCTTTCGGTCGCTCCGTGCGCAAACGTTCCCGCGAGGCGCAGGACCGGCTGGCGAGCACATCATCCTTCGCGTCGGAAACCATTGCCGCGGCCCGCACCGTGCAGGCGTTCAACGCGGAAGGAGCCGCCACCGCTCGCTATACGCAAGCCGTGGAGGACGCTTATGAGGCAGCCCGCTCTGCAATCAAGTCGCGCGCGCTGTTGACCGGTATCGCCATCTCGCTCGTCTTCGGCAGCATCGTCGCCGTTCTCTGGTTCGGGGCGCAAAGCGTTTTGGCCGGCACCCTTTCCGCAGGCACGCTCGGTCAGTTCCTCCTCTATTCCGTCATCGCCGCCGGTTCGATGGGCACGCTTTCCGAAATCTGGGGCGAACTCTCTCAAGCATCGGGAGCCGCCGAGCGCCTGACCGAACTCCTGCAGGAACGCTCCGCCATCACTGCGCCGGTCGTCCCGCTTGCCCTGCCCCAGCCGCCGCTCGGACAGGTCGCGTTCGAGGATGTCCACTTCGCCTATCCGTCGCACCCGGGAAAATCGGCCCTCAAGGGCCTCTCCTTCAAGGTGGAAGCGGGTGAGACCGTCGCCATCGTCGGTCCATCCGGCGCGGGCAAGAGCACAGTCTTCTCGCTGCTCCTGCGTTTCTACGATCCGGAGCGCGGCGCGGTTCGCCTTGATGGTCTTGATCTCAGGGATGTTGACCCCCACGCCCTGCGCGACCGCATGGCCATGGTACCGCAGGACGTGACGATCTTCGCCACCACGATCCATGAGAACATTGCCTTCGGCTCGCCACATGCAACACGCGAAATGGTGGAGGCAGCGGCGGAAGCAGCCCAGGCAAGCGAATTCGTGAAGCGGCTCGAGCGTGGCTTCGACACCGAGGTCGGCGAACGCGGCATCACGCTGTCCGGTGGCCAGCGCCAGCGGATTGCCATTGCCCGCGCTCTCCTGCGCAATGCCCCGGTTCTTCTACTGGACGAGGCAACCTCCGCACTCGACGCCGAAAGCGAGACGCTCGTTCAAAAGGCTCTCGATGGGTTGATGCGGAATAGGACCACCATCGTCATAGCTCACCGCCTTGCGACCGTCCTCAAAGCCGACCGTATCCTGGTGCTCGAAGATGGGCGGATTGTCGAGGAGGGCACCCACCAGAGCCTGATCCAGCAAGGCGGGCTCTATGCAAAGCTCGCCCGGCTTCAGTTCGAAAGTGGCGCTGCAGATTTTGCGGTCACCGCAAAATAGGGTTACGCGCCGACCGACCGGCCAGCAATCCGTCCAGAAAACAGGCAGCCACCGAGGAACGTACCTTCCAGCGCGTTATAGCCGTGCACGCCGCCGCCACCGAAGCCGGACACCTCGCCTGCGGCATAGAGTCCCGGCACCGGCTTGTTGGTCGCGTCGAGCACACGGGCAAAAAGATCCGTGTGCAGACCGCCAAGCGTCTTGCGTGTCAGAATGTGGAGACGCACGCCGATCAGCGGCCCGGCCCTGGATGCGAGCAACCGGTGCGGCTTGGCTGTCCGCATCAGCCGGTCGCCGAGGAAGCGGCGAGTGCCACGGATAGCCGTCATCTGTGCATCCTTGCCGAACGCATTATTCACCTGCCGATCCCGCGCCTCGATCTGCGCCCGTATATGATGAATGCCGAGGCGGTGTTCGCCGCTGAGTTCGTTCATCCCGACAACCAGATCCTCGAGCGTATCGCGCACGACGAAATCCTCGCCCTTGTCCATGAAGGCCTGCACCGGTCCGGGCGGGTTGCTGCCGAGACGCTTGAGCAACAGCCGGATGTTCTTTCCCGTCAGGTCCGGGTTCTGTTCCGAACCGGACAGGGCGAATTCGCGCTTGATGATCGCCTTGTTGAGGATGAACCAGCTGTATTCGTCTCCCCGCGCCCGGATCGCCTTCAGCGTCGCCAGCGTATCGAAGCCGGGCATGGCAGGCGCATCGAAACGGTTGCCGTCTGCATCGCACCAGAAGGATGAGGGACCCGGCAGGATACGGATGCCATGGTTAGGCCAGATCGGATCGAAGTTGCGAAGCCCTTCGGTATAGTGCCACATGCGGTCGCCGTTGATGACATCGCCGCCCGCCGCCTGGGTGATGGCGATCATACGCCCGTCGACATATTGCGGAACGCCCGCCACCATGGATTTCGGCGCAGGGCCAAGACGCTCGACCGGCCAGTTCTTGCGCACCAGATCATGATTGCCGCCGATCCCGCCGGAAGCGACGATGACCGCCCCCGCAGCAATCTCGAACTGGCTCTCCGGGAAGCGTGAAGTCGCAGCACCCCGCGGCGCCGCGTCGGACGCAAGCACGGTACCCCGCGCACCGGTGACCGCGCCGTTGGTCACCACAAGCTGATCCACCTGATGTCGAAACCGGAAGGACAAAAGCCCTTTCCCTTCAGCCTCCCGTACACGGCGAATGAAGGGCGCGAGAACGGCTGGCCCGGTTCCCCATGTGATATGAAAGCGCGGAACGGAATTGCCGTGGCCATCCGCACGCGACCCGCCGCGTTCGGCCCAGCCGACCACCGGAAACCAGCGCATGCCCTGCTGATGCAGCCAGAAGCGTTTTTCCCCGGCTGCAAAATCGAGATAGGCGTCCGCCCAATGACGTGGCCAATAGTCCTCGGGACGGTCGAAACGCGCAGAACCGAGCCAGTCCTGTCGAGCCAGATCTATGGTGTCGCGGATACCCATACGCCGCTGTTCTGGGCTGTCGATGAAGAAGAGACCGCCGAGCGACCAGAAGGCTTGACCGCCGAGATTTTGCTCTCCTTCCTGGTCGATTACGCAGACCCTGAGGCCGCGATCCGCGGCCTCCGCGGCCGCCACGAGGCCGGAAAGGCCGGCTCCGATCACCAGTACATCGCAGTCCATCAGCGCAACCCTCCCCGATCACTTGGATGACCTTACCTTTACGGACACGTAAATACTTGCACAACCTGCGAACTTTGGGGGAATTCGGATGGAGACAGACAAACGGAAGACATAGACGGTCATTCAGACCGCCTCATATGCAACGCATCCAGTTCAGAACATTGCCGCCAGCCGCCACGCCATCCTGCGCGGAAAGCGCTTCAACGCTCGGTCAGCTTGAGTTCGATGCGGCGGTTCTGCGCACGGGCCTCGGGGCTGTCGCCTTCGGCAATCGGCTGGTATTCGCCGAAACCGGCCGCGACCAGCCGGTTGGAAGGTACACCCTTGGAGATCAGATACTTGACCACCGAGATGGCGCGCGCTGCCGAAAGCTCCCAGTTGTCGGCGTAACGACCGGCGCCGGTGAGCGGCACGTTGTCGGTATGCCCGTCGACGCGCAGAACCCAGTTGATCTCCGGCGGGATCTCGCGGGCAAGATCGAGCAATGCTGTCGCAAGCTTGTCCATCTCGCCTGCACCGGCGGGATTAAGCTCGTTGCTACCCGATGGGAAAAGGACTTCCGACTGGAAGACAAATCGGTCCCCGACAATACGGATATTCTCGCGGTCGGACAGGATTTCGCGCAACCGGCCAAAGAAGTCGGAGCGATAGCGGTTGAGTTCCTGCACCCGCTGCGCAAGAGCGACGTTGAGGCGACGGCCAAGATCGGCGATCTTGGCCTGCGAATTCTGATCCCGCGCCTCCGACGCCTGCAAGGCTTCCTCGACGGCCGCGATCTGCGCCCTGAGCGCCGCGATCTGTTGGTTGAGGAGTTCGATCTGGCTCATGGCCCGTTCGCTGACCTGCTTTTCCTGCAGAAGGTCTTGCGTGAGACGGCCAACCTTTTGGTTGGCGACATCCGATGCTCCCGCACCGCTGTCCAGCAACTGTTGCAGCCGGGTGCGCTCGCTTTCGGATGCAGAGAGCGAGGTTTGCAGCGAAGCGAGCGTATCCTCAAGGTCCTGCTTGCCATTCTTTTCCAGCGCCAGCAGTTGGGTCAGTTCTGCAATCTGACTGTTCAGTCGGTTGAGCACCTCGTCCCGGCCGGAGATTTCCCGGCTGAGGATGAACTGGGCGACCACGAAAACCGTGAGCAGGAACATGATCGCCAGAAGCAGCGTCGACAGCGCATCGACGAAACCCGGCCAATAGTCGACACCCCGTTCGCGACGGCGGTTGCGGCTAAGAGCCATCTTATTTGCCCCCGCCGATCTTCTCGTTCAGCTTGTCCAGCGTCTTGCGCATGGCGCGGGACTCATCCTGCTGCGCCTCGATCCAGTCGCGCAGCATCTGCTGCTCGTTGCGCATGTTCTTGACAAGACCCTGTATGCCCTCAGCCAGCCCGGCAATCGCCGTCAGCGACTTATCGCCATCCGTGATGTTTTCGCGATCTGCAATCCTCGCAAGCTGCTCGACAAGACGAGACAGCTCTTCCGCTTGCAACCCACTGCCGTTCGAGAAAGGAGCCACCCGGTCGGAATCGACATCCGTCACGGAGGACAGCCAGTTCTCCAATTCGGTGTAGAAACGGTTTTGCGCGCGACCGGCCTGCAGATCGAGAAAGCCGAGAATGAGCGATCCGGAGAGACCAAGCAGCGAGGAAGAGAATGCCGTACCCATGCCCGCGAGCGGTGCTGTAAGTCCGCTCTTCAAAGCCTGCAACACATCATTGCTGTCACTGGAACCGGCAGGATCAAGCGATTGAATCACCGTCGTAATCGAGCCGATGGTGCCGAGCAGGCCCCAGAATGTGCCAAGAAGGCCGAGGAAGACGAGCAGACCTATCAGATAGCGCGAGGTGTCGCGCGACTCATCAAGGCGTGTGGCGATAGAATCGAGAATGGAACGCAAGGCAGTGGTGGAGATTGCGGCGGAACGACGACCACCGATCAACGTACGCATGGGAGCAAGCAGACGGGGTTCACGTCCGGCCTTCTCTATGCCACCAGCTGCGCGGAACGAATTGAACCACCGGACCTCTGGCCGCAGAGCCAGCACCTGCGAAAAGACGAGGACGATGCCGATGGCCAGAACGCCGAGGATGAGACTGTTCAGGCCCGGATTGGTGACGAAGGCCGCGTGAGCCTGCCGGTACAAAATGGCCGCGATGAAACCCACGATGATCAGGAAGATCACCATGGTGCTGAAGAACGACATCGGACTGGACAGCTTATGGCCGTCGTCCCCTCCCCCGGTCTCCGCCGCTTCAAGGTCCGCCAGCTTCACTTTCGCCATGTCTTCCTCAGCCTCCGGGAATCTCGCAAGGCGAAGCTAGCGGAAGATTGAGACGAATTGAAGCCGCGGAAACAGCGAAGGAACAGATCAGTTCTTCGGTACCGGACGGGCGATGACTTCGATCAATTCCTTGCGGATATATTCGTTGCCGGCGACCACGGTACCGGTGTCGAACATCTCGGTGCCGCCATGCATGTCGCTGACGAAGCCACCGGCTTCGCGGATCAGCAAGAGGCCGGCAGCCATGTCCCAGGGCGAAAGACCGGCTTCCCAGAAGCCGTCGAGACGGCCGGCAGCGACATAGGCGAGGTCGAGCGCGGCCGCGCCCATGCGGCGGACGCCGGCCACTTCGCCCATCACATGACGAAGCTCGACTAGGAACTTGCCATGCGAACCGCGGCCGAGATGCGGAATGCCACAACCGACGACGCTGTCGGACAGAACCTTACGGGCGGCCACGCGAATACGACGATCATTGAGGAATGCGCCGCCACCCTTTTCAGAGGTGTAGAGTTCGTCGGTCGCCGGATTGAAGATGACGCCGGCGACGATCTCGCCATTGCGCTCGAGCGCGATGGAAACGGCGAACTGCGGAATGCCGTGCAGGAAGTTGGTGGTGCCATCCAGCGGATCGACGATCCAGCGGTGAGCGCCATCGGTGCCCTTGATCTCTTCGCTTTCCTCACCGAGGAAACCATAGGTCGGGCGAGCCTTCAACAGCTCGTCGCGCACCAGCTTTTCAGCCTTGAGGTCGGCCTGGGAAACGAAGTCACTCGGGCCCTTGACGGAGACCTGGAGGTTCTGCACTTCGCCGAAGTCGCGCGACAGGGATTTGCCCGCCTTTAGGGCAGCCTGAACCATAACATTGAGGAGAGCAGAACGGGCCATTGAACGAAATCCTTGAAAAGAGGCGTAGCGCCGGATGACGGCGGCAGAAGCGCGCGATTGCTCGCGGCGGCAGTTGGGCCGGTTCAAGACCACAAATGCGGCCGAAATTCAAGGGGCTTGGGCTAAACCGACGCGAAGAACCGCGTCACGCCATCGCCTGCAGCCGCTCCGCCACCACGCCGGCACCTACTGCAAGGACTGTGGCAACGAGAATATGCATCGCGAAGCTCCGCCGACCAAAGGCAAAGGCATAGACAGCCTTCGCCACCATGTTGGTCACCACGGCAACGCCGACTGCCCGTCCCGCCGTCGCTATATCGAGGGGTGGCAGCATGCCCGCGACCGTCACGGCAACTGCATCCACATCGGCGAGAGCGGAAATGGCCGATGCAGCCACGAGGCCGGCACTACCGAAATGCGCGGTGGCCGCCCTGGCGATAAAGGCAACGATCGTGAGCAGCCCCGCCATCTTGGCTACGGCAGTCAACTCGAAGGGATTGCCGAGTGATCGTTCACCGGCGGCTCCCGCCTGCCGGCGAGCGAGAACCGTGGCATAACCGGCCATGACGGCAGCCCCGAGTGCAAGCGGAACAAGAAGCTCGGGAAGCAGGCTCATCGCAAGCGCTCCGACGAGAACGATCGTCCGCACAAGCGATACCGCACCCGCGGCGGCTGCACCCGCGGCCAGAGATATCGCGTCCGACGCATCCGCCTCTTCGAGTTCCCGGCTCCGTCTGGCAAAATCGACCGTGGCGCCCGTCGACGAGACGAGACCGCCGACCGCCCCGCCGATCAGGTCGCCGAGCGACGCGCCAAGCATACGGACCGCGATGTATCCGACGAATGAGATCGAGGCGAGCATGATCGCCAGAAGCACGACGCTGCGCGGCACGACACCGCCATAAGGTCCGACCGGAGTGTTAGGTAGGATGGGCAGAAGCACGAAAGTCATCGTCAGCAGGATGATTGCCGAGCGCAACTCGATCCATTGGAGCTTGCGGATAGCGCTATGCAGGAACTCCCGGCTTGCAAGGATCGCCACCAGCGATACGCCGCCGGCCGACGCAAGCACCATGTCACCGGTGACAGCAAGGGCTCCGAGCCCGAATGTGAGGATCGCCGCGATGACCGAGGTCACGCTGTAGGATTGCTCGGCGATAGCCTGACGCAGCTCGAAGATCGCCATGACAATGGCGACGACGATCAGGAAACCGACGATGACGAACCCGGTATAGGCGGTCCCGACGGTCAGGCTACGCTCCAGCAGACCAGCCACACCGCCCGTCATGCCGACCATGGTGAAGGTGCGGATACCGGCAGCGCGTGCGCCTTCCGGTTCGTCGCGCTCGCGCCAGTGTCGCTCGACACCGACTGCGGCCCCGATGGCAATGGCCAGACCCAGACGCTGGAAGAGCTCGATGTTATCCAAACCTGCCTCCCCGGCCCCGATGGAGACTGCCTATCCCCGACGGAACTTGTTCGCCGCGTCGATCGCCTTCTTCTGTTCTTCGTCCGTCAGACCGAGATAAAAGTCCTCGAGCGCCGGATCCTTGAGGCCGGCGCGTCGGGAAAGGACATACCACTTCGCAGCCTCTATGGGATCGGGTTTCGTTCCAAGCGCATTGATATAGAGGTGCGAAAGCCTGTTCTGCGCGACGGCATTACCGCGCCTGGCCGAGATCGACAGCCAGCGGAAACCCCTCTCATAATCGCGCGGACCGCCGATGCCGTTGACCAGCCAGATCCCCATGTCGAGCTGGGCGGTATCGAAGCCAGCCCTTGCAGCGCGACCGAGCCAGTCGCGCGCTTTCGCCTTCTTCTCGTCCGGCAGGTCTTTCAACACGCTGTAGATCTGTGCAACCGCATACTGCGCATCGGCCACGCCCTGCTCGGCCGCCTTCTCGTAATAGGGAAGAGCAAGTGTCAGGCCTTTGACGCCGGGATTATCCGAAACCAGAATCTGTGCCCAGTTGAACTGCGCCGAACTGTTGCCGGCGTCGGCCGCCTTGCGCATGTACTCATCGGCCTTGGCCTTGTCGTGGGGGACGTCCTTGCCCTCCATCAGCAGCAGGGCATATTTGAACATCGCCGGGGGATCGCCGCCTTGCGCCGCCTGTCCGTACCAGAAGGCCGCACCCTTGGTGTCCTTTTTCACGCCAAGCCCGCGCCCCATCAACTCCGCCAGCAATGTCTGCGCTGCGGGGTCGCCAAGCTGCGCGCGGGGCAAGGCCTTATCGATAGCCGTAGTGAACAGGCCACGTTGATAGGCGCCATATGCCTCGTCGACGGTCCCCTTGAACTCCTTTTCCGTTGGTGCATCCGGCAGTGGTGCACCCATGCGGGCAAAGATGTTGAGCCCCTGCGGATCGTCTTCGGCTTCGGCCTTGCCGTCCGCACCGCCCTTACCCTTTTCAGGCTCGGACGATGGCCGGGGACCGCGATCGAGCGATCCGGTGTCGGACGGCGTCAACGGCCGCATCACCGGCTGGTCAGCAGCCTGCTGCGCCCTAACGATGGACGGCATGCAGAGGCCCGCAGCGAGCAGGGCAAGAAGGACCGGAGAACAAAGAAGACGAGTGCGCATATTGCGTATCAATCTTCAAACCGTGGCGCTTTTTCGTCAAGTTCGGCGTTGACCTGGGCAATGATGGTCGCCGCCTGCGCCGGATCGGCGAAAACGGCCTCCCGCAGCGCCACGAATTCGACACCTGTGGCCGCAACGACGACTGCCGAAGACGGATCGGTTCCTCCCATCACGATGCAGGGAATATCGATCATCGATGCCCACCACTCCCCAAGCGCAAGGTTCTTCGAATGCGCTTCGGGCTTGATGTCTCCATCAAGGCGGCCAAAGAACACGTAGTCCGGCTGTACTTCGCCGATCTCCAGCGCATGATGGCGGTCCATCGCATTACCGCCGCCGACGATCATCTTCGGAACGTGTTTCTCCACCGCCTCCGCGAGCGCCGCGACATTGCCGCTGATGTGAAGACCATCGGCCTTTGCCCGACCGGCAACCCGGCTGTTGTCGGCAATCAGCGCAGCAGCGCCGGCATCCTGAATGACAGGGACGAGCAGTTCGGCATGGCGCTGGAAAGCCGTATCATCAAGACCATATTGCGGCAGGATCACGGAAGCGACGTCGCCGCCCTTCAGCGCATCGCCGACAATCCGGGCACTTTCCTCGGCATCGGCGATTTCGGGAACGATCAGGACAAGGCGGCAGCGGTCTTCGGTGGTGGTCATGGGCACGATCCGTTCCGGGAGGACGACCTGTAACGCCAGCTCCTCCATCTTTTTTGTTCAAGCAAATCCGATAGACGGGTCTAGCAGAAGGATCAACAGAAACAAACGATACAGGCATCGTCTTTAAGTCCTTCCCCGTAATGCCCGATCTCGACAAGGCCGAGCTGGCGACGTCCAGTGCCGCGTCAGACCGCAGGTTGCAATGCACACGCTCGCTTGCCGCGCACGGCCGATTGACGTAACCTGCCTTCATGTCGACCACGGACCCCTTTGCAGCGATTGCCGATCCGAACAGGCGTTACCTGCTCGAGGAATTGCGGCGCGCGCCGAAAACGGTCAGCGATCTCGCGAACGGTCTGCCGATCAGCCGCCCGGCCGTCTCCCAGCACCTCAAGGCGCTTCTCGATTGCGAACTGGTCACCGTGACCTCCGAGGGCACCAAACGCATCTACTCGGTCAACCGTCACGGCTTCGACAAGCTCAACCTCTGGCTCGATCAATTCTGGTCCTGACGGGCCAGTCATCGCGGCCTTCATCACCCGCCATTTATCTGCCTGAAAAACAAGAACCCCGGAAATCGCTCTGATTTCCGGGGTTCCGCTTGGGAGTTGGCTGCTTACTCTTCACATCGGGCGGGACCAGCTCTTCATGGCGATCCCCGGCCGGCGCAGCCTTTCTATTGGTTAATGTCGCGTCGACGCTCTCAGGCGTTCCATTTCGTCTTTGATACGCAACTTGAGCCGCTTCAGTTCGGCAATATGGTTGTCGTTCTTGGAGGGAGAGACAAGAGCGTGATGGAGCTTCTCCTCAAGCGCGCCATGCTTCTTTTCGAGCGATTCAAGATGAGCCTGTATGGTCATTTGATACGTCCTTCCTTTCGCCTACGTCCAGTCCTCTATCGCTGGAGTTTCAGGCTTTGCAAAAGTAATGTGACACGAAGATTGAGGCTTGTCGAAGGCGAAATTGCCATTTCGGCAGTGCAAAAACGCGGAAAAGGATAACTTCCCGTTACCGGTATTTGATGATAGGAGCTTGCGGGAATCTTCGGTGCGCCTCACAAACGAAGGCGTAAGTTGAGCGAGAGTGGGGACAGGACAAAATGCCCGATCAGGAACAGGCCGATATCCGGCTGGCGCTGGCGCGGCTCCGGCAGGAGCATGAGGACTACGACGCGGCCATCAACGCAATGATCGAGACGGGTTGTGAGGCCCTGCGCATCCAGCGCATGAAGAAGAAGAAGCTGGCCATCAAGGACAAGATGACCAAGCTGGAAGACCAGATCATCCCCGACATCATCGCGTGAACGGCCTGCAAGGAGACCCGATGCCTGAAGAGCGCCCGCCTGTCGCCATCATCATGGGAAGCCAGTCTGACTGGGAGACCATGAAGAACGCCGCCGATACGCTTGAGATCCTCGGCGTCGACTATGAGGCCCGCATCATTTCAGCGCATCGCACGCCGGACCGGCTGGTGGCCTTTGCCAAGGGCGCACGCGATGAAGGCTTCAAGGTGATCATCGCCGGCGCCGGTGGCGCGGCCCATCTGCCGGGCATGACCGCCGCCATGACACCTCTCCCGGTCTTCGGCGTACCTGTCCAGTCTCGAGCGCTGTCCGGTCAGGACAGCCTGCTTTCGATCGTGCAGATGCCGGCCGGCATTCCCGTCGGCACACTTGCCATCGGCAAGGCCGGCGCGGTCAACGCTGCCCTTCTCGCCGCCTCAGTTCTCGCCCTCTACGACGATGATCTCGCCGAGCGGCTCGACGAATGGCGCGAGCGTCAGACCAATTCCGTTGCAGAATATCCGCTGGACGATACCCCATGACCGCCAAAACGATCGGCATCATCGGCGGCGGCCAGCTCGGCCGCATGCTCGCCATGGCCGCGGCACGCCTGAACTTCCGCACCGTAATTCTGGAGCCGCAGGCGGACTGTCCGGCAGCGCAACTGGCCAACAGCCAGATCGCCGCCGCCTATAACGATCCGGTCGCTCTCGCGGAACTCGCCGCCGCCTGCGACATCGTCACCTACGAATTCGAGAATGTCCCGGTCGAGGCGGCTGAAATCCTCGCCCGCAACGTTCCCGTCTTCCCGCCGCCGAAGGCGTTAGAAGTGGCACAGGACCGTCTGACGGAGAAGCGCTTCCTCAATGGTTGCGGCATCCCAACAGCTCGCTTCCATGCCGTCGACAGCCAGGAACAGCTTGAAGCGGCCCTTGACGACTTCGGCGGAGCCGGCGTCTTGAAGACCCGCCGCATGGGATATGACGGCAAGGGACAGCGCGTGTTCCGCTCTTCCGCCGACAGCCCGGCAGGCGCCTTCGCCGACCTCGGCAACGTTCCGCTGATCCTCGAGAGCTTCGTGCCTTTCGAGCGAGAAATCTCGATCATCGCGGCACGCGGCACGGATGGCGTAATTGCCTGCTACGATCCCGCCGAGAACGTTCATCGCAACGGCATCCTGGACACCTCCACCCTCCCCGCCCGGATCGGGACGGCGACGGCGGATGCCGCACGCGAAGCCGCAAGCGCCCTGCTTGCTGCACTCGACTATGTCGGCGTCGTCGGCATGGAGTTCTTCGTACTGGCCGATGGCGGCCTGATCGCCAACGAGATCGCTCCGCGCGTTCATAACTCCGGACATTGGACGGAAGCCGCCTGCGTCGTCTCGCAGTTCGAGCAACACATCCGTGCGATTGCCTCGCTTCCTCTCGGCAGCCCGGCCCGCCATTCCGATTGCGTAATGACCAATCTCATCGGCGATGACATCGACGCCGTACCGACATGGCTCGCCAAGCCCGACGTACTCGTCCACCTTTATGGCAAGACTGAAGCCCGCCCCGGAAGAAAGATGGGGCATGTTACGGAATTGATGGCGATCAGGCCTTGAAGAATCGGCTTAATTGCCGGTATCTGGCGCTGAAAGCCGGGGAACCGGTTGACACGAGGGGTCAGGTCGGAGTATTTGCCACCAACCCTTCAGGAGCGCGCCCCCGGCGCGCTTTTGATTGTTAAAAGATAGCGGGTGAATGTGAGATTCCCCGACAACAGTTGCGGACCAGAAAAATGAAGATCAAGAACTCGCTGAAAGCGCTTAAGGCCCGTCATCGCGACAACCGTCTGGTTCGCCGCAAGGGCCGCGTATACATCATCAACAAGCAGAACCCGCGCTTCAAGGCTCGTCAGGGCTGAGGCTTTCCATCGCCTTCTGGCGATGGCGGATTTGCAGATCGTTTCCGGCGTTTTCGCCGGAGACTGTTGATAGCAAAGATTTGAATATGAAAGCTGGCGCAAGCGGTTTATTCTGACCGTTATGCGCCGCTTTAGTTTTCATCGACTGTTCTTCGTCGCGCCACTCGTGGCGATGGCCTCGACTGTGGTTTCGGCAGGCCATGCGTACGCACAGGACAGCGAGCAGCATGCGTCGATATCCCCACAGCAGACCGATACCGCCCGCACCATTGACCAGTTGCTGACCAGCCTGAAGCGGGAGCGCAACCCGGAAGCGGCTAATCGCATCTCGGCCGAGATCATGGGCACATGGAACGATTCCGGTAGCCCTACCGTCAATCTTCTGATGCAGTGGGCGAACACCGCCATTTCCGAGAAGCGCAATCCCGCAGCCCTCGATTTCATCGATCAGGCCATCGTTCTGAAACCCGACTTCGTCGGCGCATGGAACCTCAGGGCCACGCTGAACTACACCATGGGCAATTACCGGAAATCGGTTTCCGACATCAATCATGTCCTGTCGCTTGAGCCACGGCACTTCGGCGCTCTGGCTGGCCTCGCCGCGATCCTCAGCGAACGCGGCAGCGAGGAGATGGCACTCAAGGCATGGGAGCGCTACCTCGACATCTACCCGGCCGACCGCGACGCCCAGAACCTCGTCAACAAGCTCGAAGAAAAGCTCGCCGGCAGCCGCACATAGGGCTCGAACCCTTCCGCTAAACCGGGCATGAAAAAGCCGCCATGAGGCGGCTTTTTCACTATTACGCTTCAGAACCGGTCAGATGCCCGAAAGGCCGTCGGGACCAATATAGGCAATGCGCAGCATGTTCGTGGAACCGGGCGTGCCGAGCGGCACGCCGGCGGAAATGATGACGCGGTCGCCGGGCTTGCCGAACTCTTCCTCAACGACAATACGGCAGGCACGATTGACCATATCGTCGAGGTCGGTCGGCTCCTCAGACACCACACAGTGCAGACCCCAGACTACCGACAGGCGGCGTGCGGTCTGAATAACCGGGGACAGCGCCAGGATCGGCACTTCCGGCCGCTCGCGGGAGGCGCGCAACCCCGTATTGCCAGACGAGGTGTAGCAGACGATCGCCTGCAGTTTGAGAGTCTCGGCGATCTGGCGCGCGGCGAGCGAGATCGCATCCGCTCCGGTAGCTTCCGGCTGAGCGCGCTGAGCATAGATGATGCCCGGATAATGCGGCTCGCGTTCAATCGTAGAGGCGATAGAAGCCATGGTGGCAACAGCCTCGACCGGATACTGGCCGGAGGCCGATTCCGCCGACAGCATGATCGCATCCGCGCCTTCGAAAACTGCAGTCGCAACGTCGGAGACTTCGGCGCGTGTCGGCACCGGGGCGGAAATCATCGATTCCAGCATCTGGGTGGCAACGACGACGGGCTTGCCCGCACGACGGCAGGCGCGAATAAGCTGCTTCTGCAGGCCCGGAACGGCTTCCAGCGGCATTTCCACGCCAAGGTCGCCACGGGCCACCATCAGGGCGTCGGAAAGCTCGATGATCTCATCGATACGCTCGATGGCCTGCGGCTTTTCGATCTTGGACATCAGGCCGACGCGGCCGCGCGCGACCTTGCGCACTTCGGCAAGGTCTTCGGGGCGCTGGATAAAGGAAAGCGCCACCCAGTCGGCTTCGCCGGTCGCCAGAACGGCGTCGAGGTCGGCCCGGTCCTTGTCGGTCAGAACACCGGTCGCCAGCAGGGTATCCGGCAGGCTCACGCCCTTGCGGTCGGAAATCTTGGTGCCGGAGATGACGGTGGTCACGATACTCTTGCCGTCGCACTTTTCGGCGCGCAGATGCAGCTTGCCGTCATCGATCAGCAAGCGATGGCCCGGCTTGACGGATTCGAGAATTTCCGGATGAGGCAGGTAGACACGGGTGTTGTCGCCCGGCTCGTCCTTATTGTCGAGCGTGAAGGTCTGGCCGGGAACCAGCTCAACGGTGGTCGCGGCAAACTTGCCGACGCGCAGCTTGGGTCCCTGAAGGTCGCACAAAATGCCGATCGGCCGGCCGCAGGCCGCTTCGACGGAGCGGATCTTGGCTATCAGGCCGCGCATCACATCATGACTCGCATGGCTCATGTTGATGCGGAAAAGGTCTGCACCCGCTTCATGAAGCTTTCGGATCATCGCCTCATCGGACGATGCCGGACCTAGTGTGGCAAGGATCTTCACTTTGCGGTTACGCTTCATCAGTTCTGGCTTTCCTGTGGTGTACCCGGCGTATCGGAAAGCTGGACCATCCAGCTGCCCTGTCGGCCAGTGTCGTATTCCTTGAAGCCCATCTGCTGGTAGCCGCGGGCGAAGCAATCCTTCACCCCAACGATCTTGAACTCGTTTTCGGCGACACACATGTTGATGTCACCGGTCCAGCGGCCGCCACGGGCAGCGTCTTCAGCATAGAGATAATAGTAGCGAGACTGCAGCTCGCCCTCGATGAGGGTTGCGCATGTCGATGCCGGCACCTGCCACCAGCCCTCGGTGATCCAACCCTCTTCGGCGCGATATCCGATCGCGACGCCGACGAGGTTCTGCGTTCCGTTGCAGACCCGGAATTCCGCATGTGCGGCACCCGCCGCGAACATAGGTGAGAGAAGTGCGCCGGCGATCAGGAGAGGGCGCAAATGACGCTTGGCCTTGCCGGCCAGAGGAGATTGAATTTGCTTCAGCACGGTTTCCGCCGGAACTCCATCTTTGTGCGTCGACAGCCTTCTTGCGATGATGCACCAAGAATGTCAACGCAACTCTAATCGATTGTAATCATGGCCTGAACCATCGGGGCGGATCTTGGCACAAACGTGACCGAGACGAAAGCTTGCGCTCGCCTTTCCCCCATGTCATCAAGCCTGCCACTCCTTTTCCGGCAGCGCGTCATGCAACACTTCAATCCGTTTGAAATCATATCCGGCCATTATGACAGGGCTTTGGTTCTTCTCGGCGACCACGCAACAAACCGTGTGCCGGAGAAATACGGCCGACTTGGCCTGCCCGAGGCCGCCTTCTCCCGCCACATCGCCTACGACATCGGCATCGAGGCGCTGACGCGCCGGCTGGCCGCCATGCTCGGTGTGCCCGCGGTAATGAGCTGTTTCTCCCGCCTGCTGATTGACCCGAACCGCGGCGAGGACGATCCGACCCTCATCATGAAGATTTCCGATGGCGCGATCATCCCGGGCAATCATCCGATCACCGAAGAGGAATGGAACGGCCGCATCGCCACCTATCACCGCCCCTATCACGAGGCAGTGAGCCACACGATCGAGGAAGTGGCGAAGGCATCCGGCAAAGCGCCGCTGGTGCTATCGCTCCATTCGTTTACGCCTTTCTGGAAGGGCGTGCCCCGCCCCTGGCACGCTGCGGTTTTGTGGGACAGCGACAGGCGAGCGGCCGGACCGCTGATCGAAAGCCTTCGCCAACCGGGTGACATAACGGTCGGCGACAACGAACCCTATGATGGCGCATTGAGAGGCGATACCATGTATCGTCATTGCATGATGACAGGCATGCCTCACGCGCTTCTGGAGGTCCGGCAGGATCTGATCGGCAGCGAGGAAGGAGTTGAAGCCTGGGCCACCCGTCTGGCGCCGATCTTCGAGACACTCAATGCAGACCCCGCGCTGCATGCCTATGAGGTCCATGTGTCCCGTACCGGTCCTTACCCCGCCTGAGGCATACGACAGGAGCCGACCGGCACGTTTGCAGCGCCGGTAAGAAATAGAGTGAAATACATTTCGCAAAGCAATGGTCCCGAGGAACCGCGACGCGTTTCAAAGACAGGAAATACGCCATGAGCAAACCCGACGAACAACAGCAGATCGAACTGGAAGCCGCAGCCTTCCGCCGTCTCGTCGCCCACCTTCGGGAACGCAGCGACGTTCAGAACATCGACATGATGAACCTCGCGGGTTTTTGCCGCAATTGCCTGTCCAATTGGTATCTTGAAGCCGCCGACAAGGCCGGTCTCGAAGTGACCAGGGATGAATCCCGCGAACGCATTTACGGCATGCCCTACGAAGAATGGAAAGCCCTTCACCAGAAGGAAGCAAGCGAGGCGCAGAAAGCCGATTTCGAGCGCAACAAGCCGAAGGAGTAAGCGGAAAGAGCCATCCCCTGATCGACGGCTTGGCAACAACGAGCAAACAGCCCCCGGACAAGAAGCCCTGAGAGCAAATCCCATCGACCGCGATGCGCTTTAGGTCTTGACGCGGCCCCGGCTTCGCGGCAGGTCAGCCCCGACGAACGAATTCCGAGATATCAAGGAGATTATCAATGTCTGATGCCCACGGCGTCGCCCGCGACCAACTCCGCGCCTTTGTTGAGCGCATCGAGCGTCTGGAAGAAGAAAAGAAGACCATCGCCGACGACATCAAGGACGTCTACGGCGAAGCCAAGTCCATGGGCTTCGACACCAAGATCCTCAAGAAGGTTATCGCGCTCCGCAAGAAGGACGAGCAGGAGCGCATGGAGGAGGACCTCATCCTCGACACCTACCTGCACGCCCTCGGCATGATCGAGAGCCCGCCGGAAGGCTGAGCCTCGCGCTATAGCGAACCATCAAAAAACCCGCCGGAATGTCCGGCGGGTTTTTTAGTGCCTGTGAATAAGAAACCGCAAAACTCAGGGAGCGCCGAAGCGGTTCGGGTCCACGGTCGTGGCGCCCTGCTGGAAGCCGACAGGGTAAACCGTCGCGGGTGCAGTCAGCGAACGACTGACGATGCGCGGCGCCTTGACCGGCTTTGCCACGGTCTCGAAGCGATCCTTGTTCAGCGCCCACTGGGCAATCATGTTCTTCGTAAGCTTCGTGCCGCCGGTCATCGCCATGCGAGCCTGCTGCGCCTCGACCTGGCTCGGACGACCACCCTTGGCGGGCAGGCCGGCCTTCACGCCGCTCGCTTCCGGCTCCTGAGCGACAAAGACGAAGGCATCTCCAAAATCGACTGCGCGGGCGGCGGGCTTCTGGTCAATCGACGCAACCTGGGTCGTTGCAGGTTTCGGCGCAGCCGGCTTGGGCTGTATCGTGATCGGAGCGGCGGGCGCTGCCTTGCTTGCAGTCGCCGGTGAGGGCTGCGGGGTTGGAACCATGGCAGCGGGTGCTGCGGTCAACTCGGCCGTGGCAGGACGTTCAGCCGGCGTCGGCATATTGTCCTGCACATTGCTCTTTTCGAGAGCAGCGGCAGCTTCCGGAGAAAGAATTGCCTGTTCGACTTCATCGACATCAGCCTCCGGCTCAGCATCCGAGCCGGCAAGCAGTGCCTCGGCCACAGCCGGGCGAGCCGTTGGCAGCGGGATATGAGTATCGTCAACCATGTTTGGATCGATCGATGCGGTCATCATGCCGGCAGGCTGGGTCCCGCGATTGCCGAGCAGGGTCGGAACCGGAACCTTCATTGACTGCAGGTCGGCGAATTCATCACCATTGGTCGGCGCACCGGCAGCAACCTTCGACAAGGCATCCTCGGCGGCGCTACGGTTGGGCGAATAGAGTGCCACAGCAAGGCTGGTGTCAGCGGGCTTCAACGAAGGCCGCGATTGCGGAACGGGCGCATTAAGAGCCAGCTGGTTCTCAGGCGGTGCGGCTGTCAGCATCTGCTGGGCCGGAGCAACACCCGGAGGTGGAGCGGCCGTGGCGACCATCGTCGGCTCTGCAGCCGTCACGACAGGCTGAGGCGCAACGGAAGGCCGTTCGGCAGGAACTCCGACATCCTCTTCCTCATCCTCGTCGCCACCGCCCCCAAATAGGGCGGCCAGGAAGTTCTTGCGCTTGGCAGGCTTGGCATCCGCAACGATGACCTGATTGGAGCTCACGCGCTGCTTGTAGTCGGCGAGCGCCTGCTGGTAACCAGGCAACGGCTTGCCGTCGGCCGGGATGTGCAGCGTCTTGCCGTCAGGGAAGAGACGCACCAGATCCTGACGCGACATACGCGGCCATGCACGGACGGAAGCAACGTCCATGTGAACGAAGGGAGATCCCGAGTTCGGATAGTAACCGACGCCGCCCACCTGCATCTTCATGCCGATTTCACGCAACGTCTTGAGCTGTACACCCGGGATATAGAAGTCCATCGCCGTGCCACGCATGTGCTGGCTTTCCTTGGCGACGCCCTTCGAACGGGAGCGGAGCATTGAATTGGTTTCCGGCGAACGATAACCGGATACGACATTGATATAGCCCGAAGCACCTGCCCGCCGATAGACCTCCCATACGAGGTCGAACAGGCGCGGATCCATCTTGGTCGGCTGGTTGCGACGCCAGTCGCGCAGAATGACGTTGAGCTGCTTCAAACCGTTCGCATCGTAGCGACCGTTGCGCTTGAAGGTGATGGCGGCCTTTTCGCCGGTGTGGACGAAATGGATCTTCAGAGTACGGGTTTCGGCATGGGCGGAAGAGGAGGCGCCGAACAGCATAACGGTGCTGACGATGAGGACAGCAAGGACTGTGAAGCACAACTGGGCGGCTGAACGCACGCGTGCAGCCCGATGGCTGCGCCCTATTCTGTCGACAGGCGCGCTTGTATCATGCGGATTCTGCAATTCTATCCCCGTCCGAAAGACTACGTCCCACGCCAACTCACATGGATGTCAAATGCGGTAACAGCATGGCAAATCTGCCACAGATGCACAAGCAATCCATATATAGTGAACGATTGTCTAACAAGTCATTCACTGTTCGTAAGGGAAGTTCTTTACCCAACCGTTAACGATTGGGCTCTTTTCGGCGGTTCAGGCAGCGTGTTTTTGCGGATCGTCAGGATCGATGCCGTAATCCTTGAGCTTTCTATAAAGCGTCGACCTGCCGATCCCGAGTTTGCGAGCCACCTGGCTCATTTGGCCCCGGTAGAATTTCAGCGCAAAACGAATCAGTTCCTCCTCAACATCCGCGAGCTTGCGGACATTGCCCGCTTCATCGGTGCTGACGATGACATTGTCTGGCTGAACTGGCGCCAACCCATCTGCTGCCGCTTCGCTTCTCCTGGCAACGATCTCCTCTGCGACGGCTTGGGCGGAGGCTACGGCAGCCGCGACCGTCCGCTCATCGAGCGGCGCGCGCTGTATGGCAGCGGCAAGGACGCCCTCCCGTCCTTCCGACACCTGCGCGAGGACCTGCGGGAAGGACGATTCAATCAACACGCCACCATCGGAAAGCACGACGGCCCGGAAGACGGCGTTCTCGAGTTGCCGCACATTGCCCGGCCAATCAAAGCTCGTCAGCATGGCAAGGGTGGCGGCATCGATCGAAAGAGGCTTCGCCAGACGCTGCTCCGAAGAGAAGCGCTCGATGAAGGCCCGAACCAGATGCGGGATATCTTCCCTGCGACGACGCAATGCCGGAATGGTAATCGGAAAGACATTCAGCCGATAATAGAGGTCCTCGCGGAAACGCCCGGACTTGACTTCCTCGATCAGGTCCTTGTTGGTCGCGAGGATCAGCCGGACATTGACTTTGCGCGGCTTGCGGCCGCCGGAAGGCTCGATTTCCCCGGACTGGACCGCGCCGAGCAGCTTGACCTGCAGGTGCTGGGGCAGTTCGCTGATTTCCTCAATGAACAGCGTGCCACCATCTGCCTCGGCGAACTTGCCGGCATGCCGTTCGCCGGAACCGGGGAGCAAGGCACCCTCCGAGCCAAACAACTGCGCTTCCATCAATCCATGGGGGACTGCGGCGCAATTGAAGGAAGCGAAGGTCCGGCCCGAACGCTCGCTGGCGCCGTGGATGGCACGCGCAAGCATCTCCTTTCCTACGCCCGCCTCGCCCTCCAGCATGATCGGGATCATCGACTGGCTGGCCCGGCGTCCAAGCTCAACCGCCCGCGACATGGCGGCGCTTGCCGCAATGATATCGTTGAAGCCAACCGCACCGGAACGGGCGCGACGAACGGGACGGCCTTCGGAACCATAGCGTCCAACTTTCAGGGCACTTTCTATGGCCCCGACGACCCGCTCGGTAGAGGATGGCTTTACCAGAAATTCGAACGCGCCGACGCGCATCGCTTCGATTGCATACTGCATCGCTCCTTCGGCAGTCTGCACGATGACTGGCGCGATGTGATGCAGATCACCAAGCGTATTGATGAAGCCTGCACCGGCACGGGACGGATCGCTTAGATCGACGAGGATGGCATTGATCTCATCGCGATGCCTGCGAAAGATGTTCAGCCCTTCATGGTCGCTTTCGGCGATGTGAACTACGTGGCCTTGCGCCTCGATCCCTGCTTTGAGTGCGCGTCGCTGCGCCGGGTCTTCATCGATAACGAGGATATGCGCGTTCAATGTATGGCTCCCGGAATCATTCTGAGTTTCATCTGGTGCGTCATGCACCCGAAGTGTCATGCTTCAGCGCAGACTGTCAGAAAGGACTGAAGATCCTCTTTTGAGAAAAGCTCGCATTTTAGCAAAGCGCACAAGAGGTTACGGGCGTCGTCCGTCAACGAACCGATCGTTCGGCTTGCCCAGCCCATCCGGACTGACTACATCTCCTCACCGACACGCAACGAACAGGAAGATCCGCCATGCCGAGAGACTTCACCCCTGCACGCGCACCGGCAGAAACCCAGTCGACGCTCACGGAATCCCGAAAGCTCGGTGAACTTCCGGTCTGGCGGCTGGAAGACCTCTATCCGTCGAAGACCTCGGATGCTTTCGTGGGTGACCTGGAAAAAGCCGCCAGAGATGCGCTGGCTTTTGAAACGAAGTGGAAGGGCAATCTCGCGACGGCCCTGAACGCCACGGGCAGCGACAGCCTTGCAGCGGCCCTTACGCAGATGGATGCGCTGGAGGACCTCCTCGGTCGCGTCGCCTCCTATGCCGGCCTCACCTATTATTCCGACATGACTAATGTCGAAAATGGCAAGTTCTTCGGCGACGTTCAGGCCAAACTTACCGACATCTCTTCCCGCCTGCTTTTCTTCGCGCTGGAACTCAACCGCATCGAAGATGAGGCGGTCGATGCCGCCATGGATCGCGATCCGGCGCTCGCCCATTATCGTCCGTGGATCGTCGATCTGCGCAAGGACAAGCCCTTCCAGCTCGATGACCGCATCGAACAGCTCTTCCTCGAAAAGTCGATGACGGGAGCCGCTGCCTTCAACCGCCTGTTCGATGAAACGCTCGCCTCGCTGCGCTTCAAGGTCGGCGACAAGGAACAGACGCTAGAACCGACGCTCACCATGCTGCAGGACGCCGACCCCGAGGTCCGCAAAAGCGCAGCCGAAGCTCTCTCGCTGACCTTCCGCGACAATATCCGCATCTTCGTGCTGGTCACCAACACGCTGGCCAAGGACAAGGAAATCTCCGACCGCTGGCGCGGTTTCGAGGACATCGCCGATGCCCGCCATCTTTCGAACCGCGTCGAGCGCGAAGTGGTGGATGCGCTGGCGGCTGCCGTGCGCGAGGCCTATCCCCGCCTCTCCCATCGCTATTATGCGATGAAGGCGAAGTGGCTCGGCATGGACCAGATGAATTACTGGGACCGCAACGCGCCGCTCAAGGAAACCCCTGACAGGCTGATCCCCTGGACGGAGGCAAAGGAAACCGTGCTTTCCGCCTATGGCAGCTTCGCGCCCGAGATGGCCGAGATCGCCTCGCGCTTCTTCGACGGCGGCTGGATCGACGCGCCGGCGCGTCCCGGCAAAGCGCCCGGCGCCTTCGCCCATCCGACGGTTCCCTCCGCCCATCCTTACGTGTTGCTCAACTATCTCGGCAAGCCGCGCGACGTCATGACGCTCGCCCATGAACTCGGCCACGGCGTTCATCAGGTGCTCGCCGGAGCCCAAGGCGCGCTGATGTGCCAGACGCCGCTGACGCTTGCGGAGACAGCCTCCGTCTTCGGGGAGATGCTGACCTTCCGGGCGCTGCTCGACCGCACGACCGACAAACGCGAACGCAAGGCCATGCTGGCGCAGAAGGTCGAGGACATGATCAATACGGTCGTGCGCCAGATCGCCTTCTACGAGTTCGAGCGAAAGGTTCATACCGCCCGCAAGGAAGGCGAACTGACGGCCGAAAAGATCGGCGAGCTGTGGCTCTCCGTCCAGTCGGAAAGCCTCGGTCCTGCCATCCGGATTTCCGAGGGCTACGAGAGCTGGTGGGCTTATATCCCCCACTTCATCCACTCGCCCTTCTACGTCTATGCCTATGCCTTCGGCGATTGCCTGGTGAACTCGCTCTATGCCGTCTACCGGCAGGCGGACCAGGGTTTCCAGCAGAAGTACTTCGAGCTTCTGAAAGCCGGCGGCACCAAGCATCACTCCGAACTTCTCGCACCTTTCGGCCTCGATGCCACCGACCCGTCGTTCTGGGCCAAAGGCCTGTCGATGATAGAAGGGCTGATCGACGAGCTGGAGGCGCTTGATAAGGCGTCCTGAACCGGAGAACGCCCGGCCCCATGGCTGACCATTCCGCCTATGCGCTGTTCCGCGATGACCGTCGCGGAACAAGCCTGCTGTTCGCCGACCCGCGCGAGATCGTAACCGCGCGGAAAGCCGAAGACGTGTTGCCCGCCTTTGCCAGACTAGAAGAAGCGCGCCGGGCCGGCAGATGGCTCGCCGGCTACGTCTCCTATGAGGCAGGTTATGTCTTCGAGGAAAAGCTCCGCCCGCTCATCATCGACGACAGGGAAACGCCGCTTCTTTCAATCGGTATCTTCGATGCCCCGGAAGATCCCGATCATCCATTGTCATCCGCGCCGGAAGAACGGGCAGCAGAACCCTTCCTGACCGACCCCCGCGCCGCCTGGGATTTCGAAACCTATCGCGAGCGTTTCGACAAGCTGCACCGGCATATCCGCCGGGGCGACTGTTATCAGGCGAACCTCACCATGCCGGTGACGGCAAGCTGGTCCGGCAGCGCCCGCGCGGCCTTCTGGTCGCTCGTCGCCCGCCAGCCGGTCCATTACGGCGCGCTCATCGATCTCGGTGGTCCGGTCATCCTGTCGCGCTCTCCCGAACTCTTCTTCTCGACAGACCGCGATGGCTGGATCGAGACCCACCCGATGAAGGGCACGGCCCCGCGCGGCAGGTCACCGGAAGAAGACAAGGCGATCATCGCCGCCATGCTCGCCGACGAGAAGACACAGGCCGAGAACCGGATGATCGTCGATCTGCTTCGCAACGACATCTCCGTTATCAGCGAGGTCGGCACGCTGTCGGAGCCGAAGCTCTTTGACATCGAGACATATCCGACCGTGCATCAGATGGTCAGCCATGTCAGGGCAAGGCTCCTGCCCGACATTGGCCTGTCAGAGATCTTTCGTGCCCTCTTTCCCTGCGGATCGGTCACCGGCGCCCCGAAAATGTGGGCGATGCGCATTCTTCACGAGCTGGAAGAGGGTCCGCGGGACGTCTATTGCGGCGCCATCGGCTACTGCGATCCGGCGGGACCGATGCGTTTTTCGGTGGCCATCCGCACTCTGGCACTTTTCAACGACCACCGCGCCGTCTTCAATGTCGGCGGCGGCATCGTTTTCGATTCGAAAGCCGAGGCCGAATATGAGGAATGTCTGCTCAAGGCGCGCTTTGCGGTAGGGGACCAATGGATTTCTCGCTGATCGAGACGATGCGCTGGCAACCAGATGAAGGTTTCGTGCGGCTAGACCAGCACCTGCGCCGGCTCTGTCGCTCCGCCGATGCGCTGGGCTTTCGTCAGCCGCAGGACGCCGCCGGCAAGCTGAACGCTGAGGTCGGCGGCGACACGCCGCTGCGCGTCCGGCTGACGATGAGCTTTCGCGGCAAGATCGAGATCACCACTTCGCCCTTCGAGCCGGTGGCGGAAGAAACTGTGTGGAAACTCAGGATCGCGCCCAACCGCCTGAAATCAGACGACGCGCTCTATCGTCACAAAACCTCGCGCCGCGAACCCTATGAGGAGGCACGCGCCGCCTTCAAGAAGGAAGAGGCCGACGAGGTGCTGCTCCTCAATGAACGCGGCGAAGTCTGCGAAGGCACCATTACCAACCTCTTCGCCGAAGCCGAGGACGGCCATCTCGTGACGCCTGCCCTGTCGAGCGGCCTGCTGCCGGGCGTGCTGAGGGCGGAACTCATTCGCGAACGCAAGGCGCGCAGCGAAGTGCTCAAGCTCGAGGACCTGAAGTTCCGCAAGCTCTTCGTCGGCAATTCCCTGCGCGGCCTGATCCGCGCCGAACTCGTTGAAAGCGACGCCTGATGTTCATTCTCTCCCTCACCTACAAGAAGTCGAACGAGGAAGCCGACCGCTACATGGAACCCCATATGGCCTGGGTGAAGGAAGGCTATGACAGCGGCATGTTCCTCGCCTCCGGCCGCAAGGTTCCCCGCACCGGCGGCGTCGTGCTCGCGGTTGGAGAGCGCACCGCGATTGAGGCCTTCGTCGCGGCCGATCCCTTCACCATCCACGGAGTTGCAGACTACGATATTGTCGAGGTCGCCCTCACGCGTGTCGCCAACGGACTTGAAAAGCTTCAGGGTTGAGGAGAGACTACATCTTCCTCTCGCCCGCCGAAACTGAAGATGATCCCCACCTACACACCTTATGACGGCTCCTCCAAGCCCTTCTCCATTGGCCTTACCCCAATCGACCTGAACGACTGGATCGAGCCCGACGACGATCTCGCAATCTTTCTCGCAGAAAAGAAGGCGCTGGAGAAAACTCACTTCGACAACATCTTCCTTGCGGCGCCTGAATCGCTCGATGCCCAGCGGGAGACGCTTGCCCTTCTCACGGAGCACGTAACGACCCGTCATTCCGGCATTTACAGCCGCCGCGGTGATATTGTCGAAATGGCCGGCCACTCGGTCGATCTTTCCGATGAAACGAGGCCTCCGCTGCTGCGCGCCGGTTCGCTCGTTCAGGACGACCTGCTAATCCTGCGCCGGAAGGAAGACGGCTGGACGCTGGTGGCCGCCCACCTCGCCTTCCCCTCCTCATGGTCGCTGCCGGAAAAGTTCATGAAGCCGATGGACCAGATCCATGCCGGCGTTCCGGGCTTTCAGGGCGGCACCCGCAACGCCACCCTCATCAACCGCATGTTCGACAAGCTGGATGTGAACCAGCCGGTCAAGCGCTACAACTGGTCGGTCAACTGGCGCTATGCGCTTTACCATCCCCGCCCCGAGAAGACGGCGATCGAGCCAAACTCACCGGGCGTTGCCGCCGCCAATGCGATCATCCGCATCGAGCGTCAGGTGCTGCGGCGACTGCCGGAGACCGGCGACCTGCTGTTTACCGTCCGCATCTATCTCGACCCGCTGAATGCGATCATGGAAGCGCCTGACGGCGCGCGCCTCGCAGCTTCGATGGCCGCCCAGCTCGAAGCGCTCGAGGAGGATCAGATCAACTACAAGGGCCTCGCGGAAAAGCGCCGAGAACTGGTCGACTGTCTGCTCGATGCAGCAAGGCGGAACGTCGTCTCCGAAGCCTGAAAGGCTGCTCTATCGCGGACATGGAGCGTGTGCGGATCCTTTCCGTCGAGGACGACGCCATGAATCCGCAAAACAACCGTCATAAACTGGCGTTACCGATCGTTGAGCGCCCTTTATTATGTCTGAAATCTATGATTTAGAGCGCGAATGTCGGATAGCCCGATCGCTGCACACATGCTGCACCCAAGGAGAACGAAATGACCACAGAAGCCTATCCGGTTTACGGTGAGATCACCGGCCCGATCGTCATGATCGGCTTCGGCTCGATCGGCCGCGGAACACTGCCCCTGATCGAACGCCACTTCAAGTTCGACAAGAGCCGGATGGTGGTCATCGATCCCCGCAACGACGAGGCCGAACTGCTGGCCAAGCATGGCGTCAAGCACATTCAGGCCCATGTCACCAAGGACAACTACAAGGAGCTGCTGAAGCCCCTGCTCACCGCAGGCGAAGGCCAGGGCTTCTGCGTCAACCTTTCCGTCGATACCGGTTCGGTCGACCTGATGAAGCTCTGCCGCAAGCTCGACGTGCTCTATATCGACACCGTCGTCGAACCCTGGCTCGGTTTCTACTTCGACAAGAACATGAAAAACGCCGACCGCACCAACTATGCGCTGCGCGAAACGGCCCGCGCCGAGAAGCGCAAGAACCCGGGCGGCACCACCGCCGTTTCCACCTGCGGCGCAAACCCCGGCATGGTCTCCTGGTTCGTCAAGCAGGCTCTCGTCAACGTCGCTCATGAACTCGGCGTGAAGTTCGATGAGCCCACGGCAGACGACCGCGAAGGCTGGGCCAAGCTGATGAAGAAGGTCGGCGTGAAGGGCATTCACATCGCCGAACGCGACACCCAGCTCACCAAGAACCCGAAGCCACTCAACGTCTTCTGGAACACCTGGTCGGTAGAAGGCTTCATTTCCGAAGGTCTACAGCCGGCAGAACTCGGCTGGGGCACCCATGAAAACTGGATGCCGAAGAACGCCAAGAAGCACAAGAAGGGCTGCAAGGCAGCGATCTACCTGGAGCAGCCGGGCGCCAACACCCGCGTACGCACCTGGTGCCCGACACCCGGCCCGCAATATGGCTTCCTCGTCACCCATAACGAGTCGATCTCGATTGCCGACTACTTCACCGTCGAGAAGGAAGGCGAGGTCGTCTATCGTCCGACCTGCCACTATGCCTATCACCCGGCCAATGACGCCGTGCTTTCCCTGCACGAAATGTTCGGCAATGGCGGCAACGCACAGCCGGTCCTGCACGTCCTCGATGAGGACGAACTGGTCGAAGGCCTCGACGAACTCGGCGTGCTGCTCTACGGCCATGACAAGAACGCTTACTGGTATGGCTCGCGCCTGTCGCTCGAAGAAACCCGCCGTATCGCGCCTTACCAGAATGCCACCGGCCTGCAGGTAAGCTCCGCCGTTCTCGCCGGCATGGTCTGGGCTCTTGAAAACCCGAAGGCCGGGATCGTCGAAGCCGATGAGATGGACTACAAGCGCTGCCTCGAAGTGCAGTCGCCCTATCTCGGCCCGGTCGAAGGACACTACACCGACTGGACTCCGCTCGACGGTCGTCCGGGCCTATTCCCGGAAGACATCGACGAGAAGGATCCCTGGCAGTTCAAGAACATTCTGGTTCGCTGAGCCGCACTCCGGAAATGAAGAAAGAAGCCCGTCGTCACCGCGACGGGCTTCTGCTTTTTCGGGAGCTCCATATGGGCAAACACCCCGGAATAAAGCGCTTTAACCGGGTTTGCGGCCTTGCTTTCACCATGTCTTCGCGGCATGGTTCGGCAAAATACGTCTTCCGGTTCCTATGCCGCGAGTCGCTGAAATTCATGCTGGAGACAACGATGAAGAAGACAACCGTGGTGGCATTGCTGGCCTGCGCAACGACGCTTTCAGCCTGCTATTCGAGCGGCCCGCGGCCTTTGCCGGTGGTTAGCAACCAGGCGCCGACTGTCGAAGGGGCATGGTCGGATCCGAACGGTATCGTTTCGACATTCCAGGGCGGTTCATTCTCCACCCGCACCACAGACACCAATCAGCTTCTGGCGTCCGGTACCTACACCTCTGTCTCGGATCGCCTTGTCGAAATCAACATGACCTCGCATGTGCGCAACACCCAATCCAAGGTCAACTGCGCGCTGGTCACCCCGACCCAGCTCAACTGCACCTCGGACTCCGGCGGCCAGTTCTCGCTCACACGCCGCGGCTGAGAGCGGGATTACCCTGATATTATGATTTCCGAATAAAGACCGGCCGGCACCCATGCTGGTCGGTTTTTTTCATTTTTGCCCGCCTGCGCGACAAGCATTTTCCCTTGCAGTCGCATCCACTTGATGAAAACATTCGCCCGCTTCCAAGGCACGAAAAAACCTACAGGATTGCGGAGTAGCATGCGTTTGCCGATTTACGAAAACAGGAGAAAAGCGATGTTGAGACACCTTCGGTTCGGCCTCTTGAGCGCATCCGCGCTCGCGATCTCGGCCACCGGCGCCTTTGCCGATTTCGAGCTGAATATCCTGCATATCAACGATTTTCATTCACGCATCGAAGCGATCAACAAGTTCGATTCCACCTGCTCCACGGAAGAGGCAGGCAAGAACGAGTGCTTCGGCGGCATCGCCCGCATGAAGAGTGCGATCGATACCCGCCGCAACGAACTGGCCGGCAAGAACATCCTGACACTCGACGCTGGCGACCAGTTCCAGGGCTCGCTGTTCTACACTACCTATAAGAGCGCTCCGATCGCCGAATTCATGAACGGCATCGGCTTCGACGCAATGGAAATCGGCAACCACGAATTCGATGACGGCCCGGAAGAACTGGCAAAGTTCATCGAAGCCCTGAAATTCCCGATGATTTCCGGCAACACGCTCGCAGGTCTGGACTCGCCGATCGCCGACAAGTTCAAGCCTTATATCATCAAGGATTTCGGCTCAGAGAAGGTCGCTGTGATCGGCGTTCTCGCCACCGATACGGACGAGACCTCTTCGCCCGGCGACAGCATCCTCTTCGCCGAACCGATCGGTTATCTGAAGGAAGCCGTGAAGGAGATAGAGGCACAGGGCGTCAACAAGATCGTGCTGCTCTCTCACGTCGGCTACACCGTGGACCAGCGCATCGCCGCAGCGGTTGACGGCATCGACGTCATCGTCGGCGGCCATAGCCACACCCTGCTCTCCAATACCGACGAAAAGGCGGCCGGCCCTTATCCGACGCTGGTCAAGAACCCGTCCGGCAAGGATGTGCCGATCGTCACGGCCTATGCCTATTCCAAGTATCTCGGCGACCTAAAGGTCGTCTTCGATGACACCGGCGCGGTGAAGTCCGCGGAAGGCGCTCCCATCCTGCTCGACGCATCCGTCACCCCCGATGCGGACTACACCGCCAAGGTGGCCGAGCTCGCCGGCCCGATCGAGGAACTGAAGAAGAAGGAAATCGGCGAGACGGCTGACGCCATCGACGGTTCCCGCGAAGTCTGCCGCGTCGCCGAATGCACCATGGGCAACCTCGTGGCCGACGCCATGGTCGACCGCGTCAAGGATCAGGGCATCACCATCGCCATCCAGAACGGCGGCGGTCTGCGCGCGTCGATCGATGCCGGCACCGTCTCCATGGGCGAAGTACTGACCGTGCTTCCATTCCAGAACACGCTCGCCACCTTCCAGCTCAAGGGCTCGGATATCGTCTCAGCACTTGAAAACGGCCTGAGCCAGATTCAGGACGGCGGCGGCCGCTTCCCGCAGGTTTCCGGCCTCAAGTATTCGTTCGACAAATCGAAGGAGCCCGGCAAACGTCTGGTGTCCGTCGAAGTAAAGGAAGGCGATGCCTTCGTGCCGCTCGACCCGGAAAAGCTTTACGGCGTCGCGACCAACAACTACATGCGCGCCGGAGGCGACGGCTACAAGATCTTCGCAACTGGCGGCCAAAACGCCTATGACTTCGGTCCAGGCCTCGAAACGGTGGTCGCCGACTACCTAGCCAAGAACGCTCCTTACAAGCCCTATACCGACGGCCGCATCACCGAAGTCACATCTTCGGCCGCGGTCGAGGCACCGGCCACCGAACCGGCTGCTCCCACCGCACCGACTGCAAATGCGGAAACGGCCGCTCCGGCTTCGGCCGCGGCAACCGCCGCAGCCACCGTCTACAAGGTCGTTCATGGCGACAGCCTGTGGAAGATCGCTGTCGCGACCTATGGCGACGGCATGCTGTGGAAGAAGATCGCGGAAGCCAATACACTGAAGAACCCCAACATCATCGGCGTGGGCAAGGAACTGCAATTGCCGCCGAAGTAAGCAGGGCAGTTTGCCGCATCAACGGAACCGGTCCGGGCTTCCCCGGGCCGGTTTTTGCTTTTAAGAACTGATCCCGGCGCCACTTGCATTCGTATTGCATCAAGTGCAACCAGCAGGAACCAAGACATGACCGCAGACATCTCCCGCCTGCCTTCCAATCATCCGCCCGTCCGTTTCGGCAAGGTAGGCGTACTTCTCGTCAATCTCGGCACACCCGATGGCACTGACTACACCTCGATGCGCCGCTATCTCAGGGAGTTCCTGACCGACAAGCGCGTCATCGAGTGGTCGCCGTGGAAATGGTATCCGATCCTGTTCGGCATCGTGCTCAACACCCGTCCGCAAAAGGTCGGCAAGGCCTACGAGGCGATCTGGAACAAGGACAGGGACGAGAGCTACCTGCGCACTTACACGCGTAGCCAGGCCGAACTGATGTCCGAAGCGCTAAAGGACCTGCCCAACGTCATCGTCGAATGGGGAATGCGCTACGGCCAGCCATCGATTGCCTCGAAGATCGATGCGCTGAAGGCGGCCGGTTGCGAGAAGATCCTGCTCTTCCCGCTTTATCCGCAATATGCAGCATCGACCACGGCAACCGTCAACGACAAGGCTTTCGAACACCTGATGAAGATGCGCTGGCAACCGGCCTTGCGCACCGTGCCGCCCTATCACGATGATCCCGCCTATATCGACGCTCTCGCGGTATCGGTCGAGAAGAAGCTGGCAACGCTGGACTGGGAGCCGGAACTCCTGATCACCTCGTTCCACGGCATCCCGCAATCCTATTTCCGCCAGGGCGACCCCTATCACTGCCACTGCATGAAGACCGGTCGCCTGCTGTGCGAGAGGCTCGGGCGCTCGGAGAAGAACTTCATGGTCACCTTCCAGTCGCGTTTCGGACCGGAGGAATGGTTGCAACCCTACACCGACAAGACCATGGAAAAGCTCGGCAAGGAGGGCGTTAAGCGTATCGCCATCATGAACCCTGGCTTCGTATCCGATTGCCTCGAAACGCTTGAAGAAATCGCCGGTGAGGCAGGCGAGATCTTCCATCACAACGGCGGCGAAAAATTCGTGCACATCCCGTGCCTCAACGACAGCCCGGAAGGTATGAGCGTATTGGAGAAGGTCGTCCGCCGCGAATTGCAGGGCTGGGTCTGACGCATTCGAGATCGCCGAAGGCACAGTCGCCATTGCCTTGACCTTGCAATGGAACGGCCGTCAACCGATGTTAGAAAGACACCGCAAGCGCAATCAAGATCGCTTACGGAATGAGGAGGGAACACCATGGGGTTCGCAGGTCCCGATATCGTAGTCATCGCGCTTGTCGTAGTGGTCATTCTTGTTCTCTTCGCGGGGATCAAGACGGTACCACAGGGATTCCGTTACACCATCGAGCGCTTCGGCCGCTATACCCGCACACTCGAGCCCGGCCTTAACCTCATCATTCCCTTCATCGAACGCATCGGCGCCAAGATGAACGTGATGGAGCAGGTGCTCGATGTACCGACGCAGGAGGTCATCACCAAGGACAATGCCAGTGTCTCGGCCGATGCCGTCGCCTTCTATCAGGTGCTGAATGCCGCGCAGGCTGCCTATCAGGTCGCCAATCTGGAAAATGCCATCCTGAACCTCACCATGACCAATATCCGTTCGGTCATGGGGTCCATGGATCTCGACGAACTGCTGTCGAACCGCGAGGCGATCAACGACCGCCTCCTCAAGGTGGTCGACGAAGCAGTCGGCCCCTGGGGCATCAAGGTGACCCGCGTCGAGATCAAGGACATCCAGCCTCCGAAGGATCTGGTCGATGCCATGGCGCGCCAGATGAAGGCTGAACGCGAAAAGCGCGCCCAGGTGCTCGAAGCCGAAGGCTTTCGAAACGCCCAGATCCTGCGCGCCGAGGGCGCCAAGCAATCAGCGATCCTTCAGGCCGAAGGCCAGCGCGAAGCTGCCTACCGGGAAGCGGAAGCACGCGAGAGACTGGCAGAGGCAGAAGCCAAGGCAACGCGTTTCGTCTCGGACGCCATCGCTGCCGGCGACGTCAACGCCATCAACTATTTCGTCGCGCAAAAATACACCGAAGCCATGGCCGCAATCGGCACGGCATCCAACGCCAAGGTCGTGCTGATGCCGATGGAAGCATCCAGCCTCATCGGCTCGCTGGGCGGCATCGGAGCGATTGCGCGGGAAGTTTTCGGCGACGCGGCGACACCCGCCCCCGCACCTCGCCCGCGCCCCGCAGCACCCGTCACCCGCTCGACACCCCCGGTAAACCCCTTCGGTCAGAATCCGGAGGGCTGATCCATGCTGAGCCGCATGATCGTAGAACTGGGACCATGGAGCTGGTGGCTGCTCGGCCTTATCCTGCTGGCAGCGGAACTCCTCGTGCCCGGCGTCTTTCTTGTCTGGATCGGCATTGCAGCGCTGATCACCGGAGCGCTGTCGTTGGTTCTATGGGAGGTCTCGCTCTGGACTTGGCAAATCCAGTTACTTCTGTTTGCGGCACTGGCGGTAATCTCTACTCTGCTCGGCCGCCGCCTGCTCGGCACTGATCGTACCACGTCGGACGAACCGCTCCTCAACCAGCGGGCCGCGAGCCTTGTCGGGCGCACGGCCGTGCTGGCAGAGCCTATTGCCGAAGGGCACGGCCGGGTTAAGCTCGACGATAGCTACTGGCTGGTACAGGGGCCAGACCTGCCTGCGGGCACCCGCGTGAAGGTGATAGCCGGCAATGGCCGCAACCTGACAGTGGAAAAGGCCTGATCAACAGACTCCTGGATGCTTTCCGAAAAGAGAAATCGATTTTAGGAAAGGGCCAGGCTCAGCTTCGTAAGACTGGAGTACACCTTGCGCCAGAAGGGACGCAAGGCACTTCAATAACGGTCAGGCAACACCGATCCGCAAGAGATCGTGGAAGTGCACGAGGCCGATAGGCCTATTCTCTTCATCGACAACGATCAGCGCGCCGATACTGTGCTCGTTTAGCGTGGCAAGCGCCGCGGTCGCAAGCGTCGTCGGCTTGATGGTCTTCGGCGTGCGGGTCATCACGTCATCGACGCAGAGTTCCGAAAGATTACGCGTCAGATTGCGCGCCATGTCGCCCTCGGTGACGATGCCGCAGAGCTTGCCGTCATCGTCCAGAACGGCGACGCAGCCGAAATGCTTGTGCGACAGGGTAACGATCGCCTCCGGCATCGGCGTACCGTGCTTGACGAGCGGCAACCGGTCACCCGTGTGCATGATGTCGCGCACATGGGTAAGGCTCGCACCCAGCTTGCCACCGGGGTGAAAGATGCGGAAATCGCTCGGCGTGAAACCGCGAGCCTCGAGCAGGGAAATCGCGATAGCATCGCCCATGGCAAGCTGCATGACCGTGGATGAGGTCGGCGCAAGTCCGTGCGGACAGGCTTCCTGAACCTTCGGCAGCAACAGCACGATATCCGCCTCGCGGGCAAGCGTCGAGGTCTCGCCCGCCGTCATTGCGATCAGTGGAATGGAGAACCGGCGGGAATAATTGAGGATACCCAGCAGTTCCTGGCTCTCTCCGCTCCACGACATGGCGAGGATCGCATCGTCGCGGCCAATCATGCCGAGATCGCCATGATTTGCTTCGACAGGATGGACGAAGAAGGCAGGTGTGCCGGTCGAGGCGAAGGTCGCGGCGATCTTCGTGCCGATATGGCCGCTCTTGCCGACGCCGGTGACGATCACGCGACCGGAGATGCCGCCGATGATGTTGACGGCATTGCAGAAGGGGCCGGCAAGGCCATTGGTCAAGGACGCTTCCAGCGCCTCCAGAGCGTTGCGTTCGGTCGTAACGACCCTGAGAGCCGATTCGACTGCACCGGCTTCGACGAGATTGACAGCGCGCTTTATCATGGCAGTCCCATACTGCTTTTGCTCTGCCCTGTCCACACGCCAACGCTGCGGTCGTTAGCCACCCGACCGATGCTGCGGACAGAATGGCAACCAAACATTAACCACATGACTTTACGTTTGGGTAAGCATTCAAGCTTCGAGCAATAACCCGATGGTAAAGAATTCAGAGACCGGAACGGCTCACGACCGTTGCCGCAGGACCCGCCGCCTCGCCGGCGTCCTGATGGCGGGCGTATTCGGCCTTGCATCGCCATCGCTGGCCCAGACGGCCCTGCAGCCCCAGACAGGCACGGCAGGCGGCAGCGCATCGTCCACGATCGCGCAATCCTCGGCCACGACAACCTCTACCGGAATACAGTCCACCGCCACGACTGGCGCGAACGCCACGGCAACCGATCCCCTCACCACCGCCGGCACCGCGGCGCCGGATTTTTCCGATGCGAACCTCACCGAGCCGGATGACGATTTCGGCCGCATGAACCTGCGCGAGACGACGCTGGACGACGCCACTTCCCAGCGCATTCGGCGCGAGGCAGCGGAGACGGATGGTGTTCGTCTCGGCACCATGGTGCTGCGCCCCTCCCTCATCCAGCGCTTCGGCAGCGAGACCACCAGGGACGGTGAGGGTAAGGACACCCGAAACTATATGGAAACGGGCCTCAAAGGCAGCCTCACCTCCGACTGGTCGCGTCATGAACTGACGATCGGCGGCGAAGGCTATTGGCAGAGGAATTTCTCCGGCGACAGTGCGACCAAGCCGAATGCAAACGTCAATGCCGACCTGCGACTCGATATCTCCCGCGACACCATCGCCCATATCACCGGCGGCTATTCCTTCAGCCGCGAGGACACCAACGATCCGAACGCCATTTCGGGCGCGGCCGTGCAGTCCGGTGTGCATATGTATAATGGTGGGCTTTCGGTCGAGCACGATTTCGGCAAGCTGCGCGGCACCGTCGGCGCCGATCTCGAGCGCTGGCAGTATTCCGATGCGGAACTCTCCGACGGCTCCAAGGTCTCGCTGAGCGACCGCAACCGTCTCTCAGGCTCGCTCCGTGGCCGCATCGGCTACGAGCTATCGCCGGCGATCACCCCGTTCACGGAAGTCTCCGTCGGTCACGTCGCCTATGACGATAAGGAGGACAAGGATGGCTACCGCCGGTCAGGTGATTTCTATGCCGCCAAGGCAGGCATTTCTGCCGATTTCGGTGAAAAGCTGAGAGGTGAAGTCGGGCTGGGTTACCGTCAACAGCAGTTCGACGACAATCGCCTGAAAGAAATCGGCGCGATGACCATGGACGGCAACGTCTATTGGTCTCCGCAGCAGGGCACCGACGTGAACCTTGGCCTGACCACCACGATCGATCCCTCGACCACCGCCGGCCTCAGCGGCTCGGTGATCTATGCCCTGACGGCCGAGGTCGAGCATCGCTTGCGCAGCAACCTCGTCGCCCGACTGTCGGGTTCCTCACGCTGGACGGAATATCAGGATGACACGGCTCCACCCGACACGGTGACCTATGCCACGGGCGCCGAGCTGACCTGGAATGTGAACCGCTATCTCGATCTGACGGCGGACCTCAGTTACGAAAGAACCGAGTACAAGTCCGCCGCAGATAGCAATGTGATGCGCGCTATGGTCGGCCTGACCGCCAAGCGCTGACGGCCCTCTTACTTGAGGGCCGCAAGGAGAGCCTTGAGCGGCTCTTCGACAGTCGGGCGGATGTCCGCACGATCGAGTGCAAAGGCAACGTTGGCGAGGATGAAGCCATCCTTGGCGCCGCAGTCGAAGGTGTCGCCCTTGAAGTGATAAGCGGCAAACGCCTGTTCCTTGGCAAGCTTCAGCATGCCGTCGGTCAGCTGGATTTCATTGCCGGCGCCGCGTTCCTGGGTTTCGAGGATCGCGAAAATCTCGGGCTGCAGGATATAGCGGCCGTTGATGAAGAAGTTGGAAGGTGCGGTTCCCTTGGCCGGCTTTTCGACCATCTCGGTAATGTGGAAGCCGCCTTCGAGCGTCTGACCAACGCCGACGATACCGTATTTATGGGCATGCTCAGGAGCACATTCCTCAACGGCGATGACATTACCACCGGTCTTTTCGTAAAGCTCTACCATGCCTTTCATGCAGCCCTTCTCGCCACGCATGATCATGTCGGGCAGAAGCAGGGCGAAGGGATCGTTGCCGACGATGTCACGGGCGCACCATACGGCATGGCCAAGACCGAGCGGCTCCTGCTGACGGGTGAAGCTCGCCGTGCCCGCCTTGGGCAACAGGCCGGAAAGCAGCGTCAGCTCGGCATTCTTGTTGCGGCTCTTCAGCGTCTGTTCCAGTTCGAACTGGATATCGAAATAGTCTTCGATAACGCCCTTTCCACGACCGGTGATGAAGACGAAATGCTCGATTCCGGCTTCAACCGCTTCATCGACAACGTATTGAATCACCGGTTTGTCGACGACGGTCAGCATTTCTTTCGGAACGGCCTTGGTCGCGGGAAGGAAACGCGTGCCCAGACCGGCTACGGGAAAAACAGCTTTGCGGAGTTTATTTCGTTGAACCACACATTCCTCCTGGAGGATAATTTACAGGCGCCTTCATTACGCCCTTGCCAACTAGTATATCTTTACTACCGTTTCGCAAAGGCTACCTTCGACAGGCGGTCGATGGTAAAGAATTTGTTGACGCTATAGCATTAACCTAGGGTGAACAGCCGCTGCTGCGGCTTGAAAGCGAACCGTAAATTCGACGGGGAGATGCCCAATGAACAGGACCAGTCGCAAGCTTTTTGGCGCCCTTGCCTTTTCGATCCTCACCGGCCTTCTGCCGGTGGAAGCTCGTGCCGATGTCGGCTTCAAGAAGTGGATCAACGGCTTCTACGCAACGGCGGCCCAGAACGGGATCAGCCAGAAAACTTATAATCAGGCTTTCGCAGGCGTGAGCGAACCCGATGATTTCGTTCTCGAAAAGGCCCGCTATCAACCCGAATTCAAATCCCAGATCTGGGATTACGTCGATTCGCGCGTGAACCCTTATACCGTGAAGGTCGGCCGCGAGATGGCCGCCAAATACGGCCCGACGCTCGCTGTGATCGAACGCCATTTCGGCGTCGACAAGCATATCCTTCTGGCAATCTGGTCGATGGAATCGAACTACGGCGCAGCGCTTGAGACGCCAGAGAGACTTCATCACGTCCCGCGTGCGCTCGCCACCCTCGCCTATGCCGATCCAAAGCGTTCCAAATATGCACAGAAGCAGTTGATCGCTGCGCTCAAGATGCTGCAGAACGGCGACGTAACCTCGAAAGGACTGATGGGATCCTGGGCCGGCGCCATGGGGCATACACAGTTTATTCCGTCCAGCTACCTTCTCTACGCGATCGACGCGGACGGTAACGGCAAGAAGGACATCTGGCATTCCGTCCCGGATGCGCTCGCCACCTCCGCCAACCTCTTGCAAAAAAATGACTGGCAGAGCGGTAAGACCTGGGGTTACGAAATCGTCGTTCCAGCCGGGGGCGCTGCCCATGCCGGCAAGACCAAGACGCTGGCCCAGTGGGCGGCCCTCGGCTTTACCCGTCCGAGCGGAAAAGGTTTCAAGAACGGTGCGGAACGCGCCGAACTGAAGATGCCCGGCGGTCCGAATGGCCCAGGTTTCCTGATGACAAAGAATTTCTTCGTCATCAAGCGTTACAATGCAGCCGATTCCTATGCACTGGCAGTCGGCATGCTGGCCGACGAGATCGCTGGTTATGGCGGCATGCAGCAGGCATGGCCGCGCCCGCACAACACGCTCGACATCAAGGAAAAGTTCGAGCTGCAGACGCGCATGCAGGCGCTCGGCTATTACGACGGCAAGATCGACGGCAACTTCGGCTCCGGCTCCAAGGCAGCGATCGAGGCGATCCAGTCGCGGCTCGGCATGTCGGTGGATGGACAGCCGTCAAAGGTATTGCTCGACGCCCTGCGGAATTGACAACCGTCGCGACGCGTTTCACATATCGAGGCATCTCGCGACGACGGTGAGGCAGGCAAAAGGCGACCAAAGGAATGCGCGGGACAAACCAGCAAGCAAAGACCCGGCAGAGGAAGATCGTCCTCGCCCTGTCGCTGGTTGCGTGCTTCTCGATGGTTGCCGAAATGGCCAGCGCCCAGCAATATGGCGAGCGGCGAAATCTGCTCGACCTGCTGTTCGGCCCACGGGAACCACGCTATGTGGAACCGCCGCCCATGCCGCGCAAGCAGACGAAGCCTCCCCGCGCCCGCAAGAAGCCGACGTCTACCAGCATCACCACCATTACGACGACGGCGCCCGCGCCACCTCCGCCCGCGGCCAAGCTTGAAGACGCGCGCAAGGTCCTCGTCATCGGGGACTTCATGGCGGACGGGCTCGCGGACGGCCTGAAGGAAGCATTTGCGGCGTCGCCGGGTGTTGTCATCGAGAAACGAAGCAACGGTTCGTCCGGGCTTGTCCGCGACGACTATTACGACTGGCACAGCCAGCTTCCGGCCATCCTCGACGAGGTGAAGCCAGCCCTTGTCGTCATTGAAATCGGCGCCAACGACCGCCAGCAGATCGAAACGGCGTCGGCCAAACTTGATTTCCGCACAGACGCCTGGTTCAAGGAATACGAACGGCGCATCGCCGTTCTCGGCAACACCGTCAAGCAGAGTCAGTTGCCGCTGATCTGGGTCGGTCTTCCGGCCTTCCGTCCGCAGAGCATGACGGCGGATACCCTGACGCTCAACGGCGTTTATCGCGCAGCAGCAGAGAAGATCGGCGCGGAATTCGTCGATGTCTGGGACGGTTTCGTCGATCAGGACGGTCGCTTCATCGTAACCGGTTCGGATATCAACGGACAGCAGGTGCGACTACGCGGCACCGATGGCATAGGCCTCACCGCCTCCGGCAAGCGAAAGCTCGCCTTCTATGTCGAAAAGGCGGCCCGCCGCCACCTCGGCGATTTGACGAGCCCGGATCTCGTACGGCTGGACTCCAGTAACCTGCCCGTCCTCATCGACTTGCCGCCAGCTGAAACGCAAAACGTCGTAAGGACCCAGCCGATCGACCTGTTCGACCCGGAACTCGATGGATCGAGCGAACTGCTCGGCGCAGCTCCGCTGCCCGTTTCCAGCATTCCCTCTCCCCGCGAGCAACTGGTCAGGAACGGCGTCCTGCCGCCCCCCCCTGCGGGACGCGTGGACGACCTGCGCATTCCTCCGACAGGTTCGACGGCACCTTAGACGAAAAAGGGCCGCGTCACCGCAGCCCTCATTCATTCCATATTCTCTGACAATTAGCGCGGCAGGACGCTCGATCCCATCAGCGCTTCGTCGATGGCGCGGGCGGCCTGGCGGCCTTCGCGAATGGCCCAGACCACCAACGATTGACCGCGACGTACGTCGCCCGCGGTCCAGAGCTTGTCGACCGAGGTCTTGTAGTCAGTGGTGTTGGCAATGACGTTGGTCGAGCCGCGGCTGTCGACGTTGAGGTTCAGCTTGCCGTCGAGTTCCTTCAGCACGCTGTCCTTGAACGGACCGGAGAAGCCGATGGCGATGAAACCGAGATCAGCCTTGATAATGAACTCCGTGCCGGCAATCGGCTTGCGGCGTTCATCCACCTGGCAGCACTTCACGCCGGTCAGCACACCGTCTTCGCCAACGAACTCAAGGGTCGCAACCTGGAATTCGCGGATCGCACCTTCGGCCTGCGAGGACGAGGTGCGCATGCGGGTGGCCCAGAACGGCCAGACGGCAAGCTTGTCTTCCTTTTCCGGCGGACGCGGACGAATGTCGAGCTGCGTGACCTTCACCGCACCCTGACGGAACGCAGTGCCGACGCAGTCGGACGCCGTGTCACCACCGCCGACGACGACGACATGCTTGCCGCCGGCAAGGATCGGATCGGACGGCCAGCCGGTCGAGTCGATGTTTTCGCGGCCGACGCGGCGGTTCTGCTGAACCAGATAGGGCATGGCGTCATAGACGCCGTGCAGGTCGACGCCGGGAATGCCGGCCTCCCGCGGGGTTTCCGAACCGCCGCAGTAGAGCACGGCATCATAGTCCGCCAGCAGCGTCTCGACCTTGACGTCGACACCGACATTGACGCCGCAATGGAAGGTGACGTTCTCGCCCTTCATCTGCTCGACGCGGCGGTCGATGAAGTTCTTCTCCATCTTGAAGTCCGGAATACCGTAGCGCAGCAGGCCGCCGGCCTTGGATTCGCGCTCGTAGACATGAACTTCGTGGCCGGCGCGACCGAGTTGCTGGGCGGCGGCGAGACCGGACGGACCCGAACCGATGATCGCAACCTTCTTGCCGGTGTGAACCGTTGCCGGCTGCGGCACGATGAAGCCCAGTTCATAGGCCTTGTCGGCAATCGCCTGTTCGACGGTCTTGATGGCGACCGGCATGTCCTCGAGGTTCAGCGTGCAGGCTTCCTCGCAGGGCGCCGGACAGACGCGACCGGTGAATTCCGGGAAGTTGTTGGTGGAATGGAGGTTGCGAATCGCCTCTTCCCACTTGTTGTTGTAGACGAGGTCGTTCCAGTCCGGGATCTGGTTGTGGACCGGGCAGCCCGTCGGACCGTGGCAATAAGGAATGCCGCAATCCATGCAGCGCGCGGCCTGCTTGGTGACCTCAGCATCCGACATCGGGATGGTGAATTCGCGGAAGTGGCGGATACGGTCGGAGGCGGGCTGATACTTTGCCACCTGCCGGTCGATTTCCATGAAACCTGTAACCTTGCCCATTTTTTCGTCCTGCTAAACTGAGCTTGATACTGCACGGCCAAGCCGTGGGCGACGGCACCCCGGATATCCGGGATGCCGGTGGTGGCAAATCACTCCGCTGCCACTCCCATGCGCATGCGCTCCATTTCCTCAAGGGCGCGACGGTACTCGACCGGCATGACCTTGCGGAACTTCGGACGGAACTCGGCCCAGTGGTCGAGCACTTCCTTGGCACGGGCAGAACCCGTGTAGTGCAGGTGGTTGGAGATCAGCTGGTAAAGCCGCTCCTCGTCGTGGCGGGTCATGTCGCCCGACACGTCGACCAGCCCCTTGTGCATCAGGTCGCCGCCGTGGTGGTGCAGCTTCTCCAGCATGTCGTCCTCTTCCGGAACCGGTTCGAGTTCGACCATCGCCATGTTGCAGCGGGAAGCGAAATCGCCGCTCTCGTCCAGCACGTAGGCGACACCGCCCGACATACCGGCCGCGAAGTTGCGACCCGTTCCGCCAAGCACGACGACGACACCGCCGGTCATATATTCGCAGCCGTGGTCGCCCACGCCTTCGACAACGGCGACCGCGCCGGAGTTACGCACAGCGAAACGCTCACCTGCCACGCCGCGGAAGTAGCACTCGCCGGCGATGGCGCCGTAAAGCACCGTGTTGCCAACGATGATCGAGTTCTCGGCGACGATCCGGGTATTTTCCGGCGGACGGACGATGATGCGGCCACCCGACAGCCCCTTGCCGACATAGTCGTTGCCATCGCCGACGAGATCGAAGGTGATGCCGCGGGCAAGGAAGGCGCCGAAAGACTGACCGGCTGTGCCGTTCAGCGTGACATGGATGGTGTCGTCCTTGAGGCCCTTGTGACCGTGACGCTTGGCAAGCTCGCCCGACAGCATGGCGCCGGCCGAACGGTCGACGTTCTTGATGTCGACGTCGAACACGACAGGCTGCTTGCTTTCAAGAGCCGGCATGGCCTTTTCGATCAGCTTGCGGTCGAGCACGTCATCGATCGGGTGCTTTTGGCGGGTCGTCCAGTAGGTCGCGTCCTTCGGAGCCTCGACCTTGTGGAAGATCTTGCTGAAGTCGAGACCCTTGGCCTTCCAGTGCGACAGCATCTCATCCTTTTCGAGGAGTTCCGAAGCGCCGATGATCTCGTCAAGCCTGGCAACGCCCAGCGAGGCAAGGATCTCGCGCACTTCTTCGGCCACGAAGAAGAAGTAGTTGATGACGTGCTCCGGCGTACCCTTGAAGCGCTTGCGCAGGACCGGATCCTGGGTCGCAACGCCGACCGGGCAGGTGTTCAGATGGCACTTACGCATCATGATGCAGCCAGCTGCGATCAGCGGCGCGGTTGCGAAGCCAAATTCGTCGGCACCGAGCAGCGCACCGATGATGACGTCGCGGCCGGTCTTCAGGCCGCCATCGACCTGAAGTGCCACGCGCGAGCGAAGGCCGTTGAGCACCAGCGTCTGCTGGGTCTCGGCAAGCCCGATTTCCCAGGGGCTGCCGGCATGCTTCAGCGAGGTGAGTGGCGAAGCGCCGGTGCCGCCGTCGAAGCCCGAGACGGTGATATGGTCCGCACGCGCCTTGGCAACGCCCGCAGCAACTGTACCGACGCCCACTTCGGACACCAGCTTCACCGAGACATCGGCAGTCGGGTTGACGTTCTTCAGGTCGAAGATCAGCTGCGCCAGATCTTCGATCGAATAGATGTCATGGTGCGGCGGCGGCGAGATGAGACCGACACCCGGCGTCGAGTGACGGGTCTTGGCAATCGTCGCGTCGACCTTGTGGCCGGGCAGCTGGCCGCCTTCGCCGGGCTTGGCGCCCTGCGCGACCTTGATCTGCAGCATGTCGGCATTGACCAGGTATTCGGTGGTCACGCCAAAGCGACCCGAGGCCACCTGCTTGATGGCGGAACGTTCCGGATTTGCCGAACCGTCGTAGAGCGGCAGGTAACGGTCGGCTTCCTCGCCTCCCTCACCCGTGTTCGACTTGCCGCCGATCTTGTTCATGGCGATGGCAAGCGTCGAATGCGCCTCGCGACTGATCGAGCCGAAGGACATGGCACCGGTCGAGAAGCGCTTGACGATCTCGGCTGCGGGCTCGACCTCTTCCAGCGGGATCGGCTTGCGGCCGAGCGATTCCGCGGACTTGATGCCGAACAGGCCGCGGATGGTGTTCATCCTGAGCGAGCTTTCGTTCACCAGCTTGGCGAATTCGCGGTAGCGGTCCTGGCTGTTGCCGCGCACGGCATGCTGCAGGGCTGCAATCGAATCCGGGCTCCAGGCGTGGTTTTCGCCACGCATGCGGTAGGCGTATTCGCCGCCGATGGCGAGCGTGTTGGCGAGAACCGGATCGCGGCCGAAGGCTGCGCGATGGCGGGCCACGGTCTCCTCGGCAATCTCGGTGAGCCCGATACCCTCGATGGTCGTGGCAGTGCCGAAGAAATACTTCTCGACGAGTTCCGAAGAGAGACCTACGGCATCGAAGATCTGGCCGCCGCAATAGGACTGGTAGGTCGAGATGCCCATCTTGGACATGACCTTCAGGATGCCCTTGCCGACAGCCTTGATGTAGCGATAGACGACTTCGTCTTCCGAAACTTCCTTCGGGAACTCGCCATGCTTGTGCATGTCGAGCAGCGTGTCGAAGGCGAGATACGGGTTGATCGCTTCCGCGCCGTAACCGGCGAGACAGCAGAAGTGGTGCACTTCGCGCGGCTCGCCCGATTCCACCACGAGACCGACCGAGGTGCGAAGCCCCTTGCGGATCAGGTGATGATGGACGGCAGCCGTCGCGAGCAACGCCGGGATCGCGATGCGGTCCGGACCGATCTGGCGGTCGGAAAGCACGATGATGTTGTAGCCGCCCTTGACCGCCGCTTCCGCCCGCTCACACAGGCGATCGAGCATTTCCGGCATGCTTTCGGCGCCGCGATCGGCATCATAGGTGAAGTCGAGCGTCTTGGTGTCGAAGCGGTCCTCGGTGTGACCGATCGAACGGATCTTCTCCAGATCACCATTGGTCAGGATCGGCTGGCGAACTTCCAGACGCTTGGCGTGTGCAGCACCTTCATGGTCGAGCAGGTTCGGCCGCGGACCGATGAAGGACACGAGGCTCATGACCAGCTCTTCGCGGATCGGGTCGATCGGCGGGTTGGTGACCTGCGCAAAGTTCTGCTTGAAATAGGTGTAGAGCAGCTTCGACTTCGCCGACATTGCCGAGATCGGCGTATCGGTGCCCATCGAGCCGATCGCTTCCTGGCCGGTCGTCGCCATCGGCGACATCAGGAGCTTGGTATCTTCCTGCGTGTAACCGAAGGCCTGCTGGCGGTCGAGCAGCGAAACGTCGCGACGAAGCGCGCGCGGCTCCACCGGCTTCAGCTCCTCGAGGATAAGCTGGGTGCGGTCGAGCCATTCGCGATACGGATGGCTGTTGGCGAGGTCGGACTTCACTTCCTCGTCGGAAATGATCCGCCCCTTGTTCATGTCGATGAGCAGCATCTTGCCCGGCTGCAAACGCCACTTCTTGACGATGCGCTCTTCCGGCACCGGCAGGGTGCCGGCTTCGGAAGCGAGGATCACGCGGTCGTCGTCGGTGACGAGGTAGCGGGCCGGACGCAGGCCGTTACGGTCGAGCGTAGCACCGATCTGGGTACCGTCGGTGAAACAGACCGCAGCCGGTCCGTCCCACGGCTCCATCAGGGCGGCGTGGTATTCGTAGAACGCCTTGCGCTCGCGGCTCATGAGCTGGTTGCCGGCCCAGGCCTCCGGGATCAGCATCATCACCGCATGGGCCAGCGAATAACCGCCGCGCTGCAGGAATTCGAGCGCGTTGTCGAAGCAGGCGGTATCCGACTGCCCTTCGTAAGAGATCGGCCACAACTTGGAGATGTCGGCGCCGAACAGCGGCGACGAGACGGATGCCTGACGGGCCGCCATCCAGTTGACGTTGCTGCGCAGCGTGTTGATTTCGCCGTTATGGGCGACCATGCGGTAGGGGTGCGCGAGCTTCCACGACGGGAAGGTGTTGGTCGAGAAGCGCTGGTGCACGAGGGCAACGGCCGACTCGAAGCGCGGATCCCCAAGATCCTTGTAATAGGCGCCAACCTGAAACGCGAGGAACATGCCCTTGTAGACGATGGTCGAGGACGACAGCGATACCGGATAGAAGCCGGTCTCCTGCCCGCCGAACTCGTCATAGATGCGGTTCGAAATGACCTTGCGCAGCAGGAACAGGCGACGTTCGAACTGCTCATGGGTCGCGGCGTCCTGTCCAGCACCGATGAACACCTGGATATGGCGCGGCTCGGTGGCAGCAATGTGGGGCGCCTTCGACAACGAGGAGTTATCGACCGGCACATCGCGATAGCCAATCAGGTGCTGACCCTCGTCATGACAGACTTCGGCGATGACCTTCTTGAAATGCGCGATCTGCTCTTCGTCCTGCGGGAAGAAGAAGTGTCCGACAGCATATTCACCGGCCTTCGGCAGGGTAATGCCCTGCTTCGCCATTTCCTCGCGGAAGAAGCGATCCGGGATCTGCACCAGAATGCCCGCACCGTCGCCCATTAGCGGATCGGCGCCGACAGCGCCGCGATGGGTGAGGTTTTCCAGAATGAACAGGCCGTCCTTGACGATCTGATGCGACTTCTCACCCTTCATATGGGCAATGAAGCCGACGCCACAGGCATCATGTTCGTTCATCGGATCGTAGAGACCCTGCTTGGCGGGAAGACCGTAAACGGCCGTTCGGCCGGCCCGCTTCTCGGCGACATCGCCAAGGGGCTTCACGTTCTTTTCGGATGGCGTCATCTCAGTCATTGCCTTCCCTCCTGTCAGCCCGGACATCCGGGTGAAATCCGCCAGAACCGCTGGCGCGACGGCCGGCGCGGCCGCTCCAGTCTGGCAAGATTAGCCCTCACCAGCATGACAAGCGAACCGAACCGGCTCAAACTTCCAATTAGGTCAATTGTTCTGACCTATTTTCTGCTTTTCTATGACAGAAACGATATACCAGCGCAAGGGAGTCTAGTGAAAAATTAACGCCCTTCCGGACGCTAAGTTGCCACGACGCAGCAGGCAACGAAATTAAATTTCGCGACTGAAACGAATGCGGTCCATTTTCTTGCGCTCTTGAGCTATGCGACATGTTTCGACGCTGAATGGATTGATCGCATTTGCGAAATGCCTAATCTCGGCGACACCTCTCCCCACCCCCCAACCAGTCATTGGAAAATGTGACATGTTTTTTGCCTCCGACAATTGGGCAGGCGCCCACCCCAAGATTGCCGAAAGCCTGACCCGCGAGGCGTCCGGCTATGCCGCTGCCTATGGGTCGAGCGATCTCGACAAGCGGATCGAAGCCCGTTTCAACGAACTTTTCGAGCGGGAGGTCGCGGTCTTCTTTGTCGGCACGGGCACCGCGGCCAATTCGCTGGCGCTCGCAAGCGTCGCGCGCGCCGGCGGCGTCACCTTCTGTCACTTCGACGCCCATGTGAATTCCGACGAAGGCGGCGCGCCTGAATATCTGACCAGCGCCTGCCGGCTCTATCCGGTCGAGGGCGAAAACGGCAAGATGGACGCAGAAGCACTGCGTGGTCACGTCCACCGCTTCGACGTTCCCTCCGTCCATCAGGGCAGACCGATGGCCGTCACCCTCACACAGGCAACGGAATCCGGCACCATCTACACGCTCGATGAAATCGCCGAGATCAGCGCCATCGCGAAATCGAAGAAGCTGCCCGTACACATGGATGGCGCACGCTTCGCCAACGCCCTCGTCGCGCTCGACGCAACGCCTGCGGAAATGACCTGGAAACGTGGCGTCGACATCCTCTCCTTCGGCGGCACCAAGAACGGCTGCTGGTGCGCCGAGGCGATCATCTTCTTCGATCCTGAAATGGCCGAGGAAATGCCCTATATCCGCAAGCGCTCCGCCCAGCTCTTTTCCAAGACCCGCTTCGTATCCGCACAGTTCGAAGCCTATCTCGAAGACAACCTCTGGCTGGAACTTGCCGGCCACGCCAACGCCATGGCCGACCGTCTGCGCTCCACACTGAAGACAGGAAACCGCGCCCGCCTTGCATGGGAAACCCAGAGCAACGAAGTGTTCGCGGTTTTCGACAAGGCACTCGCAGACGAAGCAAAGGCCAAGGGCGCCAAGTTCTATGACTGGCTGGTTCCCCGCGACATGCCGCATCTCGTCTCGGAAAACGAAGTTCTGGCTCGCCTCGTCACCAGCTTCGCCACCACCAACGAGGATGTCGACCGCTTCCTCGACATCTGCACCGGGGCCTGATCATGCCTCGCGCGACGGCGGCATGATACGGGAGCGGATCTGACCCGACAGCGCCTCGACAAGGGCCTGATCCGCACCGCGCCGCGGCACCAGCACGAACTCGACATCTTCAAGCGGCGGCAAGTCACCTTCCATGATCTCCCGGAGGCCGGACGGCGCCATGCTGCGCGGCTGCACCAGCACGCCCATGCCGGCGCGGGCCGCTGCGGTCAACCCGCTGAGGCTGCCGCAGGTACACACCACCCGCCAGGCGATCCCTGCCCCGTCCAGCGCTTCCTGCGCCACCTTACGGGTGATGCTCGGCGGCGGAAAGGCGATCAGCGGCATGAAATCGCTGCGTGACAGCACGAATTCCGGATCGCGCGCCAGCCACACCAGCGGCTCGCGATAGAGCAGCTTGCCATGCTGCTCGTCCAGCCGGCGTTTGGCCAGAACCAGATCCAGCTCACCCGCCTCCTGCATCTGGTAGAGCACGGCGCTCAGCGCCACCGTCAGCTCCAGATCGACCAGAGGATGGAGTCGCACGAAATCTTCCAGAATACCGCTCAGGCGGTTTGCCACCACGTCCTCGGAAATGCCGAAGCGTAGTCGACCCCGCAGCCGGCTTTCGCCGAACAGCGCGGTGACCTTGCCATTGATTTCCAGCATGCCGCGGGCATAGCCGAGCAATGCCTCGCCTTCCGCCGTCAGACTGACGCGGTGGGTATCGCGCGCGACGAGCTGCCGTCCCAGCGACTTTTCCAGCCGCTGGATATGCTGGCTGATGGTCGATTGACCGATGCCGAGCCGCTCCGCAGCCAGCGTGAAACTGCCGGCCTGATGCAGCATGACGAAACTGGTGAGATGATGAAGGTTGAGCATGTCATCACAATTCAGGATAACTGTTAGTGTTTGCATCTTGCTTCATGATAACACATCAGTAAAGCCCGCTTGACTGATGCAAGATACAGGAACAGGAAATGAAGCGCTTTCTGCCCGACCGCTTTACCATCATGCTTGTCTGCACGGTGCTGCTCGCATCGGTGCTGCCGATCAGCGGCAAGCCGGCGGACTATTTCGGCATCGCCACCAATATTGCGATCGGCCTTCTCTTCTTCCTGCATGGCGCCCGCCTTTCCCGCGATGTCGTGCTTGCGGGCTTGCTGCACTGGCGGCTGCATCTGGCGATCCTCTGCACCACCTTCGTGCTGTTCCCGTTGCTTGGTCTTGCCGCCGGCCTCATTCCTGAGAGCCTGCTCAATCCGTCGCTCTATGCGGGCATCCTCTTCCTCTGCCTGCTGCCCTCGACGGTGCAGTCGTCGATCGCCTTCACGTCGATGGCGGGCGGCAATGTCTCGGCCGCCGTCTGCGCTGCCTCGGCATCGAGCCTTCTCGGCATGTTTTTCACGCCGCTCCTCGTCGGCCTGACGATGTCCACCACGGGCAGCAGCGGTTTCTCGCTGGATTCTCTGGAGAAGATCCTGCTGCAACTGCTCGTTCCTTTCGTAGCCGGCCAGCTGCTGGAACCCTGGATCGGCAAGTGGATCCGCGCCCGTAAGCAGCTTCTCGCGCCGGTCGACCGCGGCTCCATCCTCATGGTGGTCTATCTCGCCTTCAGCGAGGCCGTTTCGGAAGGACTGTGGCACACCTTCTCCGCGACCGACATCGCCGTCGTCATCGTACTCGACATGGTGCTGCTGGCGATTGCGCTGACCATAACCATGTATGGCAGCCGTATCCTCGGCTTCTCCCGCGAAGACGAGATCGCCATTACCTTCTGCGGTTCGAAGAAGAGCCTCGCCAGCGGCGTGCCCATGGCCAATGCGATCTTCGCCGGCCAGAGCATCGGCGCCATCGTCCTGCCGCTGATGCTGTTCCACCAGATCCAGTTGATGGCCTGCGCCGTCATCGCCCAGCGTTATGCCGCTCATAAGGACGGGCGCGCTGCCATAACCGCGCAGGCCTGATCTGACGGGAATACTGCTCAAACGAAAAGCCCCGCTCGATGAAGCGGGGCTTTGAAAATTGCGGTGCCGGCAGGCCTTAGTTGATGTGCGCCTCGATGGCCTTGGGCTGGGCGTTGGCCTCAGCGGTAATCGAGATGCGACGCGGCTTCATGGTCTCGGGGATGTTGCGCAGGAGATCGATGTGCAACAGGCCGTTCTTCAGCGAAGCGGCGGTGACCTCCACGTGATCGGCCAGTTGGAAGCGGCGTTCGAAGGCGCGCTTGGCAATGCCGCGATAGAGGAATTCAGTCGGTTCGGCCTTGTCTTCCTCGGCCTTCTCACCTTTTACCATGAGCACATGGGCATGGGCCTCGATGGAAAGCTCGGTTTCATCGAAACCGGCAACGGCCATGGTGATGCGGTAGGTGTTCTCGCCGGTACGTTCGATATTGTAGGGTGGATAGCTCTGAGCCTGTTCAGGCTGGCCGAGGCTATCGAGCATCGTGAACAGACGATCGAAGCCGACGGTGGAACGGTAGAGCGGGGAAAAATCAACGTGACGCATGGTGTCCTCCTTGGGAAGCGACGGATAGCGGTTTTCTCATCCGACACCCCTTGCTGGCCGTGCCGGAACGGAACGCGGTCCCTTTCCGGCGACCGCATCCATGAGATGGGAAGGGCCTCTGGCCAATTCAAGCCCTCGCAGCGGCAAGCGATTGAAGGCAAAGGTGAAGGGCGGATGAACAGCCGTTTCAGTCCCTATTCAGCCCTGAGAATCTAGAACGGCATTATCGGATGTCTCTAGACCGATGGCCGGAGAACATAGTCCCTTCCTCTCCGGTCCAGTTTTGCCGGAACCGCCTGGCCTTACCAAAGTGGTTCCGGCTTTTTTCTTTGACCTCGCACGGCCTTCATCCTATCCCAATCGCATATGGGGCGAGTGCGCCCGCTGACGATTCGGCAGATGCGAGCATGGACAGGATCCTACACGCCCCCCCCCTATACGCCACTCCAGGCAATCCCATTCCCGGAGAACCGGTCGCCGGCTTCTTCAAGGGCCATCGCGGCGTCATGCTGCGCTATGCCATTTTCCGTTCCGAACTGCCCGCCCGGGGCACCGTCGTCCTTCTTCACGGCCGTAACGAAACGATCGAGAAATACTTCGAGACCATCCGCGACCTGAACGCCGCCGGCCTCTGGGTAGCGACCTATGATTTCCGCGGCCAGGGCGGATCGCAGCGCCTGCTGAAGGACAGCCGCAAGGGGCATGTCCATCGCTTCTCGGACTATATCCGTGATCTCGACATCTTTCTCGAACAGATCGTGCTTCCGGATACGCGCCTGCCCTTCTTCCTGCTGGCGCATTCGACCGGCGGACTGGTCGCGCTTTCCGCTGCGCCGCGCCTCGCAAACCGCATCGACCGCATGGTGCTAATGTCGCCTTTTGTCGGCCTCGGAGGCCAGAAGCTTTCTCCGAAGAACATCCATCGCCTTTCGGCGCTGATGAGCTTGACCGGCTTGGGTCGCCTCTGCCTGACAGCAGACGAACCTGTCAAACCTTTCGCCGACAATCCCCTGACCTCGGACATCATGCGCTTCCAGCGCAACAACGCTATATTTGCTGCCCACCCCGAATTTGCACTCGGCCCGCCGACGGCACGCTGGCTCTACGAGGCGCAGAAGGCCATCGCCAAGGTCTCGAACCCACGGCATCTCGCCTCGATCACGGTGCCGACCGTCATCGTTGCGCCCGGCAACGATCCGATCGTTCCCTTCGCCTTTCCCGAAAAGCTGTCACAATATTTCCGTGCGGGCCAGCTCGTGCCCGTTCCCGGCAGCCGCCACGAGATCCTGCATGAACGCGACCGTTATCGCGCCCAGGCGCTCGCGGCCTTCCACGCATTCATCCCCGGCGGAGAGAACGAACCGATGACGGACGCGGTAGAGACAAGTCCCGAGACGTTGGAGGAATGATCCTCAACGCCCGTTGAGGATCGCCATCGCCTGAGCATGCACGGCGGCTGAACCGGCAGCGATGATAGAGCCCCCGTTTTCGGGGCGTCCGCCATCCCATGTGGTCATGACACCGCCCGCCTGTTCGACGATAGGGATCAGTGCGCCGACATCATAAGGCTTCAGAACGGTCTCGATCACCAGATCGATATGACCGGCGGCCAGCAGCGTATAGGCATAGCAATCGATGCCATAGCGGAAGAGCTTGACCTTGTCCTGCACCGTCCGAAACCGCTCGACTTCCCAGCCCTGGAAGAGATGCGGAGAGGTGGTGAACAGGATGGCGTTTTCCAGCGAGCCGCAATCGCGCGTGCGGATCTGGCGCTCGCCATCCGGCCCGAAATACCAGGACTTTTCGCCATCGGCGAAGTAACGCTCGCGGGTAAACGGCTGATCCATAAGCCCCATGCGGGCGCGGCCGTTCTGCTGGAAGCCGATCAGCGTACCCCAGACAGGAACCCCGGAAATGAAGGCTCGCGTACCGTCGATGGGATCGATCACCCAGACATTCTCGCGATCGACGCCGACATTCTCGTGTTCTTCACCCAGAATTCCGTGATCGGGAAACTCCTTCTCGATCAACGCCCTGATGGCAATCTCCGCCCGCTGGTCGCCTTCTGTCACCGGATCGAAACCGCCGGCCTCCTTGTTGACCACGGAAAGCGACGAACGAAAACGCGGCAAGGTTTCTGCCTTGGCGGCTTCGGCGAGACGAAAGAAGAAATCGCGATCGGGGCGCATCAAAAATATCCGACTGAAAGGAGAAAACAGGCCCGCTCGTCTTAGAACATCGGTCCGCCAAATGAAACCGTCGCCCACGGAATTTCCGCCAACGCATCGTCCGGGAAATCGAAATCGTTTTTCGCAAGACTTGATGACCCAGCTTCATCGTCTAGAGCGGCATTTGCACGCCTGAGCGCACAAACAACGTCCTGGTGACCAAGACATCGCCCACCCCTGTTTTCTTAATGGGCATAAAGATTAAAAAATAGGCATGCACAAAAATAAGACAAATTATTCTTGACATTTGTGCGTTGCACCAATAGGGTCAACTTACAGTCTTCTGACTGTAAATACCCTCCTTGGGTGTTTCCTCCCTAGACTTAGCCGCGCCAATGGCGCGGTTTTTTTTGCCTTCGGAAAACCTGAAAAAGGCTGCTACTCGGCAGCAAGCGCCGATGTGCCGGTATAGTCGGCGACAAAGGCCGCCATCTGCCCCATGAAGACCGCAATGGAACCTGCGAGGGCATGGAAGTCCGGTCGCTTCCGCAGCGTTGCCTCATCAATGTAGAGCGCTCGGTTCACCTCGATCTGCAGGGCATGCAGCCCCCGGACCGGCCGCCCGTAATGCTCGGTGATGAAACCGCCTGCATAGGGTTTGTTCCGCACGGCCGTAAAGCCGAGATCCTCAAGCATCTGCAGCGCCGCATGGGACAACTCGACAGAGGCGCTGGTGCCGTAACGGTCGCCGATGATGAAATCCGGACGAATGCCATTGCCGCCGATTCGGATATTACCGGGCATCGAGTGGCAATCGATCAGCACCCCGAAACCGAAGCGGGCGTGGGTGCGGGCAATCAACTGCCTCAGGCGGGCATGATACGGCTTGTAGATGTTTTCGATCCGCTCGAGTGCCACAGAGACCGGCATACGGCGCCCATAGATCTCCATGTTTTCCGCAACGATTCGCGGAATCGTGCCAAGCCCTCCAGCGACTCGCACCGAATGGCTGTTTGCGAAGGGCGGCAGCGGATCGGAGAACATTCGAGGGTCGAGTTCATAGGGCTCGCGGTTCACATCGACGAAAGCACGGGGAAAATGAGCGAGAAGCAGGGGCGCGCCGAAATCGGGCGCAGCTCCGAAGAGTTCATCGACGAAATGATCCTCCGACCGGCGGATCGCCATGCTGTCGAGCTGCGATTCATCAAGGAATTCGGCCGGATAGCGACGGCCGCTATGAGGGGAATTGTAAACGAAGGGGATGGACTGCGTTTCCGGTTCGCGGACTTCGAACAGCTCGCAATCGTCTGTCATTCCGTTCACGCTGCCCCTTCTTTACCACGTCACAAACTTGTTGTGGATCCATGTTGCCAGTTGGGCATGCGGAAGTCCATACTGACATAAATGGCGATATAAGCCGTTACAAGGTTCTTCACCCGATGTTTACTGGGAAAGACCTACCCTAATCGGCCGAAAGCCATAACCAAAATACAGTGATCAGCGGTTCCCAATGAGTCAGAAAATCCTTCTCGCCGAAGACGACAATGATATGCGCCGGTTCCTTGTGAAGGCGCTGGAAAAGGCGGGTTACAAGGTCTCTTCCTTCGACAACGGCGCCAGCGCCTACGACAGGCTTCGTGAGGAACCCTTCTCGCTTCTCCTCACCGATATCGTCATGCCTGAGATGGACGGCATCGAGCTGGCGCGTCGCGCTACCGAACTCGATCCGGACCTCAAGGTAATGTTCATCACCGGCTTCGCGGCCGTTGCGCTCAACGCCGATTCGAAGGCTCCAAAGGACGCGAAGGTCCTTTCCAAGCCTTTCCACCTTCGCGACCTGGTAGACGAAGTCAACAAACTCCTTGCTGCGTAAGGGGTTTCGAAGCGGCTGTAAAAAAGTCTTCACAAAACTCCAAAATCCCTATTGACGGGACCAAGGGTTTTGTGGTCTTAAGCCGCCATCGGATGGGCGTGTAGCTCAGCGGGAGAGCACTACGTTGACATCGTAGGGGTCACAGGTTCAATCCCTGTCACGCCCACCATCCTATTCAGAACAAGGGCTTGCCGAAAAATCGGCGAGCCCTTGTTGCTTTTAATACCTCAGTTTTCCCCAACGCCTCATCTGTTATCCGGCCACGGTTTCCGTGTGCCGAAACGGGCCAGCCCCGCCTCAGGACGACGACTTGTCTGCACCCGGTGCGTTGGGCCATTGCGCGGTGGCAAACACCCACAGGCCGATCAGGTTTGCCAGCGGCACGAAAATCAGAAGCACCCACCAGCCGGAAAAGCCCGCCTTCCGCAAGATCTTGGAAATCGGCCAGCCGAACAGCAGGAACCAGAAGGCAATGGCAATCAGCCAATGCCAGAGACTAAAGGACCCCATCATAAAAACCCCATCGTTCATGAAACTCTCCCCCAAAAGGCCGAAAGCCTTGCTGGCCCCCGACGCAGGAAGAGTTACCGAACGGGGAGAGGACGTCAATGACGAGGCACAGACGGCTTGCCGGCTTCAATCGCCCGCGATCACAGACAGCGCATCACCCGCATAGACGATGACATAGCCGCCTTCGGCCCGTGCCTCCCTCGCCCACGCGTGTAGACGGTCTCGATAAGGCTCACGCATCCACACCTCGGGATGCTCAGGGTCGACAAGAACAGTGATCTGCTTCCCCTGCCTGTAGACCATCATGTGACAGCGGGAAGGCTCCCAGGCATCATCCAGCAGTGCGTCCGACATCCAAGCGCAAAGGAAGTCACGACAGGTGGCAGGCCTCTTCTCATAGGCCGAGCAACCGGTGCCGGCGATGCAGTGCCGACAGAACGTGTTGGCGGGTTTGTCGAGTTCATCGATATCGGGCAGGTAGCAGCAGAGCGTGCAGGAGCCGCAGGCGCGTTCCTTCACGGCAGGAGCCGCATCCATATCCATCGTCATTGATCCCCTCTCCCGCTCACCGGCGGATGCGCCGAAAGCAGGCGCTTCGGGGAAGCCTTATCAGAAGCAGCCGGCGATGGCAGCCCGCAGGATCAGCGCAAGCTTTTCCGCATCGAGCGGCACCGGATTTCCGCCCGCGCAAGGATCGGCCGCCGCCATGGTGGCGGCGCGTTCCACGTCGATGTTCGCAAGTCCGATCTCGCCGAGCGTCGCACCGATGCCGACGTCCCGGCGCATCGCATGCAGCCATTCGACCACGGCCGCTGCCCCTTCACCGGGCAGTTCGAGGAAACGGGCGAGCAGGGCCAGCTTCTCGCCAATCGTCGGCGCATTGAATTCCACCACATAGGGCATCAGAACCGCGTTCAGCAGGCCGTGGTGGGCGTCGTAGAGGGCACCTAACGGATGGGCGAGCGCATGCACCGCGCCAAGCCCCTTTTGCAGGGCAACGCAGCCCATGCCGGAGGCAACAAGCATCTGCGAGCGCGCCTCGATATTCGCGCCGTCCGCAACCGCGACAGGCAACCATCGGTGGATGATACGCAACGCATTGAGAGCCACACCCTCCGCCATCGGATGGAAGGACGGCGCGGAAAAAGCCTCCAGTGAATGGCTGAGCGCATCCATCCCCGTCGCCGCCGTGATGTGCGCAGGCAGGCCGATCGTCAACTCAGGGTCCATGATGACGGCAACCGGCATCATGCGCGGATGGAAGATAATGACCTTGCGGTGCTCGTTCTCGTTGGTGATGACGGATGAGCGTCCGAGTTCGGAGCCTGTTCCGGCCGTCGTCGGAATGGCGATCACGGGGATGAGGCGAGAGGTATCGACCCGTTGCCAGTTATCGCCGATATCCTCGAAATCCCAGATCGGCCGCTCCTGCGTCGCCATCAGGGCGATAGCCTTGGCGGCGTCCAGCGCGCTTCCGCCGCCGACGGCCACGACCGAGTCGTAGCCGCACGCCCGCAGCCTGGCGACACCTTTCTCTACATTGGTCCCGGTCGGGTTCGGCTTCACCTCCGTGAAGAAACCCGGGCCCATGCCCGCACGGATCAGCGCGGAAAGCGTCGCATCGACCGGCGGCAAAAGCTTCAGCCCGTCGTCGGTCACCACCAGCGGCCTCGATAGTCCCAGCTCCGCCAGCATCGAACCCAATTCCGCTATGCGGCCCGGACCAAACCGCACGGCCGTCGGAAAACTCCAATTGGCAGGATGCGAAAATGGCGCTCCCGGCATGGTGCATGTCTCCTTCGGTTACGCAGTACTATTCGCTCGCTCCGACAAATTTTTGTCGTTTCAGCGCACGCCGACGCATCACCTCGGCAAAGGCGACCAGGCCGAGAGCTGGCAGAAAATTCAAGGTGGCAAGCGCCGGATAGATGGGAGACGATCCGACGGCAATTCCGCTGTACACGAATACGGGAAGGGTTCTAGCGGTTCCGGCGAGAGAGTAGGACACGTAGAAATTTCCCCACGACAGCAGGAAGGCAAAGGTCGCGGCAGAAAGAATACCCGGCCATAGCAGCGGGAACGTCACCTCGCGGAACACTTCATAGCCGGTAGCCCCCGCATCGCGCGCCGCATCCTCCAGCGTATCGTCGAAACCGTAAACCTGCACCGCAACGACGACCAGAGCGAACGGGGTAATATAGACGACATGGCCAATCACAACGGTCGCAAGCCCCGTGGAAAAGCCGAGCCAGCTGCCAAGAACCGAAAACCACAAGAGCATGACAACCCCGAGCAGCAGCTGTGGGAACAAGAGCGGCGCAAAGGTCAGCGTCTGGAAGGCCCGCTGCATCCGAAAACGGTAGCGTATCCATGCGATCGCACCAGCGGTACCGAGCAGCGTCGCGAACACCGTGGTAATGATCGCAACGACGGCCGAATTGATGACCGCCGGCAGGAAATCCGGTTTCCTCCACAATTCGCCATACCACTCCAGCGAAAAGCTCTCGATCGGCAATGTCAGTACGCGGCTGCCGGTGAAGGAAAACACCACCAGCGTCACGATCGGAATATAGAGGAAGACGAGCAGCGCCAGTATCGAGCCGATGAGCAGCGCACTGACGGTCCGGTTCTTGAAATGCTCCGACATCACGCAGGCACCTCCACGTTGCGCACCTGACGCAGCTTGAGAATGGCAAGCACCAGCATCAGGGACAGGGCGCCGATGGCAATCAGCACCAGCGTCAGCGCAGCTCCGAGCGGCCAGTTGACGCGGGTCTCGAAGCTCTGCCGGATCAGTTCCGACGCCAGCGGCGACGTGCCGCCGCCCAGAACCTTCGGCTCGAGGAAGACGCCAAGGCTGAGAACGAACACCAAGACCGCCCCGGAATAGAGTCCTGGACGCGACAACGGCAGCGTCACCTCAAAGAAGGTGCGGATGCGCGAGGCACCGGCATCATAGGAAGCGAGCATCAGGTCACGGTCGATCCTGACCAGAGACAGATAGATGGTGAAGACGGGATAGACCGCGAGGTTATAGACCATGCCGATCATCGTCGCGGTCTCGGTGAAGAGAAGGTTGGTCGCCTCCGGCCCGAAGCCGAGATGGGCGAGCAGCCAGTTCAGCACGCCGTTCCTGTCCAGCACCAGGATCCAGCCGAATGTCTTCAGCACGGCATCCGTCAGGAAGGCGAATATGATCAAGATCTGGATCTGCGCATTATACGCCTTGAGACGCGTCGCCAGCGCATAGGCCGCCGGATAGGCGATAAGCAGGCACAGCACGACGCAGATGAGCGCCATGCCCACCGTGCGCATCATAATCGTCCAGTAGTGCGGCTTGGAGAAGACCTCCGTCCACACCTTGAGATCCCAGGTCCAGTTGAGCCTGTAGAACTGCGTCGTCTGGAAGGACAGGACCGCGGTCATCGCCAGCGGAATGATGAAGAAGACGACCATCACGATCGCCAGCGGCGCAACGGCTGCGATGAGAACCGGATCGTTCCAGGTCTTGGCGTGTGTCTTCATGCCTGCCCCGCCAGAAGGAAAGCCTGCGACGGCTGGAAGCCCACCTGCACGGCCTCACCGACATCGGCCGGCAATTGCAGGGAACCGGCAAGATCGACGATCAGCGGCGCATCCCTGCCTGCGATGCGCACGCGATACTGAGTCGACGATCCCTTGATGAAATACTCCTCGACGATACCGGAAAGCAGCCACTCGCCTGCCACGGCATCGCCCCGCACCAGCCGCAAGGTCTCCGGACGGACAAGCAGCGAGCCGCCAGAACCGGAGAAGACCGGCGAGATATTAGGTTCTGCCAGCGTGGCCGGAACATTGCCGGCGAGCGGGCTCACAATCGTTGCAGGACCGTCACCAACGCGGGTTACGGACACCGGCAGGAAATTCGTTTCACCAATGAAACCGGCGACGAAGGTCTCGACGGGACGGTAATAGATGTCGGACGGCGTGCCTATCTGCACAACGCGACCACCGCGCATGACACAGATGCGGTCGGCGAGCATCATCGCCTCTTCCAGATCGTGCGTCACCAGAACGAAGCTCGTTCCGAGTTCCCGGTGCAGCTTCTTCAATTCCGCCTGCAGCGACTTCTTGAGCTTGGCGTCGAGCGCGCTCATCGGCTCGTCGAGCAGAAGCACGCCGGGGCGCGATACAAGTGCACGCGCCAGTGCCACGCGCTGCTGTTCGCCACCGGAAAGCTGGGCCGGATAACGGTTCAGATATTCGGGCTTGAGATGCATGAGGTCGAGCATCGCCCGCACCCGTGTCGCGATCTCGGCCTTGTTCGTCTTGGCAAGCTTCAGCGGAAAGCCGATGTTTTCCGCCACCGTCTTGTGCGGAAAGAGCGCCAGCTTCTGGAACACCATACGGGTCGGTCGCTTGGCCGCCGGCACTCCGGCCATGTCGCGACCCTCGATGGAGAGCGCGCCTTCGGTCGGGTCCTCGAAGCCTGCGAGTATCTTCAGGAGCGTGGTCTTGCCGCAGCCGGAAGGCCCAACGAGCGCAACGAACTCACCCTCGGCAATCGAGAGCGAGACACCGTGTAGCGCACGCGCCGTCCCGTAATCCTTGACGATGTTGGCGGCGTGAATGATCGGATTGGCCAAACTTCAGCTTCCCTGTCTCTGGAGCATCTGCGGGTGAAACGGTGTTACCCGAGCTTCTCCATCTCCTTGTTTCCGTGCAATGCCGCAGAGCAAGTCGCTGCGGACTTTTCCGGGTTTCAGCATTGCATCCAGGCAAATGGAATGCGACCTGCGACGGCGGACTGCCGCAGGTCGCAATTGTCAGGAGAGCTTAGCGCGCGGCGAGCTCTTCCTGCCAGATGGCCAGCATGTCATCGACATTCGGCGCAACGGTGTGGAACTGGCTGTTGTCCCAGGCCGTCCACATGTAGTCCATCTGCAGGGCCTTCTTCTCGGCGTCGGAGAACAGGGCTTCGGCCTTCTGGTTCGGCACGAGGTTGCAGGTCGCTTCCGTGATCGCGAGCTGCTTGGCGACTTCCGGGGAGACGATGTACTTCAGGAAGTCGGCCGCGACCTTGCTGTCCTTGCCGTTCTCGATGAGACCGGTGGCCTCCATCCAGATGATGCCCTGCTTCAGGCCGTTCTTCGGCTCCGGCACGATCGACTGGATGTAGTCGTGGCCCTGCAGACGCAGCGACGAGGTGCAATAAGTGCCGCCGCCGATCAGCGCGCGGAACGAACCGTCGATCAGGCCCTTCTGCGCGACCGCGAGGTCGGCAACAATGGCACGGGTGTTCTTGAATGCTGCGCGCAGCACCTTGCGAACTTCGTCGAGAGCCGATTGGTCAAGTTCCTCGTAAGGATTGACGCCGGCATAGAGAGCGAGCGGCATGATCGGCCAATCACCCCAGTCGAGAAGGCAAATCTTGTCCTTGTAGGCGCTGTCGAATACCGGCGCGTAGGAAGACCAGCTCTCGAGCTTGTCGAACTTGGTGTTGACGGTCGGGCCGACCCAGCCCCAGCGTGTCGGCAGGCCGGTGGTCTTGCCGTCGAACTGCAGCGGCTGGAAAGGCGCGCGGAACTGCGGGTAGAATTCCGCATACTGGTCGGCGAACTCGGCATCGTCGATATAACGGCAAATGCCGGCAGGCCCCATGCGTGCGATCCACGGGCTGTCGGAGGAAACGAGGTCGAAATCCTTCGAGGCGCCGGCTGCGAGCTTGGCAAAGCCGCCGGCGGAGTCGGTGATCAGGTCGACCGAGATTGAAACGCCCTTTTCCTTCTGGAACGGTTCGAGAATGGACGGCGCATTATAACCTTCCCAGCACATGTAGTTGATGCTGTCGGCCGCCTGCGCGCCGCGCGGCATGCCGAAAAGACCGCCGCCTGCCGCGGCAAGACCGAGACCGCCCATGCCCTTGAGCACGGACCGGCGGGAGACTGAGGCCGCCATCAAAGAATTGCCGATATCTGCTGTTCCTTTTGTCATTGTCCTTTTCCCTCTTTTTTAAAATTCAACAATGTGGTCGCGGCCCGCCGGACCTCAGACGATGCCGAGATACCGTCTGATCTCCCATTCGCTGACCTGCTTCTGGTATTCCCTGTATTCGAACCGGCGACCGGTCACGAAACTGTCGACGAAGGCATCGCCGAAGATCTCCCGCGCAATGACGCTGCGATCGAGCCGGTCGGCAGCCTGTCCAAGATCGCTCGGGAAGACGGCATGCGGCTCGGGCGTGGCGAGATAGAAATTCTCGTCGCTCGCCGCCGGCGGTTCGATCTCGTTGCGGATGCCGTAGAGACCCGCGCCCAGGCACATGGACAGGGCGAGATATGGATTGGCGTCTGCGGACGGCACTCGGAATTCCACGCGGGTCGCTTCCGGGCTGTCATTGATGATGCGCACGGCGGAGGTGCGGTTCTGCACTCCCCAGTTCGCTGCCGTCGGCGCCCATGCGCCCGGCACCAGCCGCTTGTAGGCGTTGACCGTGTGCGAGCACATCGCCAGCATCTCCGGCATCAGCTTCAGCAGGCCGCCGACGAAATGCCGGCCAGTGCGGCTGAGGCCATCCGGCGAATCCGGGTCCGAGAATGCCGGATTGCCGTTCCGGTCGCGCATCGAGACATGCAGATGGCCCGACTGGCCCGGCAGATCGGGAGACAGCTTCGACATGAAGCCGGCCGTCAGCCCGTTGCGGGAGAAATAAGCCTTGGCGAAATTCTTGAAGAGCACCGCGTCGTCGGGGGACTTGATGCCCTTGGCGTAGGTCAGCGGCACTTCGAAACAGCCCGGACCAAGCTCGGTGTGGATGGCGTCGAGCTTGATTTCCATGGCGTTCATCGCCTGCGCCAGCCCGTCCAGCAGTTCTCCATGGAGAGCGGAGGTCTGCAGCGAATAGGTGCGGTTGCCCTGTGCGAAATTGGTGAGGTCGCGATACTTCTTCGCCTTCAACGTCTCCGGCGTCTCGGAAAACAGGAAGAACTCGTATTCGAAGGCGGAAGCCACCGAAAAGCCCATGCTGCCGGCCTCGTCCAGAAGACGAAGGCAGAGGTTGCGCGGCGAGCGTTCACCGAACTCTCCGGAAAAATCCGCGATGCAGAGCGCGGAGGCCGGGGAGAAGGGATAGAGGCGCAGCGTGTCAGTGAAGATCTCGGCCGGGCGATCTATGAAGGCGCTTTCCGCATAGGTCTTCTCGGCAATATCCCAGAAGTAGAGCACTTCGCAAAAAGGATAGCCGGACTTGGCGAGCTTGACCGCCTTGTCGGCCTGGACCAGCTTGTCGCGGAATTCACCTTCCGGGTCGATCATGCCGACGTGAACGGACTTGGCACCCATCTCGGAAAGGGCCGCCTCGAACTCAACCGAATTGTTTCGGGCCTTGTGCATCAGGTTCCTGCCATTATTGTTTTGTCGAACGCTACCGCCCGAAAACAAGACAAGAAATATCCCGTTAGGGATAGACGGGGCTAAATGTCGGCACGGAGGGCGTTACCGCAGGGCTGGGAGGTATGGTGAAAAACGAATTTGCAAGATGGAATGAGAATGTAGGCAGCTTCATCCGGGCCATCGGAACACCGGAGCTGCCTCGCAAGCTTTCGACCGCAATTGCCGACGAAATGCCTTTCGACATCGCCATGGTGTTCGCCTATCAGGGAACTGAGAACCCCGTCTGCCTCTACCACAACCTCGATGAGGAGCGGGCGGCGACGGTCATCACCGCCTATGCCAAGGGACCCTACCTGCTCGACCCGTTCTATCTCGCCGCAATCGATCCGAAGATCACCGGCGTTCGCCACCTGCGCAAGATGGCGCCGGACCAGTTTTACAGCACGGAATATTATCGCCAGCATTATGGCCGCACCCGCATCCGCGACGAGATCGGCATCGTTTGCCGCCCTCCGGGCGCCGGCGCAGTCGTCATCAGCTTCACCCGACCAGGGGATGCCCCCTTCTTCGGACGCCGCGACTTCAACACGATGCGGGCGATCGAACCGGTGGTACGCGCAGCCATCGAGGAGCATTGGTGCGACGGAGGGCCCGCCGGAAGCGACGCCGCGAAACGCAACGCCGAGGACCCGATCAACGAGACGCTCGACGTCATGGCCGACGGAATCCTCACCCGGCGCGAGATCGAGATCACCTCTCTCATCCTGCGCGGCCATTCCAGCCGTTCCATCGCGGAAACGCTGAACATCGCCGAGGGTACGGTGAAGATCCACCGGAAAAACATCTACCAGAAGCTCGGAGCTTCGAGCCAATCCGAACTCTTCTCCATGTTCATCGTGCAATTGTCGAAACAGTAACCCGAACTCCGTCGGGCAGACGCGTCCAGCGGCTTTGCGGAAAGGGCATGCCAAGACAAATAAAAAGCACCCGGGCGAGAAGGACACGCCACGGGTGCTTTATATCTTCTGGCCATGACAAGCCCGGACGCCAGGTCACGAGAGTGACTTGCTGCCAACGCCGATCAGAAGTCGACGGTGGCCTTGGGCATGCGCAGTGATTTCTCGGAAATCTCGATGATCGGCTTTGCAGCAGCCTGTTCCGGCGCGGGAACCCAGCTATCGACACCCGAAGCTGCTATGGGCAGCGAGCTGGCCTGAGCCCCCTGCTGACGGTCGTTGCGGGCGAATTCGAGCTGTCCCGTGAGAATGGCGATCTCCGAGCGAAGCTGGCGGATCTCGGCCTTCGTAACCTCCGCACTGCTGCGCAGCTGACGGATTTCTTCCTGATCGGCGAAGCTGCGCTGGTCGAAGTCACGCTTCATCGTTTCCGCGTCACGGTCCCGCTTGTTGCGCGCATTCTCAGCATCGCGCAGGCGCATGGTCATCTCGGCGATCTGCAGCGACATTTCGCGGCGACCGGCTTCGTTTTCCGAAGTGCTGGCGCGAGCGGTCGCAAGTTCCTGCGCCAGACGATCGGCGCGAAGCGTCGTAGTCGAAAGCTCGGCCTTGGTCTGCTTCAGCTCGGTGCGCATGCCCTGCATCTCGTCCTCGACCAGCTTGACGCGGCCGCGCGCGGTAACCAGCAGCTTTTCCACCAGTTCGGCCTTGGAACTGATCGCCTCGTGCCGGGTCGAAAGCTGCGACATTTCCACAGCCATCGCGCTCTGCTGGTTATCGAGTTCCGACTGCAGGCGCTTGAGCTTTTCCTGGCTGAACGATTCCTCCTGCTTGAGAGCGGTGACCTCACCAAGCAGATTGCGGGAAATCGTTTCCTGATGCTCAAGCCCGCTCTTCAGCCGGCCCCGTTCTTCCGTGAGGCGGGCGATTTCGCGCGCCTGAGCGTCGGCCTCGCGACGCGACGTTTCGAGAAGCACCTGATGCTGCGTCCGCTCGGTCTCGTACTTCTCGCGCATCATCGCCAGATCGCGGCTGCGCTGGTCGAGATCCTGATGCGCGCGACGCAGGAGGGCGGCGGTTTCGTCATACTGCACGATGCGCTCATCGAGCTCGCGGCCAACGTCATGCAGACGCCTCTGCACGATGTCGAGATCCTGCGAGTTGGCGTCATAGAGTGCCTGAAGCTTGATCAGCTTCTCGCGGGACTCTTCCGTCTCCGCCCGAAGCTGTACATTCTCGGCCCGCAACTCCTTGGCCTCGGCGAGAGCCCGCTGGCTTTCGCCATCGAGCCGTCGGCGGGCCGTGCTTTCATAATCGAGGAGCGAGGCGATACGAGCCCGTTCGGCGCGAAGAGCGGCAAGCTCCTTCAAGGCTTCGCCGTGAGCGCCGAGCAACGAGGAAACGCGTTCCTGAAGGAACCCAAACCCGGAAACCAGCTCCTCCGACGAAAGCTGGCTTTCCTCGATCACCGAACCGAAAGTCTGATCGCCAATCTCGCTGCGTCCCTGTGGCGCCTGAGAGTAAGAAACAGTTCCGGCCAGTCCATCGCCTGCGGATGCGCCGCCCGCGGCAGTTCTTGCCGGCTCGTCGCCCCGGCGGAAAAAGCTCATGACCATCCTGACCCCCAATCCGGTCTAAAGACTTAAAACACACATTTCGAATGCTTCTGGCAGGCCACCGCATTTGCCCGCCGGTCTTTCCTCAATGCTATTGGGGAGGATCAGGCAGGGAATGACATTCGTCAAAGGAAACTTACGGTCCCTTCGTGGGCGTCGGCGGATTCCAACAACTTTCTGGTAATAATTTGCAGGAACTTATTAATTGAGTTCTAATGTATTGATTGCACGACACTTTTCGCGGCCGTTCGCCTCCCCAAAAAATGCGGGGCAAGCCCTATCTAGAAGTAACCGTCCGCCGTACCTCGGCAACCGAATCCCGAATCGCTCTGGACAGGATCGAGATGATTTCCCCGAGCTCTTCCTCGCTTGCATTATAGGGCGGCGCGAGGATGACGGTATCGCCCGCCACCCCTCCGACATTACCGGTGCAAGGATAGCAGATCAGCCCCGCCTCGAAGGCGCGACGACCGATCGCGGCATGTAGGCTGGCATAAGCGGGGAAAGGCTCCTTGCTGACGGGATCGGCAACCATCTCCAGCCCGATGAAGAATCCTCGCCCGCGAACGTCGCCGACTTCACCGACATCGGAAAGCGCCGCGCGCAATTCCCGTTGCAGAATCGCACCCCGCGCCAGCACCCGGTCGAGCAGCCCGTCCCGCGTCACGATCTTCTGGACAGCAACACCGGCAGCGCAGGCAGAGGTATGACCGGTAAAGGTATGCCCGGTCATCGCGCCGCCGTGGGCGGCCATCAGGGTCTCGTGAACATGATCGCTGTAGAGCGCTGCGCCAAGCGGCTGGTAACCGGCGGCAAGTCCCTTGGCGATGCTCATGATATCCGGCACCACCCCGTCTTCAGCCAGCGCCCGCCAGGTACCCGTGCGGCCTGAACCGCACATCACCTCGTCACTGATCAGAAGGACACCGTGGCGACGGCAAACATCCGCGACCGCCTTCGCATAACCTTCCGGAGCCGGTACGACACCACCGGCAGCGCCCACCACCGGCTCGAAGATGAAGGCAGCAACCTTGTCGGCACCAATTTTGAGGATCTCCTCCTCGAGTTCGTTCGCGAGATAGGTTACCAGCCCCTCCGCATTCACGCCCTCCGGCAATCGGTAGGTGTTGGCACTGGAGACGAAGGAAACGTCGAGCAAGCTGCCCTCGAAAGCCTCCCGCCGTGTCTTGAAGTCCGAAACGGAGAGAGCGCCAAGCGTGTTGCCATGCCAGGAACGTCGGCGGGAAATGAAGCGGCGGCGGCTCTTCTCGCCCCGTGCCGTGTGGTACTGCAGCGCGATCTTCAGGCAGGATTCCACGGCTTCCGACCCGCTGGTGACGAAGACGATATTACCGAAATAGCCATCCGTATTCCGGCGGATGATCTCGGTCAGTTCCTCCATCGCATCGGAAATGAAGAGATAACGGTAGCCATGCGCCACCCGGTCAAGCTGCGCCTTGACCGCCTCCGTCACTTCCGGGTGCGCATGACCGAGGCAATAGACAGCCGGCCCGCCCGATCCGTCCAGATAGCGCTTGCCATCCGTATCGTAGAGATAGCTTCCCCGACCGTAGGCTATCTTGGGAAGGGCCAGCACCCCGTAACTGCTGCCAGTGGAGTTGGTATTGAGTGACGACACGGCATTTCCCTTCCGACGGCATCAGGCTGCGGGATCGAATGAAAGCTACTTGCGCGGAAGCCCGTAAATGTCGAAATCGAAATAAGGTTTCGCCAGACGGTCATAATCGCCATTAGCGAGCAGCGTCGCAATCGCGGTATTGACCTCTCCGGTCAGCGCCTTGTCTTCCTTGCGCAGGCCGGCCCCAACCTTGGTGACTCCCCGTTCCCCGGGCGGCACGTCCGCAAGGATGGCAAGCCCTGACGCCTGCGGTTCTTTCAGGAATTCGGCAAGCGCCACCTTGTCGGCAAACACGACATCGACATGCTTTGCCACCAGATCATCATTCGCTTCCTCCTGGGTCGGATAGGTGCGAATGGTGGCCACGTCACCGAACTTGCTTTGGACATCGGCTGCATGGGTGGTCGAATCCTGCACACCGACGGTCTTGCCCTTCATTCCATCCCGCGTCAGCACCAGGACACTACCCCTGGAGCCCATGAAGGCGGCGCCCGTCGAGTAATAAGGAATGGTGAAGTCGATGACCTTCCTGCGCTCATCCGTGATCACCATCGAGCTCATGATCATGTCGATCTTCTTGGTCGTCAGCGCCTCGATCAAGCCGTCCCATCTCGTATTCACGGTAACGCATTGCCTCTTGATGGCAGCGCAGATCGCCATCGACAGGTCGATTTCGAAGCCCTTCCATTTCCCGTCAGGTTCCTTCCAGGTGAAGGGCGGATAAGGCTCGTCGGCGACGCCAATCTTCAAGGGTTCGATGGAGAAGGCAGAAACAGGCAATGTCATGAAAAGGCACGCGGCAAGACCGATGCTCAGCAACAACTTCACAAGTATTCCCCTTCATTATCCGGCGGAAGCAAGAGATTTCCCGGACACAACGCCCAGCCTCCGCCGATTCAAAATGCGATCATGATACAACCCGGCAGCAGCAAGACAAGAAAAATTTAACGACCGTTCAATTTCCTTGAGGTTCACGATGTCGCGCGAGGCGCCGACGCATTGAGGAACACATCGGCCCAGCGTTCGCAAAGCCCGATTGCCTCGTCCGGCGTGAAGATCTCCGGGTTGAGGCACCATTCGAGCCACAGTCCGTCGAGCATAGCAACGATACCGATCGCGGCAAGCCTGACATCCGGTTCCGGCCAGCCGCGCGAGGCAAAGAAATCCTTCAGCAAGGCTGAAAGCAGGCGGCGATATCCGGCATAAGTGCGATCATGCACGTCCTTCATCGCCGGAGAATGTTCGATCATCCCCCAGAACACCACCCAGGTCCGGAGCGTGCTTCTTTCCATGACGGGAGCGGAAAGCGATGCTCGAAAATAGGCGCTCAGCCTGGCCCGCGGATCATGACCCGCTTCTGTGACCATGGTTTCGATGTTTTCGAGCAGGGCAAGCGAAAGCGTCTCATAGGCATGGCCGACCAGTTCGTCCTTGCCGCCATAGTGATGGTTGATAAGGCCGATCGAGATACCGGCCTCTTTGCTGATCTTGCGGATAGAAAGCCCGGCGTGCCCCTCCCGGGCGAGACACGCAAGCGTCGCCTCGATCAGCGTACGGCGCCGATCCTCGGGTAATTTACGTTCGAATTTGCCGAGTTCCGCCATGCCGCGAATCGAATTCCATCCATTTTCCAAGGATGTAGCATGTTTACGAACCCGACGCATGAATGCGAATCGAAATGACGCTTTCAGGCCAGCCTTACTCGGCGGGCCCTATTGTCAGCGCGAGGTCCCGCAGCCCGTCGATTCCACCGGTAATGACATCGCCCGCCACAACTGGGCCGACGCCGGCCGGTGTTCCCGTATAGATCAGGTCGCCGGGCGCAAGATGGTAGAAGCGCGACAGGTGGCTGACAATCTCCGGAACCGACCAGACCATATCAGACAGATGCGAATCCTGCCTCACCTCGTCTCCGACCTTCAGCCAGATGCGCTGCTTGCCGATGGCCGGAAAATCCCCGGTCTGCGTGATGTCCGAAATGATCGCCGACCGTTCGAAGGCCTTTCCGAAATCCCACGGACGCTGCTTCAAGCGGGAAGCCTGCTGCAAGTCGCGCCGGGTCATGTCGAGACCGCATGCATAGCCGTAGACTGCCTTCGGCGCATCCTCCACCGAGACACGGAATGCCGGTGCGCCGATGGCGATCACCAATTCCATCTCGTAGTGGAAATTCTCCGTGCCCGGCGGATAGGGAATGGTTGAGCCCGTCGGCGTGATCGCGCTAGCCGGCTTGGTGAAATAGAAAGGCTCCTCGCGGTCGACTTCGACGCCCATCTCGGCAGCATGGGCGGCATAATTGCGCCCGACACAGAAGATTCTGTGGACAGGATATCCTCTGGTCTCGCCCTTGACCGGGATGAGAGGGGTAGCGGGAATTTCGAAAAGTGGCTCAAGCGTGCTCAACGCATTCTCTCCTCGTCATGGCCGGCTCGATCCAGATGCGCAGCATCGAAACGGGTTTCGGCAAGTCTCATCAATGCTTAAGTCCACAGCGCGGTTGCCGCAAGGTCGGGCGGCAGGTGGATCGAAGCGATATTCGACCCGCCACTCAGCCCTTATTCCATCCGGCTGGCGTATCGCCCCTAACCCGGAATGAGCCCTTTTTTGCCAATCGGATAAGCGCTAGAGAAGGCGATCAAAAGCATCTGTTTGCGAGGGGGAGCGCATCTTCATGCTGGAAATCTACGAAATGCCCGGACACCTGATCCGGCGCTTGAACCAGACGGCCGTTTCCGTCTTCATGGATGAAACCGGCAAGAAGGGCTTTGATCTGACCCCCGTGCAATATGCGGCGCTCAACGCCATCGAGGCGACGCCCGGACTAGATCAGGCAACGCTTGCCAGCCACATCGCCTATGACAGGGTGACCATCGGTGGCGTGGTCGACCGGCTGGAGCAAAAGAACTGGGTACGACGGGAAACCAACCCGAAGGATCGTCGTGCCCGCACCCTTTACCTGACCGACAAGGGCAGCGAGACGCTGGCAGAAATCCGCCCGATCGTCCGGGAAACCCAGGCGCTGCTGCTGAGCGGTTTGTCAACAGTCGAACGCGAACAGTTCGTCGGCCTCCTGCAAAAGGCGTGCGAAGCGGTTAACGAACGCAGCCGGGCGCCACTGCGCATCACCTGAACCACTCCATCGAGATCACGGCACCAGCACCGCCGCACCCTGAAAGCGGCCGGCGCGCAGGTCGTCGAGTGCCTCGTTCGCCCTTTCCAGCGGATAGACCGTCGTGATGGTCTTCACCCCGGCGTGCGGAGCAAGATCGAGGAACTCCACGGCATCCGCCCGGGTGAGATTGGCAACCGAAAGGATCTGCCGCTCACCCCAGAGGATCGAATAGGGAAACTGAGGGATATCGCTCATATGGATGCCGCCGCACACCACGCGCCCGCCCTTGGCAACGGCACGCAGCGCGGCCGGCACCAGTGCGCCCACCGGCGCGAAGATGATGGCCGCATCGAGTTGCTTCGGCGGCGTCTCGTCCGAGCTTCCAGCCCAGACAGCGCCGAGAGACTTGGCCATGGCCTGCGCCGCATGGTCACCCTCGCGGGTGAAGGCGTAGACATCCCGTCCCTGATACACGCAGACCTGCGCGATGATATGGGCCGCCGCTCCGAAACCGAAGATCCCGATGCGACGCCCATCCCCCGCCATCTTGAGCGACCTCCAGCCGATCAGCCCGGCGCACATCAGCGGTGCGGCGGCAACGGGATCGGAAAAGCCGTCGAGCGGAAAGGCATAGGACGCATCGGCCACCACATAGCTGGCAAAACCGCCATCCCGCGTGTAGCCGGTGAAACCGGGCGTATCGCAGAGGTTTTCCCGGCCGCTCTCGCAATAGCTGCAGCATCCGCAGGTGTGCCCGAGCCATGGTATCCCAACCCGCCTTCCTGGCCGCAGGTTCGTGACACCATCACCGCAGCGTTCGACGATGCCGACGATTTCGTGTCCTGGAACAAGGGGAAGCTTCGGTTCAGTCAGGTCGCCGTCGACGACGTGCAGATCGGTGCGGCAGACGGCGCATGCCTCGACCCGCACAAGGATCTCGTCCGCGCCGGGAAGCGGATCTGGCCTCTCCTCGAACTGCAACGGTTGCCTGATGGCGTGCAGCACCATGGCTTTCATTTTTGCGATCTCCTTCGTCGTCCGCAATGACGATGTTGCAGGGATGGACTATGTTCGCCAACGCAAGGCAATCTCAAGACCGGAATCGCCTGCATCATTCTTAGCCAGCCCGCCCGGACGGATCCGTATATGTCTCTCACCCCCGGCAATTCAACAAACGGCGACATCCATCGGAATGCTTACTGGAGCCTGCCGCCCGATGACCTGTTCAGCCAGTTTCATTCCGGAAAGCAGGGTCTGACAAGCGCGGAAGCCGCCGAACGGCTGCGGCATTTCGGCCCCAACTCGCTGAAAGACGAAAACCGCTGGAGCGCCCTGCGCATCTTTCTGTCCCAGTTCGAAAGCCCGCTGGTGCTGATTCTCGTGGCCGCCGCAGCGATTTCGATCGTGGTCGGGGAGTGGCGCGAAGCGATCATCATCTCGCTGATCGTTCTCGCAAGCTGTATCCTGAGCTTTTATCAGGAATATTCCGCATCCGTCGCAGTCGAGAAACTGAAGGAGCGCATCGGTTTCAAGGCGCGGGTGCGCCGGGACGAAAAATTCGTCTCCATAGCCGCAGCCGAGGTCGTACCCGGCGACATCGTTGCCGTCTCCGCCGGCGATCTCATCCCCGCCGACGCCATCCTGATTTCGGCAACCGATCTCTTCGTCAGCCAGTCGGCCCTGACGGGCGAAACCTTTCCGGTCGAAAAGCATCCGGGCGAGCTTCCCACCGATACCGCACTGGCCAATCGCGCCAGCATGCTCTTCACAGGAGCCTCCGTACGTAGCGGCATGGGTGAGGCAATGGTCGTCGAGACCGGGGTCGAAACCGAATTCGGCAAGATTACCGCCCACCTTCAGGAAGAAACGCCGGAGACCGATTTCGCCCGGGGCATCCGCCGGTTCGGTTATCTCATGACGCGCGTCGCACTGATCATGGTGGTGGTGATCTTCGCCGGCAATGTCCTGCTTCAACGCCCGCTGGTCGACTCGCTGCTTTTCTCGCTGGCCATCGCCGTCGGTATCACGCCCGAACTGCTGCCCGCGATCGTCAGCCTCACGCTGTCGAGCGGTGCGCGCCGCATGGCCGCCGGCGGCGTTATCGTGCGACGGCTGGCTTCGATCGAAAATCTCGGCAGCATGAACCTGCTATGCACCGACAAGACCGGAACCCTTACCGAAGGTGTCGTCAGCCTCGACCGAGTCGAGGGACCGCTGGATGGCGCTCCGGACGGATTGCTCCGGCTTGCCGCCCTCAACGCCCGCCTGCAGAACGGTATGGCGAACCCGCTGGACGGTGCCATCGACAAGGCCGCCACTGCTGCAGCCATTCAGACGGACGCCTTCTCCAAGGTCGGCGAGATCCCCTATGATTTCATCCGCAAACGCCTCTCGGTGATCGTTCGCGAAAAAGACGGCGACCTGCTGATCGCGAAGGGAGCCGTCGCCAACATTCTCGAGGTCTCGAGCCATGTTATGCATGGGGATGAACCGAAGCCACTGGACGACGAAGCGCGTACGGCGCTCGCGAAGCGCTACGCCGATTGGAGCGATGAAGGCTTTCGCGTGCTGGGCATCGCCATCCGTCATTTTGCGCCATCGCGGGAACGCTACGGGCATGACGACGAAACCGGCCTCGCCTTTGCCGGCTTCCTGCTGTTCAGCGATCCGCCGAAGAGCGGTATCGCCGAAACGCTCGCGGCGATGGCCGAGCGCGGCGTCAAGGTGAAGGTGATCTCAGGCGATAACCGTTTCGTGGCCGCCCATCTTGCCCGCACGATAGGGCTAGCCTGCACGCATATACTGACTGGCGAAGAGCTGTCGAAACTGACGGATGAGGCGTTGGCGGCGCGCGCCGTTCGCACAGATCTCTTCGTCGAGATCGACCCGAACCAGAAACAGCGCATCGTCGCGGCACTTCGCGGGCGTGGCCATGTGGTCGGCTATCTTGGCGACGGCATCAACGATGCGCCCGCGCTGCATGAAGCCGATATCGGCATTTCCGTCGAAGGGGCCGCCGATGTCGCCCAGCAGGCCGCCGACATGGTGCTGGTCGACAAGAGTCTCGATGTACTGCTGGAAGGCATCGACAACGGACGCAGGACCTTCGCCAACACGATGAAATACGTGTCCTGCGCCATTAGCTCCAATTTTGGCAACATGATCAGCATGTCCTTTGCATCCTTCCTGTTGCCGTTCCAGCCGTTGCTCGCCAAGCAGATCCTGCTCAACAACTTCCTGGCCGACATTCCCTCTATGGCGATCGCCGGCGACAATGTTGATCCAGCAGCGGTGATGCATCCGCAACGCTGGAATATCGCCTATGTCCAGCGCTTCATGATCGTCTTCGGCCTGATCAGCACGCTTTTCGATTTTCTGACCTTCGGCTTCCTGCTCGCATTGACCGGCGAACACGCGGCGATCTTTCAGACGGGCTGGTTCGTGGAATCGCTCATCACCCAGCTCTCCACAGTTCTTGTCATTCGCACCAGGGCCCCCTTCTTCAGGAGTCGCCCGGGCCGTTGGCTCCTGCTGTCGACGCTCGCTATATCCTTGCTCGCCATCTCGCTTCCCTACATTCCCGGATCGGACTGGTTCGGCTTCGTGCACCTGCCCGTCGGCGTTCTCATCGGCCTGGCCGGCATCACCTTCGCGTATCTGGCGAGCACGGAAATCGCCAAGCACTGGTTCTTCAGCAAACCTCATGATCGTTTTTTTCACAGGAAGAGGCGTCGCAGGGGTCCCATGCCCGCAGCCGACGGACGCCGCCGATAAATACCCGGAACCGGGAAACTACAAAAAATTGCCGATTTCTTTTGGCGGAATGGAACAAACCCTGTAGCAGGCCGTTTGTTTACCGGTTGAAAATGCAAAACTGGTAAATGTCCGCCGATGCGTGTCGTTTCCGTCACCTTCACCTACGAAACCATCGATTCCGACAAGGAGCCCTTGCCGGCAGTGACGCCTTCTCCTGCCAGTATCGGCCCGGATATGGCCGTTTTCGCCCCCTGGACTATCCAGCCCTGCGCCCTGTGGTCTTGGAGATCCGGGCAAAAAATGCAACAAACCTCATCGATGCAAGGTAGAGCGTCGCAGTCGGATACTGGTGGGCATCCGCCCCCGCGCAAGACTGCTTTCTGATCTCTGCCCTTCGCATCGCCTCAAGCGCCCAACCGAAAGGCAAAGCAGAAATGACCTCGAAGATCGTACCCGTCATCATGGCAGGCGGAAAGGGAACGCGTCTGTGGCCGCTGTCGCGCGCAGCCGCGGCCAAGCAGTTTATCCGTTTCGTTGGAGACAAGACCCTCTTTCAGGGCACGTTGCTTCGGGTGGCTGACGGTGATCTTTACGAACCCGCGCTGGTTATCACAAATGAGGAGTTCCGCTTCCTCGTCGCCGAACAGGCCCGCGAACTGGATGCCAAGCTTTCCGGCATCGTGCTGGAACCCGAGGCCCGCAACACCGCCGCCGCCGTCGCGGCAGCCGCTGTGGTCGTGTCAGAACTTTATGGCGAAGATGCTATCATTCAGATCCTGCCGTCCGACCACGACATCGTCATCGACGATGCCTATCGCAACTGTGTCAAGGCAGCGGCAAAGGCTGCTCATGCTGGCAAGATCGTCACCTTCGGCATCACCCCGACAGAACCCGCTACCGGTTACGGCTATATCGAACTTGGCAAGGACCTCGGAGACGGTGCGTTCGGCGTCAAGCGCTTCGTAGAAAAGCCAAAGACCGAGGCCGCCGAAAAGATGATCGAGTCCGGTAACTTTTACTGGAACTCCGGCATGTTTGTCTTTTCCGTGAGCCAGATCCTTGCGGAACTGGAAAAATTCGCGCCGGAAGTGCTGGAAGCCGCCCGGTCGTCGGCAGAGGAAGCCACCAAGGATCTGGACTTCACCCGTCTCGACAAGGACGCCTTCGTCAAGAGCCCGAGCATCTCGATCGACTATGCGGTGATGGAAAAGACCCCCAATGCCGCCGTCATCCCCTCCCCGATCACCTGGTCGGATCTCGGAAGCTGGGATGCCGTCTGGAAGATCGGCCAGCCGGACGCCGACGGCAACGTCGTACACGGCAATGCGACGGTGATCGGCACCCGCAACTCGCTTGTCATGTCGCGCAACAGTCATCTCGCAGTGCAGGGCATGGACGGCGTCGCCGTCATCGCCAGCGAAGACGCCGTTTATGTTGGACGCCTCGACGAAAGCCAGAAGGTCGGCGATCTCGTGAAGCTTCTCGCGTCACGCAAGGAAACGGCCAATCTGACGGAAAACCACCCTACCTCGTTCCGGCCCTGGGGCGGTTATACCTCTGTGCTCAACGGCGAGCGCTTCCAGGTGAAGCGCCTCTTCGTCCATCCCGGCAAGAAGCTGTCGCTGCAGAAGCATCACCACCGCGCCGAGCACTGGGTGTGCGTCCGGGGCACAGCGGAAGTCACCATCGACGACAAGGTGACGATCCTGCACGAGAATCAGTCGATCTATATTCCGCAGGGTTCCGTGCACCGCCTTGCCAACCCCGGAAAGATCCAGCTCGAGATGATCGAGATCCAGACAGGCTCCTATCTCGGCGAAGACGACATCATTCGTCTGGTCGACGAATTCGGACGAAGCTAACCTATACAACCAAAATGACATGACATCTGCGAAAAACACGAGGCCCCGGGCGTATAAGCGTCCGGGGCCTGCTTGCTTTATGCCGCTGCATTGCACAAGATTGACTTTAACCCGGAAAACGGGATCGATAAGGGAACAGGGCAAGCAGCACGAATGTCGATCAAGGCCAGTATCTATCACCTCACCCATTATCAATATGACAACCCGGTGAGGCTAGGGCCGCAGATTATCCGCCTGAAGCCCGCAGCTCACTCCCGCACCAAGGTGCTCAGCCACTCGCTGAAGGTGACCCCGGCCAACCATTTCGTGAACCTACAGCAGGATCCCTACGGCAACTATCTCGCCCGCTTCGTCTTTCCGGACCCGGTGACCGAGTTCAAGATCGAGGTCGATCTTGTCGCCGATATGACCGTCTACAACCCCTTCGACTTCTTCACCGAAGAAGAAGCGGCGAAATGGCCTTTCGAATACCCGGCGGACATTCGCGAGGACCTCGCGATCTACATGAAGCCCGAGTCAGATTGCCCGGCACTCGACGCTTACATGGAAACCGTCGACAAGACGCCCGGCCAGGGCACCGTAGACATGGTGGTCGGCCTGAACGCTCGCCTGCAGCAGGAAATCGGCTACGTTATCCGTATGGAACCCGGCGTACAGCAACCCGACGAGACGCTGACGCTCGCCAAGGGTTCGTGTCGCGACACGAGCTGGCTGCTCGTCCAGATCCTGCGCCGCCTCGGCCTCGCCGCACGCTTCGTCTCCGGTTACCTGATCCAACTCGCACCGGACCTCAAGGCGCTGGACGGCCCATCGGGAACCGAAGTGGATTTCACCGACCTCCATGCCTGGGCGGAGGTCTATATTCCCGGCGCAGGCTGGATCGGCCTTGACCCCACGTCCGGCCTCCTGACGGGCGAAAGCCATATCCCGCTTGCGGCAACCCCGCATTACAGGAACGCCGCCCCTATTTCCGGCGGCTATTTCGGCGAGGCCAAAACCGAGTTCGCCTTCGACATGCAAGTGAAGCGCGTTTCAGAACATCCACGCATCACAAAACCCTTCTCCGACGAAAGCTGGGATGCGCTCAACGCGCTTGGTCAAAAAGTCGACCGTTCGCTGCTCGCCGGGGATGTGCGGCTTACCATGGGCGGCGAACCGACCTTCGTCTCCATCGACGACTTCCAGTCCGACGAGTGGAACACCGCCGCCGTCGGTCCGACCAAACGGGAAAAGGCAGACGAACTGATCCGCCGCCTGCGGCAGCGTTTCGCACCGGGCGGTTTCCTGCATTATGGACAGGGCAAATGGTACCCCGGCGAAAGCCTGCCGCGCTGGACCTTCTCGCTCTACTGGCGCCGCGATGGCTTGCCGGTCTGGAAAAACCCCGACCTGATCGCCGTCGAAAGTCGAGACCATAAAGTCACCCACGAAGACGCCTCGCGTCTCCTGCAGGCAATCGCCACCGAGCTCGATATAGAGCCCGAAAATGTGGTGGCCGCCTACGAGGACCCGGCGGAATGGATCGTCAAGGAGGCGAACCTTCCCGAAAACGTCGATCCTTCCAATTCGAAGCTCAAGGATCCGGAAGAGCGCAGCCGCATCGCCAAGGTCTTCTCCAACGGTCTTACCACCCCGGCTGGGTATGTCCTGCCGGTGCAGGCCTGGCAGTCGCGCGTTTCCGGCCGCACCTGGGTCAGCGAAAAATGGCGAACCCGCCGTGGTCGCCTTTACCTCGTTCCCGGCGACAGCCCGGTCGGTTTCCGCCTGCCGCTGAATTCCCTGCCCTACATTTCGCCGTCCTGGTATCCGTACATCAACCCGGTCGATCCAACCGTGGAAAAACCCCCATTGCCCGATTTCTCGACGGACAAGGGCAGAGGCATGCCGGAGCACTCCTTTCAGCGTGACATCGCCCAGCAGGCCCACATGCCGCAATCATACGAAGAGATCGGCGGTCGTGTTCGCACCGCGATCTCCGTCGAAGTCCGCGATGGCCGGCTCTGCATCTTCATGCCGCCAACAGCAGCGTTGGAGGAATATCTCGATCTTCTCGCCTCCGCAGAGCGCGCGGCGAGTGCCCTGAACCTGCCGGTCCACATCGAAGGCTACACTCCGCCACACGACGAACGCCTGAACGTCATCCGTGTCGCGCCGGACCCCGGCGTCATCGAGGTCAACATTCACCCGGCCTACAACTGGCAGGACTGTGTCGACACAACCTCGGCGATCTACGAGGAAGCGCGGCAGTCGCGCCTCGGCGCCGAAAAGTTCATGATCGACGGACGGCATACCGGCACTGGCGGAGGCAATCACGTCGTCGTTGGCGGCGCTACCCCCAACGACAGCCCCTTCCTGCGTCGCCCGGATCTGCTGAAGAGTCTTGTCCTGCACTGGCAGCGTCACCCCTCGCTGTCCTACCTGTTCTCCGGCATGTTCATCGGTCCGACCAGTCAGGCTCCGCGCATCGATGAAGCCCGCCACGACAGCCTATATGAACTGGAAATTGCCCTCACACAGATTCCGATGCCAGGCGACGGCCAACCGCCGCCGTTGCCGTGGCTGGTCGACCGGCTTTTCCGCAACCTCTTGGTCGATGTCACCGGCAACACGCACCGCTCGGAAATCTGCATCGACAAGCTGTTTTCGCCGGATGGACCGACGGGTCGCCTCGGCCTCGTCGAGTTCCGTGGTTTCGAAATGCCGCCGAATGCACGCATGTCGCTTGCCCAGCAGCTTCTCATCCGCGCGCTCATCGCCCGCTTCTGGAAGAACCCGATCACAGGCAACTTCGTCCGCTGGGGCACTGCGCTACACGACCGCTTCATGCTGCCCTATTACGTCTGGCAGGATTTCCTGGAAGTGCTTGCCGACCTGCGCGACAACGGCTTCGACTTCAAGCCGGAATGGTTCGAGGCCCAGCTCGAATTCCGCTTCCCCTTCTATGGCGAAGTGGAATACGGCGACTCGCGACTGGAACTGCGTCAGGCGCTGGAGCCCTGGCATGTCATGGGGGAACAGGGCGCAATCGGCGGTACCGTGCGTTACGTCGATTCGTCGGTGGAACGGCTGCAGGTGAAGCTCGACACGCCCAATCCCGCCCGCTTCGCGGTCGCCTGCAACGGCCGCCGCGTACCCTTGACCCCGACGCGCACCAATGGCGTGGCGGTCGCCGGCGTCCGCTACAAGGCATGGCAACCCGCCTCGGGCCTACACCCTGTCCTGCCGGTCAACACACCGCTAACATTTGACATTTACGATACGTGGTCCGGCCGTTCGATCGGTGGATGCGTATATCATGTGGCCCATCCAGGCGGCAGAAACTACGACACCTTCCCTGTGAACGGCAATGAAGCAGAAGCCAGGCGGCTTGCACGTTTCGAGCCTTGGGGCCATACAGCGGGTAATTATCCCTTGTGGCCGGAAACCGTGGCGCCGGAATTTCCGCATACATTGGATCTGAGAAGACCCCAGGGCATGTGAAAGAGGATATGACCAACCAGACGGTGGCCGAAGAGCTGGAAGACGAAATCAGCGAGACGCGAAGCATGAGTTATCGGGCATTGCCGGGCGCAGCCGACGAGATGCTGGATAACAACGGCGCCATTCGTCCCGTGTGGCAGCGCTTCGTGAACTCCATCGACCGGCTGTCCGAGCACGAACTGCACGAGCGCTTCGCTCGTGCAGACCGCTATCTGCGGGATGCGGGCGTGTTTTATCGCGCCTATGGCGCCAACGGTTCGAGCGAGCGTGCCTGGCCCTTTTCCCATATACCTGTTCTGATCGCGGAAAAGGAATGGCAGGTGCTGGCCGAAGGCCTGGTGCAGCGTGCCAACCTGCTGGAGGCCGTCGTCTCCGATATCTACAACGACAATCGGCTTGTTCAGGAAGGCTTCATTCCACCGCAACTGATTGCCGGAAATCCGGAATTCCTGCGCCCCCTGGTCGGCATCAAACCGGCCGGCGGACACTATCTGCATTTCTGTTCCTTCGAGATCGGTCGCGGGCCTGATGGCAACTGGTGGGTGCTTTCCGATCGTACACAGGCCCCCTCCGGTGCAGGTTTCGCCTTGGAAAACCGGGTTGCGACCACTCGCGCCTTCTCCGACATCTACGCGGAAACCCATGTTCATCGCCTCGCCTCCTTTTTCGGGGCATTCCGCGACACCTTACAATCCCGCAAACAGCATGCCGACGACCGCATCGCCGTGCTCTCTCCCGGTCCTGCCAACGAAACCTATTTCGAGCATGCCTATATCGCCCGCTATCTCGGTATCATGCTGCTGGAAGGCGAGGATCTGGCCGTCGTCAACGGCCGGGTCATGGTGCGCACCGTCGCCGGCCTGAAGCCGATCAGCGTCCTCTGGCGCCGCCTCGATGCCGCCTATGCCGATCCTCTGGAACTCAACCAGAATTCCCATATCGGTACGCCGGGCATGGTGCAGGCACTGCGCAACGGGGCGGTGACCTTCGTTAACGCGCTCGGCTCAGGCATTCTCGAAACGCGGGCGCTGCTTGCTTTCATGCCGACCATCTGTCGCCATCTGCTCGGCGAGGATCTGGCGCTGCCCTCCATCGCCACCTGGTGGTGCGGCCAGAAGTCCGAGCGAGAGCATGTGGCCCGCAACCTCGATCGCATGGTGATCGGCCCCGCCTATTCACGGCTTCCCTTCTTTGATGACAACGGCCGCTCGCAGCTAGGCGCCTCGCTGTCAAAGGAGCAACACATATCCATGCTGGAACGCATGGAGGCCGAGGGCGGCAAACTGGTCGGTCAGGAGGTCGTTACCCTCTCGACCACCCCGGCCTTTGTCGATGGCAAGCTCACACCTCGTCCGATGAGCCTCCGCGTTTACGCAGCCCGCACCAGGGATGGCTGGCAAATCATGCCAGGCGGCTTCGCCCGGATCGGCAGTGGCGACGACGTTTCGGCAATCGCCATGCAATCGGGGGGAAGTGCCGCCGATGTCTGGATCGTTTCCGAAAAGCCTGTTGACCGCACCTCGCTGCTCCCGGCGGAGGAAAGCTTCACCCGCAACATGCCGGGCAGCCTGCCGAGCCGGGCGGCCGACAACCTCTATTGGCTCGGCCGCTACATCGAACGGGCAGAAGGTGCATTGCGCATCCTGCGCGCATGGCACGGACGCTTCGCCGAATCGGCGGATCCCGACCAGCCCCTTCTCGCCTATGTGACGCGCTACCTGTCCGACCTCGATGTCGACATGAAACATGGCGTGCCGGAAAGCATGATGCGCAACATCGACAGCGCCGTTTATTCCGCAAGCAACATCCGCGACCGCTTCTCGCCGGACGGCTGGCTGGCGCTGAATGATCTCGCAAAGACAGCGCGACGCTTCCACGATACCGTCAGGCATGGCGACGACGCTGCCCATGCGATGACAATCCTGCTGCGCAAGCTCGCGGGCTTCGCCGGCCTCGTGCATGAAAACATGTACCGCTTCACCGGCTGGCGCTTTCTGACTGTCGGCCGCTTCCTCGAACGCGGACTGCACATGACGCGGCTACTCGGCCACATGAGCGCCGACGCGGCACCGGATGGTTCACTCGACATGCTGCTGGAGATTGGCGACAACGTGATGACCCATCGTCGCCGCTACAATGTCAACACGGCCAAGCTTACCGTGACCGACCTGCTGGCGCTCGACCCGCTGAACCCGCGTTCCATTCTGTTCCAGCTCAACGAAATCCGTACCGAACTGGAACAGCTGCCGAACGCCTTCGTCAACGGGCAGATGTCGCCGCTCTACCGCGAGGCTATGCGCCTTCATTCCGGCCTTGCGGTGATGACGCCGGAGACGATGACGCCGGAAATCTACGCCACCCTCGAACGCGAACTCGAGAAACTGTCCGACATCCTTGCCAACACCTATCTCGGATAGTCCGATGCTATACGATCTCACGCTTCACATCGGCTATACCTACGACGTTCCGGTTTCGGGCTCCCATCACGTCCTGCGTGTACTGCCTCTATCCCTCTCTGATCGCCAGAGGCTTGTCGCGGGCGCTGTCAGGATAGATCCGCAACCGGACGAGACCAGCAACTTCGTCGACTTCTTTCAGCATCCGGCAACCTCCATCATGCTGCGAGCACAACACGAGAAACTCGATATCCGCATGCAGGCGCGCGTCATGGTGCAGCCGCACGCGATCACTGCCGACTTCTCCCCGATCCTCGAAAAACTGCCGGAAGAGCTTGCCGATTTCTGGTCCGTCGAACCGGATTCGCCGCATCATTTTCTCGGTCCAAGCCCCCGTCTAAACGAAGTCCCGGAAATTGCGGCGTATGCGGCAAAGACTATCAAGCGGGGATTGACGGTGCGACAGATCGCCGAAACGCTCTGCGCCAGGATTCATTCGGACTTCCGATACGACCCGGATGCGACCACGGTGGACACTACGCCGTCCGAATCCTTCGCACTAAAGCGAGGCGTCTGCCAGGACTTCTCCCACGTAATGATCATCGCTCTCAGAAGCCTTGGCATACCCGCAGGCTATGTCAGCGGCTTCCTGCGCACCATCCCGCCACCCGGCAAGGAGCGCCTGGAAGGAGCCGACGCAATGCATGCCTGGGTCCGTGTCTGGTGTGGCGAAACCACGGGCTGGATCGAACTTGATCCCACCAATAACATCGCCGTCAGCAGCGACCATGTCGTAGTGGCCTATGGCCGCGACTATTCCGATGTCGCTCCGGTCATCGGCGTGCTGAAGAGCTACGGCAGCCATCAGACGGTGCAGGCGGTCGACGTCATTCCGGTAAAATGACGACTGGCCCGCGCTCATCGCGGGAAACATTAAAATCCTAGTATCTCGCTTAAATCGAATATCAGATTTTTCGGATATCCAGCCATCAAGATATTCCATCGAGTGGATCAAGATGATGACTGGTTCAGTAAAGACAAGTACTTTTTTCCGCCGGTTCGCAACAGATCGCAATGGCAATTTCGGCATGATGACAGCGATTCTGCTGCCGGTGACGCTCGCCATCGCCGGGCTCGCGATGGACATGACCCAGGTGATACAAGTGCGCTCAGCCCTGCAGGATGCTGCCGACTCGGCAGCGCTTTCTGCAGCATCGGCGCTAGCAAACAATGACAAGATGACAGACGCGGAGGCCATCGAACAGGCAAAGTTGTTCATGGCGGCCCAGTTCATGAACACCAGCGGCACCAGCGACACCGCGGTGGATCCGGAAGCCGCGAAAAAGTCACAGGAAGAGCTTGCGGACGGAGCGGTGGCGAGCGTCCAACGCACCAACGGCAAAGGCCAAGGCAAGACCTTCGACGTGACCCTCAATGGCCATTACGATGTCGCGATGAATGCCCTAACGCGGCTCCTCGGTTACGAATCGATGCGTGTCAGCGTATCCGCCACGTCCCGCAGCACGACGGAAAGCAAGAACGCCCTGTCGATGTTCCTCGTCCTCGACCGTTCTGGCTCGATGGGCGATACCACCTCGACATCCTACACGGCAACATGCACGTCTTACGGGCGGACCACAAGCTGCACCAAGTATTACACGAAGATCGAAGCCCTCAAACTCGCCGTTAAGGATCTGTCCACTCAGCTAAACCTAGCCGATCCTGACAAAATGTATGTGCGCACGGCAGCGGTTTCCTACAACTCCGCCATGCAGACGCCCACGACGCTGGAATGGGGCACCTCCACTGCAGTAAACTATGTGAATGCACTGACTGCATCGGGCAATACTGACTCTTCGAATGCCATGAAGACCGCCTATTCTAAGGTAGCAGCAGCCAGCGAGGCGACCGCTCACGAAACAAAGAACGGCCAAAAAGACCCGTCCCGGTTCATCATCTTCATGACCGACGGCGCAAACAACATTTCCAACGCCGATACCTCCACCAGGGCGACCTGCGCTAGCGCCAAGACCAGCGGTGTAGAGATCTACAGCGTCGCCTTCATGGCGCCCGAGCAAGGCCGGAACCTGCTGAAAGACTGCGCAACCGACAGTTCGCATTACTATGACGCCACGAATGCTGCCGAACTCGTTGCAGCCTTCAAGGAGATCGGCGAAAAGGCGACAGCAGCCACGACACGCCTGACCAATTAATGGACAGGCGGAGACACAACCGCTACAGACAAAGCGCCGTGGCGACAAACGCCACGGCTTTTTTTGTTTAAAAAATACGCAGTGACATAAATCCTGAAAATTCAGCGATTTATAAAGAACACATAGTCCGCGCACCAATCCGGCATTTGCCGATTTCCTGTGTTGCAAGTGTTTCATAACGGTGCGTAAACTGCGGAAAATCGACCATGCGCCGATGCTCCCAGAATCGGCGAAGCACCCCCGGTAAAGCTGCTCCAACCTTAGGCGGTATCATGATCAAGACCCTCAGCAAAGCGGACCTGCCCTTGCCGAAGCCACGCGTTTCCGACCCGGAAGTGCTGGCCGCCGAAATCATCGAGCGACTGACATACGGTATCGGCAAGGACGCCAAGGTGGCGACACCGCATGACTGGCTGACGGCAACGATCCTCGTAGTGCGTGATCGCATCATCGATAAGTGGATGGAATCGACCCGTGCCACCTACGCCAACAACGCCAAGCGTGTCTATTATCTCTCGCTCGAATTCCTGATCGGTCGCCTGATGCGCGACGCCATGTCCAATCTCGGCCTGATGGACGAGATCCGCCAGGCGCTCGGATCGCTCGGCGTCGAACTCGATGTCATCGCCGGCCTCGAACCCGATGCTGCGCTGGGCAACGGCGGTCTCGGTCGTCTCGCCGCCTGCTTCATGGAATCGCTCGCTACCGTCGACATCCCGGCCTATGGCTACGGCATCCGCTACGTCCACGGCCTCTTCCGCCAGCAGATGGCGGATGGCTGGCAGGTCGAGCTGCCGGAAACCTGGCTGGCTCACGGCAACCCATGGGAATTCGAACGGCGGGAAAGCTCCTACGAAATCGGCTTCGGCGGCGGTGTCGAGACGGCCAACGGCCAGAACGACGAAACGCGTTTCGTCTGGAAGCCGAGCGAGCGCGTCATCGCCACGGCCTACGACACGCCCGTTGTAGGCTGGCGCGGCGAACGGGTGAACACGCTTCGCCTCTGGTCGGCCCAGCCGATAGACCCCATTCTCCTCGATGCCTTCAATGCGGGCGATCACATCGGAGCGCTTCGCGAAAGCAACAAGGCAGAAACGCTGACCCGCGTGCTCTACCCGGCAGACGCGAACGCCGCCGGTCAGGAACTGCGTCTCCGCCAGGAATATTTCTTCTGTTCGGCATCGCTGCAGGACATCCTGCGCCGGCACTTGCAGCAGGGTAATCCGCTCTCCGCGCTACCGGACAAGGTTTCGATCCAGCTGAACGACACGCATCCGGCCGTTTCGGTAGCGGAACTGATGCGACTTCTTTGCGATATTCACGGCGTCGATTTCGATACCGCCTGGGAAATCACTTGGAAAACATTCTCCTACACAAACCACACGCTTTTGCCCGAAGCATTGGAAAGCTGGCCCGTCCCTCTGTTCGAGCGACTGCTGCCGCGCCACATGCAGATGGTTTACGCCATCAACGCCAAGATCCTGCTTGATGCTCGCAAGAACCGGTCCTTTTCCGACCCGGAAATCCGCCGTATCTCGCTGATCGACGAGAGCGGCGACCGGCGTGTGCGCATGGGCAACCTCGCCTTCATCGGCTCGCACAGCATCAACGGCGTTTCCGCCCTGCACACGGAATTGATGAAGGAAACGGTCTTCGCCGATCTTCACAAGCTCTATCCCGACCGCATCAACAACAAGACCAACGGCATTACACCGCGCCGGTGGCTGATGCAGTGCAATCCGCAGCTGACGTCGCTGCTGCGCGAAGCAATCGGTGACGATTTCCTCGACGATGCCGGCAAGCTGACGGCGCTCGACGCCTTTGCCGACGATGCGTCGTTCCAGGAGAAGTTCGCCGCTGTCAAGCGTGCCAACAAGGAGCGTCTGGCCAATCTGGTCGCCAGCCGCATGGGCATCCGCCTCGACCCGTCCGCCATGTTCGACATCCAGATCAAGCGGATCCACGAATACAAGCGCCAGCTTCTCAACATCATCGAGACAGTTGCGCTCTTCGACCAGATCCGCTCCCATCCGGAGCGGGACTGGGTACCGCGCGTCAAGCTCTTTGCCGGCAAGGCCGCGCCGAGCTATCACAACGCCAAGCTCATCATCAAGCTCGCCAACGACGTCGCCCGCGTTGTGAACAACGACCCCTCCGTTCGAGGCCTGCTGAAGGTCGTCTTCATTCCGAACTACAATGTCTCGCTGGCCGAGGTCATGGTACCGGCGGCCGATCTTTCCGAACAAATTTCGACGGCCGGCATGGAAGCCTCGGGAACCGGCAACATGAAGTTCGCGTTAAACGGTGCGCTCACCATCGGCACGCTGGACGGGGCGAATGTGGAAATGCGCGACCATGTTGGTGAGGAGAACATCGTGATCTTTGGCAAGACGGCGGAAGAAGTCGGCAAGGCCCGTGCTGAGGGTTACAATCCGCGGGCAACCATCGAAGGTTCACGCGAGCTGTCACAGGCCCTTTCGGCCATTGCCTCAGGCGTTTTCTCACCGGATGATCGCGATCGCTTCTCCGACCTGATCAATGGTATCTACCAGCACGACTGGTTCATGGTCGCCGAAGACTTCGATTCCTACGCTAAGGCCCAGCGCGATGTTGATGCGATCTGGACGGATCCTGCTAGCTGGTATGGCAAGACCATCCGCAACACCGCCCGAATGGGCTGGTTCTCATCCGACCGCACGATCCGTCAGTACAACTCCGATATCTGGAGAGCCTGATGGCGAAGTCACCGAAGACCATCGGTGACGCCCTTCAGCCGGAGGTTCCTTCGGCTTCGGAGGTTGCGGCCATTATCGCAGGCGTCCACAGTGATCCCTTCGCGGTGCTGGGTATTCATCAGACTGACAGGGGGTTCTGCGCCCGTTGTTTTATCCCCGGTGCAGAAACCGTCACCGCGGTGGCACTCAACGGCCAGGACCTCGGTGAACTGCGCCAGATTGATCCGGCGGGATTTTTCGCCGGACCGGTGGCGGTCGGCGGCTTCCATCCGCTTCGCTATAGGGCCTGCCGGGGCGATGCCGAATGGACGGTCACGGACCCTTATAGCTTTGGCCCTGTGCTTGGGCCGATGGACGATTACTTCGTTCGCGAAGGCTCGCATCTCAGGTTGTTCGACAAAATGGGCGCCCATCCTCTGAAGCACCAGGGCGTCGACGGTTTCCATTTCGCTGTGTGGGCGCCAAACGCCGAGCGCGTCTCAATCGTCGGCGATTTCAACGAATGGGATGGCCGCCGACACGTCATGCGGCTTCGCCGGGATACCGGTATATGGGAAATATTTGCCCCCGATGTCCGCCCTGGAGCGGCCTACAAATTTGAGATCATCGGCAAGGACGGCGTGTTGCAGCCGCTGAAGGCCGACCCCTATGCGCGCCGTGCCGAGCTGCGCCCGAAAAACGCCTCGATCACCGCGCCCGAACTGGAGCAGGAGTGGGATGACGAGGCTCATCGCCAGCATTGGGCAAGCGTGGACCAGCGTCGCCAGCCGATCAGCATCTACGAAGTGCACGCCGGCTCCTGGCAGCGTCGCGACGACGGCTCACTCCTGAGCTGGGATGAGCTGGCTGACCGACTGATCCCCTATTGTTCGGACATGGGCTTCACCCATATCGAGTTCTTGCCGATCAGCGAGCATCCCTATGATCCGTCATGGGGCTATCAGACGACCGGGCTTTATGCGCCCACCGCCCGTTTCGGGGAGCCGGAAGGTTTCGCCCGCTTTGTCAACGGCTGCCACAAGGTCGGCATCGGCATCATTCTCGACTGGGTTCCCGCCCATTTTCCAACCGACGCCCACGGCCTTCGCTGGTTCGACGGTACAGCACTTTACGAGCATGCCGATCCTCGTCAGGGCTTCCATCCGGACTGGAACACGGCGATCTACAATTTCGGCCGCAGCGAGGTCCTGTCCTACCTCATCAATAATGCACTCTACTGGACGGAGAAGTTCCATCTGGACGGCCTGCGTGTCGATGCGGTCGCCTCGATGCTCTACCTCGACTACTCCCGCAAGGAAGGCGAATGGGTGCCCAACGAGTATGGCGGGCGCGAGAACCTGGAAGCCGTGCGCTTCCTTCAGAATATGAACCGGCTGGTGTATGGCGCCCATCCGGGCGTGATGACCATCGCGGAGGAATCCACCTCCTGGCCCAAGGTTTCACAGCCGGTCCACGAAGGCGGCCTCGGTTTCGGCTTCAAGTGGAACATGGGCTTCATGCACGACACGCTGAGCTATTTCTCGCGCGATCCGGTGCACCGCAAGTTCCACCATCAGGAGATCACCTTCGGTCTTCTCTATGCCTTCTCTGAGAATTTCGTCCTGCCGATCTCCCATGACGAAGTCGTGCATGGAAAGGGCTCGATGATCGCCAAGATGGCGGGCGACGACTGGCAGAAGTTCGCCAATCTCAGGAGCTACTACGCCTTCATGTGGGGTTATCCCGGCAAGAAGCTGCTGTTCATGGGACAGGAATTCGCCCAGTGGAGCGAATGGAGCGAAAGCCGTCCGCTCGACTGGAACCTGCTCCAGTATGCCCTCCACGAAGGCATGCGGCGTCTCGTGCGCGACCTCAACTTCACCTACCGCTCCAAGCCCGCGCTTCACGCCCGTGATTGCGAGGGCGACGGCTTCGAATGGCTGATCGTCGACGATCACGACAATTCGGTGTTTGGCTGGCTGCGCAAGGCGCCGGGCCAGAAACCGATTGCCGTCATCTGCAACTTCACGCCCGTCTATCACGAGCGTTACACGGTGTCGCTGCCCGCTGCGGGCCGCTGGCGGGAGATCCTGAATACCGATGCCGAGATCTATGGCGGCAGCGGCAAGGGCAATGGCGGCCGCGCAGAAGCACGCGCCGGTGCCGATGGTCGCGCAACGGCAACCATCACCCTGCCGCCTCTCGCCGTCATCATGCTCGAACAAGAAAATTGATGCGGGAGGACGAAATGACGGAAAAGCGGATCCAGCCCTTGGCGCGCGATGCCATGGCCTATGTTCTCGCGGGTGGTCGCGGCAGCCGGTTGAAGGAACTGACTGACCGGCGCGCCAAGCCCGCGGTCTATTTCGGCGGCAAGGCCCGCATCATCGATTTCGCGCTGTCGAACGCGCTCAACTCCGGCATCCGTCGCATCGGCGTCGCCACCCAGTACAAGGCGCATTCGCTCATCCGCCATCTGCAGCACGGCTGGAACTTCTTTCGTCCGGAACGTAACGAAAGCTTCGACGTCCTGCCCGCCTCGCAACGCGTGTCCGAAACCCAGTGGTATGAAGGCACGGCCGACGCCGTCTATCAGAACATCGACATCATCGAGTCCTACGGCCCGGAATACATGGTGATCCTGGCTGGCGACCACATCTATAAGATGGACTACGAGCAGATGCTCCAGCAGCACGTCGATTCCGGCGCCGACGTGACGATCGGTTGCCTGGAAGTGCCGCGCGAGGAAGCGACGGGCTTCGGCGTCATGCATGTCGATGAAAAGGACGACATCATTGCCTTCGTCGAGAAGCCGGCCGACCCGCCGGGAATTCCGGGCAATGAGGACTTCGCCCTTGCCTCGATGGGCATCTATGTCTTTCACACCAGTTTCCTGATGGATGTCCTACGCCGCGACGCAGCCGACCCTGCATCGAGCCGCGATTTCGGCAAGGATATCATTCCCTACATCGTTTCCAACGGTAAGGCAGTCGCCCACCGGTTCGCCCGCTCCTGCGTACGTTCCGATTTCGAACGCACGCCCTACTGGCGCGACGTCGGCACGATCGACGCCTATTGGCAGGCCAATATCGACCTGACGGACATCGTTCCCGACCTCGATCTTTACGACAAAAGTTGGCCGATCTGGAGCTATGCCGAGATCACGCCGCCGGCAAAATTCGTGCATGACGACGAGGGCCGCCGCGGGTCTGCGATCTCCTCGCTGGTCTCCGGCGACTGCATCATCTCCGGCTCGACGCTGTTGAGGAGCCTACTGTTTACCGGCGTGCGCGCCAATTCCTATTCCCGCCTTGAAGGCGCAGTCATCCTTCCAAAGGTCCAGATCGGACGCCACGCCCGCCTGACCAATGTGGTCATCGACCATGGGGTGGTGATCCCCGAAGGTCTGGTGGTCGGGGAGGATCCGGAAATCGACGCCCGTCGGTTCCGTCGCTCCGAGAATGGAGTCTGCCTGATTACCCAGACGATGATCGACAAACTGGATATTTGAGCCTGATGAAAGTTCTCTCCGTCGCCTCCGAGCTTTATCCTTTGATCAAGACAGGTGGCCTGGCAGATGTTGCCGGCGCGCTGCCGCTTGCGCTGAAGGCGCATGATATCGAGACCAGGACACTCATCCCCGGCTATCCGGCAGTAATGAAGGCGATTAAGAAGGCCGTGAAGCGGATCGAGTTTACCGATCTTCTCGGAGAACATGCCACTCTGCTGGAGGCCAGGCATGAAGGCCTCGATATTCTGGTTCTCGACTCGCCCACGCTTTTCGAACGCTCCGGCGGTCCTTATGTCGATCCAGCATCGCGCGACTATCCCGACAACTGGAAACGATTTGCCGTGCTTTCGAAAGCGGGTGCGGAAATCGCGGCGGGCGGACTTCCCGGCTGGCAACCTGATCTCGTTCATGTGCATGACTGGCAAGCGGCGCTGACCCCCGTCTATATGCGCTATGCCGAGGTGCCGGAACTGCCGAGCCTCATCACCATTCACAACATCGCCTTCCAGGGGCAGTTCTCCGCCAGCTATTTCCCCTATCTCGGCCTTCCCTCCCACGCTTATTGGGAAGCGCTCGAATACTACGGCACGATGAGCTACCTGAAATCCGGTCTTTCCACCGCCCACGCGCTCAGTACCGTCAGCCCCTCCTATGCCGAGGAAATCCTGACGCCGGAATTCGGTATGGGCCTGGAAGGCATAATCGCCAACCGTGCCGACGATCTCTACGGGATCGTCAACGGCATCGATGCCCAGGTCTGGAACCCCGCGACCGATCCGCTCATCGCCACGCCATATGCTTCGGGTGCATTGAAAAAACGGCAGGCGAACCGCGCGGCACTCACCACACGCTTCGGCCTTGACGATGATGACGGCCCGATATTTTCCATCGTCTCCCGACTGACATGGCAAAAGGGCATGGACCTGCTGGGCGAAGTGATCGAGGACATCGTCTCCGCCGGCGGAAAACTGGTCATTCTCGGCTCCGGCGAGAGCGCGCTTGAAACACAACTGCTTGCCGCCGCGTCGCGTCATCGCAATCGTGTTGGCGTAGTCATCGGCTTCGACGAGCCGCTCTCGCATCTGATGCAGGCAGGTGCCGATGCCATCCTGATCCCTTCCCGCTTCGAACCCTGCGGCCTGACCCAACTCTATGCACTGCGCTACGGCTGCGTGCCAGTGGTCGCCCGTACGGGGGGCCTCGCCGACACCATTGTCGACGCCAATGAAGCCGCGCTTGCCGGCGGCGTCGCCACCGGAATCCAGTTCGGACCGGTGACCGCGGATGCCCTGCGCCGTGCCATCCAGCGCACGATGAGGCTCTATCGCGATCCCAAGGCATGGGCGCAGCTGCAGAAACAGGGTATGAAGAGCGACGTCTCCTGGGGTCGCAGCGCCGAGCGCTACGCCGAACTTTATCAACGCCTCGTTTCGAAAGGCCATTAAGTCCATGATATCGACTGTTGCCACCAAGCCCTTCTCTGACCAGAAGCCCGGCACCTCGGGCCTGCGCAAGAAGGTCCCGGTCTTCCAGCAGGAAAATTATGCAGAGAACTTCATCCAGTCGATTTTCGATTCGCTGGAAGGCTTTCAGGGCAAGACGCTGGTCGTCGGAGGCGACGGCCGCTACTACAATCGCGAGGTTATCCAGAAGGTCATCAAGATGGCCGCCGCCAATGGTTTCGGCAAGGTCATGGTCGGTAAAGGCGGCATTCTATCGACGCCCGCTGCCTCCCACGTCATCCGCAAGTACAAGGCCTTCGGTGGCATCATCCTGTCCGCCAGCCACAATCCCGGTGGCCCGACCGAAGACTTCGGGATCAAGTACAATATCGGCAATGGCGGCCCGGCGCCGGAAAAGATCACCGATGCGATCTTCGCCCGCTCGAAGGTCATCACCAGCTACCGCATTGTCGCTGCCGACGATCTCGACCTCGACAATATCGGCGCCTTTGAAGTCGGCGGCATGCAGGTCCAGGTGATCGATCCCGTCTCCGACTATGCCGAACTGATGGAAGAGCTTTTCGACTTTTCCGCCATCCGCAATCTGTTCGGCCTCGGCTTCCGCATGGTGTTCGACGCCATGAGCGCGGTGACCGGTCCCTATGCCAAGGAAATCATCGAGCGCCGCCTGCGCGCGCCCGAAGGCACGGTCCGCAACTTCACGCCCCTGCCGGATTTCGGCGGCCATCATCCGGACCCGAACCTTGTCCATGCCAAGGAACTCTATGACGAGATGATGAGCGGCAAGGACGCGCCTGATTTCGGCGCCGCCTCCGACGGCGACGGCGACCGCAACCTGATCATAGGCAAGGGCATCTTCGTCACCCCTTCGGACAGCCTCGCCATTCTGGCGGCCAACGCCCATCTGGCGCCCGGCTATAACGGCGGGATCGCCGGCATCGCCCGCTCGATGCCGACCAGCGCTGCCGCCGACAAGGTGGCCGAAAAGCTCGGTATCGGCATCTACGAGACCCCCACCGGCTGGAAATTCTTCGGCAACCTGCTCGACGCGGGGAAGGTCACGATCTGCGGCGAGGAAAGCGCCGGAACCGGCTCGAACCATGTGCGCGAGAAGGACGGCCTCTGGGCGGTTCTGCTCTGGCTGAACATTCTCGCCGTGCGTGGTGAAAGCATGCAGGACATCGTTTCCCAGCACTGGGCGACCTATGGCCGCAACTACTATTCGCGCCACGACTACGAAGCCGTCGACGCCGACGCCGCCAACGGTCTGGTCGACACCCTGCGAGCCAAGCTCGCCACCCTGCCCGGCGCGAAGTTCGGCGACCTCGTGGTCAGCGCTGCCGACGATTTCGCCTATCACGATCCGATCGACCAGTCGGTCAGCAAGAGCCAGGGCATCCGCATCTTCTTCGAAGGCGGCTCGCGCATCGTCTTCCGTCTCTCCGGCACCGGCACCTCGGGCGCGACTTTGCGCGTCTACATCGAACGCTACGAGCCGGACGCAAACCGCCACGATCTCGAGACGCAGTCCGCCCTGGCCGACCTGATCGCCGCAGCCGAAAGCATTGCCGAGATCAGCAGCCGTACCGGTCGCGATGCGCCGACCGTCATCACGTGATCGCGGCGGCTCCATGAACCCGATCGAAAGCCGGCATGGCGGAGTGATCCTCACCGACACAGGCGCGGATTTCGCCGTCTGGTCCCGCCATGCCGAGCAGATCGATCTCTGCCTTTATGACATCAATGGCGGCGGAGAAATCTGCCGCCTTCCCATGACGCGTGGTGAAGGCGACGTGTATCGCCTCCACGTCGAGGGTGTGACGGAAGGCGCTCATTACGGCTATCGCGCCCATGGGCATTACGCCCCGGACCATGGCTGGTGGTTCGATCCGTCCAAGCTGCTGGTCGACCCTTACGCCAAGGAGCTGGACCGGCCCTTCGTCCACGATATCAGGCTCTCGACCTATGGCGTCGATACCGCCCCGATCGTTCCGAAATCTGTGGTGACGCGTGACCGGCTGGCCCGGCCGATGATGCCGCTCATGCCCAAGGGCGGTTTCATCTACGAGGTCGCGGTCAAGCCCTTCACGATCCGCCATCCAGATATGCCGAAGAACCTGCGTGGTACCGTCGCGGCGCTCGCCCATCCCGCGGTGATCGATCATCTGAAGCGGCTCGGTGTCGATGCAGTCGAACTGATGCCGATCGTCGCCTGGATCGATGAAAGGCATCTGCCGCCGCTCGGCCTGAGCAATGGCTGGGGCTACAATCCGGTCGCCTTCATGGCGCTCGATCCCCGCATCGTGCCCGGTGGCGTCGCCGAACTGCGCGATACCGTCGCCGCGCTGCATGCCGCAGGGATCGGCGTCATTCTCGATCTGGTCTTCAACCACACCGGCGAGAGCGACCGGCTCGGCACCACGCTTTCGCTGCGCGGGCTCGACAACCTCTCCTTCTACCGCCATCTCTCCGACAATCCAGGCGTTCTGGTGAACGACACCGGCACCGGCAACACGCTGGCCTGCGATCATCCGCACGTCCGCCAGCTGATCGTCAGTACCTTGCGTCATTTCGTGCTTCACGCCGGCATCGACGGCTTCCGCTTCGATCTCGCGCCTATCCTCGGACGCTCGCTGAGCGGTTTTCATTCGAACTCGAGAACGCTGCAGGCGATCCTGCAGGATGACATTCTGGAAGATCGGGTGATGATCGCCGAACCCTGGGACATCGGTCCCGGCGGTTATCAGCTCGGCAATTTCCCGCCGCCCTATCTCGAATGGAACGACCGCGCGCGAGACAATATCCGGCGTTACTGGCGCGGCGATGCGCATATGACCGGCACGCTCGCGACAGCACTTGCCGGCTCTTCCGACGTATTCGCCCGGGATGGAGCAACGACCACCCGCAGCGTCAACTTCATTGCCGCCCATGACGGCTTCACCCTGTTCGACCTCGTCTCTCACAGCCACAAGCGCAACGGTAAAAACGGAGAGAACAACCGCGACGGCCACGACGAGAACTATTCCTGGAACAACGGCGTGGAGGGCGAAACCCATAACCGGACGGTTCGCCGCCAGCGCCGGCAGGACGTTATCGCTCTTCTGTCCACCCTCTTTGCCAGCCGCGGCGCGATCATGCTGACGGCAGGCGACGAGTTCGGCCGCACCCAGCACGGCAACAACAACGCCTATTGTCAGGACAATGAAATGACCTGGCTGAACTGGGAAGGGCTGGACGAGGAACTGCTGGAGGCGACGGTCGCGCTGTCTGCCATGCGCAAGCGCTTCTCGATATTCTCGCAGACCGAGTTCTTCAACGGCGGTGGCGACGTCGCCTGGATCTCGGCAAGGGGCGTCCCGATGACCGTTGAAGACTGGGAGGAGCCTGATGGCGCCGCGTTCGGCATGATCCTCACCAGCTGGGACCGGAAGCTCAACGCGGAAGTTCGCCTTGCGATCCTCTTCAATCGTTCGCATTTGACACAGGATTTCGTCCTGCAGCCCGCCGCCGGCCGGAAATGGCGTAAGCTGTCATCAGGCCGTAGCACCCCCTTGATCCACTTGAAACCGCGATCGGTAGAGTTTTACCTCGAGCCCTGATTATTCTGTCCATGTACTCCAAGGCCATGGTAGTACGCCTGCCAAGCCGCTGTAAGCATTCTGATTTGCCAATTCGATGAGGTTCTCGTGCCCGTTGAGATTTCACTGTCGGAGATCCCCGGCCTGGTCGGAGAGGAGATCGGGCTTTCGAGCTGGATCACAGTAGACCAGACGATGATCGACGCCTTTGCCGGCGCGACCAACGACCATCAGTTCATCCATGTCGATCCCGTGCGCGCGGCCGCCGAGACCTCGTTCGGCGGCACCATCGCCCATGGCTTCCTGACGCTTTCGCTGCTTTCGGCGATGAACTACGACTGCCTGCCGAAGATCCGCGAGCAGACAATGGGCATCAACTACGGCTTCGACAAGATCCGCTTCATGTCGCCGGTCCGCTGCGACAAGCGCATCCGCGGCCACTTCGTGCTATCCGAAGCCCGCTTCCGCGGCGCCGGCATGGTGATGACCACCTATGATGTCAGCATCGAGATCGAGGGCGAGAAGAAGCCAGCGCTGACCGCCACATGGATCACCATCGTTCAATTCGACCCGAAGGATCGTCCCGAAGGAGTTTGACAATGGCAGAGACCGATATCGTTCTTCAGTCCTTCCTGCGACAGGCAAGCGCGTGCAACGATCTCGGCTCTCCCTTCACCGCGCGACTCTGCACTCTGGTGGCTGAAAGGCTGGATGACGATACCGAGGTCGGAGGATGCATCCTGAACTGGCAGGGCGACCCGACTGGCACCCGCGATGCTCTCGCGCTGCGTCTCGCGGGGTCCCTTCACGCGCTGGTGCTCTCCGGTTTGGACTCCTCCCTCGCCGCGGCCTATCCGCCCAACACCGTTGACGACGAGACCCTGTGGCAAGCCTGCAAGGCAGCCTTTCAGCGCGACGAGGCATTCATTCTGGAACGCCTTCGCTCCGCGCCGCAAACCAACGAAGTTCGGCGCTCGGCGGCCCTTCTGCCGGGCTTCCTGACGATTGCGCGACTGTTCGGCAGGCCGCTCGTTTTGTCCGAAGTCGGCGCAAGCGCCGGCCTCAACCTGCAATGGGATCGTTATTCCTATCGCCTTGGCGAGTTCACCTGGGGACCGGAATCACCCGTGTCCCTTAAGCCGGAATGGCAGGGGCCGCCCCCTCCCCCGGCCATAATCCATGTCGCGGAACGATCCGGCTGCGACCTCAATCCGCTCGACCCGACCTCGCCCGAAGACCGGCTTCGGCTGATGTCCTACATCTGGGCCGACCAGAGCGACCGTCTGGAACGCACCCGCCATGCGCTCGAAATCGCCGTCGAAAATCGTCTCGCCGTAGAAAGGTCCGATGCGATCGAATGGCTGGAAAGGCGGCTCGCGACCTCCCGCCCCGGCGCGGTTCATGTCGTCTATCACACGATTGCCTGGCAATATCTGCCGGAAGAGCTGAAAAGCCTAGGAGAAGAGCTGATCGCGAACGCCGGTTCCCGCGCCACCATCGATTCGCCTGTCGCGCGCTTGCAGATGGAAGCCGATGGCAAACCGGACGGAGCGGCCATGACATTGCAGGTCTGGCCGGACGGCGAAAAACACGAAATCGGTCGCGCCGATTTTCACGGCCGCTGGATTAAATGGAAAGGCTGGCCGGGTCTCCTGTAGATCCCCGGCCAGCCAGAAAGTTTGTCAGTTTGTTAGTTGGTCAAGCTGCGTCGTCGGCAGCTTCGGCCAGCAGGCCGAAGGCATATTCCGCAAAGGACCGCCAGCACTCGACGCGGAAAGTCTCCTCGTCGACCCGGTAAAGCACGATCTCGATCTTACCGAACACCGTGCGGCTGACCGCCCCGACCGGGAAGACCGAAAGCGAGAGATCCTGCGGGCAGCCGGCATTGAGCGCGTTCACCGCGCCCTTGCCGGAGACAACGATCGCCGTGTTGCGATGAGAGACATCGGTCGCCGAGTGAACCACGCCCGAAGCCACGCAATCGGCCATCAGGTCGTTACCCTTCTCGTCGATCAGCAGCCATTCGTCCGGACCGAGCCAGAAGGCGAGCCGCCCCTTGGCGGAGGCGGATGTCTTCGGCTTGACCGGCAGCTTGACGCCGAGGCTCTTGGAGAGAGCCGCCACTTCGTCCGGGCCGGCCCGGAGCGAAACGCGGGCGGCAGGTTCGGCAGGCGTCAGCTTGACCAGAGGCGAACCGCCATGGAAGCCGGTAAGAACGGTCTTGCGTTCAGCGACGGTAGCATCAGCCATTGATGCGTCCCCCTTCCTTGTCAAAGAATACCGTGTCGGTCACTTCGACCGCGATGGTCTTGTCCTTCATCGGCACGTAGAGCGTTTCGCCCTTCCTGGCGCGACCGTCGACGACGACGGCAAGCGCGATCGAACGGCCGAGATTTTCCGACCAGTAGGACGATGTGACGTGACCGAGCATGGTCATCGGCTTCGGCTGGTTCGGATTGGCGACGATCTGGCCACCCTCCTCCAGCACTTCCTTCGGATCCTTGGTCAGAAGGCCGACGAGCTGTTTGCGGCCCGTCTTGACGAGGTCGGGACGCTTGAGGCCGCGAATACCGACGAAGTCCTTCTTCTTCTTGGAGACCGCCCAGCCATAGCCGGCATCGTCAGGCGTGACCGTACCATCGGTATCCTGGCCGACGATGAGGTAACCCTTTTCGGCGCGCAGGACGTGCATGGTCTCGGTGCCATAGAGGCAGGCGCCGAGGCTTTCCGCACGCTTCCAGATCGCCTCGAACACGGCCGAGCCGTAATCGGCCGGAACGTTGATTTCGAAGCCGACTTCGCCGGTGAACGACACACGGAAGAGACGGGTCGGAACGCCGCAGAACTTGCCCTCGGCAATGCTCATGTGCGGGAAGGCCTCGTTCGAGATGTCGATGCCTTCGACAAAGGGTGCGATGATGTCGCGCGCCTTCGGGCCCTGAACGGCGATGACCGCCCACTGCTCGGTCGCCGACGTCAGCCACACCTTGAGATGCGGGAATTCGGTCTGCAGATAATCTTCCATGTGGTTCAGCACGCGCGGCGCACCGCCGGTCGTGGTCGTCACATGGAAGCGGTCTTCCGCGAGACGGCCGACGACACCGTCGTCATAAACGAAGCCGTCGTCGCGGGTCATGATGCCGTAGCGGCACTTGCCGGGCTTCAGCGTATCCCAGGCGTTGGTGTACATCAGGTTCAGGAACTCGGCCGCATCTGGGCCAACAACCTCGATCTTGCCGAGCGTGGTCGCGTTGAACACACCGGCAGTCTCGCGAACCGTCTTGCACTCGCGGTTGACCGCGGCATGCATGTCTTCACCCGGACGCGGATAGTACCAGGCGCGCTTCCAGTTGCCGACATCCTCGAATTCGGCGCCGAGCGACGTTTCGAGATCGTGCATCGGCGTCTTGCGGGTGGGGTCGAACAGGTCGCCACGCGAATGGTTGATCAGCGTACCGAAGGTCACCGGCGTATAGGGCGCGCGGAAGGTGGTGAGACCGACCTTCGGGATTTCCTTGCCGAGCATTTCCGCAGCGATGGCAAGGCCATGCATGTTGGAAAGCTTGCCCTGATCCGAAGCCATGCCGTTAGTGGTGAAGCGCTTGATGTGCTCGATCGAGTGCATGCCTTCGCGAACGGCAAGGCGGATGTCCTTGGCACAGACGTCGTGCTGGAAGTCGATGAACGCCTTGACGTTGCTGTCGCGTCCCGCACCTTCCGCCGCGCCGATCATCCCGCCGGTCCAGCCGTAAGCGTTGACCCCGGTGGGAGCCTGCGGAGCCGAACCGGCAGCGCCGGCGGCCTTGGCCATCGCAGCGCCTGCGGCCGAGCCCTCATCGAGGATCGCCTGCAGATCGTCGACACCGTTGCAGGTACCGATGCAGATGCTGTCCTGAACGTAGACGTCCGGCAGGAAGCGATCGTTGATCGCATCGAACTTCAGCTTGCCGCGCGACTGCGAGAACAGGTGAACCGAAGGCGTCCAGCCGGCCGAAACGATCAATGCATCGACCTCGATCTTGCGGGCGGAACCGCCGCCATTGCGCTTGACCGACATGGAGCGGACGCGCAGGCGGCCGGAAGTGTCGGCGACGTAGTGGCCGGTCAGCACCTCGATGCCGAGCGAACGGGCTTCCGTCAGAACCTTCTCGCCGGGCTTTTCGCGGCAATCGACGATCGCAGCGACGGTCACGCCCGCCTTGCGCAGGTCGATCGCGGTTTCATAGGCAGAGTCGTGTGCGGCATAGACGCCGACCTTCGCACCCACGGCGACGCCGTAGTGGTTAAGGTAAGTTCGAGCGGCCGAAGCCAGCATGATGCCGGGGCGGTCGTTGTTCGCGAAGACCATGTGGCGTTCGATGGAACCGGTAGCGAGGACCACCTTCTTCGCCCGAACCTGCCAGAGCCGTTCGCGCGGCGCAGTCTTCAACGGCTTGGCGATATGATCGGTGACGCGCTCGACCAGACCGACGAAATTGTGGTTGTAGTAACCGAAGGCCGTCGTACGGGTCAGAACCTGAACGTTCGGCATGGCCTTCAGCCGCGCCGCCGTCGCCTGAGCCCAGTCATAGCCGTTCTGGCCGTCGACGGTTGCGCCGGTGTCATAATGGAAGGCGCCGCCGACTTCCGGCTGCTCGTCACAGAGAATGACCTTCGCGCCGGTCTCAGCAGCGGCAGCCGCAGCGGAAAGACCTGCCGCTCCGCCACCGACGACAAGGATATCGCAATGCACGTAACGGGTGGAATAATGATCGGGATCTTCTTCCTTAGGCGCGACGCCGAGACCGGCAGCACGACGGATAAAGGGCTCGTAGACCGAGTGCCAGAAGCTTTTCGGCCACATGAAGGTCTTGTAGTAAAAGCCGGCTGCGAAGAAGGGCGAGAAGAAATCGTTGATCTCGCCAATGTCGAGCGACAGCGACGGCCAGCGGTTCTGCGTCTCGACCTTCATGCCGTCGAACACTTCCTGCACGGTGGCGCGGACGTTCGGCTGCCGACGGGCAGCGTCACGGGAAATATCGAGCAACGCGTTCGGCTCTTCCGGACCGGCGGTCAGAATGCCGCGCGGGCGGTGATACTTGAACGAACGTCCGGCGAGGTGCATGCCGTTGGCGAGCATCGCCGAAGCGACGGTATCGCCCTCGTAAGCAGTCAGGCTGCGGCCGTCGATGGTGAAACGTGCGGTGCGGGCGGGCGTCAGGCGGCCCTTGCCGGCGATACGATTGGCGCCGCTCATTTCGACGCTCCCTTCTGGTCGGCGGACGGGAGGAAGGCGGAAACATCCGGCTTCGGCTCACCGGCCTTGTAGGTCAGGTGGATCTTGTCGCTGACGGTGTCGCGAACCGCGTTGAAGAAACGGCCACAGCCGCTGATATGGCGCCAGCGTTCGAAGATGAGACCCTTCGGATTGTCCCGGAAAAAGAAGAATTCAGCGAATTCCTCATCGGAAATGTCAGCGATATTGGCCGGGCGGACGATATGCGCCTCGCCGGCGGAGCGAAACTCGAGCTCGGAACGCTCTTCTTCGCAGTATGGGCATTTGATGATCAGCATGATGAGTGATCCCTAGAAATCAGTGCGCCACGGCGGCCGCTGCCGCCTCGTCAATCAGACGGCCGGTGCGGAAACGGTCGAGCGTCAGGCCTGCGGCAAGGCGATGCGGCTCGCCCCGGGCGATCAGATGGGCGAAGAGGTTCGCCGAGCCCGGCGTAGCCTTGAAGCCGCCGGTACCCCAGCCGCAGTTGACGAATAGGCCGGGAACCGGCGTCACGCTCTGGATCGGCGAACGGTCGGACGTGTTGTCGGTGATACCGCCCCACTGACGCATCATCTTGACGCGACGGAACATCGGGAAGAGCTCGCAGATGGCATCCAGCGTGTGCGTGATGATCTGCAGGCCGCCGGTCTGCGAATAGGAATTGTACTGGTCTGTACCAGCGCCGATGACGAACTCGCCCTTGTCCGACTGCGAGATATAGGCATGAACCGTGTTGGACATGACCACGCAGGGAAAGATCGGCTTCATCGGTTCTGACACCAGAGCCTGTAGCGGCTGGCTCATGAGCGGCACGCGAACATCGGCCATCGCCATGACGACCGTATTGTGACCCGAAGCCGAAACACCGATCTTCTTCGCGCCGATGAAACCGCGCGTCGTTTCGACACCAGTCACCTCGCCGTTTGGACCACGACGGATGCCGGTGACCTCGGTGTTCTGGATGATGTGGACGCCACGGTCGGAAGCCGCACGGGCGTAACCCCATGCCACCGCATCGTGACGAGCCGTGCCGCCGCGGCGCTGGAGCGCTGCACCGTTGATCGGGAAGCGCGCCGTCTTGGAAATGTCGAGCGGCGGGCAGAAATCCCTCGCCTGCTCCGGCGTCAGCCACTCGTTATCGATGCCATAGAGATTGTTGGCATTGATGTGGCGTTTGAAGGACTGCATGTCATGAACGTTATGCGACAGCATCAGAACACCGCGCGGCGAATACATGACGTTATAGTTGAGCTCCTGGCTCAACCCTTCCCAGAGCTTCAGCGAGTGCTCGAAAATGTCCATGCTCTCTTCATAGAGATAGTTGGACCGGATGATCGTGGTGTTTCGGCCGGTATTGCCGCCGCCGAGCCAGCCCTTTTCGATCACCGCGACATTGGTGATGCCATGCTCCTTGGCAAGGTAATAGGCTGCGCCGAGACCGTGGCCGCCCCCGCCGATGATGATGACGTCATAGGACTGGCGCGGCTCGGGAGAGACCCACTGGGCCTCCCAGCCCTTGTGGGCACGGAGCGCCTCGCGTGCTACGGCAAAGACCGAATATTTGCGCATTCGCCTCAAACTCCTGTAGGTTCAGGCAATTGGGTAGGACCAAACAAGTCGCAAATCAATATGCGTCATGACGGTCATTTTGCGACGCATTGACGACCGGCTTTCGACACGCCCGACTTATCCTCAAGCGCTGCAAACTTTTTTCTGCAAAGGGGTTGCAGTCTCCATATGGACTTCCATGAAGTGATCTGATAATTGGCGTCCCCAATCGACGGCCTTCGGGCTGAGCGAAGCTATACTATTTCCGTCGACTCGGATATCGGCGGTTTGCCAACTCAAAACCTAAGGAACGGGATAGACGTGCAGGTACTTGTCCGCGACAACAACGTTGATCAGGCGCTCCGCGCTCTCAAGAAGAAGATGCAGCGCGAAGGCATTTTCCGCGAAATGAAGATGCGCGATTACTACGAGAAGCCCTCGCAGAAGCGCGCCCGCGAAAAGGCCGAAGCCGTTCGCCGCGTTCGAAAGCTGGCTCGTAAGCGCGCCCAGCGCGAAGGTCTCATTGCGGCACGTCCTGGCCGTTGATCGGTCGTTTTTTGGACGTTTTCCGATGATCTAAGGGCGGGGGCGAAGGGTTCGCCGCCGCTCTTTTGATATTCAGCTCCACGTGCTGCCCCGCCCAGACTCTGATGCGGACGGTGCGTCCGAACGATGGCAGTCATGACCGTACAACTTCTTTCTCAGTCTCTCGAAACCCTTTCCGCCCGCAGCCTTCGGCGCGGTGGCCTTGCCGTTGCAATGATCACGGCTCTTGGCCTTGCAGGGTGCCAGACGACCGAAACGTCGGACATGATCAAGATCGACCGCGACCAGGGCTCACAGGAAAATATCGCCTCGCTCTCACAGGTCATCAGCAGCAATCCGAACGATCCGGAAGGCTACAATGTCCGCGGATCGGCTTACGGTCGTGCCGGCCAGTTCAGCAAGGCGCTGGCCGACTTCAATGTCGCATTGCAACTGAACCCCAACTTCTATCAGGCCTACGCCAACCGCGCGCTGGTCTATCGCAATATGGGCAAGCCAGTCGAAGCGGCAGCGGACTATAACGCCGCTCTCAAGATCAATGCGAACTACGACGTCGCATATATCGGCCGCGGCAACATCTACCGCCAGGCTGGCCGCATCGATGAGGCCTTCAGCGATTTCAACCGCGCCATCCAGCTCGACACCACGGATGGTCGCGCCTACCATAATCGCGGCCTGATCTATCAGGTGCGCGGCCAGCACGACAAGGCGATCGACGACTTCTCGAAGGCTATCTCGCTCTCGCCCAGCTCGCCTGAGCCGTATAATGGTCGCGGTGTATCCTATGTTGCCCTGAACGACGACGAAAACGCATTTGCCGACTTCAACCACGCGATTGAGCTGAACGGCCGGATTGCCGAATCCTGGGCCAACCAGGCGCTGATCTACGAGCGCCGCGGCGACAAGGCACGCGCTGCCAAGTCCTATTCGCACGCGCTCCAGCTTGACCCGAAATACGCACCTGCCAAGCAGGGCCTCGCTCGCACCCGCGGCGTCTGATCTTCCCAACAGGTCAAGAGACAGGCTTGCCGTTGAGAAAATGGCAGACAAAAACAAGCGTTGCGGAACCCGACCGCAGCGCTTTTTTCATATTAGTGCCACGGGCCTTATCGCGGCCTGAGCTTATCGGAAGGACTGCTATCCCGAGGCCTATTCGACGATAAGGCAGAAGGGGCCAAGCGAGTGTTCGCGGCACATCGTCCGGTAACGGGCGATCATGATCGCCCCAGCCCAGCCACCCGCAACGATCAGCGCGATGCTGGCAAAAGCAAAGCCTATGGCCGCCGTCGCGAGCCCACCAAAGGCCGTGAGCACGACAGCCGCAAGAGGCAGCTTGCGGTCGTCGGCAGACAGCACCATGACAATCCCCGTTGCGGTTGAAAGCATGGCGGTCAGCAGGAAAAAGCCGGGCACCAGCCAGACTGCAAACAACACCAACGCAACCGCGGCCAAACCGACCAAGACCAGCCGGAACGGCTCAAGCGAATGAAGTCGCCTCGACAGACCGAACCTCAGCCGACGAAACACCAGCGACATGCCTCCGCCAAATGCGGCAGCGCCAAAAAGGGTGGCGACGGCCGTGCCGAGCGAGCGCTCGAACTCGGTGGCGATCATGCGGTCATCCCAGAATTGCGGACCGGTAGTCACCACGGAAAACGACAGCAAAACCGCGACCAGTCCATGCAGGGCCAGCAGGCCGGCAACCAACTGCGCTATTTTTTTCGACGGCGTTGCCAGCGCAAGCCAGCCACCGAGGCTACCGCCCACGGCGAGCGCGAGAAAACCGATCAGCCAGCCGCCAAACGTCGGCTCCGCCGCCATAAGGCCGATCATGACGCATAGTGTCAGCGCAAAACCAACGAGCCAGAAATCAGCCTTCCCAGGGGAGTGCGACCTGTTAGCACGACCGATGGAAAAAATGAGGAACGCAATCGCCGCAAGCTCCGCCACCGCGGCCATGCCACTACCCATTGCGCCCACCCTTGTCGTCGGTTGAAAATCCCGAGCCGGTGCGCCAGGCAAGAATAAGGCCGGACACAAGCCCGGCCGATGAAAGAGTAAGAGCTACAAAGGCAATCGTACGGCCCATGCCACTCGGCAGCCTGCCCGTGGCATACACCGAGGCCGCCGCCAACGCCGCCGCGAGAAGTCCCGCAGCCAGAACGAGCGTGTTGCGAAAGTCGCGCTTTGTCCCTGCGCCGATCACGAGACCGGCAAATACGGCCAGTGCGAACACCGCCAGCCGAAAGAGAAACGGATCGGAAGCTTCCATGAGCATCGAGGCGCTCTATACCGGGATGTTCAGCGCAGAAGGAAGATACCGGCAGCGCTCAGGACGATGAAGATAAGGAAGCCACCGAAGAAGCCGGCCCCACCCATGAAGCCCGCTGCCATGGCGATCATCAGCGCAACCAGAAGAGCCGTACCGTATTTCGTGCCGGCGATGAAAAGATCATAGGTCTTCTCGTGCTCGGCATAGTTCATCTGCGCTCCCGTTTCGACCGGACCCGCGTGATGTTCGCTCATGCTTCATCTCCCCTCATGCGAGCGCTTTCCAGGCGCTCTCAAAACCCGCAACGCTTATCTGCCGTCACAGAGACACCGTAAGCGTCGCCTCCGCATAAGGAAATACACAATGCCGCAGCCAAGCGCAATCCGGCCCCCTCTTCCGGACGGCGTGAATAGCGGATAGTGAGCGTCAGTAATCCAGCCCTGCGACGGCGCCGGCGATGAACCCTTTTGCAACCAGCCGCGCCGAGGGCAACACGGTTAGCGGAGTAAACACTGGCTCGCCGCCCCGCTCGAACATCAAACGCCGTTCATGTATGCCGGAATCGAAAAACGGATAACGTTTCAGGAGCCTGTCGCCTGTCGTGTGGGTGTTGGTGGCGAGCAGGGTAAGCTCGAAACCATAGATATCGGCCATTCGGCGCTCGACCACTGTATCTGCATAGAACACGCGCTTGTAGAAAGCGGCATGCGCCGGGCGCACGTGTTGCAACACACGGTCCGCCTTGAAATAGGCTGCGGCGACGATACTCGGCCGAAGTGTGATGTAGGGAATGACAGGCAATTCCGCAGCAACGCCCGGATCCGCAGCAAAACGCGCCGGATCGATCAGCGTCAGGCCGGCATTCAGGAAGTCTTCCATGGCATCGGGAAACACGCCCGCCGACTGCGAGACGCGATGGTCCGGCGTCACATGGTGCAGACGGATGGTGCTGACCAGTTCTTCGAAATAATACACTCCGAACACATAGGTATGATCGTCGAAGTCAGCCTCATCGATGAGGCTGGAGCCCGAGACCGGCAGCACCTCGGCCGCCTTGTAGGCCTTGTATCGCAGGCGCGCGATATCCTCCATGTCTTCACCCGTCTCGATGCGCCGGTACTCGATGTCGTCGAGTATTCGCATCAAACGCTGGGCGAAACCGTCTCCTCCCGAAGGCACCATGCTCTTATGATCTCGCTGATGATTAACGAATTGTTAAGCATAGCTATCACGTGGAGTGGCCCGGGGACACCCGGTAAGATTAGTAGGTTTTCCTGTTAATTCCTTGTTAAGGTTAACAATTAGTTAACGCTATTGCTCACGCTGAGGCCTCCGGCGCATTCGGGACCGCCGAGCGGAAACAAACTGTAAGAAAATGGAACGCCTTAACTAGGAAGTCGTCAGGCGACGTAGGTGCGAGCCTCGAACTCCTTGCGCTCGGCAAGCTGACTGAGTTCCTCGATGTCGCTTGAAGATACCGGCATGGAGTAGACATAGCCCTGTATCAGATCGGCGCAATTATACTTGATGAGAAGCGCCAGTTGCTCCCGTGTCTCCACGCCCTCGACGACGATCTGAAGATTGAGACCGCGCGAAAGCGTGACGATGCCTCGCAAAAGCTTCAGACGACGAACATCCTCGCAGATGTTGCGCACGAAGGAGCGGTCGATCTTGACCACATCGACCGGCAACGTGTCGAGATAGCTGAGGCTGGAGAAGCCCGTGCCGAAATCGTCGATCGCGACGGTGATACCGTAGCCTCTCAACTGTTCGAGGATCAGCCGAACGGTCGAAAGCTCCTCGATCAGGCTGCTTTCGGTAACTTCTAGATGCAGCCTTCCGGGCGCAAGACCGGTTTCGGCCAGCACCGATGTCACGGTATCGATGATGAGTTCGTTTCGCAGGTCCTGCACAGAGAGGTTGACGGAAATGGAAATATGCTCCGGCCATGTCATGCAGTCGCGGCACGCTTTCTTGATCACCTGACGGGTAATTTCAGAAACAATTCCCATCTCTTCGGCCACCTGAATGAAGACATTCGGCGGGATCGCGCCTTTCTCGGGGTGCGTCCAGCGGGCAAGCGCCTCGCAGCATTCGAGCGCAGAGCCGTCGGGCTTGAACATCGGCTGGTAGGCGACGCTGATATCGCCGGCATCGACAGCCGCGCGCAGGTCCGTCTTCAGCCTCTGCCGCTCCACGTAACGAGCATCCATCTCTTCCGCGAAGAAGACGAGGCGCCCCCTGCTGCGAGACTTGGCCTCGTAGAGCGCCAGATCCGCCTTGATCTGCCACTCTTCCATCCGCAACTCGGCACTGTCGAGGATCACGCATCCGGCGGAGAACGTCACAGCGATGTGAAGCCCCTCGACGTCGTAATTGCCGGCAATCCGCTCATGAATAGAACGCATGCGCGCATCGAGACCGAGCTCACCCTCTCGACCGGGAAAGAAGAGAACGAACTGGTTCCCGACAAAATGCCCGGTGATCGCCTCGCCGGCGGCAAGCTCGAGAAGCCGATTGGCGATGGCGACCAGCAGACGATCGCCCGTCAGGTGGCCCTTCATGTCGTTGACGTGCTTGAATTCGTCTACGTCGAGGACCATGAAGCCGACCTGCCCCGTCGCCTGCTGCGCAACCTTTTCCTTCACCAGATCGCAGAAGTAGGCCCTCTGCGGCAGGCCGGTGAGGGAATCGTAGCGCACCATGTGCAGGATCTTGCGATCGGCCCGAATACGCGCTGTCACGTCCTCGAAAATAAGCACGACGCCGCCCTCGGGGCGCCGGCTTGCCGAGAACTCGAGAATAAGATCGTCGGAGAACTGCATCACCGCACGAGACGTGCTGCCGTCGATCAACTGCGCCAACTGTTTCTGGATCAGGCTCGGCATGGAACCATCGACAAAGGTGTGACGAACGCCATAGCGCAGCACTACGTCGAGATCGCAGTTTGTCAGGCGTTTGCGATCGCCAAGATGCAGAAGTTCACAGGCCTTCCGGTTGATGACCTCGATGCGATTGTGCGGGTCGAGCATGACCAGGCCATGGGTCATGTTCGTAAGGGCCGTATCGAAGCGCCCCGCGATCTTCTTCATTTCCTGCGAGGCAATGACGTTCTCGTAGAGAAACTCCCGCACGCCGTTGGCCATGGCCCGCGTCGTCAGGCCAAACGGAATGAGCATCAAGGATAACAGAGCCTTGTAGAAGTCCTGTGCCAGAAGGCTCCCCGCCACCATCGGCAGGCAGCAGGCGAGCGTCTGAAGATCGACGGCAAGACGCGAGCCGTAATTACGTCCGACAACGGAGACCATCGACGCCATGGTGACGGCAATGCTGGCCAGCTCGGCAAAACTGTCCTGCAAAACGAAAATGGCATAGCCGCTACCGGTGCCGAGAATGGCAGCCGTGGAAGCAGCGCCCAGTACATAACGTCGTTCCCATTGGCGAATTTCGTGCCGCGTCATTTGCGACTTGTCCGCCTGCTGAAAACGCGTGAACCAGTAGATGCGGTTGGCGAAGACGATGACGAAGCCGGCACAGAGCATAAGATAGAAGGCATCGCCACTTTTCAAGTAGATAGCAACGAACGTCAGGATATGGACAGCCATTCCCGTAAACAACGTATTGCGATTTTCGAAAAGCGAGCTGACGAAGGACAGATAAACGTCCGGCGGCACAGCCCTCCTGCTTCGAACCTTCATCCACGGCCTCCTTGATGCGGGCGACGTTAGGCAAGACGGTTTAAAATTCGCTTTCCAGCATAGGAAAAAGGCGATCTATTCCAGTTATTGATCATCACCGGACACATTCCTCGAACAGCCCGCAATCTTCTCCCGCCACAACCTGCCCGATAAATTGACAAATCACAATTTATCGGCGGACAATCCCTCAAGATCCCATCAACCAGAATCGGCCGCCTGCACCGGATTGGAACGACTTCGGATGCGGGAGGAAATCGCTTCGTGGATGAAGACCCTTCTGGACGCCCCCGATAGACCTCGTTCCAGCAGATGAGACGGCCGCTTTCCACATAGACATAAGACGAAAGGCCCTGAGAACGTTGGAGTTCACCGGTTGCGCGCAAACCGGCCTTGATCTAATGACGACTCTGAGATCCAGGGGAGAGAACAACAATGAAAATGTTATTGGCCATTGCCCGGCTGATCGACACGATCAACGGAGCCATAGGGCGTTGGGTGTCCTGGCTACTACTTGCCGCAGTCCTGATCAGCGCCGGCAATGCAGTCGTCCGCAAGGTATTCGACATCTCGTCCAACGCCTGGCTCGAGCTTCAATGGTATCTCTACGGCACAGTGTTCATGCTTGCGGCCGCATATGCGCTCCTGAAAAATGATCATGTGCGCATCGATATCGTGTCGAGCTCCTGGAGCAAAAAGACGAGGGACCGGATCGATCTGATCCTGCACATCATTTTCCTTCTGCCCTTCACCTTCCTGATGACGTGGCTCGCCTGGCCCTGGTTTTGGGCCTCATACAAAATCGGTGAAATCTCCTCAAGCGCAGGCGGACTGATCGTCTGGCCGGCCAAGGCGGCCGTGCTCGTTGGTTTCCTGCTGCTCAGCGCCCAGACGTTGTCAGAGATCGTAAAGCGTGCCGCCATCGTCTTCGGTTACGTGACGGAAGCGGCAGAGACCGAGAACTCAACAGAAGCGACGGGGCACTGACATGATCGATTTCATCGCCCACAACCTCGCCCCGATCATGTTTTCCACCGTGATGCTGATGCTTTTGCTCGGTTATCCGGTAGCCTTCACTCTCGCTGCGGGAGGCCTGATCTATTTCGCCATTGGGGTGGAACTGTCCTCCATCTCCCCGGAAATCAAGCTTTTCTGGCCACTGCTACAATCCCATCCGGATCGTATCTATGGCATCATGTACAACGATACGCTGCTGTCGATCCCGTTCTTTACCTTAATGGGACTGATCCTCGAGCGATCGCGCATGGCGGAGGATCTTCTGGATACCATCGGCCAGCTCTTCGGCCCGATCCGTGGAGGCCTTGCCTATGCGGTCATTCTCGTTGGGGCTCTCCTCGGAGCAACGACTGGTGTGGTCGCGGCTTCGGTCATGGCAATGGGTCTCATTTCGCTGCCGATCATGCTGCGTTACCAATACAATCGCCCCCTGGTCGCAGGCACGATCGCCGCGTCGGGCACCCTTGCCCAGATCGTGCCTCCGTCCCTTGTTCTCATCGTCATGGCAGACCAGCTCGGTCGCTCGGTTGGTGACATGTATGTCGGCGCGCTTTATCCCGCCATCCTGATTGTCGCGGCATACTGCGCCTACATCTTCGTGGCGTCGATGCTGAAACCGGACTGGGCGCCTGCCCTGCCTCTGGAAGCGCGCACACTGGGCGGTGGCGTCACCTCGCTGTTCGTCATGATCGCAGTCACGGTCGGGCTTTATTTTCTTGGTCATGAAGTGCTCTTCATCGGCATCGCAAGCCCCGAATGGCGACTGGTCGCTGCGTTGGCCTTTGGTGTGCTCGCTGCTTACGTGATTGCGATCGCCAACAGTAAATTCGGACTGAACATCATTTCGCGATTGACCCAGCAGGTCATCATCGTGCTGATCCCGCCGCTGGCGCTTATCTTCCTTGTGCTGGGGACCATCTTCCTCGGTATCGCCACGCCCACAGAGGGCGGAGCAATGGGAGCGACGGGCGCACTCGTTCTCGCGGCACTCAAGGGCCGCCTTTCGTTCGCCACGCTGAAACATGCGCTGGAAGCGACGACGAAGCTGTCCGCTTTCGTCATGATGATTCTGATCGGTGCGCGCGTCTTCGGCCTCACCTTTTACGGCATCAATGGCAATATCTGGATCGAGGACCTGCTGACGGCCCTGCCGGGTGGTGAATACGGCTTCCTGATCGTGGTCACGATCATTGTTTTCATCTTGGGGTGCTTTATCGACTTCTTCGAGATCGCGTTTATCATGGTGCCGCTGCTCGCGCCGGTGGCGGAGAAACTCGGCATAGACCTCGTCTGGTTCGGCGTCATTTTGGGCATCAACCTTCAGACCTCCTTCCTGACGCCGCCATTCGGTTTCTCGCTCTTCTACCTGCGTTCCGTGGCACCCGCGGGCGACTGGAAGGATCAGGCAACCGGAAAGATGATGACGGGCATGAAGACGCTCGACATCTACAAGGGCGTGCTGCCGTATATCATCATCCAGTTCATCATGATCATCGTCGTGATTGCCTTTCCAAGCCTCGTCATGCGTTACAAGAGTGGCCACTCGACGGTTGATCCGGAAAACGTCAAGATCGAGGTGCCGGGCTTCGGTGCGGGCGGCGGCATGTCCCTGCCCCCACTGGGGTCGGACGGCGGCAATGGAGCACCCGGCGGTTTCGGCCTGCCACCGCTTGGCTCCAACGGCGGTCTGCCCGGACAAGCGCCGGCAACCGGCACGCCATCCATGGACCTCAGCCAGCCGCCAGTCATCAAATAAGCTGAACGATCAAATGAAACAGCGCCTCTCGGGGCGCTGTTCTTCTTTTCGGCAGGCAAACAAAAAGGCCCCGGACGCCACGTCCGGGGCCTTCCTTTTTCGTGACGGCGGCAACCCTTAGAGCTTGCCCGCGCGCTGCTGGATCATCATGAAGGTATCGAAAGTGTACTCACCAAGCTGTGCCCACAGATAGGCATCCTTCTTGAACAACAGCTGATCGTCATAGACCTTCTTGAAGGACGGGCTCTGTGCCGAGAGTTCCGCATAGATACCGAGAGCCGCCTGATAGCAGGCCTCCATGATCTCCTGGCTGAAGGGGCGAAGTACGGTACCTTCGGCGACGAGCTGCTTGAGAGCATGCGGGTTCTTAGTGTCGTACTTTGCCGTCATGTTTGTGTTGGCATAGGCGCAGGCATCCGCAAGGATCGCCTGATAGTGCTTCGGCAGGCCGTTGTACTTCTCCAGATTGAAGAAGCCGTGGACGACGGGGCCGCCTTCCCAGAAACCCGGATAATAATAATACTTGGCCACCTTGTGGAAGCCGAGCTTGGCGTCGTCATAGGGACCGACGAATTCGGCCGCATCGATCGTGCCCTTTTCGAGTGCCGGATAGATGTCACCGCCAGCAAGCTGCTGCGGCACGACACCCACTTTTTCCAGAACCTTGCCGGCCAGACCGGCGATGCGCATCTTCAGGCCCTTGAGGTCATCGACGGTGTTGATCTCCTTGCGGAACCACCCCCCCATCTGCACGCCGGTATTGCCTGCCGGCAGACCGTAGAGTCCCTGAGTGGCAAAGAACTCGTTCATCAGCGTATTGCCGTTGCCCTGATAATACCATGCGTTTTGCATGCGAGCATTCAGGCCAAAGGGAATGGCCGTGCCGATGGCGAAGGTCGGCTCCTTGCCCCAGAAATAATAGGAAGTCGTGTGAGCAGCCTCGACCGTGCCGGCGGAAACCGCATCCACGGCCTGAAGACCCGGCACGATTTCACCGGCGGCGAAAACCTGAATGTTGAAGTTTCCGTCAGTGGCTGCCGCCACCCGCTCGGCAATATCCACCGCGCCGCCATAGATCGTATCCAGCGACTTCGGGAACGACGACGTCAGCCGCCACGTGATTTTGGGGTTTTCCTGCGCAATGGCAGGCGCGGCGAGCACGGACGACGCGGCAACGCCCGCACTGGCCACGCCAGCTTTCCTTATAAATGAACGACGATCCATAAAATGACCTCCCAATCATGGTTTGCGCCACCGGCGGGTTTCTTGCGCCTCCTCCAGGCAGCAATACAGGCGAGATGACCATTTTTTCCAAAGCGTTTCAAGCTGCGCCACAATAGTCTTTCGGCGCATATTTCCGAGAGCAGTTGGATTACGGCGATAACAAGTATTACGTCCGGAAAGACTTCGTGTAACGCTTGGGAGCGAACTTAGCCGGAATTTTACCGCAATCTGACATTGACTTCACGATCAACCTGCCTTTCAACAATTCCCGACTGCCCTTTCGGAGACCATCATGCCCAAGCCGATCATTGCCATTCCCGCCGATATTCGCGAATTCGACGGAACCTCTTGGCATGCGGCCCAGAATCAGTATGTCCGCGCCGCGCTCAAGGTTGCAGATGTGATGTCCTTCATCATTCCGGCCTTCGAGGCCGGCAATGACACGGATGCCCTTCTGGACCGCGTCGACGGCTTGCTCGTGTCCGGTTCGGCCACCAACGTTCACCCCTCGCTCTACGGCGGCGAAGTCAGGGAGAGCGACGGCCCCTTCGATCCCGCCCGCGACGCCACCACCCTGCCGATGATCCGCCGAGCCATAGAACGTGGCATTCCCCTGCTCGCGATCTGCCGTGGCATTCAGGAACTCAACGTCGCACTCGGCGGAACGCTGGCGACCGAGATTCAGGAGCAGGAAGGCGTGTGGGACCACCGCAAGCCCCAGCATGCGGACCGAGACGTGATGTACAGCATCCGTCAGGATGTCGTCGTCGCAGAAGGCTCCTGCATCGCCCGTTATCTCGGAACGGGCCGCATCCCGGTCAATTCGCTGCACCGCCAGGCAATTTCGAAGACTGCTCCGAGCCTGCAGGTCGAAGCCATTGCCGATGACGGCACGATCGAAGCCGTTTCTGTGATCGGCGCCAAGGGCTTTGCCATCGGCGTACAATGGCATCCGGAATACTGGGCAGAAAGCGACAAGCCGTCCCGCGCCCTTTTCGAAGCCTTCGGCGATGCCGTACGCGATTACGTGAAGGCTCGCGGCTAACGCTTTATGCTTTGAAAGAATGGGAGCGCGCTTTGACGTCCGAAGGGACGCAAGACGCTTTTAAAAGTCATTCAGGCAGCATCTGCAGGGCGATACCGGCTCCGGCGGGCCTCACTGTTTCATAGACCAGACCCTTTTTCCGCGTGAGCGTCAGGACTGGCTGCCCCGCGCCATTGGCAAGTGTCACGCTGCCGTCTTCTTCTTGCGCCCAACTGCGGATGCTAGACAGCTTCGGCCAGACATCATCACACTCGCGGGGTGCGGAAAAGCTGCGATTGCGGCTCTGGAGGGTACCACCCCGCTCCGCAATGCAGGTCGTCTTCGTCACGGTATTGGAGATCGAAAACTCGGCCGGCGGCGCGATGATAGAACCGTTCGCATTCACGCGAATGGAGCCGGAGACGACAGGGTCGAAAGCTGCACCGGACGCATCAGCCTGCCGCCAGCCATAGACGCCGGCCACAGCGACACCCGCGATCAAAAATCCGCCAGTCAATACGATTATGTAGGCCTTCACCCGCCGCCCCCAGCCGGAAATCGCATATTCATCAGCGAACATGCCCACGCAAGCTTGCGGAAAGCTGGAAGAGGCAACGCATCAAGCCGATTCCTGCAACATCTCGGACACGGGCGTCAGCACCTTACCCGTCGAGAACCAGGAGATCAGATTGTCAACGACGAGATCGGCCATCGCATCACGCGTCGGGATGGATGCCGAAGCGACGTGGGGCAGGAGCGAGACATTCGGCAGACCCAGCAACTCTTGCGGAACCTGCGGCTCGTTGGCAAAGACATCCAGCCCGGCCGCCGCGATGGTGCCGTCCTTCAAGGCTGAGACGAGTGCCGCCTCATCGACCGTCGTGCCGCGCCCCACATTGATGAGGACTCCCCTCGGACCGAGCGCCTTCAAAACCTCGGCATTGATGGAACCCGTGGTTTCCGGCGTTTTAGGAACAATCGAGATCAGCGTATCGACCTCTTCAGCAAGGCTCAGGAGGCTTGCGTGATAGCCATAGGACACATCGGCGCGTGGCCGGCGTGTATGGTAGCTGATCTTCACCTTGAAAGGCTCGAGCCGTCGTGCGATTTCGATCCCGATCCGGCCAAGTCCCTGCAGGCCGACATGCCGCCCCTTAAGCGAAAGCGGCGTCAGGGGGAAATGACCTTCTGACGTCCACCGTCCCTGACGAAGCCAGGCCTCGGCCTGCGGCAACTGCCGCACGGTATTGATGAGCAGAGCGACGGTCGTATCGGCCACCTCGTCGTTCAGGACATCCGGCGAGTTCGTCACCATGATACCGCGTGCGACTGCGGCACCGACATCCACACCATCATAGCCGACGCCAAAATTCGAAATGATTTCCAGATTGGGCAAGCGTGCAATCCAAGATGCCGGAAGGGCGCCGGATACGGCTATCCCCCTCACCAACGCAGCCTCCTCGTCGGAAATATCCAGCGTCGCGCCATGAGGCACGGCGACGATATCGAACGAATCGCTCAACCGGGCGATGACGCGAGGGTTGATATAACCGGGCACGAGGATTGCGACGCGGTCTTTCATCATGCCTGGATAATCCCTGTCTGTCTCAGCGGTTGATGGGGCCTGTCGACTGGCGGATACGCATTTCCGGCTTGATGAGATGAATGCCGTCAGGCTCGTGACTGCCCGCCAGCTTATCCAGTAGCGCCCGCGCTGCAAGCCGTCCGACTTCTGCCTGACCATTCCAGACGGTGGTCAGCGCCGGCGTGGCAATGGAAGCCTCCTCGAGATCGTCATAGCCGGTGACCGAGATATCCTTGCCCGGAACCAGCCCGGCGCGGGCAATGCCGTTCATGAGGCCGATGGCGACGAGATCGTTCCAGCAGACGGCCGCCGTCGGCTTCTGTGGCAAGGACAGGAAATTCACCGCCGCCTCGAAGCCGCCCTGCTTGGTGCGCGGGCCGGGAATGCGCAGGTTCGGGTCCACCTCGATCCCCGCCTTGCGCAGCGCGCTGACATAGCCCTGATAGCGGTCGCGACCCGTTGAGGTCTGGTCGGTGCCGCCGATCATCGCGATGGTGCGATGGCCGAGGCCGATCAAGTGGTTGGTGGCCAGCGAAATGCCGTAGCTGTCGTCACCGCGATAGATCGGCACGTCGACGCCGTCCATCGAACGGGCAACGAAGATCGCCGGCATGCCGTTGTCCTCGGCGAGACGCACATCTTCGGGCGGCGTTCCGATCGCCGGTGACATGATGACGCCGTCGCCTCCGAGCTGCAGCAGCGTTTCGATGAACATCCGCTGCTTGTCGACTGAATCGTAATGGTTCGAAAGGATGAAGGTATGGCGACTACGGTCCAGTTCGCTTTCGATCGCCTTCAGGATTTCGCCGTAGAACGGGTTCATGATGTCATGCACCACGACCCCGATGATACCCGAGCGTGACGTCCGGAGGCTGGCTGCACGACGGTTATAGATATAGCCGAGGGTGCGTGCCTGCTCCTTGATCTTTTCCCGCGTATCGGCTGCAACCAGCGGACTGTCACGCAAGGCAAGCGATATGGTTGCGGTCGACAAACCGAGCGATTCGGCAATCGTTGAAAGCTTGACCTTCTGAGCCACTTTTCCTCCCCCGTGACTGGCTATTTCCTCGCCGGCTATCCGGCGGAGCGCTTAAATTTTTTAATTAAACATTTTAAGCGCATATTTCAATTCATTCTTTCGCCGAAGATCAGCGTCGTTCTGGATCGTTCCTGAGGTTTTCCTCGACAGTTACCAGCAGACGCGCCAGCACCTTAACCTCCTTGCCGGACAGCCCCTTTGTCGCCACGCGTTCGCAATCGTCGGCGGCGCCCGCGATCCGCTCGATGCTGTTGCGTCCCTCTTCAGTCAGATAGACCTTGGTCAGCCGTGCATCCTTGTCGTCGGCACGGCGCATCACGAAGCCCTGCGCCTCCATGCGGCCAATGGTGCGCGTCATGGTCGGCGCCTTGACGCCGAGCCGCTGGGCAAGCGCGCCGGGCGTAATGCCGTCCTCTTCACCGAGAAGCTGCATTACCCCGTCCTGTCCGGCATAAAGGCCGCTATCGGCGAGATTGTGGGAAAGCCTTGTGCGCAGGGTGCGGGCGAGCTGGGTGACGAGGACGGTCAGCGGCACACTGACGGCACCTGCGTCCTTCTTCTTGCCGCCCTTGTTCTTCTTCTCGCCTTTGTCCTTGTCGCTTTTGTCTTTTTTGGACATTCTGCCTCCCGCGCCGCCCGTTGGCGGCCTTGCCTCTTCGCGCCGGCTGAAACTCTGGCGTTGAAATCCATAGCGAAAATAAAAGACAGAAACCAGATGGCGAAGCCCCGGCCTCACTTCCATGACAACGACTTGACTGCGCCTGTGGAAGAACGCCGCGACTGGATCGCCGTCCTGCCGCTTGGTGCCCACGAGCAGCACGGCCCTCACCTGCCCTTTGAAACCGACGCCCTGATCGCCGAAGGCATCGCCGAAAGACTGATTGCCGAACTTCCGCAGGATTTGCCCGTCACATTCCTGCCCGTCGAGCCTGTCGGCTATTCGCCCGAACACATGGACGTGGAGGGCACGAAAAGCCTCGCCTTCGATGAGGCCGTCAACCGCTGGCTTGCGACAGCCGAAGACCTCAACTGCAAGGGCATCCGCAAGCTCGTCCTCCTGAATGCTCATGGCGGCAATTCGCCGCTGATGACCATCGTCATCACGGAAGCTCGGGTGCGCTTCGACATGCTGGCGGTCGCCACCAGCTGGACCCGCTTCGGCGTGCCGGAAGGTGTCATTACGCCTGAGGCCAAGGCGATCGACATCCATGGCGGCCTCATCGAAACATCAGTGATGCTCGCCCTGCACCCCGAACTGGTCGACATGGCGAAGGCCCGCGACTTCCCCTCCCGGCAAACCCGATTCGTCGAAACGTTCAGCCATCTGCGCGCCTATGGTCCGCATGCCTTCGGCTGGAAGATGTCCGATCTCAACGCGGACGGCGTGGCCGGCAATGCGGCAGCGGCCACTGCCGAGACCGGAGAAAAGCTGATCGCGAACGCAGTGAATGGCCTCACCGAACTGCTGCGGGACGTTCACCGCTTCGACATCGATACTTTTGTCTGCGCGGGCGAAAACCGTTCCCCTGAACAAAGCCTTTGAACTCGTCCGAGCCAGCGCCTATATGGGGTAACACCATTACGGCGCACCTCCGCGCTCCTTTACCTCATCGAGGATCCAATGACTGAAGCTGCCGCAAAACCCATTCCCGTCACCGTGCTGACCGGCTACCTTGGCGCCGGCAAGACGACGCTTCTCAACCGCATCCTTTCCGAGAACCACGGCAAGAAATATGCGGTCATCGTCAACGAGTTCGGCGAAATCGGCATCGACAACGACCTCATCGTGGAGTCCGACGAGGAGATCTACGAAATGAACAACGGCTGCGTCTGCTGCACCGTGCGTGGCGACCTGATCCGCGTGGTCGAGGGCCTGATGCGCCGCCCGGGCCGCTTCGACGGCATCATCGTCGAAACCACCGGCCTTGCCGATCCCGTCCCGGTCGCCCAGACCTTCTTCATGGATGACGACGTTCGCTCCAAGACCGAACTTGACGCCGTCGTCGCCCTCGTCGACGCCAAGCATCTGCCGCTGCGTCTGAAGGATAGCCGCGAGGCGGAGGACCAGATCGCCTTTGCCGATGTCGTCGTCATCAACAAGACCGACCTCGTCAGCCACGACGAACTTCACCGCATCGAGGACATCGTCCGCGCCATCAACCCGTCGGCCCGCATCTATGCGACCACCCGTTCCGGCGTCGACCTCGCCCGCGTACTGAACCAGGGTGCCTTCAACCTCGAGCGCGCCCTGGAAAACGACCCGCATTTCCTCGACCATGACGACCCGGACCATGTCTGCGGCCCCGAATGCGGTCACGACCACCATCACCACCATGATCACGACCACGACCACGACCATCATCATCACGATCATGACCATGGCCACCATCACCATGACCACGCCCCTTCGCCGATCCATGACGTGACTGTCGTCTCCATCTCGCTGCGCGGCGGCGAAATGAACCCGGACCGCTTCTTCCCCTGGATCCAGAAGGTCACCCAGACCGACGGCCCGAACATCCTGCGTCTCAAGGGCATCATCGCCTTCAAGGGCGACGAGGAACGTTACGTCGTGCAGGGCGTGCACATGATCATCGAAGGTGATCACCAGCGTCCGTGGAAGGATGGAGAGAAGCGCGAGACCCGTCTCGTCTTCATTGGCCGCAATCTCGACCGTGAGAAGCTCGAAAAGAGTTTCCATGCCTGCGAGGCCACGGCATGACGCCGAAGCATGCCCGACCTCTTGTGATAGAAGCCATGCCTGAAGGAAAGACTGCCTGATGCCGACGGTTGCCCCTCTCGACCTTGAAGGTCACGTCGTCACCTGCGCATTCCTCGGAGACATTCCCGTCTTCGCAACCGCCGCCGGCACGATCCATCGTCTCGACGGCGGCGAAAAGGTGACGGAGGCCCATCAGGGCCTGCTTGCCTGCGTCAAGGACACCTCAAACCAGACCCTCGTCACTGGCGGGGAAGACGGCAAGGTACTGCGCATTGCCCATGACGGTTCCGTCACCGAACTTGCTCATGTCCCGCGCAAGTGGATTTCCGTGGTTGCGGCCGGCCCGCAGGGAGCCGTTGGCTATTCTTACGGCAAGGTCGCCCATGTCCGTCTCGCCGATGGCACCACGAAGGAATTCTCCGAGGAGCGCACCGTCGAAGGCATCGACTTCGCCCCTAAGGGCATGCGCATTGCCGTCGCCCGCTACAATGGCGTGACGCTTCACTGGGTCGGCGCAAGCGGTGCGCCGGTCGATCTGGAATGGAAGGGCGCTCATACCGGCGTAACCTTCTCTCCGGATGGCCGTTTCATCGTAACCACCATGCAGGAAAATGCACTGCATGGCTGGAAACTTGACAGCAAGGCGAACGACACCCGTCACATGCGCATGACCGGCTATCCCTCGAAGGTGAAGTCCCTGTCGTGGTCGGTAAAGGGCAAGTGGCTAGCCTCTTCGGGTGCCCCGGCGGCAATCGTCTGGCCCTTCTCCAGCAAGGACGGCCCGATGGGCAAAGCCCCATTGGAACTCGGCACCCGCGCCAACATCATGGTGAGCCAAGTCGCATTCCACCCTGCAGAGGAGGTGCTCGCCATCGGCTTTGTAGACGGCATGATCCTCGCCGTTCGCATCGCCGACGGCAAGGAAGCGCTGCTGCGGCGTCCGGGCAAGGGCGCGATTACCTCGCTGGGCTGGAGCGCCACCGGCAAGCTCGTTGCTTTCGCATCCGACGCCGGTGATTGCGGTGTCATCGACATCACAGCCTGACGTACCGGCGGCGGCCGGAATGACCAACCGCCGTCGGAACAATCTCAGACAGCCCGTTCGAGCAGGAAGGGCACTCCGGTCTCGGCAAGCGTCTTGAGCCGCGACAGGGACTCCGGCCAACCGCCAACCACCGCTTTGCTGGTCGCAGTTTCGCCGCCGAAATCGTCATGCACCAGCGTCAGCTTGCATGCCTTGCCTGGCAGCGGTTCGATTTCAAAAACCACCCTCGACGGCTTGTCGGCAGCAACATCTGGCGCCCACTGGGCGCTGAATGTCAGAACCAGCCGGCGCAGTGGTTCGATCTCGACGATCTTTCCGCAAATCGCTACCCGCTCGCCCATCATCCAGGCGTATTCGCCCTCCACACGCCAGTCGGTCCGTGATGTCATATTGAAGTGCTGCCAGAGCGGCGTCTTCGCATCGCTGGTTATGATTTCCCAAACGGTCTCCGCGGATGCACGGATATAGAGTTCGTAGACATGCTTCGGCTGAATTTCGCTCGTCATCTCTTTTTCCTTTTCCATTGTCTCGGCAATCGACTTGATGTCGGCCATCGTCCGGACAAACGGCACCGCATAGCGGGCAATCCAGCGGTCGCTGACCTCCTGAATAGGTACGGCATTAAGAAAGTGAAGCTTCTCCCGCCCGGCCTTCCGCGACACCACGAGATGCGCCGCCTCGAGCACTTTCAAATGCTTCATCACCCCGAACCGGCTGACCGGCAGGTGGCTTTCAAGGTCCCCGAGTGTCCGTCCGCCTTTCTCCGTCAGGAGATCCAGCAGCTCACGCCGCAGCGGATGGCTGAGAGCAAAGAAAACATCATCATCCATGGATTGAAAATTATGTGACTCATTGGTCACATGTCAAGACACGCGTTCGAGAGAGGGCCGGAGGGTTCAAAACCAAGATGGTAATAGAAAAGGCCGGAGGCGAAGCCCCCGGCCTTTCTGCATTCAGCAATTCCTGATCCGGTGATCAGAAACGGTAGGTTACACCGGCGCCGATCAGCCACGGATCGAGCTTGGCGCTGCCCTTGAGGTCCGTGCCGCCAACGGTGACGTCGAAATCGGGCTTGAGGAAGATCTTCTTCACGTCGAAGTTCAAACCCCAGTGGTCGTTGACCATGTAGTCGAAACCAACCTGAACGGCTGCGCCGAAGGTATTCTTGATGTCGAGGTCGTCAGCGGACTTGGCATCCTGACTGTAAAACATCGTGTAGTTGATACCTGCACCGACATAGGGCTTGAAGGCACCGAAGTCGGTGAAGTGATACTGCAGGGTGAGCGTCGGGGGCAGAAGCCAGGTGCTGCCGATCTTGCCGAGACCATCGATCGAGCCTTCGCCGTAAACATTGGCGCGGGTCGTGCCGAGGATGAGTTCAGCAGCGATGTTATCGGTGAAGTAGTAGGTGATGTCCAGTTCCGGAATGACAGAGTCGCTGTAGGAAAGGTCGGAGCCGGGCACCCCATTGACCTTGCCCTCGTCGTTGGTGATGACGCCGAGACCACGAACGCGGATCTGCCACGGGCTGAGTGCGGAGACGGCAGGCGCTTCCGGCGTCGGCTCGGCAACCGGCGATACGTCCGCCGCGTAGGCCGCCTGGCCGATCAGCAGGAATGCAGTGGTTGCAGCAAGGGCGCCGATCCGCCTCGTCCACATCATGGTCATAGATCTCTCCTTATGAATAAAAGGCTTTTGCCGGGGACGAATATGGACCCATTCAGGACGTGCGGGTTGAGCTAAATCAATGCGCTGGGCACAAGAGGCCCTGCCGCAAAGGCAATAGTCGCACCTGTCGCAATTTGGCCACAGTTAGAATTGACGAATGATAAAAGCGCAGCATGCGACATATTTCTTCGCCAGGAATACGCCCTGTCCGCCGCCAACAAGACTCATTTTCGGCGGAGTGATTCTGGGATAGATTCTCGCAAGTTCCTGAACCGGACGATCGATCCCGATGCGCGCTTCACTCTATTCCGCCACCTTCATGCTTCTGCTGGCGATGTGCTCCATATCCGCGAAAGCGGCCGAACCCGAACTCGCGGCACTTGGCGACCCCGTTCCCGGTGCATCATCGGCGACCTTCTTCGATCTCGCGCGCGCCTTCGTCACCGACCTTCAACCCGATGGCATGGGCTGGATCGGACACACACTCGATGCCAAGCTTTCGAAGAGGCTGGACCTGGAAACGGACTGGCCTGAGGGGCTTGCGATCGACGGCGTGGAAACCATGGCGCTGGGTAGCGGCGAGAATCAGCGCCTTGCCGTGCTCTTCGACTTCGGACCGCTCTCCGAGGAACCACTGGCGCCCGCGATCCTTGCGCTTTACACCACAGCCGGCGAGCCGCAATTGCTGGACGCTGTCGATGTCGGGCTTGATCGCGAGACAGGGCTGGTCGAGCCGGGTGTGCTCGATCTCGGTGACGGCGCGCAGGCGATCATCAGCGAAAGCAGCCACTGGAATTCGAACCAGACTTACCGCACGACCAGCATCTTGCTGGCAGACGCAAACCATCTGCAGAGTGTCGATGACATCCTGACCCTCTCCGAGCGCTACTGCGGCCTGAACCGCCTGCAGGAACCTGTGATTTCGGTGGAGCCGGAAAAGACGGGCGGACGTGCCGCCATTCGCGTCGAGGTAACGCTGCGCGACGAAAAGGTCGAGGAGAGCTGCGATACGCAGGAAAAGCCTTCCGAAGCCCGGACAGTCTCCGTGGTTTATCACTGGAACGGCGCGACGAAGACCTACGAACCGGATTCGCAGGATATCAAGATCCTGGAAGACGAAAACGAGAAGCGGTTCTGATTCAAGCCTGTGCTCTGCGGAGGCCTGACCGCCTCAAACGAAAAGCCCGACCTCCTTATGAGAAGGCCGGGCGCTTTATTTGCAGGAACGGATTTTCCCGTCAGAACTTCAGGCCAAGACCGACATTCACCACATGCTGGTTGAAATCGGTATCCACCCCGAGAATGTTCTTCTCGGCATAGTCGTTGTAACGATACTCGACGCGCGTGAAGAGCTGGTCCGTTACGGCGTAATCGAAACCAGCACCGAGTGTCCAACCGTTCAGCGTTTTGTCTTCGCCGAAGCCGGAGCCGTCAACGGAGACGTTGGTCGCTGTCCAGCCGCCTGCCGCGTAAAGCAATGCACGGTCCATCGCGTAGCCCACGCGGCCGCGGACGGAGCCGTTCAGACCAGTCTTGACGTCGACGTCACCATAGCTGTTCTTGTTCCAGTCGTAGTTCAGGTCGCCTTCGACACCCAGGATGATGTTGTTACCAACATCGAAATTCCAGCCGGCGAAGCCGCCGAACCGGCCACCATCGAAGTCGTCGGAAGCGGAGCCGACGCCGTCGTAGAAGTCACCGTTCCCCCAGCCATAACCGCCATGGGCACCAACATAACCACCCGCCCAGGAAAAGACCGGCGCAGCCTCAATGGCTTGCGGAGGCGGTGCTGGAGCCTCAACGACGGCATCTGCTGCAAGGGCCGTGGAGGAGATCGCCGCAGCGGCAACCGAACCAAGCAATAGTTTCTTCAACATAGAGGTACACTCCTATTTCGCAGTCCTGCGCCGGGCAGGATCATACGTTGGGTCATGACGTACATGTCATGGTGCTATAACGAGCACGAGGCATCATTTTGTTCCCGATACAGGGCGATTTTTAGGCAAGGCTTAACAAGGCCGGGATCCGGCAGCCACACTAGAGTTGGCCACAAAGAAAAACGCCCCCTCCCTGTGGATAGGGAGAGGGCGCAGGTCCCGCCGCCGCGACGGGATGAAAGGCTCACGCTCAACCAACGGCTCAGATGCCGAAGCAGCCCCTCCGAACACATCGAACTCTGTCGGTGGCGCGAGCCTGTCTCTCAGATTTCAGGCCGCACGGCGATAGGCCGGGGCCGACAGTTTGCGACCGGAGGCGACGATCATGCCTGCGGCACCATCGAGCCAGTCTTCCTTGAGTTCCAGCGCCAGGAACCGATCGCGGGCAAACGGGCCGGGCATGACCAGATGCTGTGCCTTGCTGGCGAAGAAGCCGAACCGTTCGTAATAAGGCGCATCGCCAACCAGCAGGATGGCGCCATGGCCACGGTTCTTCGCCTCCAGAATGGCCGCCCGCATCAATGCCGAACCGATACCTTTGCCCTCATGCGCCGCATCGACGGCGAGCGGGCCGAGCAGCAGAGCCTCAATGACGGTACCGCCACGACCGACACCAGCCTCGACATTCCACAGCCGAACGGTGCCGACGACATGGCCGTCCCGATCACGCGCAACGAAGGCTAGCCCTTCCGCCGGCAGACGACCGCGACGGATCTTCTCCGACGACTTCTTGCGGCGATCCGCGCCCATGGCGCGGTCCAGCAGGGCTTCGCGCGCGACGACATCCGCCGGCGTTTCGACATCGATGACAAAGGCAGGTGCAGGCGCAAAGAATGCGCGCACGCTATCAAGAACAGCGGCCATGGTGGCCTCCCGAACCAAGAGAGTTTCCGATGATGTTGTTTTTGTGCCGTGCCGATCATGCCGGCACGGTCGACATCAGATAACGTAGGCCTTGAGCGGCTCGAAGCCGTTGAAGGCGACCGCCGAGTAGGTGGTCGTATAGGCGCCGGTGCCTTCGATCAGAACCTCGTCACCGATCGTCAGCGACACCGGCAGCGGGTACATGTTCTTTTCATACAGCACGTCAGCGGAATCGCAGGTCGGACCGGCGAGCACGCAGGGCTCCATATCGTCGGCATCGCGAGCGGTGCGGATCGGGTAGCGGATCGCCTCGTCCATGGTTTCAGCGAGACCGCCGAACTTGCCGATGTCGAGGAAGACCCAGCGATGCGCGTCGTTGTCCGACTTCTTCGAGACGAGGACGACCTCGGCCTTGATGACGCCGGCATTGCCAACCATGCCACGGCCCGGCTCGATGATCGTGCGCGGGATGTGGTTGCCGAAGTGCTTCTTCAGCGCACCGTTGATGGCGCGGCCATAGGCCTCCGCCGACGGGATGTCGCGCAGGTACTTGGTCGGGAAGCCGCCGCCCATGTTGACCATCTGTAGGTGAATGCCCTGCTTGGCCAGCGAGGTGAAGACGCGCTTGGCATCGCCGAGAGCGGCATCCCAGGCATCGACCTTGGTCATCTGCGAACCGACATGGAAGGACACGCCGTAGGATTCGAGACCGAGCTGGTGTGCGTAGACCAGCACGTCGACCGCCATCTGCGGAACGCAGCCGAACTTGCGCGAAAGCGGCCATTCAGCGCCTTCGCCATCGGTCAGCACGCGGCAGAAGACGCGGGCGCCGGGAGCGGCGCGCGAGATCTTTTCGACTTCCTCATGGCTGTCGACCGCGAAGAGATCGACACCGAGAGCGTTTGCACGCGCGATGTCGCGTTCCTTCTTGATCGTGTTGCCGAAGGAAATGCGGTCGGCGGAAGCACCGGCGTCGAGCGCCATCTGGATCTCGGCAACCGAAGCGCAATCGAAGCTCGAACCCATGGAGGCGAGCAGCGACAGGATTTCCGGAGCCGGGTTGGCCTTCACGGCATAGTAGATCGAGCTGTCCGGCAGGGCGTGACGGAAGGCGCTGTAGTTGTCGCGCACGACGTCGAGATCAACCACAAGGCAGGGACCTTCGGGACGTCGGGTGTTGATGAAGTCGAGAATACGAGCGGTGGCCATGGGTGTATCCCTCACAAGTTCCAAGGATCCCGAACCCGTTGCAGGGCACGAGAGGACAAAGGACGAAGAGACATCGCACGAATCCAGTTGGTGGAGACACTGGTGCCGTACGAACGCTCAACGCGCGAAACGATGGATAAACGCCCCCTCGGTCGAGAGCATGAATCCGCTTTGTCTGCCATGGATTGGAGGGGTAACCCTACCGCACTTCCGGCAATGATGGTGTGCCTCTTCAGTGACCCCAGCTGATGGAAAGCCGGGAGAGAACCAGAAAGGCCCGCACCGTCGTTGCTTCAAGATGTCCTCGCATTTCCCGGTTGGCCGGAATAGCGACTGGAGGGGTTAGTTCCAGGTACCTTACCGATGACCTCACCTTAGGGATAAATCCCAGTTCGAGGGTCGGCGGACACCCACAGGCACGTGCGACTTTGGGCAGCCCGTGAGATATGAATATTCGTCGTCATAATCAAGAGGTTTTTGCAACCGTTATAAGAAAATTGATTGAACAATCCTTCGTTTTGTTCACTATTCGGAACAAATCAGGAGAAAGACCGCGTCATGGACACGCTCACCCGCATTCGCGCCTTCATCGACGTGGTCGAAGCAGAGGGTTTTTCGGCCGCCGCGCGCAAGACCGGTCGCTCCAAGGCCCTTCTCTCCAAATATGTACGGGAGCTGGAAGACGAACTCGGCGCCCTGTTGCTCAACCGCACAACCCGGCAATTTTCGCTGACCGAGGCGGGGCACACTTATTACCGCACCGCCGCCGATATCCTGAAGGAGATCGACAACCTTGCCGATCTCGTGCGCGAGAACAATACCGACCTGAAGGGCAAACTGAAGGTCACGGTTCCCAGAACATTCATCGACGCGGATGTTGGTCAGTCGCTCATCGATTTTGCCAAGGAACATCCCGATCTTTCGCTTGAGATCGTCGCCGACGACCGCTTCGTCGACATGATCGAGGAAGGCTTCGACCTGGCTATCCGCATCACCCGCCTCGATGATTCGGGCCTGATCGCCAAGAAGCTCTCGGACTTCCGCGTCTATGCCTGCGCGACACCCGATTTCGTGGCGAAATACGGCCCCCTCACCCACCCGCAGGAGCTATCCCGGGTGCCGGTTCTCATCGACACCAATTCCCGCTCCCACAACAGCGTGAAATTCGTCGAACCCGATGGCTCGCCGATTTCGGTTGCCGTCAGCGGCCCGATCGAGGTCAATAGTCCGCAAGCAACGTTGCGCGCCGCACGCGCTGGGCTCGGTATTGCCATGATCCCGGATTTCATCGCCAGGCCCTACATCGCGTCGGGTGAACTCGTATCGCTCTTTGATGAATACCTGACCACGGACCGTGGCATCTATGCTGTTTATCCCCACCGCCGCTACCTGCCCGCCAAGGTTCGCGTCTTCGTCGACTATCTCCACGGCTGGTTCCGCAAATATGCGTGAGGTAGCGGGACACGCTTAGGCGCGTCCCAATTTCCGTCCCAATCCGCGGGCAAGAGAGAATCAGTCGCGAGCCGCATGAAAGAGGAAGAAGGCATGGGAAAAAGACTGGCGATGTGGGCTGCGTTTCTGTCGCTGGCACCTCTTCCGGCCTTCGCCCATCCGCACATTTTCGCCGAGGCTCGCCTGGAGGTGGTCGCAGGAGATGACGGCAATGTTGCGGAGCTGCGCAACGTCTGGCGCTTCGATGACGTCTTCTCTTCAAGCGTCCTGATGGACTTCGATACGAATTCCGACCTAAAGCTGGACCATAGCGAACTGCACGAGATCGCGGAAACCATCCGCACCTCGCTCGCCGACTATGGCTATTTCACTTTCATCACCAGCGACGGCGCACCTGTTCCCGTCGCCAAGCCCGACAATTTTCACGTCGATTTCAAGGATCACCAGCTCCTCGTCTTCTTCGTTGCGAAACCCGAGAAGAAGGTGCCGATCAAGGGCAATCTGTCCTTCGGCGTTCATGACCCAACGCTTTATACCGCCATCGATTTCGCCAAGGATGACGACATCGTGGTCGAGGGCGCCGGTTTCCAGAAGTGCAAGCACAAGGTCATCCGCCCGGACCCGGACGAGGTGATCGCCCAGAACCAGTCGTCGCTGACGGAAGCATTCTTCAACGATCCCGCCGGCACCGACATGGGCAAGCTCTTCGCGACCCGGCTCGAGGTGACATGCTGATGCGCCGCCTTGTCCTGCAGTCGCTGGCGCTCGCCGCCATGATCGGGGCAGTAGCGTCCGTCGCCCATGCGGCCTCGCCCCTCGGGATTGGCACGGCGGAACCATCCTTTCAGACGACAGGCCTCTTCGGCGGCTGGCTCGGCTGGATAAACCAGCACCAGCAGGCCTTCTATCGCTCACTCACCGGCGCGCTGAAGGCGATGCGGGAAGATCCCTCCGCCCTGACGCCCCTGCTCGGCCTATCCTTTGCCTATGGCATTTTCCATGCGGCCGGCCCGGGTCATGGCAAGGCCGTGATCTCCTCCTACATGATCGCCAACGAAACAGAGTTGAAGCGCGGCATTGCGATCTCCTTCGTTTCCGCCTTCCTGCAGGGCGTGGTGGCAATCGCAATCGTAGCCGCCGCCTATTTCGTCCTGCGCGGCACCGGCATCACCATGACGGCTGCGACCAACGCCATGGAGATCGCAAGCTTCGGCATGGTCATCGCCTTCGGCGTCTGGCTGCTGCTGCGGAAACTGAGGAGCATCTGGGTGACCCGGCAGTCTCCCGTGAGCGCCGGACTGTTCGATGCTGCCATGTCGACAGGTCCGGCCACGACCACCGGTTTGAGCTTCCGCGTCGATGCCTTGGATCACGACCACGCCACGCTCTCGCCGGGCGCGGTCTGCGCCGATTGCGGCATGACCCATCTGCCAGATCCGAAGATGCTGTCGCAGCAGGATTTCCACCTGCGCGAGGCCTGGTCCGCCATCGTCGCTGTGGGCCTTCGGCCCTGCTCCGGCGCGTTACTGGTCATGACCTTCGCGCTTCTGAACGGGCTTTATCTCGGTGGCGCTCTTTCCGTTTTCGCCATGGCGCTCGGCACGGCGATCACCGTTTCAGTACTGGCCATCATCGCCGTATCGGCCAAGTCGCTTGCCGTGCGCATCTCCGGCCCCGGCACACCGGCCGCAAGAAAAGTAGCAACCGTCATCGAGATCGCCGGCGCGCTTTTCGTTATTCTGCTGGGAGCCGTGCTGCTTGCCGCAGCGCTTCACGGCTGAGGTTTGTCGGAGCCACCGGCATGGCGGCGCTGGTAGCGGGCGCGAAGCCAGAGCACGATGAAGAAGGACATGATGCCGACCGTCCCGACAATTGCCGCGAGAACCGGCGAGTAATCACCGATCCATAGCACCACCGACGGCAGCGCCAGAAGAACCAGCGCAAAACCGATGACGACGGCTGCCGCAGCCAGTGCCGGTGAACGACCCTTCTCTTCGCCGCTCATGCCGCACCGCCAGCCGTCAAACCGGCGCGAATGTCCTCAAGCCTGCGGACCTGTTTGCCCTCGGCGTCGAAGTTTTCCGGGGAGAGCCAGGCCTCGAAAGCCGCCTTCACCACCGGCCATTCGCCATCGATGATCGAGAACCATGCGGTGTCGCGGCTTTTTCCCTTGGACAGCATGTGCTGGCGGAAAATACCCTCGAAGGAGAAGCCGTAGCGTTGCGCCGTCGTCTTGCTGGGCTCGTTCTCGTTATGGCACTTCCACTCGTAGCGGCGGTAGCCGAGATCGTCGAAGATATTGCGCGCCATCAGGTAATGCGCTTCCGTCGCAAGCGGCGTTCGGCTCATCGCCGGACCGTGGGCGACGCCGCCCACTTCTACGACACCATTCGCCGGATCGGCGCGCATGTAACTCGCCATGCCGACCACATTGCCCGTCTTGTTGTCGCGGAAGACATGCGTGACCCAGCCACCCTTGGACTGTACGCCGGTAAGCCACGCGTCGAAGTCCCCGACCCCGGCGAAATCCGGCTGGGTGAAATAGGTGAGCAGCGGATTAATGCCCTCGTCGCCAAGCCCATGCCACAGCGCCTGCAGGTGTTTTTCCCTGTCATAGGGCTCGACTGTGACGAAACGGCCCTTCAGCGTCACCGGCGTCGGCGCCGGGCAGCCCTTGAATGTGGAAAGATCACGCATGCTTGCCTCTTTGCATTGTAGGGCAAAGCAGTAGGCCAGCCGCCCGTCAAAGGCAACCGGCCCAGATGCGGCATGACCGCCTGTGATCAGACCTTGGCGGCGGAAACAGTCGCCTCAATGTGGTCGACCAGCGCATCGGCAAGAGCGAGACGACCCGCGAGCAGATCGAGGTAGCCTCGTTCGGCGCGGCTATCAGGCTCGATCGCCAACCGCGATGCCGTATAAAGCTCTACCTTCTGTTCCTCGGTCTTGGCGGCAGCGACGAGCGAATCCAGATCCGTCGGCGCCGATAGTTCGGCCTCGATGAAGGTCTCGGCTTCCGCGCCGAGGCCGGACAGATGGATCTTGTCCATAATGTGACGGCGCTCTTCGGTATCGATATGACCGTCCGCCTTGGCGGCGGCGATCATGGCGCGGACAAGGGCGAGCGCGAAGTCGTCGCTGGCTGCAGGCGCTTCATGGCTGAATGGAGAATCCGTCGGCGCCGGCAGGAGCTCCGGCTCTGTGGAAGCCGCTTCCTGCGGAGCCTTGCCGGCCTGATAATTCTTGTAGGCCTGATAGCCGAGGCCGGCGATGGCGGCGAGGCCGCCAAGCTTCAATGCATTGCCGCCCAGGGAACGACCGGTCTTGGTGCCGAGCAGGACGGCAGCGATAGCGCCGGTCGCAAGGGGATTATCCTTGGCGAGCTGGACGATGTCTCCAGCCTTCTGCTTCACACTGCCATTGGCACCCGGCACCTGTGAACCGAGGAATTGGTCAAGCAGCTTCTTCGCATCGAACATCGGTCTCTCCCTGACTTTCGTTGTCGAAAGCTACATAGGGAGGCAATGATGAAATTACAAAGACGCCGCCCGACCTTTCTTGCCCGGCGTGAGCCGATCAGCCGGCGAGAGCAGCAGCTTCCGCAGCAAGCTTCGTGATCCCTGCCCAGTCACCGGCGGCAACCAGTTCCTTCGGCGCCACCCACGAGCCGCCGACGCAGACGACGTTCGGAAGGCTCAGGTAATCCTTGGCATTCTTGAGCGAAATGCCGCCGGTCGGGCAGAAGAGCGTGCCGGCAAGCGGCGAAGACAGCGACTTGAGGTAAGCCGCACCGCCGGCCTGCTCGGCTGGGAAGAACTTCAGCACCTGATAGCCTTCCTCGCGAAGAGCCATCACCTCGCTCGCAGTCGCGGCACCCGGCAGCAGCGGAATATCGGAATTACGGGCGGCATCCAGCAATTCCTGCGTCGTGCCGGGGCTGACGATGAACTGCGAACCTGCGGCAACGGCGGCCTCGAAATGGGCGGCGTTCAGGATCGTGCCCGCGCCGACCACCGCACCCTCGACCTCGTCGGCCACCCGGCGCACGGCTTCGAGCGCCGCATCTGTGCGCATGGTGATCTCGATGGCCTTCAAACCGCCGGCAACCAGCGCCCTGGCAAGCGGCACCGCGCTTTCCGCATCCTCGATGATCAGAACCGGCACGACCGGCTGCAGTTTCAAAGTGGAAAGAAGCTTTTCGGTTTTCGCGCCCATGGCAATGCAACCTCTTAAAACGATTGAAATCGACTGACGATTATCCCGCCAGCATGTCATTGTCGAGACAATTGCGCACGCCTGCGGTATTCCGTTTGGCCTCGTGACAAAGTTAAGCTAGGTTAACGCCGGTTGTCAGCCTGGGAGAAGTCCATGGCAAAGGAAATCGAGCGAAAGTTCCTTGTGGCTAATGATGGGTGGAGATCGCAAACCACCTCCGCCACGCCGATGCGGCAGGCTTATCTCTCGGTCAACAGTGACCGTTCCATCCGCGTTCGCACCAGCAATGAGGAAACGGCCAAGCTGACGATCAAGTTCGGCTCCAACACGCTCGTGCGTGATGAATTCGAATACACGATCCCGCTCGAGGAAGCCGCCGAGATGATCGAATTCGCGGTCGGCAACGTCATCGAGAAGGTGCGCTATACCGTCGAAGTCGCCGGCTTCACCTGGGAAGTGGACGTGTTCGAAGGCGCCTATCGCGGACTGGTAATTGCCGAGGTCGAGCTCAAGTCGGAAACGGACCGTCCCCTGATCCCCGATTGGGTCGGCCGTGAGGTGACCGGCGACCGCCGCTATTCCAACCAGGCGCTGGCGACCGAACGCCTGAAGCCAGAGCTCGTGCATGCCGTATCGAATTAGGCCGGGACGTGCCTTCGGCGAGGAAGTCCGTTCCATCGCCGTCGAACAGCTTCAACTGGCCATTGCCGCCTTCGAGGAACAGCCGAAAGGCCTGCATGAAGCGATCCACGAAGCCAGGAAGAAATTCAAGCGGGTGCGGTCGCTCTACCGACTGATCGCCCTCGACAAACCCGGTTTCCGCGCCACCGAAAACGCCCGCCTGCAGGAAACGGCACGGACATTGTCGCTGGTGCGCGACGCCACCGCTCTTATTGAAACCGTCAGCTATCTTGAAACCCACGCCCTGAACGACGACGAGCGTAGCGCCCTTGTCCATGCCCGTGAAAAGCTCACCGAACGTCGCGACGGACTGGCGTTGACGGAAACGGACCTGCCGCAAAAGGCCAGCGCTGCGGTAGAAAGCTGTCGCGCTGCCATCGCGGCCGTCGAGGACGCCGATTTTCCGCAAAGCGCGAGGAAGACCGCGCGCCTTCTTGCCAAGGGCTGGAAGAAAAGCCTGACGCGCGGAAGGAAGGCGCTCGAGGCCTGCCACTGCGGAGCCCATGCCGAACTTTTCCACGAATTGCGCAAGGCGGGGCAGGCCTACTGGATGAATCTTGCGCTCCTCAGGAACATCTGGCCATCGGCCATGAAGGCAAAGCGCGCCGAGGCGGGAAATCTTGTCGAACTGCTAGGCCACGAACACGACCTTGCTCTTCTGGTCGACCTGCTCGACAGGGAGCCGGCAACGCTCGGCGACGGCGAGGAAGTCTCTCACCTGATCGGCGCCATCATCCGTCAGCAGCAGGAATTGCGCCACGATGCGTTGGAGCTCGCCGAAAGGGTCTTCGCCGACCGACCGGCGAGAGAAGCAAGCGCAATCGAAGCTCTGTGGATCGAAGCCGCGACCGGCTGAAAATACTGACAGAGAATGTCAGCAGGCCTGCTAGTATCGGTCGATGACCCGTTCCACACGCCTCCTGTCGCTTCTGCAGATCCTGCGCAGCCACCGCCGGCCGGTCGCCGGTCGAACGCTTGCAGACGGACTCGGCATTTCTCTGCGCACGCTCTACCGCGACATCGCCGCACTTCAGGCCGAGGGTGCCGAAATCGAGGGCGAACCCGGCTTTGGCTACGTTCTGCGTCCGGGCTACATGCTGCCGCCCCTGATGTTTTCCGCCGACGAGATCGAGGCACTGGTGCTCGGCATGCGGCTAGTGGCCAACCGAACCGATCCGCAGCTCGCGCTTGCCGCCCGCGACGCGCTGTCCAAGATCGATGCCGTTCTTCCCGCGGACTTGAGGGCAAAGATGGCAGCAAGCCCGTTGCTGGCAGGAGGAAAGCCTCGTTCGCCTGAGGATCAGATGGATCTCGGTCTTCTGCGCAAGGCGATGCAGAACGAGTGGACATTGCGGATCGCCTATCGCGACGACAAGGGTAACGCCAGCGACCGCGTCATATGGCCCTTCGCACTTGCCTTCTTCGATGGCGCTCGCGTGCTTCTCGCATGGTGCACGCTGCGTAACGACTTCCGTCACTTCCGCACGGATAGGATAGAGATCCTCGAACAGGGAGAAGGCCGCTATCCCCGCCGCCGCACCCAACTGCTGAAGGAGTGGCGGCAGAAGACCGGCGTTGCCGAACGCCTCTTCTGAGAAAACACCATACTGCCATTTTCTGACAGCATGTCGGTCTAGTCTCGGGCTCTCGAAAAAGGAGAAACCCATGACACCGAACCTCACCATCCTCTATGTCGACAGCCCGGAAAAGAGCGCGGCCTTTTACGCCGGCATTTTCGGCGTAAAGCCGGTCGAACAGTCCCCAACCTTCGCCATCTTCGTCTTTCCCGACGGCATCAAACTCGGCCTGTGGTCGCGCCACACCGTCGAGCCTGCGCCAACGGGCGCAGCGGGCACGGTCGAAATCGCTGTTCCGCTTGCAAGCCCCGCAGCAGTCGATGAAGCCTGGGCAAAAATAGGCCACGCCGGACATACCGTCCTGCAATCGCCTGTAGACATGGAATTCGGCCGCACCTTCCTGCTTGCCGATCCCGATGGACACCGCATCCGCTTCTACAATCCTCCGGTTTGATCGCCATGGCCTGGATCATCGTAGCTTCCGCCGACCATGTCGCGGGCGGGGTTGCCGGCGGCTTCGTACAGGCCTGCCATGGAAAGGATGCGCCGCTCAGGCGCATCCAACCCGGCGAGACGGTCATCACCTATTCGTCCTCCGCGATCTTCGGTCAGGCGGTGCCGCTCAAGGCCTTCACTGCCATCGGCACGCTCCTTGAGAGGCCGCCTTATCGCGTGGAGATGATGGAAGGTTTTCATCCCTCCCGCCGTGATGTCGAATGGCATGCATCGCAGCCCGCCCCGATCCGGCCTCTGCTCGACCGATTGGAACTGACAAGAGGAAATCGGAACTGGGGCTACGCTTTCCGCTTCGGCATCCTGCGCATAACTGAAGAGGATGCGTCCATCATCGCCACGGCAATGAATGCGGGCACGACGAAGACGCTCTCTTCCGAGCCAAAGGAAACGCTCCAGTTGCCACTGTTCGGAATTTGACAAAATTCAAAGTGCGGCCGAATGCGCGAAAACCGTTGCTTCGCAGCGGCTGAGGCAGTATTTCCCGGGCCATGACCGACGATCTCCAGACCCCTCGCCATGAAGAGGGCGGCGCCTTCTGCGTCGCCGCGCTCTATCATTTCGCCCGCTTCCCGCGTTACGAAAGTTTCCGCGAGCCGCTCACCGCGCTTTGTCGCGAAAACGGCATCAAGGGTACGCTGCTTCTGGCCGCCGAGGGTATCAACGGCACCGTCGCCGGAACCGACGAGGGCATCGCAAAGCTGCTCGCCTTCCTGCGCGCCCAGCCGGAATTCGCCGAACTGGTGCACAAGGAAAGCCGCGCATCCAAGATGCCCTTCCTGCGCATGAAGGTGCGGCTGAAAAAAGAGATCGTCACCATGGGCGTCGAGGGCATCGACCCCAACAAGATCGTCGGCACCTATGTCGACCCGAAGGACTGGAACGCCCTGATCTCGGATCCAGAGACCATCGTGATCGACACCCGTAACGATTACGAGACCGCGATCGGCATATTCAAGGGCGCGATCGACCCTGATATCAAAACCTTCCGCGAATTTCCGGACTGGATGCGCAACAATCCCGGCCTGCACAACAAGCCGAAGATCGCCATGTACTGCACCGGCGGCATTCGCTGCGAAAAGTCGACCGCCTTCGCCAAGGAAATCGGCTTCGACGAGGTCTATCACCTCAAGGGTGGCATCCTGAAATATCTCGAGGAAGTACCTCCAGAGGAAAGCCTCTGGGAAGGAGCCTGCTTCGTCTTCGACGAGCGCGTATCGATCACTCACGGCCTCCAGGAAGGCGAGCACACGCTCTGCCACGCCTGCCGCTATCCGCTGACGGCGGAAGAGGTGAAGTCGCCGCTGTTCGAGGAAGGCGTCACCTGCCCGCACTGCTATCACGACCGCACAGAAGCCGACCGCGACCGTTATCGCCAGCGCCAGCAGCAAATTGCCCTGGCCAAGAAGCGCGGCGAACGGCACATGGGAAGCTGACGCTGGGGTTTTGGGAAAGAGCTATTTGCCCTTCCCGCCCCGGCTGTGATGTTCCTTGACGTTATCGATTTCATACATCAGTGCCTTGAAGGCGATGATCGCCTTGTCGTCGCTCAGCTTGCGATCAGCGACCATCGGCTCCAGCGTCGCGATCACCAGACGCAGCGCGTCCTCCACTCGGCCGAGCTGCTTGCCATAGCTTGCGACCCCGCTCAGGATATCCTTCTCCACTTCGGGATTGGTCGAGGGGCCGAGATCGATACTGAGATTGAACAACCCCACCTGACTGCCGGCGCCCGGACTGAAGATCCATGTCCAGGGATTGATCGTTTGCGAAACATCGCCTGAGAACGGCGCATTGAATACGGGAAGCTGAAGCCGGGCCATCGTCACCTCCATTGCAACCAATGGGGGCAGTGTCCGTTGTTGCAGCGCAAAATGCAATCGCCATCCGCGGAAACGAAAAGCCCCCTCCTTGCGGAGAGGGCTCTTCAGAGGTTGCCGATCAATAAAGAAGATCAGAACGCCGGGATCAGGGCACCCTTGAACTCTTCGTTGATGAAGGCCTTGATGCTGTCGTCGTGGTAGGATTCTACCAGCGTCTTCACCCAGGGTGCGTCCTTGTCGGCCGTGCGGACGGCGATGACGTTGGCGTAGGGCGACTTTTCACCTTCGATGGCGATGGCGTCGGTCTTCGGATGCAGGCCGGCTTCCATGGCGTAGTTGGTGTTGATGACGGCGGCATCGACGTCATCGAGCGAACGCGGCAGCTGGGCAGCATCGAGTTCGGCGAACTGGATGTTCTTCGGGTTCTCGGTGACGTCAGCCGGACCAACCTTCAGGCCCTTGGTTTCGTCAACCTTGATCAGGCCCTTGGAAGCCAGAACGAGCAGCGCGCGGCCGCCATTGGTCGGATCGTTCGGGATACCAACCGTTGCGCCGTCCTTCAGTTCGTCGAGGCTCTTCACCTTCTTGGAATAGACGCCCATGGGAGTGGTGATGGTGGTGCCTACGCTGACGATGTCGAAGCCGCGGTCAGCGATCTGGTTGTCGAGATAGGGCTGGTGCTGGAAGGAGTTGGCGTTGAGGTCGCCATCGGCCAGCGCCTGGTTCGGAACGACGTAGTCGGAGAACTCGACGATCTCGATGTTGAGGCCCTTCTTGGCGGCGATTTCCTTCACCTTTTCCATGATCTGGGCATGCTCGCCAGCAGTCACGCCGACCTTGATGTCTTCCGCGAGAGCAGCGCCGGCGGAAAAGAGTGCTGCGATGGCAGCGGCGACGATCAGTTTCCTCATTGTGTTTTCTCCTTGGGTTTACTGAAGGGAGGGTTCAGTTCTTTCGGCTGCGCTTATCGAAGCGACGCGCCAGTGTGTCGCCGGCGCTCTGCACGGCCTGTACCAGCACGATCAGCACGACGACAACGGCCAGCATCACTTCCGGCATGAAGCGCTGGTAGCCATAACGGATGCCCAGATCGCCGAGCCCGCCGCCGCCGACCGCGCCGACCATGGCCGAGTAGCCGATCAGGCTGACGAGCGTCAGGGTCAGCGCCAGCGTGATGCCGGGCAGTGCCTCGGCCAGCAGCACCTTGGTAACGATCTGGAATGGTGTGGCGCCCATGGCGCGCGCCGCCTCGATCAGCCCCTTGTCCACTTCCCGGATCGCCGCTTCGATCAGGCGGGCGATAAACGGAACGGTCGAGATCGTCAGCGGCACGATTGCGGCAATCGTGCCAATGGACGTGCCGGTGATGAACCGGGTCAGCGGAATGATGGCTACCACAAGGATGATGAACGGCGTCGAACGCAGCGCATTGACGATCAGTCCCATGATGCGGTTGACGGCCGGCGCAGCGAACAGTTCGCCCTTGCCGCTGGTGGCGAGAAAGACACCCATCGGCAGGCCGATCACGGTACCGATCAAGCCGGCGGCGCTCACCATCTGCAGGGTCTGCCAGAGGGCTTTCAGGAGCAGGTTTACGAGCATCTCAGGCGCCATAGCCGAGCACCTCCGTGGCAAGACCGGTCTGCTGGTAGAAACGGTTGGCCCGCTCCAGCGTCACCGGATCGGCCGGATAGGAAACAACCAGCGAGCCGAAGGGTTCACCGGCGATCTCGTCGATCGCGCCCGCAAGAATGTTGACGTCGGGACCGATCTCCGCGACGAGACGCGCGGTCAATGGCTGGAACGCCGTCTCACCGAAGAAGATCAGCCGCACGAGTGCGCGGTCGCCCGCAGCGGGTTCTGCCTTAAGGTCCGAGCGGATCCACTCAGGCAACTTGGCCCCGATCGAAGCGGAAAGCAGCGCCTGGGTAGTCTCATGACGCGGTCTTGTGAAGACGTCGAAGGTACGACCGCTTTCGACGATCAGCCCCTTGTCGATCACCGCCACTTCAGAGGCGATGGTCTTCACCACTTCCATCTCGTGGGTGATGAGCAGCACCGTCAGGTCGAGATCGCGGTTGATGGTCTTCAGGAGTTCGAGGATCGACTGCGTGGTCTCGGGATCGAGCGCCGAGGTCGCTTCGTCCGAAAGCAGCAGCTTCGGTTCGGTGGCAAGCGCGCGGGCGATGCCGACGCGCTGCTTCTGGCCGCCGGAAAGCTCGGCAGGATAACGTCCTGCCTTGTCGGAAAGGCCGACGAGATCGATCAGCGGCCTGACCCGCGCATCGATCGTCTTGCGGTCTATACCGGCAATCTCCAGCGGCAAGGCCACATTGTCGTAGACAGTCCGCGACGACAGCAGATTGAAGTGCTGGAAGATCATGCCCACCGAACGGCGAAGGGTGCGGAGGCCTGCCTCATCGAGCGCACCGACATCGACGCCATCGACCAGAACCTTGCCGGAGGTAGGCAGTTCCAGACCGTTGACCAGCCGGATCAGCGTCGACTTGCCGGCGCCGGAACGGCCAATGATACCGGTGATTGCACCCTTCGGCACCGCATAGTCGATGCCGCCAAGCGCGGTGAAAGCCGGCTGTCCGTTGGCGCCACCAAAATGCTTGGTCACACCCTCGAATGCCACCATCGGACGTCCGATTGCTACAACGGCTTCGGCGGACGCACTCATCGGCCGCCTCCTCTTGAGGCATTGCGCGAAATGGTTCGGTTCTTCATGAAAGTCTCTTCGGTGAACGCCGTCACTCAACGGCAAAGATGATCGCAGGCCGGATAGTTCTATCGCGACATACACATTCGGACGATATTGCGCCGATCTAGCATCTTTGACTTCACCTTTTCAAACCCGCCCACGGCAAATCGGCAGCAAATCTGCCATGCGCCGTGGAAAGCGGATTTGCTTATGACTCCGCAGCTCCGGCGTGCCGAGAGATATTTTGCCCAAACTACCCCGTATTTCCGGAAAATTTGTCCAACCGGAAAAAACCTTCTCCAATAAGCTGACGATTGTTCTTCCATGCTAGAAACCCGTCATCGGGCGGCATACCTTCTTGAGTTTCACCAGCCAGTCGCTGTTTTCTTGCCGATAACCAATCCGAATGATCGTCACCGATCAGAGGCTGCACTCGCGAAGACCAAGTATTTCGTCGATCTTGTCGGGACAGCAACCTTCCATCGGCGTGGCGTTGATACCTTCGAAGGCGGTAGGTCTTCCGAAGACTGGACTGTCATCGCCAAGAGTGATTTACGCAAATCAAACTTTCGGCATGGCCCAGGAAGAGGACAGATATGGCTGAGCGGTTGTTTGGAAGGTCTAGGCGAATAGGCTGATCTTTTTTGGATTGGGGCACAGTTGTTGGAGATCCGTTTGTCATCGACGGGCTCGCCGTCGAGTGATTCGCGTGTCGGTCTCAATTGCCCAATAAAACAATTTCAGTTTTCGAGTCAGAATTAGCCAGGCCTGTGGACAAGAGGGATAAGTCCGCATTTCTACCGCTGAGCGCGGCCGAGAGCGGAGTTGCGATTAGGCGCTGTTGACAAGCCCGTTCCCGATCGGTCTCATCAATCATCCCCTTTGAGCATTTTTTTGCTGAAAGGACCGTCATGCAAGATCCAACTCTATCTCTTAAACTATTCGGCCTAATCGAAATATCCGGTTCCGGATTTCTCGGTGTGGTATTGGCCGCAGCTTTAGGACTGCTGTATCTCTCTGGGCGTCGGCGTCACTGATATTCATCTTTCCTCGCGCACAATCCGGCTGCCATGGCGCAGCCTTAGCAAAGGCTGCAGGAATGGCATATCGGATTGTCGACAATGTTTCGACTGCCAGCCAGCCACTCCCGATGCCGACAAGGAGGTCATGGGGCTGCGCCGACAACCTCGCGCTTCAGACCACAGCGCATCTGTTTCTCACGAAGAGCAGATTCACCCTGCCTGATGATTGCCCTTGGGGAACTGCGCGGCCAGTTCGCTATACCACTTGCCGCTCTTCTTGATGGTGCGCACCTGCGTGTCGTAGTCGACATGCACGATGCCGAAGCGCATGCGATAGCCTTCCGCCCATTCGAAATTATCCATCAGGCTCCAGGCAAAATAACCCGACATCGGGAAGCCGTCCTTGATGAGATCGGCGATAATGCCGATGTGTTCGACATAGTAGTCGAGGCGCGGCTGGTCATCGACCTCGCCGTTTTCGACTTCCATGTTGTAGCAGGCGCCATTCTCGGTGATGTAGCAGACCGGCAGTTCGTAGCGATTGTAGAGGCCGGAAACCAGCGACTTCAACGCCGGCGCATAGACTTCCCAGCCGATATCCGTTTTGACCTTGGAAACCGGCGGCGCGCCCGTGGTCGCCGGGAATTCGGCACCCGGCGTCGGATCGTCAGCGACCCGCATCGGCGTGTAGTAGTTCAGGCCCCACCAGTCGAGCTTCTGGTTGATGATTGCCATGTCCCCGTCTTCGATCGGCGGCATGCGGTCGCCGAGCGCCGACATGAATTCTGCCGGATACTGGCCGTTGATGATCGGATCGAAGAACACGCCGTTATTGAACTGGAAGGCCCGTTCCGCCGCAGCCTTGTCCGCCGCGCTGTCGGAGGCCGGAATAATCTCATGGGCGTTGAGCACGATACCGGCCGGCACCTGCGGTGCCACCTGCCGGATGGCGTCGATGCCGAGGCCGTGGGCGAGATTGGTGTAATGCAGCGCATGAAGTGCCGCATCCATGTTCTTCTCGCCGGGAGCATGAATGCCGTAGAGATGCGAAAGCCAGACCGAACACCACGGCTCGTTGAAGGTCGCAACCGAATCCAGCCGGTCCCCGAGCCGCGCCATGACGATCTTGGCGTAGCGCTGGAAAGCATAAGCCGTGCTGCGCGCCGTCCAGCCGCCCTCGCCCATTAGGGCAAGCGGCAGGTCCCAGTGGTAAAGCGTCGCGAATGCCTTGATGCCGCGCGCCTTCAGGCCATCGACCAGCTTGTCGTAGAAATCGAGACCGGCCTCGTTGATGCGGCCCGTCCCCTCGGGAATGATCCGCGGCCATGCAATCGAGAAGCGATAGGCCGAAACGCCCATCTCCTTCATCATGTCGAGATCCTGTTCCCACAGGTGATAGTGGTCGCAGGCGACATCCCCGTTGTGACGGCCGTAAACGCGGCCCGGCATGTTGCAGAAGGCATCCCAGATGGACGGCTTGCGGCCATCCTCCTTAGAGGCGCCTTCGATCTGGAAGGAAGCGGTGGCGACGCCGAATACGAAATCGCCGGGAAAGCGATCGGCAAGGCTTTTCGGATCGATCATCTGGTCACTCGTTTTTTTGATGCGCCGGACGGTATGGACGGGATTTCCGCCGGAACGTTAAATTTGGCCGCGGGCGGTTTAGACCAAAGTAGCCTCGGGGTACAAGTCGCAAGGCTCGTTTTCTGCAACGTTTCAGAATTTACGATCGATAAAAACCCCAAAAAAGCGGCGGCAGACGCTATCCACCGCCGCTTTGCTCGTCAGAGAGAAACCCAGGCGCCGTCCTTCTTCGATGAAGCCACGCAGGCCTCGACGAAAGCGACACCCTTCACGCCGTCGTCGATGGTCGGATAGACCACGGCCGGATCGACCGGTTTGCCTGCCTTGAAGGCGGCAATCGCAAGAGCTGCTTCCGAATAGATGGTGGCGAAGGCTTCGAGATAACCCTCGGGATGACCGCCCGGAATGCGGCTGACGCGGGTCGCCGCCGCACCGGCTCCCGCACCGTTACGGGTCACCAGGCGCTTCTGTTCGCCGAATGGCGTGAACCACAGATAGTTCGGATTTTCCTGCTGCCATTCGAACCCGCCCTTCGTGCCGTAGACGCGAAGTTTCAGCGCATTCTCGTTGCCGGGAGCGACCTGGCTGCACCACAGCATGCCCTTGGCGCCACCTTCGAAACGCAGGAGCACATGGCCGTTGTCATCGACCCGGCGTCCCTCGACGAAACTGTCGAGATCGGCGGCAAGGCTCTTCAGCGTGAGGCCGGTGACGAAGGAGGCGAGATTGAAGGCATGCGTGCCGATGTCACCGGTCGCACCGCCAACGCCCGACTGCTTGGGATCGGTGCGCCACACCGCCTGCTTGGCGCCGGTCTGTTCCACCGCTTCCGTCAGCCAGTCCTGCGCATATTCGACCTGCACGACACGAAGATCGCCCAGCGCGCCGGAAGCGATCATCTCGCGCGCCTGCCGCACCATCGGATAACCGGTGTAATTGTGGGTCAGGATGAACAGCGCCTTCGATGCCTCGGCCGCCGCCTTCAGTTTCTTTGCGTCATCGAGGTTCGATGTCAGCGGCTTGTCGCAGATGACGTGGATGCCGCGTTCCAGAAAGGCCTTCGCCGCCGGATAATGCATGTGGTTCGGGGTGACGATGGAAACGGCCTCGATCCCGTCTGGCCGCTTCGCTTCCTTCTCCGCCATCTCCTCGAACGAACCGTAGCAGCGCTCCGGATCGAGCCCGAGATCACGCCCCGAAACGATCGACTTTTCCGCCGTCGAGGAAAGCGCACCCGCAACGAGTTCGAAGTGATCGTCCAGCCGCGCCGCCATGCGGTGTACCCCGCCGATGAATGCGCCCTGTCCGCCGCCCACCATGCCGAGCCGGATGCGCTTCCCGCCCGCCGGGGCCGATTTGCCTGCTTCGATCGTCATGAAGTTTCTCCCTTGGTTTTGTTTCCATTCTTACGGGCGACGGGCTGGCTTTGCGGTATTCCCGACGCTAAATTATTGTTGCGCAAGAGAAGGATGCCCTGACAGTGACCTTTTGAAGACCCGCCTCATCAGAGGCGAAAGTATCATCGCCGCCTGCCTCGACAGGGGCCTGCGGCTTGTGACAATGCTCGAACAGGTCTTCACACCATGCCCCTTCTCAATCCCGATCTCGCCTATCCCATCACGCTTGCCGACGGAACGCCTTACCGGCAGACCATGTACCTTAAGAACGTCATCGATCACCCGCGGATCGACGTCGGCGACTTCAGCTATTTCAGTCACTCCGCCCCGGCGGAAGAAACGGCCGGCCTGCTTGCCCCTTATCTTTATCCGGTCAGCAAGGAGAAGCTCGTCATTGGCAGGTACGTCCAGATCGCCCGCGGCGCGTTCTTCATCACATCCTCGGCCAATCACCCCATGGCCGGCTTCACGACATATCCGTTCCGCATCTTCCGACAGGAGACGATCAACGGATACGAAGACCTGCCGGTCAAGGACACGGTGGTCGGCCATGACGTCTGGATCGGCCACAACGCCACGATCATGCCCGGAGTCACCATCGGCCACGGCGCCATCATCGCCGCGGCATCCGTCATCACGAGGGACGTCCCGCCCTTTGCTATCGTCGGCGGCAATCCAGCCTCGGTGATCCGAATGCGCTTCGATGAAGAGACGATTGCCGACCTTCTCGACATCGCCTGGTGGAACTGGCCGGCGGACCGGATCGAGCGCAACCTCGCCGCCCTCGAAGGCTGCGATATCGCGGCCCTCCGGGCGGCCGCCTGACCGTATCACAAGCCCAGCATCCGGCGGTTCGCGGCATCGTCCGTGCCGCCGGCGGCAAAGTCATCAAACGCCTTTTCCGTTACCCGGATGATATGATGCTTGACGAATTCGGCCCCTTCGCGGGCGCCGTCTTCCGGATGCTTCAGCGCGCATTCCCATTCGACCACGGCCCAGCCCTCGAAATCATTCGCCGCCATCTTGGAGAAGATCGCACCGAAATCGACCTGACCGTCGCCCGGCGAGCGGAAGCGCCCGGCCCGGTTCACCCAGCCCTGATAGCCGCCATAGACGCCCTGCCGGCCGGTCGGGTTGAATTCCGCGTCCTTGACGTGGAACATCTTGATCCGGTCCTTGTAGATGTCGATGTTGTCGAGATAATCGAGGCATTGCAGCACGTAGTGCGACGGATCGTAGAGCATGTTGGCGCGGGGATGGTTCTTCACCCGATCGAGGAACATCTCGAAGGTCACGCCGTCATGCAGGTCTTCACCCGGATGGATTTCATAGGCGACATCGACCCCCTGCTCGTCGGCATAATCGAGGATCGGCGTCCAGCGCTTCGCCAGTTCGTCGAAGGCTGTTTCCACCAGACCCGCCGGCCGCTGCGGCCAGGGATAGAAATAGGGCCAGGCTAACGCGCCTGAAAACGTCGCATGCGCCTTGATCCCGAGATGGTGCGATGCCTTGAGGGCAAATTTCACCTGCTCCACAGCCCAGGCCTGACGCGCCTTGGGATTGCCACGCACCTCCGGCACGGCAAATCCGTCGAAGGCCTCGTCATAGGCCGGATGCACGGCAACGAGCTGGCCCTGAAGATGGGTTGAAAGCTCTGTGATCTCGACGCCGTTCTGCCGGGCGATGCCGGCCAGTTCGTCGCAATAATCCTTCGATTCCGCTGCCTTCCTCAGATCGATCAGCTGGCTCGCCCATGTCGGCACCTGCACGCCGAGATAGCCCTTGTCGGCAGCCCATTTGGTGATCGCATCCCAGGAATTGAACGGCGCGGCATCGCCGGCAAACTGACCAAGAAAAATGCCCGGACCCTTAATCGTTTTCATCATTATCCTCCCTCAAATGCCTACTGCAACGTTACTGTAACGAGTATCGGACCTGACGCGCCTGTCAACGGCGGTGGTGAACTCTGCCCGAAAATCTTCGGGCAGAGTGTGTCAGATGGCGCCGAAAGGCTCAGAACGGAGAATCGGGGAAATAGTAGTTCTTCGCGTTGTCCGCCGTTACCAGCGTCGCATCGAGCGTATAGGTGCCATGAACCGGAACCTGATCGTAGATCGCTGCAGCCGTCAGTTCCATGGCGGTGCCCACCATTGACGGCGGATAGAGAACATCGACCGGGATCATCTTGTCGCCGTCCATGACCTTCTTGATCATGTCCTTCGAACCGGCCCCGCCGACGACATACTTGATGTCGGTGCGCTTGGCCTGCTCGATCGCCTGCAGCACGCCGACGGCCATGTCGTCATCCTGGCACCAGACCACGTCGATCTTGGGGTACTTCGTCAGGTAGTCCTGCATGACCTTGAAAGCGTCATCGCGGTTCCAGTTGCCGAACTGGCGGTCGAGAACCTTGACGTTCGAACCGGCAATAGCCTTGTCGAAGCCGTCCTGACGCTGCTGGTCGATCGGGATCGGCAGGCCGCGGATCACCACGACTTCCGCATCCGGCGTGTTGTCCTTGATGTACTGGCCGGCGACTTCGCCGAGTGCCGGGTTGTTGCCGGCGACATAGAGGTCGCGCACGGAATTATCGTTGACCGAAGGCGCGCGGTCGACGATCGAAACGAAGGTACCCTTGCTCTTCACTTCCTTGATGGCGTTGACCAGCGGATCCGGATCGGTCGGCAGGATGACCAGCGCATCGATACCCTGAACCTCGAGATCCTGCAGGGCGTTGGCCTGCGTTGCCGGATCAGGCGAGGTCTTGACCACCACCTTGAGACCCGGATGCTCCTTCATCAGGAGTTCGGCGACGCGGTTGGCGTGGTAGACGACACCCGCGGTCCAGCCATGGTCAGCGGCCGGAATGGAAACGCCGATCGTCTTGGTTTCCTGCGCCTGGGCAAGGCTGACCATCGCCGTCATGGCAAGGGCGACACCCATCAGTTTCTTGTACATGTTTTCTCCTCCCGAAGTTCAGGGTCTTGAGACGTGCGCCGGGCGACCCCTAAAAGCCCGGCGGCCTCACGATTTGCGCGTCAGCGAGCGCTGGACGAGCATCGCGATGATGATGATCGAGCCCTGGATGGCGCCGATCAGATATTCGCTGATGAAGTTGGACAGCAGCATGATGTTGCCGACCAGTTCGAGAATGAAGGCCCCGCAGATCGTGCCCCAGACACGCCCCGCCCCGCCCTTGAGCGCAGTACCGCCAACGACGACGGCGGTGATCGCCTGCAGTTCCCAGAGGATGCCCGTCGTCGCGGATGTCGAGCCGAGGCGCGGCACATAGAGTAGTACGGCGATGGCGACACAGAGCCCCTGGATGACGAAGGCGATGGTGCGCACCCGGTCGACGCCGATGCCGGAATAGCGGGCAACGTCGCGGTTGGAGCCAACGGCCACCACATGCCGGCCGTAGCGCGTGCGATAGAGGATGAAGGCGGCGATTGCGGTCACCAGCAGGATCACCAGGATCGGCACGGGGATGCCGAGGATCGAGCCGAAATAGACGGGGCGGTAAAGCGCCTGCTGCTGCGGCGAACTCAGCGTGATCGCCCCGCCCTGCGACAGCCATGTTGTAAGCCCCCGATAGATGCCCATGGTGCCGAGCGTGGCGATGAAAGGCTCGATCCGCCCAACAGTGGTGATGAGGCCATTGGCAAGGCCGCAGAGACCACCGATCACGACGGCGAGCGCAACGGCTGCCGCCAGCATCAGCGCAGGATCGGCGATGGCCCCGGAATTCATGAACAGGATCATCAGGCTCGCGACGAATGCGACCATGGAGCCGACCGAGAGATCGAGGTCGCCGGACGAGATGACGAAGGTCGCGCCGACCGCGATGATGGCGATGAACGCGCTACGGGTGGCGACATTGGCGAGATTAGTGAGGCCGATGAAGTTCGGATTGACCAGCGCCCCGATCACCAGCAGCAGGGCGAGCGCCGCAAACGGCGCGATTGCCCGGAGGTCGACATCACGCCAGCCCCGGCCTCGGGGCGCACGCGGATCGGTTTCGGTATTCATGCTCATGTCCAATTCAACCTCCCGGCCGGCCGATACGGTCCTGCCCTGTTTCCTTCCCCGCCCGCCGGCTCAAACCCAGGCTCAGCCGACGGCCTGCTGTTTCCTCAACCCCGCGGCGTAGCGCATAATCATCTGCTCGGAGATTTCTTCGCCCTCCAGCATGCCGACCAGCCGCCCCTCGCGCATCACGGCAACCCGTGTGCAAAGCCCGATCACCTCCGGCATCTCGGAGGAGACGACGATGATCGAGCGCCCCTCCCGGGCAAGCGCTGCAATGAAATGATAGATCTGCTGCTTGGTGCCGACATCGATGCCGCGGGTCGGCTCGTCGATGATGATGACGTCGGGCTCCGTTTCCATGATCTTGGCGAGCAAGAGCTTCTGCTGGTTGCCGCCCGACATCCGCCCGACCTTCACCCGGTCGTCGCGAACGCGAATGTCGAAGCGGCGCTTCGCCCGCGCCATCGCCTTCGCCTCGCTGGCTGGATCGAGATAGCCATGCGTCACATGCCGGTCGATCGATTGCAGAGTCAGGTTCGGCGTCATGCCCTCCCCGAGCAGCAACCCCTTGCCCTTGCGGTCCTTGGTCATGTAGGCGAGGCCCCGACGGGTCGCCTCCTCGAAATCATGCGGCGGCAATGTCGCGCCCTTCAGCACAACCTCGCCGGAAAGCCGCGGGCGCAGACCGGCAATCGCCTCCATCAGCTCCGAACGGCCGGAACCGATCAGACCGGAAAAGCCAAGCACCTCGCCTTTGCGCAACTCGAAACCGGCATCCTTGACGTAACCCGTTGTCAGCCCTCGCACGGATAGAACGATCTCCTCGTCCACATCCGGCTCTTCCTTCGAGGGATAGAGGCTCGACAGCTCACGCCCCACCATGAGCTGCGCGATAGACTCGCCGTCGAGCAGCGCCGTCGGAGCGGTCTTGATCCATTGCCCGTCGCGCAGCACCGTCACGCGATCCGTGAGTTCCATCACCTCGTCGAGCTTGTGTGAGACGAAGACGAAGCTGGTACCCTTGTCGCGCAGCTTGCGCACCTGACTGAACAGAATATCTGTCTCCTCCCGCGACAGCACCGCGGTCGGCTCATCCATGAAAACCACCCGCGCCTCGCGGCTGATTGCCTTGGCGATTTCCACCATCTGCTTGTCGGCGACGGCAAGCGAGCTGATCAACGCGTTTTCATCGACATGGGAGCCGAGCAGATCCAACACCCGGCGCGTCTCCCGACGCATGAACTTGCGGTCGAGCACACCGAAACGGGTCACTTCCCTCCCGAGAAACAGGCTCTCGATAACGGTCAGATGGTCTGCCAAATTGAATTCCTGGTGAATCAGCACGATACCCAGCGCTTCCGCCGCGCCGTTGGCCGGCAGCGACACCGGCCGACCGTCGAGCAGGATACGGCCCGACGTGGGGCTTTCGAAACCGGAGAGGATCTTGATGAGCGTCGACTTGCCCGCGCCGTTTTCGCCGACCAGCGCATGAACCTCGCCCGGCAGCACGTCGAAATCGACGCTGAAAAGCACCTGAACTTCACCGAAAGACTTAGAGATACGCTCGGCCGCAAGCACAGGCGTGCGCGGCTCCTCCCCAACCAGTGTCATGCAATCCTCCCGGCGGCTCCTCAACCGCTTATGATGATTTGTGTAAACCTTTACATCGATCATGTAAAGGTTTACATCATACCTCAATTGGGGATTGTTTCATTGCCTTCCGCTTTCGCGGTTGCAAGATGTCCCCGAAGGTCGCAAGCCATTCAAAACCCACGCAAACGGGACCATGGCCGTGTCGAATTCCCAGCCCGCAACGATCGAGGATGTCGCCCGTCTGGCGGAAGTCTCCATCGCGACGGTCAGCCGGGCCATCCACACGCCGGAAAAGGTGGCGAAATCCACCCGCCAGCGCGTCAACCAGGCGATTGCGATCACCGGCTATACGACCAATGCCATGGCCCGCAGCCTGCGCATGGGTCGCTCCAACATGATCCTCGTTCTGGCGCCCGATATCGGCGATCCGAACTTTTCCAGTATCCTGATCGGATTGGAGAACGAGGCGCGCGCCCATGGCTATGGCGTACTGATCGGCCACACCCAGAACGACCCGGAACGCGGGCTCGAATATCTGAAGTTCCTGAATTCCGGACAGGCGGCCGGCCTGCTGCTGTTCACCGGCCACCAGCCCTTCGGCCATCAGGTGCTGACCACCCGTCTGCCGCCCTCCGTCGCCGTCTTCGAACCTGTCTTCGGCAGCTCTATTCCCTATGTCGGCGTCGATGATACGGCCGGCGCCCGCAAGGCTGCCGAATATCTGCTGGCCTCGGGCCACCGCTCCATCGCCTTCGTTGGCGATTCCAAAACCAGGCTCGGCCATGTGCGCAGGCGAAAGGGTTACGACCTCGCGCTTGATGCCGCCCGCATTCCGCAGGCCCAGCGCATGGTGCTTGATGGCGAAGGCTCCATCGAAAGCGGCAGGCTCGCCGTCGAGCAGCTTTTCATGCGCGACACCCTGCCCACGGCCTTCATGTGCGTGAATGACGCGACCGCCGTCGGCGTCATCAACGGGCTCTCCGCCCGCGGCTACGACCTGCCCCGCGATTTCTCGGTGATCGGCTTCGACGACGTGCCGCAGGCGACCTTTCTCAATCCGCCTCTCACCACCATTCGTCAGCCCCGCACGGCGATCGGCAAGCAGGCGATGGAACTGCTGCTCGAAACACTGGCCAAACCGCTCACCGAAAAACGCGAGATCCTCATCCTGCCGGACCTGATCGTCCGCGGATCGGTGACCGCACCGGGCAAGAGGTGAGATGATCGACGCCCCGTGTTCATGGGTTTTACCCGCGCTTTTATCTGAAAGGTGCAGATCGGGCTTGTTTACGGACCGATGCCAGCCGCTATAGTTTCGAAAACGCCAGGCACGGTGCCGGCGACTGAATCGGAGCGAGCGTCTTGTATCTTGAGCACCTTCATCACCTCCTGCTCGTCTACATCACATATCTGATCGCAGTCGCCAGTCCCGGCCCGAGCAACATGGCCATCATGGGCGTTGCCATGAATCGGGGTCGGGCGTCAGCCGTCGCCCTGGCGCTTGGTATCCTCACCGGCAGCATGTTCTGGGCGGCGCTGGCTGCCACCGGTATTTCCACCATTTTGACGCGCTATGCCGAAGCACTCTTCGTGATCAAGATCGCGGGCGGCCTCTACCTTCTCTATCTTGCCTACAAATCGGCAAAATCCGCCCTATTGCCCGGGGGGGCGCCGATGAGAACTGACGCCACCGTCACATTGTCAGCGCTTTATCGCAAGGGCCTCCTGCTGCACCTCACCAACCCGAAATCCATTCTCGGATGGATCGCCATCATGTCCCTCGGCCTGCGTCCCGATGCTCCTGCCTACACCCTCGCCGCCATCGTCGGCGGCTGCGCGGTGATCGGATTTTCGGTCTTCATCGGCTATGCCCTGATGTTCTCGACGGCGGTCATGGGACGCGCCTACAGGAAATCCCGCCGATGGGTGGAAAGTACGCTCGCCATGGTCTTCGGCTTTGCCGGTATCCGTTTGCTGCTGTCGAAAACCTGATCGCCGACAGCCACCCGACTGCGGTCGATTTGTCAGCCGGACCACGTTTGCCATATAGTGTGCGCCCACAGATATTGGGCTGAAAGCCTGTACACGAAAAGACACCGCGCGGCGGAACGGAGTTCGAGATTGAGTGTAGCCTTCGTCAAGGAAGAGAGTGCCGAAACGGCCGCAGAAACCCTTTTGCCGGATCGGCCGATCTCGCCTCATCCGAACCTCGTGACGGAAGCGGGTTTGAAGGCTCTGGAACTTCAACTCCGGCAGGCCAGAGAAGCCTTTGAGGCGGCAAACGGCATCGAGGACGTCAACGAGAAGCGCCGGCAGACCGCCGGCCCCTTGCGCGACCTGCGCTATCTGGCGGAGCGTGTTCGTTCCGCACAGCTTGTGCCGCCGCCTGCCTCCACTGATATCGTCGCCTTCGGCGGCACGGTCACCTTCGAGCGCGACGATGGCCGGGTGCAGACCTATCGTATCGTTGGAGAGGACGAAGCCGACCCCAAGGCCGGCTCCATCTCCTATGTCTCCCCAGTGGCCAAGCTCTTGATCGGCAAGGCCGTCGGCGATGTCGTCAGCATGAACGGCCAGGAGCTTGAGATCACCGCGATCGGGTGACGGCCGCAGTCCCGAGGATGCCCTCACTTCCGGACTCCTCGGGAAAGGCCACGGCTGTCCGGTTCAGGTAAACGGCAACGGTCAGGCCAACTGTCGGTGGTCGCGAGATGTCGGTCCTGGCGGTAGTTTGACCTCGACCTGTGCGAGAAAGGACCGTCGCCGCCCTCCTCAGCGGACCTCACCCCGCCGAACCGATCCCGTCCAGTTCCGCCATCACGTCCGCAGGCAGATCGACATCTGCGATGGCGAGATTCTGCCGCAGATGGATGCGGGACGAGGTGCCTGGGATCAACAGGATGTTCGGCGACCGCTTCAGCAGCCAGGCGAGCGCCACCTGCATCGGCGTGAGTTCCAGCCTTCCTGCCACGTCGGACAAGGTCGAGGACTGCAACGGCGAGAAGCCGCCCAGCGGGAAGAACGGCACATAGGCCGTCCCCTCGTCCGACAGCTGCTCGATCAGGGCGTCGTCGCCGCGATTGGCGAGATTGTACTGGTTCTGCACGCAGACGATCGCGGTGATCTTGCGGCCGTCCGCCACCTGCTTGGCCGTGACATTGGAAAGGCCGATATGCTTGACCAGCCCCTGCTGCTGCAACTCGGCAAGTGCGGTCAAGGGTTCTTCAAGATCACCCTCGGCCGGGCCATGCACGTCGAACATCGCCCGCAGGTTCACGACGTCGAGTGCGTCGAGTCCCAGGTTCTTCAAATTGTCGTGCACGGCCCGGGTGAGAGCCTCCTTCGAAAAAGCCGGTTTCCATGAGCCATCGTCACCGCGCACCGCACCGACCTTGGTGACGATGACAAGATCGTCAGCATAAGGGTGCAAAGCCTCGCGAATGATCTGGTTGGTGACATGCGGGCCGTAGAAATCGCTGGTGTCGATGTGGTCGACCCCGCCCTCGACGGCCTCGCGCAGGACGGCAATGGCCTCTGCCCGATCCTTAGGAGGACCGAAGACGCCGGGGCCAGCCAATTGCATGGCCCCGTAACCGAGACGCTTGACGGTGAGGTTGCCCAGTTCGAAGCTGCCGGCTTTTGTCAGAGTGGCCATGTCGATTTCTCCCGTTGTGTGATGGTCACATATGTACGGCACCCACACTTTAAGGATAATAGGAGGCAATCCGGACGGGCCGTCCGAAAAACAGGACAGTGATCAGGAGACACGATGGTCAACGCACCCGAAATGAGCGATGTCAGCGCTTTTCTCGCGGTCGCCCGCGCCGGCGGATTTCGCGAGGCCGCGCGTCTGGGCAGCACCAGCGCCTCGGCATTGAGCGACGCGGTGCGCCGTTTGGAAGCCCAGCTCGGCATACGCCTGCTCAACCGCACCACACGCGCGGTCGTGCCCACCGATGCCGGTCGCGGGCTGATGGAGCGCATCGCCCCTGCCTTCGGTGAAATCGGAGCGGCATTGGAACATGTCAGGAGTTTCGATGGCCGGGCCGCCGGTACGCTAAGGCTGAATGTGCCTGCCAGTGCCGCCAGATTGGTGCTGCCAGCGATCGTTCCCGGCTTCCTGGCAGCCTATCCCGACATCCGGCTGGAAATCGATACCGAGGAAAGCCTGATTGATGTGATAGCAGCCGGTTACGATGCCGGCATTCGTTATGACGAACGCCTGGCGCGGGATATGATCGCCGTCCCGATCGGCCCACGCCTGCAGCGCTACGCCCTCAGTGCCTCTCCTGCCTATCTGGAAGCCCACGGTCATCCACAGCATCCCCACGACCTGCTCGCGCACAACTGCATCCGCAGCCGCTTCGCCGGACGCCCCGTCATGCCTTGGGAATTCGAGAAGGATGACGAGACGCTTGTCGTCGAGCCCAATGGGCAACTGGTCGTGCAGGCAGGAGACGCAAGCGAACTCGGCATCCGCGCCGCCATATCTGGCGCGGGCATCTTTCCTCTGTTCGAAGACTGGTTGAAACCGCATTTCGACAGCGGCGAATTGTTGCCGGTGCTCGAGCCGTGGTGGCTAAGCTTCTCCGGCCCCTTCCTTTACTATCCGGAACGCCGCCTGATGCCGACACCGCTGCGCGCATTCGTGGACTATATCAAGACTCATCGCCCCGGCTGATGCAGCAAGCCCTATCGACGGAAGGGGCCGGGACACTTTCGCACCCCGACCCTGGCATTAAATCAGAAACGCCGATCAGACGTAGCGGTTGACCACGTTTTCCAGGTATTCCTGACGGCCGGAGCGCGGTTCAGGATTGATGTCCGCCTTTTCGACATTCGCAGCAATCTCATCGAGCGAATATTCACCGCGCAACATCTTCTGTGCCTCGGGGCTTTCCCAGCCGGCATAACGCTCCTCGAGCGGCTTCGACAGCGCACGATCCTCGATCATCTTCGCCGCCGCCTTCAGGCCGCGGGCGCAGCAATCCATGCCGCCGATGTGGCCATAGAGCAGGTCGGCCGGATCGAGCGACTGGCGACGGAGCTTGGAGTCGAAATTGGTGCCGCCGGTCGTGAAACCGCCGCCCGCGAGGACGTGGTAATAGGCCAGCGCCATTTCCGGCACATTATTGGGGAACTGGTCTGTATCCCAGCCCGACTGGTAGTCGTTGCGGTTCATGTCGATCGAACCGAAAATGCCAAAGGCGTTCGCCATGGCAAGTTCATGCTCGAAGGAATGGCCGGCGAGGATGGCATGGCCCTGCTCGATGTTGACCTTCACTTCCTTTTCGAGCCCGTTCTTCTGCAGGAAGGCATAGACGGTTGCGACGTCGTAGTCGTACTGGTGCTTGGTCGGTTCCTGCGGCTTCGGCTCGATCAGGATCGTACCCTTGAAGCCGATCTTGTGCTTGTACTCGACTACGAGGTTGAGGAAGCGGCCAAGCTGGTCCAGTTCGCGCTTCAGGTCGGTATTGAGCAGCGTTTCATAGCCCTCGCGGCCGCCCCACAGAACGTAGTTGTCACCGTCGAGGCGCATGGTGGCGTCGAGGCAGGTCTTCACGGTTGCCGCCGAGAAGGCGAAAACATCCGGGTCTGGATTGGTCGCCGCACCGCTCATGAAGCGACGATTGGAGAACAGGTTCGCCGTGCCCCAGAGCAGCCTCACGCCGGTTTCGGCCTGCTTCCTGGCGAAGTAGTCGACGATTTCGTTGAGGTTCTTGGTGTTCTCGGCAAAATTCCGGCCTTCCGGACGCACGTCGGCATCGTGGAAGCAGTAGAACGGCGCGCCAAGCAGCTGGAAGAATTCGAAGGCGACGTCAGCCTTGAGCTTCGCCGCTTCCATGGTGTCGGAGAACCACGGACGCTGAAAAGTCTGTCCGCCGAACGGATCGCCGCCCGGCCATGTGAAGGTGTGCCAATAGGCGATGGCGAAGCGCAAATGGTCCTCCATCCGCTTGCCGAGAACCACCTCGTCAGGATTGTAATAGCGATAGGCCAGCGGATTGGTGCTGTCCGGTCCCTCGTATTTCACTTTCTGGATATCGCCGAAAAAGCCTGTGCTCATGAGTATTTCCTCCTGTTGAATGTAAAAGCCAAGTCCCCCTCCTTCTGCCGGCATCTCCCCCACAAGGGGGGAGAAAACGGGCGGAACCGTCATCGTCATCCGCAACGGCGGCGTAGAAGGCAACAGAGTCCCTCCCCCTTCTGGGGAAGTGTTGGGGAGGGGTTTCTTCCCTCCCGATGAGACAATTATTGAGCCAATGGCCTGATCGCCGGATAAAGCGCCCGGTAGCGCCCGTAGGCCTCCTCGTAAGCTCCGCCCAGCGCTGAAACCGGCTCGATGGTCTCGGCTGTCTCCGGCGCGGTGCAGACGGAAAGCGGGTTCGCTCCGGTCGCAGCGATGAGGCCCAGACGGGCGGCGCCGAAAGCAGCCCCGAAATCGCCGTCCGCCGGAATATCGACAGGAACACCAAGCGCAGTCGCAATCGAGGCCAGCCAGTAGCGCGAGCGAGAACCGCCGCCGATCGCCGTCACCCGGCCGATCCGGGTGCCTGCCGACTTCAGAGCCTCCAGATTGTCGCGGATGGCGAAGGAGACACCTTCGAGCACCGCCTGAGTCAGCACAGCCCGACCGCTCTCATGGCCCAGGCCGATGAAGGCGCCGCGAATTCTCGCATCGTTATGCGGCGTGCGCTCGCCGGAGAGGTAGGGAAGGAACGTAACGCCCGACGGCGCCTTCAGCGTGTCGCCGAGTTCGGCAGTCAGCTCGCCCGCGCCCTTGCCCGTCACCCCGGCGTGCCAGTTCAGCGCATCGGTGGCCGAGAGAATGACGCCCATTTGGTGCCAGGTTCCCGGCAGCGCGTGGCAGAAGGCATGCACCGCGCTTTCCGGCTTCGGCAGGTAGGAACCATTGGCGGCAAAGAGTACTCCCGACGTGCCGAGCGAGACGAAGGCCTGCCCCTCGGAAACCGTACCCATGCCGCAGGCGGAGGCGGCGTTGTCCCCTGCCCCGCCGGCCACCACCACGCCCGACCCCATGCCCCAATCGGATGCAAGCCCGGCGCGCAAGGTTCCGCCAGCCTCGGTTCCTTCCACCAGAGACGGCATCTGGCTTTCGCTGAGGCCCGTCGCCTCTAGCAACTCCGAAGACCATTTGCGAGCCCCCGTATCGAGCCACGAGGTTCCGGCAGAATCCGACATTTCCGAAATGTATTCGCCCGTCAGCCAGAGCCGCAGATAGTCCTTGGGCAGCAACACCTTCGCCACCTTGGAAAAGATTTCCGGTTCATGCTTCGCCACCCAGACGAGTTTTGGCGCGGTAAAACCGGGGAATACGATGTTGCCGGTGATCTTGCGAAAGCGCGGATCGGCGTCGAGCGCGGCGGCCTCCTCGAAGGAACGGGTGTCGTTCCACAGAATGCAGGGACGGAGCACCTTGTCGGAAGCGTCGATCAGCGTCGCGCCATGCATCTGGCCGGAAAGGCCGAGGCCCTTCACCGCCGCCAATTCCTTCGGATGCTGGGCCTTGAGGCCGGCAATGGCCTCCTCCGTCGCCCGTATCCAGTCGGCAGGCTCCTGCTCCGACCAGCCGGAATGCGGCCGCGAAACGTCGAGCGCCCCGTTGGCGGAGCCGATGACCTTCTGATCCGCGTCGATCAACAACGCCTTGACGCCAGACGTGCCTAGATCCAGTCCCAGATACATTGCGATCCTCCCTTATCTCCTGCCGTTACGGCAGGTTGTCCTTCAAGAAAATGTCGATGCGGATTCGCTCCTGCGCCGCCAGCACATGGGAACCGTCGGCCTCCGCCTTCAGCACTCGGATGGCGCTGCGCACTTCATGGCCGGCGTCCTGATTGAGAACGGCATCGACCAGTCCCTCGGCCAGCCCTAGCCGCGTCGTCTCCGTCAATTCATGGGCGATAACGGACGGCCGGCGGCCGAACATCGTCTGCCGCAACGCCTTGATGAGACCGCGATTGCCAGCGCCAAGGCTATAGATGCCGCGCACATCTCCATGCTCTTGAAACAGCTCCAACAGCAGACGTTCGACGGTCGCCGGATCGTCGCGTCCTTCGATGACATCGAGAAGCCTGAGATGCGGATAGCTCTCGGTCATCACCTGTCGGAACCCTTCCAGACGCTCCCGGTGGTCGCGCACCAGCATCGAACCGGCGAGAACCGCAATCGGTCCATCCTTCTCACCGGCAAAACGCCCGAGCAAGCTCGCCGCCGTTCGCCCCGCGGCAATGTTGTCGATGCCGGCATAGTGAACCCGCCGGGATGCCGGCAGATCGGAAACCAGTGTCACCACCGGGGTACCCGCGTCCGTCAGCCGATCAACGGCGGCAACGACCTCGGGCGCATCCACGGCGACGAGGGCAACACCTGCCGGCCTCTCCAAGACCACCCCGTCGAGTGCCTCTACGAGGGCAGCAGTGTCGAAGGCAGGCACATCCAGGATGCGGATATCGGTACGTTCGAGCGCCGAGCGCTGCATGGCGCTACGCACCTCTGTCTCGATCAGGCGCATGAAGGAATTGTCGTTGGACGGCAAGATGAAGACAAGCGGATAGATCCGCCCCTTCGCCAGATTGGCGGCAGCCATGTCGCGCACGAAACCGAGCGAGGCAATCGCCGCATCGACCTTCTCGCGGGTGCGCGCACTGACCCCCGGCCGACGGTTCAACACCCGATCGACGGTGGCGAGGCTAACGCCCGCAGTAGTCGCGATGTCGTAAACTGTCGGCTTCATCATGTCCTCCGGACGCGTCTTCTAGCCGATCATCTGAGGTACGTAAATCAAAATATGATGTACGTACCTCAGATTCCATCCAGAAACACGAGGACCGCCGCCCGAAGGCGACGGTCCCGGCGGCGGTGGATTTGCTGGAAACGTGGAGAATGTTGTTAGTGACCGCCACCCGCGGGGCCTGCGCTACTCGGCTTCTTGATGAGCAGCGTCAGGAAGATCAGGGCCGAAAACAGAAGCGTCAGTCCCATGAACACATCCATGAAGGACAGGAGCCACGACTGCTGCGTCACCAGACCGGAAAGCTTCTTGATCGCCGTCACCGAACCGTCGAGGCCGTAGCTGTCGTAGTTCGCGCCGACGCTGGACAGCCAGTCGAGCGCTTCCGGATTGCTCCAAGTAATGTGCTCGGAAAGCCGGGCGTAGTGCTCGTCGGACCGCTGCGTCAGCATTGTGTTGATGATCGCCAGACCGACGGCGCCGCCGAGGTTACGGGTCAGGTTGAACAGGCCCGAAGCGTTCTTCATGCGGTCCGGCGGCAGCGTTCCGAGCGCGATATTGTTGATCGGGACCATGCACAGCATGAGCGAGCAACCGCGCAGGATCTGCGGTATCAGCAGTTCATAAAAATCCCAGTCAGCCGTGACGCCGGTCATCAGATAGGTGCCCGTAGCGAAACCCGCGAAACCGATCATCATCATCACACGCGGGTCGAGCTTCGTCGAAAGCGCACCAGCGACGGGAGCGGTGAAGAACATCGCGGCGCCTGAAACAAACATCGTCTCGCCGATCATCAACGAATCGTAGCCACGAATGCGCCCGAGATAGAGCGGATAGAGATAGGTGAGCCCGTAAAGACCGACGCCCATGATGAACGAAAAGAGCGAGCCGAAGGCGAAGTTGCGATTGCTGAACGCCCTGAGATCGACGACCGGAAAATCCACCTTGAAGACGCGGTAGAAGAAGATCAATCCGCCGATCACCATGGCAACAGTTCCCATGACGATATGCTCGTCGCCGAACCAGTCCTTGTTGTTGCCCTCTTCGAGAACATATTCCATGGAGCCGAGGAACACGGCCATGGTCAGCAGCCCCCACCAGTCGAATTTCTTCAGCAGACTGTGGTCGGGCTTGTCGAAATCGATAAGGCTCCAGGTAAGAGCGGTCACGATGATGCCGGGCACCACGTTGATGAGGAACAACCAGTGCCACGACATGGCATGGCTGATATAGCCGCCGATGGTCGGTCCGATGGTCGGCGCAAGCGTCGCGACGAGGCCGATGATCGGCGACACGATGGCCCGCTTCGACGGCGGAAAGATCGTGAAGGCAGCAGCAAAGACCGACGGGATCATACCGCCGCCGATGAAACCCTGGATCGCACGATAGACGATCATCTGCTCGATATTGGTGGCGGTCGCGGCCAGCGCGCTCGCCATGGTGAAGCCGGCCGCGGAAAAGGCAAACAGAACACGCGTGGAGAGAATGCGCGCAAGTGCACCCGACAGAGGAATCATGATGACTTCCGCGATCAGATAGGAAGTCTGCACCCAGGCGACCTCGTCCGAGCCGGCGCCAAGGCCGGCCTGGATCTCGGCAAGCGAGGCCGAAACGATCTGAATGTCGAGGATCGACATGAACATGCCGAACACCATCGCGAAGAACGCGACGATACGCTTCGGGTCCATGCGCTCAGCGGCGGGCGCGGCAATTCCGCCGCCCGCCGTCACCGTGCCTGCAGTCGCCATGACCGGGCTTCCTTCTCTGCCGTCAGTTTGACGCTACAGCCGCCCCGGCCGGGGCCGTGCGCGTATCGACGTCGACGATCACGCTCAGGCCGGCACGCAGGTGCCCTTCCTTCAACGCCTCTTCCGGAAGCGCGATGCGGACGGGGACGCGCTGGACGACCTTGGTGAAGTTGCCCGTGGCATTTTCCGCCGGAAGCATCGAGAAGACCGAACCGGACGCCGGCGCGATGGAACTGACGGTACCTTCGAGCGGCTTATCGCCATAGGCATCGACGTGAATGCTCACCTTCGACCCCGGAACCAGATGGGCGATCTGGGTCTCCTTGAAATTCGCCTCGATATAAAGGTCCTGAACCGGCACCAGAGCCGCCAGACGCTTGCCGGTCGAAACGAGATCGCCGACCTGAACGGCCAGATTGCCGACGACACCATCATAAGGCGCCTTGAGCACCGTGAAATCGAGGTCGCGTTGGGCCTTTTCCAGCGTCAACTCGGCCGAGCGGATGCCAGCTTCTGCTTCGGCACGTTGCGCCTTGAGCACAGCGATCTGAGCATCCGCCGATGCAATGTTCGCATCGGAGGCCGTGACATTGGCCTGCGCCTGTTCCAGCGATGTCTTGGCGCTATCGAGATCGGCAGCGGAAACGACGCTCTGAGCCTGCAGTCCGCTGACCCGCTTGAAAGAGAGTTGCGCCAGATCGAGGCTTGCCACCGATGATTGCTTCTGCGCCTTCGCCTGCTCAAGGGCGGCCTCTCCACCCTTGATCTGGGCGTCGATACGGTCAAGCGTCAGATGCTGGCTTTTCAGCGCTGCCTCCGCCTGATTAACAGCAATGCGATAGTCACCATCATCGAGCACGACGAGCGGATCGCCGGCCTTGACGATCTGGTTGTCCTTGACGGGAACGGAAGCGATATAGCCGGAAACCTTCGGCGCGATGATCGCGATGTCGCCCTCGATATAGGCGTCTTCGGTCGAAACCATAAAGCGGCCATCGGTCCACCAGTGGTAGCCGTACCACCCGGCACCGCCCAGAAGCGCGAGCAGAACCACCGGCAAGACCGGACTGCGACGCTTCTTTTCCTTCACCGGCGCCGCCACAGTCGGGGCTTCGGCCGCAGCCGCCGTCACCTCCCTCGGCGCTTCGGCAACCGTAGCCTGCTCTTCAACGCTTTCGACGGCGCGAACCGCGCCAGCCCTCTGAGACCCTGTCATGGATATTGCTCGCTCGCATAAACTTAATCGAACTGAACCGTTCGGTTCGATTGACATAGAGGCTTTTTTAGCACATATCAAGTGGCAACAGAGCCCGATGCGCCGCCTCTGGTTCAATTTCGTTAATTTTCGGACACCCATGGCTCGCCAACCCAAAAAGGTCTCAGATCTAGCCGTAACGGACACAGCTTCCGTCGCCCCCTCTTCCAGCCGCTTTGCTGCGGGAGAAGACCCGGTAAAGCGCGGCCAGATCCTGGACGGCGCCAAGCGGGTCTTCATGAAGCTGGGCTTCGATGCCGCCAGCATGAACGACGTCACCCGCGAGGCCGGCGTTTCCAAGGGCACCATCTACGTCTACTTCGACAGCAAGGAAGACCTGTTCGCTGCACTGATCGAGCGCGAGAAGGGCCGCTTTACCGAAACGCTGCGCGACATGCTCGCCGACAGCAGGGACGCGGAGGACGGCCTTCGCCGCTTCGGCCTCGCCTTTGCCCGCCAGATCCTGACCGGCGACATGATCCCGGCCATGCGTACCGTTCTCGGCGTGGTGGACCGGATGCCCGGCGTATGCCATCGCTTCCTGTCGGGAGCCCCTGCGAACGCCCGCACGGTTCTCGAGGAGTTCCTGCGCCGGAAGATGGCGGAGGGTGCAATCCAGTCCGTCGACACGGAACTTGCAGCACGGCAGTACATCGACCTGTCGACGGGAACCTATTTCAAGCTAAAGCTGTTCAACGAGCTGCAAACTGTCCCCGATCAGGCGGAAATCGAACGCGTCGTGGACAGCGCGATTTACGTTTTCATGTCGGCTTACGGCCCCGACCGGAAGTCCTGACGCCACATCACAGCAAGTTTTTTCCGCACAAGCCCTTGGCGCCCTTGTTCTCTGTGGGGCAGTGCTCCATTTGTTGACCTCGGCCCGAAACTGCTAACCGGAAAGAGCTCATGCAGGAAATCACTGCTCTGCTTCAGGATCCCGCCGCCTGGATCGCCCTGATCACCCTCGTCATCATGGAGGTGGTCCTTGGTATCGACAACCTCGTTTTCATTTCAATTCTGACCAACAAGCTTCCACCGGAGCAACGTGAAAAGGCCCGCCGTATCGGTATCGGCCTGGCGCTCGTCATGCGTCTCGCCCTGCTTGGAACGGTCGCCTGGATTGTCAAGCTGACCGCGCCCGTCTTCGAGGCGTTCGGACACGGCTTTTCGTGGAAGGACATCATCCTGATCGGTGGCGGCCTGTTCCTTGTCTGGAAGGCAACCAAGGAAATCCATCACAATGTCGATCCCCAGGAAGAGGGGGAGGACTTCATTGCATCGTCCCGGAACGGCACTTTCGCCGCCGCCATCGGCCAGATCCTGCTTCTCGACCTCGTCTTCTCGGTCGACAGCATCATCACCGCCGTCGGCATGACCCCGCATCTGCCGATCATGGTGGCTGCCGTCATCATCGCCGTCACCGTCATGCTGGTCGCCGCCACGCCGCTTGCCAACTTCATCGAGAAGAACCCGACCATCGTCATGCTGGCGCTCGGCTTCCTGCTGATGATCGGCACAACCCTGATTGCCGACGGTATGGGCTTTCATGTACCCAAGGGCTACATCTACGCCGCCATGGCCTTCTCCGGATTGGTCGAAGGGCTCAACATGCTCGCCCGACGCAAGCGACAGGCGGCGAAAGCGGCAAAGAAGCTGCATTGAGCCTTGCAAGTCCCTCGTTGAATGGCCCGCCTCGTCGCGGGCCATTTTCTTTTCCGACCCGCCCGGGATCGGACTTGGGAACAAACGGGCCGGGCGCGACATTTCCTCCCCGACGCCCACCTGCTGCTCGCTGCAACCTCTCCGGAGCCCGATGACAACCGAACAGATCCTCGCATTCGCCGTCATCGCCATCATGATGGCGACTTTTCTCTGGGGTCACTTCCGATATGACATTGTTGCCTGCGCGACCTTGCTGATCGCCGTCGCCCTGGGGCTGGTGCCGGCAGCGGATGCATTTTCCGGTTTTTCCGACGATATCGTCGTCATCGTCGGCAGCGCTCTGGTTGTAAGCGCCGGGGTGGCCCGTTCCGGCATCGTCGACGCCGCCATCAAGCGTTTCTTCCCAACACTGACCTCGGTCCGCGCGCAGATGCTGCTCCTGCTCGTGACCGTGACGGTACTTTCCGCCTTCATCAAGAACATCGGCGCGCTGGCGATCATGATGCCGGTCGCCTTCCAGTTCGCCCGCCGTTCCGGCATACAGGCTTCGATCTTCCTGATGCCGATGGCGTTCGGCGCATTGCTCGGCGGCCTGATGACCCAGATCGGCACCTCGCCGAACATCGTCGTCTCGCGGCTGCGCGCCGAAATCTCTGGCGCTCCCTTTACCATGTTCGACTTCACCCCGGTCGGCGCCACTCTGGCCCTGGCCGGCATCGTCTTCCTGATCTTCTTCTATTGGCTTGTGCCCAGACGGGAGAACCAGACACCCTCGCTGCAGGAGGCACTCGAAAGTTCAACTTTCTCGACAGAGGCCACGCTCGGCAAACAGTCGCCTTTCGTCGGCAAAACCCTGAACGAACTTCTTTCCCTCGGCGCGGGAGAGGTGATCGTCGCCGCGATCCTGCGCGGACACACCCGCATCTCTCCCTTTCCCGACGTGAGGCTCAAGGAAAACGACGCGCTGCTGCTGGAAGGCCCGTCCGAGGCGCTCGACGGCATCGTATCGCGGGCAAACCTTTCCCTCTCTGGCGGACCGATCGACAGCGGCGACAAAGGCGGCGAAATCACTTCGATAGAGGCAGTCATCAGTCGTGACTCCGCGCTCATCGGCCTTTCTGCTCGCGACCTCTCACTGTTCAATACCTATGGCGTCAACCTGCTGGCGGTCAGCCGGCAGGGCAAGCGCATCCGCGAGCGGCTGGGCCAGCTCACGTTGCGCTCCGGCGACGTCGTCCTTCTCCAGGGCCAGAGACAGGCGCTTCCGGGACTTTTGCTCGAACTCGGCTGCCTGCCGCTTGCCGAGCGCGAGATCCTGCTCGGCACCCCGCGCAACGCAATTCTGCCACTTGCGATCCTTGCGGTTGCCATGGCCGCGACGGCACTCGGTATCGCTCCTGTCGCAGTCGCCTTCTTCGCCGCAGCAGTTGCCATGGTGATCCTGAAGGTCATTCCTCTGAGCGAGATTTACCGTGCCATCGATGGACCGATCCTCGTCATGCTCGGCGCCCTGATCCCGGTTTCGGAGACGCTGAAGACGACGGGAGCGAGCGACGTGATCGCTGGCTGGCTCGAGCGCACGGCGGAAGGTATGCCCGCCTATGGCGCGCTGACCCTCATTCTGGTGACGGCGATGGCCGTGACGCCTTTTCTCAACAATGCAGCCACCGTTCTGGTCATGGCACCGATCGCCGCCAGCTTCGCGACCGGCCTCGGCTATAGGCCGGACGCCTTTTTGATGGCGGTCGCCATCGGCGCCGGCTGCGATTTCCTCACGCCCATCGGCCATCAATGCAACACACTCGTCATGGGTCCCGGCGGTTACCGGTTCGGCGACTATGCTCGTCTCGGCCTGCCGCTCTCCATTCTCATCGTCGTGGTCAGCATCCCCGTTCTGCTTCTCGTTTGGCCTGTGACTTAGAGCAACTCCAGCCAAGGCGTGCACCGGTTTTGCGTCGCGGATTGCGAGAAGACCAAGAGATGGAGCATTGAAAGAGCCGCCGTTTTCGCCGGCAATACTCTTGGCAAAACAGATCAAAAAAGAGGCCCGCACCATGGGTGCAGGCCTCGCAGGTAGGGGATCGGGGAGAACACGGGTCGGACGATTAAGGGGCTCGTCTGCCAATTCGTTGGCCACAGAGAGAAACCGGAAAAATCTCCATGTTCCCCATCACCGTCGCGTCCGGTTGGCACAACCCGCGTTCGCGATATGAAACGAGACAAAACACCCCTGGTTCCGAAAGAACCGAAAAAAATGTGAAGCGGCATCGCCCTGCCCTGCCGGCAGGGCTGCCATGATCCGCCGCGCACGCAGTTTCCCTTGACGCCTGCGGCTGAATATGGCCTAAGCCTGCCTGCGGAAAATACGGCAATTGGTGCGCTCGGCGACGCCTTTTAACGGATTCCGCCCGAAATTTTCCCTTATTCGCTGATCCTGCGCATTGCGCTCGATTATCCCGCACGTCACCACGAGCAAGATACCATGAGCACTTCCGGCGTTCGCGTCCGTATCGCACCTTCCCCGACCGGCGAGCCGCATGTAGGCACCGTCTACATCGCTCTCTTCAACTACCTCTTCGCAAAGAAGATGGGCGGCGAGTTCATCCTGCGCATCGAGGACACCGATGCCACCCGCTCGACGCCGGAATTCGAGCAGAAGGTGCTGGACGCGCTCAAATGGACGGGACTGAAATGGAGCGAAGGCCCCGATGTCGGCGGCCCCTATGGCCCCTACCGCCAGTCCGAGCGCAAGGATATCTACCGCCCCTTCGTCGAGCAGATGGTTCGCGACGGCCACGCCTTCCGCTGCTTCTGCACGCCGGAACGCCTGGAAATGATGCGGGAAGCCCAGCGCGCCAAGGGCCTGCCGCCGAAGTATGACGGTCACTGCCTGAACCTCAAGGCCGAGGAAGTCACCGAGCGCATGGAAGCCGGTGAGCCCTCCGTCGTGCGCATGAAGATCCCGACCGAAGGCTCCTGCGACTTCAACGATGGCGTCTATGGCGACGTCTCTATCCCGTGGGAAGCCGTCGACATGCAGGTTCTGCTCAAGGCCGACGGCATGCCGACCTATCACATGGCGAACGTCGTTGACGACCACCTGATGAAGATCACCCACGTCGCCCGCGGCGAGGAATGGCTGGCTTCGGTGCCGAAGCACATCCTGATCTACAAGTATCTCGGTCTCGAGCCGCCGAAGTTCATGCACCTGTCGCTGATGCGCAATGCCGACAAGTCCAAGCTGTCGAAGCGCAAGAACCCGACCTCGATCTCCTATTACTCGGCCCTCGGCTATCTGCCGGAAGCCCTGATGAACTTCCTCGGCCTGTTCTTCATCCAGATCGCCGAAGGCGAGGAGATGCTTGATATGGACGAGCTTGCCGAAAAGTTCGACCCGGACAACCTTTCCAAGGCCGGCGCGATCTTCGACGTGCAGAAGCTTGACTGGCTGAACGGCCGCTGGATGCGCGAGAAGCTGACGCCCGAGGAGTTCCTCGGGCGCGTCTTCGAATGGGCATCGGAAAACGATCGCCTGACGGAAGGCCTGAAGCTTGCCCAGAGCCGCATCTCCAAGCTCGGCGAATTGCCGCAGCTCGCCGGCTTCCTGCTGGCGAATGATGTCGGCCTGACGCCCGCATCCTTCGCCGGTCTCAAGACTTCCCCGGCCGAAACGCTTGAGATCGTCAACACGGTGGCTTTCGATCTCGAAAAGATCCTCGAATGGAACGTCGAGACGATCGAGCAGGAATTGCGCGACATTTCCGACCGTCTCGGCAAGAAGTTGCGCGTCGTCACCCCGCCGCTCTTCGTCGCCGTGTCCGGCAGCTCGCGTTCTCTTCCGCTGTTCGACTCCATGGCGCTTCTCGGCCGCTCGGTCGTGCGCCAGCGCCTCAAGGTGGCATCGCAGGTGCTGACCTCGATGGTCGGCGCGCAGTAAGAAAGTCTCGATCGGCAAACAGCCGTTACAGGAACGAATGAATGTCTGAAACGAAGAACGAAACCGCCCTTTCCTCCGACGCCACAGAAGTGCGCGCCCAGAAGCTGGCCAAGCTGCGCGAAACCATCGGTGACGTCTATCCGGCGCATTTCCACCGCACCATGACGAACGCGGAGCTTTCGGCGAAATACGAAGGCCTGGAGCCCGATACCGAGACGCAGGACGTCGTGACCGTTGCCGGCCGCGTCTATTCCTCGCGCAATTCCGGCATGTTCATGGACATCCATGACGCCTCGGGCAAGATCCAGATCTTCAGCCACAAGGACGTCACCCCGGAAGAAGCCCGCAACATGCTGGCGCTGATCGACCTTGGCGACATCATCGGCGTCACCGGCACCGTGCGCCGCACCAAGCGCGGCGAACTGTCGATCAACGCTCGCGAAATCACCATGCTGACGAAGACGCTGCTGCCGATGCCCGAAAAGTGGCACGGCGTCTCCGACATCGAAATCCGCTACCGCAAGCGTCACCTCGATCTTCTGACCAACGAGGAATCGAAGCTTCGCTTCCTGCAGCGGTCTAAGATCATCTCCGGCGTTCGCCGTTTCATGGAAACGGACGGCTTCATGGAAGTCGAGACCCCAATGCTGCAGACCATCTATGGCGGCGCGACGGCCGAACCCTTCAAAACCCACCACAACACGCTGAAGATGGACATGTACCTGCGCATCGCGCCGGAACTGTTCCTCAAGCGCACGCTGGTCTCCGGCCTTGCCGACAAGATTTTCGAGATCAACCGCAACTTCCGCAACGAAGGCGTCTCGACCCGGCACAATCCCGAATTCACCATGATGGAGTGCTACTGGGCCTATGCCGACTACGAGGACGTGATGGACCTCGTCGAGCGGCTGTTCGCCAGCCTCGCGACGGCCATCCACGGCACCACGGAAGTGCCCTACGGCGACAAGGTCCTGTCCTTCAAGGGTCCGTTCCGCCGCATCTCCATGCCGGGTTCCGTCAAGGAAAAGACCGGCATCGACTTCCTCGCCATCAAGACGGATGAGGAAGCCCGCGCCGCTGCCCGCCACGCCGGCTTCGAAGTCGAGAAGGATGCGACCTGGGGCGAATGCCTTGCCTTCATCTTCGAGGAAACCGTCGAAGGCGACCTCATCCAGCCGGCTCACGTCATCGACTTCCCGAAGGACATATCGCCCTTCGCCAAGGAGGTCCCGGGCGAACCGCGCCTCGTCGAGCGCTTCGAGACTTATGTCAACGGCTGGGAACTCGGCAACGCCTTCTCCGAGCTCAACGATCCGGAAGAACAGCGCGCCCGCATGGTCGAGCAGCTTACCCAGGCCCACGCTCGCGGCGAGAAGGAAAAGGCGCTCGATGACGAGTTCCTCGACGCCATGGACCAGGGCATGCCACCCGCCGGCGGTCTCGGCATCGGTATCGACCGCCTGATCATGGTGCTGACCAACGCCCCGTCGATCCGCGACGTCATCCTCTTCCCTGCCCGCCGCAACAAGGACTGAGGCGGGACCGGAATCCGGAGGGCAGCTCATAGCCTCGCTCCGGACCTAAATATGGAATGCTTTCTGTCGCAAGACTCTGACTTATGCGAGTGAGTTTTGCGACAGGAGTTTCCAGGAGGATTTACTGTTGGCGTTTTGTCGCAAGATTTGGGACTTGCGCGACGAACCTACTGCTTCGCGCCAAAAGAAGACGATAGTCTGAGATTGGTCATCCCTTTTCAGGTCGCCTTGGCGTGAAGGAAATCGCTACCCGTTTCGCTCTGATGAAACCGTCCAATCCGCAGCTGGGAAGCAATTCAATCTCGATGTCACCTTCCTCTTCTGGCAAGGCGTAATAACTGGCACGACCTCTATCCGTCGCACGTTGAAGGACGAGACCTCCGATGACGTTTTGGCGGCTGAAACCATCCAATTGTAGATCCATGATGTCGGTGAACGTGAACGTTACAACCGCGTGCTTGTCGAGCACGATGTAGCCATCAGGATCAATGTCATCGGTCATGACCCAACCATGAATCCTCAGCTCGCTGGTCCCGCTTCTGTTAAGAGATAAGCTGATGATTTCGGCATCGTGAAAGGTTGGCACCTCTCCGAACCATGTCAAAAGTTCACCGCCACCAGTCAAATCCGAATAATTCATGGATTATGGCCTCAACGTCGCAAATCAACGTCCTGCGACAGGTGAGTACGCGGAACGTTTCACGAAGATATTTTCAACCAGAAAACCGCCCGAAGCCCCATGATACAGAGAGAAACAGCACGAGTAACCACTTGGATTCGACATTTCAGTTAGCGCCTGGCGCTCATGGTCGCCTTTTTTGCCTGTGTCCGGAGCGCAAAGACTTATGCAGTCCAGCCTACTACTGCATATAGCGACGAACATGGCCGCGGCATCGCGGAATGCCGCCCGGGCGGCATTCCGCGATATCACTCAGTGACTGGCTTCCGCCTGCTGCTTGGCATCCTTGCTCTCGCTTGCCTTGGGCGGCAGCACGAGGCTGTCCTCGGCCGGGATACCGGCAGCCGGCGGTTCGTCATGCGCCTTTGCTGCATCGGTGGAGGGCTCATGCTCCGCCGGAGCCGTCGCAGCCTTGACCGGGGCGGCACGCATCTTCGCGAGCCACGCAGCGCCCGCCGCATCGGCTTCGGTGCTCATCTCGCCACCCCCATGATCCGTCACGGGGGCTTCGGCCTTTTTCGCTTCCTCGGGCTTCGCTGCCGGCGCATGGGCCTGCTCACCGGCCTGCTCGCCATGCGAACCGTCTTCTTCCGCCGGAGCTGCCGGAACGCTCGCCTGCTCGGCAGGTACGATCTTCTGGCCAGCGCCTCCGAATGGCAGCGGCTTTGCTTCCTTCTCCCCGAAGATCATGCCAGTGACCGAGCCGAGCCAGCCCTTAGTCGCCTCGGCAGCGACCGGAGCGGTGGCAACTTCATGTTCCGGAGCAGACGCCTCGGCTCCATGGGCGCTGGCCTGCTTGCCCGCCGTCGTGTCGTGCGGCATTTCCGCAGCTACCGGCTTCGCTTCGCCGTGCCCGGCACCTTCTTCGGTTGCAGCCTGTTCGGTGACAGGCTCACCATGGCCCGCTTCGCCTTCGGCGGCAGGTGCGGCTGCATGGTCTTCAGAACCGGGAGCGGCCGCTTCTTCCTTATCGCCTCCGAGGATCATGCCTTTGATCGAGGCGAACCAGCCCTTGCTCGTGGCCTCAGTTCCTTCCGGTGCAGCCTCGCCATGTCCTTCGGCAGAAGCCTCCGCACCATGACCTTCGGCTGGGGGCGCTTCTCCATGGCCGGACGCTTCGCCATGGCCCGACGACGCGCCTTCCTCCTTGGCTCCCCCATGACCTTCGGCAGGTTTTGCCTCGGCATGCCCCTCGGAAGCGGCACCGTGCCCTTCCGGTGCAGCGACTTCCGGCTTGATGCAGTCCGCCTGGTCGTCGAGCCGGGAAAGCAACTCGCCGATATCGTCTTCCGTCAGATTGATCTTCTCGCCGTAGAACTGGCCAATTTCATTCGCCTGCTTGTCGATGTAACGGGCGGTAAACATCTGTCCACCCACATCCCCGGGAACATGGGAAGGGTCAGCTATGAAGAGCACATCAGCACCCACCGCACGGCCGCGCATATCCGGCAGCGCCTTCGGCCCCTTGGTATCGAGCACCACTACCTGGATCAGGTCCGGCTTCATTTGGTCGTGAATGGCACTCGCCACCCGCAATGCCGTCTTGACGCGCGCAAGGCCGTCCTCGGTTTCGACTGTGGTGATGTACTTGCGGATCCAGAAACGATCCTTCTTCTTTATCGTGACGGTCTTTACCTCAGTACAGGCAAGGCCGTTAAGCTGGGCATAGGAAGGACCAAGGATCTTGTCCGCACCGATATAGACGGCAGCGGCGCCGGTCGTGCCGCACAGCACCAACACGCCGCCAAATGCGAGGACAAGTTTGCGTGAGATATGGATCTTGCCGATACCCTTCACGCCGAAAACCCCAACATCGCGATGCCCCGCTGTTTCACGCAATACTGGGGCGATACTTGCCACAACGTTGTTGAAGAAGGTTTAATCTCGGCGAAACAATCCTCTTCAATTGACGCTCCGCTCCCTACCAATCGAGGCACGCCCTTCGCGATTAGTTGCAAATAATTCGCAATAGCGTTGACAACCTGAAAATCCACGCTACCTTTTATTGCGAATTATTCGCAAAAACCGTTCGGAGTCCTGAATGTCGCTACGCATCCTCCCAGCCCTGGCGGCTCTGGCAATGTTCGTCTTGCCTCAAGGAGCAGGTGCGGTCGAACGCCTGAAGGTCATCACCACCTTTACGGTCATCGCCGACATGGCGAAGAATGTTGCGGGCGATGCGGCGGATGTCGAAAGCATCACCAAGCCGGGCGCGGAGATCCACAATTACCAGCCAACGCCGCGCGATATCCTGAAGGCCCGCGACGCGAACCTCGTGCTGTGGAACGGCCTCAATCTCGAACGCTGGTTCGAGAAATTCCTCGCCAATCTCGGTGACGTTCCCTCCGCTGTCGTCAGCGACGGCATCCAGCCGATGAGCATTTCCGGTGGTGCCTATGACGGCAAGCCGAACCCGCACGCATGGATGTCTCCGGAAAACGCGGTTCTTTATGTCGAGAACATCCGCAAGGCGCTGAGCGATGCCGACCCGGATAATGCCGCCGCCTATGCCGCCAATGCCGCCGCCTATTCCGAAAAGATCAAGGCGGAGATCGGTCCGTTGAAAGCCGAGATCGACACACTGCCGGACGACAAGCGCTGGCTTGTCACCAGCGAAGGCGCGTTCTCCTATCTCGCCCGCGATCTCGGCCTGAAGGAACTCTATCTATGGCCGATCAATGCCGACAGCCAGGGCTCCCCGCAGCAGGTGCGCGCCGTCGTCGATGCTGTCAGGGAACACAATATCCATGTCGTCTTCAGCGAGAGCACGGTGTCCGACAAGCCCGCCCGTCAGGTCGCCGCCGAAACCGGCGCGACATATGGCGGCGTGCTCTATGTCGACTCCCTCAGCGAAGCCGACGGCCCCGTTCCCGCCTATATCGATCTTCTTCGCGTGACCGTCGCCACCGTCGCAAAAGGCCTGACACAATGATTATGGGAAGCTCGGGGATCGCCGGAAACGCAGGCAGGGCCGCCGCCCGGGAAGGTATCCGCGCCGACGACATCACCGTCACATATCGCAACGGCCACACGGCACTTCGCCATGCGAGCTTTGCCGTTCCCAAGGGCACGATCACGGCACTCGTCGGCGTCAATGGCGCCGGCAAGTCCACCATCTTCAAGGCCATCATGGGCTTCGTACCATTGGCGGCCGGCAAGATTTCGGTGCTCGGAATGCCGGTGCGCGAGGCCCTGCGCCAGAACCTGGTCGCCTATGTTCCGCAGGCCGAGGAGGTCGACTGGAACTTCCCCGTTCTGGTCGAGGACGTGGTCATGATGGGCCGCTACGGCCACATGAATTTCCTGCGCATTCCCGGCCGCCGCGATCACCAGATGGTGGACAAGGCGCTCGCCCGTGTCGGCATGAGCGATTTTCGCAAGCGCCAGATCGGCGAACTCTCGGGCGGCCAGCGCAAGCGCGTCTTCCTCGCCCGCGCGCTCGCCCAGGAAGGGCAAGTGATCCTGCTCGACGAACCCTTCACCGGCGTCGATGTCACCACCGAGGAACAGATCATCGCGCTGATGCGGGATCTGAGGGCCGAAGGCCGCGTCATGCTGGTTTCCACCCACAATCTCGGCAGCGTGCCGGAATTCTGCGACCGTGCCATCTTCGTCAAAGGAACCGTCATCGCATCCGGCCGGACGGAGGAAACTTTCAACGAAGAGAACCTCAAGATCGCCTTCGGCGGCGCGCTCCGCCACTTCGTTCTGGGCGGCGCCGAATTGCACGACGATGCCGACAGCCGGCAGGTCAAGGTCATCACCGACGACGAACGTCCCTTCGTCATCTACAGCACACCGGAAACAGAAAACACGACGGAAAGCCGAACGGAAATACCGGAAGCGGAGGGCATCGATGATCGACGTCCTTCTTGAGCCCTTCGGCTATGACTACATGCGCAACGCCATTTTCGTCAGCGCGCTTGTCGGCGGCGTCTGCGGTTTTCTTTCCTCCTACCTGATGCTGAAGGGCTGGTCGCTGATCGGCGACGCCCTCTCTCATGCCATCGTGCCGGGCGTCGCCGGTGCCTACATGCTCGGTCTGCCCTTCGCCTTCGGCGCTTTCATCTCCGGCGGTCTCGCGGCAGCCGCCATGCTTTTCCTCAACCAGCGAACCCGCCTCAAGGAAGACGCCATTATCGGCCTGATCTTCACCTCCTTCTTCGGGCTTGGCCTTTTCATGGTCTCGCTCTCCCCCGTTTCGGTGAACATCCAGACCATCGTGCTCGGCAACATCCTCGCGATCACGCCGGCCGATACGCTGCAGCTCGTCATCATCGGCGGCGTCAGCCTCATCGTGCTGACGGCCAAGTGGAAGGACTTCATGGTCGCCTTCTTCGACGAGAACCACGCCCGCTCGATCGGCCTCAGGCCGGATCTGCTGAAGGTGATCTTCTTCACTCTGCTCGCCGGTTCGACCGTCGCCGCCCTCCAGACAGTCGGTGCTTTCCTCGTAATCGCCATGGTGGTGACGCCGGGTGCAACCGCCTACCTGCTCACCGACCGCTTCCAGCGCCTCATCCTCATGGCCTTCGTAATTGGCGCGGCCACGAGCTTTATCGGCGCATACATCAGCTATTTCCTCGACGGAGCGACCGGCGGCGTCATCGTCGTGCTGCAAACCGCAATCTTCCTGACCGCCTTCGTCTTCGCGCCGAAGCACGGTCTCCTCGCCGCCCGCCGCCGCGCCCGCGCAGCGCTTGCCAGCCCCACAGCATCAGCGGAGGCGGCCCGGTGAACGACACGCTCGAACTTCTCATCCTGCCCTTCCAGCTTCCCTTCATGCAGTCGGCCTTCGTCATCACCCTGATGATCGCCGTGCCGATGGCGCTGCTCTCCTGCCTGCTGGTGCTGAAGGGGTGGTCGCTGATGGGGGATGCGGTCTCCCATGCCGTCCTGCCGGGCATCGTGATCGCCTACATCGCCGGCATCCCGCTCGCCATCGGTGCCTTCATCGCCGGCCTCACCTGCGCGCTATTGACCGGCTATCTCAAGGAAAACAGCCGCATCAAGGAAGATACCGTCCTCGGCATCGTCTTCTCCGGCATGTTCGGCCTCGGACTGGTGCTTTACGTGAAGATAGAGAGCGACGTGCATCTCGACCATATCCTGTTCGGCGACATGCTCGGCATCCTGCCGTCCGACCTTCTGGAAACCGGCCTGATCGCGCTTGCCGCAACGGTCTTTCTGGTGATCCTGCGCAAGGATCTTCTGGTGCAGGCCTTCGATCCGCAGCACGCCCGCGCCATCGGCCTGCCGGTCCGGCTGCTGCATTACGGCCTGCTGGCGGTGTTGTCGCTCACGGTTGTTGGCGCACTGAAGGCCGTCGGCATCATCCTTTCCGTCGCCATGCTGGTGGCTCCGGGCGCGATCGCCTTCCTGATCACCCGACGGTTTCAGGCGATGCTGGTGACGGCCGTGGCGGTGGCCGTGACCGCATCGGTCGCCGGGATCTATCTGAGCTTCCTGATCGACAGCGCCCCCGCCCCGACCATCGTTCTCCTGATGTCGGCCATGTTCGTCGCCGCCTTCCTGCGCACCATCTGGAAGACGCGCAACAGCCAGCGATCAGCCGTCGTCACGGACGGCTGATCTCCTCGAGGTACCAGTTGATGTAGCGCAGCTCGTTCTGCTCCATGGGTGCAATCGGTCCGGGCTCGTAGAAATGCGAGCGTACGCCCCGCGCCGTGTGTTCGATGATCGCCTTGTCCTCGTCGGTCGTCACCCGCCAGAGCCAGGTGAGCTTCTCGAAATCGTAGTCGATGCCCGCCTCGGCCTTGCCGTCGACCAGCCAGATCAGTTCCATCTCGCAGGTATCGACCGTCTTCGGGATGAAGCGATAGATCATGCCGTGGTCGGCATAGCAGACGAGGAAACTCGTGCCGCCGAGATGGATCGAGGTGACGCCGCCATCGAAATCGGAGAAGCGCCCCATCAGGGTGCTGAGCGGCTGGCCATCCTTGCTGCCGGTCTTCACGCCATCATAGAGGGCATAGCGGAAGGCATGGATCGTTTCCTTGCCGCCGGCAGAAGACTGCCAGTGATTGCCCGATCCGATCTCGATGCCAAGCGCGCAGGTCCGCGCTTCCATGACCGCATTCAATTCCTCGATCATATGCAGCGGCTGTTCCAGCGCATGCGTTTCGGAATACTCCGGATGGGCCGGCCCGCAGTGATAGCACTCGACGTAGTTTTCGACCGCAAGCTTCCAGTTCGCGTCGATCGTATAGCTCTGCCGATGCGCGACCTTCGCGCTCGCCCAGCCATATTGACCGCACGTCGCGTGCAGCAGCGCTTCGACCTCGCTGAAATCGAGCGGTTCCTTCGCAAAGGAAATGAAGACCAGCCCTTCGACCACTCGCACATGCACCTTCTTCAGCCCGTGCGCCTGCCGGTCGAAGTCCTTCGGCATCAGTCGTGCCGCCCTGAGCGCACCGTCATTGCCATAGGTCCAGGCGTGATAGGGACAGACGAAGGCCTTGGCATTGCCCTTCTCCTTGGTGCAGACCTCCGCCCCGCGATGACGGCAGAGATTGAGCAGCGCATGTACGCTGCCATCCGCTCCGCGCGTCAGGATCACCGCTTCCGAGGCAAGCTTGAATACCTCGAAATCGCCGGGATTGGGAATGACGCTTTCATGCGCCAGACAGTGCCAGTGGCGGAAAAACACCCGTTCCATATCCCTCTCGAAGATCGCGGGATCGAAATAGAACGGGCGCTCCAGCGCATAGCCCGGCCGGTATGCGGAAACGAGCCTGTCGATGGGGTCTACCAGCACAGGGTCATTCTTCAGATCGGACGCCAGCATTGCATTTGCCTCCTTGGTGGAACCCGGAATTTCGATAAGGGTTTGAAACCCACGCTCACATCTTCACCCGCTCCGCCTTGGGGTCGTACAGCGGCGCAAGCGAAGCCTCGGCCGCGAACCGTTCCCCGGCGATTTCGATCTCGTATTTCGATGCCAGAACGTCGGCTGCGCTCTCGCCCTCGCAGGGCACATAGCCGAGACCGATCGCGCCTTTGAGAAAATGGCCGTAATTGCCCGAGGTGATGGTTCCGACGATCTTTCCGTCGCGGACCAGCGCCTCGTTGTGAAAAACCAGAGGCTTGGGATCGGTGAGACGCAATTGCACAAGCCGGCGCTTCAGCCCCTCTTCCTGTTTCTTCAACACCGCATCCCGGCCGATGAAATCGCCTTTGCCGGTTTTGACCGCAAAGCCCAGCCCCGCCTCCAGCACATGGTCCTCGTCGGTGATGTCATGCCCGAAATGGCGGAAGGCCTTTTCGATGCGGCAGCTGTCGAGCGCGTGCAGACCGCAGAGTTTCAGCCCCAGACCTTCGCCGGCATGTTCCAATGTCTCGAAAACATGCGCCGCCTGATCCGACGGGACATAAAGCTCCCAACCTAGTTCGCCGACATAGGTGACACGGTGAGCGCGGGCGAGGCCATAACCGATCTCGATCTCGCTGGCCGAACCGAACGGATGGGCCGCGTTGGAGAGATCGCTCGGGCTCACCTTGCTGAGCAGTTCACGCGATTTCGGCCCCATGACGCAGAGAACGCTTTCCGCAGCAGTCACATCGGTCACCACCACGAACTCGTCAGGCAGAAGGTTCTTTCGCAGCCAGGCAAGGTCGCGCTGCAGCGTTGCGCCCGGAACCACGAGGAAGAAGGCCGTCTCCGAGAGACGCGTCACCGTCAGGTCGCTTTCGATGCCGCCCCGGCGGTTGAGCATCTGCGTATAAACGATCCGTCCTGCCTCGACGTCCATCTGGTTGGCGCAAAGCCGTTGCAGGAAAGCGAGCGCATCGCGGCCCTCCACGCGGATCTTGCCAAAGGATGTCATGTCGAACAGGCCCACGCCTTCGCGCACCGCCATGTGTTCGGCGCGCTGGTTGTCGAACCAGTTCTGCCGCTTCCAGCTGTAGCGGTATTCCTTTTCCTGGCCGAGCCCGGCAAACCAGTTCGCCCTTTCCCAGCCCGCCACCTCGCCGAAGACAGCGCCACGCTTCTTCAGGTGCTCGTGGATCGGCGAGCGGCGCACGCCCCGCGCCGTCGCCATCTGCCGGTAGGGAAAGTGGTCGGCATAAAGCAGGCCGAGCGTCTCGGTGACGCGCTCCCGCAGATAGAGCCGGTTCTTCTGGAAAGGTTGCGCACGGCGGATATCGACCTCCCAGAGATCGAAGGGCGGCTCGCCGTCGTTCATCCATTGGGCCAGCGCCATGCCGGCACCGCCGGAAGAGACGATGCCGATGGAGTTGTATCCGGCTGCCACCCAGTATCCCTTCAACTCCGGCGCTTCCCCGAGATAATAGCGATCGTCGGGCGTGAAGCTTTCCGGTCCGCAGAAGAAGGTATGGATGCCGGCCGTCTCCAGCATCGGCATGCGCCTCACCGCCATTTCGAGGATCGGCTGGAAGTGATCGAAATCGTCGGGAAGCTGGTCGAAACAGAAATCCTCGGAGATTCCATCCATGCCCCATGGCTTGGCCTTCAGCTCGAAGGCGCCGAGCAGCATCTTGCCGGCATCCTCCTTGTAATAGGCCTGCTCGTCCGGCACTCGCAGCACCGGAAGCTGGCCAAGTCCCGGCACCGGCTCGGTGACGATGTAGAAATGCTCCGCCGCATGCAGCGGTACGGTCACACCGGATTGCGCGGCAAGATTGCGCCCCCACATGCCGGCGGCGTTCACCACGTTCTCTGTCTCGATCACATGGCGCTCGCCGGCCTGCTCGCAGACGACACCCGTCACGCGGCCATCCTTCGTCAGGACATCGATGACCTTGACGCCTTCGATCACCGTCGCGCCATGCTGCCGGGCGCCCTTCGCCAGCGCCATCGCGATATTGGCCGGATCGCACTGGCCGTCGAGCGGCAGATGCACCGCCGCCTTGACGTCCGAGACGTTCAGATAGGGATAAAGCTCCTTCACCCGCGCCGGATCGATTTCCTGCACGTCGACATTGAAAGCCCGCGCCAGCGAGGCCTGCCGGTAGATCTCCTCGCGCCGCTCGTCCGTCAGCGCAACGGTGATCGAGCCGTTCTGCTTCATGCCCGTGCCGATGCCGGTTTCCGCCTCGAGCCGCACGTAAAGATCGCGCGAATATTTCGCGAGCCGCGTCATGTTCTGGCTGCCGCGAAGCTGGCCAATCAGGCCGGCGGCATGCCAGGTGGTGCCGGAGGTCAGTTGTTTACGCTCCAGAAGCACCACATCGCTCCAGCCGAGCTTGGCGAGGTGATAGGCAACCGAACAACCGGATACGCCGCCGCCGATGATGACGGCCCGCGCCCTGGACGGAACAGGCTTCGGGGACGTGGTATTGTTCATGCCTTCAGCCTCTCGTTCGATGCATCCCAGATCGCCTGATCCGGCTGCACCACCGCCTTGAACCGGTCCCCGAAAATCTCGACTTCTATCGTGGTGCCGGGCTCGCAGAGATCGGCGCGCAGCATGCCGAGCGCGATGGATTTGCCGACCCGGTAACCCCAGTTACCGGAGGTCGTCTCGCCAACCACCTGTCCGTCATGCAAGAGCGTCGACATGTAGGGCGCATCGCAATCGCCGGCCTCGACGACCAGTGTCACGAAACGCTTCGACACGCCCCGCTGCTTCTCGGCCAGAAGCGCCGCCTTGCCCTTGAAGTCCGGCTTCGACCAGTCGACGAAACGTTCAAGCCCGCCCTGCAGCACGGTATAATCGGTCGAAAGATCGCCCTTCCAGGCGCGATAGCCCTTTTCCACGCGGAGACTGTCCAGCGCCTCCATGCCGAAGGGCTTCAGCCCGTGGCTCTTGCCCGCCATCCAGACCACGTCGAAAACATCGGGCGTATCCTCGACTCTGGTGTGGATTTCCCATCCAAGTTCACCGGCGAAGGAAACACGCACGAGCTGGCACCAGCGCCCGCCGATCTGCGCCGACTGATGCGTGAGCCACGGGCGGGAAAGATCGGCGTCCGTGACATCGGCGAGGATCGCGCGAGAGTAAGGGCCGGTCAGGATCTGGCAGGAGAAGGCCTCGGTCACGTCCTCGATAACGAAAGCGGCATCGGCCGGTTTCAGCTTCAGGAGCCATTCGTAATCGTGCCACTGGGCGGTCGCAGCCGTGATGAGGAAGAAGAAATCCTCCTCGATCGCCATCACCGACATCTCCGTGACGATCCGGCCCTTATCGTCGGCGAAATAGGCAAGCCCGATCCGACCCGGCTTCGGCACGCGGCCGGTGATGATGGAGGAAAGCCAGTCGCGCGCACCGGAACCCTTCACTCGGTAGCGAGAGAAACCCGGCAGATCGAGAATGCCCGCCGCGTCACGCACCGCAAGACATTCCTCCTCGATCCGCGGACTCCACGGCCCCTTGCGATCCCAGGTCTGGGTCGCAGCCTCGGAGGTGTTATCGCCCGGCTTCGCATACCACATCGCCCGTTCCCAGCCGTTATACGGCTTGAACTGCGCACCGAGCGCCGCGATCCGGTCATGGATCGGGGAAAGCTTGCGATTGCGCCCCGCCGGCCAATAATGCTTCGGGAAATGCATCGCATATTCGTGGCCGTAGATTTCCATGCCCTTGGCGACGCAATAATCGGGATCGGAAGCGAAGGAGGTGTAGCGGCGCGGATCGCAGGACCACATGTCCCATTCCGTTTCGCCCTCGGTCACCCATTCGGCCAGCACCTTGCCGGCCCCGCCGGCCTGACAGATACCGAATGTGAAGACGCAAGCCTCGAAGGCATTCGGCACGCCGGGCATCGGGCCGATCAGCGGATTGCCATCCGGGGCATAGGGAATGGGACCGTTGATCATCTTGGAGAGACCCGCCGTGCCAAGGATCGGCACGCGCTCGACGGCATCGTTGAGATACCACTCCAGTCTCTCCAGATCGTCGGGGAAGAGCTGAAAAGAAAAATCCTCGGGCATCGGGTCGTCCTTCGTCACCCAATGCGCCCGGCAGGCCTTTTCGTAGGGCCCGAGATTCATGCCGTACTTTTCCTGCCGGAGATAATAGGAGCTGTCGACATCGCGCAGCAGCGGCAGCTTGTGGCCTGCCTCCCGCGACCATGCCTCCAGTTCGGGAATTGTGTCGAACAGCATGTATTGATGGCTCATCACCATCATTGGCACATCGCGACCAAACAGCTTGCCGACCTCGCGGGCATAATAACCGGCGGCGTTGACGACATATTCGCAGCGGATCTCGCCAAGCGGCGTGGTCAGCACCCACTCGCCGTTTTCCCGGCGCGCCGCCGTAACGGGACAGAAGCGGATGATCTTCGCCCCCATGTCGCGCGCGCCCTTGGCCAGAGCCTGCGTCAGCTGCGCCGGATCTATATCGCCGTCATAGGGATCGTAGAGCGCTCCGGTCAGGTCACGGGTTTCGAGGAATGGGTATTTCGACCGCATCTCGTCCGGCGACATGATGTCGAGGTCCATGCCCTGATAACGGCCCATGCCGACGACGCGCCGGAACTCCTGCAGCCGCTCCTTCGTGTGACCGATCCGGAGCGATCCCGTGACGTGATAGTTCATCGGATAGTCGGCCAGCTCGCCAAGCTTCGCATAAAGCTCGGCCGAATAGCGCTGCATGTTCATGATCGACCATGAGGAGGAAAAGGTCGGCACATTGCCGGCCGCATGCCAGGTCGAGCCTGCAGTCAGCTCGTTCTTTTCCAGAAGCACGCAATCCGTCCATCCGGCCTTCGCCAGATGATAGAGCGACGAGGCCCCCACGGCCCCGCCCCCGATGATGACGACGCGTGCCGATCCGGGCAGTTGAGACATTCTTATTCCCCTCTTGTTTTGGCGTGAGCTTGCAGAAGGAAATGACATTCATCAAGCAAGCGAATTTCGCTTTATTGATCGAAGAAGTCGATTAGATTGCTTGCCACAGATCAAGCTGTGACTGCGGTCGATGCCATAGGCTGGATGCACTGCAAAAATCAGGGAATAGCAAATGGAACGGCTGACGCTATTGAACAGACCCAATCGCCACCTTTTCTTCACGGGCAAGGGCGGTGTCGGCAAGACGTCCCTGAGTTGCGCCGTGGCTATCGCGCTGGCTGACCGCGGTCTCAAGGTTCTGCTGGTGAGCACCGATCCGGCCTCGAACCTCGATGAAATGCTCGGCACGACGCTCACCGACGAACCACGGTCGGTACCCGGCATTCCGGGACTGTCGGCCATGAACATCGATCCCGAAACGGCGGCGGAGGATTACCGCAACCGCGTTCTCGAACAGATGGCTCCCTCTGCAAGCGCCAGCGACAAAGCCACCGTTCGGGAACAACTGTCCGGCGCCTGCACCACCGAGATTGCCGCATTCGACGAATTCGTAGGACTTCTGACCGGAGACGCGAGTGACTTCGATCACATCATCTTCGATACGGCTCCGACCGGTCACACCCTGCGGCTCCTCAGTCTTCCCAAGGCCTGGACAGGCTTTCTCGAAGCCAATGAGCGTGGCGCATCCTGCCTCGGGCCGCATTCGGGCCTCAAGATGCAGGAGACACGTTTTCGCGCGGCGCTCGATTGTCTCGCGGACCCCGCACGCACCGCCATCGTACTCGTCACGCGCCCGGACCGCGGCGCCATTCGGGAAGCGGCCCGCACCGCAGGAGAACTCGCCGAACTCGGCCTCTCCAATCAGATGCTCGCCGTCAATGGCCGGTTCACGCCGACGGAGCCGGAAGACAGGATCGCCATCGCCTTCGCAGCCGAACAGACATCGGCGCTTTCCGAAATGCCGGCTTCGCTCGCCGGTCTGCCGCGCGACGAAATCCCGCTTTTGCCTTTCGACATGGTCGGCCTGCCGGCCCTCCGCGCCCTGCTCTCAACGCCCTCCGCGCCACCGATGCAAGACCTGCCGCCGCTTGCCACTCCGGACCTGCCACGACTGTCGACACTGGTGGACGAGATCGCCGCAAGCGGCAAGGGGTTGGTCATGGTGATGGGCAAGGGTGGCGTCGGCAAGACCACGATTGCGGCGGCCCTTGCCGCCGGCATTGCTGCGAAAGGGCATTCCGTCCATCTGACGACCACCGATCCGGCCGCCCATCTTTCCTTCGTCGTTGGCGCCGAAACCATGCCCGGCCTGACAGTCGACCGGATAGACCCCGAGGTCGAGACGGAGCGATACATTGCCAAGATCATGTCGACGCGCGGTCGCGATCTGGATGAGGAAGGCAAGGCGCTCCTGCGCGAAGACCTCGCCTCTCCCTGTACGGAGGAGGTGGCGGTGTTTCATGCATTTTCCCGCGTCGTCGGGGAGGCCCGCGGCAATTTCGTCGTCATCGATACCGCGCCGACGGGTCACACGCTTCTGCTGCTGGATGCCACTGGCGCATATCATCGCCAGATGACCCGCCATCTTGATCCCGATGCCCCGGGACGGATGGTCACCCCGTTAATGCGCCTGCAGGACCCCGATTATACCAAGGTCATCCTCGTCACACTGCCGGAAACCACGCCGGTCTCCGAGGCCGGCGCATTACAGGACGATTTGCGCCGTGCCCATATCGAGCCCTATGGCTGGGTGATCAACAAGTCGATGGCGATCACCGGCACCTGCGATCCCCTGTTGCGGTCGAGGATCACAGGAGAAGCTTCCCAGATCGCCCGCGTCCGCGAACATTTCGCCAGCCGCGTCTATGGCGTCGACTTCCGCGCGCATCCGCCCCGGGGCCTCTCGGACCTTCGGCAGATGGCGCGAGAAACCTGAGTCCAAGCGGAGCGGCCACGTGCAGATCGAGCTGATCGAAACCTATCTCGACCTGATGGAGACACGCAGCTTCAACCGCACCGCCGAGCGAATGAACCTCAGGCAGTCGACGGTTTCCCACCGCATCAGGGCGCTGGAGGCAGCCCTCGGCCGTTCGCTCTTCACCCGCAACAAGGGCGGCACGGCACCGACGCCCGCAGGACTGCGTTTTCTCGACCACGCGCGCGCTCTTCAACGCCAATGGCACGAGGCGGCCCGGACGGTCGAAAGCGCCGGCGCCTACGAACATGCCATGCGCATCGGCGCCCAGCAGGATGTGGCGGAAGAATTCGCCGGTCCCTGGCTGAAGGCAATCCGCGCCGACCTGCCCGGAACTTCGATCTATATCGAGGCCGACTATTCGAACCAGATGAACCGGGATCTTGCGAGCGGCGATCTCGACCTTGCGATCCTCTACACGCCCCATTTCCTGCCCGACCTGCATTACGAGCGGATAGGGGAAATGACCTATGTGCTGGTCAGCACCCTGTCGCCGAGCGTGGACGACCTGAATCGGGACAACTACATCAGCGCGAGCTATTCCCCGGCCTTCGACAGGATGCATCGGCTGGCCCTGCCGCAACTTGCCACCACGGCTTTGTCTTCCGGGCAGAACGTCACCATTTCAGGCATGCTGAAAAGTCTGGGCGGCGGCGCTTTCGTGACGAAAGCCACGGCCGACGAATTTCACCGCGCCGGCATCACTTATATCGTCGAGGAGGTCGCACCGATCCCGCAGACGGTTTATGCTGCAACTGGTGTTCGGACACGCCACGCGCACCAGCATCGCCGCGTCATCGCGGCGATGAAAGCCCTGTTGGGAGCGGGAACCCCGGAGCCACAGGAACCCGGACTGCCCGAAATCTGATGAGGGTCGATCAGAACCGAACGTCGAAGCGGCCCTTGATCTGCTGTTCCCAATCGCCACCACCGGCCTGGCCGGCATAGGAAACCCCGAAGGTCGCCGTCTTGGACAGCGAAACGGAAAGGCCCGCCTCGAAGACCGCGACATCGCGCGCAATCGGTGTACCGGCAACAGTAAAGGCGTCGCCCGTCGCAAAGGCGTGTTCCGAGGTCGGCGTTGCATCGCCGAACGCATGACGCCAGCCGACCATGCCCTGCAAACCGATGGGCATGCCACCCATATCGACCGGAGCGGAGGCCCTGAGACCAAGCGTCGAATAGGTCACGGCGTAGTCGTCGCTTGCCGCGGAAATCGCCGCATCGCCACCTGTCTCGCTCATGCGGTCCGTGTGCAGCAGCACATGGGCAAGTCCTGCGAAAGGCGAGAAATGGCCCATGCCCGTGTCTATGCCGTAGCTTGCCTCGCCGAAGAACTGTGCGGTCGAAGCATCGTAATCGGCATCGAGATCCTCGCTGAAGCTGCCGATATCGACGGATCGGTCCGTGGAAATCTGGTGCCAGGTATAGGCCCCGCCGAACCTCAGATCGAACGCGCCGAGCGAACGGCCACCATAGACGCCCAAGGAGTAATTGTCCGACGTGCCCGATGAATCGCGGCCGTTCACGTCGAAGCTGGTCCGGCTGTAGCCGCCGGCAAGACCGAGACGCCAGTCTTCGAGGAATACCGCATCGGCACCGCCCAGGAAGCCGCCGGTATTGTGTTCGAGCGAGGCGGCGTTGCCGTCGCTATCTGCCTTTGCCCATGAACCAAAGGACGACACCCAGAAACCGTGCTCGCCGGTCGCCTCGCCGGCGAGAAGCCGGGCATTCAGGCCGTCACGGACAAAGCGGCTGTCATCGACCAGCATGCCCTTGGCGGAGGCGTGAATTTCTCCCGACAGCGCATCATAGGCCGGACGGACGGCGCTTTCACCGAGGCCCGCCACGACGCTCTGCACCGGATCGCCGCTCGCCATGCTGTCGAGCGCTGTACCGACGGCGATCTGGTTGCGGGTCTGGCCAAGACTCGCAAAGCTCGTAGCGTTGCGCGACAGCGTCAGGTAGATGTTGTTGGCATCGTAGATCAGCGTGCCATCGAGGAAGACGAAGCCGTCCGAGATCGAACCGAAGGTGCCGGACACCCCGCCATCCGCCGTCAGGATCGTATAGACGGTACCGATGGAATAGGTGCTGCCGTCGTCCGTGCCGTTCTCCGGACCGAAATAGACGCTGGCACCGGAGTTGATGGTGGCCGTTCCCGTCGCATGCAGAAGGTCGCTGCGGCCGGCATTGTCTATCTCGACGGAATAGGTGGAGCCCGATGCGAAGCTGATATTGGCAACCGTCAGCGTGCCGATCGAATTGCCGGGCGCGACCGTACCGCCGCTTGCGACAGCCACGTTGCCGAGCGTGCCGGAACCGCCGAGCGTTGCGCCCGACAGAACGTTGGCGACAGCAGTCAGCGTCGAGGTATTCACAGAAACCAGACCGCCCGCGATGCTCAGGTCCCCGGTGAAAGCGGAATAGTCGCCGGTCAGCTTGGTAAGGCCGGACAGGAAGGACAGAGTCCCCGTGCCCTCCACATCGGAGGCGAAGACATAGCTGCTGCCCGTGTGATTGAAGACGATTTCGCCGTCCCCGTCTCCTAAGACCACGGTGGAGGCATTGATCGTGCCGGCAGCGGAAGCAGTCTGCCCCCTCGCTGCGCCGATATTGAGTGTACCGCTCGATGTCGCGTCGTCGGCGATTACGATCCGGTCCGCACTGACGGTCGCGCCATTCGACACCGTCAACACGCCATCGCCCTCAATCCCGACCGAAAGCCGCTCGGCGATCGTGAGGTTCGAACCGGCGCCCGACACGGCTACGGTACCGGAGGAGCCGGCTTCATTGCCGATATGCAAGCGATTGCCGACGACGGAGCCGCCATCGGTGACGGTCAGATAACCCGTGCCGAACCGGCCCACATTCAGATCACCCGAATAGAGCACGGAGGAATCGACGAGTGCGGACCATGTCGAGCCTGCTCCCGTGACCGTCATCATACCGACGGAACCGGCAAGATCGCCAAGAATGCCCTGAAGCCCACTGATGGAGCCGCCGGCGGAAACGGTCACCGTGCCTTGCGAACCGGTATTGTGGCCGACGAGGAACGCGCCGCTCATCTCCCAGGACGAGCCCGCGCCCGTCACTGTCGCCTCGCTGTCCGATCCGTTTTCGGTACCGACATAACCGTCCGTGCTGGTGACGACGCCACCGTCGGAAACCAGCAGGAAACCCGTACCGAGGTTACCGACATAGAGCGTGCCGGTATTGTCCCAACGGCTGCCGGCATTGGTCACCGCCGCCCTTCCGTCCCCCGTCGCGTTCCAGCCGAGGATCGCACCGGCCGAATTCACCTGGCCTCCGCTCTGGATGACCATTGTACCTTCGCCGTCATAACCGATGCCGATGCGGTTGGTGACATCAAGCGTCGAATCGGAAACTGTGATCCGGCTGTCGGCAAGTGCTCCGTAACCGGCATAGATCGCCCCGGCGCTCGCGTAGCCGCCGTTTTCTATGGTCAGCCTGCCGAACCCATCCACGCCAACATTAAGATCGTTGGCAACTGTGAAGGCGCTGTCCGTACCGGAGATATAAATGGTGCCGTCGCCGTCACCCGTATAGCCGAGCGAAGCACTAGCCGCCTCAACGACGCCGCCGTCGGTGATCCGAAGTTGGCCGTCGGTGCTTCCACCGACGACGAGGTCGTTATCGATCTCCCAGCGGCTACCGGCGTCCATCACTCTGACAATACTGCCGGAAGCCGTGGCCAGATTGGCAATCGTCGCGCTGCCGCTGTGAACATAACCGCCGTCGGTAATATCGAGCGTACCGACACCGCCGCCACCGACCACCAGAAGAGAGAGATTGTTCCAGGTTGACCCCGCGCCGTCGACGAGCACGGCACCCGTGGTATTCAGGCCATCCGCGATAACGCCATTCACGCTCGTCGCATCCGAGCCGGAATAGATATAAAGGTGCCCGTCCGCCCCATCCACAGAACCGCCGCCGTAGCCAACGTAAAGATACCCCGTCGCGAAGAGCTTGGAATTGTCCTGAAGCGTCACGGTTCCCGCGCCTGTGGGGCCTCCGCCTATATAGAACGAACCCGAAGCAACCTCTGCATCGTCCAGAATATTGATGAAGCCGCTTCCTTCATTGCCAACCGTGATCGAGGAAGAATTGTTCCAGACATTTCCGACCCCGCTGATCGATACCGTCCCCTGCGAACCGGCGCTCCAGCCGAGCGAAGCTGATCCGGTTGTCAAATCACTTTGAATGGTCAGATCAGCCGTTGAACCAAGGCCAACAAAAAGATTGCCCGCATGACCGGCGGAGCCACCAAGCAAAACGCCTGTCGCATCGATGCGCGCATCGTCTCCTGTACCCGGCGTGTGCCCATCCCAAACCCAGTTGGCGTTATTGAACCAGTTGTTATCGCCCGCCGTACCAGACCAATATACGGAATCCGCCCTCGCCGCCGAAGATATTCCGCAACCAAGTGAAAGAGCCAGAATGCTTGTCGAAGACAGACGACGGAGCCGAGCATAACGATTGAATTTCACGAAGAAGCCTCCCCCGAAGCACTCATCCGTGCGAACAACATCGCGCGAATAAATTACCAACTTCGAATATATAAGCAGAATCTTTCCGTCCGTTCTCGAATAACGGCGCGAATCGGTCAATAAGGTTCCTGATAAATTAGTACTTAGACCCTAAATTAGTCGAAGGGGACTGCAATCGGGATCCGTTTTCGCGATCAACGACCTGCAGCAGCTTCCGCCGCATTCCTGCGGGCCACCACCTGCTCCCGCCAGACGGTGAAAATTCCTGCAGCGACAACGATCACCGATCCGAGAATCATGTTGAAGCGAAGCGTTTCGCCGAACACCGCGACGGCGATCCCGGAACCGAGCACAAGCTGCCAGTAGGCGATCGGCTGCAGCACCACGGCGCTCAGCTTGTCATAGGCCTTGATGAGGGAGAAATGCCCGATGATGCCGGTGCAGCACAGCGCCAGCATCCAGCCCCAGTCCTTTGCGGCAATCGGCGTGAAGAAGGCGGGCGCGATCGCATTGGTACAGACGAAGCCGACCATGCACATATAGAAGAAGCTCGTCACCGGCTGATCCACCCGGCTGACGAGCCGGGTCAGAATGCCGTAGACCGCGCCGAAGATCGCGCACATCAGCGGAAGGACGACATAGCCGTTGAAGCCGGCCGGCCCCGGAGACAGGATCAGGACCACGCCGCACAGGCCGACGCCGATCGCCGTCCACCGTCGCCAGCCGACCTTTTCGCCGAGAAGCGGCACCGACAAGAGCGCCACGAAAATCGGAGCCGAAGCGAAGATCGCCTGCGACTGCGCCAAACCCGCATAATGAAACGCGGCAACCGATACGAGGATCTGTCCACCGAGCAGCAACCCACGCAGGATCTGCAGGATCGGCCTTTGTGTCCGGACCGCAGTCCTCAAACCGCCGCCCGAACGCAGGGCAAGAAACACGGCGAAGGCGGCAAACGCCCAGTAACGCACGACCGCCACGACGACAGGAGAATAACTTTCCCCGAGATGTTTCGAGATCCCGTCCTGAACGGCAAAAACGGTAAAAGCCGTAAGGGCAAACAGATAGCCAAGCGGCGTGGATTTCATCGGGGATCGCAGTCGGAAAAATGCATTGAGCACAATGGGAGAGGATTTCATATTATCGGCATCCCGACATTTGCAAAGTCGCATCTTTGCAAGGCTGCCCTGCGGTAATGATGGTCTCCTGCCCCGCTTGCGACACTCTGCAAGCCATGGTCTAAACACCGCATGGCCTTCACCCTTCGCCAGTTGCAGTATTTCATCGCCGTCGCCGAACAAGGTTCGGTGACACGCGCCGCCCAGAATCTCTCCATTTCCCAGTCCTCGGTCACCGAGGCGATCAAGGAACTCGAAGGCGACCTTGGCGTGGAATTGTTCGAGCGCCATCCGCGCGGTCTGTCGATCACTCACAATGGGCACCAGTTCCTGCGCCACGCAACGAAGATCCTTGCAACGGTCTCGGACGCCCGCAACGCCTTTTCGGAAACCAAGGAGAATACCGGCGGCAAGCTCAATATCGGCGTCACCTCGCTTGTTGCGGGCTATGTGCTTTCCGATCTTCTCGCGCGCTATCGCCGCGCCTGTCCCGGCGTCGAGGTCTCGGCCATCGAGGACAATGGCTCCTATCTCGAACATCTGCTGATCGGCGGCGAACTGGACGTGGCGGTCATGGTTATTTCCAACCTGCGCGACCGCATGGCCCTGCAGGCGGAAATTCTCGAGACATCTCCCTATCGCCTCTGGCTGCCCATGGGCCATCCGCTGGTGTCGGCGGATATCATTTCGAGCGCCGACATCGCCCGCGAACCCCTGATCATGCTGACCATCGACGAAATCGAGGAAAACACCGGCAAGCTGCTCGCCGCACTCGGCGCCCGACCACACGTCGCCTTCCGAACCCGCTCGGTCGAAGCGGTCCGAAGTCTCGTGGCGACCGGTGCCGGCGTCGCCCTGCTGCCCGATCTCGTCTACCGCCCATGGTCACTGGAAGGCGACCGTATCGAAAGCCGAGACGTCTCCGGCGCACTGCCCGTCGTTCAGGTCGGCATGGTCTGGCGCAAGGGCTCGAGTCTGCCCCAGGCCGCCCGCGACTTCGTCGGCATTGCCGAAGCGCTCAGAAGCGGCCGCGGACGGTAGACCCATACGCATTGACAAATCCCCCTCTGGCCTGCCGGCCATCTCCCCCACAAGGGGTGGGATAAAATGCGTGGCCGCGTCTCATATTAACCTTGCCGTAGCATTTGCGGGTGAAGCCGCCCTTGTGGGGAGGGGCCTGCATCAGCGCCATTCGGAAAAACCGATAGCGACTTTCTGACAAATGAATTTGCGAATGCGGCAATTTCGCGTCACCTTCATCCTCGGGAACAAACGCCGCGATAAGGCGGCCCCAACCGGGAGAAATTGTCATGAAGAAATTCTTGCAGTCCTGCACTGCCATCACTGCCATCCTCAGCTTTGCCACAGCTTCCGTCGCCCAGGAGCCCCTGAAGGAGCTCGGCAAGGGTGAAGGCGCGCTCTCCATCGTTGCCTGGGCCGGTTACATCGAACGCGGCGAAACCGACAAAAGCTATGACTGGGTCACCAAGTTCGAAGCAGAGACGGGCTGCAAGGTATCGGTCAAGACCGCAGCCACCTCCGACGAAATGGTCGCCCTGATGAATGAAGGCGGCTTCGACCTCGTCACCGCCTCGGGAGACGCATCGCTGCGCCTCGTTGCCGGCAAGCGCGTCCAGCCGATCAACACCGACCTCATCCCCTCGTGGAAGACCATCGACGAACGCCTGCAGAACGCCCCGTGGCACACCGTCAAGGGCGTGCATTACGGAACGCCCTATGTCTGGGGTCCGAATGTGCTGATGTACAATACTGAAGCCTTCAAGGGCGAAGCTCCGAAAAGCTGGAGTGTCGTTTTCGAAGAGCAAACCCTGCCGGACGGCAAGTCCAACAAGGGTCGTGTGCAAGCCTATGACGGCCCGATCTATATTGCCGATGCCGCCCTCTATCTGATGAAGCACAAGCCGGAACTTGGCATCAAGGACCCATACGAGCTGAACGAGGACCAGTACAAGGCCGCCCTCGACCTGCTGCGCGGCCAGCGCCAGCTCGTCGGCCGCTACTGGCACGACGCCATGATCCAGGTAGACGATTTCAAGAACGAAGGCGTTGTGGCGTCCGGCTCATGGCCCTTCCAGGTCAACCTGATGAAGTCGGAAGGCGCCAAGATCGCCTCGACCTTCCCTGAGGAAGGCGTGACCGGCTGGGCGGACACGACCATGCTTCATGTCGACAGCGAACATCCGAACTGCGCCTACATGTGGATGGAGCATTCGCTCTCTCCGAAGGTGCAGGGCGACGTTTCCGCCTGGTTCGGCGCCAACCCCTCCGTAGGTGCCGCCTGCAAGGGCAATGAACTTCTGACCGACGAAGGTTGCGCCACCAATGGCTACGACAACTTCGACAAGATCAAGTTCTGGCGTACCCCGACGTCCAAGTGCGAAAGCCAGGGCGAGTGCGTGCCTTACCACCGCTGGGTATCGGACTACATCGGCGTGATCGGCGGCCGCTGATCCCCAAGCCTCCCCTTGAGGGGAGGTCGCGCGAATGCGAGGTGGGGTGATCCTGCCGGCAACAGCCTATGAAGACATCACCCCACCCAGGCCCTTCGGCTCCCCTCTCCCTCAAGGGGAGGGCCAGGCCCCATCGGCCTCGTGCTGAACAAATTTTCTCCCGGAGTACCCATGACCGCAGCCGTTGAGTTCTCGCAGGTGTCGCGCCATTTCGGCACCGTCAAAGCCGTGGATGCCGTCGATCTCGTGATCGCGCCCGGCGAATTCTTTGCCATGCTTGGCCCGTCCGGTTCCGGCAAGACGACATGCCTGCGCCTGATTGCCGGTTTCGAGCAGCCCACCTCCGGCCATATCGAGATCTTCGGCGAGACGGCGGAGGGCGTCCCGCCCTACCGCCGCAACGTCAACACGGTATTCCAGGACTATGCTCTCTTTCCGCACCTCAACATCCTAGACAACGTCGCCTACGGGCTGATGGTCAAAGGCGTCGAGAAATCCGAGCGGCTGCAGATGGCCGAACAGGCGCTGGATCTGGTCAAGCTCCCCGGCTATGGCGCCCGCAAGCCCGGTCAGCTCTCCGGCGGCCAGCGCCAGCGCGTTGCGCTGGCCCGCGCCCTCGTCAACAAACCCAAGGTCCTGCTGCTCGACGAGCCACTCGGCGCGCTCGACCTGAAGCTTCGCGAGCGCATGCAGGAAGAACTCAAGACCCTGCAACGCTCTCTCGGGATCACCTTCATCTTCGTCACACACGATCAGGGCGAGGCCCTCTCCATGGCCGATCGCGTCGCCGTCTTCAACGAGGGCAAGATCGTCCAGGCCGGGACGCCGGAAGAAATCTACAATCGCCCGAAGACCCGGTTCGTCGCGGATTTCGTCGGCTCGTCCAACGTCCTTTCCCCCGCAGAAACAAAGAAGCTCGGCGGAGACGAGAAATGGTCAAGCCTTCGCCCGGAGGCGATCCGGCTGGTTTCCGACAACGGCCTGCCGGCAACCGTTCGTTCCCACAGTTTCCTCGGTGCTGCGACCCGCGTGGCGGTCACCGTCAACGGGATTTCCCTGAACATCATGGTTCCTGCCGGACAGCCGGTTCCCGCGGTCGGTGATAGCACAGCCATCGGCTGGAAGCCCGCCGACCTCCACTACATGGATGGCGCGGCATGACAGATCTTTCAGCAACATCGATTCTGCCGGCCGGCAACGGCCCCATGCGCCGGGTATCGGATCTCTTCTGGCGCCGCCCCGCCCTCTTGCTGACGGTGATGCTGGTGCCACCGCTGCTCTGGCTCGGCGTCATCTACGTCGGCTCGCTGATCGCGCTATTGCTGCAAAGCTTCTTCGCTATCGATGAGTTTTCGGGGATGATCAACTACGAGTTCACGCTCGCGACCTATGAGCAACTGCTCATACCCTCGAATTTCGACATCATCCTGCGCACATTGCTGATGGCGCTTGCCGTCACGCTCGCCTCCGCGGCACTCGCCTTTCCCATAGCCTATTACGCGGCCCGCTATGCCAAGGGTAAATGGAAAGCCTTCTTCTATATCGGCATCATGCTGCCGCTGTGGTCGAGCTATCTTGTCAAGGTCTATGCCTGGAAGCTGATACTCGCCAAGGAAGGTATTCTAACCTGGGCCTTTGCCAAGCTTCACCTGTCCTGGCTGCTCGATGGAGTGCTCGCTCTGCCCGTCATTGGCGGCAACTCCCTTTCGATCAGCTATATCGGCACTTTCATCGTGTTCGTCTATGTTTGGCTGCCTTACATGATCCTGCCGACGCAGGCTGCGCTGGAACGTGTGCCTGGCAATCTGATCGAGGCTTCCGCAGATCTCGGCGCGAAGCCGGATCAGACATTCCGCCACGTGCTGTTTCCGCTTGCACTACCGGGCATCATCGCCGGCTCCATCTTTACCTTCTCGCTGACGCTTGGCGATTACATCATCCCGCAGATCATCGGCTCTTCGCGCCTCTTCATCGGGCAGGCCGTCTACACGCAGCAGGGCACGGCCGGTAATGTGCCGCTCGCCGCCGCCTTTTCCGTGGTGCCGATCGTCATCATGGGCATCTATCTCTGGATCGCCAAACGCATGGGGGCCTTCGATGCGCTCTGACAAGAACACCGACGCCGGCTGGCCCCTGAAGCTTGCAGCCGCTGGCGGGCTAGCCTTCCTGCACCTGCCGATCCTCTTGATCTTCGTCTACGCCTTCACCACGGAGGAGAAGAGCTTCCAGTGGCCACCGCCAGGCTTCACCACCCAATGGTTCGCCGTTGCGTGGAACCGTGCGGACGTGTGGCAAGCATTGACGCTTTCGATCAAGGTCGCCTCCATCGCTACCGCGATTGCACTTGTGCTTGGCACACTAGCAGCCGCAGCCGTCGCGCGCACCGCCTTCTTCGGCCGGGAAGCGATTTCGCTGCTCGTCATACTTCCGATCGCACTTCCTGGTATCATTACTGGTATAGCGTTGCGCTCGGCCTTCTCGATTGCCGAAATCCCTTATTCGATGTGGACGATCATTCTCGGTCACGGCACCTTCTGCGTGGTTGTGGTCTACAACAATGCCGTCGCCCGCTTCCGCCGCACCTCAGGCTCGCTGATCGAGGCTTCGATGGACCTTGGCGCCGATGGTTTCCAGACCTTCCGCTATGTGGTCCTGCCGAACATCGCGACGGCGCTTCTTGCCGGCGGCATGCTGGCCTTCGCCCTATCCTTCGACGAGGTCATCGTCACGACCTTCACTGGCGGACAACAATCAACCCTGCCGATCTGGATGCTGGAAGAACTGATCCGTCCGCGCCAGCGCCCGGTGACCAACGTCGTCGCCATGCTCGTGGTGATCGTCACTTTCCTGCCGATTCTCGGCGCCTATTACCTGACCCGCGATACCGACAGCGTTGCCGGCAGCGGGAAATAACAACCATTCAAGACTGAGGGAGAACCAACATGGACACTCAAATGCTGATCGGCGCGCAATTCGAAGCCGGCACGGAAACCGAGGAAAAAATCCTCAACCCCAAGACCGGGGAAGTGATCCTCGACCTGCCCGAAGCCTCGCTCGGCCAGATCGACGCCGCAGTCGACGCTGCCGAAAAGGCCTTCGACGACTGGGCCGCCACCACGCCCGGCCAGCGTTCCGCCTACCTGCTGGCGATTGCCGATGCCATCGAGAAGGATGCCGATGGCTTCGCTGCGCTGGAAAGCCTCAATTGCGGCAAGCCGATCAATGCCGTGAGGAATGACGAGATCCCCGCCATCGTCGATTGCTGGCGCTTCTTCGCCGGCGCCATCCGCTCGCTGCATGCGCCGGTCGCCGGCGAATATCTGCCGGGCTTCACCTCGATGATCCGACGCGATCCGGTCGGCATCGTCGGCTCCATCGCGCCGTGGAACTATCCGCTGATGATGATGGCGTGGAAGCTCGCTCCGGCAATCGCCGGCGGCAACACCGTGGTCTTCAAGCCCTCCGAACAGACCCCGCTCACCGCACTGAAGATGGCGAAGCTTCTCGCCGACATCCTGCCGGAAGGCGTGGTGAACATCGTGCTCGGCCGCGGCGAAAGCGTCGGTAACGCGCTCATAAACCACCCGAAGATCGGCATGGTATCGATCACCGGCGACATCGCAACCGGCAAGAAGGTGCTGGCCGCCGCTTCCAAGACCGTCAAGCGCACCCATCTCGAACTCGGCGGCAAGGCCCCGGTCATCGTCTATGACGATGCCGACATCGACGCCGTCGTCTCCGCCATCCGCACCTTCGGCTACTACAATGCCGGTCAGGACTGCACCGCCGCCTGCCGCATCTACGCCGCCGACAAGGTCTATGACAAGTTCGTCGCCGACCTCGCCTCCGCCGTCTCGACGCTGAAGTTCAACCAGGCCGACGACACCGAAAACGAGATCGGCCCGCTGATCTCGAAACGCCAGCGCGACCGCGTGGAAAGCTTCGTCACCCGCGCCGCCGAACACAAGCACATGGAAGTCGTCGCCGGCGGCAAGGTGTCGGGTGACAAGGGTTTCTTCTACACCCCGACCGTCATCGCCGGTGCCCTGCAGGACGACGAAATCGTCCGCCGCGAGGTCTTCGGCCCGGTCGTGTCCGTCACCCGTTTCTCCGAGCCCGAGGATGCCATCGCCTGGGCGAACGACAGCGACTACGGCCTCGCCTCGTCCGTCTGGACCAAGGACATTTCCCGCGCAATGAAGACCGCCGCCCGCCTACGCTACGGCTGCACCTGGATCAACACCCACTTCATGCTGTGCAACGAAATGCCCCATGGCGGCCTGAAACAGTCCGGCTATGGCAAGGACATGTCGGTCTATGCTCTGGAGGACTACACCGCCGTCCGCCACGTCATGATCGCGCATTGAACAGCAGGCAACAGCGCGGTATCGAACGCGCTGTCAGACGACCGGCAAATCCACACGTTTGCGCCCGACGGTGTACGGGCGCTTGCCACGCCGTCATGCCTGTGCTCGTCACAGGCATCCAGCCAGCCCAAGTCCTTGGGCTGGAAGAGTCTTTTGACCCGACGGAGGTCGGGTCGCTGGATGCCGTACATCAAGTCCGGCATGACGGGGGAGATGCTTTGCGCTTCACTGGAGCCTGAAACTTGCGGTCGGCGGCAGTGCGGCTTTTGCAACACCCCTCTCTCTCAGCCTACCCGGCCCGCTTCATGAAAGCGACATTGGCCCGAAGCGCCTCGGCGGCTCCCGCGACGGAAGCGCTTTCGCGCGGGTGCGCCGTGGAGAGCCGGCCACCGGCCCGCGCCAGCGCGGCCGCGGCCTTTTCAGGCTCCGAACTCACCCTCTTCAACCGCTGCAGGGCGGCCTTGGCAGCCCGTTCCTCGCCATCGGCCAACGCACCCGAACGGACGAGATCCTGCAGGGAGAGTATCGAATAGCCGACAGAAAGAACAGCAAGCCCGCCGTCAGTGACGTCGCGATGCGTATCGCCGCTGCGCTCGGCAAACCGGATCATCCGGAACAGCCTGTGGTACAGGCGACCTCGCCACGTCAGGCGGTGCTGCGAGGCGTCCTCCGTCCGCGCCATGTCCTGCAACTCGTGCACCATCATGACGATGAGCGTCTCCAGGCGCTTGCCTGCATTGAGCGGAAAAATCAGTCTGTAGGCGATAAGCGCCACGACCGGCGCCAGCACGACGGCAATCGCGCCCGACAGCATCGAGGGAAAATCACCCGTCAGTGGATAGACCGGATGCAGCAGAAGCAGCGACACCATGGCGTAGTCGAATGCAGTGGGAAGCGTGCGTCGATGGGAGAAAAACAACGACGCCCCCAGGATGAACGGCATCGTCAGCAGCACAACCTGAAGCTCGTTGCCCGCAAACGGCCAGACGAGGAACCGGCAGGCGAGCGCCCCGAGCGCGCCGAAAATCTGCCCAATCAGCACAAAACGCATCGTGTGGGCGGGGTTGTCGAAGGTCGAGAAGATCGTCGTCATGATCGACAGGCCCAGCAACAGGAAGGGCGCGGCTGCCCATCCAGTCGCGACCCACAGAAGCCCAACGAGCAGCATGCAGAGCGTTGCGCGGATGGATGCCTGGCGCGCCCCGATCCAGTCACGATGCAGCACAACCGGATGGCTGACGTGACCCGCATGTGCGGTCGTTCCAACATCCTGACCAAGAGCCGCTCGATGAGCGCTAATGGCCCTGCTCAGCGCTTGCAACGCCTCTCCCAGATCAGTGTCGCGGCCGGCGAGCGCCGCCGCCTCCCCGATACGGGCCAGCGGGCCGTCTGAACCACTCCCCGCCTCGAAACCGGCCGCGGCCTCGTCGAGTAGATCGGCAACGCCTCCGTTTTGGCCATGACTACCCCGACGACTGGCAAGCAGCAGCGATATCTGCACGGACAGCACCGTGCGCATGGCGCGAACCGCCTGACGCGAACGAAACGAACCTGCGCCATGAGGATCCAGAACCTCGTCGATTGCCGCCATCTCGGCCAGCAAGTCCCGCTGCTCGTCCCCGAGCATCCTAGTATCCCCGGCCCTGAGCGCAATTGCGAGGTCGCGCAACATCCGAGCCGTCACCCGGCGCATCCGGCCGGTCATCTCATTTTCGGCGGCAGCCGGTGTCAGCAGCCAGCCAACCGCCAACGCGGTAACGACGCCCACCATGATCGTCGCCGCGCGGTCGGCACCGAGAGAAAGGACATGGTCCGGATGCCCGGTATCGAGCAACGCCACCATGGATGCCGAGTAACCTGACAACATCGCGCCGTAGGAGACGTAACCGCGCAGCAGATTGCCCGCCGCGACACAAAGGCCAATCCAGACCGAAAGGCCGATGACGAGCGGTCGGGGATCACCGCCTGAACCCGCGACGAGAGCGACCCCGACAATGGCACCGATGAGCGTACCCACTGTACGAAAGAGGCTCTTTTCCAGAAGCTGGCCGCGAGTGGGCTGTGCCGCAGCCCAGACCGTCATCGCCGACCACTGGGGATGCTCCAGCCCGAGCAACCATGCGATGAACAGCGCCAGACAGGCGGCAACGGCGGTCCTGAACGCAAAATTCAAACGGGGCAGATCGAAACCGAATTTAGCCATGTGCTGCTCCAGAACCATAGTTCAGTGTTCCCCGGATTCGCGCGCGGCTCCGATGCGGGCCTCAATCTTCTGGAAAGCGCCGAGCAGCACGGCGATCTCGGCATCATCAAGATCCTGCAGCATCTCATTCTCGATAGGCAACAGGCGCTCCAGAATGGCGGATACACGCTCCGCTCCAGCAAACGTCAGGTAGAGACGTTTGGCCCTGCGGTCCTCTGTTTCGGTCCGCCGTTCCACCAATCCCTGCCGTTCCAGAATATCGATCAGCCGCACGAGGCTCGATCCGTCGAGACCGATACGGGCAGCGAGTTCCTTCTGCGTCAGACCATCACCGATCCTGTGCAGATGAAAGAGCGGCGACCATGTCGCATCGCTCAAGCCGACAGCGGCCACACCTTCGTCCACGTGCTGGCGCCATCGGCGCGACAGCCCGACGAGTCGAAAACCGAATTCTCTACGCAATTTCGCATCCATGCCGGTTGATTTGCATCAAAACTATTTTGATAGCAAGTATATTTGCTGCATCGCAAAATTTTGATGAGAATTGCCCCCTAAGGCGCATGCAAGGCTGGCGTTTACCTTCGCCGTGGATAATCCGGCAGCAAAGCCGCCGCTGTATTATCGTCTGTGACGATCAACGGAGTTCCTGTATGCGCCGCGCCCTGCCCCACTTTCTCTCAACCGTCCTTCTGGCAGTTACCGCCGCCCTGCTCCCGCAAACGCTCGGGGCGCAAGAACCACGGGTTATCCCGGCTCCGAACCTCTATTCGAACCCTTCGGATGATGCCTCCTACTGGCACGTCATGGGGCTTCGCCCCGGCGACACGCTGAACGTGCGCTCCGGTCCGGGACCGGCATTTCGCATCATCGGAGCGCTGGAGGAAGGAACGCCGATCCGTAATCTCGGCTGCCGGGACCGCGAAGGCGGCTACTGGTGCCGGATCGCCACCTATGACCGGCCGCGGCTGAGCGGCTGGGTCAACGGCCGGTTTGTCAGCGATGAATATGTGGAACCCGACGGCGCCTATCGGCCCTATCCCGCCGATCCGTCATGGCCGGGTGCTAACGGCTACGAACGAACCGGCGCTTTCAACTGCCGCTTCGGTCGTGACCCGCGGCTCTTCCGTTGCCCCTTCGGACTGCAACGTCGCGGCACCAGCGCCGAAATCGCCATAGAGACACCGGATGGTGTCGTCCGCTCGCTGATCTATCGTGCCGGTCGCTTTACCAGCGAAGACGGCGCGGAGGTGCGCTCCCGCAAAGAAGGCGAAAATGCAGTCGTGACGATCGGGGGAGTGGAAACCTACTTCATCCCCGACAATGTCGTGATGAACTGGTGAGGAACACCTCCCCGCCCGAAAGGCAGGGAGGTGAAATTGTCACGGTCAGGCAGAGAGAGCCTTGGCGACCTGGCCGCGCAGCGTGCCGAGATCCTTGGCGAATGCACGGATGCCTTCGGCAAGCTTTTCGGTCGCCATCGCATCTTCGTTGAGCGCCCAGCGGAAGGCCTTTTCGTCGAGGGTAACCAGCGGATCCGCCGTTACCTTGTCTGCCGACAGAACCTGGGTCAGTGTGCCCGTGTCCTTGTCCAACTCATCGAGCAGCGCCGGGCTGATCGTCAGACGGTCACAACCGGCCAGCGCTTCGATCTCTCCGGCGTTGCGGAAGGACGCGCCCATCACGATCGTCTTGATGCCGTTGACCTTGTAGTAGTTGTAGATCGACCGCACGGACACGACGCCCGGATCGGTTTCCGAGGTGTAGTTCTCGCCCGTCGACTTCTTGTACCAGTCGAGAATACGGCCGACGAAGGGAGAGATCAGGAAGACATTCGCCTCGGCGCAGGCGATTGCCTGAGCCTTGGAGAAGAGAAGCGTCAGGTTGCAGTCGATGCCTTCCTTCTGCAGCACTTCCGCAGCGCGGATGCCTTCCCAGGTGGAGGCGAGCTTGATCAGGATGCGGTCCCGCTCAATGCCGCGTTCCTTGTAGCCGGCGATGATTTCATGCGCCTTGGCAATCGAGCCCTTGGTGTCGAAGGAAAGATCGGCGTCGACTTCGGTCGAGACGCGGCCCGGAACCAGTCCGGCAAGTGCTGCACCGACGGAGATCGCCAGACGGTCGGCGACCGCAGCGGTGACGGCTTCGCTCGAACCACCCTTGCCCTTGCCCCAGGCAATCGCCTCCTTGAAGGCATCGGCAAAGGCATCCGTCCCCAGCGCCTTCAGAACGATGGTCGGGTTGGTGGTGCAATCCACCGGCTTCAGCCGCGCAACGGCCTCGATATCGCCTGTGTCGGCGACAACCGTCGTCATGGAGCGAAGCTGTTCGAGTTTGGAAGTCATGGTCGTCATCCTCGGTTTAGACCGGCCCGGCCGGAATGTGCCAGACTATCACCAGCCGAAGACGGCAAAGTCAAGAACGCTTGGGATAACGTTTCAATCGATTTACGGATCCACGGTTTCCCGCCTATTTTTCGACCTGACCGGCTTCCCAGCCCAGCATGGCGCGCTTGCGCGTCAGGCCCCAGTGATATCCGGTGAGCGCGCCGCTCTTGCCGAGCGCCCTGTGGCAGGGAACCACGAAGGAAACAGGATTGCGGCCGACGGCCGCACCCACCGCACGGCTCGCCGTCGGCTGGCCGATTTTCGTGGCGATATCCGAATAGGTGACCGCCTTGCCGAGCGGAATCAGCAACAGGCTTTCCCACACCCTGACCTGAAAATCCGTGCCGATCAGCACCACCCTCAAAGGCTGGTCATCGCACCAGCGCGCGGGATCGAAGATACGGCCGGCATAGGGCTCCGTTGCCGAGTTGTCGGCAATGAAATTCGCATTCGGCCAGCGCCCGGCCATATCCTCAAAACAGGCGGTCTCCTCGCCCGGATCGGCAAAGGCAAGGCCGGCGAGCCCCCTGTCCGTCACCATCACCAGAGCCTGACCGAAGGGCGACGAATGAAACCCGTAGCGGATCGTCAGCCCGCCGCCCTTCGCTTTCCATTCGCCGGGGCTCATAGCCTCATGCGTGACGAAGAGATCGTGCAGGCGGCCGGGGCCGGAAAGCCCGAGCTCGATGGACGTTTCGAGAAGCGGCATGCCTTCCTGGCCGAGCAGCCGCTTGGCGTGATCGAGGGTCACGGCCTGCAGGAAAGCCTTCGGTGAAAGCCCCGCCCAGCGGGTAAACGTCTTCTGCAACTGAGTCGGCGACTGGCCGAGCCTTGCCGCAATGGTCTCGAGCGACGGCTGTTCCTGATAATCGAGCGACAGCATCTCGATCACCTTGCGGACGGTTTCGTAATCCGAGCCCGCCGGGGTGATGTCGCTGATTTTCGAAAGGTCGATCTGTGGTGCGAACGTCATGGCATGATCCTCATCTTGAGGAAAACTTCACCACGGGCACGCGACGGATGCCACCCGTTTCTTGCGTGGACAGCACCACTTTCAAATCCGCCGCTTCACCGTCGCCAGTGCCCCCTTGAACGCACGCGCGAAACTCTCCCGATCATCAGGATTCAGGAAGGAACCTATGTCGGTACGCCGCCCCTCGCCCACCACATGCATGGAAATAATGCCGATTTCGTCATGTCGGCGCACGAAGAAACGCGCCCAGAACGGATTGAACCGGTGCTCGGTCATGCGGCCTGAAGGCGTGAACTTGCGGATCGACAGGCTGGTTCGGGAAACCGTGACTTCCTCGCGCGCACGGGCAGCACGGTAGTTGAGCCAGAAAGCGCCATAGAGCAGCAGAAAATCCAGCCCGAAGAAGAAGGCGATGGGCCAGGCGCCCGTCACCGTAAAGAAGATCGCGTGAACGCAACAGATCGCCCCCGTCAACATCAGCAGAATGCGGAACCCCTTTCGGCCGAGCGAGCGATAGGGGATCAGTTCGGCAGCGAATATCGGCTGCTCGGCGGTGCTGTTCACATTGCCTTCGGTCATTCCACCCGACTATAGATTGTCCATGACGAGTCCGATCAAGAAATCCAGCACCCAAACTTTGAAAAAGTCAAATCCGGGCGGGGCGAAACGCAAGGCGCCAGCCTTCCGCAGCGCCTATAGCCGCGCGGAACTGGAAGAAATCTTCCGGCGCTTTTCCATCCAGCGTCCTGAGCCGAAGGGGGAGCTTGAACACGTCAATCCCTTCACGCTCGTCGTCGCGGTCGCTCTTTCCGCGCAGGCAACGGATGCCGGTGTCAACAAGGCGACCCGCGCGCTCTTCAAGGTGGCGGATACGCCGCAGAAGATGCTTGATCTCGGCGAGGAAAAGGTCCGCGACTACATCAAGACCATCGGCCTCTACCGCAACAAGGCCAAGAACGTCATCGCACTCTCGCAGCGTCTCGTCGACGTCTACGGCGGCGAGGTGCCGAAAACCCGCGAGGAACTGGTCACCCTGCCCGGCGTCGGCCGCAAGACCGCCAATGTGGTGATGTCAATGGCTTTCGGCATTCCGACGATTGCCGTCGACACCCACATCCTGCGCATCGCCAACCGCATCCGTCTTGCACCCGGCAAGACACCGGACGAGGTGGAGGACAAGCTGCTCAAGATCATTCCGAAGCACTGGCTCTTTCACGCCCACCACTGGCTCATCCTGCACGGGCGGTACTGTTGCAAGGCGCGGCGCCCCGAATGCGAGCGCTGCGTCATCGCCGACGTCTGCAAATCAGGGGAAAAGACCTGCGACGTGCCGGCACCGCTGGTGGAACTGCCGCAGCAAATCATCGGAGCGACGGAATAGAGCATAATCCGGCCGGAGTGAAACGAGGATCGACAAGATTATGCTTCAAACAAAAGAGTTTAGAGCGCCGAGCTGATTCAATCAGATCGGCGCTCTAAATGCGCCGGGGCTTCCGTTAAACCCGGAAGCCCGCGTCGCGGCGGCTCAGCATCTTGTGCAGATGCACCATCATCGACGCGGCAAAGAGCGGCGTCAGCAGGTTGACGATCGGAATGGCGAGAAAGCCGGCGATCACCAGTCCGCCGATGAAGACGGCCGAGGAATTCTTTGCCCGGAACAGTCGCGCCTCCTGCGGCGAGCGAAAGCGCATGGCGGCGAATTCGAAGAATTCCCGGCCGAGCAGATAGCCGTTCACCAGAAAGAAGGCGATCAGGTTCACGCCCGGAACGAAGAGCAGGATCAGCGCCACGATGTTGCCGAGCACCACCACGCCGAAGAATTTCAGCGACGACAGGATGGCATCGCCGAGCGGCATGGCAACACCCGGCGCGTCATCGGGATAATGCTGTTTCTCGATCACCTCGGCCACATCGTCGAGGAAGAGACCGGCGATGATCGCGGTGACGGAAGAGAGCAGCAGGGCAAGCGCCAGCGCAAGCCCGATGCTCGCGAAAACACCGAAGACGAAGCCGAGCCAGCCGGCCCAATCCGGCATGCCGGGCAGAAAGCCTTCTATCCATGGCATGACATAGGCGATGAAACTCTCGCGCACCGCCACCCACAGGCCGACGAGGACGAGGACGGTAAGCCCCATCACCTTCCAGAAGACCTTGCGTGTTTCGGGAGCGAAGAGATTGTTAAGGGCCAGCCGGGCCGCTTCGATAATCATGGACATCTCCGTGAAGCCTGTTCCGATGTAGGAAGCGGCGGGACACGCCACAAGCCTTTCCGTCGCATCGCCCGAGAATCGGAAGCGCGTTCAGGAAGAGCGGATCAGGAAGCCTGCTCTCGCAAACCATCTCACAGCCGGATTCCGGCGCGGCACTCCGGTCTTAGAGGCGATAAAGCTCCGAGCGCCGCTCCGCGAGATAAGGGTTCTGTTCGCGGCATTCGTCGTAGGCCGATGGCTCGACCTCCGCGACCAGCAGCGCCTCTCTTGCACCCGCGCGCGCAAGCTCGTCGCCATCGGGACCGACGATCACCGAGCGGCCGCAATATTCCGCCGAGTTCTCCGAGCCGCAAAGGTCGGAATAGACGATAAACACCCCGTTTTCGAAGGCGCGCGTCGGCACGACGGCATCCGCGACACGCCGGCTGATGACACCGGCCGGAAGAGCGGTCGGCACCAGCACCAGTTCGGCGCCGGCCAGCGCCACGCTGCGCACATATTCGGGAAACTCGACATCGTAGCAGATCAGCATCGAGGTCTTCATGCCGCAAAGGTCGAAGACATGCGGGATATCGTTTCCGGGGGTGAATGCCGCCCGCTCCGCATCGCCGTAGAGATGCCCCTTGCGATAGAATTCGCGGCTGCCGTCCGGCCGCATCAACACTGCGGAATTATAGACGGCATCGCCCTCGCGCTCGGGAAAACCGGCGCAGATGGCGAGATCGAACGTTTCGGCGATATCTGCGAGAGCGTCGATCAGCGCCCCATCCCGTGTTTCCGCGATTTCGTCGAAGAGTTCTCCCAGCGCATAGCCGCTTGTCGAAAGCTCCGGTGTCACCAGAAGATCGGCTCCCATGTCGGACGCAGCTTCGGCTGCCCTTGCGATCTTCATCAGGTTTTCGGCGATATCGCCGGAGACGGGTTGCATCTGGAAAAGCGAAATCAGCATGGGACATTCCTGAAACGGCATTGCGACGGACGGAAGATAGGCCTGTCCGCAACGCTTTGCAAAGCGCCAGATGCATTGCCGACAGCTTTCCAGCCTCAGAAGAGCAGGGTCGTCAAAAGCAGGATCACGCCCTTGATCAGGGCGAACAGCACGCCGGCCACCACGGTCACGGAAATGGCGAACATAACCATGCCGAGCAGCACGCAGAGACCGTCACGTTCGAGGATGCCGAAGGAAAACAGACAGATCGCGATGGCTGGAAGGATGTTTCCGAGCGGTATCGGCAGCATCAGGATGATCGACAGGATCAGACAGAGGAAGCCGGTCAGATATTCGGCCGGCGGATGGATCAGGAAACCGAGCCGCGGCCGCAGCATCCTTTCGCCCCGGGCAAGCCATGGCGAGACACGGCTGACGACGGCGGAAAAATCGGAGCGCGCAATCGACCGGTTAGCAATGATCTTCGGCAGCCAGGGCGATTGGCCGAGCATCAGTTGCGCGGAGAGAAAGACCAGCGGCGCGCCCGTCAGCGCCGATGTTCCCGGCGGCGAGGGAATGACGTTGGGAAGCGCGAAGATCAGGATCAGGGCGCCGAAGGCCCGGTCGCCCATCGCCTGAAAGATATCGGCGACCGAAACGCGCTCCCGGCTGGTATCCTCTGCGAGGCTGGCAAGGATTTCGGACAAGCGACCGCCCCGTTTCCGCCGGCCGCCATCTGCGGCGAGATCGGCCTCATCCCCAAGCATCTCGCCCATTCCAACTCCCTGTCGAACGATACCAGTGCCCTATGTAGTATCGCCTTAACCGCTGACAATGACGGTTGTTTGATGGAACGATGCCACTTGGCGCGCAGTCAAACCTGAACGAGATGACCGGCGGACACCTCGCGGTACTGCCGCTGCGGCGGCACGAACCCGACAGGCCGGATAGGGCTTTTGATCTCATCCGTCGAGAGGTTTCTCTTCACGTTTCGTCGAGCGGGATCCGGCACCGGCACCGCCGCCATCAGCTTGCGGGTGTAGGGATGCTGCGGGTTCTCAAAGACGGCCTGCCGAGGCCCGATCTCGACGATCTCCCCGAGATACATGACCGCCACCCGATGCGACACCCGCTCCACCACGGCCATGTCATGGGAGATAAAGAGATAGGCGAGATTGAAGCTCTGCTGCAGGTCGAGCAGGAGGTTGCAAACCTGCGCCTTGATCGACACGTCGAGTGCAGACACGGCCTCGTCCGCGACGATCACTTTCGGATCAAGCATCAGTGATCGGGCAATCGCGATGCGCTGGCGCTGGCCGCCGGAGAACTCGTGCGGATAGCGCCGCATCATGTCGGCCTTCAGGCCCACGCGCTCCAGAAGGCCTGCTGCCTTTTCCCGCGCCTGCGCCTTGCTGCCGAGACCATGCTCGATGAAAGGTTCCATCACCGCCGATCCCACGCTCATGCGCGGATCGAGGCTGGCGAAGGGATCCTGGAACACCATCTGGATGCTTCGACGCATCTTGCGCAACGAGCCGCGATCCAGCCGCACAACGTCGTAACCATCGAGCGAAATCTGGCCGGCTGTCGGCTCGACCAGCCGCGTGATCGAACGTCCGGTCGTCGACTTGCCGCAGCCGGATTCGCCGACGAGGGATAGCGTCTCCCCTTCCCTCAGATTGAAGGAAACATTCTCCACCGCATGAACGGCCCCGCTCTTGCGGCCGAGGAGCCCCGAGCGGATGTCGAACCGCGTCGTCAGGTTCTTCACCTCCAGAAGCGGCCGCTTGCGTTCGTCGACACTTCCAGCCTCCGTTTCCGGTGTGGTGGTCTGCCCGGTCGAAATGTCGATCACCGGAAAACGCATCGGGCGCTCCCGCCCGCCCATCGATCCGAGCTTCGGCACCGCCGAGAGCAACGCCCGCGTATAGGGATGCTTGCCGCGATTGAAGATGTCGTCCGTCGTGCCGGTTTCCACCGCCTCGCCACGAAACATCACGATCGTGCGGTCGGACACTTCCGCCACCACGCCCATGTCATGGGTAATGAAGAGAACCGACATGCCCTCCTCTTCCTGCAGCAGCTTGATCAGGTCGAGAATCTGTCCCTGGATCGTCACGTCGAGCGCCGTCGTCGGCTCGTCGGCAATCAGCAGCTTCGGCTTCGACGCCAGCGCCATGGCGATCATCACACGCTGGCGCATGCCGCCGGAAAACTGGTGCGGATAGTCGTCGAAGCGGCCCTTGGCGTTCGGGATACGGACCTTCTCCAGAAGATGCAGCACCTCTGACTTCGCCTCAGCCGAAGAGATATCACGATGGCAGGTGATCGCCTCGGCAATCTGCTTGCCGATCGGAAAGATCGGATTGAGGCTGGTCATCGGCTCCTGGAAGATCATCGAAATGTCGTTGCCACGAACCCGGCGCATCGACTCGCTGTCGAGCGTCAGCAGTTCCCGGCCATTGAGGCGCACGCTGCCTTCGATGCGGCTAGCACCTTTCGGCAGAAGCCGCATGACAGAGAGCGATGTCACGCTCTTTCCCGAACCCGATTCCCCGACGATCGCCACCGTTTCCTTCGGCGCGATGTCGAAGCTCATGTTGCGCACCACCGGGCGCCATTCGTCGCCGATCCTGAAGGATGTCGTAAGCCCCCTCACGGAAAGGACGGGGACTGCATTGCCTGCCTGCGGATTGCCGTCATTCGTGGCATTCACCATTGCACACTCCGTTCCACGACGATTGATATAGAAAACACCCGCCGTCCCGAAATCAGGCGGCGAGCGCATTTTCCGCAAGCATGACCCAGTAGCTGATGCCGTAGGGGATAGCCTCGTCGTTGAAATCATAGGCAGAATGGTGAAGGTTCGCGCTGTCGCCATTGCCGATGAAGACGAAGGCGCCCGGTCGGGCCTCAAGCATGTAGGAGAAATCCTCCGCCCCCATCAGAGGCGGCATGTTGCCCTCAACCGCCTTTTCGCCCGCCACCTTGCGCATGATGCCGAGCGCGAATTCGGTCTCATCCGCATGATTGAAGGTGACGGGATAACCGCGGCGATAATGCACATCGACGCTCGCCCCGAAGCTGCCGGCGATGCCGCGCGCGATCTCTCCGAGACGCTTTTCCGCATGGTCGCGCGTCTCAGGCAGCAGCGTGCGCACGGTGCCTGAAAGCTTGACGGTATTGGCAATCACATTTGAGGCTTCCCCGCCATGCACCGTCGCGACGGTGACGACGACGGATTTCAGCGGATCCACCTCGCGCGAGGCGATTGCCTGCAGCGCGATGACCACATGGGAGGAAACGAGTACCGGGTCGATCGTCGTATGCGGCTGGGCGGCATGCCCGCCGCGTCCGTGAACGATGATTTCGAATTCGTCGGCTGCCGCCATCACCGATCCGTTGCGGGTGGCGAAATGTCCGACCGGCAGGCCCGGCGCGTTGTGCATGCCGTAAACCTGGGAGATACCGAACGTCTCCATCATGCCGTCATTGACCATTTCGAGGCCGCCGCCGCCGCCCTCTTCCGCCGGCTGGAAGATCACCGCGACGGAGCCGCGAAAATTGCGAGTCTCCGCCAGATACTTCGCAGCACCCAGCAGCATCGCCGTATGCCCGTCATGACCGCAGGCATGCATCTTGCCCGGGGTCTTGGACGACCATTCACGGCCGCTCGTCTCGTAGATCGGCAGCGCGTCCATGTCGGCGCGAAAACCGACGACCGGCCCGCTGCCGCGACTGCCCTTGATGATCCCCACCACGCCGGAGCGCCCGATTCCCGTCTGGACTGTGTCGCAACCGAATTCCTTCAGCTTCTCGGCCACGAAATTCGAGGTGTCGTAAACGTCGAACAACAGTTCCGGATTCTCATGCAGATGGCGCCGCCAACCGGCCACCTCCTGCTGCAACTCGCTGGCGCGATTGAGCACGGGCATTGTTTTTCCTCGTTTTTTTGTTCAGTTCCCACTTTTTATGCAGCCATACTGCGCCGCCTTGAAGCGCCTTTGCAAGCCGCAATTTTCCGCCTTGAACGGAAAATAGGCCTATGCTTAGATGGCCCAAATTTTGATCAGGCCCGCCAGCTGCAACAACCGTCAGGTGTGGGTCCAGTATTCGAGTGGAGGCCAACGAATCAAAATTAGCAAACAGGGTCAGAGACATAAGAAACGCCTGACCTTGCATATCCCGGAGAGCCGGGAACTCTCCCGCGGATACATGTTTCATACAGCTCCAACAAAAAAATAGGGGAACAGCATATGAACAGACTTCGTATTGCATTGGCGGCATCGGTAGCGGCACTGGCCTTCTCGGCGGCGCCGGCAATGGCCGAGCGAGGCTCGGACGGCGAGCTGAAAATTCTCTTTTGGCAGGCGATTTCCACCCTCAACCCCTATCTCTCCGGCGGCACCAAGGAAGTCTACGGCGCCTCGATGGTCATCGAACCGCTGGCGCGTTACGACGAAACCGGCGCACTTGTGCCGATGCTCGCCTCTGAAATTCCGACCGTCGAGAACGGCGGCGTATCCGCCGACCTGAAAAGCATTACCTGGAAGCTGAAACCCGATCTCAAGTGGTCCGACGGCACGCCGGTCACCGCCGACGACGCGATCTTCACCTGGAAGTATTGCACCGCGCCTGACGGCGGCTGCGCCCAGGCCGCCTATTACGAAGGCGTGACCAGCGTCGAGGCCATTGATCCCTCCACCATCAAGGTCTCCTTCTCCGAACCGAAACCCTATCCCTACAGCGCCTTCGTCGGTGCCCAGTCGCCGATCATCCAGGCAGCCCAGTTCAAGGACTGCCTCGGCGCCAAGGCTCCGGAATGCACCTCGGCCAACTTCGGCCCGATCGGCACCGGCCCGTTCAAGGTGAAGGAATTCAAGCCGAACGACGTCATCACCTTCGAAGCCAACCCGAACTATCGCGATCCGGCCAAGCCCGCCTTCGCCACCGCCACCATCAAGGGCGGCGGGGATGCGGCATCGGCCGCCCGCGCTGTTCTGGAGACCGGCGAATACGACTACGCCTGGAACATGCAGGTGGAACCTGAAATCCTCGCGACCATGGTCGCCGCCGGCAAGGGCGTGCTCGTCACCGCTTTCGGCACCCAGGTCGAGCGTATTGACCTCAACCCCTATGCGGTCGATCCCTCGCTTGGCGACAAGCGCTCCACCAAGGAGGCAGGCCCGCATCCGGCACTCTCCGATCCGGCCGTGAAGAAGGCCCTGTCGCTCGCCATCGACCGCGATGTCATCGACGAGACCGGCTACGGCGAAGCCGGCCAGCCGACCTGCAACATCCTGCCCGCTCCGGATATCTACAAGTCGACCGATGTCGACTGGTGCCTGAAACAAGATCTCGATGCCGCCAACAAGCTGCTCGACGACGCCGGCTGGGTGAAGGGTTCGGACGGGATCCGCGCCAAGAACGGCACCAAGCTCTCCTTCCTCTACCAGACCTCGACCAATTCCGTGCGTCAGGCGACACAAGCGCTGGTCAAGGACATGTGGTCGCAGATCGGCGTTGAGGTCGAACTGCGCAACGTCGCGGCTTCGGTCTTCTTCGGCGGCGACCCGGCAAGCCCGGACACCTTCCAGAAGTTCTATGCCGACGTGCAGATGTACACCAACAACTTCGACGGCACCGACCCGGAGAAGTACATGGCCGGCTGGATGTGCGACAAGATCCCGAGCCCGGCCAATGGCTGGCAGGGTGAAAACATCGTCCGCTACTGCAACCCGGAATACGACAAACTCGTCCTCGAACTCGGCAAGACCTCCAAGCTTGAGGAACGCGCCGTCATCGCCAAGAAGCTCAACGACATGCTGACCAACGACGTGGCGCAGATTCCGCTCATTCACCGCGGTAGCGTCTCGTCCCATTCGGTCACCCTCGATGGCGTCAAGATGAACGCCTGGGACAGCGAACTCTGGAACGTCGCCGACTGGTCTCGCAAGAAGTAAGTGCCATTTCGCCGGGCCGAACCTTCGGCCCGGCGAAATCATTTCCTTCGTGACAGTCCGGGGACCAACCAATGTTCACCTTCACCATCAGGCGATTGCTGTTTGCAATCCCGACATTGCTGGTCATCAGCTTCATCATCTTTGCCCTGCTCGACCTTGCCCCGAGCGATCCGCTGAGCGACCTGCCGCTCACCATTCCTCCCGAGGTCCGCGCCCAGATCAGGGAAGCAATGGGCATCGATCAGCCCTTCTTCATCCGCTATCTGAAATGGCTGCAGCAATTTTTTATCAATGAGCCGCTCAATATCTTCGAACAGATCACCGGCATAACCGTCGGCGACGGCAACCGCCTGCGCGTGCTCTCATGGGCAACCCGCAGCCCGGTGGTCGACCTGATCGTCCAACGCCTGCCGCAAACGCTCTGGGTGGTCGGCCTGTCCTATCTGTTCGGCGTCATGCTGGCGATCCCGATCGGCGTCATCTCGGCCTACAGGCAATATTCGCTGTTCGACCAGATCGGCACCTTCGTCTCGATGGTCGGCTATTCGGTTCCGACCTTCTTCACCGGTGTGCTGCTGATCGTCGTGTTCAGTTCATACCTGCATTGGTTTCCGTCGATCTACGACACCAATCTGGTGGTCAATGACTGGTCGAGCTTCGTTGCCCAGGTCAGGCAGATGTTTCTGCCGGTACTCGTGCTGACACTCTACAACACCTCGCAGATCAGCCGCTTCGTGCGGGCCTCCATGCTCGACAACCTGCATCAGGATTACGTCCGCACCGCTCGCGCCAAGGGTGTGAAGGAAAAGGTCGTGCTGCTGGTGCACGTCCTGCGCAACAGCCTGATCCCGGTCGTCACCGTCATCGCGCTCGGCGTGCCGACGATCTTTTCGGGCGCCATCATCACCGAACAGATCTTCCGGGTGAACGGTCTCGGCCAGCTTTTGATCACAGCGATCCAGGGGGCCGACATTCCGCTGGTCCAGACGCTAACCTTCATCTTCGCCTTCCTGATCGTGTTCTTCAACCTGATTGCCGATGTCCTCTACGGCATCCTTGATCCGAGGATCCGCTATGACTGACACCACCGTCGCAGTCGCTCCCGCCACAGAGAGGAAGAGTTCGCCGCTCGCAGATCTCTGGCATCAGTTCCGCGCCCATCCCGGCGGCGTCGCCGGCCTTGTGGTCTTCGGCTTCATCGTCATCGCGGTCTATCTCGGCCCATTCATCCACACGATCGATCCGAACAAGATCGACATCAAGGCCAAGAACCAGGGACCATCCTTCGCCCACCCCTTCGGCACCGACAATCTCGGCCACGACATGCTGGCCCAGGTTCTCGCCGGCGGGCAGATCTCGCTCGCCGTCGGCATAACGGCCATGCTGCTGTCTCTGCTTCTCGGCACATTTGTTGGGGTTCTCGCAGGTTACATGAAGCGGATCGATGGGCCGTTGATGCGCCTGACCGACCTCTTTCTCGCGCTGCCGCTGCTGCCCTTGCTGCTCGTCATCATCATGCTCTTTCGAGATACGCTGAGAGCAGCCTTCGGGCCGGAGACCGGGATATTCATCCTGATCGTCTTCGTCATCGGCATCACGAGCTGGATGCATACCGCCCGTATCGTGCGCGGCGACGTGCTGGCGGTCAAAAGCCAGGAATTCATCCTCGCCGCCAAGTCGAGCGGCATGCATGAATATCGCGTGATCCTCAAGCACATCCTGCCCAATGTCATGAGCTCGATCATGGTTTCGGCAACTCTTGGCATTGCCTCGGCCATCATCACGGAATCCGCGCTTTCCTTCCTCGGCCTCGGCTTCCCCTCGGACTTCCCGACCTGGGGACGCCTGCTCTATGACGGCGCCAACTTCCTGCAGATCAACCCGTCCCGCGTGCTCTGGCCGGGGCTGGCGATCTCGCTCACCGTTTTGAGCGTCAACTATATCGGCGACGCCATCCGTGACGCGCTCGATCCGAGAATGCTGAAACGGTAGAACCGCCGGAAGCCAATCAGACAACGAAAAGGGCGCCTCGGCGCCCTTTCTCCTGAAGCAATCGAGGTGAGGAACGGGATAGCGTCCACACCCTGCGGCAGTCGACGGATGTCAGTGATACTTGGCCTGCTCCGCATTCAGGATGCTGTCGGCATCGAGCGAGGAAATCGGCAGATCGGTATTGTCGGGAATATCGCCGGAAAGCTGCAGCGCAAGGTAACGACCGCAGCACACGCGCAGGAACGACGTGAAGTTGCCGAGGTCATGTCCCGCATCGATCGATTCATTGTAGAGCTTGGCGATGAGCTGGATAACCGTCATGCGGTCACGCCGGCCGATCTCCTCCAGCGTCATCCAGAAGAAGTTTTCCAGCCGAACGCTGGTGACCATGCCGTCGATGCGCATCGACTTGGTATGGCTCTCCCAGAGATTGGGATCCGCCTGAATGAAGAGCTTGCACATGTTTCCTCCCAATGTGCCATGTCCTCCGACAACCCGAACCTAGCGCATAGGCCCGAAAAGCGGAATCGATTTTCGGAAAGCACGGTGCGCCACTCAACAGGCCTATTCGAAACGGCGGGCGCTTGAAGCTCCCGCCGCCTCGTTTGTCCGGGCCAACATCAGGCGGCAAGAACCGCCATGAACTGCGAAAGCCATGCCGGATGCGCCGGCCAAGCGGGCGCCGTCACCAGCTTGCCGTCGGTCACGGCGGCATCGATGGCGATCTCCGCATATTTGCCGCCGGCAAGTTCGACTTCGGGACGGCAGGCCGGATAGGCCGAGCAGGTGCGGCCGGAGAGAACGCCGGCGGCGGCAAGGATCTGCGCACCGTGGCAAACGGCAGCAACCGGCTTGTCGGCATCGAAGAAGTGCTTCACGGCGGCGATGACGTCAGGATTGAGGCGCAGATATTCCGGCGCGCGGCCACCCGGGATCACCAGCGCATCGTAATCAGCAGCCTTGATATCGGCGAAGGTGGCGTTGAGCGCGAAATTGTGACCGCGCTTTTCGCTATAGGTCTGGTCACCCTCGAAATCGTGAATGGCGGTCGCGATCGACTGGCCGGCCTTCTTGCCGGGGCAGGCAGCATGAACCGTGTGCCCGACGGCAAGCAGCGTCTGGAACGGCACCATGGTTTCATAATCCTCGGCGAAATCACCGACGATCATCAGGATCTTCTTCGACATGTCATCCTCCCTTTCAGATATGTCGGGCGGACGCTAACAAAGATCGGAAACCGGCGGGTATTATCACAATACTACAGAAGCGGATTTTGACGCCGACCTTCGCCGCAGGGGCGAGAATGCCGAAATAAAAAGCATCGATTAAAATGCATACAAACTGAGCAAAAAAACTCGACAGCCGGTCCTGTTTGCTCAATGCGCAGTCTCCATTTTTCGCCACCATGACGAACTTCCCCGAAACTGCCGGAAAATCCGACCTGGCACGGAACATGCACAGGGAAATTGGCGAGTAGAAGCGGTCAGGGCCCGGAGCCTGGGACATTGCTCGAGTGAGAGACCTTTTGCTTTTCGCCGGAAAAATGCCGCTTCACATCGCATCGCCAATCCCAACGAACCATAGAGCCGCCTGACGCCGCAAGTCGCAGGATCGAAGGCCCCGTGAGCACAGGAGAAGAATCAGGAATGACCAAAGCCCGCTTTGCCAAACGTTTTTACGTCTCGCTTTTCGCAACGCTGCTTGCCGGCACCGCTTCGGCTGCCGACACCGTGGTCTTCCAGCTCGACTGGCTGCCGGGCGGCGACAAGGCGCCGATCTACGTGTGCATCGACAAGGGCTTCTGTGCCGAGGAAGGCATCGAGATCAAGGTCGAGCCGGGCCGCGGCTCCACCGAAGCGATCACCCGTCTGGCCGCCGGCACCTCCGATGTCGGTTCGGCAGATATCGGCGCGCTCATGGCCGCCCAGGTCACCGAAAGGGTTGCCGTCACCGGCATCATGTCGATCTTCAACAAGGGACCGCATGCCTTCTTCGCGCTGAAGGACAGCGGCATCTCCAAGATCGAGGACGTCAAGGGCAAGAAGGTCGCCACCTCGCCCTTCACCTCTTCCAACGTCTTCCTGCCGCTCGTTCTCGCCGACAAGGGCCTCGCAGAATCCGACATCACCCTGACCAAGGCCGACCCCGGCGCTCTCGGCCCGATGCTGATGACCGGCGCGACCGACGTCATCATCGCATGGATGACCAACGTCTCGATCTTCAACGGTCAGGCTGCACAGGCCGGCAAGGAACTGGAAATCATGCCGTGGTACGCCGCCGGCCTCGATCTCTATTCCGCCTCGCTGCTCGCCTCCGACAAGTTCATCACCGAGCGGCCTGATGTCGCCAAGCGCTTCGTCAAAGCCTTCAAGAAGTCGCTGGAATACGTGAAGACCAATCCTGACGAATCCGCCGTCTCGGTCAACAAGATCGTGCCTGAACTGCCTGTCGACGTAGTCAAGGGCGCGATCAAGGACACCATGGTCCTCGAATTCAACGAAGTCACGGACAAGGACGGCCTCGGCGTCTTCGAAACCGCGCGCCTTGCCGAAACCTGGAAGCGCGTCGCCGCCTCTCAGAAGCTCGATCCGTCAGCGCTTGACCCGGAAAAGAGCGTCAATCGCAGCTTCCTCGCCGAGTAAGCATCGCGGATGGCCAGTTCCCTTTCTCCTCCCGCTTTGTCATTCAAGGGTATGGGGCAGGTCTACCAGACCTCCTCAGGCCCGCTCGAGGCGCTGCGGGCGGTGACCTTCGACGTGAGCCGCCACAAGTTCGTGGCGGTTCTCGGCCCCTCGGGCTGCGGCAAGTCCACCCTGCTGCGCTCGATCGCCGGCCTGCTGCCGCCGACTTCCGGCTCGGTCGACGTGTTCGGCCATCCCGTCACCGAACCGCGTGACGATGTCGGCATCGTCTTCCAGAAGCCGACACTCCTGCCGTGGGCATCTATCGAGGATAATGTCGTCTTCCCGATCCGCCACAAGACCGGGCGTGTTTCGGCGGAAGATCGCGTTCGCGCTCGCGAACTGCTGGCCAAGGTTGGTCTCGCCGGCTTCGAGAAGCGCCTTCCATCGGAACTTTCCGGCGGCATGCAGCAACGCGTCGGCATTGCCCGCGCCCTGCACCTCAACCCCGATATCCTGCTGATGGACGAGCCCTTCTCTGCGCTCGATGCCCTGACCCGCGAGGAAATGGGTTTCGAACTCCTGCGCATCTGGGAATCCCAGCCCAAGACCGTTCTTTTCATCACCCACTCGATCAGCGAGGCCGTGCTTCTCGCAGACCGGGTTCTGGTGATGAGCGGCCGGCCCGGTACGGTCGCGGAAAACCTCGCCATCGACATCCCGCGCCCGCGCGGCGTCGAAACCACGGGGTCGAAGGCAATGCAGGATTACTCGGGCTATCTGCGCAATCTCCTTTTGAAGAGGGAGGCCTGACCGTGAACAACCAGAGCGCTCTCCGCCGATTTCTGGACATACCGGGCGTATTGCCGGCAGGAACCTTCCTGCTGATCCTGATCCTCTGGGAAGCTTCGACCCGCGTATTCGCCATCCCGTCCTTCATCCTGCCCGCTCCTTCGCGCATCGTCATGGAGGGCTTCGGCGACATCGAGGTCAAGCGCTGGATCGAACATGTGTGGGCAACGCTGCGCGTCGCGCTGATCGGCTATTTCCTGTCGATTGCCATCGCGCTCCCAATCGCTGTGATGCTCACCCGCTCGAAGATGCTGTCGGACGCGCTCTATCCTATCCTCGTAGTCGTCCAGTCCACTCCGATCGTCGCCGTCGCGCCGATCATCATCGTGGTTCTGGGCTCGGGCGATGCACCGCGTATCGTCATCACCTGCCTCATCACCTTCTTCCCGCTGGTCGTCTCGACGGCCACAGGCCTGATGGCGACACCGCCCGAACTGATCGAACTTTCGAAGAGCCTCAAGGCGCCGACCCACCGGGAAATCACCCAGATCCGGCTGCCCTATGCGATCCCCTACATCTTCTCGGCCCTGAAGATATCGGTGACGCTTGCCGTCATCGGTGCGGTGGTTGCCGAGTTCGTCGCGGCGGAAAAGGGCATCGGCTACTTCATCCAGTTCTCGACATCCTTCTTCAAGCTGCCTCAGGCCTGGGCGGGACTTTCGGTGCTGGTGCTGATGTCGCTCATCCTGTTCCAGCTCGTCTCGCTGGTTCAGCGCGTGTTCTTCCCCTGGAGCATTCCCAAGGGGCAGTAAGCAGCCGGTGAATGCCGGCCATGAAATTCCGTCCCCGGCCGCTCGGTCGGAGACGGAGGCAGGAGTAGAAGCAGTCAAGCGCCCTCAGGGATTTCTTCGGGCGCCGGGTCATTGCTCCTTTTGGAAGGCGCCGGACGGTCCGGCGTCGAAACCTCTATGGAGACTGAAATGAGTGCTAATTCCTATGGCCTTGCAGAACTGAACAAGGAAACCACCGTCGGCGGCGAAGGCCTCGAGGCCGAGCGCGAAATCCGCCAGATCGACATGAGCGATTTCGAAAACCGCAAGGCCGAGATCGCCGACCAGCTCTGGGAAGCCGCAACCACGGTCGGCTTCTTCCAGCTCGTCAACCACGGCATCCCGCAGGAACAGATCGACGAAGCCTTCGAATACGAAGCCCGCTTCTTCGACCTGCCGGCCGAGGTGAAGGGCAAATATCCGCTGCTCAAGGGCACCAATTCCGGCTGGGAATACAAGGCGCAGGTCCGCCCCTCCACCGGCACCGCCGACCAGAAGGAAAGCTACCAGATCACCCTTCCCCGCATGAGCGTGCTGTGGCCGAGCGAGGAGGAGCTGCCGGATTTCAAGGAAAAGATGCTGGCCTTCGAGCGCGTCAACTGGGAACTCGGCATGAAGGTTCTCTCCTGCTTCGCGCTGAAGCTCGGCTTCCCGGAAGATTTCTTCACCACGCTGCATGAACCCTCGTCGAAGGAATACCAGAGCACGCTGCGGCTCCTGCATTACCTGCCGCTCGTCGATCCGAAGCCGGAAGACTACAAGGCGTGGCGCGCCGGTGCCCACACTGACTACGATTGCCTGACGCTGCTCCACCAGCGCCCCGGTCAGGGCGGCCTGCAGGTATGCCCCGGCCATGAATACGAGAGCCAGGCCTGGACCTCGATCCCGCCGCTGCCGGGCGTCGTCACCTGCAACATCGGCGACATGCTGATGCGCTGGAGCGACGACAAGCTGAAGTCGACGCTCCACCGGGTCCGCATGCCTCGTCCGGACGAGCCGCACGGCCCGCGCTACTCGCTCGCCTTCTTCTGCCAGGCCAATTGCGACGCCGTGATCCAGGGCCCGGAAAAGAAGTACGAACCGATGACCGCGCACGACTACCTGCAGATGCGCATCGCCGCCAACTTCGGCGGCAAGACCATGTGACGGCCTGGGGCATTCGACCTCTCCTGTAAAAGAGAGGTCGAATGCCCCGATCCCTTCTTCTTGCAAGGGGTGAGGCGCGGTCCGCGAAGCGAAGCAATCGATCCTGTGAATCGATTGCAGCGACGAACGCCTTGAGCCAAAGAGAAAGGCCGGCCGGGTGGCGGTAGCCGGATGAGGGGCAAAACCGTCACCTCCGAAAAACCTCGCCCCTTGCCTCCCACTCCTCTTCCGCCTAGCGTCAGCTCAGCCGATCACAGGAAGAATTCTGCATGCCCGCCCTCACCAATCTGCTCACCGATATCGACGGGGTCTCTGTCGGTCATGCCACCGATCTTGCGCTCGGCTCCGGCGTCACGGCCATCGTCTTCGATGAGCCGGCGGTCGCATCCGGCACAGTGCTCGGCGGTGCGCCGGGTGGGCGGGAAACGGCCCTGCTCGATCCGTCGATGGTGGTGGAGGCGGTCGATGCGCTGGTGCTTTCCGGCGGCTCCGCCTTCGGTCTCGATGCGGCGGGCGGTGTGCAGGCGGGTCTGCGCTCCATCGGACGCGGCTTTCAGGTCGGCAACGCCAGAGTGCCGATCGTGCCGCAGGCTATCCTCATGGACCTCCTGAACGGCGGCAACAAGGACTGGGGTCTGCAATCGCCCTATCGCGACATGGGTTACGAAGCCTTCAAGGCCGCCGCGAAAGGCCCGTTCGAGCTTGGAACGGTGGGAGCCGGCACCGGCGCGACGACGGCAACGGTGAAGGGCGGCCTCGGCTCGGCCAGCGCGGAAACATCGAGCGGCCACCGGATCGCGGCCATCGTCGCCGTCAACGCCATGGGGTCGGCCACTATCGGCACCGGTCCGCATTTCTGGTCGGCCCCGTTCGAACAGGACGGCGAGTTCGGCGGCAACGGCATGCCGCAGACCTTCACCGCATCCGACATCGCGCTGAGGGCAAAGGGCGTAAACCTCACCGCCACCACCATCGGCGCGGTCGTCACCGATGCCGTGCTCACCAAGGCGCAGGCCCATCGTCTGTCTATCACGGCCCATGACGGCCTTGCCCGCGCAGTCCTTCCCGCCCATCTTCCGGCCGATGGCGACACCATCTTTGCCGCAGCGACAAGGGCCCGGCCGCTCGCGGATCTCGCCAGTTTCATGGAACTGTGCCATCTGGCAACCATCGTCACGGCCCGCGCCATCGCCCGCGGCGTCTACGAGGCAACCGCGCTTCCGGTGGAAAATGCCCAACCCGCATGGCGCGACCGCTTCGGCTGAAGCATACCGGGCAGTTCCATATGGTAGAGGATGCGATGAATCAGAGCTTCAAAGCCTGTGACGGAAGAGCCAGGCCGAGACCGGCAGCGTGACCGAGGCGATGGCCGTCAGCGCCAGGAATTCATATTTCACCTCCGCCAACCCCGCCCCTTCAAGATAGACCTGGTGCACGATGCTGATCGCATAGCGCAGCGGGTTGATGAGGGTCAGGTATTGCAGGACATCGGGCATGTTCTCGATTGGCGTCGTCATGCCCGACAGCAGCGTGAACGGCATGATGGTGACGAAGGACGAGATCATGGCCTGTTGCATGGTGAGCGCGAGAGCCGACAGGAAAAGGCCAACCCCAACCACCGCCGTCAGGAACAGCACGAGCCCCGCATAGAGCAGGAAATAATTGCCTTCGAACGGGATGCGGAACCAGAACTGCGCCACCAGCAGGATGATGGTCGATTGAAGCAGGCCCACCATCATCGACGGGATCGCCTTGCCGATCATCACCTCGCCCGGCCGGAAGGGCGTTACCAGCAGCTGCTCGAACGTCCCCTCTTCCCGCTCGCGCGCCACCGACAGCGATGTCAGCACCATGGTCATCGTCATGGTGATCATCGCGACCATGGACGTGATCATGTTCCAGCGCGTCTCGAGATTGGGATTGAACCATGCGCGGGTCGAAAGTTTCACCTGACCCGGCGCGGAAATGCCGTGGTCCTCACGCCAGTCTTCCGCGAACCTCTGCGCGATCTGCGAGACATAGCCTTGCGCGGTGCCGGCAGTATTCGAATTGCGCCCGTCAGCAATCGCCTGCACCGAAGCCGTATCGCCAGCGTTGAGCTTCCGTTCGAAACCATCCTCGATGACGATGACTACCACCGCCCGCTGCGCATCGATCTGCGGCGCGATATCGGTGTCGTTGCGCAGCATTGCCACCCTGCGGAAAACGCCGGAGCCATCGAAATGCCCGATCAGCTCTCGCGATGCGCCGCTGTGATCGAGATCGAGCACGGCATAGGGCACGTCGTTCAGGTCATAGGTTGCGGCATAGCCGAAGATCATGCTCTGCAACAGCGGCGGCACCACCAGAAGAAACCGCGCCCGCGGATCCTTGAGCATGGCGAGCAGTTCCTTGCGGATCAGGGCGACGATGCGAAAGACCATATCCATGCCGATCACCTCAGGCTCTTCTGCGTCGAACGAACCGCAATCGTCATCAGCAGAACGGCCATACCCGCCAGCACGGCCGCATTGGGCAGCACGACGCTCCAGACATTGCCGGCGAGGAAAAGCGTCTGGAGAACGGAGACGAAGTAGCGCGCCGGGAAGATGTAGGAGATCAGCCGGACCACTTCCGGCATGCTGCGGATGTCGAAGATGAAGCCGGACAGGATCATCGCCGGCAGGAAGGAGACGATCAACGTGATCTGGCTCGACACGAACTGGTTGCGCGTCACGGACGAAATCACCAGCCCCATGCCGAGCGCCACCAGCAGATAGAGCGCCGAGACGAAAATCAGGAGCAGCAGCGAACCGCGCATCGGCACATTGAACAGCACCTGACTTCCGGCAATCGAAAGCCCGAGCCCCAGCATGCCAAGCACGAAATAGGGAACCGTCTTGCCGAGCAGGATCTCGATGGGCCGGACAGGCGTGACGAACAGCGCCTCGAACGTGCCGCGCTCCCATTCCCGCGCCACCACGAGAGAGGTCAGAAGTGCGCCGATCAGGGTCATCACCAGCACGATCAGGCCGGGAACGAGGAAATGCTGGCTGTTATTGGCCGAGTTGAACCACAGACGGGTTTCGACGGCGACCTGCGGCACGCCGGCCGCAAGACGGCCATCCGCCTGATGCCGCGCCGCCCAGCTTCCGACAGCCCCTTGCGCATAGGAAAGCACGATGCGGGCGGTGTTGGCGTCGGTTCCGTTGACCACCACCTGAACCTCGGCCTTGCCAAGCGCCAGATCGCGGGCGAAATCAGCCGGAATGCGCGCGATGCCGTCGATCTTCGCCGTCTTCAGCATCCGCTCGGCATCCACCATGGTTTTCACGTCGATGGTCGAGAAATATTCCGACAGGCTGAAACCGGCGGCAAGCTCACGCGCCTCATCGCTCGATTCCTCCATCACCACCGCAAGAGGCACCCGCTTGACGTCGAAGCTCAGGCCGTAACCGAAGAGAATGAGCAGCAGCATCGGCATGACGATGCCGACGATGATGCTGCTCGGGTCGCGCAGCACCTGATAGCTTTCCTTGCGGATCAGGGCCGCGATCCGCGCAAGGCTCGCAAGAGTTCCTCCAGTGCCGGACGTCGCGCCGCTCATGCCGCCTGCTCCTCCTTGACACCATCCCTGCTTTTGCGCGCCGCCATCGATGATGGCGATGAAAGCGTCCTCCATGGTCGGCTCGCGTCCATCAATCATCGGCGCATGCGACCGGATCTCGGCCGGCGTTCCCTGCGCCAGATCCCGCCCGCCATCCATGATGACGATGCGGTCGCAGTATTCGGCCTCCTCCATGAAATGGGTGGTGACGATCACGGTTACGCCCTGCTCCGACAGCGCCGAAATCCGCGCCCAGAATTCGCGCCGCGCCCGAGGGTCGGCGCCACTGGTCGCCTCGTCGAGAAACAGGATATCCGGCTCGTGCAGCAGCGCGGCCGCCATCGCCAGCCGCTGCTTGTACCCGCCTGGCAATTGCCCGCTCGGCATGCTCGCATGATCGGCCAGCTCGAATTCAGCCTTCGCCCATGCAATCCGCTCGCGCCTCAGCTTGCCGGAAAGGCCATAGGCACGGGCGAAGAAATCGAGGTTCTCATCGACATTGAGGCTGCCATAGAGGGAGAACTTCTGCGCCACATAACCAAGCCGCCGACGGGCCTCCGCCCTTGCCGTAAACAAGTCGGCACCCGCCACCTGCAGCTTCCCGTCGGTTGCGGGAAGAAGGCCGCAAAGCATGCGGAACGTCGTGCTCTTGCCCGCACCATTCGGCCCGAGCAGACCGAAGATCTCGCCGCGCCGTACCGAGAAGCTGACATTATCGACGGCAGTGAAGTCGCCGAAACGGCGCGTCAGATGCTCGGCCGCGACGGTGACATCGCCGTCCTTGCCCGTCCGCGGCGTGAAGGAAACCTTGGCCTCCTTCCGTTCGCCCGCCACCTCGGAAAAAATCGCCATGAAGCCGTCTTCGAAACGCGGGGCGGCGATTGTGGAAGCAAGCGGCTCGCCTGAAATCGGCGGAACCGGCCTCTCCGGCCCGTTCATCACCAGCCGCACCTTCCCCGCCTCCGGGACCGCATCGATGACATCAGCCTCGCGCGCAAGCTTCACCTGCAGACTACGGGCGTTCGTCCCCGTCGGCGGCGCGACCAGATGAACCCTGCCCCTCGCCTTTTCCGTTATCTCATCGGGCGTCCCCTGCGTCAGCATCGCGCCTTCATGCATGACCACGGCGCGGTCGCAGAACTGGGCTTCATCGAGATAGGAGGTGGCGACGATCACCGACAACCTGTCCTCCCTGACCAGCCGCAGCACGATTTCCCAAAGCTCCCGGCGTGACAGGGGATCGACGCCGACCGTGGGCTCGTCGAGAAGAAGCAGATCCGGTGCGCGCACCAGCGTACAGGCGAGACCGAGCTTCTGCTTCATGCCGCCGGAAAGCTTTCCCGCCGGCCGGCCCGTGAAGCGGCCGAGCGCGGTCATTTCCATCAACCGCGCATAGATGTCCTTGCGGGCCGCCCGATCGACACCATGGAGATCGGCATAAAGATCGAGGTTTTCCTGAACGGTCAGGTCTTCATAGAGACCGAATTTCTGAGGCATGTAGCCGATGCGGCTCTGCACTGCCTGGGGATCGTCGGCAACAGGCCGGCCGAAGACATCGAGCCGCCCGCTATCGGCCGGCATCAGGCCGGCCACCAGACGGATCAGCGTCGTCTTGCCCGCTCCGTCAGGACCGACCAGCGCCGTCAGCGTACCCTGCTCGACCGCAAAGGATACCCCGGCAAGAGCTTCGGTCACCTCGCCCGCCTTGTTGTGGAAAGCCTTGCGAAGATCCTCGACGAGAACGAGGCTCTCCCGGCCGCCGTCCGTCATGATCCGGCTCCTTCGGCAGGCTTGCTGTCAGCGGCGGCAGGAAATGTCACCGTCGCCGGCATGCCGAGCCGCAGCTGATCGTGGGGATCTTCCACATGCACCCGCACTTCGTAGACGAGGCTGGAGCGCAGTTCCTCGGTCTGCACCGTCTTCGGTGTGAATTCAGCAACCGGCGAGATGAAGCCGACCCGTCCGACGAAGGTCTTGTCGGGCGCGCTGTCGATGGCCACTTGCGCCGCCATGCCCTCGCGGATCAGGCCGAGTTCCTTTTCCGAGACATAGGCCCGGACCCGCTTGTCGCCGGTCATCGCAAGCGACAGCACCGCACGGCTGGGGGTCGCGATCTCGCCCGGCTCCATCAGCTTCGAGCGGATGACACCATCGGCCGGAGACTTGAGCTCCATGTCGGCCAGTTGCTCCTTGAGAACGGCAAGCTGGGCCTTTGCGCCGTCAAGCTGCGCTTCCGCTTGCGATATCTTTTCCTCCCGCGGACCGGCGAGAACCAGATCGAGGGTCCTGCGGCTGACGATCACCTTGGCAGCTGCGATTTCGGAAGCCGCCTTCGCCTCGTCGAGCGACTGCTGGCTCGCCGTGCTTGTGCTGACGAGTTGGCGAACGCGATCATATTGCTGCTTGAGATTGGCCGCATCGGTTTCCGAGGCAACAAGGTTCGCCCGCGCCTGGGCAATCTCCTCAGGACGGCTGCCATTGCGCAACTCGGCCACGACCGCCTCGTTATAGGCAATCGTCGCTTCGGCCTGCGCGATCTGGGGCTCGATATTGCCGGTATCCTGCCGGGCGAGCACCTGTCCCGCATGAACCGACGCACCCTCGTCCACCAGGATTTCCGCGACGCGGCGGCTCGCATGGAATGCGAGGTCGGCCTGATCGAACTCCACATTGCCATAGAGTGCAAAGTCCGCGGAAGCCATCTGGCTTTCACGATAATACCAGGCGGCCGCTCCGGCCAGGGCAAGCAGAACCACCACAACAAGCGCTTTTCGCATCGTAAGTCTCCGGAATCTCCCTTCAGCTAACGCCCTCTCGCGCAACAAGTCAAATTCAAATTTGAATTTTACTTTTTTGTCGCAATCCGCTAGCCTGCCGGGCATGAAAGAAAGCTTGAACGAAACGGGAAAGCGGCGCAGGCGCGACGACGGCGTCGCCACTCGCCGATTGCTGCTCGACGAAGCAGCGAGGATCTTCTCGGAGAAGGGCGTCGGCCGCACCACGAGCAAGGAAATCACCGCGGCTGCCGGCACCAACACGGCAGCGGTGAATTACTATTTCGGCAGCATCGGCAAGCTCTACGAGGAACTGCTTGTCGACGCCCACGATAGGCTGGTCAGCCTCGACAAGCTGACGGCCATTGCCAGTCTCAACATCCCACCGCAGCAAAGACTGACGCGCCTGATCGAAATGGTCGCCACCATTCTGCTGGCATCACCGGGAGAGGCGGCATCCATCCGCCTGCTGATGCGGGAGATCTTTTCGCCCTCTCCCGCCTTCGAAGTATTGAGGCAGAAGGCCATTCTTCCGAAGAAACGGGTTGTGACGAACCTTGTCGCGGAGACTTTGGGCCTCCCCGCTGAACATCCCATAGTCGCTCCCACCACCATCGCCTGCGTCGGCCCCTTCCTGATGCTACTGATCGGCGAAAAGACCGTCATTCCGACGCTCTTCCCCGACCTCGGCCTGTCGCGGGACGAACTGCCGCAATTGACCCGCAGTATGACCACCTTCATGCTGGGTGGACTGAAGGCGCTTGCAGATGAGACGCATACTACTTGTGATTGACCGCCATTCGGGTGGGTGACTATAGTGCCGGTAGCAGCGCGTGTTCGGCCGCCGGCACTGAATGCGGGAGCTTCGGCTTCGCGAATTCGTCATGAAGACGTTCTATCGCTTCATGACGTGAAAGTGTGTTGCCTCCTGTCGGAAGAGAGGAAAAGCATGTCGACTGCCAGCGTGATCCGGGCCGGAAATCCATCCCTTTCCAACATCGAAACAGCCATCGAGGCATTCGGGCCTGATGAAGGTTCAGAAGCCGAAGCCTTCGAAGCCCTCACCCGCATGAGCGAGGCGATGATCGCGCCCCTGACCGGCGGCCTTTCGCCGTCCGCGATTTCGCTTGCCATCTACGACTGGGCGATCCATCTCGGCATGGCTCCGGGCAAGCGTCTCGAACTGGTGCAGAAGGCCCTGCGCAAGAGCAACCGCCTGCTGACGCATCTCGCGGCAACGGTCGCGGACCCCATGACGCCACCCTGCATCGAACCACTGCCGGGCGACGACCGCTTCACCGCCGAGGAGTGGCAGCACTTTCCCTATAACGCCATGGCACAGTGCTTCCTCCTGAACCAGCAATGGTGGCACAACGTCACCCGCGACGTTCCCGGCGTCACTCCCCACCATGAAGACGTGATTTCCTTTGCCGCCCGCCAGATCCTCGACGTCTTCTCGCCCTCGAACTTTCCGCTGACCAACCCTGTTGTCATGAAACGCGCCTTCGAAACAGGCGGCATGAACTTCATCGAAGGTTTCAGGAATTTCATTGAGGACGCCAATCGTGAACTGACGAAACAGCCGGTCGCCGGCACCGAGGACTTCATACCCGGAGAAACGGTCGCGACGACACCCGGCCGCGTCGTCTATCGTAACCGTCTGATCGAACTCATCCAGTATTCGCCTGTGACGGAGACGGTCCACGCCGAACCCGTGCTGATCGTCCCGGCCTGGATCATGAAATATTACATTCTCGATCTGTCGCCGCAGAACTCGCTGATCCGTTATCTTGTCGCGCAGGGCCATACGGTTTTCTGCATCTCCTGGCACAACCCGACCGCCATAGACCGCGAACTCGGCATGGACGACTATCGCCGCCTCGGCGTGATGGCCGCGCTCGATGCGATCAACGCCATAGTGCCCGGCAGCAAGGTGCATGCGACCGGCTATTGCCTCGGCGGAACCCTTGTTTCCATTGCCGCCGCCGCCATGGCGCGGGCGAAGGACGATCGGCTGGCCTCCGTCTCGCTGTTTGCCGCCCAGACCGATTTTTCCGAACCCGGCGAACTGGCGCTCTTCATCGACCACAGCCAGCTACACTTCCTCGAAAGCGTCATGTGGAACCGGGGCTATCTCTCCGCCGACCAGATGGCCGGCGCCTTCCAGCTCCTACGCTCCAACGACCTCATCTGGTCGCGCGTGGTGCGCGACTACATGATGGGGGAACGCTCCCCCATGATCGACCTCATGGCGTGGAATGCGGACACGACCCGCATGCCCTTCCGTATGCATGCGGAATATTTGCAGCGGCTCTATCTCGACAACGAACTTGCCGCCGGCCGCTTCATGGTCGATGATCATCCTGCGGCGCTGCAGAACATCCGCGTCCCCGTCTTTTCCGTCGGCACCGAACGTGACCATGTCGCGCCATGGAAATCCGTCTACAAGATCCACTACCTGACCGATACCGACGTCACCTTCGTGCTGACCAGCGGCGGCCATAATGCCGGCATCGTCAGCGAACCCGGCCATCCCCACCGTCACTACCGCATCACCACCAAGCTTGCCGTCGATCCATGCCTGAGTGCCGAGGAATGGGCGGCCGATGCCCCTGCGCAGGAAGGTTCCTGGTGGACGCAGTGGTCTGCCTGGCTTGCCGAACATTCCTCGCCGGAGAAGGTGATCCCGCCACCGATGGGATCGAGCGAAAACGGCTATGGCGCCAAGGAAGCGGCTCCGGGTACCTATGTCCACCAGAAGTGAGGTCGAAATGCACCAGCCCCTGCTGACCAACCGCATTTTCGAGGAGCTGAAAATCGGCGACAGTGCCAGCCTCGAGCGCACCATCGGACGCGACGACATCGACCTCTTCGCCAGCGTCTCCGGTGATTACAACCCGGCGCATGTCGATCCTGAATTCGCCGCCAAGGATTTCTTCGGCCACATCGTCGCCCATGGCATGTGGACAGCGGCGCTCGTCTCCTCCGTTCTCGGCACAAGACTGCCCGGCCCCGGCACCATCTATCTCGGACAGGAGCTGCAGTTCCGCAAGCCTGTCTCCCCAGGAGACACCATCACCGCAAAGGTAACGGTCAAGGAAAAGCGGCCAGACAGGAACATCGTGCTGCTCGACACCCGCTGCACCAACCAGCATGGCGAAGAAGTCCTGCTCGGCACGGCAACCGTGATTGCCCCGTCGGAACGCATCGCCTGGCCGCAAAGCGCGCCCACCGCCATCGCCGTGCAGCGACACAACCGTTTTGATCCGATCGTGGAAGAGGCCCGGGCCCTTCCGCTGGCGAAAACGGCCGTCGTCCATCCCTGTTCGCCGGAGGCCATTCAGGCGGCCGTCGAAATACGCGAGGAAGGCCTTTTCGATCCCATCCTCATCGGACCCGACGCGAAGATCCGCGCGGCCGCGGAAAAGGCGGGCGTTGCACTCAACGGTTTCGAGATTATCGCCGTAGAACACAGCCACGCCGCCGCAGCTAGGGGCGCGGAGCTCGCGGCTGCCTGCAAGGTCTCGACGCTGATGAAGGGCAGCCTGCATTCCGACGAACTGCTGGGCGCCGTCGTCGCGGCCGGTTCGGGCCTCAGAACCGAGAGGCGGATCAGCCACGTCTACATGATGGACGTGCCCGCCTACTCCAAGCTTCTGGCCGTAACCGACGCCGCGATCAACATCGCCCCCTCCCTCGAACAGAAGCGCGACATCTGCCAGAACGCCGTCGATCTCATGCACATGCTCGGTCTTGTCGAGCCAAAGGTCGCCGTGCTCGCCGCCGTCGAGACGGTCAACGACAAGATGCAGGCGACGCTCGATGCGGCAGCGCTCACCGTGATGTCCTCCCGCGGGCAGATCACCGGCGCGAAGGTCGACGGCCCGCTTGCATTCGACAACGCCATCAATCTCGACGCCGCCCGCACCAAGGGCATCGTTTCACCGGTCGCCGGGCAGGCAGACATCCTGCTTGTCCCCGATCTCGAAGCCGGCAACATGCTCGCAAAGCAGCTGATCTATTTCGCCGGCGCGGATGCCGCCGGCCTCGTGCTTGGCGCGCGCGTTCCGATCATCCTCACAAGCCGCGCCGACAGCGTGAAGGTCCGCATCGCCTCTGCCGCTCTGGCAAAACTGGTTGCCGCCAGAAATGCCCAGCACGGACTGGCGCCCCTATGAGTGAAAAACTCCTGCTGACCTTCAACGCCGGCTCATCGACGGTCAAGATCGGTCTGTTCCGGCGCGAGGATGGCCACGCCCGGCGCATCGGCAAGGGCATGATCGACTTTCGCCACAAGCCCCTCACCTTCCATCTGGTCGAGGGACCCGAGACTTTCGATGTTCCGCTGGAAGCAGAAGGCGGAGACGTGCTGCACGAAGTGCTCGACGAAACCTTCGGCTGGCTTGCCAATCACTTCGACCTGAATGCCGTCACCGCCGTCGGCCATCGCGTCGTGCATGGCGGCGATATCTTCCCCGGACCTGTCCTGATCGATGACCAGGCAATCGCGAAGATCGCCTCTCTGACGTCGCTTGCGCCCCTGCACCAGCCGCAGAACCTGCGGCTGATCGAGGCGATCCGGCATCTCAAGCCCCATTTGCCGCAGACGGCCTCCTTCGACACCGCCTTCCACCGCAGCCAGTCACCCACCGTCCGGCGCTTCGCCATTCCCCGCGAATTCCACGACAGGGGCATCAAGCGCTACGGCTTTCACGGTCTATCCTACAAGTTCATTGCCGGCGCGCTGGCGAAAGCACATCCCGAGCGCGCCGGGGCGCGCACCGTTGTCGCCCATCTTGGCAGCGGCGCAAGCATCTGCGCAATCGAGGGCGGGCTGAGCCGTGACAGCTCCATGGGCTTTTCCACTATCGACGGCATCCCCATGGCCACGCGCTCCGGCGCGCTCGATCCGGGCGTTATCTTCCACTGGATGGGCGAACTTGCCCTCTCCCGCGAGGAAGTCGAGGACATCGTCTACCATAAGTCCGGCCTCATCGGCCTTTCCGGCATCAGCGCCGACAGCCGTGTGCTGCTGGAAACCGATGCCGACGCCGCACGGGAGGCGATCGACGTCTTCACCTTTCGTATCGCCGGCGAAATCGCCAGACTGACCGCCACCATCGGTGGGCTCGACACGCTCATCTTCACGGCCGGCATCGGCGAAAACCAGCCGCTCATCCGTCAGGCCGTCTGCGACCGCCTCGCCTTCCTCGGCATCGAAATCGACGACGACACCAACGCGGCGAATGCGGAAACGATCTCCTCGCCCGTTTCCCCCGTCGCCGTCATGGTCATCGCCACCGACGAGGAACAGGTCATCGCAGATGAGGCTCTTTCAGTCCTTTGACACAGAAGCGTCACGTAGCGAGGCTAAAGCATGGCGCGCAAAAGTGTGCAGCGGTTTTGCGGCAGCGACATGCGATAGGACGAGGGCTTGAAGCGGACAGAGCGAATCTGAAAGATCGCGACACCCTTCGAGGACGGGCGCAGAGCCGGCCGGTGAGTCGCACCGTCCGCTTTTGCCGCGATGACAGGAAAGGGATGAGACAGTGCTGATGGACATGACTTCCGACAACGGCGCTGCCGGCGAAACCTCCACTCTGGTTCTCACCAACGCCCGCATCGTGCTTGCCGACGAAATCGTTCATGGCACCGTCACCGTAAAAGGCGGCAGCGTCGTCTCCATCGACGCCGGACTGACCGCGGCGGGTGCCATCGACCTCGGCGGCGACTATCTCGTGCCGGGCCTCGTCGACATCCACACCGACCATTTCGAAAAGCACGTCTATCCGCGCGCCCATGTGCGCTGGGATTTCATGCGCGCGGCCCTTGCCCATGACGCGCAGATCATCGGCGGCGGCGTTACCACCGTCTTCGACAGCCTCTGCGTCGGCGCCACGACCGACAATCCGGAACGCGCCCAGATCCTCGCCCCGATGATCGATGCGCTGGAGCGGGCGCAGGCCGGCGGCATGCTGCGCTCCGAGCACCTCATCCATCTTCGCTGCGAAATTACCGATCCGGAGACGCCTGCGCTGATGCAGGCCAATATCGACCGCCCCATCGTGAAGGTCATCTCCGTGATGGAGCATCTGCCGGGAATCCGCCAGAGCCGCGACGTCGATGCCTATGTCTCCCGCGCTTCCAAGTCGACCGGCGAAAGCCACGCAATCGTGCGCGAGAAGATCAAGCTTCTGGTTGCCGAAAAGAGCCATATCGGCGAAACCGTCCGCCCGAAGGTGGTCGAGCTCGCCCGCTCGCGCGGCCTGCCGCTGTTGAGCCATGACGACACCGATATCGAACACGTCGATCTGGCCGCAGACGAAGGCGTCGCCATCTCCGAATTCCCCTGCACGATGGAAGCCGCCCGCGAAGCGCGCGCCCGTGCCATGCTGATTGTGGCGGGCGCCCCCAACATCCTGCGCGGCGGTTCCCAGTCCGGCAACATCGCCGTGCGCGACCTGCTCAACGAAAAGCTGGTCGATATCCTCGCATCGGATTACGTGCCGCGCTCGCTGCTGGATGCAGCTTTCATGATCGCCGCCGACCCCGCCCTGGACTACGACCTGCCGGCAGCGCTGCGCATGGTGACGAAAACGCCGGCGGAAGCAGCCGGCCTTGGCGATCGCGGCGAGATCGCCAAGGGCAAGCGGGCCGACCTGTTGCATGTCGGCCTCCATGATGGACATCCCTTCCTGAAAGCCGTCTGGCGACAGGGTATGCGGGTCGCTTGAGGCGCGGCCGCTAAAGCAAATCCAGCAAAAGCGGGAACCGGTTTTGCGTCCGGAATTGCGCAAAACTAAAGAGATAGAGCATTGCAGGCGATTCTGTTTTCGCCGGAAATATTCTAATCTCACACTCACGCTTCGTGACGGACAAAGCCCTCGCTCGCCACCATGAGCTTGCGGGTGTAATCGGTCGCGACATCGTGGCGGCGCAACTGCTCCACGTTGAGCGTCTCCACCACCCTGCCGGACTTCATCACCGCGAGCCGCTCGCACATATGGCTAATGACCGCGAGGTCGTGGCTGACCATGATGAAGGTCAGGCCGCGATCCTTGCGGGCCTGTTCGAGCAGGTTGAGGATTTCCGCCTGGATCGACGCGTCGAGCGCAGACGTCGGCTCGTCGAGCAACAGGATCTTCGGCTCGAGGATCAGCGCCCGCGCAATCGCGATACGCTGACGCTGACCGCCGGAAAGCTGGTGCGAGAAGCGGAAGCGGAAACCGGAACCGAGGCCCACCTCATCGAGTGCACGCTCGATGCGCGCCTCCGTGTCGCTGAAACCATGGATCGCCAGTGGCTCCAGCAGCAAGCGGTCGACAGTCTGGCGCGGATGCAGGGAACCATAGGGGTCCTGGAACACCATCTGTACGGTGCGATAGAACTCATGATCCCGCCGCCAGCCAGAATAGGAGCGGCCATTGACTTCGAGGCTACCGCTTTCGAAGCGGTTCAGCCCGGCGACGGCCCTGAGCAGCGTCGACTTGCCCGAGCCGGATTCACCGACGATGCCGAAGGACTCGCCCACCGGAATCTCAAGGCTGACCGTATCGAGCGCCCGGAATTCGTCGAAGCTCACGACCATGTTGCGAATGGAAAGTGCTGACATCGTCATAGCTTCCACTCCGCCTGACGCTCCAGAACCGGAAGCGGATGCCGGTCGCCCTCGATCTTCGGAAGACAGTTGAGAAGCCCTCTCGTGTAGGGATGCTGCGCCTCGGAAAGCCGCGATGCCGCCAGCTCCTCCACCACCTTGCCGGCATACATCACCAGCACGCGGTCGCAGAAGGAGGAAACCAGACGCAGGTCGTGCGAAATGAACACCAACCCCATGCCGCGTTCGACCACCAGCTTGTCGAGAATGGCCAGCACTTCGAGCTGCACGGTCACATCGAGCGCGGAGGTTGGTTCGTCGGCAATCAGGAGTTCGGGACCGCAGACCAGCATCATAGCGATCATGATGCGCTGCCCCATGCCACCGGAAACCTCGTGCGGATAGAGATCGAACACGCGCTCTGGATCGCGGATCTGCACCGCCTCCAGCATGGCAAGAGCGCGCGCCTTCGCCTCGGAGCGGGAGACCTTCTCGTGCGTCTTCAGCGTTTCCATGATCTGCCGACCGATCGGCATGACCGGGTTCAGAGAGTATTTCGGGTCCTGCAGGATCATCGCGATCTTCTTGCCGCGCAGCCTGCGCCGCTCCGACGCCTGCATGCCCAGAAGATCGGCCTCCCCGAAGGCAAGGCGGTCGGCGGTGATGTGCGCATGCTTCGGCGTCAGGCCCATGATCGCACGGCCCGTCTGCGACTTGCCGGAACCGGATTCGCCGACGATGCCCAGCCGCTCGCGGCCAAGAGTAAAGTTCACGCCACGCACGGCCTCGACCATGCCGGTCCGGGTCGGGAAACTGACCCGCAGATTTTCGACGGTCAGGAGTGGGGTCACTGTCCCGCCTCCTTCGGATCGAGCGCATCGCGCAGGCCATCGCCGAGCAGGTTGAAGCCGAGGCTGACGATGAGAATGGCGAAGCCCGGCATGCCCGCGACCCACCACTGATCGAGAATGAAGCGCCGGCCCGACGCGATCATCGCCCCCCATTCCGGCAGCGGCGGCTGCGCACCGAGACCGAGGAAGCCGAGACCGGCCGCAGTCAGAATGATGCCGGCCATGTCGAGCGTCACACGCACGATCAGCGACGAGATGCAGAGCGGCATGATGTGGAAGAACACGATGCGCATCGGCGACGCGCCCATCAGCCGGACCGCCGAGATGTAATCGGAGTTACGGAACGTCATCGTCTCGGCCCGCGCGATACGGGCGTAAGGCGGCCACGAGGTAATCGCGATGGCAAGCACCGCATTCTCGATGCCGGGACCGAGAGCCGCCACCAGCGCCAGCGCCAGAACGAGTTTCGGGAAGGCAAGGAAGATGTCGGTGATCCGCATCAGCACGCCGTCCACCCAGCCGCCGGCATAACCGGAAACCGTACCGACGATAAGGCCGATCGGCGCGGCGATGATGGCGACGAGCACCACGACGAACAGCGTCAGCCGCGAGCCATGAATGAGGCGCGAAAGGATATCGCGCCCCTGGTCGTCTGTTCCGAGCAGATAGCCTTCCGAACCCGGAGGCAGAAGCCGCGCTCCGCGAAGGTCTCCCTGGATCGGCGAATGCGGCGCCAGCACATCGGCGAAGACGGCAACGAGCAGCAACGCAATGATGATGCCGAGACCGAGAACGGCCAGCCGGTTTGCGGAGAACTGCCGCCATATCACGTAGAGCCGACCGAGCCGGGCTTGACGGCGCGATTGCGGCCGGTCGGACAGCAGCCATTCGCGCAGGGTCGGTTTTGCAGTCATTTCGTTTGCGGTCATCGGCTGCGGGTCCTCGGATCGAGAATGCGATAGAGAACGTCCGACAGGATATTGATGGCGATGAAGACGGAACCGATGATGATCGTCCCGCCGAGCACGGCATTCATGTCGGCATTCTGCAGCGAATTGGTGATGTAGAGGCCAAGCCCCGGCCACGAGAAGATCGTTTCCGTCAGCACCGAGCCTTCGAGAAGGCCGGCATAGGAAAGCGCGATCACCGTGATCAGCGGCACGGCTGCGTTTCTGAGCGCGTGGAACCAGATGATCCGGGTCTCGGACAGCCCCTTGGCGCGGGCGGCGACGATATATTCCTGCGACAGCTCGTTCAGCATGAAGCTGCGCGTCATGCGGCTGATATAGGCGAGCGAGAAATAGCCGAGCAGCGCGCCGGGCAGGATGATGTGGCGGAACACGTCCCAGAACACGTCCCATTGCCGTTGCATCGCCGCATCCAGCAGGAAGAAGCCGGTCACGGGCGTAAACGAATACTCGTAGACGATGTCCACGCGCCCCGGATAGGCCACCCATTTGAGCTGCGCATAGAACAGCACCAGAGCCAGAAGGCCGAGCCAGAAGATCGGCACGGAATAACCGATCAACCCGATGATACGCACGATCTGGTCGGCGAAGCTGCCGCGCTTGACGGCAGCGAGAACACCGAGCGGCACGCCGAAAAAGGCACCAATCAGGGTGCCGACCGTGGCAAGCTCGATGGTTGCCGGAAACACGCGGCGGATATCGGTCATCACCGGATTGGTGGTCAGCACCGACGTCCCGAAGTCACCCGTCAGCGCCTGACGAATGTAAATGATGAACTGCTGGTAGAGCGGAAGATTGAGCCCCAGCTCTTCGCGCACCCGCTCGACGACATGAGCCGGAGCGCGGTCGCCGACAATCGCCAGCGCCGGATCGATCGGCACGACGCGGCCGATGAAGAAAGTCACGGCGAGCAGGCCGAGATAGGTCGTCACCACGGTCAGCAGGAACCGCAGCAACGAAAAGGCGAGCGCCGAGGCGCGGGCGCCGGAGCGCCGCGCCTCGGTCTTTGTTTCCATCAGGGCCAAGGGCGCTTAGTCCTTGGAGATGGTGTAGACGAGGTTGGTGTCGAAGCTCGGGCCGAGCTTGAAGCCCTTGAGCTTGCTGGAATAGCCGGCAACTTCGATCTGCTGGAACAGCATCACGAACGGACCGCTGGCCAGAACTTCCTTCTGCAGGCCTTCATAGATGGCGGCGCGCTTGGCGCTGTCCTTTTCCAGAAGAGCGGCCTGCGTCTGGACGGTGAGGTCCTTCGGATCCCAGGCATTGCGCCATGCCAGCGTCTTGTTCTTGCCTTCGTCGGAATTGTCCGGGTTGAAGGTGAAGGTTTCGGCATTCGAGTTCGGGTCGAAATAGTCCGAGCCCCACTGGCCGATATAGATGTCGTGCTGGCGTGCACGATACTTGGTCAGTGTCTGCTTGCCGTCGCCTGGAATGATTTCCAGCTTGATGCCGGCCTGGGCGAGAGTCTGCTGGACGTTTTCAGCAATGCCGGTGACCGGCTGCGTGTTGCGCACGTCCATGGTGACGGTGAAACCGTCGGCGAGACCGGCCTTGGCCAGCAGTTCCTTGGCCTTGGCAACGTCGAGCTTGTAGGGCTTGTCTTCGAGCGCGCCGAGCTGGCCGGTCGGCAGGAAGGTCTGGTGGATGGTGCCGATGCCCTTGATCAGGGTTTCGCCGATTGCGTCATAGTCGACGAGGTACTTGAAGGCCTCGATGACTTCCGGCTTCGCCAGCTTCTCGTTCTTCTGGTTGAGGCTGAAGTAATAGAGCGTGCCCTTCGGAGCAGACGTCGTCGCGATGCCTTCCTTCTTGGTCACGGCATCTACATCGCCCGGTTCAAGGTTACGAGCAACGTCGATGTCGCCGTTTTCAAGAGCGAGACGCTGGCCGGCGCTTTCTTTCATGTGACGATAGATGACGCGGGCAAGCTTCGGCTTTTCGCCGAAGAAGTTGTCGTTGCGCTCCAGCACCACGACTTCGTTGGCGCGCCATTCGCGGATCTTGAACGGGCCGGAACCGGCAAAGCCGGTCTTCAGGTACTCGTTGCCGAAATCGGTATCGTACTTGTATTCGTCCGAGGGGGTCACGGCCTTGGCGTGTTCCAAAACGACCTTCTTGTCCACGATCGAAGCGACGGTGGAGGTCAGCACGTTCAGCACGAAGCTCGGTGCATAGGCCTTGTCGACGGTCAGCACGAAGGTGCTTTCATCGGCAGCCTTCGCCTTTTCGGCAACGTTGTCACCGGTAAGGCCGAACTGGGTGAGCAGGAAGGCCGGGGACTTGTCGAGCTTGACGGCGCGCTCGAAGGAGAAGGCGACATCCTCGGCAGTGATCGGATTGCCGGAAGCAAACTTCAGGCCCGGCTTCAGCTTAAAGGTATAGGTCATGCCGTCATCGGAAATGGTCCAGCTGTCGGCCAACTCGCCGACGACCTTCGACGTGTCGTTCATGTCGAGGTTGACGAGCTTCGAGTAGGTGTTGGCGGTGACTTCGGCGGTCGAAAGCTCGAAGGCTTCACCCGGATCGAGCGTGATGATGTCGTCGATGGCAAAACCCTCGACCAGCGTGTCGGCCGGAGTGGCGGCAAAAGCCTGCGGAGCTGCGGCCAGCAACAGCGCCATGGCCGCGCTGGTCGTCATCAGGCGCATACGCCTGTTCAGCGAATTCATCATCGTAGTATCCCCTGTTTGTTAAGGTTGGTGCCTTTCGGACAGCCGCCGGCTTATTCGTGCCAGGCGGATGCCAGAACCCTCAGCCAGTTTTCCCGGCAGATTTTTTTCAAGTCTTCGTCAGCGTATCCGGCGGTTTTCAGGGCCGCAACCAGTTTCTGATTGCCCGCCGCGTTGGCAATATCGGCTGGAACGGTCGCGCCATCAAAGTCGGAACCGAGCGCCACGCAGTCGATGCCCATGCGGTTCACGAGATGGTCGATGTGACGAACCATGTCCGAAAGCGGCGTGTTGGCGTCGTCGCGCGCATCGTCTCGCAGCATGGTAACGGCATAGTTCAGGCCGACCAGACCGCGGCTTTCCTTGATCGCGTCGAGCTGCTTGTCGGTCAGGTTGCGCGCCACCGGCGTCAGCGCATGGGCGTTAGAATGGCTGGCGATCAGCGGCTGGTCGCTGACCTTCGCCACGTCCCAGAAGCCCTTTTCGGTGATGTGGGCGAGATCGACCAGAATACCCATCCGATTGCAGGCCTTCACCAGTTCGAAACCGAGATCGGTCAGGCCCGGTCCGGTGTCGGGAGACATGGGGAAGGCAAACGGCACGCCATGGCCGAAAATGTTGTTGCGGCTCCAGACGGGTCCGAGCGAACGCAGGCCGGCGGCGTAGAAGGTTTCCAGCGCGTCGAGATCGCCATCGATCGCCTCGCAGCCTTCCATGTGCATGACGGCGGCAAAGGTACCCTCGTCGATCGCCTTGCGGATATCCGCGGTGGTGCGGCAGAGCCGCCACGCGCCCGCCCGGTCGAGACGAAGCGCGATCGACGCCATGTCGAGCGCGATGTCGAGCGACGGCTGGCGCTGGAGAGGCTTCTCGAGCGGCGTCGAGTAATGCCCCTTTTCGTCAGGCTCCTTCAAGACGAAGTCACCGCCCGTCGTGGGGATGTAGATGGCACAGAGACCACCCGCCAGACCACCAGCCTTGGCGCGGGGTCCGTCGATATGCCCCTCGCTGGTGCCGTCACGGAACTCTCCGACGGGATCGACCCCACCCGCCCGGCTCCGCCAAAGCCTCAGCAAGACGTCGTTATGTCCGTCGAACACCAGTTCCATGAGAAAGCACCTGCAATTACAAAAACTTGACGATCCCGATCACCTCTGGGCGACCGCACCGGCAAAAGCCTGCGGTGGCACATCAACGATCTGATATATTATTGGGTGGACCAAATTCTCACCGTGTTCAAGTGCAAAAAAGAGATTGCGAACAACGGCGAGAGAAGACAGCGGCACCCCACTAAAGGAACGAAGGCCGGCCAGTCCGCGCACATCATCCAAGCGGCGGCCGCCTCTGCAGCCAGTCGGTCGCCCGCTCATATGCCTGCGCGAAATCCAGAACCGCGGCATCGGCGCGCGGTCGGCCGATGATCTGGATGCCCGCCGGCAACCCGCCAGTACCGAAACCGGCCGGCATGGCCGCAACCGGCAAACCCGCCATGCTCGGGCCGATCACGACCTCCATCCAGCGATGATAGGTATCCATTTTCCGCCCCGCGATTTCCCTCGGCCACGGAATATCGGCATCGAAAGGAAATACTTGCGCGGCTGGCAGGATCAGGAAATCATGACGTTCGAACAGCTTGAGCACCGCCTGCAGCCAGGCAGTCCTGACCGCCGAAGCCTCATAAACATCCTCGGCCGTCACCTTCAGGCCGGCGCGAATCTCGAACAGGATTTCCGGCTTCAGCAAAGCCCGTTCCGCTGGGTTTTCGTAATGGCCGCGCAGCGATCCGGCGGTCAGCCAGCCGCGTAGCGTGGTCCACGCCCACCACAGGCGGTCCATGTCGAAATCCGGCAGCACCTCGCTCACACGGCAACCCATGTGTTCGAAAACCGAAAGCGAGGCGCGGCCGAGTTCGAGCACACCCGGTTCGAACGGCAGGTAGCCACCGAAATCACCAAGCCAGCCGACCCTGACGCCCTTCGGATCGAAATCCTCGCTCAGGCGCACCGGCTCCTCAGGAAGCGACAGCGGATCACGGACATCGAAACCGGACTGGATGTTCAGGAGTGCGGCGACATCGGCGACGTTGCGCGCCATAGGCCCGAGAACCGCCAACTGGTTCATGTAGACGTCCTTGCCCGGCAAACCCGGAATGCGCCCGAAGCTGGGTCTGAAGCCGACGACGTTGTTGAACGCAGCAGGATTGCGCAGCGACCCCATCATGTCGCTGCCGTCGGCCACCGGCACGAGCCGTGCGGCAAGCGCCGCCCCTGCCCCGCCGCTCGATCCGCCGGCGCTCCTCGACGTGTCATAGGGATTGCGCGTCACCCCGAAGACTGGATTGTAGGAATGCGAGCCAAAGCCCCATTCCGGTGTATTGGTCTTGCCGATGACGATCGCGCCGGCGCGCTTGATCCGCTCGACCTGAATGTCATCGAAATCCGGTACGAAATTCCTGTAGATCGGCGAGCCATAGGAGCAGGTTATGTCCTTCGCCTCGCTCAGATCCTTGATGGCGAACGGCAGCCCGTGCAGCCACCCTCGCGACCGCCCTGCCTCAAGCTCCCTGTCCCGTTCCCGCGCCTCGGCGAGAAGGTCGGCGATGCCGCGCAGACTGACGATGGCGTTGATTTTCGGATTGAGCCGCTGAATGCGGTCGAGGGACCGTTCCATCACCTGTTCGCAGGTGATCCGCTTCTGGTGAATGGCTCGGGAAAGCGAGAGGGCATCGAGGTCGGCAGGATCAATCACATCGTCATTCCGTACTGGAGAATGGTCCCATCAGAGGCGCTTCCAAGGCGTCCGTCAAGGATCGACCTTCGCAATAAAAACGCGGTCAAAAACAGCGCGGGAAAATTTCTGAACGACCTGAAATAAAAATGGTCACACGACCAATTTTGAGGCAACATGCCAAAATCCTGTCCCTGGAGGGCAGGCTCGCCGATACCGAAACGAAGGGAGCGTTTCGCCGGCGATAGAGGAGCAAACCGCAGGAATCCGGGCTGGAATGCCCGGATAACGCGAGCAATAGGGAGGTTTTCGGGCACATTTCAGGGCATGGCACGCTTATTGCGTCAGTGTCCGTGCTTGGCAAGCGCAGGGTGAAAGCCTTGCCGCAGTTCGGCGAAAGTGAAACAGTGCCGGAAAATTCCACTAAAAAACCGGGGATATTTCTTGAATTCGACATCGAAGAAGGCCGCGATCGAAATCCGCGGAGTAAGCCGGGTCTACGGCGCCGGAAACGCACAGGTCACCGCTCTCGGCGGCGTCTTTTTGAACATTCAGGAAAACGAATTCTTTACATTGCTCGGCCCCTCCGGCTGCGGCAAGACCACGCTCTTGAGACTGATCGCAGGCTTCGACTTTCCGACTTCCGGCGAAATCCTGCTATATGGCCAAGACATCGCGCCGCTGCCGCCTTTCAAGCGTCCGGTCAACACCGTGTTCCAGAACTATGCGCTCTTTCCGCATATGACGGTTGCCGAGAACATCGGCTTCGGTCTGCAGATGCTCGGCAAACCGAAGGCCGAGATCAAGGCGCGCGTCGAAGAGATGCTGGAACTGGTGCATATGACCGCGATGCGCGATCGACAGGTCAGCCAGATCTCCGGCGGCCAGCAGCAGCGTGTGGCGCTTGCCCGCGCGCTTGCACCGAAACCCAAGGTGCTGCTGCTCGACGAGCCGCTTTCGGCGCTCGACTACAAGCTGCGCAAGGAAATGCAGGTCGAGTTGAAGCGCGTGCAGGCCGAAACCGGCATCACCTTCATCTTCGTCACCCATGACCAGGAAGAAGCGCTGACCATGTCCGACCGCATCGCGGTGATGTCGGCCGGTTCCGTTCGTCAGGTGGGCAATCCCTGGGAAATTTACGATCATCCGGCCGAACGCTTCGTCGCCAACTTCATTGGCGAAACGAATTTTCTCGAAGTCGAGGTCGTCTCTGTCGAAGGCGGCAGCGCCAAGGTTCGCCTGCGCTCCGGAAAGGAGATCCCCGCGACCTTCCCCGAGCAGACAACGCCGAGCGGCAAGGTTACGATCGTCATTCGTCCGGAACATGCGGCGCTATCCGAACGGACTGACGATGCTCCGCTTTCCGGCACCATCGAAAGCATTGTCTATCTCGGCACCGACACAAACATCGGCGTCCGCCTCGATGGCGGCACGCTATTTAACGTGCGCCAGCAGAACAGCCGCAGCGGCCCGTGCGGCTATAGCGAAGGCCAGACCGTTGGCATCAAGCTCAGCGACGATGTCGCCCAGATCCTGAAGGATTGACCATGAGCGGCGCACAGAAAGCCGCTGTCGCGGCCCAGAAACAAGAAATTCGCAACCGCTGGCTGCTCAGCGCGCCGGCCCTGCTCATCATCCTCATCGGGGCGGCCGGCCCGCTGCTCGTCATGCTGCTCTATTCCTTCATGGCCAAGGGCGACTATGGCGATGTGAAGTTCGGCCAGTTCTCCTCGGAAGGCTGGATCTCCGTCTTCTTCCAGCGCGACATGTTTGACGACACGCTCGGCCTCGCCAGCGCCCACATGTCGATCATCTGGCGTTCGATCAAGCTGTCGGCCTACACCACCGTCCTGACACTTCTGCTGGGCTTCCCAACGGCCTACTTCATCGCCACGCGGCCGACACACACCCGAGAAATCTGGGTGTTCCTTGTCACGATTCCGTTCTGGACCAACCTGCTCATCCGCACCTTCGCCATGCAGCAGATCATCCGTAACGAAGGCCTGTTGAACAACACGCTCATCTGGCTCGGCGTGATCGATAGCCCCTTGCAGATCATATACACCGACACGGCCAACCTCCTCGGCATGACCTATGTCTATCTGCCGCTGATGGTGTTGCCGCTCTATGCCTCGATCGAAAAACTGGATTTCCGCCTCGTAGAAGCAGGTTATGACCTCTATGCCAACCGCTTCCAGGTCTTGAGACGAATCATCATCCCGCTGGTAAAGCCCGGCCTCATCGCCGGCTCCATCCTCGTGTTCATCCCCTCGCTCGGCGCTTATGTCATTCCCCGCGTACTCGGCGGCGGCAAGAACATGATGCTCGGCAACCTGATCGAGATGCAGTTCGGATCCGGCCGCAACTGGCCGCTTGGCGCAGCGATGTCTATCACCCTCATGGCTTTCGTGATGATCGCCCTGATCTTCTATGTGCGGAACGCCTCGCGCTCGGGAGCCGGTCATGCTTAAGCCTCGCTTCAACACCCGCACTCAACCCGGCTTCGTTTTCATCGCGCTGTTCACCTTCTTCGCGCTTTATCTGCCGATCGGCGCGCTGGTGGCCTATTCTTTCAACGCGGCTGAATCGCTTTCCCGATGGGATGGCTTCTCTTTCCGCTGGTTCGTATCCGCGTGGGAAAACAATGCCGTGCAGGATGCCGCGATCCGCTCCATGATTATCGCGATCTGGGCTGCCGTCCTCTCCACGATAGCCGCGACAATGGCCGCCCTGGCGACCACCCGCACACAGCCTTATCGCGGGCTGACCTTCAAATATGCGGTCATCAACCAGCCGCTGATGGTGCCGGAAATCGTCACGGCCGTTGCGCTCCTGATCGTGTTTTCGCGTATCAAGGTCTGGACCGGCTATTCCGGCCTCGGCTATCTCATCCTCGCGCACACCGCATTCTGCATTCCCTTCGCCTATCTTCCGATCCGGGCGCGACTTGAAAGCATGGACTTGACGCTCGAGCGCGCGGCTGCCGACCTCTACGCCACGCCGTGGATGACGTTCCGCCGCGTGACGTTGCCGCTGCTGCGGCCCGCGATCATCGCCGGCTTCATGCTGGCCTTCGTCATCTCGCTCGACGACGTGGTCATCACCGAATTCGTCAAGTCCGGCGGACAGGACACCTTGCCGACCTACATGCTCGGCCAGCTTCGCCGCGAGACGACGCCCGAAATCAACGCGATCGCGACGGTGTTCCTGGCCCTGTCGACCGTGCTGGTAATGATCTTCTTCTTCATCAACAAACGTAAGCAATGATCATCTCGACATCCAAAACAAGTGAGAGGAACTGAAATGAAACGGATGATGACGACGACCGCGACCGCGGTGATTGCAATGCTTGCCTGCGCCGGCGCCGCTTCGGCCGCAGGCGAACTCAACATCTACAACTGGGGTGACTACACCAACCCCGAGCTGATCAAGAAGTTCGAGCAGAAGTACGACGTCAAGGTGACCGTCACAGACTATGACTCGAACGACACCGCACTCGCAAAGGTCCGCGCTGGCGGCCACGGCTTCGACATCGTCGTCCCCTCGGCAAACTACGTGCCGATCTGGATCAAGGAAGGCCTCATCGCTGAAGCCCGTCCCGACCAGATGGAAAACTTCAAGAATGTCGACGAGCGCTGGGTTGACGTGAAGTGGGATCCGGGCCGTCACTACACGGTTCCGTGGCAGTGGGGCTTTACCGGCATCGGCGTGAACACGTCCGTCTACAAGGGCGACCTCAACACCTCCGCCATTTTCCTCGATCCGCCAGCAGAACTGGTCGGCAAACTGAACGTCGCCCCTGAAATGAACGACGTGTTGTTCGCCACCATCAAGTACTTCGGTGGCGAATGGTGCACCATGGACAAGGAAGTGCTCCGCAAGGTTCGCGACAAGCTGGTCGAAGCCAAGCCGAAGTGGCTGGCCATGGACTACAGCGTGACCGAGAAGCTGCCGGCCGGCGACTATGCGGGCGTTTACTACTGGAACGGCGCGATCATGCGCTCGCGCGCCAAGAACCCCGATATCAAGATCGGCTACCCGAAGGAGGGCTTCCCCTATTTCATGGACAGCCTTGCGCTGCTCAAGGATGCCAAGAACCCGGAAAACGCCAAGCTGTTCATGAACTTCGTCATGGACCCGGAAAACGCCGCCCTCATCTCCGCCTTCGCCAAGTATGCGAACGGCATCAAGGGTTCGGACCAGTTCCTGCCGGCTGACATGAAGGACGCCCCGGAACTGGTAATCCCGGCAGAATTCGAAAAGTCCGGAGAGTTCCTCCTGGCCTGCGAGCCTGAGGTCCAGCAGTTCTACACCAAGATCTGGACCGAAGTTCAGAAGTAAGCTTGTCCATATCGATACCCGCATCAAGACGGGGGAGCCTTTCGGCTCTCCCGTTTCAGGGAACTGTTTCCATGACCACGGAATTCAAGAGTGCCTATGGCTTCGAGCGCCGCGACGTAACGCTCGCCAATTGGCGCACCGCTCCTTTCAGCCACTGGAGCTTCCAGAACCTTCGCGAGATGGTGCCGACCGCCGAGATCCGCGCGACGGCCGAGCAGCCGGAAACGGCGCTTGAAAGCTCACTGCTGCTGGGCGCACCTCTCGATACCGGCGTTGCCGATGCAAAAACGGCCCGCGCATTTCTTGATTACGCCCATACCGATGCCTTCGTGATGATGAAGGGCGGCACAATCATTGCCGAACACTACGCGCCGCATTGCCACGTCAATGCTCGCCATATCGTCTTTTCCATTTCGAAATCGCTGACCGCTCTGGTCTCCGGCATCCTTGAAGGGCAAGGCGCAATCGACCCTGACCGCCCGGTCACCGACTATCTCCCCGAGGCGAAGGGCTCCGTTTACGGCGACTGCAGCTTCCGCGACGTGCTGGACATGCGCGTCAGCCTCGATTTCGAGGAAGCCTATCTCGACAAGATGGGCGCCTTTGCCCGCTATCGCCGCGCGACGCTTTGGAACCCGGCTGAGCCCGGAACGCCGAGCGAGACCCTTCTGGAATTCCTGCTGACGCTGAAGAAGGCCGACCGCGCGCATGGCGGACGCTTCTATTATGCCTCCCCCAATTCCGACCTGCTCGGCATCCTGATCGAGCGCGCCAGCGGTCGCCGCTATGTCGATCTTTTTTCCGACCTGTTGTGGAAGCCGCTCGGCGCGAAGAACCATGCGTTGGTCAGCGTCGATGGTGCCGGCTCGGCCCGTTCGGCCGGCGGCGTCTGCGTGACCGCCCGAGACCTCGCCCGCGTCGGGCAGATGCTGCTGGACGGTGGCACGGCTGGTGGCCGGCAGGTCGTGCCGGCAGCTTGGGTCGAGGACATGAAGACCGCCGGAGACCCGGAAGCATGGAAACAGGCCGGTCCGACATTCCTGCCCAACGGCCGCTACCGCAGCAAGTGGTATCAGTCCGGCGAGGCAGACGGCGCCTTCTGCGCGATCGGCATTCACGGCCAGTGGCTCTATGTCGATCCCTCGACCGAAACCGTCATCGTCAAGCTCTCGTCGCAGCCCAATCCGCTGGACGACGAACTGAAGCACGACAATTTCGCCTTCTTCCGCGCCATGTGCCGTGCAGCGGCCTGAAGCCTCAATCCGGATAAAAGACATGACTAAAACCGCAGATATCATCATCAAGAACGCCAGGGTCCTGACCATGGACGGCGACAAGCCGAAGGCGGAAGCCATCGCGCTTTCTGGCAACAAGGTTCTCGCCGTCGGCACCGCTTCGGAAATCGAAGCGCTTGCCACCGCATCGACGAAAATCGTCGATGCCGGCGGAGCAACGGTGATGCCAGGCTTCAACGAAGCGCACATGCACATCTTCCCCGGCTCCGTCTCGCTGCGCCAACTCAACCTGCACGGCGTCGAGGGCTTCGAGGCGCTGAAGGCCGCCATGCTGGAATACGCCGCCGCCAATCCCGATGAGCCCCTGCTGATGGGCTTTTCCGCCGACTATTCGATCATCGGCCTCAACCAGCCGGTCACCCGCCATCATCTCGACGCCATTATCCCCGACCGCTCGTTCATGATGTTCGCACCCGATCACCACACCGCCTGGGCCAACACCCCGGCGCTGGAGAAGGCCGGCCTGTTGCACGGCAAGGACGTCGGCGTTGGCAATGAAGTGGTGATGGGCGAGGATGGACTTGCGAGCGGCGAACTGCGCGAGGGCAATGCCTTTGGCCCTGTGGTGGCGCTCTCCTCCACCGGCGGCCGCGAGGAATTCGGCATGGTGTCCGGTCTCGACCCGGAAAACGTCACTCCCGAACAATATGCGCTTGACCGCGCTATCCTGAAGACCGGTCTCGAATATTGCGCGACCTGGGGCATCACCTCGATCCAGAACTTCGACGGAAACCATTACCAGCTGCGCATCATGCGCGACCTGGAACAATCGGGAGAATTGCCGGTCCGTGTCCGCATTCCGTTCCACATCAGGAACTTCATGGACGTGTCCGTTCTGGACAACGCCGCCGAATGGAAGAAGGAATTCGCCACCGACATGCTGCGCGGCGATTTCGTCAAGGTCTTCATGGACGGCGTTCTCGACAGTCATACCGCCTATATGCTCGACGGTTATGGCGACCGACCGGGTTATACCTACGAGCCGCTGTTCACGCCTGAGGCCTTCGATACCATCGCCATCAAGGCTGACGGGCTGGGCCTGCAGATCGCCGTCCACGCTATCGGCAGCGCCGCGATCCGCCAGACGCTCGACGGCTTCGAGGCGGCCGTCAAGGCAAACGGCAAGCAGGACCTCCGCCATCGTATCGAGCATATCGAGGTGATCCATCCCGACGATATCCCGCGCTTCAAGGAACTCGGCATCGTCGCCTCAATGCAGCCGGTACATTATCCGGGCGGCACCTGTTTCCCGGCAGAACCCACCACGGCAAAGATCGGCGAGGATCGCTGGGCCTATGCCTATGCATGGCGGACGATGAAGGACGCCGGCGCTCCTGTCGTCTTCGCATCCGACTGGCCGGTCTCGCCGGTTTCTCCCTTCCAGTGCATTCAGGATGCGCTTACCCGCAAGCCGTGGAAGGACGGCCTTCCCGATCAGCGCTTTACGCTCGAGGAATCGCTCGAGGCTTACACCTCCATCGGAGCCTGGGTGGAATTTGCGGAAGACCGCAAGGGCAAGCTGAAGCCCGGCTTCCTCGCTGACGTGGTCATCCTTTCCCACGATATCGAAAGCGTGCCGGCCGACGAGATCATGACAACCGTTCGCGCGCTGACCACGATCTGCGACGGGCGCATCACCTATCAAGCGGCCTGACCGGCTTCTGCCGTCCGTCAATCGGGCGGCAAGATCTGCCACGACCGGCCATTTCAACGGACAAGCCACCATGACCGCAACCGCCGACCTCATCGTTCACAACGCCCGCATCCTTACCATGGATGATGAAAGCCCTCGGGCCGAAGCCATTGCCATTGCAGGAAACAGGATCCTGGCCGTTGGCGGCAATGCCGAAATCCTGCCTCTCGCAAAGGCCGGCGCGCGGATCATCGACGCCGGTGGCGCAACCGTCCTGCCCGGTTTCAACGAAGCTCACATGCATATCTTCGGCGGTTCGGTCGGCCTCGGCCAGCTTTCGTTGATGGGTGTAAAGGGTTTCGAAGCGCTGAAGGCATCCGTCCTTGCCTACGCTGCCGCCAACCCCGACAAGCCCCTGCTGGAAGGTCTTTATGCCGACTACACCATCCTGTCGGAAGAAGAACGCGTCACTCGACATCATCTGGATGCGATTATTGCCGATCGCCCCTTCGTGATGATGGCGCCGGACCGCCACACCGCATGGGCCAACACGATTGCACTGGAAAAGGCAGGCATCCTGCAAGGCCGCGATGTCGGCGTCGGCAACGAGATCGTCATGGGCGAGGATGGTTTAGCCGCCGGCGAGCTGCGCGAGGGCAACGCCTTCGGTCCGGTCATGGCACTCAGCGAAACGGGCGGGCGCGAAATGCTCGGCGGCGCGACCGGAGGCGACCCCGCCCATGTTACGCCCGAGCAGAGAGCGACCGACATCGCGGTCATCAAGCGCGGCCTCGCCTATTGCGCCTCTCTCGGCATCACCTCGTTCCAAAACATGGACGGCAACCTCTACCAGCTCGAAATGCTGCAGGAGATCGAGGATACGGAAGGGCTTCCAGTTCGAGCACGCATGCCTTTCCACATGAAGAACTTCATGCCGCTCTCTGCCATCGAGGAGAAAGCGGCCGCATGGCGTGCGCGCTTCGACACCGACAAGCTTCGCTGCAACTTCGTCAAGATGTTCATGGATGGCGTTACCGAGGGTGAAACCGCCGTCTTCGTCGATGATTACAGCCACAAGCCCGGCTGGAAGGGCGAGCCGCTGTTTTCTGCCGAGCATTTCAATTCCATCGCGGTCGAGGCCGACAGGCTTGGGCTTCCGGTCACCGTACACGCCATCGGCGACGGCGCGGTCCGCATGGTGCTGGACGGTTACGAAGCAGCCATCGAAGCGAACGGCAAGCGCGACAGCCGCAACCGCATCGAACACATCGAGGTCGTGCATCCCGACGATGTCCCGCGTTTTGCAAAACTGGGCACCGTCGCCTCGATGCAGCCGCCCCATCCGCCGGGCTCGGCCGGGCTGCCGCTTGAACCTTACCTCACCTATATCGGCCGCGAACGCTGGCCCTTCGCCTTCGCCTGGAAGACGCTGGTCGAGGCCGGCGCGAAGATCGTCTTCGCCACCGACTGGCCCGTCTCGCCGCTAGCACCGCTGAGCTGCATCGGCGACGCCATGACTCGCAAGCCTTGGGCCGACGACATGCCCGACCATCGTCTTTCCCTGATGGACACCCTTGCCGCCTACACCCGCACAAGCGCATGGGTAGAATTCATGGAAGACAGAAAGGGAAAGTTGAAAGAAGACTTCCTCGCCGATATCGTCGTCCTTTCCGGCGATATCGAAGCATGCCCGGCCACGGAAATCGCAGCCCTCAAGCCGGTGGCGACGATTTGCGACGGCCGCATCACCTACGAGGCACCCTGATTACGCAATGAACGAAGACAGCAGACAATCGGCCGGAGCTCCCGCGGCAAGGAGCCCCGGCGCGACGAAAAAGGGGATAGAAACCCGGGCGCGCATCATCAGGGGCGCGATCGAGGCGGTGGAAAGCGAGGGCATGGAATCGCTGACCACGCGCAAGATCGCCGCGCGGGCCGGTGTGCAGCTGGCCACGCTGCACTACTATTTCGACAGCAAGGAAAGCCTGATGCTGGCGGTCCTTGAAGACCTCGTCACAGACATGAGCACGCGCTACACCAGCTCAGTGAACAGCGCCGACATGGACGACCGCATCGCCCAGCTTATCCGGCTGATCTGGCGCTATATCGGCGAGAACCCCAACCGCGAAATTTCCCAGATCGAGCTGACGATCTATGCCCTGCGCACCAAGGGCTCGGAATGGCTGGCGGCCAAGCAGTACAACACCTACATCGATTTCTACAGCCAGTTCGTGTTCCGCGACAGCGACATCCCGGAGCCCGAACGGACCCGTATCGCCAACGCCGTCACCCGCTTCATGCTGATCGGCATCGACGGACTTATCCTGCAGAACTTCGCGCTCGGTGACGCCGCCGTTGCCTCGGAAAGCGTCGAAGCATTGATCTTCACCACCCAGGCCTATCTGAAAAAACTGATCGCCCAGTCAGCAGCCTGACCCCTCAGGACATCTTCGTTCCGGACATGATCCCCGGCGTAACAGCCGCGGCTATGCTTCCGCGCGCGCTGACAATGGATTGAGGAAAATCAGGCTTGCAAGAAATACCCATATGTGAAAGATAAATTCAAATAAGAATTTCGGCGAATGCAAACTCGCCATTCCAGCATCTGCCGTCGGCGTTCCGGCCGACATCTTGGGAGGAGATTGACATGCAGGATGAAGCGGGTCCGCTGCTTGCGGGGCTGACCGTGATCGATATGAGCCAGTTCCTGTCGGGGCCTTACTGCTCGCTCCGCCTGCTCGACCTCGGCGCACGCGTCATCAAGATCGAACGGCCTGACGGCGGCGACCTTTCCCGTCGCCTCTACCTCTCGGATACAGAGGTCGGCGGCGACTCCACGCTGTTCCACGCCATCAACCGCGGCAAGGAAAGCCTCGGCATCGACCTGAAGAACCCTGAAGATCTCGCTTTCCTGCGCAAGCTGCTGGGTAGCGCGGACGTGATGATACAGAACTTTCGCCCCGGCGTGATCGAGCGCCTCGGGCTAGATTACGAAGCGGTGAAGGCCATCAACCCGAAGATCGTCTACGCCTCGATCAGCGGCTATGGCGAAGAGGGACCATGGGTCATGCGCCCCGGTCAGGACCTGCTGGCGCAGGCCCGCTCCGGCGTGATGTGGCTGAACGGCGACGAGAACCAGGGACCCGTGCCGCTTGGCCTCTCCATCGCCGACATGCTGGCCGGCGCCAACACCTGCCAGGCCATCCTCGCCGCGCTCGTGCGCCGCGGCGTCTCCGGCAAGGGCGCGCATGTGCAGACCAGCCTGCTGGAAAGCCTTGTCGACCTGCAATTCGAGCTTCTGACCACGCACCTGAACGACGGACGCCGCCTTCCGAAGCGCGCGTCCTTCCGCAACGCCAATGCCTATCTCTCCGCGCCCTACGGCGTCTATCCGGCCAAGGATGGCTATCTCGCCATCGCCATGACCCCGATCGGCCGCCTGCAGGATCTTCTAGGCATCGACGCCTTGGCTCCCTTCCGCGACGAGCCGAAATCGTGGTTCACCCGCCGCGACGAGATCAAGAAGATCATCGCCGACTGCATCGCGTCCGAGACTGTCGAGCACTGGCTCGCCATTCTGGAGCCTGCCGACATCTGGTGCTCGAAGGTCATGGAATGGCCGGAACTGCTGGAGAGTGAAGGCTTCCGTCTGCTCGACATGCTGCAGACGGTCACCCGCGAGGATGATGTCGCGATCGGCACCACCCGCTGCCCCGTTCGTGTCGATGGCAAGCGGCCCTATGGCGGGCGCGCCGCGCCGCTGGTTGGAGAACACACGGCAAAGATCAGGGCGGAGTTCGCGTAATGGCCATCACCCTGAAAGGCATGACCTGGAGCCATCCCCGCGGCTACGACCCGATGGTGGCCTGCTCTGCCGACTGGCTGGAAAAAGCCGGTGTGACGGTCGAGTGGGACAAGCGCTCCCTGCAGGACTTCGAGAGCTTTCCCGTCGAGGAGCTTGCCCGCAGCTACGACCTGATCGTCATCGATCACCCTCATGTCGGGCAGATTACCGCAGAAAACTGCCTCACCCCGCTGGAACAGCCCGAGCGACAGAGCGAATTCGAAGCATTGTCGGCGGGCACCGTCGGCGCATCCTTCCCCAGCTACAACTGGCAGGGCCATCAATGGGCCTTCCCCGTCGACGCTGCAACGCAGGTGCTTGCATGGCGGCCCGACCGGCTGGAGGCCCCACCAACCAGATGGGAAGACGTGCTCCATCTGGCCCGCCGGGGCGCCGTGCTACTGCCGCTTCGCCCGCCCCATTCGCTGATGAGCTTCTTCACCCTTTGCGGCCAGCTCGGACGCCCCTGCTCCGTCGACAGGGAGACACCCTTTGCAGACCATGAGACCGGCAGCAATGCGCTGGAAATGATCCGTGAACTGGCAAGCCTGATCGATCCGGCCTGCCTGACGATGGACCCAATCGCCGTGCTCGACGCTATGGGCGACACAAGCTCACGCGTTGCCGTCTCTCCACTCATCTATGGCTATGTCAGCTATTCGCTGGAAGGTTTCCGCGCGGCTCGCATCGCCTTTGCCGACATGCCGCTGATTGGAGACAGCAAGTACAGGGGTTCAGCGCTTGGCGGCACCGGCATCGCTGTTTCGGCATTCTCGCAGAACCGGCAGGCCGCAATCGATTTCGCCTACTGGATCGCCGGAGGCCCCGTGCAGGCTGACAGTTACTGGCGCTCGGGTGGCCAGCCCGGCCATGCCGCCGGATGGGAAGACGACGGCGCGAATGCCGCCACGCTCGATTTCTACCGCGCCACCCGCCGCACACTGGAGGGCGCATGGCTCCGCCCGCGGCATGACGGCTACATGCCGTTCCAGGAAGAAGCGTCCCATATCGTCAACAATGCCATCACCGGCGCGATTTCCATCGACACGGCGATTGCGCAACTGAATGACGGCTTCGTGAAGAGTTTCCGGGGATAGCGCGGAACCGCGCTCTGGATCGCCAACTCCATCAATGTCACCATGGACGGGTTCGTTCATGGTGACATTGATGCATCCCATATTTTCCACCGGCGCCATTTATGCCGCTGCCGCCTTCTGCGAAATTGCCGGCTGCTTTGCCTTCTGGGCCTGGCTGAAACTCTCGAAACCCATCCTCTGGCTGGCGCCGGGCGCGGCCCTTCTCATTGCCTTTGCCTCGCTGCTGACGCTCGTGCCGAGCGAAGCCGCCGGCCGCGCCTATGCCGCCTATGGCGGCGTCTACATCCTCGCTTCGCTGGTGTGGCTGTGGCTCGTCGAAGGGCAGATGCCGGACCGCTGGGACGTCACCGGCTCGCTGCTGGCGCTTGCCGGTGCCGCCGTCATCCTGTTTGCCCCTCGCGCCGCCTGAGCAGGTTTCTGGCCGATTTTCGGCCGAACAGGGTCAGATGCTCCACAGTTTCAGAGCATTCCGCGAGAGAACCCGCGCCTTCTCCTCGAGACTGACACCGGAAAGCAGCGCGTGGGTCGCGCCCACCCAGGTCGAAAGCCCGCCGCCCAGCGTGCAGACGGGCCAGTCGCTGCCCCATACCATCCGATCGAAACCGAAGTTTTCGGCCACATGGGTGAAATAGGGTTTCAGGTCTTCCAGCGTCCAGTTCTCTGCTCCGTAGGCCGGCAGACCGGAAAGCTTGACGGTCACATTCGGCCGCCGGGCGATTTCCGCCATTGGCCCCTTCCAAACATCGAAACCGCCGCTCTTGATATCCGGTATGCCGCAATGGTCGAGCACGAAGGAAACGTCGGGGGCGAGATCGGCGAGCGCCGCGGCCTTTTCAAGCTGATGCGGCAGGACGCAGATATCGAACACCAGCCCGGTGCCGGAGAGACGCCGGATGTTTTCGCGAAACAGTGCACCCTCGGAGAAATCGTCTGGCATTACATGCAGCACGCGACGGAAGCCCCGCACGAAACGGTTGCCGAGCACCCGCTCCAGATAGGCGGGAAAATCCGCTGATTCGGGCCGGCAGGCAGCAATCGCCCCGGCAAGCTGGCTTCCATCGGTCGCAGCAAGACGCTCTATCATCGCCGTTTCCGCCTCGATATCTCCCTCCGCCACATCGACTTCCATATGCAGGGTCGCGGAAATCCCGAGACGGCGCGCCTCATGCAGGTAAGTATCATAGGTGAAATCGGCATCGAGCGGCGGCACGCCGGCGAGCCACGGATAGGAAAGCTGTCCCCTGTAGATCAGGTGCAGATGGGTATCGACGATCATCCAGGTCTCCTCCTCGAATTCGAGGAGAAACCTGCCACAGAAAAATCAGCTATTCAAATACGAATTTTGAGGTCTCAACCCTCGGCCTTGAAGTCGGAACCGGTCATCTCCGAGAGCTTGCGGGTGGTCTCCAGCAGGAGCTGAATACTGTTGGTGATATCGGGCGCACCGGGCGTATTGATCAGCGTGATATAGGGCACCGTCAGCGAGGCGATCACCTTGCCGTCCGCCCCCAGAACGGGTGCCGACAGGTTGATGACGCCCGCCGTTTGTGCGCTCGGCATCATCTCGTAACCGCGCGCGCGGATCTGGTCGAGCCGCGACAGGAATTCCGGCGTGACCTTGTTGTGGTCGCCGCTGCTGCCGAGATTTTCGGCAATCATCATCTCGCGCTCTTCCTTTGTGTGGAAGGCGAGCAGCACATGGCCGGAGCCCGTATCGAACAGGCTGATCCGCGAGCCGACGCGAATGGAAATACCCCAGTAACCCGGCGCTTCCTGCTGGGCGATGACCACCGGATAGCCCCGGTCGAAAACGACGAGCTGGTTAGCCTGGCGGGACGCCTCGGCAAGCTCGCGCATCAGCGGTACGGCGAAGGAGACGAGCCGACGCACGGGCGCATGAAGCTGGGCCAGCCCGAAAAGCTTCAGGGTCAACGCGAAGCGGTCACCGTCGATGCGGGTCACGTAGCCGCGCTTCACCAGCCGGTCCAGCATTCGGTAGAATTCGTTCGGACTGCGGTCGAGACGCTTGGCGATTTCGGCCTGCGTCAGCCCGCCATCGACGGCGGCCAGAAGCTCAAGAATATCCAGTCCCTTGTCCAGCGCCGGCGCGCGATAGCGGTCGTTGTCGTCTTCTGTCACCACGCGCTCCCCAATGAATAGATTAATTCATATACGCAGAAATACGGTCCCGCAATACTTTCGGCTTGACGTCAGATAAATAAATGGTTTGTATATGAATGAAGCTCTCATGGGTGAGGGCTGAGGCGAAAGCCAATTGGGAGGAGAAAATGTCAAAATTTTTGACCGGCGTTGCAGCCGGCGCAATTTTATGCGCGTGGGCGGGCGCAGTCTTCGCAACCGACCTGCCCGGCAAGTTTGACGGCGTCACCATTGATGCCAAGCTGATCGGCGGTCAGCAGTATGAAGCCCTTTATGCCCGCATTGCCGAATGGGAGAAGGCAACGGGCGCCAAGGTCAATGTCATTTCCAAGAAAAACCATTTCGAGCTCGACAAGGAGATCAAGTCGGACATCGCCACCGGAAACATTTCCTGGTGCGTGGGTTCGAACCACTCCTCCTTCGCTCCCCAGTATCCCGATATCTACACCGACCTCTCCGCACTCCTGCCCAAGGAAGAGATCGACGCTTTCGTTCCGGCGAATATCAAGGCCTCGACGCTCGATGGCAAGCTGGTCATGCTGCCGCGCGCCCAGTTCGACGTCTCGGCGCTCTACTACCAGAAGAGCCTCTATCAGGACGAAGCCAAGCAGAAGGCCTTCAAGGAAAAGTACGGCTACGACCTCGCGCCGCCGGATACCTGGCAGCAGGTCACCGATCAGGCGATCTTCTTCGCAAGCCCGCCGGATTTCTACGGCACCCAGTTTGCCGGGAAGGAAGAGGCCATCAACGGCCGTTTCTTCGAAATGCTGGTGGCTGAAGGCGGCGAATATCTCGACAAGGACGGCAAGCCCGCCTTCAATTCCGAGGCCGGCGTTCGCGCGCTCGACTGGTTCGTCAATCTTTACAAGGCCAAGGCCGTTCCGGCCGGCACCACCAACTATCTCTGGGATGACCTCGGCCAGGGCTTCGCCTCCGGCACCATCGCAGTCAACCTCGACTGGCCTGGCTGGGCGACCTTCTTCAACGATCCCAAGTCTTCCAAGGTTGCCGGCAATGTCGGCGTAAAGGTTCAGCCTGCCGGCTCTTCTGGCAAGCGCACCGGCTGGTCCGGCCACCATGGCTTCTCGGTCACCGAAAGCTGCGCCAACAAGGAAGCCGCCGCTTCGCTCGTCTGGTTCCTCACCAATGAGGACAGCCAGAAGCTCGAAGCTGCCGCAGGCCCGCTGCCGACGCGCACCGCAGTCTGGGAGTGGGACATCAAGCAGGCCGAGAACGATCCTTACAAGAAGGAAGTTCTGACCGCTTTCCAGGAAGCGGCCAGGCATGCCTTCGCCGTTCCGCAGACCCCGTCGTGGATTGAAATCTCCAATGCCGTCTATCCGGAACTGCAGGCCGCCATCCTCGGCGACAAGTCCTCCAAGGACGCCCTCGACGCAGCCGCGAAGAAGGCAACCGAGATCCTCGAAGACGCCGGCGCGCTGTAAGCGCGTTTACGACAAGAAAATCTGCCCCTCACCCTGACCCAACCCGGGTCGAGCCGCGTGTCTCGACCCGTCCTTCGGCCCCCCGCAAGCGGGGAGAGGGAACGGACAGGTCGCAGCAAGTCCCTTCTCCCCGCTTGCGGGGAGAAGGTGCCGGCAGGCGGATGAGGGGCGAGGCCCAATCAACAGGCAGTCGGAACAGGGCGGGGACCACGCGCGATGCGAGGCTCCGCCGCGCCGGCATCCCGACCACTTTTATTAAAGCATACAGGAGAGGCATTTCATGAAAGGCTGGAGACCACCGGCACCCGTCCTGCTTCTGCTGCCCGCATTCATCGTCCTGGCAGCCGTCGTCATCATCCCTCTTCTGCTTTCGCTGTATTCCAGCTTCACGGCGTTCCGGCTCACCCAGCCGGCATCGCTCTACACGCTGGTCGGCTTCCGCAATTATGAGCGCATTCTCAGCGATCTGGAGTTCTGGAGCGCCTTCGGGCGCACCGTCCTGCTGCTCACGGTGGCGCTCAACCTCGAAATGCTGATCGGTCTCGGCCTTGCCATGCTGGTCGAGAAGGCGACGCGGGGCCAACGTATCCTGAGAACCATCATGATGTTTCCGATGATGTTCTCACCGATCCTCGTCGGCTTCCAGTTCAAGTTCATGTTCAACGACAATATCGGCCTGATCAACAATGCGTTGCAGTCGCTTGGCCTCACCGATCAGGCGATCCCGTGGCTGATCGACGGACAGCTTGCCTTCTGGGCGATCCTGACCGCCGAGATCTGGTCGTCCACCTCGGTCTTTGCGATCCTGATCCTCGCCGGCCTGCTCGCCATGCCGAAGGAGCCGATCGAGGCCGCCCGCGTCGATGGCTGCACGCCCTTCCAGACCTTCCGTTACGTCACCTGGCCCTTCATCATGCCCTTTGCCTATATCGCCATGACGATCCGTTCGCTGGACGTCGCCCGCGCCTACGACATCGTCAAGATCATGACCGATGGCGGCCCGGCCAAGCGCACGGAGCTGCTCTGGACGCTCGTCGCCCGCACAGCCTATTCCGACGCCCGCATGGGGCTCGCCAATGCCATGGCCTATTTCGCCATCCTGCTGTCGATCCTCTTCACCGTCTATTTCTACCGGAAGCTGGCGGCAGCCCGCACCCAGATCGCTGCGGAGTGGTGAGATGAACGAGAACGCACAACACCGCTTCAAGGCAACGCTGCTTTCGCTTGCCCACAAGGTCACCCTGTTTGTGGCGATGACCATCATCTGCCTGCCGGGCCTCTGGATCGTGCTCGCATCCTTCCGCCCGACGGTGGAAATCATGGCGAAGCCCCCGGTCTGGATCCCGCAGGACCTGTCCTTCGATGCCTATATCGCCATGTTCTCCGGCATCGGCCAAGGCGGCATTCCGGTCATCGAATACTTCCGCAACTCGCTGATCATCTCGGTCACCTCGACGGTGATCTCGCTCGCCATCGGCATGGCCGGCGGCTACGCGTTTGCCCGCTACCGCTTCAAGGGCAAGTCCGGCATCTTCCTGGGACTGATGCTGACCCGCACGGTGCCCGGCATCGCGCTCTCCCTGCCGCTGTTCTTCGTCTATTCGAAGCTCGGCATCATCGACAGCCATTTCGGCCTGATCCTCGCCTATGTGGCGTTGAACGTGCCCTTCACCATCTGGCTGATCGACGGCTTCTTCCGTCAGGTGCCGAAGGACCTCGCCGAAGCGGCACAGATCGACGGCTGCACCCGCTGGCAGGCCTTCTGGCAGGTGGAATTCCCCCTTGCCGGCCCCGGTATCGCATCCGCCGGCATCTTCGCCTTCCTCACCTCGTGGAACGAGTTCGCGCTCGCCTCGCAACTCACCCGTTCCGTCACCTCCAAGACCCTGCCCGTCGGCCTGCTCGACTACACCGCAGAATTCACCATCGACTGGCGCGGCATGTGCGCGCTCGCCGTCGTGATGATCATCCCGGCTCTCGTGCTGACCTTCATCGTGCAGAAACACCTCGTATCCGGCCTCACCTCCGGCGCAGTCAAAGGATAGACCATGGCAACCGTTTCCCTCGAAAAGCTGGTCAAGCGCTACGGCGCGCTCGAAGTGGTGCACGGCATCGACCTCGAAGTGGCGGACCGCGAATTCATCGCGCTCGTCGGCCCCTCCGGCTGCGGCAAATCCACCACGCTCCGCATGATCGCCGGCCTCGAACCAATTTCCGGCGGCGACCTGAAGATCGGCGGTCGCGTGGTCAACGACCTGCCGCCACGCGCTCGCAACCTCGCCATGGTGTTCCAGTCCTACGCCCTCTACCCGCACATGACGGTGCGCGAGAACATGGGCTTCTCGCTGAAGATCGCCGGCATGAAGCCGGAGGAAATCGCCCCCCGTGTCGAGGAAGCGGCCCGCACCCTGGACCTGACCGCCCTTCTCGACCGCCGTCCATCGCAACTGTCCGGCGGCCAGCGCCAGCGCGTCGCCATGGGCCGCGCCATTGTGCGCGATCCCGACGTCTTCCTGTTCGACGAACCGTTGTCGAACCTCGATGCCAAGCTCAGAACCCAGATGCGCACCGAGATCAAGAAGCTACACGCCAAGGTGCAGTCGACCGTGATCTACGTCACCCACGACCAGGTCGAGGCGATGACGCTTGCCGACCGCATCGTCATCATGCGTGACGGTTATATCGAACAGGTCGGCACGCCGGAGGATGTATTCCACCGCCCGAATTCGAAGTTCGTCGCCGGCTTCATCGGCTCGCCGCCGATGAACCTCAAGGACGCAGAGATCGCCGATGGCCGCGTCGTCTTCGCTAACGGCGACAGCCTGCCCCTGCCGCAGCAGTTCGCCTCGCGCGTCGCCGCCGGCCAGAAGGTCACGTTCGGCCTTCGCCCCGACGACATCTATCCCACGGGCCACGGCATCCACTCCGGTGAGGAAACCGACGTCCACAAGGCGGACCTCAAGGTGACGATCACCGAGCCGCTCGGCAACGAGACACTGGTTTTCGCCGAACTCGGCGCCAGCGAATGGGTGAGCCGCATGCTGAACCCGCGCACGCTAAAGGGCGGCGAAGGCCTGTCCTTCTCGCTCGACCTCTCGCAGGCCCATATGTTCGACCGGGAAACCGGCGGGACGCTCAGGGGCTGAGCCATGGCGAAGATCGAACGAATAGAACTGAAAATGGTCGACCTTCGCCCGAAGGTCGAGCGCACCGACGCGATCCAGAGCTTCGTCAGCCAGGAAACCCCGCTCGTCACTATCACCGACAGCGACGGCGTCACCGGTACCGGCTACAGCTACACCATCGGCACCGGCGGCTCCTCCGTCATGCGGCTTCTTGCCGATCATCTTAGCCCCCGCCTGATCGGCCGCGATGCAGACCGGATCGAGGCGATCTGGCATGAGCTGGAATTCGCCACCCATGCCACCACCATCGGCGCGATCACCTCGATTGCGCTTGCTGCCATCGACACCGCGCTTTGGGATCTTCGCGCCCGCAAGCAGGGCCTGCCGCTATGGAAGCTCGCAGGCGGCGCCAAGGATCGCTGCCCGCTCTACACCACCGAAGGCGGCTGGTTGCATATTCCGACCGAAGCACTGGTCGAGGATGCGCTGGAGGCAAAGTCCAAGGGTTTTCGCGGTTCCAAGGTCAAGATCGGCAAGCCGAGCGGTTCAGAGGATTTCGCCCGCCTGTCGGCCGTCCGCAAGGCCGTCGGCGACGCCTACGAGATCATGACCGATGCCAATCAGGGCTTCGCCGTCGATGAGGTGATCCGCCGCGCCGAACGGTTGAGGGAACTCGACCTCGCCTGGCTGGAGGAACCGCTCCCCGCCGACGATATCGACGGTCACGTCAGGCTTAATCGCGCGACCTCTACCCCGGTCGCGGTCGGCGAGTCGCTCTATTCGATCCGCCATTTCCGTGAATACATGCAGAAGGGGGCATGCTCCATCGTGCAGGTGGATGCCGGCCGCATCGGCGGCATCACTCCCTGGCTCAAGGTGGCGCATGCGGCTGAGGCATTCGACATGCCCGTCTGCCCGCACTTCCTGATGGAACTGCATGTCAGCCTGACCTGCGCTGTGCCGAACGGCAAATATGTCGAATACATCCCGCAGCTCGACGACATCACCACCTCGCGCCTGAGGATTAAGGACGGCATGGCGCTCGCGCCCGAGACGCCAGGCCTCGGCATCGAATGGGACTGGGATGCCATCGACGGCCGCCGGATCACAGAATTCGACCGCGAGATCCGCTGAGGAGGAAACGACTATGCAGCGCATCGGCATGGTGATCGGCGTGAGGCCGGAAAAGCTCGAGGAATACAAGCGCCTACACGCGGCCGTCTGGCCCGAAGTGCTGGCGATGATTTCCGCCTGCAACATCAAGAACTACTCGATCTTTCTGAAAGAGCCGGAGAACCTGCTCTTCTCCTTCTTCGAATATCACGGCACCGACTACCAAGCCGACATGGCAAAGATGGCCGCCGACCCGAAGACCCAGGAATGGTGGGCCGTCTGCATGCCCTGTCAGCAGCCCCTCGATAGCCGCAAGGATGGTGAGTGGTGGGCGTCGATGGAAGAGGTGTTCTTCCATGCGTAACGCTGTATCGACGAGGGAGAAAAGCACATGACCTTCGACCCGAAATCCCTCTCCCAGTCCTGGCCGCTGCCGGCAAAGCCGCGCCCGATCGTCACCTTCGGCGCCGGCTCAATCGTCAGCGACGCGCATCTTCCCGCCTATGGCAAGGGCGGGTTCCCCATCGCCGGGCTCTACGATCCCGATTACGAAAAGGCCAAGGCGCTCGCCGATAAATGGGGCGTGACAGCCTATGCCTCCGTCGAGGAAGCGGCAGCAGTGGAGAACGCGATCTTCGATCTCGCCACGCCGCCGGCGGCCCATGCCAAAGTGCTATCCGCCCTGCCGGATGGCGCGCCGGTGCTGATCCAGAAGCCTATGGGTTCGGATCTGGCGGCCGCGACCGAAATCCTGAAGATCTGCCGGGCCAAGAACCTCAAGGCGGCCGTGAACTTCCAGCTTCGCTTCGCACCGATGATGCTGGGCCTGAAGGATGCCATCGCCAAGGGACTGCTCGGCGAGGTCGTCGATTTCGACGTCTATCTGGCGCTCGATACACCATGGCAGCTCTGGGCCTTCCTCGAGGGACTGCCGCGCATCGAGATCGCCATGCACTCGATCCACTATCTCGACATGATCCGTCAGGTTCTGGGCGATCCGAAGGGCGTGCATGCAAAGTCGATCGGCCACCCCAATCACAAGATGGCGCAGACCCGCACCACCGCGATCCTCGACTATGGCGACCGGGTGCGCTGTGCCATCTCGATCAACCACGACCACAAGTTCGGCCGCAAGCATCAGGCCTGCGAGTTCCGCGTCTCGGGCACCGAAGGTGCGGCATATGTCCAGCTCGGCGTCAACCTCGATTATCCGCGCGGCGAACCGGACATTCTGGAGATCTATCCGAAGGGCGGCAGCGACTGGGTGACCGTGCCGCTGGAAGGCACATGGTTCCCCGATGCTTTCGTCGGCCGCATGGCCAACCTCCAGCGCTTTGCCTCCGGCGAAGATGCCGAACTCGTTTCCTCGGTCGAGGACGCTTGGAAGACCATGGCGCTTGTCGAGGCGCTCTATCAGTCGAACGCTGCGCCTGCGACCGCGCTCGAGACACTACCGCAGTAAGGAAGATCGCGATGGAACAGCTGAAATATTTCGAGGACTACGAACTCGGCGCACAGCGCCTGACGACGGGCCGTACCATCACCGAGACGGATTTCATCGTCCATGCCGGCCATACCGGCGATTTCTTCCCGCATCACATGGATGCCGAATTCGCCAAGACCACCCCGTTCGGCCAGCGCATTGCCCATGGCACGATGGTCTTTTCCATCGGCGTCGGCCTGACCGCCAGCGTCATCAATCCGGCTGCCTTCTCCTATGGCTATGACCGCCTGCGGTTCATTCGCCCTGTCTTCATCGGCGACACCATCCACACCCGGGTCACCATTCATTCGAAGGAAGACGATCCGAAGCGCGCCGAAGTCGGTCGCGTCGTCGAGCGCACCGAAGTCATTAACCAGAAGGGCGAGGTCGTGCTCGCCGCCGATCATATCCACATCGTCGAGCGCCGGCCCAAGGCCGCCTGATCGGACGACTTAAGGAAAGGAAGAAACCATGTCCCTCCCCCTCGAAAACAAGCGCGTGCTGGTCACAGCCGCCGGCCAGGGCATCGGCCGGGCGAGCGCGCTCGCCTTCTCGCGCGCCGGCGCGACCGTAATCGCCACCGATATCAATGCCGCCGCGCTGGCCAGCCTTTCCGGCGAAGGCAGGATCGAGACCCGTGTACTCGACGTGTTGAACGATGATGCCGTGAAGGCCGTCATCGCCGAGGCCGGCCCCTTCGACGTGCTGTTCAACTGCGCCGGCTTCGTCCATGCCGGCTCGATCCTCGACATGGCCGACAAGGATCTGGACTTCGCCTTCGATCTCAACGTCCGCGCCATGGTGCGCACCATCCGCGCCGTGCTGCCCTCCATGCTGGAGCGTGGCGGCGGCGCGATCATCAACATGGCCTCGGTCGCTTCCTCTATCAAGGGCGTGCCGAACCGCTGCGCCTATTCCGTCACCAAGGCCGCCGTCATCGGCCTCACCAAGTCGGTTGCCGCCGATTATGTGGCGCAGGGCATCCGCTGCAACGCCATCTGCCCCGGCACGGTGGAAAGCCCCTCCCTGCAGGACCGCATGAAGGCCCAGGGTGACTATGAAACCGCCCGCGCCGCCTTCATCGCCCGCCAACCCATGGGCCGCCTCGGCACACCTGAGGAAATCGCCGATCTGGCGGTGCATCTGGCAACCGCGACCTATACCACTGGTCAGGCCTACGCCATCGACGGCGGCTGGACGATCTAATCTCATCTGAAAGGAAATACCCGATGAAACTCATGCGCGTTGGCCCCCTCGGCCAGGAAAAGCCAGCTCTTCTCGACAAGGACGGCAAGATCCGTGATCTCTCCGCCCATGTCGCCGATATCGGTGGCGCGGCAATCGGCCCGGAAGGCCTTGCAAAGATCGCGGCCATCGACCCTGCATCGCTGCCGGAGCTGACGGCCGATCGCATCGGCGCCTGCGTCGCCGGCACCGGCAAGTTCATCTGCATCGGCCTCAACTATTCCGACCACGCCGCCGAAACCGGCGCCGAGGTTCCGCCGGAACCGGTCATTTTCATGAAGGCGACCTCGGCCATCGTCGGCCCGAACGACGACGTGCTGATCCCGCGCGGCTCCGAAAAGACCGACTGGGAAGTCGAGCTCGGCGTCGTCATCGGCAAGACCGCGAAATACGTCTCGGAAGCCGATGCCATGGACTACGTCGCCGGCTACTGCGTTTCCCACGACGTTTCCGAACGCGCCTTCCAGACGGAACGTGCGGGACAGTGGACCAAGGGCAAGTCCTGCGACACCTTCGGCCCGATCGGCCCCTGGCTGGTGACGAAGGACGAGATCGCCGATCCGCAGAACCTCTCGATGTGGCTGACGGTTAACGGCGAGAAGATGCAGAACGGCTCCTCGAAGACCATGGTCTACGGCGTCGCCTATCTCGTTTCCTATCTCAGCCAGTTCATGTCGCTCCATCCCGGTGACGTCATCTCCACCGGTACACCGCCCGGCGTCGGCCTCGGCATGAAGCCGCAGCGCTTCCTGAAGGCCGGCGACGTCGTCGAACTCGGCATCGAAGGCCTCGGCACCCAGAAGCAGACCTTCAAAGCCGACGCCTGATCCCCTCCCTCAAGACCCAGAGCCTTGACCCATGACCAAGATCACCAGCCTGCGCAGTATTGACCTGCGCTTTCCCACCTCCCAGAGCCTCGACGGCTCGGACGCGATGAATCCGGATCCGGATTATTCCGCGGCCTATGTCGTGCTCGAAACCGACCAGCCCGGCCTTGAAGGCCACGGCCTGACGTTCACGATCGGCCGCGGCAACGAGATCTGCTGCGCCGCGATCGACGCCATGAAGCATCTGGTGGTGGGACTGGATCTTGATTGGGTCAAGGCCAATCCCGGCCGCTTCTGGCGGCATGTGACGAGCGACAGTCAGCTTCGCTGGATCGGTCCCGACAAGGGCGCCATGCATCTGGCCACCGGCGCCGTGGTCAACGCCGTCTGGGATATCCTTGCCAAACAGGCCGGCAAGCCGGTCTGGCGTCTTGTCGCAGAGATGACGCCAGAGGAAATCCTCTCCATCATCGACTTCCGCTACCTGACGGACGCCATCACGCCGGATGAGGCGCTGGCGATCCTGAAGAAGGCCGAGGAAGGCAAGGCCGAGCGCATCGCCCTCCTCGAGAAGGAAGGCTATCCCTGCTACACCACGTCTGCCGGCTGGCTCGGCTATTCCGACGAGAAGCTGCGTCGCCTCTGCCAGGAGGCCGTCGACCAGGGCTTCACCCACATCAAGATGAAGGTCGGTCGCGATCTGGAAGACGACAAGCGCCGTTTGAGGATCGCCCGCGAGGTCATCGGTGACGACCGTTACATGATGATCGACGCCAACCAGGTCTGGGAAGTCGGCGAGGCCATCGACTGGGTTAAGGAGCTTTCGGTCTACAAGCCGTTCTTCATCGAGGAACCGACCAGCCCTGACGATGTGGCCGGCCACAAGGCGATCCGCGAAGCGGTGGCCCCGGTCAAGGTCGCGACCGGCGAGATGTGCCAGAACCGCATCATCTTCAAGCAGATGATCGCCGGCGGCGCGATCGACATCGTGCAGATCGACAGCTGCCGCATGGGCGGCCTGAACGAAGTACTGGCCGTTCTGCTGATGGCCGCAAAGTATAACCTGCCCGTCTGGCCCCATGCCGGCGGCGTCGGACTTTGCGAATACGTCCAGCATCTCTCGATGATCGACTACATCGCCGTCTCCGGCACTAGGGAAGGCCGCGTCATCGAGTTCGTCGACCATCTGCACGAACACTTCATCGATCCCTGCCGGATCGAGAACGCGGCCTACATGCCCCCGTCGCTGCCGGGCTTCTCCATCGAGATGAAGCCGCAATCGATCGCTGACTACCCGTTCAGGGTATAAGAAATACGTCATTGGCGTGCGTCCGCACCGCTGCGGACGCACGCCATTGGGTCACGGATGTCCTCAGTCGATGTTGACGACCAGCTTTCCGTCTGCCCCACGCGTTTCGATCAGTTCGTGCGCCTCGGTCGCGGTCGAAAAATCGAACTGACGCCGGTCCAGCCTCGGCACGATCTTGCCAGCCTCGGCAAGTCTTGTGGCTTCCCGCATGATCTCGCCGTGATGTTCTCGGCCTTCGCCAGTCAGGAGCGGCAGGAGCGTGAAGACGCCGGAATATGTCGCGGCCTTGAAGGACAGGGGCGCAAGGGCATGGGTGCCCCAGCCCAGACTGCTCGCCACATGGCCGAAACGCTTGACGGCCCTGAAGGCCGTGTCGAGCGAAGCGCCGCCGACAGTATCATAGACGACATCGAAGCCATTCCCGCCGGTGTATTTCTGCACATAGGCCTCGACGTCCTCGGAAGCATAGTCGATCGGCACCGCTCCAAGGCTGCGCAGGTAATCGGCCTTGCCGGCGCTATCGACACCGTAGACCTCGGCGCCGAACGCCCTGGCGATCTGCACGGCGATGTGACCGACGCCACCGCCCGCCCCCAGAACGAGCACGGTCTGGCCGGGCTTCACGCCCACGCGATCGACGAGACCTTCCCAGGCGGTGATGAAGACCAGGGGAAGCGCCGCAGCCTCCCGCATGCTCAATGTTGCCGGCTTGATGGCAAGGAGTCTCGCATCGACAGCCGCAAATTCGGCAAGCGATCCCTGATTGCCACCCACGCCGCCCGTCATCCCGTAGACCTCGTCGCCGCGCCGGAAACCGGTCACACCGGGACCGACCTCCTCCACCATCCCCGCAAGGTCGATGCCGAGAATGGCGGGCAGCGACTGTCGAGCATGCGCGCCGTTGCCGGCTCGGATCTTCGTATCGAGCGGGTTCACGCCACTTGCCTTGATGCGGACAAGGACTTGCCCCTTGCCGGCAACTGGCCGGGCAATATGCGCGAGGCGGAACGGCGCGCCATAGGTTTCGAGAACAAGCGCTTTCATGTTGGTCATCTCCATCACTCCTTGAGTTGCGATGGGCAGAGATTGCGCTCACGTATATTGAATGGAAATTATAGATATTGCATGATATCCATTCATTTTTGAATGAGAATCCATATGACGCCGGAATGGAGCGATTTTCGTATTTTCCTCGCGGTCGCGCGCGAAGGCACATTGGGGGCGGGTGCCCGACGGCTCGGCCTCACCCAGCCGACCATGGGTCGGCGGCTGAAAGCCCTGGAGGCAGCACTCGGCACCGTGCTGTTCCAGAGAACGTCCGACGGTTTTGTCCTGACCGACGAGGGCAGGTTGCTGCTACCCCATGCCGAGCGCATGGAGGAGGAGGCGATTGCCGTCGAGCGGGGCCTCGCGGGAAGCCGAAACGAACTCGATGGGCTCATCAGGATCTCCAGCTCGGACTGGTTCGGGGTCCATGTCCTATCCCCCCTGCTTGCCGGGTTCTCCCGGCGGCATCCGAAGGTCGTGATTGAACTGCTGACGGATTCGCGGCTGCTCAACCTTTCCCGCCGCGAGGCCGATCTGGTGTTTCGCATCCGGCCCTTCACCGAGGTGGATGTCATCTCCCGCAAGTTCACGCATGTCGAGTACGGGCTTTACGTACCGGAGGGCTTCCCCGACCCGGTGATTGGCGACGGCGCGAGCTTGAGCGTGGTGACGATGGACGAGGCGTTTGGCAGCATGCCGGACGTGGCCTGGCTCCGCGAGAGCTTTCCCGGCGCATTCGTTGCCATGCGCAGTAACAACCGGGATGTCCAGGCCCGCCTATGCGCCGGCGGGGCGGGAATGGCGGTTCTCCCGGTGCCGCTCGGCAACAGGACATCGGGCATTCGCCGCGTCGAACTCCAGGCACCTCCGCCGGGACGCGACACATGGCTGGGTTACCACCGTGACATGCGCCGTCTGCCGAGGCTGCGCGCACTCCTCGACTTCCTGATCGCTGCCATATGATCCTGAAGCGGTCATCGCTGGAGACAAAAAAAGCCGGGCGTCTCCACCCGGCTTTCCATGTAGCGTGATACCTGATCCTACTTGATCATCGGCAGAAGTTCGGAAACCGACTTCTTGGCGTCGCCATAGAACATGCGCGTGTTCTCCTTGTAGAACAGCGGGTTCTCGATGCCGGAATAGCCGGTGCCCTGACCGCGCTTGGACACGAACACCTGCTTGGCCTTCCACACTTCCAGAACCGGCATGCCGGCAATCGGCGAGTTCGGGTCTTCCTGCGCGGCCGGATTGACGATGTCGTTAGAGCCGATGACGATGACAACGTCCGTGTTCGGGAAGTCGTCGTTGATCTCGTCCATTTCCAGAACGATGTCGTAGGGCACCTTGGCTTCGGCGAGCAGCACGTTCATGTGGCCCGGCAGCCGGCCGGCAACCGGATGGATAGCGAAACGCACTTCCTTGCCGGCGGCGCGCAGCTTGCGGGTCAGTTCGGAAACCGCCTGCTGCGCCTGCGCGACGGCCATGCCGTAGCCCGGCACGATGATGACCGAATCCGCCTCATTGAGTGCAGCGGCAACGCCCTCGGCGTCGATCGCCACCTGCTCGCCGGTGATTTCCATCGCCGGCCCCGTCGTCGTGCCGAAGCCGCCAAGAATGACCGAGACGAAGGATCGGTTCATCGCCTTGCACATGATGTAGGAGAGGATCGCACCCGAGGAACCGACCAGCGCACCGGTGACGATCAGAAGATCGTTGCCCAGCGTAAAGCCGATGGCCGCAGCCGCCCAGCCGGAATAGCTGTTCAGCATCGACACCACCACCGGCATGTCGGCGCCGCCGATGCCCATGATCAGGTGATAACCGATGAAGAAGGCGAGCAGCGTCATCAGTATCAGCGTCCAGACGCCCGCGCCGTTGAAATACATCACCAGCATTATGAACGACAGGATCGCCGCGCCAGCATTGAGCATGTGGCCGCCCGGCAGCTTCTTGGCCTTGCCGTCGACCTTGCCGGCAAGCTTGCCGAAGGCGATGACCGAACCGGTGAAGGTGACGGCGCCGATGAATACGCCGAGGAAGACCTCTACCTTCATGATGGCGAGTTCGACAGGCTCCTTGTGGGCGAGGATCGCCGCAAAGCCCGTAAGCGCCGCGCGGCCCGCCTCGTCCATGGTTGCCACGCGCCATGCTTCGATATGGGCGTTATAGCCGATGAAGACGGCGGCAAGACCGACGAAGGAGTGGAGTGCTGCAACAAGCTGCGGCATCTCGGTCATCTGCACGCGGCTTGCCACATAGTGGCCGAGCACGGCGCCACCCGCAATCATCAGCAGGATGATGAACCAGTTGCCGACGCCGGGTCCGAAGACCGTGGCGATGACGGCAAGGCCCATGCCGATGATGCCATACCAGACGGCGCGCTTGGCGCTTTCCTGGCCGGAGAGGCCGCCGAGGGAAAGGATGAAAAGAACGGCCGCGGCAATGTAGGCGGCGGAAACGATACCGATCGTCATGATAAAATTCCTTCCCCGATCAGGACTTCTGGAACATGGCAAGCATGCGCCGGGTGACGAGGAAGCCACCGACGATGTTGATCGTGGCGATCAAGACCGACAACGCGGCAAGGATCACCACCAGCCAGTTGCCTGACCCGATCTGCAGGAGCGCACCCAGGATGACGATACCGGAAATGGCGTTCGTCACCGCCATCAGCGGCGTGTGCAGCGAGTGGCTGACATTCCAGATGACCTGGAAGCCAATGAAGCAGGCGAGCACGAAAACGATGAAATGGCTCATGAAGCTGGCCGGCGCGTAGGCGCCGACGATCAGCAGCAGCGCCGTAGCGATGGCAAGAAGACCGGCCTGATTTCGGGTCTGGGCCTTGAAGGCAGCGACTTCCTGAGCGCGCCTTTCCTCCGGCGTCAGCTCCTTGGGCTTTTCCTTCGGCTTCTGCGCGGCGATGGCCTGAACCTTCGGCGGCGGCGGCGGGAAGGTGATCTCGCCCTGATAGGTCACGGTCGCGCCGCGGATGACGTCGTCTTCCATGTTGTGAACAAGGACACCGTCCTTGGCCGGCGTCAGATCCGTCATCATGTGGCGGATGTTGGTCGAATAGAGGGTCGACGACTGGGTAGCCATGCGGCTCGGGAAGTCCGTGTAGCCGATGACGGTGACGCCGTTGTCCGACACGACTTTCTGGTCGGCTACCGTCAGGTCGCAGTTGCCGCCGCGCTCGGCCGCAAGATCGATCACGACCGAACCGGGCTTCATCGCGGCCACCATATCGGCAAGCCACAGCTTCGGCGCATCGCGACCCGGGATGAGAGCCGTGGTGATGACGATATCCATATCGGGAGCAAGCTCGCGGAACTTGGCGAGCTGCTTCTCGCGGAATTCCGGCGAGGAAGGCGCAGCATAACCGCCGGTCGCAGCGCCGTCTTGCTGCTGGTCCGCGAAATCGAGATAGACGAATTCCGCGCCCATCGACTCGATCTGTTCGGCCACTTCGGGGCGAACGTCGAAGGCGTAGGTGATGGCGCCGAGCGATGTAGCCGTACCGATGGCCGCGAGACCGGCAACGCCCGCACCAATGACCAGCACCTTGGCCGGGGGAACCTTGCCGGCGGCGGTGACCTGACCGGTGAAGAAACGGCCGAAGTTGTTACCTGCCTCGATGACGGCGCGGTAACCCGCGATGTTCGCCATGGAGGAGAGAGCGTCCATCTTCTGCGCGCGGCTGATGCGGGGCACCATGTCCATGGCGATGACGTTTGCGCCAGTCGCCCTGGCCTGTTCAAGAAGCTCCTTGTTCTGGCCCGGGTAGAAGAAGGAGATCAGCGTCTTGCCGGAAGCCAACCGTTCGATCTCGGCCGTTTCTGGCGGACGAACCTTTGCAACGACGTCGGCCTGCGCAAAAAGCGCCGCGGAATTTTCGACGACGGTGACGCCGGCGGTACGATACGCGTCATCGGAAAAACCCGCAGCCTTGCCGGCACCGGCCTCGATCAAACATTCATATCCGAGCTTCTGCAGTTGAAGGGCGCTGTCCGGCGTCATGGCCACGCGCGCCTCGCCGGCAAAAGTCTCCTTTGGCGAACCGATCTTCAATCCCATATCCCCAATCCTTGGCCAAGTCGAAATTTCAGTCGGCGGACACGAGCAGAACCGCCGTTACATGTCTAGCCCAAATGAACCCCCATGTGTTCGGTTTTGCCAATGGGGCAATTTTCCATTACCGAATGTTTCCACAGATGCGACAGATTTTGCCTCCCACACGTCGCAATCAGCCACCAGGGAACAATTCGCGTCAACTCCTGTTAACCCCTCGGTTTTTCTGAATAATGGAGATGATTATGCTGCACTGGATCCTGATTTTGCTTCTGATTGCCGCCGTCGCCAGCCTGCTCGGATTTCGCGGCGTTGCGGGTGCCTCGGCCGGCATTGCGAAAATCCTCATTTTCATCGTTCTCGTGATCCTTATCATCGCTCTTTTCACAGGCGTGATCATCGTCGCCTGAGGCCCGAGTTGAATCTCAGCCATGATTCCTCACCCTGTCGGCCGGCCCACAAGCCGGCCGATTTCTTTTGTCGATAGAAACGGGTGAAGAAGGGTCAGATGAAGGGACGCTGACGCGTCTCATCCGGTTGCCAGTTCGCAACCTCGCACAGCGCCCGGACGTCGAGGATATCGCAGCCGCGGTCGAGCCAGCGGATCATCCCCCGATCGCTCAACCGCTTGAGCGTCTTGTTGGTGTGGACTACCGACAAGCCCAGCGTGTCGGCAACATGCGCCTGCGTCACTGGCACATAACGCCTGTCGTCATCGAGCAGCCCCGCCAGTCTGCCGCGCTCATGAAGGAAGGCCAGAAGATAGGCTGCCCTTTCCAGCGCCGTGCGCCGGCCAATGCTGAGCAGGTGCTCGTCGAGGATCGACTCCTCCCGGGCAGCAAGCCAGGTGAGATCGTAGGCAAGCCCCGCATGCCTCTCGAACAGAGAAAACAGGCGGCTGCGCTCGAACATGCAGAGGACCATTGGTGTCAGCGCCTCTACGGAATGCTGCATCTCGGCCATCACCGCGCCCTGCAGGCCGACCATGTCGCCCGGCACCACATAGTTGAGGATCTGCCTCCGGCCATCCTCGAGGATCTTGTAGCGAAAGCCCCATCCTTCGAGCACGGTATAGAGATGCGCGCTGTTGGCTCCCTCGACCAGCACCGTGGCCCCGGCATCGGTGTTCAGTTCACCGCGTTTGAAATTGGAAACGAAATCAAGCTCTTCGCCCGAAAAAGCGCGAAAATGCGACTTCACCCGAAGCGGGCATTCGCTGCAACGTACGCGGGTGGAACTCTGGCGGAAGTCGCTTGCCATGCAATATCCTCTTTTCTACCCCAAAAGAGTAGCATTCGTAGAATGTTCCATTGAAGTGCTTATCCGTGACTGGGACATGTCTTTTTTAAATGACCGCGCTGACGACGTCCGCCAAGGTCCCGCGGCACAGGAAGGAAAAGCCATGCAAAACCCGTTACTTCGTGTTCTTGTCGTGGAGAGTCAGCTCCTGATCGCGGTGGAGATTGAATACATCCTCACGGAAAAGCTGGGATGTGACGTTACCTTAACCACCCTTGCCCGATATGAAGACGCGCTCTCCGACGGCCCGTACGATGTGGTTCTGGTAGAGGCCGCCCCATCGTGGAAGGCGAACCTCGCCCGCGTCGAGCAGATCCGGGCAGCGGGAGCCGCCGCGGTTCTGCTTTCATCTTATGAGGATTTCGCCGAGGAAGCCCCCTCCACGGCCGGCCTTCCAAAACTGGAAAAACCTTTCGACCCAGCCGATCTCATTGCGATTGTTCGCGAAGCGGCCAGCCGCCGGGTCTGAGGCGACGATCAGACGGCGAAAGCACGCTTCGTCACGGCGGAGCTGTCGGCATCGGGACCGTAATCCCCCTGCCCGCTAACGCCGAGGATTTCCTGCAGCCTGTTGCGGGCGCGGTTGATACGGCTCTTGATCGTGCCGACGGCGCAGCCGCAGATCTCTGCCGCTTCTTCATAGGCAAAGCCGGAAGCCCCGACCAGGATGATCGCCTCGCGCTGGTCACTGGGCAACTGGTCGAGCGCCCGCTTGAAATCCTGAAGATCGAGCGAACCATATTGCTGGGGATGCGTCGCGAGCTGCGCGGTAAAAATGCCGTCGCTATCGGACACTTCGCGACCACGCTTGCGCATCTGCGAATAGAATTCGTTCCGCAGGATCGTGAAGAGCCACGCCTTCATGTTGGTACCGGGTTCGAAATGATCCTGCTTGGCCCACGCCTTCATGATCGTTTCCTGTACCAGATCATCTGCCATATGATGGCGTCCGGTCAGCGAAACGGCAAACGCGCGGAGGTTCGGCAGAGCAGCAAGCATCTCCCGCTTGAAAGAGCGATCGTTCGAGAGGTTATCAGCCGTCATCGTGCTGCGTCCTCAACATTGAAATCATTATTCACCTGTCGTTCCGCCATGTCCAGCTTCTCTAATAAGGTTAGAAACCGATCCGGTATCCCCTCCTCTTCCACCGAGAGATAGAAGGCGCGAAGCTGGGCGGAAATTCCGGTATGCGCGCTGACAGGACCATCGCCCTTGCTCACTGCCGATGCATTTTCTGGTGACTTGGTCATTCTGTTCCAACAGACTTTGTTACGTTTGCAGCCTTAACGGCGGGAAATCCCTTAAGGTTCCAAGGGTTTTCATTTTTTCGCTCAATGACACCGTGGAACATTTGGAGCGAAACCGCGTTTTCCGGCTGCATCAATGGAGGAACGTCATGCTTTACTACGCACTGGTTTTTCTTGTCGTGGCCCTCGTCGCCGGTCTGCTGGGCTTCGGCGGCATTGCGGGCACGTCCGCCGGCATCGCCAAGATCCTGTTCCTGGTCTTTATCGTCCTGTTCCTGATCTCGCTTGCTGCGCGCTTCTTCCGTCGGGTCTGATCGCCGGATTTGAAACGCCCCGCATCCGGATGACAGATCCGGATGCGGGGCGTTTTACGTAGGAAGAGTGGTCGTGAATTTGGGAAGCGCCGGAGCACGCCTTCACTACGAAAGCGACGCGCTGAAGATCAACGCCGACCTCTCGTCAATGCGAATGGATCCGCCATTGTGCGGTTATCCGCCAAAGCCTGGGCATTCACCACCGGCCTCGCACCGCGCGACAGCTTGGCGAGCTTTTCGGGCTCGATGACCTGGTGAATTTGCGGCCGCCCGACGAGCAACTCCGGATCGACAGGAACACAGTTGCCATAGATAAGCCGGGCAAGTTTCTCAGCTCGCTCGATCTCACCGGGCATCGCGGCGCGACATTCGTCCGTCGATTGATACGAGATAACGGCAACCGGTTCATCGAGACAATTGCTGGTCTCGGGATGGCATGCAACGAGAATCATCAGTGCTGCGAGCGTGTCCATCTGCGTTCTCCTTGAACAGGATTTTAACGCAAAACAAAACCGATGGTTCCGCAAAGTATTACTATAACACGAAATTGATTTACGGCAGTTTGCAGGCCGTCAATCCACCAATTGCAATTAATTCAAATGAATTATATCGTGAATATATTGCAATTTTTCCACAACGGGAGCCGAAAGCACAAACGGATAGAGATCCCGCTGCCCCATGCTTCGGTTGATGCTGTTGACGGCAATGGTCAGCGGAACCCATGCATCTATCAAAACCTGCGCATTGACTGCACGATAACTGTCGAATGTCGTGGTCAGAGCCAGGCCGCCGGCATTGGTTTCCGGGCTGGTTCTCAAACCGAAGGCATCGGCCGTATCGAGCGCATCGACGATGTGGAAGTAATGCGCCCAGGTTTCAGCAAAATCCTCCCAGGGATGACTTGCGGCATAGGCACTGATGAAACTCTGCTCCCAGCCCGCAAGAGGTCCGTTGACGTAGTGCCTTTGCAGGGCTTCGCCATAGTCCTCGCTCTCGTCCCCAAAGAGCGCCCGGAAGTCTTGGATGGCGCCTCGGTCACGGACGAGCTTTTCCCAATAATAATGTCCCACCTCGTGGCGAAAATGGCCGATCAGCGTGCGGAACGGCTCGCCGAGGGAAACCCTGCGCGCCTCGCGTTCGGCGTCTGATGCCTCCGCGACATTGAGCGTGATGAGACCGTTCGCATGCCCGGTCAGTACCGGACCGTCGCCGGTAGAATTGCTGTCGGACAGAAATTCGAAGCCCAGCCCACCCGTGGGGTCGTCAGTGCGGGTAACCAGAGGCAGGCCGAAACGCATTAGCGAATAAAACAGATAGCGCTTCGCAAGTTCGAGCTTCTTCCAGTTCTCCACGTTCTCGGGAATGTCGAGATCGGGGATAACCAGGTTATGCCGGCAGGCGATGCAGAAACCCGATGGATCGTTATCCTCGACAAGCCAGTTGCAGCCTCCCATCGCCGCATTCGCGCAGGGCTGAACCATCACCGCCGGCTCGCGGGGATCCGCCCAACCGCCATCCGGCAATAGCTGAATGGCCACAATGTCAAAATGGCCTGGCCGATAAGCGAGCCCCATGCCACAGGTCACGCAGGCATCATTCTCGAAATGAACGACGTTGGCGCAGTTGCTGCAACTGAATAAGCGCATCGGGGAGGCTCCGTCATATCGCGAAGAAAGAAAAATGCAGATCGCGTCCGAAACCCGCTACGAACGAGCGGCTCACCGTCAATCAATCCATGACTTCGAGCGGGAAACTCAGTTCGTAACGAACCTCGCCGCCCTCCACCGTGTGAGTAGCCGTCCCGTTCACCGACGATGGCACCACCCGCTCCAGCACGGTACTACCGAAACGCGCAGCGCGGGAAGCCTCCAGACTTTCACTGTCCGCCTTGTCGACCGGCTCCTTCCAGAGAATGTGGATCTCCGGCCCGCCCTCTCCCTCAACACGCGAACAACTCACCTCTATTGGCCTGCGGCGGACAACGAAATCGCCATGGCTGACCGCGTTGACGATGAGTTCGTGCAGCGCGAGACCGATATGTAGCGATGCATTCGGCGTAAGAAGGATGTTTTCACCCACGGCACGCACGAGATCGGGATTATCCGGCACATAGCGTTCGACCTGCTGCTTGAGCAGATCGCGGAAATAGGCGCCGCGCCAACTCGAATCGGTGACCAGATCCTGGGATTGCGAAAGCGCGTGCAAACGACCACGGAACTTCCCAAGGAACATTTCGAGGGTGCCTGAATAGCGCGCCGTCTGAGACGCGATACTCTGGATGATCGCCAGCAGGTTCTTGGAGCGGTGGCTAACCTCCCGGAGCAGGGCACGCAGCAGTCGTTCGCGTCTTCGATCCTCCGTCCGGTCGAGGACGATGGTTATCAGATGCAGCTTACGGTTCGACATTTCGATCAGACGGCAGCGGAATTCGAAGAACGTGTCGTCGCCTGCCTCGATCTCCAGTTCGGCACGGTCTCCCGCCTTGCTCAGGCCAGCCTTCAACTCCACTAGGCGAGCGCCGATATCCGGCCCGAAGATCGCCTCGTCACTCGGCTGCATGCCCGCAGGCAGCGACCAGCGTGACGGCAGGGTCGTGATGCAGATGTACTTGCCTTGACAATCCTGCAGCGTAAGGCTGGCGCTCATATCGATAAGGGCGGTTATGAAAAACTCGCGCAGTTGATCATCGCCGCGCTGAGGTTCAAACCATGTCAACCTATGGACCAAGTCTTCACACCGCCGCCCCGGCCATCCACTTCCGGCAGCGTTCCCATGTTCCCGGTCGCAGAGGCAGCCCCTGGAACCGTTGTCTTCTGTCAGGACCTTTTTTCAGGCTTGCTCGGCGACTCGCTCGTTGAAGAACAGCGCTTGGCTGATCAGGGCCTTCACCATGTCCGGATTGAACGGTTTGGTGACGAGAAAAGCCGGCTCCGGACGTTCTCCGGTCAGAAGTCGCTCCGGAAAGGCGGTGATGAAAATCACCGGCACCGAGTCCACCTTCAGGATGTCGTTCACCGCATCGATGCCGGAACTGCCGTCGGCAAGCTGGATATCGGCCAGCACCATCTTCGGGCTGGTCCGATTGTAGAGATCGACTGCCTCGCCATGCGTGCGGGCAATGCCGGTGACGCGGTGCCCGAGATCTTCCACCATCTGCTCGATATCGAGCGCGATCAGCGGTTCGTCTTCGATGATCATTACGTCGGTTGCCACCTGACGCGAAATCTCGACAGATGCCTCATTGAACAACGCGCTGAATTCCTCCTCACCGACACCGAGAATTTCGGCGGCCTCCACAGGAGTGAAACCTTCGACGGTGATCAAAAGGAAAGCATGGCGCGCCCGCGTCGGGACTGCAGCAAGGTTGGCGGCAGCACGTTTTTCCCAGGCAAAGGGCGACACGACCTCCGGGATTTCGACCGAAGTCGAATCGAAAATGGTAACGAAAAGCCTGTAGAGTGCCACACGGTCATCGCCCGACTTAGGGAAGATGGATATATCCTCGATCAGCGCTTCGAGAACGGCCGCCACATAGGCATCGCCGGATGTCTGCGACCCTGTAACGGCGCGGGCATAGCGTCGCAGATAGGGCAGATGGGCAGCAACACGGGCAGTCAGTGACATTCAAGTCCTCCAATCAGGATCATTGTATGATTAAATCTTCGGCTGAGAACGTACCCCGGCAAAAATAGTTCCCCGCCTGAGGAACTTTTTTCATCGGATTTGCTTACCTTATTAATTTCATTTTCGGCGACACGCTCAACGGACTTCAGGATCATGGCAGGCAAGAATTCGGGTAGCAAGGACGGCCGCAGGACCGTCGAAACGAAAAGAAAGAACGACCACGCTCTTATCGCCTCCAAGCTTCGCAGCTACTACGACAGCATTATCGATGAAGGCACCCCATCGCATTTTCTCGATCTCCTCGAGCGGCTGGACGAGGCCGAGCGAAACAGCAAGGACTAGCGCCGCCGTCAGCCCTCCATCACCACGCCATTGATGCTGGCGGCCAGCCGCTATTCCGCGGGTGGCCGTCCAAAGCCCCGGCTTTTAGCCATAACATAGACGAAGGCCGCCACCAGCGCGGTTGATGCAATGGGGCTCTGGCGCACCATCTCCGGCAGTTCCCGCATCAGGCCGCTCGCCAGCGGATCCGCCTGGCTGCGCATCGCTAGCTGACGCGCGATCCGAGCTTGTTCCGTCTGACGGTTCATGACCGCGACCACAGCAAGCGTGACCAATGCCGCGGCGATCGCCGCGGCGGCGACCACGAGCGCGGCGGCCACCGCCCCTGCCTCTGTGGATACCCAGAGAGCCAGCGCCGTCACCAGCGCTCCATAGGCCGTAAGAAGGAAAAGCGCGATCAGCACTCCGCCGATGGCGGAACGCTTTGTCTCGATAATAGTCGAGCGCATATCAACCCGCCCCAGCGCCATGGCCAGAATCTGTGCGATAATACTGTTCATGCTCAACGTCGTGTCAGGAGGGCAGCCACGAAACCGATGCCGGCTGCAATCGCAACCGACTGCAAAGGACGACTGCGAATGTGTGCCTCCAGATCCTGTTCGGCGACGGCCAGACTATTTCGGGCAGTATCGACATACTGAGCCGAGGCTTCCGCAACATCCGCGCCGAGCTGGCTTGCACGGTCTCCCGCTTCCTTGAGCTTGCCGTTTCCGAACGAGGCCAGCGTTTGGGTGAGCGCTGCGATATCGTTTCTAAGTCTTTCAAGCTCAGCCTGCACGTCCTGGACCGTGGCATCGTCACTATTGCCCTTGCCACGACCTTCGGCGGCAAGGCCGTTTGCCTTTTCAGAGCCCGATACTGAAGCCATCTGAAGTCTCCTTTGTTTTTCGTTCCACTCCGTAGAACACTTACGGGTGCGGATCGGTTCCAGAAAGATCTGCTTTTTCCGCGTTGGCAAGAGGCAAATGAAACCTGGCTGGTTCATTCCTTCCTTAATGACCATCCAACTCCTGGTCAGCATTTAAAGAAGGAACCTGTGCCGGCCTGAGGCGTTGACCCCCGGAGATCGCGACCTCTGAAAGTGAACCAAACCCAAGGAGACTGAAGATGAACTGGAATCAGATCGAAGGTAATTGGCAGCAGTTCAAGGGCAAGGCGCAGGCCCAGTGGGGCAAGCTCACCGGCGACGACCTCGATGTCATCAACGGTAACCGGAAGCAGCTCTCGGGCAAGATCCAGGAAGCCTATGGCAAGACCCAGGAAGAAGCCGACCGCGAAATCGACACCTGGCTCGGACGTCACTAAAGCATTTCAGCCAAAGCGGTGATCGCTTCGTCGTCGGACAATGCGGTAGACGCAAAACGTTGACACGACGACAAGTCGTAACCTCACGCGGCCTGATGAACAGGTCACAAGACCTCCCCGCCGATGCGGGGAGGTTTTTTGTTGTCACGACGCCATGATCAACGGCTGGACACCGTCTTTCCATCGACCCACACGGTCGCGATATTCGCCTTCGATGCCGTGAATACGATTTTCTGGAGAACGCCATCGCCGCTGTCGAACTCGTCCCACAGACGCATCGACCCTGCCTTCGCCGTGGTATCGATGACGATCGCGTCGAAGCGATATCCCGGTGAAAACTGCCCGACCGGCAGGTCGAGCGCCTTGGCGCCGCCGGCCGTGGCCACATGGAAGGCATGACGGAAATCGATCCGTGCCGGCTGGCCATTGGCCCTTGTCGCCGCGTCTACAGCCGGGTCCACCCCCGTCTCCAGCATCCGCGATACCGTCACCGCGGCGCGGCAGTTTTCCAGCATGGAAGCGCTCGGCCCGCCAGAAATATCGGTTCCGAGACCGACATGCAGTCCCTTTTCCAGCGCGGCCCTGAGCGGAAAGACCGCACCGGCGAAATAGGCGTTGGACAGCGGGCAATGGGCAACGGCCGCCTCCCGCACCCTGATCTTTTCCATGTCGCTTGCGGTCAGCAGATTGGAATGCGCGAGCATGGTATGCCGTCCAAGCAGGGCGAAACGGTCGAGGCTTTCGGTATCCGTCATGCCATGCCGGGAAAGCACGTAACCATGCTCCCAATCGCTTTCCGAGCAATGGGTCTGCACATGGCAGCCGCATTCCCCGGCAATCGCGCCAAGCCCTTCCAGCGTCGCATCGGTACAGGACGGAATGAAGCGCGGCGTAACGACCGGCTTGACCAGACCCGCCGCGTTATCCGGATGCATGCGCACATAGTCGATCAGCGCCCGCGTGCCCTCCAGCGCCGCATCGACGGATGCATCGCGGTAATAGTCCGGGCAACTCTCGACATTGTCCATCACGACCTTGCCGATCAGCGCGCGCTGGCCCTTTTCGAGGCAAGTGTCGACCAGCGCCCGCGTCGCGTCCTGATGCACGGTTGCGAAATAGAGCGTGGTCGTCGTGCCGTTGGCGATCAGGTCTTCGACCAGCAGCCCATAGGCCCGCTTTGCGAAAGCGAGATCGGCATAGCGGGCTTCCAGCGGAAAGGTATATTTCTGCAGCCAGACCTCGAGCGACACATCGAGCGCGCCGCCGAGCTGCGGATACTGAGGCGCATGCACGTGGCAATCGACAAAGCCCGGCAGAAGATACGACCCCTCCGGCAACCGCTCCAGACGACCCTCGGCAACGGCCCGCGCCTTCACCGCATCGTAATCCGCTTCGCCACGGCGCGTGACCGACAGGATCACCCCTTCGCCATCGACTGCGATCAGCGCATCCTCCAGAACATCGACCTCGCCCGCAACGGGCGCATGAAAGCCGGAAGCCAGAAGAACCTTGCCGCGCATGTCTGCCATGAAAACTCCTTTGACGAGGAAAAGCCGGACCGGAAACCGGACTCGAGCCGCGTCCTACAGGCTGCGGTCGCGCAGGGCCAGAGCCCGCTCCCGGAAGCGTGCCCTGATTTCCGCCTCATCGATGCCCGCCACCTCACGGTTCTCCATCAGGATCCGGCCATCGCAGATCGTCGTCACCACATCGTCGGCACGGGCGGAATAGACCAGTGCGGCGGCAACGTCGTAGACAGGAAGGCAATGGGGCTTGTCGAGATCGAGGATGATGACATCAGCCTTCTGTCCTGGCGTGAGCGTTCCCGTCTCGGGCCGGTTCATCGCCTTCGCCGCCTCGCAGGTCGACATTTCCAGCAATTCCCGTGTCTTCAGGAACTCCACGTCGTGGTTCTTGTCCTTGTGGATCATCCCCGCGAACTTCATTTCCTGGAACATGTCGAGGCTGTTGTGGCTCGCCGGCCCGTCCGTCGCCAGCCCCACGGTAATGCCCGCCTCGCGGACCGAGCGCAGCCGAAGCGTGCCGGAATCGAGCTTGGCGTTGCAGCAGGGGCAATGCGCGATCTTCGTGCCTGTCTCGGCAAGAATGCGGATATCCGCGTCGTCGAGCTGTGTGCAATGCGCCGCCGTTACGTCAGGCTTGAGGAAGCCGAGATCGTTCAGCCACTGCACCGGCCGCGTGCCATATGTCTCCGCCACATAGGCGATCTCTTGCGGCCCTTCCGACAGATGCGTGTGGATGACAAGGCCATAGGCATCGGCCACCTCACGCACCCGGCGAAACATCTCCGGCCCGCAGGAATAAGGCGCATGCGGGGAAAGCGCGACGTGAACCCGGTCGTTGCCGCTGCGGTGATAGGCATCGACCTTGTCGCCGAAGCTGTCGAGCGCCTTCCATGCCCAGTCCTTGACGTCGGCATAGACGCCGCGGTCGGCAAAGCCGTAACCGAGCGTGGCGCGCAATGGCATCTTCTTCAGCGCTTCCGTCTGCGGCGTCACTGCATAGGCGTCGAAATGCTCGTTGAAGCACGTCATGCCCGACTTCACCATTTCGACCAGCCCCATCAGGCTCGCCCAATAGAGCGTCTCAGGATCGAAATTGCGCTTGAGCTTCCACATCGTGCCGAGCCATTCGAACAACTGCACGTCCTCCAGCAGGCCGCGCAGCAGCATGTTGGAGGCGATGTGTGTATGGCAGTTGACGAAGCCCGGCATCACCACCCGGCCCTCAGCGTCAATCACCCGGCGCGCGCCGTTGACATCCACCTCAGTGGCCGAGCCGACAGCAACAATGCTGGCGCCCCGGATCGTCAGGCTGCCCCGCTCGATCGTGGCAGCACCACCCATCGGCAGGATCGTCGCATTGACGATGGCGATATCCGGCCCGGCACTCTCCATTTCACCTGAAATCATTGCGTATCAGGCCGCCATCGCGGACGTGCCGTAGGTCACGCCCTTTTCCTTCAGCCAGCGGCGATAGGCAATCGAACTTGCATCCGCTCGCGTCGGGATTTCCGAACGCGGTTCCATCGGCAGGAGCACCGGGCGCTGGTTTTCCAGAATGATGCGGTCCTGCAGGAAGATCAGCTGCTGGAAGTGGATGAGTTCGGTTGTGGTCGATACGTCGTCGATGAGATACATCACCGGATGTGCACGGCAGCGGTCGGGATCGAGCGGCTGCACGAACAGGCAGATTACGTCCCAGCGATTGGCCGAGTTCGGGCAGGTCTTGTAGAGCAGCGTCGTGAACGGCGTCATCACCCGGTAGATATACTGGGTCATGATGCCGTCCTTGGCGGAAAGTGCCGCCTGCGGCTGGAAGAACTGGCAGTTGGTCGCCCAGACTTCATCGACATCGCGACGGATCTCGACGTTGTAATGTTCAACCTCCGTATGCGGCTCGGAGCCGAGGATATCGGTGTGCACGAAGGGGAAATGCGCCATGTCGAGGAAGTTCTCGACGATCCTGAGGCCGGACGCCTTCACGGAAACGGCGCCGCAGGGCACGTAGCGACGATCTGGCTCATCGGCTTCCGGCACCGGGAAGATGTCCTTCACAGGCTCGCCGATCGTCGTCCAGATGAAGCCGAACCGGCGCTTGATCGGCAGCGCCTCATCACGCCCCTCGGCCTTCACGGTGATTTCGCCGTCCTCGGTGCGGGTGACAGTCAGATCCGTTCCGAGCAAGCGGTTTGCGGATGTCCCGAACGGGATCTCCTTTTCCGTGTCGATGGGATACCACTGGTCGATAGAAGCCTTGTCCGTCGCCTTCATTGTACCCTTCCTTCCTATTGCTGATAGATCCGCTCCATCACAGCTTCATGCTTTTCCAGCAGGCTGTCGATGTCAGCGGAGACGAATTCGCCGTTTTCGATGATGGAACGGCCGTTGATGAACGAGTGATCGACCTTGAACGGTCCGCACATGACGAGCGCCGCCAGAGGGTCGCGCTGCGTACCGGAAAGCCCGAGCTGACGCAATTTGATCGCTATGAAATCGGCGCTCATGCCGGGCGCCAGATAACCGACATCGTCGCGGCCGAGGATCTTCGCCCCGCCGCGCGTTGCCATGGTCAGCGCCTCGCGGGCGGAAAGCGCGGAAGGCGTGCCGCCGAACCCGCCACGTCCACCGGGCGTTTCCGAGAGATATTTGTTCGGCGCCACCCGCTGCAGCATCATGGCGAGCCGCGCTTCCATGAACATGTTGGAGGTGTCGTTGGACGCCGAACCATCGACGCCGAGGCCGACATTCACGCCCTTGTCCAGCATTTCGCGGATCTTCGCGATCCCCTGCCCGCAGCGCATGTTGGCCGAGGGACAATGGGCGACACCGGTGCCGGTCGAGGCGAAGAGATCGATTTCCTCCGATGTCATGAAGATCGAATGGGCGAACCAGACATCGGGCCCGAGCCAGCCGACCGATTCTGCAAAGCCAACCGAACGCATCTTGTAGACGTCGTTGCAATAGACCTCCTCGAACAGGTCTTCAGCCAGATGAGAGTGCAAATGAACGCCCTTGTGGGAGCGGGCAAGTGCTGCCGCATCCTTCATCAGCCCCGGCGTCACCGAGAACGGCGAGCAGGGCGCAAGGATGATGCGGCTCATCGAGTGCCGCGAATTGTCGTGATGGGTCGAGATCAGCCGTTCGGCGTCCTTGAGGATGTCCTCTTCCTTCTCGACGCAATTGTCCGGCGGCAGGCCGCCCTGGCTCTGTCCGCGCGACATCGCGCCCCGCGCCGCATGGAAGCGAAGGCCCATGTCGTTGGCCGCATCGATGGTCGCATCCAGCGTGCAGTTGTTCGGCAGGATGTAGAGATGGTCGGAAGACGTGGTGCAGCCGGAAGCGATCAGTTCCGCCATGGCGACGCGTGCCGAAGTGCCGATGGCATCGTCATCTAGGTTCGACCAGATCGGGTAAAGCGTCTTCAGCCAGACCAGCAGTTCGTCGTCCTGCACCATCACCCGCGTCAGGTTCTGGTACATGTGGTGATGGATGTTCACCATGCCCGGCATGACGATATGGCCGGAAAAGTCGATCACCTCGTCCGCCGTCTCGTCGGCAAGCTCCGCCGTCGTGCCGACCTTCTCGATCACGTTGTCGCGGATGAGGAGCGCGCCGTCCTCGATCTCGCGGGCAGCGTCGTCGAAGGTCGCAAGATGGGCGATGTTCTTGACAAGCTTGGTGCTCACGCGAGCCTCCGGCTTGCGGAAAACACCGTGGCGTTCATCGGGCAGTCTGTCATGCATAGGTCCTTGCGTACATTTCCCGAAGATGGCCCTCGACCGTCGTCGGCTTGTATTTCGGCTCCTCGCCGGGCTTCAGGCAGGTCGGAATGCAGACCACCTTGTAGTCGGGCGCCCCGTCGTAGAAGAACGGGATGGAATAGCGTTCCCGGCCCGAGGTGTTGATCACCCGGTGAAGGGTCGACTTGTAGAGATCGTTGGTCCAGCGGGCCATGGCATCCCCGAGGTTGACGACGAAGGTGCCGGGCACCGGTTCCGCATGGATCCAGACTTCATCGTTCTTGTCGAAGACCTGAAGACCGCCGACATCATCCTGCATCAGCAGCGTGATCGCGCCCCAGTCCGTATGCGCGCCCGCGCCACGTTCGTTCTTCGGAGAATCCGGCGCCTGCGGCGGATAGTGCAGAAGGCGCAGCGTCGAGACCGGCTCGATGTTGTAGCCCTTGAAATAGTCCTCATCCAGATCGAGCGACAAGGCGATGCCGTGCATCAGCCGGTTGCCGAGTTCCTGCATGGCCGCCTGATAGGCAAGCATGGTCGGACGGAAGCCCGGCAGGCCGAGCGGCCAGACATTCGGCCCGCAATTGAACAGGCCGCCCGTCACGTTCGGGTGATCCTCGGCCAGTTCCTGGCCGATGTAATAGCCTTCCTTGCGATCCGGCGGCGCGCCGGCTTCCAGCGTCTGGCCGCCAAGCACCTCATAGCCGCGATTGCACTTGGAACGCCTGGATTTCTCCAGCTCCATCTTCCTCTCGGGCGGCTGGGCGAAAAACCTCCTGGTCTCGTCGAACACCGCGTCGATCAGACCCTGCGGAATGCCGTGACCGGCGCAGTAGAAGAAACCCTTGTCGATACACGCGGCCCTGAGAGCCGCGGCAACGGCTTTGCGTTCCTTCTCGTCGGGCGAGGAAAGGCCACTGATATCGATGACCGGCAGCGAAGCCCTGTCGATATGCTTTGCCGTAACCGTGTCCATGGTTTTCGCTCCGTTTCCAGAATGATCCTTCGCTTCGAGCCCCCGCCTTAGCGAACGCTGCGGTAATAGGGTTCGCCAAGGGCCGCCGGCGCGGCCATCAGCCGGCGCATGCGCTGCCAGGCGATGACCGGCACGATGATGAAGGCGATGGTGCCGAGATAGGGCAGCATCGACAGGAATGCCGGCGCAATCGGCCAGCCCCTCGCCTGCCCGACGAAGCCGAGTGCCGTGATGAAGCCGAACAGCAGACCCGACAGCACCGCCGGGATCGGCCGGTAACCGGCGAAAATCACCAGCGCCACCGCGATCCAGCCTCGGCCCGCGATCACGCCGTCCGACCAGCCCGGCACGAAGGCGAGGGTCAGATAGGCGCCGGCGCCGGCGGCAAGCGCCGAACCGGCTGTCACATAGGCGAAGCGGATCAGGTTGACCGGAATGCCCGCGGCATCGGCCGCCGCCGGATTTTCGCCGACGGCGCGCATGTTCATGCCGTGCCGTGTGTAGAACATCAGGTAGGACAGGCCGATCGGCAGGATCAGGTAGATCAGGTAGACGAGAACGTTCTGGCTGAAGAACGCCTTGCCGAAGATCGGCAGCGACGAGAGAAGCGGGATCTCGATGCCCTCGAACGTCGCCCGTGCCGGCATGCCGGAATAGGCCTTGCCGAAAGTCGAGGCGAGCCCTGTGCCCATCAGCGTCAGCGCCAACCCGCAAAGCACCTGGTTGGCCCGCAGGAAGACGGTTGCCCCCGCAAACACCGCGCCAAACAGCGCGCCCACCGCAAGTGCTGCCAGAAAACCGAGCGTTGGCGACGGCACGGCGGCAACCGTGGCAATTGCCGTGATCGCGCCCATGGCCATCAGCCCCTCGACGCCGAGGTTGACGACGCCGACGCGCTCGGCCAGCACTTCGCCCAGCGCCGCAAGCGCAAGAACGCCGCCCGCAAGGAAGGCCGTGGTGAAAAGACCGGTCAGAAGATCCATGATAGCAGTCCTTTCGCCCGTTACGCCTTGTCCCGCACGAAGCGGTAATGCGCGAGTTCGTCGCCGATCGCCGTCAAGAACAGGATCAGGCCGGTCATTGCCAGCACCGCCGAGGTGGTGAGACCCTGCGTCTGCAGGATGATGCCGGAATTGAGGATGAAGCCCATCAGCACACCGGAGAAGATGACGCCGATGCAGGAGCCGCGCGCCAGCACCGCAACCATGATGCCGAGATAGCCGAAGTTGTTGGAAATGCCGCCCTGCAGGCGATGCACCGTGCCGGCCACTTCCAGCATGCCGGCAAGCCCGGCAACCGCACCCGACATCAGCATCACCGTGATCAGATGCTTCTTCGCCTTGATGCCCGCATATTTGCCGGCCGACGGATTGGAGCCGACGAGACGCACCTCGTATCCCCATTTCGAAAAGGCCAGCAGCAACGAGATCCCGATTGCCAGAAGCACGGCAATGGGCAGGCCCCAATGCACGAGGCCCCAGAATTCCGGCACTTCGGCGGGAATGCGCGGCGTCGACGAATTGGCCATACCGGAACGGTCACGCCAGACATCGGTCGAGACGTAATAGACCAACAGCACGGCGACGAAATTGAGTAGCAACGTGGTGATGAGTTCGTTGACGTTGGCATAGGCCCGCGCCAGCGTCGGAATGAGGATCCACACCGCGCCGCCGAAAAGGCCGGCCGCAAACATCAGGACGAGGCTGACAGGCTCCGATGCGGGAATGAACAAGCCGACGGCGGTCGCCGCAAAGGCGCCGGCATAGAACTGGCCTTCCGCACCGATGTTCCACGCGCCGATCTGCTGGCCGACAGTGACCGCAAGCCCGGTCAGGATCAGCGGGATAACGACGAGGCCGAGGTCTTCCATGCCATAGGTCGAGCCGAAGGACGCGCTGACGACCTGTCCGGCAAGCCCGATCGGATCGTTGCCGGTCGCTGCCAGCACGAGGCCTGCGAAAACGAGAGCAATGGCGATGGCGGCAAACCGTGCGCCGATGGCCATGCCGGGATGCGCCGAAGGCAGGCGCTGGAGGCGAATGTTAGCCATGGGCCGCCTCCTTTCCGCCGCGCGTGCGCCCGCCCATCAGCAGACCGATTTCCTCGATGTCGACATTGTCATTCTCGACGATGCCCATGATCTTCCCTTCATAGAGCACCGCGATACGGTCGGAGAGGTTCAGCAATTCCTCCAGCTCCTCCGAGATCAGCACGATCCCGGCGCCGGCATTCCTGAGTTCAACGATGTAGCGCAGCATGGTGTTGATCGCGCCGACGTCGAGACCGCGGCTCGGATAGGCGGCGACGAGGATCTTGGAGGCAACCCGCATTTCACGACGCGCGACGAGGCGTTGCTGGTTGCCGCCGGAAAGGTTGCGGATCGGCATGCCGAAATCGGGAATGGCGACTTCCGCGACGGATGCGATCTCGCGGGCAAGCGCATTGGCGGCGCCCGGCTTGTAGACCCCACCCGATGTCACCGGCGGCTTGCGGTATTCGCGCATGACCGCGTTGACGGTGATCGAAAGCCCCGGCGCCAAACCGCTGTGCAACCGGTCTTCCGGAATATGGCCGATACCGCGATCAACGAATTCGGCCGCATCCGCCCGCGTGACGGTTTCCCCGTCGATGACGATCCGCCCGGCGGAGATGCCGCGCGTGCCGGTCAGGATCTGCGAAAGCTCGCGCTGGCCGTTGCCGGCCACGCCCGCAACACCGACGATCTCGCCTGCGCGGATATCGAGGTTGATGCCCTCCAGCGCTTCGCTCCCTCCGTCGTTGAGCGCGAAGACATTCTGCAGGCTCATCACCGGCGTTTCGGAAATCGGCGCGGCCCCTTCCGGCCGTCCGCGCATGTCGGCCAGCACGATGTCGCGGCCGACCATCAGGCGGGCAAGCTTTGCTGGCGTACAGTCGGCTGAAAATTCCGTGCCGATCTTTCGACCGCCGCGCAGGATCGAGACGCGGTCGGAAATTTCCAGCACTTCGTCCAGCTTGTGGGAAATGAAGATGACGGCATTGCCGGAGGCCACGAAGTCGCGGAGCGCCTTGAAGAGTTCGCGTGCCTCGGCCGGTGTCAGGACGGCGGTCGGCTCGTCGAGGATCAGCACCTTGGCCTGCCGCGCCAGAACGCGCAGGATTTCAACGCGCTGCTGCTCGCCGGTGGAAAGCTCGGTGATCCGTGCCGATGGACGAACCTGTAGATTGTATTTCTCGGCAAGTGCTGCGGTGCGTGCTTCGAGAACGGCAGCCGACGCACGACGCGGCGTCTCGCTCCAGCCAAGGTGAATGTTTTCCGCAACGGTGAAGGCATTAACCAGCTTGAAGTGCTGGTGCACCATGCCGATACCGGCGGCAATCGCCTGCAATGGCGAAGAGAACTGCTGCGCGTAGCCATCGATGATGATCTCGCCGGCATCCGGCTGGTAGATCCCCGTGAGGATGTTCATCAGCGTCGATTTACCGGCGCCGTTTTCGCCCAGCAGCGCATGGATCTCGCCGGGCATGACTTCGATGTCGACATCCTGGTTGGCGATCACGCCGGGGAAATATTTGGCGATCCCCTTCAGTTGCACCAGCGGAGCCGTGCCAGGCGGCACCACGTATCTTTGGGTTGATTCTGACATGCGGCCTATCGCAAACGAGAAATGGAACGATGCTGGGGAGGAAGGGGCCGGGGTCCCTTTCCGTGGTTTCTGAAGATGAAGATGAGGCTGCGACCTCATTTGCCCGCCGACCCCCGCCCCAATCTCCGTCATCCTCGGGTCAAGGCCGAGGATGACGGCGCGGGAGTGAAGGCGCATTGCCTTACGCTTCCGTCATGCCGGGCTTGATCCGGCATCCAGAGAGTCCTTCTCGCCCGAGGACTTGGGCGCGCTGGATCCCGGCTCAAGGCCGGGATGACGGAGGTGCAGGAAGGCCGCCCTTAAAGCCCCGTCACGCCTTCGACTGACCAATCCCAGTTGTAGAGTTCCAGCTCGGTCATCTTCTGGCCGGCGGCGACCTTCACATTGCCCTTGGAGTCCTTGAGTTCGCCGGTAAACGGCGACCAGCCGCCGAGGATCTTGTCGCGAACCGCGTCAGCAGCCTTTCCAACTTCGGCCGGAACCTTCTCGCCCCAGGTATCGCGATCGACGCCGGAGCCCATGGCGAACAGGGTTTCGGACGGCGTCCACTCGCCGGCGAGACGCTTCTTGACCTGATCGACATAGAAGTCCTTGAAGTCGATGATGACGGACGAAACGTAAGCACTGGGGCCATAGCGGCGAATGTCGGTGTTCCACATCGCAGCCCAGACGCCGCGCTTTTCGGCGACCTGCAGGTATGCAGCCTCGTCCATGATGCCGAACAGGAAGTCACAGCCGTTGTCGACCAGCGCCGTGCCGGCCTGGCTTGCGGCCTGCGGATCGAACCACGAGTTGATAACGATAGTCTGCAGCGTGGCGTTCGGGTTGACGGTGCGCGCGCCCATCAGGAAGGCGTTGGTCGAGGCATAGACCGAAGCCACCGGGAAGGACGCGACATAGCCGAGCTTGCCGGTCTTCGACAGCATGCCGGCGGCAACGCCGATGACATAGGTCGGATACCAGTGGGCAAGGTAATACCAACCGAGATTGTCCATCGTCTGGTGACCGTTGCATTCCATGAACGCGACTTCCGGTGCGCGGCGTACGACTTCATGCAGGAAGTCGCCGGTCGACGAGGTGTCGAAGATCATGTTTGCGCCTTCAGACACAAACTGGCGGTACGTGCGGGTCGCGTCGGCTGAGTACGGAACGTTCTCGACTTCAATGACCTTCTTGAGCTTCGGAAACTTTTCCTTCACTGCGAGCAGACCCTGATGATGGCTCCAGGTCCAGCCTTCGTCCGTGATCGGGCCGACATGGCCGAAGCCGACGACCGCGTCTTCTTCCTTGACGGCCGGCAGCGGAGCGGCGGCCATGGCCGGACGCATGAGGCCAGCAGGAAGCATCAGCGAGGCACTACCGGCAGCGGCCATGTTGAGGAAGCCGCGACGGGAAAGATTACGCAAGTCGATCATGTGAACCCCTTAGTTCTGGTTATAACGCGCCTATGACGAAAAGCGGGTTTCCATTCGCTCACCGGGACGCCATCCGTTCAGAAACGCAACAACTGTGCCAGTCTGAACCCGCATCGGCCAAACGACCCGTAATGCGGAATGCCGGGAAAAGCTCACCCTCGGAGACCTTGACGATCGTCAACCGGAGCCATCCCGCCCATCCCGGGGCGAACATCCGCCAACCCTCGGAAAAAGCCCGGAAAATCTCTCGTACGACCGAAGAACCCGCCTTCTGTTTCTGACCTTTCCAAATTGCCGATGTTTCGAATAGTCGTAAAAACAGGGAGACCATGGTGCGTGAAAGGCAACATCTACGGCGAAAAAACCGCTTGAAACCTGATCGCGCCAAAGGCTAGATTGATGAAATACAAGGCATGCATACAATTTGTGCAAAAGCACAAAAGACAACCAGAGGAACAGAGCAGCTTGCACGACAGACAGGAAACCGGATCGGAAGCGAAAACTCGCCCCGCACATCCCAGTCCAGGCAAGGCCCCGGCATGAACCGCGCCGTGGATTTCGTGTTCAGGGGCCAGTTGGACTGTGACAGCTTCATCGGCTTTGTGCGCCATCGCGCCGGTCGGCTCGATCTCGACCTGCGCATCGATGACTGCAGCGAGAGCGCGGTCGCCGTCCATGTCGCCGGGCAGGAGGATCTGGTCGACATGTTCGAGATGGCCTGCAGCCTCGGGCCTTATGATTGCATCGTTCTGGATGTCAGTCGCGCGGAGAGCAGACTGACGCCGGTTCGACAGGACTGATTTTTGAAGGGGATTTGAAGATGAGCAAGGAAACGGGTTGGGTGCCGGTGGCGCTCTCCGCATCGATCGAAGCAGGCACATCGGCCGGCGCGGTGATAAACGGCGCGGAAATTGTCGTATGGCGTGACAGCAAGGGTGCGGCGCATGTCTGGGAAGACCGCTGTCCCCATCGGGGCATGCGCATGAGCTTCGGCTTCGTGCGCGGCGATCATATCGCCTGCCTCTATCACGGCTGGGCCTATGACACCGCCGGCCAGTGCCAGCACATCCCGGCCCATCCCGACCTCGAAGTGCCGAAGACCATCAAGATCCCCACCTACGCCGTGGAAGAAAACAGCGGCCTCATCTGGACGGCGCTAGCCGCCGATGCCGATGTGGCCGGCGTTCCGGATCTCGGTGCCGTCGTGCCGGTCCGCAGCCTCTATGTCGATTGCTCCCTCGAATTCGCTCTGTCGGTTCTGGAGAAGGCCGAGCTTCCGGAATCAGGCTCTGCTCCCGCCCCTGCCTCTCTTGAAAAGCTAACCGCCAATTGCTGGGCGCTGACCGCCGGAACCACCCGGCTTCTCGTCGCCGCACAGACCGTCGGCGCGGCGAAGACGGCACTTCACATCCTGATCGACGACACGGACGGCAAGGCCGCGGCACTGCGCGCACCCGTCGCCCGCTGGGCCGAAGCCCTGCGCGGCACACTGGAGGCCTCGGCTCCCGGCGCGCTCATGGCGGAGGTTGCCTGATGTCCGCAATCACGCTCTACAATTACGAACTCGACGACAGCTGCTACCGCGTTCGCCTTCTACTTTCCATGCTCGGCAAGGATTATACGACCTATGCCGTCGACATGGTTCCCGGCCATGAGGAAAAGAGCCCGGCCATGCTGGCGCTCAACCCGCTCGGAGAGTTGCCGGTCCTGACGGACGGCGACCTCACGCTTTACGGTACTGAGGCGATCCTCGCCCATCTCGCCAAGGCTTATGACGCCTCGGGCGCGTGGCTACCGGCGGATACCGCCGCCTTTGCCGCAACCATGCAATGGCTGACCTTCTCGGCCGCAATCCTGCCGGATGCGATCACCGCCCGCAAGGTCGCGCTGTTCGGCCTGTCTGGCGATCTGGAAGCCCTGATAGCGTCCGCCCGCCGCGCCTTCCGCATCATGGACGACCACATGACGCTTCGCCAGTTTGATGGCATCGAATGGTTCGCCGGCACCGCGCCGACGCTCGCCGATCTGACGCTGTTCCCGATCTTCGCGCTGTCCCGCGACTTCGGCATCGATCACGACGAATTCCCGGCGCTCCGCCGCTGGATCCGCCGCTTCCGCACCCTGCCCGGCTTCAAGACCATGCCGGGCATTCCGGATTATCACTGAGGCCTGACGGCCTTCTGAAGGAAGGGCATGGCCCCCTCCCCAACCCCTCCCACAAGGGGGAGGGGTAAAGCAGCGGCCCCGTCGCAAGATCGATGAGGATAAGGCAGCTTTGAATATTGACCTCCCTCGACAGGGGGAGGACACGAATGAACTTCCCCGCCTTGTCGCATCGCGCTGAGGCAGAGCCCCTCCCCCTGCGGAGAGGGGTTGCGGAGGGGACTTCAGATCAATACTCGGCCCCAGAAGGGACAGGAGACACACATGCCACCCATCACCCGCTTTTCCGTCGCCCCGCTTGCGACGATGACCCGCAAGCTCGCAGACGTCGCGTCCGGCCGCGTTTCGCCCGATCTCGTCATCACCGGCGCCCGGGTGCTTTCCACCTATTCCGAGCGCATCCTGCCCGACCGCGAAGTGTGGATTTCCGGCGGCCGCATCGCCGCTGTCAAGCCGGTCGGCACCTACCGGAGCGGCTCCGCTAAACTCTATGACGCCAGGGGCGGCATCATCGCTCCCGGCCTCGTCGACCCGCATATCCATATCGAATCGAGCATGGTGACGGCCTGCGCCTATGCGGAAGCGGCCCTCCTGAACGGCACCACCACCATCTTCTGCGATAGCCACGAGATCGGCAACGTCATGGACGTCGCCGGCGTCGAGGCCATGCTGGAAGACGCCCGCCATGCGCCGCTTTCCATCTTCCTCACGGTGCCCTCGACCGTCCCCGCCACCTCGCCGGAACTCGAAACCGCCGGCGGCGACCTGACACCGGAAAAGATCGCGGCCCTTTTCGACAAGTGGCCGGAAGCAGTGGCCCTGGGCGAGAAGATGGACTTCGTGCCGGTGACCATGGGCGATGAACGCTCGCACGCCATTCTGGTGGCCGCCCTTTCGCGCGGACGGCCCGTATCCGGCCATGTCTACGGCCGCGAATTCGTCTCCGCCTATGCCGCATCGGGCGTGACCGATACCCATGAGGCCATCGACCGCGACATCGCCGACGACATGCTGGAAGCGGGCATCTGGCTCTTCCTGCGCGGCGGCCCGCCGACCACGCCATGGCACTCGCTGCCGGAAGCCATCAAAACGGTGACCGAACTCGGCTCCTCTCACAAGCGTATCGCGGTGTGCACCGACGACCGCGACGCCGACGACCTTCTGAACTTCGGCCTCGACTGGGTGGTGCGCGAAGCCCGCAAGGCCGGCATGACACCCGAACAGGCCTGGGCCATGGGATCGCTGCATGGCGCCACCCGCTTCGGCATGGAAAACGAGATCGGCGGCATGGGCGGCAGCCGCCGCGCCGACCTCGTCATGCTCGACGACGACCTGAAGCCGGTGAGCACCTGGTATGGCGGCAAACTCGTCGTCGATCAGAAGAAGATCACGCCGCTGCTCGACGAAACCCTGTCCAAGCCGTGGCGCTACCCGGAAGCCGCCTATCACACGGTCAAGCTGCCGAAGGCCGTGAAGCTGACGCCGGAACTGCCGACCGAAAAGGTCGTCGCCAACACGATCAAGACCGAATTGCCCGGCATCATCCTCGGCCATGTGAAAGTCGAACTGGAACCCGCTAACGACTGGCAGACCCATTTCGAACGTCACGGCCTCTGCTTCGTCACCGTCATCGAGCGTCACGGCAAGTCGGCTGGGAACGTCGCCCATGGCCTGCTTTCCAACTTCGCCCTGAAGAGCGGCGCGGTCGCCTCTTCCGTCGGTCATGACAGCCACAACATCATCATCGCCGGCACCAACGAAGCGGACATGCAGGTGGCGCTGCGCGCCATCGAGGAACATCAGGGCGGCGCATGCGTCGTGCAGGATGGCAAGGTCACGGCCATCGTGCCGCTGCCGATCGCCGGCCTCCTCTCCGACAAGCGGGTGCACGAGGTGGCCAAGGAAGTGCAGGCGCTCAAGGTCGAATGGGAAAAGGCCGGCTGCACCATTCCCTACATGGGCTTCAACCTGATCCCGCTCTCGGTCATCCCGGAAATCCGCATCACCGACATGGGCCTCGTCACCGTGCCGCAGATGGAAATCGTGCCGCTCTTCGAGAGCCCGGAGGCCTGACAACCATGGACCCCTACCGCCTCGGACTGGTCGCCACCCGCATCCACTATTTCCAGCTGGTGGCGCGGCTTGGATCGATCCGCCAGGCGGCCTTGGCGCTGAACGTCGCCCCCTCCTCCGTCAGCCGCATTCTCCGGCAGTTGGAGGAGGAGCTCGGCACCCCGCTTTTCGAACGCGTTCGCCAGCGCCTCAAGCTGACGAGCGCGGGCGAACTTCTGCTCTACCACGCCCGCATTTCGCTCTCCGAACTCAACCGCGCCTGCAACGAGATCAACGATCTCCACGGCCTGCATCGCGGCACGGTTTCCGTCGCCATCGTCGAAAGCGTCGCCCGCGGCCTGATGCCGTCAGCACTCGAGGCCTTCTGGAGCCGTCATCCGGCGATCACCGTCGACATCAAGGTCATGGGATCGCAGCAGGCGGCCAATGCGGTGTCCGATGGCGAGTGCGACCTCGCCGTGGTCTTCGACATCCGCGTGCCGCGCACGGTGCGCCGCATCGCAACGGCATCGCTTCCGCTCGGCGTCCTGGCCCTCCCCGGCGGCGAGATGGCGAAACGCACCGAACTCAAGCTGTTCGACCTCGCCAACGAGCGCGTCATCCTGTCGGACTCCAGCCTCACACTCGGCTCCTCCGTGGAAGAGGCCTTCAACCGTTCGCTGGTCGATCTTTCCCGCCGCTCGCGCACCAATTCCATCGGTCTGATGGTCGATCTCGCCAAGCGCAATCTCGGCACGGTGTTGCAGACCCGCGTCGGCGTCGAACAGGAACTTGGCGAGGGAACCCTGAAATTCGTGCCGCTGGTCGATAGCCGCCTGCCTCCGCGCAAGCTCATGCTGCTTTCCCGCTCGGAAAAGGAAATGTCGGATGCGGCGTCCGCCCTCGGCAAACTGCTGGAACAGGCGATAGACCGCATGGTTCATGCGCCGGCCCCATAGATGTTGCACACAGCGCAACGATATCGTCAAAAAAATCCGTCTATTCGAAACACCTCCGTTTTGCGAACCTCGCCGCGAAATGAGGGCAAGCCATGAAACAATCATCCGTTGACGCCGTGATCCGCGGCCTCAAGAAGGCGGGCGTCAGCATCGTCTGCTATCTCCCCGATTCCCTGTTCAAGGAACTTTACCCGGCGCTCGACGCCGATCCCGATATCCGCACCATCCGCGTGACCAACGAAGGCGAAGGAGCCGCGATCTGCGGCGGCGTCTTCCTTTCCGGCAAGCGCGCGGCGCTGATCATGGAAAATTCCGGTCTCAGGGCTTCCGTGGAACCGCTCGCCCGCATGGGCCTCGGCGCCGGCATCCCGGTCGTCATGCTGATGAGCTATCGCGGTGAACTCGGCGAAAACAACTGGTGGGCCATTCCCCACGGCATCACCATGGAGCCGGTACTCGATGCACTGCGCATCCCCTACCGGGTCGTGCGTGAAGAAGAGCAGATCGAGCAGTCGATCGTCGACGCCTACAACTGGTCCTACAACGCCTATTACCACTCGGCCATCGCGCTCGGGGGGAGCATCGTCCGATGAAACGTTTCGACTGCATGAAGCTTCTGGCAGAGCGCCTGAAGGACGAACTGGTCATCCTCTCGCTCGGCGCCTCCGTCGACGAATGGTACAACGCAGCACCGCACATGCGCGAGGCAAGCCTGTTCCAGCAGCAGCTCGGCTGCGTCACGCCACAGGCCTTCGGCCTCGCAGCCGGCCTTCCCCATCGTCGCATCGTCTCGCTCGATACCGATGGCGGCATGATGTTCAATCTCGGCATCCTCGCCACCCTCGGCAACGAGCAGCCAAAGAACCTCTTCGTCGTCGTCTGGGACAACGAGTGCTACCAGTCGATCGGCGGCCCGCCGACCCACACCGCCTTCGGCCGCGTCGATATCGCCGCGATCGCCCGCGGCGCCGGTGTCGACAACGCCTATACCGCCCGCACGCTCGAGGAATTCGAAGCCCATTGCGAGGCCGGCCTGAAAGCCGACGTTCCCTACATCGTCGTCGCCAAGGTCGCCGGCACAGTGCAGCCCGACATCAAGCGCAAGCATTCGGACGGCCGCGAGGACAAATACATCTTCGTCCGCCATGTCGAAGCCACCGAAGGCATCGTCATCATGGGTCCGAGCGAGCATAACTGACCCTCACCTCGGAAAGAGCACCCATGCCCACCACCGTACCGACCCGTCCTCTCGAAAAGGCCTATGATTACATCATCATAGGCTCCGGTTCGGGTGGCTCGCCGGTGGTGCGCCGCCTGATCGACGGCACGGACGCCACGGTACTTCTGATCGAAGCCGGCGAACCCGGCATCGGCGTCGCGGAGATCGACGATCCCCGCGAATGGGTGCCGCTCGGTCGGAGCCGCTGGGACTGGGGCTACAGCTACACTCCAACGCCCCGCGTCAATGGCCGCACCATCGGCATCCCGCGCGGCAAGGCGCTCGGCGGCTCGTCCGCCATCAATGCGCTCATGTGGTATCGCGGCAATCCGCTCGATTACGACGTCTGGCAACAGGCCGGCTGCGACGGCTGGTCCTTTGCCGACTGCCTGCCCTTCTTCAAGAAGGCCGAAGACTGGGAGGGCGGCGAAACCGCCCTTCGCGGTGCCGGCGGTCCGCTGAAGATCACCACCAGCACGAAGCTGCACCCCATCGCCCAGGCCATGCTCGATGGTTCACCTGAACTCGGCATTCCGGTGATCGCCGATCCGAATGGCGAGAGCAACGAAGGCGCCTGCCCCTCCAACTTCAATATCGTCGATGGCAAGCGCTGGAGTTCGGCGAACGGCTACCTCTTTCCCGTTCTCGGCAACGAGCGCCTGACCGTGCTCACTGGCTCCCATGCCATCGGCCTTGTCGTCGAAGGCGGCCGTTGCACCGGCGTGCGCCATCTGGTCGACGGCAAGCCCGTCGAAACCAGCGCCACGACACAGGTCGTGCTGGCGGCGGGCGCCATCGACACGCCGCGCCTCATGATGCTCTCCGGCATCGGCGATCCGGCCGAGTTGAAGCGCCTCGGCATTCCGCTCGTTCATGCCCTGCCGGGCGTCGGCCTGAACCTGCAGGATCACCCGCTGGTGCAGGCCTGCGTCTTCCGGTCGAAGGTGCCCATGGGCGAAAAGCTCGACAATGGCGGCGGCACCATGCTGAACTGGAAATCGCGGCCGGATCTCGTCCAGCCCGACGTCCATTCCTTCCCCGTTCAGGGCAACAGCGCCGAGCCGCGCCTGCGCGAACTATACGACATGTCGGGAGACGTCTTCTCCCTCGGCGCCGGCCTGATGCATTCGAAAAGTATCGGCTACCTGAAAATGCTTTCCGCCGATCCCTTCGGCCCGCTGGACATCCAGCCCAACTATCTCGCGGAAGAGTCCGATCTCGAGGCGCTGGTCTCGGCGGTCTACACCATCATGGACCTCGCCCAGACCTCGGCCTTTGCCGATCTCTTTGCAGGCTTTGCCGCACCGGACCGCAAGCTTTCCCGCGCCGACGCCGTCGAGTTCGTCCGCAACGGTTGCTCGACCTTCTTCCACACATCGGGAACGGCGAAGATGGGCAAGGACGACATGGCCGTCGTCGATGCGCGTCTCAGGGTCCACGGACTGGAAGGTCTGACGATCTCGGACGCCTCGGTGATCCCGGTGATCCCGACCTGCAACACCCACGCCCCCGTCACCATGATCGGTGAACGCGCCGCCGCCTTCCTGATGGAAGCGGCCTGAAACTTGCTTTCGTTCCGCGATGGCGCGGAAGAAAACGGAGATGACATGACTTCGAGCGGAATGATCCTGGCTGGTGACTATCTTCTCACCATGGATGACAAAAACAGCGTCATCACCAAGGGTGCCGTGGCGATGGAAGACGGCCGCATCCTCGCCGTCGGCCCGCTGGACGAGATCAGCGTCGCCTATCCGGCCTTTGCGCTGAAGCGGCTTGATAACACCGTTCTCATGCCGGGCCTCATCAACGCTCATGCCCATTCCGGCTTCCTGCGCGGCACCGCCGAACACATGGCGGTGTGGGACTGGCTGACCATGCATATCAACCCCATGCATCGCATGCTGGAACCGCACGAGGCGGAGGCTGCCTCCTTCCTCTGCTATGCTGAATCCGCACTGGCCGGTACCACGACGGTGGTCGACATGTGGCGCTACATGGATGGCAGCGCCCGCGCCGCAGAAGCCATCGGCACGCGCCTCGTCGCCGTCCCCTATGTCGGCGAACATGTCGACTACGATTATTTCGACACGCTCGACATGAACGAAGCCATGATCGAGAAGTGGCACCGCAAGGCCAATGGCCGCATCAATGTCTGGGTCGGGCTCGAACATCTTTTCTACGCCGACGAGGACGGCCAGCAGCGGGCTATCGAGATGGCGAACCGCTACAACACGGGCTTCCACACCCATTGCTCGGAAGCGGAAATCGAGGTCGCCGAATTCATCGAGCGATACGGCAAACGCCCGATGTTTGCCCTGAAGGACCTCGGCTTCTTCGAGACACCGCGCACCATGCTCGCCCATGCCGTCTGGCTGGATCAGTCCGAGGTCGAACTGATCGCCCAGCATCGCGTGTCCATCGCCCACAATCCGGTTTCCAACATGAAGCTCGCCTCGGGCATCGCCCCCATCGCCGACATGCTGGCGCTTGGCGTGCCTGTCGGCCTCGGTACCGATGGCGAGAAGGAAAACAACAACTTCGACATGTTCGAGGAGATGAAGACCGCCTCGCTGCTCGGCAAGCTCCGTCATCGCGACGCCGCCGCCATGGATAGCTGGCAGTGCCTGCGCATGGCGACCATTCTCGGCGCGAAAGCCATCGGCCTCGATCACGAGATCGGCTCCCTTGAGGCCGGCAAGCGGGCCGATATCATCGCCGTCCGGACCGATACGCCGCGCATGACGCCGCTCTTCGGCGAAGGCCCCTACTTCAACCTGCAGCACAATCTGGTCCATGCCGTTCGCGGGGGCGATGTCGCCATGACCATGGTTGACGGCCAGATCATCGTGGAAGACGGCGAACTCGAAACCGCCGATATCCACACCATCATCAAGGACATCCACAAGCTGGCCCCCGGCCATTTCGCCCGCCGCGCCGAATGGCTTGCGGAAAATCAGGGCGGCACCATGCAATGGACCAAGAAAGAGGAAACAGCGGCATGAAGACCACCGATCAGGTCGCCCTCAACGACTGGTATGCCATTGCGACCGCGAGCGAACTGACGGTTCGACCTGTCACGACCCGCCTGCTCGGGCAGGATATCGAATACCGGATCTCGGAAAGCGGTTCGCCGCTCGTGCGCGAAATCCTCGATGATGGCGCGCGCGGCCCGGCTCTTCCGGTGCAGGTTCGCTACGGCTGCCTCTTCACCTCGCTCGGCACCCCGGTGAAGGACATCGTCCACATAGAGGAAGCCGAAGAGGAAGATCGTCGTTTCGTTCCCTGCGGCTGGGTCACCATGCGCGCCTCGGGCCTGCGCGTGGTGGAAAATTTCCTCGACATGGCGCACTTTCCCTTCGTTCATACCGATATCCTCGGTTCAGAACCCCATACCGAAGTCCCGACCTACCAGAGCGAAATCCGCCGCGACGTGGACGAGGTCTGGGCCACCAACTGCACCTTCTTCCAGCCGCGCATCGCCGCGACAGAAGACAAGGGCGATTTCGTTCACCTGACCTACAGGGTGCCCTCCCCCTTCGTCGTCATGCTCTACCGCGTCTGCCCGACCTCGCCGAACCGGCTGGATGCCATCGCGCTCTTCATCCAGCCGATGGAGGAAGGCCTCTGCCGGGCACAGCCGGTGATGTATCTGGTCGACAGCGTTTCGAGCCACAAGTCACTCCTGAACTTCGAACAGGTCATCTTCCTGCAAGATCGCATCATCGTCGAAAACCAGCGCCCCCTGCTACTGCCGCTCGAACCGCGCGCCGAAATCCCCACCCGCGCCGATTCCTCCTCCATCGCCTATCGCCGCTGGCTGAAGGAAAAAGGCGTCCGCTTCGGAACCACCGCCGGGGCGGCGTGATGAAGATGGCAGAGGCCTGGCTTACCCCCCTCTGTCCTGCCGGACATCTCCCCCTCAAGGGGGGAGATCGGATGGGGAGGTGCCTTGCCCCCCTCAAACGCCAAGCTAAGAAACTGCCCCTCCAACCCTTCGAAGCCGCAAGAAACAGGCAACGCGGTTGTCCCGAGTCGATCTCCCCCCTTGAGGGGGAGATGTCCGGCAGGACAGAGGGGGGTAACCGCGCACAACAGTGCGATCAGTCCGAAGCGCCAATCACATCGACGAGCACCGGCAGGACCGACAGGGATAGCACCACCCTCCCCAGAGAGTACGCAGCATGCGCATCCTGACCCCCGCCTCTCCCGAAGAAGCCCTCTCCCTCGCCGCCTCCCATCCCGGTAGCTTCCGCTTCGTCGCCGGCGGCACGGCGCTCCAGCTCGAATGGGCAAAGGGCCTTGCGAAACCGGAAGCGATGATAGACCTCTCGCGCCTTCCCGGCATGAGCGGCATCGAGACCGGAGCGCGAGGCATCCGCGTCGGAGCGCTTGCGAACCTGAACAGCCTGCTTTCTGCTTCCGCTATCGCATCCGGCCTCCCGCTGCTGCATGCGGCGCTCAAGATCGTCGCCGGCCCCTCGGTGCGCAATCTCGCCACCATCGGCGGCAATATCGCCGGCCGCACCGGATGCCTGCTGCCCGCCCTTCTCGCGCTCGACGCCAGACTGGAGATCGCCACACCATCGGGCCTGACGACGCTTCCCCTCGAAGACTGGCTGACCCGCCCCGCCGACCAGCTTGCCTACCTCGCCGCCGTGCACATCGCCCCGCAGGATGCCGTCGACCGCCACGTCTTCCGCAAGACCGGGCTGCGCGCCGCCTTCACGCCAAGCGTCATCAACGCCGCCGCCCGGCTGAGCGTTGCAAACGGCGTCATCTCGCACGCACGCCTTGCAGTCGGCGGCGGCGTCGTTCCCGCCTCCCGCCTGAAGACCGTCGAGACCCTGCTGACCGGTCAACCGCTCGCCGATATCGATTGGACCGCCCTGCACGCCTGTCTTCTCGACACGATCGTCGCTCCTGATGACGATTTCCGCACCGGCACCTATCGCCGCCGTGTCGCCGCCAACGCCATCGTTCACGGCCTCGGCGGCCAGCTGCCGGGACGCAGCCTGTTTCCTGCCGCCCGCCCGCCGCAACCAGCGGAAGGTCTGGCCGACGAAACCGAACTCTCCCACGCTCTGGAACCCGCGCGCTGGCATGTCCGCCCGGATGCCCGGCCAAAAATCCGGGGCGACATGGCCTATCTCACCGACCGACGACAAGACGACATGCTCATCGGCCGCGTCCTGCGCGCCGGCATTCCCCATGCAAAGATCCTCTCCATCGACACCAGCGCAGCGGAAGCCCTGCCCGGTGTCGCAGCCGTCGTCACCCATCGGGACGTGAAGGGCCTCAACGGCTTCGGCATCGTCGTGCAGGACCAGCCGGCCATGTGCCGGGAGAAGGTGCGTTATCGCGGGGACACGGTCGCAGCCGTCGCGGCAGTCGATGCCGAAACCGCCGAAAAGGCGCTTTCCCTGATCCGCGTCGATTACGAACCGCTGCCGCCGGTCGATGACATGGAAAAGGCACTCAACACCGATACCGCGCTGGTCCACGAACAGGGCAATCTCCAGCGCGAACTGTTCTTCAATCGCGGCGACATCGAACAGGGCTTCGCCAATGCCGTTCACATCATCGAAGACACCTACGTCACCCCACGCCAGATGCACGGTTTCATGGAGACCGAGGGCGGTTACGCCTTCGTGGAACCCGACGGCACGCTGAACGTCTTTGCCGGTGGCCAGCATGGCGGTCGCGACCGGTTGCAGCTATCCCGCATCCTTGATCTTCCCGAGGAAATGATCCGCGTCGTCACCTCTCCGACAGGCGGCGCCTTCGGCGGCAAGGACGAACTTTCCGTTCAGCCGGCGCTAGCGCTCCTTGCGTTGAAGACCGAAAAGCCCGTCCGCCTGCAGCTCTCCCGCGCCGAGTCCGTGCTGGCCGGCCAGAAGCGCAATCCGATGACGATCCGCATGAAGACAGCCTGCGATGCCGATGGAATGCTGCTCGCGCAGGAGGTCGAGGTGCTGGCCGATGCGGGCGCCTATGCCTCGCTCGGCCCCGGCGTCTTGGAAACCGCGCTGGAACACGCGACCGGCCCCTATGAAGCGCCGCATATTTCCACTCATGGCCGCCTCGTCTACACCAATAACGGCATCTGCGGCGCCTTCCGCGGCTTTGGTGCCAACCAGATGACCTATGCCGTGGAATGCCAGATGGACCGGCTGGCGAAGCTCTGCGGCCTTTCGCCCTTCGAAATCCGCGCCCGCAACATGCGCGTGCCCGGCACCCCCGGCTATCTCGGTCAGGAAGTCTCCAGATCAGAACGCGTCGTCGAAATGCTCGCCGCCGCCCGCGCCTCAGATATCTGGGCGAAACCGCAGGGCATTTCCGATGACGGCGAATGGATCGTCGGCACCGGCATGGCGATGAACTATCAGGGCAACGGCCTCGGCTCCGTCATCCCCGACCCTGCCGGCGGCCGCCTCGCGCTGACGAAGGACGGTTTCATCGAAGGCGCCTATGGCCTCGACGAGATGGGGCAAGGCCTCCTCCCGCTCATTCAGGCCACGATTTCGGCCGAACTCGGCTGCGCCCGCAATGACGTGAAGCCGCTGATCGGCGATACTCGGCTTGCGCCCGAATCCGGCTCCACCACCGCGTCGCGCGGCACCTATGTCGTCTGGGCCTCGGCGAAGAAGGCCGCCCCCGAATTCTCCGCAAAGGTCCGCACCGCCGCCGGCGAGATCCTGGGCCGCGATCCCGAAACCCTCGCATTCGCCCCCGGCGGCCTTGCCGAACGCGGCTCCAACAGCGGCGAGATCCTGATTTCCTATCGCGACCTTGCCGGTAACATTCCCGAAGCAGACCTGCCGAGCGTCACCGTCACCTACGAGTTTCCGAAGACCGACTATTCCGCCGCCAATGCCCGCTACATCTTCGCCTTCGGCGCAGCGCTCGCCCGCGTGGCGGTGAGCCGCGTCACCGGCGAAATCCGCGTGCTCGACCTGCATCAGCATTCCGCCGCCGGTCCGGTGATGGACCTTGCCGCCTATCTCGGCCAGCTCGAAGGCGGCGCGGTGCAAGGCCTCGGCTTCACGCTCACCGAGGATGCGCCGATGCGGGACTGTTCCTACCTCACCGCCAATCTCGATACCTACATGCTGCCCGGCATACAGGATGCGCCGCAGACCATGCGGGCCTTCGCGTTGGAAGGCCTCGACCCCGGCGATGATCTCGGCCCTCGCGGCTCCGGCGAACTCGGCATCGGCGCGGTCACCCCGGCCATCGCCAACGCGGTCGCCGCCGCCATCGGCCACTGGCCGGTCACCACGCCCGTTCCGCCCGCCTCCATCCTCGAGGTCATGGAGTTGCCCGCATGACCATGACCACCACCTTCACCCTCAACGGCAAACCGGTCACCGTCGATTGCCAGCCTGAAACCCGTCTCGCCGATATCCTGCGCGACCGGCTGACACTGACCGGCACCAAGATCGCCTGTTCCGTCGGCCGCTGCGGCGCCTGCACCGTGCTCATCGGCGGCAAGGCCGTAAACGGCTGCCTCATCATGGCCTGGCAGATCGAAAACGCCGATATCGTCACCGTCGAAGGCCTCGACGCCCATCCCCTCGGCCCCGCCATTCGCGCCGGATTGGAGGAGGAAAACGCCTTCCAGTGCGGCTATTGCGCGCCGGGCTTCTCCATTGCGCTGACCGCTTTGCTTACGGAAAATCCCGATGCAGGCGAAGAGGAAATCCGTTCCGGGCTGGAAGGCAATATCTGTCGTTGCACCGGCTATCACTCGATCATTCGCGGCGCGCTCAATGCCGCCCGCCGCATCCGCGAGCAGTCGCTCGCCATCGGAGACTGACATGACCATCACCATCAAGACGCCCGAACCCCGCAGCGACGGCGCGAGGACCTTCCTCGCCCGCCGGCAAAAACAGATCCTCATCGACGGCGTCTGGCGGGATGCCGGCATCGGCCACCGCTTCGAAACCTTCGATCCGGCATCCGGCAGGCTGCTCGCCGAACTCGCCGAAGCCACAGCATCGGATGTCGATGAAGCCGTCGCCAGCGCCCGTGCCGCGCTGACCTCGAAGGAATGGAAAGGCATGACGCCTTCGGCACGCGGCAAGCTTCTGTGGAAGATCGCCGAGCTGATCGACGCCCATGTCGAGGAACTGGCCGAACTGGAAACGCTCGATCAGGGCAAGAGCTTCAAAACCGGCCGCTTCGGGGAAATCCCCGCATCGGCAGAACAATTTCGCTATTTCGCCGGCTTCTGCACCAAGATCCTCGGCACGACAATCCCGACTTCGATCGCCTACCAGCCGGAGGGCAAGCAGATCTTCGCCTACACCACGCGGGAACCGGTCGGCGTCGTCGCCGCGATCACGCCGTGGAACTCGCCCATGCTGATGGCGGCGATGAAGCTTGCGCCCGCGCTCGCCGCCGGCTGCACCGTGGTGCTGAAGCCCGCCGAGGAAACCTCGCTCACCGCCATCCGCCTTGTCGAACTGATGCTGGAGGCAGGCCTTCCAAAGGGGGTCGTCAACCTCGTCACCGGTTTCGGCGAAGTGGTCGGCGCAGCCCTCACCGCCCATCCCGATGTCGACAAGGTTGCCTTCACCGGCTCGACCGAAGTCGGCAAGCTGATCGTCTCGGCCGCTCAGGGCAACCTCAAGAAACTGACGCTCGAACTTGGCGGCAAGTCGCCTGCCATCGTCATGCCGGATGCTGACATGGCGCTCGCCATCCCCGGTGTCGCCCGCGGCATCTTCTCCAATTCCGGACAGGTCTGCGTTGCCGGTTCCCGTGTCTATGCCCACCGCGCGGTCTATGACGCGGTCGTCGAAGGCCTGTCGAAAGCCGCCTCTGCCCTCACCCTTGGCCACGGCCTCGACACCGGCACCGATCTCGGCCCGCTGGTCAACCGCAAACAGGCCGACCGCGTGGCAGGCTTCATCGCGGAAGGCCGGTCGGCAGGCGCGGAGATTACCTCCGGCGGCAACCAGACGGGCGAATTCGGCACCTTCTTCGAGCCGACCGTGGTCACGTCGGTTCGCCCCGACATGCGCATGATGCGCGAAGAAATCTTCGGCCCCGTCGTCGCCGTCACCCCCTTCGACGATCCGGAAGAGGCCATTGCCTACGCCAATGACAGCCCCTACGGCCTCGCCGGCAGCGTGTGGACGCAGGATCTTTCCTCCGCCCACCGGCTCGCCGCCCGGGTGAAGGCCGGCACCATCTGGATCAACTGCCACTCCTATTTCTCGCCGGAACTGCCGAAAGGCGGCCACAAGCAATCCGGCTGGGGCTACGAAAACGGCGCCCCCGGCCTCGACAACTACCTGGAAATGAAAACCGTCTGCGCGGTGATCTGAAGATTTCGGGAAGCTGCCCGGTGTCTTTCAGCGCCATCCGGTTTCATTGCCCCCCACCCCGCCCTCTCCCCGCAAGCGTGGCGAGGGGGACGAAACGCTGCGGCTTGTCCCTTCTCCCCGTTCACGGGGAGAAGGTGCCGGCAGGCGGATGAGGGGCACCGTGAACCCGATACTGGAGCGCACCCGTCTCCGACTTTCGGCCGGGATGATCGGCCCGGCCGGATCATGCTAAGCCTTCCAGCGAACACCGTTCGGGAGAAACGGCGGAATGCGGAGGACCAGCATGGATTTCAACCTGAGCGATCAGCAGCAGGCTTTCGTCGACATGGCGACGGAATTCGCCGACGACGAACTGGCGCCTTTTGCGCTGGAATGGGACCAGAAGAAGCACTTCCCGGTCGACACCTTGAGGAAGGCGGGAGGCCTCGGCCTCGGCGCGATCTGCGTGGCCGACGATGTCGGCGGCTCCGGTCTCGAACGGCTGGACACCGCTCTCATCATCGAGGCGCTCGCCACCGGCTGTCCGACGGTCGCCGCCTATATCTCCATTCACAACATGTGCGCGACGATGATCGACCGCTACGGCACGCCCGAGCAGCGCGAGGAACATCTGCCGGCCCTTGCCACCATGGATGCGCTGGCGAGCTACTGCCTGACGGAGCCCGGCTGCGGCTCGGATGCAGCAGCACTCAAAACCCGCGCCGTGCGCGATGGCGACGATTACGTGCTGACCGGCCAGAAGCAGTTCATCTCCGGCGCCGGAACAAGCGCCCTCTACATCGTCATGGCCCGCACCGGGGAGGACGGGCCGAAGGGCATTTCCGCCTTCCTCGTGCCCGGCGACGCAAAAGGTCTCACCTTCGGCGCCAACGAAAAGAAGATGGGCTGGAACGCCCAGCCCACCCGCGCCGTCATGCTGGATAGCGTGCGTGTGCCGGCAAACCAGCGGCTCGGCGCCGAGGGCGAAGGCTTCCGCATCGCCATGTCCGGGCTCGACGGCGGCCGCCTCAACATTGCCGCCGCCTCGCTCGGCGGAGCGCGTGCGGCGTTCAAAAAGGCGACGACCTATGTTCAGGAACGCAAGGCTTTCGGCCATGCGCTTGCAGATTTCCAGTCCCTGCAATTCACCCTTGCCGACATGGCGATAGACCTGGAAGCGGCACGCACCTTCCTCTGGCGCGCCGCAACCGCACTCGATGACAAGGCGTCAGATGCCACGGTTCTCTGCGCCATGGCCAAGCGGCTGGTAACCGACCGTTGCTTCACGGTTGCCAACCAGGCCTTGCAGCTGCATGGCGGCTATGGCTATCTCGCTGAATACGGCATTGAAAAGATCGTGAGGGATCTGCGTGTGCACCAGATCCTCGAGGGGACCAACGAGATCATGCGGGTGATCGTCGCCCGCTCCATTCTCGGAAAATAAAGGCCAGAACACACAGGGGGAGACGGAACATGCGCTATCTTTCGGCGGAAATGACGGGCGAGGATGTGCTGACGGGACGACAGGGCAGCCTCGGCCTGATCCTGCTCAACCGTCCGCGGGTGCTGAACAGCCTGTCGCTCGACATGGTGAAGGCCATAGAGGCAGCGCTCGACCGTTTCGAAAAGGACCCCGAAATCGCCGCCGTTCTGATGACCGGCGAAGGCGAACGCGGACTTTGCGCCGGCGGCGACATCCGCAGCTTCTATGAAAGCGGCAAGGCCGGCGACGGACGTGCGGCTGATTTCCTGCGGGCGGAATACCGCATGAATGCCCGCATCGCCTCTTATCCCAAGCCCTATGTGGTCTTCATGGAAGGCATCACCATGGGCGGCGGCGTCGGCGTATCCAGCCACGGCAGCCACCGCATTGTGACCGACACGACAAAGCTCGCCATGCCGGAAACCGGCATAGGCTTCTTTCCCGATATCGGCGCCACATGGCTGCTTGCGAAAGCACCGGGCGAGCTCGGCACGCTGATGGGGCTGACTGGCGAGGCTATCGGTGCGGCCGACACAATCGAAGCCTGCTTCGCCGACTGGTTCGTGCCGGCCTCAGCTCTTGCCGATCTCGCGGAGAAGCTGTCGATCCTTCTGCCCGGCACGACCCACAAGGACGTTTCCCTGCTGGTGGACGCAGCCGCAACCTCGCCGCCGAAAGGCGAATTCGCCGATAACCGGGCTCTGATCGATCGGTGTTTCTGTTTCGACACCGTCGAGGAGATCGAGGCCGCCCTTTCGGCGGAGGCGAACCCGTTTGCCGAAAAAATTCGCTCCGCCATGATGGTGAAATCGCCAACCAGCCTGAAGGTAACGCTGGCGCTCCTAAGAGCCGCGCGCAAATCGCCCGACCTCAAGACCTGCCTCGAACGCGAATTCGCCGCGACCGCCCAGATCCTGCATACCCCGGATTTCTACGAGGGCATCCGCGCCGCCATCATCGACAAGGACCGCAATCCGAAGTGGTCGCCGCCCAGTCTCGATGCCATCGGCCCCGGCATCGTCGAGCCCTTCTTCAGGCCCCATCCGCAACCGCTGTTCGGCTGAGGTCAGGACGGCAGGCGAACCACCATCTCCATTTCGATCTGGAGATCCGGCCCGGCGAGCGCGGCAACGCCGATGCCGGTAAGGCTTGGCTTCGCGCCATCCAGAAAAGCGAGCACGACGTGCATCGCTTCTCCGACCCGTTCCGGTGTCAGGTCTGTCACGTAGAGCCGCACCATGGCGATGTCGCCGGGCGTCGCCCCGACCGCATCAAGCGCCGACCTCGCATTGGCGACGACCAGTCGCGCCTGTTCGGTGAGATCGTCAGGAGCCCTTTCGCCGCCCGGCTGCCACGCCACCTGCCCGGAGATGAAGGCAAGCCGCCCCGGCTCCACGGTGGTAATCTGCGAATAGCCCAGCGCACCCGCATCGGGCAGCGTCGGCGGGTTCAAACGGCCAAGGGTTTGTGTCATGTCTCCGTTCCTTCCTGTCGTCATCGGCGGACCCCAACGCGGATCCGCACCGAACGGCATTGCTATAGCCGGTCGATTGACGAACGGACGTCGACACAGAAGCGAACCATCGGAGTGTTCATGCTGCGCGCCAATCTGAGCGATATCCAGGTCTTCATGGCGGTCGTCGATGCCGGAAGCTTCGTTGCCGGCGGCAAGGCCATGGGGCTGTCGCGGTCGGCAGCGGGAAAGGCGCTTCTCCGCCTTGAAGAGCGCCTCGGAACGCGCCTCCTCAACCGCACCACCCGCACACTCAGCCTGACCGATGAAGGTCGGATCTTCTACCAGCATGGATTGCGGATCTTCGCTACCGTTGACGAGGCCGAAGCAAGCGTCGCCGGAACCACCGGCACACCGCGCGGAGTGCTGCGGCTGACGGTGCCCGATGCCTTCGGGCGGCTGGTCATGTTGCCCCTCATCCGCAGATATCTGACGGACTGGCCGGAGGTGCAGGTGGAGGTGAGTTTCACCGATCGTGTAGAGGATATCGTCGAGGAAGGCTTCGACCTCGCCATCCGGATCGGCGTCACGACGTCCGATTCCCGCATGGTGTCCCGCGTCGTCGCCCGTTTCAGGGCACTGCTCTGCGCCGCGCCCTCCTATCTGGCCGAGCGTGGCGAACCTGAAGATGTCGATGATCTCGCAGCCCATGACTGCCTGATCTTTACCAGCCGAAACCAGCGACAGGCCTGGCGCTTTCCCGGCAAGGATGGCGGCTGGATCAAGGCACCGGGCCGCAGCCGCCTTCGGCTGGACAGCGGGGAAGCGCTGAAGGACGCCGCTGTCGCAGGGCTTGGCATCGCCCTGCTTCCCGATTTCCTCGTGGCAAGGGATCTCGCCGAGGGACGCCTGCGACAGGTGCTTCCAGAGCTTCAGTCAGGCGACGTCAACATCGTCGCGCTCTATCCCGACAAACGATTGCTGGAACCTCGCGTCCGGCGCTTCATCGACCTGATGACGGAAGAACTCCGGCCTTGATTTCAAGCTGATAACGGCGCGATCCGGCGCTCATTCAATCTCATAGGGGTTGGCGTTGCGGACCTTGTGATCCACCACCAGCTTGTGCTTGAGCGGCGGCACGGCGCGGCTCGTGCATTTCACCCGCTCGCAGATCCGACAGGAAATGCCGATCGGATCGAAACCCGCCCGGTTGGAAAGATCGAGATCGTCGGCATAGACGAACTGGTCGGCATAGGAAATCTCGCAGCCGAGCGCCAGCGCATAGCGGGGCTGCGCGGCGCGGAAGCCGAGCGTGCCCTTGTTCACCTGCGTCGCGAGACAGAGATAGCGCACGCCGTCAGGCGTTTCGGCGAGCTGACGGATGATCCGCCCCGGCGCCTCGAAGGCCTGATGCGCATTCCACAGCGGACAGGCAGCGCCGAAGCGGGCAAACTGTAGCCGGGCGGCGCTGTGCCGCTTGGTAATATTGCCGGCCCGGTCGATGCGGGCGAAAAAGATCGGTACCCCCTTCTGACCGGGACGCTGCAGCGTCGACAGCCGATGACAGACCTGCTCAAGCGACGCGCCGAAACGGGCCGCCAGCAATTCGATATCGTGGCGCAGTTCCCGCGCCGCCTGCAGGAAGTTGCGATAGGGCAGGATCAGCGCGCCGGCGAAATAGTTGTGCAGCCCGATGCGACAGATCTCCACCGCTTCCTCGGTGCGGAAACCCGCCGACTTCAGCACCTGGTCGATCTTCGTCTCCGCATGAAGCTGGGCGATCTGCGTGGCGATCTGGAAGTCCCGCGTCGGCGCCGAGGCATAGCGGCTGAGCGTCAGGATGCGTGATTTCGGATCGTAACGGCGGATCGCCTCGTCGCCGGCATCGCCGCGCACCACGCGAACCCCGTGGCGGCTTTCGAGAAAGCCGGTCATCGCCGCGTAATTCTCGCCCTCGCCGAGCTTGAGTTCCGCCGCCAGCCCCTCGGCCATCTGGTCGATGTCGTGGATGTAGTTGTCGACGAAGTGGAAGAAGTCTCGAACCTCCTCGTAGGAGGTCGTCTCGTTGGCGGTCGCGGCTCCCGCGCGGTCGGCATAGCTGGCCAGTTGTTCACCGTTTCGCCGATAGGCCTGGTGACAGTTGATCAGCGCATGGGCGAAGCCCGGCGCATTCTGGGTGATGAGCTTCAGCTCCTGCAGGCTCGGCGAATAGGTTTCGAACAACGGATCCGAAAGCGCCTCCGTCAGCGCCGAAAGCAGGCGGTCGTTCTGGCCGGAGGAAAGTTCGGTGATATCGATCCCGAATTTTTCAGCGAGCGCCAGAAGCACCGAGGCAGAAACCGGCCGCTGGTTGTTTTCGATCTGGTTGAGATAGCTGGTCGAGATACCGATCATGTCGGCGAACTGGGCCTGCGTGGCCGCACTCGCCTGCCTGATTTCGCGGACCTTGCGGCCGATAAAGAGCTTGCCGATCGCCATTTGCAATTTCGCATTTTTCAGTTTGCAAATTTATAAATCCACAATTGCACCTGTTCAATCATTTTCTTTGCCTCGCCAGACGTTTAAGGGCACAAATCATCCTGAAAAGCTTCATGAATATGTCGGGAGGCAGCATGCGAACGGTATTGGAACAGCTCGAGGCGCGTCGCGCCGAGGCGCATCTCGGCGGCGGCCAGCGCCGCATCGACGCCCAGCACGCCAAGGGCAAGCTGACGGCGCGCGAGCGCATCGAGGTTCTGCTCGATGAGGGCTCCTTCGAAGAATACGACATGTATGTCACCCATCGCTGCACCGATTTCGGCATGGAAAACCAGAAGGTCGCCGGCGACGGCGTCGTCACCGGCTGGGGCACGATCAACGGTCGTCAGGTCTACGTCTTCTCGCAGGATTTCACCGTCCTCGGCGGCTCGCTGTCCGAGACCCATGCCCAGAAGATCTGCAAGATCATGGACATGGCGATGAAGAACGGCGCTCCGGTGATCGGCCTCAACGATTCGGGCGGCGCCCGCATCCAGGAAGGCGTCGCCTCGCTCGCCGGTTACGCCGACGTCTTCAAGCGCAATGTCGATGCCTCCGGCGTCGTGCCGCAGATCTCGGTCATCATGGGCCCCTGCGCCGGCGGCGCGGTCTATTCGCCTGCCATGACCGATTTCATCTTCATGGTGCGCGACAGTTCCTACATGTTCGTGACCGGCCCGGACGTCGTGAAGACGGTGACGAACGAGATCGTCACAGCGGAAGAACTCGGTGGCGCATCGACCCACACGAAAAAGTCGTCGGTTGCCGACGGCGCCTATGAAAACGACATCGAGGCGCTGGAACAGGTTCGCCTGCTGTTCGACTTCCTGCCGCTCAACAACCGCGAAAAGCCGCCGCTTCGTCCCTTCCATGACGACCCGGCCCGCATCGAGAACCGTCTCGACACCCTGATCCCGGACAGCTCCAACAAGCCCTACGACATGAAGGAGCTGATCTACGCTCTGGCCGACGAGGGCGATTTCTTCGAGATCCAGGAAGCCTTCGCGCGCAACATCATCACCGGCTTCCTCCGGCTGGAAGGTCAGACGGTCGGCGTCGTTGCCAACCAGCCGATGGTGCTCGCCGGCTGCCTCGATATCGACAGTTCGCGCAAGGCCGCCCGCTTCGTCCGCTTCTGCGACGCCTTCAACATTCCGATCCTGACGCTGGTCGACGTTCCCGGCTTCCTGCCCGGCACCAGCCAGGAATATGGCGGCGTCATCAAGCATGGCGCGAAGCTGCTCTTCGCCTATAGCCAGGCCACGGTTCCGATGGTGACGCTGATCACCCGCAAGGCCTATGGCGGTGCCTACGACGTCATGGCCTCCAAGCACATCGGCGCCGATATCAACTATGCATGGCCGACCGCCGAAATCGCCGTCATGGGCGCCAAGGGCGCGACCGAAATCCTCTATCGCTCCGAGCTCAACGACCCCGAAAAGATCGCCGCCCGCACGAAGGAATATGAGGAACGCTTCGCCAACCCCTTCGTCGCCGCCGAACGCGGCTTCATCGATGAAGTCATCATGCCGCATTCCTCGCGCCGCCGCATCGCCCGTGCCTTCGCCTCGCTGCGCAACAAGCAGCTTGGCACGCACTGGAAGAAGCACGACACCATCCCGCTGTAAGGGAAAGACCGATGGCTGATCTTCCCGACATGACCAAGCACAAGGGCTTCCCCTCCGGGATGCCCGGCACCGGCGTGCAGTTCACGATCCGCCGCGCCAATCCCAAGGGCGTGACGCCGCTCAAGGCCCTGCCCCGCAAGGCCCGCCCCGGAACCAAGGAACACCGCATCGATGCGGCATTCCTGCATGCCCTCTGGCATCATTTCGGCGACGAGCCCTTCGAGCGCGGCAACCTGGATGCCGCCAGACTGAACCTTCTTTTCGGCCGTGAAGTCATCGCGGCGGACAAGGATTTCGATCCGCTTTCCTACGAGTCCATGCTGGTGATCAACGAAAAGGTCGCCCGGCAGAACTTCCCGGAATCTTTTGACGACGTATTCGAGGTGTGACGGTGACCATCAAGAAAATCCTCATTGCCAACCGTGGCGAAATCGCCTGCCGGGTCATCAAGACCGCGAAGAAGATGGGCATCGCCACCGTCGCCGTCTATTCCGACGCCGACCGTGACGCGCTGCATGTGAAGATGGCCGACGAGGCCGTCCATATCGGTCCGGCTCCGTCCAACCAGTCCTATATCGTCATCGAGAAGATCCTCGAGGCGATCCGCAAAACCGGCGCCGATGCCGTTCACCCGGGTTATGGCTTCCTGTCGGAAAACGCCGTCTTCGCCGATGCGCTCGCTAATGAAGGCATCACCTTCGTCGGCCCGCCGGTCGGCGCGATCCAGGCCATGGGCGACAAGATAACCTCCAAGAAGCTCGCCGCCGAAGCCGGCGTCTCCACGGTTCCGGGCCATATGGGCCTGATCGAGGATGCCGACGAGGCCGTGAAGATCTCCGACCAGATCGGCTACCCCGTCATGATCAAGGCCTCTGCCGGCGGCGGCGGCAAGGGCATGCGCATCGCCTGGAATGCCGAGGAAGCCCGCGAAGGCTTCCAGTCATCGAGGAACGAGGCGAAGAACTCCTTCGGCGACGACCGCATCTTCATCGAGAAGTTCGTCACCGAGCCGCGCCACATCGAAATCCAGGTGCTCGGCGACAAGCACGGCAACGTGCTTTATCTCGGCGAACGCGAATGCTCGATCCAGCGCCGTAACCAGAAGGTGATCGAGGAGGCCCCGTCGCCCTTCCTCGATGAAGCCACCCGCAAGGCCATGGGCGAACAGGCCGTGGCGCTCGCCAAGGCTGTAGGCTACCACTCCGCCGGCACGGTCGAGTTCATCGTCGATGGCAAGCAGAACAAGTTCTACTTCCTCGAAATGAACACCCGCCTGCAGGTGGAACACCCGGTCACCGAGCTCATCACCGGCCTCGACCTTGTGGAGCAGATGATCCGCGTCGCCTCCGGTGAAAAGCTTTCCTTCGGTCAGGCCGACGTCAAGCTCAACGGCTGGGCGATCGAAAGCCGCCTTTATGCCGAAGACCCCTACCGCAACTTCCTGCCCTCCATCGGTCGCCTGACGCGTTACCGCCCGCCGGTCGAAGGCAAGGAGGATGACGGTACCGTCGTCCGCAATGATACCGGCGTCTACGAAGGCGGCGAGATCTCGATGTATTACGACCCGATGATCGCCAAGCTCTGCACCTGGGCACCCGACCGCCTGACCGCGATCGACGCCATGTCGAAGGCACTCGACAATTTCGAGGTCGAGGGCATCGGCCACAACCTGCCCTTCCTCTCCGCGGTGATGCAGCAGGAGCGCTTCCGCTCCGGCAAGCTGACCACGGCCTATATCGCCGAGGAATTCAAGGACGGCTTCACCGGCGTCGCTCCGGACGAGAAATCCGCCCGCAAGCTGGCGGCCATCGCCGCCGTCATCAATCAGACGCTCCAGGACCGCGCCGTCCAGATTTCCGGCACCATCGGCAATCATCCCCGCAAGGTCGGCAGGGACTGGGTGGTGGCGCTCGCCGGCTATTCCTTCCCGCTGACGGTTGCGACCGGCACGGATGGTACCGCCATCGCCTTTGCCGACGACGGCAAGTGCTCGGTCACCGGCGGTTGGATTCCTGGCCAGAGCCACACCGTCTTCCATGTTGATGGAGAAGCCGTCGGCGTGAAGGTCAACCTCGCCGGTGCCGCGATCCGCCTGCGCTGGCGCGGCATGGATGTCACCGCCCGCGTCCGCTCGCCGCGCGTCGCGGCGCTCGCCACCCTGATGCCTGAAAAGCTGCCCCCCGATACGTCGAGGATGCTGCTTTGCCCGATGCCGGGTGTCATCACCTCGGTCGCCGTCAAGGAAGGCGATCAGGTCGAGGCCGGTCAGGCGCTCGCCACCGTCGAAGCCATGAAGATGGAAAACATCCTCAAGGCGGAAAAGCGCGGCGTGGTGAAGAAGGTCGCCGTCAAGGCCGGCCAGAGCCTCGCCGTCGACGAACTGATCATGGAGTTCGAATAAGGCAGAGGGCTATGTTGGATATCCCCCTCTGCCCTGCCGGGCATCTCCTCCACAAGGGGGAGACAGGAGGGGGAAACGCCTTGCACCTCTGCAAACAGGAAGTCCGGACTGCTTGAGTGCCTCGGCGGAAATCGCCGCCCCGGATTTGGAAATGGCCAGACGACCGCTTGTTCTCTCCCCCTTGTGGGGGAGATGCCCGGCAGGGCAGAGGGGGAAACAAGGGGAAGACAAAGTGGATTTTCCATTTGTTTTCAACCTCCCTCCCCGCAATTCGTCCCCTGCCGATTGCGTCATGTCACCATGGCGTCGTTGCTTCATCGGATACACTGCGAGGCGTCGCAGCGAGAAGCAACCGGCGCCCGGCGCGGGGATAAGACGCAAGAGCCGTATCGGGGGTTCGTGGAATTGGGTCCTCTCGCTGAGAAGGCGACATGCCGTTACGGCATAAAGGCGGGCGGCAGCCGGTGAAACCCCGGCGCCCTGTGAAACCCGGCAAGAAGGCTGCCAGTGGCGGCCTTGACTGCCGGACGCGGAATCGGGACGAGCCGATTCCAGTCCGCACGAGGAACCGGTTTGCGGGCAAAAACCGCTGAACGGGGTGCCGGAAGGTGCCAGTTTTATAAAAGTCTATCGAGGCAGCTCCGGTGCCCCGTCCGACTTCAATAGTTTCCAAAGCCACGGCCCCGCGCGCGTGGTTAAAGGCGCAGGAGGAAAATGGATGTCGAGCGAGAAGACCATCAAGGACTGGGAAGCGCTGGCCGAGAAGGAGCTGAAGCGTCCGGCCGAAACGCTGACCTGGCACACGCCCGAGGGCATCGACGTCAAGCCGCTCTACACGGCTGAAGACCTCGAAGGCATCGACCACCTGAAATCCCTGCCGGGCTTTGCGCCTTTCGTTCGTGGTCCGCGCGCCACCATGTATGCCGGCCGTCCCTGGACGATCCGCCAGTATGCCGGCTTCTCGACGGCGGAGGCCTCCAACGCCTTCTATCGCAAGGCGCTCGCAGCCGGCCAGCAGGGCGTCTCCGTTGCCTTCGACCTCGCCACCCATCGCGGCTACGATTCGAACCATCCGCGCGTCGAAGGTGATGTCGGCAAAGCCGGTGTCGCGATTGACAGCGTCGAGGACATGAAGATCCTGTTCGACGGCATTCCGCTCGAAAACATCTCCGTCTCCATGACCATGAACGGCGCGGTCATCCCGATCCTCGCCAACTTCATCGTCACCGGCGAGGAACAGGGCGTCTCCCGCGACAAGCTTTCCGGCACCATCCAGAACGACATTCTCAAGGAGTTCATGGTCCGCAACACCTACATCTACCCACCGGAACCCTCGATGCGCATCATTGCCGACATCATCGAGTACACCGCGAAGGAGATGCCGAAGTTCAACTCCATCTCGATTTCCGGCTACCACATGCAGGAAGCCGGCGCGACGCTGGTGCAGGAGCTGGCCTTCACGCTGGCCGATGGCCGCGAATACGTTCGCGCCGCACTGAAGAAGGGACTCAACGTCGACGAGTTTGCCGGTCGCCTGTCCTTCTTCTTCGCCATCGGCATGAACTTCTTCATGGAGGCCGCCAAGCTGCGCGCCGCCCGCCTGCTCTGGACCCGCATCATGCAGGAATTCGAGCCGAAGAAGGCTTCCTCCCTGATGCTGCGCACCCACTGTCAGACCTCGGGCGTCTCGCTGCAGGAACAGGACCCCTACAACAACGTCATCCGCACGGCCTATGAGGCGCTTTCCGCAGCGCTCGGCGGCACCCAGTCGCTGCACACCAACGCGCTCGATGAAGCCATCGCGCTGCCGACCGAATTTTCGGCCCGCATCGCCCGCAACACCCAGCTCATCCTGCAGAACGAGACGGGCGTCACCAAGGTGGTCGATCCGCTTGCCGGCTCCTACTATGTCGAAAGCCTCACCGATGAACTGGCGACCAAGGCCTGGGCGCTGATCGAGGAAGTGGAAGCCATGGGCGGCATGACCAAGGCAGTCGATGCCGGCCTGCCCAAGCGCCTGATCGAGGAAGCCGCGACCCGCCGTCAGGCCGCAATCGACAAGGCCGAGGAAGTCATCGTCGGCGTCAACAAGTTCCGTCTGGAGAACGAAGAGCCGATCGACATTCTGGAGATCGACAATTCCGCGGTCCGCGCTTCCCAGATCAAGCGCATTGAGGAAACCAAGCGCCGCCGCGATACGAAGAAGGTCGAGCAGGCGCTGGCCCGCCTGACCGAAGTCGCCCGCACCGGCGAGGGCAATATTCTCGAAGCGGCCGTCGATGCGGCCCGCGAGCGCGCCACCGTCGGAGAAATCTCGGACGCCATGCGCGCCGTCTTCGGCGACCATGCCGCAGTCCCGAAGGTCGTGCGCAACATCTACGGCAAGGCCTATGAGGGCGATCCGGAACTCTCGATCCTCTCCGACCGCCTCGACAGCTACAGAAAGGCGAAGGGCGCGGCTCCCCGCATTCTCGTCGCCAAGCTCGGCCAGGATGGCCATGACCGCGGCGCCAAGGTGATCGCATCCGCCTTCGGCGACATCGGTTTCGACGTCGTCGCCGGCCCGCTCTTCCAGACGCCGGACGAAGCAGCCGACCTCGCGGTTGCCGAAAAAGTTCAGGTCGTCGGCATGTCGTCACTCGCAGCCGGCCACAAGACGCTGGCGCCGCAGCTCGTGGAAGCCCTGAAGGCCAGGGGCGCGCAAGACGTCATCGTCGTCGTCGGCGGTGTCATTCCCCGGCAGGACTACGACTACCTCATGGAACACGGCGTCTCCGCCGTCTTCGGCCCCGGCACCAACGTCATGGACGCCGCCCGCTCCGTCCTCGACCTCGTCGAGGGACGCCTGCGCAACGACTGAAAATACGATTTCTGGGACCGCTTCCCGGCGCTTCCGGGAAACGAAGGGTACGGAACCTCGGCGGCTGTACTCGGGATGCCCTTACATAAGCCTGACGCCTGTGGCTCACCCCCCTCTGGCCTGCCGGCCATCTCCCCCTCAAGGGGGAGATCGGATGGCCGACACCGCTCGATCCCCACAAAACAAGTGTCTTGGGATCTTGGCGAACAGAGGTTGGGAAGCCGAAGACCAGCCGTTCTGCCGATCTCCCCCCTTGAGGGGAGATGCCTGGCAAGGCAGAGGGGGGTACCAAGGAACGCAACGCCATCGGGCGCGCAAGGCGCAACCTCACCCCCGTGACACCAGCCCAACCTTCGCCCCCGAATTCCCGATGAACCCGCTCACATTCGCCTGAACCGATTCCCGCAGGAATTCGATAACCGAGCGGATGCGCGCCACTTGCCTGAGGTCATGATGACAGGCGATCCAGTAGTGGCGCAGCAGGTCCACCTCGTCTTCCAGCACCACCTGCAGCTCCGGATACTGCTGGGCGATGAAGAGCGGCAGCACGCAAAGCCCGAGCCCGCTGCGGGTCGCGGTCAGCTGCGAGAAGATGCTCGAACTCTGGAAATTCGGCCTGATCTTCGGATGAATGTCGCCGAGATAGTCCAGTCCCGGCGCGAAGATCATGTCCTGCACATAGCCGATGAAGGCGTGCTCCAGCAGGTCGTCGCGGGTCTTCGGCACCCCCCGCGCCTCCAGATACCCCCGCGTCCCATATATCTGCAGATGGTAGTCGGTCAGCTTCTCGGAAAAATAGGGACCGGCCTTCGGCGGATCGAGCACGACCGCGAGATCTGCCTCCTTGCGCGACAGCGCCATGATCTGCTGGATCGTCACCAGTTCCAGCGAGATGTTCGGCTGACGGACGAAAAAATCGGTCAGCGTGTGGCTGAAGAAGAAGTTGGAAAAACCCTCCGGCGCAGAAAGCCTGACGACGCCGCGCTGGGCGGTCGCACCGCCTTCAAGCTCGGCCTGCAGCCGCTCCGTCTCCTGCTCGATCTTCTCCGCCGTCTCGACGAAACGCTGGCCCATGCCGGTCAGCACATAGCCGCGCGGATTGCGCTCGAAGAGCTTCACCTTCAGCGCAAACTCCAGCCGGTCGATCCGCCGCGACACCGTAGCATGGCTGGTCCTGAGCTGCCGGGCGGCTGTCGAAAGTTGGCCCGTCCGGGCAACCGCGAGGAAGAATTGCAGGTCGTCCCAGGTAAAATGTCCGTTGCTCATCGCCCCTCCCATCTGTTCAAAAACGAACAGACCCTGTTTGCAATTAGTTAAGCCATGCGCTTGCGTCAACCGGGACTTTCCGGGATCATGCATTCCTGACATGCCGTTCTGAGGAGGGCGGCTGGTCAATTTTGAACAGGCTCGCACCTGCACTCTGGGAGGAGATCAAATGCGAAACAAGCTCATCGCGTCTATGGCTATTCTTTTGGCAAGCAGCACGGCGGCGCTTGCCGATGCTTCCGATGGCAAGGTGAAGATCGGCATCCTGAACGACCAGTCCGGCGTCTATGCCGACTTCGGCGGCAAGTCCTCCGTCGAAGCAGCCAAAATGGCGGTCGAGGATTTCGGCGGCAAGGTGCTCGGCGTTCCAGTCGAGATCGTTGATGCCGACCACCAGAACAAGGCCGACATCGCCTCCAACATCGCCCGCCAGTGGTTCGACACCGACCAGGTCGACGCGATCATGGAACTGACCACCTCTTCCGTTGCGCTCGCCGTTCAGGCCATCGCCAAGGAAAAGAAGAAGATCGATATCGTAACCGGCGCGGCCACCACCGAACTCACCGGCAAGCAGTGCAGCCCCTATGGCTTCCACTGGGCCTATGACACCCATGCGCTTGCAGTCGGCACCGGCGGCGCGCTCGTGAAGCAGGGCGGCGACAGCTGGTTCTTCCTGACCGCGGATTACGCCTTCGGCTACTCGCTCGAACAACAGACCGGCGACTTCGTGAAGTCGGCAGGCGGTAACGTAGTGGGTTCCGTTCGCCACCCCCTCGCCACAACCGACTTCTCGTCCTTCCTGCTGCAGGCACAGTCCTCGGGCGCTAAGGTGATCGGCCTCGCCAATGCCGGCGCCGATACCCAGAACGCCATCAAGCAGGCCGCTGAATTCGGCATCACCCAGGGCGGCCAGCGCCTTGCAGCCCTTCTCTTCACGCTTGCCGAAGTGCACGGCCTCGGGCTTGAGGCAGCACAGGGCCTGACGCTGACGGAAGGCTTCTACTGGAACCGCGACGAGGAGAGCCAGAAGTTCGGCAAGCGCTTCTTCGAGCGCACCGGCAAGATGCCGAACATGATCCACACCGGCACCTATTCGGCCGTGCTGCAGTACCTGAAGGCGATCGACAAGGCCGGCACCGACGAGACGGAAGCCGTTGCCAAGCAGTTGCATGAACTGCCGGTGGACGACGTCTTCGCCAAGGGCGGCAGCGTCGGCCCGAACGGCCGCATGTTCCACGACATGTACCTGCTGGAAGTGAAGAAGCCCGGCGACAGCAAGGAGCCCTGGGATTACTTCAACGTGCTCGCCACCATTCCGGGCAAGGAGGCCTATATCGATCCCGCCAAGAGCGGTTGCGAGCTGGTCAAGTAAGCCCGGCCGGTCGCGATGACGAACGCTACGGCACACATCAATGAGGAGTCGCGGGTGGTCTTGTCCGCCCGCGGTCTCCGCCGCGACTTCGGCGGCTTCACCGCCGTGCGCGATGTCGATCTCGACGTCCATCACGCGCGGGTCCACGCACTGATCGGCCCGAACGGGGCCGGCAAGACGACCGTGTTCAACCTCTTGACCAAGTTCCTCCAGCCCTCGGCCGGAACGATCAATCTGCTCGGCACCGACATCACCCGCACACCACCCGACAAGGTGGCGCGCATGGGACTCGTTCGCTCCTTCCAGATCTCGGCAGTCTTCCCGCACCTCACCGTGCTCGACAATGTCCGCGTGGCATTGCAGCGGCCGAATGGCCTTGCCCATCAGTTCTGGCGGCCGCTTGCCGCGCTCGACACCCTGAACGAGCGGGCCGAACAGCTTCTGGCCAGCGTCGGCCTTGCGAAAGAGCGCGACATCGTCGCGGCGGACCTCTCCTACGGGCGTAAGCGCGTCCTGGAGATTGCGACCACGCTCGCGCTCGATCCGAAGGTCCTGCTGCTGGACGAACCGATGGCCGGCATGGGGCAGGAAGACGTCAGCGTCATTGCTGACCTCATTCGTGAAGTCGCAAGAACCCGCGCCGTCCTGATGGTCGAGCACAATCTCTCGGTCGTCGCCAACATCTGCCATCACGTGACGGTCTTGCAGCGAGGCGAGATCCTCGCCGAGGGCAATTACGAGACGGTCAGCAACGATCCGCGCGTCCGCGTGGCCTATATGGGCACGGAGGAGGCCTGACATGACGGCACTTCTGGAAGTCCGCAACCTCAATTCCTGGTACGGCGAAAGCCACATCCTGCATGGCGTCGACATGAATGTCGGCGAAGGCGAGACCGTCACCATTCTCGGCCGCAACGGCGTCGGCAAGACGACGACACTGCGCACCGTCACCGGCATCGTCCGGGCTCGCAAGGGCGAAATCCGTTTCGCCGGCAAGGACATGATGCAGGTGCCGCTGCACCGCACCGCCCATCACGGCATCGGCTTCGTGCCGGAAGAACGCGGCATCTTCTCGACGCTCAACGTGCTCGAAAACCTGATGCTACCGCCGGAAGTCGCCAAGGGCGGCATGACGCTGGACGAGATCTTCGAGCTCTTCCCCAATCTCCACGAACGCAGGAACAGCCCGGGCACGCGCCTTTCCGGCGGCGAACAGCAGATGCTCGCCATCGCCCGCATCCTGCGCACCGGCACCCGCCTGCTGCTGCTCGACGAACCGACGGAAGGCCTTGCCCCCGTCATCGTGCAGCGCATCGGCGAGGTGTTGAAGACACTCAAGCAGAGAGGCATGACCGTGCTTCTGGTCGAACAGAATTTCCGCTTCGCAAGCCGCGTCGCCGACCGCTTCTACCTGATGGAGCACGGCCAGATGGTGGCCGAATTCAAGGTGGGCGAACTGCCCGAACGCATGGACATGCTCCATAAAGTGTTGGGGGTCTGATGCCATGACGATGATATTCGGCGTTCCCCTCCAGGCCCTTCTCGGGCAATTGCTGATCGGCCTGATCAACGGCTCCTTCTATGCGCTGCTGTCGCTCGGGCTGGCGATCATCTTCGGCCTGCTCAGGATGATCAACTTCGCCCATGGCGCGCAGTACATGCTCGGCGCCTTCGTGGCCTATCTGCTGCTGACCTTTCTCGGCATCGGCTACTGGCCGGCGCTGATCCTTGCGCCGCTGATCGTCGGCATCCTCGGCGCGATTGTCGAACGCCTGTTCCTGCGGCGTCTCTACGATCTCGATCCGCTCTACGGCCTGCTCTTCACCTTCGGCCTGGCGCTGACCATCGAGGGCACCTTCCGTTACCTCTACGGCTCGTCCGGCCAGCCCTATGCGACGCCATCGGCCCTTTCCGGCGGCACCAATCTCGGCTTCATGTTCATGCCGATCTATCGCGGCTGGGTGGTCGTCGTCTCGCTCGTCGTCTGCATCGGCACATGGCTGCTGATCGAGAAGACCAAGCTCGGCGCCTACCTTCGCGCCGCAACGGAAAACTCGACGCTGGTGCAGGCCTTCGGCGTCAACGTGCCGGTGCTTCTGACCTTCACTTACGGTCTCGGCGTGGCGCTCGCAGCTTTCGCGGGCGTGCTGGCCGCTCCGGTCTATCAGGTGTCGCCGCTGATGGGGTCCAACATCATCATCGTCGTCTTCGCGGTGGTCGTGGTCGGCGGTATGGGCTCGATCATGGGCGCCATCCTCACCGGCTACATGCTGGGTATCGCGGAGGGGCTGACAAAGGTATTCTACCCGGAAGCCTCCAACATCGTGATCTTCGTCATCATGGCGATCGTTCTTCTCATCAGGCCCGCGGGCCTCTTCGGTCGGGATGCGTGACATGGCTCATTCGACAACAACGACAACCACTCCGGCACCATCGGCAGCCGCTGCAAGCGGCACGGCTGCGGTCGCGCGCACTGTCCTCATCGCCATCGGCCTCATCCTGCTGATCCTGGCACCCTTCTTCCTCTACCCGGTCTTCCTGATGAAGATCCTGTGCTTCGCGCTGTTTGCCTGCGCGTTCAACCTGTTGCTCGGCTATACCGGCCTCCTCTCCTTCGGCCACGCCACCTTCTTCGGCGGCGCGGCCTACTTCACCGCCCATGCGGTGAAGGAATGGGGGTTCTCGCCGGAACTCGGCATTCTGACGGGTGTACTGGGCGCTGCCGTTCTCGGCCTCATCATGGGCTTCTTCGCCATTCGCCGGCAGGGCATCTACTTCGCCATGATCACGCTGGCGCTCTCGCAGATGTTCTTCTTCTTCTGCCTGCAGGCCGGGTTCACCCATGGCGAGGACGGCATCCAGTCCGTCCCGCGCGGCCGCCTGTTCGGCTTCATCGACCTCTCGCAGTCGCTGAACATGTACTATCTGGTGCTGGCAGTCTTCATCATCGGCCTCCTCATCATCTGGCGCTTCATCAACTCACCCTTCGGCATGATCCTCAAGTCGATCCGTGAAAACGAGGCGCGCGCCGTGTCGCTCGGTTACTCCGTTGCCCGTTACAAGCTCGGCGCCTTCGTCATGTCGGCGGCGCTGGCGGGCCTTGCCGGCGGGGTGAAGTCGCTGGTCTTCCAGTTCGCCACGCTGACCGACGTTACCTGGCAGATGTCCGGCGAGGTGATCCTGATGACCCTGCTCGGCGGCATCGGCACGCTGATCGGCCCGCTGGTCGGCGCCGGCCTCGTGGTGACGCTCGGCAACTATCTCGCGACCACCGGCTTCCCGGTCACCATCATCACCGGCATCGTCTTCATGGTCTGCGTACTGCTCTTCCGGCGCGGCATCGTCGGCGAGTTCTATGCATCCCGGATCGGCCGCAAACTCGGCTTCGAATACCGGCGATAAAACATATCCCGCAAGAACGGGCTGCGGTTTGTGGCAACGACATGCAGGAAAGCAAAGAATTGAAGCGCAGGGAGCGAATCTGAAGGATCGCGATGCGCTTCAGGCCAGGGCCGGCATCCCGCTGGCTCAGGCATATCGACACAACATATCGGAATGCCGCTGCGCGAACCGCACGTTCGCGCGACGGTACCCTGCGGAGTGAGACATGGAGACTTACGACTACATCGTCATCGGCGCCGGCTCGGCGGGATGCGTCCTGGCCAACCGGCTGTCCGCCGACAGGAACAACCGCGTCCTGCTGCTGGAAGCCGGGGGATCCGACAATTATCACTGGATCCATATTCCCGTCGGATATCTCTATTGCATCAACAATCCGCGAACCGACTGGTGCTTCACCACGGCGAAGGAGGAAGGCCTGAACGGCCGTTCACTCAGCTATCCACGCGGCAAGGTGCTCGGCGGCTGCTCCTCGATCAACGGCATGATCTACATGCGCGGTCAGGCCCGTGATTACGACCAGTGGCGGCAGATGGGCTGCGACGGCTGGGGCTGGGACGATGTGCTGCCCCTCTTCCGCAAATCCGAGGATTTCTACAAGGGCGGTGACGAGATGCATGGTGCCGGCGGCGAATGGCGCGTCGAAAAGGCCCGCGTCCGCTGGGCGGTGCTCGAAGCCTTCCAGCAGGCGGCGAAAGAGGCCGGCATCCCCGAGACCGCCGACTTCAACCGCGGCACCAATGAGGGCTCCGGCTATTTCGACGTCAACCAGCGCTCCGGCATCCGCTGGAACACCGCCAAGGCCTTCCTGCGTCCCGCCGTCAAGCGCGGCAACCTGACGGTGCTGATCAAGGCCCACGTCATGCGTCTGCTGATCGAGGACGGCGCCGTCACCGGCGTCGAGGTGTATCATGACGGCGTGGCGAAACGCTTCATGGCCCGCCGCGAGACCGTGCTCTCTGCCGGCGCCATCGGCTCGCCGCAGATCCTCGAACTCTCCGGCATCGGTCGCGGCGACGTGTTGCAGCAGGCAGGGATCGATGTGGTGAAAGAGGTACGCGACGTCGGCGAAAACCTGCAGGATCACCTGCAGCTCCGCATGGCCTTCAAGGTCACCGGTGTTCCGACGCTCAACGAAAAGGCATCGAGCCTCTATGGCAAGGCCGCGATCGGGCTGGAATATCTGCTGAAACGATCTGGCCCCATGGCCATGGCGCCGAGCCAGCTCGGCATCTTCACCCGCTCCGGCCCCGATAAGGAAACGCCGGACCTGCAATATCACGTCCAGCCGGTGACGCTGGAAAAGTTCGGCGAGCCTGTTCACCCCTTTCCGGCGATCACCGCAAGTGTGTGCAATCTTCGCCCGGAAAGCCGCGGCTCGGTGCATCTGAGCGCTCCCGACTTCGCCGCCAAGCCCGTGATCGCGCCGCATTATCTCTCCACCCCCGCCGACCGCGAGATCGCGGTCAGAGCCATCAGGCTGACGCGGCGGATTGCAGAGCAGCCGTCGTTCGCCCGCTATCGCCCCGAGGAATTCAAGCCCGGTGCCCGCTACGGAACCGACGAGGAACTGGCCCACGCCGCAGGCGACATCGGCATGACCATCTTCCATCCGGTCGGCACCTGCCGCATGGGCTCCGACGAGCAAAGCGTGGTCGATCCCCGCCTCAGGATGCGGGCGCTGAAACGGCTCAGGATTGCGGATGCCTCGATCATGCCGACCATCACCTCCGGCAACACCAATTCCCCGACAATCATGATCGCCGAAAAGGCGGCCGAAATGATCCTGGCGGACAACCGCTGAACCCGCGAAGGAAGGAAACACGAAATGACGAACATCGCATTCATCGGTCTCGGCAACATGGGCGGCCCGATGGCCGCCAATCTGGTCAAGGCAGGCCACAGGGTGAAGGGCTTCGACCTGTCCTCGGAAATTCTTCTGGCGGCGGCAGGCTACGGCGTTGCACCGGCCACATCGCTCGATGAGGCGACCGCCGATGCCGAGGCCGTCGTCACCATGCTGCCGAAGGGCGTTCACGTCCTCTCGGTCTGGGGCGATCTCGTAAAGACGGTGAAGCCCGGCACCCTGCTGATCGACTGCTCGACCATCGACGTGGACAGTGCCCGCCGCGCCCATGAACTGGCGGCCGCAGCCGACTGCATATCGCTCGATGCGCCGGTCTCCGGCGGCACCGGCGGAGCGGCGGCCGGCACCCTCACCTTCATGGCCGGCGGCAGCGACGGCGCATTCGCCAATGCCCATCCCCTTCTCGAAGCCATGGGCAAGAAGATCGTTCATTGCGGCGGAAGCGGCGCGGGACAGGCAGCCAAGATCTGCAACAACATGATCCTTGGCATTTCGATGATCGGGGTATGCGAGGCCTTCGCGCTCGGGGAGAAGCTCGGCCTCTCCCACCAGGCGCTGTTCGACGTCGCATCGACATCGTCGGGCCAGTGCTGGTCGATAAACACCTATTGCCCGGTCCCCGGCCCTGTTCCGACCTCTCCCGCCAACAACGAATACAGACCGGGCTTTGCAGCGGCCCTGATGCTGAAGGACCTGAAGCTCGCGCAGGAAGCAGCACTTGGCTGCGGCGCAGCCACCCCGCTCGGGGCCGAAGCGGCGCAACTGTTCGATCTCTTCGCCAAGCAGGGACATGGCGGCCGGGATTTCTCCGCCATCATCGAGATGCTGCGGGGCTGATCCACAACGTCATGGAACAAATACGGCCGGCTGAGCTTTCTCATGCCGGCCGTACCATTGGAATAGGATAGGAGGAACCCGACTAGGGGGGTGGGGGCGCCAGATTCCTCCCACGGCATCTACCGTGGCCAGAGGCCGTTCGCCATGCGGTGCGAAACGGTATCGATAGATGCCGTACCAGTCCCCTGAAAACAGAGAACCGATCACGTCTATCGAAACCTCACCACACGGTGATGGGCTGTCGGCTGGGTTGCAGGCCGCGCGCATCGCATGCGTCTGGCAGCGCTGAGCGACCGGTTAACCGTCCGATGTGGAATTGAGAAGGCCTGCGCTCCAAGCGCTTGGCGAAAACTGTCATATCCCTGCCCTGCAGGGACTTTCGGCCGGTATCCGGCCACGGATCCATGGACCCGCTTGCATCCGCGATGAACGCGGTTCGTCCTGCGCACGTCATGTGCCCCATTCCCCATTTGTCACCATCCGCAACTTCATGCGCGGACTCCCGTCCCGGAACGATGAAATGGTTAGGCCGCAAATCTGAATGAATTGATAAAATGCGGATAAAATTCTTGGTTTCCGCAAGATAAACGACCACCGGCAACAATTCGCACCGCCGGCAGTCGAAACAAGCCATCGATCAGCGGTCGTCGGCCGCCATCGCGCCCAGAAGTTTCGGCAGATCGCCGAATCGCGCGACGAGACCGAAGATCAACGCCGCAACCACGACAAACAGGATTGTCACCGAGGCCATCGTCGGCGTGTAGCCATAGCGAAGCGCGTTGAAGATCTTGATCGGCAATGTCTCCATGGTGAAGCCGACCGTCATGTAGGCAACGATGTATTCGTTGAGCGACAGCACGAAGGCAAAGGCGTAACCGGACACCAGATAGGGCCGGATCAGCGGCAGGACGACGGTGCGGAACACCGTCTTGTCGTCGGCGCCCATGGTCGAGGCCGCCTCGACCAGGGAGCGGTCGATGGCCGAAAAGCCGAGCGAAAGCGTCACGAGCGGCAGCGTCACGAAGAAGATCGCGTGACCGATGACCGCCGTCCATGGCTGGCCGTAGAACCCCGTCGTCGCCCAGAAGGTCAGAAGACCGAGCGCCGTGATGACAGGCGGAAGCGTAAACGGCGCGATGCCGAGGATCTGGAAGATGTTTGCCCAGGGGGCGAGCCGGCGCCACAGGAACCATGCCAGCGGAAGCGCTATGACGACAGCAAGCGCCGCGGACGCGAGCGCCAGCCCGAGGGACGCGAAGAAGGCCGAACGCCAGCCGGCATCGGCGAAGATCGCCCCGTACCACGCAAGCGAAAAGCCCTGCGGCGGGAAGGTCAGGCTCTGCTTCTCGTTGACCGACACACCGGCGACGACGACGATCGGAGCGGCGAGGAAGATCGCGATCAGGACGAAATAGATCCGCGTCAGCACCTTGTTCATGCTGCCTCTCCCTTGCGTCCGATGAAGAGCGTGAGCGCCACCATGCCAAGCGTGACAAGCACCAGGAACACCGCCATGGCAGCGGCAAACGGCATGTTGGACTGGTAGATCGCCTGATCGGTGATCAGCACCGACAGCGTCCAGTGCTGCGGCCGGCCGAGGATCTGCGGCAGAAGATAGGAGCCGAGCGCGAAGATGAAGACCATGATCATCGTTGCGACGATGGTGTTGCGCAGCGCCGGCACAACCACGGTGAAGAAGGCGCGGATCGGCGACGCGCCGAGTGTCCGCGCGGCTTCCGTCAACGTCGGGTCGAGCCGCACCAGCGCGGGATAGAGAACCAGCACCGTATAGGGAAACGCCTGATAGGTCATACCGGTCAGCACCGCGCCGAAATTCGGCATCAGCGCCATGGGCTTTTCCATGAGGCCGATCATGACCAGCAGGTTCGTGATGCCGGCCGTGCGCGAAAACAGCGTCGACCATGCAAAGCCGATGATGACTTCCGAGAGCGACAGGATCGACAAAAGCGCGACCAGCCACACGACCTGCGCACGTCGCGACATGCGCGTCAGGAGATAGGTGAAGGGTATGCCAAGCACGACGCAGACCACCGCGACCGAGATCGCCAGCATCAGCGAGAAACCGAGAACGCCGGCAAAGAACGGGCTGATGAAGCGGGCGTAGTTGTCGAACACGAAGGCCGGCTCGTAAAAGCCGCCCTGCTGCCGCTTGAAGAAGCTGACGGCGATCATCGTGCCGAAGGGCACGACGAAGAACAGGATCAGCATGCCCGCCGGAAAGGCGAGCGGCGCATAGTCGAGCGCTTTTTGCGGGGGTTCGCGCCTCATGCTGGAAGCACCACGGCCGTCTGCGGATCGATCACCACGCCGACTTCCTGTCCGACGCTGACCACCGGCCGCTCGCGCGGCGTGGAAACCGCGATCACTTCGGAGCCTCGAACGTCGATGAATGTCTCGATGGTGCCGCCGAGATCGCGGATGAAGGTTACGCGCCCGGAAAGACGCCCCTCACCCGGAGCGGAAAGACGGACGTCTTCGGGACGAACCGAAAGGCTGCAGGCGCTCTGGCCACTGGCCGCGATGCCTTCGACCGGCTGGCCAAGCACAAGCGTGCGACCGCTTTCGATGGTCAGCGGCAGAAGATTGGTGGAGCCGATGAAGTCCGCGACGAAGCGGTCCGCCGGCTTGCGGTAGATCTCAATCGGGCTTGCCGCCTGACGGATCTTGCCGCCGTTCATCACCACGACTGTATCGGCCATGGTCATGGCCTCGCGCTGGTCGTGGGTCACGACGATGGTGGTGATGCCGAGCTGCTGCTGCAGCTTGCGCAGTTCAACCTGCATGGCCTCGCGCAGCTTGGCGTCAAGGGCGGAAAGCGGCTCGTCGAGCAGGAAGAGCTTGGGCGAGATGGCGAGCGCCCGGGCAATCGCCACGCGCTGCCGCTGGCCGCCGGAAAGCTTGGTCACGGGACGGTCGGCATAACCCGGCAGGTGGATCATGGCGAGCAGTTCCTCCACGCGCTTCACCTGCTCCTCGCGACCGATGCCGCGGATACGCAGCGGATAGGCGATGTTCTCGCCGACGGTGAGGTGCGGAAACAGCGCCAGCGACTGGAAGACCATGCCGAGATTACGCTTGTGTGTCGGGACCTGCGTGATGTCTTCGCCATCCAGCACGATCGATCCGCCGGTCGGAAGATCAAGGCCGGCAATCATCCTAAGCAGCGTGGTCTTGCCGCAGCCGGACGGGCCGAGCATGCAGACAAAAGTACCGTGCGGTACGTTCAATTGCACGTTGTCGACCGCCGTGAAGGGGCCGAATTGTTTCGTGACATCGTTGAGCGACAGTCCGGACATCATGTCTCCGCAAAAGTTCCGATGACAGTGGGGTGAAGGTCGCATGACCCTCACCCCACCTCAAGTGCTGGATTGGTTTTTCGTTCAGGCGTCGGTCAACCGACGATCAGTTCGGTCCACTTCTGGTTCAACCAGTCGGACTTGGTCTGATAGAGGTCGTAGCGCGGTGTGATCGGCTCGATGTCGGAAGACACGGCAGCGAATTCCTCGGCCGACAGGTCGAGCAGTTCGCGCTTGACGGTCGGGGCCGTGCCGACCTTGCGCGACAGCGTCGCCTGGATCGAAGGCTGGCACATGTAGTCGATGAAGATGTGCGCTTCTTCACTCTTGGTCGATGCGCGCGACAGGGCCCAGCAACCGGAATCCTGAATGCCGCCTTCCTTCGGGAAGGTCGAGCGAACCGGGTTGCCGTCAGCGGCAGCAAGGCCGGTGACGTCGTGGTAGTACTGGCCCATCGGGATTTCGCCCGACTTCAGCGCCTGTTCGAACTGGGCTTCGTCACGATACCACAGGCGAACGTTCGGCTTGACCTCGGCGAGCTTTTCGAAGGCCTTCAGGATGCCTTCCTCGGTGTCGAGCGCGTTGGTGCCGCCGAAGTGGGTCTTGGCCGTCACTTCCAGGAGGAAGGAGTTGGAGACCAGCGCCAGCAGGCCGAGCTTGTCTTCGTTTGCCGGATCCCACAGAGCGGACCAGGAGGTCGGGGCTTCCTTGTAGACGTCCGTGTTGGTGACGAGCGTGATGTACCACGCAACGGCGCCGATACCGGCAACGCGCCCGTCCGGATACTTGTTGACGAAACGGTCGATCAGGCCGGAAGCGTTCTTGATCTTGTTCATGTCGAGCGGCGTCCACAGTTCGGTGGACTGGCCCTTGAGCATGGAGACCTGCGAGATCATCGAAACGTCGGCGGGAGCCTGGCCGGCCTTTGCGGCCTGCTCGAGCTGCACCAGCCATGCTTCGCCGGTCGGCTCGGCCACGGATTCGACGGCGATACCGGTTGCCTTGGTGAATTCGGCAAAGATGTTCTTGTCGAAGGAATCCTTGAAGTAGCCACCATAGACGCCGACCTTCAGCGACTTGTCCTGGGCGCGCAGGATCGAGGGCATGGCGAGCATGCCGGCGCCGGCAAGCGAGCCGGCCAGCACGCCGCGGCGGCTGACGGAAGCGTTGAGGATGTTTTTCATGGTCCTGTTCCCTTGTCTTCGTTGCTTATGTCTTCGTTGGTTATCGTAAAGTCGAGCCCGGGACGCCTGATAGCGCCGCCCCGGGCAAAATGCCAGTTTCTCAACGGCCCTTGATTGCCGGACTATAGACCATGAGGCTCAGGATTTCGAAGAGAACCTGAGCGCCCGCATGGGCGGTATTGTTGGTCGCATCATACTGCGGAGCAACCTCGACGACGTCGCCGCCCACCAGATTGATGCCCTTGAGACCGCGGATGAGTTCGAGCACTTCACGCGAGGAAAGACCGCCGACTTCCGGCGTGCCGGTGCCGGGCGCAATGCTCGGATCGAGGCTGTCGACATCGAAGGAGAGATAGGTCGGGCCATCGCCGATGATCTTCTTCGCCTTCTCGATGATCGCCGGAATGCCGAGCCCGGTCACTTCCTCGGCATGGATGACGGTCATGCCGGAATCGTAGGAGAACTCCCACAGATATTCGGCCGGGCCGCGAATGCCGATCTGGATGGTGCGGGTCGGGTCCAGCACGCCGTCGAGCACTGCGTTGCGGAACGGACCACCATGGTGGAACTTGGTCTGGTCGAAGGCGCCGCCGGTATCGCAATGAGCGTCGATATGAATCATGCCAACAGGGCCGTGCTTCTTCGCGACAGCCTTCAGGATCGGATGGCTTATCGAGTGATCGCCACCGACGGAAAGCGGCAGCAAGCCGGCTTCGACGATCTTGGTGTGATGCTTCTCGATGTCCTCATGGCTGAGTTCCAGCCGGTAGCGGCTGGAGAACGGCACGTCGCCAATGTCGGCAACCTTGAGATCGAAGATCGGTGCGCATTCCAGAACGTGGTTGTACGGCCCGATACGGTCGATGGCGCGCAGCGCGCGAGGTCCGAAACGCGAACCCGGACGGTTGGACACGCCGAGGTCCATCGGCACGCCGACGATCCCTACCTGCAGGTCGCCGAAATCCGGCGCCGCCGGATCGATCGGGCGATGCGGCGCAGACAGGAAGGTCGGGATGCCGGCATAAGGCGCGGCGCGGGTGCCGTTGGAGAAGATCTTCTCGCCGACCTTGGCGAACTTCTCGTCGAAGATTTCGCCAGCATTGTCGTCACCATATTTGGCGCGCAGTTCCTGAAGTCGCTTTTCGTCGAAAGTCATTTCGTCTTTCACCCTTCTTGCCGACGCCCTGCGGAACAGGAGTTCCCGCCGCGGACGACTGTTTAAACGGCAGTTCCGGCGCCTGCCTCTATTGTAAGCATTAAGCCGCATGGGGGTAGAAAAGCAATTCACGATGTTATAGCAATCGCTGTGAGAAAAACTAACAAGCACCGAGACCATGTCCCACCGTCTGCCACCGCTCAATCCGCTGCGCGCCTTCGAGGCAGCCGCCAGACGCGGATCGATTTCGGCGGCAGCCCGCGAGCTGAACGTCACCCATGGCGCGGTCAGTCACCAGATCAAGACGCTTGAGGAAACGCTGAAGACGCAACTCTTCGAGCGCGGCGGCAAGCGGCTGAAGCTGACGCCGCAGGGAGCCTTGCTGCTGCCGGCGGTTTCAACGGCATTCGACGGCATCGCGGCCGCCACCGCGCTGATGAACCGGCCGACCACCAGCGGCAATCTCAGGATTTCCTGCGTGCCCGCCCTGCTCTCCCTCTGGCTGGTGCCACGCATGGGCAGCTTCAGCGAACAGTATCCGGATATCAGCCTGACGCTGACATCCAGCAATGACGCAAGCCTCATCCATTCGCCCGACATCGACATCGCCATTCTCTATGGACCGGGAAGCTGGCGCGACTGCTGGACACGGCTGTGGAGCACGCTGGACCTTTTCCCCGTCGCCTCGCCCTCGCTTCTGAATTCGCGACCGCTCAGGTCCGTGCGGGATCTGCGCGACCATGTGCTGCTGCACGGCGATAACGGACAGGAATGGAATACCTGGCTTGCCGCCGCCGACCAGCTCGACATGCCCCGCCACCGCGAGCATTTCATGAGCGATGCGAGACTTTCCACCGAAGCCGCGCGCCACGGCCAGGGCATCGCGCTTGGCGACAACATCACGGCTTCCAGCCTGATCGCCTCGGGTGAACTGATCATTCCCTTCGATCTCTCGGTGCCCGGCACCAACGCCTTCTATGTCGCCACGCGAAACGAGGTGCGCGCCGCCCCGATCGCCCGCGTCTTCATCGACTGGCTGTTCGAGACACTTGAAAGCGAGAAGGGTTCGCAGCCGCTGCCCTTGCCTCGCCCCGCTCACAGAGCGCGCAACATTCGGGCCGCGAATACCGGCACGGCGACAGGCACGGTAAAGCCGGAAAACGCCACCACCTTGTCAGGAACACGCAAGGCGACATCCGCCTCTGCAAGAAAGACCGCCACCAAGGCTTGAACCAACCGAACAAAGCATCAGGACTGCCGAAATCATCATGCCATCCGCATCGTTCAATTCTCTCGTTTCCCGCCTCTCCCCTCCGCCGGTGCCCTCCGTCTTTGCCTGGGCGCGCGCCTATGACGGCAGCCGCGGCCCGCTGATCGACCTGTCGCAGGCAGTCCCCGGCTATCCACCGCATCCGGACCTGCTGGCATGGCTCGGAGAGGCCGCATCCTCGCGCGGCTTTGCCGGCTACGGCCCGATTGAGGGCGAAACCGACCTGCGCAAGGTCTATGCCGAGGATGCTGCCGAAATCTATGGCGCAGCGATCGAAGCGCAGAACATCCACATCACCTCCGGCTGCAATCAGGCCTTCATGGCTGTGGCCATGGCGATTGCCGGTCCGGGCGACAAGGTGGCGCTGACCGAGCCCTTCTACTTCAACCAGGAAACCACGCTCGCCATGATGGACATCGAGCGGGTGCTGGTGCCGCTCGATCCGACAAAGGGCTTCGTGCCGGATCTCGATGCGGTGCGCGCGGCGCTGGCGAAGGGCATCAAGGCCATAGCGCTCGTCTCGCCGAACAACCCGACCGGCGCGATCTATCCCGCCAGCCTGCTGCGCGAAATCTTCGAGGCCTGCCGTCAGGCCGGCGTCTGGCTGATCCTCGACGAAACCTACCGGGACTTCCTGCCGGAAGGCGACAAGCCGCATGAACTCCTGTCCATTCCCGGCTGGGAGGACAACCTGATCCTGCTCTATTCCTTCTCCAAGTCCTTCTGCATTCCGGGTCATCGCCTCGGCGCCGTCACCGCCGGTCCGAAGGCCGTCGCGGAAATCGCCAAGGTGATGGACAACCTGCAGATCTGCGCACCGCGCGCGCCGCAGGCCGCCGTCGCCCGCGCCATTCCGGCGCTGCGCGACTGGCGCAACGGCAATCGCAAGGAAATCCTGAAGCGGGCGGATACGCTGAAGTCCGTCATGGCAAAGCTGCCGGACTGGAAGATGGATTCGCTCGGCGCCTATTTCGCCTTCATCCGCCACCCCTTCGAAGGCAAGCCTTCCGCGCTGGTGGCCGAGAAGCTCGCCCGCGAGGCCGGCGTCGTCTGCATTCCCGGAGCCTATTTCGGCGAGGCACAGGAAGGCTATCTTCGCTTTGCCTTCGCCAATGCGGACTCTGGAACGATCGAAGCCCTGACAGATCGCCTCTCCGGCTTCCGGCTTGACTAAAGCAATTCCAGCAAAAGTGTGAAGCGGTTTTGCGTCCGGAATTGCGTTAGAACAAAAGGGGTGAAGGATGAGCAAGAAACGGATCGCGATCATCGGTGGCGGGCCGGCAGGGCTGATGGCGGCGGACGAGCTCTCCCGCGCTGGCCATGCCGTCACCGTTTATGAGGCGATGCCGACCGTTGGCCGCAAGTTCCTTCTTGCAGGCAAATCCGGTCTCAACATCACCCATGCCGAACCTTACGAGCGTTTCGTCACCCGCTTCGGCGCGGCGAGCGAAAGGCTGCGGCCGGCGCTGGATGCCTTTACCCCGGATGACATCCGCAACTGGGCGGCAGCACTCGGCACGGAAACCTTCGTCGGCACCTCGGGCCGCGTCTTCCCAAAGGCAATGAAGGCCTCGCCGTTGCTGCGCGCCTGGCTGAAGCGGCTGGAAGCGCAGGGTGTCACGATCCTCACGAGGCATCGCTGGACGGGCTTCGACGGCGATGCTTATCGCATCGAGACGCCAAACGGCGAAAAGCGGATCGAGGCCGATGCCGTGCTTCTGGCGCTCGGCGGTGCAAGCTGGCCGAAGCTTGGCTCCGATGCCGGCTGGACGGCGTGGCTGCGCGAAAGGAACGTCGACATCCATGATTTCCGGCCGGCCAATTGCGGCTTCGACTGTGCATTCTCGCAAACCTTCCTCGAACGCTTCGCCGGAGAGCCGTTGAAATCCGTGACCGCGACGAGTGCCGCCGGCACCATTCCCGGCGAATTCGTCATCAGCCGCCACGGCATCGAGGGCAGCCTCGTCTATGCCCATGCTGCAGCGCTGCGCGAGGCGCTTGCCGCCACCGGCAAGGCAAGCCTCGTTCTCGATCTCGCCCCCGGCCGCACCGCGGAAAGACTGGCGCGCGATCTGGCGAGGCAGGACGCCAAGGCGAGCTTTTCCAATCGTCTGCGCAAGGCCACCGGCCTCGATGGCGTCAAGGCCGCTCTGTTGCGGGAACTCGCCCCCGACGCCAATCGTCTCGATGCGGAAGCGCTTGCCGGCCTCATCAAGGCGCTGCCCTTGCCCGTCACATCGCCACGCCCCATCGCCGAGGCCATTTCATCAGCCGGCGGTATTGCCTTCGACAGCATCGATGATCGTTTCATGCTGAAGGCGATGCCCGGAACCTTCGTTTCAGGCGAAATGCTCGACTGGGAGGCACCGACGGGAGGCTACCTGCTCACCGCCTGCCTCGCCACCGGCAAGGCCGCAGCATCCGGCATCAGGCAATGGCTTGACGAAACGGCAAGCTGATCTCCGCAAAAGCCGCTCTTGAAGAGGCGGTGGCTTCCCGCCATCTTGACGGACAAAAACCGCTATCAAGACAGAAACGGGCAGGGAAACACGTTCACCATGCAGCGCGAAACACCAGCCGGCAACGACCCGGTCGTCGTCATCGGTCACATCAACCATGACCGTGTCTGGCGGCTGAAGGAGCCGCTGCGCCCAGGCGGCCGCATCACCTGGATCGACCGCAACGTGCGGCTTGGCGGAGGCGGCTATTACACCGGCAGCATGTTGCTTGCGCTTGGCCGCAACGTCGAGCTTGTCTCCTCCCTTGTCGATGACGAGCATGGCCGAAAGGCGCTCGAAGAGCTTCAGAAAGCGGGTTTTGGCACCGGCCATATCACGATGCGCGACGGCGAGACGGAGTTCGCGGAAATCCTCCTAGACCCGGCAGGCGAACGCACGATCCTCGGCAGCACCAAGCGCATCGCCCGCAATTTCACGCTGGACCGACAGCTTCAGGCGAAAGCCTTCTACGTCAACGGCATGCAGCTTGCGGACACCGTCGTCGCTTCGCTCGACAAGGCGGCGCTGGTCGTTTCGCAATTTCCACTGCGGAACCCGACACCACGGCCTGCGGATATCATGGTCGGTTCCAGAGCCGATTTTCCGGGCCTGAGCCTTGCCGACATCTGGCAGGCGGCCTGCGCAATCGCCGGCGGCCGGCTGAAAGACCTGATGCTGACGGATGGCCCGAATGAAATCTGCGTTTATGACGGTCGCAACGAAACCCGCATCGGCGTACATGAGAAAGTCGTGACCGCCGACACCATCGGCGCGGGCGACTGCTTCAGCGGTGCGGTCCTGCATGAACTCCTGAACGGCATGCCGATCACCGATGCCGCCGCCTCCGCCTGCGAAAGAACCGCGGACTGGCTGCGCAACCGCGATGCGGCGACCGCCGTGACCGAAAGCACGCCCTGAGGAAACGGCTTCAGAAATTTTTCCGTTTCGATGGAACCTTGTCCGGGTTCGGGTGTTCGGGCTTTCGCAATGGAGTATGCGATGACCTACACACCGCCCACCTGGAACGAACCCGTCGAACTGAAACTTCAATGCGGCCTGACGAGAAGCTTCAAGGAAGCCTGTGACGCTCTCTATTTCCTTGAGGAGGAATGGCCTGTCCGCCATGGAGCCGCCTATCAACGCGCCAGACGCTGGTGCGGCATGGCGCTCGAAACGGACAAGGCGGCCGACATTGCCCGCAGGACCTTTATCGAAGCGGCCCGCAAGGCGGGTCTGCTGAATGAAAGTACCTTGCCGGAAACCGGAAACGATTGCCCCATGAAGCCGCACGCCTGACGCCCGGTCCGTAGTCGGGACCGGAACCGGGACTTGTCTCCGCGCGAACGAGCCCCTACCAATTCCACTGGCGGCGCACATCGATCCGCCGGTGGAAACGAGGGCGGCAAATCCTGACATGCAGATCCGGGCTCTGATCTATTTCGATGAACTGGTGCGCGCCCGCTCGATCCGCGCCGCCGCCGACAAGCTAAATATCCAGCCCACGGCCCTCTCCCGCCAGATCGACCAGCTCGAACATTACTTCGGAACCCCGCTCATCGAGCGTTCAAGCCGCGGAGTGCGGCTGACATCCGCCGGCGAACTGCTGGCCGCCCGCGCCGGCAAGACACTGAGGGAACTCGATCACGTACGTCAGCTGATCGACGATCTGGAAGGATTGAAGCGCGGCCACGTCAACATATTCGCAAGCGGCGCCACCGTCGCCAACCTGCTCGCCCCGGCGCTTGCCGATTTCAGCCTGAAGTACCCGAAGATCCGTTTCTCCGTAACCATCGCGTCCGCCCGCGCGGCCATCGAAGCCGTCGCCAATGCCGAGGCCGACATCGCCGTCACGCTGTTTTCCGAACCCGAACCGGGAACCAGGGTGCGCCTGCGCGCCGAGATCGTCTACGACGTCATCGCCGCCGCAGGCCATCCGGCGGCGGGCCATGCCGAGCTGACGGTTCCGCAACTGGCCGCCTATCCGCTCGCGGTGCCGGACCGCTCCTTCGGCGCGCGGCTCGCCTTCGACACGTTGTTCAAATCGGCCGGCGTCGCGCTCGATCCGGTCTTCGTCACCAGTTCGCTGGAGATGCAGAAGGAACTGGTGTTGCGGGGTGCAGCCGTAACCATGCTGCCAGCGCTGACCGTGCTGCGCGAATGCCGTGCCGGACAGCTCGTGGCGATCCCGATCGCCGGCAACAAGGGCATTCGGACGCCGATCGAGCTTTGCGTCGCCTCGGACCGCCAGCTTTCATTTGCCGCCGCCAAGCTGCTCGACGCCATAGACCGCTTCATGCGCGAGGTCATGCCCCGTGCGGCGGGCGCCCCAACGAAACAAGAGGGAGTGTAGCGATTTTCGATACACCGAGAACACAAAAAATCGCATTGTGTGCGCGCGAACGAGATGCCAGTATTTTTTGCACCGCGCCATCGGCTAAGCTGCCGAAACAGAACGAGCGCCAGGATGAGGGGAATTTCATGACCAATGCTTTGCTAGCCGTAAGGGTCGATGCCGGACGAAAAACCTTCCGACACTTCGCCCTTGGCCTTGCCGCGACCGCGGCCATCGTATTTTCCGGCTCCGCCTTTGCGACACAGAAAGACCTGACGCTCGGCATGACCATCGAGCCGACCGGCCTCGACCCGACGGTCGCGGCCCCCGTCGCCATCGGCCAGGTGACATGGCAGAACATTTTCGAGGGTCTCGTCACCATCGACCGTGACGGCAAGGTGCAGCCGCAGCTCGCCACCAGCTGGGACATTTCCGCAGACGGGCTGACCTACAGCTTTCACTTGGCCGAAGGTGTGAAATTCCACGATGGCGAAGCTTTCGATTCCTCCGTCGCCAAAGCTTCGCTGGAACGCGCCCGTGGCGCCGACAGCGTCAATCCGCAGAAACGCTTCTTCGCGGCCATCGACACCATCGAGACGCCCGATGCAGCAACGCTTGTCCTGAAGCTGAAGGAACCGGCCGGAAGCCTGCTCTACTGGCTCGGCTGGCCATCGTCCTCCATCGTCGGCACCAAGAGCGCCGCCGACGACAAGACCACGCCGATCGGCACCGGCCCCTTCAAGTTCGTCAACTGGGCCAAGGGCGACAAGGTCGAACTCGCGGCCAATCCGGACTACTGGAACAAGGACGTCGCGGTGAAGCTGGAAAAGGTCACCTTCCGCTTCATTTCCGACCCGCAGGCGCAGGCCGCCGCGCTGAAATCCGGCGATGTCGATGCCTTCCCGGAATTCGGCGCACCCGAACTGGTGGAAACCTTCAAGGACGACGCAAAGCTTGCGACCGTGATCGGCAACACCGAGCTCAAGGTCGTGGCCGGCATGAACAACGCCCGCAAGCCGTTCGACGACAAGCGCGTGCGTCAGGCGCTGATGATGGCGCTCGACCGCTCCGTCATCGTCGAGGGCGCCTGGTCGGGTTACGGCACGCCGATCGGCAGCCACTACACGCCGAACGACCGCGGCTACGTGGATCTCACCGGCACCTACCCTTACGATCCGGAAAAGGCCAAGGCGCTGCTGGCCGAGGCGGGCTATCCGAACGGCTTCAGCTTCACCATCAAGACGCCGCAGATGGCTTACGCCCCGCGCAGCGCCCAGGTGATGCAGGCGATGTTCGCAGAGATCGGCGTGACGATGAACATCGAACCGACCGAATTCCCGGCCAAATGGGTGCAGGACGTGCTGAAGGGCCGCGACTACGAAATGACCATCGTTGCCCATGCCGAGCCGATGGACATCGATATCTATGCCCGCGATCCCTACTACTTCAACTACAAGAACCCTGAATTCAACGACATCCTGAAGAAGGTCGAGGCGACCTCCGACACCGTCGAACAGGACAAGCTCTACGGAGAAGCCCAGAAGATCCTCGCCGAGGACGTTCCGGCGCTCTTCCTCTTCGTCATGCCGAAGCTCGGCATATGGGACAAGAAGCTGAAGGGTTTGTGGGAAAACGAACCGATCCCGTCCAACGTGCTGACCGAGGTCTATTGGGAAGAGTGAGCACCGAAGCTCACCGCTCTCCAATCCTCGGGCTTCTTACGAGACAGGCCATGAGCATGCTACCCCCCTCTGCCCTGCCGGGCATCTCCCCCTCAAGGGGGGAGATCGCGCGTGTTGATCGTCGGGCACATCGATCAGCGGCTGATCGGACGGCGTCACCATACCGTTGGCCAGGCAGGCAGGAGACCGGAAGTGAACGACAGCATGATGGGAGCGCTCCCCTATGCTGACACTTCTCGCCCGCCGCATCGCCGGCCTCGTCATGACACTTTTTGCTGTTTCGGCCCTGATCTTCCTCGTCATGGATATCCTGCCCGGGGACCCCGCCTCGATCATGCTCGGCATGTCCGCGAGCCCCGACACGCTGGCGGCGCTACGCCATGAACTCGGTCTCGACCAGCCGCTCGTCATCCGCTATCTGCAATGGCTGGCCGGCGTGGCGACGGGCGATCTCGGGAAATCCTATACCTATGGCGTTCCGGTTGCCGGCCTGATTGCCGAACGGCTTGTCGTGACACTACCGCTGGCGTTGATGGCGATCCTGATCTCCGTTGCCATCGCCATTCCGCTCGGCGTGGTTTCCGCCAGCCGGCGCAATTCCGCGGTCGATTACGCCGGCGGCTTCGTTTCCCAGCTTTTCATTGCCGTTCCAGGTTTCTGGGTGGCGCTGCTGCTGATCCTCGCCTTCTCGATGAGCCTCGGCTGGCTGCCGGCCGGCGGCTTTCCCGGCTGGCAGGCGGGGCTCATTGCCGGTCTGGAAGCCCTTCTTCTGCCCGCCGTGGCGCTGGCGCTGCAACAGGCGGGTGTTCTCACACGCGTCACCCGCTCCTCGGTGCTGGAAGTCCTGAACGAGGATTTCGTCCGCACGGCGCGCGCCAAGGGCCTCTCCCGCCGCGCCGCGCTCTGGCGTCACGCGGTGCGCAACGCGCTGGTGCCGGTCGCGACCATTCTCGGGCTGCAATTCACCTTCCTGATCGCCGGTGCCGTGCTGATCGAGAACGTCTTCAACCTGCCGGGGCTCGGACGGCTGGCGCTTCAGGCACTCTCCCAGCGGGATATCATCGTGCTGCAGGATGTGGTCCTGTTCTTCGCCGCCCTCGTCATCACAATGAATTTCCTGGTCGATCTATCCTACCTGCTGCTCGACCCTCGCTTGCGGGGGCGCAGCCGATGACCGCCTCAACGCCTGTATCCGTTCGTCCTCGCCCCTGGCTCGCCTTTCGCCGTCCGAACCTTGCGATCGGCGCGACGATCATCGTGTCTCTCGTGGCCATCGCCCTCGTCTCGCTGGTCTGGACGCCCCTGCCGCCAGCGAAGATGCAGATCATCCACAAGCTGAAGGCGCCGCTCGTCCATGGCCTCGCCGGCACCGACCAGTTCGGCCGCGACATCGCCTCCATGCTGATGGTCGGCGCGTGGAACTCTCTGTCCACCTCGGCCGCGGCCGTCGCCATCGGCGCTTCGCTCGGCACGCTCCTCGGCGTCATCGCCGCCGCCCGACGCGGCCTGACGGAAGCTTTCGTGATGCGCGTGAGCGACGTGATCTTCGCCGTGCCGCCGATCCTATCCGCCATGATGCTTGGCGCGCTGATCGGCACCGGGCGCTTTACCGCGATCACCGCGATTGCCGTCTTCATGGTTCCGGTCTTCGCCCGCGTGACTGCGGGTGCCGCCCTGCAGATCTGGTCGCGCGACTACGTGCTCGCCGCACGCGGGGCCGGCAAGGGCGGCGTTCTCATCACCGTCGAACATGTGCTGCCGAATATCGCCAACCAGATCATCGTGCAGGTGACGATCCAGCTCGGCCTTGCGATCCTGACCGAAGCGGGACTGAGCTTCCTCGGCCTCGGCATGCCGCCGCCAGCCCCGACTTGGGGCCGCATGCTGGCGGATGCCCAGACTTATCTGGCCACCGCTCCCTGGCTTGCCATCATGCCGGGTCTGGCGATTGCGCTTTCCGTCTTCGGCTTCAATATGCTGGGCGACGGATTGCGGGATTTTCTCGACCCTCGCGAAAAGGGGCGCGCATGACCGGGGCTCCGCTTCTCTCCGTCCGCGATCTCGCCATTTCCATCCGCATGGCCGATGGCAGCCTGACCCCCATCGTGACGGATGTCGCCTTCGATCTCGAGGCCGGTGAAAGCCTTGGCGTGGTTGGCGAAAGCGGCTCGGGCAAATCGCTCCTGTCGCTCGCCATCATGGGCCTTCTGCCGGGTGTGGCGGAAGCGACGGGCACCATCGCGTTTGAAGGCGAAAACCTGCTGACGGCATCGGAAGACCGCCTCTGCCATATCAGGGGCAACCGGATCGGCATGATATTCCAGGAGCCGATGACAGCGCTCAATCCGGCCATGACCATTGGCGACCAGATCGCAGAGGGGCTCGTCTGGCACCGGGGCATGTCATGGCGCGATGCCCGCGGCCAAGCCGTCGACCTGCTCGATCAGGTGCGCATTCCCGATGCGGCGCGGCGCGCAAAGACCTATCCGCACGAAATGTCCGGCGGGCAACGCCAGAGGGTCGGCATCGCCATCGCGCTTGCCTTGAAACCCGCGCTGATGATCGCCGACGAACCGACCACGGCGCTCGATGTTACCGTGCAGGCGGAAGTGCTCGACATTCTCGACGATCTCGCCCGCGAGCATGGCATGGCGCTGATCCTCGTCAGCCACGACCTCGGCGTCATCGCCCGCATGTGCCGGCGCACCATCGTCATGTATGCCGGCCGCCGGATGGAGGAAGGCGGCACCCGCGAAGTGCTGACCGAGCCGCGCAATCCCTATACCCGCGGGCTGATCCGGGCCATTCCAAGACGAGTGACGGATAGCGGTCGCCTTGAGACCATTCGCGGCACAGTGCCCGGCTTCAACAGGCTGCCCGCCGGTTGCGTCTTCTCCGACCGCTGTCCCGAGCGCATCGACGCCTGTCATAGTGCCGAACCGGGCTGGACCTACTTCGATAACAACCGCGGCGTCCGCTGCATCCGGGCGATGGAGGAAGGAAACCGATGAGCAAGTCTCCCCTCCTCGATATCCGCGCACTCTCCCGCGACTATGTCAGCCATTCGCTGGTCGGCGCGTCGCACAGCACGAGGGCGCTCGACGAGGTGTCGCTTGCGGTCGATGGCGGCGAGATCGTCGGCATTGTCGGCGAGAGCGGTTGCGGGAAATCGACGCTTGCCCGGCTGGTGGCGGCGCTCGACAGGCCGACATCGGGCCATGTGCTGTTCGATGGCGACGACCTGTTCTCGCTTCGCCCGAAGGATCTCACGCGCAAGCGCGAGAATTTCCAGATGGTGTTTCAGGACCCGTTCGGATCGCTCGATCCGCGCCAGAAGGTCGAGCGCATCGTCGCCGAACCGCTGCATGTTCTGGCAAGACGGCCAAGCCGCGCGGAAATCCGCGAGAAGGTGGCCGAGATGCTGGAAAGCGTCGGACTGCAGGCGGCCCATGCCGGGCGTTATCCGCATGAATTCTCAGGTGGCCAGCGCCAGCGCATCGCGATTGCCCGTGCCCTTATCACCGAGCCGAAGCTGGTGATCGCCGACGAGGCGGTCTCGGCACTCGACCTTTCGGTACAGGCGCAGGTGCTCAACCTGCTGATGGACCTGCGCGAGAAGCGCGGCGTGAGCTTTCTGTTCATCACCCACAACCTCGCCGTCGTCGACTGCATCGCCGACCGGGTCGGTGTCATGTATCGCGGCAGGCTGGTGGAGACAGGGCCGGCGCACAATGTCTTCGAACGGCCGTTTCATCCTTATACGAGAGTGCTGGCCGAGGCCGAACCGAGCATCGAGCGTTTCGGCCGTCCGACAGCATCCGAACGCTCGCCCCCGCCGCTTGGCTCCGCCGAGGCTGGCGGCTGCACCTTTCGCAACCGCTGTCCGCTGGCCATGCCCCGCTGCGCCGCCGAGCGGCCGGAACTGCGTACGATCGCGCCGGGACGGCAAGCCGCCTGCCATCGTGCGGAAGACATGGGCGCGGAAGATATTGCCGGAAACGGAAACTGAACCACCAGACGATTTTTGAAGGCAGAAGGCATTACCCAAAATGACTGATTTGCTCGATTTCACTATCAGGGACCTTATCGCCGGTTACCGCGCGAAAACCCTCTCCCCGCACGAATACTGGCTGGCGGTCGAAGCTCGCATCGAGGCCTTCGAACCGCATGTGGCAGCGCTTTACGCCTACGATCCGCAAGGCGCGCGCGAACAGGCGAGAGCCTCCACCGAACGCTGGCTGCGGGATGAACCGCTCGGCCCCCTCGACGGCATCCCCGTCTCGCTGAAGGAGCTGATCGCCACCAAGGGACAGCCGGTTCCACTCGGCACCGCCGCTGTCGAGCTCCTCCCCGCCGAGGAAGACGCCCCGATTGCCGCGCGCATGAAGGAAGACGGCGCGGTGATCTTCGCCAAGACCACCTGCCCCGACTACGGCATGCTCTCCTCCGGCCTGTCTAGCTTTCATCCGCTCTCGCGCAACCCCTGGGACCTGACGCAGAACCCCGGCGGATCGAGCGCGGGCGCGGCTGCGGCCGGTGCGGCGGGTTACGGCCCCTTGCATATCGGCACGGATATCGGCGGATCGGTGCGGCTGCCCGCCGGCTGGACCGGCCTCTTCGGCTTCAAGCCCAGCCACGGGCGCATTCCGGTCGATCCCTATTATGTCGGCCGTTGCGCTGGCCCGATGACGCGATGCGTCGACGATGCGGCCTTTTCGATGGCAACGCTTTCGCGCCCCGACTGGCGCGACGGCACCAGCCTGCCGCCCAATGATTTCGACTGGATGGACCACGATATCGACGTGCGCGGCATGAAGATCGGCGTGATGCTGGATGCCGGCTGCGGCCTTGCGGCCGAGACCGAAATTCGCGACGCGGTGCTCGCCGCGGCGAAGCGCTTCGAGGACGCAGGCGCGACCGTCTTCGAGGTCGAACCGGTCCTGACGCGCCAGATGCTCGACGGTCTCGACAATTTCTGGCGGGCCAAGTTCTGGGGCGATATCCGCAACCTCAGCGCCGAACGTCGAGCCAAGATCCTGCCCTATATCTACCAGTGGGCCGAAAAGGGGGCGGATGTCTCCGGCGTCGAGGCGGTGCAGGGCTTCGGCCAGACCATCGAGATGCGCAAGACCTGCGGCAGGCTCTTCACCACCGTCGATGCGGTGTTATCGCCGACCAATCCGATCGTCTCCTATCCGGCGGACTGGGCCTCTCCCACCAACGATCCGGAAAAGCCCTTCGAGCATATCGCCTTCACCGTTCCATGGAACATGTCGGAACAGCCGGCAGCCTCGATCAACTGCGGCTTCTCCCGGAACGGCATGCCCATTGGCCTGCAGATCGTCGGCCCACGCTTCGACGACATGCGCGTGTTGAAACTGTCGAAGCTGTTCGAAACCTGGACCGGCGGCGTGACCAACTGGCCGAAGCCGCCGTTGGCCTGAACCGGCTCAGGCCTTGATCCGCTCCATGCCAGGATCGAACATCGGCCCGAGATGGATTTCGGCGGGGACCTTTTCCATCGCGACGACGAGTTCGTAGGAACCGCTCGTCAGGTAATCGTCGCTGACACCCCCGGCATTGCGGACATAGCCGTAGCCGATCGCCTTGCCGAGGGTGTAGCCATAGCCGCCGCTGGTGAGATAGCCGACCGGTTCGCCGTTGCGCAGGATCGTCTCGCGACCGAGCAAAACGACATTCGGCCCGGCGGTGAACCCCATCAGCCGCTTCTTCAGCGGTTGGCCGGCAACGGCCTGAAGCGCGGAACGGCCGAGGAAATCGGCGCTACGCTTGAGCTTGACGGCAAAGCCGAGCCCCGCTTCCAACGGCGTATCGTTCGGCGTGATATCCGAGCCCCAGGCGCGATAGCCCTTTTCCAGCCTGAGCGATTCCAGCGCCCGATAGCCGACCGGCTTGACGCCGAACGACTTGCCCGCCGTCATCAGGGCATCGAAGACCTCGCCGATTGCTCCGATAGGCACATGCAGTTCCCAGCCAAGTTCGCCGACATAGGTGATGCGCAGGGCCCGCACGGTACTCCCGGCAATGGTGATTTCCCGCGCATGGCCGAAGGGGAATGCGGCGTTGGAGACATCCGCGTCCGTCACGGCGGCCAGCACGTCCCGCGCCTTCGGCCCCATCAGCGACAGCGTGCCCCAATCCTCGGTGACATCGGCCATTTCTACCTTCGCACCGGCCGGAACATGGTCGGCAAGCCAGGCGAAGTCGTGGGTTCTGAAGCCGGTGCCCGTGACGATGTAGAACCTGTCCTCGCCCAGGCGTGCGACCGTCAGGTCCGCCTCGATGCCGCCGCGTGTATTGAGAAGCTGAGTATAAGTCAGGCGACCGACCGGTTTTGTGACGTCGTTAGCGCAGATGTGGTCCAGGACTTTCAAGGCATCGGGGCCGGTCACCTCGTATTTGGCGAAGGAGGACTGGTCGAAGATGCCGACAGCCTCGCGCACATGGGCATGCTCGGCGCCGACCGCATCGAACCAGTTCTGCCGGCCCATCGAATAGACGTCACGGCCCTCGGTACCCGCAGGCGCAAACCAGTTCGGCCGCTCCCAGCCCAGCTTCGATCCGAACACCGCCCCATGGGCCTTCAGTCGTTCATAAAGCGGCGAGGTGAGCCTCGGCCGGCCGCTTTCATATTCCTCATGCGGGAAGGCGACGGTGTAATGCTTGCCATAGGCCTCCAGCGTGCGGTCGAGCACCCATTGGCGATCACGATGCATGCCGGAGAACCGGCGGATATCGACCACCCAGAGATCGAGCGGCGCTTCGCCGTCCACCACCCACTGCGCCAGCACCCAGCCCGCGCCGCCGCCGGAAGCGATACCGAAGGCATTGAAGCCCGCGCCGACGAACATGTTGCTGCATTCCGGCGCGATGCCGAGAATGAAGTTGCCGTCCGGGGTGAAGCTCTCGGGACCGTTGATCATCTGCTTGACGCCGGCCTTTTCCAGCGCCGGAATGCGCTCGATGGCCTGTACCATGTGCTGCTCGAAATGATCGAAATCGTCGTCGAATAGACGGAAGGCCCACTCATCCGGCACGTCGCCGGTCGTCCAGGGTTGAGGATTGGGCTCGTAGCCGCCCATGACCAGTCCGCCGACCTCCTCCTTGAAATAGGTGCGCCGATCCGGATCGCGGATCGTCGGCGCATCGGTGGCAAGCCCGTCGATCTTCTCGGTGATGATATACTGGTGCTTGACCGGCTGCAGCGGCACGTTGATGCCCGCCATGGCGCCGACCTGCCTTGCCCACTGTCCCGCACAGTTCACCACCTTTTCGCAGGCGATATCGCCAAGCGTGGTCTTCACCGCGACGATGCGGCCGTCCTTCATGTCGAAGCCCGTTACCCGGACGTTCTCGACGATCTTCGCGCCATGCATGCGCGCACCCTTCGCCAGCGACTGGGTGATGTCGGAGGGGCTGGCCTGCCCGTCCGTCGGCAGCCAGCTTGCGCCGACGAGATCGTCGATATTCATCAGCGGCCACATCCGCTTGACCTCTTCGGGCGAGACGAGATGCATCTCCATGCCGAAACTGCCGGCGGTCGTTGCGAGCCGGCGGAATTCCGTCCAGCGGTCCTGATTGGTCGCAAGCCGCAGGCAGCCGGTCATCTTCCAGCCGGTCGCAAGCCCGGTCTCGGCCTCCAGACCCTTGTAGAGCTCGACCGAATATTTCAGCACGCGGGTAATCGAGGCCGACGACCGCAATTGCCCGACGAGACCCGCCGCGTGCCAGGTGGAGCCGGAGGTCAGAGTGCCCTGCTCCAGCAGCACCACATCCGCCTTGTGGTCGCGAGCCAAGTGATAGGCAGTGGAGCAGCCGATGATGCCGCCGCCGATGACGACGATCTGCGCATGGGAAGGAAGATTGGTCATGAAAAGGTCTTTCCGTAAAGGCTACGATAATGGTCGAGGGAAGCGGCAAGCCGCTCAAGATTCTCTTCTGTGTAGGCGACATAATCCGCGCCCGGCGCTGACAGATGAAGCTCCGACACCATGCTCCACATCGCCTCGCGCAGCAGCGACGCACATTGCATGGCGGCGAACGAACGGCGGATCTCGGGATCGGGCGTTGTCCTGAGATAGGCGGCGAGAAATTCCTCCGACTGATCGGCAGAAAGCCCGGCATTGGAGGTTGCGCCGGCCAGATCGAACATCGCCGTCGAGAAGCCGGCATATTCGTAATCGATCAGCCACAGGCGCTCGCCGTCATCCATGATGTTGGCCGGCAGAAGATCGTTGTGGCCAAAGACGATCGGCAGCGGCGATTGCGCTTTTTCGAGTTCGTCGGCGATCGCCAGATAGCCTGGCAGTTCAGCCGTCATGCGGCTCTTGCCCTTTTCCAGCGTGTAGGCGTAATCGCGAATGACGTGGAACGGCCAAAACAGGAAGGCCGCCCCTCGCACGAAGCGTGGCATGGTCTCATGAAAGGACCTGAGCATCCGGGCAACGCGCTCCCGCTCGGCAATCACGTCTTCGGCGTTAAACGTCTTGCCGTGGATGAGCCCGGTCACCATCACGCCCGGCTCGGCATAATGGATATCGGGACCGAAGCCAGCGGCCTGCGCGGCTTGCGCAGTCATCAGTTCACGATCCCTGTATACGTGATGAAACGGGTAGTCGCTACCGAACCGCACGACGTGCGGGCCACGGGCGTCCCGCACCACATAGCTCTCATTGCTGATACCGCCCTTTAACCGCGAAATCTCAAGGATGCCGTTCCAGCATGACAGGGCTCGGATGCGGTCTTCCGTTGCTTTCGGGATGAGGAATTCAGATGCCGCAGCCCCGCTCATCGCGACGCCCTGCCCGAAAACAGGCAGGGGACTTGGGATGACAGTGGTACGGGCAGAGGGACAAGCATGCAGTTTCCTCCCGGTCGAACGCATGAAATCTATCAGGCCGATCCCTGTACGCCGTTCCCGCGTTGTTTTTGTCGTGAGGCGCGACAGGCATCAACGGCAATCTCACGTAACACACGGCAACATGTCAATGAGGGTTATGTGACTTTTTGTGTTTTTATGCCCGCTTTTGTGTCTTTACATTTTCAAGTGGGCAAAGCATCGCTAATCATGAGGAACGGCGATGGGATGGTGCCATGAACGAACCGAAGCGCCACAGGGAGATCCTGCGGTTTCTGCAGCAGGATGGAACGCTTTCGATTTCCGACCTCGCCCGAAGACTGCGCGTTTCGCTCGAAACCATAAGGCGTGACATAAAGCCGCTCGCCGAAAGCGGAGCAGTCGTGCGTATGCACGGGGCGATTGCGCTGCCGACGTCCGTCGGGGAAGCGCCTTTTGAAAAGCGAATGCGGGAAAATGCATCCGCGAAAAAGGCGATCGCCCAAGCCATCGCGGCGACGATCCGCGATGGCGATTCCATTATGCTCGACACCGGCACGACGACGAGCTTTCTCGCCCGCGAGTTGCTGGGCCATCGCCGCCTGACCGTGGTGACGAACTCCTCGGACATTGCCCGCACGCTGGCCACCGTCAACGACAACAAGGTCTACATGGCCGGCGGCGAACTGCGTAGCGACAATGCCGCCGCGTTCGGCGTTTCCGCGATCGAATTCGTCAGCCGTTTCAATGTCACCCACGCTATCATCTCCGCCGGGGCCGTGGATGCGGCAAGCGGCATCATGGATTACGACCTCGAAGAGGCAGAATTTGCCCGAACCGTGCTTTCCCGCGGCAAACGGACGCTGGTCGTGACGGATCACACCAAGTTCGGCCGCCAGGGGCTGGTCAAGGTTTGCGACTTTGCGGATATCGGCGAACTCGCGACGGACAGAGCGCCGCCGCTCGATATTTCCGAGGCACTCTCCGCAGCAGGCGTTTCCCTCTTTCTCGCCAGGAACCAGAATTCAATCTAGACGAAGTTTCCAGTTTCCTGGAGAGTGTCACCCGGACGCTATTGCATCTGCGAAATCCATGTTGTTTTAATCAAATGATTAGACGTGGCGCGTACCTCTCTACGAAAGAGGAAAACGCATTTCGACACGGGGGCTACCGGTGAAACTTCCCAAACTGAACGGCATCATTCTGGCAATCGTGGTGGCGGCTGCCGCAGGCGGTGGCTATTACGTGTGGCAGTCGATTGCTTCTTCCGAACTTCCGGCAGGCATCGCGAGCGGCAACGGCCGCATCGAAGCCGTTGAGGTCGATGTGGCTGCCAAGTTTGCCGGCCGTATCAGCGAGATCTTCGTGGACGAAGGCGACTTCGTCAAAGCCGGCGACAAGATCGCCCAGATCGACACACGGGAACTTGACACCCAGCTCAAGCAGGCCGAGGCTCAGTCACGCCGCGCCGACATTGGAATCGAAACCGCCAATGCGCAGGTCGTCCAGCGCAATGCGGAAAAGCGTGCCGCCGAAGCAGCGATCGCCCAGCGCAAGGTTCAGCTAGAAAGCGCCATGAACCAGCAGGCCCGCGCCGAACAGCTGGCAAAGTCGAGCACCATTTCCACCCAACAGCTCGAAGACGCACGCTTTGCCGTCGAAGGCGCCCGCGCCGCGGTTGCCGCCGCCGAGGCGGAATCCGCCGCCGCCGATGCCGGCATCAGCTCGGCCAATGCGCAGGTCGTCGACGCCAAGGCCGCAGCCGATGCCGCGAAAGCCGCCATCGACACCATCCAGACGCAGATTGAGGACAGCCTGTTGACGGCTCCCCGCGACGGTCGCGTGCAGTTCCGCGTCGCTCAGCCTGGCGAAATCGTTGCCGGCGGCGGTCGCGTGGTCAACCTCGTCGATCTCGGCGACGTCTACATGAGCTTCTTCCTGCCGACGGATTCCGCCGGCCGGCTGGCCATCGGCTCAGAGGTTCGCCTGAAGCTCGACGCCTTGCCTGACGCTCTGATCCCGGCCACGGTTTCCTATGTCGCCAGCGTCGCGCAATTCACCCCGAAATCGGTTGAAACGGCAGTCGAGCGCGAAAAGCTGATGTTCAGGGTCAAGGCCAAGATCAAGCCTGAGCTGCTGCAGAAATACATCCAGCTCGTAAAGACCGGCGTGCCCGGCGTGGCCTATGTCCGCGTCGATGCCAATACGCCCTGGCCGGCCGATCTGGAGGGCAAGCTCGTCCAATGAGCTCCGATCTTCCATCGGTGAGTGCGTCGTCCCCCGTCGCCAGCCTGCGCAATGTTTCTTTGAGCTACGGCAAGACGAAGGCGCTCGATTCCATCACACTCGACATTCCCGGTGACGGACTGGTGGGCCTCGTCGGTCCCGACGGTGTCGGCAAGTCCAGCCTGCTTGCGCTGATCGCCGGCGCTCGCGCCATTCAGGGCGGTGAGGTGGAGGTGCTGGGCGGCAGCATGGCCGATGCAGGACACCGGGCGAGAACCTGCCCGCGCATCGCCTACATGCCGCAGGGGCTGGGCAAGAACCTCTATCCGACGCTCTCGGTTTTCGAGAACATAGACTTCTTCGGCCAGCTCTTCGGGCATAGCCGCAAGGAACGTGAACGCCGCATTGCCGAACTGCTGGAAAGCACGGGCCTTGCACCCTTTGCAGACCGCCCCGCCGGCAAGCTTTCGGGCGGCATGAAGCAGAAGCTCAGCCTTTGCTGCTCGCTGATCCACGATCCGGATCTTCTGATCCTCGACGAGCCGACGACCGGCGTCGACCCTCTGTCGCGCCGGCAATTCTGGGAGCTGATCGACCGCATCCGCGCTGGCCGGCCGGGCATGGGCGTCATCGTCGCCACCGCCTACATGGAGGAAGCCGCCCGCTTCGACTGGCTCGTCGCCATGGACGAAGGCCGGCTGCTTGCAACCGGCTCACCGCATGAACTTCTGGAGCGCACCGGCACGTCGAACGTGGACGACGCCTTCATCGCGCTCCTGCCGGAAGACAAGCGCAGCGGTCACGGCGCTCTGGTCATCCCGCCCAGGGACCCCACCATGGATGGCGAAATTGCCATCGAGGCGGAGCATCTTTCGATGCGGTTCGGCGATTTCACCGCCGTCAACGACGTCAGCTTCCGGATCGAGCGCGGGGAAATCTTCGGCTTCCTCGGATCGAACGGCTGCGGCAAGACCACCACGATGAAGATGCTGACCGGACTTCTGCAGGCATCGGAAGGGACGGCAAAACTCTTCGGCAAAGAGCTTGAAAGCTCCGACCTCGCGGCCCGCCAGCGCATCGGCTACATGAGCCAGGCCTTCTCGCTCTATACCGAGCTGACAGTGCGCCAGAACCTCGAACTGCATGCCAAGCTGTTCGAGCTTCCATCGGACAGGATCGAGCCCCGCATTCGCGAAATGGCCGAGCGCTTCGACCTGACCGACATCATGGACACGCTGCCGGAGGCACTGCCGCTCGGCATCCGCCAGCGCCTGTCGCTTGCCGTCGCCATGGTGCATGCGCCGGAAATCCTGATCCTCGACGAGCCCACCTCGGGCGTAGACCCCATCGCGCGTGACAATTTCTGGCAGATTCTTGCCGACCTCTCCCGTAAGGACGGGGTGACGATCTTCGTCTCCACCCATTTCATGAATGAGGCGGAACGCTGCGACCGCATCTCGCTGATGCATGCCGGCACGGTACTGATCAGCGACAAGCCATCGGAAATCGTCGGCAAACGGGGGGCGGCAACGCTTGAGGAGGCTTTTATCGCCTATCTCGAGGATGCCATTGCAAAGGCCGGCAGCGCCGAGGCACCTGCGGCAGTGGAAACCTCGCCGCCGACTGTCGAGGCCCCGGCGCCATCCGCTACCGTCCGCAAGAGTTCCCGCTTCTTCGATTTCATGCGCATGCTCAGCTATTCGCGCCGCGAAATGCTGGAACTGCAGCGCGATCCGATCCGCGGGACCCTCGCCGTCTTCGGCAGCGTCATCCTGATGTTCGTCATCGGCTATGGCATCAATCTGGATGTCGACGATCTGAGCTTCGCGGTTCTCGACCATGACCGCACCACGATCAGCGACGACTATATCCAGCAGTTTTCCGGCTCTCGCTATTTCATCGAGAAGCCACCGATCACCGACTATGCCGATCTCGACCAGCGCATGCGCAGCGGCGAGATCAGCCTCGCGATCGAGATACCGCCGAATTTCGGCCGAGACGCCCTGCGAGGCGCCACACCGCAAATCGGGGCGTGGATCGATGGCGCGATGCCAACGCGGGCCGAGACCCTCAGTGGCTACGTTCAGGGGGTACACGCCCACTGGCTCACCGAGAAAATTCGAGAAGCCTATGGCGATGCCGCCGCAACCGGCAACTATTCGCTGGAAACGCGCTACCGCTACAATCCGGACGTCAAAAGCCTCGTCGCCATGGCGCCCGCTGTCATTCCGCTGCTGCTGTTGATCATACCGGCCATTCTCGCCGCGCTGAGCGTGGTGCGTGAAAAGGAACTCGGCTCGATCATCAACTTCTACGTCACGCCGACGACCCGGCTTGAATTCCTGCTCGGCAAGCAATTGCCCTACATTGCGCTGGCGATGATGAACTTCCTGCTGCTGACCGCCTTCGCGATCGTGGTATTCCGAGTTCCCTTCACCGGCAGTTTCGGAGCCTTCGCGCTCGCGGCCCTGCTCTATGTGACCTGCACCACGGCACTGGGCATACTGATTTCGACCTTCGTGTCGAGCCAGATCGCCGCTCTGTTGGGCACCGCGTTGCTGACGCTGATCCCGGCGGTACAGTATGGCGGCATCATCGATCCCGTTTCCTCGCTGAAGGGTGCCGGGCAGATCATCGGCACCTACTATCCGACTACCCATTTCGTCACGGTCGCGCGCGGCGCCTTCTCCAAGGCGCTCGGCCTTGCCGACGTGCAGAAGGAAGTCCTCTATCTCCTCGTCTCCATTCCGGTGCTTATCGGGCTCACGACGATTTTCCTCAAGAAGCAGGAGAAGTAGCCCATGCGCATCCGCCATGTCGGCAATCTGGTTCTGAAGGAACTGCGCGGTCTGATGCAGGACCGCATGCTCTTCGCCTTCATCCTCTATTCGTTCACACTGTCGATCTATACCGAGGCGCGCGCCCTGCCACAGGTCCTCAACATGGCGGCGATCGCCATCGTCGACGAGGATCGCTCGCAGCTTTCGACACGCCTTGTGGACGCATTTTACCCGCCGTATTTCACCAAGCCCGAACTCATCACCGCTGCGGAAATGGACAAGCGGATGGACTCCGGACAGGCAACCTTCGCCCTCAATATTCCGGTCAACTTCCAGCAGGAGGTCCTCGCGGGACGAACTCCAGCCCTGCAGCTCAACATCGATGCAACCCGCATGACCCAGGCCTTTACCGGCGCGGGCTACATTCAGAACATCGTCGACAGCGAGATCAGCGAGTTCGTCAACCGTTATCGCAGCACACCCGCTGTGCCGGTTGATCTGGCGCTTCGGGCGCGATTCAACCCCCAGCTGGACAACACCTGGTTCGGCGCGATCAACAACATCATCATGAACATCACGATGCTGTCGATCATCCTGACCGGCGCCGCCCTCATCCGCGAGCGCGAACACGGAACGATCGAGCACCTGCTGGTCATGCCGGTCACGGCATTGGAAATTATGGTGAGCAAGGTGCTTGCCATGAGCCTTGTTGTATTAATCGCGTCGACATTCTCGCTGATCGTCGTGGCCCATTATCTACTGGGTGTGCCACTCCAGGGCTCCGTCCCGCTGTTCGTGGCCGCCACGGCGCTCCAGCTCTTCGCGGCAACCTCCCTCGGCATCTTCCTCGCAACCGTCGCCGGCTCCATGCCTCAGTTCGGATTGCTACTGATGTTGATCCTCTTGCCGCTGCAGGTGCTTTCCGGCGGCATGACCCCGCGCGAAAGCATGCCGGAGATCATTCAGGTCATCATGTCCTTCGCTCCGAACACCCATTTCATCTCGATGGCGCAGTCGATTCTGTTCCGGGGGGCTGGAATGGACGTTGTCTGGTCGCAGTTCCTGTGGCTTGCGGCAATCGGAACCGTGCTCTTCTCCTTTGCGCTCGGCCGCTTCCGGGCATTCCTGCGCTAGAGCGTTTCCAGCCAAAGCGTGATCGCTTCGGCGTCGGACAATGCGGTGGAAACAAAAAGATAGAGCATTTTTGGCGATCCCGTGTGCGCCGGAAACCGCTCTAGACATCGGCCCGCATTCCCTCATCAGGCTTGCGGGTAAACCGCTCTCGGAAAAGTCACGACCACGAGCAATCCCCGGTTGTTTCGACCCCGCGCAAGCTGGAATGTGCCGCCGAAAAGCCGGGCGATTTCCTCGACGATTGCAAGGCCGAGGCCAAGCCCCTCGCCGCGTTCCCCGCGAACGAAACGCTGTTTCAGGCTTTCCATGCGCGAGGCCGGTATACCCGGCCCATCGTCCTCGACCTCCAGCCGAACGCAATCGTCGCGCTGGCTCACGCGTACCGTGACCTCCGCATTGAAGCCGGCATAGGCGATGGCGTTTCCGATCAGGTTGCCGAGAAGCTCTCCGACCAGAAGAGGCTCGGCCGCCACCCATGCACTTCCCTCCCCCTCGAAACCGAGATCGACGGAAGCTTTCGCCGCGGAAGGCACCTTGTCGGCGGTGATCTGGCGGACGAGCGCCACGAGGTCGATAGGCTCCGGCATCTGCCGCGCTTCCGGCTCCACGGAATCGATCTTGGCCATCAGCAGCAATTGCGCCAGAACGCGCTCGGCATGCACCACCGCCTTGTCGCCCTCTTTTGCCGCCGCGCGAGCCTCTTCGAGAGTCGTCGCTCTCTGGGCAAGTTCAAGCTGGGTGCGCACGATGGCAAGCGGCGTTCGAAGCTGGTGGCTGGCATTGCCGGTGAAGTTACGCATTGCCGCCAGCGCCGAGGCGAGCCGCGTCATGAAGGAATTGACGGTATCGACCAGCCCTTGCACCTCGCTCGGTACAGACTGCTCGATCGGATGCAGGTCATCCGGGCTTCTCTCCGAGATCGCATCGCTGAGCCGATAGAGCGGCCTCAGCGAGAAGGTAACGGCAATCCACACGATCGCTGCGGCAACGGCGATCATCAGACCCAGACGCGCCGCCGAGTTGATCAGGATCGAACGGGCAAGCTGACGGCGGGCAATGGTAGTTTCGGCAACGGTTACGGAAAACGGAACCGAGTTGATGCCGGTCGAGGCGGAGCGTTGCAGCACGGCGATGCGGATCTGTTCGCCGCGGAAGATCGCATCCGTGTAGAAGGCCGGTTGCCCCCTAAGATCGGCGAAGGTCGGCAGATTCTGGTAGCCGGTGATGAACTCGCCCGGAGGTCCGTCGACGCGGTAGAATACCCGGTCCTGCGCGGCGGACGTCAGCATTTCCAGAGCGACATAGGGAATGTCGACCTGCAACTCGCCATCCTCGGATACGATCACCCGCTCGGCAATCGCCATGGCGGACCCTGCGAGTACCCGGTCGGACACCGCATCCGCAGTACGCACGGCATCCCGATAGGTATCGATCAGTGCGAGAATACCCATGACGAGCGTCGCGAGAAGCAGCCATCCGAGCAATTGACGCCGAAGCGAATAGACCGACACCGTCATGCCGGTTCCGTCGGCCTGTCGAGGTAATAGCCGATGCCGCGCGCGGTCTTGACGGTCAGACCGTAAGGGGCCAGCCTTCGGCGCAATCGGCTGACATATTGCTCGATGGCATTGGCGCTCAGGTCATCGTCGAAAGCGGCGAGCGACTGCATGATCGCCTCCTTGGAGACCACCTTGCCGGCGCGAAGGAAAAGCAGCTCCAGCAGGCCAAGCTCTCGAGCCGGCAGGTCTATCGGCGTGCCATCCGCCGAAAAGCTTCGGGAATTCAAATCAAGTGAAACCTTGCCGTAGTGAACGGCCGAAGAACGCAAGCCTGCCTGCCGCCTCAGAAGAACCCGGACACGCGCTTCCAGTTCGCTGACGTCGAACGGCTTGCTCATGTAGTCGTCGGCACCGAGATCGAGGCCGCGCACGCGATCTTCCGTCGCCCCGCGTGCGGTCAGGATCAGCACTGCCGCCTTGCTCTGGCGGGCACGCATGCCCTTCAGCACATCGAGCCCGCCCATGTCGGGAAGGTTGAGATCGAGGATGACGAGATCGAAGTTTTCCGTGGCGGTCACCGCCTCGGCGGAGACCCCGTCGCACACGACATCGACAGCATAGCCGCTGCCGCGCAGGAGCGCGGACAGGCCGTCGGCGAGCGCCGTGTTGTCTTCCACCAGCAGAATGCGCAATACGGACCTCCTCCATGCGCGTTGAACACTCAAACTACAGAGCCGGGCGGCACTTGTGAACGCCCCTCCGCTTCTGCAATATGAATTCATGAGGAGTTTCATTGCCCTGCTGCTGACCTTGACGCTGGCCACGCTCGCGCGGGCGGAGCCTGTGGTCTTTCCCGCACCATCGGGCAATGCTGCCGCGCGGGAACTCGTCGTCTATTCTTCGCTCGACGAACCCATAGCCGCACACATGATTGTCGCTTTCCAGAAAGCGCATCCGGATATCGCCGTGCGCTACGAGGACATGCTCACGGGCGAAATCTACGACCGGATCGTCAAGGAGACCGATTCAGGCGGAAAGACCGCCGACTTCGCCTTCTCCTCCGCCATGGACCTGCAGGTGAAGCTCAGCAATGACGGTTACGCCCAGCGCAGCGACCTGCCGATGAGCGACCGCTGGCCGAGCTGGGCCAACTGGCGCAATACCGCCTATGCGCTTACCTTCGAGCCAGCCGTCTTCGTCTATCACAAGCCTAGCTTCATCAACGAGAAGCCTCCGGCGACCCGCGCAGAATTCGTGGATTATCTGAAACGCAAGGGCAACGAGGTCTACGGGCGCATCGGCACCTACGACATCGAACGTTCCAGCGTCGGCTTTCTGTTCATGGCCCGCGACCAGGAACAGTTCGACGACATCTGGTCGGTCATCCGCACCATGGGCGCTGCCGGCGTCAAGCTTTACTCGACCAGTTCCGCCATCCTCGAGCGCATAGCCGACGGCCGCTTCGTCCTCGGTTACAACATCATCGGTTCCTATGCGGCCGACTGGGCCTCGCGCCATCCCGACGTCGGCATCGTCCTGCCCAAGGACTATACCGTCGTCATGTCGCGCATCGGGCTGGTGCCACAGGCCGCAGCCTCACCCGATCTCGGCCGCGCCTATCTCGAATTCTTCATGTCGAAGGAGGGCCAGACCCTCATGGCACGGAAACTCCAGATCGCCGCGGTCAGCCCCGAGGTGAACGGCGAGAACACCGCCAACACCATGCGGGAACTTCTCGGCGCACAGCTTCGCCCGGTTCCCGTCAGCCCCGGCCTGATGGTCTACCTCGATCAGGTAAAACGCGCCCGACTGATCGACCGGTGGAACGAGGTTTTGCGCCTCCAGTAAATGAGTTAGGCTGCCAGGATCGTCAGCCCACACGATTTTTGACCGGTGTCAGCTAGATGACAGCTTTCTGTGGTGCGTTGACGTCATTGGAATCCGTGGAGGCGGAAACCAAGGCTCGGGAGGAGCTTCGGCACAATTTGCATTTTCAGGCCACGGCACCAGCGGTGGCGACCGTTCTCCCCCGGCACAAGCAAAACAAACGGGCTGCAAGAGCAGCGCCTGACGGAGGACACATCGTGAAACACTTCTTCCTCGCATCCATTCTCGCCGGCGCCATGGCGCTTCCGGCATATGCAGCCGACTACACCATCATCGCGCCCGCCAATCCGGGCGGCGGCTGGGACCAGACAGCCCGTTCGATGCAGACCGCCATGCAGCAGGAGGGCATTTCCTCCAACGTGCAGGTCCAGAACGTTCCCGGCGCCGGCGGCACCATCGGCCTTGCCCAGTTCGCCAACCAGAACAAGGGCAATGCGAATTCGCTGATCGTCGGCGGCTACGTCATGGTCGGCGCGATCCTGACCAACAAGGCTCCCGTAACCCTCAAGGATGTCACCCCGATCGCCCGCCTCACCGGCGAATATGAAGCAATCGTCGTTCCGGCATCCTCGCCTCTTCAGACCATCGGCGACCTCGTCGACGCCCTGAAGAAGGATCCGGGCTCGGTATCCTGGGGCGGCGGCTCGGCCGGCGGCACCGACCACATCGCTGTCGGCCTGATCGCAAAGGCAGCCGGCGTCGACCCGACCAAGATCAACTACATCGCCTTCTCCGGCGGTGGTGAAGCGCTGGCCGCCATCCTCGGCAGCCAGGTCACGGCCGGCATTTCCGGCTATGGCGAATTCGAATCGCAGGTCAAGTCCGGCACGCTGCGCCTGCTCGCCGTCACCAGCGCCGATCGCCTTGCCGGCGTGGAAGCACCAACGCTGAAGGAAAGCGGCATCGACGTCGTGGTTGAAAACTGGCGCATGGTCGCAGCTGCTCCCGGCCTTACCCCCGAGCAGGAAGCCGCCGTCTCCGCAGATGTCGAAAAGCTGGCCAAGTCCGCAAGCTGGCAGGAAATCCTGAAGACCAAGGGCTGGCAGGACTCCTACCTCTCCGGCGACGCCTTCAAGGCACAGCTCGACAAGGACGTTGCCGCCACCGAAGGCGTCCTCAAGGACATCGGACTGGTGAAATGAGCACCGGATCGAACCCGAAGCATGAGACACGCCGCCCCGATGGGGCGGCGCTTTTCATCGCCATCTTCCTCGCCGCTCTCGCCGGCCTGATCTTCTGGGACGTCGCACGCCTTGGCGAGGTTACCGGATATTCTCCCGTCGGCCCCGCAACCGTGCCGAAATGGATTGCCGTCTGCCTGGCCGGCCTGGCCGTATGGACTGCAGTCGCCGCCTTTCGCCGCGATTTTCCCGAGCGCGAGCATCAGGAAGTCTCTCCCGTTCTCTGGATCGTCGGCGGACTGGCAGGACAGATGCTGCTCCTGAAGACAGCCGGGTTCTCGATTGCAACCGGCGTCCTCTTCGCCGCTACGGCGTTCGCCTTCGGCAAAAGGAAACTCTGGATCTCGCTTCCGGTCGGCATCGCCATCTGTCTTGCGATCTGGCTGGTCTTCGCCGGTCTGCTGCAGCTTTCGCTGCCGGCAGGGCCGCTCGAGCACCTTTTCCTCTGAGGAGTAGCCTCGCATGAACACCTTCGATTTTCTCCTGCAGGGCCTCGCAATCGCCGCACAGCCGGCGAACCTTCTCTATGCACTGATCGGCGTCACGCTCGGCACCGCCGTCGGCGTGCTTCCGGGCATCGGGCCGGCGCTGACCGTCGCCCTGCTTCTGCCCGTCACCTTCAAGCTCGATCCCGCCGGATCGCTGATCATGTTTGCCGGCATCTATTACGGCGGCATGTATGGCGGATCGACCACCTCGATCCTGCTCAATACGCCGGGTGAAAGCGCCTCGATCGTCACCGCGCTGGAAGGCAACAAGATGGCGCGCGCCGGGCGCGGCGGCCCGGCCCTTGCCACGGCCGCCATCGGCTCCTTCGTCGCCGGCCTGATCGCAACCCTTGCCCTCGCGCTGATCGCGCCATACATCGTCAAGCTCGCCCTGGTCTTCGGACCGAGGGAATACTTCGCCCTGATGGTCGTGGCCTTCGTCACGGTGTCCTCGGCATTCGGCGATTCCACCCTGCGCGGCCTCACCTCGCTTTTCATCGGCCTGGCGCTCGCAACCGTCGGCATCGACCAGCTGACCGGCCAGACCCGCATGAGCTTCGGCGTGCCGGACCTGCTCGATGGTATCGAGGTAACGACGCTTGCCGTTGCGATGTTCGCAATCGGCGAAAGCCTGTTCCTCGCGGCACAGGGCGACCGTGGTCCCGACAAGGTCGAAGCCGTCAAGGGTTCGATCTGGATGACCGCAACCGACTGGGCCCGCTCATGGAAACCCTGGCTGCGCGGCACTTTGATCGGCTTCCCGATCGGCGCAATGCCGGCGGGCGGCGCCGAAATCGGCACATTCCTTTCCTATGCCGCCGAAAAGCGCCTGACCAAGCATCCGGAAGAATTCGGCAACGGCGCAATCGAAGGCGTCGCCGGTCCCGAGGCCGCCAACAATGCTTCGGCTGCCGGTACGCTGGTGCCGCTGCTGACCCTTGGCCTGCCGACGACGGCAACCGCCGCCATCATGCTCGCCGGCTTCCAGCAATACGGCCTGCAGCCGGGACCGCTGTTGTTTGCGACCAATCCGCAGCTCGTCTGGGGTCTGATCGCCAGCCTGTTGATCGCCAATTTCATGCTGCTGGTGCTCAATCTGCCGCTGATCGGTCTCTGGGTCCGTCTGCTGACGATCCCCAAGCCCTGGCTCTATGCGGGCATCCTGTTGTTCGCGACTCTCGGCACCATTGGCGCCAACCCTTCCGTGTTCGAACTGGGCATGCTGCTGGCCTTCGGCCTGATGGGTTACGCAATGCGCGTCTTCGGTTATCCGATCGCCCCCGTGGTCGTCGGCCTGATCCTCGGACCGCTGGCCGAGCAGCAGCTTCGCCGCGCCCTGGCGATCAGCCAGGGCGACGTGACGGTCCTCGTGACGTCACCGATCGCGGCCGTGCTGCTTGCGATCGCCGCCGTCGCGCTGATCCTGCCGCTCATCATGCGGGCTCGGGGCAAGGGCGAGGTGCTCTCGCATCTGGCTGCCAGCGAAGACTAAAGCATTTCCAGGAAAAGTGGGACCCGGTTTTCCGTCCGGAAATGCGTAAGAACAAAGAGATAGAGAGTTTCAGCGATTCGAAGAAAAGCGGAAACTCTCTAAAGCCGTCGGATTTGACGGTAGTCATGAAGGGCCGGTTCCCCAAAGGGGCCGGCCCTTCTTTATTGCATGGCAGCACTGTTTGAAACGCCATTGTAGAATGCGCTAACAAAGACCATCTTCCGGATGCAAACAAACGAAGATGAAGGCAAAGAAGATGTCTGTCCTTACTGGCGCAATTCGCATGGGTTTCCTTGGACGCGCCATCGCAGTATTCAGCGCAGCAAATGCAGCAGCCGCCGCTGTCGAAGCTCACCGTACCCCCAACCGCCACGACCTGCGTGCGCTCGGCATCAAGCCCGAGGATTTCAGCAAGGTTCGTCTCGGCTAAGGCTTGGACTTCAAGGGAAGCCAACGCTTCCAACATATCCGCTGAGCCGGGGAGCCAGAAATGGCTGTCCGGCTTTATTTTTGCCTGGAAGACAGACCGGGCTCAAAGGCCATCGCCTTCAATCCGTCTGCCATCGTGAAGGGAGGCGTCCAGCCGAGCACTGCCCGGCTCTCCGCTATATCAGCCTCCAGCGAGCCCAGAAGACGCTGGGCGAATTCCTGCTTCCCAAGCAATCTTGCGGCAAGCGTGAACACGAAGGGCGGCACCGGGAAAAGCCGCGCAGGCTTTCCGAGCGAGACCCTGATCCGAGAAATCAGCACCGGCAGGGAAACATCATCGCCATCGCTGACGAGAAAGGTACGGTTCGCGGCGGCCGGATGCTCGGCGCAGCGCAGGATGAAATCCACGAGATTGCCGACATAGACCATCGACCGCCTGTTGCGGATAGACAGGAAGGGCAGCGGCAAACTACCCGATGCCAGTTTATGAAGGGCCGCGAAATTGGCTTTCACACCGGGGCCATAGACGAGCGGCGGCCGGATGCACACCACCTCCATGCCCGTCTCGGCCGCAATCCTGGACAGGCCATCTTCGGCTTCCCGCTTGGAAACGCCATAGGGATCGAGCGGCTGTGGCGCGTCGCCGGCACGAAACGGATGCCCCGGAAGAGTTTCCTCGCCGTTGACTTTCAGCGTGCTGATGAAGACGAAGCGCTTGACGCCGCAAGCCGCAGCCTGACGCGCCAGATTGAGCGTGCCATCCGTGTTGCTCGCACGGAAAGCCGCGAGAGGATCGACCGCCGTATCATTCATCACATGCACGCGTGCCGCGAGATGAACGACAAGATCGACACCGGCAAGCGCCTGCGACCAGTCAGTGGAGCCGTCGATCTCGCCGACCGCGACATCGCACACACCAGTTCGTCGTCCCGCGCTCCGGTAAGGGAGACCGCGACGGGCAAGCTCACCGGTCAACGCCTTGCCGACGAAACCGCTTCCACCGGTAACGAGAATCATCGGATCATTCCACCGAAGTCGGAACTTTCATCCTCAGGCAGCGGGCCGAAACGGTCCGTGCGCTCCATCTGCCGCAAAGCAACGAAGTCGACGATATCCGCACTTGGACGATAGCCGGAAACAAGCTTACCCATGAGTTCGCGCGCCGCCACCAGATCGCCACTGTTCATCGCCTGCTGAAGGCTATAAAGCGCCTTCTCCAGCGCCGACCAAGGCAGGAAATCTTCGTGGGCCTTCATGATCAGCGGGTGCGCCGTCTGCTCCGGATTGTCACTGATCAGCAATTCCTCATAGAGCTTTTCCGCCGGGCGCAACCCGGTCATCTCGAAGGCAATGTCACCATCCGGATTGTCGTCATCCCGAACCGTGAGGCCGGAAAGCTCCACCATTCGCCGTGCCAGATCGATGATCTTGACCGGCTCTCCCATGTCGAGCAAGAAGACGTCGCCGCCTTCCGCCATGGCGCCGGCCTGAATAACCAATTGCGATGCCTCCGGAATGGTCATGAAGAAGCGCGTCATTTCCGGATGGGTCAGCGTGATCGGACCGCCCTGCGCGATCTGCTGACGGAAGAGCGGCACCACGGAGCCCGACGAACCCAGAACATTGCCGAAGCGTACCATTGAAAACACGGTGGAACCGCCCCGCTCGGCAAGCGCCTGGAGAACCAGTTCTGCGACGCGCTTGCTGGCGCCCATGATATTGGTCGGTCGCACCGCCTTATCAGTTGAGATCAGGACGAAGGACGGCACCTCCATCTCGATTGCGGCCTTGGCCACCACCAGCGTTCCGAAGATATTGTTGCCGATCCCTTCGATCGGATTGTGCTCCACCAGCGGCACATGCTTGTAGGCTGCCGCGTGATAAATGGCATGCGGCCGGAAAGTCTCCATGATCTCCCGCATGCGACGCTCATCACGCACCGAACCCAGAAGCGGGATAACCGACAGCTCGTCCTCTCGACCGTCCCGCGTCAGTTCGGCGTGAATGGAATAGAGCCCGTATTCGTTCTGGTCGACCAGAAGCAGGCATTCCGGCCCGATCTTCATAATCTGGCGACAGAGTTCGCTACCGATGGAACCGCCGGCACCGGTGACCATGACGACCTTGCCAAGGATATTGCGGGCAAGAAGCGTCTTGTCCGGCGCAACCGACTGACGTCCGAGCAAATCCTCGATGGCCAGCTCCTGGAAATCCGAGAGGCGGACGAGCCCCTGCGCCAGCTCACTGACATTGGGCAGCAGACGGACGGCAACACGCGCACCGCGCAGGCTCTCGATGACCTCGTTACGCCGCCTGGAATCGATGCCCGGCATTGCAAGCAGGACGGTCCTCACGTTCAGCTTAACGACAAGCTTCTTGAGGTCGCGGGGGTCGTAGACCCTGATGCCGCCGATATAGGACCCATAAAGCGTCTGGTCGTCATCCAGATAACCGACGACATTCAGCTCGGTGCCGTTTCCGAGAGCGGTGCCGAGCTGCCTGCCCATCGATCCGGCGCCATAGATCAGCACGTTCGACTGACTCCTTTCCCGCAAAATATTCCGGTAAGTGCCACCCAGCAGATAGCGGGTGACAAGACGTGACATGCCGATCGCGATCAGGAGCAACAACGGTTGCAGGATACCGACCGTCCGGGGAATGCCGGGAATGCTGATGACGGTGAAGATCGTCATGAATATCAGGCCATATAGAGATATGGCCTTGATGATCGCCAGGTAGGCATCCCAGCCGATGAAGCGGAAAATCGCGCGGTACAAGCCGAAACGAATGAAAATCGGCAGGGCGACGACGAGACAAACCGGGATCGTGACAAGCTGTATTCCAGCCAGCGGCCCCCAGTAATCGAGCCGAAGGCAGAAGGCGAACCAAAGAGTAAGAACGCAAAGAGCCGCATCGACAGTCAGGGCCAGCAATCGCTTTACCCAGCGGGGAAAGGCGAGAACTGCCGGTATGTAACGCTCCCAAACCATCAGGAATTTCCAACCAGACTCTGTAAAAAGAAGAGGATAACCACGTTTCCATCCCTGACACCGCAGTCAATCCATTGCAAGTTATTAACATGCTCCGCATGCGCCTCGGCAATAGCAAAGGTTGAAATAGCACAGGGTTCGCTCAAGTCACCCGAAAGTGGGACTGGACATTTCGCCTCCATTTTCGTTGCCTGAACCCAACCGCTCATATAGAAGATCTCGCTCGGGGACAGGCTGGCGCTCGCACTAAAGAACTGGCAGATAAATGAAAATTGGCGCCTACGTCATAAATCTCGACCGATCCATCGAACGATGGCGATGTCTGACCGCCCAGGCAGCCCAGTTTGATATGCAATTTTTGCGTGTCTCGGGCGTTAATGGGGCCGCTATACCTGCCGAAAAAAGGATCGAGATCGACGAGCCTGCCTTTTTGCGTCAGAACGGGAGGCTGATGCTGGACGGAGAGTATGGCTGCTACCGCAGCCACCTCAAGGCTCTGTCAACCTTTCTTGAGAGCGACAACGACGCAGCGATCATTATCGAAGACGACGTGGAGATTCCGCCGAAGCTGATTGAGCGTGCGGAAGCCATCCTCGACGCTGTTCCGGATGCGGAACTGGTCAAGCTGCTCAATCATCGCTCGCGGTGGTTCCGCCTGCGAAAAATCTCACAACTGGGAGATCAGGTAGGTCGCTGCCTGCATGGGCCACAAGGTTCCGCCGCCTGCTATCTTGTTACTCGCAAGGGCGCTGAAAAACTGCTGAGCAGTATCAGGGTCATGAACTACCCCCTGGATATCGCGCTGGAGCGCGGCTGGCAAAATGGCGTGAATGTCTTCACGGTGAAGGACAATATTGCCCATCTCAGCCCCACCACCAGCAAGATGACGGAAATCGGCACCCGTGCAGACTACAGGAAGCATAAATTCAGGGGACCGCGCAGAACCATCACGCATCTCATGCGCGCCATCGAATATATACGCCGGATCAGATACGCCCTATGACCAGCACGACACCCGCCCCGGAAGTTCGCGACAAGACCTGGCTGCCCTATCTGCTGATGATCCTCTGGGTGGGAATGATTTCCGCTCCGATTATCGAAAGCGACACGTATCGCTATACCGCACTGACACTGGTTGGCCTGGGTTATTTCTTTTTCCGCGAAAACTACCGCCTGCTGAAGGGCGATTATTTCGCCTATCTCTGTATCGCCTGGGGCGTGTACGCCTTCCTGCGTTTTGCCTATGGCGTTTTCGTTCTGGATGAGAAAGGCACATCGGAATGGCTTTATGTCTTTCCGATCTTCTTTCCCGGCCTCGGGATTGCACTCTATTCCAGCCGCCGATACGTGTTCCCGGCCATCAGCCTGTTCATGGCGATAGCCCTGACAGCGCTGCTGCTGTCAACCGACTACTCGGGCATATTGGCGGGAGAGCGGACCTTCCCGCTCTTCCATAACAATCCGATTCACAGCGCTATTGGCTGTGGACTGATCATCATCGGCGCCTTTTACTGGATGCTCGAGGCAGGCGAAACCGGAAGACTTGCCGGCTGGAAAAAACATGTGATCCTCGCCACCGGCTTACTGACGATCGCACTCGGGCTCTTCAACATTTATGGCGCAAAATCCAAAGGCGTGTGGCTGGCACTGATTTTCACCGTCGTTGTGATGGCCGCAACCTCCTTCCTGCACCAACACAGGCGGTATCTCATACCCCTTCTCATTGGTGCCCTCACGCTCCTAGCGATCGGACTGTACACCGTGCAGGATAACATCGAGGAATTCGCCGGACCGACCTACGATGCCGCAGTGAACTTGTCTGAAAATGCACTGCAGGCACCGAGCATCGAGGGCGCAATGCGCTCAGCAATCGATGCGCCAGAAACACCGGATTCCATGCGCGAGCGCCTTGAATTGTGGTCGAATGCGCTTGAGTTGATCACCACGGCGCCACTTTTCGGACACGGCAACGATTGGCTGCGACTCTGGCGCCAGACGACCTATGGCGGCACCCGTTACGTTCTGCTGCACAACGGTTACCTTGAAATCCTGGTTCGCCACGGCTTCTTCGGCCTGACGCTACTGGGTATCAGCATCGTGATCTCCTGGAGGCGGTTGCGAGAAGCGTACCGGCGACGGGTCATCAGCCACAGCACCCTGATGTGCGCCTATGTCCTGACCGTATTTTTCATGGTTACACTTTTCAGCAACTCCAATAATCGGCTGGCGCTCGGCGAATCCTTTTTCATGGTCATGGCCGCAGCCGTGTTCGCCATATCCTTCCTGAGCAAGACAAGCGCCGAGGCCTCCGGTAACAGAACATGAAACGCCTGTTCGACCTCTCCGCCGCGCTGGTCGGCCTGATCCTGACCAGCCCGGTCATGGCAATCGTCGCCATTATCATTCGCCGCACCTCCCCGGGACCGGCGCTTTTCATACAGACGCGGGTGGGGCGCAATGAAGTGCCCTTTCAATGCTACAAGTTCCGCACCATGGCCGCCGGCACCCCAGACGTGGCCTCCCATCATGCGTCCACCGCCTGGATCACCCCGGTCGGGCGCTGGCTGCGCGCCTACAAGCTGGACGAACTGCCGCAGCTCATCAACGTCATCAAGGGCGAAATGAGCCTCGTCGGGCCCCGCCCCTGTCTGCCGAGTCAGGCGGAAATGATCAGCGAAAGGCGCAAGCAAGGCGTGTTTTCCATCCGCCCCGGCATTACCGGCAGCGCCCAGCTTGCGGGTATCGACATGTCGGAACCGGCAAGACTGGCGGCAGCGGATAGGCAATACATGGAACGGCGCTCATTTACCGGCGACATCGCCATTTTGATAGCAACGGCGCTCGGTCGGGGTTCCGGCGACGCAGCCCGCAAATAGGCGGCGACCTCCACCCGGATACGTTTTCACGTCCAATACAGCTGACTAAATTTGGGCCAAGCAGGCAAAAGCTTCGCGCAAGCTTCAGCAAACCTACGAAAATGGGAAATTAATAATATTATTGATTAAGAGATCGATTCGAACCGGTCTTTGACGGGTGAATGACTTAGCCGCAGGAGCTGAAATGAATCAGCAGTCAAATCTTGAGGCCTGGGCGTTAAATCGGGCACAACAGATCGTGTTGCAGCAGGGCGTCAATCTTGTCGTTGCCGCCCAGCGGCTGGATCGCAGGCAAACAATGGTGAACACTTACGCTCTTCGCCAGGCAATCATGGATTGCCTTCTGGAAGCAGTCGCAAGTTCTTCCGTAAACCCTCCACAGTATAGCGAAGACATTCTCGAAGCCGGTTACTGAACTGCGGAGGGGCGCGCCGTCCTTCTTCCGACGCTCGTCGCTCAGCCGAAGGCGTTTGCCGGATAGGGCTTTGCCACCACCGGCAGATGGCGTGCTCCTTCCGTCAGCAGAAAGCGCTCGAATGCCTGCATGGCGGGATTGAAGGACCGATCGCGGCGCGAAACGCTGAACCATTGCCGGCGGATCGGCGTATCCACCACGTCGAGAATGACGAGACGACCGAGCTTGACCTCCTGCTCGATGGTATGCGCCGAGATGAAGGCGATCCCGAGCCCTGCGATGACAGCCTGCTTGATCGTCTCGTTCGATCCCATTTCCGTTCCGAGTTCCTCAAGGCGACGGGGAACGGCGCTCAGAAAGATTTCGAGCGATATCCGCGTGCCCGATCCTCTCTCACGCACGAGGAACTGCTCTTCCGCGATCCGCTCCCGGGAAATGTCGAGAACATTCGCCAACGGATGATCGGCAGGTGCGATGAAGACCAGCGGATGATCGCCGAAGACCTGCGAGCGAACCTCGAAATCCCGCGGGGGACGCCCCATCAGGGCGATGTCGAACTCATGATCGCGAAGCTTCTGGATGATTTCAGCGCGGTTGCCGATGAAGAGGTTGATCTCGATCGACGGCGCATGCTTGCGAAAGGCGGCAATCAGCTGCGGAGCGAAATACTTGCCCGTCGACACCACGCCCAGCCGCAGCCGGCCCGTGCGTAAGCCCTTCATTGCGCTGATGGATTCGTCGAGCGTCGAAAGACTGTCCTCCACCGAACGCGCTGCCTCCAGAAACGCAAGGCCGAACCCGGTCGGCACCATGCCCTCCCGCCCCCGATCGAAGAGCGCCACACCCGCGTCCCGCTCGAGCTGCTGGATTTGCAGCGTCAGCGCAGGACCGGTCAGCCCCAGTTCGGCCGCGGCAAGATTGATCTTGCCCAGCCGGCAGACGGCTTCGATCGTGCGGAGTTGGCGGATGGTGACGTTGCGCATATTAGAAAGTAAATATTTTTAACTGCGATAGTCAACATAATAAATTTTACAAACTTTCCGATTGCTTCATCCTTGCCCTCGACCGTTGATGGGAGGAGACATCATGTCGGGCGCAACACTGGAGGCCTACCTCGTTTCATGCATGGCAGAGCGCGGCGAAACAGGCCGCGACATAGCCGTAATCATCCAGCGGCTGGCCATGGCCGCACTGGAAATCCGCAAGCTGGTGGGGCAAGGCGCCCTGAACGACACCTTTCACGGGCTGCGTGAAAGCTCCAACACGGACGGTGATATCCAGAGGGAACTGGACGTCATCTGCGACGACCTGTTCCTGTCCTGCCTGCAGGGAGCCCCGGTCGCCTATTATGCCTCGGAGGAACTGGAAAACCCGATCCTGCTCGATCCCGCCGCCCGCCTGGCCGTCGCCATCGATCCGCTCGACGGTTCGTCGAACATCGACACCAACGTCTCGATCGGCACCATCTTTTCGATCCTGCCGGCCCTGAAGAATGCCGAGGCGGATGCAACCGCGACCTTCCTGCAGCCGGGGCACCGGCAGCTTGCCGCCGGTTTTTTCATCTACGGGCCGCAGACCGCGCTGGTTCTGTCGCTCGGCAAAGGCACCGAGATCTTCATTTTCTCAAGCCGGCTCGGCTGCTTCGTGCAGGCCTACACGTCCGTCGCGATCCCCGACCGCGCGCACGAATTCGCCATCAACACCTCGAACTACCGCCATTGGGATGAAGCGATCAGACTTTATGTCGATGATTGCCTCGCCGGTGCGGAAGGCCCGCGCGAGCGGGATTTCAACATGCGCTGGAACGCCTCGCTGGTGACGGAAGCCTACCGCATCCTCGTGCGTGGCGGCATCTTCCTTTATCCCTCGGACAGCCGGAGAGGCTATTCCCAGGGCCGCCTGCGGCTCGTCTACGAAGCCAACCCCATCGCCTTCCTCATCGAGAACGCGTCAGGCGCTGCGACAGACAGCGTCACCCGCATTCTCGATCTCGAACCGGAGAGCCTGCACCAGCGCGTGCCGCTGGTCTTCGGTTCCCGCCGCGAGGTGACCCGCGTCGCCCGTTACCATGTCGACCCCGCGATGATCGGTGAACGCGCGCCGCTGTTCGGCAAGCGCGGTCTGTTCCGGGCCTGAGGAGAAAAGAATGTCCGCAAAGTACCCGATCATTTCCATTACGGGCTCGTCCGGCGCCGGCACCACCACCGTCAAAGACACGTTCGAAAAGATCTTCAAGCGCGAAAACATCTCCGCCTCCTTCATCGAGGGCGATGCCTTCCATCGCTATGACCGCGAGGCGATGAAGGCAAAGATCGCCGAGGAAAAGGCCAAGGGCGTCGACTTCACCCATTTCGCGGCCGAGGCCAACGAACTCGAAATCCTCGAAAGCGTGTTTTCGGAATATGGCCGCCGCGGCGTTGGCCGCACTCGTCACTATATCCACGACGATGGTGAGGCCGCGAAATACGGCACCGCGCCCGGAACCTTCACCGAATGGGAGGAATTCCGCGACAGTGACCTTCTGTTCTACGAAGGGCTGCATGGCTGCGCCGTTACCGAGAATGCCAATCTCGCCCAGCATTGCGACCTGAAGATCGGCGTCGTTCCGGTCATCAACCTCGAATGGATCCAGAAGATCCATCGCGACAAGGCGACCCGCGGCTATTCCACCGAGGCCGTGACCGACACCATCCTCCGGCGCATGCCCGATTATGTGCACTACATCTGCCCGCAATTCTCGCTAACGGACATCAACTTCCAGCGGGTGCCGATCGTCGATACGTCCAACCCGTTCATCGCGCGATGGATCCCGACACCGGCCGAATCCATGCTGGTGATCCGCTTCGCCAATCCGCGCGGGATCGATTTTCCCTACCTGCTGTCGATGCTGCAGAACAGCTTCATGTCACGCGCCAATTCGATCGTCGTGCCCGGCGACAAGCTCGATCTGGCCATGCAGCTCATTTTCACGCCGCTCATCCACAAACTGCTCGAACGCAAGCATCGCATGTCTTGAGGAGGACGCCCATGAACATCTCGCAGAAAGCACCCCACTCCGCCACCATTGCCGAGAAGGATATGGCAAACGCCATCCGTTTCCTGGCGATGGATGCCGTGCAGAAAGCCAATTCCGGCCACCCCGGCATGCCGATGGGCATGGCGGACGCGGTGACGGTGCTGTTCAACCGCTTCATCCGGATCGATCCGTCCTTGCCGGACTGGCCCGACCGCGACCGCTTCGTGCTGTCGGCGGGGCATGGCTCGATGCTGCTCTATGCGATCCATCACCTGATCGGCTTTGCCGACATGCCGATGTCCGAACTCTCCTCCTTCCGCCAGTTCGGCGCGAAGACTGCGGGACACCCGGAATACGGCCATGCGCTGGGCATCGAAACGACCACGGGACCGCTCGGACAGGGCATTTCGACTGCGGTCGGCATGGCAATCGCCGAACAGATGATGGCGGCCCGCTTCGGCTCGTCGCTCTGCAATCATTTCACCTATGTCGTTGCCGGGGACGGCTGCCTTCAGGAAGGCATCAGCCACGAGGCGATCGATCTTGCCGGCCACCTGAAGCTGCGCAAGCTGATCGTGCTCTGGGACGACAACCAGATTTCCATCGACGGGGCGACCTCCCTGTCCACGTCGATGGACCAGCTGGCGCGCTTTCGCGCTGCCGGCTGGAACGCTCAGGCCGTCGATGGCCACGATCCCGAAGCCGTGGCCAAGGCCATCGAGCGCGCCCGCAAGAGCCGCAAGCCCTCGCTGATCGCCTGCCGCACGCTGATCGGCAAGGGCGCGGCCAGCATGGAAGGTTCTCACAAGACCCATGGAGCCGCCCTCGGCGACAAGGAGATCACCGCCACCCGCGAAAAGCTCGACTGGCCCCACCCGCCCTTCTTCGTGCCGCCGCAGATCAAATCCGCATGGGAAGGCGTGGCGGTCCGTGGACGCGCGGCGCGCGAAACCTGGGAAATCCGCAAGGATGCCACCCGCTCGAAGGCGCGCTATGAACGTACCATCAACAGAGATATCGGTCCTGAAATTGCACGCCGGCTTGCCAGATTCCGCAACGAACACCGGGAAAAGGTCACCAAGGTCGCGACCCGGCAGGCTTCCCAGATGGCGCTGGAAGTCATCAACGGCGCAACCGACCTGACCATCGGCGGCTCGGCGGACCTGACCGGCTCCAACCTCACCATGACTTCCCAGACCCCGGCGATCACTGCGGGCAGCTTCCGTGGTCGTTACCTGCATTACGGTATCCGCGAACATGCCATGGCGGCAGCAATGAACGGCATCGCTTTGCATGGCGGCTTCGTCCCCTATGGCGGCACCTTCCTTGTATTTGCCGATTATGCCCGCGGGGCAATCCGCCTCTCCGCGCTCATGGGTCTGCCGGTCATCTATGTGCTGACCCATGATTCCATCGGCCTTGGCGAGGACGGCCCGACGCATCAGCCGATCGAACATCTCGCCATGCTGAGGGCGACACCCAACATCAACGTCTTCCGGCCTGCCGATATCATCGAGACGGCCGAATGCTGGGAACTGGCGCTCGCCGAAAAATCGACTCCGAGCGCGCTCGCGCTGTCGCGACAGGCCCTGCCGATGCTGCGGGAAACGGACACCCAGGAAAACCTCTCGGCACGGGGAGCCTATATCCTGCGCGAAGCGAAGGGACCGCGCGACATCACGCTGCTCGCCACCGGTTCCGAAGTCGAAATCGCCGTTCAGGCCGCCGAGAAGCTGCGCGCCGAAAACGGTGTCGAGACCGCAGTCGTTTCCATGCCCTCATGGGAAAAGTTCGAGACCCAGACCGACGCCTATCAGAGAAGGATACTGGGTGGCGCACCGCGCATCGCCATCGAGGCCGCCGGGCGGCTCGGCTGGGACCGCTGGATCGGCCCGCACGGCACCTTCATCGGCATGCAGGGCTTCGGAGCCTCCGCCCCCGCCGGAGAACTCTACCGACATTTCGGCATCACCCCGAAGCATATCGCGGCGGAAGCGCTGCGTCTCATCGGCCGCGGCCGGAAGGAACGCCGGCAATGACCCGCAGCAGCACCCCATTCAACCATCAACCCCGAAAGGAGGCCTGACATGGCCCGCATCACGCTTCGTCAATTGCTGGACCATGCCGCAGAGCGCGGTTACGGCGTGCCCGCCTTCAACATCAACAACATGGAACAGGGGCTCGCCATTCTGGAGGCGGCCAAGGCCTGCGATGCGCCTGTCATCCTGCAGGCCTCCCGCGGCGCCCGGTCCTACGCCAACGACATCATGCTCGCCAAGATGATGGAGGCGCTGGAACTGATGTATCCCGACATCCCGATCTGCATTCATCAGGATCACGGCAACACCGTTTCCACCTGCCTTTCGGCGATCCAGCACGGTTTTACCTCGGTGATGATGGACGGCTCGCTGAAGGAGGATGCCAAGACACCGGCGGACTACGCCTATAATGCCGGGATCACAGCAGAGGTCGCCCGCCTCGCCCACATGGTCGGTGTCTCGGTCGAGGGCGAACTCGGCTGCCTCGGCTCGCTGGAAACCGGTCATGGCGAAGCCGAAGACGGCCACGGGTTCGAAGGTGCACTCGACCGTTCGCAATTGCTGACCGATCCGGACGAGGCCGCCCGCTTCGTCGCCGAGACGGGCGTCGATGCGCTGGCAGTCGCCATCGGCACCTCGCACGGCGCCTACAAGTTTACCCGCAAGCCAACAGGCGAGGTTCTCGCCATGGATGTCATCGAGAAGATCCATCGCCGCCTGCCCGATACCCACATCGTCATGCACGGATCTTCCTCCGTGCCCGAGGAATGGCAGGAGGTTTTCAACGCCCATGGCGGCGCAATGCGCGAGACCTATGGCGTACCGGTGGAAGAAATCGTCCGCGGCATCCGCTTCGGCGTCCGCAAGGTCAATATCGACACCGACCTCCGCCTTGCGGCGACCGCGGAATTTCGCCGCGTCGCCGACACGCGCCGGGACGAATTCGACCCGCGCAAATTCCTCAAACCCGCGATGGATGCCATGGCCGCCGTCTGCAAGGCGCGCTTCGATGCCTTCGGCACGGCGGGCAATGCCTCCCGCATCAAGGTCATCCCGATGAGCGACATGGCGAAACGCTATGCCAGCGGAAGCCTGAAACCTCAGACGGCGCGGTCGCAAGCCGCCTGATCCCCCACCGAAAACAGGAAAGGACAGAGCCATGAACGCCGATGCAAAGACCGAAATCAAGGGCAAGGAACGCTACCGGGCGGGCGTGCTGAAATACGCGCAGATGGGCTACTGGAACGGCGACTACGTCCCGAAGGACACCGATCTGATCGCGCTTTTCCGCATCACGCCGCAGGATGGCGTCGACCCGATCGAGGCGGCGGCAGCGGTGGCCGGCGAAAGCTCGACCGCCACCTGGACCGTGGTGTGGACCGACAGGCTCACCGCCTGCGACCAGTACCGCGCCAAAGCCTACAGGGTCGATCCCGTGCCCGGCACGCCGGGACAATACTTCTGCTACGTCGCCTATGATCTGATCCTTTTCGAGGAAGGCTCGATCGCCAACCTGACGGCCTCTATCATCGGCAACGTCTTCTCGTTCAAGCCGCTGAAGGCCGCGCGTCTCGAAGACATGCGCCTGCCCGTCGCCTACATCAAGACCTACAAGGGCCCGCCGACCGGCATAGTCGTGGAACGCGAACGGCTGGACAAGTTCGGCAAGCCGCTTCTCGGCGCGACGACCAAGCCGAAACTCGGCCTTTCCGGCAAGAACTACGGCCGCGTCGTCTATGAAGGCCTGAAGGGCGGCCTCGACTTCATGAAGGACGACGAGAACATCAACTCGCAGCCGTTCATGCACTGGCGCGACCGCTTCCTCTACTGCATGGAGGCCGTGAACCACGCTTCCGCCGTCACCGGCGAGGTCAAGGGCCATTACCTCAACGTCACCGCCGGCACGATGGAGGAAATGTACCGCCGCGCCGAATTCGCCAAGGAACTCGGCTCCGTCATCGTCATGGTCGACCTCATCATCGGCTGGACAGCGATTCAGTCCATGTCCGAATGGTGCCGCCAGAACGATATGATCCTGCATATGCACCGGGCCGGACACGGCACCTATACCCGCCAGAAGAACCACGGCATCTCCTTCCGCGTCATCGCCAAGTGGCTGCGCCTTGCGGGCGTCGACCATCTCCATGCCGGCACCGCCGTCGGCAAGCTGGAAGGCGATCCTCTGACCGTGCAGGGCTACTACAACGTCTGCCGCGAGATGAAGAACGAGGTGGACCTGCCGCGCGGTCTCTTCTTCGAGCAGGACTGGGCGGACCTCAAGAAGGTCATGCCGGTCGCCTCGGGCGGCATCCATGCCGGCCAGATGCACCAGTTGCTCGACCTCTTCGGCGACGATGTGGTGTTGCAGTTCGGCGGCGGCACCATCGGCCATCCGATGGGCATTCAGGCGGGCGCCACCGCAAACCGTGTTGCGCTTGAAGCCATGGTTCTCGCCCGCAACGAGGGGCGCGACATCGCCAATGAAGGGCCGGAAATCCTGCGTGCCGCCGCCAAATGGTGCAAGCCGCTCGAGGCCGCGCTCGATACCTGGGGCAACATCAGCTTCAACTACACCCCCACCGACACCTCGGACTTCGTTCCGAGCGTAAGCGTGGCCTGAACCAGCAAGAGAACAAGGAGAACGGAAATGCGTATCACCCAGGGCTGCTTCTCGTTCCTGCCCGACCTCACGGACGAACAGATCACCGCGCAGGTGGAATACTGCCTGCGCAGGGGCTGGGCCATCGGCATCGAATATACCGACGACCCCCATCCCCGGAACACCTATTGGGAAATGTGGGGCAACCCGATGTTCGACCTGAAGGATGCCAAGGGCGTGACGATGGAACTCGACGATTGCCGCAAGGCCTATCCGCAGCACTACATCCGGCTCAACGCCTTCGATTCCTCCCGCGGCCTGGAAACGGTGACCATGTCCTTCATTGTCAACCGTCCAGAGAACGAGCCGGAACTGTCGATGACGCGGACCGATGTGCGCAGCCGGTCGCAGAACTACTCGTGGGCGACAGCGCGCTGATCGAACCGAAAGCATGAGAGGGAGGAAGGACAATGGGCATGCCAGAGAAGATCCCGGAGGAAGAAAGTCCTCCTGAAACCGTCGACCTCATGGAGGAATACCGCACCTCCGGGGTGAGCGACATTCTCGACGAGCTGGACCGACAGCTCGTCGGCCTGAAACCGGTGAAGCAGCGCATCCGCGAAACCGCGGCGCTGCTGCTGGTGGAGCGGGCACGCCGCGCCATGGGGCTTTCCCACGAGCCTCCCTCCCTGCACATGAGCTTCACCGGCAATCCCGGCACCGGCAAGACCACGGTGGCGTTGCGCATGGCCGACCTGCTTCACCGGCTGGGCTATATCCGCAAGGGTCATCTGGTCTCGGTGACCCGCGACGATCTGGTGGGCCAGTATATTGGCCACACCGCGCCCAAGACCAAGGAGATCCTGAAGAAGGCCATGGGCGGCGTGCTCTTCATCGACGAGGCCTACTATCTCTACCGCCCCGACAACGAGCGCGACTACGGCCAGGAGGCAATCGAGATCCTGCTGCAGGTCATGGAAAACAACCGCGACGACCTCGTGGTGATCCTTGCCGGCTATTCCGACCGGATGGACCGCTTCTTCGAGAGCAATCCCGGTTTCCGCTCCCGCATCGCCCACCACATCGACTTCCCGGATTATGACGATGGCGAACTGCTCTCCATCGCCGAAAGCATGCTGGACCGGCAGGGCTATCATCTCGACCGGGGGGCGGTGACGGTGATGGCCGATTACATCGCCCGCCGCCGCGGCCAGCCGCATTTCGCCAATGCTCGTTCCATCCGCAACGCGCTCGACCGGGCGCGGCTGCGACAGGCCAACCGGCTGTTCGAGGAGACGAAAGGCCCTGTTAATGCCGAGCAGCTCTCCACCATCATCGACCGCGACATCGCCGCCAGCCGTGTCTTCACCATGCAAAGCCATCCCCGGGAGGTATCGCCATGATAACCGAGATGACACCCAAGACGACATCCGACATCATCATTGCGCCGTCGGTGCTGTCGGCCGATTTCTCCCGCTTGGGGGAAGAGGTCGAGGCCGTCTGCCGCGCCGGGGCCGACTGGATCCATCTCGACGTGATGGACGGTCATTTCGTGCCGAACATCACCTTCGGTCCTCCGGTCATCAAGGCGATCAGGAACCGCACCGACAAGGTTTTCGACTGTCACCTGATGATCGAGCCGGCCGATCCTTATCTCGCGGCCTTCGCGGAAGCCGGCTGTGATTACATCACCGTCCATGCCGAGGCCTGCACCCATCTCGACCGTTCGCTTCAGGCCATCCGCGATCTCGGCTGCAAGGCCGGCGTTTCGCTCAATCCCTCGACGCCGGAAAGCGTCATCGAATATTCACTTGATCGCGTCGACCTCGTGCTGATGATGACCGTGAACCCCGGCTTGGGCGGCCAGGCCTTCATTCCTTCGGTGGTGGAAAAGGTCCGGCGGGTGAAGTCGATGATCGGCAAGAGGCCGATCATGATCGAAATCGACGGCGGCGTTACGCCACAGACGGCACCGCTGGTCGTGTCCGCAGGAGCCGATATACTCGTTGCAGGTTCGGCGATCTTCAAGGGCGGCGAACAGGCCTACGCGGACAACATTTCCGCATTGCGCAAGGCATCGGAAAGGGTTCGCGAAGCCGCCTGAAACCAGCAAAAGGGGGAAGACAATGGCAGCGAAAGCACCGATTTGCGATTTCGGCTGGAAAGCCGCGGATGCCCGCCTCATCGGAACCGAGGGACGGGCCTTTTCGATCCATGATCTCGCCGGCCCGAGCGGGCTCGTGGTCGCCTTCATCTGCAATCACTGCCCCTATGTGAAGGCCGTGATCGACAGGATCGTCGAGGATGCGCTCGAACTCGAAAAACACGGTATCGGCTTCGTGGTGATCAACTCCAACGATGCCAGCGCCTATCCCGACGACTCCTTCGAAAACATGAAGCGTTTCGCCGACGAGCACCTGATTCCCTTCCCCTATCTGCATGACGAGGATCAGGCGGTGGCCCGCACTTACGGCGCCGTCTGCACACCCGATTTCTTCGGCTTCAACAGCGGACTGGAACTGCAATATCGCGGCCGTCTCGATGCGTCACGCAAGGAAAAGGAGGCCGGCGACCTGCGCCGCGACCTCCTCGCAGCCATGATCCAGATTGCCCGGACCGGACAGGGACCCGCCGTGCAGCAGCCCTCCATTGGCTGCTCGATCAAGTGGAAAGCCGGCAGCCCGGCAGACGACTGGTCTTCGGTGACGGTTCATTCCTGAGATCGACATACAACAGGATACCGAAATCCAGAACGCCCTGCTTCCTTCCGGACGCACGGCGTTTTGACTCATTGTATCCGGATATCGACCTGGGAACGTAATTTGCGGCATGAAAGCCGATACGGGCCGCCACCGACATTTCACGACAAAGCCTCCCAAGCCCCGCCCGTCCTCTGCAAAATATGCAAAGGTGCGGGCGGTTGCGGGAGGAGGCTGGCTTGGCCTCGCTGGCACGGGATGCTGGAAGATGCGGGCGGCTCTCGCCGAAACGTTCCCCCATCTTCCCTGGACATGACCATATCGGGATCGAGGCCAGGCGGCCTTGCGCTATCCCGGTTTATGCGGCCAGTGCACCCGACTGCTTGGCAATATGTGTGGCGATGGCATCCATCAGCGCCGGTGAAAGCGCATCATAGGGCGGTAGGCCCAGTTCGTTCAGACGCGCCCGGATCTCGGGCATCAGGTCCGGGCTGACCCCGCTTTCGATGACCGAAGAAACAAAAGCCGCGAATTCCGGCGGCGACCAGCCGGTCTCGTCGCTGAGTTCCGTATGGACGAAGTCGAGCCCGTAGAAGGGATGCTTGGTGTTTTCGATGCGGCCATACATGTGGGTGCCGCAATCCTTGCAGGCGTGGCGCTGAATCGTGGCACCGGAATCGACGACGTAGAGCTTTTCCTCACCCGAGGTTACCTTGACCTTGTCGCGCGACACGACGGCGATCTGGGCAAAGATGGCACCCTTCGGCTTCCAGCATTTGGTGCAACCGCAGGCGTGGTTGTGCGCCGTCTGTGAGCCGATCGATACGGTCACGGGATTGCTTGCACACTTGCACTTCAAGGTGCCGCCGGAAAAGCCGGCCTTTGCTGGCGGCCAGCCATTGTCGATGGACGGATGCAGCTTGATCATGGGGTCCTCCTCCTCGGGTTTTGACGCCTCCAGCGTCACCATTTCAAGGACAGGATCGGGGCAAAAAGGTCTCGCGACAATATAGCGGAAAGTGTCGGTTTTTCGCGCGCGAGGGTCTCGCAAGGCGGGCCGACGGGGTCTCAGCGCCCGCGGGAACGCAGCATGGCGCGGGCGGGATCGTAGCCCCAGAGCGCCGCCAGCATGAACACTACAAAACAGCCGACGACCCAGGCGAGAGCTTCCAGATTGAGTTCGCCGTAAAGGGCGAAGCGGATGAGCTCGACGGCATGGGTGAAGGGATTGTAGGCGCAGATATCACGCAGCAATGGAGAGCTTTCCGCCATTTTCCAGAGCGGATAGAGCGCCGAGGATAGGAAGAACATCGGAAAGATCACGAAGTTCATGACGCCGGCGAAATTCTCGAGCTGCCGGATGGTCGACGAGATCAGCAGGCCGAAAGCCCCGAGCATCAGGCCGCTCAGAAGCAGGGCCGGCAGCACCGCGATATAACCGAGGGGCGGCAGCTCGATGCCGGTCAACGCAGCGATACCCAGAAAAACCATGACCTGCAGGATGGAGACGATAACGCCCGCGAGCAGCTTGGAAAACAGCAGCCACCAGCGCGGCAGCGGCGATGTCAGGAGAAGCCGCATCGACCCCATTTCCTGATCGTAGACCAGAGACAGTGACGACTGCATGCCATTGAAAAGCTGGATCATGCCGCAAAGCCCCGGCACGATATAAACCTCGTAGGTGATATAGGTCTGGTATGGCGGGATGATTGAAACGCCGAGAGCGGCGCGAAAACCGGCAGCAAAGACCAGCAGCCAGACGAGAGGCCGCACCAGCGCCGCAAGAAACCGCCCGCGCTGGCGGATGAAACGCAGGTTTTCGCGGGTGACGATGGCAAGAAGCGCGGTCAGCCAGGGTTTCATGCGGTTGCCTCGCTGCCCTCGGCGGTCATGGCAAGGAAAGCCTTCGCCAGCCCCTGCCCGCCCGCAAGATCGGAGGCTGAACCGTCGCTCAGCACCTTTCCCCGATGCAGCACCACGACCTGATCCGACAGGTCGATCTCGTCCACCAGATGCGTCGCCCAGAGCACGGCAAGGCCGCCTTCCGCCAACCGATGCACATGATCCGTGATCGCCTGCCGTGACGCGGCATCGAGGCCGACCGTCGGCTCATCGAGCAGGAGAATGTCCGGACGATGCACCAGCGCGCGGGCGATCTCCATGCGCCGGCGATGGCCACCATTGAGCGCCCTCACCTGCTCGTCAGCGCGCTCGGCCATGCCGAGCTGTGCCAGGGAACGCTCGATGGCATCCGCAGCCTCCCGCCCCGAGAGACCATGCAGGCCGGCGAAATAGCGCATGTTCCGCCGGACCGTCATGTCGAGGTCGAGCGTCGGCTGCTGGAAAACGACGCCGATTCGAGCGAGCGCGGATCGCGGCGAGCGGGCGATGTCGAACCCGGCGACACCGATCGTCCCCTCGTCCGCCACGATCAGCCGCGTCAGCAGCGCAAACAACGTGGACTTGCCGGCGCCGTTCGGGCCGAGCAAGGCGCAGAAGCGCCCGGGCGTCACGGCGAAGCTGACATCATCCAGCGCCCTGCGTTCGCCGTAGCGATAGCTGACATGGCGGATATCCAGCCCCTTCATCGCACCGTCCCTCGCTTGGAAACCGCATCACCGCCGCGATCCGTGATCGTCGTCGGGTGACCGGCCAGCCGCAGCCGGCGACCGGCGAGGCGGTCAGCCTCCTGTTCCGAATGGGTCACCAGAATGACGGCCGGTCGCGTCTCGGCAACCAGCGCTTCGGTGAGTTCCAGCATCTCTTCCGCGGTCTCGCGATCGAGCGAGACATAGGGTTCGTCCATCACCAGCAGTTCCGGCCTTCCGGCAAAGGCCCGCGCCAGAGCGAGCCGCCGCTGCTGGCCAAGCGACAGCTGCCCGGGAAACAGCCCCGCCTTGTCGGCAATACCGATGCGATGAAGCGCCGAAAGCGCTGCTTCATCGCCAAGCCCCGGATGCACGATCGTCAGGTTCTGCAGGACGCTTCGCCACGGCAGAAGCACCGGCTCCTGAAACACCATGGCGATGTTGGCCGGGCGCTCCACCGCCCCTTCGAAGACCGGATCGATGCCGGCGATCAGACGGAGAAGCGTCGACTTGCCGATACCCGACGATCCCAGAATGGCGACGGTTTCCCCGGTTGCCATTTCGAAGCGGATATCCTTCAGGATGACATTGTCTCCGAAGGCCTTGCGGCGGATATCGACCGTGATCATGCCGTCCTCCAGCGCCGCGCCCGACGTTCCACCGGCTGCAACAGCAGGGCTTCGACCACGAGCATCACGGCAATGAACGTCAACGCATAGACCAGCACCATGGTGACGTCGAAAAGCTGGAAATAGAAATGGATCTGGAAACCGATGCCGCTGGAACGGCCCAGGAACTCGACGACCAGCACGATCTTCCAGATCACCGCGATGCCGGAACGCGCAGCGCCTGCGAGAAAAGGCGCAAGCTGCGGCAGCACGACATGGCGCAACCTGGCCAGACCCTTCATGCGGTAGACCTTCGCCATGGCGTCGAGATCGGGATCGAGCGCCCGCGCGCCCTCGCGCACCAACGTAGCGACGTTCGGGATCTTGTTGAGCACCACCGCCAGGATCGCCGCCGTTTCGTTAAGGCCGATCCACAGATAGCAAAGCACGATCAGCACCAGCGCCGGCAGGTTGAGAAACACCACCAGCCAGGGATCGAGCCAGCGGTCGATGGCCGGAAAGCGCCCCATCAGGAAGCCGATGGCCGCCCCGATCAGCATGGCCGGAACGAAGGCGCAGACGACCCGAAACAGCGTCATCCCGAGGTGATAGGGCAGCGCTCCCGAGCCGACGGCACGAACGAACGGTCCGAGCAGTATCCACGGCTGCGGCAGCACGGTCGCGTCGGCGGTCAGCCCTGCGGCAACGATCCAGACGAGCAGGATCAGGCCGAGCGAAACGGAACGGACCAACACCGGATTTCGAAGGGCATCATTCAAGGCGGAGGAATACTCCTTCCGGCAAGGAGGTGGCCTTGCCGACAAGTTCCTCGCCGCCGAGTTCGGCCATGATCTTCAGGAACCTGTCGGCCGCCGCCTCATCGATGGGCTTGCCGCTTGGAATGCCGGCGCGATAGCCATCACGAAGCGCCGAGAATTCCTTGTCATCGGCGGCATTCATCTGGCCACGCAACGCCTCCCAGGCGGCATCGTCCGTGCGCAGCAGCTCCTTGGCGGCAAGCGAAGCCTTGTAGAGCCCCTGCGCGATCTCGGGATGAGAGGCGACATAGTCGCCCTTCAACACATAGCCGAGAAGCGGTGTATCGGGATCGAGCCCGAGTTCTGTTGCGGCGTCGGCAACGGTTACCAGATCATGCATGCCCTTCGCCTTCATCTTGGCGAGGAAATGCCAGAAGTTGACGGCAGCAGCGGTTTCACCAGAAAGCGCGGACTTGAAGATCAGCGGCGGCGCCGCGAACACCTGTTCCGTGCCTCCCGCCAGATCCATGTCGTATTTCTTTTTCGCGTAGGCACGAAGGATCAGCCAGCTCTTGTCAAGCGGCCCGCCGGCAATACCGATCTTCAGTCCCGCAAGATCCGGCAGGGCCTTGACCGGGCTGTCGTCCTTGACGACCAGCCCGCCGACCGCGCGCGAACAGGGAATGAACACATAATCCTTGCCCGCCGCCCGCTGATAGGCGACCCAGATCCAGTCGGCCACCATAGTATCGGCCTCGCCGCCTTCGAAGGCGACGCGGGTCGCGCCGTTATCGGCATAATCCTGCACGGCCATCTCGAAACCGTTCTTCCGGTCGAAGCCATTGGCCTTGATCGTGGTGATTTCCCAGTTGACCGTGCCGGACGCCAGCATGGCGGCGCGCAGCTTCGGCAGCTCCTCGGCAATCGCCTGCGTGAAACCGACCGCCAGCAGACAGCCAGCCAGAACTCCCGACAGAATTCCCGTAGTTATTTTCATCATTCCCGACCTCCCCGGAACCGCCGTCTCCCGCCGACCCGGTCACCGTCGCGTTCTTACACGATTCTCCGGCCCGGCAGGAAACGCACGCAAACGCTATTCCTTGCGCTTGTCGGTAACCACCAGATCTGCGTTCAGCTTCATGTCGTACTGGCCATCGGCGCAGAACACGTCATCCAGTTCGAACCCGCCGTCATCCGCCTCGATATTGGCCGGATCGACCTCGCATTGCATCGTCTTCAACATGTCGAGGATTGCCGTCTGCTTGTCGGCCGGCACTTCCTCGGCAACGGCGCTGAGCGGCATGGCGAAAACGGCGGAGAGAAAGGCGATCGTCATCAAATGTTTTGTCATGTCCCTGGTCCTCCTGAACAGAATTATTGAATGGCAATCTTGATCTTCTGGCTGTCGCTCGCGGTATTCGGGATCCGAACCTCGTAGCTGCCGGGCTTGATGGCGATGAACGAAAGGGTCGCGAGACCGGCCTTGTCGAATTCGAGGCTGTCGATCGCCATCGGCCGCACCTCGATGCCGTTGATGACGATCTCGTTCATCCAGATCGCCCGAAAGAATTCCGGCCCCGAGATCGCCAGTTCGGCCGAACCGTCCGCCGTGATCTTCAGCTCGTAATAGGCGCCCGATTGCAGTTTCACCTCGCCCGCGCCGAGCGGCTTGCCCGATGCGAGCGTCAGCTCGATCGGCTCTCCGCGATTGCATTTGGCGAGCAGCCCGGCAAAGCCGAGCTTATCACAAAGCGGTGCGGCAAAGGCCGTCGAACTCATCAACATTCCCGTCGCCGGGACTGTCAGTAATGCGGCGAGTGCCGCGATTAGTGCCTTATGCATATTCAAAATCCTCCCAATGAAATTGCCTGCCAAAAATCAGTCCGGCGCCACCACCACGCCCCATGGCTGTTCGCCGACCGGCACCGAACGAATGACCTTCTCCGCCTTCACGTCGATGATGCTGACGTCGTTGGAATTGCCGTTGGTGACGACGAGAAAATCCTCCTTGGGGGTGAAGGCCATCTGCCAGACCCGCTGCCCTACCAGCAGATAATCGAGCACTTCATCCGTCGACGCATCGACAACCGCAACCCGGTTCGCCGGACCGAGCGCCACGAACACGCGCGAGCCGTTGCGGGTCGCCTTGATGCCGACGGGCTGCAGCCATTCATGCAGGACGCCCGCAACCTCGAAGGTGATCTTCTTGTCGACCTTCGGCTCACCCTCGCCACCGAGATTAATGACGGCAACGGTGCCGCCGATCTCGGCGCTGACATAGAGCTTCTTTCCGTCGGCGGTGAATTCAGCGTAGCGCGGCCGCTGATCGACCAGCACGTTGTGCACGATCTCGTAGGTCGAGGTGTCGATGAAATGCGCCATGTTGGTGGTTTCGGACGTGTTGATCAGCGTCTTCGCATCGGGGCTGATAGCCACCCCTTCCGGCTCGACACCCACAGGGATTTCGGCGAGCACCTGATGCGTCTTGGTGTCCACCACGGTCACCAGATTGTCGTCCTCGTTGGCGATATAGAGCGGATTGCCGGACGGATGCAGCGCGAAGAGCTCCGGATCGGGTCCGGACGGCAGCGTATGCAATTCCTTGTAGGTCTCCGGATCGAACACCCTGACGGTATCGTCATCCGACGCGCAGACATAGAGTTCCTTGCCATCGGGGCTGATGGTGATGCCACGCGGGCGATTTCCCGCCGGAAACTCGGCGATCTTTTCCCAGGTCGTGCTGTCGAGCACCGTGACGCTGTTGCCACGCTCATTGGTGACGAACACCTTGTTGGCGAGCGCCGGCCCGCTCATCATGAGCACAAGGGGCAGGATCACGAAGGCGGGTTTCAGCATGTTTATCCTCCAAAAGCGTGGCAGGCGGTTTCGGGCGCGTCGATCCCCAGCGTATCGAGCGGGGAGAATTGGTGCAGGTAACCGTCCTGCGGCGAGACGGAGACGGTGATGCGCCCGTCGCCAAGCAGGATCGGCTGGCGCATCTGGCCGTTCCATGTGCGGAATGTCAGTTTTTGCCCCTTGAAGGCGGCAAGATCGAAATCCTTCGAAAGCGCATAATCGCGGATCGACTTCGCATCCGCCTTGCCGGAGCGCGTGACTGCTTCCCCGACAACCCGCATGGCAAGCCAGGCCTGATAGTCCTCCTCACGCATGCTGCGGCCGGCGAGCTTTTCGAAACGGCGCTGGAATTGGGTAGCACCCCATGACTCGTGTGCCGGATGCCAGGAAAGCGGCATCAGCCCGGCCGAGCCGGCAACAGGCCTCGGATCCCAGGAATGATAGGGCAGATAGGCCGCGAAAACGTCCGTCTCGTCGGCGGCGACGGTGACGTCGTGTTCCTTGGCATCCTGGGTAAAGACCGGGATCTGTCGCTGGACCTGCACATGGCCGGTATCGGTTCGCCGCGCACCGCCGGTATCGACGAACTCGCGCTCCTCGACGATCTTTGCGCCGAACTTCGCTGCCGACTTTCGATAGCTGTCGGCAAGCAGCTTGTCCTCGGGATGAGAGCCGTAGATCAGCAGAATCCGCGCCCATTTCTTCCACATCAGGAACTGCACGACGCTGTCGGTCAGCATCGAACGGCTGGGCGAGACATGCAGGACATTCGCCCTGCACTCGGCATCGCGCAGCGCATCGTCGCGCGCTCCGGCATTCAGGATCAATGTGTCGGGGCCGGCGTGATCCGCGAGCTGCTTCAGCATCTCGCCATCGGAAATCACCGCAATGAGGCCGATACCTTCGGCCTTGAGAGCATTCAGTGCAGCAAGGGCATCCGCCGGCGCAACCGTCTTCGTGGTCAACTTGTAATCCGTGCCGGTGAAGGCGCCGGTGGTGCGATTGTCCTCGTTGCCGAGGTTGGCGCCGGCAAGCCCCAGATCCGCAGGCGGCACATCGAGCCGCGAAATCGGCGGCGGCATGGGCTTATCGACGCGAAGCAAGGCAACCTTCACCTCCAGCGCCCACGAAGTAGGTGCTGAAAAAAGCGCAAAACAAAGGGTGGCAAGCGTAAGCTGCGGCTTAGACATTGTCGGAATGACCTCCCAATCTTCCTGACTGTCCTGAAGGTGAGGATAACAGTCAGGGTTGTGTAGCGAAACCGATACTTATGGATCGTGGTGTCGCAATTTCGCTATGCTACGCTCATCCGCATGCTGCGCATCCTGTTATCGCTCATCCTGATCCTGATGCCCGCGCTTGCCCTGTCGAACCTGGACAAGCCGCTCAAAGCCAATGCGAAAATCGCCTTTCTCGGGATGACCTTCATCGATACGTCCACCGAAGGCGCTTATAACGGCGAGCGCCCCGACCAGACCGCCCGCACCCGTCTTCTCGAGGAGACGACGCGAAAACGATTTGCAAAAATGGGTTTCATCGTCCTCGACAACGGCCCGATTGCGGAAGAGCTTGCCAATACCGTCAACCCCGCCGATTGCTATGGCTGCGAACTGCGCATGGCCGAACGCCTCGACGCCGATTACGTTCTGGTGGGAGAAGTGCAGAAGGTCTCCAACCTGATCCTCTCCATGAACCTCGTTTTGCGGGACGTGAAAACCGGCGAGGCGCTGCGGGCGCTCGCCGTCGACATCAGGTCCAACACCGATGTGAGCTGGCTGCGCGGGCTCGACTACATCCTGAAAAACCATTTCTTTAAATCCTGAGGAGGAAGCATGACCTATATCCGTAACCTGATACTGACGTTTCTGTTGCTCATTCCGGGTATCGCCCTTGCGCACGGACCGACCCGTCAGAAACTCACCCTTGCGGTCGACGTGGCCGCCACGCCCGATGCTGTATGGGCCGTGATCGGCAATTTCCAGGACATGAGCTGGCATCCCGCGATTTTCTCCACCAAGGGCGAAGGCGGCAATGCGATCGACGCCACCCGCGTTCTGACGCTGGAAAAGGAAGGCGGCCCAACCATCTCGGAAGTGCTCTATAAATACGATGCGGCCAAGATGTCCTATTCCTACCGGATCAACGAGGTGGATGTCGCGGTTCTTCCCGTCACCAACTACTCCTCCCACCTCACCGTGACGCCGACCGCAACCGGCGGCTCGCATATCGAATGGCGCGGCGCATTCTACCGCGGCTATCCGAACAACGATCCGCCGGAGAACCTCAACGACGCAGCAGCGATTGCTGCCGTCACCGCCGTTTACAAGGCAGGGCTCGATGCGCTGGAAAAGAAGTTCGGCAAATAACCTCGCGCTGACACTGGTTCTGGCTGCGGCGTTTCTGGCGCCGCAGCCGGTTCAGGCCGATTATGCCTATGTGACGAACCAATCCTCCAGCGATCTGAGCATCATCGATCTCAGCCGTGGAATCGAGGTCGAACGTCTCACTGTGCCCGGCCAGCCAGCCGGCGTGGCCGTCTCTCAGGGACTGAAATCCGTCTTTACTGTAAGCCCGGAGAGCAAGACCGTGCGCCGCTACGGCCTGATGCCTCAGGCACCGAAAGCCGAACTCCATCTCGAGGGCGGCCCGATGGGAATAGCCGTCGATGACAGACGCCAGCGTGTCTTCGTCTCCGACTGGTATAATGCCCGCGTTTGGGTTCTCGCCTCGGACACCCTCGAACTCAGGACCACGCTCAGGACCGGAAGCGCACCGGCTGGCCTTGCCCTTTCGCCGGACGGAAAGTGGCTGGCCACGGCGGACCGGGATGCCAACCAGGTCTCCATCTTCGCTGCGGATACGCTCGAACTTCATCGCCGCATCATGGTCGGTGAGCGCCCCTTTGGCATAACATTCTCGCCGGATGGGAGGCTTTTTACCGCCGATGTCGGCAGCAACACGGTAACCGTGGTCGATCCGGAAGACGGCAAGGTTCTCGGCAAGGTCAAAACGCGGGAACGGCCCTATGGTGTCGCCTTTGCCGGGAAGCACGGCTTTGTTACCAACCAGTATGACGATAGCGTCAACGTCTTCGATGCAACGACCTATGCCCCCGTCACAGTCATATCCGTTGGAGAATATCCTGAGGGCATCGACACGACGGCTGACGGAAGGTTCGTCGTCGTTGCCAATTGGGCATCCAACACCGTGTCACTGATCGACACTGAAAAGCTTGAGGTGGCAGGAGAAATCGCTACCGGCGACGGTCCGCGGGCCTTCGGCAAGTTTCTCGCGGATGGCCCAGATCATCAACAGAGCGCTAAAGGGGCAGAAAACTGATCAAGAGCCGCCGGGCTCCGGCGTCAACTGCTCCGTGGGATAACCGGCAGCCGCCCAGCCCTCGCTGCCTTCAGGATACCAGTAGACCTTGCCGTAACCGAGTTCCAGCGCACGTCTGGCAGCGTTCCACGACATCCAGCAATCCGGCAGGCAGAAGAACAACAGGGGATGATTTTTGTCACCACCCGTTGCCTTCTCAAGCCCCTTGCGGAAATAGTCCAGCGTCACATCGGCAAGCTTGCCGTAGCCGGTGTTCGGAAGCCAGAGCGCATCCTTGACCGAGATCCGCGGCTTTTCCTTCCAGATCGTGCCTTCCGGCAGATCCTTCGGCTTGGGCGGACGGGGCAGGACATCGATGAACGCGGCTTCGCCGCTCTCCCACAGTCGGTGCGCCTGTCCCGTCGAAACAACGGTGGCGCCGGCGAGCGTCGCCGGTACCGGCGCGCGGTATTCGTCCTGCCGGTAGTCCTGCGGTTCCTCGACGACCGCCTTCGGCGCGGAAGACTGGTCGGCCAGCACCGGAGCGGCAAGCCCGACAGCGAACAGGAGCGGCAGGACAACCATGCTTGCGGTCATTTCTTCGCCTCCAGCGGTCCCGTGCCCATGTCGTTCAAGAGCGGCACGCCGGCATCGGTCAAAATGGCATTGATCTTGTCCTGGTTCCGACGGATCAGCGAATTGAGCTTGCGCTCCCAGACCTTCTCGCCCTGCCGCACGCCCATGGTGATGCGGTAGAAGAGCTTCGGCGGCGTAGTCTCCGAGAGAAGCGGGATCACCTTGAAATCCGGATAACCCTGCTTGACCATGGGACCGCCGATGGGACCCCAGAGGATGGCGGCGTCGATCGTTCCGGCCTTCAGATCGGAGAGCATTTCCCCGGCCGGATTTTCATAGCGTCGGTCGACCATCAGGTCGTAACCCTTGGCTTTTGCAATCAAGCCGTAATGCGTCATCTGTGTCGCCGGCGGACTGCCCGCAACGACTCCTATCCGCTTGTCCTTCAGAGCAGGGTCGCCGATCACCGAGACCGAAGCAAGCGGGCTTTCCGCCGGCACGATCAGCACATAGCCGGAGGTGTAGTAGTGATTGGTATTGAGCACCAGTTCATCGCCTTGGGCATAGCCGATGACAACATCGCATTTGTTGGCCTGCAACGTCTTGCGGATGAAGCCGGTCGCCATGGGGAACCATGTGTATTCCAGCGGCATCTTCAATTCCGTAGCAAAAAGTTCGGCGATCTTGTTTTCGAAGCCTCCCCCGGCGCGATCCGACATGGGCAGATTTGCCGGATCGGCACAGACGCGAAACGCCGTCTTCGACACCAGATCGGACGTCTGGGCGAAGACCGGCGTCGGGCCTATCGTTGCAAGCCCGAGGGCGAACAGTACTGCCGAGAACCTAGTGGCCAAGGCAGTCTGCTTCCGCTTGACGGATCGCATCGGATTTGTCCTCTCTCTTGCCCGGCCGGCCGCGCGGCAGCGCATCCGTACCTCGGGCCTTCAGGTAGACATAGATATCGTCGAGATAACACATGACGTTGACGTTATCGCCGAAGGCCGGCATCACCGAGTTGTGGGATGCATCCACCTTCTTGCGGCCATTGGTGACCACATCGACAAAAGCGTAATAGTCCATGTTGACGGCGGAATTCTTCAGCGCCGGGGCGTAGGAAGAGCCCTCGCCTTCCGGCCCGTGACAGACATGGCATTCCGAATGGTAGCGCCGGAAACCGGAATAGGTCAGCCAGTCGATCGTGCCGTCGGGCGCAATCTTGTAGGTCGGCACGCCGTCTGCCGTGTAGTAGCGGCCGTCCTCGCTGGTGACGGCGGTAATGTTGTCGACCTTCTTTTCGGCATCCTGCGACAGAACGGATCCGGCAAGCAGCGATGCAGCGAAGGCGATCGGCAAGACTTTAGCAAAACTGTTCATCTTGTGTCCTTGTGAGCCTTGAGAGCAAACTGGCGCGGGGTTTCTCCCGCGCCAGTTCCCTGGACGATTGCCGCCGTCAGTTCGGCAGCGAGAACACGGTAAGCGTGCCGCCAAGCGCGGTATAATCGCTGAGCGCCGCGTAACCACCGACCGCACCGAGACCTTCGTTCGGGTTTGTCAGGCCGGCTGCGAGACCGATACCGGCCCAGCCGCCGACGCCCGAAAGCACGGCCACATATTGCTTGCCACCGTGGCTATAAGTCATGACGTTGCCGATGACCCCGGACGGTGTCTTGAAGCGATAGAGTTCCTTGCCCGTGTCGGCGTCGACTGCCTTCAGATAGCCTTCCAGCGTACCGTAGAAGACGACATTGCCTGCGGTGGCGAGAGCGCCGGACCAGACCGAGAACTTCTCGGGCAGAGACCACTTGATCTTGCCTTCCTTGTTGTCCCAGGCAATGAAGTTGCCCATGCCGCCATGGCTGCCCGGAGCCGGATACATCGACAGCGTCGCACCTACATAGGGCTGGCCGGCGGTGTAGCTGACGCGGAACGGTTCATAGTCCATGCACACATGGTTGGTCGGCACGTAGAACAGTTCGGTTTTCGGCGAATAGGCTGCCGGCTGCTGGTCCTTGGTGCCGAGAGCGGCGGGGCAGATGCCGGTCGAGTTTGTGTCTTCGCCGTTCTGTTCGGTCGAGTACTGAGCCACGACCTGCGGACGACCATACTGTTCGGACTTCGGGTCCATCACGACCTCGGTCGCCCAGTTGACGGCGGGATCGTATTTCTTGGCCACCAGCAATTCGCCCGAGAGACGGTCCAGCGTGTAGCCGAAGCCGTTACGGTCGAAATGGGTGAGCAGCTTGCGGTCCTTGCCGTCGAACTTTTGCTCGGTCAGGATCATCTCGTTGACGCCATCATAGTCCCATTCGTCATGGGGCGTCATCTGGTAGACCCATTTCGTCATGCCGGTATCGACATCACGGGCGAAGATGGTCATCGACCAGCGGTTGTCACCCGGACGCTGGCTGGGGTTCCAGGTCGAGGGGTTGCCCGAGCCGTAATAGATCAGGTTTTCCTCTGGATCGTAGGAATACCAACCCCAGGTAGTGCCGCCGCCGATCTTCCACTGATCGCCTTCCCATGTCGTCAGGCCAGAGTCCTTACCGACCGGCTTGCCGAGATGGGTGGTTTTCTCCGGGTCGATCAGCGTATCGCTGTCGGGACCCATTGAGTAGCCGCGCCACAAGAGCTTGCCATCGGCCATAGAATAGGCCGTGACGGAGCCGCGAACACCGAACTCACCACCGGAAATGCCGACGATGACCTTGTCCTTCACCGGCAACACGGTCGCGGTATTGGTCTCGCCCTTCTTCGGATCGCCGTTCTTGACGCTCCAGATCACCTTGCCGGTCTTCGCGTCGAGCGCGACAACGGTGGTGTCCGCCTGATGCAGGAAGATCTTGCCGTCCGCATAGGCGACGCCGCGGTTGACGGTATCGCAGCACATCACCGGAATGACGTCCGGATCCTGCTTCGGCTCGTATCTCCAGACGATCTGCCCTTCCTTGTCGAGGTCGAGCGCAAAGACCGTGTTGGGGAACGGTGCATGCACATACATCATGTTGCCGACGACCAGCGGCGAGCCCTCATGGCCGCGCAGGACGCCCGTCGAGAAGGTCCAGGAGACCTGCATCTTTCCGACGTTTTCCTTGTTGATCTGATCGAGCTTCGAATAACGCTGGTTGGCGTAGTCGCCCGTCTGAAGGACCCACTGATTGGGGTCGTCTATCTTCTTCTGCAAATCCGAATTGGCGAAGGCGACCTGCGAGCAGCCTAACGCGAACACGGCGAGCACTGTGAGCAATCTCTTCATGCTATCCTCCCGTTGGATATCACCGATCAGGGTTCCTCCACCCTCTTCGCGCCGGGAAAACCCCTCGGGTCTCCTCAATCCCGGCATCGGCCTGCGAAGTGCCTCATGACCTCTCGCGCCCGCCTCCGCAGGCACTCCGGTCCATGCTCAAAACTGTTCCTCCGGCTCCTTTCTATTGGTTGAACGTCGATAGATATGCGATCAGATCGGCCCGCTCCTGATCCTTGCGGATACCCGCGAAGGCCATCTTGGTTCCGGGCAGAAACGCCTTCGGATTGGTGAGAAATTCCGAAATCTTTTCAGGCGCCCAGACCAGCCCTTCACCCGCAGCCTTGGTCATCACAGAAGAATAGGAGTACTCGGCGATGCTGCCCGCCGGGCGCCCGACGACGCCGGTCAGCAGCGGTCCCGTTTTGCTGACGGCGCCGGGGCCAATCGCATGGCATGCCTGACACTTGCGGAAGACCTTTTCTCCCGCGCCCACGTCGCCGGTCAGTCCTTCCATGGCGGAAACCGGTACGGCAAGACTCGTTGCAAGCGTTCCCATCAATGCAAAAATCAAAGTCTGTCGTGAAATCATGCCTGTCCTCTCCCTCAGGCGGCCTTCAGCCGCTCTGCGTGCCAACGCACATGGTCTTCGGCGAAACTCGCCACGAAATAGTAGCTGTGGTCGTATCCTGCCTGCATGCGCAACACGCCTGGCTGGCGCTTCTCCGCCATCAGCCGAGCCATTGCCTCGGGTCGAAGCTGCTCGAGGAACTGGTCGGACGAACCCTGATCGATCAGGATATCCCCGTTCCAGCCGAGATCGGCCAGCAACAGGCAAGCGTCGTGCTTCGTCCAATGCGCCTCGTCGTCGCCGAGATAGGCGGAAAACTGCTTGCGTCCCCAGTCCGAGCGCGTCGGATTGACGATCGGCGCGAAGGCCGAAAGCGACCGGAATTTCTCCGGGTTGCGAAACGCGATCGTCAGCGCGCCATGGCCGCCCATCGAGTGGCCGGTGATGCCATGGACACCGTTGAGCGGCAGCTCTTTCTGCAGCAGAGCCGGCAGTTCGGAAACGACGTAGTCGTACATCCGGAAATGCCGCGACCATGGTTTCTGCGTCGCATTCACGTAAAATCCAGCGCCCTGCCCCAGGTCATAGGCCTGATCGTCCGCCACACCTTCGCCGCGCGGCGAAGTATCGGGGAACACAACGGCAATATCGTGTTCCGCCGCATACTTCTGCAGGCCCGCCTTGATCATGGCGTTCTCATGGGTGCAGGTCAGCCCCGAGAGATACCAGAGCAGCGGCACCGGACGAACCCGTGCCGCAGGCGGCAGGTAGATGCCGAATGTCATTTCCGCAGCGCAGACTTCCGACTTGTGTCGGTAAACCGACTGTGTTCCTCCGAAACTCTGGCTTTGCGACACGAGTTCCATCAGGCACCTCAATAGACGACGACGCCGCGGATGGATTCACCCTTGTGCATGAGTTCGAAGCCATGGTTGATGTCTTCGAGCGGCATGGTGTGGGTGATCATCGGGTCGATCTGGATCTTGCCTTCCATGTACCAGTCGACGATCTTCGGCACGTCGGTGCGACCGCGCGCGCCGCCGAAGGCCGTGCCCATCCAGTTGCGGCCGGTGACCAGCTGGAACGGACGCGTCGAGATTTCCTGGCCCGCGCCCGCGACCCCGATGATCACAGACTTGCCCCAGCCGCGATGCGAGGCTTCCAGCGCCTGACGCATCACCTTCGTGTTGCCGGTGCAGTCGAAGGTGTAGTCCGCGCCGCCGATCAGGTCGCCGTTGCGCTTGGTCATGTTGACCAGATAGGGCACGATATCGTCGCCGACTTCCTTCGGATTGACGAAATGCGTCATGCCGAACTTCTCGCCCCATGCCTTGCGGTCCGGGTTGATGTCTACGCCGATGATCATGTCCGCGCCGGCCAAACGCAGGCCCTGCAGAACGTTCAGACCGATGCCGCCGAGACCGAAGACGATCGCCGTCGAGCCGATCTCGACCTTGGCGGTGTTGATCAC
>NZ_JACLAL010000022.1 GCF_014280875.1 Paenirhizobium daejeonense | reverse complement strand
CCGAGGAATCTCTTGGAATCGACGGGATCGAAACCGAGCTTTTTGCGCAGTTTCTTTCTGAGCTTTGAGATATGGCTTTCGACGACGTTTTCTTCGACGTCCTCGTCGAAGATGCCGTAGATGGCGGAGAAGATCTGGGACTTGGACACGCGGCGGCCGCGGTTTGCGATCAGATATTCGAGGATGCGGCGCTCGCGCCGGGGAAGGGCGAAGACCTCACCCTCGATCTCGGGATCGCGTCCGTCTGAGAAGACGCGGATCGGTCCGATGTCGGTGAAGGAGGAGATTGCGGTGAGACGCCGGCGGATGGCCGCGGCGCGCGCAAGGATCTCGCGAGGATGAACCGGCTTCCTGACGACGTCGTCGACGCCACTGTCGAAGAGCGCCAGCGTGGTTTCCAGCGAAGGCTGGTCGGAGACCGCGATCACCGGTGCGCGCGAACGATCGCGAATGGCCCTTGGCAGGGCGAAGCTCTCGTCGCTCTGGCCGATGAGGAACGCCTCGATGGCCGCGATGTCGGCGTCAGCGGCCGTATTGACCCATTCGCCGAATTCGACGGGGTCGAACCCGGTCGATGGAATGCCTTCTCTTCCGAAGAGGGATGTGTATCCCTCCGTCACGAGCTGTCGCTCGTCAACTACTACGATCATTCGTCCGCCTCCGAATCAGTGTAGTGCCTCGATTGCACAAGGAGTACGAATCGGAGGAATCGGAGACAATGGTGGAAAGTTGCGGGGATTAATTAATAATTGATTAACCATAGTCAGCCGATTTGCACTAGATTTAGTGGGTTATGGTCAATCTTGATACAATTTTCCTTGGGGAAAACGTTAAATGAGGCAAATGAGATATTGATTGATATCGCCTGCCCAAATCCTGCCGGATTCATCGGATCGCGAGG
>NZ_JACLAL010000021.1 GCF_014280875.1 Paenirhizobium daejeonense | reverse complement strand
TCAATAGACGACGACGCCGCGGATGGATTCACCCTTGTGCATGAGTTCGAAGCCATGGTTGATGTCTTCGAGCGGCATGGTGTGGGTGATCATCGGATCGATCTGGATCTTGCCTTCCATGTACCAGTCGACGATCTTCGGCACGTCGGTGCGACCGCGCGCGCCGCCGAAGGCCGTGCCCATCCAGTTGCGGCCGGTGACCAGCTGGAACGGACGCGTCGAGATTTCCTGGCCCGCGCCCGCGACCCCGATGATCACAGACTTGCCCCAGCCGCGATGCGAGGCTTCCAGCGCCTGACGCATCACCTTCGTGTTGCCGGTGCAGTCGAAGGTGTAGTCCGCGCCGCCGATCAGGTCGCCGTTGCGCTTGGTCATGTTGACCAGATAGGGCACGATGTCGTCGCCGACTTCCTTCGGATTGACGAAATGCGTCATGCCGAACTTCTCGCCCCATGCCTTGCGGTCCGGGTTGATGTCTACGCCGATGATCATGTCCGCGCCGGCCAAACGCAGGCCCTGCAGAACGTTCAGACCGATGCCGCCGAGACCGAAGACGATCGCCGTCGAGCCGATCTCGACCTTGGCGGTGTTGATCACCGCGCCGATGCCGGTGGTGACGCCGCAGCCGATGTAGCAGACCTTGTCGAAGGGTGCGTCGGGGTTGATCTTGGCGACCGCGATCTCAGGCAGGACGGTGAAGTTCGAGAACGTCGAGCAACCCATGTAGTGATGGATCTTGTCCTTGCCGATGGAAAAGCGCGAAGTGCCGTCGGGCATCAGGCCCTGACCCTGGGTGGCGCGGATCGAGGTGCAGAGATTGGTCTTGCGCGAGGTGCAGGAATAGCATTCGCGGCATTCCGGGGTGTAGAGCGGAATGACGTGGTCGCCCTTCTTGACCGAGGTGACGCCCGGTCCGACGTCCACGACGATGCCCGCACCTTCATGGCCGAGGATCGCCGGGAACAGGCCTTCCGGATCCGCGCCCGACAGCGTGAAATCGTCGGTATGGCAGATCCCCGTCGCCTTCACCTCGATCAA
>NZ_JACLAL010000020.1 GCF_014280875.1 Paenirhizobium daejeonense | reverse complement strand
TGAACTGCCCCCACTTTCGACCGGACACTCAGCATAAGCAGGAAGGCTCAAGCACAGGCTTGAGGATAAGCTTATGTCTAACGAGTTTCGACAGGTTGATCTGATGATCGGTGACGTCCGGCGGCGACGCTGGACAACGGAGCGCAAACTGCAGATCATCGAGGAAAGCTATGCCGCCGGGGAGACCGTTTCCTCCGCGGCGCGGCGACATGGAGTTGCGCCAAATCTTCTATATCGCTGGCGTAGGCTCCTGAGCGAGGGAGGTGCGGTGGCCGTGGATTCAGATGAACCCGTGATCGGCAATTCCGAAGTGAAGAAGCTGGAAGATCGCGTGCGCGAGCTTGAGCGCATCCTCGGGCGTAAGACGTTGGAGAACGAGATTCTCCGCGAAGCTCTTTCCAAAGCCCACTCAAAAAAACCGATATCGCGGCCGATCTTGTTGCCGAAGGACGGTTCCCGATGAAGACCGTGGCTGACGTCCTTGGCGTATCGCGGTCCAATCTGGCGGAGCGCCTTAAAGGCAAGTGCAAGCCGCGTGGATCATACCTCAAAGCGGACGATGACAAGCTGCTGCCCGCCATTCGTAAACTCGTGGATGCTCGGCCGACCTATGGCTATCGGCGGATCGCTGCCCTTCTCAACAGGCAGCGGCGAGCCGCCGATCTGCCCGTCGTCAATCGCAAGCGAGTTCATCGCATCATGGCCAATCACGCTATGATCCTTGAGAAACACACGGCGGCGCGAATAGGCCGTGTCCACGACGGCAAGGTCATGGTGATGCGGTCCAACCTGCGCTGGTGCTCGGATGGCCTTGAGTTCACCTGCTGGAATGGCGAGGTGGTCCGCCTCGCGTTCATCATCGATGCGTTTGACCGGGAAATTATCTCATGGGCAGCCGTCGCTAATGCCGGGATATCAGGTTCCGACATTCGAGACATGATGTTGGAGGCCGTCGAAAAGCGCTTCGGCGCAACCAGCGCCCCCCATGCAATAGAACATCTATCTGATAACGGCAGTGCATACACCGCGCGCGAGACCAGGCTGTTTGCCCAAGCCCTCAACCTGATCCCATGCTTCACGCCCGTTGCCAGCCCACAATCGAACGGCATGTCTGAAGCCTTCGTCAAAACCTTGAAGCGGGACTATATACGCATCTCACCCATTCCGGACGCCGATACAGCTCTCCGGAAGATCGACGGATGGATCGAAGACTATAATGAAATCCATCCACACTCAGCGCTGAAAATGGCCTCCCCAAGGGAGTTCATCAAAGCATTGTCTCAATAGCTGATCTGTCCGGCGAAATGGGGGGCACTCCACCC
>NZ_JACLAL010000002.1 GCF_014280875.1 Paenirhizobium daejeonense | reverse complement strand
ACGGATGGATCGAAGACTATAATGAAATCCATCCACACTCAGCGCTGAAAATGGCCTCCCCAAGGGAGTTCATCAAAGCATTGTCTCAATAGCTGATCTGTCCGGCGAAATGGGGGGCACTCCACCCCAGGGACATCTTTTTTGAGACTATTATTGCGGCCCTTCAATTTGGAGAGCGCTACGTGGTCAGCTAAATACAATTCGATAAGTATTGACGGAGGAAAATCTCTCTTTCCGCCGATCAATGCGGCGATGTAGCTTCGCACGGCATTCGCATTAAATAGGTACGGATGGAGTTCAGTTTGTATGGGACGGCCGTTAAGCTGACCACTCAGCGCCAGATGGATCGCTTCCAAGAGGGTGGATTTACCGCACTCATTGTCGCCGACGATGATATTAAGGCTCGGATTCAGCTCGATATCCGAGCCGGAGAGGCAACGGTAGTTTTTGATGACAACGCGCGTGATATACAAGTCAATTCCCCAACCCAAGCCTGCAACTATGCCGACTCATTCTCGTAAAAATAAGCTACCGCGTGATCACCGGTTGATGTAGTCATTAATTGGGGAGGAGCCTACGTAGTGACGCGTTTCCGCAGATGTACTCGCATATGTCTAGGGAGACGATATCTACGGGCTGCAGGGCTCCATTGCGGAGTGGCTTGAAAGTGCTTATTTAGGGTTCCATACCGAGCGGGTGTTAGTTCCTACGGATGTAGGCACTTGACATATGGGGTCGGGGTGCATAGTTTATCCAGCATAGGTGATACGCTACCTTGAGTGCGAACTTGAAATGTAGGTGATACGCTACCTTAAGTGCGAATTTGAAATTTAGGTGATACGCTACCTCAAGTGCGAATTTGAATTTTTGGCTCTTGGTGCCATAAACCAAGAAAAGAGGCGCAAGCCTCTTTTTTTGTCGGCGGATTAGGGAATGCGATTTTATACAGTTTCTGATCAATACATCACGTTTCTGCAGAAGCATGACGGCAAGGTTCCGAACAGCGCGGGTGCCAATTACAAGGTGGCTAAACCCTATGTGGGCGTTGTTTTAGAGATCGGCACGCACAAATTTCTGGCACCCCTGACGTCCTACAAACCGAACCAGGACGGAATCGATGCGTCTAATTGCACTGCCTTCAAATTGCATGAACGAACAAACCCGGACAACAAGCTGGGGATGATCGCCTTGAGGTTTATGATTCCGGTTCACGATTCTGAGATCGCTGAATTGGACGTTGCGAGCCAAGAAGAGAAATATCGCCGCATGCTGCACATGCAGTACGAGTTTATTAAAGCCAACCGAGAGGAAATCACTGCTCGGGCGGCTAAGCTTTATGAGCACGTAGTGATAAAGCGCACGGGCTTCTACGTTAAATTGTCGTGCGATATCCCTAAACTCGTAGATGAGTACAAGAATTTCAAAGCCGAAACCGAAGCAAAGTCTGAGGCAGAGGCTGATGCAAACGCCGCAACTGGGGAAGGGGCAGGACCTGCCTCGCAGGAACAATAGAGCTACTCAGGTTCCCTTTGCTAGTGTCCGTCTGATCATTCCCCGAGGAGCACTGAGAAGAACGCTTGGTTCCTTTTCTTGGCATTTGCCACCAGGGTGTCGTATCCGAACGCCTGGATAAAAATCTCCTCGTTGTCCCTATAGCGAACAAAGATTTCGGGGTTCCAGTCGTTCTTGAAGTCGTGCTTTTTGAGAACCCTGACCAGTGACGGTGTCTGGTCAGCAATGATGAAGGCGAACCGGCGCACGACGCCCCGAAACATGAAGAACGTTCCGTCCGTCTTGGTGATTGAGCCGCGCTCGCTTGCTTTTTCCAAGGTCTCGATAACCTGCAGGACAGGATCGCTCTTTATATTGCCAAAGCCAAAGTCATCACGGCTCGGCTTTTTGAACTCGACGATGGTTACCGTCGTACCGTCGTTGTCGCCTAGGACCATGCTATCGTCGAAGAATGCGATATCGGTGACCTTGTCACCGGTTCTTCTTCCTCCGCCGTGCAGCGTTCGGTCGCTGGAGATATACGGCAGAAACGCCAAAGCGTCGTCGATGAGCCAGAGGTTGTGCTCGAAATAGCTGGCTTGCACATTATCGGTGAAACGACGGAAGACTAGTTCGTGGATGACATCTTCCGGCGTTCTTCCACCGTCAGGGCGGAATTTCCTGGCTGCTTCGACCAGTTCGATGACACTCTTTCTATGCAGGACGTATTCGGCGAGCGCTTCCTTCTTGTTCGCGTCGAGTGTGCTTGCCAGGCCCTCGATTTTCTCGCGGTATTGGTTCGGATTTTCCATAATGCTGGCAATCTGCTTGCTCAGATCGTTAGACGCGCGGAAACGTTCAATCGCGAGATCGGATACAAACTCTTCAGCAGACCAGTTGTTGGGCTTCGAAGCGACGTAGTCTGTAACGCTCCGCCCTTTGAGACCTAGCCGAAGGATTGGATTCTCCTTCAGGGCATAGTTCAGGTCTGAAGACTGCCCGCTCTTGATCTTGTCGATCTGAGCGGCCTCAGATTCCTGGATCACGTCACTGACCTTGGACACAATCCCTTCAATAGTTTTCGCACCAAGGTTCAGCCCGGTACGAGCATCGTTCAGCCGCGACTCGAACGCAGTGCTGCGAACGACGGCAATAACGATATAGCTTTCATTCTTTTCGTCGAGGAAATGCGGCTGTCCGAGTTTGTTGGACAGGTCACGCGGTGCACCTACTATGCGGTCGGCTGCAGAGAACAGCAGACAGTGATTTTTGAAGGATTTGGTTTTAGGTATCTTAGTCAGCGAATACTTGATGGTTTCCGACAAGCCATCGATAAAAAATTCGAAGTCCCCGGATTTGAACTGCACAAACACGGCACTGAAATGCGCCTTGATGCTCTGCGGCTCCTGGTCGTCGAACTGGATCGTTATTTCGGGAAGCCACCGATAAAGGAAATATGGAAGGAAATGGCTGGCTATAAGATCAGCGACGTCCTTCGACTGCAGTTCTCGAATGAGATCGTGCCAATTCGTCAGAAGTTGATCGTACACAACAGTTACGCCGGTCTCCTCAAAAACTGGCGCATCGTCCAGGAACACGAACTCCTTGTCGCGCAGCAGATCGAACTGGAACGACCTTGTCAGTTGCTCAGCGAAGAATTCGTATCGACTGAGATATACAGAACGGCCAAAGACCTTGAAAGCCATGAAGCGGCCAAAGCCTCGCCCATGGGCTTTCAATTTATAGCCGGAGAACGGGGTCTTGAAGGATTTATAATTATCATCATTGAGCCCAATGCCGTTGTCGGTGACAGCGATCTTGAGCTTAAGAGGGTTGTTGGCGTTTTCGAACGTGATGGTGATCTTACCGCGTTCGCTGGCTTCCTTCTCACCATACTTGGCTTCGATACCATGCATAGCGTTCGACACCGCTTCGAAGACGGGAAGCAGGAAATCATGCAGCGTGTTGGACAAGTGCGTGCGCGAAAGCACTGCCTGCATGTCTGGCTTGACTAACTCGTCCGTCTTTGTCGTTACAGTGTCCACAGTAGTCCCCAATCCCACTGCCGAACATTAGAGGTTGCTTCAAGCGACCCGCAAGGAGTTTTTACAACTTTTTGGAAAGGTTGGAAATTTATATAGGGACGGTACCGCCTCGGTCACTATCGCACGTTTCCCGGACTTGAACAGTCCATATGAACTTAAGAAGCCATGTCGGAAATCAAACGAACTGACAGCGTCGCCTTCTTCGGCGACCCGCATGGCAACTTCCGCCCCGTGCGCGAAATGTTACGGAAACATCAGCCTGCCTACTCAATTTTCCTTGGCGATTTCGACTTGGACCGGCCCCTCGATATCGAGCTGTCGGACCTGACGTCTGTCGGCTCTAGCGTTTACTTCATCCATGGCAATCATGACGCCGACCAGGAGACTTGGCACGACTTCGTTTTTGATTCCGGTCTCGCGAACAGGAATCTCGCCGGTCGTGTTGTTGAACTGGACGGCGTTCGGGTTGCAGGCTTGGGTGGCGTCTTTCACTCCGACGTTTGGCATCCTCAGAACGCTGGCGGCATCCCCAAGTTCAGTACACGCAACGAGTATCTCAGCGCCAATTCAAGATCGACGTGGCGCGATGGACTGCCCCTGCGTCATCGGTCGACAATATTCCCTGAAGACTTCAACTCCCTGGCCGCGCTTGAAGCCGACATCTTGATCACGCATGAAGCGCCGTCGTCTCATCGCTACGGGCATCCTGAGATCGACGACCTTGCAGAGGTGCTGGGCATCAAAACCATCGTGCATGGCCACCTTCACCAGGATTACCACGCGACACTGGCAAATGGTATAAACGTAATTGGCCTAGGGAAGGCTAGCGTATTTTGCGCATCTCTAACAGAATTGGCTCGTCAACCACGGTCAGAAAATCGATAAGCCTGACATTGGGCACCCCCTCTTCAACTAGCTTGCGTTGTCGAATACCCAAATCAGAGACGGCCCGTTGTATCTCAACGAGATCAACGCATCTCACGACCGCGCTAATGGAAGTCGCGTCCATCCCAGTGCATCCCGGAAAAGTTTTTGCCCTCCGGTGATACAAGCATGTGGTCGGGCAGCGGCCACTTCGTTCGATGCGATCCCACGCGATAAGGGACCATTGTTTCCGTGAAAGCCCAGCTCTCGTCTTGCCGAGTAGTGGCTTCAGGAACGAAATAATTTCCATACACCCATCTAAGTCGCGATTTACCAGGATCGAAGTATCGGCTCTGTAGACTGTTTCGTACGTGGCGAAACGCATCTACCCTAGCCCCGGCATATGTTTCTATGCCGATATGGACCACACCAGGTCTATCTCCTGGAAGCTGCCCGTTCGCGTCAACGAGCGTTTTCTTGAAGTGTCGGGCCTTCTGGCGCGTAGCGGCTACTGAGGCGCTTCGCCAAGTTACAACGCTGGCCTGGTAGACAGCGTCAGCATACTCGGGCCGATCTTCCCAAGGACGCCACTTTGCCGCCATGGAGTGGTTGGCGTCGTGAGCATAGGAACCAGCGAGCAACTCGATCATGCGAGTTGAACCATAGTACACGAAGTCTTCACGCAGGACGCTGCGGGTAAGCTCCCAGTTTACGGGCCTGACGCGAATGGCCGCAATTTCATCCTCCACCGGCTCCGGCGATGCTCGCTCCATCGCGGCTTGAACCCTATCCGCAAGATACTGATCAGGAACATCTTCTAGCTCGACCTTGTAGACGACCTCGACGACCGATGACCGGTACTGCGCAAGTAGGAGTGCATGAACTTTTTCCGCCAAGACGATTCCACGCTGGTTCTCTTTCGTAGCGTATGATGAAACGGCAAGGCGCTTACACTCTACTGCCCAGTGGCTTCTAGGGCGAGAGACATGAAGATCGGGTGTTCGTTCGAGCCCTCGCTTCTCTTGAACGAACTCAACATCTGTCCAGCCACCACGTCGGTAAGCAAGACCAACAAGAAGTTCAAAAATTCCGCCGTCTGGCTGCCGCCTCTCTGCCAGCATTATTCGAGCCGCTCGCTCCTCAACATTTTTTACGGAGAGGAGAAGGGGCAATTCCTTCCCAATGCGTGTGAGGTATGGAGCGATCCGCATAGCACCCTCGGGTGTCCAGTAAGCACGGTCGTACGCAAAAGTTTCGGCTTGGAATATGTACCATGCCGCAACATCTGATGGATCGAAGAATGGCACCTGGAGACCTTCGCGCATCTGCTTGCGTGCTTCAAGCAAGCGCTCCTTCGCCGCGTCTATGCGGCGCTCCATTTGGACGCGCGGTACGAACGACTTTAACCATGCCACAGCAAGCATGAGTTCGTCGTCGCGCCAATCGTGGCCTGATCGCTTAGCTGTCCAATTCGGATTTTTTCGCATGGGGAGAACATAAATGGTTGAAGGAGGCAGTAAACGAGCACCAAGTCGCAAACTTTCGGCCTGCGGCAACGAAGCACCAGAGTCTTTTTTGCTGGCCGCGATCAACACTACCGGAACTCAAAAGCGTAGCAACTGCAACGCGATCATTTCGAGGAAGCCATGGACAATACTAACGGAGCGACAAGACCTTACCAGTGATCACTGCGACGAACCAAGAGAGCGCAATCAAAAACGCCGCCTGCAGTTCTCTCTTTTGTTCGAGAATGGCGCACCCGACAGGATTCGAACCTGTGACCTTTGGAATCGGAATCCAACACTCTATCCAGCTGAGCTACGGGTGCATCCGGGGCGAGGGGATGCCTCGCCGTCAGGCTGTGTCGCGGTCATACCCTAGAGTTTGCTTCGCATCAATGTGGAAAATGCGCAAACGGGTCTCTCTCAACAATCTGTATATCGTGAGCGGGATCGGACCTGGGACCCGCGGACGTGGAATCACACTTTCCATATAACGCAACCCGCGAAAGAGGAGCGCCTTAGTGCCGCAGCATACTGACCTGCATTTCAATCTGGCCGGAGGTTGAGTGGCGTCAAAACTGTCGGTTTTCACGGGTAGTCGGGCGTAAACCCTTGTGCCAAGAAGGTAATCCTATAAGATTATTGTTATGACCATTACGCATTGCATCTGCGTACGTTATGGTTCGCGTGGGGAGAATGCATGAGAATGGCGTCTCGATGACGGAAAATAAGGCTGAAGAAACAGCTTCGGGGTCCAGCAGGATAGATTTTACGATGATGGAGGATGCGGTCGGGTATCGCCTCCGGCGGGCTCAGCTCGCGGTCTTCCAGCATTTCAACGAAACGTTTGCCGCCAAAGGGTTGCGGCCGACTGACTTCGCCGTCTTGCTGCTTCTGACCCGCAATCAGGGGGCGAAGCAGAGTGAGGTGGCGGAAGCGTTGGGGATACAGAGGGCCAATTTCGTCGCCATCGTCGACGGTCTCGAGCACAAGGGCTTCGTAGAACGGCGCAAGTCCGATCTCGACCGTCGCGTGCAGTCACTCTATATCACGGATGCAGGGCTTACCTATCTGAACGAACTCATGCCGATCTGGCAGGAACATGAGGGGCGCCTTCTTGCGCGGCTTGGCGGTCCTGCCGCGCGGGACCAGCTGATTGATCTGCTGAAGAAGCTCTACGATTGAATCAGGGCTTGCTATCAAAAGCAAAGGGATAGCTATTCAAGCGGATTCTGTTTTCGCCGGAAACGTGTGTCCAGCGGAGCCCGTGGGCCGTTTGGTCTGTTCAGGACAGCCGACGAATTGCCTCATCGATCAGCAGATTGGCGATTTTCATGCGCTTCGTCGCGCGCTCCCTGAAATCAGCATCCACCTTGTCGGGGTGGTTGAGCCTGGCGAATTGCCGTCGCCGCTCCGCCAGCTTCTCCCGGTCGTCGGTCGGCGCGATGCCGAGATCTTCCGCGATTTCCTCCAGTGACAGGCGCACAAGGCGGGCGGGTATGACAGGAGCTCTGGCCTGCGGCGGAGGAGGGGCCGCGGGCTCATCGAGCGGCCCGTCTTCCATCAGGAAGAGATAGGCCTGCTGCAGGCGCGTTGCCTCCTGAGGCTCTGTCATCAGGCTATCGGCGAGATAGTTGCCCGGCATGCCGTGGATGCGATGAGATACGGCCGGGCTTTCCTCGTCCGCAGCGTCAGTCCCTTCTTCGGAAAGACGCTCCACGACCGACTCGAACAACGACTGGCGAAACAGCATGCGTGATTCTCCCTTGGACACATGAAGAGAGCACGCGGACTTGGCGCCGGGCTTGCGAGGTGCCTGTCACCGGAGGCCGAGGCCGGTGACGTGATACGTTGATACAATCCGGCTGAGCGTTCCCTTGTATATGCGGATGGAAACGTAGCGCTCCGACAACCTCAGCTCTGGCTCTGGCTTTGCCCCTGTAGCTTGGGCTCCACCACCACCTTGACGGCGAGATCCTCGCCGGCGTGGCCGATGCGCATGCCGGAGACCGGCGCCACATCGGCATAGCAGAGCCCGGAGGCGATGCGGACATAGCGGGCATCCGGACAATGGTCGTTTGCGGCGTCAAAGCCGACCCAGCCTAGGCCCGGAAGAAACACTTCGGCCCAGGCATGCGTTGCCGCCTGCTCGGCCACCCCTTCCATCATCAGATAGCCGGAAACGTAGCGGGCCGGAATATCGAGCAACCGGGCGGCGGAAATGAAGATATGGGCGTGATCCTGGCAGACGCCGTGGCCCGCCTCAAGCGCCTGTTCGGCCGTCGTTTCCGTGCCGGTTTCGCCGGGGCGATAGGAGACGGATGAGTGGATCGTGCCCATCAGGTCGTGCATGCGGTCGAGGTCCGTCACGCCGGAAAGCCCCTTGGCAAGCTCCTTCGTCAGCTTGCCGGGCTTAGTGCGCGGCGTGTCCCGCAAGAAAAGCCATAGGGGGCAATAGCCGATATGAGGACCGAAGACGCCGGCGCGATCCGAGGTCTCCACCTCGCCGCTCGCGACGATGTGGACCCTGGAACTGTCGCCCTCGGTCGAAACGAGGTGGACGTGATTGCCGAACTGGTCGTGGAAGCCTGCCTCAACGACGGCGCCATCGACGGCTATGTGCCACGACAGAACGTCCTGTCCGGGACCTGCCACTGGCGATAGCCTGAGCCGCTGCAGCGAATAGGCAACCGGCTCGGCGTATTGATATTCGGTGGTATGGGTAATCTTGAGCCGCATGATGGTATCCTGCCTGCCGTCAGCTGTAGAAGCGGTAACCCTCGGTAATCTCGCTGCCCAGCTGGTTGTTCCGGGAGATGAAATTGTCTAGGAACTCATGCAATCCCTGATCCATGATGGCGCTGACATTGCAGGAACTGAGAGTAGCGCGCACGGAATCGGCGGTATCGTGGGCCGGCAGCCGCTGGCCGTATTCCTTGGCGAGATAACCGAGGTTGCTGACGATCTTCTCGTAGGAGTAGGCGAGCGAGCGCGGCATCTGACCGTTGAGGATCAGGAAATCGGCAATGTTGGCCGCGCGGTATTCACCGTCATACACCCAGCGATAGGAGCGATGCGCCGAGACGGAGCGCAGGATCGATTCCCACTGCATGTTGTCGAGCGAGGAGCCGACCTGGGTCACGGCCGGCAGCAGCACGTAGTACTTCACATCGAGGATGCGGCTGGTATTGTCCGCCCGCTCGATGAAGGTGCCGATGCGGGCGAAATTGTAGATCTCGTTGCGTAGCATCGATCCGTGGAAAGCGCCGCGGATGAGGCCGGCACGGCGCTTCACCGTGTCGATCACTTCGGGCAGGTCGGCCGATTTCAGCCTGCGTCCCAGGATCTGCTTCAGTTCGATCCAGCATTCGTTGGTCGCCTCCCACGTTTCGCGGGTCAACGCCGTGCGCACCATGCGGGCGTTGTTGCGGCCGGAATCGATGCACGACATTACGCTCGAAGGGTTGGCGCGATCGCGCAGCAGATAGTCGATCGCGTCGGCGCTGGTCAGCTTCGAGTGGGCTGCGTCATATCCTTCGCGCACATCGGCGCTGAGAAGCACGGCGCCCCAGTCTTCCTCCGAGGCTCCGGTGCGGGTCAGCGACATCCTGAGGCCGGCGTCCACGAGGCGGGCGATGTTTTCGGCCCGCTCGATGTAGCGGAACATCCAGTAAAGTCCGTTTGCGGTTCTGCCCAGCATGGCTCAGTCCTCCAGTACCCAGGTGTCCTTGGTGCCGCCTCCCTGGGAGGAGTTGACGACGAGCGAGCCCTGTTTCAGGGCTACGCGAGTCAATCCGCCGGGGATGATCTGCACCTTGTCGGATACAAGGACATAGGGACGAAGGTCGACGTGGCGAGGGGCAATGCCCTTGTTGACCAGGATCGGAACCGTCGAAAGCGAAAGCGTCGGCTGGGCGATGTAGTTGTTCGGCCGGCTCTTCAGCTTCTCGGCGAAGGCCGCGCGTTCCTTCTTCGAGGCGGTCGGCCCGACCAGCATGCCGTAGCCACCGGAGCCGTGGACTTCCTTGACGACCAGCTCCTCCAGATGCTCCAGCACGTATTTCAGGCTGTCTGCTTCGGAGCAACGCCAGGTCGGCACGTTTTCGAGAAGCGCCTTGCGGCCGGTGTAGAACTCGACGATCTCGGGCATGTAGGAATAGATCGCCTTGTCGTCGGAGATGCCGGTGCCCGGGGCGTTGGCGATGGTGATGTTGCCGGCGCGATAGACGTCCATGATGCCGGGCACGCCGAGACAGCTGTCCGGGCGGAAGGTCAGCGGATCGAGGAAGTCATCATCGACGCGGCGATAGAGCACGTCGATCGCCTCGTAGCCGCGTGTGGTGCGCATCTTCACCTTGCCGTCGATGACGCGCAGGTCCGAGCCCTCCACGAGTTCCACGCCCATCATGTCGGCGAGGAAGGAATGCTCGTAATAGGCGGAATTGTAGATGCCGGGGGTCAGCACCGCGACGCGCGGCTTGCCCTTGCAACCGGGAGGCGCCAGCGAAGCGAGCGACTGGCGAAGGAGATAGGGATAGTCCTCGACGCGCTGCACCTTGTTGAGCTGGAAGAGCTCCGGGAACATCTGCATCATGGTTTCGCGGTTTTCCAGCATGTAGCTGACGCCCGACGGCGTGCGGGCATTGTCTTCCAGCACGTAGAACTGGTCTTCGCCGGTGCGCACGATGTCGGTGCCGACGATGTGGGTGTAGACGCCGCCCGGCGGACGGAAGCCGATCATCTCGGGCAGGAAGGCCTCGTTCTTCTCGATCAGTTCACGGGGAATGCGGCCCGCCTTGATGATTTCCTGCTTGTGGTAGATGTCGTCGAGAAAAGCGTTGAGCGCCAAAACGCGCTGCTCGATGCCCTGGGCCAGTCGACGCCACTCACTGCCGGAGATGACGCGCGGGATGATGTCGAAGGGGATGAGCTTTTCGGAGGAGTCTTCGTGGCCGTAGACTGCGAAGGTGATGCCGGTCTTGCGGAAGATGTTTTCTGCATCCCGCGACTTGGCGATCAATCGGGCGGGGTCCTGATGGGAGTACCACTCATGGTAGTTCCGGTAGGGTGCTCGCGGACTGCTGTCCGCATTAATCATTTCATCAAATGCCAACGGCGCCATCCCCATTTTTTTACCATTTGAATACAACGTTACCGGCAATGCAAGAAGCGTGCATGGTCTGACGGGAAGAATTTCCGCGGTGCGAAAAATCGGCAAAAGCCTATATTTCCATCAAGTTCTAGTGACTTAAGCCGCCTGTCAGTTCGGCTTTGCCATCGTTGCTGACGAAAGTTGAATGGGTATTCGAAGGTTCTTGTCGGAATTGCTTAATATTTAGGCGACTGTGCCGATGAATTTTTTTTCGCGGCGCCAGGCGTCAGCAAAATTCATCATCGTCCGCAGGAAAACTCTTTTGACGCATTCTCGTGTTGCGCGCTAAGCGACAGCACCGCATGCCCTTGAAACGTTCTGGGCAGGGCGTCTTTCAGGAAAACGCTTCATGACGCTCGATCGCCTTGCCCCGACTATTTTCGTGCTTCTCTGGTCGACCGGCTGGGTCGCCGCCAAGTATGCCACGCTGTTTGCCGATCCGCTGACCTTCCTTGCCATGCGCTATGCCGTGGCGGCGGTCCTGTTCTATTTCGTCTGTCGTGTGACTGGTGTCAGCTGGCCGAAAGGACGGACCGCGATCTTTCATGCCATCGTCTCTGGCATGTTCCTGCATGGCCTCTACCTCGGCATGCTATGGTGGGCGATCGGGCAGGGCGTGCCCGCTTCTCTCTCGGGCATAATTGCCGGCCTCCAGCCGTTGATGACCGGCATTGCCGCCGCCGTGCTGATCGGGGAAAGATTGGGCGCTAGTCAGAGGCTGGGATTGCTTCTCGGCTTTGCCGGGATTGCCATCGCGGTCGTTCCGAACCTGCTGACGGTCGATGCGGGGGCGATCCCGGTCTATGCGGTTGTCGTCAATGTGCTGGGAATGGCCTGTGTCACGGCCGGCACTCTCTACCAGAAGCGATTCCTGAAGGATGGCGATCTCAGAGCGGTCGCGGCCCTGCAATATGTTGGCGCGCTGATCGTCACCGTGCCGGCGGCGCTGATGCTGGAAAACCTGCGTATCGTCTGGGGCTTCGGCTTGTTCGCCACGCTCGCCTGGTCGGTCGTCGGCATTTCCATGGGCGCGATCGCGTTGCTGCTTTATCTCATCCGGCGCGGCGATGTTTCGAAGGCCGCATCGCTGATCTATCTCGTGCCGCCGCTTGCCGCCATCGAAGCGGCCATAATCTTCGGGGAGCGTCTGTCGCTGCCGATGATCGTCGGCACGGTGATCGCTGTTCTTGGCGTCTATCTTACGAACCGGAAGGTGGACCGGAGGCGGGGATGAAGGGAGCGGGGACTATTTGTCCTTCGTCGATTCAAACAGGTTCATGTCGGCCTGCATATCGAAGCGCCTGAGGGCTTCTTTGATCTGAGGGCTATCGCAGCCTTCCTTGGCGATGATTTCCGAAGCCCCCTTATCGAGTTCAGCCTGCCGCTGCATCGCGCCCTTGGCGATCATCTCGTCGGTGGCCTTCGGATACATTTGCTTCAGCCGCTGAGTTGCATAGAACCTCACAGTTTCCATGTTGAGAAAGAACTTCGCACGCTTTGTTTCGTCGGGACGCGCACATTTTGATGCTATCGCTTTTGAAATCATGAACTGGTCGAAGATTGTCACTATGTCGAGCTTCGACTTTGCCGCCGCGGGCGCGATCAGCGACAGGGTCGTCATGATGGCGATAATCAATCTCAACATGCAGGTCCTCGTCACGGGGCGGGCAGAATCGCTGCCTCCTTGGGGTGTGGATGTGTGGTTATCACAGCCGGATAGTGCAATCGAGTGGGGTGAGGGGCAACTGGCAGGCGAGCAAGTCGCCAAAAGAAAAAGGCGCGGTCTGAACCGCGCCTCTGGTCTTGTCGTCATGTAGAAGCGGAAGGGTTCCGCTCAGGCTTCGCGGCGGCGATTGCGCTGCTGGTTTGCGGGGCGGGAGCCGCCCGGCTTGCCATGAGCGGCGTTGGAGGGGCCGCCGGGGCGTCCGCCGCCATTGCCCTTGCGATGGCCCTGCTTCTGGGCGGGACGGCCTTCGCCACCTGCCGAACGCGCTTCGCCTTCATGCTTGCCACGGCCCTGGCCCTGATGGTTGCGGTTGTTGCCGCCACCAGCGCCACCGCCACCGCCACCGCCGCCACGACGCTGCGGGCGGGCCGGACGGTTGAGGTTCGCAGGTGCTTCGCCGCTTGCAACCGGGATCTCGATGCCCATGAGGCGTTCGATGTCGCGCAGCAAACGACCTTCATCCGGGCCGCAGAAGGCGATGGCGATGCCGTCGCGGCCGGCGCGGGCCGTGCGGCCGATGCGGTGGACGTAAGCGTCCGGAACTTCCGGCAGGTCGTAGTTGAAGACGTGGCTGACGGCCGGGATGTCGATGCCGCGGGCGGCGACGTCGGTGGCGATCAGCGTCCGGAACGCGCCGTCACGGAAACCCTTGAGTGCGCGTTCGCGCTGGCCCTGGCTCTTGTTGCCATGGATCGAGGCGACCGAGAATCCGGTGACGTCGAGATGCTTCATCAGCTTTTCCGCGCCGTGCTTGGTGCGCAGGAAGACGATCGAGCGGCCATCCGGATTGTCAGCCAGGATCTTCTTCAGCATTTCGGTCTTGTGGTTCTGGCCGTTGACGAAATGCACATACTGATCGACCTTGTCGGCAGCCTTGCCCGGAGGAGCAACTTCGACCTTGACGGGATCGGTCAGGAAGCTTCCGGCGAGGTCTGCGATGGTCTTCGGCATGGTGGCCGAAAAGAGCAGTGTCTGGCGGTCCTTCGGCACCATACGGGCGATCTTGCGCAGGTCATGGATGAAGCCGAGGTCAAGCATCTGGTCGGCTTCGTCGAGCACGAGGTGTGTGATATCGCGCAGCGTCACGGCTTCACGCTCGATCAGATCGAGCAGGCGGCCGGGGGTGGCGACGAGGATGTCGGCGCCGCGTTCAAGCTGGAACTGCTGTTTGTTGATCGAGGCGCCGCCGACGACCTGAATGATCTTGAGCGGGGTCTTGCGAACGTAGCTGCGCAGGTTTTCGCCGATCTGGTTCACTAGTTCGCGGGTGGGGGCGAGGATCAGCACGCGCGTCGAGCGCGGCTTCGGTCGGTCGCCATTCGTCATCAGCATCTCAATGATCGGCAGGCCGAAGGCGGCCGTCTTGCCGGTGCCGGTCTGGGCGAGGCCGACGAGGTCGCGACCCTGGAGCACCAGCGGAATAGCCTGTTCCTGGATCGGCGTAGCGGTTTCGAAACCGATGGCCGAGAGAGTCGACACGATCTTGTGCGACAGGCCGAGGTCATGAAAAGTGGTCAATGTCTGTACCTTTCGGGGGCGCCACGAGACATCGAACTGCATCGCGTTCTGCGGTGCAGTCTGTTCGTAGCGTCAAGAACCCCGCGTGAAATGGGAACTTGTGAGTTGGAAAAATCTTTCCAGCGCATGAGCCGCACCTGTGCGGCCGTATCATATCCTGCGCCTTGCCTTCTTCACGTCTCAGTTGTCGCTGGGCACGCTCACGCGGCGGCCGGAAGGTGAAAGCTGTTCCTGCAAATGGGCCTTTCCCCGCAGAAAGTCAAGAAATCTTTTGCGATGCAGCGAAGGCATCAGAAGCGGATGGTGACACGGAAACCGCCTGTAGCAATGTTTTCGACGTCGAGGTCCAGGCCGTAGACCTCTGCAATGTCTCGTACGATGGCAAGCCCGATACCGGTCCCCGGCGTCTTCAGGTCGAGCCGCGTACCGCGTTGCATGATTGTGCGCAGTCCGGCGGGATCGGTGCCGGGACCGTCGTCCTCAATCATGAGAACTGGCCGTTCGTCGCGCGTTTCCGCATGGATATGAATGACGGACCGTCCCCATTTGACGGCGTTGTCGAGAATGTTGCCGAGCATTTCCTGCAGGTCGAGCGGATCGACGCCAACCTCGATTTCCGGTGCGACCTCGATCTTCCAGTCCAGAACCTCGCCGCGCGGAGTGCGCTTCAATGTCTTCACGATGATGCCAAGCGAGGCCGCCAGATCGGCGTTGGACTTTCGCAAGTCGGCGCTGGCCGCGATGCGGCTGCGGGTAAGTTCATGTTCTACATGAGCCCTCATTACACCGGCGAGATGGGCTAGTTCGTCGGCCATTTCCGTGTCGCCGCGTTCTCTCAGTGTTTCGGCGTCGTTCGACAGCACGGTCAGCGGTGTCTTCAGGCCGTGGGCGAGATCGGCGGCACGCGCCCTTGCCTTGTCGATCAGCTGTGACTGTGCGTCGAGCAACTGGTTTACGGCGGCGACGACGCCACGCAGTTCGCGCGGAAAGGTACCGGTCAATCTTTCCGCCTTGCGTTCACGGATACGGTCGAGACCTTCGCTGACCGAGGAAATGGGCCTGAGGCCATAGGTGAGCTGGGCCAGCGAGGCGGCGATCAGGAATACAGCAAGCGAAACCATGTACGGGATGATATCGAAGGCAAAGGCGCGACGCGCATCCGCAACGACCACGCCGTCGATGGCTGCAGCAACGCGGATCGCCCGGCGTCCGTCCGGTGCGGCGAAGACGATCTTGCGTTCCTGCACAATGAGATCGGTGCCTTCGGGCCCCGGCAGCCGATAGCGGTGGATTGCGCCCGTCTCCTGTTCGTCGTCGGGGAGGGAAAGCGAATAATCCCAAAGGGATGCGGAGCGCAGTTCGCTTTTTCTGGCATCGTCTTCCACCTGCCAGTAAAGACCGCCATACGGTTCCTCGAACCGCCGGTCAACAGGCCGTTCAGGCAACTGCAGGGTGCCGTCCGCGGCAAAGCGCAGCGCACCGGCAATGTTGTCGATATGGCCGGTCAGTTCTTCGTCGATCCGGGTTTCGAGGTTGCGGGTGAACAGCGAAACGAGAACGACGCTTGCCATGACCAGCGCCAGCGCGACGCTGACCAGCGAGACTAGCAGGAAACGGCCGCGGATGGACTGCATCATCCGTCTTTACCGCCGATCCGGTAGCCATAGCCGCGCCGCGTGGTAATGACGTCCTTGCCGAGCTTGCGACGGAGCCGCCCGACGAGCACTTCGACGGAATTGCTGTCGCGCTCGAAATCCTGGGCGTAGAGCTGTTCCGTCAGTTCCATCTGGGAAACGTTGCGTTCGCTGTTGTGGGCGAGGAAGGCCAGGCAGCGGTATTCGAGCGGCGTCAGGTCGACGGGCAGGCCGTCAAGCACGACGGATTTCGTGCGGGTGTCGATGGAAAGGCCGCCGATGGTGATGACCGGGGTGGCCTGTCCGGCACTGCGGCGAATGATGGCGCGCAACCTCGCCAAAAGTTCGGCCATCTGGAAGGGCTTGGTAAGGTAGTCGTCAGCGCCGGCGTCAATGCCCTCCACTCGTTCCTGCCAGTTGCCGCGGGCCGTGAGAATGAGCACCGGCGTCATGCGTCCGGAGCCACGCCACCGTTTCAGGACCGAGAGGCCGTCCATTCCCGGAAGGCCGAGATCGAGCACTATGGCGGAAAAATCCTCGGTGTCGCCGGTGAACCAGCCCGCTTCGCCATCCTTCTCATGTAGAACGACGAAGCCCGCGCGTTCCAGATTGGCAATCACGTCGCGGGCGATCAGCATGTCGTCTTCGATCAGCAGGATCCTCATTCTTGGTTCTCGATCTCCTCTATGCGACCAGAAGCCGCGTCGACTTCTACCTCCACCAGTCGTCCTGCTGTACTCAGAACCCGGAATTCGTAAACGAAGCTCTTGCCCTTCCGGTCGATTTCAGTCGAGACGATCTTGCCGCTCACGCGCGAAAGCACGATGCGGCGCAGTTCTGCCAACGACTTGATCTCGCCCTTCTCGACGCTTTCGCGGATGCGGTCCCGGTCATCATCATTGTCGGCGTGAAAATGATCCCCATCGGCGCGGGCGTCACTCGCATGGCCAAGGACGAACCCCGGCAGCAGCAGACATACTGCAGCCGTTGCAACCAACCATCCAGAGCCTGATCCGCGCACCTGTTTCATCCACCCTGAATATCACCGGAAAGCTGAAATTTCGCTGACATTCTTCGTCAGCTATCGCTCAGCCCTCTTTGATTAGTTTGCCGCCAACGGTTCGGAGCAATGGTGCCCGGCCGGTTCAGTGAAGGACATTATCCCATGAAGAAGACTCTCGTTGCCACCCTCTTTGCAGCCGCTGTCCTTGGCGGGATCGCCCATGCCGAAGAAGGTGGCAAGTGCGGCTCCATTCCGCAGGACAAGTGGATGACCAAGGACGCGATGAAGGCCAAGGCCACCGAACTCGGTTACGAGGTCCGCCAGGTCAAGGTCGAGAACGGCTGCTACGAAGTCTACGGCATCAAGGACGGCAAGAAGGTCGAGGTTATCTTCAATCCGGAAACCGGCGCGGCTGTCGGTGCCGATGGAGACGACTGATGTCCGAAGCCGCTGAGCACATGCCCGGCGCCGTGGCCGGCCGCGATATGCGGCCGGCACGGATCAAGGTCTGGGATCCCGTCGTCCGGCTGTTCCACTGGTCGTTGGTCGGCTTTTTCGCCTTTTCCTTCGTCACGGGCGATGAATGGAAATCGGCCCATATCGTCTCCGGCTACATCATCGGCGGCCTGGTTGCCATTCGCGTTCTCTGGGGCCTTTTCGGCTCGCAACATGCCCGCTTCGTGAACTTCATCTACAGCCCGTTCACGGTGCTGCGTTTTCTGGCGGATACGGCCGGAATGCGGGCGAAGCGCTATATCGGACACAATCCCGCAGGCGGTGCGATGGTGATCGCACTGCTCGTGATGATCGCCGGCATTGTCACCACCGGCTACATGCAGACTACCGATGCCTATTGGGGCGTCGAATGGGTCGAGGATACCCACAAGACACTCGTCTATGCGACGCTCGGGCTGATCGGACTGCATATCGCCGGTGTGGTGCTCGCCAGTATCGAGCACCGGGAGAACCTCGTGCGCGCCATGGTAACAGGCTGGAAGCGTCGCGACTGAACTTTCACGGTCGGCAGTGGTTTCGCGTGAACACGGCCGGGAAAGAAGCCCGGGCGGCGAGAGCCGTCCGGGTTTTCCGTTGTGCGGGAGTCCCTTACCGGTCTTCCTTCATGTCTAGATGAAATTCGGCTGAAGCGAGGGGAGAGCCGTTCACCAGCAGTTCCAGCCGGTGAAGACCTGGATAGTAGACGCGGGTGGTAATAGGACGGAAGGCATGGCGCCGGTCGAGATCTGTGGCCTCACCCGGTCCAAGCGTCAGGCTTGTGCCCTTGAAGACTTTCGGCGAAAGAGAGCCGTCCTTCTTGCGATGATGGATCGCGTAGTCGATCAGCAGGCGCTGGGCCTTGCCCGACCCATTCGACAGCCGGACGGCGAATTCCAGAGTTCCGGGAAAGCCGATCTCGGCCTGCCTCAACGACAAGCCGGCGGCGATATCCTCGGCAGCTTCGAAGCCGAAGCTTGCGAGTGCGCCGGCATGTCCTTTCTTGACCAGCGTCCGCGATGCATGCCGCAGCAGCCACAATCGTTCCGGCGAGGCATCCTGCCGGTGGCGCGCAACGAAATCCGCGACGAGATCGGGGTGATCCTTGGCGATGTCGTTGAGGCTGTTTGCCACCGAGCGGCGAACGTAATCCTCGGGGTCGTCGAGGAGCGGGATCAGGATCGGCATCAGGGGTGACGGGTCGCGGATCAGTTCCGGCAACCGCATGGCCCAGGGCAGGCGGGGGCGGGTGCCTTCACTGGCGAGACGCCGCACATGATGGTTCGGATCGGAGATCCAGCCAGAAATGATCGACAGCGCTCGCTGTCGATCGGCGGCGATGAACGGGCGGATGCCGAATTCCGCGGTGAAATGCGGCGTCAGCGCCTTCAGGAGATCGAGCGAGGTTTCCAAATGCCGGATGCCGTTTGCGCCGATATACTGGTTGAAGGCCAGCAAGGCCCAACCGCTCAGGCCGGGCTGGTTGTCGCCGGGAAGGCAGTCCCGCAGGATGACGGCGCTTTTCGCAAAATCCTGCGGCAGCAGCCGGGTCATGGCGGTGGCGACCGATTGGCTGCGCTGCATCAGTTCAAGGCTGTCGAGATCCGGCAGGATTTCCGCCAGGAAGGACTGGTGATCGAATTGCGGCCATGCCCGCGACAGCGCCGAGGCTGTATCGCGGATGACGGTTTCTCCGATCAGGTTTTTCAACGGTTCGGGCATGGCTCTCAGAGGCTGTGACTGGTGTGAAAATGCTGCATCAGGGAGACGGAGACAATCGCCGCCATGTAGGGCGCGAAGGCCGGGTCGGTCCGCACTTTCTCCGCAGCGGCGTCGGCGGCTTCCCGGCTTGCCCATTCCACGATATCGGCGATCTGTTCCGGCCGGTCGTTCGCCGTAAGGGCCTGCCAGCTTATGAAACCGGGGTAATGACGAACGGCTTTCATCGCGGCTTTCCGTGCCTTTTCCGCCTCCGGTTCGTCGGCGATAGTGCAGACAGCGATTTCGAAAATGGTGGTGTCGGTCATGGCGATATCGGTCATGGGATGCTCCTTGTCTGTCGATGCGCTTGACCTATCACATGGCTACTGACAGCCTTATGGCCACTGCAATCACCGAGGCTCGATCATGCGTCCCGCCGACCGCCTGTTCCGGATCATTCAGCTGATGCGCTCCACCGGCCGCGCCATGACGGCCGACGAGATCGCCATGAAGATGGAGGTGGCGGCGCGCACGATCTATCGCGACATGCAACACCTTATGGCCTCGGGCGCACCAATCGAGGGGGAGCGTGGCGTCGGTTACATGTTGCGGGAGGTTTTCGACGCGCCGCCGCTGACTTTCACCTTCGAGCAGCTCGAGGCATTGGCCTTCGGCCTGCAGGCGGCGCAGATCCTCGGCGATCCGCGGCTCGGTCAGGCTGCCCGCGAGGCACGCGAGAAGATCGTCGGTCTCCTGCCGGCGGAGCATGCCGCGCGACTTGCCAGCGCCCAGATCCATGCCTTCCGTTCGGCGGCACAGCCCGCGCCCCCGGCCTGTCTCGGAGATATCAGGGGCGCGCTTTCGGCACGGCGCAAGGTGTGGATCTCCTACCATGCCCTGACGGGAGATCGCAGCGAGCGGACCGTCCGGCCGCTGGCGCTCAGCGCCTTCGGGGCGCTGTGGCTGATGACGGCATGGTGCGAGAAGCGCGGAGAGTTCCGCGATTTTCGCCTGGACCGGGTGGAGGAGTGGAAGGTGTCGGCCGAGCGGTATGAACTTCAGCCGCACCAGACCTATGACGTCTATCTGGAGCGGCTGCAGGCCGGCTGATCAGAAGTCGGTTGCGACGCCGCCTTCCGCCTTGCGCTTCGCCACGAAGGCGTCCAGCTCCTCCTCGATTGCGGGATCGAGCGGCGGACGCTCATAGCGGGCGAGCGCTTCCTTGTAGATGCGGTTTGCGTGATCGTAGGTGGTCGGTCGGCCGGCTTCCGTCCATGTCTCGTAGTTGCGCCAGTCGGAAAGGAGCGGCGAATAGAAGGCGCTCTCGTAACGGGCGAGCGTGTGGGCGGTTCCGAAGAAGTGTCCGCCTGGGCCGACGTCGCGCACGGCGTCAAGCGCCAGCGCATCGGCGCTGACATCGAGCGGCGTCAGGAATTCGGCGACCATCTGCAGCATGTCGACATCGAGGATGAACTTTTCGAAGGAGGCGGTCAGGCCGCCTTCCGTCCAGCCGGCGGCATGCATGATAAAGTTACCGCCGCCCTGCGTCAGCGCCCAGAGTGACAGCGCCGATTCGTAGGCCGCCTGCGCGTCGAGGGTGTTGGAGGCGTTGGTGTTCGAGGTGCGGTATGGAATGCCGTAGCGGCGGGCGAGCTGTCCGCCGGCAACGACGGCTTTCATGTATTCCGGCGTGCCAAATGCGGGCGCGCCCGTCTTCATGTCGACATTCGAGGTGAAGCCGCCATACATCACCGGCGCGCCCTTGCGCACCATCTGGGTGAAGGCGATGCCGCACAGCGCTTCGGCGTTCTGCTGAACGAGCGCTCCGGCAATCGTCACCGGCGCCATGGCGCCTGCAAGCGTGAACGGGGTGATGACAACCACCTGATTGCGCGACGACATCTCGATGATGCCCTGAAGCATCGGGCCGTCGAGCCTGAGCGGCGACGACGAGTTGATAATGGTGAAGAGCGATGGCTCCTGTTCCATCTGCTCCGTGCTGATGCCACGGGCGATTCGGGCGATTTCCAGTCCGTCGAGGTTACGCTGTTTGCCAAGCGAATAGGCATGGAACGGCTTGTCGGTGAGCTTTGCCAGATCCGACAGGCAGTCGAGGTGGCGGATCGAGGCGTGGATATCGACCGGTTCCACCGGATAGCCGCCGGTGGTGTGGATGATGTCGTAGCACTGGGCGAGCTTGATGAGCTTGCGGTAGTCTTCCTGGTTTCCGGCGCGGCGGCCGCCTTCGCGGTCGGCGACGAAGGGGGCGGAGGCGACCTGGGCGAAGACCAGACTGTTACCGCCGATCGCGACATTGCGGGCTGGATTGCGCGCGTGGAGTGTGAATTGCGATGGCGCCGATGCGATCATATCCATGATGAGGCCGCGATCGAAACGGACACGCTCGGTTCCCTCGGTCACGGAGGCGCCGGCGCGGCGCATGATCTCGCGGGCCTCCGGCAGGATGATGTCCATGCCGATTTCTTCGAGAACCGTCAGCGAGGCCTCGTGAATGTCATCGAGCGCCTGCTGGTCGAGAAGCTCGGTCTTCGCAAGCCGGTTGACGAGGTTGCGATATTTCGGAGCACCAGCCGGACGCTGCCGTTCAGCCCCGCGTCCACCACTGCGACGCCGGCGCTCGGCCGGCGCGGAGAGGGTTTCAGTCTCGGGCAAGGCAGGCGGTGTAATGTCGCTCATGGTCTATCCATTGTGTCATCATCGACATGAATACTATCCGGGTTCCTCTCGTAGATGACATAGCCAATTGCGACGAATGACTGGCTTAACTGGGACAGTCGTCATGTCGTATCGGGGTGAGATGGAGGTGGACGGGTGAGTCGGTGGAGAATGGTCGGCGTCGTGCGGGCGGTGTTGGTTACGAAGCGTTTACCATTCGAAGTCATGGTCGTTTCAGGGGTGCATATTGAATACGGGTGGCGATTTGCTGAGACTAGCCTGCGAGAAGATCGCCGAGCTCGACGTGCCGGCCTTCGTCAAGGACAGCGAGTTGCGTTATGTCTCGGTCAACGAGGCTTATGCCCGTTTCATGCGCGTCAATCCGCGAGACATTGTTGGAAAAAACGATCAGGAAGTCTTTGGTCCGGCGGAATATCTCGACCGCGATGACCGCGAACGCCGTGCGCTGGTATTCGGGGAGGATGAGCGCGCGCTGGTCCTGAATCCCGGCGGATCTCAGCGGGTTGCCCTGAAGGTCGAGCGCTTTCTTGATGAAGACGACAGCATATTCCTGTTCGGCATGACCGAAGGAATGCCGAGGCGGGTCATCGAAGGCCGATCGCCATCGGCCCCTGTGTCGTCCACTACGGACCGGACAGAGCTCCTCCGCATGATTCTCGAGGACCTCCCGACTGCGACCTTCGTACGCGACAGCGACCATCGGATGGTCTTCGCCAACGATGCCTATGCGGCGATCGTCAACATCGAACGGGACGATCTCATCGGCAAGGACGAGTGGGAAACCTTCGGCGACAAGGCCGGCGCCTATCATGCCGATAACAGCGAGGTTCTGCAGGGCGGAAAGATATTGCAGACGGAGCAGGTGTTCCGTTTCGTCGACGGTTTCGAACTCCCGGCTATCACCCGCAAGAACCGGATCACCGTCAGCAACGGCAAGCACTACCTCGTCGGCTCCATCACAGACACCACCGCGACCAAGATACGCGAGAGGGAACTCATTGAAGCGCGCGGCGAGGCGGAAGCATTGCACAGGCATCTGGAAAGCCTGCTGAAGTCTTTGCCGGTCGGTGTCATGATTCTCGATGACGGCTTCGTGGTCGAATACGTCAACGACGCCTTTTGCGACATGCTGGAAGCCGAGGACGGATATCATCCCGTGGGACGCCCATATCGCGCGTTTCTGGAGTATAATTTCGGACGTGGTCGTTACGGTGATACGAGCCTTGTCGATATCGACGCGATCTACAACGCGCGCATCGCGCAGTTTGACGAGGATGGCAACAGTGTCACCTCGCAGGCGGAAACGCCCGGTGGGCGCGTTCTGGCCATCAGGAGCCGGCGATTAGCCAATGGCAAGGTCCTTATGACCTATTCCGATGTCACGCAACTGCACCAGCGCGAGCAGGAGACCATCCTCTACCGCACGGCGATAGAGCACCTTCCTGTCCCCGTCTTCATCCGCGATAGCGATCGCCGGCTGATTTTTGCCAATGCGGCCTATGAAACCATGCAGGGCAAGCCGCGGGAAGAATTCCTAGGCATGCGCGAAGACGAGATGTTTCCGCATTCCGGCAAACAGCTTCGCGTCGAAAACGAACACGTGCTTGCGACGGGCGAAAGCTTCGAGCGTCCGCAGGACATCGTGCTGGCAGATGACGCTCCGGCATCGGTAATAACCCGCCTCAACCGCATCGTCACGCCGGATGATCATCGCTATATCGTCGGCTCGATTACCGATGTCTCTTTGCTCAAGGCCCGCGAGCGCGAACTGGTAGAGGCCCATGCGCGGGCCGAAAAGCTCTATGCAGACCTGCTCAGTGTTTTCCAGATCATGCCTGTCGGTGTTGCGATCCTCAATCGCGACATGATCGTGGAATTCGCAAACGACAAATGCGCCAAGATCTGGTGCTGGGAGGAGGACGTTCCCTTCGAAGGCATGCCGTTCCGCTATTATTGCGAACTCAACCGCCAGCGCGGCTGGCTGTGGCCCGATATGGAGTTCGAGGAAGGCTTTCAGAAGCGGGTAGAGGAGTTTCGTGCGCTCGAGGGTACTGTCGTGCGCGACCTTGCTTATGGCGACGGCAAGTATGTGTTGAGCACCGTTACCCGGCTGAACGACGAGAAGATTCTCCTCACTTATTCGGACCTGACCGAGGTGCGCCGTCGCGAACTGGAGATCAGCGAAGCACGCGCGCAGCTCGAACGGCTCGGACAGTTCATGCAGGACGCCACCCGTGTCATGTCCCAGGGGCTGGTGGTGATCGAGGACGGCGTGATCATCGAAAGCAATGATGCCCTCGTGCGGATACTGGATCTGCCGCCGCTGATGGTCGAGAAGGGACAGAGCTGGCACGCCGCCTTTGCCTATTGCGCCAAGCGTGGCGATTTCGGACCGGACGCAATGTCCGCTCTTCGTGAGTGGCAGGAGAAGGTGCGTTCGGCGAGCGGCGTTTCCACGACCTTTCTCGCCAACCGGACGACCTGGGTCCAGATGGAAGCGACCGTCAGCGGCCGCGGTCACTGGATGGTCGTCATGACCGACGTTACCGAGATCAAGAAGGGCGAGGAAGAACTGAAGGTCCTGCTCGCGCGCAGCGAGGCGGCGGACAAGGCGAAATCCGAATTCCTCGCCAATATGAGCCACGAGATCCGTACACCGATGAACGGCGTTCTCGGTATGGCGGAGCTTCTTTCTAAGTCGGCACTGGATACGCGGCAGAAGACATTCGTCGACATCATCGTCAAGTCCGGCAACGCGTTGCTGACCATCATCAACGACATCCTCGATTTTTCCCGGATCGACGCAGGCCAGTTGCAACTGCGCAAGACGCCGTTCGATCCCGTCGAGGCGATCGAAGACGTGGCGACGCTTCTGTCCGCCTCCGCCTCGGAGAAGGACATCGAACTCATCGTGCGCGGCGACGCGACGGTTCGCCATATGGTGGTCGGCGATGCCGGGCGCTTCCGGCAAGTCGTTACCAATCTCGTCGGTAATGCGATCAAGTTCACCGAGAAGGGGCATGTGCTGATCGCCGTGTCGAGCGAGGCGCTGGCCGAGGGGCGCACGCTGCTGACGGTGCAGATCGAGGATACCGGAATCGGCATTCCCGCTGACAAGCAGGTATCGATCTTCGAAAAGTTTTCGCAAGTTGATACCTCGTCGACCCGACGGCACGAGGGAACGGGTCTGGGGCTTGCCATCACGGCCGGCCTTGTCGACTTGTTCGGCGGACATATCGATGTGCGGAGCGAGCTAGGCAAGGGGTCGGTGTTTACCGTCCAGCTGCCGTTTGTCATGGCAAGCGAACGGCATAAGCATAACGCCATGCCGGTCAATGTCAGAAACGCCCATGTGCTCGTCATTGACGATAACGCCGTCAACCGTCAGATCCTGACGGAACAGTTGACGATGTGGGGCTTCGATTGCCTCGCCGTTGAAAGCGGCCCGGCCGCACTGTCGATACTGGAAGAAGCCGCTCATGTCGGCGTGGTCATCGATGCGCTGATCATCGACTACCAGATGCCGTTGATGAACGGTGTCGATGTGGCGCGTCTCATCAGGGCGGATCGTCGCTTCGATGCCAGCGCAATCATTTTCCTGACGTCGATGGATATGCTCGGCGACGAGCGCATCTTTCAGGAACTCAATGTTCAGGCGCATCTGATGAAGCCTGCAAGGGCCAATCTCTTGCGCAGCGCCGTCATCGATGTGGTTCGCGCAGCGCGGTTGCGTGCACATGCCGGGCGTTTTATGGCGCCGGCACCTATCCCCGCCCGTGTCTCTGCTGCGGCTTCCTCTGCGCCGTCGGTCGCGACTTCGGAACGCAAGGAAGAGCGAGAGGCACCTGTCGCAAGTACCTGTGATGTGCTGATTGCCGAAGATAACGAGGTCAACCAGATTGTCTTCCGTCAGATCATGCAGGCGACGGACCTGACTTACCGGATCGTGGAGAACGGCCGCGAGGCGGTGGACGCGTGGCGCTCGCTTTCCCCTCGGCTGATCCTGATGGATGTTTCCATGCCGGTGCTGAACGGTCATCAGGCGGCGCGAACCATCCGTGAGGAGGAGCGCGCGCTCGGCGACGGGCAGCATGTTCCGATCATTGGCGTCACGGCCCACGCGCAGGATCTCGATCAGGAACTCTGCCTTGCCGCCGGTATGGACGATTACATGCCGAAACCGATCAGCCCGGAGAGCATGCAGCAGAAGATCAATCAGTGGCTGTCTTCGCAGTCGTCGCGCGGTGCCCTGGAGGCTGGTGAGTGAGGTCGGCTATTCGTCCGGCCTGACACCGCAGAGCATTTCGCGCTTTCCCGCGAAGCCCTTTCTTCTTTCCACCGCAAATCCCGCGCCCGCAAGATTACGGCGGACGAAACCCGCCGCCGCATAGGTCGCAAAGGTGCCACCGGGAACGGCGTGGTCGAACACCGCCTGCATCAGTTCCCGCGACCACATGGCCGGATTGCGGGAAGGGGCGAAGCCGTCGAGAAACCAGGCGTTGAAGGTGAGCGGGCTTGCCGTCAGATTCTGCATGGCGTCGCCACAAATGACGGTCAGGCGCGTCTCGTTGTCCAATGCGATGTCAACAGCATCCTCGGGCGTTGCGGGCCACAGGTCGACGAGCACCTTGCGTTCCATATCGATTTCCGGCCAGCGGGAAAGCGCCCGGTCAAGCTCTTCGGCCTTCATCGGATAAAGCTCGAAGGAAACGAAGTGCAGGGCGGAGCCTGCAGTTCGGGTTTCCTTCCAATGGCGCCATGTCTCGCAGGCATTGAGGCCGGTGCCGAAGCCGAGCTCGCCGATGCGGAAGGTGCCGGAACCCGTCCAGCGGTCGGGCAGTCCATTGCCGGAGAGGAAGACATGGCCGCATTCCAGCCGGCCATCGGTCTGGCAATAAAAATGATCGCCAAAGGCGGTCGAATAGGGCATATCGCCCTCGTTCCAGGTGAGGCTCTGCCCCTGGCTCGCATCCGGCCCTTCGGTCGGCGATATCGTGTGGGAAGCTGTCATGGTCAAATCGGATACTGCCGCGCCGCAATCAGGTCAATTGCGCGTCGAGCTGTTGATCGTTGGCGGCGGCATCATGGGGCTCTGGGCCGCGCTGCATGCGGAGCGCCAGGGCATCGATACGCTGCTGGTCGATGAGGGGCCGCTTGCCCGCGGCGCGAGCGGGGGATTGCTGGGCGCGCTGATGCCCCACATGCCGGATCGCTGGTCGGAGAAGAAGCAGTTCCAGTTCGATGCGCTTATCGGCCTTGAGGAAGAAGTCGGACGTATGGAAGCCGAGACCGGGCTGTCGGCCGGTTATCGTCGCAGCGGCCGGCTGATTCCGCTGCCGAAGCCGCACCTGAGGGTGATTGCCGAACGTCATTGCAAGGATGCGGAAACGCACTGGCATCATGGCGCTCGTTCATTCTCCTGGACACCGCTCGATGCCTCGCCGGCCGGAACCGACTGGCCTTCGGAAGAGTTCATGGCGGCGGGCATCGTCTACGACACGTTTGCCGCGCGGGTCTCGCCGCGCAGCCTGACCGCAATGCTCACCGCTCGCCTGAATGAGGCCTTGCACGTCCGCATCATCGAGAATTCCGGGGTCGCTCTTCTCCATCCCGAGACCCACATCGCCCGGCTTTCGGATGGTCGGACGGTTGCCTTCGGGCACTGCATCATCGCGGCGGGACACAGGTCTTTCCCCATGCTCGAGTCGCTCGGAGCGCCGCTTCCGCTGCCGCTCGGTCAACCGGTTAAGGGGCAGGCCGCCTTGCTGAAGGCGGATATCGATCCCGCCTTGCCGCTGCTTTATCTCGATGGTCTCTACATCGTGCCGCATGAGGGCGGTTATGCCGCCATCGGCAGCACCAGCGAAGACAGGTTCGACGATCCGGGCTCGACCGACGAGCAGCTCGAAGAGCTGATCGGTCGGGCGAGGGGGCTTGCACCGGCGCTCCGCGATGCGGAGGTGGTCGAGCGCTGGGCCGGGCTGCGGCCCAAGGCGATCGATCGCGACCCGATGGTGGGACCGCATCCCGATCATCCGCGCATTCATGCGCTGACCGGAGGTTTCAAGGTCAGTTTCGGTCTTGCGCACCGGCTTGCGGAGGCTGCAGTCGCCGGCATCGCAGGGCGGCTGGAGAATGATGCCAACGGGTTGCCGCAATCCTTCACGCTTCATCATCATATCGTGATTGCTGCTCGCAATGCGTGAGGCTGGGACAGGTCTCTCGTCGTGATCCTGTCATGCAAATCACCTACCTCCGTGTTGTAACGTCGATTGCTAAAATTGGCGACGAACAAGAGGGTGAGGTATTCGCATGCGCTATGCCATACATTTCACGCCCCCTTCGGGCGACCCGCTGACGCTTGCTGCCGCAGGCTGGCTCGGGCGCAATGTCTATTCCGGCGAGGCCGTCGAGCATCCCGCCCTGCGCGGTCTCGGGGTGCACGAGATTGCCTTTCATACCGCCTTGCCGCGTCGTTATGGCTTCCACGCCACGCTGAAAGCTCCCTTTCATCTGCACAGCGACCTTGTCGAAGCCGCCATGCTTCGCGACCTGATGCGTTTTGCCGGAACGCTGGAGCCCTTCGAACTGCCGCGACTCGAAATTGCCCGGCTCGGGGATTTCTTCGGCCTCGTGCTGCAGCGTCCGTGTCCTGAACTCGACTATCTGGCCGCCGCCGTGGTGCAGGAATTCGACGCCTTCCGGGCGCCGCTGACCGAAGCGGAAATCGAGCGGCGCAATCCGGAGGGGCTGTCGGCTCCGCAGTTCGCCAATCTCTATCGCTGGGGCCATCCTTACGTGATGGACGAATTCCGTTTCCATATGCCGCTCACCGGTCCGTTGGCGCCTTTTGAATTCCCCCGGATAGAAGAAGCGCTGCGGGCGCATTTCGCGCCAGTCCTGTCCGAACCGGTGGATTTCTCCAATCTCGCCCTGTTTGTCGAGAAGGAGCCGGGAGCGCCGTTCCAGGTTCACTCGCTGCATCCGATGGGACGCATTTCCGCCCGCAAGATCGCCTGAATGCCGGTTCAGTCGCGGGTCGGTGAGGGGTGTCGCCAAAAAGGCAACGCCCCGCTCTTTCGTTTCCATCTCGACATCGGCCTTCACGCTGCTTACCGTTTGCGCAACGCATTCAGGCGCGTCGCGATCTTCCGGATTCGCTCCCGCGTTGCAGTTGTTGTTCTTTTCCGATGTCGTGTCCTGTGAGCAGGCAAACGCTCGCGCGGCATGTCTCCATAGGGTGATTTGATGCAGACCGATACCTATCCGCGCGACCTCGTCGGCTATGGCCGCAACACTCCAGACCCGAAGTGGCCCGGTGATGCCCGCATCGCCGTGCAGTTCGTTGTCAATTACGAAGAGGGCGGCGAAAGCTGCATTCTTGACGGCGACAAGGCCTCGGAATGCCTTCTGTCGGAGATCGTCGGTGCGCAGCCCTGGGGCGGACAGCGCAATCTCAACATGGAATCGATCTACGAATACGGCTCGCGGGCCGGTTTTTGGCGTCTTTGGCGGATGTTCACCGAGCGCAGTGTGCCGGTGACCGTTTATGGCGTGACGCTCGCCATGGCACGTAACCCGGAAGCGGTCGCGGCGATGAAGGAAGCCGGATGGGAAATCGCCAGCCACGGTTATCGCTGGCTGGAATACAAGGATTTTTCCGAGGAGGAGGAGCGCGAGCACATCCTCGAGGCGGTGCGGCTGCACAAGGAGTTGACCGGTTCCCATCCGCTCGGCATGTATCAGGGCAAGCCCTCCGACAACACGCTCAGGCTCGTCATGGAAGAGGGTGGTTTCGTTTATTCGTCGGACTCTTACGCTGACGACCTGCCCTACTGGGTGAAGGGTATCGACGGCAAGCCGTTCCTGATCATCCCCTATACGCTCGAAACCAACGATATGCGGTTTGCGACGCCGCAGGGCTTTAACTCCGGCGACCAGTTCTTCACCTATCTCAAGGACGCCTTCGACGTGCTTTATGAAGAGGGCAAGGCCGGCAGCGCCAAGATGCTGTCGATCGGGCTGCATTGCCGCCTTGTGGGCCGTCCGGGCCGGGCCGCGGCACTCGCGCGTTTCATTGATTATGTGCGGTCACATGACAAGGTGTGGATCCCTAAGCGTATCGAGATCGCCGAGCACTGGCACAAGAACCACAAGCCGACGTGGTGAGCACATGGTGACGCGAAACAACTTCATCTCCACCTTCGGCGGCGTGTTCGAGCATTCTCCCTTCATAGCCGAGCGGGCCTTCGAGGCCGGGGCAATCAGTGAGCCGCTGACGGTTTCGAGCGTGCATGCCGCGCTCGCCGAACAGTTTCGCAAGGCCAGCGAAGCCGAACGGTTGAGAGTTCTGCGGGCGCATCCCGATCTCGCCGGGCGTCTGGCCGTTGCCGGCGAACTGACCGAGGAAAGCCGCAGGGAGCAGAGCGGTGCGGGCCTTGATCGGCTCAGTCCCGAACAGTTTGCGCGGTTTACCGAGATCAATTCCGCCTACACCGAGAAATTCGGCTTTCCGTTCATTATCGCGGTGACAGGCCTCACCAAGGAAGACATTCTTGCCGCTTTTGAGACGCGCATAGACAACGATCGCGAAACTGAGTTTGCGACCGCCTGCGCGCAAGTGGAGAAGATCGCTCGCATTCGCCTTGGACACCTCCTGCCGGAGAATGTCTGAGGCCCCGCAGCCCCCGTGCAAACGAGTATTCTTCACCCGGTCTGCGTGAGGCCGGCGTGGAGTAGTCCTGATGTTCTCAAAGGAGTTTATCGCGCTGGCGGGTTTTCGAAGCGGATCGACGGTGGGCCGACGATAGTTCCGGCCGGAATGTTATATGCTTCCGGAGATTGGAAGCTGAAGATGTTCCGCAAATGAAGGTAGACCGTTCAAGCCATCTATTGTCGGCAATTTTATCGCCGAGCGAGGATTGTCGCCCTTGTTGCTCTCACTCTGATGATGGCGCAACGCTCCACGCCTCAAGAACCTTCAGGTCTGAGTGAGCAGGGCATTCTGGCGCGCTTGCTACTGCTTGCGCGCCTCATCCACTTCGCGGATCGCTTCCTCGTGATACCAGCTGCCAGCGCCGCTTTCGTAAATCACAGGGCGTGAGCGTCCGTCGCGCTCGCGAATTTCCATCATCTTCTGAACGTTTCTTACCGGGAACTGCAGGATCTTCGCCGATTCCCGAACCATGTTCGTTGTCATGCTTCTGCCTTTCGTTGTTCATCGGTTTTCAAGTCCGATGACATTCCCTAACAGGTTTTTAAATGAGATGCACACGAAAAGTGCAAAATGCATAAAATATAGGCATTTTTGGGCTGAAAACATGCGTGATTGCGAAATCATCACATTCCAGCATGATGCCCGCGACACAGGAGAACACGGTATGGCTGTGTCATGTTCCCACACAATAAGCTGAAACTGTTAAGGATTCCCGCTGTCGATCCACAGTCACAGGGCTTTGCGGGTGCGTCATTGTGTCAGCCGAATGACGGTTTGCATCAGTTGGCATGCTTCCTGCTTCTATGAAAACGACTCGCCGGACAACCGGAGAATCGCCCCCTCTGTTGCGCTCCATGGGCGGGCGCTTGACTGAAGAGAGACCAAGAATGACCAAGTACAAGCTCGAGTATATCTGGCTCGATGGCTACAAGCCGGTGCCGAACCTGCGTGGCAAGACGCAGATCAAGGAATTCGACAACTTCCCCTCGCTGGAAGAGCTTCCCTATTGGGGTTTCGACGGCTCGTCGACCGAGCAGGCCGAAGGCCGTAGCTCCGACTGCGTTCTCAAGCCGGTTGCCATTTATCCCGATCCGGCCCGCAAGAACGGCGCTCTCGTGATGTGCGAAGTCATGATGCCGGACGGTGTTACCCCCCATCCGTCGAATACCCGTGCGACCATCCTCGACGATGAAGATGCATGGTTCGGTTTCGAGCAGGAATACTTCTTCTACGAAGACGGCCGCCCGCTCGGCTTCCCGGAACACGGCTACCCGGCTCCGCAGGGTCCGTACTATACCGGCGTCGGCTACAAGAACGTCGGCTCCATCGCGCGCCAGATCGTGGAAGAGCACTTGGACCAGTGCCTCGAAGCCGGCATCAACCACGAAGGCATCAACGCCGAAGTGGCAAAGGGTCAGTGGGAATTCCAGATTTTCGGCAAAGGCTCCAAGAAGGCCGCCGACCAGATCTGGATGGCTCGCTACCTGCTGCTGCGCATCTGCGAAAAGTACGGCATCGATATCGAATGGCACTGCAAGCCGCTCGGCGACACCGACTGGAACGGTTCTGGCATGCACTGCAACTTCTCGACCAAGTACATGCGCGAAGTTGGCGGTAAGGACTATTTCGAACGCCTGATGGCGCAGTTCGATAAGAACCTGATGGACCACATCAACGTTTACGGCCCGGACAACCACATGCGTCTGACCGGCAAGCACGAAACGGCTCCGTGGAACAAATTCTCCTACGGCGTTGCCGACCGTGGCGCCTCCATCCGCGTTCCGCACTCCTTCGTCAAGAACGATTACAAGGGCTATCTGGAAGATCGTCGTCCGAACTCCCAGGGCGACCCCTATGCGATCGCTTCGCAGGTCCTGAAGACGATCTCGGAAGTTCCGTTCGCTGCTTCTGCAGCAGCCTGATCTTCGAAGATCGACCATTGATCACGACAGCGCCGGTGAAAGCCGGCGCTGTTTTCGTCTGCGGCCTGCCGCGTTTTGGTGAGGTTCCCGATTTCCTCCGGTAGGGCGCTTCCACAAAGCGTGTTGTGACTGCTCGAATTCTCTCTGCATATTTGGGCTTATGCCCTTGTCCTGAAACTGGTTCCCACTTTTGCGGGACATGCTCTATATTGCCCAAAACGGAGGTTCGGTCATGCGGCCATCGGAAGTGCTGGATAAAAACAGGCAGGCGATCCGCGAGGCGAGTGAGCGCTTCAATGCGGCGAACCCGCGTGTCTTCGGTTCGGTGGCGGTCATATGACTCCAGAGCAGCGTTTTCTCGAAGATCTTCGCGACATGCAGGAGGCGGCCTCCGAGGCTGTCGGTTTTGTCAAGGATGTGACCGGAGAGGCATTCGAGCGGGATATCCTGATCCAGCGCGCGGTTGCGATGACCTTCGTGCTGATCGCCGCCGCGGCTGCGAGGGTACTGGCCGGCTCTCCGTCTGCCGCTTCCGAATATCCTGACATCGACTGGCGGAAAATCAGGGGCTGGCGCGACATGGTTGTCCATGAGCACGAACCACTCGACTGGCGACTGGTGTGGGACACCGTTCAAGCCGACCTGCCGGCACTGATCCGCCAGATCAACCAGCTACGCCATCCGCATATTCAGGGAGAATGACTCCTGTTGTCCGACATGCTTTCCATCCAGCCTCTTACCCCCGAAGAATTCGCTCCTTTCGGCGAGGTGATTTCCGCCAGGCCCGAAACAATGCGCCTGATCAATGGCGGCACCACGGAGCGGTTTCATGCGCTGTTTTCGCCGGAGGTAACGGGCGAAGGGGCACGGGTTATCGTCAACATCTTCCGCGGCCAGCCGCGCGCCTTTCCCTATCAAGTCGGAATGATGGAGCGGCATCCGTTCGGCAGCCAGAGCTTTTCGCCGCTCTCCGGTCGGCCGTTTCTGGTCGCCGTTTCACCCGATGAGGATGGCAGGCCTGGACGTCCGCAGGTCTTTCTGGCGCGACCCGATCAGGGCGTGAATTACCGGCGTAACGTCTGGCATCATCCGCTGATGGCGATAGGGGAAATCTCGGATTTTCTGGTTGTCGATCGTGACGGGCCGGGCAACAATCTCGAAGAGTTCTTTTTCGACACGCCTTTCGTGATTCTGGAGCCCCATCTATGACCGGCCTTACCACCCATGTCCTCGACACCGCGCTCGGCAAGCCGGCGGAAGGCCTGAAGATCCAGTTGATGCGGATCGTGGGCGAGGATGCCGAGCTCGTGACCACCGTGATCACCAATTCCGACGGTCGCGTCGATGGCGGACCGATCCTTTCGGGCGAGAGCTTCCGGGTCGGGCAGTACGAACTGCTGTTCCATGCCGGCGACTACCTGAAGGCGCAGGGTGCGCCGCTCACTTCGCCCCCGTTCCTCGATGTCATCCCGATCCGCTTCGGCATCAGCGATTCCGAGGCTCACTATCATGTGCCGCTTCTGCTTTCGCCCTATGGCTATTCCACCTACCGGGGTAGCTGATCGATGATCTTCGCTGCAATCGCCGATGTCCACGGCAACCATCTGGCGCTGGAAGCCGTGCTGGAGGATATCCGCCGGCAGGGGATTTCCGAGATCGTCAATCTCGGGGACAGCTTTTCCGGTCCTCTGAACGCCGGTGCCACGGCGGATCTGTTGTTGCCGCTCGGGGCTGTGAGTGTTCGGGGAAACCACGATCGGGCGCTGATTGACAGGTCGTTCGAGGAAATGGGTGATTGGGAGCAGCCGGTTTTTCCGCAGCTCACCACGGACCATCTCGACTGGATCCGCGCGCTGCCGTTCAGCGAGGTCTATCGCGACGAGGCCTATCTCTGCCACGCGACGCCGCAGGACGATAACACCTACTGGATGGAGACGCTTTCGCCGGATGGCATCTTCCATCTGAAGCCGCTCGATGAAATCGAGGGGCTTGCCAATGGTATCGAACAGCCGCTCATTCTCTGCGGTCACAGCCATATCGCGAGGGCTGTCCAGCTTTCCGGTGGCCGCCTTATCGTCAATCCGGGCAGCGTTGGTTGTCCGGGCTTCGATTATGACCAGCCCTTCTATCACAAGGCCCAGCAGGGCACGCCTTTTGCGGCCTATGCCGTGCTGGAAAAGACCGGCCGTGGCTGGCAGCCGACCTTCCGGCAGGTACGCTACGACAACGAGGCCGCAGCCGAAATGGCAGCAGCTCATGGCATGGCCGATTGGGTCAGCGCGCTTTCGGGCGGCTGGATCGCCTGAAGAAAATTTCAGATTCCGTCGAATAGAAGCACCCTCCGGGGTGTTCACCTCCTGCAACGCCGCATGATCGCTTCCGCCGAAAGAGTTCGGCGCGGGTTCATGCGGGGAAATCAAACTCGCAGCGTCCGCCGTTCATCGTAGGTGGCTTCCGGCGCTGTCGTATTTGCAGAGGATCAAGCCATGCCCCGCGTTCAAAAGCTTCGCTTTGCCACCCTGTCCGCCGTCTGCCTCTTTTCCGTCGCCCTTGCCGGTCCCTTATTCGCGGCCGGTGGTTATGGAGGTGGGTCTGATTCCGGATCGGAGACGACACCCGTCTGCAAGAAGGGCAGCGTCTATGACCGGAAGTCGCAGAAATGCGTCAAGCAAAGCGGCGCCAATCTCACGGATGAGAACCTTGCGGATTATGCCTATGCGCTGGCGAAGGCCGAGCGATACCAGGACGCCCTCGATGTACTCGATACGGTGAAGGATCAGAATTCCCCTGTAGTACTGAATTATCGTGGTTACGCTACCCGCAAGCTCGGCCGTCTCGATGAAGGCATCGGCTATTACCTGAAGTCCGTGGCCGCCGACCCGCAATATGCGCAGGTGCGGGAATATCTCGGTGAGGCCTATGTCCTGAAGGGCGAGATAGAGCTGGCCAAGGCGCAGTTGAAGGCGATCTCAGGGCTTTGCGGCACCTCGTGCGAGGAATATCGCGACCTCGATGCCGCCATCAGCGCGGCTCCGAAGATCTGACGCTAGAGCGCCGTGCGTCCATTTGGACGCACGGCGCTCTAACATCTTGAATCTACGCATTGAGCTTTCCGAATATCGATCCCGATTTTCGGGCCGATGCGCTAGGGAGCAGATGACGGGTCGGGCCACGATTTCGTGGCTCCGTCTGTCGTCAAATCGGTATCTTGCCAATGTCGAGCCTATCCTGTGATTATCCGCTGAACAGCGCCGCCCCCTCATCGCAACAGGACCGGGCGATCGCGCCCGTTTTATTCACGGGGAGGGAGGCTGCCATCGCGAGCGAGGCGGATGTGCGAAACGGTCTGTCGGCGAATCTGAGCCGGCTGTGGCGATATGCCTTCGTGCTGTCGCGTCGGCGGGACATGGCCGACGATCTGGTGCAGCAAACTTGTGTCCGGGCGCTGGAGCGGGCGGCGCAGTTTGTCGCGGGTTCGCGGATCGACCAGTGGCTTCTCGCCATCCTCCATTCGATCTGGCTGAACGAGGTCCGGGCACAGCGGGTGCGCGAAGGGGCGGGGCTGGCCGACGCCGCCGACGTTCTTTCCTTCGATGGCCGGGCGGAGGCAGACCGCAAGGTCATGGCCAATCAGGTCATGCGTCTCGTCGATGCCCTGCCGGAGGCTCAACGGACCGCCGTGTTTCTGGCCTATGTCGAGGGGCTGTCCTATCGCGAGGTCGCAACGATCCTGGGCGTGCCGGTCGGAACCATCATGAGCCGATTGGCGGCGGCGCGGGCAAAGCTTGCAGAAGCCAGGGGGGAGGAGGGGCAATGACCGAGGAAGACATCATGCCATCGGACGAACTCCTGACGGCCTTCATCGATGGAGAACTGGACGGCGATGAGCGCGACCGCATCGAGCGCCTGCTGGAACAGGACGCAGGTGTTGCCGAGCGGCTGGAATTCCTGATGCGCGCCAATCTCGATTATCGCCATTCGTTCGCGCCCCTGCTTGGGGAAGCGCCAGTTGGGCGATTACAGTCCATGCTTGTGGCGATCAATATGAAGCCGCAGCCGATCATGGTCGGCAGTATCAGTCGCCGTGGTCTTCTCGGCGCCATCGCTGCGTCGGTGATGGCCGGTGTCCTTGTGGGGAGGGTCGGTCTTGATTGGTTCGAGAAGGATGGAGAGGGACCGGAGGAGTGGCGAGGCCGTGTGGCGCAATACATGTCACTCTACGATTCACAGACACTTTCCAGAGTACTACCGACGGCCGCCGAGCAGGCGGCGGAGCTTTCGGACATCAATCGGCGTCTCGACATGCGGATGACGCCTGAGCAGCTTGATTTCGACGGTCTCGACTACAAGCGCGCGCAGGTTCTGGCCTATGACGGCAAGCCGCTGGCCCAGATCCTTTATCTCGATCCGGATAGCGGCCCGCTTGCCTTCTGTATCGTTCGCTCGGATGGAAAACCCGCTGCGATGCGGACAGAGCAACGCAATGGCATGACCGTCGTTCACTGGGCGGATGGCAGCCATGCGTTGATGCTGATCGGGCATGCGCCCGAGACACGCATGCTGGATCTGGCGGAGGCGCTGGCCGACAGGCTCTCCGCCTGATGTCAGGTGCCCGATCTGTTGTCAGTACGGGTTTTCCGCGAGGATCCGGCGATCGATGTCCTCGATCCGTCGCTTGCCGCAGAGCGCCATGGTCGTGTCCATCTCCTTGCGGATGATTTCCAGTGCCTTGGTGACTCCGGGCTTGCCCATGGCGCCGAGGCCGTAAAGGAAGGGGCGGCCGATAAAGGTTCCCTTTGCGCCGAGCGCCACGGCCTTCAACACGTCCTGACCGGAGCGGATGCCGCCGTCGAGATGGATTTCTATCTTGTCGCCAACGGCATCGACGATCCTCGGCAGCATGGAGATCGAGGAATGCGCTCCATCGAGCTGGCGGCCGCCGTGGTTGGAAACGACGATCGCATCCGCACCCGTCTGTGCGGCGAGCGTCGCGTCTTCGGCGTCGAGAATGCCCTTGATGATGAGCTTGCCGCCCCAGCGTTCACGGATCCACTCGACATCCTTCCACGAAAGCTGGGGGTCGAACTGTTCCGTGGTCCAGGCGTTGAGGGAGGCGAGATCGGTTACGCCCTTGGCATGGCCGTGGATGTTGCGGAAGGTGCGGCGGCTGGTCTGCAGCATGTTCCAGCACCAGCGCGGGCGGGTCGCCATCTGGTAGAGATGCTTCGGCGTGAGCTTCGGTGGCGCGGACAGGCCGTTGCGCAGGTCCTTGTGGCGCTGGCCGAGGATCTGAAGGTCGGCGGTCAGCACCAGCGCCGAGCATTTCGCGGCCTTGGCGCGGTCGATCAGGTTCATCACGAAATCACGGTCGCGCATGACGTAGAGCTGGAACCAGAACGGCTTTTTGGTCACCGACACCACGTCCTCGATCGAGCAGATGCTCATGGTCGAAAGCGTGAATGGGACGCCGAATTCCTCGGCTGCCTGCGCGGCCAGCATTTCGCCATCGGCATGCTGCATGCCGGTAAGTCCGGTCGGGGCAAGCGCCACCGGCATCGAGACTTTCTCGCCGATCATCGTGGTTTCGAGCGAGCGGCCGCTCATGTCGACCAGTACGCGCTGACGCAGCTTGATCCTGGAAAAATCCGACTCGTTGGCCCGATAGGTGGATTCTGTATAGGAACCGCTATCGGCATAATCGAAGAAAAGCTTCGGAACGCGACGCTTCGCCAGCGCCTTGAGATCGGCGATTTCGAGAATAGTGGACACTTCTATTGCCTTTAGTTGGAAATTAGCGACAGAGAGCCATCAGAAATGCTCTCCGGAGCGAAAGGGACCGACCCTTATGCCGGCCGCGACGAGATAGGCGGTAGACCAGCCGATCAGTAGGAAACCGTTCACGCCTTCCAGTCCCGCCAGCATACGCCACTCGGGATGAGGAAAGACGTCGCCGTAGCCGATGGTCGAGAAGGTGACGGTGGAAAAATAAAGCGATGTCGTGAAATCGTTGAAAAAACCGATCTCATGGAAGGTTAGCGCCCAGAGCCACACTTCGGTCGTCAGCACGGCAAATATGCCCAGTACGACGGTATTCATCGCCAGGATACGGCTGCGGCGGGCATGCAGGCGCATATGCGCCGTGACCCAGCTCATTGCGTGTGTGACCGCCATGAGGCCAAAGGTGTGGATGATAACGGTCAGCGAAATGACCAGCGTTCCGACCGCTAGATTGAGAAAGAGCTGCAGCACGTTTCGACCAGTCTTCAGGTATGGCGGCTAGCTTCTGCCCTTCACGGCGCATCCGGCCACATAGGTTTCGACCACCGAGCGGTCGTCTCCCAACGTCTGCAGCAGAAAGAGTTCTTCCGCAAGGGTTTTGACCGTTTCCATGCGCAGCGCCATGGCGGGCGTGGCAGCGGAATCGAGCACGATGAAATCGGCATCGGTGCCGATCTCCAGCGTGCCGATACGGTCCGAGAGCGACAGCGCCTCGGCATTGCCGAGTGTCATCAGGTGGAAGCTTTCCAGAGGGTTGAGGCGTTCTTCCTGCAACTGCTGGATCTTGTAGGCCTCGTCCATGGTCTTGAGCATGGAATAGCTGGAGCCGCCGCCGATGTCGGTTGCCACCGAGATGCGCACCGGCTTGTCGCGGCGCTGGTAGCGTTTCATCGGGAAGAGGCCGGAACCGAGGAAGAGGTTGGACGTCGGGCAGTGGACGGCGATCGAACCGGCTTCCGATATGGCGTCCGCCTCCCGGTCGGAGAGGTGGATGGCGTGGCCGAGCAGGGTCTTGCGGCCTAGCAGGCCGTAGCGGGCATAGATATCCGTATAGTCGGTCGCTTCCGGATAGAGCGAGCAGGTGAAGTCGATCTCCTCGCGGTTTTCCGAAAGATGCGTCTGGATGTGGAGTTCGGGAAATTCCTCGGCCAGCGCCTGGGTGGCGGCCATCTGCTCCGGGGTGGAGGTGATGGCGAAGCGCGGCGTGATGGCGACGTGGTTGCGGCCCTTGCCGTGCCAGTCGGCGATCACCTGCCGCGTCTCGTCATAGGCCATCTGAGGGGTGTCCAGCAGACCTTGCGGGGCATTGCGGTCCATCATCACCTTGCCGGCGACCATCAGGCTGCCGCGGCGAAGGTTCTCGGCGAAGAAGGCGTCGGCGGAGGCCTTGTGCACGGAGCAATAGGCGACGGCGGTCGTCGTGCCGTTGCGGAAGAACTCGTCGAAGAAGTGCCGGGCGATACGTTCAGCGTGGGCGGTCTCGACGAAGCGGCATTCCTCGGGGAAGGTGTAGGTGTTCAGCCATTCCAGCAGGTTGGCGGCATAGGAGCCGATCACCTGCATCTGTGGAAAATGCACATGAGTATCGATCAGGCCGGGCAGGATGAGATGCGGCCGATGATCGATTTCGATGGCATCGGGGGCTGCTTCGGCTTTCACGGAGGCGTAGTCACCCATTGCGGCGATCCGGCCGTTCTCGACCACCAGCGCGCCGTCGCTCTCATAACGGTAGCTTCCCTCGTCGGCCACGCTTTCGGGCGTGCGGAGGAAGGAGAGAAGGCGGCCGCGATAGAGGGTGGCTGTCATTGGCTGCTTTCCCCGGAGACTGAGCTTTCATACCAGGCAACGAGAAGCGCGCGTTCTTCGGCGCTGACCTCGGTGATGTTGCCGGGCGGCATGGCATGGGCGCGGCCGGCCTGCAGATAGATCTCGCGGGCGTGTGCGGCGATCTCGGCGTCACTTTCGAGCTTCACGGATTTTGGCGCACGCGCCACGCCGTCCCAGACGGGCTCCGCGGCGTGGCACATGGAACAGCGGCTGGCGACGACGTCCTTCACGGCCGGGAAATGAGCGTTCACGGCGAAGCGCTGGTAGACGGGAGCCACCGATACTTCATCTTCCGAAACGGGCTTCTGCACGGTCGAAAGCCAGATGATGACGATGAACAAAACGGTCGTGACCATCCAGGTCCAGAGCGGGCGGCCCTTGCGGGCATGAGTGGTGTTGAACCAGTGGCGGATGGTGACGCCCATCAGGAAGACCAGCGCGGCGATGATCCAGTTGTAGGCGGTGCCGAAGGCCAGGGGATAGTGGTTCGACAGCATGAAGAAGATGACGGGAAGCGTCAGGTAGTTGTTGTGCAGCGAGCGCTGCTTGGCCTGTGCCCCGAGCTTCGGATCCGGCGTGCGGCCGGCGATGAGGTCGGCGACGACGATCTTCTGGTTGGGAATGATGATGAAAAAGACATTGGCCGACATGATCGTCGCCGTGAAGGCACCGAGATGCAGGAAGGCAGCGCGGCCGGTGAAGATCTGGGTGTAGCCCCAGGCCATGGCGACCAGCACGACATAGAGAAATGCCATCAGGCCCCAGGTGTTCTTGCCAAGCGGCGACTTGCACAGGAGGTCGTAGAGTACCCAGCCGACGCCGAGGGACGCGAGCGAAAGGCCGATCGCTTGCCACTGGTCTACATCAAGGACATGGCGGTCGATCAGAAAGAGATCGGCGCCGCCGTAATAGACCACACAGAGCAGGGCGAAGCCCGAAAGCCAGGTGGTATAGGCTTCCCATTTGAACCAGGTCAGATGTTCCGGCATGGAGGCCGGCGCGACCAGATATTTCTGGATGTGGTAGAAACCGCCCCCGTGAACCTGCCATTCCTCGCCGTAAACGCCTGCAGGCAGGTGGTCTCGCTTCACGAGGCCGAGATCGAGCGCGATGAAGTAGAAGGACGAACCGATCCAGGCGATGGCGGTCACGACATGCAGCCAGCGAACGGCAAAGGCAAGCCATTCCCAGGCTATGGCAAATTCATACATGGAAAATCCCTTTCTTCCCCGACCTGAAACCTTGTCGAAAAAGCCTTTGGATTGAAAGGGGGCAGGGGGCGAAATCGACGCTTTCCCCGGTGATTTGTGCACCGCGAAAACCCATCCCTCAATTTATGTTCTTATTCTAATATTCGTTAGCTGTTACATTGGTGATGCAAACCCGCCGGGAGGTGGTCGTGCGTACCGGCGGAGGCCTTCATTCAATGGAGAAGCCGCCCATGCGCTTGGCATTGATACTCGTCAGCATTACAATCTATGCGTTCACTGTCGAAGCTCACGATGCTCATTCCGGCTGGAGCTACGATCTCTATTGCTGCAACGGGGATGGTCACACCGGCGACTGTCAAGAGATACCGTCGTCGAGCGTCAGGATCGTGCCGGGTGGATATCAGCTGACACTTGCGCCGGGCGATCACCGGCTTATCACCCGCAAACACATCTTCAAGTTCCCACAGAGCACCACCCGCCGATCCCAGGACAGCGAATATCACCTGTGTCTCTTTCCGGACGAAAACACGCCCCGATGTTTCTATGCACCGGACATGTCCTTCTAAGCCAAGACTGATCGGCGAAGCTCAGGTGAGGCCGTCCGTTTCCAGCGTTTCCACGATCCAGGCATGGAATGCCCTTATCTTCGGCAGCTTGCGCTTGGCTTCCGGGTAGGCGAGCCAGTAGTCGTGGCCGTCGCGACCCATGATATCGAAAGGCTGGAAAAGGCGGCCCATGGCGATCTCGTCACGATAGAATTTCGGGGTCAGGATGCCGACGCCCTGACCGGCCATGGCGGCATTCGCCTCGAATGTCTGGGCCCCGAGCCGGCTGCGTGGGCGGCTGTCCAGATCAGGATCGGCGACGCCGGCGGCACTGAACCAGATGCGCCACCAGGGATCACTCGGATCGATGATGCGCAGCTTCAGGAGGTCTTCCGGCCGGTGCAGACCTCCGACGCTTTGTGCAAGTGCCGGACTGAGCATAGGCGTGAAACCGCTGTACATCAGGAACTGGCTGTAGAGGCCGGGCCATGTTCCGTCGCCGGTGCGGATGGCGATGTCGGCTTCCGTGCTGTTGAAGTCGATCAGTGCGGATGATGCCTCGAGGCGCACCGCGATGTTCGGATGCCTGATCTGGAAATCACCGATCCGCCGTGCCAGCCATTGCTGGGCGAATGTCGCTGTGCAGTGGATGGTGAGCGTGACCTGCGCCGTCTCGCGCATATTGGCGACGGCTTCCTGCAAAAGGCCGAAGGCTTCCGCCACCTTTGGCGCGAGGCTCGCCCCTGCTTCCGTCAGGGTGACCTGCCTTGGCCGGCGCAGGAAAAGCGGCTCGCCGAGCATCTCCTCCAGCAGCTTGATCTGGTAGCTGACGGCAGTCTGCGTCATTCCCAGTTCCTCGCCCGCCCTGGTGAAGCTCAGGTGCCGGGCCGCGGCCTCGAAGACCCGCATACCGTTCAGCGGGAAATTGCGGGACAGTTTCATGGATAAGTCCTCTTGATCCATGCAGACGGATCTTTCGTTGGAATACCGCGATAAACGCGCGCATTCTATCCCCATAGATCAATTCTAATTCTTCATGATCAACGAGAGGTCTGCCATGACATATGTTATGCCGGATGGCTTCCTGCGCCTTTATCGCTGGAAAAGCGGGACCGTTGCCCTGAGCATGCGCTTTCTGACGGCGCTGGTTCGCAGGCGGGAGCTGATGCCTGAACATTTGATGCGCGACATCGGACTTATGGACGGTCACCTGACACCCGGTGGCGGCAAAGAGCGGTACGACCACGACACCTGGTCCGTCGTCCGCGACCCGCCGCGTTATCTCTGAAGTGCGGGTAGTGCTCTCGTGAGCCACTCCTGAAAGGCCTTGATCTTGGGCAGGTTGCGGCGTCCATGGGGATAGACGAGCCAATAGGTGTTATCGTCGGTCCAACTGAGGTCGAAGGGTTGTATCAACCGGCCGGAAGCCAGCTCTTCCTGCACGTAGAAGGGACTCAGCATCGCCACGCCGTGGCCGGCAAGCGCTGCTCCGGTCTCGAGGTCGAGCGCGCCGAAGGCGTTGAGGCGGCGGGTATTGCCCTGCAGGGTATCGACGCCGGCCTCCGCGAACCATACCTTCCACCTGCCGTCGTCGTCGTCGGAGATCAGCGGCAGTTTCAGGAGGTCGCCCGGTTCGCTTACGCCGCCGATGCTTTTGGCGAGGCGCGGGCTGAGCATGGGGGTGTAGGACAGCCGGATGAGCGGATGGCACACCAGACCTTGCCAGGGACCGATGCCGATTCGGATCGCGACATCGGCCGGCTCCCGGTTGAAGTTGGTCAGTTGCGTACCGCGTTGTAGACGGACCGCGATATGCGGATATTCGAGCTGGAATGCACCGAGATTTCGCGCCAGCCAATGGGAGGCAAAAGTTGGGGTCGAGTGTATCTCGAGGATTTCATCTGCGCCGTGACGAGCCTGATTGACCGCATCATTGAGCAGGCCGAAGGCCTCCGTCACCCTCGGCAACAGGCGTTCGCCGGCAAGCGTCAGCTGCAGCGCTCTCGGCTTGCGAATGAACACCGCTTCTCCGAGGTGTTCCTCCAAAAGCTTGATCTGATAGCTCACGGCTGTCTGGGTCATGCCGAGTTCATCGCCGGCACGGGTGAAGTTCTGCAGCCGTGCAACGGTTTCGAAGACACGCAGGGCATTCAGGGGGAACTGGCGAGACAATTTCATGGATAAAGCCTCTTCATACCCCCTATCCGATTTCGAATTGGATTGAATCTGCCCGACGAGGCAATTTTTCCGCGAACGCAACAGATCAACAGATGCAACGCGGAGGTTTTCGCCTTGTCCGCATTCGGGCCTTTTCTGCTTTTTTCGGGCAATCCATACGAAACGCTTCGCGGTCTTTTCGGCCGGCGGATTAACCTTTTCGACAATCCGCCTGTCGATGGGCCGGTCGCCGAAGTCTCCCCGACCGTCGAGCGACCGGCCGACACACCTGTCGCCGATATGTGTCGCGAACCAACTCCTGCGGGGCGGCTACTTTTATTCGTCTTGCCTCGCAGATCTATAGCTAAGCCCTCTGCCACCGTCCCGTCGGAGAACTCTGTCTGAAGCATTTCCTCAGTCTTCTTCACCGCCGCGATGCCTCTTCGAAGGCCTTCATGTCGGCATTGAGCGTGGTCGTCAGCCAGTTGCGGAAGGTCTTGATCTTCCCAGCATTGCGCCGGGCATGGGGGCAGACCAGCGCAAAAGTATAGGGCGCTCTTATCGCGATCCGAAATGGCTGGATCAATCGGCCCGAGGCCAGTTCGTCGCGGAAGAAGAACGGCGAGACGAGTGCCACACCCTGATGGGCAAGCGCCGCATTCACTTCGAGGTCCTGGGATTCGTAATCGTTGTCGCTACCGCTCCCGCCGCCACGAATATCCGGCGCTGTGACACCGGCTGCGGCGAACCAGTTCGGCCATAACGGATCCCGGGGGCTGACGAGCGGCAGTTTCACGAGATCCGAGGGTTCCTTCAAGCCGCCGAACCTAGCGGCGAGTTCCGGCGACAGCAGGGGAGAAAAGACCGGCTCCCTCAGTTCGACGATGGAAAGATCGGGACGCTCTCCCAGTATCCATTCGATCGAGAGGTCCGCGCTGCTGGTCCTGAAATCCGTCATGAGCGCCACGCGCTGCAGGCGGACTGAGAATTCCGGATGGGCAAGCTGGAAGCTGCCGAGATGCCGCGCGAGCCAGTGTGACGCCACCGTCGGAATGGCATTCACCTCAAGGGATTCGCTGTTGGAACGCCGGGCGATCTGTACGGCTTCAGCCAGACATCCGAACCCCTCGATGACCTTCGGCAGCATGCGTGCGCCGGTTTCCGTCAGGATCGTCTGTCGTGGCTGGCGGATGAACAGTGCTTCCCCGACATAGCCCTCCAGCAGCTTGATCTGATAGCTCACCGCCGTCTGGGTCATGCCCAGTTCTTCCGCCGCCTTGCTGAAACTGCCGAGTTTCGCCGCCGCCTCGAACACGCGAAGAGAATTGACCGGGAACTGACGCGACAGCTTCATGATAAGTTCTCTTTATGGTGCTGCGCTCAGTTTGAATTGGAAACTCCCGCAATTCAAGTGCACTTGTCCTGTCATGCATCAACAGAATATTTCGCAAGTGGAGGCGACCATGCTGTCCGCGATCCGTACCGTATTGCTTCCGGGGAACCAGATTTTCGCTGCGATCTTCCGGTCTTTTCGGCATCTCGTCGATGGCGGGCGGATGTCCATCGACGACCTGCCGGAATCGCTGCTGCGCGATACGGGGCTGAATCAGGATCGGACGATCACGGATCGCCGGGAGGCAGATTGGCTGCTTTCGAACCGGCATTCCTACCGGCCGAGGACGCGCTCGTCCTGACGGGCGGAAGATTTTGCCTGCTTGGTCCCGAGCAATCGGGTGGTGAGTTCCGCCGTAACCAGCGCTGCGATGACTGCCGGCCGCTTGTCCTTCACCATGTTGCCGCCGACCGGCAACGTCAGTCGCTCGAGCCATGCGGCTTCGCCGCCCTCGCGCATCAGCCAGCGGGAGAAGGTGGCCCGCTTGGTCGCGGAGCCGATCATGCCGGTATAGGTGAGATCGTCACGTGCAAGCGCTTCCCGGGCGATCAGGAAATCGAGCGCGTGGTCATGAGTGAGGATGACGGCTGCGCCCCCCGGCCGGATCGCCGCGACCTCGGCCTCCGGCATTGGGACATGGCGAAAGGCGATCGGCTCGGGCAAGGCCCCGGCCTCGATCTGGCGGGTCTCCACCACCGTCACATTGAAGGGCAGGGGCGCAAGTGCGGTCGCTAGGGCAAGTCCGACATGGCCGGCGCCGAAGAGGAAGACATCGGGAAAGGCCTGCTGCTCGCTCGATGATTGCTGCAGGAGCCTTTCGCTAACCGTCTCATCGATCCGGGTGAAACGCAGCAGCGTGCGGCCGCCGCAGCATTGACCGATTTCCGGTCCAAGCGGGATATCCAGCGTCTCGTCGGCTGCCTTGCCTGCGAGCAACGCACGGGCGTGGTCGATGGCGATGAATTCCAGATGACCACCGCCGATGGTGCCGAACAACCTGTTAGCGGCCACGAGCATGAAGGCGCCGGCTTCCCGCGGCGTCGATCCCTTTGCTTCGGCGACTTCGACGAGGACGGCGTTCGGGTGGGCGGTGAGGAAGGCGGGAAGGGATGGTTTGCCGGGCACGGGCCTCATGTGTGGCCACCCCCCTCTGGCCTGCCGGTGTTCGTCGCTGCAATCGATTCACTGGATCGATTGCTCCGCTGCGCGGACCGCTCCTCACCCCCCTCAAGGCGGGAGGTCGCCCCCGTCCACGGTTGGCTTCGCGAGGGTTGTCTGCTTGCATCCTTCTGGATGCAAGCGAGAGATTTCCTCCTGGTCTCTCTCCCCTTGTGGGGGAGATGGCCGGCAGGCCAGAGGGGAATTCTTCTCGAAGACAACATTTCCTAGATCGCCTTCAACCTCTCCACCGCCATCAACACCCGTTCCGGCGTCGCCGGTGCGTCGAGGCGGGGGCAGACCTTGTAGTTGGCGACGCTTGCGACGGCCATGGAGAGCGCTTCCAGGACGGAGATCGCCAGCATGAAGGGCGGTTCGCCGACGGCCTTGGAGCGGCCGATGGTGGGTTCGACATTCTCCGACCACTCGGCAAGCCGCGTGTTGAAGATTTTCGGGCGGTCGGAGGCGAGCGGGATCTTGTAGGTGGAGGGCGCGTGCGTCCTCAGCCGTCCCTTGCCGTCCCACCACAGCTCCTCCGTCGTCAGCCAGCCCATGCCCTGCACGAAGCCGCCCTCGATCTGGCCGATGTCGATCGCCGGATTCAGCGACTTGCCGACGTCGTGCAGGATGTCGGTGCGGTCCATCAGGTATTCGCCGGTCAGCGTGTCGATGGAGACTTCCGAGCAGGAGGCGCCATAGGCGAAATAGTAGAAGGGCGTACCGCGGCCGGCGGCGCGATCCCAGTGGATCTTCGGCGTCTTGTAGAAGCCCGCCGCCGAAAGCTGGACGCGGGCGAAATAGGCCTGACGGACGAAATCCGGGAAGGGGATTTCCTTCGATCCGACGCGCACGCGGTTCGGCAGGAATTCCACCTCGTCCGGCGGCACCTCGAATTTCTCGACGGCAAAGGCGACGAGGCGTTCCTTGATCTGCCGGGCGGCATCATAGGCGGCCATGCCATTGAGGTCGGTCCCGGAGGAGGCGGCGGTGGCTGAGGTATTCGGCACCTTGCCGGTGGTGGTGGCGGTGATCTTCACCCGCTCGACATCCACTTGGAAGCTGTCGGCGATGACCTGCGCGACCTTGGTGTAGAGCCCCTGACCCATTTCGGTGCCGCCATGGTTCAGGTGGATCGAGCCATCCTGATAGACATGCACCAGCGCTCCGGCCTGGTTGAAGGCGGTCAGCGTGAAGGAAATGCCGAACTTCACCGGGGTCAGCGCGATGCCCTTCTTGATGATCGGGCTTGTCCTGTTGAACTCGATGATCGCCTTGCGCCGTGCCTGATAGTCGCAGGAAGTCTCAAGCTCTTCCACCACGCGCGCAATGATGTTGTCTTCGACCGTCTGGTGATAGGGGGTCAGAACCCGGTCGGAGCCGAGGTCGCCGTAGAAGTTTGCCTTGCGGATTTCGAGCGGGTCCTTGCCCAGCGCATAAGCGATCTCCTCGATGATGCGCTCGCCGCCCAGCATGCCCTGCGGGCCGCCGAAACCGCGATAGGCGGTGTTGGAAACCGTATGAGTTTTAAGCGGTTGGGAGGTGAGTTTCACATGCGGATAGAAATAGCTCGAATCCGCGTGAAAGAGCGCGCGGTCGGTGACGGGACCCGAGAGGTCGGCCGAATAACCGCCGCGGGCGGCGAAGTTGGCGACCATCGCATGCAGGCGGCCCTCGTTGTCGAAGGCGACATCATAGTCCATGCGGAAGTCATGGCGCTTGCCGGTCATGGTCATGTCCTCGTCCCGGTCGGGACGGAACTTGACGGCGCGGTTGAGCTTCTTGGCGGCAAGCGCCGCAAGGGCCGCGAACTGGTTTCCCTGAGTCTCTTTGCCGCCGAAGCCGCCGCCCATGCGGCGCACATTGACCGTGATCGCGTGGGACGGGATGTCGAGCACGTGGCCGACGACGTGTTGCACTTCGGAGGGGTGCTGGGTGGAGGACCAGACGGTCACATCCTCGTCCTCGCCCGGAACGGCGAGAGCGATGTGGCTTTCGAGATAGAAATGCTCCTGTCCGCCGATCCGCATCGTGCCCTGAATGCGATGCTCGGCCTTGCCAAGTTCCTCTTCCGGCTCGCCGCGTTTCAGCGTCATGCCGGAGGTGACAAGCGGAGCGCCGTTTTCAAGAGCGCCATCGACATCGGTCCAGAAGGGCAGATCGTTGTATTCGACCTTGGCGAGGCGCGCGGCACGGCGGGCGGCATCGCGCGTTTCGGCGATGACGGCGAAGATCGGCTGGCCGTGGAATTCCACCTTTGTTTCAGCCAGCAGCGGCTCGTCGTGATGTCCGCCGGACGAGACGTCGTTGACGCCGGGCACATCCTTGCCGGTCAGCACACAGACGACGCCCGGATAGGCCTTCACCGCGGAAAGATCCATCGAGACGATTTCCGCGTGCGCGCGATCGGCCATGCCGAGCGCGCCATGCAGAAGGCCGGCGGGTTCGGGAATATCGTCGATATATTCGGCACTTCCGCTGACATGCTTATGAGCTGAATCATGGCGCAGCGGCTGGTGCATCGGGCCGTTGATATATTTGTAGAGTTCGTAGCTCGCCTTATCCATGGGTCAAATTCCTGCGTCTGCGTTCCTGCCCCTCATCCGCCTGCCGGCACCTTCTCCCCGTGGAAACGGGGAGAAGGGAGATGCCGCGACGTTTGCATTCCCTCTCCCTGCTTGCGGGGAGAGGGGCAGGGTGAGGGGCAAATCGACAAGGCGGTTCCTCATCACGCTTCCTCCTGCTCGAAACGCTGCAGTTCCTGCGGCGTTCCCGATGTTTCCAGGAAGAACCGGGTCAGGAGGTTCTTTGCCGTGAGCTGGCGATAGTCCGCCGTGGCGCGCCAGTCGGTAAGCGGCTTGTAGTCCTGATCGAAGGCATCGCGGGCCTGTATGACCGTCGCCTGTGTCCAGGGCTTTCCAAATAGGGCGGCTTCAACCGCACGGGCGCGTTTAGGGGTTGCGGCCATGCCGCCGAAGGCGATGCGAATACCGGACACGCTGCCATCGGCGGCGAGCGAGAGATGGAAAGCGCCGCAGAGGGCGGAGATGTCCTCGTCGCGCCGCTTGGAGATCTTGTAGACCGCATAATGGGCATCGGCCTCCGGCCGGGGCACGAAAATGCTCTCGACGAACTCGCCGGTGCGACGGTCCTGCTTGCCGTAGTCGATGAAAAAATCCTCGAGCAGCAGTTCCCGGCTGCCGGCGGCGGAACGCAGCCTGACTTTTGCGCCAAGCGCGATCAGGGCAGGCGGGGTGTCACCGATCGGCGAGCCGTTGGCGACATTGCCGCCGATGGTGCCCATGTTGCGCACCTGCTGGCCGCCGATGCGTTCGATCAGACGGCCGAAGGCGGGGATTTCCCTGCGAAGCGTTTCGAAGCCCTGCGCATAGCTGACGCCGGCGCCAAGCGCGATGCCCTTGTCGTCGACGGTAACCGTCTGCAGGTCCGCGAGGTGGTTGATGAAGACCACGGGATTGATCGGCCGCATCTGCTTGGTCACCCAGAGGCCGACATCGGTCGCGCCGGCAACCACGGTGGCCTGTGGCTCTTCCGCAAGGATATCGGCAAGCGCTGCGACCGAACCCGGCACGATGAGACGACGGTCGTCCTTGACGACGGTGATCGTCTCGGCCGTCTGCAGGTTCCACAGGCGTGCCATGATGTTGGCGCGGTCGCGCTCCAGCGGGTCGAAGAGCGAGCTTGGCCGTGTGCGCGACACGAGTTCGGCCGCCTTGACGATCGGCTCGTAACCCGTGCAGCGACAGAGGTTGCCTTGCAGCGCGCGTTCGATCTCGGCGCGGGACGGGTTGGAATTGGTCAGCCAGAGACCGTAGAGCGACATGACGAAGCCCGGCGTGCAGAAGCCGCACTGGGAGCCGTGACATTCGACCATGGCCTGCTGGACGGGATGAAGCTGGCCGTCGGCTGCTGCGAGGTGTTCGACGGTCACCACATGGGTGGCATTGAGCGAGCCCATGAACCTGATGCAGGCGTTGACCGTCTCATAGGTCAGCTTGCCGTGGACCAGACGGCCGACCAGCACGGTGCAGGCGCCGCAATCGCCTTCGGCGCAACCTTCCTTCGTACCCGTCATCCGGCGCTTGAGACGCAGGAAATCGAGAAGCGTTTCGGTCGGCTCGAAGCTCGAAAGGGCGATGTCCTCGCCGTTCAGGATGAAGCGGATGCTATCGGTCATTGAATGCCTTTTCTGACGGGGTGCTCGTCGCCTGCATGCCCCGCATTTCCCTCTGATATGGCGTCTTGACGCGCCGTCTCACTGTGCCGTCCAGCCGCCATCGATCGAGATATGGGTGCCGGTGATCTGCCTTGCCGCGTCGCTTGCGAGGAACAGCGCGGTGGCTGCGACCTCCTCGACTGCCACGAATTCCTTGGTCGGCTGGAACTTCAGCATGACCTCGGATTTCACCTGTTCCTCCGTGATGCCACGGGCCCTGGCGGTGTCGGGGATCTGCTTTTCCACCAGCGGCGTCAGAACATAGCCCGGGCAGATCGCGTTCGCGGTCACGCCAAATTCGGCAAGCTCCAGCGCCACGCTCTTCGTGAGGCCCATGATACCATGTTTTGCAGCCACATAGGCCGATTTGAACGGCGAGGCGATCAGTCCATGGGCGGATGCAACGTTGATGATGCGCCCGTGGCGTTTTTCCTTCATCGCCGGAACGGCGGCGCGGATCGTGTGGAAGGAACTGTTGAGGTTGATCGCGATGATCTGGTCCCACTTTTCTTCCGGGAAATCCTCGACCGGGGAGACATGCTGGATGCCGGCATTGTTGACGAGCACGTCGACCATGCCTAACTCGCGGGCGGCGGTCGCCATCAGATCGCGGATCTCGGCGGGCTTCGTCATGTCTGCGCCATGATAGATGGCGCGGCCGCCATGGGCTTCGAGACCCTTGCGGATCGTCTCGATCTCGGCCGCGTCGCCGAAACCGTTGATGACGACGTTATCGCCTTCTGCCGCAAAGGCTTTTGCAATTGCAAGGCCGATACCGCTGGTCGAGCCTGTGACGACGACTGTTCTGCCCATCTTTACCTCTCTCCCACATAAAACCGACGTTCTGCTGCGCCGCGAAAGACAATGAAAAGTTACGCGCAAACCGCGCATGCTGGCAATCGGGTTTTTGGAGGGCACCCTGTTGCCTTTTTTGCAATGGGTCGGGACGTCCACCCGCCTACGAGCGAACACTGTGTTGTCTTTCCGGTGATTTGCCCTTGTCCCTTCCGATCTCTATTTGTGTCGTGACTTCAACGGGAGATCGTCATGGAACTCGGACTTTATACCTTTGCGGACGTTGATCCGAATGCCGCCAACAAGGGCGCGGAAGCCAAGCGCCGCCTCGACGATCTGCTGGAGGAGATCCAGCTGGCCGACGAGGTGGGTCTCGATGTCTTCGGTCTTGGTGAACACCATCGTCCCGATTACATGGCGTCGTCGCCATCCACCATTCTTGCTGCTGCTGCCGTCAAGACGAAGAACATCCGCCTGACGAGCGCCGTTACCGTGCTTTCCTCCGACGATCCGGTGCGTGTGTTCCAGCAGTTCGCCACCGTCGACCTGTTGTCGAACGGCCGCGCCGAGATCATGGCGGGACGTGGGTCCTTCATCGAGAGCTTTCCGCTGTTCGGTTATGACCTCGAGGATTACGACCTGCTGTTTGCCGAAAAGTTGCAGTTGCTCGGCGAGATCCGCGAAAACGAGGTGGTGACCTGGGAAGGCGAGACCCGCAAGCCGATTGCCGGCCGCGGCGTTTATCCCCGACCGCTGCAGGATCCGCTACCGCTGTGGATCGCCATTGGCGGCACGCCGCAATCGGCGGCGCGGGCCGGCTATCTTGGCCTGCCGCTGGCGCTGGCCATCATCGGCGGCGAACCCCGGCGTTTCGCGCCGCTCTTCGATCTGTACCGCCAGAGCGCGGCCAAGGCTGGTCTCGACCCGAAGACGCTGGAAAGTTCGATCAATGTGCACGGCTTCATCGCCGACACGACGGAGAAGGCGGCTGACGTTTTCTATGAGCCACAGGCAACCGTCATGAACCGAATCGGCCGCGAGCGTGGCTGGGGACCGACAAGCCGGGCCCATTTCGACATGTCGCGCGGGCCGGAAGGCGCGCTGTTCGTCGGCGATCCCGAAACCGTTGCGGAAAAGATCGTCGCCAACCACAAGCTCTTCGGCAATACCCGCTTCATGCTGCAGATGGCGATCGGCCCGATGCCACATAAGGACATCATGCGCGGCATCGAGCTTTACGGCACAAAAGTCGCGCCTCTGGTGCGAAAGGCATTGACCCCGTCGGAAGCTGGGGCGTAAGCACCCCGCATTCCTTCAAAATAAGAAGGCCCTTTCTGACAAGACGGGGCCGGATGGCCCGAAAGACCAACGATGATTGTATCCAGCGACGACGACCTGACCCGCCTCAAGGAGATCGGCCATATCTGTGCCGTGGCCGTGAAGACGATGGCGGCGGCGCTGGAGCCGGGCATCACCACGCGGGAGCTGGACCAGATCGGCCGCAAGGTTCTGGAAGATGCTGGCGCGCAGTCGGCACCGGAACTCTGTTACCAGTTTCCAGGCGCGACCTGCATCAGCGTCAACGAAGAAGTGGCCCACGGCATTCCGGGTGACCGCAAGATCCTCGCCGGCGATCTCGTTAATATCGACGTTTCCGGCGAGAAGGCGGGCTTCTTCGGCGATACCGGATCGTCCTTCATCGTGCCGCCGGTAACACCGAAGCTCGAGCGGCTGGTACGCGACGGCAAGCGGGCGATGTGGGTGGGGATCAATCAGGTTCGCACCGGCCAGCCCATGGCCAATATCGGCAACGCCATCGGCACATTTGCGAGGAAGAACCGCTATACGCTGATCCAGAACCTTGCGAGCCACGGCATCGGCCATTCGCTGCACGAGGAACCGAAGGAGCTGGCGACCTGGCCGGACCCGGACGAGACGCGGATCATGGAAGAGGGACTGGTCTTCACCGTCGAGCCATTCCTTTCAATCGGTGGGCTCTGGGCCGAGGATGGCGACGATCCCTGGACGCTTTTCAGCGAACCGAAGGCGCCGACCGTGCAGTTCGAACACACCCTTGTCGTCACCCGCAACGGCCCGATCATCCTGACGCTGGCGGATTGATCCCCGCTTTCCATCAAGCTGCGTTGAGCCGGCGATCAGTATTTGTGGTTTGTCGTTCAGTTGTTGCGGTGCGATAAACCGCCTATGACGAACGGCAATTCCCAAGGCTTCGATCTGTTTAAGACGGCTCTCGCCGGCGCGCTGGCAATGGCGGCGGCCATGGGTTTCGGGCGTTTCTCTTTCACGCCGATCCTGCCGGGCATGGTGACCGATCTCGGCCTTTCTAGCGGCGATGCGGGGTTGATCGCGGCGGCGAACTTTACCGGCTATCTGGTGGGGGCGATCCTTGCAGCCTATGGCTGGGTTTCCGGCCGGGAGCGTAGCGCGGGGCTTGCCGCGCTGGCCGTCAGCACGCTTCTGCTGGCGGCCATGGCCGGCGTCGAAACCGTCTGGGCCTTTTGTGTGCTGCGCTTCCTTGCCGGCCTCGCCAGCGCCTTTGCCTTGATCTTTATCACGACCGTCGTTCTCGGCCATGCCGCGCTGGCCGGAAGCGAGGCGGTCCAGTCGGCCCACTTCGGTGGTGTGGGCTTCGGGATTGCCATTTCCTCGCTGATGGTGGCTATCGTGGCTTACTCCGGTCCCTTCGGGATTGCCTCGTGGCAGGTGGACTGGCTGGCGGGTGCCGCCATCAGCCTGATTGCCCTGTTGGTCGTCATCGCGCTTCTGCCATCGGCTCCGAGATTCGAGGCGAAACCCAGTCCCGAGCCGCCGCTCGTCTGGAAGCTTCCACTGGTGCTGCTGACGATTTCATACGCGCTGTTCGGCTTCGGCTACGTGGTCACCGCCACGTTCGTCGTTGCCATGGCGCGCATGAGCGACGCCGGGCCGATGGTGGAATTCCTGACATGGTTCCTGGCGGGCTGCACAGCGGCAGTCTCCTTGTTCGTCTGGCGGCCGATTATGATTCGAATCGGGTTGCGTGGAGCCTATGTGGCGAGCCTGCTGATCGAGGCGGCAGGTGTTCTAGGGTCGGTGCTGCTGCCTTCGCCCTATGCGCCGATCGTCGGCGGTTTGATGCTCGGCGCGACATTCATGATCATAACCGCCTATGCCCTGAGAATCGGGCGCCAGCTTGCGCCGGAAAGCCAGCGCCGTGCGCTTGCTTTCCTGACCGCCGCTTTCGGTGTCGGTCAGATCATCGGTCCGCTGGTCGCAGGTTCGCTTGCCGAATGGACGGGCAGTTACGATGCCGGAACCATTGCTGCGGCCTTCGCGCTTGTCGTCGCGGCGCTGTTGGTTATGCCGGTTTACCGGCGGCTCGCCTGAGCCGTCGCGGCTAAGCTGTGAATTGGCTTTGGCCGGTCCGGTTACATTTTGGTAATGGCGTTGCCGGGTTCTTTGTTCTGCCCTAATTTCGCGCGACAGACCGGGTTTCAAACGCCCTCCCGTTTCACGCCGAGAAAGCAGCCTGCCCCGTGTTTCAATCCTTCTTTCCCAAACCGAAACTGTTCTTCTCATCCTTTGCCATCTGGACCCTGCTTGCCATCCTCATCTGGTATCTGGCGGGCGCGCAGATGGGTGCGGCACTCGGCTTCCAGCCGATGCCGGAAGATGCAGAACCGATCATCAACCTGAGCTTCTTCATCACCACCGACTACCTGTGGTTCTACCTCTATGCGGCAGCGTGGGCGGCGGTCTTCGGCCTGTTCTGGGAATATTACGCCAAGGATCATCCCTGGCGGCACTGGGCGATCTGGGGATCCTACTTCATCATCTTCACCACCTATTTCGACGTTCAGGTGTCGGTGCTGCTCAACAACTGGCGCCGTCCCTTCGGCGACCTCTTGCAGAACGCACTGACCGGCAAGCCCGGCATCACGGAATGGGACTTCTACAGCCTGATGATCACGTTCTGGAGCATTGCCTTCTTGAACGTGGCGGTCTTCGTCGTGGTGCGTTTCTTCGTCAGCCACTATGTGTTCCGTTGGCGCTCCGCGATGAACAACTACTACATGTCGAAGTGGCAGAAGGTCCGTCATATCGAAGGCGCGTCCCAGCGTGTGCAGGAAGACACCATGCGCTTCGCCACCACCTTCGAAGGACTGGGCGTCAGCCTGATCGATGCGGTGATGAACCTCGTCGCCTTCCTGCCGATCCTGTTCGTGCTGTCGAAATATGTGACCGATCTGCCGATCATCGGCCAGATTCCTCACAGCCTGTTCTGGCTGGCGCTGGTCTGGTCCGTCTTCGGTACCGGCCTGCTGGCGCTTGTCGGCATCAAGCTGCCGGGTCTCGAATTCCGCAACCAGCGTGTCGAGGCGGCCTACCGCAAGGAACTCGTCTATGGCGAGGATCATGCGGACAGGGCCCAGCCGCTGACCGTTGCCGAGCTCTTCTCCAATGTGCGGAAAAACTATTTCCGCCTCTATTTCCACTACACCTACTTCAACCTGGCGCGGTCGTTCTACAATCAGGCCGACGCGCTGTTCCTGATCTTCATGCTGGTGCCGACCATCGTCGCGGTGAAGATCACCTATGGTATCTACCAGCAGATCGCGACCGCCTTTGGTCAGGTGTCGAACTCGTTCCAGTATCTCGTCAACGTGTGGCCGACGATCGTCGAGCTGCTTTCGATCTACAAACGTCTGCGCACATTCGAAGCCGCGATCGACAATGAGGCGCTACCGGAAATCGACCAGAAATATCTCGAGCGCGAACAGCAGTTCGGCGAGATCGAGGCGAACAAGCACTGATCGGTACTTGCTTCGTCAGCACCTTCAGCCGCGTCGGATCACTCCGGCGCGGTTTTGTTTTGGGAGAAGGGCAGGCGGGGTTGAACTTGGGTATTGGTATCAGGCGTTCCGCCTGCCCCGGCTACAATCTTCGCCTCGGTCCTCGGTTATCGTCGCAGGGTTCCGAAAGACCTTGATTGCAGCCGCCATCGGCAACCGGTTCATGATCCTTGGTGCGCCGGTTCGCGAAGCCGGTTTCCCATCCGATGGCTTCATCAGGTTAGGCGATTGCGGTCGCACGGGGACGCCATAGAGGGGGCGCTCTCGTCAAGCGCTTGATGATGCTGGAGTATTTTTCGGGAAGGGGCGGGAGTTATCCTCGCCCGGCGTCAGGAACGGTCAGGAACGGGGAGGCGCCTGCCGCTTCGCCAGGATATCCATCGCCTCAGAATAGCTGACACAGGCGACATCCGTCCGCTGACAGACGTCGGTGACCAGCCGTTCCATGGCGCGCCAGTAGGCGCCGGCGTTCATCTCCACGAAATGGAAGCCGAACTGAACCGGGATGCGTTCGCCATTGTACTGGTCTTCGAAGGCCGACTTGAAGGCCGCATAGGTGCGTTCCTCGAATTCCTGCGAACGGGATGGGTTGTCGATGCCGGCGGAGTGGCGAACGAAGAGATTGTAGTCCATGCCGATGATGCGGCGGTTCTGTGGTCCTTCGGGAATAAGTGGCAGGCCGAAGCGGGTGACCGAACCATCCTGCTGCGGCAGGGCCGGTCCCTTGGTCACGAGGCTTGCGTCGAAAGCGAAGCCGAAGGCCTTCTCGGCTTCGACGAGGCTGTCCGGGGCGGAAAGATAGGGCGCGCGGACGCCCTTGACGCCGTGGGCGGCGAAATCCTGCCAGCCCTGGGGCTCCTTGTCCCCCACGCCGTTCGCCTTCCATGCATTGGCGAGTGTCGTGCGGAAGGTGGAAAATTCCGAAAGCCAGTCGGCCTTCGACCAATCCTTGCCATCGAAGTGGCCGCAGACATGGCTGCCGATCTCGTGGCCTTCAAGGTGGGCATTCCACAGATTGTCGAGCCGGGTCGTCACGTCTTCCACAGTCGGCGCGAAGCCGACATTGGAACGGCCGGCCTTCTTGCCCGGCGCTTGATAACCCTTGGAGGCAGAGCGCGGAATGAGCGTGGTGCAGGAGAGGAAATAGGTGAAGTGGGCGTTGTTGGCGCGCCGCGCGATATCGCGGCTCTTCGTCCACAGCGCGTTGTCATGAGCGCCGTCGAAGGAGATCAGCAGCAGTTGCTTCGGCTTTTCCTGGGCGGGCGTCGCCTGTTCCTGCGGGACTGATGCTGTCTGGTCTGCCTTCTGCCCGGCCTCCTGAAGCGGCTCGGCCATCAGCGGCAGAGGCAGGAAAAAGGCGAGCGAAAGGATGGCGGACGAACGAAGCATGCTGGAACCCGTAATCAAATCAAGCGGGCGTCCTGTCATCCAAATGCGGCGAAGCTTTGAACACACTGGAAATTGACGACGGAGATCACTATTCCATGATGAACATTATCAAGACGAGGTCTTATCGATGGCAATCCTGATTCTCGGGATCATCCTGTTTCTTGGCCTGCATCTGGTTCGGGTCGTTGCCCCGGCTTTCAGATCGGGAATGGTCGACAAGTTCGGCGAAAATGGCTGGAAGGGCATCTATTCCCTCGTCAGCATCGTCTCGATTGTCGTTCTGATCTATGGATGGTCGATTTCGCCGACCATCAATCTCTGGTTCCCGCCGGCCGGCATGTCGCATCTCACCGTGACTTTGATGCTGTTGTCGATGATCTGTCTTGCCGCCGCCGAACTTCCCGCAGGCTATATCGCGACGAAGACCAAGCATCCGATGATCCTCGGCGTAAAGATCTGGGCCTTCGCCCATCTGCTCGCCAATGGCGATCTTGCTTCCGTGCTGCTATTCGGCTCGTTCCTCGCCTGGGGCGTCATCCTGCGCATTGCGCTGAAGCGCCGGGAGCGAGCAGGCCTCGTCACGCCGCGTGCTTTCGTTTCGGCAAAGTACGACGTGATCGCCATCGGCGTGGGTGCGGTGATCTGGGCGCTGTTCGTCTGGAAGCTCCACCTGTGGCTGATCGGCGTGGCTCCCATCCCGATGTAATGCCCGGTTTGGGGCATTTTCCCCGCCGGTGCCGCCCTTGTGACCGCAAAGGATGCTTCCATTTGAGCATCCTTTGCTCTAGGAAGGCCGCTTACGCAGCAGAATGCAGTTGAAAGGCCGGCCTTCCGGAACGAGACATGGTGGATAACAACGACAGCTTTATTCGCGAAGTCAATGACGAGCTCCGTTCGGAGCAGGTCAAGATGGCCTGGCGGAAATTCGCACCGGTCATCATTGGTGCTGCTCTCCTGATCGTTCTCGGCACCGCGGGTTATCGCGGCTATGAATACTGGCATTCCCACCGCTCGTCGGGCGCTGGCGACCAGTTCCTTGCCGCACTGACCCTTGCCAACGAAGGCAAGAACGACGAGGCCACCGCGGCGCTTGCCGCCCTGGAGAAGGACGGCTACGGCGCCTATGCTGTTCTGGCGCGCATGCGTTCGGCCACCGTTCAGGCACAGAAGGGCGATGCCGCCGCGGCAATTGCCGCCTTTACCGAAATCGGCAAGGATAATTCCGTTCCGCAGGTGATCCGCGATGTGGCGCATATGCGCGCTGCATGGCTGCTGATCGACGCGGGCACCTATGAGCAGGTTTCCGCCGAGGTGGAAGCCATGGCAACCCCGACCGACGCGATGCGCCATTCGGCTCGCGAAGCGCTTGGGCTTGCCGCCTACAAGGCCGGCGACATGGCGCGCGCGCGCGAATGGTTCGAACAGATCACCGAAGACGCGGAAGCTCCGCGCAACGTGGCGAACCGGGCCCGCATGCTGCTCGACAACATCATCGCCTCCGGCAAGGCGCCCTGAGCCGTTTTGGGCGCTTTCGCCCGGAAGGATAAAACCGCATGAGCTTCACCGTCGCCATCGTCGGCCGTCCGAATGTCGGCAAGTCCACGCTTTTCAACCGTCTGGTTGGAAAGAAGCTGGCGCTTGTCGACGACACGCCCGGCGTGACGCGTGATCGCCGGCCGGGCGACGCCAAGCTCATCGATCTGCGTTTCACGATCATCGATACCGCCGGTCTTGAAGAGACCGGTCCCGACACGCTTGAAGGCCGCATGCGCGCGCAGACCGAGGCGGCCATCGACGAAGCGGACCTGACGCTGTTCGTGGTCGATGCCAAGTCCGGCCTGACGCCGCTCGACAAGACGTTCGGTGAACTCCTGCGCCGCAGCGGCAAGCCTGTTGTTCTCGTTGCCAACAAGTCCGAAGCCCGCGGCTCTGACGGCGGTTTCTATGACGCCTTCACGCTCGGCCTTGGCGAGCCTTGCCCGATTTCGGCGGAGCATGGGCAGGGCATGATCGACTTGCGCGACGCCATCGTTGCGGCGATCGGCGAAGAGCGCGCTTTCCCGGAAGAGATTGACGAGGCGGAAACCAATGTCTCGCTTGCACCGGGCGGCCTCGAAGAGGGCGACGAAGAGGAAGAGCCCGAATACGACGAGACCAAGCCGCTGCGCGTGGCGATCGTCGGTCGTCCGAATGCTGGCAAGTCGACGCTCATCAACCGGTTCCTCGGCGAAGACCGCCTGCTGACGGGACCTGAGGCCGGCATCACCCGCGACAGCATTTCCGTCGAATGGGACTGGCGCGGTCGTACCATCAAGATGTTCGACACCGCCGGTATGCGACGCAAGGCGAAGGTGCAGGAAAAGCTGGAAAAGCTCTCCGTTGCCGATGCGCTGCGCGCCATCCGCTTTGCCGAAACGGTGGTGATTGTGTTCGACGCCACCATCCCGTTCGAAAAACAGGACCTGCAGATCGCCGATCTGGTGCTGCGCGAAGGCCGCGCCGCCGTGCTCGCCTTCAACAAGTGGGACCTTGTGGAAGATCCGCAGGCCGTGCTTGCCGACCTGCGCGAGAAGACCGAGCGCCTGCTGCCGCAGGCCCGTGGTATCCGCGCCGTGCCGATTTCCGGCCAGACCGGCTACGGTCTCGACAAGCTGATGCAGAACATCATCGACACCGACCGCGTGTGGAACCGTCGCATCTCGACCGCCAAGCTCAACCGCTGGCTGGAGCATCAGCAGATCCAGCATCCGCCACCGGCAGTTTCCGGCCGGCGCATCAAGCTCAAGTACATGACGCAGGTGAAGGCGCGTCCGCCGGCCTTCATGGTTTCCTGCACGCGCGCCGATGCGCTGCCGGAATCCTATGTGCGTTACCTGACGAACGGCCTGCGCAACGATTTCCAGTTGCCCGGCGTGCCGATCCGCATTCACTTCAAGGCATCGGACAACCCGTTCGAAAACCGCAAGAAGAAGCGCTGATCTTTCTGATCAGGCGCCGAGTTGGCGGCCGGACTGGCGCAGTGGCAGACGCTTGCGTCGGGCCTGCGTCTTCGCCTCGATGACGTTGTCGAGAAACTGGGTCGTAGCGGATTGCCACGAGAAGGTTTCGGCAAGCGCACGCGCCTTCTCCCGCGAACAGTCGAGCGCCTTCAGGCAGGCGTTTTTCAGGTTGTCGTCCAGCGCGCCCGCTTCGCTCTCCGCCGGAATGATATCGACCGGACCGGTGACGGGGAAGGCTGCGACCGGAACACCGGAGGCCATGGCCTCGAGGATGGTGTTGCCGAAGGTGTCGGTCTTCGAGGGGAACACAAAGACGTCGGCCTGGGCATAGGTTTCGGCGAGATCCTCGCCGGTCTTCACGCCGGTGAAATGGACGTGCGGATAGTGGGCTTCAAGCTCGGCGCGGGCGGGGCCGTCGCCGACCACCACCTTTGAACCCGGCAGGTCGAGATCGAGGAAGGCCGGCAGGTTCTTTTCCACCGCCACGCGACCGACCGTCATGAAGATCGGGCGCGGCAGGTTCATCGGGTTCTCCTGCCTTGGGCGCGGGCGGAAAAGTGTGGTGTCGATGCCGCGGCTCCAGAGGCAGAGGTTGTTCAGGCCCTTTTCCGAGAGTTCGCGGCGCAGGCTTTCGGTTGCGACCATGCAGGCTCCACCGCGATTGTGGAACCAGCGGACATAGGCATAGAGCCAGGACACCGGGATCGGCGCGCGTGCCGCGACATATTCTGGAAAGCGAGTGTGATAGCTGGTGGAGAAGGGCATGCCATGCCTGAGACACCAGCGACGGGCCCACAGCCCGAGCGGGCCTTCGGTGGCGATGTGCATGTAGTCCGGTTTGTGGTCCTCGATGAAGCGGGCGACCTGAGTGTAGCGGGCGAGCGAAAGGCGGATTTCCGGATAGGTCGGCATCGGAATGCTGGGGAAGGGTTGGGGCGTCAGCATCGACACCTCGACGCCCATTGCCGCCAGTTCGCGGTTGGTGTTCTCGATGGAACGCACCACCCCATTCACCTGCGGATGCCAGGCATCGGTCACGATGGTCAGTCTGGGCATGTTCTCGCCACCTCCGGGATCGGCCGCGCCCCGTTCTTTCGCCCGGATGATCGCCGCGCGGCAGCCCGCACATCAGGGAGCGCGGTCATGCGACTCCCGCTTTCTTCGTTCCCCGGCTTTATGTGATGGTAGTATTACAGGTTGATGTCAGCCGCGGTGGGGCACGCATCCGTCGATGCGGGCCATGAGGGATTTCCCGACGGTGATGCCTGTGGATGCCGCAGTCTTCATCCGTTTCGCCTTGGTCATACCCGGCACATGCACGCCTTCCTCTGCCAGCCGTTTCAGCTGGGCTTCGAGGCGCGTTTCGAAATCCTCGTCCAGAAGAGCGGGTGCGATGGCGATGATGGTGAGGCCCGCGCCGGGGCTCTGGTCGCCTTCAGTGAAAGACGGCGCGTCCATCGACCAGTTGGCGGCGGAAAGGCCGGAAGCCAGAACTTCGACCATCAGCGCGATGTTGGCGCCGCGCGATCCGCCGAAGGCCAGAAGTGCGCCGCGCATTGCCTCATGCGGATCGGTGGTCAGGTGGCCCTTACTATCGACCGCCCAACCAAGCGGAATGGTTTCGTTGTGCTCGGCGGCGCTACGGATATTGACGTAAGCCGTGCTGCTCGACGCCTGATCGATCAGGAGGGGACCATAAGAGCCCGCGGGCGCGGCAAAGGCCATCGGGTTGGTGCAGTAAAGCGGCCTCGACGCGCCTTCCACCGTGAGCAGCGCGGGACCGGTGGTGAAGGCGAAGGACATGAGGCCTTGCTCCGCCAGCCGGAACGGATAGTAGCCGAGTTCTCCCGAGGTGAAGCTGTTGCGCTGGGTAAATAAGGCAATGCCAAGGCCTTTTGCCTTTTCGACCAGATCGTCGAATGCGAGGTCGAAGCCGAGCTGGGCAATGCCGCCATCGGCATCCGAGCGGATGAGGGCGGGGGCGGGCGATGTGATCATGGGTGCTGCGTTGCCGTTGATCCGGCCTTCGCCCAACGCCGAGAGGTAATCGACGAGGTGAGCGAAGCCGACCGGGGTGTTGCCGGCCGCTTCGGCCGATATCGTCGCCCGAGCGAGCGACGCGGCAGCAGCCGGACTTGCGCCGGCTCCGAGGCAGGCCGCGGCAACGCGGGCTTCCGCTTCCTCAAGCGTTAGTCTTTCGGTTTCGCTCATCCTCTACCCCGATATATTCCCCGGTGGGCGCTCGTCGATGGAATTGGTCCCGGCCGCCGCTTGGCCTTTTGTCGCGAGGCGGTACTATTCAGATCACGATTCCCGCCGATCCGGAAACTCCATTCAGGAACTCTCCATGACCTCAAGTCACAGCAAGGCCCCCAACAAGGCCCCCAGCAAGGCTCATGACAAGACGAAATCTGGCGTTGGCACTGCCGACTGGTGGCGCGGGGCTGTGATCTATCAGGTCTATCCGCGGTCCTTTCAGGACACCAATGGCGATGGCATCGGAGACCTCAAGGGGGTAGCCGAGAAGCTGCCCTACATTGCATCGCTTGGTGTCGATGCGATCTGGCTGTCGCCCTTCTTCACCTCGCCGATGGCGGACATGGGCTATGACGTATCCGATTACTGCGACGTCGATCCGATGTTCGGGACACTCGCCGATTTCGATGCGATGATGGCCGAGGCGCACCGGCTGGGCTTAAAGATCATCATCGATCAGGTGTTGTCGCATACGTCCGACCAGCATCCCTGGTTCAAGGAAAGCCGGTCGAGCCGCGACAATCCAAAGGCGGACTGGTTCGTCTGGGCGGAGGCCAAGCCCGATGGCACGGCGCCGACCAACTGGCTCTCGGTGTTCGGCGGGCCGGCATGGGAATGGGATGGCGTGCGCAAGCAGTATTACATGCACAACTTCCTCGCCTCGCAGCCGGATCTGAACTTCCACAATGCCGAGGTGCGCGACGCTCTCCTGAAGGCGGTGCGCTTCTGGCTGGAACGGGGTGTCGATGGCTTCCGGTTGGATACGGTGAACTACTATTTCCATGACGAGAAACTGAGGGACAACCCGCCTCATGCTCCCGATAGCGACGATGCGGGCCTCGATGCGCCCGACGTCAATCCATACGGGATGCAGAACCACCTCTATGACAAGACGCGGCCGGAAAACGTTGAATTCCTGAAGAGTTTCCGGGCGCTGCTCGATGAATATCCCGACCGCACCAGTGTCGGTGAGGTGGGCGACGGTGCGCGATCGCTCAAGACGGTTGCGGCCTATACAGCCGGCGGCGACAAACTGCACATGTGCTACACGTTCGACCTTCTCGGACCGGATTTCACGCCATCCCACATTCGCCGCTGCGTCGAGGATTTCTTCCGCTCGGTGACGGATGGCTGGGTCTGCTGGGCCTTTTCCAACCACGATGTCACGAGGCATGCGAGCCGGTTTGCGCAAAGTGAGGCGGAGCGCGCCAAGGTGGCGAAGCTGGCTATCAGCGTGCTTGCGACGTTGCGCGGTTCCATTTGCCTTTATCAGGGCGAGGAACTGGGACTGCCGGAGGCCGAACTTGCTTTCGAGGATCTGCGGGACCCCTATGGCATTCGTTTCTGGCCGGCCTTCAAGGGGCGCGACGGATGCCGTACGCCGATGCCCTGGAGGGGAGAGATGGCGAATGCCGGTTTCACCACGGCCTCGAAACCATGGCTCCCGGTGCCGACCGAACATGCGGCGCTTGCGGTCGATGTGCAGGATGGACAGCAGGCATCGGTGCTCGAGCATTATCGCGCTATGCTCGCCTTCCGAAAGACGCATGGGGCGCTGATCGATGGCGACATGCAGTTTCTCGATGCGGGAGATGACGTTCTGGCCTTCATCCGGGCCAACGGCGAAGAGCGGTTGCTCTTCGCCTTCAACATGGGGCGCAAGGCCCACAAGGTGGCGTTGCCGGCCGCCGTCTCCGTGAAGCAGGTGCTGGACCTGCCGGGTCACGGAGGCACCGTGGAGAAGAAGAGCCTTCACCTTGCGCCGCTCGACGGCTTCTGCGCGATCCTGTGAAGGCTCCGGGCGGGCCTGAAGTTCAGGCCTCCGCCAGATCACCGGGGCGGGTTCTGAGACGCGTCACGTCGGAGAGCGGCGGTGCGCCGAACTGCCGGCGATATTCGCGGCTGAACTGGGATGGGCTGTCATAACCCACCTTGCGACCAGCCGTTGCCGCGTCGATCGCTTCGGTCAGGATCAACCGGCGTGCCTCCTGAAGCCTGAGTTGCTTCTGGTATTGCAGCGGGCTCATGCTGGTCATGGCGCGGAAATGTTCGTGCAGGGACGAACTGCTCATGCGGGCTTCCGCCGCAAGGATTTCTATCGAGAAGGGACGATGGAAATTGGTGCGGATCCAGTTGATAGCACGGTTGACGTTCTGCAGGCGGTGGTTCGGTGTTAGCATCTGGTGAAGGAGGCCGGCATGTTCGCCGCGCAGCAGCAGGTACAGCAATTCCCGTTCGATCAGCGGGGCGAGGAAGGGAATGTCCTGCGGCCTGTCCAGCAACCCGACGAGGCGGATAGCGGCCTGCAGGAGCGCGTCGGGCGTTTCCGCAACGCCGAGCGCCTTGCATGATGGCGCCGTCTGCAGGATCGGCGTGTTCATCTCCAGCACCAGCGTGCCGAGAAGAGCCAGGTCCAGATCGAGCCGCAGGCAGAGATAGGGTTCCTCCGGCGTCGCATCGATGACATGGCCGAGCACCGGCAGGTCGAGGGAGACGATCAGGTGGTTTCCCGCACCGTATTCCAACACCCGCTCGCAGGCCTGAACGCGCTTGCGCCCTTGGGCGATGATGCAGATCGATGGCTTGTGCACACCATGCATCGGCTCGGTCGGTTGGCTGGCGCGGATCAGCGTCAGGCGCGGAACGGGCGTCGCCTGCAAGCCTTCCTGCGTGGCGTGTCGTGCAATCAGCTCTTTCAATTCGATATGCGGTTTCATGGCGAGGATGCTCCTGAGCCCTGAGTGTTCTGGCTTTTCGGGTCTTAGCTAGGATGTCTTACCTGAAACCCCAAATGGAGGATCGTGCAATTCGGAGGATTGTGCAATCCTTGCGGCCAAGTGTTCTACCACTTCTCCGATCCTGATCCCCATATCACCGTCAATCGCCGACGGGCGGCGAGATGCAAAATCCAGGAGGATGGGAAGATGTCTGCACTTCAATATGTTCTGGAAAGCCCTCTGCGCTGGGTAGCTGCTGGTGCCCGGCACGTTCTTGCGACGATCGAGCGGATCCATTCCGAACGACAGGATCGTCTGGAACGGAGATATGGGCTGAATGGTTGATTTTTCAAACGATACACCGGCGATGATCGCGCTTGTTGCCGCCATCGCCTACATCACCCTTTTCGTGATGACGCCGCCAAGAGCCGGGAATTTCTCCGGCGAGATTACCGAGATTCAGGAGAGAGACATGAAGAGCCATCCCTATGTAGGATTGTGGGTAACGGGTGACGGCCATGTTCGTCACGAGCTTCTGCCCAACGGGCGCTATGTGGAGGCCCGCGGAAATCGCGAGCATGCCTATGAGGGCCGCTACGAAGTAAGCGGCAGCCACATCGAATATTGGGACGACACCGGCTTTACCGCCGATGGCGATTTCCGCAGCGATATCCTTCATCACGCAGGCATGGTGCTTTACCGGCACTGAGCCTTTTCAGAATATACCGGACGGGATCAGGCGCCCTCGTCCGGTATGTTGAGTATGTGTCCGCAGGCCTTGCAATGCACGGCATCGGTATCGTGGCGGTTGAGGCCGCATTGCGGGCAGGGAAAGGTCACCTTGTGTGGCCGTACGATGGCCTGCGCAAGGCGTACGAACAGCGAGATGCCGATGATCATGGTGATGACCGAAGTCAACTTCCCAAAGGTCCCGGGAAGAGTGACGTCGCCGAAGCCTGTGGTCGTCACCGTCGCCACGGTGAAATAAAGCGCATCGATGAAGCCGCTTCCCAAATCCTCATGATAGAAGAAAAAGCTGTAGACGAAGCCGGTGACGAGGAACAGGAACACGATGAAGTTGAGGAAGGCCTTGACGACATCGATCTGCTCTCGAAGGCCGAGACGCTTCAGCATCAGCCGAAAGATCGGCCGTTGCGCCACTGCCCAGATGCGGACCACGCGCAGGAATGCAAAGTTGAACAGCCATTGGGGAAAGAGCAGTGTGCAAAATACGAAGATGTCGAGCCATGTGATCGGCTTCGCCATCCATCTGCGGGTAGAGGTCGATGCAGACCATTGGGCGGCCAACTCCAGTGCCATCCAGAGCGCGATTGCATAGTCGATCACGAGATAGGATGGTCGGTTGCGCAGATAAGGGCCGGCGAGAAAGAAGCCAATGATGGCGAGGTCGATGACCATCATGGCAAATTGAAAACGGACCGCTGCTTTGCCGCGACCATAATAAAGGCTTGTCATCCTCTGGCGTATGGTCGGATGCGAGGCGTCAACTGCAGGGGTTGTCATCAAATTCCTGGTCCGTGGCGGAGCTTATGACTGGCAGCAGGGAAGGCGGTATCACGTGGTGACACCTTCGCCTGTTTCGATAAGATGGTACAGGATCGGAATTTCTCCAGTCCTCACCCTATCAGGCGGAACTGATCCACGTCGACCATGCCCTTATCCGAAATCTTTAGGTGCGGAATGACCGGAAGCGGGAGGAAGGCGACCTGGAGGAATGGCTCTTGCAGAGTCGTTCCAAGGGCATAAGCGGCTTTTCTCAAGTTGTGCAGCGTGTCGCGCACGGCCTCATAGGGTTCGAGGCTCATGAGGCCGGCGACGGGGAGCGGGATCTCTCCGGTAACCTTGCCGTCCTCTACCACGACGAAGCCGCCCTTGATCTCGCCGAGGCGATTGGCGGCGAGCGCCATGTCGTCCTCGGAGACGCCGACGACGCAGACGTTGTGGCTGTCATGGCCGACGGTGGAGGCGATTGCGCCCTTCTTGAGGCCGAAACCCTGAACGAAGCCGTTGGCGTGGTTGCCGTTCTTGCCGTGGCGCTCGATCACGGCGACCTTGATGACGTCGCGGTCTAGATCGACGCTGGTCTGGTTGCCGGAGGTGGGCAGACGGTAGCGGCGGTGTTCGGTGATGATCTTGCCCGGAAGCACGCCCATCACAGGCGTTTCGCCTTCCGTGACTGGAACGCCGAAATCGGCGGCCTTGACGATCCGCGCCTTGACGCTGTCGAGGCCGACGGGCGCGATCGGTTTGCGGGTCGCGAAGAGTTCCGGGGTGACACGACGGCCGGCGGCAAAGACGATATCGGCCTTGCAGTTTTCAAGGCTGTCGATGATGACGAGGTCCGCCCGCCAGCCGGGGGCAACGAGGCCGCGGTCCTTGAGGCCGAAGGCGCGGGCGGCCGAGATGGAAGCTGCCCGGTAGACGGCGAGCGGTTCGACGCCATGGGCGATCGCCGTGCGGATCATGTAGTCGAGATGGCCTTCCTCGGCGATATCGAGCGGGTTGCGGTCGTCGGTGCAGAGCGCAAGGAAGGGCGAGAGGCGTTCGGTGATGATCGGCATCAGCGCGTGCAGGTCTTTCGAAACGGAGCCCTCGCGTACGAGGATGTGCATGCCCTTGCGGATCTTCTCCATCGCCTCCGGTACGTTGGTGCATTCGTGGTCGGTGCGGATGCCTGCCGAGAGATAGCCGTTCAGGTCGTTGCCGGAGAGAAGCGGCGAGTGGCCATCGATATGTTGCCCCTGAAAGGCCTCGAGCTTGGCCATGCAGACGGGATCCTTGTGGATCACGCCGGGGAAATTCATGAACTCGGCAAGGCCGATCACCTTGGGGTGGTTGCGGAAGGGCAAGAGCCTCTCTATGGGCAGATCGGCGCCCGACGTCTCCAGATGGGTCGCGGGAACGCAGGAAGAGAGCTGCACGCGGATATCCATGATCGCCTGCTCGGAGGAATCGAGGAAATACTGGATGCCCTCGGTGCCCAGTACATTGGCGATCTCGTGCGGGTCGCAGATGACCGTGGTGACGCCGTAGGGAAGGACGCAGCGGTCAAACTCATGCGGCGTGACGAGAGAGCTTTCGATATGGAGGTGGGTGTCGATGAAGCCCGGCACCACGATCCTGCCGGTAATGTCGATTTCCTCGCGGCCGGAATAGCTGCCGCAGGTGCCGACCACCGTGTCGCCGCAGATGGCGATGTCGGAGGCGACGAGTTCACCGGTGACGAGGTCGAAGAAACGACCGCCCTTCAGAACGATGTCGGCTGGCTCGCGGCCCACGCCCTGGTCGATGCGGCGTTCAAGTGCAGTCATGCGGGTTCCTTCCGATTGCCGTGAGGCCGGCCGGTCGCCGCCGGCCGGAATCTCCTGACCGCCAGTCTACCCAACAGACGGCCGAAAGGGAAAGCGCAAGGCGAGGCAATCCCGATCCTTCGGCAAATCTCCGGCCGTCGCTCAGTCCTCTGCCGTGAGCGCGCCGAGAAAGGTCAGGACCTGCCGGTTGAAGGCCTGAAGCTGCTCGGGCGTCATGCCGGAGCGTGCGGTCAGCGTTTCGCCGAGGCATCGGCTTTCCCGGACAAGCGCCCGGCCGGCTTCCGTGAGCCAGACGTGAACCTGCCGTTCGTCGGTGGTGCTGCGGCGTCGCTCCACCAGGCCCGCCTGCTCAAGGCGTTTGACCGGCGGGGTGATGGTGCTGGATTCGAGCGACAGCCGGTCCGCGATGGCGCCGACCGTCAGGCCATCGTTCTCCGAAAGCGCGTTCAGCACGAGATATTGCGGGTAGGTGATGCCCATCGCGTCGAGCATCGGCTTGTAGGTGCGGTTGATGGCGATATTGGCCATGTAGAGCGAAAAGCAGAGCTGGTTGTCCAAGGGGACCGGTGAAGTTTGGCTGGTCATGGGGAACTCCCAAGTTGGCTGTTGAGTTCTTTTACCACGAAAAATGATATCGCGATAATTTTTTCTATGGACATGGATTTCAAGTGCCGTTATGCATATCGATATCGCGATAACAAATATCGCGAACGGAAAAATGGAGACGGCAGATGACTGACCAGATTAACAAAACGACACGCAGGCGTGTTTTGATCGCGGGGATGGGTCTTGCCGCCTCGACGGCGATCCCGCCTTTCCTCGACCTTGCCAAGGCATCCGCAGCCACGCATTCCAACCAGAAGGAGACGAACATCATGAGCAGCAGCACCATCACTACCAAGGACGGCACGCAGATCTTCTACAAGGACTGGGGTTCCAAGGACGCGCAACCGGTCGTTTTCCATCACGGCTGGCCGCTTTCGTCCGACGACTGGGATGCCCAGATGCTGTTCTTCCTGCAGCATGGCTACCGGGTCATCGCCCATGACCGTCGCGGTCATGGCCGCTCCAGCCAGACGGACACCGGCAATGAAATGGACACCTACGCCGCCGATGTCGCTGAACTCGCTGCCCATCTCGACCTGAAGAACGCGATCCATGTCGGCCATTCGACCGGCGGCGGCGAAGTGGCCCGTTATGTCGCCCGTCACGGCGGCAACGGCCGCGTCGCCAAGGCCGTCCTGATCGGCGCGGTTCCCCCTGTGATGGTCAAGTCTGACAAGAACCCGGGCGGCCTGCCGCTCGAAGTCTTCGACGGGTTCCGCGCGGCGCTGGTCGCCAACCGGGCGCAGTTCTTCCGCGACATTCCGGAAGGTCCGTTCTACGGCTTCAACCGGCCGGGCGCGAAGGTCTCTCAGGGCTCCATCGACAACTGGTGGAGGCAGGGCATGATGGGCGGCGCAAAGGCCCATTACGATTGCATCAAGGCCTTCTCGGAAACGGACTTCACCGAAGACCTGAAGACGATCGAGGTTCCGGTGCTGGTCATGCATGGCGACGACGACCAGATCGTGCCGATTGCCGACTCCGCGCTGCTTGCAGCCAAGCTTTTAAAGAATGCGACGCTGAAGGTCTATGAAGGCCTGCCGCATGGCATGGCGACGACCCATGCCGACATCATCAATGCGGATCTGCTCGCTTTCTTCAAGGCGTAAGGACGAGTGACGGACAGGGATCCGTCGATATCGGGTGGCCCGCAGGCGAGGAGAAATCCCACCTCCGGGCCATCCTTTTCGAAAGAGGCCGATGGCTGTTGTCCGTTGCGACGATGCTGCGGCGCAGGATATTTATGGGCGCCGCAAGCACTGGATTTTTGCCGGGAGGAGACGATATTTATCCCATGGCCAACGCGGATGACGAATTCCTTCAACGCCTGCCGGTTCTGCGTGAATTCGGTGATGTCGCCGACACGTTGAAATACGAGCCCTTGCCTGACGGCTGGGCCTTGGCTGTTGCTGATGTCATCAACTCCACGGGAGCCATCGACAGTGGTCGATACAAGGCGGTCAACATGGCTGGAGCCGGCGTCATCTCCGCGCTTCTCAACGCGCTTCAAAAATTCGATCTGCCTTTCGTCTTTGGTGGTGACGGGGCTGTCGTCGCCATTCCTCCCGCTTCGATCGACGCTGCGAGGGAAACTCTGGCTCGTGTTCTGAGTTGGGTACGCGACGACATGGAGCTTGCCATGCGAGCATCGATTGTGCCGGTAGAGGACATCAGGCGCCATGGGCATGATGTGCGGGTGGCTCGGTTCCAGGCCAGCGACGATGTCTCTTACGCGATGTTTTCCGGCGGCGGCAGCAGCTGGGCGGAAGCTCGTATGAAAGCGGGCGATTATGGCATCGCGTCGGCACCCGCAGGCTCCCGTCCCGATCTCTCCGGGCTCTCCTGCCGCTGGGATCCAATAGCCGCCACTCAGGGCAGGATCGTCTCGATCATCGTCATGCCTCAGCCTGCAGGTGACATGGAGGCGTTCAGGCGTCTGGTCCATACACTCGCGGACCTTTCCAATGTCGATGGACGCGATGGCCATCCGGTACCGGCATCAGGCCCCGACGTCAGCTTTGCGGATGAGGGGGTTGTTCTCGAAAGCAAGGCACTTTCCCCTTACGGCGCTGGCTGGGACAGGGTCAGGAAGATGGTCGGGATCCTCGCCCAGATCATGCTGGTCAAGACCCTGTCGAAGTTCGACGGGTCTCTCGGACGTTTCAGCGCTAACGAGTATCGGCGAGGCGTGGCCCGCAACACCGACTTCCGCAAGTTCGAGGATGGCCTGAAGATGACGGTCGACATCGGGCCGGGGAGGTTGGCGGAGATCCGCGCTCGGTTGGATGAGGCGAGGGCTGCGGGGGTCTGTCACTTCGGACTGCACGAGCAGGATGAGGCACTGATGACCTGTATCGTTCCCTCGGCGGTGCGGCGCAATCACATGCATTTCGTCGATGGTGCGATGGGAGGCTATGCCACTGCTGCAACCTATCTCAAGGCGCAGATGGGCAAGGCCTGAGGGATCGCGCCTGATAGGGCGGGTGGTGGTGTCGGGCTGATGTCAGGCTGTGTCCCTCAACGAGAAAACGGCCGTTGCCGGCCGCTTCCATTATTTTCTTCTGCACAAGACGTGGCTTATTCCACGGCAACGATCTTGCCGGCATCCCACTTGAACAGGGAGAAGGCCTGCGAGGTGAGATCGCCGGCTTCGCCGTAGGTGACCTTGCCGATGGCGGTCGGGATTGCCTCGCCCGACTTCAGCGCGGTGGTGACGGCTTCAGCATCCTCAGCGCTGCCGGCCTTCTCGATGCCGGCCTTCAGAACTTCCACGGCAGCATAGGCATTGAGCGTGAAGGCTTCTGCCGGGATATTGCGCGCGGCGAGCGCGTCGGCTGCCGCCTTGGAATCCGGGTTCTTGAGAGCGTCGGAGGCGTTGGTGAAGATCGTGCCGTTCGCAGCATCGCCGCCGATGGAAGCGTATTCACTGTTCGACAGGCCGTCGCCGCCGATGATCAGGGCCTTGATGCCCAGATCTGCAAGCTGGCGGGCCAGAAGGCCGCCTTCGGGATGATAACCGCCGAAGTAGACGACTTCGGCACCTTCGGCCTTGAGGCGGGTCGTCAGCGCGCTGAAATCCTTGTCTCCGGCCGTGAGCGCGTCGTTGAAGACTTCCGTCACACCACCGGCATTGAGGGTTGCCTTGAAGGCGTCGGCGAGGCCTTTGCCGTACTGGCCCTTGTCGTTGATGATGGCGATCTTCTTGTCCTTGAAGTTGGCAAGAACGTATTTCGCAGCCACGTTGGCCTGCTGGTCGTCACGGCCGCAGGTGCGCAGCACATTGGTCAGGCCGCGATTGGTCAGGTCCGGTGCGGTCGCGGTCGGTGTGACCATCAGTACGCCGTTTTCAGCAAAAACGTCGGAGGCCGGAATAGCAACGCCGGAGGTGACCGGACCGACGACGAAGCGGATGCCTTCGCCGATGAGCTGGTTGGCGGCGGAAACGCCCTGCTTGGGTTCGCCGCCATCGTCGGCCAGCTTGAGAATGACGGTCTCGCCGAGAATGCCGCCCTTCTTGTTGATCTCATCGACGGCCACCTGGGCACCGTTCTTGACCTGCTCGCCATAAGCGGCGACCGGTCCAGTCAGCGGCGCAATCAGGCCGATCACGATTTCGGCGTGCGCCAGAGGCGCGGTCGCCATGAATGCAACGATGGCGGAACCCGCCAGCAGTCTCAGTTTCATTTCCGTTTCTCCTTGAATGTTACGAAGGCGAACCTTCGAGACTCCCCTGGGGCTTTTTTGTTTTGCGGGAGCCTAGCGGAAACACGCAGAGGGAGAAAGGTCGAGCGTCTTGTTCGCGGTACGGATCACGCCTTATCCGATAGGGCAACATTGTTCCTGCGCCATTTGCGCAGCCGGCCGCAGGCGTTGGCATAGGGTGACGAGGTATTGAACTGGATCATTCGCCCCTGCGTCCACTTCTCGTACCAGGGCCTGCCATATAGGGTGTCGCCATCCCCCTGTTCGATCAACGCCACGATTCGCGATTTCGCGCTATCGAGCCTTTCCAGCAGCTCCCTTTCTCCAAGCATCTCGCAATCACGATAGAAACTCTGCGCGAGGCGACCGAGTTCGTTCCATTTGTAGCCCGTTTCGGGAAAGTCCACCGGCTCGCCGGCCGCCTTGAGTTCATGCCACTTGAGGACGAGTTCGTTCCAGCCGACGAGATAGGCGATGAGATCGTGAATGCTAATCCATGTTCCCGTCGCATGACCTTCCAAGGTTTTTTCCCGCCAGCGGGCAAACGGTGTCTGGCCGAGTTCACGCTTCAGCTTGCCGTATTCCCGCTCGATCGCCTGAAGAAGCTCATCCTTGGTGGCTGGAACCGCCATTCTCTTTTCCCTTCGTAAGGAACGATCTCCCGGGTCGCCGGAAAACGAAACCGGCGGATCGCGGATCCGCCGGTCAGGAATGATCAGGTCTGGTTATGCCAAAGATACGTGTCCACAGTCCGACCGTCTTGATGACATGCAGGTTATTGCCGCCGGCATGGCAGCGCTGTCATCAGGCCGCAGTCTTGCTGGCGCTGGTCTGGCAATAAATGTCTTCCAGCGTTTCGAGGATCTTGATAACCGACTCGGAGGTGCTGGAATAATAGATCGTCTGCGCGTCGCGGCGGGTCTTCACCAGCTTCTGGGCGCGGAGCTTGGAGAGGTGCTGGGACAGAGCCGACTGACTCAGGCCGACCTGCGTCGCAAGAACGCCGACAGGAACTTCACCTTCGACGAGCGAGCAGAGAATCATCAGCCTTTTGGGGTTGGCCATTGCGGAGAGAAGACCGGCTGCAGCAATCGACTGTTCGGACAAAGCTTTGGTTTTCATGACTTCAACTTTCCTTTGTCGGAGCCCTCCTTGGGAAGAGGGCGACCGTTTGCAATCATTCAATTTAGCTATGATCAAACTCTAACAAGAAGCGGCTAATTGTATATGCCTAAATTTAAGGTACCGGGTATGCTGAATTAGATATGACTGAATTCAGCTCAGACATCGAGGCCACTAGACACCCAAATTCGTATCTAACCAGTAAATCGCCGCAAATAAGGTCGATTCCTGCCCTGTCCACGCCACAAAAAGCCCATTTTCCTGACTTCTGGCCGCATCTGGTTGTTGCGATAAGGCTGGCCGCTTCGGGGAAGTTGACCCTTAATTCTTGTAGTATCACGTCTTCGTGATCTGGGAGGTCGCCGGCCTTTTCGAAGGGAATCAAGAAGTCTCCCCCGGTTAGAAGATAGGCCTTGCCGAAACCGCCATTGAGGCTCGCGTTCTGCGGCACTAATCGGAAGAAACGGAAATCGGGAAAGTCGATATAGAGCTTCGCCTTCGGATGGCGCGCGATGAAGCGGGCGCGCAGGCGAGCGTGCTCGGCGCTTCCGTGTTCGACTGTTTCCGAAAGGCACTGGACGGTAACGCGTGGGTAGGCAAGAGGGTCGCCTTTGCCAGGTTCTCCGGCCAGAAGGGAAACCCTGCTATCGGCGAGGAGCGCCTTGGTGTGAGCCGAAAGTCCTGAGACCAGGATGATGGCAGAGCCGTCCGTGTCCGTTCCGAGCAGGACCCGGCTTACCGACGGAAAGCCGTTGTCCGGATCTATAACGGAAAGCGCGACATAGCGCGCCGAACGCAGAAGTCGGCGCGCAAGGGCGCGCGCCTCGTCATCCGTTTCGCGAATGACAGATGGTTTGTCCGACATGTATTCCCATTCCCTCGGGGCGCATTACGCCCCTTGACCCCGGTCAGCTCTTTCGGCGGTGCCGAGTCAGACCGTTGACAACATCCTGGGAGGAGATGGTGCCGATGACGGCTCCATTGTCAACAACGCCGATCGTTCCCGGATGGCGGGAAAGCGCGTCGAGGATCTCGACCAGCGGGGTTTCCGGCTTGGCGGTGCCGGCAACAGTGCCCTGGCTGGTGGGAGTGTGGAGACCGGAGGCCATGATGTCCTTGGCCGTTAACATGTTGATCGGGTTCATGTTCTGGACAAAGTCCGCGACGTATTGGTCTGCCGGATTCTGTACGATTTCCTGAGGCGTTCCGCATTGTATTATACGGCCGCTCTCCATGATGGCGATGCGGTTTCCGATGCGGAAAGCTTCGTCCAGGTCGTGGCTGACGAACAGGATCGTCTTCTTGAGCCGCGACTGGAATTCCAGAAGCTCGTCCTGCAGGCGGGTACGAATCAGCGGGTCGAGCGCGGAGAAGGGTTCGTCCATCAGCAGGATAGGCGCGCCGGTGGCAAAGGCGCGGGCGAGGCCGACGCGCTGCTGCATGCCGCCCGAGAGCTCGTTGACCTTACGGTCCGCCCACTTGGTGAGGTTCACCAGTGCGAGCTGCTCGGCCACCGTTTTCGCCCGCTCGGCTTCCGGAACGCCTGCAAGCTCAAGGCCGAAGCCGACGTTTTCCGCAACCGTGCGCCACGGCAGCAGGCCGAACTGCTGGAACACCATGGAGACCGTGTGCATGCGCAGGTCGCGCAGGGCCTTCGGGCTGGCGCGATAAGGATCGACGTTGCCGTTGGCAGTTCTGACGCTGACATTGCCGCGCACCACGGGCGCAAGGCCATTTACGGCACGCAGCAGCGTCGACTTGCCCGAGCCGGAAAGGCCCATCAGCACGAGAATTTCGCCTTCCTTGACCGCGAGCGACGCACCGGCGACGCCGAGCACGAGGCCGGTCTCGGCACCGATCTCGTCGCGGGTCTTGCCCTGGTCTACGAGCGCGAGCGCCTTCTCGGGATTGTCGCCGAAGACGATATCGACGTTTCCAAAAATGACGGCGTCGGTCATGCGTCGTCTCCCGATTCGGAGCTGCGGAACATGCGATCGAGGATGATCGCGAGGATGACGATACAGAGGCCGGCTTCGAAGCCTTTGGCGATGTTCACCGTGTTGAGGGCGCGAACGACGGGTACGCCGAGACCGCTTGCACCGACGAGGGCGGCGATCACCACCATCGACAGGGACAGCATGATGGTCTGGGTGAGGCCGGCCATGATTTGCGGCATGGCGAAGGGCAGTTCGACCTTGCGCAGCACCTGCGTCGGAGTGGCGCCAAAGGCGATCGCGGCCTCGACGAGCGCCGGAGGCGTCGAGATGATGCCCAGCCGCGTCAGGCGGATCGGGGCGGGGATAGCGAAGATGACCGTGGCGATCAGGCCCGGAACCATGCCGAGGCCGAAGAGGATCAGCGCCGGGATCAGGTAAACGAAGGTCGGGATGGTCTGCATCAGGTCAAGGACAGGACGCATGCCGGCATAGACCCATGCGCGGCGGGCGGCGGCGATGCCGAGCGGTATTCCAAGCAGCATGCTGACGGCCGTCGCGGCAAGAACCAGTGCCAGCGTCTCCATGGTTTCCTTGAAATAGCCCTGGTTCATGATGAGCAGCAGGCCGACGAAGGTGAAGAGGGTAATTGCGATGGACCGGCGTAGCCAGTAGGCAAGGGCGGCAATCGCGATGATGACGGCAATCGGCGGCGGTGCCTGCAGCACATAGAGAAGCGCCTTGATGACGCGATCCAGCGAATAGGAGAGCAGGTCGAAAAACCACTCACCATTGTTCGTCAGCCAGTCGACGCCGGTTTTGGCCCAGGGGCCGATGTTCAGTTTGCCGCTGGAATCGGCGAGCCAATCGGGTAACGAGATCACGTCGTTGCCATCCGTCTCAAGTTTCGGGAAATTCGACTGTCAAAACGCACCGTGGTGTCGACCAGTATACGCCACCACGGTGCATTCGGATATCAGAGGCCGAGGGAGCTCTTGACCGCAGCGGCGGCATCGCCACCGTCGAAGGTCGTCACGCCGGCAAGCCAGGGCTCGACGGCCGAGCCGTTAGCCTTCAGCCATTCGGTTGCCGCCACTTCCGGATCCTTGCCGTCGTTCAGGATCTTGCCCATGATTTCGTTTTCCATGGGAAGCGAGAACTTCAGGTTGGTGATGAACTTGCCGACGTTCGGGCATTCCGTCGTGTAGCCGGCGCGAATGTTGGTGAAGACGGTGGCGCCGCCGAAGTTGGGCCCGAAGATGTCGTCGCCGCCGGTCAGGTAGCTCATCTTGTAGTTGGCGTTCATCGGGTGCGGTTCCCAGCCGAGGAAAATGACCGGAGTGCCGTCCTTTTCGGCGCGGGCGACCTGGGCCAGCATGCCCTGTTCGGAGGATTCGACGACTTCGAAGCCCTTGAGGCCGAAGGTGTCCTTCTCGATCATGTCGAGGATCAGGCGGTTGCCGTCATTGCCCGGCTCGATGCCATAGATCTTGCCTTCCAGCTCGTCCTTGTGGGCGGCGATGTCCTTGAAGTCCTTGATGCCGAGTTCAGCGCCCTTGGCGTTGGTGGCGAGCGTGTACTTCGCGCCCTCGAGGTTCGGGCCGAAGGATTCGACCGACTTGTCGTCGAGGAAGGGGCGAACGTCGTTCTCCTGGGTCGGCATCCAGTTGCCGAGGAAGACGTCGATGTCCTTGTTCTTCAGGGACTGGTAGGTGACGGGAACGGAAAGAACGGTGGTGGTCGGCTCGTAACCGAGAGCCTTGAGAACAACGGTAGCCGTCGCTGTCGTCGCGGTGATGTCGGTCCAGCCGACATCGGAGAAACGCACGGCCTTGCAGCTTTCGGCTTCCGCCGCCATGGCCGGTGCAAGGCCCAGAACAAAAACGGATGCGGCGGCGGCAAGCGCCAGCCGATAGGAATTGAATTTCGTCATTTTTGACTCCCAATGTTTTTTGATGTTCCCAAGTCAACATTCAATACCCCACAAAAGCAAGCGCACCCGGTGCATTTGCGGCGGATCGCACACCCTGTTTGCGACGCAGCGATTTTTTTACGACAGGCCGCTGAAAACTCTTGCCCACAAGCCGGAACGACTCTTTGCTGGGGGCGTTTTGACGCGTTGGGGGGGGCTGCATCAAAGCGTCCTGTGGTCAATGTCCCCGGATAGGGGTAGGCTCGCAAATGGCTCATGCCGCCGGTGCCCGATGCCGGTTTTTCGAGAGAGGAGACATCATGAAACTTCACTGTCTGATCATGGCCGCGGCCATGGTTCTTCCCGCGGGTGTGGCGTTTGCCGATGGCGATCCGGTCGCCGGCGCCAAGGTCTTCAAGCAATGCATGGCCTGCCACACGGCGACCGAGGCGAAGAACAAGGTCGGCCCGACGCTGATGGGTATCATCGGCCGTCCGGTGGCGAGCGTTGCCGACTACAAATATTCTCCGGCCATGACCAGTTTCGGCCAGGGTAAGGTGTGGAGCGAGGAGGAGCTCGCGGCCTATTTGCCGAAGCCGAAGGATCTTGTCCCCGGCACCAAGATGGCCTTTGCCGGCCTGAAGAAGCCTGACGATATCGCCAACGTGATCGCCTATCTCAAGGATCCGGCAGCGGGCGGAAACTGAAGCTGCAACCGAAATTGATGAAAGCCGCATCCGGCCGGCCGTACTGGCCGGATGCGTCGGCTTGCCGCATTTGATTCTAGTCAAGGATGGCCGCTGTTCGCTCCTCTAGAAACGCATCCGGATAACCCGCGAGGTGCGGTTTCTTTGCTCAGGAGTGACACATGCAGAACAGGATCATTCGTTTCGTCGGCGCCGCGGCGGTTGCCGGTCTCTTCGCCTTTCCGGCCCTTGCCGCCGATATCGAAGTGAAGATGCTGAACAAGGGCTCCAACGGCGATGCCATGGTGTTCGAACCGGCTACCGTGAAGGCTGCCGTCGGTGACACCATCACCTTCGTTCCGACCGACAAAGGGCATGACGCCGCCTACATGAAGGACATGGTTCCGGAAGGCGTCGAACTCGCCAAAGGCAAGATGAACGAGGCCTTCAAGGTTACGGTCGACAAGGAAGGCGCCTACGTCGTGAAGTGCACGCCGCATGTTGGAATGGGCATGGTGGCGCTGGTCGTGGTCGGTGAGGGTGCGCCGGCCAATCTGGATGCCATCAAGACCGGAAAGCTGCCGAAGAAGGCTCGCGAGCGGCTGGATGCAGAGATTGCCGCTCTCGGCCTCTGATCTCTTCGGGCTTTGTTTTTTCACGGAAAGCCGGGCGGCAAGTGTCCGGCTTTTGCCGTTATCGGGTTTTCAAATGAAAGAAATAAGATAAGTTCGCCAGATAGAAAGCGGCGGTTTTTCCGCTCATTTATTCATTTCGGGAGATGAACCAGCATGGCCTCGCTACAGTCCTTCGACAGCGAAATCGAAAAGACCCGCGGTATCGTCAACGATATGAAAGGCAAGCTGGAGCAGTCCAGCGTCGTTCTCGACCAGTTCGCCAAGGCTGAAACCAAGCTCGGCGACGTCAATTTCGATATCGAGAACGCCCGTATCCAGGATGTCATCAACCAGCAGAAGGTGATGGAGGCGAATATCGCCGACCTGATCATCGGGTTGGAGGATGCGACCAATGTCTTCGGCTCCGAATTCGAGAGCATGAAGAGCTATACCGGCTACGAAAAGTTCATCGGCATCTTTTCCAAGCAGAGCGCGCAGCGCATGCGGACCGAACGCGTTCGCAACATGTCGCTCGCCGGAAACCTGCAGGAACTGCTTTCCAAGTCCGACAGCATCGTCGGCATCCTGAAGGATCAGCGCGGCGTGCTCGACCAGCGGTACAAGAGTTCCGAGGCCAGCCTGATCCAGGTGATCGAGCGCCGCAAGGGCACGATAGCGAGCCTTGAAACGACTCAGAAGCGGATCGAGGAACTCAACCCGATGCTGCTCGACATCGAGAACAAGATCGCTGCCTCGACGGACCAGTCGGCCCGCACCGAGTTGGAAGGCGAACGCTCGAAGCTTGCCACCGAATACAACCAGATGCAGGCCAAGGAGCAGGAACTGCTGGCGGAAAGCCAGACGCTCGAGCGCTACACCTCGATGTTCCAGACCTTCGTCGATTCGCTCAACAACCAGATTGCCGCGCAGAACACGCTGATCAACAAGCTGACGATCGATACCGAGCAGCGCATCGTGCTCTACAAGGCGCTGGAAGATTCGTTGAAGACCGCCGCCCAGCAGGATGTGGCCCACAAGATCAACACGCTCGGCAGCCAGGTCGACACCGCCGCGGAAGAGACCATGGCCGGCATCGGCTCCGCCGCCCAGCGCCATATCGGCGATCTTCTCGAGCTGCACGAGAAGAACATGCTTTCAACGCAGGACATCCAGCGCCGCAAGAAGCTGGCCGACGAAGCTTTCGCCCGCCGCTTCCAGGCAGTGCTCGAAAAGCATAACGCGGCGAATTATGTGAAGTCCTGATCGGCCGGGCGTCATGCCGAGTTTTGATGTCTGGCGTATTGGAGACGCAAGCGTGTCGGAAATACTCCCCGTTGCCCTTGAACTGAAGAGAACAATAGGGCCGGTGCCATGCTGAATGCGGTTGATGGGCCGGTCGCCCAGTATTTCCAGTCGATCCGGGCCGCGCTTGGCGGGCTTGAGATCTACCTGCGCAATCCCGACCTCATGCTGCCCGGCAGCGGGGTGGCGGGAGCGTTGCTACTGCCTTATGTGGACCGTCTCAAGAATTCCTTCGCCTGCTGGGAAAACCGTCTCGGCTTTACCGAGCAGTTCCGCATTTCAAAGGCGGAAAGCGGTTTTCCCGTTTTCCAGAACGTGCTGGAGCTGGAAAACGACCGGACGAGCGCCGAGAAGCGGCTTGCCGAAATACCCGAGGCGGCGGCGCTACGGACAGAGATGGTCGATTTCATCCTGCGGCAGAAGGCTTTTCCCGAGGCGTTGCAATCGCGGATGGCGGAACGGCTTTATCTGGAGCAGATCGGCCGGGGAGCGATCTTCTCGCCTTATGTGCTGCCGGAAACCGTTCGCGTGACGGTCAATGAGGCGAGCCGCAGGCCTTATTACGTGGTGAACTGGGCCGTGTTCGACGGTACTAACACGCTGCCTATGATCTATATCGCCGGCATTGAGGACAGTTCTGCCAATGTCGCGAAACTATTGGTGGGAGAGGACGGCAAGCTCAATCCCGACGTCGATATCCCGCTTCCAGTCGGGGGGCTGCTGAACCCGGAACTTGCCGCGCAGTTCGACGATTTCGCCGGCAAGAACGGCGCCTATTCGCTGACGCCGGCGACGATCGCCACCAACATGGACAAGGATTTCCCGACGCTGCATCCGAAGCTTCTGCGGCGTATCGTGCTCGGTCCCTTCTACTCGGCCGGGATCACGGAAAACAATGCCCGGATCAACGAGATCCTATCACGGGTGCGCAAGCCGGAGAACGCCTGGCTGCTGACCTGGACGATGCAGGAAGTCTTCTCCAAGGCGGAGCGTCCGGCGCAGCGCGGCTTCTTCTCCTCGACGCCGGCCACGCAGGAATTCCACATCGAGACCGGCGATCTCGAGGCGGCGCGCATGGGCGTTTCGTCCTATGAAAAGCATGCGCTGGTGCCGCATGACGCCTATCAGGCGCTCTATGCCTCTGGCGAGGCCAATGCCATCTTCGGAGACTACAAGGTCCATGTCATCTCCGGCAACAACGTGGTCAGCGAGGTCTAGCATCATGAACGGACTGAACGCCGGGTTGACGACCATCCGCGAGGACGAGATCCGCAAGCATCTGGCCGTAGCGCAGGGGCTCGTGACCCGCGCCGTGGTGATCGATGCGGGAGACGGGGCGGGTGGTACGCCGCTTGCCGGCACCGGCAGGCGCTTCGTTCCGACGGTTTCGACGGGATCGGTCCGCCGCACGCGGGAGATCGAGCTGTCGAAGACGGTTCAGTCGGTCGGCGGTGGCGGCGATCCGCTGATGACGCCGCAGCAGCATGCGGTGCTCTATCGTGTTCGCCGCGGCATTCAGGTGGCGTTGGCGATTGCCGATGTGTTCGCGCGTCAGACCGATCTTGAGCAGTTGCAGGCACGCAATCTTTCCGCCCCCTTGCAGGGGGAGGATGCCGGCCGGTTCAAGGCGCTGCTTTCCGCATCGGCCTATGTCGCGGCGTTTTCTCTCGCCGCCTATCTTCTATCGACGTTGCAGGGCGAGGGTGAGCCTGTAAACGACGCGCATGAGCCGGATTTCCTGTTCGATACCCCGCAGGATGCGCTGAAAAGCATGGTCGCCGGGCTCGACGCCGCGATTGCCGGATCGGCGGACGAGGCGACGCTGGTCGGACGTACCAGAGGTTTTGCACGCGCGGCCATCGACGGGCTGATCGGTCGGAAGGCGCGGTTCACTGGCCTCTCGGTCTTCGAGAACACCCATATTCGCATCGATCAGGACGATTTCACGCTGGATGGTTTCGATGTCGCGCCGGGCGCGCGGCGCAAGCCGCTTTCCATGACCTTCAAGAAGCCGGAGGAAATCGTCGGCAACCACATCGCCAAGTTCCAGGCGATGAAGCTTGCCAAGATGATGATGGCCTATGACTTCGACCGGCAGATGAATCCGTTCGTGGAGCTGGGCGGTTTTCTCTTCACCTTTATCGGCGACGGCATGCCGGGCACCGGCAAGACCATCCTGATCCAGATGCTGGCGGGGCTTCTGAACGATTACTGCCAGGTGGCGGGTTATGCCTTCCATTACGAGAATTTCGGCGTCGACCAGATTTCCTCCTATCAGGGCAAGTCCGGCCAGAACTGCAAGGCCTTCATCGACAACGTCACCAATCCGCGCGTGATTGGCTTCGGCACCATCGACGACGTCGATCAGGTAGCGGCGAAGCGTTCCGACGACCGGGCGTCGGCGGGCCAGCATGAGGTGACGGCGGTGTTGATGGAGAGCTTTGCCGGCGCTTCGACCATGGTGCGCGGCAATTGCTGCTTCGGCATGTTCTCCAACTATCCGGAGAATGTCGACGACGCCCTGCGTCAGCGGGCCGGCGCGCGCTGGCTGATCGACGGGCCGCAGAGCGAGGCCGACTATATCGACATCTTCGCGCTTTTGATCGGCAAGAACCATTCGATCCCGCTCGGCGAGCACCAGCTTTTCGCCAATCAGGAAATCAAGCGGGCGGTGTCCGTTTCCTACGACAAGCATAACCGTCCGGAAGAGGATGGGCTGGTGGCTGTCTGGCAGCGGTTCGAGAAGAACCATGGCAGGATCGAGACGCTGGCCGATATCGGCGCCTATCTTCACGAGATCAAGCTGGCGGAACCTCGCTTCACCGGCCGCGCGATCAAGAACATTACCGACGCGATCAAGATGCGGGTGATGGATGTGGAGCTGCCGGACGAGTGGTTTGCAGCACCCGAAGCCTTCATGCATCGCAGCTACGACGAGAAGAAAGCGATGATCGCCGAGCTTCGCGGTCCGGTGACGATGGAGATGATCCTTCAGGAGATCAACCGCTACGCCGACAGCGAATTCCGCTATTCCGACAAGTCCGATGATGCCGCGGTCGCCGACATCGTGCGCCGCGAACGTCTGCGTGAAAGGGCGGTCGGCGAGATCGAGACGCTGAAGCGGGAAGGGAAATGGCAGCCGTGAATCGTCTTCTCGAAGCCGAACTCATCTATGGCAGGCTGCTGACCATCCGTGAGCCGCATCTGATCGAGCGTTACAACAAGGCGCTTTCGGGCTTTGGCCTGAGGCCTACGGCGCTCGCCGAATTCGATATCGATATGACCGGCTTTTCGCCGCAGATCGCGGCGGAGCTTGGGGATAACGACTATCTCGATCCCAACCGTGTCAACCGGCGTTTCGTGATCATGACGCCGGATCAGGAGAACCTGCCGGTCGTCCATACGAGCTTTTCCAATACCGCTGGCCTGATGCACGAATTCTACCGGGCGAACGCGCGGGCGATCAATGCGATCACCATCAAGGATGCGCTTTACGGCGAGATCGAGGATTCCGTCTCCACGGTGGAAAGCCTCGAAGATCTTCTGTCGATCAACGAGGTACAATTCCGGGTGCTTTCCGCGGAGGATCTGCTCGGAAAGGCGGGCGAACTGCGACAGCTCGCCGACCGGCTGCAGACCGATCCCGAGGCATGGCGCGACGATGCGATGCTGAACCGCATGGTGGAGCTTGCGAAGCTGACGGGGGATATCCGTCAGAACATGCTGGTGCCCGACAAGCTGGTTTTCCGGCACGATGCCTTCTGGGCCAATCATTTCGGCGGGGTTTATGTTTTCGTCGACGACAAGATCACCACTGTCATCTGCGATCCGTCAGCTCCGGGTTTTCGTCGGTCGCGTCCGTGGCAGGTCAGCTATATCTCAGCCAAGGACCCGGCGACGATCTTCGATTTTCTGGCGAAGACCGGGCGGATCGAGCTGCCGCGGGCAAGCTGGGTGGATGCGTCCGGTCTCCTTGCCCATCGAGCCGAAATGGCGGCGCTGGCGCTCGCCTATCAGGCCGATCCGGCGCTTGATTTCTCCCGTATCGATGCGGTGTGGCTGCAGACCTTCCTCCACCGCAACGCTGAACTGATCGCGCGGGACGGCACCTATCCGTTCCTGCAGGAAATGCTGCGACAGATCGCGGCGACCGGCAGCATCAAGATCGCCGATGTGGCGCCCGAGCGCCGCTTTCTGCTGATCCGGGCCCGCCCCGACCATGCCGACCAGTGGTTGACCAACCGGCTGATCTCGCAAATGGTGCCGTCGGACTTCGTGTCGCGGTTCATTTTCGACAAGCAGGGCTTTTATGAAGCTTATGAAGGATATAGCGACGTATTTCGCGAATTCGTTGTAACGCGACTTACGCAAACCTATCTCCAGGACAAAGCTGCCTTCCGCAAACGCCTCTACGGCATAGGAGACGACGACAATGCTTGATCCGGTCATCGCGTTTTTTCAGCGCGTCTTTGCCGCCCTCGGCCGCGGCATAGGGCTCGTGATCGCTTGGTTGCTGTGGCCATTCCTGGCCGCGCACGGTTGGTACCAACGCCGCAACTGGATGATCAAGGGGCCGATCCTGCTGCTGATCGTCATTGCGCTCGTGTTCTACGGACAGTTCGTCTGGCGGACCCAGGCCTGGCACAATTTCAATCCCGAAATGGTCAATGGCTACGACTTCAGCCAGCGAACCATTGCCGCTGGCGTCGCGGTTCCCGACAAGCCGAACACCTGCCAGAATTCGGCGATCGTGACGATTGCCGCCGACCTTACCGATTTCAACGTCAACCAGAATATCTGGATCTCATCGACACTGCTCTACAAGCTGGGCTTCTTCGGCATGGACTGGGATCATACGCCCTTCTTCGATAACAAGGCCTCGTTCCAGCGCGGCGTGAACCAGGTGGTTCGTCGCGTCGCGATCGAGCTTGCGGACAATCTCGGCCGTGTGCGTGGTACTTCCGGTATCAACAACGACCTGCAGGACGCGCGCGGCAATATCCAGTTCGACGAGGGCACCTGGTACTTCGGTACCAATCCCTTCGGCTTCAAGACGCCGACGCCGGCCTATTACCGCTCGGCCGTCAGCAGCTGGCGCAAGTTCAATTCCGATCTGGAAACCTGCAAGGCCGTTTTCGACGCCCGCGCGGATAACCTGACCCAGGTGCTCGATCGCATGGCGAGCGATCTCGGCAACACGTCCGACATCCTTCGCCGGCGTTCGGAGGAGTATCATGCCGGCTGGTTCGACACGCGCGCCGACGACCGTTTCTGGTTCGCCTATGGCCAGCTTTATGCCCAGTATGCGCTGCTGCGCGCGACCCGCGCGGATTTCCTGGATGTGATCCGCGAACGGAACCTGACCGCAATCTGGACTGAAATGGAAAAGCAGCTGGAATCTGCTCTCCGGATTCAGCCGGCAATCATTTCCAACGGTGCCGAGGACGGCTGGATCATGCCCAACCATCTCTCGACGATGGGCTTCTACATCCTTCGCGTTCGCTCCAACATGGTTGAACTACGCGCCGTTCTCGAACGCTGACGGGAACGGGAATACATAAAGCAAAAGGCCGGTCGGCGTACCCCGCCGACCGGCCTTTTCAGTTGGGCTTGGGTGAATATTGGGTCAGACCTGGGGATCGTCGCAGAAGGCAACAGTCCGCAGACGCTCGAAGAATTCATAGGTGATGCCGATGATTTCACCCGAGGTGCCCGGCTTTTCCCGGAAGCGCCCCACCGTTCGCACGTATTTGTATCGGTCGTCTTCACCGAGTGCCTGATATATGTTGTGATAGCTCTGCTTGTGCAGACAGGTTCGCTCGAAGCTCTCCATCAGCAGGGGAAGATCGTCGGGATGAATGCGGGAGCCGAACTCTACGAGGCTCATCTTGCCGTCTGTCGCCTTCAGGCCATAGATCCGAAACACATCGGGCGTCGCGTAAAACAGGCCCGTATCGAGGTCGATGCGCCAGAAACCAAACAGCCGAAATTCCTGCATGAGGTCTACGACCTCGCGCTCATCCAGCCCGACGGTTGCGCAATCCTGAAATTCCCGTTGTACGAACTGGTCAAAACGAAGCGGCACGACGACTGTTCCCCCCTGCTGGCCACGGCATGTCGGGACGAAACAGCAGCTAGTTGATGAGCTTTAGACGTATGGCCTTGGCCACCAACTGTGTCCTGTTCACGCAATCAAGCTTTTTGATGGCATTCGTCATGTAGGCATTGATCGTGTGGTCCGAGAGGGAAAGAATCTGGCCGATTTCGATGGAGGTCTTGCCCTGGGCGGTCCAACGCAGGACTTCCAGTTCCCGGGCGGAGAGGAGGTTGGGATTGGCAACCTCGGCGCGGCGCATGCGATCGAATACGTCGAAGGCATGCAGGCTGATCATGTTGAGCTCATTCAGCTCCACCTGCGACAGGCGAGGGCGGTCGCCATCATATCGGAGCAGGAAGCGGTTGCCATCGACAGACGTCACCGGGAAGATCATTCCCATAACAACGCCGTAACGCTCCATCAGGTCTTTCATCGCAGGCGGAAAACTGCGGCCGTTCGGGCAATCGTCATCCTTCAGGTGCCACGTCTGAGGCAGGATCGATTGACTGAGGCGCGGCAGGATGGGGCATGCGCGGAGGAAGTAGTTTTTGTCGAATTCACGGCCGAATTGCGCGGGCAGCGTGCTTTCAAGCATGAATGGAGCCAGAAGCCTGTCGCTCGGCCCAGGGCTAGACATAATCGTTATGTGATCGAGGCCGAACTCCCGTGAGACACGCACCATTCCGCGCATGAAATCTGGACGCGTCCTACTATTCGAAATTTCGTCGCTGAGGAGCGACTGACGTTCCGCGATCATAATGAAGACTATCGAAAGTTGATAAACACAAGTATGTTAACGTTAACAAATATATCAGTTGAAACGAAAAGCCAGCGTTTTTTCATACTCCATAGGTTAAAATTCAAGCAGCATTGGTGAATTGTTAATTTCTTGGGCAAAATCAGAGTGTTGCTGTAAACTTAAATTGGCAGGGATGAGCCCGATTTTACCTCTTCCATAACAGCATAGGTATGCGTTTCGCGCACGCCCGGAAGAGGCAGGATGACTTCCGAAAGAAACTGGCGGTAGGCCTCCATGCCGGCGACGCGCGCCTTCACCAGATAGTCGAAACCACCCGCCACCATATGGCATTCCATTACGTCATCGGAGCGTTTGACGGCGGCGGCGAAGGCGTCGAAGATATCGGGCGTGGTGCGGTCCAGCTTGACCTCGATGAAGACGAGCAGACCTCGTCCCAGCTTCTGCGGAGAGAGCACCGCCATGTAGCCCGTGATAAAGCCGTCCCGTGTCAGTCGCCTGACGCGCTCGCCTGTTGCTGTCGGTGAAAGGTGGACGCGTTCGGCAAGTTCGATGTTGGTGAGCCGCCCTTCCTTCTGCAGGGTACGGAGGATCTTGCGGTCGAGGCGGTCCAGCTCTTTCATTAGTCTCTATCTTTTTCAAGTTTCCCAGGGGTAGCAGCGGTATTTATGCCAAAAATCAGTGAGAAATGCTATTAATCTCTCTGTAGGTTGCCGATAACACGGAGGTGACGATGCTCAAGAATGCCATGCCAGATTTTCCGCAATTCAATGCGCCTTTTGCGGGCGACGACGACAGCCTTGTCAGGGCCTTTGCTGCACGGCTTTCGCTGTCGGGCAGTCGGAATGCCTCGATCGATCGCCGCGCCACCCGCTTCATCGAAGCGATCCGAGGGAACTCCGGTTCGGTCGGCGGGGTTGAGGATTTCCTGCGCGAATACGGCCTTTCCACGCGCGAAGGTCTGGCACTGATGGTGCTTGCCGAAGCGCTGCTGCGTGTGCCCGATGCGCTGACCCAGGACCGGCTGATCGAAGACAAACTGAAGGAAGGCGGCTGGAGCGAGCATGAGGCGCATGGCGACAGCTGGTTCGTATCGGCTTCGGCCTGGGCGCTCGGACTTTCCGCCCGCGTCATCCGCCCTGGTGAGACGCCAGAGGGAGTGGTCCGCGGTCTCGTCAAACGGCTCGGACTTCCCACTGTTCGCAGCGCCACCAAGCAGGCGATGCGTTTCCTTGGCCACCACTTCGTTCTCGGCGAGACTATGAAGGATGCACTGAGCCGCGCCGCCAAGAGCGAGGAGAAGGGTTATCGCCATTCCTTCGACATGCTGGGCGAGGGCGCCCGTACGGCCGAAGACGCCAAGCGCTATTTCAAGTCCTATGCGGATTCGATTCAGTCGATCGGCGCGTTCATGACCAAGCACGGCAAGAGCAAGCAGTTGCCGGATCGCATGGGGATTTCGGTGAAGCTTTCCGCACTGCATCCGCGCTATCTAGCCACCCATCATGACCGCGTAATGCGCGAGTTGGTGCCTGATCTCCTGAAGCTTGCGCAGATGGCCAAGGCCCATCAACTCAATTTCACCGTCGATGCGGAAGAGGCCGACCGGCTGGAGCTTTCGCTTGATGTGATCGCCGCCGTCTTTGCCGATCCTTCGCTTGCCGGCTGGGACGGCTTTGGCCTCGCCATTCAGGCCTACCAGAAGCGCGCACCGCAGGTGATCGATTACATCGACGGCCTTTGCCAGACCTATAACCGGCGGATGATGGTGCGTCTCGTCAAGGGCGCCTACTGGGATACCGAGGTGAAGCGGGCGCAGGAACGTGGTCTCGACGACTACCCGGTGTGGACCCGCAAACCGGCGACGGATCTTTCTTATCTCAACTGCGCTTCCAAACTGCTCGACAAGCGGGCGCGGATCTTCCCGCAGTTCGCGACACACAACGCGCTGACGGTTTCCTCCATTCTCGAACTTGCTGGCGCTGACCGCAGCGGCTTCGAGTTCCAGCGCCTGCACGGCATGGGCGAAGCTCTCTATGACAGCCTCCTGTCCAGCAACGAACGTATCGCCTGCCGCATCTATGCGCCGGTTGGTGGCTATCGCGATCTATTAGCCTATCTGGTACGCCGCCTGCTGGAGAATGGCGCCAACTCGTCCTTCGTTGCCGTTGCCGGCGACAAAAACGTACCGATCGCCAAGCTGCTCGAGCGGCCGGCAGAGCGGCTCGGGCTCGATCAGGGCGCGAGCGCCCGGCACAGCCAGATCCCGCTACCGAAGGAGCTTTATGGCAAGCGCCGCAACAGCGCCGGCTTCGAGTTCGGCCATCGCGAGAGCCTTGCGGCACTGATGGCGCGGCTTGCCACCGAAAACAAATCCGTCGATGCCGCTCCGCTCGTTCCCGGTGCCGCGGGTCAGACCGAAGTCGTCAACGTTCTTTCTCCGTCGGATCGTAGCCGCAAAGTCGGTACCGTGCGTAACGCGGCCCTTGCCGATGTCGATCGCGCATTTGTCACGGGTCGCAAGGGTTTTGCCTCGTGGTCCAGGCAGCCGGCAGAAGCGCGCGCGGCCTGCCTCGAAAAGATGGGCGACCTTCTGGAGCAGAACCGCGATCGGCTGCTGGTGCTTCTGGCTGCAGAAGCCGGCAAGACGCTGGATGACGGTATCGCCGAAATCCGCGAAGCGGTCGATTTCTGCCGCTATTATGCCGAGCAGGCACGCACACTGTTTGCCGAGCCCGAGGCTATGCCCGGCCCGACCGGGGAGAGCAACCGGCTGCTCTGGCGCGGTCGTGGCGTCTTCGCCTGCATCTCGCCCTGGAACTTCCCGCTGGCGATCTTCCTCGGCCAGATCGCGGCCGCACTCGTGGCCGGCAACGCGGTCGTCGCCAAGCCCGCGCCGCAGACGCCGCTCATCGCCTTCGAGGCGGTGAAGCTCTTCCACAAGGCCGGCGTTCCGGCCGACGTGCTGATGTTCCTGCCCGGCGGTCCCGATATCGGCGCGGCCATTTCCGCCCATCCGCAGCTTGCCGGCCTTGCATTCACCGGTTCGACCGGAACGGCGCAGGCGATCAACCGGACGCTTGCCGCAAAGAACGGTCCGATCGTGCCGTTGATCGCCGAGACTGGCGGCATCAATGCGATGATCGTCGACGCCACGGCGCTTGCCGAACAGGTTGCCGACGACGTCGTGATGTCGGCCTTCCGTTCCGCCGGCCAGCGCTGCTCGGCGCTGCGCATCCTCTATCTCCAGGAGGATATCGCTGACGGCATGCTGGAGATGATCGAGGGCGCGGCGCGCGAACTCAATCTGGGAGATCCCGCCATGACGACCACGGATGTTGGCCCGATCATCGATGAGAAACAGACAGCGATGTTGAAGAGCCACGTTGATGAGATGCGTAAGACGCAGAAGGTACGCTATTCGGGACAGGTGCCGAATTCCGGGAACTTCTTCGCTCCTCAGATCATCGAGCTCGACAAGCCCGAGGCGCTCACCAAGGAAGTCTTCGGTCCCGTGCTGCATGTGGTGCGGTGGAAGGCGAAGGATCTGCCGAAGGTGATCGAGTCTGTTGCGTCGACCGGCTATGGCCTGACGCTCGGCGTTCACAGCCGTATCGAGGCGACGATCCGTGCGGTGACTGACGCGCTTGACACCGGCAATGTCTACATCAATCGCAACATGATCGGTGCTGTTGTCGGTACCCAGCCCTTCGGCGGTTCTGGTCTCTCGGGCACCGGTTTCAAGGCCGGCGGTCCTGCCTATCTGATGCGCTTTGCTCTGGAACAGGTAGTCTCCGTCAATACGGCCGCGGCCGGTGGCAATGCCAGCCTGATAGCCATGGGCGAGGGCTGATCGACCAATATAAGCTGGTGGCAAGTGGCATGGGGATGCCGCTTGCCACCAGCTTTTTCAGTTGCCCGAGCGCCTGTGTCCGTTCGAACGGCAGAGGATGCCCGGACGTCTTGACGTGAGGTATCCAGTTTCCCGAAAATCGATTTCGCTTTTTTTGACAGTGCGCTAGCGTGCCTTATTCGCAATCAGGGCGTTCGGCACGTGCGCATCGCTGTTCTTCGCAAAATCCTCTCTTCCATATTCCTCGTTCTGCTTGCATTTCTTGCTTCTGGCGTTGCCGCATGGGCCGCCGACAGCAAGGTGAAGCCAAAGGACGATGATCCGCCGATGAGCTTCATTCTGGTGCGCACTGCCGGTTGCCAGGAAAACTGCCCGGAGTGGATTTCTGCGGAGGGACGCATCACACCAGACACGCCGGCGCGCCTGAAGAAGATGCTGAAGACGCTGGGCAACAAGAAGCCGCCGGTGGTGCTGCTTTCGCAGGGCGGTGATGTCGACGCATTGCTGCAGATGGGGCGGATGATCCGCAAGGCCGGACTGGAAACAGCCGTGGGAGCGACACGGCTCAAGGACTGTCCGACCGCTGATCCCAGATGCAAAGCCGGGATTGCCAAAAAGGGCGCATCGGAAGGGCAGGCCTTTTCATGGGGTGCTTATTGCGTTTCAGCCTGTCCGTTCATGATGGCCGGCGGGACCGTGCGCTCGGCTTCGCAATGGGCGACACTCGGTGTTCATCAGATCACCACGATCCAGCGGAGCGTTATGGTGACCTATGAAATCCAGTACAAGATGGTGAACGGTAAGAAGACGGAGGTCTCGCGCAAGGAGGTGAAGCGCAAACTCCGGAACGAAGGCGAAAGCACGAAGCTTTCCAAAAAGGCGAGGACGAAGCTCAACACCTACTTCACAGAGATGGGGGTGGATCTCGGCATCATGGACTTCGTCAGCAGCGCGGACCCGAAGAATCTGCGCATTCTAAGTCCGGTGGAAGCGCTGAAGATCGGGCTGCTCACGGACATGCTGGCATCTTACGAGACGCCGGGAATGTTGCTTTGCACGGACAAGGACGGGATCGATGTCCGCTGTCACCGCCGTGGACCACCTCCGGTCGCTCCGCAGGCCGCGCCTGCGGTCGCCCCAATCGAGCCGGCGGGCGAGACGGTATCGACCGTCACGGCTGCAGCGCAGGGAGGTTAGGCCACTTGAGTTCGCCGCCGCGCGTTCGCGCTTACAAACCCTTTTCTTCGTATTTGCCCTTGGACATCAGCTTTTCGAGGAATCCGAGCATGACGGCGGAAATGACGAAGGCCAGATGCATCAACGTCAGCCACATGATCTTGCCGTCGGTGAACTGGTTGGCGTTGAGGAAGACCTGCAGCAGGTGGATCGAGGAAATGGCGACAATGGAGGAGGCGACCTTGATCTTGAGGCTGCCGGCATCGAGCTTGCCAAGGAAGGAGACTTCCGCATCGGTTTCGTCGAAGCGGCTGACGAAATTCTCGTAGCCGGAAATCATCACCATCACGATCAGGCTGGCGACGAGTGCAGCGTCGATCAGGCCGAGCATGGCAAGGATCATTTCCGCTTCGCCATATTCGAAGACATTTCCCGCAACCTTCAGGAACTTGTAGCCGAAGGACACCGCATAGACGGCAAGCGCTGCAACAAGGCCGAGATAGAAGACGACGAGGATCCATCGGCTCGAAAGGATGATCTTTTCAACCAGCAGTTCCAGGGACTTCATCTTCCGGGTTCTCCATTGTCTTTTGCGGGCAAATGCTTGGGCGGATGGCACGCGGCGAGACATAAGGCGGGCCATGCTGCACTGCAAGAGGCCAATTGTCCCCGTGGGTAAGTCAGGGGTCGTTTACCCGGCTGCAAGGTGTCAGTTGAACAATTTCTTTTCCATTTGCGCCATTGTTCGGCTATCTGCACGGTTCAATCGCCGGAAAAAGGCCACGGGGTATGGGAGCAGTCCATGGGTGACGTCAAAACCGACATCGAAATCGCACGCGCGGCGCGCAAGCTGCCGATACAGGCCATCGGCGAAAAGCTCGGCATTCCTGCCGCGCAGATCATGCCCTATGGCCATGACAAGGCGAAGGTGTCGGCGGAGTTTATCCGTTCTCTTTCCGGCCGTCCCGACGGCAAGCTCATTCTCGTTACTGCCATCAACCCGACGCCGGCAGGCGAGGGCAAGACCACCACGACGGTCGGGCTTGGCGACGGGCTGAACCGGATCGGTCGGAAGACGCTGATCTGTCTGCGCGAGCCGTCGCTGGGTCCGTGCTTTGGCGTCAAGGGTGGGGCTGCCGGCGGCGGCTATGCGCAGGTGGTGCCGATGGAGGACATCAACCTGCATTTTACCGGCGATTTCCATGCCATCACCTCGGCCCACAACCTGCTTGCCTCGCTGATCGACAACCATCTCTACTGGGGCAACGAGCAGGGCATCGACAGCCGGCGGGTGAGCTGGCGGCGTGTCATGGACATGAACGATCGGGCGCTTCGGGAAGTGGTCTGCTCGCTCGGTGGGGCGACGAACGGTTATCCACGCGAAACCGGGTTCGACATCACCGTCGCCTCCGAGGTTATGGCGATCCTCTGCCTTGCCGTGGACCTTGAAGATCTGGAGCGGCGGCTCGGCGATATCATCATCGGCTACCGACGCGACAGGAGCCCGGTCTTTGCCCGCGACATCAAGGCGGACGGCGCCATGGCGGTCCTGCTCAAGGATGCCATGCAGCCGAACCTCGTGCAGACGCTCGAAAACAATCCGGCCTTCGTGCATGGCGGTCCCTTTGCCAACATTGCCCATGGCTGCAATTCGGTGGTGGCGACGAAAACCGCGCTGAAGCTTGCCGATTATGTTGTGACGGAAGCGGGCTTCGGAGCCGATCTCGGGGCGGAGAAATTCTTCGACATCAAGTGCCGCAAGGCGGGTTTGAAGCCGGCTGCGGCCGTCATCGTCGCGACGATCAGGGCGCTGAAGATGAACGGCGGCGTCAGCAAGGAAGATCTCGGCCATGAGAATGTGGATGCGGTGACGCGCGGCTGCTCCAATCTCGGACGCCATATCGCCAATGTCCGGCGCTTCGGCGTGCCGGTGGTCGTTGCCATCAACCACTTCATTTCCGATACGGAAGCCGAGATCGCTGCTGTCAGGGAATACGTGTCGCGGCTCGGGGCGGATGCTATCGTCTGCCGTCACTGGGCCGAGGGGTCGGCCGGTGTGGAGGAACTGGCAAGGCGGGTTGCTGAAGTCGCAGATTCCGGCCAGTCGGCTTTCAAGCCGCTCTATCCGGATAACATGCCGCTCATGGAGAAGATCGAAACCGTAGCGTCGAAGATCTATCACGCGGCCGAGGTGACTGCGGACAAGGCCGCGCGCGACCAACTCGCGACCTGGGAAGAGCAGGGGTATGGAAACCTGCCGGTCTGTATCGCCAAGACCCAGTATTCCTTCTCGACCGATCCGAACCTGCGCGGCGCGCCCGAGGGACATGTCGTGCATGTGCGCGAGGTGCGGCTTTCCGCCGGCGCAGGTTTCATCGTCGCGATCACCGGAGAGATCATGACGATGCCGGGGCTGCCGAGGTCGCCATCCTCAGAGCGGATCTTCCTCAACGAGCAGGGCTATATCGAAGGGCTGTTCTGAAGCGGCGGTCTTCCGTAGCGACGCATTTCGTGAAAGTGTTGCTTTTCTGCACGGACTTTCCGACGTGTTAAATCATGAATAAAATCATCATGTTTTATATGTTGACTCAAAACATCATGTTTTATACGTGGCGATATCAAGGCGGGTAACCGCTGTCTGCCCAGGTTTTGATAACAACTCGATCGGCTAGGCCCTGCACGCTTCGCGTTTTAGGGGTGGAGGAGCTTTGCCGGTGAAAGGACATATATTTCATGGTCTCCCGGCATTTTCGACCGCTTCTTCTTGCTTGCACAGCCCTTGTTGCCATCGCTCCCGGGATTCCGGCTCTGGCCCAGGACGCCAATACGACGTCTGCAGCTGCCGGCGAAACTCAGCTCCAGACCATCGTCGTGAAAGGTAAGCGCACCGCTAAGGGCGCCGTCTCCGATACGCCGCTTGCAACTCAGACGACGAAGGACGATATCGCGAAGAAGGAAATCGACGATCTCGACGATCTCGGCAATACGACCGAGCCGGGTGTGAGCTTTGTCGAAACCTCGCAGAGCGTGAACATTCGCGGTCTGGAAGGCGACCGCGTGCTGACCACCATCGACGGTATTCCGATCCCCTATCTTTCCGATGCCGTGCGCACCTCATTCGGCGGTGCCAACAGCTACGACTTCTCATCGCTTTCCAGCATCGATATTCTTCGCGGCTCGGACTCCAGCCGTGCAGGCTCGGGCGCACTGGGTGGCGCGGTGCTGCTGCGCACACTCGAGCCGGAGGATCTGATCGGCGAAGGTAAGGACTACGGCGGCATCGCCAAGACGACCTATGACAGTTCCGACAAATCCTTCGGCGGTTCCTTCGCCATCACCAAGAAGATCCAGGACACCTCCGTCCTGTTGCAGGGCAGCTACAAGAAAGGGCACGAGCAGGATACCGGCGGCGACGTCGGCGGGTACGGCTCCACCCGCACCGAGGCTGACCCGGAAGATTACGACAAGAAAAACGTGCTCTTCAAGATCCGGCAGGATCTGGAGGGCGGCCACCAGATCGGGATTACCGCCGAGCATTATGAATTCGACTCGACCACCAATCTGAGGAGCACCCAGGGCACTACCTACGCCCGGGACAATTACGATGAAATCGCCGACCTGACCCGCGATCGCGTCTCGCTCGACTATCGCTACGATGCGATTTCCGCAGACAGCCTGATCGATTCGGTCTTCGCCACGCTCTATTGGCAGAAGACCGAGAAAAGGGACGGGACCGACGGCTATCGTAACACGGCGCCGATCGGCGAATACAGCCGCATCAGCACCAATGAGGAAAAGGCCATCGGCTTTGCCGGCTATGTCTACAGCGATTTCGCCACCGGCGCCTTGCAGCACAAGCTGACTGTTGGAACGGACCTGAGTTTCGCGACGACGACCCAGTTTGCCAAGGGTGAGGATAGCTGCGATGTGACCTACGTCTCCAGCTGCGCGTTCCTGCACACCAATCAGGCCGACATGCCCGAGACGGATGCGAAGAAGTTCGGTTTGTATGCCGAGGATCGCATCGACATCGGTTCCAGCGGCTTCTCGCTGACGCCTGGCTTGCGCTTCGACTGGTACGATTACGATCCGCAGGACACCGCCGGTTACCAGAACAACAGTGGCTATGCCGGTCTGCCGGACGGCCAGTCCGACTGGGCGCTTTCGCCGAAACTGCGCGCCGGCTGGCAGGTACGTCAGGACGTCGAACTGTTTGCGCAGTTTGCTACCGGCTTCAAGGCGCCAAACGTTTCGCAGCTTTATTCGAACTACGATAACGCACCGCTTTATCGTCAGGTCGGCAATCCTGATCTCGAAGCGGAAAGCAGCTATGGCTTCGAAGTGGGCGTAAACCTTGGTGACGACGATTTCGGTGGCCGGATTACCGCATTCACCACCCGCTACAAGGACTTCATCGATGTCGATACGGTGGCGCTTGCTGGATACCGGCTCGGCAGCTACGAGTTCTTCAACCGTGCCAATGTTCGCATTTCGGGTATCGAGGCACGTGGCCAGACGAAGTTCGCCAACGGCTTCAACATACACGGCTCGCTTGCCTATGCTTATGGCGAGGATCTCGATACCGACGAAATCCTGGGTTCGGTTGCGCCGCTCAAGGCAATCCTGGGCGTAGGCTATGAGACGGAAACCTGGGGAGCAGACGCCACCCTCGTTGCATCCGCGGCGGTCCGGGACAGCTCCACGGCAAGCACCAGGCCTGCAGGCTACGGCGTTGTAAACCTCACCGGCTGGTGGGAACCGGAACAGGTGAAGGGTTTGCGTGTTCAGGCCGGCGTCTACAACGTGTTCGACAAGACATATTTTGATGCTCTCGAAGTCAAGGATGTCGCCAATGCTTCCGAGCTCTATTCGGAAGCCGGCCGCTACTTCAAGGTTTCGCTCACCCAGAGGTTCTGAGCAGTATCTGGAACATAGTCCTCAGGACGGCGCCCTTCGGCGCCGTCTTTCGTTTAGTGACTACCGGCAATAACGGAAGTTGCCGTTGCGTTCGAGAATGTCGAGATGCAGGTGGTCCTGATGGGCGGCGTCGCTGCCCGGGGAAAGTACCGTTCGGAAATAGAGGCAGGCGAAAGCGTTCAGGCTGCGCTGGAAGGCGGCGGCAACGTCGGAATCCTCTGGCTTGGCAATGCTCATCGGCGCGGTTCCCTTTTCGAATTCGAGCGATGAAATGTCGATGGCGTTGCCGCGTGCGTGTTCGGAAATCTTGCCGTCGTCCGCGCCGTTGCGGTTGCGGCAGACATAGGCCGAGGCGTGGTGGACTGATGTCAGCGCTCCCTTCTCGGGCAGAGCGAGGCGGGCTGCCGGCTCCAGCATGTCGCGGGTCATGCGTGCAAGCTGAAGTGCGGTATCGCAGCGGAGCGTTGCCTCCGGTTCAAGCTTCACCTTTGAGGAGAGCGAGGTCACGCTGAGCGGCCGATCGATGCCGCATCCTTCGCCATCGTCGATACGGGCGAGGGGTTTGAACTGCACTCCGAGGGTAGACAGCTCCTTGGTGCATGCCTCGAACGCGGCGGGGTCCTCTTTCTCGATGGGCGTCGGAGGTGGCGGGGCCGGGGCTGGTGCTGGTGCGGGGGCGGGGGCGGGAGTTGGTTCCCCTGGCGGTGGTGTTGCCGGCGCTGGAGGTGCCGCTGTCGGCGTTGGCGGTGCCGGTACCGGCGGTGTTTCGGTGGGCTTCTCCGCCGGGACCGTCTTCACTGCGTCAGTGGCAGGGACCGCTGGCTTTTCCTCGGGAACCGGTAGAGCCGGCGTCGAATGCTCGGGGCGCGGTTCCGGTACTGGAACGTCATCCGCGCTGACTGCGGCGGGCGCAGTCGAGAGCAGGAGGCAGAGGAGCAGGGTCGTTTTTCGCAATAGGCCGTCTCCGTTGTTGCGGACAGGGGATAACGGCCAAGGGAGCGGGAAGTTTCTCCGCTTCACTTTCCTCCAGCGTTTGCAGGGCTTTCGATTGCGAGGTACTTGCGCATACCGCTGCATGACGGTATGTGTTTCGCCATGATCAAGTCTTTGAACATTGGCAACTGGTGGTGGGCACGCTAACGCGGCCTTGACCAGTCATGTCCAAAGACAAGTGACCCAAAGCCGCCCGGAAAACCTGAGGCGGCTTTTTTGTATTCAGGCGCCTCGAACCGGGCCTTGAAAACGGAGAAGCAGAAGCATGGCGACGATCATTCGGGATGATGGCGGGGAAATCTACGAGACCCGCGGGGGGATCAAGGTAACCCGGCAGCGGAGGGCCACCCCCTATGCGGATGCCATCGGCAGCTATATCGACCGGCTCGACAGCCATCGTGGCGCGGTCTTCTCCTCCAACTACGAATATCCCGGCCGCTATACCCGTTGGGATACGGCCATAATCGATCCGCCGCTCGGCATTTCCTGCTTCGGCCGCAAGATGTGGATCGAGGCCTATAACGGGCGGGGCGAGGTGCTTCTGGGTTTCATAGCCGACAAGCTTAAGACCGTCTCCGACCTGACGCTCGGCGAGCGCACCACCCGGCGGCTCGATCTCGTGGTCAACGAACCCGACCGCGTCTTCACCGAGGAAGAGCGTTCCAAGATCCCGACCGTGTTCACGGCGCTGCGCGCGGTGGTCGATCTCTTCTATTCGGATGCGGATTCCTCCATCGGCCTGTTCGGCGCCTTCGGCTACGATCTCGCCTTCCAGTTCGACGCGATCAAGCTCTCGCTGGAGCGTCCGGAGGACCAGCGCGACATGGTGCTTTTCCTGCCCGACGAAATCCTCGTCGTCGACCACTATTCGGCCAAGGCCTGGATCGACCGCTACGACTTCGAAAAGGGCGGCGTGACCACGGACGGCAAGTCGGCGGACATTCCGGCCGAGCCCTTCCTGCATACCGACAAGATCCCGCCGCGCGGCGATCATCGTCCCGGCGAATATGCCGAACTCGTCGTCAAGGCGAAGGAAAGCTTCCGGCGTGGCGACCTGTTCGAAGTGGTTCCGGGACAGAAGTTCATGGAGCGCTGCGACAGCAAGCCTTCCGAGATCTCCAAGCGGCTGAAGGAAATCAATCCGTCGCCCTATTCCTTCTTCATCAACCTCGGAAACCAGGAATATCTGGTCGGGGCTTCGCCTGAAATGTTTGTGCGCGTGTCCGGCCGGCGCATCGAGACCTGCCCGATTTCGGGCACCATCAAGCGCGGTGACGATCCGATCGCGGATTCCGAACAGATCCTCAAATTGCTGAACTCCAAGAAGGACGAGTCCGAACTCACCATGTGCTCGGACGTCGACCGCAACGACAAGAGCCGTGTTTGCGAGCCGGGTTCGGTCAAGGTCATCGGCCGTCGCCAGATCGAGATGTATTCGCGCCTGATCCACACGGTCGACCACATCGAGGGACGCCTGCGCGATGGCATGGACGCTTTCGACGGCTTCCTGTCGCATGCCTGGGCGGTGACCGTCACGGGGGCGCCGAAGCTCTGGGCCATGCGTTTCGTCGAGGCGCATGAGAAGAGCCCGCGCGCATGGTATGGTGGCGCCATCGGCATGGTCGGCTTCAACGGCGACATGAATACGGGCCTGACGCTGCGCACCGTGCGCATCAAGGACGGCATTGCCGAAGTGCGCGCCGGTGCCACGCTCCTGAACGACAGCGATCCTCATGAGGAGGAGGCCGAGACCGAACTCAAGGCTTCCGCCATGGTCGCGGCGATCCGCGATGCCAAGGCCGGCAACGACACCAAGACCAAGCGGGGCGTCGCCAAGGTCGGGCAGGACGTCAAGATCCTGCTCGTCGACCACGAGGATTCCTTCGTGCATACGCTAGCCAACTATTTCCGCCAGACGGGCGCGACTGTTTCGACGGTCCGTAGCCCAGTGCCGGAAGAGGTGTTCGACCGGATGAAACCGGATCTCGTCGTGCTGTCACCCGGACCGGGCAATCCGAAGGATTTCGACTGCAAGGCAACGATCAAGAAGGCGCGGGCTCGCAATCTGCCGATCTTCGGCGTCTGCCTCGGCCTGCAGGCGCTTGCGGAGGCCTATGGCGGCGAGCTTCGCCATCTCGCAGTACCGATGCACGGCAAGCCGTCGCGCATCCGCGTTCTGGAGCCGGGCATCGTCTTTTCCGGGCTTGCCAAGGAAGTGACTGTCGGTCGTTACCACTCGATCTTCGCCGATCCGGCGACGCTCAACCGCGACTTCATGATCACCGCCGAAAGCGAAGACGGCACGATCATGGGTATCGAGCATACCAAGGAACCGGTCGCCGCCGTACAGTTCCACCCGGAATCGATCATGACGCTCGGCGGTGACGCCGGCATGAGGATGATCGAGAACGTGGTCGCGCATCTGGCGCGGCGTGTAAAGGAAAAGGCGGCCTGAGGGGGAGAGAGCCAGCCTTGAGCTGGCTCATCTCTATGTCGTCAACACGCTCCACGTCGTGCCAAACACTACCGCGATTGTGCCCACTGCATAGAGTGTTCGAAATATCCATTGGTTAAGGCGCTCGCTGAGTGTGATGCCGCCAAACGACTGAATGCTCCATCCTCGTATTGCCAACGTCGCCCAAAGTAGAATTGTGGTCCCCACGATAATAAAAGCGGCAGATAGTCCAGTCCGAGGACCGAGCAAGATTACGCAGATTTCGCCGGCGATGAAGCCAATGAAGACTGCACCGATGCACCAAGCTAGGGATTCAGCAAGGGCACGTCGGATTTGGGAAATCGGCGGATCAGTTGGTGTGCCGCTCTCCTGCTTATTCTGCAATTCAGAATCGGCTTTTTCTTCCTCTGCGAAGTCCGCAGGCCGGAGTACAGCGAGATAAATCAATCGCGCCTTCCGCAGAAAGCTGATGGGAGTTGGGTGGGTTGATGCCATTTTCCACTCCTGAAGGATTCGAAGAGGCTCTCATCGTTTGTTCCGACAATCAATCGGCGGCCTGATGGCGACGCCGGTATGCGGATGATCGAGAACGTGGTTGCGCATCTGGCGCGGCGGGCGAAGGAAAAGGCGGCCTGAGGCCGTTCACGCGTGGATTGCGGAGGCTGGGGTTCCGGCCTCCGTCATGCACCAGAGGCTTGCGGACATTTTCCGGCCGGCTTCTCAGCTATCCAAACCGATCGCCTTTTCGAAACTCTCCCATGTATCGTCCATGGCATAGACTGAGAGGAAGGGTAGGTTCAGATGGCCATAGAGCGGAGAAAGCTGCCACTCCGCCGTCTCTTCGTCGACGCCGGCAATCTGCTGCATGTACATCACCGAGGCGAGACCGGTGCGATCGGCTCCGGCGCTGCAGTGGATGAGGATCGGGCCCGGCGCATTGCGCATCAAGGCGATCAGTTCCCGACTTTGCTCGATCGTCAGCATGCGTCTGGCAGACATGTGGAAATCGACGATGCCGGCATTATGGGCACGTATCGTCTCCACTTCACGACGATACCATTCACTCTGGGGACTTTCGCCGCGCAGGTTAATGACTGTCTTGATGCCGTAGCGGTCGATGTAGGCGGCAAGTTTATCCGGTGAAAGCTGAGCGGAGCGATAGAACTTGCCTGCAATCACCTCGTGAAAATTGCCCGTGAGCTGCAATGCCCCAAGGTATCCACCGAGGCCCAACGCGAGTGCACCTGTGGCAACGCCGATCCGGCGGGCAATTATATGAAGCTTCATTCCGCCTTGTCCCGATCCACGTTTCTGTCATGACCTCTGGAGGCCCGGTAGCTGCGCATGCGGGCGTTTCTGTGACGAGCGCCATTTCCCGTTATAAAGTGGTATCGAAAAGCACTTCCTGTCGCAACAGGCGATCAGATAAGGGCGAATGGATTGACCGTGTAAGGCGGATGTCCTAATGAGCACCAGCTAAACCGTCCGCGCTCGTCGCGGGCGGTTTCGTCGTTTTGGCAATGCCTCGTGCTAATCGCTTGCAACTGCAAAGGAGAGATGGATGTCCGCCGAAAAGAATGGATTCGTCCAGCGGCTGGCCTTCTGGGGTATACCGCTGTCCTTCGGTGTCATGGGACTGAAACTGCTTGCCTGGTACGTGACAGGCTCGGTGGCTCTGCTTTCGGACGGTCTGGAATCCACCGTCAATGTGGTTGCTGCCTTCATCGCCTATTTTGTCATACGCTATGCGCAGAAACCTGCGGATGCCGATCATCCCTACGGGCACCACAAGGCGGAATATATCTCCGCGGTTCTGGAAGGTGTGCTGATCGTTGTGGCGGCGCTATTGATCGTCAATGAGGCGGTCGGACATCTGTCGGCGCCCGCGATGCCGGAAGCGCCGGTTCTGGGCCTTGCGATCAATGCTGTTGCTGCCATTATCAACGGTCTATGGGCCACGATGCTTATCCGTGTCGGCAAGTCGCATCGCTCCCCGGCGCTTTCTGCCGACGGGCAGCATATCCTTTCCGACGTGGTGACGTCGATTGGGGTACTCATCGGGCTGGTGCTTGCGCTTCTCACCGGTTACGCGATCCTCGACCCTGTCCTCGCCATTCTGGTTGCGATTAATATCATCTTCCAGGGATGGAAGGTGATATCGCACTCTGTCGACGGCCTGATGGACAAGGCCGTGGAACCGGCTGAGGAAGAGGCGATCAAGCATGCGATCGCCGCAAACTCTGCTGGTTCCCTCGGTGCCCATTACCTGCGCACACGCCGGGGCGGATCCGTAACCTTCGTTGCCTTCGATCTGGTGGTGCCGGCGAAGATGACCGTTCGCGAGGCCCATGTGATCTGCGACCGGCTTGAAATGGCCATCCATAATGCGCTACCGGGTGCGCGCGTTACTATTCACGTCGAGCCCGAAAACGAGATGCCGCACGGGGTCGGCGTCACCGTCCAGGAGCAAAATCCATGAGCAAGACCGATATCAGCGGACTGTCGCAGCTCGGAAGCAATGTCGAGGCGCCGACCAGTCCCGAGGCTGCTGTGCTGGAGCGGGTGCCGAACGGCAATGCCGGCACCGATTATGTCGTGCGTTTCACGGCACCGGAATTCACCTCGCTCTGCCCGATGACCGGGCAGCCGGATTTTGCCCATATCGTGATCGACTACATTCCCGGCGACTGGCTGGTGGAATCCAAGTCGCTGAAGCTTTTCCTGTTCTCGTTCCGCAATCACGGGGCGTTCCACGAGGACTGCTCGATCTACATTGCCAAGCGCATCGTCGAGTTGCTCGATCCCAAGTGGCTGAGGATCGGGGCCTACTGGTATCCGCGCGGCGGCATTCCGATCGATGTCTTCTGGCAGACGGGTGCTGCGCCGGAAGGCGTGTGGCTGCCGGAACAGGGCGTGGCCTCCTATCGCGGACGCGGCTGAGGCTCATTCATTACTTTAAGGGACGGCCGGTCTTGAAAGGCGAGTCGTTTCAGCGGTCTGGGAGTGGAAGCGGAGAAATTGATTCCGTCCCGCAGGCTTCGCTTCTTTTCCCGGAGACAAACAAAAACGGCGGCTCCGGGAGCCGCCGTTTTCATGTCCGGATGAGTTTCGATCAACCGAAGGCGATAGCCGCGCCGCCGAACACTGTGGCAACGCCGAGAAGGCGGGTTACCAGCGGGCCGAGGCGCGAAAGGGTGATGCCGAGGCCTACGCCTGCAACATGGAGCAGGGCGGTGGAAACCACGAAGCCGAGGCCGAATTGCAGCGCGCCGGCAGAGCCGAGTTCGCCGCCATGGGCATGGCCATGGAACAGGGCGAAGAGGCCGACGATGGCTGCGCAAGCCGCAACCGGCAGGCGGACGGCAGAAGCAACCAGCAAGCCGAGACCGATAACGGAAGCGAGGATGGCAGGCTCGACGAAGGGCAGGTTTACGCCGGCGACGGCGAGCGCGAAGCCGAGCGCCATGGTGCCGACGAAGGCGGCGGGAACGGCGATCAGCGCACGTCCGCCGATCTGCGAGGCCCAGAGGCCGACTGCGACCATGGCGAGAATGTGGTCCGCGCCGAACAGCGGGTGGGAAATGCCGGCCATGAAGGAGCCGTGCTCCTCGGGATTAAGATGAGCGAAAGCGGGGGCGGCTGCGGCCGCGAAAATGGCAGCGGTGAGTGAAAGGCGTTTGAACATGTTTGTCCCTCTTTTTGGTCGACACGGCGCCTGGAAGTCAGTCGCGCCGGCCTTCGTCTATATGTCATGCGAGAGACTAGCGTAAGGGTTTTGTGACTGTCCATGACAAAAGAGCTGCGTCGCACAATGGAGCTTGTTCGCTTCCGGCGCAGGCGGGATCGCGGCAAGGCAAGGCGCAGCCGGGATATCATCAAGTGAAACGAGAAAGCCCCATCTTGGGCGGGGCTTTCTTGTCCGGATTTTGAAGAAGCTTCTGGCGTTGCTTCAGCGTTGTGGATGAGCGTTGAGCACTTCTGCGCAGCGCGAGAAACTCAGTCCTTCACCATCCGTGTCGTTCGATGCGCGGATCGCGACGATTCGCTGGGAGGGGTCGGCGGTGATCTGCAGTTCGCAGAACAGTTCCTCGTAGCGCGGTGGTGAGATCATTTGCGGTTGTGGCTGATAGATGCCGGTTGTGGTCGTCCTGGTGACGGTGACGCCGGGTTTGGTTTCCTTGGTTTCGGTGCGGGTAGTGGTTTGGGCCGGCGTTGGTGTGGAATAGGTTGGCGCGATGTAGCGTGTCTTGTCTCCGCCGCGCCAGGTGTAGAGCACGTTGCCGCTTGCCATCGGAAACTCGGAGACAGGCGGACCATACTGGGTGAAGAAAACCTCCACCGGTTGACCGACCCATCGGGACTGGATCACGGTATTGGCTTCTTCCGTGGTGGTGCAGCCGGAAAGAATGATGGCGACGGCAGCAGCCGCGGCAAGGCGAAGTCTCATGTCTGATTACCCCTCTCAATCAGCGATACGATGGCGGTTCTGCTGTCTATGGTCGGACGCAGGCAAAGGCTTGGTGCACGCCGCCGACAAGGCGATGGCGCTGCGCCGAATGGGCGACACGTTAAGTATCTGGAAATCCGTGAGACAATAGGGGGGCGTCCATGCGCCCAGATTTGGCCGTGGAGAGTGGCTTGAAGATGCGGAAACCTGCGCAAGGGGTTCTTTCCGCTTGCTCCATGGAAAGCCCGTCCCATATTTAAGCGATGGACGAAAGTGTTCGGCCGCAAGACAGGAGGACAGAGCGTGTTCGCATTCGACAACAGCTATCAGCGGCTGCCGGAGCGTTTCTTTCGGGCTGTGAAGCCCGCGACTGTCCGGGCTCCCAGGCTGATCCGGTTCAATACGGAGTTGGCAAGCGAGCTTGGTCTGGACTTTTCCGATATCGGCGAGGCGCGGCTGGCCGAGATCTTCTCCGGCAATGACCTGCCGGAAGGGGCGGCGTCGCTTGCCATGGCCTATGCCGGGCACCAGTTCGGCAATTTCGTACCACAGCTCGGCGACGGACGGGCGATCCTCATCGGCGAGGTGGTGGACCGCAACGGCGTGCGCCGCGACATCCAGCTCAAAGGGGCAGGCGCCACGCCCTTTTCCCGCAATGGCGACGGGCGGGCGGCACTTGGTCCGGTGCTACGCGAATATATCGTTTCCGAGGCAATGCATGCGCTCGGTATTCCAACCACGCGCGCGCTTGCTGCCGTTCTGACCGGTGAGCCGGTGGTGCGCGAGACGCTGTTGCCGGGGGCCGTGCTGACGCGTGTTGCTGCAAGCCATATCCGCATTGGCACCTTCCAGTTCTTCGCTGTCCGGGGCGACGCAGACGGTCTTCGTATGCTCGCGGATCACGTGATCGCGCGGCATTATCCTGAGATCTCGACGGACGACGACAACCGTTATCTGGCGCTTTTGAATGCGGTTTCAGCCCGGCAGGCAGAGCTCGTGGCGCGCTGGCTCTCGGTCGGGTTCATCCATGGTGTGATGAATACCGACAACATGGCCGTCTCGGGTGAGACGATCGATTTCGGCCCTTGCGCCTTTCTCGACGAATACGATCCGCGCAAGGTCTTCTCCTCCATCGACCAGCGGGGCCGTTATGCCTATGCCAACCAGCCGGGCATCGCGCAATGGAATCTCGCGCGTTTCGCCGAGGCCTTGCTGCCGCTCTTTTCCGCGCGGGAAGATGAAAGCATCGAAGCGGCCAATGCCGCGCTGGTCGATTTCGGTCGTGTATTCCAGAGCCATTGGATCGATCTCTTCCGCCGGAAGATCGGCATTGCCGGCGAGGTGGAGGGAGATGTCGAGCTTGTGAACGGCCTGTTGTCGCTGATGCATGAGGGGGAGGCGGACTTCACGCTGACCTTCCGTGCTCTGGGCAAGGTTGCCGGCGGTGCCGATGACGAGGTTTTGCTTACCCAGTTCAAGGAGCGGTGGGGCGTCGCAGACTGGCTCGAACGCTGGCGGAAACGCCATGGCGGCCGGTTGACGCCGGCGGAACGGCAGGCATCGATGGAGGCAGTGAACCCCGCCGTCATCCCGCGCAACCATCGCATCGAAGAGGTGATCGCGGCGGGCATCGCCGGCGATTTCGAGCCTTTCGAGCAGATGCACGCAGCGTTGCAGCGACCTTATGCAGAGGATCCGGCCCGTGCAGATTATGCCTTGCCACCGATGCCGGCCGAGAAAGTGATGCGGACGTTCTGCGGCACGTAACGCCCGAGGCGTTCCCTCGCTGTCGATCCTCCGACATCCGACGTTCGAGCTGTGCCGCTGGCGGACCGATTTCGCGTCGGAAACTGGTCGTGCAGTATTTGTAGAATGTCGCATTAAGGACGCGATGACGCTTCCGGAAACCCTAAGATCGGCGCAAATCATCAATCAGGGTTTGTTCCTATGGCAGAGTTTCCGACAAAGGCTAAAGTCGTCATCATCGGGCTGGGCGGTATCGTGGGCGCGTCAGTCGCCCATCACCTTATCGAACGCGGCTGGGACGACATCGTCGGCATCGACAAGTCGGGTATTCCAACCGATATCGGTTCCACGGCGCATGCCTCCGACTTCTGTTTCATGACCAGCCACGACTTCCTGTCGGTCTGGACCTCGCTCTACTCGCTCGAATTCTACGAGAAGATGGGCCATTACGCCCGCATCGGCGGTATTGAAGTGGTTCGGGCCGGCGACGACAAGTGGATGGAAGAGGTCAAGCGCAAGGTGACCTCCGGCAAGGCCTTCGGTACGCGCGCCAGCATCATCAGTGCCAAGGAAGTCAAGGAAAAGTTCCCGCTGGTCGAGGAAGAGGTGGTCGCAGGCGGGCTTTGGGACCCGGATGCAGGCCTCGTCATTCCGCGTTCGCAGACGGTTGCCGGCAAGCTGGTCGATGCCGCCGAAAAGTCCGGCAAGCTGCAGATGTTCGGCAATACGCCGGCACAGTCGCTGATCGTCGAGAATGGCCGCATCAAGGGCGTCGTCACCCATCGCGGCACGATCATGGCGGATCACGTCATCGTCTGCGCCGGCTTGTGGGGCCGCATGATCGCGGGCATGGTCGGTGAAGACCTGCCGGTCATGCCGGTCGACCACGCGCTCACCTTCTTCGGTCCGTTCAACGAGTTCGAAGGCACCGGCAAGGAAATCGGCTATCCGCTGCTGCGCGATCAGGGCAACTCCGCCTACATGCGCGATACGGGCGACCCGAAGACCACCGAGGGCGGCCAGCTCGAATGGGGTTACTACAACACCGAAAACCCGCGCATGTGCCATCCGCGTGATCTGCTCGAGAAGGAACAGGCCCGCCTGTCGCCTTCGCAGCGTGACCTCGATCTCGAGGCAGACGGCCTGATGGAAGGCCTGGAGCGGGCCATCGAGCTTACGCCGATCCTCGGCGAACTCGGTTACAACGAGAGCCATTCGTTCAACGGCCTGCTGCAGGTATCCGCCGCCGGTGGCGCTTCCTGCGGCGAGAGCCAGAAGGTGCGCGGTCTCTGGTACTGCGTCGGCATCTGGGTCAAGGACGCTCCGGGCTACGGCAAGCTTCTGGCCGACTGGATCACCGACGGCCGCACCGAAGTCGACCATTCCTCGATCGATTTCGCCCGTTTCTATCCGCACCAGATGCAGGAAGACTTCATCCTCGGCCGTTGCTCCGAGGCTGCCTGCAAGATCTACTTCCCCGCCGTTCACCCGCGCGAACCCTATGCCACCGGCCGCAACATCAAACGCTCGCCCTTCTATGAGCGCGAAGTCGAACTTGGCGGCTACTTCATGGAGCTCGGCGGCTGGGAACGCGCCCATGGCTACAAGGCCAATGAACATCTCCTGGAGAAGTACGGCGACAAGGTGCCGGTTCGCGAGGCCGAGTGGGACAACCGTCACTTCTGGCGCGTTTCCAACGCCGAACATCTCGCCATGAGCGACGATTGCGGCATCGTCAACCTCTCGCATTTCCACATGGTGGACATTGAAGGTCCTGACCATGTCGAGCTGCTGGAATGGCTTTGCGCAGCCAAGGTCGGTGGCGACGCCAATATCGGCAAGGGCATCTATACCCACTTCCTCGACGACGAGGGCATGGTGCGCGCTGACTTCACCGTGTTCCGCATGGCGGACCGCTGCCGTCTGGTGAACGGTGCCGATGCCGGCCCGCGTGACTTCCACTATATGAAGCGCGTGGCCGAGGATCGCGGCCTCGATGTCACCATCACCGACGTGTCGGAAAAGTTCATCACCATCGGCATCTGGGGTCCGAATGCCCGCGAGACGCTGAAGAAGGTGGTTGCCGATCCGGCTGGCCTCGATGTGGAGAACTTCCCCTTCGCCGCCATCAAACCGATCGAGATCGCCGGCAAGTCCGTCTCTGCATTCCGCATCTCCTATGTCGGCGAGCAGGGCTGGGAATTGCACATGAAGTACGAGGACGGCCTCGCCGTCTGGGACGCACTGCGCGCCACCGGCGTGATGGCCTTCGGCGTCGAGACCTATGCCAACTCGCGCCGCATGGAAAAGAGCCTGCGCCTGCAGAATGCCGACCTTACGACCCAGTACAACCTGATCGAAGCCGATCTTGCCCGTCCGAAGGTCAAGGAGGCCGATTTCCGCGGCAAGGCCAAGCATCTGGAGTACAAGGCCCGGGCACAGCAGCCGGCCATGCTCTGCACGCTGGTGATGACGGAGAACACCGATGCCAACGGCGTGAAGCGTTATCCGGTCGGCGCAATGCCGGTTATCGATCCGGCAACGGGCAAGACGCTGGTCGACAGCCTCGGCCGCATCTCCTACACGACCTCGGTTGCCTATGGCCCCACCATCGGCAAGAACATTGCGCTCGCCTATCTGCCGCAGGAATACTGCCAGGTCGGCCGCAAGCTGAACGTCGAATACTTCTGCGAGACCTATCCGGTCGAAGTCGTCGCCGTCGGCTACAAGCCGCTCTACGACCCCGAAAACCTGAAGCCGCGCAGCTAAGGCTCAAGGGTCGGATTGCAAAGGCGGAATGCATTTATGACCTGTCGGCTGAAAGGCCGGCGGGTTTTCTCTTCTTATGGGACGCAAGTGGGGCGAACCTACTGCACCATCCGCGCAACCGGGGCGAATTTGCTGAGGCCAAGCCAGTCCTGCATGTTGCGGGCGATGGAGGGGTCGCCCTCGATGCTGAGATCGCCGTTTTCGGTTTCCCGGCGAACGGTGGTCAGGCCCATCCATATGGCTGTCATCGAGCGCAGAGAACTTCTCACGAGCAGGTCGAGTTCGTAACCCGGATCGAAATTGCAGACATCGGTCGCGCCGTTTTCGATGAGCAGCCACCAGCTTTTCTGGGTGGCCGTAAGCTCAGGGTACAGAAACTGTATCGTGCAGCGGCGGCGGGGCAGGTGGCTCAGGTCCAGATTGCGGCGCATGTCCCACATCAGCAGCGACGGGTCGAGGTTCTTCAGGGAGAGCCGGGATTCGATCCATCGCTGCGCCCATATGCCGAGACCCATGATAAGGGGGCGTAATTCCTCGCCCGATGCTGAAAGGCGGTATTCCGTGGTGCCGTTGGGCAGGCGGTCGATGACGATGACACCTGCCTGTTCCAGCTCCTTCAGCCGCTTGGAGAGCAGGGTCGGGGACATTTTCGGCACACCCTTTCGCAACTCGTTGAAATGAGTCGATCCGCACAGAAGTTCGCGGACGACGAGTGTCATCCAGCGGGAACAGAGAATTTCCGAAGCCATCGACACCGGGCAGAACTGCCCATACCCGCCATGATCGTTCATGTGGGGCCCTCCTGTGGTCGTGCCATGGATCACAATAATCAAAAACGGCGCTGCTGCCAATCATCCGGGTTCTCCGGCGGCCCTTCAGGGAAATCGAGGAGGTACATTTCCTGAACTGGATAAAGCCGGGCAGGGCGCGCAGACTCCTCATCGTTGCAAGTCAATGGGAGGAAAGAGACATGCACGGCATGGCTGAAACGGTATCGGCGAGAGACGCCGGCACCGACACTGAAATGAGCATTACCGAGATTGCGCGGCGGCTTGCGCCGGTTCTGGCGGAGCGCGCGGCCTCACATGATGAGAACGACCGCTTCGTCGGCGAGAACTATGCGCTTCTCAAGGAGGCCGGACTGGTCGAGGCCGGTGTGCCGGTTGAACTGGGAGGACGTGGAGCCGAGGTTCGGGAACTTGCGGATATGTTGCGCATCCTCGCGCATTCCTGCGGTTCGACAGCTCTCGCCTTTTCCATGCACACCCATCAGGTGGCGATCCCGGCTTGGCGCTGGCGTCATCAGAAGGTTTCCGTGGTCGAGCCGCTTCTGCGGCGGGTGGCGGCGGAACGCTTGATCCTGCTCTCCAGCGGCGGTTCCGACTGGATCGGCGGTTCGGGGCGGGCTGAGCGGGTCGAGGGCGGATACCGTGTCACGGCACGCAAGGTGTTCACCTCCGGTGCCGAGGCTGGTGCGGTATTGATGACCGGGGCGATCCACGAGGCGGAGGACGGGTCGCGTTCCGTCATCCATTTCGGCGCGCCGATGAAGGCGCCGGAAGTCAAGATCGAGAACACATGGCGCAGCCTCGGCATGCGCGGCACGGGATCGAATGACGTCTCCATCGAGAACCTGTTCATCCCCGATGCCAACGTCGCGTTTTCCCGCAAGGCGGGAGAGTGGCATCCGGTCTTCCAGATCATCTCCACCATCGCTTTTCCGCTGATCTACGCCGTCTATCTTGGCGTTGCCGAAAGCGCGCGGGATATCGCAATGGACATGGCAAGGAAACGGCCGCAGAGTGATTGCGTCACCGAACTTGCCGGCCAGGTCGACACAGCACTGAGGGCTGCGCAGATCGCGCATCGTTTCATGCTGGATGTCGTCGATCGGAACGCGCCATCTGCCGATACGGTGAACGAGATCATGATTGGCCGCTCGCTGGTGGCGCAATACGCGATCAAGGCGACGGAACTTGCGATGGAGCTTGCCGGCGGGGCATCCTTCTACCGGGCAAACGGGCTGGAACGGCGTTTCCGCGACGTGCAGGGTGCCCGGTTCCATCCGCTGCAGACGGGGTCGCAGGCTCGCTACGCAGGCGCGATGGCGCTCGGCCAACAGGTCGACCGGATCTTTTGACGTATAGCCGATAAAGCTGGGGCGGAGGCCGGTCGTTATGCCGGTCACTCCGCCCCATCACGGGCTTTTTCAGCCCACCCTTCTCCCCGCAGAGAAGGTCAATACGTTTTCAATCTTCCGCGCCAGCGGCACGGAGAACTTCGGTTTAATCGATCAGCCGACCCGCGCCAGCTTGGTGGCTTCCGGGTCGTAGACGTGGCCGAAGCGGTTCGCGAGGAAATCGGAGAAGGCGATTTCTTCCTGACGAACGAAGCCCTTGGCCGGCAGCTTGCCATCGGCGAGCAGGTCGAGGACCGTGCAGATGCCGGCGGCGGTGGTGATCTGGATGGCGCTCATCAAGCGACCGCCGATAACGCCGGAATAGACCTTGTTGGCATAGGTTTCCTGCATGAAGCGGCCGTTCTTCGTGCCGCAGACGGTGACGAAGACAACGACGACGTCCTGCATGGTTGCGGGCAGGGCGTTTTCGAACAGGTCCTTCAGCACATCGCGACGGTTCTTGAGGTTCAGGTCGTTCAGCAGCGCCTTCACGATGGCCTGGTGGCCCGGATAGCGGATGGTGCGGTAGTTCATCGTGCGCACCCGGCCTTCCAGCGTCTTGCACAGCGTGCCGAGGCCGCCCGACGTGTTGAAAGCTTCGTAGGTCACGCCGTCAAGGGAGAATTCCTCGCGTTCTTCCATGGCCGGAACAGTGATGAGGCGACCTTCGACGATGGCTTCGCAGGGCTCGATGTATTCGTTGATCAGGCCATCGGTGCTCCAGGTCAGATTGTAGTTGAGAGCGTTGGACGGGTACTGCGGCAGCGCGCCGACGCGCATGCGAACGCTGTCGAGGCTGTCGAAATTCTTTGCCAGATCATGAGCAACAATGGAGATGAAGCCCGGAGCGAGGCCGCACTGGGGAATGAAAGCGCTGTTTGCGCCGGCAGACAGGGCTTCCACCTTGCGGGTGGTGGCGACGTCTTCGGTGAGGTCGAGATAATGCGTGCCGGTGCGGGCGGCGGCTTCGGCGATTGCGCCCGTCAGGTGGAACGGGGCGGCCGAGAGAACTGCGAAACGGCCCTTGAGCAGCGCGTCCAGCGCGGCGGCGTCGGCAATGTCGACGACGGCGGTCGTGATCGCCGGATGGGCTTCGATGGCGGCCAGCTGCGCTTCGCTCCTGTCAGCGACGGTAACGCGGTAATCGCCGCTTGCCGCCAGCATCAGGGCGATCGCTCCACCGATCTTGCCCGCACCCATGACCACGATATCTTTCATAATATGACCCTCTTGAAATTTGTCAGATGTGAACAGGATGCCGTGGTGTCTGGTCGATTCATAGTGGCGAAAAGCGCTATTCGTGGTATGAAAATGGTCTAATTGCCGAATGGATTTGTCACAATGCAACTGACCGACAAGGACCGCGAACTGATTTCCCTGCTCGGGGAGAATGCCCGCATGCCGGTCGCTACCCTCGCGCGGCGACTGGGGTTGTCGCGCACCACGGTGCAGGCGCGGCTGGAACGGCTGGAGGAAGGGCAGGTCATCACCGGCTACGGGGTCAGGCTGTCGGACAGCTATGTCCGGGACCTGATCCGGGCGCATGTGCTGATTACTATCGCACCGAAGTCGCTTTCGGCCGTTACCAACGAGCTTGCGGCGATCCGCGAGGTGACGGCGCTGCATTCGGTCAACGGTTCCTATGACCTGATCGCCATCATCGCCTCTCCGTCCATTGCGGAACTCGACCGGCTGATCGACCGCATCGGCGAACTCGCCGGTGTCGAGCGGACGCTATCCTCCATCATCCTGTCGACGCGCATCTCGCGTTAGGGTCCAAACTTAAGCATGATAGGTGTGGCGAATGCGTTTTGCGCCGAAGCCTGTGGGGCACGGCGCTAACGGGCTGTTCACCGGTTCCGTGCCTTGTCTTTTTCCCGCATTGTTTTAGGACATGAGTCGCACTATGTGCGGGAGAACGAAGCCCAAGTGGAGATGATCCGTATGAACGAAGACGAAGACGACAAGAGCAAGGAACTGCCGCTCGGCAAGGAAACGGAAGCGAATCTTTTCAAGTCGCGTTCGATCTTCATTTTTGGCGGGATCACACAGGAACTGGCGCAGAAGGTCTGCACCCAGCTCGTGGCTTTGGCTGCTGCCAGCGACGAAGACATTCGCGTCTACGTCAGCTCGCCGGGCGGTCATGTGGAATCGGGTGACGCGATCCACGACATGATCAAGTTCATCAAGCCGAAGGTGTGGATCATTGCGACGGGCTGGGCTGCGTCCGCCGGTTCGCTGATCTTCGTGTCGGTTCCGAAGGAACAGCGCCTTTGCCTGCCGAACACGCGCTTCCTGATGCACCAGCCCTCTGGCGGCACCCGCGGTATGGCATCCGATATCGAGATCCAGGCCCGCGAAATCATCAAGATGAACCAGCGCCTGATCAAGATCTATTCCAAGGCCACCGGCCAGACAGAAGAGAAGATCGCCAAGGATATCGACCGTGACTACTGGCTGTCGGCTGAAGAAGCCGTTGCCTACGGTCTCGCCGGCAGGATCATCGAAAGCCAGTCCGACATCGGCTGATCGCTTTCGGTCTGAAGTTTATGGAGACCCCCGCCGGAGCGATCCGGCGGGGTTTTTGGTTTGGAAGTGGGGCGTGCCATGGGCCGAGGCCCTGGAGTGTTTGGGTCGTATGCATCTTTCGGCTGTTTCGATCCATGAGATCGAAAAGGGCATCCGCCTTCTCGATGCCAAAGCGGTGACGCGGAAGGCGCGCGCCCTTGAGGGTTGGTTGCGAACGCTCCGTGACACGACTCGGGAGTTTCATTCTCCCAGTGGACGCTGAGGTGGTGAGGGTTTTGGGAGTTCTCGAAGCGAAGGCCATCGCGGACAGCGCGAGGCCGGGTGCGTCGGATGCGATGATTGCCGGGACGGCGGTATATCACGGCTGACCGTGGTAACGCGGAATCTACGGCATTTTCGGGTGTTTGGGGTTGGGGTGATGGGGGTGAGCGAGGCGCGATGAAAAGCTATCTAGCGCGATCGCGATAACTGACCACTTTCTCGTCGCTGCTGCCTGTACTTCCGACTTCCCCGCAACACTCAGCTTAGCAGACGGAACCAATCTCTAACAGCCAGCTTTAGCCGGTCGCGTTCATCCGCGGCAAGCGGACAGCAGTGAGCTATCGGCCCTCGTAACAAGTTTAGTTGGTTGAGTACCCGACTTACTGCACCCTTTGATGAAATAATTGGAACAAAAAGATCAAAATTATCAGTAATTATCTGTGATAACTGTCCGAACGTCGTGTAATCGATTGGGTTATCGGATCGCAGCGTTATGGCAGCCTGCTCTTCCTTATTCTTTATGGCTTGAACCTCATTCTTGATGCCGACCGCTACTCGGTCGGTGTTCCACCAATCCGCGCCCTCTGCCTCCGTAAGAGTATCATTTATGAGTTTTCTGATTGAAACTTCCAGGCAGTAGAAGATCTCGTAATACTCAGACATCCAGGACGCATCGTCTCGAATGGATTGCTCGAAATTCGCATAATCCTCGTGCTTTCTAGCCTTCCTTGCCTCTTTTGTCGCCCTCAGGGTTACTCCCTTTTCGCGCTCAATCTTCCGCATTTCAGACGAAATTTGGGCCCCGCTCATACCGAACGCCCGCAGATAGAGATCGGTTTTTTCAGTCATCTGAGCTACTCAGTAGATTTGCTCTAAGGCTTTTAAATATCGCGTTAAAAACCTCGATGTCGGTCGTCTCTGGTAAGTTTAGATTGATGGTGTATCCTAGGTTTAATCTGACGTTTTCGCCTTTCGTCTTCGAAACCATGTCGTGATTGATCTGTGCCTGGGGTGAAATGGAGTAGGCGGCGTCGTTGTATCGGTCGTCGCTACTGGCAGAATTTTCCGGTTCAGAAAAGTCTGCCAAAGAAATCAGATTCCTTAGAGTACTGACTGTGAGACCGAGCGGCCTCGCGTCTTTCGCGTAGCCTGTTTCCTGCATTACTATCTCTTTTAGTGATTTTTCATCGCACTCATGCAGGTACTCGTTACGTTGATATAACGCGCTGTAAGCGCTCTTGATCGCTGTTGCCAATGCGCGTCCTCCGCCGACCCCCCTATACCCTCTATACAGGTCAGTGGGTGTTCCATCTGCCGAGGCGAAACCAAGCCGCTTCAGAAATGTGGTCATTTGGTCCCCAGAACTGCCGGTTATTCCTAGTTTTGTTTTCACAAAGTCTTGCGAAACCTTAGGAGGGGTCGCGGCAGTCTTAATGGCAGCGAATGCCTTAATTATGTTTCCTGGTGAAGCTAGGTAAGGAACGTTACTCATCTGATTTGGCCACCCATCCAAATGCTATCGGCACGATAAGATGCACTCTGCGGTAGAATTCACCGTAAGTGAAGGGTGGCCCAAGTCTGAGTGCTGCGTTTTACCGCTTCTCGTTGCACTCGGTCGTCATGCACCGCGCTCGTTCCGAGCGTCTGCCGCGGCATCCTATCTGTGACCTCGCCGCCTGCCGTTAGCGGCAGTAGATCCTCGGGACAGGCCCGAGGAGGACGGCGGTGGGTGTAGGTGGGCATATGAAAAACCCCGCCAGATCGCTCCGGCGGGGTCCGCATTCCTTCAATCCTCAAGCGCTATCCGCGCTCTCAGAACTCCACGGCCCGGTCGCCATCCTCATCCTGAATGCGGGTCGGCAGGCCGATCTTGTTTAGGAGGTTGATGAACGGCTTCGGCGGAAGTTCCTCGACATTGACCATCTTCTTCGCATCCCATTCACCGGTGGCCACCAGCATGGCTGCTGCAACCGGGGGAACGCCGGCGGTGTAGGAAATGCCCTGGCTGCCGACTTCGTTGAAGGCTTCCTTGTGATCGGCCACGTTGTAGATGAAGACGGTCTTTTCCTTGCCGTCCTTGAAGCCCTTCACATAGTCGCCGATGCAGGTCTTGCCTTCGTAGTCGGGAGCGAGCGATGCCGGGTCGGGCAGGCAGGCCTTGACGACCTTGAGCGGCACGACTTCGGAACCATCGGCGAGCTTGACCGGCTGTTCGGAGAGCAGGCCGATCGACTTCAGCACGGTGAAGACGTTGATGTAGTGATCGCCGAAGCCCATCCAGAAGCGCACGTCGGCGCCATCCATGTTCTTGGCCAGCGAGTGCACTTCGTCATGACCGCAGAGATAGGCGCGGCGGGTGCCGACGACCGGCAGATCGTAGTCCTTGCCGATCTCGAACATCTTGTTGGTCTGCCACTGACCGTTCTGCCAGGAATAGACCACGCCGGTGAATTCGCGGAAGTTGATTTCCGGGTCGAAATTGGTGGCGAAGTACTTGCCATGGCTGCCGGCATTGATGTCGACGATGTCGACGTCGGTGACCTTGTCGAGATACTCATCCTTCGCGAGCTTGGCATAGGCGTTGACGACGCCCGGATCGAAGCCGGCGCCGAGGATGGCGGTGATGCCCTTTTCCTCGCATTCGGCAGCGCGCTTCCACTCGTAGTTGCCATACCACGGCGGGGTCTCGCAGATCTTGTTCGGCTCTTCGTGGATGGCGGTGTCGATATAGGCGACGCCGGTATCCATGCAGGCGCGCAGCACCGACATGTTGAGGAAGGCGGTGCCGACGTTGATGACGATCTGAGAATTGGTCGACTTGATGAGGGCCTTGGTCGCCTCGATATCGAGGGCATCCAGCGCGTGGCCTTCGAGCACGCCGGGCTGTTTCATTGCCTTCTTTTCATGGACCGATGCGATGATGCTGTCGCACTTGGCCTTGGTGCGCGAGGCGATGTTGATATCACCGAGCACATCGTTGTTCTGGGCGCATTTATGCGCCACGACCTGGGCGACGCCACCGGCGCCGATGATAAGCACGTTCTTCTTCATGATGGGGACCAACTCCTTATGTCCAATCGTCAGAAGCCTTACGAGAGGCTTTGTTCGTAGTCCGCGTAGGAAAACTCGCGGACCGTTCTGATGCTGCCATCCAGTTCGCGGATGGCGATTGCCGGCATTTTCACGCCGTTAAACCAGTTTTTCTTGACCATCGTGTATCCGGCGGTGTCCTGGATCGAGATCCGGTCGCCGACATTCAGTTCGTTCGGAAAATCGAACTCGCCGAAGATGTCGCCAGCCAGGCAGGACTTGCCGCAGACCATGTAACGATGTGGTCCCTGGTTGGGATGAACCTTCGCGTTTTCACGATAGATCAGGAGATCCAGCATGTGCGCTTCGATGGACGAATCCACCACGACAAGGTCCTTGCCGTTGTAAAGCTTGTCGAGAACGGTCACTTCCAGCGTGGTCGACCGGGTGATCGAGGCCTCGCCGGGTTCGAGATAGACCTGCACGCCGAATTCGCCGGAGAAGCGCTTCAGACGCTCGGCGAATTTTATCAGCGGATAGTTTTCGCCGGTGAAATGGATGCCGCCACCGAGGCTGACCCAGCCGGCTTTCTTCAGGAGCGGGCCGAACTTCTCCTCGATCGCGGTCAGCATGCGGTCGAACAGGTCGAAATCGCCGTTCTCGCAGTTATTGTGGATCATGAAGCCGGAGATCATGTCCATGACCGGCTCGACCTTGGCCATGTCCCATTCGCCGAGTCGGGAGAAGGGGCGGGCAGGGTCGGCGAGATCGAAGCTCGAGGAGGAGACTCCGGGATTGAGGCGAAGCCCGCGGATGATGCCGGCCGACTGCTTCTCGAAACGCTGCAACTGGCCAATGGTGTTGAAGATGATCTTGTCGGCATGGGACACGACTTCATCGATCTCGTAGTCGGCGTAGGCCACCGAATAGGCGTGGGTTTCCTTGCCGAAACGCTCATGGCCGAGACGGACTTCGTTCAGCGAGGAAGACGTCGTGCCATCCATGTATTCGCGCATCAGGTCGAAGACCGACCATGTGGCGAAGCATTTCAGCGCCAGCAGCGCCTTGGCGCCGGAGAGTTCGCGCAGTTTTGCGATCTTCTCCATGTTCTGCAGGAGCTTCGACTTGTCGATCAGGTAATAGGGGGTCTGTAGCTGCATCTTGGGAACCTGCTCGTTTTCAAGGTGGTGCTGATTTGCCATCGGCATGTGACGGCGACGTGAAACAGGCATCGGGGCATGGCGAGGCGCGCATGAACCGATGTCGATTGAAACCTGGTTCGGATGGTTCAGGAGGGGATGGTAAAGGCCATCCGGCGCGGGACGAGCCGCTTCTGCAGGCCGCCGCGCTGGCGCAGGGCCGTGCGCACAAGCGCTATCGCGATGCGCTTCGTCCTCGTGAAAACGAGACGAAATACCACCGGGAACGCTCCTTTTACGGGCGTCGTAAAGAGTTCTTCCGTTCGGGGGGCATCCAGTCCGACTGGGCCCATCCCCGATTGGAAGAGGGCGTCGCTAGACATGGCGTCCTCTCCAACCAGCAGATGAAACCTGCAACTTGTTGGCCGGCCTATACATGACGCTTCCGGCGAATACAACATGTCATTCGCCGACCCGTGTGCCTGTCAGGTTGCCGGATACGGATGCCGCTTTGCGCTGCAAGTCGCCGGAAGGGGTGTCTCGGTGTCTGTTTTCCCTTTGTGGCCGTACCTTTTTCGACAAACCAGCCTTGCATGCCAGGGCGAATTTTGCTGTTCGATAGCTTTCGAAATCCCGCACCCCGAGTCCGTCATGCTGAAAGACCTTTCCCCCCAAAGTTTCTTCATGGGCTGCCTGACCGCTTTCGTCGGCTTCGCCAGTTCTTTCGCCGTGGTGCTGCAGGGGCTGAAGGGGGTCGGGGCGACCGATTTCGAGGCCGCCTCGGGGCTGATGGCGCTTTCCGTTTCGATGGGGCTTTGCGCCATTGTGCTCAGTGTCTGGACGAAGCTTCCGGTTTCCATCGCTTGGTCCACGCCCGGTGCTGCGCTGCTGGCGACCGCAGGCGTGCCGGAGGGGGGATTTCCGGTTGCTGTCGGTGCGTTTCTGGTTTGCGCCGTTCTGATCATCATCGCCGGCCTGTTCAAGCCTTTGGGCAAGGCCGTTGCCGCCATTCCGGCACCGCTTGCCAATGCCATGCTGTCGGGCGTCATCCTCGGTCTCTGTTTCGCGCCCTTCAAGGCGATCGCCTTCGATCCGCTGCTCGGACTGCCGATCCTTGGCGCCTGGGCGGTGGTTGCGGCCTTCAAGCGGCTCTATGCCGTTCCTGCCGCACTTCTCGCCTTCGTTCTGGTGATGATGTTCGGGGTGGAGCTGCCGGAGGGAGCCATGGCGAATTGGGCCGCATCGCTTGCGCCGCCGATGGAACTGGTGACGCCTGCCTTCACCATGCCATCGCTGATCTCGATTGCGCTGCCGCTCTTCATCGTCACCATGGCGTCGCAGAACATTCCGGGGATCGCGGTGCTGAAGGTCAATCACTACGATCCAAATCCCGGCCCGCTGTTTGCGACGACGGGGTTTTTCTCGTTGCTGTCGGCACCTTTCGGCGGGCATGCCGTCAATCTGGCAGCCATTACGGCGGCCATGTGCGCCGGCGAGGATGCTCATCCGGACCCGAAGAAGCGCTATTGGGCGGCGATCATCGGTGGTGTCGGTTATGTGATTCTCGGCCTTCTGGCCGGAGCCGTGACGGCTTTCGTCTCGCTCGCTCCGCCCATCCTCATTCAGGCCGTTGCCGGGCTTGCGCTGATCGGGGCGTTTTCCGGCTCCGCCCTTGCCGCTTTCAAGGACGCCGAAACGCGCGAAGCGGCGGCGGTCACCTTCCTGATCACGGCTTCCGGCGTGTCGTTCGGTGGCATTTCCGGCGCTTTCTGGGGGCTTGTTGCGGGCGGGCTGATGCTCGGCCTGCTCAATGTCGCCAAGGCCTGGCGGGGCTGAGGCGGGGATATCGGGTGCGTCACACTTGGCCACCTCATGGGCGAACCAATGGGCAAACATACGAATGACGTACTTGCCAACTGCGGCGAAGGGTGGCTATAAGGCTCGCATGAAGATCTCGGGCGAACACATCACCGCTTCATTCGACGCAGGCCGCATTCCGGCCGGTGCGTCGACTCTCGCCCTAAACTCGCTTCTTCTTAGCCTTATCCGCGGTTGCCGGGTCCTTTGAGGAGCGCCCGGCGGCCGGTTAGCCGCGTGGCACAGCTCCTCGGATAAAATCCCAGTTTTGACCATGAACGGCCTGTGATGGCCAAGGCGTCTGTACCAGCCCCAAAATCGAGATGGCGGGCAGATGCGGAAGAGGAAGAAGATGAACGACGCGAGCGCAGCCCACACCATCGTGAAACACGGCATGCCTGATGCAGCGGCCAAGTACCGGCCCTATCCGCAGGTGAACATTCCGGATCGCACCTGGCCCTCGAAGACGATTACCAAGGCACCGATCTGGTGCTCCGTAGACTTGCGCGACGGCAACCAGTCGCTGGTCAATCCCATGGGCCACGACCGCAAGGCCCGCATGTTCCAGCTGTTGCTCGATATGGGCTTCAAGGAAATCGAGATTGGCTTCCCCTCGGCCTCTCAGACCGATTTCGACTTCGCCCGCTGGTGCGTTGAGCAGGGCAATGTGCCTGACGACGTGTCGTTGCAGGTGCTGGTGCAGTGCCGGCCTGAGCTGATTACCCGCACCTTCGAGGCGCTGGAAGGCGCCACGCGTCCGATCATCCATTTTTATAATTCGACCAGCGAGTTGCAGCGCCGCGTGGTGTTCGGCAAGGACGTGGGTGGCATCAAGCAGATCGCCGTCGACGCCGCCAAGATGATTACTGACATGGCTGCGAAGGCCGGTGGCGGCTATCGCTTCCAGTATTCTCCTGAAAGCTTCACCGGCACCGAGCTGGAGGTGGCGCTGGAAATCTCCAACGCCGTCATCGAGATCATCAAGCCGACGCCTGACAACAAGCTGATCCTGAACCTGCCCTCGACCGTCGAGATGTCGACGCCGAACATCTATGCCGACATGATCGAGTGGATGAGCCGCAACATCGACAACCGCGAGAACGTGCTGATCTCGCTGCATCCGCATAACGACCGCGGCACCGGCATCGCCGCGACCGAACTCGGCCTGATGGCTGGTGCTGACCGCGTGGAAGGCACCCTGTTCGGTAATGGCGAGCGCACCGGTAATGTCGACGTCGTGACGCTGGCCCTGAACATGTTCACGCAGGGTGTCGATCCGGAACTGGACTGCTCGGATATCGAGCGGATCAAGGCCGTTTACGAATATTCCAATGAGATGACCATTCCGGAGCGCCATCCTTACGTCGGCGAACTGGTCTACACCGCGTTTTCGGGTTCGCATCAGGATGCCATCAACAAGGGTATGAAGGCGATCAAGCAGTCGAATACCGGCGTGTGGGAAGTGCCCTACCTGCCGATCGATCCGCAGGACGTCGGCCGCACCTACGAGGCGATCATCCGCATCAACTCGCAGTCGGGCAAGGGCGGCATCGCCTACATCCTGCAGCAGGACTACGGCATCAACCTGCCGCGCAACCTGCAGGTCGAGTTCCGCGAGGACATCCAGCGGATCACCGACGAGGAAGGCGTGGAGCTGCCGTCGAAGCGTATCCACGAGCGCTTCATCCAGCGTTATGTCGAACAGCCGGGCGCGCGCCTGAAGTTCGTCGATCACCACACCTACCCGGATACTGCCCAGAAGGGCCGGCGCATCGTTGCCGCCGAGATTACCGACAATGGTGAACTCAAGCGGATCGAGGGGCAGGGAACCGGTCCGATCGACGGCTTCATCAATGCGCTGTCGACCTATCTGGGCATCGATCTCTCGGTGGCCGATTACTCGGAGCATTCGCTGCAGCATGGTTCGAACGCATCGGCCATCGCCTATGTCGAGATGGTGCATCCGGGCGGCAAGTTGTTCGGTGCCGGCATCAACACCAACATCGTGACGGCCTCGCTGGAAGCGATCGTTTCGGCTGCCAACCGGGTGCTCGAAGAGCGGGCTGCGAAGGCCTGACACGTGACGCTTCACGCCGTCATTACCGGTGATCCTCATGCAGCAGTGCCTCTGGTGCTGCTGCATGGTTTCGGCGGCGGTGCCTTTGTCTGGCGTGACGTGATTGACCGGTTGCCGGCAGACCTGCCGGTGATCGCTTACGATCTGCCGGGGCATGCGGGTTCGCTGCATGCTGATGGCATCGGTGGCGCGGGCCGCATGGCCAGAGCCATCTTCTCCGATCTCGACAGACGGGGCATCGGCGCCTTTCATCTTGCCGGCCATTCGCTCGGCGGAGCGGCCGCAGCGCTGATTGCCCTTCGCCAGCCGCAGGCGGTGCCGAGCCTGACCATGGTCGCGCCCGGCGGCTTCGGACCGGAAATCAATCACCGGGTCCTTAAGCGCTTCGGTCTTGCCGATACGGCTGAAGAGCTCCGCTCTGCCTTAGAGATCATGGTCGGCTATAACTTCGATATCCCCGAGACCATGGTTGAGACCACGCTCGATGCGCGCCGTGGGAAAGGTGCGCGGGAGGCCTTGAGCGCCGTCTTTTCGGCAATCGTCTCAGTCCATGGCGAGGCTGGAACGGCTCAAGGTCAGTTGCCGCTTGCCGATATCCTCGCTTTGCCGATGCCGAAGGCATTGCTCTGGGGCCTTGAGGATTGCATCCTGCCGCCGCATCAAAGCGCGGTGTCCGGCAGCAATCTCGCCGTTCATCGTCTTCCGGGGGGCGGTCATATGCTGGTCGATGAATGCCCTGATATCGTGGCCGAAGAAATCCTTCAGACAGTTAAACGCACGGACTGATCCGATTATTGACATTCTACCTGAGCATTTTCTCTTAACCGACAGGTTCTAACTCGATTGAGCGCCTTGAGCGATTGCGGGAAGTAACGTATTGATTTCATAGGTCATCATGTGTCCGAACAAGGTCGGCGGATGATCTGACAGCTTTAAGGCAGGATGTAGATGGCAAGGCAGGCTTCCGGCGCGGCTGCCACGCGCGAATCCCTGGTATTCGCAGCGCTCGAACTTTTCGGCGACTACGGCTACGATGCCGTGTCAACACGCCAGATCGCCGATCATGCGGCCGCCAATATTGGCAGCATAGCCTATCATTTCGGAAGCAAGCCAGGACTTCGGATCGCCTGCATCGAATATGTGATCGCGGTGGTGAAGGAGACGCTCGGCCCGGCTGCATGGCAGCCGCTCCCGGTCAATCTCAGTCCAGACGATGCGCTTGACATGATGGACCGCATGTTCTCGACCTTGCTGCTGATCGGTTCGACGCGGCCGGATGCTGACCAGATCTCGAATTTCATGACCCGGGAACTGGTGATGCCGGGGACGTTCGACGCGTTGCTTTACGACAAACTGGCCGAACCCCTGCACGAACGTTTCTCGCAATTGCTCGCCATCGCCATCGGCCAACCGGGCGAGGGCAAGGATCTTGCCCTGACGGTGTTTTCATTGTTCGGCCAATCGATGTTCTTCCGGTTGTGCAAGCCGGTCATCGTCAAACATATGGATTGGCCGGGTTTCGGGCTGGAACAGGCGCAGGCTGCAAACGTCATCATCTCGCAGAACCTCAAGGCGATCGTCGCCTATCACCGCAAGCTGAACGGGTTCGAGACCTGAAGCGGACGCGTGCTTGCGCGATGCGCCTGTGCAAACACACATCAAACAGGCCGGGACCTATCCAGTCAGAAACTGGTGATGATCACGGCGTAGTTCGGTTCCGCTCTCTGTAAGGCCGTAGCGGTCCCACTGCAGGCGCCAGTTGGCGGGTTCTCCGTTGATGGTGAAAAGATTGTAGCCTGCTGGGGGCTTATGACCGCCCGGGCCTTGGGAGGCAGACGCAATACCCACCACCGGCACGCGCTGTTGTCCGTTGTCGAGCCAGTAGAGCGTATTGAGATGGGTGTGGCCGTGCAATACGAGTTCCGCGCCGCCCGTGGAAATGGCGGCCGCGAAACGCCGGATGCCGATCATCCGCTTGTAGGAGGAGGTGGCGCCGCGAATGGGCGGGTGATGGATCATCACTACCCGAAAGAGGCCTTCCTCGCCGGCCGCCTTCAACAGGTCGGAGGTTTCCCGCGCCTGTCGGGCGCTGAAGAAGCCGCTGGCGGAAAAGGGCGGCGTCGCGATGGAGGTGGAACAGCCGATAAGCGCCACAGGCCCACGCCGGCGGATATAGGGAAAGAGCTTGTGGCCTTCGCGCCAGATCATCGGGTCGTCGTCGCCGCGCATGTAGTCGTACCAGGCCTGCACCGCCTTGTCGTGAGCGCCGGGCACATAGGCATCGTGATTGCCGGGAACGACGGAAGTATCGAGCGGTGCGCCGGTCTCGTGGAGCCATTCCGCTATGCGGCGGATCTCGATGCCCGAGGCGAGATTGACGAGGTCGCCGGTGATGGCGAGATGATCGGGCTCCTGTCGGCGCAGGTCATCGATCACAAGATCGAGCGCATTGGCAAAAAGGTGCTTGCGCCGGTTGCGGTGCCAGTTCACATATCCGGTAATGCGCTTGGAAGCGAGTTCACGGATCGTCAGGTTCGGCAATGGCCCAAGGTGAACGTCGGATATATGCGCGAGCTTGAACATGGTGCTTCTCTTAAAGAGCGCACTTCCTGCGGGCAAGGACAATGACGCAACAGCAAGGAACAGAAGAAGTATCCGGGACAACTACCCGGTTCGTGTTGCGTATTCTGCACAGTTACTTCGCAATCTCGCGCGGCATGACGCTGGGTGTCCGGGCGGCCTGTTTCGACGAAGAGGGCCGGATCTTCCTCGTGCGCCACACCTATGTGCCCGGCTGGTACATGCCGGGCGGTGGGGTGGAGCGCAGGGAAACAGTGCCGCAGGCGCTGGAAAAGGAATTGCGTGAAGAGGGCAATCTGGTGATGACCGAGCCACCGCAGCTCTTTCATGTCTACTACAACAGCAAGGCGAGCGTGCGGGATCACGTCATGCTCTACCGGGCGAAGGTGAGGCAAACTGCTCCACGCCGGCCGGATCGCGAGATCGCCGAATCCGGTTTCTTCGATCTCCATGATCTTCCGGTCGATACCACCACCGCGACCTTGCGGCGTCTGGCGGAGATCAACGGCGAGGTAAACCCCGCCGATATCTGGTGACCGGAAAACTCAGGCGAGCTTTTCTCGCGCATGCGGGCGATTGAAATCAAGAGCCGGGCCGACCGGCACGACGCCTGTCGGGTTGATGGTCTTGTGGCTGCGGTAATAGTGGTCCTTGATGTGGCGCATGTTGACCGTCTCCGCCACGCCCGGCGTCTGGTAGAGATCGCGGAGGTAGGCTGACAGGCTCGGATAATCCTCGATCCTGCGGATATTGCATTTGAAGTGACCGACATAAACAGCGTCGAAGCGGACGAGGGTGGTGAACAGCCGCCAGTCGGCTTCCGTCTGGCTGTTGCCGAACAGGTAGCGCTGTCTGGCCAGCCGCTCTTCCAGCCAGTCGAGGGTTTCGAACAGTGGATAGACGGCGCTCTCATAGGCGGCTTGCGTGGTGGCGAAGCCCGACTTGTAGACGCCGTTGTTGAGGGTATCGTAGACGCGCTTGTTGAGTTCGTCGATCTCGCCGCGCAGTATCTCCGGGTAAAAATCCAGCGTGTTGCCGGTCAGGCCGTTAAAGGCGCTGTTGAACATGCGGATGATCTCGGAGGACTCGTTCGAGACGATAGTGCCCGTCTGCTTGTCCCAGAGGACAGGAACGGTGACGCGACCGCTATAGGCGGGATCGGCCTTCACATAGATTTCCCAGAGCGCGCGCGAGCCGAAGAGGTGGTCGATGGTTGCGCCGTCGCGGTCATGAAATTCCCAACCGTTTTCCAGCATCAGCGGATCCACCACCGAGACGGAAATCAGGTCCTCAAGGCCCTTGAGCTTGCGGAAGATCAGCGTGCGGTGCGCCCAGGGACAGGCGTAGGAGACATAAAGATGATAGCGGTCGGCCTCTGCCTTGAAGCCTGCGCGTCCGGTCGGGCCGGCACTGCCGTCTGCGGTGACCCAGTTGCGAAAAGTCGAATCGCCGCGACGGAAATGTCCAGCGGTTGCCTTGGTGTCGTACCAGACGTCATGCCAGGTACCTTCGATCAGCATGCCCATCGGGTAACTCCTTCTAGTTTCTTCCCGTGTCGTGGGCTGAAAATACGGTTTGGCGCCGCGATTGCGAGACGCGAAAGGATGAACGGTGTGTTTTTCCGTTGGACGGAGAGAAAAAATGCTGCTATCCGGATTTCCACCTCAAGGATGAAGGCCCCATGACCGTACCACGGACCCTGCGACGACGCTGATGCTTCCCGAACGCCCCTAGGCGTTAACGAGAACCCATATCTACGTCTGCTCTGCTGGTTTCGGTCATTTCATGAAAAATCACGACCTCGTCTACCTCACTGAGGATGCGTCGCACGACGCCGTAATCGAACTCATCAACGAAGAAGCATTCGGTCCCGGCCGGTTCACCCGCGCTGCCGCCCGCATTCGGGAGCAGGGACCGCACGACCGGTCGCTTTCCTTCATTTGCGCCGACGACGGCGAGACCATCGCATCGGTTCGGATGACGCCGGTGATAGCTGGCGACGTTAAAGGCCATCTGCTCGGACCTCTTGCCGTGCGGCCCTCGCACAAGAGCAAGGGCATCGGGCGCGAACTGGTCCGTATCGCCATCGAGGCTGCCCGGCGGAAGGGTTCCGAGGCGGTCATTCTCGTCGGTGATCCGCCGTACTACATGCCGCTCGGCTTCGAGAAGGTGGCGTGGAAGGCGCTTGATTTTCCGGGTCCGGTCGATCCCGCGCGGGTTCTGGTGGTGCCGATGGCGGAAGGCGTGCATGAGCGCCTGAAGGGTGTGATCGCCTGGCGGGAATGCCAGTGGAAAGAGCCGGCGTCCGAAGCTGAAACCGAGACGGAAGCTCTCAAAATCGCTTCCTGAGCCAGGTGATGGCGTATTCGCCGCTGAAATTCTCGATCCTGCCACAGATCTCGTAGCCCTGCCGCTGATAAACGCGGCAGGCTTCCGGATTGATGGTGTCGATATAGGCGCCGACGCAGTTGCGCTCCCTTGCTTCTATTTCCGCCCGCTCCAGCAGCTTTCCGGCAAGGCCCTGACCGCGCATATGCTCGGGTACGAACAGCATTTCGGTATAAAGCCAGCCGCGCCCCGTATAGCCGATCAGGCCGCCTTCGATCTTGCCCTCGCCATCCTTCAACGGGATGAATATGTTTTTCCGGTCCGTCGGGCCGAGCATTCCCTCATTGTAGTCGAGAATTCCCTTGCGGATGGTGGCGCGATCCTCGTCTGCGGCACTGTCGAATACTTCCAGTTCCAAAGGCATGGCTAATCCCGGGTCATGTCGTGCAGTCTTGCTCACCGTTTTGCGACGGCGGCATGCAGGATGACAAGAGCAGCGGGTCTCTAAAGTGATCCGAAAACGGCGGAAGGACTATCGTCCTTCGCGCCACCACATGGCGGAGACTGCGAAGAGCAGGACGGCAAGGCCCGCAAAGCCGGCAAACAGGGGCAGGGTGTTTACGCCCTTGAGCACGGTTTCATCCGTGAGGCGGATCAACATGCGCCGGTTATCGGTCACCCGGACCTCGCTGCTGACCGGAACAATGTCCGGCACGCGGATGCCACCATTGCCATTATCGAGGCGCGCGACCATGCCCTTGGCGGCGGCAGCAACGGGCGCCAGCGCCTCGGTGGTGGAAACCATGGCCTTGAATTCCTGCGCATCGACCGCACCTACATGCACCAGCGTCGAGAAATCGCCGTTGCTGACGGTGAACAGGCCGATTTCGTCCATCCGCCGTTCGCCGCGATAGAGTCCGGGAATGGTTTCCGTCAGGTCGAGCGTTTCGGTCTTGCCCGAGGGTGTGCGGATGGTGGCTGGACCCGGCTTGTCGCCGATGGTCTGGCGCGTCACTTCCAGCGTGCGGCCTATGGCGCGCGCCTTCAGCGCTTCTTCTTCCAGTTCCGGTTCCTTCATCAGCCAGTGGGCGATGCGCCGGTAGAGCGAAACATGCGGGCCGCCGCCTTCGAAGCCGCGCGCCCAGAGCCAGCCCTGATCCGACAGCAGCATGGCGACGCGGCCTTCGCCGGAGCGGTTGAGCACCAGCAGCGGACGACCGCCATCCGCCGTCATGACGGTTTCCCCATCGGGATTGGCCACATCGACGCTGCGGAACCAGCGACCCCAGGCCGGCGGTTCGCTTGCGGAGCCATCGAGGCCACGGGTGACCGGGTGGCGTTCGCCTTCCTTGGAAAGGCGCGGATAGAAGGCCGCCTCGTGCATCTCGCCGGTGGGGGTGGCGGGAATGACGGAGGAGAGCGGCGTCAGTGCAATCGAATCCTCGCTTGCCAGTTCCGGGCCGGCCGCGATCAGCAGAGCGCCGCCGCGCTTCACATATTCGGCGATGTAGTCGTAGTAGAGGATCGGCAGGACGTTTTTCCGGTCCTGATAACGGTCGAAAATGATCAGGTCGAAATCGTTGATCTTCTCGACGAACAGTTCGCGGGTCGGGAAGGCGATCAGCGACAATTCGTTGATTGGCGTGCCGTCCTGCTTCTCCGGCGGGCGAAGAATGGTGAAGTGCACCAGATCGACGGAGGCGTCCGACTTCAACAGGTTGCGCCAGGCGCGTTCGCCGGCATGGGGCGAACCTGATACCAGAAGCACCCGCAGGTTTTCGCGAATGCCTTCGATCAGGTGGATGGCCTTGTTGTTGATGTCGGTGACTTCGCCCGGCGCACCGGCGACATCGAACTCAAGCACATTGGTGCCGCCGCGGGGCACCTTGAAGGAAAGCGGCGTATCAACGCCCGGAACAGCATTGAGCCTTGCGATCTCCTCGCCGTTCATCAGTACTGTGACTTCCGCCGGCGCATCCGTCTTCTTGCCATCGTCGAAAACGCGGAAGGTTAGCTCCTGCGGGTCGTTGACAATGCCGAAGCGCGGGGCCTGACGGACTTCGATTCGGCGGTCGAATTCATCCGCTTTGCCGGTTATCAGCGCATGCAGGGGGGCCTCGAAGCCGAGGGACTGGCCGATTGCCGGAATGTCGTGCACCTGACCGTCTGTCAGCATGATCGCGCCGCCGACGCGGGTCGGCGGAACGTCCGTGATGGAAGACGCCAGCGCCTCGAAAAGCCTTGTTGAGGGAGAATCGTTGGTTGGCGGGTTCTTCACCTCGATGATACGCGGCTCGATGCGGGCAAAGCGAGACAGGCGATCGGTCAATGCCTTCAACGCCTCGTCGGTCATGGCCGTGCGTCCGGGCGCTTCCTGGCTCTGGCTGCGGTCGACGATGACGGGGACGATGGTGCTCAGCGGCTCGCGCTCTTCCTGCAACAGCAGCGGATTGGCGAGAGCGGCAAGCACGGCGGCGGAGGCGACGAAGCGGAGGACCGTGCCGCGCACCCGTTTCAGGAGGCCAACCCCCAGCAGCAGCGCGATCAGCACTGCGAGGATTACCAGAACGGACCAAGGAATGAAGGGGGCGAATTCGATCGTCATGTCACTGGCCCAACCGTTCCAGGAGGTCGGGAATGTGCACCTGATCGGCCTTGTAGTTGCCGGTCAGCATGTACATCATGATGTTCACCCCGGCGCGGTAAGACATTTCCCGCTGCATCTCGTCCGGAGGGACGGTCGGCATCATCGGGGCGCCGTTGTCCTCGATTGCCCAGGCGGCGAGCATGTCGTTACCGGTAATCAGGATCGGAGAGACGCCATCGCCTGCGGAGGCGACGGCGCTATCCGCTTTTTTCGCTTCCTGCCTTGCCTCGACCCAGAGGGGGCTGCCGGTGTAGCGGCCGGGGAAATTCGATAGAAGATAGAACGACCGCGCCAGTACGTGGTCGGACGGAACGGGTTCCAGCGGCGGAATGTCGATGGTGGCGAGGATCGCCTGGAGACGCTCTCCATTGGCGCTCGGGCCGGCATCTCCCCCAAGGGCGGAGATCTGGTCGCGGGTATCGAAGAGCACCGTGCCGCCGGCGCGCATATAGGCGTCGATGCGGCTGATGGCGGCGGCCGAGGGCATGGGTGCGGTCGCCGATACCGGCCAGAAGATGATCGGGTAGAAGGACAGCTCGTCCTTGGAAATGTCGAGGCCCACCGGAGGGGCGGGTTCGAGCGTCGTCCGGTAGGTGAGGAAATCGGTGAGGCCTATAAGCCCGCGTTCCGAGATACGGTCCACTTCCGGCTCGCCGGTGATGACATAGGCGAGATGGGTGTTGTCGAGCCGCTCGAGGATCAGTTCGTCGCCGGGTTTCGCATCGGCAGCGAGCAGGTCGTCAGGGAGCATCAGCAATGCGGCTATCGTCATGGCTATACCGGTCGTGGTGGTGCGGCCGGGAAGGCGGGCAAAGACGCCGTTCATGAAAAGCACCACAACACTATCCAGCACGAGCAGGGCAAAGGCGATCGACAGGAGCGCCGGTTTCAGCGGCTTGGCGGCAGAGCCGGCAAGTCGCTCGCGCGAGACCTGCACATTGGCATCCTGAGGAAGCGGGGTCAGTTCGCTGTCCGAAGGCAGAAGGTTCAGGGCGACGAAGCCGTCCTCGGTGCCATAGAGGCCCGGCGGATTGTCGAAGGTAGATGCCAGAGGACGTTTGTTGCCAAGGCTTAAGGGGCGGGCGGTTCCGGCTTCGCTGGTCATGGTGCCCGAAGCCGTCAGCAGGCGATAGGGCGGAAGGGCCGGAGCGGTCGCGTCGCCGCCTTCGGCGGCGGTGCCGACGCGGGAAAGCTGAATGAGGCGGCGGAGCATTTCAACGAAATGGCCGGAGATCGGAAGATCCGACCATGTGGCTTCCGCGCTGACATGGAAAAGCACGATGCGGCCTGCGCCGTTTTCCCGGACGGTGACGAGCGGCGTTCCATCGGCAAGGCTTGCCCAGGTGCGTTCCGCGAGGTCGGGCGTAGGCTCGGCAAGCACCTGTCGCTTGACGAGGATGTCCTGCGGGCGGGCCATGCCGGCGAAGGGACCAAAGCGCGGGAAATCCGCCAGTGGCTGGGGCTCTGCCCATGACAGGGCGCCGCCGAGTGCGCGCTCGCCCTGACGCAGGATGACGGGAAGCAGGGGGTCGCCAGAGGGGGCGGCGGCAAGACGCGGGCCGGCAAAGCGGATCAGCGTTCCCCCGCGCGAAATCCAGCGCTGCAGCGGATCATAGACTTCAGCAGGCAGACGACCGACATCGGCGAGCACGATGACGGAGGGATTGCGCGACAGGAACTCCGGAATCGACACGGCAAGATCCGTGACGTCGGGCTTCATCAGATCGGCATAGGGGGCAAGCGCGCGTTCGATGTAATAGAGCGGCGAAAGCAGCGGCTGGAATTCGTCGCCTGCCTCGCCGGAGATCAGCGCGACACGGCGACGGCGGAAGCCGTCGTCCAGCAGATGCGTGGCGCCGGCGGTGCCGAGGCCGACGACGGAGAGCCGGGCGAAATCGTTACGCAGTTCGAACGGTGCGTTTACCGCAGCCTTTGCCACGTTTTCTCCACTGCGGAAATTGGCCATGCCGGTAGCGATCACGCGGCCCTGCCTATCCTGCGCCTCGATGTTCACGCTGGCCGCGCTATTCGTTGAAAGCCGGGAAAGGTTGACTTCCAGAGCGTTGGATCCGTTGGTCGCGCCGGTGATGGCGACTGCTGCCTTGCCGTCACCCTCGGCCAGCCTGAACTGATAGGGCGAAAGGGCCGCGAGGTCGGCCATGGTCGTGTCATTCTCACGCGACGAAAGGCCGTCGGAGAAGAAGACAAGCGTGCCGGGGCGGGTGGACTGGAGTGCTTCTCTGAGCGCACCGATGGCGCGCTCGCGGTCGGGCCGCAAAGGCTTCGGCGCGGCTGCATGCAGTCTTTCGAGCGCGGTGCTGGCGGCAACGGGCACGGGATCGTGACTTGGATCGGCGGTGAATACGAGCGATACCGGCAGGCTCGCGTCGGACGCGTCACCGATCAGCGCCTCGGCGGTCGCGATCCGGCGGTCCCAGTCGGTCGATGTCGACCAGCCGTTGTCGATGACGAGAACCAGCGGGCCATCGCCCGATACGGAGGCGTTGCGAGGGTTCATCACCGGATCGGCGAGCGCGAAGATCGCAAGCGCGGTAATCGCCATACGCAACAGGGTCAGCCACCACGGGCTTCTCGACGGCGTTTCCTCCCGCTTGAGGACCGAGGCCAAAATCCCGAGCGGCGGAAACACCTCCGCCTTGGGGCGCGGCGGGGTGAGCTTGAGCAGCCACCAGATCAATGGCAGGGCGGCAAGGGCAATCAGAACGGCAGGGGCGGCGAAGGCAAAGGGCAAAGCGCTCATGAGGCATTGCTCCTACTCACGCGTGGCGGCGTGCCCGAGAGATACATGTGAACGGCGACCAGTGCCTCGGAGGCCAGGCGGTCGGTGCGGTGGGGCACGAAGCTCCAACCCAATCGACGCAGCGCTTCGCCGAGATTGTCGCGGCGGGCGAGATAGGCGCGGCGGTAATCTTCGCGCAGGCTCTCGGCACGTCCGGATGTCAGCTTTTCGCCGGTTTCAGGGTCGGTGAACTCGGTGCGGCCGGTATAGGGGAAGCTTTCCTCTGCCGGGTCTGCGATCTCGACCACGTGGCCACGCAGGCCGCGACGGGCAAGCGGGCCGATACGATCCATGATGCGGTCGGCGTCATCGAGGAAGTCGCCGATCAGAACGATATCGCTCATGCCGCGGATCATGCCGGTATCCGGCAGGCCGCTGGTCGCCGGCGCATGAATGAGCGCTGCGGCGAGCCGTTCGGCGGCGTTGCGGGCGGAAACCGGCTCCATGACGCCAGGGCAACCGATGCGCTCGCCTGACCGGGCAAGGATTTCGGCAAGCGCCAGCATCAGCACCAGCGCGCGGCTTTCCTTCGAAACGGAAGCAAGCGTCGACTTGTACATCATCGAGGGCGACATGTCGGCCCACAGCCAGATCGTATGAGCTGCCTGCCATTCGTGGTCGCGGATATAGGTGTGGTCGTCGCGAGCGGAGCGCCGCCAGTCGATTCGGGTGAAGCTCTCGCCTTCCGAATAGGGGCGAAACTGCCAGAAGTTTTCCCCGATGCCGCGCTTCCGGCGACCATGCCAGCCGGCGATCACGGTGTTGGCGATGCGGCGGGCCTCGACCATGCAATCGGGCACGAGGGCTGCGCGCTGACGGGCGCGGCTCAACGCATCGCTGCTCGGGGTCTGCTCGACGATCTGGCCAATGCTTGCCACGAGCCCCTAGCCTTTCTCAGCCGCGAGCACGGCTGACGAGGCCAGCGATGACATCGCGCACCGACATGCCTTCCGCGCGGGCCGAGAATGCGAGCGCCATGCGGTGTTCGAGGACCGGTTCGGCTAGCGCGTAAACGTCATCGAGCGACGGCGCGAGGCGACCCTCGTAGAGCGCGCGGGCACGGGCGCAGAGCATCAGCGCCTGACCGGCGCGCGGGCCGGGACCCCAGGCGACGTTCTTGTCGGTTTCCGCATTTCCCTGACCGGGGCGGGCGGAGCGGACAAGCGACAGGATCGCATCCACAACGCCTTCGGAAACCGGCATCTGGCGGATGAGCTTCTGGATCTCGATCAGCCGTTCGGCCGTTACGACGCTGGTTGCCCGCGCTTCGGAAAGGCCGGTGGTTTCGAGCAGGATCTGGCGTTCGGCGGCAAGCCCCGGATAACCGACATCGACCTGCAGCAGGAAGCGGTCGAGCTGGGCTTCCGGTAGCGGATAGGTGCCCTCCTGTTCCAGCGGGTTCTGCGTGGCGAGCACATGGAACGGGGAGGGAAGGTTATAGGCCTGCCCGGCGATGGTGACGTGGTACTCCTGCATGGACTGCAGAAGCGCCGACTGGGTGCGCGGGCTGGCTCGGTTGATTTCGTCGGCCATCAGAAGCTGGGCGAAGACCGGTCCCTTGACGAAGCGGAAGGAGCGCCGGCCGTTTTCGCCCTGGTCCATCACCTCGGTGCCGAGGATATCGGATGGCATCAGGTCCGGCGTGAACTGGATGCGGTTGGCGTCGAGCCCCAGAACGGTGCCGAGGGTGGTGACGAGCTTGGTCTTGGCGAGGCCCGGAACCCCGACCAGCAGCGCATGGCCACCCGACAGGATGGCCAGAAGCGTGTTCTCGACCACCTTTTCCTGGCCGAAGATGACCTTGGAGACTTCGCCGCGAATGGTGGCAATATCAGCCAGCGCCTTTTCAGCGGCTGCAATGATGGCCTTTTCATCGAGGGGGGCTTCGGGCACAGGCATCATTCCCATGGTCTTCTCCATCTCATGCGGCCATTGAGACGAATCGCGCCTCATACGCAACCGCCATTTTTAGAACTAACTTATTCCCGAACGGGCGGCTGACAAGCGCGATTCAAATGACTATCTCGTGACTGTAATGGATTAGAGGTAAACCGGGACGCAAAGATGGCAGGCGACACGCTGAAAGCGACGACGGATGCGGCAGGGCTCGCCGCGTTGATCGCCCGTGCCGGCGAGCAGACCGCCGGGGGCAAGAACGGGCTCCCGCCCGTCGAGCGCTGGGAACCGCCGTTTTGTGGCGATATCGACATGGAGATCCGGGCCGACGGAACATGGTTCTACATGGGGACGCCGATCGGACGCGCGCCGCTGGTGCGGCTTTTCTCGACCGTCCTTCGCAAGGATGAGGATGGGAAAACCTATCTCGTCACACCGGTGGAAAAGGTGGGGATCCGGGTCGAGGACGCACCTTTCGTCGCCGTCGAGATGAGCGTGGATATACGTGACGACGAACCGGTGCTGGTTTTTCGCACCAATGTCGGAGATGTGGTCGAGGCGGGTGCGGCGCATCCGCTGCGTTTCATCATCGCTGGTGAAAATCAGGAATTGAAGCCCTATCTGCATGTGCGGGGCCGGCTTGAGGCGTTGGTTTCGCGGGCCGTGATGTACGATCTCGTCGAGCTTGGCGAGGTCTTGTCGGTCGAGGGTCGGGATATGTTCTGCCTTCGCTCCGATGGTGCGGTTTTTCCGGTCATGCCGGCCGAAGAGCTGGAGCGGCTTTCGCAATGATCGTTGGCACTTCGGAGACTTCGGCGCTCTTTAGCGCGCAGGATTTCAGGCAACGTGCCCTGAACCAGATCGGCGCGCCGATCGAACATGCATGGCGCGACCATGGCGACCATCTCCTCAATCCGCAGACCGTTCTGGAAAACGAGGGGCTCAAGCTCAAGGATGCCGCCGTGCTCGTGCCCGTTGTGGACGATCCGGACGGCGCCAAGATCATCCTGACCCAGCGGACGACCAGGCTGCGCAAGCATGCCGGACAGATCGCCTTTCCGGGTGGCGGGATCGACGAGGATGACAAATCGCCCGAGATCGCGGCGCTTCGCGAGGCGGAGGAGGAGATCGGGCTTGAGCCTTCCTTCGTCGAAACGGTCGGGCGGCTGCCGCAATATCTCTCGGGAACCGGTTTTCGCATCATTCCCGTTCTTTCCGTTGTCCAGCGCGGCTTCACCATCACGCCCAATCCGGCCGAGGTGGAAGAGGTCTTCGAGGTGCCTCTTTCGTTCCTTATGGATCCCGCCAACCACCTGCGCGACAGTAAGGCCTGGCAGGGGATCGTCAGGCATTTCTATGTGATGCCCTATGGCGAGCGCTACATCTGGGGCATTACTGCCGGCATTATCCGGACGCTTTATGAAAGGCTTTATGCATGACCAATCTCTCGTCGGAAGCCTGGTTCCGCGATCCTGCGCTGACAAGGCTTTTCGCGCTGCTCAATGCCGATGGCGGCGAGGTCCGGGTGGTCGGTGGCGCGGTGCGCAACAGTCTGATGGGCGTACCGGTCGGCGATGTCGATCTTGCCACGACGCTGCTGCCCGAGGTCGTCGTCGAGCGTGCGAACGCGGCCGGTATCAAGGCGGTTCCGACCGGCATCGAGCACGGCACGGTGACGCTGGTGATCGATGGCGTGGGTTTCGAGGTGACGACGCTCCGGCGCGATGTGGAGACCGACGGGCGGCGTGCGCAGGTCGCTTTCGGGACCGACTGGCAGGTGGATGCCGAACGTCGCGACCTGACGATCAATGCGCTTTATGTCGATGTACGGGGTGAGGTGATTGACCTTATCGGCGGTCTTGCGGACATCGAGACAAAGACCGTGCGCTTCATCGGCGATGCGGATACGCGGATTGCCGAGGACTATCTCCGGGTTCTGCGGTTCTTCCGGTTCTTCGCCCATTATGGCGGTGGACGGCCGGATGCGGCGGGGCTGAAAGCCTGCGCTCGGGCGAAGGACCAACTGAAGACCCTCTCTGCCGAGCGGGTATGGTCCGAGATGAAGAAACTGTTGACCGCAGCCGATCCCGGCCGGGCGCTTCTCTGGATGCGTCAGTCCGGTGTGCTCACGGAAATTCTTCCCGAGACAGAGAAGTGGGGCATCGATGCGATCCCGGGTCTGATTGCGGCGGAGCGTGCGTTCGGGTGGACGCCGGAGCCGCTGCTGCGGCTTGCCTCGATAGTGCCCAAGGACGTCCAGCGCCTCGCGGGGCTTTCCGAGCGGCTGCGTCTGTCTAGGGCGGAGGCGGTCTATCTGGAACGTTTCGCGCTTGCGCCGAAGCCTGCTGAAGCCGTGACGGACGCAGTCTTCACCCGCGATCTCTACCGCTTCGGCACGGAGGGGATTATCGCCGTCATAAAGCTGGAGCTGGCTGGCGCTAGGGCCGGCGCCGAAGGCAATCCAAAAGCCATGGCGCGGGCAGGGCGGCTTTCTGTCTTGCTTGACAGGGCACAGAAATACGAGCGTCCACGCTTTCCGCTCGGCGGCAGTGATGTAATTGCTGCGGGTGCAGATGCCGGCCCGAAAGTCGGCGAGGCGTTGCGCAAGCTCGAGGATGAATGGATATCGTCCAGTTTCTCCATGGACCGGGCGAAGCTTCTCGCCCGGCTTCCAGAGATCCTCAAGTCCTGACGCAAGTCGTTGACAAACCGATTCAGGTGTATCGTTTTCTGATTCAGTTTTGGACGCCAAGCTGCCGAAAAGACTTGTTTTTGTGGTTTCTTCAGATCAAGCCGCGTCGGCTTCGTCAGTAATGCGGGCCTTGATATTGTCGACCATGTTTTCGCGGATGACCGTTTCGCCATGCGCGGTGCGCATGTGCTCTACAGCACGATGAACCACCTCCGCCTCCTCCTTGGCGCGAGTGTGCCAAGCGCAACCCGGAACCAGTGAACCGCATTCAAACTGTTTCATAACACATCTCCTCTTCGACTGGGTTCAACCTCAGGGAGCATATCACGTTATTCGGAAATTCCCAATTCTACCCTCCCCCGCACCGCCGAAGCGGTGCAGGATAACGGGGGCTTCGCCCCTTTTTTTGAGAAGTGATACGGGAGCCTATTCCGGCATTGCCCAGCAATTGAAGACGGATGCGGCCACCCGGTTGTGGGGCGGGCGCGTGTAACCTTCGATATCGTTGGCTGCTTTGACATCTGTCAGTTCGCGGCTCGCCAGGCCGAGTTTGACCTGTTCCACGAAGTAGGCGTGAGGCAGATCGACATCGCTCGAAGCGCGGAGCTCTTCGGCCAGTCGATCAATCAATTCCCGCGCTTCCAGTGCGCGGTCGGTTGCTGCATGCGGGGGGACTGAAACGCTTTTTGCATCAGGCATAGCAATTCTCCTCCTTAAGAACCGAGAAGACGATAACACCTGATGTTACAATTCCAAATGTAATTTGATGTCGTGGGTCACAATTCCGCGATCGTCTTGATGATTGGCAAACCGAGGTTTTGCCGATGGCTCAAAACGGTACCAATTGTGCGGCTTTCAGGCAAAAATGGCCGGCGCTTTAAGGCCAGCGCACGACAGGCGGCATGGAGGAGAGGATCGAATCGACGTTGCCGCCCGTCTTTAGGCCAAAGATGGTGCCGCGGTCGTAGAGCAGGTTGAACTCCACATAGCGCCCGCGGCGCACCAGTTGCTCGTCGCGTTCTTCCTCGGTCCAGGGCTGGTTGAAGTTGCTGCGCACGATCTTCGGATAGACGAGGTTGAAGGCCTTGCCAACGTCCTGAACGAAGGCGAAGTCGGCCGCCCAGCCGCCACGCTCTTCCGGCGAATGCAGCCAGTCGAAGAAGATGCCGCCGATGCCGCGCGGCTCGTTGCGATGCTTCAGGAAGAAATATTCGTCGCACCAGTTCTTGTAGGCTGCATAATCGGCGACGGCGCTGTGGCGTCCGCAGGTGATTTCCATGGCGCGGTGGAAGAGGCGGCTGTCGGGATCTTCCTGCGTGCGGCGCATGTCAAGAACGGGTGTCAGGTCGGCTCCGCCACCAAACCACTGGCTGGTGGTGACCACCATGCGGGTGTTCATATGCACGGCCGGCACATTCGGATTGACCGGATGCGCAATCAGCGAAATGCCCGAAGCCCAGAAACGCGGGTCTTCCTCGGCGCCCGGCATGGTCTTGCGGAACTCGGGGGAAAATTCGCCGTAGACGGTCGAGGTGTGTACCCCAACCTTCTCAAAGACCCGGCCTTCCATCATCGACATGCGCCCGCCGCCGCCGGCGCCTTCATCGCGAAGCCAGTCCTTGCCGACGAAACGGCCGGGCTCTCTGTCGGAAAGCGGTCCGGTCAGTTCCTGTTCCAGAAGTTCGAAGGACGCGCATATCGTGTCGCGCAGGTTCTCGAACCAGGCGCGGGCCGTCTGCATCTTCTCGCCGATATCACTCGGCAGGCCTTTCGGCAGGTCAGGTCTTTCCATCAGTTCCCCCGTCGCGGCAATCATTCGCGCGGCGACTCGTCACAAAATCCGGATTTCGATTAGCAGGTCAATTCCTGCGCGACCAGAAAGGCAGTCGATCCAAACCCTGAAAATCGACTCGCAAAAGAACGATCGGGCCATTATCTTCCGGGGTAGCGAGGTTTTTCATGACGAGAATACCCGGTCCCCCGCCACTTGATGGCCTGAAAAAGCGCATTGCCGACCACCGCAAGGCCAAGGCACGGCGCGGGTCGGATTTCGTGCGCGAGACATTCTGCCTGCCGCGTGACGATGCGCGGGAGAAAGCGCGAGAATGGTTCGACGCCTTTCCGAAAGCTGCCTACTGGACCGAGGTCGAGAGCTGGCGTCAGCTGGAAGGCGACCGCATCGAATTCACCATGCGGCGCCTGCCTTCCGCCGATTAAGGCGATTACCCCGACATATTGGGTTGGCGTGCAGCGCTACGCTTCGAAGGGGCGCTGCGGAGCGCTCATTTGCCAAACAATCGAGCGGTGGTTAGTGATCGTGCGGCGTCAACGGCGGCCACCCTTGGGGCTGCCACGCTTGCCTGCCGGGCGCGAGGCTTTCGGCTTCGGAGCGGGAGCGGCTTCCGCATTAACTTCCGGCTTTGCTTGCACTACCGGTTTTGCAGCCACGGGCGGTTCCGCGATCACAGGCTCGATCACGGCTTCTTCGGTTGGATTGGGCTCTGTTGCTACAATCTCTGGGATGACTTCAAGCGGTGCGGGTTCTTCCGGTGCGGCTGGAAGAGCCGGCACATCCTCCGTGATTTCAGAAGGCGGTGCTTCAGCGATGGCTGCGGCTGGCGGCGAAGGTTCTTCCGGTGGCGGTTCGGCAGCCAGTGGTTCGGCGGATGCCACCGCTGGCGGCTCGGTTGAGACAACCTTCTCCGGTTTCGCCTTGGCCACCTTGGCGACCCTTGCTTTTGCTATCTCGACAGGAGGTTCCGACTTCTCCGGGGCGGCGGTTTCCTCCTCGATCACTGCCGGCAGGCTACGGGCGATGATCTCCTTGAGGATTTTCGTGACGGAAAGGGCACCGGGGAAACCAGTGTTGGTGGAGTGGCCGGCATAGGGTACGCGGACATCGCTCTCGATGAGAGGCCGCGAATTGATTTCCCCGAACCAGTCGAATTCGCCGATGACGTCGATGACGTTCCTGCATTCCGGAGGCATGGTAATGCGCCCGCCGAAGGTGACGACGCGCAGGCCGCTCGCCAGCTTTCTCAGGTGCTTCGGCTCAGAAAGCTTCAGGGCATAGAGGGCTTCGGACAGGACGCGGTTGCCGCGGGAATGACCGGCGAGCAGATGGAAGGAAAGCTCGGGATTGGCGAGCAGGCTCTTCACCGTATCCGCATCGAGGCAACTGCCGTTCGGCTTGAGTTCGAGGAGGTGGCGGTCCTGATAGGCTCCAAGCTGAGGGCGGCCGACCATGTCGTCCAGAACTTCGAGGTCGTTGCGCATATGACCGAGCCAGCCGAAGAAGAATGCACCGCCGACGGCCTCGTTGACGATGTCGCCCAGGCCGTAACCGGAAACGACGGCGGCGACGGGTTCGCCGATGGCGTCGGCGACGTTGCGGGCAAAGGCGGCCGCACCGATGGCGGAACCACCCACGCCGGCAACGGTGAGGGCATGTACGTTTCGGCCGCCGCGAAGCAAGTATTCATCGACCGTGTCGCAAAGCGTCAGCATGCCGGCGCCTGTCGGCGGAACGATCATGATCAGCCCCTCGGCCGCGATCACATCGCTGACATAGAAGGTCTCTTCCGCCGTCAGCGCTTTCACGTCGTAGAAAAAGGCATCGAGATTGGCGTTGCGCAGACGCCAGGGTTCAAGAGCGGCATTGCGACCCGGCCGACGCTGAAGGCGCTCCGGAAAGCTCAGTGATCTGGCGAAGTGGGTCAAACTCAGGGCGAATGCGGTCTCGAACATCGATCATCTCCCGGTTTTTGCTGCGATGCAACATAGCGTCTTTCGGTAGAATTAGCAAATGCGCGAATACGGTTTTGTACCTTCCGAAGGTTGCAAGCGTAACCGTCTCCGTATCTCCTTACGGACATGCAGAGCCTAACGGATTTTGAAGACATGTCCTTGACGGATGTCGGTTCGGAGCGTTTTCGGGCAATCAGGTTGCCCGTCTTCAGGAGACCTGGCGCAGCGCTTCCCCTGCGATCATGGCGGCCGACATGGCGACATTGATGGAGCGCTGCCCGGCAACCATCGGAATGATGACGCGGGCATCCGCCGCGTCGTGCACGTTGTCCGGAACGCCGGCGCTCTCGCGGCCGAAGAGCAGGATGTCATCGGGACGGTAGGTAAAGTCAGTGTAGCGCTCGGCCGCCCTGGTGGAGGCGAGCACCAGCCGGCGGCCAGCTGACTGCCGCCATGTCTCGAACTGGTTCCAGTTGACGTGACGGGTGAGCGTGACGCTCGCCAGATAGTCCATGCCCGCGCGTTTCAGGTTGCGGTCGGAGATGTCGAAGCCCGCCGGTTCGATGATATCGACGCCGAGCCCCAGACAGGCGACGAGCCTGAGGATGGTGCCAGTGTTGCCGGGAATGTCTGGCTGATAGAGGGCAATGCGAAGGTCTGTCATACCTTCTCATAAGCCAAGGCCGCCATCGCCCTCAAGTCCGGTGAGCGATCCATGACTTGTTGTCTTCGGGCAACATCCAAGCGTCAAAACGCGACATAGCAACATTTTCCCCCTTTTCAATCTGCGCCTTCATGGCTAGACAGGCTGCATCTTCAACACGCAACAAGGGAGGCCTCGATGATGACAACTGACACGATGCGTTTCCCGGTGCCGCATTTTTTGCAGGCTGCGTGACGGCGAAACGCTCGCCCTTTCTCTCTAAACTACCCATTTAAATTGCCATGCGGCCGTAACTGCGGCCTCTTTGTCCCGATTTCCGCCCATGCGCGATCGATTGCGGTCGTCAGGCGTAGGGCGCCAGATTGCTGGAGCATATTCATGTTTGCGTGGTTCGAAAGCCGCCTCAATCCCTATCCGTCGGAAGCGCCCGCGCTGCCGCCCAAGGGGCTTGTCGCTTTCTGCTGGTATTATACGAAACCCGCGGCCCCCTGGCTGCTGCTGCTCGGGCTATGCTCGATGCTGATTGCTGTCGCCGAAGTGGTCCTCTACCAGTTCCTCGGTAATATCGTCGACTGGCTGACGGTCGCCGATCGCGCCACCTTCCTCCAGACAGAGTGGACCAGACTTGTCTGGATGGGCGCGTTGCTGCTCGTCGGCCTTCCCTTGGTAGGAGCGATCCACTCGCTGACCATGCATCAGGTGCTGGCCGGCAATTTCCCGATGATCGCCCGCTGGCAGATGCATCGTTTCCTGTTGCGCCACTCGATGACCTTTTTCGCCAATGAATTCGCGGGCCGGGTCTCTACCAAGGTCATGCAGACCTCGCTCGCCGTTCGTGAATCGGTGATGAAGATCATCGACGTGTTCGTCTACGCGATCAGCTTCTTCGTCTCGATGCTGGCGCTGGTCTTTGCCGCTGACTGGCGGCTTGTCGGGCCGCTGGTCTTCTGGATCGTGGTCTATTCGCTGATTCTCGGATACTTCATTCCTCGGCTGCGCAAGCTTTCCAGCGAACAGGCGGATGCGCGTTCGATGATGACGGGGCGGATCGTCGACAGCTACACCAACATCGCGACGGTGAAGCTGTTCTCCCATGCCGGGCGTGAGGAGACCTACGCCAAGGAGGGCATGGATGCCTTCCTCGGCACCGTGCATCGCCAGATGCGGCAGATTACGCTGCTGAACATCCTCGTCGACATCAACAATGCCATCGTGCTGTTCTCGATTTCGGCGCTCAGCATATGGTTCTGGCTCGGCGGCAGCGTCTCGATCGGCGCGATCGCGGTTGCAATCGGCCTTGCGATGCGCATCAACGGCATGTCGCAGTGGATCATGTGGGAAGTGGCGGCGCTCTTCGAAAACATCGGCACCGTCTATGACGGCATGGGCATGATGACCAAGGCGCACGATATCGTCGATGCTCCCGCAGCCAAGGCGCTGGCCGTGCCGAAGGGTGAGATCGTTTACGACCATGTCCGCTTCCACTATGGCAAGGACAAGGGCGTGATCAACGACTTCTCGCTGACCATCAAGGCAGGCGAGAAGGTGGGGCTGGTCGGCCGCTCGGGTGCGGGCAAGACGACGCTGATGAACCTGCTTCTGCGCTTCTACGATCTGGAGAAGGGCAAGATCACCATCGACGGGCAGGACATCTCCGCCGTGTCGCAGGAAAGCCTGCGTTCGCTGATCGGGGTCGTCACCCAGGACACTTCGCTGCTGCATCGCTCGATCCGCGACAACATCGCCTATGGCCGGCCAGACGCGACCGATGCGGAAGTGATCGAGGCGGCGAAGCGGGCGAATGCCTGGGACTTCATCGAAGGCCTCGTCGACATGCAGGGTCGCAAGGCGCTTGACGCCCAGGTCGGCGAGCGTGGCGTGAAGCTTTCCGGCGGCCAGCGCCAGCGTATCGCGATTGCTCGTGTGTTCCTCAAGAACGCGCCGATCCTGATCCTTGACGAGGCTACCTCCGCACTCGACTCGGAAGTCGAGGCGGCTATTCAGGAGAGCCTGTTCTCGCTGATGGACGGCAAGACCGTGATCGCGATCGCCCACCGTCTCTCGACGCTCACGGAGATGGACCGGCTGGTGGTGCTCGACAAGGGGCACATCGTCGAGACCGGCTCCCATGCCGGACTGGTGGCGGAGGGTGGTATCTACGCGGATCTCTGGAACCGTCAATCGGGCGGCTTCCTTGCCGATCAGTCGGACAGCGAAAGCGAAGCGGCGGAATGAGATCAGGCCCTTCCCGCAGAAATGCGGGGAGGGCTTTTTACTGCTGCCGCATCTGCAGATTTTCTAAAGTCGTCCGATCAAGAAATCGATTGTGCCGTGGCTCTACTCGCGCTTAGAGCATTTTTGGCGAAAACAGAATCGCCTCCAATGCTTTGTCTTTCCTGTTTCTCGCAATTTCGGACGCAACACCTGTTCCCACTTTTGCTGGAATTGCTCTGAGCGGGACGAGACAGGCTCGAATCTTCAAGCGGCGGGGAAATCTCGATATGCGGCACTATCTCGATTGGCTGTGGGCGGCGCTTGCCGGGGCCATGCTGGCAGTAATGCTGACCCTTAACAGCGGACTGGCGGCCTTTACCACGCCGATAACGGCATCATGGGTGGTGCACGGCATTGGAGCGGTCGCAGCCCTCATCCTGTTGCGCGCCAATCTGCTTCTTGGCGGCGGACGAGGCGATACAGGACAGGGGGCCGGGCAGGTGGCTGCCAAGCCGCCGCTGTGGTCCTATCTCGGCGGTGCGCCGGGGGCTTTTGCCGTCGCTCTCAGTTCTATCGCGGTCAACTCCGAGCTGGCGCTTGCCGGCGGTCTGTCGCTGCTGCTGGTCGGGCAGATCCTGTTCGGCCTTATCTCCGACCGCTGGGGTCTGTTCGGCACGCCGCTGCGTGTCCTCAACCGGTTCGATTTCCTGGCTGCGCTCTGCGTCATCGGTGGCAGCGCCCTCATCATCTATTCGCGAGGCGCGTGATGCTGGTTTCCGTTCTCGTTGCGCTGGCGGGCGGTGCCGCCGTCGGCATGAGCCGTTCGATCAACGGAAGGCTCGCCATGGATCGCGGGGCCTTTCGCGCCTCGTTCTGGAACCACTTCATCGGCTTCGTGCTGCTCAGCCTGTTCGTGGTGGCGTTCCACCGGCAGGCATTCGGCTTGCTGGGTGGCGTGCCGGCCTGGGCGTTTACCGGCGGCATCGTCGGGGCGATGTTCGTTGCCTTGAGTTCCTATGTCTTTCCAAGGATCGGTGCGGCCCGTTCGTCGCTGCTGATTATCGGCGGGCAGATGATTACCGGGTTGATGATCGACATTCTGCGTGGAACAGCCGAAATCAGCATCGGACAGCCAGCTGGCGTCGCACTGATCCTGCTCGGCATCTATCTGACGCGCTATTCGCGCTAACTTCCGCTTCGGCGGTTGCCGGCATAAACGAAGAGGGCGCGTATCCTGCGATACGCGCCCTTTCCACGACTTCAGTGCTGTAGGCCTGAGCTCACGCGATGCCCCTTCAGGCCGTAATAGGCAATGTAGGCATAGCAGAGCACCGGCATGAGGAAGGCGTGCTGGATGCCGATCGTATCGGCAAGTGCGCCCTGGGCGACCGGGAGCAGCGCGCCGCCGACGATGGCGAGGCAGAGGATGCCGGAACCCTGGCTCGTGTATTTGCCGAGCCCATAGAGGGCGAGCGAGAAGATCGTCGGGAACATGATCGAGTTGAAGAGGCCGATCGCGAGCACCGCCCACATGGCGACCGAACCCGACGTGAAGACGGTGACCAGCAGCAGGATCGCCGCGATCACGGCATTGAACGCCAGCGCCTTGCCGCCTTCGATGCTGCGCATGGCGATCGAACCGACGAAACGGCCGATCATCGCGCCACCCCAGAAATAGGCGACGTAGTGGGCTGCTTCCGCCTCCGGCATGCCGGCGATATGCGACTGGCCGAGGAAGTTGACGAGGAAGCTGCCGATGCTCACTTCCGCGCCGACATAGAGGAAGATGCCGACAGCTCCGAGCACGAGATGGCGGTAGCTCCAGGCGGAGCGTCCCTCGGTGATCGGATCGAAATCCTCATCGGCCTCGAAGGCCGGCAGTTTCAACGCAGCGAAAAGGGCGGCCAGCAGCAGGAAGGCCGCGGCAAGGGCCATATAGGGCATCTTGACGGCGGAGGCTTCTGCCACGCGCAGCGCGTCCGCCTGTTCCGGCGTCATGCCTGCCGTTGCGCCTGCTACCGCCGAGAGGATCAGGAAGGCGCCGAACATCGGTGCGAGCGTCGTGCCGAGTGAATTGAAGGCCTGAGTCATGGTCAGTCGGCTGGCCGCGGTATCGGGTGCGCCAAGAACGGTGACGTAAGGGTTGGCGGCGACCTGTAGCAGGGTGATGCCGCTTGCCAAGACGAAGAGCGCCGCAAGGAACAGCCCGTAGACGCGGTAGGACGCTGCTGGCACGAAAAGGGCGCAGCCGGCTGCTGCAATCACCAGTCCGAGGACGATGCCGCCCTTGTAGCTGATGCGTCGCACGATCGCGCCTGCCGGCAGCGACACCAGAAAGTAGGCACCGAAGAAGCAGAACTGGATCAACATCGACTGGGTGTAATTGAGCGAGAAGACGCTCTTCAGATGCGGAACGAGGATATCGTTCAGGCAGGTGATGAAGCCCCACATGAAGAAGAGAGAAGTGAGCGCGGTAAGCGCAAAGCGGTAGCTGCCGCTCTGGGTTTCCGCGGATGCGGATGCCACGCGCGTGGAGGATTGGGATATACCGGCCAAGTTATTACCTTTGGGTAGTGAAGGAAGCGCGACGTGCAGATGCGGCCTTGTCGAACCGATGGTCGTCGTCTTCAATGGACTGTCGTCGCGAGGATCGGTCGAGGCCTTTCGGGGAGGATGCCATCGATCGTTCGCGATATCGTGGTTGCTATGCAATATAATAGTATCGCAACGCAAGCGCTTTGATATGCGGTCTTTTGATCGGGGAGTTACGGGATCGGTCGGGTTTTCGCCAATCGCGCCGGTTCTCACGGGCATTTGTGTTGCGGCGTCTTTGCCGCTCTGCGGAAAGCACCTATATGGTTCGCCATGATAGTCCGCACCATCATCCGCCTTTTCGAGACCTGGATCGATCCCTTTGGACGACGGGGCGATCTGCAGCCGCCGGTGGGGACATGGTCCTTTGTCTGGTTCTACGTATCTCAGGCGAAGGGTGCCTTTGCAGTCATGGCAGCCTTTGGTGGTGCTGTCGCCATCCTGGAGGCGGGGCTTTTCTGGTTCGTCGGCCGTTTGGTCGATCTGCTTGACACCGTGCCGCGGGAGGCGGGCTGGAGCGGTCTCCTTGACGCACACGGGCTCGAGTTGCTCGGAATGGCGCTGGTCGTGCTTTTCGGGCGCTTTCTGGTCATCACCATCGGAGCGTTGGTGGAAGAGCAGGCGATTGTTCTCAATTTCTTCAATCTGGTGCGCTGGCAGTCCTATGTGCATGTGGCGCGGCAGTCGCTTTCCTTCTTCCAGAACGATTTCTCCGGGCGCATCGTCACCAAGGTCTGGTCGGCAGGGCAGGCGACGGGCGATCTCCTGACCTCGCTGCTGCAGGTCGTCTGGTTCATGGTGATCTACACCGGCTCGACCATGGCGCTGGTCGGCCAGCTCGACTGGCGGCTGGCCGGCATCATCGGCGCCTGGGTGGCGATCTTCAGCCTGCTGGCGCGCTACTTCGTGCCGCGCATCCGCTATCACGCCAAGGAATCCGCCGAGGCCGCATCGATGGTGAGCGGTCGGCTGGTCGACAGTTTCAGCAATATTCAGACGCTGAAGCTGTTCGGTCGGGAGGATCAGAACGATCACTTCATCCGCGAGGGCTTCGACCGTTTTCAGGATACACTGCGGCCCTTCGCCCGGCTGATTACCGGCGTGCGGGCGTCGCAGGCGATCCTGTCTGGCATCATGATCGCCATGGTGGCCGCAGTCTCCGTCGATCTCTGGTTTGCCGGTGCGATCACCGCAGGCGGCGTCGCTTTCACCCTTGGCCTCGTGTTGCGTCTCAACATGCTTCTCGGGCGGATGATGACGCAGCTCAACAGCATCATGCGCAACATCGGCACGATCCAGAATTCGGCTGAGCTTATTTCCAGGCCGATCGGCCTTGTCGACCAGCCCGGTGCGAGCGATCTGCAGGTGACGGGACCGGAGATCCGTTTCGAGGATGTATCGTTTCACTATGGCCGGCAGAAGGGGGCGATCGATCATCTGACGATCACCATAAAACCGGGCGAGAAGGTCGGTATCGTCGGGCGTTCGGGGGCGGGGAAGTCGACGCTCGTCAACCTGTTGCTGCGCTTCTACGACGTGGAAGGCGGCCGCATCCTGATCGACGGGCAGGATGTGCGGGCGGTGACGCAGGAGAGCCTTCGCGGTCATATCGGCATGGTGACGCAGGATACGGCGCTGCTGCACCGGTCGATCCGGGACAACATCCTGTTCGGCCGGGAGGATGCAAGCGAGGAGCAGCTGCTCCACGCTGCCGAGCGGGCGGAAGCGCTGGATTTCATCGAGCGGCTGGAAGACCAGCGGGGCCGCAGGGGTTTCGACGCCCATGTGGGCGAGCGCGGCGTCAAGCTTTCCGGCGGGCAGCGCCAGCGCATCGCCATTGCCCGCGCCATGCTGAAGGATGCGCCGATCCTTGTTCTGGACGAGGCGACGTCAGCACTCGATTCCGAGGTGGAGGCGGCGATCCAATCCAATCTCGACCGGCTGATGCAGGACAAGACGGTGTTGGCGATCGCACACCGGCTCTCGACCATTGCCGCCCTTGATCGCCTCATCGTGCTCGACAAGGGACGTATCATCGAAGAGGGTAGCCATGCGGAACTCGTCGGGAGGGGAGGGCTCTATGCCGAACTCTGGGCGCGACAGTCCGGTGGGTTTCTCGCGGTGCACGAGCACGAAGAAGACAAGGCGGCGGAGTAAGTCGTTCGCCGCGGACCCGGATCAGTTCGACGCTGGTTCGATTGCGAGGTCGGCGATCAGGCCGAAATGATTCGAACCCTCGCTGTCGGGAAGCCTGTGCAGACCGACTGCCTTGATCTCTCCGGTCATGAAGATGTGGTCGATCGGCACCCCGAAGAGGCCGGCCTCGATCGGCCATGTGGCGGGCTCGAAGCCCGCCGTATGCATTTTGTAGTGCCGCAGGAAGCGCTGCATGTCCGGCGCGATGCTGTCGGAATTAAAGTCGCCGGCGAGGATCTTAGGGCCGGGGCGCTGGCGCATGTAGGCTCCGGCGCGGATAAGCTCCAGCGTGTGATAGTCGTCGAAGTAGGGCTTGGTCACGTGAATGGCCGAGAAGTTGACCAACTGTCCGCCGATCCTGATTCCGGCGATTGCAAACCTGTTGGCGCGCAGCTCGCTCAGGCTGAAGAAGCGCGGTTGCTCGATCGGGTATTTCGACAGAATCAGCAGGTCGCAGAACTCGACCATCACGCCGCAGCCAATGTGATAGGGATAGATGTCCTTGAGCTGGTCGAGCCGGTCACCCAGAGGTCCCGCTTCCATCGCATAGGCAACATCCGCACCTGACATCCTGATTGTGTCCACGATGCGGTCGGCATTCGTAAAATTATCGCCGAGCACATTGAAGGAAAGCAGGCGGAACCGCGTCGCTTTCTCTGAGATGACAGTGTCAGAGGGCGGCAGGAATTCGAGCTTCATCCAGAAGGCATGCCCGGTGATGAAGATCGACCATGCCAGCAACGCCCATGCAACTGTACTGCGCCTGATCGCAAGGCATATCAGGGAGCCGATAATGGCTGCCGCGCCGATATGTGGCTGGAGACTGTAGAAGAAGGCGAGCAGCCAGAAGTCCGTAATATAACGGAGGCTGACGAGCATCAGAGCGATGAACAGAAGAACGCACGCAATGCAGGAAAGTCTGTCTCGCATCAGGCCCTTTTTCCCGTTATGGGCCCGATGCCCGATTGCGCGGAAGATGCCCCAATTCAAGGTGCATTGCAACATGAGTAGGCCGGTTCGTTACATCAGGGAAATACGCTGCGATTTTAACCGCGACATTGTGCCCTCCTCCCCTGTGAAGTATGGACATAATTCGGTATGAAGCTTAGAACCCGCCAAATTGGCGGGGAATCTGTGGCATATTCGTGTCGATGACACAGAGGCTGCGCCTTGGGGGAAATGCGGTTTGTCGCAGGATTTTGCGAGAGGATGGTTTAACCGTGAGCGAAAACGAAATTAATACCGAGACCTTGGGCGAGCCCACTCGCCGTGACTTCCTTTATCTGACCACAGGCATGGCGGGTGCCGTTGGTGCCGTTGCTGCCGTATGGCCCTTCATCGACCAGATGCGGCCGGATGCATCGACGCTCGCTCTCGCTTCGATCGAAGTCGATGTTTCGGCACTCGAACCGGGCATGTCGCTCACGGTCAAGTGGCGTGGCAAGCCCGTGTTCATCCGTAATCGCACGGACAAGGAAGTTGAAGACGCCAAGGCCGTTCCGCTTGCGGAGCTCAAGGACCCGGTCGCACGCAACGCCAATGTCGATGCCGCCGAACAGGCGACCGACCTGGCCCGTTCCGCTGGCGAAGGCAAGGAAAACTGGATCGTCATGATCGGTTCCTGCACGCATCTCGGCTGCGTTCCGCTCGGCCAGTCCGGCGAATACAACGGTTGGTTCTGTCCCTGCCATGGTTCGGTCTACGATACGGCTGGCCGAATCCGTAAAGGTCCGGCGCCGGAAAACCTGCATATTCCGAATTTCGCATTCGTTTCCGATACTGTGATCAAGATCGGCTGAGGGGGATAATGAAATATGAGTGGTCACTCTAGCTACCAGCCGGCTACCGGCCTCGAGAAGTGGATTGACGCGCGGCTGCCGCTGCCGCGTATGATCTATGACAGCTTTGTCGCTTACCCCGTTCCCCGAAACCTGAACTATGCCTACACCTTCGGCGCCATGCTGTCGGTCATGCTGATCGTCCAGATCCTGAGCGGCGTCGTGCTCGCCATGCACTATGCCGCCGACACGACCGTCGCCTTCGTTTCCGTCGAAAAGATCATGCGCGACGTGAACCATGGCTGGCTCTTGCGCTACATGCACGCCAACGGTGCCTCGTTCTTCTTCGTCGCCGTCTACCTGCATATTGCACGTGGTCTCTACTACGGCTCCTACAAGGCTCCGCGCGAAATCCTCTGGATCCTCGGCGTGGTCATCTTCCTGCTGATGATGGCGACCGGCTTCATGGGCTACGTTCTGCCATGGGGTCAGATGTCCTTCTGGGGCGCGACGGTTATCACCGGCTTCTTCACGGCTTTCCCGTGGGTCGGCGAATGGATCCAGCAGTTCCTGCTTGGCGGTTTCGCCGTCGATCAGCCCACGCTGAACCGCTTCTTCTCGCTGCACTACCTGCTGCCCTTCATGATCGCGGGCGTCGTCGTCTTGCACGTCTGGGCGCTGCACGTTACCGGCCAGACCAACCCGACCGGCGTCGAGGTCAAGTCGAAGACGGATACCGTTCCGTTCACGCCTTATGCGACGCTCAAGGATGCCTTTGGCGTTTCGATCTTCCTGATCGCCTATGCCTGGTTCATCTTCTATATGCCGAACTTCCTGGGTCATCCTGACAACTACATCATGGGCAACCCGCTGAAGACCCCGGCTCACATCGTTCCGGAATGGTACTTCCTGCCGTTCTACGCAATGCTGCGCGCCATCACCTTCAACATCTGGTTCATCGACTCCAAGCTGGGCGGCGTTCTCGTCATGTTCGGCGCGATCATCGTGCTGTTCTTCCTGCCCTGGCTCGATACCTCGAAGGTCCGTTCGGCCGTCTACCGCCCGTGGTACAAGCTGTTCTTCTGGCTCTTCGTTGCCGACTGCATCCTGCTCGGCTGGCTCGGTTCGCGTACGCCGACCGACCTCTACACGCTGATGGCCCAGTTTGGCACCCTCTACTACTTCGGCTTCTTCCTCGTGATCATGCCGTTGCTCGGCCTGTTCGAAACGCCTCGACGTGTTCCGAACTCGATTACCGAGGCGGTTCTCGAGAAGAGCGGCAAGTCTGCCGCAACCCAGGCCTGAGCGCGCGAGAGAGGATCATCAACATGAAGAAGCTTGTTACAAGCATCGCGCTGATCGCCGCTCTCGGCTTCAGCGCCGGTTCCGCCGCCGCTGCCGAAGAGGGTGGCCTTGCCGAGGCTGCTCACCACGCTGCCGAAGCCGGCCACTACCCGATCCTGAAACCGCGGAACCAGGAATGGTCTTTCGCCGGCCCGTTCGGCAAGTATGACAAGGGCCAGCTTCAGCGCGGCCTCAAGGTCTACAAGGAAGTCTGCTCGGCCTGTCACTCGATGAAGCTGGTGTCCTTCCGCACACTGGAAGACCTCGGTTACTCGGAAGAGCAGGTAAAGGCCTTCGCTTCGGAATACGAAGTGCAGGACGGCCCGAATGCCGACGGCGAAATGTACACCCGCAAGGCTGTGCCTTCCGACCACTTCCCGTCACCATTCCCGAACGACGAGGCCGCCGCTGCTGCCAACAACGGTGCGGCTCCGCCGGACATGTCGCTGCTCGCCAAGGCGCGCGGCGTCGAACGCGGCTTCCCGACCTTCATCTTCGATATCTTCACGCAGTATCAGGAAGGTGGCCCGGACTATATCTACTCGCTCCTGACAGGTTATCAGGAGCCGCCGGAAGGTGTGACGGTTGCCGAAGGCACGCACTTCAACCCCTACTTCTCCGGCGCTGCCGCACTTGCAATGGCTCCCCCGATCTCCGACGGTCAGGTGACCTATGACGACGGCTCTCCAGAGACGCTCGACCAGTATGCTCATGACGTTTCCGCTTTCCTGATGTGGGCTGCCGAGCCCCACCTTGAGGAGCGCAAGCGGACCGGCTTCATGGTCATGGTGTTCCTGGTGATTTTCTCGGCTCTGATCTATCTGACGAAGAAGTCTGTCTACGCAAACAAGGAAGCGCATTAAGCCTTTCCTCATATGACAAATGGAAAAGGCGGCTCCGGCCGCCTTTTTTGTTGGTTACCGCTGCCGGACTTGTTAATCTCCGGCGTAATCTTCCCAACCCTTCCAGAGACTGACAATGAGCAATTTTGCGTTGGAGCTGGCGTCTTCGATCCGCTCCATTCCGGACTATCCCAAGCCCGGCATCATCTTCCGTGACATCACCACGCTTCTCGGCAATCCGCGTGCCTTCCGCCGTGCAGTCGATGAGCTGGTGCAGCCCTATGCCGGGCTCAAGATCGACAAGATCGCCGGTATGGAAGCTCGTGGCTTCATTCTGGGCGGTGCCGTCGCACACCAGCTTTCTGCCGGCTTCGTGCCGATCCGTAAGAAGGGCAAGCTGCCGCACGAGACCGTCAGCGTTGCCTACAGCCTCGAATACGGCGTCGATGAAATGGAAATGCACATCGACGCGGTCGAGCCGGGACAGAAGGTCATTCTGGTCGATGACCTCATCGCCACCGGCGGCACGGCTGTCGGTGCAGTACAGCTTCTGCGCAAGATCGGGGCAGATGTCATTTCCGCCTGCTTCGTCATCGATCTGCCGGATCTCGGCGGTCGCAAGAAGCTCGAAGACCTCGGCGTCGAGGTCCGTACGTTGGTGGAATTCTCCGGCCACTGAAGTCGTGACTACGATGCGGAGCGCGTGTCAGCGCTCCGCCAGAGCCAGTTTCAGCCCTAGAGTCACGAAGGCGGCTGCAAAACTCTTCCTGATCCACAGCATCAGCTTGGGCCGGGACAGAACCTTGTCGCGGGCAGTGGCGGCGAACAGGCCGTAAAGCGCGAAAACGACAAACGTCATCACCATGAAGGCAAGGCTGTATTCGGTCATGCGTAGGACGGCGTGTTCGTCTTGCGCGGTGACGAATTGCGGCAGTAGTGCAAAAAAGAAGATCGACAGCTTCGGATTGAAGAGATTGATCAGCACTGCGTGGCGGATGATACCGACCGCCGAGCGTTGCTGCCGGTCGCGTTCGGGGGAAAAGAGCGAGGCATCTCGCCAGATGCTGATCGCCATGTAGAGCAGGTAGCCTGCGCCGGCGAGCTTGACGATCTGGAACGCCGTATCGTTGGTGACGAGAACGGCGGCAAGGCCGAGGATCGCGGCGATCATATGGGGGACGATGCCGAGCGTGCAGCCCCCGGCTGCCACCAGCGATGTAGCCTTGCCGTGCGAGAGCCCCATGACGACGGTATAGAGCGCGCCAGTGCCGGGCGTTGCGATGACGATCAGCGATGTGAGGATGAATTCGAGATACATGCGGTGTCCGATCCGGAGAGAAGAAATCGGGTCGGAGGCTAGCTGTCGCGGTCGTCAGGCGTCTTGAATGGAATTGCAGGCCGTGACCGCCTGTCGGTAGGCGGCCGGCGTCAAGCCGTAGCGCCGCCTGAATTCACGGGTCATGTGGCTCTGGTCGGCATAGCCTGCTTCCGCGGCGACATCGGCAAGGCTCATCCCTTGAGAAATCCGGCGTCTGGCAAGGCTCATTCGACGCTGCATGAGGTAGGCGTGCGGGGTAAGGCCGGTGAGGGCCTGAAAAGCACGAAGCGTCTGGAACCGGCTGAGGCCAGCCTCTGTCGCCAGATCCTGCAGCGAGAGATTACGCGCGGGATCGTCATCGATCATGGTCCTTGCCCGGAGCAGGTCGCGTCCGGTCTGAGCCTTTTTCGCGAAAGGTTTCACCGAAGATAGAGGTACAAAGAGCGCCGCAAGGGCCTGATCGAGAGCCAGCCCCTTGTTGTCTCTTTCACCGCTTGCTGCGGCGAATGCCGACGTGAAGGAGAGGGCGGCTCTCGGGTCACTGAATGCCGGCCGCTCGAACTCGAAGTCGGCGTCTTGAGTGCCCTCCAGGTCGGAGTTGATATCGGCGAGCAGTGCGGGGTCCAGGTAAAGCATCAGCCATGACCGGCTTTCGCCGCGCGTCGGCACCCCATCGTGAACCTCGCCGGGATTGACCGTGATGATGTCGCCGGCGCTGGCGGTGATTTGTCCGCGACCGGAGGCGGACATCTGCCCGCCGGAGATGAACAGTCCGATGCCGTATTCGTCATGGGTATGGCGCGGGAAGGCGTGATCGCTGGAGGCGGCCACGGCCAGGAGGCCGGGCCGACCGGTCGGGAACATCCGGAAATCGCTGGCCACCGCGGTCATGTCACGCCGCGATCGCCTTACGGATGTCACCTTCGATTTCTTCCGGCGTGGTTGTCGGCGCAAAGCGCTTCAACGGGTCGCCGTCGCGGCCGATGAGAAACTTGGTGAAGTTCCACTTGATCGGCTCGGAACCGAGGATGCCGGGCTCCGCCGTCTTGAGATACTGGAAGATCGGATGGGTATCGTCGCCGTTGACATCGATCTTGGAAAACATCGGGAAGGTGACGTGGAAGTTGAGGTCGCAGAAGGTTGCGATCTGTTCCTCGCTGTCGGGTTCCTGCGCGCCGAACTGGTTGCAGGGGAAGCCGAGGACGACGAGGTCGTCGGGGAAAGTCTCCTGCAGCTTCTGAAGACCGGCATATTGGGGCGTGAGGCCGCAGGCGCTTGCGGTGTTGACCACCAGCACGACCTTGCCGGCGAACTCGCCCATGGAGCGTTCCTTGCCCTTGATGTCAATCGCATGGAAATCATGGAAATTGGTGGGCATGTCTGCCTCCTATTCGAACTCGAGGATCTTGGACCTGAAGCGTAGCACAGGTTCGCCGTTCTGGTTGAAACCTTCGCCCGTTCCCATGTTGAGAATGAGGCCGGGACGGGAGACGAGCGGGCGGCTCTCGACGCTTGTTAGGCTGTAGCTGATCGTGTCACCGGCATAGACCGGTTTCAGCCATTGTAGGGCCTCGAAGCCGGGGGATGGGCCGAGCTTCGGCGGTGTTTCGCCTGCTGCGCGCAGCCGGTCGAATTCGTCTTTCCGGAAGTCGACAAAGCAGCGCATCCATTCCGCGCAGGTGTGCCAGCCGGAAGCGCAAAGCGCGCCAAAGACATAATCCTTTGCCGCTTCCGCATCCGTGTGAAAGGGTTGCGGGTCGAATTTTTCGGCAAAGCGGATGATGGATGCGGCGGTAAAGGTCTTCGAGCCGGTCGCGATCCTTTCGCCCGGTGGGTAAAGCTCGATCATCTTCATGCGACGTCTTCCTTCGCGGTGCGCAGCCGGAACATGATGGAGTTGCGTGAAAGCAGCACCGTCTCGCCGCGCTGGTTTTGCAGTTCGTGTCGGAAGGCGACGATGCCGATATGTGGCCGGGAACGCATCGGGCGGGCCGCCTCTACGGTCGAGCCTCCCTTCAGCGTATCACCGGCAAGCACCGGCTTCTTCCACTCCATGGAATCGATGCCCGGAGCGCCTTCGGATGCCGAGGCCAGCAGATAGGAATCGATCATCATGCGCATGAACATGCTGCTGGTGTGCCAGCCGGATGCCGAGAGGCCGCCGAGAATGCTGGCCCTTCCGGCCTCTTCCGACAGATGCATCGGCTGCGGATCGAATTCGGTTGCGAATTCAATGATCTCGGCAGCTTCGACAGTCTTTGGCCCGAGTTGGAAGAAGCGGCCGGGCTCAAAGTCCTCGAAATAGAGTTGTGGGCTGTTCATGCGGCATTTTCCTGTTGTTCATCGATGTACAATGTCTGGCCGCAGGAGAGAATTCAAGGGGTGGAACGAGGCACCTGATCTCGCCCGATTGATATATACGGTTCGGTTGCGGCTCGCGCCGCCTGCCGGTGACGCGAGAGAAACGTGAGAGAGCAAGGGCCGAGTGGGAGGGATTAGCGAGGGCGCTATCAAGTTCGTCTTTATTGAAACGCTAGTAGATCCGTTCTGGTAAGTAACGTTTTGCCAGTCGCCCCAGAAGAGAGCTCTCCGGCCAAGGGCTGTTCTTGTCGATGCCCTTCTTGCGCCATCGTTCGTTATAACAATGCAGAAAGCCTGCACTTTTAGGCAGCTGTGTTGCTGTCTTGAAAAGCTTTCGTGGGCATGCTGCCGGTGAGAGAGGGTTAGCAAAATTTGGCTCCATCAGCGTTGGTATGACCGCTGGGTAGTTTCGCGCCAGCATGGTCAGTAACCGCGGACCGCAATCGCCCCACCGAAGTTTCTGCGTTTCGTATCGTTCAGAAATCGCCAAGGCGAGATCGATCATGTCTCCGGATTTGGGCTTTGGGAGATAGATCAAGTTGTTATTCACTCGATGTTGAAGACCATCCATTTTGTGTTCGGTCACTATCAGCCCATCAATCGCTTTGGCTTGTAATTCGCTTGCGGGCAGCATGCAGACAACATCGAGATCCGCCCACAAGCCGCCCTTCATGCAGAGAACCTTGTAGCGAAAGAGATTCGAGAAGCCGGCATAACTACCATTATAATATCGAAAGATGCGGTTGTCGGGCAGGATTTCCCGAGCATCGCAGAGTTCGACGCCTGGGGGCACGTCGCGCATATCTCCGTAAGTCCAAAGCCGAACGCGATAGCCGTTTTTGACAAAACTGGAGCACGAAAGTCGTTCGAGCTTGGTTAGTTCTCCGTCGACCCAAAGCATATGAGTTGTTATCTCGCCTTGAATTCCAATCGGCGCGATCGGCAGGTCACAAAATTTAGCTAGCGGTATGGAATCTTTTCCTGCAATGGCGCGGAAGCAGCTTCCCTTTATTTTATGAAGCACGAATATTCCTCTTTTGATTGCATGATCCAATCTCACAACTGAGTTTCTCTTGCAATCAAGGTTTGGATTTACTTGCCGATTCAGGATCGATTGTCCCCTCTTTATGTTCAGGAATGCTCTCTTGAGTTGGGTGAGAAATTGCTTTTCGAATATGCGATCTGCAACATCTTCTCGATCGCCAATCTCGCCTCAAACAAGGCGATCTTCATCCTGCTGCCGGAACCGCTGAAAACGAAACTGCCGCCACTCCGTTAGGAGGGCGGCAGCCATATCGTCTGGATGGGGAATTCCCCCGATCAGGTGTTGAAGCGGAAGTGGATCACGTCGCCGTCATGGACGACGTATTCCTTGCCTTCGTCGCGGCCCTTGCCGGCTTCCTTGGCGCCGACTTCGCCCTTGTAGGCGATGTAGTCGTCATAGGAGATGGTGAAGGCACGGATGAAACCGCGCTCGAAATCCGTGTGGATGACGCCGGCGGCCTGCGGAGCCTTGGTGCCGCGGACGATGGTCCAGGCGCGGCATTCCTTAGGGCCGACTGTGAAATAGGTAATGAGGTCGAGCAGGTGGTAGCCGGCGCGGATCAGGCGGTCGAGGCCTGCTTCCTCAAGGCCGAGGGCTGACAGGAATTCCCTGGCTTCCTCTTCCGGCAACTGGGCGACTTCCGCCTCGATGGCAGCAGAGATGATGACGCATTCCGCGCCCTGCGCCCTGGCCATCTCGGCGACTGCCTTCGTATGGGCATTGCCGTCCACGGCATCGCCTTCAGCGACATTGCAGACGTAGAGAACCGGGTGCGAGGTCAGGAGGTTCAGGCCCTTCAGCACCTCGATCTCGTCGGCAGCAAGAGTCTTCAGCAGCAGGCGCGCCGGCTTGCCTTCGTTCAGGAGCTTGATGACGGCTTCCATGACGGGAAGCTGCGCCAAAGAATCCTTGTCCTTGGAGGCCGCCCGTTTGCGGGTCTGCTCGACGCGGCGTTCGAGGCTTTCGAGGTCGGCGAGCATCAACTCGGTCTCGATGGTGTCGGCGTCGCCGACCGGATTGATCTTGCCCTCGACGTGGGTGATGTCGTCATCCTCGAAGCAGCGCAGTACGTGGACCACGGCATCGACTTCGCGAATGTTGGCAAGGAACTTGTTGCCGAGGCCTTCGCCCTTGGATGCGCCGCGCACGAGGCCTGCGATATCGACGAAGGAGATGCGCGTCGGGATGATTTCCTTCGAGCCGGCGACGGCTGCGAGCTGCTGCATGCGCGGATCCGGAACGGCGACTTCACCGGTGTTCGGTTCGATGGTGCAGAAGGGGTAGTTGGCAGCCTGAGCAGCAGCCGTCTTGGTGAGCGCGTTGAAGAGGGTAGACTTGCCGACATTCGGCAGGCCGACGATACCGCATTTGAAGCCCATGGCCGGATACCTGTTTCGCTTGGAAATTTCGTTGCCCACGCCTATGGGATAAAGGAGTGATGTGGTCAAGGTCTTGAGGTGCCCGTATGCCTTTCCGGCGTGCGGAACACCGAGCGTCGTTGCCTATCCGTGATAAGCTTGGGTATCATGCGCATGAGATGCCGAGCCGCGACAGGAGATCCCCCATGCCGCAAAACGATACCGGTCTGAAGACGGTGACGAAGCCGAAGCTGGAGAGGCCGCGGCTCTATAAGGTCATTCTCGTCAATGACGACTACACGCCGCGGGAATTCGTGACCATGGTGCTGAAAGCGGTCTTCCGGATGAGCGAGGAGACCGGCTACCGGGTGATGCTGACGGCGCACAAGATGGGGACGGCGGTGGTGGTCGTCTGTACCCGTGATATCGCCGAGACCAAGGCGAAGGAGGCAACCGACCTCGCCAAGGAAGCGGGGTTTCCGCTGATGTTTACGACCGAGCCGGAGGAGTGACGGTCGCTTGCAGGTGGTCATCACCCACGGTTCCGGTCCCGGCGCATGAGGACACCTTAGCCTTGTATTTCATTGTTTTTCTAATCTAAGGTTTATTGAGGGCGATCTGCGTTCAGCGAGTCGCGCGAAGGGATTTTCCGGATCGACAGGAACGACACAAGGCGGGGGATACACATGAAAGCAAGACTCTTAGCGGAATTTCTCGGAACGTTCTGGTTGGTGTTCGGCGGGTGCGGCAGTGCCGTACTGGCTGCGGCCTTTCCCGAACTCGGTATCGGCTTTGTCGGCGTTGCGCTGGCCTTCGGCCTGACCGTGTTGACGATGGCTTATGCGGTCGGTGGTATTTCCGGCGGACATTTCAATCCCGCCGTATCGGTCGGGCTTGCCGTCGCTGGCCGTTTCGAAGCGGGCAAGCTTCCCCACTATATCGTGTCCCAGGTTCTTGGAGCCATCGTGGCGGCGGCTGTGCTGTACGTCATTGCAACGGGCAAGGCTGGCGTCGATCTCGGCGGCTTTGCCTCCAATGGATATGGGGAGCATTCGCCGGGCGGCTATTCTCTGGTATCGGCCCTGCTGATCGAGATCGTGCTCACGGCTTTCTTCCTTATCATCATCCTAGGTTCCACGCATGGCAAAGCGCCGGCAGGTTTTGCGCCGATCGCGATCGGTCTCGCTCTGACGCTCATCCACCTGATTTCCATCCCGGTGACCAATACGTCGGTCAATCCGGCCCGTTCGACGGGGCAGGCGCTCTTTGCAGGCGGCTGGGCTTTGCAGCAGCTTTGGCTGTTCTGGCTGGCGCCGATCGTCGGTGCTGTGGTCGGGGCCCTGCTGTGGCGGGCGCTTGGCGAAGAGAAGTGAGAACATGCTCCCGACGGGTAACTGGCTCGCCGGGAGCAATCCGGATAATCGCGAAGCACCGTTTGTGTAAGTGATCGTCGCCGATATCGAGTTTGGTCGCTCCTGCGCGACGTGCCTCAATCGCCCTTCTTGGCGAACATCCGCTTCAGCATTTCCGCCATCGGTCCCGTTTCCGGCAGCTTCGGCTGTGCGGTGTTGCGAGCCTGATGGATATGTGACTTGCCGGCTGGCTTCGGGGCGGCCTTGAGAGCAGCCTTGGGCTTTTCTTCCTCGGCCTTGCCGCCGGTTGCGAGCGCGAGCTTGTTGAGCAGCTTGCCGTCTTCACCCTTGACTAGCAGATCGGCGTTATCGGCGATGGCGTCGAGCAGGGGATCGAGCCATGCCTGATCCGCCTTGGCGAAGTCGCCGAGCACATGGCCATGCACGCGATCCTTGTCTCCCGGATGGCCGATGCCGAGGCGAAGGCGGCGGTATTCCTTGCCGCAATGAGCGTCGAGCGACTTGAGGCCGTTGTGACCGCCATGGCCGCCGCCTGCCTTCAGCCGCACCTTGCCGGGCGGCAGATCGAGCTCGTCATGGATGGCGACGATGTTCGCAGGGGATAGCTTGTAGAAGCGCATGGCTTCGCCGACCGCTTCGCCCGAGAGGTTCATGAAAGTCTGTGGCTTCATCAGCAGGACCTTCTCGCCGGCGATCTCACCTTCGGAAATCTCCGCCTTGAACTTCTTCGACCACGGCGAGAAGCTGTAGCGGCGATAAAGCGCATCGACGGCCATGAAGCCGATGTTATGGCGATTGTCCTGATATTTTGACCCGGGATTGCCGAGCCCCGCGATGATCATCATAAGCGGCGCTTCCTCTTCTGTCTCAGGGGCCTTCACCACCGCCAAACGCGAAACTTGTCAACCCGGATTTATTGCTTTGGAAACTCGTCGGTCGTCTCTCCCAATCCGCCAAGTCCTTCTTCCTGAAGAAGGCGGGCCTGCGTCCCGTCCGCCATGATCCTGTTCAGTCCTTCCTGCATGCTGAGGTGAAGTCGTTCGGGGAAATTGATGTTGCATGCGATTGAGAACGTCTGTTTGGAGAAAATGTACTGGGCTTCGACCGGGTGCCCTTCTTTTTTGAGCTTCATATAGAACTTCTCGGAAATCGGCATGAGGTCGATGCGACCTGCGACGAGCTTTTTCAGGGTGAGATTGAGGTCGGTCGCAAGATCGATTTTCGGAAAGCCGTTCCGTTCCAGAAGATCCTCCGTGTAGTCGTCGCGTTGGGTGCCGACGACGTAGCGCTTTGCCTCCTCGTCATTCGTCACTCGTACGCCTGATCCCTTGCGCGCAATCATGAAATTGCGATCGATGGCGAGCGGTTCCACCCATTTGAAACGGTCGTTCCGTTCCGGAATATGGGCCGTCGTAAAGACGCAGGTGTTGCCTTCCGTTTCGGCAAGAGCGAAAGCCCGCGCCCATGGCATAAGCTCCATGGTGTAATCGGCATCGACATATTTCATCAGCTCGACGACCTGTTTGTAGCCCGCGCCGCTGTATCCGTTGCCCTGCCGGTAATTGTAGGGTGGATAGTCCTCGGTGGTGAAGTGGATCGTTTCGGCGCTGGCCGCCGTCGCGAGGCCCATCGCCAGGAAAAATGCCGTTACTTTCATATGCGCATTCCCTTGCTTGACGGTCGTGGTTCAGGCGACGGAACTCCGCGCCGTTTCGTGAATGTCTTCGAGATCGACCAGATGCTGGACGGGCTGCGGCCGGGCGAAGAAATAGCCCTGGCCGCAATCCACGCCGAATTGGGTCAGAACATCGCGCTGGGCTTCCGTTTCGATGCCTTCGGCGACGACGGTGCATTCCATCTTGTGGGAGATCGCGGTGATGCCTTCGACAAGCATACGGCTTTTGTGGCGCAGGTCCGGCGCGTCGGCGACGAGCGAGCGGATGAAGGACTGGTCGATCTTCACGATGTCGACGGGGAAGCTGTTGAGGTAGCTCAGCGAGGAATAGCCAGTGCCGAAATCGTCGAGTGCGATACGGCAGCCATAGCGGGCGAATTCATCAAGTATGGTGCGGATCTGTGGGTTGTCGTGCAGCAGTGTCGCTTCGGTGATCTCGATGACGATACGGTTCGCCGCAATGCCGTGGCGGGACGTCAGCGCTGCAAACCGGATCGGCAGGGTCTGCTCGAACTGCAGGGGCGAGAAGTTGATGGCGAGATAGGTCTTGTCGTTACCGGTTGCATTCGTCAGTTGGACGAGATTGGAGAGCGCCTTTTCCAGCATGCGGTTGCCGACGCGGATGATCGCACCGGTCTCTTCCGCAACGCGGATGATCTCCGCGGGCGCCATGATGCCCTTTTCGGGATGGTCGAGGCGCAAGAGCGCCTCGTAGCCTTTCACGATGCCCGTCGAGAGGTCCACGATCGGCTGGAAGAATGCGTCCAGCCAGTCGTTTTCAAGGCCCGCCTCGATATCGCGCTCGATTTCCGCCCGCTGGCGCGTGTTGTCCTGGAGGAGGGGATCGTAGAGCAGGGCGCCGTTCTTGCCGTCGCGCTTCTTGCTGTACATCGCCATGTCGGATTTCTGCAGCAGTTCTGCAGCATTGTGGGCGTGGCGGGGATAAAGCGCGATGCCGATGCTGGCGCTGAGCCGCACCGTCGCTCCATGGATGAGAAGTGGTTCATCAAATATGGAACATAGCGTGCGGCTGAGGTCCAAGGCCTCACGTTCGGCTACTTCGGAGTGGATCAATATCGCAAATTCGTCACCACCGAGACGGGCAGCGATGGCGCCGGTGGGCAGTATTGGTCCCATCAGCTCTACCAAAAGACGCAGGACGGTATCGCCGGCGTGATGGCCGAGATTGTCGTTGATCCACTTGAAGCGATCGAGATCGACGAAGATGCAGGCGAGTTCGCCGCCGAGTTCGTCGGTCTTCATGATTTCCATGTCGAGTGCGCTTTCGAAACCCTGGCGGTTCATCAGTCCGGTCAGATGATCGGTGATGGCCTGGCGAAGGTTGCGGGCCTCGGATTGCTTGAGCGCAGTGACGTCCGTCATGACGCTGAGCGATAGCGCCAGTTCGTCGGCATGGCCTTCCTTGTTCGCTTCGGCAATGAGGACGTCCATTACATTGCCGTCGGCGCGAATGAACCTGGTCGTGATTTCCACGACGTAGTTGCCCTTGCCCTTGCTGTCTTTGCGTTCGAGATAGAGGCTGCGAACGTCATCGGGCACGAAGTCGGCGAAGCGACGCCCGATGACGCCGGCGCGCTGATAGCCGGTTGCCAGAAGCCAGTAATCACTGACGCCGGTGATGCGGTCGTCCTCGTCGAGCGAGAGAAGCATGGCAGGCGTCAGGTTATAGATGTCGGTGATGCGGTGATGCGCCAGCTTCAGCTCGCTCTCTTCCTGCTCGAGCTGGCTCTGCATCACGTTGAAGCTCTTGGCGAGCCTGCCGATCTCGTCGTTCGACTGCCAGTCGACGTGATGGCGGGATCCCAGCTGGCGGGTTGCCTCTATAGCTGCAGTGAGTTTCAGGAGCGGCTGGATAATCATGACGCGGTTGCCGAGAATGGCGGCGCCGATGATGCCGGCGACAGCGATGACGAAGATGCCGATCAGCATGCCATCCGCGCGTCTGAGAGAAGAAAGGGCATCGAGCCGGTCGAAGTAGATTGTGATCGTACCGACCTGTTTCGGCCCGTCCAGCGTTTGGTAAAAGATATCGCGCGACATCGAACGCACGCCGTTTTTCGGCCACACAGGGAGAGGAGGCATGGAGACGCTGATGCCGCCGGAGACATCACGGACCTGCACCTTGCTGACGGCATTGGCAGAGACGATGGTAACGGTGATCTGCTCGACGCTTTCGCGATCGAAATCCCACATGGGTTTGGCGAGCGCCTGAGCGTTGGTAGCCAGAAGCACCTCGACGTGGTCCTTCAACTCCTTGCCGGCCTGTTCAGAAGAGAGCGTCAGGAACAAGGCGAAGAGTGGAACGATGAGGACAAAGACTGTGATCGCGACAATCGCGAGGAATCGGCTTTCGACCGAGCGGTTCATAAGGCGCCACCCCCGCCCGTTGCCGGACAGCACATTCTGAACGTCAAGATTGTGCCCCCTGTTACCCCTATTCTCGCAACGGTTTCACGAATTTGTTAAATAGCGCTAAAACGGCCTATCGAAATATCGTGCTTTAGCGAAGTCGCGGTGGACTGCGGACAAAAAAATCCCGCCTCGATGAGGCGGGATCGAATTGATGGTCTTGCTGACGAATATCAGGCTTCTTCAGCTGCAGCTTCGTCGACGCCACCAGCCGGAGCAACGATCGTTGCGATGGTGAAGTCACGGTCGGTGATGACCGGGGTAACGCCAGCCGGGAGCTTGACATGCGAAATGTGCAGGCTGTCGCCGATCTTGTGGCCAGCGAGGTCAACCGTGATGAATTCCGGGATGTTGTCGGCCGGGCAGTGCAGTTCGACTTCGTGACGAACGATGTTCAGAACGCCGCCGATCTTGACGGCCGACTGTTCCTCGTTGACGAAGTGAACCGGAACTTCAACGGTAACGCGGCTGTTTGCCGAAACGCGCAGGAAGTCGATGTGCATCGTGAAGTCACGAACCGGATCAAGCTGATAGTCCTTCGGGAGGACCTTTATCTTCTCGCCGTTGACGTCGATCACAGCAACGGTGGTCATGAAACCGCCGGCGTGGATGCGCTTCGTCACCTCGTTGGTGTTGATCGCGATGGAGATGGGGGCCTGCTTGTCACCATAGATGACAGCGGGAATCAAACCGTTGCGGCGAAGTTCACGGGAGGACCCCTTACCAACCCGTTCGCGCGCCTCGGCCTTGAGCTCGTAAGTTGCGTGGCTCATGGCTATTCCTTTCGAGGTTATTTGGAGAGGTTCGCGCGGGTGCTTCCTTAGAAGTCGCCTGCGGTAAACCTGAGGTGTCGATAAAACGCCTCATCCGCGTTGCCTCCAAGGGTGTCTACGCGGACGGGGGCGCTATAATACAGGCAGCCCGGCAAGGCAAGGGTTTCGGGGTCTTTTGTATCATTTCTGCGACATTTCAGCCCGGGCTCACCCGGGGTCCGAAAGATGAGCAGCTTGCTAACCATTTCCGGCAAGCATTTGGAAATTGATGGATGATAATTGAGCCTGACCTTAATAACGGATTCTCCGGACCGAAATTCATGCTCAATGTCATCACCTGCATCGGCGTCGGGCACGACTTTCTGTCGCTCGTCGCGGCGCTGTTCGTCTGTATACTTGGCTCACTCCTGACTGTCAGGCTTTTTGCTAGGGCCCGCAACAATCGCGGTGTCGCGCGTTTGAGCTGGCTTTCACTGAGTGCGATCATTGGCGGATCATCGATCTGGACGACCCATTTCGTTGCGATGATGGGATACCGCACCGATGTCATCAGCGGCTATGAGCCAGTCTATACGCTGCTTTCCTTGGTTAGCGCTATAGCCACCACCGGTGCCGGCTTTGCCATCGCCTCCATTTCGCAGCGCAGCCTGCTGGTAGAGGCGGGTGGCGCCGTTGTCGGCCTGGGCATCGCGCTAATGCACTATCTTGGCATGTCGGCCTATCAAATGCAGGCGGATCTGGTCTGGGATCCTCGCTATGTCTACGCATCCTTGGTACTTGCCGCCGTTTTTGGCGCAATGACCGCCAATCGTGTGGCAAGGCCGTTCAGCCGCTTCTGCACCTATGGTGGCGGAGCCTTTCTGATCCTGACGATCCTGACCACGCATTTCACCGGCATGACCGGCCTGACGGTTGTTCCAAATGCCGATGCGGGCATGCCGACCGGCGTGCTGCACGACGGCATGCTTTCGGTCGTCGTGGTTGCGATCACACTGGCCATCCTGTCGCTGGGGGCAGCGACCTATGCGATTGACCAGCAAGCGACGCTTGCGACCGTCGAACGCTACAGGCATCTTTCCCTGCATGACGCCTTGACGGGCCTGCCCAATCGAGCCGCGTTCATGGAGCATATCGGCCGCCTGATCGAACGCCCCGACGAGCGTTCCTCCCGCATCGCGGTCCTGTCGTTCGATCTAGACCGGTTTAAGGAGATCAACGACGTGCATGGCCATGCCGCAGGCGACCATGTGCTGCGAGCCATATCGGCGAGAATGTCGGCGATGCTCAAGGATGGAGAGTTTCTGGCTCGCATGGGGGGCGATGAGTTCGTGGTCGTCTCCTCCCGTCATTTCAATCGCAACGATGCCTCCCAGCTTGCGCAGCGGGTCATTCGTGAGGTTAATCAGCCGATTGCGTGGAAGGGCCAGGTGTTCGGGATCGGGACCAGTATCGGCATATCGAGCTTCCCCGACAACGGGGAGACGGTCGACGACGTCATGGCCCAAGCGGATGTCGCCATGTATCGCGCAAAAGCGGCCGGTTCCAACAATGTCTGTTTCTACGATACCTCGATGGACCAGGCTGCGCGGGAGCGAAACGCACTGGCGATGGACATGCGCGTCGGCCTGCAGCGTGGAGAGTTCGAGCTTTTCTATCAGCAGCAAAATGACACCCATTCCGGAGAGATCATCGGCTTCGAGGCTCTCATGCGCTGGAATCATCCTGTTCGCGGACGGATCTCGCCAAACGAATTCATTCCAATCGCGGAGAAGACCGGCTTTGTCGTAGAGCTTGGTGAATGGGCAATGCGCGAAGCCTGCCGGGAGGCGGTGCGCTGGCGCAAGCCATTCGCGATCGCCGTCAACGTGGCGCCGCAACAGCTTGCAAACAGCAACCTGCCGGCGCGGGTTCTCAAGGTGCTGGACGAGACCGGCCTGTCGCCTGACCGGCTCGAACTCGAAATTACCGAGTCCGGCATTATCGCTGACCAGAAGCATGCCCTTAATATCATCCGCCAGCTCAAGGCGCTTGGTGTGAAGATCGCCATGGACGACTACGGCACGGGATATTCGTCGCTCTCCACCCTGCAGCTCTTTCCTTTCGACAAGATCAAAATCGACAAGGCTTTCATCGATCGCGTGGCTACTAACCGCCAGTCCGCGGCGATCGTCCGCTCGACCCTCATTCTTGCAGAAAGCCTCGACATTCCTGTTCTTGCGGAAGGGGTGGAGAGTGAGGAGCATCTTCGTTTCCTGAAAGCGGAAGGCTGCAATCAGGTTCAGGGCTATTATTATGGCAAGCCCGAACCAAAGGCGGCGATCGAAGCTCTTGTCAACTTGGCTGCGTAAATGACAGGTTTGTGCAATCCGTCTCCATTCTGACGCAATATTGCGACATCTCGAAATGTGAAATCCTGTAGTGCCTTGTTTCATGACTCGCTGATTGAAAGATTCCTTCCGCGCTGGCACAATAAAGGAACGCTTTGGGAGGAGCACATGCGCAGGGAAACGAGTCATTCGGACTTGGTCTATGCAACTGCCTCACAAAATTCGGCGGCTGCGAGTTCACCTATCGCGGCATCTTGGAGACGCTGCCTGAACCTTCATCAGTTGCAGCCCGAAGAAGGGCGCAAGCCTGTTCAGGTTGACGACATCGTCTTTCGCGAGGCTCGCGAAAAGATGGAGCATCTTATTCACGTCTGTGCCGACGAGTTTGACCGTCTCTACCAGACCGTCGGTCGCTCAGGGTGCTGCCTTGTATTGTCCGACAAGAACGGCATCGTGCTCGACAGACGCGGTTCGGCGGGCGACGACGCGGATTTTCACGGTCTGGGCCTCTGGCAGCAGAATGTCTGGAGCGAGGCGAGCGTGGGCACCAACGGTATCGGCACCGCTCTAGCCGACGAGCGGGCTGTCGTCATTCATGGCGACCAGCATTTCCTGAGCTCGAATACCGCTTTGAGCTGCGCGACCGCGCCGATCCGCGATCATCTCGGACGCGTGACGGCGGCTCTAGACATCTCCACCTGCCGTCAGGATGTGACGGACATGACGCTGGCTATTCTTTCGCAGGCGGTTCGCGATGTTGCAACGCGGGTGGAAATGAGTCTTTTTCGCATGGCGTTTCCCGCCGCCCGGATCGTGATGGTGCCGAACGCCGGCGTTTCCGTATCGGCCTTGCTTGCTGTCGACCAGGACGACCTCATTCTCGGCGCGACGAAAGCCGCGCGCGTCGCGCTCCGGCTGGACGACCAGATGATTGCGCAGGGCATTCCGGCGGCGGATGCACTGAGCGAGGATAGGGGCGAGGCCAGTTCCGATCTTGACGATGCCGAACGGGCGGCGCTGAGACGCGCGCTTTCGCGCACCAACGGCAATGTTTCACAGGCGGCCCAGGTGTTGGGCATTAGTCGCGCGACCCTTCACAGGAAGATGAAGCGCTTCTCCCTGCAGTGAGGCGGCCGATACAGCGGTACGCATGTTAGCGACCGCTGTATCATAAGTGAAACAGTGTGCGCTGCGGTATCGGCTGGCGCCACTTTCGCAAGTCCTCTTTCATCGCGATCATCCTCCCATCGGGTCCAGGAGGGACCTTTGACCAGGGAGGAATACAGATGAACATTCAGGTTCAGACCATTGCGGAAACGCCGTTCAAGCTCAAATACGGCAACTTCATCGGTGGTGAGTGGTGCGAGCCGGTGAACGGTCGCTACTTCGACAACACGACGCCTGTGACCGGCGGCAAGCTTTGCGAAGTCGCTCGCTCCGACGAACACGACATCAACCTTGCGCTTGATGCTGCGCATGCCGCCAAGGACAAGTGGGGCCGCACTTCGGTCGCCGAACGCTCCAACATTCTCAACCGCATCGCCGACCGCATGGAAGCCAATCTCGAGCTGCTGGCGCGCGCCGAAACCTGGGATAACGGCAAGCCGCTTCGCGAAACCATGGCAGCCGACATTCCGCTCGCCATCGACCACTTCCGATATTTCGCTGCATGCGTTCGCTCTCAGGAAGGCTCGATCGGCGAAATCGACCACGACACCGTCGCTTATCACTTCCATGAACCGCTCGGAGTCGTCGGCCAGATCATTCCGTGGAACTTCCCGATCCTGATGGCTGCGTGGAAGGTCGCTCCGGCACTCGCCGCCGGCAATTGCGTGGTGCTGAAACCAGCGGAACAGACGCCTGCCTCGATCCTCGTGCTGGCCGATCTGATCGGCGACCTTCTGCCGCCGGGCGTTCTCAACATCGTCAACGGCTTCGGTCTCGAAGCCGGCAAGCCGCTCGCGACCAGCTCGCGGATTGCCAAGATCGCGTTTACCGGGGAAACCTCGACCGGTCGCCTGATCATGCAGTATGCCAGCCAGAACCTGATCCCGGTCACGCTGGAACTCGGTGGCAAGTCGCCGAACATCTTCTTTGCCGACGTCATGGCGGAAGACGACGACTTCCTCGACAAGGCGCTGGAAGGCTTTGCCATGTTCGCCCTCAATCAGGGCGAGGTGTGCACATGCCCGAGCCGAGCGCTGGTGCATGAGAAGATCTACGACCGCTTCATGGAAAAGGCCGTCAGGCGTGTGGAGGCTGTTCGTCAGGGCAATCCGCTCGACATGTCGACGATGATCGGCGCACAGGCTTCCAGCGAACAGTTGCAGAAGATCCTGTCCTACATCGATATCGGCAAGCAGGAAGGCGCGAAGGTGCTGACCGGCGGTTACCGCAACGAGCTTTCCGGCGATCTGGCAGGTGGTTACTACGTCAAGCCGACGGTGTTCGAAGGCAACAACAAGATGCGGATCTTCCAGGAGGAGATTTTCGGACCGGTTGTTTCCGTCACCACCTTCAAGGATGAGGCGGAAGCACTCGAAATTGCCAACGACACGCTATACGGCCTCGGTGCCGGCGTGTGGAGCCGCAATGCGAACACCTGCTACCACTTCGGTCGCAACATCCAGGCCGGCCGCGTCTGGACCAATTGCTACCACGCCTATCCGGCCCATGCGGCCTTCGGCGGCTACAAGCAGTCCGGTATCGGCCGCGAGACCCACAAGATGATGCTCGATCACTATCAGCAGACCAAGAACATGCTCGTCAGCTACAGCCCGAAGGCTCTTGGTTTCTTCTGATATCGGCGTCCTACCCGAAGAAGAACGGGTCTCTTCCCACCTTCGTTCTTCTTTCACCCTCTCCCCGCCCGAACCGGGGGGAGGGTTCCTTGTTTGAAGCGCGGCGCGGTCGCCAAGACTTACGTCCCTGCTTCGAAAGAGTGTTTGGCCGCGTGTCGTTGCAAGCCGTTCCACCACCTTGCGCGCCGTGCCATGGCGGAGAAAACGGATGATCGATCAGTCAGACAATTCAGAGCCACGGGTTCTCGCTACCGAGGCGGCGCTTGCCTTTCTCGATGAAATCAGGGCGGACCATCCCGACATTCTTTTCCACCAGTCGGGAGGGTGTTGCGATGGTTCTTCGCCGATGTGTTATCCGGCGGGTGAATATCGTGTCGGTGAAACCGACGTGAAGCTTGGAGAGATCGGCGGCGTGCCGTTCTATATCAGCGGTAGCCAGTTCGAAGTGTGGAAGCACACACAGCTCATCATCGATGTGGTCGACGGGCGAGGCGGTATGTTCTCGCTGGACAATGGCCGCGAGCGGCGTTTCCTGACGCGCTCCCGACTGTTCTCCGGCGGGGAGGCCTGTGCGGTGCCTGCGATCAGGACCTGAGTGCCGGCAATATCTTCGAAAAGCAGAAAGCCCGCGGTCTCATTCGAGGCGCGGGCTTTCCGTTGAATACAAGTATCGAAACGATCAGTCGAAGAGGCTGGAAACAGACTCTTCTGCGGCCGTGCGGTTGATGGCTTCGCCGAGCAGGTTTGCCGTGGTCAGGACGCGGATGTTGTGTGCCGATTGGACCGCGGTCGTTGGCTGGATCGAGTCTGTGATGACGAGCTCGCGCAGCTTCGAAGATGCGACGCGCGTAACGGCGCCGCCGGATAGAACGCCGTGGGTGATGTAGGCCGTAACGCTGGTTGCGCCGTGCTTCAGGAGCGCTTCGGCGGCGTTGCAGAGCGTGCCCCCGGAGTCGACGATGTCGTCGATCAGGATACAGTCCTTGCCGGTCACGTCGCCGATGACGTTCATGACTTCGGATTCACCGGGGCGGTCGCGGCGCTTGTCAACGATAGCAAGCAGACAGTCGAGACGCTTTGCCAGCGAACGGGCGCGTACCACACCGCCGACGTCGGGGGAGACGACCATGACGTTCTTCAGGTCGTAGTGTTCCTTGACGTCGCGGGCGAGGATCGGAATGGCATAGAGATTGTCGGTCGGGATATCGAAGAAGCCCTGGATCTGGCCGGCATGAAGGTCGAGCGTCAGAACGCGGTCGGCACCGGCTTCTGTGATCAGGTTGGCGACGAGCTTTGCGGAAATCGGTGTGCGCGGGCCGGGTTTGCGATCCTGACGGGCGTAGCCGAAGTAGGGAAGGACGGCCGTGATGCGCCGTGCCGACGAACGCCGGAAGGCATCGATCATGATCAGCAGTTCCATCAGGTGGTCATTGGCCGGAAAAGCTGTCGACTGGACGACGAAAACGTCCTCGCCGCGTACGTTCTCCTGAATCTCTACGAAAATTTCCTGGTCCGCAAAGCGTCTTACGCTGGCCTTCCCGAGTGGTACGTTGAGATAATTGCAGATTGCCTCGGCAAGTTGCCGGTTGGAGTTACCTGCGAATACCTTCATTTTGGCCCGCCTATTGCCCTGCTGAGAATGGGCGCTTTTTAGCGCCCTCAAGCTCGAATGCAAGAGGCTTGACGATAATGAGAACCTTTTTCGTGAAAACTATGTGACCGCGTTGCATCAACTACGCTGGCTGTCGCGCCAATTCACGTATTCGGCGATGGTTTTCGTGGCGATCTGCTGCATCAAAGAAGCGGGGACGGCTTCCCATGGATCCTTCGAGGCGGACTTCAGGGTCTCCTGTCCCTGGATACGGTGAAGTCGGCCGCCGCTCGCGTCGAGAACGTCCCATACATAGACAATAGTGACGTTGCCGCCATCGCCGAAGGCCGAGAAATAGCCTTTCAGGATATGTTCGCTGGCTGGGTCGGAGGATGGCTTGATGGTGAGGCCTCGGGCGCGGGCCTCAGCGCCGAGCTGGCGTGACAGCGGAGTGACGGCCTGAACGGGAGCGCCGATGATCGGCAGGAAACGGATGGTTCCGGCTGCTGCCGGTGGAAGAGCCGCGACATTGGCCGGGGCGGCAGACTGGGGCTGCTGGGCGGCCACGGATTGCTGCTGCATCGGTTGCTGCTGCAGGGGCTGTTGCGGCTGTTGGTACGATGCGGATGGAGCCTGAGGGTAGCTGCCGGCATCGCCCGAGAGCGGGGCGGAGGCAACAGGGTTGTGGCCGTACTGTAAGGCTGCTGCCTGTGCTTCCAGCGTATTCTGCGGGCCAGGCGTATAGCTGTTCGCCGAAATGGAGCTGTTCTCGACGGGATAGGACGCCGTCGATGAGCTGTATGAGCCTCCGGACTGGCTTGCGAGGGAGAGATTGCTGTCGGTAACTGGCTGGCCGCCGTCGCCCACTTCCATCGGCGGTGTCAGGACTTCCGACGTGCTGCACGCCGTCAGCATGGCGGCCGCCATCATTCCCGTCATCGCCTTCCGTGGAAGCTTCATCTTACGCTACCGTCCTCAAGTCACCTCCGTGCAATTGAGGAGAATACGGATCAAATCCTAGCAAATCCTTATGGCGGCGAGCGCGGGCCGATGATAGTCCGGATTTGCGGAGGTCAGTTATTGATGAGTTCCAGCGAGTGGCGGGAAAGCGGCCGGGGTGCGGTGGTCGTGGTGACGTAGGTGTGGCCGAGCGTCATCGCCGTCTCGCGTTCGCTGTCCATGATGATCATGTGGACGAAGAGCGACATGTCCGGAACGATCTGCTGGGTGTTGCCGGTGTGGAACATCTGATGCTCCATCCACGAGGGTGAGAAGCGGGCGCCGAGAGAATAGCCGCAGGCATTCAGCCGGTGACGCGCAAGGCCCCTTTCGTCCATGATGCGAGCGTGGGTGTCGAACACGTCGCCGAAGGTGTAACCTGGCTTCAGCACCTGCTCGATCGCCTTCATGGCCTCATGGCAGGCGGAATAGAGTTCTCGATGGCGCGGGCTCGGTTCGCCGATGATAATGGTGCGCATCATCGCCGCATGGTAGTGCGCCGCCGTGCCGGCCCATTCCAGTGTCAGCTGGTCGTTTTCGGAAAGAGTTCTGCGGCCTGCCTTGTAGCGGCAAAGCAGGGCGTCGGCGCCCGAACCGATGATGAATTCATTGGCAGGATAATCTCCGCCGCCGGCAAGGATGGCGCCCTGCATGTCGGCAAGGATCAGGGCTTCGTCGCCACCGGCCTTGATCAAAGGCAATGCCGCATCAAGCGCGTCGTCGGCAAGGGCGGCTGCACGTTCAATGCGGGCAATTTCCGCCGGGCTTTTCACAAGGCGCAGTTCGCTGACCAGATAAGAGGCGTCTACGATCTCACAGAAGTTGGTGAGTTGGTGATCGAGCAGGCGGGCCACACGTCCGGTCATGCCGTGGGTGTCGTATTCGATGCCGATGCGGGCGCCGAGCAAGTCCATCTCGCTCAGGAGATTGCGCAGATCGACGCTTGGATCGGCGTTCATACGATCGACCCAGACCACGATGTTTTCGATGGTCGAGGTATGCTTGGCCTGGCGCAGGTCGGCGGAACGCGTCAAAAGCGTCATGGAGCCGTCGGCCTTGACGACAAGGGTCTGGAAAAAGCAGTAGCCGAATGTGTCGTAACCGGTCAGCCAATACATGCTTTCCTGGGCGAACAGGAGGACCGCATCCAGCTTCTGTTCGGCCATGCCGGCCGTCAGGCGCGAAAGGCGATCTGAATACTCGGTCGGTTCGAACTGCAGGGCCATATCATTTCTCCATGATGGCGATTGCAGATATCTGTCTTCCATAATCCGGCTCGCCGGCATGGGTGGTACGGCGATAGGAATAGAAGGCCTGCGGGTTGGCATAGGTACAGAGATCGAGGCTCTGCGCCTTCACGCCGGCATTGGCGAGGCGGCGGACCGTCAGTCCGGGTAGGTCGAACATGGCGTGGCCGGCACGCTCCGACGGGGAGAAGAAGGCGTCGAATGTGGGGTCCTGAGCGAGAAAGCGTTCGATGAACTCGGGGCCAACCTCATAATTGCGGACGCTGATCGAGGGACCGAGGCAGGCGCGAATGGTTTCGCGGCGAGCACCGAGGCTTTCCATGGCCTCGATAGTGTTTTCAAGAATGCCGCCCAGCGCGCCCTTCCATCCGGCGTGGGCTGCGCCGATCACGCCGTTATCCGGGTCCATGAACAGTACCGGCCCGCAATCCGCCGTCAGGACGCCGAGGACGATGCCCGGCGTGGCTGTCACCAGCGCGTCTGCTTCCGGCCGTTCCCCATTATAGGTCGCGTCTACCACCATGACATCGGGCGAATGCACCTGATGAACGGTTGCGAGCTTACGGGCCGGCTGTGCGAACCATTCAGCCACGCGGCGACGATTTTCCCGCACCTTTTCCGGATCGTCACGAGAGCCGAGCCCGACATTGAGACCGGCATAGATGCCGTCTGAAACGCCGCCCTTCCGAGTGAAATAGCCATGCCTGATACCGCTGCCGGCACTGTCAGCGAGTAGTGGGCTTTCAATCGGCTCTGGTGCGGCATTCATCGGCATGTGGGTCTCCGTCGCGGCAGTCCCCGATTCGGGACGCCCGTTCCCGCATTGAAATAAAAGCGGAATTTCTGTTTTTTGGCGCGGCGATCAGTGTGATGTTGGCCATCGCCGCGGGCGATGTCAATTGCCGGATTTGAAGGGCAGGACCGAAATCGCGGGGCTGGACAGGGCGAGCACCTTGAACAGCTCTCCCATCATTCCCTCGCCGGAGCCGGCGAGCCGCTGGACGGCCTCGACGATGTCACGCTGGGTCCTGGCGTTCTTGTCGCGACCCAGCGAGGAGGCGCGCTCCTCGATGCCGAGCGCCACGAGGAAGTCGCCCTGATGCAGGCAGCCGTTGACGTGCACGCCGGCTGCGAGCGCGCAACGCGCCAGATGTTCAAAATCGACATGGCTGGTCAGGTCGGCAAGGCCGGGGCGGGCGAGCGGCGGATCGAACTTGTGGTCGCGAACCGCCTGCAGCGTGTCTCCGAAACCGGTGACCATGTGTCCGTAGTCGATGATGAGCGCCGTGCCGTGATTTCTTTTCAGCCGCTCGCAGATGGTCATCGCCACGGCTTCGCGCGCCGGCGAGATCTCGAACACGGTTCCATCCGCCGGCGGTCCATCGCGCGGTGGCAGCATGGTGGGGTCGAGGGTGGCGACGCCGAGCGTGAAGGCAAGATTGTCGTCGGCATCGAGGCCGACCATGCGCTCGCGGAAACCCGAGGATGTCTTTACGAACTGGCGGATCGGGATGGCGTCGAAGAGTTCGTTGGCGGCAAGCAGCGTGAAGCCATCGGGCAGTTCGTCGAAGCTCTCGTGCCAGTGAACCTTGTCGCCGTGGCCGACAAGCGTCTGGCGCTGCACGTCCTGCAGGCGGGGACTGGTTTCTACGAGGTGAACCGTCGACTGTTCGTACAGGCGCGGGGCGAGGCGCGACACGACCCGCAGCATGTCGGACATCATGGTGCCTCGGCCCGGGCCGATCTCGACGAGACGGACGTCGGCGGGTTCGCCATGATGCTGCCAGGCGAGCACCATGAAGACGCCGATCATCTCGCCGAAAAGCTGGCTGATCTCCGGTGCCGTGATGAAATCGCCGGCGCGTCCGAAGGGATTGCGCGTGCGGTAGTAGCCATGCTCGGGATCGGCAAGGCAGAGGGCGAAATAGTCAGTGACACTGATCGGGCCGCCTGCAAGGATCAGCGACTTGATCTTGTCCGCGAGCGCGGTCGTCATTGGTGTTCCTCCTCCATTCACGCGTCAGCGGGCTGCGCGGCGCGCGCGCCACAGAGCCCAAAGGCCGACGGCAAGCATCGGCAGCGAGAGAACCATTCCCATGGTCAGCCAGCCGCCGGCAAGATAGCCGAGTTGTGGATCGGGTTCACGGAAGAATTCGACAGTGATGCGCGCCAAGGCATAGAGGCTCACGAAGCAACCGGTCACCATCCCAGGCTGGCGGAAGCCACCGGCCCGACCGACGATCTGCAAGAGGACGAACATCAGCAACCCTTCGAGCAGAGCCTCGTAGAGCTGGCTTGGATGACGCGGGAATGGTCCGCCTGTCGGGAAAACCATGGCCCAGGGTACATCTGAGGGCCGCCCCCAAAGTTCGCCATTCACGAAGTTCGCCACGCGGCCGAAGAAGATGCCAAGGGGCGCGACGCTTGCGACAACGTCGAACAGGCTCCAAATCGATATCCCGTGACGGCGGGCAAACAGAATCATCGCAAGGGTGGCGCCCGTAAAGCCCCCGTGGAATGACATGCCGCCATTCCAGACCTCGATTGCCCGGATGGGATCCGCGATGACGGATGACAGATCGTAGAAAAAGATGTAGCCGAGCCGGCCGCCGAGAACGATGCCGATCGCTACCCAGACGAGGAAATCGTCGAGGTGGGCGACTGTGCAGGGAGAGGTATTGCCGGGCCATAGCTTTTCGTTGCGCACCAGGCTGCGGGCGACCGCCCAGCCGAGCATGATGCCGCAGACATAGGCGAGGCCGTACCAGTGGATCGCCAGCGGGCCGACGGAAAAGGCAATCGGATCAATGGCCGGAAAGGTCAGGATGGAGAGGAGTTCTGCGGCTGGCGACAAGGTTGCCCCTTATGGTGATGTCGCCGGAAAATGGCGTTCGATCGTGGCACGGTCAAGATGGAATCTTGGCGGGGGCGTGGCTGCCGCTTCTCTGGGCGCACGTGAATCTTCTTGCAACGGCAGCGGCAAATGCCTACCTCACTTCTGGCCGGAAAACGATACCGGCCAAGGGATCAGGCGCTAGAGGAGCCAAAGCCATGTCGACCGGGCCAAACCGTATTATGGACGAATTCGCCAAGCTTATGACGGATGCCGCAGGTGCGGCCCAGGGCGTGCGCAAGGAAATGGAAACCGCCTTCCATGCTCAGGCAGAACGCTGGATGAACAGCATGGATCTGGTCAAGCGCGAGGAATTCGAGGTCGTCCGTGAGATGGCGATCAAGGCGCGCGATGAGAACGATGCGCTGCTGAAGAGAATCGAGGCGCTCGAAGCTCAGCTTGCCGAGAAGACGAAGTGATATAAGTCGCCGTCTGTCCGGTCCTCCCGGACTTCGGCTGACTTTCCAAGGTTGGACGGCCTGTCGCGAAATATCGCGGCGGGCCGTTTTCTATTTCAGTTTCTGCTGTTATGCCCGGCCTTAAGGCATGCCGGATTGCGCCGTTAACAGTTTTTTATCCACATGTGGGAAGGTGGAAAAAAGCCAATGGCCAGAGTCGTTTATGACACCTTTCGCACCACCTGCCACAATCGCTTTCCACAGGCCCGGCGACCAAATTGCCCCACGGGGGCTGGTTCTTGGTGGGGGCCATTATACACTGATTTTAAATGATGATTCGAAGCGGACCTTCACAAGTTTCGGACAGGGTGAGTGTAGTATCCTGGGGTCCATAGGGAATCATTCCTAGTGTTGTTTCCGGTAAAGTCGTGTGTGTATTCGCTGCTTTTCGCTCGATATCCGCATTCATTCCGGCAAGAAGGTGATGCATGAGCCTTATGGAAATGGAATTCGAACGCCAGTCCAACCCGGTCGATACGATCGAGTTCGTCGCTGCGACTAATGACTGGTCGTTCGAACGGTCCGGCGAGGACGAGATCGCCATGACTGTTCAAGGCCGTTGGGCCGACTACCATGTTTCCTTTTCCTGGATGGAAGAGTTCGAGGCGTTGCATGTCGCCTCCGCCTTCGACCTCAAAATTCCCGAAAACCGCGTTAACGAGGTGATCCGCCTTCTGTCACATATCAACGGCCAGGTGCTGATGGGGCATTTCGACCTGTGGCGCCAGGAAGACGTCGTGATCTTTCGCCAGTCGCTGTTGCTTGCCGGCGGCGCCGAGCCGACCAATCGTCAGGTTGAAGTGCTGCTGTCCAGCGCAGTTGAGGCGTGCGAAGCCTATTTCCAAGCCTTCCAGTTTGTGGTCTGGTCCGGAGTGGATGCGAAGACGGCCATGGAGGCCGTGCTGTTCGAGACGGCCGGGGAAGCCTGAGCCGGGAAGGCGTAAAAGTGAGTTATTCTGCTATGGGACAATTGGTACTCGTCGGCGCCGGTAATATGGGCGGCGCCATGTTGACTGGCTGGTTGAAGAGCGGCGTTCCGGGCTCTTCCGTTACCGTCATCGATCCAGGTCCCTCGCAGACGATGCTGGCGCAGATTTCCGAGGCCGGAGCGAGTTACTGCAAGGAAGCGCCTGCTGATCTCAAGGCCGATATCCTCTTCCTCGCGGTCAAGCCGCAGGTGATGGACAAGGTTCTGCCGCCGCTGAAAGCGCTTGTCGGGCCTGACACAGTGGTGGTCTCCGTTGCCGCGGGCAAGACGCTTGCCTTCATGGAAAGCCATCTCGGCGCAGCCGCCATGGTTCGCGCCATGCCGAACACGCCGGCAATGATCGGACGCGGCGTGACCGGCGCCTACGCCAATGCTGCGGTCACGACGCAGCAGCGTGAAACGGTCAATCGTCTCCTGAAGGTCTCCGGACCCGTCGAGTGGCTGGACAGCGAAGAGGCGATCAATGCTGTCACCGCGCTTTCGGGTAGCGGACCGGCTTATGTGTTCTATCTCGTGGAGTGCATGGCTGAGGCTGGCCGTAAGGCCGGTCTGCAGGCGGACCTTGCTATGCGTCTCGCACGGGAGACTGTCGCGGGGGCTGGCGAACTGCTTCACCAGTCCCCCGACGACGCTGCGCGCCTGCGCCAGAATGTTACCTCTCCCGGCGGCACCACCGCTGCCGCTCTCGCCGTGCTTATGGCGGAAGAGGGGATGCAACCGCTGTTCGACAAGGCAATCGAGGCTGCCCGCAGCCGCGCCGAGGAACTGGCCGGATGAGTAGTCCCGTTTCATCCGCCGCATCACCCGAGATCACCTATGCCGATTTCGAGAAGGTCGATATCCGCGTCGGTACGATTGTGGAGGCCGAGACCTTTCCCGAGGCTCGCAAGCCGGCATTCAAGCTGAAGATCGATTTCGGGCCGGAGATCGGCGTCAAGAAGTCATCCGCTCAGATCACTATTCATTACTCCCCCGAGAGCCTCCTCGGACGTCAGGTGCTCGCCGTGGTCAATTTCCCGCCTCGCCAGATTGGGCCTGTCCGCTCGGAAGTACTGACCCTTGGTTTTGCCGACAAGGACGGCGCCATCGTGCTGGCGGCTGTCGAACAGGCTGTGCCCAACGGTATGAAGATGATGTGACGTGCCGGGGCACCGTGTGTCCTTTGGCGCGTAAAGAACGCTCCAAATCCTTGAGATTTCGAATAGGCCTGCAATCAGTGGATTTCGCGGCTGAGCGGATCAGTGAGGGTGAAACGGTGGAATGTCACCGCGAAACCTGCCCTCTGGGGCGAGCAGGCTGTAATCCCGACGTTCAGGGAAGCGAGTTCAGGTGGAAAATAGCCGAGCCGCGCCATCTTCCAGTCATCCAGTTCAGTGATCCGGTATTGCACGAAGAGGGCATCCGCCAGCCGGGTCACACGGGCTTCGACCGGGCCATCCGTATCCGGTAGTGCGAAGGCCGACCAGTCCGAACGCCCGGCAACCGTCACGACGGTACTCAAATGGCGATGACCGTCGGTGTATTCGATCCCGCATTTCATCCAGTTGTTCTCGTCATGGCGAAGCATCAGGCCGGCCTGATCGTAGAGGGTCTGGTAGAGACCTGTGAAGGCCGTTTCGATGGTGAATTCACCATCGCGGCGGCGGTGCAGGAAATGACCGTTGTCGTGCCGGAAGCCGTAATAGGTCCGCTGCCAGAAGTCAGTTTTTTCGCCGGTCTGGATATGAAGCGCGCCGGAGGTGATCTCCAGCACGGGAGGGGGATTGAGCCAGTTCATGCCGTCCCAGTTTCCTGCGGTCATGGGAGCCGTCCTTTCTACCGATTATGCTGGAACACGAATGGTGGCACGCAAGCCCCCGAGCGGACTGTCGCTCAGCGTCACATTGCCGCCATGGCTTCTGGCGATGTCTCGGGCAATCGCCAGACCGAGACCGGTGCCGGAGGCGTCGAGGTTCCGGGCTTCATCGAGCCGGAAGAAGGGTTTGAATACCTCGTCGCGCATGTCTCGGGGGATGCCAGGACCGTTGTCATCGAAGGTGATGGTCAGCCACTTGGCGCTGTGGCGGGCCTCGATCTCCAGCCGGTCGGCATAGCGGCGGGCATTGGAGGCTAGATTGGTGACCAGCCTCGTAAATGCTGCCGGGCGGACTGCGATCTCGTCCTCACCCTCGATCTTGCAGGAGAACTGCTTGCCGTGAAGGGTGAAGTCGCCTTCGATCTTCTCGAAGAGTTCGCTAAGTTTGAGCTGGCCGACGTCTTCCTCTGCTTCTCCGCGAGCAAAGGCCATGTATCCCTCCAGCATGGTCTGCATGTCCTCAACATCCTGGTTGAGGCTGTCGAGTTCGGGATTGTCTCCGGCGAGGGCGAGTTGAAGCTTGAAGCGGGTGAGAATGGTGCGCAGGTCGTGGCTGACGCCGGTCAGCATGGCCGTGCGCTGCTCCATCTGTCGTTCGATGCGCTCGCGCATCAGGATAAAGGCGAGGCCGGCGCGGCGTACTTCGTCGGCGCCGCGCGGGCTGAATTCCTCCGGTGCGCGCTGGCCCTTGCCAAAGCTCTCGGCGGCCTTGGCGAGCGTCAGGATCGGGCGTATCTGGCCTCGCAGGAAGAGGGTGGAGATGACGATCAATACCAACGATGTTCCCACCATCCACAAGAGGAAGATGTGGGTGTTCGAGGCGTAGGCCGAATTGCGCCGGGCAAAGATGCGCAGTACGCCCTCGTCGAGCGCGATGCGAATCTCCACCAGCCGTGAATCGCCAATGGTGTCTATCCAGAAGGGACGATTTATCTGGTTCTCGATCTGGTCGCTCAAGGTCTGGTCTAGGATCGAGAAGAATGGCTTGGGCCGGGGAGCCGGCAGTTCGCTGCCCTGGTCGAGCGATATTGTCATATCCAGATTGTCGCGCGCTATCCTGACGATGTTCTGGAAATTCTCTGGCCCCGGATAGGCATCGATCAGCGAGATGATGGCCGCAATGTCGCGGGTCACTGCACCGGATAGGCGCTGTGTGACCATCTGCCAGTGGCGTTCCATGAAGACGAAAGCGAGAACCGTCTGCAGGATCAGCATCGGCAGGATAATGATCAGCAGTGCGCGGGCGTAAAGGCCCGTCGGTACCCTGCGGCGCAGCCAGCGGATCACGCTCCTTACCCCACCGCCCGGGGCACGATCCTCTCCGCGGATGCTTTCAAAGAGCGTCATTTGTCCTTCGCTTCCGTCGGATCCTAAAGCGCGTCGCCATCTTTCAGATTTGCTCCGTACGCTTTAGTCCTTGGTTCTTCGCATGTCGTTTCCGCAAAACCGCAGTGCACTTTTGCGCAGCATGCTTTGGTTCGGCGGTATCGGTTGCCGGTCAGTCCATGCTCAGTCGATAGCCGATGCCACGTACGGTCTGAAGCCAAACCGGGTTCGCCGGATCGTCCTCGATCTTGCGGCGCAACCGGTTGATCTGCACGTCGATCGTGCGTTCGCCGACCTCGGTATCGTTGCCGATTAACTCGTGGCGGGGGATGGTTTCCCCGGCACGCGTGGAGAACAGCAGCATGATTTCCTGCTCGCGATCGGTCAACCTTATGACGTCTGCACCCTTCTTCAATTCCTTGCGAAGGATCGAGAAGGTGTAGGGGCCGAACATGACCTGTTCGATCTTCGGTGTATCCGCTGAAAGGTTGCGTTTCAGGATGTTGTTGATGCGCAGCACCAGTTCGCGTGGGTCGAAGGGCTTGGCGAGATAGTCGTCGGCGCCGGCTTCAAGACCGGCAATGCGCGATTCAGCCTCGGAGCGCGCTGTCAGCAGGATAATGGGCACATGCTTTTGCTCGGCAAGGCTGCGCGTCAGCGACAGGCCGGATTCTCCAGGCATCATGACATCGAGCACAAGAAGATCGAAATGCAGTCCCTCGAGCTTGCGCCTTGCTTCGCCCGCGTCGGCGGCAACCGTGATGCGGAAACCCTGTTCGCTCAGGTACCGGTGGAGCAGGTCGCGGATACGGGTATCGTCGTCGACAACGAGGAGATGGGGCGCATCATCGGGGATGAAGATCTTTCTGGCCATTTCACCCGGCTCCCTCGGTTGCCGCCTGCCCATCCTTATTGGAGCGGCTCATGCCTTCGAGGAACTTGCAGACGCCTTCCTTCATCTCAGGAGTGAAGCCCTCCAGCGCCCTGGCGATCCGCTGGGATTGCGGTTCCGAAAGCGCAAGCGCCAGTTCACGGCCGGCAAGCGTTGGATAAAGTCGCCGCTGGCGGCGGTCGGCGGGGCCGGCCATCTGTCGGATATAGCCGGAATCAATGAGTTCCTTGAGAACGCGGGCGAGGCTCTGCTTGGTGATCTGCAATATGGCGAGGAGATCGGCGACGGTCATGCCGGGACGGCGGCTCACGAAATAGACGACACGATGATGGGCGCGGCCATAACCGATCTTGGCGAGGATCGCGTCCGGGTCGGAGACGAAATCGCGATAGGCGAAAAACAGAAGCTCAATGGTTTCGAAATCGATCGTCTTGTCATCGACGACCGGCATTTCGGGAAGTTCCTTCCTGGCAGCCCTACCCACAGACTGTCGTGCCACGCGTGTGTTTCCTTTCATGCACCCCGGCGTCGGCAGGCTTCTGCTTCAGCGTCGGGCTATTCATTTTTCTTGTTTCGGCGACGCCCGTACAAGCCGGGCACCGGTTTTGCGGCAAAACTATGCGCAGACGCGTAAAAACTCCAACGAAATTACCGGGATCGCACAGTTTCCGCAGGTCTCTTCGGGTGGGCCGCGTTTCCCGGTGCCTCATGCGGGTTTCCGTTCGAGCGTAAGACATGGTATTGCGCCGCCTGCACGTTTGGCGGATATGGAGATCGAGAGACCATGGGACAATTGCAGGCCGGTATCATTCCGGTAACGCCCTTCCAGCAGAACTGCACGATCCTTTTCGACACGGAGACCCGGGAGGGTGTGATCGTCGATCCCGGCGGGGACGTCGATGTTATCCTGCAGACGCTTCGGGAAAACGATATCACTCTCAAAGAGATTTGGCTGACTCACGGTCATATCGATCACGCTGGGGGTGCGGAAGAACTGAAGGAGTTGCTGGATCTGTCGATCGTGGGGCCGCATCGGGACGATCTGCCTTTGCTGCAGAACATTGAACAACAGGCGAAGATGTTCAATGTGCAGATGGCGGTGCGCAACGTCACTCCAGATCGCTGGCTGGAAGAGGGGGATCGCGTATCCTTTGGCGAGCACGAATTCGAAGTCTTTCATTGCCCTGGCCACGCGCCGGGTCATGTGATCTATTTTAACCGAGCCCAGAACTTCGCCCATGTAGGCGACGTGCTCTTCAACGGTTCGATCGGCCGAACCGATCTGCCGGGTGGCGATCACCAGACATTGCTGAACTCTATCCGGGACAAGGTCCTGCCGCTTGGAGATGATATCGGCTTCATCTGTGGACACGGTCCTGGCGGGCGGATCGGTGAAGAGCGGCGCAATAATCCCTTTTTGCGCGGTATCTGATATCCTCGCCTCGCCAGAACAAAATGGATGCAAGGTGCTCTCGAAAGAAAAATGCGCCGACAACCGCCGGCGCATCATATAAATCGACTTACTAAGGCTCAGCCGGAAGTGCAGAAGTGTGAGCGGCCGTCGTAACCTACATAGGTGCCGTTGCGGGAGTTAAAGCTGCGGTAACGAGCCGAGCAATAGTCGTACCACTCCGGCGTCCAAGGCTCGACGCCAGCGCCATAGACGCGTTGCGGTGCCAGCGGATAGTCATCGACATAGACCGGCGCCGGGCGGACATAGGCGGGGGCTGGACGGACGTAGGCCGGTGCAGGGCGAACATAGACCGGCTCAGGCTCGACATAGACCGGATCCGGCTCCACATAAACGTCGCGAGGCTGGCTAGCTATGGCGGAACCAACGATCACGCCGGTCGCAAGCCCGAGTGCGCCAAGCGCCAGAGCATCGCCGTTGTTGTGGTGATGGCGGCGGTAGTAATCGCCTGCGTTGGCCGATGTCGAAGCAACAAATGGTGCAACTGCGATCGCTGCCGAAAGCAGGGTGTATTTAGCAAACTTCATCATGGCGTTGCCTTCCGTGGCCTGAATTCACTGATCGTTACTTTCTAACGAACGATGAGGGCAGGATAGAGGCCGATGGCTGAACCGGACCTGAACGAAAAAACCCGGCAATCATGCCGGGCCGCAACGCGAGTGCCAAAGCAATTCCGAAGCGTTAGCCTGCGATCTGCAGGTTCACGGCCTTCGGACCCTTGCCGCGGCGGTCCGGTTCCGTATCAAAGCTTACCTTCTGGTTTTCGGAAAGACCCGAAAGCCCGGAAGCCTGAACAGCGGAAATGTGTACGAAAATGTCAGCGCCGCCATTGTCGGGCTTGATGAAACCAAAGCCCTTGTCGGTATTGAAGAATTTTACAATGCCAGTCTCGGCCATGCGTCAGGTCCTTTTCTGTCTGCCCGGTATCGGCGGGGCAGCATTACAATATTACCCCATCAGGGTGTTGGCCCGGCATTTCTTCAGATGTGGGGAAAGCGGCGATATGTTGCCGCAGCATTCGATCCCCCGGCTATTGTCCCTTCGCCTTCGGATCTCACTGCCGGGGTTTTTGGCGCCCCGCACGCGTTTATTATTTTGCTCTTCCCATGCTCGCAAAAATGCCCGAACGCGCGAAGATTGCTTGGTTTATTAAAAATTGGCAAGCGAAAGTTTTCTAACTCTCCGCCGCCGATAAAGATTTTGTAAAGGGAATCTTTAGGCAGTTTGAGCTGCGCGGTGAGCTTTCTGCCCATTACAGGCACAAATTGCATCGTGTGCGATGCAATTTCGCGAAAAAGCTTCCCCAAAATGCCCAAAGAGGCGGCATTGAATTTTTTTCACATGGGGGGTGAAATCAGTTTACCGCGAGGCGTCGACGTGTCAGTTCCGGTACAAGTTCGACCATCAATATGGCTGCGAAGATCAGCGCGCAGCCGAGATAACCTACCGTCGGCAGGGTCTCGGACAAGATGATTGCACCGAGAAGAGCCCCAAACAGTGCTTCGGCGGAGAGGAATATCGCCGCCTGGGACGCTGTCGTGTAGCGCTGGCCGATGATCTGAAGCGAAAACGCCAGACCGGAAGACAGAAGCCCTCCATAGAGGATTTCCGGAAGCGCGGAGGTGATCGACTGGACGTCGATCGGCTCGAACGCGAGGGCTCCCATACCCGCACCGACAGCGCAAACGGCAAACTGGATGACTGCGAGCGCCAGTGGCCGGTCGTTTTCGCCGACGGCGATCGGCGTCAGGGTGATCTGGATCGCGATGAAGACCGCGCAGAGCACCACTAGCATATCCCCGGAATTGAGAGCGGAAAGGGAGCCGCCACTCAGGAGAAGAATGCCGAGCAACGTCAGGCCGGCGGCCGGCCACACAATCCAGTGCGGGCGGCGAGCAAGTACGAAAACGGCGATCAGCGGGACGAGAACGACATAGAGGCCGGTGAGGAAGCTGGCATTGGTGACGGTCGTGTTCTGGATGCCCATCTGCTGGGTGGTCTGGGCAGCGAGAAGCGAGAGGCCCACAAAGGCGAACCACATCCAGTCGCGGCGGGAGAGAGAGTGCCGGGACCTTGCTGCTTCCCTGATTGCAAAAGGCAGGACGGCGAGCGTGGCGAGCCCGAAGCGCAACGCGTTGAACCAGTTCGGCCCCAGCCACTCCATGGCCTGCGACTGGGCGATGAAACCTCCGCCCCAGATGGCGGCAGCGAGCAGCAAGACAAGGTTGGCCTGGATGCGGGACATGCGAGACTTCCAGATTGCAGTTCGACGGGCGAGGGATGGCCCGGTTAACAGGTGTTCCCGCGTTCAGCAAGCCGGGATTGAATATCAGGAGATGAGGCGGGGATCAGTGCGCGCGCGTGACGCGCAGGAGTTTACCGTCGTCCTCGTCGGTCAAGAGAAGGATCGAGCCGTCGGGCGCTACCTTCACATCCCGCAGGCGACCATATTCGCCCTGGAAGAGCCGTTCCTCATTTTCGACAGCACCGTCGTCGGTATGTTCGATGCGGGCGAGTAGTTTGTATTTCAGCGCCGCGATGAGGAAGCTGCCCTCCCATTCCGGAAACATCGCGCCGTGATAGATTTCGATTGCGCCGGGGGCGATGGATGGATCCCAATAATAAAGAGGCTGGTCATATCCTTCCGCGGCCTGGCCTACGCCGATTTCGGCTCCGGAATAGTGCTTGCCGTAAGAGATGACCGGCCAACCGTAGTTATGTCCGGCTTTCGGCGCGTTGATCTCGTCGCCGCCGCGAGCGCCGTGTTCGACGGTGTAGAGCGTGTCGTCCTTCCTGTCGATGACGATACCCTGTGGGTTACGATGCCCTTTCGACCAGATCTCGGGGAGGCCCTTGCCATTTTTGGCAAAGGGGTTGCCGGGGGCGGGGTGACCGTCCGGCGTAATATGTAAGATAGAGCCGGCGTGGTCGTTCGGATCCTGCGCGCGGTCCATCTTGCCACGCTCGCCGATGCCGAAGAAGAGATTGCCGTCACTGGCGATTGCGATGCGCGAACCGAAATGCTGGCCGGTGCGGGTGAAGCGGTTCATAGCGAAGAGCTGCGTCAGATTTTCGAGTTTCCGTTCATCCTTGTCGAGGCTTGCTGAAAACAGCGCCGTGCCCTGGCCGCCGGTGCCCGGAATGGAGGCGGTTAAATAGAGCTTGCGGCTGGTCGCGAAATCCGGGGACAGCGCGACGTCGAGAAGGCCGCCCTGGCCGCCGACGAAGAGTTTCGGCAGCCCCTCGATCGGTTTATCCACTTCTCCGGCACGGATGATCCTGAGACGGCCGGGGCGCTCAGTGACGATATAGGCGCCATCCGGCAGCACTTCGACAGCCCACGGGTGCTCAAGACCGGCGGCAATTTCGGTGACCTCGACCTCGAAGTTACGTGTGGGATAACGGTCCGCTGCCGACGCCGAAGAAGGTGCTGTCGCAAGAAGAGTGGTCAGAAGCAACGCTGCGCTTGCGAAGGTCGACGATCCGGGGTGGCTGGCAAATCGCATATGTAGGTCTCCGCTGAACTCTTCCCGCTAATTTGTAACCGGCTTATACCGAAACAACCCCGTCTGCCGGATCTCTGTCTGTCAAAGCGCAGAAACGGCGCTTGCTAGCGCAAATGTGAAGAGACGAGAGCGAGAAAAGCCGGCGGCCTGCTTCAGGCGGTGACGGCAAGACCGATCAGAAGTGCTGCGCAGGCGAGAGGGGCGGCAAACTTCATCAGCGTGCGGTCAAGGATACGCTGGAAGAAGGTGGGTGCGACGATCTTGTCTTCGTCCACAAACATGACAATCCCTCTGATATGACGTTGTTCAATGAAGGGAATGAAAGACGCGGTTGTGGACCTTCCCGAGACCGAATTGGGGCAGGCCACTTCTTTATCGTGGCGATATCATGATTTTTTCGTCGGGCGAGAGGAGCTGTCTGACTTGGCGAACTAGGAACTGCTGCCGCGCTTTCCGAAGACGCGTGACGGACGGGTCGGTTGCGGCATGGTTATCGGCGTTTCGGTGAACGTGCGCCTGGGCTGGGTTCGGCTTGCCGGGGAGGCCTCTTCCTCGCCGGCCGGAGGAAACGACGTTTCCGGAAACATCTCGTTGAAATCTGTCGGGGCGAGCTGGGGGCGGGCCAATGCATACCCCTGAAGCAGCGTTACCCCTAGATCGGCGCAAAGCTCGACCTGCCAGTTCTCTTCCAGCCGTTCGAAGATCGGCTCGATACCGTCATCCCTGAGTTGGTGAACGATGACCCGCAGCAGGGCGAAGCCCGCGGAGTTGTGCATGTAGTCACGGACCCAGTCGCCGTCGAAACGTACAAAATCGGGCTTGTGCATGCGTACGACTTCGATGCTGGTTTCGCTCGCCTCGTAATTGGAGATGGATATACGAAAGCCGGCCTGTCGCAATTGCCGGATAGCACTGGCGATCAGTCTGCCATCGCCCGTATTGGAATTGATATCGCAGACGATCCTGTCAGGTTGTACGGCCACCTCGTGACCGGCAAGGCGGATACGATCGAGTTCGAGACGCATCGCTGACGGATCGATGTAGAGTTGTGGCTGGAAACTGACGAAAACGCCAGCGCGGGCGCGATTGAGGCTGCCGACATTGAGGATGTGGATGCTTCTGAGCAGGCTGTCGACCGATGGAAGATCCTGTGGCTCGACCATCGGGAAGAACTGCGATGGCGGATAGGGCTCTTCGTTGCGTTCGGCGCGCACGAGGCCCTGGAAGGCGTAGACATCTAGCACGTCATCGGAAATACGCCGGAAGATCGGCTGCAGCGCGGAGCGCAGCACGAAAGGGCCGTAGGCGGTCGACCATGCGCCCGCCATGTGCACCAGACGGCTATAGATGCTGTGCTGGCTCATCCTGCGGTTCGTCCTCCTTCACAGCTTCCGGTGGAGCAAGTTATAAAGTGCAAGACTTACCTGAATATTAAATAAATCTTAAAAAGCGAAAACGTCGAGGTTTGAGCGGTCGAAGCCGCTTTCCGCTTGAAACCTGTCGGCTCTTTCGCCATAGAACTTGAACCTGGGGCCTTGGCCGATCGAGGTTCCTTCGTTCAACAGCTTCAGGACAATCACAATGGCATTTCTCGCCGACGCTCTTTCCCGTGTAAAGCCTTCCGCAACCATCGCAGTGTCGCAGAAAGCACGCGACCTGAAGGCAAAGGGACGTGACGTCATCGGCCTCGGTGCAGGTGAGCCGGACTTCGATACGCCCGACAATGTCAAGAAGGCCGCTATCGACGCGATCAACCGCGGCGAAACGAAGTACACGCCGGTTTCGGGCATTCCGGAACTGCGCAAGGCGATTGCTGCAAAGTTCAAGCGCGAGAACGGACTGGACTACGACTGGCAGCAGACGATCGTCGGCACCGGCGGCAAGCAGATTCTTTTCAATGCCTTCATGGCAACGCTTAACCCGGGCGATGAAGTCGTTATCCCGGCACCGTACTGGGTATCCTATCCGGAAATGGTGGCGCTTTGCGGCGGTACGCCGGTCTTCGTTTCGACGAAGCAGCAAAACAACTTCAAGCTGACGGCCGAAGAACTCGAAAGCGCCATCACGCCGAAGACCAAGTGGTTCGTCTTCAACTCCCCGTCCAACCCGACGGGTGCCGCCTATAGCGCGGACGAACTCAAGGCGCTGACCGATGTCCTGCTCAAGCATCCGCATGTGTGGATCCTAACCGACGATATGTATGAGCATCTGACTTTCGGCGACTTCAAGTTCGCGACCCCGGTCGAGGTCGAGCCGAAGCTTTATGACCGCACGTTGACGATGAACGGTGTCTCCAAGGCCTATGCGATGACCGGCTGGCGTATCGGTTATGCTGCCGGCCCGCTGCAGCTCATCAAGGCGATGGACATGATCCAGGGGCAGCAGACCTCGGGTGCGTCCTCAATTGCTCAGTGGGCAGCCGTCGAGGCTCTGAACGGCCCGCAGGATTTCGTTGCGCAGAACAAGGCCATCTTTGAAGCCCGCCGCGATCTCGTCGTGTCGATGCTTAACCAGGCGAACGGTATCGTATGCCCGAAGCCCGAAGGCGCCTTCTACGTCTACCCGTCCTGCGCCGGTCTGATCGGCAAGACCGCGCCCTCGGGCAAGGTCATCGAGACGGACGAAGACTTCGTGTCCGAACTCCTTGAGTCCGAAGGTGTCGCCGTCGTGCATGGTTCGGCTTTCGGTCTCGGCCCGAACTTCCGCATTTCCTATGCGACCTCGGAAGAACTGCTTGAGGAAGCCTGCAAGCGCATCCAGCGCTTCTGCGGGGCCTGCAAGTAAGCGGTTCGACAGTCACATCGTGCAGAAAGGGCGGGGCCATCAGGTCCCGCCCTTTCTCTTTGTGCTTTCGAGTGGTCTTAACGGGCTGGCTGGGTTGCCGGCTGTCCGAACAGTTTTTCGCGTTCGCGATAGATGGCGGGCAGGCTGAGGATCGCCAGCGAGCCGATGGCGACGATGGTCTTGGTCAACTGGGAGAGTTCCCCGACGCGGCCGTCGATATAGAAGACGACATAGACGATCAGGACGTGCCAGACGTAGATCTGCAGCGAATGGCGGCCGAGGAGTTGCAGGAAGCTCAGCGAGAAAAGGCTCGTCAGTCCGGCGGCGATCTTGCGAATGACCGGGCTCTGATGGCGCGGGCCGGCGATCAGTAGCCAGGCGAGACCGTAGGCAACCGCTGCGAAGTTCACGAGATAGACGAGGCCGAAATCGGCGCGCACTTCCATCATGCCGAATTTTTCCAGCACCATGCCCGGCATCAGTCCGTGGGCGGTCATGATGCGAAGAGGTAGGAAGAACAGGCAGATTGCCAGCGCCATTCTTGCGAGGAAAGTGTCCTCCGGATTGAAGACCCGCTTCCATTCGATACGCTTCATCGAGGTGAGACTGCCGGCGATCACGCCTGCGAAGAAGACAACCTGCCAGCCGAGCAGGTTGAAGCTTGCGCGCAAGCCTTCCTTGTCCGGTGCTCCGGCCAGCCATTCGTTAAGCGGATAGGTGATGAGGCGCTGCAGGCCAAGCTGACCGGCAAGCCACAGAAGCAGCGAGGCGATGGCAACGGCTGCCCAGCGTTCGGTGATGCAGAGCCAGATCACCATGGGCGCAAAGGCCATGTAGATGATGTATTGCGGAAGGATGTCCATGAAGGTCGGCTGGAACAGGAAGGTTCCGATGGCTGCGAGCCGTTCGCCATCATGAAGGCGCGATCCGCCAAGCCAGTTCTGCCAGATGCCGGCGGCGCCAGGCAGCACGAGCTGCAGAACGAGTACGGCAACCACGATGCACATGGCATAGCGATAAAGCTCAAGCGCACGGCCCCAGATGCGGTCGCGGCCGACGGCATATCCGTCCTTCATCATCTTGCGCGCATAGACCATGCCGGTCAGCAAGCCGGAGAGAAAGACGAATCCCTGTGCATCTTCCACGAATGCAAGATTGCGGTGATTGATTTGAACGAGCCATAGCCCGCCGGCGAAGACCAGATGGTTGATCAGCATGAAGACGAGGAAATAGCCTCGCATGCCATCGATGACGTCCAATCTTTTCAAAGGTTCGGCTCCCGAGCTAGCCCCCCGGTGACCGGGGGCGTTTTTGCCTCGCATCTTGTTGACAATGGGGCGAACCGGGAAAGTTGATGTGGATCGCCTCTGGCCGGAACGGGAGGTGCCGCCAAAGGTTCCCGACAAAAGTGCCGTAAGTGCTACCTTTCGCGTCCCGGGTTTAAAGGCCGAGGAAGGAGAGCATGATGAAGGTGGCGAACAGGATGAAGTGGGTCATGCCTTCTATCGCATTGGTTTCGCCGTCATTCAGGTTGATTGCGGCCGCAATCAGCGTGATCGCAATCATGACCGTCTGCACCGGCGACATCGCCATCACAAAAGGTTGACCGGTGGAGAGGGCGATTGCCTCCATGACGGGTACTGTGAGAATCACGGTCGACAGTGATGCGCCCATGGCGATGTTCACTGTGGCTTGCATGCGGTCGGCGAGGGCGGCACGCAATGCAGTCAGGATTTCCGGGCCTGCGGAAATGGCGGCAACGAGGATTGCCGTGAGGGCGACGGGCGCGCCGACATCCTTAAGGCCGACGTTGAGGAACACGGACATCAACTCCGCAAGAACGCCGATCAGCACGACGCCGGCGACGATGACGGCAATCGAGAGCGTGGCCGGTTCATTTTCTCCTTCCGGTTCGCGCTCCTCCTGCCTGCGCTGTTGGGTTCGCGGATAGCTGTAGCTGAAGAAGTAGCTGTGCGTGCCGACCTGCATGCGCAGAAAGAGGCCGTAAAGGGCGATCATCGCGAAGATGGTGAAGAACGAATAATACTGCCATTTCTCCACCGGAATGAATTCCGGGACGACCATGGAAATGCCCATGGCGGTCAGGATCATTACGCCATAGGTCTTGCCGGAATCGTCGTTGTAGGGCTGTTCGCCGTGCTTCAGGCCCCCCAGCAGCGCGGCAAGGCCGAGAATGCCGTTGATATCCAGCATGACCGCCGAATAGATCGTGTCGCGCACCAGCGTCGGCGAGCTTTCGCCACTCATCATGATCGCGAGGATCAGGACTTCCACCATGACGGCGGAAAGCGTCAGGATCATCGTGCCGTAGGGGTCTCCGACCTTCACGGCGAGAACTTCCGCGTGGTGGGCGATGCGCAGTGAGGCGACGACGATGGCGCCGATCAGGACGACCGCTGCCACCACAGAGATGGCCGGCCCCAAGGCCAGAATTTCGTGTTCCAGCGCGAGACCGGCGACCGCGACGATAAGCGGGAGAACAAGTGTCTTTTCCTGACGGAGACTATGCACGGATGAGATGCCTTGGCTGAGGAAGAGCTGTCTTCCAGAACAGCTTAAAAGCGTGCCGTGTCCAGTCCTTTCGGACCGGAAATCTTTCACGGGAGCTCATTTTTCCATCCCGTTTGATGTTTGTGCTACTTGGTGTGATAATGCCACGGCTTGGAAGGAGGAAAGAATGACAAAGATCGTTTACGAGATTGTTCCTCATGATGGTGGTTGGGCCTACAAGCTTGGAAACGTGTTCTCCGAGACGTTCGGCAGTCACGCGGAGGCGCTGGAAGCGGCTCGCATAGTCATGCAGGAACAGCAAGTCGGCGACGAACCCGTCGAGATCAGCTACCAGGATGAGCAGGGCAGGTGGCGGGATGAATATTCAGACGGCGGCGATCGCCCTGAGGTCGAGATCGACGATCCTCATCAGGCGAATTCTTCCCTCTAGCGTGCGCCGAGATCTTTTCGGATCCGCCCGGCGCGCTTGATCGCCTGCCGTCAGAGTCAGCCGTTCAGCGATCTAGCGCACCAGCCGTCAGTCGACGGAGCGCGTTCCAATCGATTGGGAAAAGCGGATCAGATAGCCGTCAGGGTCCTGCACGAGGAATTCCCGCGAACCGTTTTCCTGATTCTCCCCAATGCGATACCAGCTTTCGCTCACCGTTTCGAAGAGCGGCCAGTCCAGTTCGCGCAAGGATTCAAGTATCGGTTCGAGATCGTCTGTGGCGATCTGGAAATTGATGCCGCGCCCGAAGGGTCTCTCCAGGGCGCCCGTCTTCCAGTTGCCGTTTATCTGGCAGAGCATCAACTGGGCACCTTGCCGCTCGAGATAGGCGAATTTCGCGGCCGGGCGGTCATAGGCGATGCGAAAGCCCAGGCCATTGCACCAGAAGTTCAGGCTTGTCTCGATACTGGTGACATCGAGTTCGGGGACGAGAGGCGCAAAGCCCCCGGTTGGTCGGGTACCGGTTCCCGTCGATGCGTCCCGTTGGGCACGTGTGAGTTCGCTCATTTCCGAATTCCTAGTGGTCGATATAGTCCAGTAACCCCTTGACCAGCGCATCAAAAGCCACGCGGCAGCGCGGGGCCGTCTTCAGGCTCTCATGCATTACGACATAGGTATCGAGCGATATTCCCAGTGCGCCGGGCAATATTGGTACGAGATCCGGATAGTGCTGAGCGAGTCCGTCCTGACACATGCCGATGCCTACACCGGCCCTGATCGCGGCAAATTGTGCGAGATTGCTGTCCGTGCGGAAGGAGAAATGGGTGTCCGCGAGATCGGGCCTTCCGGCAAGAATGCTGCGGATATAGGCGAGGTGCCGGTCGAAGCCGATGAGGCGATGTTCGGCAAGCTCGGCCAGAGATTGCGGCGTGCCATGGCGGGAGAGATAACGCCGATGAGCATAAAAGCCGAGTGGAATGCGTCCGATGCGTCTGAAGAGCAATGCATCCTGCTCCGGCTCGACCATGCGTATGGCGATGTCGGCCGCTTGATTCAGCAGGTCTTCTACCTCGTCTGATGCAGACAGTTCGATATTCAGGCCGGGATGGGCCTCTTGAAGGTCCGCAAGGATCGGTGGAAGAATCTCTACCCCGATCACCTCGCTGGCGCTGATGCGCACAGTTCCGGTTGTCGAATCGGAACGCCCCGAGGCGGTTCGCTCCAGTGCGGCTGCCGTTGCCGCCATGGTTTCTGCGTGAGGACGCATCTGTCTGGCGGTCTCCGTCGGCAGCAGTCCTTTCGGCGTCCGCAGGAAGAGAGGCCCGCCACCTGCTCGTTCCAGCGCATCGATATGACGGCCGACGGTCGGCTGCGTCAGGCCAAGTTCGCGCGCGGCGGCGGATAGCGATCCCTCGCGCAGCACCGTCAAGAAGGTGCGATAATAGTCCCAAGTCAGTTCGCTCCTCATATTTAAATGTATAGCAGCTAAAGAAATTCTGACAATTCCGTATATCACGACCTTGCCGGATACTCCTTGCATCGAAACTAAGGAGTTCAGGCCATGACAGAGACAACAGCCATTCATCCGTCCGTAGCCCTTGTTCTCGGGGCTACCGGCGGTGTCGGCGGCGCGGTCGCCGCCACGCTCGTGGAGCGGGGGTATCGTGTTCGCGCCATGCATCGGCGCGCGGCCGAGATGCAGTCAAGGATGCCGCAATATGAGTGGGTGCAAGGAGATGCCATGAACCCTGCCGACGTGGTTGGGGCGGCCCAGGGCGCGAGCCTCATCGTCCATGGCGTCAACCCGCCCGGCTATCGCAACTGGGGCAAGCTGGTGCTGCCGATGATCGACAGCACGATTGCCGCCGCAAAGCGTCACGGCGCGCGCGTTCTGATGCCGGGGACGGTCTATAATTTTGGGCCGGACAGTTTTCCGTTGGTTCGCGAGGATAGCCCGCAGCATCCTGTGACCCGCAAGGGGCAGATAAGGGTCGAGCTTGAGCGCCGGCTGGAAGCTGCGGCCGCCGATGGCGTGCCGGTGCTGATCGTCCGGGCGGGCGATTTCTTTGGTCCCGGCGCCGGTAATAACTGGTTTGCGCAGGGTGTCATCAAGCCCGGCGCGCCCGTTGTCGCGATCACCAACCCGTCGTCGCCCGGAGTTGGTCATCAATGGGCCTATCTGCCGGATGTCGCTGAGACCATGGTGCGCCTGCTGGAGCATGCCGACCGGTTGCCGACCTTCGCGCGCTTCCACATGGCAGGTTTCCGGGATCGGGACGGTACCGAACTGGCGGCTTCCATCCGCCGGGTCACGGGACGACCGGATCTCAAGTTGCAGCGCTTCCCGTGGCTGCTGGTTATGCTTGCATCGCCCTTCGTGCCGCTCTTTCGGGAACTCCTCGAAATGCGTTACCTCTGGACCAGAGAGGTTATGATGGACGATCGGAATCTCGTCGAATTTCTCGGAGAGGAGCCGCGGACGCCCATCGACGAGGCTGTCGCGACTACCCTGGCAAGCCTTGGCTGCCTTCCTGAACGGGCAGGCGAGGCATCCCGGACAGATAGTCAGGCGGGTTCGACATCGGCTCCCTTGGCCGGGAGAGCGGCATGAGTGTGCGGATAGAGGTAAAACCGGCTCCCGCAAGCCTCGTCTTCATGGGGATGGCGATCCTGACCGGCGCGGGCATCGGCATCCAGTTCTACCTCGCAGGCATGGCGATCTTCGGGGGCGGGGTTGATTGGGTCGTGCATCGCATCGTCGGCAGCATCATCGTCCTGCCGATCCTCGGGATGCTGGCGCAGGCCTTCATGTCGCCTCGGCTGAGCGCCGTCCGTGAACTGACGGCGCTGCTGGCGACCAGCTATCTCCTGCAGATCGCCGTGGTCGTGGTGGGGCAGGAGGTCGACATGCCGCTGGTGGCGGCTCTGCACCCGGCGAATGGAGCGCTGATGTGCGCGATATCGGTTCGCTTAGCGTTCCGCAGCCTGCGATAGGCGGAACGCTCAAAAGATAATGCCCCGCGGAAGCGGGGCATTCGTACTTTTGCCGTGATGCTCAGGCGGAAAGCGCCAGCGTCGGGTAGTTGGTGTAACCCTCCGCGCCACCGCCGTAGAAGGTGTTGCGGTCCGCCTCGTTGAGGGGAGCATTTTCCTTAAAGCGCTGGACGAGGTCCGGGTTGGAGATGAAGAGCTTGCCGAAGGACACCATGTCGGCGCGGCCGGATTCGACAGCCTCGATTGCCATGTCGCGATCGTAGCCGTTGTTGACCATCCAAACGGCCTTGCCGCCCTTGGCGCGGTAAGCAGCCTTCAGGCCAGCCCAATCGAAGGGCAGATTGTCGCGCGGGCCGCCGGTCGCACCCTCGATCACATGGATGAAGGCGAGGTCATAGGCGGCTAGCTTTTCCACGAGTGCATTGAAAACCGGCTGCGGATCCGGGTCGGATGCATCGTTTGCCGGGGTGACCGGCGAAATACGGATGCCGGTGCGGTCTGCGCCGATCTCGTTGACGATGGCCTCAACCACTTCGATTGCGAAGCGGATGCGGTTTTCGATCGAACCGCCATAGGCGTCCGTGCGGTGATTGGTATCGGCGCGGAGAAACTGGTCGATCAGGTAGCCGTTGGCGGCGTGGATCTCTACGGCATCGAAACCGGCGTCGACAGCTGCACGTGCAGCGCGGCGGTAATCCTCAAGAATGCCGGGGATCTCGGAGATGTCGAGGGCGCGGGGTTCCGACGTGTCGGCAAATGCTCCGGTGCCATCATCGTTGATGATGTAGGTCTTCGACTTGGCACGGATGGCGGAAGGGGCGACGGGAGCCGCGCCGTTGGGCTGCAGGGAGGTATGGGAAATGCGTCCGACGTGCCAAAGCTGGACGGCGATCTTGCCGCCGGCCGAGTGCACCGCGGAGGTGACGCGCTTCCAGCCTTCGATCGCTTCGGGAAGATAAAGGCCGGGGACCTGAGCATAGCCTTGGCCCTGCTGGGTGATCGGCGTACCCTCGGTGATGATCAGGCCAGCGGATGCGCGCTGTTCGTAATAGGTGACGTTCAGATTGTTGGGTATGGCCCCCGGTGAGCGGTTTCGCGTAAGCGGAGCCATGGCAATGCGATTAGCAAGCGTAGTGCGGCCAAGGGTGATGGGGTCGAAAAGGCTGGACATAAGACCTCTATAAATATCCAAGTTATCCAATGGCGGGATGTGGCTGATATTTTGGAGATCCGAATCTGGTGTCTCAGAGGGCCGTGTTCAAGGCGGCGAGGAATTTGCCGATCGCTTCCTCGTTACGACGATACAGCACCCACTGGCCGACGCGGGTAGACAGTACGAGCCCGGCGCGTTGTAGCGTGGTGAGGTGGGCAGATACCGTGGACTGCGATAGTCCACAACGCTCGAACTGACCTGCGCTCACGCCCATCTCCATCGGATGAGGGCGATCTGGGAAATGGATCTCGGGTTGCTTGAGCCACACGAGCATTTCGATCCTTGCGGGATGTGCAAGCGCTTTGAGGGTCTCGTCAAGATTCATATGGTTGTGTTTCCGTATCGGAGTGGAAGCAGTTCAAATATGGCGACGAAATAAGGTGTCAAACTAGGTAACCGTAAACCCATTCCGCAGGTTGGCTCATTTTAGGGACAGTTCTTGAAATTTTCAGAATCGGCGAGCTTCCATTCATCATTGCTTGGATACGTGGGAATGTGTGAGAAAAAAAAGAGGGCCACCGGATCGCTCCAGGGCCCTTTGAAGTGTGAAGGTCAAAAACCTCCAGAGGGGAACAGCTGCTGCGGTGGAACTGGGAGGAAAGCCACCATGTGCATCAGCTGTGTGCGATATGGTGGTTTTTTGTGCAGTGAACAATGCTTTTTTATGCATGTCAGGCATGCGTGATGTGCAGGCCTACTCTTTTTGCTGCAAAAACAGCCTAAAAGTTCCAATTTCTGGCCTTTGCGACGATAAAGTCTCTGAAGACTTTCAGCTTTGCAGCATTTTTCATTTCGTCCGGATAGCAGAAATAAGTGTCGAACGAGGGCACGTCAGCGCTTAGGGACAGTTGAATCAGTCCCGGATCGCGACCGACGATGTAGTCCGGAAGGCAGGCGAGACCGATTCCCAAGAGGCAGGCCCGCTTGATCGAGGTCTGGCTGTTGATCTGGAGGTGGGGCATTCGCGGGTTGTCGGACGAGCGTCCGGCAATTTCCAGCCAGTTCACGTCCAGAAGGTATCCGGGAGCCGGTTCGCCGAATGTTATGATGCGGTGGTTGTCGAGATCCTCGATCGACTGCGGCTCGCCATAACGGTTGATGTAGGACGGTGCTGCATAAACGTGCATGTGCACGGTAAAGAGCTTGCGCTGGATCAGGTCGGATTGCTGCGGCTGGCGCAGTCGGATGGCGCAGTCGGCGTGACGCATGTTCACGTCCAGTTCCTCGTTGTCGAGGATGAGCTGGATGGACATGTCCGGGTAAAGCTGCAGGAATTCCTGCACCTTGTCCGTAAGCCAACCCTGGCCGAGACCGACAGTCGTCGTGACGCGGAGCTTGCCGCTCGGCTTTTCCGTCGTCTCGGTGAGTTGCATCTTCACCGTTTCGAGCTTCAGTAGCACGTCATGGGCGGTGCGATAGAGCAATTCGCCCTGTTCTGTGAGGATAAGGCCGCGCGCGTGACGGTGGAACAGCTTGACGCCGATATCCTGTTCCAGCGCGCTGACCTGGCGGCTGATCGCCGACTGGGAAAGGTGCAACTTGTCGGCCGCATGGGTGAATGACCCAGCTTCTGCGGCCGAATGAAAAATGCGCAACTTGTCCCAATCCAACGGCATGCCACCCCCTCTCATGACCATTACTCCGCAGCTTCGGCCTGTACCGGCTGGGCGCCCAGGAAGCGCTCGGCTTCAAGCGCTGCCATGCAGCCCATGCCGGCGGCGGTGATCGCCTGCCGGTAGATGTCGTCGGTCACGTCGCCGGCAGCGAAAACGCCCGATACGTCCGTGGCCGTGCTGTCGGGTGCGGTCCAGAGATAGCCGTTCGACTTGAGCTTCAGTTTGCCCTTGAACAATTCGACCGCAGGCGCATGGCCGATGGCGACGAAGACGCCGTCGATCGGCGTTTCGGTGATGGCTCCCGTCAGCGTGTCGCGCAGCTTCACGCCGCTGACAGACGGCGGCATCGGCGGCTTGGCGGGCGCGCCGGTGATTTCGGCAACCTCGGTGTTCCAGAGAACGCGGATATTATCCTTGGCGAACAGACGCTCCTGCAGGATCTTTTCGGAACGGAAGCTGTCGCGGCGGTGCACCACGGTCACGGACTTGGCGATGTGGGAGAGGTAAAGCGCCTCTTCCACGGCCGAATTGCCACCGCCGACCACGATGACGTCCTTGTTGCGATAGAAGAAGCCGTCACAGGTGGCGCAAGCCGAAACGCCGAAGCCCTGGAAATGCTGCTCGCTCTCGATACCGAGCCACTTGGCCTTGGCGCCGGTGGCGATGATGAGTGTATCGGCGGTCCATACCGCGCCGGAATCAGTGCGAGCGGTGAAGGGGCGGCGGGAAACGTCGACCTCGGTCACCAGATCGTTGACGATCTCGGCGCCGACATGGGTTGCCTGCTTCAGCATCTGCTCCATCAGCCACGGACCCTGGATAGGATCGCCGAAACCGGGATAGTTCTCCACGTCGGTCGTGATCATCAGCTGACCGCCCTGTTCCATGCCGGCGATGAGAACGGGCTTCAGCATGGCGCGGGCGGCATAGATCGCGGCCGTGTATCCGGCTGGGCCTGAGCCGATGATCAACACCTTTGTATGGCGGGCAGTCATGGGTAGTTCCTTTCAAAGCGGCCAGGGGAGGGGGCGATATAAGCTCGCGCGCCACTTCTTTGTAGCTTCATTTATGATTGATCCATGCATTTATTCAAGGTCAGCCTTGCAATACCAACAAGGCAATGCGCCGCATGGTAATTTTTGTTCTCAATGCAGCCAGATTCTTGCGTATTCCACGGGTTCGGCTAGAAAATGCCCATCTGCAAATCATGAAAGGCCATCCCCCGTGCTGAGAGCCGAGTTGGACGCAATCGATCTTCGAATCCTGCGCGAACTGCAACGGGACGGGAGGATGACCAATGTGGAGCTTTCCGAGAGGGTCGGCATTTCTGCGCCGCCCTGTCTCCGGCGCGTGCGCAAGCTCGAGGAGAGCGGCATCATCGAGGGCTATCACGCGATGTTGAGCGCGCCGAAGCTCGGGTTCGACCTCGTCGCCTTCTGCATGATTGGCCTGAAACACCAGTCGGAGGCCAATCTCAAGGCATTTGCCGCTGCCACCGAGGGATGGTCGATGGTACGCCAGGCATGGATGGTCAATGGCGACAGCGATTTCCTGCTGCACTGTGTTGCGGAAAACCTGACCCGCTTTCAGGACTTCGTGATCGAGGTGCTAACCGCCAACGAGCACGTCCATACCGTGCGGACCATGCTGACGATCCGTCAGGTCAAGAAGGTTCCCCTTCTGGAGATCTGAAGCCATCTGGCCGTTGCCGTACCAGGCATCGTGGAGCCAATCGACCTTGCCGATCCGGCGATACCATTTGTGTCCGCCACCGGCGAGGACTTCGCCCATTTTCGGTTGGCCGGCGAAAACCACCATTTTAGCGCTTTCCGGTGGAGCCGGGTCCCAGATGTAGCTGGCCAGATTGCGCGGAACGCAGGCGTTCTTGAAGCTCACACACCATTCGCGCGGCCAATATTGCAGATGGCCGTGGGCGGCGAGCTGGGCGCTCTGGAACTGCTGGGAAATCTCGTAATTCGCCATGGCCTTGGCAGGGTCCGCCAGATAGGCGTCGAGGATATAGCTATGGGCGCCGATCTCGTAGCGGAAGACAGAGCTGTTGCCGACCGAATGCAGGAAGCGGTCTCGGGCTGGGTTGATGCGGCGAAGCGGCTTGGCACGGAAGAGATCGTCGTCCCGGATGATGAGGAATGTCCCGGGATGCGTGAAGAACGGCTCGAGATCGGTCACGATGACCAGATCCAGGTCGAGAAATAGCGTGGTGCCCTGAAGGTCTGCGAGATCGCGGCGGAAGAGGGCAAGCTTGCGCCAGCGCCGGTCGCCGTGGCCTGCAGGCAGGTCCAGTTCCGGCAGGGGGAATGTCTCGATGCCTGCTTCCAGTCCTGTGACATCGTCGGTGAAACAGACGAAACGGTGCGGGCGGCGAAGATGGCGGGAGACGCCGCGTTTCAGGTTGTTAACGTATTCGGGGCCGTAGAGGGTTCCCCATTTCATGCAAACCACATTGACCGGAGGGGTGAGCGTGGTTTGCATATTCATCGTCGCTACGGGCCTTCCCTGACCGGTTGTCTCTCCGCTCGGTCTTCGTGACCCGAACGTTCGGCAAACTCTTTCAGGAAAAGGCTGTGCTGGTCGGTTCCCTCGGCGCGCTGGCGAAGAGCCTCCATCATGGCCGCGTCCGCATTGTTGCGATCGCCCCTGAGCAGGAAGACATTGTAGATGTACCTTATGACGGTCGTGCGAAGGTCGGCGTCCGGTTCCCAGTTTTTCAGAGCCTGAAAAGCGACTGCCAGTTCCTCGTCATTACCGGCGTGCAGCACGAGGCCGTCGATGTTGTAGGGCGCATTGCCGATGGTTATGACCTTCTTGCCGAGGAACAGGCTCTCGAGGCCGACGGTCGAATTCATCACGATGACGGCGTCGGCGCCTTCGATCAGGCCGCGTGTCTCGTTGTGATTGGCGAAATGGATGCGGCTGTGCGGCTTTACGTGGCCACGGATCGACAGCGGAAAACTGGGATGCTCCTTGATGACGAAGTGCACATCCGGCTGGCGGTCGGCGAGGCGGGTAATCACCTCGTAAAAATGCACCATGTCCCTGATCCAGGGAGAATGGGCGAGCACCTGCATGTCGCTCGGTACCTGGAACGGCACGAAGACGTAGGATGAGGGCAGGGCGGCGGTCTCTGAACCCTTTTGCTTGCTCTGGCGGCGCACGAGGTCTGCCGGCATTTCCTTGCCGACCCGGTCGTCCACCATGCGGTAGAAGGCGGGATCGCGAGGAAGGGTGCTGTCGTAGTTGATGCCCTTGCGGTCATACTGCAGCATCTTCGGGAAGAAGCCGAGTTCCATGACCAGCCGTTCGCGGCCAAGCGCCTTGCTGACCTCGAGCGTCAACGCATCCGGCATCAGGAAGCCGTTGAAGACCAGAGCCCTGGCTTCCGGGTGATCGTCGAAACAGAGCTTAAGCAGTGCGGCGGGGATACGGGCGCGGGGCAGGACCGCGGCCCTGTAAATGGCGGCGACCAGGGGATTGGAATAAAACCAGCCGAAACGGATGCGCCGGCGGATCAGGTTGCGCTCGACGACGGGCCTGAGATCGACAAATTCGTCACGACCGGCAATGGTTGCCAGAAGGCCTCCGAACCCCTTGCGGCGAACGAGTTCGCGGATCGTGTCGACAAGCTTCAGCGGAACCAGTTCAAGGCTACCGTCGGAGGCCTTGCGGATGCCGTTGAGATGCTTGCTGTGACCGATGAACTCCACCTTGGTCATGGGACCGTCTTGTCATGTCTGAGGAGGTGGTCATAAACCTTCTCCAGTCCACCCACCTCGTTTTCGAGGGCGAAATTGTCGAGTACGTGCTGGCGGCTGACGCGGTTCGCTTCCTCGGTTGCCGCGGGCGAGGAGAGATAAACGCGGATCGCGTCGCGTAGCGCCTCGTAGTTTCCGGCGGGCACGACCTTGCCCGTGACGTTCTCGACAATCATTTCCGCATACGCGCCAGCGTCGCTGGTCACGGCTGCGGTGCCCGATGCCATTGATTCGAGAGGCGTCAGGCCGAAGCCCTCGTTGCGGGAGGGAGCCACGTAAAGCGAAAGTCGGCGATACCAGGGCTTGATGTCATCGACTTCGCCAAGAAAGATGATGCGCGACGAAAGGCCGGCAGCGGCGATATCCGCCTTCAGCTTGTCGGCGAAACCCTGATGCTCGGGGGTGACGCGGCCACTGATGACGGCGGTCCAATCGGGAAATTCCGGCAGGAGTTCGATCATTGCGTGGACGAAGAGATCCGTGCCTTTCTGGTGGCGGACGCGACCAAAGCAGCCGACGAGATGGCGTCCCGGCAGTCCGGTTGCGGCGATGGTATCAGATGTTTCCTCACCGGGATGGAAAAGCTCGGTATCGACGCCATGGCGGATGACAGTATGCGGTACCTTGAGGAAGGAGCCGGAGCGGGCGCTGGTCGCGACGACGGCATCCATCTTCGAGATCAGCCAGCGGGTGTACCCGGTATGACGGCGTTGCGCAGCGGAGGTAAAGAGCAGCTTCAGAGGCATGCGCAGGACATCGCGCAGGAAGATGCCGAACAGCATCTCGTTGTTGCGCCGGGCATGCCAGATGCGAACGGGCGCGCCTTTCGGCGCGCGCCAGAGGGCAGGCAATTGCCGCCAGTGCATCTTGGGAAGATGATCGGGAAGGCCGGGCCCGAGGGTAACGATGCCGCGTCCGTGGCGGCGTTGCGCCGGCACGAGCTGGATCACGGTCGAGGTTACACCGGAGAGGCGCCGCTTGAAATGCGGCGCGATCACCGTGATGTCGGCAAGTGAAAGCAAGGGAGGCCTTCCGGTTCTGCGTCAGCCCCAGGCGACAGAGAGGATCTCGTAGGCTTTGGAACCGCCGGGAGCGACGACTTCGATGTTGTCGCCAGCCTCCTTACCGATGAGCGCACGGGCGATCGGCGAGGAAATCGAGATGCGGCCAGCCTTCACGTCGGCTTCCTGATCGCCGACGATCTGGTAGGTCTTTTCTTCCTCGGTATCTTCATCTACCAGCTTGACGGTCGCACCGAACTTGATCTTGGAGCCGGACATCTTGGAAAGGTCGATGACCTCGGCGCGGGCAATGAGATCTTCAAGCTCGCTGACGCGGCCCTCGTTATGGCTCTGGGCTTCCTTGGCGGCATGATATTCGGCGTTCTCGGAAAGGTCGCCATGGGCGCGCGCTTCTGCAATCGCGTCGATGATGCGCGGGCGCTCCTCCTGTTGACGCCAGCGCAGCTCCTCCTGCAGCTTGGCGTAACCGTTCTGCGTCATCGGGACCTTTTCAACCATTTCGTCTTCCTCAGCTTTCCATGTCCGCAAGGGCGGACACAAAAGAAAAACAGGCTCCGTAGCAAAGCTGCGGAACCATGTCTCAAATCAACGTTGAACAAAACTATAACAGATAAAAGACGGAAAGTTCCAGAGCTTTATGTTTGAGGGCAGGGCTTGACGGCGCCATGTCCATGTTTCGCATAGCGTGCAACGGAAGCCCTCAGCGCTCGATGCGATAGCGGAGCGGCAGGTTCCGGGGCTTGTAGCGACTGCCGTCCGGGGAGCTGTTGAGTCGCTCCTCCACCGATATGTGGACAAGAGCATCTTCAGAGATGAGGCGCGGGTCGGATTTCGGGAGATAGATGCCGCCGGCCTTGCCATTATGCCGCCAGGACGACGGCGGGACCTTGCGGGGAATGAATTCGACAAGACGCCAGGCGAGATTCATCGAATCGTGCGGTTCCGCCATCGCGTTCGGAGCGACGTAATCCTTCTCGGGATTCTTGCCGAGTACCACCTCGTTGACCGTGCGGGTAGAATAGTCGAGGCCCATCGCCTTCGTTTCCCGGATCATCCAGGCAAGCGGCAGCTTGATGAGTGCACTCTGCTTTTCCGGATAGCCGCCACCGATATCGCCATGAACTCCGGTGAACCAGACCTCCTTGACGTCCTGCGGTTGCATGGGGCGATCTGCCGGCGGCCGGAAGGGACCGCCCCAAAATGGTTGGTTGGCAGGCCACAGTTCCGGCCGGAACATTGTGCGCCGTTCATCGATGGCGACTGCGTGGCGGACATAGCGTACGCTAGGATTGCGGTCGGTGAAGGGGTGCGTCTTGAACTGGATGCCGACCTTGCCGGGCTCGATCACGGAGGCGACGGTGTCGAAAAGCCCCAGCAGTTCTATCGTGGGACGAATGCCTTTCAGCGTCCGTTCGTAGAGGCGCATGGTAGCGAAGGCCGATGGCGCTGGACTGCCCTCCGGCGCGGGCGTTGCGGGGGTATGCGTCTGGTGATCGGGTATGCCCTTGTAGGCGCGATAGGCATAGTCGACGAGATTGAGGTGTTCACGGCGGATCAGGCCAAGCGCGTGGATGAAGCCCGCCAGCACCCGGGCGGTATAGGCGCCCCGGCTGAAGCCGAAAATGAAGATGCGGTCGTCCTCGCCGATCTTCTTGCCGTCACTGTCACGCGGTGCTGCCTCGTAGTTCTCGACGATGAAGCGATAGGCCTGCTTGATGTTGGAATCCATGCCCCAGCCAGTGGCAAGCCCCCAGACCTCCACCGCCTTGCGCCATGCGCGTGACCAGGAATCATCTGCACCGAACGTCCCGACACCGGGATCGTAGTAGACGAGTTGCCGGTCGGTTCGCCTCAAGGTGCCGAACAGACGCAGGATATTGGTGCGGTCCGCCGCGATTTCGTTCGATGTGCCGTCGAAGAGAAGAACGATGTTCTTGCCCATGCCGCGCGTTCCCGACTGCTTTGGCGCGACGATAGCAGACTTGGTCTGGTGCTGCAATTTTCGGTTGCCGTCGAGCGTTTCTCTTCGCTTTCAGTGCGCCGGTGCGCTCTCCGTCACGGGGTTGAGGCTGTAGACCCGGCGGGCGACGATGGCGAGCAGGACGAGCGCCACTGTCGCGGCCGCACATGAGGCGGCAAAGCCGAGGGAGAAGCTGCTGCGGGCGAGATCCAGCCATGGAGGCGGCCCGCCGAGAGTGCGGGCGGCATCGACCGCTGCGGCGAGTGTAGAACGGCTCGCCTCCACCATGTCGGCCGGCAGACCGTCGAAGTCGGCGCCACTCATGGCGATGCGATAAATGACGCTGCCGAGACTGCCGAGCAGGGCTACGCCAAGCGCTCCGCCGAACTCGGCGCTGGTTTCCGAGATGGCCGAGGCGGCACCGGCGCGTTCCGGCGGCGCGGAGCCGACGATCAGCCCCGTTGTGGTCAGAATGACCGGGACGAAGCCCAGTGCAATCAGCGCGCTGGCACCGAGTACGCCGAACAGGCTTTCGTGATAGGCGGCAACGGCCATGACGGCGGCACCAAAGGCGTTGACCAGAAGGCCGATCAAAACCGTCTTCACCGATCCCAGGCGGTTGGTGATGTGATAGGCTTGCAGGGACATGACGGTGAAGACGAGGCCGGGCAGACCGGACCAGAGTGCGGCATGGAGCGGCGTCAGGCCGATCACCAGTTGCAGATACTGGTTCTGGAACAGGAAAATGCCGAAGACGAAGAAGACGCCTGAGAGGTTGACCAGCAGCGACGCCAGGAAGGCGGGTATCCTGAAGAGGGAAAGATCGATCAGCGGGTCGGCCAGACGGCGCTGACGCCGAACGAACAGAACTCCGAAAGCCAGCCCCGCAGCGACGGGAACGAGATAGATGGGATCCATCCCATCTGTCGCGATTTTCTTGAAGCCGTAGATGATCGGCAGGACGGTTGCGAGCGAAAGCCCGACGCTCGGCAGGTCCAGACGCCCGGCACCGTCGCCGCGATATTCCGGCAGAAGGAAAGGGGCGGCGATGATGAGCGCCAGCATGACGGGGACATTGATGAGGAAGACGGAGCCCCAGTGGAAATACTGGAGCAGGACGCCGCCGATCAGTGGGCCGATCAGACCGCCAAGGGCGAAGGCCGTGCCCCATACGCCAATCGCTCGGTTGCGCTCCTTCTCGTCAGAGAAAAGATTGACCACCAGCGATAATGTCGACGGAGCGATGGTCGCGCCGGCGATGCCAAGACAGGCCCGGGCGATAATCAGCATCTGGGCCGATGTCGAGGAGGCCGCGAAGACGGAGGCAACGCCGAAGGCGGCTGCACCGATCAAGAGGACCTTGCGCCGGCCGATGCGGTCGCCGAGCGTGCCCATGGTTACGAGGAAACCCGCGACCATGAAGCCGTAGATATCGTTGATCCAGAGAAGTTCGGCAGCCGAGGGATCGAGATCGGTGGTGATCGCCGGCATTGCCAGGAACAGCACGGACAGGTCCATGGAATAGATCAGGCAGGCAATGGAAAGGATATAGAGCCCGATCCATTCGCGCCGTCCCGCGATGGCGCCTATTGCTGTCCTGTCTTGCATGAGAAGTCCTCCTCGACCTGAGTCGCGGATGATCGCCTTCTCCGGGCTGATAGACAAATGTCAAATGATGATGGGTCGGGTGATTTTTTCACCCGACCCGTCGGATTTTCAGAAGTAGCTCTGCAGCGGGCGAACTTCCAGCTGGCCCTTTTTCAGGGCCTCGATGGCCTGTGCGGCGGCAAGCGCGCCGGCCATTGTCGTGTAGTACGGCACCTTCTGCATCAGGGCGGCGCGGCGCAGCGACTTGCTGTCGGAGACCGCCTTGTTGCCGTCAGTGGTGTTGAAGACAAGCTGGACTTGACGGTTGCGGATGGCGTCCTCGATATGCGGGCGTCCTTCCAGAACCTTGTTGATCTTTTCCGCCGTGATGCCCTTCTCCGCGAGGAAGCGAGCAGTTCCGCCGGTGGCGAGAACCTTGAAGCCGATGCTTGAAAGCAGGCTGATGGCCGGAAGCACGCGCTCCTTGTCCTCATCACGCACTGAAACGAAGACCGTTCCATCGCGTGGAAGTTCGACGCCTGCGCCGAGCTGCGCCTTGGCGAAGGCCAGGGCGTAATCGGTGTCGAGGCCGATGACTTCACCGGTCGAGCGCATTTCCGGGCCGAGCAGCGTGTCCACGCCCGGGAAACGGGCGAAGGGAAATACGGCTTCCTTGACGGCGATGTGCTTCAGCTTGCGCGGATCGGGCTTTTCCCCATAGGCGGAGATGGCAGCATCGAGCTTCTCGCCGGCCATGACGCGGGCGGCAATCTTGGCGATCGGTGCGCCGATAGTCTTGGCGACGAAAGGCACCGTGCGCGAGGCGCGCGGGTTGACTTCGAGGATGTAGATCACGCCGTCCTTGATGGCATACTGCACGTTCATCAGGCCGCCGACGTTAAGCGCCTTTGCCAGCGCCACGGTCTGGCGTTCAAGCGCGTCGACGATCTCGTTGGAAAGCGAGTGGACCGGCAGCGAGCAGGCCGAGTCGCCGGAATGAATACCGGCCTCTTCGATATGCTCCATGATGCCGCTGACGAAGACGTCCTTCCCGTCGCAGAGCGCATCGACGTCCACTTCGATAGCGTTGGTCAGGTAGCTGTCGAACAGGAGTGGATTCTTGCCGAGCAGGGTGTTGATCTGGCCGGTCTTGTCGTTCGGATAGCGCTGCTTGATGTCTTCCGGCACGAGTTCCGGAACCGTGTCGAGCAAGTAGGCCTGCAACATGCTCTCATTGTGAATGATCTGCATGGCACGGCCGCCGAGAACGTAGGACGGGCGAACGACCAGCGGGAAGCCGATTTCCGAGGCAACGAGGCGTGCCTGCTCGACCGAGTAGGCGATGCCGTTGTTCGGCTGGTTGAGGTCGAGCTTCATCAGAAGCTTCTGGAAGCGGTCGCGGTCTTCGGCGAGGTCGATCATATCGGGTGCGGTGCCGAGGATCGGGATGCCGTTCTTTTCCAGCGCTTCGGCGAGCTTCAGCGGCGTCTGGCCGCCGAACTGGACGATCACGCCCACCAGTTCGCCCTTTTCCTGTTCGGCGCGCATGATCTCGATCACGTCTTCGGCCGTCAGCGGCTCGAAATAGAGGCGGTCGGAGGTGTCGTAGTCGGTGGAAACCGTCTCCGGGTTGCAGTTGACCATGATCGCTTCATAGCCTGCATCCTTCAGCGCGAAGGCAGCATGGCAGCAGCAGTAGTCGAACTCGATGCCCTGGCCGATACGGTTCGGTCCGCCGCCAAGAATGACGACCTTCTTGCGGTCGGAAATCTGGGCTTCAGAGCGTGCGACGCCGACGAAGGGTGTCTCATAGGTCGAATACATGTAGGCGGTCGGCGAGGCGAACTCGGCGGCGCAAGTGTCGATGCGCTTGTAGACTGGACGCACGTTGAGCGCGTTGCGCAGTTCCGCCACTTCCTTCGGGCGCTTGTGCGTCAGGCTGGCGAGGCGCGCGTCGGAGAAGCCCATGGCCTTCAGCATGCGCAGGTTCTCGGCGTCTTCAGGCAGGCCGTGCTCGCGGATGCGGGCTTCGGTGTCGACGATGGCCTTGAATTGGGCGATGAACCACGGATCGATCTTGCAGCTCTCGTGCACTTCCGTCTCGGACATGCCAAGGCGCAGGGCCTGGGCTACCTGACGCAGGCGATCCGGCGTCGGCGTGCCGATGGCGGCGCGGATGGCATTGTGGTCGTCACCTTCGCCAAGGCCGGGGATCTCGATTTCGTCGAGGCCGGTCAGCCCGGTTTCGAGGCCGCGAAGGGCTTTCTGCAGCGATTCCGCGAAAGTGCGGCCGATAGCCATGACTTCACCGACCGACTTCATGGCGGTGGTCAGGACCGGCGAGGCACCGGGGAACTTTTCGAAGGCGAAACGCGGGATCTTGGTGACGACGTAGTCGATAGACGGTTCGAACGATGCCGGGGTGGCGCCGCCGGTGATGTCGTTCTCCAGCTCATCGAGTGTGTAGCCGATGGCGAGCTTGGCGGCGATCTTGGCGATTGGGAAGCCGGTCGCCTTGGAGGCCAGCGCCGACGAACGCGACACGCGCGGGTTCATTTCGATGACGACCAGGCGGCCGTCTTTCGGGTTGACAGCGAACTGTACGTTCGAGCCGCCGGTCTCGACGCCGATCTCGCGCAGAACCGCGATCGAGGCGTTGCGCATGATCTGGTATTCCTTGTCCGTCAGCGTCAGGGCTGGCGCGACAGTGATCGAATCGCCGGTGTGGACGCCCATCGGATCGATGTTCTCGATGGAGCAGATGATGATGCAGTTGTCCGCCCTGTCGCGGACCACTTCCATTTCATATTCCTTCCAGCCGAGAACGCTTTCCTCGACGAGGACTTCCGTGGTCGGCGAAGCGTCGAGGCCGTAGCCGACGATCTCGAAGAATTCCGAACGGTTATAGGCGATGCCGCCGCCGGTGCCGCCCATGGTGAAGGAGGGGCGGATGATGGCCGGAAGGCCAACGGTGTCGATGGCCTGGGCGGCGATCGCCATGGCGTGGCTAATATAGCGTTGCTTGCGGTCGGTCTCGCCGAGGTTCCACTGGTTTTCCAGCTCGTCGAGCGCCTTGTCGAGTTCTGCGCCGGACAGGCGGGCCTTTACCTCGTTGCGGGCGGCTTCGTGTTTCTTGCGGTCGGCGTCCTTGATCTCGGTGGCGTTGGCCAGCATAGAGCGCGGGGTCTCAAGGCCGATCTTCGCCATGGCCTCGCGGAAGAGGGCGCGGTCCTCTGCCTTGTCGATGGCTTCCGGCTTTGCGCCGATCATTTCGACATTGTAGCGGTCGAGAACGCCCATTCGCTTGAGGGACAGCGCGGTGTTGAGCGCCGTCTGGCCGCCCATGGTCGGCAGCAGGGCATCCGGGCGTTCCTTGGCGATGATCTTGGCGACGACTTCCGGGGTGATCGGTTCGACATAGGTGGCGTCGGCGAGGTTCGGATCGGTCATGATCGTCGCCGGGTTGGAGTTTACCAGAATGACCCGGTAGCCTTCTTCCTTCAGCGCCTTGCAGGCCTGCGTGCCGGAATAGTCGAATTCGCATGCCTGGCCGATGACAATCGGTCCAGCGCCGATGATGAGGATGGACTTGATATCTTGGCGCTTCGGCATGGGCTCATTTCCATTTTCAGGTTGCGCGAAAAACCGGCCAGGGTGAATTTTCACCGGCCGGGGCACAAACGAGGGTCTTTTCAGGCTAGAAGGGGCTTATAGGGAAAACTCTCGCGCAAACCAACCCCTTAAATGAAGTCGAATGCATGAAAGTTGGGGAGCGGCAAACAACGGCTTTTTGCAGCGGAAATTCATTCGGTTGTCACACTGGTTTGTCGTCGGGCGGATAGACCGGCGTTTCCCTTACTCAAAGGTTGTACCATGGCAGACGAACCAATCACGCCTGATGTCATTCCTTCCCATTTGCACCTCTTTTCCCGAACGTTGACGCAGCAACCTCTTCCGCATTTCGGAACGCGATACGATTCTTCCGGGCAGTTCCTGCCCGAGCCGGGAAACACCATCGTCTGCCATCTGTTGCCAGCATCGGAAAGCGAACAGGCGATTGTCGAAGCGCGGATGCGCTACCTCGACATGCCGGGGGCGAACCAACTTGCCTTTACGCCGGTTTTCAGCCTGCACATGACGCTTTTTCAGGGAATCATCGAATATCGCCGCAAGCTGCCGTTCTGGCCGGCCGATGTACCGCTGGATACGCCGATAGACGACATGACTGCGATTTTCATGGACCGGCTGGCGGCTTTTGCACCCGACGGTCCGTTCGAGATGGAAGTGGTCGAGGCAACACCGGCGGGGCTGACACTGGACGGGGTAACGGCGGATGACAGGGCCCGTCTGAAATCCTGGCGCAACCGTTTCTCCGATCTTCTCGGCTACCGGCACCCCGATCACGACCACTATTCCTTCCACATCACCTTCGCTTATCCGAAGGAACGCTTTGACGACGAAACGATTGCAGCCTGGGTTCCGTTTCTCGACGAGGTGGTTGAGGAGATCCGCGACCGTTCTCCGGCGATCGCGCTCAGGCCGCCGGCTTTCTGCGCCTTCGAGGACATGAACCACTTCGAGGAACTACTCGTTTTCGAGCCGTCCTGAGTGTCGGAAGGCGTTTCGACAGGTTTTGGCTGCATGTGTGACGATGACAGATGTCACAGTCGCCGGTTTCGCCAAAACTCAAGAACGCCGGGTTCCATTAAGTGTTCTTGAGTAAAGGGCGAGCTATGGTCGCCTCATGCGGTCATCATACGATCTCTCCCTTGTCCGGGCTTTCGTGGCGTCTCTATTGTCCGAGGTCGTAGAACATCTGCGCCGGGATACGTGGATTTATATCTGCATCGCCGGCTACAGCCTTGTGTGCGTTGCAATCCTGCTGATGACCGGGCATTGGGAGCAGTCTTCGCACGCCAATTATCTCGTGCAATGGCCTCTCCTGTTCCTGTACTTCTTTCCGATGATGGCGATTGCCGTGGATCTTGCTTACGCCATCATGAGATTCGGGCACGGAAGAACCCGAGCCTATCGGCATTTTTTCGGCCGGCGGCGGCTCTCGCGGATGCTGTCCGGCATGAGCCTGCTGATGGCACTGATGATATTTCAGGGCAGCTTCACCTCGCTGAAAAACATGTTGCCCATTCTCGCGGGCGGTTTTCAATACGATCGGCTGCATGCCGATATCGACCGGATCATCCACCTCGGAAATGATCCTTGGCTATTGCTTTACCGAATTGCCGATAATCAATGGATCCTTTCTGTCGCTGAGTGGAACTACAGTGTATTTTGGTTCTCGCTCTGCTTTGCCGGCCTCTTCTTCGTTGCAACCTCGCCGCGGGCGGATGCCATTCGTGGGCGCTATATGTTCATGTTCATGTTCGTATGGGTGGTTTGCGGCAATGTACTGGCTGGCTTGTTCCTGTCCGCCGGACCGATCTATTACGGAACGGTGACCGGTGACGAGGCGCGCTTCAGCGCACTGGCGGCGTTCCTGTCTGGTGGTCAGGCTTACGATTTCCAGCAATATCTCTGGACCCTTTATGAAAAGGGAGTGGCCGGCTTCGGTTCGGGTATCTCTGCTTTCCCGAGTGTACATGTCGGCCTGATCACCATGAATGCCCTTTTCCTCGCGGAGCGGGGGCGCTGGTGGGCAGCCGCGGGTGCCGCCTATGTTCTTCTGATTATGGCAAGTTCGGTGTATCTCGGTTGGCACTATGCGATTGACGGCTATGTTTCTGCAGTCTTGACCATTGTCGCTCACTGCATTCTCAAAGCCTTCTCGGCAAAAAGACGGGGTCGAGTTGGAAGCGTCGGGCTGGCTTCGCCTGTGCTTCACTCTTCCGGCTGAGACGGGGCAAGCTTACTTTCTACCTCGCCCGAAAGCTCTCCTGCCGCTTCGTTTGGAATGGCCGCAGGGAACAGTTTGCACTATAGATTGTTTCCAAGGGCGCACAGTGCCTGCTGGAGAGGACAAGCACCATGGAATGGAAGGGCCGACGTCAATCGGACAATATTGAAGACCGGCGGGGCACCTCGACCGGTCGTGGCGGCATGGGGCGCGATCCGTTCGGACGGTCTGGAATGCAGCTCCCCACGGGAGGTCGGCGCGGCGGCGGCATGAGCATCGGCACGATCATTTTTTTGATCGTCATCTATTTCGTGCTGAAGATGATGGGCATCGACATGCTGCAGCTTTTGGGCGACGGTTCTATGCAACAGCAGGGATCAGGCTATGAACAGTCAATCGGCGAGCGCCCGTCTCAGCCTGCCAGCGACGAGATGACGGCTTTCGTCCGTACCGTTCTTGCCGAGACCGAGGACACCTGGAACGGTATATTCAAGGCGGCCGGGAAGACCTATGAAGAACCGACACTGGTATTGTTCGCCGGCCGGACGGCTTCCGCCTGCGGAACCGCTTCCTCCGCCACTGGGCCGTTCTATTGCCCAGGCGACCGCAAGGTCTATCTCGATACGGACTTCTTCCGGGAACTCAATGACCGCTTCGGCGCTTCCGGCGATTTTGCCGAGGCCTATGTGGTCGCACATGAGGTCGGTCATCACGTTCAGAACCTCACCGGCATCCTGCCGAAGTTCAACCAGATGCGGCAGTCGATGAGCGAAGTCGAATCGAACCAGATGTCGGTGCGCGTCGAGCTTCAGGCGGATTGCTTTGCCGGGATCTGGGGCAAGTACACGCAGCAGAAGGGCTTGCTTGAGGCCGGCGATCTCGAAGAGGCGCTGAATGCGGCCAAGCAGATCGGCGACGATACGTTGCAGAAGCGCAGCCAGGGCTACGTCGTGCCCGACAGCTTCAACCACGGCACGTCCGCCCAGCGGATGAAGTGGTTCAAGCGCGGCTTTGACAGCGGCAAAGTGGACTCCTGCGACACCTTCTCCGGGCCGGTCTGATCCGCCCGCAGGTCGGCTTCCGTATGGATGAAATGAGAGACGGCCCGGTCGAAAACCGGGCCGTTTCCATATCTGGAGATCACTTCTCGCTGTCGAGATGCGCCATCTGCGCCTCGGCATAGCGGGTTCCGGCGGCGGCGTTCCTCGGTACGGCTTGTTCGATTTCGGCCAGATCCTCCGGCGTGAGCGAAAGATCCGCCGCACCAAGAGATTCCTGCAGGCGGTCGCGACGGCGGGCGCCGATGATCGGCACGATGTCTTCGCCCTGTGCCGCGACCCAGGCGATGGCGGCCTGGGCGGTCGTCATGCCTTTGGATGCGGCGACCTTGCCGAGTGCTTCCGCGAGCGCGAGGTTGTGGGTGGCGTTCTCTCCCTGAAAGCGCGGGGAATGGGCGCGAAAATCATTCCGGCCGATGCTGGACGGCTGCCAGTGGCCGCTGATGAGACCGCGAGAGAGCACGCCATAGGCGGTGATGCCGATGCCGAGTTCGCGGCAGGTCGGCAGGATGCTGTCCTCGATGCCGCGGGAAATCACCGAATATTCGATCTGCAAGTCAACGATGGGGTGGACGGCTGCGGCACGACGGATGGTGTCGGCGCCGACTTCCGAGAGACCGATATGTCGGACGAAGCCTGCCTTCACCATGTCGGCAATGGCGCCGATCGTATCTTCAACAGGTACGCTTGGGTCGAGGCGGGCAGGGCGGTAGATGTCGATGTAATCGACGCCGAGCCGTTGCAGCGTATAGGCAAGTGCTGTCTTGACGGCGACCGGGCGGGCGTCGAAGCCGATCCAGCCGGCGGCGGGATCACGCTGCGCACCGAACTTGACACTGAGCAGGACATCGTCGCGGGAGCGCCCCTTCAACGCTTCGGCGATCAGTATTTCATTGTGGCCCATGCCATAGAAATCGCCAGTGTCGAGCAGGTTCATGCCGGCGTCGAGGGCCGCGTGAATGGTGGCGATGCTCTCGGCTCTGTCGCTCTCGCCATACATGCCGGACATTCCCATGCAGCCGAGGCCGAAGCGGGAGACGGAGGGGCCGGTCCGGCCGAGTTTCACAGTCTGCATTGTCTGGTTCCTTTCGAAAATCCCCGGAGAGGATGTTGAGGATGTTGCCGAGGTCCTTTCTACTCCTCGACGTTTTGTGCGATAATCCGATGCAAACGAAACAGCCTGTTTGGAATTTTGTACAATGAGCAATCTGCCGCTCGCAGACCTCGATGCCTTCGCGACCATTGCGCGCCTGCGCAGCTTCCGTGCGGCGGGCAAGGTGCGTGGTGTCTCGGCCTCATCGATGAGCGAGGCCATGCGGCGGCTGGAAACGCAGCTCGGAGTGCGGCTGTTCAATCGCACAACCCGCAGCGTGACGCTGACCGATGCGGGCGAGCGGTTGCTCGAAAGGTTGACGCCGGGACTTGCGGAAATCGAGACGGCGCTCGATGCGATCAACAGCTTTCGCGATCGGCCCGCCGGGCGGTTGCGGCTCAATGTGCCGGGCATCGTCGCCCGCAACATCCTGCCTGATATCGCCACGCGGTTTCTCCAAGCCTATCCCGAGATTACCATGGAGATATCGGTTAACGACGCCTTCGTCGACGTGCTGGCGGAGGGGCATGACGCTGGTGTCCGCTACGAGGAAGCGTTGCATCAGGACATGATCGCCATACCGCTCGGGCCTCGGCACCAGAGCTATGTCGGGGCTGCGGCTCCGGCCTATATCGAGCGGCGGGGAATGCCCTCTCATCCGCGCGAACTGGTCCACCATGAGGCCGTCCTGCATCGCTTTGCCAGCGGTCGCACGATTTCATGGACCTTCGAACGCGATGGTGAGACCATCACGGTTCATCCCCAGCCGCGGATGATCGCCGAGTCCATTGATCTGGAGCTCGCGGCCGTGCGGGCCGGGCTCGGCATCATCTTCACTTTCGAGGAGTTTCTTCGCGACGACCTCGCGTCCGGAGCCTTGCTGCCGGTGCTGCCGGATTGGGAGCAGGCGTTTTCAGGACCTTTCCTTTATTACCCCAGTCGTCGCTACATGCCAGCCCCGCTGAAGGCCTTCGTGGATTTCTTGCGGCACGACCGGACGTCGGAAAATAGGTTTATCTGCAACCGATCAGTTAATGTGAAGCTTCCGTGAAATTTATTTCTCGATAACAGGCTTTCCTTGCTACCCCCTGACGTTTCCCCTATGCAAAGGTCGCGCGCCGCTCGCCAGTCATCTCTGGAAGCGGCTTTTTTCGTCTTGGGTGCCATCATGAATACGCATGCCTCTATCTCGTCCGCAAGGCCCGGTGCAGCAAGCTGGTGGTCGCATATACTCGCGACCCTGCAGCTCGGAATTCCCTTGATCGGCGCCCAACTTGCGCAGCTTGGCATTCATACGACGGATGTGGTGATCGTCGGCCAGCTGGGAGCACAGTCACTTGCCGCCATGGTTTTGGCCGGGCAGTTTTTCTTCACCATCTTCATTTTTGGTTCCGGCTTCTCCATCGCCGTCGTTCCGATGGTGGCGCAGGCCTATGGACGCGGAGACGTCGTATCCGTCTGCCGCTCGATCCGAATGGGCATGTGGGTGTCGATTGCCTACACATTGATGACGGCGCCGCTGTTCTTCCATGCGGAGACGATCCTGCTGGCGCTCGGACAGAAACCCGAGGTGGCGGCACTTGCCGCGCATTATGTGATGATCGTGCAGTTCGGCCTCTTGCCGGCGTTGCTTTTCGCGGTGTTGCGCGCACTTGTGAGCGCAACGGGCAGGGCGGGCATCATCCTCTATGTGACGCTGGCTGTTCTGGTGATGAATGCGGTGCTGGCCTATGCGCTGGTGCTTGGCCATTTCGGCCTGCCGGCTCTCGGCATGACGGGTGCTGCCATCGTTGCCGTCACTGTGCAGTGGGCGAGCTTCCTGTTCATGGTCGCCTACATCGAGACACGCGAGGAGACGCGCCGCTACGAACTTTTCGTTCGTTTCTGGCGACCGGATTGGCATGCGCTCTGGGATGTCGTGCATCTCGGCCTGCCGATCAGCGTGACTGTTCTGGCGGAAGTCAGCCTGTTTGCGGCGGCGTCGCTGCTGATGGGCAAGATTGGCACGGTCGAGTTGGCTGCCCACGGTATCGCTCTCCAGCTCACCTCGATCGCCTTCATGCTTCCGCTTGGCCTTTCACAGGCGGCAACCGTCCGGATCGGCCTTGCGCACGGACGCGGCAACTATCCCGACCTGATGCGGGCGGCCATCACGGTGCTCGGGATTGCCAGCCTGATATCGATTGCGGGCGGGGTGCTCTTTTACATGATGCCCCGCGAATTGAGCGGCGCCTTTATCAATGCCCATACCCCGGATGCTGCAGCTGTGCTCGATTTTGCCGTGCCGCTCGTGGTTATCGCCGGCATTTTCCAGTTGGTCGATGGTCTGCAGGCAATTGCGTCGGGCCTGTTGCGCGGGCTCAAGGATGCGCGTGTGCCGATGCTGCTGGCGCTGATCGCCTACTGGCCCGTCGGCTTCTTCCTGGCCTGGTTCATCGCCTTCCCGATGGGCTATGGCGGCATTGGCATCTGGATCGGCTTCCTGATCGGCCTCTTCACCGCTTCGGTGATGCTGTGCCTGCGGTTTTTCCAGAAGGTACGCTTCGAAATGAAAACGGCCCGGGGTTAACCGGGCCGCATCGCTGTCTCTAATCTGTGAGTCCGATCAACGCTCTGCCAGAGCCGGCTCGCCCTTTTTCTCGCGCACCATGTTGATGAAGCGGCGGAAGAGGTAGTGGCTGTCCTGAGGGCCGGGCGAGGCCTCGGGGTGGTGTTGCACAGAGAAGACCGGCTTGCCGGCAAGGCGCAGGCCGCAGTTGGAGCCGTCGAACAGGGAAACGTGAGTCTCCTCAACGCCTTCCGGCAGGCTGTTCTTGTCGACTGCGAAGCCGTGGTTCATCGAGACGATTTCCACCTTGTCGGTGGTGTAGTCCTTGACCGGATGGTTCGCGCCGTGGTGACCCTGGTGCATCTTGACGGTGGTGCCGCCGAGCGCGAGCGCCAGCATCTGGTGACCGAGGCAGATGCCGAAGACCGGCAGGCCGCTTTCCACCAGTTTGCGAATAACCGGCACGGCATATTCGCCGGTGGCGGCCGGGTCGCCCGGGCCGTTCGACAGGAAGATGCCATCGGGATTTAGGGCGAGAATGTCTTCAGCCGAAGTCTTGGCCGGGACGACAGTCACGCGGCAGTTGAGGCCGGTGAAGAGACGCAGGATGTTGCGTTTCACGCCGTAGTCGAGGCAGACGACGTGATACTTCACGTCCGCGGCGGGAAGCTCGCTGTAGCCTTCGTTCCAGACCCAGGGCTTTTCCTTCCATTCCGAGGACTGTCCGGAGGTTGCCTCGATGGCGAGGTCGAGACCGACGAGGCCGCTCCAGGCCTTGGCTTCCGCCTTCAGCGCATCGACGTCGAAAACGCCGTTCGGGTCATGGGCGATCACAGCGTTCGGTGCGCCGTGCTCGCGGATCCAGGCGGTCAGCGCGCGGGTGTCGATGCCGCTCAGCCCGATGATGCCGCGGGCCTTGAGCCAGGCATCGAGATGCTTGGCGGCGCGGTAGTTGGACGGGTCGGTGATATCGGCCTTGAAGATGACGCCGACCGCGCCGCGCCGGGCGGCGGGCGTCAGATCCTCGATGTCTTCCTCGTTGGTGCCGACATTGCCGATATGCGGGAAGGTGAAGGTGACGATCTGGCCGAGATAGGAGGGGTCGGTGAGGATTTCCTCATATCCGGTGAGCGCGGTGTTGAAGCAGACTTCTGCCTGGACCTTGCCGGTTGCGCCTATACCCTGTCCTTCGATGACTGTGCCGTCGGCGAGGACGAGGAGGGCGGTCGGCTTGCGGGTGCTCCATGGGGCTGTCGAGGTCATGTTCGTTCCTTGTCCGGCCAGAAGCCGCCGGTCCTTGAAGGAACGGGAGCCGATGGCCATTTATGTCGCAGATCGAGGACGCGCGAATACGCGCGCGTTCGGCCCTGATGACAATTTTCGTGCAGGTGCCGGAAAATAGACGGATCGATCCCGACGGTCAATTCTCTGCGCTGGATTAACTCCCATGTATTTCAATGGGTTGTGTAATTGATTTGCGCGAGCCCCCGGGACTGGCTATTGCTTCGGCGAAAATGACAAGGAAAAGCCACAATTGGTGAAGCCTGCAAGCCGGCTTTTCCGTGGAGAAGGAAGATGATGCGCGACAGACTCGCCGATTCCCTGAAGGAATCCCTCAAGGCCAAGGATACGCGCCGTACGTCCACCGTGCGGCTGATTCAGGCTGCAATCAAGGATCGCGATATCGCCAATCGCGGCGCGGGCAAGGATCCCGTCAGCGACGACGATATCATGCAGATCCTGACCAAGATGATCAAGCAGCGCGAGGAGTCGGCCAAGATCTATGCCGACAATGCGCGGCCCGAACTTGCCGAGCAGGAGCGTGAGGAAATCGCCATCATCAAGACCTTCATGCCGGAACAGCTTTCCGACGAGAAGGTGAAGGATGCCGCCGCCGCCGCCATTCAGGAAGTCGGCGCCCAGGGCCTTCGGGATATGGGCAAGTGCATCGCACTGCTCAAGGATCGCTATCCGGGGCAGATGGATTTCGCCAAGGCTTCCGGCGTGGTGAAGGACCTTCTGAAGTAAACGGCCCTTTACCGACCGGGAAAACATGGGCTCCGCCTTCGGGCGGAGCCTTTTGTTTTGGACGTCCGGATCGCAATCCAGCCTGTGAATAGCGGGTATGGCCGCAGACGCTGGTGGCGTTCCGCGAAATGCCGGCCTATATGAAAAAGGCTAGCCTGAGGACATGATGCGCTTTTCCAACGAGTTTCTTGACGAGATCCGCGACCGCGTGCCGATTTCGGCCGTGATCGGTCGTCGCGTGACCTGGGATCGCAAGAAGACCAATGTCCCGCGTGGCGACTATTGGGCCTGCTGCCCGTTCCATGGTGAGAAGAGCCCGAGCTTCCACTGCGAGGACCGCAAGGGCCGTTATCACTGCTTCGGTTGCGGCGTGACCGGCGACCATTTCCGCTTTCTGACCGATCTCGAAGGACTGAGCTTTCCCGAGGCCGTGGAGCAGGTGGCGGAGATGGCGGGCGTTCCCATGCCCAAGCCCGACATACAGGCCCAACAGCGCGAACGTGAGCGCACGACGCTGCTCGACGTGATGGAGCTTGCGACGCAGTTCTTTCAGGATCAGCTCCAGACCGCAAACGGTGCGAGGGCGCGTGCCTATTTGCGCGAGCGCGGACTGTCCGGGCGCACGATCGAGACCTTCCGGCTGGGATATGCACCGGAGAGCCGCAACGCGCTCAAGGAATACCTCGCTTCCAAAGGCGTGCCGAAGGAACAGATCGAGGCTTGCGGACTGGTTCGCCACGGACCCGACATCCCCGTCTCCTACGATTATTTCCGCGATCGTATCATGTTTCCGATCCTGTCCTCGCGGGACAGGGTAATCGCCTTCGGTGGCCGCGCCATGGCGCAGGACGCTATGGCGAAATACATGAACTCGCCGGAGACCGAACTCTTCCACAAGGGCAACGTCCTCTTCAATTTTTCTCGCGCGCGCCGTTCCCTTCAAGGGGCAGGCGGGGCCGACACGATCATTGCCGTGGAAGGCTATATGGACGTGATCGCGCTGCATCAGGCGGGTGTAGAGAACGCTGTCGCTCCGCTGGGGACGGCGCTGACCGAGAACCAGCTCGATCTGATGTGGAAGCTGACGCCGGTGCCGATGCTCTGCTTCGACGGCGATGGGGCCGGCCAGCGGGCGGCGTTCCGGGCCGTGGATCTTGCGCTTCCCCATCTGAAGCCCGGAAAGTCCGTGCGTTTCGCCATGCTGCCGGACGGCAAGGACCCTGACGATCTCGTGAAGCGGGACGGCCGCACGCCCTTCGACAAGGTGCTTTCGGAAGCGCGACCGCTCGCTGAGATGGTGTGGCTGCGCGAGTCGGGCGTCGGGCAATACGACACGCCGGAAAAGCGCGCCGAACTCGAGGCACGCATGAAGCAGGTGATTTCCGTGATCGCCGACGAAAACGTCAGGCGGCATTACCAGCAGGACGTTCGCGACCGGCTGAACGCCTTCTTTCAGGGAACGTCGAACAATCGCGGCGAAAGGCGTGGCGGGTTCGACGGCAATCGCGGCGGGCGCGGGCGTGACAATGGCCGGGGCGGCCGGCCTCCGGGCGGTTACTCTGCTATCGGCGGCGGGATTTCGGACCGTCTGGCGCGCTCCGGTCTCGTCAAGGGACATCAGGAGCAGCCGGCGCTCAGGGAGAGCGTGCTGGCGCTTACCATTGTCAATCATCCGCAGCTTCTGCAGGACGAGTATGACGAGATCGCCTCGATCGATTACGAAAATCGCGACTTGCAGAAGCTCTGGTCTTCGCTGCTCACGGCTGCCGCCGGCGCGGCATCGGAGCTGACGCGGGAAAGGCTGATCGCTCGGCTGGAAGAGCAGGGGCATGGGGCCGTGATCAAAAGCCTCGACCAGCAGATCCGCAATGCCCGCCTCTGGGTCGCAACCGAGATCGCCGCGCCGGAGGATGCGCGCGAGGCCTATCGTCAGGCGCATTCCCTGCACAAGCGGGCCAAGGCGCTGAGGCGTCAGCGGATGGAACTGGAGCGGGAAGTGGCGGAAGCGACCGAAGCCGAGGACGGCGACCGTATCGGCCAGCTTATCGGTGCGCTGCACCAGGTGCAGCAGGAGGTGACCCGGATGGAAAACCAGGAAGCGATCATCGATGGTTTCGGTGTCATGTCGGGACGGGTCAAGGGAGCGGCTACCGGGCACGGTGTCTAAGGGCTCGTTCGGCGCATAGGCGAACGAGCGATTCGTCCGCCGGTGCCGGTTTGATACGGAAGTTGGGGGAAGTGCCGTGCGTCAAGGGTTCGCAGCGCGTTGCAGGAGCCGGGGCATCGTTCTCGACAGGGGCTTGTGCAAACGGCGCTTGCCCCTTGTTTCGCGCGGCAACTGACCTACATCAGGGCCAATCGGCCACTATTATGCGGAACGGCTGGATTTCCCCGCTTTTCTTTGGGTTTTGATGTCGGAAGAGCTTGACGCCAGAGAAAATTGTGGGAATCACCATTTCAGGCATACAAGGGTGAAGTAGGTTCATGCGGAACTCTCGTACCATGACCGGTCATGCAGAAAAAACGGGGCTCGGCCCAATGGTCTCGACGCCCATAGTTAATCGGGAATTAAGCAACATTCCGTTAGGTCATTGACTGTATTGCAGCGGGCAGGGGCCGCGGGGGCAGCCTATCCGCCTTGCAGCGCGCGGCAAGATCAGACGTCAGGGAAAGCGACGAATTAGATGGCATCCAAAGTCAAAGAAAACGAAGAAGCAGACAACGAACGCGATGGCGCAACGGATGGTCCGCTTCTCGACCTTTCGGATGACGCGGTCAAAAAGATGATCAAAGCCGCCAAAAAGCGCGGCTACGTCACCATGGATGAGCTGAACTCTGTTCTGCCGTCGGAGGAAGTCACCTCCGAGCAGATCGAGGACACCATGGCCATGCTGTCGGATATGGGCATCAACGTCATCGAGGACGAGGAAGCCGAGGAGGCTACGGCCTCCGAAGACGGCGACGACAGCGATGACGGTGAGAGCGAAGGCGGCGAACTCGCCCCGACCGCCGGCACGGCGCTTGCGACCGCGAAGAAGAAAGAACCCACCGATCGTACCGACGATCCGGTGCGCATGTACCTGCGCGAAATGGGCTCTGTGGAGCTTCTGTCGCGTGAGGGCGAAATCGCTATCGCCAAGCGTATCGAGGCCGGTCGCGAGACGATGATCTCCGGTCTCTGTGAGAGCCCGCTGACGTTCCAGGCACTGATTATCTGGCGCGACGAACTCAACGAAGGCACCACGCTTCTGCGCGAGATCATCGATCTCGAAACGACCTATTCCGGTCCGGAGGCTAAGGCTGCTCCGCAGTTCCAGAGCCCGGAAAAGATCGAGGCTGACCGTAAGGCGGCCGAGGAGAAGGAAAAGGAACGCGCCAAGCGCCGTCCGCAGTCTGCCGGTTCCGATGATGACGACATCACTGCTATCGGCGGTGACGGAATGCCGCCGGAAGAAGAGGAAGAAGACGAGGACGAATCCAGCCTGTCGCTCGCCGCCATGGAAGCGGAACTGCGTCCGCAGGTCATGGAGACCCTCGACACCATCGCTGATACCTACAAGAAGCTGCGTAAGCTGCAGGACCAGCAGGTGGAAGCCCGTCTGGCCTGTGCCGGCACGCTGTCTTCCGGTCAGGAACGGCGTTACAAGGAACTGAAGGACCAGCTGATCACCGCGGTGAAGTCGCTGTCCCTCAACCAGAACCGTGTCGACAGCCTCGTTGAGCAGCTCTACGACATCTCCAAGCGTCTGATGCAGAACGAGGGCCGTCTGCTGCGCCTCGCTGAAAGCTATGGCGTCAAGCGCGAAGCCTTCCTCGAGCAGTATCAGGGTGCGGAACTCGATCCGAACTGGATGAAGTCCATCGGCAACCTTGCCGGCCGCGGCTGGAAAGAATTCGCCAAGGAAGAAAACCAGACGATCCGCGACATTCGCGGCGAGATCCAGAATCTGGCCACCGAAACCGGCATTTCTATCACCGAATTCCGCCGTATCGTTTCCATGGTTCAGAAGGGCGAACGCGAAGCCCGGATCGCCAAGAAGGAGATGGTGGAAGCCAACCTCCGTCTGGTTATCTCGATCGCCAAGAAGTACACGAACCGCGGCCTGCAGTTCCTCGACCTCATTCAGGAAGGCAATATCGGCCTGATGAAGGCGGTCGACAAGTTCGAATACCGCCGCGGTTACAAGTTCTCGACCTATGCGACATGGTGGATCAGGCAAGCGATCACCCGCTCGATCGCCGACCAGGCCCGCACGATCCGTATTCCGGTGCACATGATCGAGACGATTAACAAGATCGTTCGTACCTCGCGCCAGATGCTGCACGAGATTGGCCGCGAGCCGACGCCGGAAGAGCTGGCCGAAAAGCTCGCCATGCCGCTCGAAAAGGTCCGCAAGGTCCTGAAGATCGCCAAGGAGCCGATCTCTCTCGAAACCCCGGTGGGCGACGAAGAAGATTCACACCTCGGAGATTTCATCGAGGACAAGAACGCACTTCTTCCGATCGACGCCGCCATTCAGGCGAACCTGCGCGAGACCACGACCCGCGTTCTCGCCTCGCTGACGCCGCGCGAAGAACGCGTCCTGCGCATGCGCTTCGGCATCGGCATGAACACGGACCACACACTCGAAGAAGTCGGTCAGCAGTTCTCGGTTACCCGCGAACGTATCCGGCAGATCGAGGCGAAGGCTCTGCGCAAGCTCAAGCACCCGAGCCGCTCGCGCAAGCTGCGCTCGTTCCTCGACAGCTGATATGGCCTGAATTCAATAATAAAAACCCGGCAGCGATGCCGGGTTTTCTTTTTATTTTCGATTGCCGATGTTCAGGCCGCTGGCTGCTTGGTCTTGCGCAGGTAGGGCAGGACGGTGTCGAAGGAGCCGAAACGGGTTATGGCGTCTTCGTTGGAAACGGCGGCGGTGATGATGACGTCGTCGCCCTGCTTCCAGTTCGCGGGCGTTGCGACCTGGTGCTTTGCGGTCAGCTGGATCGAGTCGATCGCGCGCAGGATCTCGTCGAAGTTACGGCCAGTGGTCATCGGATAGGTGAGGATCAGTTTGATCTTCTTGTCCGGGCCAATGACGTAGACCGAGCGGACGGTGGCATTGTCCGCGGGTGTGCGGCCTTCCGAGCTGTTGCCGGCTTCCTCGGGCAGCATGTCATAGAGCTTGGCGACCTTGAGATCCTTGTCGCCGATCAGCGGATATTCCACGTCGAAGCCGGTCGCGACCCGGATGTCCTGCTTCCACTTGCCGTGGCTTTCGACTGGATCGACCGAGATGCCTATGATCTTGACGCCGCGCTTGCGGAATTCGCCTTCGAGGCCCGCCATGGTGCCGAGTTCCGTGGTGCAAACCGGCGTGAAGTTCTTCGGATGGGAAAAGAGAACGGCCCAGTTGTCGCCGATCCAGTCGTGAAACTGGATGGTGCCCTGGGTGGTTTCAGCCGTGAAATCGGGGGCGGTCTGGTTGATGCGCAGGCTCATGATCGTTCTCCTGTTGATCGGATGGTGGGTGGGATCATTACAGGTTTTCCGTGTCACGTCGGCAAAGGCCATGCTCATCAAGGTGAACATGGCGGTCGAAAATTCTCTACTTCGACTATTATCGGCAATTGAAATCCAGGCGACAGGTCCTTCCCTTGCCGGATTCTTCCGGCCGCAAGGTGTTTCGAAGGGGAAATTGACGCGTTTCAGGATGCTTCCCGTTCCGCGAAGGTATCGCATTTCACGGGGGCTTGCGAATTTGTCACTTGATGACGCACCGGTTTGGGACCACATCTCCGGTAAAGTGAGTGGACTTCCTTCGTCTCATGCAAGAGAAACCGACAAGATTCCTGGACAGATGGGGCAGAGGGCTCGTGCTTTCCGTTGCCCTGCATCTCATTGTCCTTGTCGTGTTCCTGATGAAGCTCCCCGCCTTGCCAGAATTGCCGCAGGAGGAAGAGAGCGTCGCAGTAGAACTGGTGCCGCCGCCGGAGGAAGAGAAGCCGGCCGAGGAGCCCAAGCAGGAAGAGGAACAGGCGGCTGAACCGCCGCCTCCACCTCCCCCTCCGCCACCACCACCGCCGCCGGTCGAAGAGACGAAGGCTGAGGAGCCTCCTCCGACCATGCCCGTGCTCAATCCCGCGACCTTGTTCGGCGAGAAGGACAGTGGCACGCGCGGAGATCTTCGCGGCGATGCCGAGGAGAAGGAAGCCGACAAGCCGGTGGAGGCACCGCCAGTAGAGGAAAAGCAGGAGCCTGAGGCGGCGAAGACCGACGAGGCGCCGGACGAGGCCGAGCCTGAAGAAACAGCGGAAAGTGTAGAACAGCCTGCTGATGGGGGCGCGACCGAGGAAGGCGAGACGGAGTTTCCGACCGATCAGGCGCTGGCACTCGCCGCGCCGCCGCCGCCGAAACCGGCCAAGCCGACGGAAACAACGGATGCGAACGAGTCCGATGCCCCACTGGTGCCCAAGCCGGTAAAGCAGCTTTACACCGCCTCGTCGGCCGACGATGCCGTTTCCATGTCTAACATGGCCGGCGAGAGCCGCGGCGAGCGGATCAGCAGACTTTGCGGAACGGAGTTGCAAGCCCAGCTTTTTCGTAGTTCGCCGCCTTACGTGCCATATGCCTTGCCCGTGTTCACGCTGAGATCCGGCAATGTAGTTGATGCCCCTCGCTCGGCCTTCGGCGATGTCAAAGGCGTCTGGTATGATCTAGCCATGCGCTGCGCGGTCGATGAGGATGCGACCCGGGTCGTGGATTTCAGTTTTACCGTCGGGGCGCCGGTGCCGCGTAGCGAGTGGAAGAGGCGCAGATTCCCCGCTTACTGAGGCATGACGCGCCTGATCTGGCCGCCAGCCGAGTTGCCGCTATTCCAGAATATCGCGTACGACCCGCATGAAGATCCTTGCGCCGATGGCGATCAGGTCTTCGGGGAAGTCGTAGTCGGGATTGTGAAGCGCTGGGTGGGTTTCGCCGGAGCCGAGGAAGAACATGGCTGAAGGGGCGATGGCGCGGAAGCGGCCGAAATCTTCCGAGCCCCGCATCGGCAGATTGCGCTCGTCATGAGGGACGCCTTCGGCATCGAGTGCGCGGATCAGGTGATCGACGGCTTCCGGCGCGTTTTCGCAATGCAGGAAGATGTCGTCATAGGTGATGTCGAGGTCGAGATTGCCGTCTTCGGCGGCTGAACGGGCCAGCGCCTCCGCCTCGTTGCAGAGCTCGTCCATGCCGTCGTCGGTCAGGGTGCGCAGCGTCACCCAGATCTCGCCATTGCCGGGCGCGATGCCGAAGGCTTTTTCGCCGAGCGAAGCATGGGTGACGGTCGCCAGCCGGAAGTCGAGGGCCGGTGGAGCGCTACGCGACAGTCCTGTCAGGGCCGGCATCAGGGCTGCGATGGCGGACATGGGGGAAATGCCGGTTTCCGGCTGTGAGGCATGGGCCGTCTTGCCGGAAAGGGCGATGCGCATGCCGCGCGATGCGCAGTTCACCGGCCCGGATTTGATCGATACATGGCCAAGCGGCAGGCCCGGCAGATTGTGCAGGGAAAAGGCGAAGTCCGGCGTGATCTCCCGGAACCCGGGGTCGGCGATGACAGCCGCAGCGCCCGCTCCGGTTTCCTCCGCCGGCTGGAACAGCAACACGACGCGGCCGCGTTTCGGCAACTGGCGTGAAAGGCCGAGGGCGAGCGCCGTCATGATGGTCGAATGACCGTCATGGCCGCAGAGATGCCCCTTGCCCGGAATGGTCGAGCGGTATGCGGCGGAGGATTTCTCCTCGATCGGGAGGGCATCCAGCTCGCAGCGGAAGAGAAGCGTGGGGCCTGATGCCGCTCCCTCGAAGACGGCGGCAACGCCGTGGCCACCGAGGCCTGTCAGGATTTCTGCAGGCTTCAGGGGGGAGAGAAAGGAGACGATGCGCGCGGCCGTCCATTGCTCTTCGCCGGAGATTTCGGGGTGACGATGAAGGTCGCGGCGAAGGTCGATCAGGTCGACCAGATCGTGATTGGTGAGGAACATGGTTTGCCCTGACAGAATATGCTGGCGACAGGTCTACACCGCTTTGCCTCGGGTGCCTATCGGGTAGGTTTCGCGCATCAACCGTTCGATACGAGGTTGAAGGCGATGCTTCCCATGACCAGCGCTATCAAGCCGTCGAGGATCCGCCAGGCGGTACGGCGGGCGAAGATGGGACGAAGCACGCGTGCACCATAACCGAGCGAGAAGAAGAAGAGGAATGAGGCTCCTGCCGCACCGGCTGCAAAGGCCGTTTCCTCGCCGGGATAATGCCTGGAGATCGAGCCGATCAGGACGACGGTGTCGAGATAGACATGCGGGTTTAGCCATGTCAGCGCCAGGCAGGTGAGAAGGGCTGCCACAAGGCTCTGCTCTGCATCGCCCCGGACCGCCAGCGCGCTGTTGCCGCTGGCTGCAGAGCGAAGGCTGCGCAAGCCATAGAAGGCCAGAAAGGCCGCGCCGCCATAACGCAGCAGGGGATCGAGCCAGTCGATGCTGGCAATCATTGTGGAGAACCCGCCGACGCCGGCACCGATCAGCAGCGCGTCGGAGCCAGCGCAGGTAAGGCACACGGCGAGGACGTGGCGGCCCTGCAGCCCCTGACGCAGAACGAAGGCGTTCTGGGCACCGATGGCAACGATGAGGCTGAGGCCAAGCAGAAAGCCCGCGAGGGCGGCAGAGGTTGAGGCGGTCATGAAGATCCCGGTTTGGGTTAAGATGGGTCGGGATTGACTAGCCCGTCGCTCAAAATTAGAAAAATTAAATATCCTTACATATGATTAGGAAAATTAATCTCGTGCTGGATTACGATCACCTTTCCGCTCTTTCAGCCATTCTTCGGACAGGCTCGTTCGAGAAGGCGGCGCGACAGTTGGGGCTGACGCCGTCTGCGATTTCCCAGCGGATCAAGGCACTGGAGGAACGGGTGGGTGCGGTGCTGGTGGTGCGCGGACAGCCATGTCGGCCGACACTGGCAGGGCAGAGGCTTTTCCGCCATGCGGAAGAGGTCGCCCTGCTCGAGGCGGGGCTTGGGCGCGATCTGGGCGAATTCGCGGGAATGGCGAAAACGCCGAGCCTGCGGCTTGCGGTCAATGCCGACAGCCTTGCCACATGGTTCGTGCCGGCCATGGCCGCGGTCGATGCCTTCCTTTACGATCTGGTGCTGGATGATCAGGACCACAGCGCCGAATGGCTGCGTAGAGGTGAGGTGCGGGCAGCCGTTACCGGTTCTTCACAGGCGGTGCAGGGCTGCGATTGCCTTTATCTTGGTCGCCTGCGCTATTTCGCAACGGCCAGTCCCGATTTCATGGCCCGCTGGTTTCCGGATGGCGTGACGGCGGAACGGCTGGCCGTTGCGCCGACCATGACCTTCAATACCAAGGATACACTGCAATCCCGCTGGCTGGCTTTGGCTTTCGCGATGGATATTTCGCCGCCGACCCATTGGCTTCCATCGTCGCACGGCTTCGTCGATGCGACGCTTGCAGGTGTCGGCTGGGGAATGAACCCGGAAATACTCGTCAGCAATGAGATTACCGGCAGCAGGCTCTTAATGCTCCTGCCGGATCGCCCTCTCGATATTCCTCTCTACTGGCACTGGAGTCGGTCGGCGGGGCCGGCGCTGAAGGTCTTGACGGAAGCGGTGCTCGCCACCGCCCGCCGTCTGTTGGTGCAGGATCATCCGTGATCCTGTCCCTTGCCGGGGAGACATCCGGCCCTAATTGCTCTTGTCCGAGGAATAAGGAAGGAGAAGCCAATGTCTTTGAGGCAACAGATTTCCGGGGTTCTGGATGCCCTTAACCGGCGCGATCTGGCCTCGCTTGGGGGCTTCTTCGATGGCGATGCGGCGCTGGACATGCCGGACGGCACGCGCGTCATCGGCATCGAATCGCTGCGCGACACGCTTGCCGCCTATCTGCTGCGTCACGATGCCCGCTTCGCCAACAGTGTGGTGATGGTCGATGAAAGCGGTTTTCGTGGTGCGGTCGATGGCACGATGGAAGTCTCGGGCGCCGAGGCGACGTCGCTTCCCTGCGTCATGGTATTTGAAAGGGAAGACGAGCGTTTCTCCCGCCTCAGCCTTTATCTCTCGACGAGGCCTTGAGCGCCGATGCACTTCACTTGAGATAATCTTCCAGCACATCGACGATCATCGCGTGGTCCTCTTCGGAGGCCAGACCCGAAACTGTGATGGCGGCGACGACGCCGGTGCCGGTGACGCGCACCGGAAAACTTCCGCCATGGACCGCATAATCGAGCGGATCGAGTCCGTAGTCCGGGCCGACCGTGCGGCCCTTCTGGCGATAACTTTCGCCAACCCGCATGGAGGCCTTGTGAAAGCGCAGTGTGACGTTGCTCTTGCGGCGCGCCCAGTGGTCGTTATCCGGCGAGGAGCCGGGCAGGGCGGCATGGAAGAGCACCCGGTCGGGCGTGCGAATGTTGATGACCACCGGGGCTTTGTCGTGCCGCGCGCGTTTCAGGAGCCGCTTTCCGATTTCGATTGCTGTCTCCTCATCGAATGCGGGGAATACCAGCTTTGCCTCCTGGGCATCGATGATGGCGAGCAGGTCGGTCTTGTCGGCGGTCATGGTGGCTCCTCTCTCAGATGGAGCGGAGACTATAGCGACTATATTCCAATGGCCAGACGTCAATCAGGGCGACTGGCACCTCTAACAGTTTTGCGGCAAGGCGTCTGATGTGGTTATACCTGCTTTGGAAAGGCATGCCGTGGTTGCTATGAGTTACAATCTCAACGTCGTTCCTACCTGAGGATTGTCTCATGCAGAATGTATGAAGCTCAGCCGGATATTTTGAATTCGTCAGGACATGTCCGATTTTGACTTGACCGATGAGGAGAGATGAAGCTTTGGCGATGAGAACGATCACTATAGCGACGAACGGACAGGGGCTCTACGAATTTACCGACATGGTGGAGGATTTTGTCAGTGGTTCGGGAGTGCGTGAGGGGCTCATGACCGCGTTCGTCCGGCATACCTCGTGTTCGCTGCTCGTTCAGGAAAATGCTGACCCCTCTGTGCAGCGTGACCTCAAGGCGTTTTTTGCGCGGCTTGTGCCGCCTTCCGACGATGCGACCATGCGTTGGATCACCCACCGGGACGAAGGGCGGGATGACATGCCAGCTCATATCAAGGCGGCCCTGACGCAGGTTTCCATCGGTATTCCCTTCAGCAACGGTCGGTTACTTTTCGGCACCTGGCAGGGGATCTATCTCTTCGAGCATCGCGACCGGCCGTATCGCCGCGAAGTTGTGCTGCATAGCGCGCCTTGAGACATCGGGCAGTATGGCCGAGCAACATGCCATCCCTTTGTTTTAAAGGCGTTCTGAGTGAGGCGATCCGCGTCTTCCTTTTCGGGTCGCGCTGGGATCGGGTTTGGGTATTTCCGCGGGATCGGTGCCTCTTCGGGCATGAATGAAGACTGAACGATCAGTTCGGGCCGCATTCAGGCGGTGCCGCATAGTCTCTCTTCAATCGCTGAAGCAGGCGGGAATGACCAACGAAATTCCCAGATGAGGAGACAGACAATGATGGGTGTTTTTGCAAAGACCGGCCTTGCAGCCTTGATCGCGCTGGGCGCGACAGTTGCGACGCTTTCCCCGGCTGCCGCCGACGGCTGGCGCTTCCGTCATGATGGCCCCGCCTATGACATGGATTATGGTCGTGGCGGTCATAATGGCTACGAGCGTCGCCATCAGCGCCCGCGCGGCGGCTGCTTCCCCGGCGAAGCTGTCGAGAAGGCCCGCTGGAACGGTCTGCACCGTGCCCGTGTGCAAGACGTGACCCCGCGTCGCGTGGTCGTTGGCGGTGTCCGGCGCGGTGGTTTTGACCGCATGGTCTTCGCCAATGTGCGTGGTTGCCCGATTATCCGCTACTAATCGAAAGAGTAGCCGGCGGGATGGGCGGCTGTTATCAACTGTCCATCCCGACTCTTGTGAACGATGTCGAGAGCGGGATGCTCTCCCGATTCGCCGTCACAATGCGGATATCGCAGGCACCGCCTCCTCCTTTCGCCATGGAGTTTAGGATACTCTATCAGACTAGCTCGTTGCAGATCAGCGGAGTTGGTGTCTGCGGAGCCAATACGGTCCTATACCCTACGTCGGGTGGCCGCTCGGTTCTGCGCATTTAACGCTCTGATTTCAAATTCTTGTAAGTGAGTGACGCTCGCCACATACGTCTGAACAGACCCGCGTTGAAAACACTGTATTTTCTGTCCCCGTCGCCACATTCATTTGAGCACGTCGCCTCATACCTCTGAGCAAACACGGGTCCGTCGCCACATACGTTTGAGCAGGATAAAAAGCGATGGAACAGCGCAACCAAAACCTGTGCTACTCCATCGTATCAAGGCGGCGTGAGGAAGCTGCTTAGGGCATCTCAATAGTATCGGTTCGACATCTTTTTGATGTTTTCGAAGAGCTTGTCGACGAGCTGGATCGCGTTAGAACTTGTTCCGCCAAATAGCCCAGCGTTGAGCGGCGGCCAATTGTCTCCGTCGCGTTCAATCTCGGCTTTCAAACGCTGTGTGATCTGGTTTGAATGGTGCCAGACGAAGCGCCCTATGAGCGTGTACCGTCCATCACTTTTCGACGTCATGAGGTAGTGTAATGCGAGCAGGACTTCAAAACGCTCGAAATCCCGTTCAATTTCCCCGGAGCCATCGAGCTTACCGAGAACCGCCATCAGGTGATCGCTCATCGGCGTGTGTCGTGCTTGCTGATGCAGAGTGTTCTCGGCATCGTGGTTTACGATGTTGATTGCCCCAAGGTGCTCAAGTACGTTTTCCTCCTCACCTCCATGCATCAGGCGTCCTTCAAGGAGGTACTTGTATAGAGGCCAGTTGCCGCCCGACATCGCTCCGAATGCTGCCGCGTAGAAGCAAACTGCACCCGGGTATTTGTTCATTTCCAACCATACAGTCATGCCGCCGCGTCGACTGGAGGGAACCAGTTTGGTGATGGATTGCCGTATAGATTCAAAATTGTAGGCGTCAGCCCAGTGAGCCGCCGCAAACAGCATATGTTGTAGCCCGCCTGTAGAGGCATCATATGCTTCAAAACGTGCCTTAATAGTCGCCGTGTCGACCGGCCTCGCTTCCATTGTATATGCAGATTCCAAAAACGCTCTTACACGACTTGCCTCGTCGACTAAGAGGTCGTGAAATCTCACGCGATACGCTGGGGTCGCAACAAACTTCTTGACCGCCGAAACTTGCGCACTGACTGATAGAGGGTGAGCAGCTTTGGATTCCTTCAGGCCCTCGACCATTTCCTGTAGCTGCACGAAAAACTTGTCGGCTCCATCGATCTCGATGAGATGACCGCCTCGCAGGGTAAGCAGCTTCTCAGCTCGTACGCCGAGTTTCCCGCGAGCTGCCCAAAAAGTGGCGTATCGTCGAGATGAACACCGCTCAAATGCTTTCCTGAGAGCCTGATCCCATTCCCCGGACCAGCCGCACACAATCAATCCAAACTCATCTAGAATTCGGTCCAGATAAGCATCCATCGCCGGATCGTACGATGCGAGTTCGTCTTCCGTGTTTTTGATGCGGTCATCCAGGTAGTCACCGTGAATTTTCACAACCACGCACCTCTGATGCACCAGAGGGGCAGCGCCTTTAGTCGCATCAGCCGTGGATATGACGGTTGGAACGATACCGACATCCGTAAGCGCAACTTCCATTAGGCGGTCGAAATTCGTAGTGACTATCACCTTGATGAAGCCATCGCGCACCAGCTCAGCGATGGCGCGATGTGCTGCGGTTGGCATCTTGATGCCATCTTCCCGCTCTTCTTCTGTAGGCTCGAAGAACTCGTGCAAAATTGCGCGGCGTTCTGCTGGCGTCTTCGCGAGGATGTCGAGCAGTTCGGAGTAGCCAGGCTCTTTCCCAAATTTATCCTGATACCAACGTGCCGGATCACCCTTGGTGTCTTCAGCTGACAGAGCAGCAATGCGTTCGACCAGGTCAAGGGTGACCTCCCACCCAGTCGGAATTCCCGCACTTCGAGAGATACCGGAACCAAGTAGGACTGCGTACACGCCAGGAGACGTTTGAATTGAATGAGCTAGGGAGAGGATCGGGTCCATCATGATCTTTCAGTTGGTGACCGATGCATATGGAAGCAGTGCTTAACGGCGACAATGACTTGCTTGGTTCAGCTGGTTCACAGTTGAGCGGAATCCTCAACGGATCGCCGGTCTTTTTGCTCAGGGATTTTTGTGAATCCACCGAACACCTGCAAGGATGCGATGTCCCCTTTATTCAACCCATCTGAAGGGGCGCATCCTCATTGCATTGATCACATACTCAGCGGCGGCTTTGGTGTCGAAAACGAAAATTGATGCGTGTTGCTCGTCCGCCGCCTCTGAGCGTATCCCTCGGGCACATTCAGCAGCACCAGCCCCGCACGACCCGACGCGAAGACAGGATGACGACGCAGTGCATGCTTGAATGTGCAGAACAGGGCGTAGTCCCGAACTGATTTTGTGACGCTGATGTTCTTTTTGATAAACGACATTGGATTGTTTCCGGCGACGCTGTCGCAATACGAATTTCCAGTGGTCAGCCACGAAAGCGGCGAACGGTGGATTCGGGTCCGATAAGCGCATCATCAAGATCGATGGCGATGAAGCGCTGGAGGACCATTGACGCAAAAGCCGGTAGCGGCTGCGTCGTGCGAAAGCCGGATAGGCATTCAGCCAAAGTCATTGTGCCGCACTCATCCAGGGCCGCGAGGACACGAATACGGTCATCAAGGGTCACACTGTATCGCGCGTACCGCAGCAAATCCTTCGCGTTCCGCAATCGTATGGCGGGCAGTTCCGGTCTGGATAACGGGCGATATTGGTATCCGGCTGCCGTCGCCATTTCAGTGATTATGGCTGAAGGTCCGACCTTTGTGACTGCATCGATTAGAACGATCCCGCTTTGGCTTTCGGCAACCAGGTCTGGAACATGAGTAACACCGTCCATGACCAATTCGACGGTCCCACAGGTCCAGGAGATGACATCGTCATCCACATCCAGCAGGCATCCGATGTCTCGGGCCAACTGGTTGCGGAAAACGGCAGGGCCGTCGCAACGAACTGTATGAAGGGGGAATAAAGGTGTCACCGATGACACCGGCTGCTCCGGTGGAGCCGACAAATGACTGCTCATACGCAAAACCCTAAATGCAAATAATCTCAGCCTCCGCAGAGGCGGCGGATCAGAGCGATAGTCGTAGGGTGTGCAGAGCGATGTTCTTCATAATTCGAACAAATAGAGAACAAAAACTGATACGTCAACCCCCAATGAATGCTCCTTGAGCAGTTAAGGCAGAGTTCAGAACGCGCACCAATCCGGTGTGCAAAGGTAGCGGTTTGATCTACGGGCCCGTGAAAGCCCTTCCACAGTAACGGCTTTCATCGGCTTCATTTAGCTGCGCAGCTTTCTGACTCGTTCTTCGATCATCGTTCTCAGCCTGTTTTCAAACCGGTCATTACGCTGAGCCTGATGTTCTTTTTGGGGGAAGTGGAAGTCATGCTCAATGGCGGCAATGCCACCGAGGGCCGCTTGCATCGCCGGTATCGTGACATCCTTATCGTCACGATACGAGGGCCATGAAAAACCTAGCGTCTCCACGATAATGTCTGCTTTACCCTTTGCGAACTGCGGGAACTCCAAGATGAAATCCGGAACCAGAACTTTAGGAGCACCGTGCCTCTCTGCTTCGACAGCCGCGTCCTCGTCAGAAATGTTATCGCAAATTTGTTGATTTCCGATATCTGTCAGAGGTTTACGAACATTGACATCTATTAATCCACTGTACTCAACTTGAAGATTATGAATAATCTTCAAAGTCCCACGCTCATAGTTACTGTCTACCAGCATGAGGTTTCGCGAAGACACGCAAGGATGTACATACGCCCGCAGCAGACAAGTTTCAGGACTCGAACTCAGTCGGCCGATCAGCCCCGCGACAAGGTAAGTGCTCCAGGGTTTTACAGGTGCATCGCCCCGGCCGAATATCGATATGGTGCCGCGCACGGGCCTACGCGAGTTATCATTGCATATGAGGCTTCCCTCTGAAACGCCTTTGATCGTGTCGAGCAAAATTCCGTGCGGACGTATGTTATCTGGAAACTGTGCCCGACGTGATTTTTGATCAAAATCCCGAATAAAATCGTCGTATCGGCGCGTATCGGAACATAACATCGTGCTGACAGGCACATTTCGAGCGAGCCAGAAATTTCGCGCTTGTACTCTTAGTGACTCGAACTGTTCGCCCAACGTCGGTATTCCTACGCCTTGACGTTGGATTGTCGATGCTTCCGCCAAGGATACAAGCAGCTTGGCAAGCCCCGGCCGCCGGGTCGAATGGCTTTCTTTCACAATCCGAGAAACGTCCCCAGCATGAGATGCGGTGTGTTCTCTAAGAAGTGAAAATGGGGTAGCCGCTGGGTGGGGTCGAAGATTTTTTACAATAAATATCTGCTCTGTCGGCTCTACCGCGAACGGGCAGTCGTCTTGATGAGGCGCTGAATTCGGCGTCTTCCTTCGAACGTGAGTTCCATTCACGGGCGCAAGGATAGCACCCTTTCTACACCCACAGAAAAACCAATGGTTCTTGTTTTGGGCTGTTTCAACGATTGCCTTGGCGGCTTCACGACTGGCGGCAGAGCCTCCGTTTCTGCCGAACGCCGAAACGATTTTATCGCTCTCAGTGACAGGCTCCCGATCTGAGCCATCGTGCCTAGCACTCCACATAAACTATCCTTTGTCTCTTTCACAACACCGGTCCAGGCTAAAACAAACGGAGAGGCGCAATGGAACTAGATGAAGCGGAAGAAATTTTGGCCCTCGCAGCCTCGGCCCATTCAGGCGTTAAGGTTGAATTCCTTACAAAGCCTGAACATATCGAGGTATTCGCTTTCATTAGGCCGATATCCAAGCGAAGCCTGAAGCTTTGCGTCGAACTCTACACTGTCTTGTATAAGGATGGTCTGCCAGTTCAGTCTTGCAGCCAGAGGTGCGCGACGCCGCTGGATGCACTTAAGCAGCTGTCTAGTATAGCTCTGCCCTATTCTGATAGCGTTGGCGTTGTCGCTCCTCACTTCTATAAAAAATTGGAGAATATGTTCGTAGCGAGCGGATACGATACATGTGAAGCCGCCTTTGCACGGGTCAGAGAAGAAGTCCAATAATTACGATCTACACCGAGAAATCGCCAAATTCTTGGACCGTGTAGGGCTCCTGTTGATCAATGCTGGTCGCTTAATTGTAAGCCGAGCAAGGCTAAACAGTCGGAAATTTGTCAGAGCGAGCTGGCATCGATCTGGGAGGATATGATGACGAACGCCATTTACAAGGTTAGGGACTACTTCGAGGGAGGTGGCGATGGACACCAAATTTCGGAAACGTTCACAGCGGTTCCTGATCGGGACGGACACTTGAACAATTTCAGTTTGAAGTTTTGGACAGATGACGCGAAGGCTGCGTCAGCGAGCGCGGCAACATAGCCTTAGACGGCAGTCACCTTGGCAACGTTCTGGTTTTGCGTTTCCATTCTAGCGTCAAAGCAGCGAATGACCGGGGTGCCGTTTATCTTCTCGGCACAGATGAAGCCTGTGAGTTCGTCGTCAACGAACACAACTGAAGAAATACGACCAGTGCGGTAGGAGCCGGTATCTATGGCTATCCGGTTCCCGTGCACCTCGGGAAATTCGCTATCGGTGATGGTGTGTCCGTGGACGACAGTCTTCTCAAAGTCGCCGCTGAAGTCGATGAAACCCTCCCTGATCCATCGGAGATCATGAGGATTCTGATCCTCCAACTTGACGCCAGGCCGAACACCTGCATGCACGAAACAGAAATTTGTGGTTTCCACCTTGTCGACTGCCGACTGCAGCATTTCGAGGTGATGATCGTAAAATTCTTGAAAATGGGCGGTAAACTCAGGGAATGACGGCCGGTGACCGCCACAATAGGACTCGACGGTTTGCCAGCCACCAAAATCTTCGAGCCAAGCAGCCTGCTCGTCTGGCCTGAGAATACCGCTGACCGCGTGCCAGAAGCGTTCATCATGATTGCCCAGCACGAACTTTGAGCCCGGATGCAGCAACATCGTCTGGTTGACGATTTCCATGCACTCCTTGCTGTCTGGACCTCGATCAACGATGTCGCCGAGGAATATGAAGCGTCGAGCATGGTTGTCCGCATCTTCTTTTATCGCTGCAAGGAGCGGAAGAAGGAGATCGTCTCTGCCGTGGATATCCCCGATTGCATACGCCAGGTTCATGCTGAATGGTGTCCGTTCCGTGATCTGGTTGACCTCTACGTTCAAAAGGTTTCCGACGCCTTGCCCTGACAACGCATTATGTCGTGACGTCATTGCAGTATTTGGGCCACGAAGGGCCGCAATGAAAGGCGTAATAGGAGGAGTTTGGTCGCAAAACCGATTTTGCTAGGTTGTCAGTCTAAGGGGAGATGTCGCGATGGTCGGCGATTGCGATGACGGTCGTTGTTCCTTGAGTGTCAAAGAGCAACTGGCGTCGTATCTTGGACGTCATACACCAGCCGCGAGAAACCCGACTTCAATCGATGGTCAAGCAACGCCTTCATGATCTGAGCGCACGTCTCGGGTGTCGCGACGATCTTGCCATCGCCGTCGAATTCTATGGTGAAACCATACTCTGCCTGATCGGCTCGAAGCCGACCCATGAAGTCGACATCTCGGTAATGCCCCTTCTGCCGAATGGCACACGCACGCCTCAGTTGAATCTTGTTATCACCTACATAAGCGACCAAGGGTGCAACATCCACAAATGCGGCAAGGAATTCCGCTTCGGCCTGAAGCTCTACAAAATCCTCTCTTTGGGTGCTTTTGTATCGCAAAACGGACTCGAAGGCCCCCTTGTTTCTCACCAGGACATTGTCGTCAAAGATAAAGAAGTCGAAGGTCTTGCTCAGTTCGAAATGCGGCCGGTCATCAATCGCCAATTGCTGATCAGCAAAATATAGATTTCTGACTGACGCGGCCTTCTTTGTTTTCCAGCCGCTTTCGGTTTTCTTGACAGCAAAGACGATCTGATCACCGACGACGAATTTTGCGACATAGAATTTCGCGTTGAACAGGTGGTTTACCTGAGATGCCTTCTTCACAGGTATCTCGGCCGCGACTTCGTCTATCAGCAAATTTGCGTGGGTTTCATCTGCAGGGATTTGGAGTGCACTGGCCTCATTGTTCTGCGCAAGCAAACCGTACTCGATGACTTCCTCAATCTTCGCTAGTTCGCCCGCGAACGTTTCTTTTAGAGCAGCGTCGACGCCGTCCGTGGTGTCCACCCATCTTCCAGAATATCCTGGTGCCGCAGCAGCAGGACCGCTTGGGCCTTTAACGGACCATAAGGTTACCTGTGCATTTGCCAAATCGAGGGCTTTCAAATCCTGTAAAGCTGGCATCAGTCACTGGCCTCCGTTCTCTGTGATTTGATGATCATTACGTCCTGGATCGTCGCCACACTGCAGCGCGTATTGGGCTGAAGATCGCTTTGCGACAACGCCCAAGACGTGCGGGCTTCAGTGTCGCCAGGATAGGAAACCGTGACCTCATAGAGCCGCCAGCCAAACGCGATTAGGAGCGGATTCAGGATCAGTTGCCCTGATCTGTATGTGATCACGAACATCCATCCCAAGAAAACTAAAAGCCCAACGAACTTCCCAGTGTCCTTGTATTCCAGGCTCATGAACGAGACGACATACGGCAGTGTGTACGCCATCAGCTCCGCTGGAATGTATTTCGCCTCTTTGACGTCCACGGGAATTTTCGGTTTGACGGTTTTCAGAACTCCGAAGGAGAAAAATACGCAAACCAGGCAAATCGCAAACGCCGGAATAGACAGCGTCCAGTTTCGGAATGGCATCACGCAAGGGCCAATCCCGATGGGCCAACAAAAATCAGCCGACAGGAGTTCGTAACGAAAATCCTGGGCAAGCAGGATCAAACTCAAAGGAAAGTATGAGCCAATAAACACGACCAAACTGGCGATGATTCGAAGTTTCAAGGTGACTTGCTCCAGTTGCCCGAAGATGCGTCAGTTAGGCAGCAGATGCGAGAGCAGAATCTGAAATGCACAGCTTTTCCGTGCAGAAGCGGGGGTCATGGGCCGAGCAACGGTCATTGAGAGTGACTGGGTCCGCCTAAAAGGCACAACCCAAAAGAGAATTCGGGCGATTTTGCTCAAATTTCGAGGCGAAAGTTCAAATGTATGTGGCGAACAGCAGTGAGGTGGTGGGCCCGGAGGGACTCGAACCCCCAACCAAGCGGTTATGAGCCGCCGGCTCTAACCATTGAGCTACAGGCCCTGCCCGGGTGAGGGGCGGTCGTGCGGGCAATGGCACCCGCAACGGTCGGTTCGCTCTAACGCAATTCTTACATACCCACAAGCCTCTGCCGCAATGGCTTCACAATCACAAGTCAACAAGGCAGGGAATAGGGACGCTTTCATCAAAGGGAATCACGATGACCAACAGCAAGATCGGGGGCCTGGCCCTCGCAGCAATGATCACCACCACTCTGATTGCGCCTTCCTCGGCATGGAGTGCCGAGCAGGAAAAGCGCGAAGCCACAATTATGGTTTCCGGTGAAGGTGAGACCACGCTTGCGCCCGACATGGCGACGGTGATGCTGAGCGTCGTACGTCAGGCCAAGACGGCCGAGGAAGCGATGAAGGCAAACAACGAGGCCATGGCGAAGGTTCTCGCAGCCCTCAAGGACCAGGGCATCGCGGAACGTGACCTGCAGACTTCGGATTTCTCCGTTCAGCCGCAATATAGTCAGGACAAGGCCACTGACGGCAGCTATCAGGCGCCGGAAATCGACGGCTACCTCGCCACCAACTCTCTGGCTGTGAAAGTGCGTGATCTCTCAAAGCTCGGCGGCTTGATCGATGCGAGCGTCAAGCTCGGCGTCAACCAGGGCGGCAATATCGTCTTCGGCAATGATGATCCGAAGGGCGCCGTTACGGAAGCCCGCAAGAAAGCGGTTGCTGAGGCTGCGGAAAAGGCAAAAATTCTCACTGAAGCGGCCGGCGTGCAGCTGGGACGTGTTATTGAGATCAGCGAGAACTTCGCCCGCCCCATGGCTCAGCCGATGTACCGGGTGGCCATGGCCAAGGAAATGGCGGCTGATGCCGTGCCGGTCGCAGGTGGCGAGAACAGCTACACCGTTACCGTCAACATTACCTACGCCATCGAACAGTAAGCGGCTTGGCCTCAACCTGTTTGCCTGGCCAGTATAATCGATGACCGAAGGGCCGGGGTTTCCACCGACGCCGGCCCTTTTGTTCGTCCGTCAATGATGGACTACCACCCGACAGCATCGCGATTTGCGCGGTCGCTTGCGCAATTGCCGGATGGGAACGCGTAGCGCAAATTTCTTGATACCACGTCGAGGGCTACACCCGGCTGGGGAGCATCTGCGGGTGCCGGATGAACGGAGTTCGCGATCGTGTCCGATGTCATATCTCCGGCCTGAGATTTCTTCTGAGGGCCATCGCAATCGGCATTCAGCAAACGAGTGTCGTTCCAGCAGGGGCATTGGTTTTTCTCGCCTCACGTGCACAATACATCTGATCGAAAGAGGTATTGCAGGAACCCATGACGGGAGCGGCTGGAAGAACCCTGTATTCCCAGTTTTGGGCCAAGACGGCTGATAAGGAGTGCCGCGGCTACAAGCCGGTCGGACATCACCTCCTTGACGTGGCAGCTGTCGCGGGGCGTTATCTGGCGAAAAATCCGGCGCGGCTGGAGCGTGAGAGGAGACTGAGCGGACTGAGCGGTCCGGAGCATGTCAGGCTTTGCGCAGCGCTTGCCGGACTTCATGACCTCGGCAAGATTTCGCGACCGTTTCAGTCGCAGGCACCGGCCTTCTGGCCGGCCGCTCTTTCCGGTTCCTGCCCTTCGCAGGATCGCCGGCTCAGTCACTGGGAGGCGACGGCTGTTCTGCTGCAGGACCGGGAAATTGAGCGTCTGCTTAAAGCCTCGCTTCCGACCTTCGTCATCGACAACCAGATTGTCGCCGCGGTCGCGGGACATCACGGCGTGGCGCCAGATGGAAATCTTCTCGGCGCCACAGGCGAGATTACCCTTCTTCGACCGGTCATTGGCGAGGATTGCATCGGTATTGCCCGTTCGCTTGTCGCCGAGCTCTTGCCACTGCTGGCGCCGAATGCACTCGAAGACGGCGATACATGCCATGCCGAAGCCTTCTCCTTCAGCCTGAACGGCCTGATCACGCTTGCGGACTGGGTAGGTTCCGACGTCGATGCGTTTCCCTTCGAGGAGCCGGAGATGTCGCTTGAGGCTTATCATCCGCTGGCGCTCGAAAGGGCTGACAGGGCGCTTTCAGCCAAGGGGCTGGTCCCCATGAAGCATCCGTTGTCGGTGCGGCTTTCAGATCTTTCGCCGCGTGCAGGGGGATCGCCACGTCCGATGCAGCGCCTCGCCGATGGGCTTCATTTCGATGCCACGCCGCAAATGGTGGTGATCGAGGATGGCACGGGATCGGGCAAGACAGAGGCCGCGCTGTTGATTGCGGCGCGGATGATGGCCGCAGGACTTGGCGAGGGAGTTTATGTGGCATTGCCGACGATGGCGACCGCGAATGCCATGCATGGGCGTCTGGAAAATGCAATTCGGGGCCTGTTCGACGAGAGTGGCGAGCGTATGGCATCGCTGGTGCTGGCCCATGGGCGATCGAGGCTGGCGCGGGAACTCGATGCTCTCTCTGCGCGTCACGATGGCGGGCAGGGGCGGGAGGAGAGCGTTGCTTCCCGTTTCAACGCCTGGATAGGCGACAGCCGCAAGACGGCCTTCTTCGCCGATGCCGGAGCGGGAACCATCGATCAGGCCTTTCTTTCCATCCTCCCGAAGAAGCATCTGACGTTGCGCCAGTATGCGCTGGCCGGACGCATCCTCGTCATCGATGAGGCGCATGCCTGCGATGCCTATATGGGAGAGGAGTTGAACACGCTCGTCCGACAACAAGCGCGGCTTGGCGGTTCGGTCATCATTCTGTCCGCGACGCTTGGCCGGCGTCAACGGCGGGAGCTGATCACTGCCTTTGCCAGCGGCCGCGGTGTGCGGCAGAGACGGATGCAGGCGCTGTTTGCCGCGCCGCTTTCCGAGGCTTATCCCCTCCTGACACGTTATGCCGGTGGCGAGATCGAGGAGCATGCGTCGGATACCGCGCCCGGACTTGCCCGCTCGGTCGTTATCCGCCGTCTCGGCGACCGGAAGGAGGCGCTCGCCGAAGCGCTTGCCGCAGCCGGTAGGGGGGCCGCCGTGGCGATGGTGTGTAATGCGGTCGACAGCGCCATCGCGATGCACAGGGCGCTGATTGATGCAGGGCATCCTCCGCACCGCCTGACATTGTTTCACGCTCGCTTCGCCATGGGCGACCGGATGGCGACAGAGGAGAAGGTGCTGCGGCTGTTCGGGCCGGATAGCGGAAGCGGCGACCGCATTGGCCAGATCCTCGTCGCGACCCAGGTGGTCGAGCAGAGCCTCGACCTGGATTTCGACCTGATGATTTCGGATCTCGCCCCCGTCGATCTGCTGATCCAGCGCGCAGGCAGGCTATGGCGTCACAGGCGGGAAGGGCGGCCGCTCGCCGAGCCTGTCATGGGCGTGATCTCGCCTGACCCCGCCGATGCGACCGAGATCGACTGGCTGGGAGAGGTGCTCGGGCCGGCCGCCTATACCTATCGATTGCCCGGCGTTGTCTGGCGCAGCGCACGCGATCTTTTTCAGAACGGCAGGTTGGAAACGCCTGGCGATCTCAGGCCGCTGATCGAGGCCGCCTACCGGCTCGAGCCGGACGACCTGCCACAGGCGCTCGCGGCCGCACACGATGCATCGCTCGGCAATGATTATGCAGCCGTTACCATTGCACGCAACAACACGATCGACCCGGGGCGTGGCTATGGCGATGTTCGTCGGGTATCCCTGGATGAGGAGATTGGCACCCGACTGGGAGAGGAGACCGTGACCGTTCGTCTCGCTCGGCGCTCCGGCGGCTTGCTGGTGCCGGCGGTCAGGCGTGATGGAGCGGGTGTGGGGCTCGACTGGGCGCTGAGCGAGCTTTCCGTCCGGAAGCGCTGGCTGCTTGCCGGGGCCGCGATACTCGATGGTGGCGGCCTGCCGGCTCCGCGCGATCCGGCGGCACGAGACGCGGCGCGCGGCCTCTGGCCTGAATGGGAACGGACGATCGCTCTTTATGAAGTCGATTCGGACGGATCTCTTGCGACCGCACAGGACATGGGCCTTTTCTACGATGGCGTCGGCGGTTTGCGAAGGCAGTCTGTGTCCGGGGCGTGAACTCGACGAGGGGGCGCCGTTCAGGGCTCATTTCAGCAGCCTTCGTAGGCCAAAACCTCCACTTTTTTCCGCCTGCCCATGCCCGTCTAAAGGGCCCGAAAAACGATCCCAAAATCGGTACTTGTCAAATCGTCTGGATTTCCTAATAATTTCAGCGGCTTTCAGGAAGAGTGTTCCCCGCACACGCGGGGATGAACCGAGGCTGAGGCTGTCTTTGATACCTATCTGGCCGTGTTCCCCGCACACGCGGGGATGAACCGTGCGGGAGTATGTGGCTACCTCAGATGCCCGCGTGTTCCCCGCACACGCGGGGATGAACCGGCGTTTATCGCAAAGGGTCCGAGACTGACGAAGTGTTCCCCGCACACGCGGGGATGAACCGTGGCACGTCGGCGGTTTCGAAGTCGTGCGTGTGTGTTCCCCGCACACGCGGGGATGAACCGATTGATGCCCTCCCCGCGAACATGACGACGAAGTGTTCCCCGCACACGCGGGGATGAACCGAAATTGCTGCGGCGAACCGGTTCAACGAGCTGCGTGTTCCCCGCACACGCGGGGATGAACCGCAACAGCGCCGCCTTGCAGGGCGGCGCGTCTAGTGTTCCCCACACGTGCGGAGTGCCCGCGGCATGGGGATTGTGTCATTCCCGAAATTGTCTTATTTATACTTCAATAATAATAGGAATATCAAAACATGAACCAGAGCGAGGCCCTTGCCGTTTTTGCAGCTCTTTCCCAGGAGACGCGGCTGAGGATCGTGCGCACGCTCGTCGTTGCCGGACCCGTAGGGATGGCTGCAGGGGCGCTGGCGGAACAGGTTGAGGTTTCACCATCCAACATGTCCTTCCATCTGAAGGAACTGGAGCGGGCGGGTCTCGTTACGCAGCAACGCGATTCGCGCTCGATCATTTATCGCGCAAGTGGCGAGAGACTCGGCGATCTCCTTCGTTTCCTGATGGAGGATTGCTGCGGCGGCAGGGCAGAGATATGCGCCCCGGCGTTTGCCATGGCGCAATGCTGTGGGCCGGTAAAGGGCGGCGTGAAATGACCTTCGATCTTCCACGCCGCCTTGTCGCGGAAATCCTCGGTTCTGCAATCCTCGTCGCCACGGTTGTGGGCTCGGGCATCATGGCGGATCGATTGTCCGGGGATGCCGCCGTCTCGCTGCTAGGCAATACCATTCCTACCGGAGCCATTCTGATGGTTCTGATCTCGATATTCGGGCCGATTTCTGGGGCGCATTTCAATCCTGTGGTTACACTGGTGTTTGCCGCTCGGCGTGAAATGCAGGTGGCCACCTCCTTCGGTTACATTCTTGCCCAGATCGCCGGTGGTTTGGCAGGGACGGCGATCGCGCATGCGATGTTCGACCTGCCGATCCTGCAGGTTTCGGGTACGGCGCGAACGGGTGCCGGACAGTGGATCGCCGAGATGGTGGCGACCTTCGGTCTGGTTTTGACCATTCTGTGCGGTTTGCGCTTTCGAAGAGATACCATTCCATGGCTGGTCGGTCTCTATATAACGGCCGCATACTGGTTCACCGCTTCGACATCCTTTGCAAATCCGGCAGTGGCGATAGCAAGAAGCCTGACCGATACCTTCTCTGGTATCCGGGCGGTGGACCTGCCGGGTTTCATTGCCGCGGAGATTGCCGGCGCGCTTCTGGCGGCCGTATTCGCCGGATGGCTTCTGTCCGGTCGAGACAATGGAATTTCATCAGCCGCGGCCGAAGGAGCCGAATAAACATGGACGTCACCATCTATCACAACCCCGCCTGCGGCACGTCCCGCAATGCGCTGGCGATGATCCGCAATGCCGGGATCGAGCCGAAGGTGGTCGAATATCTGAAGACCCCGCCTTCACGGGAGGAATTGGTGAAGATGATTGCCGATGCGGGTTTGACCGTGCGTGAGGCGCTCCGCGAAAAGGGCACGCCCTATGCCGAACTCGGCCTTGCCAATCCCGACCTGACCGACGACCAGCTTGTCGATGCGATGCTTGAACATCCGATCCTGATCAATCGGCCCTTCGTGGTCTCGCCGCTGGGCGTGCGGCTTGCCCGTCCCTCCGAACGGGTACTCGATATCCTGCCGGAGACCCACAAGGGCGCCTTCGCCAAGGAGGACGGAGAGAAGGTGCTCGACGACAAGGGCAATCGCATCGCCTGACGATGGCCGTGGTGCCGGCAGCCTTCCCCGTTCCGCGCGACGGGGCCCGGCTGATCCATTGACAAGGTGGCGGTCTGCGTCTTGAAACCACACTTCCTGCCAACGCGGGAATGACCCGCAGGCGATCTAACGGTTGCGCGGCGCGGACGTGTGTTCCCTGCAAACGTGGGGATTATCAGGATAAGTCCAGCGCGTTCGCGCGCTGGCTCCCTGCCGCCGACGCCCCGGATGCGACAATTTAGTCGTGCAGCTCCCTTATCCCTTGGTTGAGGTGTCATTCATTTTTCCGTCTGCGGTTGTTAAGCTCCGAGTCGCGCAACCTTTCGGGTGCGGGGGAGGCCTGATGTCCGGCATTTCGGCATTCAATCTTGTAGCGGATCCGTTCTTTCCGGTGGTGACGCTCGGGGGCGGGAGGCGTTGGGCGACGCTTGCCGGCCTCCGGCAGGAGGAGGGCGATTATCCCGTCGCCTTCGACTGGCCGCGTCCCGATCTCAACGTCGCTGCTCTCGAATTTGCGATCGGCGTTCTGGCGCTGGTTTTCCAACCGGAGGACGGAACGGAGTGGGCGGATATCTGGAAGGGCAAGTCCGACATCGATCTCGACCGCCGGCTTGAGGCGCTTTCCTTCGCCTTCAATCTTGTCGGCGATGAAAAGGGTGCGGGTCCGCGCTTTTTGCAGGAATACGTGCCCATCGACGGGGACGCCAATCCTGTCGAGGCGCTGTTCATCGATACGCCGGGCGTCAACGGCCAGAAGAAGAACGCCGATTTGCTCACCCAGCGCCGGCGTTTTCCGGCGCTCGGGCTGAAGGCGGCGGCGATTGCGCTGCATGCGCTCCAGCAGTTTGCGCCTTCCGGCGGGGCCGGCAACCGAACGTCGCTGCGCGGCGGCGGGCCGATGACGACGCTGGTCTGGCCCGAGCGTGGGGATGGCGGCGCGCCGGCGCCGCTCTGGCGGGTGCTTCTGGCCAATCTGCCGACATCCGGTCGCGCGCCCTTTCTGCCAGATGCGGAACTTGCCCGCGCCTTGCCCTGGCTTGCGCCGACCTTCACCTCCGACGGCAAGACGCCGGTCGAGCTTTCCGAAGCGGACCCGCGTGTACATCCGCTCCAGGCGTTCTTCGGCATGCCCCGGCGTATCCGGTTGGTTATGGACGGGGAGGGGCGCTGCCCTGTCACCGGCGAGGAGGGACCGCTTGTGACCGGTTTCATCCAGAAACCGTGGGGCACGAATTATGGCGTGTGGCGGCACCCGCTGACGCCTTATCGGCAGACGAAGGAGGCCGATCCTCCCTTTTCGGTGAAGCCGAAATCCACCCGGTTCAGTTATCGGGACTGGGTGGGCGCGGCCATCCGCTATAAGGAGAAAGGTTTCACCTCGATGCCGGCCCTGCCGGTCGAATTGCTTGGCGATCGCGGGCGTTATTATCGGCAGGCGGGTTTCGATGCCTCGCGCCTTCTGGCCGCCGGCTGGGCGATGAATAATATGGAGGCGGGTGCCTATCTCCTGTCGGTGCAGCCGCTTCATCTGGCGGAAACGGAGGAGCGAACACAGGTAGTCGGCACGCTGGCGCGGATGTTCGCCGATGCAGGCGATGCGACCGCGAGCCTGCTGCGCTCCAACCTCAAGCTTGCGCTGTTCGGCGACGGGGCCAAGACCTCGACCGATAGCGGTGTGTTCGAAGAGGCGACGGACGCCTTTTTCGAGGAGACCGAGGACGCCTTTCACGACGCTCTCGATGATTTTCTCGAACATGATTTTCCCGTCGATCTGGCGTTTCGCAAACGATGGCTTTCCACCTTGCGGCGCACGGCGCTCGCTATTTTCGACCGGCATGCGACGGAGCTTCTGGCTGAAACTGCCGACGCCAAGCTGGCCGAGCGGATCACCATTGCCTATCGCCGCCTGCGGGGCGCCTTGTCCGAAGCGGGCAAGATTGCGACGGGGCTTTTGATCGAGCCGCCAGTGGATGCGCCCAAACCCAAGGGGCGAACCAAGAAAGGGACTGCTGCATGAGCGAGGAAACCCCTTCCGACATCCTCATCAAGGCGACGCTCTCGTGGTGGCGAGCGCTTTATCCGGCGGCGACTGGGTATCGCGGCGATGCCGGAGCGCGGGCCGAGCTTCGCCGCGCCGGCACAATCATGGAAGTGGTCATGCTTCCAGCTTTTCACGATCTACTGCATTCGGCGAAGAGAAAGGGCGTGGCGGTCGGAAGGCTGGGGGATGCGCGCATTCGTCGGCTTGCACTCGCCGTGGCGGTGATCTGCGAAAGGCGTGACGGCGATGCGGGACCGAAATCCTTCGCCCGAGTGCTGGGCAGCGCCGCCGAGGGCGAACGCCCGGCGCTTTCGCCGTTACGGTTCCAGTCGTTGATGGCTGCGCTTTCCCGCGGAGGTGACGGCGACGAGGAACTGTCCGCCCTTCGTCGCGCGCTGGCAGTGGTGAAGGACGTCGATTTCAACGTGGCCGGGCTGGTCCGCGACCTTATCGATTTTACCGAGGCGAGGCGCATCCGCTGGACCTTCGATTATTACGGAACAACGCGTGAACCGGCGGAGAGCGCCGGTGACGATGCCCATTCAGAGACCGAGGAGACCGTTTGATGAGCCGTTTTCTGCAATTGCACGTTCTGACAGAGTACCCGGTTTCGAACCCCAACCGGGACGATCTCGGGCGGCCGAAATCGGCGCTCATCGGCGGCGTGCCGCGTCAGCGGATCTCCAGCCAGGCGCTCAAGCGGGCGATCCGCATTCATCCCGCCTTCACCGAGGCGCTCGAGGGGCATCTCGGCTCCCGTACGCAGCGCATGGGCGAGCAGATCATCCGGCACCTGACAGGGCTGGGTGCTGAAGCGGACAAGGCGGTTACGATCGCCAGGGAGATCGTGCCGGTGTTCGGGGCGGTTGAAGACAAGAAGGAGGTGGACAAGGTGCGCACACGCCAACTCGCCTTCATCTCGCCGGAGGAAAGGCAGGCCGCCTTCGACCTTGCCGAAAAGGTGCTTTCCGGTGGGGACATCGCCAAGGACAAGAAGGAACTGGCCAAGCAGGTGATGCGAACGGCCGATGGCGCCATCGATATCGCCATGTTCGGCCGTATGCTGGCCGACAATCCGGATCTCAACCGCGATGCCGCTGTTCAGGTCGCCCATGCGGTCACAGTGAACCGGGTGCTGATTGAGGATGATTTCTACACCGCCGTCGACGATCTCAAGAAATCGAACGAGGATGCCGGCGCGGGCTTCGTCGGCGAGGCGGGTTTCGGTTCGGGCGTCTATTATCTCTATGTCTGCGTTAACCGTCCGCTGCTGGTGGAAAATCTCGGTGGCGACCGGGAGCTTGCGGCGCGCGGCCTTGATGCACTGGTCAGGGCCGTTTCCATGGCGGTGCCGGGCGGCAAGATCAATTCCTATGCCCATCATGCCCGCGCCAAATACATCCTTGCCGAAAAGGGCGACGGCCAGCCGATCAACCTGTTCGGGGCCTTCACGGTGCCGGTCAAGGGGCCGGATCTGATCGGGGAAGCCGTCGATAAACTGACGGCTGAAAGGAGCGCGTTCGAGAAGGCTTACGGGAAGAGTTCGTCGGGCGAGCGTATCCTGCATGTCGGCAGGAACGATGCATCGACGCTCGATGAAGTCGCGACCTTTGCCGCCGAGGGGGTGTGATCGCCATGGGGCAATGGCTCGTCATCTGCCTCAGGGCGCCGCTTGCGAGCTTTGGCGAGAACGCCGGCAATGCCGAGCGCGGCACCTCCGACATGCCGACGCGCTCGGCGCTGATCGGTCTTGCGGGCGCGGCACTCGGCATCGAGAGGACGGACGCGGCCGGACAGGCGCGTCTTGCGCATTCGCTGGTCACAGCGGCGGCGCTCTATCAGCGCGGCCACCCGCTTGCGGACTTCCACACCTATCAATCGCTTCACCAGAGCGCCAAGGGCGCGGCGACGCGGGCTGCGGCTCTTGAGCGGACGGATTATCTCGAAACGTCGATCTCCCGCAGGCATTACCGCGCGGGCGGTGTCTGGCAGGCGGCCTACAGGCTGTCGAATGCGGCGGATGATTTCTCGCTCGCCGGTCTCGCCTCGGCGTTCGACGCGCCGCGTTTCGTGCTCTATCTCGGTCGCAAGTCCTGCCCGCCATCGCATCCGCTTGCGCCCCGGTTGATCGAAGGCGAGACGGTGGTGGACGCGTTTCGCGCCCATTTCGATATTGTTTCGGCAACCTTCGGAGAGGCTCTTTCGCTTAAGGCCGTCAGTGTCGAGGTTCGAAGAGATGGTCCAGCTTCGAACCGGCCCCGGGCGCATCTTAGACAGGACGATCCGCGGGACCGCTCGAAGCGTTGGACATTCGGGCAGCGGCAGGAATGGCGATTCGCGATTGGCCCGGATGCTGGCAGGGGAGGTGACGAATGAGCGAAGCCGCACTCTGGTTTACGCGGGTCACCCTTAGGCGTGACGCCCCGGATATCGCGCCGTTGATCGGCCGGCTCTTTCCCGACGACGAAAGCGAGCTACTGAATGCCACCCATCAGCTGCTCTGGACGCTGATGCCGGAGAGCATGCAGAAGGAAGGCAAGCCCGAAAGGCCCGACAAGGCGGAGAAGGACAAGACAGCCTTCCTCTGGCGCAAGGCCGATCGTGACAACAGCTGGTACATGCTGGGACCCGGCCCCCGTGAGGATTCCTCGTTCCTTTCGGTTGAGACCAAGCCTTACGAGCTTTCGCCCGAGGTTGGCGATATGCTGGCGTTCGATCTGACCGTCAACGCGACGGTTAACCGGATGGTGGACCCTTCAAAGGGACGGAATGGCCGGCAGCGATGCGATGTCGTGATGGATGCGCTGAAGGCGCATGAACGCGTAGTTGGCCACACACGAGACAGGGCGGAACAGCGGATGCTGGTCGCGAAACCTGCCCTGTCGGGATGGTTGAAGGCACAGGGCGAGCGCAATGGTTTTTCACCTATCGCCACCGATGTCGTGTCCTACCGGACGGTTGCGCTGGAGCGGCAAGGCGCTGGACGTGGTCGCAAGGGGCACGCAGGTGTATCGACTTTCGGTATTTCCCATTTGAGGGGGCTGCTGACTGTGACCGATCCGGCCGCCTTCGTTACGGGTGTGGAACGGGGCTTCGGTCGGGCCAAGGCGTTCGGCTGCGGGCTGATGCTACTCAGACGGGTGGAGTAGTCATGGCCGGGCAGACGCCTCCAGCATCCTTCATGCCGGGAGCGCCCCCGCCGCGACCCATTCCGCTCAAGGATCGTTCCACCATCGTTTTCGTGGAGAAGGGGCAGCTCGACGTCATCGACGGGGCCTTTGTGCTGGTCGATGCGAATGGCGTGCGGACCGTCATTCCCGTTGGCGGGCTGGCGGCGATCATGCTGGAGCCGGGCACGCGCGCCAGCCATTCCGCCGTCTCGCTTGCGGCAAGGGCGGGCACTTTGCTGATCTGGACCGGAGAAGCGGGTGTGCGGCTTTACGCCACCGGCCAACCGGGAGGCGCGCAGTCCGACCGGTTGCTCTGGCAATGCCGGCTGGCGCTCGATCCCGATGCGCGGTTGAAGATCGTGCGCCGGATGTTCCAGATGCGCTTCGGGGAGACAGCGCCCGAGAGGCGCTCGGTCGATCAGTTGCGTGGCATCGAGGGTGTGCGGGTCCGCACCATTTACCAGGGACTGGCGCGGCAGTTCGGCGTGACGTGGAAGCGGCGCGACTACGATCCCGGCAATTTCGACATTTCCGACGTGCCGAACCGCTGCCTTTCGGCGGCAACCTCATGCCTTTACGGGATCACAGAGGCTGCGGTTCTGGCCGCGGGATATGCGCCTGCAGTCGGTTTCCTGCATGCGGGCAAGCCGCTTTCCTTCGTTTACGATATCGCCGATCTCTTCAAATTCGAAACGGTGGTGCCTGAGGCTTTCCGCATTGCCGGGCTTCATGCCAAGGGCAAGCTCGACAAGCCCGTCGATATGGCGGTACGGCATGCCTGCCGCGATGCCTTCAGGCGCACCAATATCCTCTCCCGGCTGATTCCGTCGATCGAAGAGGTGCTCCTTGCCGGAGAACTGGAGCGGCCGGAGGCGCCGGAGGATGCCGTTGGCCCCGCCTTCGAGGACCCTGCTCCCTCCGGAGACGAGGGGCAGCGCGGATGATGGTCGTCGTCACCAACAATGCTCCACCGCGCCTGCGCGGCCGGCTCGCCGTCTGGCTGCTGGAGGTCAGGGCCGGCGTCTATATCGGGGTCTATTCTGCCCGGACAAGGGAAATGATCCGCGGGCAGGTGGAGAGCCTGATCGAAGACGGCGACGTCGTGATCGCCTGGGCGGCTCCGACCGATGCCGGGTTCGACTTCGAGACCTTCGGCCGCAACCGCCGCGAACCGGTCGATTTCGACGGCCTGAAACTCGTCGCCTTCAAGCCTCTGGAAAATTGATCGAGCGACGTTTCATTCATTGTCCGGCGCATTTTTCAGTCGTTCCGAAGGCCGGAAAAATCAGCTGGTTTTCGTTGAAAAAATCGGTAGGATTTGCGGAGGTGGAATTTTCCTTATATTTCATCGGCTTCTGGGAAGAGTGTTCCCCACACGCGTGGGGATGAACCGTCGGCAATCGCTGCCTCGTTCTCCGTCTCCAAGTGTTCCCCACACGCGTGGGGATGAACCGCGACGTTCGCCGAGTTCATCGAGGATCACATCGTGTTCCCCACACGCGTGGGGATGAACCGCTTTTCGCAGACCGTTCTGGAGCCGAGCGTGGGTGTTCCCCACACGCGTGGGGAGGAGCGTTTGTCTTCCCGTCCCTCTTGGCCTATTCTGACGGTGGTGACGCGCGGAGCAGGAAGCACGCCCTTCAAGGCGATCGGGATCAGGCGATTCCGGCCCCCCCGGTGCGTTACAACCCATTCAGCAACCTTGCGGTTCTTCCCAGCTTGTTATCGTGCCGATAGCGGCTCTTGCTGCCAGTTTCCCATTCAAAGCTCGTGAATACGCACTCCGGGCACGACGTCGCGGGCGATGTCGCAGAGATGGCGGTGGTGGGTGAGGTAGATCACCTGACCAAGCCCGGCCATCTGGCCGAACAGTCGGAAGACTTCCTCGGAGCGGGGCTCGTCGAAGGTTTCCATGATATCGTCGGCGACGAAGGGGATGGTTGCGGTGGGGCGGACGGCTGCGAATTCCTCGTAACCGGCGAAACGTAGCGCCAGATAGAGCTGGTAGCGGGTGCCGGTCGACATGGCGTCGGAGAGTTTCGAAGCACCATCCTTGGCCACGCCGATCAGGATTTCGCGATCCTTTTCGGGCCGTGTGGCAAGGCCGGAATACTCGCCCTTCGTCACCAGCCGGAAGGCTTCCGATGCGCGCGCCATCATCGAAGAGCGATGCTTTTCACGGTAGAGGATCAGGGCCTTTTCGGCGGCGAGCGCGCCGGTCCTGAGCTTCAGGTGGCGAAGCGCGAGGTCTTCGATTTCCAGCAGCACGGTCGCGCGTTCCGCTTCGATGGCCGCCACGGCATCGTCGCCGCCGACGGCGTCCAGCCGGTCGCGGGCGCGGGTGAGTTCGGCAAACAGCACACGGGACCGTTCGCCAAGATTTTCGATGCGTTCGGTGAGTTCGGAGAATTCCCGTTCGATCCCGGTTTCATCGATGCTGGCGAGTTCTTCCTCGGCGGTCTGAAAATCGGGAGCCCGCAAGTCCCTCGCGATCTGTTCGCGGATTTCGTCGGCGCGGCGTTCCAGCCGGAGCCGTTCTGCGGCGTCCTCCATCCGGTGGCTGACATCGGCCAGCGTCTCGACGTCGAAAAAGCCGGTGAGTTCGGTTCTGCGGGCTTCGTGCAGGGCAAGCGCGTCGGCAAGGCGCTCGGCCTCGTGACGCAGTTCCTGCAATTCCCGCTCGCGGCTCGCCCTGAGATCGCGGGCATTGCGGGTTTCCGAAAGCCGGTGACCGAGATCTTCGGCCATTTCGAGCACGCGGCTGGCTTCGAAGGAAAGTCCTAGGCTGTCGTGAAGTTCGGCGATTTCGCTGACGAAGGCCTGCCGGTCGTTGTCCATCTGGGCGATACGATGCGCAAGCTGGTCGCGTTCGCGAAGGGCTGCGGGAAGCTCGGTGAGGGCATCAAGGATCGCCCGGACGGGAGCGATTTCCGTTTCTTCGGCGAACCATGTGCGAGCGAGGCTCTCCCGCCACCTTGCTGTCCAGGTTTCGGAGGCCTTGATGGCGTCGTCCATGTCCTGCCGGCGCTGTTTCAGCACGGCCTGCAGTTCGGTGAGCCGTCGTTCCATGCCGCCGCGTTCGACGGTGCCGGTGCGCGCTTCCGCGACGAGATCGCCGGCGATGTCGATGAGACGTCGCAGGTCGGCGTTCGGGTCCAGTTTCCGTTCGGTATCAGCCAGAGCTTCCGCCAGGACCGCGGTGAGCGCCTGTGTGTCGGCGGCCTGCTCGTCCCGCAGGGCGTCGCGGCGTACTGTCACTTCCTGCAGAGCCTCCGCGGTGAACAGGCATTCCCGGCGGCGTTCGAGCCATGTTTCGGCAATTGAAAGAAGGCGGTCGATCGACCCGTCTTCCGAGCGTGTCAGTTCTGCGGGAAGCGACGCCTTGAGGTCTTTCAGTAGCGCTTCGCGCTCGTCGATAGCGGTGCGGAAAAGCTCGTCTTCGCGTTCCAGCGAGGAGCGGATGAGCCGGTCCTGTTTCTGCAACTGGCGCAGTTCCGCCAGATCGCGGGAGCGTTCAAGGCGGGCTTCCGTCAGCGCATCGTCGCGCCGGAGCGTGGTCTCGAAATGATCGGCGGTCTCGGCGTTCAGGGCCGAGAGGTGGGCCTGCCATGCCTTTTCTCGCGCCTGACGCGCCGCAAGCGAGCTTTCGTCATCGATGGGCTGGCCCGTCTCGGTCAGGGCGGCGATCCTCGCGGCCACTTCACGTCGTTCGGTTTCGAGATCGCGACGCTGGTCGGCATGGCGGGTGATGCGTTTTTCGATCTCGCCGGAAGCAGCGCGCCACGCCTCGAGGCGGCGGCGGTCCGGAACCACGAGGCGGCGAAGTTCGTCGATGGCGCCCGACCATGGCGCGAGTGCTGCGGACTGTTCGCGGAACTCTCCGTCCAGCCGCCGGGCCTCCTTCTCCTCGGCGGCGAGGCGAAGATGCCGGTCGCCCTTTTCCAGCCGGTCGAGCAGGGTTTCGAGGCGGCGAAGAGCGCTCGGGCCGAGGCCGGCCTGTCGTTCGTCGCCCAATCGTCCTTCGACTTCCTCGACCGCGCGTACCGCATTTTCGTGTTCCCGTTCGGCCGTCTTGCGCGTGGCCTCGATGCCGGAACGCGTCTCGATCAGGTCACGCAATGTGCCGGTGAGGGCGGCGGGAAGGAGCAGGGCGGAGGGCTCGTCGTGACCGGCCTGACCCAGCGTCTTCAGGATGGTGGCGACCAGCGCATTCTGTTCGCCAAGCGCAAGCCGCCGCCTGGGCAGGTCGTTTTCCGCGCCGCGGAAGCGTGCCTTGAGGTCATCGAGGCCGGCGATGCGACCTGCGAGGGGCAGCAGGGTCTCGTCGACGACAATCTCATTCACCTCGTCCTCGAGCTTCAACAGGGCGGTGCGGCTTCCGGCGATCTGGGTCTGCAATCGGGTTTCGTCGCGCATCAGGTCGGCGAGCATCGCCATCCATTCCTGCGGCGGGCGGGGCAGGCCGGCAAAGCGTTCGAGCCCTGCGTTGAGGCGGGCGAGATCGGCGGCAAGCGGCAGCGCCCGTTTCAGCGCCGCCAGTTCGTCGTGGCGTGTGCGGGCGGCGGAGAGCTCGGCCAACGCTTCGTCATAGGCCTTTTCCGCCTGGGTGCGGCTTGCGACGAGACTTGCGAAGGCGGAGGCGAAGGTGTCGATTTCCTCGCGCTTCTCCTTGAGTTCGGCAAGCCTGCGCTTCAATTCGGCAATGCGGGTGTTGCGGGCCCGCTTCTTGTGGATCTGCTGGGCTTCCTCGGCAATTGTTGCAAGCGTGCGGCTGGCATCGGCAAGGCCGGCGCTGGCCGAAAACAGCAGTTCACCAAGGTCGCCCTTGCTCTCGACGATGGCAGCACCGCCATCGCGCAGCGACCGGTCGTCGAGCGAAAACATGGTGCGGTAGGATTCGCGGCTGAGGCCGCCGAGCGCTGACGAGAGCAGGGCTTCGTTGATGCCCTGGCCACGGCTGTCGATCAGCGCATTGTTGCGTTGCTTCAGCCGCACGAGATCATGCGGCTTGCCGTCGATCTCAAGCTCCGCGCCGACCTGCATGAGATTGTAGGCGTGAAGGAAGTTGTAGGGGCTGCGTTCGGGAATGCCGAACAGCAGGTCGAGATAGGCGCTGAAGGCCGTCGATTTTCCGGCCTCGTTGAGGCCGTAGACGATGTGGAAGTCCGGTCCGTTTTCGGGAGCCGCGCCGAAATCGAGCGAAAAGTCGGTGAACTTGCCGTAGCGGGTGAGGTCGAGACGCCGGAGCCGCATCATTCGTCTCCTTCGCCGCTGTTTTTCAGGCGGGCGATCACGTCTTCGCCACCCTCGCGGATCAGGGTGTCGATAAAGCCTTCCAGCGCTTCCTCGCTGTGGCCGGAAAAGCCGCGGCTTTCCGCCGGCAGGTCGTCGAGCAGTTCCTTGACAATTTCGCGGACCTCCTCGCGGAAGCCGTGGCCGGCCATCACGTCACTGCGCATCAGGTCTCCCAGTTCGACCACGGGATCGGCGGCGGCAGATGTTCTGATTGTTGGCGGGGCGACGCCAAGCTCGATCTTGTCGATCCAGGTCTTGCCGATGCGGTCGGCACGCTGTTCGGCTTCCGCTAGCAGGAGGTCGAGGTCGCGGCGGATCGCCCAGGAGAGTTCGGTCGCGCCGGTGAAATTGAGGCGGGCAATGAGGTGTTCCGAGCGAGTGTCGCCGCGTTTGATTTCCAGCGCGTCGCCCAGCCGGTTGACGAGTTCGCGCCAGTCGGTGACGCCGGTCACATCGACGCCGATCCTTTCGAATTGGGCGATGCCCGTCAGGCGCTCCTCGACGGTGACGCTACGGTCATCCGCGATGGTGACCAGCGAGACGGATTTTTCACCGCCTTCGTTAATGTCGCGCCCTTGCGGTATGCCCGGCATGACGATGGTGCGCGGCCCCTGATACACGGCGCGCTGGTGAATATGGCCGAGCGCCCAGTAGTCGAAACCGGAGGCCTGCAGGTCGGCCACAGTGCAGGGGGCATACGGATCGTGGCCGATGGCGCCGGCAAGGCTGGTATGCATCAACCCGATATTGGCAGCGCCGACGAGTGGGGGTCGATATTTAGGTAATAAGCTATCTGGCGCATGGGGTTTGGCGAAGCTCATGCCGTGGATCGCGACCGACAGGCCGCCGGCCTCGATCTCGACCATTTCAGCGAACGCGCCAAAAACCTTGAGCGAAGGCGGCAGGACGAGCTGCTGGGTGATCTTTGAGAGTGCATCGTGATTGCCGCGGATCTTGAAGACGCGGATGCCCGCCTCGTGCAGCCGTTCCATCTGCGAGGCGAGGAAGCGGGCCGTCTTCATCGAGGTCTGGTCGCCGTCATAGAGGTCGCCGGCAATCAGCAGGGCATCGACCTTTTCCTCAAGGCAGAGATCGACGATCCGCACCAACGCCTTGCGGGTGGCGTCGCCGATCAGGTCGGCGAGATCGCGGTTTCGCAGGGACAGCGACTTGAGCGGGGAGTCGAGATGTATGTCGGCGGTGTGGACGAACCTGAAGGGCATGGCGCTGTTCTAGCCGCGATGGAACGCGCCAGCAATCGCCGGCTTGTGCGGCACTGCGGAAAAACTGCGACAGCGGGAAAAAGCCGTGGCATAAGGACGCCCGAAATGCCCAGACGCCAGACGATCCAGCCAGCAGGTCCGCCCTTCCATGATCCGCATCGAGAATATCAGCAAGCAGAACAGCCACCGCCTTCTTTTCATCGAGGCGAGCGCCGCGCTCAACAAGGGCGAGAAGATCGGTCTGGTTGGGCCGAACGGCGCTGGCAAGACTACGCTTTTCCGCATGATTACCGGATCGGAGATCCCGGACGAGGGTCAGGTATCCGTCGATAAGGGAGTCTCCATCGGCTACTTCAACCAGGATGTCGGCGAAATGTCCGGCCACAGCGCCGTCGCCGAGGTGATGAATGGCGCGGGGCCGGTCAGCGAAGTAGCGGCGGAGCTTCGCGAACTCGAGGCTGCCATGGTCGATCCCGACCGGATGGACGAGATGGACAGCATCATCGAGCGCTACGGCGAGGTGCAGGCGCGTTACGAAGAACTGGATGGTTACGCGCTGGAAGGCCGCGCCCGCGAGGTTCTCTCCGGGCTTTCCTTCAGCCAGTCGATGATGGACGGCGATGTCGGCGCGCTCTCCGGCGGCTGGAAGATGCGCGTGGCGCTGGCGCGCATTCTCTTGATGCGGCCCGACGTGATGCTGCTCGACGAACCGTCGAACCACCTTGATATCGAAAGCCTGATCTGGCTCGAGGAGTTCCTGAAAACGTATGACGGCGCCTTGCTGATGACCTCGCACGACCGCGAGTTCATGAACCGCATCGTCACCAAGATCATCGAGATCGATGGCGGTTCGCTCAACAGCTATTCCGGCGACTACGAATTCTACGAGGGCCAGCGCGCCCAGAACGAAAAGCAGCAGCAGGCGCAGTTCGAGCGTCAGCAGGCGATGCTCGCCAAGGAAATCAAGTTCATCGAACGCTTCAAGGCGCGCGCCAGCCATGCCGCGCAGGTGCAGAGCCGGGTAAAGAAGCTCGACAAGATCGAGCGCGTCGAGCCTCCGCGCCGCCGCCAGACGGTGGCGTTCGAATTCCAGCCGGCCCCGCGTTCCGGTGAGGATGTCGTCAACCTCAAGAATGTCCACAAGCGCTATGGCGACCGGGTCATCTATGAGGGGTTGGATTTCATGATCCGCCGCAAGGAGCGCTGGTGCATCATGGGCATCAACGGCGCCGGCAAGTCGACGCTCCTGAAGCTGGTCGCTGGCGATTCCTCGCCGGATGAGGGCACGGTGACGCTCGGCGCCAGCGTCAAGATGGGATACTTCGCCCAGCACGCGATGGATATCCTCGATGGCGACATGACAATCTTCGAAACGCTGGAGCACAATTTCCCCAAGGCGGGGCAGGGTTCGCTGCGCGCGCTTGCCGGCTGCTTCGGCTTTTCCGGCGACGATATCGAAAAGCGCTGCCGCGTGCTCTCGGGCGGCGAGAAGGCGCGGCTGGTGATGGCGATCATGCTGTTCGATCCGCCGAACCTGCTGGTTCTCGACGAGCCGACCAACCACCTCGATCTCGACACCAAGGAAATGCTGATCAAGGCGCTTGCCGACTACGAGGGCACCATGCTCTTCGTCAGCCACGACCGGCATTTTCTCGGCGCGCTGTCGAACCGCGTTCTGGAACTCTCCAACGAGGGCGTTCACCGCTATGACGGCGGTTATACCGAATATGTCGCCCGCACCGGCCACGAGGCACCGGGCGTCGGAGGCTGAGTTTTCCGGGCCGTGACCGGGTGTCGTCATGGCCTGAAAATACCGCTTTTCCGGGCTCAAAAAATCGGTAGACTTTGGCGCGAAGGAATTCGTGAATGATTTCACTGGCTTCCAGGAAGGGTGTTCCCCGCATACGCGGGGATGAACCGGCGCATCTTCGCGTGCTTCACAGCGACGACGAGTGTTCCCCGCATACGCGGGGATGAACCGGCGTGGAGTCGACAGATGCGGGCCATGGGGATGTGTTCCCCGCATACGCGGGGATGAACCGGCTGATTTCGTCTTCTACGACCGAATTGCGAAGTGTTCCCCGCATACGCGGGGATGAACCGCGCCGGAGAAGCCGGAAGATCCGTTCGCAACCGTGTTCCCCGCATACGCGGGGATGAACCGGGCTGGGAGCGCCGAGTGAAAGAGGTGCGATCGTGTTCCCCGCATACGCGGGGATGAACCGTGCGCAGCGATGGCGGCCGCGCTCGCCCCAACGTGTTCCCCGCATACGCGGGGATGAACCGATGGCAACGGCCTGCCATGGTCCGCCCTTAAAGTGTTCCCCGCATACGCGGGGATGAACCGCGCACCTCGTAGACCTGACCGCTATACGGCTCGTGTTCCCCGCATACGCGGGGATGAACCGCCGCAGCGGCCAAAGAACCAAGGGCTGCCCATGTGTTTCCCGCATGCACGGGAAGTGTCGTATGCAAAATGGAGGATGATACCGGCAGGAGCGCCAGGACAGACACCGCTCCTGTAAAACCTTGGGGTGACAAACTAGCCGAAGGACCGGCAACGGTGGAATATCCATTTAAGGAAGAGACGTCGAGGTATGTTCCCCGCACATGCGGGAAGGCCCCCTTTCAACCGGGGTAGACGCAAAGCCTGCCTTTCCTGTTATGTCTTGCGACGGGAGATAACAGGAGGACTGCATTCATGAGGGTCAGGGCCGCCATTTTAAGGCAATCGCCGGTCAAGCCGCCGTTTTCGGTGTCGCGGCCGCTTTCCATCGAGACGGTGGAGCTTGCGGGACCGGGGCCGGAGGAACTGCTGGTGCGGATCGGGGCGGCAGGGCTCTGCCACTCCGATCTTTCGGTCATCAACGGCGACCGGCCGCGGCCGACGCCGATGGTGCTCGGGCATGAGGCGGCGGGAACGGTGGAGGCGGTCGGAAGTGGGGTGCACGACATCCGGCCGGGCGACCGGGTGGTGACGACCTTCCTGCCATCCTGCGGGCATTGTCTGCCTTGCGCGGAAGGGCGTTCGGCGCTCTGCATTCCCGGCGCCGAGGCGAATGGCAAGGGGGAATTGCTCGGCGGCGGCTCGCGGCTTTCCTGCGAGGAGGTGCCGCTTTACCATCATCTCGGGGTTTCCGGCTTTGCGGAATATGCGGTCGTTTCTCGTTATTCGGCGGTCAAGGTCGAGGCGGAGCTACCGATGGCGGAAATGGCGCTGTTCGGCTGCGCGGTGCTCACCGGCGTCGGGGCGATCGTCAATACATGCAGGGTTCAGCCGGGCCAGAGCGTGGCCGTCGTCGGTCTGGGCGGTGTCGGGCTTGCCGCCGTTCTCGGGGCGGTGGCCTCGGGCGCAGCACGCATCGTCGCCATCGATCTGGCGCAGGAAAAGCTCGACAAGGCGCGCGAGCTCGGGGCGACCGATACCTTCCTTGCCGGCGATCCCGACATCGTGGAGAAGATCCGCGAGGCGACCCGCGGTGGTGTCGATCACGCGGTGGAGATGGCCGGCTCGGCTCGGGCATTCGATACCGCTTACAAGATCACGCGGCGGGGAGGGACGACGGCCAGCGCCGGGCTTGCGCCGCCTTCCGCCCAGTTTTCCATTCCCGCGGTCGGTCTGGTTGCGGATGAGCGGGTGGTGCGCGGCAGTTACATGGGAAGCTGCGTGCCGGTGCGGGATATTCCCCGCTTCATTGCGCTCTATCAGGCCGGGAAACTTCCGGTGAACCGGCTCCTGTCATCGACCGGTCCGCTTGAGGGCATCAACGAGGCCTTCGACCTGCTGCACGAGGCCAAGGTGATCCGGCACGTCATCACCTTCTAGGCGGGAGCGGCCGAGTTGGAGCTTTCGCCGGCTTTGACAATGGTCAAAGCCTGTGCCTTGCTGTTCGGATAGCCTTTCCCTGTTCAATCATGGTGGGAAATGAGCGAAGCGCTTTTCGAGGTCAAGGACGTTACCAAGTCCTATCGCACCGGCGATGTCGAGGTGCAGGCTTTGCGCGGCGTCGACCTGACGCTGGAGCGCGGCGAGATGGCGGTGATGCTCGGGCCTTCCGGCAGCGGCAAGTCGACGCTGCTCAATATCATGGGAGGGCTCGACCGGGCGACCTCCGGGCGGGTGCGCTTCGCCGACCACGAACTCACCGAGCACACGGAAAGGCAGCTGACGCGATACCGGCGCGATCATGTCGGCTTTGTCTTCCAGTTCTACAATCTCATTCCCAGTCTCACGGCCTATGAAAACGTGGCGCTGGTGACGGAGATCGCCCGCAATCCCATGGATGCGGGAGAGGCCCTTGCGATGGTCGGTCTCAAGGAGCGCATGGATCATTTCCCGGCGCAGCTTTCGGGTGGCGAGCAGCAGCGCGTGGCGATCGCCCGCGCCATCGTCAAGCGACCGGAGGTGCTGTTCTGCGACGAGCCGACAGGTGCGCTCGATTCCAAGACCGGCATTCTGGTGCTGGAGGTTCTCTGCCGTGTCAACGCGGAATTCGACACGACGATGGCGATCATCACCCACAATGCCGCCATTCGCCAGATCGCGCACCGCGTCTTCTCCTTCCGCGACGGGCGGATCGAGGAGGCGGTGACGAACGCAGTCCGGCTGCAACCATCCTCGGTGAGTTGGTAGCCATGTCCATGCTCAACCGGAAGCTCTATCGCGATGTCATCCGGCTGTGGGCGCAGGTGATGGCGGTCGCGTTGGTGATGGCCTGCGGGGTGACAACCATCATCATCGCAGTGGGTTCCTATCGCTCGCTAGAAGAGACACGGCGCGTCTTTTATGACCGTTATCGCTTCGCCAACCTTTTCGTGGAAGCGAACCGCGCGCCCTTGCACCTGCGGGACCAGATCCTTGCAATTAACGGCGTCGGCAGCGCCGAACTCAGGATCGTCGAATACGTGCTCCTTGACATGGAGGGTATGGCGGAGCCAGCGACCGGGGTCGCGGTATCCCTGCCGGAACACGGCCAGCCGGCGGTTAACCGGCTTTATATCCGCAGCGGCCGGTTGCCGGAACCCGGACGGCCGCAGGAGGTGGCGGTGCTGGAAAGCTTCGCCAAGGCGCATCGCCTGACGGAAGGAAGCCGCTTTTCCGCAATCATGAACGGCCGCAAGCAGGAACTGACGGTAACGGGCATCGTGCTGTCGCCGGAATACATCTATACGATCGGGCCGGGCGACATGGTGCCCGATCCGCGCCGCTTCGGCGTGTTTTACATGTCGCGCGATGCGCTCGAGGGCATCTTCGACATGGACGATGCCTTCAACAATGCGGCGCTGACGACGCTGCGCGGCGCTAACCTCGAAGACGTGCGGGCAAAGCTAGACGACTTGCTAGACCGATACGGCGGGCGTGGAGCCTTTCCGCGCAAGGATCAGATCTCCCATACCTTCATCGAGAACGAACTCGACCAGCTTCGGGCGATGGCGGCGATCATCCCGCCGATCTTTCTGTTCGTCTCGGCCTTCCTCGTCAACATGATCCTGACGCGGCTGATCGCTCTGGAGCGGGAACAGATCGGGCTCTTGAAAGCGCTCGGCTACCGCGAGACCGAGGTCGCCTGGCACTATCTAAAGCTTACCATCGTGATTGCGCTGATCGGCGTGACGATCGGCTTTGCCGCCGGCAACTGGACGGGACGCGGATTGACCCAGCTCTATGCCCGCTTCTTTTCCTTTCCCTTCCTGATTTTCCGGGAGAGCCCCGACCTCTATCTCATCTCGGGCGGTGTTTGCATTGTAGCGGCTTTTGCCGGCGCCATCCGGGCGATCTGGTCGGTGATCACGCTGCCGGCCGCCGTTGCCATGCAGCCGCCTGCGCCGCTTCGGTTTCGTTCTCTGTTTTCAAGGCGTCCGCGCGGTGTGCCGCTCGTCTCTCAGCTGACGATCATGGCCTTTAGACAGATCGTCCGCACGCCTTTCAGGGCGTTTCTCACCTCGCTCGGCAGCGCTTTTTCCGTGGCCCTGCTGGTGGTCTCGATGTTTTCTTCCGATTCCGTTGAGTACATGGTCAACGAGATATTTTTCCGCATGGAACGGCAGGACGCCAGCCTGTTCTTCGATCACGACCGGTCAGTGGCTGCGCTCGACGCGGTTCGGCATCTGCCCGGCGTGATGCGGGCCGAGCCTTTCCGGGCGCTTGCCGTCAAGCTGCGCAATGGCTCGCGGGAGAAGGACCTGACGATTTTCGGCATCGGAGAGGATGCCGACCTCGGTCGGATCATGGATGCGAACATGCAGCCGATTTCGCCCCCGGCCCATGGCCTTCTTTTGATTGGGCGGGTGGCCGACATGCTGGGCGCGCGGGTTGGCGATCTAGTGGAAGTGGAACTGGTCGAGAAGGACCACCGGCGCATCCCGGTCCCTGTGACCGGCATCACACAGAGCCTTGTCGGCACGGACGCCTACATGCGCATCGACGCGCTCGACCGGCTGATCGGCGACGGGCGGCGGATCACCGGCGTGCGGGTGTCGCTCGACATGGCGCAGCAGGAGGCGCTCTATGCGGAACTCAAGCAGGCGCCGGCCATTGCCTTTGCCATGCTGATCGGACTGTCGCGCGACCGCTTCCGGGCGACGGTCGAGCAGAACATATCGACGATGCAGGTCGTCTATACGACGCTCGCCGTCATCGTCGCTTTCGGGCTGGTCTATAATTCGGCGCGGATCCAGCTTTCCGAGCGAGCGCGCGAGCTTGCAAGCCTGCGGGTGCTCGGCTTTACACCGGCGGAGGTATCCGGCGTGCTTCTGACCGAGCTTGCGGTGGTCGTTCTTGCCGCCCAGCCGCTCGGCTGGCTGCTCGGCTATCTCTTCTCCAAGCTCGTGGTGGAGGGGATCTCCAGCGATCTCTTCCGCATTCCCTTCGTCATCAATTCATCGACATTTGCAATCGCGAGCCTCGTGGTGCTCGGCGCATCGCTGGTGTCGGCGCTGATCGTGCGCCGGCGTATCGATGCGCTTGATCTCGTGGGCGTACTGAAAGCCAGGGAGTAAGGCTCCATGCAGGGGAAATGGATCAAGCGGTTCATCTGGACGCTGGTGGTTGCCGCGATCATCGCCGGTTTCGTCTATGCTTTGCGGGAAAAACCGCAGGCCGTCGACGCGGGCGCGGTTACGCGCGGCGCTATGAAGGTCAGCGTGTCGCAGGAGGGTGTCACGCGGGTCCGCGATGTCTACACCGTTTCGGCGCCGATCGCCGGGCATCTGGCGCGCACGGTGCTCGAGGAGGGCGACAAGGTGACGGCCGATGTCACGGTGGTGGCGGCCATCCACCCGCTCGATCCGCCGCTGATCGATCTCCGCAGCCAGGCCGAGCTTCTGGCCGCGCGGGAAGCTGCCCGCGCTGCCGTTTCCATGGCGGAGATCGAATACAAGCGGTTCCAATCCGATCTGCAATTCGCGCGCGACAATCTTGCCCGGGCGCTTCGGCTCGCCAAGACCGAATTTCTTGCGGAGAGCGCATTGCAGAAAGCGACGACCGAGGTCGAAGTGCTGGAGGCGCAGCTTGGCTCGGCCAAGGCGGCTATCGAGCTGCGCAAGGCGGAGCTTGCCAGCGCCGAGGCGCGCCTCATCCAACCACAGTCATCCGATGCGCCGCGCGAGCGTAATTGCTGTGTCTACGTCACGGCGCCGGTCAACGGGGTGGTGCTTGGCGTCATGGCCAAGAGCGAGCAGCCGGTTGCGGCAGGCACCAAGATCGCCGAGATCGGCGATCCCGGCAATCTTGAGATCGTCGTCGATCTCCTATCGTCGGATGCGGTGCGGGTCGCTCCCGGCGCCCAAGCGGAGATCATCGACTGGGGCGGCGAACATGCGCTTGCCGCCAGGGTGCGGCGGATCGAGCCGGCAGGCTTCACCAAGGTTTCCGCGCTCGGTATTGAGGAGCAGAGGGTCAATCTGATCCTGGACCTGGAGGACAAGGACCCGCGCCTCGGGCATGGATTTCGCATCTACGCCCGCCTGACGCTGTGGCAGGGCGAAGACGTGTTGCAGGTGCCGATCAGCGCTCTGTTCCGCAATGGGAGGGAGTGGGCGGTCTTTGCCATTCGCGACGGGCGCGCGCGCCAGATCAAGGTCGAGATCGGCCACATGAACGATGAGACCGCCGAACTCGCGGCTGGTCTGGAGCAGGGCGACACCGTCATCCTGCATCCCAGCGATACGATCAGCGAGGGCGCGCTGGTCGAAGCGCGCGTGGAGTAAGGGCGGCGTCAGATCGCGCCGCCGGTTTCACTGATGACCTTGGTCAGGCTGCCCGTTGCCGGGAAGAGCGGGATGAGGCAGGCCTGCAGGGCATGGTAGATGTCGCCTTTTCCGGGAAAGAGGGTATTCGCCGGGCGGAGGTCTTCCGTCAGTTCCTCGTGCCAGCCGCCGAAGGCGGGGTCGAGGCTGTGATTGGCGATGAAGCTCCAGATCTTGCGGTAGCTTTCCTCGTGGAACTCGCTCGGGCTGTGCTGATTAAGGAAGTGGGCGGCACCCGCACCTTCGCATAGAGGCCACCACAGCTTGAAGCGCTTATCGGGCACGTTTTCCCAGTCGAGCGTATAGAAGAAGCCGCCCTTCTCCTTGTCCCAACCGAGCGACATGGCCTGGAAGAACAGGCCGCGCGCGGCATCCGGCATCCAGTCGTGGCGCTTGCCGCCGAGTATCCAGAGCTGGAGGATCAGGCGCGCCCATTCCAGCCAATGGCCCGGCGTGGTGCCGGACGGGCGGAACATCTCGTTTTCGTGGTAATAGATCCGGTCGAGCGTCCAGACCTCGTCGAAATGTTCCGGCACGCGGTAACCCTGTTCGGCGGCGCGACGGCGGATGATGAGATCGGCGATGCTCTCTGCCTTGGCGAGGTAGCTGTTGTCGCCGGTCGCTTCGAAGGCCGCCATCAGGGCTTCCGTGAGGTGCATGTTGGAGTTCTGGCCGCGGTAGCCGGGAACCGGTTGCCAATCGCGGGAAAACTCCTCGGCGATTGCGCCAAAGCGCTCCTCCCAGAAGCGGGTTTCGAGAACCTCGGTGATGTCGGCAAGCATGGCGTCGGCCAGCGGATGGCCTGCCGTTTTTGCGGAGGCGGCGGCGAGCAGCACGAAGGCGTGGCCATAACCCTGCTTGCCAGCATCGGCGACGCCATTGTCATCCACCTGCCAGAAATAGCCGCCATGCTCGGCGTCGCGATGGCGCTCCCAGAGGAATTTCATGCCGTGATCGACCACGTCGGCGGCACCCGGCCGGCCGAGCAGGTCACCGATTGCATAACAGTGAACCATGCGCGCGGCCATGTGGATGCTGCGGACGGTATTGTCGGTGTTGAGCGGTTTGCCGTCACGAGTGAGGTCGAAGAAGCCGCCCTTCGGGTTGATGGCTGCCCGCTGGAAGAAGGAAAAGAGGCCGTCAGCCTGATCGAGCAGCCATTTGCGATGATAGGGGCGGTCGCTCCAGTTCGCGGCAATGGCTGTGTGGGCGGTTGTTTCCAGCATACGATCCTCCCGAATTCTAATCGTTTGAAACCTCTTATAGCGAAACCGGTGGATTGTCACCGCGCAACCGGGGTCGCGGTTGCGGCATTCTCCTGTTTTGCATGTCGCAATTGAAATGGATAAACGCATGTTGACATAAAGATGTCTTTATGTGATTTCGATTCATTGTCATTTGTAAGGAAGGCTGGCCAGATGTTCGACAAGCTGTTTGACGGGGATGCTCGGGAACGGAACGGCACGGAGATCATGCAGGCGCTGGCTGCTGCCGCGCGCGAGCGGATACTTGTCCTCGACGGCGCCATGGGCACGCAGATCCAGGGGCTGGGCTTTGACGAGGACGCCTTCCGCGGTTCGCGTTTCATCGGCTGCGCTTGTCACCAGCAGGGCAATAACGACCTTCTGACTCTCAGCCAGCCGGACGCGATCGAGGAAATCCACTTCCGCTATGCGATGGCGGGTGCGGACATTCTCGAGACCAATACGTTTTCCTCGACCCGCATCGCGCAGGCCGACTACCAGATGGAGCAGGCGGTCTACGACCTGAACCGCGAAGGGGCGCTGGTTGCTCGCCGGGCTGCAAGCCGCGCTGAGCGCGAGGATGGACGTCGCCGCTTTGTGGCCGGCGCCATCGGCCCCACCAACCGCACGGCCTCCATTTCGCCCGATGTCAACAATCCCGGTTATCGCGCTGTTTCCTTCGACGACCTGCGCCTCGCCTATGGAGAGCAGATCGACGGTCTGATCGACGGCAATGCCGATGTCATCCTGATCGAGACGATCTTCGATACGCTGAACGCCAAGGCCGCGATCTTCGCCTGCGAGGAGCGTTTCGCTGCCAAGGGCATCCGCCTGCCGGTGATGATCTCCGGCACGATCACCGACCTTTCCGGTCGCACCCTTTCGGGCCAGACGCCGTCGGCCTTCTGGTATTCGGTGCGCCACGCCAATCCTTTCACCATCGGCCTCAACTGTGCGCTGGGTGCTGACGCCATGCGTCCGCATCTGCAGGAACTTTCGGGCATCGCCGACACCTTCATCTGCGCCTATCCGAATGCCGGCCTGCCGAACGAGTTCGGCCGTTATGACGAGACGCCTGACGATATGGCGCGGCAGATTACCGGCTTTGCGGAAGAAGGCCTTGTCAATGTCGTCGGCGGCTGCTGCGGTTCGACGCCTGAGCATATCCGCGCGATCGCCGAGTCCGTTGCCGGCAAGGCGCCGCGCAAGCCGGCCGAGCATCGGCCGTTCATGTCGCTTTCCGGCCTCGAGCCCTTCGTGCTGACCAAGGAGATACCCTTCGTCAACGTTGGCGAACGCACCAACGTAACCGGCTCGGCCAAGTTCCGCAAACTGATTACGGCTGGCGATTACACGTCTGCGCTGGTCGTCGCTCGCGATCAGGTGGAGAATGGCGCCCAGATCATCGACATCAATATGGACGAGGGCCTGATCGATTCCGAGAAGGCGATGGTCGAGTTCCTGAACCTGATCGCCGCTGAACCCGACATCGCGCGCGTGCCGGTGATGATCGACTCGTCGAAGTTCCCGATCATCGAGGCCGGCCTCAAATGCGTGCAGGGCAAGGCGGTGGTGAATTCCATCTCCCTCAAGGAGGGCGAACAGTCCTTCGTCGAGCATGCCCGGCTGATCCGCAATTATGGCGCAGCCGTCGTCGTCATGGCCTTCGACGAGCAGGGGCAGGCCGACACCTATGCCCGTAAGGTGGAGATTTGCCAGCGGGCCTACCGTATCCTGACCGAAGAGGTCGGTTTCGCACCGGAAGACATCATATTCGACCCGAACATCTTTGCTGTTGCGACCGGCATCGAGGAGCACAACAATTACGGCGTCGACTTCATCGAGGCGACGCGGACGATCCGCGAAAAGATGCCGCTGGTGCATATTTCCGGCGGTGTCTCGAACCTTTCCTTCTCGTTCCGTGGAAACGAGCCGGTGCGCGAGGCGATGCATGCCGTGTTCCTCTACCATGCCATTCAGGTCGGCATGGACATGGGTATCGTCAATGCCGGCCAGCTTGCCGTCTACGAGAGCATCGATCCCGAATTGCGCGAGGCATGCGAGGACGTGGTGCTGAACCGCCGCGCGGACGCCACCGAGCGGCTGCTGGAGATCGCCGACCGCTACCGCGGCACCGGCGAGAAGCAGGCAAAGGGACAGGATCTCGCCTGGCGCGAATGGTCGGTCGAGAAGCGGCTTTCGCATGCTCTGGTCAACGGCATCACCGAGTTCATCGACGCCGACACGGAAGAAGCCCGGCAGAAGGCTGAGCGGCCGCTGCACGTCATCGAGGGACCGCTGATGGCCGGCATGAACGTGGTCGGCGATCTCTTCGGCGCCGGCAAGATGTTCCTGCCGCAGGTGGTCAAATCCGCCCGTGTGATGAAGCAGGCGGTCGCCGTGTTGCTCCCCTACATGGAAGCGGAAAAGGCGGCCAATGGCGCCGGCAACGAAAGGCAATCGGCCGGCAAGGTGCTGATGGCGACGGTCAAGGGCGACGTGCACGACATTGGCAAGAACATCGTCGGCGTCGTTCTCGCCTGCAACAATTACGATATCATCGACCTTGGCGTGATGGTGCCGGCGACGAAGATCCTCGAGACTGCGGTCAAGGAGAAGGTCGATATCATCGGGCTTTCCGGCCTTATCACCCCGTCGCTCGACGAGATGGTGCATGTTGCCGGCGAGATGCAGCGGCAGGGCTTCGACATTCCGCTTTTGATCGGCGGAGCGACCACCAGCCGGGTCCATACCGCAGTGAAGATCCATCCGCAGTATCAGGCGGGGCAGGCGGTCTATGTGACGGATGCCAGCCGCGCGGTTGGTGTCGTGTCGTCGCTCCTCTCGCCGGACAATCGTTCGGCCACCATCGAGGGCCTGCGCGCCGAATATGCCAAGGTTGCCGACGCCCATGCGCGGGCCGAAGCCGAGAAGCAGCGCCTGCCGCTGGCGCGTGCCCGCGAAAATGCGGTGAAGCTCGACTGGTCCGCCTACAAGCCGAAGAAGCCTTCCTTCCTCGGTACGAAGGTTTTCGAGGACTACGACCTCGCGGAACTCGCCGGCTATATCGACTGGACGCCCTTCTTCCAGACATGGGAACTGAAGGGGCGCTATCCGGCTATTCTCGAAGACGAGAAGCAGGGTGAGGCCGCGCGCCAGCTCTTCTCCGACGCCCAGTCGATGCTGAAGAAGATCATCGACGAGAAATGGTTCCGGCCGAGGGCCGTCATCGGCTTCTGGCCTGCGAATGTGGTGGGAGACGATATCCGCCTGTTCACGGACGAGACGCGCACCGAGGAGCTTGCGACCTTCTTTACCCTGCGCCAGCAGTTGTCGAAGCGCGACGGGCGGCCGAACGTGGCGCTTTCGGATTTCGTTGCGCCTGAGGGAAGCGGCGTTGCCGATTATGTCGGCGGCTTCGTGGTGACGGCCGGTTTCGAGGAAATCGCCATAGCCGAGCGTTTCGAGCGGGCGAATGACGACTATTCGTCCATTCTGGTCAAGGCGCTGGCGGACCGTTTCGCCGAAGCTTTTGCCGAGCGGATGCACGAGCGGGTTCGCCGGGAGTTCTGGGGCTATGCGCCGGATGAGAGCTTCAGCAGCGACGAACTCGTCGGCGAGGCCTATGGCGGTATTCGTCCGGCGCCGGGTTATCCGGCCCAGCCAGACCACACCGAGAAAACGACGCTGTTCCGGCTTCTGGATGCGGAAAAGGCGACGGGCGTCGAGCTTACCGAGAGCTATGCCATGTGGCCCGGTTCCTCCGTATCCGGCATCTATATCGGCCATCCCGAGAGCTATTATTTCGGCGTCGCCAAGGTCGAGCGCGATCAGGTCGAGGACTATGCTGCTCGCAAGGACATGGACGTCAGGGAGGTTGAGCGTTGGCTCGGGCCAGTCCTGAACTATGTGCCAAAGGCGGTGGAAACGGAAGCTGCCTGATGGGTGATGCGCCTCGCAGGCAGCGGGGGCGCTCGAACTACCGTGATTGTCCTTCTCCCCGTTCGAGGGAAGAAGGCTCCGCAGGAGGCAGGCGGCTGGGGGCGGCTACTTCAGTGCCGCTTGAAAGTCTTGCGAAAACGATTCCGCTTCTTGCGCTATCGCCTTGAGTGTGAATCGTTTTCCTGTGCGGGCGTCAGGCCTTTAGGCGCAAGAGAATGGCTGTGGTGTCGTCGCTTTGCTTGAAGCGGGGAAATCTGAGGCCATCGGGGTCGATGTCCCTTTCGAAGCGGCGCAGTTCCTCCACCAGCGGCAACAGCCCCTCGGTTTCGGCGCGCCGTACCAGCCCGGCGGGATCGTAGATCTTGTAGAGGGCAACGAGATCGGCGAGGCCGTCCGAGCAGAGGATTGCCGTTGCTCCTCCGGTGATTTCGATTGGTCGCCGGTAAAGATGGTCGGCCGCTTCCGGCACCATGCCGAAGGTCCAGACATTGCTTTCCGTTGTATTGTGTCGCGAGCGGCCCTTGCGCAGGTCCTCCAGCGTCGTAGGGTCACCGACGGCGCTGCCGGACGCGCCGATGCCGCCGGTGCGCTCGATATGCTTCTGCGCGGCAAGTTGTTCCCATTCATAGGCGCCGGGGATGGGGATCACGAAATCGCCGTGGCCGTCGTCATGGAGGAGGTAGAGGCAGCTATCGCCCAGTCCGAAATATTCGAAACCCGAGGGTGTACGGTGCAGGCCTGTCAGGCTGCTGCTCGGCCATGCATAACGCGGCTGCTCGCCGGCAATGGCATGAAAGGTATCGCGCGCTTCGGAGGATACCGCCCGGACGGTTTCCGCAACGTCAACGACACCGTCAAGTCTTGCGCCGAGCCGGCTTGCCGCGAATTCCGCCATCCATGCCGCATCGCTGCCATGCCCCTCCATGAACTGCCGGTCGCCGAGCCCGGTCGCGCCATCCAGAACGAAGGCGGCATCGGGGTTGAAACCGAACCTGTCCTCGTTCGGGCGGCCGGCCTTGCCGGGATCGGTGATGGTGTCGAGGATGTCGATGGAAAAAGCCATGTCTGGAACTCTCAAGGACGCAAATGGAAGAGCATTTCGGATCAATCGGAGTCACAACGACTCGGATGGTGCGGATGATGATCCGGTAGGATGTGCATGACCATGTGAAATGTCATGCGATCCACCGCATCTTCCCAAGGGAGACGGACCGATGAAACCCATGCCTACGGAACCGGGCATTCTCGCCTTTCTCGAAAAATGCGACAGCTTCTATCCGCCCGATGCGGTCGATGCCCCGATCTCGCAGCAGCGCATCTGGTACAACGCCTTGTGCGCCCAGTTTTCTCCCGCGCTGCCGGAGGGGCTTGTGAAGCTCGACGGAGAGGTGGCCGGCGTGCCGGTGCGTCTCTATCGTCCGGCAAAGGTGAGGACCGCGGTGCGGCTGGTCTATATCCATGGCGGCGGTTTCGTCGTTGGCTCGCTCGAAAGCCATGACGCCATCTGCGCAGAGATTGCGGATCGTGTCGGGGCGGAACTCACCGCAATTGACTATCGGCTGGCACCGGAACACGTCTGGCCCGCACAACATGAGGATTGTCAGGCGGTTCTCGACGCATTGATCGCCGATGGCGACAGGGTGGTGCTGATTGGCGACAGCGCCGGCGGCAATCTCGTTGCAGGGTTGACGATCCGAGCGAGGGACGAGGGGCGGACGGAGCCGATCCTTGGACAGGCGTTGATCTATCCGGGGCTTGGCGGTGACCTGATTACCGGCTCCTATGTCGAAATGAGCGAGGCTCCGGGGCTTTCGACGGCCGATGTTCGCTATTATCGCGAGGTTCTCAAGGCGCCGGCGGATGACGTGGTGGCCTTTCCGCTCTTCTCCGAAAATTTTGCGGGGCTACCACGAACCTATGTGACGGCGGCGCATTTCGACCCGCTCAGGGATGATGCCCGTCTTTACGCGGCGCGTCTGGTCGAGGACGGGGTCAATGTGTGGTTTCGCGAGGAACCGCAGATGGTGCATGCATGGCTGCGTGCCCGTCATATGAGCAAGGGCGCCGAAGATGGCTTCGGCGCCCTTTGTCTTGCTGTATCCCGGCTGGCGGGAACGGTCTGAGTTCAGGCCGCGGCGCGGGCCGGAGTTTCCTGCTCTGCGCCGTGGGCCTCGACCTTGTCGCCGTGGATCAGCAGGTAGATGCCGATGGCGAAGGCCAGCGCCGCCACGAACAGCAGATACCATGCGTGCGCCATGGGGTTGACGGCGAGCATGGTGGTGACCGCGATCGGTGTCAGCCCGCCGAAGACGGCATATGAAATGTTGTAGGAGAACGATAGGCCGGAAAAACGGACCGGAGCCGGGAAGGCGCGCACCATCACGTAGGGAACCGCTCCGACCATTCCGACAGAGAGGCCCATCACGGCATAGAGCGCGAAGAGGACTTCGAGCGACGTTGCCGCATAGGTGTAGAAGGCAAAGGTCGCGGCGGCGAAGAGGATGCTGCCGAAGGTGAAGAAACGGCCGCTGCCGACGCGGTCGATCAGGGCGCCTGCGGCAACCACGCCGATCATCAGGAACAGCGTGCCGAAGGAGGTTGCGGCCAGCGACTCGCGGGCGGTGTAGCCGTAGAGTTTCTGCAGGAAGGTCGCTGTCATCAGCGTGGTGACGACGATGGCCGCGGAAAGAACCCAGGTCAGCAGCACGGAGATAATGACCGCGCGCGGATGGTCGCGCAGCACAGCCTTGAGCGGCAGGCTGGCGGAAAGCGCGTTGCTGCGCTTCATCTCAGCGAAGACCGGTGTCTCTTCCAGCCAGCGGCGGAGATAAACGGCGATGAGGCCGAAGATGCCACCGAGCAGGAAGGGGATGCGCCAGGCGTAGGAGGCGACTTCCTCGGGCACGAAGATGGTGTTGACCAGCGTGGCGATAAGCGATCCGAAAAGGATGCCGAGGGAAAGCCCGGAGGTGAGGATGCCGCAGGCAAGGCCGGTGCGACGGGCGGGCACATGCTCGGCCACGAAGGTCCAGGCTCCGGGAACCTCGCCTCCGATCGCTGCACCTTGCAGCATGCGCAGAATGATCAGCAGGACGGGAGCTGCGACACCGATACTGTGATAGGTCGGCATCATCGCCATGCCGAGCGTCGAGAGCGCCATCAGCAGGATGGAAAAGGCGAAAACCTTCTTGCGGCCGAAACGGTCGCCGAAATGCGCGAGAACGATGCCGCCGATCGGACGTACCAGATAACCTGCGGCGAAGATGCCGAAGGTCTGGATCAGAACCAGCCAGTCCGGCATGCCCTCGGGGAAGAACAGCTTGCCGATCACCGTTGCAAAGAAAACGAATATGATGAAATCATAAAATTCGAGAGCGCCACCGAGTGCGGAGAGGCCAAGCGTTTTGTAATCGCGGCCGTCGAGGGGGCGGGATTTGGTCTGCGTCAATGGGAGGGAGGTCATGCGAGGAGTCCTGAAATACAGCGCATTTGGCGCGCTGGGCCGGGCATGCGGCAAAGTGTCCGGTATTGCAAGACATTACATGGCCGTTTGGGGGCAAAATACCCTGAAAACGTGGAGAACTGACGATGAATAGCAGCATCATCGACCCGGTGCAGCTTCTGGCAGAGATGGAGCCCCGGCTGACTCCCGATGTCTTCGTGTTCGTTCACGCGTTGCCGGGCCAGGTCCCTGATCTCGCCTTACTCGATCCGCTCGGAAGCTTTAGGGAGGCGGAAGGACTGACGCTGATCCTGCTTTTGGAAAAGGCACGGGCGCTCGGATTAGCCCGCGGGACACCATTGCGGCAAATCACGCTCGATGTGCATTCGTCACTGGAGGCGGTGGGGCTTACGGCTGCCGTTTCAGCGGAACTCGCACGAAACGGAATAGCCGCGAACGTGGTCGCGGCCTATTATCATGATCACATCTTCGTGCCGGCGGCCGACGCCGAGAGGGCGTTGCGCCTGCTTCGGGTACTCAGTGCCGGAAGCAGGCACAACGAGGCACGGATGTTCTCCTGATCCCGATCAGGCCGCCCGGCGTGACGTAGGTATGGACTCACCGGTCTCGCGAATGACCTTGCGCCGATTCAGCTTGAAACGGTTGGCCAGAATGACGAGCTTTTCCGCGCCTTCTGCCAGAGCCATGCTGATACCTTTCATGCTGCCGACCATAGAGGTGTTCTGCTGAGTTACCTGGTCGAGTGCGTTTACGGCCGTGCTGATCTCTGAAAGCCGGCGCGACTGTTCGACGGCGGCGGTCGCGATCGCCTCAACGTTGAGGTCGATCGAGTGGACAAAGGTCTCGATTCGGTTCAGCGCGTCGCCCGTATCTGCCACGAGTCTTACGCCTTCCTTCACTTCCTCAGAGGAATGTGTGATGAGTTGCGCGATCTCCTGGGCGGCCTTGGCGGAGCGCTGTGCAAGCTCGCGCACTTCCTGTGCCACGACGGCAAAGCCCTTGCCGCTTTCGCCGGCGCGTGCCGCCTCGACGCCGGCGTTGAGGGCCAGGAGGTTCGTCTGGAAAGCAATCTCGTCGATGACGTCGATGATGTTTGCGATCTCCTTGGAGGCAACTTCGATGCGTCCCATGGCGGCGACTGTCGATTTTACCACTTCTACAGAAGCCGTTGCTGCCTTGTGGGCGTCGCGGACCAGAGACCGCGTGTCGTTCGTGCGGTTGGTGGATTCGCGGATGGTGGCGGTGATCTGCTCGAGTGCTGCCGAAGTCTCCTCAAGCGATGATGCCTGCTGCTCGGATCGACTGGCCAGATGCTCCGATCCCTCGCGCATTTCGGCGCTGTTGGACTTGAGCTCTGCCGTTTCGGCGAGAACCTCGACCAGCGTCTCCTGGAACTTGGCGATGGAGATGTTGAAGTCGTGGCGCAGGGGTTCGAATTCTGATGAGAACGGGTGGTCCATCGTCATGCGGATGTTGCAGTCGGCCAGTCGATGGAGGCCTGCCGCAAGTTCGTCCATGGCCCGGACGCGGCCGGTAACGTCATTGGCAAATTTGACGACCTTCCAAACCTTGCCGGTCTCATCTAGGATCGGATTGTAGGTCGCCTGAATATGAACCTTTTCGCCGCTCTTGGTCACGCGGGTGAACTGGTCGGAATGGTACTCGCCGGAGGCAAGGCTGCTCCAGAAAGCGTTGTAAGCGGCGGACCTGGCGTATTCCTGTTCGCAGAACATCGAGTGATGCTTGCCCTTGATCTCCTCCAGGCTGTATCCCATCAGGCCGAGAAAGTTCTCGTTGGCCGAGATGATTTCGCCCCTCGGCGTGAATTCGATGATCGCCTGCGATCGGGAGAGCGCCGAGATTTTTCCGGAGCTGTCGAGGGATTGAATCTTCGTGGCGGTAATGTCGGTTGCGGTCTTCACTACCTTGTAAGGCTTGCCGCCGCGGAAGACCGGGTTATAGGTCGCCTCGATCCAGACAGTTTTGCCGCCCTTACCGATACGCTTATATTGTTGCTGGTCGTATTTGCCGGCTGCAAGCTTGCGCCAAAATTCGCGATAGGCCGGTGAGTTTGCTTCCACAGGATCGACAAAGATGCGGTGGTGCCGGCCGACGATCTCGCTCTTCTGATAGCCCATCACACGACAAAAATTGTCGTTGGCTCCGAGGATGTTACCTTCCAGATCGAACTCGATGATGGCTAGCGAGCGATTCAATGCCTCGATGATGCGGGAGGCATCAGAACCGAGGCCGAGCGAAAGCATGGACATGAGGGGAACTCTCCGAAAGACGCGAGTTGCGAACACCCATGTTTATGCGAAACAACTAAAAATAATCCGTTAAATTTTATGGGATTTGGCGTGCTGCAGCGCGCGCCTTGCTGCGCTGCAGCAGTGTTTTTATTCGAACCGGTCGATGATCGTAATGCCGTTTTCGGCAAAGCTGTCCATGGCCATCAAGGCGGGGACGGCTTCCGTCAGCGATATGTGCCTGCCGATCAGTTTCTGGGGTTGCAATGTGCCGGCTTCGATCATCGTGAGCATCGCGTCATAGCGCCAGGCTTGCATGCCATGGCTGCCGTAGATCTCCAATTCGTGGGCGATGACGCGATCCATCGGCAATTGCGGTGTCGCGTTATCGGCGAGCATCAGGCCGACCTGTACGTGGCGGCCGCGCCGGCGCAGGTTGACGATCGAATTGCAGCAGGTGGTGGGATGTCCGAGCGCATCGATGGAGACGTGAACACCGCCGCCGGTCGCGTCGCGCACGGCAACGGGTACATCTGTCTCCCTTGTAGAGTTGATCGTGACCGAAGCGCCGAGCGAGCGGGCCAGAGCGAGCTTTTCCTCGGAAATGTCGATGGCCACGACACTGGCGCCGAGCGCCTTGCCAATCATGATGGCGGAAAGGCCGACGCCGCCGCACCCGTGCACGGCCAGCCACTCGCCGCCCTTGAGCCGTCCCTGATCAACGACAGCACGGAACGAGGTTGCGAAACGGCAGCCGAGGCTTGCCGCTGTCGCGTCATCGATTGCTTCCGGGAGTTTCACGAGGTTGTGGTCGGCGTAATCGAGCGCCATGAGCTCGGCATAGCTGCCCCAATGGGTGAAACCGGGCTGGAACTGTCCCTCGCAAACCTGGCTGTTGCCCGATTTGCATTCGTAGCAATGACCGCAACCGGAGACGAAGGGCACGGTTACGCGATCGCCGACCTTGAAGCGTTTCACTTCCGGCCCCACGGCCTCGACCACGCCTGCGAATTCGTGGCCAGGGACGTGCGGCAGGTTGATATCGGAGTCGTGTCCTTTCCAGCCGTGCCAATCACTGCGGCAGAGGCCTGTCGCGGTGATGCTGAGGACGACACCGGCTTTAGGCGGCGACGGATCGGGAACGTCGATCACCTCGGGGGATTCGCCAAAACGCTCGTAAAGCATCGCCTTCATGAAACTCTCCTTCAGACTCGCCGCCGACATTTCGGCGGCGAGATATCAAAGCACGTCGATCACATGAAATCACGTGCGATACGGCGCTCGAAATGTCGTTCAAAGACAAGTGCATCGCCTTCGTGGGCCGTCACATGCGCCTCTATGAGCCATTCGGTGTCGGTGCAGGTCATGGTCGAGGTTGCGACCGAGCGAACCGTCCAGCCGGGACGAACCATATCACAGGTCCAGGTCGAGGTTCCCGACATGGACAGCGGATCACCGGGCGTGATCGACCAGGCCTCCTCGCGGATCTGGCGGGTGGAGAGACCGGTATCGGGGTGTTCGGAAAGGCCCGTGTCCTCCAGCAGATAATAGGTGGTGCTGTTGCCGGAGAGATCGCGCAGCACCTGTCGCTGGGTCTCGCCCGGTTCATGGTTGATGTATTTCGGCAGCGGATCCGGATTGTCCGGCTCCTTTACCGTGATTTCATCATGGGCGCTGAGAAGGGGCAAGGCGAGCGACAGGCTGGCCGTATCGACTGTCAGACCCGGATCGAAGGGCGCCGGCAGCACCATCGGCCAATAGGCGGTCGAAAGTGCGACGCGGATCCTGTGACCGGCCCGGAAACGATAACCGCAGGCGTCGAGCGTCACGGTCACCTTGACCTTCTTGCCATGCGGCATGGCCTTGGGATTTTCATTGCTTTCGCGATGCGCCAGATTGAGGACTCCGAACGAAACGCGATAGGCGGTGCCATCTGGATGCACGTCGACGACACGGGCAATCAGGTTGGCCCAGTCCGCATCGCAGGCGACTTCCAGCGTCAGCACGGGACGGCCTAGGTAGTCGACATCCTGCGTGAGCGGCGCGCTTTCGAAGCAGAGAGAGCCAGCATCGTCGCTGCGCTGGTCGATCGCCATTTCCGCATCGGGCTTCAGGGTAAACCATTCGCCTGAGGCCGTGCCGGTATCGAGCGGCGATTTCAGGAAGATGTCTCCCGCACCCGCTCCAGCCGGTTTTCCGGTGACGAGTGCTCCATGGGCGTCGATTACGAAGGACTGATATTCCGGCTCGCTCCATGTCGCCTTGGCGATCCAGCGACCGGGGTCGAAGTCGCGGCGTGGGGCGGGGCGGATGCCGTCCATGATATAGGCGCGAACCTGCGGCGTATCCTCAATGCCGTTCGTTTCGTCACGCAGCCAGCGGTTCCACCAGCGGATCGCTTCGCCGAGGAAATCGGCGCGGGGCTTCGGCCAGGCGAAATGCGGATATTTGTGAACCCACGGACCGATCAGCGCCTTGGCCTTCGGGCCAAGACCTTCCACGGCCTTGAGCGGCGTATTGCGATAGCCGTCGGCCCAGCCGGCAATCACCAGCGCGGGCACCTGGAAAGCGGAGAAGTCTTCGCAGATCGAGCCGTGTTTCCAGAAGTCGTCACGGCGCTGGTGCGAGAGCCATTCCTCCATGAAGAAGGGTTCGTTCTCCAGTCGTTCGAGCCACATTTCCTTCCAGCGATCGCCGACGAGCGCCGGGTCGGGAGACCGGGCCTGATAGCCCTGCATGGTTGCCGCCCAGGAAAGCTGGGCCGAGAGATGGCAGCCGTCCTTGTAGTGGATATCGTCATTGTAGCGGTCGGTGGTCGAAGCGATAGAGATGACCGCTTTGAGCGCAGGCGGCCGCATTGTAGCCACCTGCAGGCAGTTGAAGCCGCCCCAGGAAATGCCCATCATGCCGACCGAGCCGTTCGACCACGGCTGTTCGGCGATCCAGGCGATGAGTTCGCAGGCGTTGGCGAGTTCCAGCGGGGTGTACTCGCCATCGATCACGCCATCCGATTCACCGGAACCCCTGATGTCGACGCGGACGCCGGCAATGCCGGCCTCCGCGAAGGAAGGATAGGTCGACTCGTCGCGCAGGCAGGTTCCGTCGCGCTTGCGATAAGGCAGGAACTCGAAAACCGCCGGCACGGGATCGGCTTCCGCCCCGTCCGGCATCCAGATGCGGGCGGCAAGGCGTGTGCCGTCCTTCAGGATGATCCACTGGTTCTCGATGACTTGGAATGGGCGTATGCCAGACATGATGGACTTCCTATCCTGCGTTCTCAGGCGTCGAACCAGACGCGGCTACCGATATAGCCGTTCGACATGTCATTACCGATATCATCGACAAAGCCCTTGAGCGTGTTCGAAGCCGCCATGATGTAGTCGTTGAACACCGGCAGGATCAGGCCGCCTTCATCGCGAACCATCAGCGCCATGCTGTGGTAGAGCGCCTTGCGCTTGGTGTCGTCGAGTTCGGAGCGCGCCTCGAGTAGCATCTTGTCGAAATCCTCGCGCTTGAAACGGGTATCGTTCCATTCCGCCGTCGAGAGATAGGAGGTGGAGTAGCGGGAATCCTGTGTCGGACGGCCGCCCCAGTAGGATGCGCAGAAGGGCTGGGCGTTCCACACGTTGGTCCAGTAGCCGTCTTCCGGCTCGCGCTTCACCTCGATCTCGATGCCGGCCTTCTTGGCGCTTTCCTGGAAGAGGATGGCGGCATCGACAGCACCAGGGAAGGCCGCGTCGGACGTGCGCAGCAGGACCGGGCGGTCGAGGCCGGACTTCTTGAAGTGGAAGGCCGCCTTGTCCGGGTCATACATGCGCTGCTCGATGTTTTCAGGCGCCAGAGCGTAGTTGCCGTTCACCGGATAGTCGTTGCCGAGCGTGCCGAAGCCGCCGAGAACCTGATCGAGGATCGCCTGACGGTCGATGGCGTATTTCAGGGCAAGACGCAGGTCGTTGTTGTCGAAAGGCGCCGTGTCGCAATGCATCAGGAAGCTGTAGAAGCCCTTGCCCGAACTGCGCACGATCTCGACCTTCGGGGCGCGCTTGAGGAGCGGCACGGTCTTCGGGTCTACCGTGTTGATGAAGTGAACCTGACCGGAGGAGAGGGCGGCGATGCGGGCGGTCGCATCGTTCATGACGATGATCTCGACACTGTCGACGTAACCGCGATCGGAGCGCCAGTCGCTTGCGTTCTTCTCGAAGGTTGCGCGGACACCTGCCTCGAAGCTCTTCAGGACATAAGGGCCGGTGCCGATGGCGGCCGCCGGGTTCTCGACGCCGCCCTTGGGCTGAATGATCAGATGGTAGTCGGTCAGCATCAGCGGCAGGTCGGCATTGCCTTCCTTGAGCGTCAGGACAAGATCGCCGGCCTTTTCCTCGATGGCGGTGATGGAGGAGAGCAGGCCGAGCGCACCGGACTTGGAGTTTGCATCGGAGTGGCGCTTCAGGGTGGCGACGATGTCGGAGACGGTCATCTTGCTACCGTCATGGAAGGCAACGTCGCTGCGGATCTTGAAGGTCCAGACGGAGGCGTCGGCGGAAGGCTCCCACGAGGTGGCGAGTGCCGGCAGCGGAGCGCCGGTCTTCGGGTCCGACTCGACGAGGGTGTCGCCCCAGAGGCGGCCGACGACGAAGAGGACCGAGGCGCTGTAGCTTGCGGGGTCGAGCACGTCACTCGTCGCGCCGCCCTTGAGGCCAAGCTTGAGATGGCCGCCGCGTTTGGCTTCCTGCGCCCGCGCGGACTGGGGAAGAAGGCTGCCGCCGAAGGCAGCGAGGCCGCCAAGGGCTGCCGTGCCGCCGAGGAAACCGCGGCGGCTGACGCTCGCAGGCAAGATGAGGCCGTTGGTGTTTCTGGTGAAGTCGGACATGGTCGGTTCCCCTTTTTGTTTCAAATCCGGGGCTGACCGTATCGCGGCAAATGCGGCGCGCAATTTCGCTATCTGACGCTCTTTTAAGCTAGTTTACGCTATGTATCCTGTGCTCAAATCGCGCATGGAATCGAAAATGGATGCCCTTGTCGAAAACCTTCGGACGGCCTGCGCAACGCAGCGCTCGATCTCCCAGGTGTGCCGGGAGATCGGCATCAACCGTCAGCAGTTCAATCGCTACATCAATGGCGAGGCAAAGCCGTCTGCCCACAATCTGGCGCGGATCGCTGCATTCTTCGGCCTGACGCCGGCCGATTTCCAGCTGCCGGAGCGTTCCTTTGGGCAGAAGCTTCGCAGGCCTTCACTTGGGGGAGCGGAGGGCGTCGTTGATGTCTTCCAGGGATTTCCAGGTGATATCGCGGCGTTGCGGCGTCATGTCGGATATTACCAGACGTATCATCTTTCGCTGTCGTGGCCGGGGCTGGTGGTCTGTTCCTACAGCAGGCTTTACGAGGAGGAGGGGTTGATCCGGGTTCGCTCGGTGGAGCGTATCCGCGACGCCGAACGGGAGATCCTGCAGTTTTCGAAATATGTCGGACTGGCGGCCTTCTGGCGCAACCGCATCTTCATCACCGAGCGCAACATTGGCCGCAACACGATGCTGTCGCAGACGATCCTGATGCCTTTCGAAGCCCATCAGCGGGTCTATCTGCGCGGCACGACAATGGGCGTATCGTGGCGAAAGGAGAACCTGCCTTATGCATCGCGGATGATCTGGCGCTATATCGGGCGGGAACCGGATATTCGCCAGATGCTGTCGCGTTGCGGTGTCCAGCCGCTTTCATCGCGGCATCTGCCGCCGACGGTAAGGACCTTTCTCGAGGGGCCGTCGGCAGATGTTCTCACGGTGCCTACGGAATATTAAATCAGGCAGGCATGTCCTTTGTTCATGCTGTCTGAGCGGCTTCAGGTAATGCCGCCTGTGTGTCTGACCTTTCCGGTCTCGGGTGAAAGCATTGCGCTAAGCCGCCGGCCGAGGGTCATGGAGGGAACCTCCACGCATTTGTAGGCCAGGGCGGCGACCGGCATGATGATCGCAAGCGCCGCGACGATGATGAGCGCGGGATGAACCTCGCCGTAGAACCAGCGAAACAGGAACAGCAGGATCGGAAGGTGAAACAGGTAGAGGCTGTAGGAAATCCTGCCCAGCCACTGGCATCCGTCATGTTCCAGAGCCGTACGAAAAGCGTTGTTGCCGAGGGCGGCGGCAATCACCAGGATCGACGCAAGACCATAGAGAAGTTCCGCTCCCGGCAGACCGGGCGGCACGGCGAACAGGGTGAAGGCAAGCGCCACTCCGCTCCACAGTGCCGGGCGGCTGAGATAGGACACGACCTCCATGATGCGATCCTTGTCGATCGCCATCTGTGCTCCGATGGCAAAGAACAGGGTATAGACGGCGGTATCGAGGAGCGACCGCGTCAGCGGGTCCGGTCGAAGCAGAATGATAATCGCGGTCGCAACCAGCCAGATCATGAAGAACGACGGCAGCGCTACCCGTCTGGAGCGGATCAGAAAGAGCGCGATCAGGGGAAAGATCAGCGAAATCCGCATCTCGTGCACGAGGCTCCACATGACGTTGTTGAGGTCCATGGTGGATGGCGTGCCGAGCATCAGGAGATGGGCGAGAATGAAGCGGAAGCTGACCGGTTCCGTCCATGACTTCAGGTTGAACCATTCGCTCAAACCCTGAACCGGTCCCGTTGGTGCGAGCGAAGCGAGCAGTGCCGCGAAGGCGATGGAAACCGCGAAGGGAATGTAGATGCGGCAAAATCGCTTCACCAGATAGCCAGTATAGGGAACCGATCGGCCGGCAGCAAAGGGCAGCGCCAGCACGAAGCCGCTCAATACGAAGAATAGAATGACCGCGGGTCTTCCGCCGACAATGGTGCGCAACGGCGAGTAACGCAGATACGTAACCGGGTCCAGCCAGACGGGGAGACTGGAGAGATCCAGCGGCATGATGGCTTGCGGGAACGTCAGAAAGATATGGTGAAGCACTACGGTCAGAGCCGCGATACCTCTAAGGGAATCCAATGAGATAAACCGTGTCATTATCGATCGACGCTCCAAAAAAACATTGCTTTGAACAAACAAAGAAATGGCTGAGAGTGTATGCGACTGATACTTGCGGTTGCAGGTTATTCCAATGTAATGCCGCATTGCAACAGGTATTTGCTGCAAGGGCTAATTGGGCCACCTCTGGTGTTCTTCAACTCTTGCCGAAGAAAAATACCGGATGAAGCAAATGATTCAATTTCCGGCGCTTGCCATCTTTCGTGTTGCCAATGCTTTCTCCAGCCAGCCGATCTCCATTTCAGGTACGGATTTGAGGAGAAGGTCGGTGTAATCGTCGAAGGGAGGCTCCAGCACCTTGGACTTCGGTCCGAAGCGCACGAGACGGCCCTTGTGCATCACTGCCACGCTGTCGGCGATGGCTCGGACGATGGCGATGTCATGGGTGATGAAGACGTAGGAGAGCTGGGTTTCCTCCTGCAGGCGCATGAGGAGCTTCAGGATGCCCTCTGCCACCAGCGGATCGAGCGCCGATGTCGGTTCGTCGCAGAGCAGCAGTTCGGGCTTTGCCGCGAGAGCTCTAGCAATCGCTACGCGCTGCTTCTGGCCGCCTGAAAGCTCCGCCGGGAAGCGATCGACGAAGCCGGAGCCCATTTCGATCTGTTCCAGCAGCTCCTTCACCCGGGCGGTCTTTGCCGCGCCGTGTAGGCCGTAGTAGAAGGTCAGTGGCCGTCCGATGATGTCGCGCACGGTCTGACGCGGGTTCATCGCCGTATCGGCCATCTGGTAGATGAGCTGAATGCGGCGCAGGTCATCGCGCGAGCGGCCGGCAAGCGCCGGCGGTAATTGGCGTCCGTCGAAGCTGATGCTGCCCTGAAGCGGAGGCAGGAGGCCGGTAATGACGCGGGCGAGCGTCGACTTGCCCGAGCCACTTTCGCCGACGACGGCCAGCGTCTGGCCCTTCGGCAAATGCAGCGAGACATCGTGCAGAACCCGGAAGCCGTTCGGATAACCGGCCGTGATGTTCTCGACCTTGAGCAACGCGCTCGACTGTTCCGCGGCTTCGTCCTTTTTCGCCTGACGGACATTCACCAAAGCGCGGGTGTAGTCCTGCCGTGGCTCCTCGATAATCTGCTGCGCGGTGCCGTATTCGATGGTCTTGCCGTGGCGCAGCACCATGATGTCGTCGGAGATCTGAGCGACGACCGCGAGGTCATGGGTGATGTAGAGCGCTGCGGTGTGGGTTTCCTCGATGGCGTGCTTGATCGCCGCCAGCACGTCGATCTGGGTGGTGACGTCGAGGGCCGTCGTCGGCTCGTCGAAGACGATCAGTTCGGGGTTCGGGCAGAGCGCCATGGCCGTCATGGCGCGCTGCAACTGGCCGCCGGATACCTGATGCGGATAACGGTCGCCGAAGTGCGCCGGGTCGGGCAGCCCGAGCACGCCGAAGAGGTATACCGCGCGGGCGCGGGCTTCCTCAATGGTCATCAGCCTGTGGGTGAGCGTCGCCTCGATCACCTGATCGCCCAGCTTGTGGGCGGGGTTGAAGGCAGCTGCGGCGGATTGCGCCACATAACAGACGCGGGCGCCGCGCACCCTGCGGATGCCACTCTTGTCGAGCGCCAGAATATTATCGCCGTCCAGCAGCACTTCGCCGCCGGTGATGCGCACGCCGCCTCGGCCATAGGCCAGTGCTGACAGGCCGATGGTGGACTTGCCGGCGCCGGATTCGCCGATCAGACCGAGAACCTTGCCCTTCTGCAGATCGAAGGAGACGCCTTCGACGATGGTGACATTCTTCGGCGGCTCGCCCGGCGGATAGCTGGTGGCTTCGATCTTGAGATTGCGGACGGAAAGAAGTTCAGGCATCGCCGCGGCCTCCCTTCAGGCTGGAGGTTCGTTTCAGCAGCCAGTCGACCACCAGGTTGACACAGACGGCAAGGGCGGCGATGGCCGAGCCCGGAACGAGGGCCGCGGAAATGCCGAAGATGATGCCGTCCTTGTTGTCCTTTACCATGCCGCCCCAGTCGGCGGCCGGGGGCTGGATGCCGAGACCGAGGAAGGAGAGGGTGGAAAGGAACAGGATCGAGAAGGCGAAGCGCAGGCCGAATTCGGCCAGAAGCGGCGAAAGCGTGTTGGGCAGGATTTCCCGGAAGATGATCCACAGCGTGCCTTCGCCGCGAAGCCTTGCCGCCTCCACGAATTCCATGACCGCGACATCGAGCGCCACGGCGCGGCCGAGGCGATAGACGCGGGTCGAGTCGAGGACCGCCATCACGAGGATCAGGACGAACAGGTTCTGCGGTAGCACGGCAAGAACGACCAGCGCGAAGATCAGCGTCGGGATCGACATCATCAGGTCGTTGAAGCGCGACAGTGTCTGGTCGATCAGGCCGCGCGACACTGCTGCCGTGAAGCTCAGGAAAATGCCGAGCGAGAAGGACAGTACGGTTGCGGCAAGCGCCACGAACAGTGTCGTGCGGGCGCCGTAGATCATGCGTGAAAGGAGGTCACGGCCGAGGTTGTCGGTGCCGAGCGGATAAGCACCGCCCATGGGCTCCCATACGCCACCGACGATCTCGCGTTCGCCGAAGGGAGCGATGAAGGGGGCGAAGACCGCACAGATAAAGGCAAGGAGGATGCCGAGAATGCCGATCCAGGCGCTAACAGGGATATCTCTCAGCCTCATCGCGGATGCCTCAGTCTCGGATTGGCGATGATCGCGATGATATCGGCCAGCATGTTCAGGAAGATGTAGACGGCGGCGAAGATCAGGCCACAGGCCTGTACGACGGGCATGTCACGAACGGTCACGGCGTCGACCATGTACTGGCCCATGCCGGGATAGACGAAGACCACCTCGACCACGACGACGCCGACCACGAGATAGGCGAGGTTGAGGGCTACGACGTTGACGATGGGGGCGAGCGCGTTGGGTGCGGCGTGCTTGACGATGGCACGGAAGGCGGAGAGGCCCTTCAGTTCCGCCGTTTCCATATAGGCCGACGACATGACCGACAGGATCGCGGCGCGGGTCATGCGCATCATGTGGGCGAGAACGACGAGGACCAGCGTTGCCGTGGGCAGCGCCATGGCCTGCAGGCGTTCGGATATGGTCATGCCGTCATGCACGGTCGCGGGAAAGGTCGCGATGCCGAAGTTGATGGCGAAGAACAGGATCAGCAGGTAGCCGATGAAGAATTCGGGAAGCGAGATGGCCGCCAGCGAGACGATGTTGATGATGCGATCCGGCAGCCGGTTGCGGAAATGCACCGCCAGCATGCCGAGCCCGACGGCCAGCGGCACGGATATGATCGCCGCCAGCCCAGCAAGGGCAAGCGAGTTGCCGAGTCGCTTGCCGATCTGCTCCGTCACCGAATTGCGGCTTGCCCAAGAGGTGCCGAAATCGCCATGCAAAGTATTGCCGAGCCACTCGAAATAGCGGGTGACTATGGGCCGGTCGAGGCCGAGTTCCGAACGGATGTTGGCAACGGCCTGTGGCGTAGCGGACTGGCCGAGATAGGTCGTCGCGAAATCACCCGGCAGGGCTTCCACGCCGCCATAGATCAACATGGATACGGCGATCAGCAGGCCGAGACTGAGGAGGAGGCGCTGCAAGATCAGCGCAACCAGCGGATATCGTTCGCGGAATTTGAGTGACGGCGAACCGGCGTCAGGCAACTGGGTCATGGGCTCCGGTAAGGCTTTATTGAAAATCGAGCGGGACCCGCGACCGTGCCCGGACGCGGATCCCCGTGAAATGTCAGGGACGCATCATGCGGCCCTGCCTCATTTTCGTCAACTTTCGAGCCAGACGCGGGTGGCGACATAGCCGTTCGACATGTCGTTGCCGATGTCGTGGACGTAGCCCTTCAGCTTGGTGCTGGAAGCGTTCACGAAGTCGTTGAACATCGGCAGGATCAGGCCGCCTTCGTCGCGGACCATCATCGCCATCTCGCGATACATTTCCTTGCGCTTGGTCTCGTCGAGTTCCGAGCGGGCCTGCAGCAGGAGTTTGTCGAAGTCCGGACGCAGGAAGCGGGTGTCGTTCCAGTCCGCCGTCGAAAGATAGGCGGTGGAATACATCTGGTCCTGGGTCGGTCGGCCGCCCCAGTAGGATGTGGAGAACGGCTGGACGTTCCAGACGTTCGACCAGTAGCCGTCGCCAGGTTCGCGCTTCACTTCGATATTAATGCCGGCTTTCTTGGCGCTTTCCTGATAGAGAACGGCGGCGTCGACGGCGCCGGGGAACGCGACTTCCGAGGTGCGCAACAGTACAGAGCCGGAATGGCCCGACTTCTTGAAGTGGAAGGCTGCCTTGTCGGGATCGTAGGCGCGCTGCTCGATGCCTTCGGGGAAGAGGGCATAGGTGTTGTTGATCGGGAAGTCGTTGCCAACCTTGCCATAGCCGCCGAGGATCTTTTCCACCATGGTTTCGCGGTCCATGGCGTATTTCAGCGCAAGCCGCAGGTCGTTGTTGTCGAACGGCGCGGTGTTGCAGTGCATGATGAAGACGTAGTGGCCGCGGCCGGAGGTGTTGAGGATCTCGACATTCGGAGCGCGCTTCAGGAGCGCCACCGTCTTCGGATCGACGCGGTTGATGTAGTGAACCTGACCTGACGACAGCGCCGCGATGCGGGCGGTGGCGTCGTTCATGCCGATGATCTCGATCGAATCGACGTAGCCGCGGTCCGAGCGCCAGTCGTTCGGGTTCTTTTCGAGGGTCGCGCGAACGCCGGCTTCGAAGCTCGTTAGCTTGTATGGACCGGTGCCGATCGAGGCCAGCGGATCGTCAGTGCCGCCGTTTGGCTGGATGACCAGGTGGTAGTCGGTGAGGAGCAGCGGCATGTCCGCATTGCCCTCGGTGAGCACGAGGACGAGGTTGTCGCCGTCCTTCTTGATTTCCTTGATGGACTTCATCACGCCGAGTGCGCCCGATTCCGACTTTTCGTCGGTGTGGCGCTTTAGGGTGGCGATGACGTCGTCCACCGTCAGTTCCTTTCCATTGTGGAACTGCACGCCCTTGCGGATCTTGAAGGTCCAGGTGGCGGCGTCGGCGGAAGGCTCCCAGCTTTCGGCAAGGGCCGGAACGGCGGCGCCGGTCAGCGGATGGCTTTCGACCAGCATGTCGCCCCAGCAGCGACCGACGCAGAACATGAACTGTGACAGGAATTTTGCCGGGTCCTTGCTGTCGGTGGCGGAACCGCCTTCAAGGCCGAGCTTCAGGTGGCCGCCCTTCTTGGGCTCCTGGGCTTCGGCGCTGGCTGCGAAAAGGCTGCTTGCGGCTGTGAGCGTCAAGCCCGCGGCCATGGCCCGCCCCATGAATTCACGACGGTTCATGCCGGCGGATGTGACACGACCTGCGAGGTATTTCGTATAATCGTTCATTAGCCTGTTCCTTCTCTGGTTGGTTGGGCGCATCCGGCATGTTGTTTTTGTTCCGTGATGCGGGGACCATTTCGACGCCGTGGCATCAGGCCGGGTCTCCGAAGGCCTCCCTCGTTCTGCCTATTTTCCTTTCCACACGGGATCGCGTTTTTCCGCGAAGGCGCGGGCGCCTTCAAGCTGATCCTCGCTCGAATAGAGAATGTCGACCGTGCGATACTGCCGCTTGGTGATCTTGTTCATCGCGGTCGGAAAATCCTTGCCCTCGGCATCGCGGACGATTTCCTTGATGGCCGCATAGACCAGCGGCGGACCGCTTTCGAGCAGACGGGCGAGTTCCCAGGCGCGCTCCATCAGCCTGTCGGCGGGAAGGATTTCGTTGACGAAGCCCCAGCGATGGCCTTCCTGCACGTCGAGCCAGCGGCCCGTCAGCAGCATGTCCATGGCGATGTGATAGGGGATGCGCTTCGGCAGCTTGATCGAGGCCGCATCTGCCACGGTGCCGGAGCGTATTTCGGGTAGGGCGAAGGTCGCGTGTTCCGCCGCAAGAATGAGATCGGTCGATAGCGCGATCTCGAAACCGCCGCCGCAACAGATACCGTTGACGGCGGCAATGATAGGCTTGTTAAGATCCCGCAGTTCCTGCATGCCCCCGAAGCCGCCGATGCCATAATCGCCATCGACCGCATCGCCGTCGGCGGCGGCCTTCAGATCCCAGCCGGCACAGAAGAACTTTTCGCCGGCGGCGGTCACGATGGCGACCCGCAGTTCAGGGGCATCGCGAAAATCACGGAAAACCTCGCCCATGATGCGACTGGTTTTCAGGTCTATGGCATTGGCCTTGGGGCGGTCGATGGTGACTTCGAGAATGCCGCCTTCGCGTCTGGTGCGGATGGGGTCGGTCATGCAATCAACTCCTCTTCCGGATCAGGGCGTCCACGGCAACGACGCCTGCACCGGCAGGCAACACCAATACCGGATTAATGTCGACTTCTTCCACTTTGGACGCATTGGCTGCGACATAATGTGCCACGGCTGCGACCGTTCGTACCAACGCATCCTTATCGCCTGCCGGTCCACCACGATAGCCGTCCAGCAGTTTCGAGACTTTAAGGCGCCCGATCATTTCGCGGATGGTGTCCTGCGTCGTCGGCAGGGTCAGGATGGCACTATCCTCCAGCAGTTCAACGAGAATTCCGCCGGCTCCAATCGTTAGCACCGGGCCTGCCACGGGGTCGCGCATGGCGCCGATGATGATTTCAGCGACCGGTTTCGGCGCCATTTTCTCGACTAGAAAACCTTTGGCGACAGAGACCATTAGCGCCGCTGCTTCACGTACCGATTCAGCATCGGACAAGTTGAGGCGAACTGCGCCGGCCTCGGTCTTGTGAGCGATGCCGAGGCCCTTGAGGACGACCGGGAAGCCGATCTCATCGGCTGCCGTTGCTGCCTCGTCGGGGGTGGCGACGACCTTGCCTTTCGGGACCGGAACGCCGAAAGCTGCAAGTTCCGCCTTGGCGCTGTCCTCGAAGAGCAGAGTGGTTTCGCCTTCTGTAACGGTTGCGTCGATCAACGGAGCGGGTGTCGGCTTTGCCCAGGCTGCGCCGATTGCTGCGGCAATCTCCACAGCGGTCAGCGCCTCGTCGATACCGGAGAAGGGTACCACGTCTTCTTCCATCAGACCGAGCGCGATGTCTTCCGGCATATTCTCACCGAGGCTTGCAACAACGCCGGCGCGCGCGCCCGTCGCGCTAGCGGCAGCAACGACGGCATCCACCGTCGTCATCCAGTCGCTGGAATCGCAACGATCGCCACGCGGAAAATCGAGTACGACGAGGTTCATCGAAAAACCGCCGGACATCATTGCCGTGAAGGCCGTCGTCTGACGCTCCAGATTGCCCCAAACGAAGGTGTGATAATCGAGCGGATTGGCGAGTGTCACCATCTCCCCCAGGCTTTCCCGCAGGGGGCCTAGCTGTTGTGGCTTCAGGTCGCGGTAGTGGATGTTCCGGCCGACAGCGGCATCCGACATCAGCGAGGCCTCGCCGCCGGAACAGCTCATGGAGGAAATGTCTGTATCTGCGAGCGGCCCGTAAAGATGCAGCAGTTTCAGCGTTTCCAGCATGGCAGGCAGGCTATGAACCCGGCCGATGCCGAGACGCTCCAGAACCGCGCTCGATACAGCGTCGTTGCCAGCAAGCGATGCGGTATGCGAGACGGTGGCCTTCTGCGCCGCTTCCGACTTGCCGACTTTCAGCGCGATCACGGGCTTTTTCAGTTCGCGAGCGCGGAGCGCCAGCCGCTCCAGAGTGCGGATGTCGTCGAAGCCCTCGATATGGAGGCCGACGGCGGTGACACGCGGGTCTTCAAGCACGGCGCAGGCGAGGCCGGAAAGGCCTGTCTGGGCCTGGTTTCCGGCCGTCATCAGGTAGGCTAGTGGCAGTCCGCGGGTCTGCATGGAGATGTTGCAGGCGATGTTGGACGACTGTGTGAGGATGGCGACGCCGTTCGTTGCCCGGACCATGCCGTGCTGGTCAGGCCAGAGAAGCGCGCCGTCCAGCATGTTGATAAGACCATAGCAGTTGGGGCCGATGATCGGCATGTCGCCGGCGGCGGTCACGAGCGCTTCCTGCAAGTCGCCACCATCAGACAGTTCGCTCATTGCCTCACGAAAACCGGAGGCATAACAGATCGCGCCACCTGCGCCGATGGCGGACAGTTCGCGGATGATGTCAATGGTCAGCGCCCGGTTGACGCCGACGAAGGATGCGTCGGGCGGTGCGGGGAGGTCGGCCGTGCTGCGATAGCATTTGCGGCCGAAGATCTCGTCGAGTTTCGGATGAACCGGCCAGATTTCGCCTGCGAAACCCACCCTGTCGCACTGCTCGATGACCCGGCGCGCCTCCTTGCCGCCGTAGACGGCGATCGATTTCGGACGGATCAGGCGGTCGAGGGGACGGGTCATGGGGTGTTACTCCCCTTCGTTTGGCCCCTCATCCGCCTGCCGGCACCTTCTCGACGTAAACAGAGAGAAGGAGGCGCGGGGTAAGGTTGGGACTCCCTCGCCCCGCTAGCGGGGAGAGGGCTGGGGTGAGGGGCAATCACGCGTTTCACCATGCTCACGCCCCCAGCGGCCGAAGCAGTTCGCGGCTGATGATGTGCCGCTGGATTTCCGAGGTGCCATCCCAGATGCGTTCGACGCGGGCGTCGCGCCAGAAGCGCGCGAGCGGCAGGTCGTCCATCAGACCCATGCCGCCATAGATCTGGATTGCCTCATCAGTGACGCGGGCGAGCATTTCCGTGGCGAAGACCTTGGCCGAGGCAATTTCCCGGTTTGACGGCAGGCCCTGATCCAGCCGCCATGCGGCGGAGAGGGTGAGGAGGTCTGCTGCGTCGATCTCGGTAATCATGTCGGCGAGCTTGAACGATACGCCCTGATTGGCTCCGATCGGCTTGCCGAACTGCTTGCGGTCGGCGGCGTAGGAAAGCGCATAGTCGAATGCCCGCCGCGCCCGGCCGACGGAGGTCGCCGCAACGGTCAGGCGGGTCGCGTAGAGCCAATCGTTGGCGATGTCGAAGCCCTTGTGTAACTCACCGAGGATCTGGCTCTTCGGCAAGCGGCATTCGTCAAAGGTCAGGATGCAGTTCTTGTAGCCGCGATGGGAGACCGAGGAGTATCCGTCGCGGATCTCGAATCCGGGTGTTCCCCGGTCGACGAGGAAGCAGGTAATGAGCTTCTTCGGGCCGCGCGGGGTCTGCTCCTCGCCGGTGGCGATGAAGACGATGACGAAGTCGGCGATGTTGGCGTGACTGATGAAGTGTTTGGTGCCGTTGACGATCCAGTCGTCGCCGTCCGGTCGTGCAAAACACTTCATGCCGCGGACGTCGGAGCCGGCATCCGGCTCCGTCATGGCGAGCGCATCGAACTTGTCGCCGCGCGCGGCCGGAAGCAGATATCTTTCCTTCTGCTCGTCGTTGCAGGCCATCAGGATGCCGGAGGGCCTGCCGAAGAACACCGTCAGCGCCATCGATCCGCGGCCGAGTTCGCGCTCGACCAGTGTGAACGTCGTGTGGTCGAGACCGGCGCCACCGACTTCTTCCGGCAAATTGCAGCCGAAGAAGCCGATTTCCTTGCATTTTCGGGCAATTTCCTGTCCGAGTTCGGGCGGTACGCTGCCGGTCCTTTCCACCTCGTCCTCATGCGGATAGATTTCCGTCTCGACGAAATCGCGCACGGTCTTGACGATCATTTCCTGTTCTTCGGTCAGCCCGAAATTCATAGTGTTATGTCCTTATTTCCGCTGTCCAACCACGCGACCGGCATTGGCCGGCAGCGGCAAACAGGCATGGGCGTCGATCAGCTGCTGCAGCTTGTCCTTGACCGCTGGCAGCGGCGGCAAAACCTTGCCTTCCTTGGAGGCGACATGCAGCATCAGATGCTCGCAGGTCGCCAGCAGCGCGTCGTCGGAAGCACGATACAGCCACATGAAGGTGTGGAGCTTCTTGCCGTCGCAGGGTAGGACCTGCGCCTTCACGTAGAGCGCGTCGCCGAGCTTGGCCTCATCGAGCCACTGGTTGTGGGCCTCGACAGTGTAGTAGCTGTGGCCGGCGGCGACATAGTCCATGTCGACACCGATCAGGCGCAGAAGCGCGTCGGCGCTGTCGGCGAAGCACTGGTTGTAGCGGAACTCGGTCATGTGGCCGTTATAGTCGACCCAGGACGGATTGACCTTGGTGTCCAGCAGGCGGATCGGCTCTGCGCCGATCTTGGCTTCCGGCTTCTGCGCGTTGGCCCAAAGATGCGCCTCGAACTCGGCCAGCAGCTTGCCCGAGCCCCAGCCCTTGCCGCCGTTGGCGCCCTTCAGCGCGTGCATGATGCCGACAAGGTTTTCGTCCCGGATGCGTTCCAGTTCGCGGATACCGTATGCGCCAGACTGTGAGTCCGACTGGTTTGCGATCTTGTCGGTCAGTTCGTCATCGAGGTCGACGACGTCGGTGAGCTTGGTCCAAGGCCAGGAGAGGCAGGGACCGAACTGGGCGATGAAGTGGCGCATGCCCGCTTCGCCGCCGGCGATGCGATAGGTTTCGAACATGCCCATCTGCGCCCAGCGCATGCCGAACGAATAGCGGATCACATCGTCGAGCGTCTCGGTGTCGCAGATGTCATCCTTGATCAGCCACAGGCCCTCGCGCCAGACGGCTTCGAGCAGCCGGTCGCCGACGAAGGCCTCGATTTCCTTCTTGAGGATGACGCCCTTCATGCCGATGGTGGCGAGCTTCGCCTTGGCGTCCTCAAGGACCGCGGGCGAGGTCTTCTCGCCGCCGACCAGTTCGGCGAGCGGAAGCAGGTAGACCGGATTGTAGGGATGGGCGACGAAGAGCCGCTCGGGATGCTTCATGTCGCGCTGCAGATCGGTTGGCAGGATGCCTGACGTCGATGAACCTATCAGCGCCTTCGGATCGGCGGCCGCGTCGATCTGGGTTAGGACACCGCGCTTGAGGTCTACGCGCTCCGGTACGCTTTCCTGAATCCAGTCAGCGCCTTGCACGGCTTCTTCGATGCTTTTGACGAAGGAGAGCTTGCCGCGCGGCGGCAGCGGCGCCATGGTCAGCATGGCATAGGCTCGCTCGGCATTGGCGATGACCTCGCCGACGATGCGTTCGGCCTCCGGGTGCGGGTCGAACATGTTGACGTCTATGCCGGAGAGCAGGAAGCGGGCTGCCCATGCCCCGCCGATGACGCCGCCGCCGACACAGGCCGCCTTGTTGATCTTGGTCATGCGAAAATTCCCTGTATTTCTCGATTACCTGTTCCGGATCAGCCGCGCGGAGCGCGCTTCACCAGCTTCAGCTTTTCGCGCACTTCGGCCGGGCCGATGACGCGGGCGCCCATGCCTTCGATGACCTGTACGGCCTTCTCGACGAGCTGGGCGTTGGTGGCGAGCTGGCCCTTGCCGACATAGAGGTTGTCCTCGAGGCCGACGCGAACATTGCCGCCGGCGAGCACGGCGGCTGCCGGATAGGCCATGGCATTGCGGCCAATGGAGAAGGCGGAGAAGGTCCAGTGCGACGGCACGTTGTTGACCATCGCCATGAAGGTGTTGAGGTCATCGGGCGCGCCCCACGGAATGCCCATGCAAAGCTGGATCAGGACCGGATCCTCGATCAGGCCTTCCTCGGCGAGCTGCTTGGCAAACCAGAGGTGGCCGGTGTCGAAGGCCTCGATCTCGGGGCGAACGCCGAGGTCCGTCATCTGCTTCGCCATGGCGCGCAGCATGGACGGCGTGTTGGTCATCACGTAGTCGCCGAGGTTGAAGTTCATCGTGCCGCAGTCGAGCGTGCAGATTTCCGGCAGGCACTCGGCGACATGGGAGACGCGCTCGGTTGCACCGGCCATGTCGGTGCCCTTCGGGTTCAGGGGAAGGGGGCTTTCGACATCACCGAAGATCAGGTCGCCGCCCATGCCGGCGGTGAGGTTGAGCACCACGTCGACATCGGCTGCGCGGATGCGGTCGGTGACTTCCCTGTAGAGTTCGTTCCGGCGGCTTGCTGCACCCGTTTCCGGCTCGCGGACATGGCAGTGGACGACGGCAGCACCCGCCTTTGCCGCATCAATAGCGCTTTCGGCGATCTGCTGGGGGGTAATCGGTACGTGCTTCGACCTGGAAGTGGTGTCGCCGGCGCCGGTGACGGCGCAGGTAATGAAGACGTCGCGATTCATGGCTAGTGGCACGGTCAGGTTCTCCCTCTTTTGTTAGAGCTATTACGGGCCAGTTTTGATGAACGTGCTTTGCATGAACGGATCGATTCTATACAGTATCGGAACTGATCCGATGCTCTTTCAAAAGACCCTTGCATGGCGGAAGACCCGATCCAGACGACGGAGCTCGACATTCTTGTCGTTCCGGAAACTAATCTTATCCTCGTCGCTTCGGTGATCGAACCGCTGCGCGTCGCCAATCGGGTCAGCGGTCTTGACCTTTACCGCTGGCGCATCATGAGCCCGGACGGGCTGGCCATCGAGACGAAGAGCCGCATTCCCGTGCCGGTCGACGAGGTCTTCCGGCCGGAGAACGAGACGACCCCGCTCTTCGTGCTGTCGAGCCACAACTGGCGGCGTTATGCGACATCCGCGCTGAAAACCCTGCTGGCCAAGACCGCCCGCCACAGGAGCGTCGTTGCCGGTATCGAATCGGGCACATGGCTTCTGGCCGAGACGGCGCTACTCGATGGCTTCTCGGCAACCTCGCACTGGGAGGATTACGAGGAGTTTTCCTCCTCCTATCCGCAGGTGCGCACCGTTCGGGAGCGCTACGTGATCGACGGAAAGCGCATCACGACCGGCGGCTCCCTGCCCACACTCGACCTGATGCTCGAGCTGATCCGTCGTCGCCACGGCTATTCCATGGCGCTAGAGGTATCGCGGCAGTTCATCTACGAGCAGGGCGGAACGCCGGGCGATGCGGCGGCCATGCCCTCGACCGGCAGCGTGCGGTTGGCCGATCCGAGGGTCAGCCATGCCATGCGATTGATGGAGGAACATATCGAGCAGCCGCTGACGCTGGCGCGGCTCGCCCGGCGCGTCGGCGTCAGCGACCGTCACCTGCAATCCCTGTTTCGGGAGACGATCGGCGCGCCGCCGCATGTGCATTATCTGGCTCTCAGACTCAACGCGGCGCGGCGCAAGGTGATCGAGACGCGGCTTGCCTTTGCCGACATCGCGGCGCTGACCGGTTTCAATTCGGCCTCGGCCTTTGCCCGCAGCTATCGGGCGCATTTTAGGGAAAGCGCTTCCGACACCCGCCGGCGGTTGCGGCCGGGCAGCGGGTTGGTCGCGTAGGCTTTGGCGTTCAGGATACGGTTTCGCCGCCGTCGATCACGAGGACCTGGCCGGTCATGTATGACGAGCGGTCTGAGACGAGGAAGAGAACGGCTTCCGCGATCTCGTCGGTGCTGCCGAAGCGGCCGAGCGGCACCTTTCGCCGGATATAGGCTTCAAGCTCTTCCCTGCCGCCCATCTGGCGGATGAAGGGATCGTTGAAGGGGGTATCGACCCAGCCCGGGCAAAGGGCGTTTACCCGGACGCCGAACTTCGCATAGTCACCGGCCATCTGTCTGGTCATGGCGATGACTGCGTGTTTCGAGGTCGTATAGGCGATCATCTCGCGGTCGTAGAGAATGCCCGAGGATGACGAGGTGTTGACGATGGCTCCACGACCGGCAGCCTTCATCGCCGGCATGACGAGGCGAGCCGCCATGAAATGGGCCCGCACGTTCAGGTCCCAGGAACGGTCGAAGCCTTCGAGGGAGACGGTTTCCAGATCGCCCTCGACCTGAGCCCCTGCATGGTTGTGCAGGATGTCGATCCTGCCATGACGGGCGAGCACGCTGGATAAACCATCGCTAAGGGCGGCATCGTCGGTGACGTCGAGAATGAGCGCCTCGGCCGAGCCTCCCGCTGCCTCGATGTCCGCGACGGTGGATTGCGCCGCGTCGGCGTTGCGGTCGGCGACGACGACATGAGCGCCCTCGCGGGCGATGATCGCGGCGGAAGCGCGGCCGATGCCCGAGCCGGCGCCGGTGACGATGGCGACGCGGTCCTTGAGGATCATGGGATTTACTCCGTTTCCGAAGACGCAGGCTTGCGCTCGCGCATCAGGCTGCGTGCGCCGACGATCATCAGCAGGGAGGCGGCGAGCACCATGGATGCGACGGCGTTGATCTCCGGCGTGATGCCGCGGCGGATCGAGGCGAAGACATACATCGGCAGCGTGGTCTTCGAGCCGGCGACGAAGAAGGCGATGATGAAATCGTCGAAGGAGAAGGTGAAAGCGAGCAGGAAGCCGGCCACGATGGATGGCAGGATCTGCGGCAGGACGATGGAGCGGAAGGTGGTGAACGGCGTGGCGTAGAGGTCGCTCGAGGCTTCCACGATATCCCGGCCGAGGCTGGCGATGCGCGCCTTCACGATCATGGTTACGAGCGCCATGCTGAACAGGCCGTGTGCGGCTATCACGGAGCCGTAGCCGAGCCCCAGTTTCGGAGCGACTTCGCCCGGCCAGATCGCGGTCAGTACCGGATTGACGAAATTGAACACTTCGACCAGCGCAACCAGCGTCGCAATGCCGATGACGACGCCCGGAACGACAATGGCCGCGGAAAACAGGCCATCGAAGATCGCTCGCATGCGCGGCGACATGCGCTCCATCGCAAGGGCTGCCATGGTGCCGAAGAGGGCGGCGAGCAGCGCGCTGGTCAGGCCGATGACGAGGCTGTTCCACAGCGCATTCATCAGGAAGCTGTTGCCGAGCGCCTTGCCGTACCACTGGGTCGAGAAGCCGATGAACTCGGACGCATTGCGACCGGCATTGAACGAGAACAGGACGACGAGGGCGATCGGCGCGTAAAGGAACAGGTAGACGCTGGTGATGAAGGCGCGCATCAGACGAGATCCACTTGCCTAGTGCCGGAGACCCGCCAGGCGATCCGCATGGCGATCATCAGGACGATGACGACGATGAGCACGAGGGTGACGGCAATCGCCGAGCCGAAGGGCCAGTTGCGCGATTGCAGGAAGAGGTCGACGAGTGCGTTTCCGAGGAAGAAGACCTTGCCGCCGCCGAGAAGCTGCGGGATCAGATATTCGCCGAGCAGCAGGATGGTGACGAGCGCCACGCCGGTCATGACGCCGGGCAGGGAGAGGGGCAGGGTGACGCTGAAGAATGTCGAGATCGGCTTGGCGCCAAGATCGGCGGAGGCCTCCAGCAGGCGCCTGTCGAGCTTTTCGAGGCTGACATAGATCGGCATGATCATCAGCGGCAGATAGCCATAGACGATGCCGAGCAGGACTGCGCCGGGCGTGTTGAGCAGGCGGACATTTTCGATGCCGATCATATCAAGCAGGTTCGGAATGCCGCGCGAGCCGAGAATGTACATCCATGCATAGGTGCGCACGAGCAGGCTCGTCCAGAAGGGAATGATGACGAGCGAGACCAGCAGGAGCCGGTGGTTGGGGTTCGACTTGACCGCGAGGTAATAGGCTGCCGGATAGGCGATCAGCAGGCAGAGCAGGGAGCCGATCGGCGCCAGCGTCAGCGTGTTGACATAGGCCATCGATCGGGCGCCGAGATTGGCGTAGTGCTCCAGCGTGAAGCCGGGCTGGTAGCCGCCGGCCGCGCCGCGTTCGCCGAAGGAGAAAACCACCATGGCGATGAAGGGCAGCACCAGGAAGAAGAACAGCCACAGGGCCGCCGGCGCGATCAGCGCCGCGGTCACAAGCTTTTTCCTTGTGTCGAGACTGGCCATGGGTCGAAATCGATCCTGAAGGGGTTTGAACGAAAGATCCCCCGCCGTGGTCCGCCTTGTGCCGACGGGGGATGGGAAGCGGGCGGCGATGAACCGCCCGGGGTCATGCTCAGGCTGACTTGAACCGTGCCATCAGCTCGGCGCGGCCAGGATCGGTCAGCGTCACGGCTGCACCGAATTCGAGCGGCGTCAGCGCGGCTTCGTCCGGATAGACGATCTTGTTCGAAGTGATTTCCTTCGGCAGCAGGTCGATGACGCGGCTGTCGGTCGCCGGAGCGCCGTTGGCGATGTGTTCCTTCACCGCGACGGCCGGGTCCATCAGGAAGTTCAGGAGCGCATAGCCGGCGGCCTTGTTCGGAGCATCCTTCGGGATCGCGTAATAGTCGGTCCAGATCTCGCCGCCGTCCTTGCCGAGGATATAGGTGATATCGGGAATGTCGCGGTTGAGCTGCGCGCCGTCATTGGTCCAGCACATGGTCAGCCATGCATCGCCGGCGCGCATGGCCGGCTGGTAGTCGCTGTTGATGGCGAAGAGGTGCGGCTTTACCTTGAGCAACAGTTCCTCTGCCTTGGCGAGTTCTTCCGGCTTGATCGAGTTGAAGGAGTAACCGAGCGACACCAGCGCGCTGCCGATGGTGGTGAGCTGGTAGTCGTGAACCATTGCACGGCCGTCGGCCTCGGTCATGGCGGCTTCGAAGAAGTCCTTCCAGCTTGCCATCGGCTTCTTGATCTTGTCGGTGTTGACCGCAAAACCGGTGGTGCCCCAGTTCTTCGGCAGGGCAAAGGTCTTGCCGTCGATCTTGCCTTCCGAAGTGAAGCGCGGGTTCTCGGTCTCAGCGCTGAAGTTCGGCACCTTGGTCAGGTCGAGTTCGTCGATCAGGCCGAGCTGGACATATGTCGAGATCGTATAGTTGGTCGGCACGAACAGGTCCCAGCCGGAAGCGCCGGCCTGGAGCTTGGCGAGCATCTCCTCGTTGGAACCGAAGACGTTGACCTCGACGGCAACGCCGGTTGCGGCTGTGAACGCCTCGAAGGTTGCCGGATCGTGGTAGTTCGGCCATGTGGCGATCGACATCTGCTTGCCGAGATCCTCGGCCATCGCCATGGAACCGAAGGGGCGCATCGCGCCGCCCATGACGGTGGCCGCAAGGCCGAGACCGGTTACGCCGAGGAAGTGACGGCGGCTCACGGAACCACGCTTCAGACGCATGAACTCGTCCATGAAACGTTGGGGCGTGATCAGCGAATTATCCTTTTCTTTCCTGCTCATGTTGCTGTTCCCTTTGTTTTTTCGTGATGTTTTCTTGTAATGCGCGTCATGCTGAAAAAATGTGAACGGCCTGTGGGTCGAAGCCGAGCGCGACCTCGGTGCCGGGATCGTGCAGGCCGGTTTCGGCAGGCTGGCGTTCCGTGGTGACGAGGACATCGCCGATGCCGGGCACGGCCACGCAATATTCGACGCTGGAGCCCAGGAAGATCCGGTTTGTCACCTGGCCGCGCAGGGCGTCGGTTACCCCGATTGCTGCGGTCGAAAGCGTGATTGCCTCGGGGCGCACGGACAGGATCGCCTTGCCTGCCGAAAGCTCCCGCTTGACCGGTGCGGTGATCGCCACGCCATTACCGAGGCGGACCATGCAGCGATCGGTGCCTCGGGCCTCGATTTCGCCTTCCAGCTTGTTGGTCTTGCCGACAAAGCCGGCGACGAAGAGGTCGGCGGGGTTGTCGTAGACCTCCTGCGGCGGAGCGAGCTGGACGATCCGGCCGGCATTCATGACGCAGACGAGGTCGCTCATCGAAAGTGCCTCCTCCTGGTCATGGGTTACGAGCACGAAGGTGATGCCGAGTTCGCGCTGGATCGTCTGCAGTTCGATCTGCATGGCGGTGCGCAGGTTCTTGTCGAGCGCGGCCAGGGGTTCGTCGAGCAGGAGGACCGAGGGACGGTTCACCAGCGCCCGGGCAAGCGCCACGCGCTGCTGCTGGCCGCCGGAGAGTTCATGGATACGTCGTTTACCAAAGCCGCCGAGCCGGACCATTTCGAGTGCGGAAGCGACCCTCTTGGTGATCTCGCCGGAAGGCAGGCGAGGGCGGAGCTGCTTCAGGCCATAGGCGACGTTGTTCTCGACGTCGAAATGCGGAAAGAGCGCATAGTGCTGGAACACCATGTTCACCGGGCGGCGATAAGCCGGAACACCGTGCATCGGAGTGCCGGCGATCATGACTTCGCCCTCGCTCGGCTGCTCGAAGCCGCCGATCATCCTGAGGCAGGTGGTCTTGCCGCAGCCTGATGGCCCGAGGAGCGCTAGAAACGCACCCTTCGGCACTGCGAGCTCAATGTTCTTCACTGCGGTCACGCCACCATAGTTCTTGGTGACAGACCGGAATTCGATGTCGTTGACTGACGTTTGCGTCACGTCTGTTCCCCGCGGCTAGAGGTTTTTTATGTCGGCACTCTTCGTTGCCTTGCCACCGTCGCTGGGCAGAAGAGTAGTCCTGCGTTCATTTCGCGGTATATACCCCGAGAGAGGTATTTTGCGGTAAATTGTGTCGTGGAAGATATACCTCTGCCGCACTCCGAAGGAGAGATAGCGGTTATGAAAAGGATCTCGACGCCATGCCGATCGACCATGGAAACCTGTTTCTGGCCGTCGCCTCGCTGGTCGGCGTGGAGGCGCTGGCCGATGTCGAGGTGGGGGAGCGCTTCCGCCAGCTGATGGCGAGCCTCACGCGCTTCGACCATGTCGTGGTCTTTGCCTATCGCGGCGAGCAGCGGCCAATCGAACTCTATGCCACCTTCAACGAGAAGGAACACGAACTCTTCGTCAGCCTTTATCAGGATGGCGCCTATCTGCTCGATCCGTTCTACTGGAATGCGACTGCGGCCGGTGCCGGTGTTTTTCGCATGCGGGAGCTGGCGCCCGACAGGTTTTTTTCCAGCGAATACTACCGGACCTATTACGGGCAGACGGGCCTTGCCGAAGAGATCGGTTTCTTCGTCACGCTTCCGGGCGATGTGACGATCGTGCTCTCACTGATGCGCAAGGAGGCCTCCGGGGTCTTCTCGGCAAGCGAATTCGCGCTACTCAAACAGGCCGAACCACTCGTCGCGGCAATCGTGCGGCATTTCTGGGCGGAGACCGGCAAGCGTTTCGACGCGGCGCGAGCAAGCCGCAAGCGTGGGCATGTGGACGATTCCGGCCCAAAGCGCATCTGGCGGGATCTCAACCTGACTGCACGGGAGGCAGCGATCATCGAGCTCGTGCTGCAGGGCCATTCGTCCGAGTCCATCGGGCTCCGGCTCAACATAGCGACCGGCACGGTGAAGGTGCATCGGCGCAATGTCTATCGCAAGCTCGGCATATCCTCGCAGATCCAGCTTCTGTCGCTCTATCTCGAGACGCTGCCGACGACGGCCTGAGCGGCATCAGAGCGCCATGCGCGCAGTCGGACGCATGCGCTCCAGCTTCCTGAATCCACGCATCGAGCTTTCCTGGAATCGGTTCCGATTTTCGGGCCGATGCGCTAGCGAAAACTGTCGCGTAGCGCCCGGATCATCAGCAGGGCGGAGAGTGCGCCGGCATCGGGCGGGCGCCGGCCGTTGATGAACGTGGCATCCGCGCCGTGCATGACGGCATCCGTTTCCACGCCGTCCTCGGCAGCCTCAAGGGCTGCTGCCAGACAGACGGCGGGATCATTGTTGTTGGCTGCTGCCTCGGCGTAGGCGGCGGCAGCGACCTGCCAGATATCGGCGATATTCTTCGTTTCAGTCCCGGCCTTGCCGTGGGCAGCAATGCCTGCTGCCATTTCCTTGAACGCCTTGGCAAAATCGGTTGCCGTCAATGCCTTCTTGCGCATCGTGGCGGTGCCTGCGCGGCGAAAGGCGCTGGCGTACAGTCGGGCAGACGCCGCGTCAAAGGTCATCAGGCTTTCGGCAACGATATCGAAGAGTTCGGAAGGCGTTGAATCCGACGGTTCCAGCGTGGCGAGATGGGTTTCCACACCGCAGAAGACGCGGGCCATGGTCTCGCCATGGTCACCGTCGCCATTGATGCGGTCGACGCGGGAAAGAATGCTGCGGTTTTCCGTCATCGCCGCGGCAATCTCGGAAAAGGCCTCTAGCAGGGAGACGGTGGTGATCGTGGGAGCCGTCATGCCAACGCCTCCCACATGATGATCTGCTGCTGTTTACACCGGTTTCTCATGCTTGCCCCTTCCGTACCCCTGTGACGGTCAGAACAAGTAGAGAAAATTTTCAGGCCCGGTTCAAGCCGTTATTGCAGTGCATCAGCTGCGGCCTTCAGTCCTGCAGGACCAGCAGGTCGCCGGAATCGATCTTCAGCGCAACCGTGTCACCGACAACCGGCGGGCTGACGCCCGGATCGTTGAACATGTCGAAGGAGATGGTATTGCCGCCGACGTTCATGCGGGTGCGGATGACCGAACCGAGGAAATGGCTCGACACGACCTGACCGTGAAGCGTGGTATCGCTCTTGCGGCCTTCGGCCAGCGATCCGGCCTCCGGACGCATGGCGAGCTGCACCTTGCCGCCCGCGGCCGCGGCAACGGTATCCCTGAGCTTCAGCTCGGTGTCGCCGATACGGACGCTACCCGTCGCCGGATCGACCACTGTCGCTTCGATGAGGTTGAGGGTACCGACGAAAGAAGCGACGAAGCGGGTAGCCGGCTTATTGTAGATCTCGAAGGGCGTGCCAATCTGGTCGGCCCGGCCTGCATTCATGACCACCACGCGGTCAGAGATAGAGAGGGCCTCTTCCTGGTCGTGGGTGACGAAGATGGTGGTGATGCCGAGCTTCTGCTGGATCTGGCGGATTTCCTCGCGCAGCGAAACGCGGATCTTGGCGTCGAGCGCCGAGAGCGGCTCGTCCAGCAGCAGAACCTGCGGCTTCGGTGCCAGTGCGCGGGCCAGCGCCACGCGCTGCTGCTGACCACCGGACATCTGGTAAGGGTAGCGTTCACCGAGATGGCCGAGATGGATGAGGTCGAGCATCTCCTTCACGCGCTTTTCGATCTCGGCCTTCGGTGTACCGGCGACCTTCAGGCCAAACGCGACGTTATCGAAAACGTTCATGTTGGGGAAAAGCGCGTAGGCCTGGAACACCATTCCGATATTGCGCTGGTTCGGCTTCAGGCTCGACTGGTCCCGGCCGTTGATGACGATCGAGCCGCCGGTCGGCGTCTCGAAGCCCGCGACCATGCGTAGGATGGTGGTCTTGCCACAGCCCGATGGGCCAAGGAAGGAGATGAATTCGCCCTTCTCGATAGCCATGTTGAAGTCGTGAACGACTTGCACCGGCCCGAAGGATTTCTGGATGTTGGTCAGAGTCAGAAATGACATGGCGGTGTTCTCAGGCTGGACGTTGGGTTGTTTTTTGGAAGCGGGACACGAGCTGGATGAGGCCGAGGCATCCCCAGGTGATGCCGAAGGCGATCACGGCGAGGGCCGCCGGCTCATAGGCGCGATTGGCGCCGAGCAGCTGCATGTAGGGACCAAAGGCCGGACGGTTGAGCAGGGCGGCCATGGTGAATTCGCCGATGACGATGGCGAATGTCAGGAAGGCGCCTGATAGAACCGAGATCAGCACGTTCGGCAGGATGATGCGGAACAGGATGCGCCCCCAGCTTGCCCCGAGGCTCTGTGCTGCCTCCGTCAGGGTGCGGACGTCGATCGACTGCAGGCCGGTATCGACGGCTCGATACATATAGGGTAGCGACAGGGTTGCATAACCGAACATCAGGAGAATGTTGGTTCCCATGATCGAGCCGGTGAGTGGCAGCCAGCTGGATGTGTTGTAGAGCCGGATATAGCCGAACACGATGACGATGGCCGGAATGACCAGCGGCAGCAGCGTGATGAATTCGATGAAGGGACGCAGCGTCGGCATGCGCAGGCGCACCCAGTATGCGGTCGGTACGACCAGCAGGATGCCGAAGACGATCGTCACAAGCGCCATGGTCACCGAATAGGTGAAGGTTTCCTGGAAACGTGGATCGCCCAGCACCTTGGCGTAGGCGTCGAACGAATATTCGCCCCGGCGCATCTTCAGCGAGAAGTTCGTCATGCCGATCAGCGGCAGAGCGAAATAGAGGAGGCCGAACAGCAAGGCCCCCCAGGCCCAGATCTTCTTCATTTCAGCCACCTTTCGCTGCGGGCGCGCAGCCAGATGTAGAGGGCGTTAGCAATGCCGGTAACAAAGATCATTCCGAATGCCAGAGCATAGCCCAGATTGGGGTTGCCGAGAACATCGCCGCGAATCTGGGCGAAGAGCAGGATCGGCACGATGTTCAGCGATGAGCCCGTCAGCGCGATGGCGGTTGCCACGGCGCCGAAGGCGTTGGCGAATAACAGCGCCATCGTGCCAAGCAGCGAGGGCAGGAGAATCGGGAAGGCGACCAAGCGCCAATATTGGCCGTTGGTTGCGCCCAGGATCGAGGCGGCTTCCTTCCACTCCCGCTTCAATCCGTCGATCGCCGGCGTGATGATGAGGATCATCAGCGGGATCTGGAAGAACAGGTAGGTGATGGTCAGGCCCCAGAAGGACAGGATGTTGAAGCCGAGCGAGCGCAGGTCGATGCCGATTTGCGTACGCAGGAAGACAGTGACGAAGCCGACCGGACCGAGCGTTGCCAGAAAGGCGAAGGCAAGCGGAACGCCGGCGAAGTTGGAGGCCACGCCCGAGAAGGTGAGGAGTGGCGCACGGATGCCGGACGGCAATCCGCCGAGGACGACGGCTGCAGCCATTGCAAAGCCGATCAGGCAGCCGAGGAAAGCCGAGGCAAAGCTTATCTTGATGGAAATCCAGTAGGCCGAAAGGATCGACGGCGTAAAGAGGTCTGCGATATTCTGGAGTGTGAACCCGCCATCCGGTGTCTGGAATGCACCGATAACGATCTTCATCGTCGGCAGGAGCAGGAATAGCGTCGCGAATATGAGAAAAGGTGCAACACCCAGCCATTGCAGCGGGAGCCGATCTGCGATGCCGGCTTGCTTGCCGACGATCGGACTTTCGTTTGCCATCGATTGTGTCCCCTGCCGCGCGTCATGCCCGGCTTTTGTTTTAATGCGTTCAAGTATTTCCATAAAAGGCAAAATCCGCCCCGGCCTCAAGACCGGGGCGGGCATTTCAGTGTGTAAAATTACTGTACGTTGGCGCCGACAACGCTGTCCCAGCCAGCGGTGACTGCAGCCTTGTTGGCATCGACTTCCTCGAGGGTCGGGAAGTAGGCCTTTTCATAGGAGGCAGCCGGCGGCAGCTTGTCGAGCAGGGCCTGCGGGATCTTGCCAGCCTTCGACATGGCGTTGAAGCGGGCCGGGTGGCAGTAACCGGCGAGCCATGCGGTCTGGCCTTCGTCGGAGTACAGGTATTCCATCCACAGCTTGGCAGCGTTCGGATGCGGAGCGTAGGCCGAGATACCCTGAACGTAGACGCCGGCGAGAACGCCGCTTTCCGGAACGACGACTTCTACCGGCGGGTTGCCAGCGAGCGTGTCCTTCCAGGACAGGGCGTTGTAGTCCCAGGCCACGACGATCGGGGTCGAGCCCTGTGCGAGCGTGCCGGACTTGCCGATGACCGGAACGAAGTTGCCGGCCTTGTTGACTTCGGCGAAGTACTTCAGACCGGCTTCGCCAGCTTCCTTGCCAGCCTTGGCGCCGGAAGCGAGACCAGCGGCGAGAACACCGAGAATGGCCTGGTTGGAAGCGCGCGGGTCACCGGCGAGAGCGAACTGGCCAGCATAGTCTGCCTTCAGCAGGTCAGCCCAGTCCTTCGGGGTTTCCTTGACGATGTCCTTGTTCACGATGAAGGACATGACGCCGTAGTAGTCGCCGTACCAGTAGCCTTCAGCGTCCTTGATGGTATCAGGGATTTCGTCCCAGGTGGAAACCTTGTAAGGCTGCAGCAGGCCTTCAGCCTTTGCCTGCGGGCCGAAAGCGAGACCGACGTCGATGACGTCAGGAGCCTGCGGGCCCTTGTTGTCCTTGTTGGCCTTGATGGCTTCGACTTCGTCAGCCGAGCCAGCGTCCGGGTTCAGTTCGTTGACCGAAATTTCCGGATACTTCTTCTTGAAGCCGTCGATTACGGCGCCGTAACCGCACCAGTCGTGGGGCAGGGCGATCGTGGTGAGCATGCCTTCCTTCTTGGCAGCTTCGATCAGTTCTGCGCTCGGTTCAGCGTAGGCGACGGTGGACGACGCGACGACAACGGCGGTCGTCAGCGACAGCATGCGACGGAAATTCGTAATCACTGAAGTTCTCCTTGGTTGGTTATACAGCGATGCGGGACAGATATTCGGCTTGCATGATAATAATGTGACATTTCCAGTGGAGCCGTTAGCCGGCTCCCGGAATTCTTGTTCCGTTTGACCTCCTCCCTTTCATTACGGGTCTAATTAACGTGGTTTCCGAAACAGGCGAGCCTGTTCGAACAGCCCTTCCAGGGTATTCATGCGTTCACGGGTCTCGGCCCATGACGAATTCTGGACTGCCTCTACCAAAGCTTCCACGACGAATAATGTGACGACTGACGAGTCCCAGGCGGAGGGGGCTTCCACCGCCAGCTTGAAACAGTGCCGAGCATGTTTCGAAACAGGCGAACTCCATTCGTCTGTGAACAGCACGATCTCCACGCCGCCCGCCTTGGCGACCTGCGCCAGCGTGGCCATGTCCGCCTCGTAGCGCCGGATATCGAAGATCACCAGAACGTCGCCGGGATTCATGTTGAGTACATGCTGCGGCCAGGCGCTGGTGTTCGAGGACATCAGCGTCGTCTTCGGCCTGATGACCTGCATGTGGGTGAAGAAATACTCGGCCAGCGCGCCGGTGATACGTCCGCCGACGAAATAAAGGCTTCGCCGCTGGTCGGCCAGAAGACCGGCAACTTCGTCGAACGACGCGGTGTCGAGCTCGCCAAGGCTCTGGCGCATATTGTTCATCACCGCCTCGGCAAAGCGGTTGAGGACATGCGTTCCGGGAGCGTTGGAGGCCCAGCGGTCATGCTTGGCGATCGGGTTGGAAAGTGTCGCTTCGAGTTCCTGATGCAGGTGCGCCTGGAATTCCGCATATCCCCTGTAGCCGAGTTTCTGCACCATGCGCGCAACAGTCGGCGTCGAAACTCCGGCATTTTCCGCAACCGTCGTGATGCTGCCCAGACCTGAAACGGGATAGTTGTCCAGCAAGCTGTCAGCCAGCTGCCGTTCCGCACGCGTCAGGTTTTCCAAACGCGCCTGTATAACGTCCGCGACTCTTTTCGAAGCGTTCGGCAATGATCGTCCTTTTTCCCCTGGGCCAATCTTCTGTCAGCCTCATGACAAATTTATCCCTGCCTCGAACCTGTGTGTCAATCGGGGTTGTGAAGAGAAATTTTCAGGAGTGGATTGACAGTCTCGTGATCGTGAAGAATTCTCTTCTCAATAAAGAGGACCATGAAGGTCCGGGGGGACACGCATGCTTTTGAGGTCGGACATTCTGACGGCGGCAGAAGGCGAAGCTGCGGGCGTCGACAACCCACAGGGTGTCGGGGCGGTACTTCTCATATGTGAACATGCTTCCAAAACGCTGCCCGCGAGCGTCGGCGATCTCGGACTGGATGCAGAGGCGCTTTCGAGCCACATCGCCTGGGACCCCGGCGCGCTTGCCGTTGCGGAAGCGCTTTCGGTCAAACTCGATGCGACGCTCATTCATCAGCGGTTTTCCCGGCTGGTCTATGATTGCAACCGGCCTCCGGAAGCTCCCGGTGCAATGCCGGAGGTAAGTGAAATCTACGAAATTCCCGGTAACCGGGACCTATCCCCCGCCGAGCGCTATGCACGCACCGCCGCCCTTTACGTGCCCTTTCACGACAAGGTTGCTGCGACGATTGCCGAGAGGACGGAGCGAGGACAGCAAACGGTACTGGTAACGGTGCACAGTTTCACACCGGTCTATCTCGGCAAGCCGCGCGCGGTCGAGATCGGCATTCTCCACGACACCGACCGCCGGCTGGCAGACGCCATGCTCGACGCTGCCGAAGGCGGTCCTTTTCGCGTCGAAAGAAACGTACCCTACGGCCCCGAGGATGGCGTGACCCATACCCTCAGGCTGCATGGGCTGCCGCAAGGGCATCTCAACGTGATGATTGAAGTTCGAAACGACCTTATCGCAGACGCAGTCGGCCAAGGGGTTGTGGCCGACTATCTGGCAGGACTGATACGCGCGGCAATCGGCGTTTGCCAGCAATAAGAAATGACCCCGGGGAGCAGGTGATCTGCAAACCAGCCATCGCGGAAATCGGTGGCAAGACCAACGGAATTGTCCGCAATCCCGCGGGCGATCGGTTCATTGGGGGACGTCATGTCGAATTATACCGACCAGGACAAAAAGCATGACATGCATATATTGCACTCCATGGGTTATGCCCAGGAGCTAGAGCGTCGCATGAGTTCGTTCTCGAACTTCGCAATCTCCTTTTCGATCATCTGCATCCTGTCGGGCGGTATCAACTCGCTCGCCCAGGCAACTGCCGGCGCCGGTGGGGCGGCTATTGGCATCGGCTGGCCGCTCGGCTGCTTCGTATCCTTCGTCTTCGCCGTAGCCATGGCGCAGATCAGTTCGGCCTATCCGACGGCTGGCGGCCTTTATCACTGGGGTTCCATTCTCGGCAACCGGTTCACCGGCTGGCTGACGGCATGGTTCAACCTGCTGGGCCTTGTGACGGTTCTTGGTGCTATCAACGTGGGCACCTATTATTTCTTCATGGGCTCCCTCGGGACACCTTACTTCGGTCTCGAAGACACCACGCTGACCCGTATCGTATTCCTTTCGGTCATCACCGGCCTGCAGGCGCTGGTGAATCACATGGGCATCGGCCTGACGGCCAAGCTCACCGACTTTTCCGGCTACCTGATCTTCGTAACTGCGATCGCTCTTTCCGTCGTGTGCCTTGCCACGGCTGACAGCTTCGACATCGGCCGTCTCTTCACCTTCGCCAACTATTCCGGCGAGGCGGGCGGCAATGTCTGGCCGGAGACCTCGGGTACTTGGGTCTTCCTGCTTGGTCTGCTGCTGCCGATCTACACCATCACCGGTTATGATGCTTCCGCACATACTTCGGAGGAAACAGTCAAGGCGGCGCATTCCGTTCCGAAGGGTATGATCAGCTCGGTCCTTTGGTCGGCACTGTTCGGTTACATCATGCTGTGCTCGTTCGTGCTCATGATCCCGGCAAGCGTGACGAATACTGACGGAACCACGGTCGACGGCATGACGGCTGCAGCCGGTCAGGGCTGGAACGTTTTCTTCTGGGCGCTGAACGAGCAGGTCAATCCGGTTATCCGCGACATCCTCTATATAGCGATCTTCATTTGCCAGTGGTTGTGCGGCCTTGCGACTGTCACCTCCGTCTCGCGCATGATCTTCGCCTTCTCGCGTGACGGCGGCCTGCCGGCTTCAAGGCCGCTTTCCAAGGTCAGCCCGACCTACCGCACGCCGGTTGCCGCGATCTGGACCGGATCGATCCTTTCGGTGCTGTTCGTATGGGGTTCGTCGCTGGTTTCGATCGGTGAGACGCCGGTTTACACTATCGTCGTATCTTGCACGGTCATCTTCCTGTTCTTCTCCTTCACGATTCCAATCGCTCTCGGCCTCTTTGCCTGGGGAACGTCGAAGTGGGACAAGATGGGTCCTTGGAATTTGGGAGAGGCCGTGTTCAAGCTGTTCGCGATCCTGTCCGTGCTGGCGATGATCCTGATCTTCGTCCTCGGTATCCAGCCGCCGAACGACTGGGCTCTGTATATTACTGTCGGCTTCCTGGTCGTGACCGGTATTGTCTGGTTCGCTTTCGAGCAGCGCCGCTTCAAGGGGCCGCCGATCGGTGACGAAGTCGCCAGGCGTCAGGCCGAGATCGCCGCTGCCGAAAAGGCCGTAGGCGAGGCCTGACAGACAATTTCCCCGGCTCGCAAGGGCCGGGGAAGACCACCCAAGAGGAGAACGGGCCGGCGAGCCTGAAACAAAGATAAAAGCGGGTTTCACTCATGAGCATGACTTACACATTCGACGATTTGAAGAAGGACGTCGCCGACGGCCGCATTGACACGGTACTGGCATGTCAGGTCGACATGCAGGGCCGCCTGATGGGCAAGCGCTTCCAGGCGGAATATTTTATCGAAAGCGCCTACAAGGAAACCCACAGCTGCAATTATCTCCTCGCGACCGACATGGAGATGGAAACCGTATCCGGCTACAAGTCCACGAGCTGGGAAAAGGGCTACGGCGACTACACCATGAAGCCCGATCTTTCGACGCTTCGTCGTGTTCCTTGGCTCGAAGGCACTGCACTCGTTCTGTGCGACATGCTGGACCATCACACCCATGACGAAGTGCCCCATTCGCCTCGCGCCATCCTGAAGAAGCAGGTTGCGCGCCTGGAGGCGATGGGCATGAAGGCCTACATGGCCAGCGAACTCGAGTTCTTCCTGTTCGATCAGACCTATGACGATGCGCGCATGTCGGGTTACCGCGACCTGCAGCTCGTCTCCGGTTACAACGAAGATTACCACATCTTCCAGACGACCAAGGAAGAGGATGTGATGCGGGCGATACGCAAAGGCCTGCAGGCCGCGGGCATTCCGGTCGAGAACTCCAAGGGCGAGGCGTCGGCCGGTCAGGAGGAAATCAACGTCCGCTATGCCGACGCGCTCACCATGGCCGACCGCCACGCCATCATCAAGAACGCCTGTAAGGAAATCGCCTGGTCGCGCGGCAAGGCGATCACCTTCCTCGCCAAGTGGCATTATAATGCAGCGGGTTCTTCATCGCATATTCATCAGTCTCTTTGGACCTCCGATGGCAAGACGCCTCTGTTTTTCGATGAGAACGGCGAGCACGGCATGTCATCGACGATGAAGCACTACATGGCGGGTCTTCTCTCGCATGCCAGTGAGATTACCTATTTCCTCGCGCCCTACATCAATTCCTACAAGCGCTTCATGGCCGGTACCTTTGCGCCTACCAAGGCGATCTGGTCCAAGGATAATCGCACTGCCGGCTATCGCATGTGCGGCGAGGATACTAAGGCTATCCGCGTTGAATGCCGTGTCGGCGGCTCCGACCTCAATCCATATCTCGCCATGGCGGCCCTGCTTGCCGCCGGTATCGACGGGATCGAGAAGAAGATGGAGCTGGAGCCGGCATTTACCGGTGATGCCTATGGCGCTCAGGGTGTTCGCGAGATCCCGCGCACACTCAGGTCCGCGACTGAGGCACTTGCCGGTTCAGCCATGCTGCGGGATGCGTTCGGCAGCGATGTAATCGATCACTATGTCCGTGCTGCGGAGTGGGAGCAGGAGGAATACGATCGTCGGGTCACCGACTGGGAGGTCGCGCGCGGTTTCGAACGGGCCTGACGCCCGTTCCTCATCCGGCGAGGGACCTTTGCCGGATGCCACCGACAATCGGCCGACTATTACTTTGGGAAGATTTCGGTGCCGGCCAAACCGCAATAGACTGCAATACATGCCCCTGTGAATCGACATGAAACAGGGGAGCAGGTGTAGCCTGACACGCGATCCCGCACCGCTTTACGGCGGGCGGGATCGATCAGCGTCGAGCGGCTGCGCCATCTTGGCCAATGGCACGACGTCAAGTGTCGGGCTACTGGCATGAAGGGCTTTCAAGGAGCAATGGAATGACAATGATTCAATGCATTTCGCCGGTCGACGGCTCGGTGTTCGCCGAGCGCGAGGCCATGTCGCTGGAGGCGGCAAACGCTGCTGTGGCCCGGGCTCGCAAAGCCCAGAAGGCCTGGGCTCGTCGCCCGCTGGAAGAGCGTGTGCAACTCGTCCTGAAGGGCGTTGCCCGCCTCAACGAGATGTCCGATGAAGTCGTGCCGGAATTGGCCTGGATGATGGGTCGTCCGGTCCGCTACGGCGGTGAATACAAGGGCTTTAACGAACGTTCGAATTATGTGGCCTCGATCGCGGCCGATGCGCTGGCTCCGCTCGTGATCGAGAACAGCGGCAGCTTCGAGCGCCGTATCGAGCGCGAGCCGCACGGTGTCGTCTTCGTCATTGCGCCGTGGAATTACCCCTACATGACGGCGATCAACACCGTTGCCCCGGCGTTGATGGCCGGCAACACTGTCGTCATCAAGCATGCGACGCAGACGCTTCTGGTCGGCGAACGGCTTGTTCGCGCTTTCGTCGAGGCCGGTATTCCTGATGACGTTTTCGTCAACGTGTTCCTTGATCACGCTACGACCTCGGCGCTGATTGCGGCCGGCAGCTTCAACTTCATCAATTTCACGGGGTCGGTCGAAGGCGGGCGCTCCATCGAGCGCGCCGCAGCCTCTACCTTTGCAGGCCTGGGTCTCGAACTCGGCGGCAAGGATCCGGGCTATGTGATGGAGGACGCCGATCTCGACGCCGCCGTCGATACGCTGATGGATGGCGCTACCTATAATTCCGGACAGTGCTGCTGCGGCATCGAGCGCATCTACGTGCATGAGAGCCTGTACGACGCGTTCGTCGAAAAGTCGGTCGCCTGGGTTTCGAACTACAAGCTCGGCAACCCGCTGGATCCGGAAACGACACTCGGCCCGATGGCACATCGCCGCTTCGCCGCCCATGTGCGCGAACAGATCGCTGCAGCGGTTGCCAAGGGCGCCAAGGCGCTCGTTGATCCGAAGCTCTTCCCCCAGGATGACGGCCACGCCTATCTGATGCCGCAGGTTCTGGTCGACGTCGATCATTCCATGTCGTTCATGCGCGATGAAACCTTCGGCCCTGCCGTCGGCATCATGAAGGTCAAAAATGACGAAGAAGCGCTGGCGCTGATGAACGACAGCCAGTACGGCCTTACCGCCTCGCTCTGGACGCAGGACCCCGAACGGGCAGGGCGTCTTGGCCGCGAAATCGAAACCGGTACCGTATTCATGAACCGTGCCGACTATCTCGATCCGGCCCTGTGCTGGACGGGCGTCAAGGAAACCGGTCGCGGCGGTTCGCTATCTGTCATCGGTTTCCACAACCTTACCCGTCCGAAATCCTACCACCTCAAGAAAGTCACGAAATGAGCATTGTCGCAAATTGGAGCTACCCCACAGCCATCAAGATGGGGAGTGGCCGGATCAAGGAGCTCGCCGACGCCTGCAAGTCGCTCGGCATGAAGAAGCCGCTTCTGATCACCGACCGGGGACTTGCATCGATGGCGATTACGCAGGGTGCGCTCGACATCCTGGCTGAAGGTGGTCTCGGCCGGGCGATCTTTGCCGATGTCGATCCAAACCCGAACGACATCAACCTCGAAGCCGGCATCAAGGCATTTCGCGATGGCGGTCATGACGGTGTCGTCGCCTTCGGTGGCGGTTCCGGCCTTGATCTTGCCAAGTGCGTCGCCTTCATGGTCGGCCAGACGCGACCCGTCTGGGACTTCGAGGACATTGGCGACTGGTGGACTCGCGCCAGTATCGAAGGCATTGCGCCGATCGTCGCCGTGCCGACGACTGCAGGCACCGGCTCCGAAGTCGGCCGCGCATCGGTCATCACCAATTCGAAGACCCATGTGAAGAAGATCATCTACCATCCGAAGTTCCTGCCGGGCGTCGTCATCTGCGATCCCGAGCTGACCGTCGGCATGCCGAAGTCGATTACCGCAGGCACGGGCATGGATGCGCTCGCTCATTGCCTGGAAGCCTATTCCTCACCGTTCTACCATCCGATGAGCCAGGGTATCGCGCTCGAGGGCATGCGTCTCGTCAAGGAATATCTCCCGCGCGCGTTCAATGACGGTTCGGATATCGAGGCGCGCACCCACATGATGTCGGCGGCTGCCATGGGTGCCGTTTCCTTCCAGAAGGGTCTCGGCGCGATCCATGCGATCTCGCACCCGATCGGTGCGCTCTACAACACCCATCACGGTATGACCAACGCCGTGGTGATGCCAGCGGTGCTGCGCTTCAACCGAGCCGCCATCGAAGGCAAGATCGCCAGCGCCGCCGCCTATCTTGGCATCGAAGGTGGTTTCGACGGCTTCTACAACTGGGTACTCAAGCTGCGCACCGAACTCGGCGTCCCGGAAACCCTGGGCGCACTCGGCCTCGACAAGGGCCGTATCGACGAGATGTCGGCCATGGCGATCGAGGATCCTAGCGCCGGCGGCAACCCGGTGAAGATGACGCTCGAAAACACCAAGGCGCTCTACGAAGACTGCTTCTGATCGTTGCAGCATATATGACTTCAACAATGGCCCGACTTTGAAGAAAGCCGGGCCATCGTCGTCTTGGGTCGCAGAGTTTGGCGATGAACGGGCCGATTGCGGGTCATTCCCGGGCTTGCCGATCTGACGGCTGGCCGCGTCCTAACGAAAGTCATCGGGTGCGCGTCTACGACCTGCGCGGACAGATGCGACCTTACAATACCTTTTGTTTTTCATTGTGTTTCCTAAATGCACTCCCATTTTTGGGGAGGGGTTTTGCGGCTTCATTTGCCCTTTCTTAACCATGATGACGAATAATTTGCATACTGCCTCCATGAACAGGAGGCGACTGCAGGAGCTGATGATTGGCTCGGTTCACAGCTTCAGGGATCCAGCATGCCAGTCATCTCGTTTGCCAATGCCAAGGGTGGAGCCGGCAAGACCACCGCAGCCCTTCTTCTCGCCACCGAGCTTGCCCAGCAGGGATATCGTGTCGGCATCCTGGACGCAGATCCGCAGCGCTGGATCACGCAATGGCACGAGCTTTCGGGTCCGCAGCACAATATTGAAGTGATTTCCGAAGTAACGGTCGCCTCTCTGCAGGGGCATATCCGTGAACTGGCTCGCACGGCGGATTATACGATCATCGATCTCGCCGGTGCGCGCGATGCCATAGTGACGACCGCAATCGGGCTTTCCGACCATGTGATGATCCCGGTGCAGGGCTGTGCGATGGATGCACGCGGTGGCGCGCAGATCCTTGACCTCATCAAGTTGATGGAAGAAACCGGCAAGCTGAAGATCGACCATTCCGTCGTTCTGACCCGCGTCACCTCAATGGTGACCACGCGCGCTCTTCTGACCATCAAGGGGCTTCTGGCTGCCCGCGGCGTTAATGTCATCAATACGCCGATCGCCGAGCGCACCGCCTATCGCGAGATCTTCGACTGTGGTGGCACCCTCTACACCATGGACCCGGCAAGGATCAGCAATCTCGACAAGGCCCGTGAAAATGCACGCGCATTGGCCTGTGAAGTGATGCAGTTGCTGCCGGTCCGCATCGTCCGCACACAGCAGCCGCGCCGGCTGTTCAAGGTTGTGCGCAGCGCGGCTTAAAATACCTCGCTCCTCCCAAGCAGCGACAATGAAAAGAGCCGCCGGATTGATATCCCGCGGCTCTTTCTTCATGTCGAGTTTTTCTATCCGGGTGGTTTGGTCAGACCATTTCAGTCGATGAATTCGACCGTGACGCCCGGCTTGGTCATTTTGGCGAGTTCGGTTGCGTCCCAGTTGGTGAGGCGGATGCAGCCGTGACTCTGGGTGCGGCCTATTTTGGACGGTTCTGGGGTGCCATGAATACCGTAAGTCGGGCGCGACAGCGCCATCCATACTGTGCCAACGGGGCCGTTCGGACCGGGTGGAATTGCGAGAACCTTGTCATTCGCACCCTGCTGAAAATTGATCTTCGGGTTGTAGGTGTAGCCCGGGTTGAAGGCGATACGTTCCACCGTCACGGTGCCGGAGGGCGAGGGCGTGTCGGCCGATCCGATGCTTGCCGGATAGGCGGCAATCAGCGAGCCGTCGGCGGCGTAGGCGAATACCTGCTTCAGGCCCTTGTCTGCGACGATCTTTGCCACCTCTCCCTGCTTCAATTTGCCAGGTTCGACGACCTTGATGATCGTGCCCGGAATGGTGAAGTCGACGCCCGGATTGAGTGCCTTGAGGTAGGCCTCGTCCATGTGGAACTTCTCCGCCAGCATTTCGGTGGTGGAGGTGAAGGACAGCGCCGGTAACTGGGCCTTGTGGCTGTAGTCTTCGGGAATCGAGGCGACATAGGGGCCGGCGGCGTCGCCTGGCGTGATCGTGTAGGAGGTGATCGCCAGTCCGCCTGACAGTCGCAGTCGCTCCAGAATATCCTCGGCATTGTTCGGGTCGAGCGTCTCGCCGGTCATCTGCTGGTAAGCCACAAGCGCCTTGTTGACGTTCTGGCCCATCTTGCCGTCGATGACGCCGGGCGAAATGCCCTCGCGGTCGAGGAAAGTCTGAAGAGCGGTTATCTCAAGCTGCGAGAGGTTGCTCTTTACCGGGATCTCTGGGGTGACTGTGCGGGGCGTTGCCTGCTCGGTCGGCGGCGCCATGTCCGGGCCGCCATAGGGCATGTCCTGGGCCGGCTCATCGAGCGGTTGACGATCGATGGCGTTGGCGTCGGGGATGGTGCCGGTGACCACCTGATCGTCGTTCCATCCGCGCGGCTGCGGCGGGTAATTGTCGTAAGCGGTCTCGGGGTAATCGCGCTGTTGCGCGCCGCGCGGAAAATAGCTTTCCGCCGGAACTTCCGTGGCGATCAGGTTGCCATAGTGATCGAAGAGAACGCGACGGCCCATGCGGTCGCGGCTGATCACGACTTCGTTCTGTTCTGGCGTGTAGCCGAGGATGTCGCCTTCCGGCGTGACGAGGATGGTCGAGCTCGGGCGATAGCCGTAAGGGTCGCGCGCGTAGGCGGGCGCGGACAGGAGGACCGGTATCAACGCCACAGACGCAAGTAACAGGCCGGCTTTCTTCATATCGCTCACGATTCGATTTCCTTGTTTCCAATGGGAAAAACGCGATAAATTTGACACTAATGTGGAAAAGGTGAATTCATGGTGAAGAATGGCTTAAAATCCATTTTTGAGGAGAGTCGGTTTTGTCGGGAGTGAGGATCGGACAGCCGGCTGTTTTTTATCTCGTCGCGGGGGGACGATGCGAAATCATTTCAATATCGAGAGCTTTTTGCCTTATCGGTTAAATCGTGCGGCGGAAAGGCTTAGCGGCCATTTCATGCGGCAGTGCGATGTCGGCGGGGAGGTTTCCTGGACGGAGTGGCAGGTGCTGTGGTCGCTGGGCGAAGGGTTGCACGGAACTGCTAAGGCGATTTCTGGGCATGCCGGCCTGACGAAGACCAAGGTCAGCCGCGCCGTGAAGGCGCTGGAGGACCGCCGCTGGCTTGGCCGGCAGCGGGATACGGTGGACCGACGTTTCGAGATCCTGTCCCTGACGGACAGCGGGCAGGCGGCCTACACCGAGCTGAAGCGCTGTGCCGCCGACTATCAGCACTGGCTTGAAGGGGCAGTGGATTTGCCGTACCTCAAAGCGCTCGATGACGGCTTGTCCGGTATCGAGGATGCGATGGCGACAGGACATTTGCGCATGCCATCGCCGGCTGACGAGGATGGCGGGCAGTGATCGAATTTAGTAACGGCAAGGGACCGAAGCTTTCTCTGGACGAGGGATCGGTGTTCGATATCGGCGCTTGCGTGGTCGATGGGGTCAATCTGGCCCCCGGCCGGGCTATTCCCGATGACGGTGATCCGCGCATCGATCACTCGCTCGAAGGCTTTCTCTTCACCTGCGGTCCCGACCACATCCGCCATCCGGAGCCGATTTCCGGTCAGGACGGCGTTCGCTTTCCGCTGCATGGCTCGTTTTCGTCTCATCCGGCCGAGGTCGTTTCGCTCTCCCTTGAAGGAGGGGATGCCGAGGCCCACGCGGTTATCGATGCAAGGCTGGCCGATGGCGGAAGCGCCCGGCTGGAGCGCCATTGGCGGATCGATGCGGCAACCGGCGAGGTACAGCTTTCCGACCGGGTCACCAATACAGGCACGCAGCCGTTTCCGGCCATGCTGATGTATCACATGAATATCGGCGCCCGGCTTTTCGATGATGGTGTGCGTCTGGAAGGCGCCATGATGGAAAACGGTGGTTTTCCCTGGGCATTCGGCGAGGGCGACGGCGGCGTGTTCTGCGTGCCTGCCGGCGATGAAGACTGGGCGGAAGTTCGGCTCGGCCCCATCGCGGCAATCGGCGGCAAGACGCTTCGGGTCCGTTTCCGCACCGATGGCCTGCCTTTCCTGCAGATCTGGCGCAATCAGGCCGCTCCTGCCCATGTGCTGGGCATCGAACCGGTTTCCCATCGCTGGGAGCCGCGTGCCGAACTTGCGAAACGCGGGGAACTCGTCGAACTTGCTCCGGGCGAGAGCCGCAAATACGCCCTGACTTTCTCGTTTGTTTGAACCGGCTTAGGCACAACTTTGATTGACGCCTCCGACATGGCACCTTAAGTGTTTGCCACATTCATTCGAGGAGCATGATGACGATGGATATCAGGCAGATCAACGAAGAGTATTCCGTCTCCGGCCAGATCACGGTCGACGATCTCGACGAGATCAAGGCGCAGGGTTTCAAGTCGATCGTTTGCCATCGGCCCGATGGCGAGGAGCCGGGCCAGCCGGCTTTCGCCGACATCGCTGCCCGGGCCGAGGAACTCGGTATCAAGATCAAGCATGTGCCGGTCGGCCCGATGGGCGTGACCGAGGAAGCCATCAGCGGCATGATGGACGCGCTCGACGATTTCGACCGTCCGATGCTCGGCTATTGCCGTTCCGGTGCGCGTTCCACCAACACCTATCAGAAGACGCTGCAGCTTCGCGGCTGAGCTGACCTTCCGGCCGTTCAGGCCGGTCGATTTCCCTTTACAGCAACAGGAGTATTTCCCATGACCATCAAGCGTATCGAGCCGGGCGCCCGCATGAGCGGCGCAGTCGTTCACGGCAACACCGTTTATCTGGCTGGCCAGGTTGGCGACGGCGTGTCGGTGACCGATCAGTCGAAGTCGGCTCTCGCTGAAGTCGATCGCCTGCTTGCCGCTGCCGGTTCCGACAAGTCCAAGATCCTGCAGACGATCATCTACCTCTCGGACATGTCGACCTTCGGCGAAATGAACGCCGTATGGGAAGCATGGATCGACCCGAAGAACCCGCCGGCTCGCGCCACCAGCCAGGCCGCTCTCGCGACCCCGGACTACAAGGTCGAGTTCGTCGTCGTCGCGGCTCTCTGATCCTTGAGGGTTTGATTCGAAAGGCCGGCGCATCCTTTTGATGCGTCGGCCTTTCTCGTTCTGCCGGTCAGGCAAATTTTTGGCGCATGAAGGCGATGTAGTCGTTTTCTTCGAGGTCCTTACGGGCTTTCAGCCAACCGCTTTGAGCATCGCCGACAAAGTAGCGCAGCTGCGGTTTTCCGTCGGTTGCCGCCTCGAATACGACCTTTGCGACATCGGAGGAGGTCATGCCCACGGCCCCGCCGAGACGAGCGAAGGTGGCGACGCTTCTTTCGAGAAAGGCCTCATATTCGGCCGGCGTGCCGTCCCGAGCGAAATCGGCGGCCGATCTTTGCTGGAACGAGGTTTCCGCCACCCCGCCATGCGGAATGACCAGCTTGACGCCGATGCTGAGCGCCAGCAGTTCATAGGACAAGGCCTCTGTGAAACCTTCCAGCGCGAACTTGCTTGCGCAATAGGCCGAGATCATCGGCAGGGTGAAGTGTCCTGCGCCGGAACTGAGATTGACGATGGTGCCGCTGCGGTTCTCGCGAAAATGTGGAAGGATGGCGCGGATGGTGTCCATCACGCCGAAGACATTCACGTCGAACTGATGCTGCAGTTTCTCCCGCGGGATGGCCTCGAAGACACCGTAGAGACCGTAGCCGGCGTTGTTCACCAGAATGTCAATCTTGCCGAAGCGTTCGATCCCTTCCTCAATTGCTGCCTGTATACTGGCCGGATCTTCAAGGTCGAGGCGTGTCACCAGCACGTTTGACAGTTCTCTGAAATCCCCGCCGGCGGATATGTCCCGCATCGTGGCGACGACATTGAATCCCTGAGAACTGAAGAGTTTTGCGCTCGCCTTGCCGATCCCGGACGATGCTCCGGTGATGAGGACGGTCTTTGTCATGGTTCCAACTCCTTTGGCGTTTGGGGATGCGCAAGAGATAGATTTCCGGATATGCTTCGATAATAGCGATAATTACGGACAGCATGATGAGTGAAGTCGAACAATGAAGAAGGCGGGGCTGATCGAACTGAATGCCGTGGCCGTCGTCGCCGAGACCCGTAATTTCCGGGCGGCGGCCCGCGACCTCGGCATGTCCGCCTCTGCCGTCAGTCACGCTATTTCGGCGCTGGAAAACCGCCTCGGGGTGCGATTGTTCAACCGCACGACGCGCAGTGTGTCGTTGACCGAGGCCGGAGAGCGGTTTCTGGAAAAGATCTCTCCGGCGCTAAAGGATATCGCTGGTGCGATGGAGGGAGCCACCGCGGCGGCGGCCAGTCCGCGCGGGCGATTGAAAATCAACACTTCACCGGGCGGAATGACGGGGTTGTTGATGCCCATTCTTGTGGAATTCCAGCGTCGCTATCCCGAGGTTCACGTCGATGTCGCGAGTGAGGGCCGTCTCGTGGACATTGTCGAGAAGGGCTTCGATATCGGCGTGCGTCTGCATGAGGACGTGCCGCAGGACATGATTGCCATTGCGCTGACCGGGCAGGAGCGTTTTCTCGTTCTCGGTGCGCCTGGCTATTTCGAGCGCTACGGCCGACCTTCGGTGCCTACCGATCTAGCCAGATATCCCTGTCTGAGATTACGTCTGCCAAGCGGGGCCATCTATCGGTGGGAATTCGAGCGTCACGGGCAGGAGAGCCGGATCGAGGTCGAGGGACCGATGACGCTGCAGGACATGGATCTCATGCTCGAGGCGGCCATCGCCGGTGTCGGCCTCGCTTATATGACCCAGAGGCAGGCCGCCGCTGCGCTATCGGCCGGGTTGCTGGAGGCCGTGCTGGATGACTGTACGCCACCGTTTCCGGGGCTTTGCATGTATTTCTCCGGGCGCAGGCATCTGCCTCCGCCCGTGCGCGCCTTCATCGATGTCGCCAGAGAGATGACGCGGAAGGTCTGAAAATCAGGCCTTCTCGCGGATCTGGGTCAACGTTCTCGTCGGGGTGATCGCTTCCGGATCGAGCTTGATGTCGAGGATTGCAGGCTTGCCGGAGGCGCGGGCGCGTTCGAAGGCGGCTGCGAACTGTTCCGTGTCCTCGACCGTCTCGCCGTAGCCGCCATAGGCGCGGGCAAGGGCGGCAAAATCAGGATTGGTCAGATCGGTGGCGCTGACGCGGCCGGGATACTCCCGTTCCTGATGCATGCGAATGGTGCCGTAGATACCGTTGTTCACCAGAAGCACGATGATCGGCAGATTATAGCGGATGGCGGTCGCGAATTCCTGTCCATGCATCATGAAGCAGCCGTCGCCGGCAAAGCAGATGACTTCGCGCTTCGGAAAGAGTTGCTTGGCGGCAACGGCGGCGGGCAGGCCGTAGCCCATCGATCCCGAGGCGGGGGCGGCCTGTGTATTGAAGGCCTGGAACCGGTGGAAGCGATGCAGCCATGTGGCGTAGTTGCCGGCGCCGTTGGTGAAGATCGCGTCTTTCGGCGTGTTGGCCTCGATCCATTCCATGATCGGACCCATGTGCAGCTTGCCCGGACCCGTCTTCGGCGGGGTGGACCATGCCAGGTATCCGGCATGCATGGCGGCGGTGCGGGTGGCCCATTCCGGTTCGACGGCGGGGGAGAGCTTGCCGAGCGCTCCGACGAAATCCCTCGGCGTTGCGCAGATTGCGAGATCGGCGCGGTAGACGCGGCCGAGTTCGGACGGGTCGGGATGGACATGCACCAGCGTCTGGGAGGGGTAGGGAATGCCGATGAGGGTGTAGCTCGACGATGGCATTTCGGAGAAGCGTCCGCCGAGCAGGATGACGAGGTCTGACTCCTTGATCTCCTTCGCGAGCGTCGGGTTGATGCCGATGCCGACATCGCCGGCATAGCTTTCATGCAGGTGATCGAACAGCATCTGGCGACGGAAGGAGCAGCCGACCGGCAGGCTGAAGCGTTCGGCGAAGGCGCGGATGCCGGCGACGGATTCGTCGTCCCAGCGAGTGCCGCCAAGGATCAGCATCGGGCGTTTTGCCTTTGCCAGCAGCGCGCTGAAAGCCTCGATCTGGGCAGGGCCGGGATGGGCTTCGACCGGCATGTAGGGCTTTGCCTCGGGTGCATCGACCTCATCGACCAGCATGTCCTCCGGCAGCGTCAACACGACCGGGCCTGGGCGGCCAGAGGTGGCGATGGCAAAGGCGCGGGTGACGAATTCCGGAATGCGGCGGGCGTCGTCGATCTCGCCGACCCATTTGGCGAATTCGGTAAAGGCACGTCGATATTCGACCTCCTGGAAGGCCTCTCGCTCGCGGGCGTCACGCTGCACCTGGCCGATGAACAGGATCATCGGGATCGAGTCCTGCTTCGCGACATGCAGGCCAGCGGAGGCGTTGGTCGCGCCCGGTCCGCGCGTCACCATGCAGATGCCGGGCTCGCCGGTCAGCCGGCCCCAGGTGTCGGCCATCATCGCGGCGCCGCCTTCCTGCCGGCAGACGATGGTTTCGATGCCGCTTTCATAGAGCGCGTCGAGCACTGCGAGATAGCTTTCGCCCGGCACGCAGGAAACGCGCTTCACGCCGTTTGCCTTGAGCGCATCGACGATCAGTTGACCACCGGTCTTTTTCATTGGGCTGCCTTTCTCTCGATCTCTTCCAGTTCGGCAAGGATTTCATCCCGATGCTCGCCAACCTGCGGGCTGGGCCGTTCGTAACGCAGGGGCGTTTCGGAAAGCACGATCGGGGTTCGAACGCCTGGGATGGTGTTGCCATCGGCATCGGTCAGGTCGATCTTCAGGCCGCGCGCCTTGACCTGCGGGTCGTCGAACATCTCGGCAATGGAGTTGATCGGGCCGGCGGGCACGGCGTTGCTTTCGCAGGCCGTCAGCAGGTCGCGCTTTGCCCATTTTGCCGTTTCGGTCGAAACGATGCGCCGCACGTCCGCCTTGTGGGCAACGCGTGCCTTGTTGGTGGCGAAGCGCTCATCGTCGGCGACCTCTCCGATGCCGAGGATCGTGCATAGGCGCTTAAACTGGCCGTCATTGCCGACCGCAAGGATCAGGTGGCCATCCGCTGTCGGAACGACCTCGTAGGGGCTGATGTTCGGATGGGCGTTGCCGAGGCGCACCGGAGATTTTCCGGAGATCAGGTAGTTCATGTTCTGGTTGGCAAGCACCGCGGACATGACGTCGAGCAGTGCCATGTCGACCATCTGGCCTTCGCCTGTTTTCATGGCGTGGATCAGCGCCGACTGGATCGCAGTGACGGCGTAGATGCCGGTGAAGATGTCGGCGATGGCGACGCCGGCCTTCATCGGCTGGCCGTCCGGTTCGCCGGTGATCGACATGAAGCCGGACATGCCCTGTACGATGTAATCGTAGCCGGCAAATTCGGCATAGGGGCCGTTCTGGCCGAAACCTGTAATCGAGCAGTAGACGAGTTTCGGATTGATCGCCTTGAGGCTCTCATAGTCGAGGCCGTATTTCTTCAGGCCGCCGACCTTGAAATTCTCGATCACCACATCGGCCGTGGCGACCAGCCGCCGGACGATTTCCTGGCCCTCGGGCGAGCGGAAATCGACGCCGATGGAGCGCTTGTTGCGATTGGTCGAGTGGTAGTAGGCGGCTGACAGGTTTTCGCCGCCGGCACCCTCGACGAAGGGCGGTCCCCAGGCGCGGGTGTCGTCGCCGCCTTCGGGGTTTTCGACCTTGATGACATCTGCGCCCATGTCCGCCAGCATCTGCCCAGCCCAGGGACCGGCGAGCACGCGGGCCAGTTCGATCACCCGGATGCCGGAAAGCGGTGGTTTCCTCGAAGGCGCGTCAGTCATGGTCGATCCTGTCATGGGGAAATGGGTTTTCTGTCTGATACTGGCTTCGAGGAAAAGCGGCGCTCGCGCCAGACGATGAAAAGGCCGGAACCGATGATGATGGCGATGCCGAGCCATTTGATCGCATCGGGAAAGGCATCGAATACGAGCCAGCCGAGCAGGGTCGCGGACACGATTTCCAGATATTGCATCGGAGCAAGGACAGAGGCCGGCGCGACGCGATAGGCATAGACCGCGAGAATACCGGAAAGCGCTGCCGAAAAGCCGATGCCGACAAACCAGAGCAGCGTCTGCCCGTCGGGCATGGAAGGCGCCATAAACTCGATACCGGTCACTCCGCCGAAGGCAAGAAGGGCTCCGCCGATCGGCAGACCCCAGAGTGACATCTGGAACTGCATCGACCACGGGTTCTCCCGCTGCGACAAGGCTCGCGTCATCAGCGCGAAGATGGCGATACCGAAGGCGGTGACGATGGGCAGGACGGCGACGAATCCGACTTCCTCGAAGCTTGGACGGATGACGATCACAGCGCCGAGGAAGCCGACGGCACAGGCGGTATAGCGGCGCCAGCCGATGGTTTCCTTCAGGAAGATGCTGGCGAGAACGGTCAGGATGATCGGTTCGACGAAGAAGATGGCGACGGCATCGGCGACCTGCATGACGGCAAGCGTCGCGACGAAACAGATCATCGACAGAGTGATGACGGCGGCGCGAATGGCGTGATAACCGCTCAGCCGCCAGGAAAAATCACGCCACGTGCCGTTGGCAAGCACGATGGGCAGCATGAACAGCCCCTGGAACAGGAAGCGGCCGGTGGTAATCATGGTCGGCGAGGTGTTGGCTGTTGCAAGCTTTGAAAAGATGTCGATGCAGGGAGCGACCAACATGGCGAGAATCATCAGCCCGAGGCCCTGCATGATCCTGTTTTCGGGGGTGGTACCTGCCAATGTAGCGGACGACGACATCATGGTCTTTCTATAGCGGGGAGTGTTCCGGCAAACACTTGAATTTCTCTCATGGGGTTATTCCCTTTCGACAATGCCGGGCGTCGGTTTGCCGCAGGAATGGTGCGAAGCCGCCTTTTGTGTGGCGGCGCGGGCGACACTCTCACCTTCTTCTGATGGCTTGATGACTGCCGTCGAACTAGCCTGCGTGGGAGGTCGGAGCCTGTGGGTGATGGCGCTGTCGCTGACCGCCGAAATGCGGTTCGCTTGCTAGTTCAGGGTCTCGAGAAGGCGGTCTGCTTTGCTGACCGCCTGGTCGCACCAGATCCTGAAATCGCTGACCGCGCGTTCCCTACCGATTTCATTCAGTGTTTCGTGCCGCATGTCTTCATAGATTCGGGTGCTGATGTTGGTGAGGCCGCTGTCGCGCAGGTGCTCTTCCAGCCAGAGGATATCGCGGCCGCCACGAGTGGCGGGGTCATGGCTGCCGCCAACGAGATGGAAGGGCAGATCGCGGGGAAGGCGGTTCAGCATTGTGGAAGAGCGTCCGCGAAAGGTGAGTGCCAGAACGTCGCTCCACATCGAGACGCTGGCGTCAAACCGGCAAAGCGGATCGCCTGCGTATTTGTCGACTTCCGCTCTGTCGCGCGACAGCCAGTCGAACTGCGTCCGGCGGTTCTTGATGGAGCGGCCCCAGGCATCAAAGGTCGCTTTGGGTAGGATACTGCTTGGGACGTCCGAGCCTTTCAGGATGCGTTCGGCGGCGAGTACGCCCTGGGCGAACCGGCCGGTGAGGCCGGGATTGAAATTGGAGTTCCAGATCGCCACAGCCCGGAAGGCATAGGGATGCATTGTTGCGGTGTTCAGTGCGATCAGCCCACCCATGGAGTGCCCGAAGAGCACGACGGGAAGGTTCGGGTATTCGGCGACCGCCATGTCGCGCATGGCGCGAACATCGGCGACCACCTTGTGGACGCCGCCGCGCCCGGCAAATCGGCCGAGCGGCGCGTCGATGCAGGTGGTCTCCCCATGCCCGCGATGATCGTGCGCATAGACATGGAACCCGGCCTCTGCCATCGCACGGGCGAAGGCGTGATAGCGACGCGAATGCTCGATTAGGCCGTGGCAGATCAGCAGTATGCCGCGCGGCTCGCCGCGTGCCGCCTCGTGATGATAGGCGATCAATGCTCCCGTCGGACTGGAAAAACGCCTGGCTTCCGTAAACATGTTCCTCCCCCTTTTTCTGCCGAAAAGTCGACGGCACGCGGCCTGCATGGTGGTCCCGGTTTATCCGGCGTTAAATCCTGCAGGGCTAGTTTCGCGGTGGTCCTCTCCCATGGACTATTGAACGGGGGCTTTGATGGTTTTGCAAGTCGGCGATGGTGGCCGTACGGGGCTTACTCGCGGATTGTTTTTCCTAAGCCTGATTTCCATTGGGTTTCTGCGGATTTTTCTTGATGTCGGCGATGCCAGCCCCTTCAATTTGGTGAGTTGGATAGACTGATCGCCAGGCCGCGTTCGCGGCGGAGCACTGCAGGACCTGCAGCGACGGGGGGCACCGAGCCCGAACGGCTCCAGCGAACAGTTCATCTTTACCCCGAAGGGCTTTGGTGACCGCGGCAAATCACAAAAACGGGCGCGCCCGCATTGCTCCCATTGCCGCTTTCGCCTACATAGCGGCAACTTCCCAATTCGATCCGCGGAGCAACCGAACGATGGCACGCCAGTTCATCTATCACATGTCCGGCCTGAACAAGGCCTATGGCAACAAGAAGATCCTCGAGAACATTCATCTCTCGTTCTACCCGGACGCCAAGATCGGTATCCTCGGCCCGAACGGCGCCGGTAAGTCGACCGTTCTGAAGATCATGGCCGGTCTCGACAAGGACTGGACCGGCGAAGCATGGCTCGCCGACGGCGCTACCCTCGGCTACCTCGCTCAGGAGCCACAGCTCGACGAGAGCCTCAACGTGTTCGGCAACGTCATGGAAGGGGTGGCCGACAAGAAGGCTATCCTCGACCGCTACAACGAACTGATGATGAACTATTCCGACGAGACGGCGGAAGAGGGCGCCAAGCTTCAGGACATCATCGACAGCCAGAACCTCTGGGACCTCGAAAGCCAGGTCGAGATGGCCATGGAGGCGCTGCGCTGCCCGCCCGGCGACGCGACGATCGACAATCTCTCCGGCGGTGAGAAGCGCCGTGTCGCGCTCTGCCAGCTCCTGCTGCGCCAGCCGGACCTTCTGCTGCTCGACGAACCGACCAACCACCTCGACGCCGAGACCATCGCGTGGCTCGAAAAGCACCTGCGCGAATATCCGGGCGCCATCCTGATGGTCACCCACGACCGCTACTTCCTCGACAACGTTACCGGCTGGATCCTCGAACTCGACCGTGGTCGTGGCATCCCGTATGAAGGCAACTACTCGGCCTACCTTCAGGCCAAGGCGAAGCGTATGCAGCAGGAAGCTCGTGAAGAAGCGACCCGCCAGAAGGCGCTTTCGCGCGAACAGGAGTGGATTTCCGCCAGCCCCAAGGCTCGTCAGGCCAAGTCGAAGGCTCGCATCAAGGCCTATGATGAACTGGTCAAATCGGCGGCAGAACGTCGTCCGGGCGATGCGCAGATCGTTATTCCGGTCGGCGAGCGCCTCGGCAACACGGTCATTGAGGCCGAAGGTCTCACCAAGTCGTATGGCGACCGTGTCCTGATCGAAAACCTGACCTTCAAGCTGCCACCCGGCGGTATCGTTGGTGTCATCGGCCCGAACGGTGCCGGTAAGACGACACTGTTCCGCATGATTACCGGTCAGGAAAAGCCGGATTCCGGATCGATCACCATCGGTGAAACCGTAGAACTCGGTTATGTCGACCAGAGCCGCGATACGCTCGACGGCAACAAGACCGTGTGGGAGGAAATCTCCGGCGGCAACGACGTGCTGAAGCTCGGCAAGTATGAAATGAACAGCCGCGCCTATTGCGGTGCCTTCAACTTCAAGGGTGGCGATCAGCAGCAGAAGGTCGGCAATCTCTCCGGTGGTCAGCGCAACCGCGTTCACCTCGCTAAGATGCTGAAGGGCGGCTACAACGTTCTCCTGCTCGACGAACCGACCAACGACCTCGACACCGAAACGCTGGGTGCCCTGGAAGACGCGCTGGAAAACTTTGCCGGTTGCGCCGTCATTATCAGCCACGATCGCATGTTCCTCGACCGTCTTGCGACCCATATCCTTGCCTTCGAGGGCGACAGCCATGTCGAATGGTTCGAGGGTAACTTCGAAGATTACGAGCAGGACAAGATCCGCCGTCTCGGCGCGGATTCTGTCAATCCCAAGCGGGTGACCTACAAGCGCCTGACGCGCTGACAACTGCCACCACAATCAACAGGTCGACCCCGCGAACCGTAGGTTCGCGGGGTTTTCTCTTTTTGGTGCATTTCCAATGCGCAAAAAGGGCTACAGACGCGTTTCTTGCGCTAGCCGCTGGCTGGAGATGTCCCGGAGAATTTGCTGATCGTCAAAGCTTTACGGCCCGATCATGCTCATGGATGACGGCCCTCTATCGCGGTTTGTTGCCTTTCGAATGGCCCAAGCCTCTGATGTTTCTTTAATTTTCCGATTTCTATATCGGCTCTTTTCTTTTGATGCCCGCTTGCGTGCGGCAAATTGGCGCTCGCACTAACCGTCTGGCAACTAATTGCGCAGCATACTTCGTTTTATGGTGGCGTGACCTCTTCGTTCGTCACTTGTCGCCGTCATGGCGAGCATATTCAAAGGGATTTTCGACGATGTCTTTTCTTGGGAAATTGCCGTTTCGCATACTTCTGACCAGCCTGGCGGCTGTGCCACTACTTGCGGTTCTGGTTCTAGGCGGTTGGCTCAGCTGGCTCTCTTACCTGCAGAGCTACGAACTGCAGCGCGCCACACGCCTTGCGCAACTCGCGCGGAGTGGAGTGGCGGTGGCCATTGCCATTCCGACCGAGAGCACCGCGCAGAAAGATAGGATCCCGGCAATGAGGCTCCAGACGGATGCGGCGATCGAGACGCTGGATCGAGCCTATAACGATGTACTGGCCGCCGGTTATGAAGACGCGGCGCTGAAGGCGATCAAAGAGAGTTTTGACAAGCGGGTTTCGCGCATCGGGGAATTCCGAGCCAAGACGGATGATGGCACGGCGCCGCCGTTGTTGGCGCTGGAAATCATGCAGCCGATTGTTGCTGTCGGCTCTGACATGACGCGCCGGGCTGGACTTCTGGCCAACGAGCAGCAACTGGCCACGGCCGCTGCCGGCTATTACGCTTTCATGCAGCTTAGCGATGCCTATCAGGCAATCAATCGTTTGGGGCAAGTCTATATCAAGACGGGCGCGCTGGAGGCCCCGAGCTTCGGCGCGGTGCAGCGTAGTGATACATTGATCAAGACTCACCTGAAGGCCGTCACGGAAGCCGTTCCGGCGGATATACTTGCTCGCTATAAGGCGTTCTGGGATCGTCCGGATGGCCAGCTCATGGAGCGCATCCGGCTGCTTATGCTGGAGAACAAGCCTTATCAGGCGGCCGAAGGGGAGCTGGAAGCCTGGATTGCTTCCCACAACGAACGGCGGATCTATGTTTCCGATCTAATCCGCGCGACCGGCGATCAGATGCTGCAGATGATCGACAACATGGCCGCTGCCGCTCGAATGCGGTTGGTCGTTCTTCTGTCCGGGCTTGCTGTAGCGGTTTTGCTGGTGATTGGATTGGCAATTGTCATCGCCCGGTTGCTTTCACGCTCGATCAATGGCATCGCCGACCGGATGAAGTCGCTCGCGGAGGGCGATACCGCGAAGCCGATCCCCTATGCGGATCGTCGCGACGAGATCGGCGGTATGGCGCGTTCCGTGGAGGTGTTCCGGCAGGCGGCGCTTCGTAACGCGGAGCTGGAGGCGAGTGCTGAAGCGGGCCGCCTTGCAGCGGAGCGCGAGCGTGTTGAGATGCAGGCGCGCGCCGAGGCCGAAGCTGATGAGCGGCTGAACAAGGCTACGGGCGCGTTGGCATCCGGTCTGCAGCGGATGGCAGCAGGCGACATGCTATGCGAAATCAACGAACAGTTGGCGCCGCAGTTCGAGGCTCTGCGCCACGACTTCAACACGTCCGTCCGCCAGCTGCGCGAAGCGTTGCAAAGCGTTGGTCAGGTCGCCGGTTCCGTTACCAACGGCTCGGGCGAAATTTCCCAAGCATCCGATAACCTTGCCAAGCGCACGGAGCAGCAGGCTGCTTCACTCGAGGAAACCGCTGCAGCGCTGGAGGAAATCACCGCCAACGTCACTGCCACGTCGAAGCGGACAGGCGAGGCTCGCGATCTGGTTCGCAATACCCGCGAACGCGCCGACCGCTCCGGTCACGTCGTTGCGAACGCGGTTTCCGCAATGGAACGGATCGAGCAGTCCTCGCGGCAGATCGGCCAGATCATCGGCGTCATCGATGAGATCGCGTTCCAGACCAACCTGCTGGCGCTTAACGCCGGCGTCGAGGCCGCCCGCGCTGGCGAAGCAGGAAAGGGGTTTGCCGTCGTCGCACAGGAAGTTCGCGAACTGGCCCAGCGTTCCGCCAATGCGGCAAAGGAAATCAAGGGGCTGATCGCCAATTCCGAAATCGCCGTCAGCGAAGGCGTCAAGCTCGTAAGCGATACGGGCGAGGGGCTTTCCTCGATTGCGGAACTCGTGCAGTCGATCAATGCTCACATGGACGCCATCGCTACCGCTGCGCAGGAGCAGTCCGTGGGGCTTGGCGAGGTCAATACGGCCGTCAACCACATGGACCAGGCGACGCAGCAGAATGCCGCCATGGTGGAAGAGATGAATGCAGCCGGTGCAAGCCTCGCGCAGGAGAGTGCACGTCTCGCCGAACTGCTGTCCCGCTTCCGGACCGGGAAGGCCGCTCAACGCTCCGCCGTCGCCGAGCCAGTCAGCCGTCCTGCTTCGGCGCGACCGGCTCCGGCACGGGAGCCAGTGAGGACGCGGCCCGCGCCGATCTCTTATGGCAATGCCGCCGTGGCCATGAAGTCGGACGAGTGGGAAGAGTTCTGAGCCGCTTCCGGCAATCTAAGACAGACGGCCGCCTTGTGCGGCCGTTTTTGTTTGATCCGACCACAATACCTCCCGACGCTCGGCAATCGGGCTTGTCGCGCAATTAGCTCTTGCGTAGGTATGGGGAATGACATAAAGACATCTTTATATCTTGATTGGTTTTTGAGCGGAGGGCGCATGAAGTTCGGTGTAGACGTTCTAGTCGAGCTGCTGAAAGCTGCGGGCGAACCTACGCGACTTCGTCTGCTTGCTCTGCTTGCTGCCGGCGACCTGACGGTCACCGATCTTACCGATATTCTCGGCCAGTCGCAGCCTCGAATTTCTCGCCACCTGAAACTGCTGACCGAAGCAGGCCTTGTGGACCGCTATCAGGAGGGCGCCTGGGCCTATTTCCGTCTGAAGCAGGATGGTGACGCGGCATCGCTGGCACGTCAGCTGCTTGCCACGACGCTGGACAGCGATCCGGTGCTGTTGCGTGACGGAGAGCGCCTTGCCGCTGTCAAGCGGACGAGGGCGGAGCGCGCGCAGGACTATTTCAGCCGTAATGCCTCCGGATGGGACGAACTGCGTCGATTGCATGTGAATGACGATGCGGTCGAGACGGCGCTGGTGCAACTGATCGGATCCGAGCCGGTCGATGCGTTGCTGGATCTCGGCACCGGTACGGGGCGCATCCTGCAGCTTCTGGCCAATGGCTACCGTCGCGCGGTCGGCATCGATGCCAGCCGGGATATGCTGGCGGTTGCCCGCGCCAATCTCGACAAGGCCGGCATCCTCAAGGCTGCCGTTCGCCATGGCGATATCCTGAACCTGCCGCTCGACGGCAACGAATACGATCTCGTGACGATCCATCAGGTGCTGCACTTCCTGCCGCAGCCGGAGTTGGCGCTGGCCGAGGCGAGCCGCATGCTGAAGCCCGGTGGACGGCTTGCCATTGTGGATCTCGCGCCTCACGATCATGAATACCTGCGGGACGAGCACGCCCATGTGCGCCTCGGCTTCTCGCACCAGACGATGGCCGAATGGCTGGCCAAATACGATCTCGATGTGGAGCGTGCCGTCGACCTCAAACCGGAACAGCCGAAAGGCGGCGGTCTGACGGTCACTCTCTGGCTTGCCCGCCGGCGTGTACCTGCCCATAGCGAAACTTCCATCGGATCCACCCTTCAGACCGGGAGCATATGAATGGCGAGAAACGATCACAACGAACAGGCTGGCTCGCAGTTGCGCATTTCCTTTGAATTCTTTCCGCCGAAGTCGGAAGAGATGGAAGGCCAGCTCTGGGCGACGGTCGATGAACTATCGCGCTGGAACCCGGATTTCGTTTCGGTGACCTATGGAGCTGGCGGCACGACGCGCGCACCGACCCTTTCCACGGTGCGCCGTTTGATCTCTGAAACCACTCTGCCCACGGCCTCCCACCTGACCTGTGTCGGTGCGACGAAGGATGAGGTGCGTCATGTGGTGGACGAGTTTCGTGCGGTCGGTGTACGCCATTTCGTGGCCCTACGCGGCGATCCGCAAGGAGGCATGGGAACGGCTTACCAGCCTCACCCGGGCGGCTTTGCCAACGCGGCGGAGCTGGTTGCTGGCTTGAGGGAGATGGGCGATTTCGAGATTTCCGTATCTGCCTATCCGGAAAAGCATCCGGAGAGCCGTGACGATGCGGCCGATATCGACATGCTCAAGCGCAAGGTCGATGCGGGTGCTCACAGGGCGCTCACCCAGTTCTTCTTCGATAACGATATCTTCGAGCGTTATCTGGAGCGGGTGCGCGCAGCGGGTATAACCATTCCGATCGTGCCGGGTATCATGCCGATCCAGAACCTCACCCAGTTGAAGCGTTTTGCCTCTATGTGCGGCTCCAGCGTTCCGTCTTTTCTGGATGACCGTTTCTCGGGTCTCGAGGACCAGCCGCAGGCGAGGGCGGAAGTGGCGGCCGAGGTTGCTGCCGAACAGATCGAGGATCTCGTGCGCCGGGGTATCGGAGATTTTCACCTCTATACGATGAACCGTACACCGCTGGTGAATGCAACGCTTGCCAATGTCGGCCTGAAGCCTTCCGTTCAGGCTGTAGCGGGTGCCGCCGCATGACCTTGTCATAGAGGCGTTGCCGGAGTTCTCTGGCATTAAAAAAGGCGCATGCCGGTAACGGTTCATGCGCCTTTCTTATTGAATTTGGAAAGCATCACTGGCTTGGCCGGACCTCTCGGGATCTCTTTAAGATGGCCGTTGGTTCACCCATGAAAACTCAGATGAACAGCATCGTCGCTATGAACACAAACGCCGCACCGACGATCAGGACATTGAGAGAATTGGTCAGTCCCATGTCTGCCTCCTTGTGTTGACCGTTAGATAATATGTCCGTTTTGTGTCGGTTGAAAAGCGTTTTGTGTGCTGCAGCGCAGTGCAGGCCAGTGGATAAGTTGTCGCACCGGTCACGAAAATGAATAAAATCAATGTCTTGAGAAATGTGAGCGTCTGTTAATATTGCTTAACAAACGTGATTTGCAAAAACGGGATCGTTTTGATGCGTGACAGTGTCTGTCATTTGGCCGTGACGCTCGCATTAGACCATCGCGCGGCCAATCTGCCATCCAGAATGATCAATCCGAGACCGATCAGAGCCATGCCTGCCATATCGGTAGCATGCATGCGCTCGTCGAGGAAGAGGGCGCCGAGCAGGATTGCGCTTGGCGGGACGAGCAGGGTGACGAGTGACGTATTGGTGGCGCCGGCACGCGCCATGATCCGGAAGAACAGGATGTAGGCGAAGGCAGTGGAGATGAGGGCGAGCGCTCCGATTGCCGCGAGTGCGCCGACCGGCGGCATGTCGAGGTTCCACGGGTGGTCGATGAGGAGCGAGGCCGGCAGCATGATGATCGACGATGCCGTCAACTGGCCGGTAGCCGTGACCGGTGCGGGAATTCCCTTGAAGCGTTTGCCGTAGATGCCGGCAAAGCCGTAGGAGACGGCGGCGAGGATGGGCAGGCAGACGGCCCAGAGCGGGATCGAACTCGTGGAAAGCGCGCTCGGGCCGATCAGGACAATCGTGCCGAGAAGGCCCGTCAGGCAACCGGCGAGCTTGGTGCCGGTCAGTTTCTCGTCATCAGTCAGGCGGTTGGCGATGATAACGGTCCAGACGGGGGTGGTGGCGTTGAGGATCGAGGCGAGCCCCGCGCCGATATGAGTCTGGCCGAGAAAGATCAGCGTATGGGGCACGGCGTTGTTGATCAGGCCGAGCGCGAGGAAGGAACGCCAGTTCGCCGCCAGGTGCCGGTAGATGTCCAGATTGCCGTGCAGATAGATATGCAACGCCAGCGCTGCGATCGACAGGCGCAGGAAGACCAGCGTGAACGGCGGCACATGAGGGATTGCGACGCGGGCGAAGAAGAATGAGCCGCCCCAGATCAGGCCGAGCAATAGAAGCATCAGCCAGGTGGCGGTCGTCATTTTCTGCTGTGAGACGGCGTTCATGCGGAAGCTCCGGTTCTGGACAGAGCTTCATAGCTACGGATGGCGCGTTCGTCACGCCACCCGTTTGTTGCGACCCGGCTTTCTTGAGTCGCGGGACCGTTCGTTCCGCTGTGATCAGAACGCGGCGACGAAGGCCGGGGTCGGCCAGCCGTCCGCGGGAAGGCCGAGACGAAGCTGTTCCTTCTGGATGGCCATGCGGGTACCGCCGCCGAGAATGCCATCGATCTTGCCGACGTCATAGCCCTTCTGCTGTAGCTTGGTCTGAAGCGCCTTCATTTCCGTATCGCTGATACCCGGCTCCGGATTGCCTTTCAGGTACGGTTCGGCGCCCATGAGCCGCGTAGCGAAATAGGCAGCCGACGTGGTGTAGATGAAGGACTGGTTCCATTCGAGATAGATGTTGAAGTTCGGATAGGCCATGAAGGCCGGGCCTTTGCGACCCTGCGGTAGCAGCAGTTCGCCTTCGAGACCTGCGTTGCTGGTGTCGCCGTTGCGGGGCTTTACGCCGAGGGCGAACCAGTCGCCGGCCTTCATGCCGCTGTCGAAGCCGGTTTTTTCCCAGGGCAGGTTTTCCGGAACGGTGACTTCCTGCAACCAGGGCTGGCCGCGCTGGAAGCCGAGGCTCTGAATGAACTTGGCGGCCGTCAGGACTGCATCAGGCGAGCTCTTCTTGACGTTGATATGACCATCACCATCCCCGTCGACACCATAGGCGATGATGTCTTTCGGCAGCATCTGCACCTGACCGATTTCGCCTGCCCATGCGCCCGTGTTTGTGGAGGGGTCGAGGTCGCCGTGCTCGACCATCTTGATGAGAGCCAACAACTGTGGACGGAAGAGTTCGGGGCGGCGGCAATCGTGCGAGAGTGTCACCAGCGCATTGCGGGTGTTGAAATCGCCCTGTACTGCGCCAAAGTCGGTTTCCATCGCCCAGAAGGCGGTGATGACGCCGGAGGGGATGCCGAATTCCTGTTCGGCGCGGGCGAAGACGTCGGCATACTGCTTCATCTTCTGGCGGCCGATATCGAGGCGGCCCTGGCTGACGGTGCGCTGGGAGAACTCGAGGAAGGTCTGCTTGAACACGCCCTGTGCGCGGTCGCGGGAGAGAACCTTCTGGTCGATCACGGCACCTGCCAGCGCCTGCGTTGCGGCATCCGGCGAGCTTCCGGCCGCGATCGCCTCGGCCTTCACGCCGTCGAGGAAAGCCTGCAGGTCGCCGCCGCATTCCGCGGCAAGCGAAGGAGCGGTGGTGGCGAGAAGGCCTGCAAGAGCAAGGGCGAGGCGGGGAGCGGCTTTCATATCCATATCCTTGAATTTTTCGGGTCGGCTGCGATCATGCCCGTCATTTTGACGAAAACGAGATCGTCATCCGGAAAATTACAGCATTGCAGAGGATTAGCTGAGTTTATTGGCGCAGCGATGAAGATCGAAGGCCGCGATCCTATTTGGACACGGCCGCGACCCACTTTCTCCAGTTTTTCTCGGTGCCGGCGAAGACGTTGATATCGGTCTCGCCTTTGATGCCGGGGATGACGCCGGTCGACGTATATTGCCAGAAGGCCCAGCGACGCTCCGGATAGATTTCCTCCGGATGCTGCGCCACCGCGCGAACCCAGAAATGATAATCCTGGAAGGCGCCGGCGAGATTGTCCCGATGAAAATCGACCGAGGTGTAGATGATCGGGCGCTTGCCGTAATAGGCCTCGATACGGTCCATGAAGCGCTTCATTTCGCTGCGCACCGTTTCCGAGTTTGGACGATACTGGCACGTCTTCGACGTGTGGTTCCATTCCACATCGAGTACCGGCGGAAGGTGCATCGATTCCTTCGGTACGTTGCGGATGAACCAGTCGGCCTGCTCATCGGCGGTGGAGCAGAAATAGTAGAAGTGGTAGGGCGCATGCGGCAGGCCGGCGGCGCGGGCCTTGCGCCAGTATTCGTCAAACTTCGGATCGACTATGTCCTTGCCTTCGGTCGCCTTGATAAACACGAAGGAAACGCCCGACTGTCGCACCTTCGGCCAGTCCACGTCACCGTTCCACTTCGAAACGTCGATACCGTGCACCTTGTGTCGCTGGGGATTGTTGGGGCCGAAGTCCTGCGGGTCCTTGTCTTCGAAACGGGGCTGCTTGATGGAGGCCGTTTCCATGAAGTCATAGCTGGTCGAGGTGCAACCGCTGAGGGCGATCGTGACCGGCAGAAGGGCGTGAAGAAGCCACCGCATGGTTATTCCGTGAAATAGAATTCGAGGTCATGCCCCTGATGCGGCGCGCGCACACGCAAATACAAAAGAGGCGCTAACCTCCTTTTGCCTCCATCATCCTTAAATATGCGTTATTTTCAACCGTCAGACGCTGTGTCAAATGCGAATTATCGCATGCCAGGCGTAACCGCGTCCTATGGTTTCGAACTCCAGCCGCCCGCCGAGCCGTTCAAGTCGTGCTTCCAGAGCCTGTCTGAGGTCAGCCCTCGGAGTGACGTGGAAGCGGTCGAGCCAAGACTGGAGGAAGCGCTTGAACCAGCCGGGAAGACCTTCCTGCTGGCCGAAATCGACCACATGCAGGGAGCCGCCGGGTTTCAGCGCCGCAAGGCTCGCATCGATTGCCTTTTCCCAGTCCGGGATCATCGACAGGGCGTAGGAAATCATCACCCGGTCGAAGCCGGAAACGCCGAATTCGCCTGCGGTGAAGGTCGTGGCATCGGCCACGGCAAGGACCGGTACGGCCGGCTTTCCGCGGAAGTTGGCACGAGCGGAGACGAGCATTTCCGCCGAGATATCAAGCCCGTAGAGCCGGGCGGTCGGATAGAGCCGATGGGCGAGAAGCAGGTTGCGGCCCGTGCCGCAGCCCACTTCAAGCAGGCTGCCCTCGCGCGGGACGTCGAGCCGGGCGATCATGCGATCACGGCCGAACAGGTAGTATTTGCGCGTCAGGTCATAGATGTGCCGCTGGTAGCGATACATGCTGTCCATGCGTTCAGCGTGTTCGGCATCGAGCCCGGCTTCGGCGACCATCAGGCTTTTCTCTCGTAGATGTGGAAGCCGCCATAGATGGCCGACCGGTCCTGTTTGTTGAGTTCCGAAGACCTTTCGGCATGGTAGGTCCACTGTTCCAGCAGGGTATCGGAAAGCCGTCCGTCCAGCACGCTCTTTTCGGCCGCCGTGCGGAAGATCACGCGAGCGCCGGGAGCGGCCGTGCGGGTGATTTCGCCCCAGAGGTCGTTGAGCTGACGGTCGTTCATCCAGTCCTGCGCATCGAGCAGGACATAGCGGTCGACGCTTGCAGCTGCCTTCTGCGCCAGCAGTTCGGTGAAGCTGGCGTGATGAACGGTGACCCGGTTCGCATTGGCGCGGATCGCCGGATAAAGCTCCGGTTTCAAATAGGTCGGCAGGGTGCCTTCATGGGGCTGCGGATAGCGACGCGCGAAGGCCTGCCATGCGAAGTAGTTGTCCTTCAGCGGGAAATGACAGGCGAGCTTTTCGAGGCGGTGGCGAAGCACGGGGGCGATGGTGCCGCCCTCGGACATGCTGGCAAGCTCGTCATACTGCTGCGGCGGAATGCCGAGACCGAAGAGGGAGCTCTTGCGGGCGGTGAGCCAGCGGATCAGTGGCTTTTCGAACAAGGGTGCGATGCGATCGTCGAAGAACTGGCGCTGTTCGCGCAGCGAACGTGTCTCGGTGATATCGTTCAGCTTGACGCCATGCAGGCGTGCAACGATATGGCCTGCGCCGATGAAGCGGCCGAGCAGACCGGTGCGATAGAAGTTGCGGTTGAAGGCCGCGATGCGGCGACGGCCGGTGACGCCGCGCTTGTTCCAGTAGTCCCGCGTCTGCGCATCGAGGTTCGGCGCGATGAAGCGATCATAGCTGCGGGAGTTTGAGCGGGTGTTCTCCTGGGCGAAATGATGCACCACGGCTGCGTGGTCGGGCAGGTGGCGGAAGGCCGCAAGTTTCAGGCGGTTCAACGCCACATGGTTGGGGTTGAGATCCACGACATCGATGCTGGAAGGGCTGCGCGAGAGATAGGCCAGCATGTTGCAGCCGCCGGAGCCGATGGTGACGATGGAATGACCCTCGGCAAGTTGCATTGCCTCCATATCGACCTCGGGATCTTCCCAGATCTGCGGATAGACGAGGCCGGAAAAGAGCATGCCGAACAACCGTTCGGACAGGCCGTCCTTGGTCAGTGCCTTGTGCTGGAGGAGAGCGTTCTTGAGTTTCCGGTTTTTGTGAAGGCGGGCATCCGGTGCAACGTCGGTCATGTTCATTAGCCATCCATTGAACGTTGAGCGCGTGTAGCCCGCTGATGCAACAGTATGATGACGTGGGCTGTGGGTGCGCGGTCCGCTTGCGCGAAGCTCGCTCGTGACGCCGGAAAAACGTGCACGATCCGTTTGCTCCCTCCCTTTTTGGGGTTTCGCCATCGGATGTTTCCTGATTGCATGGACGGGCAATCGGGAGGAGGCGCATGCGATTGTTTGGCAGGATCATCCGAGGGCTGGTGCTTGCCTTCGTCATGTTCATTACGGCAATTGTCTTCTGGCTGTCGTTTTCGCCTCCGGCGCTGCTGCTTGTCGGTACTGGCTATGCGGCGAAGGTCGTCTGCTCGAATGTCTTTCTTGCCGGTCGGGAACCGGAAGAGGTTCTCGCCGTCGATGTGCAGGCGCCCGGCCATCCTCTGCTCAAGCTGGTCAATGTCGATGTGGACCGGGATGCGGGAGCCGTTACCGCGCGCCTTCTCGGTGCAATAGCTCCCAGCACTGCCATGAGGAGGGATGGACTCGGCTGCGCCAACGTACCCGATGGCGCCACACTTGCGGAGAGTGATCCGCCGACTGCGCGGGGCGCAAGGCCGACCGTTTCGGATGCCGCCTGGCCTGCCGGTGAGGGGGCCGATATCCCCAATCCCGCCATTGCCGCCCTGCTTGCGGATACTTCTCTTGCCGGTCCCGGCATGCGCGCCATCGTCGTTATCAAGGATGGCCGTATTGCCGGAGAAACTTATGGCAGGGGCTTTTCAGTCGAAACGCCGTTGCTCGGCTGGTCGATGGCAAAGACCGTCAATGCGGCGATCATTGGCCGGCTGGTCGGCGAGGGAAAGATCGGGCTCGATGACCGCGAGTTGTTCCCTGGCTGGAAGGAGGACCAGAGGGCCGATATCCGCGTGCGTGACCTGATGGGTATGGAGAGCGGCCTGGAATTCAACGAGGACTATGGCGATGTCGCCGATGTCACGCGCATGCTCTATCTTGAGCCTGATATGGCTGCCTTTGTCGCCGACAAGTCGCTGGTGGCGAGGCGGGGAGAGGTATTCAATTATGCTTCCGGCTCCAGCGTTCTTCTTTCGCGGATATGGATGGACCGCATCGGCGATGCGGTCGAGGCGCTTGATTATCCGAAGACCGCATTATTTGCGCCACTTGGTATGACAAGCGCCGTGATGGAAGCCGATGCCGCCGGCACCTTCGTCGGCAGTTCCTATGTTTATGCGACCGCGCGCGACTGGGCGCGCTTCGGGCTCTTTCTGCTGCAGGATGGGGTGTGGAACGGCGACCGGCTTCTTCCGGAAGGCTACGTCGCGATGATGCAGCAGCCGACATTGGCCTCGAAGGGACGATTCACCGAGGGACAAGCGTGGCAGGAGGGGCCGGGAGTGGTTGACGACGAAGCGTTCGGCTTGCCCGCCGATGCTTACTGGATGCTTGGTCATGACGGACAATCCGCCACCATAATTCCCTCCGAGCGCCTCATCGTGGTTCGGCTCGGATTGACGCCGTCGAAACTTGGCTATCAGCCCCAGAAACTGGTGAAGGCGGTCATGGACGGCCTTCGGTAGGATTTGCCGCTATCGGTTTGCCGATGCTCAGGGATCGAGGACGTCGAGCATGCCCTTGCGCTTTGCGTCGTAATAATAGCCGCGCGAGTAGAGGCGCACCGCTCCGTCATGGCTGTTATCTGCAACGAGCCATGCGCCCTTCAAGTATTTGATTGCGTATTTGAGATTGGTTTCCGCATCGAACAGACCAGAGGCCGGGCCGTCATAGCCCATGGACTTGGCGGTCGAATACTTGATCTGCATGAGACCGTAATGACCGTTGTTGTAGGCAGCGGGATTATAGGTGCTTTCGCGATTGACGACCCGGTGGATCAGCGCTTCCGGCATCTCGTAGAATTTCGAGTATTTCTTGATCAGCGCGTTGATCACGGTCGGACCGGTGGTCGCGGGCTTCATCGTCGGCTCTTCGATGACTGGGGGCGGTCCAGGCGGGGAAACGTCGAACTGTTTGTCGAGCGCCGCAAGCGACATGCTGCCGGAAGGGGCGGCATAAGCAAGCGCGCCGCCCGGCTTCTGTGCCGGTACGATGGATTGGACTTCCGTTACCTCAGCCGGCAGAATCGTCGGCACAGCCACTGGCGCGGTGTCCGGCAGGCTAGTCACCAAGTTGGGCGATTCCGGCATCGAGGCGGTCTGGATCGTACCGCGCTGCTGGTTCGCCACCAGTTCCATGGCCTGTGCTGCCGGCATGGTCTGTGCAGCAGTTGCCAGCGCTGTGGCCTTCATGATCGGGATCGGGGCAGGCGTCTGTGTACCGGGAATGATCGGCGGCGGTTCGTTTGCGGCGTTGGGATCAACTACCGGGGTAAGGTCGGCAATCGTGGTGGTGGCTGCCGCAGTCTGTGTGCCGGGAGCAGCTGTACCTGCGACCGGATTGGCCTTGAGCTCCTGCTTGGCTGCGTCTTCCATGCTGCTGGTACAACCCGCAAGGCCGACAAGCAGAATGGAGGCGAAACCCAGGTTTGCTCTCAGGTCTCTTTTTGCGATCATCCCGACATCCCAAGTAAAAGTAAACACCGGTTAACGCGCATGCGCCGCCGTTAACGTTCTGGTGTCATAATGCATGGGCGGAATTGCGGCAAGCTTGCCGCCTTCAGGCGGCGATCTTGCGGTAGCCTGCCGTCACTGCACCGGCGGCGATCAGCAAAGTTCCGCCCGTCCGATTGACGGCTTTTCTGACAGAATGCTTCCGAATGAAGCGCCGCGCACGGTCTGCCAGCACGACATAGGTTAGACAGACGACCATCGAGAGAGCGAGGAAGGTCCCCTCGAATATGATGACCTGATCGAGAAACGGCGCTGCCGGTGTCATGAATTGCGGCAGGAATGCGACAAAAAAGACGATGCTCTTCGGGTTTAGCGCCGTGACCGTGAAGGCGTGCGCCATGATTCGAAAAGGTTTCTCTTCCGGAAGATTGTCGTTGTCCGCCATCGGGCTGTCCCCGACGGGCGCTCTCCAAAGACGAATGCCGAGATAGACCAGATAGGCGCCGCCGATCCATTTGAGGATCATGAAGGCGGTCGCCGAACCGGCGAGCAATGCTCCTAGCCCGAGAAGAGATCCCGTCATTGCGACAAAATCGCCCAGGGCCACGCCAGTCACCGTTGCAAGCGCCGTCTTCCTGCCGTGTCCCAACGCGTAGGACACGACGAGCAGTGTTGTTGGCCCCGGAATTGCCAAGAAAAAGGCCGAGGCGGCGGCGAAAGCAAGCCAGTGTTCGAACGACATGAGTCTTTCCTCCCGAGGAAAGAGCAAGCCAGCTTTCGCCGGCTCCGTCAATGCGCCGGGCGGTATTTCTGCCCCAGGTGATCCATCACTTCCTTGAACCAAGGAGTGGACAGGTCGAAGGCCTTGCCGCCCTTGATGCGGGGGAATTCGATGGTCCGAAGCTTGCCGCCCTGATCCTCATCATGACCGGTCACGCCGGACACCTTGTTAAGGCCGCTTTCGACGGCGAGGTCTACCATGCTCTGGATGAGACGCAGGTCGTCATAGTTCGCCGGGGCAGAGCGGGCGTAGTAACCGGACTTCTGAACCATTGAGCGTTCGGCATCGAGCAATTTGGCGAAGTGCTTCTGGAACCAGGAACCGACGTTGATGGTGTCGATCTTCACATGACCGAAGGCGTCGCGCTTGACTTCCTCGCCGGCGGCTTCGCGGTCAGCGACGATTTCCTCGAGGCAGGCGCCCTCAGAGACGAAGAGCGTCACAAAGCCGGTGCGGTCCATGATCTCCTTCAGTCGGGCTGCTTCCGCTTCTAGGTCGAAGTGGGTTTCCGGCAGGTAGAGACCATCAATGTTCTTCAGCTCCTGATTCATCATGAAGCCTTCGATGTATTCGTTGCCCTTGGTGCGCTGGATATAGGCGCGGGCGGTCGCAGCGGTCAGCCAGCCGCAGTGGCGGCCCATGACTTCATGGATGACGAGCGTACGCGGCGCTGCGCTCTGCTCGTTTGAGACGTGGTCGAAAAAGCGGGCACCGACATCGGCTGCCGTCCAGGCACCGAGCGATTGCTTGATCGGCACGACGTCGTTGTCGACCGTCTTCGGCAGGCCGACGACGGTCAGGTCATAGCCGTTGGCGCCGAGATAAGCGGCAAGGTCAGCTGCCGTGGTATTGGTGTCATCGCCACCAATGGTGTGAAGGATGGTGACGCCATCGGCAGCAAGACGCTCGGCGGCGACGCGCAGCGGGTTTTCGCCTTCCTTGACGAGGCCGCGCTTCACGCAGTCGGCAGTGTTGGTCAGTTTGACTCGGCTGTTGCCGATCGGCGAGCCGCCGTAGCGATGAAGGACATGGGCCTTCTCGCGCATTTCGCGGGTGATCTCGATCTTGTAATCCATGAGGAGACCGCGAAAGCCGGACTTGTAGGCGATCATGTCGATGTCCGGAGCGATATCGGTGTAGCGCTCCATCAGGCCGCCTACTGCGGACGAGAGACAGGGTGCCAAGCCGCCTGCGGTCAACATTGCAACTTTCTGTTTGGCCATCAGTCCTCCTTCGGCATCCCCTGGAGCCGTCAATAAAACGTTTTTCCGGGCGAATGGATGCGATAGTCAGGGCAAGCTGTAAAGCAAAAAAATCAAGAAATACGGGCATTTCGATGCCTCGGAAAAGGAATGCTACCGCAAGTGCGAATATAATCGTTTCAAACCGGGCATGCGCGTAAAGCGTGTTGTGGAAAAGGCGAGGGGCATTTGGCGCGCTGGTCTCGGGAATATTCTCGATCGTCTTTTCAGGTCAGGGGCCGGTCTGTTGCTTCAGTTATTCGGAACCGAACGTGAATAAAGTTTAATGCAAGGGGAGGGGTGCGCATCTTGCTTTTTCGGCAGGGATTTGGTCATGCTACTGCATGATCTTCGATTTCGCCTGTGAACAGATAGCATCGTTGTGGGACCGTTTGCTGGGCGCCGTTAGCGACGCGGCAGGCAGTGTGCTGTCCGGGGTGATCGAGGCGGTACGCACTGCTTTCGAAGGCGATCCTGAAACACGACGCAAGGTTTCTTTCTCAGTCGCAATCATCGCGCTTTCGGCCAAGATGGCCAAGGCTGATGGTATCGTATCCGAAGCCGAGGTTGCCGCGTTCCGCAAGATTTTCGAGTTTCCGCCGGAAGAAGCGCGCAACGTTGCTCGACTTTATAACCTCGCCCGTCAGGATGTGGCCGGCTACGAGGCCTATGCTCAGAAGCTGGCGGGCCTTTGCCGGACTTGCGACCAGCAGTGCCCGGTGCTTGAGGACATCGTCGATGCACTGTTCCACATCGCCAAGGCTGACGGCATGCTGCACGAGAAGGAGCTCGCCTTCCTGTCGCGCATCGCCGAGATCTTCGGCGTGTCGGAAGAGCGCTTCGAGATGATCACCGAGCGTCACGTTTATCTCGATGGCGATCCCTACGGCGTTCTCGGCGTTGATCCGTCCGATGATTTCGCAACGATCCGCAAACGTTACCGGGCGTTGGCGGCCGAACATCATCCCGACCGTCTGCATGCGCGGGGGATTCCGACCGAGTTTCACGCGGTTGCCAATCACCGCATGGCGAAGTTCAACGCCGCCTATTCCGCGATCGAGAAAGCACGTCGCGCCGCATGAGCCTCTTTAATGCCGATTACCGGGCAGCCTGTGTGCTGCCTTCGCCCAACCATGGCGAGCGTCCCGATGGTGTTCGTCCTGATATCATCCTGCTGCACTACACGGGCATGCCCTCGGAAGAGGGGGCTCTCGCCTGGCTCTGTAGTCCTGAAAGTCAGGTGTCGAGCCACTACTTCGTGCACGAGGACGGCCGAGTGGTGCAACTCGTGCCGGAGGAGCGCCGCGCGTGGCATGCCGGCAAGAGCTTCTGGGCTGGCGAAACCGACATCAATTCGCGTTCCATCGGTATCGAGATCGCCAATGCCGGTCATCCTGCCGGCCTTCCGGCGTTTGGGGATGCGCAGATCGAAGCCGTCATCGAATTGTGTCGCGATTGCGGCCAGAGGCTCGATATCCGGCCTGAACGGGTGCTAGGGCACTCCGATGTGGCCCCGGTTCGCAAGGTCGATCCAGGTGAAAATTTCCCCTGGGGCAAGCTCCACGTCGCGGGCGTCGGCCATTTCGTCGAGCCGGTGCCAGTCTCCGGCGGACGCTTCTTCCAGAAGGGAGAAAGCGGGCAGCCGATAGAGGCGTTGCAGTCGATGCTGTCGCTCTACGGCTATGACATTGATATCACCGGCGAATATTCGGAAAAGACCGAAGGCGCGGTCGCTGCTTTCCAGCGGCATTTCCGCCCCGCGCTGGTGGACGGCGTCGCCGATATGTCCACTATCGAGACGCTGCACAGGCTGCTTTCCACGCTGCCGCGATACGCCTGAAACGGGCGGTACGGGCGCTCCGTTTTGCGGACGCCTTTTAACGCGCGAAACGCCAATTTGTTGCGTCGCCACACGAATTCCCAATTTCGACGTTCTAAAGATCGCATTGAACAGCGGCGCTGTATCCCGCAAAAGCGGATTGCGATCGCAAATATCAACGATGAGGGCAAGTGCGGCGCCTGATCCGACAGGACAGGTGAACAGGGTAGATTTGCGTCCCAAAAGGACGGTCCGCCTTGCCATTCTGGTTCGGAGACTGAACTTCCACATGATAAGACGAGTTGTTGCTGCTGCGGCATGCCTTGCTATTCTTTTGTCCTCTTCCATGGCGGCATCCGCTCGCGACAAGGAACAAGGGCAGCAAACATTCAAGCTTCCCTTCAAGAAGACGACGACCGAAGCCGGATATGCAGCGCCTTCCTTTTCCAACAGTCCCTATACCAGCCTTATTTCCAAATATGCCAAGACCTACGGGGTTCCGGTCGCGCTTGCCCATGCTGTGGTGCGCATCGAGAGCAACTTCAATCCGAAGGCACGCGGCGGCGCCGGTGAGATCGGCCTCATGCAGATCAAGCCGACGACCGCCCGCATGATGGGATATTCCGGGTCGAGCAAGGGCCTCTACGATCCAGAGACCAACATTCGCTATGGAATGAAATATCTGTCGATGGCCCATGAACTCGGCGATGGCCGGACCTGTTCCACCATTCTGAAGTATAATGCCGGTCACGGCGCTAAACGCATGAATCCGGTTTCCAAGCGCTACTGCGGCAAGGTTCAGGCGCTGATCGGCTCCCTGTAATCACGATGCGACAACGACGTGCAAGCGAATGTTTGCCATGCTATCGAGAACCCTGGAAACGAGGGTAAGTGCATGGCAACGGATTTCGAGTTTATCGTCATTGGACGGGGCATGATGGGGGCCGCGGCGGCTCGCCACCTCACGCTGGAAGGCAAACGGGTCGCGCTGATCGGCCCGGAAGAGCCTGCCGACCGGCTGGCGCATCAAGGTGTTTTCGCCAGCCACTACGACGAGGCCCGGATTACCCGCACTTTCGACGATAATCCGGTGTGGAGCCAGCTCGCTTCACGTTCCATCGAACGTTACGACGAACTGGAGAGCCGGAGCGGGATCCGTTTCTATACCGAGGCGGGTTGCCTGTTTTCCACGCCGCTGCCGGGCGAGCAGGGCTATATGGCCCGGGCGGTCGCCGTGTCGAAGCATTTGAACCTCGATGTCGAGGTGATCGCTTCTGAAAAACTGGCGGCACGTTTTCCACACATGCGTTTCCCCGAGGGGCATTCCGGTTATTACGAGCGGCGCAATGCCGGATACGTCAATCCGCGGGCGCTCGTGCGTGCGCAGGCTTTGATGGCTGAGCGCCAGGGCGCGCGGCTCGTTGCTGAAACGGCGGTTGCCGTTCTGCCGGGTGCTGCAGGTGTCGAGGTGCGGACGGCCGGGGGCAGAGCCTATACGGCGGGCAAGGTGCTGGTCGCGGCTGGTGGTTTCACCAATCTCTGCGGGCTGTTGCCGCAGCCGGTCGACATGCGCGCGACGGCGCGCACCATCGTCTTCTTCGAACTGGACGAGAGACGGCAGGCGGAATTTTCGGCCATGCCGTCGACGGTGGTCTTCGCCGAGCGGGATGAGGATCTTGTCTACATTCTTCCCCCGGTGCGCTATCCCGACGGCAAGATTTACCTGAAGATCGGCGGCGACAGCGAGAAGACGGCGTTCGAGGATCTTCCATCCATCGGCGGCTGGTTCCGTTCGGATGGCGATGTCGAGGAAGCCCGCAAGCTCGAACGTATCGCTGTGTCGCTCATGCCGGGGCTTGAGGGTGCGCCGACGACGAGCGGGGCCTGCATTGCGTCGTTCACTCGCACCACCTATCCCTATATTGGATTTACCTCCTCGCCGGATGTCGCGGTGCTGACCGGCGGCAATTTCGTTGCCGCGAAATGTTCGGATGAACTGGGACGACTGGGCGCACGGTTGATTATCGATGGCGCTTTGTCGGAGAGCGATTTTGCCGAGGAACTTCGGCCGGTATTTTTGTGAAAATGATTCCGCCTGCATCCGCAGGATTTTGAAAACTATCGATAATTGCGCAATTTAAGGCAGGGGCGCGACATGGTTGGAAGCTACAGGCATATCGTCATCGGTCGCGGCATGATGGGTGCCGCAGCGGCCCGCCATCTTGCCTCGCAGACGGACGGCGTCGTCCTGATCGGACCGGACGAACCGGCCGATGTCTCAAGCCATGACGGTGTTTTCGCGAGCCATTACGACGAGGCACGGATCACCCGAACCATCGACCCCGATCCGGTCTGGGCGAGGCTCGCTAACCGCTCGATCGCCCGTTACGCGGAGATCACCCGGGAGAGCGGCGTCGAATTCTATCATGAGACGGGCTGCCTGATCGTCGGGCCGAAGCGGGGCGGGGTCGATCCCTATGTCGGCAATGTCTGTGGTGCTGCTGAAGCACTTGGCGTGCCTGTCGAGATCCTGTCCGATACAACTCTGTCCGAACGTTTCGGCTATTTCAGTTTCGGCGTGGGATGCGAAGGGGTCTACGAGGCGGCGAATGCGGGTTACGTCAATCCGCGCCGGCTGGTCGAAGCGCAATCGAAGCTCGCCCGGAAAGCCGGAGCCGAGCTGATTGCTGATACGGCAGTTACAGTGCGGGAAGCGGACGGAGGGGTCGTCGTGACGACGGCCGGAGGCCATGAGGTCCGGGGCGAGCGGGTGCTGGTGGCGGCAGGTGGATTTTCCATTGCCAAGAATCTCTTGCCGCGGCCGCTTGATCTGAAGGTTTATGGGCGAACCGTCGCCTTTTTCGAGATCGCGGAGGCCGATCTCGGCGCCTATGCAGGCATGCCGTCGCTGATCCATCAGCCCGAGGAACCCCTGGATCACATCTATCTGTTGCCGCCGGTGCGTTACCCCGATGGCAAGACCTATCTGAAAATCGGCGGGGATCCTGATGACCTGCGTCTTGCGACCGAGCCCGATATTCGCGCCTGGTTCCGTGGCGGCGGTCGGGAGGCGACGCGTCGGCATCTCAAGCGTATCCTTGACGGGCTTGTGCCGGGGCTTGCCGAAGCACCGGTGACAATGGGCGTCTGCGTCACGTCCTTCACGCCCGGCAATTACCCCGCGATCGGTTTTGCGCGCGACAGGATCGCGGTGCTCACCGGTGGGTGTGGCGCTGCTGCCAAGAGTTCCGACGAGATCGGGCGACTGGGTGCCGAGTTGATGCTTCACGGGCGGATCGTGGATGAAGCCTATGATCCGGTTTTTACGCCGGTTTTCCTCTGATCGTCCGGAGAAGGCCTCTTTCTGTTGTTGGTGCCCGCATTTTTGGTGGCAATCGCGAGCCTGCTCGTCTAAGGACGCGGTGCCAGTTGGCCGGGCAGCCGCGCTTTACCAATGCCGAAAGGCGGTAAGGTGAGGAAAGTCCGGGCTCCACGGAAATACGGTGCCGGATAACGTCCGGCGAGGGCGACCTCAGGGAAAGTGCCACAGAAAGCAAACCGCCCTGCATGCAGGGTAAGGGTGAAAGGGTGGGGTAAGAGCCCACCGCGTCGCTGGTGACAGGGACGGCACGGTAAACCCCACCGGGAGCAAGACCGAATAGGGATGACGCGGGGCGCGCAAGCGTCTACAGCCTGTTTCCGGGCCAGTCATCCGGGTGGGTTGCGTGAGGCAGCGTGCAAACGCTGTCCCAGATGAATGGCTGCCACGTTCCGGGCGACCGGAGCCATACAGAACCCGGCTTACAGGCCAACTGGCAATTTTCCCGCCGCCCCATTCCGCCATGATTGGCGAGGGCAATTTAACCTGCTGAAAAAATGTCGCATTTGGCAGGCTTTCGTCTCCAGCCTCGATCAAGCTTCGGGATCAAAAAGGCCTCCGCCGGCGGCTTCTCCTAACTATTCGTTAAGCTTAACCGCTTATCAATATTTGAATCCCGAAGGGGATCGGAAAAGCCTCGTCCCATTGACGCCCATGTTGTCCCATGTTATCCCATTCGCATACCGTTGAGGGGCCGATGAAGGTCCGGAATTTCAAGGTCGGAGGCGAGCTGGCCGCGCAAGCGGGGTGGGGTTCGGCTTGCGGACCTGAGGCATCTGTGGCGGTCGGGTTTTCGAGTTCTGGAGGGCTGTCTGTCGGCTCTCGCTTCAAGGGAGTGGCGGTCGATTGTCATGAACCGCTTCCTGTCCAATGCGACAAACAGGATCGATGCGAAGGGGCGGGTGTCTGTTCCGGCGGTGTTTCGTTCCGTGCTCGCGCAACGCGATATTCAGGAGCTTTACTGCTTTCAGGATTTCGTGTTTCCGGCGATCAGTGTCGGTGGGCTGGATGTCCTGGAGCGGTACGAGCGACAGATCGCGAACGAGGATCCGTTTTCCCGGGAGGGGAACGAGATGTCGCTGCTGGTTCACGGTGGTGGTGTCTTCATGAAACTCGACGCCGAAGGGCGTCTGATGGTCACGGATTTCATTCGGGACTTTACGGGCATCACGACGGAAGTGTGTTTCGTCGGGCGCTCGGATCACTTTCAGCTTTGGCAGCCGCAGGCGTTTCAGGAAATGCAGGCGGCGGCAAGAGAGGAGCGCAGACTGCGAGGGCTGCGGACTCCATAGAACGGGGAAACGGAATGGTGGCGAATTCAGGCGGAGGTTCAACTGAAGCCGAAGGCGGACCGGTTCGCCACATTCCGGTTCTTCTCAGCGAAGTGCTCGATGCGCTCGAGCCCCGTTCCGGCAAAGTCATTCTCGATGGTACCTTCGGTGCCGGCGGCTATACGTCGGCCATTCTCGATGCTGGTGCCGACGTGATCGCGCTCGACCGCGATCCGACGGCGATCGCCGCTGGTCAGGCCCTTGTCGATGCACGGGGCGGCCATCTTGTGCTGCATCATACGCCGTTTTCCCGACTGGCCGATTTCGCGCCGGCTGCTGGGCTCGATGGCGTCGTTCTCGATATCGGCGTTTCCTCGATGCAGATCGATGAAGCCGAGCGCGGCTTCTCCTTCCAGAAAAACGGACCGCTCGACATGCGCATGTCGGGGGCGGGGGTGTCGGCTGCCGATGTCGTCAACCGCGCGAAGGTCGGCGATCTCATTCGCATTTTCGGTTTTCTCGGGGAAGAGAAACAGGCGGGCCGCATTGCGCGCGCTATCGAAAAGCGTCGGACGAACGAGCCGTTCCGCACTACGCGGGATCTCGCCGGGCTGATCGAGATCGTGACGCCGCGCAAAGCCAAGGACAAGATCCATCCGGCGACGCGCGTCTTTCAGGCGCTGCGCGTCTTCGTCAATGATGAACTCGGCGAACTTGCCCAGGCGCTGTTTGCTGCCGAAAGGGCTTTGAAGCCGGGCGGGCGACTGGTGGTTGTCACCTTCCATTCGCTGGAAGACCGGATCGTCAAAAAGTTCTTCTCCGAGCGTTCGGGTAAGGCTTCCGGTTCGCGCCACATGCCTATGGTGACGGCGAAGGCGGCGATCTTCGAGCCTGTCGGCAAGGGCATGGTTTCCGCCAGCGAAGCAGAAGCCGAAATCAATCCGCGGGCTCGGTCGGCCAAGCTTCGCGCCGGCATTCGCACCACCGCTCCGGCCGAGAAACCGGATTTCTCCATTTTCGATTTGCCCGACCTCGCCAGTCTCGACAGGATCGGAGGATAAGCAATGCTCAGGACTTTCGACCTTGTGATGATCGGTGCCATGGCTGCCGCGGCCGCGGTGACCTACCAGATCAAGCATCACACCGATAACAAGCTCGAGGAGGTCCGGAGTATCGAGGCCGAGATCAAGCTTGAAAAGGATACGATCGAGCTTTTGAAAGCCGACTGGGCGCTGTTGACGCAGCCCAACCGTCTGGACCGTCTCATCAAGGTCTATGGCGCCGAACTGCAGCTGCAGCCGACGGCGCCGGAGCAACTTGCCAGGCCGGTGGAACTGCCGATGATGAAGGCCGAGGTGCCGAAGCCGGAAGTGGCAGAAGGCGATAAGAGCTCGGATCCTGTTTCGGATCTCATTACAACCGGATCGGTGCAGCGCTGATGACTTTTCTTTCGCGAATCATGCTGTTGAAGAGCCAGGCCCACTTCTCGGCCGATGTTCATCGCGCCGGCGCATCGATGAACGGGACGTTCAAGGGAACAGGCAAGCGCAAGACCGAAATGGCGCGCAAGCGCGTCGGCCTGATGATTGCCGGTTTCGCTGTCGCCTATGCGATCATCGGCGGTCGGCTGGTGCAGTACGGCTACGCCCATCCGGAAACCGTTTCCAGCATCCTGCCGGCCGACCGCCTGATGGCGTCGCGCCCCGATATCGTCGACCGCAACGGCGAGGTCTTGGCGACCGACATCCGCACCGTGTCGCTGTTTGCCGAACCCAACAAGATCGTGGATGCGGACGAAGCGGTCGAAAAGCTCGCGACCGTGCTGACCGACCTCGACATCAAGGGTACCTACAAGAAGCTTTCCAATCCGCAGTCTCATTTCCAATGGCTGCGCCGCCAGCTCACGCCGAAGCAGCAGAGCCAGATCCTTGCGCTCGGCATTCCCGGCATTGGTTTCCGGCCCGAGAAGCGCCGCTTCTATCCCGGCGGCACGACCGCGTCCCACATCGTCGGCTACGTCAACATCGACAACCGCGGCATGTCGGGTATGGAAAAATACATCGACAACCAGGGCATGGCTGATCTGCGTGCGCTCGGCATGACCAGCGACACGCCTCTCGAGCCGGTGAAGCTGTCGATCGACCTCAGGGTGCAGAACATCCTGCACGACGTGGTTTCAGAGGCAATCACGAAGTTCGAGGCGCTGGGCGCTGGTGGCGTGGTTCTGGACGTTCATACCGGCGAAGTGCTCGCCATGGTCTCTATGCCCGATTTCGATCCGAACAATCCGGCCGCCAGCGCTCAGGAAGGCTGGCTCAACCGCATGTCGAACGGCACGTTCGAAATGGGCTCGACCTTCAAGTCCTTTACGCTGGCCATGGGGCTGGACGAGGGTAAGGTGAGCCTCAACTCCACGGTCGATGCGCGCTATCCCATCCGCATCGGTGGGTTCACCATCAAGGATTTCCACGGCAAGAACCGCGTGCTGAGCGTGCCGGAAATCTTCCAGTACTCCTCCAACATCGGCACCGCGAAGATTGCCGACATGGTGGGAACGGATGCCCACAAGGAGTTTCTGAAGAGGCTCGGCTTGACGACGCGAATGAAGACGGAACTGCCTGAAGTCGCGATGCCCAGCCAGCCGCGCGAATGGAAGAAGATCAACTCTATTACCATTTCCTTCGGCCACGGTGTTTCGACGACGCCGCTGCAAACGGCGGTTGCGGGTGTTGCGCTGGTCAACGGCGGCAAGCTCCTCCCGCCGACCTTCCTGCCGCGCACGCAGGAAGAGGCGGATCAGGTTGCCGAGCAGGTTATCCAGCCTTCGACCAGCAAGGACATGCGCTTCCTGTTCGAATGGAACGGCGTCAAGGGTTCCGGCCGAAATGCGCGCGTCGACGGCTTCAACGTGGGCGGCAAGACCGGCACCGCGGACAAGGTGGTCAACGGTCGCTATGTCGGTGACAAGAACTTCAACGCTTTCCTTTCCGCCTTCCCGATCGACAATCCCCGCTATGTCGTCCTGACCGTCATCGACGAGCCCAAGACGGACAAGGGCAACGGTGCGGCGCTTGCCGGAACGTCGGCTGCGCCCATGGTTGCGGAAATCATCCGCAGAAGCGCCGCAATTCTCGGTGTAGAACCGAAATTCGGGGAAGACGGTTCTGCCTTGCTCGTTTCTTATTAAGCAGGCTTAAATTTATGCGGCGATTCGGGGGAACCGCCTCTGAGAATGGACAAGTATCGATGTTTTTGCGGGATCTGGTGAGCGGCGAATATCAGGATCAGGTCGGCAAGGCGGGAAATGCCGTCGGTGAAATTGCAATTTCCGGTATCACCGCAGACAGTCGCAAGGTCGAGCCGGGGATGCTGTTCGTCGCGCTTTCCGGCACGAAGGCAGACGGTGCGGCCTACGTGACCGATGCGGTTTCTCGTGGCGCAGCTGCTGTTGTAGCCGGCCATGCCGTGGAAGCCTCCGTTCCTGTCTTCGTGGTCGACAACCCGCGCCGGTTTCTGGCTCTTGCGGCCGCACGGTTTTTCGGACGGCAGCCGGAAACCATGGTTGCAGTGACCGGAACCGCCGGCAAGACTTCCGTTGCTTCCTTTACACGCCAAATCTGGGTCGAGGCCGGCTATCCGGCGGCACAGATCGGAACGACGGGCGTCGTGTCTCTCACGCGCAACGAATATGGTTCGCTCACCACGCCCGATCCGGTCGGCCTTCACAAGCTTCTTGCCGAACTCGCCGACGAGGGCGTTACCCATGCCGCGATGGAGGCATCTAGCCACGGTCTCGACCAGAGCCGTCTCGACGGCGTGAAGCTCGCGGCGGCCGCCTTTACCAATCTCGGTCGCGATCACATGGATTACCATCCGACGATCGAGGACTACATGGCCGCCAAGATGCGGCTGTTCGATACGTTGCTTCCAAAGGGATCTCCGGCGGTGATCTTCGCCGACGATCCGTGGTCGGCAGAAGCGATCCGCGTTGCGACCAAGGCCGGTCATGACGTGCGCACCGTCGGTCGCAACGGAACCTTCCTGTCGCTCAAGCGGGTCGAGCACTTCCGCCACAAACAGGTTGCCGAGGTCCATGCCGGCGACGAGATCCACGAGGTTCATATTCCGCTTGCTGGCGACTTCCAGATTGCCAACGCGCTGGTTGCCGCCGGCCTTGCCATTTCGACCGGTGTCGCGGTTCCGGTCGCACTGAAGGCGCTGGAAAAGCTCGTCGGAGCTTCGGGTCGTCTGGAACTCGTCGGCAACAGCAAGAACGGCGCGCTGGCCTATGTCGATTATGCCCACAAGCCGGATGCGCTGGAGAACGTGCTGAATTCGGTGCGCCCGTTCACCACGGGCCGCGTGATCGTGGTCTTCGGCTGCGGTGGCGATCGCGACAAGGGCAAGCGTCCGATCATGGGCGAGATCGCCTGCCGGCTGGCGGATATCGTCATCGTGACCGATGACAATCCGCGTTCCGAGGTTCCGGCGGTCATCCGCTCGGAAATCATGGCAGCCGCGCCGAAGGGAATTGAGATCGGCGACCGGTCGCAGGCCATCCGCGCCGGCGTCGCCATGCTGTCGGCGGGGGACACGCTTGTCGTGGCCGGCAAGGGGCATGAGGAGGGGCAGACGGTGGGCGATGTGACGCTGCCGTTCTCTGACCACACCGAACTGCGCAAGGCACTGGAGGAATTCGAACATTGACGTTTCTTTGGACGACCCGCGACCTCATCGACGCCATGGATGGCCGTCCATTCGGCACTTTGCCCGATGGCATCACCGGAATTTCGATCGACAGCCGGACGATTACTCCGGGGGAGGCCTTCTTCGCGATCAAGGGTGACCGCGTCGATGGCCATGATTTTGCGAGTCTTGCCGTTGCCAACGGCGCCTCGCTGCTGGTCGTCAGCGAGGCGAAGCTTCCGGCGCTCGGGCGGCTGGTCGTGCCGATGATCGTCGTGGAGGACGTGCTCGGCGCGCTGCAGAAACTCGGGATCGCCGCGCGCGATCGAAGTTCCGCCACCGTGATCGCGGTTACTGGCTCCGTCGGTAAAACCACGACCAAGGAAATGCTGCGGCTGGCGCTTTCGCCTTCGGGCAAGGTGCACGCCGCTGTTGCTTCTTTCAACAATCACTGGGGCGTGCCGCTGACGCTTGCCCGCATGCCGGTCGATACGCGTTTCGGCGTCTTCGAGATCGGCATGAACCATGCCGGCGAGATTGCGCCGCTTTCCCGCATGGTGCGGCCCGATGTTGCCATCATCACGACGATTGCGCCCGCGCATCTCGGCAATTTTACAAGCCTCGAGGAGATTGCTGCCGCAAAGGCCGAGATTTTCGAAGGCCTTGAGCCGGGTGGCGACGTGATCCTCAATCGTGACAACAGCCAGTTCGATTTCCTCGAACACGCGGCGCAGGCGGCCGGCATCGAGAATATTCATTCTTTTGGTCAGCATGCCAAGGCCGAGTTCAGGCTCGCCGAGTTCGACGGCGCTGCCGAAAGCTCGACGGTGTGGGTCTGTTTCGGCGGTGAGACGCGTGAGGTGGCGCTTGGCGCGCCTGGGCGTCATATCGCGGAGAACGCGGTTGCCGTGCTTGCGGCGGTATCGCTGGTCGGAGCCGATATGGACGCGGCCATTGAAGCCCTGCAGGGGCTTTCTGCCGTGAAGGGCCGCGGCGCTCGCCACCGGCTGTTGATCGAGGGCTTGACCTTCACGCTGATCGACGAGAGCTACAACGCCAATCCCGCTTCCATGCGTGCGGCCATCGCGGTGCTTGCGGCCTCACAGCCCGAAGGCGAGGGGCGGCGGATCGCTGTTCTTGGCGACATGTTGGAAATGGGCGAGTTTTCGCAGACGGTCCATGCCGAGCTGGCAAGCCCGCTGCTTGCCGCCGGTATCGAACATGTGTGGCTGGCCGGTTCCGAGATGAAAGCACTTCGTGACGCTCTGCCTGAGAGCATTGGTGTCGTTTATCTGGAAACGACGGCCGAGCTTGCAGCTTTCGTCACGGCGTCGGTCGCCCCCGGCGACGTTCTGATGGTGAAATCGTCGCTCGGTCTTGGTTTCGGCAAGATCGTTGCGGCTCTTCTTGACAAGTATCCGGCCGTGCCCGACACGGGGCGCCAAAATTAATAAGAGCTTTCGGAAAGGGCTCCAATGCTGATCTGGCTTGTGGAACTCGCGAACCACTTTCAATTCTTCAACCTGTTCCGGTACATCACGTTCCGCACGGGCGCTGCTCTCTTCACTTCCGCTCTTGTCGTCTTCCTGTTCGGGCCGGCCATGATAGCATCGCTGCGCGTCCGTCAGGGCAAGGGGCAGCCCATCCGCGCCGATGGTCCGCAAACCCACTTCAAGAAAGCCGGGACGCCGACCATGGGTGGCCTGATGATTCTCGCCGGCATCGTGGTCTCGTCGCTGTTGTGGGCCGACCTTTCCAACGTCTACGTGGTCTGCACGCTGCTGGTGACGCTCGGCTTCGGAGCGATTGGTTTCTATGACGACTATCTGAAGGTGACGAAGCAGACGGAGAAGGGATTCTCTGGCAAGGCGCGCCTCGGCATCGAATTTGTGATTGCCGGCATTGCTGTTTATTTCATGATGAGCACGTCGCTGATGTCCGCGCCGCAGGGCTCCACCTTCGGTTCCTCAATTGCCTTTCCTTTCTTCAAGGACTTTCTGATCGACCTCGGCATCTTCTTCGTGCTGTTCGGCGGGTTCGTGATCGTCGCGGCAGGCAATGCCGTCAACCTGACCGACGGTCTGGACGGGCTTGCCATCGTGCCGGTGATGATTGCCGCGGCGTCGTTCGGCGTGATCGCCTATGTCGCAGGCAATGCGGTCTTCGCCAACTATCTGCAGATCAATTTCGTGGTCGGCACCGGCGAACTGGCCGTGGTGCTCGGCGCGGTGATCGGGGCGGGGCTCGGTTTCCTCTGGTTCAATGCGCCGCCTGCTGCCATCTTCATGGGCGACACCGGTTCGCTTGCGCTCGGCGGCCTGATCGGCTCCGTTGCTGTCGCCACCAAACATGAGATTGTCATGGCGATCATCGGTGGCCTGTTCGTTGCCGAAACGCTCTCGGTCATCATCCAGGTCGGCTATTTCAAGATGACCGGCAAGCGCGTGTTTCTGATGGCGCCGATCCATCACCATTTCGAAAAGCTCGGCTGGACGGAAAGTCAGGTCGTGGTTCGCTTCTGGATCATTGCTGTCGGTCTTGCCATGCTCGGCCTTTCCACCCTGAAGCTGCGGTGAGGCCGAGATGATCCCGGCCACCACCTTCAAGGGCAAGAAGGTCGCACTCTTCGGTCTTGGCGGCTCCGGTCTTGCCACCGCCAAGTCCCTTGTCGCCGGCGGGGCTGCTGTCATCGCCTGGGACGACAATCCCGACAGCGTTGCCAAGGCCGCCGGCGAGGGCATCGTTACCCGGGACCTGCACGACATAGACTGGAAATCGGTCGCGAGTTTCGTGCTGTCGCCGGGCGTGCCGCTCACCCATCCGAAGCCGCATTGGTCCGTGGCGCTTGCGAGAGCCGAAGGCGTAGAGATCATCGGCGATGTCGAGATCTTCGTGCGGGAGCGTCGCGCGCATGCTCCCCATTGCCCGTTCATCGCGATCACAGGCACGAACGGCAAGTCAACGACCACGGCGTTGATCGCCCATATCCTTTCCGCAAGCGGACGCGATGCACAGCTCGGCGGCAATATCGGCCGTGCGGTGCTGACACTCGATCCGCCGCAGGACGGTCGGTTCTTCGTGGTCGAGTGCTCGTCCTACCAGATCGATCTTTCACCGACGCTCAACCCGACCGCAGGCATCCTGCTTAACGTCACGCCCGATCACCTCGACCGTCATGGCACGATCCAGCATTATGCCGACGTCAAGGAGCGGCTGGTCGCGGGCAGCGATACGGCCATCGTCGGCATGGATGACAGCTACAGCGAACTGATTGCCGACCGCCTCGAGCGGGCCGGCGGGAAGGTGGTTCGCATTTCCAAACGTCAACCGCTTGCGAGCGGTCTCTATAATGATGCTCATCACATCATCGAGGCGCATGGTGGTGCGACGTCGGTTCTCGCCGATCTCAACGGTATCCAGACATTGCGGGGTGCTCACAATGCCCAGAATGCAGCGGCCGCGATTGCCGCCTGCCTTGCTGTTGGTGTGTCCGCGGACGAGGTCCGGGCGGGGCTTCAGTCCTTTTCCGGCCTGAAGCATCGCATGCAGCCGGTGGGTCGTCGTGGCGATGTCGTTTACGTTAATGATTCGAAGGCGACTAACGCCGAAGCGGCAGCGCCCGCGCTGTCGAGCTATGACCGGATCTACTGGATCGCCGGCGGATTGCCCAAGGAAGGCGGTATCACCAGCCTTGCGCCTCTCTTTCCGCGTATCGCCAAGGCCTATCTGATCGGCGAGGCGGCTTCCGCCTTCGCGGTCACGCTCGGTGAAACGGTTCCTTATGAAATTTCCGGCACGCTCGATCTCGCTGTCGCCCATGCTGCGGCTGATTCGGCTGCCGATGGCGGTCCGGTTGCCGTGATGTTATCCCCGGCTTGCGCAAGCTTCGACCAGTATAAGAACTTCGAAGTGCGCGGCGATGCCTTTGTCGGCCATGTCGCTGCCCTGGACGGTGTGACGATGCTGGTCGACGTGCCAACAGGAGGCAAATGAGATGGTAAGCCGCGCGGAGAGGGGACCCGTCGCAGACTGGTTCTGGACGATCGACCGGTTGTTCATGATCACCTTCATTCTGTTGATGGGGATCGGTTTCATGCTCTCCTTCGCGGCGTCGCCCGCGGTTGCGGAGAGGCTGGGGCTCGACAGTTTCCACTTCGTAAAGCGTCACGCGGCCTTCATGCTGCCGGCGATCGGGGTGATGATCGGCCTGTCTTTCCTCAGTCCCCGTCAGGTCCGGCGAACGGCCATGGTGCTGCTGGCGGTGTCGCTGGCAATGATGATCCTCGCGCTGTTCTTCGGTATCGAGGTCAAGGGCGCGCGGCGCTGGATCACGATTGCGGGCATCTCCATCCAGCCTTCGGAATTCATGAAGCCGGCCTTCGTCATCATCTGCGCCTGGCTGTTCTCCGAACATGCCCGCCAGCCTGAAATTCCCGGCAATCTCTTTGCCATCATCCTGTTCGGCATCGTTGCGGCACTGCTGATTGCCCAGCCTGACCTTGGACAGACCATTCTGACCTCGGTGGTGTGGGGCGGCATGTTCTTCATGGCGGGCGTGCCATGGTTCTGGATCTCGCTGCTCGGCGGCCTCGGCGCGGCCGGCATTTTCGGCGCATACCTTACGCTGCCGCACGTCGCGGGTCGTATCGACCGGTTCCTCACCGGCGAGGGCGATACGTTCCAGGTGGATACCGCTCGCGAGGCGATCATTCGCGGCGACTGGTTCGGACAGGGGCCGGGCGAAGGCATCGTCAAGCGGATCATCCCGGACAGCCACACCGACTTCATCTTTTCCGTCGCGGCGGAAGAGTTCGGTATCATCTTCTGCATGGTGCTCGTGTCGATCTTCGCCTTCCTGGTGATCCGCGGGCTCAGCCATGCCTTCAAGGAACGCAACGACTTCAACCGTTTCGCGGTTGCCGGCCTCGTGCTGCAGATCGGCGTCCAGTCGATGATCAACATCGGCGTCAATCTCGAACTGCTGCCGGCGAAGGGCATGACCCTGCCGCTGATCTCCTACGGCGGCTCCTCCATGATCGCGATTTGCGTGACGGCCGGGTTCATTTTGGCGCTGACGCGTCGGCGACCCGAAAAGCGGGCGCAGGAGCGCAGCCTTTTCCGGGTCGCTCACGGCGTCCCCGCGGAGTAAGACGACATGTCCAAGGGCATTATCCTTCTCGCCGCCGGTGGTACCGGCGGTCATCTGTTTCCGGCCGAGGCGCTGGCGCACACGCTGACCGAGCGCGGCTACTCGGTTCATCTGGTGACGGACAGCCGCGCCGAGCGTTATGCCGGCAAGTTTCCGGCGGAGGCAATCCACACGGTTGCCTCGGCGACGATTGGATCGAAGAACCCCGTGGCTTTCGGCAAGGCTCTGTTGTCGCTGTGGAAGGGCTTCCGGCAGGCCAAGGCGCTCATTCGGCGCCTGAAGCCCGTAGCCGTTGTCGGTTTCGGCGGTTATCCCACCGTGCCGCCCTTGCTCGCCGCGGCCGGTCTCGGCATCCCGACCGTCATTCATGAGCAGAATGCCGTCATGGGGCGTGCCAACAAGGCGCTCGCTTCGCGAGTGAAGGCGATTGCCGGCGGCTTCCTGCCTGAGGGTGGTGTATTTGCGTCCAAGACGGTGGTCACCGGTAATCCCGTGCGGCCTGCCGTCATTGCCGCGTCATCGGTGACTTACCAGCCATCGCTGGAAGGGCAACCGTTCCGTCTTGTGGTTTTCGGCGGAAGCCAGGGCGCGCAATATTTTTCAGCCGCCGTGCCGAATGCTATCAGCCTGCTCGACGATGACCTGCGCAAGCGACTGAGCGTCACGCAGCAGGCGCGGCCCGAGGATCACGACCGGGTCACGGCATGCTCCGGCAAGCTCGGCATCTCCGCAGAGATCCAGCCTTTCTTCACCGACATGGCCGCAAGGATCGCAGCGGCCCATCTGGTGATCTGCCGTTCTGGCGCGTCCACCGTATCCGAGCTCGCGGTGATCGGACGTCCGTCCATCCTTGTGCCCTATCCGTATGCATTGGACCATGATCAGGCGGCGAATGCCGCCGCGTTGGCCGCGACCGGAGGTGCGAAGGTGATTGCCCAGTCCGAACTCAGTCCCGAGCGTCTTGCGCATCTGTTGAGCGAGGCCATGCAGAACCCGGAAAAGCTTGGCAAAATGGCGGAAGCTGCGAAAACTGCTGGTAAGCCGGATGCTGCGCGCTTGCTCGCCGATCTGGTTGAGGCTATTGCCGCAGGCAAGGGCGTGGCCGACTTGAAGGGAGCCAATTGATGAAAATGCCGAAGTCCATCGGGCTGGTCCATTTTATCGGGATCGGCGGCATCGGAATGAGCGGGATTGCAGAAGTGCTGCACAATCTCGGGCACAAGGTGCAGGGGTCGGACCAGGCCGACAGCGCGAACGTACAGCGTCTTCGCGCCAAGGGTATCGAAGTGTTCGTGGGTCACGACGCGGCCAATCTCGGCGATGCCGAGGTGGTCGTGGTCTCGACCGCGATCAAGAAGACCAATCCAGAGCTGGTTGCCGCGCGAGAGAAACTGCTGCCGATCGTGCGACGGGCTGAAATGCTGGCCGAGCTGATGCGCTTCCGCAATGCGATCGCAATCGGCGGCACGCATGGCAAGACGACCACGACCTCGATGGTCGCTGCGCTGCTCGAAGCGGGCGGGCTTGATCCGACCGTCATCAACGGCGGCATCATCAATGCTTATGGCACCAACGCCCGCATGGGCGAGGGCGAGTGGATGGTGGTTGAGGCGGACGAGTCCGACGGCACCTTCCTGAAGTTGCCGGCCGAGGTGGCGATTGTCACCAACATAGATCCCGAGCATCTCGATTATTATGGTACATTTGAAAATGCGCGCGCCGCTTTCCGCCAATTCGTGGAGAACGTGCCGTTCTACGGCTTTGGTGTCATGTGCCTCGATCATCCGGAAGTGCAGGCTCTGGTCGGCAAGATCGAGGACCGAAAGGTGATCACCTATGGTGAAAACCCGCAGGCTGACGTCCGCTTCTCGAATGTACGCCTGGAAGGTACCCATTCGACCTTCGACGTCGATATCCGCCGCCGTCGCACGGGCCGCGTGTTCAGCTTTAAGGACCTGAAGCTGCCGATGCCGGGTCGTCACAATATTTCCAACGCTTGCGCTGCTATCGCGGTCGCCAACCGTCTCGACATTCCTGAAGAGGCGATCCGTAAAGGCCTTTCGAGTTTCGGCGGCGTCAAGCGTCGCTTCACACTCACTGGCACCTGGAACGGGGTGCAGGTCTTCGACGACTACGGGCATCACCCCGTCGAGATCAAGGCCGTGCTGCGGGCTGCACGCGAAGCCTGCAAGGGCCGAATCATCGCTGTGCATCAGCCGCATCGTTATTCGCGTCTTGCCAGCCTGTTTGAGGATTTCGCCAACTGCTTCAACGATGCCGACACGCTGTTCCTGGCACCCGTCTATGCGGCGGGCGAGGATCCGATCGAAGGTATCGACGCAGAAGCGCTGGTTTCCCGCATCAAATCGGGCGGACATCGTGATGCCCGTTACCTGTCGTCGCCGGAGCAGCTCGCGCCGCTCGTCGCAGCTATTGCGCAACCCGGCGATTTCGTGGTCCTGTTGGGTGCAGGCAGCATCACGTATTGGGCGGCGGCGCTGCCGAAGGAATTGGAAGCTTATTCGGGTTCGGGAAAGTCGGAATGAAACAGGTAGACGGAGAAAAACTTCTGGCTTCGCTCGGCAAGGGCGTTGATGGTTTGCGCGGTAGGTTGACCCCGGATGCGCCGATGGATCGTGTGACGTGGTTCCAGGCCGGCGGCCTGGCCGAACTCATGTTCCAGCCGCATGATACGGAGGATCTCGTCGCCTTCCTCAAACTGCTTCCTGAATCGGTTCCGCTGACAGTCGTTGGTGTCGGTTCCAATCTCCTCGTCCGCGATGGAGGGATTCCGGGTGTCGTTATCCGCCTGTCTGCCAAGGGTTTCGGTCAGGTCGAACTGGCGGGCGAGAACCGTATTCGCGCCGGCACCATCTGCCCCGATAAGCATATCGCTGCGATGGCGATGGACCACAACATTGGCGGTTTCGCTTTCTTCTACGGCATTCCGGGTTCGATCGGCGGTGCTGTCAGGATGAATGCGGGTGCTAACGGTGGCGATACGGCTGGCCGGCTGGTCGAGGTCGAGGCTGTCGACAGGCAGGGTAACATCCATGTACTGTCCAAAGCCGATATGGGCTATAGCTACCGCCATTCTTCCGCGCCGGAAGGACTGATCTTCACAAGTGCCGTGTTCGAGGGCTATCCCGACGAGAAGTCCAAGATCCGCGCTGAGATGGATGCCGTGCGCCATCACCGCGAGACGGTGCAGCCTATTAAGGAAAAGACGGGTGGCTCGACCTTCAAGAACCCGGAAGGGCATTCCGCTTGGGAATTGATCGACGAGGCCGGTTGTCGTGGCCTGATGATCGGCGGCGCGCAGATGTCGTCGCTGCACTGCAATTTCATGATCAACATTGGCCACGCCACCGGCTACGATCTCGAATATCTCGGCGAGACCGTGCGCCAGCGCGTATTCGAACATTCCGGCATCAAGCTGGAATGGGAAATCAAGCGCCTAGGCACCTTCATGCCGGGCCGCGAGATCAAGCCGTTCATGGGCGTTACGACCGAGTAATCAGGCTCGGCGCATATCAGCCCAGAACCTTGCTGGAGGCGGCGACGAAAGTGACGCCGCCTTTTTCGTCTGCAGTTTCCGCTAGCGCGACGTCCATGAAGCGGTCGGTGATCCTGACAATACCGAAGCCCCCCTTGTAGGCTGCCGTAGGCTTGACGATATCCAGCCCGGCATTGCGATAGATCATCGGCGTATCGTGCTCATGGCCGTGAAAGACGGCGGCCACGTTGTATCCCTGGATCGTATTGAGGAAGGCCTGCCGCTCTGTATCAGACCACCAATGGGGCGGGCCGCTGCCATCATCGTCGAAGGTCTTCTTCTCCGGATCCCATTTCTCCAGAGAAAATGAATCCCAGCCGTAATGTTGGAACAGCACCACCGGCCGGCCATCGGCGGCGAAGGTGGCAAGGTCCTGTTTCAACCAGGGCAAGCCGCTGGCTGCGCCTTTGCCGGTGTCGCCGGCGAAGCGCTGCATCTGGACGAGGTGCAGTCGGTCCCAGTTCCATGAATAGCTGTCGGATGCCTCATCGTAATTGTCAGCTGGATAAGGCGGCTTGAAAAATACGCTTGGCTTGTGGTTCAGCCGGACATAGTCGCGCAATTCGTCTCGATACCAATCGATATCCGGCGGTCTGCCGTCCTGATCGAGGTCGTGATTACCGAGACCCACATAAACCGGATAATGTATGCGGTCAGGACCTGAGCCTTGGCGGTATCGTTCGGAAAATTGTCGGAGTTGACCGCCTTCTCGGGGTAAGGCGGTTTGCCCGCCGCCATCGTCTGTAACGTCGCCGCAGACGACGAGTCCGCGCGGGGTGGCGATCCGGCTACCTGCTCCGGCCAGCGAGGAAGGCCTGTCGCCGATTTCGTCCGGCCAGCGCTGACCGTGGATAGCATTCAGCGCCCTGATCTGGCGCAACAGGTTTTCGTCCGTCTTTCCTTCTTCGGCGCAGCCGGGGCTCAGTCCGTCACCGACCCGGCAGGCATGTACGTCATTGGTAACGAGGAAGGTAACGTCCGTCGCGGAGGATGCGGCACGGGCTGCCGGCGGAAAGGTTTGCATGGAGCCAAACGCCATCAGTCCGTTCAGCATTGCTCGTCTTGAAATCATCAGGAACCCTCATCGTTCAAGGCGATCTTAGCGGGCAGAAATCAATGCGAAAAGGCGAAATGCTCTGGATAGTGAACAAGAAAAAGGCCGCTAAAGCATATGCTTCGCGGCCTTTCTTGCGTTTTTGATTCGGCGCGTCAGACTTCTTCGCGGCCCGACGCCAGGATGCAGATCAGGGTAATCACGGCCGAGAGACCGAGATAGAAGCCAACGGCGGTCATGCCATAATTGGCCTGCAGCCAGGTGGCGATGTAAGGCGCGAGCGATGCGCCTACGATGCCGGCGAAGTTGAAGGTCAGCGATGCGCCGGTGTAGCGGACGTTCGTCGGGAACGGCGCGGCCAGTGCTGCGCCGATCAGGGCGTAGGTCATGCCCATCAGCGCCATGGCGACCACTGCGAAGAGGGCAACGCCTCCTTCACCACCTTGCAGCAGCGAAGGCAGCAGGAAGGAGAAGAGGCCGATCAGGATGGTAATGAGGATCAGCGACAGGCGGCGGCCGATCTTGTCACCGATCTTGCCGGTGATCGGAATGAAGATACCGAAGACGACCGAGCCGAGAATCTGGATCTCCAGGGCATCGAGGAACGGGATCTGCAGGACCTTGACGTTGTAGGAGAGCAGCCAGGCGGTGCCGATGTAGAACAGCACGAAGGTGACCAGAGCGACGAACGTGCCGAGGAAGAGGCTGCGCTTGTATTTGGTGAACACCTCCGCAGCGGGAACCGCCACGCGTTCCTGCGTGTCGATCGCCTTCTGGAAGGCCGGGGTTTCGCTGATTGAGAAGCGGACCCAAAGGCCAAGCCCGATCAATATGGTGGAGGCAAGGAAGGGAACGCGCCAGCCCCAAGCCAGAAGGGCGTCATTGGAGATGAAATGCAGCAGCAGCCAGAACGTGCCGGATGACAGGAACAGGCCGACCGGAGCGCCGAGTTGCGGGAACATGGCGTACCAGTTGCGCTTGCCTTCGGGAGCGTTTTCGGTGGCTAGCAGCACGGCGCCGCCCCATTCACCGCCGAGACCGAAGCCCTGACCAAAACGGCACAACGCCAGCAGCAGCGGGGCGACAACACCGATCTGCTCGTAGCTCGGCAAAAGGCCGATGACCACGGTAGAGATGCCCATCGTCAGAAGAGCTGCGACCAGTGTCGTCTTGCGGCCGATGCGGTCGCCGAAATGGCCGAAGACCACGGCGCCGAGCGGGCGGGCAAAGAAAGCGATGGAGAAGGTGGCGAAGGATGCGAGCAGCGCGGTGGTCGGATCGTTGTTCGGGAAGAACAGCGTTGGGAAGACCAGCACGGCCGCCGTTGCGTAGACATAAAAATCGAAGAACTCGATTGTCGTGCCGACCAGACTGGCCATCAGCACACGCGCGGGAGAATTCAATGCGGCGTTGCCGGAAGACGTGGTCGCAGTCGGCGATATGGGAGATATCGCGTCTGACATTTACAGTTTCCAGTTCGGGAGTTTCTTAACAAAACCTACAGAAAGGTTGCATGCTCATTAATACAATTTTCCTTCTTGTAAAGCGTCAAGTTCGCAAGAAATGGAATGCTAGCGTGTCCGACGCGGCCATAAAGTTGCCATTAGAGATAGATTTCCGTTGTGAAACGGCGGGTTACCGATTCGGTTGCCGCATTTGGTTTTCCCAGGGCGCTGCAAGCGCCGCCTGCGGGAAATCTGTGTTGCAGGCGGAAAGCCGTTGGCGGATTTCGTTAAAATGAGGCTGCTCGGGGCCGGTTGGTTAACGAAAGTAAACGCTTCATTAACCTTAATGTCGTTTTACTAAGACAACGGTCGAGGCGGTCATCAACTGAGTCCGCTTCCGGCTCCAAGTCGGTCAGTATGTTTCATTTTTCCTGCGGGGGCGTTGATGAGTGGCAAGCATGTAGCCGTCCTGATGGGTGGTCTCTCTTCGGAGCGACCGGTTAGCCTTTCTTCCGGGGCTGCCTGTGCGGAGGCTCTCGAAGCCGTCGGCTATCGTGTGACGCGCGTCGATGTCGACCGTGATATCGGACAGGTGCTCGCCGATCTTCGTCCTGACGTCGCCTTCAATGCGCTGCATGGTCCCTTCGGTGAGGATGGTACCATTCAGGGCGTCCTTGAATACCTGCAGATTCCCTACACGCATTCGGGTGTGCTGGCGTCTGCTCTGGCCATGGACAAGGCTCAGGCCAAGATCGTCGCGGCCAACGCCGGTATCCCGGTTGCCGAAGCGAAGGTGATGATGCGCTTCGATATCGGAACGGAACACCCCATTGCTCCACCCTATGTGGTGAAGCCGGTTCGTGAGGGGTCCAGCTTCGGTGTTGTCATCGTTCGCGAGGATATGGCTCATCCGCCGCAGTCGCTCCTTTCGAGTGAATGGCGTTATGGCGATCGGGTCATGGTCGAGCATTATGTTGCTGGTCGCGAACTTACCTGCGGCGTCATGGGCGGCAAGGCGCTCGGTGTCACGGAAATCGTGCCGCAAGGCCACAGCTTCTACGACTATGATTCAAAATATGTCGCCGGCGGTTCCCGGCACGTACTTCCTGCAGAAATTTCACCGAAAATTTACCAAAAAATACAATCATTGGCAGTTAAGGCGCATCAGGCAATCGGGTGCCGAGGGGTTAGTCGTTCGGATTTTCGCTTCGATGATCGTTTGTCCGAAGATGGTGAGCTCGTCTGGCTGGAGATTAATACTCAGCCCGGAATGACGCCAACCTCGCTGGTGCCTGAAATGGCTGCTCATGTTGGTATGGGCTTTGGTGAATTTGTCAGTTGGATGGTGGAGGACGCGTCTTGTTTGCGGTGAGGGGCGATAGATCGGAGGACTTTGCGGCGTATGGCGCCCCCGCCTCTGCGGCTTCCGCGGAGGGTGTGGTTTTGCCGCGTCCGCTGCGGCGTGTCGTGCGCTTTATCGTTAGTCTCTGCTCTGGGCGCATCGCGATCCCGGCGCATGCGGGCAAGGTTTCGTTCGTCGGATTCTACTCCGCGATCGCAGTTTACGGGGTTGTAATTGGTGGTCATGGGCCGGCGGTCAGTCACGCTCTGACTTCGTTCGCGGGTTTCGCGATCGAAGATGTCAAGGTTACCGGTAACGAGCAGACTTCGGAAATCGATATTCTTCAGCTTCTCGGTCTCGATGGCTCTACCAGTCTTCTTGGTCTCGATATTACGGCTGCGCGCCAGTCGTTGAGCGATCTTCCCTGGGTCGAATCGGCAGAGGTTCGCAAGATTTATCCCTCGACGGTCGAGGTGGTCCTGCGGGAGCGTAAGGCCTATGGTATCTGGCAGCACGGAACGGAGCTGTCTCTGATCGAGAAATCCGGTAGCGTCATCGCGCCGTTGCGTGACAACAAATTTGCGAGCCTGCCGCTCTTTGTAGGGCGGGATGCCGAAACTGCGGCCTCGGATGTCGAAACGGAATTCGCGAAATTTCCGGAGATCGCTTCGCGCGTTAAGGCGTATGTGCGGGTTGCCGGTCGTCGCTGGGATATCCATCTCGATAATGGCGTCGTTGTTAAGCTTCCGGAGGATGGTGTGGCTGGCGCGCTCGAGCGGCTCTCGCGTCTCGATGCCGATCAGCAACTCCTTTCCCGTGATATCGCTGCTGTGGATCTTCGCTTGTCCGATCGCACCACCGTCCAGCTGACGCCGGAGGCGCAGGAGCGTCGTCTGGTTGCTGTCGAAGAACGTCGTAAGGCACTCAAGAAGGCGGGGCAGAGCATATGAGTTTGTTCGGAAGCTCCCATTTTGGTCTCCCGCGCATCAAGCCGCTTTCCTCGAAGCGTAGTCATGTGGTGTCAGTGCTGGATATTGGCTCCAGCAAGGTCGTCTGCATGATTGGTCGGCTGACGCCGCGCAAGGAAAGTTCCGTGCTGCCGGGACGTACTCATAATGTCGAGGTCATCGGCATCGGTCACCAGCGTTCGCGCGGGGTTAAATCGGGCGTAATCGCTGATCTGGATGCGGTCGAAAACGTTGTCCGTCTCGCGGTCGATGCCGCCGAGCGTATGGCCGGACTTACCGTAGAGAGCCTGATAGTCAATGTTTCTGCCGGACGTATCGGTTCGGACGTCTATACGGCGACTATCGACCTTGGCGGACAGGAGGTCGAATCTGGCGATCTGCGCAAGATTCTCGTCGCCGCCGGGCAGCAGTCCCAGGGCTCCGATCGAGCCGTCCTGCATTCGTTGCCGACCGGCTTTTCGCTGGATGGCGAGCGCGGCATTCGCGATCCGTTGGGCATGTATGGCGATATCCTCGGTGCCGAAATGCACGTGGTCACCGCCGAACGCGCAGCGCTCAGGAACCTCGAACTCTGTATCAATCGCGCTCACCTGACGGTCGAAGGTGTCGTTGCGACGCCCTATGCGAGCGGCCTTGCCGCACTGGTCGATGATGAAGTCGAACTCGGTTGTGCCGCCATCGACATGGGTGGTGGCATGACGACAATCTCGGTCTTCGCAGAAGGCAAGCTGATCCATACCGATGCCATCGCGCTCGGTGGCCACCATGTGACGACCGATGTCGCTCGCGGCCTTTCGACTCGGATCGAGGATGCCGAACGTCTCAAGGTGGTGCATGGTTCTGCGCTTGCGAACGGTGCCGACGATCGTGACGTGATCTCCATTCCGCCGATCGGCGAGGACGATCGCGACCAGCCAACCCAGGTGCCGAAGGCGCTGCTGACGCGGATTATTCTCGCTCGAATCGAAGAGACACTTGAACTCCTTCGCGATCGGATTCAGAAGTCGGGTTTCTCGCCGGTTGTTGGCAAGCGAGTCGTTTTGACAGGTGGCGCAAGCCAGCTGACGGGTCTTCCCGAAGCTGCGCGCCGTATCCTTGCCCGCAATGTGCGAATCGGGCGCCCGATGGGTGTCGCCGGCCTTCCCGCCGCGGCCAAGGGTCCCGCTTTCTCGACTGCTGTCGGATTGATGATTTATCCGCAAGTTGCTGACCAGGAAACCCATGCCGGGCAGGCAGGACTGTTCTCGCCGTTCGGTAACGGCAACAGCCGCATCGCCCGTATGGGCCAATGGTTGAAGGAAAGTTTTTGAGTTCAGTCCGTCGGTTCGCGCAGGGGCGAGGCGAAGGGCGAAATGGTTGAAATGACATGGCCGGCGTGGCGATGCGGCCGGAAAGAGAAGGAACTGGTACCATGACCATCAAGCTGCAGAAGCCTGACATTACCGAGCTGAAACCCCGGATCACAGTGTTCGGCGTTGGAGGCGGCGGCGGCAATGCCGTCAACAACATGATCACCGCAGGCCTCGAGGGCGTCGATTTCGTCGTCGCCAACACCGATGCCCAGGCGCTGACCATGACGAAGGCAGAGCGTATCATCCAGCTCGGCGTCAACGTCACGGAAGGCCTCGGCGCCGGCTCTCAGCCGGAAGTCGGTCGAGCTGCTGCCGAAGAGTGCATCGATGAGATCATAGATCACCTCAACGGCACGCACATGTGCTTCGTCACCGCTGGCATGGGCGGTGGCACAGGCACCGGTGCAGCTCCGGTCGTCGCACAGGCCGCCCGCAACAAGGGCATACTGACGGTCGGCGTGGTTACCAAGCCGTTCCACTTCGAAGGCGCCCGTCGCATGCGACTCGCCGAATCCGGTATCGAGGAACTTCAGAAGTCGGTCGACACGCTGATCGTCATTCCGAACCAGAACCTCTTCCGCATCGCCAACGACAAGACAACCTTTGCCGACGCTTTCGCGATGGCCGACCAGGTACTCTATTCCGGCGTTGCCTGCATCACCGACCTGATGGTGAAGGAAGGTCTCATCAACCTCGACTTTGCCGACGTCCGCTCGGTCATGCGCGAGATGGGTCGTGCAATGATGGGTACCGGCGAGGCTTCCGGCCAGGGCCGCGCAATGCAGGCTGCTGAAGCCGCCATTGCCAACCCGCTGCTCGACGAAACCTCGATGAAGGGTGCTCAGGGTCTTCTGATCTCCATCACCGGTGGTCGCGACCTGACGCTGTTCGAAGTCGACGAAGCTGCGACCCGTATCCGCGAAGAAGTCGATCCGGATGCCAACATCATCCTCGGCGCTACCTTCGACGAATCGCTTGAAGGCATCATCCGCGTGTCCGTGGTTGCCACCGGAATCGACCGCGCGGCTCTCGCCTCCAAGGGTTTTGAAGCTGCTCCGCTGTCGAAGCCCATTATGCGTCCTTCCGCGGCCGTTGCTTCGGCTCCGGCCGCATATCAGCCTGCAATGGCGCAGGCACCCAAGACCGTTATTGACCCGGTCGCCGAAACCATCCGCTCGGCTGAAGCCGAAATGGAGCGTGAACTCGAAATCGCAGTTGCCCGCCAGGCTGTCGCCGCTCCGGTGCAGCAGCCGGTTGCCGAACCGGAATTCCGTCCGGCAAGCCGTCTGTTCGCAACGCCGGTTGCAGAGGCGGCACCGGCACCGGCGCCGGCTCCCCGCATGGCAGAACCGATGGCCGCTCCGGTCATGAGCCGCCCGTCGGCCCCGATGGCTACACCGGCTCCGCAGACGATGGCAGCCGCTCCGGTTCGTCATGAGCCGATTGCTCCGGTCGCCCGCCAGCCGGTTGAGCAGGTCCGCATGCCCAAGGTCGAGGACTTCTCACCTGTTGTCCGGGCCGAGATGGACCAGCGCGCGGCTCCTGCAGCCCATGACGAGCGCGGTCCGATGGGCCTGCTGAAGCGAATCACCAATTCGCTGGTCGGCCACCAGGAAGGCGAACAAGCCGCTGCCGAAGCTCCCGTACATGCTCCGACTGCACCCGCTGCCCAGCGTCGTCCGCTTTCGGCCGAGGCCAGCCTCTATGCTCCGCGTCGCGGGCAGCTTGATGATCAGGGACGTCAGGTCCCGGCCGCTCGTTCCGCCCATGGCGGTGACGACGAGTTGGAAATCCCTGCCTTCCTGCGTCGCCAGTCGAATTAAGGCGAGCCTTACAGAGTGTTTTGAAAGCCCGGATGAATGTCCGGGCTTTCTTTGTTACGGGTGCATGCAGGGACGTTCGAATTGTCTTTTGTTTTCAAAGTCGTTGGATCGTAACAATCCGAAACGAACAGTGATTTGGAATGTGGATTGGGCCGCCGTATGAAGAGGATCAATACAGCGGCTGGAGCGCCGAAAGGCCGCCGGCCCGGGAAATGACAGGCCGGATCCCGACAACTATGCGACCGGCTGACAGACAGAGGCAGTATTCATGGCAATCGCATTGCTCGGATTTCAGACAACCATTGCGGCACCGCTCAGCCTGACCGGCATCGGTGTGCATTCCGGGCGGTCCGTGACGATCAATCTTCAGCCCGCAGAGGCCGGTACCGGGATCGTCTTCGTACGGTCGTTCGATGACGGCACGCAGGTCGAATACAAGGCCGTTTCCTCGCAGGTGGGTAACACCGATCTCTGCACAGTGCTGGGGACGTCGCCGGCTCGCTCCGTTGCGACCATCGAACATGTCATGGCGGCCATCTATGCGCTCGGTCTGGACAATCTTCTTATCGAGGTCGACGGCGCTGAAATGCCGATCATGGACGGCAGCTCCGAAGTCTTCATCGAGGCGATCGAGCAAGTCGGTATGGTCAATCTTGGCGTCAAGCGCCGTTATATTCGAGTGATCAAGCCGGTCCGGATCGAAGCAGGCGCTTCCTGGGCCGAGTTTCGACCTTATGACGGAACGCGGTTCGAGGTTGAGATCGATTTCGACTCGCCTCTGATCGGTCGGCAGAGCTGGCAGGGCGACCTGACGGCGGCAACATTCAAGACTGAATTGTCGCGTGCCCGTACCTTCGGCTTCATGCGTGATGTCGAGCGTCTCTGGGCTGCAGGCTTCGCTCTGGGGTCGTCGCTGGAGAATTCGGTTGTCATCTCCGACGACAACACCGTCATCAACGTCGAGGGGCTTCGCTATGCGGACGAATTCGTTCGCCATAAGACGCTGGATGCCGTTGGCGACCTTGCACTCGCTGGTGCCCAGTTCATCGGTTGCTATCGGTCCTATCGTGGTGGCCACAAGCTCAACGCCAATGCGCTGAAGGCTCTTCTGGAGAATCGCGACGCTTACGAGGTGGTTGAGGCTCCGGCCCGCAGCCAGCAGGCGAGGGCGCGTGAATTCGTCGCGGTCAATGTTCCGGAATTTGCTCCCTGGTCTGCCTGAGGACTGGCATTCCGGGCGTTTTTCCTTCCATTTGCATATTGCCTGCCTCCATTGTCCCGCTTCTTCCCTGGAGCGGGACAAGTCGCAACCGGCGGGTCCTAACAAAACGGGCAGAAGGTTACGGTCCAATTCCGGGTTTTCCTTACGGATCGCCACAAAAATGCGTTAAAGCGATATCATTGCGTTGCTCTCCTGCCGCTTTTGTGGCTAGAAACGCCATTTGAAAGCGACGGCTTTTCAAACGGCGCTGCAATCGGGATCTGTCGAATGAATCAAGTAAGGTCGGTCGTTGTGAAGAAAGCCGTACGTATTGCCAGCGTTTTTGTGATGATGACGGTATCCGGTGCGATGCTCGCGGCCTGCCAGTCCGATCCCGATATCGATATTACCAAGCTCGGCGTTGACACGGATCCACCGGAAACCCTCTACAATCAGGGCCTTGCCAACATGAAGGCAGGCAATATGTCGGAGGCGTCACGCAAGTTCGACGCCGTCGATGCGCAGCATCCCTTCTCAGAGCCGGCGCGCAAGTCGCTGGTGATGGGGACCTTCGTGAAATATCGCATGGGTCGTTATCCCGATGCGATTACCAGCGGTACCCGTTATCTGAACCTTTATCCGAAGTCCGACGACGCGGCATACGCACAGTATCTTGTTGGTCTTTCCTATTGGAAGCAAATTTCCAGCGTCACGCAGGACCAGAAAAACTCGTTTAAGACCATCGAGGCGATGCAGAAGGTCGTGGATCAATATCCCGACTCGGAATATGTCGACGATGCCCAGGCCAAGATCCGATTTGCGCGCGACCAACTCGCCGGCAAGGAGATGCAGGTCGGTCGTTACTATCTGGAGCGCAAGGAATACCTTGCTTCGATTTCCCGTTTCCGCACAGTCGTCGAGAAGTATCCCAACACGAACCAGATCGAGGAAGCGCTCGCGCGCCTCGTAGAAGCCTATTATGCGATGGGCGTCGTGCAGGAAGCGCAGACTGCTGCGGCTGTTCTCGGCCACAACTACCCGGACAGCCAGTGGTATGCCGATTCCTACAAGCTCTTGCAGGGCAACGGGCTGGAGCCGCGTGAAAACGCAGGTTCGTGGATTTCCCGCGCCGGCAAGAAGCTCCTGCTCGGGAGCTGATATACCCGCCATTCAGGTGAGATGAGGCAGCCATGCTCGTCCAGTTGTCGATCCGCGATATCGTTTTGATCGAGCGGCTGGATCTTGCCTTCGAGGCCGGGCTCTCGGTGTTGACCGGTGAGACCGGGGCGGGCAAGTCCATCCTGCTCGACAGCCTCTCGCTCGCCCTCGGTGGACGCGGTGATGGCTCGCTCGTGCGCCACGGCGAGGAAAAGGGGCAGGTTACTGCGGTCTTCGACGTTGGCGGGGATCATCCGGCTCGGACGCTCTTGCGCGGAAACGGCGTCGATGACGACGGCGACCTCATCTTCCGGCGAATCCAGTCGTCCGACGGGCGAACTCGAGCCTATATCAACGATCAGCCGGTCTCCGTACAGCTCATGCGGCAGGCAGGGCAATTGCTAGTCGAAATCCACGGTCAGCATGACGACCGGGCGCTGGTCGATACCGATGCGCATCGGATGCTGCTCGACGCATTTGCCGGCCTCACAGATGAAGTCGTTACAGTGGGCGACGCCTATCGACGCTGGCGGGAGGCCGACCGTGGGCTGAAGGCCCACAGGGCACGTGTCGAGGCTGCGGCACGAGAGGCCGATTATTTGCGAGCCTCCGTCGAGGAACTTGAGAAGCTTGCTCCCACGGATGGTGAGGAAGATGCGCTTGCTGAACGCCGCACGGCGATGCAGAAATCCGAGCGCATCGCCAGCGATATAGCGGAAGCCTCCGAATTCCTGAACGGTCATGCTTCGCCCGTTCCACTGATTGCGTCGATGGTTCGGCGGCTGGAGCGCAAGAGCCATGAGGCTCCCGGCCTCTTGGAGGAGACTGTCCAACTGCTCGATACTGCGCTGGATCACCTTTCCAACGCGCAGATGGAGGTCGAGGCAGCGCTCCGGCGTACCGAATTCGACCCCAACGAGCTGGAACGAGTCGAGGAGCGGCTGTTTGCCCTTAGGGCGGCCGGCCGCAAGTTTTCGGTGTCTGTCGCCGATCTGCCGGCTTTGGCCGAAAAGATGATCGCTGATCTTGCCGAACTCGATGCAGGCGAGGAGCGGCTGGGCGAGCTGGAGAAGGCCGTGGAGGTGGCGAGGGAGCATTACGACCAGCTTGCCTCGTCCCTGTCTAGAAAGCGTAACAGTGCCGCCTCGGCGCTCTCTGATGCGGTGATGGCGGAACTGCCGGCATTGAAGCTCGAGCGCGCCCGGTTCATGGTGGAAGTGAAAACCGATCCCCAGGCGGCCGCGGCCGAGGGGATCGATACCGTCGAGTTCCATGTCCAGACCAACCCGGGAACACGGCCGGGACCGATCATGAAGGTTGCCTCCGGTGGGGAACTCTCTCGCTTCCTGCTGGCGCTGAAGGTTGCGTTGGCCGATCGCGGGTCGGCTCCCACGCTGGTCTTCGACGAAATCGATACGGGGGTCGGCGGCGCAGTTGCCGATGCCATCGGCCAGCGACTGAAGCGACTTTCGGTCAAGGTGCAGGTGCTGTCGGTCACGCATGCGCCACAGGTTGCTGCCCGCGCGGCGACCCATCTGCTGATTTCCAAGGGACCTTCCGGCGAGGCCGGCGACAAGATCGCAACCAGGGTTGCAACGATGGAGCCGGAACGACGGCGGGAAGAGATTGCCCGTATGCTGGCCGGGGCCTCGATTACCGACGAGGCGCGGGCTGCTGCCGCCAAGCTCCTGGCTGGCGAGGGTTGACCTATTCTAGATCGGTCCTCGCGGGCGCAGATTGCTTTTAGCGGCGAAACCTGTTTCCTTCGGGATATAATGACAGGCATCTTCGCAACCTACTGGGCTGAAATCCTTGCCATTCTCTCTCTGGTGATGGGAACGCTGGCGGCTGTCCATGCGACCATGACCAAGCGAGATGTCCGCTCGGCTATCGGTTGGGTCGGCATCATCGTTCTTTCGCCGTTGATCGGCGCCCTGATCTATGCCGTTGCCGGCATCAATCGCGTTCGCCGCAAATCCCTGATTTCCCGGCGTAGCAGGCGTTTCGAGGAGCTTTGGAAAAGGCTCTCGGAATATGGAGTTCCGCGCGAGGTGGTGGCTGACAAGTTCGGCAGTCGCATGGCGGCCCTGAAATCGCTCGGAGATACTGTCGGCCATCACGCACTCCTGTCCGGCAATCGCATCGATATTCTGCATACGGGCAGCGAGACCTATGCCGCGATTTGCGCCGCTATCGATGCGGCCGAGCGTAGCGTGATCCTTGAAACCTATATTTTCGACCGGGATCCGGCCGGAAAACGCGTTGCAGATTGTCTTGCAGCTGCTGCCCGGCGGGGAGTCGAAGTTAGGGTTCTGGTCGATGCCGTTGGCGCCCGATACAGTGTGCCGAGCATCATAGGTTATCTGAAGGATCGCGGCGTACCCGTGGCTTCCTTCAACGGCAAGGTCATCGTTGGTATGCGGCTGCCCTATGCAAACCTGCGCACCCACCGCAAGATCGTGGTGATCGACGGCAAGGTTGCGTTCATGGGTGGTATGAATATCCGCGCAGCTTTCGAAGGCGAACACGCTGCGCGCGATACTCATTTCCGCGTCACGGGACCCGTCGTTGCCGATATTTTCGCTGTTGCGGCGGAGGATCTGAATTTCGAGACCGGCGAGGTGCTGACTGGAAGAGCCTGGCAGGTGGCGGTGGATGACGGGGTGCAGGGCGGTCCGGCCTTCGCTCGCGCCATCGTATCCGGCCCCGACAGCAATATCGAAACGAATCACAAGATCCTGATGGGCGCGTTTTCGACCGCGGAAAAGTCGATCAGGATCATGTCTCCCTATTTCCTGCCGGACAACATCCTGCTTGCGGCTCTGTTCACGGCTGCGCGGCGCGGTGTCGTGGTCGAAATCGTTGTGCCGTCGCAGAACAATCTCGCGATCGTCAGCCACGCGATGACCTCGCAGTTCGCGCAGATCCTGAAAGAAGGCTGCCGCATCTACAATGCACAGGGGCCGTTCGATCATTCAAAGCTTCTGACGGTCGACGGGCAATGGGCGTTCGTAGGCTCATCCAATCTCGACTCCCGTTCGCTGCGGTTGAATTTTGAGATCGACATGGAAGTGTTCGACAGGGACTTTGCGGCGGCGATCGATAAGCGGATCGATGCGGCACTCTATCATGCTGAGATGTTGTCCTTCGATGCCTTGCAGGCGCGGCCTTTCGCCGTTCGCCTCCTCAACCGTGTTTTCTGGCTGGGGTCGCCCTATCTATGACAGGCGACAGTGAGATTGGGCAAATCGTCGGTTTACTCGGCATCTGCCATGAAATCTCTTTTGCGGCGCAGTATGCTGCGACTCGCAATGGTGCTTATGAAACTGGCATGGAAACGAGATGACGAAGACCAACGGCAACCTCGCCAGGACAATGCTTGCCTCGATCCGGAACCGTGCCAATCGCTCCATAATCCGGCCTTTCGATCAGCGCGACGGATCGCTGGTGGTCGCTTCCTACAATGTTCACAAATGCGTCGGCACGGACGGCCGTTTTGATCCGGAGAGAATCATCGAAGTGATCTCCGAGATCGATCCGGATGTGATCGCTCTACAGGAGGCGGACCAGCGTTTCGGGGAGAAATCCGGACTTCTCGATCTGCCCCGCCTCAGGCTGGAGACTGGATTGACGCCGGTTCCAGTACTCGCCAAGCCGAAATCGCATGGCTGGCGCGGCAATGTACTGCTGTTCAAGGAAGGCATGGTGCGCGATGTGCATCAGGTGGCGCTGCCAGGACTTGAACCGCGTGGTGCATTGGTCGCGGAAATCGATCTTGCCCGGGGTGAGGGGCTTCGAGTCATTGCAGCCCATCTTGGGCTGTTGCGCTGGGCGCGCAGGCAGCAAGCGGATGTGATTCTCGATATCATGGGGGCAAGGGAAGAGCGCCCGACCCTGTTGATGGGGGATTTCAACGAATGGCGCCTCGGGCCGGGTTCCGCGCTCACACGGCTCGAATCGGTGTTCGGCCCGTTGCCTCCGCCTATCCCGAGTTTTCCAGCCCGCCTGCCGATGCTCTCCCTCGACAGGATCATGGCGAACCGTGTCGGGCTCATCGCGGAGCTTGCGGTTCACGATACGCCGCTTGCGCGTATTGCCTCCGACCACCTGCCTTTGACGGCGAGGCTGGAGTTTGGAGAGGGGCTTCGCTCAGCAGGGTGAGTGCCCGCTTTCCATTCTGTCAATTTCGGTTAATACCGGAAGCTCTTAAATTCGGAGCATGGCCATGGCAGAGGATATCATCGCAGTCGCTGATCTGACCGGGGAGCAGGCCGCCGCCGAACTGGCGCGGCTCGCCGCCGAGATTTCGAGGCATGATGCTCTTTATCATGGCAAGGATAGGCCGGAGATCTCCGACGCCGATTACGATGCGCTGAAGAGGCGCAACGATGCAATCGAGGCGCGCTTTCCGGCGCTCGTGCGTGCCGATAGTCCTTCCCGGCGGGTTGGTGCCGCACCGCTCGCCACATTCGCGCCGATCGTCCATGCACGGCCGATGCTGTCGCTCGACAATACCTTTTCCGACGAGGATGTCGCGGACTTCGTGGCTTCCGTCTATCGCTTCCTTGGTCGGCTGCCGGACAATTCCATTGCGTTCACGGCCGAACCGAAGATCGACGGTCTCTCCATGTCGATCCGTTACGAGGCCGGCCGGCTGACGACCGCTGCGACACGTGGGGACGGTACGACCGGCGAGAACGTCACAGCCAACATCCTCACCATCAAGGACATTCCACGCCAGTTGCCAGCGGGAGCGCCCGATGTCGTAGAGGTGCGCGGAGAGGTCTACATGGCAAAGAGCGATTTCCTTGCGCTCAACGCGCAGATGGAGGCCGAGGGAAAGCAGACCTATGTCAATCCACGTAACACCGCCTCGGGCTCCCTTCGCCAGCTCGATCCGAAGGTAACTGCGAGCCGTAACCTGAAGTTCTTTGCCTATGCCTGGGGCGAAATGTCGACGATACCGGCGGACACGCAGTTCGGGATGGTAAAGGTGTTTCGCGAATGGGGCTTTCCGGTCAACCCGCTGATGAAGTGCCTGCATTCGACCGAGGAGATACTGGCGCACTACCGGGAAATCGGTTTGATGCGCGCCGATCTTGATTACGATATCGACGGGGTCGTCTACAAGGTCGACCGGCTCGATCTGCAGGAACGGCTGGGCTTCCGTTCACGCTCGCCCCGTTGGGCGACGGCCCACAAATTCCCCGCCGAGCAGGCCTTCACCACCGTGGAGAATATCGAGATCCAGGTCGGACGCACCGGCGCGCTGACGCCGGTCGCCCGCCTCGAACCGATCACGGTCGGCGGTGTGGTCGTCACCAATGCCACATTACACAATGCAGACTATATCAGGGGCATCGGCAATTCCGGTGAGCGCATCCGTCCTGACGATCACGATATTCGCATCGGCGACACGGTCATCGTCCAGCGTGCCGGTGACGTTATCCCTCAGGTCCTGGACATCGTGCCGGAGAAAAGACCGAACGGGGCACTGCCTTACGTGTTCCCGAAGACATGCCCGGTTTGCGGCAGTCACGCAGTGCGTGAACTGAACGAGAAGACGGGCAAGCTCGATTCGGTCACCCGCTGTACCGGCGGTTTCGTCTGTTCGGCGCAGGCCAAGGAGCACATCAAGCATTTCGTCTCGCGCAATGCCTTCGACATCGAAGGGCTGGGAACGAAGCAGGTCGATTTCTTCTTCGAGAACGAGGATCCTGCGATCCAGATCCGGACCGCGCCCGACATTTTCACATTGCAGCGTCGGCAGGAGTCGTCATCCCTGACGAAGCTCGAGAATATCGAGGGCTTCGGTCGAGTCAGTGTGCGCAAGTTGTTCGACGCAATCGACGCGCGCCGGCAGATCGCGCTGCACCGGCTGATCTTTGCGCTTGGTATTCGCCATGTCGGCGAGACCACCGCCAAGCTTCTCGCCCGCTCCTACGGGTCTTATTCGGCTTTTGCCGAGGGGATGAAAGCGGCCGCACCTATGCACGGCGATGCGTGGAACGAGCTCAATGCCATCGACGGTATAGGCGAAGTCGTTGCTGCTTCTATCATCGAGTTCTTCAAGGAACCGCGCAACATGACCGTGGTCGAGCGCCTTCTTCAGGAAGTGACGCCGCTCGACGCAGAGGCGCCCACGACGAGCGGCAGCCCGGTTGCCGGAAAGACCGTGGTCTTCACGGGGTCTCTGGAAAAATTTACCCGTGATGAAGCCAAGGCGAGAGCCGAAAGTCTGGGGGCCAAGGTCGCCGGTTCGGTATCGAAGAAAACGGATTATGTCGTTGCCGGACCCGGTGCCGGGTCGAAGCTCGACAAGGCCCGCGAACTGGGCGTAACCGTCATGGACGAGGACGAGTGGCTGGCCCTCATCAGTGGTTGAAATCCTGATTCCACTGGCTCTTTTCAGCGAGGCATATAGTCGTAAAATTCAGTGCAATAACTCAAAAGGATAAATTGAACTACCACCCCGAAATGTAGGTCAATTGTCGTCGAGAACGATGGGCCGGCTGGGGAGTCTGAGGGTATTTCACACCCTCCGTCGTTTGGTTCTTTATTGGTGGACCACGGCGCCATGCGACTTGTTATTGTAAACGATGTATCGGTAGTTCTGGGTGGTGCGACAAAGGTCGCGATGCAGTGTATCGAGGCGGGGATAGCCGCGGGGATGGACTGTTCGGTCCTTGTCGGTGACGATGGAGAGGGCGTGCGTGCCCGTTTTCCCGGAGCGAAGGTGACTTCTCTCGGAGAGCGACCCTTGCGTGATGGTGTTCGCCTTCGGGATGTTATCGACCGAAACTACAATCGCCGTGCTTACGAAGCGTTGGACAATATGCTTGCCGAGGGCGACGAGGAGACCGTAGTTCACGTGCACGGCTGGTCGCAGATCCTCTCGCCCTCCATCTTTCACGCTCTTGCCCGCCACCGAGCCCGCGTGATCGTCACTGCCCATGATTTCTTCCTCAACTGTCCGAATGGCGGTTACCTGAATTTCAGGACAGGCGATGTCTGCAATTATCAACCGATGTCGACAGCGTGTGTTTGCAGCAACTGCGACAAGCGCAACTACATGCACAAGCTGTGGCGTGTCGGGCGGATGCTGACGCAGCGTTCTGCCGGGCAGACATTCTGGAACCGGGTGGAGGTCATTCTCGCCCATGAAAACATGGAGCCCTATCTTCGCAGCGCTGGCCTCAAGCATTTCCGCACGTTGCGCACGCCTTGCAAGCCACTGACCGCTGAACCTGTGAGGGCCTGGCAGAACGACCGGACGCTTTTCCTCGGTCGCATGACCTGGGAGAAGGGCGTACGGACGCTTGCCGAAGCTCTCAATAGGACCGGCCGCACCGCCACGCTGATCGGTCAAGGACCGTTGCTCAAGGAAATGCAGGACGCCCTGCCAAACTGTTACGTGCCCGGCTGGCTGGAGGATAGCGAAGTCCAGCGGATTGCTGCCGAAGCGCGCTTCTTCCTCATGCCCTCGCGCATGCCGGAACCGTATGGACTGGTGGCCGCGGAGGCAATGATGAGCGGCATTCCGGTGATCGTCAGCAGCAATGCGTTGATTGCCGAAGAGGTCGCAAGCAATGGCGCCGGCCTCGTCTTCGAGAGCGGCAACGCCGCATCGCTGGCCGAAAAGATGGCGATGATGGATAGCGTTGTAACTGTCCGACGCCTCAGCGAAGGCGCTTATGAATATGGCAAGCGCATCGCGCCGGACGGCTACGAGTGGAGCCGGCGTCTTACCGATATCTATCAAAGGTCAAAGCCATCAGTCGTGGAGGAAGCCGAGGTCGGCTCCGTGCCTGAAAAGGTACGGCTGATTCACTAGCCCATGGCTTCGCAGCCGGTCCATGGGACAGGCCGAGGTTGAAGATGGGAACGGGTTTGCGGAGAGGGGCAACAGTATGGCAAGGGCTTTGGTGACCGGCGGCGCTGGCTTCGTTGGGCGGCACATCTGCTCCAGGCTTCTGGAGGAAGGGTTCGATGTCGTCTGTGTCGATGCGCTCGTTGCCGACACGGGAGCGCTCCGCCCTGAACGTTGGCCGCTTCAGCCGAAGGGCAACTTCACCTTCGTGCAGCAGGATTGCCGCGAATATTTCGCCCGCTCGACCGAGCGTTTCGACTATATCTATCATCTCGCCGCCATGGTGGGCGGAAGGGTCATGCTGGAGACACAGACACTCTGCGTGGCGGAAGATCTCTCCATCGATGCGCAGATGTGGAAATGGGCGGCGGAGACCAGACCGGGCTGCGTGGTGTTCTTCAGCTCAAGTGCTGCCTATCCCATCGGCTTGCAAGGGCCTACCGGGCATAAGCTCCTAAGCGAGGGGATGATCTCTTTCGACGAGGATATCGGCGTTCCCGATCTCAGCTATGGCTGGGCGAAACTTACCGGGGAATTCCTGATGAAGCTCTATGTCGAGCGATATGGCGGGCGGGCTATCGCTTACCGGCCCTTCAGCGGCTATGGCGAGGATCAGGACCTTGCCTATCCCTTTCCGGCGATCTGCAGGCGGCTGATGGGCGAAAGAGGGCAGGACGAGGTGTTCGTCTGGGGCTCAGGCCGGCAATGCCGCGACTTCATCCATATCTCGGATTGCGTGGATTTTATCTGGCGAACGGTCGATCGGCTGCCGTCGGGGGCAAGTCTCAACCTGTCGACGGGTGTCGCAACTTCGTTCATTGCACTGGCGGAGGAAGTGGCTCGGCAAATTGGATGGGAGCCGAAAGTTTCAGGCCTTTCCGATAAGCCGGAAGGGGTTTTCTTCCGCTGCGGCGATACGGAACTGCAGTCCGACTACGGGCTCTCCCCGTCCATCGACCTGCGCCAAGGCATAACGCGCATGCTGGACCATCTGAATTTTGCCGCCGGAAGGGCGGCATAAGCCGAGTACAAAGGGCCGGGCTTAGCGTGCCTTGGGGCAAGGCCGGCTGAGGAACTCAAAGTATCCACATACTGACGGAGTCGACCAGCCGGGGCATCGGCGATGATCTGTTTCACCTGAGATGCCCCGGTTTCTGTCCTCAGCCGTTGGGACGGCCCTTCCTCTTCGGTTTGCCATCCGGGCCGCTGCCTCCGCGGTTATCAAAACCACGATCGTTGAACTTGCCACCGGGCTTGCCCGGCTTGCCTGCGCGTTCCTTGCCTGCCCAGTCGCCCTTTGCGGGCTTGTCCCAGGTCCGGTTGTCGCCTGCACCCGCTGCCTTCGGCTTCTTCGAGAACGGCTTTTTGCCAAAGTCGCGGTCGCCTTCAGGCTTGCGGGCAGGTGCATCGCCCCAGACTTCCGCGTCTGCCTTCACCATGTCGTCGTCGAAGCGGCGCTTGCCGGCGGGCTTGTCACCGTAGGGCTTTTTGTCACCATAGGGTTTCTTGTCGCCATACGGCTTCTTGTCACCGAAGCCGCGCTTTTCGCCATAGGGTTTGTTGTCGCCGAATTCGCGCTTCTCGCGGAAGGGACGCTCCTTCGGAGGGGCGTTGAAATCCGGGACGCCGTCGAGCGGCTGCACGGTGATGCCGCGGTCGATGGTCTTGTTGGGGCCGAGAGCCGCGAGGAAGTGTTCGGCGCTGCCTGCCGCGAGTTCGACGAAGGTCTCTTCCGGCTGCATCTTGATGGCGCCGATATCGACCTTGGAAATCTGGCCGTGACGGCAGAGCATGGGGATCAACCAGCGCGGCTCGGCGTTCTGACGGCGACCGACAGACAAGGAGAACCAGACGCTCGGACCGAAGTTTTCGCGCGGGCGCAGTTCGCTATGAGCAGGGCGGGCGTCGTCGCCATCCCGTTCGCGGCGCTTGCGTTCCGGGGAGACGGTGACATCGATCAGGTCTTCCGGTGCCGAGCGGCCGCTGCGATAGAGGCGGACAAAAGCGGCGGCAACCTGTTCGGCACCGTGCTTTTCGAGCAGCTCAGCGACCGCACCGCTTTCGTCTTCGGTCACCTTGTCGAGGAACAGCGGATCGCCGAGAAGGCGTTCGTCGTCGCGGCGGGTAACTTCATCGACCGACGGGGGCTTCGCCCAGTTTGCGGCAATCTTGGCGTTTTCCAGCAGGCGTTCTGCCTTGCGGCGATTGCTCATCGGAACGATCAGGGCGGACACGCCCTTGTTGCCGGCACGGCCGGTACGGCCGCTGCGGTGGAGAAGGGTTTCCGGGTTGCTCGGGAGGTCGGCATGGATGACCAGCTCGAGGCCGGGCAGGTCGATACCGCGCGCGGCGACGTCCGTCGCGATGCAGACGCGGGCGCGGCCGTCGCGCATGGCCTGGAGCGCGTGGGTGCGTTCATTCTGGCTGAGTTCGCCGGAAAGCGCCACGACCGAGAAGCCGCGATTATGCAGGCGGGACGTCAGGTGATTGACGGCGGCGCGGGTCGAGCAGAACACGATGGCGTTGCGCGCTTCGTAGTAACGCAGGACGTTGATGATCGCATTTTCCTTGTCGGAAGGCACGACCATGAGCGCACGATAGTCGATATCGACATGCTGCTTTCTTTCGCCGGCGGTGGCAATGCGTTTTGCGTCGCGCTGGTAGTTGCGGGCGAGATCGGCGATCGACTTCGGCACGGTTGCCGAGAACATCAGCGTACGGCGGTCATCCGGCGCCGATTCGAGAATGAACTCCAGATCCTCGCGGAAGCCGAGATCGAGCATCTCGTCGGCTTCGTCGAGCACGACGGCGCGGATTTCGGAGAGATCAAGCGCGTTGCGGGTGATGTGGTCGCGCAGGCGACCGGGCGTGCCGACGACAATGTGGGCACCGCGTTCGAGTGCGCGCCGCTCCGTGCGGATGTCCATGCCGCCGACGCAGGAAGCAATCGTCGCACCGGTCATTTCATAGAGCCATTCGAGCTCGCGCTTGACCTGCAGCGCCAGTTCGCGCGTTGGGGCAATGGCGAGTGCCAGCGGTGCGGAGGCGCGACCGAAGCGGATCTCGCCGTCGAGCAGGGTGGGGGCGAGAGCCAGTCCGAAGGCGACCGTCTTGCCGGAACCTGTCTGCGCCGAAACCAGGGCATCGGCGCCAGCAAGCTCGGGGTCGAGCATGGCCTGCTGCACCGGTGTCAGGGTGGCATAGCCGCGCTTCGACAATGCCTCTACGATCGGCGGCGCGATGCCGTCAAATTCTGTCATTGAACCGTCTTTCGAACCAGGTGTTGCGCATCTCGCCGGATGCTTGTCGGGCGCCCATGCGCCATCGGCCGCCAGAAGCGGTCCGTCGTTAAGCGCGTTCCTATCCGGCAAACAGGCAGATGTACAGGGGGAGAGAGGCGAAAAGGCGATAAAGATGGCGGCGGGAGGCTATGCGCGGAGCCAACGGTGACAATGGTGGACGAATGTCCAGTTTGCGCGGGGCGTCTGCAGGTTCTATGACCATCCGGGTTCAACGATTCCGGGAAATAAATCTCTTGAAAGCCATCGCCATCGATTTCGAGACCGCCAATGAGGAGCGCGGCAGCGCCTGTTCGGTCGGCCTGGCCTTCATCGAGGATGGCAAGGTGGTGCGGGTCGAGGAGCGGCTGATCCGGCCGAAGACCATGCGGTTTTCCTCGTTCAATATCGCTATTCATGGCATTCGGCCCGAGGATGTCGAAGACGCCGGGGAGTTTCCCGAGGTCATGGACGAGTTCGCCGACGATTTCGCTGACGCCATGATGATCGCGCACAATGCCGCCTTCGACTTTTCCGTCTGGCGCGCCGCGCTCGACGCCTATCGGCAGCCCTATCCAGAGCTTTCCTATGTCTGCAGCGTCAAGCTTTCTCAGCGGGCATGGCCGCAACTCGGGTCGCATAAGCTGAACGTGCTGGCGGCTCACCTCGGTCTGTCTTTTTCCCACCACAACGCGGCGGAAGACGCCCTTGTCTGTGCGCTGGCCTCCATCGCGATGGCCCGGCAGCAACGGGCGGATGGAATTCCGGAACTGGCGGCAAGTCTCGGTATCTCGCCGGGACGGCTTTATCGGGCAGGTTACGAAGCCTGTTCCGTTCGGCCCAAGGCGAAAGGCGCTTCCGTCTTGTAAGGCCGTGTGCCACGCTTATCTCAATAGCGTGACACTACCGGAGGTCTTCATGTCGCTCAGATCCAATACCCTCGCTGCAGGAATACTGTTGTTGTCGATTGCCGCGCCCGCATCTGCCGAGGTGGTCGGCAAGGTCGGCGTCGACTGGGTGGGCAACGATATCGTTGTCGAGGCGGTCACGGATCCCAAGATCAAGGGCGTGACCTGCCACGTCACCTATTTCGACCGTTCGATCATCGACCGCCTGTCCAAGGGCAACTGGTTCGAGGACCCCTCGAACAACTCGATTGCGTGCCGCCAGACCGGGCCGATCGAGGTCGGTGACATTGACCTGTCGAAGGAGGGCGAAGAGGTGTTCCGCGAGGGCATGTCGTTCATCTGGAAGCAACTGGTGGTCAACCGGATCTACGACAAGACGAATGACACGCTGATCTATCTCATTCACTCCCGTCAGGTCGTCGACGGTTCCGCCAAAATGGCAATATCGACGGTGCCGCTGTTCAATGAGCCGGTCACTTGGACCGAGGGTAAACCCTGATAACCCTTAAATTTTTGTGGGATCGGAATAATTGTGCCAAAAATGATCGATCCAAAGGCCGATTGTACCGGTTTTTTGTGAGCGCGGTCACTTCCGTTTACTTCAAGAGTTTGCGAAAGTTCTCATGGCACTGGCGGGCGGTCGTGTCACCCCATTTTCGATCGCCAACTGTTCGTGCTTGCCAGACCAGGGGGCCTGGGTCTCCTGGACTCCAGTTGAAAAAGCTGTGTTTCGGACAGTAGCCGTTCCGGAGCGCAGCTTTTTTGTTTTTAGCGCTTTGACGGCAAAATACGATTGTGCACGGTTCGTGAGCCCCGGCCACGGAACTCCTGCAATATCGTCCGGATTTTCTGCGTGGTTTCGGGCGATTATGCAGAAAAAACCGCTGATAGATCTGTAGTAGAAAATGTTAACCTATTCTTCCGAATACAGGAACGCCAAAACCCGGCAGAGCCGGGTTCCGGTTGGGAAAATTGCCGTGCGAGTGGATCAGGCAGCCTGAGCGAGCTCGTCGGCGATGACGGTGTCGAGGTTGAGGAAGCAGACCATCGACTTTTCCAAAGCCACGATGCCGCGGCAGAAAGCGCGCTGTTCTTCCGGAATAATCTCGGGCGCCGGCTGCAGGTCTTCCGCCTTGATGGTCATCATGTCGGAAACCTGCTCGACCAGCAGTCCGACCAGCTTTCCGGCGATGTCAGTGACGATGATGGCGGCGCGTTCGGAAGGCTCCGTCATCTTCATGCCGAGCCGGCAGGCCATGTCGATAACCGGGATCACGGCGCCACGCAGGTTGATGAGACCGAGCACATATGGCGGCGTGTGCGGCATCGGGGTCACTGGCGCCCAGCCGCGGATTTCGCGGATTGCCATGATGTCGATGCAGAATTCCTGATCGCCGAGATGAAAGGAGACGATTTCGAGGTAGGCCCCGGACTGTTTGATGGCATTGCTCATGGTTGGAATCCTTCCCGGTTGTCTGCTGTCCCGTTCCTGATGGAAACGGTGGCCATGTAATGGGGTGTCTGCGCGATCCTGTCGGTCAGGTTATACGCGGGCGACGGTTGCGGTGATGCGTCGGTTCCTGCCGGCGCGAAGTGGCGGGAGACGACGGTCGCGCCGCCCATCTCGTATCGGCCGGTCAAACCGGCGAATTGTTTGCGAGAGATATCGAATGCAGTTTCGACATTCCGGACGGCCGGCTGAATGCTGCCGCAGAGCCATGCGTCAGCGAATGCTGACCGACTGGCGGGCATGTCTGCCGATACGAAATTGAGCATATGCCTCCCCGAAGCCCGCCGGACACCGACGCTGAGCATCAGCGATGTCGTTCACATGCATGCGGAGAGCCGAGGAAAAAGAAACGCGTCCCGGCGGACGTGATGTCCGAATGATCTGTAACGATCATCTCGCAAACTCAAGAATTGCGAATATGCGTTAAACAACGGCTAATATTGCCGTTCGGACAGCAAATTTATGGGACGGCGACCCATGATTCTCAAGGGTTGCCGCCCATATTCGTCAGGCCTGGGCGATCGCCCGGGAATAAAGATGCCATGTCGCGTGCCCCAAAATGGGCAGCACGACAAAAAGTCCGAGGAATGCCGGCACGAGGGCAAGAATCGCCGCGGCCGCTACGATCAGGCCGAATGCGAACATGGGTACGGGGTTTTCGAATACGACCCGGATGCTGGTAATCATTGCCGTGACGAAATCGATATCGTGATCGAGCAGCAGCGGCATCGAGATGACGGTCAGGGAAAACAGAATGGTAGCAAGAAGCGCTCCGACGACAGTGCCGACCATCAGGAAGGCAATCCCTTCCGGTGTCGTGGTAAGAAGCGTGAGGAATGCGGCAAGGGTTGCCGGGATCTTGAAGCCGAGGAAAAGGGCGAGCAGCAGGCGCACCTGATAAATCCAGATCCAGAAGACGAACAGCACGGCGAATGCCATCCAGGAAAGCTGGCGCTCCCGTTGGCGGAAGACTTCAGTCAGCACGCCTTTCCAAGTGATAGGCTCTCCCTTTTCATGGCGTCGGCTGACCTCGTAAAGGCCGACTGCTACGAAAGGGCCGATCAACGGAAAGCCGATGGCGACGGGTATGATCATCCAGGGTAGATGATAGCGGATCAGCACCGTCACGATGAACAGGCCGCCGAGTGCGTAGATCCCGCCGAAGAAAAGTCCGAACTGTGGATGGCGGCGGAAGTCATTCAGACCTTCACGCAGTGCCGTCCATACGTCGTCGAGTTTCATGTGATTGATCCGCAATTTCGGTTGCGGAAATGCCTGTAAGGCCTGCTCTCCCATTCGTCCCTCCCAAGACTCCAGGTCGCCACCAGCGATCATTCTCAAAGCGTCTCAGAAAGCGATGTCCATTTCATCAACTTTCTTGAATGTGTTTCGGAAAGTTTGCACTTTCAGCTATAAGCGGGAGATATTATAAAGCGGTCATGAACCAGATCGCTTCCGTATTTCCGCGCATTGCAGTGGTTGCCGTTGTCGCGGCGGGGCTTTCGATGGCCGTTGCGCTCGCTTTTGCCGGCTGGCTTCAGCATGGCGCTGCGATCTTTCTTGCGCTGTCCGAGAACGGCTTTTCACTCTGCTTCTGATGGTCCTGCCGGGAACGCGGTCGTTGCCTCGGGGCGAGGCAAAACCGCGCGGTCTCTCTTTTTGACAGGCTGTTGATTTGCACTTCCTGCGCCGGAGGCGTATCGGCATGTTAAGAATGTGGGCGACCGCCTGGGTGGCGGGGCGCGAGGATGGAATAGATGAAGACGTTTCGGATTTTCCTCTGGGTCGGCGTATTGATCATGGCGGGTGTTCTCGGCTGGCTGACGCTTGCCGTGACACAATCAAAGACGAAGATGGCCGAGGGGCCGTTCGGCGTGCCGTTTCAGTTGACCGATCAGAGCGGCAAGCCCATCACCGAACAGGCCTTCCGCGGCAAGCCGACGGCGCTGTTCTTCGGCTTTACCCATTGCCCGGAAGTCTGCCCGACGACGCTGTTCGAACTCGACGGCTGGCTCGCCAAGGTCGATCCCGACAAGAGCAAGCTGCAGGCCTATTTCGTCTCGGTGGATCCCGAGCGTGACACGCCGGAGATTCTCGGCACCTACATCTCCAATGTGACAGACCGGGTGGTCGGCATTTCCGGCGCTCCGGACAAGGTGGCCGAGGTCGTCAAGGGCTTCCGGGTCTATGCCCGAAAGGTTCCCCTGGATGAGAAGGATCCGAACGGGGATTACACCATGGATCACACGGCCTCTGTCTTCCTGCTGGATGCGGAAGGGCGCTTCGTCGGCACCATTGCCTATGGCGAGAATCCCGATGTGGCCATAAAGAAGCTTGAAAATCTCGCCAAGGGCTGACCCTGCATCCCGGACACGACACTCTGGAAGGTTGCCATCAGCAAGGCGACGGTGTAGCGCAGACGCAAGCAGCGCGGCGTTTGCGCTTGAAACCTTTTCCAACGTCACAGGACCATCGATCGTGAGCGAAATCCGTCTTTTCGTCACCACCACGGAGCAGCATGCGAACCGTATCCTCGATCTCATGAGCTTTGCTTTCGGCGAGGAGGACTTCGCCATCGCCACGACCGAGGTGGATGAGAAGAACGACGTCTGGCAGGCTTCCGTCTACATGATGTTCGATGAGGAAGAAGAGGTGCGCGAGCGTGTCGTCGCCTTGCTTTCCGAAGAATATCCCGACCTGCCGGTCGAGCGTGAGGTGATCCCCGACATCGACTGGATCGCCAAGTCGCTAGAAGGGCTGACGCCGGTCAGGGCAGGGCGTTTCCTCGTTCACGGTTCCCATGACCGGGACAAGGTGCAGCCGAACGATGTGGCAATCGAGATCGATGCAGGGCAGGCCTTTGGCACCGGCCATCACGGAACGACGGCCGGCTGCCTGGAGGTCATCGAGGAAGTCGTGCGTTCAAGGCCTGTTGCCAATGCGCTCGATCTCGGCACCGGCAGTGGCGTGCTCGCCATCGCCGTGCGCAAGCTCTTGCCGGTGCCGGTACTGGCGACCGATATCGACCCGATCGCGGTCCGTGTCGCGCGCGAGAATGCGCGGCGCAACGGCGTCGTCGAGGGGATCGATTTCCGCGTGGCTCCCGGTTTCCATTCGACTGCATTCCGTCAGCGCGGTCCGTTCGATCTCATTATCGCGAATATCCTTGCCCGACCCCTGATGAAGATGGCGCCGCAGCTCGTGGCCAATCTGGCGCCCGGCGGTTCGGTCATTCTATCAGGCATTCTCGCGGCGCAGCGCTGGAAGGTGCTGGCGGCCTATAACGGCGCGGGTCTTGCCCATGTGCGCACCATCTGGCGCAATGGCTGGGTGACCATCCATCTGCGGCACGAAAGCCATCGCCGGTAAGCAGGTGACGCCCCACAATGCTGCGACGCAACATTGTGGTCATGGCATAGTGGGTTGAGTTCAGAAAAAGGCAAAGCAAAAGGCGGCATCTGTGATGCCGCCTTGCAGGACCGATCTTGCCGGTCCAAGTCCCGCGAGCCTTGGGAGGATCGCTCAAGCGGGAGTGCTTTCCGTCGGGAACGCGGTCAGGCCGCGCTCTCCGGATCTCAGAAGAATGCGTGCTGCCGTTCCTTGCGGCGAATCTGCTCGCGCGGGGCGTCCAGGCGCAGGAAAATGCTGTTGTTCCTGTCGCGCAGAGCGCCAGTCAGGTGGCGTTGAGCCTGGCACTCGCGGTTAGCGATGATCTGGCGGTATCCGTTCTGCAAGAGCGATCCTGCCATTGCCGTATTCCTTGTCCACTCGTTTAAGTCGTTCGATGAGCGCCATATAGATTGTGCAATGCGATAGAGACAGGTGCTTTGTCTCAAGGGTGCTATGCATTAGGTGCAAATCTTAAGTGTATCTTGGATGTTTTTGACGCGATTTTATGCATTTGTGCATTGCACCTGTTTTTCGATTCTGCGACGCGTCATTTTGGATGGCTGCCGTCTTTTGCGGTTGGAAATGGGCAGGGGCAGCGGCTCTTGCTATAAGCGATGCCACGAATCCTCAATGCAGGTAGTCTCCCATGTTTCAGTCCTTCGACGTCACCTCCACTCCGCAATATGGCCGCGAGCGCATCGAGGCGCTAAGGGCACAGTTCCCCGACCTCGGCATCGACGGGCTGCTCGTGCCTCGGGCAGATGAATATCAGGGCGAATATGTACCGACTTCGGCGGAGAGGCTTTCCTGGCTCACGGGGTTCACCGGTTCGGCCGGTCAGGTGCTGGTGACGGCGGGGCAGGCTGTGGTGTTCGTCGATGGTCGCTACACCACACAGCTTGTCCAACAGGTGGACCAGTCGGTCTTCACCGGTGGCGATCTGGTAGGGGAGCCGCCGCACCGGTGGGTGCGGACCCATACCCATACGGGCTTCCAGCTCGGCATCGATCCGTGGCTGCACACGACTGCCGAAGTGCGCCGGCTGGAAAAGGCGCTGGCAGAGAAGGACGGAGCGCTCGTCTTTCTGACGCGCAACCCCGTCGATGGCATCTGGACCGACCGGCCGGAGGAACCGCTCGGCGCCGTGACGATCCAGACCATCGCTTATGCCGGCCTGCTGGCGCGGGACAAGATCGCGAAGATTGCCATGGACCTGAAGGAGAAGGGGATCGCGGCGGTGCTGATCACCGATCCTTCCTCCGTCGCCTGGATTTTCAACATTCGCGGCGCTGACGTTCCGCACACGCCGCATCCGCTGGCGCGCGCCATCATCCATGCCGATGGCAAGGCGGAACTATTCCTCGACAAGCGCAAGACCGGCATTGAGGTCGAGGCCTATCTGGGACAGCTCTGCGAACAGATCGATCCGGAACTTCTGACCGGCAGGCTGGCGCATCTGGCGTCCAAGGGCGTGAGCATTCTCATCGACCCCGATCTCGCGCCGTTCGCGCTGGTCGAACTCATTCGCGTCCATGGTGGCAATGTCATCGAGGGAGCCGATCCCGTCAGGATACCGCGGGCGACCAAGAACAGCGTGGAACTGAATGGTTCTGCGGCCGCCCATCTGCAGGACGGCGTGGCGGTTACCGAGTTCCTGCATTGGCTGGACGGACAGCATCCGGGTACGGTCAGCGAGATTGCCGCAACGAAGGCGCTGGAGGAGGCGCGGGCGCGGGTCGGAGAGCGGATGCAGAACCCGCTCAAGGACATCTCCTTCGACACGATTTCCGGTGCCGGCGAACATGCCGCGATCATTCATTACCGGGTCACGACTGAGACGGACCGTCCGTTGAAGTCGGGCGAAATGTTCCTGATCGATTCAGGCGCGCAATACGTGAACGGCACGACGGATATCACCCGTACGATCGCCATCGGCCCGGTGCCGGATGAGCAGCGGCGGTTCTTTACCCTTGTGCTGAAGGGCATGATTGCCATCAGTACGGCGCGCTTTCCGAAAGGGACGCGCGGTTGTGACCTCGATCCGCTGGCCCGCATCGCTCTCTGGAAGGCGGGTGCGGACTTCGCCCATGGAACAGGGCATGGCGTCGGCTCCTACCTCTCGGTACATGAGGGGCCGCAGCGCATTTCGCGTCTTTCGACGCAGGAATTGCTGCCCGGCATGATCCTCTCAAACGAGCCCGGCTATTACCGCCCGGGTCATTTCGGTATCCGTATCGAGAACCTGCTCTATGTGCGCGAGGCTGAAGCCGTCGAGGGGGGCGATCAGCCGATGCTTTCCTTCGAGACGCTGACCTATGTGCCGATCGACAAATATCTTGTCGACACGGATCTCCTGGCCGACGAAGAATTGCGCTGGCTCGACGCCTACCATGAGAAGACCCGCGCCGAGCTGATGCCGCTCATCCACGACCCCAAGATCCGCGAATGGCTGGAGCGTATGACAGAACCGTTCCGGCGCGAGATCTGATCCGCTCCCCTCGATATCGGCGGCGCGTTACATCATGAACTGGCGCGCCGCCATCACGACGACCCAGCCGCCTATGAGCATCGGGATTGCCGAAAAGCGCAATCCGATCAGCAACGAAGCCGCCATCGCGACCTTGACGTCGATCCCGCCGGAGAAAAACGCCGGCGCGACGAGCGTGGTCAGCACTGCTGCGGGAACTGCGTTCAGCGCCGCCTCCAGCCGCGGTGGCATGGTCTTCAGCCGCTTCACCAGAATGTAGCCGGCGATGCGGGTGATGAAGGTGGCGACTGCGGCTGCCGCGATCAGCAGCGTCATATAGGGCGTGAGGAAAGTGCTCATCGGGCAGTCTCCTGTTTCGCAGCATCTTCGCTCTTCTTCGGCGGCAGCAGGGCGGCCAGCGCCACGCCGGCAAGGGCGCCGATGCTGACATGCCAGGGCGAGCCGATGAGCTTCTGGGCGACCACGGAAACCAGCGCGCTGACGATCACGATCGGCAGGAAGTTGTTGCGTTTGCGGAAGCCCAGAACGAGGCCCATGAAGTAGATCGGCAGCAGTACGTCGATGCCCCAGTTCGAGGGATTGCCCATCACGCTGCCGAGCAGGCCGCCAACCGCGGTCATCGCCACCCAGGGAACGTAGATCGTGATGGCAAACCCCATGTACCAGGTGAAGGTCACGGGACGGCCGGTTTCGCCTCGGGTGAGCGTTTCGGCGAATTGCGGGTCCGTGAGCAGGAAGAAGCTCATGGCCTTCTGTGACAGGGTGAAGTGGCCGACGAATGGGGCGATGGCCGCCGAATAGAGGACGTGGCGGAAATTGACGGCGAGGATCGATAACACGATCACCCATATCGGCACCGAATGACCGAATAGCTCGATGCCTACGAGCTGGCTTGCACCGGCAAAGACGCTGGCGCTCATCAGCGTCGCCTCGGCAACCGTCTGGCCATTGGCGACGGCAAGCGCCCCAAAGAGCGCCGCAAATGGCATCGTGGAGAAAAGGATCGGCATGCTGCCGCGCATGCCCTCGGTGAAGTCGCTTCGCATCATTCGTCTCTGTTGTGGCCGGCTTTTCACTGTCGCAAAAGATACTGATATACAAACCAATTCGCGTGATGGTTTATCGTGCGGAATTGATCGCGATCACTAACTCGCGCAAGTCGGCGGGGATTTCTTGAACGAAAGGAACGCGGGCCATGGCGAAACCCGATTTTTCACCCGAGCAGTTGGCCGCGCTGGTGGCGGCCGTACAAAAGCACGTCGATACGGAATACGACGTGAAGCTCGGCCGCTTCGAGGCGGAAAGCCTGATCGAGTTCATGGCGGGCACGCTCGGCGCGCTCCATTACAATCGCGGTCTGCACGATGCCCAGGCGCTGTTCGCCCGGCAGGTCGAAAGCCTCGGCGATGCGATCTACCAGCTCGAGCGCCCGGTCGGCTCCTGAAGGCCCGCGTCAGGCGGGGATTTCGACGGCAAAGGCGAAGCGGGCCTTTTCGCCCGGCGGCAATATCTTCGTGAAGGGCCGTTCCGTGATATCGTCGGATGCGCCGATGGCAGCAGCCGTGCCATGCCAGGGCTCGACGCAAAGGAAGGGCGCCCCCGGCTTGGTCCAGAGCGCAAGGTTCGGCAGGTTCTCGAAGCTGAAGTGCAGAGCTTCACCGCCAGCGACGCCATAGGTGAGGCCTGTTCCCGTTCCTTCCGGGAAGATCATCGCGTCTTCGACGAACATCTCAGGCGATACATCCAGCTTTCCCTCGACGAAGGGTGAAGGAAGGCGGTCGACACGTAGAAGTCCATCCTCAAGACGTGCCAAAGGCGGTTCCGCCCGGTTTGCGAGCAGCACCATATGCTGCTTGCCTTCTGCACCGGGTAGAGGCCACGAGAAGGCGGAGTGGAAACCTATCCCGAAGGGCATTGGTTTCTCGTCCAGATTTTCGACCTTAGCGGCAACAGTGAGCGTGTTGCCGTCGAGCGAATGGGTCAGTGTGAGGGCGAATTCGAAGGGATAAACGGCGCGCGTCGCATCCGTTGCCGTCAACCGGTGCGCACAACTCGTTTGCGTCTGGCCCATGAGCGCGAATTCGTTGCGGCGGGCAAAGCCATGCTGGGCCATATCGACATGCCGGCCGTCGATGGTCAGTTTGTTGCCCGGCGCCTTGCCGACGATCGGAAAGAGAATGGGAGAACGGCCAGACCACCAGGCGGCGTCGCCGTTCCACAGCCATGAGCGGCCATCCGACGAGACAAGCGACTGCATTTCCGCGCCAGACGAGGAAACCTCGACGGTGAGGCGATCATTGGTGATGCTGACGATTTCCGGCATGGCTGGTCCCTTCGATTCCCGTGGGCGTACAATAGGAGCGGGGGATGACAGTTTTCAATCGCGGAACAGTGCGAGGCCGTCAGCTTTTCGGACGCGGTTGGAATGTGTGCTCGGGACCGGGGAAGGCGCGGGTGCGGACTTCACCGGCATAGTCTTCGGCAGCCTTCGATATCACCTGCGCAAGTTCAGCATAGTGTTTGACGAAACGCGGCTTGAAGTCGTTAAAAAGGCCGAGCATGTCGTCGGAGACGAGGATCTGGCCGTCACAGGCCGGAGACGCGCCGATGCCGATGGTGGCAGCCGATACCGAGCCGCTGATGTCGCGGGCAAGCGGTTCGACCGTGCCTTCGATGACGATAGCAAAGGCGCCGGCCTCGTCGATGGCGCGGGCGTCGCGGCGGATCTTGTCCGCTTCCTTTTCGCTATGGCCCTTGGAGCGGTAGCCGCCCGATGTGTTGACCTGCTGCGGCATCAATCCGACATGGCCGAGCACCGGTATGCCGCGTTCGACGAGAAAGGCCACCGTCTCGGCCATTTCCGCGCCGCCTTCCAGCTTCACGCCGTCGCAGCCGGTTTCCTTCATGATACGGGCTGCCGAGCGGAAGGCCTGTTCCTTCGATTCCTGATAGGATCCAAAAGGCATGTCGATGATGACGCAGGCGCGGGAGACGCCACGCATGACGGCCTGGCCGTGGGCGATCATCATTTCCATGGTCACGCCAACGGTGGTGTCCATGCCATAGAGCACCATGCCGAGACTGTCGCCGACCAACAGGAAGTCGCAATGCGGATCAAGCAGGCGCGCCATGGGCGTCGTATAGGCGGTCAGCGATACGACGGGACAATTGCCCTTGAGGGCGAGGATGTCGGCGGGCGTGAGGCGCTTCTGGCGCGGTGGCGTGCTCATCTCAGGCGGCCTCCCTGCCTTTTGCCGAGCCGTTGCCGATGACGCGGTTGTCGAGCAGTTTCGTCTTGCCGATGCGGACGTAGAGAAGGACAAGGAAAGGGCCGTCGAGGGTCGAAAGCGGCATTAGCGTATCGGGGTGGCGCACTGCCACGACCTCCGGCGTCGCCAGAGGCTCGGCGGCGATGAAGGCGGAGAGCGCGCGCTCCATTTCGGGGGGATCACTGAGGCCGAGCGCTCGAAGTCGCGCCGCTTCCTCAAGCGCCTTCGGCACAATGACGGCCGCTTCCCGTTCCTTTTCCGAAAGGTAGACATTGCGCGACGAGCAGGCGAGGCCGTCCGCCTCGCGCACCGTCGGCACTGGCACAACCCGGACCGGCAGGGCGAGATCCTCCACCATGCGGCGGATAACGGCCACCTGCTGATAGTCCTTCTCGCCGAAATAGGCCGCATGGGGCTGGACGATGTTGAGGAGCTTGGTGACGACGGTCGCAACGCCAGCGAAATGGCCGGGGCGAGCCTCGCCCTCTAGTTCCGAGCCGAGTTTCGGGACGTCGACCATGGTTTCCATCGGCCGCGGATACATGTCCTCGACCCGTGGGGCGAATAGGAAATCGACGCCTGCTAGTTCCAGCATCATGCTGTCGCGGGGAAGATCACGAGGATATCGGTCGAGATCCTCGTTTTTGCCGAACTGTAGGGGGTTGACGAAAATCGAGACTACAGTGACGTCGTTCTCTGCGCGGGAGCGCTCGACAAGGCTCATATGGCCCTGATGTAGATACCCCATGGTCGGCACGAAGCCGATGTCGCGCGAGGCGCGTCGATGGGGGCCGAGACGCTGCCGGAGAGCGGAAATAGTGGTGACGGTCTCCATATCGGCTCCTCCCGATTGACACGACGCGCTGCACTAGCGCCGTTCCTGTGAAAAGGCAATGTGCGGAATCGGTTGGAGGGTTTTCTCAAACGATTATATCAGCGCTGCTTACGATCTCGGCGCCGCTGGCCTTCATCTCGGCGATGGCTGCCTTCACGCCATCGGGGTCGATGCCGCGAGAGCCATCCTCGATAAAGCGCACCGTGACACCAGGTAGCATGTCCAGGGCGTCCAGAACTGAAAATTTGACGCAGTAGTCCGTGGCGAGACCCATGATGTCCAGTTCGCTGACGCCATTCTCCCGAAGGTAGTCGGCGAGACCCGTCAGTGCCGAGTGGTCGTTGTCGCGAAAGGCGGAATAGCTGTCGACGGCCGGGTCCTGACCCTTGCGCTGCACGTAATCGATGGCGGATGTGTCGAGAGCGGGATGGAACTCGGCGTCGCTGGTGCCCTGTACGCAGTGATCGGGCCACATCATCTGCGGTTGGCCGGAAAGCTCGCCCATTTCGAAGGGCGCCTTGCCGGGATGCTGCGAGGCAAAGCTGCCGTGATTTGCTGGGTGCCAGTCCTGCGAGGCAACAATCAACGTGTAGCGGCCGCTCGCCATCAAGGCATTGGCTACGGGCACAACCGCGTCACCATCCGTCACTGGCAGATTCCCGCCGGGGCAGAAACCATTCTGGATGTCGATCAGCAGCAGTGCCTTGGTCATTGTCGTTCCCTTCTTTTCTATATGCGCCGCAAGATGGCAAGCAGTGACGGTGGGATCAAGGGCGCGGGTGAGTTGTCCTCCGTCTTTCACGATGCGCCGATACCGCTCTCTGGCACATATCGCGACTTTCTACTTCACTTATGGATAGTTGGATCGAGAGACGTGCTGTCACGAGGCTTTGTATCCATGGAGCAGCCGATTTTAGCCCGCATGCTCAGCCCACAGAGAGCCACAGATAACTCTTTCATTTCCGCTCGGCTTAGTGCCATTTCTGCCAATCACACATCGCTCCCGATGGAACAAAAGCTCGACTGGCGCGTTTTCGCGATGGCGAGCGTATGCCTCGCAGCGTCAGGTTTATTTTCATAACGAATTGGAAGCGACATGATCATTGTCCTCACCGCCGTACTTTTCGGCGCAATCGGGCTCGTGCTGGCCATCGGCGGCGTCGAGCTGGTCGCCTTGTCCGGCAGCCCCTTCTATCTTGCAGCCGGCATCGTCTTCATCCTTACCGCAATCCTGCTGCTCATGCGCCGCAAGGCGGCACTTTGGCTCTACGGGCTCTTCATCCTCGCCACGCTTGGCTGGGCCATTCTGGAGGTCGGCTTCGACTGGTGGCAGCTCGGGACACGGGGAGGGCTGGTCATCCTGCTCGCTTTCCTGCTGCTCCTGCCTGCCGTTCGCCGACGGCTGAGCGGTGGCGATGCGCCGCTCTGGCCGGTCGGGATTCCGGTGCTGATTGCGTTGGTCGTCGCAGGTTACTCGATCACCATTGATCCGCTGGACAAGGAGGGAACCTTGCCAACCGAGGCGGTGGTCCAGACCCCGGCCTATGGCGGTGAGGTGGCGGATGCCGAATGGCATCAGTACGGGCGTACGCCCTTCGGTCAGCGCTACTCGCCGCTGACGCAGATCACCACGGAAAACGTGAAGGACCTGAAGGTCGCATGGACCTACCAGACCGGCGACGTCAAGCAGCCGGGGGATGTCGGAGAAACCACCTATCAGGTGACGCCGCTCAAGGTTGGAAACCGGCTCTATCTCTGCACGCCGCACAACTGGGCAATCGCGCTCGATGCCGCTACGGGCAAGGAGGTCTGGAAATACGATCCGAATGTCGGGCTGAACCCCGACCGGCAGCACCAGACTTGCCGTGGTGTCACCTATTATGCCGATCCGGCTGCGACTGCCGGAACCGAATGCGCCACCCGCGTCTACCTGCCGACCTCCGACGCGCGGCTGATCGCGCTCGATGCCGAAAGCGGCAAGATATGCACGAGCTTCGCCGAAGGCGGTATCCTGCACCTCGAGACCGGCATGCCCTACAACCCCGCCGGTTATTACTACTCCACGTCGCCGCCGGCGATAGCGGATGGAAAGATCATCATTGGCGGAGCGGTGAACGACAATTATTCGACGCAGGAGCAATCCGGCGTCATCCGCGCCTATGACGTGAATACCGGCGCCTTGATCTGGAACTGGGACAGCGGAAATCCGGGACAGACCCAGCCAATCGGTCCGGGGGAGACTTATACCGCCAATTCTCCGAACAGCTGGTCGGTCTTCTCGGTCGATGAACAGCTTGGCCTCATCTACATTCCGCTCGGCAATCAGGTGCCGGACCAGATCGGTATCGGCCGCAGCGAGAATGTGGAAAAGTACTCTTCGTCCATCGTGGCACTGGACATCAAGACTGGAGCGGAGCGCTGGGTGCGCCAGACCGTCCACCACGACCTCTGGGACATGGACGTTCCTGCCCAGCCGGTGCTGCTCGACATCACGCGGCCGGACGGTACACCGGTGCCGGCGCTCGTGGGGCCGACCAAGCAGGGCGATCTCTACGTTCTCGACCGGCGAACAGGCGAGCCGATCATTCCGGTCAGCGAACAGCCGGCGCCGGGCGGTGCGGTGGAAGGCGACTTCTCCTCGCCGACGCAGCCGCTTTCCGCCTTGAGCTTCCGGCCGCCCAGGCTGGAAGAAAAGAACATGTGGGGTGTCACGCTGATCGACCAGATGGCGTGCCGCATCGCATTCCACAAGTTGAAATACGAAGGGCAGTACACACCCCCGTCCCTACAGGGAACGCTGGTTTATCCCGGCAATTTCGGCACCTTCAACTGGGGGTCGGTCGCTGTCGATCCGGAACGGCAGGTGATGTTCGGCATGCCGACCTATCTCGCCTTTACTTCGCGACTGGTGCCGCGCGCCGACGTTCCGCCGCGCGGGCAGGACGAGAAGGGGTCGGAGCAGGGCCTGAACCGCAATGACGGCGCACCCTATGGCGTCTATATGGGGCCGTTCCTCTCGCCGCTTGGCATTCCCTGCCAGGCGCCGCCATGGGGTTATGTCGCGGGTGTCGATCTCCGGACCGGCCAGATCGCCTACAAGCACCGGAACGGTACCGTCATGGACATGACGCCGCTGCCGCTGCCCTTCAAGGTCGGTGTGCCCGGCATCGGTGGGCCGATGATCACCAAGGGCGGCGTCGCGTTCCTTGGTGCGGCGGTCGACAACTACCTCAGGGCCTATGACCTGACCACGGGCCGCGAACTCTGGAAGGCAAGGCTGCCGGCGGGCGGGCAGGCGACGCCGATGACCTATGCTCTCGACGACGGCAAGCAGTATGTCGTGATGGTCGCCGGTGGCCATGGATCGGTCGGCACCAAGCCGGGCGACTATGTCATGGCCTTCACCTTGCCTTGATCCACCATTGCGGAAAATTCGAGGAGCCGTTCTCTCCGGGCGCGAATGCCCGGCGAGCGCTGTTTAACCCATCAAATCTGAGGGCGAAACCGAACGTTAACCATGTGGACCTTACATACATATCGTAACGTAAGGATGCTTCGTATGAGTGATTTCGCCGCCAACGGCCAGACTGCCCCATCCATCGCCTTCTTTCCGCTGACTGGTCGCCGCGATCTGATTCGCCGGTCTGCCGTGGAACTCGACCGGTTGAACGGCCACCATGCGGTCAAATACTGGCGCTCCGTCTGCCGCTCGCTTGGTGACGAACTGCTCGCCCTGGGATGCCCCGAAGAAGAAATGCGCGCCGAAATCATGGATTTCCAGGCGGCCGTTCAGGCCGAATTGATGTGGCTTCACCGTGGCGAAGAAGCTCGCGGCTGATACGCCGACGACATTTCCCCGAACGATGTCTTCAAAGAAAAATAGCCGCATCTCGCGGCTATTTTCGTATTCGTAATCTGAAAAACTGACCTCTCAAACCTTCTCGACGAAGCCGTCGAGTACGCGTTTTTCGCCGGCGCGATCGAAATTGATCGTCAGCTTATTGCCCTCGATTGCCGCCACGTTGCCGTTGCCGAACTTGATATGGAACACGCGGTCGCCGACCACGAATTTCGACGGCGTGTCGGCCACCGATTTTGCCACCAGTTCGCCGTCGATGGTGCGGGCGCGGGGACCGCTTTCACCGTAACCGATGCGCTCAACGGCATGGCCGGAGCGACTGCCCCAGTTATCGCGGGTGGCGTCGGTCTTGTTCTGCTGTGCCCGCTTCCAGCCCGGAGTGGAATAGCTGTTCTGGAAGGGCTCGGCCTTGTCGAAGCGCGACTGACCATAGCCGCCGCGACCGTAGCCGCCATAGGACTGTTCAGTCTGGGCGACTTCCACATGGGTGACCGGCAGCTCGTCGAGGAAGCGCGATGGCATGGTCGACTGCCAGAGGCCGTGGATGCGCCGGTTCGATACGAACCAAATGTGGCAGCGGCGCTTGGCGCGCGTGATGCCGACATAGGCGAGGCGGCGTTCTTCCTCAAGGCCGGAACGGCCACCTTCATCCAGAGCCCGCTGGTGGGGGAATAGGCCTTCCTCCCAGCCAGGCAGGAAGACGGTGTCGAATTCGAGACCCTTGGCCGAATGCAGCGTCATGATCGACACGGCATCCATGTCCTCGTTCTGCTCGGCATCCATGACCAGCGAAACGTGTTCGAGGAAGCCGCGCATCGATTCGAAGGCTTCCATCGAGCGGATGAGTTCCTTCAGGTTTTCGAGGCGACCGGGCGCTTCCGCCGACTTGTCGTTTTTCCACATGTCGGTATAGCCGGACTCTTCGAGGATCTGTTCGGCAAGCTCGGTATGTGGAGTCGTTTCAAGCAGTTCCTGCCATCTCCTGAACATCTGAATCACGTCGAAAAGCGCCTTTCGGGCCTTCGGCTTGAGTTCGTCCGTCTCGATGAGATTGCCGGCTGCGGTGAGCATCGGAATGTCGCGGGCGCGAGCGTAGTCGTGCAGGGTTCGGATCGTTGTGTCGCCAAGGCCGCGCTTCGGCGTGTTGACGATGCGCTCGAAGGCGAGGTCGTCGGCAGGCTGGCAGACGAGCCGGAAATAGGCCATGGCGTCGCGGATTTCGAGGCGTTCGTAAAAGCGCGGACCACCGACAACCCGGTAGTTCAGACCCAGTGTCACGAAGCGATCTTCGAACTCGCGCATCTGGAAGGAAGCACGGACGAGGATCGCCATGTCGTTGAGATTGTGCTTCTTGCCGTCACCATCGCCGCGCTGAAGCTGTTCGATAACCTCGCCGACGGCTCGGGCTTCCTCTTCGCTATCCCACGCGGCATGGACTACGACCTTTTCATCGTCCGGTTCCCGCCGGTCGGTGAACAGCGTCTTGCCGAGACGGCCTTCGTTGTGGGCGATCAGGTGACCGGCTGCGCCGAGAATGTGCTCGGTCGAGCGGTAGTTGCGTTCCAGCTTGATGACCTTGGCGCCGGGGAAATCCTTCTCGAAGCGCAGGATGTTATCCACCTCGGCACCGCGCCAGCCGTAGATCGACTGGTCATCGTCGCCGACGCAGCAGACGTTCTGCGGAATGCCCTGCGGGCGCTGCGCGAGCAGGCGCAGCCACATGTACTGCGCCGTGTTGGTGTCCTGATACTCATCGACGAGGATGTAGCGGAATTTCTGATGATAGTCCTTCAGTACATCCGGGTTCATGCGGAACATGCGGATCGGGTGCAGCAGCAGGTCGCCGAAATCACAGGCGTTCAGCGATTTCAGGCGGTTCTGGTAGGCCGCGTAAAGTTCGCGGCCCTTGCCGTTGGCGAAGGCGCGAGCATCGCCTTCCGGTATCTGCGAGGGGTCCAGCGCCTTGTTCTTCCAGCCGTCAATCGTGGCGGCAAACTGCTTGGCCGGCCAGCGCTTGTCGTCGATGCCTTCCGCCTGGATCAACTGCTTGATCAGGCGCACCACGTCGTCAGTGTCGAGGATGGTGAAATCGGAATTGAGGCCGACAAGCTCGGCATGGCGGCGAAGCAGCTTGACGCCGATCGAGTGGAAGGTGCCGAGCCAGGGCATGCCTTCCACGGCGCCGCCGACCAGCAGGCCGATGCGCTCCTTCATCTCGCGCGCGGCCTTGTTGGTGAAGGTTACGGCAAGGATCTGGGAGGGAAAGGCGCGGCCGGTCGCGAGGATATGGGCGATACGGGTGGTGAGCACGCGGGTCTTGCCGGTGCCGGCGCCGGCAAGCACCAGAACGGGACCGTCCGTGGTTTCTACCGCCTCGCGCTGCTCCGGATTGAGGCCGGCGAGATAATCCGGGTTGCGAGCCTGATCACGGGCGGCCATGGCGCGCGCAGCGATGCCGAGGCCGCCGGCTGCGGGGGCCGAACCGGAGGGCGCGCCGCCTGCCGGCTTGCGCGGCGCGGGCTCCTCATCGAAGAAGGGAATGTCGTCGAAACCGTTACTCATGCGGCTCAATGTAGTGATTCGGGATGGAAAGGCGAGTCAAGATGTTCCCCTTTCATTCCGACATCACTATGGCCGGCCGCCCAAGGCGTTCGTGATCCGGCCTATTCTAGATCCGCCATCAGGGCATCGATCTCCAGGCTCCACTCGCTTTTCCAGAGCTTCTTCGTCCGTTCATCCAGCCAACTTCCCTCGATGGCGTGCATGATGGTCGCGCGGATGTCTCCGGGGGAAAAACCCAGAAAATGTGCGGCCTTTCGGTATTCCGCGCCGAGATCGGTGAAGAACATCGGCGGATCGTCGCTGTTGAGCATGACCTTGAGGCCGAACTCCTTCATCCGGCGGATGGCGTGGTCGGGGCTCGTCAGATCGTGCCAGGGCGAGGTGATGGCGCTGGTCGAGGGGCAGACGGTGAAAAGGATGTCTTCGTCGCGGCAACGGGTCATCAGTTCGGGGTCGTTGACCACGTGATAGCCGTGATCGATGCGGCGAACCTTGAGCGCATCGAGCGAGCCGCGGATGAAATCTGCAGGTCCCGTCTCACCGGCATGTGCGGTCACTTTCAGGCCGGCCGAACGAGCCCGTTCGAAAAGAGCGGCATAGGGTTCCGGCGGAAAGGGCGCCTCATTGAAGTCCAGACCGATGCCAACCAGCTTGTCATCGCCCCGAGCGAGGATCATGTCGAGGAACTCTTCGCCCGCCTCGGGGCCGAGTTCGCGGTTGATCCCCGGTGCACACACGCTGACGATGCCGAAATCCGCTTCCGCCTCCGTCATGCCGGCCGTGATGCCATCCATCTGGGTATCGAAACCGACGCCATGGGGGAAGTGGACCTGCGGGGAGAAGAAGAACTCCACGTAGCGGGCGTTATGGGCGGCGCAGTTTTCCAGCATCTCGTAGGTGATACGCCGGTAATCATCCGCTGAAACTACGCTGTCGGAAACGGCAGTATAGATCGCCAGGAAATCCTTGAGGTTATCGTAGTGATAGAGTTCCTCGACCTTTTTGAACGGCGGCAACATCACGCCATTTCGGGCGGCGAGATCGACCGCTGTCTGGGGGCGAATGGATCCCTCAAGGTGAAGATGCAGTTCCATTTTCGGTATGCGGGCAAGAAAATCATCCAATGAAAGCATTTTGACGACCCGGTTACACAATGGCGATGGCTGCCGCCGATAATGTCGGCGTATTCGTGAAGTTTTGCCGCAGTGCAGCAATTGTCAAGGACGTGAGGTACGCCCTGCGGATGACATTTTGGTAATGTACCGTTTCTTGACTTGCCGAAGCGGGCCGGCGGCGAAATATTGCGGCGCAAGCTGGCCCCGTAGGGCACGGTAATTTCACGACAGCGCTGACGAAACTGGCTGTCGGCATCAAGACTGGAGTCCCGGATGGCGTTTTGGAAGCAGTTGCTGCTCAGTGTTGTAGCGATCGCAGTCTGTGTCCTGGGGTGGATATGGCTGGTGCCCGGTGCCGGCGCGATATTGGCGCGGGCGGGCGTGCCCCAGTCTGTCATCGCGATGATTGGCCCCGGCGAGGCATCGAAAGCCACCGAGGGTAAGGGCGGCGGTAACGGCGGCGGGCAGGGCGGTAATCGCAATGGCAACGCCGCGCCATCCGTCGTTGTGCAGAACGTGAAGGTAGGGCTCGTCAACGACAGGCTTTCTGCGATCGGCACGGGCGATGCTATCCAATCGGTAACCGTCATGCCACAAGTGGCTGGAACCCTTCTTGAGATCCATGTGAAGTCTGGTGACAAGGTCACCAAGGGGCAGGTCATCGCGCGCCTGGAGAACGAGGAACAGCGTATCGCCCGCGATCAGGCGCAGGTGGCGCTCAAGAGCGCGACGGAAAAATCGCAGCTCTACACCAACCTCAAATCCGCGGTGTCGCGGATCGATGCATTCGACGCGGACATTGCGCTGGAAACGGCGAAGCTCGCGCTCGCTGCAGCCGAGCTTGAACTGAAGCGCCGCGATATCGTGGCGCCGATCGATGGCATTGCCGGGATCGTGACCGTCAATCCCGGCGATAACGTCACGACGTCAACAGCGATTGCAACAGTGGACGACCGCTCCGAACTGCTGGTCGATTACTGGGTGCCCGAGCGTTTCGCCCCAATCGTCAAGGTCGGGCAGCCGGTGAATGCAACGGCGGTGGCGCGACCGGGCAACGTATATGACGGCAGCGTCGAGGCGGTGGACAATCGTATCGACGAGGCCAGCCGCACATTGCGCGTGAGAGCGCGTATTGGCAACGATAATGACGATCTCAGGGCCGGCATGGCGTTCACGGTTTCCATGACCTTTGCGGGCGAGCGTTATCCCGCCGTCGATCCGTTGTCCGTTCAGTGGGATAGCCAAGGTTCCTTCGTCTGGCGAGTTACGGACAGTAAAGCCGAGCGGGTTCCCGTGCGGATCGTGCAACGGAATCCCGATGCCGTATTGGTGGAAGCCGCGCTTGCCGATGGCGATCGGGTGGTTACAGAAGGCGTCCAGCGCGTCAGGGTCGGGCGTATGGTGCAGATCGTAGGTGACGAAGCCGGTGCCTCGAAACCCGAGAACGGCGAAAAACCGGTGGCGAGCCGATGAGCGAAACGACGAACGAGACGACGGGCGTGCCTGAGGCTGGGAAGCTGGCGGGCGAGCGTGAACCCAAGGTCGCGCCGGACGTACAGGCCGGATTCACCGCGCTCTTCATCCGCAGGCCGATCTTCGCCGCCGTTCTCAATGCCCTGATGGTCGTCGCCGGTCTTGCTGCCTTTTACGGTATCGAAGTGCGTGAACTGCCGGATGTGGATCGGCCCGTCATTACGGTCAGAACCACGTTTGACGGTGCTTCTCCGCAGACCGTCGATCAGCAGGTGACGACCGTGATCGAAGGAGCCGTGGCGCGTGTCGCTGGCTTGAAGGCGCTTTCGTCCGCATCCTCGTTCGGCAACAGCCGCGTGACGCTGGAATTCACCGATACCACCGACCTGAATGTTGCCGCCAGCGACGTGCGGGACGCCATCGCGCGCGTGACCTACAGCCTGCCTGATGACGCCGACGAGCCGCGCATCGTCAAGGCGGACTCGGATTCCGATCCGATCATGCGGCTTGCCGTCACCTCCGACCGGATGAACATCGAGGATCTGACCCTTCTGGTCGACAACGAGATTTCCGACCGGCTGGCTTCGGTCGAGGGCGTTGCCGATATCGAGCTTTACGGCGAGCAGGAGAAGATCTTCCGCGTGGATGTCGACCAGTCGGCGCTTGCGAGCCGCGGGCTGACCATTGCTTCGCTGGCAAGCGCGCTGTCCGATATCGCCTTCGACGTTCCGGCCGGTTCGATCACCAGTTCGACGCAGGATATCGTCGTGCGCGCGACCGCGGACCTTCGAACGCCACAGGATTTCGCCAATCTGATTGTTCAGGACAAGGTACGGCTCGGCGACGTCGCGACCATCACCTTCGGCCCGGACCTGCGCAGCACCGCGCTTCGTTCGAACGGCAAGGCCGGCATCGGCCTCGGGGTGATCCGGCAGGCGAAATCGAACACACTCAGCATTTCGAACGGGATCAAGAAGGCCGTCGAGGTGATGCAGAAGGATCTGCCGGAGGGCACCCAGATCCGCGTTACCAGCGATGATGCGGTGTTCATCCGCGGATCCATCGATGAGGTGGTGAATGCGCTGGTGCTCGCCGCCGTGATCGTCATCGGTATCATCTATCTCTTCCTGCGCGACTGGAGGGCGACCCTCATTCCGGCGATCACCATGCCGGTGTCGCTGATCGGGACGCTGGCGGCCGTGTATCTCGTCGGGTTCTCGATCAATATCCTGACGCTACTGGCGATCGTCCTGGCGACGGGTCTCGTGGTCGACGACGCCATCGTGGTTCTGGAAAACATCGTGCGACGGCGGGCGCAGGGCATGGGGCCGAGGGCGGCCGCGGTGCTCGGCACGCGGGAGGTGTTCTTTGCCGTCATCGCCACGACTGCGACGCTTGCCGCGGTCTTCGTGCCGCTCTCCTTCCTGCCGGGGCAGGTGGGTGGCCTGTTCCGCGAATTCGGTTTCGTGCTCGCCTTCTCGGTGACGTTATCGGCCATCGTGGCGCTTACGCTTTGTCCCATGCTTGCCTCGCGCATGCTGACCTCGCATGCCATCGATCACGGCAAGGGATTGCTTGGGCGCTTCGGCGATGCGTTTTCGGCTTTTTACCGGGGTGCGCTGCGAGCTTGCCTCAATGCGCCGATGGTGGTGTTCGTGGTGGCGGTGATCTTTTCCGGTGCGGCATTTAGTGCTTTTTCCCTGATTACCAACGAGCTTACGCCCCGCGAAGACCGTTCGACGGTGACGTTGCGCGTGACTGCCCCGCAGGGTGTCAGCCTCGATTACATGCAGGACCAGATGCGCCGGATCGAGGAGGCGCTGAAGCCGCTCCGCGACGATGGCGAGATCGCCAACCTGTTCTCGATTTCGGGCTTCGGCAGCAATACTAACAGCGGCTTCATGGTGCTGACGCTTGCGCCATGGGGCGAGCGGGAGCGCAGCCAGGACACCATCGTGCGCGACATCAACAAGGCGACCGCGGGCATTCCCGGTGTCAACGCCTTTGCCCAGCAGCCGAACAGCCTGAGAATTCGCGGCGGCGGCAGCGGTCTGCAATTCGCGCTTGTCGGTTCGAACCACGAGCAGCTGACGGCGGCGGCGATCAAGGTGGTTGCCGCGCTGGAGGCCGACGGCAGCTTCGACAATCCGCGCCTGACCAACGACATCAGCCAGGCCCAGCTCGGCGTGAGCATCGACCGCGAGCGCGCCGCAGACCTCGGTATCAACATCACCGGGCTCGCCCAGGCGCTGCAATCGATGCTCGACGGCCGTTCGATCGGGGATGTCTATATCGACGGCGAATCCTATCCGGTAAAACTCGCCTCGACCACGCGGCCGATCGACGATCCGACCGACCTCGAAAACATCTTCCTCAAGACTGGCGACGGCAAGATCGTGCCGATGTCCGTCATCGCGAAGCTGCAGGAAAAGGCCGTTGCGCCGAGCCTCCAGCGGGAACAGCAGCTTGCCGCAGTGCAGATCACGGCAGGTCTCGGACCGGGGCTTTCGCTGGGATCGGCGCTTGAAAAGGCGCAGACCATTGCGGGACCTCTGCTGCCGCCCGGCGCGCGCATCCTGCCGTTGGCGGAGGCTGCGACCCTCAGCGAGAACACTGGCGGCATGGGCATCACCTTCGGCTTTGCCATCGTCATCATCTTCCTGGTACTGGCCGCGCAGTTCGAAAGCGTGCTGTCATCGGTGATCATCATGTCGACGGTGCCGCTGGGGCTTGCCTGCGCCGTTTTCGCCCTGCTGTTCACCGGCACCAGCCTCAACGTTTATAGTCAGATCGGTCTCGTGATGCTGGTCGGCATCATGGCGAAAAACGGCATCCTGATCGTGGAATTCGCAAACCAGTTGCGTGACCGAGGGCAGGATGTGCGCGAGGCGATCGAGAATGCCGCCAACATGCGCCTGCGGCCGGTGATGATGACGATGATCGCCACCATTCTCGGCGGCGTGCCGCTGGTCTTGGCCCATGGCGCGGGCGCGGAAGCTCGTATTGCGCTCGGCTGGGTCATTGTCGGTGGTCTGGGTCTTGCAACGGTGGTGACGTTGTTCGTGACGCCAGTTGCCTATCTGGCGCTTGCCCGCTTCGCCAAGCCGCATGCGCATGAAGAGGAGCGGTTGCAGCGGGAAATGGCCTTTGCCGCTTCGGTCGAGGCGGGCGAGTGATATCGCCGTCAGGGTGCGGCAAGTGCCTCGCAGGATCTGAAGAGTTTTTAAATCGCTGAGGAGAACAGAATGACGCAACGGCAAATCGAGGTAGCGACATCCGACGGCATTGCTTCTGCCCATCTGTTTGGCGATGCCGGAGCGGCTGCTGGCGTCATTCTCTACATGGACGCCTTCGGTCCGCGGGCGGCGCTTTTCGGCATGGCGGAGCGCCTTGCGGATGAGGGGTATGCCGTGCTGGTGCCTGACTTATTCTATCGCTTCGGAACCTATGGGCCGTTCGATGCTGCGACCGCGTTCAGTACTCCGGAAACCGCAACGCAGCTGCGGTCGATGATCGGCGGCACTACGCAGGCGATGACTGCCGAAGACACCGGCTTCTTCCTCGCCGCACTGAGGCAGGCCGGAGCGACCGGGCCGATTGCGGCCGTGGGCTATTGCATGGGCGGCAGTCGCGCGCTGACCGCGGCCGGAACCTATCCCGATGACATCGTTGCTGCGGCTAGTTTCCATGGGGGCAATCTCGCAAGTGAGGCGGCCGACAGCCCACACCTTCTGGCTGGCAAGATCCGGGCGCGGGTCTATGTAGGCACGGCTGGCGTGGATGGTTCCTTTCCGCCGGAACAGTCGAACCGGTTCGTCGATACCTTCCGCCGCGCGGAGGTCGATTTCACTCTGGAAAACTATGTCGGCATGGCTCACGGCTGGTGTGTTCCGGACCACAGCGTTTATCAGGTGCGCGGTGCGGAGCGACATTGGCGGCGGCTGACCGCGCTTCTTGCGGAAACTCTCAAGGCGGACTGATGACGGGTCTTGCCGGACCACGCCGGGCTGCGTCTTTCGCTGGACAAAGCCCTGCTGCTGTCCCATAGCTGCGGCCGAAAGACCGGCTTCGAACCGGCCGTGGAATGTGCAGGAGATGCTGTCATGGTGATGAAGGACGTGGTGCCCGGCGTGCGCAACGAGGAGGGGATCGCCAAGGTCCTCGGCATCCTGAAGCAGGAGTTCGGCGAGCGCTTTCATACCGGCCAATCCTTCCGCGAACAGCATAGCCACACAACCACCTATCTGCCGTCGCAACTGCCCGATGGGGTCGTTTTCGTGGAAAATTCCGAAGACGTGAAGACGGTGGTTCGAACCTGCGCCGCCCACAAGGTTCCGATGATCCCATTCGGCACCGGTTCCTCGCTTGAAGGCCATGTGAATGCGCCGAGCGGCGGTATTTCGGTGGATTTCAGCCGGATGAACCGGGTGATCGAGGTGAACCCGGAAGACCTCGACTGCACGGTCGAACCGGGCGTCACCCGCGAGGACCTCAATACCTATCTGCGCGATACCGGGCTTTTCTTTCCGATCGATCCGGGCGCGAACGCCTCTCTCGGAGGCATGGCCTCGACGCGTGCCTCCGGCACCAATGCGGTGCGCTACGGTACGATGAAGGAAAATGTGTTGGCGCTGACCGTCGTCACCGCGGATGGCGAGGAGATCAGGACGGCGCAGCGGGCGCGGAAATCTTCTGCCGGTTACGATCTGACCCGGCTTTTCGTCGGAGCGGAAGGTACGCTCGGCATCATCACCTCCATCACGCTGAAGCTGCAGGGTATTCCCGCCAAGATCAGCGGTGGCGTCTGTGCCTTTCCAAGCCTTAAGGCCGCCTGCGATGCCGTCGTCATGACGATCCAGATGGGTATTCCGGTCGCCCGCATCGAATTGCTGGACGAAATGCAGATGAAGGCGGTCAACGCCTATTCGAAGCTTAGCTATCCCGAGAAGCCGACGCTCTTCCTCGAATTCCACGGCACGGAAGAGACGGTCGAAATGCAGGCCGGGCAGCTCCGGGAAATTGCTGCCGAATTCGGTTCGGATGAATTCCAGTACACCACGAATGCCGAGGAGCGGGCACAGCTCTGGAAGGCAAGGCACAACGCCTACTGGGCTGGCCGGGCGCTCGCTCCGGAGCTGAACGGCCTTTCCACCGATGTCTGCGTGCCGATCTCCCGCCTTGCCGAATGCGTGGCCGAGACCCAGGCCGATATTCGCGAAACGGGCCTTCTTGCACCGATCGTCGGGCATGCCGGTGACGGCAATTTCCATGTGCTGATGCTGTTCAACGACAAGGATCCGGAAGATCTGGCGCGCAGCGAGGCCTTCATGGCGCGGCTCAATGCGCGTGCGCTCGCCATGGGTGGCACCTGCACTGGCGAGCATGGTGTGGGGCAGGGCAAGATGAGCTATCTGGAACAGGAACTGCCTTCAGCGCTGCCGGTCATGCGATCGATCAAGAAGAGCCTTGATCCGGATAATATCTTCAATCCAGGCAAGATCTTCCGGCTGTAAAAGCCAATCCTTACAGTTGCCGCAGGGTAAAATACGGGTAGTCTTGCCGCGAAACCAAAGCATGTCGCGCAAAAGTTTTGAGCGGTTTTGCGGCAACGACATGGGTTGAATGAAGACGTGAAGCGTAGGCGCGAATTCAAAGGATCGCGGCACGCTTTAAAGTAGCCGCGAATGTAAGTGGAGTGGGCAGGTCGTGATCGGACGCTTACTGGTTTTCCTCGGCGGACTATTGGTCGTGGCGTTGTTTGCGGCGCTGCTCGGGCCGATGTTCGTCGACTGGACCGATTTTCGCAAGGATTTCGAGGATCAGGCCAGTCGTATTCTTGGCAAGAAGGTGACCGTGCATGGCGAGGTCAATGCCCGTCTTCTGCCTTTCCCTTCGGTCACCCTGCATGACGTGACCGTCGGTCCCGACAGCGAAGGCGCGCCGCTCGTCACCGTTTCCCGCTTCTCGCTCGATGCGGAGCTTGCACCCTTCCTTTCCGGCGAGGCGCGTATCTTCGACATGCGCATTGAGGAGCCGAAGGCGCGCATCCGGCTTCTGGCCGATGGCACGCTCGACTGGCTGCGCGGCTCGAGCGCGGAAATTCCGGCCCGCACGGTCGTGCTCGAAAAGGTGCACATAACCGGCGGCGAGATCGAATTCATTGACCAGCAATCCGGCCGGACGCGGAAGGTGAGCGGGCTCGACGCCGAGATGACGGCGGCGTCCCTTGCCGGTCCGTGGACTGCAGACGGCAATGCCGTCGTCGATGGCGAGGCCGGCGTTTTTCATCTTGCCAGCCAGCAGCCCAATCCGGCGACCGGGGCAATTCCACTCAAGTTGAGGCTCGATCCCGGCAGCCGACCTTTCAGTCTGGACCTTGAGGGCGACCTTGCACTCGTTGATGGCAAGCCGATCTACAATGGGCGTTTCCAGGGTCAGTGGCGGGATGCCTATGTGGAGAAGGTACCCAACGACCGCAAGCCGGCGCCTGCGCCGCGCGCCAAGGGCGAGTTCGAACTTACCAACGAGCGCATCGTCGTTCCCGAGTACCGGCTTGAGCTGGCGGAGGCAGACAATCCCTACGTCATCACCGGCGAGGCGAAACTCGACACCGGAGCAAAGCCGGAATTCCTGCTAACGGCAGAAGGTCAGCAGGTCGACGTCAACAGGTTGGCGAATGACGGCGGGCAGGGCAAGACCGGACGCAATGCCGCCGGGTCCGTGCGCCAGCGTCTCAACCTCCTGATCGCCATGGCGGCGGATATCCCGGTACCGACCGTGCCGGGACGCGCCAACCTGAAACTACCGGCAATTGTGGCCGGCGATACCGTGCTCCGCGATATCCAGATCGATATTCGCCCTGCCGGCACCGGCTGGACGGTTGAGCGCGCGGCGGCGGTCCTGCCCGGTCGCACGCAGGTGGAAGCGAAGGGCAAGCTCACGCTGATCGGATCGCCTTCATTCAATGGTGATCTGCTCGTGGCATCAAACCAGCCGTCGGGATTGGCTTCATGGGTCTCCGGCGCGGTCGATCCTGCAATCCGGCAATTGAAGTCGGCTGGCTTTTCCGCCGCCGTCAACCTGACGCCCGATATGCAACGTTTCGAGAAGCTAGAACTCGCCATCGGCGATGCGCATCTCAACGGTCGTCTGGAACGGGGATCTCTGAGGGGACAACCGGCCACGCTGTCCGTCGATCTCTCCGGTAATGAAATCGATCTCGATGCGGCGCGGGCGCTCGGAGCGCTCATCGTTGGCGACGATCTCGACAACGGGGTGTTCGCCCAGCGGATTGCCACGCGCATGAAGGTCGGCAAACTTGTCGCTTACGGTGTCGAGAGCCGTGAGGTCGACACGATCTTCACGCTTGACAGCGGCAGCGTTTCGGTCGAGCGGCTGAATATAGGCGACGTGGCCGGCGCTTCGATCCGTGCCAGCGGATCCGCGAGCGGCTCGTTGCTTGATTACACCGGCAAAGCGCAAATCGCGTTTCAGGCCGCCGATCCGACACCCTTCCTGACGATGATCGCAGGCCAGCTTCCGCCGCATCCGGCACTTGCCTGGCTGGTGAAGAGCGCGCCCTGGTACGCCGATGCCAATATGCAGGCAACTGTATCGCTCGGGGATGCCGGCGGCAGCGGTCTGACGGCAAAGTTGAGCGGCACGGCCAACGGCAGCACCATCAGCGCCGATTATGCCGTCGATGATATCGCCGACTTTACGGGCACCGCGGCGCTGAAAGTGAATGCAACGCTCGAAAACCCGGAAACGCAGATTTTGCTCGGTCAGGCGGGGCTTGATCCATTGCCGATAGGGACAGGTGTTGCGGGTCGTCTCGCACTGGATGTCAGCGATCAAGGTGGAGAAGCCGCGGACGTCGCGCTGAGGTTCACCTCCGCCGGCACGGAAGCGACGGCGAGCGGGCAGGTTTCTCTCGATATTGCGGATTTTCTGGCGGGAGCCGGAAAGGTTTCGGTCACGAGCGACGATCTGGAGCCATTCCTGATGTCTGCAGGCGTTGCGATGCCGGCGGTCGGTGGCGGATTGCCCGCGCAGTTTTCTGCAGACGTCAAGCTGGCCGACCGGAAAGCCTTGTTCGACCGGATCGAAGCGATGCTGGACGGAAATGCATTGAGCGGAGATCTGTCACTCGACCTGTCGGGCCAGCCGAAGATCGTGGGACAGCTCAAGGCCGGTCGGGCTGATCTTGCGTGGTTTGCCGAGGCGGTCCTCGGACCCGTCAGCGATCCCGCAACGGGCAAGCTTTCGCAAAAGGCGCTGCCGGCGCGAGTCAGTGAACCCGATCTCGACATTGCGCTGGAGGTTGGCAGCTTCTCATCCGGCATCATCGACCCTGTAATCGGCCTGTCTGCAAAGCTGCGCCGCTCGGGTGGCGAACTCATCCTCGACGATGCTACGGGAGGCTGGCTTGGCGGAACGCTTACGGGCCGGCTGATGGTCGCCAACGCCGACGGGACGGGGCTTTACCAGAGCCGCATCACGCTTGCGGGCGGCGATCTCGCTGATGCCCTGCCGGCCCAGCAAGAGGGTGGTCAGGCCGCAGCAACCGGCCGGTTCGATTTCGACCTCGTCGCGGAAGGTAGCGGCAAGACGGTGTCAGAATTGCTCGGTTCGACCAACGGTTCCGGTTCCCTGAAGGTCGGCGCGCTGACCGTGTCGAAGCTCAACCTTGGGCTCCTGCCGCAGGTTCTGGAGGCGGCTGCTGGCATCAAGGGCGACATCACGGAAGACAAGGTGAAGGCTATCGCGGCGGGGCTGATCGGTGCCGGGCCGGGTCTATTCCAGAACGTCGTGGTGCCGTTCAACATGACCGGCGGCGTCATGCGCATCCAGAACGTGACGCTGGAGAGCCAATCGGCAAAGCTGGATGGTGAAGCCCGCCTCAATGTTATCGACGGAACCATGGACGGTACCGTCCATGTTGCATTCAATGCCGGCGACGATGCGCTGGCTGGCGCCGAACCGGGTATTCGGCTTGCCTATGCCGGCAAAATTGGCTCACCCACGCGGCAACTCGATGTTGGCGATCTGACGAATTTCCTGTCGCTTCGCGCCTTCGAGCGGGAACGACGTCGGGTGGAGGCACTGCAGTCGAATGTGCTGGAGAAGCAGCGGCTAAGGCGTGAGGTCGTCCTTCACCGCTATCGGGAAGATGAGCGCCAGAAGGCGGAGGCCGAGCGGGCGAGAGCTGCCGAGGAGGCACGTCAGAAGGCGGAAGCTGAAAGGCTGGCTGCGGAAGAAGCAGCACGGCGAGCAGCAGCACAAGCGGCTTCCGAAGGGGTTTCGGCCCCGGAGACGCAACCGCCTGGCGATGGGATCGTTACTACCCCAAAAATGCCGGTTTCGCCGGATGACAAGGTTACCCGCGATAACCTTCCTCCTGCGCAGCCGCTGCAGTTCGAGGGGTTGCCGGGCGTCAATTGAGGCCGGGTGAGGCGCTTGCCATATCGCTCTATTTCGGGCCGTCCCGAAACGAATGAGCGTTATGGAGGCGGGCAGCTCAGGCTTGTCGAGCCTTTGCCTTCAACCAATTCAGAACATAAAGTCTCAGCGCCGATGAGAGATTGGCTGTCGGATCACGGACTTCGTCGATCTCCGTGATCAGGGCCGCCAGCGCCAGATCGCGCTCATCGGCGATCATTCTCAGTTCGTCCATGAACGGGTTTTCGAGCGAGAAGCTGGTGCGATGGCCTCGCAAGGTGATCGAATGCTTGTGGATCACCATTGCCTCACTCGGAGGTCAAGCTTTCTCACAAAACGATTCCGGGAATGATGAAAAGTGCCTGAGACGAAATCGTTTTTGGCCAAGCGTGTCACTTGGGCTTCGGGCGTTCCAGCCGTCCCTGATCGTGGGCTTTCTCGGCCTTCTTGTTGAGCGCGTCGGTCAACTGCTTCTCGACCTTGGTGCGACCGAAGGTGATACGGTTCTGTTCGGCCTTTGCTTCCTTTTCGGAGCGGACCTTGGTCTTCCTGAACTGGCGGAGATTGACGACGTCTGCGCTCATCTTTGATGTTCCGGCGAGGGCAAGAGGGCACCTCTCTTGAGGCGCCCCTGATCACAAGTCACTGTTTCTTGCGGAATGCGTCGAGAGAAACGACGGAACCTTCCTTCTTCTCTTCGGCCGGCTTCTCAGCCGTTTCTTCCGTGTGTTCGGCGGCGGCGGAGACTGGATAAGCGGTGATCTCTGCACCTTCCTCGTCTTCTTCTGCGAGCGGCACATCGAATTCGAGTTCGAAGTTCACCGAGGGGTCATAGAAGCCGCGAATCGCGTTGAAGGGGATGACCAGCTTTTCCGGCGTGTCGGAGAAGGACAGGCCGATCTCGAAAAGGCTGTCGGTCACCTTCAGGTCCCAGAACTGGTGCTGGATGACGATGGTCATCTGCTCGGCATACTTGGCCTTCAGGTGCTGGGAAATGCGCACGCCCGGCGCGCCGGTCAGGAAGGTGATGAAGAAGTGGTGGTCACCCGGCAGACGGCCGGTGGCTGCGACCTCCGTCAAAACCTTGCGGATGACACCGCGCAGCGCGTCCTGAGCCAGAATGTCGTAGCGAATATGGTCCTGCGCCATATGGTCCTGTCTTTCTTTCCTGTGACGTCTTTCCACGGCTATATGCCATGGTGCCGGACAGCGCGAAAGCCCCCGGTGACGAGTCATATCAGGCGATAGTACATGATTTTGGCGGAAGGGGGTAGGCGAGGAAGAACGAGGGAAAAGAGTTAGGTGAAGGCTTCTGTTGCCAGGTGCCTTCGGACCCCGCCTCAAGGGGCTAACCTAGAGGGCTTTAGAGTGGGTTTCCCGCACCGCCATTAGGCAGCGAGAGCATAACCCTTAGCGTTGTTGTCGTTTGCAACTACACTTGTGACCCGATAACGGCGGTATCATGCCGAGCAAAAGTTCGATCTTTACACCCTTGTCGATCCTATTTCGCCCCCATCAAAAGCCGGTCATCAAGGACCGACCGGTTTTTGGTGGAGGCGCCGGGTACCGCCCCCGGGTCCAATAGGTTTATTACACCGACCGTTTATCGCCATAGCCGGCCCGAAGGCCGGCAGGAGTGATATAGGTGTTTCCGGTTCCGTTGAAAAGGGGGCATCGGTGCTTTCAGCGGTTGTTGCCGGCTGGCGCGATAACCGTGGGAAACTGCCGCCAGCACCTTGGTCCGCGAGGCCGGGGGCGCTACATGCACTGTCCGGTGCAATTTATCGCAACTCTGCCTTGGTTCCCATGTGCGGGGGCATTAGATTGAAGCGTCCTCCTCTCGAGTCGAAGATGGAACAATGAAGCAGTATCTGGATCTCCTGCAGCATGTGATGGACAACGGTACGGACCGCGGTGATCGGACCGGTACCGGCACGCGTTCGGTTTTCGGCTATCAGATGCGCTACGACCTAGGTGAGGGCTTTCCGGTTCTCACGACCAAGAAACTGCATCTTCGTTCGATCATTCACGAACTGCTGTGGTTCCTGAAGGGCGAGACCAATATCGCCTATCTGCATGAGCACGGTGTTTCCATCTGGGACGAATGGGCCGACGAGAACGGCAATCTCGGTCCGGTCTACGGCGCGCAATGGCGTTCCTGGCCGACCGGCGACGGCGGCCATATCGACCAGATCGCCAATCTGGTGGAAGGCATCCGCAAGAACCCCAATTCGCGCCGGCATATCGTTTCCGCCTGGAACCCGGCCGAAGTGGACGACATGGCGCTGCCGCCCTGCCACTGCCTGTTCCAGTTCTATGTGGCGGATGGCAGGCTCTCCTGCCAGCTTTACCAGCGTTCGGCCGATATCTTCCTCGGCGTGCCCTTCAACATCGCTTCCTATGCGCTGCTGACGATGATGGTGGCGCAGGTGACGGATCTCGAACCCGGCGATTTCGTGCATACTCTGGGTGACGCGCATCTTTACGCTAACCATTTCGAGCAGGCGAAACAGCAGCTTGCCCGTACGCCGAAGGCTTTGCCGAGAATGAAGATCAATCCGGAAGTGCGCGACATCCTCTCGTTCCGTTTCGAGGATTTCAGCCTCGAAGGCTACGAGGCCGATGCAAGCATCAAGGCGCCGATTGCCGTCTGACACCCCGGACGGGCATTCACGAAAGACAGAAAATGTCCAATCCCGAAATTGTGATCGTGGTCGCGATGGCGTCCAACAACGTGATCGGCCGCAACGGCGACATGCCGTGGAAGCTGTCGACTGACCTCAAGCGGTTCAAGGCGCTCACTCTCGGCAAGCCGCTGGTGATGGGGCGCAAGACCTTCGAATCCGTGGGCGGCAAACCGCTGCCGGGGCGCCCGCATGTCATCGTAAGCCGCGGGGCAGCGATAGATGTCGCTGGCGTCGAGACTGTTCGTAGTCTGGACGAAGCCATTGAGCGGGCTAAGAAAATAGCGGTCGAGACGGGTGTTGACGAGGTCTGCATCGCCGGCGGTGGTGAGATCTACCGGCAGTCCCTGCCGCTCGCCGGTGTGCTGCATGTCACCCATGTCGAAGCTGAGATCGAGGGCGATACCGTATTCCCGGAGATAGATCCGGCGGTGTTCGAAAAAGTGCAGGAAACGCAGATTCCCGCCGGCGAGAAGGATAATTATCCGACGCGATACACCACCTACCGGCGTCGTCCTGCGGCATAACGCATTATTTTCCCTAACGGCCGAAGAAGTTAGGTACTTTCCGTTGAAAGGCCTCGGCCCGATACCTATAACGGGACGAGCGTTCCGCCCGCGGCCCGCGAGTGCCGGCGGCTGGGATGATGGGAGCACTTGTAAACAAAGAGGTATTGATGCCCTGGAGCAATCAGAACGGCGGCGGCCCATGGGGCGGCGGCGGTGGTAACAATCAGGGACCCTGGGGGCAGGGACCAAACCGGCCGCGCGGCGGCGGTGGAAACACGCCGCCCGACCTTGAGGATCTTATACGTCGCGGCCAGGACAGGTTGAAGAACATCGTGCCGGGAGGTTTCAACGGCGGCGTGGTGGTCGTTCTGCTTCTCGTGCTCGGCGCATTCTGGGCCATGCAGGCCATTTATACGGTTCAGCCCGACGAGCGCGGTGTCGAACTGCGCTTCGGTAAGCCGCAGGAAGAGATTTCCATGCCTGGCCTGCATTTCCATCTGTGGCCGCTGGAGACCGTCGAAATTGTTAAGGTCACCGAGCAGCAGCAGAACATCGGCGCGAAGGCCTCTTCGTCTTCGAGCGCAGGTCTGATGCTCTCGGGCGATCAGAACATCGTGAACGTGCAGTTCTCGGTTCTCTTCACAGTGAGCGATCCGAAGGCTTATCTCTTCAATATCGAAAGCCCCCCGCAGACGCTGCAGCAGGTTGCCGAAAGCGCCATGCGCGAAATCGTCGGCCGTCGTCCGGCGCAGGACATCTTCCGGGATGCGCGTCAGCAGATTGCAGCGGACGTGAAGGCGATCATCCAGGGCACCATGGATAGCTACGGCGCCGGCATTTCGATCAATGCGGTGGCGATCGAGGATGCGGCCCCGCCGCGCGAAGTGGCCGATGCCTTCGACGAAGTGCAGCGTGCCGAACAGGACGAAGACCGTTTCGTCGAGGAAGCCAACAAGTATGCCAACCAGCAACTTGGTCAGGCTCGCGGTCAGGCTGCGCAGATCCGTGAAGAAGCTGCCGCCTACAAGGACCGCGTCGTCAAGGAAGCCGAGGGTGAAGCCCAGCGCTTCGTCGACATCTACGAGGAATACAGCAAGGCGCCCGACGTCACCCGCAAACGCCTCTATCTTGAAACCATGGAGCAGGTTCTGAAGAACTCCAACAAGGTCATCATCGACGAGAAGCAGGGCGTCGTGCCCTATCTGCCGCTCAACGAGCTCAATCGCATGGGCCAGGGCCAGACGCAGCAGGGAGGCAATTGATCATGTCCAATCGCCTTGTCGCTATCCTGATCGGCCTTGCCGCCGTTCTGCTGCTGATCTACTCGTCGGTTTTCGTCGTCAACGAACGTCAGCAGGCAATCGTTGTCCGCTTCGGTCAGATCAAGGCCGTCTACAAGGACCCGGGGCTGTACTTCAAGCTGCCCTTCGCGTTTGCCGATGCAGACCGCGTCCAATATGTGGAAGATCAGGCGCTTCGCTTCGATCTCGACAATATCCGCGTTCAGGTTTCGGGCGGTAAATTCTACGAGGTGGATGCCTTCGTGGTCTACAAGATCACCGATGCACGCCGCTTCCGCGAAACCGTTTCGGGCGACCGTGACGCTGCCGAAACCCGTCTCACAACCCGTCTCGATGCATCGCTGCGCCGGGTTTATGGTCTGAGGGGTTTCGAATCCGCTCTGTCCGATGCCCGTGCTTCGATGATGCAGGAGGTTCGCGACGACCTTCGGGCAGACGCCGAATCGCTCGGTATCACCATCGAGGACGTTCGCATCCGTCGTACCGACCTGACACAGGAAGTCTCCCAGCAGACCTTCGACCGCATGAAGGCCGAACGTCTGGCGGAAGCCGAACTCATCCGTGCCCGTGGTAACGAAGAAGGCCAGCGTCGCCGCGCAATCGCCGACCGTCAGGTCGTCGAACTGCAGGCGGAAGCACAGCGTGATTCGGAAGTGCTGCGAGGCGAGGGCGATGCCGAGCGCAACCGCGTATTCGCGGAAGCCTTCTCGCGCGATCCGGACTTCTTCGAGTTCTACCGTTCGATGCGCGCTTATAACGGGGCGTTGGGTGGCAACGGCACAACGATGGTTCTTTCGCCGGATTCGGAATTCTTCCGTTATTTCAACGGAACCTCGGGTCCTGCTGCAGCCGCGCCTGCTGCGCCGGCAGCTGCCAACAACTGATAGGGGCGCCATGTCGGATTTTCTGACAGGCGTGGCGTTCTTTCTCATCATCGAGGGGCTGGTCTATGCACTGGCCCCTCGTTTGCTTGTCAGGATGGCGAAACTGCTGCCTGACATTCCTGAAGGGCAACTGCGTCTTTCCGGTCTTGTCGCGATTGCCTTTGGCGTCGCTCTCGTATGGCTGCTTCGCGGATGACGGAGCGGTGAGGTCTCGCCTGAAATTGATTTAACCTTTCATCATTCCGCCTTATGCTGTCGCCAAAAAGCGATTTCTGAACCGCAGAGGAAGCCTCATGACCATCGACGCCCGCAAGCGCCACTCCCTCCTTCCAGCATTCCTGGTCGGGGCAGCCCTTGCCGTCGGCAGTGTCGTCGCGCCATATCCCGTGCGCGCCCAGGGACCAGAATCGGTTGCGGATCTCGCCTCGGGCCTGCTGGACGCGGTGGTCAACATCTCCACCTCGCAGAGCGTCAAGGAAGAGCGCGATGCGCCGATGCCAAAGCTCCCGGAAGGTTCTCCCTTCCAGGAGCTTTTCGAGGACTTCTTCAAGAATCGCGGCAGCCAGGACGGCAATAACAAGGTCAATTCGCTCGGTTCCGGCTTCGTCATCGACCCGAGCGGTTTCATCGTTACCAACAACCATGTGATCGAGAACGCCGATGACATCGAGGCCATCTTCCCGGATGGCTCCAAGCTCAAGGCTAAGCTGATCGGCACGGATACAAAGACCGACCTTTCGGTGTTGAAGGTCGAGCCTCCTGCGCCGCTCAAGTCGGTCAAGTTCGGCGATTCCCGCAAGATGCGCATCGGCGACTGGGTGATGGCGATCGGCAATCCCTTCGGCCTTGGTGGATCGGTCACCGTCGGCATCATCTCGGCCAGCGGCCGCAATATCAATGCCGGCCCGTATGACAACTTCATCCAGACGGACGCCGCGATCAACAAGGGCAACTCCGGTGGTCCGCTGTTCAACATGAATGGCGAGGTCATCGGCATCAATACGGCGATCATCTCGCCGAGCGGCGGTTCCATCGGTATCGGCTTTGCGGTTCCGACGGAGCTTGCTGAAAATGTCATCAAGCAGCTCATGGAATTTGGCGAGACACGGCGCGGCTGGCTCGGCGTTCGCATTCAGCCGGTCACCGACGACGTGGCCGAGAGTGTCGGCATTGTCGGCAAGGCGCGTGGCGCTCTGGTCAGCGGCATCGTCAAGGGGGGGCCGGTCGAGAACGGTCCGATCAAGGTCGGCGATGTGATCGTTGGATTCAATGGGAAGAAGGTTGGCGACACACGCGATCTGGTACGCATAGTCGCCGAGAGCAATGTGGGGTCGGATGTCGATGTGGTCATCTTGCGTGACGGCAAAGAGGAGACCGTCAAGGTGAAACTCGGTCGGCTGGAGGACGAACAGCAGGCGAAATCGGAAGAGCCGGCTGCGAGTGGGGAAGATACTGCTCCTGAAGATGGCGGTGAAGTCGCGCCGGAAGATGACGGTACCATCGAGGAAGATCAGCAGGCGCCCGAGGATCAGGGTAACAGTTCAGCTCCGGTCGTGGACAATCTCATCGGCGTCGAACTTGCCACGCTCGATGATGCGGGCCGCAAGACTTATTCCATTGCCGAGAGTGTTGAGGGTGTCATCATCACCAAGGTTCTGCCGGGCTCGCAAGCGGAGGCCAAGGGGTTGAAGGTCGGGCAAGTGATCGTCGAGGTGGCGCAGGAGTTCATGCAGGTGCCGAAGGATGTCATCGACATGCTGGCCGCGCTCAAGGGTGAGGGACGCCGCAGCGCGCATCTGATGGTGGCCGACGGCGAGGGCAATCTCCGGCTCGTCGCGGTGCCACTGGAGTAGCGCTGATCTCGCAGTTCAAGGAATGATGGGCTTTACACCTGAGAAATCCTGATCAACGAAAACGACCTCCGTGTAGAGAACACGGAGGTCGTTTTCATGAGGATTGCTGTGGCTGGCTTCAGGGGGTGACGAAATCGCTCTTGCGATAGCCCTGTAGGTAAAGGAGCGCGGTGAGGTCGCCGTGGTCGATGCGGATCTTAGCCTGAGCAGCCACTGCCGGCTTGGCGTGGAGTGCGACACCCGATCCTGCCAGTTCAAGCATGCCGAGGTCGTTGGCGCCGTCGCCAACGGCGATCACCTCGGCAGGATCGATGCCAAGCTTGCGGGAGATATCGACAAGGGCGTCGACCTTGGCCTGTTTGCCGAGGATTGGCTCCTCCACTACACCGGCGAGTGCACCGTTTTCCTCGATCAGGATGTTAGCGCGGTTTTCGTGGAAGCCGAGGGTTTCGGCGATGCGTGATGTGAAGACCGTGAAGCCGCCGGAGACCAGGGCGGTGTAATGCCCCTTGGCCTTCATGGTGGCGATTAGTTCCTGTCCGCCCGGTGTCAGCGTGATGCGCTTGGCGATTACTTCGTCGACGACTGTGACCGGCAGACCCTTGAGCAGGGCGACACGCTCCCTGAGGGCGGGTTCAAAGGCTATCTCGCCGTTCATGGCACGTGCGGTAATCGCCGAAACCTTCTCTTTCAGCCCGACTTCCGCCGCCAGTTCGTCGATGCATTCCTGGCCGATCATGGTCGAATCCATGTCCGCGATCAGGAATTTCTTACGCCGTGTATCGGCATCCTGAATGGCGAGGTCGACCGGAAGACCCTCAATTGCAGCACGCAGCACGGTTTCCGCCTCCGCGAGGTCGGCATCATCCCTCAGGGCGATGTCGCAGGCGATGCCGTCCGCGAGCCAGTAAAGACCGGCGGCCTTCACCGCCTCGGCAGCCTTTTCCGCGACGGCGGGTGCGAGAACGGGATTTGACGGATTGGCAATAAGCGTGGCAACGAGAGCCATGATGAATAACCTTGGAAATGACATCGACGCGATCCTGATAACCGGGCCGACTGCCAGCGGCAAGTCCGCGCTGGCGCTCGATTTCGCAAAGCGTTTCGGTGGACAGGTGATCAATGCCGACAGCATGCAGGTCTATGACGTCCTGCGGGTGCTGACTGCGCGCCCATCGGAAGAGGAAATGGATGGAATTCCCCATCATCTCTACGGACACGTGCCTCCCGGCAATACCTATTCGACCGGCGACTGGTTGCGCGAAGCCGGTGATCTTCTCTCCCGGTTGAAGGATCGCAATGTACTTCCTGTGATCATTGGGGGGACAGGCCTCTACTTCAAGGCGCTGACCGGCGGTCTTTCCGACATGCCGGCCGTACCCGATGATATCCGGAGGAGCTTGAGGGGGCGGCTTTCTGCGGAAGGTGCGGAGGTGCTTCACCGAGAACTGGCCGCACGCGATCCAGCGATGGCCGAACGCCTCAATCCGCAGGATGGTCAGCGGATCGTGCGGGCGCTAGAAGTGTTGGAGGCGACGGGGCGGTCGATCTCCGAGTTTCAGGGCAAGGCCGGTCCGATGCTGGTCGATCCTGCCCGCGCTGGCAAATTCGTGGTGCTGCCGGACCGTGCGCTTCTGCATGAGAGGATCAACCGGCGCTTTGCCGGTATGTTCCAGCAGGGTGCTGTAGAAGAGGTCGAAGCGTTGCTGGCGCTTGGGCTTTCTCCCGAGATGCCGGCGATGAAGGCGATCGGGGTTTCCCAGATCGCGGCGATGCTGAAGGGGCAGCTTTCACGGGAAGAGGTCATCGAGTTGGCATCGGCTGCGACCCGGCAATATGCCAAGCGGCAGATGACGTGGTTTCGCAACCAGATGGATGAAAGCTGGGGGCGGATCGATCCCGCGACCTTCTCCGCTCAGTCCTTGCGGTAGAGGCTGGAGAGCGGTTTCTTCAGGATGCTTTCGCGAAGCGTGCTGCCTTCACGACGAAGCGTGCCTCCGAAGGAAGGGTTGGCGGGCGGCGAAGGCTCCTGCGTGTGGATCTCAGCGTAAGGCGCCGGTTCGCCTCGTTCGCGTGGCTGCTGGGGGAATATGCCTTCGCGCTGCAGGGCTGTGCGCTCTTCCGCAAACCTGCTGCCGGGCAGCATGTCGGGACGGTAGGGCTCGACTACCGGCGGCGGTTCGGGTGCGGTGCCGGGATGTGCTGCCGGGGCGGGATGCTCAGGTGTCAGGAGAGCCTGCCGGATCTCATCGAACGTGGCGTTCGGGCCGAGATGGGCCGGGATCTCGAAATCGTCTTCATCCTGCTCCGGGGAGGGAGGTGCGACTTCGTTGAAGCTTCGCGGATTTTTCTCCGGCCGGCTGGCGGGGAAGGAAGTTTCGAAGCTCTGCTGGAATGCCGCAATATCAGGTGCCGCTACGGACCGCATGCGGGCAACGATTGACCGTAGGTCGACCGTATCGGGATTGTCTTCGCTATGCTTGACGCCCGTGCCATTTGCCTTCGGCAGGTGGCTGCTGTCGACACGCGAAAAACGCATGCGCATGGGCACGGCAATTGCCTCGCCGAATGCAATCGCTTCGCCATTGCCGATCGAGGAAATGAAGCTGGTGGTGGAGACCGACGAATCAGGAATGGCGGAGCGAATGATCTCCTGATCCCGGTCGTTCGTCAGGCGCATGGCGAACAGGGTCGAGCACTGCGAGAGGATCGTCTGGTCGAGTTCGCCGGGGCGCTGGGTGATGATGCCCAGCGATACACCGTATTTACGGCCTTCCTTGGCGATGCGGGCGATGGCCTGCCGTGTCGGGAAGAAACCCAGGCTCGGGTCGGATGGAATGTAGCGATGGGCTTCTTCGCAGACGACGAGCATGTGGATCGCGCCGTTCGACCAGAGCGCCAGTTCGAAGGCCATGCGGCAGAGGACCGAGGCGACGGAATTCACTACTTCCGACGGGATTCCGGCGAGCTGAAAGGTGCAGATTGGCCTGTCGTCTCCCGGAATGCGGAAGATCTCCGCAATCGTCTCCATGATCGTGTCGCTGATCGTGTTGTTGGAGAACATGAAGTGATAGCGCGGATCGTTGATCGCCGACATGATGCGCATCTTCAGCGCACGCATGAACGGTTTGTCGCCGCGACCTTCCAGCCGGCCGATACGGTCATCGATCAGCGCCAGAAGATCGGCCATGCGATAGGGCACCGGCGTATCGGCTGTGATCGAGCTCTTGTCCGACGTACGGCGCATAAGAGCGGATTCATTGCCGCGGAAGGCGCGTTTGGCTTCAGGTAGTAGGTCGCGGAGAATGTCGAGTTCCTCCGGCACCGATGGGCGGCCGCGAAACAGCACCTCGGCGAATTCTTCAAGCTTCATCAGCCAGAAGGGCAGGTCCAGCGTGTCGGTATCGACGACAACCGCGTGCTCCGGGAACGCGGCGGCGAACTCGTTGTGCGGGTCGAGGATGAGGACGCGCAATTTCGGATCGGCCTCGATCGCCTTGCGCAGGAGAAGCGAGACCGCCGTTGACTTGCCGACGCCCGTGGAGCCGACCACGGCGAAATGCTTGGAAAGCATCGAGGGAATATGAATCGTCGCGTCGATGCTTTCGTCCTGCGTGAGCTTGCCGATAGCGCAAGAGGAGCCCTTGTGGCTGTCGTAGATGCGCAGGAGATCGGCGGCGCGTATGCGGTGGGCAATGGCACCGAGATAGGGATAACGCGAAATGCCGGTCGAGAACTCGTCCTGGCCACTCAGTCCCTTGTGGACCTCGCCCAACAGCTCGACCTCGATCAGGAAATAGTTATCCGCCTCTTCGCCCCAGTCGCGCGAGCCCGTCTGCATCGAATAGGCCAGCGCGACGACGCGATTTGCCCCGACGCTGATAGAAATCAGGCGCCCGACGGACCAAAGTTCTGTGAGGTCGGTGGACCCTTCTTCCGCCACTGCGGCAATGGTTGCGCGGGAGCCGTTGCAGGCGACGACGCGTCCGAGCATACGATAGCCCGGATGCATACGGTCGCGGCGATCTTGTTCGCCGGCGCTGCCGGATGTCTTCAGATCGTCGTTACGCAATGATGAACTCCCTGCTCGGGGAGGTAATATACCCTGCCGCGACTTAACGATGGGTATATTGCACCGATCGTGTTTTTCGGAAGCGTGGTCTTTTCTGTCTTATTTGGTCGCGTTTTTTGTCATTTGATGCGTTGACGCTTTTTCGATTTGTGTTATCAAACGTGTCATGAAAAATTCGCAGGCTCTTATTGTGGTGGGAAAGCGCATGGGCAGGATGGTGTAACCATCCGGCATTAGCCACCCATGCGCTAGATAACAGGCTCCTCAAAGGGGCCTTTTTTTATGGCCAAAACCGGGCTACGGCTCTTCAAAAAAATCCCTAGGCAGATGGAAACAGGCATGACGGGTAAAGACAATCAGATGACCGGCGCGGAAATCGTTCTGCGAGCGCTGAAGGACAACGGGGTTGAGCATATCTTCGGTTATCCCGGCGGAGCCGTGCTGCCGATCTATGACGAAATCTTCCAACAGGAAGAGATCCAGCACATCCTCGTTCGTCACGAACAGGGGGCAGGGCATGCCGCAGAAGGTTATGCCCGTTCAACAGGCAAGGTCGGCGTTCTGCTCGTAACCTCCGGTCCCGGCGCGACCAACGCCGTTACGCCGCTGCAGGATGCCTTGATGGACTCGATCCCGCTGGTCTGCATTTCCGGTCAGGTCCCGACGAGCCTGATCGGTTCCGATGCCTTCCAGGAATGTGATACCGTCGGTATTACGCGCCCCTGCACCAAGCACAACTGGCTGGTCAAGGACGTCAACGAGCTCGCCGGCGTTATCCATGAGGCGTTCCGCATCGCCCAGAGCGGTCGTCCTGGCCCGGTTCTCGTCGATGTCCCGAAGGATGTCCAGTTTGCGACCGGTACCTACACGCCGCCTTCCGCGCATGTCGCGCAGAAGAGCTATCAGCCCAAGGTTCAGGGCGACGAGAACGCCATTCGCGCAGCCATCGAACTGATGGCGCATGCCCGCCGCCCGGTCTTCTATACTGGCGGTGGCGTCGTCAATTCGGGGCCGGAAGCGTCCAAGCTGTTGCGCGAACTGGTCGAACTCACCGATTTTCCGATCACGTCCACCCTGATGGGCCTTGGCGCCTATCCGGCCTCGGGCAAGAACTGGCTGGGCATGCTCGGCATGCACGGTTCCTACGAAGCCAATATGGCCATGCACGATTGTGACGTCATGGTCTGTGTCGGCGCGCGCTTCGATGACCGCATTACCGGCAGGCTCAATGCCTTCTCGCCGAATTCGAAGAAGATCCATATCGATATCGATCCGTCCTCGATCAACAAGAACGTTCGCGTCGATGTTCCGATCACCGGTGATGTCGGCAATGTACTCGAAGACATGGTCCGCCTCTGGCGGGCGCTTCCGAAGAAGCCCGAGGCTGCGCAGACGGCGGAGTGGAAGGACAGCATTGCTCGCTGGAAGGCGCGCCGCTCCTTCGCCTATACGCCGTCGAAGGACGTCATCATGCCGCAATACGCCATCGAGCGGCTCTACCACCTGACGAAGGATCGCGACACCTACATCACCACCGAAGTCGGTCAGCACCAGATGTGGGCCGCGCAGTTCTTTGGCTTCGAGAAGCCGAACCGGTGGATGACCTCGGGCGGTCTCGGCACCATGGGCTACGGCTTCCCGGCGGCAATCGGGGTGCAGATCGCCCATCCGGAAAGCCTCGTCATCGACATCGCCGGCGATGCCTCGATCCAGATGTGCATTCAGGAAATGTCCTGCGCGGTCCAGTATGAAGCGCCGGTCAAGATCTTCATCCTGAACAACCAGTACATGGGCATGGTTCGCCAGTGGCAGCAGCTCCTGCACGGCAACCGCCTGTCGAACTCCTACACCGAGGCCATGCCTGACTTCGTCAAGCTTGCCGAGGCCTATGGCGCTGTCGGCTTGCGTTGCGAAAAGCCCGATGAACTCGACGACGCCATCATGGAGATGATCAACGTCAAGAAGCCGGTGATCTTCGATTGCCGTGTCGCCAATCTCGCCAACTGCTTCCCGATGATCCCGTCGGGCAAGGCACATAACGAGATGCTGCTGCCGGACGAGGCGACCGACGAGGCCGTTGCGACGGCGATCGACGCCAAGGGCCGTCAGCTGGTTTGACGCGATAGACAGGAACAGAGACACATGAACGCACAGCTTCAACCTACCGGCTCGGCTTACTTCATCGCCAAGGAAACCGCAGCCACCGAAAGCCATACGCTATCGGTTCTCGTCGATAACGAACCGGGCGTTCTTGCCCGGGTCATCGGCCTTTTCTCAGGCCGTGGCTACAACATCGAAAGCTTGACGGTTTCCGAGACCGAGCATGAAGCGCATCTGTCGCGCATCACCATTGTAACGCGCGGTACGCCGAGCGTGCTGGAGCAGATCAAGGCCCAGCTCGAGCGTATCGTTCCGGTGCACCGGGTTCTCGACCTTACAGTGCGCGCGAAGGAGCTTGGTCAGGAGCGTCCTATCGAGCGCGAAGTGGCGCTGGTGAAAGTGGTTTCCGAAGGCGAGATGCGTGCCGAAACGCTGCGCCTTGCCGATGCCTTCCAGGCGAAGGTGGTCGATGCGACCGTCGAGCATTTCATCTTTGAGATCACCGGCAAGTCCTCCAAGATCGACCAGTTCGTGGCGATCATGAAGCCGCTCGGTCTCAATGAAATCTGCCGCACGGGCATTGCGGCGATGAACCGCGGTTCGCAGGGCATGTGATCGCTCTCGGCGGAAAGTGAGGCTGGTTCTCACATTCAACGCCGGGACATCCTGTATACTGATCGATCAGAAGCCGATCGCATCCGCTGCCTGATGGGGCGGATGCCCATTCGTCCCGTCTGATCCAAAAGGCATTCTGCCGGTCTAGTCACCGCAGGATGCCTTTTGCTATGTGCCGCACCTGCCAGTGCGGAGGGTTTCGGTCTTGCGTTGAATGCCGGCTGTATCTGTCGTGCCGTATTGCCGGGAGGCATCAGTACAGAGTGCATCGCATATCGAGCGTTCACGCTCGAGCCGTCCTTGCAAAGGCCGTTCCAAAGCGCGTCGGCGATCTTCCAGATTCAACTCCTTGCGCTTCACGTCGCAGTTTTGTCGTATGCCATCGTCGCAAAACCGCTGCACACTTTTGCGCGATATGCTTCAGAACATCGACATCTGGCTGGGCAGAGGCTTTGCCGCTGGCTCATCGGCTGTCTCTGCTTTGATAGGCTTGGCTACCTTTGCCGATTTTCCCTTGCTCTTCTGCTCTGTCTGTTCCTGCGGTTTAGCCGGGTCGTCGGTCGTCGATACTTCCGGTGGCTCAAGATCCTGAAGGAAGCCGGTCAGGACCTCCTTCAGGATGTTCGGCGCCAGGGCGTAGTGAACGAACTGCCCGCGCTTTTCGCGCGTGATAAGGCCGGCATTTTCCAGAATTGCGAGGTGCTGCGATACCGATGGCTTGGCCATGTCGAAGCGTGAGGATATCTCGCCCGCGGTGAGTCCTGAGACGGCAAGGTATTTGAGGATTGCCCGACGAGGAGCGGCGGCGAGAGCATGAAAGGCCTGCTGAGCCCGCCTTTCGGACTTGTGTGGGGTGGATGCCTTTTTCGTCTGTTTCTTCACCTGAGCGCCTTGGTCATTGGACTGAATGTGCGTGTTTTTTGCAAATTCCATAATTAGGAAAATTCTTAAATGTCCAGTCCGTATGTCAGATTTAATTTTTATGATTAGTTGAATAGCTAATTATTTTATTTGCGTATTGTGTGGGTGGAGAGGGCGAGCGTTATTGGGCGGCATCATTCGATGGTGGGGAGAGGAGAATACCTCTCTGACCGCGTAGGTTTCTTTCCGCGCTCGAAGTGAAGGATGAGGTTTCCATTCACGAAACCGAAGGCGATTTCAGAGCATTTCCAACGGAAGTTTCTCGTCCGGCGGCGGAAAGGCGGCGTCGAGTTCTGCCCAGTCCTCGTCGCTGATATCGAGGTCTACCGCATCTCGGTTTTCCCGCACACGCCTCAGGTTGGCGGATTTCGGGATGGCGATCACGCCGTCGCGTTCCAGCACGAAGGCGAGGGCCACCTGCGCCGGCGTTGCCTGATAGGTCTTGGCGATACGGATGAGGTCGGGATGGTGCACGAGACGGCCCTGCTCGATCGGCGAGTAGGCCATGATGGGTATGCCTCGCTGCTGGCACCAGGGCAGGAGATCATACTCGATGCCACGGCGGCCGAGATTGTAGAGCACCTGATTGGCGGCGCAGTTTTCCCCATTGGGTACGGAGAACAATTCCTCCATGTCGTCGACGTCGAAGTTCGATACGCCCCAGGCGCCGATTATGCCTTCTTTCTTCAGATGTTCGAAAGCGGCCACGGTTTCGTCGAGCGGATACTCGCCGCGCCAGTGAAGCAGGTAGAGATCGAGCCGGTCGGTGCCGAGGCGCGCAAGGCTTGCCCGGCAGGCGGCTATGGTCTTTTCGTAGCTCGCATTCCAGGGATAGACCTTGCTGACGAGGAACACTTCGTCGCGACGATCCTCCAGCGCCTTGCCAACGATCTTCTCCGCCCCGCCCTCGCCATACATCTCGGCCGTGTCGATCAGCGTCATGCCGAGGTCGAGCCCGAGCCGCAGGCTGTCGATCTCCTCGAGCGCACGACCTCTTGTCTCTCCCATCTTCCATGTGCCGAGGCCAAGGGCCGGAATATCCAGGCCGGAGGGAAGAGTTACCGTGGGAATCGGGTCGTGCATCGGAGGTCCTCGTGTCGAATAGGTTTTGCAGATTAGAGGAGCGGCCGCCGGTTTCAATCCTCGAAACGAACTTGCGGGATCTCATCCAGCCTGCTGTTGATGCGGTGCGGACCTCCGGTTGAAATGATTGCCACCGTGACAAATCTCCGATGGCCGGATGGCGGACGCATGGCTATTTTGCCTCCGATTTCAGGGGGCTCATCTTGGATACTGCTACACTTTCGGCCTTGGTCGGCTTCGCTTTCGCGACGTCCATCACACCGGGCCCGAACAACATGATGCTGTTTGCTTCGGGCGTGAATTTCGGTTTCCGGCGCACGGTTCCGCATATGCTTGGCATCGGGGTCGGCTTCCTGTCGCTGCTGATCGGGGTCGGGCTCGGGCTTGGCGCCCTGCTTGCAACGGTGCCGCTGCTCTATACCGGCCTCAAGATCGCTGGCGGCATTTATCTTCTCTACATCGCCTGGAAGATCGGCACCTCGCGGACGCTTGGTGACGGGGAGGCAGCGGCGCGGCCGATGACCTTTCTCGCCGCGGCCGCCTTTCAGTGGGTCAACCCGAAGGCCTGGGTCATGGCCATCACGGCGATGTCGGTATATATCGATGCCGACCAGTATCTCTGGAGCGTCGTGATCGTCGGGCTGGTCTTTGCCGCGGTCAATCTGCCAAGCGTCTCCACGTGGGCGGGCTTCGGCTCCGTTCTACGTGAATGGCTGTCGGTGCCGGTGCGGCTGAAATGGTTCAACATCACCATGGCCCTCCTGCTGGTGGCGAGCCTCTGGCCGATGCTGAAATGACCGGTTATTTCGGAATGGACAGGGCTTGGCATCCTCCGGCAGCCTGCTAAGAATTGACGTTCTTCGACACCAGGGGGCGCCGCCTTGCACGAGCACGACCACCATTCGCATGACCACGATCATGGTCATCACCACCACGACAACCACTATTCCGACATGCAGGCGCGGGTTCGCGCGCTGGAAACGCTGCTGACGGAAAAGGGTCTAATCGATCCGGCGGCAATCGATGCGATCGTCGAGACCTATGAGACCAAGGTCGGCCCACGAAACGGCGCCCATGTGGTGGCCAAGGCTTGGAGTGAGCCGGCCTTTGCCGAGTGGCTGAAGGAAGACGCGACTGCGGCGATTGCGAGCCTTGGCTACACCGGGCGGCAGGGCGAGCATATGCGGGCGGTGTTCAACACGCCTGAAACCCACAACATGGTCGTCTGCACGCTCTGCTCCTGTTATCCATGGGCGGTCCTTGGCCTTCCGCCAGTCTGGTACAAGGCACCGGCCTATCGTTCGCGCGCCGTCATCAATCCGCGTGCGGTGCTGGAGGAGTTCGGTGTGACGCTTCCTTCCGACAAGAAGATCCGCGTCTGGGATTCAACGGCCGAGCTTCGTTATATCGTCGTGCCGGAGCGTCCTGTAGGCACTGACGGGCTGGATCACGAGGCGCTGGCTGCCCTCGTTACCCGGGATTCCATGATCGGCACCGGTCTTGCGGCATCGCCGGAGGGCCGGCGATGAACGGTCCTCATGACCTCGGCGGTCAGATGGGCTTCGGCCCGGTGGCGCCGGAAAAGAACGAACCGCTCTTTCATGCGGAGTGGGAGAAACGGGCGCTCGGGCTGACGCTTGGCTGCGGCGCTTTCGGAGCATGGACCATCGACGAAAGCCGTCACGCCCGGGAGAATATTCCGCCGGCGAATTATCTTTCCGCAAGCTACTACGAGATCTGGATCCGCGCGCTGGACACGCTTCTGGAGCGACATGGTTTTGCAACGCGCGAGGAGCTTTTTTCCGGCCGGAACCTTGGCCAGGGTGCTACGCCGAAGCGTGTTCTGACGGCGGATATGGTGCCTGGCGTTCTGGCGCGGGGCGGCCCTTGTGACCGGCCGGTGCACAATGAACCGCTGTTTTCGGTAGGAGACCGCGTTCGGACCCGAAATTTCAACCCGGAAACCCATACACGGCTGCCACGCTATGCCCGCGCCAAGATCGGGGTGATCGAGGCCGTGCAGGGCAGCTACGTCTTTGCCGATGACAATGCCCACGGTAAGGGCGAGAACCCGGAATGGATCTATACGGTCGTGTTCGATGCCGGGGAGATATGGGGAGATGGGGCCGATCCGTCACTGACGGTTTCGATCGATGCCTGGGAGAGCTATCTTGTCCGCCTGTGACGCGCCATCTCCGCTCCGCCAGTCGCCGGGGCTGCCGAAATCGGCCGAGGGCGATCCGGTCTTCGTCGAGCCATGGAACGCTCAGGCCTTTGCCATGACCGTGCATCTGCATGAGAGGGGCCTGTTTTCCTGGGGAGAGTGGGCAGAGGCGCTTTCTGCCGAGCTGCACAGACCCGAACGCGCCGAGGACGGCTCGGACTATTTCGACGGCTGGGTCGCTGCGCTGACCGGGCTGCTGGTCTCCAAGGGACTTGCCGACGCCGATACGGTGCTGACCCTGCAGGAGAGCTGGAAGCGGGCAGCGGAAGCAACGCCGCATGGCAGTCCGATCCTGCTCGAAAACGATCCGATGCGGGTTTAAGTCTGCGCTAGAGCATTTCCGGCGAGAACAGAATCGCCTCCAATGCTCTATCTCTTTGTTTTCCCGCAATTCCGGACGTAAAACCGGTTCCTACTTTTGCTGGAATTGCGTTAAATCGATGGTTTCGGATCGAGCGGGAACATCGCGAAATAGGGTTCCGCTTCCCGCAGCACGCGCGCGACCGATGGCCTTTGCTTCAGGCGCTGGAAATAGGCCTTGAGGCGGGGAAATTCCGCGCCGAGCGGAGAGATCGTGTCGGCGTAAAACAGGGCCGGCACGGCGGAGCAATCGGCGAGTGTGAAGTTCGGGCCGACGGCCCAGCCGTTCTGTGGCCAGCGTTCCTCCATGAAGGCGTAGGCGGTGCGGATTTCGTCCTTCGCCTGCTTCACCCCGAAGGGATCCCGGCTGTCGACGGGGCGCAGGGCATCAAGCACAACCTTCTGCATCGGCAGTTGCAGCATGTCGTCAAACAGGCGGTCCCACATGCGGGCCTGCCAGGCGAGACCAGGATCGCGTGGGACAAGGGGTATTGCCGGGTTGGCGAAGCTGTCGAGATAATCGATGACGGTGGCGGATTCAGCGACGATTGCCTGTCGCGTTTCATCAACAAGCACCGGAAACTTCAAGGGTGGCCAGACCTGCCTGAACGCCTCGCGCGAGGCTTCGTCTCCGAGATCGACGATGACGGGTTCGAAGGGCAGGGCGTTCTCGTAGAGAGCGATCAGTACCTTGTGGCAGAAGGATGCGAGCGGGTGGAAATAGAGCTTCAGCGTCATCGTTTTCTCCTCCGCGACGCGTGTCTCCCACACGTCAGGTATCGAACTGACGATAGCACTCATCGGCTATCTGCTGCATCCTCTCACGGGAGATTTCTCCCGTCACCGCATATCCCACCGGCCCGTCGATCCAGTAGAAGGTTTCCAGACCTTCGTCACTGGCATAGCGGAAGCTGGTTTCCCGGTTGTCCTCGTTGCGGCCGACCAGCACCGTGATCCGTTCGCCGGACGTGTCTTCATACATCAGCAGGGCGCCGGCCTTGCCGCTGACGGGCACCAGTCGTCCACCGACGAGTTTCAAGCCGACGGCAGAGAGGTCGGGAATGCGCATCGGATAATCCAGCCGCTTGCCGAGCCATGTCGCCAGATGTTCCTGCTGGTCCGCTCCGACCTCGACCGGATGACGGACATCGTTGGCATAGATCAGGAAGGCTGAGCGCGCCTGATCCTGAAGACTGGCGGTATTGATGGCGACCTCAACCGGTTCGTTTTCCGCCGTTGGAGGAAAGAGGCGGCCAAATGCGATGCCCGCGGTGAAAAGCATGATCGCCGCGGCGGTACGCATTGCAATCGTTCGAATGGAAATTTTCCGGCTCGCGTGGGAGCGGTGGCGGGCGAGCATGGCGCGGTCTGTTTCGTAATGCCGTTCGTAGTTCCGGAAGAGATCGCGAATGTCGGCATTCTGTTTCTGCCAGTCGGCAACCCTTGCGGCCTCTTCCGGGTGAGCGGCAAGCCAACGCTCGACCTCGGCGCGGCGCTTCTCGTCCAGAAGGCCGTCGACATAGGCGTGCAGGTCGCTGTCATCCACGGGATCAAGGGTTTGCGTCATTTCGGTCTCCGCAGGGTAACGATATTCTGTTCGGCAAGCACATCTCGCAGGCGCTGGCGGGCGCGGGAAAGACGAGACATCACGGTGCCGATGGGAATTTCAAGGATCTCCGCGACTTCGTGATAGGCATGGCCTTCGACCACGATCAGCATCAACACGGTCCGCTGTTCGTCCGGCAGCCCGTTCAACGCCGCATGCAGCCGCCGGCTCTCGAGGGGATCTTCGGTCGCCGCGGGAAAGGGCAGGTCTGACGCCTCCTCCAGTTCGACCACCGGATGCCGCCGTGTCTGCCGGTCCTGATTGCGGTGCAGGTTGGTCATGATGGCGTAGATCCAGCCCTTCAAGTTTATGCCGCGCCAGTTTCCGCGTTTGGCAAGTGCGGTCTCGACGCAATCCTGAAACAGGTCTTCGCCTTCGGTATCTGAACGGGTGAGGCTGCGGGAATAGCGGCGCAGGGCAGGCAACAGGGACAGCATGTCTCTCTCGAATCGGCCGGGACCGGGGGCATGTTCCCCCGGTCCGCCGTCTCGATTGTCAGGGCCTCGACCGTCAGGGCCTTGCTGCATGCCAGACACCTTTCACGCCGTCGCCGGCCATGTCGCCTTGCTTCATGTCCTCTGCGTAGAGATAGAGGGGCATGCCGTGCAGGGCCCACTGCATCTTGCCGTCCTTGCGGCTCACCAGCGAGTATGCGCCTTCTGCTTTGGCGCTTGAAGCGGCAAGATAGGGCGGCCAGTTGCTGGCGCAGGCGTCGTAGCAGTTCGACATGCCCTTCTTGTCTTTGTCGAAGGTGTAGAGCGTCATGCCGTTTTCGTCGGCAAGCACCTTGCCGCCTGAGGTTTCAACGGTCTTGAAGGGTTCGGCCAATGCCGGGCCTGCAAGGGCGATCAGGGCGACGGTCAGGAGCAAACGGGTTTTCATTGCACTTCCTCCGATGTTGCGGGCAGGTGCCGTTTTGGCCCCGCCTGGAGATGTGACACCGGGGAGGGTCGGTTTATTCCCTCAAAGGACAAAGATTTTCTCTCGCTCCTCAGGTTTCTATGCCGTTGCCCGGGGCCGGGTCATGCTTTGCTTGCGTTTTCGGCGCGAATCCTGACAAGTCGCCCCATGCAGTTCGCACCTCAACAGGACGAAGCCCTGAAGGCCGTTTCCAAATGGCTGAAGGAGGGCAAACAGCCGGTTTTCCGTCTGTTCGGCTATGCCGGTACGGGCAAGACGACGCTTGCCCGATATTTCGCCGAGCATGTGGATGGCGATGTGCTGTTCGCGGCTTTCACCGGTAAGGCGGCGCAGGTTCTGCGCTCGCGCGGAGCCACGCACGCCAAGACCATTCATTCGCTGATCTATCGCCCGCGCGGCGAGGAGGCTGTCGAGGATGAGGAAACCGGGAAGACCTCCATCGCTCCGATGTTTTCCATCAACCGGCAGAGCCCAGTCGCAAAAGCGGCGCTGATCGTGATCGACGAATGCTCGATGGTGGACGAGCAACTCGGCAAGGACCTGATGAGCTTCGGCACACCCATTCTGGTTCTCGGCGATCCGGGGCAGTTGCCCCCGGTCACAGGTGGCGGTTTCTTTACGGAACAGGAGCCTGATTACCTGCTGACGGATATTCATCGTCAGGCGCGCGACAATCCGATCATCCAGCTTGCCATGCAGGTGCGCGAGGGCAAGGAGATCATGCATGGCGATTATGGTACCGCTCATGTGATTTCCCGCAACGAGGTGACGCAGGATCTGGTGCTTGGTGCGGATCAGGTATTGGTCGGTACCAACAAGACGCGGCGGCGCTACAATAAGCGCCTGCGGGAGCTGAAGGGTTTCTCCGTCGATTATCCGCAGGCGGGCGACAAGCTGGTCTGCCTCCGCAACGATCAGGTGAAAGGCCTGCTGAACGGTTCGCTCTGGCAGGTGATGACCTCATCGCGGGAAACTGTGAAGCCCGGCATCAACCTGCTGATCCGGCCGGAAGATGACGACATGGATCGCGGGGCGGCCAAGATCAAGCTGTTGAAGGCGGCGTTCGAGGATGTCGAAGGCGAAATTCCATGGTCGACGCGCAAGCGTTATGACGAGTTCGACTATGGCTATGCATTGACGGTGCACAAGGCACAGGGTTCCCAATGGAACAATGTCGTCCTGTTCGACGAGAGCTGGGCATTCCGCGATACCCGCGAACGCTGGCTTTACACTGCTGTTACGCGCGCAGCGGAGACGCTCACAATCGTGCGGTGAGCGTCGCTCGTGATCCGCCGTTACTGATCCGTCCGCAGTGAAGCGAGCGTGGCCATCATCGCCATGGGTTCCTTGCCGGAAGCCGATGCGATCTCGGAGAGTTTCCGGCCCGTTTCCGCTGCGTTGAAGCCTTTTTCTTTGAGCGATGCGACGAGGCTTTCCTCGGTGTGACCGAGGAGAGGAGCCACTTGCGCCGGTGTGCCGTCCGTGACGATGCGGGCCATGACAATCGCCGGGTTGCCGCCGGTGTTACTGGCAGTGCCGGTGATGGCCGGCCACGCGAAGACCAAGCCGGCGACAAGACAGAGACCAAGCGCGATCGCCATGGGAAGCCGCTTGAAATACATCACGAAGGGCCGCCAATTCTTCCATGTGTGGAGAAAGAACGGCAGGATGAGCACCATGCTCAACCACTCGTGCATGCCTCGGAACGCGGCCGACCCGACATGGAAGAAGAGGGCGATGCCGGAGATCAATGAAACGAGGAAAAGTCCCGTAATGAAGGGCGTTGCGTAGCGTGAAAGGAAGGCAGGCATTTTTGATAAGCTCACTCATTGTTGAACAAGCTCTGGGTATTCACTTCTCCAAGGAAAGTCCTGTTAAATCTAGGTAAGATTTGATCAACGGCAAGCCGGGAATTTCCGCCCACATTGGTGTTTGCGACGGGGGCCTTCCTCTGTCCCCAAGTGTTGCGTTTCGCTCTTTAGGTTCACCCTTTCAGAAGGGTGTATCACGGCTTTCGTTGGGCATAGCCTAGTTGACCAGGCCCAGTAGGACAGCCTTGGCGACGGCCTGGAACCTGTTGCTCGCATCGAACTTCCGAATGATCTCGCCTTCGATCCTGCTGATCTCTCCCGTACTCACGTTCAACGCCCGGGCGAGCCTCATCGACGCATAGCCCTCCGCCATCAGTTCAAGGCAGCGGCGTTCGACATCCGTCAGTCCGATGTGTTGAGCCTGTTGTAGGCGTGCGCTCTGCCCCTCGACCTTGTCCGAAGCCATGATCCTTGCGATTTGCTGCATCTGATGATGAATGGTCGACAGGTTGGCGGTCAGTTCCCCCTGACGGGCAAGCAGCGCTTCGGCAAACAAGGCATCAGCCTTGGCCTGGGAGCGCGCCTTCTTAAGTGCTTCCATCAGGTCCTGGATTGCCGCGACTGGCATTCCGACATCACGGCAGGCCGTAATCACTGCCATGCGGTAGATATCCTGTCGGCCGTAGACGCGCATCAGGCCGACGCGCCCGGCCTTTATCAGTCCTTTTTCCTCGTAGAAATGCAGGGTCCGATGGGTGACGCCGAAGAGGCTGGCCATCTCCGCTATGGCCACCGGTCCCTCCGGCAGTTGGGCCGGCAACTCCACGGCCGGCAAATAGATGGTCTCTGATGTGGCTCCGGCCCTCGTATCGCGGGCACTTTTTCGATGGTGCAACCCTTCCGCCATGACCTCCCCCCGTCCAGCGTTCCTGTCGTTCCTCTCAATGCAGTTCTTTATCGATGCTTTCCGTCGTCCCGGACTTTGCAATTTCCGCAGACGCGATGAAATGCGCCTTCATTGCCATTCCACATCATGACTGGCGAAAAGGTAATCGTCAGTAATGCTTCATGTCTTTTGATTTCATGCAATTTCGGAAGCAGATCCATATGACACTTCCGGCGGTATTACTCCGGAAAGGCTGCTTTCCCGATCATTTAAAACTTCAGACTAATCCTCGTCGCAGTCTTTTGCAAACTGCCTGAGGGGGTAACGTCCTCTAATGCTTTCAGCCCTGTCGAAATGTCTGGTCGGTGTCTGCCGTCAGTGCCATGAGGCCGGATAGATCGCTGATGAAATGGGTCAGCGGATAGGGATGGACAAGCCGCCGTTGATGACGAGCGGCCTCGATAAAGCTGTCCGGAGAGTTGTCGAGGTTGTAGAGATAGGTGGCCTCAAGGCAATCCATCAGAACGGAGGACAGCGAGTGGGCCTGGCAGAAATGGTAGAGCTGTCCCGTAAGCGACAAGGTTTCCACGCAGAACTGGTTGGCGAAGGCGGCGACCTGACGGCTCGATTCAGTCTCTGCCTTGTTGCGCGAGTGTCCCACCACCAGCTTGCCTGTCTGCCGGTGGCGTAGTTTCGCCGTCAACGGTGATGTATCGCTGTCGGCATTGACGTCCAGGGAGAAATCGAGCGGATTGCTATCCTCCGCCTCAACGGCAACGTTGCAGTCCAGCTTTATGCCCCAGAGATGTCGAACACCTATGCGCACGGCGTTGGTGAACATTCTCGTTCGCCAGTCTGGATTTTCTGGCAGTGAGATTGTGATATGCGGCAGGTGAAAGGCGCCTTTCGCATTCACATCCGCCAGTCCGTTACCCGTGTCTGGCATGAGGGGCAGGGAGATCATCTCCGGCCAGCTCGCCGCGGGCTTTTCGGCGACGAAACGCCGGTTCTCCGTCGAAGCCCATTCGTAGATCGGCACGTAGCAGCCAAGTGGTATGCGGATGCGCAGCGGCTCGTGGCGCCCCTCATCAGCGTAATACTGGTTCAGTAGTCTTCGCAGCTTGCCCGCCTGCACGCGCACGAGCGGATCGGCACCGGGATCGAAGGACTCGTCGCGAGAGAATACGTCGATCCCGATCGTATATCCCTTGAGTTGATGAGCCCGCCCAAGCTGTTCCATCTCGACCACGAACCTGAGGAAAGCGCGCAGACGCTCAGAGCGGGCAAAGGTCTGGCTATCGAGGATCGCCTGGAGCGAAAGCTTCACTCTGTCGCTATCTATGCGCCGAACCTCGCTCATTGTCTCTCCGTGGCATTGGTCTTTTGCAAGAGCTCCTCGCGTTGTGCCTGTCGTGCCTTGCGCGGAACAGTAGTGGAGGGCGGTCACTGCATTCCGTTAGATATTTTCCTCATACTAAAGTCACTTCAGCAATGCCAAAATAGAAGGCCCACGAAAATACCTCGATTGGGTCATTTCCCCCGAAAAAACGGAAATCAACCCAAGTTTCCCAGCTTCGCAATACGCATCAACGCCGTCAATGGAAACATGTGCGATTCTCGTTGGCGTTCCATCGTCTGATCGCCTAAATACCTGGCTCTCGAAAATCATAGCCTGGAAAGATCGCAATGCCGGCCAAGCTCTCCGTCAATCTCAATGCCATTGCCATGCTGCGCAACCGCCGGGATCTGCCATGGCCGGATGTGGCTCGCTTCGGGCGGCTTGCGCTGGAGGCCGGAGCCAGCGGATTGACGGTTCATCCGAGGCCGGACCAACGGCATATCCGCTTTTCGGACCTGCCGGTGCTGCGGGCGCTGATCGATGACGACTTTCCCCGTGCCGAATTCAACATCGAGGGCTATCCGACCGAGGATTTCCTTGTCCTGTGCGAAAAGACCGAGCCGGAGCAGGTAACGCTGGTGCCCGACGATCCGAGCCAGGCGACATCGGATCACGGTTGGGATTTCCGGAAGCACAAGGCATTCCTGACCGAAACGGTCGCGCGGCTGAAGTCGAAGGGCATGCGCGTCTCGCTTTTTGCCGACGGTGACGGCGACGCCGAGGCGGTTGCTGTTGCGAGGGAGACGGGAGCCGATCGCATCGAACTCTACACCGGCCCCTATGGCGGCTGTTTCGATAATCCGGAGAAGGCGACGCAGGAGATAGACTTGCTCGGGCGGACGGCCGATGCCGCTCTCGCTTGCGGTCTGGCCGTCAATGGCGGTCATGACCTGACCGTTGCCAACCTGCCGGCGCTGATGAAACGTATCCCGATGCTGGCGGAAGTTTCGATCGGTCACGGATTGACCGCCGATGCTCTTGAATACGGCATGGCCGAAACGGTACGCCGTTTCCGTCGCGCCTGTGGCCAGACGTTTTGATGGGGCGGAGAGCTTTTCTTTCGTCGCATGGGTCAGGTCATTCCTGACTGTGATGAAAAACAAAAAGGCCCGGCGTCGAGCGCCGGGCCTTTGTTGTTATTCGCCATGCGTATCAGGCGCCGAGGGCTGCCTTGTTCGCAATCAGGAAGTCCTTGAGCGAGACGAGCTTCTCGCCGGACAGCTTTGTGGCTTCATCATTGTTGATGTCGAACAGACCTTCGCGGGTGTTCGTGTCGAAGGAAACGAAGGTCGGGATGAACGGGGCGGGGACGCCGGCGCCCGCCATGCCGGCAGCGAGCTGCTCGTCGGTTACATGTACCACGGCGAGCGGGCGACCGGTGACTTCGCGGACAAGGGCCGCAATTTCTTCGGTCGTGTACGTCTTTTCGCCCGTCAGCGTGTAGATGGCGTTTTCGGAAACCGGCTTGGCAAGCGCACCGGCAATGGCCTTGGCGATGTCAGCGCGGCTGATGTGACCAATCTTGCCCTGGCCGGAAGAGGTGTACCAGCTGCCCGAGCCGAGAGCGGCCGGGAGGGCCATGAACAGGTTTTCCATGTACCAGCTGTTGCGGAAGAAGGTGTAGGGAAGGCCCGTCGCCTTGATGGCCTCTTCGGTGCCGAAATGGTCGGGAGCGAAGGTAACCTTGGAGATGTCGGGATTGGGTAGGGAGGTGTAAAAGAGGCGACCAACGCCAGCCTTCTTTGCAGCCTCGACGGCTGCCTTGTGCTGTACGAGGCGCTTGCCAGGGGTGGCCAGTTCGTCGGTGGAGACGATCAGCAGGCGGTCGATGCCCTTGAAGGCGGCTTCCAGCGATGCCGGATCGTCGAAATCGACCTTGCGGGCTTCCACGCCCTTGGCGACGAGAGCGGAGAGCTTCGACGGATCGCGGGTGCCGGCGACGATGTCGGCCGGTGCAACGCCCTGCTTGGCGATCAGGTTTTCAATGACGAGGCCGCCGAGCTTGCCGGAGGCGCCAGTGACGAGGATCTTGCTCATGGTCTTTTCCCTTTGCATTGCCGCAAGAATCTCCGCGGCGAAAATGGCGCTCTCAAAATGAGAGTAACGCTAAAATGGGAATTGACGATGGCTTGTAAAGAAGGCACTTTTTGGTGCCCACCTGATCAAGAGGAAACATATGACCATCGCGATTTCGGGATTCGAGGCCAAGATCGCCGCCTATAAGGGCGTTGATGGGCCGTCGCTTGCCGATTGTCCCGTTCGTTCTGTTATCGATCATATCGGCGGAAAATGGTCGAGCTTGGTGCTCATCCTTCTCTGGGAGCGGCCTTACCGCTTTGGTGAATTGCGGCGGCTGGTTCCTGATATCTCACAGCGAATGCTGACGCAGACCCTTCGCGAGCTGCAGCGGGACGGTTATGTCCAGCGCACGGTTTTTCCGACCAAACCGCCAAGCGTCGAATACAGGCTGACAGAGCTCGGGCAATCGCTTTTCAAGGCGCTCGCCGGTCTTCTGGAGTGGGCGGAAACGAATTTCCTTGCCGTGCGCGAGGCACGCCAGCGTTTTGATGCTGAGGGTGTCTGAGAACATCGATCAGAAATCGAGGGTCCAGGTCTGTCCATTCAGTTCCGGGCCGAAAAGTGTATGCCGTTCCTCCGAAACCAGCTTGAAACCGGCCGTCACGTAGATGTGGCGGGCGGCATGCAGGATGTCATTGGTCCAGAGCGAGATCTGCCGGTAGCCGGCGTGGCGGGCGAAATCGATGCACTGATCGACCAGCAGGCGCCCGAGGCCAAGGCCGCGCGCGGCTTCGTCGACATAGAGCAACCTCAGTTTGGCGATATCATTGCCGCCATCCATGACCAGCGCCGAACCGATGCGAACGCCGTGACGCTCGGCGATCCAGCAATAGTCGCGGGCCGGATTGAAACCGGACAGAAATCTTGCAGAAACCTCCGAGACCAACGCCTCGAATTTGTCATTCCAGCCGAATTCACGCACATAGAATTCGGACTGGGACTGGATGATCCAGCCGAGATCGCCGGGACGGTGAGGCCTGAGGATCGGCGGCGCCGAGTTGCGCTTCTCTTCATCGAGGAGGCGGGTAATCGCTGCCATGCCAGCGACCAGCGTTTCACGTTCGGACGGGCCTAGCGGTTCCAGTATCTGCGCAAGCTGGTTTCTCGATAGTTCCCCGAGTGACTCGTACTCGGCCACACCTTTCGGAGTGAGGCTGATGATCTGGCTGCGGCCGTCTTCGGGATCACGCGTCTGCTCGATAAGTTCGGCGGAACGGAAAGCCTTGATGATACGGCTGAGATAGGCTGGATCGATATGCAGGTCGCGAACGAGTTCTTTGGCCGAGGCTTGGCCGCGGGCGCCGAGTTCGTAGACGACGCGGGCTTCGGCAAGCGTGTAGTCGGCCTTGAGATATGCCCGATCCAGAATGCCGATTCGGTCGGTATAGAATCGGTTGAAGGCGCGCATCGCCTCTATGGTCGCAAGGTTTCCTCTATCCAGCATCGATTTCTCCCTTTCGATGCTGGATAGACCAATAATATGACTGTAGCAATCAGTTGTTGGACTTGGTCAACTTTATCGTATTCAGGCCGCGAGCGCGAAATCCGCGGCGGCAGAGGCATGGAGTTCGGTCGAATCGAAGCCCGGCAGGGGAAGATTGGTCGGGTCGAGGAGGAGGCAGATCTCGGTGCAGCCCAGAATGACGCTATCGGCGCCGGCCTTTTTAGCCTTTTCGATCATGGCGTTCATGGCATCGCGGGATGTATCCCTGATTTGTCCCGCGCAGAGTTCGTCGAAAATGATCGAGTGCGCGCGGATGCGGTCATCTTCATCGGGGATCAGCGGATCAAGACCGTGAGTCCGCATCCGGTCGGTGTAGAAGCCGTGCTCCATGGTGTAGCGGGTAGCGAGGAGCAGAGGGCGGCGATACCCCTTTTCCGCAATCGCCTTTGCGGTCACGTCGATGATATTGATGAGTGGAATGTTCACTGATTCAGATACGCCATTGGCGACGAGATGCATTGTGTTGGTGCAGATCAACACGCACTCCGCACCCGCCGCCTGCAGACCGCCGGCCACGTCGGAGAGATGCTTTTCAGCGAGGTCCCAGCGTCCTGCCTTCTGATAAGCGACGATCTCGGAGAAGTTGACAGAGTGCATCAGCAGATCGGCCGACGCGAGTCCGCCGACACGATCACGGACCATCTCGTTGATTAGTCGATAATAGACAGCTGAACTTTCGAAACTCATGCCGCCGATCAACCCTACACGCTTCATCTTGCTTCTCCGGAAGAAATTGTTCTTGGGATTGTGACATGCAGCCGGAGAGAACGGCTTGCAATTGTTAAGGCGGCGCCCATAGTTCGCGCATTCTGAATGCAGATTATGGTTGTTTTTTGCAGTTTTCCGGCGTTGATCCGGCAGTTTGGAGTTGTATATGCTTGATGACCGCGACCGAAAGATCCTCGACGCCCTGCAGCGTGATTCCTCCGTTCCGCTGGCCGATCTCGCCGAACTGGTCTCGCTTTCCGCTTCGGCTTGCTCCCGTCGCATCCAGCGTCTCGAGGATGCCGGATATATCCAGAAGCGGATCGCGATCCTCGACCGGGAAAAGATCGGCGTGCCAACGACCGTCTTCGCGCTGGTGAAGACGGCGCATCATTCCGATGACTGGATCGAAACGTTTCGGGGATCGATCGCGGATATTGCCGAAATCGTCGAGGCCCACAGGCTGACGGGCAGCTACGATTATCTACTGAAGATCGTTCTGCCGCAGGTCGAGCATTACGACCTGGTGTATCGCCGTCTGGTCAAACGTATAGAATTGTTCGACGTTTCCGCCTTCATCTCCATGGAGACGCTCAAGAGCGGGCAGGCGGTACCTGTCAGCTACGCCGTTTGATGCAATGTGAAGCTGACGATGCGGTCGTCAGCTTCAATCCTGTTTGCTTATTCGGGCTTCGGCAGGTTGCGGTCTGCGAGGCATGTCTTGAGCGGGAGGAGCTTGACGCCGTAGACGGCGGTAATCTTGCCCTTTGCCGAGAAGCTGGGATCGGTATTCTTTTCCGTCTCGGCCTTCACGCATCCGCAGGTGTAGCCGTAGTTGCCGTTGACGGCCACATAGTCACCGGTCGAGATGTCCGGGAAGTTCTCCATGCCAAGCGGCTCGTCATCCATGCCCTGCGTGGTGATGATCCAGGTGCCGTCGCGGTCGTCCAGCCAGTTGTTGCCGGGCGTCGGGTTCTGGATCCAGCCGCAACGGTTTTCTGGCGCTGCAGCCGAGGGGGATGCGGCAAGCAGGGAGGCGGAGGCAAGGAGCAGGGCGGCAACGCGCAGCGACATCGAAGGCTATCCTCTTGATCGGGTGATTTGGTTACGAGCCTTATCCCGCCGCATTGATCCGACCAAACGCCAAAACTGGCATCAATGAATATTTCGATGTTCGAGCAATGCGTTGAAAGCCGTTGGGTCCGATGATGCGGAGGGCAGAAGGGCCTTCTTCTTCTCGTCATTCTGCACATGGCACTTGACCGCGGATTTTTTTGCCGGTAGGGAGAACCGTACCGTACGGTACTTGAGGATCACTATCTTGCAGACCGAAACCGCCACCGCCGAATTTACGCCGCGCCAGAGCGCTGTTCTGGCGGAAGCGTTGCGTCTGCTCGTCGAAGGCGGGGACAAGGCGCTGACCACCGCCGGGCTCGCGCGCGCCGCGAACTGCTCCAAGGAAAGCCTGTACAAGTGGTTCGGCGATCGAGACGGGCTATTGTCGGCCATGATCTCCTATCAGGCGAGCAAGGTCAGGACAGTCGAGCGGCCGGGTGAACGCCTGAGTGCAGCGAGCCTCAAGGAACATCTCGACGTTTTCTCTCACGATCTGCTCGAGGTTCTCGCGGGCGATGTTTCGCTGGCGCTCAACCGTCTGGCGATTGGCCAGAGCAGCCGCGACGGATCGAAGCTCGGCACGCTGCTTCTTGAGCGCGGCCGCCGGCAGATCGACCGGCGTGCACGGGCATTGCTCGACGCCGGCCAGCGCGACGGTCTTCTGCGCTTTTCCGATGGCGAGGAAGCTTATCGCACGTTTTACGGGCTGATCGTCTCGGACCTGCATGTGCGTATGCTGCTGGGAGAAGCGCCCAATACGAAAAATTTCGCTGCCCGGGCGGAAAAGGCTGTTCATGCCTTTCTGACGCTCTACGGCACTGAAAAAGCATTGGCGGGGTCGTAGGGGCTCTGCCCACCACGGTTCGCCGACAACTGATACCCATCACAACCGACAAGCATAGGGAAGGAAAATACGATGCGCGTTTATTACGATCGTGATGCCGACTTGAACCTCATCAAGGCCAAGAAGGTCGCCATCATCGGCTACGGCTCCCAGGGCCGTGCACACGCCCTCAACCTGAAGGACAGCGGTGCGCAGAACGTCGCCATCGCTCTGAAGGCCGGCTCCGCAACCGCCAAAAAGGCCGAAGCTGACGGCTTCAAGGTTATGACCGTTGCCGAAGCTGCAGCCTGGGCCGACTTGATGATGATGGCGACCCCGGACGAACTTCAGGCCGATATCTACAAGGCCGACATCGCTCCGAACATCCGTGATGGCGCTGCCATCGCTTTCGCCCACGGCCTCAACGTTCATTTCGGCCTGATCGAGCCGAAGGCTTCGGTCGACGTCGTCATGATCGCGCCGAAGGGCCCGGGCCACACCGTTCGCGGCGAATACCAGAAGGGCGGCGGCGTTCCCTGCCTCGTTGCCATCCACCAGAACGCTTCCGGCAACGCGCTTGAACTCGCTCTCTCCTACGCCTGCGGCGTTGGCGGCGGCCGTTCGGGCATCATCGAAACCTCGTTCAAGGAAGAGTGCGAAACCGACCTCTTCGGCGAACAGGTCGTTCTCTGCGGCGGTCTCGTCGAGCTCATCCGCGCTGGCTTCGAAACGCTGGTCGAAGGCGGTTACGCTCCGGAAATGGCCTATTTCGAGTGCCTGCACGAAGTGAAGCTGATCGTCGACCTGATCTATGAAGGCGGCATCGCCAACATGAACTACTCGATCTCCAACACGGCCGAGTGGGGCGAATACGTCACCGGTCCGCGCATCATCACTGCCGAAACCAAGGCTGAAATGAAGCGCGTTCTGCACGACATCCAGACCGGCAAGTTCACCTCGGACTGGATGCAGGAATACCGCGCAGGCGCCGCTCGCTTCAAGGGTATCCGCCGCCTGAACGACAGCCACCAGATCGAGGAAGTCGGCACGAAGCTCCGCGCCATGATGCCCTGGATCGGCAAGAACAAGCTGGTCGACAAGGACCGCAACTAATCTCCGTCATCCTGGCGCGCGTCTTGTGCGTCATCGGATCGGAAAAGCCAGCATATCCGGGCCGGGGAGGTGACTTCCCCGGCCTTTTTCTTTGGCTGCTCAGCAGCCGCTTTCGGCGCGGATCGACTTGATGAAGGCGCGGCCATCGCGGCGTGTGGTGGTGACGGTGGCGCGGCCGTCGCAGACCCTCTCGCCATCGCGAAACCGGTAGCGGACGAGGAACCTGTCGTCGGCAAGGGCGTGGACGTCATGCAATTCCAGCGGCTCATCGAGATTGCCGTAGAACCGCGAAAGCGAACCGGGAGACAGCAGGCCTTTCTCCGTCTTTTCGGGAATGATGAAGCGCGCGGCCAGCATGCCGTCGCCCGTTTCCAGCGCCTTGTAAAAGGCCTCGACCGTGGTTGCTGCGGTACCGTAGTTCTTGGTGGGGTCACCCTGCGGTTCGATGGCTGTTACCCAGGCGACGAGCGGGCGGTGGTGATGGCCGGTCATGGCGGGCATTGGGTCCTTGAGGATGACGTGCACGCGGCTGTCGCGTAATGTCCTCATATCCGCGCTGGTCTCGTCGGTCGGGACAAGCTGTACTTCGTCAAAACGGAGCTTGGGATCGGCGAAGTCGACGTCTCCCATGAGGCAGATGTTGTCATCCAGCTTCAGGATATAGCCGGGTTCGGGCGTATCGCCCTTCTGCACATCCTCGAAGTTCGGCGGTCCCGGAAAGATGTGGTGGGTCAGCACGCCGCTGAGGCTAGACGGCTGTCCCTTGGCGATGTCGAAACAGCCGGCAAAGGCAGATGCGGGCAACAATGGTGCGGCCATCAGGATGAAAATCGAAAGCCTTTTCCGCATCTCTTTCCCCCGTGTTGCACCGTCGCTTTTCTAGCATCTTTGCAGCGAGATCGCATCCGCTGCCAAAAGACGTAGTACACGACTGAAATCGACGTAATCTTGCCTCAGGGATACGTCGAGCGAATGATTGTTGCTCTGTACGTACCCATTTTTCCGGAAAAGTTTCAAAATACGATAGGTCAGCATTATTGACATATCGAGCCATCCATGGTCATCTGAGCGCATTCTAAAAACACTTCGAGGAAACTCCCGTGCTGAATTGGGACCATATCTTCGCGACGCGTTCGTCGCGCATGCGTGCATCCGAAATCCGAGAATTGCTGAAGCTTCTTGAGCGCCCGGACATCATCTCGTTCGCCGGCGGAATTCCCGATCCTGCACTTTTCCCCGACGAAGCCTTCAAGGCGGCCTATGCCGATATCTTCTCAGGCCCAGAAGCAGCGGTAGCGCTTCAGTATTCGGTGAGCGAGGGCTACAAGCCGTTGCGCGAGTGGCTGAAGGGCGAGATGGAAAAGCTCGGGGTCGCCTGTACGGTCGACAACATCTTCATCACCTCCGGTTCGCAGCAGGCTCTCGATTATCTCGGCAAGCTGTTTCTGTCGCCGAAGGATACCGCGCTGGTGAACTGGCCGACCTATCTTGGCGCGCTGCAGGCCTTCAATGCCTATGAGCCGAATTACGATCAACTGACCTTCGGCAACCGGACGCCGGAGAGCTACAGGGCGGCTGCGGAAAACCTCGGCGGCGAGGTGAAGTTCGCCTATCTCTCCGCCGATTTCGCCAATCCCACCGGCGAGACCGTCGACCTTGACGGACGCCGCCGCCTGCTCAAGCTGGCGGATGAACTGGACATTGCCATCATCGAAGACGCGGCCTATCAATCGCTGCGCTATGACGGCGAGGCGATCCCGCCGATTATGGCGCTGGAGATCGCGGAGAAGGGCTCAATTGAGAACACCCGCACGATCTACAGCGGCTCCTTCTCCAAGACGCTGGCGCCGGGTCTTCGGGTCGGCTTCGTTGTCGCGGCCATGCCGGTTATCCGCAAGCTCGTGCTGATGAAGCAGGCAGCCGACCTGCATTCGTCCACCATCAACCAGATGGCCATCGCCCATGTCGCGACACGGCATTTCGACCAGCAGGTTACCAAGATCAGGGCCGCCTACAGCGAGCGGCGCAATGCCATGCTGGCGGCTTTGGAGAAGTATATGCCGGCCGGCACGGTCTGGACGCGGCCGGAAGGCGGCATGTTCGTCTGGGTGACGCTGCCGGAAGGGCTGGATGGCGGAGAACTTCTCGCCCGTTCCGTCGAAACGGAAAAGGTGGCCTTCGTACCGGGCCAAGCCTTCTTTGCCGACCGTTCCGGAGCCAACACGCTGCGGCTTTCCTTCTCCTGCGCCAACGAGGAGATGATCGACGAAGGCATCAAGCGCCTTGGTCGTCTGGTCAGCGGCGCGCTGGCGATGGCGGCCTGAACTCGTTCAAATCGCTGAAAGAAAAAGCCCGGCGGAAGCCGGGCTTTTTCGTTGCGTCAATCCGCGGCGAGCACGATCACCATGTCTCGGGCCGAGTAGGTGATCCTCTCGGATCTCAAGGGATTGACGGTGACGCCGCCGAGCTTGCGGGCGTCGGCATCATCCTCGCGCTGTCGGCGATAGCCGATGGCGATCTCGCCACGCCGCAGGGCTGCCAGGCTGATGGTGAAGAAGTTGGCCGGCTGGTTGATCGACACGTAATCGGTGACCGGGCGCATGTAGATTTCCGAGCCCTTCTCATCCAGCAGCTCGTTGAAGATCGCCGCCATGAACTCGTTTTCCGAGGCCTGCGCCAGCATCAGGCTGACGAGCTTGTTACTGACGACGAAATCGTCGGCGCGGGTGACTTCGGCAAGCTGGCGGTTGCGGATGTCGATCATCTCGCTGACGACGCTGACGCGTTTGCCGGAACGCTCGGCAATGCGGCGCAGCTGGAGAAGTGTAATGAGGGTACGAGTATCGGCGCCCTGTGCCGAAAGGTCGTCGCTGTAGCCGAGAACCAGTACGTGGTCGAAGGAGGGGATAGCCAGGGCGTCGAGGGAGGTCCGGTCGCTGGTGTCGACTACACGGCATTCGACCGTCATTACGGTAGGATCGATGTCGAGATTGCCGACATCCCTGTCGAAGGCCGCGGAGTTGGCGGCGATCGTGAGATGAGAGCCGGGAGCGACATAGCGGGCGAGTTCCGAGGCGATGATCGGACCGCGACGGTTCCAGCCGAGGACCAGCGTGCGTTCCGGCTGACGTTCGCGCTTGGCCGCTGGGCGGATCGTTTCCTTGGCGATCTCCAGGTTGCCGTTCCATATACGGATCGAGGCGTCGTCCTCGGCAATGATGATCGCGCGGTCGCCCTGTTCGAAAACCCTTGCTGGCGGCGGATTGAGAATGACGGTACCGGATGCATCGCATATGCCGATCAGCGAGCAGTTTTCGTAGCTCATCACGGCAGCGCCAAAGGGCTTGCCGGTCAGTTCCGGCTGCTCGAGCGTATAGATCTCGCAACCGTCGAAATCGAGCAGTTCGGAATATACGGCGGAGAGACCGGACTGGCGACTCGTGTGGACGACGATGCGGGAGATGAGGTCGTCGGCGAGAACGAGCTGCAGTTCGTGGCCGCCGACGATGCGGGCGACTTCGGCATTGCGGCCGTCGCGGATCTCGGCGGCGATCTTGTAGGGTTCGATCCGACGTTTGGGATCGTTGACCAGGGCAAGCACCGACTTGACCACACGGGAATCGGCATCCTCGCCTTCCGGCGACAGGACGATAATCGAGCGGGAGGTCTGGGCGTTGACAATGTCGAGATCGTAGAGGTCGGTCGGATCGCCGCTGCGGCAGATGATCCTTGTGTTCTTCAGGTCTTCGACCTTGGTGGCGATTTCGTCTTCCATCTCCACCTTGTCCTTGTCGGCCATGATGACGATGCGTGGTTTCCTGCGGCTCTGGTTGGCGATCACCAGCTCGTTGATGACGTCGAAGATGGAAGGGGACCAGTTGAGAATGATGGTGTGATCGGTCTCCAGCACGCGGGAGCGCCCCTTGCGCAGCTCGCTTAGCTTGTCCTCAAGGCCGGAAGAGATGACGCCGATCAAGGCTGAGAAGACGAAGATGCCGATGACGGTGACGACGAGCGACACCATGCGAAAGCCCCATCCCATGTCGCCGCCCATGGTGCCGGCGTCCATGGTGCGCATCAGGGATTCCCATACGCCTTCGAGGAAGCCGACGGGTTCGCCGCCTTCCGGCGCGATGCCCGAGATCGCCAGGAATATGCCGGCGAGAATGATGACGACCAGCGAAATGAGGGTCAGCCAGCCGATCAGCGCGATCGCTCCGCCAGCCATGCTCTTGTCGAATTCGTAGCGCAACCGCGCGCGCCAGTGACTGCGGGTCTTCATGTCTCTTACCATTCTCCGTCGGATGATTTTTTCGCCATCGCAGGATTTGGGTGGGCCTGCAACGCCCAACTCCGGTCGAACGCCATTGAACCCATAAAAGTCTCAAAAAATTGGTATATTCGCTGGTTGTTGATACGGTTTTAATGCCGGGTGCTAGGGCGATTGGACGAAGGTGTTTGAGGGTGGCTGGAAGACCGCCCTCGTTTTTGTCGGGAAAGAAAGGTCGGTGTCATGCCGGTGTTATACGGCGGCACTAATGAGCGGCGTCTCATACCTGCGAGGACGTTCCGATGAAAACTCTGCTTTCCGCTTTCACTACGCTTGCCGCTTTCGGTTTCATGACTGTTTCGGTCGATGCCGCCAATCTGGTGCTCTACACCAGCCAGCCGAACGAAGATGCGCAGGCGACGGTCGATGGATTCATGGCCGCCAATCCCGATGTGAAGGTCGACTGGGTCCGCGACGGCACGCCGAAGATCATGGCGAAGCTTATGGCCGAAATCGAAGCGGGCAACCCGGTTGCGGACGTGCTTCTGATCGCCGACACCGTCACGCTCGAGCGCATGAAGCAGAACGGCCAGCTTCTGGCCTACAAGTCGCCGGAAGCAGTCAACTACGACGCTACCCTTTATGACGCCGACGGCTTCTACTATTCCACCAAGCTCATCACCACCGGCATCATGTACAACACTGCCGCTACGATGAAGCCGACGAGCTGGAAGGATCTTGCCAAGCCGGAAGCCAGGGGCCTCGTGACCATGCCGAGCCCGCTGACCTCCGGTGCAGCCCTCATCCACGCCCAGACGCTGGCCGGCGTTTCGTCGCTCGGTTGGGATTACTACAAGGAACTTCAGGCAAACGGCGCCATCGCTTCCGGCGGTAACGGCGCCGTGCTGAAGTCCGTCGCATCGGGTGAGAAGGCTTACGGCGTCGTGGTCGACTACATGCCGATCCGCGAAAAGGCCAAGGGCGCTCCGGTCGAGTTCGTTTTCCCGGAAGAAGGCGTTTCCGCCGTCACCGAGCCGGTCGGCATTCTCGCGTCCACCAAGAATGCCGAAGCCGCGAAGAAGTTCGTCGACTATGTGCTTTCCGAAAAGGGGCAGGAAGGCTTCCTGAAGCTCGGTTACATCCCGGCTCGCAACGGCATGGCCGTTCCCGCCGGTTTCCCGGCCCGCGATACCATCAAGGTTCTCCCGATCGACGCCGCTGCCGCGCTCAAGGCAACCGAGGAAGACCTGAAGACCTTCTCCGGTATCTTCGGCACCAACTGATCGAAGGGCTCATGCCGCGTCTTCCCGCCAATGCGAACAGCCAGCCCCGCTGGCTGTTTCCGTTTGTCACGGCCGTAGTCGCCGGCCTTTGCGTGCTGCCGCTCGCAAGGCTGGTGATGGCTGGCATTTCCTCTATCCTCAACGGCAAGGCGCTGGAGCTTCTTGCCGATCCGGCGATCTGGACCGCGGCGCGGAATACGCTGACGACGTCCGTCCTCGGCATGATCGTGGCGGTCGCCATCGGTGGCCTTTTTGCGCTGGCGCTGACGCTTGCCGATATTCGCGGCAAATGGCTCCTGAGCTTCCTTTTCATGTTGCCGACGATGATCCCGCCGCAGGTGACGGCGCTTTCCTGGGTGGGCATGACGGGACCTTCCAGTCCGCTCCTGAAGGCGCTCGGTCTTGCGCCGCCGCTCGGCAGTTCCCAGCCGCTCTATTCGATTGCCGGTATTGCCCTGCTTTACGGGGTGCAGCATTCGCCGCTCGTCTTCCTGTCGCTGCGCGCCGGGCTGCTCGCTTTGCCGCGTGACGGCATCGAGGCGGCGAAGCTCTCCGGCGCTTCGCCGTGGCAGGTGTTGAAGGACATCATCCTGCCCTTGTCGCTGCCGGGGCTGATTGCCGGCGCGGCCATGGCGTTTGTTTCCGGTGTCGGCAATTTCGGCATTCCGGCCATTCTCGGCATTCCCGCCTCGATCTATACGCTTCCGACACTGGTCTATGCCCGGTTCGCCAGTTTCGGCACCAGCACCTTCGGTGACATCGCCATTCTCTCCGGCATGATTGCGGTGATGGCGGTGGTCGGGTTGCAGGTGCAGGAATGGGCGCTGAAGGGCAGGGACTATCGCGTCATCGGGCTTTCGGGCGCATCCGCCACCTTCCGGCTGGGTGCCCTGCGTCTGCCGGTCGAATTCCTCTTGTGGCTCCTGCTTTTCGCGATCCTGATCGCACCGTTCATCGCGCTCGTCTCCGCTTCGCTGGTGCCGGCCTATGGCGTGGCGCTGTCGTTCAAGACGGCGTCCTTCGCGGCCTATGAGGAAATACTGTTCCGCCAGAAGGTGACGCGCACGGCCTTCGCCAACTCCATTTTCCTGGCCTCGGCGACCGCCTTCGGACTTCTGGTGATCGGGGTGCTGACGGGTTATGCGCTGACGCGAGGCGGTAAGCGGCTTTCGGCTGCGCTTTCGGCGATGATCGAAATCCCCTATGCACTGCCGGGCATCGTTATCTCGGTCGCCTTCATTCTCGTCTTTGCCGCGCCCCTGCCGCTTCTCGGCGTCACCATCTACGGCACGATCTGGATCATTCTCGCGGCCTATTTCTCCAGCTTTTTTGCCGTGGGGCTGAAGCCCGTGGTGAGTGCGCTGCGCCAGCTCGATCCCGCGCTCGAAGAGGCGGCGCGGCTGTCGGGAGCGGGATTTTGGCGGCGGCTCACTGATATCATCGTGCCGCTGATCGCGCCGGCGGCGGGCGCTTCCGTCATCCTCGTTTTCCTGATCGCCTGCAACGAACTCACGGTCTCGGCGCTTCTCTGGTCGGCGGGCACACAGACGCTCGGCGTGGCGATCTACAATCTCGATGACAGCGGTTCCTATGACCTCGCCTCGGCGCTCTCTGTGCTGGTCGTGGCGATGGTCGTGGTTCTTATGCTGCTGCTCGAACTGATGGCGGCCCGGCTGCCGAAGGGAGTCGTTCCTTGGCGAAACTGACACTGCACAAGCTCTGCAAGGATTATGGCACCGGCAGGCCCGTCGTGAACGACGTATCGCTGGAGATCCGCGACGGTGGTTTCCTGGCGCTGCTCGGGCCATCCGGTTGCGGCAAGACGACCGTGCTGAGGATGATTGCCGGCTTCGAAACGCCGAGCGACGGTTCAATTCTTCTCGGAGACCGGGTGCTCTCAGATGCGTCCGGGGCGGTGCCGCCGGAGCGGCGCAACATGGCGATGGTGTTCCAGTCTTACGCACTCTGGCCGCACATGACGGTTGCGGCCAATGTCGGTTATCCGCTGAAGGTGCGCGGCATATCCGGCGAGCGCTACCGTGAGAAGGTCGGCGAGGCGCTGAAGGCGGTTCGCCTGGAGCAATATGCCGAGCGGCGTCCTGCGGATCTTTCCGGCGGCCAACGCCAGCGGGTGGCGCTGGCGCGCAGTCTGGTGACGGATCCGGATGTGGTGCTGCTCGACGAGCCACTCGCCAATCTCGACCGCCATCTGCGTCAGGAGATGGAAGAGACCTTCCGCGAGTTTCATGCGCGCTCCGGCGCGACCATGGTTTATGTCACGCACGACCAGGCCGAGGCGATGGCGCTGGCCACCGATGTCGCGGTCATGTCCGAAGGCAGGCTGTTGCAGGTGGCGCCACCGGCCGAAATCTATGCGCGCCCCGAAGGACGGCTGGTGGGTTCGCTGATTGGGCAGGGCGCAATTGTCAGCCTGCCGCTTGCCGGCGAAGGCGAGCGTGCGCTCGACTGGTCCATGATGGCGGGCGCCTTCGAGCGAGAGGCCGATTCGCGCCCGGCTGCCGAGGTGCTGGTGCGTCCGCAGGACGTCATCGTCGGCGGGGAAGGCGTTGCCGCGACGGTTGCAGGTGTCCTCTACGAGGGCGAACGTTATGCACTGCGGCTGACCCTCACAGACGGCCAGTGCCTGCGGGCCTACAGCCGCCAGCCGGCCCGGGTCGGCGAGGTGTTGCGCGTGATGCTACAGGCGGGGTGGCGTCTTTGAACCATTGCGCAACGCCATGTGCTGGTGTTCTCTTGCCGCCCACAAAGGCAGATAAGGAGAACAGGCATGGCGGATTTCCCGATATTCGATCTTGGCGCATTCGAGCGCGCAACGCCGGAGGAGAAGACGCGCCTTGGCGAAACGGTGGACGAGATCTGCCGCAAGACCGGATTTCTGGCGATCGCGGAGCACAGCGTTCCGACGGACGTGATCGAAGCTGTCTGGCAGTCGGCAAGAGCCTTCTTCGACCTGTCGCCAGAAGAAAAGAACGCGGCGCGCGCACCCTTTCCGGGTTATCCCTATGGCTATCTCGGGCCTGGTACAGAGGCGCTGGCGAAGTCAAAAAACGTCGATACGCCGCCGGACCTGAAGGAAAGCTTCAACGGTGGTCCGCTTGCCGTTCCGGCAGGCATGACCGACGGCGAAGCGCTGTCCTTCTGCTATGCTCAAACCATCTGGCCTGCGGGACCGGAAGGGTTCGCGGATGCGTGGAAGGCCTATTACCGGGCTATGGAGGATCTGGCGCGGCGCATCATGCGGGTTTTCGCGGTTGCCCTGAAACTCCCGGAGGATTTCTTCGAGGGCTTCATAGATCAGCCGATCAGCGCCTTGCGGGCGCTGAACTATCCCGCCCAGACGGTCGCTCCCCAGCCGGGACAGCTCAGGGCCGGTGCGCATACGGATTACGGATCGCTGACGATCCTGCTTCCCGAACCCGGTTCCCGCGGGCTGGAGATTCTTTCGCCGGAGGGAGACTGGGTCTCGGTGCCGCCGGTGCCTGGCGCCTTCGTCATCAACATCGGCGACCTGATGTCACTGTGGACCAACGACCGCTGGGTCTCGACGCTGCACCGGGTGGTCAATCCGCCGCCGGAGGAGGGTGGCATGGACCGACGGCAGTCGCTCGCATTCTTCCATCAGCCGAACTGGTTTGCCGAGATCCGCTGCCTCGATACCTGTCTTTCGCCGGGAGACGAGCCGCGTTACCAGCCAGTGCTTTCAGGACCTTACCTGATGGGCAAGTTCAAGGCGACAGTGACCGCCAAGGCAAGCTGAGGCCCCGGTTTCTTCGCCCTTTTCCCACAGGGGGTGGTTTGGGCGTGAAGGTGACCCGATTCTGGTTTAAACGTTTCTGGAGCCCGGATGGCGGTGGCGGATTTCGTCGCCGTCCGATCCTGGCAGTCGATACCGACGGAACGTTTCATGGCGCTTAGACTTTCGACCTTCAACATCGAGAACCTGATTACCCGGTTCGATTTCAGCGGTTTCCGCAACCAGTTGCGACAGGATCGCGTGCTGAAGCTGTTCGAAATGCGCAACGAGCAGGACTATCAGCGGCTCGAGGCGGCGCGCGTGGTGGCATCGACCGACGATACCCGCCAGCTCTCGGCGCTGGCGATTGCCGATGCGGATGCCGACATTCTCTGCCTGCAGGAGGTCGACAACATGGCCGCCCTGCAGAACTTCGAATACGGCTATCTCTTCCGGATGATGGGCGCCGGCTACCGGCACAAATATCTCGTTGAGGGCAATGACAGCCGCGGCATCGATGTCGGCGTGATGATGCGCGAGCAGACCCGCGACGGCGAGACCATTTCCGTTGCCGACATCAAGAGCCATGCGGCGCTGACCTATGACGATCTCGGACTCTTCACACCCGCGGTCGCAAATTATGCAAAGCCCGACGACCGGATCTTCAAGCGTGACTGCCTTGAACTCGATCTCATGGTCGGGGGTAAGCCCTTCACGCTCTATGTCGTCCACTTCAAGTCGATGACCAACGGTCGCGACGGTATGGATGGGCGCACGTCGACGATGCCGGTCCGCGAGGCGGAAACGAAGGCGGTGCGCCACATCATCGAGCAGCGTTTCGGCAAGGGGCAGACGGCCGACAAGAATTTCGCCATATGCGGCGACATGAACGACTATCAGGAGCGGGTGGACGTGATCGGCGACCGGCGGACCGGCTATCGCTTCGAATACCGCGAAACGAGGCCGAGCGCGCTCGACGTTTTTTCTGCCGATGGGTTTGCCGAAAATGTGATGCTGCGGCGCGAACCGCTTGACCGCTGGACGCTTTATCATGCGCGTGGGCCGGCTGAGCAGCACCTTTGCCAGCTCGACTATATCTGGCTGTCGCCGGCAATGGCTGCCGCCAATCCGGGCAAAAGCCCCGATATCATCCGTGCCGGCCAGCCGTTCCGAACGGTGTTTCCACCGGGGCAGGATGTCGAGCGTTATCCGCGCGTCGGCTGGGACCGGCCGAAGGCTTCCGATCATTGCCCAATTGTCATTTCACTGGATATTCCATGAACGATCTTCCCTTGCGCGACCAGACAGGATTGCCGGATAACGGTCGCGTCTTCCCGGTGAAGGACATCAGTCTTCGGGTTCTCGAAGGCGAGCATCCGTTCCACCGGGCCGAGAAGGAGGCAGCGGAAGAAAATTGGGAGCGGGAGATCGCCGCCAACCCGGCGCTGTTCAATGGTGACCTCGTCTTTCAGAACCGGCTGACCTTTCGCGATAACGTCGTGGAGGGCGAAGCCTTCGTGGTTCCTTATTCCACCTTCATGTGGTGGCGTCGCCAGCCGCAGGATCATGTGCGGGGCGGATATCACGCCTTCTGCTTTCCGGTCATCATTTCCTCCGACGATGCGCTGATCGCGGTGAAGATGGGGGCGCATACGGCCAATGCCGGACAGGTCTATTTCGCTGCCGGCTCGCTCGACCGGAGCGATATCGTCGACGGGCAATGCGATCTCACCGGCAATATGCGGCGTGAAGTGCTGGAGGAGACGGGCCTTGATCTCAATGAGGCCGTACTCGAGGGCGGTCTCTTCGGCAGCTATCGCAATCGGCGTCTTACCATCCTGCAACGCTACCGATTCGACAGGCCGGCGGACGAACTGCTCGAACGCATCGCGGCGCATATGCTGGTGGATGAGGAAAAGGAGATTGCCGGAGCAGTCGCCATCCGCTCGCCCGATCCGAACGTCCATCCCTATAATGCGGCTATGCCGCCGGTTTTGGAGTGGTTCTTCACCGGTAAGGGTTAGTCGTTCTGCTTGCTTGCACCCGGCGGCAAGGTCGGGCAGTCTCCCGGGTTCCAAATGCAGGCAGAGGCGGGAGATTTCCCTTGGCACGACCCTATTCGATCTACGACGTTTTCACCAACCGGAAGCTGGCCGGAAATCCTCTGGCCGTCGTCTTCGATGCCGATGATCTGAGCAATGAGACGATGCAGTCAATCGCGGCGGAGATGAACCTGTCGGAGACGGTATTCGTCACGAAGGCGTCGAACGGGTCGCACGCCGCAAAGGTGCGCATCTTCACGCCTGTGCGTGAGTTGCCTTTCGCAGGCCATCCGACCGTTGGTACCGCGATCGCGCTCGCTGAACGCGCCTATGGGAACGAAGGCGGCAATCTGGATCTCGTGTCGGTGCTGGAAGAGAATGTCGGACCGGTGCGCTGTGCTGTGCGGTTGAGGGAGGCAGAAGCGAGCTTTGCGGAGTTCGATCTGCCCAAGATTTCCATGCGCTATGAGTTGGCGCTGGACCGACAGGGGATTGCTGATGCGTTATCTCTGAAAATTACCGAACTCGGTTTCGAGAATCACGTTCCCTCTGTCTGGAGCGCTGGCGTTCCATTCCTCCTGGTGCCCGTGCACAATCTCAGCGCCGTTGAGCGGGTCGATTTCGATCCGCAGCTTTGGGAGCGGACGGCACCTCTTTGTGAGGGGGGGCTGACCTCGGCCTATGTCTATTGTCGCAGTGGCGTGAATCACGGCGCGAAGTTCCATGCGCGGATGTTTTCGCCCGACCTGGGCATTTCCGAGGATCCCGCAACCGGTTCCGCAGTTGCGGCGCTTTCGGGAGCCATACGTCATTTCGATGCGCTGCCGGACGGCCATCATCCGATGATGGTGGAGCAGGGTGTGGAGATGGGGCGTCCGTCCTATATTCACCTGCATATCGACGCCAAGGATGGCGAGATTTCCAGGGCTCGCATCGGTGGACAAGCCGTGCGTTTTGCGAGCGGTGTTCTAGATGTTTGAAAAAATAAGATAATTTCTCATTTTTTATTTTTTTTGACAAAAGAACCAAGAATTCCAGTTTACGCGCTAGACAATAACGCAGATCCTGTTTATACGGCCTCTCACACCGCCAGACGGTGCTATCGGGTGATTAGCTCAGTTGGTAGAGCAGCTGACTCTTAATCAGCGGGTCGTAGGTTCGAGCCCTACATCACCCACCATTATCTCTTAAATATAGTTGGTTTGAAAGCGGACGTGGAACCATACCGTCTATTTTTGTGTGCCGCCCAAAATTGGTCAACGCAATCGATAATCACGGGATCGTTACTTTACTATTTTGCGATATGCAGACCTTGCCCAATTTCGGGCTTGGAGATTTGTTTCGCATGAGATCGATGCTTTCCGCCGCAGGTTTTCTGGCGGCTGCAATCCTGACCACCACCGCGGCGCAGGCCGAGGATCTGGTCTTCACCCTGACCAACGGCACGAATTCCGTTCTGACTCGCTTCTACACGTCTCCGGTCGGCGTGAATGACTGGGAGGAAGATGTGTTCGGCAAGGACGTTCTCGGGCCTGGCGAAAGCATACAGCTCACGATTGCCGACGGTCGTACGGTTTGCGAATACGACATGCGTTTCGAATTCGATGAGGATTCCAATCTGGACACGACCGAAGATTCGCAGAACCTCTGCGAACTGGGTTCCTACACCATTCACGAATAAGCCTTCGCCGGCTGAATTTCCCTATGTGAGTAGGGTTATGCCCGAGCTAATCCCTTCGGCGGCATTGTTCTTTGCCGGCGAAGGGATGCAGAATTTCTCTAAAAGGCGGCTCACAACACCTGCGACTTTCCAGTGACAGCAATAATCCCGTTTTGTTCCGCACCTCGATTCAAATGTTCCGGGAATGTTGCGGAAATTAGGCTCGTTTTCTCATGTGGAGCCTGTGGAAAGCTGTGGATAACTTCGTTAGCCGGCTTTACTCAATTTGGCTGATTCGGGACTGCGGCAGGACGAAGGGTATTCGGTCGTTTGGTATCCGTCCGACCGTACCCCTGATGCCATAGACCTCGCTGACCACATCGTCACGAAGCGTCTCCGATGGACGTCCCCTAGCCACCACTCGGCCATGGCTGAGAACCACGAGATCGTCAGCGAATTCCGCGGCGAGGTTGAGGTCGTGCAGGATTGCCAGCACCGCGCCGCCGTCTCTCGCGAAGTCGCGGGCGATTTCCAGAACGGCGATCTGGTGCCCGATGTCCAGGCTCGATGTCGGCTCGTCGAGGAAGAGCGCACGCGCCTTGCCATTCTCCACCGCAGCCGGCACCTGCGCTAGCACGCGGGCAAACTGCACGCGCTGCTGTTCGCCGCCTGACAGGGCGTTGTAGGCGCGTGCCTCGAAGCCATCCAGGCCGACACGGGCAAGTGCGCGCCGCGCCGAATTGGCGGGATCCGGATCGCCATAGGCGACGGCACCCATGCGAGCCACTTCCAGCGCGGTGAACGGGAAGGACAGCACCGTGGATTGCGGCAGCACGGCGCGTTCGGCTGCAAGCTCGATCGGCGAGAGTTGTTTGAGGTTACGTCCGTTGTAGCTGACCGAGCCTTCGTCCGGGGGCATTTCCCCTGACAGGACTTTCATCAGCGTGGACTTGCCGGCGCCGTTCGGGCCGATGACAGCGGTGACGCTGCCGGGGGTCACGGCAAGGCTGATCCCGTGGATCAGGAGGCGACCCGAGCGACGGATGGAGACATTGATGGCTTCGATCATCAGAGGCCATCCATGGCTGCGCGCCCGCTGCGGCCGAGCAGCAGGAAGAGGAAGACCGGGGCTCCGAGGATTGCCGTGATGATGCCGATCGGCAGTTCGGCGGGTGCGGCCACGGTTCTGGCGATGCTGTCGGCGAAGAGGAGGAGGGCAGATCCTCCAATGGCCGATGCAGGCAGCAGGAAACGGTGCGACGGGCCGATGGCGAGACGCAGCAGATGCGGCACGACGATACCGACGAAGGAGATGGAACCGGCGACGGCAACGGTTGCGCCGCAGGCTGCTGCGACGGCGACGATGGACCAACGCTTCAGACGCTGCACCGGAATGCCCATGTGGAAGGCGGCCGCATCGCCGAGTACCAGGGCATCAAGGCCGCGGGCGACGAAGGGAATGATGGCAAGCACGAAGAGAATGAAGGGCAGGGTTGCGAGGATCTTAGCGTAGGTGGCGCCACCCAACGAGCCGAGCGACCAGAAGGTGATGTCACGCAGCGCTCGATCATCCGCGATGAAGATCAGCAGGCCGGTTGCGGCTGCACTCATCGCGCCGATGGCGATCCCAGAAAGGATGAGGGCGGTGGTCGAGGTCTGGCCGTTGCGTGTGGCGATAGCGTAGAGGAGGAAGGTGTTGGCGAGACCGCCGGCAAAAGCCATGATCGGCAGGAATTGATTGCCAAGAAGCGCCTGCACCGGTGCGAGCACGGTGCCTCCCAGCACGATGGCACAGACGGCGGCGAAGGCCGCACCCGATGTCACGCCCACGATGCCCGGGTCGGCAAGGGGGTTGCGGAATAGCCCCTGCATCATAGCCCCGGAAACGCCGAGACCCGCGCCCACGAGAATGCCCAGCGCGGTACGGGGCAGGCGCACGGCTTCCATGATCGCAAGGTCCTGCGGGGACATCTCGGCACTTCGACCGGAAAAATAGGCGATGAGATCCGGTAGGCCGACGCCCGTCGGACCAGTGATGAGCGAGGCGAACGCGCCCGCGGCCAGCAGGATCAAGAGTAAGGCGACGACAATGACGCCGGAGGCGGAACGGTCACCGGGAACGGTTGGCCTGGCAGTCTTCGCGACGAAGGTCGCCATGGCGTTCATTGCTTGCTCTCTGCAGGCTTGACGGCGTCGGGATAGAGTTGGGCTGCAAGGTCGTGCGCGGCTTCAGCCGATCTCGGGCCGAGACCGAGCAGATAAAGGCCATCCATGGCGATGAACGCCTTGTTTGCGCCGGCGGGCGTCGCCTGCAATGCCGGAAGGGCGAAAGCCTGTTCTGCGGTCATATGCATGGCGCCGCCATTCATGACGAGAATGATGTCCGGCTTGGACGCGATGACTGCCTCATCGCTAAGTGGCTTATAGCCCTGCACGTCGGCGACCGCATTGATGCCTCCGGCGAGGCCGATGATAGCATCGGCGGTGGTGTGGCTGCCTGCAGCCATCACGCGACCATTGGCGAGCGACAGGGCGAACAATACGCGCTTGCGGGGCTCAGGCAGTGCGGAAATCTCGGCGTTGAGCGCCTTCAGTTTGATTTCGACGTTGGTCGCAAGCTCTTCGGCTTCGCTCTCCTTGCCGATTGCTGCGCCGACAGCGCGTATCTTGTTGCCGATTTCCGAGGCCTCCGGCGGCGTGGGGATGGTGGCGATCGGAACGCCGCTCGCCTTCAGGATGGCGATGGCATCTGCCGGACCGGAGCCTGCCTCCATGACGACAAGATCGGCCTTCTGGGAAAGCACGCCTTCAGCCGAGAGCTGACGCATGTAGCCGACGCTTGCCTTGTTTGCGGTATCGGCGGGGTAGGTACTTGTCGTATCGACGGCGACGAGGCGGTCACCCTGGCCGAGTGCATAGATGATTTCCGTCGCGGTTCCGCCGACCGAAACAATACGTCTGGCGTCGCTGGCAGGAGACTGGGCAAGAGCTGCGCCAGCGCCGGCGGCAAGCAGAAAAACGATGGTCGCGAGGCTACGCGAAACAGTGGCAAGCGACATGGAAAAGTCAGTCATTTCAAAATCCTGTAGGTCTACTTCCGGTTTCGTTTCGGGACGAACCGGCCGGTGCGCCAGGCCGAATTGCGTGCAAAAGCAGTCACCTGCGTAGCGACATTTAACTTGACTTTTATATGAAAGTTTTATTAGGAAGGCAACAGATCGGGTGCCAATGTTGCGAACCGATTTTCAATTGATGAGCTGGCAGCGAAGCCTTCGCGGCTGGTCTGCCGGACGAACAAGGGATTTGCCTATGTATATTGCCATGAACCGCTTTCGGGTTCTTCCGGGTTTCGAAGAGGCGTTTGAAGCGCAATGGCGCTCCCGCCAGGGTCGTCTTGCCGAACTGCCCGGCTATATCGAATTCCACATGCTAAAGGGACCGAAGGCGGAAGATCATACGCTCTACGCTTCTCACACAGTATGGGAAAGCCAGGAAGCGTTCATCGCCTGGACCAAGTCCGAACAGTTCCGCTCCGCCCATGCGCGCGCGGGCGAAAGCAAGGTGCAGTATCTTTCCGGACCGCATTTCGAAGGGTTTGAAGTGATCATTCATGAAGATCGCGAAGGCAAGCGCGCCGACGCTGCGGCTGCCTGAGGCTGACATGGACGGGTCGCTGAATTCCATCGCTGAACGGGCGCGTGCCGCCCTTGCCGAAAAACCTGATGGCGTGGTGGAAGCTATCGCCGCATCTGCCGGAGTAACGCCTGTAGATGTTTTGGCAGTGCTTCCGGAGGGTGCAGCGGTGTTCGCACCGGCTGATCGCTGGGATAGCATCTGGACGGATCTGAGCGGCTGGGGCGATGTCCTGCTGATCGTACACACCGAGGACATCGTGCTTGAAGTCGAGGGCAGCCTTCCGGCCGGCAGCGAAGGTCACGGCTGGTTTAACATCCATGGTGATAGCCCTATCGGTGGCCATATCCGCAAGGAGCGCTGTACTTCGATCGCCTTTGTCGATCGTGGTTTCCATGGGCGTAGGTCCTGTTCGGTCTGGTTCATGAACGGCGAGGGCAGGGCGATGTTCAAGGTCTTCGTTCGGCGCGATGCCGAGAGGGCGCTGATCGGCGAACAGTTGCAGCGTTTCGAAGAGCTGAGGGCGAAGATCACCTCTGCCTGATTCTTCCGAAAATCTGGATGAGATCCATGCCGGTCCCGTAGCAATGCGGGGCCGGCATTTCGTTTTCGGCAGCGGTTAACCGTTCTTTCTTTTGACCGAAACTGAAACTATGGTCCGCGCAAATCGCTTAGGACCATCCAGGAATTTGACCTTGTTCCATATTCGCCGCCACCTCTCTCCTTGGGCGATCGCCGCCCTGCTTGTCCTCGCTCCGGTTCTCCTGTCGGGTTCTGGCGGACAGGTTCTGGCGCAGGACAACCTGTTGCAGCGCGACGACGTCATGGGAAATGCCGCAACGAAGATAGAGGAGACGCAGGCGCGGCTCGATAATCTGGAGGCGCAGGTCGAGGCAAAGAAGACTGACGATTCGGCTCTGGTCGACATCAAGGCGCAGGTGGACAATCTTTCCCACGATCTCCTGCAGATTTCTGTCCAGCTTCGGCCGCGCCTGAACGACGTGACAACGCGGTTGACGCAGCTTGGTGATGCACCCAAAGAGGGTCAGCCCGCCGAAGCGCCGGAGATCACGGAAGAGCGCAACAAGCTGAATGGCGAGCGTCTGCAGATCAATACGCTGACGGGGCAGGCGGAGGACCTGTCGATCCGAGGCACCAACCTTTCGAATGCGATCACCGATATCCGCCGGCGGCTGTTCGCTGACCAGCTTTTCGAGCATACGGAGATTTCCGGCGAGGTCTTCGATGATGCGTTGAACTCGTTCTCCAATGAAGTCAGCCGTTTTGGACGGACCATATCGAGCTGGTATTCCTTTATCTGGAAGTTCAAGCGTGTGCCGTTCGGAATGGCTGTGATGCTGTCGCTGTCTCTGGCGCTGGTGATGGTCTATGTCGAATACCGGCTGTTCGGCTCGCTGATCAAGCGCGACCCTGGCAACAAGGACCCGGCCTATATGAGCCGGTTCTCCGTCGCTTTCTGGTCAACCATCCTGCCGGCCATGGCGCTCGGGGCTTTCCTTGGTGCGAGCTTCTTCTTCCTGGATACGTTCAACGTATTGAGGTCTGACATCTCGCCGATCGCTTCCGCCCTGTTCGGGCTGGCCGGTCTGGTATTCTTCGTTTCGATGCTGGCGCGGGCGGTTCTTGCCCCGAAAGCGCCGAGTTGGCGTCTCGTCAGGCTCTCCAACAAGGGAGCGCGCGACATCAATATCGCTGTGGTGGTCATGGCGGTGGTCAATGGCTTCGACTACGTGCTCGGTGCGATCAGCGAGACGCTGAGCTCGCCCGTTGTCCTCACCGTCATGAAGAGCCTCGTGTCTTCGGTGATCGTCGGCATTATCATCTTCGTCGTTTCATTCCTGAGACCCGTTCTTAGCGATAGCCATGATCCGGCCGAGCGGGGCAAGCCCTGGCCGAAAGCGTTTGCGGTGCTGCTGAGGCTGATCGGCTTCGGCCTCGTTTTCGCCAGTGTTATTGGCTATGTCGGTCTAGCCCGCTTCCTCGCCACCCAGATCATCCTGACGGGTGCCGTCATCGCCACGATGTACATCGGCATTCTCTCCGGCAAGGCGATTTCCGCGCCCAACCGATTCGGCGAAACGCTGGTCGGCAAATATCTCGAAAAGCGCTTCTCGCTTTCGGCAATTGCGCTCGATCAGGCGGGCATGGTCGCCGGCCTACTGATCTATGCCTTTGCGCTGACCATCGGCATTCCGCTGATCCTGATCTCCTGGGGCTTTCAGCCCAAGGACCTTCAGCTCTGGTTCTACAATATCTTCACCGAGATCCATGTCGGAACCATCCGCATTTCGCTGGTCGGTATTCTTGGCGGCATCCTGCTTTTCAGCATTGGTCTAGTCGTCACACGCTGGTTCCAGAAATGGCTCGATGGCAGCGTCATGGCGCGTTCGCAAGTTGATGCGGGCGTACGGAATTCGGTCAAGACCGGTATCGGCTACCTCGGAACAGGGATTGCCGGCCTGATTGGCATTTCTGCGGCCGGGATCGATCTTTCCAGCCTTGCGCTCGTCGCCGGTGCTCTTTCCCTGGGTATCGGTTTCGGTCTGCAGAACATCGTCTCGAACTTCGTCTCGGGTCTCATCCTGTTGGTCGAGCGGCCTTTCAAGGTTGGCGACTGGGTGGCGACGGGCACGACGGAAGGGTTCGTTCGCCGCATTTCGGTGCGCGCCACGGAGATCGAGACCTTCCAGCGGCAGTCGATCATCGTTCCGAATTCCGAACTCATCAACTCTCCGGTCGGTAACTGGACGCACCGCAACAAGCTCGGCCGCATCGAGATCCCGGTAGGGGTGAGCTATGACAACGATCCGCGCCGGGTGATGGAGTTGTTGCTGGAAATCGCCAACGCCCATCCCGGTGTGCTGCGCAACCCCGAGCCGGTGGTGATGTTCAACGGCTTCGGCGCGTCGTCGCTCGATTTCGAACTTCGGGGCTTCGTCGCTGATGTCCTTGGAGGCCTTCCGGTCAAAAACGACCTGCGCGTCACGATATTCGAGCGCTTCAAGGTCGAGGGCATCCAGATTCCCTATCCTCATCAGGATGTGCGCCTGCATATCGGCCGGGAAGAAGCCAAGGCGGGACTGGGCCGCGGACGGAACAAAACCGAACCTCGCAACACTCCCGACCAGGAGGATGAAGACAAGATCTTGCCATGAACGTTGCGTTCAGGCTCTATTCAGCGGCGACACCATAGAAGAGGGGCATAGCTCGCACAGCCCGAGGGCATCCCGGAAGCGGTGCGGCGCAAAGAGAGGACGGTGCAGGCGCACCGCATTCGCATGAAAAACATCATGGCGGCGACATTTCTTGTGCTCAGTCTGAGCAGCGGTGCCATCGCGGCGACGGTTACCAATGCCGGCTCCGGCGCTGTCGTCCTTGTGGTCGTGGAAAATGGCAATCGTATGGAAGTCTCGATCGATGCGGGCTCGTCGGAGCAGATTTGCCCCTCCGGTTGTTTCGTGACGCTGCCGAACGGCGATCGTGTCGGTCTGGAGGGCGGAGAGACCGTCGAGATCAAGGACGGTGCGGCCACCATCCGTTGAGGTTTTATCCTCGCCCTTTCAGAATATGTAGAGCGCCCGCCTTGCCGGGCGTTTTTCGTTAGTATCGTGTTGTGGGCCAGATAAAATGTCGCAGACCTGACAAGACGCAGAAATGGTGCCCTAGTTGTTACGCCTTTTTTATTGGGGATTAATCTCTGCATGTTTTTATGGCGCTGCCCAGAACATGAACGTTCTGCAAGTCTTCCAAGTGCAATTCAAAAAACAGTTTCTCAAGGTCAAAGGCGCATGGCTCTTCTCGGTATTTCCGGAATGCAATATTCTGGAGAAACATTTCCTGATGCTCGGATCATTGTTGCAGAAGATTCGAACGTGTTCACTTCCATGATCGGGACGCGCCTGAAGGAGCTGTTCGGTATCGATGCCGAGATATGCCGCACCTTCGAGGATCTGCAGGCGGCCAACGAGCTGTCCGGGGATCCCGTTACGCTTGCCATTTCGAATATCAATCTGCCGGGGGCGGAGAATGGCGAGGCGCTGGAATATCTGATCGATCTCAATATCCCGACTGTGGTCTTCACTGGCACTTTCCAGGGGGAGATGCGCGAGAAGCTCCTCGCCAAGGATATCGTCGACTACATTCTGAAGGATAACATCTTCGCAGTGGAAATGCTGGCCGAGTCGGTCTATCGCTTCCTCACCAACCATCAGCACCACGTGTTGATCGTGGATGATAGCGCCACCGCGCGCGCCCTGCTTTCCAGCCGCCTGAAGCGGTATAATTTCCGGGTCAGCCTTGCCGACAGCGGTGCGAAGGCGCTGGAGATCCTCAAGGCTAATCCGGATATCGGTCTCGTCGTCACTGACTATAACATGCCCGACATCGACGGCTTTGAGCTAACCCGGCGCATCCGTGCCGCACGTGGTTCTCACGAATTGCGCATCATCGGCGTTTCGTCGTCCAACAACCGTTTGCTTTCTGCGCGCTTCCTCAAGGTTGGCGGCAACGACTTTATGCTGAGGCCCTTTATCGACGAGGAATTCTACTGCCGCGTTAATCAAAATCTCGATACACTCGTGCAGATTCGTGCGGCGCAGAAGCGGAAATAGAAGCGCTATTAATGCAAAGCCGGTCGAGCGCTGTTGCAGGTGCCCTTGATCAGAACCTTACGCATACCTTTTTGAATTTCCTTGTTTCTTTGAGAGTGCCTACGATGTCCTTGTCCACCAGTACCAACCTTACGGGTCCGGTCGACCAGTCCGCGTACCGGAAGAAGGCGCATGTGCTGGTCATCGAGGATTCACGGACTTTTTCGTCACTGCTATGCCATCGTTTCGAGAAGGAGCACGGCTATAACGTTACCCATTGTGCCACGACCCGGGCATTTCAGGAGGCCTCTCGTTGTGGAAACCATTTCGACGTAGCGGTTGTCGATCTGACCTTGCCGGATTCGCCGGACGGACAGGTTCTTGACGAGGTCGTGGCACTGGGGATTCCCGCCATCGTGTTCACCGCCGACTTTAATCGCGATATGCGTGAGAAGCTGGTTGAGCGCGGTGTCGCCGACTACGTCATCAAGAACAACGAACGCGCTGTTGACATGGTGATCACGGCCGTCGACAGGATTCTGGCGAACCGGCACGTGCGCGTGCTGGTTGTCGATGATCTTGCGTCAGCTCGTCAGATGCTGACTGAGCTTCTGCGCCTGCAGCAGTTTCAGGTTTTCGAGGCCTCGACCGGCAGCGAGGCGATGGACATGTTGGAGGCCCATCCCGGCATCGAACTGGTCATAACTGATTATAACATGCCGGATATGGACGGCTATGAACTGACGCGGCGGATTCGTCGCGCCCATGGCTCCGACCGCCTCAGGATCATCGGTATCTCGTCCTCCGCTGACCGCCTGTTGTCGGCGAGCTTCCTTAAGGCCGGTGCCAATGACTTTGTATATCGGCCTTTTGTGGTTGAAGAATTGCAATGTCGCATCGGTCATAATGTCGAGACGCTGTCCCAGCTTCGGCAACTCAGGCTGGCGGCATTTAGCGATTACCTGACGGGCCTCAGAAACCGGCGGCATTTTTTCGATGAGGGGCCCGCCAAGGTGGCGAGTTGCCTGGAGCGGGGGCAATCCTGCAGCATGGCCATGCTTGATATCGACCATTTCAAGAAGCTTAACGACACTTACGGTCACGAAATCGGTGACCGGGTGCTTAAGGCGGTGGCTACCAAACTGCAGACGCTGATCGAGGATACAGACTATCTTCTGGCGCGGTTAGGCGGCGAGGAGTTTGGGCTGTTACTAACTGGTCTTGATTCTGTGGCTGCCAGCGAATTCTGTGAAATGATCCGCACGAGCATCGCAGATCTCCGGGTGGCGCTGGATGACAACGATATCTCCGTGACCGCATCGATCGGTATCGCGGAGGTTGGAGGAATGGAGAATTTTTCCAACTACTTGAACGCTGCCGACCAGTTCCTTTATTTCGCAAAGCGATACGGACGAAACCGTGTCTATTCCGACAGCATGCTGCTGGAATCGACGGTGACGAACTGACGCTCTCATGACGCGTCGTTAATCGCGCAGCCGCAATTCGTCGGTTCGCATCTGCAGGGATGCAAGCGTGGAGAGGAAGCTCATGCCGAGCAGGCTCTGCTCGAGCTGGCCTTTTTCCATGACCGACGCCTCGACGTCCCTGCGGACGATAGGGCCAAGAGCAACCTGACGAAGACGAACCTGGGCGGCCTGCGCGCGGCCATTGGCCGTCATGATCGCCCGATTGAACACAAGGCTCGACATGTCGACACCGATCCGCTGTGCATCTTCGTAGCGCAAGGCGACGGTGCTTGCTCCCGTATCGATCATCACGTCCACGGGTACTGAATCGATATCGACGGTCGTTTCGAAATGGCCGCTGCGGGTCTTGTGAAGAACGACCTCCGGCTGGCCATCGATGCCGGTGGCGATCACTGCCCGACCGGGGATCAGACCTGCAGTCAGCCGCGACCCCGCTGCACTGAGATCGTCGCGATAAAGATAGCCTGTGACGAGGGCGAGGATGATGAGCGCCCATAGCATCAGTTGTCGGGCGCTTTCACCGAGAGAGCGCCGGCTGGCGAGAATGCCGGCGGAGAGCATGACCGCGAAGGGTAGCAGGCTGATGAAACTGGCGAAATCGCCATTCGCCATTCCGAAACTGCGCCCGCTGTTCTGGTTCAGCAGCAGCACAACCAGGCCGAAACCCAGTATGGCGAGGACGACGACGAGACGCATCAACCGGTCTCGCGTTCGCGTGCCATCCGCGCACGACGGGTCTCGCGCCGGGGCTTTCGTTCGACAGTTTCGAGCCTAGCCGGCAAGCCTTCCATGATGGAGCGACGTTGCTGATCGGTATAGCCAATCCAACCCGCGATTTCTTCGCGCGTGCGACCGCAACCGAAGCAGTAGCCGGTTTTCATGTCGATAGAGCAGACGAGAATGCAGGGTGATTCCATGAGCATACCTTGTTCCCGCATTTATATCGGTTCTCTAGGCGGCCATGGCAAGGGCAACGAGGGTTGCGATTTCCGCGACCTGCTGGCTGGCACCGATGGTGTCGCCGGTGTGTCCTCCGAGCTTTCGGCGTACGTGAGCAGTGAAACCGGCAGTTAACAGGATACCGGCCAGCAGCGCGATTATCGTAGCAAATGGCGAGGATACGGGCAGGAGGAGCGCGAGCGATATGAGCAGCCCGGACATAAGCGCAACCTGTCGCGCTGCCGGTTCCGGTTTTCCGGCGGATGCCGCGACGCCTCCGGCGCGGGCCGATGGCAGCGTTGACCAGTGCCAGACCATCAGTGCCCGGCTGGCAGCGGCCGCCCCGATGAGGCAGGCCGCTGCGGCGACGGGTGCAACGGCGCTGGCTATCTGGGCGAGGGCGGCAGCGCGCATGCCGATGGCCACCACGATGGTGACGGCGCCATAGGAGCCGATGCGACTGTCCTTCATGATGGCGAGGGCGTGTTCCCGCTCACGTCCGCCGCCTAGGCCATCTGCTGCATCAGAGAGACCGTCCTCATGCAGGGCGCCGGTGACGAGCAGAAGGACTGCAATAGATAGGAAGGCGGCGAGCAGTGGCGTTGCATGCAGGGCAAGCGCTGCGGCAAGCGTCGCCGCCGGGGGCATGGCGATCAGCACGCCCGCGAGCGGAAAGGCGCGCACCGTGCGCGACAATGCTCCGTCATGGCCTTCGAAGAAACGGGAGGGAACCGGCAGCCTGCTGAGGAAGGCGATCGACCGGGCTGTGTCGGTCAGGTAGTCGCTGAAGATCATCGGCTCTGCTTGCTCCATGTCAAAGACGACGGCAAACAGCGCTTTTTCGGTTGTTGCGGGTCGACGGGGTCAGTATTAGAGGCAAAACCGTTTTCCGAGAAGACCACAAGGACTCCTGCCGATGACCGTGACCGGCCTGCCTTTCGATGATTTCCGCGTTCTGCTGCGCGAACTGCCTGGGCCCGATACGGCGGCGCTGGCTGCCGCGCGCGACCATGACCGTCAGCTGACCAAGCCGCCGGGCGCGCTTGGCCGCCTCGAAGAGATCGCCATGTGGCTGGCTGCCTGGACCGGTCGCTCGCCGGCGGTCAATCGTCCGCTTGTTGCGATCTTCGCCGGCAACCACGGTGTGACGAAACATGGGATCACGCCCTATCCGTCTTCCGTAACCCAGCAGATGGTGGAGAACTTCGCTGCCGGTGGTGCGGCGATCAACCAGATTTGCGCCACCTATGACCTGGGGCTGAAGATTTTCGATCTGGCGCTCGATTATCCGACCGGCGACATCACGTGCGAGCCCGCGCTCTCCGAGCGTGATTGCGCTGCGACCATGGCTTTCGGCATGGAGGCGATCGCCGGCGGCACCGACCTCCTGTGCATTGGCGAAATGGGTATCGGCAACACCACCATCGCTGCCGCCATTCATCTGGCGCTCTATGGCGGCTCCGCCGAGGAGTGGGTCGGCCCCGGTACAGGTTCCGAGGGCGAGGTACTTCGCCGCAAGATCGAGGCCGTAAAGGCTGCGGTCGAATTCCATAAGGATCACCTTGATGATCCGCTGGAAATCATGCGCCGCCTCGGTGGCCGGGAGATCGCCGCCATGGCCGGCGCAATCCTCGCTGCACGTATGCAGAAGATTCCGGTTTTGATCGATGGTTACGTTGCGACTTCGGCTGCAGCACTTCTGAAGGCTGCCAATCCTTCCGCGCTCGACCATTGCCTGATCGGCCATGTTTCCGGCGAGCCCGGGCACCTGAAGTCGATCGAGAAGCTCGGCAAGACCCCGCTTCTGGCGCTCGGCATGCGGCTTGGTGAAGGTACTGGGGCAGCGCTTGCCGCCGGGATCGTCAAGGCAGCTGCGGCTTGCCATTCGGGTATGGCGACCTTCGCGGCGGCAGGGGTGTCCAACAAAGAATGACGCTTAACGACAAGAACCAGAAGCCGGCCAGCGAGACCTTCGAGAAAAAGACGGGCGTCGCCCATCTCTTCGCTGCCGGCCAGTATTCCATGCAGGGCTTTCGAAGGCTTATGCAGGAATCCGCCTTCCGGCATGAGCTGCTGGCGCTTGGTGTCGGCCTGGTGCTGTTTGCCGTCATTGGGGCGAGCCTTGGCGAATTCCTGGGCTTCATCGTGCTGATGGCAATCCTGTTTTCCGTCGAGGCGCTCAATACGGCGATCGAGGAGTTGGTCGACCGGATCTCACCGGAGATTTCGACCGTCGGCCGCAACGCCAAGGATCTCGGTTCGTTCGCGGTCTTCTGTCTTTTGGTGGCAAATGGGCTTTACGCGGCCTATGTCGTCATCTTCCGGATTTTTATCGCCTGAACGATTTGGCATTGCCTGAATGTTCAGGCGAAATGGCGTCTACGCGGTTCGACTGCCTGGGTCCCGGTGACAGCGGGCAGGCTTTCGAGCACGCGCCGCGCCGGCAGGATCGCGATTACTTCCGTGCCCTCTCGCAGCTTTGACTTCAGCTTGAATTCCCCGCCGTGCTTGGCGAGTATCGCCTGCACGATGGGGAGGCCAAGGCCTGTGCCCTGTTCGGCGCTCTTGATGGCGATGGAGCCCTGACCGAAAGCGGAGAGCACGACCGGGATTTCCTCTTCCGGAATGCCTGGGCCGTTATCGCGGATGGAAACGTATTGACCGCCGCCGGCCGTCCAACCGACCTTGACGCGGATCTCGCCGTTCTGGGGCGTGAATTTAATGGCGTTCGACAGCAGGTTGAGGATGACCTGCCGGATTGCCTTTTCATCGGCCCACACACTCGGTAGCTTCGGCTCGAACTGTTCGTCGATGCTGATGTTCTTCGCCTTGGCGCGAAGCTGGACCATGCCTACGCAGTCTTCTGCCAATTCCAGCAGTGAAACCGTCTCCTCGTTCAGGTCATATTTTCCGGCCTCGATACGCGAGAGATCAAGAATCTCGTTGATAAGGTCGAGAAGATGCTGGCCAGAACGATGGATATCGCCGGAATATTCCTTGTAGAGCGGGTTGTTCAGGGGGCCCAGTACCTCTGTCGCCATGACCTCAGAGAAGCCGAGAATGGCGTTCAGCGGCGTGCGTAGCTCATGGGACATCGAGGCGAGGAACCGGGACTTCGCGAGGTTGGCTTCCTCTGCGCGGCGGCGGGCTTCGTCGGACAGCGACTTAGCCACCTCCAGTTCGGCGATCAAGTCATCCTTTTCCGTCTGGAATGAAAGCAGCTTGACGTTTGTCTGGTAAAGTCGGCCGGTGATGTAAATAAAGAAAATGTGGGCCGTAGTGAACATCGCCGTCATGCCGATGTCCAGCATCTCGCGGCTGCCCACGGCGCTGTAGGCAAGGGCTACAACGGTCGGAAGGAAGCCGAAAAGCACGGCCTGTCTGAGAAGCATGCTCGACATGGCCGTGATCGACAGAACGACCAGCAGCACGGCGCCCTTGTAGAAGATGAAGGCATCCCCTTCGCAGACCGAACAGGACTGAAGCGAGAAGATCGCCCAGCAGACGCCCATGGCAGCCTGGCCCGCCAGAAGACGTCGTCGCCATTTGACGACGTTTTCGGAGGAGAAGCTGTGCGCTGCCGCCCGGCGGGTAAGAAGGATGTTGAATGCATGGACGACCAGCGTCAGCAGGCTCCACATCACCAGGTTTGCCTGATGTGTGATGTAGGTTCCGATGCCGGTGACCATCAAGACGATGATCGGCATAACCGCTGCGGCTTGCAGGGTGGCGCTGACATGCATTCCCAGCATTTCGCTTTCGAACTGCGGGATGCCGCCGTTCGATTGCAGGCGTTCACGGGTCGTGCGAACGGCTTTCGCGACAGCCTTGTTGCGATGGCTGCGTGAGAGGTCGACGATATTCTTGTCCGTCGATGTCGATACGCCCGTACTCATATTGCGGAAGTTCACGTCTCCTTGATGACGCGATCTTAATAGTCATTTCTTAAGAAGATGCTGTCGAAAAAGGTTTTGTTTGCCATGATCGAAAAGGTTTCGTTTTCGAAATGGGCCGAAATGTGAAACGTCCAAGGCGCATTTTCCGGGATTTTTTCGTCGGTTTCTGCATGCTGATGCTGAGCCTGCTGATTGTGGCGAAGCTTGAGCGGCAACAGGAGACCGAGTTTTCCGGGCGTTTTTTCGTGGTCGATGGAGATACTCTCGCGCTCGGCAGTCAGAGGTTGCGGCTTGAGGGTATCGATGCTCCTGAGGCCGGTCAGTCCTGCGGGGAGGCGAACGCGGCCTGGGCTTGTGGCGCGACTGCGCGAGCCAGGCTTTCTGAAATTGCGACGATGAAGGCTCTCACCTGTCGCGGCAGCCAAGCGGATCGATATCGGCGGCAACTCGTGCGTTGCCGAACCTCGGGCGACGGCGATGTAGGGGCTGTACTGGTCGGCGAGGGGTTGGCGGTTGCCTATGGAGATTACGAGGCGGAAGAGGCTAAGGCGCAGCGGGAGAGACTGGGGGTCTGGGGTGGATCGTTCACCCGGCCTCATGAGTGGCGGCGTATCCATCAGGACGACCAGCCGGAGCCGGAGGTCGGCTTTTTTGCTTTTCTACTTGATTGGCTCGGTGTCAACTAAGGCATGATTGAGTCTGAACAAATCATCCTCAAGCACTCTTTTGACGGCGAGGTCTTTTAATGGGCACGCTTGAGGAATTGCAGAGAGCCATTGCGGGGTGCAGGATCTGTCGCGATTGTCCGGCTGGCGGCGAGGCAAATCGCCTACCCCATGAACCGCGACCGGTTGCTTATATTTCCGAAACGGCACGGATACTCATCGCCGGTCAGGCACCGGGAATGAAGGTTCATCAAAGCGGGATTCCGTTCAACGATGCTTCCGGCGATCGATTGCGACAATGGCTGAATGTCGACCGTGACGTGTTTTACGACCAGTCCCGTTTTGCCATCGTTCCCATGGGGTTCTGTTTTCCGGGTTATGACGCCGGGGGGCATGATCTACCGCCGAGGCGTGAATGTGCCCCACAATGGCGGTCCGCCGTGATTGCGGCAATGCCTCAGGTCGAACTGGTTCTGGCGATCGGCCAGTATGCCCAGAAATGGCATCTCGGCAGCAGGCGGCGCAAGACGATGACGGAAACGGTGGAGCACTGGCGCGATTTTCTGCTTGCCAACACCGAGGGGCCGAAAATCCTGCCCCTGCCGCATCCGAGTTGGCGCAACACCGCTTGGCTGAAGCGTAATCCCTGGTTCGAAGCGGACGTTTTGCCCGTGCTGCGTCGGGAGGTGGATAGGCTTGCAGTTTGAAACGATTTTCTTTGCTTTAAGGATTTTTCCTTTATATGGAGAATAATATTCGAAAGGTGAGAATATGGATCGACTCGATAGAAAAATTCTCCGCATCCTTCAGGAAGACTCCACACTGGCTGTCGCCGATCTCGCCAAGAAGGTCGGCCTGTCGACGACGCCTTGCTGGCGCCGTATCCAGAAGATGGAAGAGGACGGAATTATCCGTCGTCGCGTCGCCCTGCTTGATCCGGCTAAGGTGAACACGAAGGTTACGGTTTTCGTTTCGGTGCGCACTTCTAGCCATTCGATTGAGTGGCTCAAGCGTTTCTCGGAAGTCGTTGCGGAATTCCCCGAAGTGGTCGAGTTCTATCGCATGAGCGGTGATGTCGATTATCTCTTGCGTGTCGTCGTGCCGGATATTGCCGCCTATGATGCCTTCTACAAGCGGCTCATCGCCAAGATCGAGATCCGTGACGTCTCCTCTGCCTTCGCCATGGAGCAGATCAAGTACACGACCGAACTGCCGCTCGACTACATGTTGCTCGACAACCAGAAGTCCTCGGACGACTGAGAGGTCGCGTTTAGGCGCTCTTCAGGGCTTGAGCTTCGCGAGGATCTTGTCGCTAGACAGTTCGCGAAGCGCATCCTTGCCGATCCATCGGGCAGTCCTGTCATCGCTGGTGGCCAGCTTTTCCGCCAGCACCAGTGCCGGACCGTGGCAGGTCCGATTGCGCTTGCCGATATTGCGCAGCGCCCAGTTCACGGCTTTCTTCACGAAATTGCGTTCATCGCCGGCGTGGCGTTCGATCAGCGGCAGGTAGGCGATCAGCGTCTTATCCGGTTCGCTTTTGTTGTGCACGGTTGCGCCAGCGATCATGGAAAAGGCGGTGCGGCGCACGAATTCCCGGTCGTCTCCGGCAAATTGCTCGATGAGTTCGCGCCAGTAAGGGGTTTCCGTCAGAAGGTCGGCTGCGGCGTCGACGATTTCCCAGGAGGCGAAGTCCGACGCCCAGGCCTCCATCTCGTCCCTTGTCATGACCTTGGGATCGGCGGTGTAGATTGCCAGCATGCGCGCCTCGCGCACGCCGGTCTTCCAGAGTTCAAGGGCACGGCCGTGGTCGCGCCCGATCGATTTCGCCAGTTTCTGCAAGTCGGGATTGGAGATGCCGAGCGCGGTCTCCGTTGCGATCCCGAAGCGCGACATGCCTTCGACATTGCTATCGTTGCCCAGCGTTCGAAGATGCGCAACGATTTCCGATGTCGTGGCAGCGCGCGTCAGAGTCATTTTTCAAGCCGGGCGAGAAGCGAGGAGGTATCCCAGCGATTGCCGCCCAGCTTCTGCTGAACCTCACCGTAGAACTGATCGACCAGCGCTGTAACGGGGAGGGTTGCGCCATTGCGGCGGGCTTCGGTGAGGACGATGTCGAGGTCCTTGCGCATCCAGTCGACGGCGAAGCCGAACTCGTACTTGCCCTCGTTCATGGTCTTGTGGCGGTTCTCCATCTGCCAGGAGCCGGCAGCGCCCTTGGAGATGACTTCCACAACCTTTTCAATGTCCAGGCCGGCTTTCTTGCCAAAATGAATCCCCTCGGCGAGGCCCTGAACGACACCTGCAATGCATATCTGGTTGATCATCTTGGTGAGTTGGCCGGCTCCGACCGGGCCCATCAGGCCGACCATGCGGGCATAGGCGTCGATGACCGGCTTGGCCTTTTCGAAGGTGGCCTCGTCGCCGCCGCACATGACCGTGAGTACGCCGTTTTCCGCGCCTGCCTGTCCGCCCGAAACCGGGGCGTCGATGAAGCCGCAGCCCTTGGCGCTGGCGGCAGCGTGAAGTTCGCGAGCCACTTCAGCCGAGGCCGTGGTGTTGTCAATCAGGATTGCGCCGGCCTTCATGCCGGAAAGCGCGCCGTTCTCGCCGATCGTTACCGAGCGCAGGTCATCGTCATTGCCGACGCAGGTGAAGACGAAATCGGCATCGGCTGCTGCTGCGGCCGGCGTCGGTGCGGCGCGGCCGCCGAATTCGGCGGCCCATTTCTCGGCCTTTGCGGCGGTGCGGTTATAGACCGTTACCTCGTGGCCGCCCTTGGTCTTCAGATATCCCGCCATCGGGTATCCCATGACGCCCAAACCGATAAATGCCACTTTTGCCATGCTGTTCTCCTAAGCTTGTGCCTTTCGATTAACGGAAGAACGCCACGCGGGGAAGGCTTTTGGGCTCGGGCAGCCCGGAAATCACGACCGCAATGCATGTCTGCTGCGGTGTGGCGAGCGGATATGAACCAGCGGCTGCGAGCCGGCCGTTCCCCACATGCAACTAATCGGCGACCTGCGGGCGAATCGATGTTTCCAGCCAGTCGATGAAGGCATTGGCGGGTTTGGAAAGGTGATCGAAATCGCGGGCGACGATCCAGAAGGCACCGAAGGGCAGGGCATGGTCGAACAGTTGCACCAGCGTTCCGTTCTCTAATGCTTCTTCGGCGTGAAGACGGTCGACCAGCGCGATGCCATCGCCGCGCAATGCGCCCTGAAGCACCAGCGCACTGTCGGTGTAAACGGGGCCAGCCGGCACCTTGGCGCGGACGCCCACCCCTGAAAGCCAGTTCTGCCAGTTATCGCGGTTTTCTTCGTGTAGTATCGGGCGATCAAGGATGTCCCTGGCCGTCGAGACAGGTGGGCCGGACGCGAGAAGGCTAGGGGCCGCAACGGCGATCAGCATAACGTCGATCAATTTGCGCGCTTCAGCGCGCGGCCATGCGTCACGGTCGATGCTGTGCCTGATGGCGATTTCGGCTCCGCTGTTCCTGAAATCGATCAGGCGCTGATCGGAGTCCACGGTCAGATCGATGTCGGGATAGGCGGCATTGAAGCGGCGAAGGTTCGGCGCGAGCCAGCTTGCGGCAAAGCCCGGCTCGCTGCTGATCACCAGTGCATGCCGTTGCTGCTCACCGGTGATCTCGTCCAGCGTGAGGGCAATCCTGTCGAAAGCTGTCGTCAGACTCTCCAGCAGCTGACGGCCTGACAGCGTGAGCGTTACCCGCCGATGACCGCGTTCGAAGAGCGGTTTTCCGAGGATCGTCTCCAGTTCACGAACCTGACGGCTGATGGCGGCCTGTGAGACATAAAGCTCCTGAGAGGCCGCGGTGAAGCTTCCGAGGCGACCCGCCGCCTCGAAACTTCTCAATGCCGTCAGGGGCAGGCGACCGCGCTTCATCCATAACCTCAAGTCAATTGAAGTGCATGATAAGCTCGTTTGAGAAGGGCGCGCAAGTGGGTTGAGATGGCGGGCAAAGGAGAAATGCCATGCCCACCATCGTCGAAATTTATCTCGAACTCATCCGCATCATGACATTTCAGTCGTCCGGTATCAGCCACTCGCACTGCCGTGAGTATCCGGATGAATACTGGCTCGATCACGCTCCCGTCGCAGAGGCGGAGGAAAATGGTACGAAGAGCGTCAGCCGCGCAGACGTGCGATCACCAGATGTCCGGGTGTCGGATGGCCATCTTGCATGCGCACGTTGATCTCGGAGATTTCCACCAGTTCGAAACCGGTGGCAGCGAGCCGTTCGCGGACATAGGATTCCGCATGGGCGAAGCGCTGGTGCGGGCCGACCATATAGGTCCGGCCTGCCATGACGTCCTCGGGCAGGGTCTCTGAGGAGAAGGTGAAGATACCGCCCTCGACCATGTTTTCAGCCGTGCCGAAGAACAGCGGCTCCAGAGCGCCGAGATAGGGCAGGACGTCGGTCGCGGTGACAAGGTCGAAGGGGTCGTCGTCGTTGTCTTCAAGGAAATCCTCGACTTCGGCGACGTAGAGGGTCTCGTAGAGGTCCTTCTCATGAGCGATTTCGACCATGTTCTCGGAGATGTCGAGGCCGGTGATGTCTTCTGCCATGTCCCGCAGGGTTCCGCCTGTCAGGCCGGTGCCGCAACCGAGATCCAGCATGCGCTTGAAGGGGCCGAGACCGAGCGACTGCAGCCGCTGGCGGACGAGTACCGGCACGGCATAGCCGAGCTGCTCGACGAGGATGTCCTCAAAGGCTTCCGCATGCTGGTCGAACAGGGTTTCGACATAGGCATCCGGTGCCTTGGGCGGTGCGTCGCCGCGTCCGAGCGATGCAATACGGACCGAGGCGCCGCCGTGGTCTTCCGGGTCGATCGCCAAGACTTCCTCATAGGCCTTCACGGCCGCGTCGATATCGCCGGCCTTTTCGAGCGCGAGCGCACGGTTGTACGCTTCCGCTAGGGCTTCTTCGTCGATCTTGGCCATTGCATACCGCTCCGCTGCATCCGGCCGCCGCCAGCCGGCAGCCATTTGCGACTGCCTCTAGCCGTTCGGGCCGTCATTTGCAATCAGCGCGGCATCTCTGCTGCTGTCAGTGCAGGATGAACTCGCCTTTGAGGGCGCGCCATTCGTTTGCCGCGATCATCTTTTTGTGCACATAGCGAACCGAATGCAGCGGGCCATCCAGTTTCTCCTGCCAGAATTGCAGGAATGTCCGCATTTCCGGGAAATCCGGCGCCAGATCGTAATGCTGCCAGATATAGGTCTGGAGGAGTGTCGGGTGGTCGGGAAGGCGATAGAGTATCTGGGCAGTCGTCAGGCCGTAGCCCTTGAGCATCAGTTCCATGTCCTGGTTCATCGCAACCTCGTTTTGTTCCCACTTTGAAGGAACCGGGGCCGGCGGTTTTCCGCTTCGGCGAGGCCGGTGGCCGTGCCGTGAAACACGGTTAACAAAACAATAAGACTATCAGCCTTAATCGAGGCTTAACAAAGCTGTCATAAATGGATTTTTGTTATTTAAAACAGAGCGTTGGCAGCCTCGATGGAAGAGTGCTGCCAACGGTGTCTCCGAGCGGAAAAGGCGGTTCAGCGTTTCAGGTGCCGCGTCAGGCGGGCTTCCATCCATCCCCATGCGTGACGCATGGCTTCGACGATCGACAGGTAGAACACCGCCGCCCAGAGATAGGCCTGATAATCGAAAGTACGCGAGAAGGTGTAGCGGGTCTGTCCCATCAGGTCGAGAACGGTCACCACCGCGACGACGGCCGAACCCTTGATCATCAGGATGATCTCGTTGCCATAGGGACGGAGAGCCACGATCAGCGCCTGGGGCAGGATGATCTTCCAGAAGGTCACCGAGGGCGGAAGGCCGAGCGATTTCGCGCCTTCCGTCTGTCCGCGCGGCACGCTCTGGATCGCGCCACGCAGGATTTCGGCCTGATAGGCGGCGGTGTTGAGCGTCATGGACAGAAGCGCGCAGTTCCACGCTTCACGGAAGAACCACCAGAGGCCGACGGACTCGATTCCGGTCCGGAACGATCCCACGCCGTAGTAGATCAGATAGATCTGGGCGAGCAGCGGCGTGCCGCGGAAAAGGTAGACATAGGCGTAGGAAACAGCGTTCAGCACCCGGTTCTTCGACATGCGCGCATAGGCGATAGGTGCCGAGAGAAGCGCGCCGAGCAGAACGGAGACAAAGACCAGGGTAACTGTCGTCAGAAGGCCTGAGCGATAGCGCTGCTCGTATTTGACGAACTTGTCCATGTCCCAGTTAGACACCATCATATAGACGAGCCCGGCTGCCAGCAGAAGCCATACGGCCAGGCCGATGACGCCGATGATATGGCTCTTCGTAACGCGGCGCGATACCTGCGGAGGCGCGGGACGCGGCGGGATGAGTTCACTCACATGGCTCATCGGGCGGCCTCCGAGCGTCTGGTCGAGCGGTCGATTGCGCTGATGACGATCGACGACAGCATGGCGAGAACGAGATAGAGCGCGCAAGCGAGTACGTAGAACACGAAGGGTTCCTTGGTCACCTTGGCGGCGACGCCCGTCTGGCGAAGGATGTCGGTCAGGCCGATAACGGAGACGAGGGCCGTGTCCTTGAGAAGGTTCATCCACAGATTGCCAAGGCCGGGCAGCGCAATGCGGATGAGCTGAGGCAGGATCACGAGGCGCATGGTGGTGACGCGCCGCAGGCCAACGGCATCGCCCGCCTCATACTGCCCATTGGGAATGGCGCGGAATGCCGAGAGCAGGACCTCGGAGCAGTAGGACGAAAACACGACGGAAAGCGCGATCATGCCGGCGACGAAGGCGTTGATCTCGACGCGTTCGTCGTAACCGATCCAGGACAGCAGGCCCTGGATCACCATCTGGACGCCGTAATAGATGATGAAGAGCGTCAGAAGTTCGGGCAGGCCGCGAAAGATTGTGGTGTAAATGCCGCCTGCCAGCCGCAGCGCCTTGTCCTGCGACTGCATGGAAAGAGCCACCATAAAGCCGATCAGCAGACCGAAGGGCAGGGTGGCCAGCGCCAGCGTGACCGTTACCTTGACGCCGAAGGCGATCTCGTCGCCCCAACCCGCGACGCCGCAGGAAACCAGCGATGATCCGCCGAAGAGGGAGAAGATCCCAACCGGCCCGCAAAACGGATCGAACGCATATTGAATCCAGGACCACGATGATCCGAGGGCGGAAAACACTCCGCTCATGCCAAAATTCCCCTTGGCGGTTTATACCGCGTCTTATTTTTCCGGTTTATCCGGATATGAGAATGGCGGAAGAACGTGTTTTCCGCCATCCATGACTTCAGTTTTTCAGGGGATCAATCGCCGTAAACGTCGAAGTCGAAGTACTTGGCGTTGATTTCCTTGTACTTGCCGTTCGCGCGGATGGCTGCAATCGCTGCCGTAAACTTGTCGGCAAGCGCGGTTTCACCCTTGCGGACAGCAATGCCGGCGCCGAGGCCATTGATTTCCGGGTCGATCGGCAGCGGGGTCAGGATCTTGCAGCAGGTGCCGGCGTCCGACTTCACCCATTCCGAGAGAACGACGATATCGTCGATGACGGCGTCGACACGACCGCCCGACAGGTCGAGCTTGTATTCGTCAGCGGTCGGGTAAAGCTTCAGCTCGGAGTCTGCCATGTGCTTTTCAGCGTAGTTGGCATGGGTGGTCGAAGACTGCGCACCGAGCACCTTGCCCTTCAGTTCTTCGACCTTGGTGATCGGAGAATCCTTCGGCACGGCGATTGCCGGCGGGGTGTTGTAGTACTTCTTGGAGAAGTCGACCTTCTCGAGGCGCTCCGGCGTGATCGACATCGAGGCGATGATGGCGTCGAACTTCTTGGCCTGAAGTGCCGGAATGATGCCGTCCCAGTCCTGGGTCACGAATTCGCAGGTGACTTTCATCTCATCGCAAAGCGCTTTGGCAATGTCGATGTCGAAGCCGACGAGCGAGCCGTCCGATTCGAGGTTGTTGAAGGGCGGGTAGGCGCCTTCGGTTCCAATGATCAGCTTGTCTTCAGCCATTGCGGAGCCTGCAAAAAGCGACAGCGCGGCGATCGAGGCAGCGGCAAGAAAACGGGTGGCGATACGCATGAAGATCCTCTCTGTTGGTTGTCCGCGCGGTTGTGATGCCCGCGCTGAACCGGAAAGTACGGCATTCCGAATGCCGAACCTGAGGCGATATTCCTACCCTTTTCTCCCGAAAATCAACAGTAAACACGCAACTGTCGCAAAAATTGCATGAGCAAGCCCTTTTGTTGCAGTCTCAGGGAATCAGCGGCTGAACGAGAAACCTGAAGTGTAACGCATGAACTTTTTCGTTCAGCCGAGGTTAATTTGCCGAAAATTAGGTTCTGTCCGATCGGGAGCGGGAGGAAAACGGCACCGACACAAAATTGCCGTTTCGACAATGCTTCTCCCAGACCCGCGTGGAGACACGCTTCGCAAGGAAGGTGATATGAAGTTGAGATCTAAACTGTTCGCGACGGTTGCGTTGCCGGTCCTGTCGGCCGCGGTCATGGTGGAGCCGGTATCGGCTTCGGCCGTTTCCCGCGCTGCGGATCATTCCGCCCGTTCCGCAATCGAACAATCCGGCGTTCTCGTTGCCCAGGCGGCCGTGACCTGCAGCGATGGCAGCCAGGCCGCCGATCAGTCCGCCTGCGATGCAATCGACGCTCAGCGTGCGGCCGAGCAGCAGGCTGCCGAGGAAGCCCAGCGCGCCGCTGAACAGCAGGCTGCGCAGGAGGCACAGCGCGCCGCCGAGCAGCAAGCCGCCGAAGAAGCGCAACGCGCTGCCGAGCAGCAAGCCGCTGAAGAGGCTCAGAAGGCCGCTGAACAACAGGCTGCCGAGGAAGCCAAGAGGGCTGCCGAGCAGCAGGCCGCCGAAGAAGCACAACGCGCCGCCGAACAGCAAGCCGCTGAAGAGGCTCAGAAGGCTGCCGAACAACAGGCTGCTGAGGAAGCCAAGAAGGCTGCCGAACAGCAGGCCGCCGAAGAAGCTCAGAAGGCCGCCGAGCAGCAGGCTGCTGAAGAGGCTCAGAAGGCTGCTGAACAGCAGGCCGCTGAGGAAGCCAAGAAGGCTGCCGAACAGCAAGCCGCTGAAGAAGCCCAGAAAGCCGCTGAGCAGCAAGCCGCTCAAGAAGCTCAGAAGGCTGCTGAACAGCAAGCCGCCGAAGAGGCCCAAAGGGCGGCCGAGCAGAAGGCAGCAGAAGATACTCAGAAAGCCGCCGAACAGCAGGCTCAGCAGCCGGCCGCTGCCGAGGCCGTAACCTGCGCCGATGGTTCTCAGGCTGCTTCGGCTGACGCATGCCCGCCGGCACAGACGGCTGCTCCGGCCGAACAGCAGCCGGCCGAGCAGCCCACGCAGGATACGACCCAAGGCGAAACGCCCGCGCAGCCGCTGACCGATCAGTCCGCTGGTCAGCCTGCCGGCGAACCGGTTCAGGATGGACAGGCCGGTGGTGAACAGGTCGTGGTTCCTGCCGTCGAACCGCCCGCCGAAGTCGTCGTTCCGGAAGTCGTGGATACCCGTACCGAAGAGCAGAAGCAGCAGATTGCAGAGGATCCGGCCAAGACTGCCGAAACGGTGGTTCTCCCGGTCGATAACGGTGCTGCCGTGCTCGACAGCGACAAGGATGCCGACAACAGCGGTCAGGCCGACGTTCGCGACGTCCGCACGCAGGCCCGCGAGGAAACCCCCGTTGCTCCTCCGCCGGAAAGCGATGCTGCCGCACAGGCTGACGCTCCGAAGTTCGAGCCGAAGGTGATCGAGGCTGCCGTCGAGGAAAAGGGCAAGCAGCTCAATGCTGCCCCGGCCTTCCAGGTTCCGACGACCGTGGTCAACAACATCACGAACGTCACCAATGTGACCAACGTCACGAACAATACGACCAATAACACGACCAACAACAACCACGTGACGAACAACGTTCAGAACAATGTGGTCAATCAGGTCAAGGTCATCGAGCAGATCGACAACCGCACCGTCATCAATGTCGGCAATCAGGTCGTCGTTCGCGGCGACGACCGTCCGCGCCTGCGTTACGACGCACAGGAGACCTATTACGAGCAGCTGTCGCGCGGTCGTTCCCGCGAAACGATCGAACGTGGCGACGGCTCGCGTCTGGTCACGATCTACAACCGTTACGGCGACATCATCCTGCGTTCTCGCTTCACGCCGGATGGTGAGGAATATGTGCTGGTCTATTCGCCCGAGGCCGATAGCGAACATCCGCGTGTTTATGTGGACGTCGGTTATGATCTGCCGCCGATGCGCCTGACGGTTCCCGTCAACGACTATATCGTTACGATGTCGAACGCCCCCGATCGCGATTATTATGACTTCCTCGCCCGTCCTCCGGTCGAGCGTGTCGAGCGTGTCTACTCGCTGGACGAAGTGAAGTCGTCTGCCCGTCTGCGGGACAAGGTGCGCCGTATCGACCTCGACACGATCACCTTCCCCTCGGGTTCGGCGGAAGTGCCGCTCGCCCAGGCGAAGACGCTGCGCAAGGTGGCCGATGCGATCCAAAAGGTTCTCCAAAAGGATCCGGGCGAAGTCTTCCTCATCGAGGGGCATACCGACGCCGTGGGCTCCGACCGTTCGAACCTCGTGCTTTCTGACCAGCGCGCCGAGACCGTCGCTAACCTCCTGACCGAGGTTTACGGTATCCCGCCGGAAAACATGTCGACCCAGGGCTACGGTGAACGCTACCTGAAGATCCGCACGCAGGCTGCCGAACAGCAGAACCGCCGCGTGACCATCCGCCGCGTGACGCCGCTGGTTCGCCCAGCAAACGTCGCCAACCGCTAAGCGGTGGATCGACTGAACATAAAGGCCGCTGGAGACGATCCGGCGGCCTTTTCATTTGGGGTATTTTATGGTGCTGGCGTTATTGCCGCGGCGGCAGTCCCGTAATGCCGGTGATAAAATCGGCAATCGCATTTGTGTCGTTGAGATCGAAGACGGGGAGTGACGTGTCTTCGACGGCATGGTCAGCGGCAATGGCGACGATGTGCGGATCGGAGGGAGCAAGCGGCTCGCGCTTTGCCGCCTCCAGCCGTCGGGCCTCGATCTTGGGAACCGTTTCCCGCTTGTAGCCTTCGATCAGGATCAGGTCGCATGGGGCGATGCGGGCGACGATCTCGTCGAAAGATGGTTCGGGTGCGCCGCGCAGTTCGTGCATGATGGCGTAGCGGGTACCCGACACGATCGCCACCTCGTGGGCTCCTGCCTGACGATGCCGATAGCTGTCGGCGCCGACCTTGTCGATGTCGAAATCATGATGGGCATGCTTGATGGTCGAGATGTGGTAGCCGCGCCGGGTGAATTCCTCGACCAGCCGCACAGCCAGTCCCGTCTTGCCCGAGTTCTTCCAACCGGAAATTCCGAAGATGCGTGGTCCGCCTGTCGGCTTTTCCTCTGTCATGGGCGCTCCTTCAGGATTTGTTCGGCGCGGGCGAGGTCATCAGGCGTGTTGACGTTGAAGAACGGGTCGAGAGGGCCTGATGCGGTTTCGACCGGCAGGAAATCGACGGTCTCGGAGGGATAGTGGGCAATGAAGGACTGAAGCTTGCGGTTATCAGGGTCGCCCAGCCATTCTTCGAGATCTTCCGCCAGCGAAATGGGCCAGAGAGCGACGACCGGATGGATGCGGCCGAGCGAGGTCGCGACGACGATCCGCCTCGGCTCGATGTTGGCCGTCATTTTCGCGGTCAGGTCCAATGGCAGGAAAGGTGTGTCGGCGGGGACAGTCAGCAGATGGGATGCCTCTGGCATGCTTTCCCGCGCATGGATCAACCCGGCCAGAACGCCGGCGAGGGGGCCGGCGTGGCCGGGAACGGTGTCCGGCAGCACAGGGAAGCCAATCTCCGGAAGGACACCCGGTGGGGCGTTGACGGCAAGGTTCGATACCTGCGGCCTCAAGCGGTCGATGACATGGGCGATCATAGGCTTGTCGGCGAGGCCGACTACCGTCTTGTCCCGGCCCATTCGCCGCGAAAGGCCGCCAGCAAGAATCAGTGCCGGGAAAGACCGTGCTGTCTGCGGTTCGCTCATGGCCTCTCTGCCTTTACAGGGGGGATCCCGGCTGGGACTGCTGTCCGACCGGGTTTTTGATCTTGCGCTTGTTCTCGCGATAGAAAGTGTAGAGGCCGGAGCCGATGACGATAGCTGCGCCGGTCATCATCCAGGCGTCGGGAACCTCGCCGAAAAGGATCATTCCGAGCAGCACCGCCCACAGCAGGCTCATGTAGCGGAATGGGGCGATGAAGGAGATCTCGCCAGTGCGCATGGCCATAATGATGGACTGGTAGCCGACAAAGAGCAGGACGGAGGCGAGCGCCAGCGTTGCGAAATGGACACCGCTCACCGGTTGCCAGCCGCCAAGCGGCATGACGAGAGCCGCGCCAGTTAGGGTGATGCCCGCAGCTGTGGAAAGCGTCACGCTGAGCGACGGGATGGCGGTGTCGATCTTCTTAGTTACCAGATCGCGGGAGGCCGCGAAGAACACGCTCAACACCACATAAAGCGAGGCATGCGTGAAGCCTTCCGGACCGGGACGAATGATGATCAGTACACCGATGAAGCCCACGATGATCGCCGTCCATCGCCGCCAGCCGACCGGTTCACGGAGAAACAGCGCGGCCCCGAGTGTCACTGCGAGGGGCAGCGATTGCAGGATGGAGGATGCATTGGCGAGGGGCATCTGCCTCAAGGCGCTGAGATAGGCGATGGTCGACAGCGTCTCGCAGAGGATGCGCAACAGCACCAGCGGCTGGATGAGCGAGCGGATATGGACAAGCGCCCCCATCTGGCGGGCAATCAAGTAGACCAGCATCGTTGTCATGACACCGCGCAGGAGCATGATCTGCCCGACATTCATATAGGGCGTTACCGCCTTGGTCAGTGCGTCGTTGATGGTGAAGCCGGCCATCGAGGCCGCCATCAGCAGGGCGCCTTTGGTATTGCTGGACAGAGCCATTGAAGAATCCCGAGAAGCTGGAGGCTCCTTCTATCCGAAGTCGTTTGTGACGGATACCCGGTTTTCCGCACAGGAAAACTCTCCGAAGCGCTAAAAACGCCGCGATATCTAAGAAAACAGGGATGAGCTTAACGATTGTTCAAGTTTGTAGCCGGACAGTTTCGCAATCTCCGCTTGTTGCGGAATCGGCCCGCCCCAACGGGCTTCGATGATGATACGCCAGAAGATTTGCCAGAATTCGTTTTCGAGGATCGCATGAGTTTCATTGACCGCCTGCTGCAAAGTCGCCGCATCGTCACGAAGGTGCTTCTCTTCGTCGTGCCGCTTGTCATCCTGATGGCCGGGGTAGGATTGCTCGGTTACCACACGGCAACCATGCTCAACGGCCACATGACGGTGACCCGCGCGACGATCGGCAATATCAGCGATCTCGAAAAGGTGCAGGCAGCGCTGCAGGAATTTACGATTGATCCCTCTGAAGACAGTCGCTCGGCATTGGTCGCTGCGATTTCGGCGGAGGAGAATGGTCTTAGTGTTCTCGACGGCGTATTGGCCGAGCAGGCAGCCAAGGCGGAACTCGGCGATCTCAGGGCGCTTGCCGACAAGATGCGCATACAACTCGACGCGATGTGGGCGAACAAGACCGAGCGTGACAATCTGGACGCTTCGATCGAGGCGAGCCTCGCCGCCATCGAGACCGAAGGCGGGCAGATCAAGAAGCAGGTCGAATTCGTCCGCAAGGAATTCACCGAAAAAGAGCAGTTCGCCAAGGAACTGCTGTTCGACAGCTCGGCTTTCAAGGGGCTGGTCGACAAGCTTGGCAAGATGCGCGCAGGCGTGCAGATGGCGTTTACGCCGACCGAGCAGCTGGATGAGGCGCGGCTATACATGGGCGCCATCGCCAAGGAACTGGCACGTGCCGAATCCATCTCTTCGCCGAAGAGCAAGGCGACGATTGCCGAGGTGGCCGGTGCCGTTACGAAGCTCGATTCCATCCTTGCCGGAAATGAGAGCGATGATGCCAAGGCCCAGGCACTTGGACGCCAGCTTTCGGAACTGGTCAGCATCGAGCAGAAGCTTACCTTGCAGGCCGCCAAGAATACCGATGTTGCCTCCGACCGCTTCGTCGGTCTCGACAAGCTGGTTGCCGACCAGAAGGAACTGATGGAACTGGTCGATACCGCCGCGATCGGCATCGATGCCCTGCGCCTGCATTCGGAGCGCATGCGTGGCGTGGTCGACGATGCTTCCCGGCAGCAGGTTCTTTCCGACCTGAAGGCGCTCTCCGGCGCGGCCAAGCAGATTTCCGCGCTTGGCTCGAAGAACAGCGCATTGCGTGATTTCGCCAAGAAGATCGAACCGCATGTGGCGGCGATCGAAAGCCAGTCGGCATCGCTTCTTGCTCTCGACGAAACCTGGCGGAAGGAGCGGGCGACCGCATCCGAATATGTCTCGAAGGCTATGTCCTCACTGCGCGATTTCGTCAGCCATGCGCAGGAGATCGGCAAGGAAGACAGCGAACGGTCTGCCTCGATTTCCGTCATCGCCATGGTGGTCGGTACGCTGCTTGCGATCGTCGGCGGTCTTATGCTGATCGAGACGTTGCGGGCGCCGCTGAAGCGTATCACCGAAGTCATGACGCGCCTTGCCGGCGGCGATCTCGCTGTGCCGATCGAGGGCCGCAATCGCGGCGACGAAATCGGCGACATGGTGCGTTCCGTCACGGTCTTCCGCGATGCGGCGGTCGAAAACCGCAGGCTCGAGGATGAGGCGGCGAGCGCCAGAACGATGTCCGCGAAGGAAGCCGAGCAGCGTGCCCGCGAGCGCGAACAGGTCGAGGCCGAGCAGCGTTCCGCGCTCGACGCCCTCTCGGAAGTGCTGGAGGCGCTGGCGGCTGGCAATCTCGAAGCCACGATGCGCGACAATCTCCCCGGCGATTTCGTCGCCATGGCTGAGACCTACAACCACGCAGTCGAGGCGCTCAGGGCAACCCTTGCCGATGTCCGCTCCACCAGTGTTGATATCGATGCCGGCACTGGCAATCTAGCGGTTTCCGCCGACGATCTTGCCCGCCGCACCGAACAGCAGGCGGCGGCGCTCGAGGAGAGCGCGCGGGCTCTGGCGCATCTCAGCGATGTGGTGCGCTCAACGGCGGACGGTGCAGGCCGTACCGCGCAGTCGGTCCATCTGGCGCGCGACCATGCTCGTCAGTCGGGTGTGGTCGTCACGCATGCCGTGGAAGCCATGGCCGAAATCAGCCGTTCGTCGGAAAAGATCTCGACGATCATCGGCGTCATCGACGAAATCGCCTTCCAGACCAACCTCCTTGCACTCAATGCCGGTGTCGAGGCAGCAAGGGCAGGCGAGGCGGGGCGTGGCTTTGCCGTGGTTGCCCAGGAGGTTCGCGAACTTGCCCAGCGTTGCGCAAGCGCCGCCAAGGAAATCAAGGGGCTGATTTCGGTCAGTTCCGGTCAGGTGAAGTCGGGTGTTGCTCTCGTCGAGCAGACGGGCGAGGCTCTGCAGGCTATCATCGATCAGGTCGAGGAAGTGCAGACACTTGTCGAGAGCATTTCGTCGGCTACGCGCGAACAGTCGACCGGTATCAGCGAAGTGACCAAGGCCGTCAAGGATGTGGAACTCATCACCCAGCGCAACGCCGCGATGGTGGAAGAGAACAATGCCGAAATCCAGGGCCTTCGCCACCGCGTGGAAGTGCTGATGGCGAAGATCGACCAGTTCAAGACCCGCGACCTCGCCAGCCAGCATAAGCTCGGTGCAAACGAGCGACGCCATGAGGACGTAGCGATGCGGCGGAGCGCCTGAGGGCAGGGGCAAAACCGGCGCCAGATGCTGAATTCCAAAATGTTCAGCCGCCGGTGACGCTCATATGGCGGGCCACGGCCGGACGGCGGTGGTCTCGGTCGATGATGAAGTCATGACCCTTGGGCTTCCGGCCGATGGCCTCATCGATAGCCGCGGAAAGCAGGGCGTCGTCAGGCGAGGCCCGCAAGGCGGTCCTGAGGTCGGCAGCATCGTTCTGGCCGAGGCACATGTAGAGTGTGCCGGTGCAGGTCACTCGCACCCGGTTGCAGCTCTCGCAGAAATTATGGGTCAGCGGCGTTATGAAGCCCAGACGCCCGCCGGTTTCCGCCACATCGACGTAGCGTGCCGGGCCACCGGTCGAAAGCGGAATGTCGGTCATAGTGAAATTCTGTGACAGACGCTCGCGCACGGTGGAAAGCGGCAAGTACTGGTCGGTACGATCTTCGTCCGTTTCACCCATCGGCATGGTCTCGATCAGGGTGAGCTCCATGTCATTCTCATGGGCGTAACGCAGGAGGTCCGGGATCTCGTGCTCGTTGAAATCCTTGAGCGCGACAGCGTTGAGCTTGACCCGGATGCCGGCGCGCTGCGCGGCGGCGATGCCTTCCATGACCTTTCCTATATCGCCCCAGCGGGTGATCGCATGGAACTTGTCGGGATCAAGGGTGTCGAGCGACACGTTGATGCGGCGAACGCCACATTCAGCTAGCTCGTCGGCAAAGCGGGCAAGCTGCGATCCATTCGTTGTCAGCGTCAGTTCGTCGAGCGCGCCCGATTGAAGATGGCGAGAAAGGCTTCTGACGAGGAACATGATGTTCTTTCGCACAAGCGGCTCCCCGCCCGTCAGACGGAGCTTACGTACGCCCTTGGCGATGAAGGCGGAACAGAGCCGGTCGAGTTCCTCGAGCGTAAGCAGGTCCTTTTTCGGCAGGAAGGTCATGTTTTCCGCCATGCAATAGGTGCAGCGGAAGTCGCAGCGGTCTGTCACCGACACACGCATATACGTCACGGCCCGGCCGAACGGGTCGATCATGGGGGCGCTGCTGCCAACCAAAGCCGATGCGCCTGGCCATGGACCTGCTTTGAAATTCAAAGGAACCTCCCGGTTTCTTGGATATTACCGGTTTTCCCTAATAGGATGGGGATTTCAGGGATTTGCGTCAAGCTATACTGAGGGTTGGTGGTGATCAAAATATCTTGCACTGCACGACCGCGACGCCTAACTGTCTGTCCGGAATCCGGTGGTGGAGCATGACGATGAGCGAAGTCTGGCCAAGCGAACTCAAGGTCTCGAGGGATCGCAGGCAGTTGACAGTGACCTTCAATGACGGGACAAAAGCCGTCCTGCCGGCGGAAATGTTGCGTGTGCTTTCGCCTTCCGCAGAGGTTCAGGGGCACGCCCCCGACCAGAAGGTCACGGTGCCGGGCAAGCGAAACGTCGCCATTTCCGATATGGTCCAGACCGGCAATTACGCCGTCCGGATCCGCTTCGACGATGGTCATGACACCGGCATCTTCACCTGGAGCTATCTGCACGAACTCGGGCTGATCGGTGGAGAGAAGTTTGCCGAATATGAAGGTGAACTTGCCGCCAAGGGCTTAAGCCGCGATCCCCGCTGAGGGCTGGCGGATCCAGTGAAACGGCCGGCTATGCGTCGACGACGCCTTGCTGCTGAAGCCGGGCGATTAGTTTTTCCATGTTATCGGCCATGGCGAGGCAGTCCTCGATCGGCGTCGCCGATAGAGTTTTCTCAATGATATCCGTCTGGATGACCATGGCCCGGCTGGTCAGTTCGCGCCCCGCTTCGGTCAGGTAGAGCCGTAGCACTCTCTTGTCTTTCGGGTCGGGCCTGCGCTCCAGAAGGCCGCGCTTTTCCATTTGCGGCAGCAGCATGCTCATGTTGGAGCGTCCGACTAGCAGCTTGCGGGCCAGTTCCTGCTGCGAAATGCCTTCGAAGCGAAAGAGATTGACCAGTATGTCGAGGTGCGGCGGCTTGATATCGAGATCGACCAGCGCCCGCGTCAGGGCCTGCTGCATCAACTGGCAGGCCCGACCCACTGCGATCCAGCTCTTGAAACGAGGATGATCCCAGGGCAAGACTTGATTTTTGTTCATCGTTGTACTTTATTGTTCATGATTGAACGTTATAGCGGATATTCAGACTATGCCATCCTTTGCCATCAAGGTCACCCGTGCCGGCTTCTCTGTGCTTGGACGTGTCTCCCCGGATATCGCCGCGAAGCTGGCTTTCCGGCTCTTCTGCGTGACGCCTTCGAGGAAGCCGAAGGGCGACAAGGCAAAGGCGGTGTTTGCCGCTGGGGAGCAACGGCTTTCCCTGGCGGAGAGGATCACGCTTCCGACCAGCAGCGGTTTCGTCTGTGCCTACCGGTTGTCTTCACGAGAATCGGCGCCGCGGCGGGTGCTCGTGGTACATGGATGGGGCGCGCGGGTGGAATACCTGATGGACATCGCTTCCGGACTTCAGGCGAGCGGTGCGGAAGTGGTTCTGCTGGATCTGCCCGGTCACGGGCGTTCGTCGGGCCGGCTTCTCGATATGCGGCGCGCGGCGGAGGCGATTGTTGCGGCGCAGGCGCAGTTCGGGCCGTTCGACGGAGCCGTCGGACATTCCTTCGGCGGAGCGAGCCTGATGACGGCGTCGGGCGGAATCTTTGGCTGCGTTCCGGCCTTTCGAGCCGGGCGGATGGTGCTGATCGGTTCTCCGTCGCGAATAACTGACGTCATGCGTGATTTCGCGGATCTCGTCGGGCTTGGGAGCGCGGTGCGCGAACGTGTCGCTACATATTCGGAAACCATGACCGGAGCTCCGGTCGATGCTTATGACGCCGTTCCGATTGCGCGACGTATCGATCGACCGCTCCTCGTCATTCATGCGGAGGACGACAAGGAAGTGCGGGCGGACCATGCCAAGCGCTATCTCGGCATTTCGGATAAGGTGCAGCATCTCTGGGCGAACGGTTACGGCCATCGGCGTATCGTCAGCGCCCCGGAGGTGATCGCCGCGACCAGCCAGTTTCTCTGCGGCTCCGAAGCTTCCCTTTCAATGGTCGAGACGTCGCCCGGACCACTTCGCGAGGTGTCATCAATCTGATACGAAACGGACCTAGTGCGAGAAGCCATATGACAGGCTGTCCCGGGAGGTTCCATGTGCATCATTCGCAGTCCTGACGAGCTGAAAAAGATCTATGACGGCGTGTCCGAGGCGTCGGTTGCCAAGGTTACGGCGAGCCTCACCGCGGAATATCGCCGGATGATCGAGATCGCTCCTTTCGTGGCGTTTGCGACGTCCGGGCCGGAGGGCCTCGATTGCTCTCCACGGGGCGACCGTGGTTCGGTGGTGCGAGTTGAGGATGACAAGACGCTCGCTCTGCCTGATTGGCGCGGCAATAACCGCATCGATTCGCTGCTCAATATCGTCCGGGATCCGCGCGTTGCGCTGATGTTCCTCATTCCCGGCTCGAACACGGCAATCCGGGTCAACGGGCAGGCGGTGATCTCCGTCGACGAGGCTTTGCTGCAAAGCTTCCAGATGGACGGAAAACATCCGCGCACGGTGGTGCTGGTGACTATTGATGAGGTCTATTTCCAGTGCGCGCGGGCAATCATGCGTGCCGATCTCTGGAACCCCGAGAGCTTTGTCGATCCGAAGAGCCTGCCGACACCCGGTGACTTGCTGAAGGCGGCGAAGGCCGATTTCGACAAGGAAACCTATGATCGGGAATGGCCGGCGCGCGCAGCAAAGACCATGTGGTAGCCGCATTGGTAAGGCAGGCGCGCGCCGTCGCGCCGCGCGGGACTAACGGACGCTGCCTACCGTTTGTAGATCAACCAGCTTTTGGTGAAATCCTTCTTCATGCCGTCCTCGTAATATTTGGTGCGGTTACGACCGGCATTCTTGGCGCAATAGAGTGCGATATCGGATTTCGCGTATAGTTCGCCCGGGTCTTCGGCTTCGCCCGACATGCAAAATCCGAGCGACATGGTGATCGGGCCGTAGTTGATCCCGGTCTTTGAATTCTTGAAGGGCGTGGTTTCGAGTGCGTTGCGCACGCGCTCGCACATCTGGTTGACCTCTTCCGCGGTGTTGCCATCGATAATGATCGCGAATTCCTCGCCACCGGTGCGGGCTACGAAACAGTCCTTGCGGACGTTCGAGCGGATCACGGTCGCAACCGTTGCGAGGATCTTGTCGCCCACGGGGTGGCCGTAGGTGTCGTTGATCTTCTTGAAGTTGTCGATATCAGCCAGCACCAGGGCCGTCAGCGGGCTGTTGGATGAGGTATCGTAGATCGAAGCCAGGCGCTCATCGAAGGCGCGGCGGTTGGCAATCCGCGTAAGGGAGTCGGTATTGGCGATGCGCTTGTATTCATCCAGTTCCTTGCGGACCTGATCCATCTCCTGAGATTTCTGGCTGAATTTCTCGACCGTCTGTTCCCCGTGCGCCATCGTGTCGCCAGTGGCCTCGGTCAGGATCGAGATTGCGCTTCTAAGGATGTCCGCGCTGGTGCTGCTCTTGGAGTTTATGCGGGTATAGGTCTCGCCCAGCAGTTTGTTATAGCTTTCGAGGGAGTTCTGCTCCTGCTTCAGAAGGCGCAGCAGGCCATCGAGTTCGGTAACGATCCTCGAATGTGCCGTCTCGATGACCCGGCTTTGATGGTGATTGCCGAAATACTGCTGACCCAGCGCATCCAATTCGTCCTGGGTGGCGCGATTGCCAAGGGCTGCCAGTTCGCGGGTCAGAGAAGGGTTCGAGCCGATATAAGCTTCGTAGAAAAGCTCATAATTACGGGGGATGGGCGCTACACCCATCGTCCGCATGGCATATGTGATTTGCGCCGCAACGTCGGGAACCTGTCCCTTGGGCGTCGTTGCCGTGCTCATCGGCGAACTCCAGTTGATGTCTTTGGATTTGTCATCCCCAATACATTGTTGAACTAAAATTGTTTGAAAAGTTTTAACATCCGCTACCCCAATACTTGTTGGTCAGATTTCGTGCTGCGCTGCGAAATCCGTTTTCATCCTTTGGTTTTCAAAGGGTTACTAGGGACAGCTGGAGGATGCGGCACTGCAGTGCCGCATCCTTTTGCTTAATGGTAACGTTGAACGTCAGCCGAGGTTGAACTCCTGGAAGAAGTCGTTGCCCTTGTCGTCGGTGACGATGAAGGCGGGGAAATCCTCGACCTCGATCTTCCAGACTGCTTCCATACCGAGCTCCGGGTATTCGAGCACTTCCACCTTCTTGATACAGTCCTGGGCAAGACGGGCGGCCGGACCGCCGATCGAGCCAAGATAGAAGCCGCCATGCTTCTTGCATGCTTCGCGAACGGCACGCGACCGGTTGCCCTTGGCGAGCATGACCATGGAGCCGCCGAAGGACTGGAACTGGTCGACATAGCTGTCCATGCGACCGGCCGTCGTCGGACCGAAAGAGCCGGAGGCATAACCGGTCGGGGTCTTGGCCGGGCCGGCATAGTAGACCGGATGGTTCTTCATGTAGTCCGGCATGCCTTCGCCCTTTTCCAGCCGTTCGCGAATCTTGGAGTGGGCGAGGTCGCGGGCGACGATGATGGTGCCGGTCAACGAAAGGCGCGTCTTGACCGGATGCTTGGTCAGTTCGGCCAGGATGTCGCTCATCGGCTTGTTGAGATCGATCCTTACCACAGAAGAGGAAAGGGCCGTTTCGTCGATTTCCGGCATGTACTTCGACGGATCGGTCTCGAGCTGTTCGATGTAGATACCGTCTTTGGTGATCTTTCCGACCGCTTGGCGGTCGGCGGAACAGGATACGCCGAGGCCGATGGGCAGGGACGCGCCGTGACGCGGCAGGCGAATGACGCGGACGTCATGACAGAAATATTTACCGCCGAACTGTGCTCCAACCCCCATTTGCTGGGTAAGCTTGTGGATTTCCTTCTCCATCTCCAGATCGCGGAAGGCATGGGCGCTTTCCGAGCCTTCGGTCGGCAGGCTGTCGAGATAGCGGGCGGAGGCGAGCTTGACCGTTTTCAGGTTCATCTCCGCCGACAGGCCGCCGATAACGATGGCCAGATGGTAGGGGGGACAGGCTGCCGTGCCGAGGGTGAGGATCTTTTCCTTGAGGAAGTCGATCATGCGGTCATGGGTCAGCAGGGAAGGCGTGCCCTGATAAAGGAAGGTCTTGTTGGCTGAGCCACCGCCCTTGGCCATGAACAGGAACTTGTAGGCATCATCGCCTTCCTCGTAGATATCGATCTGCGCCGGCAGGTTGGTCTTGGTGTTCTTTTCCTCGAACATCTTGATGGGGGCGAGCTGCGAGTAACGCAGGTTCTTCTTCTCGTAGGCGTCGCGCACGCCGGCGGCCAGCGCTTCGTAGTCGCCGCCTTCTGTCCACACTCGACGGCCCTTCTTGGCCATCACGATCGCGGTGCCTGTATCCTGGCACATCGGCAGGATCCCGCCGGCTGCGATGTTGGCATTCTTCAGGAGGTCATAAGCAACGAAACGGTCGTTGTCGGTTGCCTCGGGATCTTCGAGGATCGAGGCGAGCTGCTTCAGGTGGCCCGGGCGAAGAAGATGGTTGATGTCGGCAAGCGCGGTCTCCGCGAGGAGGCGCAGGCCCTCCGGCTCAACGATCAGGATTTCCTTGCCATTGAAGGTGGTCGTGGAAACATAGTCGGACGTGATCTTGCGGTAGGGAGTGGTATCTTCGCCGAGCGGGAAAAGATCGTCAGCCATTGCGGAGCCTTTCTGGACGATGTGCGGAAGCGTATTTCGCACGCCGGTCTAGTCCCGGAAGGCCTGTTTTGCAATGGTTCTAAAGTCGTTCGATGACCGGCGAAAACCTGACTTTTTAGTCACGGTTTTCGCCGGGTAACGCGTTCTGCGGGTCGCTCAGGACCTCTTCATCATTTCGGGCCGATCATCAGTTCCGGCCGCACCAGTTCGTCGAATTCCTCGTTGGTGAGGTAACCGCCGCCGACGGCTTCCTGTCGAAGCGTCGTGCCGTTCTTGTGGGCCGTCTTGGCGATCTTGGCGCAGGTGTCGTAGCCGAGGCGGGTGTTCAGCGCCGTCACCAGCATCAGCGAGTTTTCCACGCCGCGCTTGATGTTGTCCTCGCGCGCCTCGATGCCAACGACGCAATTGTCGGTGAAGGAACGTGCGGCATCACCCAGCAACTGGGTTGATTGCAGGAAATTGTAGGCCATCATCGGGTTGTAGACATTGAGTTCGAAATGGCCTTGGCTGCCGGCGAAGGTAATAGCCGCATTGTTGCCGAAGATGTGGGCGCAGACCTGTGTGAGCGCCTCCGACTGGGTCGGGTTGACCTTGCCCGGCATGATCGAGGAGCCCGGCTCGTTTTCCGGCAGGGAGAGTTCGCCGAGGCCGGCGCGTGGGCCAGAGCCGAGGAAACGGATATCGTTCGCGATCTTGAAGAGGGCGGCGGCGGCGGCATTGATCGCGCCATGGGCGAAGACCATCGCGTCATGAGCCGCCAGCGCTTCGAACTTGTTCGGCGCCGTGACGAAGGGCAGGTCGGTGATCTTCGCGATCTCATCCGCCACCTTTTCCGCAAAGCCTACCGGCGCATTGAGGCCGGTACCGACGGCGGTGCCGCCTTGGGCGAGTTCGTAAAGGCCCGGCAGGGTCAATTCGATGCGCTTGATGGCAGATGCGACCTGAGCGGCATAACCAGAGAATTCTTGGCCGAGGGTAAGCGGCGTGGCGTCCTGGGTGTGGGTGCGGCCGATCTTGATGATATGCGCGAATGCCTTCGATTTTGCATCGAGCGCTTCGTGCAGGTGCTTGAGGCCGGGGATCAGGTGGTGAACGATCTGCTCCGCGCAGGCGATGTGCATGGCAGTCGGATAGGTGTCGTTCGACGACTGGCTCATGTTGACATGGTCGTTCGGATGGATCGGCTTCTTAGAGCCCATCACGCCGCCCAGCATTTCGATAGCGCGGTTGGAGATCACCTCATTGGCATTCATGTTCGACTGTGTGCCGGAACCTGTCTGCCAGACTACCAGAGGGAAATGATCATTGAGCTTGCCGTCGATAACCTCCTGCGCGGCTTTTACGATCGGGTCGCCGAGAGTGGGGTCAAGATGGCCGAGTGCCATGTTGGCGCGAGCTGCTGCCTGCTTGACGATGCCGAGCGCGCGGACTACCGAAAGCGGCTGCTTTTCCCAGCCGATCTTGAAGTTGCCGCGGGAACGTTCCGCTTGGGCGCCCCAGTAACGGTCGCTTGCAACTTCGATCGGTCCGAAAGTATCGCTTTCTGTGCGGGTATTCATTTTTCCTGCTCCGGATTGATTCAAAAGGTTCCGCCACATTAGGAGGATGTGGTCGGGACGCAATCGAATAGCATTTACATGATTATAATTGTCAAGTTATCGGCTCGTTCATGTGAGATGAGCCCGTTTTAGAAATGTGAAAGTCCATGCCTTCTGGAAACCCGGATTTCAAACCCGTTCTCGCGGCGCTATCCGCCCTCGGCCACGAGGGGCGTCTTTCGATCATTCGCTTGCTGGCGCGACACGCGCCCGCCGGACTCAACGCTGGCGATATCGGTGAACGCCTCGGAATTCGCGCCAACACGCTGTCGACAAATCTGACCGTGCTCACAAATGCCGGACTGATTTCCGGACAGAGAGCGGGGAGACACATCCGTTACAGGGTGGAGGCGCCGCTGCTGCGCCAGGTTGCCGTATCCCTGATGAAGGATTGTTGCAGGGCCTCACCGGAGATGAGATGCCCTGTCTTCGAGGACACTGCGAACCGTATTCAGGCTGGCGGTCCGGCTGTCTCCTGAAAAGAAAGACCTCAGCAATGGCTCCCGGCGTTTGGCCGGGGAGAACGCATCATGCGCTGCGTGGCATATTTGGCACTGACGACGGTGAATTCGCATTTGCGAAATTGGGAAGATCGCGCGTGTGGTCAACTTCATGTGATCAGTAAATGGAAAATTAACGAATATTTTCACTTACTTTGTGTCGAATGCGACAGACATTTCCGGTCAGATGAAACCCAATCCGATAAGCGAGTCGGTCGCGTTCTTAAGCAGTCACAACTTTTCAATATGGTGCTGATCAGCTAGTGATCCGCGCCTAGTGGGTCGGCTGTACCCCCGAGCCGGCTTGTCACGAACCCATATCGGGAACGAGAGCGAAATGACGAGATACAACATGATCGCGGCAACGGCAGTGCTGGCCGCGGTGACGGGCTTCACCGCCTTTCCACATTCCGCCAATGCAGCGACGCTTCTGGATCTTCTGCGCGGCGGTCCGGCCAAGAACAAGCCGGCGGCGAATTCCGTCATCGAGCCACAGGCCAACGGCGGCCTGGAGATGGGCGATCCGGAACCTCTGCCGAAGATCACCGGTCCGCGCTACTACACCTACAAGGCCGAAGCGACGCGTGCGATCGCCATTCCCGCGTCTGCCGGCGGCGCGGATACCGCAGCAACCCGCGGTCCCCGCGACTTCCTGTCTTCGGTCAAGGTGAATGCAACGGCGGATGTGGCTGCGGTCGTCGAAGACTACTATAAGTCCGGCAAGCCCTTGATCTGGATCTCCGAGACGGGCGTCACGGATCAGGCCCGCGCTGCCATGACCGCACTGGCTGCCGCCGATGTAGCGGGCCTCGACCCCGCAGACTACGCCGTCGCTTTGCCGTCGGATGCGAGCGATGCGGCCGACCCGGACAAAGTCACAAAGGAACTTGCCCGGTTTGAACTGGCGCTTTCGGCCAAGGTTCTGGCGTATGTGAACGACACGGTGCGCGGCCGTATCGATCCGAACAAGCTTTCGGGTTACCACGACTTCAAACGCAAGTCGGTCAACCTGGCACCGGTCCTCAACATGGCCCGTCTCAGCCCCGACGTCGGCGCTTATATTCGCAGCCGCGATCCGGATAACGCCCAGTTCACCGCAATGAAGGCCGAACTGGCCCGCCTGAAGGCGGAAGACGGTCAGGCGGGAGGCGTGACTGTTAGGATTGCACCGGACACACTGTTGAAGCCCGGCCAGAGCAATCCCGAACTCGCCAATATCCTCGCCGTCATCAAGACGCAGGCGTCCGACGCGCTCAAGGCGCAGCATGGCGCTGTGCTTGAAGGCTATGCCGGCACGCCGGAATATACGCCGGAGTTGGTTGCTCTGGTCGAAGCCTTCCAGCAGGAAAAGGGCCTGAAGCCTGACGGTGTGATCGGTCGTGCGACCATTCGGGCGCTGACCGGCCATAGCAACGCGGAGAAGATCGAAAAACTGCTTGTGGCGATGGAAGAGATCCGTTGGCTGCCGGCCGATTTCGGCCAGCGCTACGTCTTCATCAATCAGCCCGCGTATATGGCCTATTATTACAATGAAGGCCGTGAGCAGCTGTCGATGCGGGTCGTGGTCGGCTCCAAGTCCAACCAGACCTATTTCTTCCAGGACATGATCCAGACCGTCGAGTTCAACCCCTACTGGGGCGTGCCGAAGTCGATCATCGTCAACGAGATGTTGCCCAAGCTTCGGCAGGATCCGGCATACCTCGATCGTCTTGGCTATCAGGTGAGCTATAATGGTCGCACGGTTTCTTCGACTGCGGTGAACTGGAACACGACCCATTCCGTTGATGTTCGACAGCCGCCGGGTGGCGACAATGCGCTGGGCGAACTCAAGATCCTCTTCCCGAACGCGCATGCGATCTACATGCACGACACACCGTCGAAGAGCTTCTTCAAACGGGACATGCGGGCACTCAGCCATGGTTGCGTGCGTCTTGCCGAGCCTAGGGAGATGGCGGCTGCCGTTATGGGGACGACCGTCGGTGAAATCGGCAAGCAGATCGCCTCCGGCCAGAATCGCGCCGTTCAGGTGCCGCAGAAAATCCCGGTCTACGTGGCCTACTTTACGGCATGGCCGAACAAGAACGGCGTGGTTGAATATTTCGATGACGTCTATGGCCGCGATTCGGCCACACAGAAGGCCTTTGCGATAACGAGCGACGCGCGTAGCCGCTCTTGAAAGTAGGGTGAACTGCTCAGCGATTGCTGAGCAGTTCACCGATCAATGCGGCATCCAGCTCATCGAAATGTCTGATGAGCCGGTCGGCGCCAAGATTTTCGATCGGTTCGTGCGAATAGCCGAATGGAACGGCGATCGAGGGGATGGACGCATTACGCGCCGCCAGAATATCGTTGTCGCTGTCGCCGACCATGACGGCCAGCCGCGGATCGCCGCCAGCCCGTTCGATCGTGCTGGTCAGGTGACCTGGATCCGGTTTCCTGACAGCAAACGTATCTCCGCCGGCAATCGCCTTGAAATACCTGGTCATGTCCAGCTTCTCGATGAGCGGCAGGGCAAGCGCTTCCATCTTGTTGGTGCAGACAGCGAGATTGAAGCCCGCGTCGGTCAATCGGTCCAGCGCTGCCAGCAGTCCAGGGAAGGGACGGCTTTCACCCGGCATGTTGCTCTTGTAGTGCTCGATGAAGCGGTCGAGCAGAGCGGGCAGTTCGTCATCGGAGAGCGGTGCGCCACGTAGTGCAAATGCCCTTGCGATCATGACGCGGGCACCCTGTCCCACGAGATGGGTGAGGTCCGCATAAGTCACCGGCTCGAGATCCGCGACTTCGATCGTGTGGTTCAGACTCTGGACTAGATCCGGGGCGGTGTCGATAAGGGTGCCGTCGAGATCGAAGACGATGGTGGGGGCTGTCAAAGGCTGGGCTCCATCCTGCGTGACTGGCTATTTTCCTCCCTGCGGTTAGGCGAAAGCCTGACAAAAGGCAACCGCTACACCGGTATCGGAAAGGGGCTTTCGTTCGGGCTATGAGCCGTGTAAACAGCACTCGACGCAACATGTAGGAGTTTTTGGCGCATGGACGCCCGCGAGATGAAGATCAAGGCCGCAGCTGCGGCTCTGGAGCACGTCGAGGACGGTATGCGCCTCGGTATCGGCACCGGTTCTACCGCGGAGGAATTCGTCCGTCTGCTCGCTGAAAAGGTTGCCGGCGGCCTCAAGGTCGAAGGCGTTCCGACGTCCGAGCGCACCGCGCGGCTCTGTGTCGAGCTCGGCGTGCCGCTGAAATCGCTTGATGAACTTCCCGAGCTCGATCTTACCATCGACGGAGCAGACGAGGTCGACGCAGGCCTCCGGCTGGTCAAGGGCGGTGGCGGTGCTTTGCTGCGCGAAAAGATCGTCGCGGCTGCTTCGTCGCGGATGATCGTGATCGCCGACGAAAGTAAGGTGGTCGACGTGCTCGGTCGCTTTCCGTTGCCGATCGAGATCAATTCCTTCGGTCAGGTCGCGACCCGGATTGCCATCGAAAAGCTCGCTTCCCGCCTTGGTCTTTCTGGGGAGTTGCGCATGCGAATGTCGGACGACGGGGTATTCGCCACGGACGGTGGACATCTTATTCTCGACGCATCTTTTGGCCGCATTCCTGATGCAGAGGCCTTGGCAAGTGCGCTGAACACAATCCCCGGTGTGGTCGAACACGGACTATTCATCAACTTGGCCTCGCTTGCCATCATCGCCGGTCCGGCGGGTGCGCGGGTGATGGGCGCAAAGAACTAAACAGGAGCTGTGAATTTCATGATCAAGTTTTCGGGTCTGAGCCGTGTCACCTCGGTCGCGCTCATTGCCGGCAGCATGATGCTGGCCGCTTCCGCCAAGGCACAGGAAGTGCCGGCAGAACACTTGCAGGCCGCACGCGCAGCCATCTCTTCACTCGGCGTCACCAACCGTTTCGACAACATCCTGCCGAACATCATGGATCGTCTGGTAGCGCAGCTTATTCAGGCCTATCCTAACCTTCAGGATGAGATTTCCAAAAAGGTCGAGGAAGAAGCGCTGAAGATCGCGCCGCGCCGCGCCGATCTGGAGAATGAAGCTGCTCTCGTCTATGCGAAGGCCTTCACCGTCGATGAGCTCAAGGCGATCACTGCTTTCTATTCGAGCGATGCCGGTAAGAAGTTGCTGAAGGATGGGCCGATTGCTACTCGTGAACTGCTGAAGGCTGCCGATATCTGGACCTCCGGCGTTGCCCGCGATCTGGAGAAGCAGACCAACGAAGCGCTTCTGAAAGAGGTCGGCGGCGCAGAGGCTCCGGCAGACGCGCCAAAGCAGTAAATTGCGAAATCAATTTTCAAGGAAAGGCCCGGATTGCATTCGGGCCTTTCTTTTTGCGGTTGCGTTGCTTCGTACCCGTTTCAAATGCTGCCGCAGCACTCTATATCGGGGCGATCCGCTGGCGCATCGGCCGGACAACTGAAATCGTTTTCCGAAAGCAGGATGCGCAGCTTCAAGAAGTGGGACGTCCTTCACCCGTCCGAACGGACGCATGGCGTGCTCTGGAACGAGATTGCAAGGAGAGCTTTTCTATGTCGAATTTCGATTATGACCTGTTCGTGATCGGCGGTGGTTCGGGCGGTGTCCGCAGCGGGAGGCTCGCCGCTTCGCTGGGCAAGAAAGTGGGGATCGCCGAGGAATATCGTTTCGGCGGTACCTGCGTCATTCGAGGTTGCGTACCCAAGAAGCTCTTCGTCTATGCCTCGCAGTATCATGAGCATTTCGAAGATGCCGCCGGTTTTGGGTGGACGGTGGGCGAAAGCCGCTTTGACTGGAAGACCCTGATCGCCGCTAAGGATAAGGAGATCGATCGGCTAGAAGGGCTCTATCGCAAGGGCCTCGAAAACGCCGGAGCGGAAATCCTCGAAACCCGCGCCGAACTTGTCGGTCCGAACAGCGTGCGCCTTACGAAGAGCGGCAAGGTCGTGACCGCTGAGAAGATCATCGTCGCTGTCGGCGGAGCGCCCAATCCGCATGACGCCTTGCCGGGGCACGAGCTGTGCATTTCGTCCAACGAAGCGTTTCATTTGCCGGAATTGCCGGGATCCATCGTGATTGCCGGCGGCGGTTATATCGCCGTCGAATTCGCCAACATCTTCCACGGTCTCGGTGTGGAGACGACGCTGATCTATCGCGGTGCCGAGATCCTCAGTCGCTTCGATCACGATCTGCGCCGCGGTCTGCATGAAGCCATGGAGCAGAAGGGCATCCGCATCATTCTCCATGACCATTTCGTTTCCGTCGCGAAGACGGCTGACGGACGCCTTGCTGCGGAAACGAAGAGCAACGGCACGCTTGTTGCGGATCAGGTCATGCTGGCGCTCGGTCGCGATCCCTATACCAAGGGTCTGGGACTCGAAGCCGCAGGTGTCACCACCAACGAGCGGGGCGCCATCATCGTCGACCAGTATTCTCGCACCAACGTGCCGAGCATCTTCGCACTTGGCGATGTCACCGACAGGGTGCAGCTGACGCCGGTGGCGATCCATGAGGCCATGTGCTTCATCGAGACCGAGTACAAGAACAACCCGACCTCGCCGGATCACGACCTGATCGCGACTGCGGTCTTCTCCCAGCCGGAGATCGGTACGGTCGGCCTTTCGGAAGAGGCGGCTGCGAAGAAGTTCGAGGAAATCGAAGTTTACCGCGCCCAGTTCCGGCCGATGAAGGCGACGCTTTCAGGTCGCGCGGAGAAGACGGTGATGAAGCTGATCGTCAATGCCGCGGACCGCAAGGTGGTCGGTGCCCATATCCTCGGTCACGACGCCGGCGAAATGGCACAGCTTCTCGGCATCACGCTGAAGGCCGGCTGCACCAAGGATGATTTCGACCGGACCATGGCCGTGCATCCGACGGCCGCCGAGGAACTGGTGACGATGTATAATCCGAGCTATCGGGTCAGGAACGGCGAGCGCGTCTGAGCGCGCGGTTTCCGGAATGCTCCCGAGGTCCGCTCTCGCTGGCGGACCTCATGACGCCAGCGCCGCGTTTCTCTCCGTTGCGCCGTTGAGCCAGTGGATGGCCGGTTCCCAGAGGTTTTCCCGGAATGTCGGCCGGAAAAAGCCAAGATGGCCGATTGTCTGGCCGGGTGGCGGGGCGACACGGCGACGTTCGACCGGCGCGTTGACATAGCCCTTCAGTATCGCTTCCTGCGCGCGCGGCGTTGCCCAAGGATCGTCCTCGACGCTGATCGATAGGATCGGTGTGTGGACTTCGGCGAAGCGTTTTGCCGCATCCATGGCGGGATCGGCGAAGAAATAATCCGCAGATCGGCCCCATCTCGCCCATTGGCGGAAGACCGTTCCGGGCAGGGTTTCTCCAAGGCCTACCCAGCCCGGGACGCTGCCGGTCAGCATGGCAAGCGGCACGCCGATCAGGTTCATGGCTGCAAAGACCTTCAAGGGCTCATCCGTAAAGCGCCAGTGGCCCGACATGACGGCGACCATCATATAGCGTTCGAACCTTTCCGATCGGCCACAGAGACCGAGAGCCTGGCCGCCGAAGGATTGGCCTATGCCGACCATCGGATTGCCGGGTGCCTGACGTTCCAACCGGTCAACTGCTGCCGGCATGTCCTTTTCCGCCCAATCCGCCATGCGTGGCAGGGCGGTCCAGTTCGGCGGCACCTGGGAAGCGGATACGCCGCGATAGTCGTAGGTCAGCACTGCGCGGTAGCCGTGGGAAGCGACGAGATGCTGGGCGAAGCGTGCATAAATGGTGCGCGGTACCGCGGCGGCCGATGAGATCAGGGCGAGGGGGCCATCGCCCGCGCCTTCGAAGAGCGTACCGGCGAGCGGAAACCCGTCGGCTGCCTCAAAGACGATATCACTACGTTCGATATCCGTATCCCGCTGCATCGACCGATCTCCTCATCTCGCCGAGCGTCAAATCCCCCGACTGAATTCTTACGTTTACGTTCATGTGAATTCAAGATGCGAATGCAGGAGGTTGAAGCTAAGGTGTGCTGCGGGCGGTCCGCTTTTCAGTAAAACCTGATAGACTGGGATCTGGTTGCGCCAATGCAAGGGGCGGGGCGTGGCGGAAATGTGGACCCTGTGTACATCAAAGCCCTTCAACTTCGGCTTTGCAACGCCGATATATCCGTTTATAAGCCCCGAATTCCAAGCGGCCGGGAGGAGGCCGCCCTTTAACAGCAGGTGAAGACCATGGCACAGAATTGGACCCCAGGTAGTTGGCGACAGAAGCCGATCAAGCAGGTTCCCGCCTATCCGGACGCAGTAGCGCTCGCGGATGCGGAAGCGCAGCTTGCCAAGTATCCGCCGCTCGTCTTTGCCGGAGAAGCACGTCGCCTGACCAAGTCGCTTGCCAATGTCGCGGAAGGTAACGCCTTCCTGCTGCAGGGCGGGGATTGCGCGGAAAGCTTTGCCGAGCATGGCGCGGATACGATCCGCGACTTTTTCCGCGCTTTCCTTCAGATGGCTGTCGTCCTGACCTATGGTGCGCAGCTTCCGGTCGTCAAGGTTGGCCGTATAGCTGGACAGTTTGCCAAGCCGCGCTCCTCGGATTTTGAAAAGCAGGGCGATGTCGAGCTTCCGAGCTACCGTGGCGACATTGTCAACGGTATCGAGTTCACGCCGGAGGCCCGCGTCCCCAATCCGGAACGCCAGATCATGGCCTACCGGCAGTCGGCTGCGACGTTGAACCTGCTGCGCGCCTTCGCGATGGGTGGCTATGCCAACCTTGAGAACGTGCACCAGTGGATGCTTGGCTTCGTGAAGGACAGTCCGCAGGCCGAGCGCTACCGTAAGCTCGCCGACCGGATCTCCGAGACGATGAACTTCATGAAGGCCATCGGCATCACCTCTGACAACAATCCGAGCCTACGCGAGACGGATTTCTTCACCAGCCACGAGGCGCTGCTTCTCGGCTATGAGGAAGCGTTGACCCGCGTCGATTCCACGTCCGGTGACTGGTACGCGACCTCGGGCCACATGATCTGGATTGGCGACCGTACCCGCCAGGCTGACCATGCCCACCTCGAATACTGCCGCGGCATCAAGAACCCGATCGGTCTGAAGTGCGGTCCGTCGCTGCAGCCGGACGATCTTCTGAACCTGATCGATATCCTGAATCCGGCGAACGAGGCTGGGCGTCTGACCCTGATCTGCCGGTTTGGCCATGACAAGGTTGCCGACCACCTGCCGAAGCTGATCCGTGCCGTCGAGCGCGAAGGTCGCAAGGTCGTCTGGTCCTGCGATCCGATGCACGGTAACACGATCACGCTAAACAACTACAAGACCCGACCGTTCGAACGGGTTCTTTCGGAAGTCGAGAGCTTCTTCCAGATCCATCGGGCAGAAGGTTCGCATCCGGGCGGCATCCATATCGAGATGACCGGCAAGGACGTGACGGAATGCACTGGCGGTGCGCGTGCTGTTTCGGCAGAAGATCTGCAGGACCGCTATCACACCCATTGCGATCCGCGCCTCAACGCCGATCAGGCGCTCGAACTGGCTTTCCTGCTGGCCGAGCGCATGAAGGGCGGTCGCGACGAAAAGCGGATGCTGGTCGCCAACGGTTGATCTGGCTTCTTCCTAACATCCTGAAAGCCGGCGCCCTGAGGACGCCGGCTTTTTTGTATTCGCCTACTGGACGAGAACGGGTTGCTGGCAGCTGGCGTATGTCGCCCGCACATCGGCTTCGCCGATGCGGATGCCGAGCGCCAGCAGCGTGTTGTAGAGCAGGCTGTCGAGCGGAACCGTGAGGTTGGCGAGCGTCTGGGCTAGAGCGTTCTGTACTGCTTGTGGTGTTCCAAGCGTCAGCCCTGCAAGCCGGATATCGATGTCGAGATTCTTGAGCAGGGAGAATTGCAGCGTTGTTAACGTCTGGCTGGTCGAGACAGTCTTGATGGCGCCGCTGGCAATCTCGTTCGGCGTGAAGGTCAGTGTCTTTTTGTCCATGTTTGAGGCGTTTATATAGGCCAACGCATCGATACCCAGGAGCGGGGCCTGAACCAGAGTAGCCTTGGTCACCCGGGGCTTCGTGCCAAAGTTGGCAAAGGCGGTGGTATCGATATTGCCGAGGGCAATTTCGACAAGGCCCGGCACGGCCTCGATCCTCACGTCCGCGGAGCCGGTGCGGTCGCGGCAGTTGATCGCAGCAAGCTTTGCTTCGGCATGGGCGACCTCGATATAGAGCGGCACCTTGACCTTGATCCCTGCTAGCGCCAGGAGTCCGTCGGTGGAGACATTTACGGCGAGACGCGTTTGCGCCGTGCGAACGATGGTCCCGACGCCTCCGACCGCCGCTGGCGGCGTCGAGACCGGCGGCGCACCGATGGCGAGCGACAGTTTTGCGGAGGCGAGGCCTGGAATGGTTGCGCCCAGATCTACGGCGATCTGGTTTTTGCCATTGGCCGCGGATGCCGCCGCCGTCAGGAATTCGAAGACTCCGACGTCAACCGTCAGGTGGTCGGCGCTGCCGATCAGGCGTTCGGAATAGGGGCCGGGGTTGAGGACATTCTCAAGCTTGACCGTGAGCTTAGTCTTGGCAACCTGGCGCTTAAGTGCTTCGAGCGCTGACCTCGTCCTGGCGTCGAGGGTGGTCAGGCGAAGAACGGCGTCGATGACCTTGCCAAAGCTGACATCGGTTTTGAGGAGTTCCTCGTAGGTTATCGCCGTGAGGCCGAGGTCGATTGCAAGCGCGTCGAGCGCCTTCAGAACTGCAATGTCGGCATCGATGAGCGCGCGATAGTCCATGACATCCAGACTGACGCTGGTTCCGAGCAATCCGGAAAGCACCGCATTCAGCACACCGCCTTGCAGACTTGCCAGCCGCGAACCGATGGAGAAACTCGCCACCTTGTTTGCTGCGGCCGTACCCACTGCACCAAGGGTCGGCGGATCAGCGAAGGCACTGGCGAAAAAGAGTGGTTCCTTCCTGCGGACTTCAACCCTGACCGCATCGGGATAGCTGTTCGTCTGGACGAAGCGTGCATCCACCGACAGTGCGGGATCGGCGGTGTAGCGACCGGTGGCGACCGTGGCTACTGCGGAGTACTGGCTCACCTTGTCGAGTGGCACTACGCCGGTATCGGTGATAAGGCCGGAAGCCGTGGCTACGGGCATATCCAGCCCGTTCATCTTGAAATAGTCGAAAACGGCCTGTCCCGGATTTGACAGGCTCGAAGCAGCAGCGATGGCGGAAAGATCTGCTGCTTGCTGCAGCGCTCGCCGTTGCATGGTCAGGTGGCCGTAATCCACACCAAGCGCCAGAGTTCCGATGATCAGTGGGGCGACAAGCGCGGCCGAAACCGCGATGTTGCCAGTATCCTCCCTCAGGAGTTGTGCGCGGAGGGAGGCTAAACGATGTTTCATATCATATTCCTCCCACACGGATTGTTGCAAAACGTCGGATCACCTTGTCCGGCATGGCGAAACTATAAAGCTGCCAGATTGGCAGGCCCGATGCATCGTAGGAAATGCTGACTGTGAACTGTTCGGGATTTTTCGGGTCATCCTGCACTGCAACCGTCATGGCCTTGCCATCGAGGAAGGCATATTCGGGAGTCGTCACCTTCACGTATTTCTCTGCGAGCTGCTTGCGCTCGACCGATGATAATCCGGCAATGGCTGTCCGCGCCGCATCGGCGGTGAGTTGCTGTACTGCATGGCTCACGCTCAAGTAGATGCCGTAACCGATCATCGAAAAGACGACCATGAAGAAGACTGGGGCCAGAATGGCGAACTCTATTGCTGCGGCACCGCGCCTGTCTGTCAGTAAGCTTTGCCTTCTACGCATCCTGGAATACCCCCTCTACCGTGTATGCGTAATTTAGATTGTAATGAAACTCCTTGCTTATTAAGGTTTAGTTATTTCTGAATTGGCAATTATTGCTTGCATTAGATATTTTTCATATTGATGCATTGCAAAAAAGGATGCCGAGACTGCCAAAGCCCGGTGTTCAGGAAATCGCAATAAAAGCTTCAATGCTTTGCCATTGACCTCAAAGGGGTGGGAAGGCGAACCTGCGCCTGTCAAACAACGAGAAACAGTGGATAGAGGTAAACATGAGCGGCGAGCGACGAACCGGTGCGTGCCTGTGCGGAGCCGTTTCCTTCGAGGTGAAGGGAGCGCTGCGGCCGATCACATTCTGTCATTGCTCCCAGTGCCGCAAGCAGACGGGGCACTACTATGCGGCCACCAATGTCGCGCTGGAACACATCGAACTCAGGGGCGAGGACAACATTACGTGGTATCGGGCGAGCGATACGGCGGCGCGAGGCTTTTGTTGCACCTGTGGTTCGGTGCTCTTCTGGCGTGGCGACGGGCTCGATTACATGTCCGTTCTTGCCGGTGCTTTCCAAATGCCCACCGGCCTGGAACCGGGCTACCATATCTATTGCGCCGACAAGGGTGACTACTACGATCTTGACGATACGCTGCCGAAGTTTCCCGCCGACGGACCGCCGGCCGCTCCCACCACAACAGCCTGAGCCATCGCTGCGGGATTGGTTTCCGCAATCTCTTCAACGGCGTGGTTGTAGGCCTCGTCCAGAGCAGCAAACTTGGCGGACTGCCACGTGAAGTAGTCGCTGAGGAAAGCCTTCGAAAGCCACAGGTCGCCCCGTCGCCGAGGCTGATCCCATGCGAGAAGGTTTTCCAGTTCGGCCTTCTTGAACATGCGTTTCAGGTTGGTCGCCGAAATCATGTAGATGTCGCTCAGTTCGGCCAGCGTGAGGGGCCCGATGTTCGTGCGCTCCGCCTCAGGCTCGAAGGTTTCGATGCGGGCGATCAGGTCGTGCAGCACCATACCGCCGAGATCGGACCAAAGGAAATGGCCGATGGAGTCGGGTGGATCCCGCCAGATCGGATCCTCCACCAGCTTGGCGGCGGCAAAGGGTTGGGCAATACGGAAGATGCGCGGATCGGCTGCGGTCGTCGCTTCACGATTGCCGCCGTCAAGCCGGTCAAGACAGGCCATGTGACCTGTGAACCAGCTCATCATTGCAGTATTGCTAGCCTCTGTGGTTTCCAGAACGCGTACACGGCGGTCGGGCACATCTGGCACGTCGCGGAGAAACTTGTAGGCGACCAGTTCCGCCAGGAAGCCGGTTGCCGTGTTTCGGCTTGCTGCGCCGAGCTTCATGACGATCTCGACGAAGCGGGTTGCCGTCAGGCCTGAGAGGGGGTCGTCTTCAGTGCGCTGCAGGCTCAGCGCATAGAGCGACTGCGTCATCAACCATTTTCGGTGAGACGCCTTCAGGCGTGACAGCCTCGGCGTGCGGACGTGAATTTCTATAAGATGTTTCGCAATCTGCTTTTCGATCGACGGAAACGATGGATGGGCAGCAATCTCGGCTCGGGTCAATGACCGCATGGCTCGTTACGCTCTGATGAAATACTTGAACAAATCATTCCAGCAGGACGATGCCGTGATCGGTCGGCATAAGTGACCTCGCAAGAGACCGTCCCTTAGCCCTCCTTTCGGAGGCGCTTCCAACGTCAATGACGCTTTTCTTTCGTCCGCGCAAGATCCAAGGCAATGATAATGCGCACGATGCTGCTGCGGCAGTTCGTCCTTTCGTCGGGGTATCAGGACGACGGGTCGGGGAGGCGGTCGGTCATCTCGGGGAAGAAGCGCTCGACGCCGAACTGGTTTCCAAACATCATGTCGTGCTGCAGGAGCCGCAGGTCGCGGATCGTGGGATCGAGCGTCGTACCATTGACGGCCCAGTCGGTCTGCGTCTTGCCATTGCGTTCCACCAACAGATGGCGGTCGAAGACGGTGAAGCGTTCCTGTGCCCGGCCTAGGACGCCCGTGTAATAGGGGTGGCGATAACCGGCTAGCTTCACCACCAGCGAGGGAAGCTGGGCGGGGCTGACCGAGCCGATGTCTTTCTGTACCCCGCGCTTGGAGGACCAGACGACGAGTGGGGTCTCGTGTTCGCGCTTCATGACATCGAGCGGCGCCCTGCGGGTTGCGACCTGATCCGGCATATACCCGCTTTCAGGATAGACTGTGCCAAGGGGCGGCAGATGATCGCCGAACAACACAATGATGGTTTCGCGGCGACGCTTCTTCGCCCACTCCATCAACGTCTTGAGGCTCTTGTCCGCTTCACGTACGCCTTGGGCATAGGTTGCCAGCGTGTTGCGGCTTTGCGGAGAAAGCACGGCTTCATCCAGTTCGACAGTGTTGCTGGCGTAGCGGTTCGCCTCGTAGGGCCCGTGTCCCTGCAGGGTGACGGCAAAGAAGAAAAACGGTTCTGCGGTATCGTCACCTACACGCATGATTTCGCGGGTCAACGACTCGTCGGAGGCGAAGATGCCGCGCTTTTCCATGGCCGGCATGTTCTCTTCTGAAGAAAAACTATCGAAGCCTAGGGACTTGTAGACGTTTGCGCGGTTCCAGAACCAGCTCTGGAAGGGGTGGAAGGCCTTGCTGGTGTAGCCCTTGGATTCGAAGAAGGTGGCAAGCGAGGGCAGCGGACGGCGAACATACTGCTGGTAGGGAATGCTTCCATAGGGGAGGAAGGCATTGGAGAAGCCGGTGAGTGCTTCGAATTCTACATTGGCGGTCATGCCGCCGAATTCCGGCGAAAAGACATTACCGGATTGGCTGGCGCGGATGGTCGGCATCGGGTCTGGGGAAAAGCCGACATTGGAAAGGCGGGTCGGATCCCAAAGGGACTCGCTCATCACCATGATGACGTCGGCATGGCGGCCGGAGAAGAAACTGGCGGGCACTCGGTCGGCCGGAATATCGGCGATCGCGTCGCTGCCATAGCCTTCCGGGGCCGACACGTTGGCCATTGGTGCGTTGAAAGCGAATGCAAGCAGAAAGCCGTTATGACGATAGTTTTCCTGCTGGTCCCACATCATGGGAATGATGTTCAGCCGGTCGCGCAGGTAGGAATAGGACGTTGCATCCATCAGGGACAGGAAGGCGCCGATGACCGGCAGCGCCACGAGCAGGCGACCAAGCTTGGAAATGCCGTTGAGGCGCGGAAAGCGTTTCCAGCTGACGACAAACAGATAGGCGAGAATGCCGATCGTTGCCAGAGTGGCGGCGGAGATAGCGACGGCCGTGAAAGGCTTTGCCGCCACCATGACAGGCAACAGCTCCATGATCTGGCGCCCGAAGAGGAGGTCGCTGGGATAGAGCGGATCGGACAGGAAAAGCTGCTTTTGTCCGGAAAAGAAGGCAGGCAGCAGCGTCAGCGGAACGATGACCAGCGCCGACTGGTAGGCACGGCCGAATAGCGCGTCTCCTGCCAGCAGCAAGAGGAATATGATGCCAGCTGCCACGAGGCCGGGTCGGTCCGGCGAGAGCATGTAGTCGGAAATGTCTATGAGGCTGCCGCGTGCCAGCCATTCGCTGCAGATGACGGTAAGGATCGCGATGCCGAGGGATGTGGCAATCGTGACAAGCGTTGCTTTCGCCTGCTGACGACCTGCCTGTACCACGGTGGCCTGTGGGGCGGAGTTCGACGAAACCGCCTGCTCTGAGCCAATCTCAAGCACCTTGCTCTCCAGCTATCAAGTGATGTCATTCAAACTTTGCATAGCTGTCACATAACCGTCATGAATGCCAGATGAACTGACTGTCTACACCGTTTTTTCAAATGGAATCTGTTATCCTGGCGATCTTTTGCTCCTCGCGCTTCCCAAGGCCTACGCCCACGTTGCGATTGTCATCGTCACGCGCTAAACCTGCCCCATGAGCGACACACCCATTCGACCCGACATACTGCGCATCGCCATTGCGCAATTCGACCCGACGGTCGGCGACGTTGCCGGCAATCTTGCGAAGGCGCGGGAAGCACGCGCCGAGGCGGCCGCGCAGGGGGCCGACCTGCTGCTTTTGACCGAACTGTTCATCTCCGGCTATCCGCCAGAGGATCTCGTGCTTAAGCCGGCCTTCCTCAAGGCGTGCCTGCATGCCGTCGAGCAGCTTGCCGCCGATACGGCTGACGGTGGGCCGGGTGTCATAGTCGGGTTCCCGCGGCAGGGGCAGAAGGGTCGGCACAATTCCGCCGCCGTTCTCGATGGCGGCAAGGTCATCGGCCTTCGCGACAAAATCGATCTGCCCAATTACGGCGAATTCGACGAAAAGCGTGTTTTCGTCGAGGGTGATATGCCGGGGCCTGTAAACTTCCGCGGCGTTCGGCTTGGTATTCCGATCTGCGAGGAAATCTGGAACGATCTCGGCATTTGCGAGACGCTGGCCGAGACAGGTGCGGAAATCCTGCTCGTTCCCAACGGTTCGCCCTACTATCGCGGCAAGGTCGATGTGCGCTATCAGGTGGCACTGCGTCAGGTGATCGAGAGTGGCCTGCCGCTGATCTTCGCCAATCAGGTCGGTGGGCAAGACGAACTGGTCTTCGACGGTGCGAGCTTCGCTTTCAATGCCGACAAGTCGCTGGCTTTCCAGATGAGCCAGTTCGAACCGACGATGGCTGTGACGACGTGGAAGCGCGCCGAGGACGGCTGGCGATGCACGGACGGACCGATGTCGCACATTCCGGAAAAGGAAGAGGCGGATTATCGCGCCTGCGTTCTTGGTTTCCGCGACTATGTCAACAAGAACGGCTTCAAGAGTGTTGTTCTCGGCCTTTCCGGCGGCATCGATTCCGCCCTGTGCGCGGCGATTGCCGTCGATGCGCTAGGCGAGGAGAGGGTGCGCACGGTGATGCTGCCCTATCGTTACACCTCGCAGGAATCCTTTGCCGATGCCGAGGCCTGCGCGAAGGCGCTGGGCTGCCATTATGACATCGTGCCGATCGCCGAACCGGTCGAAGGTTTTCTTTCTGCGCTTTCGGACATGTTCGAGGGAACGGACAGCGGCATCACGGAAGAGAACCTTCAGAGCCGCGCTCGTGGCACAATCCTGATGGCGATCTCCAACAAGTTTGGCTCAATGGTGGTGACTACCGGCAACAAGTCGGAAATGTCAGTCGGTTATGCGACGCTGTACGGCGACATGAACGGTGGCTTCAATCCGATCAAGGACCTCTACAAGATGCAGGTCTACGCGCTTTCCGGTTGGCGCAATGCGCATGTGCCGCCGGGTGCACTCGGGCCGTCGGGAGAAGTCATCCCTGCCAATATCCTCTCCAAAGCTCCTTCCGCCGAGCTTCGGCCGAACCAGACCGACCAGGATTCGCTACCGCCCTATCCGGTGCTCGACGACATTCTCGAATGCCTCGTCGAAAAGGAAATGGCGGTCGAGGACATCGTGGCCCGTGGGCATGACGTGGCGACGGTGCACCGGGTAGAGCATCTGCTCTATCTTGCCGAATACAAGCGGCGTCAGTCCGCGCCCGGCGTGAAGATCACCAAGAAGAACTTCGGGCGCGACCGGCGCTATCCGATCACCAACCGATTCCGGGACCGCTGACGGCGCTCCGGCGCACGCACTGGAGGGGACATGCGAAGCTCGCTCGAGATCTTCAATATCCGCACGCGCGAGCACCGCATCGTCTGGCAAACGGAGCGACTGGTCGAGGCGCCAAACTGGTCGCCCGATGGCCGTTACCTGCTGGTTAACAGCGACGGCCTGCTTTATCGCCTGCCGCCGGATGGTGACGGCGAACCCCGGCAGATCGACACGGGCTTCGCCACCCGTTGCAACAACGATCACGGCATTTCACCGGACGGCCGGTTCATCATGTTGTGCGACAAGGTGGAACACGGCAGGACCTGCATGTACATCCTGCCGGCCGAGGGTGGAACTCCACGCCAGATGACGGAAAACCTGCCGTCCTATTGGCACGGATGGTCGCCCGACGGCCGCTTCGTGAGCTATTGCGGTATCCGGGATCAGATCTTCGATATCTACACCATATCGGTAGAGGGTGGCTTCGAGACGCGTCTGACCTTCGGAGAGGGGCGCAATGATGGTCCCGACTGGTCGGCCGATGGCGAGTGGATCTATTTCAATTCGAGCCGCACGGGCTTGATGCAGATCTGGCGCATCCGTCCCGACGGTCGGGATTTGCAGCAGCTGACCGACGACGATTTCGGCAACTGGTTTGCGCATCCTTCGCCTAGGAACGACAAGGTCGTCCTGATTTCCTACGATCCCGAGGTCTTCGATCATCCGCGCGACCTCAACGTCAGGATGCGCCTGATGGACATGGATGGCGGCAACATCGAAACGCTTTTCGAGCTGTTCGGCGGTCAGGGGACGATCAACGTGCCGAGCTGGTCGCCGGATGGAGACGAGTTCGCCTATGTCAGGTACTTTCCCGAACAGGATTGACGATCTGTCGCAAACGGCGGTTTGCGCGGCAGCGTGCTTGTTGTAGAAACATTCACGTCAGGTGCCCGCGCGCTGTTGCGGGAGAATCGGGAAGCCGGTGGAATTCCGGCACGTGCCCAACGCTGTGAGGTGGATGCCCCGTCATCGGATCTTCGGATCCGGACCACTGACCGTGAGGTCGGGAAGGTTGAGCGGAGCAGAGGAAGCCCAGTCAGAAGACCGGCCTGACGAGATAGACTTGCACTGCGCGGACGGCAGGCGGTTGCTGGCATTGTTGGGGATATGACGATGCGCAACGAACCGAACGATCATCTCGTGCGGGCAGGTGCCTTTTCAGCCGAGGAGCGGAAGGCCGTGTACCGAGCCATTCGCAGCCGTCGCGACGTACGCGATCAGTTCCTGCCTGATCCTTTACCGGACGAACTCATATGGCGTCTGTTGCAGGCGGCGCATGACGCGCCGTCAGTTGGCTTCATGCAGCCGTGGAATTTTCTGGTGGTGCGCGATGCCGCTAAGCGCGAGGCCGTATGGCAGGCGTTTTCCCGGGCCAACGAAGAGGCCGCCGCGATGTTCTCGGGCGAACAGCGCCAGAATTATCAGCGGTTGAAGCTCGAAGGCATTCGCAAGGCGCCTGTCGGCATCTGCGTGACATGCGATTCGACACGGGGCGGTCCTGTCATTCTCGGACGAACCCACAATCCTCGCATGGACAGTTATTCGACGGTCTGTGCGGTTCAGAACCTGTGGCTTGCTGCCCGAGCCGAGGGGGTAGGGGTCGGATGGGTCAGCATCTTCCATCAGGACGACCTGCGGTCGGTGCTTTCGATACCAGAGCATGTCGAGATCATCGGCTGGTTCTGCCTTGGCTATGTCGACCGTCTTTTCGATCAGCCGGAACTTGCAGTGAAGGGCTGGCGACAGAGGATCCCGCTGGAAGAGTTGGTCTACGAGGAGACCTGGGGGGCGCCGTCGGAATCTCGCGCCCAGGAGTGCTCCTGACCAAAAATGGTTCGTCGGGGAGCCTTTATGTTTAATAAACATTAAGCGCTGCGACCTAATCCTCTCGTTACGTAAGGGTGGTTGCGATTGCATGATGCAGTAGTTGCTCGCCGGATGAACAGGCCTTCCGCTTCCCACGGGTGTCATATCTCTTCTGGAGACCTCATGTATCTTTTGCGCATTCGCCTAGGCAGGGCGGTACCCGCCGCTATTGCCGGACTCGTGTTGGTGAGTTCGGCGGTCCTCGCCATCTCCGATATTGCGGGACAACGGCAGTTGAATTCCCTCATCAGCCTCTACGACAACGAACGAAAGGTCGATCTTCAGCTACGCGAACTTATTTCGCTGCAGAAGGAGGTGGAGCTCGCAATCGTGGGCACGCAGGAAGCCTTGACCGATATTTCCGCCACACAGGCTCTCGATGGTCTCGATGACGGGTTCAAGATCGCGGAGGATGAATCCGTTCGACTTCACCAGAAGGCGCAACGGATTGAGGTGCTGGCGGGCAGTCTGTCGGCTCCTGAACTGGTTCCGGCCATCGTTCAGCTGACCAAACGTTATGAGGAGTTCCACCAGGGCGGAATTGCCATGGCCAAGGCTTACATCGCCGCTGGTCCTGCCGAGGGCAACAAGCTCATGGGCAATTTTGACGGCTTTTCTGATGCCCTTCAGAAGGAGATAGAAGCCACGAGTTCGATTGTCGGTGCGATCGTTGCACGTGAGGATGCAAAGGCCGACGCAGACATCGCGGAAACGCACGCGAAGGCGGAAGCCATGGCGCTGACGCTTGCCGCACTCGGAGTCGTGATGATCGGGTGCGGCGCCTTGCTGGCCTTCTTCGTTTCCCGTCGGCTGCTCGCTCCGCTCAATCGCGTGACTGCGGCAATGAATGCGCTCGCGGAAGGAAACAGCGATGTCGAATTGGCTGGCGCCGAGCGGGTCGATGAAATCGGCGATCTCGCCCGCTCCTTCCAGAATTTCCGTGAGAACCTGATCGCGCGCCGGAATGCTCAGCAAGAGGAGCAGCGTAATCGTGATCGAGTGCAGCAGTTGCAGTCGAAGAATGAGGCCGAACGCATGGCTGAACTCGAACGCACGAAAGCGGCCGTGGATGCGCTCGCCGGAGCGCTGGACAGTCTCGCCCATGGTGACCTGACGGCGCGTATCGATACGCATCTTGATGGTGAATATGATCGGCTGCGCGACAACTTCAACCAGTCCGCCCGCAAGCTGCAGGCCGCGATGGCCGGCATTACCGGTATTTCGCACGAGATCCGCTCCAGTTCGTCTGAAATGCGTTCCGCTTCCGACGATCTCGCCCGGCGCACCGAGCAGCAGGCCGCCGCTCTCGAGCAGACCGCTGCCGCTCTGAACCAGATCACCATTACCGTGAAAAATGCCGCTGCTATCGCTGACGGGGCTAGCCGTAAGGTCGGCGAGGCGAATCGTCGTGCAGAACAATCCGACCAGATCGTACACAGCGCGATCGAGGCGATGGGCAATATAGAGCAGAGCTCTTCCCAGATCGGCAAGATCATCGGCGTGATCGACGAAATCGCTTTCCAGACCAACCTGCTCGCGTTGAATGCCGGCGTCGAGGCTGCTCGGGCCGGCGAGGCGGGCAAGGGCTTTGCCGTCGTCGCGCAGGAGGTCCGTGAACTTGCCCAGCGTTCGGCCAACGCGGCAAAGGAAATCGCTGCCCTTATCCAAAAATCGAACGAAGCGGTCAGCAGTGGCGTTTCACTGGTGCATCAGTCCGGCGACATTTTGAGCCTGATCCAGGCGAATGTCATGGAAATCAATGGCGATATAAGGGCCATCGTTACCGGAGCGCATGAACAGTCGACGGGTCTGTCAGAGATCAATGCGGCCATCACCCAGATGGATCAGGTGACCCAGCAGAATGCCGCCATGGTCGAGGAAACGAGCGCTGCTGCCCATAAGCTGGCGCAGGAGGCAGAAGAACTGGCCGGTCAGGTCAATCAGTTCCGACTGTTGGATCAGACCGCTCGAGGCGTGGTATCCCGCGCTGCCTGAGTGCGGGTCAACGTAATGGAAGATAAGACGACCGGTCACCGTGTGACCGGTCGTCTTCGTTTCGTTACTGGAGAGGCTGCGGTCCGGGCGCTGCCGGATGTCGAAGGTCGAGATTCCCCTGATCAGGGGCGAGGAACGATGGCCCAACGCGCCGGATCTTGCTGTCCTCAGCATCATAGGGACGCTCGGCGGGTGTCGATGATACCTGCTGGGCCGGTATGCTCGCTGGAACCTTCGGCTTCACCTCGATGACGGCAGACTTGTAATCCGGGACGCTCATGGCCGTGTTGCTTTCCCGCATCTTCGAGTAATAGGCGCCGAGATTGCATTCGCAGGCGGATTTTTCGCCGGCCGGCCGGTTCAGATAGGAAAAGGCGGTTGGAAGCTCGCGATAGGGCCGGCCCGTCTGGGTCGAGACCATATCGGCGCTCTCGCCTGACATCATCGAGTGATAATAGAGCTCCGTCTCAACGCCCGGGCACATCTGTTGGCAGGTGTCGGCATCCCGCCGGAAGTTCATAGGCGAGGTATTGGACGATATCGGGAAAAAGCCGCCATCGCAGGTACGGACGCAAAGCGTGCGTAGATTGCCGTAGCCCGCCGCTTCATCGAGCGCAGAGGTCATGCGATTGTCGGATTCTTCTTGAGCGGAAGACTGTCCTTCGGCATCGAGGTTCTGGCCTTCCGACAATGTAGCCTCGGTATCGACGGGAGGTTCATTGTTGCAGCCGTTTACGTCGAGGGCGGCGAGAATGCGCGCCTTGGTCGTCTCGTCCGGGCCGCTTTTGCGCAGCGCTTCCAGCCGGGAAGTGAGGTCGCGTCTGTTCTCTTCCATTCTGGTCAGAGCGGAAGAAAGATCCGAACAGTCATTGCCGCCGTCGGCGCGGATCACCACAATAGCGGAGGTGTCGCAACGCAGGCGGCGCATATCCTGACGGGTCTTGCGGATCTCGATGTTCTGCCGGGCTATGGCACTGGAATAACGGCGGAATTCGCTGCTGTTGCCGATGATCTGGCTGCTGTTCGTCAGCCCGTCGCGCAGTTGTTCGCACACAGCCGAGGCGTGGGCGGCAATCGGCTGACACGCCAGCACGGCGGCGAATGCCAGCAGAAATCGTTTCTTGCCGCGCTGCAAATGGTGTCCCCGGTCTAGTTCGTGCCACTCTGGCTCATATTCGATGAGCCTATATGTAATGTAACCATAATTAGCGAGTGACGAAGTGCCAACCGGGAACACTTATTTGTGTTAACGGGCCTTGTATCGGCGCGACCGAAATGCGTCAGGCGGCGCGAGCGCGGCCGAGCGCTGAAACATCCTCGAGGACGCGGCCGTCGATGGAGGCAATGGCCTTCATGCCGGCAAGCATTTGCGTGTCGATTTCCCAGCCGACGGCAACCGCGAAGACCGAGCCGATCTTGCGGGGCTCCCCGATGCGCTCGCCGGGGCATCCCATGCGTCGGAACATGCGTTCGAGGAAGACGTCGGTCACCGTGACGATATGCGAGATATCGGAGGCGAGGCAGAGTTCTCCCACACCGCACATCAGTTCTGCGGCGGCCACCGTTACCTGGTTGGAGGCGCGGTCCTGGGAAATCTCCGGTTCTATGCAGAAACGGCTGGATTCCCAGACGGAGGCGCTACGGATTTCCGGTTCGTCGCCCAGCAGGATGGGAAAGGTATCGTCCAGCATGTTGGGTCCGAGCGTCGGCAGCAGCCGCAGCGAGCCGCGCAGGCGGCCTTCCGGCGAATAGGAGAGGACATAGACCGGGTTGGCGGCGTCGTAGTGGTCGATCTCCCAGTCGCCCTTCACGGAGACGTCCCACTTCAACAGATCGTGGAAGACCTTCTTGCGAAGGGCGTGCATTTCGGCGATCTCGGTTGAATGGCTTTCGCGGTTCGCGGCGGTAATGATCCTGATCATGGCAATTTCCTTCCGTGGTTGGAGAGGAAAAAATGCCGAACTGCATAGGAATTTAAACTGTCGGTAGTGACAGTGTATAACTTTGCAATTTTTGATTATCATTCCGGACCGCCTGATCCGGAGTATACGAACTACCCGTCACTGGCTGTGGTGATCAGGCCTCGCCAGACAGCCTCAGCGACTGCCTGCGTGTTGGTGGCGACGTTCAGCTTGCGCCTGGCATTCGACATGAAGAAACGCACTGTGCGTTCCGATATGCCGAGGATCACGGATGTCTCCCAGTAACTCTTGCCGGCTGCCGCCCAGGTGAGAGTTTCCCGTTCACGGGTAGTGAGTTCTGATTTTCTCCGACCGGACATCGCGCTATGGGTGCGGCCGGTGACGAGGTGGGCGTGAAATCGTGTGGCAAGGTCATGCAGGTAAGGGTCGTTCTGGCGTCGGTAGCGAGCCCATTCAGCGGCTGGAAGGTTGGAATTCACTGCCATCAGGGCCGAGCGTCCCTCGCGCGCTGCCAGTGGATAAACGACGCCATGGGGAGTGATCGCGAGAGCCGCAGAAAGCTGATGCAACGTCTGCGCTTCGATGGTGCGGCCAATGAACCACGACCAGTCGAGAATGCCGATCGCATTGAAGGCTTCCCGCATCGAGGGGCGGGTGACATGGTCGGGAAGAGCCTTGACGGCGCGCACCAGGACCGGCGTGAAAGTGTGGTGCAGCCGGTGTAATCTGACGCCCGCGGGAGTGATGGTGGCTTCGGCGTAGAGCAGATTGGCAAGGCCAAAGGCCTTTTGTATCCTTCTGAAAAACTGTTGCGGTCGAACGCCCTTTTCGCTTTCAAGCCAGTCCAGCAGGTCGAAATAGCCGCCCTGGTATGTCATCCTGAAACCCTGAAATTACACGGGTCGAGATTGGGCGGCGGACAGGCGGTTGTCCAGCCAAATTTTGGGCATGTCCCGGCTTCGGGAAGTCGGCGCATTATCCCCGCCAATCGGTGGCGAGGATATTCTTTTTCAACTATTTAACGGCTTGCATCAACCGGGCTGGGAAGCCTCGACAACGGCGAGGGCCGCCATGTTGACCACGCCGCGGGAGGTGACCGACGTCGACAGAACATGGGCCGGAAGCGCCGCTCCTAGGAGGATGGGCCCGACATGCAGGGCGTCCATCATGGTGCGAACGATGCCGAGCGAAATGTTGGCGGCGTCGAGATTGGGGAATACCAGCAGGTTAGCTTCACCGGTCAACGTGCTGTGCGGCATCGCCCGCTTGCGCAAGCTTTCCGAAAGGGCGGAGCCGCCCTGCATTTCGCCGTCGACTTCGAGTTCGGGAGCCTGTTCTCGTATGAGCTTCAACGCGGCGCGCATCTTGCGGGAGCTTTCGGAATCGCGCGAACCGAAGTTAGAATGCGCGACCAGCGCCGCTCGCGGAGTGATACCGAAGCGACGGATTTCCTGCGCTGCGAGGATCGTCATTTCGGCGATCTCGGCTGCGGAAGGATTGTAGGTCACGAAGGTATCGGTGAAGAAGATCGCGCCGCGCTGCGAGATCAGCAGGCTGAGGCCCGAAAAGGCGCAAACGCCGGGCTTCTTGCCGATGATCTGGTGGACATCGCGCAGATGGCGATCGTAGCGGCCTTCCACACCGCAGATCAGCGCATCGGCTTCGCCGCGCTTGACGGCGAGCGCCCCGATCACGGTGTTGTTGGTGCGCACGATGGTACGCGCGGCTTCCGGGTTGATGCCTTCGCGGCCGACAAGAGCGAAATAGTCATCGACATATTCACGGTAGCGCGGATCGTCTTCCGGATTGACGAGGCTGAAATCGACGCCCGGGCGGATGCGCAGTCCGAAACGGTTGAGGCGGGCCTCAATGATCTGGGGACGGCCGATCAGGATAGGCTGTCCGGTACCTTCCTCGAGCAGGACCTGGGCTGCGCGCAGCACGCGCTCGTCTTCGCCTTCCGCGAAGATGACCCGCTTCTGCGCCTTTTTTGCTGCCGCGAAGATCGGCTTCATGACGAAGCCCGAGCGGAAGACGAAGCGGTTCAACAGGTCGAGATAGCTGTCGAAGTCGGTGATCGGGCGCTTGGCCACGCCGCTTTCGGCGGCGGCGCGCGCGACGGCCGGCGCAATGCGCAGGATCAGGCGCGGATCGAACGGCGAGGGGATCAGGTAGTTCGGTCCGAAGGTCGGGGTTTCGCCCGTATAGGCGCGGGCGGCAACTTCCGAGACTTCCTCGCGGGCAAGTGCCGCGATGGCGCGCACGGCGGCCATCTTCATCTCTTCGTTGATGGTTGTCGCGCCGCAATCGAGCGCACCGCGGAAGATGTAGGGGAAGCAGAGGACGTTGTTGACCTGGTTCGGGAAGTCGGAACGACCCGTGCAGATCATTGCGTCCGGCCGGGCTTCGCGGGCGAGATCCGGCATGATTTCAGGCGTCGGATTGGCGAGCGCCATAATCAGCGGCTTTTCAGCCATTTTCGCCAGCAGGTCAGGTTTCAGGACACCAGCAGCCGAAAGGCCGAGGAAGACGTCTGCGCCCTCGATGGATTCCGCCAGAACGCGCTTGTCAGTCTCCTGGGCATACACAGATTTCCAGCGGTCCATCAGCACTTCGCGGCCAACATAGACGAGGCCTTCGACGTCGTGGACCCAGATGTTTTCGCGGCGTGCGCCGAGCGTCACCAGCAGGTTGAGGCAGGCGAGTGCTGCGGCGCCGGCGCCCGAGGCGACGATCTTCACATCCTCGATCTTCTTGCCGGCGAGCTCCAGGCCGTTGAGGATGGCGGCCGCGACGATGATTGCCGTGCCGTGCTGGTCGTCATGGAAGACGGGGATGTTCATCTTCTCGCGAAGCTGGGCTTCCACCTCGAAGCATTCCGGCGCCTTGATGTCCTCAAGGTTGATGCCGCCGAAGGTGGGTTCCAGCGCGGAGACGGTGGATACCATCGCATCGACGCCGGCAGCGTCGATCTCGATGTCGAAGACGTCGATGCCTGCGAACTTCTTGAACAGAACCGCCTTGCCCTCCATCACCGGCTTGGAGGCCAGTGGCCCGATATTTCCAAGGCCGAGCACCGCCGTGCCGTTGGAGATGACGGCTACGAGATTGCCGCGGGCCGTGTAATCGGCGGCGGTTTCCGGCTCGTCGCGGATCGCGAGGCAGGGCGCGGCAACACCCGGAGAATAGGCGAGCGCCAGGTCGCGCTGGTTGCCCAGCGGCTTGGTGGCCTGGATCTCAAGCTTTCCGGGACGGGGATAGCGGTGATAAAACAGGGCCTGTTCATCGAGGTCCGCGACTGCGGTCGTCGGCTGCGGCTTGTTTTTTTCGGGAGCGTTCATCTTGTCCATCGGCATCGTCGTTTCAGGTTATCGAGATCCCTGAATACACCAATTGGCCCGGGGGGGAAGTCCCATTCGGTTCTGATCGCAACCACTTTACCCGGTGCTCATGAGGCAATGGCCGGATGGTGGCTCCCATCTGGCCATTGCAGCTTCTTGCCGTGCCTGTTTCGGCCCAATGCACGCGCTTGAACGATGCAGGTCCCGTCGCATATAGCCCTGCATGGGGAGAGCGGGCGGTGGCACCGGCGAAAACGAATGTCCGAGGATGGACCTCAGACCGAAGGCGTGATGACAGGAGGCAGAGAAGTGGGGCCGATGCCGTATTTCGACTTGGCGGCCGGGGTGTTGCCTGTAGTTTCGCTGGTGGTCTGTGCGCAGGCGGCGAGTGTGAGGACAAGGCCTAATGCGACGATGAGTTTCTTCACGGAATTTCTCCTTGTCGGGCCTTCCGGGAGGATGGTTTCTCATGGCCCGTGGACGAGATGTTGATGAGAAAGGCAATTTCGATCTAGATTGAACACATGTGTTCAAAAGTCAACAGTTTTGTCCGTTTGCCGCAGGTAGATGAAGCTGGCCGTTTCGAGGTGAATGATCTGGCGTCCAAGGGTGGGAATCTGATATTCGGATTGCCGTTTCCGATGGGTTGCGTTCACGCGAAGAATAGGGAACTTCGTCCGGATTCATGTGTTTACCGGTCGTTTCTCACAATCGGAATCAGGATGATTGAAATGTGTTTGGCAACGGGAATGAATGTCGGACGATTTCGGGCCGACGGATGGACCACGGAGATCATCTTCACGTGCCAAATGTAAAATGCCGTATCTACGATGCCGCCATGCGGCTTTTTTCCAGCAAAGGTTCTGATCGGGTGACGATCAGCGAGCTTGCAGAGGAGGCGGGTGTCGCGCGTGGAACCGTCTATAACGCCATACCGGACCCAGGCAGGCTGTTCGAGGATATCGCGGGGGATCTGGCGAGCGAGATGCTGCTCAAGGTGCGCGGCAATCTGGAGGCGATCAACGATCCGCCATTGCGGCTGGCCTGCGGCATTCGGCTTTTCATCCGCAGATCGCATGAAGAGCCGCAATGGGGCCGGTTCATGGTGCATTTCGGTTTCAGCAACCGCACGCTTCAGGGCCTGCTTGCCGGCACATCCGGCGAGGACCTCAGGCTCGGGATAGAGAATGGCCGCTATGCGATCCGGCATGAACAGGCCAATTCGGCGTTGGCGATCATCGGCGGCGCGACGCTTTCCGGCATGATGCTGGTGCAGGAGGGCTACAAGACCTGGCGGGATGCCGGCAGCGAGGTTGCCGAGCTTGTTCTTGTGTCGCTAGGGGTGGAGCGGGAGGAGGCCGGGCTTCTCTCCCGGCACCGACTGCCCGAGCTGGCGTAAACCGCCCGACGGTCTCGGGTATCGGTGACCGTTGTGTGCCCAAAGGCCGTTTCCGGCCATTCTTGCCCGGATCTTTCCGCTGAAAACGGCATATCCCCTGCGTGTCATCTTCCTGAAACACGAGTCTGGTTTGAGCCAGTCATGGTTTCATGAGGCGAGATCAAGAGGATGGCGACCGTGAGTGGGCAGACGGATACGCGGCATTTCAGAACCCTTTTCATTTCCGATGTACATCTGGGTTCAAAGGCGGCGAAGACCGACTTTCTTCTCGATTTTCTACGGACACACGAGGCCGACACGATTTTTCTCGTCGGCGATATCGTTGATGGCTGGCGGCTGAAGCGAAGCTGGTACTGGCCGCAGGATTGCAACGACGTCGTGCAGAAGCTCTTGCGCAAGGCGCGCAAGGGGACGCGTATCGTCTACATTCCTGGTAATCATGACGAATTCCTGAGGGGTTTTCCGGGCACCCATTTCGGCGGCATCGAAGTCGCCGAGCGCATGATCCACGAGACCGCCGACGGCAGGAAATATCTGGTCCTGCACGGGGACGAATTCGACGTCGTGGTGCGCAATGCGCGGCTGCTCGCCTATCTTGGCGACTGGGCCTATGACACAGCTATTGCGATCAACTTCCTGCTTGCCGGATTTCGGCGCCGGCTGGGGATGCCCTACTGGTCGTTCTCCTCCTGGGCCAAGCAACAGGTGAAGCAGGCGGTCAACTTTATCGGTGAGTTCCAGCGGGTGGTTGCCGAGGAAGCGAGGCGTAACGAGGTCGATGGCGTGATCTGTGGTCACATCCATCATGCCGTCATGGAGGATATTGACGGCATCCACTACATCAACACCGGTGACTGGGTGGAAAGCTGCACGGCAATCGCCGAACATCCCGATGGCCGATTCGAACTGATCAACTGGGGCCATCTTGTGGGCGCGGCCAAGCCTGCAGGACGGCTTGTCATGGCTCCGGTGCCGCTGACGCTTGCTTCGATCAAGCAGGAAGCCGACGAGGACATTCGCGCGGCGTGAGGCCACGGCCCAAAGGCAGACATTATCGGTTTTTATTGTGGCTTCGCCGAATTTTGCAATCTTTAACGCCGGTTAAGGATTTCATCCTCCAGCGGTCTGGCTATACTGCACGGAATTCGAGTTTCGCGCAGGCGGCCGTCACCGGCGAGTGCGCATGGCCAAAAGCGTAGAAGTCGTCGGGATAGTGAAGCCGGTTAATCCAGAAAACGCGTCTTTTGAGGTCCACGATCTGCCCGACAGGGCAGGGCGGCGGCTTGAGTTGCGCGGCATATGGCGTAACAACAGTCTCGGCGCGATGTTGCACAATGCCGGCCGGCTTGCCGATGGCGAGAAAAGCATCGTTGAAATTGATATTTCACAGGTATCCGCCATGGATACGGCGGGTGCATGGCTCATCCGGCGGTTTGTCGCCAGGCAGCACGCGGAAGGCGTTTCCGTCGCCTTGACGGGCGGAAGCGAAGCCATGCGGGAACTCATTGCCGCAATGCCGGAGAAAGTGAACGAGCCGAGCCAGAACGACGTCAAAGGTCCGCTCTTCCAGCGTATCTTCAGTCCTATTGGCGAGACGGTGGTCGATCTATGGCAGGATTTCGTGGCCATGATGTTCGTGCTGGGCTCGGCGGTGCGCGGCGCGCAGACCAAGCTTGGTCGCGGTAGCGGCGTTTCTCCCGCCTCAGTGGTCAACCAGCTGGATCACATGGGTGTGCGGGCTGTTCCTATCATCGTGCTCATGTCTTTCCTGATCGGCGCGATCATCGCCCAGCAGGGCGCATTCCAACTCCGCTATTTTGGTGCGGAAGTCTTTGTCGTCGATCTTGTCGGCATCCTGCAATTACGCGAAATCGGCGTACTCTTGACGGCCATCATGATCGCGGGCCGTTCCGGCAGCGCTATCACCGCCGAGATAGGCTCGATGAAGATGCGCGAGGAAATCGATGCGCTGAAGGTCATCGGTCTCAATCCGATCGGTGTGCTGGTGTTTCCGCGGCTCGTTGCGCTGACAATCGCGCTGCCGCTTCTGACCATCGTCGCCAATTTTGCGGCCCTTTATGGTGCTGCCGTTGTTGCCTGGGCCTATTCCGGCATCACCTTCGATGTCTTCACCACGCGCTTGCATGATGCGGTCGATTATTCGACCATCGCGTCGGGCATGATCAAGGCGCCGTTCATGGCGCTTATCATCGGCATCGTTTCGGCGGTGGAAGGCATGAAGGTCGGTGGCAGCGCCGAATCGCTCGGCCAGCACGTCACGGCCGCGGTGGTGAAATCAATCTTCGTCGTCATCCTCGTGGACGGGCTTTTCGCCATGTTCTACGCAGCGATCGATTTTTGAGGAGGGGATGATGGCAGATAGTCCCCCCGTCACACAGGAACGCGAAGCGGTACTCTCCGTGCGCAACCTGACGGTAGCTTTCGGCGAGAAGGTCGTGCTCGATCACCTCAATCTCGATATCTACCGTGGAGAGATTCTCGGTTTCGTCGGGGCCTCCGGCGCCGGAAAGTCTGTGCTGATGCGTACGGTGTTACGGCTCCTGCCGCGGCGCTCCGGCACGATCGAGATCCTCGGGGCGGATTATGACAAGGTGTCAGAGGCCGAGCGTGTGACGCTCGATACGCGTCTTGGTGTGCTTTTCCAGCACGGCGCGCTCTTTTCCGCCTTGACGGTCAAGGAAAACATCCAGTTGCCGATGCGCGAATATCTTGATCTGCCGAAGTGGCTGATGGATGAACTCGCCTATCTGAAGATCGAACTGGTAGGTCTCGATGCTGATGCGGCGGACAAGTATCCATCCGAGCTTTCCGGCGGCATGATCAAGCGAGCGGCACTCGCGCGTGCGCTTGCGCTCGATCCCGACCTGCTTTTCCTCGACGAACCGACATCTGGTCTCGATCCGATCGGTGCCGCCGAGTTCGACGAACTGATCGCGCGGCTTCGCGATACGCTTGGCCTCACCGTCTATATGGTGACCCACGACCTCGACAGCCTGTTTTCAGTCTGTGACCGCATCGCCGTGCTGGGCCAGAAGCGGGTCTTGGTCGAGGGAAGCTTAGACGATATGCTTGCCTGCGACGATGCATGGGTGAGGTCGTATTTCAGGGGCAAGCGCGCCCGTTCCATTGAGAGGCCGGCAGCCCCGGCTCAAAATCCGGTGAGTGACTGACCTATGGAAACCAGAGCCAATTATGCCATCGTCGGCTTTTTCACAGTGCTCGTCATCGCGGCGGCGTTCGGTTTCGTCTACTGGATGGCGGAATATGGTCGCGGCGGTCCGGTTGCGCCGCTTGCCATCCGGATTCCCGGCTCGGCAAATGGTTTGAGTATCGGCTCGCCCGTCCGGTTCAACGGTATCGCGGTCGGCTCCGTGCGCAATCTCTACATCGACAAGGATGACCCACAATTCTCCGTCGCCTTCACCGAGGTGCGGGCCGATGCACCAGTTTCCAGTTCCACTAAGGCCGTGCTTGAAATCCAGGGGTTGACCGGCGCCGCCTATATCGAGCTTTCCGGCGGCAATGCTGGCGGCGAGAATATTCTGGAGAAAGCGATCGCGACCGGTGAACCGGCCGTCCTCATCGCCGACCAGTCGAGTGTGACCAACCTGCTTGCGACAGCGGACAAGATCCTGCAGCGGGCAAATGGCGCTATCGGCGAATTGCAGGGTTTCATCGAGGATTCGCGAGTGCCGCTCACCAATACGGTGAAGAATGCGGAGACCTTCTCCAAGGCGCTTGCCGACAATGCCGATGGCATCGACAAGTTCCTGGAGAGCGTCAGCGCGTTGTCCACCTCCGTGTCCGGTCTCTCGGGACGGCTCGACTCGACACTTTCCGCAGCCGAGGACCTGTTCAGGTCGCTCAATTCAGAAAAGATCGACAAGATCCTGACCAATACGCAGGAAGCGACCGCCAATTTTGCCGAGGCATCCAAGAAGATTGCGCCGGCGATCGACGGCTTCAAGGAGACCGCGTCGACCTTCCAGCAGTTCGGGGTGCATGCAGACCAGACGCTGACGAAAGTCACCGCGCTGGTCGATGCGATCGACACCCAGAAGGTGGGACGGGTCGTGGATGATGTTTCCGTGGCGGCTGCGGACGCGCGCACTGCCATTTCCGGCTTCAAGGATCTCAGCCAGAGCGTCACCAACCGTCGGCAGGACATCGATCAGGCGATCACCGATTTCACCCAGCTCGCCAACAAGCTGAACAATGCTTCCGAGCGGGTTGACGGTATCCTTAAGAAGGTCGACGGCATTCTCGGTTCGGACGACACGAGTTCGCTGACGGCCGAAGCACGCAAGACGCTGGAGTCCATTCGCGTCATGGCTGAAAACCTAAATGCACGGATCACTCCGATCGCCGACAATCTCGCTCGTTTTTCCAATGGCGGCCTCAGGGATATCCAGTCGCTCGTCACCGATACGCGGCAGACCATGCGTGACCTCAACGACGCGATCACCAACTTCGATCGCGACCCGCAGCGGTTGATTTTCGGCGGTGAAAACGTCAAGCAATATGACGGACGGACTCGGCGATAATGATGATCGAAGGCCAAAAGGACAGGGCTGACATGATGGTATGCGGTACGGTGGCGCGTCGATGGATCGGGCTTCTTGCAGCGGCGATCGTCCTGCCGGTTGCCATGGGCGGGCTCAGCTCCTGCAGTTCGGCGGCGAAGAACGACACGTTCGATCTGTCGGCGTCACCGAAGAGCGAAACATTTGCTTCGGCGCGCAACAGGCAATTGCTGGTCGCGGACCCCTCTGCCCTCAAGGCGGTCGACAGCGAACAAGTGCTGGTTCGTGTCTCGCGATCCGAAATCCGTTATCTCTCCAATGCCCAGTGGAGCGACAAGCTGAGCCGCATGGTGCAGTCGAAGCTCGTGGAAGCCTTCGAGAACACCGGCAAGCTCGGTGGCGTCGGAACGCCCGGGCAGGGGCTTGCCATCGACTATCAACTGATCACCGACATTCGCGCCTTCGAGATCGACGCCAGCGGCAGTGACCGCGCGGTGGTCGAGATTTCGGCCAAGCTGCTCAACGACCGCAACGGCACAGTCAAGGCCCAACGAGCGTTCAGCGCATCGGTGCCGACCGGCGGCTCGACCAATGACGTTTACATCCGCGCGATGGATCGCGCCTTCGGTCAGGTGACCACGGAGATCATTGACTGGACGCTGACGCAGCTCTGATTGGCGAAACGCCCGTGCTGACCTTCGGGGGGCAACTTCATGAAATGATGGCGGTCTAGACCGGCGTGGTTTTGAATACTGCGCCAGAGCTTGCTCGCCTCCAAGGTCAGGTGAGGCGGGGTGACGCGCTCATCGAGGTCACGCACTGGCAGCATTGAGGAAAACTCGACGCGTGCCGAAGTGCCTTCCAAATAACGGTATTGAATGAAGATTCAGGCGACTTTGGAATCGGGGCCAGTTCGGCTGGAGTGTTTTTCGTTTCTAGGTTTTCACAAACTCCGCCATCGCGAACTTCGATCAAGCGGGACATCTGCAGCTCGGAGCGATGATCAAATATGGTCCACTGGGGCTGACCATCGGCGGTCATAAAGGACGCCACGAAAAGTCCACCAGCCAACGCGATCGAGAGTTCCGGAAGTCGCCCGAATAAGGAAACATCCTCAATCCGGCGACCGAAAAGTGACTTCAACACCTCTTCCCAAACTTGTTCTTCGCTCCAGCTTCCGCACAGGATCTCGTCTTCACCTTCAATCCGCCAGCTCCACTCGATCATGACTGTGAGTTCACCCTGCGATTTTCCGGCAGCACCGTCGCGTCTCACCCGGGGAGACAAGCGGCCGAACTCCAGGAAAATTGCCGAACCATGACCTCGCCAGACCGCCGACAACGGTCTTGATACAAGGGCTGATCGATACTTCTCGAAAATTTCCAGAGATGTCGGCAATGCGCCCCTCCCGTGCCGTGATGGCTGGAACTTCCCGGGAAGAGAGACTTTATCGACGGAAGCCAGTCAAGTCGGCTGGGCGCGGGTGAGGTTGGGTCTTCTCGCTACAGCCGCGTAGCGAGCATGTCAGCCGCTTGCGCTCCATCTCGACCTGACGACCAAAAGAAAAGCCCCGGAACCTGACTGGCTCCGGGGGCTTTGTTGTCTATCTCTGCCTTTGCTGGTGTCAGCGGCTTAGCTGAAGCGTCCGGCGGCGTGGGCGAGCATGGTGTAGACCTTGCCCGTATCCGAGGTCAGGTAGGACTGCGTGACGCTCTTGTCGCGGTCGGTGCGGGCGACATCGGCGAGCAGCTTTTCGAAGTCGTTGATGTAGCGGTCGACAGCGGTGCGGAATTCCGGCTCGCGGTCGTACTTGCGCTTGATCTCGTCGAAGGTCTGCTGGCCCTTCAGCGTGTAGAGGCGACGGGTGAAGACGTCGCGTTCGCCGCGCTGGTAACGCCGCCAGAGCTCGACGGAGGCATCGTGATCGATAGCGCGAGCGATATCGACGGAGAGCGAGTTCAGCGATTCGACCATGTGGCGCGGATTGCGGTTATCCGCCTGCCGTTGCTGTATGGGTGGCTGTTCCACCGGGCGAGCCGGTGCTGCGGGACGGGCCGGCTGCTGAGCCGCCATTCCGTGTTCCTCGTCACGCGATGCGCCACGCAACAGGTCGCTGATCCAACCGCCGGTTTCCTGACGGGCAGCCGGGGCCGGAGCCGGTGCGGGCACCGGCGCCTGGGTGGCGTTCAGGCTGCCACGCAGGCCGAGTGGCTCGGTGGCACGTGCCTGGACTGGCGCTTGGACCGGCGCGGGTGCCGGAACAGGTGCAGGCTGCGGGGCAGGGGTCGGTGTGGCTGCCCGACGCGGCTGTTCGGCCGGGCGAGCTTCCGCGAGGCGACGTGCGACCGGCTCGGAGATTTCCAGCGACTGGGTCGAGCGACCTACGAGCTGGGAGATATCCTGCAGCGCCTTGATCTGTTCGGAAACGGCACGCCGCATGGCCGCGGCACTTTCCTTGGCCTCTTCCGGCAGGTCGAATGCACCACGCTTCAGCTCGCTGCGGGTGAGGTCGAGTTCCTTGCGGATATCCTGGGCCGAGCGGCGGATTTCGTCTGTTGCGCCGGCAAAGCGGCTGACGGCTTCCTCGACCGACTGGCGAAGGGCTTCGCGCAGGTGGTTTGCAGCACCATCCGACTTGCGTCCGGCTTCGCCGAGCAGCTTGTCCACGTCGGAGAGCGAAGCGGTGAGGCCGCCACGCAGACGATCGGCGAGATCGGCAGAACGCTTTTCGGCTTCCGACAGGGTTTTCTCGATCGACTGGTTGGCCTCTTCGCCAGCAGAAAGCAGCGCGTTGCGCATGCTGCCGGCCGTGGCGTTGGCCTGTTTTTCGGTCTCCGACAGGATCTTGCCGATATCGGCAAAGGACATCTGGATGCTCTGGCGCAGGTTACCCGCGACCTGGCCCGAGCGCTGTTCGGCGCGCTCGAAGGCGGATTCGACCATGTTGGTCAGACCCTGCATCGTCGTTTCGATCTCCTCGGAACGCTTGACCAGACCGACGGCCAGATCACGCAGCGCCTGCTGGCGATCCTCAAGCGTGCCGACAAGGTTGGACTGGGCGGCCGACAGGAGGTCGGATGCCTGGCCGAGGACCTTGGAGTGATCGCTGAAGCGGCCGACGATGGCGGTAACCTGCGACAGCGTGTCGTCGGAAATCGAGGACAGGCGCTCGAGCTTGCCATCCAGCAGTCGGCTGGAGGTCGAGATGAGGTCGGCAGCCTTGGACGATGCTTCGGCGAACCGTTCCGTGGTCTGACCGAGTTGGCTGTCTGCCGCCACGATGTTTGTGGCGACCTGTTCGATCATGCCGGCGAGGCCGGTATTGCTTTCGCCAAGCCGCTGGATAAGGCGACCCGCGCTTTCTGCAATGCTGCTCTCGGCGGTACCCAGAGCCTCGACTGCCTTGTCCGCGCGCTCGCTGATTGCAGCGACAACGGCCTCGTTTTCGGAACGCAGGCGCTCGGCGCTGATACGGGCGGCCTCGGTGATCCGCTCGGCTGCAGCGCGGCCGGTTTCTGCGTATTCCGCAATGACCGGGGTCGCCTTCTCATCGATCAGGCGCGACAGTTCGGCGGAACGGCCGGCGAGCATCGAATTGAGTTCGCGGGTGCGTTCGTCGAGGACTGCGCGGATCGAGTTGCCGCGAGCTTCCAGCGCCTTGTCGACCGTGTTCATGGTCTGCGCCAGTTCCTCCGTATTGCCGGCCAGCGCTTCGCGGATTGCCGCCGCGCGGGTTTCCAGCGTGTTGCCGGCTTCCGAGAGGGTGCCCGAAAGCGCCTGGATCTGGCTGCTTACGAGGGTCTCGGCTTCCGCAACCTTGTTGGCGATGATGTCGCCGGCTTCGGAGAAGGTCTGAGCGACCGAAGCAGCCTGACCGGCGAGGCGGCTCTGGGTCTCGGCGATGCGGTTTGCCAGATCCTCGGACCGTTCTTCCACTGCGCGGCTGAGTTCGGCGCTTCGCTCGCCGATCCGCTCGGCAAACTGCTGACCGCTCTGGTTGAGCAGGTCGACGGAACGTTGTGCCTCGGCGTCGAGTTCGCGGGCGGCGTCGGAAACGGCGCCGCGCAGCGTGGTGGCGAGGCCGGCAGCCTTGCCTTCGATGGTGCGGTTGACGTTGTCGAGACCGATGTTCAGGGCCCGATCCATGGTGGACAGGCGCTCATCAATCTGGGCGGTGCGGCCTTCGAAGGTCTGGGCAACAAGGTTGGTGCCTTCTTCGAGGATGCGCGAGACGCGTTCGGCGGCCTCGGTCCCAACCTTCTCGATATCGGAAACCTTCTCGGCCAGCTTGGCGGCAAAGATCTCTCCGGCATCGGCGACGCGGGTGTCGACACCGTCCAGGCCGTTGCGGATACGGTCTTCTAGCGTGCCGAGGCTCGTTTCGATGCGGGCGCTGGTCTCGTCGAGGCGTGTGCTCATGCCACCGACCGACTGTTCGACGCGGCCGGAGAAGTCCTCTGCTGTGCGGGTAATCTCGCCGGCGACGTTGCCGATCTGGCCGACCAGCGACTGGGCGGTGCCACGCAGGCGTTCGTCGAGAGCCTTGCCGCTTTCGTCGATCGAGCGGCGCAGGGCTTCCTCGCGCTGTTCAAGCGTCATTTCGAGCATGCCGGCGCTGGCGGCAAGCGATGCGCCCAAGGAGGCGCCATGCTCGGTGAGCGTGCTTTCCAGCTGATTGCGGGCGTCGTTCAGCGCCAGGTTGATGGCGTTACTACGGTCGTCCAGCGTCGAGCGGATTCGCTCATGGGTGTCGGAGAGCTTGCCGTCGATGTCGGAGATGCCCGAGGAGAGGGTCTGACCGATATCGGTGAGCACCGTGTTCAGGGCCTGACCGATGCGGCCTGATCCTTCGCCCAGTGCCTTTTCGATGTGGTTGCCCGCTTCCTCCAGCGTGGAGCTGAGGTAGGACGTATGGCTTGCCAATGCCATGTCGAGCTGCTCCTGCTGCTCGCCATAGGCCGCGCGGATCGTTTCCGCCTTGTCGGCGAAGGTGGCTTCGAGGCGCCGGTCGGCTTCGGCAACGGTCTCGACGATTGCACTGGTACGACGATCGAGCGTTTCCGCGAGCCGGGTCTCGGTTCCGCTGATCGATTCCACGAATGCGGTCGCGCGACCGTCCAGCGTTTCGTCGAGACGCGCCTGTCCCTCGGAAAGGGTACGGGCAATCTCGCGGCTGCGGGCGTCCAAGCTCTCGTCAAGGCTTGCCTTAACCTCGGACATGGACTGCACGATCTCGCGGCTTCGGGTCTCGAGCGTCTCTGCGATCTGGTCGTGATTGAGCGACAGCGCAAGGCCGATGGCTTCCGCGCGGCCGTCGAAGGTTTCGTCGAGCCGGGCATGGCCTTCGGCCAGCGTCTGCGCAATCTCGCGACTACGGGTCTCGAGCGTCTCTGCGATCTGGTCGTGGTTGAGCGAAAGCGCAAGGCCGATGGCTTCCGCGCGACCGTCGAAAGTTTCGTCGAGACGTGCGTGGCCTTCGGAGAGCGTCTGGGCGATCTCGCGACTACGGGTTTCGAGCGTTTCTGCGATCTGGTCGTGATTGAGCGAGAGCGCAAGACCGATGGCTTCCGCGCGGCCGTCGAAGGTCTCGTCGAGACGAGCCTGACCGTCGGCGAGCGTCTGGGCGATTTCGCGGCTGCGGGCTTCGAGCGTTTCCGAGAGCTGGTCGTGGTTGAGCGAAAGTGCAAGGCCGATCGCCTCCGCGCGACCGTCGAAGGTTTCGTCCAGACGGGCCTGACCTTCAGCCAGGGTCTGCGCGATTTCACGGCTCTTGGTGTCAAGCGTTTCGGCGAAGCGGTCTTGGTTGCCGGACAGCGCGTTGATGATCGTCTCTGCGCGGCTCGCAAGCGTCTCGTCGAAGCGGGACTGGTTGTCGGCAAGCGCGTTATAGAGTGCGCCACCGCGTTCTTCCATGACAGCGTCAATGCGGCGCTGGGCGTTCTCGAGGCTTTCCGTGAGCGCCTGGGCGCGCGCCGACATGGCATCCGCGATTTCCTGCGCGCGGTTGGCGAGCGCCGAGTCGATGAGTTCCTGCCCGGTTCCAACGGCGGTCGCCAGTGCGAAGGATTGGTCGGTGATCGTCGAGCCCAGCCGGTCGATGCTGGAGCTGAGGATGCCGTCGATTGCCTCAGAGCCGCCGCTGACGGTCTCGTTGATGCGGGCGAGGCTCTCCATGAGCTTGCTGTCGAGCGAACCGGCGCGCTGGTCGAAGGCGCTGGCGAATTCCGCTACGCGCTCGTCGAATGCCGTGTTGACCTGACCGATGGTTGCCTCGAGACGGTCCTCGAAGAGGCCGGAACGCAGGTCGAGATCGACGATCGCGTCGTCGACGCTGGACTGCAGGCTCTGGCGGAAGGTCTGGCCCTTTTCGTCGAGGCTGGCATTGAGCTTGGCGAGTGCATCGCCGAGCGAATTGGTGATGCCCTGTTCGCCAGTGGTCAGCTTTTCGGCGATTTCGCGGGTTCTTTCGACCAGGGTCTCGTTGAGCTGGCGTGCTCGTTCGCTCAGTGCTGCATTCAGCTTTTCAGTATTGGCGTCGAGCGAGGACGCGCGGGTCTCGAACTCGCCGAGCAGTTCGCGTCCGCGTTCGGCCAGCGTACCGGTGAGCTGGTTGAGGCGCGTGTCGAATTCGCTTGCGAGCGAAATGCCTGAAGCGCTCAGGGTCTGGACAAGGTTTTCCGTCTTGGCGGCGAGCAGGGTGCCGATGGCGCTGGCAGCCTGGTCGGATTTCTCCATCAGAGCGGCGGCACGGGTGTCGATCAGGGATGCGAAGGCTTCGCCCGATGTCGCCAGACGTACGGAAATTTCTTCCGTCGCGAGCGAAAGCTCTTCCTTCAGTTGCTCATGGGCGCCGACGATGGAGGTGCGAATGCGTTCGGCGTGATTGACGATCGCATCGCGTTCGGAGCCGAGTTCATGGACGAGGCCACGGACACGCAGTTCGTTGTCCGTGTAGCTGCGCTCCAGCGCGCTTACTTCCGAGTGGACGAGGGTTTCGAGTTCGGTTGCCCGGGCGATCGTGCGCTCGATGCCTTCGTTCATGGCGGAAACTTCGCGGCGAACGGCCTGTCCGACTGTCATGATGCGTTCGGAGGCGATGGTTTCCGGCTCGGCAAGACGCAGCGCCACTTCCGCCATGGAGCGGGCGGCGTTTCGCAGGTCGTGGGCGCGGGCCATCATGATGGCGAATGCGAAGAACAGAAGAACGGGGATGATCGTGCCGATCACGATCGCGACGACGCCCGGCATGGCAACGACGTCGGCCACCGTCGGTGCCTGCCAGATCTGGCTGCCGTAGAGAAGCTGGGAAAGACCGATCGCGGCAATAACCCACAGCGCCGAGACAATCGCGGCATTGCGGATGGCCGAGCGCATCGAGGCGCCTTCCAGCGACTTCATGATCGCTGCGGGACTGCGACGCGAAGCATCGTTGGCCGGTTCGAAAGAGGGAGCCTTGGGCGCTGGCTCGGGAGCAAGCTCTCCGGCGCGCGCGCTCCGTCGCTCCGCCTGTTTCTGTGCAGCAGCGGGGCGCGGGGTATTGGACTCGGACACTTTTGCCTCCGGTGCGTGTGGCGTCGGCCGGGTTTTCGACGCGGGCTTCTCTTCTTCGTCGAAGTCGATCCTCAGGGCCGCTTCGAGAGCCTGGAACGCGCTGTCGTCAATCGACTCGACCGTCTTGTTGTTCGCCATAGGGTTACGCCTCGCTACCGCCTACTGGGCCGGTTCCTGCCTTGCTCCCTCAGCCGCCTGCAACAGGGGCGCGGCATCGACCGCCTTACACCTGAATTTCCCGCTGCCGCCACGCCAGAGGGAAATCCCATTGGATTACAAAGGCCGGACCATGCCTGTTTTCAGCACACATAAGGACAATTCCTTATCATCTTCCGACCATTGGGCAAAGGTTTACACCCTTCACCCATATGAGCGTATCGTAGTGACACATTCGCCGATCCGTTACAATTAAACGGCCCTCCATTCCCAATCGGCAGGGTTGGTTGTTAACAGCATTTAAACTAATTTAGCGCCCGAAACATCATTTGAGACAAATGTTTAATGTTCGTTAACCATATCGGGAGGTTTCCGCCGCAAATGGGCCTGAATTTAACTGGATAGGCACGCCGCCGTGGAAAACATCATGGCACCCAATAACGATAAGAAAAGGAAAACTGGCCATGGCGGCGCTGAATATCGCATTCGAAGCCCCCGAGAATTCCGGCGGGCGTTGCCCCTCTCAAAACCGTCCGATCGACCTGGTCCACCTTGCCAAGCAGACCAAGGGCGACAAGGCACTCGAAATGGAAGTATTGCAGATGTTCGCACGCCAGGCCCGCGGCTGCCTGCAGGCCTTCGGCAATCCGGCGAGCATCGAGACCCGCGAGGCCATCGCCGTGCGCTTGAAGAATGCGGCGAACGCTGTTGGCGCCCATGCTGTCGTCGTCGCTGCGACCGAGGTGGAGGCTCGTGGTAACGAACCGGCCGCCATCGCAGCCGTTGCGGCTGCGGTCGTAGAAGCCGAAAACTTCATCTGCAAACTTTGCCGCTAAACGTTTTGCGGCGGTCGGATACGATACGTTTCGACCGCCCATGCCGCCGCGTCGCGCCGGGCTTCCTCTGTCCTCGTGCTGCGATGCGCTTTCGCCCTGCAAAATGTTGACTGCCAGGGCAATTTGGGAGATGACTTCGCCGGTTTTCAATACGCGACGTCTGGACATCTCATCATGGCACAACTCACCATCATCGCATTCGACGGAACCCGTTTCGACCTTTCTGTGGACGAAGGCTCGACGGTCATGGAAAATGCGGTGCGTAATTCCGTTCCCGGTATCGACGCCGAATGCGGCGGCGCCTGCGCCTGTGCCACCTGTCATGTCTATGTTGATGACGAATGGGTCGAAAAAGCCGGTTCGCCTTCCCCGATGGAAGAAGACATGCTCGACTTTGCCGTCGACGTGCGCCCCAATTCGAGGCTTTCCTGTCAGATCAAGATGACGGCGGCCCTCGATGGGCTGACCGTGCACGTGCCTGAACGTCAGGGCTGATACCCGGCGCGAGCCGCCAATAAACAGACGCCAAAAAAAGCCTCGCTCGTCGGCCAGCGAAGAGCGAGGCAAGTGGGCGCATCGCCTTGACAGGCGAGGGAGGAAACACCTGCGGCACCATGATGCGCCAGGAGAACTCGGGGACCCGCTTACAAATGTGATGAACTGTGAATGACATGACACTTGTATTTCAGCTTTTCATCAAGTGCTACCGGAAGAAATAGCCGGTTATTCACAGGGCAGTGTGCAAGTTTTGCGCAAGTTTAGAGGTCGTTCGGCCATTTTTTGCCGTTTGAGGCGGCCTGTTTCTCAGTTTCCGACCTTCTTGCCTTTGGAGCGGTATTGAATGATGCGAATCAGTCGGTCCTCGAAATTGACCGCTTCAACGCGGTCAAAGGCGATCTGGGCCTTGTCATGCTCTTCGACGGTCTTTGTCGTCAGGTCCGCGACCTTGGCCTGAAGCGTTTCGCAATCGCGTGCCGGCCTCAGGCGCTTCAGGGATTGTTCCAGCTGACGGGCATGCTGCCTGGCGATTTCCGCGTGGCGTTCCTCGTGGCGCTTGATATCGCTCGACAGGGCATCCCATATCATGCCGAGTTCGCGGTCGGCGCGATTACGGTTCTTCCAGCGCGGCAGGATGATTTTTGTCTTCAGTGTCACCTTGACCCCGCCGACGGAGCAGCGTCCGTCAGAGGGAAGATAGGTGATTTCGCCGCCGAATCTGATCTGTGTAGCGCCGGGGTGACGACTGCCGCTCGTCTTGGTCAAAGGACCGCGCTTCTCAAGCTCCCGATCGAGTTCCTCAGCGGTTCTTCCGCCAATCGAGAAGTAGCTGAAGGTCTTGCTGACGATCGTCTCTGCTTTCGACTGGGGTGGAAAAAGCGCCAGCATGGTCGCGGTTATGGCCATGATCCCCAGCCGGTTTGCAAACGTCATTCTTCATATCCGCGATGTTGTATTCGCCGCGACCTTGGGGCATAGCGACAGCGAGCGCAATATCGGTGCCCGCAATTTTTTGAGAGTAGAAAGGGCCGGTCATGGTTTCAGAGAATGTCACGAACTGGCACCTTGCCCATGGACGGAGTCTTCTACTCGGAGAAAAGGGCCGGCTGATGGCGATCGTCAACGTTACGCCCGATTCCTTTTCCGATGGCGGCCGGCACTTCAGTGTCGATAAGGCCGTCGAGCACGCGCTTTCCTGTATCGTTGAAGGTGCCGATATCCTTGATATCGGCGGCGAATCCACCCGTCCGGGTGGCGATCCCGTCAGTGCGGCGGAGGAGCAGGATCGGGTTGTGCCGGTGATCGAGCGGTTGGCGAAGGAAACCGACGCTCTGATCTCCATCGATACCTATCGCGCTGAAACGGCGCGGGTTGCTGTCGCGGCGGGTGCGCATATCGTCAACGATGTTTTCGGCCTGCAACGAGAGCCGGATATCGCCGAAGTGGCTGCGAATACCGGCGCCGGTCTCTGCATCATGCATACAGGGCGGGATCGGATGAAGCTCGCCGACGTGATCGCAGACCAGCTTGCTTTCCTCGAACGCTCGTTGGAGATCGCGGCGGCAGGGGGTGTTTCTCGTGAAGCGATCACGCTCGATCCGGGTTTTGGTTTTGCCAAGGAAACGGCTGAAGAGAATTTCGAGCTGATGGCTCGGCTTGAGGAAGTCTCGGCGCTTGGCTATCCGCTGCTGGTCGGGACGTCCCGCAAGAGGTTCCTTGGTACGGTGACGGGCCGCGAACCGATGGATCGGGATGCTGCTACTGCTGCGACGACCGCGCTTCTTCGGCTGAAGGGCGCTTCGGTTTTCCGGGTGCACAATGTCGCGATCAACAGGGACGCCCTGCGTGTCGCCGATGCTATGATGGCTGCTGGCCGGAAGGCTGCAAGGGAATGCGTCCAATGACCGATATCTATACGATCACGCTGAAAAATTGCGCCTTCTTCGCCCGGCATGGCGTCTATCCTGAGGAGGAGTTTCTCGGTCAGCGTTTCTATGTCGATGCAGAGTTCGACGTGGCCGGCGCGGAGGCTGCCGAGAATGACGATCTCGATGGCACCGTGGATTACGGGATCGTCTTCAAGGTGATCGAGGAGATCGTCACGACCAACAGGAAACTGCTGATCGAAGCGCTGGCGCTGACGATCGCCAAGGAACTCTGCGTCAGGTTTTCGCCGATCAAGCGTGCGCGGATCACGGTCCGCAAGCCCAGCGCACCGGTTCCCGGCATTCTCGATTATGTACAGGTGAGTGTTGAACACTTCAGCAAATAACGCCTGGCGTCCCGCGACGCTGGGGCTTGGTGGCAATATCGGGGATCCGGTCGCCGCGATGGCGCTCGCGCTACGCCGGCTGGATGCGCGCCCGGATTGCCGTGTCACGGCGGTGTCGCGTCTCTACCGTACCCCGCCATGGGGCAAGACGGATCAGGCTGATTTTTTCAATTCCTGCGCTTTGGTCGAGACTACGCTTTCGGCGAAGGCTCTTCTTGCGGTCTGTCTCGACATCGAGCGCGACATGAAACGGGAAAGGATCGAGCGCTGGGGTCCGAGGACCATCGATATCGACATCCTGACCTATGACGACGAGCGCCATGACGAGGAGGCGCTCAGGGTGCCGCATCCGCGCATGACGGAGCGCGCCTTCGTGCTGATGCCGCTTGCCGATATCGCTCCCGACCTTCCGGTGGACGGGCGGCCGGTTTCCGACTGGCTTCGTCATTCGGATGCCGGTGGAATTGTGGTGGCAAACGAAAACCGCGCCTGGTGGCGCGGTTGAAATGCTTCAGGTAGCGGAGGTGAGGCGGAAGCTTATTCTTCCGCAACCGCCATGGCTGATGCCTGACGATTGAGCTTTAGGCCGATAACCGGGATCATACGATCCTCGACCTTCACCGAGATGGTGATGTTCATCGCCGCGTCCTTCTCGATTCGGGCAACCATGGCGCCGTTCAGCTTGGCGCGGTTGATGCCCATGACGACGCGATCGCCCGTGACCTGACCCGAAACGATGTCGAGACCCTTGCCATCGGCACCGTCGAGGAACTCGCCCTTATAGTTGCCGTCGACCTGGGCAATGACGGCCCGCATCGGCTGCGAGAACACGCCCACCCGGCAGGTGCCGTCGAGCGTCATGCCGGTTTCCTTGCCTTCCGCAGGCTGGCCTGTCAGGTTGCAGGTAAACTTGGTGCCCTTGTACTTGCCCGCGACGATTTCGCCCGGACCTTTCCAAACACCGGCTACCTGCTGGAAAAAACGCTTGTCGCGCGAAGCTGCGTCTGCTGCCGGAGCAGCTGCGATCGTGGCGACGACGGATGCGGCGACAACGCGACCGACTGGCGAAAAGAAACGAGGCGACATCGACTTACCTTGGTACGAGCAACCAATAAACCCGCATGAAATATAAGGTAAAAGTGGTTAACGCTTCCTTGCTCGGAGCGTCAAGACTTCAACTGTCCGCGGCTGCAATGCGACTTTCCTGCGGCTACGGCTCGTCATTCCTTCGCATCCGAAGCATTGCCTGTCAACTTCGGAGCGAGATCCGACATGAAATCTCCGATCCCCGGACGCCGCAACGCCTTGAAGGGAAGGGGGCGGCAGAGGTCCATCGCGGCGATGCCGATTCGGGCCGTCATAAGCCCGTTAATGACACCTTCGCCGAGTCGTGCGGAAAGCCGGGCGGCGAGGCCATGACCCAGAATTTGCTGGGCAATCCCGTCGCCGACGGCGATGGAGCCGGTTACGGCGAGATGGGCAACGACGTCGCGCAGCAGGCGCAGCATGCCGAAGGCTCCCGGCCTGCCGCCGTAGAGTTCCGCCATGGCGCGAACCAGCCGGACGACCTCAAAGAGCACGTAGGACAGATCGACGATGGCGCGCGGGCTGACGGCGGTGACGACTGATACGCGCTTCGATGCGGCGAGGATTAGCGCGCGGGCGCGGATATCGAGCGGGGCCATCAGTTCGCGTTCCGCCAGTTCGATAAGCAGCGGCGCATCGATGATGTCTTCATCGCTTTCCGCAAGGGTGCGTCTGCCGCGGGCGGTTTCCGGCTTGGAGGAAACGAGTCGCACGAGCCTTGATACGACCGCGCGGGCCGCGGGCCTCGCTCTGTCGGCCGCGGCGCGTTCGGCGTCTTCCTTGAGCTTTTGTACCGCGTCCAGCCTGTAGATCCCGGCGATCTCCCGGCCGACGGCGATCAGAAGTGCGAGAAGGCCGACCGCAAGCACCGCGAGGGCGGTATATCCCAGCCAGTCCGAGCGGGTGAAGAGATCGCGGATGAGGCTGTCGACCCAAAGGCCGATCGCCAGCGAAAGCAGAATGCCGAAAGCGCCGGCGGCCACGCGGGCGAACGAGAAGGTACGTTTGCGCGGTTCGGCCACGGGGATCTGTTCGCTTGCGAGGTCTACGCTCAGGAAGGGATCCGCTTCATCCGGAACGATGTCCACGTCGTGATCGAAGCTCTGCGGCGCGCGGCGCAATGGCGGCGCGGGATGAGCCGGTTCGTCCGGCTCGACGCTGAAGGAAGCCGGACGGCGGCGGTTCGGTGCCTGACCGGAAGGGGAGGTGGTCGACGACGGTGCGCCGGGGGATTTGGGGTCCTTCATGCCAAACGGTCTCCGAACAGGAACTGCATCGCGCGGTCGAGCCTTATATGGGGCACCGAAAGGGTTATGCCGCCGCCGGTCTCTTCCAGCATGGGCGGGCGGAAACGCACGATGTTCAGCTCCGGCAGGTGATGGGACGCCGCCGGATCGTCTAGCGCGCGGAAAAAGGCTTCGGGGTTTTCCGGCAGGTCGCCCGGAAAGACGGCGGTCTTGCGGTTGCCGTCGAAATGTTCGCTGCCGATGGTCTCTCCTGCCATGGGGGTGCCGACGATGACAGGCAGTTCATGCCCGTCGCGATGGACAGTGGCTTCCCGTGTCGCGCGGACGGAAGCGAGAGCCATCACGTCTATACCGGCACCGGCCATGCCGATCGAGTGAATGGCGCGCTCGACCAGCCGGCGGGTTAAAGCCTGCAGGTGGTCATGGCTTTCATGATGAAGGTGGTCGGCCTTGGTGGCCGCGACGAGAACGCGGTCGATCCTCCGGCGGATCAGCGATGTCAGCAGGTTGTTGGAGCCGGGGCGGAAGCAGGCGAGAACGTCGGCCAGCGCCCGCTCCAGATCCAGCACGGCTTCCGGTCCGCGATTGATCGCCTGCAGCGCGTCGATCAGCACGATCTGCCTGTCGAGGCGGGCGAAATGCTCCCGGAAGAAGGGTTTGACGACGACCGTCTTGTAGGCCTCGTAGCGACGCTCCATCATTGCCCGCAGCGAGCCTTTCGGCGCCGGGGTGTCGGGCATATCGGGAAGTGGGGCGAAGGTGAGAGCCGGTGACCCCTCGAGATCGCCGGGCATGAGGAAGCGGCCAGGTGGCAGGGTTGAAAGCGATCGTTCGTCCGACTTGCAGGCCTTGAGATAGGCGGTGAAGCTTTCGGCCAGCCGGCGTGCAGTCATCTCGTCGGCTGGGGCGTCCATGACGGTTGCCGCGCTGTGGGCTAGCCAGTCGCGTGCGAGTTCCGCCCGGATGCCGGTTCTGGCCAGCGTTGCGGTCCTTTCGCTGAACTCGCGAAAATCCTGTCCGAGCAGCGGCAGGTCGAGCAGCCATTCGCCGGGATAATCAACGATATCGATCGAAAGCCGGCCCGGCGAAAAAAGCCGGTTCCAGCCGCTGGCGCTCTTGTAATCGATCGTGACCCGCAGTTCGGAGATGGCGCGGGTGGAATCAGGCCAGACGCGATCCTTCACCAATGCGCGGATATGGTCTTCGTACTGAAATCGGGGAATTGCGTCGTCGGGTTGTTCTTCCAGGCGTGTATTCGAAATGCGGCCTGATCGCTGGGGCTCGAACAGGGGTAGGCGTCCGCCATGCAGCAGGTTGTGAACCAACGAGGAGATGAAGACAGTTTTTCCTGCGCGCGACAGGCCGGTCACGCCGAGCCGGAGCGTCGGGTTGACGAGATTGGCGGCCCGGTCCGCGATATTGTCGAATACGATGGCTGCTTCATCGGAAATGCTGGTCAGCGAAGGAGGCAATTGTCTTTTCCCGCAATGGTCTGCAGCGCATAATATAGGTTGCCGGATCGACGCCCGGAAGACGACGCGCTATCCTTTCCGACGGGAGTGTATGTCAGCCGACGAGAAAATCCGTGAGGAGCCACGGCTTTTCGCCATCTGCGGCCGGAGTGGTGTGATCGAGAACCGAAAGCCCGGCGGTCGGGTAACCCTCGGGAATGACACGGTTGGCCGCGTCCATGCCGGCGAGCGAAATCAGCACTTCCTCGATCGCGGGATTGTGGCCAACCAGCATCACGGAGCCATATCCCTGCAGCGCCGAGAGGATTTCGAGGTAGTTGTCCGCCGGGGCATTGTAGAGATCATCGACGAAACGGCATTCCATTTCGCCGGGAAATGCCCGCTGCATGGCATCGGCTGTCTGGCGGCAACGAACCGCGGTCGAGGAAATCAGCAGGTCCGGACGGTAGTTCTTTTCGGCGGCCGCGTCGGCGACGAGCTCGGCCTCGGCATAGCCCGCATCATCGAGCGAACGGTCGAAATCACGTTGACCGGGTAGCGCCCAGCCGGATTTCGCATGCCGCAACAGATAGATACGATCAGGGGGCGGGGTTACGAGAGACATCCGGTGAGATTTTCCGCGACTGGACTTCAGGCACTGACCTAGCCGCTGACAGGGATGCCCGTCAACTGCTGCTAAAGGCCGATGGCGGGCGAGCATTGAGTTCCGTCAACCGTGACTTGCAGAGGCGTTCGAGGCGCTAAATGAAATAGTGCATAAAAAATATGCCCTTAGCTGAAAAATATGACAGATTTAAAAATACCTTGAAAACGGTCGGAAGGCTTGAACCTGTTTTAACGAAAGGTTATACACCCGCTCATTGAGATGTTCTTCAGGAGAATCGCGTTGAGTGAGAAGATCGATCTTAGCAATTATGTTCTCTCGGAAACCGATGAGTTCATGAACGCAAACCAGAGGGCATACTTCCGGGCAAAACTCATCGCATGGAAGAACGACATCCTCCGGGAAGCACGGGAAACACTCGGGCACCTTGCCGAGGAAAGTGCCAATCATCCCGATCTCGCCGATCGGGCCTCCTCCGAAACAGACCGCGCCATCGAACTCAGAGCCCGCGATCGCCAGCGCAAGCTGATATCGAAGATCGACGCAGCCCTGCAACGCATAGATGATGGCACCTACGGCTATTGCGAGGAAACCGGCGAGCCGATCGGCCTGCGGCGCCTGGATGCCCGTCCCATCGCGACATTGTCGATTGAAGCGCAGGAGCGCCATGAGCGCCGCGAAAAAGTCTACCGCGACGAGTGATGCTGCCACGCGCAGGAACTTGGAAAAGCAGAAAGTTTAGCGGCGTTTCGCCGTTTGGGAAAATGCCGGCCTAGCGCCGGCATTTTCCGTTCTATCCAGAGGGCTGTGCGGCGCGTCCACCTTCGGCCGCGGTGCCTTTAGTATGCTGATGGTTTTTTGATGCTAGCCAACTGTCAGAATGAGGACTTGGCGGGACGCAGGCGCGTTTGTGACGGCATGAACGGCTTTGCGCCTAATGGGCGACTTGGTGCTGCGCATGCTTCTGCCCATGGGGTCAGTTGTTCCGGTTGACCGACATCTCGCCAAAAATACGTGCGATTTCCGTCTGAAGATTGGGTTCTTCGCGATTGGCTGCCGCAGGAGCGCCCGGCGGCGGGGTAACGATGACGGGAGGCGCGATCGGACGGCTCGGGCGGGTATCCGGCACGATCGGGGCGACGTCGAATTGCGTCCTGGCAGCTGTTTCGTTCGCCGAGAGATGAAGCGCCATCTCTTCTTCAAGAACACGTTCGAAGTCGCTCAGTTCCTTTTTGGGTTGTTGTTCGTCCGCGTGGGAAGGCTTGGCGCTCGCCGTTACCGGGCTTTCCACGCTCGGGGGAAGAACGCGCTGTCGGGCCGCCTCCAGAACGTCTTCCGCGTGAACCACCGGGTTCGATGCCTGCGCTGCGGTCTGTTCTGGCTGGACAGCGGGCACGACGGGTGGCGTGGCCTGCGCTGCGGGCGCAGCAGGCACCGGTGCTGCAACCGGCACATAGGCCGATGCAATATCGGCGTGGGCGGAGCTTGCTGCTGCGGCTGGCGCAGGGTGAACCTGCGGGGCTTCCGCGATTGGCGTCGTCATGGCGGAAGCTGTGTTCGCTTGCGGTTTCGCAGCTGGTGCAACGAATTCTTCCGTCAAGGTGGCTGCGGTTGCCGGTGCGACGGGTTCCGGCCGGGGGGCAGGTGCGCGAACGGGCTGCTGCGGTTGAGGCCTTGCGGCGAGGGGTTCTGATCTTGCTGGCTGAGCCGTTGGCTGTTCCACAGGCGTCGGTCTCCGCGCCGGTTCTGCGGCGGCAGCCGGCTGCTCCTGCGGCAGTATGTGCTGGGGTTCCATTTGCGGAGCGATGCGCGCTGCCGTTTCCGCGCTCTCCACGGAGGCCGGGACCGGAACGGCCGAAAGATAGGCGCGGTCGTCGCCTATTCCGCTCTCGATGACGATGTCGGTCGGACCACCGATCATGACGAGATGTTCGACATTGTCACGTCTAACGAGGACGAGCCGGCGTCTGGCATCGACGGCTGCCGCATCGAGGACCTGAAGCCGGGGCTGTCGGTTGCGTCCACCGCGCACGAAGGGCGACGGCGCGCGATTGCGTAGCAACCTGAGGACGATGAAAAGACACAAAAGCGCCAGGCTGACCCCCAGTGCCGCAACCAGGAAACGGTTCCCATAAGCGGTGACCAGTTCATCAAGCATGTCGCGCTCTCCCTTTTTTCGCTTTCTGGCAGAAGACGATTGTTTTAGCAATGCAGCACGGCATAGACACGCCGAGATGGTGCTGGCTGAGGCATCATCCGATAAAATTGCGGCGCTCCTGTGGGATTGCTGTGCATTGAGCCTGCCAATCAGGTCTTTCGGAGCTTTTTGCGGCAGGTGCAAATTGCTAAAGAAGATTTGAAGTGTCCGATTCCCACGGAGTGGACCCACGCAAGAGGCATACATGACAAGACTGCAGCAGGCCGGCGAGTACGAAGGTCCCCTCGTGGACCGCGGCACCCGTTCCGGAACGGCGTTCCGCATTATCCTGCTCGCCCTCGTGCTCGTTTGCGCGGCTGTCGCGTTCGTCTTGTTCAAAGACCAGCTCGAGAACGAGATCGTGCTGGGCATTCTTGGCGTGCTTGCCATGACCGGTATCTTTTTCCTCGTCTCGGCGGCGATCGGCTTCGTCGAGGTCATGCCGCAGTCCCGGTCGGATTCGCTTGCGCGCAATTTTCTCGCAAGCCTGCCGGAAGGCACGCTGATTACCGACGCCGATGGACGCGTAATCTATGCCAATGGTGCGTATGGTCGTATGACCGGCGCCACCAAGGCGACCGAGGTTCAGGCGCTCGAAGCCCTTCTGTCACGCTACCGGGAATCGTCGGAGGCCCTCTACCGGCTGACCAATGGATTGCGCGAGGGCCGGGAAGGCTATGAAGAGTTCCGCCTGCTGAAGCCGCTCGGCGTCCACACAGGAAACGGTTCGGGCGCGCATTGGTATCGTCTCAAGGCCCGGCTTTTGGCGAATGAAGCGCGGGCGCAGAAGCTGCATGTCTGGCAGATCACCGACATCACCTCGGAGCGGGATGATCAGGAGCGCTTCTTCAAGGAGCTGCAACACGCCATCGACTATCTCGACCATGCGCCTGCCGGCTTCTTCTCCGCCGGCCGCAAGGGCGAAATCTATTATCTCAATGCCACCCTTGCGGAATGGCTCGGCATCGACCTCACACAGTTCATGCCGGGTTCCATGACCATTGCCGATCTGGTGGCGGGCGAGGGCATGGCGCTGGTCAATTCCGTGCAGGCCGAGCCCGGTTTGTCGAAGACGGAGACACTGGACCTCGATCTGAGGAAGGCCAACGGCCAGAGCCTTCCGGTGCATCTTGTCCACCGGGTACGCTCGGCGCGGGACGGAGCCCCCGGAGAAAGCCGTTCCATCGTCCTTGCGCGGCAGGATGGCAACGGTAGCGACCAGTCGGCTTCGGTCGCCTCGATGCGCTTTACTCGCTTCTTCAACAATACGCCGATGGCGATCGCTTCCGTCGATGGCGAGGGGCGCATTCTACGCACCAATGCGCCGTTCATGAAGCTCTTCTCTGATGTAGTCGGTCGTGATTATGTCGATCGCGGGGGCAAGCTCGAGGTTGTCATTCACGAAAGCGAGCGGGAGCATTTCCGTCAGGCGCTGGCGGCTGCAAAGGATCGGCAGGTCGATATCGCACCGCTCGACAGTCGCCATCCCGAAAGTGATGCGCGGCATTTCCGCTTCTATGTCAACGCGGTGATCGACCAGAGCGACGAGGCGCCGGAAGAGGCCGCGATCGTCTACGCTGTCGATGTGACTGATCAGAAAGCGCTCGAAACGCAGATGGCGCAGACGCAGAAGATGAATGCCGTCGGCACGCTCGCAGGCGGTATCGCGCACGATTTCAACAACGTTCTGACAGCCATCCTGCTTTCCTCCGACCACCTGCTGCTTCAGGCCCGGCCTTCGGATGCAAGCTTTGCCGATCTTATGGAAATCAAGCGGAACGCCAACCGTGCGGCCGTCCTGGTCAGGCAACTGCTCGCCTTCTCGCGCAAGCAGACGATGCGGCCGACGGTCCTCAACCTGACCGATGTCATCGGCGACTTGCGAATGCTGGTGGATCGCCTGATATCGGGTACGAACGTCAAGCTGAAGGTTGAGTACGGACGTGATCTATGGCCGGTGAAGACCGACCTTTCGCAATTCGAGCAGGTGCTGATCAATCTTTGCGTCAATGCCCGTGATGCCATGCCCGAAGGTGGTACGATCACCATCACGACCCGAAATGTTTCCTCTTCCGAAGCTGCCGCGTTCCATTATCGTGGTCTGCCGGAAGAAGAACTGGTGCTTGTCGAAGTTGCCGATACCGGAACGGGTATCGCGCCCGAAATCATGGACAAGATCTTCGAACCGTTCTTCACTACAAAGGAAGTGGGAAAGGGTACAGGCCTCGGTCTCGCGATGGTTTACGGCATCGTCAAGCAGTCTGGTGGCTATATCTACCCGGAATCAGAGGTGGGCAAGGGTACAGTCTTCCGTATCTTCCTGCCGCATCATGTGGTCGAGGTCGTTCATCAGATCGACGGTTCCGTCGTCACCGGGGACGCCGCACAAGGCGGTGCAGTTGCGGCGCAGGCGCAGGCGCCGCAGGCGACCGAACCGGATGACCTGACCGGTAAGTCTGCCGTCGTTCTTCTCGTCGAGGACGAGGAGGCCGTGCGGCGGGGCGGCAAGCGGATGCTGGAGACGCGCGGCTATACCGTGCACGAGGCAGGTTCAGGCGTCGAAGCACTGGAGATCATGGACGAACTCGACGGTGCCGTCGACATTGTCGTCTCCGACGTGGTCATGCCGGAGATGGATGGTCCGACGTTGCTTGGGGAGTTGCGCAAGAAGTATCCTTCACTGAAGTTCATCTTTGTCTCGGGCTACGCGGAGGACGCTTTCGCGCGAAATCTGCCGGCTGATGCAAAGTTCGGCTTCCTGCCCAAGCCCTTCTCGCTCAAGCAATTGGCTGTTGCCGTGCGGGAGATGCTCGATAGTCCGAATTGATGTGTCTGCAGGATTTGTCCTGTTTTGTGACGGACGGATGCCCCCTCATCACAATTGACTCACCATAACATGGCCGGACCGATATGCTGTCCATCGGGAGGGTGTGATTCAGTTGAGCAGAGTGCGGGATTTGATTGACATGGGCGAGTTTGCCGACAGGAACGAGATCCTGGCTCGTATTCAACTATGCGGCAGTCTTGCCGATATCGATGCTTGTATGCTGCTGTTGCAGGAGCGTTTCGAGTTCCGCTTTTATCAGCTTTTCGCCACGCTATCGAGAAGTGATGACACGTTGCGGGGGCGATTGTTGCTCTATAGTGTCAGAGATGAATTTCTCGACGGTTTCGATGCCATCGGTGGCCTCCCGCTTGCGCCGGAGACGGTTCTGGCAACTTCCGGCCAGCAGCTTTTCCAGTGGTCGATCGATGAATTACGTTGCCGGGACGATCTCAAGCCGCAGATTCTGGAACTCATACAGCTGCTTGTCCGGCAAGATATGCTGACGGGCATTTATTTCTCTCTGCCGACTCTTGATGGTCGCAGGCAGGTCTTGAGTCTTCTGGGCCGTCGGCCGCCCCTTACCGCGGCGGAAATCGAGGATTTCTGCTTCCTCGCCATTCATATACTCGATCGCGCGGGAATGCTGGAGAAGCGTCTGGATGGCCCCCCGACGGGCATGTCCAATCTCGAAATTCTGTGTCTGGAGATGGCTGCGGCCGGTCTCGATACGGCCGAGATGGCGCAACGCCTGTCTCTTTCGACCCGCACGGTCAACTATCTCGTCAACTCGCTTTGTCGCAAGTTAGGATGCGAACGGCTGGAGCAGGCGCTGCAAACGGCCATTAAGATCGGGTTCGTCTGAGATGCCTGTCGCAGGATGAAAAATGGCGAAACCGGAGGTGCCGCCATTTGCAATTCGTCCGGCTTTCCTGGTTCAATCGTTCATCGCGACGGCGATTTCGGCGGCGAGACGGGCATTGTTTTCGACCAGAGCGATATTTGTTTTCAGGCTGCGACCGTTCGTCAGGTGGAAGAGGTTATCGAGCAGGAATGGGGTGACGTTCTTGCCTGTTATCTCCTCGCGTTCCGCGTTGGCAAGCGCTCGGCCGATATAGATTTCCATTTCCTCGCGCGGGATTTCGTCGGCAAGCGGCACGGGGTTGGCAATCAGCATGCCGCCGTCGAGACCCAGCTGTTTACGCATCTTCTGGAAGTTCGCAATTGCTGCAGGGCTTGGCAGTGTCAGCGGGCTCGGAAGGCCAGACGTACGCGACCAGAAGGCCGGGAAGTCCTCGCTATCATAGGTAACGACCGGCACGCCGCGGGTTTCCAGCACTTCAAGCGTCTTCGGAATATCAAGAATGGCCTTTGGGCCGGCCGAGACAACGATGACGGCGGTGCGGGCAAGCTCCTCCAGGTCTGCGGAAATGTCGAAAGTCTCCTCGGCGCCACGATGTACACCGCCGATGCCGCCGGTGGCGAATACCGAAATGCCTGCACGCGCGGCGGCAATCATCGTTGCGGCAACCGTAGTCGCTCCAGTGCGTCGTTCCGCGATTGCAAAGGCGATGTCTGCTCGAGATAGCTTCATCGCACCCTTGAATTTGGCCAGCGCCTCGATCTGAGCCGCTTCCAGCCCGATATGCAGCACGCCGTCAAGCACGGCGATGGTCGCCGGAACGGCTCCCTGCTGGCGAATGATGGCTTCAACGCTGCGCGCCATCTCCAGATTGCCGGGATAGGGCATGCCGTGAGTAATGATAGTCGATTCCAGAGCCACGATCGGCGCGTTGCGCGCCTTGGCTGCGGTCACTTCGCCGGAATAGACGATGGGAAGAAGAGGCGAGATGGCTTTGGTCATCACTGATATCCGTATTGTCCAGGCTTTGTCATGACAGGATTTCGGGTTCCGGCACAAGAGCCAGATGTGTGGCGAGAAAATCTACGGACAGGCTTTCGGCTGTCGCATACGGTGAAAGCAGTGTGATCGCCGCAGCCGCAGTGCCTATGCGCAGGGCAAGACCGAGATCGGCGCCTTCAAGCTGCGCCGACAGGAAGCCGGCGGCGAAGGCGTCGCCGGCGCCGGTGACATCAGCGATGTCGGAGACTGGCGGAGGTGACAGAGCCATGACTTCGTCTCCATCGAAAGCAATGGTCATGCTGCCGCCAGCGGTAATCGCTCCCCCTTTCAGGCCTGCCTTCCTGAGGAGAAGGGGCCATTCGGCGGGGTCCGTGGCGCGCTGGCCCGCAAGCACTTCGGCCTCGTTGGCGTTCATGAAGACATGGTCGAGGTTATGCAGGCCGGGAATCAGTTTCGTTGCCTTGGCGGGGGAGATCGCGATTGCCGAGAGCGGCACACCATTCGATGCGGCGAAGTTCCCCAATGCCGTGAGGGTTTCAGCCGGCAGGTTGGCGTCGCAGAGAATCGTCCGGGTGCTGGCGAGGCTTTCCCGTGTTGTGCGCGCACGCAGACGGCGCGCCGAAAAGAGATCGTAGAGCGCCATGTCGGCCAGCGCGATCACGAGATTGCCATCGTCTTCGAGTATGGCCGTATAGCTCGGCGTCGCCCTGTCGAGGAAAACAACGGGGCAGTCGTCGATGCCCAGACGTTCCGCTGCCGCCGAGACCTGTTCGCCAGCCGCATCGCCGCCGCGAGGCGAGATCAGGCGCACTGAGTGACCAAGACGAGCGAGGTTGCAGGCCGCGTTGAAACCGCCGCCGCCGGGCTCTTCCATCCAGCGGCCCGGGTTGCTCGCCCCCATCTTCGTCTGGCCGAAAAGGTGGCCCCGACGGTCGATATGGGCACCGCCGATGACAAGGATATCGACCGTCATGGCAGCGTCGTCGGCGCGTTGGAAAACGACGAATCGAGCAGGCCTCCGGGGATATTCAGAGGTGCTTGGAAACCCGGGGTTCCGTTGTTCTTCACAGGTAGAACATAAAAAGTACACATCGAGAAATTCCCCATGGATTCATGTGGTTGAGAGGGGATTGCAAAAACGGAACAAAACGTGTACATACAGTCCACCGGCTGCTTCATTGCCTATGCGGCTTCAATAACCTAAAGGTGGATAGAATGGCACAGAATTCTTTGCGGCTCGTAGAGGACAAATCGGTGGACAAAAGCAAGGCATTGGAAGCAGCGCTCTCTCAGATCGAACGGTCGTTCGGCAAGGGCTCTATCATGAAGCTCGGCTCGAACGAGAGCGCGGTTGAAATCGAAACGGTTTCGACTGGCTCTCTCGGTCTCGACATCGCGCTTGGCATCGGCGGTCTGCCGAAGGGACGCATTATCGAAATTTATGGTCCGGAAAGCTCCGGCAAGACGACGCTTGCGTTGCAGACGATTGCAGAAGCCCAGAAGAAGGGCGGCATCTGCGCCTTCGTCGACGCGGAACATGCGCTCGATCCGGTTTATGCCCGCAAGCTCGGTGTCGACCTGCAGAACCTTCTGATCTCCCAGCCCGATACCGGCGAGCAGGCTCTTGAAATCACCGATACGCTCGTACGTTCCGGTGCCGTCGACGTACTCGTCATCGACTCGGTCGCGGCTCTCACCCCGCGCGCTGAAATCGAAGGCGAAATGGGCGATAACCTGCCGGGTCTTCAAGCTCGTCTCATGAGTCAGGCGCTGCGCAAGCTGACCGCTTCGATCTCCCGCTCGAACTGCATGGTCATCTTCATCAACCAGATCCGCATGAAGATCGGCGTCATGTTCGGTTCGCCGGAAACCACCACCGGCGGCAATGCGCTGAAGTTCTATGCCTCCGTGCGCCTCGACATCCGCCGTATCGGTGCGGTCAAGGAGCGCGAAGAGGTCATCGGCAACCAGACCCGCGTCAAGGTCGTCAAGAACAAGATGGCGCCTCCCTTCAAGCAGGTCGAGTTCGACATCATGTATGGCGAAGGCGTTTCCAAGACCGGCGAACTGGTCGATCTTGGCGTCAAGGGCGGTATCGTCGAGAAGTCGGGTGCGTGGTTCTCCTATAACAGCCAGCGTCTGGGGCAGGGGCGTGAAAACGCCAAGATGTTCCTGCGTGACAATCCGGCGCTTGCCCAGGAAATCGAAATGGCGCTGCGACAGAATGCCGGCCTCATTGCCGAAAGCCTGCAGAATGGTGGCCCGGATGCAAACGACGGTGATGGCGCAGACGATTAAGCTCGTCATTTTTGCGTTTTGATTTGTTTGCCGGCTGCATCTCTTGCGAGGTGCGGCCGGTTTTGCGTTGGGCGGCTGGACAGTGGGGATTCCGGACGATAAAAGCCATTGATTTTCGCGAATGGCCGGGTTCCGGCGTGAATGAAGGGCGTGACATGAGCGGTGTAAACGACATCCGGTCGACTTTCCTCGAATATTTCAAGACCAACGGCCACGAAGTCGTTTCATCCAGCCCATTGGTGCCGCGCAACGACCCGACGCTGATGTTCACCAATGCCGGCATGGTGCAGTTCAAGAACGTCTTCACCGGCCTTGAACAGCGCCCGTATTCCACGGCTGCGACGGCGCAGAAATGTGTGCGCGCCGGCGGCAAGCATAACGACCTCGATAATGTGGGTTACACTGCGCGCCACCACACCTTCTTCGAGATGCTCGGCAACTTTTCCTTTGGCGATTATTTCAAGGAGCGGGCGATCGAGCTTGCCTGGAACCTGATCACCAAGGAATTCGGTCTCGACCGCAATCGCCTGCTGGTCACCGTCTACCATACCGACGACGAGGCTTTCGGGTTGTGGAAGAAGATCGCCGGTCTTTCCGACGAAAAAATCATCCGCATTCCGACGAGCGATAATTTCTGGGCTATGGGCGATACCGGCCCCTGCGGTCCCTGTTCTGAAATTTTCTATGACCACGGCGATCATATATGGGGTGGCCCTCCGGGCTCGCCGGAAGAGGATGGCGACCGCTTCATCGAGATCTGGAACCTCGTCTTCATGCAGTACGAGCAGATCACGAAGGAAGAGCGCGTCGATCTTCCGCGTCCGTCGATCGACACGGGTATGGGCCTTGAGCGCGTTGCCGCCGTTCTGCAGGGAAAGCATGACAATTACGACATCGACCTGTTCCGCGCGCTGATCGAGGCTTCGGTCGAGCTGACGGGCGTCAAGGCCGAGGGCGAGCGCCGGGCAAGCCACCGGGTCATCGCCGACCACCTGCGTTCCTCGGCATTCCTGATCGCCGATGGCGTTCTGCCGTCCAACGAAGGCCGTGGGTACGTGCTTCGCCGCATCATGCGCCGCGCCATGCGTCATGCCGAACTTCTCGGTGCGCGTGAGCCGGTTATCTACAAGCTGCTGCCGACGCTGGTTCAGCAGATGGGCCGTGCCTATCCCGAGCTGGTGCGCGCCGAGGCGCTGATTTCCGAAACGCTCAAGCTAGAAGAAACCCGATTCCGCAAGACGTTGGAGCGCGGCCTTTCGCTGCTTTCGGACGCGACCAGCGACCTGAAAAAGGGCGATAGCCTCGATGGCGAGACCGTCTTCAAGCTCTACGACACCTATGGATTCCCGCTCGACCTGACGCAGGATGCCCTGCGCGCCCGTGGCATCGGTGTCGACATCACCGGATTCAACGACGCCATGCAGCGCCAGAAGGCGGAAGCGCGCGCCCATTGGGCCGGTTCGGGCGACAAGGCTACCGAAACCATCTGGTTCGAGCTGAAGGAAAAGCATGGCGCGACGGAGTTCCTCGGCTATTCCTCCGAGGTGGCTGAAGGCCAGGTGCTGGCGATTGTCAAAGACGGCGTTGCCGTCGACAGCGCCTCCACGGGTGACGCGGTCCAGGTGATCGTCAACCAGACCCCGTTCTACGGCGAGTCGGGTGGCCAGATGGGCGATGCCGGCAAGATTGCCAGCGACACCGCAAGCCTTTCCGTTTCCGACGTCCAGAAGAAGGGCGAAGGCTTGTTCGTGCACATTGCCGAAGTTTCTGACGGTACGATCCGTGTTGGCGATGCCGTCGTCCTGACGGTGGATCACGCCCGCCGTTCGCGCCTGCGTTCCAACCATTCGGCGACCCACCTGATCCACGAGGCACTGCGCGAAATTCTCGGCAGCCATGTGGCGCAGAAGGGTTCGCTGGTTGCGCCCGAGCGCCTGCGTTTCGACGTTTCTCATCCGAAGCCGATCACGGCGGAAGAATTGAAGGTCGTCGAAGAGATGGCCAACGAGATCGTCATCCAGAACGCGCCGGTGACGACCCGTCTGATGAGCGTCGATGACGCCATTGCCGAAGGTGCCATGGCTCTCTTTGGTGAAAAGTACGGCGATGAAGTCCGCGTTGTGTCCATGGGCACTGCTGTTCATGGCCCGAAGGCCGGAAAGCCTTATTCCGTCGAGCTTTGCGGCGGTACCCATGTCACCGCAACCGGCGACATCGGCCTCGTCCGCATTCTGTCGGACAGCGCGGTTGGCGCCGGCGTACGCCGCATCGAGGCGCTCACCGGTGAAGCTGCGCGCGCCTATCTCTCCGAGCAGGACGAGCGGGTGAAGCAGCTTGCCACGGCACTGAAGGTTCAGCCGGGCGATGTTGTTTCTCGCGTCGAGGCACTGGTCGATGAGCGGCGCAAGCTGGAGCGCGAACTGGCCGACGCCAAACGTAAGCTCGCCATGGGCGGCAGCGGTCAGGCTGCGGCCGACGAAGGTGCGCGGGATGTGGCCGGCACCCGCTTCCTCGGCAAGGTGCTGAAGGGCGTCGATGCCAAGGACCTGAAGGGCCTCGTTGACGAAAGCAAGGCCGGGCTCGGCTCGGGCGTGGTCACCCTTATCAGCGTTTCCGAAGACGGCAAGGCCAGCGTAGTCGTCGGCGTGACTGCCGATCTCGCGGGCCGTTTCAGCGCTGTGGATCTCGTTCGCGTTGCTGCCGCGGTCGTTGGCGGCAAGGGTGGCGGCGGCCGGCCGGACATGGCCCAGGCAGGCGGCCCAGACGGCGACAAGGCTGATGCCGCAATTGAGGCCGTCGCGGCCGCATTGGCTGGCTGAGCGGCTGGCTTTGCCGCTTGCCGGAGGATTGTTCCGGAAACGAAATACAGGAAGGGCGCGGACAGTTTCCGCGCCCTTTTTGCTTGAGGAGGAACGCGTCTGGTTCGGGAGCTTCAGGCTTCCGGTGGGCGAGCCTCACGGATCAGCGTTCGGGCGACCTTGATGGTCTCGACATATTCGACCTCGGGACTCCTTACCTCGTGAGTTTCCAGAAGGTGCCTGAAATCCGGATTGGCGCCGGCGATGAAGACGCGCACGCCGGCTTTCTCCGCCTTGCGGATCGTGCCGGCGATGACGTTGGCGGCTGTCGAATCCATGAAGGAAACCGCCGAACAATCCAGAACGAGATTGCTGTACCTGTCCGCGATCCGGTCGAGAACCGAGCCGACTGTCGCAGCCGCCCCGAAGAAGAAGGCGCCTCCGATCCGGTAGACCACGGTGTCGGAATCGGTATTCTTCAGCGGGTGCTCCGATTCCTCCTCATGAGGCATAACCGTGACGCTCTTGCTCATGCGGTTGATGAAGAGCAGTGCGCCAAGGGTGAAGCCGACGATGATGCCTTCGGTGAGGTCGCGGAAGATCACCAACAGGAAGGTTGCCAGGAGGACGACCGCGTCGCCGCGCGACGACTTGAGCAGGGCGGCGAAGGCGGGCCTCTCGACCATGTTCCATGAAACGATGGCCAATACTCCGGCGAGCGATGCCAGCGGGATATAGCTGGCGAGCGGCGCTGCCACAGCCATGAAGACCAGTAGGAAGACGGCATGCAGCATGCCCGAGAATGGGCTGGTGCCGCCGGCGCGGACATTGGTTGCTGTGCGCGCGATGGTGCCAGTGACGCACATGCCGCCGAAAAGGGCCGAGCCGATATTGGCCACACCCTGGCCGATGAGTTCGATGTTCGAGCGATGCCTGCGGCCTGTCATGCCGTCTGCCACGACTGCCGACAGCAGGGACTCGATCGCACCGAGTAACGCGAAGGCGATGGCGTCAGGCAATACTGCCTGTGCAAGCTCGGGTGAAAACGATGGCAGATGGGGAACCGGCAGGCTGCGGGGTATGCCGCCGAAGCGCGTTCCGATGGTTTCCACCGGCAGGTGCAGCAGCGTCGCTGCGAGGGATGCGACGCCGACGGCGATCAGAAGGCCCGGCCAGGAGGGACGAAACCGGCGAAGCATCAAAATGGTGGCGATCGTCAGGAATGCTACTGCCGCCGCGGCGGGGTTGAGAGTCGGAAGGGCCTCAGCCAGCACGGGCAGTTTTTCAATGAGCGGCCCTGGTTCCCTTGCGGGCAGGGTCAGCCCAAGAAGCTCAGTTATCTGGCTGGAAAAGATGATGACCGCAATGCCGGCCGTAAAGCCGACCGTTACTGGGTAGGGAATGAATTTCACATAGTCGCCGAGCCGTAGCAGGCCGGCCAACATGAGGAAGACGCCGGCCATCGCCGTTGCCAGCAGCAGGCCTTCGATACCGTGCGCCGTTACGGTCGCGGCAACCAGCACGATGAAAGCTCCGGCTGGTCCGCCGATCTGGTGACGGCTGCCGCCAAGTGCGGATACCAGAAAGCCGCCGACGATAGCGGTAAACAGCCCCCGGTCGGGTGTAACGCCGGATGCTATGGCGATCGCCATGGAGAGGGGCAGGGCGACGATTGCGACTGTCAGACCCGCAATGGCGTCCGCCTTCAGGCGGGCGAGGCTGTAGCCTTCGGCAAGGACGCTGATCAGCTTTGGCTGGAATTCATTGTTCACGATGGCCCGCCGATGCAAAGAACGATTGAGGACGCACGCCGTCTCCGGCGATTTCAATTGGTACCCCGAGTCCGCTCAATCGCAAATCGGTGGGCATTCCGTATTTGACGAACGTCAGCAAATATGAAGCGGGATCTACAAATACAGTCGGTGCTTCCTCATTCCACGAAGTCATCATGATCAAAAGATGGAAAAGACGAAGAAGGAGCCGGCGAAGGATGGCTGGTCAGGCTTTCAACCCCATATCAACGAAGCATGCGCGCGAATAGGTCGGCAGGTGATCGCGATTGAGTTGCGCAAAGCGAATTCCTGACCGAGATTTGCCTTCGTCTGAAAACGGCAGCGGCCATATGAAGGCAAACCTTTTCGATCAGCCACACCGTGATGGCATCATGCGCTCTGCTCCAGGGCTGCCATCGCGGCATCGTCGAGCTCTGCAGCGCGCTGATAGGCATGGCGCTGGCTCAGACGTTCGAGATAGTCGACGAATGCGGGTCGTCTTTCGATCGAGCCGAATTGTAGCCCCCACCCGATGTGGGAACCGACATATACGTCTGCCGCAGTGAAGCGCTCGCCGGCGATGTAAGTGTTGCCGCTGACGGCCCTTTGGAGCGTGGCCATCACATCCTCATACGAACCGTATCCGATCATGCGGCGGCGTTCCTCCGGCACGACAAAACCAAGCGCGCGGTTGGAGACGGCGGCCTCCAGCGGACCGGCGGCAAAGAACATCCAGCGGTAATAATCGGCTCGATCCATCGTGGGCGGGGCAAGACCCGCCTGGGGAAAAGCGTCGGCGAGATAGGCGCAGATGGCCGCGCACTCCGTCACGACCTTTTGGCGATGGATGATCGACGGCACCTTGCCCATCGGATTGATTGAGCAATACTCCTCGTTCTTCATCGGTTGGCCGAAGGGGAGGATCTCAGTACGATAGGGGACGCCCGTCTCTTCCAGCATCCAGCGAACGATGCGTCCGCGCGACATCGGATTGGTATAGAAAACGATTTCACTCATGATACTCCCCCTCTTTTTGTTCATGATATGTTCGTTTTCCTGCCGTGTCAACGAACCTTGCCTGATGCCATGTCGAGGAGGTTGCCACGGTCATTTGGCCGGTATTTGACGGATACCTATCAGTCTTCCGGCCGAGAGAAATTTTGGGCTCCGCAACGAAAAAACCCGGCGCAAGGCCGGGTTTCCTATTGAAAAGCGATAGGGCTTAAACCTCAGGCGGCCATGGCCTTCTGGAGGTTTTCGTCGATCTTGTCGAGGAAGGCGGTGGTGGAGAGCCACGGCTGATCGGGACCGATGAGGAGCGCCAGGTCCTTGGTCATGAAACCGGATTCGACGGTCTCGATGCAGACCTTTTCCAGGGTGGTGGCGAACTTCGCGAGATCGGCATTGTCGTCCAGCTTGGCGCGGTGAGCGAGGCCGCGGGTCCAGGCGAAGATCGAGGCGATCGAGTTGGTCGAGGTCTCCTGGCCCTTCTGGTGCTGGCGGTAGTGGCGGGTAACCGTACCGTGGGCAGCTTCGGCCTCGACGGTCTTGCCATCGGGGGTGAGCAGAACGGAGGTCATCAGGCCGAGCGAGCCGAAGCCCTGGGCAACGGTGTCGGACTGGACGTCGCCGTCGTAGTTCTTGCAGGCCCAGATGTAACCGCCGGACCACTTGAGCGCCGAGGCGACCATGTCGTCGATCAGGCGGTGTTCGTAGGTGATGCCGATTTCGTCGAACTTGGCCTTGAATTCGGCCTGGTAGACTTCCTCGAAGATATCCTTGAAGCGGCCGTCATAGGCCTTGAGGATGGTGTTCTTGGTCGACAGGTAGACCGGCCACTTGCGCATCAGGCCGTACATCATAGAGGCGCGGGCGAATTCGCGGATCGATTCGTCGAGGTTGTACATGGCGAGAGCCACGCCGGCGCCGGGAGCCTTGTAGACTTCCTTCTCGATCGTCTGGCCGTCCTCGCCGACGAATTTGATGGTCAGCGTGCCCTTGCCGGGGAACTTGAAGTCGGTTGCCTTGTACTGGTCGCCGAAGGCGTGACGGCCGACGACGATCGGCTTGGTCCAGCCGGGAACCAGGCGCGGAACGTTCTTGCAGATGATCGGTTCGCGGAAGATCACGCCGCCGAGGATGTTGCGGATGGTGCCGTTCGGGCTCTTCCACATTTCCTTGAGGTTGAATTCCTTCACGCGCGCTTCGTCCGGAGTGATGGTCGCGCACTTGATGCCGACGCCGTGCTTCTTGATGGCGTTGGCCGCGTCGACCGTCACCTGGTCGTTGGTGGCATCGCGGTTCTCGACGGAGAGGTCGTAGTATTCGATCTGCAGGTCAAGATAAGGCAGGATCAGCTTGTCCTTGATGAACTGCCAGATGATGCGCGTCATCTCATCGCCGTCGAGATCGACGACCGGGTTGGCTACCTTGATCTTGCTCATGAATATCCTCGCTGATTGGGGGGAGGGACGAGGGTCCCAGTGTTTAGGCTTGCTGCGCTATAGCATTCCGGATCAGGAACGCAAAGCGCTGCGCCGCCCGGATAACGGCTTTTCGTTCACAAAGTTATACCAACTTTGGCCTTAGCCGGTGGTCCGGTGGGCTTGAGCTTTGCGCGGCCGGAGATATCTTGCGCCGTGTCTGTCCGTCGCCGGGAAATCACCGATGAAATCCAAGCTTTTCGCCGCTCTCCTTGTCTTTGCCGCCGGCTCCGCGTTTGCCGCCGACCCGACGGCGCCGGTCAAGGAGGTCATCAACGTGGCCGCCGGGAACTGGGCGGGGGAAACTGCCTCCGACGACGACGTGTTCAGCGATGATCGTCTGAAGCGGCTGTTCAGTGCAGATTTCGCCAAGGCGTATCACGAAGCGTCGAAGCATCCCGCCTACGACCTTCCCGAGGGAGAGACCACGGGTAGCCCCTTCGACTATGATCCCATCGCCGGAGGGCAGGATGGTTGCAACTTCGAAAACATCCGTATCGAAGATGATGGCGACGGGCAGGTGACGGCGCTTTTCAAAAACCGCCAATGCTTCGGTGACGACCCTGCCTACAAGGAAGACAGGGTGCTGATCTTCCATGTGCAGACAGAGAACGGCCGGCAAGTGATCGACGACATCTTTCCCGTAGAGAACGGTAATTCCTCAAGTTCGATCAAGAATGATCTCAAGGCCATTGCCGCCCAGTGATGGTTCAAGTTTCGGCCGGTGGCATTGGTCATCATTCTTGCGCTACTGATTGCATTGGTGAGAGGTGAGAGGCGTATGCGACGGACGTGGTTGCTGTTGTTTTTTCTGCCGGCTCTGGCTCAGCCGGCGAATGCGAATGACCGCGTTGGGCTGGTTCGGACCTACGTCGACCGGATCGTCGCGAACTCGCTCGATCAACAGGATGGTCATCAGGCCTATTTCACCGAGATCCAGCTGCTCAACGATTTTGGTGCGGATTTCGTTTCTGCCTATACGACAGCCTTGAAGGCGGCACGGATGCGCCGGCAGGTCAGCCTCTTCGAGGAAGATCCGATGACGGGTGATGTGAACCGATGTCCTATCGGCAACGTCCATGTCGCCGATCTGACCCGGCCCGACACGCGGATCATGGTCGAGGCGAAGCTTTATCTGCCGCCTTGCGACGGCGGCTCCGGATCAGAGAGGCGCTTGATGTTCATTCTGGTTGCGGACGATGCGGCGGGACGCCGCTCCGTTATCGATGATGTCCTACGGGAAAGGGCTGATGGCAGCTGGTTTTCGCTGAAAGCCTCGCTGGAAAGGCTTTCCAGCCCCTGATCGCAGCAATGAGTTTTTGATTTTTGCCGCAGCCTGTGCCAGTGAAGCCGCCACCTATAAACCTCGGACAGAAAAATGGCAGGTACGAACAGCGAGCGCGCGCTTCTGGCGGAAGGACCGGTAATCATCCTCGTGGAGCCGCAGCTTGGCGAGAATATCGGGATGGTCGCCCGGGCCATGGCGAATTTCGGGCTGTGGGAATTGCGTCTCGTCAATCCGCGGGACGGATGGCCGAGCGAAAAGGCCCGCTCCGCCGCTTCCAAGGCGGATCACGTCATCGATGCGACGCTGGTCTTCGAGACGCTTGAGGAGGCGATTTCCGATCTCAATTTTGTCTATGCGACGACTGCGCGTGAGCGCGACGGATTCAAGCCGGTGCGCTCGCCGGTGACGGCTGCCGAAACGCTGCGCGGCAAGTTTCGTGGCGGCGAACGGACGGGCATCCTGTTCGGGCGCGAGCGCTGGGGGTTGACCAACGAGGAAGTGGCGCTGGCAGACGAGATCGTCACCTTTCCCGTCAACCCCGCCTTTGCCTCGCTCAATATCGCCCAGGCCGTGCTGCTCATGTCTTATGAGTGGATGAAATCCGGCATGGAGGATCTTGGCGAAACCCGGTTCCAGGCGGTGGTGCAAAACCCGGCAACCAAGGAACACCTGATCGGCCTCTTCGAAATGCTTGAGGAAGCCTTGGATGCCCGTGGCTATTTCCGGCCGGTCGGCAAGAAGCCGCGCATGGTGGAAAACCTGAGGGCGGTCCTGTCGCGTCGCGCTTTCACCGAGCAGGAAATCCACGTTCTTCGCGGCGTTTTCGCCACATTCGACCGCTACAGCCGCAAGAGCCCGCGGGGTGCGGGTAAGCCGGACAATGGGGACGATAACGGGGATGACGACAGCGGGGCATGATCTGAAGCCGGTTCTGGTTTTTGATTCCGGAATTGGCGGCCTCACCGTGCTGCGCGAGGCGCGGGTATTGATGCCGGAACGCGGCTTCATCTATATCGCCGACGATGCCGGTTTTCCCTATGGCGGGTGGGAAGAGCAGCCGCTTCGCGAGCGGATCGTACGGCTTTTTGGCGATCTTCTGGAACGGTACGATCCGGAGGCAGTCGTCGTCGCCTGCAATACTGCCTTCACCCTTGCCGGCACCGACCTGCGCCACGCTTTCCCCGACATGCGATTCATCGGCACGGTTCCGGCCATCAAGCCGGCCGCCGAACGGACACGCTCCGGCCTCGTTTCGGTGCTTGCGACGCCCGGCACGGTCAAGCGCGCCTATACACGAGACCTCATCCAGTCCTTCGCCTCAAAGTGCCATGTCCGACTCGTCGGTTCGGAGAACCTCGCAAGGATGGCCGAGGCCTATATTCGCGGCGAGGCGATACCCGATGAAGCGGTGCTTGCGGAAATCTCTCCCTGTTTCGTAGAGAAGGAAGGTGAGAAGACGGATATCGTTGTGCTTGCCTGCACGCATTATCCGTTTCTTGCCAATGTTTTCCGCCGGCTTGCTCCATGGCCGGTCGACTGGCTGGATCCGGCCGAGGCGATTGCTCGTCAGGCTCGTCGTCTGGTACCGCTTGTCGACGGTGCCGAACATCCTGAGGGCTTCGATTTTGCGGTCTTCACCTCTGGTAAGCCGGACTTTTCCACACGCCGGCTAATGCAGGGATTCGGTCTCACGATGTCGTGAAGCCGAGACTGGTGTTTGTTGCATTTTGGCAACGCCGTCACGGCAGTGAATACAATTCGCAATTGTGCTCTTGTCTGGCCGACGATGTCGTGACATGGTCTCTCTATCTGCCACATCTAGATACAGGAGGCGCAGCATGAGTATTTGTTCTTCGAATATGCGCCTCAACGGCGGACGGGCCGACTGGGCCATCATGCCGCGAATGCCAGGCCAAAATCTCGCCTGGAATCAGGCGCATCGCGCCTGATTGGCGGACTTTTTCACATCCTATTTTTTTGACGTGATCGACTGACGCGACGACGCTTGTCGTCTTCGCGTGTCCCGTCGATCTGTCGCGAGCTTTGAAAGGCCTGGCCGCTGCAATGCGCCGGGACGAAAAAACATGCGCGAAATACAATTCATAGTTGATTTCAACCTCAAGGAAGTCGTGGGGGAACTGCGCCGCGAATTCGGCTTCTGGAGGGTTGCTCGGGCTTTGCTCGCAACTGTCTGGCGGGAGCGGCGGGCATTGAACCGTGTCGATGGTCTCAACAATCACATGCGTCGGGATATCGGCCTCCCGGAGCTTGAGCGCCCGCGGCAGCCGATCAGCCTCAATCCTTGGGGTGCAAGGTTTTGAAACCCGAAGAAGTGCCCGGTAATGTGGTCGCCGGGCACATCTTTCCCGAGGGGTCCCAGTGACTTTAACCGCTCCTCCTGCCCCTGCCATTCAAGGGCTGTCAATTCTTGGGTGCGACAGGGTTCCTGTTTGGAAGGCGGTAGCTTCTATGCTAGAGATCCTCCTCGTTGCCGGACGCTTAGCCGGTGTAGAGGAGCTTTGATTCTCGTTTTGTTAACGGAAATTTTGATCGTCGTTTTTCTGACTCTGTTGAACGGCGTTCTTGCTATGTCGGAATTGGCTGTTGTGTCCTCAAGGGCTGCTCGCCTGAGGGTTCTTTCCGAACAGGGTAATGCGGGCGCGGCAGTGGCTATCAGGCTTGCCGAAAACCCGGGCAGGTTTTTGTCCACCGTACAGATTGGCATTACTCTCGTCGGCGTTCTGTCGGGCGCCTTTTCAGGCGCCACGCTCGGTGCCCGTCTGTCGGAATGGCTTGAATTACAGGGATTATCCAATGGCGCCGCCAATGCTCTTGGTGTCGGCTCCGTTGTTGTTATCATTACTTATCTTTCTTTGATTGTCGGTGAATTGGTGCCGAAGCAGATCGCGTTGCGCAATCCTGAGAGCGTTGCCTCGAAGGTGGCCGGGACGATGTTGATGCTTTCCCGGGTCGCGGCGCCGCTGGTTTGGCTGCTTGATGCTTCGGGCAAGCTTGTCCTTAGCCTGCTCGGTCAGAGCGGTGCGTCTACCGGTACGGTGACCGACGAAGAGATCAAGACGGTGCTTGCGGAAGCGCAGAGCGCAGGCGTCATCGAAACCGAAGAACAGGCGATGATCTCGGGCGTCATGCGCCTGGCGGATCGGACTGCTCGAGGTCTTATGACGCCGCGCCGCGATGTCGAGGTGGTTGATATCGAGGACACGCCTGAGGAAATTCGGGAGACGCTACGCAAGACGCAACATTCCCGTCTTCCGGTTCGCAATGGCAATTCGGACGAGATCATAGGCGTCCTGTTCGTGAAGCACGTTTACGATGCGATCACGGCCGGCAACACGCCGCTGGATATCCGCACCATCATCAGCGAAGTGCCGATCGTGTCGGACCTTGCGAGCGCGATGGATATCATCCAGGCGATGCGCAAGACGCCGCTCCACATGGCACTGGTCTACGACGAGTATGGGCATTTCGAGGGTATCGTTACATCCGGAGATATTCTTGAGGCGATTACCGGCGCGTTCCAGGAGGGGGACGAAGAGGAGCCGTCGCTGGTTCGCCGCGACGATGGCTCATTCCTGGTGGCCGGCTGGACGCCGATCGATGAATTCGTCGACAAGATCCGGGTGACGACAGAAGCCGATCCTGACTACACGACCGTTGCCGGATTTGTGATCGCCGAACTAAAACGCATTCCTGAGCTGGGCGAGAGCTTCGTCAAGGATGGCTGGAAGTTCGAGGTCATCGACCTTGACGGTCGCCGCATCGATAAGCTTCTGGTCTCGCCTGCATCCGAACCAGACATTTGATCCGATCCCAACGCGCTGTGTTCCGTTGAATGCGGCGCGCCGGGCCGGATGTCCGCGCACATTTCCCCTGTGGGTTAATTTTTTCCTGACGCGCGCGTCCGCAACATTTTTGTTATGGCATGATCCGATGCGCCGCTTCGGCGGCATTAAGGATTCGCACTTTTCGAGGTTGGGGAATTGCAGGTCGGGATCGATATGGGAACGGTGTCTGGCGGTCAGCCGGCCAAGCTCGATATCGAGGAGCTTTTGGCCACGCGCCTTTTGGTGCAGGGCAATTCCGGCTCGGGCAAGTCACACTTGCTGCGTCGCCTGCTGGAGCAGTCTGCCCCCTGGGTGCAGCAGGTCATCATCGATCCGGAAGGCGATTTCGTGACGCTTTCAGACAAGTACGGCCACGTCGTCGTGGACGGGGAGCGGACCGAGGCAGAGCTTGCAGGGATCGCCAACCGCATCCGACAGCATCGTGTCTCCTGCGTCCTGACGCTCGAGGGACTCGATATCGAGCAGCAGATGCGGGCTGCCGCTGCCTTCCTCAACGGCATGTTCGACGCCGAGCGCGAATACTGGTTCCCGGTGCTTGTTGTGGTGGACGAGGCGCAGATGTTTGCGCCTTCCGTCGGCGGAGACGTCTCCGAGGATGCTCGCAAGATGTCGCTCGGCGCGATGACCAACCTGATGTGTCGTGGCCGAAAGCGCGGGCTCGCCGGCGTCATCGCCACGCAGCGTCTCGCCAAGCTTGCCAAGAATGTGGCCGCGGAGGCCTCCAACTTCCTGATGGGCCGAACCTTCCTCGATATCGATATGGCGCGCGCAGCCGATCTGCTGGGCATGGATCGCCGGCAGGCGGAAATGTTCCGCGACCTGAAGCGGGGCAATTTCGTAGCACTCGGCCCGGCGCTGTCCCGTCGTCCGCTGCCGATCGTCATCGGCAATGTTGAGACTTCGGCGCGTTCGTCGAGCCCGAAGCTGATGCCGCTGCCGGATGCGCCGCAGGATGTTGAGGATCTGATCTTCACGCCGGACCCGGAAGAGTTCACCCGTCCGATCGTGCGCCGTGCGCCGCCCGCGCCGCGCCCGACCACCGATATCCTTGCCGAACTTTCCCGTTCGACCCCGGCAGCGACCCAGCCGGTCGCGACCGAAAGCAGGGCAGGCAGCACGCCGGAAATCTCGGAAGAGGAGCGGGAAGAGCGCCTTGCTGCGGTTCTCTCGGAAATCCTTGCAGATCCGCAGGCGGCCTATCGCACTGATTCCGTTCTTTATCAGGAGTTCCTCGTTCGCGCTCGCATGCGCCGCGTGCCCGGTCCGCCGATGGCGATGGGCGAGTTTCGCCGTCGGGTGGCGATTGCGCGGGCAGGGGTAGACGAGGAAACGGCAGCCAGCGAAGCCTGGGCGACAGCGCTTTCGCTTTCCGCCGGCGTTTCCGACGATTTGCAGGGCGTGTTCCTGTTGATGGCGAAGGCAGCGATCCGGGGCGAGGCCTGTCCTTCCGATCTGCGTATCGCCAAGGCTTATGGAACGCATTCCGCCCGCCGTGCCCGCAGGCTTCTCGGCTATTTCGAGGAGCAGGGGCTGGTGGTCGTCCATACCGACTTTGCCGGCAAACGCATCGTTGCCTTCCCCGATCTCCAGGCAGAAACCCAGCCTGGCGATCCGAATGCCACCGATGACGGAGCGGACGTTCCTTCGGCAGCCGAATAGGCATGCTGTCGACTGACAGGCGGGTTGGCATGCGGTTCACCTGATCAGGGGCAGGGTTCCCGGGTCCGGCTCACCGCCGTAATATTTTTCCAATATGCCACCGAAGATGTTGGGTGCGGGTGCTGCCTTCGAAAACAGTGTCATCGACGAGCGCAGCTTCAGCACGTCGGGATAACCGAAGATATCCTCCGCGCTCAGCCCTTCGGTCGTCATGAGAATATTACAGCATTCCCAGAGTCTCGGCCCCAGAACCGGGTGGTCGAGATAGGCCGTTGCCTCTTCGAGCGAGGAGATCGCGTATTTCTGGGCCATGGGACTGGTACCAAGCCCGTTCACCTGCGGGAAGACGAACCACATCCAGTGGCTCGTCTTGCGCCCGTTACGAAGTTCGGCGAGCACATGGTCATAAACCGGGCCTTGCGCCAGCACGAAGCGCTCCAGAGCGAAAGGATCGTTCATATATGTTCCTTTCCGTTTTGCGCCGGATCGTTTCAGCCCGAATTCCAGCGTGTCGGAGACATTAGAGCATTTCCGCAATTCCGGACGCAAAGCCGGTCCCCACCTTCGCTGGAATTGCTCTAGCCCGGCGTACGTTCCTCCCAGACCTTGACCAGTTCGACGATCGTTTCGACCGATTTCTCCATGTCCTGCCGGCTCACCCATTCCAACGGCGAGTGATAGGCGTGGCCACCGGTAAAGATATTGGGGCAGGGCAGGCCTATGAAGGACAGACGCGAGCCGTCGGTACCGCCGCGGATGCTGTGCAGTTCCGGCGTCAGGCCGATGCGCCGTACCGCCTCCACCAGATTGTCGACCACCATCGGATGTCGGTCGAGGACGACCTTCATGTTGCGATACTGTTCCTTGATGGTGAAAGTGAAGGTCGAGCCGGGATAGGCCTTCATCACCTCTCTGGTGATGTCTTCGAGCAGGGCTTCCTTGGTCTTCAGCCCCTCTTCCACGAAGTCGCGGATGATGAGGGAAATGTGGGCCTTCTCCATGGAGCCGCTGATATCGACCGGATGGATGAAGCCCTGCTTGCCCTCGGTGGTTTCGGGCGCAATGTCCTTCGGCAGACGAGCGACGATTTCGCTGGCGATCTTGATCGCGTTTTCCATCTTGCCCTTGGCGGTGCCCGGGTGAATGGCGACGCCGGAGATGACGATGTCGACGCCATCGGCTGAAAAGGTCTCGTTTTCGATTTCTCCGACGGTGCTGCCGTCCAGCGTGTAGCCAAAGGCTGCTCCCAGTTTCTCAAGATCGACCTTGTCGGCGCCGCGGCCGATTTCCTCGTCGGTGGTGAAGAGGATGCGGATCTTGCCCCGGCGGATCTCGGGATGATCCATGAGGTATTGCGCAGCCGTCATGATCTCGGCGACACCGGCCTTGTCGTCGGCGCCAAGAAGCGTCGTGCCGTCCGTGGTGACGATGTCGTGGCCGATCTGGTGTTTCAGTTCGGGGTGGTCGGCAACACGGATGACCTGGCTCTTGTCTCCCGTCAGCCTTATATCGCCGCCCTGATAGTTGCTGACGATCTGGGGGCGAACATTGGCGCCGGTGAAGTCGGGTGCCGTATCCATATGCGAGCAGAAGCAGATGACCGGCACCGGCTTTTCGACATTGGCCGGAATGGTGGCGTAGACATTGCCGTGTTCGTCGAGATGGGCGTCCGAAAGGCCGATTGCCAGCAGTTCATCGACCAGCAGGCGGCCGAGATCTTTCTGCTTTTCGGTGGAAGGCTGCGCCGACGAGGCGGGATCAGATTGGGTGTCAATGACGACGTAGCGAAGAAAGCGTTCAAGGACGGTATCGATCATGAGCTATCCGGATTGAAAATATGGAAACCGTCTAGCTATAGCCCTTCGGAGGGCTGTCGTGAATGCTCGGAAGTGATCGGCCGAAACGCCGGGGGCGCACCAAGACGAGGAAGCGGCGCATGACTGCGCCGCACCTCCTGTTTCGAGAGGGTCGCTATTCCTGAGCCAGCGTGTTTGCGCCTGCCTTGTCCTCGTTGCGGGTTGCCCAGAGCGATCCGAGGATACCAGCACCGAGGATGGCGAGGGTCACGCCGAGCGAGACCATGGGGGGGATCTTTGCCAGCCCGAGCATGTCGGCCACGAAGATCTTCGAACCGATGAAGATCAGCACCACGGAGAGTGCATACTTCAGATAAGCGAAGCGGTGAATGAGCGCCGACAGCGCGAAATACAGCGCCCGCAGGCCGAGGATCGCGAAGATGTTCGAGGTGTAGACGATGAAGGGATCGGTGGTGATGGCAAACACCGCCGGAATGGAATCGACCGCAAAGACGAGGTCTGCGAGTTCGACCATGACCAACGCCAGGAAGAGCGGGGTGAAATAGATCTTCATTTTGCCGGAAAAGACGTCTTCCCGCCGGACGACAAAGCGGTGCCCCTCGAGTTTTTCCGTGATCGGCAGATGTTTGCGCAGGAACCGCAGCAGCGGATTGCCCGAGACATCATATTCCTTGTCGGCGGTAAGCAGCATCTTGATGCCGGTGATGATCAGGAAGGCGGCAAAAAGGTACAGAACCCAGTGGTAGTTCTCGACGATAGAGGCACCGGCGGCAATCATGATGCCGCGCAAGACGATGACGCCCAGAATTCCCCAGAGCAGAACCCGGTGCTGGTAGGCGCGGGGAATGGCGAAATAGCCGAAGATCATGGCGATGACGAAGATATTGTCCATCGCCAGGCTTTTCTCGACGACGAAACCTGTCAGATATTCAAGGCCGGCCTGCTGGCCGGATTGCCACCAGACCCATCCGCCGAAGGCAAGTCCGAGCGACATGTAAAAGGCGGAAAGCAGGAAACTTTCGCGGATGCCGATCTCGGCGTTCTTTTTGTGCAGGACGCCCAGGTCGAGGGCGAGTAGAAGTATGACAAGGGCCAGGAAGGAGAGCCACATCCATATGGCGGTCCCCAAGAAGTCTGTCCAAAGAAAATCCATCGAGGCTTTCCTTTGCCGGAACGGTTGGTGATAGCAGCTCCGACATCACGGGAATCCGGCACTCGCGTCAGAGGGGCCCGGTGCTGCGTTCCCTCGAAATGGTCATCGGCACAATTAGTTCAAGCACCAGCCGTTGACTTTCCCGTGATCCGTCGCTATTGAGCCCACCAACGCCGGGCCGTAACGCCCGGTGTTTGTTTTGACATGTCCCGTGGTTTCGTCCGTACGCTTACGTGAGAAACCTGTCAGAGCGTCCAAAACGACGTTCAGAGGAGGGCGTGTTTCCTCGACCGGTTTGGCAACAAACCGGCCTAACTTGTTGAGAAGGAAATACGATGAGCAAGCGCTCTTCATCCAAGTATAAAATTGACCGCCGTATGGGCGAAAATATCTGGGGCCGTCCGAAGTCCCCGGTTAACCGTCGCGAATACGGCCCGGGCCAGCACGGTCAGCGCCGCAAGGGCAAGCTGTCCGACTTCGGTGTTCAGCTCCGCGCCAAGCAGAAGCTGAAGGGTTATTACGGCGACCTGCGCGAGAAGCAGTTCCGCGCCACCTACGACGAAGCAAACCGTCGCAAGGGCGATACCTCCGAGAACCTGATCGGCCTGCTCGAATCGCGTCTGGACGCAATCGTGTACCGCGCCAAGTTCGTACCGACGGTCTTTGCTGCCCGTCAGTTCGTCAACCATGGCCACGTCACGGTTAACGGTGTTCGCGTCAACATCGGTTCCTACCGTTGCAAGCCGGGCGACGTGATCGAAGTTCGTCAGAAGTCCAAGCAGCTCGTTTCCGTTCTGGAATCGGTTTCTCTCGCCGAGCGCGACGTTCCGGACTACATCGAAGTCGACCACAACAAGATGGTTGCTACCTTCGCTCGCGTTCCGGGCCTGTCCGACGTACCGTACGCGGTCGTCATGGAGCCGCAGCTCGTCGTCGAATTCTATTCTCGCTAATTTCTGCGAGAGCGGATTGTGGAAAGCCGCCCCTCGGGGCGGCTTTTTCTATTTGCGCCGCAGCATTCCCCGTTGAATATGTCGTTCGCCGCGCTTTGCATCGAGAGGAAGCCATGGATCTTCAGGCAGTCGTTGACGATATCGTACGCGACCTTCAGCCCCGGCTCGGCGAGGGCAAGGTGGCGGATTACATTCCGGAACTGGCGCGTGTCGATCCGAAGCAGTTCGGCCTCGCGATCACGACCGTGGACGGCACCACCTATACTGCGGGCGACGCGGATACGTCCTTCTCGATCCAAAGCATCTCCAAGGTCTTCATGCTGACGCTGGCGCTCGGCAAGGCCGGGGAATCCGTGTGGAAGCGGGTTGGCCGGGAGCCGTCGGGCTCTTCGTTCAATTCCATCGTCCAGCTCGAACACGAGCACGGCATTCCGCGCAATCCCTTCATCAATGCGGGCGCCATCGTAATCACAGACATGGTGCTGGCCGGCCACAAGCCGCGGGAGGCCATCGGCGAGTTCCTGCGGTTCATGCGTTTCATAGCCGATGACGATTCCGTCACCATCGACGAGAAGGTGGCACGTTCGGAGCAGGAGACGGGCTTCCGGAACTTTGCGCTCGCTAACTTCATGCGCGGCTTTGGCAACTTGCAGCACCCGGTCGAGCACACGCTTGGCGTCTATTTTCACCAGTGCGCGCTGGCGATGAGCTGCGTGCAGCTTTCCCATGCCGGTCTTTACCTTGCCAATCGTGGAACCAATCCGCTCACCGGCTTTTCGGTCGTCTCGCCGAAGCGTGCGCGGCGCATCAACGCGCTAATGCTAACCTGCGGCCATTATGATGGTTCCGGCGACTTCGCCTATCATGTCGGCCTGCCGGGCAAGAGTGGCGTCGGGGGCGGCATCCTGGCGATTGCGCCGGGCAAGGCGTCAATTGCGGTCTGGTCGCCGGGGCTGAACAAGGTCGGCAACTCCGCGCTCGGCTCGGTGGCGCTGGAAATGCTTGCCACGCGCACCGGCTGGTCGGTCTTCGGGACTTGATCTTGTCGATCCAAACAGGCATTTGCAGTGACGAGCGCCATGAGCGCACCGGAGCCAGCCCATGAACGTCCTGCCATCCGCCGAAACTTTTGCAGCCGACGCCGTCGAAGACGACGATCTTTCGGCGGGCGCCCATCCGGTCTTCGCCGCCGCACCGCGTTCCGTCAGCTTCAACAAGCTGCGTAAGCGCCTGATTCGTCAGGTGCGCCAGGCATTTTCGGATTTCGACATGCTGAACGGCCAGAAGCGCTGGCTGGTCGGTCTTTCGGGCGGCAAGGATTCCTACGGCCTGCTCGCCATCCTGCTCGATCTCAAATGGCGCGGTCTGCTGCCGGTCGAGCTGATCGCCTGCAATCTCGATCAGGGCCAGCCGAATTTCCCGAAGCACATCCTGCCGGACTATCTGTCCTCGATCGGTGTGCCGCATCGCATCGAATATCGGGACACCTATTCCGTGGTGAAGGAGAAGGTTCCGCATGGCGGGACCTATTGTTCGCTCTGTTCGCGTCTCCGGCGCGGCAATCTCTATCGCATCGCCCGCGAGGAGGGCTGCGACGCGCTGGTGCTCGGTCATCATCGCGAGGATATCCTCGAGACCTTCTTCATGAACTTCTTCCATGGCGGTCGTCTCTCGACGATGCCGGCGAAGCTCCTGAACGACGAGGGTGATCTGATGGTGCTGCGGCCGCTTGCCTATGCGGCGGAAGACGACATGGCGCGCTTTGCCGAGGCCATGGCATTTCCAATCATTCCCTGCGATCTCTGCGGGTCTCAGGACGGGCTGCAGCGCAATGCGATGAAGGAGATGCTGGCGGGGATCGAGGCAAAGATGCCGGGACGCAAGGACGCGATGCTCCGTGCACTCGGTCATGTGGACGCCTCGCACCTTCTCGACCCGAAGCTCTTCGATTTTTCCGGTCTCGCTGTCACGCAGTCGTCATCCGAGTAGTGCAGCGGGAGATCTTTCCTCTGCCAACAGTTTCCGGAAAGAATATCCATGTTTGACGACGCCCACCTCGATCTTGTGCTTGATATCGTGAAGGAGGCGGCGGGAGCGGAAATACGCCCCCGGTTCCGTCATCTGGAAGACGGTCAGGTGAGCGAGAAGAAGTCGTCGATCGATCTGGTTACCGATGCCGACCTGCTGGCCGAGAAATTCATCACCGAACAGTTGCTCGAACGTTGGCCGGACGCCCTGATCGTTGGCGAGGAAGCCTATGAGAGCGACAGGAGCGTCGTCGGGCGTCTGCGCGAGGCGGAGCTTGCCTTCGTCATCGATCCAGTCGACGGAACTTTCAATTTTCAGGCCGGTTTGCCGATCTACGGCACGAACCTCGCCGTGGTCCGTAAGGGCGAGACCGTCGCAGGCCTCATTCATGAATCGGTTCTCGGCGATACTCTCCTTGCGGTTAAGGGGGCGGGGACTCACTTTCTCGGGGCCGATGGCAGGCGTAACCCGATCCGGGTCGCAGGGCCGGTTGCGCTTTCGGATATGGTTGGAACGATCTCGGTTAACGACCTCGCCTATGAGGAAAAGCGCCGGATCGCCGGCAATCTCGCCAAGACGAAGATGGCTTTCGGCTATAACTGCTCGGCCTACGAATACTGGATGGTGGCGACCGGCAAGGTGCACTTCATCGGCCATCACAGCCTCATGCCGTGGGACCATCTCGCGGGTGTGCTGATCCACGCCGAAGCGGGTGGCGTGACCTCCAGGTTCGATGGCACGCCCTATCTGCCGGGAGACACGAGTGGCGGCATCATTTCCGCTCCCGACAAGGATTGCCGCGACATGATCCTGCGCGAAGTGATATTCGCCTCATAACAAGAATCTGAAGCCCGAAGGAACCGTCATGGAAAGTCTCGATATCGCCGCACTCGCCAATCTGCTGCAGGAGGCGGCGGAAACCGAAATCCTGCCACGCTTCAGAAATCTCGGCACGGATGATGTGCGGATGAAGTCGGAGGCGATCGATCTGGTCACCGAGGCGGATGAGGCCGCGGAGCGGGTGATCCGCGCGCGTGTCGAGGCCTTGATGCCCGAAGCCGTCTTCATCGGCGAGGAGGCGGTCGCTGCCGATCCCGGCCTGCTCGGCAAGATCGAGGATGCCGAGCTGGCGGTGATCGTCGATCCCATCGACGGCACCTTCAACTATGCGGCGGGCCTGCCGCTATTCGGCGTCATGCTTTCCGTCGTGCGTAAGGGCGAGACGGTTGCCGGGCTGATCTACGATCCGATGGGCAATGACTGGCTGCTTGCCGAGAAGGGCTCCGGCGCATGGCTCTGCCGGCCGGACGGTCAGCAGGAGCAGATGGCGGTCGCTCCGTCCGTGCCGCTTTCGCAGATGGTCGGCATCGCGGCAGTGACCTATATGGAGCGCGAGGCGAAGCGGCAGACGCTTGCCAATCTCGCCGATGTCCGGCTCTTCACCAGTTATCGCTGCTCGGCGCATGAATATCGTGCCTTTGCCGCGGGACACCTGCATTTTCTGCAGTATCGCAAGCTGATGCCCTGGGACCATCTGGCTGGCACGCTGATTTCGGCTGAAGCCGGCGCCTATGTACGCAAGCTCGATCGAACGGCGTACCGTCCCTATGATTTCGAAGGCGGCATTCTCGTCGCTTCTGACGAGGCAAGCTGGAACGAGTTGCGCGAGAAGATCTTCAATGTCTGAAAGTCTTCGGGTATGTAACTGAAAAAGGCGCGGGAGCCATTCGGTTCCCGCGCCTTTCTTTTCTCTGCCCGGAGGCTCTTACACCGGCTTGTTGTGCGGCCGGAACAGCTGGCCGCGTTCGGCGATCAGCACGAAGACGAGGCCGATCAGCGAAACGCTGAAGAAGCCGGCCACCAGCGGCAGCGCTGTGCCGTTGAACGACTGCCCTATGATCGCGCCGATCAGGGAGCCACCGACGGTGCCCATGAACCCGAGGACGGACGAGGCCGTGCCGGCGACGTGGCCGAGCGGCTCCATGGCGAGCGAGTTGAAATTCGAGCCGATCCAGCCGAACTGGAACATCGCCAGCGCGAAGAACACGATGAACAGCGGGAAGGGCATGGGTTGGGGTCCCAACACCTGCACCACCAGCCAGACGGTGTTGATGGTGATGAAGCCCAGCAGCGAAGCATGCGAAAGGCGCCGCATGCCGAATCGGCCGACGAGACGGGCGTTGACGAAGGAGGAAAGCGCCATGAACAGCGCAACTCCCGCGAATGCCACGGGGAATAGCGCTCCCAGTCCGTAGATGCCTAGATAGATCTGCGGTGCCGAGTTGATGAAGCCGAACAGTGCGCCGAAGATGAATGTACTGGCGATCGTGTAACAGAGCGAGACACGATTGGTGAGCACGATCCGGAAGCCCTGGAAGATGGACTTCGCGGTAAAGGGGCGAACATCGTCCGCGTGCAGTGTTTCAGGAAGGCGCAGATACATCCACAGGCCGACGACGAGCGCCGCAGCGGCCATGAACACGAAAATCCAGTGCCAGTGACCGAACACCATGATGACCTGACCGGTACCGGGTGCAACGACCGGGATGATCATGAACACCATCATGATGAGCGACATGACTTCCGCCATCTGGCGGCCGCCGTACACGTCGCGCACGATGGAGATTGTAATGACGCGGGTCGCAGCCGAACCGATGCCCTGGATGAAGCGCAGCGCGAGCAGTGTGCCGAAAGACGGCACCAGCACCACCATCAGGGATGACAGCACATAGATGCCGAGGCCGAACAGCATCGGATTACGACGGCCGAAACGGTCGGCGATCGGGCCGTAGAAGAGCTGGGCGATGCCGAAGCCGATCAGATAGGCGGATACCACATATTGGTGGTGGTTTTCGTTCTGGACGTTGAGTGAAGCGCCTATCTGTGGCAGGCCCGGCAGCATGATATCAATGGCAAGAGCATTGAGCGCCATCAGGAAGGCCATCATGGCGATGAATTCCGCTCGTCCCATGCCTCTAAGATTGGCGGGGACGGACTGTAACGTTTTAGTCATGATGCGTGCCCTAAAAACAACGATAAGGCGTTGCTGATGGCAACGCCTTTTCAAATCGAAACGGAAATGAATTCCCGCTTTATGCGGGTCAGGTGATGATCAGGCTGCGCCGCGAACGGCGATGCCCTGGTCTTCGAAATGTTTCTGCAGCTCGCCGGCCTGGAACATCTCCCGGACGATGTCGCAGCCGCCGAGGAACTCACCCTTGACGTAAAGCTGCGGGATCGTCGGCCAGTTGGAATAGTCCTTGATGCCCTGGCGAATTTCGCTGTCTGCCAGCACGTTCACGCCCTTGTAGGCGACGCCGAGGTAGTCGAGAATCTGGACGACCTGGCCAGAGAAACCACACTGCGGGAACTGCGGGGTGCCCTTCATGAAGACGACCACGTCGTTGGTCTTTACTTCATTGTCGATGAAATCGTGAACGCTCATGGGATTTCCTTTCACACGCGGTTTCAAGGGCCGCTGTTTAAACGTTTCTTCTAGATAGCAAGTGCATGCCGCATTTGCCAGTGCAATCAGCGCGCCGAACGAACGGGATCAGCTCTTGCGCTGCCGGCTGCGGCTGGTCGCACTACGGCGGCGGCTGACCTGCTTCTTCGCAGGCTTGCTAGTGGTCTTCTTGGTAAAGCGTCCGGTGGTGGAGGAGCGCGTCTGCCGCTTGGTTCGGCGTGTCGCTCCTTTTTTTGTGGTTTTCTTCAGGATTTCCTTCAGAACGCCCTGAACGACATTCTCCACCACTTCCTTGATCAGATCGGCCATATCGCTTCCCCGCCCGCGTTCAGTCCGGAATGGAGGTCTGCAGCGCCAGCGCGTGCAGCACTCCGCCCATGTTGCCCTTCAGGGCGTCATAGACCATCTGGTGCTGCTGAACGCGCGTCTTGCCGCGGAAGGCTTCCGCAACGACTTCGGCAGCGTAATGGTCGCCATCGCCTGCCAGATCCCGGATCACTACCTTGGCACCGGGAATGCCGGCCCTGATCATGTCTTCGATATCGCCCGGTTTCATAGCCATTGTGGTTCTCCCTGCTTTTTGGAAGCGGCCGTTCAGGCCACTTCGCCATTCATGAAGTCAGGGAACCACGATTCATAGGCCGAGCGCAATTCCTCAATTGCGACCCCGCGGGCCTTGCCCAGCACGACGTTGTTACCGCCGGTGCGGCCGATCCAAGGGCAGAAAACACCCGCTGCTTCGGCCCGGACCAGAACTGCATCGACGTTCTTTTCGTCAACGGTCACGACATAGCGGCCCTGATCCTCACCATAGAAGACCGGGATCGGATCGGCACTTTCGAGCGCGTTGATCGTCGCGCCGATGCCCGATGCAATCGCCATTTCAGCGACGGCCAGTGCGAGCCCGCCGGAGGAGCAATCGTGAACAGCGGTCGCGAGACCGGCTTCGATAAGGCCGCGAACGAATTCACCGACCTTCTTCTCATGGGCGAGGTCGACATGCGGAGCCGGGCCATCGGTGCGGCCGTGGATATCGCGGAGATAGACCGACTGCCCCAGATGCGTGCCCCAGCCCGACGGAGCGCCGGCGAGCAGGATCGCCTGACCTTGGGCGGCGAAGCGGATGCGGGCCATCTTCGACCAGTCCTTCATCAGGCCGACGCCTGCGATGGTCGGGGTGGGAAGGATCGCCTGACCGTTGGTCTCGTTGTAGAGCGAGACGTTGCCCGAGACGATCGGGAAATCGAGCGCCTTACAGGCCTCGCCGATGCCTTTGATGGCAAATACGAGCTGGCCCATGATTTCAGGGCGTTCCGGATTGCCGAAGTTCAGGTTGTCGGTGGCGGCAAGCGGCAGTGCGCCGGTTGCGGTGATGTTGCGCCAGCATTCGGCGACAGCCTGCTTGCCGCCTTCGAACGGATCGGCTTCGACATAGCGCGGCGTGACGTCGGATGAGAAGGCGAGCGCCTTGGTCGGGTGGGTGTCGACGCGGATCACGCCGGCGTCGCCGCCCGGAAGCTGCAGCGAGTTACCCTGGATGAGCGTGTCGTACTGTTCATAGACCCACCGGCGCGAGGAGTTGTTGGCGGAGCCGACCAGCTTGACCAGCGCTTCGGCGACATCGGCCTGTGGAACGTCGTTTTCAGCGAGCGGGGCCGGGGCCTTCGGCTCGATCCACGGACGGTCGTATTCCGGTGCCTGGTCGCCGAGCTCCTTGATCGGCAGGTTTGCGACTTCCTCGCCCTGATGGATGACGCGGAAGCGCAGGTCGTCGGTCGTGTGGCCGACGATGGCGAAGTCGAGGCCCCACTTGACGAAAATCGCCTTGGCGACCTCTTCCTTTGAGGGTTCCAGAACCATGAGCATGCGCTCCTGGCTCTCCGACAGCATCATCTCATAGGCGGTCATACGCTCTTCGCGCACCGGTACCTTGTCGAGCTCAAGTTCGATGCCTAGGTCGCCCTTGGCGCCCATTTCGACGGCCGAGCAGGTGAGGCCTGCCGCGCCCATGTCCTGAATGGCGATGACGGCGCCGGTCGCCATCAGCTCGAGGCAGGCTTCCAGAAGGCACTTTTCGGTGAAGGGGTCGCCAACCTGAACGGTCGGGCGCTTCTCCTCGATCGACTCGTCGAATTCCGCCGATGCCATGGTCGCGCCGCCGACGCCATCGCGGCCCGTCTTGGCGCCGAGATATACCACCGGCAGCCCGACGCCCTTGGCTTCGGAAAGGAAGATGCCGTCGGACTTGGCAAGGCCGGCCGCAAAGGCGTTGACGAGGATGTTCCCGTTATAGCGGGCGTCGAACTCGACTTCGCCGCCAACAGTCGGAACGCCGAAGGAGTTGCCATAGCCACCGACGCCAGCAACGACGCCAGCCACGAGGTGCCTGGTTTTCGGATGATCCGGCGCGCCGAAGCGCAGTGCGTTCATCGCGGCAACCGGGCGGGCGCCCATGGTGAAGACGTCGCGAAGAATGCCGCCGACGCCGGTCGCCGCACCCTGGTAAGGCTCGATATACGACGGGTGGTTGTGGCTCTCCATCTTGAAGACCACGACGTCGCCATCATCGATATCGACGACACCGGCGTTTTCCCCGGGACCCTGAATGACGCGCTCGCCCTTGGTGGGCAGCGTGCGGAGCCACTTCTTCGAGGACTTGTAGGAGCAGTGCTCGTTCCACATCGCCGAGAAGATGCCGAGTTCGGTGAATGTCGGCTCGCGGCCGATAAGCTGCAGGATCCGTTCGTATTCGTCCGGCTTGAGGCCGTGGGCGGCTACGAGTTCGGGAGTGATTGCAATCGTGTTGGAGATCGTCATCGCTTGTCCTGGGGCTTGTCCTGGGGGCCTGTCTGGCGCTGGCCTGCTGCGGAAAATCGGCGTTTCGGCGCCTCTTTAGCGCATGTGAGCCGACAGTGCGACAGGAAAATGCGGCTGGCAACAGCCGCTTCGATGCTGGGGGAGACGGGTCAGGCGATACTGTCGTAGCCCGCGCCGCCGTTTTCAAGCAGCCGCCGCACGACGGCAAAACCGCTGCGGATCTCGTCGCGATCCGTTGGAGAGGAAAAACCGATCCGCGCCCGGTGCAGGACCTTTTCGGAACGGCCGGCCTTGAACTCGTCCTCGTCGTCGATCAGCACGCCTTCGGCGAGTGCTGCATTCTTGAAGGTGACCGACAGCCAGGGATCGGGGAGCGCAAGCCAGAGGAAGGGGATGGATGGGCTCGAGCGGTAGTCGAAGCCGTCGAGATACTCGCGGGCAAGTGCCTCTCTCGCTGCTATTTCCTGGGCGCAGAGCGCGCGGATGGTTCTCGCATCGCCTGAAAGTACCAGCCGGGCGCAAAGTTCTGCCAGCAGGAAGGGAATGCCGCCGGTCATCATCTTGTGGGCGATGCGTACACGCTGAGCGAAATGGGGAGGGCAGGCGACCCAGCCACCGCGCACACCGGCCGCAACGGATTTCGACAGGCCGCCGACCATGAATGTCCGGTCGGGAGCGAGTGCCGCGAGCGGCGGCAGCTGCTGCAACGACATGGAACCGTAGAGATCGTCCTCAATGAGCCAGACATTGTGCTTGCGGGCGATATCGACCAGCGCCCTGCGTCTCTCGATCGGCATGACTGCGAGGGTAGGGTTCTGGGCGGAGGACATCACGAAGGCGACCTTCGGGTGCTGCTGGGCGCAGACCCTGTCGAAGTCGTCCGGCAAGATACCGTTCTCGTCGCTTTCGACCAGCGCCGTGCGGCGGCCGGCCAATCCGGCGCCGCGGCTCACCTGCGAATAGGTGAGGTGCTCGAATATCACGCGGTCGCCGGGGGCTGTCACTGCGCTGATGACCGCCATGATGCCGGCATGGGCGCCGAGGGTGGGGACGATGTTCTGCGGATCGGGCGCCCAGTCGCCCTTGCCGAGCCACTGGGCGCCGGCGGCAAACCAGTGATCCGGGAAACTACGGGTATAGCTCGCAATATCGACCGGGTGATCGCGCAGGATCCCCTCGATATGGCTCTGGAGATATGCGCCCTGACCGACGTCGGGGGCGGCCGTGCTGTCGAAACGGATCTTGCCGGGCGGTGCTGTCATCGACCGTGTGCCGACAAGCGCGGAGGCGACAGGATCGACTTCTCCATTGGGAGGCGTGTCGCGCGTATCGCGTACGAACGTGCCGCGTCCGACTTCGCCGGTTACCAACCCTCGTTCATGGACAAGCGAATAGGCGCGACTGACGGTGCCGATGGTGATGCCGAGATCGAAGGCTAGATTGCGTTGCGGCGGAAGCTTGGCTCCCGCGGGAAGCGTACCGCCGGCGATCGACATTTCGATCTGGTCGGCGAGACGGACATAGATCGGGCCTTTGCCCTGGGAAAGATCGGGAAGCCAATTTGTCATCATGACAATTCAATATATTGTCCCCATCATTGAGTCAATGTTACCCAATTTGCATCGAGAAATAATACGTTGGGTGAGGAAATGACTGATTCTGTGCGGTATATTGATGCAATTGATACAATGTGGCCTGATGGCTACGCTCGCGAGGCCCTGTTTCGCTCCAGTGGCGACATGCTTGCCCCTGCACCGCCGCCAAAGGGGGGCTGGGCCAAGCTGCTGCAGTCCGTTTCTCATTGGCGGATGAAGCGCAGCGGGCGACTTGCGCTTCTCGAACTGAGTGAAGACCAGTTGAAGGATATCGGGGTGACGAGGATCGAGGCAGAGCGTGAGGCACGCAAGTCCTGGATGCTGCTTCGTCCGTGAGCGGGGTTGGGATGCCGCGTCTTGCTGGGGCGCCTGATCGCAGCAGCGGCGGACTTCGTGCCTAGAACTTGTAGGCAAACATCACGCCTGCATGGCTGATGCCGTCATTGACGTCGCAAAGGTCCGCGTTCGACGAATGATCGATGGTCGCAAGGATATCGACCTTTTCAGTCACGCGGAAACCGGCTGCGGCATATTCATGGAAAAGCACGCTGCAGCCCAACTTGGGGCCTTTGGTGCCGTCGTCATCCAGATCACCGTTGTGCACGGTACCGCCGAACCCGAGATCGATGAACAGGCGGTCGGTAACATCGACCTTCCAGTTGAAACCTGCATAGACTTGACTGGCATTGCCGGCAGTGCTCACGGATAGTCCGGCATGAATCTGCGGTCGAAGAAGTTTGTCCTTCCATGTGGTTGCGTTGGCAGAATCCAGCGGATCGAAATAGAGAACGACTGTTGGATAGAAGCCTGATTCGAAAGTACTCTTTGCCTGGATGGAGGCGGTCGCGCCCCACCGGATTTCCTTGACCGACCAGTCCGTGGCCAAGGATGCGTTGGAAAACAATGAGATGCTTGCTGCCAAATAAAGCGGAAGGCGGATGCATTCGAGGTATCTGCAAACAATCATGACAAAAAATCCGTGTCGTTTCGCAGCGAATGCGAAACGCTAGCACAGGTTGCACCCCGCGCCGAAACGGTTTTCTGAATCGTGTGTCAAACGCCGCGTGCAAATGCGGGTCAGCAGTCCTTGCCGCCGCGGGCCCAGCGGTTGACATCGGAGGTAATGCGGGAAGAAACGGGCTCACCCATCATCGGACCGAAGGCGTCGAGACGCGCCGGACGACCTTCCGCCTGCACCACGAGAAGCGGACGAATGTCGCCGGAGCCCTTGCGGACGAGAAGGATACGCGGCTTGCCGGAGAAGGAATTGAGTTCCGGCGCCATTGCGTAAGCCTTGAAGGCCGGATCGCCGGACTTGATCCAGCAACGATTGGCGCCGACCGCCACCTTTTCCATGATGTCGAGCGGGGACGGTCCATGGGACGCCGACGGCTGTGGCTTCGACTGGCAGGAGGCGAGGGCAATGAGGGGAAAGACGGCAAGAAGGAGGGCGGAGCGCATGCTGAATCGCTTTTCGTTCATTGGGCGCCCGCTCTCTATCATTCGACTGGTTAAGCAGCGATTACGTCGAGGGCGGATGCGAAGATACCGCGTCCGTCATTGCCGCCATGGGCTGCTTCGATCAGGTTTTCCGGATGCGGCATCATGCCGAGAACGTTGCCCTTCTCGTTCATCACGCCGGCGATATCGTTGATCGAACCGTTCGGATTGGTGCCTTCCGCATAACGGAACACGATCTGCCCGTTGCCTTCGATGACCTTCAGGGTTTCCGCATCCGCAAAGTAGTTGCCGTCGTGATGAGCGACGGGGCTGCGGATGATCTGACCCTTGGCGTAGGCGCGGGTGAAGTCGGTGTCGGCATTGACGACCTCGAGTTTGATTTCACGGCATACGAACTTCAGCGAGGCGTTGCGCATCAGCGCGCCCGGCAGAAGGCCCGCCTCGAGCAGGATCTGGAAGCCGTTGCACACGCCGAGAACCTTGACGCCCCGCTCTGCAGCCGCCTTCACCGCCTGCATGACCGGCATGCGGGCTGCGATTGCGCCGCAACGCAGGTAGTCGCCATAGGAGAAGCCACCGGGGATGACGATGAGATCGACATCCGGAAGTTCGGTTTCGGTCTGCCAGATCGTCACCGGCGCATTGCCGGAAATCTTGGTGAGCGCCGCAATCATGTCGCGGTCGCGGTTGAGGCCGGGGAGTTGCAGGACGGCAGATTTCATGGGTGTGGCTCAAACCTTGTTTGTGCTTCGGCCAGTTCTCGTTGATCGAGATGACCCTCTATCCGATCGATCGAGGCGATCCATTACCTGCGACATCGTTCCCCGCAGATTGTTGAGATCGCCTTGCATCAGGTGCATGTGGTTTCGCAGGCTGTCTATTTCCTGCTGCATTTCGCACTGGCCGCTCCTCGATACCGAAAGGTCCGATTGCGAAAGCTCTCGGACAGTGGCTCCGGGATTGCTCGGCCATCCCGTCGCTCATCAACCCTCAGGCAATGGCGATAGTATAGTTCTCGATGACCGTGTTTGCGAGGAGTTTCTCGCACATGGCCTTGAGGTCGGCTTCCGCCTTGGCCTTGTCTGCACCTTCAAGCTCGAGGTCGAAGACCTTGCCCTGGCGGACATGGCCGACACCGTCGAAACCGAGTGCGCCGAGTGCGCCTTCGATCGCCTTGCCCTGCGGGTCGAGGACGCCGTTCTTGAGGGTTACGGTCACGCGTGCCTTGATCACTCTCAATCTCCGTAGATTACTTTATATCAGCAGCTTACTTGACGAGCACCGGACCGGTGCCACGCAGCGGCTCGTTTTCATTGATGATGCCGAGGCGCTTGGCCACTTCCTGATAGGCTTCGAGCAGGCCGCCGAGATCCTGGCGGAACCGGTCCTTGTCGAGCTTTTCATTGGTCTCGATGTCCCACAGGCGGCAGCTGTCGGGCGAGATCTCGTCGGCGAGGATGATGCGCATCATGTCGCCTTCGTAGAGGCGACCGCACTCGATCTTGAAGTCGACGAGCTGGATGCCGATGCCGAGGAAGAGGCCGCTCAGGAAGTCGTTGACGCGGATGGCGAGCGCCATGATGTCGTCAAGCTCGGCGGGGTTGGCCCAGCCGAATGCGGTGATGTGCTCTTCCGAGACCATCGGGTCTGCGAGCGCGTCGGACTTATAGTAGAATTCGATGATCGAGCGCGGCAGAACGATGCCTTCCTCGATGCCGAGGCGCTTGGCGAGCGAGCCGGCGGCGACATTGCGCACGACGACCTCGAGCGGAATCATCTCCACTTCCTTGATCAGCTGCTCGCGCATGTTCATGCGGCGGATGAAGTGGGTCGGAATGCCGATCTTGTTCAGGTGGGTGAAGAGATATTCGGAAATGCGGTTGTTGAGAACGCCTTTTCCGTCGATGACTTCGTGCTTCTTCTTGTTGAATGCGGTGGCATCGTCCTTGAAGAACTGGATCAGCGTGCCGGGCTCCGGACCCTCGTAAAGGATCTTGGCCTTGCCTTCGTAAACACGGCGGCGACGGTTCATGGCTGGTTTTCTCTGCTGTTGGCGTCACACTGGGGACGCTGTGGAACGATTATTGAAGCGGTCCCTTAAAGGAAAACCACGCTTTTCACAATGCGGCTGTTGTTACCTCCCCGGATTTCGTCCAAACCAAGGCGCGGCTCGGAGAATCAGCATGCGTCCCAAGTTTGCATTGCACTTTCTACAGCCTTTTGATTAATGGGGGAAACGAAGCCCCCGTATGGTGACGGATACTTTTTGGGAGATACACATGAGCGGTATGGGTGATCGCGAAAAAGCCTTTGAAAACAAGTTCGCACACGATGAGGAACTTCGCTTCAAGGCGGAGGCACGGCGCAACAAGCTTATCGGGCTCTGGGCCGCAGGCCTGCTCGGCAAGGCGGATCCCGATGCTTATGCCAAGGAAGTCGTCGCTGCCGATTTCGAGGAAGCCGGCGATGGCGACGTCATCCGCAAACTCAAGGGCGATCTGACTGCCGGCGGGGTTACGGTTTCCGACGAGGAACTGCGCACGAAGATGATCGAATTCCTGGCCGAGGCTGTCGCTCAAATTCAGGGCGAATAAGCCTCTGTGTTGGGGCGGTCACTCAGGCCGCCGGAGAATTTCGTCGCCCTTTCAACTGAACGGGCGACGCCACGTTTCGCCAGCGATGAAATCTGCGGTCTTGGAAAATGCCATAGGGCGGGCCAACCCGAAGCCCTGCAGCACGTCGCAGCCGAGTGCCGCGAGTATCCGGACATGTTCCGGCGTTTCTACACCTTCCGCAGTAACGCCGATATTCAATGATCGCCCGATATCGATGATCGACCTGACCAGTTTGCGCTGTTCGGTCGATTGTGTGACGTCGCGCACCAGTTGCCGGTCGATCTTGAGTGATTTCGGGTTCAGTCTGAGCAGGCTGACGATGGAGGCGTGGCCCGTGCCGAAGTCGTCGATCTCGAGGTCGACACCAAGCTTTCGCAGATGGTCGAGGTTCTCCATCGCCTGTTGGTCATATTCATCAAGGAAAATCGATTCCAGCAGTTCAAAGGACAAGGTTCCGGGATCGAAGGTCAACGTGCCGAGTTTTTTCCGCAACTGCGGGTCATGCAGGCGACGGGTCGAAACGTTGACCGATATTTTCGGCACGCTCAGGCCGAGTGCGCGCCACTTTTCGAAGTCGGCAAGAGCCTTTTCCAGGATGAGCGCATCGATCTGAGGCATTACGCCGAGTTCCTCCGCCACTGAAAGGAAACGGTCGGGCGTCAGCAGGCCTTGTCGGGGATGCTTCCAGCGTGCCAAAGCCTCGGCGCCGGCAATTGCAAGACTGCGCGCATTGAACTGAAACTGATAGTGGGGGACGAACTCGTCGTTCTCCAGTGCCCTCAGGATCTCATCGGAAAGCCTTCGGGTGTCCACCATGTGCCGGTGACTGTCGCGGGAGAAGAATTCGTGGCGGTTACGGCCTCGGTTCTTGGCGTGATAAAGAGCGATATCGGCATTTAGCAGCAACTGCCGCGCATCGAGTTCAGGGCCCAGTTCGCAGGCAATCCCGATGCTGGCGCCGAAGCGGCACTCATGGCCATCATAGGATACCGGTTTCCTGAGTTCCGATATGATGCGGTCGGCTAGTTGCGCGAGTTCGCGTTGGGAGCCCTCGAAACGCGCGAGGAAGACGAATTCGTCGCCGCCGATGCGGGCGACGAAATCGCCGACACGGGTATTTGCCTTCAACACTTTCGCTGCATGCTTGAGCATCATGTCTCCGGCGCTGTGGCCGAGCGTGTCGTTGATTTCCTTGAAGCGGTCGAGATCGATGTGAAGTACGGCAAGGCCGCCGGTCGTCGTGCTGGCGGCCTCGGTGAAGCTGTTCAGTTTCTCATCGAGATAGCGGCGGTTCGGAAGATCGGTCAGGTAGTCGTGCATCGCAATGTGCTCGATGCGGGCCTTTGCTGCCTCCAGTTCAGCGTTGCGGGCCTCTGCGAGCGTCTTGGCACGCTCCAGTTCGCGGTGGAGAGCGAGGTCGGCAGTCACGTCCCAGTTTGCCCCGATCATCTTTCGATGCCCGTCCTGGTCGACAAAGGGCAGGGTGCGCGAGCGGATATATCGGATCGAGCCGTCTTCCAGAGTGACACGATACTCATCGGAGAAAGGAAGCAGATTGGCTACATGATGATCCACCTTGCTGAAGACTCGTTCGGCGTCCTCCGGATGCAGCATCTGCTCCCATATGCCGCCAATCTGCATCCTCTGGCTTCCCTTGATGCCGAAGAGGGTCATCATGCCGTCGTCCCAGTCCGAGGTGCCGGCATCGAAGTCCGTTTCGAACACGCCGATATGTGAGACTTCCAAAGCAAGCTTCAGCCGCCGCGACATGTGCGCGATCTTTTCCTCAGCCAGCTTGCGGCTGGTAATGTCGACGTCGGTTCCGATGATGCGTCGCGGCGCGCCTTCTTCATCCCAATCGACGCAGGCGCCGCGACATTCGATCCAGACCCAGTGTCCGTCCTTATGCCTTTCGCGATATTCGAAAGTCATATAGTCAGGATCGCCTGCCTTCTGCCGTTCCACACAAAGAACTACGCGCTCGCGATCATCGGGATGCACGAACTCCAGCCACTCTTCGGTCGTGGGGGGCAAGGGGTCGTCCGGCGCAAGGCCGCGAATGGCACGCCATTCATTGGAGTAATACCATGTCCCGAGATCCTGCCGGTAGTCCCATACGCCGGTGGATGAACTGACCAGGGCGTCCTTCCAGCGGCTTTCCCTGTCAGAGAGATCCAGTTCGCGCTTCTTGATTTGCGTTATATCGCAAAACTGTACCAGAAGATTGGCGGATGGCACTGTGTTCGCGGTCATTGCCTTGACGTGCGCCATCATCCAGAGAGGGGATCCATCATCCGTGACAAACTGCAGTTCGAGTGGATGTGTCTCCGCCTTGGACGAAAGCGACGTAAGCTGGAGGGCGGAAAAGACGCTCCGATCGTCGTCCTGCAGATAGCCGATGAGGAAATCAGCCGAGCCCGCTTCTCTCTGGACAGGCAATCGGTCGAAATGAAAATTGGTTGCCAGAATGCGGCCGATCGGGTCGAGCACAATGCTGGGCATAGGCAGTCCCGCCAGGAGCTCACGGATGTTGGAAACCCCGCTGGCACCGGAAAGGCTGACTTTGTTTGAACCCGGATGCAAGGACGACCTATCGACAACGTTCGGTTGGCTCAAGGCTAACGGCCTTCCATTAAGAAGCGCTTAAACCCGATCCGCTCGCATCAAGCGTATGGCAGTCCCTTCGTGCTAATGGCCTTCGAGGCCGGTCGCCTGCGGAATTACCCCTGCAGGCGGCTGAGAAACTGGGCAAAGACCATAGTTCCCTCGGGCCAGGGGCCGTGGCCGGAATCCGTATTGATGTGCCCGGATTCTCCCGCGTCGATCAGCAGCGAACCCCAGGCGCCGGCTATATCGTCCGCGTGTTCGTAGGTGCCGAATGGATCGTTGCGGCTGGCGATGGTGATCGCCGGAAAGGGCAGCGGATCGCGTGGATAGGGACCGAACGTCATCAGGTGTTTCGGCCTGATGGAAGGGTTGGCGACATCTGGAGGAGCGACGAGAAACGCACCCTTCACCTTGTCTCCAAGGTGGGGAATGGCATGGATTGCCGTGGGTACGCCGAGCGAATGGGCGACCAGCACGACGGGACGTGTGGACTTGTTCACTTCCTCGACGACGCGAGCGACCCAATCCTCGCGCACGGGCTTTGCCCACTCTGCCTGTTCGACACGGCGGGCGGTGGAGAGCTTTGTCTCCCACCGGCTTTGCCAGTGATCGGGACCGGAATTGGTATAGCCGGGGATGATGAGGATATCTGCGTCTGAAGCTTTCATGCGCCTTATCTGTTTATTGGTCGAGGTTTCGTCAAGGAGCTTGGCCGGGTACGGGCGACAAAACCAGTCATAAAGTCCATCCCCAAAAACGAACAATCCGGCCCGCGTCTCCACGGGCCGGATCGCAGTTGAACGGGCTGGTCTCAGCCGAAGACACGCTTGAAGATCGTGTCAACGTGCTTGGTGTGGTAGCCGAGGTCGAACTTCTCGCGGATTTCCTCTTCGGAAAGGGCCGCGCGAACTTCTTCGTCGGCGAGCAATTCCTCAAGGAAATCCTTGCCTTGCTCCCATACCTTCATCGCGTTTCTCTGGACGAGACGATAGGCATCCTCGCGGCTGACGCCAGCCTGGGTGAGGGCCAGAAGAACGCGCTGGCTCATCACGAGGCCGCGGAACTTGTTCATGTTCTTCAGCATGTTTTCCGGGTAGATCACCAGCTTCTCGATGACGCCGGCAAGGCGGTTCAGCGCGAAGTCGAGGGTGATCGTGGTATCGGGGCCGATGGCGCGCTCGACGCTGGAGTGGCTGATGTCGCGTTCATGCCAGAGAGCCACGTTTTCCATGGCCGGGACGACGGACATACGCACCAGACGGGCAAGGCCGGTCAGGTTTTCGGTCAGGACCGGGTTGCGCTTGTGCGGCATGGCGGACGAACCCTTCTGGCCTGGCGAGAAGAATTCCTCCGCCTCCAGAACTTCGGTGCGCTGCATGTGGCGAATTTCGATCGCGACGTTCTCGATCGAGGATGCGATTACGCCGAGGGTGGCGAAGAACATGGCGTGACGATCGCGCGGGATGACCTGCGTCGAGACCGGCTCGGGAACGAGGCCGAGCTTTTCGCAGACATGTTCCTCTACGCGGGGGTCGATGTTGGCGAAAGTACCTACGGCGCCGGAGATCGCGCCGGTTGCAACTTCCGCCCGAGCTGCCACGAGACGGGCGCGGTTGCGGACCATTTCGGCGTAGAAGCGGGCGAATGTCAGACCCATGGTGGTGGGTTCGGCGTGGATGCCGTGGCTGCGGCCGATGCGCACCGTGTCCTTGTGTTCGAAAGCGCGGGCCTTGAGGGCGGCGAGAACGCGGTCCATGTCGGCGAGCAGGATGTCGGCGGCGCGCACGAGCTGGATGTTCAGCGTGGTGTCGAGCACGTCGGAGGACGTCATGCCCTGATGCACGAAGCGGCTGTCGGGGCCGATGAACTCGGCAAGATGGGTGAGGAAGGCGATGACGTCATGCTTGGTGACGGCCTCGATCTCGTCGATGCGGGCGACGTTGAACTCGGCGGCCCCACCCTTTTCCCAGATAGTCCGTGCGGCTTCCTTCGGGATCACGCCCAGATCGGCCAGCGCATCGCAGGCATGGGCCTCGATCTCGAACCAGATACGGAATTTGGTTTCGGGAGACCAGATGGCGACCATTTCGGGCCGGGAATAACGCGGGATCATGGGCTTTTCTTTCCTTGGGCTGGCGATGGCGCCTGCTTGACGCCTGATCAGATACTCGGTCGAACACCGGGAGGGTCGGCTGGCCGGAGCTTTTGTCAGGCGCTCTTAGCAAAGAAGCCCGGCAATCTCAACGGTTGCGGCGCGCAAGCCAGAGGCTTGCTGCAACCAGCAGTGCGACGCCGAAGGGAAAGTAGTGCCGGCTGCCGAGTGCGGTGAACTGGTAGACGGCGGAGGCGGAGGTGAAGGCGAACTGGAATGTCCAGATCACGGTGCCGAAGGGCGCATGCCATTGGGCGTAGAACATGCGGTATTGCAGGGCGAAGAGAAGCGCCGTTGCGCCGAGTGTACCGCAGGAGAGGAAGAGGAAGGCGGCCGCAAACCGCGTTTCCGGGCGTCGGCGGAAACTGAAGAAGCCGATAATTGGGAGGGCGAGCAGCCAACCGATCGCCCCGCCTGAAAAATAGAGGCCGAAGAGCGCGGGCGTATGCCCGCTGTCCAGACGTTCCATGCCGTAAAGCGACAGGCCGAGGACCGCTGCCATGAGGGCACCCCAGACCAGCGCACCCGCGAACCAGAGCCCTACGGGAGGGCGGGCGGCGGCCAACCGGTCGCGTATGGTTGTTTGAGGCTTGGGGAGAGCTATGTCCGTCATCAGGGGTGGGCGGGAACGGCGATCCAGCGCCCGTTATGGCCCTCGAAGCCGAGGCTCAGCACGTTGACGAGCGCCATGTGGATCGGAGCGCCGGCAAGAGGAGAATAGGTCACGACGCCGCCGATCCTGTAACCGACAGTGCATCGGCGGCTTTCGGGAATGTCCGTGCCGTCCGCATGCACGATCTCATCCGCCGGCTCGCCGTTCTTCTCGCTGAACGTCAGCCTGAAGGCCTTGAGCGTATTGATGAAATCGCGGCATCGCTGGGGCGAGGCGACGGTGAATTCCTCGATCTTCAGGGTGTAGGGCTTGCCGAAGGCGGGATCGGCGGGATGTTCGAGATAGCGTAGCTCGTCTTTCGGCGCACCGATCTCGGTGATCGGACTGAAAGCCGCCAACTCGCCCGGCCTGTCGAGAATCCCATGTTCGGAGAGGAGCGGTGTGGCCTTTTCCATCGCCTCGCGGCGTGCGGTCGCGATGCTTTCCGTGTCGCGTTCCACGCCTGTGCGGATCGGTGTTCCGGGCAGGAAGCTGTCCTTTACGGTATCGATGAAGAAAATGGTCGAGTAGGCCAGTCCCGAACCGTCATTGATGCCGAATTCCTCGAAGGCGTAGATGCCGCCGTCTTTAGAAAAGCCGAGCGACTGGAAGCTGGAGAAATCGGCGGCCATGGCCGGCAGGGCGACGAAAGCCGTCGCAACACCTGCCAGCCATGTCCTGCAATAGTTCAACGGCGTCCCTCTTCCGCGGCCTTGCGCAGACTGTCGACCGTCTTGCGATAATCGTCAACGCCCTGACCCTTGTAGATGGCCGAACCGGCGACGAGGACATTGGCGCCGGCAGACGTCACGAGTGCCGCATTTTCCGCGGTCACGCCGCCGTCGACTTCGAGATCGATCGGACGGTTGCCGATCATCAGATTTGCCTTGGCGAGCTTTTCGGTCATGGCGGGAATGAACTTCTGGCCGCCGAAGCCGGGGTTGACGCTCATGATGAGCAAGAGGTCGAGGTCGTCGAGAACATGTTCGATCGCCGAGAGCGGCGTTGCTGGGTTCAGCGAGACGCCCGCCTTCTTGCCGAGCGAGCGGATCTTCTGCAGTGAGCGATGCAGGTGTGGGCCAGCCTCGGCATGGACGGTGATGACATCGCAGCCGGCATCGGCGAAGGCTTCGAGAAAGGGGTCGGCCGGCGAGATCATCAAATGGCAATCGAAGACCGCCTTGGTAAAGGGGCGCAGCGCCTTGATGACGGCGGGGCCGTAAGAGATGTTGGGAACGAAATGGCCGTCCATGACATCGAGATGGATCCAGTCTGCGCCGGCTTCGACCACGTCGGCGACTTCATCACCGAGCCGGGCGAAGTTTGCAGCGAGGATCGAGGGGGCGATCTTGAGGGGGCGTGTCATGGCGGATGCTCCGGAATTGCTGACTTTTCGGCCTGCCCATAGCACCGCCCGGCCAGCCCGGCAACTCTTCGAAAGTCTGCCATGAACGAGGCCGGCTTGACCTTGGCTTGATCCTTCTCCATCCCTCGTGACGAGGAGCAACAGGAGGAGAGACATGGGACGTTCCGCGATCATCACCGGCGGCAGCAGCGGCATCGGCAGGCATCTCGCAATTGCATTCGCGCAGGCGGGATATCGGGTGGCCTTTACGCATCGCAATGACGGAGCCGCCGCCGTAGAGGTCGTCGCCGAGATTACCGGTGCCGGCGGTCAGGTCCGCGCGTTTTCCTCCGATGTCGGCGATCCGGCTTCCGTTACGGCGTTCATGGATGAGGCCTGCGACTGGTTCGGCGATGCGCCGGATGTTCTCGTCAACAATGCCGGTATCCAGACATGGGCTCCGCTGCTGGAATTGTCCGAGGAGCGGTGGGATGCCGTGATCCGCACCAACCTGACCGGCACCTTTCTCAATACGCGGGAAGTGGGGCGGCGCTTGGTAGCGGCCGGCAAGGGCGGTTCCATCATCAATCTGGGCTCCGGCTGCAACAAGCTCGCCTTTCCGAAGCTCGTCGACTACACGGCGTCCAAGGGTGGCGTCGAACAGTTCACCAAGGTAGCGGCCGTGGAGCTCGGTCCGCACGGAATCCGCGTCAATTGCGTGGCTCCCGGCGCTATCGAGACGGAACGCACCCGCGCCGAGGCGCCCGATTATGCCGAGACATGGGGCAGCGTGACGCCGTTGCGCCGGGTCGGTACGCCAGCCGATATTGCGGGACCGGTGCTGTTTCTTGCGGGTCAGGAGGCCGGGTTCGTGACCGGGCAGACAATCTGGGTCGATGGCGGTGTCTTCACGCAGGCCTTCTGGCCCTATCCGTCATGACAGTCTGCCAACTGGCTTGATTGTCACTGGGTCGAGGGCGGCGCTTCAATGAAGCCGCCCTTGCGCCATTCCATCAGACGATAGGGATTGTCCGCGAGTTCATGGCCTGTCGAAAAGGTGATCGGGCCGATCGGGGTGTCGAAAGCCGTATCGACCAGCGTGTCGGCAAGGGGCGAACCCATAGCGCTGGACAGGGCAGCGGCGTCCGCAAGAATGGAAACTGCAGCCTCGGCGGGTTGCACATAGCCTTCACGCGGCAATTCGGCGGAGGTGCCGTTCTGCGGTGGTCCTCCTACGACATAGGGGAGCAGGACGGCGCGTACGCCTTCGGCAAGCGGTACCGGCTGATCCGCAGCATTCAGAGCTTCGCCGCCCAGAAAACCGAGTTCGATCTTTTCCACCGCGGCGTCGCGTGTAATGATCGAGATATCTGTGCGGTCGCCGCCGACGAAGACCTTGGTCACACCGGCCTTGCGCAGACGGCGAACAAGCGAGATCTGCTGTTCCTGTCCAGGACGGAAAGTGTCGGTGAAAACCGGCTTCAATCCATGGGTCTCAAGGCCGTTGCGGATGGCATCGGCCAGCTCGCGGCCGTGGATCGTGCCGTCCTCGATCAAGGCGATGGCATCGCTCGTCCAGTCACGAAGGATGATTTCGGTGAGCTTCTGAGCCTCGTCTTCGGTCGTGGGCGCAAGGCGGAAGAGTGGCCAGCCGTTCTTGATGGCGTCCTCCATCACGCCTTTCCAGCGCACGGAAAGCGTGATCGCCGGTATCGCGGCTTCCTTCAGCGGTGCAAGCGCGCCGTCGAGGCTTTCCGAGCAGAGGAAGCCGATGGCGGCGGTCGCGCCGGCCTCGCGAATTCTAGCAGCGACCTGAGGGCCGCTTCCAACTTCGCAACTCTCGTCGATCAGAGCGAGTTCAATGCCGAGTCGGTCGGCGGAGATCTTTGCGCCGAGACGCACTTCATCGCCCAATGTCACGAAGTTTCCCGATTGAGGAGCGACCACCGCGATCCTCAGCGGAGCGGCGGCGAGCGGCGCGGCAAGACCGGTCAACGCGACAAAGGTCAGCGGCAGGAAGCGATGAGGGTTCATTCTTGTTTCGGTTTTTCCGGATACGACGTTAAGCCATTGAGACTTGCCTAGTCTAACCGCTCCATGACGGAAACTGCAATGCGGTGCAATAACTGGCGGTCTTCAGGGTAAAAACCGTCTGTTTGGGAAAAGGTAAAACTTGCCCGGCATAGTACGGTCGGATAGAGGCTTAGGCCAATCGCGGAGAGTGAAGTGTTGAACACGCAGCAGATTGATCCGGTCGTCTATCGGGAAGCGATGAGCCGCTATGCGGGTCATGTCCAGCTCATCACTACGGAGCATGGCGGCATCCGCCGTGGCGTGACGATCACCGCAGCATGCTCTGTTTCGGACCATCCGCCGACCGTTCTCGCCTGCCTGAACAATACCAATGAAAAGAATGCCGTGTTCTTCGAAAGCGGGTTCTTCGCCCTGAATACGCTGGGTGCGCATCATCGTGACCTTGCCAACGGCTTTGCCGGTTTCGGCTGCCTCTCCGTCGATGAGCGCTTTGCGCTTGGCGAATGGCAAAGGCTGGTCACTGGCGCTCCGGTGCTGTCAGACGCCATCGTCTCCTTTGATTGCCGGGTTACGGACACCAAGGTCACGGCGACCCATACCGTGCTTTTCGGCGAGGTGAAGGCGGTGCATTTCGGGGCCAGGGAGGCGTCGCTGATCTATCTGGACCGCAGCTACCACAGCCTGTAAGCTCCTCCCAAAAAGAGGAGGAAGGATGCCTGAGACGTCCTCAACAAACCTGCCGGGATCGATCGATGCCGTCGTCGACCTTCTCGCGGAGCATGACTATCTCGCCGGTCGGCCGCTGGCCACGGTTCTCTTCCTTGCCCTTCGCATGCAGCGACCGCTCTTCCTGGAGGGCGAGGCCGGTGTCGGCAAGACCGAGATTGCCAAGGTGCTGGCATCCGCGCTCGACCGGCCGCTGATCCGCCTCCAGTGCTATGAAGGCCTCGATGTTGCATCGGCCGTCTATGAATGGAACTACCCGGCGCAGATGCTGGAGATACGCCTGTCCGAGGCCGCGGGCGTTTCCGACCGTGACCGAATGGAACACGATATCTTCTCCGCCCGCTATCTGATCCGCCGTCCGGTGCTGCAGGCGCTTGAGAGCGAGCCCGGCCGTGCCCCGGTTTTCCTGATCGATGAACTCGACCGCACGGACGAGGCCTTCGAAGCCTTTCTTCTGGAGGTGCTGTCCGATTTTCAGGTGACGATCCCCGAATACGGAACCGTGAAAGCAACGGAAAAGCCGATCGTCATCGTTACCAGCAACCGGACGCGCGAGGTGCATGACGCTTTGAAACGGCGCTGCCTCTATCATTGGGTCGATTATCCGAAGGCTGCCGAGGAACTGGCGATCATCCGGCGCAAGGTGCCCGGCTGCAACGAGCAGCTTTCGCGCCAGATCGTCGCCTATGTGCAGAAGCTGCGCACGCTGGACCTTTTCAAGAACCCCGGCGTTGCCGAGACGATCGACTGGGCAACGGCTCTCACCGAACTAGACCGGTTGGCGCTCGATCCGGAAACCATCGCCGACACGCTCGGCACGCTTTTGAAATATCAGGACGACATCGCCCGCATTCAGGGCTCGGAAGGCCAGAAGGTTCTTTCCGAGGTGAAGGCGGAGCTTCTGGCGGCGGGTTGAGCCATGGAGATTTCGGCCGGCCGGGATGGGATCGTGATGCCGCCGCCGGTAGCTGGCGACGGTAGGCTTGCCGACAATATCGTGCACTTTGCCCGCGTGTTGCGCAGGGCTGGTCTGAAACCGGGGCCGGGGGCGGTGCTCGATGCCATCGCTGCGGTCGACGCCATCGGTATCGGATCGCGTGAGGAGTTTCATGCGGCGCTCGGTGCGATCTTCGTCAACCGGCATGAGGACCAGCCGGTCTTCGACGAGGCCTTCAGGTTGTTCTGGCGTTCGCGGGATCTGGTTGCCAAGATGATCGCGATGATGTCGCCTGTTGCTGCCGATCTCAGCGAACGAGAGAAGGCAAAGGCCGGGGCTTCCCGAGTGAGCGATGCGCTTTATGCTGAACGCGAGCGGCGGCAGGAACCGCGCGACGAGCCGGATATCGAAATCGATGCGCGCTTCACGACTTCAGGCTCGGAAGTGCTGCGCCGGTTGGATTTCGCCCAGATGTCCGCAGCCGAACTTTCTCAGGCGCGGCGCGAGATCGAGAGGCTGGCCATGCCGTTCGATACCGTGCGCGTGCGCCGTTTTCGCCCATCCCGCCGGCCGGGAGATGTCGATGCGCGGGCGACAATGCGTGCGGCTCTGCGCAGCGGCGGCGATGTTATCCTGCCGAAGTTCAGGGCGCGTCGCACCGAACAGCCGCCGCTGGTCATTCTTGCCGATATCTCGGGTTCGATGAGCCAGTACACCCGCATCTTCCTGCATTTCCTGCATGTGCTGACGGAGCGCCGCCGTCGCGTCCACACATTCCTGTTCGGCACGCGGCTCACCAATGTCACGCGCCAGATGAAGAACCGCGATCCTGACGAGGCGATCGCGCAATGCAGTGGCGCGGTCAGCGACTGGTCCGGCGGCACGCGAATCGGGGAGACGCTCAGGCTCTTCAACCGGCAATGGGCTCGGCGCGTGCTCGGGCAGGGGGCGGTGGTCCTGCTGATCACTGACGGTCTGGAGAGGGAGGATGTGGCGATGCTCGCGGCAGAGACGGACCGGCTGCATCGCTCCTGTCGGCGGCTGGTCTGGCTCAATCCCCTCCTGAGGTTTGAGGGTTTCGAGGCGCGGGCGCGGGGCGTCAGGGCGATGCTTCCCCATGTCGATGAACTGCGTTCCGTGCATAATCTCGATTCGCTTGCCGACCTGGTCGCAGCCCTTTCCGGGCCGATGCAGGGCGATGCCGATCCAAAACGTTTCCTGAAGACGATGAGGGCTTGAACATGACGGTCATTGCAGGGCGGATGGATCCGCTGCTCGTTGCCGAGGAATGGAAAGGCAAGGGGCGCGCCGTGGCGATTGCGACCGTTGTCGAGACCTGGGGATCGGCGCCGCGCCCGGTCGGCAGCCATCTGGTGATCGATGCCGATGGCAATTTCGAGGGCTCCGTCTCCGGTGGCTGCGTGGAGGGGGCGGTCATTACCGAGGCGCTTGACGTGCTGCAATCGGGCGAACCGCGGATGCTCGAATTCGGTGTGGCGGACGAGACGGCCTGGAGGGTCGGGCTTTCCTGCGGTGGTCGAATCCGCGTTTACGTCGAAAGGCTCGGCTGATGGATCCGGTGAACCTGAAAAAGCTGAACGAATCCCGGCTGGCACGACGCGCGGCCGTGCTGATGACCGATCTTGACGATGGCCGTGACCGGCTTGTGGTCGAGGGAGAAACCGTCATCGGACCGCTGGGAGCGGAGATCGGGCAAAGGCTGCTGTCCGGCAAATCCGGTCTGGTCGATCTGGAGGGGCGCAGCTTTTTCCTCAACGTACACCTCCCTCCACCGCGCATCGTGGTGATCGGCGCGGTCCATATCAGTCAGGCGCTCTGTCCCATGGCCGAGATTGCTGGCTACGACATCACCGTGATCGATCCTCGTACCGCCTTTGCGACGCCTGAGCGCTTCTCAGGCGTCGACCTCGTGGCGGACTGGCCGGAAGATGCGTTGAAGGAGCGGCCGCTCGATCGCTACTGCGCGATGGTTGCTGTCACCCATGATCCGAAGATCGACGACTTTCCTCTCGTCGCCGCGCTGAAAGCAGACTGTTTCTATGTCGGCGCGCTCGGCAGTCGCAAGACCCACGCGAAACGGGTGGAGCGGTTGAAAGAGCAGGGTCTCTCCGAGGAGCAGATCGCTCGTATCTCCGCGCCGGTGGGGCTTGACATCGGCGCCGCCACACCTGCCGAAATCGCGGTATCCGTGCTTGCGGAGGTTATCCAGTCCTTTCGGCGCCGGTCGCTTGGCGTCGCGGTGAGCGAGGCGGCATGATCTTCGGGGAATTCCCGCTGGAAGGGGCTGAAGGCCTTGTGCTGGCGCATTCTGTGCAATTGCCGCCCGGCCGGCTGCCGAAGGGCCATAGGCTTTCCGGATCGGATCTCTCCCGTCTTTCCGAAGCGGGCATTCGTACCATCATCGCCTGTCGGCTCGAGGATGGCGATCTCGGCGAAGACGAGGCGGCGGGGCGTCTTGCTGCTGGCATTAGCCTCGATCACCTGCGGATGTCCGAGCCGGCGACGGGTCGGGTGAATTTCTACGCCACCTGCAACGGCCTTTTCGTGGCAAGCCGGGAACTGGTCGACCGATTCAACCGCGTCGACCCGGCAATCACCTTCGCGTGTCTGGCAGATCATAGCGACGTGCGCGAAGGCGATCTCGTCGCGACGGTGAAGATCATCCCGCTCGGCGTTTCCGGCGCGAGCGTGGCAAGTGCGTTGTCCATCCTTGCCGAAGGGCGGGCCATCGAACTCAAACCCTATCGTCCGCGCAACGTCGCCCTGATCGCGACGCAGCTGCCGTCGCTGAAGACCTCCGTCATGGACAAGACCGCTCGGATTCTGGAACAGCGCCTTGCCGCGTCTGGCAGCCGGTTGGTCGGTGAATGGAGGGTGGCGCACCGGGCGGATGCGGTTGCAGGCGCTATCGAGGATGCCTTGCGCCTGCAACCGGCCGATCCGCCGCTCGTTGTCGTCTTCGGGGCATCGGCCATGTGCGATCCGGTCGATGTCATCCCGGAATCGATCCGCATGGCGGGAGGAACAGTCGATCAGGTCGGGCTGCCGGTCGATCCCGGAAATCTGCTGGTGCTGGGTCATGTCGGGGAAATTCCCGTCATCGGTGCGCCGGGCTGCGCCCGTTCGCCGAAGGAAAACGGCTTCGACTGGGTCTTGAACCGGATTCTCGCCGGTGAAAATCCTGATGCGCTGGAACTGACAGGGCTTGGTGTCGGAGGCTTGCTGATGGAAATTCCCAGTCGTCCGCTGCCGCGTGAGGTTGCAACCTCTGCCGATACGCCCCTCCGTGTCGGCATCATCATCCTGGCGGCGGGCAAGGCGAGCCGGATGGGCGAGGGCGGCCGGCACAAGCTGTTGGCCGAATTCGAGGGCGTGCCGCTGGTGAGGCGCATGGCGGAACGAGCACTCGATGCAGGCAGCGGTCCCGTCGTCCTTGTTGCCGGTTTTCGTGCTTCCGAGATTTCCGCCTGTCTGGAAGGGTTGCCGGTCGATATCGAGGAGAACCGCGATTACGCCAGCGGAATGGCGAGCTCGATCCGTACTGGCCTTGCCGCGGCCTCCCTGCAGGACGTGGAAGGTGTGATGATCCTGCTTGCCGACATGCCGGGGGTCACGCGCGCCGATCTCGAGGAACTGGTGAAGGCATTTCGTAAATCAGGCGGTCGATCCATCGTGCGGGCGGTGGCTGATGGCAAGCGTGGCAATCCGGTCATCCTGCCGCGTGCAACCTTTCCTGCGCTGATGCGGCTCGAAGGGGATATCGGTGCGCGCCATATTATCGAAACTTCGGGCCTGCCGATCATCGACGTCGAGATCGGCGCTGCGGCAAAACTGGATGTCGATACGCCGGAAGCGGTTCTGGCCGCAGGCGGCGTTCTCAAGGGTTGATCGCAATGGACAATGTCGAGATAGAAGAGATGTTTCAGTCGGTTGGGCCTGTCTCCATCCGGCGGATGTTCGGAGGAAAGGGCATTTATCGCGACGGCGTGATTTTTGCGCTCGACCTGTTCGACGAGATCATGCTGAAGGCGGACAACGACAGCGCGCCGCGTTTCGAAGAGGCGGGTGCCCGGCAATGGGTTTACCAGCGGGAGGGCAAAAGCCCCGTCGCGATGCCCTACTGGTCGATCCCTGATGACGCGTATGACGATCCCGACGAAATGGCGAAGTGGGTGCGGCTCGCCTTCGAGGCAGGACTGAGGGCCGAGGCATCGAAGGCGAAGCCTGCGCGATCAAAACCGGCCAAGCCAAAGTCCGCCAAGCAGAAGTCAGCGAAGAAAAGGCAGGATGGCGCTGGTGAAGGCTGAGAGCGGCTGGGGCAGCGCGTCGAGGTCGAACCAGCCGAAATCCGAAAGCTTGTCCGGTTCGGTCAGTTGTGGTTCGCCTGAAAAGTCTTCGGTCCGGTAAAGCAGCGAAACCCAATGCTGCCGGTCAGTATCGATGATCTGCTCGGTAGTCGCAAGAAAGCCGATCTTGCCGATGGCGAGGCCTGTTTCTTCCTCAGCCTCGCGGCGGGCGGCCTGCTCGGCCGGTTCCATATGGTCGACCTTGCCGCCAACAATATTCCAGAAACCCGCTTCAGGGGCCTTCCGGCGACGGTATAGCAGCAGCTTGCCATCGCGCAGGATGGCAAGGCCGACACCGAGGCCGGGAAAATCGATGCCGGGCTGGGTCATGAGCGTACGCTCTCGAAAAGGTGAGTTCCGTCAGACCTTCGCGTTGGCGACAATCAGCATGAAGGCCGGAATGTCGTCGCCGAAGCCGACGGGCGTCGGGCCGTCGTCATGGTCACGGTAGTGGTTGCGGCGACGTTCGCGATGATCGTCGTTAGCCGGGTTCGGGCGGCTATTGCGATTGGCGTCACGGCCACGCTTTTCGGACCTGCGTTCGTTCGCCACTGCTTCCACCTTTGCCTCTTCCACTTCTTCCGTGATGACTGCAGTCTGTTCGCTGCGTGTTTCGGTTTTATGACTGCCGCGACGGTCGCGACCCTTATCCTTGTCCTTGCCGCCGTTGCGCTTGCCGCGACGGTCGTCATAGGGTTCCGCAGGCGCGGGGAGCGCCGAAAGGTCGCCGTTCAGCCATTCGATCTTCTGGCCGATCAGCTTCTCGATCGCATCGAGGAACTTGGTGTCGCTCTTGGTGACGAGCGAGAAAGCTGCACCCGAACGACCGGCGCGGCCGGTACGGCCGATGCGGTGGACATAGTCTTCCGCGTGGATCGGCAGGTCGAAGTTGAAGACGTGGCTGACGTCCGGAATGTCGAGGCCGCGTGCGGCGACGTCCGATGCGACGAGCAGCTTGATGTTGTTGTCCTTGAAGTTCTGCAGCATGGTCATGCGCGAACGCTGGTCCATGTCGCCATGCAGCGCGCCGACAGAGAAGCCGTGACGGTCGAGCGAGCGGAAGAGGTCGGCCACATCCTTCTTGCGGTTGCAGAAGATGATGGCGTTCTTCAGTTCTTCCTGGGCGCGGATCAGGTCGCGCAGGACGGAGCGCTTCTCGTAATCCTTGTTGTGGGTTGCGACGAGGCGCTGCGTCACGGTCTTTGCGGTCGAGGACGGCGGAGCCACTTCGATGCGCTCGGGGTTCTGCAGGAAGCGATCGGCGAGCTTCTGGATTTCCGGCGGCATGGTGGCCGAGAAGAACAGCGTCTGCCGGGTGAACGGGATCATCTTGGCGATGCGTTCGATATCCGGGATGAAGCCCATGTCGAGCATGCGGTCGGCTTCGTCGATAACCAGAATTTCGACCCCGGTCATCAGCAGCTTGCCGCGCTCGCAATGATCGAGCAGCCGGCCGGGCGTGCAGATCAGAACGTCGGCGCCGCGCTCCAGCTTGCGGTCCTGTTCATCGAACGAGACGCCGCCGATCAGCAGGGCCACATTGAGCTTGTGATTCTTTCCGTACTTTTCGAAGTTCTCGGCAACCTGGGCGGCCAGTTCGCGGGTGGGCTCGAGGATCAGCGTGCGGGGCATCCGGGCGCGAGCTCGACCCTTTTCGAGGAGCGTCAGCATGGGAAGCACGAAGGAGGCGGTCTTGCCCGTTCCCGTCTGTGCGATGCCGAGAATGTCGCGGCGTTGCAGGGCAGGCGGAATGGCTCCGGCCTGGATCGGGGTGGGAATGGTGTAGCCGGCGTCAGTGACGGCTGAAAGTACTTTTTGGCTCAGGCCAAGGTCAGCGAAAGTGGTCAAAGGGAAATCTGTTTCCGTTCCGGTTCTTGCGAACACAATTGCATCGCCCTCGAACGCGGGCGTTAACGTCAGCGCGGGATAGTGCCAAAAAGCCGGAAAGTCAAGGAAACTACGGGATTTGCAGTAACAAAGGATGAACAGTTCCTTCAACTGGCGCGTCGGGTCGCCATTACCGCAATTCCGGCAAGCGCCAATACTGCGCCCGCGCCGCGATTGACCATCCGAACGATACGCGGAGTACGCAGCAACCGGCGCGCGCGCCCTGCGATCCAGACATGGCCGCCGACCACGATCACTTCGACCGCAACGATGGTCGAGGCGAGGCTCAGATAGGTTTCGGTCGTAAAATCCGCGCCGACGAAATTGGGCAGAAGCGCCAGATAGAAGAGCGGCATCTTCGGATTGCCGAGGTTCAACGCGACGGCCGTCAGGCAGACGGTCGCAAGATCGCGGCTACGCTCCTGTGGTGCCGTCTCCGCCACGACGGGTGCTGCGGTCCAGAGCCTGAAACCCATATAGATGAGATAGGCTGCGCCGCCGTAGCGCAGAAGCGTCATCACGAAGCCCATTTCGCTGGCAATCAACGAGAGGCCGAAGGCGGCAAGCGCCAGATAGATCAGGATGCCGATCACCGTGCCGGCGCCATAGGCAATCCCCGATGCTGCGCCGTGGGAAACGGTGCGCGCCATGATCGTCATGTTGTCGGGACCGGGGCTTGCGGCAAAGACGAAGAAGGCGAGTGCGAAGGCCAGAAGGGCATGCGGTTCCATGGCGACTCCTCCGGTGATACTCAAGCGAGAGTACACGCAGGCGATGCGGGGTCAATCGATCAGCGATGTCAGCTTCATGCCGGCGTTGAGAAATTGCATGGGATCCACGGCCTCGCCATTGCGGCGCACTTCGTAGTGGATATGCGGGCCGGTGGAGCGGCCGGTATTGCCGGAATAGCCGATGACGTCGCCGGGATTGACCTCGTCCCCGACCTTGACGACAACCTTCGACATATGTCCGAAGCGGGTGCTGAAACCGAGACCGTGGTCGATCTCGACCATGTTTCCATATCCGCCGGAAGGGCCGGCGGTGACCACCTTGCCGGCGCCTGTCGCACGGATCTCGCCGCCGACGGGCGAACGGAAATCGATGCCGGCATGCATGGCCAGCCTGCCGAAGAACGGATCGAGCCGGTTGCCGAAGCGGCTGGTAATTTCCCGGCCCGGTGCCGGATTGGCAAAGGGCATTCGGATCGCGGTGGCGCGAACGCTTTCGAGCCGGCTGAGTGCCGTATCGAGTTCGTTCAGAGATGAGTTGAAGGCTTCCGCTGCCTGAGGGGCGACATAGGGACCGCCGATGGCGTCCATGCCCGCGTTTTCGTCCACCTGGTCGAGTGGGATGCCGTTGCGCTGCAGGATGCCGGAAATCTGGCTTGCGGTCTCGGAGGCGCCGTCGGCAAGTTTCTGAACACGGTCGATCTGGTCGTGCTCGATATCCTTGAGCGAAAGCGTCATTTGAGAAAAGAGGCGGTCTGAACGGTCTGCGGCAGTGTCTGTTAGCGGTACATAGCCGAGGGCGGACGTCCCTGTTCCGCTGGTCTTTTCCGAAGCCGGTTTGGCCGAGGCCGTCTTGCGACCGAGCAGGTTCTCGATCGCATCCAGTCCGCCGGAAAGGCTTGCCCGCTTGCCGGTGACTTCGGGCTTCTCGTTCGGAACGGGAATGGAGATGGGCAATGCGCCGGCGGCTTCCGCTCGATCGAGCAAGGCGTCCAGTCGGCCATGGCGGGAGGAAAGCGCCATCTGCTGTTCCAGCAGTTTCTCAACCTTTTCCTCGACCACCTGCTGGTCGAGCAGCTGGCGGGAGGTGACACGATCCACCTGGGCCCTGAGGGCTGCGATCCGGTCTTCGTAGTCGTGCTGCATGCGGGCCTGGCGCGCCATGCTGGCGCCGATCAGGTCGTCGCGGAAAACGAGATAGGTCGTTGCGCCGAGATATCCAATCGCCATGACGCCGACGAAGCAGAAGGCAACTGCCGCCATCCAGGGGTGCACCGTCATGTGGCGGATCTTGTCGCCGCGCGCCAGAATCACGACGTGTGGCTGTCTGCGTTTTCCGAAGACCCGATTTCCCGCCGAAGTCGCCACGCGATTTCCCCTGTCCCATCGGCCGTAAGCGCTCTTCATAAGGCCGATGAACGCCGTTCCGGTAACGGTTTTTGCCTGTGGCGATCAGACACCATTAAGGTTAACAAAGGCTTGAAAAAGGTTGTTTGAGCCTTGACCGGCTGAGTTGCTAGTCGCTGTTCTTTGAAGTCAGCGACCGATAGAAGGAAGGCGTGAGGCCGGCTTCGGCGCGGGCGACATCGTTGAACGGAGCCTTGAGGGCGCCGCGGAAATTGGCGCGCACCAGTGCCTTGAAGGTCGCCGCCGGATCGCGCCGTTCGCGGGCGCAGAGGAAGCGGAACCACTTGGCGCCGATCGCCACATGTCCCTTTTCGTCGTCGTAGATGACTTTCAGGACATCGGCGCTTTCGATGTCGCCAGTTTCGCGCATCTTTTCCTGCAGCGAGGGGGTAACGTCGAGGCCGCGGGCTTCCAGAATGAGCGGGACGACTGCAAGCCGCGCCGTCAGGTCGTTCCGGGTTGAATGGGCTGCCTGCCACAGTCCGTCGTGGGCGGGCATGTCGCCATAATCGGCGCCGAGCGCCTTCAGACGCTCGCGAACCATTCGGAAATGCTTGGATTCCTCGAAGGCCACCTGCATCCAGCCGTCGAAGAAGGAATGCGGCACCGGCTCGGTCGCGAATCGCGCGACGATATCAAGTGCGAGATCGACGGCGTTGAGTTCGATGTGGGCGAGCGCATGCAGCATGGCGATGCGGCCGGGCAGGGTGTGCAGGGAGCGCTTTTCCGTCGCCTTAGGTGGTACGAGTTCCGGTTTTGCCGGCCGTCCCGGCCGTTCCGGCAGGTCGGGATCGAGCGGTGAGCGCAGCGACAGGCGGCGTGCATGCCAGCGGCGTGCAGCCTCCTGCGCCAGTTCCGTCTTCTCGTCCAGGTCGGTGCTGAGGATGGCGTAAGTCGCGGCTCCTCGCAGGGAGTTCAATGGATTGACCGTCATGCCGGAAAGACTGCCGTTCACAGCGCGCGAACAGCGTTCAACACGGCTTCGGCATGACCTGGAACCTTGACCTTGCGCCAGATGGCGGCGATTCGGCCTTCCGAATCGATCAGCACGGTAGTGCGCTCGACACCCATATAGGTGCGTCCGTACATGCTCTTTTCCTTCCATACGCCATAGGCGGAAAGCGCGGTCTTCTCCTCATCGGAGGCCAGCACGATGGAAAGATTGTGCTTTCCGGCAAACTTGTCGTGACTTTTGACGCTGTCGGGGGACATGCCGATGATCGTCGCTCCGGCCTTGGAGAATTCCTCGGCCAGGCCTGTAAAGGCAATGGCTTCGGCGGTGCAGCCGCTCGTGTCGTCCTTGGGGTAGAAGTAAAGGACCACGGGCTTGCCGCGAAGTGTGGAAAGCGACACAGAGCCGCCGCCGTCACGCGGCAGAGTGAAATCCGGGGCCTGATCGCCGACTGTCAATTCCGCCATGGGATAACCTTTCTTTTGCCTGTTTTATGGATGATTGTCGTCGCTATCGATATATAGTCCGGACCGAAGTCGTCCAGCACGACTGTGAATATCGGCATCCTTGGACGGAGACAATCGCCAGGCACATGGGAGAAATCCGCGGCGAAAAGATAAGGTTTCGCAAAGAAGACTTCATTCCTCTGCATGAATTGCCTTCGGCCGGCGCCGAGGACCCCATTATCGTGCATTGTCCGCCACGATCGACGCTCGCTGGAGGGGTCGGGCGGTGGTCTCTGGGAATGCTGGCCTTCTTCTTGCTGATGGCCGGCAGCCTGTTTGCGCTGGTCGAGAGCGGCAGCCTTGATTCCGTTCTTTCCAACTTTGCGCGTTCTGCGCTCAATGCCGCTGTAGAGCCTGCATATCGCGCGGATATCGGCGGTACGGCCATCCGATTCGCGGAGGGCTTCCAGCTCGCCATCGAGGCCCGGGATGTTTCGCTCGTCGGCGAGGCTGACAGCAGTCCGATTGCCCAGACCAAATCCGTTCGTCTTATTCTCGACCCGCTGGCGTTGCTAGCAGGCCATGTCAGAGTGCGCGAAATCGAGAGCGAAGGCGTGGCGCTCGATGCTAGGCTACTGCCTGCCAGCGAGCCGCTCGACCTTTCGAAACTTCGGGTCGACAGTATCCCGGCGGTTCTGGAAAACTCCTTTCTTCAACTCGACATGGTGCAATCTTTCATTGCCAAGGGGGGCCTTGATCGGATGCGTGTCGGGGGCCTCGAGATTTCCTCGACCAGCGTCAGCGGCGGTCCACTGACGATCTCCGTGGACGATCTGGCGTTAGAGCGGGGCAAGGATAACTCACTTTCGATCTACGGTGCGATTTCCATCAATGGCCAGCAGACGGAACTGACGGCGCTGACGGTCAACGATGGCGGTCGGGCGCAGTCCCTGACAATGAGAATCGCTGATCTCAGGCTGACCCCCTTCATGCTGAAGCGCGACAAGACGGGCAGTCCAAGGCAGGGGCTGGACGGATCTTCCGAGGTCATCATCTCCGCCAGGCGGGCCGGAGACGGACACCCGCCGTCAATGTCGCTGACGCTGAACAGTCAGGCAGGAACTTTTTACTTCGACGGCAATCCGCAGGAGCTCACTCGTGCCCAGATGAGCTTCGGCTATGACTTTGCCAAGGATACGCTGGAGATTGCTCCGAATTCGCGGATGGAATTCGGGCCGATGGTTCTGCCGCTGTCGGGTGGGCTCATCGATCTAGACCGGCTGCCAGGCAATACGGTTGGTGGCAGTGGGTTCGGCATCGATCTGCTGGTGTCCGAGGGGCTCGCCTCCGTACCCGCCGCCGGAGAAGCGCCCTTTCCCTTCTCGCTCAAGGTTTTCGGCCGCTATGTAAATGAAGCGAAGGAGCTGCAGCTCGATACGCTTTCAGTATCCACTCCGTCCGGAACCATGGATGGCAACCTGCGTATCCGTTTCGGCGGCACAGGACCGGAAATCCAGTTCGATGCGCTTGTCAACAACATGAGGTCTGGCGTCATCAAGCAGCTGTGGCCCTACTGGATGGCGGATAAACCGCGGAAATGGGTGTTGGCCAATGTCTTTGGCGGGACTGTCACGCGGGGGCAGATTTCGGTTTTCATTCCGCAGAACCGCCTGTCCGTCGAGCCTAAGCCGCTGCATCTCGATGCCAACGAACTGAACATCAATTTCGACATCGTCGATGCCCGGATGAACGTTACTGGCGAGATACCTCCGCTGAGGGACATGGACGCCCATTTCGACATGAGCGGCGGCAAGGTCAGCGTCGATATCAAGACTGCGACCTCCTATTTCCCCTCTGGCCGCATGGTGAAGATCGACAGCGGCAGGCTCGGGCTCGAAAACGTCTATGTAAAGCCGTTGATGGCCGACATCGATATCGCCGTTTCCGGTGCTGCCGACGGTGTTGCAGAGCTCGTTTCGTTCAAGCCGATGCGGGCCTTGCAACGGGTGGGGTTTGCGCCGGAAGACTTTTCCGGCACCGTGCACGGCACCGCTCAGGTTCGCCTTGGCTTGATCGCTGATCAGAAGCCGCCGGAGCCGGTATGGAAGGCGAACCTCCAGCTTCAGGGCGTCGATGTCGCCAAGCCTTTTGGCGATCGCAAGATTTCGAACATCGACGGAACGCTCGATGTCGATCCGCGCGCCGCGCGCCTTCAGGCCAAGGCGGGCATCGACGGCGTTCCCATGGAAATCGCCATGACGGAGCCGGTCGATTCCGATTCGGATGTGGCGCGTGAGCGCGTGGTAAAGGCCACTCTCGATAACGCCGCTCGCGCAAAGCTCGTGCCGGGTCTCGACGACATGGTCGACGGGCCTGTCGTCGTCCAGTTGACCCGTCTCGATGAGAAACGGCAGGCGGTGAGCGTCGACCTGAAATCGGCAAACCTGATGGTGCCATGGATCGGCTGGTCGAAGGGGCAGGGCATTAATGCCAAGGCGACCTTCGAAACGACCGAGGCCGACAATGGCGAGACCGACATTAACAAGTTCGTGCTGGATGGCGATGGCTTTGGCGCGAAGGGCAGTCTGGCGACCGGCAAGGACGGGCTGATTTCTGCTGATTTCGCTCGCCTGCAGTTTACGCCCGGCGATGATTTCGCACTGACCCTGCGTTCGGCCAAGGGCGCTTATGACGTCAATATCTCCGGCAAGTCCGCAGATTTTCGCTCGCTCCTGGCCAAGATGAAATCCGACGGACCTGCTGGCTTCGGCGGTGCCGCAGGCGGGGGCAAGGCCGGAGGCGGTGGCGCTGACAGTAACCTGAACCTGCGGCTTCAGGCCAAACTCGATCGTGTCGTCGGCTTTGGCGACGAGGCCATGAGCAATGTGTCGCTGACATATTCCTCACGCGCAGGAAAAACGACGGGGCTCGACGTCTCAGCCGTGACGGATACCGGACAGGCGCTGGTATCGAAACTGCGCAAGCCCGAGGGGCTCAGCGAGATTTCCGTGACCAGCAGCGATGCGGGAGCGCTGAGCCGTTTCATCAATCTCTACGATCACATGGTCGGAGGCCTCCTCAATCTGAAGCTTGCCGAGGGGGCAAACGGGATCTGGAATGGATCGCTCGATATCCGCAATTTCCAGGTGGAGAATGAGCAGCGGCTCCAGTCGATCGTCTCCACGCCGACTGGCGCGAATGGCCAGAGCCTCAATAGTGCCGTTAAACGCAACATTGACGTTAGTACCGCACGGTTCCAGCGGGCCTTTGCTCGCTTGGTCTATTCGGACTCGGCGTTGCGTATCGAAAACGGCATCGTTCGTGGCGAGCAGGTCGGCGCAACGCTTCAGGGAACCGTGCGGGACGCCGATGGGCGGATCGACATGACTGGCACCTTCATGCCGGCCTATGGCCTCAACCGCCTCTTTGCCGAATTGCCGGTGATCGGCGTGCTGCTTGGCAACGGTCGGGATCGCGGGTTGCTCGGCATCACCTTCAAGTTGTCGGGTGCGACCGAGCAGCCGAAGTTGACGATCAATCCGCTGTCGATCATCGCGCCCGGCGTCTTCCGGCAGATCTTCGAGTTCCGGTAATCAGGGTCAAAACTCAATCAGGACAGGTGTTCTGCGCGCAGTATCCTGATTGAGGTTTGACCCCGGAGCGATCTATTCTTCGAATCGGCTCGCGGGCTCGCGGTCCCGTTCATATCGTCTGTCGAGCGGAAATGGCGGCAGCCACGACTCGCGCCGGATGGTCCAGAGTTCGTAGGTGGGCTTGAACTGGTCGAGCTTGTCGAGAGAGCCAAGATTGACCTCGATTTCATCGCCGCTTCGAGAAAAGACGGAGGAGCCGCAGCGGGGGCAGAAGAACCGTCCCGTATAGTCGCGGGTTTCGCCTTTGATAATCACCGACGCTTCCGGGAATATCGCCGAGGCATGAAAGAGGGCTCCGTGATGTTTTCGGCAGTCGAGGCAGTGGCATATGCCGACCCGGTACGGTCGCCCCGAGGCAATGAAGCGGATATTGCCGCACAAACAGCCACCGGTGAATTTCTCCATGCCGCACCTCCTCCCAAATCAGGTCCGTGAGATTGCCGGAAAGAAAAACCGCCCGCAACGGGCGTTGCGAGCGGTTCAATTATCTATCCATGTTTGGCCGTACCAGTGACGGCTGTCCGGCCCGATCAGGCCGGGCGAACCAGAATATGCTTCTTCTTGCCGAGCGAGACCTTGATGACGCCATCGGCGGTGATTTCGCCGCTGCCGATGGTCATGCGCTCGTCGCTGACGGCAGTGTCGTTGATCTTGACCGCACCACCCTGAACATGGCGGCGGGCTTCGCCGTTCGAACCGGCAAGACCGGCGCGTACGATCAGTGAAAGCAGGCCGAGGCCGGCGTCGAGCTCCGCGGCGGGCACCTCGATCGACGGAAGGTTTTCGGCAAGACCGCCTTCCTCGAAGGTCTTGCGAGCGGTTTCCGCTGCCTGTTCGGCGGCTTCGCGGCCGTGCAGCATGGCGGTGATCTCGGTTGCGAGGATCTTCTTGACCTCGTTGATCTCAGAGCCGCCGAGCGCCGCAAGACGAGCGATCTCGTCCATGGGCAGTGTCGTGTAGAGCTTCAGGAAGCGCGCGACGTCGGCGTCTTCCGTGTTGCGCCAGTACTGCCAGAAGTCATAGGCCGACAGCATGTCCGGGTTCAGCCAGACGGCGCCGTTCACCGACTTGCCCATCTTGGCGCCCGAGGACGTGGTGAGCAGCGGCGATGTCAGCGCGTAGAGCTGCTGCGTGCCCATGCGGTGGCCGAGGTCGATGCCGTTGACGATGTTGCCCCACTGGTCGGAGCCACCCATCTGCAGCCGGCAGTCGTAGCGCTTGGCCAGCTCCACGAAGTCGTAGGCCTGCAAAATCATGTAGTTGAATTCGAGGAAGGACAGCGACTGTTCGCGATCGAGGCGGGTCTTCACGCTGTCGAAGGACAGCATGCGGTTGACCGAGAAGTGGCGGCCGACATCGCGCAGGAATTCGAGGTAGTTGAGCGAACGCAGCCATTCGGCGTTGTTGATCATCAGGGCGCCGTCCTTCGGCCCCTTGTCGTAGTCGAGGTAGTTGGCGAAGACGCGCTTGATCGAGGCAATGTTGCTCTCGATCGTGTCGATGGTCATCAGCTGGCGTGCTTCCTCCTTGAAGGAAGGATCGCCGACCATGCCGGTGCCGCCGCCCATCAGCGAGATCGGCTGGTGGCCGGTCGCCTGGAACCAGTGCAGCATCATGATCTGGATGAGGCCGCCGGCATGCAGCGAGGGCGCCGTCGGGTCGAAGCCGATATAGGCCGTGACGCTTTCCTTGCTCAGCAGATCGTCGAGGCCGCTTTCATCGGAAATCTGATGAATGAAGCCGCGCTCATGCATGGTGCGGAGGAAATCGGACTTGAGCTTCGTCATGACCTTGGAACTCTCTGGATCGTGCGGGACATTAAATTTCGCGGCGGCTTTAGCACTGTTTTTTGAAATGTGCACGTCTTTCGGCCATGAATGTTGCTGATGCGACTCATTCGAGCCGAGATCGGAAGCCGTGAAGGACGGGAGGGCAGCGTGAGTGAACTGATGCGGGCAATCGGCCTGATGAGCGGCACATCGATGGACGGAATCGATGTAGCCATGCTGGCGACCGATGGTGAAAACGTCATCGAGCGCGGTCCGTTTCTCGCCGTGCCCTATGCCCCTGCTTTCCGCGAGCGTCTCAAGCAGGGGTTGGAGGATGCAAAAACGATCCGCGTGCGGACGGAGCGTCCGGGTATTCTTGCTGATCTGGAACGGGAACTGACGCTACGCCATGCGGAGGCTGTAAGGCAGTTTCTTGAGTTGAACGGATTGAGCGCCGCCGACATCGACATTCTCGGGTTCCACGGCCAGACGGTGCTGCATCGGCCCGATGAGGCGCTGACGGTGCAGGTCGGTGACGGGGCGCTGCTGGCGGCGGAAACCGGCATCGATGTGGTCTACGACATGCGCGCCAATGACATGGTGCATGGCGGGCAGGGCGCGCCGCTGGTTCCCGCCTATCACGCGGCATTGGCTGAAGGGTTGAAGAATGCCGCATGGCCGGTCTGCTTCGTCAATATAGGCGGCATATCCAACCTGACTTTCCTCGGACGCGATGGCGCGATCATCGCCTTCGACAGCGGACCAGGCAACACGCTGATCGACCAGTGGGTCGAAACCCATGCCGGCGTTCCTTATGATCAGGGCGGAATGATCGCCTCCGAAGGGCGGGTGGTTGCGTCCCTGTTGGAACGCTACCTCGACAATCCGTTCTTCACCGCCGAAAAGCGCCGTTCGCTCGATCGCAATGATTTCCTGCCGCCGGAGGGAGGCGAAGCGGAGCTTTCCGATGGCGCGCGCACACTTGCCTATCTGACGGCTGCCGCGATCCTGAAATCGGCGGGTCATCTGCCGGAAATGCCGAAGACTTTCATCATCTGCGGCGGCGGCCGGCACAATCGCATCATCATGGCGGATCTCAGGGAACTCGCGTCGTATCATGGAGCGGCTGTACTATCCGCCGAAGATGCGGGTTTCGATGGCGATGCCATGGAGGCGGAGGCGTGGGCCTATCTCGCGGCACGTTCGCTGAAGGGGCTGCCGCTGACCTTTCCGGGAACGACCGGTGCGCGCCAGCCTGTGAGCGGCGGCGTCGTGGCCCGGACCCGGAAGTAGGACGTTTCAGCCGGAGAGCAGGTCCGGAAGCCGCTCGGCAAATGTCTCTCCGTCCCGTCGTCCCACCGCGCAGGCGTGACGCAATCCGTCCGCATCGCCGACGGTGAATTTGTCGATCGGGATATCCTCGCTCGGGCCGACGACGATTCGCCCTGCCGCGGAAGGCGGGATCTTGCCGTAGCGGGTCGTCAGCAGCAGTGTTCGACCACCCTCATTCTCGGTTTCCGTGAGCTTGCGGAGGGGTGGATTATCGACCAGTCCGCCATCAAGACAGGCACTGCCGGCTATGTTGCCGACCGGCATGAAGGGCGGCACCGAGGAAGTCGCCATGATCGCGTCGACGAGCATCGCCGGGCTGTCGATCTCATGGGTGGATATCCATGCGGGCTTCAATCCGAGATAGGAACCCGCCTTCGAATGTGCGCCACCGGTGAGGCGCTTCTCGATCTGGTAGGCGGTGATCGAGCCGAGAGCGGCAAGTCCTCCCGGCATCCACGCCGGCGGGAGCGAAAGCTGGATCTGGATCGGCGGCGCGGCGTGTAGCGCAGCCAGTTCCGTCTCGCCGAACTGTTCCGTCAGGAAATCGCGAAACAGTCCGCCGACCACCAGTGGTGAACGCCTCCGGCGCAAGGCGGACCAGTCAATGTCGGGGAGGCCGCGTTCGGCAAAGGCAAAGGCAGCGGCGAGCACACGGTCGCGAACACCGGCAAGGTTCATAGCGCAGTGATAAGCTCCGGCAGAGACGGCAACATAGTAGGCGGGACGTTGGGGATACCGCGCGTTCAGGGCTTCGAAGAAACCGCTCTGCCAGTAGCAGCGGTTTCCGCCTCCGGCAAACCCGATGGCATCGAAGGAAAGGCTTCCGGTCATTGCGGGTCGTATCATTGGCTGGCTGAAAGGGACGATGTCTCAATTGTTCAATTGAGAACTATCTCCATCGCCCTTGTCAATGTTGCTGGGATGACACCGCAAAGAAAAAGGCGCCGGCCTTTCGGTCGACGCCCTTGAACGAATTGTTCTGGTTATCAGCGGATACGCTTGGCAGCCGGTTCCGGCACCAGATCGCCGTCGAGGCGGCGGTCGAGATAGTCCTCGCATTCGGACATGAGTGTTTCCACCTGGCCGTTGAAGAAGTGATTGGCGCCCGGGATCGTCTTGTGGGTGATCAGGATGCCCTTCTGGGTCTTCAGCTTGTCGACGAGGCCCTGGACGTCCTTTTCCGGTGCGACCTTGTCGGAATCGCCATGGATGATGAGGCCGGACGAAGGGCAGGGCGCTAGGAACGAGAAGTCATAGATGTTCGGCTGCGGAGCAATTGACATGAAACCTTCGATTTCCGGCCGGCGCATCAGGAGCTGCATGCCGATCCAGGCGCCGAAGGAATAACCGGCGACCCAGCAGCTCTTCGAGTCGGGATGCAGGCTCTGCACCCAGTCGAGTGCGGAAGCGGCATCCGAAAGCTCGCCTGCACCGTGGTCGAATTCACCCTGGCTGCGGCCGATGCTGCGGAAGTTGAAGCGCAGGGTGGTGAAGCCGCGCTTCTGGAACATGTAGAACAACTGATAGACAATCGGGTTGTTCATCGTTCCGCCGAACTGCGGATGCGGATGCAGGATGATGGCGATCGGCGCGCTCTTCTCCTTGGAGGGCTGGTAACGTCCTTCGAGGCGGCCCGCCGGGCCATTGAAAATCACTTCGGGCATTGAGACTCCGGTCCCTGAGAAAAAATCCGGTTCACCAACTGATGTTTCAGACATCTGACTTGACGAACTAAGTCAGCTTTTCTAAGACTCAGTTTAGAACAGTTCAAAACTGAATGGCTGTCCATCCATGTTGGATCGTGTCATAGGACAAGCCCGGCGGAAATTTCAAGGAAAATGCGCCGGTTGCGGGTTAGGAGCATCAGTAAAGAGCCGATGAACAGGCAACGCATCTATTTCGACTGGAATGCCACGGCGCCGCTTTGCGAGCCCGCGCGTCTTGCCATGGTCGATGCGCTTGCGCTCCCCGGCAATCCGTCCTCCGTTCATGCCGAAGGGCGTGCGGCGCGTGCTGTCGTCGAGGCTGCCCGCCGGGATGTTGCGACCCTGGTTGGCGCCAGTCCCGCATCGGTGATCTTCACGTCGAGCGCAACCGAAGCCGCCAATCTGGTGCTGACTCCGCATTTCCGCATGGGCCGGGCTCCGCTTTTCGTCGGTCGTCTCTATGTATCGGCAATCGAGCATCCGGCGATCCGCGAGGGTGGTCGTTTTCCGGCCGACCGCGTCACCGAAATCCCCGTGCTGCGCAGCGGTGTGGTCGATCTCGAAGCGCTGGAGCGCCTGCTTGCCGAGCTCGATCCGCAGGACGGTATGGCGTTGGTCGCGATCATGCTGGTCAATAACGAGACTGGCATCGTGCAGCCGGTGGAAGCGGCGGCGAAGATTGTGCGGGCGCGCGGTGGCCTGCTGGTCGTCGACGCCGTGCAGGCTGCCGGTCGGCTGCCGCTGGATATCGAGCGCCTCGGTGCTGATTTCCTGATCCTCTCTGCTCACAAGATCGCGGGGCCCAAAGGGGCTGCAGCGCTTGTCAGTCGCGGTGAGACCCTGATGCCTGCGCCGCTCATTCGCGGCGGTGGGCAGGAAAAGGGCCATCGCGCCGGTACCGAAAATGTCGCGGCCATCGCCGGTTTCGGCGCGGCGGCTGCCTTCATGACGGCTGGTCTTGATACGCGCAATGCGGCAATCGGCACCTTGCGCAACCGGCTGGAAAAAGGCATGCGAGAGGCCGCGCCGGATGTGGTGATTTATGGCCACGACGTGACGCGAGTGGTGAATACCTCTTTCTTCACCCTGCCTGGGTTGAAGGCCGAGACCGGTCAGATCGCCTTCGATCTGGAAGGGCTTTCGCTTTCGGCGGGCGCTGCCTGCTCCTCAGGCAAGGTCGGGGCGAGCCATGTGCTGACCGCGATGGGCGAGGATGCGAAAACGGGAGGCTTGCGCATGTCTCTCGGTCCCTCGACGACGGGCGAGGAGGTCGATCTCGCCATCGGGATTTTCGCGCGGATTGCGGCACGGCGGAAATTGTCCGGCAAGGCCGCATGAGGACTGAACAAGGAAGACTTGGATAAAATTGGCAAAATACAATTTTATCCTTGCCAGAAGGGGTGAAAATCCGCCTCTGGCGCTTACATAAGGACGGGTTTCCCCGCTTCAAACGTTGACAAGCTGCCGGACCTTGGACCCGGCAAGATTGGAGAACGCAAATGGCTGCTGTGCAGGAAACGATCGATCAGGTTCGCCAGATCGATGTCGACCAGTACAAATATGGTTTTGAGACGATGATCGAAGTCGACAAGGCCCCGAAGGGTCTGTCGGAAGACATTATCCGCTTCATTTCCGCAAAGAAGAACGAACCGGATTGGATGCTGCAGTGGCGTCTCGACGCTTACAAGCGTTGGCTGACCATGGAAGAGCCAACCTGGGCGCGCGTCAATTATGCGAAGATCGACTTCAACGACATCTACTATTATGCGGCCCCGAAGACCGCAGAAGGTCCGAAGTCCATCGACGAGGTCGATCCGGAACTCCTGAAGGTCTATGAAAAGCTCGGTATCCCGCTCAAGGAGCAGGAAATCCTGGCCGGCGTCTCGAAGTCGAAGATCGCGGTCGATGCCGTGTTCGATTCCGTTTCCGTCGTCACGACCTTCAAGGAAGAGCTGAAGAAGGCCGGCGTGATCTTCATGTCGATTTCCGAAGCGATCCGCGAATATCCCGAACTCGTGCAGAAGTATCTCGGCTCCGTCGTTCCGGTCACCGACAATTACTACGCGACGTTGAATTCCGCAGTGTTCACTGACGGTTCGTTCGTCTTCGTTCCGAAGGGCGTTCGTTGCCCGATGGAGCTGTCGACCTATTTCCGCATCAACGAGAAGAACACCGGTCAGTTCGAACGCACGCTGATTATCGCCGAAGACGGGGCTTATGTTTCCTATCTCGAGGGTTGCACCGCGCCACAGCGCGATGAAAACCAGCTTCACGCCGCCGTTGTCGAGCTCGTGGCTCTCGACGATGCCGAGATCAAGTATTCCACCGTCCAGAACTGGTATCCGGGCGACAAGGAAGGCAAGGGCGGTATCTACAACTTCGTCACCAAGCGTGGCGATTGCCGTGGCAAGAACTCCAAGATCTCCTGGACCCAGGTCGAGACCGGTTCGGCGATCACCTGGAAATATCCGTCCTGCATCCTGCGTGGCGACGGTTCGCGCGGCGAGTTCTACTCGATCGCGGTTTCGAACGGTCACCAGCAGATCGACAGCGGCACCAAGATGATCCATCTCGGCAAGAATACGTCGAGCCGCATCATCTCCAAGGGCATCTCCGCCGGCTTCTCGAACAACACCTATCGCGGTCAGGTTTCGGCTCACCGCAAGGCTGAGAATGCCCGCAACTTTACCCAGTGCGACAGCCTTCTGATCGGCGACAAGTGCGGGGCGCATACCGTGCCCTATATCGAGGCAAAGAACGCCACGGCCCAGTTCGAGCACGAGGCGACAACCTCTAAGATCTCGGAGGACCAGCTGTTCTACTGCCTGCAGCGCGGCATTCCGCAGGAAGCTGCCATCGCGCTCATCGTCAATGGCTTTGTTCGCGAAGTCATTCAGGAGCTGCCGATGGAATTCGCCGTCGAAGCGCAGAAGCTGATCGGCATCAGCCTCGAAGGATCGGTTGGCTGAGGCGAGGGACTGTATACGAAAAGGTGCCGGATTGAACCTTGTCGGGAGTGTTCAGTGATGTCGGGCGGGGAGCCGGGAAATGGTAGTCGGTACGTTTATCTCCATCGTCGAATGGAGGGACTGTACGACATCGGACGCTGGGTTCTCCTCTCGGTAGCGGTCGGATTCGTCCTGTACGTTTCGGTGATCTCCGAAAAGGGCTGGTCCAAGCTCTGGCAGGGCGTCGTTATGATCATGACAGGCGGCTGAAGGCTTTCTGATGGTTTTGTCGCTTGTGGGATTTGCTGGTGGCGATTTAACCAGCCAGTTCCGCGAAATGAAAAGAATGGTTCACTCTCGATTCCCTCTGGAATGGCGGAGTTAAAGGCGTCGATCCGGCGCGCAGATGATCAACAGGCGGCCCTTGAACCGCCCTATGAACAGGAACACAGACATGCTTGAAATCAAGAACCTGCACGCCCGCATCGCCGAAGATGGCACCGAGATCATTCGCGGCCTGAACCTGACCGTGAAGGCTGGCGAAGTTGCTGCGATCATGGGGCCGAACGGCTCCGGCAAGTCGACGCTCTCCTACATCCTGTCCGGCCGCGAAGACTATGAAGTCACCGAGGGCGAGATTCTCTATAACGGCGAGAGCATTCTCGATCTCGATCCGGCCGAACGTGCGGCCAAGGGCATCTTCCTTGCGTTCCAGTATCCGGTGGAAATCCCGGGCGTCGCCACCATGCAGTTCCTCAAGGTGGCGATGAACGAGCAGCGCAAGGCACGCGGCGAAGCCGAGCTGACCACGCCGGAATTCATGCGCCGGGTGAAGGAAGCTTCCGCCGAGCTGAAGATCAATCCCGACATGCTGAAGCGCCCGCTCAACGTCGGCTTCTCCGGTGGCGAGAAGAAGCGTGCCGAAATCCTGCAGATGGCGCTTCTGGAGCCCAATCTCTGCATTCTCGATGAAACCGACAGCGGTCTCGACATCGATGCGCTGAAGATCGTGGCCGACGGCGTCAACGCGCTGAAGTCGCCGGATCGCGCCGTCATCGTCATCACCCACTACCAGCGCCTGCTCGACTACATCGTGCCTGATACGGTTCACGTTCTCTACAAGGGCCAGATCATCAAGACCGGTGACAAGGATCTTGCGCTGGAACTCGAAGCCAATGGCTATGCCGATATCATCGGGGCGGCCGCCTGATCCATTGCGGCAAGGAGTGCAGATCATGACATTGCAAGCTGCAAACAGGCTGACAGCGGCGGAGAGCCAGTTGATCGAAGCCTATGGCGCCGAGATTGGCGCGCTACCGGGCGATGGCGCCGTGCTCGCGGCCCGTGACAGGCTGTTCGACGAATTAAAGCGCGCCGGCCTGCCGACACGCCGTATCGAGGCGTGGCACTATACCGACCTCAAGGCCCTGTTGCGCGCCATTCCGGCCGTCGATCTTTCGGCGCTCGCCAAGGCGGTCGATACAATCGTTGAGGGCGCGACACTTCTTCCCGTTGCTCAGGGCAGGGCCGGTGAGGCCAGCCTGCCGGAAGGTGTGACTGCTACGCCTTATCGCGATACGCTCGCCGACGGCACGGCTGCTGCAACCCTGACGGCAATCAGCTCCGACGATGCGGTCGGCCGACTGAACGGCAGCTTTGTGACCGATGGCTTTGAGCTGACGGTTGCAGCCGATGCCGCGCCGGAGGCTCCGATCGAACTGCAGGCGATCCATGGAGCGGGACAGGTACATGTGCGCTTCCCCGCCCGTTTCGGACGCGCCAGCAAGGCGGTGGTGATCGAACGCCATCTGAATGCCGGCGAAGAGGCCGCGCTCGTTTCCTCCGTCAGCGATCTGAAGATCGAGGACGGCGCCGAGATCGTCTGGATCATCGTGCAGACGCAGGGTCTGGCCGACACCCATCTTGCCCAGATCAAGGTGGAACTCGGGGCGGATGCCAAGTTCAAGCTCTTCATCATCAATGCCGGCGGCAAGCTGGTGCGTCAGGAAATCCATGTCCGAACCGCAGGCGAGGGATCGGATTTCACGCTTCGCGGCGTCAACCTGCTCGGCGGCGAAAGCCATACCGACGTGACCATGACGCTCGGCCACGACCTGGCCAACACCACTTCGACGGAAATCATCCGCAACGTGGTGTTCGACCGGGCGCGCGGTGTGTTCCAGGGACAGATCCGGGTTGCGCCCGACGCCCAGAAGACCGATGCGCGCATGGCCTGCAACACGCTGCTGCTGTCGGATGATGGCGAGTTTTCGGTCAAGCCGGAACTTGAGATCTTCGCCGACGACGTGCAGTGCGCCCATGGCGCCACAGTTGCCGACATCGACCATACCCATCTCTACTACCTGATGGCGCGCGGTATTCCGCAGAAGAAGGCGCGAGCGCTGCTCGTCAACGCCTTCGTGGCCGAGGTGGTCGAAGAGCTGGAAGACGAGGCTCTGGTGGAGGCGCTGGAAGGAATCATTTCCGACTGGCTGGAACGTCATGGCTGATCTTTCCTCCGCCAAGCCCGGCTACGACGTCCAGAAGGTGAGGGAGGATTTTCCGATCCTCTCCCGCGAGGTCTACGGCAAACCTCTGGTCTATCTCGACAATGCCGCCTCGGCGCAGAAGCCGAAGCTGGTGATCGACGCGGTGGCGCATGCCTATTCTCACGAATACGCCAATGTGCATCGCGGCCTGCATTTCCTCTCGAATGCGGCGACGGATGCCTATGAAGCGGCGCGCGAAAAGGTGCGGCGCTTCCTCAATGCCGGCTCGGCAGACGAACTGGTCTTCACCAAGTCTTCGACCGAGGCGATCAATACGGTCGCCTATGGCTGGGGTATGAACCATATCGGCGAGGGCGACGAGATCGTTCTTTCGATCATGGAGCATCACTCCAACATCGTGCCGTGGCATTTCATCCGCGAGCGGCAGGGCGCAAAGCTGGTCTGGGCGCCGATCCATGATGACGGTTCCTTCGATCTCGAAGCCTTCGAGAAATGCCTGACCGAGCGCACAAAGCTCGTTGCGATCACGCATATGTCGAATGCGCTCGGCACCGTGGTTCCAGTCAAGGACGTCTGCCGGATCGCCCATGCGCGCGGTATTCCGGTGCTGGTCGATGGCAGCCAGGGCGCCGTGCACATGCCGGTCGACGTGCAGGACATCGACTGCGACTGGTATGCCGTCACCGGCCACAAGCTCTACGGTCCCTCCGGTATCGGCGTGCTCTATGGCAAGATGGAGCGGCTGAAGGAAATGCGGCCCTTCATGGGCGGCGGCGAGATGATCGTCGAGGTGACGCAGGACGTCGTGACCTATAACGACCCGCCGCACCGTTTCGAGGCCGGCACGCCGCCGATCGTTCAGGCGATCGGGCTCGGCTATGCGCTGGACTACATGGAAAGCCTTGGCCGCGAGGCAATCGCCGCCCATGAGGAAAGCCTGCGCGCCTATGCGCATGAGCGCCTTTCGGCGATCAACTCGCTGCGGATCATCGGCAATGCGCCCGGCAAGGGCTCGATCTTCTCCTTCGAGCTTGCCGGCATCCATGCCCATGACGTGTCGATGCTGATCGACCGGCGCGGCGTGGCTGTGCGGGCCGGAACCCATTGCGCCCAGCCGCTTCTTGCCCGTTTCGGCGTGACATCCACTTGCCGGGCTTCTTTTGCCCTATATAACACCCGTGAAGAGGTCGACGCGCTGGCCGATGCGCTAGACTATGCGCGCACCTTCTTCGCGTAAGGATGAGATCATGAGCGTGAACGAAACCGAACAGAAGCCGGATGTCCGCGAAGGCATCGTCCAGTCGAGTATCCCGGCGGACGAACTGGCGCGGCTCTCCGACGACATCGTCTCGGCCCTGAAGACCGTCTACGACCCGGAAATTCCGGCCGATATCTTCGAACTCGGGCTGGTCTACAAGATCGATATCGATGACGACCGTATGGTCAAGATCGTCATGACGCTGACCGCGCCGGGCTGCCCGGTGGCGGGCGAAATGCCGGGCTGGGTTCATAACGCCGTCAGCGCGGTCGAGGGCGTATCGGGCGTCGATGTCGAAATGACCTTCGATCCACCGTGGACACCCGACCGCATGTCGGAAGAAGCACAGGTTGCCGTAGGCTGGTATTGATCGCCGTCAAGACGGCAACTACATTCACCGAAGCACCGGACCTTGAACCCGGTCGCGACAGGAGAACAGCATGGGCTTTCAAGTCATGAGCATGACGGATGCGGCGGCGGCGCGCGTCCGGGGCATCGTCGAGAATTCCGGTCCCGATGTGCGCGGCATCCGCGTCGGCATCAAGAAGGGCGGCTGTGCGGGGATGGAATACACCATCGACCTCGTCACCGAACCCAATCCGAAAGACGACCTGATCAGCCGTGACGGCGCAAGCGTCTGGATCGATCCCGCCGCCGTGCTCTATCTGCTCGGCACGCAGATGGATTTTGAGACGACCAAGATGCGCTCGGGCTTCACCTTCAACAATCCCAACCAGACCTCGGCCTGTGGCTGCGGCGAATCGGTCGAACTCAAGGCCGCCGATCTCGCGGAGCTGGCCCGCCAGAAGGCCGCCGTTCCGGCTGGCTGACAGTCATCCGACATATCGATTTCCACGATGAAAGGTCCGGCCAAGCGCCGGACCTTATGTTTTGCGGAAAAGCATGACAGGTTCCGCCGTATTTTCGGAATCTATACGGATTTATCGTAAAATATGTTGATTCCGGCCAATGTTCCGCATATATGACGGTTATGGATACGACAGACCGCAAAATCACCGGATTGCTTGCCGAGGACGCCCGTCGTTCGCTTGCCGATATCGGCGAGCGGGTAGGGTTGTCACCTTCGGCTGTCAACGACCGCATGCGCCGGCTTGTGGCTGAAGGCGCGATCAAGCGTTTTACCGTCGATGCCGATCCGACAGCGCTCGGGCTTTCCGTCACCGCCTTCCTGCTGGTGGCGCTCGATTACGAGACCGGGGAGGAGGCCTTCACGGCCTTTGCGGATGGTCATCCGGCCGTTGCGGAATGTCACCATGTCACCGGGGAGTGGTCCTATCTCGTCAAGATCCGGGTCCGGGATCTCGCCGGCGTCGAGGCCTTTCTTTCCGAACTCAAGGCGCGGCGCTTTCTTGCCCGCAGCCAGACCATGATTGCGCTTTCCACGCCCACCGAGCGCGCCTTTACCTCAGCGGAGAACTGACATGAGCCTTTTCCTGTTCGGCAAGGGCATCTTGCTTGGTCTCGCTATCGCGGCTCCGCTTGGCCCGATCGGCACGCTGTGCATCTCGCGGACGCTGGAGCGCGGGTTCTGGGCGGGGATCGCCGGCGGCCTCGGCACGGCGCTTGCCGATTGCACCTTTGCGCTGATGGCAGCGGCGGGCTTTGCCGCCTTCACGATGTTCTTCGATGCGATCACAGTGCCCCTGCAGCTTTTCGGCGGCGCCTTCATGCTTTGGCTCGGCGTTAAAAGCTTCCAGCCCCGCCCGGCCGCTGTGGCCGCGACCATCGGCGCGCGTGACCTGTTCTCGACTACGGTCGCCACCTTCCTGCTGACCATGGCAAACCCCGCGACTATCCTGTCCTTTGCAGCGATCCTGGCCGGCCTTGGGATTGCAGGCGCCGTGGACGGCTCCAGCGCCGCCTTTGTCGTCGCCGGCGTCTTTATCGGCTCGCTGCTCTGGTGGTGCTTCCTGTGCGGGACGGTTTCGCTGCTCCACCATCGCCTGCCGGAAAGCTTCTCCCACTGGGTCGCCCGCGCTTCCGGCATCGTGCTGCTGGTCTTCGGCGCTCTCGCTCTGGGCATGGGCGTCAAGGCGATACTGGTGGCCTGAGGCTGCCGTTGCGGGGGGCGATCCGATGGGGTGCTTCTGCTTCGCTTTTTCAAAGAACATGGATGAACGCCGGTCGGGATCTCTCCTTCCGGTTCAGGCTTTCACTTCGATCTCCACCCGACGCTTAGGCGAGGGGTGCGGTCGGGGCGCTGGAAGCTGCCTCGTAAAGTAAAAGTAAAGTGACACCTTCCGGCGCCCCGTTCGGCGGTTTTTATCCGCGACTTCGGTCCCTCTGCTCCGGCGGTTCCCAGGATTTTCCGTCCATCGGGCTGCGGTTTTCACCGCCGGACGCCGGGACCACCTGATACCGCCGGTCTCTGACGCCTCACAGGCGCGTCCGGCGCGCCGTCAGGGCCGACATGGGGTTCAGCCGTCCGAGGCCTTCCCATGTCCCCACGTCGCCGGAGGGAGACCATTTTCCGCGAACCCCGAAAGGCCGGACCTGCGATCGCCCGAACCTTTCAGCGCCGGTCCCGCCTCGCCGGGCACGCACACCCGGTGTATCCGCGACGGAACAGATGGATTGTAGGCGCGAGGGATGAGGGCGGGGATTTTGAGGGGAAACGGGGAAGAGGGGGGACGCAGTTGTCGCCTTCCCTCCGGCCGTTGGGACAATGGATAAGTTGCCCCTCATTCCCCTGCCGGAACTCTCTTCCCGTTCACGGGAAGAGAATCAGGGTGAGAGGCCATTTCCGGCGAAGCACACTGGATTAACATCGAAGGGAAAGCTCCTACTTCGCAGTCTTGGCCGCGACGAGGCTTCTCAAGCCCTCGACTTCCTTGTCCGTCAGCGCGCGGACGGCGCCTTTTTCGAGGTCACCGAGGGGAAGATTGCCGATCGAGACGCGGAGCAGGCGGAGGGTGGCGATGTCGAGCGCTTCCAGCATGCGGCGGATCTGGCGGTTGCGGCCTTCGTCGAGAACGATTTCCAGCCATGAATTCCGGTCGCCTTCGCGCAGTTTCGTGACACTTTCGGCGTGGAGAAACTCGCCATCGTGGCGGATGCCAGCTGTCAGGGCTTGCAGCATCTCGTCGGTGGCGATGCGGTCGATCTGGACGTGGTAGGTCTTCGGCACATGGGTCTCGGGATCGAGCAGGCTTTGCGCGAATTCCGTGTCGTTGGTGAAGAGCAGCAGGCCCTCGCTCGCCTTGTCGAGACGGCCGACGGGGGAGAGGTGGCTATGGTCGAGATCCTTCAGGCAATCGAAGACCGTCGGGCGCCCTTCGGGGTCGTGGCGCGTGGTGACGAGGCCGCGCGGCTTGTTCAGCATCAGGTAGACGCGCTGTTCCGCGATGACCGGTTTGCCATCCACGGCAATCGCCGCGTCCGAAAGATCCACCCAGGTCTGCAGGTCCCTGACGATGCGTCCGGCCAGCGACACGCGCCCTGCGATCACCAGTTCCTCGGCCTGGGTGCGGGAGCAATAGCCCAGTTTCGAGAGTGCCCGGGCAATGGTAGCGCGCTTTCCGCCCTGAGACGCTTCCGGCTTGCGGGCAGGTGCCGGTTGCGGCTGTCTGCGTGTGTCTTTCCGTTCGCGTGGCATCATGTGTTCCCTGACATCATGCGTTCCCATGACAGGATCTGTTGACCCGCCGGCCCCTGTCATTCCAGAGCACTTCCGGCAACGGCATGCAGTCGTCTTGTGTCCGGAATTGCTAGAACATTTCCGGCGAAAACGGAATCGCCTTCAACGCTCCGTCTCCCTGTTTTGACGGCACTACGGACGCAAAACCGCTTCACACTTTTGCTGGAATTGCTGTAGAGCGTTCGCAATAAAACCATGCCTGCCGTTCAGCAACCGGCAATGGGCGAGATGGCGCAAGTTTGGAGTTGAGAGAATGGCGAACCAGGACGATATTACCGGCGAACTCGTAACGCTGCGCGATTACTGGCGCTATGCGATCTCACGCTTCAATGCGGCGGATCTCAGCTACGGTCACGGAACGACGACTGCGAGCGACGATGCGGCCTTTCTGCTGCTGGATTCACTCGATCTGCCGATCGATGCGCTCGATCCGTTCCTCGATGCGCGGTTGCTGCCTTCCGAACGCAGGCTTCTGGCCGATCGGATCGATGCGCGCGTAAGGACTCGCAAGCCTTCGGCCTATCTCACCGGCCGGTCCTATATCCAGGGCGTGCGCTTCCATGTGGACGAACGGGTGATCGTGCCGCGCTCGCATATCGGGGAAATCCTGTTTGCCGAATATCTCAATCCGCAGGGCTCGTCTTTCCTGCCGGATCCAATGGCGGTCGAAAGCGCCGTCGATATCTGCACCGGTTCCGGCTGCCTTGCGGTTCTCGCCGCCAAGTTCCTGCCGAATGCGGCGATCGATGCGGTTGATCTTTCGGCCGATGCGCTTGAGGTCGCGAAGCTTAATCTCAAGGAGCACGAGGTCGAGGATCAGGTGAGCCTGTTTGAGGGCGATCTGTTCGAGCCGCTTGCGGGACGCAGGTATGACCTCATCATTACCAATCCGCCCTATGTGGATCATGCCGCGATGGATGGCTATCCGGCGGAGTTCCGCGCCGAACCGGCGATGGCCCATGATGGCGGTGAGGACGGTCTCGATCTCGTCAGGAAAATTCTCGAAGAGGCCGCGGACTATCTTAATCCGGGCGGCGGGATGATTTGCGAGATCGGCTCGGGCCGCGAAATCCTCGAGGAAGAATTCCCGCATCTGGAATTCGTCTGGCTGGAAACGGCGGAATCGCAGGATGCAGTGTTCTGGATCACGGCGGAATCGCTGGGCGTCGAGGGGCTGGTGTAAGGTGCGAAAGAAGGGGCGAGGCGATCCTCAATCTTTCTTGATGCTCATCAGCACATCCCAGAGGTCGGCGCCGGTCTCGAAGACGGCGGCGTTGGCCTTGTAGCCGATTTCGGCGGTCTTCATGTCGATGAGTTCAGAGCTGAGGTCGACATTGGAGGTGTCGGTGAAGGTCGCGCCGTTCGACGGGGAGACGCTCGCCGATACACCGCCATAGGGCTGGCTGGTCAGGCTGGTCTCGAGGCGATTGTAGCCGGGTGTTCCGGCATTCGCGACATTGTTGGCTGTGGTGGCAAGGCGCTTCGTGTTCGTCTGCAAGCCCGACGATGCGATATTCAGAACTGCCGAAATCCCCATTTCCCGTCCATCCTTGAAAAGCGGGCGTCGAAAACCCGGATGGAGCGGTTCTACAAGGTGCAATTTAGAAAAGTTTAAAGGAGCAGGGTTAGCGATCTGCCGGAGATTGCGGTCGCGTGTGCCGGAATGGGATGGCGTGCATCTTGCTCCGCCATCCGCCGATCGGCGGATGGCGGCCTGCGAGTTCCTTCAGCCCAAGGACTTGGGCTGGCTGGATTCCTGTGCCGAGCACAGGAATGACGTGCGGAGACGGCGAAGGGCGCGGCGTGAACCGCGCCCTTCATGACGGTTTCCCGACTATTCCGCGGCTTCCGCGTATTCGCTCATCGGGGGGCAGGTGCAGACCAAGTTGCGGTCGCCATAGACGTTGTCGACGCGGTTGACCGGCGACCAGTACTTGTCCACGCGGAAGGCGCCGGGCGGGAAGCAGGCCTGCTCGCGGCTGTAGGGCCGCGTCCACTCGCCGACGAGGTCTTCCACAGTGTGGGGAGCGTTCTTCAGCGGGTTGTCGTTCTTGTCCATCCGGCCTTCCTCGATGGCGCGGGCCTCCTCGCGGATCGCCAGCATGGCATCGCAGAAACGGTCGATCTCGGCCTTGGTTTCGCTTTCGGTCGGCTCGATCATCAGGGTTCCGGCAACCGGCCAGCTCATGGTCGGGGCGTGGAAGCCGCAGTCGATCAGCCGTTTGGCGATGTCGTCGACGGTGACGCCGGCGGATTCTGCCAGCGGGCGGGTGTCTACGATGCACTCATGCGCCACGCGGCCGGCCTCGGACTTGTAGAGCACTTCATAGGCGCCCTTCAGCCGTGCGGCGATGTAGTTGGCGTTGAGGATCGCAACCTTGGTCGCCTGCGTCAGGCCTTCGCCGCCCATCATCAGGCAGTAGGACCAGGAGATCGGCAGGATCGACGGCGAGCCGTAGGGACCCGCCGATACCGCGCCCGGACGGCCGTCTGTCTCGACGTGACCCGGCAGGAACTCGGCCAGATGCGCCTTGACCCCAATCGGCCCCATGCCCGGACCGCCGCCGCCATGCGGGATGCAGAAGGTCTTGTGCAGGTTGAGGTGGCTGACGTCGGAGCCGATGTCGCCGGGGCGGGCGAGGCCGACCATGGCGTTCATGTTGGCGCCGTCGAGATAGACCTGACCGCCGTGCCTGTGGGTGATCTCGCAAATCTCCCGCACCGTTTCCTCGAACACGCCATGGGTCGAGGGATAGGTGATCATGCAGCAGGACAGCGTGTCGGCATACTGCTCGGCCTTGGCGCGGAAATCGTCGAGATCGACGTCGCCGTTGTCCTTTGCCTTGACTGGGACGACCGTCATGCCGGCCATGTGGGCGGAAGCGGGGTTGGTGCCGTGGGCGGAGGTCGGGATCAGGCAGACCGTCCGGTGGCTGTCACCGCGCGAGAGGTGATAGTTGCGGATGGTGAGCAGGCCGGCATATTCGCCCTGCGCGCCGGAATTCGGCTGCATCGAGAAGGCATCATAGCCGGTGACGGCGCAGAGCTTGTCGATCAGGTCGTCGATCATTTGCCTGTAGCCCTGAGCCTGATCGGCGGGCACGAAGGGATGGATCTCGGAGAATTCCGGCCAGGTGATCGGCAGCATTTCCGCCGTTGCGTTCAGCTTCATCGTGCAGGAGCCGAGCGGGATCATCGCCCGGTCGAGCGCGAGGTCGCGGTCTGAGAGACGGCGGATATAGCGCGTCATCTCGCTTTCGGCGCGGTTCATGTGGAAGATCGGGTGGGTCAGGTAGTCGCTGGCGCGTACCAGATCCTTCGGCAGCCGGTATTCCGGGGTGAAGTCGGCGACTGCGAAATTGCCGCCGAAAGCGCGCCAGACGGCTTCGAGCGTCGCGGGACGGGTGCGTTCGTCGAGCGACATGCCGATCTTCGTTTCACCGACCTTGCGCAGGTTGACGCCTTCGGCGACGGCTGCGCGCAGGATCAGGCCCTGCATGTGGCCGACCTCGACGGTGATGGTGTCGAAGAAGGTTTCCGGCTCGACCTGGTAGCCGAGCTTTTCCAGGCCCTTGGCCATCAGAACGGCCTTCTGGTGCACCTGCTGGGCGATTGCCTTCAAGCCCTTCGGTCCGTGGAAGACGGCATACATGGAGGCCATGACGGCAAGCAGCACCTGCGCCGTGCAGATGTTGGACGTCGCCTTTTCGCGGCGGATGTGCTGTTCGCGGGTCTGTAGCGACAGGCGATAGGCGCGGTTGCCGCGGGCATCGACGGAGACACCGACGAGGCGGCCCGGCATGGAGCGCTTGATCGCATCCTTGACCGCCATGTAGGCGGCATGCGGACCGCCGTAACCGACCGGAACACCGAAGCGCTGGGTCGAACCGATGGCGATATCGGCACCCATTTCGCCGGGAGATTTCAGCAGCGTCAGCGCCAGCGGATCGGCGGCAAGCGTGGCGATCGCGCCGGTCTGATGCAGGCGTGCGATCAGGCCGGAGAAGTCGCGCGCATGGCCGTAGGTGCCGGGATACTGGAAGATCGCGCCGAAGACTTCGGTCGGGTCGAGATCGGCAAAGGGATCGCCGACGATGACCTGCCAGCCAAGGGGGGCGGCGCGTGTCTCGATGACGGCGATGGTCTGCGGGTGGCAGTTCTTATCGACGAAGAAGGCCTTCGCCTTGGACTTGGCGGTTCGTTCGGAGAGCGCCATCGCTTCCGCCGCGGCGGTCGCTTCGTCAAGCAGCGAGGCATTTGCGACATCTAGGCCGGTAAGGTCCGTGATCATCGTCTGGAAATTCAGAAGCGCTTCGAGACGTCCTTGCGAAATCTCGGGCTGGTAAGGCGTGTAGGCCGTGTACCATGCCGGGTTTTCCAGAATGTTGCGCTGGATGACCGGCGGCGTGATCGTGCCGTAATAGCCCTGACCGATGAGGGAGGTCAGCACCTTGTTGCGGTTGGCGATCTCGCGCAACGTGTCGAGCGCCTCGCGTTCCGTCATAGCGGCGCCCCAGACGAGGGGTGCCTTCTGACGGATCGATCCGGGTACGGTCGCATCGATCATGGCGTCGAGCGAGGGATAGCCGATCAGCTTCAGCATATCCGTCATTTCGGCCGGCGAAGGGCCGATATGGCGACGGTTTGCGAAGTCGTAGGGCTGGTAATCGGTGAACTGGAATTCGACAGGCGTGGTCATGCGATCAGCTCTTTATAGGCGGCTTCATCAAGCAATGCATCGGCATCCGAAACGTTCTTGAGCTTCAGCTTGAAGAACCAGGCTGCGCCTTCCGGATCGGAATTGACGAGCGACGGGTCATCGACGATCGACTGGTTGATTTCGGTCACTTCGCCGTCAAGCGGACAATAGACTTCGGAGGCAGCCTTCACACTCTCGACGGTGGCGGCTTCGCCGTTCTTGTCGAAGGCAGCGCCGACTTCCGGGAGCTCGACGAAGACGAGGTCGCCGAGCTGGTCGGCGGCATGGCGGGTAATCCCGACCGTCGCCACGTCGCCTTCGATCTTCAGCCATTCGTGTTCTGCGGTGAATTTCAGCATTGGTTCTCTCTCCAGGGAGGGGTCAGCGTTTGTAGGTCGGGGTGATGAAAGGAAGCGTCGCGACGGTGACGGGCAGGTACTTGCCGCGCACCTCGGCGAAGAGTTCTGTACCGGGTGCGGCGAGTTCCGCCGGCACGTAGCCCATGGCAATAGGACTTTCGACGCTCGGGCCGAAGCCGCCGGAGGTCACGTGTCCGACGTGGTTCCTGCCTTCGGCATCGGAGAACAGGTCCGATGGCGGGCGGACCGGGGCCTTGCCCTGGGGTTTCAGGCCGACGCGGCGGCGGGCCGTGCCGTTTTCGAGTTCTGCGAGAATGCGGGCTGCGCCGGGAAAGCCGCCTTCTCGCTCGCCGCCCTTGCGGCGGGCCTTCTGGATCGCCCATTCGAGACCGGCCTCGACGGGGGATGTGGTGGTGTCGATGTCGTTGCCATAGAGGCAGAGACCGGCTTCGAGGCGGAGGCTATCGCGGGCCCCAAGCCCGATCGGTTCGCATTCGGGGTGGTCGATCAGTGCCTTGGCGATCTCCACGGCCCTGTCGGCCGGAACGGAGATTTCGAAGCCGTCCTCGCCGGAATAGCCGGAGCGCGAGACGATACAGTCGACATCGTGGAGCGAAAGGTCGCGCACATCCATGAACTTCATCTGGACGATGCCGGCCCAGAGTTCAGAGATCACCTTTTCGGCTTTGGGGCCCTGCAACGCCAGCAGCGCCCGGTCGTCGAGCAGGGTAATGTCGCAGGTATCGCCGAGGCCGGCCAGCATGTGTGCCACGTCCTGATCCTTGCAGGCCGCATTGACGACGACCAGCAGGTGGTCGCCGCGATTGGTGATCATCAGGTCGTCGAGAATGCCGCCGTTTTCGTCGGTGAAGAAGCCATAGCGCTGACGGCCGGGCTTGAGGCCGAGAATGTCGACGGGAACGAGACGCTCCAGCGCGAGCGCCGCGTCCTCGTAACGTCCGGACTTCGCGCGAACCAGAACCTGGCCCATGTGGGAAACGTCGAACAGCCCGCAGTGGCTACGGGTGAAGAGGTGCTCCTTCAACACGCCGGCGGGGTATTGGACCGGCATTTCATAGCCGGCAAACGGCACGATGCGGGCACCAAGCTCTACATGAAGATCGAAAAGCGGTGTCCGCTTGAGGGATACGTTGTCGGGCTGGGACGGATCCAAGAAGGCCTCCATTCGGGGCGCTGACGCGCCGGCTCAGATCGTGGCACGGTTGTGCCGGTTCGTGAGCCCCCTCTGTCCCTTTGCCTGAGATTGTTATCCCTTCGGCGCTCCCTTGCTTTTACGAAAGGGTTCTCTCCAGAGTTCAGTCGGCACCTTGTGGTCCTTTAGCCTGAGAGTTTCCGGGGCGGTTGCTCCTTCGGCACCGGATCGAACCGGTTTCTCCCTACAAGGTTGATCCGCATTATCGGTGACACGGGTCTCTTGGCAAGAGGCTAGTGTCGTTCTCAGCCAAATTTTTGTCGCGCCGCAACCCAGCCATCGCAAGGGGTGAGGCCAGGTCTTCAATCCTTATGTTCCGGAAGGTTCTTGTGCTTCGTGCTTGCGAAGTCCTCAAGCTCCTTCTCGGTCATAGACTTGTACATTTCCTTGGAGGCGCCCTTGAGTTCGCTCTTGGATATCTCGCCGCGCTTTGCTGCAAGTGCGGCGCCGGCGGCGCGTTGTTGGGCCTGGGATTTTGCCGGCATCATGGTTCTCCTTTCATTATTATCCGGAAATTTCGTCACTTTCTGCAGGATGTTTGGTTCAGAACAAACTTCTTCATGTCGTTTCGGGTTCCAATTGTCGCACGGGAATTTCGGTTTTGCCTTGGCTGGTGATTCCGGTTAATCAGGACGCCGAGGAGCGTTAGGGGCCATGACGAGACGAAGAGGGATAGCGAATTTGCTGACGCGCATGCTGTGCGTGATCGCTATCCTGTCGCTTGGTCTCGCGCACAAGCCGCCCCAGGTCATGGCTGCCGCAATGGAAACGGCCGGGCTCAGGCTTCCCGATGGGACTTACGCCGATATTTGCCTCAGCGATTCGGCGATAAAGCACCCCTCGGCGACGCTTTATTGCGAAGCCTGCATGCTGGCGGGATCGACGCTGTTGCCGCAGCCCGACACCGATGGCTGGCTCCTCTCCAACTTTCCGAGCCTTTACAATGCTCAAAAGGCAGTCGTCACTCACCTTATACAGAAAGCGGTCGAACGGCCGCGTTCGCGCGCTCCCCCTGTCGTCTCCTGAAATGCTTCGCTTTCAACGACATCTACACGCCTGAGACAGGCAAATCGCCGGCAAGCAGTCCGCCAAGGGCAGGGACCGTGCCGGTCAGGAGACCAGACATGAAAAAACTTCTTTCGCTCGGCACGGCCGCGATCGCTTCCCTCTACGCCGGCGGTGCGTTCGCGCATGCTTCCTTTGCCAATGAACCGGTCAAGCCAGAGTCCTATTTCGTTGCCGTCCTGCAGATACCGCATGGTTGCGATGGCAAGGCCACAAATGAGGTGCAGGTGACGTTGCCTGAAGGTTTCGTTTTCGCCAAACCTCAGCCCAAGGCCGGCTGGGAACTGGAGGTCATCAAGGGCGACTACCAGAAACCCTATGACGACCACGGCAAGAAGGTGACTTCCGGCCCGGTCGAGATCCGCTGGAAGGGCGGCGACCTGCCGGACGAGTTCTACGATACCTTTGCAATCCGAGGTAAGGTGAGTGGCATCGAGGCCGGCGGAAGCCTCGCCTTCAAGACGATCCAGCTTTGCGGTAAGGACGGAAAGGTTGCCTGGGATGAAATTGCTGCTCCCGGCGTTGATCCGCATTCCTTGAAGAGCCCCGCTCCGGTTATCAAGGTTGCCGCCGGTGACGACACCATGCCCGGTATGGCCGGCCATGACATGCAGGGGCACAACATGCATGGCCACGGGGCCATGGACGGTTCCGGCATGGCCGGGGCCGACCCCGGTACGATGGAGGCTGCAAAAGTCGGCGATATCGAGCTTTCGGCGGGGTTCACCAAGGCCATGCTGCCTGGCCAGCCTGTCGGTGGCGGTTTCGTCATTATCAAGAACGCCGGTTCTTCCGATGACCGTCTGGTCTCGGCGGAATCTCCTGTCGCAGGCCGCGTTGAGCTTCATGAAATGGCGATGGTCAACGATGTCATGAAGATGCGCCAGTTGAACGACGGTATTCCGGTTCCTGCGGGCCAGACCGTCGAATTGAAACCCGGCGGGCTGCATATGATGTTCTTCGACGTCAAGCACCCGTTTGTCGAAGGTGGCAGCGTTCCAGTGAAGCTGACCTTCGAGAAAGCAGGCACGGTTGAGATTGTGCTGCCGGTTGGTCCGGCCAAGGGCAAGTAAGAGTAACGGCCTTCGCCAATCAAAGATAAAAGGCCGCGCTGTGGACCGGCGCGGCCTTTTCGTGTCAGAACGCTCTTCCCGCGTATTCGCTCAATATGCCGAGTTCTTGTATGCCTCGATCGCTTCCCGAAGCGTTGCCTGCTCGATCCGCCTCTGACCGGCTGAGAGAAAGAAAAGGGATAGCGCGGGCGGTTGAACGATGTTTGCGAGGGCACGCAGGCGAAAGTCGTTGCTTTCTTCCGCGCGCTCCCTCACTTCACGTGCATATTCTTCAACATAGGTACTACGCGAAACCCTTTGTGGCGGTTTGATGGGTTCCATCGCATATGCGGCGGTGTTCGCCGAAACCGTAACAACCTGTACCATGCTCATCACCAAAATACGACTATCGAAGAATATTGTCGCATTTTCGTTGAGCCCCTGTTTAAGTAAACCCGTATATTATATTAAAAATGTAAGTAATGTTCGGATCGAGACGGAATTCCTGCTATCTTGTCTATGCCGTGGTGCGTAATTCGATCGCCTGACGTAAATAATATCGTCATTTTTCAGTCGCTTGGATCCGCCCTGAGCCGGATAGCGGCGCGATGCCGCGCTTCTCAGTCGGTGCTTTGCAAATGTGTGGCGATATGTCATTTTCCGACAGAAATCGGAGGCGTGTGTAATTATTTGATTTGGACATTTCCTCGGACGGAATTCCGGTTCGCAGGTGTGTTTCAAAGGGAGGGACTGAAACATGATAATCCTCGTGGGCTACGTCAGCATCGAGGGGCAGTCGCGCAAGATTGCCGAGACGATTGCCGCACAGATTGAAAAGTCCGGGGATCGGGCGGTGCTGTTCAATGTGGTGACGGGCGCCGAATTCGGGGTCGATCACCCGCAGGCTGCCATCCTTTGCGCTCCCATTCATGCCGGACGCTATCCGGTGCCCTTCATCGATTTCGTTCAGAGGGAAAGGGACTGGCTGAAGAGTGTTCCAAGCGCCTTCGTATCGGTTTCACTGTTCATTCGCAGTGAATATGCGGACGAACGCGAGGAGGCAATGCATTTTCCGGACGCGTTGATGGCCGAGACGGGCTGGGTGCCGGGCATGGTGCATCACGCTGCCGGAGCTCTGCGCTACACCGAATACGATTTCTTCAAGCGCTGGATGGCCAAGCGTCTGGCAGAACGCGAGGGAGCGCCGACCGATACGAAGCAGGTCCACGAGTTTACCGACTGGCCTGCGCTCCAGCATTTTACCGACGAATTCCTGACAGCTGCGAAGGCCTGAAAAACCGCTGCTCGCCGGACTGGACGCAGGCGGGGTGAGACGCTAGGACAAGAGCATGATGCAAATCGTGCTCGTTGCGACCGGTGGAGCCGTCGGTTCCGTTCTTCGTTATGTTGTGGGGCTCGGCGCCATGAAGCTGCTCGGGTCTTCTTTTCCGTGGGGGACACTGACCGTCAATGTCGTGGGCTGTTTCGGCATCGGCGTGCTGGCGGAACTGATCGTGGCTCGTTTCGGGGGCTCGGCGGATCTCCGGCTGCTGTTGATCACCGGTTTTCTCGGCGGGTTCACGACGTTCTCGGCCTTCGCGCTGGATGCGGTATCGCTCTTCGAGCGGGGAGCAGCCTTCAGTTCCTTCGTCTATCTTGCCAGCTCCATCGTCGTATCGATCGCCGCGACGGTTGCGGGCATGCTGCTGATGCGCTCGGTGCTCTGAGCGTAGCCGCGGCCGGTTTTCCTGTTTCCATCTTCAATCGAAATGCTCTAAAGCGCTTTCGAGAACGATAGTGGCGCATCAGACGCCCGAACGACCGGAAGATATATTCAAATGGCAGGCATCGAACACATCATCGTGGACGCCGATGAGGCGGGCATGCGGATCGACCGCTGGTTCAAGGTGCACTTTCCGGGCCTCGGCTTCGGCGCATTGCAGAAACTGCTGCGCTCCGGGCAGGTCCGGGTCGACGGCGGCCGCGTCAAGACCGACAGCCGCGTGCAACCGGGACAGGTGGTGCGCATTCCTCCGCTCGATGTCGACCTCAAGGTGAAGGCCGGACCGATCGGATCACATGACCTCAAGCATTCCGATGACGGCGCACTCTTGTCGCGCATGCTGTTGCATGAAGACGACAAGGTGTTCGTTCTCAACAAGCCGGCAGGTCTCGCCGTTCAGGGCGGTTCGGGACTTACCCGCCATATCGACAAGATGCTGGAGGCGTGGACCAACAAGAAGGGCGAGAAGCCGCGGCTGGTGCATCGCCTCGACCGCGATACCTCCGGTGTTCTGGTGGTCGCACGCACGCGCGGTGCCGCGCAGAAGCTGACTGCGGCGTTTCGCGAGCGCGATACCAAAAAGACCTACTGGTCTCTGGTGAAGGGTGTGCCACGCAAGCACGAAGACAAGATCTCGACCTGGCTGGTCAAGGACCAGACCGATGAAGGCGACCGCATGCGGGTCGCCAAGCATGGCGAGGATGGGGCCGACCACGCCGTTTCCTTCTATCGCGTGATCGACACCGCCGCGCAGAATCTCGCCTGGCTGGAAATGGAACCCTATACCGGCCGTACCCATCAGCTGCGCGTGCATGCGCTCCACATCGGCCATCCGATCATCGGCGATCCCAAATATTTCATAGATGATCCGAACTGGGACTTTCCGGGCGGCATCCAGAAGCGTCTGCATCTGCATGCCCGCCACATCGACATTCCGCATCCCTCCGGCGGACGGTTGAAGGTGACCGCGCCGCTGCCGCCACACATGGTGCAGAGCTGGAACCTGCTCGGCTTCGATCAGGAAGACGGCAACAAGGATGACGACGAGTGAGGGGCATGGAATGAAGCTTGTACTATTCGATTTCGATGGAACGCTGGTAGACAGCGCAGGCCTGATCCACGAGACAATGCGGCGTACATTCGAGGCGTTTTCGCATCGCGCTCCGTCGTTCGAGGCGACCAAGAGCATTATCGGTCTGACGCTCGATATCGCGATTGCGCGGCTTCAGGGCAAACCGCATGTCGATGACGAGGCTGTGCAGATGGCCGTTCACTACAAGAGCCTCTTCACTATTGTCCGCAAGGATCTCGACTTTCGCGAGCCATTGTTCGACGGAATCGCACCACTCATCGAAAAGCTCGTCGCGCGTGAAGATGTCCTGATCGGTGGGGTGACGGGTAAATCGCGGCGTGGCCTCGATCTCGTGCTTGAAACGCATGGTTACACGCCTCATTTCTTCGTCACCCGCACGGCGGACGATTGCCCGTCCAAACCGAACCCGGCCATGGTCAGCGAATGCTGTAACGAGGCAGGAATCGCGCCGTCGGATACGGTTGTCATCGGCGACGCCATCTACGACATGCAGATGGCAAAGGCTGCGGGCGCTACCGCGATCGGTGTCTCCTGGGGCTATGCCTCCGTCGATGATTTGTGGAAGGCTGGAGCGGATGCGGTGGTCGATCGGCCCGAGACCATCCTGAGCTACATCCATCAGGGATAATTGACCATGCGTGATATTCTGAGCGACCTCGGAACCGAACTCAGTGATGCCGATCCGGTGCGCCGCGCCCAGATCCAGATGAAGCGGCCGCTGGCCAAGCGGTTCTACGATACTGTTTCCGTGGAGCCGGAGGAGGGCGGTTTCGCCGTTCGTCTGGACGGGCGCACGGTGAAGACCCCGGGCAAGAACGTCCTTCGCCTGCCGACACAGGCAGCCGCCGAACTGGTGGCTGAGGAGTGGCGGGCGCAGGCGCAGGAGATCGATCCGGCGACGATGCCGGTGACCCGGCTTGCCAATACGGCGATCGATGCGATTGCCGGGCAGGAGGACGAGGTCTTTGCCGATATCGTCCGTTTCTCCGGCACCGACATGCTGTGCTACCGCGCCGATGGACCGCAGGAACTCGTTGCCCGCCAGTCGGATCGCTGGGACCCGGTTATCGACTGGGTGGCCTCGGTGCATGGCGCCCGCTTCATTCTTGCGGAAGGCATCATCCATCAGGAGCAGCCGGAAGAGGCCGTTTCCGCCTATTCCGAGGCGTTGCGTCCCTTTGCCGGCGCGATCGATCTCGCTTGTCTGCATGTTGTCACGACGTTGACCGGTTCGGCGCTTCTGGCGCTTGCCTTTGCCCATGGGCGGCTTGGCCGCGACGAGGTCTGGTCGCTCGCCCATCTCGACGAGGACTGGACGGACGAACACTGGGGTACGGATGCCGAGGCGCAGGCCCGTCGCGAAAAACGCTTCGAGGAAATGGTTGCCGCCACGGCGTTGTTTGCCTCCCTTCGGCCGGCAAGTTAACCGACCGCTAACCATAAAAGTGAAATCCTGACGATGACAGGGAATCATCGGTCGGGACGTTTCACATGCTTGCACGGATCTTCAGGTTCAGCTTTGCGCTGCTGCTTTTTGTGGCGCTTGCATCCTGCAGCATTTTTCAGGGACGGCCGATTACAAGACCGCTTGTCTACTACGTGCGGGAAGTCACTGTGATGGCCGACGCCGGCGTACCGCTCGGTGTCATCCGAGGGGTCGACCGTCGCGTTTCCGCCGCGGTCGCCTCGACGCGGCCACCCGCCGGCGCCCAGCGCGTGGCAATGCTGGTGCGGATCGAGGAAGTCGGAACAGGTTTCGGCGCCCGTCGCGGCATTCCCAATGCCCGGTTCGTCACGACGGCCGTTTCGCTCGAAACCGGCGAGCCGGTGGCTGAGGGCACGTTCAACGTCAGCGGGACGACCGATGCACCCGGCATGGCGGAGGAAAGCCTTGCCGAGGAGATTTCCGCCCGCATCCGTTTTGCCTTCTCGCTGGTCAATCCCTCGCTGCGCAAGGTGGTGCGCCCGCCGCGCACGATGATGACCAAGTTCGTCAACGATCCGCCGGAACCCGTGATGCCGGAGATGCCCGTTGCCCCGGTCGTCGTTCCCAATCCTGCCGCAACGAGGATCAATCCCGAGGATGGTGCCAGCGGGACGATCAGGCTTGGCAATTGAGTCTCAGAACCTTTACTCCAGGTGCCGCGTTCCTATCTGCCGGTCACGTTGTCCCGTCGCCGGAATCGCATAATTGACTTTGGCCGGTCACGAGCCTAATCACATGGAATACGGATGGTTTTCATGTCCGCCTGCCGGTGGATTGAAAAGCAAAAGGGAATGCGACAGCGGTGACCCAGATCGGGACCGTCAATCGCAGCCGACCCCGCGACTGTAGAGCGGCGAGGGTATTCCGTCCGGTGCCATTTTCGATGGATGACGGTTGCATGGTGCAGCCGGTCCGGAAGAAGAGCGGGGCCGGAAAAGCCACTGAGGGGCTGCGCGATCAGCCAGGGCGGACGCCTCTATCATCTACGAATCGTCCCCTTTCGCGCAGCATCGACCCTCGGGAAGGTGAGGAATATCCGCTGGTGCAACAAGCGCCACGACCCGCGAGCCAGGAGACCTGCCAACCGTGCCGGGCATTGGCCCACACCTTCGGGGGAGGATCCCCTTGTTGCCAGCACGGAGGTTGTCGTGGCGACGTCATCCAGAAGCGGGGTCTCCAGATCCCGCGCATCGGCGCATTGCATGATGCTCCCGGGGATAGCGTCTCGGGAAGTGGCCGAGATGTTTCGATTCCACATGACGACAGTTGCTGGGCAGCCTGGGCGGTTTGCTGCGGCTCCGTTTGTTGTCTCCGGGTTCAAGCGATGACGGTGCAGGGTTCTTCCATCCTCGTGCTTGGCGGCGCGCGGTCCGGCAAATCCCGTTTTGCCGAAGGGCTGGCGACGGGCTCGGGTCTCGATCGGCACTATGTCGCGACGGGTCGGGCCTATGACGACGAGATGCGCGAGCGGATCGCCAAACACCGCGCCGACCGTGGCGAGGGCTGGACGACCCATGAGGAACCTGTGGAGCTCGCCGACCTGCTGCGCCGGATCGACGGTCCCGGCCGCGTCGTGCTGGTCGATTGCCTGACGCTTTGGGTCACCAATCTGATGATGGCGGAAGACGACGTGGCCATGCGTTCGGCGGAACTGGTCGAGGCCGTTACCGGCCTCTCTTCGCGTCTCGTTCTCGTTTCCAATGAAGTCGGTCTCGGCATCGTGCCGGAAAACCGCATGGCGCGCGAATTTCGCGACCATGCAGGTCGTCTTCACCAACTGGTCGCGCAACATGCGGCCGAAGTCTATTTCATCGCGGCCGGACTGCCGCTGAAAATGAAGGGTTGAACCATGCTCCAGGAAAAGATCCCCGCAACCGTCATCACCGGCTTTCTTGGCGCCGGCAAGACCACCATCATCCGCAACATGCTGATGAATGCAGGCGGCAAGAAGATCGCGCTGATCATCAACGAATTCGGCGATCTCGGCGTCGATGGCGATGTGCTGAAGGGCTGCGGCGCGGAGAACTGCACCGAGGACGATATCATCGAACTGACCAATGGCTGCATCTGCTGCACGGTCGCCGACGATTTCGTTCCGACCATGCAGAAGCTTCTCGAGCGCGACGTGAAGCCCGACCACATTGTCATTGAGACGTCCGGCCTTGCCCTGCCGCAGCCGCTGGTCGCCGCCTTCAACTGGCCGGATATCCGCACGCGGGTAACCGTCGACGGCGTGGTGACGGTGGTCGACAGCGCGGCCGTCGCCGCCGGCCGTTTCGCTGACGATCACGACCGCGTGGACGCCATGCGCGAGGCCGACGACAGCCTCGACCACGACAGCCCCATCGAGGAACTGTTCGAGGACCAGCTCACCTGCGCCGACCTGATCGTGCTCAACAAGACCGATCTTCTGGACGGCGAGGGCGTGGCCCGGGTGCGTGCGGAAGTAGCCGAGCGGATCGCGCGCAAGCCGACCCTGATCGAGGCGAAGAACGGCGATGTGCCGGCTATCGTGCTGCTCGGTCTCGGCGCAGGCACCGAAGACGACATCGAGAACCGCAAGTCTCATCACGAACTGGAACATGAGGCGCTGCATGCAAGCGGCGAAGCCCATGACCATCATCACGACCATGACGAATTCGAAAGCTTTGTGATGAAGCTTCCAGCAATTGCCGATCCGGCCGATTTCGTCGAGCGGTTGAAGGACGTGATCGCAACCCATGACGTGCTGCGTCTCAAGGGCTTCATTGATGTTCCGGGCAAGCCGATGCGCCTCGTCATCCAGGCCGTCGGCTCGCGGGTGGACACCTACTTCGACCGTCCGTGGGGGGCTAGCGAGAAGCGCGAAACGCGTCTCGTGGTCATCGGCCTACACGAGTGGGATTATGCGGCCGTGGTAGAGGCTGTCGAAAAGGCGGCTTCGTAAGGCTTGGGTGCCGATGACGCTGCCCTCGTAGGACAATACCGATGCATCTCCTGCTAGCCCAGAAAGGTTCGATCAGCGACGGCGAGGAGGCGATAGACCTCGGCCAGACGCCGGGCGATATCCTTTTCCTGTCCGCCGCCGATACCGAGCTTGCCGCAATCGCGACCGCCGTTGCAGCGCGGGCGGGCGGTCCGAGCGTGCGGCTGGCCAGCCTGATGCAGCTGAAGCATCCGATGTCGGTCGATACCTATGTCGAGCGGACCGCGCGGCATGCGAAGCTGATCGTCATCCGGGCGCTCGGAGGGGCTAGCTATTTTCACTACGCGTTGGAGGCGCTCAATGCCTGCGCCCGCCGGTCGGGAGCCGCAATCGCTGTTCTGCCAGGCGACGACAAGCCGGATGCGGGGCTCTCTGCGTTCTCGACCGTAGCGGCCGACGATCTCGATACGCTCTGGTCCTATCTGGTTGAGGGGGGCGCGGCGAATGCGTCCGCCTTTGTCGACTATGCCATGTCTCTCATTGGCTTTGGCGAAAGACCACAGCCGGCTTCGCCCTTGCTGAAGGCCGGGGTCTGGTGGCCGGGCAGGGGTGTGATCGGGGTCGAGGAATGGCGGGAAGCTGCGGGCGTTCATTCTCCATCGCGTAAAGCCGCCTCGAATCATTCGGAGCCGGTGGAGACAAATTCCGGGGCTGTTGCGTCGCATTCGGAGATACCCCCCTCTGTCCTGCCGGACATCTCCCCCTCAAGGGGGGAGATCGACTCGCGGCAGGCATCTGCGACCTCAGCCGCTGCCGCATCGTCGGCTTTCGGTGACGCAACTTCTCCCGCGGAAGTTGGAGCGGAAAGGCCGCCCCATCCGATCTCCCCCCTTGAGGGGGAGATGGCCGGCAGGCCAGAGGGGGGTGCCGCAACTGAACGTGTAACCGTACCCATCGCCGCCATCTGCTTCTACCGCGCTCTCGTCCAGAGCGGAGAGACGCGGCCGGTCGAGGCGATGATAGAGGCGCTTCGCGCCGAGGGGCTGACGGCCTTGCCGGTGTTCGTCTCCAGCCTCAAGGATGCCGTTTCGGTTGATACGCTCAGACGGATCTTCGGAGAGGCGTCGCCTGCCGTCGTGCTGAACGCCACAGGATTTGCGGTCTCGGCTCCAGGCAGCGAGCGCGCCTCCACCGTGCTGGACGAGGCAGGCGCGGTGGTGCTTCAGACGCTGTTTTCCAGCTCGTCACGCGATGCGTGGGAGCAATCCTTGCAGGGGCTTTCGGCGCGCGATCTTGCCATGAGCGTGGCCCTGCCGGAGGTCGATGGCCGGGTGATGACGCGCGCGGTTTCCTTCAAGGCAGCGGCGCGCTTCGATGCCCGGGTCGAGACCAATATCGTCACCCATGAGCCGGATGCCGGCCGCGCCGCCTTCGTCGCGAAACTTGCCGCGAACTGGGCGCGGTTGCGCAACACTAAAGCCGCGGAGCGGCGGGTTGCGATCGTGATGGCGAACTATCCGAACCGGGACGGACGGCTTGGCAATGGCGTCGGGCTCGATACGCCGGCCGGCACCATGGAGGTGCTCAAGGCCATGAAGGCGGCTGGATACAAAGTGGGTGATCTGCCTCGCGATGGCGATGCGCTGATGGCGCATCTGAGGGCGGGGCCGACCAATGCAGCGAACGATGGGCGGGAAATCCGCGAAGCCATTTCAGTAAATGATTACATTCGTTTCTTCGAAGATCTTCCGGTAAAGGTTCGGGATGAGGTGACGGCACGCTGGGGTGCGCCGGAGGCCGATCCGTTCTTCCTCGAAGGGCGTTTCGCGCTGCCGCTGTCGCGCTTCGGGAACGTGCTGGTGGGTATCCAGCCGGCGCGTGGCTACAATATCGATCCGAAGGAAACCTACCACTCTCCCGATCTCGTGCCGCCGCACGGCTATCTCGCTTTCTATGCCTATCTGCGCCGAGCGTTCGATGCCCACGCCGTCGTCCACATGGGCAAGCACGGCAATCTCGAATGGCTGCCGGGCAAGGCGCTGGCGCTTTCGGAAAACTGCTATCCCGAGGCGGTGTTCGGGGCCTTGCCGCATCTCTATCCGTTCATCGTCAACGATCCCGGCGAGGGCACGCAGGCCAAGCGGCGGACCTCGGCCGTCATCATCGACCATCTGACGCCGCCGCTGACGCGGGCGGAGAGCTATGGGCCGCTCAAGGACCTAGAGGCGCTGGTCGACGAGTATTACGAGGCCTCGGGCGGCGATCCGCGACGGTTGAAGCTCCTGAAGAAACAGATCCTCGATCTCGTCGCCGATATAGGGCTCGATCAGGACGCCGGCATTGCGAAGGGCGAGGCCGAGGAGGCCGCGCTGGAAAAACTCGACGCCTATCTCTGTGACCTCAAGGAAATGCAGATCCGCGACGGCTTGCATATCTTCGGCCTTGCGCCGGAGGGACGTTTGCTCACCGACCTGACCGTGGCGCTGGCGCGGGTGCCGCGCGGGCTGGGCGAGGGGGGTGACCAGAGCCTGCAGCGGGCGATTGCGCTTGATGCTGGGTTGATGGCGTCGCGTGGCGGTCTACCCCCCTCTGGCCTGCCGGCCATCTCCCCCTCAGGGGGGGAGATCGATAAACTGCGGTCGCTCGCTTCGGATGAAGCACCGCCATTCGGGATATCTGGCGGCCAGGTTTCCATTGACTCCGACCGGAAGGATGGTCGAGCGCTTTCCTCCTCGATCTCCCCCCTTGAGGGGGAGATGGCCGGCAGGCCAGAGGGGGGTGACGTCGCGAGTGCCGTCAATAGCGGTATACCCAATGGTTTCGACCCACTCGACTGCGTGATGTCCGATCCATGGATGGGAGCAAGACCGGACATTCTGGCGGATCTCACCGACCAGCCATGGCGGACGAAGGGCGATGCCGTCGAGCGGATCGAGTTGCTGGCGGCTAAGCTGGTGGCAGGAGAGCTCGAATGCCCGCCGGAATGGTCGCGGACGCGGGCGGTGCTCGACGAAATTCAAAACCGGCTGCAGCCTGCTGTGGTCAAGTCGGGCAGGGCCGAGATCGAGGGACTGTTGACCGGGCTCGATGGACGCTTCGTGCCGCCCGGCCCGTCCGGTGCGCCGACGCGCGGGCGGCCGGATGTTCTGCCGACGGGCCGCAACTTCTATTCGGTCGACAGCCGCGCGGTTCCGACCCCCGCGGCCTATGAGCTTGGCAAGAAGTCGGCGGAATTGCTGATTGCGCGTTACGTGCAGGACCATGGCGAATGGCCCACTTCCTTCGGGCTGACAGCCTGGGGAACGTCCAACATGCGTACAGGTGGAGACGATATCGCGCAGGCGCTTGCGCTGATCGGCGTGAAGCCGCTCTGGGACATGGCCTCAAGGCGCGTCACCGGCTACGAGATCATGCCGCCGGCAATTCTCGGTCGGCCGCGTGTGGACGTGACGTTCAGGATTTCCGGCTTCTTCCGTGATGCCTTCCCCGAGCAGATCGCCCTGTTCGACAAGGCTGTTCGAGCCGTTGCCGCACTGGATGAAGACGAAGGCGACAATCCGATTGCGGCGCGGGTGAGGGCTGAGACGGCGCAGCTCGTTGCCGAAGGACTGGACGACAAGGCTGCGGCGCGTCGGGCCGGTTACCGGGTATTCGGTTCGAAACCCGGTGCCTATGGTGCGGGGCTGCAAGCACTGATCGACGAGAAGGGCTGGGAGCAGCGCGGCGACCTGGCCGAGGCCTATCTGGTCTGGGGCGGCTATGCCTATGGGGCCGATGTGGAAGGTAAGGCGGAGCGCGGCCTGTTCGAAGAGCGGCTTCGCCGGGTACAGGCGGTCGTGCAGAACCAGGATAACCGCGAACACGACTTGTTGGACAGCGACGACTATTACCAGTTCGAGGGTGGCATGACGGCGGCGATCGAGCATGTCGCGGGCAGTCGTCCGACCGTCTATCACAACGACCATTCGCGACCGGAAAAACCGGTAATCCGCAGCCTTGAGGAAGAGATCGGCCGCGTGGTGCGCGCCCGCGTCGTCAATCCGAAATGGATCGACGGTGTGATGCGGCATGGTTACAAGGGGGCCTTCGAGATCACTGCGACGGTCGATTACATGTTCGCCTTTGCCGCGACCACGGGCGCGGTGCGCGACCATCATTTCGAGGCGGTCTATCAGGCCTTCATCATGGATGAACGCGTCCGCGACTTCATGGCCGAGAAGAATGCGCCGGCACTCAGGGAACTGGCCGAACGATTGATCGAGGCGATCGATCGCAGGTTGTGGACGCCGCGCAGCAATTCGGCGATGTTCGATCTTTCCCGGCTCGCCGAGCGCGGAGCCGAAACCATGAATGGAGTACAGGAACCATGACCGAGGAAGTTGAGGGTTCGTCGCCCGCCGATCTCGCCCGCCACGCCGAGAAAATGGCGAAGAAGAAGGCGGCCCGTGAGAAGATCATGGCCACCAAGACGGGCGAGAAGGGCCTTGTCATCGTCCATACAGGCAAGGGCAAGGGCAAGTCGTCGGCAGCCTTCGGCATGATCTTCCGCCATATCGCGCATGGAAAGAAATGTGCGGTGGTGCAGTTCATCAAGGGAGCCATGTCGACCGGCGAACGCGACCTGATCCTCAGGCATTTCAGCGATCTGTGCGAATTCCACACCATGGGCGAGGGTTTCACCTGGGAAACGCAGGACAAGGCGCGCGACATCGCCATGGCACAAGCCGCCTGGGAAAAGGCGAAGGAACTGATCCGCGACCCCTCCTATTCCATGGTGCTGCTGGACGAGATCAACATCGCCATCCGCTACGACTACATCGATATCGCCGAGGTTGTGGAGTTCCTGAAGACCGAGAAGCCGGAAATGACCCATGTCGTTTTGACCGGCCGTAACGCCAAGGATGAACTGATCGAGATCGCCGACCTCGTGACGGAGATGGAACTGGTCAAACATCCCTTCCGTTCGGGTATCAAGGCTCAGATCGGGGTCGAATTCTGATGACCCAGAGCTGGGCTTTCTGGGCTTTCCTGTCAGCGGTCTTTGCGGCGCTGACAGCAATCTTCGGAAAGGTCGGGGTCGCCGGCGTCAATTCGGATCTCGCAACGTTGATCCGCACTGTGGTTATCTTTCTGGTGCTGATCGGCATCGTGACCGCGACCGGCCAGTGGCAGTCTCCATCGAACATTTCTGCAAAGACCTGGGTGTTTCTCGGTCTTTCCGGCATTGCGACCGGTGGCTCTTGGATCGCCTATTACCGGGCGCTGAAGATCGGTGATGCCGCCCGCGTTGCGCCGATCGACAAGCTTTCTATTGTCATGGTGGCAATCTTTGCCGCGATCTTCCTCGGTGAGAAACTGAGCCTTGGTGCCTGGACCGGTGTCGCGATGATCGGGGCGGGTGCCATCATGGTGGCGATTTTTTAGTTTCTTCCTAGCGGCTTCGGTTATTTGGCACGCGCGTCCAGAAGGGGAACCATTCCCCACCTCAATCGTTTTTCAACCAAAAGAAAAGTGAATTGGGGTAAACATATATGACATTGGACAGGGTCGCGACCGAGCACAGACCTTCCGGTGACGGAAGGGCGAGCGACGAGGGCGACCTTTTGCGTACCGACCGGGAAAAGGCAGGCTTTCCCGAACTTTTCTTTGACCTAGTATTCGTGTTCGCGCTGATCCAGATGTCGCACACATTCGCCGAAGACTTCGGCATCATGTCCATCGTGGAAGCTGCAATCCTGCTTCTGGCGCTGTGGTGGGTGTGGATCCAGACGACGCTGCTTACCAATCTTCTCGACACCCGGAGAGCCGCCGTGCGGCTGCTGCTGTTCGCGCTGATGTTTTGCGGGATCCTGCTATCGATTGCGCTGCCGGAGGCCTTCCACGACAAGGGACTGTTGTTTGCTTCGGTCTATTCCGTCATGCAGGTGGGCCGCTGCCTGTTTTCGCTTTTTGCCCACCGCAACGCCGATCGATCCGTCTTCCTCACGTTTCTCAGGATGACCATCTGGCTTACCTTTTCCGCCGGGTTCTGGCTGGCTGGCGCGATGGTGGACTCTTCGCCAAGGATAGGGCTGTGGAGCGTGGCGATCCTGATCGAATATGCGGCTCCGGCCTTCAACTATTATCTGCCGGGCCTCATGCGAGGGGCTAATGGCGAAACACTGAGGGTTTCCGGCGAGCATTTTGCCGAACGCACGGCATTGTTCGTCATCATCTGCCTGGGCGAGACGATCTTGACGACGGGCAAGACCGCAGTCGAGCATATGCAGACACCGCTGACCTTCTTCGTGTTCTGCAGCGCGTTCGCAAGCACGGTCCTGATGTGGTGGCTCTATTTTCACGACGGTCAGGAGAAGATGGCGAGAAAGGCGGAAAACACCCGTAAGCCGCAACTGGTTGCGGAGGTAATGTTCGTCTATGGCCATCTGCCAATCGTGATGGGCATCGTCATGACCGCCGTCGGTGAGGATTTCAGCCTTTCACACGCATTCGATCCGGCGGGGCTGCGAGAAACCCTCACGATTGCGGGCGGGCCTGCGCTTTTCCTGATCGGTACGGGCGGTCTCAAGTTTATCGCGGGCCGGGGACTGCCGCTCTCCCATTGCGCCGGGGCGGCTGTCATTTTCGGTTTGGGAGTTTCTTCGAGCCTGCCACTGTTCCTGCTGCAATTTTCGGCGACTGGACTTCTTCTGTTGGTGGCCGTCTGGGAGTTTCTGTCGCTGAAGGCAGGCGTTGCAGACCGCATCCCTCTTGGAGCCAAGCCCTTGTCAGATGCCTCAGAACCCCATCCATAGTCGAACCGGGTTTGTCGGGTCCATCAACAGCTTCGATGCAAGGCCGATGCAGGTCACAATCAGCAGCGGCTTGATCAGTCGCGCTCCGATCCGCATGGCGAGGCGCGATCCCGCTTGCGCGCCGAGGAACTGGCCGAGGCCCATCAGCAGGCCGACCTTCCAGAGCACGACCCCGCCTGCCAGGAAGACGAGGAAGGCGCCGACATTCGAGCCGAGGTTCAAGAGCTTGGTGTGAGCGGTTGCCTTGAGAACTCCGAAGCCCGCAAGCGAGACGAATGCCAGCATGAAGAATGAACCGGTTCCGGGACCGAAGACGCCGTCATAAAAGCCGATCAACGGCACGAAGGTCAGCCCGAATACGAAGGGCGTCATGCGTTGGTTGCGGTCCTCGTCATGGAGGTTGGGTTTCAGCGCGAAATAAAGCGCTATGGCAACCAGAAGGAAGGGCATGATCGCCCGGAGGACTTCCCCGGGGACGACGGTCGCGATGGCGGCGCCGAGCGCGCCGCCAAACACGGCCATCGCCGCCATCGGCAACTGGCTATTCAGGTCGACATGGCCGCGTCGAGCATAGGCAATGGTCGCTGAACCGGCCCCGAACATCGATTGCAACTTGTTGGTTCCAAGCGTTTCGAGTGGCGAAATGCCTGCGATCAGCATGGCGGGAATAGTGATCAGACCGCCACCGCCGGCTATCGAATCGATGAAGCCGGCGATGAAAGCTGCGAGAAAGAGAAGCACCAGGCTCTGGACTGCGAGATCGATCACGATGATCCTGTGGTTGCGGCTGCGGCGGGATGTCCTGTCATGCACCAAACCGCCAGTCGGGGCAACACGCTGCGGGGCGAATGCCGGTCGCATCTGTGACCTTCGGCGCATCCTCCACATAATCCGGCGCAAACGGGTTTGACCGGTCATGTCGCCTTCGATAAAGCTCTGTCTCATGTGCGACGGCGCCTGTTCGACAGGCTGGAAATAGTCCGGTGCGGCTGACCCAATCAGGGGGCCAATTCCGGAGCTGTCCCCAAGGCCAGCGAACCGCGCTCGCGGTTCCGGCGCTTCGTACATGAACGGCAACGAAGCAGGGAGGCCTTGTCTCATGGCGGAAAAACTCGGAATCATGGTGTGCGGGCACGGTAGCCGCAACCAGAACGCAGCGCGCGAATTTGCGGTAATCGCGGAAGCCTTGCGCAAGCGCAATCCCGATATGCCGGTCGAATACGGCTATCTGGAATTCTGCAACCCGGTGATTTCTGCCGGTCTCGACAAGCTGCGGGCCGAAGGCGTGACGCGGGTTCTGGCCGTTCCGGGAATGCTGTTTGCCGCCGGACACGCCAAGAACGACATTCCCTCGGTGCTCAACACCTATCAGGCGCAGAACCCCGGCATGGTCATCACCTACGGGCGGGAACTCGGCATCGACCTGAAAATGATCCGCGCAGCCGGGGACCGCATCCAGGAGGCGGTCGACGAGGCGAACGCGACGCTTGGTTTCGTCGACAAGCATGAAACGCTGCTGATGGTGGTGGGGCGCGGTTCGTCTGATCCCGACGCCAACTCCAACGCCACCAAGGTCATGCGCATGCTCTGGGAAGGCATGGGCTTCGGCTGGGGCGAAACCTGCTATTCCGGCGTGACCTTCCCGCTGGTCGAGCCGGGTCTCGAACACGCCGCGCGGCTCGGCTACAAACGCATCATTGTCTTCCCGTATTTCCTGTTTACCGGTGTGCTGGTGAAGCGCATCTACAGTTATACCGATGTCGTTGCCGAACGGCATCCGGAGATCCAGTTCGTCAAGGCGAGCTATCTCAACGATCATCCGCTGGTGCTGGACGCCTTTCAGGATCGCGTCGGGGAAATCCTCGAAGGTGCCGCCCTGATGAACTGCCAAATGTGCAAGTATCGGGAGCAGGTCCTCGGTTTCGAGGCAGATATCGGCCAGCCGCAGGAAAGCCATCACCATCATGTCGAGGGCATCGGTGGCGGTCTCGAGGACTGTCCGTGTGGCGGCGATTGCGATGCATCCTGTCGCGATCCGGAATTCTGCAAGGAGCACGGGTTGCCCTGGACGCCGGTGCACAGCCATGCGGAGCCGAACGATCTGGCGCCTGCCTTCGACTATGGCGCGTCGACCACGCTCGGCGGCAAATACGGCCATCTGCTCAATGCCGCGCCAGATGCTGGACTGGAGGCCGTGATGAACGCTCCCTCCAGCGGCAAGCCGGCGGTTCACGAACACGGCCCGAACTGCGGCTGCGGCCATCACGATCATGACCACGATCACCACCATGGGCATCATGACCACGAGCATCATGGCCACGGGCACGATCATGATCACCAACATGCTCACGATCACGGACATGACCACGGGCATGGTCATTCGCACGATCACGGGCATCATCATCATCATCATGCTCCGTACCCGCATGCGGATCATCCGCTCGGGCCCAATTCGATGAAGAAGAAGTGATGGCTTCCAATCCAGAGAGGGGTATCCGCTGAGCGCTTCGTTCGACTACATCCGCGATCCGGCAGAGATCTATCGGCAGTCCTTCGAGACGATTCGCCGGGAAGCGGATTTATCGCGCTTTTCCGGTGGGATGGAGAAGCTGGCGATCCGGCTGATCCATGCCTGTGGAATGACGGACCTTGCCGGCGATATCGCGTTTTCGGATGGGGCATTCGAGGCGGGGGCTGAGGCGCTGGCCGCCGGCGCGCCGGTTCTCTGCGACGTCGAGATGGTTCGCCACGGCATTATCCGGCGATTGCTTCCGGCCGACAACGAGGTGATCTGCCTCCTGAACGATGCGCGCGTCAGGCCGAAGGCGGCCGAAATCGGTAACACGCGTTCGGCTGCGCAGGTCGATCTTTGGGGTGACAGGCTTTTCGGGGCAGTGGTTGCCATCGGCAATGCGCCGACGGCGCTTTTCCGGTTGCTGGAACTCCTTGATCAGGGAGCGCCGAAGCCGGCGCTGATTCTCGGCCTTCCTGTCGGGTTCGTCGGTGCGGCGGAGAGCAAGGAAGCGCTGGTCGAGGACAGCCGCGGCGTGCCGTTCATCGCCGTTCGCGGGCGACGGGGCGGTTCGGCCATGGCGTCCGCCGCGGTCAATGCGCTTGCGGGAGGGCTCGGCGCCAATGACTGAAACGCCCATGACTGAACCGTGGCTGACCATCATCGGCGTCGGAGACAACGGCCTCGAAAGCCTGACGCCGGAGGCGCAATCGATCGTCTGGCAGACGGAAACGCTGGTGCTCGGCGAGCGGCTGGATGCCGTGATCGACGGTAGCGCGCTCCCGGCGCTCAAGCGAATCCTCAACTGGAGCGGCGGGTTCCGCGAGACCTTGCGCGAGATTCTGAAGCTGCGCGGTTCGCCGGTCACCATTCTCGCGACAGGCGATCCCATGCACTTCGGCATCGGGGCAACCCTTCGGCGTTATGTGCGGGCGAGTGAGATGTATGTCCTGCCATCGCCTTCGGCCTTTTCGCTGGCCGCCTCGCGGCTCGGCTGGCCGCTGCAGTCGGTGGCGACAATCTCATTGCATGGCCGGCCGCTTTCCCATCTCAACCGGCACCTGATGCCGCGCCATCGTATCCTGGCTTTGACGGCCGGCGCGGAAACCGTGCTCGGAGCTGCGGCGCTGATGGTAGAGCGCGGCTTCGGCAATTCCGTCCTGACCGTGCTGGAGCATATGGGCGGCGATCATGAGCGGATCTTTGCCATGACGGCCGCGGAGCTTCTGGCTACGCAGCCTGAAATCGCGGAGTTCAACACGCTGGCAATCGACTGCGTTTCGAATTCTCCTCTGGTCTCTCCAATAGCGGGCCTGCCGGACGATGCCTTCCGCCATGACGGTCAGCTGACCAAACGGGAGATAAGGGCGGTGACGCTGTCCATCCTGCAGCCCTTTCCGCATGGGCTGCTCTGGGATGTCGGGGCGGGCTGCGGGTCGATCGCGCTCGAATGGATGCGGATCGGGCTCGGCGCGCGTGCCATCGCCATCGAGGAAAAGCCTGAAAGGGTGGCGATGATCCGCGAGAATGCCGAGGTTCTCGGCCTGCCGGATCTCGATATCGTCGAGGCGAGGGCGCCTGAAGGGCTTGCCGGCCTCGACGCGCCAGATGCCGTTTTCATCGGCGGCGGGATTACCCATGAAGGCCTGTTCGAGTCCTGCTGGGATGCATTGCCGCCGGGCGGGCGGCTCGTCGCCAACGCAGTAACCATCGAGGGCGAGGCAAGGCTTGCCGAGCTGCGCGGCGTCCATGGCGGCGAACTCGTCCGGCTGCAGGTTTCGCGCGCGGCGCCTGTCGGGCGGTATTGCGGCTGGAAGTCGCTGATGCCGGTGACGATCTGGTCGGTGACGAAGGGAGAAACGGCATGACCGGCACACTCTATGGCCTTGGTCTTGGTCCCGGCGACCCGGAACTCATCACGCTGAAAGCGCACCGCATTCTCTCGGGCGTGCCGGTCATTGCCTATCCCGCGCCGGATACCGGTCCGAGCTTCGCCCGGCAGATCGCCGCGCCCTATATCGGCGCGCATCAGCTGGAAGTGCCCGTCATCGTGCCGATGCGGGTCGAGCGTTTCCCGGCGCAGGAGGTCTATGACGGAGCGGCGGAGACGCTGGCGCGCCATCTCGACGCCGGTTCCGACGTGGCGGTGCTGTGCGAGGGCGATCCCTTCTTCTACGGTTCCTTCATGTATCTGTTCGAACGGCTGTCCGGCCGTTACGAAACCGAGATCGTGCCGGGGGTTTCCTCGATGATGGCGGCGGCTGCGGCGCTTGGCCGACCGCTTGCGGCGCGAAACGACGTGCTCAGCATCGTGCCCGGACCGCTCGACGACGATATCATGCGAGCGCGCATCGAGGCGGCGGGTGCTGTCGCCATCATCAAGGTCGGGCGGCATTTCGCCCGCATCCGTGCGCTGATCAAGGCGATGGGGCTGACGTCGTGTGCCGGCTATGTCGAGCGCGTCAGTCTTGCCGAACAGCGCGTGTTGCCGCTCGCCGATGTGGTGGAAGACAGCGCGCCCTATTTCTCGATAATCCTTATCTACAAGGGCGGGGAGGGCTGGAAGGCCCGGACCGCCGCTGCAACGGAATGATCCCATGACCATTGTCCAGAAACCCGCCGTCGTCGTCCTGTCGCAGGCCGGCCATGATATCGGACGCAAGATTGCGCTTGCCATCGGCGGCGAACTGCATGGGGCCGAAGCGCGGACCAGCAATGCCGACGTCCTGTTCGACGACACGAAGACCCATATCGCGACACTGTTTGCCACCGGACGGCCGATTGTCGCCGTCATGGCCTGCGGGGCGCTGGTGCGGATACTTGCGCCGCTGCTGGCCGACAAGCATGCGGAGCCGCCAGTCGTCGCCGTCTCGCAGGACGGCGCTTCCGTTGTGCCGCTGCTCGGCGGTCACCATGGCGGAAACGATCTGGCTCGGCAGATTGCCGATGGCCTCAACTGCCGCGCGGCGATCACCACGGCGGGCGACCTGAAATTCGGCCTTGCCCTCGATGAGCCGCCGGCGGGCTATGTGCTTGCCAATCCTGAAAACGCCAAGGCGGTGATGGCGGAGCTTGTCGCGGGCGCTTCCGCACGGTTGCAGGGCAGTGCGTCGTGGCTTTCCTCCTCGCGCATTCCCTTCGCTGAAGACGGCAAGGTGACGCTGACGGTTACCGACGAGCCGAAGACGGCAGGCGCGCTAGAACTGGTCTATCATCCTGAAACGCTGGTGCTTGGCATGGGCTGCGAACGGAATGCCTCGACGGAGGAGGCAATCGCGCTCGCCGAACAGGCACTCAGGGAGAGCGGCCTTGCCCGGCAGAGCCTCGCGGCAGTGGCCTCGATCGATCTCAAGGCCGACGAACGTGCGATCCATGCGGTTGCCGCCCATTTCGGCGTGCCAGCACGGTTCTTCAGCGCTGCAAGGCTGGAGGAAGAGGCACCGCGGCTGAAGAACCCATCGGATATCGTTTTCGCCGAGGTCGGGTGCCATGGTGTCGCCGAAGGTGCGGCGCTCGCAGCGGCCGGTGCAGATAGCGAACTCGTTCTGGCCAAGATCAAGTCCAAGGGAGCGACCGCCGCTATTGCCCGCTCCACCAGTATCGTGGAAGCCGAGACAGCTGGCCGGGCGCGTGGCACGCTCTATGTGGTGGGTATCGGCCCCGGTGCCGACCAGTGGCGCTCGCCGGAGGTTTCGGCCATGGTCGCGGGCTCCACCGATCTCGTCGGCTATTCGCTGTATCTTGACCTGCTGGGACCGCTTGCCTGCGGCAAGACACGGCATGATTTCGATCTCGGCAAGGAAGAGGCGCGCGTCGTGCATGCCATGGAGCTTGCCGGCGAGGGCAAGACGGTGTCGCTGGTCTGCTCCGGCGACGCGGGCATCTATGCCATGGCGACGCTGGTGTTCGAGCTTTTCGACAAGGGCGGGATTACGGACGCCGCAAGCCGGATCGACGTGCAGGTTTCGCCCGGGATTTCCGCGCTGCAGGCGGCGGCGGCGCGTATCGGCGCTCCGCTCGGTCACGATTTCTGCACCATCTCGCTTTCCGACCTGCTGACGCCCTGGGAGCATATCCAGCGGCGCGTGAAGGCGGCAGGCGAGGGCGATTTCGTCATCGCCTTCTACAATCCGGTATCGATGAAGCGCCGCACGCAGCTCGCCTGGGCACGAGACAAGCTTCTGGAATACCGCCCGTCCGACACGCCGGTGATCCTTGCCACCAATCTCGGCCGGCCCGGCGAACATGTCCGCACCGTTCCGCTCGGCGAACTTAATGTCGACGACGTCGACATGCTGACCGTGGTGGTGGTGGGATCGTCGGAGAGCCGCACGGTGACCATGGGCGACGGCAAGACCTGGGTCTACACGCCGCGCGGCTATTCCGGAAAATCGGATACAGGGATGAAGGGCGCGGCTGAGTGAGGTCCGCATCTTCATTCATTTGCCACGGGACAGACCTCGAAGACTGACAGGAAGACAGCATGACCGTCTATTTCATCGGCGCCGGTCCCGGCGCACCTGATCTCATCACCGTCCGTGGCCTCAGGCTCATCGAGCGATGCCCGGTTTGCCTCTATGCCGGTTCGCTGGTGCCGGAGGAAACCGTCAAGGCTGCCCCGGAGGGCGCAATCGTCAAGGATACCGCGCCGATGCATCTCGACGAAATCATCGCCGAGATCGAGGCTGCCCACGCACGTGGTGAGGATGTGGCGCGGGTGCATTCCGGCGATCCGTCGATCTACGGAGCCATCGCCGAACAGATGCGGCGGCTCGATACGCTCGGCATTCCCTATGATGTCGTGCCGGGCGTCCCCGCCTTTGCCGCGACCGCCGCACGGCTGAAGACGGAGCTGACCCTGCCCGAGATCGCCCAGACGATCATTATCACGCGGACCGAAATGAAGGCATCCTCCATGCCGGAATTCGAGACGCTGGAGATCCTCGGCAAATCGCGGGCGACACTTGCCATTCACCTCTCCATCCGCAATCTCGGCCATGTCCGCGATACGCTTGTGCCCTATTACGGCGAGGATTGCCCCGTTGTCGTGGCCTATCGCTCGACCTGGCCGGACGAGCTTTTCATCCGCACGACGCTGAAGGACATGGCGGAGGAGGTGCGCAAGGCGAAGATTACCCGCACGGCCCTGATCATGGTCGGCAGGGTGTTCGGTCACGTCGAATTCCGCGACAGCGACCTTTACAATTCCGATTTCAGCCATGTGTTGAGGAATGTCGGCAAGAAGAAAAAGGGGGGCGCTCGTGCCTGAACGAGACCGGCCCGGACCAGACGAGGAGGGCCGGGTTGGCACGATCCTGAAGCATTATCTGCTCTTCGTCGCCTCACTGCTGGCGGGAGCCGCCACGATGTGTATCATGTGTTTCGGCTATCTCACGCTGCGTCTATCGACGCTCGAACCCCGCTGGATGAAGTCGATTCTCGGCTATGATGTCATAGACTACGGTACGCCGTGGCAATGGACGTTCAACATTCTCCTGTGGGGCTCGCCGGCACTTCCTATGTGCAGATGGATACTTGGGTTCATCGACGGCATTCGTCCAAGGTGGCGTCGGATAACGGAAGCCTATGTCCTGTTCGGTCTGTGGATATATGTCCTCGGGTTTCTCGCCTACAGGACGGACATCGACCGCGCGGTTCTCGCGGCGACAGGTTTGGCGATCGTCCTGACCGTTGGTTTCGTCTACATGCGTCGCCGGATCATCGTGCCTTGACAGCGTTAGATCTCATTCGTCCACAGAGGTATTCGTGTAGCTGCGATTGGTACCGGTTCGCGAAAAAGCGTGAGGCACGGGTCTCCGGCAGACGAGATTGACCGAGGCAAGAAGAGGACAGAGCGTATGAGTGAGCAGGAAAGCACGAACGGAACATGCCGCTGCGGTCAGGTGAGGCTGAAAGTGAAGGGCAGGCCGATGATGACGATGGCCTGCCATTGCACGGGATGCCAGAGAATGACGGCGAGTGCATTTTCACTGAGTTCGCTCTATCCGCTGGAAGCGTTCGAGGTTTCCGGTCTCGAGCCGGTGATCGGCGGCCTGCACGGGGATTTGCGTCACTTCTTCTGCCCCCATTGCATGAGCTGGATGTTCACGCGTTTCGATGGCATGGGACCCTTCGTCAACATACGTTCAGCACTTCTCGATGATTTCGGCGGTTTCCGTCCTTTCATCGAAAGCTACACCAGCGAGAAGCTGCCCTGGGCTGAAACGCCGGCGCGGCACAGCTACCCGCAATTTCCGCCGATGGAGGACTTTCCCAGCCTGATGGCCGAATTCGCCCAATCGGGCAACTGAGCCGGTTGGCGCAACATAGGCAAATCTTCGAGCATAATCTTGTCGATCCTCGTTTCACTCCGGTCGGATTATGCTCTATCTCTTTGTTTCGGCGCAATTCCTGACGCAAAACCGCTTCACGCTTTTGCTGGAATTGCTCTAAGACAACGGCTTCGCATTCCTTCCAAAACGCAATTCGGCGGATTTCATGCACAAGGTCATTTTCGATACGGATCCGGGCGTCGATGACGCCATGGCGCTGCTCTTCCTTCATCATCATCAGGAGATCGATCTTCTTGGTGTGACCACGGTCTTCGGTAACGCGACCATCGAGACGACGACGCGCAACGCGTTGTTCCTCAAGCGCGAGTGGAAGATCGATGCTCCCGTGGCGCGAGGCGCCGGCGAGACCTTCATCCCGCACCGCATCAGCCACGAGCCGCCGAAGTACATCCATGGTGATGATGGTCTCGGCAATATCGGCGTGCCCGAGAGTATAGACCTTCCGCTCGATCCGCGGCCGGCCCACCGCTTCATCGTGGACACCATCCGGGCCAATCCGGGTGAGGTGACGCTGGTGGCGGTTGGAAGAATGACCAACCTTGCCAATGCCTTGAAGGAAGATCCTGAGATCGTTTCTCTGGTCAAGGAAGTCGTCATCATGGGCGGCGCCTTCGATATCAACGGCAATGTGACGCCGGCCGCCGAGGCCAATATCCATGGCGATCCGGAAGCCGCTGATATCGTGTTTACCGCCAGCTGGCCGGTGGTCATCGTCGGTCTCGACGTGACGACGAAGACGGTGATGACCCGCCAGCAACTGGCGGACATCCGCGACGCGGCGGGCTCCAGCCGTGTCCGGCTACTGTTCGATCTCTCGCAGTTCTACATCAAGTTTTACGAGGGAAGGGTGGCCGACGGCATGGTGGTGCATGACAGCTGCGCCTGCGTCTATGTCGTGGCGCCGGAACTCTTCACGACCCGCTCGGGTTCTGTGCGCGTCGTTTGCGGTGGTATTGCCGATGGTGCGACGGTCCAGAAGCCGGATACCCGAGGCTTCGGCCCGAGCGACTGGGACAATCTGCCGAGCCAGAAGGTCTGCGTCGACATTGATCCCGACGCTGTGCTGAAGGTCATTCATGACACGATCGTCAGCGTGAAGGAAGATTGAAAAAAGGGGCCAGGAGGCCCCTTTTTTGTATCGGCCTATCTCCTCGGCTGCAGGAACCCGTCGAAGAAGGCGGTGAGTTCGACATGAGCATCCAATGGCAGGACGTGGGCGACATACTGGTCGGGGCGAACAATGACGAGGGCGCCGCGTTTCCGGTCGATTCCGCGCAGGTCGAATATATCGGGTCCGTTCTTCAGGTCGGGGCAGAATGCCTTTTCGTAGTCCTTGAGGCTAAGCTTGCCCTTCACTGGCAGCAGAAGGGTGGGCAAGGTTTCCGGCGACAGGTCGCGATGGCTCTGCTGGAAGATGGCGCGGAGATCGATCAGCGAATCCACGTCGTCGCCTTCGGGCGTGTATTTCAGCAGAGGGGACGCGGGCGAGGTCGACAGGAAATCGCAGAACGCACGCATGGCGGACGACGGGGCTGACGGGTCCTCATCCGGGGCGAAGGCGAAGAGCCTGAAGCGGCCATCGGCTTTCATGGCGTGGCCGAGATGCATGGGCTTCGCATCGGCCAGCCGGACGACCGGCGCCGAATGGAAACGCATTCCGACCGGATAGCCCGTTGCCAGAGTCTGGTGAGTTGCCGGACCGGTCAGCACCGACGGTGCATAACGGGTCACGGTTCCGGCCGTATAGCGTCCATGCTGCACGAAGTATTTCTGGACTTCCGCCGGCTCGACGCCATCGGGGTTGGTGTCCGATTTCAGCGGAGCGCTCAGCATCTTCGCCCACTCGCGGTCGAAGTCGATGAGGTTCTGCGCAATGGCCTGCCGCTCGACGGAGTAGCTGTGCAGCAGTTCCGGGCCTGAGCGTCCCTGAAGGACATAGGCGAGCTTCCAGCCGAGATTGAAGGTGTCCTGCATGGAGACGTTCATGCCCTGACCAGCCTTGGGGCTGTGGGTGTGGCAGGCGTCGCCGGCGATGAAGACGCGGGGCAGGCGGGTCCCGACGTCCTGCACCGGCACGTCGTCGAACTTGTCGGTCAGCCGCTGGCCGATCTCGTAGACGGACCACCAGGCGACTTCCTTCACCTCAAGACTATGGGGCCGCATGATCCGCTGCGCCGCCGCAATGAGCTGGTCCAGCGTGATGTTACGGCTCGCAACGCGCTCGTCTGCTGCAAGCTTGTCCAGTTCCACATAGATGCGCACGAGGTAGCCGCCCTCGCGCGGGATGATCAGGATGCTGCCTTCGTCGGCGGACTGGATCAGCGCCTTCAGCCGGATGTCCGGGAAGTCGGTGACGGCAAGAACGTCCATCACGCCCCATGCCTGATTGGCGGAATCGCCTTTCAGTTCCCGCCCGATGGATTTGCGCACCGTGGACCGCGCGCCGTCGCAGCCAGCCACATAACGCGCCCTGACTTGCTCGGTTTCTCCCTCATGGCCGCTATCCAGCCGTTCTAGGGTCGCGGTCACCGGATAATCGTCAGCGTCCGGATCGATGGTCAGGTCGACCAGACGACGGGAGTAGTGGGGTTCGAGCCGGTTCGGCGAATTGCGCATGATGTCGAGATAGAAATCGTGCACGCGTGCCTGATTGAGGATGACATGGGGGAACTCGGAGAGACCGTCTTCCACGTCCTGTACGCGGCCATGTCGGACGACGTTGTCACGCGCGGCCGCATCCGGTCTCCAGAAGGCGGTTTCATTGACCCAGTAGGATTCACGCAGCACGCGCTCTGCAAAACCGAAGGCATTGAACATCTCCATGGTGCGACAGGCGATGCCATCGGCCTGACCGAGCAAAAGCGGTCCGTCTCGCTGGTCGACGATCGCTGTACTGATATCCGGAAAGGCCGAGAGCTGGGCAGCGAGCGTCAGTGCAGCCGGACCGCAGCCAATGATGAGCACGTCGACCTCGGCAGGCAAGGCCACGGGGGAAGTTGTCTCCGCAGGAGATTTTGACGGGATCGATACGTCCGGATCGCCGGTTCGGAATCCGTTGAGATGAAACTGCATTGCGATCTGCTCCTCCGCTCAATGCCGACGTGAACGGTATCCAGGCAGACATTGCCGCCGCTGGAAAAACCTCGTTCTCGATTTCGTGTGACGGCTGTCCTCCGCCGCCGATGATTAAGTAAGTATGCTTATTAAATTGCGATGTCAATGATATGTATGCTCACTTAACAGATGCAGCGATCAGGGCGATGTGAAGCTTGCAGGCGAGCCAGGGCTGCCATTTGGCGAGGCGGCGAGGATTTCCGTGTGCCGTCAGCGCCTTATCATCACCACCGGAAGCGACAGTTCACGGGCTGCAAGGATCTTGCCGTAACCGGCATTGCCGCCGGAGTTGCGGCAGACGAGGTGAGTGATTCCATGCCGTTTCAGCAATTCGGCCTCCGAGCGGGGATCTGCGGAGGGCTTGCCGAGGATCAGTTCGAAATTCAGGAAGGCGAGCGTCTTCTGTGGCGGGTCGACCATGCGGATGACGAAGTGGCAATCGTCGCGCTTCTCGAAGGCGGAGAGGTATTGACGACCGAGCGCGAGGAAGACGTAGGCGCCGCCCGGCAATGCCGCCGCCGCTTCTTCCAGAGTGGTCACCTCGGTCCACCGGTCCTTGTCGTCGCGCGTCCATGATGGCCGGTCGAGACGTTCCAGAGGGACGCCGGCGCTCTCGCAGGCGAGGCGGGCGTTTTCCGAAATCCGGGTCGCGAAGGGGTGGGTGGCATCGATCACCCGGTCGATACGGTTTTCGTTCAGAAATCTCGCCAGCCCTTCGACACCTCCGAAGCCGCCGATACGGACGGTGCCAGCAATCTGGGCGGGGTTGGTGGTGCGGCCTGCAAGCGAGGTCAGGACATCCACTTTCCCCTCCGCGACCAGTCTGGCCGCGAGATCGGCAGCCTCCGCCGTGCCTCCAAGGATCAGGATCTTTTCCCGCATTTCAGGACGCCCGACCAATGATCTTGCCCCGCCGGTCGGTCACCACCACATCGACTTCGACCGGTGCGCCGCGTAGCGTCTCGATGGCTGTGCGGCGTGCGCCCTCCGCAATGGGCGCAGCCAGATCGATGCCATTTTCGTTCGCTATCTCAAGGACTTCCATTGCCGTATTGGCAGATTGAATCCGATTTCTGACATATTGCTCTAGCTTTTCCATGCAAGGCAATGAAAGAAAGAAGTTATTGTCGATCTGGCTGCGTGAGGAATGAAGATCGAGCGCGCCTTGGGCGAGCTTGGCCATCTTGGCAAAGCCACCGGCGATCGTCAGTCGCGGAATGGGGTGGGCGCGCAGGTATTTCAGCAGGCCGCCGGCGAAATCCCCCATGTCGAGCAGCGCGCCATCCGGTAGTCCGTGAAGTTGCTGGGCGGCCTTTTCCGATGTCGAGCCGGTGGCGCCGAGAACATGGGTGATGCCTTCGGCGCGGGCGACGTCTATGCCGCGATGGATCGAATGGATCCAGGCAGCGCAGGAAAAAGGATGGACCACGCCGGTGGTGCCGAGAATGGATAGGCCGCCAACGATGCCGAGGCGCGGGTTCCATGTCTGGCGGGCGATCTCGTCGCCGCCGGGAATAGAGATGGAGATCTCGACATCGCCCGTGAGCCCGTGTTCAGAGCAGAGCGCCATGACCTCAGCCGACATCATGGAGCGCGGCACCGGATTGATCGCCGCTTCGCCGACCGGGATCGGCAGGCCGGGGCGGGTCACCGTGCCAACCCCGTCGCCGGCAGCAAAGCGGATACCGCTTCCGGGCGGCAAGGGGCGCACCGAGGCGATTACCGTTGCGCCATGAGTGACATCCGGATCGTCTCCGGCATCCTTGACGATGCCGGCCATTGCGTAGCCCTCGCCAAGGGTCTCGAAGGCCAGCGCGAAGGCCGGTTCCTCGCCGCGCGGCAGCCGGATGGTGACGGGGTCGGGGAATTCGCCTGTAATCAGCGCAGTCAGGGCCGCCTTGGTCGCAGCCGTCGCGCAGGCTCCCGTGGTCCAGCCCGTACGCAGAGGCCCTTCGGGCCGTTCTGTGCGGCCTTCTGTAGGTGTGTTCGATGCGGGTTTCGCGGCTTCGGTCATCACGTTGTTATAGGCGTTAGCGGGCCCGACCGAAAGCGTCGCGAACGGCTTCTCCGATTGCAATTTCGTCATGCGAAGCATAGAGCAAGGCCATGAGTTTCGATCCCTTTTCCGATCTGCCTTCGATGATGCCCGGCCATGTCTGGCTGGCGGGCGCGGGGCCGGGCGATCCCGGTCTCCTGACGTTGCTTGCGGCAAAGGCTCTGGCCGAGGCGGACGTGATCGTCCATGACGCACTGGTCAACGAGGATTGCCTGAAACTCGCGCGTGCCGGCGTTGAACTCGAATATGCGGGAAAGCGCGGCGGCAAGCCTTCCGCCAGGCAGCGCGACATTTCGCTGCGGCTGGTCGAGCTTGCCAAGGAGGGCCGCAAGGTCCTGCGACTCAAGGGCGGCGATCCCTTCGTCTTCGGTCGTGGCGGTGAGGAGGCGCTGACGTTGATCGAGCATGGCGTGCCGTTCCGCATCGTTCCCGGCATCACCGCCGGCATCGGCGGTCTTGCCTATGCCGGCATTCCGGTCACCCATCGCGAAATCAATCACGCCGTCACCTTCCTGACAGGGCATGATTCCTCCGGCGTCGTTCCCGACCGGATCGACTGGGAAGCGATCGGCCGCGGTTCGCCCGTCATCGTCATGTACATGGCGATGAAGCATATTGCCGCCATAAGCGCCAACCTGATTGCCGCAGGACGCTCGCCCGACGAATCGGTTGCCTTTGTCTGTGATGCAGCGACTCCATCGCAGAAAGTGTTGGAGACGACGCTCGGCAGGGCGGTGGAGGATGTCGCCGCATCCGGTCTCGAGCCTCCGGCTATCGTCGTGGTCGGCGAGGTGGTGCGTCTGAGGCCTTCGCTCGACTGGCTCGGCGCATTGTCCGGGCGCGCGTTGCTGCCCGATCCGTTTGCCGACCGGCAAAGGAAGGACAGCGCATGAGCGGGCTCCTGATCGCAGCGCCTTCTTCGGGCTCAGGTAAGACGACCGTGACGCTCGGACTGCTCCGGGCGCTGAAGCGGAACGGTTATGCGATCGCTCCCGGCAAGGCCGGCCCCGACTACATCGATCCGGCGTTTCATGCAGCTGCGAGCGGAGAGACCTGTCTCAATTTCGATCCCTGGGGTATGCGCAGCGAATTGCTGCTCGCCAATGCCGCCATTCATCGTTTCGGCGGCAAGGACCTGGTGATCGAGGCGATGATGGGGCTGTTCGACGGAGCGGCGGACGGTCGCGGCTCGGCAGCGGATCTGGCGTCGATCCTCGGGCTTTCCATCATCCTCGTGGTCGATTGCGCCAAAGCGTCCCATTCTATTGCGGCGCTGGTCAGCGGCTTTGCCAATTTCCGCATCGATACCCGCGTCGTCGGTGTCATCCTCAATCGTGTCGGCAGTGACCGGCATGAGACGATGCTGCGCGAGGCGCTTGGCGGCATCCGCATGCCGGTCATGGGCGTCATCCGCAGCGATGCGTCGCTGCATCTGCCCGAGCGGCATCTCGGTCTCGTCCAGGCCGGTGAACACGGTGAACTGGAAGCCTTCATCGACAGGGCGGCCGCGACAGTCGAGGCGGGCTGCGATATCGATGCCATCATGCGCACGGCCCGACATATCCCTGACCGTGCGTCGGAGGCCAATATTGATCGCCTTCCGCCGCTTGGGCAGAAGATCGCGGTGGCGCGCGATGTCGCCTTCGCCTTCTGCTACGAGCACATGCTGCTCGGCTGGCGTCGGCGTGGTGCGGAAATCTCGTTCTTCTCGCCCCTTGCCGACCAGGCTCCTTCAGCCGAAGCGGATGCGATCTACCTGCCGGGCGGCTATCCGGAACTGCATGCGGGGACGCTTGCCTCTGCGTCCGCCTTCCGGGCCGGCATGCTCGATGCGGCGGCCCGGGGCGTGAAGATCTACGGAGAGTGCGGCGGCTACATGACACTCGGCGAAGCGCTGGTCGATGGCGACGGCGTGACCCACGGGATGCTCGGTCTTCTTCCTGTCGTCACCAGCTATGCCCAGCGTAAGCGCCATCTGGGTTACCGCTCGCTGGTGCCGCTGACGGATTTCTTCATGGCGCCGATGTCCGCGCATGAGTTCCACTATGCATCGATCGTTTCCGAGGGCGATGCCGACCGCCTGTTTGCTGTCGAAGATGCATTGGGCTTGGATCTGGGACAGGTGGGACTGCAACGCGGAAATGTGGCCGGCTCCTACATGCATCTGATCGATCTTGCGAGTGCCGAGGCATGAGCGGAACGGTCATTCATGGCGGTGGCATCACGGCTGCCGCGGCGCGCTTTGGCGGCCGTGCGGAAGACTGGCTCGACCTCTCGACCGGTCTCAACCCTTGCCCGCCTGAATTGCCGGAGGTGTCGTTACGCGCCTGGCATCGTCTGCCGGATCGCCATCTTGAACTCGATGCACGCCGGGCAGCCCAAGCCTTCTATGGGACGGGCGAAATCCTGCCCTTGCCAGTGCCGGGCACGCAATCGGCGATCCAGATGCTGCCACGCCTCGTTGCCAGCGACAGGCCGGTCGCCATCCTGTCGCCCACCTATGGCGAATATGGCCGTGTGTTCGAGGCGGAGGGGCGCTCCGTCGAGCGGATCGCCAGTCTTGATGACGTGGGCGGTCGGCACGGCCTTGTCGTGGCGGTCAATCCGAACAATCCGACGGGCAGGATCTTTCCGCCGGAGAAACTGTTGGAGCGGGCAGATCGCCTGTCGCAGTCCGGTGGGCTGCTGGTGGTCGACGAGGCGTTCGGCGACTGCGCGCCGGAGGTCAGTGTCGCCGGGGAGGTGAAGAGGCACCCGAACCTCATCGTCTTCCGTTCGTTCGGCAAGTTCTTCGGCATGGCCGGCACTCGTCTCGGTTTCGTGGTTGCCGAACCCGAAATCCTTGAGAGGATGGAAAGCTGGCTTGGGCCATGGGCCGTTTCCGGTCCGGCGCTTTCTATGGCTGCCTCGATGCTTTCCGGCGAGAAGGACAGCATCCGTCAGGTGATCGCCGCGCGGCGGGCGGCGCTCGGTGCTGTGCTTGCCGATGCCGGCCTGCGCGTCAGCGGAGGCACCGATCTCTTCGCGCTGGTGGAGGATGACGAGGCGGCGGCGCTCCACGAACATCTCTGCCGCTCACATATCCTGACCCGTGCCTTCGACTATGCGCCGAAATGGCTGCGGATCGGACTTGCGCCCGATGAGCAATCCGACCGGCGTCTGGCGCAGGCGTTGAAGGGGTGGGCTCGGTGATGGAAGCATCGATGCTTGCCGTGCTTGCGCTTGCCCTTCTCATCGACCGCGTCATTGGGGATCCCCCGGAGCTCTGGGCGCGCCTGCCGCATCCCGTCGTGGTGTTTGGCAAGGCGATTGCCTTTTGCGATCGGAATTTCAATCATGCCGGCGCATCTGACGCGATCCAGCGGAGAAACGGTGTCATTGCCATCGCGGCTCTGCTCTGCCTGTCGCTCTTGGTCGGTGGGATGCTGGAAGGGATCTTTGCAGCGTTTGGTTCGCTGGGCTTCATCCTTGAGGTGCTTGTTGTCGCCGTGCTTCTGGCGCAGAAGAGCCTTGCCGATCATGTCGGTGCTGTCGCTGCGGGTTTGAGGGCCGATGGTCTCGAGGGCGGGCGGCGGGCAGTTTCGCTGATCGTTGGACGCGATCCCGCGACGCTCGATGCGCCGGCGATCTGCCGTGCGGCAATCGAGAGCCTTGCGGAGAATTTCGCCGATGGCGTCGTCGCGCCCGCCCTCTGGTATGCCATCCTCGGTCTGCCGGGCATCCTTGCTTACAAGATGCTGAACACAGCCGATTCGATGATCGGCCACAAGAACGAGAAATATCGCGACTTTGGCTGGGCTTCCGCCCGGCTCGACGATCTTGCCAACTGGCCGGCGGCGCGGCTCTCCGCCTTTGTCATCGCGTTCGCGGCGCTTTTTTCTCATGGGGTCGTGGCCGCAAGGCGCTCGCTGTCGGTTGCGCTCAGGGATGCCGGGCTGCACCGCTCGCCGAATTCTGGCTGGCCGGAGGCCGCCATGGCCGGGGCGCTCGATATTCAGCTGACCGGACCGCGCATCTATGGCGGCCAGCGGGTCAGCGAACCGATGATCAACGGCGCTGGCCGTGCGGTGGCGACGGCGGCCGATATCGAGGATGGCGTGAGGGTTTTCTACTCCGCCTGCCATGTCCTTCTCGGTCTTGTGGTGTTTCTCTTCGCTGCTCTTGTCTAGAGTTCACCCATTTCTGCAGCATCTTCCGGACGAATAAAACGGACTGGCTTCACAACCGATTGCAGTATATTTGTTTCCCGTTGCCTCGTCCTATTTCAGAAACAGTCTTGCTAATTATTCATTGAAAGATGGTGGCCGATGCTTTTGCCCTATTATATCCGGCAATCTCTCATCAGCATACCTTGTTCTTTCGTCATTTTTCTATCGACGCCTGATCTTTCTCATTCGTCCTCTCCCATAGCTGAATACGTCAAGATACCGGCAAGCCGTATACTCCCCGAATGCATGGCCGGAGACGCCAACCATTGCGGATTTCCGGTTTTTGTCGGGATTACATTGTTTTCGCAGTATTCTCCCGAGGAGGAACTTGTTCCAGATGCGGTAGAAAAGATCCTGCCTCGTGATCTGACGAATTCAATCGCGACTGAATTACGCCTGGGCTCAGGGGAACGATGTGATCCTACAGTCCTGTGGTCTCAACTGGAGCGAGCATCAAAGGCGCCTGAGCAGACAGATCAGGAAAAGCTGATCGAGCAGGAACTGGCTGAACCTGCCGGACAATGTCTAATAGCGGGGGCTCCGACATCCAAGGTGCGTGCATTGGTTTATTGGCGGAAAGGTGTCGTGGTAGGCTGGGCTGAGTGCTCCCAGGCGGAGCAACAACTTGAATTCTGCGAGCTTGTGTTTTCCGGCGACAGAGATCAGCAACGGATACCGCATGAACGCGCTTACTGGCGAGTGGATTTTGCAACCATTTTGCATGATAATCTACATGCTATTATCTCGAAGGCGTTTTACCTCAACACACTCCTGCCGGCCGAAATGTCCGAATGGAGTAGGACTACGTTCGCGAAGGTCGCTGCATTTTCAAAACTCAAGATCGTTCAGATCGAAACTGTAGCGAAGTGAAGAGGACATATGGAACAAGCTCATTGTCGTTTGATGTCCGCCTGAATTGAGTCCAAATGAGTTCGAGTGTTCATATTATTTTAGCTCTTCAGCTTAACCGGATATATCGAGCTTTCTACTATAACTGCCCCTTGCAAAAATCCTGAGAAACAGGAAATCGACAGGGGACATCATGCGTAAACTGCTTATTGCGGCTTCGGCCTTTCTTGCCCTGCAATTCGCTCCGGTTCTGGCGGAAGCGAGCATGCTCACGGCGAAAATCAACATTTCCACACAGACCATGACCGTTTCGCAGAACGGCTTCGTCAAATATCGCTGGAAGGTCTCCACCGCGCGCAAGGGCTATGTCACGCCGGTCGGCAGCTATAGCGCCAAGTGGGCGTCGAAGGATCATCGCTCGCGCAAGTATGACAATGCGCCGATGCCGTTCGCGATCTTCTTCAAGGGTGGTTACGCGGTCCACGCCACCTTCGACCTGAAGCGGCTCGGTTCGCCAGCGTCCCATGGCTGCATTCGCCTGCATCCGGACAATGCGGCGCGCTTCTTCTCCATGGCGACGGCGAACGGCCTCGACAATACGCGAATCATCATCACTCGCTAAAGCCGGACAAGTAGCAGTCGTTCGGTTTTCAGATGTTGAAGCCTTGGCCGGTGACTATCAGTCGTTACCGGCCGCATAGCGCAGGCGATTGAGATCGGGAACGACTACATGGCGATTGTTCTCGATCACGATGATCCCGTCCTTGCGCAGCTTGGTCATCTGGCGGCTGACGGTCTCGATGGTAAGGCCGAGGAAGTCGGCGATATCGGCGCGGGACAGCGGCAAGTCGAAGGTGGTGGCGCTACCCTTGTCCGGATCGATATGTGTCGCGATCAGGTGGAGGAAGCTTGCAACCTTTTCCTGGGCGGTCTTGCGGCCGAGCGTCAGCATCCAGTCGCGCGCCTCGTCCAGTTCCTTCAGCGACTGGATATGCAGCTTGCGCTCCAGATCCGGTGCTTCGCCGACCATGCGGTCGATGAGGGGGCGCGGGAAGGTACAGATCTCGGTATCGGTCGCGGCTTCCGCCGTGATGGTGCTCTCGCCAAGGAAGGGGCGGCCCAGGAAATCGGGCGCGAACTGCAAGCCGACGATCTGCTGACGGCCGTCAGCCATCATCTTGGAGAGCTTCACCACACCGTTCAGAATGTTGCTGTAGCTCGAAACGCGCTCGCCCTGGCCGATAACTTCCTCGCCGGCCGAAATCTTCCGGCGGCTCGAATGCTTGTTGAGTTCAGCAAGCTGGGTGAAGCTCAAGGCGGCACAGACGCCGCCATGACGTGCTTCGCAGGCTCGACAGACCGTCGGGGCCTCGCATTCGGCTGTCGTTCTTTTCAGTACGTCCATTTCCAGCAGTTCCTGTCCGGCATCTTAAACCACGGCTACCACGCTGGTTCCTGACGCAGCAGCATGCCCAAAGGCCAGCGATTTCTAGTTGAACTCCTAGCGTTAATCTACCAGCAAATTGATCGAAGTCAAAGGCAGGGGCTGCGACCCAGCGTATCAGGGGAGTATTCCTGATATTTTCGAGACTGCGGATAGATCCATGCAAAACTCGCTTCTTGCCAAGTATTCCGGCGCTGTCCCGCGCTACACCAGCTATCCCACGGCGCCACACTTCTACGAAGGTATAGACTGCGGCAAATATGCACAGTGGCTTGGTGAACTCGGCGCAGGGCAGGATATTTCACTGTATTTGCATATTCCGTATTGCGATCGTCTGTGCTGGTTCTGTGCCTGTCATACCAAGCATACGCTGAAATACGAACCGATCGCGGCCTATCTGAAGTCGCTGAAGCGCGAGATCGCGCGGGTCGGCAGCCTCGTCAGCAGGGATGCCAAGGTTTCAGCGGTGCATTTCGGCGGCGGCTCCCCGACGATGGTCGCACCGGAAGATATGGTGGACCTGATGAAGGCGTTGCGCGACGCGTTTGCCTTCGGTGACGATGTCGAGATCAGCGTCGAGATGGACCCAAACGATCTTGATGAGGCGCGCTATGACGCGCTGGCCGCCATCGGCATGACCCGTGCGAGCCTCGGTGTGCAGGACTTCAACCCCAAGGTCCAGAAGACCATCAACCGCATCCAGACCTTCGAGCAGACGAAATCCGTCGTCGATGCCGTCAGGGCGAGGGGTGTTCATTCGGTCAACTGCGACATTCTTTATGGTTTGCCCTACCAGACTCTCGAGACCCTTGAGACGACAGTGCGCGACATCATTTCGCTCTCGCCTGACCGGATTGCACTCTTCGGCTATGCGCATGTGCCATGGATGAAGAAGCACCAGACGATGATCCCCGAGGATGCGCTGCCAGGCATAGAGGAACGTTTCCGGCAGATGACCAGAGCGGCGACCATGCTGGTCGAAGCCGGCTACGAGCCGATCGGCATCGACCATTTCGCCCGGCCTGACGACCGGCTCGCGATCGCCGCTCGTCATGGAAAGCTCCGGCGCAATTTCCAGGGCTATACAGACGATGCCGCCGAAGCTCTGATCGGGCTTGGCGCCTCCTCGATCGGTCAGTTGCCGCAGGGCTATGTGCAGAACATGCCGGCCACCGGTGAATATGAACGGCTTGCCGATGCGGACGGGCTGACCGTGGTGCGCGGGATCGAACTCAGCGAGGACGACCGGCTGCGTGCGCATGTTATCGAGCAGATCATGTGTCGTTTCGGCTTCTCGTTTAATGGTGTCCGCAGCCTCTATCCGCAGGTGGGCGAAGTGGTGATCGCCGAGGCGCGGGAGTTCTGTGCACGCAACGGCGACGGCATCTGCGAGATCGTCAATGATGACTTCCGGCTCACTGAAGCGGGCAAGCCTTTTGCACGCAGCGTCGCGGCCGTTTTCGACAGCTATCTGGCAAACGGCAAGGGTCGCCATTCCGTCGCTGTTTGAGTTGAGCAACACCTCGACTGCAAATTTCGCGATTGGTGAAACTTGCCATTGGCTTTTAGAATGGTTTTCCCTATGTGGAACTCAGATTTTCGACATATGAGGTATTGGCGTGACCGCTACATTCGACAAAGTTGCCGACATCATCGCTGAAACGAGCGAAATCGACCGCGAGACGATTACGCCGGAAAGCCATACGATCGACGACCTCGGCATCGACAGCCTGGACTTCCTCGACATCGTTTTCGCGATCGACAAGGAATTCGGCATCAAGATCCCGCTCGAGCAGTGGACGCAGGAAGTCAACGAAGGCAAGGTTTCGACCGAAGAATACTTCGTGCTGAAGAACCTCTGCGCAAAGATCGACGAGTTGAGGGCAGCCAAGGGCTGATCCGCCTTGGCGCATCGGTCCGAAAATCGGATTCGATTTTCGGAGAACTCGATGCGCGGAATCAAGATGTTAGAGCGTCGTTTGTGCGTACTGATGGACGCACAACGCTCTAAGGCGAAGGTTTCCGATGCTGCTTGAATATTTCCAGATGATCGACAAGGTCGAGGCCGTTGACCTCGGCCTTGGCATGCTTAAGGCAAGGTCCGTCGTGCCGCAGGCAAGCCCCGTCTTCGAGGGGCATTTTCCCGGCATGCCGCTCGTTCCCGGCGTTCTCCTGATCGAAACCATGGCGCAGGCTTCCGGCATGATGCTGCTGGCGGTGAAGGACTTTACCGCCATGCCGTTCCTGATGTCGGTCGACGGCGCCAAGATGCGCACCTTCGTCGAACCCGGCGCGGTGCTTGACATCGAGGCACAGTTGGAACACGACGGCTCCGGCTTCGCCGTAACCAAGGCGAAGATTTCGTCCGAGGGCAAGAAGGTCTGCGACGCGCAGCTCAAGCTCCGGACCATGCCATTCAGCGAGGTGCCGCTTGCCGATATCGTGCGCAAGCGTGCCACCGAAATCGGCCTCATGGAGGCTATTGCCGCCGCCCGATAGTATTCTCCGGGCGGCTGGTCGTTCTTGACGGATGCGGGCCGGTCGACGCTGTGGCCCGCTGCGCCGGAACCGTTCCGGCGAGAGGATTGAAGATGGTCAAAAAACCGAATGATGTGGTGATCACCGGCATCGGAATCGTGACGTGCCACGGAACCGGCAAGGAGCCGCATGTCGCGCTTCTGTCTGCCGCCGGCGCTCCGGCTCCCGTCGTCGAGACGGAAAAGTTCAAGCCGTATCCGGTTCATCCCATGCCCGAGATCGACTGGTCGCAGCAGATCGCCAAGCGTGGTGACCAGCGCCAGATGGAAAACTGGCAGCGGCTCGGCGTCTATGCCGCGGGTCTCGCTCTCGATGATGCCGGCCTGAAGGACGACGCCGAGGCTTGCTCGACCATGGACATGATCGTTGCTGCCGGCGGCGGCGAGCGCGATATCAACGTCGATACGCTGATCGTCAACGAGGGGCTGAAGCGCAACGACCGCGCCCAGCTGGTCAACGAGAAGCTCACCACCGAACTGCGCCCGACGCTTTTCCTCGCGCAGCTTTCCAATCTGATGGCGGGCAACATCTCGATCGTGCACAAGGTCACAGGTTCCTCGCGCACCTTCATGGGTGAAGAGGCCGCCGGTATTTCCGCCGTCGAGACTGCGTTTGCTCGCATCCAGGCCGGTCAGTCGACACACACGCTCGTCGGTGGCGCATTCATTGCCGACCGCGACGACATCTTCCTGCTGGTCGAAGGCATCCAGGCCCATGCGACCGGCGACTGGCATCCGCTGTGGCAGCGCCAGCCGGATCATGGTGGCGGTATGGTGCTCGGCACTGTCGGCGCATTCCTGATGCTCGAGTCACGGGAGCATGCGGAAGCGCGCGGCGCACATATCTATGCCTCGATCGACGCCATCGAAGGTGACCGCGGCCGGCGTGAAGATGGCGGGCTCGAAAAGCGCCTGAGCCGCATGGCATCGTCGGTCGCCGCCGGAGCCGGCGAGGGTACGCTCGTGCTTTCCGGTGCAAGCGGCATGTGTGACCTCTCCGCCCGGGAGAAGACGGTTCTTGAGGGTGCGTTTCCGGGCGCATCGTTGCGCGGCTTCGGCGGCGTCACGGGTCATGCGCTCGAGGCTCAGTTCCCGCTCGGCCTCGCTCTTGCCGCACTTGCGCTCGATGCGAAGTCGGTGGTGCCATCCTTCGACGAAAAGAACGAAGGTGTCATGACAAAGCCGGCGACGGATGCCGTGGTGACGACGGTGGGATATGTGCGCGGCGAAGGCATGGCGCATCTTTCGGCCGAAGCGTGAGGAGATAGGATCATGACGGAATCTCGTTTCAAGGACCATCTTGGCCGTCCCATCATCGCCGTGACCGGCATGGGCGTCATCACCTCGCTCGGACAGGGCCTTTCCGACAACTGGGAAAAGCTGACCGGCGGCGTATCCGGCATTCACAAGATCTCGCGTTTCCCGACCGAGGGCCTGAACACGCGCATCAGCGGTACCGTGGATTTCATCGAACTGCCGGCAGTGAACGCGGTCGAGCGCTCCTATGCCATGGCGCGCGAAACCACCATCGAAGCGCTGGCACAGGCGGGCATTTCCGGTGATTTCGACGGCCCGCTGTTTCTTGCTGCTCCGCCGGTCGAGCCGGAATGGGATGACCGCTTCAATCTCGCTGAACGCACACCGCCGGAAGATAACGAGGGCCATGCATATCATCGCCTTCTGGCCGCCATGCGCGCAAAGGCCGATCCGGTGTTTATGGAAGCCGTTCAGTTCGGTTCGATTTCCGAGCGGCTCGCCGATCGTTTCGGCACGCGCGGACTTCCGGTAACACTGTCGACCGCCTGCGCTTCCGGCGCTACCGCGATCCAGCTCGGCGTTGAGGCAATTCGCCAGGGGCGCACGGAACGGGCGTTGACGGTTGCGACCGACGGTTCGGTCGGGGCTGAAGCGCTGATCCGCTTTGCCCTGCTTTCTGCTCTCTCCACCCAGAACGATCCACCGGAAAAGGCTTCCAAGCCGTTCAGCAAGGATCGCGACGGTTTCGTCATCGCCGAAGGCGCTGCGACGCTGGTGCTGGAATCCCTGGAATCCGCGGTCGCCCGCGGCGCCAAGGTGCTCGGTATCATGAAGGGCTGCGGCGAGAAGGCCGACCATTTCCACCGCACGCGCTCCTCGCCGGACGGCGGACCTGCAATTGCCACGATCCGGGCGGCGCTTGAAGATGCCGGCCTTTCGGAAGAAGCGGTGGGCTATATCAACGCCCACGGCACATCGACGCCCGAGAACGACAAGATGGAATACGGCGCGATGCTTTCCGTCTTCGGCGAACGGTTGAAGGACCGGATTCCGGTTTCGTCCAACAAGTCGATGATCGGCCACACGCTGACGGCTGCAGGTGCGGTCGAAGCCGTGTTCTCGATCCAGACGATGCTGACGGGAACGGTTCCGCCGACGATCAACTACGTCAATCCCGATCCGGCGATCGTTCTCGACGTGGTCCCGAACGTGAAGCGGTCGGCCGATGTCTCGGTCGTGCTGTCGAACTCCTTCGGCTTCGGCGGGCAGAACGCCAGCCTTGTCATGACGCGTGAACCGGCTTAAGCCACGGATCACACGCAATTCAGTTACCAGATAAGAACGCCCTCAGGGCGCGAGGATAGACCTTATGCGCGCACTCCAGCTCGTCGAAGACCGCAAGCTTGAAATCGTGGATCTGCCGGAACCGGAAGCACCGGGTCCGGGCGAGGTGACGTTGCGCGTCAAGGCTGTCGCGCTCAACCACATCGACGTCTGGGGATGGCGCGGCATGGCCTTTGCCAAGCGCAAGATGCCGCTGACCATCGGCGCCGAAGCATCAGGTGTGGTCGAGGCGATCGGTCCGGGCGTCTCCAATGTGTTGCCGGGTCAGCTCGTTTCCGTCTATGGCGCACGCGTCTGCGGTCTCTGCAAGCCCTGCCGCGAAGGCCGTGACAATCTCTGCGAACATGTCGGCGGCGTCCATGGTTTCCATCTTGACGGCTTCGCGCAGGAAAAGATGAACATTCCGGCTCGACAGCTCGTACCGGCGCCTCCGGGCATCGATGCTGTCGCGGCCGCCGTCGCTCCCGTCACCTTCGGCACCGTCGAGCACATGCTGTTCGACAACGCCAAGCTCGAATCCGGTGAGACCATTCTGGTTCACGCAGGCGGTTCCGGCATCGGGACGGCTGCGATCCAGCTGGCCAAGAAGATCGGCTGCGCAGTCATCACCACCGTCGGTTCGGACGACAAGATCGAAGGGGCAAAGGCGCTTGGCGCCGATCACGTCATCAACTACCGCACCGACCGTTTCGAAGGCGTCGTGCGCAAGCTGACCAAGAAGAAGGGCGTCGACGTCGTCTTCGAACATGTCGGGAAGGATACCTGGGCAGGCTCCATGCTTTGCCTCAAGCGCGGCGGACGTCTCGTCACCTGCGGTTCGACCTCTGGCGTGTCGACCGACATGAACCTGATGATGCTGTTCCAGCAGCAGTTGAAGCTGCTCGGCTCCTTCGGTTGCCGCATGGAGAACATGGCGAATGCCATGCAGAAGATGGCGCGCGGCATCGTGCACCCGGTGATCGATACGGAAGTCGGCCTTGAAGACATCGACCGCGCGCTCGCCCGCATGGAGGGGCGGCAGGTGTTCGGCAAGATCATCCTCAAGATGGACTGACCCTTGCGGCCGCTCATCACAAAGATCGTTCTGGCGTTTCGTCGTTTCCCGCAATGGCTGGTGGCGAAGCTGGTTCTCATCCTGTTGCGAGTGCTGAAATTCCTGCCGGCCGATGCGGCAATCAACGCCGCTGACCGGGTGGTCCGCTTTATCGGACCCAAGACGTCGCGCCACAAGCTGATGCTGACCAATCTCCGCAATGCCTTTCCGGAGAAGAGTGAGGCCGAGATCGACAGGATAGCCGCCGACGCCTGGGGGCATATGGGTCGTCAGCTTGCGGAATACGTCTTTCTGGACGAGCTTTTCGATTTTGATCCGGAGCGTCAGGGTGAGGGCAGGGTCGAAGTTTCGGGCGTTCCGATCTTCATCGATCTTTTGGAGAATCCGCGTCCGTTTATCGTGTTCACCGCTCATACTGGCAATTTCGAGATGCTGCCGGTGGCAGGTGCTGCTTTCGGTCTCTATGTGACCGTGCTGTTCCGTCCGCCGAACAATCCCTATATCGCCGACATGGTCTTCGACTTCCGTCGCGCCCGCATGGGCAATCTCGTGCCTTCGCATGCCGGTTCTTCCTTCCAGCTGGCCCGTCAGCTCGAAGCCGGCGCAGGCGTCGGCGTTCTCGTCGACCAGAAATTCAAGAAGGGTCAGCCGACGACCTTCTTCGGTCAGGATGTCCGCACCAATCCGCTGCTCGCCAAACTTGTGCGGCAGTTCGGTTGTGAGGTCTATCCGGCCCGCTGCATCCGCCTTCCCAACAACCGCTACCGGCTGGAAATCGAGCCGAAGGTTGAGCTGCCGCGCGACAAGGACGGCCGCATCGACGTGCAGGGCACGGCCCAGTATCTCAACGACAAGGTTGAATCCTGGGTGCGGCAATATCCGGAGCAATGGCTCTGGTATCACGACCGCTGGAACATCAAGAAGAATCTTTAGTCTATATCAGTAGGTTGCAGTCTGCGTATTGCTTTTGCGATGCAGTCGCATGTGTCGCAAAGGCCCTACTGTATCGTTACAAGTGACCCGTTGATATATGCCTCGCGAAGAATGGGTCAGAACGGAGCCTCGGCAATACCTGAGTTTTAGCTAGTTGAACGTGAGATACATTCATGTTAACCCGCTGGAAGCAAGATGAGACCTTTGGTTGTATTTTGTGTGCGTCTTCGCTGCGTGCGGCGGTGTTGTCTAGGGGTAGTGCCAATTGACCTCAAACGAGTCCCATCAAGAGCGTCTGCAGCCCCTGTTCGAGGCGGTTTCGATGAAGAGCGTGCAGCTTCAACAGGCGATCCGTGTTGGCGATGATCGCCTTGTGCGGTTGCTCGACCGGGAGCTCGACCCGTTGATTTCGGCCGTTGTTAACTATCGGGCGGCGGACATGCAGGAAGTACAGCTTCAACTTCGTTTTGTCGGCAACCTGATCCGTGAGGACGCCGATGATCGGTCCTGCGTGCTCCGGCACGCGGCAACCCTTTCGATCCTGCTGGATCGGTATTTCGGTTCTGAAGCGAAGCTTTGCAGTGATATTCCGGCAGACGCTCCCAGGGTGTCGGGTCTGGGTGAGGACGATCTCCTCAACGAGTCAATACTGAATAATCTTCCCGATCGCGTCGCAGTTGTTACGCTCGACTACCGCTATCTCTACGCCAACCCCGCGCATGCGAATTTTGTCGGAAGCACGCCGCTCGATCTGGTCGGACGCCGGATCTTCGATTTTCTGGGTGACATCGAGGCCAGTGTCGCGATCGAACGGAACCTTGATCGCTGCTTTGCCGGCGAGCGTGTGGATTCCAGCTATTTCCATCGCGTGGAGAGCCGTTGCAGCCTCATGCGCTGCAGACTTACGCCGCTACGGACGTCGCGCGGCGATGTGATCGGTGCGGTCATGACGCTGATGGATGGGGTGAAGGCGGCGGACGAAATAGCCGCCTGACTCCGGGTTTTCTGCGTTCGGGCAAGACCGTCGAAGGATCTTCCCCATCCCATCCCGTTCAGTTTGGCCCCGTTGTTGCGGCATCACTCGGAAGCTGCGGTAGCAGGTATTCCCGCTCGAAGGCGATGTGGCGGCGCATGCCCTCAAAGAAACCACGTAACATGTAACCGACGGCCTCCATGTTAACCGGCATGCCGGAACCGAGCTTGAGCAAGGCGTCCGTCAGTTCCTCGGCGAAGCATTCGTCCTCGAAATGCTCGAATTTCAGCCGGTCAAGCGTATCGTGCATTCGCGGTGCAGCGGACATTGCGTTCTCGATCCACGGAAAAAGTACCGTTTCCTCGTAGTGGTGAACACCCTTGATCAACGGCCCCAGCGCCTTGGCGGCATAGATACATTTCTGCCGGTTGATGCTGGCCGGAAGAGAATCAGCAATCTCTTCAAGCTCGGCGCAAAGCGCAAGCTGCTCCTCATGGGCCGAGCAAAGCCAGGCGACTGAGCGTCGCTCATCCCTGAGTATTTTGAGTGGCGGGAAGGGACCTGCTCCGTTGTCCGGATCATTGTTTGTTGTCTTGCCGTGCATATCCGCTTTCTCCGGCGCGTCGATAGGTCGCGTACAGTGTTGTCTCTTGTTTCCAGCGGTCCCCCGTTGCCGCCAAAACAAGGCATTCCGCGCTCTTCCCCTATAAAACGCGAAGCAATCGGGCGACGATGCAACATTTCCTAAAAGAGCTTCCCCTTGCATTGATTTGGATCAAGGTGTCTTCTCGGCTTGAATGCGAATTCTGCAAACGACGCAGGGGGAATCTGCTCGCGAACGAAGAGACGATCCCTGTGAATGATCAGCAAGCCGTTGGGGGATTCCAACAATGAATTACACGTTAGAAACAATGGTGATGGCGGTACTCGCCTTCGCCGCGCTGCTGGGGGCGGCTTTCGCTTACGACAGCCTGTTCGCGACCCATATGTGGGTTGCGTTCTTCGTGCTCACAGCGGGCACAATCGTAATGCTGCGGCGAATGCAGTTCGCGCCCGTGAACGCAAAGACTGCAGCTCAGATCAAATCCGAATATTTTGACGAAGTGGTCAAATACGGCGTCATCGCAACGGTGTTTTGGGGTGTGGTCGGCTTTCTGGTTGGCGTCGTCGTGGCCCTTCAGCTGGCATTCCCGGATCTAAATATCGAACCGTGGTTTAATTTTGGCCGCATGCGTCCCTTGCATACGTCTGCAGTCATTTTCGCCTTCGGTGGCAATGCGCTGATCGCCACGTCCTTTTATGTGGTGCAGCGCACGTCGCGCCAGCGCCTCTTCGGCGGCTCGCTCGGCTGGTTCGTGTTCTGGGGCTACAACCTGTTCATCGTGATGGCTGCGACCGGATACCTGCTCGGTATCACCGAAGGCCGCGAATACGCTGAACCGGAATGGTATGTCGACCTCTGGCTGACCGTGGTCTGGGTTGCCTACCTGATCGCCTTCATCGGAACGATCTTCACCCGCAAGGAATCGCACATCTATGTCGCGAACTGGTTCTACCTGTCGTTCATCGTCACCATCGCGATGCTGCACATCGTCAACAATCTGTCGATGCCGGTGTCCTTCCTCGGCTACAAGAGCTACTCGCTCTTCTCGGGTGTACAGGATGCACTGACCCAGTGGTGGTATGGCCATAACGCCGTCGGCTTCTTCCTGACTGCGGGCTTCCTCGGCATGATGTACTATTTCGTGCCGAAGCAGGCCGGTCGTCCGGTCTATTCCTATCGCCTGTCGATCATCCACTTCTGGGCTCTGATCTTCATGTACATCTGGGCCGGTCCGCACCACCTGCATTACACAGCGCTGCCCGACTGGGCCCAGACACTCGGCATGGTCTTCTCGATCATGTTGTGGATGCCCTCCTGGGGTGGCATGATCAACGGTCTGATGACGCTCTCGGGCGCATGGGACAAGATCCGTACCGACCCGATCGTCCGCATGATGGTTATCGCCATCGCCTTCTACGGCATGTCGACCTTCGAAGGCCCGATGATGTCGATCAAGGCGGTCAACTCGCTCAGCCACTATACCGACTGGACCATCGGTCACGTTCATTCGGGCGCTCTCGGCTGGGTCGGCATGATCACTTTCGGTGCCGTCTACTACCTGACCCCGAAGCTATGGAACCGAAACCGTCTTTACTCGCTGCGCCTGGTCAACTGGCACTTCTGGCTCGCAACTCTCGGCATCGTCATCTACGCCGCCGTTCTGTGGGTCGCCGGTATCCAGCAGGGTCTGATGTGGCGCGAATACGACAGCCAGGGCTTCCTGGTCTACTCGTTCGCAGAATCGGTCGCTGCATTGTTCCCGTACTACGTGCTGCGTGCCGTCGGTGGTGGTCTCTACCTCCTGGGTGGCATCGTCATGGCCTACAACGTGCTGATGACGATCCTCGGCTATGAACGCCAGGAAGCTCCGATCCCGGGCTCTACCGTTCCTGCCGCTGCTGTCCAGCCGGCTGAATAAGAAGGAAGGCTTTCATGTCTATTCTTGATAAACACGCAATCCTCGAGAAGAACACAAGCCTTCTGTTCCTCGGATCCCTGCTGGTGGTGACCATCGGCGGTATCGTGGAAATCGCCCCGCTGTTCTATCTCGAGAACACCATCGAGAAGGTCGAGGGAATGCGGCCTTACTCGCCGCTCGAACTCGCGGGCCGGAACATCTACATCCGTGAAGGCTGCTATGTCTGTCACAGCCAGATGATCCGTCCGTTCCGCGACGAGGTGGAGCGCTATGGCCACTACTCGCTGGCGGCGGAGTCGATGTACGACCATCCGTTCCAGTGGGGCTCGAAGCGGACGGGGCCCGATCTCGCCCGCGTCGGCGACCGCTACTCGAATGAGTGGCACGTTCAGCACCTGACCGAGCCGCGCGATGTCGTGCCGGAATCGATCATGCCGAGCTACTCCTTCTTGAAGACGACTCCGCTCAAGATCACCGACGTCGCCATGGATCTGAAGGCCAACCGCACCGTTGGCGTTCCCTACACGGACGAAATGATCGAGAACGCCACGGCGGATCTTGCCGCCCAGGCGGATCCGAATGCGGACACAACGGCGCTGCTCGAACGCTATCCGAAGGCCAAGGTCGGCGATTTCGATGGCAATCCGGCTCAGCTTACCGAAATGGATGCCCTGATCGCCTATCTCCAGATGCTTGGTACGCTCGTAGACTTCTCGACCTACGACGACGCGACCGGTTACCGCTGAGGAGGAGCACATGGAAACCTATACGGCCATGCGCCACTTCGCAGACAGCTGGGGCTTGCTCGGCATGACGTTGTTCTTCGTGGGCGTCGTCGTGTTCACCTTGCGGCCCGGCGGAAAGAAATCGGCCGATGATGCAGCAAGCATCCCTCTCAAGGAGGACTAAGAGATGGCACAAAAGCACATTGACGAAATCAGTGGCGTCGAAACCACTGGCCACGAGTGGGACGGCATTCGTGAACTGAACAACCCGATGCCGCGCTGGTGGGTTTATACCTTCTATCTGACGATCCTGTGGGCCATTGGTTACACGATCGCCTATCCGGCCTGGCCGCTGCTGAAGGAGAACACCAAAGGGGTACTGGGCTTCTCCAGCCGTGCCCAGGTTGCGGCCGAACTCAACGAGGCCAAGGCTGCGCAGTCCGTCTTCGTCGAGAAGATTGCCGCGCTCCCGCTGGCCGAGATCGTTGCCGACCCGGAACTGGCCCAGTTCGCCACGGCTGGCGGTGCTGCAGCGTTCAAGGTGAACTGCACGCCCTGCCACGGCTCGGGCGCTTCGGGCGGGGTCGGTTATCCGAACCTCAACGACGACGACTGGCTGTGGGGTGGTGATCTGGAATCGCTCTACACCACGATCTCCCACGGCATTCGCTACGACAGCGATCCGGATACCCGCGTTTCGGAAATGCCGGCCTTCGCCGACATTCTCGAGCCGGAACAGGTCAAGCAGGTTGCCGCCTACGTCGTCAGCCTGACCGGCACTCCTTCGGATGCAGCCCTCGTCGAGCCCGGCAAGCAGGTCTTTGCAGATAACTGCGCTTCCTGCCACGGCGAAGACGCCAAGGGCGGTCGCGATTTCGGTGCTCCAAACCTTGCAGACGCCATCTGGCTGAAGGTCAACGGCGAAGCGGAAATCGCCGCGCAGGTCTCGCATCCGAAGCACGGCGTCATGCCGGCCTGGAATGCTCGCCTGGGTGACGCCACCGTCAAGGAGCTGACGGTCTACGTCCATTCGCTGGGTGGCGGCGAATAAGTCCCAAAGGGGTTGCGGCGGTATGGCGAACGCCCTTCCGCCCAACCCGCGCCATCTCGCTCTCTCGAACCACGCCTTCCGAGGCGTGGTTTTTTGTTGCTGGTCGGTGAATGGAAGCGAGCGGAATGGCCCGAACTGCGCTATCATCCTGCGAAAATAGATCTCCACATAGTGTACTTCGTATGAATTGCGACGCTTCGCCGCTGCTTGATATAAGTCAAGGCGGGTTATCATGCCAAATGGGAGAAGAAATACCGAACAACGAGGTCTCCGATGAATCTGCATGCTGACAAGGGAAGCGCGGCCGAGCCCGCGGAAGTCGAACGTCTGGACGCCGAGGCGGTGATGTCGGCAAAGACGCGCCGGCCGCTTTACGAGGCGCGCAAGAAGATCTTCCCGAAAAGAGCCGAGGGACGTTTCCGCCAGTTCAAGTGGCTTGTCATGTTCGTCACTCTCGGTATTTATTATCTCACGCCGTGGCTACGGTGGGATCGTGGTGAATTTGCTCCCGACCAGGCCGTCCTGATCGATCTTGCTCATCGCCGTTTCTATTTCTTCTTCATCGAGATTTGGCCGCAGGAATTCTTCTTCGTCGCCGGCCTTCTGGTCATGGCCGGTTTTGGTCTCTTCCTGGTGACTTCGGCAGTTGGCCGCGCGTGGTGTGGCTATACCTGTCCCCAGACGGTCTGGGTGGATTTGTTCCTCGTGGTGGAGCGGGCCATCGAAGGTGACCGCAATGCCCGCATGAAACTTGAGAACGCGCCATGGACCTTCGACAAGATCTGGAAGCGGGTGTCCAAGCACGCGATCTGGCTGGTGATCGGCGTGGCCACCGGTGGCGCCTGGATTTTCTACTTTGCGGATGCGCCGGCGCTGTTCATGGACTTCGTGACCGGGCAGGCGCAGCCGGTTGCCTATATTACCGTCGCCATTCTGACCGCCACCACCTATGTGTTCGGCGGCCTGATGCGCGAACAGGTGTGCATCTACATGTGCCCGTGGCCGCGTATTCAGGCGGCGATGCTGGACGAAAATTCGCTGGTCGTCACCTATAACGACTGGCGTGGCGAACCGCGTTCGCGCCATGCCAAGAAGGCCGCGGCTGCGGGCGAGATCGTCGGGGATTGCGTCGACTGCAATGCATGCGTTGCGGTCTGTCCCATGGGTATCGACATTCGCGACGGGCAGCAGCTCGAATGCATAACCTGCGCGCTCTGCATTGATGCCTGCGATGGCGTGATGGACAAGATCGGGAAGCCGCGCGGGCTGATCGCCTATGCTACGCTTGATGAATATCAGGGGAACATGGCGCTCGCGACAAGCAACGGTGCGACCGCGATCAACCCGCTGAACGTCCGTGCGGCCGACGGTTCGTTCAGCGACAAGGTCCGTCATTTCAACTGGCGGATCATCTTCCGTGCGCGCACACTGCTTTATATGGGCGTCTGGTCGGCCGTCGGGATTGGTCTTCTGATTGCACTCCTCAGTCGCGATCGGCTGGAGCTCAATGTTCTGCATGACCGCAATCCGCAATATGTACTCGAATCGAACGGTTCGATCCGTAACGGCTACACCCTTCGAATCTTGAATATGATCCCGCAGCCGCGCAATATCGTGGTGTCGTTGGATGGACTGCCGGACGCCTCGATGAAGGTCAACGGAGTGTCTTCCGATGCGGTGCGCTCGTTCGCGGTTTCTGTCGAGCCGGACGAGGCAACGACGCTTAAGGTCTACGTCACGTTGCCCGGCGATCAGGTTGCGTGGGAATCGGAGCACTTCCGCTTCACCGTGAAGGATGCCGATGGCCATGAGGAAAACTCGTACAAGGCCGTGTTCAACGGACCCGGAGTGAAGAAGAAATGAGTGCTGCAAGCAACGAAAAGGCCGGGTTCGTTTTCACCGGCTGGCATATGGCCGCTCTTCTGGTGACGTTCTTCGGGGTCGTCATCACCGTGAACATGACGATGGCCTATTTCGCCTCGTCGACATGGAGTGGCCTGGTGGTGCAGAACACCTACATCGCCAGCCAGGAGTTCAATGGCAAGGCAGCCGCTATCCGCGGCATGCTGGCGACCGGCATCAAGGGAAAACTCGAGGTCAAGAACGGCAGGATCGCCTATACGCTCACGCTTCCCGGTGATGAACCGGTCGTCGCGGATGAGGTGACGGCCCATTTCAAGCGACCGGTCGGCGAGCATCAGGATTTCGTCGCGACGCTCGTCCCGATCGGGAACGGCGTCTATGTCGCAGAACACGACGTAGCCCATGGCCACTGGATCGTTGAGATGAAGGCGATGAAGGATGGCCAACTGATCATGCACGAGGCCAACCGCATCGCGGTCATTGGAGAACAGAAATGAGCTGCTGCGCAGCCGGTACCGAGGGGGCACTCGATATCGAGCGGGCAGGGCATGCCCTGCCGAGTTCGGAGGAGTTGCGTCTCTCCAGTCGCGATGTCGGCGAAGGCCTTCATCAGGTCGACCTGAGCGTGCCGGCCGTGCATTGCGGCACCTGTATCACCACTATTGAAGGCGTGCTCCGTGCGCTTCCCGAGGTTCAGCGCGCGCGTGTCAATCTTTCGACCAAGCGCGTCTCGGTGGTGTGGAAGGATGAGGTCGAGGGACAGCCGACGGACCCTGTCGGCATAGCAAGAGCCATCGCCTCGACCGGTTATGAATCCCATCTGTTCACTCCGGCTGAGGAGGCTTCCGACGAACTGCGCAACAAGCTGGTTCGCGCCGTTGCGGTTTCAGGCTTCGCGGCGACCAATATCATGCTGCTTTCGGTTTCCGTGTGGTCGGGCGCGGATGCCGCCACACGCGACATGTTTCACTGGATTTCGGCAATGATCGCCGCGCCGGCGCTGATCTATGCCGGCCGGTTCTTCTACCAGTCCGCCTGGAATGCGATCCGGCACGGCCGCACCAACATGGATGTGCCGATTGCGATCGGCATCACGCTTTCCTACTTCATTTCGCTCTGGGAGACGATCAACCACGGTGAACATGCCTGGTTCGACGCGACGGCTTCGCTCCTGTTCTTCCTGCTGATCGGCCGGACGCTCGATCACATGATGCGGGACCGGGCGCGCTCCGCGATCAGCGGCCTTGCACGGCTCAGCCCGCGCGGCGCCATGGTGGTTGCGGAAGACGGTTCACGCGAATACCGGCCGCTTGAGGAAATTCGCGTGGGTGACAGCGTGGCCGTTGCCGCCGGTGAACGCGTGCCGGTGGATGGCCTCATTCTTTCGGGTGCCAGCGACATGGATGTGTCGATCGTCAACGGCGAGAGCGCACCACTACAGGTCACGAGCGGAGACGCCGTGCAGGCGGGCACGCTCAGCCTGACCGGTTCGCTGGTGATCGAAGCGAGAGCAACGGCCAAGAACTCGTTCCTTGCGGAAGTCATCAACCTGATGGAAGCCGCCGAGGGGGGCAGGGCGCGTTATCGCCGCATAGCCGACCGCGCCGCGCAGTTCTATTCGCCCGCCGTGCATCTGACTGCCTTCGTCACCTTCATGTCCTGGGGCTTTTACGACGGAGACTGGAAGCATGCGCTGCTCGTGGCCGTCGCGGTGCTGATCATCACATGCCCTTGCGCGCTCGGCCTTGCCGTGCCGGTCGTGCAGGTCGTTGCTGCGGGACGCCTCTTCAAGTCTGGTATCATGGTGAAGGACGGTTCTGCCATGGAACGACTGGCTGAAATCGACACTATCGCTTTCGATAAAACCGGTACATTGACGCTCGGCAAGCCAAGGTTGATTGGTATCGCTGACTTGGATTCCAGCGCCTTTGCTACTGCTGCGGGACTTGCCGCGCATTCCCGCCATCCGCTTTCCGAGGCGCTGTGGCAGGCCGCTACGGTTCCCGCAAAAGTCTTCGCTATGGTGACCGAGATTCCTGGTGCTGGCGTCGAGGCGTCTACCAGCGAGGGAACCTACCGACTTGGAAGCCGCAAGTTCGCTGTCGGCGAAGCGGCTGGCCAGTCCGCCGATCACGCCTTCTCGGAGGTTGTCCTATCGCTCGATGGACGCGAGTTGCAGGCCTTCCGTTTCGAGGACACGTTGCGCCCCGGCGCCGAGGCTGCCATCGCGCTTTTGAAGAAGCAAGGCTATTCCATCGGCATTCTCTCCGGCGACCGTGCCGCAGTGGTAGGCGCGCTTGCCAAGAGGCTTGGCATCGATAACTGGAAGGCCGAACTTGCTCCGCGTGAAAAGGCAGAGTTCTGCGCTTCCGTTCAGGCTGAGGGACACAAGCTGCTGATGGTCGGGGATGGTATCAATGATGCACCGGCGCTTGCGGCGGCACACGTCTCCATCGCGCCGGCGACGGCTGCAGATGTCGGCCGGCAGGCAGCGGACTTCGTGTTCATGCGGCGGAATCTTGAATCCATTGCATTCGCCATTGAGGCTTCACGCCGGGCCGGACGGCTCATTCGCGAGAATTTCGCGCTCGCCATCGGCTATAATCTGATTGCTGTTCCGATTGCCATTCTCGGCTATGCGACACCGCTGATCGCGGCCGTCGCGATGTCTACATCTTCGATCATCGTTGTCGTCAATGCGCTTCGGCTGAACCGGCTCAACCTGCGCCCGGAAGGGGAAACATCCCAGCCGGCTGCCGGTTTTCCGGCTCCGAATGCAAGGCTTGCGTCATGAACATGCTCATCTACCTGATCCCTATCGCGCTGTTTCTCGGCGGGTTGGGATTGTTTGCGTTCCTCTGGTCGCTGAAGAGCGGCCAGTACGAGGATCTGGAAGGTGCGGCCTGGCGCGTCCTAGACGATGCCGACGATCGCCCCGAGACCTGAGTTGCGCTCTGAGCGACGCCGGGTGGAGCCAAGCACGAATGTTTTACCGCGGATCTTTCTTGCTCCTGCAATGAAGGAGTGCCAAAACAGGCCGATTTGAATTTCAATCGTTTTGAATCGGAGCAGGAAATGCAGCAGGCTGAAATCGGACTGATCGGGCTTGGCGTGATGGGTTCCAATCTGGCGCTCAATATCGCCGAGAAGGGCAACAGGATCGCCGTCTTCAACCGAACGACCGCACGTACCGACGAATTCCTCGGCGAAGCCGGAGATCTTGCCGGCCAGATCGTCGCCTGCCATACGATCGAAGAATTTGTTGCGGCCATCCGTCCGCCGCGGCCGATCATCATCATGATCAAGGCCGGCGATGCCGTGGACCAGCAGATCGATGCGCTAATGCCCCATCTCTCGGGCGGGGACATCATGATCGACGCCGGCAATGCTAATTTCCGCGATACCATGTCCCGTTTCGAGCGGCTGTCCGGCACCGGCCTGACCTTTATCGGCATGGGTGTCTCCGGCGGTGAGGAAGGCGCGCGTCACGGCCCCTCGATCATGGTCGGCGGTACGCCGGAATCCTATGCACGTGTCGAAACTGTGCTCACCTCGATTGCTGCAAAGTATGAAGACGATCCGTGCTGCGCATGGCTTGGACCGAACGGCGCCGGCCACTTCGTCAAGACCATCCATAACGGCATCGAATATGCGGATATGCAGATGATCGCCGAAATCTATGGCATCCTGCGAGACGGCCTCGGCAAGAGCGCAACCGAGATCGGTTCGACCTTCGGCGGCTGGAACAAGGGCCGCCTGAATTCCTACCTGATCGAAATCACCGAAAAGGTTCTTGCGGCTGCCGATCCGGCGACCGGCGGCTCCATGGTCGATCTCATTCTCGACAAGGCTGGCCAGAAGGGTACGGGCAAGTGGTCGGTGATCGAGGCGCAGCAGATGGGCATTCCGGCTACCGCGATTGAAGCCGCAGTCGCGGCACGCAGCCTGTCCTCGATGAAGTCTGAGCGGGAAGCGGCCGAAGCCCTGTTCGGCAAGGAAAAGCTGCCGTTCACGCTTTCCGGCGGCAATCTGGAGACCGATCTGGAGCTTGCTCTTTTCGCCGCCAAGATCGCTGCCTATGCACAGGGCTTCGCCGTCATGTCCGCCGCCAGCAAGGAGTTTGGCTGGTCGTTGCCCATGCCGACGATCGCGAAGATCTGGCGCGCCGGCTGCATCATCCGCTCGCAGTTCCTCGACGAGATTACCCGCGCCTTCACGGCAACGCCGGATGCCGCCAACCTGATCGTCACGCCGGCATTTTCGGCCATGGTCAAGGAAAGTCTGCCGTCGCTGCGCCGCATCGTCGCAGCAGCCGTATCCGCCGGCCTGCCGGTTCCCGCTCTTGCCTCGGCGCTCACATATTTCGACGCCTACCGGCAGTCTCGCGGCACTGCGAACCTCATCCAGGCCCAGCGCGATTTCTTCGGTGCCCATGGCTTCGACCGCACGGATGGCAAGGACATTCATCACGGCCCGTGGGGTAGCGGCGCAAGCGCGGCCTGAATGTGCGCATTAGAGCATTCGGGCGGAAAATGAATTGCCTTGAATGCTCTATGACTTTGCTCTTGCTTCAGTTCCTGAAAAAAACAGCGACAGACTTTTACTGGAACTGCATTCGTCATCATCTTGAGTAGAAGAACCGGCCTTGAGCCGGTTTTTCATTTTTCGTCGTCCGGCCAGACGGGCAGGCTGACACTCTGGAGCTGCTCGGGCGCTGCCCCATCGATACGGGCGATCACGGCGCTTGCCAGCTCGCGGCCCGCTTCCCTCACATCCTCGGAGGCGGTGATGATTTCCGGTCGGATCCAGTTGAGGATCGGGATCGATTGTTTCGACACCAGATCGAGGTCGCGCCCGACATGTTTGCCGGCGGCCTCTATACCCGCATTGACGGCGATCGCGCCGCTTCCGGCGGAACATATGAAACCATCGGGGGCATCCTTGGAGCGCATCAGTGCCTCGACCGCATCACGTATATCCGCCAGAGGCGAATCGATCGTGACCCGTAACGGTACTTCTTCCGCACCGGCTTGGTGCAGCGCGGACAGGAAGCCGTCCCTGGTATGCGTGTAGTAGGTGAGCTTGCTCGGCGGCTGCAGAAGCGCAATACGACGGCGCCCTCGCTGTACCAGACGTTCGACGGCCTGGCGGGCAAAGGCTTCGTTGTCATAGTCGTGATAGGCGTGCACCAGACCGCAATCGGTGCGGCCATGGGTGGCGAAGGGCATGTTCTGTTCGACGAGCAGCCGAACGCGCGGATCATCCGGTTCCGTGCGGGAAATAATGACGCCGTCAGCCGATCCGGTCTCCAGAATATAGCGGATCGGAAGCATCGGGTCCTTTGAATGGGAATGCGGTGTCACGACGATGTGGTACGGCGTGTTGGACAGCACTTCCGAAATGCCGAAGACCATCTGGTTGGAAAAGCCCATGATCTCTTCGTCGATGCTCAGCACCAGCGCGATAACGTTGGTCTTTCCCGTTCTTAGGCGAACGCCGGCGCGGTTCGGCTGGTAGCCGAGCTGGCGGGCGACCATGCGAACGCGCTCCTTCGTCTCGGCGCCAATATCCGGCGCGTCCTTGAGGGCGCGCGAAACGGTGGTGATGCCCAGTCCTGTCATGAAGGCAATGGTTTTGAGGGTCGGCCGTTCCCTGGTTTCCGCCACCGGAGCCGGTGTGGCTCCTTCATTTCGGTTCTTCATGCTGTCCCCATCACTGCCCAAACACGCAGTATAAATAGCTTCTCGGCAGCTGCAAACGCATCCTCATGCATTGGGTGAATGGTTTTCGCTCAAAACTGCAACGTTGCAGTTCTTTTGTCGAGCCAATTCGATCTTGCATCGCAATACGTGTGCAACCTATGGGTTATATAGGTGATTCCCCTACGTCTGCTGCACTGCCGATATTCAAGAGGTGCGCCCGGTCGCAATGATTTCGCCGATTTCGAATATGTTCTTGAGTTATTTCAGGCTTCTTCTGTTCCTGCGACGCAGCATTTAGAAAGCGATTACAGTTACCACATTCAATATTTAGAACAATCTGGGATAGAAAATGGCGATGGAAGAATAAAAAATCCTCGCGACGGTTGCGCGTCTAAATCGTTTCGCATAGATTTTCACTGCAACGTTTCAGTGAGGGAGGAGACTCAATGAACTTTCGTAGCGTCGCGGCATTTCTGGCCGCTAGCGTCGTGCTGCCCTTCGGTGCCGCTCATGCCACCGATCTCGAAGTAACCCATTGGTGGACGTCGGGCGGGGAGGCGGCCGCTGTCGCGGAACTCGCCAAGGCCTTTGATGCCACGGGCAATAAATGGGTCGATGGTGCAATTGCCGGTTCCGGGGGGACGGCCCGGCCAATCATGGTGAGCCGCATCACCGGTGGCGACCCGATGGGAGCCACCCAGTTCAACCATGGCCGTCAGGCCGAAGAACTCGTCCAGTCAGGCCTCATGCGCGACCTTACGGATGTCGCGACCAAGGAAAACTGGAAGGAAATCATCCGTCCGGCAAGCCTTCTCGATAGCTGCACGATCGATGGCAAGATCTATTGCGCGCCGGTCAACATTCACTCCTGGCAATGGCTCTGGCTTTCCAACGATGCCTTCACCAAGGCGGGGGTCGAGGTTCCGAAGAACTGGGACGAATTCGTCGCCGCCGCACCTGCGCTTGAAAAGGCCGGGGTGGTGCCGCTCGCCGTCGGTGGTCAGCCGTGGCAGTCCAACGGTGCATTCGACGTTCTGTTCCTGGCGCTCGCGGGCAAGGACACCTTCCTGAAAGTCTTCGGCGACAAGGATGCAGAATTGGCTGCCGGGCCTGAAATTGCCAAGATCTTCAAGGCGGCCGATGATGCGCGGCGTCTGTCGAAGGGCACGAACGTGCAGGACTGGAACCAGGCGACCAACATGGTCATCACCGGCAAGGCTGGCGGCCAGATCATGGGCGACTGGGCGCAGGGCGAGTTTGCGCTCGCCGGCAAGGTTGCGGGCAAGGACTATACCTGCCTGCCGGGTCTCGGCGTCAATCCGGTCATCGCCACGGGCGGCGATGCCTTCTATTTCCCGCTGCTGAAAGACGAAGCGAAATCCAAGGCGCAAGAGGTGCTCGCTTCTACGCTCGTCGCACCGACGACGCAGGTTGCCTTCAACCTCAAGAAGGGGTCGCTGCCGGTGCGCGGCGACGTGGATCTCGGCGCCGCCAACGACTGCATGAAGAAAGGTCTCGATATTCTGGCAAAGGGTGACGTGATCCCGTGGACGGACCAGCTTCTTTCGGCCGACAGCCAGAAGCAGAAGGAGGACCTCTTCTCTGAATTCTTCGCCAATCCGTCGATGACGCCGGAGGACGCGCAGAAGCGTTTCGTCGACATTATCGCGTCGGCGGACTGATCGCAGTCTCCCGAGGCTTCCGGCGCGGATTATGATCCGCGCCGGGCTTTCATGGCGGGAAGCAATGCCTCGCTAGTCGTGCCTGCATGACAGAACCGGAAGCCACGTGCTTCGCCTGGATCCGTGATGCGGGAGTTACTGGATCACCAAGGAGGAGTGACCCATGACGGATCAGTTGACCGGCCCCTTGCCGGACCCATTTCCCGTCCAATCGGCGGGCCGGAAGCGCTCAGGGCGACCCAACCAGCTCTTGCGCAATCTCAATGCGAAGATTGCCTCCATTCCGATGGTTCTGACGGCTCTCGTCATATTTCTCGGCGGAACGGTCTGGACGGTCGTCTATTCATTCACGAACTCCAAGCTGCTGCCTCGGGCGAAGTTCGTGGGGTTCGACCAATACGAGCGCTTATGGGCTGCGCCGCGCTGGTTGGTTTCGATCGAAAACCTGGCAATCTACGGCCTCTTCACGCTGATCTTCAGCTTGGTGATCGGCTTTGTGTTGGCGGCGTTGATGGACCAGAAGATCCGCTTCGAAAACACCTTCCGGACGATCTTTCTTTATCCCTTCGCCTTGTCCTTCATCGTGACGGGCCTTGTCTGGCAATGGGTGCTCAATCCGGAATTCGGCATCCAGTCGGTGGTCAGAAGTCTCGGTTGGACGAGCTTCACCTTCGACCCGCTGTATAATTCCGACATCGTCATCTATGGCGTCCTGATCGCCGGCCTCTGGCAGGGAACGGGTCTCGTCATGTGCCTGCTGCTCGCGGGTCTACGCGGCATCGACGAAGATATCTGGAAGGCCTCGCGAGTGGACGGCATTCCGATGTGGCGGACCTATCTCTTCATCGTCATACCGATGATGCGGCCGGTGTTCATCACCACGCTCGTCATCATCGCGAGCGGCATCGTCAAGGTCTACGATCTCGTCGTTGCCCAGACGAGCGGCGGTCCGGGCATCGCCTCCGAAGTGCCTGCGAAATATGTCTACGACTACATGTTCCAGGCGCAGAACCTGGGGCAGGGCTTCGCCGCCTCCACCATGATGCTGGTCACGGTCGCGATCATCATCATTCCATGGGCCTATCTGGAATTCGGAGGTAAGAAGCGTGGATAACACGGGTTCCCTCAATTCGTCTGCCACCGGCATGGATGAGCCGGCTGGCCGCCTTCGGGCCGGGCCGCGCGGAGCAAAGCCTAAGCGTCGGCTTTCCTCGCGAAACATCATGATCTACGGTACGCTGTTTGTTGCCGCGGCCTACTACCTGCTGCCGTTGTATGTGATGGTGGTCACGTCTCTCAAGGGCATGCCGGAAATCCGGCTCGGCAACATCTTCTCCGCACCTGTCGAGATCACCTTCGAGCCCTGGGTCAAGGCCTGGGCGACGGCCTGCACGGGCCTGAATTGCGACGGTCTCTCGCGCGGCTTCTGGAACTCGGTGCGCATCACCGTTCCCTCGACGCTGATCTCGATCCTGATCGCCTCGGTCAACGGTTACGCGCTCGCCAACTGGCGTTTCAAGGGCGCGGATTTCTTCTTCACCATCCTGATCGTCGGTGCGTTCATTCCCTATCAGGTGATGATCTATCCGATCGTCATCGTGCTGCGCGAAATCGGGCTTTACGGCTCGCTGAGCGGTCTCGTGATCGTGCACACCATCTTCGGAATGCCGATCCTGACGCTGCTTTTCCGCAACTATTTCACTTCGTTGCCCGAGGAGTTGTTCAAGGCGGCGCGCATCGACGGGGCGGGATTCTGGCAGATCTATTTCCGCATCATGCTGCCGATGTCGCTGCCGATCTTCGTCGTCGCGATGATCCTTCAGGTGACCGGCATCTGGAACGACTTCCTGTTCGGCGTCGTTTTCACCCGCCCGGAATATTACCCGATGACGGTCCAGCTCAACAACATCGTCAACTCCGTCCAGGGGGTGAAGGAATACAACGTCAACATGGCTGCCACGCTGCTGACCGGCGCGGTCCCGCTCATCGTCTATTTCGTGTCCGGCCGGCTTTTTGTCCGCGGTATCGCCGCCGGCGCAGTGAAGGGTTAAGCGCATATGTCGTATAGTGTATCGATCAAGGACCTGTCTTTGAGCTTCGGCGCGGTCAAGGTTCTGGAAAACCTCAACCTCGACATCCGGGACGGCGAATTCCTCGTGCTGCTGGGATCGTCCGGCTGCGGCAAGTCGACCCTGCTCAACTGCATCGCCGGGCTTCTGGAGCCGACCGACGGACAGATCTTCATCAAGGATCGCAACGTCACCTGGGAAGAGCCCAAGGATCGCGGCATCGGCATGGTGTTCCAGTCCTACGCGCTTTATCCGCAGATGAGCGTGGAGAAGAACCTCTCTTTTGGTCTCAGGGTTGCCAAGGTGCCGGCGGACAAGATCCGGGAGAAGGTGGCGCGGGCGGCCGAGATCCTGCAGATCCAGCAGCTGCTCGACCGCAAGCCGGCAGCCCTTTCCGGAGGCCAGCGTCAACGCGTCGCTATCGGCCGCGCGCTGGTGCGTGATGTCGATGTCTTCCTGTTCGATGAGCCACTATCGAACCTCGACGCCAAGCTACGCTCGGAGCTGCGCGTGGAGATCAAGCGGCTGCACCAGTCGCTTAAGAACACGATGATCTACGTCACCCACGATCAGATCGAGGCGCTCACTCTGGCCGACCGCATCGCCATCATGAAGAGCGGGGTGATCCAGCAACTGGACGATCCGATGACGATCTACAACCGCCCGAAAAACCTGTTCGTTGCCGGCTTCATCGGTTCGCCGCCGATGAATTTCTTCCGGGGAGAACTCGCCAACCGCGAGGGCAAGGTGGTTTTCACCACCGGCGGCGCCGATTTTTCGCTCTACGGCTATCAGACCGAAACGTCTCTGGAACCTGGCCGCAAGGTTGTGCTCGGGGTCAGGCCAGAACACGTCATGCTGGACGAGGACGTGCCGGAGGCGGCAGAAATCCATGAGGCAACCGTCGATATCGAGGAGCCCATGGGAGCGGACAACCTGCTCTGGCTGAAGCATGCCGGTCACGTCATTTCGGTGAGGACGGCAGGCACCCGGCGTTACAGCCCGGGCACCAAGGTGCGCCTCGGTTTCGACATGTCCGTGGCTTCTCTTTTCGACGCGGGCACGGAGGAGCGGATCTGAGCGACAGCGGCCTGCTGCAGTTCACCTCACTCTGTTTTGCATAAGATTTCCGGATCAAGGACATGGCATCACATATCGATACTCCCACAATCGACCTTTCAGGCGAATGGCGGCTTTCCTCTGGGGACGGTGAACATTCCGCGACGATGGTGTTGCCGGGAGACGTTCATTCGGCGCTTCAGGCCGCGAAGATCATTCCCGATCCGTATTGGGGGCGCAACGAGGAGGCGGTGCAGTGGGTTGCCGAGCGGGAGTGGTCGGTTGAGCGGAGCTTTTTCGTCGATCATGCGGAAGGCAGCTGGTATCTCGACATCGACTATCTCGACACGGTCGCCGTGGTGTTCGTCAACGATGTGCCGGTGCTGTCGGCCGACAACTGCTTCCGCCGCTATCGGCCTGATGTGTCCAAGGCTATAGAGCCGGGCGAAAACCGCATACGCATCCACTTCCATTCGAGCATTGCGGCCGGCGCCGAGCGGCAGGCGCGGCAGCCCTTCTACATTCCGTATCAAAAGGCCAATTCACCAATCCCGAACGGCAACATGCTGCGCAAGCCGCAATGCCATTTCGGCTGGGACTGGAATATCGCCATCGCGCCGCTCGGCCTTTACGGCAGGATCGCCTTGAATAAGCTGGATCCGGCGCGCATCGAACATTTCGAAACCGAACAAGTCCATCACGAGAATGGCAGCGTCGATATCCATGTCACCCTGACACTGTTTTCGACCGATCCCGCAGTCGTTCCGGTCCATTTCGAATTCGATGGTGAAAGGGTGAGGCTCGATTGCGGCATTGCTGCCGGAGAGACGAAGATCACCCATGTCTTTCATGTCGACAGCCCCAGGCTCTGGTGGCCGGCGGGAAGCGGCGAACAGGCGCTTTACGCTCTTTCCGTCGACATTCCCGGTGAGACGTTTACCCGGCAGATCGGTCTTCGGACGATCGAACTCCTGACCGATCCGGACGAGGCCGGCAGCCGCTTTGCGTTCCGGGTCAACGGCCGCGAGATCTTCTGCCGTGGGGCAAACTGGATACCGGCGGACGCTCTGTATTCCCGCACCGATAGGGTGAAAACAAAGGACCTTCTGAACTCGGCTGTCGAAGCCAACATGAACATGATCCGCATCTGGGGCGGCGGTTTCTACGAGGCCGACTGGTTCTACGATCTCTGCGACCGTCTCGGCCTCATGGTGTGGCAGGACTTCATGTTCGCCTGCAATCTCTACCCCTGCAGTGAGGATTTCCTCTCGAATGTGGCTGACGAAGTTGATTATCAGGTCAGGCGGCTTTCGTCGCATCCCTCCATCGCGCTCTGGTGTGGTGACAACGAACTGGTCGGCGCGCTCACCTGGTTCCCGGAATCGGTCGAGAACCGCGATCGTTATCTCGTCGCTTATGACCGGCTCAACCGGACGATCGAGCAGGGCGTGAAGAAGGCGTATCAGCAGGCGATCTGGTGGCCGTCGAGCCCTGCTTCCGGCTATCTCGATTATGGCGACGCATGGCACGCCGATGGCTCGGGCGATATGCATTACTGGTCGGTTTGGCACGAGAACAAGTCGTTCGACAATTACCGCAGCGTCAAGCCGCGCTTCTGCTCGGAATTCGGCTTTCAGTCCTACACGTCCCTGCCTGTGATCCGCCAATTTGCAGAGGAGGCCGACCTCAACATCGCCTCGCCGGTCATCGAACTGCACCAAAAGAACGCCGGAGGCAACGAGCGGATCGCCGGCACCATGTTCCGTTATTTCCGTTTCCCTATAGACTTTGCCAAATTCGTCTACCTCTCGCAGATCCAGCAGGGTCTCGCGATCCGCACGGCGGTCGACTACTGGCGCTCGCTGAAACCGCATTGCATGGGCACGCTCTACTGGCAGCTCAACGACACCTGGCCGGTCGCCTCGTGGTCGAGCCTCGACTACGGCGGCGGCTGGAAGGCGATGCACTACATGGCGCGCCGCTTCTTCCAACCGGTCAATGTCGCCGCCATCCCGTCCGCCGATGGAACGCGTATCGCGCTCTCCATGGTCAACGACACTGCCGATCCGGTCGAAATCGACCTGACCTTGTTTGCGCTGACACTCGCTGGCGAACGCATTCCGCTGCAGAGCACGAGCGGCACCTGCGCGCCGGACCGGGCGGGAACGCTGGTTGAAATCGACGCGACCGATGTGCCGATCGACAGCCTTCTCGGCTGGAGCTTCACGGCTTCCAACGGCATGGCCGGCGAGGGACATCACGTAACGGGCACCTACAAGGCGCTGGATCTTCAGCCATCCGGACTTGATGTCTCGGTCAGCGAGATCGCAGGCGGCTCGTTCGAGATTGACGTCAGCGCCCGGGGCCTCGCCCTGTTCGTCATGCTCGAGGCCGATGTCGCCGGGCGCTTTTCCGACAATGCCTTCGATCTTCATGGCGGTCAGACCCGCCGCATCGTCTTCAAGCCGTCAGCACCGCTTGCCGCCGGATCGCTTCCGAGGATCACCGTCTACGACCTTCACGGCAGCCAGTCCGCCGGCTGAACAATCTCACAGGGAAAGCGGGCAGGGCGCAACTTCGTCCCTGCTCGCCAAGAGGAGGAATAACCCCATGACCAAGCTTGGTTTCCAGCTTTACAGCGCCCGCAATTTCCAGCCCTTTTCCGCGATCTTTCCACAACTTGCCAAGGCAGGCTACACCCATGTCGAAGGCTATGGCGCGATGTATGCCTCGCTCGACGATGCCGGTCTCGCTTCGCTTCGTGCGGAACTCGATAAGAACGGCCTCACGATGCCGACCGGTCATTTTGGTCTCGACATGCTCGAGGCCGATTCCGCGAGGGCGTTGAGGATCGCCAGGGCGCTCGGCATCGAGGCGATCTATTGCCCCTACCTGATGCCCGACGCCCGTCCGACGGACGAGGTCGGCTGGTTTTCCTTCGGCAAGCGCCTGCAGGAGGCTGGCAAGCCGTTCCGTGATGCCGGTCTGGTGTTCGGCTGGCACAATCACGACTTCGAGTTCGCAACGCTCCCGGATGGCTCCACGCCGCAGGAGCAGATTTTTGCGGGCGGGCCTGAACTCTCATGGGAGGCTGATATCGCCTGGATCATCAGGGGCAAGGCCGATCCCTTCGCCTGGATTGAAAGCTACGGCAAGCGCATCACTGCCGTCCATGTCAAGGACATCGCGCCGGCCGGTGCCAGCACCGACGAGGACGGCTGGGCGGATGTCGGCCACGGAACCGTGCCGTGGAAGGAGCTGATCGCAGCGCTCAAGCCCTGTGGCGTCGCCCATTACATTCTCGAACACGACAATCCGAAGGACATCGGCCGCCTGATCAAGCGTTCCATCGAAGCCTTCAAAACATACTGACCCCAGATTCCCAGGATAAACCCATGGCACGCGAACTCGGCGTTGGCATCATCGGATGCGGCAATATCTCGACCACCTATTTTTCGCTTTCACCGCTGTTCAGGGGGCTGAAGGTGCTGGCCTGCAGCGACCTCAACATGAATGCCGCGGAACTGCGAGCGGAGGAGTATGGCGTCAAGGCGCAAACGCTGGACGAACTGCTGGCGAATGACGAACTCGACATTATCGTCAACCTGACCATCCCCGATGCGCATTACGCCGTGTCCAAGCGCATCCTCGAGGCGGGCAAGCACGTCTATTCGGAAAAGCCGCTTGTATTGAGCCTGTCGGCCGGTGAGGAACTCCGCCGGATCGCCAAGGAAAAGGGGCTTTCCGTCGGTTGCGCGCCCGATACCTTCCTCGGCGGCTCGCACCAGCTTGCCCGCAAGTTCATCGAGGACGGCGGCATCGGCCGGGTCACGTCGGGCACGTGCCATGTCATGAGCCCGGGTATGGAGATGTGGCATCCGAATCCGGATTTCTTCTTCCTGCCGGGCGGCGGGCCGATCCTCGACCTCGGGCCCTACTACATCGCCAATCTCGTCAACCTAATCGGCCCTGTGAAACGCGTGGCGGCGCTTACTTCCATGGCGTCGGAGACGCGCACCATCACCAGCCAGCCGCGGGCAGGCGAGGTGATCCCCGTGCGGACGCCGACCAATATCCACGCGTTGATGGAGTTCGCAAACGGCGCGACCGTCACGCTGTCGGCGAGCTGGGACGTCTGGTCCCACCGACATGGCAACATGGAGCTCTATGGCACGGATGGCTCGCTCTATGTACCGGATCCCAATTTCTTCGGAGGGAAGGTTGAGGCTTCCGGCCGTGACAAGAACATTGCACCGCTGGAGGCATGGGTTCATCCCTTCGGCATCGACAATCAGGAAAGCCCGCAGGGTCCCCGCGCCAATTACCGGACGGCGGGACTTGCGGACATGGCAATCGCCATCATCGAGGGACGGGACGCCCGCTGCTCGCTCGACCGAGCATTACATGGCGTCGACGTCATGACCTCGATCCTGAAATCTGGCGAGACCGGAGAGTTCGTGACGCTTGCGACCACCTGTACCCAGCCCGCCGCACTCGGCATCGAAGAAGCGCATGCGCTGTTGCGGTGACGAAACGGGCGATTGCCGGTAAGACGGGGGTGAGGAGCCCCCGTCTTTCATACTGGAGGAATATATGACTTGGACCCCGGCCGAAGACCGCTACGAGCGGATGACTTATAACAACTGCGGCAAGAGCGGCCTGAAACTGCCGGCGATTTCGCTTGGGCTCTGGCAGAATTTCGGCGTCGAGACACCGCATGTCACCAAGCAGGCGATCTGCCGGAAAGCCTTCGATCTCGGCATCACCCATTTCGACCTCGCCAACAATTACGGCCCGCCGGGCGGCGCGTCGGAACAGGCTTTCGGTGAAATCCTGAAAACCGATTTCGCCGGCCTCCGGGACGAACTGATCGTCTCGACCAAGGCCGGATATCGCATGTGGCCGGGTCCTTATGGCGAATGGGGCAGCCGGAAATATCTGGTCTCTTCCTGCGACCAGAGCCTTAAGCGACTCGGCCTCGATTACGTCGACATCTTCTATTCCCACCGCTTCGATCCCGACACGCCGCTCGAGGAAACATGTGCGGCGCTCGACCACATCGTGCGCTCGGGCAGAGCGCTTTACATCGGCATATCCTCCTACAACTCGAACCGGACGCGTGCGGCCTACGAAATCCTGAAATCGCTCGGCACGCCGCTCCTCATCCACCAGCCGAGCTATTCGATGATCAACCGCTGGATCGAGGAGGATGGCCTCATCGACACTCTGGAGGAACTCGGTGTCGGCGCAATCGTCTTCTCGCCGTTGGCCCAGGGCATGCTGACCTCGAAATATCTCGGCGGCATTCCGGCCGGCAGCCGCGCGGCACTCGACCGTTCGCTCGATCCGACCTTCCTCAACGTGCGGAATATCGAGAATATCCGCGCCCTCGACGTCATTGCCCGGCGGCGCGGCCAGACGCTCGCGCAGATGGCGCTCGCCTGGGTGCTCAGGGGCGGGCGGATCACCTCGGCGTTGATCGGGGCCTCACGGCCGGAACAGGTGGAGGATTGCGTCAAGGCTCTGGAAAACAGGGAGTTTTCCGAGGCTGAACTGGCCGAAATCGATACCTATGCCAAGGAGGCCGACATCAACATCTGGGCCGCATCCGCCGAGCGCAAAGGACCGCCGCGACGGAAGAAATAACCGTTGGAGGTGCCCTTCATTCTCCTGCAGGGAGAAGGTCCATAGGACGCGGCCGGATGAGGGGCTGCCATCTCAAGTTCTTTCGGGAGGAGAACACATGATCCAGAATCCCATCCTGCCGGGTTTCAACCCGGATCCGTCGATCTGCCGGGTCGGGGAGGACTACTATATCGCCACCTCGACCTTCGAGTGGTATCCGGGCGTGCAGATCCACCATTCGCGGGATCTGGTGAACTGGCGGCTGGTGCGGCGGCCGCTGGAGCGGGCCAGCCAGCTCGACATGCGCGGCAATCCCGACAGTTGCGGCGTCTGGGCGCCCTGCCTGTCATTTTCCGACGGGTTGTTCTGGCTCGTCTACACCGACGTGAAGCGCTTCGACGGCAACTTCAAGGATGCCCATAACTATATCGTGACATCGCCCACCATCGAAGGGGAATGGTCGGATCCGGTCTATGTGAACGCCTCCGGTTTCGATCCGTCGCTTTTCCATGACGGCGACGGACGCAAGTGGTTCCTCAATATGCAATGGAACCATCGCTCCGAAAGCTATGGCGGCTCTCCCAAACACCCGGCCTTCGACGGTATCCTTCTGCAGGAATGGGACCCGGTATCGAAGAAACTTACAGGGCCGGTGAAGAACATCTTTGCTGGAAGTCCCCTCGGGCTGGTGGAAGGTCCGCATCTCTTCAAACGTAACGGCTGGTACTACCTCACCACGGCCGAGGGCGGTACGGGCTATGATCATGCCGTGACCATGGCGCGTTCCCGCACGATCGATGGCCCCTATGAGATGCATCCACAGGCGCATCTCATCACCTCGAAGGACCACCCGCAGGCAACGTTGCAGAGGGCCGGGCATGGCCAGTATGTCGAGACGCCGGAAGGCGAGGCCTATCACACTCATCTCTGCGGCCGGCCGCTTTCTCCCTTGAAAAGATGCACGCTCGGCCGGGAAACGGCGATCCAGAAATGCGTCTGGCGTGATGACGGCTGGCTCTATCTCGCCGATGGCGGCCCCGTGCCTGCCGTCAGCGTCGAGGCACCTTTCGCCACGACACGGAACGAACGCCCTGAAGTCATCCAGAGCGATTTCGATGGCGTGGAGCTGCCGGAAGACTTCCAGTGGCTCAGAACCCCCGAACCCTACCGTCTCTTCAGCCTGACGCGACGCCCCGGGCATCTTCGGCTTTTCGCGCGCGAAAGCATCGGCTCCTGGTTCGACCAGTCGCTGGTCGCGCGAAGGCAGGAGGATCATCGGTTCAGGGCCGAGACGCGGATCGAATTCGATCCGGATACCTATCAGCAGGTAGCGGGGCTGACCCACTATTACAACCGGCACAAGTTCCACGCGCTGGGGGTGACGCTGCACGAAAAGCTCGGTCGTGTCCTGACGGTCCTGTCATGCCCCGGCGATTACCCGGAGGCACGGCTGGAGTTTCCGGCGGGTCACGGCATTGCCGTGCCGCCGGGCGCAATGGATCTCGCCATGGAGGTCATCGACAACGCGCTGCGATTTTTCTGGCGCGCTGCAGGTGAGGACCAATGGCGGTCGATCGGACCTGTACTCGATGCCGGTGTCGTTTCGGATGAGGGCGGCCGGGGAGAACACGGGTCTTTCACCGGCGCGTTTACCGGCATGTTCGCCTTCGACACCAGTGGCCGCGCAAAGCCCGCCGATTTCGACTGGTTCGTTTATCGCCGGCTTTGAAAAGGAAGGGGCGGCTCACATCCGCCCGATTTTGTATGGCCTGTAATGCCCGGCTTAGCCGAGGCGCTCGGCATGCCACTTCAGGTGATCGTCCATGAAGGTGGAGATGAAGAAGTAGGAGTGGTCGTAGCGCTCGTGCATGCGCAGCGTCAGACCGATATCGGTGCCCTTGATCGCCTCTTCGAAAAGCCAGGGCTTCAGGCCCGTTTCGAGGAAGCTGTCGGCCGTGCCCTGATCGATCAGGAATTCGGGGAAGCGTGCGCCGTCTTCCACCAGTGCGCACGCGTCGTATGGACGCCATGCGGCCTGATCCTCGCCGAGATATTTGGTGAAGGCGTCAGGCGTCCAGTCGGCCGTCGAGGGGCTGACGATCGGCGCGAAGGCGGAGCAGCTCTTGTAGGTTTCAGGGTTCTTCAGCGCGATGGTCATGGCGCCATGGCCGCCCATTGAGTGGCCGAAGATGCCCTGGCGGTCCATGTCGACGCGGAAGTGTTCGGAAACCAGCGCCGGCAGTTCCTGCGTGATGTAGGTGTACATCCTGTAGTTATCGGACCAGGGCTTCTCTGTCGCGTCGAGATACATGCCCGCGCCCTTGCCCATCTTCCAGTTGGTCAGCTCGTCCGGCACATCGTTGCCGCGCGGGCTGGTGTCCGGGCAGACTATGATGAGGCCGAGTTCGGCGGCCATGCGGCGATACTCGCCCTTTTCCATGACGTTGGCATGAGTGCAGGTGAGGCCGGAGAGATACCAGAGAACAGGCCGCTTTTCCTTGATCGCCTGCGGCGGCACGAAGACGGCAAAGGTCATCTCGCACTGGCAGGCTTCGGACTCGTGGGAGAAGACGCCCTGCATGCCGTCGAAAGCGGTGTTCTGGGAGATGATTTTCATGATGATACCTCTGATGGAGCGGATCAGCCTGCCAGTGAAACCGCGGCGTTCACGGCGGCGGCGACAAGCACGGTGTTGAAAAAATAGGAAACGATCGCATGCAGAAGGTTGATGCGTCGCATGTGTGTGGTGGTGATCGCGGTGTCCGAAGTCTGCGCCGTCATTCCAACAACGAAGGAGAAATACAAAAAATCCCACCCGCTTGGCTCTTCGGTGCCGGGAAACTCCAGCCCGCCGCGGTTGTCGGCACCTTCCTCGGTACTCTCTGGACGCCAGAAAAGATGGGCATAGTGCATCGCTGCCATGGTGTGAATGGTCATCCAGCCGAGAATGACCGAGCAGAAGGCAAGTCCAAGAGTCCACCCTTTGGGGCCCGAACCGCTATTGAGCGCAAGAAAGAGGGAGATGATCGCAACGCCAACGGCGAGCAGCGTGACTGCAATAATGGCCAGCGCCGGGAGGTCGTCGTTCTCCACGCTTGCCCTGAAATGGGCGGCGGTCAGCGCGGGCATGCGGTGGGCGATCTGCAGGAGATAGCCGAGGAAAAAGACGATGGCCGCGATTTCCACCGCGAAGCCCGGCACGAGCGGTATGGTGACCAGCAGGGTCGCCAGCGCCAGCAAGAACGCGAAGACGAACGGACGATGCCGCCGGTCGATACCGTATCGCTTCAGTCCCTGCTTCATCGCCACTTTCCTAAAGATACCAGATCATTTCTTGACCCTGCGGCAGAGCCGGTCAAGCGTTTCGAGGAAGGCGGAACGGTCGCGCGGCGAGAAGGCGGCATTGTAGCCCTTGCTTTCACCAGTCTCGCGTAAATGCGCTCCGAGGTCGCGCATGGCGGTGGCCATGCCGATATTCGTGGTGTCAAAGACGCGTCCCGTCGGTCCCGTCACCTGTGCGCCTGCCGCGACGCAACGACCGGCGAGCGGCACGTCGGCCGTGATGACGATATCGCCGGCTACAGCCCGCTCGGCGATCCAGTTGTCCGCGGCATCGAACCCGCTGGAAACGATGACGTTCTTCACCATGGGATCGCGCGAGGGGCGAAGGCCGGAATTGGCGACGAAAGTTACTTCCATTCCATGCCGCTCCGCGACCTTCAGGATTTCCGGCTTTACCGGGCAAGCGTCGGCATCGACATAGATCATCGCGCGTTCCTCAGCATGTCGACATGCGGGATATTATCCTCCACATACTCGCCGGAGATCGGCTTGAAACCGAACGAGGCATAGAAACGCTGCAGATGGGCCTGGGCGGAAAGCTCTATCGATTCGTCCGGATAAGCCTTTTCGCACTCGACAATCGCCTCCCGCATCAATGCCTCGCCGAGACGTTTCCCACGATGGCCTGGTGAAACCGCGACACGGCCGATCCGCGGATTTGCATCCGCCTGCGGGCGCCAAAGTCTGGCGCAGGCGAGGAGTTCGGGACCGTTCATCAGCCGCAGGTGAAGGCATTCCAGGTCGTTGCCGTCGAGCTCGGGATAGGCGCATTCCTGCTCGACGACGAAGACATCGACACGCATCTTCAGCATGTCGTAGAGCTCGATGGCGGAGAACTGCTCCAGTCTCCGCACATCGACGATATAGGCGGGCAGGGCCGTCAATAGACGACGACGCCGCGGATGGATTCACCCTTGTGCATGAGTTCGAAGCCATGGTTGATGTCTTCGAGCGGCATGGTGTGGGTGATCATCGGATCGATCTGGATCTTGCCTTCCATGTACCAGTCGACGATCTTCGGCACGTCGGTGCGACCGCGCGCGCCTCCGAAGGCCGTGCCCATCCAGTTGCGGCCGGTGACCAGCTGGAACGGACGCGTCGAGATTTCCTGGCCCGCGCCCGCGACCCCGATGATCACAGACTTGCCCCAGCCGCGATGCGAGGCTTCCAGCGCCTGACGCATCACCTTCGTGTTGCCGGTGCAGTCGAAGGTGTAGTCCGCGCCGCCGATCAGGTCGCCGTTGCGCTTGGTCATGTTGACCAGATAGGGCACGATGTCGTCGCCGACTTCCTTCGGATTGACGAAATGCGTCATGCCGAACTTCTCGCCCCATGCCTTGCGGTCCGGGTTGATGTCGACGCCGATGATCATGTCCGCGCCGGCCAAACGCAGGCCCTGCAGAACGTTCAGACCGATGCCGCCGAGACCGAAGACGATCGCCGTCGAGCCGATCTCGACCTTGGCGGTGTTGATCAC
>NZ_JACLAL010000019.1 GCF_014280875.1 Paenirhizobium daejeonense | reverse complement strand
GGACGTGATATGAAGTTCGCGTTTATTGCAAAGCACCGCTCGATCTGGCCCCTTTCGTCGTTGCTTTGCAACGACTGCCGGGCAGAGGGTGGCATGGCTCTGTGAAGCGCTGGGTGTATTGCGTTCCGGCTTTCATGCCTGGTTACATCGGTCACCGAGCCAGCATGCCCGGTATGACGAGGCTCTGCTCGACAAGATCAAGGACAGCTTTAAGGACAGCGACCGCACCTACGGCGCGCGGCGTGTCTGGCATGATCTTCTCGCGGAAGGCTTTTCCTGTGGGCTGCATCGCGTCGAGCGTCTCATGCGCGACAACGCATTGAGAGCAAGACCGAGAAGGCGGGGTTTGCCGAAAGACGACGGTGAGCGCCCGGTCATCATGCCGAATGTTCTGGACCGTCAGTTCTCGGCGGGAAGGCCGAACCAGAAGTGGGTGGCCGATTTTACCTATCTATGGACGGCTGAGGGCTGGCTCTATGTGGCTGCCGTCATCGACCTGTTCTCGCGCCGTGTCGTCGGCTGGTCGATGAATGCCAACATGACGGCCCAGCTCGTTACAGATGTGCTGATCATGGCGATCTGGCGCAGAGGCAAGCCGGATGCGCTTCTCCATCATTCGGATCAGGGGAGCCAATACACCAGCGAGCAGTTCCAGCGTCTCATGACCGATCACGGCATCACCTGCTCGATGGGCCGGTCAGGCAACGTCTGGGACAATGCTGCGATGGAAAGCTTCTTCTCATCACTCAAAACGGAAAGGACAGCTCGCAAAGGCTACCTGACCAGGGACGATGCAAAGGCGGACGTGTTCGACTACATCCAGCGCTTCTACAATCCGAAGCGTCGGCATTCGACACCGGGCTACCTCAGCCCGATGGAATGTGAAAACAAGGTCGGATTAGCCCAACTCGGTGTCCGAAAAACCGGCAGCAGGCCAGCAGGCCATTTTTTGTGCTCACTCGAGAAGTGATCCTTCAGATCGGCGGGCACATAAATCGGGCATAGTAGGTGTCGCCTTCACGGCGAATGAGGTTCGAGCGTCGTGTCATTAGGGGCTCCCGGCGCAGTAAACCGGAACAGTAAACCGGAACACCTGTAGACGAAAAAGTTATTTATTGGCAATATGTTGATGATATTCTAGGTTGTGGAGAAAGTTGGATTATGTTGCTGCCGCCCCAACCATTTCAAAGCTCAAATATAACGGCAACCACTCGTCAGTAGCTAACTGTTAACTCGGCCCAGTTTATAAAATCCGGGCTTCCACAAGGTCATGCGTAGCGAAGAGCGTTGGTTTCGAGTTTTCTTGGGAGGACGCCATCCACGGCGTCCTCCGCAAGACGCTTCCTGCGGGAATGCGTGGCGCCTTACATCACATCCGACTTGCGCAGTATTTCCAGAATTTCGTCGATCGAATTCCCGTCCGCGGTCTTCCTACTGCTCTGATCCCCAAAAACTGGATCGTTCATAACTGGAGTTTTCCGCGTTAAATTCCCGGCTGGGAACAGGAGCGGAAGCGATGAAGGCATCGAAGTTTTCGGACGCCCAGAAGGCGTT
>NZ_JACLAL010000018.1 GCF_014280875.1 Paenirhizobium daejeonense | reverse complement strand
TACGGCATCTTCGACGAGGACGTCGAAGAAAACGTCGTCGAAAGCCATATCTCAAAGCTCAGAAAGAAACTGCGCAAAAAGCTCGGTTTCGATCCCGTCGATTCCAAGAGATTCCTCGGTTATTGCATCGACTGGAAGTAAGCAGGTTTCGGCAGCCCGGTTTTTCGCCGAAAGGCAAGTTAACCTGATGAGAAAACCGCGGCGATGAAGCGCTGCGGTTTTTTGTTTGCGCTAACAGAGGCAACCTGTTGCCATGCAGGATCGGGCCCGTGCCAACGGTTCCGTTACTTGGCGGAGAGTTGAGCGACTGCGAGCAGGGTATCGGCGCTGATCGAGTTTACTCCGCTCAGGACGGAGAGCGCGGCCGAATTGGTCGTACCGTTTTCGGTATCGTACAGCGCGGTGAAGCGCTTCACCAGTTTCTCGACGTATTCGGGATCCTGGAGCTTTTCGAGGTCGATGAACTTCTTAACGGTGCTCGCCTGCTTCTCCACGTCCTGGCTCGCGAAATAATCCGACATGCTGTATGCCGTGGTGAAAAATTCCTGCAGGGCCGTGTCGCCGAGAATATCATAGGCGCTGGTGATCGACGGAGCCATGCGCTGGAAATAGAGGGCCAGGCGAACGCCAGAGTTGGAATTGCCCTGTTCTTCCTCAAGGGTCTGGCGAAGATACCTGTTGACGGTTTCCAGTGTGTCTCCCCGCTGCTGGATCGTTCCGGCCGGTTCGGTCGAGAGGTTGCCGTCGGCATCAAAATTGAAGGAAGCCACGATTTCCGCGAAAGTGTTGTCGGAAAGCGAATTCACATAACTCTTCGGATCCGTCAGGTCGGATTCGAACATCTTACGCAAATCTTCGCTCTTCACGCTTTTCGGATCGATGCCCTTGGCCTCGAGCACGAAATTGGTCAAGCGGCTATTCGAAAGGAACTCGTCACGCGTGGAAATCGTTTCCATCTGCGTCTTGTAATATTCGATCTCCTTTTCGGCGGCGTCCTTGGCATCGGTGAGTTCCTTGCCCGTCAGGAAGCGTGCCTTTTGATCGGTATAGGCGGTAGCATAGCCATTGATGACGTTTTCCGACTGGACGAGAAGGGGAACTTCGGTTTCACCCTCCGAACTAAAATTGAAGGCCTTCACCAGATTGACGAACCGGTCGTCCTTTAGCGAATTGACGTAGCTCTTCTTGTCATCGACATCGCTCGCCAGAATCTTGCGCATCTTCGACTTTGTAACTTCGTTGGGATCGATACCGTAGGCGCGCAGGGCGACGTTCCAGATTTCCGTCACATCGTCATAGGTGTCGTTGTTGTTCGGATCGTCGTCGCTTTCATAGTAGTCGTTGTTGGTCGTGAGGAAGTCGTCGATGTTATTGACGGCTGCGATACGGGTTTCGAAATTGGACACGGCATCGTCGACCGCGGCCTTCTGGTCTTCCTGGAAAGCGGTCTTGTACCGTTTTGCCAGCGACGTGATCTGATCGCTGCTCAGGGCGCTTTCGCCCGTCGTCACCGTTCCGTCGGTCTCGAAGTTAAAATAATCCAGAAGTTCGGTATTGCCATATACCGAGGCGAAACTCGGGCTCGACATCAGGCTCGCGACGCTCGATGCCATGATCGTGTCACGCAGGTCGAAGGCTGTCTTGACGTAAGAGAGCAACCGCTTGTCCGACACCAGTTCGGTTGCCGTCGAAACGGAAGCGGCATTCTTCTCCCAGTAGGTCTGATTGGCGCTAAAGAGCAGGTCGGAGGGATAGGTCGAGGCGTTGTAGATGTAATCGAGGCGGCGGTTCTCGATCTCGTCTGCCGTCTGTATCGTGCCGTTAACACTACCGTCCGTGTTGAAACTGAACGAAGCGGCAAGCTTGCGCCAGGTGTCGCTACTGGCCTTGTTGGCTACGCTGTCCGGATCCGATAGATCGCTGGTCAGGACCTGCTTCAGATAGCTCTTCGAGGTGTAGGTTGCATCCAGCCCGAAGGATTCCAGCACGTAGCCACGCAACCGGCTGTCGCCGATCAACTGGTCGACGCTGGTGATGCTGCCGATTTTCTTCTCGTAATAATCAACTTCCGTCTGAATCGCCTTTTCTTCTACCTTGAACGAATCCTGATAGGAGGAAAGCAGGTCGTCCGTCTGAACGGAGGTCTGGGCCTTCTTCGTCTCGCCGGCGAAATTGAAGGCGGCGGCAAAATCCTGGTAGCGGGTATCGGTCAGGCTGTTGGCGAAGCTCGAATCGTCCGTCAGGTCGCTTTCAAGGATCTTCTTCATGAAGGCCTTGGCGTAGGTCATGTCCTCAAGGCCATAGGCCTTCATCGCATACGAAAAGAGTTTGTAATCGTTGACGAATTCGTCTACGGACGTGACGTTTCCGATGTTTTCCTCGTAATAGGCGGTATCTCGGGAGACTGTCGATTCGTTAGCGACCCGGGTCAACGAGGTCTTCATATCCCGGTTAACCAGGAGATAGCTCGTATAGGTCGAAAGCGTGGTCGTCGATGTCACCGGGAGCCCTTTCATATAGAAACGGCCACATCATGGCCTGCCCAAGGCGCCAACATCGCGCAATCATCCATGTAACCGCTTACGCCACAAATGTTAACAAATAGTTAACGGACCGTTTTCGGGCTTAACGATCGGCTAGGCGTTCGCAGAGCGACAAGACGATCTTGCGCCACTCTCGCGCAAGCTTCGACGTCTAGGCTCCGGGTTGGACTGGTTTGCCCTGCGAACAAAACGCATGGCGGGTGCCAGTTTCACATGAACGTGAAATCGAAGTCTTTGCTGATCTCATGACGAGACGGAGCAGGAATGGCCACTCCCCCTAGCGTTTTGACTATCCCGAAAGTTGCACCGCGCGGCCGCGATATCGGCTTTGCCCTCGGCATCGTGGTGATCCTTTGCATCCTCTTCCTGCCAATCCCGCCGTTCCTCATCGACATGGGTCTGGCCTTCTCGATCGCCTTCTCGGTGCTGATCCTGATGGTAGCCTTGTGGATCCAGCGACCGCTCGATTTCTCGTCCTTCCCGACGATTCTCCTGATTTCGACGATGGTTCGCCTGTCACTCAACATCGCCACGACGCGCGTGATCCTTTCCCATGGCCACGAGGGGCACGGGGCGGCGGGCGGTGTCATCGCAGGCTTTGCCAGCCTGGTTATGTCCGGCGACTTCGTCATCGGTCTTATCGTCTTCCTCATTCTGATCACGGTGAACTTCATCGTCATCACCAAGGGCGCGACCCGTATCGCGGAAGTCGGCGCCCGCTTCACCCTTGACGCCATCCCCGGAAAGCAGATGTCGATCGATGCCGATCTTTCGGCCGGCATCATCGATGAAAAAGAGGCCCAGCGCCGGCGCAAGGAACTGGAGGAGGAAAGCTCGTTCTTCGGTGCCATGGACGGTGCGTCGAAGTTTGTACGCGGCGATGCCGTGGCCGGCCTGATCATCACCGCCATCAACGTCTTCGGCGGCATCATCATCGGTTACTTCCGCCACGGTATGGAAATCGGCCAGGCGGCCGACGTCTTCGTCAAGCTTTCCGTCGGTGACGGTATCGTTTCGCAGATTCCGGCCCTCATCGTCTCGCTGGCCGCCGGCCTTCTCGTCACTCGCGGCGGCACGCTCGGCTCCACCGACCAGGCCGTTATCGGGCAGCTCAGCGGCTATCCGAAGGCCATGTCCGTCGCCGCTGTTCTGATGGCTGTCCTGGCGCTCATGCCGGGTCTGCCCTTCCTGCCGTTCATGTTCCTCGGCGGCATTCTCGCCTTCGGTTCCTGGTTCATTCCGCGCCAGATCGAGGCGGAAAACAAGGCGCTTCGCGAACAGGAAGAGAAGAAGGCGGTCCACAATCAGGAGGCGGAGCGCGACACCGTCAAGAACGTGCTGCGCACGACGGAGATCGAGCTGGCGCTCGGCAAGCACATCTCGCCGCGCCTCCTCGGCGCCCATCAGGAGCTTGCGTTCCGTGTCGGCAAGATGCGCAAGAAGTTCGCCGCGCAATACGGCTTCGTGGTTCCGGAAATCAAGGTCACCGACGACATCACCATTCCGGACAAGTCCTACCAGATCCGCATCCATGGAACGACGGTTGCCGCCAATACGCTACGTGTCGGCGAAGTCCTGGTCATCACCGGCAAGGGCCGCAAGCCGACCGTTCCTGGCGACGAAGTGCGCGATCCCGCCTTCGGCATGCCGGCGGTCTCGGTACTGGAAAACTTCGTTGAAGACCTCAAGCGCGAGGGCTTCCACCCGATCGACAACATCTCGACGCTTCTCACGCATGTGAGCGAGGTCATCCGCAATAACCTGCCGATGCTTCTGTCGTTCAAGGACGTGAAGATGTTGATCGAGCGGCTCGACCCGGAATACAAGAAGCTCGCCGACGAAATCTGCTCCTCGCACATGTCCTATTCCGGCCTGCAGGCGATCCTGAAGCTCTTGCTTGCCGAACGCGTGTCGATCCGCAACCTGCATCTGATCCTTGAAGCGGTTGCGGAACTCGCACCGCACCTGCGCAAGACCGAGCAGATAGTCGAGCACGTCCGCATCCGCATGGCACAGCAAATCTGCGGCGACCTTTCCGACAACGGCATTCTGCGCGTCGTCCGTCTGGGTACCAAATGGGACGTCATCTTCCAGCAGGCGATAAAACGCGACGCCAAGGGTGACGTGGTCGAGTTCGACATCGATCCGCGCCATGTCGAGGAGTTCAGCACGGAAGCCAGCAAGGTTATCCGTGAATTCATGGACGAAGGCCTGCCTTTCGTACTTGTAACGCTGCCGGAAACGCGCTCCTATGTGCGCATGATCACCGAACGGCTCTTCAGCACGCTGCCTGTCCTGTCGCACGTGGAATTGGCCAAAGGCACGGAAATCAAGATTCTCGGCTCCATTTCATGATTTCAGATCCGCAGGGGACCGTCATGGCGCTGTTTCTGGCATTCTGCCGGATCGGTGGTTGCATGATGACCATGCCGACCTTCTCCTCTGCGCGAATGCCGATGCAGATCAGGCTTTTCTTGTCGCTGTCGATGTCGATCGCACTCCTGCCCCTGTTCTGGGACATACTCTATCCCCGGGCGACCGGGGATATGGTCGTCTACGTGATGCTTATTTTTTCCGAGACGCTGACGGGCGTGATGTTCGGCCTGATTGCTCATCTTTACACGATGGGAATACAGTTCGCCGGCACCGTGATCGGCATGTCGATCGCCTTCAATTCGCAGCCGACTTCCGATCCACTGGATGATAGCTCGCAGAGCCATCTCACCACGCTAATGACCTTCGGTGCGCTGCTGGTTCTTTTCGCCACGGATTTCCATCATATCGTCATCAAGGCTCTCGCCGATTCCTATGAGGCTCTGCCAATCGGCCGGCTGATAGACCCGCAGCAGATGCTGATCAGCCTGACGGATACCATGAGCGCCACGTTCATCATCATGCTGCGGCTGGCGAGCCCGTTCCTGCTGTTCGGCCTGTTGTTCAACGTGGTCGTCGGTCTCATCAACAAGCTGGCGCCGCAGATACCGCTCTATTTCATTTCCACCCCCTACGCCCTCTTTGGCGGGCTGTTGCTTCTCTATTTCGCCATTGCTGCACTGCTGGACCAGTTCGCCCAGGCATTCGCGCCAATCTTCAACAACCTCTAGGGAACGTTCGTGGCCGAGGTCGAAAAATCGAAAAAGCTCAAGCGGCTCGTGGCAGTCCAGCGTCATGTCGAGAAGATGTCCGAGAACGAGCTTTCCATGGTCATTCGCGAACGCTCCGAGGTCGCGGAAGCGACGACGCGCACGGTCACGGTCATGACCTCGCTCGATCCGCTGCACAGGCCTCTTTCCCGACACTATCTCGAACGCTTCGCAAAGCTGACGAGCCGGGACAAGCAACTCGGCAATCTCCAGAGAGCCCAGGAAACCCGCCTCGCCAAGGAGCGGAAGAAGGGTGACAAGCTGGAAGAGAAGATGAAGGAGGCGCGGGAGGCCGAAACCCGGGTCGCAGACGACAACGCCGTCTACGATCTCATCGAAATGATCCTTGCGCTGAAAGACACCAGCCTCCAGCAAGGTTAGAGTGCGATTGTCGTCGAACTTGGAGCGTATTTCGATCCGATAGAATCGGGTCGGCGCTCCAAGGTTCTCTTTTTGAAGCATAATCTAATCGATCCTCGTTTCACTTCGGTCGGATTATGCTCCAACGCAAAAGGAAGACGACGTGGCCATTTCTCCACCCAGCGATCTCGTTCTCGACGTGGTCAGAGCAGCCGACCCAGGTGAGCTGATGGCGGCCAGAGAGAAGATGCGAGCGACCAGCGCGGCCAACGAGGCTTCGGTTCTGACCGCCAGCAATGCAGGCTTCGCCTCGATGCTCGGCACCATGCCGAGTGCTGCTGCCAAGGCCGGTCTCGGCAATGTCCCCGCAACAGAGATCGAAGGAAAGGTGCCGGAAACCTATCGCAAGTTCGAGGCCAGCATCCTGTCGACCTTCATCCAGGAAATGATGCCGAAGGAAAGCGAAGAGGTCTACGGCAAGGGCTCGGCCGGTGAATTCTGGAAGAGCATGATGGCCGAACAGATCGCCAACGAGGTCTCCAAGACCGGCGGCATCGGCATTGCGGAACAGGTCTATTCTCAGTCGCTGCAGCGGCAGCGGGCGCAGGCTCCCAATACCACGACCGATGAGTCCGACCGTGGCATGGCGCTCAGCATGATCACGGATTTCCAGCGCAAGACGCTGCTTTCTCACGAGAGCGAGACCAGCTCCGCGACCGATAACAAGACAAGCTGAATACAGCACGCCAAGGGGTGATTTAAGATGGAAGTAGTCAACCACGAATACCGTATCAAGACGGTGCTCGGCCGGCTCGAAGTCATCATTGACAACGAGAACCAGCGTATCGGCACAGATCCGGATTTCGACTTCAAGCTCTCGAACGCGCACAAGAGCCGTTGCCTCTACGAGCTTACCATGCTGTTTCGCGATACCGACACCCGGGAAATGGCGGCGAGCTATCTCGAACAGCTTCACGGCCTGAAGGCCAAGCTGGACCTCAACGCCCGCCGGGTGGAAGCTCACATGCGCGCCGTTCGCGCAGTGACCGAACTTCTGAAGAACGCGGCGCAGAACGCCGATGACGACGGCACCTATTCGCAGGAACAATTCCTCGTTCGTGAGCGGAAATGATCAAGATCCTTCTCGTCGGCCTTTGGGTTTGCGCTCTGACACTGGGTGGCGTCTATGCCGCTGTGTCTTTCAGCGGAAAACCGGGTGAGAATGCTGAAGCAAAGGCCGAGACGCCGAGCGAATACGTTGCCGGCGAAATCCTCAGCCTGCCCGTGGTCACGGACAACGCGGTGACCGGCTATTTCCTGGCGAAGGTCTCGGTGACTGTCGATAGCGAAAAGGCGAAGAAGGTCCACGTGCCGATCGCTCCCTACATCACCGATCAGCTCTTCGGTCTGCTGGTGGGCGACAAGCTCATCAACCTTCCGACGGCTGGCAGCTTCGATGTCGCCGGCCTCAAGACGAAGGTCAAGGACGGGATCAACGGCCAGGTCGGCGAAGAACTCGTGACCGGTGTCATTGTCGAGCAGCTCGACTTTCTCTCCAAGGCGGATCTGAACTCGGGCGACCCCAAACGCAGATCCTCTACGATCAAGATTGCCGAGGGCGAGAAGCCGCCGGCCGCCAAAGCCGCGGGAGCTTCGCATTGATGGTCCGGTCCGGCCGCGACGTGTTTCGGAGCATGGCGGGGCGCCGGCAAAGGTTCGTGGCCGTTCCCGGAAGGGTATCGTCTGATCGCAGCACTGCGCCCATTGCCGCCGTGACCCGTGTTGAAGCGGCCCTCCAACAGCCTCGCGAAAGCCCCGCCTGCTAGCAGGCTACAAACGGTTTCTCCGCGTCCAGATCAACGGCAGTCCCAGGCTCCATGATGCAAAACTCCGAAATCCTGCTGTCCATATGCGTACCCACCTATAACAGGCAGTTCATGCTCGAGAGGAACATCAATTTCCATCTCGAGAACTTCCGACGCCTCGGCATTCCGTTTGAAATCGTCATCGTCGACGACTGCTCGACCGACAATACAAACGACTACCTCCAGTCGCTGGCGGGCACTCCTGAGCTCAGCCACTACCGCCGCATCAAGAACTCCGGCTTCGTCAGCAACTACGCCTTCGCGATGCGTCGCGCCCGTGGCCGCTACGCGGTGTTCCTCGGCGACGATGACCTGCTGATTCCGGAGAAGGTCGTCGAGTATGTGAGGATCATGGAAACGGATCCGGGCATCGGAATGGTTCAGGCGCCGTGGATGCTCGTTGACGCGCGACCCGGTCGCGGCGACATGGGTCCCTTCTATCCGGTTCCCGGTCCGACCCGCTTCGCAAAGGGCGATTTCAAGGGCCTGCTGGGCTTCATCCTCGGCCATCACGCTTTTCCGGAATTCCTCATCATCCGGCGCGACGTGCTTCAAAAGACTATTTCGGGCGCCACGCCCTTCATTTTCTGGGCGTTCCTGTTCACCACCCGCGCGCTCGACAAGACGGACATCCTGTTCATGCCGGAACCCTTCGCTCGGGTGACGGCCGTCTCCGACGACCCCCGCCTGCAGCAGGGCAATAACGAGTGCATGTTCCAGTGGGACACCTATCGCGGCGGGCTGGAATACCTGGCCTCGCAGATGTGGAAGGACAAGTTCCCGACGACCCAGGAGCGCTTCGATCTTACCCAGCAGATCATCCAGTTCATGCATCATCGCCAGACGGTTGCCCTGCGACTGCATATCCAGGCGAAGAACTGGGTCGAAGCCTATGTTCTCTACCACCGCATGTCCGCATATAGCTCCGCAAAGCTGCAGGGTGCCTCGATCGACTTGATCCAGAAGCTTGCCGGCGCAAGCCTGGCCGCGACGGAAGCCGCAGGGTTCAGCAACCTTCCCATCATCGTGGACCCGTTGGTCACCAGCGACATCGTCGATCTCCTGCCCGAAAAGGTGAAAGAACGGCTGACCCGGGACGTCCCGGCAGGCGACGACGGCGCGGCACGCGCCTGGCTGCGTCTCGATCCGCGTTTCGGCGAACCGTTGAAACGACAGGACGCCGCGTTCGACATCAGCAGCTATATCGAGCAATTCATCTGATATGATTCCTCATGGTCCCCGCAAGGGGACCGTTCCCGTCCATCGCAGGATCAAGTCGAGGGACAGCGCCTGCCCTCCCGGAGGGAACTGACAGACTGAGACGGGAAAAGGACATGACGAAACGGGTATTGATGGTGGGTGCCGGCCTTTCGGGGGCGGTCATCGGCCGCCGACTGGCGGAAGCAGGCCATGCCCTGACGATCATCGATCAGCGGGACCACATTGCCGGCAATTGCCATACCGATCGCGATGCAGAGACCGGTGTGATGGTCCATGTCTATGGCCCGCACATCTTCCATACCGATGACGAGGAAGTCTGGCATTACGTCAACAGCTTCGATCGCTTCATGCCCTATGTGAACAGGGTGAAGACGACGAGCGGCGGCCACGTCTACCTGCTGCCGATCAACCTGCATACGATCAACCAGTTCTTCGGAAAGACGCTGCGCCCGGACGAGGCGAAGGCCTTCATCCAATCGCTGGCGGATGAAACCATTGGCGAACCTAAGACCTTTGAAGAGCAGGCGCTCAAGTTCGTCGGACGCGACCTCTACGAGGCGTTCCTCAAGGGATACACCGTCAAGCAATGGGGATGCCAGCCGGACGAACTTCCTGCCAGCATCCTGAGGCGCTTGCCGGTGCGCTTCAATTACGATGACAACTATTTCTTCCATCGGTTCCAGGGCATGCCGGAAAACGGCTATACGGCCATGATCGGCAAGATCCTCGATCACGAGCGGATCGAGGTTAACCTCGGTCGGCGCTTCGACAGGGCGGAAGCCGAAGGCTTCGATCACGTCTTCTATTCCGGACCGATCGACAGTTACTTCGGCTATGAATATGGCCGCCTCGGCTACCGCACGCTCGATTTCGAGCCGTTCCGCTACGATGGCGACTATCAGGGCTGCGCCGTCATGAACTACGGCGACGTCGACGTTCCCTATACCCGCATCACCGAGCACAAGCATTTCTCGCCCTGGGAAAAACACGAGAAGAGTATCTGCTACCGGGAATATTCGCGCGCCTGCGGACCGGATGACATCCCCTATTATCCGATCCGGCTTTCCGAGGAAAAGGCGCTGATTGCGCAGTATGTCGATCGTGCCCGACAGGAGGCTGGCGTCACCTTCGTCGGCCGTCTCGGCACCTACCGCTACCTCGACATGGATGTCACGATCCGGGAAGCGCTTGATACGGCTTCCACCTATCTGGCGAGCGTGAGCGAGGGGGGCAAGGCCATGCCGGCCTTCTGCGTCGAACCATAAGGCGAGGTTTGCGCGATGCCGTCCGGTCAGACAGATTGACCAGCGGCTCCCCGGCGATCATGGGCTGCCCTCCTCCACCTTTGCGTCCGGGAGCAGGACAGCTTAGGGCAAGGTTGTCGCCCTAGAAATCCGGATGTTCGAGAGTGGGTTTTTCATTGCTGCATCGCAGATGATCTAGCCATAAAACCTCGCCGGCATACTCGAACGGCACAAGTCGGAATCGCCGGCGGTCTGCGAGTTCCTCACCAAGGCGGGCTTTATGAGCTTGGGCATGGCAGTCATGAACAAAACCTGGTCTCTGGCCGATGACCTTGAAGACGTGTTTCAAAGATCGGCATCCGTCTGGGCGGAATTGCGCGGCGCGCGCATCTTTCTGACCGGCGGCACAGGTTTCATCGGCTGCTGGCTGCTGGAGACCCTGAGGCACGCCGATCTCGCACTCGACCTCGACATCAAGGTTTCCATTCTGACACGTGACGCCGCTCGCTTTTCGCAGAAGGCCCCTCATCTTGTCGAGCATTCGTCCTTCGAGTTCATCGAAGGCGACATCATCGACTTCGCCTTTCCGAAGCAAGACTACTCACACGTCATCCATGCGGCCACGGATGCGAGCGCTCATCTCAACGAATTCGAACCCGACCGGATGTTCAACGTCATCGTTGACGGCACGCGGCGCGCGCTCGATCTTGCCGTCGAGAAGAAAGCCAAGCGGTTCTTCCTTCTGAGCTCCGGGGCGATCTACGGCCAGCAGCCTGCCGAAATGCACCATGCGGTAGAGACTTTCCTCGGCTCGCTCGATTGCACAAACCCTCGCAATGCCTACGCCGAAGGCAAGCGGGCCGCAGAGATGCTGTCAGCCATCTACGGTCGCAAACACGATCTCAACATCGTGACCGCGCGCATCTTCACCCTTCTCGGTCCCTACATGCCGCTCGATACGCATTTTGCGGCCGGCAATTTCATTCTCGATGCGATGAACGGGCAAGGCATCGTGGTGAAAGGGAACGGCCGGCCACGCCGATCCTATCTCTACGCGGGCGACCTTGCGGTCTGGCTCTGGCATATTCTCGTCCATGGCGCCAAGGGCAAAGCCTATAATGTCGGCTCCGACGAGGACATCTCGATTGCCGAACTCGCGACCTGCGTGTCCCGGACGATAGGAACCGGCGAGACGACAGTTCTCGGCGCCAACGATACCGGCTGGAATGCCGGACGCTACGTGCCCGACACGACGCTTGTACGAACCGAACTCGATCTTCATGCGACGGTGCCTCTGGAAGAGGCGATCCGCCGAACTGCCTTATGGAACGGATGGCACCATGCCTAAAATGAAAGTATCTGACTGGGTAGCCGAATATCTTGCAGGACGCGGCATCAGCCATGTCTTCATGGTCACCGGCGGCGGCGCCATGCACCTCAATCATTCACTCGGTTCGCACCCCCAGATCGAATGCGTCTTCAATCACCATGAGCAGGCCTGCGCCATGGCGGCAGAAGGCTATTACCGGGTGAACAACAAGCTCGCGGTCGTCAACGTGACCACCGGTCCGGGCGCCACCAATGCGATTACCGGCGTCTACGGCGCCTACACCGATTCAGTGGGTATGCTGGTTCTGTCAGGGCAGGTGAAGAGAGAAACCACCATCCGCTCCACCGGCCTGAACCTCCGTCAGTACGGGGACCAGGAAGTCGACATCGAACATCTTGTTCGCCCGGTCACCAAATATGTCCACATGGTCACGGATCCCACCTCGATCCGTTATCATCTCGAGAAGGCGCTCTATCTGGCAACGTCGGGACGTCCCGGCCCGACCTGGCTCGATATTCCGATCGACGTTCAGGGCGCGCTGATCGAGCCCACCGAGCTTGAGGGGTTCCAGCCCGATGAAATCGACGAGCCCTGGAAGAAGACCGCGCTCGACAAGGCGGGCGAAGCGATTCTGAAGCGTCTTGCCTCGGCGCGCCGTCCAGTGATCTATGCCGGTAACGGCCTGCGGTTGAGTGGTCAGGCCGATACCTTCCTCAAGCTGGCCGAAAAGCTGCAGATACCTGTCGTCACCGGTTTCAGCGCACATGATCTCGTCTGGGACGGCCATCCGCTCGACTGCGGACGTCCCGGCACCATTGGCGACCGCGCCGGCAATTTCGTCGCCCAGAACGCCGATTGCCTGCTCGTTCTCGGCACACGCCTCAACATTCGCCAGATCAGCTACAACTGGAAGTCATTCGCTCCGAAGGCCTTCAAGATCTGGGTGGATATCGATCCCCTGGAAATGGAGCGGCCCAACGTTTCCGCAGATATGCCGGTGGTCGCGGACCTCGCCGATCTCCTGCCCGTCCTCCTGCGCCTGCCTTATCAGAGGCCGGCGGCAACACACGATTCCTGGCTTTCCTGGGCCAAGGAGCGTCGCGCCCGTTATCCGGTTGTGCAGCCTGAATACTGGAACAGCAAGGAGGTTAATCCGTACTGTTTCATGGATCGGCTTTTCGCCCATCTCCCGGACGATGCCGTCGTCGTCACCGCCAATGCAACAGCCTGCATCACCAGCTTCCAGGCTGGCCGATTGAAGAAGGGGCAACGCCTCTGGTCAAACTCCGGCAGCGCAACGATGGGCTACGACTTGCCCGCCGCCATCGGCGCATCCAAGGCGCGGGACAACGGCAATGTGATCTGCCTGGCCGGCGACGGCTCCATCATGATGAACCTGCAGGAATTGCAGACCATCGTCAGCAATCGCTTGCCGATCAAGATTTTCCTGCTCAACAACGCTGGCTATGTCTCGATCTTCCAAACGCAGCGAAACTTCTTCAACGGCGAGGAAGTCGGCGCCGGTCCCCGAAGCGGCGTGACATTCCCGGATTTCGAGAAGCTGATGAAGGCATTCGGCTTCGACTATGTCCGCGTGAACGAGACCTCGGAACTGGACGACGGACTGAAGCAGGCTCTGGCCATTGAGGGACCGGTCGTCTGCGAGGTGATGCTCGACGGAAACCAGCCGTTTGCGCCGAAGCTCAGCTCCCGGCAGCTGCCTGATGGTACGATCGTATCGCCGAGCCTCGAGGACATGGCGCCATTCCTTTCCCGCGAGGAGCTCATGGAAAACATGCTCTCCGAAGAGCTGGACGTTCAGGCATAGAGTATCGCCACAGAGTCCAAGAATGCCGTGTCTCTTTGTTTCGCAGCAAGGTCGGACGGAACAAGAACTCTCAATTTTCCTGAAATTGTTCTAGGAACCATCCCGATGTCCGAAGCAGAACTCCGAAGCAAGATCCTCGAACTGGTGGCGCAATACAACGAGCTCGTTTCGGTGCCGCGTCCCTTTGAGAAGGGGCAGACGACAGTTCCGCCGTCCGGCAAGGTCATCGATGGGCGGGAGCGTTCCCTCATGGTCGAAGCGGCGCTGGACGCCTGGCTGACCACGGGCCGTTTCAATACCGAATTCGAGAAGCGTCTTTCCGCCTATATCGGCGTCAAATACCTGATGACGGTGAATTCCGGCTCTTCCGCCAATCTCGTTGCCTTCAGTGCCCTGACCTCGCCGAAGCTTGGCGAGCGGGCCATCAAGTCGGGGGACGAGGTGATCGGTGTTGCCGCCGGCTTCCCGACGACGGTCAATCCGATCCTGCAGTTCGGCGCGGTTCCGGTCTTCGTGGATGTCGACATCCCCACGTACAATATCGATCCGCAGCTGATCGAACAGGCCATCACTCCGAAGACCAAGGCGATCATGCTCGCCCACACGCTCGGCAACCCGTTCAATCTCGCCGTGGTGCAGGCGCTTTGCGAGAAGTACAATCTCTGGCTTGTCGAAGACTGCTGCGACGCACTCGGCTCGACCTATGACGGCCGGATGGTCGGCACCTTCGGAGACATCGGCACGCTCAGCTTCTATCCCGCGCATCATATCACCATGGGTGAAGGTGGCGCTGTCTTCACGCGCCACAAGCAACTGGGCGTGATTGCGGAATCCTTCCGCGACTGGGGGCGCGACTGCTTCTGCCCGCCTGGACAGGACAATACCTGCTTCAAGCGCTTCAACTGGAAACTGGGCGAGCTTCCCCACGGCTACGACCACAAGTACACTTACTCACATCTCGGATATAACCTGAAGATTACCGACATGCAGGCCGCTTGCGGGCTGGGCCAGATGGACCGTGCCGACGAGTTCGTGGCGAAACGCCGCGAGAACTTCGCCTTCCTGCACAAGCGTCTCGCGGCCTGCGAGGAGTTCCTGATCCTGCCGGAGGCGACCGCCAATTCCGATCCGTCCTGGTTCGGCTTCCCGGTTACGCTCAAGCCGTCCTCGCCGATCTCCCGGGTGGACCTCCTGAAATATCTCGACAGCCGCAAGATCGGAACGCGCCTGCTGTTCGCCGGCAACCTCATCCGCCAGCCCTACATGAAGGGTCGGAACTACAGGGTATCGGGGGACCTCAGCCGGACAGACACGATCATGACGGACACCTTCTGGCTCGGGATCTATCCGGCCCTTGGCGAAGAGCAGCTCGACTATGTTGCGACCGAGCTGGAATATGCATTCGGCATTCGCTCGGCTCCCGCAAGCGAAGCCGCAATGGAAGCCGGTCGCGTCTACGGGTGAGAAATCCCGACGCGCCGGCTCAAACGGCGGTATCTTGTTCGGCAGTCATCATACATGGGTCCAAGAAATAGAGCGCCCTTTACACGTCCGAATGGACAGGCAAAGGACGCTCTAAAGGTTTTGGATTGCACGCAGGGAAGAGTGGCCGCTCATCGCGATTTCGGGACTGCGTAGAGCACCGAATCGAAGCTGTTGAACATGTGCTGGCGAATATGGAAGGCGTAGTCGTCCACCATGGAGGCCAGTAGCAGGGGAATACGCCAGAGATCATCGGGCTTGTGATACAGGGACAGGCAGATCACCGGACGCCCCTCCCTGATGATCCGTTCGGCACCCTTCAGCGCGTCGATCTCGCCGCCCTCGATATCCAGCTTGAGAAGGTCGATGGTGGTGTTGGTGAAGAGATCGTCGAGCTTTGCCGTGGCGACGCGGTTAGTGCCGTTCTCGCTGATCGCGCTGCCCTCGCCGTCGTCCGACCATGAGAGGATGCGATAGCCATCGGAGAGCGCCAGAGGCAGGCACCGGACGTTTGCGGAGCCGCCCGCAACCTTGGTCACGAGGCGCGCATAATTGTCCGGATCCGGCTCGAACAGATAGGCTTCCGTCGGCTCGATATGGCTGCACAGCGCCCTGAAGGAATCGCCGTCATAAGCGCCGCCGTCGACATAGCGAAGGCTTTCCTTGGGAAGATACGGCAACGTGAGGTGCGAGAAGTACTGCTCCTCCTCGTGCCGAACCTGCGAGTAATCGAGGTCCTGTCCCATGCGGAAACGAATGATCCGCTGAAACGTCTCGCGGCTGGTCTCGTCGTCGAGCAAGGCATAGGCAGCGCCAATGCTTTCGATATCATCCCGAAAGACCGATGCGGACGAAAGCCAGTACCTGCTGCCGAGCAGATCGGCGAGTTGCCCGTAATAATCGACCGGCCAGTGGACCGAACCGATGCCGGTCTCCCGCAGGACACCGGCGATATCGAGATAGGGCGCTTCACGGTTGAATATGCCGACTACGAGTTGGTCGTCCGGCCCGAACTTTACCTCGCCGGCAGCCCTGACAGGCAGGGAGAGCCAGCTCTCCTTTGCCGGACGGGTTTCGACGAAACCGGAGACCGTCGCACCTTTCGCCTGCAGGGCGCGCGCGACGGCGGTTCCAAACCCGCCGGTACCGTACACCCAGACGGGTCGGCCCAGATCTATGTTACCGGACGCCTCGTCGGCACCCAGGATCTCGGCCTTGAAGCTATCCGGCAGCATTTCAGAGACCCCGGTTGGTGATCAGCGAACGCAGGGACTCGTTTTCATGATAAGGACCGCCGATATGATCGATGGTCAGCGGCTTGTCGGCTTCGATTGGCTCGATGAGCTTTTCACCGCTGATCACTTCGCGAACGGACAGCTGTCCCTTCCGCAACGGGATGGCCATATAGAAGTCCCGCTCGAAGGATTCCTTGGTGACCACGTAGCCCGGAGCCAGATCCCGGCGGGCGTAGACGCCGCGAACCAGAGCATCGAGATACTCGATCTCCTTGCGGGAGATGACGCGCCGGCGGTCGCTGTAGCCACCGCACATTTCCTGCGCTTTCTTCAGCGCCTTGAACCAGGTGTCGCATTGATGCGGCAACGAGCAGTAGGACGAGACCGGAACACCTTCGTATTCGATATCGATATGCCGCTCCCAGGTCCGCACGCCCTTTGCGTAGGACATGAGCATGGAAGACGACCAGTCATTGTACTCATGGGTGGAAAACCCGATGATATGGTTCGGATACCGGTTCTTGAGATAGTTGATCTGGTCGAGGTTGAGATCGGAATCCTCGGACGGATAGAGCGAAACGCAATGGTTGATTGCGAGCGGGACATCCCGCTTTTCGAAAAAGTGAACAAGGTCGTCCAGATCCCGCTCGGACGCGCCGCCACTCGATACGATCACGGGCCGACGCGTGCTGACGATCTTCTCGATCAGCAGCCAATCGTTCATGTCGGACGATGCGATCTTGATGATCGGCATATCGAACTCGACGCAAAGGTCCACCGATGCTTCGTCAAACGGCGTGGACATGGGGATGCACCCCAGCGTCCTGATCTCGTCGACCATGCGGGCAAACTCGGCCTTGGTCAGCTTGGTCTGTTCGGTCTTCTTGATGTAGCGGATTTCTTCGCTACCCTTGAAGCTCGGGTGCACGAACTCGTCGACATCGCGAAACTGCAGCTTGATCGCGGCCTTGACGTTATTGTAGCGAACAATCGTGGCGTGATCCCGAATGATCTTGAGCCCGCGTTCGACGCTGCCCCAGTGATTGTTGGCAAGCTCGAGGACAAACAGGTTCTCAAAGAGATCCTTGTCGCGCTGACTGACCATGTATGCTCCTTTGCTCATGTTCTTACGGCCGCTACCCGCGGAGCTTTTTCCGCAGGCGCCGTTGTCTGTTCTTCCGTTCCCAGCTGTCGGCCAGTGTCCGCACGGTGAATGGCAATCTGGCGGATCGTCAGATCGCGCATGCTATTCCCGCCTTCGGTGCTTGCCCTGTACCAGTCTGTCGTGTGCTGCAGCGCCGTCTCAAGCGTCCATGCAGGTGCCCAGCCCAGTCGTTGCCGCGCCTTGGAACTGTCCAGCTTCAGGTAATGCGCCTCATGGGGTCCCTGGACCGCGTCGAGCGTCCATCGCGCGCCGCTTCCCCACATGCGGGTGATGCGATCAACGATCCATCGAACCGGCTTTGCATCGGTATCCGAAGGGCCGAAATTCCAGCCTTCGGCGAATTCGACGCCATCGGAATAAAGGCGCTCCGCGACTGCCAGATAGCCGGAGAGAGGCTCCAGCACGTGCTGCCAGGGACGCGTGGCATCCGGGTTGCGAACACAAACCGCCTCGCCACTGGCAATCGCCCGAAAGATATCCGGCACCAGCCGGTCTTCCGCCCAGTCGCCGCCGCCGATCACATTGCCGGCCCGTGCACTGGCGAGCGCAATCCTGCCCCCCTCATTGAAATAGGAGGAGCGGTAGGCCGCGGTTACAAGTTCGGCGCAACCCTTGCTCGACGAGTAAGGGTCATGACCGCCCATGGGGTCGATTTCTCTGTAACCCCAAAGGCTGCCCTGATTATCGTAGGCCTTGTCCGAGGTGACGTTGACGATGGCCCGGATGCTGTCGACGCAACGCGCGGCGTCCAGAAGATGGACGAGCCCCATCACATTGGTGGCGTAGGTCTCGACAGGCTCCCGATAGGAGCGACGCACAAGCGGCTGGGCCGCCATGTGGATGACGATCTCCGGTTGCGCAGCCTTCATTGCGGCGGTCAAGGCCTGCGGATCGCGAATGTCGCCAATCACCGAGGTCATACCGCGGGCAACTTCGGCAATCCTGAAAAGCGTGTTGGGGTCATCAGGAGCATCAAGCGCAAACCCTGTTACGCTCGCTCCGAGTTCCTGCAGCCAGATCGAAAGCCAGGACCCCTTGAACCCCGTATGGCCGGTCAGAAAAACCCGCTTGCCCTTCCAGAACTCGGGGGTCATCAGTCCCACCCTTTCCAGGGGGCCTTCTTTTGAGCCCAGAGTTCCTCAAGGTAATTCTTGTCACGCAGGGTATCCATCGGCTGCCAGAAGCCCCTGTGGAAAAACGCCCCCAGTTCGCCGTCGCTGGCAAGTCCTTCCAAAGGCTCCCGCTCCCACAACGTTTCATCACCCGCGATCCGGTCCAGAACATTGCGCGACAGAACGAAATAGCCGCCATTGATCCAGCCGCCATCGCCAGAAGGTTTTTCGACGAAAGACGAGACCATGTTTCCGGAAATCTGGAGTGCACCAAAGCGAGCGGGCGGCTGCACGGCGGTCAGCGTTGCCTCTTTTCCATGGGTACGATGAAATTCCAGGAGCCCGGTGATGTCGATGTTGCCGACGCCATCGCCGTAGGTCATGCAGAAATCATCATCGTGGAGATAATCGGCAACGCGCTTCAGGCGTCCCCCTGTTGCCGTGCTCTCGCCCGTATCGACGAGCGTGATACGCCAAGGTTCGCCCTTCTTGGAGTGCACCTCGACGGCGTTCTGCTGTATGTCGATCGTGATGTCGGACATATGAATGAAGTAATTGTTGAAATACTCCTTGATCATATATCCCTTGTAGCCGCAGCAGATGATGAAGTCGTTCAGGCCATGGGCCGAATATGTCTTCATGATGTGCCACAGCACCGGCTTGCCGCCGATCTCGATCATGGGCTTCGGCCGCAAGACCGATTCCTCGGATATGCGCGTGCCGAGACCACCTGCCAATAGAACGACCTGCATATTGCTTACCGATATCCTTCGTTCAGAACGATTTCACTTGAAGTCCGGGCAAGGCGCCCATCACTCCACCACGAGGTAGGAAACGAGAGGATCCTCCCGGAAACGCTGGATCCGATAGGAGCTCAGTCCAAGCACCTCTTTCACCGCGAGTGTCTCTCCGGGAAACTGTGGGTGGCAAAGTTCATCGAAGGCCAGCACTGTACCGCGGGTGACCCTGTCCTTGATCAGTTCCAGGCACTTCTTGGTCGGCTCGTACAGGTCGAAATCGAAATAGGCGAAGGCCACCATCGTTTCGGGATGCTCTTCCAGATAAGCGGGCAGCGTCACAAGGGCGTCGCCCTTCATGAGAGTATGCTTGCGGATATGGGAGATCGGGCTGTTGGCTTCATGCAGTGCCAGAAGCTTCCCCAGATAATCCTCGTAGTTCTCGGTAACCGTATAACCGCCAACCTTTACCGAAGGCGCTTCGCCATCTTCCGAGCTGACATGGGGGAAGCCTGAGAAAGTATCGAAGCCCACGATCTTGCGATTGAAATTATAGGGCTCGTACATGCCACGGAAGGCTTCGAACATGGCCATGTTCTGACCCCAGCGGACACCGAACTCAAGGACGACGCCGTGGACATTCAGGATCTTCTGATACAGCTGGTTCATCGTCAGCATTCGGGTCAACGCCTGCCGGCTGCTGAAGAGACCGAGATTGTTGAGCAGTTCGTCTTCCGGTAGCGGGTTCTCTCGGAAAAGCCTCAGGAACTCCTTGCGTCGTTCGGACTCTGACGCGGTCTGTTGCCTGTTGATATCGATCGAGGAACCATTGGTCATAAGGTGTTTATCCTGCAGCTTTCCAAGAAGGCAGCCGCGGACGAATCGTCTTACGGCTCACTTCCTTTTTCCTAGGCCACGGGGATTGCACTAGGCTTGCGCCGCGTCTTTCGGCTTGCGCCTGCAAAGGATCTGGAACACCGCCTGGCAGTTCGCACCGCCCTTCATGTTGAGCTCGCGATAGGCGATCTGCTCGATACCGTTGGCTTCAAGCAGTTTCTCAAGGGATCGTCTGGAGAAGAAATTGATGTGCTCGTGCCAATGACGCTTCTTCCCGTAAGGGGATGCGCCGCCATGGTCGGCGGCGTTCATGATATCCTCGTAGGGCAGCTCGATGTAGAGAAGGGTCTTCTCGTTCATCACGGACACCATGTCCGCGATAAGGTCACCGGGATACGGTACGTGTTCGAGTACATGCGAACTGACGATCAGGTCGTAGCGTGTTTGCTTCAGTTCGGCTTCGCTTACGCGTCGCGTACCCGGAAGCGTTTCCTTATCGCTGATCTCGTAGATGTCGATCTGGTTCTCACCGTGCCGGAACGGGCTGTTCTTGCCGGTGTCTCCGCCCCAGTCCAATATCTTGGCAGGAAACGATAGATGCGGGGCGATGAAGGATTCGACCTCGTCCATGAAGTTCATACCGGCATTCAGGCCGTCATTGCGTGCCTTGTAGCCCGGTTCGTAGCGCTCCCGAAGCTCCGTGTACTCCTCTTCCCGATAGGCACGGTAGAGCGAAGCCAACTCGCTCTCCGAAAACCGGATATCGAGAAACACGAAGCCGCAGTCCCGGCAGTAAAGGGAATTGCAGACCGAATAGGCCGACCCCTGCCTGATGGTCTTGAGACCCCAGCTCTCGTCGATCACGACCGGCTCCCAGCCAAGCGCGCGGTGGGCGACGAAAGGCATCAGTATCGCCGGCTGCCTGTCGATGTCGCTGCTTCCGCAACATACACATTGTTTGGCGATGAAACCGCGTCGGGTAGCTTGAGACGTCATGCAGTTATGTCCGGGTCCTGCTGGGGAATTTGGGTAATCTGGATCTCAGGAGAGGCTCGCGCCCTCGATGATGCCGTCGGCGATTTCGTCGAGAATGCGCTCGGTGGGCGACTTGCCGGCCGGTATCATGGCCTCCAGCAATGCGCGCCGTTCCTCTTCACGCTCCCAGGGCTTTCCATTGCGGTATTCATCGACAGCCGTCTGCATCTCGGCAAAATCGGTGACGACATGGGCCGCGGCTTCTGCGAGCTTGCCAAGATCGTTCAGCGGGACGTGACGGCCGGAATCGAAGAATACGAGCGGCTTGTTGAAGAGCTGGTATTCCAGGAGGAACGAGACGCCGTCGGTGATGAGCAGATCGGACGATGCGAAGAGTTCCGCATACTGCCCGTGGCAGATCGAGCAATTTTCGAGGGCGGACCACTGCGTGAAGAAATTGTCCAACTCGAACTTGCTGATGTGTCCCTCGCTGGTCGCAATGCCATAAAGCGCCGGATGCGGCTTCATCACGAACTCGATGTCGGGGCGCGCCATGGCCCAGTAGAGCATCTGCTTGTAGATCTTGTGGAAGACGCCGAAGGCAAGCCACATATTGCCGAGCGAGTGGTGAGGCGCCCACACGACCCGGAACGCCTTGCGGTCCCCCTTGCTTTCGATCGGCCAGTGGTCGCTGCCGACGGCCTTCAGAAGGGTGTCGTATTTCGGATTGCCGGAAATGATCACGCGCGAAGGATCGACGTGCTGATAGCTTTCGACGATGTCCTTGTTGCGCTTGACGTCGACGAAGATACGCCATGCCACTCGCTGGAAGGGTTCGTCGTAGCCAAGCGCCATGGTGCCGGCACTGGTGTCCTTGGACACGTGCGCGACGATCGAGCTTGCATATGGCACGAAGCAGATCTTCGCGAATGACATTTCGCTTACGCGGAAAGCCGGGGGAACGTCGCGTTCCCACTGAGACTGCCGGAAAATGACATCCGGCATCAGCGCCTGGAGGATGGCGAGACCCTCGAAGGAGTCCTGCATGCCCAGCCTGAGGTGTTTGACACCTGCCTTGGTCAAGGCACGGCTGGTCGCGTCTTCGCCGCCGAAGCCCTGCTCTCCGGGGTAATTGCGGTTGATGGTCACCACAAGGGGCTCAAACCGATCGTCCGACTGCATGGCCTCGCAGATGCCGGCAAGAGCATCCCAGGTGTCGACAGAGTGCACGAGAAATACGCACCGGATCCTGCCCGCTACCGGCGCAAGCTTGCGATAGGTCAGTTGGCCAAGCGCCTTGATTGCATGAAGCTGTCCGCGAACGGCCGGATCCACGGCGGGTGCCGGGGAATTGAAATGCTTCTCGCAGACCCCGAGCAGATTCTTGTGTGATTCCGTCAGGATACCCTGGATGTGCGCTATATCCCTGACAAAGGGAACGACATCCTTGTCGAGCGTGGTTGCGTGCTTCTGGATTTCACCGAAAAGCCCGCCAACAGCGTTAGCCAACTCCAGATGAAACGCCTCGGTGAGCTCCTGCCGCTCCTTCAGCGCGATGATTTCGTTTCTAATTTCAAGAAGCAGCGCCCCGGCACTGGAATCTTCGCCGATTTGTCTGCTGAAGGAATCGAGGTTCACAGGCACGCCCTTTCTCATTTTGGGCGAGGCTAGCGTCTCTTCCTTGCGTCAGACTGATTACAAGAGATGGCTGCCGAGTTCAGCGAGAATGCGTCCAGTTATGGCAGTTGAACCGCATATAACAGCTGCCTGCGACTTGCCCTTCTGTGCACCAAATCTACCAGGGACCACTTACGTCCTGTCGACCTGCCCAGGCGCGGGATATTTCCCGCTCAGAAGCCCGATTGTACGCGGGAGAAGACGAGATTGGTAAACAGCGAAATTTGTGCCCCGACAAAGGGCGCGGAGAGCGCGATGGCGACCATGACGGCGATGATCTTCGGCACGAAGGTAAGCGTCATTTCCTGCACCTGGGTCAGTGCCTGAATGAGAGCGATCGTGACGCCGACGACCATGGCGGCAAGAACAGCAGGACCTGATGCAATGAGGACCGTCCAGATCGCGTTTCGCATAATGTCGAGAGCGTCGGCTTCGTTCATGACGTACTTCTTTGCCCGGGAATACAAGAAAGACCGGCAGCGCAAACCGCCGGTCTTCCGTTTCTTTCACCATAGCCGATTCTTGAGACCGAATTAAGAGCTCGGTTCTCCGACGATAATACCATTTTCGATGGTGATCTCGTCGCCGTCGGTCGTTGTCGCAACCATGCCATCCGACGTGACGGAGACATAGGCGACGATGCCGGTGGTCTTGCCGTCGGCGCTTTCGAGAGCCTTGCCGACATAGGATGCGGCGTTGGCCAGGTTGCTCTGGCCGATCATCGTCTCGAGATTGGTATTCGTCTTGATCGACTGCTCGACCTGGGAGAAGGTCGCAAGCTGCGAAATCTGCTCGCTGGCGTCCATGGGATCAGTGGGATCCTGGTTCTGCATCTGCGCGATGAGCAGCTTCAGGAAGGCATCGTAATCGAGCGAGGCCGAAGCCGCGTCCTTTGTAGAGGTGGAGGCGGTGCTCGACGTCGTGGACGTGCTCGAGCCGACTGGAGTTACCATGGCGCAATTTCCCTTCGAAGTTCATTGACGACCGCGGGGGTGATCTCATTGCTGTTGAGAATGGTTTCCTCGGCGGGATAGAGCCCGCGAATGGCCTTGAGGGCATCGAATGTGCGACCAGAGGAAACCTGGGCATCGATACGCTTCAGTTCGGCGCGGATCTCTTCGTTGCGGAAGCACGACAGGAGCATCGTTATCGACTTTCGGAAGAGCGCAAGCGACTGTTCCTTGCCTTCCGGATTGATGAGGATCATCTGTGCGATGAAATACAACTGGCGCAGGGGCGTCGTGGTGTCTTCGGGCTGAAGAACATGGTTCTCAAGCAAGAAGGTGACGTCGTTAAGAAATTCAATGGATACCTTGCGATCAACCCGCAGGACGGCACCGTTTACGAAGATCTTTTCGCCAGATTTCAGAGAGAGGCGGAGAGTGCTTTTCATTTTAGTCCATCCCGGATGATGGTTGTCACGTCAATTATGGCCTGGTAATTCTGCGATTTGCGCTTGCGTATCTGCTCGCACTCTTTGAGAATCCAGATTGCAATCGAGATTAGGTTCGCTCTTAATTCAACGCCGAGTTCGTTCTCCGGCTGTTTCAGGTCTTCTATGAAACGCAACCACACACGTCTTGTGTAGTAGACCGCCTCGATTGCCTCCTTGCCGTACCGTTCAGCCTCTTTAGCCGCTGTGAGATATTCGATCGACCGCGTTAAAACCTGGCGTTCCCTGTCTCTGGCGAGAGTAAGATCATCTTCCATGATCTCCGCATATGAAAACTGGAACATCTACTTTTCCTTCATGGTTTTACATTCCGTCGCTCATCAACGTCGATGCTGTCAGAGATAGTTCACAAGACTGAGGTTCAGGATCTTGGAAGTAATCGTGTAGGAGGTTTCAATCTGTGTCAGCAGCGTCGTCAGCCGCACAGAAGCTTCCTCGGTATCCACGCCGATCAGACCCGTAAGCTGGGTATCGATGATCGACTTCTGCTCACCCATGTAGGTGTTGGCTTTTTCCACGCGCTCTTGCGAGAGACCAAGCAAGGATCGCTGGCTGTCCAGCCCTGTAATTGCCGCACCGGCATGGTTGGTCGCCTGCGCATTCACGACGCTCAGGGCACTGGCGTTCAGGCCAGAATTCACGAGTTGCGACGATACCACTGCCGCAAGCACAAGGCTCTTGAAACCGTTGGTATTGGCGCTGGTCGATGTGGACACGGTTTCCGATGTGCTAATGCGCGTGGACATAGTGGTATCGGATGCGTTGGTCCAGGACGACCAGTTGAAGCTCGTCTCGTAGTCCGAAAGGAACTGCTGCATCTGCGATTCAGTAATATCGGCATTCGAAACAATGCCGTTTGCCGTCTTGAAAGTGGCAAATGCAGTGTTGAAGTCGGTCGTAACATCCGAGATGAAGCTGTTGTCCAGCGTCTGAACGTCCGTGCTGATGCCGGAGAACAGGTATTCGCCGTTGACCGCCGAGTTCGTGTAGCTGACGAAGTTCTCAAGGGTGGCCATGGCAGTATCGGCTGCGACCTGGAGACTGCTCGAGTCGGAATTGCCACTGAGGGCGATGATGGAATTCAGCAGCGACTGCGAGGAGTCCGACATGTTGGACAATGCAAGCTGCGAGGATTCCATGCGCTGCTCCGCAAGGGCATTCGCGTCGACGATCGACTGCAGGCGGCTGCTTTCGCGGGAATAGTCTAGACTTGTCGAGGTTCGCGTACCGAGTTCTAAACCGACGTCGGAAAACGTGCCTGTGACCGATTCCACTTCGAGCTTGGAAACTTCCGCCATCGAGTTGGTAACTGTCAGTTGCATGGCCTTGCTGATGGCCAGAGAAGAGATGTTCGTCGTCTTCATGATTAGCTCGCGGCCTCCATCAGGCTGCCCAACATTTCGTCGATCGTCGAAAGCAGCTTGGAAGCCGCCTTGTACGACTGTTCGATATCGAGCAGCAGGATAAGTTCTTCGTCGAGATTGACGCCGGTGTTATTGGAGTAGGCTTCCTCGGACCGGTTCAACATCGCGGACGTATTTTCGGCTGCTGTCGTCGCATCGCTCCGATATTCCTCGACCCAGCCGACCGAGTCGGTGGCATAGTCCAGAAGCGTTGCCTTGGTCGAAATATTGGCGTCGGCATCAAACGTCATCTGCGTCTCGAAGCCCGCGACATATTTGTAAAGCAGATCGGAGAAACCCGCCGCACCTTCGGTATTCTGATCGACACCGGCGATATCGCCGTCACGCAGGGAACTTGGGTCCGACTGGGCGACCGGCGAAACGGTAATCAGGCCTGCCAGACCAGGGATGATATCCGCGGTTTCGAAATCGACCACCGAGCTATCGACGGTAGTGAAGAGACCGGCGACCGCTCCACCACCGGAGTCGAGCTCGGAAAAAAGCAACATCGTGCTGCGGGCGATTTCGTCGAGCTGGTTCTGATAGCCGGGGTAGACCTCGTCGCGCAATTGCACCAGCGACTGCAGCGAACCCATGGAGGACGTGCTGCTTCCTTGCCCGGCAGGAAGTGCGACACCGTCGATGTAGACTGCGTTGCCCACCGTATTCGCGTCGTAGGCCGTCGTTGCATCGAACGATACCTTGCGCGGGACGGTTTCGAACAGCGTCACACCGGTCGTGGTGTAGATCGCGATGTCGTTGTTGTCGCGCACCGTCGTCGAGATGCCGATGATCTGCGAAATCTGCTTTAGCAAGCTTTCGCGCGTATCGAGGGCATTGTTGGCATCGCCACCGGTCGCTGTCGCCGTCTTGACGGCGTTGTTGACCTTTTCGAAATCGGTGAGAAGCTGGTTGAGCTTGTCGACCGTGGTTCCAATCTCGCCGTCAGTGTCTGCGCGCAGTTCCTGTACCGCGGCGGTCTGCTGGTTCAGCGAAGTGGCCACGTCGTTGGCCGCAGCGACTGCGGCGGCGGCAAGGGTGGAATCACTTGGCGATGCAGCATATGTCTGCAATGCTTCACGCAGGGCAGAGAGCGACTGGGATGGTGTTGCCGAATATTCGTTTCCACCCATCACCGAATTCAAGGTCTCGAGCCCGGCCAGAAGACTTTGCTGCCCGGCATCATCCGAGATAGACTGCAGCACCTGCTTCAGCAGTGCCGCATCTTCCGTGCGCTCCACCTTGACGGTCGTGGCACCCGAATACGGATTCGTGGTTGTCACCGCGGTGCGTCGATTATAGTCGCTTGTCGTAGCACTCGAAATATTCGTCGACACGACCGAGGTCTGCGTCGATGTATTGCTGAAAATTGACTTTGTCGTATTTAACGCAGATGCAAGTGACATTCACGATCTCCCGAAAGGATTACCGAACCAGATTGATGAGAACATCCATCAGGTCGGAACCGGTCTGGAATACCTTGGAGTTTGCGGTGTAGCTGCGCTGTGCCTCGATCATTTCGGTCAGTTCCGACGCGAGGTCGACGTTCGAGGTTTCGAGCGCGCCCGCCACGATTTCACCGAATCCCGAGCTTCCGGCGAAGCCGATGGTGACAACGCCGGAGGTGGCGCTGGTGCGGTACACGTTACCGGAGTAGAGCGTCAGATTGTCCGGGCTTTCCACGGTCGCCAGCGCCACCTGATAGAGAGCCTTCGGGTCGCTCTTGGCATAGGTTCCGTAAACGGTGCCGTCGGAGTCAATCTGGATGCCGGTCATTGCTTCTGCCGGGCTACCGTTGGCGCTGCCCTTGGAGATGGCCGATTTGGCCGAAAGCTGCGTCATGCCCGACATATCGAAGGTTACGCCATTCACGTCGAGGGTGAAGTCGGTCGCGCTGCCATCGACAGTGGCCAGCTTGCCGTTGGCGTCGAATGTCAGGTCTGCGGTCGTGATCGGACCGGAGGAATAGGGGAAACTGCTGCCGCCTGAGGTGTTCGCATCGGCAGCATTGTAAACCGCGACTTCCCAGGTGCCGTCGGCCGTCTTGGTATAGTAGAAGTCATAGGTGATCGAAGCGCCAACGGCGTCGTACGTCGTGACAGAGGTTTTCAGAATGCTGTCGGAGTCGACGTCGACCGTGGTGGCGTTGTTGTCGCTGGCATATCCGCCCGCCGCCACGATGTCGGCGGAGTAGTTCAGGTTGCCGGTCAGCGAGCCGGTGGTGGTTGCGACCGCCGTCAGACCCGTGTCCGAAATCGTGATCGGTGTCAGGCCGTCATAGGAGTTGACAACCGTGGTCGGCGAACCGCTGCTGGCCGAATAACCGAGAAGGATGTAGCCGGCATCGTTGACCAGATTTCCTTCGTCGTTGAGCGTGAAGGAGCCGGCGCGCGTCAGGTAGATGTTGCCTGCCGTGTCCTGCACGATGAAGAAGCCGTCCCCCTGGATCGCCAGGTCGGTACCGGAGGTAGTGTACTCCAGCGCGCCCTGCTCGGAGACGGAATAGGAGACGTTGGTCTCGACGCCGCCGGAGTTGTAGTTGCCCGAGGTGGAGGGCAGAACCAGCGATGAAAAGGACGTCGAGGCCTTCTTGTATGCCGTGGTGCTGGAATTCGCGATGTTGTCGCCGACGGTACCCAGGCGATTCGCTTGCGCGTTCATGCCTGACACGGCCGTCTTCATGGTTCCAAAAAGGCTCATTTCGAATCCTCGCTTTAGTGGTTGCCTCACGTTAGGTATCGTTCCTTGCGTGAAGCTGTCTGAAATACAGGGTTGAAAAAGCTTGGATCGGTCAGCCGCATCATGACCGGATTCCGCGCGCGATCCGGCCCCGTCCGGGATCCGGAATTTCGCCTTACAGAGCTGAAATGCTGATGTTTTTCTCGACCTGGCCGGCCGGAGCGGGCGGATAAGCCGCCCGCAGGAAGCGATATCACTTCCAGTCGATGCAATACCCGAGGAATCTCTTGGAATCGACGGGATCGAAACCGAGCTTTTTGCGCAGTTTCTTTCTGAGCTTTGAGATATGGCTTTCGACGACGTTTTCTTCGACGTCCTCGTCGAAGATGCCGTA
>NZ_JACLAL010000017.1 GCF_014280875.1 Paenirhizobium daejeonense | reverse complement strand
TTCCTCGTCGAAGATCTTCTTCGCTTGTGCCATGGGCCATCGCCCGTTCCGGTCGAGCGCGCTCTATGCGAGCACGGAGCCAGCCTGCGGCCGTCTCCGCCGATACCGGTGACGATCGCTTGTCCTTGTCGGAAGCTCACGCATCCGGCATTGAGGCCCGCGTGCGGGCCGCATCGTTCGTCTCGCCCCTGACATCGCCGGGCGTTCGGTTCAAGGGGCAGGCGCGGCAAGCCGCTTGTCGCGCCGGCAAAAAAACGGCTTTCACCGCTGCGCGCCGAACCTTCCGTTTTTTCCCCGCCACGACCCCTTGATCCGCCCGCGCGCCGCCGTGGGGCGGGCTTTCGCCCTCCCCCCTCTGTCCGGGGGAATGTCAGAGGCCATTCCCCCGGAAAGACCGGGGAGGCTTCGCCCAAGGGGGGCTTCCCTGCGGGACTTCGGGAAAAAGGAGACAGAAAATGAGCGCAGTCAAGGCCTTCCTGATCGAGCCGATGGCAGGCACCATTCGCCCGGTGACGATCAACCTCGAAGGCAGCTATGCCGAGATCAAGAGGCTCGTGAAATGCGACATGATCGATGTCGTGAGGGTGAGCGGCTTCGATATCATCGTTGACGACAACGGGCTGGACGATATCGTGCCGTGCCTCACGCAAGTCGCGGGCGCGCCGACGCCCATCGCGGGAAATCTTCTCGTGACGGCGTCGGACCGGCTGGGCGAACTCGCTGATGTGACCGACACGATTGAGGCTGTTGCTGCCCGCTTCACAATCGTTCGCCCGATGCTGCGGCCCGTCATCGTCGTGTCCGAGCGGCCCGGTGTCATCGCGGCCGAGATCGTCCGCGTCGAAATCTTCTTTGATCGTAGCGCGCCGAAAGTCACGGAAGCCGTCGAGGCGTGAGCCGTTCGGAGCGGGGCGGCCGAGAGCCACCCCGTTTCGCGCCCTCCCCTCCCCTCAGATTGAAAACCACAGCGATAGGAGCCGGCCATGGACGACCAGGACGAATTGGATCGCCTGCGCGGCGAACCCAAGCGGCCATCCCTCACCCCTGACGGGCAATGGCGGGCGGACTATCGTAAGGCGCAGCGTCACCGGCGGCTGGCCGGCGTGCAGCCCGATCTATTAGGTGGCCCGACCGTCGAGCATTTCCACCGGAATTCTGCGCCACCCGCCCCGGAGGACTGGCCGCTGGACGACGAGACCAGTCGGTTCCAAGACCTGTCGCGGGAAGAACAAGTGCGGCAGCTTGCCGCCGATCCCCAGACGCCGTGGGCTCGGTCGATACGCAAGAAACTGACGCCAGAAGAACGGGCCGCCATGATCGCCAGCGCGGCAAACTGGCTTCGCCTCGGCCAGCGTGTTCGCATCACCGGCACATCGCCCTCGATCGATGGCACCAACGAGCGGCGCGTCGGCCGCGTCGGCGCTGTCTGGCGCGTGTGCGGCGAGCCGTTTGCCGATTACGTCCATATCAATCTCGACCTGATCGGGCAGGAGCGCACCGAGAAAGTCGTCTTTGTCGAACTGCGCGACGTCGAGCCGATAGAGGGTGAAAACTGAGGGGCGGTGTCCCCTCTCCTCCGGCCGCCGCGCGAGTGCCTTGTCCTCACCGCGTCGAGCGGGTCGGACCAGGACGAGGGGCGCCCCGAAGCCCCGCCCCTCGAACTCCCCTGCCCGCCCGTCAAAACGGAGCGCCGCAAGCGGGCGCAGTCGGTCCCGCCTCCCCTTGCGGGCCGCTTTGCTGAGGCTCCTGCGGCTGCGCTTCTCCCGCCCGCAACGCCGCGAGAATTCCCGAAATCCCGGCCAAAGGCCGGCGCGATGCTGATTTCTCCGATATTCGCCTTAGTTTAGGGATCGAGCCGTGCTCGCTACGCCGCGCAGCGGCGCGATCAAGACGGTCAATCTGCAGGAAATTCCAGAATGATCACCTGCTGATTGGCGATATAGGCTCCGATGGCGAAGGCACGAAAATCGGCAGCATTTTCAAACACCAGCACGAATCCACGACGCCGCGATGTCGCAAGCGCGATTGAGGTCAGGACGCCCTGGCGCTCGTATATGCTCGTATCGTCGATCGCGAACGGCGGAGGCGGCAGATCCTCCTTGGATAGTGTTGTCCCGGTCCCGTTTTGGACCTCACCGGCGGCTGTGAGGGTGCGTATGAAATCGGCCCTGGAAAACCGAGCCGTGCCCAGGACGATAACGATGCCGCTGGCAATCAGGTGCCGCCGGAGCCGATCATGGTCAGCCGGTCCCATCTGCGGCACATCCGTCGTCCAACGCTGCCAGTTGCTGAAGGGGCGTGGGTTCACTCGCACGCAACTCGCTATAGTCCTTATGGACCATGTCCATGCCGTGGCCGCCCACATACCATGAAAGCCAGTCTGATATCCCCGTCATAGGGGGCGCATGGTTGCCGGTAGATGGCGTTTCCATTGTCCCGATCCTCAATTCTTGGATCGGCCCTGAGCCGACGAGAACGCGACGGGGCAGGGTGGAGATCGCGGTATTCCTTTATCGGTATCATGACGAACTGCGTCAGGCCACCCTACCCGGCCGCGCATTAAGATGCGTCTCCCCACAAACCTGTTCTTGATATGTTCCTTCCCGGCTTCTCATCTTAATGATCGGATCGTCTGAATCCCGCTAGGCCACCGCCCGGTTCGGGCGGCCGCGCTCTATGCGAAGCACGGAGCCGGCCGTCGGCCGTCTCCGCCGATGCCGGTGACGATCGCTTGTCCTGGCGGCTGCTGGCGCAGCCGGCATCGAGGCCCTGGCGGGCCAGCTTCCTGTTTCCGCCCCATGACATCGCCGGCCGTTCGGATCAAGGGGCAGGCGCGGCAAGCCGCTTGTCGCGCCGGCAAAAAAACGGCTTTCACCGCTGCGCGCCGAACCTTCCGTTTTTTCCCCGCCACGACCCCTTGACCCGACCGTCCGTCGCCGTGGGGCGGGCTGCGCCCTCCCCCCTCTGTCCGGGGGAATGTCAGAGGCCATTCCCCCGGAAAGCCGGGGAGGCTTCGCCCAAGGGGGCTTCCCCTTCGGGAAACGGGAAACCAAGGAGACAGAGCAATGACCGAGACCCAGATTTCCACCGAAAGCTTTTTCGTGCCGCTGAACAAGCTGGACCGCGACCCCAAGAATGTCCGCAAGACCTACAGCAAGGAAGGCATCACGGAGATGGCCGCGACCATCCGCGCCGATGGCTACCGGCTGTTGCAGAACATCATTGTCCGCAAGGGCGACAAGCGCGGCCGCTTTTTCGTAACCGCAGGCGAGCGTCGCCGTGCCGCCCTCCTCCTTCTGGCCGACGCGGGCGAAATCGCCAAGGACTTCCCCGTCGAATGCAAGGAGCGCAGCGAGGCCGAGGCGACCGAAATCAGCATCATCGAAAACATGAGCCGCGAGGCCATGCACCCGGTCGATGAATACGAAGCCTACCGCGTTATGGCCGAGGACGGGAAATCCGTCGAGGACATCGCCGCCCGCTTCGGCACCACCGAAACCATGGTCCGCAAGCGCTTGGCGCTTGGGCGTGTTTCGCCGGTCCTGCTCGAACTCCACCGGCAGGAGGAAATGACCTTCCAGCAGCTTTCAGCCTTTACCGTGTCCGATGACCACGACCGGCAGGTGGAAGTCTGGAATAGCCTGCCATCGTGGAATTGCGATCATCGCGCCATTCGTTCGGCCCTGCAGGCCGAAGCCGTCAAGGCGACCGACAAGCGCATGAAGTTCATCGGCGGGCTCGATGCCTATGAAGCTGCCGGCGGAACCGTCAAGCGCGATCTCTTCGATGACCAGAATGGCGGCTACGCCCTCGACGTCGCTCTCGTCGAAAAGCTCGTTGCCGACCGCCTTGAAGCCGAGGCGGAAGCCGTTCGCGCCGAAGGCTGGAAATGGGTGGAGGTGGTGCCGGTCATTCCGAGCGAAGCCGTCCGCATGCACAGGGTCTATCCGTCCGACATTCCGTTGACGGAGGAAGAACAGGCCGAGGAGGAGCGGCTGGAAGCCGAATATGACGAGCTGGTGGCAAAGATCGAGGCGGGTGAGGCCGATGACGAGGCCGAGCCGCGCACCGAAGCCATTCAGGCAAGGCTCGCGGTCCTGTCGATGGCACAGGAAGCCTATTCCCCGGAGGAAATTGCCAAGGCCGGTTGCTATGTGACGATGGACTATTACGGCAATGTCGAAATCGAGCAGGGCCTTGTCCGGCCCGACGATGAAGCCGTGGAGGAGGGGGTTGAAACCGGCGGCGACACCGCCGAAGGCGATGCAGACGAGACGGACGAGGGTGGGGCGACCGTTCCGCCGAAGCCCGAACAGCGCACCGAGCCTCCGTTCAAGATGCCTGCCCTGCTGGTGCAGGAGCTTACGGCGCAGAAGACGGCCGCGATCCGGGCCGAGCTTGCCCATAACCCGGACGTTGCCCTCGCCGCCGTGGTGCATGCCATGTTGGTGAACATCTTCGGCAGCTATGGCGGCAGCGACTATTCGTCCCTTGAAGTGACGGTGAAGAGCGAACGGCTCGAAACCAGCATTGCCGATCCGGCGGCATGCCCGGGCATCGTGGCCATGGACGAACTCAAGGAGAATTACGGCCACACCATTCCCGGCAAGCCGAGCGAACTTCTGGAATGGTGCCTTGAACAGCCGACGTCAACGCTTCTCGAGTTGTTGGCCTACGCGGCGGCAAAGTCCGTCAATGCCGTGCAGCATCCCCACTATGAGCGCAAGTCGCAGCGTGCCCATGCCGAGCGACTGGCGCAGGCCCTCAAGATCGACATGACGCAATGGTACGCCCCGACAGGTGAAAACTACTTCGCCCGCATCAGCAAGGCCGGGATCAAGCAGGCGGTCACCGAAGCCGTTGGCGAGGACTTGGCACTTGGCGTTCTCGGCATGGAGAAGGCGAAGGCCGTGGAATATGCCGAACGCAAGATCACTGGCACCGGATGGCTTCCCGCGCCGGTTCGGATCGCTCTGACTGCCGAGCAGGAGTGTGAGCGGATGGTGGAAGCCACCGGCGATGACGACGGCGTTTGCCCTTTCGACATCGATAACGCGCCGGTGACGGGCGGCGCAACCTTCCCCGAAGCAGCCGAGTAATCGGCTGCCGCAGGCCGCGCAGTCTCCGGCGCGGCCTGCATCCTTCCAGACCTCCCTTTGATCGATCCGCATGACGACGCCGGCCTTTGCCCCGGCGATTGGCGAAACGCGCCCACGCGGTTCCTTTTCCTTGCAGGTGATCCCATGAACTCCCCGCGCCTCAAATCCATCGTCAAGCTATTCGAAAGCTGCCGCTACAAGCACGACCTCTACACCGTCTTTGGGGACTGGTGCGAAACCTCCGCCATCGCCCTCAGCAACGCCGTGGACCTCGCCCCCGCCGAGAAGCGCGAAGCCCGGTTTCAGGAGATCTCCGGCAAGTATGGCACCGAGACCATGGGCACCTTCTCGAAAATCATGGGCGAGGTGGTCATGGCGCTGGAGGACCGTCCGCACGATGTTCTCGGCGCGACCTTCCATGCGCTGGAACTGCACAACAAGGCACGCGGCCAGTTTTTTACGCCCTACCCGGTTTGCCAGTTGATGGCGCGCATCGTCGCCGGAAGCCCGGACGACATGCAAAAGATGATCGCGCAACGCGGCTTCATGCTGGCCCAGGAGCCCGCCGCAGGAAGCGGGGCAATGATCATCGCCCTTGGAGAAGCAATTCTCGACGCGGGCATCAACTATCAGCAGTGCCTTCATGTAACCGCCATGGACATCGACCCGCGCGCCGTCCATATGGCCTACATCCAGTTGTCGCTTCTCCATATCCCGGCGACCGTCATTGTCGGGGACAGCCTGGCGATGCGGTTCAGCGATCAATGGCACACGCTGGCGCACGTCATGGGCGGATGGTCCACAAAGCTCAGGAGGGCAGGGGAGGTCGCGAACACCAACCGGCCCATGCCCGTTCCGGCCATGGTGCCATCGGCGGCGAAAGTTGCTGTTGCACCCTCGCCGGACGGGCTGGGATCGGCAGCACCGGCCACGGAAAAAAATGGTCAGCTTCGATTGTTCTAGGCACCGCTTGGGCAGAGTTGCCGACCGGTTCGACCGGCCGACAACTCTATAAGAGGGGGGCAAGCCGCCCCTCTCATGCTCACCCCATGAAGGAAGGGGCAAGCCCCCTCCTTCAAACATCCTCCCGAGGGAGGGGCGCGCCCCTCCCTTGAACCCACCCACGAAGGGGGTGGTCCACCCCCTCCAAACCACCCCGGCCCACACGGGCGCGACCCCTGATCGGGGCCGCGGGCTCATCTCTCTTTGTCGTCCTATTGTGGCACCGCCTCTCCTGGCCTCAAGGACGAGCGGTCCCCCCATTTTCAGCCGCCGCCCGTTGGGCGCCGTCAGAAAATCGGCTCCACCACTCGCCGCCGCTGGCGGCCGCTAAAGCGGTCCTTGACCCCACTCGAGGCTCGATGCGGACACCTTTCGTCAAAGAGCGAAAGGAGACTTCTATGGCAAAGCGTAAGATCACGATCATCGACGGCGGGAGTGCTGAATACTGGAGGCAGCGGACGGAAGGCTTTCGCCTGATCCGGGAGGCTGAGGAAGCGGCTGAAAGGCTCGCATCCGCGCCTATGTATCTGCACGGCGGTTACGATGAGAATGGCGATGTGATCGCCATCGAGAATCTTCGTCCAGATGACGAGTTTGATGAGGCGATCCGGGCCGTCGTGGCAAACGAGACCGCCTTCAGCATTCTCGTTGCCCAGGAGCGCACCCGGATAGGGAACCGGCTGGTCAAGGAGGTAGTCGCTGAGTTGGAGCAGATGGACGACGATCTCGTTGAGCATCGGCTTGGCGACACGCTTTGGGAGACTGACACAGACTAAACAATCGAAGAGGAGGCGGCAGGGTGCCGCCTCTTCTTCTTGCGTCGGTGGTTGAGCTGAGCCAGCCGGTGCGACCGGCTGGCTCAGCTGATGAAAGAGGGGCAAGCCCCCTCTCAACACTCTCCCCATGAAGGGGCAGGGCAGAGCCCCGCCCCCTCAAACTCCCCCACCCAAGGGAAGGGCAAGCCCCTCCCTTGAACCCTCCCTTGGGGGAAGGAGGGACGGTGTCCCTCCTCCTCCTTCCCCCGATGCCCCCATCCTCCTCTCCCCGGAGCGCGGCTGCGCCGCCGCTTAGGGAGTGATGCAACCGGGAAATGCGCGCCGAGCCTCCGGCACTCCAAGCGCCAAGATTCAAAAAAGTTCTCAGCTGAGAACTTTCGATAGAGTGGCAGCGGTGGTAAGGAGCGGAGCCCTTGAAGCGCAGCGGCTTATCTAAAGCCCTCCGGAAATTTGATGAAAGTTCTCAGCTGAGAACTTTTCTTGGCCGAAAACCTGTTAACCTTTTGTTAACTCAATTTTCCTTGACCGAGTCACCGACTCGGATCATTTTTACGCTCAATTGTCGATTTCACCGGATTGAGCGTTTATAATGAATTCAGTCGCTACTCAACTTCAGGCGCGCGCATCTGCGATCCCATCGCTAACGAGCCTTATCGAGGCTGACGCCGACCTGCTCAGCGCGCAACTTCAGCAGTTGCGTGCGCGCGCATTCCCTCCTACGGCGCAAAAGGAGCTTCGCAAATTCATGGCCGGCGAGGCCGCGAAGCTGATCGGAATCAGCGATGCCTATCTTCGCCATCTGAATTCCGAGGGCAACATCCCGGAAGCAGAGAAGAACGGGGCAGGGCGCCGTCTCTATTCGCTTGAACAGATCCACGATATCCGTCGCTATCTTAGTTCGAACAAGAAAGGCTACTCACCAAACCGAGCCGCGAACGAAGCTCTTCAGGTTATCGCCGTCACGAACTTCAAGGGCGGCTCAGGAAAGACGACGACCGCCGCCCATCTTGCGCAGTATTTCGCGCTGCGAGGATACCGGACGCTCGCTGTCGATCTCGACCCACAAGCCTCATTGTCGGCGCTCTTCGGCATTCAACCCGAATTCGACCTCGGCCCGAACGAAACGATTTACGGGGCGATCCGCTACGATGCGCAGCAGCGCCCACTCAGCGACATCATTCAGAAAACCTATTTTTCCGGGCTCGACATCGTTCCTGGGAACCTCGAACTTCAAGAATTCGAACACGATACCCCCCGCGTCCTGAGTGAGCGTAGCCGGAATCGCGAGCAGATGTTCTTTACCAGGATCGCGACAGCGCTGGCATCCGTAGAGCAAAATTATGATGTCGTTATCCTCGATTGCCCACCGTCGCTCGGATATCTGACGCTCTCGGCTCTATGCGCTGCGCGAAGTGTCGTCGTCACCATCCATCCGCAGATGCTTGATGTTGCCTCGATGTCGCAGTTTCTCCATATGACCGCCGGCCTCTTCGGTGTCGTCGAGAAGGCAGGCGGCAATGCCGAGTATGACTTCTTTCGCTATGTCGTAACACGCTACGAGCCGGCCGATGGCCCACAGGGACAGATTGTCGGGTTACTCAAGAGCCTCTTCGGCGACCGCGTGCTGACGAATGCCGTGCTGAAGTCTGCCGCGATCTCAGATGCCGGGATCACCAAGCAAACGCTTTACGAAGTCGGGCGCGAAAACTTCCACCGCGTAACCTACGATCGCGCCATGGAATCGCTCGACAGCGTCAATGGCGAAATTGAGAAGCTGGTGAAGCAGGCGTGGGGACGCACGGTATGAGCAAGAGGCGCGACGCTCTCAAAGACTTTCTCTCTCCGATTCAGCCTTCAGCGGAACCGTCCCCGCGCGTAAAGCCGGCTGTCCAGTCTGGCGCCCTCAACTCAATGAATCAGGCTATCGCCAATCTTGCGACCGAAGCGGACCAGGCGGAGTCTCTGCGATTGCAGCTTGAAGCCGGCGAGACGATTGTTGAGCTTGAACCGAAGATTATTCATGGATCGTTCGTGAAAGATCGACTTGATGCCTTTACCGATCCGAAGTTCATCGAACTGCGCGAAGGGCTTAAGACCTCCGAACAGATCATCCCGGTCCTGGTGCGCCCCCATCCCGAAATGAAGGGGGAGTACCAGCTCGCCTTTGGGCATCGGCGCGTTGAAGCGCTTCGGCAGCTCGGCCGTCGGGTCAAGGCTATCGTACGAAATCTTTCCGACGAAGACCTGATCCGCGCACAGGGTAAGGAGAACACCGACAGAGCGGATCTTTCCTTCATCGAAAAGGCATTGTTCGCATTGCGCCTCGATCAGCAAGGGGTACGTCGGCAAGTCATAATGGACGCTCTGACCATTACGTCCAAAGGGGTTCTGTCCGGCATGATCTCACTTGCCAGCTCCCTATCGACGGAATTGATCGAAGCGATTGGTTCTGCACCGTCGATCGGCCGACCGCGCTGGGAGACGTTGGCGCAGCTGCTTGCCGATCCTGGTCACGAGGCGAATTGGCGCGAGCTTATCAGCAAGGAACACTTCCACGCTCTTTCCAGCGATGCTCGCTTCGAAAGCGCGCTGAAGACCGTTGCCGTGCGCAAAGAGAAGGCGTCCGAAGAACAGATTATCAAGACGGGTGAGGGGCGCAAAATTGCGACCGCGCAAAGCAGCAAACGTGCCGTGAAGCTGACGATCCCGACGAAGCATACTGGGGATTTCGCGCAATTCCTGCTGCGGAAATTGCCGGATATCTACGAAGAATTTGCCGCGTCCGAGGCAAATGCAACGAGTGAGAACAAGTAGGAGCATATCGCAAAAGAAAAAGGCCCCCAATCGGTAAACCGTGGAAGCCTCTCTCGTATTCTGTGACAAGGTCGAGAATCGCATTTCCACGAATCACAGTCAAGAGTCTTTGGCACCGTTTTGGTGAGTGGATTTCTTTTGCCTTTCGAGAGGTGAAGGAAAATGCAGATTGGACGTGTGACAACGCCCCATGGGCGACCGATGACGCTTGCCTTGGTGAGAGGTCAGCTCGAGACCGCCGACCGCGACGCGGGCAAGGCGGTCAACAAATGGAAAGTCTTCAACGACGTCGGCGAGGCGAAAGACCTGTTCGGCCTCCAGGATCGTTCGATAACGGTGCTGCAGGCGCTGCTGAGCTTCTATCCGAACGATGAACTCTCGGATGAGAGCGGTGGCTTGGTCGTTTTCCCGTCGAACAATCAGCTGTCGCTGCGCGCGCACGGCATCGCCGGCACGACCTTGCGCCGGCATCTTTCCGCGCTGGTCGACGCCGGTCTGATCGAGCGCCGCGATAGCCCGAACGGAAAGCGCTATGCGCATCGGGGCAGGGGAGGGGACATTGAGGCCGCTTTCGGCTTCAGCCTCGCGCCTCTGCTCGCCCGTGCGAGCGAGATGGCCAGTCTGGCGCAGCAGGTCGCTGCCGAGCGTCTCCAGTTCAAGCGCGCGAAAGAGGCGTTGTCGCTCTGCCGTCGCGACGTTCGCAAGCTGATCTCGGCCGCCATGGAGGAGGGCGCGGATGGCGATTGGGAGGCAATCGAGGCGATGTACATCGCGCTCCTGGCCCGTTTGCCGCGCTCTCCCCGCCGCGAAGATGTCGACGCGGTGCTTGAAGAAATGGAGCTTTTGCGCGAGGAAATCATCAACCGTCTGGAAATTCAGGTAAAAGCAGAAAAAACGGACGTCAATGACAGCCATGACGGTCGTCACATACAGAATTCAAAACCCGAATCCTTCCATGAACTTGAACCTCGCTCCGAAAAAGAGCAGGGCGAGAAGCCGAGCCAGAAACCGAACCGGATTGCCGAGCCGCTGAAGGCTTACCCGTTACCACTGGTGCTGAGAGCCTGCCCGCAGATTGTCGATTACGCGGCCGGCGGCCGGATCGAGAGTTGGCGCGAGCTGATGACGGCCGCCGTAACCGTCCGATCGGCGCTCGGGGTCAGCCCCTCGGCCTATCAGGAGGCTTGCGAGGTGATGGGGCCGGAACATGCCGCGATTGCGGTCGCCTGCATCCTGGAGCGGGCCGAGCACATCACCTCGCCCGGCGGCTATCTGCGCGACCTGACGCGCAAAGCGGCGCGCGGAGAGTTCGGCCTCGGGCCGATGCTGATGGCGGCGCTCAGGGCGAACGGGGAGGCCGCGAAGCGAAGTGCGTGATGACCTCTCCCTTTTGCCGCTCAGGAAATATCAGGAATCCGCTCGGCGATCTTTTCGAGATAGTCGTCGATCGCCTCCTCGATGTAGGAGTTGAACTTCCGCCGCTCGATCGCGGCAAGGATCTTCAGCTTCTTGTGGACCTCGGCGCGGATGTGGATGCCGGTCGTGACTTTTTCGGTGTCGCGGAAGCGTTTGCCGGCGACGGGGTCGAGGCTTTCGCCCTTGGCCATCATCTCGCGGAGCTGACCGCGCGCCAACGGCGGCTTCGCTGATGGTGCCGGCGCCTGGTCTTCGTCAGCGGGTTTTGAAGCAGGCCCTGCCTTCTCGCGAACCGCGGGGCGGTCGCGGCCTGTCGAGATCAATCCGAGGACGAGGTTCTTGCTGTCTGCGCCGTCGCTCATTGCTTCGCCTCGCTGGCCTTCGACCGGTAGAGGGCAAGCAGCTCGCCAAGCAGCGTTTCCATTTCCGCGATCGCCTTCGGATCAGGCTTCGCTGATGTCTGGAGCGTGCCGGCGGCGCCAATCGATTGATAGGACGCGCGGCGGGCAATCGGCTGGGAGGCGAGCGCGACACCGCTCTCGCGCAAAATTTCTCGGAGCGGCTCATGCGCCTTGGCGCGGCCGGTCACCAGATCATGCTGGTTGATGACGATCATCGTCGGCAGCTTGCGCTTCTGATCCTCTTCGACCACGGGGATATGGTTGAGCGCGAGCTGCATGCCGGCAACGACGTCGTCCTGGGTCGTCTGCAGCGGGATCAGGACGATGTCGGCACAATAGAGGCCGGCGAACAGGTTTTCGTTGGTCGTGCCCTCGACATCGACGAAGACAATTTTGCCCTCCTGCTGATGTTGGAGAGCGAGCTTGTAGATCTGGTTGGGGTCGAGGCAGCTTTCGGCCTCCAGCCGGTCGGGCCAGACGTCCATCTGTTTCGACATCGTGACCCAGCGCATCGTGTTGGCGCGGCTGTCGGCATCGATCAGGAAGACGTCGTTACCGGCATGGGCGGCCGTGCCGGAGAGCGCGCGGACGAGGGTGGTCTTGCCGGTTCCGCCCTTCGGGTTGGCGATGGTGACGATCATGATGGCTCCTTCTTTCTGCGAATAAACTATAGTTATTTCCTCATCTCTCTTTCCGCAATGCGTTCGTTGCCCATTGTTCGTTCACCGTTGATGATTGACGATTGACCGCCGACAACAGGTAATGACCAACGGGCAATTGCCAGTTGCCCGTTGACAATGAGCAACCGCAGCGGGGTTAACTGTCAGTGGTTAATGGGTAATTGGCAATTGCCAGTGATATCGCTGGCAATGATCGCGCGAACAATGGGCAATTGTTAACGGGACCGAGTGGCGCTGGAGATGAGTTATTGCTGTGGGAGCTTGGGCGAGGGTACCTGTTTTGCAATGATGAGTTTTGGATAAAATATAGTTTAGTTTTAGGTGGCAGGATAGGCAAGTTTGTGGTACAAACTCGACGTCGCCCCGCCCCCTAGCAGGGCTCAGGTTCGCGCCGGTGGCGCTCTGGGGTCGCCTCCGGCAACCCGGCAAGCGGAAGGAAAGCGATGCGCAGTGAAGTGGTCAGGGTCCGTCTAAGGCCGGAGGAGCGGCAAGCTCTGGCGGATCTTTGCGGCGACGATCGCACCGCCAGCGACGTGATCCGGCTGCTGTTTCGCGACCAGGCCGGTCTGCCGCTCCCGGTCGGGCCGGCCGAAGCTCTGGCCTTGCGCGGCACCAATGAGGAACTTCGGCGCATCGGCATCAATCTCAATCAGGCCGTCCGCGCCATGAATGAAGGGCGCGTCGGCTACGAACCGCATCTCGACGCTGCGCTGCGCCGCCTTCTCGAAGGTGTCTTCCGGCTGCGGGCGGACGTCGATCTGATGCTGCGGATCAGCCGGCAGGAGCGCAGGAGGGGCAGCCATGGCCTATGACTGGTCCAGCCTGCTCGGGGATATCGAGAGCTTTACCGTGCGGCGGGGAAAATCCCTTCTCGACGAGGAAGACGAGCGGCGCCGCCGAGCAGGGGCTATGCGGATTGCCATTGCGGCTGAGCCGTCGCAGCAGCGGTCCATGCCTTCCGGTATCGTCAGGAAGAGCCGAATGACGGCTGTCTCCGCCCATGAGACGACCATCAACACCATCCTGCAGCCGGCGCAGGCCGCGCCGCGCGAAATCATCGCCTTGGTCGGGACGCTTGGTGCGGGCGCGAAGCCGGAGATGGATGACGAGCTCCGAAGGTCGGGTGGCGGGGGAGGGGGAACGACCAAAGGGGCTGGTATCACCCCATCGCATGCTGATCGGCCGTCCGCCGCGAAACTGGCCTCGGCCGAGAGCACAAGCCGGGCGGCGATCGCAGCCGGCGCGCAGCCCGTGGTGATCAAGGTGACGTCGACGGTATCAAGCAGGGCGTCGGCCGCCGGCCTGATGACCTATCTGGGAACCCGCGAAATCGAAAAGGAAAACGGTGAGAAGGGCAAGGCGGATATCCCGATCTTCGACCAGGACGGAGTCGTAATTGCCAGCCGCGAGGAACGAGCCGCAGCCCTTCAGGGCTGGCTATCGGAGTTTCGCGAACCCTATGCCCTGGACGCCGTCGCCACTCTGTCGATCAAATTGGCGGGTGCGGTCAGTGACGAGGAACTGCACGATGCGTTGAATGCGGCCTTCGGCGCCAAGCCCTTCCTCTATTCTCGCCATCAGGACGGAAGGGTCTCCGTCTATGCCGTGACAAGCTTGCCTGCGAAGAAAATCGCAGGCGCGCTCAGGGCGCGCGAAAACAATGAAGGGCCGGCGCGCACGCTCGATAAAGCCGAGGCGGAAATCGCAGGCAGGATGTCGGACGCCGGTGTCCTGGCCGAGGTGCGGATTGTCGGCGCCGCGGTTTCCGATAAATCGGGCCGGTATTTTCTGGAGAAGTTTCTCCGAACTGAGAAGTACGTCGTCACCAGCGCCGGCGAGGCCGTCAAGCGTGGCGCAGCGGTAAAGGATGTCGCCGATGGGATCTGGCGCGGATGGTCGGCCGATATCCGCACGGTCGAACCGCGCAACGCCTTCCATGTGATCTTCTCCGCCCGAGCCGGCACGGGTGCGGAAGCGATGAAGCGCGCCGTTCGTGATTTCCTCAGCGAAGAGGTTGCAGGCCATCGCTGGATCACCGCCCACCACCCCGATACCGGGCATGTGCATGTCCACACGATGATCTCGGCGCGAGACGATGTCGGCAAGGCATTGCGGCTCACCAAGCCGGAGCTCTACGCATGGCGGGAGCGATTCGCGGCGAAGGCGCGCGAGCACGGCATCGCCATGGTCGCCACACGCCGCGCCGATGTTGCGGCGACGCGGCCTTATAGCCAGGCACAGGCCGGTGCCTATGAGCGCGGCCGCGCCGATCCACGTTATCTGAAGTCCGCTGCGGTCAATCAGCGTGTCGAGCGCAAGCGGGCAGGCGCTGCCGATCGTGCGACGCTCGCCAACGGCAACCTTGCGCTCGCCCCGAAATGGCAGGCGACGGCCATCGCGCTGAAGCAGGCCGGGGCGAAGCCATCGGTCATCGCGGCAGCCGACAGGTTCGCGGCCGCGGCGACCACTCATGCACCGCAAGCTGCTTCGCGTGCCAGCGGCTTCGTTTTGCTCCGGCTGGAAGTCGAACGGGCCATGCAACGCGAGACGGTGGCTGTTCTTGTCGAGGGGGCTTTCGGCGTCGACGCCAAGTTGATCTTCATCGCGGGGAAATCCGTCCAGGTGCTGGCGCCAACGACTGCGAGCGTCAGCAAGATCGAGCGCGAGTTGGCCAAGCAGAACGACGAGTTTGGTCCCGGCTCCGAGACACGGTCCGTTGCCAGAGATTTTCAGACGCGGTTGCTGGCGCATGGATTGCGCGCCGCCGTCGTCGTTGAGGCGGCCGGCTCCGTGAAGCACAGTGCGCCGTCGCCTTGGCTGCAGCGGAAATTCGATACCTTTGCCGAGCGGTCCGCTGCGCCGCCGGACGAGCCACTGTCGGAATTCAGAACCCTGATCGCATCGATTCAACAGCAAAAGGAAAATGCCATGCCCCTATCGCTCGAACAGTTCGACGAGCGCGTTGCGCGCGCCAACAAGTCGATGGATCGCCTCGAAGGCATGGTCGACAGTGGCGCCGAGCGCCAGGCGGTTGAGGAAATGCGCAAGGAAATCGCGGCTCTTTTCGAAGAGCAGCGCCGGGACATCCAAATGCAGCAGATGCCGTCGACCATGCAGGCCGGCGGGGGAGGGGGCACGCCGACGGCGGCTCGCGTCGATGACAGCCAGACCCTCGATCGTCCGACGCCCACGAATGTCGATCCTGCCATTGCCGCTCAGCAGCAGGCGATCGCCGTCGGACGTGCCGCCCGAGCCGCGCGCGAGCAGGCCGGCGCTGCCAAAAACGCGCAGGACGAACAGCGCCAGCAGATCCTACGGCAAGCCGAACAGGAGCGCCAGCGCGGCAATGACCGGGATGGCGCTGAGCGATAGACCCCGCTTTACTCCTGCGTCAGGCCGTCGAAAACCTCCAGCAGGGCGTCGACGATGGCCTGGCCAAGAACATTGGCCGCGGCAGCGATCTGCTCGTCACCTTGGTCGCGCGCCGCAAGACAGAGGGTGCCGCCTTCCTCCGCAACGATCGCCTTTGCCCGCTCGATTGCCCACAAGGCATAGTCGCTGCGGTTCGAAATCGCCGTCGTTTCGGTCGGTTCGTCCATGACGTTCACTTTCGCTCTTGGCGGCACAACTCGTCGTCTGTTTTCCTGATGCTGAAACCCAGCCATATCGCTCGACGGGTATTGAGGGAACCATCTTCGGCTGTTTTAGCAGCTAGAAATCATTCGGCATTTCCGCTCGGAACGTTTGCACCGCGCCGTATGATCGCCTAAACTCACGGGTGAAGCAGTGACGCGCTGCTTTAGGGCGTGGAAACCCTTGTACACGGGTACGAGTGCCGACCTGTAACGGCACTATCTCCTTGACCTTATGGTCGGGGAGCCTGCGGCGTATGCAACAGGTTCTCCGAACTAAAGGCCGTGGGGATCGTGTGTACACGGTTTTCCAACTCCCCGATCACCAGGGGTCAAAGAGCAGAAGCGGGGGCGTACCGCGAGTTGCTCTTGGAGGAAACCGAGTGTCAGCATCACCCTCCTTCACGTTCTTCACCTATTCGCTCGTTTTCCCGCGCGAGGAACCGCGCTGGCGAGATGACGGTTGTCGAGACACGTTTTTTGCCACCATGGAAAATGTCCGCAAGGCCGTCGCAGCAGTGCGTGACGAAGTTTCTCACGAAAGAGATCAGGACGTGCCGTCGATGCATATTGAGCGCATCGAAACAGTCCCGCTAACGATGGACGCTGTCCTTGCGCTCCTGAACGAAGGTGTCGGAGCGATCGTCAAGCGCTACGACGTGATTGAAACAGTTGAGGGGGCGGGCGCACATGGCGAAAACACCTGATCCCATCGACGTCGAAGTGGGCGCAAAAATCAAGGCGAGACGTCGCCTTCTCGGCATGAGCCAGGATGGACTGGCAAACATTCTTGGCGTGACGTTTCAACAGGTTCAGAAGTACGAGAAAGGGACCAACCGCATCAGTTCAAGCCGATTGGCGGTCGTTGCGAACGCGTTCGGGGTGCCGCCGTCTTATTTCTTTCCAACGGAACCGGGGCGCATCGAGGTCATGATCCCATCAACTGGCTCGGAATTGGTGAGCTTTCTCGAAACCAACGAGGGACGGGATCTTAATGTCGCGTTCGCGCGGATCAGTTCGCCAAAAATGCGCAGGAAGATCGTTGGGCTCATCACGGCGCTCGCGGCGACATTTCATATCGGTGGAAGCGATCCCGGCACGTAGATCGCGCAAGCTGCTGGCTGGGGGCAATGGCCTTAGGCTCCAGACTCAATTGAGCCACCATGTGACGATTGCTGCGATGTGGCATGTGGCTGCGGGGTTCAGCATGAGCTTGTCGTATCGTGTGGCGATCAGCCGCCAGTCCTTGAGGCGGCAAAAGGCGCGTTGGATGATGTTGCGGCGGCGATATGCGGCCGGGTCGAAAGGCTTGATCCGCTTACGGGTCGGATTGTTGGGAATGACTGGTTCAGTGCGGCGTGCTTTGAGAAATTCGCGTAGAGCGTCGCTATCGTAAGCGGTGTCCGCAGCGAAAAAGCTGCTTGGCGGCAGTGGCTCAAGCAGCGGGATGGCGATGGGAGCGTCACCGCGTTGTCTAGGCGTTATCCTCAGTGCGATCGGACGGCCGCAACTATCGAAAACAGCATGGATTTTTGTCGATCTGCCGCTTCTTGAGCGACCGATTGCCTGAGCATCCCCCCTTTTCCGCCAGCAGCCGAACGGTGAGCCTTGGCGGTTGTGCTGTCGATCAGATGAATGTCTCGGTCGGTCTTTTGCACCAAGGCCTCAAACAGCCGTCGCCATATTCCTTTGGCAGACCAGCGGTGGAAGCGATTGTAGACGGTTGTCGAAGGGCCGTAGCAGGCTGGGCAGTCCTGCCATCGGTAGCCGGATCGCAGAACATGAATGATTCCACTAATGACCCGGCGATCGTCAGTTCGATGAGCGCCGGGCTGGTTGGTTGGAAGCAAAGGGGCAATAACCGCCCACTGCTGGTCATTAAGCCAAAACTCTCCCGCCATGATCCAAAACTCCCGCCAGGAAGAGAGTGAATCATGAAGAGGTATTTTGATCAACCGCTTGATTGAGTTTCGACCCTAGTGCGGCTTCGGAAAAGCATCCGTGGGACTGTGTGGGCGGTTCTTGGGTTTTGGGCCTGTGGAGCTGCCTCCACAATCCTGCGGCTTTTGGGAGGTTACCGCGAAACCGACCGTGGCCGCGCTGGTAGCGGCGCGTCATTTCGGCCGAGGCGTGGCCAAGTTGCTTCTGCACATGGCGCTCATCGACTTCCGCAGAGGAGGCGAGTCGATGGAACGACCCAATCGCCGTCGGAGCAGCGTAGTTCGGCCTAATGATCCGCTCGGTATTCTGCCAGAATATCGACGATCCGCTATGGTTGGCATACCTCGACCACTTTGTCGACGAAGTGGAAGAGATCTATAATGCTGCTGATGACACCATCAACGCAGTTGGCGAGGTCCAACATGAGCCTCTCGACTTATCTATAAAATTGTTGAGTTTCTAGGGTTGCGCTTTCCCGGAAGCCACCCTGGATTTGCCTCATCGCACATTTCCTAGTTCGCTTCATGTCGGTTCGAGCAGCATCCCAGCGAATGCAGCGTTAGTTTTGGCATATGCCTGCACAACGTTCTACGGTCGGAGCGGATCGCAAACAGCTTTGGGATGTATATGGTCGAGTGCGCTATCTGTGACCTGAAACATCTCGCCCAACCTGAAAAGAAAGCAACGCGGCGGTTCCCTATCAAGTCTATCGTAACGGGTGGTGGCTTGCAGTGCTCCGCATAGACGCGCGCCAACCAGGCGCTGACCATAAGCTGGATCTGGTGGAAAAGCATTTGCGGCAGTACGATGGCGCCGATCAACTGGCCGGCGAAGATGACACTCGCCATGGGAACCCCGCTGCCAAGGCTCTTCTTTGAACCTCAGAAGACGGCGGTGATGCGGTCTTTCCGGTCGGACCCGAGCAATTTGCCTCCGGAAGTCGAGGTGAATGCGATGAACGACTGCACCGTGCACGGCAGCACGCAGAGGAAGAGCAGCCGAGATAGATCGGGTGGATGGTCAATCAGGGCGAGAACAGGTCGAGCTCAAGGCCAAGCAGGAGTGCGATCGCGAGGTTGGTGGCGATGCCGAATCAATCCACCGGATCGCCGGAAATCGGCAGCAGCGAGGCGAGCAGCATGGTGAATGGATCGGGCACGAGGCGTTTCGCGTGAGGCCGCGTCCTCTGGTTTGTCTTCGACGTCCGATCCTGTCGGAAACCGTGGCTATGACCTCGCGCAGCCCAGTACGCGAGATCTTGATTTGTGATTTTCCAGGGCCTCTTGTCGACTCGGCTGGTCCGGTCGCGTCAGACAGATTTTGCAGGCGAGCGAAGCGCCTGGTTCCGGATTGCTGAGACCGCGTTGGCATGGCCGTCGAAACCTTCGTACCTTGCGAGCCGTTCGGCATGGGCGGCGAATCCCTGATAGGCGCCTTCGGTCAGGGAAGCGATTGACGTACGCTTTAGAAAATCGAAGACCGCCAGAGGGGAGGTCGTTTTCGCGGCCCCACCCGTTGGGAGAACGTGACTCGGTCCCAGGACAAAGTTGGCGACGCTGATCGCCGAATGCGAACCGAGGAGAATCTCGCCCGCATGTTCGAAGCGGGTTAGGTATTGCCAGGCGTTGTCGGCGAGGACCGCGAGGTGTTCGGGAGCGTAGTCGTTGACGTAGGCGAAGGCTTCCTCGCGCGTGCCGGCGACGACGATACCACCCCGCTGGCCGGTCAACACCGTCCTGGAATATTGCGCGCGAACATCCCCCATCTGCGACCAGTAGCTGGGCACATGCGAAGCGACCGCGCGTGCGAACTCTTCGTTGTCGGTTACGAAGAACACGGAAGAGTCGGGTCCATGTTCGGATTCCACACACAGATCCAGTGCGACCAACTCAGGCGGAACGGTTCCATCCGAGAAGATGATCAGTTCGCTAGGCCCCGCCGGGCTTCCAGGATCGATGACCGATGACAGCTGCTTCTTTGCCGCGACAACCCACGGACTCCCGGGACCGACAACTTTGTCACATTTGGGAACCGTCTTCGTTCCGTAAGCAACGGCGGCAATGCCCTGTGCGCCGCCGCACTTGAATACGTCCGACACCCCGGCAATCTCGGCGGCGACCAGGGTGGCGGGATCGACAGTTCCATCCGGGCCGGGCGGGGTGATGACAATAACCTTTTTGACGCCAGCCACCTTCGCAGGAATCGCCGTCATCAGCACCGAGCTGGGGAAGGAGCCCTTGCCGCGAGGCACATAGCACGCGACGGAGTCGATAGCGTTCCAGCGGTCGCCGACGAGAACACCGGCATGCGTCTCATGCAGGGCCAACGTTTCCGGCATCTGCTTTTCGTGGAAAAGGCGGATGTTTCCTGCCGCAAATTTCAGCGTTTCGATCAATTCCTGATCGACGGACGCACGGGCGGCGGCGAATTCTTCAGGTGTCGCTCGAATCTGGTCCGCGGTGATCGGGGACTTGTCGAACTTGTTCGCAAAATCGGCAAGCGCCTTGTCGCCATCGCATCGAACGGCTTCGATGATCGGGATCACCTTGTCCATGAAGGTGCTCAGGTCGTTTTCCGTGCGCTGCAAGAGATTTTTGCGCTCGGTTTCGTTCAATTGATCAAGCTTGTGGATCGAAACAGGACTGTCGGACATAGCATTTCTCCTTAAAGGGCGCGGCTTGTGCGCACGGGAAAGCGTTGAGGGGAAAAAGGTGCGTCCTTTGGGCTTGTGGCTCGCCCGGACTGTAGGGAGTGTCGCACGAGCTCAGCGGTAGCCGGCGCGGCGCCCAGCCCCGTAAAGCCGTGGCCGAATGCGAAATGCACGTTTTCTACATTCGTCGCGCGTCCGATAACAGGAAGCTCGTCGGCGATAGCTGGCCGGCGACCCATCCAGACAGAGACCCCAGATTGCCGGATGTTTGCGGGAAGCCCCCCGAGGTATCCGCCGGCGAGATCGAGTAGAGCCTGCGCGCGCGACCAGTCGGGCGGACTTCCGGGTGTGGCGATCTCGACCTGGCCGGCCAGACGGGTGCCATCGACAATTGGGGTTGCGACCATCAATGCGTCATCGAACATAACGGGTCGCCTCAATCGTTGGCCGTCACGCAGGGTAACATGGTAGCCCCGCTCGCCGAGCAAGGGCGGGTCATCGCCGATCTCTTGTGCGAGAGGCCGCGAATGTGCGCCGCTGCAAATCACAGCCGCATCGAACGCAAACATCCCCTTCGACGTTTCGAATCCCGCAAGTCTTTGCCCACTGTGGATCAGTCTGGTAACATCGGCCTTGATGAAATTGGTGCCACGTCGACGGGCGTGGTCGGCAAGTCCTCTAACGTAACCTGCGGGGTCAATGCAGTGGCCGGCGTTTGTGACCAGCACAGCGCCGAAGCAAGCGCGCTCAATGCCCGGCTCTTCCGTGCGGAGCGTCCTGCCGTCAAGGAAGGTCCAATTCACGCCAAGGTCGCGCCGCAGGTTCCACCAGCATAGATCCCGGCGAAAGGCACGCTCACTGCTGTAAGTATAGAGGAGGCCATCGCCTCTGATCAGATGTTGCAGGCCGGCCTCCTTTGCGAGAGCCTGGTGCCGTGCCATTGTATCGGAGAGCAGGCTTGAGAGCGCGGTCGCTTTATTACGAACCCGATTGTGCGTAAGCCCGGAGTTTACGAACCGGGCAAAATGGCCTGCATTGCGGATGGCAAAGCCAACGTTGCCGCTGAGGGGCGCTGACTTTCCGAAAAGAAAAGATGGCAGGCGCCATATCAGCGAGGGAACGGAAACGGGAATGATGGAGGCAGGGCAAAGCCAACCGCCGTTACCGGAGCTCGCAGCCTCACTGCTGCCAGGTTCTTCTCGGTCGATCAGCGTGACATCGTAACCGATTCGGTTAAGCTCGATGGCGGTGACTGTACCGATCACACCCGATCCAACGATTGCGACTGAGCCCTTCATCCATCACATCCCGATTGCCATGCCATCCTTGCGAGGGTCCGACCCTCCCGCAAGCGTGCCGCGATGCGGATCGATCAAGATGGCCTGCGCCCCGCCGATTGGGAGATGTGCGACCTGGACGCTGTGTCCTCTCCTCGTTAGACCCTCAACGATATGAGCGGGCATGGAACGTTCGACTTCGGCAAATCCCTTGAAGTGGAAGGTCCTCGGCAGGTCGATAGCTTCCTGTACGTCAAGACCGAAATCGACGATGTTGGTAATGAGCTGCGCATGACCGATCGCCTGATAGTCCCCGCCCATGACGCCGTAGACCAGGGAAGGCTTTCTGTTCTTCAGCGTCATACCGGGCATGATTGTGTGAAGCGGACGTTTTCCAGGGCCGAACTCATTCGGATGGCCTGGTATCAGGTTGAAACCGTTGCCGCGGTTCTGAAGCAGAACGCCGGACCTCGGCGCCACAACGCAACTGCCGAAATGGTGGTAGAGCGAATTGATCAGCGTCACCGCATTGCCGGAACCATCCACCACTGAGATGGTGGTGGTGTCGGATTTGCGCGTGACCGGCTCGCCGAATTCCCTGGTGGTTCTCTCCGGATCGATCATGGCCGCAAGGTCGGCAGCGTAGGCATCGTTCGTGAAGCGCCAGTGTTCGACATTGGTGTGATCAGGGTCACCGATCGAACGGTCACGTTCCCGGTAAGCCAGCCGCGCGGATTCGAGGAGCAGATGGAACCGTTCCGCGCTGAAGTAGTCGGTTTTTGGTAGGTGCTTGAGAATGTTCAGGAGAAGCAGGGCCGTCGCACCCTGATTGTTTGCCGGGAGCTGCAGAACCTGGAACCCCTTGTAGTCGACGCTCAACGGGTCGACATAAAAGGACGAAGTTCCGTCGAGGTCGCCGTGCGACAGGGACGAGCCGCCTTGCGCGAGCGTCGCCACGATGTCGTCCGCCACCCAGCCGCGGTAGAACCCGTCCCGGCCTTTCGCTGCGATCTCGCACAGTGTCGATGCAAGCTCGGGCTGCCGATGAATCTCGCCGGCGCGGAAGGCGCGCGCATCCGTCAAGAGCCGGGCGGCCGTTTCCGGCGTCGTAGTCAGTGCCGCTTCAAAGGCTTTCCAGTCGAGCGCCACGCGGTCGGCAACGACGTAGCCGCCGGTCGCCGCCTTGATGGCTGGTTGGAACAGCTTGTCCCAGTCAAGGCTGCCGTGATCGGCATGAAGACGCACCCAGGTGTCCACCGCCCCCGGGCAGGTGACGGATAGCGCGCCGCGGAGCGGCATTCCCGTATAGCCCAGGGCGCGCAGGCCATCGGCCGTCATCGTGCCGGCGCTTTTTCCCGATCCGTTGAGGCCGAAGGTTTTTCCTTTGGCAGACACGTGGCCGAGGACGAAGCTGTCGCCTCCGACACCGCTTGCTTGGGGTTCCACCACCGCGAGAAGTGCAGCGGCGCAGATGGCGGCATCAACAGCATTCCCGCCCGACTGCAGGATCCCGAACGCGGCGGCAGAGGCTGCGGGATGCGCGGTGGCGACCATGCATTCCTGGCCGCGGACCACTGACCGCCCGGGAAAATGGAAATCTCTCATCGGTCGCGCATCTCCGAGCGAATGCTGCCGAGGACCTCGGCCTGAAGCTGCGCGAACTCCGGCAAGCGAGGGGTATCGGGCGTGCGCGGGCGCGGCAGCGAGACGTCGTAGATCTTCTTGAGGCGGCCGGGATTCGAAGCCATGACGAAGATCCTGTCGGAGAGGAAGACGGCTTCCTCTACGTCATGCGTGACGAAGATCACGGTCAGCTTTTCCCGTTCCCAGACGTCGGTGAGCAATTCCTGCATCTGCACCCGGGTCAGCGCGTCGAGGGCGCCGAAGGGCTCATCCATTAACAGAAGCTTCGGCTTGTAGGAAAGCGCACGCGCGATGGCGACGCGCTGTTTCATGCCGCCCGAGAGCTGTGCGGGAAAACGCTCGGCGAACGGTTCCAGGCCCACCAGCTTCAGGTGGCTCATGGCGATGTCGCCGATCTCGGATTTGGAATGCCCCGTCGCTTCCAGTGCGAACTCGACATTCTTGCGGGCCGTCAGCCAAGGCAGAAGCGTGTAACTCTGGAAGACGACGCCGCGGTCCGCGCCGGGTCCGAGGATGTCGTTTCCATCGACCTTGAGGTCGCCATTGTCATGGGATTGCAATCCGGCAATGATCGACAGCAGCGTGCTCTTGCCGCAGCCGGAGGCGCCGACCAGCGAAACGAACTCGTTTTCGCGGATCGTCAGCGAGATGTTGTCAAGGACGGTGATACGGTCCTTGTTAGAGCGCCCGGCCGGAAAGGTCTTCGTCAGGTCGCGGATGAGAAGCTTTTCCATCAGTGTTTTGCCTCGTAGCGGAACATGCGCTTGCCCGCGAACTTCATGATCTGGTCGCTGATAAGCCCGAGAACGCCGAGCACGACGATGTAGCCGATGGCGGTATCGGTCTGGAAATATCGCTGAGCGACGGTGATGCGATAGCCAAGGCCGCTGCTGGCAGCGACAAGCTCGGCCAGTACCACCCATGTCCAGGCCCAACCGAGCGAAATGCGCAGCGTGTCCCAGATCTGCGGCGCGGCCGAAGGCAGGATGATCTTCGTTACGATCTTCGTATCGCTCAGACCCACCGTCCGGCCGAAGCCGATAAAATCGGGCGGGACGCGTTTGATATTGTCCATGAACATCAAGGCCTGCTGGAAGAACGTGCCGATCCAGATCACCAGGAACTTCTGGGTGTCGGTCGTACCTGTCCACAGGATCGTCAGGGGCACGAATGCGACGACCGGCATGTAGCGGATGAAGTCGAGGAACGGCTCAATGGCCGCATCCCAAAACCTGTAGTTTCCGATTAGCACGCCGACGGCGAGCGCCGTCACCGATGCGGCGATGAAGCCGATACCGATACGATAGACGCTTGCGGCAATGTCTGAAAAAAGCGTGCCGTCTGCGCCAAGCGCCCATAGTCGCGCGACGATCGCCACGGGAGAGGGAAGGAAGATCGGCCGGACGAGGCCGGATTGTACGATCAGCGCCCAGACCGCGAAAAAGAGTGCGAACGAGCAGATCGAAATGATCAGGTAGGTTGATGGTGAGATCTCAGCTTGCATGCTGAGGATGGATTTTTTTCGGGGCTTGGCCATAGGACTGCCTTGCGCGTTCGATTGGAGGATCACAGGCGCAATGACGCGCCTGCATAGATTTGTACGTACATGTCTGGCCACGGCGGACCTCGCCGCGGCGATCGTTCACTCCATCGTCCGGCAACTGACAAGGGCGCAGGTATCGCCGGGATATGTGAACACGCTTCGGCTGACCGCCAGTTCGCCGACCCAGGTTCGACGCGTCAGGATTATGACGCTTCGGGGCTCGGGAAACTCCAGGAACTCGCAGACTTGGTCGTCGGCCATCGATGCACAGACCGAATGTTCCATCTTCGTCGCATCTGCAATCGAGCGCAGATAACGTGTCGATGGAACGGTCAGGAAGTTGTGCCCGAGATAGCCGGGAGCGAAGCTCGGCCGGATCAGTCTGTTCTCCACCTGTACAGGCACTTCGTCCTCGTAGTTCACGATAATCGAATGGAACAGGCGAGAACCACGCGGCATATCGAAATATGCCGCTTGTTCCGCCGTAGCATTGGTGGTTTCGAGGATCTTGATTTTCTGCGAGTGGACGTTGCCACGCGCCTTGATGTCGTCGGCAATGTCTTTCAGTTCCATCAGTTCCGTCCGCGCCGGAGGCGCCGAGACAAAGCTTCCGATTCCCTGGACGCGATCGACCACACCTGCTTCGGAAAGCTCTCGCATCGCCCGATGGACCGTCATGCGCGACACGCCGAGGCGTTCGACTAGCTCGCTTTCGGAGGGAACCCTCATGCCATGTTTGAGCTGGCCACGCTTTACCTGGTCAAGGATGTGATCCTTGATCTTCTGGTAGAGCGGAAGTGGAACATTACGATCGAGTACGTGACGCATTTTGCTGCCCCGGTTGGCCCTGCGTTCGCCGCAGGGCCGTCCATCAGAGATCACAGGGACATAAGAGCCGTCGTGTCGATGACATCCTTGGCCTCGAACGTCTTCTTGATCAGGCCAAGTTCCAAGGCGGCGGCGTTCACCGCCGGGAAGGTCTTCGTCGCGTATTCGCCGGTCAGCAGAGCCTTGTTTTCTTCGAGGGAATAATAGTGAACGCCCTCGAAGGTCGTGCCCAGCTCGCTCGGATCGGAACCGACGCCCTTGGCGATAATCGCCTGGCATTCCTGAGGGTTTTTGTTGTAAAGCTCGACGGCGTCGCCCCAGCTCTTGACCATCGCGCGCACCTGGCCGGGCCGTTCCTTCAGGGTCCGCGTCGTTACGACGAAGCAATCGCTGATCAGGCCGGGATTTTCAGCGGCGGTATAGAGGAGTTTGAGGTTGGGATCGGCCTTGAGGGCGGTCGAGATATAGGGCTCATAGGTGACCATCGCGTCCGTCGAGCCGGAGAGTACGGCGGCCGCGGCCTGCGATGCCGGCGTATTGGTCCAGTTGAGATCGCTCAGCTTCAAGCCCGCCTTTTTGAGGGCGTCGGCGATGAGCAGGTGGCTGGTCGTGCCATCTTCAAAAGCGATGGATTTTCCCTTGAGGTCGGCGACCGAGTTGATGCTCTTCGGGCTGACGATCGCATCGGCCGTCGTGCTGTAGTCCTCGATCAGAGCAATATGGTAGTCGGGCGATTCCTGGAGATGCTGCAGCACGTTGTGCGTGGCGCTGTTTGTGCCCTGGATCTCGCCGCTGGCGAGAATTGCCAGATTGGCGGCGTCTTCCGTGTAGGGGATGAATTCGACCCCTTCGAGCCCGTTGGCCGCGAAGATTCCCTTGTCCTGGGCCACATACCACATGCCATAGCCGATCCACGGCTGGATGGACATCTTGAAGATGCCGGGCTCGACCGCCGGAGCGGCGTTTGACTTGGAGGTGATGAGGTAGGGCGTTGCGAGCGCCCCGCCCATCAGTGCAAGCATGCTGCGTCGAGAAATGTTGATCATGTCGTTCCCTTTCTATTGTTGCGATTTGAGGAGGTTTCCACCCCGACAGGTTATCGGCCGAACCCTTCTGCGAGGTTCTTCATGATTTGTCCGACGTTGTTGCTTTCGCCCGGCTTGGGCAAAGCGCCAATCCACGCCACGGACCCCGTACAAAAGACCTGCCCGCCGCCGGCGTGGCTATAGATTGTCATATCCGCGCGGCGCAGCGTCTCTCTTTCGACATTGCCGTCGGCAAGCCAGACATCTGGACGGACCTGGAAGCTGTCGTCGAAGCCGTCCGCGGTGGCGAGCCGCACCAGATTCTTCGGTGTTTCCTGCGAGCGGACGACAGCGTCGATCTCGTAGCCGGCCGCGCCGCCAAGGACCGTTCCGCTGTCTCCGATCGGAGCGGCGGAAATGCCGTCGAAGAGCCAGCCATATTCCGGCGCAAAGCTGCCTTCGAGCCTCTGGTAAGGCCGGGCCGGACCGAAGCTCATAATCAGGTAGGTGACGCCGAGATAGGATTGCGGATTCCTGAGGCCGCGGTCCTCCCAGTTGCCGCCTGGCTCACCAGTGATCGACATGTGCGCTTCACCCGGACGGCCACTCCAGATGTCGCTCTTGATCCGACGCAACTCCATTGTCGCGCCCTGGTAGGCAACGACCCAGTAAAAGCCGTTTCCGCCGAGATAGGCTAGGTTGCCTCCCGCATCGAGATAGTGATCCAACGCCTTCATCATGTCCGAGGACCAGTATTCCGGGTGGCTTCCCGTCAGTAGGCCTTTGTAGCCGGAAACCGCCGCATATCCGTCGTCATGCAGGTCGCGATCCGTCAGAACTTCGATGTCTATGCCTTCGCGCGCATAGAACTTCAGGAGTTGAAGATCGACCGGCAGCAGATGCGGGCAATTGGAAAGCGGATAGTGGTAGTCGTCGCGCAATGTCGCGCGCGGACGGCGTGCAGATGTCAGACTAACGCCGCTGAGATCGCTGTGGACGTCGTAGAGACACAGGAAGCCGTTGTCGAGCGAGAAGAGATGGCCGCGATCCGATCCATGCCAGGGATAGCGGACCGGCGGAAGTCGTTCGTCAGCATAGGCAAGATAGGTTGAGGTCGGGACGAGGAACGCGATCGTTGCTTCGGGCCTCGTCGCCCGAACAAAGAATGGAAGGCGCTCGACGCCCTCTTTCGTGGTTACTTCCAAGGCGAAAACGCCGGCGCGCGCGTCTGCCGGGATTTCGATCATCAGGTCCGCAGACCAGTCGAAACCGCCGAAATCGTCGTCGTGCAGGTGAATGGCATCGAAATGCGAGGGTTCGAGCCGAGGATCATGTACTTCGGATGTGAACCGCGCTGATGCAACGCAGAATGTCGGCATGTTGTGGATTGTCAGCGCAACTTCGCCATCTTCGACCGCGCCAAGACGCTCTACGGGCCCACGGGTCGGGAAGTGCCAGGAATAGTGCCGGCCGGCGGTGTCGAGCGAAATCCTGCCGATGCGCCCGTTGAACGACTTTGTCTCCCCGCGTCCGTCCGACCCGATGCCGATATGGCCAGAAGGGAGGCCAGCGCCGGGGAAATCCGCACGCGCTATTTCGAGCTGCTGCGCCAGGTCCACGAGCGTTACGCCGACGCCGTCGGCCGAGCTGGAAATGGACAGCTCATACCAGCACTCGTTGGTGACATTGGTAAAGGCGTGAATTGTTTCCGCCGCCTTGACGTCCAGTCGCCCATCTTCGTCAATCGTGACACTGAAATTGCCGAGAATGCAGATGGTCTTGCGCGTTTCGTTCTGCGTCGGCCGAAATTCAAGGCGGAAAACATAGTCCGCTATTTCGGCTTCGGGTAGCACGGGCAGCTCAACCCACGAGCCAAGGGAGAAGTCTCGAACCTTCGGCTTGCCCGAAAGGTTGTGGAGGTTCCAAGTCAACACTTCCTGCTCGTCCCTGTCTAGGGACACGATACGAAAAGACGCGTCGGGATCGACGCACGAGACATAGGCTTGGGTCGAGGCGCCGGCCTTGGCGCTCCAGGGTTCGATATAGCCAGCAACAGGCATTGCTGAATGGTTCAGCGGTTTTCGCATTGTGTCACCCTCTTTTACTGGCGCTTTTAGGCGCGCCTTCCGTGGGTTGTGCAGGCCTGTCTATACAATCTCGGATGCTTCGCTTACGCGATCAGCGCCATTTTCGGCTTTTCGTGCTGCCGAGCTTGCATCTATAACCCTTCCACCTGTAGTTTTTGACACTAAACCATCCTTTGGAGGGGCATATAACCCGATGGGGGTATAGTTGATGAGATTCTCCGTCCTCGACAACCTTGCGGCGGCTATTGAAGGGGTAGGCTCCGAACAATTCTATCCTTCGATGTGTGAGTACCTGCGAGGATGCCTGGAATTCGACAATGTGATTGTTGTCATTTTCGTGGGAACGAACGTTCCCCATATCGCCCACGCGCGGCACTATGGACCCGACGTGTTCAGGTTCGTCGATGAGCAGTATCTGTCGGGGGCTTACCTTCTGGACCCGGTCTACCATTTCCACCTAAGACGGGGTGACGCTGGGCTATACCGTCTTCTCGATGTCGCGCCGGACCAGTTCCGCAGCAGCCGCTACTATAAGTGGTACTATGGCAGGATCGGGATTTTTGATGAGATCTCCGTGATCCTGCCCGTTTCCCGTAACACGACCATCACGATCTCAATGGGTAAGGATTCCTCCTCCGAAAGCACATTTTCGCAAAAGGCCGAAGAGGGCCTTCGAAAACACAAGTCGGTCATTATGGCGGTCCTCAAGGCACACTGGAACGCTCTCGACGCGCCCCATCTTACCATTCCTCGTGCGACGTCCTTGGCCGACAGTCTGCGCGAGGAACTAAAGGGCAATCATGGCATCTCGATCAGCACCCGACAGGCTGAAGTCGCGCTCCTGATCTTGCAAGGTCATTCATCGCCCTCCATCGGGTCTCAGCTCGGGGTGAGTACTGAAACGGTCAAAGTGTTTAGAAAACAGCTCTATCGCCGGTGTGACATATCTTCTCAAGCCGAACTCTTTGGCCTCTTCATGCCGATGTTGGGAAGAGCAAACATTGCGAAATAGCAACAACAACGCTTTCGATTCCTGTTGTAGGGTGGAGTGCCCCCCATTTCGCCGGACAGATCAGCTATTGAGACAATGCTTTGATGAACTCCCTTGGGGAGGCCATTTTCAGCGCTGAGTGTGGATGGATTTCATTATAGTCTTCGATCCATCCGT
>NZ_JACLAL010000016.1 GCF_014280875.1 Paenirhizobium daejeonense | reverse complement strand
CGATCTTTTCCGTCTGGGCGGCGTTGTCCGCGTTCTGCTTGATATTGGCAGCCATCTGCTCCATCGAAGCAGAGGCCTCTTCAGCAGAAGCCGCCTGTTCCGTCGCACCCTGCGAAAGCTGCTCCGAGCTCGCCGAAAGCTCCTGGCTACCGGACGATACGTTGTCAGACGCGGAAAGCGCGTCACCGACCACGCCACGGAGGCGCTCCACCATTTCATTAACGTAGGTCAGAAGGTCACCGACTTCATCGCGAGTGGTGACCTGCGCCGTGCTGGTCAGATCGCCTTCAGCAACGCGACGGACGGCAGTCACGGCGCGCAAGAGACCCCGGCTGATCGTCAGCGACAGCCAGATTGCGGCAATGAGCGCGATGGCAAAGGCTACGGCGGCCACGGTCAGCAGCAGGGTACGTGTCTGCTCGTAACTATGGGCTGCATCTACCTGCGCCCTTTCCATGTTGGCGACGGCCTGGTCTTGCAGCTTGATGGCGAGTTCGCGCAACGGCAGCGAGACCTTGCCCAGTTCGACAGTCGCGTAGGCAAGTGCCGAGTCACGACCCTGCGTCTTGTGGATCTGCTCGATCTTCTTCGTCACTTCACCGAGAGCTTTGGTGGTGGTCTGCAGTTCGAGCCACATTGGGCGACCTTCCTCGCTGGCGTTCGGAAGACCCTTCTCGATGACGTCAGCGAGGTTCTGCGTGCGCTGCTCTGCGTTGCGGTAGTCGGCTTCCGTTTCTTCCGCCGTCGCGCGCAGCAAGGCGTTACGCTGGGCGCGAATCTGTTCGGCCTGTTCGATATTGACCTGCATGGCGTATTGCAGCTGCCTTGCGGGCCCCTTGATGACGGAATCGAGCGCCTGATTGAGGCTGGAGAGGCTGGTGACCGCATAAAAAGCGACACCGGCAAGCAATATAATAACTGCCGAAAAGGCCAGTGCGAGTTTCAGTTTAATGGTGAAGCGCATGAAGGCGGAATCCTTGTGTCACGCGGACAGATTGGCGAGGTGGAGGTGGGAGCGGTCGACCTTCTGGGAAAAGATCGCTTCCAGATTGGGCAGAATGATAAAATCGCTGTCCCTCTTCACCAGGCAGTGAATGAAGTCGGGACGCCAACGCATGCCGACGCTTGGCGGCGGCTCGCTGGAGGCGCGATTGAGTGTGGTGACTTCATTCACCTTGTCAGTCCGGACGCCGACCAAGGTCGGTTCGCCCTCGATATCCAGTTCGATCACGATGATCCGGCTATCGATCGTAGGCTGTGTGGCTTCCATGCCAAATGCGAGTCTTATGTCCGCGAGGGGGATAACCTTCCCGCGGAAATTGATGACGCTGCCGACAAATGGTCGGCTCCCCGGCACCGCCGTTTCCGGCAGGAGATCGAGAATTTCCTGAACGATGACCGCATCGAAAGCGAACGTCTCGCCCGCCAGTTCGAAGGTCAGGACTTCCGCTTCGTCGGCTTCGCCCCAATAACCGGTCGTTACCATCTTCAGTGCTCCGCTCATCCTGCCGCGCGCAACTGCGCCTCCTGATGTTGACCCGAGGCCACCAGATGGGTGACGTCCAGGATAAGGGCGACGCTGCCATCCCCGAGGATCGTTGCGCCGGAGAAGGTCGCCACGTCATGATGCAGCTTCGACAATGACTTGATGACCGTCTGGTGGTCGCCGATGATCTGGTCAACCACCAGGCCGACGCGTTCTGTGCCGGTCGAGATGACGACGATCTTCTGGAAGGGATCAGGCTTGGTGCCGGTGTGGAAAAGCTCGCGAAGCCGGATAAACGGCACGAGGCTTTCCCTCAGCGAGATGAAACTGCGGCCACGCGAACGCATGTCGTCCTCGACCGAAAGTTCGAGGCACTCCTCGACTGCCGAAAGCGGAATGACGTAAGGCGCATTGCCGACCCGCACCAGAAGACCATCAATGATTGCGAGCGTCAGTGGAATGCGCAGCGAGATCTCCGAGCCTTCGCCCGGCGTGCTGGTCATTTCGATCGTGCCGCGAAGCGCCTCGACTGTCTTTTTCACGACATCCATGCCGACGCCGCGACCGGAGAGGTTGGTGATCGTCGCAGCCGTCGAGAAGCCAGGCTGGAAGATCATCTGCAACAGTTCCTGATCCGACAATGTCGCTCCCGGCTGGACGAGGCCGGAAGATTCAGCCTTGGCCCTGACACGGGTACGGTCGATACCGCGGCCATCGTCCCTGATGGTGATGATGACTTCGCCGCCCGACTGATGCGCGGAAAGGATGATCCGACCGGTTTCGGCCTTGCCGGCGTTTCGGCGATCTTCGGGCAGTTCCAAACCATGGTCGATGGAGTTGCGAACCAGATGCACCAGGGGATCGGCCAGCCGATCGATGACGGTCTTGTCGACTTCCGTCGTCTCCCCTTCGGTGACCAGATCGATCTTCTTGCCCGTCTCTCGGGAAAGATCATGTACCAGACGGCGGAAGCGACCGAAAAGGCTTGCCACCGGCATCATGCGCAGAACCATCATCGTATCGCGTAGTTCGCCCGACAGGCGTTCGATATCTTCAGAAACCGCACGCAGCTGGATTTCCATCGTCGCATCGGCAAGCTGCGAAAGGCGCGACTGGGCGATCACCAGTTCGCCCACCCGATCCATCAGCTCGTCGAGCCGTTCGGCGGGAACGCGCACGTTTTCCGCAGCCTTCGCCTGCTGCTGCGGCTTGTTATCGGTGGCAGACGTCGTGGCTTCGGCTGCCTTGGCGGGAGCCTGGGGAGCCTGAGCTACCGGCTGTGCGATAGCGGGCGATGCAGGAACCGGTGCCTTGGCCGCGACCGGCTCGGGAGCCTCATCCTTGAGGCGCTCGATCGACAATTCCATATCGTCCATGACGAAAATGAAAACATCCTCGATCGCTTCGCGTCCGCCCTGTGTAACGAGATGGACATCCCAAGCGAGATGCATTTCCGTCGGTACGAGCGCGTCGAGCGGGGGAACCTTGCTTGTGTCGGCAACAATCCGGCACTCGCCGAGATCGCGCAATTCGTCGAGCAGGCCGAGCGGGTTCGTGCCATTCGCCATGGAATCCCGCGGCAGACTGAAACGGATGCGCCAAGCGCCCCCTGTTTCCTTGTCCTGCTGCACCGCTTGTGTGGCAGCTGTTACGGGTGTTTCGGCGACCGATCCGCCCGAACCGGCGACGGCCGCGTGCAATACGGCGAGAAGTTCGGCACTCTTTTCCTCGTGATCGCCGTTCGGCGTCTCGAGCAGAGTCCGCATATGGTCCTGTGCGGCAAGAACGGCAGCCACGAGTTCCTGGGTGGCGGGCACATCGCCCTTGCGCACGCGGTCGAATGCCGTTTCACAGTGATGAGTGAAGGCCGCCAGCGCGTCGAAGCCGAACATCGCACCGGACCCCTTCAGGGTGTGCAGACCTCGAAAGACCGCATCGATCTGGTCCCTGTCGTCCAATCGGCTGGTGAGGTCGAGCAACCCCGCCTCGACCTGTTCAAGCAATTCAGTCGCTTCCATCAGGAAGACTGCGATTGGATCGACATCTGTCATCTGCCAAGGACCTTCTTTGCAACCTTCACGAGGTTTTCGGGATCGAAAGGCTTGGTAAGCCAGCCGGTTGCACCGGCGGCCTTAGCCTGCTGCTTGATGTCACCATCGGATTCGGTTGTGAGGAAGATGATCGGGATACCGGTGTTGGCAGGGACCTTGCGCAGTTCCCTGATCATGGTCAGCCCGTCCATGTTTGGCATGTTGAGATCGGTAATGATGAGGTCGAACTGCCCGCCGTTCACCTTGGCAAGGCCATCGGTTCCGTCGACGGCTTCAGTCACCTGATAGCCTGCATTGGTCAGCGCGATGCGTGTGGTCAGTCGAACGCTTGCGGAGTCATCCACCGTAAGAATTTTGGCGCTCATCGAAGGTCTCCTCCATTGAGCCAGAAACTGGATGTTGCGGATTTGGGATCATCGAGAAGGCCAGCCCGATCGAGAACATCGAGAAGCCTGTCGCTTGCCGGATGGCTCAGAGCCAGGGATTTGCCGCGACCAGCGGCATAAGTGCGTGCAGCCTCGATCAACTGCACGAAACTGACATCTACGTCCGCACTCCCTGCTATTTCCAGCGAAATGCGATCGTTAATACAAATGAAATCTAATAAATCCTTATGAATATCTGTCGCGTTTCGGATCGTACATGGACCATCCAGTTTAAATATTGCGGCACCGGGCGACATCGTTTCTCCAAGCATGCGAAGCAGTTACTGCATTGCAAAACGCTCGCATCGGACGGTTAATGTCTCGTAAACGGACTGGGATGAATTTTAACTCCCCGATATTCGTTAGATTTTGATCAAAGTCGAAAAGCCGACTTTTACCAATGGCGACAAATATGTCCCCCCGTTGTGGATGACTTAAACTTCTTCGGGCAGCATGGCCTCGGTTGTCCAAAAGCCACCGAAATAGTGAGTAGCCAAATTCGACTTTCAAAAGAGCGCAGGATTTCAAAATGCGCCGAGAAGACCTGAAACGGGCGGGGATTAGACAGAATGCAGCACGCCAGACTGACCCATAACTTCGCAGCTCCCACCACCAGCACGATTTCGACGGATCTCGAGCAGGCCCGCACGGCCATCGAAAAACGCTTTCTCGAGGGCGGCACCATCCTGCTTTCGGTGCTGGAATCGATCGACAAGCTGGCGGCGACGCTGGATGCAGTAACCGGCGCGCTTGACGGTGGCAGCGCCGATGCCACAGGCCGTGAACTCAAGGCGACCATGACGGAGCTTTCGGCGCTCCCCGAGCGGGAAAGCCGCCGGCAGACGGCGCTCGCCACCATTTCAACGATCGAGAAGGGTCTGCGCGACAAGGTCGTGACGATGCGCGAGACGCTGCGCTACCTGCGCACCTTCGCCATCACCGCCAAGATCACCGGCGCCGGCATCGCAGATTTTGCCGGCTTTGCCGAGGAAATCATCGAGCGCATCCAGTATGGCGCAAACCAGGTCGACAAATTTGCCGAGACGCTCGACCAGCTCGGCAAGCGCCTCGATCCGGCAGCGGCCCGCGGCAGGGAGATCCTGCAGCAGTTCGAAACCGTGGTTCCCGGCATTGTCAAGGATCTTGCCCAGAGTAGCGAACTCCTGACCGAGCAGCACCGCACGCTCGGCGCCACCGCCCAGCGTGTGCGCAAGCTTGCAGGCGGTGTGCAGATGAAACTTGCAACCGTGCTTTCCGCCATGCAGATCGGCGATATTTCCCGACAGCGCATCGAGCATTGCCAGTCGGCCTTCGCGATCCTTGGCGATTATCTCGAAACCGGCGAGGGACGCTCGCTTTCCGAGGACCAGAAAAACAGGCTTTCGCTCGCCATCACCTGTCTGGTCGCCCGCCAGCTCGAACAGACGAGCGGAGATTTCGGTCGCGACACGACGAAGATCGTCAACACCATGGGAAGCTTCAGCGGCGATATCGGCGAAATGCTGTCGCTACGCGACCTGATGGCCGGGAACGGCGAGAGCGGCAACAGCCGGGCAATCCGGCAGCTGGAACAGAACGTGGCCGCGGCCCAGCAGATCGTGACAACCGTGGAGGCGGCATCGCTCGAAGCAACCGACCTCAGCCGCAGCACCGCCGAACTGGTCGGCGAACTGGTGTCCGGCATCGAGATCGTCCGCGTGGTGCGCACAGATATCCAGTATATGGCGCTGAACACCAACCTTCGCTGCAGCCGCATCGGCGAGGAAGGCCGCGCCATCAATGTGGTGACGGCGGAACTGCGCAATTTCGCCGGCCAGATGGACGAGACGGCGGAAGCGATCCTGACCGCGCTGCACGCGCTTCAGGAGGCAGCTGCCGAAATGGCCGAGGGAACCGACGGTTCCGACGGGGAGGCTAACCTCGGCCAGCGCCTGCATTCGGCGGCATCGCGCATCCAGAGCGCGGGAGACGGCATGGAGAAGGATCTTGCCCGCCTTGGCGAGGACGGACGCGACGCCGCCGAGCGCATGGAAAAGGCCATGGTCCAGCTCGATTACAAGGCGGAGCTCGGCGATATTCTCGAACGCTGCGCGGATGAGATTGCCGAGGCAGCCCAGGGCGCCCAGCCGGATCTTTCAGATCTCGGCCCTGCCATCGAGGGCATCGGCAGCCAGATCTACCGCACCTACACCATGGTCGCCGAACGCGAAATTCACGCCGCCGTTCTTCCGCTTCCAGCAACTGCAACCGCTCCGGTCGCTGCAGCTTCATCCGCGGATGACGATGAGGATCTCTTCGAATCCGCCTTCTTCTGAGGCATTTCGAACAAGAGACTGAGTCATTTGCGGGACCTGCATTATCGGATGCAGGTCCCGCATTCGTTTTACACCCGGAGGACACTGGCGGGACAATCACCTCCACCCTATGTGAAACAGGATGATCAAGCCGGAAGCCCTCCTCCACCCGACGCCGGAAGGCCTCTACTGCCCATCCGGCGATTTCCACGTCGATCCGGTCCGACCGGTTTCGCGGGCACTGATCACGCATGGCCATTCCGACCACGCACGGCCCGGTCACGAAAAAGTGCTCGCCACCCGACAGACGCTCGACATCATGCGCATTCGCCTCGGGCCGGATTTCTGTCACAGCGAACAGGCGATTGCATTTGGCCAATCCCTGGATGTGAACGGCGTCACCGTCAGCTTTCATCCCGCCGGCCATGTACTGGGATCAGCCCAGATTGCGATCGAGAAAGAAGGGACGCGAATCGTCGTTTCCGGCGATTACAAGCGCAGCAGCGATCCCACCTGCGCGCCGTTCGTGCCGGTCGCATGCGATGTCTTCATTACCGAAGCCACCTTCGCGCTTCCGGTCTTTCATCACCCCGATCCCATGCGGGAAATCGGCAGGCTCATCACCTCGCTCTCGCAGTTTCCGGATCGCAGCCATCTGGTCGGCGCCTACGCGCTGGGCAAGGCGCAGCGGGTGATCTCGCTCATTCGCCGCGCAGGATATGACGAGCCGGTCTATATCCACGGCGCACTCGCCCGGCTCAGCGAGTATTATACGAGCGAGGGCATTCCGCTTGGCGAAATCAGGCCGGCGACCGACGATGCGATGGCCGCGGACGGATTTCGTGGCAAGGTCGTCATCGGTCCGCCATCCGCCTTCAATGACCGCTGGGCGCGCCGCTTTCACGATCCGTTGTCGATCTTCGCCTCCGGCTGGATGATGATCCGCCAGCGCGCCAAGCAGCGGGGCGTCGAGTTGCCGCTCGTCATTTCCGATCATTGCGACTGGCCGGAACTGACCGCGACGATTCGGGAGATCGCACCCGAGCAGGTCTGGGTGACCCATGGCCGCGAGGAGGCGCTGGTCCGCTGGTGCGAGCTGAACGGTATCGCGGCCCGGCCGCTGCATCTTGTCGGTTATGAGGACGAGGGGGATTGACTGCGTCATGAAAGCCTTCTCCGACCTGCTCGACCGCCTCGTTCTGACGCCCGCGCGCAACGGCAAGCTGACGCTGCTCACCGACTATTTCCGCGATACCCCCGATCCCGACAGGGGTTACGGGCTCGCCGTTCTCGCCGGTACGCTCGACCTTGCCAATGTGAAGCCGGCTCTCCTGCGCGAGCTGGTGCTGGAGCGGATGGATGAGGAGCTGTTCCGCTATTCCTACGATTACGTCGGGGACCTCGCCGAAACCATCTCGCTGGTCTGGGATGGCGACCGACTGGTGCAGCGTTCGCCGGCAAACCAGCCCCGGCTTTCCGAGGTGATCCATGCCCTGCAGACCGCCAGCCGCAGCGACACGCGCAGCGTCGTCCGGGGGCTTCTCGACGCGCTCGACACATCCGGCCGTTTCGCCTTTCTGAAGCTGGTGACCGGTGGCCTGCGGATCGGTGTATCGGCCCGCCTTGCCAAGCAGGCACTTGCGCAACTCGGCCAGAAGGACGTGACCGAGATCGAGACGCTCTGGCATGGGCTCGATCCGCCCTATGAGCCTTTATTCGCCTGGCTGGAAGGCCGGGGTGAGAAGCCGGTTCTTGCGACGCCGGCGATCTTTCACTCGGTCATGCTGTCCAATCCCGTCGGCGACCGCGATCTGGAGGGTCTGAACCCGAAAGACTTCGCCGCCGAATGGAAATGGGACGGCATCCGCGTGCAGCTTTCCCATTTCGGCGGAAGGCGAAAGCTCTATTCCCGTTCAGGTGACGACATTTCCGCATCCTTCCCGGATGTACTGGAGGCCGCCGAGTTCGAAGGCGTGATCGACGGCGAACTCCTGATCGGTGGGACCCTGCGCTCGAATGAGCCGACCCGTACCTTTTCCGACCTGCAACAACGGCTGAACCGCAAGACCGTTTCCAGCAAGATGATCCGCGACTACCCGGCCTTCATCCGGGCCTATGACATGCTCTTCGATCGCGACGCCGACATTCGCGGCGAGACATTTCTCGACCGGCGGCAGCGGCTCACCCGCATGATCGAGAATGCCGCACCGACGCGTTTCGACCTTTCACCGCTCGTGCCCTTCTCCTCCTGGGAAGAACTCGACCGTCTGCGCTCCACGCCTCCCGATCCCGTGATCGAGGGCGTGATGATCAAGCGGCTCGACAGCAGCTATCAGGCCGGGCGCGCCAAGGGGCCGTGGTTTAAATGGAAACGAGACCCGATGAATGCCGACGCCGTGCTGATGTATGCGCAGCGCGGCCACGGTAAACGTTCGAGCTACTATTCCGATTTCACCTTCGGGGTGTGGACCGCGGACCCGGAACAGGGGGACATGCTCGTTCCCGTCGGCAAGGCCTATTTCGGTTTTACCGATGAGGAACTCGAAGTCCTCGACCGCTACGTTCGCAACAACACCGTCGATCGGTTCGGCCCGGTGCGAGCGCTTCGCGCCGAGCCCGATCACGGCTTCGTCGTGGAAGTGGCCTTCGAAGGCATTTCACGGTCCGGCCGGCACAAGTCGGGCGTGGCCATGCGGTTCCCCCGCATCGCCCGGCTGAGGCAGGACAAGCTGCCGTGCGAGGCCGACCGGCTGGAAACGCTGGTCGCCATGATCAACAGGGCAAGCTGAGTGTCAACGCCGCTTGGTCAGGCAGCGGGAGACGCTGTCATGCCAACCGGCGATTGCAGTGAGCCGCTCGGCCTCGGGCATGACGGGTTCGAAACGGTGATCACGACGCCAATGCTCGGCGAAGCCCTGGCGATCCGGCCAGATGCCGGCGCGGGAACCGGCGAGCCATGCGGCGCCCAACACCGTGGTTTCCAGGATCACCGGCCGGTCGACCGGGCTTGCCAGGATGTCGGCGAGCCGCTGCATGGTCCAGTCGGAGGCGACCATGCCGCCATCGACGCGCAGCACCGTCTTGTCGGCCGCCCCCTTCCAGTCCTTCTTCATCGCCTCCAACAGGTCGTGGGTCTGGTAGGCGACGCTTTCCAGCGCCGCGCGGGCGAATTCTTCCGGCCCGGTGCTGCGCGTCAGGCCGAAGATCGCGCCGCGCGCTTCCGCATCCCAGTAGGGAGCGCCAAGGCCGGTGAAGGCAGGCACGAGGTAGACGCGCTGGTTAGGGTCCGCCTTCATGGCCAGCGCGCCCACCTCGGATGAAACGCCGATGAAACCGAGTTCATCGCGCAACCACTGCACCGCCGCACCGGCGATGAAGATCGAGCCTTCCAGCGCATAGGTCGTCACCCCGTCCAGCCGATAGGCGATGGTCGTCAGCAGCCGGTTCGACGAGGCGACCCGGTCGGTGCCCGTGTTGAGCAGCGCGAAGCAGCCGGTGCCATAGGTGGATTTCATCATGCCCGGCTCGAAGCAGGCATTGCCGATCACCGCCGCCTGCTGATCGCCGGCAACGCCCAGAATGGGGATAGCGACCCCGAAAATCGCCGGATCGGTCACGCCGAAATCGGCGGCGCAATCCTTGACCTCCGGCAGCATGGCGGCGGGAATGCCGAGGATCGACAGCAACTCGTCGTCCCAGCGGTTTTCGCCGATATTGTAAAGAAGGGTTCGGGAGGCGTTCGTGGCATCGGTGACATGCACCTTGCCGTCCGTCAGCTTGTAGATGAGCCAGCTATCCACTGTGCCGAAGCAGACCTCGCCAGCCTCGGCGCGGGCGCGCAGTCCCTCGACATTCTCCAGCAGCCAGGCAAGCTTGGTGCCGGAAAAATAGGGGTCGAGCAGCAGGCCGGTCTTTTCGGTAAACTTCGGTTCGAGACCTTTTTCCTTCAACTCCTCGCAGAAACGGGCCGTGCGGCGGTCCTGCCAGACGATCGCGCGATGCATCGGCTCGCCGGTCCTGCGGTCCCAGACGACGGTCGTTTCGCGCTGGTTGGTGATGCCGATCGCGGTGATGTCGGCAGCGGATACGCTTGCCTTGGCAAGCGCTGTTCGAACGGTTGCGAGAACGCTTCGCCAGATTTCCTCGGCGTCGTGTTCCACCCAGCCGGAGGACGGAAAATGCTGCGTGAATTCCTGCTGCCCCACGCCGGCGATCGTCATGTCTCCATCGAAGACCACGGTGCGGCTGGATGTGGTTCCCTGGTCGATGGCGAGGATGTAACCACCCATGGAATTCGCTCCCTTTCGCATGACAGGTGAAACCAGATCGCCTGCCTTGCTCTTTCTCCTTGTCCGGCGCCATTACGGACGCAAGACCGCTACGCATTTTTCGGAAACGTCTTCATTCCCGAACAACAGGCGACCGGGGCGCGAGAAGCGCCCCGGTCTTTTCCCGATTTTACCGGGATTTACTTCTTCCAGCTGGCGACGAGTTCGTCATAGTTGACGGTAAGGGGCTTTTCCTTCTCGTTCTCGATCTTCAGCTGCGGTGCGAGGTTGCCCTTCGCGACGGCATCCTTGTGCCAATACTCGATGTCATGCTCTTCGGCGAGCTTCGGACCCATGTCGCCCTGAACGCCGGAGCGTTCGAGGCGAGAAAGAACCTTTTCCTGCTCGGCGCACAGCGAGTCCATGGCTTCCTGCGCGGTCTTGGCGCCGGAAGAGGCATCGCCGATTGCCTGCCACCAGAGCTGGGCGAGCTTCGGATAGTCAGGAATGTTCGTACCCGTCGGCGACCACTGCAGGCGAGCCGGCGAACGATAGAACTCGACGAGACCACCGAGCTTCGGCGCGCGATCGGTGAAGGACTGATGATCCAGCGTCGACTGACGGATGAAGGTCAGGCCGACATGGCTCTTCTTGACGTCGACCGTCTTCGAAGTGACGAACTGGGCGTAGAGCCATGCGGCCTTGGCGCGGTCGTCAGGAGTCGACTTCATCAGCGTCCAGGAACCGGCGTCCTGATAGCCGAGTTTCATGCCATCCTTCCAGTAGACGCCATGCGGAGACGGAGCGAAACGCCACTTCGGCGTGCCGTCCGCATTCACGACCGGCAGGCCGTCCTTGACGAAGTCGGCGGTGAAAGCCGTGTAGGTGAACATCTGCTGGGCGACTTCACCCTGAGACGGCACCGGACCGGACTCCGAGAAGGTCATGCCGGCGGCGGAAGCCGGAGCATAGGCCTTCAGCCAATCGAGATACTTCTGGATCGAATAGACCGCAGCCGGGCCGTTGGTGTCACCGCCACGGGCAACGCAGGAGCCGACCGGACGCGACTTCTCGTCGACCTTGATGCCCCATTCGTCGACCGGCAGCCCGTTCGGGATGCCCTTGTCGCCGTTGCCGGCCATCGACAGCCAGGCGTCGGTGAAGCGCCAGCCGAGCGACGGGTCCTTCTTGCCGTAATCCATGTGTCCATAGACCTTCTTGCCGTCGATCTCGCGGCCGGTGAAGAACTCGGCGATATCCTCGTAAGCCGACCAGTTGACCGGAACGCCGAGGTCGTAGCCGTACTTAGCCTTGAAGTCCTCCTTGTTCTTGGCGTCGTTGAACCAGTCGTAACGGAACCAGTAGAGGTTGGCGAACTGCTGGTCGGGCAGCTGGTAGAGCTTGCCGTCCGGGGCAGTGGTGAAGGACTTGCCGATGAAGTCGTCGATGTCGAGGCCGGGGTTGGTGACGTCCTTGCCTTCATTGGCCATGAAGTCGGTCAGCGAACGGGCCTGCTGGTAGCGCCAATGGGTGCCGATCAGGTCGCTATCGTTGACATAGGCGTCATAGATGTTCTCGCCCGACTGCATCTGTGTCTGCAGCTTCTCGATGACGTCGCCTTCGCCGATCAGATCATGAGTGATCTTGATGCCGGTGATCGCGGTAAAGGCGGGCGCCAGAACCTTGGATTCGTATTCATGGGTAGTGATGGTTTCCGAGACCACCTTGATGTCCATACCGGCAAAGGGCTTGGCAGCGTCGATGAACCACTGCATTTCCTTTTCCTGGTCGGCGCGCGAAAGCGATGAAACGTCACCGATTTCCTTGTCCAAGAACTGTTTTGCCTCGTCCATGCCGGCGAAAGCCGTACCGGTCAATGCCAGCAGCATGGCTGCCGTCGTCGTCAAAAGATGCCGTCGCATGATTGTCCTCCCAAGGGTTTGCGATTGCAGTTTTCGTCGTCGTGGATGGCGAACCTCCCCGCCACCCGTTCTTTCTGCCTCACACAAAGCGGAATACGCCGATCGCGTAGACCACTGACAAGGCGAGAGCCCACCAGAGGCTGGGACCGCCAAGTCCCAGCCAGGCAAGATGAATGAATGCCGAACCGAGCAGCGACACGAACAGTCGGTCGCCGCGGGTGGTTTCAAAGCGCAATATGCCGACACGCGGATTACCGCCGGGCGAGAAATACTCCCACACCCCCATCGCTGCGATCAGCAGGAAGATGATGATGAAGAAGAGGGCCGTCGGAAGCGTCCAGGCCATCCATGAGAAATCCATAGCAGCCTCCTGTCACACGCGGCCGAGGGCAAAGCCCTTGGCGATGTAGTTGCGGACGAAATAGATGACGAGCGCGCCGGGAATGATGGTCAGCACGCCGGCGGCGGCCAACACGCCCCAATCCATGCCCGAAGCGGAGACCGTACGGGTCATGATCGCGGCAATCGGCTTGGCGTCCGTAGTGGTCAGTGTGCGGGCAATAAGAAGCTCGACCCACGAGAACATGAAGCAGAAGAAGGCGGCGACACCGATGCCGGAGGCGATCAGCGGCATGAAGATCTTCACAAAGAATTTCGGGAAGGAATAGCCGTCGATATAGGCGGTCTCGTCGATCTCCTTCGGCACGCCGGACATGAAGCCTTCGAGGATCCAGACGGCGAGCGGCACGTTGAACAGGCAGTGGGCGATGGCCACCGCGATGTGAGTGTCGATCAGGCCGAAGGCGGAATAGAGCTGGAAGAAAGGCAACGCGAAGACCGCCGGCGGCGCCATGCGGTTGGTGAGCAGCCAGAAGAACAGATGCTTGTCGCCAAGGAAGCGGTAGCGCGAGAAGGCGTAGGCCGCCGGAAGGGCCGCCGTGACCGAGATCACGGTGTTCATCACCACGTAGATGATCGAGTTGATGTAGCCCTTGTACCAGGAGGGATCGGTGAAGATCACCGCGTAGTTCCTGAGCGTCGGGTTCTTCGGCCAGAGCGACAGGGCACCGAGGATCTCGCTGTTTTCCTTGAAGCTCATGTTGACCAGCCAGTAGATCGGCAGGATCAGGAAGAGGATGTAGATCGTCGGAACGAGGAAGGAGAGCTTGCCGCGGGTATCGTGGTTCATGGTCCTGCCTCCCTCAATTCTGCGGTGCGTCGTTGATGGTCATGACGGTGTAGAAGATCCAGGACAGGGCCAGGATGATCAGGAAATAGATGATCGACATGGCCGCTGCCGGTCCGAGGTCGAACTGGCCGACCGCCATCTTGACGAGGTCGATCGACAGGAAGGTCGTGGAGTTGCCGGGGCCGCCGCCGGTGACGACGAAGGGCTCGGTGTAGATCATGAAGCTGTCCATGAAGCGCAGCAGCACGGCGATCAGAAGCACGCGCTTCATCTTCGGCAGCTGGATGTAGCGGAACACCGACCAGCGTGAGGCACCGTCGATCTTGGCCGCCTGATAATAGGCATCGGGGATCGAAACGAGGCCGGCATAGCAGAGCAGCACGACGAGGCTCGTCCAGTGCCACACGTCCATGACGATGACGGTGATCCATGCTGCCGTCGGATCCTGCGTATAGTTGTAGGAAATACCGAGCGCCGTCAGCGTATGGCCGAGCAGACCGATATCCACACGGCCGAAGACCTGCCAGATGGTGCCGACGACGTTCCACGGAATGAGCAGCGGCAGCGCCATCAGGACGAGGCAGACGGGAACGCCGAGACCCGTTTTCGGCATGTTGAGCGCAATCAGGATGCCGAGCGGCACCTCGATCGCGAGGATCACCATCGAGAAGAACAGGTTGCGGACGAGAGCGTCCCAGAAACGGTCTGATTCCAGCATCTGCGTGAACCAGTCCGTGCCGGCCCAGAAGAACTGGTTGTTGCCGAAGGTGTCCTGAACCGAATAGTTCACCACCGTCATCAGCGGAATGACCGCCGAGAAGGCCACCAGCACCAACACCGGCAGCACCATGAACCAGGCCTTGTTGTTCCAGGTCTTTTCCATGGTTCAGCCCTCCGTGCCCACGCGCCAGGAATCGGCGTAGATGCCGATCGCCTTCTGTTCGAAAGTGATGCGCGCCTCCGTCGGCACCTCGTCATCCTCCGGAACGACGATCGACAGTGGCTGGCCGCAGAATGTGGCGCGAACGATTTTCTGGCGGCCGATATCCTCGACCTTGTTGACCTGCACCGGCATGCCTTCGCGTCCGAGACGGATGAATTCCGGACGAATGCCAAGCTCGATCTTGCCGCTGGCGCCGACCTTGGGCGCGCCGGCAAGCGGAATGATCTGATCGCCGATGCGGGCAGATGAACCCTCGACCGCGACCGGCATGACGTTCATGCCCGGAGAGCCGATGAAATAGCCGACGAAGGTGTGGCTCGGCTTTTCGAAAAGCTCGGCCGGCGTGCCGATCTGCACGATCTGGCCGTCATACATCACCACCACCTTGTCGGCGAAGGTGAGCGCCTCGGTCTGGTCGTGGGTGACATAGACCATGGTGAAGCCGGACTGGCGATGCAGCCGCTTCAACTGCGAACGCAGCACCCATTTCATGTGCGGATCGATCACCGTCAGCGGCTCGTCGAAGAGGATCGCATTGACGTCCGAGCGCACCAGACCGCGGCCAAGCGAAATCTTCTGCTTCTGGTCGGCGGTCAAGCCCTGCGCCCGACGCTTCGCCATGCCGCCAAGGTCGATCATTTCGAGGATTTCGGCGACGCGGCGCTGTACTTCCGCTTCCGGCACATGCCGGTTGCGTAGCGGAAAGGCGAGATTGTCGAACACCGTCATCGTGTCGTAGACGACCGGGAACTGGAAGACCTGCGCAATGTTACGATGTTCTGTCGAAAGCTCGGTCACATCGACCCCGTCGAACTCGATGCGTCCGTCGGACGGATGCAACAGCCCGGAAATGATGTTGAGCAACGTCGTCTTGCCGCAACCGGAGGGGCCGAGCAGGGCGTAAGCACCGCCGTCGGCCCATTCGTGATGCACTTCCTTGAGCGCATAGTCACCCGCAGCCTGCGCCTTGGCGCTGTAGGCGTGACGGATATGCTGGAGATTGATGCGTGCCATGATCTGTGCCCCCCTCACGCCGTCTCAGGGATCGGCGCGCCCAGCGCGTGACCCTCGGCATCGAACGCCATCAGATGGCGCGCATCGACATAGACCTCGATCTCGCGGTCCGGCTCGATGTCATGGATGCCATGGGCAAGCATGACCCAGCGGGCGCCGGCAAAATCGACGTGAATGAAGCTTTCCGACCCGGCAATCTCGGAAATCAGCGTGCGAACGCTCACCCTCGCAACGCCATCATGCTGACGGCGCAGCGCAATGTGATGCGGCTGGAACGCGACGGTCACCGGGCCATTCGCTACGCCGAGCAGATGCGGCGGCACCGGCAGTGCTGCCTGCCCGCCAACCCGGAAGACGCCATCGGCCTTCACGGCATCGATGGTGTTGAGCGGCGGATCGGCAAAGGTCTTGGCGGTCAGGAGATCGACCGGACGGCGATAGACCTCGATCGTCGGCCCGAACTGGGTGACGCGGCCCTCGCGGAGCGTTGCGGTATTGCCACCCAGCAAAAGCGCCTCGGATGGTTCAGTCGTGGCATAAACGAAGATCGCGCCGGATTCTGCAAAGATCTTCGGAAGTTCCTCGCGCAGTTCCTCGCGCAGCTTGTAGTCGAGGTTTGCCAGCGGCTCGTCGAGCAGGACCAGATTGGCCTTCTTGACGATTGCTCGCGCCAGCGCCGTGCGCTGCTGCTGGCCGCCGGAAAGATTGAGCGGCGTGCGGTCGAGATAGGGGGTGAGCTTCAGGAGCTCGGCCGCCTTGCGCACTTCACGATCGATGGTCGCCCGATCCTTGCCGGCAATCCGCATCGGCGAAGCGATGTTTTCATAAACAGTCAGCGCCGGATAATTGATGAACTGCTGGTAGACCATGGCGACGTTGCGCTTTTGCACGGGCACGCCGGTCACGTCCTCGCCGTCGAAATGGATCGTGCCTTCGGTCGGCTTGTCGAGGCCGGCCATGAGACGCATCAGCGAGGTCTTGCCGGAGAGCGTCGGCCCGAGCAGGACGTTCAGCGTTCCCCGCCGTAACGCCAGGTCGGTGGGGCGAATATGAAATTCGCCTCCCGCCATCTTCGACACATTGCGCAATTCGAGCATTGTTTCCTCGGGCCTCCTCCAACCGTCGGTGATAGATGCAGATCAGTCTGGTGCGGGTTCGTCAGTAAACGACGACGCCCGCCATGTACTCCTCAAGTCCCGCAGCCTCCCCGGCCGTCAGGAGCAATCCCTGCTTTGTACGCCGCCACAGCACATCCTCTGCCGTGCGCGCCCATTCCTTTTCGATCAGCCAGCGCACTTCCGCTTCGTAAAGCGTGCCTCCGAAGAAGCGGCCAAGATCCTCCGGCCGCGCCGCGTTGCCGATGATTGCGCCTGCAAGCGTGCCGTAACAGCGGACGAGCCGTTCGGCATGCGGCCGCGCCAGAAACGGCGCGCGCTTTATGAGCTTCGAAACTTCCGATTCGTAGCCGGTCGGAGCGAAATCACCCCCCGGCAGACGGCTCTTGCCAGTCCAGGACGAGCCCTTGATGCCGATTGCCTCGCCGATCTTTTCTAGCGCATGCTCCGCAAGCCGCCGATAGGTGGTGAGCTTGCCGCCGAAGACGTTCAGGAGCGGCGGACCGGCCGCATCGCTGTCGAGCTTCAGCACATAATCGCGGGTCGCTTCCTGCGCCTTGGAAGCGCCGTCATCATAAAGCGGGCGAACGGCCGAATAGGTCCAGACGATATCCTCAGGGAGCACCGGCTCGGCGAAATACTCGCTTGCGGCGTTGCAAAGATATGCCGTTTCCTCGTCGCTGATTCTCACGCTCTTCGGATCGCCAGAATAATCGCGGTCCGTGGTGCCGATCAGCGTGAATTCCTTCTCGTAGGGTATCGCGAAGATGATCCGGTTATCCGGATTCTGGAAGAAGTAAGCACGCGGATCGGAGAACTTCTTGCGCACCACGATATGGCTGCCCTGCACGAGGCGGACATTATGGACATTGTTGCGCCCGAAGGCGCCGGCCAGAACCTGATCCACCCAGGGACCGGCGGCATTGACCAGCATGCGGGACCGGAAGGTCGTCACGGCACCGGTCTGCTCACTGCGGACCTCGATCACCCAGACTTCACCTTCCCGACGCGCGGACACGACCCTGGAGCGGCTGAGAATGGTGGCGCCTCGGTCGGCTGCATCGCGGGCATTCAGCACGACCATGCGCGCGTCGTCCACCCAGCCATCCGAATACTCGAAGGCCCGAGAGAAAAGCGGCTTCAACGGCTTGCCGGCGACATCGCTTCGAAGATCCAGCGTCTTCGTCGGCGGCAAAAGCTTGCGACCGCCGAGATGATCGTAAAGGAAGAGTCCGAGGCGGATCAGCCATGCGGGGCGGATGCCACCCTTCTGGAACGGCAGGACGAAGCGCATGGGCCAGATGATGTGCGGGGCCATGGCCCACAGCACTTCGCGCTCCATCAGCGCCTCGCGCACCAGACGAAACTCGTAGTGTTCGAGATAGCGAAGGCCACCGTGAATGAGCTTGGTCGCGCCGGACGATGTACCGGAGGCGAAGTCGTTCATTTCGGCGAGCGCCACGGAATAGCCGCGACCAACAGCGTCGCGGGCAATGCCGCAGCCATTGATGCCGCCACCGATCACGAAGAGATCGAAAACCGTATCGCCTGACATTATCATCCCCACCCGATTTCGCATTGCACAATTTTTTGCAATTGCGAAAGTGTGATTATCTAATTCGAAATAAAATCGAATGTCAAACGAAGATTTATCGACCCTTCACGAGTCCGCGCCTCACGATGCGGTCTCAATCAGATTGACGTCGTTTTCAGCGCAAATCGTCCGGATGGCATCCAGCGGACAGCGATCTGTAATGAAAGTGTGCACCTGCGAGAGATGGCCGATCCGCACGGGAGCCGTGCGTTCGAACTTGCTGGAATCGCTCACCAATATGACATGGCGAGCATTGGCCATGATGGCCTGCGCCACCTTCACCTCGCGAAAGTCGAAGTCGAGAAGTGCGCCGTCACCATCAATCGCAGACACCCCGATGACGGCGAAATCCACCTTGAACTGGCGAATGAAATCGACCGCTGCTTCGCCGACGATACCCCCATCGGAGCCACGAACAACGCCACCTGCAATCACCACTTCGATCGATGGAAAGACCCTCAAGCGATTGGCAACGTTGATATTATTGGTGATAACCATGAGTTCGCGATGGTCGATGAGCGCTTCGCCAACCGCCTCGGTGGTGGTGCCGATATTGATGAAAAGCGACGAGTTGTCGGGGATGAGAGCGGCCGCTGCCCGGCCGATCGCTTGCTTTTCCGAGGCGGCAATCGACCGCCGCGCCTCGTATTTGACGTTCTCGTTGCCTGTCGGAAAAATCGCGCCGCCATGAATGCGCGTCAACGCCCGGCCGTCGCAGAGGTCGTTCAGATCCTTGCGAATCGTCTGGGGGGTGACGGAAAACCGGTTGGCGAGTTCGTCGACCAGAACGCGGCCCTGCTCTTTGGCGAGCGCAACGATTTCCGCCTGACGCGGGGTAAGCAGCATGATGATCCTCCCTCTCATTTCTCTTTTTCGTTTTTCTTCATCCTACGGAAAAACGAAAGCCGGGCAAGTATGTCGCGGGAGGAATGCGAAAAGCATGTGACATGGAGCATGTCGCGCAAAAGTGTGCCACGATTTTGCGGGAACGACATGCAATGAAACAAAAGCTTAAGGCGTACGGAGCGAATCTGAAAGATCGCGAAACGCTTTAGCGAAGAGAAAAGGCCGGCGCTTTCGCACCGGCCTGTCAAATTTCCTGGTTCAATAGCCGGGACGCTATCAGGCGACCTTCGGAGCACCGGCCCGTTTTGCGGCAACGCGGGCGCGGATCGTGTCCACGTCGGCGCGCGGTGTGGCGGCAAACAGCGTCCGGGTATAATCGTGCTTCGGATCGGAGAAGACCTCGTCGCGGCTGCCATATTCGACGGCCTCGCCGTAATACATCACCATCACCTCGTCGGCGATGTAACGCACGACCGAAAGATCGTGACTGATGAAGACGTAAGTCAGGCCGAATTCGTCCTGAAGGTCCGCCAACAGGTTCAGCACCTGCGCCTGCACCGAAAGGTCGAGAGCGGAAACCGGCTCGTCCAGCACAAGCAGCTTCGGCTTCAGCATCAGCGCGCGCGCAATGGCGATACGCTGGCGCTGGCCGCCGGAGAACATGTGCGGGTAGCGGTTATAGTGTTCCGGTCCCAGGCCGACCTTTACCAGCATTTCGGTCGCGCGCTCGCGGCGTTCGGCAGCAGTCATGCTCGTGTTGATCGCCAGCGGCTCGCCCAGCACGTCGCCGATCTTCTGGCGCGGATTGAGCGAACCATAGGGGTTCTGGAAGACGATCTGCACCTTCTGGCGCATCTCGGCGGTGAGATGACCCGGACGGGTGTCGACCGTCTTGCCCTCGATCAGGAGTTCGCCCGCTGTGGGTTCGTCGATGAAGGTCAGGATGCGGGCAAGGGTGGACTTGCCGCAGCCGCTTTCGCCGACGATGGCGAGCGTCTTGCCGGTTTCCAGCTTGAAGGACACGCCCTTGACGGCATGAACGACCTTCTCCGGTTTAAAGAGGCCGGTCGGCACGTGATAATCGCGCTTGATGTTGCGGATCTCAAGCATCGGCGTCTGTGTCGTGGTTTTGTCGCTCATGCGTTTTCTCCTGCGGTCGAACCTGCAAGGAAGTCGGAAACGGTCGTCAGGCGATCCCCGGTCGCGTTTTCCGGCAAGGCGGAAAGAAGGGCACGCGTATAGGCGTTCTTCGGCGCTTCGAAGAGCGAGAGTACGTCGGCCTCCTCCATCTTGCGGCCTTTGTACTGCACGATCACCCGGTCGGCGGTCTCGGCCACGACACCCATGTCATGGGTAATCATGATCAGGCCCATGCCGTTCTTCGTCTGCAGGTCCATCAGAAGATCTAGGATCTGCTTCTGGATGGTCACGTCGAGCGCGGTGGTGGGTTCGTCTGCGATCAGAAGCGTCGGATTGCAGGCGATCGCCATGGCGATCATGACGCGCTGGCACTGGCCGCCGGACATCTGGTGCGGGAAGTGGTTGAGCCGCTCGGCCGGATCGGGCAGGCCGACCAGCCGGAAGAGCTCGATGGCGCGCTCGCGACGGGCCGTCTTGCCGAGGCCCATGTGAATGCGCAGCACTTCCTCGATCTGGAAACCGACGGTGAAGCAGGGATTGAGGCTTGCCACCGGTTCCTGGAAGATCATGGCGATATCCTTGCCGATCAGCTTGCGCCGTTCGGCAGGTGAGATCCGCATGATGTCCTTGCCCTGAAAGAGCATGCTGTCGGCGGTGATCTTCGCCGTCCAGGGCAGAAGGCCCATGACGGCGAGCATCGAGACCGACTTTCCGGAGCCGGATTCGCCGACTATCGCCAGCACTTCGCCGGCTTCCACCGAAAGCGATACGCCATCGACCGCCTTGAACCAGCCGGAGGCCGTTTCGAATTCGACGGTCAGGTTCTGAATATCGAGAAGCGCCATGTCAGGACCTCTTCAGTTTCGGGTCGAGCGCATCACGCAGGCCGTCGCCCATCAGGTTGATGGCGAGCACGGTGATGAGGATTGCAAGACCGGGAAAGGTGACGACCCACCAGGCGCGCAGGATGAACTCGCGGGCTTCGGCGAGCATGGTTCCCCATTCCGGGGCCGGAGGCTGGGCACCCATGCCGAGAAAGCCGAGGGCGGCGGCATCGAGGATCGCGTTGGAGAAGGACAGCGTCGCCTGAACGATCAGCGGCGCGGTGCAGTTCGGCAGGATGGTGCGGAACATCAGCCGGAAGGGACCAGCACCTGCGAGGCGGGCGGCGGTCACGTAGTCACGGCTTTTCTCCGCCATGACCGCAGCGCGGGTAAGGCGCACGAAATGCGGCTGCAGGGTGAGTGCGATGGCGATCATGCCGTTGGTCAGGCTCGGTCCGAGGATCGCGACCAGCACCAGCGCAAGAAGCAGCGACGGGAAGGCCAGGATGATGTCCATCAGGCGCATGATGACGGTATCGATCCAGCCGCGGTAATAACCGGCGATCAGACCGACGAGAATGCCGCCTGTCAGCGACAGCGTGGTGACGAAGACGCCGATGAACAGCGAGTACTGGGCGCCGTAGATCAGACGTGAAAGGATGTCGCGACCGACGGGATCCGTACCCAGAAGATAGGTGCTGTTGCCGCCTTCGAGCCAGGATGGCGGCACAAGGATGGCGTCGCGATACTGTTCGAACGGGGAGTGGGGTGCGACCAGCGGCGCGAAGACCGCGATCAGCACGAGCGCGAGGAAGACGAAGAGGCCGATCACCGCCCCGCGGTTTTCGGAGAAATAGAACCAGAATTCGGCCAGCATCTGACGGCGCATCGCCGCGCTGGAAACCGTCTGTCCCTGAGTTGTCTCAGCCATGGAGTTTTTTCACCTCTTAGTGGCGGATACGCGGGTTGATCAGACCGTAGAGCAGATCAACAATGAGATTGACGACCATGATGATGCCGGCGATCAGAAGAAGGCCACCCTGGATCACCGGATAGTCGCGACGGAAGACGCTATCGACCATCCATTTGCCGATACCCGGCCAGGAGAAGATCGTCTCGGTCAGGATTGCGCCGGCGAGCATGACGCCGATCTGCAGGCCAATCGTGGTGATGACCGGGATCATGGCGTTACGCAGGGCATGCAGGCCGATCACCCGGAACGGCGAAAGGCCCTTGGCTCGCGCCGTGCGGATATAGTCTTCCGACAGCACTTCGAGCATGGCCGAACGCGTCTGGCGGGCGATGACCGCGAGCGGAATGGTGGCCAGCACGATCGACGGCAGGATCAGATGGCTGAGCGCCGAGGTGAAAGCGCCCTTCTGCCCCGACAGCAGCGAGTCGATCAGCATGAAGCCAGTTACCGGCGGGAAGAAATACATCAGTGAGATGCGGCCAGATACCGGCGTCCACTGCAGCATGCCGGAGAACAGGATGATGAGCAGCAGGCCCCACCAAAAGATGGGCATGGAATAGCCGACGAGGGCGACCCCCATCATCGACTGGTCGAACACCGAACCGCGCTTGATCGCCGCGATGACACCAGCCGGAATGCCGAGCGCAATCGCAATGACGATGGCGCAGAAGGACAGCTCGACCGTTGCCGGAAACAGCGACAAGAATTGATCAAGGATCGGAGACTTGGAAACGATCGAGGAGCCGAAATCACCCTTCAGCACACCGCCCAGATAATCGAAATACTGGATGACCAGCGGCCGGTCGAGGCCGAGCTGGTGGCTGATCTGGGCATGCCGCTCGGGCGACATGACCCGTTCGCCGGACAGCAACGCTACCGGATCGCCCGGCAGGAGCCGGATGAAGGCGAAGGCTATGATCGAGACCCCGACGAATGTCGGGATGAGGACGGCAAGCCGTCGCAGGAGAAAGCCAAACATGATGGACCCGCTTATGTTTTTCTTGGAGGTCTGTAATCGCCGGCCATCCCGGGCCGGTCCTGCTCGGAAGCAACATCTGCCTTCCTGAGCCTTTGGGGCCTGACGGTAACAACCGCCGGGCTCTCATGCAATCACCGCGGAAGCGCCGGGCTTCCGCGGTGATCCATTCAGTCTTGACGATTACTCGGCAATATCGACGTTTTCGAAGGTGAAGTCGCCGAGCGGGCTCTGGACGAAGCCGGAAACTTCCTTGCGCATCGGAACGACGGACAGGGAGTGATCGAGCGTTGCCCAAGGAGCTTCGCGCTTGAAGATGACCTGAGCCTCTTCGTAGAGCTTGGTGCGCTCAGCCTTGTCGGAGGTTACCTTTGCCTTCTTCACGAGAGCGTCGAATTCCGGGTTGCACCACTGGGCGCGGTTGTTGCCGCCCACGGCTTCGCAGCCGAGCAGGGTGTCGAGGAAGTTGTCCGGGTCACCATTGTCGCCGGTCCAGCCGAGCATGGCGGCGCCATCGCGGTCCTTGGCCTTGGAGCGGTCGAGGTATTCGGCCCACTCGTAGGAAACGATCTCGACCTTGACGCCGATCTTGGCGAAGTCGTCCTGCATGATTTCGGCCGCGCGACGCGCGTTCAGCATGTAGGGACGCGATACCGGCATGGCCCAGATCTTCATCGACAGATCCTTGACACCCGCTTCCTCGAGCATCTTCTTGGCGGCGTCGAGGTCGTAGGTATCGTCTTCGATCTTGTCGTTATAGGACCACATGGTCGGCGGGATCGGGTTCTTGGCCGGAGCTGCCATGCCCTGGAACACGGCATCAACGATCGCCTTCTTGTTGATCGCCTTGTTCAGCGCCTTGCGGACTTCGACCTTGTCAAAGGGCGGCTGGGTCGTGTTATAGGCCAGATAGGCGACGTTCAGGCCTTCCTGTTCCATGACCTTCAGAGCCGGATCGGCCTTCATGGTCTCGACGTCGGCAGCATTCGGGAACGGCATCAGGTGGCATTCGCCAGCCTTCAGCTTCTGATACCGAACGGCACCGTCGGTGGTGATTGCGAAGACGAGGTCGTCGATCTTCGGAGCGCCACCCCAGTAGTCGGCGTTCTTCTTGTAGCGGATGACGGCATCCTGCTGGTAACCTACGAAGGTGAACGGACCGGTGCCGACCGGCATCTGGTTCAACTGTTCCTTCTTTCCTTCAGCATCGAGCTTGTCGGCATATTCCTTCGACAGGATAGAAGCGAACGGCATTGCGATGTTGGCAAGGAACGGGGCTTCAGCGCGATTGAGGACGAACTTCACCGTCAGATCATCGACCTTCTCGACGGACTTGATGAGTTCCGGGAAACCCATTCCGGCGGCATATTCCCAGGACGTGCCCGGTACATACTGGTGCCAGGGATGATCGGCCTTGATCTGGCGCTCGATCGAGAAGACGACGTCGTCAGCGTTAAGCTCGCGGGTAGGAGTGAAGAAATCGGTCGTCTGGAACTTCACGCCGGGACGCAGCTTGAAGACGTATTCCTTGCCGTCTTCCGAGACGGTCCAGCTTTCTGCGAGACCGGCAACCGGGTTGGTCGTGCCCGGCTCGAATTCCAGCAGGCGGCTGTAGACCGGATGGGCCGACGCATCGAAGGTCGTGCCGGCGGTGTAGAGACCCGGGTCGAAGCCTTCCGGCGAACCTTCGGAGCAGTAAACGAAGGTCTTGGCGCTGGCCGCCGTGGAAAGGAACGTGGCCGCGAGCAGAGCCGCAGCAAAGCCAAACTTCAATTTCATTGGTAGTCTCCCATTGGTGAAATCCGGTTGTTCCGGTTTCGCCTGTTTCTTTCTGGCGTAGCGCACCCCAATTTTCGCGCGACGCCGTTCTTTACGTGGCAAACCCCACGCGGGCGGGCGCCCTGCCGATCCAAAAGCGGTCGCGATTTGAACAGTCTCATCACTGACCGGTCTGGCCCTGCAGGCGCTCTGTCTTTTTTCTTATCGGTAAAAGAATCGATGTAAAGAGAGATTCTGCCGCAGTTTTGAACCAACTTAGTCAAATTTCTGCCACTGCGCAGTTTTGTTAAACGTTTCGCACCGTCGAAATTCCATTAATTTCGTCGGAAATCGAATGCTATCCCGCCGTCAGGCATGTCGCTCGTCGTGCGTCTCCTCTGCACCAACATCTCATCTACACGTGACATGATGAAGCGCCCTGCCAGCGTTCGACGCCACCGGCAGGCAAGCTCGCACGCCGACTATTATCGGTTAGACGTCTCAGCAAGAAAGCCGAATGGAAATTCTGGCTGAACTGCCCATATAGAGAATGAAGAAAACCGTGTGGGGAGAATTATCGTGAAGCTTTGGGTACTTGCTCTTTCCGCCGCAGTGGCGGTTTCTTTTCCCGCGTATTCCGACGTGATCGATCCTCGCAATCCGCGCGTCAGTAACAAGAACTACGTCGATTGCCAGCGCATGCCAGACCGGTGTGCCGGTAATGATTCACAGCGGGCAAGACGGGACTATTATCGCAAGAATACCCGTCAGGGTAACAGTGCGTGCACATTCCGCGGCGAACAGCGCACATGGTCCGAGGACTGCCAGTAACCCTGGCGGATGCGCAGCACAGACCGTAGCCGCCTGCATCACAACGCACCGACATTCTCACGACGGAAATCCGCGAGATTGCTTAAATTGGAATAATCTTCGGAACCGGTCCTGAACGGACGGCATTGTATGTTCTAAACAATCGTCCTTGCCGGAACAACAGATGCCAGCGCTGCTTGAACTTCTTTCCAGACTTGCTGCGGCAATCATGCTGGTAATCAGCTTGGTATACCTGGCATCCTCATGGACGGATGGCTCCACCCCGTCCCATCATCTCGACATTTCCTCACAGGTCGTATGGACGCAGAATCCCGTTGTCATCGATCGCTCAATCCAGACCTATGAACGGATCGCTCCAGCCACGGACCCTTATCCCGTGAAACTGCGAACCGCGAACCGGATTCGGGTGATGGACAATACGACATTCCGGTATGACGGAACGGACTTCCGGCTGGCCGGTGTCGCACCGATCGAACGCGACAGGATCTGCATGACGAGATCGGGACGCCGGCAGGCTTGCGGGCTGAAGGCCTTCAAGGCGCTTGATAATGTCTTGCGGAATCAAAGGGTGGAATGCCGGGTCATTCGAGGCGCGGAAAGCGGTCAGGAAGTTGAGTGCATTGTTGACGGCAGCGATCTGAGGGACATGCTTCACGCCGCGCTTTCGGGTTAGCCGTCTTCGCCCGGAAGACGTCCCCTGGAGCCAGGTTGACAAATCGGTTCCCGACATCCGCATGAGGATAAGATCATCTGCAAGACCGGCTTTGCATTGACTGCGTCCATGAATACAGCTCGCCACACATTGCAGGAGGCCAAGGTCAGCCGAACTGCCTAGGACGGTTTGCACCAATCGAAAGCGGATCCGTTTGCTGTCAATTCCGATAGATAGGTGCGGATTTCACCCCGTGCCGGGGGCAGGCCTCGCACGGCCCAGGAATAATGCTGGCCGCAGGCCACGTTGACATCGGTCTTCCAGATCGGAGCCAATGCAGACATGCCGACCGGCGAAAGGCGATTGAACATCAATAGTCGTGCGCGCAGTACATCGGCCTCTGCCGGTGCATAAAGCTGGGAAAGCTGAACCAGATGCTCAAGAGATGCCGGAACTTCCGCAACGGCATGACGAACCATCGCCAACCGCAACCAGAGGTTTCCGTTCGTGGGAAGACAGGACAAAGCATGTACGAGGTAGGCGTCCGTGCGATCCGCAGTTTCCACCCATTGCGGAAACGCGTTGATCTGATCGGTGTGATCAAGGCGCGACAACGCCAGGGTTGCGCCGGCCTTGACCGCATCTGACTGACAAACACCTTGGGCGGTCAGCGATTCGAGACGACCGCCGGTTCGCAAGATCGTCTCCGACCCCACGATCCCTCCTCTCTCGATCCAACTCGCCAGTCTCCCGGCATCCACGAAGCGAAGTCTCTGCCTCAGATCCTGAAAGGACAGGTACATGACGGCCAGCGACAGGCAGACGAGAACAAGACCGGTGAAATGACTACCCGAAATACGGTTATGCATTCTCATTGTAGTATTTCGAATAGGTCCGATAATAATATTCCGAAGAACCGTATTTCTGATAGAGCTTCTGCTTGCCCTGATCGACCTTGTTCAGGATGACACCGACGCATTTGTTGAACAGATAGTTATCCGCTTCGACCGACTGGCGAACGAGACGCCTGCTGACCTTGCCCCATTCCACGACGAAGAGGAAAGCATCAACCGTTCCGGCAAAGGCCCTGGCATCGACGACCGGCGCAAGTGGCGGCAAGTCGACGATGATGTAGTCGTTGACTTCCGAGAGGCGCGAGATGATCGACTTCATGCCGGGAGAGCTCAAGAGTTCCGAGGAATGCGGAACGCGCTGCTTGATGACGGCGGGAAGGAACCTCAACCCAGTCCTCGGATTGACAAGGCAGAGACGCCCCAGATCCTGATTACCGAGAATTGCTTCGAGAATGCCCGCCTGCGCATGCTGAGCAAGGGCGCGGGTCGCACCCGGATTGCGAAGGTCGGCGTCGATCAGGGTGGTCCTTGCGCCTTGAGCCGCCAGCAGTTCTGCAAAATTGACGGCAATGGTAGATTTACCCTCGCCCGGTAGCGTTGAGATGATACCGATAACCTTCGTCTTCTTCGTCGAACAGGCAAGATCGACGGCGATCTTGCTGTTACGCAGTGTTTCGGCGAACGACGATAGGGGATGATCCACGACATAATCGTAGATGGGACCGAACTTGGCCACCGTGCGGGGATCAGAGACCGGCTCCGCCTTGTAGGCGGCGTTTTCCGCCATCAGAGGAGCCGTACCCAGGAATTCAAGACCCAGCGTCGAACGGATCTGGTCACCAACACGGAAGAAGCGGTCGCGGAATTCTCGGAATGCACCGACACCAGCGCCGGCAAAGATTCCAAGCGCCAGGAAACCCGCCAGAACGACAATCTTCTTCGGATGACTCGGTCGCGATGCTTCCGAAGCGCGGGAAATGATGCGTGCGTCGGTCAGCGGGAAGGACTGCTGCTGCACAGCTTCCTGATATCTCTGCAGGAATGTCTGGTAGAGGTTCCGATAGGTCTCGGCTTCGCGTTCGAGTTCACGAAGCTGAACCATGGTTTCGTTGGCCGTTGCGCTAACGCCTGTGGCTTCTGCAACGCTTGCAGCCAAGGTCTTCTCCCGGGCTTCCGCAACGTCCACTTCGCTTCGATAGCCTTGCGCGATACGATTGAGCTCATCGAACATCAACCGCTTGTATTCATCCATTTCCGCCCGAAGTCTGACAGCCTGCACGTGGCGCGGTCCAAGCTTGGCCGAAATCTGCGCCTCGAGCTTCGACGCGTTGAGGTATTTCGTGCGCAGCTCGTTGGAAATGCTGCTGTCGAGAACGTCGCTAACAATCGCATCGGTCTGGCCGGAGGCAATGATCTGCTCGATCCGCTGCAGTTTTGCCTTCGATTTCGCAACATCCGACTGAGCAACAATCAGGGCGCTGTTCAATTCGGACAGTTGCTGGTCGGAAACCAGCTGATCGCCGGCGGTCACGAGCCCGTTCGCACTCTTGAACTTCTGAACCGCGAGGTCGGTATCGAGCGCCTGCTGGCGAAGTTCCGCTATTCGCTCGAGAAGCCAGTTGCTGGCCCGGCGCGTGGCTTCGTATTTCGAATTCAGACTGTCTTCGAGGTAAGCGTCACCGAGAGCGTTCGCGATCTTCTGGGAAAGACCCGGGAAAGGCGAAACATATTCGACGGTCAAAACATAGGATCTGCCGACGCGCGTTACGTCGATATTGCCTTGTACGCCGGCTGCAGCATCGCGCTTGCGCTGCTCGATATCGGCGCCGGTATCAATATCATCGGACGAGAACCACTGAGAGACGCTGAAGATCTTTACGACAGAACGATAGACCGACTTGTAGAGCGAGCCGAACGATGCCTGAAACTGCGGGTCATCGACGAGCTTAAGCTTATCGACGACAGAAAGCGCAATTGTCTCCGATTTGAGAAGTTCAACCTGGCTCAGGACGGAGCCTTCGTCATCCAGAACCCCACCGCCCAAGGTAAGTTGATCTGCAAACTGCTTGTTACTCCGGTCAATCAGAACGCTGATCTGCGAAGTATAAAGAGGCACGGCCGAAATCAGGTAGACGAGGCCCAAAAGAAGACCTGCCGCCATGCAAGCTGCGACGACAACCCATTGTCGTCGCAGGATGGCCAGTACGGCTTCGACGTCTATGACTTCGGAGTCGGGCTCACGCTGAGATCCGTTGACGACTGACTCCCCGTATAGTTCACGGTTCAATAGCTGCACGATCTCGCCTCGCCCGTTTGTTGGACCGAAAAAATCAGAGGCCGGTCACGTTCACAATGATCGTCGGGCTCACGACGTTGACCGTCGTGCCGCCGCCGCCAGAGCTCGCAAAATAACCGCCTGATGCGCCCGAGAAGCTCGTCCCGCCCTGGGCCTGCGTCGTCGGCGCAGAGACCGCGCCGCCACCGGCCGTGCCGGAAGCGCTTCCGGTTCCGCCGAGCGCACCCGCACCGCCGCCTGCGCCACCCGCAGCGGCCCCGCCGAGCGCGGCTGTTTCAACCTCACCGGTCGCGCTGGCAAACGCCGCCTGGAAGACCGTATTGGTAACCTTTGCCGACTCTTCCTGAATGCGGGAGGCAAGAGCAAGATCCGCCGGATCGGTGCTGGCGCTCAAGACGCGCACTGCGCGGGCAAGACCGGAAGCAATGCTGCCGATCTGTTGGTTATTTGCCGAAGAGACCAGCGCAAGCAAAGGCGCCAGGGTTTCCTCGCTGGAAATCGCCAAACCGCGAACCTGCAGCGAAAGCGATGCTGGAGTGATCGTTTCGCCAAGCAAAGTCTCCGGTGCGCTGAGGAAGGCCTGAACCTCAGCCGTGCCGAGACGGGAAGGTCCACCTACACGCGGTGCCGTCGTCTGCGACGCATCCTGCGCGAAAGCCACGCCCGCAGTGACGGGAACTGCACAGGCGCCCACAAGTGCCAGAAGTAGAAACTTGCCAGTCTTCATGTCCATCACGCTTTTGCTCCTTTTATCTGCTCGATCTGCCCATACATGTCAGCGACATTATCGAGCAACAGCAAAACTAGTTCTCAGTTAATCTGCAATTTTGTCATCTTAGAGATCCTTGATGGAATCTCTTGTCGAAACCACGTCTGAACTTACGCCGGAAGCCGTCGAAGAAATCGAGTTGACCAGGTTGAGGAACTTGATGATTTCAACCGAATCGGAGTTCGAGATGTAAATAACGTCCTTGTCCTGCATCGGGAACTTCTGGACGGCGAACAACGCAGCAGGGTCGCGCAGATCCGCCCTGAAGACGACCGGAATATCGTCGCCCTTGAACTTGGAGACATCGACGCCGAGACTGACCAAAAGCTTGCGGGGCGCCTGACGATAAAGCAGGACCTGCGCCGGGTTCGCACGAGAATCGAGAAGACCGCCGGCCTTGCCGAGGCCTTCGCCGAGGGTCAGGTTTTCTTCCTCGAAATCGAACCTTCCGTTCGTGCCGGCCGCACCGAAGGCCAGGAAGGTCCGGCGTTCGCGTTCGGCGATGATGGTATCGCCCGGAGCCACGTAGATATTCTCGGAAGGATTGGCGAGCAGCTTGTCGAAACGCACCCGCGCCGTGCGGCCGCGCCGCTGTACGGTGACGTAGGTTTCGGCATTCGGCGTTTTCAAGCCACCGGCCTCGGAAACCGCATCGAGAACGCGCTCGCCTGCATCGGTCAACTGAACCTTCGTGGGTTCATTGACATCGCCGAGAACGGCCACCTGGGCCGACTTGCTACTGACCTTGGTGATAACGACCTGCGGCTCGATCGCCTTGCTGGACAGCAGATCCTCGACCTCAGCCTGCACTTCCTCGACCTGGCGACCCGCAGCACGAATGCGACCCGCGTAGGGAACGCTGATAGTGCCATCGCGAGCAATGGTCTGCTCCGGCAGCGTTACATAGTTACCCGGACGGCTGCCGGCATCGGCGGGGATGAAGAGCCCCCCCGCCTGGGATTCGAAAATAGCCACCTGAATGATGTCGCCGGCGCCAAGCGGCAGACTCGGCGCACCACTGCGGCTGCTGCCGAGGCTGCCGAGACCGGCCTCGGTCGTCGTCTCAGAGGCATAGGCCAGCAGGGAACTATTGATATCGACCAACGCATAATCGATGCCAACGGAACGCTTGGACGAGGCATTGGTCACCTTGACCGTCGCCCGCTCCTCCACTGCCCGTCCGGTGGGACCGGAGCTTGAAGTGGCCGTACATCCTGAAAGAGCAACAACTGACGTAGACAAGAGCAGGCCGGCGGCGAAAAGCTTCAAGTTAATCCCCTCAACTCAAGAAACATGCAGTCCAAGTATCTGCCGAAGGAGCAGACGAATACTGCAATCAATCCGGAATCGGCCTTGATGTCCGCAGTACCCCATTTTGAGTAGGAACCTTATACGCACTGCAGCAATGAGTCCACGCAGCAACCGCAAAAAACCGTAAAATGCCAACAATCGGCTTAAGCAGGATTAAATTCAGCGTCTGTAATGTGTCCCCCAGAAAGCCACTGAACAAGTGTAAAAGAGACGGGGATGAAAATGAACCATAACAAAGCGCTGTCCGTCGCATTCGGTGCAATGATTACTCTCGGCTTTGCACCTGCCTCCCATGCGGTTCCACTCGGAGGACTAACGAAAGACTTAGGTCGAAGCGCAACAATACAGCTTATAGCTGTCAGCAAACAAACTCTGGCGCCCTATGCCCATGTACGATTTTGCGTGCAGAATCCTGACGATTGCGAAGTCAGGAATTCCGAAGGCGGTGGCGTCGTGGACCTCACGGCGGCCAAGAAATTGGAATTGCAGCGTATAAACCGCCAAGTCAATCGTTCCATGCGCCCGGAAAACGACGAACCGGGCAATGATGTATGGAAGGTCGGCGGAACATCAGGCGATTGCGAGGACTACGCTCTCACCAAGCGCCGCCAACTCATGGAAGCCGGCTGGCCCAGCACGGCGCTGCGACTCGTGGTTGCGCGTACTTCGGAGGGTGAAGGCCACGCCGTTCTCGCGGTTGCCACCTCCGAAGGCGACCTGATCCTCGACAACAGGACGGTCGCAATCAAGGAATGGCGGCGCACGGACCTGCGCCTGCTGAAGATTCAATCGGGCGAAAATCCGCGTCAGTGGTTCGATGTCAGACGCCGATAGGCCTGTTTTACCGGCTCCGGCCAATTTTGGGCGCACCTGACAGACGGGGCGTCCAGTCCGTGAAGAACACGAATCACGATGCCGGAAGCGTCAGGTTCCGGCGTCATGGCCGGGACACGCAGCTCATACGTTGTGCCCTGCATCCTAAAGATCAGGCATGATCTGGCACTTCTTGACACTATACCGCCTCTATCCAACACTACCCCTGACTGAAGTTCGTCGATGAACGCGAAAATCCGGACCGGCGCCATAGCCGTCATCAGGAAGGGTAGTTAGAGTGGCAGCACCTCCGAAACCTCGAAAGCTCCCGCACAGGCTGAGAGTATGGGTAATTGGCCTCTCGTTTCTCACAGCAGTCGGAACGACAGAGGCGGCGGCCAGCCTCAGCTATCCTTTCGTCCTGCCTGAAAATTCCGCGGCGACGCTCCATTACGATAAGCCTTTCGTCTGCGAAAAGCCGGTTCCTCCGATGGTGGACATGTCGAACATCGGCACCTTCTACAAGCCGGGATCGACACAATCGGTCATCGACAAGCAGGCGATGGCCGCCTACGTCAAGCGCAACCGACTGGTGGACAGAACCCGGGCTTCGCTCAGGCAGATGGTGCGGCGCGCTGTAACATCGCCCAACGATCGTATGCGCATCGGACCCTGCATCATGCGCCAGCTTGTCGTCTGGGCAAAAGCGGACGCTCTACTCGGCAACCTCGATGACAACGATCCCAAGGGTCGCCGACAGGCGATCCTTATTACAGCCTTCGGCATGAAGAGTTTTACCGACGCCTATTCTGTGGCGCTCCAGCTCGACACGCCGCCAAGGGAACAGCGCGCGTTGATCGAAGGCTGGCTCGGAAAGCTCGGGGACGCCATCATCGCTGAATTCACCCCCCCTTCCGCGCCACGTCCAAAAAAGAACCAATGGCTCGATCGCAACGCCAACACCCGCTACTGGGGAGCCTCCGCAGTCGGGCTGGTCGCCACGCTCACGCAGGATAACCGCCAACTCGATTGGGCGATGAACGTCCTGCACACAGGTCTTTCCGAGAGCAGCGCCGATGGCAGCTTCCCCGCGGAGCTTTCCCGAGGAGGCAGAGCGCTCCACTACCAGGCTTTCGCAATGAAGGCCCTGACGTTGCTTGTTGCCATAGCCGACGAAAACGGGCGGGCACTTTCCAGCGAAGACGAGAAACGTCTAGCCACGGCGGCGCGTTTCACGGCAGAGGGATATGAGAAGCCGGACACCATCGCGAAACGGACCGGGCAGGAGCAGCTCAAAAAACCCGACATGGTGGAATGGATGCCGCTACTCAGCCAACATTTCGCCAGAAACAACCCCAATCTGATGACGTTGCTGCGCAAGGTCGCATCGAATTTCGACCCGAGAGAAAGTGATTATCTGATCGGCTTCCTCCGAGCGGAGTGAAAGTCCCACGCCCCGAAAAGCGCATTCACGCCTGCGGAGAGCGCTCGGCCGCCGGTTGATGAAGGAGATTTCCCTGCAATTGACAACCCTCCGTAAACCATACACACTGGCTCCGCTTCTGGAGGAAAGCCTAGAGCGCTCAGCGCTTTAGAGTGAACGAGCCCTTTTTGGCAAAATGGGACGTCTATGGAAAAGACAGAAGTCAAATCTCGGCTTATCGCCTCAGCGGCTTACGATGACCGCTCGCATCTACTTTATGTTCATCTCCATTCCGGCGAGACAAAGTCACTGGTCGCTCCCCGCTCGATGTATGAGAACTTGATAACGGCCGATTCCCCCGGTTGGTACTACACCCGTCACATCAGTCCTCTGGCTAAGGGTTAAACGTTCTCCGACTTGCGATGCCCGTGCCTGGCCCGTACGCGATAGCGCCCCGATGCCTGCTGGGACGACTGAGGGAAGGCACCCGCGCCCCGGCCTAGACAAATACTGACGACCGGCCCCATCAGCAGGGCGAATACGAGCGAGAAGCCGGGAATCTGTAGCGAAAAATCGAACGCCGAATGCAGCCCGACGAGAAGCAGCGCGGCAAGCCCAAGACAACCGGCGAACCTGTATTCCCGACGCTCACGGATTCCCCGAATGAAAATATGGATGAGGCTTCCCATCACGATGACCGCAACCAGCGGAAACATGATTCCGAGAGTGAGCGTTCCCTCGAGATAGACGTTGTGTGCCTTGTCCCAGGCCGCGAAGACGCCGCATGCGGGATCGCGATAGGCCGGGAAGACCTCCTGGAATGAGGCCAGACCCGACCCCCAGGGAAAATGGTCCTTCACGCTCGCGACGATTCCCGGGAGGGTGCAAAAGCGTGGGTCCTCGGCGCCGCGCACCTCGGCACGAAGCAGCACGTTCCCGCCGAGAAATGCAAGAATGACCAGAAAAGCCAAGGGCAGACCGACGAGAATCCACAGGCGCCGGGCAATTCCAACCTTTGGCCGGCCGCCAAAGCTCGCTCGCTGCGTCCGGCTATAACGCGTGGAGCCGAGGAGAATACCAAGGAGGGACAGACTGACGAAAGTCAACCCGACACCGGCCCGAGACTTCGTCAGCAGAAGGGCGAGCAGGCTTGCCGCCAGCAAACCTGCGTAAAGCAGGCCATGTTTCCGTTCAAGGCTCCATCCCTTTGCTTCAGGCCGGGGCTGCGCGAGCGTGGCGACGAAACGGCGGACATCGACATCCTTTGTGGACCGCCACAACAAGGTCAGCAGAAGCAGCGAGACAATTCCGAAGAAGGTCGCCGCGGTGTTACGGTTGACGAAAAAGCCCGTGAGGCTGTCGAGATAGGCCGTCTTCTCTACGAAAAGCAGCATCCCGGGCGCAAAAACGAACTGCAGGATCGACAGAATGGCAATAATCCCGCCGGTGACACCGTAGAGCCTGAGAGCCCGTTCGGCTTCCCCATCCTTCCGGAACAACAGCAGCGAAAGCAGGAACACGCCAAACGGCAGCGCAATCTTGAGATACGCGCCAAAGTCATCCCCCGGCGTCACGGAAATGCTGGCATGCACGTCGGGATCGAGCTTACGGACTTCCATCCATGCAGGATGGACTGGCCAACCTTCGGGCAAGGGCGCAGTCTGGAAAACGATCCATGCGAGGAGAAGGAGGAGCGCCGCAATGCTCGTTACAACGGGCATGCGAACATTACCCGCAATACCGAGCGAGAACACCCCCAGCACCAGCAGCAGATACACAAACCCGGCTTCAATGGCTACCGTAACAGAATCGTATGCCCCGTAGTTCAGCAGAGAAATAACAATGCTAAACCAGAAGGCCAATCTCAGGATATCGGTCAGACGAGATCCCGCCCCGACCTTTTCACCGGGACCCGCGGCAAGACGTCTTTGGCTGGTTTGCATTGAAGATATGCCTCAAGAATAGTCGCAGCACTCCTCTATTATCTCTTCCACTTTGTCAAACTTCAGTACCGCATATATTTCCGTGAACCTGCCATCCGTATCCGGCTTTACGGAGATCCCCGCCGGCCTCTTTGCGTGCGGCACCGAAGCCCAAAGTAACATCAGTAAGAAGGTAGCCTGGACGGCGTGAAGGAACTTCCGCAGGGATTCATCCTTTCCCCCGTCTCAGCATCTCCCTTCCACGTCCGTTTTCGGGACGACGCAAACAAAGCAACTTTTGCGCTGCAAATAAATCTGCAGCGCAACCTACCAAACTTATCAACAACGGCATCGTCCACGATAGCAACAGCCGCACCGCAGCGTGGAAACCAAGGTCAGAGTTCGATAATATTCAACAAAATCAACGAAAAATTCAATTGTAACGATCGTTGTAGCGTCGGTTGCGAAAATGATATTGCGACGCAACATATTGACAAGCTTTCGCGGATGCGAAACAAAGACAGTATAAAAATCGGAAAACTTCACGGTTAACGGCCGCTTTACGCGCCGTGAGTGTAACTCGCTTTGTAAAGAGTGGACGACAAGGGTTACCGTCGACATGCCGCACCCGCACACCGCCACAACCGGGATGATCAGGCAGGCAAGAACCCACGCCGGTTTCCTATTGCCGACAGTGAATCGTTTGTTCCATCAAACCTTGCCCCCACGTGACAATGATCACATAGACCCAAAAATGGCCGCTCTTCTGCAGTTGAATATCGGTTCCGGTCGGAACGATGCTCGCGCCGAACCTACCCAATGCGTTGTCGGACAGGCTTTGTCCGGCTGGATTCATTCCATCAACGTCAACCGGTTTCGCAACTGTCCGATCAAACCGATGGTTTACAGGCAGTTTTCTAGATTTTCGATGTTAACAACTCACGGGTTACCAGCATGAAGAACACTATTCTTGCGGTCGCATCTAGCGGAGGCCACTGGCAGCAGCTGTTGCTCGTGTCCGAAGCCTTCGAGGACATGTCACCTGTTTTCGTGACGACCAAGAAAGAACTGCTGCAGCAAGCAGGCAAGGTCGATGGCCATGTAGTCGTCGACTGCAATCGCAGTCGGCCGCTGCTCATGCTGACCTGCATTCGCCAATGCGCGGGTATCGTGTTTTCCCGGCGGCCGAAGGTCATCATTTCCACTGGTGCGGCACCGGGCATCATTTGCATCGCCTTCGGCAAACTCATCGGCGCCAAGACGATCTGGATCGACAGCTTCGCAAATGTGGAGCAGCTTTCCATGTCCGGCAAAATCGCTCGCTACATTTCGGACAAGTGGCTGACCCAATGGGAGCATCTGAGCGACGCGGCCGGCCCGAGCTATCACGGGGCGCTGCTATGATCGTGGTCACGGTGGGCACCCAACTTCCCTTCGACCGCCTGATCCGCATGATCGACGAACTGGCTCCCGGGCTCCATCGCGATGTCTTCGCGCAGACTGGCCTCGGCACCTATGTTCCGCAAAACATGGAATGGAGTTCGACGGTGGAGGCATCGGATTTCGACAGAAAGCTGAAGGCCTGCTCGGTCATCGTTGCCCATGCGGGCATCGGGACCGTGCTGAAGGCTTACAAATATGCCAAGCCCATCATCCTGGTGCCGCGGCTTTCTTCGCTTGGCGAACATCGCAACGACCATCAGCTTGCCACCGTTTCCCAGCTCCGCCAGCGCGAGGGAATTTACGTGGCGGATAACAAGCAGGATCTCGAAAAGCTGTTGAACCGACAGCTCGATCCGGCCACGCCTTCCGAAGATGTCGCGGCAAGTGCTGACCGACTGCGAGGCTATGTCCGCAACTCAATTCTGGAGATGCTCGGCTGAGCTTGCCGACACCTCTTTCCGGGTCTCCACAAAGACATCCACATGATCCGGCGGCATCGCCGTCGGTTCCTTTTGAACCAGCGACAATACCGCCCGCCGAAGACCTGCAGCAGGCGCATGAGCTTTCGACGCGAAGCCTGGTAAATGCCGGGGTCGTCATCCATCGCGGCTTGCCGAAACCCTCCTCCTCTGTCACAGCTTCGGCTTGCTCGTGGGGTTTTTGATGAACCGTGCTGTTCGTCTGCCTCCATCTCACCTCGGAAGCACGATATCCGCAGTGAAACGGCTCCCCGACGGCGTAGCGGGTTCAGCCGGGAACGACCTGTGATAACCTTCGACAACACAAGGATTTCTGCGTGAATGCTTAGTATCTGGAGATCCCTCTTCGGAAGTTCATCCAGGTCGGCGCAGCCAATGGCCCGACGTCGTCGCATCGATCTCGGCGATGCGCTGCCGCCCTACACGCTTTATGCGGTCGGAGACGTGCACGGCTGCCTCGACGAACTTCTCGCCGTAGAGACCAGAATCCGCGACGATATCGTTTCGAATGAAACGCCCGGATTGATTGTCTATCTTGGCGATTATGTCGATCGTGGGCCACAATCAGCGGGTGTTCTCAATCTTCTGAGTGGCCCGAACAACGACAAGCGCATGCGGCGGCTGCCGCTATGCGGCAATCACGATGCGATCTTTGCCGCTTTTGTGAGAGACCCGGCCAATCACATGGAATGGATCGATCACGGGGGGCGTCAAACGATGCTTTCCTACGGCATAGACATTGACGAGCTGTTTACGCGGGTGCGCCGGCGTCCCGAGGAGGTGGCGCGTGTCCTGCAGCAGGCCGTCCCGTCGCGGCACCTGTCCCTCATCGACGTCCTGCCGATCAGCCTGCGCGTCGGTCCCTTTCTTTTCGTGCATGCGGGTATCAGACCCGGCGTGACGCTGCAGGACCAGACCGACGAGGACATGCTGTGGATCCGCGAGCCGTTTCTCAGCACTGGCCCACAGTTGCCGTTTACCGTCGTGCACGGTCATTCGCCCTTCTCGGAACCTGATTTCGGCCGCTCGCGCATTGGCCTCGACACCGGCGCGTATGTTTCTGGTAAGCTTTCGGTGCTTAAGATCGCCAATGGTGTACCTTCCCTACTTGATCCGTGATGAAGTCGGGGCCGCACATGCGCCGTTACCGCGATCATTGCCCATCCTGCCAATGAGGCGTGGTGGGCACGTTATCGAGTGGTTCCAAGAATGACGCCTGAACCATCGCCGCAGGGATCGAGCAAGCCGAAAAGGCCAAAGTGGAAGATACCGTTCCTGATCTTCCTTCTGGTCTTTACGATCCCGATTGCCGCGACGGTTCTGTTTGCCAATGGCGGACGTAACCTGACAAAGCTCGCCGCCCTGCTGCACATCGATCTTTCGCCGAAGGAGGAAGAAGTCGTCATCAGGAAAGGCCGCGTTCATGCGCCACCTGCCCGACCGCCAGCTCTCTCCCGGACTTTCTCGTCCTCCGAGACCGAGCGCCTCATTCCGATGAATTTCAATCGGACGGGGGAAGAGATCTGCCTTGGCCTTACATCGGTCACGCCGAACGCAACGCCGACGTTCACGCCTGCGGCTGAAGACGCCTGGGAATGCACCGCATCGGTCGCCTTTCCCGACACCGCGAATTCGATCTTCCTGCAGATCAGAGGTGCGGAGCAAAGGGCGAGGACCATCCGCGTCAAGTATAACCTGATCGACCCCGCTCATCTCGACGGTATGTTCAACCAATCCCTCGAGCTGATCCGCTACATCCGGCCGGAAATCGCCATGATCGATCTCACGGGGATGAAGAATGCCATGGGCGCAGGCAAGGAAAAATACATCATGTTCGGCACAGACCGGATCTCGCTGAAGCAGGAACTGATGGATGCCAGACGCTACAACCTGCTGATAACCGCGGCACAATAACGCTCTTACGCAGATGCACGGTAAAGCTCGATAAGAAAGACCTCTTCCTGCGCCGACGGAAGAAGATGCAGGCCAGTTCCGCGCTTCAATCCGGTCAGCGTGTCGAGCGGCCGGGCGGTCAGGCGATTTTCCGATGTCTCGACATCGACTTCACCGTTGAAGACGATCAACATCTCGTCGCATCCAACCTCGATGGCAAGCGGCTCCCCTATGACGAGGCGTTTCATGACATGGGCAAAATGTCCCCTCCGCGTCATGACGTTGAGATCGGTCGTCTCGCCGGAAACGACCGAGGCGTCTATCAGTGTTTCGCCGGCAAACGAATAGGGGGCACTGTTTCGGCGGAGCACCGTTTCGCCTTCCCCCGAAGCCAACACAATCCCCTCACCCTGCAGGACGGCGATCGTCCTGTCTATGCCGTCGAAACGGGAGAAGGGTCCCGGCCCACCGACCGTCGCCATGCTGACGCGCCAGAGGAATTCCGGATGGATTTCCCCGTCGAGATGAATGGCAAGTTCGCGTGTCAGCCCGCCACCGTTCCTCCAAGGAACGGCCACCAGATTGTCGAAACGGAGAAGTTCCACTTGCTCACCTCCTGTCGACAAGCCTCCCGAAAGCGGAAGGCCTTCCGGTTTGTCAGTTTCCAAGGATACCCGGGAGGCGAAGGCCCTTCTCGCGGGCGCAATCGAGTGCGATGTCGTAGCCGGCATCGGCATGGCGCATGACGCCGGTTGCCGGGTCGTTCCAGAGCACACGCCCGATCCGCCGCGCCGCGTCTTCGGAGCCATCGCAGCAGATAACCATGCCGGAGTGTTGGGAATAGCCCATGCCGACACCGCCGCCATGATGCAGGGAAACCCAGGTGGCGCCCGATGCGGTGTTGAGAAGCGCGTTGAGCAGCGGCCAGTCGGACACGGCATCGGAGCCGTCCTTCATGGCTTCCGTCTCGCGGTTCGGCGAGGCGACGGAACCAGAATCGAGATGGTCTCGGCCGATGACGATCGGGGCCTTAAGTTCACCCTTGGCCACCATTTCATTGAAAGCGAGTCCGAGCCTGTGGCGGTCGCCAAGCCCGACCCAGCAGATGCGGGCCGGCAGACCCTGGAAGGAGATACGCTCCTTCGCCATGTCCAGCCAGTTGTGCAGATGCTTGTTGTCGGGAAGAAGCTCCTTCACCTTGGCATCGGTCCTGTAGATATCCTCGGGATCGCCGGAAAGTGCCGCCCAGCGGAAGGGACCGACACCCCGGCAGAACAGCGGACGGATATAGGCCGGCACGAAACCGGGGAAGGCGAAGGCGTTTTCCAGTCCCTCATCCTTCGCCATCTGGCGGATGTTGTTGCCGTAGTCGAGCGTCGGAATGCCCATATTCCAGAAATCGACCATGGCCTGGACGTGCACCTTCATCGAGGCGCGCGCGGCTTTTTCGACCGCCTTCGGATCGCTCTCCTGCTTGGCCTTCCATTCGGCCACCGTCCAGCCGGAAGGCAGATAGCCGTGCAGCGGATCATGCGCCGACGTCTGGTCGGTGACGATATCCGGGCGCACCCCGCGGCGGACCAGTTCCGGGAAGATATCGGCGGCATTGGCGATGAGCGCGATCGACTTCTCCTCCCCAGTCTTGGTCCATTGATCGATCTTCGCCAGCGCCTCGTCGAGACTGTCGGTCTTTTCATCGACGTAGCGGGTGCGAAGGCGGAAGTCGGCGCGTGTCTCGTCGCATTCGACGGCAAGGCAGCAGGCACCCGCCATGACGGCCGCCAGCGGTTGCGCGCCGCCCATGCCGCCAAGACCGCCGGTCAGGATCCACTTGCCCTTGAGGTTTCCGCCATAATGCTGGCGGCCAGCCTCCACGAAGGTCTCGTAGGTGCCCTGCACGATGCCCTGCGCGCCGATGTAGATCCACGAGCCGGCGGTCATCTGGCCGTACATGGCCAATCCCTTCTTATCCAGCTCATTGAAATGATCCCAGGTCGCCCAGTGCGGCACGAGATTGGAATTGGCAATCAGAACGCGCGGCGCATCCTTGTGGGTGCGGAACACCCCGACCGGCTTTCCGGACTGGACCAGAAGCGTCTCATCCTCTTCCAGCGTCTTCAGCGTCGCGACAATGGTATCGAAGTCGCTCCAGGTACGGGCCGCACGGCCAATGCCGCCATAGACCACAAGTTCGTGGGGACGTTCCGCCACGTCGGGGTCGAGGTTGTTCATCAGCATGCGCAGCGGCGCTTCCGTCAACCAGCTCTTCGTATTCAGTTCCGATCCGCGCGGGGCACGGACATCACGGATATTATGGCGCGGATTGGAGGTCATGCGGGTTCCCCTGTCGAATGATCGTTATCGTTTGAGGCGGGGCGCGACGTCTTCGATACGCGCCAGAATGTTCCTGAGATGGATGCGCAGCAGCGCGGCCTTTTCCTCTTCGTAGGCGAAGGGCAGCACTTCCGTCTGAAGATGCGTCGATTGGGCAAGCTCCATCTGGATGGCGTGTACGCCTTCCTTCGGCCGGCCATAGTGGCGAGTGGTCCAGCCGCCCTTGAAACGGCCGTTCAGAATGCAGGTGTAGCCGGAAGCCGAGGCCGCGGCGTCGACAGCAGCCTTCTCGATCTCCGGCGCGCAGGTGCGGCCCATGTCCGTGCCAATGTTGAAATCCGGCAATATGCCTTCGAAAAGGAAGGGGATGCGGGAGCGGATCGAGTGGCAGTCATAAAGGATGGCAACGCCATGGATGGCTTTCACGCGCTCGATCTCGGCAGCGAGAGCGGCGTGGTAAGGAGCATGAAACGCCTCGATCCGACGCGCGGTCTCCGCCTCGTCGGGCGCCTCGCCTTGCCTCCATATCGCCTTGCCGTCGAAATCCGTTTCCGGCACGAGGCCCGTGGTGTTCTGGCCAGGATAAAGGCTGAGGCCTTCGGGATCGCGGTTGGCATCGATGACGTAGCGATGGAAGGTTGCCCGCACCGTCGTCACATCAGGAAGCAGGCCGGCATAGAGCTCATGGATATGCCAGTCGGTATCGGCAAGTATCCTGCCGTTGTCGTTGAGGCGATCCCAGAGATCGGCGGGCACCTCGGTTCCCGTATGCGGGAAGCCCAGAATGACAGGAGAATTGCCTTGCGTGACTTCGAATACGGTCATCTCAGGCCTCCAGCCCCGGCAGCAGGCCTTCGGAAACGCTTGAAACGAGCGAGCCGTCCGCCACCAGCGTGGCTGCGGCCTGAAGATCGTTTGCCATGTAGCGATCGAGTTCCAGCGTCGGGATAACCCTTCGAAGCGTTGCGATCACCTTCATGAGTTCCGGGCTGGTTGCCAGCGGTGCACGGAACTCGACGCCCTGCGCCGCCGCCATCGCCTCGATGCCGATGATGCCAAACAGGTTTTCGGTCATCTGCAGCAGCCGGCGGGCACCATGGCAGGCCATGGAAACATGATCTTCCTGATTGGCCGATGTCGGCGTGGAATCGACCGACGCAGGATGCGACATCTGCTTGTTTTCGCTCATCAGCGCCGCCGAGGTGACCTCGGCAATCATCAGGCCGGAGTTCAGGCCCGGTTTCCTGGCGAGGAAGGCTGGCAAACCATAGGAAAGGGCGGGATCGACCAGCAATGCGATGCGCCGTTGGGCGATGGCTCCGATCTCGCAGACGGCAAGGGCGATCTGGTCGGCGGCAAAGGCAACCGGCTCGGCGTGGAAGTTGCCGCCTGAAACCACCGAATTGTCCGACAGCACGAGAGGATTGTCGGTGACCGCGTTTGCCTCGATTTCCAGCGTGCGGGCAACCGAGCGCAGCAGGTCGAGGCAGGCGCCGTCGACCTGCGGCTGGCAGCGGATGCAGTAGGGATCCTGTACGCGCTCGTCGCCTTCGATATGGCTCTGGCGAATGACCGAATTGTCGAGCAGCGCGCGAAGTGCGGACGCGGTATCGATCTGGCCGCGATGGCCGCGCAGCGCATGGATATCCGGGTGGAATGGCGCCGAAGAGCCCATGGCGGCATCCGTCGACATGGCTCCGGTAATCAACGCGGCCTGTGCTGCCCGGTGCGCCCGAAAAAGTCCCGCCAGCGCCAGCGCGGTAGAGGTCTGGGTGCCATTGATCAGCGCCAGACCTTCCTTCGCCGCCAGAATGACGGGCTTCAATCCGGCCTTTTCGAGTGCCGCCGCACTGGACAGGCGCTCGCCATCAAGAAACGCTTCGCCCTCGCCCATCATCGCGGCGGCCATATGCGCCAACGGGGCAAGATCGCCCGAGGCTCCGACGGAGCCCTTTTCCGGGATGACCGGAGTGACGCCCTTTTCCAGCATGGCTTCGATGAGCCGAACCAGTTCCAACCGCACCCCGGAAGCGCCGCGGCCGAGCGAGACCAGTTTCAGCGCCATGATCAGCCGCACGACATTTTCCGGCAGGGGCGCGCCGATGCCGCAGCAATGGGATAGGATCAGATTGCGCTGGAGCGTCGCCACATCGGCACTGTCGATCTTGATGGAAGCGAGTTTTCCGAAGCCGGTATTGATGCCGTAGACAGGAGCATTGCCCCGCGCGATCTCGGCAATACGCGCCGCACCTCTCGCAATTCCGGCATCTGCGGCCCGGTCGAGCGCAGCCGCCTCACCGTTCCAGTAGATGGACATGAGCTGCGGAAGAGTAACGCGACCCGGAACGAGCGTGATGGTCATGCCGTAATCCTCCGGCCCTTGAAAACATGCGCATAAAGCGGATTGAAGCCGATGCGATAGACAAGCTCGGCAAGGCTTTCGACGTCCCAGATCGCGAAATCCGCAGACTTTCCGGCCTCGAGCGTGCCCGTCTCGTGTAACAGGCCAAGGGCGCGTGCGCCTTCGCGGGTTGCGCCGGCAATGCATTCCTCGACGGTGAGGCCGAAGAGCGTCGCCGACATGTTCATCGTCAGAAGCAGCGAAGTCAGTGGCGAGGTGCCGGGATTGCAGTCGGTGGCAATGGCGATATGCACACCGGCATCGCGAAGCAGGCCAACGGGGGGCTTCCGCTTCTCGTTGATCGCATAGAAGGCGCCCGGCAACAGCACGGCGACCGTTCCTGCCTTCGCCATGGCTCTTACACCGTCGTCATCGAGATATTCGAGGTGGTCGCAGGAAAGAGCGCCATAGGAGGCCGCCATTTTAGCCCCCCCCAGATTGGAAAGCTGCTCGGCGTGGAGCTTCACCGGGAGCCCAAGCGCTCTCGCCCTGTCGAACACCCGCCGCATCTCCTCGACAGAGAAGGCAATGCCCTCGCAGAAGCCGTCGACCGCATCGACAAGCCCTTCCGAGCGAGCCGCTTCAAGGCCGGGAAGGACGACATCGGCGATATAGTCGCCGTTGCGGCCCTTGTATTCCACCGGCGCAGCATGGGCCGCGAGCCAGGAAGTGACGACACGGACGGGGCGGATTTCCTGAAACCTGCGCGCCGCGCTCAGCATCTTCAGTTCGCTCTCGATGTTCAGTCCATAGCCCGACTTGACCTCGATGGTCGTGACGCCTTCGGCAATCAGCGTATCGAGACGCGGCAGCGCGGTCGCGACGAGGCCTTCGACATCCAGCGCATTGGTGGCGCGAACGGAAGAAACGATGCCGCCGCCGGCTCGGGCGATCTCCTCATAGGTCGCGCCCTCGAGGCGCATCTCGAACTCGCGGGCGCGGTTACCGCCATAGACGATATGGGTGTGGCAATCGATCAGACCCGGCGTGACCCAGCGCCCCTCCAGATCGACGATCTCGAGATGTTCCGAAGCAACCGAGGGAAGATCGTTCTCCGCTCCGGCAAAGACGATGCGTCCGGCTTGGACAACAAGGGTGCCCTTTTCAATGACGCCCAGACCGGCTGTATCTTCCTGAAGCGTCGCGAGGCGCGCATTGCGGAATATCCGGGTTGCCGCTTCCTGTTCGACAGATATTTTTCTTTTCATCCGCCCGAAACCTTTCCTTCCTGATCAATATGTATATACATATAAGAACGGTTGGCAAGCGCCTTTTGCGAAGGCCGGATAGCAATGAAAGAGGACGACCCATGACGATCCTGTTTGCGGAAAGCGCGCTCATGCATGACGGCTGGCGCAAGAACGTGCGGATCGGCATTACGGCCGGGCTTGTCTCGGAGATCCTTGTCGATGCCGACCCACAAGCCGGCGACGAGCGACATGCCGTCATCGTGCCGGGCATGGGAAACCTTCACAGCCACGCCTTCCAGCGGGCCATGGCCGGACTTGCCGAAATGCGCGGTCCCGCCGACGACAGCTTCTGGAGCTGGCGCAACGTCATGTACAAGTTCGCGCTGTCCATGACGCCGGAGCATGTGGAGGCTGTTGCCGCCCAGCTCTACGTAGAAATGCTGGAAGCCGGATTCACCCGGGTCGGCGAATTCCATTACCTGCATCATGACCAGAACGGCGAGCAATACAGCGATATCGCCGAGCTTGCCTCGCGCATCGCCGGCGCAAGTGCTGAGGCCGGTATCGGCCTGACATTGCTTCCCGTCTTCTATGCCCATGCCGGCTTCGGCGGCATGCCCTCCGCCGAGGGCCAGCGACGCTTCATCAATTCTCCGGATTCGTTTTCCCGCCTGATGGATCGCTGCCGCGAGCTTCTGTCGCCGCTTGCCGGCGCGCGCCTCGGCGTTGCACCCCACAGCCTGCGAGCCGTCACGCCGGAGGAACTGGCAACAGTCGTCTCGCTCGCTAGTTTCGGCCCCATCCACATCCATGTGGCCGAGCAGACGAAGGAGATCGAGGATTGTCTTGCATGGTCTGGCGCGCGACCAGTGCAGTGGCTGATGGACAATGCGCCGGTGGACGAACGCTGGTGCCTGATCCACGCGACCCACATGGATGACGCGGAAATCGACAGCATGGCCCGCAGCGGCGCGACCGCTGGCCTCTGCCCGATCACGGAAGCCAATCTCGGAGACGGGACTTTCGCGGCAAGGCGCTTCATCGAGCACGGCGGACGATACGGGATCGGATCGGATTCCAATATCGACATCTCACTGGCACACGAACTTCGCCAGCTCGAATATTCCCAACGCATTCTTCATCGATCCAGAAACGTGATTGCCGATGCGGGACAGTCGACGGGCCAGAGAATGTTCACCGATGCCCTTCGAGGCGGCGCGCTCGCGCTCGGCGAAGGGGACCGCATCAGCGCGGGAGAACGCGCCGATCTCGTCGCGCTCGATACCAGCGCGGTTCCCTTCCTTCAGGAGGCACAGATCATCGACCAATGGATCTTTGCCTCGGGTGTCAGGGTTGACACCGTATGGACGGCCGGTGAGAAGCAGGTCATTGCAGGACGACATCGGAAACGGGATGCCATCCGTCAGCGTTTCCAAACGTCGATGCGAGAATTGCTCGCTTCATAGCCTGCCCCGAAAACAATCACGACAGAGCCGGCCCGGCGCGGCTTCAGGGCTCTGCCGAGCGAGACGGACATGGCAAACATACAAGCGACCGGAGCAACGCTTCACCAGCAGATCCTCAACGAGATCGAAAACCGGATCGTCTCCGGGGAATGGGCGCCGGGTTTCCGCCTGCCCTTCGAGGTCGATCTGGCGGAATCCTACGGCGTCTCGCGGATGACGGTGAACAAGGTGCTGACGCAGCTTGCCAAGGCGGGCCTGATCGAACGACGCAAGCGATCCGGCAGCTTCGTCGCCCAGCCGCAGGTGCAATCGGCAATTCTTGAAATTCACACCATCGCAGCGGAAGTCCGCTCGATGAACCAAGCCTATTCCTTCACCCTCCAGAGCAGGAGCATCCGGAAGGCAGGACCATTTGATCGCGCGGCAATCGAAGTTTCGGCCGAAACGAGGCTGATCCAACTGCGCTGCGTTCACTTCGCTGGCGACATGCCGTTCTGCACCGAGGAAAGGCTGATCAACCTCGATACCGTTCCCGAGGCCGAGGAGGCGGATTTCTCTGCCACCCCCGCAGGCGAATGGCTGATAGCGCAAACGCCCTGGAGCGCAGCCGAACATAAAATTTCTGCCGTCGCAGCCGACGAGCGCGTGTCGGAACTGCTCGACGTGCCCGTCCATACACCCTGCCTGGTTGTTCAGCGCAGAACCTGGAACGGCTCCGGCCCGGTAACATCCGTGCGCTTCACCTATCCCGGCGACAAGCACGCGATCGTCGCGACCTTCACACCGGCCTCGGCCTGATTTAAACGCATCTGCGACAACCAGAGACCTCTTACCTCAAACCAATATATCCTGACGTATGGACCAAGAAGTTCAGGTGGGATGGTTTGTTAGCCGTTGGGAGGCCGGTCAAATTCTGACGAGTTTGATGTAGAGAGGAGATTTGGATTTATTATGTGGAATTTGGTTGCGGGGGCAGGATTTGAACCTGCGGCCTTCAGGTTATGAGCCTGACGAGCT
>NZ_JACLAL010000015.1 GCF_014280875.1 Paenirhizobium daejeonense | reverse complement strand
TGAGAACGTGCGAATCCATATATGTAAGCCTACGACAGATGTGCGGCTTTGTCTAATTATGTCGCATAAAAGCGCACGTCCCGTTGCAGAATAAAAATAGCTGATAATGTTGCATTATCATTCCAATAGGGAGATTTTGCTTAATCAAGCTGATCGACAGCGGTGAAATCAATGCCCCCGGCTTCGCATTGCGGAGCGCTGCGGCCCTGCTACAAAGGTAGAATATAGACCATAAGGAACCTAGGACGACAAAAATGGCGCTGAGCATCAAAGACCACGACACTGAACAGCTTGCCCGCACCCTTGCCGAACGGACTGGCGAAAGCATCACACTGGCAACCAAGCGCGCGCTCGAAGAGCGCTTGCGCCGGCTTGGCTCTGACATGCGTAAGGCCGCCCTGCTCGAGGATCTCGAAGCGATCCAGCGTCGCTGGAACGCCCAGCCTGTCCTTGACAACCGCACGGCCTACGAGATTCTCGGTTACGACGAAAACGGGCTGCCATCCTGATGGTCATCGATACCTCCGTCCTTGCCGCCATCGCCTTCAATGAGCCGGAAGCGGCAGCTTTCCGTGAGCGCATTGCAGACGACCCCGTCCGGCTCATCTCCGCTACGACCGTCCTTGAGGCTGCCATGGTGATCGAGACTCGACTGGGGGAAGCCGCAGGCGCCGACCTCGATCTCTGGCTCTACAAGGCGGACGTCGAAATCGTTCCAGTCACAGCCGGGCATGCCGATCGAGCTCGGCGCGCCTGGCGGCGTATGGCAAGGGACGCCATCCAGCAGCCCTGAACTACGGCGACTGTTTTTCCTATGCTCTTGCCGCGCTGGCCGGCGAACCGCTGCTCTAAAAGGGCAACGACTTTTCGCAAACCGACGTCAAGGCGGCGTGAGGACTTATTCATGGCAGCGCAAAGCGACCCAGCAAATACACTCGCTGATGCGTTGGCCACCGCACAAAGTGGCAAGCCGAGCCAAAGTGGGAACACCTGTACGATCGACGAGATCTGGTCTCGCTCCGCTGACGGTTAGGCGGGCTCGAATCAAGACATGTCGTCGGCGCACGACGATCTCTGCAACACCGACGGCCTGCCGAAATGACCGAAGTCTCCTCCGCATCCGCCCTTAAACGCGCCGAAGAGCTGGACGCACTCGACGCCATCCTGCCGTTCGACCGCCGTGATCAACTGGCAGAACTGCTCACCGATGATGGTGTCGCGACGCTGAAGCATCTGGCCAAGGAAGGCATGGGTGCAAATACGCTGCGGGCGCTTGCCTCCGACGTCGCCTATCTCGAGATCGGGTGTGCGCTTTCCACCGGCGCTCCCCTCCCCTGCCCTGCATGACAATCCGCCTCAATCGCACCAAGACGACCAGTGGGACAACGTCGACCGCCGGGCGCTTTCGGCGCAGTCGATCAACCTAATCCTCAAATCTCGATGCGCCAGGACCGGGCTCGATCCGCAAGCGCTCTCCGCCCGCGGGCTGCACTCCGGCTAGCGTAGAGCTCGACCGGTGGAGAACCGCAGTCGTGAAATTGCACCTCACACCGAGTCCCCTTCCCTCAGAGTACAGCGGCCACCGGCCCGATCACACAGACGTCACCGCTATCTTGTTGCAAGGACGTCTGTGACGCGCTGCGAATTCCCGAGCCTGACTTTCGGGCAACGGAGGAGAAAACAGGTAGCCCTGAACGCTGGTGCCGCCCAAGGCTTTCAACGCGGCGAGCTCTTCCTGTGTCTCCACGCCCTCGATTACGCATTCCAGTGCCATTTCGGTACTGAGCGCTAGAAGAGACTTCACGATCTTGTAGCTTGCCGGTCGCTGATGCAAATCCTTGACGAAGCTTCGGTCAATCTTGAATTTCGTCAAGGGCAGCGCGTGCAGTCGCGTCAGGCTTGAGTACCCAGTGCCGAAATCGTCCAGTGAAATGCCGCAACCAAGCCGCCGCAACACTTCGACCGACCGCTTGACCTGCTCAAAGTCATGCGCGAGGGCCGTCTCGGTGATTTCAAGATCAAGGCGCTGCGGATCAAAGCCACTGCTCTCGATAATGCCGATCAGCGCCAGAAGGCCGTCGTTCGAATTCAGGTCGTGGGCCGACAGGTTGAATGAAAGGCGCATCGATGTATCCCACAACGATGCCGCGGCGAGTGCCTTCTTCAAGAGCGGTCTCGTCAACGACCCGACGATGCCTGCCCGCTCAGCGATTGGGATAAAACAGGCCGGCGAGACCTTTCCAAGGACCGGACTGTTCCACCGGGCCAGGGCTTCAAACCCGATGGTGCCCAAGTCGCGAATATCGACAATTGGCTGGAACACCACCGACAGCTCGTTTTCAAGCTCTGCCTGCTTCAGGACACTTTCTATCTTGGCGTCAGAATTGATGCGCTGTTCATGGTCGGAATTAAAGAGCACGGCGCCACCACGCTTTCTCTTCTTGGCGTGGTAGAGCGCGTAGTCGGCTCGGTCGAACAACTGCTCCCGGCTCAAAGCCAGGTCTGGAAAGACAGCGATACCCATGGAGGCTGAGACGTGCACCGTTCCTTCGGGCAAATGATACGGCTCCCTGAGCCTGGCAGTGATTGCGTTGGCGTTGCCGACCAGTTGATCGTCGTCCGGCGGTACTGGAACGATGATTGCGAATTCATCACCCCCCAGCCTGAACGCTGTGCTCGCCGTCAAAAGTCCCGACAGACGATTGGCAACCTCGGCCAGAAGCCGATCGCCCACTGAGTGACCGTAAAGATCGTTGACGGGCTTGAAGCCATCAAGGTCCATGACGCCGAGAGCCAGGCGCATGCCGTTCGCGCGTGCCCTCTCGAGTTCTGTTGCCAATAACGCGAAGAACGCACGCCGGTTCGCAAGGCCGGTCAGGCTGTCTAAATTGGCCAGTCTGAAATTCTCGTTGCTCAGCGCCTCGCTCCGCTGCTTGGCAATCACCATGCTTTCGAAATTTCTGTAGTTTGTCAGCAGAATGGACATCATCCCCGCGCAGACCATCAACACATTGATTGCGATCGCCACGAAGGTCGGCTGGGCCATCGATACGAAGAAGGCGATAAACGCGCCATTGACGATGACCGTTACGATGAACGCGGCCGAACGCACATACATCAGGCAGAATATGCAGGAGATAACGGTGATCGCCATGTAGAAGGCGACGTGCGACCTGGCATAGGCATCGCCGTAAGGAAAGAGCGCGAACGACCAGAGCGTAAAGGCGACAGCGATTACGCCCGCAAGACGGTTTGTGCGCAAAAGCGCCGCGTGAGCCATCTCGGGCGATGGGCTGACATTGCGGGTCTTGAGCCAAAAAACAACTCTCAGACCACAGCCGATCGTGAGCAAGACCGGGACACCGATCGTCAGCCAGGTTGGAGCGGCGCTCAAATGTGTAAACGCGAGCGCCCAGGTGCTGGAAACCAGAATGAAATACATCATCGGCATCTGGCGCGTGAAGGCTCGATACTGCGCTTTGAGAAGCTCAGGATTGTCGCTTTCCACCGACATGAATTGCCGGAGTTTCCACTGTGCTCTCTCGATACCCATTGAACCGCCCATCGACCGATGAAGCATTGCTAACATACCCGTCCTTACGATCCGGAAAAGCAGCAGGGTTAACCAAATGCGAAGACTGGCAGCGAGCCACAGATGTGTCCGCGGCGTCAATTGCGCGACCGGCGGCATTCTGATCCAAGCTCTTCAAAGCGCGCCCCTGTCCTTGAGACCTCACCCCGCCCGGCGTAGCGGGCCGTTGGCGCGCAATTGAGCCATCAACATCGGACCGATCGCGAACTCTCCTCGTTTGGCTCTCCGGGTCAAATCGCGAAGGTAACCGCCAGCCGAGGTGATATGCCCTCCCCTTTCCAGAATACAGGCCATGATGGTTGCCGCGTTTTCAGGACCGAGGATGGACGAGGCCTCCTCATAGGCCGACGGACTGACACCCAGCATTTTTCGGACGACCACAGCAGCCGTCATGAGGTCCCGGAAACTGCGTATCCCGGTCGGCACGTAGTCGGCAATCTGCGGGCAGGCCTGCAAAACCAGGCCGAGGGGGAACGGCTTGATATCTTCCCGTGCGGCCCTCTCCGGAGGCTCACGTCCCCCAACTGCCGGGGCAATCATGTCCGTTGGCAAGTGTGGTCCCCGTTCTTGCTCTGCCGTCGCGCCTTGCTTCGGTTCGAAGCTAAGTTCAAGTTCAGAAATAGAGTCTGGTTTTGAATTCTGTATATGCCGCTCATTTTGACCGGCATTGCCGCTCGTTTTTCTCGATCTGATCCGCATTTCCAGCCGATTGGTGATCTCGTCCCGCAACATTTCCAGTTCTTCGAGACGGCTTTCGAGTTGGTCGGCCGTGGCGATACGTGAAAGGCCGACCACGAGCTCCTGCAGGTGCGTAAGCACCGCCATCCAGCCTGCTGCCGGATCATCCTCGATCGCAGCCTCGACAAGCTTGGTAATATCGCGGCGGCAAAGTGTGATCCGTTCCCGCAAACGCTGAAGGTGGATGCGCTCGGCGATGACACGTGCCGCAAGTTCTTCGATCTCATCCGCCCGGGCAAGCAAGGGTGCCAGGGAGAAGCCGAAAGCCTCGCTGATCTCCCCTCCCCTGCCCTTATGGGCGTACCGCTTGCCATTGGGACTGTCCTTTCGGATCAGCAGGCCGGCGGCGACCAGGACGGCCAGGTGCCGGCGGATGGTCTGCTCCGCCATCCCGTGAGCACGAAGCGACAATTGCGCATTAGACGGGAACACAATCAGCCCGCCTTCTTCACTAAGCTCGTTCTTCGGGTAAAAACTCAAAAGCGCGTTCAGGACCGCAAGGGCACGGTCGGTGACGCCCAGCAGCGGTCTGGCTTCACAAAGCGCCCTGTACAGCTTCCATTTATCGACCGACTTGTCCGGCTCGATGTCGCGCGACGCCATCTGCGATGCGAGCATGCCAAATGACATCGGCCGCCGCCCGAAGGGCGTCGTCACATGTCCGCGTTCCATCTCTTTCACCTTTCTGAAGGCAAAAGAAATCCGCTCACCAAAAACGGTGCCAAAGACTCTTGACGGGGATTCGTGAAAATGCGATTCTCGATCTGCTAGGAATACGAGGAAGGCTTCCACGACGGCAACGTTGTTGGGGGCCTTTTTCTTTTGCTATTTCGCTCCTATTTTCCTGTTAATTGTCAGCTGACAATTTAGCTAGCTCTATGAGTTTGCAGCTGTTTCCTGTTCAAACTCGCTCACCAGCGCCGGCATCCGCTCGGACAGAAACCTCGCGAACTCCGGTGAATTGACCGCAATCTTCGACCCGCGTGCGCCATGCTCAAGCGACGCGAGTAGAAGACCCTTCTTGGTGCGAATTGCCTCCGTCTGCTTCGCTTTCTTCTCTGCTGGCTCGGCCATGGCCTTCCAGAGGCGCTCGAAGCGAAGGTTCGTATCCGCCTGATTGAACTCTTCTGACTGCAATTCCTTGCCAAGCCGCTTACCCGCGCCACTCACCTTGAGGCGCTCGGCGAACGCCAGCCAACGAGGCCGCCCGATCTTCGGCGCGGGGCCGATGGCCAGAATGATGTCCGATGCAACCCCTTCCGCGACCTGCAGCAAGCGAGAAAGCTCCGGCTTGTCGACGGAGAGCGCCTTGGCAATGGTGTCTCTGTCGAAGCCGTGCGTGTCCATGCGATGGGCGAAGAGAGCACGTTCAATGAAGCTCAGGTCAACACGCGGCCCGTTCTCCTGCCCCTGAGCAAGGATAACTTCCTCATCCGTGAGCTTGCGGACGATTGCACGAACAGGAAGGCCAAGACTTGCTGCCGCACGAAGCCTTCGATGGCCGTAGGCCGCCTGATAACGCCCCTCCTGCAGCGGATGGGGTCTGACCAGGATCGGGACCTGCTGACCCGTATCGCGGATCGAGTTGGTCAGGTGTTCCTGTGCGGGGTCTGTGTCGAGCGGAATGCGATCCTGAATGAACGCAATCTCGATAAATGACGGGTCCAGTTCGACCACCTTGTCGCCTGCGGCCATTGCCTCGCGCAAGCCCTTGGCTGCTGCGGCCTGTTCGCCCAGCCGGCCAAGAGACAGGTTCATCGCGCGGACTGCTCCTGCGGGCTTGTGCGGGGCCGGGGGGGAATGAGGCTGCTCGGCGGAAGCCGGAGCGGCAGAATTTACCATGCCCTTCAGGATGTCCCGCCCCTTCATGCTCGACCCCACGCTGCTCGAACCAACGTCTCGATTTCCATGTTCACGCCATCCATCGCTTCAACCGCACGATCGTAGGTCTGTCGATGCATCGTCTCGCGTCCAGCCTCGTAAATGGTCTGTTTCGACAGGCCCGCATCGGAGACGGCCGTCGACTTCACCATCATCTGGGTCAACACGCGTTCGCCGAACAGGCTACGAAGAAAGGCCGTGATCTGTGCCTGCGGCCCATCGTTTGCCTCATAGCGGGTGACGACATATCGCATCCAATCATACTCCAGGTCACCGCCCGCTTCCTTGACGACGTTGAGCAGATCCGACGTCATCGCGAGGAACTGGTTCATCGACGCAACATCGAGCATCTGCGGATGAACGGTGATCAGAACGGCGGTGGCCGCACAAAGGGCCGAGAGCGTCAGGAAGCCGAGCGTCGGCGGGCAATCGATGACCACGACATCGTAGCGGTCATCGATCTCAGCCAAGGCCGAACCGACACGCATGAAGAAGAGGTCCGTGTCTTCGGCATCGCGCGCGGCAAGAGCTCTCGGGGTATCGTGCTCGAACTCGTGAAGTTCGAGATTGCCGGGTATCAGGTCGAGGCCGGGAAAATAGGTTTGCCGGACAATGTCGGAAATCGGCCTGCGGTTTTCATCGTAGCGGATGGCGCCGTAGAGGGTTTCGTTTTCGTTGACGTCGAATTCCGGCTGGTATCCGAGGATTGCCGACATCGATGCCTGGGGGTCGAGATCGAGGGCCAGGACGCGGTAGCCACGCAATGCCAGATACTGGGCGAGATGGATTGCGGTGGTGGTCTTACCGGAGCCGCCCTTGAAATTGGTGACCGCGATTGTCTGTAGATGGTCGCCATCCCGGCGGCCGGGAAGATAAGACGGCTTCGTGCGGCCGAGCACCTGGCGGATCGCATTGACTTCTTCGAGCGAGAACGTCCGGCGGCCACCCGGAGATTTTTCCGAGGTGACGGTCTCATCCTGCGTCGCGATGTGGCGGACATAACTGTCTGTCACTCCGAGAAGTTTTGCAGTCTCGCTGCTGCTGAACCGGCGCAACGATTTTTTCGACGTGGGCGAAAAAAGTCGTTCGAACAGCACCTGCAGCTGGGTGCTCAGCATTGCTGAATCAGAGGCAATCGTCTCTTCTATGGAAACGCGCTCGATTTTGCTCTTTTTTTCCGAAATCGCGGCCTTACTCGCCATTCACGCAAAATCCATATAATTGTTGATTTATGCGCGAATGATCGTCTAACCCCGCGTTTCGTCAAGGGTTTTTTGCTTAACGAGTTATTAACGCGATATCGGGTCAAAGATATGCAGCGATATCAATATCTTGGGATAATTGTCAGCTGACAACTTTTAGCGTTGACTCCCTCAACGACTCGCATTCGATCAAACCAACAAGAGAATCGCGCCCGAACCATGGCCCTGCGCCTCACTCTCAAGGAAGAGCTCGAGTCGCATTGCGCTGCCCAATCCCGCGGCAAACTTGCACGATGCACGGCTCCCTTCCTCGTAAACCAAAGCGGCTATCCGGCAATCGTGGCGCGCCAATCGGTCATCCCGTCTGCTGCAAATCGCAAGAGTGCCGGACCGTTTGGCAAGATCCTCCGCCAACCGAGAAGGATGTGATGGCTTCGGTAGCTGCCGCTGGTCCATGACCGCTACATGAATTGCCGGAACCGCCGTGCGAAACGAGGCACCTGCCGTGATGAGTATCGATTTCCCGGAGAGAGGCGCGTGCCGGGAAACCGGCTGCGCAAGATCCTTTCACAGTGGGGATCAAGAGAAGGCCGGGAATCGGAAGGGGCGGGGTCTTACTGGAACCTTTTTTGAGCGACGATACGCCGGTGAGCATGCCATAGGGACTGATAGTTTCTCAGGGAGCCGTGCAGAATGGTGGGCCATACCTTGTCTGCAAACGCTTGCCGCAACAGGTCCACCTCTCCTCTTGATCAAGAAAGGCGAGTGCGCGCGCCCAGACCAACCACATCTTATTCCCAACCCAGACCTCTGCGGCACTCCTCCCCGCCGACTAACCGGCACCGACTTCGCCGGCAGAGAAGAGCGACTGAAACAATGGTCGACGGGAAATGACCCTTGTGACGCCGTCACTACCGTCTTTTAGGACCCGCGCCCCATGATCGGGGATTTTTTCGCCTGTCCATCGGCTACGGCCAACCCTAGCCTAGCTTACACGCCCCCCCGGGCATTGCCGAACAGCGGAAGTCGCTGCGCCTGCGGAGCAGGTCAGCCCGGATGGACTTCTGCAGACTGCGAGAGGCCAATCCCGGTAGCCTGGATTTCATCGTGTTGCACAAGGTGTTCGCCCAGGTTCAGGCCGCTCATCCGCCCGATAAGGCCTGGCCCTAATGAGCGCCATCAGCATCGGTCCGAGCGAGAATTCGCCCCTTGTCGCCCTTCGGGACAGATAGCGCAGATATCCGCCGGCGGAATTGATACTCGTTGTCCTTTCCAGAATGCAGGCGATCACAGTCGCCGCGTTCTCCGCCCCCATGATCTCGCAGGCTTCCTGATAGGCCGAAGGACTGACGCCGAGCATCGATCGAACCAATACGGCAGCCGCTATCATTTCCCGCCAGTTCGAAATAAGTCCGCCTGGCCCATAATCCGCAAACTGGGGGCATGCCCTTAGGACCATCCGCAGGGGAAAGGTCGCGAGCGGTTCGGCCATCCGTTTCGGCGTAGTCTGCGGGATCACCTCCGGCTCCGGTTCGGGGCCAGGTTCAAGTTCATTGACGGATTCGGGATTTGAATTCTGTATGTGACGACCACTCTGGCCATCACTGCCGTCTGTTTTTCGTATCTTCGATTGAATTTCCAGCCGATTGACGATCTCCTCGCGCAGCATTTCCAGCTCTCCCAGCACTATCGCCATTTCATGGCGAGCCGGAGAGCGTCCGAGACGTGCCACCAAAGCGATATATTGTCCTTCGATCGCCTCCCAGTCGCCATCGGCCCCCTCTTCCACGGCCATCGAGATCAATTTCCTGACGTCGCGCCGGCAGATGGTGAGGCTTTCCTTTGTGAGCCTGAACAGCCTGCGCTCGTCCGCGACCTGCTGGGCCATGCGGGCGAATTCGGCCGCGTGCGCGATCAGTGGCTCAAGGCTGAAGCCGAACGCCTTCTCGATCGATCCGGTTTCGTCACGGTGGGCATAGCGCTTTCCGTTCGGGCTGTCCTGCCGGTGAACGATGCCCGCTTCAACGAGAGCCGCCAGATGACGGCGAAGCGTGGTTCCGGCAATGCCATGGGCACGCAGGGACAGCTGGGCATTGGAAGGAAAGACGACCAGGTTGCGCTCGCACGACAACTCAGGTTCCGGATAAAAGCTCAACAACGCGTCGAGCACGGCCAGAGTCCGATCGTGAAGCCGCAACGTCTCTCGCGCCTCGCAAATGTCGCGAAACACCCTCCACTTGCAGATCGGATGGCGGGCAGGGCAACCTTTCGTATCGAGCTGGCTTTTCACCAGGGCAAGTGACATTGGGCGCCGCCCGAAAGGCGTCGTTACGGTTTTCGTCTGCATCGTCCTTCATCCCTTTTCGGGCAAAAGGAGACCCACACCAGAAAGCCGGTGCTTTCTCAGTCACGAGATTCTTGACGATGATTCCGGGAAATGCGATGCTCCAGCTACCACACTGAGAGAAGGCTTCCGGAGTTCGTTTCGGGGCCTTTTTCTTTTGCCGGTTCAGTCTCCGTTTTTCCCTGCTGCTGCGTCCTGCGGGAAGGCCTTGAAAGGGGCCAGATTACCCGGCAGGTATTTTCCGAACGCGTTCACGTCCGTTGCCTTCACCGTCGGCACAAGGGTGAAGGATCTCCCCGCGATGGCACTCCGCATTCCTTCAGAAGGCGCCCGTCGACGAGCCTTTTAAGGACTGCCCCGTATCAATGCCTTCAACTTCTCCCGACCGGACCGATACGCGCACTCCCGCTGCTCGATGCCGGGGCAGGGGCAGGGGCAGGGGGCAACGAAATCGACTGCCCGACAGGAAATGCAGACCATCGCGTTGTCACATTCCTCCTGACTTGCGCGGCCGCACGGTTTTTCCCGTATCGAAACACCCGTGCCCGTCGAGAGACTGCCGGATTTCACTCATCTGTCGTGCGATGCCAGAAGGTTGTTTGCCGGAGGCGACAAAAGGCGCGCGACCTCTTGCCTCCCGATGGAGCCACTTGAGATTGTTCCACCCCGGCAAAGCACAGAGTTCAACTTCCGCCATGCACGGAGCGCGCAACAGTGCGGTCGCGTCGGGCATCATTATCTTCGTGCGCAGCCGATTGAACCTGCGGGATATCCCTGCGCCATATTGCAGGACCGTGTTAACAGACGCGCGCGATGTGAAGGCCTGCATACTGCCTGAATCCAGAGGGTGAGACGATAGCATCGAAAAGGCGGAGCCGAACTATGGTGCCAGTATGGGCGGCCGTCGATTTCTGGCAAGACGATTGACCCCTAACGAAAGGTTAACGGCATTTTCTGCAGCCTGGCCAGGCAACAGAGGCGTCCGGCTTTTCCCTTCCGTTTTCAATTCGTTGCACGTAACTCTGATCGCGCCAGCCCGGAAAGCCGACCCCACAGTTTTGCTAGTCGCCTCCCATCCGTCGGGGTCACAGGTGACGGCGAAATTACCTCGTTTCCAGCCGCTCGATTACTAGCACTTTTGCAACTGGATCCCATTTCCCAAACCGGCAAACCTGTCTGTGTTTCATTTCACAGGGGATTTGTCCGATGAACATCGTTGCAATCACCAGACCCGTCACGCCCGCCGAAACCGCCATCCTCAATGACATGTATCGTCTTCGCGCCAGGGTATTCCGGGGGCGTCTGTCCTGGGACGTTAGGTGCGTCGATGACATGGAGCGGGACCAGTTCGATGACCTTGACCCTACCTACATCCTGACACTCGGTGCTCGCGACGAGGTTCTCGGATGTGCACGCCTCCTGCCGGCAAGCGGCCGGACAATGCTGCAGGAGGTGTTTCCGCAGTTGATCCATGGCGGTCGCCTGAACGCCCATCACGGCATGATCGAAAGCTCGCGTTTCTGCGTTGACACAGCCCGGTGCGAAGGAAGGGGAGAGGGCTCGTTGCATTTCGGGACCATATCCCTGTTTGCCGGCATCGTAGAATGGTGCCTTGCCAACCGTTACCACGAGATCGCAACAGCCACCGATATTCGTTTCGAACGGATCCTGAAGCGCGCGGGCTGGCCGCTGAGCCGTCTCGGCCAGCCCGTTACAATCAACGAGACCGTCAGCGTCGCCGGTATCCTTCAGGCAGGCGAGGAGATCTTTCAACGGCTCCGTCCCTCGGGATACCGGGCAGACATCACTCGCTCGACCCTCCACGTCGCCTGAGTATGCGCGGATGGTTCATTCCCGATCTCACCCTCGATTGCTCAACAAGCTCCGGACCGCCCTTGGCGAGCGGCTCTGCCTGGCGCTCGACGAGCCCGCCGTTATCGAGATCATGCTGAACCCGGACGGCAGGCTCTTCATAGAGCGAACGGACCAAGGCACCACCTTGGCCGGTGAGATGGCGCCGTCCGACGCGGAAAGCGTAATCGGCGCTGTCGCGCACGCACTGCAGGCGACCGTCGATACTGAACAGCCTATCGTCTCCGGAGAATTGCCGATCGGCGGCCACCGCTTCGAGGGGCTCCTGCCCCCGATCGTGGCGTCTCCAACCTTCGCCATTCGCCGGCGCGCAACGCGGCTGTTTGCGCTCGACGAGTATGTGAAGGACAAGACCATGACCGCGGCCCAGGCCTCGGTCATTCGCCACGCCGTTGCCTCCCGCCTGAACATAGTGATCTGCGGCGGCACGGGTTCCGGCAAGACGACACTCGCCAATGCCGTGATCGCGGAGATTCTAAGTTCGGCTCCCGACGACCGCATCGTCATCCTGGAAGACACCGCCGAATTACGATGCACGGCCCAGAACGTCGTCGCCCTTCACACCAGCGAAACGATCGATATGGCGCGGCTCCTGAAAAGCACCATGCGTCTGCGTCCCGACAGGATCGTGGTGGGCGAGGTCCGCGACGGGGCGGCGTTAACGCTGCTGAAGAGCTGGAATACCGGCCACCCAGGCGGGATCTCCACCGTTCATTCGAACAGCGCCCTTTCGGCTCTCGCACGGCTCGAACAACTGACAGCGGAAGCGAGCCAGCAGCCGATGCAAGCCGTAATCGGCGAAGCGGTCGACCTGGTGGTTTTTGTCGAACGCGGGGCAGGGGGGAGGCGGGTGCGCGAGATCATTCGCGTCGAAGGCTTCAACGGCAACGGCTACCAGTTCACGCCCCAACCCCATGCAGATGAGGACAGCCATGAGGACTGACCGTTCCTTCCGTCCGGGATGGCAAGCTTTGCTGTTGCATCTTGCGCTCGCCACGCCGGCACTCGCCAGCTCGGGTGGCAGCCTTCCATGGGAGGGACCGCTCGAGCAGATCCAGCAATCGATCACCGGGCCGGTCGCGGGTTACATCGCCCTTGCGGCGGTTGCGATCGCCGGTGGCATGCTGATCTTCGGCGGAGAACTGACGGATTTCGCGCGGCGGCTGATCTATATCGTGCTCGTCGCCGGCATCCTGCTCGGTGCGACGTCGATTGTCGGGCTGTTCGGCTCGACCGGCGCGTCGATCGCCATGGCCGGCACATGCTCGACTGGGACCATCTGCCATGCCCCGAGTTTCGGGGGAGGGGAGTGGCCCCATGGCTGAAGCCCGTTCCTTCCTCCAGCGTAACCGCATTCATCGGGCGCTATCCCGTTCGAACCTCCTGCTGGGCGGCGATCGCGAACTCGTGCTTTTGACCGCGCTTGCCGCCGCCATCCTGATTTTCGTGGTATTGACCGTCTATTCGGCACTGCTCGGCATCTCGATCTGGATCGGCATCCTTGGCGCATTGCGCTGGATGGCCAAGGCCGACCCGCTGATGCGACAGGTCTACACGCGCCATATCAACTACCGACATCATTATGCGCCCACATCATCGCCCTGGCGGCGGCCTTGAGGAGACGCCGATGGTCCACCTCCGCAGCTTTCGAAAGAGCGGCCCATCCTTTGCCGATCTCGTTCCCTATGCCGGACTGGTCGATAACGGCATCATCCTTCTGAAGGACGGCAGTTTGCTGGCTGGCTGGTATTTTGCCGGACCGGACAGCGAGAGTGCGACCGATCTCGAGCGCAACGACCTGTCGCGCCAGATCAATGCGATCCTGTCGCGTCTTGGCTCAGGCTGGATGATCCATGCCGAAGCGATCCGCCTGCCGACCACGGCATATCCTTCCCCCGATCGAGCGCATTTTCCAGATCCGGTCAGCCGCATGATCGACGACGAACGGCGAAGGCATTTCGAACATGAGGGGACGCATTTCGAAAGCCGGCACGCGCTCATCCTGACCTATCGCCCCCCGGAACGCCGCCGATCAAGTCTGGCTCGCTACATCTATTCCGACCAGCCAAGCCGCAAAGCCGGTTATGCCGATACGGTACTGGAAACCTTCCGGGGATCGATACGCGAGATCGAGCAGTATCTCGGGACCGTGCTTTCCCTTCAACGGATGCGGACACGAGAGACATCAGAAAGGGGAGGGGCCAGGATTGCGCGGTATGACGAACTCTTCCAGTTCATCCGTTTCTGCATCACAGGAGAGAACCATCCCGTGCGGCTCCCCGAAATCCCGATGTATCTCGACTGGCTGGCGACGGCGGAACTCGATCACGGGCTGACACCGACCGTCGAGAACCGCTTCCTCGGCGTCGTCGCCATCGACGGCCTCCCGGCTGAAAGCTGGCCCGGAATCCTCAACGGCCTGGACCAGATGGCGATCACCTACCGCTGGTCTTCCCGCTTCATCTTCCTCGATGCGGAGGAGGCGAAGCTGAAATTGGAGCGGACACGTCGCAGGTGGCAGCAGAAAACCCGCCCCTTCCTTGACCAGTTGTTCCAGACCCGGTCCCGCTCGCTCGACCAGGACGCGATGAGCATGGTCGTCGAAACGGAAGACGCCATTGCCGAGGCGTCCTCCCAGTTGGTCGCCTATGGCTACTATACACCCGTGGTCATCCTGTTCGACGAGAGGAGCGAGAGCCTCCGGGACAAGGCGGAGGCCGTGCGACGGCTCATTCAGGCGGAGGGGTTTGGCGCAAGGATCGAGACGCTCAACGCGACGGACGCTTTCCTCGGCAGCCTGCCGGGCAACTGGTTCTGCAATATCCGCGAACCGCTGATCAACACCCGCAATCTCGCCGATCTCATTCCGCTCAATTCCATCTGGTCGGGTAGGCCGACCGCACCTTGCCCTTTCTATCCGCCACAGGCCCCCCCACTGTTGCAGGTGGCATCGGGCTCCACGCCTTTCCGCCTGAACCTGCATGTCGACGATGTCGGCCACACGCTGATCCTTGGTCCGACCGGCACCGGGAAATCGGCCCTGCTGGCGCTCATCGCGGCACAGTTCCGTCGTTATAAGGACGCGCAGGTCTTCGCGTTCGACAAGGGCAATTCGATGATGCCGCTGACGCTCGGCGTCGGGGGCGATCACTACGAGATCGGTGGTGGGGCAGGGGAGTGCTCCCGTCTCGCATTCTGCCCGCTCTCGGACCTCGTCACGGATGCGGACCGCGCCTGGGCTTGCGAGTGGATCGAAGCACTGGCGTCACTGCAGGGCCTCGCGATTACCCCTGAACACCGCAACGCCATCTCCCATCAGGTCGCCCTGATGGCAGAGGCGCCGGGGCGGTCGATCTCCGACTTTGTAAGTGGCGTGCAAATGCGCGACATAAAGGATGCGCTCCATCATTACACTATCGACGGTCCGATGGGGCAGCTTCTCGACGCGGAGGAAGACGGCCTGACACTTGGTCGCTTCCAATGCTTCGAAATCGAGGAACTGATGAACATGGGGGAGCGCAATCTCGTTCCCGTGCTCACCTATCTCTTCAGGCGGATAGAAAAACGCCTCGATGGCTCGCCAAGCCTCATCATTCTCGACGAAGCATGGCTGATGCTTGGACATCCGGTATTCCGTGAGAAGATCAGGACCTGGTTGAAGGTTCTGCGCAAGGCCAATTGCGCGGTTGTCCTGGCTACCCAGTCGATCTCGGATGCCGAACGCTCCGGCATCATCGACGTCCTGACCGAATCCTGCCTGACAAAGATCTGCCTGCCGAACAGTTCCGGACGGGAGTTCTATGAGCGCCTCGGCTTCAACGAACGACAGATCGAAATCATCGCAAATGCTATCCCGAAACGCGAGTATTACGTTACCTCCCCCGATGGCAGGCGCTTGTTCGAGATGGCACTCGGGCCGGTTACGCTCGCCTTTGTCGGAGCCTCGGGCAAGGCGGACCTTTCCCGCATCCGTGCGCTCGTTTCCCTCCACGGCAAGGATTGGCCACGTCAATGGCTGATCGAAAGAGGCGGCGATACCGATGCGTGAGCCGGTTCCATTTCGGTGGGGAAGGCGAGTGATCGCGGGCAGCACCGCCGTCCTGTACGTCACGGCCTCTCTACCATCCTTCGCGGGTGCCGCCACCGGCAACGCGACCGAATGGACGCAGCTCCTCAACAACAGCGAGCTGATTTCGCTGGTGGGCAAATCCGCCGAACAGATCGACAACCAGATCACCCAGATCACACTGCTTGCCGAGCAGATCCAGAACCAGCTGAACATCTACCGCAACATGCTGCAGAACACCGCGCGGTTGCCGAGCCACATCTGGGGCCAGGTGGAGAGCGACCTCAACCGGCTGCGCGATCTCGTCGACCAGGGCGAGGGCATTGCCTTCTCGATGAGCAATGCCGACGATCTGCTGAAGCAACGGTTCAAGTCCTATGCCGATCTTCAGTCAGCTGTCACAACCGGAAGCGATCTCGCGGCCAGCTATGCGAACTGGTCGGATACCAATCGCGGTACCATCGCGGGCACGCTGCGGGCAGCAAGCCTCACCGCCGAGCAGTTCGACACGGAAGAGGACACGATGGGCGAACTTCGTGCGATGTCGCAATCGGCCGACGGTCAGATGCAGGCTCTGCAGGTCGGTCACCAGATAGCGGCACAACAGGTCGCGCAGATGCAAAAGCTACGTGCGCTCGTCGCGCAGCAGATGACCATGACGGGGACATGGTTCCAGAGCGCACAGGCCGACAAGGATCTCGCCCAGGCGCGCAGGCAGCAGTTCTTTTCCTCAAACGCTCCCGCCACTTCGGGTGGCAAGAAGATGGAGATCGAATGGTGAGGCTGAAACACCTTCGCGCGAACCTTGTTGACGTCTTCATCGTCATCCTTGTCATGACACCGGCGGGACATGCCGCCGCTCAGGAAGGATCCGTGCTCACTGCGCTGCAGACACAGGTCAGCGACGCAGCCAAAGGCTGGGAAGCCACGGTGATGGACGCCGCCCGTTCGCTATTCTGGATCCTCGCAACCATAGAGATCGGCATTGCCGCGGCGTGGCTCGCCCTGCAGGCGGCTTCGCTTGACGGCTGGTTTGCCGAGATCGTTCGCCGCATCCTCTTTATCGGTTTCTTCGCCTTCGTACTCGAACAGGGACCTTCCTTCGCAAAGGCTATTGTCGACAGCCTGTTCTCGCTTGGAGCAAGCGGTGGTACGGCGTCACCGGCCGATGTCTTCAACGCCGGGCTGCTGGTTGCGTCGAAAATGTCCGAAAAGGTGCAGTTCGGCCTGTTCGAGGACAATGCGCTGGCGATCTCGGCCACCTTCGCCGTGGTCGTCACGGTCATCGCCTTCAGCCTGGTGGCGGCAATTTTCGTGTCGGTGATGGTGGAAATGTATGTCGGGCTGCTGGCCGGAATGATCATGCTCGGCCTTGGCGGCTCTTCATTCACCAAGGACTTCTCAGTGCGCTATCTCGTCTATGCCTTTTCGGTCGGCATGAAACTCATGGCGCTGGTGATGATTTCGAGGATCGGTTCCGAAGTGCTGATCGGACTGGCGGACGATACGGCAGTCGGCGACCAGTTCCAGACGGTCCTGGCCATTGCCGGTATCGCGGTGGTCGTGTTCGTCGTCGCGATCTACGTACCCAACATCATCCAGGGCGTCGTTCAAGGCACATCCGTGTCCGGCGGCATGGAGGCGATCCGCCATGGTGGCCAGGCCGCCTCGTTTGCAACCGGAGCCGGCTTTCTTGCGGCCGGGGCGACAGCAGCGGGTTACAGCGGAGCGCAGGTCGCCAGAGCCGGCGGGTCGTCCCTGGCCGGTGCGGCGCTGCGCGGTCTCGGTTCGGGAATTGGCCTCGCGGCAAGGGCAGCCGGGTCTGCCGTCAGGGAAAAGGCAATCGGCTCTCCCGGTGCCTATGCCGGTTCAACGCTCGGGCTTGCCAATGCCAAGCTCGATCAGGCCCGCGGCAAGGGATCGCCTGCCAACCCACCGCCTGAGCAGCGACATGGATCATGAGACATGGACGGGATCATCTAATGCCAGCACAACACGCCCCGGACAACCCTTACATTGCCGCCCGCCAGGAGTGGTCGGAGCGATACGGCTCCTATGTGAAGGCAGCCTCAGCCTGGCGGATGGTCGCAATCCTGAGCCTCGTGCTCGCGATCATCGGTTTCGGCTACGCGCTCTTCTTAAGCACGCGGGTCAAACTCGTTCCCTACCTCGTGGAGGTCGACAAGCTAGGAAATGCGGTCAGCGGCGGTTTCCCGCAACAGATCGAATATGCCGATCCCCGCGTCATTCGCGCCACGCTTGGAAGCTTCATAACAGCCTTCCGTTCGATCACCCCCGACGCCGTCGTCCAGAAACAATATCTCGATCGAACCTATGCGCTCTTGAGGGCGAACGATCCCTCGACACAGAAGATCAACGCCTGGTTCCGCGGCAATTCTCCCTTCGAGAAGGCGGTGAGTGCGACGGTGGCGATCGAGGTCAACAGCATCGTGGCGCTCTCGAGCCTGTCTTACCAGATCGACTGGACAGAATTCGAGCGCGACCGGAAGGGCAAAGAGATCGCCAGCCGCCGTTTTCGCGGTATCGCGACGCTGACGATCACCACGCCACAGGACGAAGCGACGATCAGGCTCAACCCGATCGGTATCTATCTCCTGGATTTTGACTGGACCGCACAGCTTTGAACATGGGGGTTTCCATGAGGATTGACATCAACCGCGCGGCCCGGGCCGGCGTGATCGTAATCGCTTCTTGCACTGCGGCGGCGGAGCTTGCCCGTGCACAGAGCCTGACGAGCAATGAGGCACGAGGGACCGGGCTTTCGGGCAAATGGCGCGGCGAAAGCGGACTGGTGACGCGGGGTGCCGACGGGAAAATTCTCTTCCTGTTCGGGGAAACCCAGCCTTCCGTGGTGTGTTCGCCGCTTCAGGTCTGCGATATCGAGCTTCAGGGCGGCGAGATCGTACGCGATGTCCTGGTGGGCGACACCGTACGCTGGAAGGTCGAACCGGCGACATCGGGCGCGGCCACCGACCAGGCCATCCATCTGGTCGTCAAACCATCAGAAGCCGGACTGGTCACCTCCATGGTGGTGACGACCTCGCGCCGGACCTATCACGTCCAGCTCAAGTCCCATGCGAACCAGTACATGGCGCGGGTCGGTTTCGAATATCCGGAGGATGCGGCAACCAAGCTCTCGGATATCAACGCCCGCATCCAGGCGATCGCGGGTGCGGGCGGTGGTGTGCCGCCGGAACAGCTTGCCTTCTCCTATTCGTTGGGCGGCAGTGCGCCGTGGAAACCGAAACGTGTCTATTCCGATGGTCGCAAGACCTACATCCAGTTCCCCAGGACGTTCTCAGGCCAGGATGCACCGGTTCTGTTCGTCACTTCTGGTGGCGAAAATCGCATCGTCAATTACCGGATACGAAACGACATGATGATCGTCGACTACAACATCGACAGGGCAGTACTGGTTTCCGGCGTCGGCTGGCGCCAGAAAAAGATCACCATCCGGCGCGGAGGCTGAACGATGCCCCTGCGCTACCATCCTTTCCCGCTGGTCTGCCTGCTCTTTGCCGGATGCCAGGCCAGTCCCGACAAGGCCATCAGAAGCGATCCTACCCAACCTGTCGCCGGCCTTGCCGCAAGCGCCATCGCCGCAGATATGGCCAGCCGCTTTGCCGAGCAGGCCGGGCTGGCCACCGCACCGATCAGCCTCGCCAGAGATAAGTCGGAATATTCGATCGCACTCAGGGGCGCTCTGAACGGGTGGGGCTACAAGGTGATCGACGATGGCCGCGTCAGCCACGGCAAAGACGCCGCGAAACCGGTCCACCTCGTCTTTTCGCTGATGAACATCAACGGACAGGTGCTGGCACGGCTTTCGACCGACACCCTTGTCCTTGGCCGCGCCTATAGCGTCAAGCCCGATGGCGCGACGCCGGCAAGCCCCTTGACGCTGATGACGCGCAATTGAGGAGAAGGGCATGCCCCAATCGCTGCAGCTCGGCAACCCGAACCGCTCCGCAGAAGACTATGGCATGAAGCGTCTCAACCGACTGCCGCTGTTCCTCGTCATCGGCATTGTCGTTGTCTTCCTCGTCGTACTGTTCTATGGCCTTTCGTCCCGTGGCCTGCGCCCCGGGGAACGGAGCTCTGGTCTGTCGGGATCGAATTTGCCGGCGGCCAGTTTCGCCGAGCAGATGAAGCGGGGCGTCAAGGACGGCATCATCGGTGAACGCGACCAGGAGCCTCGCTTCCAGCCAACACCCGTTCCACGCACCCGAAACGAGGAACGGCAAGTCGAGGAAGCGCGCAAGAGACAGCCACTAGACCAGCACGAGCAGGAAGTGGATGCTGACGAGGAATGGCGCACACGGCTCCAGCGCGAGCAACAGGAGCAGATGATCCGCGAACAGCAGCGCCAGCGCATGGCAAGCCTTCAGGCGCAAGGTGCGGCGCATGACGCACCCTTGAAGATCGATGTTGGCGAAGTCGATGCGAATGCCACCCAACCGGCATCCGCAGCGCGGCCTTCGAGCGCGTCATCGGCCAGCGGGCCAGATCTTTACGCTGCAGCGCTCGGGGGCGGGATCAATGGCCTGGAAACCGACCAGAATGGCCAGAGGTCGAAGGAGGGGTTCCTGAACGCCGATATCAGGGAGGCGGGCTATCTTCCGAACAGGGTGATCGGACAGCAGTCGCGTTTCGAGCTCAAGCGCGGCTCTGTCGTGCCGGCAACCATGCTGACCGGCATAAATTCCGATCTGCCGGGCAGCATCACCGCCCAGGTCAGCCAGAACGTCTATGACAGCGCGACGGGACACTATTTGCTGATCCCCCAGGGCACCAGATTGTTCGGCCGCTATGACAGCAAGGTTTCCTTCGGCCAGAACCGCGTCCTCGTCTTATGGACGGACTTGATCTTCCCGAACGGATCGACGCTGCAAATCGGCGGCATGGCCGGAACGGACCAGGAAGGATATGGCGGCTTCGCCGACAAGGTGGACAGGCACACCCTGCGCATCTTCGGCTCGGCAGCGCTTGTCGCCCTGATCGGCACCGGGATAGACATGGCCCTGCCGGAGAGCTCGACGCTTGCCACCCAGGATACGGCGTCAGACGCGGCACGGCGAAATTTCGCGGAGGTGTTTGGCCGGGTTGCCGAGCAGACGATTTCGAAGAACCTCAACGTGCAGCCGACCATCCGCATCCGGCCGGGATACCGATTCAACCTGCTGGTCGAGCAGGACATCGTATTTCCTGATCAATATGGCGGATAATCACCACCGAGCGAGGTATCGGGCCAAACATAACCTCCGTATCGCAGGTTTGCTCCAGCCTGGTTTCTGGATCGAGCTTGAGTAGTTGCTGGTTGAGTGATGTCAGGTTAACGAAGCGGAACTTCTCCGCAATCCCTTCCTTAGACATCGGTCGCGCGGGATCTCCGAGCGGGTCGACAAGACCTGTTTCGAAGCGCGAGCCATCGACCATGACGACCGCCACCCCTACTGGCGATCAACGGAAAGAAACACTGGCTGTGGCGTGCCGTCGATGCCAACGGCTACGTCCTTGATGCGCTGGTGCAAAGCCGAAGAAACAAGGGAGCAGCTCTGCGGCTGATGCGCAAGTTGCTCAGGGGCCAAGGGACCGCTCAGCACGTTCGGGTGACCGACAAGCTGCAGTCCTATTCGACCGTAAAGGCCGAACTGATGCCTGATGTCGAGCATCGCTCGCATAAAGGCCTGAACAAGCTGGCGGAAAATTCGCATTCCCGTGCGACGACGGGAACGACGCATGATGCGCTTCAAGTCAGCGCGACAATGTCAGCGTTTCGTCTCAACACATGGCCAGATCACCAATCTTGTTCTTCTTCACCGGAAATACCTGACCGCCGCAGATCATCGCCAGCTTCGCGCTCACGCCATCTCGACCTGTCGAGAAATCTCTTTGTCGAATGACGGGTGAAATTCAGGCCAAAGCTACTATCGCCTCTCGCACGCGGTTAAGGCGATGCCACCGCGTTGTCTCTATCAGCGCCCGTCAAGCCAGCACCAAGAGAAATCCTGAAACGGCAATCCGCCACGTTTTCCCCGCCTAGGTTTTGGCTAACCAGTTATCAGGAATTTCATATTTTATATTCCCCGGTGCGGGGCCTCTTATTCTCCCAACAGCAAGTCGCAAACTTCAATGTTGAGCATCGGCAGGCCTTTGCCGGAGCCGGGACGAAGTTTGTTCAGAACGACCAAGAGGAGAACCATGACGGCACCCGACGAGACGCACATCCGCATCGATCTGGCAGCCTGCTTCCGTATCGTTGCAAAGCTCGGCATGCACGAAGCCGTCGCGAACCATTTCGGCGCCGCCGTTTCTCCAGATGGCCGCAAGTTCCTGCTGAACCCGAAGTGGAAACACTTCTCGACCATTCGCGCGAGCGATCTCATCCTGCTCGATGCGGATGACGAGCACGCCAAGAGCCGACCGGACATCGATCCGACGGCGTGGTCCATCCATGGGCAACTCCATAAGCTTGCGCCGCACATTCGCGTCGCGCTCCACCTTCATCCGATTTATTCGACCACGATCGCCACGCTAAAGGACCCGACTGTCAAGCCGATCGACCAGAACACGGCGCGTTACCTCAATCGCATCGCCGTTGATACGCTCTATGGCGGCATGGCCGACACAGAGGCCGAGGGCGCTCCTCTAGCATGCCTGCTGGGCAACAAATCGCGGCTGATGATGGGCAATCACGGCGTCATGGTGACTTCCGGCACGATCGGCGAGGCGCTCGACGACATCTACACCCTTGAGCGCGCCTGCCAGATCCTGGTCAATGCTTATGCCACGGGCCAGCCGCTCAATGTGCTCGATGACGATGTCGCCGAGAAAACCGCTCAGGATTGCGAAGGTATTACCGAATTCTCCATCGCTCACTTCGAAGAAATGAAGCGGACGCTGGACAGGGAAGATCCCTCGTATGCCAGCTGATACGGAGTTCGGCTTCGTATTGTTCGAAGCATAAGCCCGGAAATTTCCATTTTTCAGCCAGAACGAAGCCGCCAATAATCGGCGCAGCAATCGAAATAGCAGATCGAGACACTTGAAGGGTCCGAAATGATCAGAACGGGTTCAGAATACAAGGATTCCATCCGCGGCACGCGCGAGGTTTACGTAAACGGTGAGCGTGTGAAAGATGTGACCGCACATCCGATGTTCAAACCGCTCGTGGATATCCGCGCCCGCATCTATGACATGCAGCACGATCCGGCGACGCGCCATATCATGGCCTACAAGGAAGATGGCGAGTGGAACGGGGTCAACAACAAGCTGCCTCACACCCAGGCCGACTGGTGGGACAAGCGCCGGGCGACGGATACCGTTCTCGAAGATGTCGGCGGGATCGTCACCCGCGTCGGCGACGAGACCGTCGGCGAGATGTGGTCACTGTTCGACGGCCAGTACGTTCTGAACGAGGTCGATCCCCAGTTTTCTGAGAACATCCGCAACTGAACCGCGCCGGATTTACCGGAGACCGTTTGGTTTAAGTTATGCGGCCATGGCCGGCTCGTCCAACATGGCGTAATATCGTTCTTCGGCCTCGGCTGGCGGAGTGTTCCCTATGGACTCCAGAACGCGGCGATTGTTGAACCAGTCGACCCATTCCAGCGTAGCGAACTCCACGGCTTCGAAGTTTCGCCACGGTCCTCGCCGATGGATGACCTCGGCCTTATAAAGACCGTTGATCGTTTCGGCGAGAGCGTTGTCGTAGCTGTCGCCAACGCTTCCGACAGACGGCTCGATGCCTGCCTCCGCCAGCCGTTCAGAATAGCGAATGGACACGTATTGCGAACCGCGGTCGGAATGATGAACCAACCCACCGCGATGAGCGGGTCGCCGATCATGAAGTGCCTGGTCGAGGGCATCGAGGACAAAGCCCGCTTGCGCCGTCCTGCTTGCTCTCCATCCGACGATGCGGCGGGCAAATGCATCAATGACAAAGGCCAGGTAGACGAAGCCCTGCCAGGTGGCCACATAGGTGAAATCGGAGAGCCAAAGCATGTTTGGTGCGGGAGCACGGAACTGCCGGTTCACGCGGTCGAGCGGGCATGGAGCGGCCTTGTCCGACACGGTGGTTTTGACGGGCTTGCCGCGAATGATACCTTGAAGCCCCATCATTCTCATGAGCCGAGCGACGGTGCAGCGGGCGCGTCGTGACCCTCTCGCTGCAACTGTCGCCAGACTTTCCGCACGCCATAGACCTGGAAGTTCTCGTTGAACACCCGGCGTATCTCGACCTTCATGGCGATATCATTCCGCTCGCGGGCCGATAAGCGGCCCACGTCCCTGCGCTTGGCAATGACCTCATAGTAGGTGGACGGGGCAATCGGCAGCAGCCTGCAGATCGGCTCGACCCCGAGCACCGAGCGGTGTTCGTCGATGAAGGAAATCATCGCTTCAGTGGGCGGTCGAGCTCCGCTTGGGCAAAATACGCGGATGCCTTGCGCAGCATCTCATTCGCCTGACGAAGCTCTCGGTTCTCCCGCTCCAGAGCCTTCATCTTCTCGGCCATATCGCTCGGCAGGCCAGCCCGCTTGCCGCTATCGACATCGACCTTCTTTACCCATTCGTTGAGTGTGTGTGCAGAGCAACCGATCTTGGCGGCGATCGCGCAAACCGCTGCCCAACGGGAGGGATGCTCGGCTTCATGCTCCGCAACCATTCGAACGGCGCGGGCGCGGACTTCAGGAGAGAACTTATTCGTCGTTCTGCTTGTCATAGACCCTACTTCTCACGAGTTGGGTCTCCGGTAAATCCGGCGCGGTTCACTTTTCGATGACGGGCGGATAGGCGAGGACCCACCTATTGATGGTGCTGTGGTCGACCTCGAAGCCGCGCTCGCGGAACATCTCTTCGAGATCTCTATAGCTGAGCGGGTAACGCAGATACCAGGTCACCGCCTGCACGATCAGCCATGCCTCGAAATGTCGCCCCTTGAAATCATCCTTCGACTGGCGCTTCAACTTCTCGGCAATGGCATTCAGAATCATGGCTACGCTCCGCTATATCGGAAGCGAAATTTCCACCGTCATGGTCAACAGCACGTTAACCACAAAAAGTTGCGACAGGCCCGGAAGGCCTCTTCACAGCCAATCGAAATGTTTGCAACAGAGCCGGGCTCGGCGCCGTTACGGAAGTTTTAGCAATCCTCGCCCAGAACCTTGACGCAAAAGCTGCGTGACCGAGGCGTAGAAAGCCCGACTTGCGACCAATCAGAGTTCTTGCAACAGAGCCCTCAATCGCTTGCTGGCATGTGCGCGCCAGAAATCCCTCCAGTGCATGACCGCTACCGCATAAACATAGCATCAAAGATTGAAATTCGTCCTTTCAACGACCCACTCACCAAAGCCGCTTTTCATGACTTTACCAGCTTGGGCGTATTGGGCTGCTGGCCCCATTCGTGCCAGGAGCCGTCATACATGCGCCAGTCGTCCTTGCCGAGCCGCTCGATCATGAAGCCGAGGATGCAGGCGGTGACGCCGGAGCCGCAGGTGGTGATGACATTGCCGGAGAGATCCGCCCCGGCTTCTGCGAAGATGGCCTTGGCGCGTTCCGTCGAGACGAATTCGAAGTTGCGGCTCGCATCGAAGAACAGGGCCCAGGGCGTGTTGATCGCGCCGGGCATGTAGCCCGAGGCGACGCCCGGATAGCCGGAGCCTTCCAGCCCGTCGAAACGCGCCGCGGTTCTGGCATCCACGATGGTGGTGTCCTGCCGTGCGACGGCTCCGCGCACGTCGTCGATGGTGGCGACACGCCCTGCCACGGTCTCGGCATGGAAGGTTCTTGCGGCCGGCGTCGCGGCCTCGCCGGTTTCGACCGGCCGGTCCTCGGCCTTCCACTTGCGGAACCCGCCGTTCAGGATGCGCACGCGGTCATGGCCGAAGGTGCGGAACATCCACCAGAGGCGGCAGGAGACATAGCCGGTATCGTAGATCACCACGTCGGTGTCGTTGCCGATCCCGAGCCTGCCGACCACCGAGGCGAAGAGTTCGGCCTCCGGCAGCATGTTCACATAGGGGGATGCGGGATCGGATATTTCCGCAAGGTCGATGAACTGCGCATGCGGGATATGGCCCCGGACGAAATCGTCCTTCGCATGCTTGCCCGCCTCGGGCAGATACCAGGAGCAGTCGAGGACGACGGTCCCGGCGGTTTCGGGATTGTCGATGAGAGCGGCGAGTTCCCCGGTCTCGATAAGCCAGTCGGTCAAGATGTTTCTCCTTCTCGGAGCGATGCTGCGATGTTCGGTATTGGTGTTCGTAAAAACTCGTGCTCAGGGATAGACGGAGGCCTTGCCTTCCTTCTGTACCCAGCTGTCGCCGGAGAGCACGCCGCCATCGACCACCACGTTGCGGCCGGTGATGTAGCGCGAGGCCGGTGCGACGAGGCTGAGCGAGGTGGTGATGAGATCTTCCGGAACCGCCAGATGGCCGGCCGGGATGTAATCGGCAAACCACTGGCTGCGGTACTCGTCATCCCAGAGCGGACGGGTGAATTCGGTCTGCACAAAGCCCGGCTCGATGGCGTTCACCTGAATGTTGTCGCCGGCCCATTCATGCGCCATGGACTTGGTGAGCGAGGTGACCGCCGCCTTCGTCGCCGCGTAGACGGAGATAGTATCGAAGGAGATATTGGCGGAGAGCGAGCTGAAGTGGAGGATCTTGCCGCCGCCCTGCGCCTTCATCACCGGCTGGACGGCCTTGGAGAGGAAATAGACGCTGCGGAAATTGACCGAGGTGATGGCGTCGAAATCCTCCTGCGAGACGTCGGTGATCGGTTTGCGGCGGTTGGCGCCCTGGAGATTGACGAGGATGTCGATCCGGCCGGTGACGTCGAGCGCCCGGCGCACCAGTTCGGCGCAGGCGGCTTCGGAGCTGAGGTCGGCCTGCAGTCCGTGGAAGGCGAGCTTCTCCGTTTCGAAACGTTTTTCGATGAGGCCGAGCCGCTCGGCGGAGAGGTCGTGCACGATCACCCGGGCGCCTGCCTTCGCGAAGGCTTCCGATATGGCGGAGCCGATTGCGCCCGCACCTCCCGCGATGAGCGCCGTTTTTCCTTCAAGGGAAAAGAGTGACGACAGATAGTCCGACATGGGATTCCTTTCCGGGCTTAACGCCCGCTTTCTGATCTGCTGGGAATGAAGGGTTTCCGGGTCGCCGATGGCTTGATTTCAGGGCGTTTCGGCCTCTGGTCGGCGGATGAATGGGGCGGGACGGGTCGTCCTTTTAAGTTCGTAACATATTGATGCGAATTGATAATTCACATATTTTCCGTGATTATAAATTATGTCTATAAATTGAATAGATAAAATATTCTAAGCATCGTCGGGAACGGCGTATTTAAATTCCGGCATCCCCTCAAAATTTGGAGGTTTCGCCTTTGGCCGACGAAGGCCCCGGCGCTAGGTTTCCGGCATCGAAATCAAGGGAAACCCGATATCATGATCCGCAAGACCATTCTTTCCGTCGCCTCCAGCCTCGTGCTGCTCGCCTCCGGCGTGGCGCCTCTTCATGCCGAGCCGAAGGGCAAGGATGCAGAGGTCAAGGTGTTCGTTTCGCCGCTCACCTTCGCCTTCACCCACTTCGTGTTCCTGACGGATCAGCTGGAAGATGAAGCCAAGCAGCTCGGCGGCGTCACCGTGCTGAAGGCCGACGGCCAGCTCTCCGCTCCCAAGCAGATCGCCGATATCGAGGCTGCCATCGTGCAGGGCGTCGACGGCATCATTCTCGCTCCGGCCGATGCCGACGCTCTCGCGCCGGTGGTCAAGGAAGCCATTGCCGCCGGCATCACCGTCGTCACGGTCGACCGCCCGGTCAACGGCGTGCCGGAAGTTCTGGCCAATGTCTCCGCCGACAACTTCAAGGGCGCGGAAGCGCAGGGCGAAGCTGTCGTCAAGGATTTCCCGAACGGCGCAAAGATCGTCAACCTGCAGGGCATTCCTGGCGACAAGACCGCCAACGACCGCAATGGCGGCGCGCACAAGGTGCTCGACGCAGCCGGCGACAAGTACAAGTTCGTATCCGAACAGGCCGCCAACTTCTCGCGTGACAAGGGTCTCGCCGTTGCCGAAAACATCCTGACCGGCCTTTCCGAGGTTCCGGACGTCATCATCGCCGCCAATGACGACATGGCTCTCGGCGCCGCACAGGCCGTCGATGCCCGTGGCCTGAAGGGCAAGATCAAGATCTACGGCTATGACGGTTCGGAAGATGCGCTGAAGGGCGTCAAGGATGGCGATCTGGCCGGTACGGTCGACCAGTTCCCGGGCCAGCAGGGCCGCATCGCCGTGCGCACGCTGGTGGAGTTCATCCGCGAAGGCAAGAAGCCCGCTTCGAGCGACGTGCTCGTTGCCCCGATAGCCATTACCCCGGAAAACCTCCAGCAGGCCGAGCGCGTGGGGCTCGTCAACTGATGAGCACGGCTGTACGTCCCGATCCTGCGGACGTTGCGGAAACGGGGCGCCCTCGGCGCCCCGAACCTTTTGTGACGGCAACGCAACTGGTGAAGCGGTTCTTCGGGGTCACGGTTCTCGACGGTATCTCGCTGTCGCTGGCTCCGGGCGAGATCCGCGCCCTGCTCGGTGAAAACGGCGCGGGCAAGTCGACCGTCATCAATCTCCTGTCCGGTGTCCACCAGGCCGACGAGGGCGAGATCGCCATCGACGGACAGGCAGTTCATTTCGACGCGCCGCTCAACGCCAACCGGGCGGGCATCAGCGTCATCCGTCAGGAACTTTCCCTGTTTCCCGAGCTTTCCGTCGCGGAAGCCATTTTCGCCGGCCATCAGCCGGTCGGTCCCTTCGGCACCGTCGACTGGAAGGGCATGCGCAGGGACGCGCGCGCAGCGCTGGCCCAGCTCGGCATGACCTCCCTCGACGTCAACCGTCCCGTCTCGAGCCTCTCGATCGCCCAGCAGCAGATGGTGGAGATCGCCCGCGCGCTGACGCGCCGCTCCCGGCTGGTCATCATGGACGAGCCGACCGCGTCGCTGTCGCCGGAAGAGGTCGGCCATCTCGGCGATATCGTGGCGCGCCTTGCACGCGAGGGCGTCGCCATCCTCTATGTCAGCCACCGGCTCGACGAGATCCGCAATTTCTGCCACACCTATACCGTCCTGCGTGATGGCCGAATGGTCGCCGAGGGCGAGGTCTCCTCCGTCTCCAATGCGGGGCTGATCCGGGCCATGGCGGGGCGCGATGTCGAGATCGGCCGGAAGACGCAAGGTGCCGAGCCGGGCCAAGTGGTGCTCGATGTCAGCCATCTCGCCGCTCCCTATTCGCGCCGCTCGCCTGCCCGCGTGCGCGATGTCAGCTTCCATGTCCGCGCCGGCGAGATCGTCGGCCTTGCCGGCATCGTCGGCTCCGGGCGGACGGAAACCGCCAACATGATCTTCGGGATCGATCCCATCGGTTCGGGCGAGATCCGGCTGCAGGGACGAAGCATCGCGCCGTCCTCGGTTTCCGAGGCGATTGCCGAGGGCATCGGTCTCGTCCCCGAGGACCGCAAGGGTCTGGCGATCCTGCCGGAACGCTCGGTTGCCGAAAACTTCGCGCTTGCCGGCGCTGTCCGCCCCAAGGGTCTGTTCCTCAACGACCGCGCGAGCGAGCGCACGGCCCTGCAGGCCTTCGTGGAACGTCTCGGCATCCGCCTGAGCTCGGTCGATGCGCCCATTACCACCCTTTCCGGCGGCAACCAGCAGAAGGTGATCCTGTCGCGCTGGATTGCCCGCGAACCGAAGATCCTGATCGTCGACGAGCCCACGCGCGGCATCGATATCGGCGCCAAGGAGGATGTCCATTCGCTCATCAGGGACATCGCCGCCCGCGGTGTCGCCGTTCTCGTCATTTCTTCCGACCTGCCGGAGGTCCTTTCGCTTGCCGACAGGATCGTGGTCTTCCGCGAGGGCCGTTCCGTATTCGAGATCGCCGGATCGGAGGCCACCGCCGAAACGCTGATGGCGCACATGACCCGGCACCACGGCTGATCGAAACTTCAAGGAATCCCCTGCCATGTCATCCAGTACGACATCGACCATCTCATCCGGACCGTCATCCGGTGCCGGTCCCGCAATCGCGCCGTCGCGTGCCCGCGTCATCGCCATTCTGGGACGGATCGCGCCGCTCATCTTCCTGTTTGGGCTGGTCTTGCTCTTTTCCGTGCTGCAGCCGCGCTTCCTGATGCCGCTCAACCTGTTCAACATCCTGCGGCAGGTGTCGATCTACGGCATCATCGCCGTCGGCATGACCTTCGTCATTCTGGCGCGCGGCATCGATCTGTCGGTGGGCTCGCTGGTCGCGATGACGGGTCTTGTGGCCGCCGTGGTCGCCAAGGGCGGCATCGAGGGGCGCTTCGCACTGTCTCCCGATGGCACCGGCTATGGCTGGCCGCTCGCCGCTATCGCCGCCATCATCGCCGGAACCATAGCAGGCTATCTACAGGGCGTTGCGGTCTCCCGCCTCGCGGTTCCGGCCTTCGTCGTCACGCTCGGCGGCATGACGGTGTTTCGCGGGATTGCCCTGACCATCGGCAATGGTGGTCCGGTCTCGGGCTTCGACGAGGCTTTCGGCTGGTGGGGCCGTGGCATGATCGGCCCGGTGCCTGTTCCCGTCATCGTCTTTGCGGTAGTGGCGCTGATTGCCCATTTCATCCTCACCCAGACCCGCTTCGGCCGCTCCGTCTATGCGGTCGGCTCCAACCCGGATGCGGCCCGGCTTTCAGGCATCAACACGGCGCGGGTGACGACGCTGGTCTATGCCGTGATCGGCTTCTGCTCGGGTCTCGGCGGCTTCGTGCTGTCGGCCCGGCTGAACTCGGCCGAGGCGGTGGCCGGCACCGGATACGAACTGACCGCCATCGCGGCGGTGGTGATCGGCGGCACCAGCCTGCATGGCGGCACCGGCTCGATCATCGGCACGATCATCGGCGCCCTGCTGACCGGAGTGCTGCTGAACGGCCTCGTCATCCTCAACGTCTCCCCTTACGTGCAGCAGATCCTGGTGGGTCTCATCATCGTCGCCGCTGTTGCATTCGACAGCTTTGTGAAGAGGCAATCCCGATGAAGACTTCCGTCGCCCTGACCGGCACCGAAACCGGCGAAGCGAAGACGCGCGTCCTGAAGGCAGGCCTGCTGGAGGCCACTTTCGATGCAGGCGCCCTGCGCTGGATCCGCTGGGATGGCGTAGAGATCCTGCGCGCAATCATGTTTCTGGTGCGGACCCCCGGCTGGGGAACGCCGGCGCCTGTCATCGGCAAGCTTGTGGTGGAGGAGCAGGCTTCCAGCTTTGATATCCGTTACGACGCCTATTACGGCGAGACCAATGCCGGGGTTCTGGTGCGGATCCGCCTCAAGGGCCGCGCCGACGGTCATCTGAAGGCGACCGCCGAGATCCGCTCCGACGTGCCCTTCGACACCAACCGGACCGGCTTCGTCATCCTGCATCCGCTGGCCGGTTTCGCGGGTACGGAAGTCGAGGTCGAGCATGCCTCGGGTCCGTCGCGCAATCCGGTGATCCCGCTGGCGATCAGCCCGGGACAGCCGATGATGGACATTCGCGCCATCACCCACAGCCCGCGCGAGGGACTTCGTGTCTCCACCCGTCTCGATGGCGACGTGTTCGAGATGGAGGACCATCGCAACTGGTCGGACGCCTCGTTCAAGACCTATAGCCGGCCGATTGGCCTGCCCTATCCCTATGTGCTCCACCCGGCAGAGCCGGTCACCCAGTCGGTGACGGTGACGGTATCGGACAACGGCAACCGTGCGGCGGTCGCCGATCCCGTCACTGTTCCCCCGCTGGACAGGCAGGTGATCCCGGCTTACGCACTGCCGCTCGACCGGCCGGAGGATGTGGGCGAGGCCCTGCGTTTCGCATCCGCCCTTGCCGATATCAGGCCTGCCCGAATCCTTCTGCACTACGACCCCTCGCGCGGCGACACGACGGACGGTTTCGACAGGCTTGCCGAACTGCTGAAGCGGACCGGCGCTTCGCTTGAGGTACAGGCGCTACTTGCGGGAGACGATGCCGAGGTCGCCGATGCGGCGCTGGCCGAACTCTCCCAGGCATTGGCAAGGGCCGGTATCCGGATTTCGCACATCTCAGCCTTTGCCAAGATCGACGAGCAGTCGTTCCAGCCCGGGGAGGCGCGGCCACCGCATCTTTCCGAACAGCAGCTTGCGGCAGCACTTGCCCGCGCTTTCCCGGACAGCATACGCGGCGGCGGATCGCCGGCCTTCTTCACCGAGTTCAACCGCAAGCGCCCCGATCCGGCGCTTGCCGGCTTCCTCACCTTCGCGACGACGCCGGTGGTGCATGCCGCCGACGATGCGTCGGTTGCCGAAACGCTGCAGTCGCTTCCGCATATCCTGCATTCGGCGCAGGCGCTTTCCGGCGGCGTGCCGATCTCGATCGGACCCGTGGGCATCGGCGCGCGCCTCAACCCTTATGGCCCCGCGCCGAGCGACAACCGGCCGGAGGAGCGTGTCGGCATGGCGGCGCGCGATCCGCGCCAGCGCGGCCTTTTCGCCGCCGCCTGGCATGTCGGCTATCTCGCGCGCCTCGCGCCATGGGGCGTCGAACGCTTCGCCTTCGGTGCCGCGACCGGGCCGTTCGGCCTCGTTTCCTCGCGGCAGGCCTATGCCCGGACCAGCTGGGACGAATGGCCGGAAGGCGCGCTTTACCCTCTTTACCATGTGAGCAGGTGGATCTCGAACGCAGCCGGCGGCGGGCTCATCGCGGCATCGACGGACGGCAATATCGCCCGTGTCGAATGGGAGAAGGACGGAAAGCATGCCGCCCTCTTCGCCAATCTCGGCCCGGAGCCGGTGACGTTCGATCTCGAGGGCTATCCCGAGGCGAAAGGCCGGCTGCTCGACGAGGCAAATCTGGAGACGGCCGCTCTCAGGCCGGAAGCCTTTGCCGCCGTGCCTCTCGAAGGGCAGGTGCAGCTCGGCGCCTATGCGGTGCTCAATCTCGAATACGGAGTTTCCAAGTGACGAAGTCTGATGTGGCCCGCCCCCAGATCCGCCCTCTAAAGGGCCTTCTGGTCGGCTGCGGCTTCTTTGCCCGCAACCATCTGCATGCATGGTCTGAAACGAAGGGTGCGGAAATCGCCGCCGTCTGCGATCTCGATGTAGAGCGGGCCGGCCGCTATGCGGAGGAGTTTTCCATTCCGCAATGGCATGGCACGGCCGAGGTTCTGGCCTCGGGCGCCTTCGATTTCGTCGATATCTGCACCACCATGGAGACCCATGAGGCGCTGGTGGCGCTGGCGGTCAGGCATCGCGTGCCCGTCATCGTGCAGAAGCCCTTCGCCCCGGATATCGATACCTGCCGCCGCATCGTCGCTAATGCGAAGGCGGCCGGCGTGCCGGTAATGGTGCATGAAAACTTCCGCTTCCAGAAGATCTTCCGGCGCATCCGCGAGATCCTCGACAGCGGCGAGATCGGCGAACTCACCTTCGGTCGCCTCTCCTGGCGCAATGCGATCGACGTCTATTCCAACCAGCCCTACCTCCTGAAGACCGAACGCTTCATGATCATGGACGTGGGCATCCATATGCTCGATCTGGCGCGCTTCCTGTTCGGCGATGCCAATGCCGTCTCCTGCCTGCGCCAGTCAGTGAAGGAAGGCCTTGCCGGCGAAGATGCGGCGACGATCTTGCTGCGCCATGACAATGCCGCGACCTCCATCGTTGACGTGAGCTATGCGTCACATCGCTTCCCCAACCCGTTTCCCCAGACACTGGGGGAGATCGAGGGGCGGCTCGGCAGCATCCAGATCCTGGAAGGCGAGACGCTGCTGGTGCATTCCGAAGGCCGGCAGCGGCGCGAGACGATCGAAGCCGACGGGCGGAACTGGACCTCCGATCCGTGGACGCAGATCCAGGACAGCGTTCCCCGCACGCAACAGCATTTCATCGACACGCTTCTTTCAGGCGGAGCCTTCGAGACCTCCGCCGAAGACAGCCTCCAGACCTATGCGCTGGCGGAAGCGGCCTATCGCTCCGCCGAAAGCGGCCGCCTCGTCACAACGGCAGAACTCTAAGGAAAGACAATGGAACCGAACAGCACGAGACGCGTCGGCCGGACCGAACTCGAAATCCCCGTTCTCGGCCTCGGCACCTGCCCGCTCGGCGGGGTCTACGCCGCAATCGACGAGGCGACGGCGCGCGCCACTTTCGAGGCCGCGTGGAAGCTCGGCCTCCGACTTTACGACACGGCCCCGTGGTACGGCCTCGGACAGGCCGAACACCGCACCGGCCGGGCGCTTTATGAAGCAGATCGCGACGCCTATGTGCTGACCACCAAGGTGGGCCGCGTGCTGGGCGCGCCGAGGGACCGGGCGACTTTCCAGCCGCCGAACTGGGCGGGTGCGCTTCGTTTCGAGCATCATCATGTCTTCACCTATGACGCGATCATGCGGTCCTATGAGGACAGCCTGCAGCGCCTCGGCATCAATCGGGTCGATGCCCTTTATATCCACGATCTCGACACCGGCTATTTCCAGACGGAAGAGGAGCTGAATGCCCGTCTCGGCGAGCTGGAACAGGGCGGCTACCGCGCGCTGGAAGAGCTGAAGCGCAGCGGCGAGATCAAGGCCATCGGCGCCGGCGTCAACGAGCGCGGCATGATTGATCGCTTCCTCGACCGGTTCGATCTCGACGTGTTCCTCGTCGCCTCGCGCTACACGCTTCTGGAGCACGACATCTATTTCGACGAGATTGCCCGGGCGCGAGAGCGCGGTGCAAGCCTCGTGGTCGGCGGCGTGTTCAACTCCGGCATTCTCGCGACCGGCGCGGTCGATGGGGCGAAATACGAATATGGCGCGGCATCGAACGAGGTCGTGACACGGGTGCGCCGCCTCTCCGAAGTCGCGCGAGCCCACGGCGTTGCCCTGCCTGCGGCGGCGCTGCAATTCCCGCTCGCCGCCCGGGAAGTCTCCTCCATCGTTTTCGGTGCCGTGAAGCCCGCCGAGATCGAGGCGAATATCGGGCATTTCAAGGCGGCGATCCCCGCCGGCTTCTGGTCCGACCTGCGCGGCGAAGGGCTCGTCCATGCGGACGTGCCTCTGCCGTCCGCCGCGTGAGCCCGTTGACGGGCATCGGCGTGAGGACAATCGTCCACCGGGTCGCGGGGTTGGTCGTCATCCTCGCGGCCTGGGGCGTCGGTGATCACGCCGCGACAGCGCTGCACCTGCCGGTGCCGGGATCGATTGCCGGGCTGGCGGTGCTGTTTTTCGGCTTCGTCACCATTCCGCGCCTGCTGGCGGTGGTCACGCCCGCCGGCCAGACGCTGCTTCGTCATTTTCCGCTGTTCCTCTATCCGCTCGGCGCGGGCTTCCTGACGCTCAAAGGCCTCGGCCCGATGGTTCTTCTCAAGATGCTGGCCGCGATTGCGGTTTCGCTGGTTCTCTCACTGGTGCTCGGCGCTTATGTCTTCCGCTCTTTCAAGCGCGCTCGCGGCTGAACTTCCCGCCATCCTGTTGTGGCTCGCCGTCACGCTAGCGATCTGGCGGATCTGCCTGTGGCTGGCGCAACGGGTCCGGGTTTCCTCGCTGCGCAACCCGCTGGTATTCGGCATCATCATCCTTTGCGTGCTGTTGCCGTCAGCGGGTGTCCGGGCGGAGGACTATCTTCGGGCGGTCCGGCCCCTCACCTTCCCCGTGTCGCTGGCGACGGTGGCGCTTGCCCTGCCGCTGTGGCAGCAGAGGGCGCTGATCCGCGCCAATGCCGGGCCGATGCTCCTTTCCGCGCTTGCCTCGACGGTTGCGGGCATTGGGAGTGCGGTGGCGATCGGCTGGGCGCTGGGACTGGAACCGCCGCACCTTGCCAGCATGGCGCCCAGGATGACGACGCTCGCGGTGGCTCTGCCGCTTTCGGCCTCGACCGGCGGCTGGGCGAGCCTCACCATGCTCTGCGTCATGGCCAACGGCATCGGCGGGGCCTTCATTTCCAGTGCCGTGTGGAAATACCTTGCGCCGCAAAGCGGGCCGGAAGAGCGCGCCTTCGCGCTTGGCCTCACCTCCCACGCCATGGGGATCGCACGGACGCTGGCGCTTAACCCCGAATGCATCTCGCTGGCGAGCTGCGGCATGCTGCTCAGCGCGCTCGTCACCGTGGTTCTCTATGGGCTGGCGGATGTCGTTTTCGCGATGTTCTGAAGGCGATGCAATCTTGAGTCGCGTACTCCTGAAATTCCCACCTGTTCCCAATGTTTCGATGATCTGCGGTCCGGCGTAATAGAAAGTGGCTAGGACGCCCAACAGTCTTCTCCCGCACATAGAATACGCTAAATACGCCTGTGCACTCGACACTGGGCGGGGCCGGAGGGACGTTATGGCCAGCCATGCCGTGGATCGCGCCGGCCCGGATATCGAGATCGACGGCGTTCAGCGTCCGCGTTGGGCCATGGGATTTGGCGATAGAGCGTAGCTTCAAGGCTGGCGGAACTGCCGTCATGATCGGGGCACCCTTGCGGAAGGTGACGATGTTCAGAACCTAAGAAGCTTCCTTCATGACAATAGGAAGATATATTTTTATAGATTTTACTTGTTTTATTTGCTGTTTCTTGCCTGCCAGTCAGGGGAGAACGAAGGCATGTGATTTCTCGGCTGGCGGAATCCTCCAGAAGGCACGTGTATCTGGAGCACCTTCAACTGTGATCGCTTGCCCGCAGATAACGTTCCAGCCAAAGACTGTAACGCGAGGCGCTGTAGCTGATGGCGAAATAGATCGCGGCGGCGAGAATGTAGGCTTCCGTGTAGTATCCCAGCCATTGCGGATCGGTCGCGGATGCCTTGGCTGCATTCAGCAGGTCGTAAATGCCGATGACGGCCAGCAACGACGTGTTCAGCAGAATGCCGACCGAGAGATTGACGATGGCCGGGATGACGGCGCGCAAGGCCTGCGGGAGGATGACCAGTCGCGCGGTCTGCCAGTAGGTGAGGCCAAGCGCCAATGCCGCATCTGTCTGTCCGGCCGGCAGCGCCTGCAGCCCGGCGCGGATGATTTCGGCAAGGTAGGCGGAGGTGAAGAGCGTGATGCCGATCTGGGCGCGAAGCAGCTTGTCGACCAGCGCGCCGGCCGGCAGCGCCATGGGCACGATCAGCATGGCGACATAAAGCACAACGATCATCGGCACACCGCGCAGGATCTCGATATATCCGACTGCGAGACTACGGACGATGCGCATGCGAGACTGTCTCGCAAGGGCCATGGCGACTGCGATGGGGAAGGCAAAGCCGAGGCCTGCGATGGATACGAAAAGCGTGATCGGCAGGCCACCCCACTGGTTTGTGGAGATCGGCGGCCCAATGACGGTGCCGGAGATGAGCAGCCCGGCCGCAGCCAGTGTGGCGAGCCAAACGGCAACGAGATTCCGGCCCCAGAAGCGGGGCTGCGCAGTGACAATCAGCAGGATCAGCGTAGTGGCGACGGCGAGTGCCGGCCGCCATTGCAGGTCGGGTGGATAAAAGGCGAAGAGGATGAAGCGTAGCTTTACCGCTAAGAAGGCCCAGCAGGCCCCGGCGGTTTCCGCCGCGCAGTCATCCGCCGTTCCCCACCAGACGGCGTCGAGAAGCGCCCAGCGTAGGATGGGCAGGCCGAACCAGACAAGTAGCGCGACCAGCAGGAGAGTGATTGCCGTGTTTGCGGGATGCGCGGAGAGCAGTTTCCATCTCTTCGCCAGCATGGCGTTGGGCGGAGCCTGAAAGGAGAGCATCGTCATCGGGAAAGGGCTCCCTTGAGTGCGATCTTGCGGTTGTAGACGTTCATCAGCGCGGAGACCGCGAGATTGATCGAGAGATAGAGCAGCATGATCAACGTGATCGACTCGATCACCTGTCCGGTCGTGTTGGCGGTGGTGTTGGCGACGCTTACGATATCCGGGAAGCCGATCGCAACCGCGAGGCTCGAATTCTTCGTCAGGTCGAGATAGTTCGAGGTCATCAGCGGCGTGATCACGCGAAGGGCCTGGGGCAGTACGACGAGGCGCATGATCTGGCCGGGCTTCAGGCCGAGTGCGCGGGCCGCTTCCCATTGACCGCTTCGAACCGACTGGATGCCGCTGCGCACGATCTCCGAAATGATCGCGGAGGCGTTGATGGTCAGTCCAGTCAGGAGAGCTGCGAACTCAGGTGTTAGCGACCAGCCGCCACGGATGTTGAAACCGCCGCGCACCGGCGCTTCCACGACCGGTGGGTGACCGAACAGGGAGAGAATGGCAAGCGTCACTCCGACGGTCAGGACGACGAGTGCGGCGCTCTTGGTGACGTAGAAGCTTTTGTCCTTGAATGGCCTTCGTGCCGCAAAAATGGTTCCTGCAACGACCACGATCAGCAGCGGAAGCCAGATGGTGGAGGAAAAACCGCCAATGGTAAGCGACGGGACGAAGACCCCACGATTGCTGAGGAAGGCGAGGTCGAGAACCGTTATGGCGTTGCGGGGCGCGGGCAGGCTCTGGAAGACGCCTGTCCAGAGAAAGAGCTGCAAGAGCAGCGGCGTGCCGCGCAGGATTTCGACATAGCCGCGGATCAGCGCTGCCAGCAGCGGATTGCCTGCCAGCCGGGCGATGCCGAGGAAGACACCGAGAACGGTTGCCAGGATGCAGCCGAGAAGGGCGGCCCGGCCGGTATTGGCAAGTCCCGCCAGAAGGGCGCGGCCATAGCTGTCTCCGGCCTGATAGGCGACCACGCTCTCGCCGATCTCGAAATTGGCCTGCTGGAAGAGGAAGCCGAAGCCGGGCGCGAGGTTCACCCTTTGCATGTTCTGGAGCGTATTGGCGCTGAAGAACCAGAAGGCGAGCAGAACGCCGAGAAGGAGCGCCACCTGCCTGAAGGGCAGGGGTCCGATCCATGTCGAGAACTTGACGAGCAAACCGGGCCCTTTCGGACCCGGCAGTGTTTTCGTCGTCATGGGTGTCCCCGTTTCGATCAACGGAAGGGCGGAGAATAGAGGAGGCCGCCATTCGTCCAGAGGTTGTTGTAGCCGCGCTCGAGATTGAGCGTGGTGCCCTTGCCGATGTTGCGGTCGAAGATTTCGCCGTAATTGCCCAGCGTCTTGATGATGTTGTAGGCGAACTTCGGATCGAGGCCGATCGCCTCGCCGAGAGAGGGATCGACGCCGAGGAAGCGCTTGATCGCCGGGTCTTCGCTCTTCAGGAAGTCGTCGACATTGGCCTTGGTGATGCCGTACTCCTCGGCCTGGATCGTTGCATAGACGGTCCAGTTGACGATTTCGAGCCACTGGTCGTCACCGCCGCGGATGGCCGGAGCCAGCGGTTCCTTGGAGAGACGCTCGGGAAGCAGGACGTAGTCGTCGGGGTTCTTCAGCTGGGTGCGCTTGCCGGCAAGGTCGGTGGCATCCTGCGTGAGGGCGTCGACGCGGCCGGATTCCAGCGCCTTCACGAATTCGCCGGTTTCCTCGATCGTCACGGGAGTGAACTTCTTGCCGGTCTTGCGGAAGAAGTCGGCGATGTTGAGTTCGCCCGTCGTGCCGCTCTGTACGCCGATGGTGGCGCCATCGAGTTCCGTGCCCTTGGTTACGCCGAGATCCTTGCGAACCAGCAGGCCCTGGCCGTCATAGAAGATCACCGGGCCGAAGTGGAAACCGAGCTTGAAGGCGCGGGTGATGGTCTGGGTGACGCCCGAGAGCAGGACGTCGTATTCGCCCGACTGCAGGGCCGGCAGACGCTGCTGCGGCGAGGAGTTGGTGAATTCAACTTTTTCCGGATCGTTGAAAACGGTGATCGCGAGTGCGCGGCCGTAATCGATGAAGAAGCCGTTCCAGCGGCCGTTGCTGTCCGGGGAGAAGAAGCCCGGCGTGGTGCCGACGCCGACCTTGATGAGGCCGCGCTGCTTGATCTTGTCTAGGGTTTCACCGGCGTTGGCGAGGCCTGCGGAAAGTGATGTGGCTGCCATTAAGGCGATGGCGGCGATGCGGCCGGCGCGGCGATTGATTTTCGAAAAGTCCAGCATGAAATCTCCTGCTCGTTTATGAAATTCCCATCGCTTAATGCCGATGCGGAACTGTTTCGATCATAAATCTAGTAATTTTATGGAATAGATATTTTATTTTGCATTGCGCACAAAATTTGGACATATCGCACTAATTTTGGAGCTTTTCAGGGTTGGATTGTGTGTCGCCGAAAAGGCCGCCAATGCTTTCGGAAGCCCACGTCCCGTTCACGTTGAAGCCGTCAATCTCGCCGTTCTCAATCCATGCCTTGAGTTGATCGGCAATCGTCTCGCCGTTGCCGACAACGGCTGGGTAACTGCCATTATCGGCGGCTGCCGGGCCAATGTCCGGCAAGCCTTCACATGCTGGCACTCGTCGTCATGTGCTTCAATCCCGATCTCAAGGTAAAATACGATTAGCTGAAAACCGGCGGCAAAGCCCCAAAGCTTGCCACCACGGCAATCATGCGAAAACTCATCGTCCTCGCAAACGCGCTCTTCAGAAACGGCGGAAAATGTGTGCCAACCCCCACTTGACCAACACGGATACTCTAGCAAATCGAGTTGCCACGTCCGTACATTTGGCGCCCGATGAATTTTCCACGCGCTTGTGCAGGCCTTTGTGCGATGATTGTCGTGTGAATTACACGCTCGGAGCGCCAAGCTTAAGAAGCCGCCATTCTTCATGGGACCCGACCGCACCGGTTGCGCACGATGACACAAAAACCGGTGACGGCGTTGCCGTTACTCACTCCGGCTGTTTGTGGATCGGATCGACCCAGTAGACCGCCTCCGGAGTTTCGACCGGATCGATGTTGGTGATGTTGACTACCACCGCCTCGTTGTCGGAGCGAACCAGCACGCATTCCAGCACGTTTTCCGGATCGGCATTGATTTCCTGATGCGGCACATAGGGCGGGACGAAGATGAAATCGCCCGGGCCTGCTTCCGCCACATATTCCAGCCGGTCGCCCCAGCGCATGCGCGCCTTGCCGCGAATGACGTAGATCACGCTTTCCAGCGCGCCGTGGTGGTGGACGCCCGTCTTGGCATTGGGCTCGATCGCGACCGTGCCGGCCCAGATCTTCTGCGCGCCGACGCGGGCGTGGTTGATCGCGGCCTGACGGAACATGCCCGGTGTCTGGGCGGTGTTGGCATCCAGCTGGTCGCCCTTGATGACGCGGATGCCGTCATGTTTCCAGCGGTCGGTATGGTGATCATGATCATGCGGATGGTCATGATCGTGGTGGTGATGGCTATGATCGTGTTCGCTCAAGGGTTTGTTCCAGTCTGCTTTAACGAAAATCTCAGGCGGCTGCGTTCAGGTATATGTTGCGCACGGCGTCGACGATGACGTCCGGTTCCGTGCGGACAAGCCAGTCGGGGCTGACATCGGCGAAGCGCACGATGCCCTCGCGGTCGATGACCACAGCGGTTGGCATCGGAAGTTCCCAGGTACCGGTGCCCGTCACCTCGCCGATCGGGCTGCCACTTTTCAGCGATGAGCGACGGGATGCCTCATCGAAAGTATAGAGTATGCCGAAGCGCCGCGCGAGCGCGTTGCCTTCGTCCGTGGCGATGCTGAAACCGAGGGCGTGGCGCTCCTTGATGTCGCGCAGCTTTTCCGGAACCTGCGGGCTGACGCCAACGAGTGTTGCCCCCAGTGCCGCCAGCCTGTCCGCCAGATGGTCGCGATAATAGGGAAGTGCCACGTTGCAGGCCGGGCAACCGGCAAAACGGAAGAAGATCAGCACCACAGGGCCGTTTTCGAGGAGGGCAGGGAGCGTCAGTTTTCCCTCGTCGACTTCCGTCAGTTCAAAGGGCGGAACGACATCGCCGGGCTTCACGAAGCCGGCGCGATCGGCCGTCTCCACCAGAAGGCGACGCTGGTCGACATTGATCTTGAGTTTGTCGGCCGGCATCGTCAGTGCGCGCTTTGCCTGAAACTCTGCAAGCGTCTCGACGAGTGATTGGGTCATTCTGTCTCTCCTTGGCTTGACGGCCTTTCCGAACCGTCGGTGCCCTCACTCTAGGCGTCCTGGCCTCTCTGCCACGAGAGACAGCTTTCTTTATGCTGTTTGACAAAAGGCAATAATTTCCAGCCAGGCGGCAAAGAAGGCACAACCGTTTCTATAGTACACAAATTTTATGGATAATATCTTTAATTGCAGGGCGGTGCTGGAGAGCCATTCATCGCTTGTCAGATTTGCCGGCCGTCTCAAGCGGTGCTGGTGGGTCTGCATGCGCCTGAATGAGGTCCGGAACGGTGGCCTGAATGAGGGAAGCGCGCATTGCGCAGCCGCAGAATGACGCTTGCGAATACCCAGGAGGTTCAGCGTGACGACAGTAACCCAGCTCCGCAATCCGGCTTCGCGACCAGCGACCGAGGTCGCCCTCGATCTATCCAAGGCTTTCGCCAAGAAGGCCCATGAAGTCGATATCGGGGCGGGGTTTCCGCACGAGAACATCCGTCTGGTGCATGAGGCGGGGCTTTCGGCTCTCACGGCGCCGGTAGAGCTCAGTGGTCGGGGTGCGAAGCTCGCGGAGGCTGCGGATGTCATCCGCATCATCGCGCAGGGTGAGCCATCGACGGCGCTGATCCTCATCATGCAATACATCAATCTTGCGACGCTGCCGGCAAGCCGCTGGCCGACGCATCTGGTCAGCAAGGTCATCAGGGACGCCGTCGATAACGGCGCTTTGATTAATGCGCTTAGGGTCGAGCCGGAGCTGGGCACTCCGATACGGGGTGGCCTGCCTGCAGCCACCGCGCGACGCGTGGCAAACGGCTGGTCGATCTCTGGCCGCAAGATCTATTCCACCGGTGTTGAGGGCCTGACATGGGCGATTGTCTGGGCACGCACGGACGAGGAAGACGTGCGGTTTGGCGGTTTTCTGGTGCCGGTGAATGCCGAGGGCTTCACCATTGAGAAGACCTGGAACCCGCTCGGCATGCGCGCCACCGGCAGTCACGATGCGGTTCTTCAGGATGTCTTCGTGCCGCTGGATCATGCCGTCGATATCCGTCGTCCCTCGGAATGGGATGCGCGAGGCGAGGGACAGGCCGCCTGGTTCGGTATCCTGCCCGGCGCGCTTTACACCGGCGTGGCCGAGGCCGCGCGTGACTGGCTCGTTCGCTTCCTCAAGGAGCGCGTGCCGAGCAATCTCGGCCAGCCGCTCGCCACCGTGCCGCGCATTCAGCAGGCGCTTGGGGAGATCGAGGAGCTGTTGGCGGTCAATCGCCGCCTGATTGGCTCGGCGGCGCGTGACATCGACGAGGGCCGCAGCGTCAGCCAGTCGGAAGCCGGGCTGATCAAGGTCGTTACCACCGAAAACGCCATCCTTGCCGTCGAGAAGGCCCTCAAGCTTTCCGGCAATCACGGCATTTCCCGCAACAACCCGCTCGAGCGTCATCACCGTGATGTGTTGTGCGGCCGTATCCACAGCCCGCAGGAAGACACCGTGCGCATCGGCGCCGGTAAGCTTGCGCTTGGTATCTGATCATCGAAATCGAGGAGTGTTCCATGCCAGTCGAAATCATCGGTTACATCGGCAATCACAATGCCTCTGAAACGGTTCCCGCTTCGGGTCCGGTCATCAATCCCGAACACATCGCGGCGGCCGCTGCGATCCATGAGAATGGCGGTTTCGACCGGGTGCTGTTCGCGTTTCACTCGACGTCGCCGGAAAGCATCCTGATCGCCCAGCATGTGGCGGCGCGCACGACGAAGCTGAAGCTGATGATCGCGCATCGGCCGGGCTTCACCGCCCCGACGCTTGCGGCTCGCCAGCTTGCCACGCTCGACCAGCTCAGCAATGGCCGGGTGGCGGTCCATATCATCACCGGCGGCAATGATCAGGAGCTGGCGCAGGACGGTGATCACCTGACCAAGGACGAGCGCTACGCCCGCACCACCGAATACCTGGATGTCGTCAGGCAGGAATGGACGAGCGAAAAGCCGTTCGACTACGAGGGTAGCTACTACCGGGTGAAGTCTGGCTTCTCCCATGTGAAGCCGGCCAATCCGGCAGGCATTCCGGTCTATTTCGGTGGCTCGTCGGAAGCGGCGATCGATGTCGCCGGGCGTCATGCCGATATCTACGCGCTGTGGGGCGAAACGCTGGCGCAGGTTTCCGAAACCATTCATCGCGTCCGACAGGCCGCGGCTCCGCATGGCCGCAATCCGCGTTTCAGCCTGTCGCTGCGTCCCATCCTCGCAGATACGGAAGAGGCCGCCTGGGCCAAGGCGAACCGGCTTCTGGAGCAGGCAAGGGCATTGCGGGCGACGGCTTCCGGTGAGCGCCTGATCAATGTCGGCGGCACCGGCGGACAACAGCCGCCGAATGAAGGTTCCCGACGTCTGCTGGCAGCTGCCGCTCAGGGCGCGCGCGTCGACAAGCGGCTGTGGACCGAAATGGCCGCGCTGACGGGCGCCAGCGGCAATTCCACTTCGCTGGTCGGTACGCCGGATCAGGTGGCGGAAGCGCTGCTCGACTACTACGACCTCGGCGTCACGACCTTCCTCATTCGCGGTTTCGACCCGCTGGAGGACGCATTCCAGTACGGACGCGATCTCCTGCCGCGGTTCAGAGCCCTCGTCGCCAAGCGCGATAGCGAGGCCACGCGCGCAGCCGCTGCAGAATAACGATCCTCCCTCCAACCACGCCCGAGACGGCAGGAGACTTCCGATGAATGAACGTGTGAAAGACCTTGTTTCCGCAGGTGGTTTCGATCGCCGCACCTTCCTGAGGACGGCCGGTGCTCTGAGCCTTGCGGCTCCGCTAGGCGCCTTTTCGGCGAGCAATCTTTTCGCTCAGTCTGCGGCTCCTGCCGGTGAACTGAAGAAGATCAAGTTTGCCACGAATGCCTCGGCGATCTGCCTTGCGCCGGTTTTCGTTGCGCAGGAACACGGCATCTTCAAGAAATACGGCCTCGACGTCGAGCTGGTGAATTTCGGCGCATCGACCGAGACTCTGCTGGAAGCGATTGCGACCGGCAAGGCCGACGGCGGTGTCGGCATGGCGCTGCGCTGGCTGAAGGCACTCGAACAGGGCTTCGACGTGAAGATCACCGCCGGCACCCATGGCGGTTGCTCGCGCCTCGTCGCACTGAAGGATAGCGGCATCACCACACTGTCGCAGCTCAAGGGCAAGGTGATCGGCATCTCCGACCTCGCCAGCCCGGGCAAGAACTTCTTCTCCATCCTTCTGCACAAGGAAGGCATAGATCCGGTCGCGGATGTGGAATGGCGCCAGTATCCGGGCGAACTCCTGCAGCTTGCGGCCGACAAGGGTGAAGTCCACGCGATTGCCGATGGCGATCCCAAGGCCTATTTCTGGCTGCAGGATCCGAAATACGTGCAGATCGCTTCCAATCTGGACCATGGTTTCGAGAATCGCGTGTGCTGCATCGTCGGCCTGCGCGGCAGCCTTATCCGAGACGACCAGCCGACTGCCGCCGCTCTCACGCGCGCTCTGCTGGAAGCCCAGGACTGGACCGTGGCCAAGCCCGAGGATGCCGCTCGCGCCTTCCTGCCCAATGCGCCGAAGGGCAAGTCGGTCGAGGATCTTGTCGGCGTGCTGCAGGCGCAGACCCATAATCACAATCCGACCGGGGCCGATCTGCGTCAGGAAATCGCGCTCTATGCGCAGGAATTGCGCGACGTGCAGGTGTTCAAGAACTCCACCGATCCGGGCGCCTTCGCCGACAAGGTCTATGCCGACGTCCTCTCGGCCTGAGGAGTGCAAACATGACCTCGATAGATCCATCCGTACCTGACGAAGTGGTGCGCGAACGCGCGCATGTCTCCATCTGGTGGACCGGCCTTGTGGCCGGTGCCGCCTGGGCGGCGGTGGCGGCCCTCATCGAGCTTTGGCCCGAGATCATTCCGCAGCCCTACGGGCGGGAACTGGCCATCGTCTCGTTGCTGATCGCGCTTGTGCTTGTCGTCGTTGCGGCGACCGGCAAGCTCGGCGGCAAGGTTTCCGCCAGTATCCGCCATTACGGCCCATGGTTCGTGGCGGCCGCTCTGATTGTCGCCATCTGGGAAGTCGTCACGGCCAAGACCGGTCTCCTGCCGCTTCCCTTCTTCTCGTCGCCGCAGAGCATTCTCGAAGTCTTCCTCGATGACTGGCAGCGGCTCGGCATCAGCGTCTTCTATTCCGTGCTGCTGCTCGCCAAGGGTTATTTCTTCGGCGCGCTCGCCGGTTTCCTCACCGGGGTCACCATCGGCTGGTCACGTTCGGCGGCCTATTGGGTGCATCCGGTCCTGCGGCTGATCGGTCCGCTGCCGGCAACGGCATGGCTGCCGCTCGCCTTCTTCATCTTCCCGTCCAGCGGCTCGGCCAGCGTCTTTCTGATAGCGCTTGCGACGGCCTTCCCGGTGACCATTCTTACTTGGTCCGGTATCGCCAGCGTCAATCGCGATTATTACGACATCGCCCGAACGCTCGGCGCCAAACCGCTGTTTCTCATCCTGAAAGTGGCGATCCCGTCGGCTCTTCCGCATGTCTTCGTCGGTCTGTTCATGGGACTTGGTACCTCTTTCGCGGTTCTGGTCGTGGCCGAAATGCTGGGCGTCAAGGCCGGCCTCGGCTGGTATCTTCAGTGGGCGCAGGGCTGGGCGGCTTACGCCAACATGTATGCGGCGCTGCTGGTCATGGCGCTGATGTGCTCGACGCTGATCACCTTGCTCTTTCGTATCCGCGACTGGTCGCTCTCCTGGCAGAAAGGTCTCGTCCGATGGTAGCCCTTGCAACGCTTGAACCCGAAACGATTACAGGACAGCGGGTCGATATCCGCCACGTCTCCCACCAGTTCGAACTGGAAGGCCAACCGTTGCCGGTTCTCGAAGACGTGGATTTCTCCGTGGAGCCCGGCTCGTTCGTGGCGCTGCTCGGCCCTTCTGGCTGCGGAAAGTCGACGCTACTTCGCCTGCTGGCCGGTCTGGATCATCCGACGCGCGGTACGTTGAGCGTCGATGGTGAGACAATCGGCGATCCGGATCCCTCCCGCATCCTGGTGTTTCAGGATCCGACGCTGTTTCCCTGGCGCACCGTCTGGGACAATGTCGCGCTTGGCCTCGAGGCGCAGGGCATCCTGAAGAACTCCCGCCGCCGGGTGGACAACGCCATCGAGCTCGTCGGTCTGAAGGGGTTCGACAAGGCCTATCCGCACCAGCTTTCGGGTGGCATGTCCCAGCGTGTGGCGCTCGCCCGCGCGCTGGTCAACGAACCCCGGCTGCTGCTGCTGGACGAACCGCTCGGCAAGCTCGATTCGCTGACGCGGCTGACCATGCAGACGGAACTCGTCAGCCTCTGGCAGCGGGCGGGGCTGACCGCCTTCCTCGTCACCCATGACGTCGAAGAAGCACTGTTCCTGTCGCAGAGGGTGCTGGTGTTCGGGCCGCGGCCGGCCCGGGTGGTCGCCGATATTCGCGTCGATCTTCCCTATCCACGCCATCGCGGCGATCCGCGCCTTGCTGAACTAAGGCATCAGGCCCTCGGTCATCTCGGCCTCGCATCCACCTGGTAAAGAAAGCTTGCCCCAATGATCATCAAGAAAACGGCACCGTTCGGACTGATCGCGCTTCTGGCGTTGACAGGCGTCGCTCAGGCCCACGTCACGTTCGAAAACAAAGACGTGGCGCCTGGAACCACCGTCAAGTTCGTTCTCAGGCTGCCGCATGGCTGCTCCGGTGCGGCAACGACCGGGCTACGCATTTCCATTCCGGAAGAACTGACATCGGTGAAGCCGCAGCCGAAGCCCGGCTGGACGCTCGCAACCGCGATCGACGATGTGCACAAGGCTTCGGCCGAAGAGACCCATGCTCACGGGCAGGGCGCTCGCGTGAAGGAAATCTCGTGGACCGGCGGCAAGCTGGAAGACGCCCATTACGATGAGTTCGTATTCCGCGCGACCGTTAGCAAGACGGCTCAAACCCAGATCGTGGTGCCGGTCGTGCAGGAATGCGGAGCGGAGACCGATCGCTGGATCGAGCTTCCAGCAGCGGGTGTGTCGGCCGACGATCTGAAGCATCCGGCGCCGGTTGTTAAGGTCCGGCCCTGATCGTGCAAAACCTGATGAAATGGGCGGCGATGCTATGCGTCGCCGTCCTCATGGCGGTTTCGGTATCCTCTTCCGCTTTCGCGCATGCGAACCTGATCGCGTCCGATCCCGCCGACGGTTCCGTCCTCGCCGATGCCCCGGACAGGTTGAACCTGCGGTTTTCGGAACCCGTGCGCCCGCTGGTGGTACGTTTGACCCATCCCGACGGTCGCACCGAAGTGCTTCATGATATCGGCGACAAGGGCGACGCCATTTCGATTGCATTGCCAGCCGGATTGGAACGCGGAACCCATGTCCTTTCGTGGCGGGTAACCTCTTCCGATGGTCATCCGATTGGCGGCGGGCTGGTCTTTTCCGTGGGTGCGCCGAGTGCGGTCAGCGCTGCGGCGAGCGAAACCGATCTTTCCGTAAAAATCGGCCTGTGGGCCTCGCGAACCGCCTGGCTGTTGAGCCTCATCCTCGGTGTTGGCGGTGCGGTCTTCTCCGCGTCTGTCGTTCGCGCTTCTGACGCAAAGAGCCGGCTGCTCGATAGCGTTCTCATTTCCGCCGGACTGCTGGCAACGCCCTTGTTCATCGGCTTTCAGGGTCTCGATGCGCTGGGTGAGCCGGTATCGGCGCTGCTACGGACTGATGTCTGGGAGGCGGGGCTCTTCGCGACCAGCTTCGGGCGGGCCACCCTGATCGGCGCGACCGCGCTTGCCCTTGCCTGGGCATCCATGCAGTCGCCGACACCTAGTCGGATCGCTGGCCTGCTGGCATGGGCAGCCCTTGCCAGCGTCGGATTGGCGGCTGCTAGTGCCGGCCACGCCGCGACGGCCTCGCCCGTTGCGCTGACCCGACCGACCGTCTTCCTGCATGCGGTGGCGGCGACCTTGTGGATCGGCGCGCTCGTACCGTTGTGGAAGGCACTGAGAAATGAAGGCACGGCGGGGGGAGAGGTGCTTGCACGCTTTTCCCGTGCCATTCCCGTCGTCGTCGGCCTGCTGGTGCTTTCGGGCCTTATCTTGGGCGTCGTGCAGCTGCGCAGCGTCGGGGCTCTCTGGACGACGAATTACGGTCTGGTGTTCCTTGCCAAGCTGGCGCTTGTCCTGCTCCTTCTTCTGATTGCCGCGTTCAACCGCTACCGTCTCACGGGCAGTGTTCTTGCAGGCGACCTTTTCGCCACGGCAAGTCTGCGCCGGATCATCGTCGCGGAGATCGTGTTGGGCTGCCTCGTGATCGGTGTCATCGGCCTCTGGCGTTTCACGCCACCTCCGCGTGCCCTTCTTGCCGTGTCCGGTCCCGAGCAGACCATCGATCTTGCCAGGGACGGGCTGAGCGCGCGTCTCACTGTCCGCCCGGCCACTGTGGGTCCCGTGCTCATCGACATCGAAGACGTCAGGCTGAATGGCGAACCGCTCGATCCGCTCTCGATCGAAGTCGAGCTTGCAAAGCCTGCCTATGGTCTCGGGCCGTTCGAGCACCCGGCTGCCAAGACGCCGGAGGGGCGTTATCAGGCATCAGGTTTCGTGTTGCCGCTCGATGGCTTCTGGGTGGTGCGCGTGACGGTGCTTGTTTCGGATTTCGTCTCCATCACCCTCGTCGATGTCCTCGATATCGCGAGGCCTGCCGGTTAGGCGTCGTGGCTTCACGGGCCTTCGGATTAGGAATTCCTTTCTCTTCGAAACTGACAAATGGCAATATAATACCTATTCGGTAGATTTAGTATAAAATAGCATCACGACATATCCGGTGCATTGGGCACGTGGCCTCAGGAGGGCGATATGTCGACCAAACGTCAATTGAAGCTGGGTTTCATGCTGCATGGTGTCGGCATGGGTTGGGGGGACTGGCGTCACCCGGATGCAGACCCGACGGCCAGCACCAATTTTTCCTATTATCGGAAGCAGGCGCAACTTGCCGAAGCGGCCAAGTTCGATTTCCTCTTTGTCGCCGACAGCGTGTTCATCACGGAGAAATCGAGCCCGCATTATCTCAATCGCTTCGAGCCGCTGACGGTATTGTCGGCGTTGGCAGGTGCCACATCGCATATCGGCCTCGTGGCAACGCTGACCACCAGCTACAGCGAGCCTTTCAATGTTGCGCGCCAGTTTGCCTCACTCGACCACATCAGTGGCGGCCGCGCCGGCTGGAACGTCGTGACGTCATGGCTCGAGGGCAGCGCCGAAAATTACAGCAAGTCCAAACATCTGGCGCACGACACGCGTTACCGTCAGGCAGGCGAATATCTCGATGTCGTTCAGGGCCTGTGGGATTCCTGGGAAGACGACGCGCTGGTGCATGACAAGCAGAGCGGCCAGTTCTTCGATCCCGCCAAGCTGCATGCGCTCAATCACAAGGGTGAATTCTTCCAGGTAAAGGGGCCGCTCAATATCGCGCGCTCCCGTCAGGGGCAGCCGGTGATCTTCCAGGCCGGCGCATCGGAAGACGGCAAGAACTTCGCGGCCAGACGCTCCGACGCCATCTTCGTGCATCACGAAAACCTCGACGAGGCCAAGGCTTATTACAAGGACATCAAGGGCCGCGCCGCCGGTTTCGGGCGTAATCCCGATCACCTGTTCGTTCTGCCGGGCGTCCGTCCGGTCATCGGCTCCACCGAGGAGGAGGTCGAGCGCAAATACGCCGAATTCGCCAATCTCACCTCCATCGAAAACGCGCTGTCGATGCTCGGCAGACCGTTCAACGATTACGATTTCCTCCAGCACGATCTCGATGCGCCGTTCCCGGACGTTGCCGCCCACGGCGCCAACAGCAACCAGAGCACATCGGGCAAGATCATTGCTGCGGCCCGTGCCGAAAACCTGACATTGCGCCAGACGGCGCTGCGCTTTGCGACCCCGCGCACGGATTTCGTCGGCACGCCCGAAAAGGTCGCCGATGCCTTCCAGCGCTGGCTGGAAGAGCGCGGCTCGGATGGCTTCGTCGTCAATGTTTCCCTGCCGCGCGAGCTGGAAGTCTTCGCCGAGTCCGTCGTGCCGATCCTGCAGCAGCGCGGCATTTATCGCACCGAATACGAAGGCGAGACTTTCCGCTCCAATCTCGGAATTCCGGTTCCGCAGAACCGCCATGCGGTGGCTACCGCCGTCGAGGCCGCCGAATAACGGCCGTACCTCATTCCTTCCCATTCAGAGAGAGTCGAAACACCATGACCCTGATTTCCCGACGTCTGTTTTCATCGCTCCTTGGCGGCCTTGCCGTGCTTGGTATCACTGGTATCGCCGCTGCCCATGCGGCCGAAGACCTGAGCAAGGTCACGCTGCGCGTCGGCGACCAGACCGGCGCGACCCGCGCGAAACTGGAGGCTGCCGGCCTTTTGAATGACGTGCCCTACAAGATCGAATGGTCGGTCTTCCCGGCGGCAGTCAACCTGCACGAAGCGCTGAAGGCGGATGCGGTGGATATCGGCCAGGCTGCGGATTCTCCGACCGTCAGCGCCATCGCCGGCGGTTCCAAGATCAAGGTCGTCGCCAACTTCTCCAATGGCGGGCTCGGCAGCAGCATTCTCGTTCCGGCCGGCAGCCCGATCAAGAGCCTCGCCGATCTGAAGGGCAAGACGATCTCCCCGACCACCCGCGGCAGCGTGGCGCATTACCTGACGCTCGGTGCGCTGAAGAAGGCCGGTCTGACGGCCAATGACGTCAAGCTCGCCTTCCTGACGCCGGCCGATGCCAGCGCCGCCTTCCAGGCCGGCAGCATCGATGCATGGGGAACATGGGGCGTCTACAAGGCGCGCACCATCGGCACGCTGAACGCCACCGAACTGGTCGATGGGCAGGGCATCAACACCGGTAATTTCGTGGTGAGCGCCACCAACAACGCGCTGGCCGATAGCGGCAAGGTGGCGGCAATCGCCGATTTCGTTTCCCGCATCGATCGGGGCTATGATTGGTCGCGCAACAACAAGGATGCATACATTGCCTTCTATGCGGGCTTCGCCAAGCAGGACAAGGAGACGATCGAGAAGATCTACCCGGATGAAGCGGCCTACAAGCGCAAGCCGATCGACGATATCTTCGTCGCCTCGCTGCAAACCGTGTTTGAGACCTGGAAGGAAGCCGGCGTCCTGACTGGATCCCTCAATCTCGGTGACTACGTCTATCGCGACATTCCGATCAACTGATCCCGAGCGGAGTGTAGACCATGGCTTTCGCAACGATTGACCTGTCGCGCACGGAAAAGCTCCGGCAACAGGAACCGCAACCGGCCGCGAAAGCGGATGGCGCCGGTGTCGCATTGCAGAGGATCGAGCCGGTCTCGGCAGCCGGGCGGGGGATACCCCGCTGGCTGCGGCGGACCTCGGGGCCGGTGGCGCTGATCCTGCTGTGGCACATCGCATCGGTGACCGGCGTGCTGCCGGGCGAGGTTCTGGCCGGGCCGTCCACGGTGCTGTCCAGCGCGTCGCGGCTGATCGAGACCGGTGAGTTGCCGCAAGCCATGTGGGTTTCGCTCAGCCGGGCGCTGATCGGTCTTGCCATCGGCGGCACGGTGGGTGTTTCGCTCGCGGTGCTGTCCGGCCTGTTCCGCCTTGGCGAAGACCTGATCGACGCCACGATGCAGATGCTGCGCACCGTGCCGAACGTGGCGCTCATCCCGCTGCTGATCATCTGGTTCGGCATCGGCGAGGCGCCGAAGATCGCGCTGATTGCGCTCGGCACGGCCTTTCCGCTCTACCTCAATGTCTATGCCGGCATTCGCAATGTCGACCAGTCGCTGATCGAGGTCGGGCGGACGATCGGCCTTTCCCGCGCCCAGATGATCCTCAACGTCGTGCTGCCCGGAGCCCTGCCCAACGCTCTGGTGGGCCTGCGCTATTCGCTCGGCATTGCCTGGCTGGCGCTGGTGTTTGGCGAGCAGATCAATGCCACCGCCGGCATCGGCTATCTCATGGCCAATGCCCGCGAGTTCTTCCAGACCGATGTCATCGTCGTCTGCCTCGTCGTCTATGCGCTGCTGGGGCTCGCCGTCGATTTCACCGTCCGTACTCTTGAGAAGGTATTCCTGTCATGGCGACCGGCATTCAACGGGGCGTGAGCCCGGGGCATGTCCCATCCGCTGCCCGTTCGGCGGTTTCCGTCCGCAGCCTTTCCCGCCGCTTCGGCGCGCGCGATGTGCTGCAGGAACTCGATCTCGATATCGCGCCGGGAGAATTCGTGGCGCTGCTCGGGGCGAGTGGCTGCGGCAAGAGCACACTCCTGCGCATCCTCGCCGATCTAGACCGGGAGTTCACCGGCGATGTCGAGGTTCCCTTCCGCCGCGCCGTGGCCTTTCAGGCACCCCGCCTGCTGCCGTGGAAGAAGGTCTGGCGCAATGTGGTGCTCGGTCTGCCCGGCGGAGACCGCAAGAGGGCGGTCGATGCGCTCGAAGAGGTGGGTATCGGCCATCGCGCCGAGCAATGGCCGAAGGTGCTCTCCGGCGGTGAGGCGCAGCGGGCGTCGCTGGCCCGGGCGCTGGTGCGCGAACCGGATCTGCTGCTGCTTGACGAGCCCTTCGCGGCGCTCGATGCGCTGACCCGCATCAAGGCCCAGGAACTCGTCGGCGAACTCTGGCAACGCCATGGCTGCGCTGTCCTGCTTGTCACCCATGATGTCGAGGAGGCCGTGCTGCTTTCCGACCGCGTGCTGGTGATGAAGGACGGCATCATCGCCCATGACGAGGTGATCGATCTGCCACGCCCTCGCGATGTGGCAGATCCGGCATTCGCCAGAATTCGCGGACAGTTGCTCGACTGGCTGGGCGTCAGGCACGGCGCAGAGAGGACGATCTGAAATGAGCAGGAATACGAGCGAACACAGCATTCAGCTCGGTGCTGACGTGCTGATCATCGGCGGCGGTCTTGCCGGCACCTGGGCGGCAGTCGCGGCGCGTCGTGCCGGCGCGACCGTCATTCTGGCCGACAAGGGCTATTGCGGAACGAGCGGCGTGACGGCAACCGCCGGGCCGGGACATTGGTGGATCCCGCCGGATCCGCCGGAGGCGCGTGAGACTGCGATCCGCAAGCGCCAGATCGCCGGTTTCGGCCTCAACGATCCCCGGTGGATGGCGCGGGTTCTGGAAAAGACCTGGGAGACGCTGCCGACCCTGCATGGCTTCTATGATTTCTCCCGTGACGAGACCGGGGCGACGCGTTACCGCGAACTGCGCGGACCGGAATACATGCGCGCCCTGCGCAAGCTCATCGACAGTCTCGGTGTTACCGTGCTCGATCACTGTCCAGCGCTCGAACTGTTGCAGAGACCGGACGGATCCGTCTCCGGCGCCCGCGGCATCCGCCGGCAGCATGGTGGTGACTGGCAGGTCAATGCCGGGGCCGTAGTGCTGGCGACGGGGGGAACGTCCTTCCTCTCCGGCCTTCTCGGTTCGCACACCAATACCGGTGACGGCTATCTGATGGCCGCTGAGGCGGGCGCCGAGCTTTCCGGCATGGAGTTTACCAATTACTACACTGTGGCGCTTGCCGGCACGAACATGACGCGCTCCATGTCCTATGCCTTCGCTACCTACTATGACGAGGACGGCAATGTCATTCCGCTGCCGCCGGGGCCGGATACCAGCCGCCCGCTTGCTGCTGCGATGCTGAAGGGCAAGGTGTTCTGCGATCTTAGCCGCACGCCGGCCGATATCATCGCCAAGGTGCCGATCATCTCGCCCAATTTCCTCCTGCCATTCCATCGCCGGGGCATCGATCCGTATTGCCAGAAATTCGAGGTGACCATGCATGGCGAAGGCACAGTGCGCGGCATCGGCGGGCTTCGCGTCGTCACGCCGGATTGCGGCACATCGGTGCCGGGCCTTTATGCCGCCGGTGACGCTGCGACGCGCGAACTGGTGGCCGGCGCAATTTCCGGTGGCGGCAACATCAATTCGGCCTGGGCGCTTTCCTCCGGTCAGTGGGCCGGGGCCGGAGCGGCACAGTTTGCGGCCCGCCACAGCGCCCGGGATTCCGGTCGCCCGATCGGGCAGGTGGGTCTTCGTCCGCCTTCGACGCATGGCGTGGATCTTAAGGGCGCGCTCGGCCTGATACAGGACCAGACGCTTTCCTTCGACAGGAACATCTTCCGGACCGGGGATAAGCTGAAACGTTCGGCCGATGTGCTGGAGGATGTGTGGAAGGTGTTCCGCTCACATGCTGCAGGCGAAGATGGCAATGTGCTCAGGACCCGCGAGACCGCGGCCATGCTGGCGACGGCCCGGTGGTCGGTGCTGTCAGCGCTGGTGCGGGACGAAAGCCGCGGCATGCACCAGCGCGACGACAGGCCGGACAGCGATGCCCGCTTCAATCGACGCATTGTCGTCGGTGGTCTCGATACCCTTTACACCGCCACTGACGGCGATCAGCCGCTGGAGCTTGCATCATGATCGAGTTTATCGTCGAGGAACGTTGCGTCGCCTGCAACAAATGCGTCGAGATCTGTCCGACCAACGTGTTCGAACTGGTGGAGGGCGAGGCACCGCGCATCGCGCGGCAGGAGGATTGCGAGACCTGCTACATGTGCGAGCTCTATTGCACACATGACGCCATCTATGTCGGCCCGAACTGGGAGCAGCCGGAGCCGGTGGACCGGCAGGCGATCATCGCCTCCGGTCTTCTCGGCGAGTTCCGTCGTCATCACGGATGGGATGAATGGGCCGGCGATCCGCGATACACCAATGAGCACTGGCAAATGGAAAGCGTCTTCCTCCGCGCCCGCGCCGCGGCCGACCATCCGCGGCCTTGAGAGCGCTCACATCAATCTCGGCCTGATCTGCTCTGTTGAGAACCTAAAGTTTCCGGTGATCACGAGATCACCGGAAATGCTTTATCTTTTTGCTTTTGCCGCATTGTCCGACGGTGAAGCGCTCGCGCTTCGGCTGGAAACTCCAGGAGCGCTACGTGGCGCAAAAAAAGTAACCGGAACGGGGTTCAGACCTCAGCAAGCTCTCAAGGCGTCACGGATCCGAGTGCGAGTTTGCAGGCGTCCGCTTGAGGGACTTACCAGTCCCCAGCGAGCAGTTCGCCGATCGGATGAACAGTTCCTTTTGCGCCAAACGTCCATGCGGCATCCAGCAGCGTCTGCGCCCGCGCATCGCCGAGAACCGGGACGGTGAGGCTAAGGTATTTTTCCGACAGGCCGACGTCACTGACCGGGTTTTCCGGGTGCCCAAGGATGACGTTGGTGTCAGCGCGCAACGTCGCGCCATTCCTCAGATGCACGATCACGTGGGCTGATGCGGGCGATTGTCCGTCGACGGGCTGGAGACGAACCTTGCCGTTCAGTTCGGCGACGTGCGCGTCTGCGAATACAGCATCGGAGAAATCGGTCCACACCAGCCGATAGCCGCTCAACGCCATCGCTACACAGAAGGAGACGCTGAACTTGGCTTCGAGCGGGCTACGTGGGGAGAGCTTGCCAGCCGTGACCAGCGCGCCTGGATGCACTTGCGCCTCGATGGTTTCGACCTCGGCAAGATCGAACTGCCCGGCGAGTTGGTGGGCCGCCTGGGCCGAAGCGTGGGTAGCACGGCAACTGGCGAGGAGTTTGTAGCCGTTGCGCAGCAGTTCGAAGCGTTCCTCGAAGTCAAGCGGCGGCACCTCGACGTTTTTGTCCTGGATAAAGGCGTCGAGCCAGCCGTTCTCCAATTCGAAGAGATGGGATGCGCCGATATGGCCGGCCGCGGCCAGATCGGCGGCCAGAATACCGTCCATTGCGGCCTTGCCGGCGTGAAACGGCTTGCCGTGGGTGCCGAAGGAGCCGACGAGCCCGCCGGCCGTCGTTGCGGCGTTGCCGAGCGCGTTGGTGATTTTTCCGGCGTCCAAGTGATAGAGCGCGCAGGCGACGGCCGCAGCCCCCATGCGTCCAACGACCGAGGTGGGGTGAAAACCCTTGCGTTGCAGCTTCCGTCCGACGCCGGGAACGCCACCACCGCCCAGGCGGGCCATCACCTCGAAACCCGTAATGAACGCACCGAGTGTGAGCTGATCGTCAGCACCATTTTCCTGCGCCACGGCAAACGCCGTCGACCAGCAGGGACCGCCGGGATGGCCGGCGCCGAGATAGTGCACGTCGTCAAAGTCCATAGCATGCGTTGCGGTCGCGTTGATCAGCGCTGCTATGGCCGGCGTCGTCGTGCCGCCGAGAACGATACGCGCCCGACCGGATGCCTGCCAGCGATCCGCGAGATAGCGCACCGGCTTCACGGTCTCATCGAAGGCGGCGGCCACGGTGACGCCGAGATAATCCACCAGCGCCCGCCGGGCTTCGTGGACGACTTCAGCGGGATAATCCCGTCCCGCCGCTTCGGCGATATAGTCTGCAAGGGCGCGGCCACGTTCGTTGCGGGCGATTTCGGTCACGGGGCATTCCTTTCCAAGGGACGGCATCACGGATAGAGGGCATTCCAGATGATCTGGGCACTGAGCAGCGTCATGACGATGCGGAAGCTGAAGCGGAAGGTGCTTTCCGGCAGCTGGTCGAGCAGCCGGGAGCCCACCCATGTTCCGAAGACGCCGCTTGCGATCATGGCCGCCAGAAGGGGTGCCCATTGGGCATAGGCGAAACCGAGCAGACCGAAAGCGAGGATCTTCAAACCGTGCTGAAGCACCATGCAGGTTGCGTGTGTGGCGATAAGCGGCTGTTTCGTCAGGCCGCGGGCAGAAAGCAGTGCAGCGACCAGTGGCCCCGTTGCACCGACGATCATCGTGCCGATGGAGGTGATGATGCCGCCGCCGACGAGATAGGCTATGCCTGTTCCCGCAGGTTTCGGCTTGCGCCCATGCACCGACCACAGGATGAAGAAAGCGAGTGCAATCTTGGCGGCGGTATCGGGCAGGGCTGTGGCGACCGGCCCGCCGATCGCGATACCGACCAGGCTGCCGGCGAAGAACCAGCCCGTCAGTTCCCAGTGAACGAACCTGTGCTGGATGACCGTGCGCCCGAAATTGGAACCGAGCTGCACGATGCCATGCACCGGCAGCAGGCTTGTCACCGGCAGGCCTGTACCCATGATCGCAAGCATTGCAACGCCACCTCCCAGCCCCAGCGCCGCGGTCAGCGCCGAGGTGAAAAAGCTTGCAAGCACGAGCACGGTGGCGAAGAGCGGTGTTGTCTCGGAGGGAAGCCAGTCGAACATGGTCATAGACTGTCATGCCCGCTGCTTATCGGATGCAAAGACGCGATCATGTGAAGTCGTCGGCCTCTAGTCGCGCGAGCAGAGCACGAACTTCATCAGGAGAAAGGGCGCGTGTCGCACAATCGAGGAACTTTTCCCGGATCGCTGCATCGGGGAGCGGATGATCGTAGGTAGAGCCCAGGGCGGCCTCGATGAAGGTCTCCAGCCGGCGGCCATCAACTGTCTCGATGAGAACAGATGCGCCGCTCGGATTGTCGCTGTCATATCGAGAAAGCGTGACACGGGGCATCAGCGCACGTGTTGCCGGGTCCTCGAAGCGGCTGACGCTTTCGAAATCCTCCATTGTCACAGCGCCGGATACCAGTGCCCGGGCAAGCGTGTAGTTCGTCGAGAACTTGGCGGCGAGCGGTGTTTCCGGTTCGGGAACATTGATATGCGGAAAGCGGATGGGATGGACCCCGATGGTCACGCTTGCGATGTCCTGCGCTTCAAGACGGTGTTCAGCGCGGAGCGCCAGTACGCCATCGAGCGGCGGTGCGAGCGCGTAGCAGCAAGGGAAACGCTTCTGCTTGATGCCCTTCGCCCGGTCGAGAATCCGCAGCTCGCCATCCCACGGTTCAGTCAGGAATTCCGGAGCATAGGTTTGCGGATCGCCGTTGAAGACAGCGAAAAAACCATGGTGATGTTCGAAGGCTTTCGCACCGGCGGTGAAGCCGTTTCTTGCGAGCGCGACCGCGGTCAGCGCGTTGCGATTGGCGTGGCCGACAATGAGTGGCTTCGTCATGCTGCCGAAATTCGACTTGATGCCCGAAGAAAACGAGGTTGCGATGGAAAGCGCCGTCGCGGTTTGCTCCTCGTCAAGCGAAAGGAGGACGGAGGCGGCGGCCACCGCGCCGAAGATGCCGACGGTGGTCGTCGGATGCCATCCATGCGTATATTGCTGTCGGCTTACCGTGTTGCCGAGGCGCGCCGCGGCCTCGAAGCCGGTGACAAAGGCCTTCAAGACTGGCTCGCCGTTGATCCCGTGCTCGTCCGCTACTGCCAGGATCGTCGGAAGAATGGCGACGGAAACGTGACCGTGCAGGTGAGAGTTGGAGTCGTCATAGTCAAGCATATGCGCCGCCGTGCCGTTGAGCAGCGCGGCATCTGCACTATTCAGTCGCAGGTCCGTACCAAAGACGCGTGCTGAACCGGAAGCAGCAGTCGGCAACACCACGGAGCGAAGTATCTCGCTGGCTTCATGACGGCTGCCGGCCAGGGTCACGCCCAGCGTATCGATGATCGCGAGACGCGCGCGATCACGGGCTTCGTCGGGCATGTCACGCTGGAAGCTGTTCAGGATGTTGCGGGCGAAGGCCCGGGAAACGGTGTCGGTCGGCATGGGGTATCCTGCGGAATTGCCTGTGGGGGCAAGAGGCGATAATGCCCCTTGCGGGAAATCGGAGACATGGGCTGACCGGCGCGAGACGGAGGGCGCCGGGATCACGATTGAAGCGTGAGAACGTGGAGCGCCTTTTGATCCAACCGGATCAAAATGGCGCTGCCGAAGCCAGTAAGGCAGCGCTTATTGGCTGATCGAGCCGAGCAGTTCGCGGTAACGCTTGTCCTCGCTGTCCAGATAGGCGGCGGTTTCGGTACTGGTCAGCGTATGGGCGACAAGCAGTTCCTTGTCCAGCATTGCCTTCCACTGAGGGGTGGCGGTGATGGCGGCGATTGCCTTGTCCCAGTAGGCGATCTCTTCCCGTTTGAGGTTCGGCGGCGCAACGACCATGCGCCATGCCGATACGACGATATCATGGCCGAGTTCGCGCCAAGTCGGCACCTCTGCCAGCAGACCGCCGGAACGCTCGGCGCTGGCGGCTGCGATGTAACGCAACTCACCGGATTCGACGAACGGGTTAAGGGCGAAGGGTGTGGTGACGACCACGTCGATGTGGCCGCCAATGGTGGCCGTGACGCCTTCGGTCGACGAGTTGAAGCTGACGGCCTTGACCTTCTTGATGTCGAGGCCAAGCTGCTTTGCCAGCAGAAGTACGCTGATATGGTTGGTGGTGCCGATACCGGTGGAGATCGAGAAAGAAACGGAGGCTGGGTCCTTCTTGAGGCGCTCGACGAGGTCTTCAGCATTCTTGATGTCCGACTTCGCGCCGACCGCGAACACCATCTGCTCGTCAAAGAGCGTACCGATCGGGGTGAACTGCTTGTAGGAGATTGGGCTGCGGCCGAGGATGTTGTTGGAGAGCATCACCCCGCCGACGACCTGCAGGATATTTGCCTCGCCGGCATGTTCCAGAGTGTAGGCAAGCGCTACGGCATGACCACCGCCGGGCTTGTTGGAAACGAAGCTGCCTGCCGGCAGGAAGCCACCATCCTTGAGGAAACGCTCGACGTCTCGGGCGGTGCGGTCGTTCGCCCCGCCGGGGCCGACGCCGACCACAACTTCCACCGGCTTTTCCGGCTTCCAGGTGGACTGTGCCGAGAGCATGCGGGGCATGGCGGCGGTGCCGGCGGCGGCAATCGCGGCCATCAGCGAGGTCCGGCGCGTCATCATCATGCGTTTTTCGATCATCGGCATTTACTCCCTTTGTTTTCAATAAGATACGGGGTTGTGTCTGCCGCTACGCAGGCGAGCTGCGAGGGCGGCAATGTGCTGTCGCCTGCTCCACGCCAGAGGCAGGAAGAACATGGCGAGTGCGAGCGTGATGAAGGTCACAGAAAGTGGGCTCGAAAGAAAAATTGCCGGATCGCCCCCCGAAATAGTCATCGACTGACGGAAGGACTGTTCGAGGCTCTTGCCCAGCACCACCGCCAGCACCATCGGTGCGAGCGGCACGCCGAGCTTGCGGAAGATGTAGCCGACGACACCGAAGCCGAGTGCAAGAGCAAGATCGAGCGTGCTTCCGTCGATCGAGAAGATGCCGATCGTTGCGATCGTCAGGATCAGCGGCAGAAGGATGCCAGTCGGAATGTAGAGAAGCCGCACGAAGATGAAGATCAGAGGCAGGTTGAGGATAAACAGCATCACGTTGCCGAGATACATGCTGTCGATCAGCCCCCAGACCACGTCGGGATTACGGGTCATCATCAGCGGTCCGGGTTGCAGGCCGTACATGACGAAAGCGCCAAGCAGTACCGCGGTGGTGCCGCCGCTGGGCAGGCCGAGGGTCAGCAGCGGCACCATGGCGCCGCCGGCCGCGGCATTGTTGGCTGCTTCAGGCCCTGCCACGCCTTCGATCATGCCGGTTCCGAACTTGTCCTTTTCCTTGTGGAGCGCGCGTTCAAGACCATAGGAGAGAATGGTTGAAATGGTCGCGCCGGGACCGGGCAGGACTCCCTTGGCAAAGCCGATCAGCGTGCCTCGAATGATGGGCAGGATCGAGCGGCGCCATTCCTCGCGCGTCAGCCATAATCGCCCGCGAATGCGCAGGACCGGTGCTGCGCCACGCACATGATCCTCGAATGTGCTCAGCACTTCGGAGACCGCGAACATGCCGACTGCGATCACAAGAAAGCTGACGCCGTCCTGTAGCTGCGCAATGCCGCCGGTAAAGCGCGGCGAACCGCTTTGCAGGTCTATCCCGACAGTTGCGATCATCAGCCCGAGGACCATGGAGAACAGGCCGCGTGTCACCGACTTCCCGGTCAGGCTGGAGACGGCTGCCATCGAAAACAGCATGAGGCTGAAATATTCGATCGGGCCAAAGCGCAATCCGAAGCGGGCAAGGGGGACCGCGAGCAGGCTGAGGGCGAGAACGCTGAAGGTGCCGGCAACGAAGGAGCCGATCGCGGAGACCGCCAGCGCTGCGCCGGCGCGACCGTTACGCGCCATCTGGTAGCCGTCCAGCGTCGTCATCACGGAAGAGGATTCGCCCGGCGTGTTGATGAGGATCGAGGTTGTCGAGCCGCCATACATCGCACCGTAATACATCGCCGAAATCATGATCAGGGCGCCGGTCGGCTCCATGCCGAAGGTGATGGGCAGGAGCAGCGCGATACCGGCCGATGGGCCAAGACCCGGCAGAACGCCGACAATCGTGCCCAGAATGCTGCCTGCGAGGATGAAGAGCAGGTTTTGCAGCTCGAATGCCGTCGCGAAGCCGGCCAGCATGTGTTCGAAATTGGTCATGGGGCGTCCGATCAGAAAAACAGGATGCCGCTTGGGAGCGGTACGCCGAACAGCCCGGCAAAGAGGAAGTAGCTTCCGGCAGCAAACGCGACAGAGGCGGTCGCGCCGGCAATGCGGCTGCCGCGATGGAAGGCAAGGATCAGCCCCAGCAGGAATATCGCGGTCGCGATGAGATATCCGACGGTGATGAAGACCGCGAAGTAGAGCGCGGTCCAGGAGACAACGATGACGGTGACGCGAAAATCGCGATCTCGGAAATAGTCGGCGAGTCGCGCCATCTCGGCTCGAAAGCCGCGTTGTTTCAGGCCCTCGATTACGAGTGCGATTCCGACCAGTACCATGGCGCCGGCGAGAAGGCCCGGAAGAAGGCGCGGGCCGAGCGGATCGCCGAAACCGAGGATCGGTATCTGCAGGATGCCAATGGTGTAGAGGCCGGCAATCACGAAGGCGGACAGGCCCAGCGACAGATTGATCATCGTGCATCTCCGCCGGTGGGAAGAGCCTGGACGGCATGCCCGACCAGCATGTCCGCGACTTGCCGGGCGGTTTCCGCCGGTCTTGCGTCAGGTCTCAGTACGGATGCGGCGAGCGCGCCCTCGTAGAGCAGCAGCAGTTGCTCCGCGAGTTGGTCACGTTCGTGGAAGCCGTCGAGGATCTCGCGAAACAGCTTTTCGAGGAACAGCTTGTGTGCCCGGCCCGTGGCCCGAATGGGGTCCGATCCTGGGTTTTCCGCCACGGCGACAAGAAAGGAGCAGCCCCGGAAGACGTTGCTGCCGGTCTTGGTGACGAGGTTGGAGAATATTGCGGATACGGCATCGCGCGGGGTCTTGCCCGTGGTCAACAGCGACAGATCCCGCTGCACCGTTGTGTTCCGGTGTTCGAGATAGGCGACGACCAACGCCTCCTTGCCCTCGAAATGACGATAGAGGGTGGCGCGCGTGACCTTCAGTTCGCGAACGATGTCGTCAACGCCCAAACGATACGTGCCATGCCGGTAAAACAGATCGGCTACGGCGTGGATAAGGCGTTCACGCATGGAAAGCGGCGTTTCTGCATTCGTTGCGGCGGTCATGGGACACCAGAGAGAAAGAATGATCTTTCTCTCTATTCTGCATATTTCCTACCTATTAAATAGAAAATATGTTCTTTTGATTGGTCGCCGCTGAGAACGTTTTTTTATGACAGCGCTGCCTTGGTGGTACGACCAGGTTGTAGATGGAGAAAATCGACGCGGGAGCGAAGACAGTAGGATGGTGAAGGATCATCCGGTCATGGATTATTTTGTGATGGCAGCCCCGCGATTGCGGCAGGCGGAAATGGTCGTCCACATTGCGCAGATGGCGCGTATCTTTCGCCCAGCCGATGAAGCGTCGATAGCTGCCGAACAGACCCGCCTGCCGGATGCTGTCAACCGTGTGGCCGGCACTGGAGGCCGGGTCGCTCGACGTAAAGCGCGTCCACCGGGCAATAGAGCTCGCACATGAAACAGGTTTGACTGGCCTGCTGCCGGTTTTTCGGACACCGAGTTAGGCTAATCCGACCTTGTTTTCACATTCCATCGGGCTGAGGTAGCCCGGTGTCGAATGCCGACGCTTCGGATTGTAGAAGCGCTGGATGTAGTCGAACACGTCCGCCTTTGCATCGTCCCTGGTCAGGTAGCCTTTGCGAGCTGTCCTTTCCGTTTTGAGTGATGAGAAGAAGCTTTCCATCGCAGCATTGTCCCAGACGTTGCCTGACCGGCTCATCGAGCAGGTGATGCCGTGATCGGTCATGAGACGCTGGAACTGCTCGCTGGTGTATTGGCTCCCCTGATCCGAATGGTGGAGAAGCGCATCCGGCTTGCCTCTGCGCCAGATCGCCATGATCAGCGCATCTGTAACGAGCTGGGCCGTCATGTTGGCATTCATCGACCAGCCGACGACACGGCGCGAGAACAGGTCGATTACGGCAGCCACATAGAGCCAACCCTCAGCCGTCCATAGATAGGTAAAATCGGCCACCCACTTCTGGTTCGGCCTTCCCGCCGAGAACTGACGGTCCAGAACATTCGGCATGATGACCGGGCGCTCACCGTCGTCTTTCGGCAAACCCCGCCTTCTCGGTCTTGCTCTCAATGCGTTGTCGCGCATGAGACGCTCGACGCGATGCAGCCCACAGGAAAAGCCTTCTGCGAGAAGATCATGCCAGACACGCCGCGCGCCGTAGGTGCGGTCGCTGTCCTTAAAGCTGTCCTTGATCTTGTCGAGCAGAGCCTCGTCATACCGGGCATGCTGGCTCGGTGACCGATGTAACCAGGCATGAAAGCCGGAACGCGATACACCCAGCGCTTCACAGAGCCATGCCACCCTCTGCCCGGCAGTCGTTGCAAAGCAACGACGAAAGGGGCCAGATCGAGCGGTGCTTTGCAATAAACGCGA
>NZ_JACLAL010000014.1 GCF_014280875.1 Paenirhizobium daejeonense | reverse complement strand
TCGCCGCCGGACGTCACCGATCATCAGATCAACCTGTCGAAACTCGTTAGACATAAGCTTATCCTCAAGCCTGTGCTTGAGCCTTCCTGCTTATGCTGAGTGTCCGGTCGAAAGTGGGGGCAGTTCATAGGGCCACAGCTGGGGTTAGCAGGTGCTCCCGCAGCCTCCCACAACGAGGCTGAATATTGCCGACTGGCTTTAACCTATCCTGGGTGATAGGATATGTTCGTCACGACTCCTCTGCCTTCGCATACTCGGTACGATTTAAGTGACTATTCGTTGAACACAGTAGGCGAAAGACGATGACTGCTCTCCGGCTCTTAATCGCGTTCTCCGTGTCGTTTTGTTGGGTATTGCCACACATAGCTATCAGCCGCGACCGAATTTCTTCTGTTCAAGTTTGGGTCACGAGCGATGAGTGGGAGGCTAAGCAGTTTGACCCCAATGAAGCTGATCTTGTGGGACCCAGCCGCGACGGTATCGGCCTTAAGGTCAAAGGCGCTCATCCGAAAAATGCGGCCGAGCATGTCCACGACACTCCCAGTGCAGTGGTAGCGGTTGATGTGAAGTTTCTCCGTTCAACCACGCCACGCGTTGTTGATTCTCGACGCCCTTCCGAGACCGAACGTAAGTACGAGTTTCTGCGCCCGCCATGTTTTTGAGCGGAACAAAATCACGATAGCTAGTGCTTGCCGTGAAGTTGAAGCTTGCGAATGGCGGCCTGTTTCGCGGGCCTGTTTCCATAGATAGCGCAACTTTCGAAGCGCGTGCCTCAGCGTGGACTGCATCCGCGTTCAGCCAATTCCTGCGTCAGGATCGAAACCTTGCGCATCGAGATTTGGCACATGTGGAATACAGGTTCTAGAGGTCCCCGGGCGTCAATAGTGCCGAACAATAAGCTGTCACGATCGCATGTATTTTGCGATGCTTCGGTAAAAGCGCAGTCAAAGCTTCAATGTGGAATAGGCAGTACTACAGTAAGCCCGCTTAAATTTTGCCAAATGGCGACAAATACAGAGATGTAGTATGAATTTGAATGCTGGTGAGATGGAATTCGCGAGGATAATTCTCGGAAACTCCGATGTAGGGGCGGTTCCTATAAATACAATAAAGCGCATAGCCTTAAGTGCTAGCATGAATGAATGTCCAGTTCTGGTGATATGGATAAGCACTATAAGTGATAATAAGTTTAGATGCGGGGTTTTTTGTAATGATGAACTAGAATTTTCATTCTTGGAGTGCAGATCGTCATATCTTACAAATAGCGGATTTTGTTACGCATCTACGAAAATAATCATCCCAGAGAAAATACACCTATGGGCCAAAAGTTTTTGCCCCACTGCGTATGGATCTATTGTTTTGATTGTTAACGGGAGAATGTCCCCGCGGCAATCATTGAGGTTGCTACGAAACGCAACAAAGTGCCTGCATCCAGGGGGAAGCATATTGCATGTATCTAAGGGGCTTTGGTGTCCAATAACTGAAAAGCTCAGGAGTCGCATGCAGTTGACGTCTGATAGGATTCACGTTGATTTTTCGCAGATTGTGCCGATATCTCTATATAAGCTAAGTAAATTAGGGAGGTAATTTCTCCATTACTGCGCGACGTAAGTATATTTGAGTGATTATTGATTTGCTTTAAATATTAACTCGTGCGTTATTAAAGTGTATTGGAAGGAAATCATCCATGTTGATTTGAAGGCGGCTCCGCTTGAGCCCGGCAGGTCGACGACAGACATTTCGCACTCTTGAGCGCCGTGTGGCCTGATCAATGAACTAACCTGGCCAGCTGCCTCCCAACCTTGATCGAGGAAAATGAAATGACGACGGTGAAGTTGGTTGAAAATGTAGCGCCGGGGCCTGGGGGTGCGAGCTTCTTGAGCCTCATGACCCCCGAGCGATGGGTCGAGATCGGCCGTATCTTGCTGACAGGTGCGGTAGCCCTTCTATACTGGCAGCAGCTCGTGCCGCTCTACCTGTTGTGGGCTGCAGTGGCGCTTGGACTTTATCCGCTCGTCAAGACCGGCCTCATTGACCTGTTCACCAAACGCAAGATCGGCACGGAGATCTTCGTGACGATCGCTACCTTGGTTGCGATTTTCGGAGGCGAGACGGTGGCCGGCGCGGTGCTGATGGTCATCATCCTGATCGCGGAGTTCATTGCCGAGCTGAACACGGACCGGGCGCGCGCCTCGATCAAGTCGCTCATCGGTTCCGTGCCGCAGACGGCGCTGGTGCGCGAAGGCAGCGCCGAGCGTATCGTGCCCATCGAGGCCGTGAAACCCGGCCAGGTCGTGCTTGTGCGCACCGGCGAGAAGATCCCTGTCGACGGCGTAGTCCTCTCCGGCAGCGCAGCGGTCAACCAGGCGCCGATCACCGGCGAAAGCGTGCCCCAAGACAAGGCCGAGGGCGCACAGGTTTTCGCCGGAACCATCGTGGAGGCCGGTGCGATCGACGTGCGCACCGACAAGGTCGGCGGCGAAACGATCTTCTCGCGCATCATAGCGCTGGTCGAGGATGCCGAATCCGAGCGGGCGCCGGTGCAGAAGCTCGCCGATCGCGTCGCGAGCTGGCTCATCCCGGTCGTGCTGGTCTTTCTCATCGGCGTGTTCCTGATCACACGGGACGTGTCCAAGGTGGTGACGCTGCTGATCTTCACTTCGCCGGCCGAACTCGGCCTCGCCACCCCCCTCGTGATGATCGCGGCCATCGCGCGCGCGGCGCGCACCGGCATCTTGATCAAAGGCGGTCTCTATCTCGAACTGCTGGCCAAGGCCGATGCCGTGGTCTTCGATAAGACCGGAACGCTGACGGCCAACAAGCCCGAGGTCGTCCGTGTCCAGTCGTTCGATCCGGTGGTCGGGGAGGAGGAGCTTCTGCGTCTCGCCGCCAGCGCCGACCGGCGTTCGGCCCATCCGCTCGCCAAGGCTGTCGTGCAAGGCGCGGCCAGTCGCGGCATCAATGTGCCGGAGCCGGCGAGTTTTGAGCAATTGCAGGCGCGCGGCGTCAAGGCGACGGTGGAGGGGCGGGCGGTGCTGGTCGGCAATCCCGCGCTGCTGACCGAAGCGGGCGTCGCGGTCGATCGGAGGCCGGAGGATGTCGGCCGTACGCCGGTGCATGTCGCCATCGACGGCACGCTGGCAGGCATCATCTATATCTCCGACACGCTTCGGCCGGGTGCGCGCGAGGCGATCACCGCGCTCAAGGAAAGCGGCGTCAAACGCATCGTCATGCTGACCGGCGACAATGCCGCAACCGCCAAGGCGATCGCCGCGGACCTCGGCGTGGACGAGATCAAGGCGGACCTGATGCCGGCGGACAAGGTCGCGGCTATTGCGGAACTGCAGAAGAAGGGCCTCAAGGTCGCCATGGTCGGCGACGGCGTCAATGATGCGCCGGCGCTGGCGCGCGCCGAAGTCGGCATCGCCATGGGCGGCGGGGGAACGCAGGCCGCGCTCGAAGCCGCCGACATCGCACTGATGACGGACGACCTCGGCAAGATCGTCGCGGCACGCAACATTGCCCGCCGCTCTTACCGCACGATCCAGGAGAACCTCTGGGTCGGCGTCGGCGTGGTGCATGTGCTCGGCATTAGCGCGGCGCTGATGGGCTGGATCGGCCCGATCGAGGCCGCGTTCATTCATCTTGGACCGGACGTGCTGGTATTCTTGAACTCGGTAAAGCTGCTGCGTGTCCGCATCCCTGGCGTATAGCCTATAGTGCCGTGCAGGCCGGGTTTCGCTTCGAAATCCGGCCGGAGGGGCTACATGCCCAGCCTCAGAAGTTTTGCACCAGGAAGTCCGACGGCTCGTATATGCCGCTAAAGTATTGCGAACCCCAGGCGTTCTGGGCGACGGTGCGAGGGAAGGGGTCGTTTGGCGGGGCCCAGGTGGGTGAGCCGAGAAGCAAGGGCAGGACGCGCGCCATGATCGTGCCCGTCACCGGCACGGCGTTCCAGCCGGACGTCCGGAAGCCGTACGTTTCGGGAAGCGGCTTGGGTTCGTCGAGGATGGTGAGAAAGAGGTATCGCGGCTTGTTGGCCGGTGCGACGCCCATGAAGGCGGTGAGCACGCGGTCGCTGGAATAGGCGCCGTTCACCACCTTTTCCGATGTGCCCGTCTTGCCGCCAATGAAATAACCGGGCACGTCGGCTTTCTTGGCAGATCCCACTTCGGCGTTCAGCCGCATCAGGAAACGGAGTGCCTCTCCGGTCTGAGGGGTGACGACATTGCGGCGAATGATGCGCGGGTCGAGCGCCGCGCCCTTCATAAGGGTTGGGCGAATGAGGTCGCCGCCATTCACCAGCGCCGCAATGCCCATGGCGGCTTGGAGCGGGGTGACGGCGATGCCGTGCCCGAAGGCGGCGGTGGCCGTTGTGATTTCTCCCCAGCGGGCGGGCAGGATGGGCTGCGCGTTTTCCGGCAATTCGGTGGTCAGGCGCTCGAACTGGCCGAGGGACTTAAGAAACGCCTGGTGGCGTTGTGTGCCGACGGCGAGCGCCATGCGGCCCATCGCGATGTTCGAGGAGTGGATGAAGGATTCGGGCACGTTGAGCGGGCGGTTCTGCCCGCGATAGTCGCGGATTGCCATCCGACCGAAGCGGAGCGGCTGGCTGGCGTCGAGCACCGAAGAAAGGTTGAAGACGCCGGAATCGAGCGCCATGGCCGTCGTCATCGCCTTGAAGGTCGAGCCCATCTCATAGGTGCCGACATTGATGCGGTTGATGCGGTCGGATTTCAGGGCGTCGGCCGGCGAATTCGGATCGAAATCCGGCAAGGAGGCGAGCGCAATCACCTCTCCGTTCGTTACGTCCATGATGAGGCCGGCCGCGGCGATGGCCGAGAATTTCTCCACCGCCTTCTTGAGTTCCTCGGTGAGCATGAATTGCGCCCGCAGATCGACGCTCAGTGCGACCGGTTCGAGCGCGCTGCTGTCCGGGCTGAGGCCGACCTCTCGAAGCTCCTGCAGCCCCTGACCGTCGATCCACTTCTCCATGCCGGCAATGCCGATATTGTCGGTGTTGACAGATCCAAGGACGTGGGCGGCAAGATTGCCGTTCGGATAGAGCCGCAGGGTTTCCTCGCGATAGGCGACGGCCGGCAGGCCGAGGTTCCAGACGCGGTCGCGCTGCGCCACCGAAACCTGCCGCTTGATCCAGACGAAGCCGCGGTCGCTGTCGAGCCGCTTGTAGAGCTCGGAGGCGTTTAGCTCGGGAAAGACAGAGGTCAGCCCTTCCACCGTTTCGTCCACATCCAGCAGGCGGCGGGGCTCGGCGAATATAGAGGCTGCGGGGATGTCCATCGCCAGGACTACGCCGTTGCGGTCGATGATGTTGGGCCGTGCATAGGATGGCGGCATCAGCGACATCACGCTCGGCGGCGGCGCTTGCAGGCCGAGATAGGTCAGCCGCGCGAAGATGGCGGCATAGACCAGACCAAGGATAAAGAAGGCAATGAGGAAGCGTCCCTTGTACATGCGGCCGGTCATGCGGCGGCGCTTGCGGAACGGCTTCAACGGAGTCTTGGAGGGATAGAGGCGCATCGTCATGCCGAAATCTCCGAATGAGGCCATGCTGGCCATACAGCCGGGAGCAGGAGGTTCATTCGATCGCTCATCGCCGGGCGACCTTGTAAACGGAGGCCGGGGGGAAGTTCCGAACCACAGTGCCGACCCTTTCGGCTTGAAGACCGAGACGATCGAGAATGACCGTCGGAATCGGACATCTCCACCCATAGGTGAACTGGAAGAGGCAAGCGCTTGGATCGAGCAGCGCAAAGGCACCCCGTACGATACGGAAGACTTTCCTCCGGGGCATTGCAAGCAGCGGGAGGCCGCTCACGGCGGCGCCGTGCAGGGGAAAGTCGGAGCGGGTATGCCAGAGGCGGCCTGCGTCCAGGCAAATGATCTTAGCTGCCGGAAATCGCTCCTTCAGGCTGGCGGCGAAGTCGTGGCCGAACTCGACGAGCGTCAGATCCTCCTGGCGCACACCGCGGTGTATGAGCATTCGCGTGAAGACACCCGTGCCCGGACCAAGTTCCAGCACGGGCCCGTAGGCCGGATCGACATGGCGAGTTATCAGGGCGGAAAGCCTGTCGCTCGACGGTACCAGCGATCCAACCCTTGCTGGGTCGGTCATCCATTCTTTGAAAAAAGCTGCCGTATCCGAGAACGAGATACTGGCCGTTTTGCCTTGCTTGATTGTCATGGGGGTGCACGGAGCTACTGAGAAAATGGCATACGGTGACGTGGGGTGAAATATGGCCTTCACGGGGTTTCTCCGTCTTTCCGGCCTGCTGGACTTCGGCGCAGCGACTGAAGGATTTGTTTCGTGGGAAAGCCATCGGCAAGCCTGCCCTCGCTTTTCTGGTAGCGAATGAGTGCGAGGCGCGATTTGGCCCCGATCCGCCCATCGATCTCACCTACGTCGTAGCCACGCTCGCTCAGCAGCTTTTGTAGTTCTCGCCGCTCAACCTGAGAAAGCGGTGCTATGTCGGCCGGCCATGCCGCGGTAAACGACGCTCCGCCCGATACTCGGTCCGCCAAATGGGCGACGGAAAGAGCATAACTGTCCGAGTTATTGTAGCGCTTGATGACGTCGAAGTTGCGCAGCAACAGGAAAGCGGGGCCTCTGCCGCCGGCTGGCAGGTAAAACCGGGCGCTATCGCCCGGTCGGGGAAAGGCTTTACCGTCCACCCGTATGGCGCCGAGCCTTTGCCACTCTTGCATTGTCATCCGTCTCGCGGCCCACGCTGACGCGTAGTCGAAGGTCTTTGGCAGGCGGACTTCATATCCCCAGGCCTCGCCGTGCCTCCAGCCGCTCTTCGACAGATAGTTGGCGGACGACGCGAGTGCATCGGGCACGGAGGACCAGATATCAGCCCGCCCGTCCCCCTCGAAATCCACGGCATAATTGACGAAGCTAGACGGCATGAACTGGGTCTGGCCCATGGCGCCTGCCCAGGAACCAACCATCCGGTCGGATCGAACGTGACCGTCTCGCACGATTTCGAGGGCGGTCATCAACTCTCGCCGGAAATAGGCGCCGCGGTAGTTCTCGTGCGCCAAGGTCGCGAGCGCATGCAACACGTTGCTTCCACCCATGAAGCCACCGTAGTTCGTCTCAATGCCCCAGATAGAGACGAGAATTTCCGCTGGCACGCCGTAGGCTTCTTCGATGCGTGCCAGTGCATTGTTCCATTCAATGGACTTGGCCCGCCCGCTTGCGATACGCTTCGTGTTGACGCGCTTCTCGATGTAGTTCTGAACGGTTGCAAGTGTTTCGGGCTGCGTTGTTGAGGATTCGATGACCTTCGGGATGATCTTGAAGCCGGCGAAAGCCTGCTCGAACAGGTCGCGTGGAATCCTGCGAGATTTTGCCTCGGTCCAGAGGTCCGCCAGATATGCGCCTTGGCCGCCTGAAGTCGCCATGACAGGGCCAGCTGCCAACGAAAGGGCAGCGGCGAGGGTGAGAACGGTTAGCGTGCTTGCTGGGTTTCTGGGACTGTTCTCCGGCGCAGATGCCTGGCCGGCAGGGGGAGCCGCGCGTGCGTGTGCACGGCTCGTACGAGCGTGTTTGGTAAACATGGATCAATCCGCTTTGCTGGTGACTGCCGGTTAAGCCGGCGTTTCGGCAAGGGAAGCGGTAGAGACCGAAGGACTTCGAGTGGAGCTACGCTTCCCGTGAAGGCCGCAGCGTGCGGGGTGGGCGAAGGAGTTCGTAAGGCGCTTTGCTGCCGTCGGCAGCTTCGAGCACCCCATACCAAGCTTTTCCGAATGACCTCGCCTTCAGCGGAATACCTGCTGTCAGGTTTGGCGTTTCGTGTAAGTGCTCGGCACTGTTGTGAGCGTGGAGCGCGCCCGACGCACGCTTGTCTTTGCCGTCGGTCTCGTGGCTATGCCGCAGAAAGGCTCCGGCCATGTCAGACGGCCGCTCGTCATGCAACGATAGTTCGACGAAGGAGACTGCAGGGCGGAAATCGCGGCCGTTCTGATGTGGCAATAGCCAGCCGAACGCCATCGCGAGCGCGATGACGGCAGACAGGAGGGTCGTGTGGAGCCGGCTCGACATGTTTAACAGCTACTCACCGAAATCTTAAGAATTTGTTGCTTCAATGCCGCCTTCGATTTCAATTATTGGCTATGAGCGTGCCATCGTAGCGTCCGAAAATTCCCTCGCGTCTCAAAACTCAAAACGGTTGGGACTGAGGTCTCGTTTCGAAAATCCCACCCTATATGGCCGGTCATGGGCGATACCACGGTGCCGTTGTCTGTCCTGATATCTCGCCCGGCCTCATAGATCTGTTCCTGATTGCCCTGGCGTCCATGCAATCTAAACGACAGGCCTTTTTCTCGCGCTTTCCAACTGAATGACGCTTGTTCTCCTTCCGTCATTTCCATCTCGATCTCGGCGAGGGCTCCGCCGTCAAGCGAAACATCCACACTGCGAGACAAGACAGGCGCGCGCACCTGCGCCGCTTCCAATCTTATTGGTGAGCCTGCTTCTAATCTCCTCCAACTGGCAACATCGGAAGGGGCAGTTTGGGAACCCACGCCGTTCGGGAGCACTAAGAAACTCCACAACGTCGCGAGGAATACGGTTAGGCAGAAGGTGACCGAAGTGGCAAGTTCGTTTCGCATTATCCTATCCTCCTAGAGAGGATATTTCATTCGTTGTTAAGCTCTTGCACATTACCGTCGGGGGTGCAACCGGGACCGGTCAGCTATTGCCAGGGAGAGAAACACATGTGGACGCCTGCCTTGATCGGAACCTGGTGTGCTGTGCTCTGTTTAAGCGCGGTCTACCTCGGGGCGACATATTCCCCGCGAGAAAGGAGCGTAGAACCCCAGTTTCCGGTCCTTTCTGAGCACCACATCATTAGCTTGGAGCCGATGACTGTCCCGATTGTCCGAGAGGGACAGTTGAAGGGCTATGTCGTCGCCGAGGTGTCGCTCACAGCAAACGATGAAGCGTGGCATGGGCGCAAATTTCCAACGATGGAAATGTCAGATCAACTGATGGCCACCCTGCAAACTTTGCCAGTGATGGCAGATCCAAACTTTGATCTGAAGGAAGTCCGAGCCGGAATTGTCGCGAAGATGAACGAGCGATTTGGGGCCGAGGCTTTCTACCAAGCGGTTCTTGCGAGGCTGGAATTCCTATCGGTGGCCGACATCGAAAAAACTCGAAACCCCGAAATCTATCGGGTCAAGTCGACGTCCATAGCAAAACAGCCGGCGTGAGCGGCAGTCTCGTCATATTGCCGTCTTGCCTATGCAGATTGTTTGCCGTTGTCAGCGGCGCGCCTGGATTTCCGTAAGTTGAAGCGATGCTGCTGGCTTTCGTATATGAGGGCTTGCTATTGGCGCCTATAGATGCGAATGATTTGCAATTGCATTTGCAAAAGGGAGACTTCTCTTGGACGTGAGAAGGGAAGGGTGGCTGTCGTCCGGTGGCGAGGTGTCGCTCTCCGACGTGCATCGTACGGTTTCGGTGAAAAAGGATTCCTCGCGCCTTCGCCGGGCGCTCGCATTTTTCGGGCCGGGCTATCTGGTGGCCGTTGGCTACATGGACCCCGGCAACTGGGCGACATCCCTGGCAGGCGGTTCGCGCTTCGGCTACACGCTGCTCGTCGTCGCGCTCGTATCCAACATCATGGCGATCGTTCTTCAGTCGCTCTGCGCACGCCTCGCCGTGGCGTCGGGCCGAGATCTGGCGCAAGCATGTCGCGATGCCTTTCCGCGACCAGTTGCCTACGGGCTCTGGTTCCTCGCCGAAATCGCCATCATCGCCACGGATATTGCCGAGGTCATCGGGACGGCCATCGGCCTCAACCTCATTTTTTGCATCCCGCTCGAACTCGGCGTCATTGTCACGGCGCTGGACGTTTTCCTGATCCTCTATCTCCAGCGCCTCGGTTTCCGCTGGCTGGAAGCATTCGTAATGGCCTTGCTTGGCATTATCGCCGTCTGCTTTGCCGTACAGATCGCACTTGCCGACCCCGATTGGGGTGGCGTTCTGCGCGGCTTCGCACCAACGACGGAAATCATCACCAATCCCGATATGCTCTACCTGGCGCTCGGCATTCTTGGAGCGACGGTGATGCCGCACAATCTTTACCTGCATTCTGGGATCGTGCAGACGCGCGCCTATGGCGAGACACTGGAAGAGCGGCGTGAAGCGCTGCGGTTTGCAACGCTCGATTCGACGATCGCGCTCATGTTCGCGCTTCTCGTCAATGCCTCGATCCTCATCCTTGCTGCCGCCGCGTTCAATGGCACCGGCCGAACCGGAATCGCCGAACTCGGCGAGGCGCATAGTCTGCTTGCGCCGCTGCTTGGCATGGCGATCGCACCCACTCTCTTCGGCATTGCGCTTTTGTGTTGCGGCATCAATTCGACGGTCACCGCAACGCTTGCGGGGCAGATCGTGATGGAGGGGTTTCTGCACATCCAGCTCGCCCCTTGGCTGCGCCGGCTTATCACGCGCGGGATCGCCATTGTACCGGCCGCGGGCGTTACGCTCCTTTACGGGGACAGCGGAACCGCGCAACTCCTGATCTTGACGCAGGTTGTACTCAGCCTTCAGCTTTCCTTTGCGGTCTTTCCCTTGGTGATGTTCACCGCGGACCGCCGGAAGATGGGAGAGCTTGTCGCTCCTATGTGGCTGATTGGGCTCGCGGGTCTCATCGCGGTCGTCATCGCCGGCCTGAACGTCAAGATGATCATCGACTTCCTCGGCTGACAACGGCATCGAATCCTCCCGCCGGAGCGGGAGGATTCCTCCTGGAGCCTGAGCGGCTTACATAATGCGCTTGATGTCGGTATAGGCGCCATCGGTCTTCAAGGTGACGGTGACCGGATCACTGGTACGGTTGCGCCAGAACCAGCCGTGATTGCCATCGAATGCTGCTTCAAGAACACCACTATGTTCCGCAGCGCCACGGCCCTTTTCGTAGCTGATGCTTTCGCCGCCACCGTCGCCGTGCAGGTCGAAATTGACCTTCGAGCCATTCGCGGTCCAGGTGAAGTTCGCCGTTGCGCCCTTGACCATGACCAGCTTCACTTCCGCGCCTTCACCGGGCTGAAGCGTGATGGACATTTCGTCCTTCCTGAGCGCAGCATCCTGTGCATAGGCCGATGAGATGCCGAACTCACGGATGATGCGGTCCATCAGGCTGGTTCCCTCCATCGGCGTCGTTGCAGGTTGATCCTGCGTGCCGCCCGAAGCCGCCGCTGGCTGTGCGGCGTCTTCGGCCGCCTTTCGGTCCATTTCGGCTTCTTCGGCGAGTTGGACCTTGATCTCGCCCATATCCTTCAGGCCCATGGCAGAGCCGACGCCCGTGGGGTCGATGCCGTATTCGGAAGGAAGGACGATGGTGACAAGGATGGCCGCGGCTGCGACAGCCGAAATGATGGTGGATTTGACGAGTTGTGCGGAGGAGGGCAGGTCGTCGGCAGAGGGTGCTTGGGAGTTGAACATGTTTCTATCCTTGTTAGGCGACGAAATAGCCGGTGAGCTGATATCCGATCAGCACCCATCCGGCAGTCATCATGAGAACGTTGGCGGTATAGGCATGGCGCAGGAAGCCTGACGTCTTGCGCCAGTAGCTCATACCGATGAGGATGATGGCGAGAGCGATCAGCTGGCCGATCTCAACGCCGACATTGAAGGCAAGCAGGTTCGGCACGAGGCCGTCTTCGGCGATCTCATATTCCAGGATTTTGGTCGCGAGACCGAGACCGTGGAAGAACCCGAAAATCAGCGTTGCGAGCTTCGTGTTCGGCTGGAAGCCGAGCCAGCGCTGGAAAGCCCCGAGATTGTCGAGCGCCTTGTAGACGACCGAGAGGCCTATGATGGCGTCGATCAGATAGGAGCTGACGTTCCAGCCGTAGTAGACGCCGAGCAGCATCGTCGTCGAATGCCCGATGGCGAACAGGCTGACATAAATGCCGATATGCTTCAGCCGGTATAGGAAGAAGATTACACCGAACAGGAAGAGGAGATGGTCGTATCCCGTAACCATATGCTTGGCGCCGAGATAGACGAACGGGATCAGGTTTACGCCCGATATCTCCTGGATGTAGCCCTTATCGCCCTCTGCAACAGCATGGGCTGCCGCCGCACCTGCGGTGAAGAGCAAGGCGAGGAACGCAAAGAGGAGTTGGGATGCGGGCAAGCCGAACGTGCGGCCGCCCCCTCCGAAGAGTGGTGGTTTCATAGAAATATCCGTGACTTTGTTGAATGCGCCGCCAAAGCGGCATCGATCAGGCCAAAGGCACGGAGCGCGGCGGACGTTCGAGAAGAACGATCAGACCCGATTGCAAGGTATCGCTGCGAAACTGGTAGTCGAGCGCGGTCGCGACGCGGATGGAGCCGGTCGATCCGATCCATAGGCTCGGCTTTTCATGCGTATGGTCGGCATCATGACGATCGTCGACATCGCCATCGACCTCATCGAAATCGTCATGCGAATGGCCGGAAGCATGATCGCTTTCGCCATGGTGAGACTGCATGAATTCGGTTAAATGCTGACGTGCAGGATGTGCGCCGGGCGTCGACAAAGCCAGCATGAAAACGGCAAGGCAGCAAAGGATTGCCACCACCGATCCGAATACTGGTTTTGAGTGTCGAAACGCCATAGATATCCTGATAGTTTCACGCGCGGATTCGCACAAGATGCGTTCGGCGATCCCCTTGGGGGGATAAGGATCGAGTATGGCAGAACATAGACATGAAACGCATCCTGAGATCATGCGTCGCTTGAAGCGGGCGGAGGGGCATCTCAAGAGCGTGATCGCGATGATCGAGGCTGGAAAGCCCTGCCTCGATATTGCCCAACAACTCCAGGCCGTCGAGAAGGCGATCTCGAACGCCAAACGTACCCTCATCCAGGATCATCTCGATCATTGCCTTGAGGAAACCATCGGCGTCTTGCCGCGGGACCAGCGCCAACCGATCGACGAATTCAAGGCCATCACGAAGTTCCTCTAGCCGTCTCTTTCCAGCAGATTTGCTGGGGGGGAGGAGGCTAGCGCACGAAGCGTTCTATCTCGAAAAGCGCCTGCCGGTAGAGGCCGTTAAATTCGACGGCTCGTGAATCGCCATCGGTTCGCAAGATCCAATCTTCCAGAACGGGGTATTGTCGTTTTGCGAAGTCGAGCAGGTCCACGGTTCTGTCGTAACGAAGGAATGCTAGGAATCCAACAGCGACGCGTCCGCCGAGCGGCGCTTGCGCCGCCTTGAGCAAGTGCGCCAGCAGTGCTGGATTGTGTTGAAGCAAGAGGTCGATATGGCGTTGGAGCTGTGAGGCCTGATCGATCAGCGCCACTCTCTCCTGATCGAAATCAGAGCGGTCAGCGATCTTGCGGCGCTCATAAACGACAGGAGCGTCGGGGCCAGTTTCGCACAGCCAGCCCTTACGGGGTACAAGCATATCCGCTTGACTATCCTCGTCCTTGAAAGCGTAGAAGGGCATTGCGCGGCATCGGACTGGTTTGTTTGCGTGAATGCCGCAAAGCTTGTCATCTTGTAGCGCGGGGCATGCCATGTAAGGCGGAATGAACGACATTGGGGTTGCGACGAGCAACAAACGCTTGCGCTGCGCAATCGGGATAGAGACGCCGATGCGCTCGACGATCGTCTGGCCGCGCGCGCCTGGCCTGACGGGCGACATGGAAAGAGCAAGAGGAAACCGGCCAGCCATTGACACGGCTTCGCCGACCGTGAGTGGAACCGATCCGTAACAACACATTCCGCAAGCGGTGCAGGCAAAACGCTTTTCCGTCGTCATTGCCTGCGTCCATTCGTCATGCGGTTACGCCACAGCATTTCTTGAATTTCTTGCCGGAGCCGCAAGGGCATGGATCGTTCCGGCCGACATGCTCCGACCTAACCGGCGGTGCCTTCGGGTTGATCACGCTTCCGTCAAAACGCCATTCGCCATTTTCGCGTGTGAAATTTGCGATTTCCCGCTGACTAAGTTCCTTGCCCTGATGGCGGTAACGAAACTGGAAGGAGACGACACCATGCATATCGAACTCCTGTCCGTCCTCGGTTCCGAGAATTTCCAGACCCAGCCAATCAACACCGGGAAGCGATCGCTCCATATCGACACGGTTGAAGGAGTGGATCGCGTTATCGGTGCATGTCCGTTCGATATGGTCGAGCGCGCCCAGTGTGATCGCACTGTAGCGGGAGCGCATCAAAGCTTCCGCGGTGGGTGCCGGCGCACCGGCAATGTAGGGCCCACAACAGTCGTCCAGTTGATTTGGCAAGCCACAGGGGCATTGGGGCATCGTTTTGTCCCGATCGTTCGATGATGCTTGCTCAGCGGATAGGGTTGCGCGACTCGCGGACCGAGCGTGTCGACATTATCCTATCCTCCTAGATAGGATAATGTCGACCTGCGTCTTTTCACTTTTACGGGAATGGTGTGGATTAAGAGAGAGGCGGTGGGCACTCGCAAACGCAGAGGAGACACACCGCCTTCGGTCTATGCATTGCAAAATGCAAGGTGCTAGCCGATGGCCTAGATGGCTGCAGTTCCAGGCAGTGTATCGGCGTTGATGCAAGCGACGCGCCCCCCGTGTCGCGCGTCGTCCAGCACCGGGTCGATCTTCGCACATGCGTCGTCGGCGAACGGGCAGCGCGTATGGAACCGACAGCCGGAAGGGATGGCACGGGGGCTTGGTGGATCACCCTCTAGCAAGATGCGCTGGCGCGTCTGCTCGATCCGCGGATCGGCCGAGGGGACCGCTGACAGCAGTGCGCGCGTATAGGGATGGGCTGGATTGGCGAAGAGGTCCGCCGTCTTGCCTTCCTCGACGACCCGGCCAAGATACATCACCGTGACGGTGGTGCAGATCTCGCGGATGACGGCGAGATCGTGGGCAATCATCACGATCGTCAGGCCCAGTTTCTGCTGGAGTTCGAGGAACAAGCGGACGATTTGCGCGCGGATCGAAACGTCAAGTGCCGAAAGCGGCTCGTCGCAGACGAGGATGGATGGATTGAGCGCAAGTGCCCGCGCGATCGAGACACGCTGGCGCTGGCCGCCCGAAAGCGATCGCGGCAGTCGGTCGCGCACCGTGTCGGGCAGGGAGACCAGTTCGAGCAGTTCGGCTATGCGTTTCTGTCGATCTGCAGCCGATCCGGCCTTGTGGATCAGTAGCGGTTCCTCCAGCGACTGCTCCACCGTCTGGCGGCGGCTCATTGAGCCGAGTGGATCCTGGAAGATGAACTGGATTTCCCGCGCGAAGGATTTCGGATCGTCGTGCCGCCATGTTGCCCGGTCTTTGCCGGAGACGAGGATGCGACCTTCTGTTTCTCTTTGCAGTCCGATGATCGTGCGGGCGAGCGTCGTCTTTCCACACCCGGATTCACCGATCACGCCATGAAACGTGCCGCGCGGGATGGAAAGGGTGACGCCGTCCACGGCCCGCACAGCGGAACCGCCAGCGGAGCGGGCGCCGAAATGGACTTTTAGTCCCTCGATGGCGATGGCGGGCGAGGATACTTGCGTGGTTTCAGGCGACAACATGTTCGACCTCCGTGGCGGCGATGACGGGGCAGGCGGCCAGATGGTCGCCTCCGGACTGCTTGACGGTTTCGAGAAGTGGGCGATGCACGCGGCACTCAGGCTGGACGAGCGGACAGCGATCGGCGAAGCGACAGCCCGGCGAGAGCTTGATCTGGTTCGGTGGCGAGCCTGAGATTTCGCGGCCGACGATGCGGTTGCCCGACCGAAAATCTGGCACGGAGGCAAGCAGCCCGCGCGTATAGGGATGGGCCGGCTGGGTGAGCACATCCATTACAGCGCCTTGCTCGGCGACCTGGCCCGCGTAAAGCACGACGACCCGGTCGGCTGCCGCGGCGACGGCTCCGATATCGTGTGTGATGAGGATGACTGCGATGCCATCCTCGCGCTGAATCTGCCGTAGTAGTTCGAGGATCTGCGCCTGGACAGTCGCATCCAGCGCCGTCGTCGGCTCGTCGGCGATGAGCACCGGCGGGCGAGCGGCGAGAGCGAGCGCGATCATCACGCGTTGCAACATACCTCCGGACATTTCGTGCGGATAGCGGTCGAACCGATCCTCAGGGTCCGGGATACCGGTGCGGCGCAGGAGATTGATCGCCTCCCGCTTTGCTGTCGTCTTGTCGGCGCCACGGAAGCGGCGGATTTGCGCGGCAAGCTGAGGACCGACCTTCAGCATCGGGTTCAGCGCACTCATCGGATCCTGGAAGACCACACCGAAATACCGGCCGCGCAACGCTGAGACAGCGCGGCTGTTCATCGTAAGCAGATCACCACCCTCGGCACGTGCTTCTCCGCGTATATCGACGCGGACGCCTTCGGGCAGCAGGCCGAGCGGGCCGAGCGTCATAACGGTCTTACCGGAGCCGCTTTCACCGACGACGGCTACGGTTTCCCCGGGCCTGATTCCAAACGAAACGCCATCCACCGCGCGAATGCTGGCGGTTGTCGTGTGGAGGTCGATGACGAGGTTGTGCACGTCATATATCGCTTGCGAGCTGGTCATGCCGCTACCTTTCCCTGTCGTTCGATAGCATTGCGCTGTGCTTCCTCTGCCGCACGGTCCTTCCGGCGGCGGCGTAACAGCCTCCCGCCGATCGGTGCTGGCACCTTCTGGAGTGCGAACGCTTCTCCGAGCAGATTGAAACTGACCACCACGAAGGTGAGCGCAAGGCCGGGGATGATCACCAGCGAGGGGTTTTCCTCGATGTAGCCCATGCCATCGACGAGCATCTGGCCCCATTCAGGTGTCGGTGGAGCAACGCCCAAGCCGAGGAAGGACAGAGTGGCGATGGAGAGAACCAGCGCGCCCGCGTCGGCACTGGCATAGACGACGACAAGCGCAAGGACGTGCGGCAGGATGTGACGCACAAAAATCCATAAGTGCCCCGCGCCCATCACTCGAACCGCCTCGATATACGGCTGTTGCAGTTCCGCGACGACGACGGCCCGGCTCATGCGGGCATAGTTCGCCCACCAGGCCATCGTGAGCGCGAAGATCATCGACCAGTAACCCGTTCCCATGATGCCGATGAGCGCGAGTGCGATTACCAGGCTCGGCAGCGCTAGAATGATGTCGATGATGCTGATTAGCACGAGTTCGGCCGTGCCGCCGACATAGCCGGCGAACGAACCGATCACCACGCCAATGACGAGCGCGGAGGCAAGGACGATGGCCATCGCTGTCATCGACACCTGGGCTCCGCCGACGATGCGGCTGAAGATATCACGGCCAAGATAATCTGTGCCGAAGAAGTGTTGTGCACTCGGTCCCGTGAGGATGGCATTGTAGTCCTGAGCGCCAGGATCGTATGTCATGAGCAACGGCGCGAAGACCGCGACGATGACGAGAAAGACGACGGGCGAGATCGTCAACCAGGGCAATCCGCGCAAGCGGCTGAAGATGTTGCGGTCCATATCAAGCTCCCTTTGCACGACGAAGCCGCGGATCGATCAGGAGACAGATCAGGTCGGCAATGAAATTGACGGCGACGAAGAAGACGACGAACAGCAGGAGTGACGCTTGCATGCCGATGAAGTCGCGGAAGCGAATGGCATCGATGAAAAAAGAACCCACGCCGCGCAACGCGAAGACGGTTTCCACGACAATCGAGCCGATGATCATCAGCGTGAACTGCGCACCGAAGGTCGTAATAAAGGGTACCGCGATGTTGGGCAGAGCTTCACGAACGAGAACACCGCCGCGCGAATAGCCCTTGGCGAAGCCGGTCGTGGCGTATGGCCGTGCCATGATTTCCTGAAGGTTCACACGAACCACGCGGGCCAATACGCAAGCCGGGAAGAGCGCAATCGTCAGCCAGGGCAGAACCCACCCGCTGAAGCCGCGCACGCCGAAGGTCGGCACGAGCCCGAGCCAGACCGAGAACACGATAACCAGCATGGCGGCGACGAAGAAGTTCGGTGTAGAAGCGCCCACGAGGGAAAGGCCATGCAGACCCTTGTCGACTGGGCCACCATTGCTCGCGGCGCCGAGAAGTCCCATGCCGAGCGAGAGCAGTAGCGCGATCACACCACCACCGACGAGCAAGGCGCCTGTGATCGGAATACGCTTTGCGAATTCCTCGGCGATCGGCTTTCCGGTGCGAAGCGACACGCCGAAATCGCCCGTCAGGGCGTCCATGAGCCAAGCGCCGTAGCGCATCGGAAGCGGATCGTTGAGGCCGAGTTCGTCGGCGATGCGTACAATCATTTGCGCGTCAGCGCCAGGGCCGGCGGCACGCTCGGCAATGAGTGCGGCGACGTTGCCAGGTGCAGCGCTGATCAGCGCGAAAATCGCGGCTGAGGCAGCCAACACGAGGCCGAGGGCGAGCAAGGCTCGCCTCAATAGGAGTTTCTGCATGCTTTCTCCCCCCAAAGGAAACGGATTGCCAGCCAGCTCCTCGCTGACTGGCAAAAACGGCTGCGAACTCAGGCCTTGAGACCGATACCTTTGTAGGGCAGGTCATAATCAGTGTTGGGCAGGCTGAAGTTTTCGACACGCGGGCCATGCGCCCACAGCCGCTGCTGCACGACGAGTGGGCAGATGGCTACATTGTCGTAGAGCCAGTCATAGACAGCTTGCATTGCCGGCTCACGCGCATCGCCGCTAGCATCGGTCGCTGCCTTGATCAGAGCGTCGAGCGCCGGCGCGATGTAAATCTTGCCGTCAGGCCCGCTGTCGACTGTGGATACGAACGGGTTGCCGAGCGTGCCGTGCGGATCGTAGGGCGCACCGTACGTGGTGAAGAAGGTGAGATCGTATTCGAAGGCCGGCCGACGGTCATGCATCGTAGCATTGTCGACAGAGGTGACACGGGCCTGGATGCCGCACTCCGCAAGCTGACCCTGTGCCATTTCGGCGACGCGGCGCGACCCGGGCAGTGATTCTTCCGATACGAGAAACTCCAACTCTAGGGTCTGGCCGTCCTTGGACCAGCTACCACTTTCGCTCCAGCCGCCGTCCGTGAGAATCTTCTTGACCGTCGCGACGTCACGTGTCGGCACCTCGTGACGCTTGCCAGCGAGCGGGATGTTGGACGGAAAGAGGTCGGCGATCGGATCGGCATAGCCTTCGAAAAGCACCGTTGCGACTGCCTGCCGGTCGATGGCATTGAAGATTGCGCGACGGACGGCGATGTCCTGCATGACCGGAGACTTCGGAGAGAAGCCGAGCAGCATGGTCGCCGTTCCCGGCTCGGCAACCACCGTTACGCCTTCGCCATTGAGCGACTTGGCTCTGCGCGGCGAAAGCGGCGCCACCCAGTCTCCGCCGATGATGTCGAGATCACCAGAGCGCAGGGCGTTGGCACGGGCGAGTTCGTCCGGGACGACACTCAGTTCGATACGGGAGAATTTCGGCTTCTCGCCCCAATAATTGTCGTTCCGCGTCAGCACGGCGCCGGAGGAATCGGTCGATTCCAGGATCCATGGGCCGGTACCGATGGCGGCAGTCTGTTTGCCGTCGGCGTCGACTGCCTTCGGCGAGAGGAAGCGTACGGGGCGGACGATCGTCAGCTCGAGCAGGCCCGCCGGAACGGGGCGCTTCAGCTTCAGCACGAGCGTCTGCGGATCCTGCACAACGGTACTGTCGAAGGCGTCGGAAATCGCAATCCAGGAGAAATCGGCATTGCCCATCCAGCGTTTGAGGTTCCATTCGGCGGCGGTGGCATCAAACGGCGTGCCGTCAGAGAAGGTTACGCCCTTGCGCAGATTGAAAGTGATGGATAGCCCGTCGTCCGCGACGGTCCAGGTTTCGGCAAGCCCGGGCTCGAGGGTGCCGTTCGGGCCGTAGTGGACGAGACCGTCGAAGACGATCGTATAGGAACTGAGCGTAGAGACGTTGGTCAGGAGATCGAGATTGCCGGTCTCGGCAGCGATGGCGATTTTGAGCGTGCCTGCCTCCTGAGAGAAGGCAAGTGTCGGCAGCGAGGAGATCAGCGCAAGGGCCGACCCCGCGACGAGAAACTGGCGGCGAGAGAGATCTGTCATGTTGTCGTTCCCCATTAAGTGGCAGTTGGTAGCATTCTTGTAATGTCTAGACATAATAAACCTATCCTCCACCAGAGGATTCCACAAGAGGGCCGAGGTGGAGAATCTGCTCGCCACAGGCAAGACAGTTTGTTGGGAATTCACGGTTCAGGTGGCGCGCATTTCATCTGTCCAGGCATTGAATCGACGGTTGAATTCCAGCGTCTTCTTCCGCACCGGCCAGCGGAAGCCATAGAAATCGTAGATGCTGGTATCCTTGGGGATTTTTTCGAGACCAACGAGGCTGAGCTTCCCGCGCGTGATCGGTAGCGTGCCGGACACACCGTCCCAGCGGTCGAGGACCGGGAATCCAGCTGCCCGCAGATCCGGATCCCAGGTGGCGTCGAACAATCGTTCCTTGCCATCTATGGAAACGAGTACGGTGTCGTGGAAGCTGCGCGTGTCGGTCAAAAGATTGAGCATGTCACGTGGGATCGGCAGATCCGCCCAATCAAACGTCACCAATGTCTGACGCGCGGAAAAGCCAGCGGCCTTCAGGAGGTGAGTGGCCGCCGCTGCCTTGTGGCGGCAATCGCCTCGCCCCAGGGCGAAAAGGCTCAACGGCTCTCCTTTCCAGGCGGTCAGCTTGTAAGGAACCCGCCGCACAAGTTCGAAGATCGCGATGCGTGCCTCGATTGGCGTCAAGTTCTCGCCCAAAGACCCAAGGATGAATTTCGCATTGAAGGCACGTTTCGCGGCATTTTGTGCCTGGATTGCCTTCTGGGCCGACGCCACCCGGGCGAGCGGATGGATCACTGCGTTGGCAATACAAGGAATAGTGATCAACGTGCCGGCAGTTATCAGTAGATGGCGTCGGTTCAACATGGACGTGATCCTGTATCAAGGGAGTTGGCGTGTCGGGAGAGCGAAGTGCTCCAGGCGGTTGGCGGCTTTGGCGCCGCCGCCCTCGAAGTCGAGGACGGCGGCCAGTGGGAACCAAGGAGGCGGGGATGAGCGCGTTCGTCCATGCCCTGCATGACGGCGTCGTCACGCGTAGATCTGGATAGGGTGATCCGCGGCGAGTATCGGCATTTGGGCGATCGGATTGTGTTTGCGCTGATACCGCACAACATCACCGTTCATGCCTTCGAGATGCATGCGCTTTGAGGGCAGAAGCCCCATTTGCGCCGCTAGAACGTCGAGTTCTGCGGCGATCTCGGGCCGGTGGTTGAAGATCAGCACGCCGTCCTCCGACAGAAGCCGCCCGGCGCTCGTCATAAAAGAGGCGTGGTCGGTTTCGAAATAGACGGCGGCCTGCGAATAGATGATGTCGACCGACCCGCGCGCCACGCCTTGGCGCTCGAGCAGGCGAAGGCCAGCCGCAGTCACGTAGGGATGCTCATAAACACCCTCTGGCAACGCTTCATGCCAGGGTGTCAGGTTCGTGAAATGGAGGAAGACACGCTGTCCCATTTCGTCGGCGAACACATCGCTCATCGACGCGATGTCGTTGCATTTGTGCCGCGAGATAGGGGTTCGGAACCCGGCCCAGGCCGCGCCAATCTCAAGGAATGTGAAGCGTTGTTTGAGTTCCAGAAAGCGCTCCGCCTCTTCATAGATATCGATACCCATCGTCGTGGCGAGACGAAACGAGCCGCCGCTTGAGGTCCAGGCGCCATCATGGGCGAAGGCTGCGATGGCTTGGCCCACCGATCCGGTTTCCCGAACCATGGTTCGGTAGAAGGCGACCGGATTGCGCCGCGATGGGACCGGTACGTTCGGCCTCAGGCGCTTCGCCTGCAGGTCGCGTTTGATGGCCATGCACAGCTTTTGCCAGGCGGCGCTGCTGATACTGTAATTCAGGGTTGCAAGATGGCGTGCGAGTTCCTGACGCGCAACGGCGGCTTGAAAAAACATGGGGTAACTCCGTGATCTGAAATGCCCTCAAGGGGCGCGCAATGGCTTGCGAGGCACGGAATGAAAAAATGTCAGCCCTGCCTCGCCCTCAAAGGGCGAGAGGTCTTGGCGGGCGGAAAAGGCCGGTCAGCGGCTCGCCACGACCAAATTCATTGGTCATGGACAGCTTCATGCTCGACGTTGCCCACACATTGGTCGCTGCGCAAGGCAGAACGCAATGAGGATGAGAATGGTCTTCTGCCTGGGCAGGTGAACCTTTGCTGTCATGGCTGTGGCCGATTGACTGAGCGATTTCCGCCGTGGCCCGCGTCATGGGCGTTTCTGTCGGGGCAAGGCCGTGATGCAGCGACACGAGCAGGGTGGCGACCAAGGCTATGGCCGCCACAAGGGCTCGCAAATTTCTGACACATCTGTCGCGCATGATGGAGAAACTCGATACAAAGGATTAAGACAAAGTTAAGACGCGCGGCATCAAAACGCCGCAGTCTTGGTTAACGGATCGTCAACCTATCCTTGATATTTCCTTGAGCATGGCGACAGGTTTGCACAGAACAGGCTTTCGCGCGGTGATCGCGCTGATGCTGGTCGTGAGCACATTGGTGTTCATGGCGGCGGGCTTTGCTGCGCACAATCCGGGTACGCTCGGCCGCGTCCAGGTCGAACGCCACGCTACGCTGAAGACACAGCAAGCGGGCGAAGACCATGTGCACGATGACGGCAGTGTCGAAGAGCGCGCCTCCGGCCATCTGCATGGCCATAACCCAGGCGATCATTCGCATGAGACCGCGAGAGCGGCGCAAAGCTTCACAGTCATAGCGGTATCGGTCGATAGTTCGTTGCGCGTCCTTTCCGATCGTTTCGCCCATGAAGGTGTCGCTGCTACTCTCGAACGGCCCCCAAAACCGATCTTCCGGACCTGAAGCCGTCCGCATTGCGGACTTCTCAACCGAAATGATCGGAAAACCTATGCACGTTCCCTCTCTTGGGGCGCGGCAGGGACGTAACGTAATTCTGTCCCTCGTCCTCGCTCTTCTCTCGAGCCTGCTGATCAGCAGCGCCGCCTATGCCCATGCCGTTGCCGAGGGTGACAAGGGCTATATTCAGGAAATCTCGGGTATCAACATTCTCCCATTCATCTATCTCGGCGCCAAGCACATGGTGACGGGATACGACCACATCCTGTTCCTGTTCGGCGTGATCTTCTTCCTCTACAAGCTGAAGCATATCGGCATCTATGTAAGTCTATTCGCCGTCGGTCATTCCACGACGATGCTGCTCGGCGTCTATTTCAACGTCGGCATCAACAGCTATATCATCGATGCCATCATCGGCTTGTCGGTCGTCTACAAATCGCTCGACAATATCGGCGCTTTCCAACGCATTCTCGGCTTCCAGCCAAACACCAAGGTCGCCACTTTGGTCTTCGGATTCTTCCACGGTTTCGGCCTGTCGACGAAGATCATCGAGTACGACATCTCTCCCGATGGCCTTGTGCCGAACCTACTCGCCTTCAATGTCGGCGTGGAGATCGGCCAATTGCTAGCTCTCAGCACCATCCTCATCGCGATGGGCTATTGGCGCCGGACCCGCAGTTTCTGGCGCCACGCCTACACCGCCAATGTCGTCATGATGTGCGCCGGTTTCGTGCTGATCGGATATCAGCTCACCGGCCTCGTTCTCTCGTAAGGATATCCCATGTACAACACCGATTTTCCCAGCCGAGCGGACCTCCCGACGCTCGCACGCCTGAAGCGCTCCACTCTGATAGCCGCCGCCGCTGCTGGTGCCATCCTCGTCACTATCGTCCTGCCCTCCGAATATGCAATCGACCCGACCGGAGTCGGCAGGGTGCTCGGCCTTGTCGAGATGGGCGAGATCAAGACGCAGCTTGCTGCTGAGAATGCAAAGGACAAGGCGGCCACGACGGTAGCCCCGCTGGCAGGTGCGGATGGCGTGGCGCTGGCCGCCAGCCTAGTGAAAATGGAGCAGCGCCTCGCTTCGATAGAAGCCATGCTGGCGAACAACAATCTCGCAATCGTCGGGCCTAGCACCGATGAAATCGCGCGTCTTGCGCAGCAGACGGGTAGCGTCTCGCAGGAAAGCGACACAACTGCCACTCTCGCGGACCCGAACGAAGCGGAAGCCCTGCCCGCCGAGGTGGAGACACAGACCGCTGCGCTCTCGGAAAAGAACGATGAGATCACCATCACGCTCGATCCGGGCCAAGGTGCCGAGGTCAAGTTGGTAATGGATGCCGGCGCCAAGGCTGCCTTCGAATGGGCTGCTGAAAATGGAGTATTGAACTTCGACGCTCACGGAGACGGCGGCGGGCAGTCCGTCAGCTATGAGAAGGGGCGTGGTGTGGAAAGCGACAGCGGCGAGCTCGAGGCGGCGTTCAAGGGCAACCACGGCTGGTTCTGGCGCAACCGTGGCAACACGCCGGTAACCTTCACTTTGCGCACTCGCGGCGCCTATGCGGAGATGAAGCGGGTTTCGTGACCGGCGCTGCCGCTCCGGGCTTGCATTTCCGGAGCGGCAATTTCTTCTGGAGGCTCATTATCCGTCACCTCCGAATTTCGAAGGAGAAGGGGATTGCCATATCCCCTCCAGGGGGATAGCATAAGTCATGATTGACAATCGCGAACTTCATCCCTCCCATCCGGATATCGCCAAGCGCCTTAGGCGGGCGGAGGGGCATATCCGCAAGGTCATCGAGATGATCGAGACCGGCCGGCCGTGCCTCGACATCGTTCATCAGCTTCATGCGGTCGAAAAAGCCATCATACAGGCAAAAAGGACGCTCGCCCTTGACCATCTGGACCATTGCCTAGAGGCGGTGGTCGGCCCCTTGGACCATGAAGACCGCAACGCCATTCGTGATTTCAGCCAGATCACCCGCTTCCTGTGAGACATATATGCCCACTTTTGCCGAACTGATAGCGCAGGGTTCCACCCATGCTTGGCTGTTCATGCCCAGCGCCATTCTTCTCGGCGCGCTGCATGGGCTTGAGCCGGGCCATTCGAAGACGATGATGGCGGCCTTCATCGTGGGGGTACGGGGTACGGTCGCGCAGGCGATCCTTCTCGGCCTTGCGGCAACGGCCTCCCATACGGTCATCGTCTGGGCCATTGCGCTTGGCGGCATGTATCTCTGGCAGGGCATCGCTGCCGAAACCCTGGAGCCTTACCTCCAGCTCGTCTCGGCGATCATCATCATCGCCATTGCGCTGTGGATGTTGTGGCGGACCCGGCAGGACCAGCAGGCAGCACGGGCTGCGGCCGGACATGATCATGGGCATGGCCATAGTCATGGTGATGGCCACGACCACGGCCATCATGGGCATGGCGAGGAGACGCGCCGCATCGACACCGGCCACGGCACGATCGTCGTCGAGGTCTTCGAGGACGGCGTGCCGCCGCGCTGGCGCGTCCGCACCGAACGCGGCCACAAATGGCAGGCCGGCGACGTCACGATCGCCACCGAGCGGCCGGACGGCAGCCGGCAGGGCTTCGCCTTTGTCGACAAGGGCAACTATCTCGAATCCATCGACGAGATTCCCGAACCGCACGAGTTCATGGCACGCGTCAGCCTCGGCCATGGCGACCATACGCATGATTATGACCTTTCCTTTGTCGAAGGGCATGGCCATGATCATATGCACGAGGAACTGCGCGGTCTGGAGGTTGCGACCGACGGATATCAGGATGCGCATGAGCTGGCGCATGCCAACGACATCCGCCGCAAATTCGCTGACCGCAACGTCACCACCTGGCAGATCATCATGTTCGGCCTGACGGGCGGCCTCATTCCGTGCCCTGCGGCGATCACAGTTCTTCTACTGTGCCTTCAGCTCAAGGAGTTCACGCTCGGTTTCGCCCTTGTTCTGTGCTTCTCCATCGGCCTTGCTGTAACCCTTGTCGCCGTCGGCGCGGCGGCGGCGCTCAGCGTCCGCCATGCCACGAAGCGCTGGTCGTGGTTCGGCACTTTCGCGCGTAAAGCGCCTTATTTCTCAGGCATTCTCATCATCCTCGTCGGCCTTTATGTCGGCTATCACGGCTGGATCGGGCTTGCGGCGCAGGCCGCCACGCCTGCATCCGCCGGGTGACTCCAGGAAACATTTCATGCTTAGCGTTCTTCAAAACCGAACCTACCGGCACCTCTTCCTCGCGCAGGTCATCGCCCTCATCGGGACGGGGCTTGCAACGGTCGCCCTCGGGCTGCTTGCCTACGATCTTGCCGGCGCGAATGCCGGCGCCGTGCTCGGTACGGCGCTCGCCATCAAGATGATCGCCTATGTCGGCGTGGCGCCTGTCGCTGCCGCTTTCGCGGAGCGCCTGCCGCGCCGTACGATGCTCGTCACGCTGGATCTGATCCGCGCGGCGGTTGCTCTCGCGCTCCCCTTCGTTACCGAGGTCTGGCAGGTCTACGTGCTGATCTTCGTGCTGCAATCGGCCTCCGCCGGCTTCACGCCGACCTTCCAGGCGACGATCCCCGATGTGCTACCCGACGAGAAGGAGTATACACGGGCTCTGTCGCTTTCTCGGCTGGCCTATGACCTTGAAAGCGTGATCAGCCCGATGCTGGCCGCCGCGCTGCTGACGGTGATCAGCTTCCACAGTCTGTTTGCTGGAACTGTCGTCGGCTTCCTAATCTCGGCTGCCCTGGTGGTGTTGGTTTCTCTCCCAAGCCCCAAGGCGACGGCGCCGCGCGGCATCTATGACCGCACGACAAGGGGACTGCGCATTTATCTCGCGACGCCGCGCCTGCGCGGGCTGCTCGCCCTCAACCTCGCCGTCGCCGCCGCCAGTGCCATGGTCATCGTGAACACGGTAGTATTGGTTCAGGCCGGCTTCGGCCTCAGCCAGCGGGCAACAGCGCTGGCATTGGCAGCCTTCGGCGGTGGATCGATGGTCGCCGCCCTGCTGCTGCCACGCCTTCTCGACGACGTTCCGGACCGTAGGGCCATGCTTGCCGGGGCATCCGTTCTCGTGGCCGGCCTCTTCGTCGGTGCCACCGTCCCAGCCTACGGGTTCCTTCTTCCTCTGTGGTTCGTTCTCGGTCTTGGCTACTCCCTGGCTCAGACTCCGTCTGGCCGTCTGCTTCGCCGCTCCTCGCAGCCTGAGGACCGGCCGGCATTGTTTGCGGCGCAGTTTGCACTTTCCCATGCCTGCTGGCTGATAACCTATCCGGTCGCGGGATGGCTTGGTGCAAAGGCTGGGCTTTCGGTCACCTTCGTCGCTCTTGGCATTCTCGCCCTTCTTGCGGTCATGCTCGCGGCCCGCATTTGGCCTGACCATGATCCGGAGGAAATCGACCACGAACACGATGAGCTCGAGCCGGATCATCCCCATCTCGCCGGCGGCGGACACCGCCACCGCCACGCCTATGTCATCGACGGCGACCATACTGAATGGCCGCGTTCGATATGAGGAAACGGTCGCGGGCCGGCGGGTCCCCATGAATGCGCTCGCCGCCTATGGCGGGCTGTTCCTCGTCGCACTGGCCGCTGCGACGATCCTACCGATGCAGTCCGAGGCGGCTTTGGCGGGCCTCCTGTTGATGGAGACCTATTCGGTGTGGCTGCTGCTTGCTGTCGCCAGCGCGGGCAATGTGCTGGGGTCGTTGATCAACTGGCTTCTCGGGCGCGGCCTTGAGCGTTTCCGGGACCGGCGCTGGTTTCCGGTGGGACCAGCGGCACTCGATCGTGCACAGGACTGGTATCAGCGCTACGGAAAGTGGTCACTCCTGCTCAGCTGGGTGCCAGTGATCGGCGATCCGTTGACTGTCGTGGCGGGTGTGCTGCGCGAACCGTTGCCGGGTTTCCTGGCTTTGGTTGCCGTAGCCAAAGTGGGGCGTTATCTGGTCGTGGCGACCATCACCCTGGGCCTGTCGTCATGATGAATTTGCTGCCCGATATTGTCGGCTTTCAACGCGCGGTCTACCTAGCCTTTGCCGAGCATATCAAGGCTTTCGCCGATGGTGGGGGTTGGGGTGCTTTGCTTTTCTATCTGCCGATGGGCATTCTGTTCGGTGCCACGCACGCGCTTGCGCCGGGTCATAGCAAGACGATCCTCGCCACCTATCTGGCAGGCTCTCCTCTCGGAATCCTACGCGGCCTCGCCGTTTCACTCGTGCTCTCTTTTACCCATGTGACGATGTCGGTGCTGATCGTGCTGCTCGCGCTCCCGCTCGTCTCCTTCTCCTCCTTCGCCAATCCCGGCCGCGCGCCTGTGCTGGAGGATTTAAGCCGCGGTTTGCTTGGCCTCATCGGTCTATGGATGCTGTATCGCGCCTTCCGCCGCAAGCCGCAGAGCCACAGAGAGGGCGAGGGGTTTGCCGTCGGCTTCACGGCGGGGCTGATCCCCTGTCCGCTGACCCTCTTCGTGATGACCTTCGCCGTGACGCGCGGCGTGCCGGAAGCCGGTGTTGCCTTCGCCGTCGTCATGATGCTTGGCGTCGCACTAACCCTTTCGGTTGTTGCGGTCGCATCAATTCTCTTTCGCAACGGCATGATCCATCTGCTCGAAAGCCGTGCCACCCTCCTTGAGCTCCTATCCCGTGTCGTCGAAGCAGCGGCCGGCTCCATTCTCATGCTGATTGCCGTGCGTGAGATGCTCGCGTGATGTGCTGCCAACTGTTCAACTGAGGTCTTAATACAAATGCCGGCCGAGCGGCTCCTAAACCTGGACATGCTGAGATTCGTTTCAGCGATGCTCGTCGTTGTGCATCACTATGCTTTCCGGATGCAGGTTACCGGTGAGGGCGGAGGAATCGGTTTCTCCGAAGTGTCCGATATAGCCATCTGGCTAGACACGGGCCTGCTCATATTCTTTGCGATATCCGGTTACGTCATAACGCTCTCGTCCGAGGGACGCACCGCGTTGGAATTTGCGATCGGTCGCTTCGCGCGATTGTGGCCGACGTTTGTGCTCTGTGCATCAATCACGGCCATTGTCCTGTACAATTGGCCGGTTCCAGGTCTTCCGGACCCGACAATAAAGCAGTGGTTATCGCATGCTATCATAAATTCACGGCTCCTGGGGCAGCCTTTCCTTGATGGGGCCTACTGGACGATAGCCTATGAAATCATCTTCTATGGATGGGTTTTCGTGCTCATGGCGGCCGGATGGTTTCACCGCTTCTGGAAGCTCATTGTTTTCCTATGGGTTCTACTGTCCGCCCTAAACGAATTTCACATCGACAGTGAAATTCTTCGAAAGCTATTGATCACAGAGTATTCCGGCTATTTTGCTTTCGGGATGACGCTCTACAAGGTTCGCTATGGCGCAGGGGTGTCGGCGATGAGCGTTCTTGTTTTGTCGATCCTACTGGCTTGCCTTACGCCGTTTTTTGTAGAGCCTAAGAACTTCGAGATCTATGGTATTTATCGAGACAATTTCGGTCTTGCTCTGATCGGACCGATATCCCTTGTTTGCGTGGCAGTTTGTGTCCTGACGCCAAGCCTCTCCGTTTCGCCCGGTGCAGCCACTATTGTCGGTGGTTTGACCTATCCTCTGTATTTGCTTCATCAGAATATTGGGTATTCGGTGTTTGCGCGTTTTGGAGCCGAAAGCGGACGATGGTCTGTCGGTGCACTACTTCTGTTGAGCTTGCTGTTCATTTGTTGGCTTATCGCGCGCTTCTTTGAGCCGCTAAGCCGCAGGTTCATCAAACGATGGGCGAGTGCCCAAACCTCTTTCGGCGTGCATGAGAGATGAAGCCTACCTGTATGCGGCTTGGATGGGAGGTTTAGTGCCTGATATCATGCGCTACATGGACTTTAGATACTTTGAGTTCGCACGGCGGGAACATTTGGGCTCAAACGCCCACTTCTTGGAAGGGCCAGACAGCCAATGGCCCTATGTGGATTGCTCCTCAAGTGCGCAGCTAACGTTCACAACTAGAAATCATGTGCTTAGGTTCTTTTCATAAAATGTTGGCGGTTCGATTCCTTTCAAGAGCTTTGCCAACTCAGCTCCAGCCTGATTTTGTCAGCGCGACACGAACCGATTCAAGCTCAGACCCGCCTGAAAAATGTAAGGCGGTATGCCGAGTGAATAGTGACCACAGTTCAATTGCAAGACAGTCGGCCTTCCACCAGCCCCGGTCAGTTTCTGCATGAAGCTTGCTGATAGCTCTGATAGAATCACCTTGTCTCTCTTCGCCAGAACAACGTGAAGATCGAGACCCGGCCTTGCCAAACGCTTCACGTAGTTCTCCATGCCCATTGGGCCCCAGGCCTTGCGGAGTTCTGCCAGCTCAATAGTTGGTTCGAAGTTGTCTCGTATTGAGCGTGTAGCGCGGCCGGTCCAAACCATATCTGCCAGGCTTCCAGCCGTCAGGAACAATGAAGCTTTCGAAACAGTCGGCTCATGTGCGGCGATGAGCCCCGCGACCCATGAGCCCAAGCTCACGCCGAGAATAGATATCTGTTTGTAGCCTTTGCTCCTAAGCCAACGGATAAGTTTTCGCCCATCCAGAACGGCCTGTCTGATCGATTGAATCGTTCGGCCGAGACTTGCGCTGAGCATGTAATCGGCATGCGTGGAGCCTGGGCGACTACGCTCGAAGTGATACGGCATGGCAATCTCCACAACGGTAATGCCACGCCGCGAAAGGTATCTGGCGAGTTGGCTATTTCGCGCCCTCGCGTTCCAATGATGAAAAACCACCAGTGCGTGATCAAGCGATCCACTTTCGGTGATCTTCGCCCAAACGGTGTTGTTTTCCTCAATGTCGGTTATGATATCTGAGGGAAATTTTAGCCATTCATCTTGTGTCTGAAACCCTTGGTCAACTTCATTGGGTCGTTCAAAGAACGATTGATCTGTCAGCGTCTTGTCTGCAAGGGCACAGAATTCCTCGATGCTCCGAACCTTGCCAGTTCCGGGAAAGGCGAGTTCCGCGTCGAGTGCGAAGGCAGTTGCGTGCTTCCCTTCCTCGCCACGCCGCGCCCGCTGCTCATCCCATCGATCTAGCCATTTATGATACATTTATCTTGGCCCCAAAACCGCATCCTCGCCATGTTCCGAACCCTGGATTAAACAAACCATAGAGCGCAGAAAGCACTGATAGCGCCAGAAGTATCGAGAAGCCAGGGAACGCATCGATCAACAGATACGATCCAATAAGAAGGGCTACGACCGTCGACATTATCCATAGAGTCTTTCGAAGCTGGATGTCCAACCCGATACGAACACAAGCGAACAAGAATACAATGCTCGTCGAAACAACGATGAGGAGGCTACTATAGTGCGTCGGCATTCTATATCCGGTTTCGAGGTTCGGACTAATCCGTCCATGTAGGACTGAGGACATGTCGCTGATCAACCACACAGCGATGTTCCGACTAGCTGATGTGAGATAAGAGCTTTGGCCCTTCATGCATATAGCGACCATGATACCCAACGCAGTGCATCGGAAAATCCCACTCATGGTTTTGAAGGCGATCTCGTTGATCTCGCAAAGTTGATGTCCATGTGTCCGAAGTTTCAGTTTCCTCGTAATTGTCGAGAAATCATGGGCGATGGTGTAGAGCAGAATTAGGCCAACAAAGAAAATATAAAAGCAAATCGCCATATACGAGTAGGCGAGGCCTGTAAAAATGATCTCCTCAGGCACAGATATGATGTCCGGGCGCACGATCGCTATTTTACCCCAATCTATCGCATAGTCGCCTCCACCTTTCATCAATGGAAGAAGACACACTTCGACCCACTGGATCACTCCCGCGAATACGATACAAACAAGAAAAACAGCCCAGTAAGTGAAGGAAGAACTTGCGACAATGCGCGCCCATCCGTTCAGGCTTTCGACCTGATCGCGTGGCGCTCCAACCGTAAAGCGCCCCTCAGATTTCCAAAAGACGAGAAGGTCTATCGTAAAAGCCAGAAACAGCGGCAGCACCACCAGGAAAACGAAAGTCCAGTTCGGCGCCCAAAGAAATCCGACCTGCTTTGCGACTCCGTCCATCCGTTCGACATTTGCGCTGTGAATACCAGTCACATAGGACAAAAAGCCAAGGGCGGTGGCGCCCGCAAATACCGCTGCGGGCAGGTTCAACGGGGATCCCTTGCTGAAGAGCGCCTCAGATCTCATCGCCAGCCCGAAAGGACGGATTTTTCCACCGGTGGCATGGGCAAATTGCACCAGTCCTGTCGCGGACTCGAGGCCGTCGATCCCGATTGCGGCGGGTGCCAAATCCCGGCCTTCGAATGGCGTACTTCCCGTGTCCCGCTTCCCGTAGCGCCTCTTGACCGTCAGTCGAGCTTGCGCCGCGCTCAGTTCCATCTGCCATTCGCTGGTTGCGGCCGGATCATCGCATCCGAAAATCCTCGCTAGCCACCGGATGTTGGCGGTGCTGATTCCTTTGTCATTTTCCTGGAACCAAAGCTGCACCGTGCGCAAGTCGACCCCGATGCGGTTCGAATCAATTTCCGAAATCGCCGTTGCAAGAAGCTCTGGCGTCCACGGTCCCGCGGGAAATCCATCGCTTCCTAAAGGCCGTCCCGCTCCCGCGGCGGCCAATCGTTTGAAGAGTTCTTTGAAATCGCTCCCGTCCTTCGGCGGCGGGAGAAAAAACTTTCCATTGTTCAACAAGGACTTATCGCCTCGCGTTTCGTTTCGTTTCGCTCGATTTCGTGTCGTGTCGTGGCTTCGCCTCCAAAAAGAGGCGTAGTCCCAAAGCGCTGGATACCCACGACGCTGCGGGACGATCGCGCCGCGCCGGCGGTATGTGACAGATGATTGTGTTTTCTCGTGGTCCTAAACTCTGAATATTCAAGGAGGCGAAGTGAATGATGGAACGGCATGTGGATAAGCCTCTGCTCGGGCAGACAATCCTGGTCACCGGCGCCTCCGGCGGCATAGGGGCGGCTATTGTCGAGCGCGTCGCCCTGGAGGGCGGACGGCCGATCATTCATTATTGCCAGGACGAGCATAAGGCGGAGACACTGTTAGACCGGATCGACGGCAACGGCCTTCTTCTTCAAGCCGATCTGTCTGACGTCGACGGCCCGTTCGAACTATGGCGGAAAGCCGTCGACTATGCTGGCCGTGTTCACGGCCTCGTCAACAATGCCGGCATCCGTACCGAAATCTCCATTGAAAGTCCGCCCGGAGAATGGAGAGCGGCGTGGCAGAACGAGTTCCAGGTTAATTTTTTCGCCGCCGCCGATCTTTGCAAGGAAGCCCTCCAGCATTTCAGAACCGAAGGGGGAGGGCGCATTGTGAACATAGCCAGCCGGGCCGGACAGCGCGGGAGCGCGTCCGATTCCATCCCCTATGGTGCTGCGAACGCGGCAATGATCAATCTCACCAAATCTATCGCCCGCAGTTTTGGTCGCGAGGGCGCATCCGCGGTGTGTATCGCACCAGGGCTGGTTCGAACAGGCATGGCTGAACACTACATTGCGGCGCAAAGCAGGGAGGCGGCGATGGGCGAGATACCGGTGGGCGATATGGCCGAGCCCAGAGAAGTTGCGGAACTTGTCGCCTTCGTGCTGCGCTATGGCCAGGACTCGCTAAACGGCGCGACGCTTGACGTCAACGGCGGCAGTCACATTCGTTGATCCAAAGGCTTCGTCGCCGCTATGGGGACAAAGGTACTGTGGCGGTCCGTCTCTATCGGTGGCGATATGCGACACGGGTGGAGCTATCTATCGGAAAAGGCCGACGCTATCTCTTTCTGGACCTTTTTGGCCGCCCGCTTCTTCGCGGGTGCGTTTTCGAGGAAGGTCAGGATTTTCTCCAGCGACTTTTCCGCGTCGGTCCTTCGCTGGGCGCTTCTTTTCATGGCAGATTTGAAGTCCGGCCCGCCGGCGGGTGCATCCGTGATAGCCGATCCCTCGCGATGTTCTGATTGATGTGGAGCCGGCGCGGGTTCCAAGAGAACTTCAGGATTCCTAGTCGTCGACGACGTCGCGGCGGCCGAACACCTTGCGGCAAACTTCGCTCCGGCAGTTGCAAGAGTGGGGCCGTCTGCGGATGCATTGCTCTCGAGAGCCAATTCGGAGAAAGGCGTTGCGGTTCCGACGATCGATTGCGCTTTTTGCGCCCGGACGCGCAACCACGCCCGCCTTATCAACTCGCCGTCAGCATAGTAGAAATTGCGCACGCCGAAGATCGGCTGCTGATTGCGCAGCTTAATGACGCATCGGGTCTCGTTCATTGCACCAAGCTCGTCGGGCCGCATGAGGGGGCGCATCGTGGTCTTGTGCGACATGGTGGCGCCCTTGCGATCGAAGAGGGTGATACCTGTCGAAACCGCCTTGTCGACCGTCACCTCCTTCCGTTCGCCGAGGAGCTGCGAGACATAGCGCTGATCCTCCGGGTCCTGGGCGCCGAGGAAGATTTGTGCGCGTGCCGAATTCACCAGCGTCTGCCGGCCCTCTCGTGTGTAGACGTTGTCGATCGAGCGCAGGGACTGGACGAAGAACCAGCAAGGAATACCATAACCGCCGAGGACAGTGGCAACGTTCAGGGCGTTTTCCAGCTTGCCGAGGTTCTGGAATTCATCGAGCAGCACCAGCACGCGGCGTTCGCCGCGCTTCATCATGTTGCGGGACATGTAGTCCATGAACTGAACCATCAGCACGTTGAAGATCGGCCCGATCGAAGCGATCTGCTGGATACGGAAATCCAGATAGAGGCTCATGTTTTCGCGCCGCATCGCCCGGATGTCGAAGGTCGACCGCGCCGTCGCACGTAGGATTCGGTTATTCTTGAACGGCCGCACGGCGGCGGCGAGCGATCCATAGACGCCGTCGAACTGTTTGCTGGCCATGACGGCGAAACGGGCAAGGGTGGTATAGGTAAAGGAGCTGATCCACGCGGCGCGAAGCTCAGGATTGGCAACTTCCCCCAGCCATTCGCGCAGCGGCTGATCGCCACCCTCGACGACATTGAGGACGGTTCCGAGATTCTTGTCCTTATCGAGAATATCGGGGTTTTCCAGCACCCAGGATGTGACGCCGGCAAACAGCGCGCGAGCATCGGAGATCCAGTAAGCATCGCCCTTCGGTGTCGGCAGCAGAGCGGTCGCGATCGAGTTGATGTCGATATCGCGCTGGTCCGGATCGATGGCCACGAAATCCAGCGGATTATAGCATTCGGTGTCGCCATTCTCATCCGCCGGAGAGAACCGCAGCACGCGCGAGAATTTTGAGCGATAGCCGGCCGTCGCCTCATAGGTCTCGCCGCGCATGTCGAGCACGACGATGCTATCAGGCCAGAGCAGGCAATTCGGAACGATCAGTGAGGCGCCCTTACCCGATCGCGGCGGGCCGATGACGAACCCGCCGACGTCATCGCCATCGATCCAGAGCTTCTTGCCGCCGAACAGCATGGGCTTCAAGAACCGCCGCCGGCCGGACCCGCGCTGCGTGAAGCCACCCGGAACCTTGATCAGGCTACCACCGATCCGGCCGACGAACACGCCGCCCGTCCGGGTAAGCCCGAGGGTCCGCGCTTCCAGCGGGCTCAGAAACCGCGCGTCCGTCGATTTCTTCCTGCCGGTCATCGCGGTGATGAGCATTGCGAAGCCAGCAACCGCGCCAGCGCAAGCCGCAATCGCAGGCCGATGCCAGTCGCCGGTGGCGAGGTCGAGACGCGCCGCTCGATAAGATGCGAGCATATCGTCCTGCAGCGCCTGGAACATCCAGGTCGAGTTGTCGAAGGCGTAATAGAGGCCGGCATAGGCAAGCGAGGAGACGAAGGCCGCCATCGCAGCCGCGATCACCAGTCCGAACAGCAGGATCGCCGGGTTCACAGCACGTCCCCCTTGGTGAAGACGATCTCGGACACGACGCGCCGTCCGTCCGGGAACCTATGAAGCTGTACAACCACCGGGATCACTTCCTTCAGATAGTCGATGATTTCGTGCTTCTGCAGCCGAACGCCACTTTGCATGACCATCAATGCCAGACGGTCATAGGCGTCGCGTGCGGAATTGGCATGGACCGTGGTCAACGAGCCGGGATGTCCGGTATTGATCGCCTGGAGGAAGGAGAAAGCCTCCTCGCCGCGAAGCTCGCCGAGCATCACCCGATCCGGCCGCATGCGCAGCGACGCTTCCAGCAATTGCTGTGGCGTCACCTTGGCCCGACCTTGATCACCCTTCGATGCGAGCAGGGCGACGGTGTTCGGAGTAGGCGGTCTCAGCTCGCGCGTGTCCTCGATCGTCACGATGCGTTCCTCATCTGGAACTTCTTTCAGAAGCGCGTTGAGGAAGGTGGATTTGCCGGTCGAGGTGCCCCCCGAGACGGCGATCGAAACCCGTGAGCGCACGGCCGTCCGGAGAAACTGCATGACATCGACATCGCCCTGCAGCATGGCGGCAAGGGTTTCTTCGGCCGGCGAAAGCCTGAGTTGGCGACCGACGCGTGTGTCGTCGAAGGCGCCGCGGCTCTTGTAGACGTCCAGGCCGATGTCATGGATGACCTGCTTGCGGATCGAGATCGCGCCGCCGGCAGGTGCGGCCGGCGGCAGAACGCACTGGAAGCGCTCGCCGGTCGGTAGCGAGGCGGATAGGATGGGATGTTCCTCGTTGACAACCTGGTTGGTGGAGCCCGCCACCCGCTCGCTCAGCGTCCTGATCCAATCAGCGGTAAACTGCGCGTCGACAACACGTTCCATGCCGGCGACGCCGAGCCGCTCGATGAACACCTCGCCGGGGCGATTGACCGAGATTTCGGAGACGCGATCGTCCGAGAGGAATGGCTTCAGCCGCTCCAGGGCTTTGTCGAGAAACGGGAACTGCTTCATTTGTAGACCGGCGCTATCGGATAGTAGGGCGTCGGATCGACATTGCGCCGGATATGGCCACCGCGCTTCAGCCGCATCATCTCCTGCCGGACCGGGTCGGCATAGAAGGCGGAGAAGTCGAGATCGCGCCTGAGATAGACGATGATCGACTCGCCCTGCGCGACATAGATCGTCGGCGGGATCTTCGAGCTTTCCTTGAAGGCTTCGTTGGCGATGTCCTGGAGGACGGCCGACGATTTCTCGGCGGCGATCGAGCGGGCTTCAGCAGCCGTACGGCTCGGCTCGGTGGTGATCGTCGTCACCGCGCCGGTGATCGGATCGACCGTGGAGATCGAGCGAGCGCTTTCCGCGGCGGTATCGCCCAGCGCCGAGACATATTCGGCCGCGCCCCCGATCACCGACAGCATGATCGCCGACCCGAAACGCTCCCAGAAATGCGTGTCGATTTCACCGGTGAGCCCGGCGCGACCGAGACGATCGGCGCCAGGGGAGGCAATCTCGACGGAGACGCCGTCCGAGCGGATGACACGGGACCAGACGATGAAGATGCGCTTCTGGCCGCGTGCCAGGCCGGACTTGTATTCCCCGACCAGCCGCGAGCCCTTCGGAATGAGGATGCGGCCGCCATCGAGAGAGCGGACATCCTCGCGCACGACGGCGCGCACCATGCCGGGCAGGTCGGTGTTGATCGCCGTCTCGAGGAAGCCACGGATCATGGTGCCTTGGGCGACCAGCGCATCCTTTCGGTCGAAGCGGGTCGCCTTGACGATGCCTGCCGTCTGCTTTTCCGACTGGGCGAGGAACGCCTTGTTGGCATCGCTTTCCGCGCCGGGGACCGCGACGAGCTGGCCATCGTCGGCGATGGTCACCGCCTGGTCCCCGGATAGCGTCTCCCGGTTCGAGCCATCGAGGACGATTTGCTCGGAGCGCAGCCGTTCCCACCGCGCCTTCTCTTCTTCCTCCCGGCGCTTGGCCTCCAGCTCTGCGAGACGGGCATTTTCTTCCGCGCGCCGGCGAGCCTCTTCCATCAGTAACCGCTCCTCCTCAGCCCTGCGGCGCGCTTCCTCGATCTGCCGCAGCTTTTCGAGATCGTCGCCCTGGTTGACGGTGACGTCGACATCGGCGGAATCCACCGGCTTCTTCTCCGCGACGGGAATCTGCACCAGGTTGGGATCTGCCGCCTGCTTCACCGGCTCGTCGGGGAAATCGCGAATGCTGGAGTTCGAAGTCTCGAAGCTCTCGCCGCTGCCTTCGGAGAGGCTGGGGTTCTGTGGTTCGGTCGGCCAGTTGACGTATGCCAGGACGCCCACGCCGACGACGAGCAGGACCGGAAGGGCCAGCTTGCCGAGGCGACCATTACGGTCGTTTGCCACGCTGCTTTGTCCATCGAGATGGTCGAAGTCGATTTTGCTCACCGCTGGCGCTCCTCTTTATGGCCGAGGCGCTTCGGCCCGTACGCGTCCTCGATGAGGTCGAAGGATTGGCGATTGGCCTGCCGGTTATAGAGGCAAAGCCACTTGTCGCCAGCGCGCAGGGTGAACTGCGCCGCGATCTTGTCGACGACGACATATTTGCCTTGCGTGCGCAGGTTGATGAGCGACTCCTGACGCTTGCCCTCAACCACGAAGATCGCGGGGATTTCGCCGGGAAATTCCAGATACATATGCGTGCCATCATCGAAGGCGACACGTGGCTTCAGGCTGGTGTCGCCCTTGAACACATAATCGTAGTTCAGGCGGTTCGGATCGAGATCCTTCAGCAACGGGTCCTTGGCGCTCTCCTGCGCGGCGGCCAGCAGCCGGGCATTGACGTCCTCATCAGGATATTTGAACCGCACCTGGAAGGCGGCGCGCAGGTCGGCCGCGGCGGAACCTTTCAGAAGCAACGCATAGACGCGCTGGTTTGTGACGATGTTGACGTTGGTCTCGGCATTTTCGCGCAAGGGCTTGACGAACAGGATGCCGGAACCCTTCTTCGGCACTATCGACCAGCTGGCGGTATCGCCGGCCGAAATCGTTTCGATCACCTCGGAGCTGCCAAGCTGGATCATCGTGGAGACGCCGAGACCGGCCGGCACGGTGACGACGGAATTGTTGTTGAAGGTGATGTAGCGGATGCGGGGATCGGCCGCGGGCGAGACGGTCGCAGTGGCGAGCAGCGCGAGCGCTGCGAGGGCGAGGAGAGATTTCCGCATCATCGCGCAGCCTTGTCCGCCGGCAGAACTTCGGGCAACGATTCCTGGTCGCGCCTATATTCGGTAGCCTGGAAGCCGAGCGGATTGTCAAAACGATATTCGTTCTTCAGCGGCGCGGTTGTGTAGCGGAAGCGAACCACCGAGACCCAATGCTCGCGGCGCAGGGTGTTGTCGCGGCGGGTTTCGGTCGAGAAGCGCACCGTCGCCGTGGAGGCATTGAGGAACGAGACCGACTTGATGGTGACAGCAATGCGCGTGTCGCGGCCGAGCAGCTTGTCCTTCGATTGCGGGTTCGACGGCTCGAATTCGTGGCGGAGGTCGGCCGCAGCCTGCCCGGTCGAATAGAGCTGGGCGAGGTCGTAATTGTCCTTGAGCGCGCGCGGATCATAGGTCTCGCGCGCCCGGATGTAACGGACGATGTTGGCGGTCTTGATGGCATCGTTCTCCGAGAGTTTGCTCTCAATCAGGGAACGGGCGACCTCAACGAAGCCGGTGGTCTTGTCGGCGATCACTACCACGGCCTCGAACTGCTTCAAGGGAACGAGGAGATTGAGGGCCGACAGGCTGAGCAGCGTGGAAATGCCGGCGACGGTGGCGACGGTCCAGGCGATCTTCCGGGATCGGCGCTCCTTGCGATAAAGTTCGGCCTCCCAGGATGCGCCGGCTTTCCAATAGGCGGTGAGATCGATCGGCGGTGTTTCGGGCGTGTTTGCGGCGGCGTCTTCGTTGGTCATTTGGGTATCCGGTGATCGCCGACGGCGAAAAAAGAAACTATAGTTTATTCGCTTGGCCGAACGATCTCCTCTGCCGGGTGGAGCGGCGTCAAGATCAATCCGCAAAGCCTGGGATTACGGAGCGCTCAGCTCCTCGGTGCAGCAGCTCTAGGTCCTAGCTGCACAAGCGCATCAGCGTTTTCTTGGACGCTGTATTGGAGAAGAAGAAGGAGCGATCGTCCTTCACCTCGATCGTGACGGTATCTCGGTCGCCATCCGCTTCGTCGGCGCCGGCCTCGATCCACAACACATCGAGCGTATAGGCACTGCCGTCCTGTTTGACGGACAGCACCTTGCCGGCGGTCTTGTTGGCACCGATAGCCTTTTCCTCGACATAGATAAATGCGGCGGCCGCAGCCTCGCAGCCGCCTTCAGCGGGTGCATAAGCCCCGGTTAGCACCGGCAGGATCGAGCTTGGCGATTGTGCCCGTGCCGCGCCGGGAAGCAGCAGGCCGAGCGCGAGCATCGTCGACACGACTTTCTTCATTCTCAAGCTTCCTTGTTCAGAAACCGAACAATGCGCCCAGGCTTTGAGCATAGCCGGCGAGCGTGTTGTAGAGATCGATGCAATATTCCGCGAACGGCTTGAAGAAGATGACCGCAAGGATGAACACAAGATAGCCGAAACCGCCGCCCTTCTTGGATTCGGCGCGAGCGTGTTCCGCAGCTTCCTCGTTGATCTGAGCCTGCTGATGTACGGCCGCCTGATAGCGACGGGGATCATTCCAAGGGTGCATTCAAGCCTCCTTCATATAAACTATATTTAACGAGCGAACATCTGTCTGGCCAGCCTAAAATTGCCCGTTCCTTTCGGTTTCACGCTGTATCGCACGCGCCCGTGCTGCCTGAACGTCGCCGGATGTTCGGCGACGCCCGAGGCCAGTTCGGAGAATCTGCGCTCGGTTGGAGAGTTGGTATCCGGTACGCCGCAAAGATTCCCTTCCTCCCTGGAAGGGGACATCGCCTTGCCCTGGCGCTGTGCCCCCGGTAATTGCGGCTGCAAAGGCCGGAATGAACCGGAACACCACGATCCCGAGCAGGCAGACGATCACGAAGGGCGCGACATAGGAGAGCTTGCTTTCCGTCGCCGTGTTGTTGGCGGTGTTGATGGCCAGCTCGATCAGCTGGTAGAGGAAGGCGAGGAAGGCCATCATCAGGGTCTGCGTCACCATCAGGTTGACCATCAGCAGCAGCCAGCCGTCGGTGAAGCGGAACGTCCAGCGATAGAGCGCCAGGATGATGAACACCGGCGCCAAGGCCAGCGTGATGAACAGCATCAGCTTGGCGGCAAGGATCGCGGCAGCGGCAACGGCGATGAAGATCATGGCGACGACAAAGACGATGGCACCGATCAGCGCGCCGACATATTCGAAAGTGCCGGTCGCCACCTGCTCATAGATCTTGCCTGCGGTCTCGAACACGGCGTCGAGGATCTTCACGACGCCGGTCGTGTCGCCTGTGCCGCCATCGAGCGCACCACCGGAACCCGCGATCGACTCGATGATCGTGTCGGAGATCAGGTTGGGAACGGACTGCACCAGCTGGTAGAGCGTGGCGGAGAACGCCCCCCAGTTCGTGGCCATATAATAGATGGCGAAGGCGCGCCCGAGCCGCCAGGCCGCCTCCGGCACGGAGAAGCCGTCGCGGCCGGCAAGGATCATGTATCCCCACCAGATCACATAGAGGGTGAGCATCGACCCGAACAGGACATTCACCTGAAGCGCGAGGCCGTCATAGGCGTTCTTGATGAACGTCTCGCCGATGCCGTCGAGCTTGGCAAAAATGTCCGAAATGATCGTGGTCGCTGCCATCGGCCTATTCCTTCAGCACGGGCGCGAACACGTCATTGACCGGCCAAGCCGGTCCGCACAGGTCATTGGCGTCCGCATATCCAGAGATCGGCGGGCAGGGGGCCTTTTTCTCCCCCTTCGTCTGGCAACCGGAAAGCAGGACGAGGCCTGCCAGCATCGTGGCAACGAGGAAACGCATGCGGCCTCACTTGAACGGGTTGATGTCTTTGTATTGCAGCATCTTGGCGGTTTCCGACTGCTGGGTCAGCCGCATCTGCATCTCGGTGTTGAGCGCCGAGACCGCGCCATTCGAGACGCCGATCAGCTCATTGATGGTCCGCGCCGTCTCCAGCTGCATGCGGGTGTTGGCGTCAACCGAGCCCTTGACGTCCTCGGCCGAGCCGATCTGGCCGGTGGCCGATTGCAGCGATTGTTCGCGCTGCGTCACGCCTTTCGTCGCCTGCTGGGTCAGCGCCGAGAGCAGCGCCACCGTGTTGACGGCACCCGAGAAGGCATTGTTCATCGCACCGGCGTCCTCGCCCTCGACGATCGCCTTGACCTGCTTGACGAGCTGCAGCCCGTTGATCAGCGTCGCGGCAATATTCTGCGCGTCGGAGCCGAGACCGCCGAAGGATAGCGTGCCGCCGTTCATGATCGACGAGAAGGACGGCGCGGCCGAGACCGACATATTGCCACCGAGGCCGGTCGAGGAAATGCCCATCGATCCGTCGCGGCTGCCGGACAGCGCGCCGAGGATCTCCTTGGTCTTTTCCAGGATGTTGGTGTTGGTCTTCATGATCTCGCCGGTATTCTCGGCGTTCTTCTTGGCGATGGCGAGATTGGTGTTGTCGATCACCGGAATGTCGGCGAGGGCCGGCGTCGAGAAGGCGAGGGCGGCGGTGACGACGAGAAGCTTGTTCATGGTGAACCCCCTTAATCGGCCGCGTTGGCGGCGTTCTGGATGGATGAAAGATTGTCATTGACCGAGCGATCCGTGCCGCCGGACGACAGGATTTCGCTGTCGGCGTCGGCGGCCGCGACCACGGCGCAGCGCGGCCAATCCTCGCGCGGCACCTTCATCGCCTCCAGGATGACCGGGTCGCAGCTATAGGGATTGACCTTGCTGTCGGACTTCAGCGTCTTGGCGGTCTCGGATGTTTTCGAAAGCAGCATCTGCATGCGTGCCTGCAGCAGCTCGTTGAAGAGGTTGCGGGCGGTGATCAGGTTGTTCAGCAGCTCGGCATTGACGGCGCGGGCCTGTGTGTTGTCATCCCAGGCATCCTGGTAGATCCCGGAGGCGCCAACGGAGGCCGACAGCGCATCGATACGCCGGCCTGCCTCCTGGACGCGCGCCGAGCTCGCGTCGATGCCCGAGACAGCCCGGTCGACCGCGCCGGCTGCGGCGCTGTTCGAGCTGCGCGTCGCTCCCGAGCCATAGTCGACATAGGATTTATACGAGGGCGAGGCGATGTCCTCGATATTCGAGCCGCCGGCATAGGCGTTGAACCAGGTGTGGTTCCGTCCAACTTTTCCCGCCCAGTTCTTCTGCTCGGCCGCGGTTGATCCGTTGTACCAGGAGGCGAGGCAGTCATAGTCGGTGCTGCCGCATTTGTTGACGCCCATGCCGAGGTATTTGACGCCGCCCTCGATATTCTCCTCGTTGATGTCGCGGTCGAAGCCTATGCCCTTGCCGGTCCGCTTCGTCAGCTGCATCACGCCCTTGACGCCGGTCGGCGATCCCGAGCACGTCGAAATCCCGGACTCCGCATGCGCCACCGACAGCGCAAGACCCACCGGGACATTGTACTTTTCGGCATAGTGCTTGATCAGTTCGACGTTCTTGGCATCCTCTTTCACCGCCTGCGCCGGCGAACGGTAAAGCCGCCGGTTCTTCTCCTTCTGGGAGATGTTGCAGTTGGTGACCTCCTGCTCCTCGAGCTGGTCAGCTTGCGTTTCCGTGTCCTTTTTCGAGTGCTCCTCGTCCTCGGCGCGCTTGTCCTTCACATCGTCATCGATGACAGGAATATCTGCCCATGCCGCCGGCGCCGGCGCTCCGGCCATTGTCGCGGACAGCAGAAGAATGATCGCTCTACGCATCGGTCGCCTCCGGGATGGTCCAGCCGCAAAAATGGGGAAGCCACGCCGCCGGCGCCTCGCCATAGGTCTCACGCAGCGCCTGGCACTCGCGCACGGTCTCCGGCCGCCCGGACAGCACCTTCACCAGATCGGGCATCGCCGAGAGGTCAAGCCGGGCGATGATCGAATCCTGCGCATGCTTAATGAGAAAGGTGCGGCTTGCCTTGTCCGCCTGTTTGACGAAGCGGAATTCCTTCTCCGACAGGCCGAACGCCTTGCGGTAGCTTTCCTCGTCGGCGGATGCGTTCGGGAAGAAGATGTTGGTCATCGTCTGTTCGATGATCGTATTGCGCAGATCGGAGCGCACGACGTCGGCTGCCGATTGCGTGCCGAAGCCGACGATGCCGTTCATTTTGCGTATGGTTTTGAGCCAGTCCTTGATGAAGCCCGAGAACACCTCGTCATCGAGCAGGCGCCAGCCCTCATCGAGGAAGATCATCGAAGGGCGGCCGTCGAGGATTTCTCCAATTCGATGAAACATATAGAGGAGGGCGGCCGAGCGCGTTCGCTTGTCGGAGAGGATCTCCGTCATGTCGAAGCCGATGACCGAGCCGTCGAAGTCGAGCTTGTCCGTTGGGTTGTTGAACAGCCAGCCCTTGTCGCCCGTCGTCCATTCCTTCAGCCGGTCGGCCAGGTCGCCGATCCCTGACCGCATCCGCCCGCGCATCGCTTCGGCAAGCATGTCGAGCCGGCGATGCGGCCGCTCGAAATCGGTATAGATGCTGTCGACCGCATCGGAGATCACAGCCATTTCCTCGGCATTGAGCACCCGGTCCGAGGGCGTGACGAGATAGGAAACCAGCGTCTTGCCGAAGCTCCGGTTTGCCGGCGTGTCGTCGAGCTGCAATGGCGCGAAGCCGGACGGTTCTCCCGGCGATAGCCGCTCATACCGGCCGCCCATGGCGCGGACAAAAATCTCGCCGCCCCTGTCCTTGTCGATGAAGACGCAGCGTGGGCGCGGCTGGATGCGCATGCCCTGGGCGAGCAGGAAGGAGAGGGCGACGGTCTTGCCCGAGCCGGTCGGACCGATCACTGTGAAGTTGCCGACATCCGCCTCATGGAAATTGAAGAAATAGGCCGTCTGGCTGGTGGTCTCCAGCAGCGAGACCGGCATTCCCCAATGGACCTTGTGCGTCTGCCCGGACGGGAAGTTATGCGCGGAGAACAGGCCGGCGAAGTTTACCGACGAGATCAGGCCCTGCCGGGCGATATAGGCGAAATTGGTCGGCAGTTGCGCCCACCAGGCGGCTTCCTGATTGAGGTCTTCGCGCACGGCGACGACGCCCATGCGCGCCAGTTCGGCGGTGACGTCGGCCACGGCCCGGTTCAGCCGCGGCAGGTCGCGCTCGAGCACCGCGACGGTCATATGGTGCTTGCCGAACACGACTTCGCCCGACGCCAGCCGATCACGCGCCGTCTCGATATCGTCTTCGACGGCCGTGCCGCCGTCGTCGGAGTTGGAAATCTGCCGGCTGATCGTGGCGATCGCCTCCGTGACCGTGGTGCGGTCTTCCGGCGCGAAGGAATGGGTGAGAATGAACTCGTAGGGAAGACGCAGCACGCCGTCGAGCTGGCCGGGTGTCGTCATCGGCGGATATTCCTTGATCGACACCATCGCCGCGACCTTCGAAGTCGCGCCGTCGGCTGACCAGATCTCCGTCGCCTTGCGGCCGAACATGATCCGCCCGGTCCCGACATAATCGGCGAGCGACATGCGGGGCAGGGGCATGCTGCGCTCATCGCCGGCGGCGAGGATTTTTGCGAAGAATTCGGCCGGTTCGGAATAGAGACCGCCATCGCGCGTCACGCAGGACAGGATCTCCGGGCGGTAGGTGCGGAAATCGCCGACGATGCCAGAGACCATGTCCTTGAGGTCGCGCAGCGCCTCGCCCCTGGCCTCAACCTCGTTGTCGGCCATGCGGAAGATGTCGAACATGCGGTCGACCTTGCCGGCGCGCCCGGTCATCGGGCGCCGGATCACTGTGAGGTACAGCTCGTTGACGAACATCGTCCGGTGCTGGAGGCCCTCCATGTAGCGGGCGTTCAGCTCGTCGGCGAAGGGATTGTCGAAATCGCCATCGATGGCAGGCGCGATCTTGCGCCGGACAATGGTGGCATAGAGCGCGAAACGCGACGAGCCGAGCGAACGAACCGTCATGTTGCGGTTGGCAAGACGCGCGTTGATCTCCGCCTGGTCCATGGTCTGGTAGGGCAGGCCGGAAAGCCGGATCACCTGCAGCAGCAGGCCGGACTTGGTGACGATTGTCTCCTCGTCGACATGGCGAAGGTAGGGAACGTGCGTGCCGATCCCGAGATCGCGAGCGCACTCGCGTCCGAACTTCAGGTCGTGATTGACGATGTTCATGGGGCGTAGCTCCCCGCTTTCCAGAAGCGCCGGTTTCGGATCGCGCGCCGCATCGAAAGGAACACCTGGGCCACACGGACGATGTGGATGTCGCGCTGGCACAGGTACAGCCCAATGAAATGGACCGGCAGGACGACCAGCGGCGCGAGAAAGCTCGACGATGCGATGAAGATGACGATCCCGAAGATGCCGTTCACCACGAACACGATGATATCGACCCCGAAATATGTCGGCGGCCGGGTCAGCGGCTGGATGAGCGGTTCGACGTCGGGCGCATCGTCACGCATGTCAGACACCCCCTGCGGCCTTCATGGCGTCGACCAGTTCGGCGGCGCCGAAGATGATCGCGATGCCGATGACGATGGAGATAGCGCCCTGCCAGGCCATGCGGCCGGTCAGGAACAGGAAGCCGAGGAAGCAGACGGCGATGATGGCGAGCGAGCGGGCGACACTGCCCTGCAGGACGCCAACGAACCATTCGAGGATGCCTTCGACGGGCGCGGCCGACTGCGCACAGGCAAGTTCGGGCACCAGGGCGATCGTGGTCGCGAGCAGCGCCAGCGACAGGACGGCCTTGCCGCGCGGGCGCGGCGTGATCGGGGTATTGCTCATGCGAAGTCCTTCATGTCTTGGGAGGATGAGATCTGCGGGGCCGGCGCTATTCGGCGGTCCAGACGTGCTGGTCGCGCCAGGGCGAAGGCGCCAGCGCAACGGTCTCTTTGCGGGGGAGGCGGTTTCCGGCGCGCTTCTCCTGCGCCACTGACGCCTTGGCGTTCAGCGTCCAGCGGTTCATCACCTTGACGATATACTGGGCGGTCTCGTTGAATTCGGGAATGCCGCCCTTCTGGTAAACGCGCTCGGGGCCGGCATTGTAGGCGGCGAGCATCAGCAGGGGATCGTCGAATTCCCCGTAGAGCTTCTTGAGATAGCGGACACCGGCGCGGATAGTTTCTTCCGGGTCGCAACGGTCGGTCACGCCATAGTCGGAGGCGGTTTCCGGCATGAGCTGCATGATGCCGACGGCACCCGCATCCGAGACCTGGCGCTGACCGCCGGCGCTCTCGACGTCAACCACAGCGAGCGCCAGATCGGGGTCGAGGTCTTCTTCGGTGGCGATGGTCCGCACCATCTCCAGAACGCGGTCCGTATCGACCGGAGCGCAGGCGTGCGCTGCGATCGGCGAGGTCGTGACGAGGAGGAAAAGCAGGATGGTTTTCAATTCGAATGTCCGGGTTGCCGCGTTTGCGAATAAACTATAATTAATTCGCCAAGGATTCCTCTGTCAATTCAGAAATGGCTTTTCCTGCAATGCACAAGCAACTCAAGGTTCTCAGGATCGCCGCTTGGCTCCTTGTCGGAGGCGCGGGATTCGCCGTTGCGAAGGGTGAAGATCCCTATCGGGAGCCATCGCCAAACTACCTTCGACAGTTCCGCAATGAGGGGGCGAAGACGTTCGTGCTGGAGCGCTTCGACGCCGAAGGCAGGCTTGCAGCGCGGTCTGTGGAAAAGCTCGATGGGGAGGTCGAAATCGGCGGCCCGGTCGAGCGGATGATCGCCGGCCGGCGGTTCACACTGCGCGGCCTGAACGCGTGCCCGACGGAGAAGGTCGTCTATAACCGGGTGCAGTCCTGGAGCTGCGCCGACGCGGCGCGCGACTATGCCGGGGCGGTCTATAACAGGCGCGCCAGCGTCATCCTCTGCAAGACCCTGTTGCTGACGCCGGCCGCTGGCGAGACCACTCCGGCGTCCTGTTTCGTCCTCGTCGGCGGCAAGGGTGAGCCGTTCAAGACCGTCAACGATGACGACAGCATGGTGTTTCTCGGCCTCGCGGCAATCGGACGGACAGACGACGGCCGATCCCGCCGGCCGGACCTCGAGGCATCGCAATCGCTTTCACGCTCGATGGGGTTCCAGGATGCGGATTGAGCTCTCCGTCGCCCTGGCCCTGCTGCTGGCGACGACCGCGCGCGCGCAGGAGGAGACCATCTCGTTTCCTGCGGCCGTGAGTTTTGAAACGGGCGATAGCTGGCAGTACGAAGGCCGGAAATTCAGGCTGTTCGGCGTGCAGGCGTGCATTCGAGGGACGATCTATCGTGCTCCTGACGGCGCGGAAAGCGATTGCGGCATGCAGTCGATTGCCTCTCTTGCGGCGCTGTTCTCGACGGGTTCGATCGGGTGCCAGCCCGTTGGACGGGCCAAGGACGATGCGACCTTCGTCGTCTGCGCCGCCCAGCTCGACAATGCCACCGTCGATGTCGGGACCGCGCTCATCTCTTCCGGCGCGGCCTTCGCCGCTGTGTTCCCGTCCGGTGCTCCGGTGTCCGCCGCCTATGCGGTCGCCGAATCATCCGCGAGGGATAAGGTCAGTGGCTTATGGTCGGGGACGTTCGCCCATCCTGTTTCCGTGCTTCTGGACAAGTGACCAGATCGCCGTGAAATCGACATGCAGGCACTCGGCGATGGCGCCGATCTCCTTGACCGTCAGGCGGTGCCAGGCGCCGGCCTGAAGGTATTCCAGCCGCTCTTCCGAAATACCCGTCATCTCCGAAAATTCATGGAGCTTCGTCCCTCGCTGTCGAAGCTCCTCCGCGAGGAATTGCACAAGGTCAGCGGCACTCTCAATGGCCATTTGCGGTCATCCTTTCCTTGTCCCGTCGCACGGCGTCGAAGGTGCCGACGACGCTGGTCCTGTTCGCGGCGTATGGCGGAGGATCGTTCGATAAGCTGATGGCGGAGCGGGCGGATAGGATTCCGCCAGACCCTTTTTGTCGCGCAACCCTTACACGAGTCAAAAGAGGCGTTTTCGCGGCGACACGGCTTTTTGGTTGGTCTGCGAGTAAAATATAATTACTGTTGTGACTCGCTTCGTCAGAAACCGAGTGGTGGAGGTGCCATGCCGTAGACAAAATAAAACCCGCCTCGGAGAGACGGGTCGAGTGACACACGAAAATGTGCGCAAAAGTCTTATAGCCACTGATTTTTTCGCACATTGACGCCGCCGCTGCAAGCTAATTCTTGCCACGGATACGTGTGCCCTGCGCGCCGGTCCCTCCCTGATCATCGCTGAATATGGAGAGATCATGCTTGCCACGATCCGAACGGCCTATGGGCCGAGCCTATTGGCGCGCCTGCTTGCAGCCGGTACGCATCAACAAGTCGACGAATGCGCGAAAGCGGCCTGGGTGTTGAACGGCGAAGGACTGATCGCCGACGAGGAGATGGAGTATCTCGCCCCGGTCATCGAGCACCGCCGAAAATCGATCGGCGCTGGTCCGCGTGCGGTTCAGGCGAAGCATTGTGCCCGTCATTGCCGCCCGGCGATTCCTTTGCAGAAGCGGGCTGCTTGCTGGCTTCGCCGGCGAGGTCTCGCAAAGGACTGCATCATTCCGACATCCTTGGCCCAGGCCTTCACCGTCAGCAAGCTGGCTGTACTCTCGGTTATCGCTCGTGCGGTCATGGAGCGCGGCCAATCGACGATGTCACTGCCTGAAATCGCCGCGCGCGCCGGCGTCGGATGCACGACTGCGCGTTATGCCATTCGCGATGCTGCCAGGAAGGGTCTTATCAGCGTGTCCGAGAACCGGGTCAACGGCTTCTGGAACCGCCCCAACACGATCAAAATTGTATGCGGTCGATGGCTGCGATGGCTGAAGGAACGCGCCGGCTATGGCGCTGCGCGGAAATCGGCCGGACGAGCGACAGATGATTGCCAATTTACCCCCCTCAGAAAGCCGATCCCCACGATTGAAATTGTAAGATTCAATTCGCAAAGCGCGATACTGCAGGGGTCAATTGGGGGGGCCTCTTCGCTATGCTGCAGAGCCTGCATCGAGTTGCGTAGCGGGGAAGTGCTGCTGGAATAGGGCTCGGAGCGCCGGCATCACCTATTTTGCCCGGTTGAGGGCGAATCTAGTGAAAATTCCGGGCCTTCACCTTCAGCGTATCGAGATGCAGATCTTTTACGTACATGTCGCGAGGGCGCACGGCCGGCGCCTGGCGATCGCGCGGGTCCGGGCCGCCGCCATGGGCGAACTCATCGCCGCGCCCGGCCGGTAGCCGAAATTCGGTATCGCGCTCCGACAGGCTCGACAGATCGACGGAGAGATCGAACAGCTGCTGGGCGATGAGATGCACGACCTCGCCCTCACGCTGGATCCTGCCGTTGATCGCCATCATGGACGAGCCGAGCACGACGCGCCGGCGCCGCTCGAACAGCTTTGGCCAGACCACGACATTCGCGGGGCCGGTCTCGTCCTCGATGGTGATGAACATGACGCCCTTGGCGCTGCCCGGCTTTTGCCGGACTAACACCAGGCCGGCGGTCATCAGCCAGCGCCCGTCGCGCGCGGCCATCGCATCCTGGCAGGAGACGATGCGCCGTTCGGAAAGGTCGCGGCGGAGGAAGGAAAGCGGGTGCTCGCGCAGCGTCAATCCGGTGTGGCTGTAGTCCTCGATGACATTGTGGCCCTCCGTCATCTGGCGGAGCTCGACATCCGGCTCCTGCTGCTCGGCGATGGTGCGCGCTTCGCGCTCGGCCGCGGCGGCAAAGAGGGGGAGGGGTTCGTCGCGCAAGGCCTTGATTGCCCAGATCGCGTCGCGCCGCTCAAGCCCGAGGGAGGGCAGAAAGGCGTCGGCCTCGGCGAGCTCCACGAGCGACGCGGCCGGAACGCCGGAGCGGCGCCACATATCATCGACGCTGTCGAACGGCTGGTCGGCACGGGCCGCGGAGATTTTTGCCGCGTCAGCGGTCGCCAGCCCACGGACCATGCGCATCCCGAGACGGACAGCGTGCCGCTCGCCATCCCCGACCGGCTCAAGCGTACAGTCCCAGCGCGAGCGGTTGATGCAGACCGGCCGCACTTCGACGCCGTGCCGACGGCAATCGCCAACGATCTGGGCGGGCGCGTAGAAACCCATAGGCTGGGAGTTCAACAAGGCCGCGCAGAAGGCATCCGGATAGTGGCATTTGATGAAGCTGCTGGCATAGGCGATCAACGCGAACGAAGCGGCATGCGACTCCGGGAAACCATAGGAGCCAAAGCCCTCGAGCTGGCCGAATGTCTTCTCGGCGAATTCCGCCGAATAGCCGTTGTCGATCATGCCGTTGACGAGCTTGTCCTTGAAGCGCGAGACGCCGCCCGTGAACTTGAAGGTGGCCATGCTTTTCCTGAGCTGGTCGGCCTCGCCGCCAGAAAACCCGGCGCAGACCATCGCCACCCGCATCGCGGATTCCTGAAACAACGGCACGCCGAGCGTCTTGCTCAACACAGCCTCAAGCTCCGGCGTTGGATATTCCGGCTGCTCCTTGCCTTCCCGACGCCGCAGGTATGGATGGACCATATCTCCCTGGATCGGCCCCGGTCGGACGATCGCTACCTGGATGACGAGATCGTAAAATGTCCTGGGCTTCATGCGCGGCAACATCGACATCTGCGCGCGGCTCTCGATCTGGAATGTTCCGAGGGTATCCGCGCGCCGGATCATCTCGTAGGTCCGCGCGTCCTCGGGCTCGATCTTCGCGAGATCGAGATCACGGCCCTTGTGCTCGCGGATCAGGTCGAAGGCCTTGCTCATGCAGGTCAGCATGCCGAGCGCCAGCACGTCGACCTTCATGATTTTGAGCGCCTCGACGTCATCCTTGTCCCATTCGACAATCCGCCGATCCTTCATCGTCGCCGGCTCGATGGGAACGAGGTCATCGAGGCGATCGTTGGTCAAGACAAATCCGCCGGGATGCTGGCCGAGGTGCCGCGGAGCGCCCATCAGCTGCTGGGCGAGCTTCAGCGTCAGGACGAGACGCCTATCCTCCGGGTTCAGGTTGAGTTCGCGGACGTTGCGATCGCTGACCTCCTCCGACCATGACCACATGCCCGACGAGAGCGCCTTGATCACGTCCTCCGGCAATCCCAGCACCTTGCCCACATCCCTGATGGCGCCTTTGGCGCGGTAGCGGGTGACGGTCGCGCACAGGGCCGCCTTGTCATGCCCGTAGGTCTTGTAGATCCACTGGATGACCTCTTCGCGCCTGGCATGTTCAAAATCGACATCGATGTCCGGCGGCTCGTCGCGCTCGCGGGATACGAACCGTTCGAACAGGAGGTCGTTGGTCTCGGGATCGATGGAGGTGATGCCGAGAATATAGCAGACGGCGGAATTGGCGGCCGATCCGCGTCCCTGGCAAAGGATGCCTTGCGAGCGCGCGAACCGCACGATGGAGAACACCGTCAGGAAATAGGGCGCATATTGCATCGCCTTGATCAGGTCGAGTTCGTGCCGGACGATCTGCAGCGTCTTGGGCGGGAGGCCCTCCGGGTATCGGTCGGGCACGCACTGCCAGACATAATGCTCGAGCGAAGCCTGCGCGTCCTTGCCGGGCACGATGGCTTCTTCTGGATATTGGTAGGTCAACTCCTCGAGGCTGAACTTGCAACGGGCGACAATCTCCATCGTCCGCGCCAGCGCCTCTCTATACCGGGGAAAAAGCCGTTCCATTTCCTCGGGCGGCTTCAAGAAACGATCGGCGTGCCTTTCGCGCTCGAAGCCGACGTCATCGATGGTGGTGCTGGTCCGGATGCAGCTGACGACATCCTGCAGCTGGCGCCGCTCCGGATCATGAAACAGAACGTCGTTCGTCACCACCGGGCGAACACCGAAGCGGGTGGCGAGGTTCGACAGATTGTGCAGCCGCAACTGGTCGCGCGGTCGGCGGCGCAAGGTCAGCGCCATATAGGCGCGATCGCCGAAGATCTCCGCCATCTTGCGCAGCTGCACCGCGCAAGTCTCATCCGGCAGATCGGGGACGAGCACGCCGATCAGTCCTTCCGCGTATTGGGCGACGTCATCGAGATGGAGAATGCAGTTCGCCTTGCCACCTCTGGACTTTCCGAGCGTCAGCAACCGGGTCAGCCGGGAATAGGCGGCACGGTCGGTCGGATAGACGAGGATCGACATGCCGCCCTGAAGGTCGAGACGACAGCCGACGACCAGCCGGATCTTCGTCTCGCGCGAAGCTTCCAACGCCCGGACAATGCCTGCAAGGGAATTGCGGTCGACCACACCAAGCGCCGAGATACCAAGTGCCTTGGCCGTCTGGAACAGCTCGTCGGCCGACGATGCCCCGCGCAGAAACGAGAAATGGGTCGTGACCTGAAGTTCCGCGTAGCTCATGCGAAGATCCCATGCAGGAACCAGCGGTGCGAGCCGGTGGCCGGATCGACGCCGTCGCCGCTGCGGAAAATCCACAGACGTTCGCCAGTTTCGTCTTCGACGACGAAATAGTCGCGCACCGCTTCATATTCCGCGTCGCGCGTCCACCATTCGCCGAATATACGCTCCGGGCCGTCGGCGCGCTTGACGCGCCGGCGCTTGCCCCGCCAGGTGATCGACACGGGCGGGTGGTCAGGCATCAGGGCGATCACCTCGACCAGCTCCGGCCGGGGTAGCAGGCGGACCGGCCGCGGCCAATGCTGGGTCCAGGTCGCGCCGGCCGCGACCGCCGCCGGATCGATCCGCCGCACGCTGCGCTCCGGAACGTCGCTCGCCACCGGCATCACGCGATAGACCCGCTGGCCGCGATTGGCGAAGACGTCGATCAGCGGCACGACGTCCGTCGTCTGGTCCTCGACGAGCGAGGACGCCTTCTGAACTTCTTCCAGCGGCTCGGTCATCACGGCGACCAGCGTCAGCCGCTCGATGCCGAAGCCGGGCTCGATCTTCTCCGTCCGGTCGCGGAACAGCTTGGTGAGCCATGTGACGTCGCGCGACGGCTTGGCCGTGCCGGCGCGAATTGCCTGCCGTGTGCCGTCGACTTTTTCGACGATGAGGTCGGTGCGGCGAACACCGTGCCCGCGTCGCTGCAGCTCGCCGACAAGCCGCGTCACCAGGCCAGCGACATAGCGGTTGATGGTCTCGGCCGCGCCGATGGGCTCGGCGAAGGTTTTGGTGACCTCGACAATATCCGGCGTGCGGATGGGATCGATAGGTTCGGCCATGCGCCCATATATCTGATCGAGTCTGCGGCCGATCTCCGGCCCGAAGCGGAGGGCGAGGGGCGCGCGCGCCGTCGCCGACAGCTGGCCGACCGTTTGGAAGCCCAGCGTTCTGAGGTCGGTGACGATCTGGTCGGGGAGGCGCAGCAGGGAAATCGGTAGACGCTCGACAGCGTGACCCGTCTTGCCCGGCGGGACGATGACGGTTTCGCGGGCGATGGCGCGAGCACAGGCATGTGCCGCGCCCCAGGTGTCGGCGATGGCGACGCGGGCGGTGAGGAACTTGGCCCGGAACCGGTTGGCGGTCGCGGTCACCATGAGCTGCTCGCCGCCCTGCAGATGGTCGGCGCCTTCGGTGTCCATGACAATCCCGTCGGGCGCATCCATGGCGACGATTGGCGAATATTGCGTCAGCGCCCAGAGCGTGATGCGTTCGAGCGCAACAGCGTCGGCCGCCGGATCGGCATCGACCAGCATTAGGTCGCGAAACAGCGCCTGGGCTTTTGCCGCCGGCATCCCGACCTTCACCCCGACCTTCCGAGCGGCCGCGTCGGCTGCGGCCACCCAGCGCCGGGAACCGCTGCGCGCAATCACCGCGATCGGCTGCTCAGCCGGCAGCGAAGGATCGGCCCGCCTGATCCTGTCGGTGGGCAGGTCCGGTAGATAGATCGAGACGACCCGAGGCATCACAGGCTCCAACGATAAACTCAGCGCACTCGCCCGCTTTCACGCGCATAATTTCCAGCAGCCAGTTCGGCCGTCCGACACAGGGGACCGGCAATTCCTCGGAGGGCAGAACGCTCACCCGCCATCGCGTGGTCGAGGCGGTCGGCTGGCCGTAATCCGACGCCTCCGTCGGCCGCCGCCAGCGCCGGACCACCAGCGCCATCGCGCCGGTCTTTTCGGCGGCAAGCTGCAGCCGCCGGCTCGCCACCATCGGCAGGCGCACCAGTTCGGCGACGACGGCGCCGAGCCCGCCATAGGCAAGCGCCTCCTCGGCATTGGCGAGGACGTCTTCCTCCTTGTCGCTCTCGACGAAATAGACACGGTCGGGATGCAATCCCACCTGGGCCAGCGCCGGGAAAAACAGATCCGGGCGCGTCAGGCACCAGACAATCGGTCCCGTCGTTCGAGCCGCGATGCCGGCGGCGAAGAGCGCGGCCGCAGCGCCATCGACCGCGCCGGCGCCGCCACCCGAGACTTCATGGAGCGCGCCATAGGCCAGGCCGCCGCCGGGCAGGGCCGCGTCGATCTCCGCCACGTGAAAAGGGAGGACGGATCGGGCATGCGCCGCACCACCTTCAAGCTGGCGGATGCGCTCGCGAAGCTCGGCGATTAAAGGATTTGGTGCAGGCTTTGACACGGCAGAAAGGGCGCTCCTTCAGGGGTTTCCAGCAGCGGGTTAAGCTGATATGTTCCTTTTTTGTTCCTAACGCTCTGACGAGTCAATCCACCCGAAAAGGCGTTTGAGATCATGACGGTCGCTTCCAACCAGTCACGCCGCGCGAATCAGCAAGGCCGATCAAAGGGATGGGAGAGGGAGCGGGGACAGGAATTTTTTCTTAGGAAAATTTGAGGCGGATGTGACGGCAGCCTATCTGGAAAAACTGAATGACCGCCAGCGCGCGGCCGTCGAACATGGCATTGGCCTGGTCGATGGCGCAATCGGTGGACCACTGCTTATCATTGCTGGCGCAGGGTCGGGAAAGACCAACACGCTTGCCCATCGCGTCGGCCACTTGATCGTCAATGGCGCGGATCCGCGCCGCATACTGCTCATGACGTTTTCGCGGCGTGCCGCATCGGAGATGGCCCGTCGGGTGCAGCGCATCTGCCGGCAGGTGCTCGGCGACAATTCTGCCGTTATGACTGACGCGCTGGCCTGGGCCGGTACCTTCCACGGCGTCGGCGCCCGGCTTCTACGCATGTATGCCGAGCAGATCGGCCTCAATATCGATTTCACCATCCACGACCGCGAAGACAGCGCGGATCTGATGAACCTCGTGCGCCACGAACTCGGTTTCTCGAAGATGGAGACCCGGTTCCCGACCAAGGGAACCTGCCTTGCGATCTATTCGCGTGTCGTGAACTCGGAAGGCTCGATCAACGAGGTTCTGAAGACTGCCTATCCCTATGTCATAGGGTGGGAGGAGCAGTTGAAACAGCTCTTCACCGGGTATGTCGAAGCAAAGCAGGCGCAGAACGTGCTCGATTACGACGACCTGCTGCTCTACTGGGCGCAGGTCATGGCCGACCCGGAGCTTGCTGACGATATCGGCGGCCGCTTCGACCATGTTCTCGTCGATGAATACCAGGACACCAACCGCCTGCAGGCCTCAATCCTCATGGGTATCAAGCCCGGCGGCCGCGGCCTGACCGTTGTCGGCGACGACGCACAGTCGATCTACTCCTTCCGCGCCGCGACGGTGCGCAACATTCTCGACTTCCCGAAGGAGTTCTCGCCAAAGCCGGTCGACGTGATCACACTCGATCGCAATTATCGCTCGACGCAGCCGATCCTCAAGGCCGCCAATGGCGTCATCGATCTTGCCCGTGAGCGCTTTACCAAAAACCTTTGGACGGACAGGGAGTCCGAGCAGCGGCCCATGCTCGTCACGGTGAAGGACGAGACGGATCAGGCCAGCTACATTGTCGAGCAGGTCCTGACGAACCGGGAAGTGGGCATGACCCTGAAGCAGCAGGCGGTCCTCTTCCGGACATCGAGCCATAGCGGCGCTCTGGAGGTGGAGTTGACCCGCCGCAATATCCCGTTCGTGAAGTTTGGTGGGCTTAAATTCCTCGACAGCGCGCATGTGAAGGATCTTCTCGCCACCCTGCGCTTTGCCCAGAACCCGCGCGACCGCGTCGCCGGCTTCCGCCTGCTGCAGATGCTGCCCGGTATCGGACCGCAGACCGCCGGCAAGATCCTCGACACGATCGCCGCCGACCCCGAGCCGCTTCAGTCGCTTGCCGAAATCCCGCCGCCGCCGAAGACGGGTGAGGACTGGCCCGCCTTCGTCGAACTGCTGACAGCGCTTCGCAAATCCGAAAGCGGATGGCCCGGCGAGATCGGCCTTGCGCGCCTTTGGTACGAACCGCATCTCGATCGCATTCATGAAGACGCGGATACCCGCAAAGCCGACCTCATACAGCTCGAGCAGATCGCCGGCGGCTATGGAAGTCGGGAGCGTTTTCTTACCGAGCTCACCCTCGATCCGCCGGACGCCACGAGTGACCAGGCCGGTGTTCCCCTGCTCGATGAGGATTATTTGATCCTCTCGACAATCCACTCCGCCAAGGGGCAGGAATGGCGCGCGGTCTTCATGCTGAATGTCGTTGATGGCTGCATCCCCTCCGACCTCGGCGCCGGCACCACCGCGGAGCTGGAAGAGGAAAGACGCCTGCTCTATGTCGGCATGACGCGGGCGCGCGACAGCCTGAGCCTTGTCACGCCGCAGCGCTTCTTCACGCATGGCCAGAATGCCCAGGGCGACCGGCATGTCTACGCGTCGCGTACCCGCTTCATTCCGGCGACGCTCCTGCAGTTTTTTGAGACGACCAGTTGGCCGAAAGTCTCGGCCGCCGCCAGCGAACGAAGCGCAAAGCAGATCCGGATCGATGTCGGAGCCCGGATGCGCTCGATGTGGAAATGAAATGAGCGAGGACGATGGCACACCGACCAGGAAGATCATCCATGTCGACATGGATGCCTTCTATGCGTCGGTCGAGCAGCGCGACAATCCCGACCTGCTCGGCAAGCCGGTCGCCGTCGGAAGCCCTGCCGCCCGCGGCGTGGTCGCGGCCGCCAGCTACGAGGCACGTGTGTTCGGCGTTCGCTCGGCCATGCCCTCGGTGACGGCGGCGCGCCAGTGTCCCGACCTCATCTTCGTCAAACCGCGCTTCGATGTCTATCGCGCCGTGTCGATGCAGATCCATGCGATCTTCGCAGAATACACGCCACTGATTGAGCCGCTCTCGCTCGACGAGGCCTATCTCGACGTTACGACCAATCTCAAGGGCATGCAGATCGCCAGCGAGATCGCAGCGGAGATTCGCGCCAGGATCAAACAGGCGACGGGCCTCAATGCCTCTGCGGGCATCTCCTACAACAAGTTTCTGGCCAAGATCGCCTCCGACCTCAACAAGCCAAACGGGCAGGCGGTGATTACCCCGAAGAACGGCCCCACCTTCGTGGAAAGCCTGCCGGTCAAGAAGTTCCATGGCGTCGGCCCTGCCACCGCGAAGAAAATGGCCGACCTCGGCATCGAGACCGGGGCGGCCCTCAAGGTGAAATCCCTGGAATTCCTTACTGAACATTTCGGAAAATCCGGAGCCTACTATTTCGGCATTGCCCGCGGCATCGACAACAGACGGGTCAATCCGGCTCGAGAGAGAAAGTCCGTCGGCGCGGAGGACACTTTTTCGGCCGACATCGCCGACCTCGATGAGGCGAAACGCGAGCTGGAGCCGCTGGTCGCGAAGGTGTGGCGATATTGCGAGAGCCATGACATCGGGGCGAAGACCGTGACGGTAAAAATCCGCTTCGCCGACTTCCAGATCATCACGCGCACCCGGACGCAGCCGGCAGGTTTCCACGATGATAGCGCAATCCTGGCGGCGGCGCAGGCCTTGCTTGAAGGCGAGCATCCGTTCCGAAAGAAGGTCCGGTTGCTTGGCGTGACGCTATCCAGCCTGGGGCAGAGCGAAAGGCGAGATGCTGCCCAGCTCGAATTCCAGTTGTAGGGATCGACCGCCGCGTTGCCGAGCGGGACTGATGCTCTACTCTATTGAGACAAGACCGAGGGAGGCGCCAACGCATGTGCAACCTATATACCATTCGCGTTTCCGCAGCCGAGGTTGCGGCGCATTTCGATGTTGCAAGCGTCGTCCAGTCGAATGCGCCGGACGAAGTCTTTCCGGGTGCGCCGGGCATGGTGGTTCGTGAGGATGAAGGGCGGCCGATCATGCAATCCATGGTCTGGGGATTTCCCCTTCGATTAAAAGGCATGAAGCCCGAGGCGAAACCGAAGGCGGTCAACAACGTCGCCGACCTCACCAAGGGAATGTGGGTCGGGCTGGCGCGTAAACCGCAGTGGCGGTGCCTCATCCCGGCGACACATTTTGCAGAGCCCGAAGGCGAGAAGGGGAAAATGACACGGACATGGTTCAGCCTGCGGGATGAGCCGGTATTCGCATGGGCCGGACTATGGCGCGTCAGCGACGAATGGGGACCGGTCTATTCAGGTGTCATGACCGATGCCAATGCGGCCGTCGCGCCGGTTCACAACCGCATGCCTGTCCTGCTTCATCGCAACGAATACCAGCAATGGCTCCATGGCAGCTTCGACGATGTGCTCGCGTTTCAGAAGAGGGTTTTTCCGGCGGAACTTATAGAGATCGAGCGGACGACAGAATTGTGGGTCAAGAAGAAAACGCCAAAACCAGAGGAGGCGAGCTTTCTCCAGTGAGCGAACGTGGCGCGAGCGACGGCGTCGGACGGCCGTGGAAGAGCGACAATGAAATTCTGTCGCGATAGCATCGGAACGGCCACTGTCACGCAACGCTCTGAAGCTCACTATCAAGGAATAGCCTTTTGCCTACTCCGCAAAGACTCGGCCCAATCTGTCAACGTATTGATATCATCAAGAATCTCTGATGGTGCGGGCGGCTCCTCATTCCTGACACGCGATGGGTCATGCGCCTCGATGATGTCGCTGCATTTTTTGAATGCCGCTCGAAACACCTCCGCATCGCCTTCTACGAGCACGGAGACCTTCTTGAGGTTTTTCGTGTCGATATAGTCTCGATGTCGGATCAATACTCCAGCAAACACGATCTCCTCGAGCGCACGTTCCCATGTGGCGCGCAGGAACCCATACAATCTGATTGCAGCAGCGCGATATGCATCCTCGTCATTGGCATCATAAAGTGCTTTTGCGGAACGCTGTTCCTTCTCGAGCCGATCTACCCGTGACTTGACGCCGGCGTGATCCCACGGCAAGCCATCACTTACGATGCCGGTCCCGTCAGGGCCGCGGGACAAGCTCGCCAATTTGGTCGGAGTATTTTGGCGATAGGCGCTGTCGTTGAGATCGTTCACGAAGACAAGGTCGTGTGTAAATACGATGATCTGCCGTTCCCTTGCCTCTTCCACAAGTCTTTGCGCAACCTTTCTCCGCCACCGATGGTCGAGCGAAGTCACCGGATCGTCGAAGATAAGAGCAGACTTATGCGTAGCCGTTGCCAACTCGGTAAGAAATGCTGCCAGCGCCACACAGGTCTGCTCGCCCTCGCTCAGCACCAGATGGACCTTTGTCTTGGGATTCGCAAATAGCCTGATCTGATAGTTTGGCGACCCATACTGGCCGCCCGAGCGAACCACCTCCACGCGCACTTTTTCGGCCGCGAGCCGGATAATCTCGCTTTGAAAGCGATCTCGCATTCGGGGTGTTATCACTTCGTCGGCGAGGTCGTTGCCAAGTTTCGTGATGGCGGTTGTGGCAGTTTGTGCGAGGCACTTTGCTACTCGGTCGAGCCTGCCGAGACGCTCTACCTCTTTTGTCGCCACGTCATGAAGATCGCCAGCCGCAGCGCGATCGACGAGTTCGTCGTGCTCGGCTTGCAAGACTTTTCGACCTTCCAAGTCAGCTGCGGCCTCCAATTGGCCTGCATAGGCGCGAGCGTCGTCCTCAAGCTTTTGCATTTCAGCTACGGGCAACGGGAGCTGCGGCGAAAGCCCCAGTTCTCCGCTTTCGGAGAGACCCTTCAGACATTGGCGTCTCCGGAGATCGGCAGAGGCCATGAACTGCAGTACACCGGCTGCCAAATCCTGATGCTGAAGCGCAATACGTCTGCGGATTTCACCAATTAATCGGATATCTGGTTGACGGCTCTGAAAACCATCGAAGGCAGTCGAGTAAGCTTCTTCGGCGGCTGTAGCCAGCTTTTCGGTATCCTCACGGATGAAGTGCTCAAAGCTACCCATGCGCTCGCCTGCCTCGGCGGAAATGGGCTGGTGGCAAAGGACGCAATGCTCTCCTTCTTGAGCTGGGAATCGCTTTTCGACATGACGGGAGTAGTGTCTTGCTGCCTCCCACAACTCCCGCCAAACTTCCTCGCCAACATGGGGAAGGGTGGTGTCCTTAAAACTGGCTCCGGCCGCCGCCGTCGCTGCCGAGCGCTTTGTCCTTGCATCGTCCGCGAGCGCTTTCATCCCAAGTAAGGCGCTATCGGAGTATGCTGCCTCAACCTTCTGTAGATACCGGGCTACTCTCGCGATCCCGTCCGCGTATTGACGCTGTTCGGCAGCAGCCTCCCGCGGATTCTTAGCAAGATCCTCTGCCAATTGCTGGAGCCGGGCGCGCTCGCCATCAGTCATGGCGGAAAGGGCCAAAAGTCCATCGAGTGTCGTGTTATGCTTAAGGCCGGTCATGATCCGACCAACCGCCGTCGTTGGTTGCCATGTCGGCTTGTCGAAAATCGGGTTTTTCAGGGCCTTGATTTGAAGCTCTTCTCCTTGCAGCAACGATTTAAGCTGGCTGCAAACAGCTGCAAGATCATCAGGTATGTCGAGACCGAATGGGCGAAACGCCACCTCGTTCTTATCCTGGATATGAACAGCACCACATTCACGATCGAACACGCTAACCGCCGAAAGCACGGGGTCCGGATTTTCATTGTCTTCCCACGTCAAGACAGGTTCTTGGAGCCCGTCGCGTGAGATGGTGAATTTCGCGGTCGCCTTGCCGGTGGGCGAAGGCGAAAAGGCATCAGGCATGATTTCGCCAGCCTTCCGAGCCCGACAGGCTCGCTTAAGCACTCGGCCATATCCCGACTTGCCGGCACCATTCGGCCCGTAGACAATCGTAAGACCCTGTTGTTCGAACAGAAGAGATTGTTTCGGTGCCAACTGGTTGACGCCAACCACATCAGCGAGAGAAGCCAGCGTGATCGCCGCGCCATTGCCCGGATTGGCGGGTAGGTGGGTAGCTTCGAGCGGCGCGGCACTAATGGCCGTATTGGGCTCCCCATGTTCTTTCTTGCAAAGGGCGAGGATCTCGCTGATTCCTGCTACATCAATCGCGCCACCTGCGACGATACGCCGAAGAGCGTCTCGTTGCCACAGCGGCCGATTTTGCGACCACTCCAGTATCAGCTGAAGAACGGATTTTGGTGGGACGGGCTGGTGCATGGTGTAGGTTCTTAGCGTGTTGACAGGGCCTACAACCTATACTTCTAGTCCGTTACTTTAATCAATCAGAAGAGAATTGGAGCACTGCAGCAGAGTGGCACCATTCTGAAAAACTGGAATGAGTTCCGCCGACCTTCGTCGCTAACGATAGATTTGAGTAAGGTTCGTAGGTTCAATCGCTTTGGAGCCGTATCCCAGCGCCTTGATGACGCATCGCAGTTGATTGTCGGTCAAGCGCGGTTTCGTGGCATCTGACCGTTCATAGCTGCGCGTATGAACATTGGAGATCGCCGGGAGACCCAGCCATTTGTTCATCACGCGAGGATCGACAAAGCAGTGCTTTCGCAAGTCAATTTTTCGAGGGCCGCTATCCTGCGAGGACCTTACACGTTCATATGCCCCGTGTCCTCGGTTGACTTTTTTGTCGATAGCAAGAAGCAGCACATAGTTTACATTCAAGCTTTCTGCGACCGCGCGTCCCAGACTGTGGTCGAAGTCCATGATGGAATACTCGGAGCCGAAGATATCCAGACCGACCCGGCGATACTGGAAGTATGAGGGTTTTACATACACAAGCCGCAACTTGCCGCGGACGAGCACGAAAGCGTTCGTTGCAAATCTACGGCCGATCCTAAAGATCTGTGCGTTCATCTGGATTGCCAACGATCGTCTCTTAACAGCTCCAATCGGAATCTCTCCTGGGTTGACGCCGTCCAGCAGTTCCAGAAGCTGACGGCGATTCAGCGCGCTCAGGCTCTCGTCTATTGCGCTCATGACAAATTGGTCTCCAAATCGTTCGTCCATGCTCCAGATTGATGGCCCGCTGCATAAGGCGGTTCGGTGAATCGTCCGTTCATGGTCGCCCATTAGCCGAATTCCTAGACGGCTTAGTTCCATAATAGAACTTATGCGATATGTTATAACGTTACCTATCGTCATGCCGACATGCTTATCCCGCGTCGTAATTAGCAAGAGTTCGGCAAACGTGAGCCAGCGCATTTATGTGTGCACGAAGCGATACGACGTCGCCGCCAGCAGCCAGGTAGTTCAGGATATCGGCGTCGAGCGCGCGAGCATCTTCCGATTCCCGCTCACCAAGAGTTATATGAATATATAACTCAAGACGGCGAACGTTGGGTGTTCTTCTCTTCAGTTTGCCATGCTGGGCGCCATACGCCATTGACTGCGACACACCGGCCCTTGTCGCCAAATTATTGAGCGAAATCCCCAATGCGATTAGGGCTCTGTTAACCATATTCGCGATATGCTGGGCCTCCGAAGACGTGAGAATCTGATACGATGCCATGCGAGAGAAATTCCTTGTGCGGCCTGATCGTTTATATGATTATATAATTAAAAGCTGGCCGTAGCGAGGGTGTTAAATGTGGAAATTTGGCGATTTGTACGCCGGCGCCGGCCTTTTCAGTTCGGGCATGAAATCTGCGGGATTTACACCTGCATTCGCCGTCGAACTTTCCGCGGACGCGGCCCAGACCTACCGCCAGAATCTGTCTGACTGCGTCATCAATGCCTCAGCCGCGGAAGTGCATGATGTAGGTACGGTTGACGTTCTGATTGCAGGACCGCCATGCCAAGGGTTCAGCACTTTGGGCCGTCGTGACCCGCTAGACGTCAGAAACGACTTGTGCCTGGCAATCTTACCCTGGATCGACCGTGTAGAACCAAAGGTGGTTGTGGTGGAAAACGTTCCGCCGTTTGTACGCTCGGCGCATTGGGCAATGCTGGCCGAAGGTCTGCGGTCGCGCGGGTTTGAAATCGATGTGTGGGAGCTTGACGCGGTCGACTACGGCACCCCGCAGCTGCGTAAACGCGCCTTTACGGTAGCTTCCACAATCGGCCAAATTGCTCGCCCGGTACCTGCAGTCTCAAAGACCTCAGCCGGGGCCGCACTCTTTGACATCCCATTGGACGCTCACGATCCAATGCACTATTGGCCTGTTCCCTCGGATCTCGCGATGCGGAGGTTCTCGCTCATACCGCCGAACGGCGACAAACGGGATCTATTGCGGCTCGTTCCTGAACTATGCCCGCCCTCATGGAAGCAAATCGGCTGCCAAGCCACCGACGTATGGGGTCGCATAGACCCCTCGGCCCCCGCCAACACAATTCGATGCACTTTTCAGAATCCATCGAAGGGACGATATCTTCATCCCTTCGAAAACAGAGTCATTTCTCTGCGTGAAGGTGCAAGGCTTCAAGGAGTGCCCGATGATTGGATCTTCGCGGGCAAGCCTTATCCGGTTGCGCGCCAAATCGGAAATGGTGTGCCAATTCCGCTTGGAACGGCAGTTGGTCGTGTTATCTACGACGCGTTCGAAGCTGCGACCGCTTCTGATGTCACCGTTTCGTCTAAGGTGCTGGCGGCAGCGTAAGTTTCGTCGCCTTCCTCCTCGCCCTCATCTTCCAATTCTGATTGGATCGCATTGATGGCATCAACATGAACGTTCCAAGCGTCGTTGATCAGCTGGGTAAGGCCCACGACGCGTATCTGGGAATCTGGACCGGATTTCTGGAATTTGCTCTGAAGAGCAAGCTCGTCTTTTACGGTGGTATTGTCCGCGGGCATCTCGCCGATGAGGTAGCCATGCACCGCAATCGTTCGCTTCAACTCTGATTGACACCACCGCTCGATCGTCAAGATATAGTCTTCAAGTTGACGATAATGCTCGATTGTCAGCGGAATTGTCGGACTTTTTAGCTCAATAACTTTGATGACGAAAGGCCCTTCACTTCCACGATCCGACATCAGGAAGACCAAATCCGGACGTGTAATATTAAGCTCTTCTCCATCTATGATTGGTGAAAAATTATCGACCTCGATATGCTTGGCTAGTTTTGATGCGACCGTATTAATTTTTTCATCGCTGGTTACATACGTAGAAAATTCCGGACGAATTAGCCAAGGATTGTCCTTAAGCAGCTGGTGAAGGTCTTTTTCGAGCCCTTTTTTCTTCCACAGTTCGTGCCCGGTTTTTTGAAGCGCTTGGATTTTCGAAATACCGCCACGCCGCCCTCGATAGAGCTTCAGAACATCTCGAAGTTCGATTTCCGACAGGTCTCGCAGTTGACTGAGGATGCTCGTTACTGTTTCAGGCTTCGTACCGGATGTGACCAGTTTTGCAAGCACCTCCGTCGCGTTCACAGAGTTCATGATAATCGGCGCGAGTTCCTCGAACGCTTCGGTTCCGACCCCGTATTGTGCGGCAATCGTCGTCAGAAGTCGGGTAGCCGCCCTGCGGGTTTTCGTCGGTAGCTGTTCGACGCTCCGCTTGATGATTTGCCCTTTCGGGTCTGAGTCGATTTCAGCATTTGCGATCCGCTCACGGAACGCTCCATGCTTCGCGATAGCAACGCGCATCAGCGAGCCGATCTTATCCTGCAAAGCCTCGAAAATCTCATTTCCTTCTTGAAGCTGAGTGCGGCTGGTGCTGATCAGATCGACGGAACCGCGGTCCAACTCGTTGGCTTCAACAATGCACTCCATGTAGTCGGCGCTGTGGAAACTATGCATCCCCGTGCCGAGGTTGAACAATGTCGGTCCCGCAGCAAGGCGATTGTTGCAGTAGATGCGCGCCCCGCGCTTACCAGCCGGAAGATGCTCGGACCTCTTCCTGAAAGCGATGTAGTAGCGGAAGGAGATAATACCTATCTCCGCCACGGCGAATTCGTCGTTCTGCATCTCTCCCGCTTTGATCTTTTCCAAGGTCAACGTCTCCGGGAAGACGAATTCGTAATCTGGTATCGGATGAGCGATCGTAACGTCGTTCATGCGAATTCGAAATTCTTCCGGCCGAATGGCAAAAAACGCGCTCGCGATCCCGTCGGATATCGTTTTGGCGGAAGACTTAAAGGCGTCCGCCTTAAGGCGGCTCAAGACAATCTTTGTCCCTTTCTCCTCAATTGGGAGGCCGTCTTCGTACGAAACGGGGATTTCGATCTGAGTTTGGGCTTGCTCGTGCTCTAGGTTACTGTCCGTCATTGTAATGACGGTGGCATAGGTGTCGCCTGCCCGTTTGGTGCGCAGCACCACTTTCTCAGCAGCTCCAAACCCGGCAAGTTTGCCGACGCCCTTCCTGCCCATGACATAACGCCCGCCAGGGCTCTTGAGATTGGTCTCCCGGCCTTTGCTGTCCACTCGGCGCTGCCGGTTCAACGGCAAAAACTTGTCTTTCACTTCTTCCCAGTTCATTCCGTGACCATCGTCGCTGATGATCACCTCTATGTCCTCTGGAAGGGTTGCAAGGAGGCTGTCGAAGGAGAGCTTGGTCGCGGGTTCAGCTCCTTCGGAAGTCGCTGCGGCGGCAGCGGCTTTTGCTTTCCGAGCGTCCGAGAGTTGCTTACGTGCTTCAGCGATGCGTTCGGCCGGCAGAGTAATATCGATCTTCGTCGCATCGCTATCGTACGCGTTGGCGATAAACTCTACCAAGACTTTCCCGATATTGGCGTAGAGGTTGATTCCCAGCGTTTTGAGCATTCCACGCTGGAAGGTCATGTCCATGGTATGGGGGCGGGCAGCCGTTTCCGGCGATGTTTGGACTGCTACCTCGGTATTCATGCCTATCCCCTTATGATTCCCTTCGTCTGGGATAGCTCGCTTGAGTTGTTTTTTGCAAGACACATCATCCCTAATCGAAATGGTTTACAGCTGTTTCGAGAAACTCGACGATCTTCAAGCCCAACGGGCCCATATTTCGAGCCTTCGTTTCGCACTGCCATATTACAAGGACATCCCAACCGAGATAACGCAATGCCCTTTCCGCTTCCGCGTCCCGCTCAACGTTGCGTCTGAACTTTTCAGCCCAGTATTCGATTCTTGAGGTGGGCGACGACGCTCGTTTGCATCCAGCGTGTCTATGCCAGAAACACCCATGTACGAAAATCACTTTGCTACGGGATGCGAACACGAGATCCGGAGTGCCGGGTAGCCCTTTCTTGTGAAGGCGGAAGTGGTAGCCGAGGGAATGGGTCAGCCTGCGAACGGCTAGCTCAGGTGATGTGTCCCTTCCCCTGATACGGGACATTACCAATGAGCGGAGTTGCGGAGTGAGGTGGTCCACCATAACGCGATTGCCTCCTCGAATTTGTGTGAGACACCCAATAGGACACAGCGATCGCGCACGGTCAGCCTGTCGGTGAGCAAATCAACGGCCTCAATTCTTGCAAGATGACACCCGCCTTTGGCGAGAGCATGGCCCCAATCCAGTTGTCGGAAAACACCCCTGCTCCATCGGCCGGTGAAAGCCAAATCACTTCGTTCGTGTCGAGCTCGATCTTCACCTCGCTCCCGATCGGGCTGCCGGCCACCGTCTGGACATAGTGGCGCTTGATCGGATGAACCGTGCCCTTCCGATCCGTCAAGCTGTTTTCGCGATAGTCCAGGGCGAGTTCGCCCTCCTCCGCGACTGTCTCGCAATCAACCGAACGCTCGCACCGGATGACCGACGAGAACGCGCAGGTCCAGGTCAGACTCGTTGGCCACATCGGGTTCTCGCCCGCATGTGCGGCCGAGCCGATCACGAGAAAAACGGAAGCAGCAAAACACTTCATGCCGGCAATGCCCCAATATCGCGCCGACAGCCTTGCGGCGCATCCGGCGATCAATTTCATCGGGGAGAGAAGATAAATATAGTTTATGTTTCCGGCAATCCGTTTGACGGGAAGTAGGTTTCGCCAATGCGACGGGACCGCCGGCAGGCATTCCCAAGGTCGCCGATCAGAGAGGCGCTGCCCCGCTCACCAGCTCCTGGAAAGGCACATTGAGGTTGATGCAGATCCGCGTAATCGTCTGGAGAGAAGGGTTTGCCGTTCCGTCAATGATTTGAAAATAAAAGGGATAAGTCACGTCGATCAGCTCGGCCATCTCCTTCTTGTTGAGGCCGCGCGTTTCACGCTCGCGCTCTATGACCCGTGCCATATTTCGCAGGATCCTCGTACCAAGCTCGGTGTCTGCCTTCTTGCGCTTGCTCGTCATCGCCGTATAAACTATAATTTACTCGTTAGTGTGTTTGATGAGAAGAGTGCCGATGATCGCCAAAACCATGTCTCACCATGTCGTCCTCGGACTGTTTCTGACGGCCGCGGCGCTTTCCGCTCCCGCCGCCGCCAGCGAATGGGGCTGCGAAGTCCTGCTGTGCGCCTCGTCTTCCAATCCATCCTGGCGGGGCGTGTCTGCCTGCCATCCGCCGATGAACCGGCTTATCTCCGCCATGAAGAAACCGGGCTTCGACTGGCCAACTTGCCCCGAGGCGGGAACGGGTTCGCCAGGTCACGAGCGATATGCGGATTGCCCGGAGGGCTATCAGGTCGGAAGCAGGGGGGACCGCAATGGATTCGCCCGAGAGGGCGACCTGTGCGTCAAGACAGTCAACATTTGCCAGGGCAGAACGCACGGTCTCTACAGTTCTGATCGGCAGCGGAGCTGCATACAAACGGTCTCCATATCCCGACCGCTCAGGTCAGAGCCATATTACTTCGACATCAGGAATGACACTTCCGGGCAAACCGAGCGGCATTGGTTCGGGCTCAACAGATAGACGGTTTTTCTCGGTTAAGAAAGGTTTAATCCATGCGTACGGTTAACCGGCATACCGTGCTTGGCCACGTCGGAAACATCATACCGCTGAAGGGCGTGTTGAAGGTGAATGTAGCCACCAACCGCGAATGGCAGTCGGATGGGGAACGCAAAACTGCCACCGACTGGGTTCAGGTCACCGTCTTGGACAAGAAGCAGGCTGAATGGATCGAGGAGAATGTTGGGCAGGGTGATCTCGTCTATATCGAGTCCCGTATCTCGAACAGCAGCTATCCGCGAGAGGGCGAGCAGGTCTATGTGACGGACGTCATCGCACAGCTTTTCAATCTAGTTTCCAAGAGCAGGGCGCATGGTCAAACATAGGCGTTGGGCGGGTGTCCGGCCCTCCTCCCCTGTACGCACCTGCCCGCCTGAATGCCGCCGCTCACCTCGGCGGCATTCTTTTTTCAAGGCGCTTATCCCCGGAGGTGCTGGCCGTTATCCAGCCGCAGCGCCGTGAGGACGGCGCGGCCGCGGCCGAAGCGAGCCGTCAGGCGAGCGGAGCAGGCGGAGGAAATCCGCCTCGGGGAAATCGAGATCATCGAGACAAAGCGTGTCGTCAAGGAGCTTCAGGAGGTGGGCGGGGCCGCATAGGCGCGCGCCTCTGCTTGCCCTTGACAATCCTTGCGGCGAAGTACCATCTATGGTACATCGCCGCGATGATCGATCATGTGAAGAAACTGCCGGCGAAGTTCTATCGCACGGAGTCCGGACGCCAGCCCGTACGGGAGTGGCTTCTGGACTTGTCCGAGGAGGATCGCAAGATCGTCGGCGACGATATCAGGACGGCCGAGTTTGGTTGGCCGATAGGAATGCCGCTCTGCCGGCCGATGAGCGGCGCCAACGGTCTATGGGAAATCCGAACCAATCTTCCGGGCGGGCGGATTTCCCGCGTTCTGTTTTGCGTGCATGACGGTCAGATGGCCCTGCTGCACGGTTTCATCAAGAAGACGCAGAAAACGCCGCAGCCCGAATTGAAGCTGGCCGAACAGCGGATGAGAGGTTTGAAATGAGCAAGGATATCGAACGCGGTTCTCTTGGTGACTCCTTTGAGGATTTCCTGAAGGAGCAGGGCACCTACGAAGAGACGACGGAACACGCAATAAAGCGCGTGCTGGCCTTCCAGCTTGAACAGGCGATGAAGGAGCAGAATATCGGCAAGGCCGAAATGGCGAAGCGCCTGCATACTAGCCGGTCGCAGCTCGACCGGCTTCTTGATCCCGAATATCAGGGCGTTACGCTCGCCGTTCTCACGCGCGCGGCTAATGCGGTGGGCCGCACGCTACGCCTGGAGCTCGTTTAACACGGCGTCGGACTGGCGGACTGACGCGCGGCCCCCGCATCGAGCGGGTGCAGCCGATTGAGGGGAGCCCCGTAGCCCCTCCCCTCGCGCTCCCTTCCCGCCCATTGGCATCGACGTCAGGACGATAGGATCGTCCCGCATGCTGGTCTTGTCGAGTTGGTCTCGGATTTAGGCCGAAGACTTCTGTTGCGCCCGCGTCCGTCTCGATGAGATCGATCGGGCGTCGGCCGCTTTTTCAGTGCGCCCTGGCCGTCAAGACATAAAAAAACCGGCTTGCGCCGGCTTTTTCCCCCAACCGCCCGGAGCCCATGTCTCTCAGGATGCTGGGTTAGTTGTTACCTCTCAACATGGTGTCGAGGAACGTCCACGTCAATCGATTTCGATCGCCGCCGGCGCATTGCATCGGCGAGTCCGCTACGATCTGATGCAGCGTAGGCGTCCATATCTCGATACGCAAGACTTTGTCCGGCCGCTTAGGGTTCGCCGACGATACCATAGATGAGCAGGACGAAATAGGGCGAGCCGCTTTCGCCCTCTCCCTTTTTCCGTAACGACCGCTTTCCGGTGGTGCTGGCCATTGTCCAGCCGCAGCGCCGTGGGACGGCGCGGCCGCGGCCGCAGCGAGCCGTCAGGCGAGCGGAGCAGGCGGAGGAAACCCGCGCTCCCCAATTGCGCCGTAGGGTTTTCCGGAGCCTCGTGGATAACGGCCGGTTTTTCCTCGTCGAAGATCTTCTTCGCTTGTGCCATGGGCCATCGCCCGTTCCGGTCGAGCGCGCTCTATGCGAGCACGGAGCCAGCCTGCGGCCGTCTCCGCCGATACCGGTGACGATCGCTTGTCCTTCTCGGCTGCTGCGCATCCGGCACTGAGGCCCGCGCGCGGGCCGCATCGTTCGTCTCGCCCCTGACATCGCCGGGCGTTCGGATCAAGGGGCAGGCGCGGCAAGCCGCTTGTCGCGCCGGCAAAAAAACGGCTTTCACCGCTGCGCGCCGAACCTTCCGTTTTTTCCCCGCCACGACCCCTTGATCCGGCCGCGCGCCGCCGTGGGGCGGGCTTTCGCCCTCCCCCCCTCTGTCCGGGGGAATGTCAGAGGCCATTCCCCCGGAAAGACCGGGGAGGCTTCGCCCAAGGGGGCTTCTCCTTTGGGAAACGCAAACTCAGGAGACAGACCATGACCGAACTCACCAACTTCATCCGCTTCAACGAAGACGGCACCCTCAGCGGCAACATCGCCTCCATCGCCTACGACATCGATATTACCGGCGAACCCTTCACCAGCACCAACAAGGACGCGCCTGTCTACCGCATCCACGCCAAGTCCCCGCGCGGGCGGCGGCTCGACCTCGGAGGCATCTGGAAGAAGAAGAACCAGAATGGCGGCGACTATCTCAGCCTCTCCGTCAGCACCGGCCACGGCAGGCTCAATGCCAATCTCGGCCGCTTTCCCGGTCAGGACGACGAAGACCTGATGGCCGTCATTCCGTGGGATTGATCGACCAGCCGACCGCAGGATTGCCCGAGGGGAATGTTCCCTTCGGGCGGTCCCGAACCCTTGGAGTGAGATTTCAGGAAGGACGATTAAGATGGACAGCCCAAGCACCGACACCCTTGGCGCCGCACTGGTGGAGAACGGGTTTGCCCCTAGTCTCGGCCTTCTCGACATCAACACTTCGCTGTCCGTCCCGCACGGTTTTGAAATGCCCGCGCCATGGAACCTCCCGTCGCGCCTGTTCAAGTTCCCAATCGAGGTGTGCTGCCCCGAAGGCGAACGGCCGCGCAAGCTCGGCCTGCGCCATCCGCTCTTGGCCGACCATCCCTACGTCCGCCATGTCGAGGCCGCGCTTGGTTTCGAGATCGCCCGCGACGGCGCGCCGAACCGCCACGGCTATTCCAGCGGCCCGACAGCCCGCTGGTGGCACGCCGTCGATCTGGTCAGCGCCGGGAAATGGCGCGAACTGTTGGCGACGCGGGAATTCACCGAACGCGCCTGCATCATGAACGCCGTCACCTTTGGGTGCCGCTATTCGCGCCATGACGACAAAAAGGCCGCTGGCTACATCACCACCGCCGAGGCCCGCGAGATCATGCGCGAGATCGGCGCGACCAAACCGGGAGATCGCGGCAGGACCATTCGTTCCTTCTCCGCTCCAAGCGTGTGCCGTCAGGAGAAGGGAGCGGAACATTGGCCGATCAACACCGGCCGCCAATGCGCCGAGGACGCGGCATGGGGGATGATCTTCGGTATCGAGGACGGCTGGTTCCGCTATGACCGTTCCGGCTTCCTCCAATGGTCCGAGCTAGGCTGCGAGCGTTATGCGGCGGGCGAAAGCGCGAGCTACACGCAGGCCATCGGCCAGACCGCATTCGCATTCTAGAAAATCGGCAGCCTCGCGGCCGACCGATGCCCGAAACCGCATTTAAAGGGAACGCAAATGAACAGGCAGACTGTCACCATCATTCAAACCTTCTCCACCGTTCGCGAGATCACCATCGACGTGGAGGCAGATGACCACGAAAGCGCCGTGGAGGCGTTGCAGAACGGTGATATCGACGTCCCCGCATTCGACGATCCGAGATGGGTGACAAGGTGGACACTCCAGTCGGAGGAATACGAATGAGCCGCTACACCATCTCGCTTCACAAGGGCGAGAGAACGGACGACGAGGCCGTCATCGGCTTCGATCCACCATTGCGCACATACTTCCTGCAGGGATTCGAGAGTGACGATGATTTCGGGACGCCGGAAATCTGGCTTGGCACGCTTTTGGAAGGGTTTCCGACATTGGAGGGCATTGTCGAGGAAGCCCGCGCCAATGGCTACGAAATCAGCAATCTCGATCATGCCGACATGATCGCCATGCTGCGGGAAGCGGGCCATGAATACGAGCCATCTATCGCGGAACGCCTCGGCTTTGTCCGATAGAGACCTGCCCCTCCTCCTCTAGGTGGGGCACCCGCGAGGGGACCGTTCGGCCCGCGTCGAGCGGGCGCGAAGCGGTTCGAGGGGAGCCCCAAAGCCCCTCCCCTCGCCTCCCCTGCCCGCCCGAGGAAGATCGCGGAACGGCGTTCCCGTTTGCAAAATAGTCGAATAATTCGTATTAATTGACTTAATCGAAGGAACCGCCGATGCAGAAGTTCACCACCGTCGACCTGCTCCGCGACATCAAGACCGTCACCATGGCGGCAGACCGTCATCCGGTCGCGATCACGCAGCACCGCAAACCGCGCTATGTCCTCATGACCTACGACGAGTTCGAGGCCATGAAGAGCCGGGGCGATGCCCGGCGGGTTTACACGCTCGGAGAAGCGCCGCAGGAGTTGATCGACATGATCATCCCCGAACTGGATCGCCTGATCGCGGAAGGGGAAGACGCCAATGGCTGACATTCCGGCCAGCGGCTCCGTCTTGCGTTATCCGTATCTCTGGGCGTGGCAGCGCGACAGCGGCGAAACGGAAGGGCGCAAGTCCCGCCCTGTCTGCATGGTGCTCGCCATCCCCAAAGGCGCGCAGACCCATCTGGTGATACTGGCGATTTCCGGCACGCCGCCGCGCGCCGACCAGACGGCGCTGGAAATCCCCCAGCTCGAATGCCGGCGTGCGGGAATCCGCGACTGGAAGGATGCCTGGATCACCGTGTCGGAATTCAATCACGATATAGCGGAAGCGTCCTTCTACTACGATCCGAACGCCGAACTGCTCGGCAGCTTCAGCAAGGGTTTCCTCGCCAAGGTCGCCGCAGCCTTCAAGCCGTTCCTCGCCGTGCCGGGCGCGCGGGTGAGCAGGACCGAATAGGCCGAACCATTACCCTCTACCGCTTGGCCCTTCTCTTTTCGTACAGATTGTCTCCCGGTGGTGCTGGCCATTATCCAGCCGCAGCGCCGTGGGACGGCGCGGCCGCGGCCGCAGCGAGCCGTCAGGCGAGCGGAGCAGGCGGAGGAAACCCGCGCTCCCCAATTGCGCCGTAGGGTTTTCCGGAGCCTCGTGGATAACGGCCGGTTTTTCCTCGTCGAAGATCTTCTTCGCTTGTGCCATGGGCCATCGCCCGTTCCGGTCGAGCGCGCTCTATGCGAGCACGGAGCCAGCCTGCGGCCGTCTCCGCCGATACCGGTGACGATCGCTTGTCCTT
>NZ_JACLAL010000013.1 GCF_014280875.1 Paenirhizobium daejeonense | reverse complement strand
GCCTCTCGATCTCAAGCTGCTCCGGCTTCATCTGTCCCTGACCAGGAAACGCCTGTGCCGGGTCCGAACCGTATTCCCTTACCCACTTGCGCAAGACATTCTCATGAACATCCAGATCGCGGGATGCCTGCGCAACGCTGACCCCACGCTCTCGCACCAGCTTCAATGCCTCAAGCTTGTACTCGCGGCTGAACTTCCTTCGTTGCATTCATGCGCTCCAGTTTCATTGGAAACACCTTAACTCGGTGTCCATGAAACCGGCAGCAGGCCAGTCTGACTGCCCATATCGGCGTGATCAACAATTTTAGTATGATTGCTTGGATGCAGCACAGGGTCACGGGTTCGATACCTTTCTAGAGCGGCAATTATTCCGAATTCACGCTAGCGCAGGAGTTTGGATCACGACGACAGATTTCGTGGATTGCTATAGCCGCCGCTCAGGTCAAAGACATGCCACAGCAAGCCATCCCTTCTTGAAGGCAGCCATTGAGAAGACTTTATTCATGGCGGATGGCGGCGCGCGGCGCTGACTGGATGACAACTGCGTCTCCGATCACGCTCTATGGATGTTTTCGAGGGGGTCTTGCAAGTTTTGATAAGCGGGCCCATATTCATTGAAGTGGCAGCCATTGAACGGGCACTGCCACTTTCTGGGCGGCACGCACCCTGGCCCCAACAAAGGAGGACATCATGTCTTCCGACCTTCATCAGCCGATTGGCAGCTTCGACATCAGCATCATCAGAAACGCACTCCGGCATGCCGGGTTTCGCTATGAAGAACCACTCTGCGAGCTGGACCGTGGCGCGGCGCGCCATGCGATGACGCTTTATCAGAAGGGCGTCCGCTGCTCCGGCGATCTGATTCCCGCCGTGAACCTCTGGGTAGACAAGGCTGTCCTCGCACGGCTGAAGAGCAGCAGTCGGGTCGCGAGCCTGTGACCCTTTCCTTCCCCAATCCGACCCGCACCTATGACGAGACCCGCGGTCTCATTCGTTTCATCGGGCTTGACGGCTTGAACCAGGTTCTGTTTCTCTTGCCTGTCGCCGTGTTTGATCGCGAGGGCGCCCCCGGACGCCGGAAGGAACGCGACTATCTCTTGGCATTCGATCGCCTTCGGGAGCGCATCCTGACAACAGCGAGGCAAGCCTATCAGTCTCGGCGACGACAGACGATCGAACTCGATCTCAGTGCATTCGGGTCGTCCCTCCAGTCGGCGACCTGACGACACCAAACACAGCGCTTGGCGAACTCGGAAGAGGAACAGGTCATGATTGATCGTGAGCAATCCACTGCAGTGATCGTTGATGACGATCGCCTTGGGCAGACACCTGGCCTTCGACCATGCTGAAGAACGATCCTCCAGAGCGTGAGCGAAAGCTGGCTGACCAGGCGCTCCTGCGTGCGCTGCTCTGCCGCTCAAGCTACTCGAGCGCGGGTCTCGGGGCGCAGTCAGGTGGCAACTATGCAAGGGAAATCGCGATCATCGATCACCTTCGCAAGGGAATGGTCATGAGCGATATGCACGTAGCCGTCTGGGAGAAGGTCGCTTTCAGTCACGCTGCGGCGCTGTTGCGATGGGAAGGCGAGGGTGGAAGTCCGTCGGGTCGCGATCAGACCGTTGCGTCCGAGAAGCGGGGCATCTGATGGAGCCTTCGGACAAAGTGATCGTATTGGCCGACATTCGCAAGAAACGGATCGCTTCGGCGACATGCCGACCGAACGTCTTCGAGATCAGGAAAGGGGCTGGGAAGCGGCCGGATTGCAGTATCCATCCCTTCACAGCGCGGCCCGCTGTTCTGCCGAAGTTGGCCTGATCAACACTAAGGTCGCATCTCGATCTGACCTCTACACCGCCACCAAACAACACCGGTCCCCAGCAAAGGAGTCTCCCATGTTTTCGCGAACGAAGACGAGAACCGTGCATTTCGACGCGCCCTTCACCCTGACAGGTCTGGAGGGTGTCCATCCACCCGGCGACTATCAGGTGCAGGATGACGAGGAACAAATCACCGGAATTTCCTGGCTCGCCTATCGGCGCGTGGCAACCATGATCGAAGTCGTCGCCGGCCAGAAGAAGAGCCTGATCCATATCGATCCGTTGGAGCTGGATACCGCTCTGGACATGGATAGGAGCCTGTCCGGCCAGAAAAACCTCAACACAACGCACTGATGATTGGAGATACCCATGCCTTCTCACCGTTTTACCATCGGCCAGATGGTTCGACTTGTGTCCACCAAGGGTTTGTCGCCGGCTGCTGCCTTCACCTACACGATTGAGGCACCCATGCCGGCCTATCAGAACAGCCCGCAGTATCGGCTCTGGAATGCCGAACTCCGCCAAGGGCGCGTCGCTCTGGAGCGTGATCTGGAGGCTATCGGATCCGCGTGATCCGGATGCCTATTCTCATGAATCAACCATGCGGCCGCGCTGCGCGTCCCTGGCCAATTTGGCGAGACCTCGCCACCATGTTCTGGAGGGAACGCAGATGAGCAGACCGGCACGTATCGCATTCATCGGCAATTCTCTTCCGCGCCAATGCGGGATAGCGACCTTTACCGGCGACATCTCTCAGGCCCTGATGGACGGGGTCGAACCCATCCAGACCAGCATCGTCGCCGTGACGGATGCCAGGCAGAGCTACGCCTATCCTGACGACGTGATCTTCGAGATCCGCGAGGAGGAAGTCGAAGACTATGTGACGGCCGCGCGGGTCCTGAATGAAGGCCGGTTCGATGTGGTTTCGCTGCAGCACGAATTCGGCATTTTCGGCGGTCCGGACGGCGAACATATCCTCGCGCTTTTGGAAAACCTGCGCATTCCGCTCGTTACCACCTGCCACACCATCCTTGCCGAACCGACACTGTCTCAACACCGGGTCCTTCAAAAGGTCGCGGCCCAGTCCAGCCGTGTCGTCGTCATGGCGGAGAAGGGACGCACGCTGCTGACGGAAATCTATGGCGTGGCTCCCCAGAAGATCGACGTCATCGCCCATGGCATACCCGATCGGCCCTTTCATGATCCGGACCTTGCCAAGATTGAGCGCGGTTACGCCGGCAGGCCCATCATCCTGACATTTGGTCTCCTCTCTCCCAACAAGGGTATCGAGGTGGTCATCGATGCCATGCCCGCCATTCTCAAGGAGAGCCCCGAGGCCCTTTATATCGTTCTCGGCGCCACGCACCCGACGCTTCTGCGTCAGCAGGGCGAGGCCTATCGTGACAGTCTGCGCCAGCGCACCGAGCGGCTGGGCGTCGATCATGCGGTGCAGTTTCTCAATCGTTTCGTCGATCTGCCGACGCTTCTCGACTTCATTGCCATGTGCGACGTCTATGTGACGCCCTATCTGGACGAGGCGCAGATGACGTCGGGAACGCTGTCCTATAGTTTCGGAATGGGCAGTGCTGTGGTTTCGACGCCTTACTGGCACGCCTGTGATCTCTTGGGCGACGGCCGCGGCGTGTTGGTCCCTTTTGGGGATGTGCCGGCGACGGCGAACGCAATCGCGACCTTGCTTGGCGATGACGAGGCCAGGATGGCGATGCGCAAGAGGGCCTACGAGGCCGGCCGCGCAATGATCTGGTCGCATGTCGCCACGCTCTATCTCGACAGCATGACGAAGGCGCGCACCGCCTATCGGCCCAAGCTCGTCAGCGACCTGATCTCCCTGCGGATCAAGCGCCCACCGCAGCAGACAGCTTTGAAGCTTGGCCATCTGCACACGATGTGCGACGACACGGGCATCATCCAGCATGCGGTGTTCTCCGTGCCGGACAGGTCGCATGGCTATTGCGTCGATGACAACGCGCGAGCCCTGCTTCTGTCCTCGCTCCTGTCGGCCGTCGGCGAGACGGGCATAGCGGACAGGATGACAGCCTCCTTCGCAGCCTTCGTCGAACACGCCTGGAACCCGGATACAGGCCGGTTCCGAAACTTCATGAGCTATGACCGCCGTTGGCTCGAAGACAAGGGCTCCGACGACAGCCATGGGCGAACCCTCTGGGCGCTCGGTGCCTGCGCCCTGTCCGATACGGATGCACCACGCCGCCGATGGGCGAGTGCCCTCTTTACCCAGGCGATGTCCGTCACGCTCGACTTTCGTTCCCCGCGCGCCTGGGCTTTCACGCTTCTCGGCCTCAACGATTACTGCAAAGCCAATCCTCAAGACGCCCAAGCGCGCATGCTGCGCCTTCGTCATGCCGACAGTCTGATGGACCTGGACCGTCGTGTGTCGAAGAGCGGGCGCCGCTGGTTTGAGGAGGGACTATCCTATGAAAATGCCCGCCTGAGCCAGGCGTTGATCATGACCGGCATCGCGACGAAGGTGCCGGCCTTCGTCGAGACTGGCGTTGCAACGCTGGAATGGCTGATGACCCAGCAGACAGGGGAGAAGGGCAATTTCCGCGCTATCGGAACCGATGGCTTCTTCGAGGTCGGACAGCCACCCAGGCTCTTCGACCAACAGCCGGTCGAGGCGACGGCAACCGTGGCCGCCTGTCTTGCGGCTTACGAGGCGACCTCGGACAGGAGCTGGATCGAGGCCGCGCACAGGGCCTTCGACTGGTTCACGGGAAGCAATGATCACGGCGTCTCCCTCGTCGACCCGGAAACGGGCAGTTGCCGCGACGGCCTGCATGTGGATCGCCCCAACGAGAACCGGGGAGCCGAATCCGTGCTCTGCTACCTGATCTCCTGCGTGGAGCTTGGTCGCGTCAATCAGATGCTGCGACCGATACCTCCAAGGGTCAGCGCCCGGCAATTGTCATGAGCGGTCCCACCCACAGTAAGAACTTCGAAAGATCAACATTGCCCCGGTCCAGCCTTCTCAATCGGCAGGCCCTCTATCTGAGGCCCGATCCGACGCGCGTTATCGTGCGACCTTTCAAGCCGTCGACCGAACCTCGACATCTCAATCCACGCGACAAGTCGCGGGCGAATGAAATCGTCGATCGCGTCTTGTCGCTGGACCCGACGGCGACGGCCAATCAACTGCGCGACATCCTCGCCAATTTCGATGGCAGGCACCGCAACCTGCTGCGCCAGTTCGAACTGCGGGCGGACGCGATGGAGGATGCTTTTCAGCACCACCAGCGCTTCAGCCAGCAGCAAAGACAGTTGGTCGGCGCCTATTTCATGAACGAGTATTCCTTCGAGTCCGCCGCTCTATTCAATCCGAGCATCGTGTCGCATCCGGATCAGTCCGGTGTAGCTGAAGGGAGCCGTCGGCTCATCATCAGCTTGAGGGCCGTGGGAGAGGGACACATCTCCTCGCTCACCTTCCGCTCGGGCGTGATCGACGCGGAGGGGGACGTCACCATTGATGCGCCGACGCAACTGGCAGGTCTGCCGGAAATCCATGCAAGTGACGGACTGGCGCCCGCCGGCTGCATCGGGATCAGTTTCAAGGACGAAAGCGATCTCAGCGAACGGGTCATCTTTCCAGTGACCGAGGCGCAATCGAACGGCATCGAAGATGCCCGTTTCGTCGCCTTCGACGACGACGGCAAAACGATCTACTTCGCCACCTACACCGCCTATAGCGGCTCATCCATCCGCTCGGAGCTTCTGGAGACGACGGACTTCCTGAACTTCACCCTGACGCCGCTGCGGGGACCCGCCGCCCGCAACAAGGGCATGGCGCTCTTTCCCCGTCGCATCGATGGCCGCTACGCGATGATCGCCCGGCAGGACAGCGAAAACCTCTTTCTGCTCTATTCCGACGACTTGCATCAATGGGAGGAAGGACGGCTCCTGATGAAGCCGGAATTCGCCTGGCAGTTCGTCCAGATTGGCAATTGCGGCTCGCCCGTTGAAATCGACGAGGGATGGCTGCTGTTCACCCATGGCGTCGGCCCGATGCGCCGATATGCGATCGGGGTGACGTTGCTCGACAAGCACGATCCGGGCATCATCCTATCGCGCACGGTCGAACCCTTGCTGCAGCCCGAACCAACGGAGCGCGCGGGCTATGTGCCGAACGTCGTTTATTCCTGCGGTGCCATGCGGCATGGCGATCTGATCGCGCTGCCATATGCCGTCTCGGATACATATTCCAACTTCACCACGATCAAGATCAGCAGGCTTCTCGAAACAATGCATCCCATCGGGGCAGCCTTGTGAATGCGGACAGTGGGTCGGTCGTCCCACCAGGCGATCAGCCATGAGCGTCCAGCAACTGAAACGCGTCTTCCTCGAGGAAATTCTGCCTACCTGGAGCAAATCGGGTTTCGACGAGGGCTGCGGCCAATTCATTGAATACATGGAGCTGGATGGATCGCCTCAGAAGGCAGGTGAGGTGCGGACCAGAACTGTCGCCCGCCAGATTTATGTTCACGCCCATGCGGCCCATCTCGGCGTTGCCCCCGCGGGTTCGCTCGCCATGGCAGAGCGGGCCTTCGCCAACCTGCACCGCGTCGCCTGGGTCGGCGGGAGACGCGGCGGCTACGCGAGAAGTTTCAACCGTCATACCGAGCGCATTACTGATCCGGTTCGCGATCTCTACGACAATGCCTGCGTGCTCCTCGCTCTCTCCTGGCTGCTGACGGCGACCGGCAAGGACGGCTACAGGCATCAGATCGACCAGACGATCCTGGCGATCGACAGGACCCTTGCAGACCCCTTCGGCGGCTGGGCCGAAGACAGCGATGGCACCCTGCCTCGTCGCCAGAACCCGCACATGCATTACCTCGAAGCGACACTGGCCTTGTGCGAGAACAATCGGACCCCCAAGCATATGAGGTCGGAAAGCAATGCCTTCGCACTCTTGCGATCGCATTTTCTTGTCGCACCGAATGGGCCGCTTCACGAATTCTTCGGCCCCCACTGGGAACTAGCCGAGCGATACGGATCCGATCGACTGGAGCCAGGCCATATGTGCGAGTGGGTCTGGTTGGCGACCCGTCATGATAATCTCGCGCGCAGCGATAATACCAAGATATGCTTGGACCTGTTCTCGACCGCGCTGGCCGTAGGGCGCACGCCGGGCTCGCTTTTCCTGGTCGAAACCGTTTCGGCAGATAAGCCGATCAGCCCTTCGCGGCGTCTGTGGCCCCAGGTGGAGATGCTCAAGGCTTCCATGGCGCTCCATGAACGACTTGGCTTTCCGGGATATCGGACAGAGGCAGACGACGTCGCCTCCGCGATCCTTGCCGGGTACATGACAGGCGTGCCGCATGGCTGCTGGCATGACTGTCTTGACCTCAACGAGGTGCCGACGGCCCGCACGATCCCGGCTAGCTCCCTCTATCACCTCTGGACGGCGGTTGCGGATTCACTGTCAACGTGCTCCACCTGAAACGTAGAATGCTGAACAGTAGGTGGTGTGGTCTGACTTCTAGAGTCTGGATGGGCGAGCTCAACCGTGACGACGAAGAACCCTTCTGTCACATTTAGGCCGAGATCGACCAAGCCGCCAGACTTTTAAATGTCGGCTCCAGCTTGCGGCACCCCAACTTCAGACAGTCCGCTTCCGGCCCCCTTCCGGACATTCCAAATGAACCAGGTGCATGATCTAGCTTGTTTTTCCGCCGGCTTTGATCCGACGTTATGACGGGTCGTCGGTTCGGATCCCTTCAAGGCGATGTAAAGTCTATTCGAGCGAATAGTGCCGGCAGAAAACGCCGACTGGAAATCTTCATTCAATTGCATTACTGTCGCCTGAAGAAAGGGAGATAGCCGTGGCTGCAAACGCACTCGTCCAAACACGTATTGATGCCGAAGTTCGGGATCGTGCTTCTGCCGTGCTTGAAAGCATGGGCCTCACGGTATCCGATGCGGTTCGTATCCTGCTCACCCGGACTGCCAACGAGGGTGTGCTGCCCCTTGAACTTTTCTCGGGTAGTGAAGCGCATGACGCCTGGTTTCGAACCAAGGTGCTCGAAGCATTGAACGATACGCGACCGGATCTATCCGACGACGAGGTCGAGGCGCATTTTTCCGAACGTCGAGCAGCGGCCCGTCTTAAAGCTGGTGGCCCCAAATTGTGAAACTCACTTGGTCCGCATTCGCGCTATCGGATCGTGATGCCATCTTCACCTACCTCGAGGCCGATAATCCTGCAGCCGCCGTTCTGATCGATGAACGGATAGTCCTTGCAGCCCGCCGTTTGGTCGATTTTCCTGCGAGTGGTCGTGTGGGCAGAATTGCCGGGACACGCGAACTTGTCATCAATGGGACGCCTTACGTCGCGGCTTATGCCATTACCGAGACGACAGTGCGAATTCTTCGCGTGCTTCACGGCGCGCAGGAATGGCCGGACTATCTGCCGACAAGCTAACCGATCCGCTTAGGCGGGGCCGGCGGCTCAATTCCCATCACGGCCCTCCAGTCTGGATACAAGTTACGTCATTCTGCAGAAATGTTTCGGTCCAATGTCTTCTGTCAAGCAAACGCAGCGGACTATTGCATGTCTAATTGGCAATAATCCTTAAGGAGTTTAATAGCTCCGGGGTGATCGTTCCTGTGACCTTTAGATTGTAATCTTCCTGCATTTTCGAGATGGCGACTTTCGTTTCCGGTCCAACCTTTCCGTCAATAACCCCTGAATAATAGCCGTAAACCGTCAGCGCAGTCTGCACCTGAACGGCGATCTGCCGAAATCGGTCGGTATTACCCGGCAACGTTTTCAGGGGAGCGGCTGTGGCTGCCGCTGGTGCCTGAAACGTTGGGCTTGGCACAGGCGCAGGGGGATAGATCTGCTGGCTTGGGACGGATGGCGTATAAAAATTTGACCCGGTGCTCGGTGCACTGCGAACCGGAGCAGAATAGTATCCGCCGCCGCTGCTTGAACGATGGCTTGAATGTGAACGGTGGCTGGAGTGTGAGCGATGACCAGCGAGTGTGTAGATGTGGTTGAGACGAAAGCGATCAAAGATCGTCGCGGGTTCGTTCTTCTTGACGTTTAAACCGGCCAACGGTGTTGCGTCGGCTTTCGGCGACAGAAATCCTGCCGCGAGAAATGACGGTATCAAGAACAGTTTCTTTTTCATATTGCCCCAACCCGATGAAAGCCCTCGGCATGGTTATACCACTCGAAGAAACCACCACAAGTTAAGCGCGAACTGCAGCCGTCGCAAAATCCGAGATATTTTTGCTTCCAGTCAGAAATTGTTGAAGAGGTAAACTGTCTGTAGTCCGGAGGCACCGAGCATAGTGGAAAATTGTACAGTGTGACCTCGAGTCCATGCGCGGTGGCGAGATTTATCGCCGTCTTGACCGACTGGAAAGCTACTGACGTATCCTGGAAAATTTTTGTCCAGTTCATTCTCCCGTAGCCGATGTTCTCAAGCTGCATGATTGCCCACACGTTGATGAATGGGGCTTTCGTTGCAATGTAATCCGCGAGTTCCGGGAGCAGATCGGCATTTTGGCGCATGACCACGGTTCGCAGCTCAACAGACGCACCGGCGCGCATCAGCAGCGCGAGATTTGTCTCCAGCGTCTCGAATGCGTTGCTTTTGCCCACAATCTCATCGTGAATTTCGTGTCTGGAGGAATAGAGCGGGATACCCCACAAAACGCGATCTCGTCCGATTTTATCGAGAGTGTCCATATCGGATGGCTCGAAGTGTTGGGCGTTCGTCAAGACATGGAATCGCAGGTCCGGCCTGGTGGCTTTGATGTTTAGCAGAAACGCAAACAGGCGCTGTTTATGAAGTAGCGGTTCACCTCCCGAGATGCCGATATAAGCACCGGCCGGAGCCAGTTCGGCGGCCTCCTCGAATTGGGCGAACAGGTCGGTATGATGCTTCTTCGGCGGCTGCGAGCACATGACGCAGAGCTGGTCGCACTGCTCGGTGACAAGAAACGTATTGTGCTTGGAATCGGCTCTGATCAGCCGGTGAGCGCTCTTTTGCCCGGGCATTATCATCAGTACGTCGCCATCCAGCGAAACAGATGAGGGAACGTGTACCGTCAGGCCAAAGCCTTCGAAGTCATATTCGCGATAATCTTCATACCTGCTCACGAGCACCGCTTCCTCAAGTTGAGGAGCGCAATTCTTATCGTCTCGTAGTCGAACGATGAGGGGCTCGACAATTGGCAAGGGATCAATCCGTAGCCGCAATGCGATCATAGGTGCACCTTCGCAAGCGCCGGTTCGAATTCCGGAATTCCCGCCCATAGCGCGATGGACTTCTGAATTTTCGGATTATCAGAGTAGATCACCTCGAAGATCTTATCGAAAATATACGTGTGACGCTGACAGAAGTCGGTCAGGTGCTTCGGCATGTCTATCCGGCCATAACGAGACATATCGTCCACGAGATCCACGCCGCAGAAAGCCTGATAAGGACAGTGTATGCAGTCGGGATGGTAGTTGTTCGACGCTTCGGAATTCAACGCCTCGATTGCTTCAAGCTTCAGGCCATCACGGACGTTGCCCATTGATAGATCGAACTGACCTATCCGCGTAACCATGCGCGCTTCGTCCGTCGGATAAAATGTCCCGTCATAATCAATCACCAGATACCCGTGACCGAGAATATTTGGATTTCGAAGATCGGCATGGCCATTGTGCCCGGAGCGAAGCACGCGCCTCAGACAGTGGGTAAAATAATACTCTTCAACGTGCTGCTCTGCTGTCCAGTTGAATTCGACAAGGGCATCGATGAACGAGGAGTGATACTCGGTCCAGACTGTGGCGCTATCTTTGGCAGCAAAGCGTTTTCGTGCAAACCCTTGGTAGTTAACCGGTCTGAGATAAATGGATCGGAATCCAAATGATAGGAAGCTGGCAATGATCGATTCCGGTGTCGGCAGGCTACGGATATCAATCGTCGGAAGCGCCGATACCCTGTTAGGGCCGAATTCATCGACCGCGCGATGAAGGTTGGTCAAGAACTCCCGTGTTTTGTCGTCCGTAATGGTGCGCTGGCGTTGATGTGTGCGAGCATCGGCGTCAAGCGAGGTGCTGATGAAGGTGTCTGATGCGGACAGGAATTCCCAGGCTTCATCGCTGACGGTTTGCAGATTGGTGCAAACCACGAACTCGGTTTGCTGAAACCGGTCTCGGCAGAATCTGCGAACCTGGCTGAGCATGTCGAGTTTTAGAAGGGGTTCTCCGCCCTGAAATTCTACTTTCAGTCGAGTTGTCGGTAGGCGGTCAAGAAACTGCAAGACAGCCCGCAGCGTTTCCGCCGTCCAGTCGTAACCCGGCGTGTTTTCGTTAACGCGCGAAACCTGACAATACCCGCATGCCAGATTGCAGCGGAGCGTTGGAACCAGGATGATATAGTCCGTCTGATCGGGCTTATAGAGACGGTTGGCCCATCGATGAGCGAAGCCTGTAAACGGCAAGTCGTCTACCTTGGAGAAGCTATGACCGTTTCTGTCAAGGAATGTATGGTCATGCGGCTCCAGACGGTCTTCAGCATAACGTTCGAGGAAAGACTGGTCGGATTTGAAATATCCGCCTGCGTCGTCCGCGAATAATAATTTCCCGTCGATCGTTGGTCGGAATTTTAGAGGAAATACGGTCACGGCCCCATCACACTCTCGATCAATAGCGTGCGGAGAGGCTGAGCTTCCTCGTAGATTTTTTGCCGGTAGAGCGCATATTTAAAGTCTCTGGTAATGTCTGCGACGGAAGCATTGCTATCTGCGGAGATGGAAACACTGTCGTCGACCACCACTTTGGCTGACGGATACAGGTACGAGAACCGCAGAGCAGCTGCCTCGGCAAACCGTCGATATTCCGGCGGCACAGCGATTGCGCAGAGCGGTGTTTCTAGTTGGTCGGTCATCGTGGTCATTCCCCCAAGGTATGCAGTTTATTGTCCGTCCAGTGACAGAAGACGCGGCGTTGCCACTCGGTGTGCGGTGGCTTCTTGCCCCCGGGGCAAAATCTGGCGTAGTTTCTTAGACGGTGCAAGCTCAACCATTGGAGGTGACGATGGTCAGCGGCTGGGACAAATCACCGGGACCGGGCAACGACTATGCACCGAAGCCCTGGTCACGTCTGGAATGGATTGCTTTTGCCATCATGCTTGCAATGATCTTCTTCGGGATCAGCTATGCTGCCTCCCAAACCTGATTCAGGATTCTTGCGGCAAGGGCAGCCTTATCCTGAGGAAGGAAGCGGCCATAGTGGCTGGCGACCATATCAGGCGTATCCTGGATGGCGTAGCTCGCTTGCTCGTAGGAACCGGTCTGCTTCAGAATATGAGTGGCAAGAATGTCCCGGACGTTGTGCGGTCCATGTGGCAGTAACCCCTTGACCGCACCGCGGCCAGTGTAGGGATTGTAGATGCCGTAACGCTGGATCGCCAGGCGCCAGGCCTCATAGAACGTGGTCTGATTGTATGAGGCATCCTTGCTGGTTTTCTTGACGGTCTTGACGAAGAACGTGCCCGGGTCCCTTGCTCCCGCCAGCAGGACGCCGCGATGCCGGTCGACATAGGCGTTCAGAAATTTGTAGAGGTCGAGCAGGTCAGGAAGCACCAGCCTGAACGGCTTCGATCCGAAGAAGGAAGAGTTTGCGTTCTTGAAGGCGACGGATGGGATCAGCACCTCCCAGCCGCGGTCCTTCTCGCTCCAACGGATCTCGCCACGCTTCATATCTTCAAGCCGGCGTTCTGATGTTGGAAAATGCCCGCGCGGGCAGATCAGCAATTGGCGGAGGTTCTTCTGGCGCAGGCCAAGATGAAGGCCAAGCCGCAACATGAGGAAAGAACGGACGGCCTCGGCGGCCGCGCGAGGATAACGGTGGGGCACGCACGCTCTCGCCCCGCTCTCATTTAAGGCCGCGACATACTCCGGAGTATTCGCGCTGATACCGCTCCTCACTGGCGAAGGCCGTGAACATCACGGGGACATCATGAGGGAAGCGACGCGCCTTGCGGAAATGGTCAGTTGATGCCGCGTCTCGATGGTCGGTCCTTCACCCTCGAGAATGTGATGGCGGCTCACGAGTTGATTGAAGGTGGCAAGGTTGACGGAAAGCTCGTCGTCGACATCGCGTAATAGCCAGGGTCCCGCGCGTTCATGCGCGGGACCCGCTTCACTGAAACCCGTCCTTTCCGCATGGCCAGACGCAAGGATTGCGGCGAGAAGAAACGACACCACATTTGTCCCCGTTGATCAGTTGGTCTGAAAATTTCGATCGACTAGCTCACATCAGATCACGCACTCCTCGGTGAAAAGGAGGATACGATGCCGGTGTCGCACTCGGGCGCAGTGTTCTTGTTGCCGAGGACCTTACCGCCGGAAGGCTCGTGTCGGTGTTCCCGCAGGCCAAGCTGGATGTCGAATGGGGCTATGATCTGCTCTACAGGACTGGCAATCGAGACCATCCGAAAGTGGCGGTATTACGCAACTGGATCGACGGAGAGGTTCGCCTCTTTTCTGGCCTAGAATCTCAGCGTTAGAGTTTATCGCAGCGAAGAGAGACACGCCCGTAGACCGTTTGGGAACATGGCCATCATACTTGACGTGGTAGCGGCGGAACACCGCTTACGCTTCTGTCTCCGGCGAGACATGACAGCGCAGACCCGAGACTGGCGCGATGCCATACCGGGCAAAGTAGGGCCTTATGAGGTCGTAGCCACGCTGGTCGCCTGACTGAAAGTGACGAAAGATTCAGTAGGCGATCAAATCCGCCATCTGAATCAGGCGCGATGCCTTTGAATCCAGAAAAAGCGGGACTTCGGCAAAGTTTGCGAAGTTGGCCGTTGGCATGCCCCACGAGCTTAAATACATGAGAGAGGATTTGGATTTTCTCCTCATAGCTGCTCTTGTCGAGGATGACCAAGCCGCGCTGGGGGTTCTTTTTCTTATAAGGCGTCTTCAGATAGCCATCAAAACACGAAGCCACCTCCTCGAAGCTCCGAGACAGAATATCGTTCGGAGAGAAGAGCTTCTTTTCGATGACGCAGGCGTAGACCTTCAACTGCAATTGCTTGTCTGCCAGTTGCGACAAGATATCGACTACGGCTTGAACTCTGTCGTTGGGAGACACACCTCTCCACGTGCCGCTGCCCGAGCGCATTGGGTTTCCATGGAACTCGATTTCTCGAGGACTGATTGAGCTGAAGCGCGCCGCTACAAGATCTATCTGGGCTTCCAGCCAATGCGTTTGGCGCTCGAATACGCTAAAGCCTGCAAGGACAAAGAAGTCGGAGTTTGGATCATGCGAGTGACCAGACTCGTCGCGATATAGCAGATGCAACGCCCCCCTGAAACGAAAAAGCGGACCGCATGCGGTCCGCTCCAATTCGGTAAGCCGAGTGAAACAATCGTTCAACGCACCGACGGATCAGCGCTCTCGACTATGATCGATATACATATCGGTTGCGTGTCGGCTTTTCAAGGGGCGGTTCCGCATGGCTCACAATCACTGACGTCCAGCATTTGCGGCCGCCGCCTTGCCTGATGAACTTCCCAAGGCCAATGGCTACTGGCCGACAGTGGCTATGATGCCGACTGGTATCGTGACGCTTTACAGGCGAAGGGGATCACTCCTTGCATTAGGGGTCGGAAATCACGCAACAAAACCATCAAACGCCGCGACAAACGGCGCAACCGGATCGAGATCATGTTCGGGCGTTTCAAAGACTGGCGGCGTGTCGCTACGCACTACGACAGATGCCCAATGGTCTTCCTCTTCGCCATCGCTCTCGCCGTTATCTTCTGGCTCTGATCAACGAGTCCTGAGCCAAGGTCCTTGAAAATTGATTCATTTCGACTCGGAACAATTCCATGCTGTTTCGCTTGAATCGCTTAAGCTGCGCCAGGAGTTCTGCATCATGGTTGTCCCAAGAGCGAATTGGAAAGGCTTCATCAAATTTGGAGAGGTCGCTTGTCCCGTGGCGCTCTACTCTGCGGCCTCCGCGTCGGAACGGATCGCCTTCAACACGCTGAACCGAAAGACTGGCAACCGTGTGAAGCGCGAGTTCGTGGACAGCGAGACCGGCGATCCGGTCGAACGTGACGAGCAGGTGAAGGGCTACGAGATCGAGAACGGTCAGTACATTGTTCTCGAACCTGAAGATGTGGCTGCGGCTGTGCCCGATAGCGACAAGACGCTCAAGATCGACGCCTTCATCCCTTGTCGCGAGATCGATGACGTCTATTTCGACAAGCCGTACTATCTGGTGCCGGACAAGATGGGCACGGATGCCTTTATCCTTTTGCGTGATGGCATGAAAAAAGCCAAGGTTGCGGCGATCGCCCGCACAGTCCTCTTCCGCCGTGTGCGTACGGTTCTCATCCGGCCACACGGCAAAGGGCTGATCGCCACCACGCTGAACTTCGATTACGAGGTACGCTCCCCAGAGGATGCGTTCGAGGAGCTGCCCGACCTGAAGATCGAAGGCGAGATGCTTGAGCTCGCGGAGCACATCATCGGCACCAAGAAAGGCAGCTTCGATGCCAGCAGGTTCGACGATCGATATGAGACGGCCGTGGCGGAACTGGTGAAGGCCAAGATCGAGGGCAGGGCGCTACCGAGGAGGAAGGCTCCGCCCGCTTGGAAACCCAGCGATCTTCTCCAGGCTCTCAGGGAGAGTGCTGGGGTCGGCACGGCGAAGGCAGAGCCGAAACGGACCGCAGCCAATGCGAAAAAGAGGGCATCCCGCCAGAAGACGTCCAAACCGGCGGCCGGCGCTAAATCGAAGTCGACGGCCGCGCCAACGCGGCGCGCGGGCTGATCGGAGAGACAATGGCAGTTCGCCCCTATTGGAAAGGCTATCTGAAGCTTTCGCTGGTCACCTGCCCGGTGCAGATGATGCCGGCGACCTCGGAGAGCGAGAAGGTTCGCTTCCACACGCTTAATCGCGAGACCCAGAACCGCGTCGTCAGCCACTATGTCGATTCTGTCACCGGCAAAGAAGTAAGGGATGAAGACGAGGTCAAAGGTTACCAGCGTGGCGAAAACGAATACATCATACTGGAAGACGAGGAACTGCAGAGCATCGCGCTCGACAGCACCAAGACGATCGACATCTCGACCTTCACGCCGCGCGACAGTGTCGAATGGATCTGGCTCGACACGCCCTATTACCTGTCACCCAACGACCCGGTCGGGCAGGAGGCCTTCTCAGTCATCCGCGACGCGATGGAAGGGCAGGACATGGTCGGTATCTCGCGGCTGGTAATCTCGCGCCGCGAACGCGCCGTCATGCTGGAGCCACGCGGCAAGGGTATCGTCCTCTGGACGCTACGCTATGGGGATGAAGTCCGTGACGAGGATACCTATTTCGCCGGGATCGACGACGAGACGGCGGACAGCGAAATGATGCCCCTTGTGCAGCAATTGATCAAAAAACAGACCCAGCACTGGAACCCCAAGATGGTCATCGATCCCGTGCAGGATCGGTTGCTCGACATCATTGCGGACAAGAAGAAGGCGCTGAAGAAGCCGTCGAAGGCCAAGCCATCAGCACCGGGGAAGGCGGCGCCCAACAACGTCATCAACATCATGGATGCTCTGAAGAAGTCGGTCGCGGCCGAGACCCGGTCCAGCAAATGAAAAGACCCGCGAAGCCACTGCTGCAGGACAACAGTCTTACCGCCAAGTCGCAGCCGCGCCGAAAGCGCGACCCGGCCCAGCCGAGCCTTCCATTCGATCCAATGCCAGACCGGGTCGAGCCATGCCTTGCCTTGCTGAAGTCAGCTCCACCGGTCGGACCGGATTGGGCCTATGAGGTTAAGTGGGACGGATACCGTCTGGCGACCCACATCGAGCCGAAGGGCGTGCGGGTCGTCACCCGCGGGGGCCATGACTGGACACATCGGTTTCCGGCGATTTCAGCAGCTGCCAGAGAGCTCGGGGGTCGGAATCGCAATTCTGGATGGTGAGACCGTGGTGCTGGACAGCGAGGGACGATCCGACTTCGGAGCGTTGCGACGTTCGCTCGGTGGGCGAGGCGGCAAACGGGTTTCAACGGTATCCGTCCTCTTTGCTTTCGATCTTCTTTACTTCGATGGCGGTGACCTGACCCGGACCGAGCTATCGGTTCGTCGCCATCTGCTCGAGGGCGCGGTCGGTGCCATACAGTTGTCCGAGGAGGTGCCGGGTGACGGCGCTGAACTCCTCGAGAACGCCCGGTCGCTTGGACTGGAAGGCATTATCGCCAAGCACCGGGATCGTCCGTACCGCTCGGGCAGGACCGGCGACTGGCTGAAGAACAAATGCATTCAGAGTGAACGCTTCATGATCGTTGGCTACGAGCAGTCGGCCGTCGGCACGCGGCGGTATCGGCAGCCTGCTGCTGGCCGCCAGGCGCAGGCACGATTGGGTCTTTGTCGGCGCCGTCGGAATGGGCTTCAAGGAAAAGACGCCGCATACCTGAAGAAGACGCTCGATACGCTCAAGAGGTGGAATCCGGTCGTCCCACTTAAGGGCAAGAATTACGTCTTCGCGCAGCCAACACTGATCGCCGAGATCGAATTCCGCGGCTCGACCGACGACAGCAACCTTCGGCATGCATCCTACAAAGGGCAGCGTGAGATCCAGGACCATGCTGCAGTCTACAAGCTCGACTGAGCTGGTGTTGACGGCAGTTGCCCCGTCCAATTTTTCCCGCTGACGCTCTTGAAACCGAAATTCTCAAAAACCAAATCGATTGCCGCCAGCTGCTGAAGATAGGGCTGGCCTTGCTGGGAGCGCCGCTTTCGGCGCTTCCGTACCCATGTTGCTTCAAGGAGGATATGGCTATGGCAACATCCTACGACTACGCACCCCTGTTCCGCTCGACCGTCGGCTTCGACCGGGTCTTCAATCTTCTCGAAAATGCCCAGCGTGCCCGCTCGATCAGCGACTGGCCGCCTTATGACATCGTCAAGACCGGCGATGACAGCTACCGGATTTCGATTGCGGTGGCCGGCTTTGCCCAGGAAGATATCGACGTCACTTTCCAGTCAAACCTTTTGACCGTCACCGGCAAGAAGCAGGAAGCATCCGCCGAAGGCTATCTGCATCGCGGCATTGCCGCCCGCCCGTTCGAGCACCGCTTTGAGCTTGCAGACCATGTGCGAGTGAACGGCGCAGATCTGCAAAACGGACTGCTGTCGATCGATCTCGTGCGTGAGATCCCGGAAGCCTTGAAGCCGCGCAAGATCGATATCCAGACCAACGCGGCTCTCTCACAAAAGGTCGCCCCTGCGCAGATCGAAGCGCAGAAGGCCGCCTGATTTCCGGGCCTGTTCAATAGATCAGGGCGCCACGGCGGTGGCGTCCGTCGACATTCCGGGTTGGGAAGGAGAGAGCGATGAAACCCGATATGTTCAGAGAACCTGTTACCCTCCTTATCGGTCTCGGCTTTCCGGCTGAGGTCCGCACGGTTATGGAGGCCTACCGGCATCTTGCCGAATGGCCGGCATCGATGCGCGACACGGCCTATTCGGTGGCGCTGAAGGCCTGTGGCGCAGCACTGCGCGGCGAGATCGAAGCAGAGACCGCACGCGGCCTGTTCGCTGCCTTTGCTGAGAAACACGATCTGCTGGCGCCGGACACCGACGTCATGGCCGCGTCCGGTCGCCGGCATGACAAAGATCCGCACGTTCGCTAAGGAGGCCAAGATGCACGAGATGTTGCTGCGTGCCGCAAGCAGTGCGGCTGCGATGGGACCAACGGTCCTGGTTCAGGGTATGCAGGTTGAGCGGCCGATCGACGTGGTGAGAGCGACTGCGCTCTCTGCAGACGACAAACGAACCATCCTGGCGTCATGGGCTTCGGACTTCTATGCGGTCGATTCAAAGCCAGCTTTCCGACATATGCCTGGAACACCGGAACCGGTTTCCATTGATGAGGTTCAGGCTGCCCTCAAAGAACTTGATCGACGCTACGGTCCCTGACCACAGCTATCTCAGGCGGCGTGTTTCATCGACTTTGCCAGCCGTTTGATGGCCTGCTCCAGCGAGCGCTGTCCGTCACAATAATCCTGCCAGGCGGCCGTCTCGGCTAAGAGCGCCGGTACCGTACGGACGGTGAACCGCTTCGGATCGAGATCGGTCTTCACCTGGCTCCATGTGAGCGGCATCGATACGGTGGCGCCGGGACGGGCGCGCGGCGATAGGGGCGCGACGGCGGTCGCCATCCGATCGTTGCGGAGGTAGTCGAGGAAGATCCGGCCGTTGCGCTTGTTCTTGGCCATCTTGATCAGATAGAGCTCCGGATTGTCGCGCGCCATCTGCAGGCAGACATCGTGTGCGAACCCTTTTGCCTCCGACCAGCTCAACTTCTTCCCCTTGGCCACCGTAAGCGGGGTGACGACGTGCAGACCCTTGCCCCCAGTGGTCTTGCAGAAGCTCACAAGGCCAAGTTCCTCCAGCCGGTCGCGCATTTCCCGAGCCGCTTCCACCACGGTAGAGAAGGGGACGTCAGGACCGGGATCAAGGTCGAAGACGAGGCGACCGGGCACTTCCGGTTGGCCCGGTTCGCAATTCCACGGATGCAGCTCAACACCGCCGATCTGGGCGACGGCGGCAAGGCCCTCGACGCGGTCGATCTGTAGATAGGGTTTCTTGTCGCCGAAGACCTGGACCAGTTCGAGCAGGTTCGATGTTCCTGGCATCGCATGCCGCTGGAAGAACTGCTCGCCGCCGATACCGTCAGGCGTTCGAATGATCGAGCATGGCCGGCCCTTGATATGGTCGATCAGCCATGGGCCGACAGCTTCATGATAGCGGGCGAGATCCTCCTTGGTGACAGGCACCCCATCATTGGCGTCCGGCCACAGGGCCTTGTCCGGGCTGGAGATCATCACGCCCATCACCTCGGCCTTGGCGTTCTTGCCGCGTGCCGGCCGTGATGGCTTTGTCGCGGCCGGCGTCGGGGTTTCCGTCTTCGCCGGCGATGCCGGCTTTTCCGCCTCGACTTCGGCTGCGGGTTTATCTTCCCGCAATCCCTTGAAGGCGGCCTGACGGACCAGGCCGTCCGCCGTCCAGCCGGCGAACTGGATCTCGGCGACCAGTTCGGGATTAACCCATACGATGTTGGGATCCTTCTTCGGCGCGCCGACGCCCGTGAACGGTGATTTGTCGGTCTCGATCTCCCGAAGTTTCGGCAAGATCGTGTCGACCGTTTTGGCCCCGTAGCCGGTTCCAACCCGGCCGACATAGAAGAAGTGGTCACCCCTGAAGACGCCGACCAACAATGAGCGAAACTTGCCGTTGGTCTTGGCATAGGCGCCGATCACGACTTCATGGCCGGCGCGGCATTTGGACTTCGCCCATGTCTCGGTGCGGCCCGATTGATAGGGAGCATCCGCCTGCTTTGAAACAATGCCTTCCAGCGAGAGCTTGCAGGCCGACTTCAAGACGGCATCTCCGCCGGTCTCGAAATGCTCGACGAAGCGCAGGCGCGGATCCTCGCCAGCGTCATCCAGTAGCTTCTGCAGCCGTTCCTTCCGTCCGGTGAGCGGCAGTTGCCGCAAGTCTTCATCACCCTCGAACAGCAGGTCGAAAGCGAAATAGACCAAGGCGTCGGTCTTTCCCTCGGAGAGGGCGGCCTGAAGCGCGGCGAAGTCCGGTGCCCCGTTTTCGTCAAGGGCGCAAATCTCGCCGTCGATAATGACATTCGGCAGGTTTGCAGCCGACCTCGCGATCGCCGGATATTTTGCCGTCCAGTCCTGGCCCTTGCGGGTCTTCAGTGTCACCTCACAGTTTTCGATGCGCGCCTGGATGCGGTAGCCGTCGAACTTGATCTCGTGGATCCATCCCTGGGCCGAGGGCGGGCGTTCCAGCGTTTCGCAAAGCTGCGGAGGAATGAACTCGGGCATCGCGGACCTCGCTGCTTTCGGCGATGTTGGTTGCCGCTTTGTCTTCGCGCCCGCGGCACGTTCCTTTGCTGCCAATCCATGATTGCTGTCCCAGACCGCATCCGCCTGAACGTCGCCGCTCTGCACCATGAACGGCTTTGGCTTCCTGCCCTTGCCGGCGGCAATTGCCTCCATGGTTCGGCCCGAGGCCACCGACGTCGCGTTCTCCTCAACCACGTTCGCGCCGTTTTTCTCGACAGAGAAATTGTCGCGATGCTTGATCAGCAGCCAATTCGTCCGCTTGCCGCCGTCGCGGTCGTTGCGCATCCGCACCAGCACGAAGGTGCCGTGCAACCGCTCGCCCTCCAGCGTGAACTTGAAATCGCCTTCGGCCAGAGCTTGCCCCGGACTCTTGCTGCCTTCTGGTTCCCAATAGCCGCGATCCCACAACATCACCGTGCCGCCGCCATACTGGCCTTTCGGGATCGTGCCCTCGAAGTCGCCATAGTCGAGCGGATGATCCTCAACCTCGACGGCAAGCCGCTTGTCGTGCGGATTGAGCGATGGTCCCTTGGTGACGGCCCAGGACTTGAAGACGCCATCGAGTTCGAGCCGCAGATCGTAATGTAGGCGCGTTGCGTCATGCTTCTGGATGACGAAACGGCGGCGGTTCGACGCCTTCACCCTCGCTGCGCCGCTCGGCTCCTGCGTTTTGTGAAAATCGCGCTTCTGCTTGTAGGTTGATAGTTTGTCGCTAGCCATGAAAGTCCCCGGTACAAATCCGCCTCCCGCCTCCCGCCTCGTATTGACCTTCTCTCACTTGGTCGCAGTATTTGATGGATTGGATTAATCTTGAATCTTTCCGGCACCATTGTCCAAATTCAGATTGGCGGGGGCTTGTCAGGCGGTTCTCGATATCGAAATCAGCAAACGAATGGCAACGAAACGGCACGTTTCCACTGCCGCACTTGTTCGTCAGAAACTGTTAGGTATCCGGGACCACAGGAGGACTACCCTTCCCCCTTGCTCAGGTTTTTCACAATTCCCCGAGCAGATGGTCCTTCGCACGGTTTTTCTCCGCCTCATCCACATCAATGGTGCAGAGTAATTCTCCTCTTTCGTTGCGGAGCCGCACCAACCAGCCGCGGACGTCATCTTGCCCTGCTTGCAAATCAGCCAGGAGATCGATTGCAGAACGGATAGCTTCCTCCCGGGCAGCATCGAAACTTGGCAGCACGCATGGTGGAACCTGCTCAACGCCGTTGCCGTCACGATACTCGAATATATATGTCTGGCCTCTTCCGTCAGTCGCAGAAGCAATGGAAACCTCATCGAAGTTTCCATTGCTTCGAGCATCATATTCATTGTCGGCTGTACCAAGCGTTACCATCTGCACAAGAATGGTACGGGCTCGTCCGATTGCCGAAGAAGCATGGTCCACTACGTCGCCGCTTGCCAGATTGAACATGACACAATCGCCCTCGTCCGCACAAAACATCACCTGTGGGATCGACTTGCCTGACGGCAATGTTACTTGGCTAACGCTTGTTCTAAGACTCCGCACATTGTACTCCAATACGGGCTAAATGTGTGTTCATGCTCAGGAACTGGGCGTTACTCCGGTAAGCCAATTTTCCTTGAAACCCACCCGGTCGGCATCGCAGCCACCATCCATTCATCTCCTAACCGATAAGTGGTCAGGAAGTTCCGCGCACGTGATCCTACCCCGCCCCTAGGGTTCAAGGGGAACAAACGTCCGAACCGGGGTAAGTCAGTGTCGCCTTAATAAACAAAGTGGACTGCGGGGAGGATTTGCTCAGCGGACGCTGTAACGGATACTGAATGGACAACTGAACTCCTTGTTGCGCGTTATCGCACCTTCGAGTTCAAACCGGTTAAGGGCATCGACTTTCGCATCGGGCTTGGCGTTGCCTGGAGCAAGGAAGATCCGACGGCAGCACGAGACGACATCATGGATATCGCGAGAACCTTTGCGCGGGCGGGGGGGGTGAGGGGGCTCCGGCAAACTCGGCGCCGTTCAAGTCTGTGACCTGGAGCCGTATCCTTGCAGCCGTGCGTCATGCCGTCATCCTTCCACGTGTTAGATTTTAACCCGGCCATCCTCTGACAGAATGTGCCGGGTCGGTAGGGCGGCAGCCACGCCATCGATAACCGAGAAAGTGAGCGCGTTCCTCTCAGAGCTCCCCCGGTACCTCCGCAGGGCGAGTCATGCGGTAGATTTCTTCGAGGCTCATTATATTCGAGAGGTCGACGCTCATCGGTGCCTGATGTCCGAAGGCACCGCGTATCAGGCATGTTTGCGCGGCGGCTTCCGCGGCTTTTTTCAAGATCGTTTCAGGCTGCAGATCCTTCAGTAGGCCGACGAGGACGTTGGCTATGTAGGTATCGCCGGCGCCCAGCGTATCGAGGGCGTTGACGGGCTTGGCCGGCACTTCGAAGACACCGGTATCGCCGGCCAGAAGGGCGCCGTCGATGCCGCGGGTCACGAGGCTCCAGCGAGCGCCTGCCGTCCGGGCAAGCTGCGCCAATGCCAGCGCTTTCTCGCGCGAGATGTCGCCGGCAGAGAAGGCGATGAGGAAGCAGTGGGGCGCCACCTGGGTGATGCGTTTGGGTTCATGCACGGTGGCGAGATCGTAGGATATCTTCGTCTTCTCTGCGAAGCGCGGCAGCCAGGCGTCGACATGGCTCGACCGACCGGTGTGGATGGCGTCGAAATCCGCAAGCCGCGTAAGATCCGCCAACGACGGCGCGATAATCGACACGCCCAGATTGGCACCGACAAATACGCGGTCGCCGGCCTTCGTTTCGATCACGCAATAGGCGGTTTGCCCCGGTTCGATACGCAGTGAAGAGATGTCAACGCCTTCCTCGATCAGGGATTGACGGATCAGGCGTCCCGCATCGTCGTCGCAGATGGCTCCAGCATAAGCGGTTTCGGCGCCGGCGCGACGGGCAAAGACAGCGTGATTGACGCAGTTCCCGCCGGGAAACATCAGGTTCTGGTCGCGGTAGCAGTCAACGACATTGTCACCGAAAGCGAGGATTCTGGCGGGCTGCTGCAGCTGCTGCATCTGGTGGGCTCTCCTGAGAAGAAAACTGAGAACGTTCTCATTTATAAGGCCGCGTCCAAAAAAGCAAACGGTTTCCCGCATCCAAGGCTCCGGGAATGGGAACCGTTGATGGAATTCATAGGAAAATGTCGGTCTGGTCGTGAATGACGCCGTAGCGTCATGCTTGGGAAAACGAATTGAAAAGCCAATGAGAGTCTGGCCTGTCACGTTCGACATGAGGGCTTTTCGGGTCTGGCAGGATCAGAGCCGCGCGACGGAGCCGCGCTCGATGAGTTCTGCCGGCATCAGCACGGTGCGCGGTGGATAATCCTCGCCGCGAATGCGCTCCAACAACATTCGTGCAGCCGCCTCGCCCATCGCGAGGCGCGGTTGGGCAACGGTGGTGATGCCGGGCCGGTGAAAGCCCATCCAATCAAGGTCGTCGAAGCAGATGATCGAGAGGTCCTGCGGGATAGAAAGCTGTAGTTCGGCCAGCGCACGCATCGTGCCTTCGGACATGGTGCCGTCGGTGGTGAAGAGCGCGGTCGGCGCTTCCGGGGCCGCCATCAGTGCGGGTACGACGGTCTGTGCGGCCGTGGCGGAATAGCTTCCGGCGCGTAGTGTCAAGCGCGGGTCGATCGGCAGGCCCTCAATCCGATGCGCACGGATATAGCCGAGTAGGCGCTGCCAACTTGGATAGAGCGTTTCGCTCTCGATCGGATCGCCGGCGACAGCGCGGGCCAGAAAGGTGTCCAGGCTGCCGCTTTCTTCGTCGACGAGTTCCGCCACGATGCCGATTCGGCGGTGTCCGGCTGCGATCAGATGGCGCACCGCCTGTTCGGCTGCAGCAATGTTGTCGGTCGCTACGCGGTCGACCATCAGGCCGGCGACAGCGCGGTCGATCAGAACGAGCGGAACGCTCATAGCCCGCAGATTGTGCAAATGTCGTGCTTTGCGCGTATCGCTGGGGGTGACGATCAAGCCGTCAACCTGCTTCTGCGCCAGCAACTCGACCGAGTGGATCTCCTTGGGCTGGGATTCGTCGCTGTTGGTGATCAGCAGGCCGAAGCCGTTAGCTTCCGCGACATTGGAAATGCCGCGCAGGACCGAGGCGTAGAACGGACTCTGGATATCGCCGGCGACTACGCCGAGCGTTCGGGTCTTGCCGGTGATCAGACTGCGCGCCAGGGCATTCGGGCGATAGCCCAGGCTCTGGGCGGCCTTGAGGACCTGTTCCTTCTTGTCGTCGCTGGTATAGCCGTAGCCGCCCAGTACGCGGCCCGCCGTTGCCGTGGAAACGCCCGCCGCCCGTGCAACATCGGTAATCGTTGCCTTGCCCTTCGAAGCCACCTGGTAATCCCTCTCACATTCTTAAGCTGTCGAAATGAGAATTTTATCATGTACGGAGTGGAGTAAACGGCAGCTCTTTTTAGGTGTTAACAGATCGGCGGTGGTTTTCAACGGCTATGAACGCGCTTTCCAGCCAAGACGACGCTTGACGGGAGTGCCGTCTCCGTGTCTCATATGTGAGAACGTTCTCGTGACTTCAAGGGGAACCAGGGAACGCCATCACGAGCCTGACGGTTCGTTACAACAAGGAGGATGCTATGTTTAAATCCATTCTGGCCGGATGTGTGCTGAGCGCCGTGCTGGCTATGCCGGCGCTGGCCGATGTGATTCCCGCCCTGCACGATGCACTGCCGCAGGAATACAAGGACAATGGCATCAAGGCGGCGGTCTTCAACGACTGGGCGCCGGACGAGTATCAGGATGCCGATGGCCAGCTCAAGGGTTGGAGCGTCGATATCGCCAAGGAGATGGAAAAGCGCCTCGGCGTGACCTTCACCTTCGAGGGCACCAGCTTCGACGCCATCATTCCGGGGCTGCAGTCGAAACGTTTCGACGCCGGTTTCTCCTCGTTCGGCACGACGGCGGAGCGGCTGAAGATGCTCGACTTCGTTTCCCAGCGCCGGATCGGCACTTCTTTCGCCTATCCGAAAGACAGCGAACTCGACATCAAGTCGGCCACCGACGCCTGCGGTCTGACCGTCGCCGTGCTCAACGGTTCCTGGGATATCGGTCTGCTCGAAAAGCTGAACGCCAATGAGTGCAAGGACAACCCGGTCGTCATGCAGACGCACGGTACCCAGGCGCAGGCCGAGCTCGCCGTCCGCTCCAACCGGGCGCAGGCCACGGTGGGCGGATCGGTCAAGCTTGCCTATATGGCGGCTCAGACCGGTGACCTGAAGGTCTCCGAACTGGTTCTGTCGCCGGTCAACAGCTGCATCGGCGTGCGCAAGGGCGACCCGCTCGGCCAGGTGCTGACGGATACGATCCAGTCGATGATCGATGACGGTACCTATGAAAAGATCATGGCCAAGTGGGGCCTGAATGACAGCGGCATGCTGAGCAAGGCCCTGCTGATCACCGAAGAAAATCCGGCCGATCTCTGAGGCAATTGTTTCGCCATACGCAGACATGTCCGTCCCGACACGCTTCGGGACGGATCGGACAGCCTCCGGACAGCAAGGAATGACGATGTCTGAAAAACCACTTTCGCGCCCCTCGATCCATGATGTGAGGCCCATCGCGGTGCCGAAGATCGGTCATTGGATCGGGGGCATCGCCCTTGCCATCTTGGCCGTTGTCTTCCTTCAGGTCCTTGTCACCAACAAGAACATGCAATGGAGCGTCGTCGCGGACTATATGTTCAGCCCGGCTATCCTCTCCGGCCTCGGCATGACGCTGCTGCTGACGGTGCTCGCCATGGTGCTCGGGCTGGCGATCGGGATCGTACTCGCTATCATGCGTCTCTCGGCCAGCCGGGTCTTCCAGGCGGTCAGCTGGGGCTGGATCTGGTTCTTCCGCGGCGTGCCGCCGCTGGTGCAGATGGTGTTCTGGTACAATCTCGCGCTGCTCCTGCCGGAGATTTCGATCGGCGTTCCGTTCGACGGGCCGAAACTTCTTTCCTGGAACACCAATGAACTCATCACCCCCTTCAGCGCCGCCATCATGGGCCTGGCCTTCACCGAAAGCGCCTATGCCGCCGAGATGATCCGCGCCGGCATCCAGGCCGTCAACTCCGGCCAGACGGAGGCAGCCGCCACCCTCGGCATGACGCGCGGGCAGACACTTCGGCGCATCGTGCTGCCGCAGGCGCTGCGCATCATCATTCCGCCGATCGGCAACGACACCATCTCGATGCTGAAATTCACCTCGCTCGTCTCCGTGCTGGCGCTGCCCGACCTGCTCTATTCCGCGCAGATGGTCTATGCGCGCACCTATCAGACGGTGCCGCTGCTGCTGGTCGCGACCATCTGGTATCTCGGGCTCACTACCGTCCTGACCGTCATCGAGCACGCCGTCGAGCACCGACTGAAATCCGAACATCGCGCGGGTGCGAAGAAAGCGGCCCGGCTTTTCCCCTTCCGTCTCTTCGCGCGCCAGCAGGAGGCCCTGTGATGAACGCCCAGATGTCTGTTGAACCGCTGCTGAAGGTCGAGCGCCTGCGCAAGAGTTTTGGAGCCCATGAGGTGCTGAGCGGTATCGATGTCGCGGTTATGCGCGGCGACGTGACCTGCATCGTCGGTCCGTCCGGCTCCGGCAAGAGCACGCTCCTGCGCTGCCTCAACTACCTCGAAAAGCCCACGGGCGGCGCGATCTTCCTCAATGGCGAGCCCGTGGGCGTGCGCTGGAAGGGCGACAAGCTCTATGAAATGAGCTTCAACGAACTGTCCCGCCAGCGCCAGCGCATGGGCATGGTGTTTCAGGGCTTTCATCTTTTCCCGCACAAGACCGTGCTTGAAAATGTCATCGAGGCTCCGGTGCTGGTCAAGCGCGTGTCGCGGGCGGCGGCGGTCGCGGAGGCGATGTTGCTTCTGGAGCGCGTCGGCATGAAGGAACGCGCGAGCTATTATCCGGCCCAGCTATCCGGCGGCCAGCAGCAGCGCGCGGCAATCGCCCGTTCGTTGGCGATGAAGCCCGATGTGATGCTGTTCGACGAGCCGACCTCGGCGCTCGATCCGGAGCTTGTCGGCGAGGTTCTGGCCGTGATGCGCCAGCTTGCCGACGACGGCATGACCATGGTGGTCGTTACCCATGAAATGGGTTTCGCGCGCGACGTGGCGGACCACCTGATCTTCATGGATGGCGGACTGATCGTGGAACAGGGGCCGCCGGCCGACGTGCTGACGCGCCCTCAGCATGATCGTACGCGAGCGTTCCTCGCGCGGGTACTGGCTGACGCTTAGAGCGTCAGCCAAGCGTCTGCGACAGCGCGGATGCGGTGAAAAGGTCGAGATGAGCGCCGCCGTTGTTCTTGAATACGGTGATCTGATCGGCGCCGGTCCGGCCTTTTCTTTCCCCCCGGACGAGTTCGAAAAGATCAGCCTTCACGGCATCCCAGGTGATGGCGCCGGATGCGACGGCCTGGGAAAGATCGCCGCCGCCCTGCATGTTGTTGCGATTGTCGACGAAAATCGCGCCGCGCGTCAGGGCCGCGTCGTCGGCCTCCCGCAGTGTCGGCAAGTAGGCACCGACAAGATCGAGGTGGGTACCGGGTCGCAGCAGCGCGCCCTTGATGAGCGCCGTGTCTGACATCGTCACGCAGGAGACGATATCGGCGCGGGCTGTGGCGCCATCGACATCGCCTGTCACGGCGGCATCGATACCCTTTTCCCGCAGCTGGGCGGCGACGGCTTCGGCGCGGGCGACGGTTCGGTTCCAGATCATGACCCGACGTAGCGAGGGACGTGCCGCCAGATGCGCCTCGGCGAAATGCGGGGCGAGCGCTCCTGCTCCGACGATCAGCAGATCTTCCGCGTCCTCGCGGGAGAGGAGAGCGGCGCCGAGGGCGGAATCGGCGGCGGTCTTGCGGGCCGTCATGGCGGCGCCATCTGCGACCAGCAGCGGCCCGCCGGTCTTGCCGTCGAACAGCGCCACCAGTCCCTGGACCGCCGGCTGCGGCGGCTTAAGGCTGGCGTTGTGCGGGAAGACGCCGACCATCTTCACGACGATCGGGCCGCCGGGCGCCCAGCCGGGCAGGGTCACGAACTGGGCTTCGCCGCCCGTGGGGTCGGACTGAACCACGACGTCGGAGGCGGGCATTTCGCCGAGATGCGCCTTGCGCAACGCCTCGATCAGAAACGGCCAGGGAAGTGCCGCGTGTACGGCGGCGGCGTCGAAGACATGCATGTCGAACCTTTCAGGTCCTGATCGTGTAGGTGACCAGATGGCTTGGGGTGACGAGCTGCGACAGGGCGAGCGGGCGCCCCTCGGCATCGGTGACGATCTTTTCGATGCGGTAGACGGGCTGGGCGGCGCTGATGGACAGGATGGCCCGCTCATCGGGCGAGGCGAGGCCGACATCGATCTGCCGCTCCGCATGGGCCGGCTCGATGCCCGCCTTGTCGCGCAGGGCAGCAAAGAAGGACCCGCCGGCGGCGACCGGCGCGATCACCTCGGGAAAGCGCAAAGCATCGAACCAGAGCGCTTCGAGCGTCATCGGCCGGCCATTGTCCTCGAGCAACCGGTCGAAGCGGATCAGCGTATCGGCCTGCAAGCGGGCGCGGATGGCTGGGGCGTCGGGATTGTCGGCGCGCGCGAGGATGCGATGACCGGCCTTTCGGCCGAGCCCGTCCATGGTTTCGGAGAACCCGGACAACGAGACCAGCGTCTGGCGCACCTTGCCCGGCATGACAATGGTGCCGCGGCCCTGCTGCCTCTGCAGGCGGCCGTCGGTGCAAAGCTCACCGATGGCGCGCCGCAGGGTGATCCGGCTGACGCCGTAGCGCGCCATCAGTTCCGGTTCAGGGGGCAGAAAACTGCCCTCGGCGAACTGGCCGGTTTCTATGCCGGCCAGGATCGAGCGCCGGACCTGTTCATAGAGCGGCAAAAGGTTTGCTTGATCTTCCATCCGCTCTTCCAGGCTGTGTCAGTAGCTGATCTTCTTCATGTAGCGCCGTGCCTCAAGCATTTCGTGCTCGCGCAGGTCGGCGATCTTATAGGCGAAACGCCAGAGCGTGTCGAAGAAGATCAGAGGTACGACATTGCCCCGGAACTGCGGATCGATGCCGGAGAGATCGAGCTTTTCAGCGTCGAGCACCAGGATGTTCTCGGCCGAGCCAAATCGATGCAGGAATTCGTCGGCGCGCTGTTCGAGCGGCCGGGTGCTGTCGAGGCCCTTCAGGAGAATGAAGGCGCGGTCCTTGTCCAGCACCTCGAAGGGGCCGTGGAAGAACTCGTTGGCGTGGATCGCCTGGCTGTTGATCCACTGCATTTCCATCAGCACGCAGATGGCGAAGGAATAGGCCGCGCCGTAGCTCGCGCCGCTGGCGACCGTATAGATCACGTCTTCCTTGGCGAAGCGCGGCGCGTAGTCCTCGAACATCGGCGCGAAGAGGGCGTCCGCGCGATCGATCGCCGGCTGCAGGGCGGTGAGGCTGCTGATCAGCGTTTCGGTCAGATCCTCGCCGCCGGCCAGTGCCACGAGGCCCATGACGATCTGATAGATCCGCGAATAATTGCTGTCCCTCGCGTCGATCGGCACGCCGGTGGTGTAAGGCGCTTCGAAACCGACGACATGATCGACCGCCTTGGCAAGCGGGGAGACCGGCTCGACGGTCAGGCCTATCGTGGTGGCCCCCTTCGAACGGGCGAATTCTGCCGCTGCGGTGGTTTCCTTCGTCGTGCCGGTCATCGAGCAGAGGATGACCAGCGCGTTCTTGTCGAGCGAGCGCGGCGCGCGGGCGACGAACTCGGCGGCATTGTAGACATCCGAGGGCAGTGGCGCGTGCTGGTCGAGCAGGAACTTGGCCGGATGCATGATCGAAAGCGAGCCGCCGCAAGCGACGAAGAATACGTGATCTATCGATTTCGCATCAAGGGCGGAGAGTGCGGCGACGACGCCGTCATCAAAGGCGGAGGGGAGGGGCATGATCGGACCTTTCTGTATGACGTTATAATACGTATTATAATAGCCCTGAAGGCGTCAAGCGGCCTTGACACCCTCGGAACAATTTTGCGAACGTTCTCATATTGAGGTCGCAGCGGTGATGGGGGAGCGAGCGTGAGCGAGATTTACGACACCGTGGTTGTCGGCGGCGGCATCATCGCCGCCGCGGCCGGCCAGCATCTGGCGGCGGCGGGCTATCGCACGCTGCTGGTCGAGCGTGACGATTATGGCGCGGGCACGTCCAGCAAGACCTCGCGCCTGCAGCATTGCGGGCTCGGCTATCTTTCCGCCGCCAGCGGATCGCTTTCGGCTTTTCTCGCCCATCCGCGCGTTGCGATCGAGTGTTTCAGCCTCATGCGGCGCTCGATGCAGGGGCGGGCGGAGTTCGTGCGCCTGGCGCCCGAGCGGGTAAAGCCGGTCACCTTCATCATTCCGCTGACGCCGGAAAATGCCATTCCCCGCTGGAAGGCACGGTTGGCCTTTGGCCTCATGGCGGCGAGCGACGGCGGCCAGGTGCCGCTCGATCTGCGCATGCTGTCATCCGAAGAAGCGCGGGCGCACCCGGCGCTGCAGGGCATGGCGGGACTGCGGGACATTCGCGGAGCGATGAGCTTTACCGAATACCAGTATCACTGGCCCGAGCGCATCGTCGTCGATACGGTGATGAAGGCGCGGGCTATCGGCATGGAGGCGCTGAACCATACGGCTGTGTCGGGCCTGAAGCGAGAGGACGATGTCTGGCGGGTCACGCTCACGGAGGCTCAGGGCTCGAGGGAGGTTCTCGCCCGTGCGGTCGTCAACTGCGCGGGGGTCTGGGTGGATGAGATCACCGCCATGGCCGGAGCTCCACATATTCGCAAGAACATCGGCGAAAAGGGTACGAATATTGTCGTGCGCTTACCGGAAACCCTGCGCGGCATCGGTTTCGAAACCGTAACCGCAGCCGGTGCGCCGTTCTACCTGATCCCCTGGGGCGAGCTTCATTATGTCGGGCCGTGGGACTCCGCGTCGGACGGCCGACCGGAAGGGTTCCGCCCGACGGAGACGGAAATATTGGCCATTCTTGATCAGCTTGGCCGCCTGTTTCCGGGCTTCGGCCTGAAGCGCGAGGACGTTCTTTACGCCTGGGCGGGCGTGCGTCCGCGAAGCCTCGGCCAAGACGGCGAGAGTTCCGCGCCCGCCGTCCGCGAGCATGATCTGACAGATGAAGGTTTGCCGAATGTCTTTACCTTCACCGGCGGGCTGCTGATGACCCACCGCGACGCCGGAAGGCGGTTGACGCGCGCCGTCGCCCGCCGGCTGAAGCCTTCCGATCCGCCTGGACCGCTCGATGTGCCATTGCCGCCGCTGCCGAACATGGACGAGGTCACGGAAGCCTCTGTCGCCCACGCCATCGTCAACGAGCAGGCCCACACCCTGTCCGACATCCTGCGCCGCCGTCTTTCGGTTGGCTGGGGGCCGGATCTCGGCCGGTGCCATGCGGAGACGACCGCGAGGCTGGCCGCCTCGCATCTCGGCTGGACGCAGGAGGACATGGCGGCGCAGGTCACCGCTTTCCTCGATGAGACCTCCACGGAATTCAGTTTTCAGGGGAATTAGTCCGCAACAATGGGCTACACCCCCTGCAAGTTTATGAGAGAACGCTCTCATAAAAAGCGGGAAATTGCTGCATCGACAGCCTGGAAGGAGCGCAGGGTCATGGCACTTGACGAACGAAATATCAGCGTGATGAATTTCCACTATGTGCGGCATACGCTGGACCGGTTTCTGGGCGATGTGCGCGATGCCGGCGTTACACGTATCGAATTGTGGGCCGCCGCGCCGCATTTCTATATCGGCGACAAGACGCTGGCCGACGCGCAGGCGCTGGGGCGCAAGGTCCGCGGAATGGGGCTTGAGATCGTCGCCTTCACCCCGGAACAATGCATCTATCCTATCAATATATCGGCCAAAGAGCCGGAGCTGCGTGACCGGTCGTTGCGTTACTTCCTGGAATCGATGGAATTTGCGGTCGAATGCGGCGCCCCCGCGCTTCTTGTGACCGCCGGCGGCGGCTACCGCGACGAGCCGACGGAAGAGGCGCTGGAGCGTTGCGTCGATTCCATGGGCGTTCTTTGTGATCGCGCGCAGAAGCTCGGCGTCGATCTGTGGATGGAATCGCTACCGGACTCCTTCGCCAACATTATCCGCTCGGCCAAGGAAATGCGTGAGTTGATGGACAAGCTGAGCAGCCCGGCATTGCATGCCGTCTACGACGTCGCCGGCGCGGTCATGACCCATGAGACGCCGCAGGATTATTTCATCCATCTGGCCGGTCGAGTCGCGCATGTGCATTTCACCGATTCCGATGCGGGCGGCAGCCATCTGGCTTGGGGCGAGGGTATCGTCGACCTCGACCAGCTGGTCGCCTATCTGCGCGGTCAAAATTACGAGGGCTCGCTGACGGTCGAGCTGACCAACTGGAAGTACAATGTCGATCCAACACCGCCGCTGACGCAGTGCGTGACGGCCATGCGCAAGGCCCTGGGCCCGGCATAAACATCGAGGTCGACACCGGGAGCGGACATCGTCCGCCGCGTCCGCAGCAACGCCGGCCATGGCGGCGAATGCCTCGTCGCTCCGCCGGGCGACCCGCCGTGGCAACCGGCCCGGTCGTTTCCGCTGCTGCAAGGGCCTATGCGAACCGACAACCCGAAGCTAAAAGAAGCAGCAGGAGGGGCTGCTTTACATGATCGAAGGGTGACATGGTTCGCAAACCGGCAACTTTGAAGGATGTGGCGGCGCTTGCGAACGTATCGCGAGCGACGGCTGCCCGTGCCCTGAACAGTTACGGCTATGTCGGCGATGAAACAGCGCAGAAGGTTCAGGCGGCGGCTGAAAAGCTTGGCTATCGCGGCAATCGCCTGGCGCAGGCCCTTCGCAATGGCCAGTTGCCGATTGTCGGCTGTATTCTCGGCGATATCCAGAACCCGTTCTTCGCGCGCATCGCGCACGATATCGAAGTCCTTGCCCGCGAGTGCGGGCACAATCTTGTCATCGGCAGCAGCGAGGAGGAACTCGACCAGGAGATTTCGCTGCTGTCGAGCCTGCGCTCGCTCTCCATACGAGGCTTCATCGTCGCGCCGACCTCCGCCACCAGCAATGCCCATCTTCAAAGCCTGATTTCGGAGAACGTGCCGCTGGTCCTGATCGACCGTGTCGCCGAGAATGTCGATTGCGACAGCGTCGTGGTCGACAACGAGGGTGGCGCGCGCAAGGCGGTGGAATATCTCATCGCGATGGGCCACCGCCGTATCGGCCTGCTGCAGGACGACACGCGCATCTTCACCTCGCGCGAGCGCATGACCGGTTACCGGACGGCGCTTGCCGGCGCCGGGATTGCGTCCGACGACCGGATGATCGCGGTTTCGCAATCCACGGTAGAACACGCGGTCGATGCGACGATACGGCTTTTCAGCCAGAAGACACCGCCGACGGCGCTCTTCACGGTTGACAGCCTGATGACGCAGGGCGCTCTTCTTGCCTTCCGTTCGATGGGAATTTCCATTCCTCACGATGTCTCGCTGATCGGTTTCGATGACTTCAATCTGGCGACATTCACCGATCCGCAGATCACCGTCGTCTCGCAGCCGGTCTCGGAAATCGGGCGGGCGGCGGCGCGGCTTTTGTTCGACCGGCTCTCCGGAAAAGACCATCCTCCGGAAAAAATTCGCTTTGAAACCAAGCTGATAGTGCGCGGTTCCGTCAGCCGGAGCGTGGCCGGCTAAACGGCAAGAACAGTCCCCCATATTTTTATTTTTCCCCACTTGCCAGCACGGAAATCTTGTGCGCTAAATATGTGTGAGATCGATCTCACATTGTTTCAACGATCATTTGCGTGACGTCGCTGGCGAACAGCGAAGCGATCGGAAACGCGAAACGGGAAGGTTCTAATGCTCAACTTCGATAAGGATCGCTTTGTAAAGATCCAAAGCGGCGCGGTTGCAATCGCCGATGACGTGCGTGTGCTGATGCGCGATCTGCTGAATGGCGGTCTGGAACGCATCTTCTTCATGGGAACCGGCGGCGTGCAGTTTCTCACCCAGCCCGCCATCGAGCTTGCGCGCCAGTCGACGCTTTTCCCGGTTTCGGCGGCCTACTCGGCGCAGGCCGTTATCGAGCCGCCGGCGGGCCTCGACGAGAAGGCGTTGGTGGTTCTGCCCTCGCTTTCGGGCACCACCAAGGAGAGCGTGCAGCTTCTCGCTTTCCTCAAGGAACGCGGCGTGAAGACGCTGTCGCTTACCGGCCACAAGGACACGCCGCTCGGACGCGACGCCGACTACAATTTCACCAACTTCGCCGAGGACGACACCTCCTCGGAATCCTTCTACCTCCAGACCTTGCTTATCGTGCTCGCCCTTCTGGCGGAGCGCGGCGAGTATGCCGATTTCGACGCCACCGTGGCCGAGCTGAAGCTGCTGCCGGAATTGCTGGTTTCGGTCAAGGAAGGCTACGAGGCCGACGCCGCCGCCCTTGCCAAGGAAATCAAGGACGAGACCTATCACATCTTCACCGGCGCCGGCTCCTCCTGGCCGGAAGCGCATTACTATGGCATGTGCATTCTGGAGGAAATGCAGTGGATCCGCACCCGCCCGGTGCAGGCCTCCGACTTCTTCCATGGCACGCTGGAACTGGTGGAGCCGGGCGTCAGCCTGTTCATCTTCAAGGGCGAGGATGCCTTCCGTCCGCTGACGGACCGGGTGGAGAACTTCGCCAAGCGCTACACCGACAAGGTACGCATTCTCGACGCGGCCTCCGCCAGCCTTCCGGGCGTGTCGGCCAAGACGCGCGGGATCATCTCGCCGGTCATCCTGGCCACCATGCTGGAGCGCCTGAGCGCGCATCTGGAGGTGCTGCGCGACCATCCGCTGACCACGCGCCGTTACTACAAGCGCGTTGAATACTGAGGTTTCCGGTCCGGCGGCAACCTCGGACCGACTCCCCCGCCGTGCATGCCTGACGAACGAAAACAAAGAGAGGAACTGCGAAATGAAAGCCAATACGTTCTTTAGCACGACCAGCCTCGCTGCGATCGCCGCCGCTGCCTTCGTCATCGGCAGCGTCAGCGCCGCGTCCGCCGCCGATCCGGTCGTTGCGGATCCCGATGCGCTGGTCGACTATTCCGGCACGGTCAGCGTGCTGACCAAATTCGGCCTGCAACAGCTTTCTCCCTTCTTCGTCGATGTGGCCAAGGAGTATGAAAAGCTTCATCCCGGCGTGAAGGTCGAGCTCATCCAGGAGAGCGACGACAGCGTGAAGGGCAAGACCAAGGCACTCGTCGCCTCCAATTCGCTGCCGGACGTCTACTTCACCTGGACGGGCAGCTGGGGCGAGAACTTCGTGCGCGGCAACCGCGCGGTCGATCTGACCCAGGTCATCGGCCCCGATACCGAATGGGGCAAGACGCTAGCCACCGCCGCCGTCTCCGCCTTCCAGTACAACGGCAAGCTCTACGGCATTCCCCTTTATCTCGACGCCAAGTTCATGGGCTACAACAAGAGCCTGTTCGAAAAGGCCGGCGTTGCCGTACCCGAGACCTTCGAAGACTTGCTGGGCGCCTGCGCTGCGCTGAAGAAATCAGGCGTGACGCCGATCTCCTTCGGCAACAAGGAAGGCTGGCCGGGCGTGCATTACGCCGGGCAGCTGCTGGCCTATAACGTGCCGCACGCGACGCTCGAAAAGGATTTCGTCCCGGCCACCGCCGAATTCGCCGACCCCGGCTATGTGGTCAGCCTGACCCAGTTCAAGCAGCTCATCGACGAATGCTCCGATGGTTCGGGCACCAATGGCTCCTCCTATGCCTCGGCCTTGCAACAGTTCAGCAACGGCAAGTCCGCCATGTACTATCAGGAGATCATCGAGTTCGATCAGGCGACCGCCGAAGGTGCGCTGAAGCGCGAGGATTTCGGCTTCTTCCAGCTGCCAGTGCCGAAGGACGCCAAGGGCGACCCCAAGGCCGTGGAAGGCGCGCCGGAAGGCTACATGATCAGTTCGGCCTCCAAGAATATCCCGCTCGCAATCGACTTCATGCGCTTCGTCACCTCGGCGGAAAACGGCAGGGATCTCTCCGCACCGCCCTACGGCCAGCCGAGCGCGACGGTCGGCGGCTATTCCGCAGATGCCATGAACCCGGCCGTGGTCGATGGCCTCAAGGTGATCGCCGACGCATCCTATCTGATGCCCTGGCTCGATACCGCCAACCCGCCGCGCGTGGCTTCGGCCTGGCTCTCCGGACTCCAGGCGCTGATCGGCGGCTCGATGACACCGGAAGAGGTCATGGAGCGGGTCAAGGAAGCGGCGGATTCGTCCAAGTAGGATCGGCCCGAGATGACTGTCATCAAGCATGAGCAAAAGGGTGAGGCCGTTAAAATCGGCTTCACCGGGCCGGACCGGGCTGAAAGCGACCGGTTCGGCCCGCTGGCCGGGATCCTGTCGTTTCGCTGGGTCCTGGTCGCCTTCGTCCTGATCCTCTGGTTCGTCTATTACCCCATCATCGACAACTTCGTCGTCAGCACGAAGAACCAGGATATCTTCACCGGCGAGACCGCCTTTGTCGGACTGGAGAACTACCGCCGTCTGCAAGGCGATCCGGTCGTGCGGACCTCGCTCATCAACAACACGCTCTATGCCGTCATCTCCATCATCTTTCAGGTCTTCGGCGCCTTCGTGCTGGCGGCGCTGATCGAGGGTCTTGCTCAGGAAAAATGGCGTCGCTTCTGGCGGGCCGTCTATTTCATACCCTCGGCCATCTCCATCACCGTGTCGGGCCTGCTCTTCTATTTCATCTACCAGCCCCGTATCGGCCTTCTGGATTCCGCACTGAAGCTGATCGGCCTCGCGGACTGGTCCCGGGCCTGGCTCGGCGAGGAGGGGACCGCGATCTATGCCATTATCGCCATGAGCCAGTGGCAGGGTTTCGGCTATTCCACTCTGCTCTTCGCCATCGCGATCCAGAAGATCCCGCGCGAACTTTATGACGCGGCGATCATGGACGGGGCGGGGACGTGGCGGCGGCTGTGGAACATCACCTTCCCGCTGACCCGTGAAATGACCGGCCTCATGGTGATCGTCACCATTACCGGTGCCTTCCAGGTGTTCAACGAAGTCATGGTGATGACCGGCGGCGGGCCGAACAACAGCAGCCAGGTGCTCGGCACATGGCTCTACCAGCAGGGTTTCATCGAAAACGACTTCGGCTACGGCGCCGCCATCGCGTCGGTCATCTTCATCATCACGCTGGTCACCGGCTTCGCGCAGCTCTGGTACACGAAAAGACGGAGGGTCGAGCTGTGAACCTCACCCATGACACGCGGGAGAGCGAGCGCACCGACTTCGTCGCGGTGCTGGCGAAGGTCTGCCTCGTCGTATTCCTCATCAGCCTCGGTATCGTCGTGCTCTATCCGCTGTTCTGGATGGCGCTGAACGGCTTCAAGACCAATGCCGAAATCTTCGGCAATCCGTTCGCGTTGCCGGGCGGCTTCGGCATCGCCAACTACATCTCGGCCTGGAACCAGGGCATCCGCAACTATATCGCGACGAGCATCATCGTCACGCTCGGATCGGCCTTTTGCACGGTGCTCATCAGCGCCTGGACAGCCTATGGCCTCACCCGCTCGAAACTGCCGGGCAAGTCGTTCTTCGTCGGCATCGTTCTCGGCGGCCTGATGCTCAGCCCGACGGTCGCCGTCATCCCGCTGGTGCGCATGATGCAGGATCTCGGCCTCTACAATACCTACTGGGCGCTGATCATCCTCTACACCGCCTTCCGCATTCCCTTCACGACCTTCCTCATCCGCGCCTACATGCTGGGCCTGCCGCGCGATCTCGACGAGGCCGCCATCATGGACGGCGCCAGCGAAGGGCAGATCTTCTGGAAGGTGACGCTGCCGCTGTGCAAGCCGATCCTGGTGTCGTGCGTCATCCTGCATGTGCTCTTCGGCTGGAACGAATATCTCTTCGCGATGATCTTCACCAGCGGCGCGGATCTGCAGACGCTGCCGGTCGGGCTCACCTCCATCATGGCTAAGCATGGCACCAATTATGCCGTCGTCTTCGCCGCCATGACGCTGTCGGCGCTTCCCATCGTCATCACCTTTTTCGCGGCCCAGCGCTTCTTCATTCGCGGGCTTGCCGAAGGCATCGGAAAGTAGGACGGCGGCCATGTTGAAAAGAAACCAGCTCATAGGCGCGAATTATTCCTTCCAGCACCACCCCTTCCGCTGGACCGCTGAAAAGCTCGGCGATCTGGGCTTCCGCCGGATGGAGTTCTGGGGCATCGCCCCGCATCTTGATCTCTTCTATGACACCGGCGCCCGGCTTGCGGAGGTAAAGGCGATCCTCGGCGACAACGGCTTCACGGTCCGTTGCTTCACGCCGGAGCAGGTGATCTATCCGATCAACATCGCTTCCGGCGACAGCGCTTTTCGCGCGGCGAGCGTCGAGCGTTTCATGCGGGCCGCCGACCTTAGTGCGGAACTCGGGGCAAAATACCTCTTCCTGACGCCGGGCCGAGGTTTCGAATGCGAAACCCGGGACATAGCCTGGGCGCATTCGGTCCAGTCGATCAATCGCATCGCCGCCCATGCGCGATCGCTTGGCGTCTCCTGCCTGCTGGAGCCGCTTCAGCGCCTTGAAAGCAACATCGTCACCAATGCCGAAGAACTGCAGGCCTTTTGGCGCGCGCTCGACGGCGACGATATCGACATCGTTCTCGATCTCGTCGCCATGGCGACGGCGGGCGACAGCGTCGGCGGCTATTTCGAGCGGTTCGGAAAGCGCATCGCGCATGTCCACGTCGTCGATGGCACGCCGAGCGGGCATCTGGTCTGGGGCGACGGCAACCTGCCGCTCGACACCTATCTTGCCGATCTCCAGGCTCACGGCTTCGACGGCACGCTGACCTTCGAGCCCTTCGGCAACGGCTCCTATGCGCTCGATCCCGTTTCCGCCTGGCGGCGATGCCTCGACGCCATTGGACCTCATCTCGATCAAGCGGACCAGGAATGACGAAGGCCAATCCCAAACTCATCGCCGTCGGCGACAACTGCCTCGATGCCTACCTCACCAGGGGTTTCGTCACCGTGGGCGGCAATGCCCTCAATGTCGCGGCGCAATGGCGCCGGCGCGGGCTGGACGCCCGCTATTTCGGCGCGCTGGGGCCGGACGCGGAGGCCGATATCATGCTTGGCGCCATCGAGGAGGTGGGGCTCGATCGCACCGACGTCGAAATCCGTCCCGGCGCGTCCGCCGTGACGCTGCTCACGGACGACGCCGGCGAGCGGCGCTTCCTTCTCGAATCCCTCGGCGTGGGAGAGGACTACTTCCCGAGCGCCGACCGCTACGAGGCGCTGAGGCAGGCCGATTGGGTGCATCTCGGCACCAATTCGAGCGTAAAGCTCGTTCGTCGGCTGGTCGAGGATGGCCTGCCCTTCAGCATCGATGTCTCCACGCGGCATTTCGACCTTCCGCTGGATAGGGTGCCGCTGGTCTTCGCTTCGGGCCCGGACGATCCGGCCGAGCCCGTCGAGCCGCTGATCGCGCGGTTCAGGGCGGCGGGCGCGTCCCAAGTCGTCGTCACCTGCGGCAAGCGGGGCTCCTTCTACGACGATGGCGCCGGGGTAACGGCGGCGGGCTCGGTGCCGGTCACGGTCGTCGATACGTGCGGCGCGGGAGACAGTTTCATCGCGAGCTTCATCACGTCGCGTTTCTTCGCGGACCTTCCGGGAAAGGCCGCGCTCGACCATGCCGCCGAACGCGCGTCGGAGACCTGCACCCATCTCGGTGGGTTCCCGCAGCCCATTCGGGCGATTCCCGAATGGCTGCTCGCCAAATATGACGATGTCATTCGCAGCACGCAGAGGTCCGGAACATGAATACCATCACGATGAGGCCGCCCGTCGCCGCGGCGAAGGGCGACCGTTCCTTCTGGCTCCAGAGCATCGCGGCGGATGCCGTGACGCGACCCCTGCAGGGCGGCGCGGACTGCGACGTGGCCATCGTCGGCGGGGGATATGCCGGCCTCTGGACAGCGTTGCGGATCAAGGAACAGTCGCCGGAAACACGCGTCACCGTGCTCGAAGCCGATTTCTGCGGCTCCGGCGCCTCGGGCCGCAACGGCGGCCAGGTCCATAGCTGGTTCGCCGAAATCGACATGCTGCGCGCGCTTGTCGGGGAAGACGATGCGCTGATGCTGTGCCGCGCGACCGCCAACGCGATCGAGGAACTGAACGGTCTGCAAGCCTCCGGCGCCATCGACATGGACCTGAGGCTCGACGGCTGGCTCTGGACGGCCAGTTCGACCGCGCAGGAAGGGGCCTGGACTTCGGCCGCCGAGCTCTGCCGCGCGCTCGGCGAGGAGCGCTTCCGTCCGCTGCGGCGTGACGACATCCTGCGCCGCAGCGGCTCAGCCGTCTCCTATGCCGGCATTGTCGAGGAACGGGCGGGAACGGTGCAGCCCGCGAAGCTCGCCATTGGACTGCGCGATCTAGCGCTTTCAAAGGGTATCGTCGTTCATGAGCGCAGCCCGGTTCTCGACATCGTGCCCGGCTCGAGGCCGCAGCTGCGCACCGCCGGCGGCACGCTGTTGGCGAGCAAGGTGGTGCTTGCCGCAAATGCCTGGCTTTCCGCCATTCCGGAACTGCACCCCTATCTCTATGTGGTCAGCAGCCAGGTCGTCGCGACGGCGCCCGCGTGTGACATCCTTGAGCGCATTGGCTGGACGGACGGCGCCTCGATCTGCGATGCACAGCATCATGTCCTCTATTATCAGCGCACGCCGGACGGCACGGTCATCTTTGGTCGGGGCACGGGCGGCATCGCCTATGGCGATCGGATCGATGCGCGCTTCAACCGCGGCGGCGATGGCGGCGCCGACAATATCCGTGAAATGCGCCGGGTCTATCCCGAGCTGAAGGACGTGCCGGTGCTCCACGACTGGAGCGGCCCGATCGACTGCACGGCGCAACACCTGCCGGTCTTCGGGCATCTGAAGGATCACGCGAACATTTTCTACGCGATGGGCTTCAACGGCACGGGCATCGCGCAGACGCCGGTGGCCGGTCGCATCATGGCGAGCCTCGTTCTTGGTCGCGACGATGCCTGGAGCCGCTGTGGGCTGGTCGGGCTCGACAGGCGCACGCGACTTCCGCCCGAACCGTTGCGTTACCTCGGCGCGCGGGTCGTGCGGCACGCCATCCGGCGCAAGAACGATCTGGAGATCCTCAACAGAAAGCCGGGCCCGGTCACGCGGTTCCTGGCAGGGCTCGCACCGTGACGGCGCGCGCTTCGAAATCAAACAACGGAATGGAACGATGGTCGATCTGTCGCTGAGAAACATCCGCAAGGCCTATGGTGACATGGAGGTCCTGCACGGGATCGATCTCGATATAAAGTCGGGAGAGTTCATCGTCTTCGTCGGTCCGTCGGGCTGCGGGAAATCGACCCTGCTGCGCTCGATCGCCGGCCTGGAGACGATAACCTCCGGCGACCTCGTCATCGATGGCGCGCGGATGAATGCCGTTGCCCCCTCCAAACGTGGCATTTCAATGGTGTTCCAGTCCTATGCGCTCTATCCGCATATGACTGTTTACGAGAACATGGCCTTCGGGCTGCGCATCGCGGGAACGCCGAAAGCCGAGATCGATGCACGGGTGCGCAGGGCCGCGGAAATCCTACAGCTCGACAAATACCTGCAGCGTCTGCCGAAGGCGCTTTCCGGCGGACAGCGGCAGCGGGTGGCGATCGGCCGGGCCATCGTGCGCAATCCGCGGGTCTTCCTGTTCGACGAGCCGCTGTCAAACCTCGATGCCGCGCTACGCGTCGCGACCCGCATTGAGATCGCCAAGCTGAAGCAGAGCATGCCCGATGTGACAATGATCTACGTCACGCACGACCAGATCGAGGCAATGACGCTGGCGGACCGCATAGTCGTCTTCAAGGACGGCTACATCGAGCAAGTTGGTACGCCAACGGATCTCTACCGCAAACCGGCTAACCTTTTCGTCGCGCAGTTTATCGGCTCGCCGGCGATGAATATTCTGAAAGGTGAGGTCATCGAGCGCACCGAGACATCGGCGCGCTGCCAGCTCGATTGCGGCGTCGAACTTGAGCTGGCGATGGAACCCGGCAGGCTCTCGAGGGGTGAAGCGGTCAGCATCGGCATTCGACCGGAAAACACGCGGATCGCCGATGGCGATGGATCCGGCCCGACGTTTGCCGGAACAGTAGATCTTGTCGAGCATCTCGGCGAGGTGCAGATTCTATATCTGGATCTGCCCGGCGCCAGGGAAAAATTCCTTATCAAGGTGGACGGGGAGCTTTCCTACGCGTGCAAGGAGAATATCCGTGTCACAGCACGCCTGCAAGACATTCACGTCTTCGATCCTGAGGGCAATGTAGCAGACCATAAGAATGCAACTGGCGAAGTCATGCCGCATCGTTGATGTCGGTCTTACGACGTCGGGCATTCTTAACGGAACGCGCATTGACCAGGATTACCTCAAAGCCCCGCTCGTGGCACCGCAAAATCGGAGCCATGCGGGTCATGGGTGAAGATGCCAAAGGCGCGGATTGGCATGTCGTCACTGTCCGGATTGGTCGCCGCCATAGGCATCGGGACCCGATGTCGATGGCGGCTGCGCCCGGGTTCATGCCGGCGAGGTTCTGCGGAGCAGGTGATCTTGTCTTGGGCATGGCTTTCCCTTCTCCGGTTCTTGAGGGGCTGCGCTGCGCAAAGTTCGTCATTTTTCTAACCTGTCGCGCCGCGAAAGCCGCGGCGCGACTCTCCACTTCGCAATGGCCCGTGCGCCGCTTTTTTAACGGGGTCGAACGTGGTCAGCCCCCTGAAAAGTAGTCCTTCTTGAAGTATGGCTATCGAGCCGGGAAAGGACACTGAAATGGGAGGGGCAATCGATGGCTGAAGCGATTGGTTCGATAGGCGTGACGGAAGCTACATACTACCGGTGGCGGTCTGAAGCGGCGGCTTGAAGGGCGATCAGGTGAAGCAGCTGAAAGAGCTGGAGGCCGAGAATGCCCGGCTCCGGCGTGCTCGTAGCCAAGGCCTTGCGGAAATGAATCGCTACCGTGGTGCCAAGACCGCCGACATCATGCCGGTAGCCCGTGGGAAAACGGCTATTGCGAGAGCTTTCAATTCGAAACTCCGCGATGAACTACTCACTCAATGGAGAAATCTTCCACACGATCAAGGAGGCAAAGATGCTCATCGAAAACTGGCGACGTCACTACAATACCGTGCGGCCGCGCTCATCGCTGTGCCCCAAGCCACCGGCACCCCAAACGACTATCTGGCCTCGCCAGAACGGACCAACCTCAACACCAGCCGTGGCCAGATTCCAGCGACAATAGACTTCCCGACGTTGAACGTTCTTTTATCGGTCCCTTCCTTTTTCTCGCAATGGCCCGAATTCAGGGCCTTGGTTGCAGCTGAATGACCGACCGCGCTGGTTCCCGCGAAGGCCGTTTTGGAAGGTGATGTTCATATGCAGGCGCGCCAGTGACGGGATTGTCGAACGATGAATTGCCAAGGCCTCGCGCTTCTGCGGAGATCAGGTGTTTCGAGGGCGCCGTGTCCGAACAGTGAAATGGCGGGGACCGACCTGTCGCTCCACGCTCTCCGATATCGGCGAAACAGTCTGGGTTTGATCGCCGCAACGGGTGAGCGGCGGAACAAATCCTGCTGAACGGGAAACAAACGCGCTTCCCACAAGTTCTATCTCGAAGAACCAGGGCACGCGCAGCCTGACGATTCAGGAGACCGATCATGCCGCAGACACCTGAACAGCAACCTGAAGTGAAGAGCGCCAGACGACGGTGGCGAGTGGGCCTCGTCCTTATCGCAGCGTGTGTCGCCGTACTCGTTCTTTGGATCTTGGGCAGGTCATCACCCAACGCCTCCGTAACGTCCCCGATAGGCGGCGGTCAGGTCGGCACCTTTGACAATAATCCTCCGGCCGGCGCCGGCAGTCCCACCGCCACGGACCGGGACCCGACGCCCGAAACCAGCACCGTCAATGACAATACGAATCTTCGCGGCGAGGACAGGACCGCGATACCCGTGATCTGGCCGCAGGGCCAGGTCCCGATCACCGATGGCAGGCCGGGGCGGGCGGGCGATGTTGCCGAAGTTATTGCCTTCCTCGCAAGCGACAGGGCCCGCCATGTGACGGGAACTCCGATCTGGGTCGATGGCGGACAGGGGCTCCTGCGATAGTCGTCCAGCTCGGAGCAGGCCTTGCCCTTCTCGCCGGGCTTCGCAGAACCGGTCGAACGCCGGTAGCGCGCCGGGTAACAAGGAAGGTCTGGCCATTTACTTTTCCGGACCTGGTTCGATGAGGAGAATGATCATGATCGAAGAAAACGAACACACCCGCAGGGTGATGACTTCTTGCGACAACACGGACGTCTCCAGCGCGTGCAGGATCGTCGTTCGGCCCGGACGCGGGGCCCAATTTCCTGTTGTCCTCATATCCGAGCGGCAAGGCCGATGAGGGAGCCTCCCATCGCAGGCGACATCCTGAGCGCCTACAAGAACAAGCGGGACTTCCGCAGCACCCGGGAGCCGAGAGGCAAGACGCACGTGATGCCGTCAAAGCGTCCACGTTTCGCTATTCAGAAACATGACGCCACACGCTTGCATTATGATCTTCGACTGGAGTTGGACGGAGTATTCAAGTCCTGGGCTGTCACAAGAGGTCCGTCGCTTGACCCTCGCGACAAACGTCTCGCCATCGAGGTGGAGGATCATCCGCTGGACTAAGGTGATTTTGAGGGAACCATCCCGAAGGGCCAGTATGGCGGCGGTACTGTCATGCTGTGGGACCGGGGTTACTGGGAGCCAGAGGGAGAGGGTTCCGCATGGCGACAGCCGTGGCGCCGCTGTCTCCGCGTGCCCGGCCAGGTGCTACAGTCTCGATGCCGCTTACCTGGAGCCAGGTCAGGGTCGATCTCGATCCCAAACGCTTCACAATTCGAACTGTCCCCGCACTCCTTCGTAAGATGGCTGCGTGGTGCGACTATAACGCCGGTGCGTGTCGTCTGGAGCCGGCGATCAGGAGCCTTGCAAAGGCAAGGAGGGCGACATGATCAGGGGGGAAAGGTTGCCTTTCCGCCTGCTGTCGGAAAAGTCATAACAAGGAGAGAACAAGAGGAAACAGGGTGTTCCGGGCGCGATGCAAACAACCGCAGTCGTCGATTGTCGGTCTCCCGGTTCTGTCCTGCTCCTCTGGATTACATCCATGGATGGTGGCATTTCACGAAAGCCGGGAAAGAACGGTTTTTTATATTTTACCGCAGACGGCCATCGCGTACGCGAGCGGAGTGAACTGGCTCGTTTTGCGGCCCTCGCCATACCGCCCGCCTACGGGGATGTGGTGATTTCGGCCGATCCGAATTCCCGCCTGCAAGCAATGGGGACGGATGCAAGGGGCAGGCGGCAATACATATATCATCCCGATTGGGCGGCAGAGCGCGACAAGGCCAAGTTCGACAACCTCGCACGCTTTGCCCAAAGCCTGCCCGACATCAGGCAGCAGGTTGACCGGGACCTGCGCGCGCGCAAGATTTCGCTCGAAAAGGTTCTAGCGACCGTGGTGCACGTCCTGGACAATCTCTATATCCGCGTTGGAAATGAGCGATACGCGAGCCTAAATGGTTCCTTCGGCCTTACCACCTTACGAAATAGACACGTGAAGATCGAAGGTTCCCTCGTGAAGTTCCGCTTTCGCGGCAAGTCCGGCAAGGAGTGGAATATCTCGCACACCGACAGACGCCTCGCCGCCGTCCTCAAAAGACTGCAGGAGTTGCCGGGGCAGAACCTCTTCCAATACCTCGACGATGACGGTTCCCCCCGGCAACTGACCTCTCAGGATGTCAATGATTATATCCGTGCGGCATCCGGCAAGGACTTCACCTCACGACAGTTTCGCACATGGGCCGCCACATGTATGGCCGCTTTCGCGCTTGCTGCCCTGGAGGCTGCACCTGGCCGACGCGAAAGAGCTCACCAGATTAACTCGGTTATCGATGGGGTCGCCTCAAGGCTGGTGAACACGCGTTCTGTTTGCAGAAATTCCTACATCCATCCACGCGTGTTCGAGGAGTTCGAAGCAGGAACGCTTTCTCGAATGCACAATATGGGTAGGGCCCGCAGTATCCGCTTGCTGGACTGGATGGATGGCGACGAAATCTCTGTGCTGACGTGGCTTTCGACGCCGCCGGGATGAATGCGGCGGCCTGGCCGCGTTTCATGCAGTGTATCACCCGGGATGTAGCCAGACCGGGAACTCGAGGGGCAGCACCTGCGTTCCACCGCAAGGAAGGAAACTGATCATGGATACCAGAGATCGATTGATCCTTGCGCTCGCGAGTCTCCTCAAGGCGGAGCGTGAAACCCGCAGCCTGGTTATCGAAGCCCTGGAAGATGGCTCCATCACGCGCGAAGTTCTTCTCGCAATGCTGTCCGATCCCGTTCCCGTCGTGACAACGGCTGATCTCGCCTTTTCCGAAAGGCGTGCGGACACGTCCGTCTCCGGCAGGAAAAGGCAATAAAATGGCTCCGCACCTTTCCTCGGTTACATGTGCGGTCGGTATGTCGACCGCAGAGAGGACCCGCTTTGTTCCGCTGCCGCGGATGCGCAGGCCCCTGCCGTTGGGCATTAGCCCGCTGCGATGCAGGTTTAAGGAACGATTTCGTCGCCTCCTCGTTTGGTCATATCAACGATGAGAGGAATGACCATGTCGTCCAGCGCTGGCTTCGCATTATTTGCGGCATGCAGATCAACGCAGTGCTGTTCAGTCTGGGAGCTGTCATTGTCCTGGTCAACCCTGCCACTGCAGGCAATGCGAAAATTTGGATTCCTCTGATGGTCCTGTTGAGCTTGGTAATCGCGCCACGGCTGCGATTGAGATACTGGCGATGGCGGCGTCGGCGCGGCGATGTGATCTCAGGCTGAAGACCAGTAACGGCCGTATCGAATTAAGCTCTCTCCAAAGGCGAGTTGGCGTCGCTGACAAAGCGTGGCCAGGGTTTAACTATGGCCCCCTGTCTCCCGCTATCCTTTTGAAAATATTTGCGGAACAATTCGTCATGGCTGCGGTTCGGTCAGTGTATGCCTTCAACTCAAAGAGAGGAACATCCATGAATAGACTTTTGTTAGCATTAACCTTTGCGGGTGCCTGCAGCATTGCCGCATTTGCCCAGACCACGACCACACCACCGGCGAACGATGGCGAAACCCCCGCGGTTGCCACGCCTGACGGTAATAATCCCACCGCCCCCGTGGAGGGTGCCAACAGCTTTACCGAGGAGCAGGTAAAGCAGCGCCTGACCGATGCCGGCTTCGTCGACATCACCGGTCTCAAGCTGGATGACAAGGGTGTCTGGAGGGCAAGTGCAAGCAAGGGCGGCAAAGCCTTCATGGTCGCGCTCGACTATCAGGGCAATATCGTGACCAACTAATCAAGGAGAGAGCTATGAAGACCGTTACCGCACTGTTCGATGACTACTCTGATGCCAGCGTCGCCGTAAACGCACTAGAGGCACGAGGTTTTCCGTCCGAAGATATCAGCATCATTTCCAATTATACCGATCGTTCGCAAAATGAATCGAATGCAGCGCAAGGTGCCGGCACGGGAGCCGGCATTGGTGCGGCAATCGGTGGAGTTGGAGGGTTGCTGGCAGGTCTCGGGCTGATGGCGATTCCGGGTGTGGGACCCGTGGTTGCAGCGGGTTGGCTTGCCGCGACGGCGACTGGTGTCGCCGCAGGTGCCGTGGCAGGTGGAGCAGCGGGGGGACTGATTGGGGCATTGACCGACGCTGGGATCTCGGAGGAACATGCACATGTCTATGCGGAAGGCGTTCGTCGGGGCGGGACGCTTGTTACCGCACGGGTCGACGAAAGCCGCTATATGGAAGCACAGGAGGTCTTGCGGGCATCTCACTTGGTCGATCCGGCGGCCCGCCGCGCGTCCTACGAAAAGGAGGGATGGTCGCGGTTCGATGAAAGGCTCGACCCTTACAGCTCGGCGGAAATCGAGCAGGAACGTCTCCGCTACCGGCGGTAACCGGGCGAGATAGGGGCCGGCTCCGCCGGCCCCTATTCGTTTGGCACCTGGGAAATGGAGAGGTTTTCAATTTCTTGGACGAGCAATTGCGGGTCAGATAGGGCCGCCATGATCGCCGCCCCACCCGACAGAAGGATCACCCCAAGGCTTGCGGTATCGCTGGTTGGACGGATCCGATCCTCGCCTGAAATCCTGGTGGGTGGAGTTGCCGGAAGAAAGGCTCGATGAAGAACTGCATTTCCTGAGATCGGAAATCTACCGTTGGGACGCCGATCCGCCAGTCAAGTACCTGACGGCCCTCGACAGGTTAAGAGCGGGCTCATGAGCTATGCCTAGTGATTTCGGCCCATGGCAACGTGGTGAACATGCATGCCCCGGCTTGTGGGTGAGAACCTCCGGCAGCGGGTTGGGTCAGTGGAACCCTGACCCGATGCTCACCTTAGCGGCCCGCTCTTCCGGCTTCGGTCGTTTCGGCTCGGATCTCGCAAGATCCTGCATCAGCGAAATCATCGCCATCTCGAGACAATAGGTCGAGAACTCGAGATTCATCGTCTTGGCCCGCTGGCAGGCGTAAGACACCATCCGCCCCAGGGCGAGCAGATCTTCCTCGTCGCCCGCCTCAGTTACCTCAAACACCCGCATATCGGCCTCTCGCAATGTGCGTCCGGACGCAGCACCATGCCGCGTACCAAAATTAGAGCACACAGGGCGTCACGCGAGCGTCACACGGGTGTGACGTGATACAGAAGGGATTGAGCCTTTAGGGATGCTTTGCGTCGCCGGCGGTAGCGGCCGCCTTGCCCAAACCTTCTTCCGCCTCCGCGAAAGCCTTGACCAGGGCAACGACCTGCCGACGGATATTCTGGTCCTTGATCTTGAAAAAAGCCTGGTTGAGCGCAAACCCGTCCTGCGACGTCAGGAAGGTCTGCAACTCGCTGGCTTCGGATTTCTGCTGCCCCTGGGGCGGAATGGCTGCTCCCGGCGCGCTGTGGAAAAAGAAGGCCGCGTCGACACCAAGGATCTTTGCGATTGCCTGAAGGCGCGATGCCCCGACGCGATTGGTGCCCTTCTCGTACTTCTGGACCTGCTGGAACGTTATTCCCAACTGATCGCCGAGGGCCGACTGACTGATACTTAAGATCTTGCGGCGCAGCTTGATCTGCATGCCGACGTGAACGTCGATGGGATTAGGGATTTTGGTCGACATGTCTATTCCTCATTCTGGCAACGCCAGGCGACGATATCCTCGTTGAGAATTTTATGAAAGTACAATCTATCGATGCAGGAGACTACACTAAAGTGTTACGCTTTCCCGTAAGATGGGCTTGTCCATAACCGGTGAGTTTCGTTGCCTGCTTATAACCTTGGACGCGCAACGAAGGGCACCATTGCGGCTTGCGAGACGGCTCCATCCGGAAACGGGAATGACATCGTAGCTTAGCTCCTCCCATATCCTTATATTTGCCCGGTCATAGTCTTCAAGGGGCTCCAGATCGCCGAACTGGGGTAGCCACACCAGCGGCTTCTGGCGCCCCGGGCGCAGTCCGTTCTCCACGAGGAGATTGTTGTAGAGCCGCGGCAGGCGTTTTCCGCTATCGGAGGTTATTACAAGAGGGATCGGGTTGCGAAGAACTGCGAAGCCCTGACGGATCAGATGGGTCACCGAGGCATCCAGTTGACGCCGCAGATTGACTAAAAGGCTGTTTTCCGGACTTGCCGGTGCGTCTGGTTCGCCGACCAGCAGCAGCGGTCGGCCACCGCGTTCCAGGCCGGTCACAGAGACGAACTGGTCGACATGAAAGCCCACCTGATGAAGGCGACCGGAGAATGGGACGGTTCCCCCGGTGTCCGTGAGAGATATCGGTGACAGGTCCGCCACCTGATAGCCGAAGATCCTGATGGGGCGATGATCCACCTCGGTGAGGATGGCCGGCCCTTGAAGACCCGCGGCATCCCCGGTTTGAAGGCCGTTCGTCTTCATGCTCGACCACCCGACCAGCCGGAAGTCCGGACCGACAAGCTGGTCGCCGCCGGCAAGATCGAACGCGACAGGGACAGTGCCTGCACCGATAGCACGCGCCAGATGACTGGCGACCGCATTGTCCGGCCTCGACAATATCTCGACGGCTCCGGTGTCGTGCGTGCGCACGTGGAAAAAGTCCTGGATCCACGGGCTGGGAGCGCCGCCGGTGTTACCGCCAACCGGGATCAGCGCCAGCGAACATGCCAGTTTCAACCGGGCCAGCCATGTCTTGGCCGCAGGAAGTGCGTTTGAGCCTACGACAACAAATGCAATCACCTCCTCGGGAAGTGCGGCGATCATATTGCCAATCGGCAGCAGGAGGCCGTCGTCGCTGCCGCGAGCGCTATCCACCAACGCGTCAGGAACGGCGAAAGCGACCTGCTCGATAAGGCCGCCGCAATCGGCGACCAATGTCGGCTGCCGGCCCGAAGGGTGCATGAAACCTTCCTCTCTCAACGCAGGCGGTCGGCGAGATTTTGAAAGAAAATCGTATTCTGCAACGACCAGCCAACCGGTTGCAGTCCGGGTAGCGGATCGTCTCTCAGGGTCTCCAACAATTCAAGGGCGTCCGCACGTTTGACCGACCTGGCATTCTCGGCAAGAGTCCGCGCCATCTCGATCCCGAACCCCGCCTTTCCGGCAATCGACTTCCAGGTTCGCCCGGAAAAATGTAACGCTCTTGCGGCCTCCATCAGGGATGCGGTACCGGCGGGTTCCATGCTGGCAGAAAGCCCCTCGATCGTTGCCTCGGCATCGACAAGAGCAATCGTCACGGGCCGATATCCAAGCTCCCGAGGAGCATGGCTGACGGCGACGTCTGCATCCGACACCCTGTCTCCCGACTGGTAGGATTGGAAAATCTCGCCGATGCCGGTCATGCCGAAAGCCTCACATTCGGCTGCCCGTAGCGCTCCCATACTGGCCGCGCCGAATACGGCAACCCCCTGGGAGAGAGCGTAAAGGATCTCCTTGTGCCAGACCGCAGCGCAATCGCCATAAAGCCCGTCAATGAGGCCGATTCGTCGCGCACCCTCGTGCGTTGCCGTGAGAATATCTCCGGCGGCGGCCGGCGGCCGGATGGAGAAGTTGTAGCGGGGTGCGAGATCCAGGCCATAGGTCGAGGGACCGGCGAAGACAATTGTTTCCATCGATCTAGGGTTCCATGAACGCGTTCAGCGCGCTGACGGAGAAGCGGCTTATCGATCTAGTTGAAGACGAGGAGAGGCCGCTTGCCAGAACGCGCGCGACCTTGATGCCCGGTTCCCCGCTTTCAAGCGGGAATACGTATATGTCCTCCACCCCGCTTGCCATGAGATGGGCTGCGAGGTGCTGCCAGCGCGCTCCGGAAGCGCCCGCCGAGATAAGCTCGCCCCCTTCGGGCATCATTGCCGGCAGCGTCGTTTCTTCTTCCCGAATGGATGCGGCGAGCTTGCCGCGATAACGGCCGGTGGAAAGGTCGTCGCGCGCGCCGCTGATGTCGGTGAGCCGCGACTGGACCGCTTCAAGAAGAGCGGCCGTTACAGCCTCGAAGGGGTTGAGACGGCAGGCCACACCGGCAGCCGTCCGCATTCCCGGACCATCCAGCGCCACAAAATGCCTTTCGATGCTGGCCATGACGACCGGCACACCGTTTCCTGTTGTCAGGTCATGGAACTCTGCCCTCAGTTCCGCCTTGTCGAGGCGATCGATCAAACCATCCAGGGACGGGTCAATACCAGGCGGAATGCTCACCCTGCGTGTCCTGACGGAGCGGGTGTCCATCGCATCGATCAGAAAACAGGCGTCGTGTTCTATGAGTTCGAGAAGCGCATGCAATATGGTGCGATCGCAATCGAAGCCGGCTGCAAGTCCGAGCGAACTCATGTGAAACGCCCGCCGGTCCCATGGGAAGCCTGCGCGGAAGTCGAGGCCTATGAGCTCGTAGGGTGCAAGCACGTCCTCTCCGGTTCGAACGGAAAAACCTCGCACCCACGCCCGTTCCCGGTCCTGATCGAGGCAATCGACATCGACGCGGGAAAGCCGTCCCAGCGGAACTGTGGACGTGTGCCGCGCCGACATGGTTCTGACAGAGCCATATTCGCAGACATGACGTTGCGTATCTTCGGCGACGGCGCCCTCGATCGCTTCCATGATGGCCGACAGGCGTGCCTGCCTGATGGTGATGCCTTTGCCCTGGGAAACGGAAAGGCCTCGAGAATTGGGGCGAATGGCAAACCAGACCGGAATACCGATCGTGTCCAGTCCGGTTATGTCGCCGACACGCGTGATCCCGAAGCGCCTGAGCGTCTCGGGAGCCGGTTCCGCTGGCTCGAGCGCCTCTGCGCAGTCGGGGCCACCGATTTCCACGCCCGCACCGCTCGCTTCGATCGTCACTTACGGAGTTGTGTTGGGCGTGTCGGACAGAATTGCCTCAAACAGGTCGCCGGCCGCCGTTCCGCTCGGGCCGACAGCGCGAAGTGCAGACTCGATCGGAAGCTGGATGACGCGGTTGAAATCCCACCCCGCATCGACCACTTCGCCGACGAGTGTGAAATCCGCTTCCGAAACCGTGGCTCCGCCGGAAATCAGCGCCTCGATGCCCTGGATCTGGACCTCGTCGAGCGCTGTGTCGGGCTTGCCGTCCTGGCTTGCCATCATGGCCTTGGCCTTCGCGGCAATCCGGGCGTAGCCGTCGACGCCTGGATGACTGGCCTCATAGGCGGTAATCACCTCGTGAGACACCGTTGCGGCGCGAAGCGGCGATGTCCTCAAAACGAGCACACCAAAACCCTTCTTGCCGATGACGTAGAACTGCGAATTCGTCATGGTAAAAAACCCCTATTTGATACCTGCTAATCGAAATGCCGTATAAAGTTTCTCGTTAGCCGCCGGATCCTTGTCTGGCGATACGCCACTGATCTCCCTGGCTGACAGGCCAGGATAGATCTCCTGGAGGCGGCGCGCATATCCTCGCGCCGCCTCCAGATTTCCATTGAGAGCATGACTTGCGGTCAGCACCCTCAACGCCGGTTCGTCGTTCTCCATCTTCGTGCAGAGATCCACCGCCGTCCGATAGTCGTCCCGCTTCAGCGCGATGCTGGCGCCCGCCCACCAGTAGATATCCGGAGCCAGCGGATTGAGATCGATCGCCTGCTGGAAGCGTTGCCATGCGAGGTCTTTTTCCCCGAAATGCGCAAGCGCATCCGCATGCTGGATCAGGAGATCGGCCGAGTTGGGCGCCAGTGCTTCCGCCTCGAAGAACCCTTGCGCCGATGTCTCGAAATCCCGCTGGTAAAGTGCTACGACTGCGCGCATCCAGTGGCCGATGCCGAGTGCCGGATCGATCTCGATCGCGGCTTCCGCTTCGGCCTTCGCCCGGTGCAGGAGATGCGGGTCATCACCGCCGAGCATAAGCCATTCAAGTTGAAGGGATTGCGCCGTACGCGCTCGCGCAACCGACATTTGAGGATCGATTTCGATTGCCTTGCGGAACTCCGAACGCGCCCTGCGGAGGAGCGGCAGATCGCATTTTCCCCGTAGCAGCTGCTGGCCCGACAGGAGGTGATGATAGGCGCCGCCGTCATGTTGCCGGGCCGGCGCAAGCTGGAGCCGCTCGATCTGTTCGGCCAATGCGGCGGCTATCTGTTTCGACAGCATCCTGAAGGCGGAGTGGAGCTGACGCTCCGCCAGGACGACCTCGAGCGACCAGACGATCTCGCCTGTCGCCTCCTCGATCATGGCAAATGACAGGCGCATGTTGTCGAACACGGTCGCCTTGACACAATAGTCTGCCCGTAGCGTTCGGTATAGCCCGTTAGATGCGTCGTCGCTCGTCAGGAAACTGCTGTGGGGAGAGATGACGGCAAACGTCCGGTAGCGAACCAGGCTGTTGGCGATGTCCTCGACGAAAGCCTGGACGAAGGACGGGAAACTACTTCCATCAATTTTGGTCGGGCGCAGGAATGCGACCCGGGGACGCCGGCAAGTTGCGCCCGCCGAGGATGCCGACGGAGAGAGAGCAATCGCTTCCACGCGCGCCCTCAATCGGCGGTGGAGCGCCAGCGTTTCGGATTCGGGCGATCTTCCGTCCAGTTGCGTGTGCCGGATCAGTCTGTCGAAAATCCGGTCGCTGGCAGCCAGGTCCCCCGCCCGCGCGTAAGCGTTCATGAAAAGCCTGTAGGTCTCTTCTCTGTCCGGCTCGAGTTGCAAGGCGCGATCGGCGATCGTCGCGATGTCCACAGACTTCCTGGTGCCAAATCGGGTGACATCATCGAGCAGGCGGTTCACCGCACTGTAAAACTGGTCGTTTAGCCGGTTCCGTTGGGATAGCAGCCAGAAATCGAACTGTTCAGTTCCGGCTTCGACCCCTTGCAGGAGCTCACCGGTCACAGCGAGAAGGCCCTTCAGCCTGCTGTCGATATCCTCATCCTTAAGCGACAACAGGAACGCCTCGAGATCGGAGCGCCGTGTCGCTGGACCGACGGTCAGCCCTGCCATCGTCGAAACGACGAATGGTTCGCCGTCAATGGCATGCTGTTGCAGCCTGAGCAGAAGCTGACGAAGATTTGCGGCTGCACGCTTTTCCTCGGCATTTTCCCACAGAAGGAATGCCGCCGCCTGTCGTGTCAGGAAGCGGGAGGGCGACAGGAGAAGCGCGGCAATAAGGACCAGGCCTTTAATGGGAAAAAATGTCTGATGCCCCGCTTCGCAGCGCGGCATGCCAAAGAGCCGGATCACTAAAGGTTCCGCGTCGTCAGCCACGTCATCACCCCTTTGAGTCGACATCTAACAACGGCATATGAGAAATTGAAAGTGGCATTGTGATGCGATTTTGCGTTGCTTTGATGATTGCATCATATAGGTTGTATTTACAGGGGGATAAACGCGGAGAGCGGGATCGGCGGATTCACCGTCCGAGGAGTAAGAATGCATAATTTGCCGTTTCATAATTCATATTTGACGTTTTCATTTCAGGCAGAACCTTACCAGCGTGCCGATGACGTAGGTTACGCGATCAGCGAATTCATGTGGTTCAGGGGCCAGCCATTTTATCCAATCGGAGCACTGGCCGAGGCGAAAATCGCCCATCTCAGGTTGTCTGCGGGAAAATTTGATGCAGGCGATGAAGACAATCTCGATCTCGTGTTCAGGATGAGGGAGGCCGGTGGAGGGCACTACTTCGAAATCGTGCTGCGTTCGGATCGCGGTACCCGTTATGGCGGCTGGGCATGGGGAAGGGAACTCGAGGTTCTCGACGAGTTCGTAAACGGTTATCGCGTGCTGGTCGCAAGCTCCGGGATCTGCAGGCGGCGCTTCGAGTTCTGCTGCAACAAGAGCCGCTACCGATGCGTTGCGCCCGGTGCTCTCAGCAAGAGCAACTCCACGTTTGCGATATCTCCATTAACTGATTCGGGGCTCCTCGAAGCAGAAGTCAGTTCAGTCTGATTAAGCTCCTGCGTCTCTATCTGCTCGACCGTTGCCACTGGGTCTCATGGACTCTGTGGGATGTGCCTATTGTCGTCGGCGGGCGAGGCGGCCAGTCGCCTATCGAATAAGGGGTTTGTCGCAAACTATCGGGCAGCTTGAAGCGATCCCATGAGCCGTTGCATTTTCATGCTTTGTTAACCTTTTGAAGTCCGAACAGGCGCGCTAGCAGATTGTTCTGATCATTGACGGTCCCGTCGCCGGTGAAGCCGAAGCCCTTCTTCAGCCATAGCATTACTTCGAAACCAGGGATGGTCCGACGTGCTGTCTTGAAGGATTGGAAGCCGCCGATTTTGGGCATGTCTTTTTTTCACCCGGAAAGGATCGCTCTCAACGCCTTGCTGGAGATCCTTGGTGACATAATGGACCGGGTTGGGATCCAAAAGCCCATCATCGACGACTGTGACCTGCCATGGGTATCGCGATGTTGGCAACAGTGGAAAGACCCTAACGGCACTGGCAAGGCGGGGTAGTCGGACAATAGATGATGCAGATTGTCGGGAGGCAACTTATTACTTTTGCGGAAATATCCTGTGTTTCGGCGTGGAATATTGGGTCTGTCGCAATATCGATGACATCAGGATGCTCCCACGATCCGTGCCTCAAGCAAATCGAGCTTCCCGCGCCCATGCACCTGGCGCTTGATAAGTTCCAGCTTAGTTATCTGGCCCGCTGTCTGGCCGTTCGACCAAACTGAAGTGATTGCATTCTGAACCGCTGCCCGGTCGCGAATGGCGAGATCAAGCTTGCTGCTGCGCGGTAGATCCACGTGTCCAGATCATCTTTAGACTTGCGACGCAGCATTTCGTGGAAGCTCTCCACAACATCTCTGGTCTCGACAAGGTCTGGTAGTTGCTCCTCGATCGCAGCGACCGTCATCGTTTGCGCCTTGGTCAAATTGTTGCGTTCAAGGGGCATTAGGCGGACGATGGAGCATGCCGCCGGCTCGTGGCCGAGCCCGTGTTCGGCCTTTTCGGCACGCCTTCGCCGCGTTGCCCATTCGGTGACAACGCGGAGACCTCCGGCAAACCCAGTCAGCCGATGCCGCCGCCACAGTTCAGCGCCGTTTCGCAAGCCCGCATCCCACTGCGCCTCGAGCCAAGGCAGGTGTGGTTCGAGTGACGTTTGCCGGATTCGGTAGATGTCGGTCCGTTGACCGCGAACAACGCTGCGAACCAGCTTTCGGCTATGCCCTGTTCTACGCACGATTTCCTTGGATGGACACGCCTTTGCCAATGAGTCCAAGAATGACAGAGTTCGTCGCAGATATCCCTCATACTGCAAGCGTTCGGCGGCGGTGGGCGATCATATCGGCGAACGGTTCGCAGCAGCGTGTCATTGCTAACCGGCAACCCGAGACGATCTGCGAACCGCGTTGCCGGGCGGCCACCTAATGCAAGCGCGAGATGCCGAACTAGGCAGTCCAGACGGGCTGTCCGGCGAGCCATGGGTCGGATCACGCCATCACCGAAACGTTCGGCGAAAATCTTTCGGCGACAATGGACGACATTGCAGACGAAGCGTCGGACCGTCAGATGCAATTCGATCCTTCGGCCCGCACACGGCAGATCGGCGATCATCCGAGGATAGCGGCTATGAACGAGATCGGAGGTCGTACCGCATTCGGGACACCTGCAACCTCGGGACTGACCACATGCGACGACGACGACGATAACGTCGGGTCTGTGACGCACCGCCTCCACGTTCAACTCGGCAGGGATCAGATCGGAAGGTCGAAAATGGGCTTTCATGGCGCTGATTCTCCTCCAGAAACCAGGCCAGTAGAACCCGAAACATCATCGAGAATGAGTCCGGCCAAATATTGGACGCCGATAAGGGGCAATATTCCGAGCCGATTGACATCGTTCTCGCGGTCAAGAACCTGTCGAGGCGAATAAAAGCGGGGGCGACGGCCTTCAAGGAGTTACCTCGATCGACAGGCAATTGGTCCCTTGACCGTATCGACCATCGCCTCCTTTCTCCCCAAGGCATGATAATCAAATTGTCCGGACGTGAAGCAACGCTCCTATCAACTTTGGTGGCAGCAAACGGGACCATCGTTCCCCGCGCGGAACTCGGCCTTGCCGTGGGGTACGATTCAGTTTCGGACACGCGCAGTCTCGACGCAGTTGTGCAACGGTTACGAGTGAAGGCGCGGGAAGCCGGTACGGAATTGCCGGTGCATGTCATTCACGGCGTTGGCTTTCAGCTTTCCGGGAACGTAATCGTATCCTAGGACACAGGCAATCGTTGCGCCCTCCAGCATCACAAGTACGGCCATCGGAACGGATGATACAGGGTTTCCAATCCGCCGGCGGATTGCAGCGATTTGTCTCGGTGTTCTCAGCAGTCAGAAATCACCTCGTCCCGTCCCACCAGAAGTACACTGCCCCGACCACTCATATTATCGGCTCCGCACGATGGCGCAGTGGAAGGCCATGACCGGCGCAACCGCCTGACTTCAACGGCCAGTCCTTCGCATGGCTTCAGTCAAACAACGTGACATCACCGTTAACGAAACACGCGGATGCGGACCTCATCATCGATAAACGACTTTGGTCCGAGCTCCTTTTCCGAAGAGCCGAAGGGCATCTGCGCCCGCAGCTTCCAGTTCGAGGGGATATCCCAGGCGGCGGCGACGGCCTCGTCGATGACCGGGTTGTAGTGCTGCAGGCTTGCGCCGAGACCGACACTTGCCAGCGCCGTCCACACGGCAAACTGCGCCATGCCGCCCGACTGCTCAGAGAACGCCGGGAAGTTGTCGGCGTAGAGCGGGTATTTTTCCTGCAGGGCCTTCACCGTGTCCTGATCCTCGAAGAACAGGACGGTGCCGGCTCCAGCGGCGAAAGCCTTCATCTTCGCTTCGGTCGAGGCAAAGGCATCGGCGGGAACGATCTCGCGCAGCTTCTCCGTCGTCAGCTTCCAGAATTTGTCGCTGTGTTCACCAAACAGCACGAGCGCGCGCGAGCTTTGCGAATTGAACGAGGACGGGGCGAGGCGAACGGCCTTGCGGATCAGCTTTTCCACGTCGTCAGCCGAAACAGGCAGGTTCTTTCCGAGCGCATACTGCGAACGGCGCTTCACCAGCGCGTCCATGAAGGTATCAGTCATTTTATCCTCTTTTGCGGGATGTCAGAACAGGAGGCGGCCCTCGACGGGGTGATGGGGGTCGAAAGGCGCGAGTGTGGAGGTCTTGCCGGGCGAGACCAGAAGATCGATAAAGCGTTCGTCCTCGATATCATAGACATATTCGAGCGCGTCCAGATAATCCTGCCATTGCTCGAATGTGCGCGGCCCGACGATGGTGGAGGTCACCAGCCGGTTGCGCATGACCCATTGCTGGGCGATATGCGCGGGACGGGCGCCCTTGTCCGCGGCATATTTCTTCAGCTTTTCGGCAACGAGAAGCGACTCCGGACGCCATTCGGCCTCCATCATCCGCACATCGCCGCGTCCTGCGCGGGTGCTGGCATCCGGTGCGACATCCGGCCTGTATTTTCCAGTCAGGATGCCCCGTGCGAGCGGGCTGTAGCACACGACGCCGAGCCCGAAATGGGCGGCGGCGGGCAAATGTTCCAGCTCGGCCTCCCGATTCACCAGATTATAGAGGGGCTGGCTGGCAACCGGCCCCTGCATGCCTGCCTGGGCCGCGAGATGGACGGTCTCTGCAAGCCGCCATGACTTGAAGTTGGAGACCCCGAAATAATGGATTTTGCCGGAGCGGATCAGATCTCCGAAGGCGAGGACCATCTCCGATAGCGGAGCCTCGAAATCCGCCTTGTGAACATAGAGCAGATCGATACAGTCGGTTCCGAGACGCTTGAGGCTCGCATCGACCGCCTGCATGATCCACTTGCGCGACATGCCTCTGTCGTTCGGTCCCGCGCCCATCGGATTGCCGACCTTGGTGGCCAGCATCCAGTGGTGCCTGTCGGAAGCTATCGCCCGTCCGATGACGCGCTCGGACTCGCCGCCGTTATACATGTCGGCCGTATCGATGAAGTTGATGCCAGCATCGCGTGCGGAATCGATGATCCGGCGCGATACGGTTTCGTCGGTCGCGCCGCCAAACATCATGCCGCCAAGGCAGAGTTCGGATACCTTGACGCCGCTTTTTCCCAGATAATTGTATTTCATCCTTGTCTCCAGCCTGCTGAGAACGGGTAAGCCTTGCGCCCGTCCTAACAGGTGGCACCGGCGGGAAAAACAACGGAAGCGGAGCAGTCAAGAAATCGTGCGCATATGTCCATGCGCACCATTGCCGGGCTTTCTAGTGTCATTCCCGAAGTTGCGGGGACGGTCCCGCTGCAGCATTCCAAGCGAGGAAAATCATGAATACTCCCATTCATCCGAAGGGCTGGGTCGAGGGCAAGACATCGAACGGCACCAGACACCTGAACTGGGGCGTGAAGGCCGGCAACCACATCTATGTCGCGGGTATGCTGGCGACCGATCCCCATGACGGCAGCATCGTCGGTGTCGGCGACATCGAAGTGCAGACCCGCCGCGTTCTCGACAGCGTCAAGGAAGTCATCGAGACGGCCGGCGGCACCATGGCGGACGTCACGTTCAACCAGATCTTCCTGCGTGATCTGGCGGATTACGACAGGATGAATGCCGTCTACGTGCAGTACTTTCCCGAAATCCTGCCGGCCCGGTTCTGCGTGAAGCTGGAAATGGTGAAGCCGGAATTCCTGGTCGAGATCGCCACCACGGCCGTCATTTCCTAACCAACGCCTTTCAGACCGATCCCCGGGAATAAAAGGGCGCGCCGAAGCGGAAACTGCGGCGCGCCCTTTCCCGTTCGGTTCTTCGCCGTTCAGCGTCTGCTGGTCACGAGGATCAGGATGCCGGCACCGACGATCGCCAGGGCACCAAGCGCGGTTCCGATGGAAGGCACTTCCTGGAAGACGATGAAACCGCCGGCCAGCGCCCAGCAGAGCTGCGTGTAGGTGAATGGTGCAAGTGTGCTCGCCGGTGCGTGACGATGGGCAAGAACGAGCAGGAAGTGGCCTGTGCCGCCCACGAAGCCGACGGAGGCAAGGGCAAACCAGCTTGAGAAACTTGCCGGCCAGACCCACACCCATGGCACGAGCAGGCTCAGGATCACGGCCGGCAGGAAGACCGCCAGCAGATTCAGGCTGAGGGCGGTGTCCGTCTTCAGGAGATGGCGCGAAAGGAGCACGTAGAAGGCGTAGCTCAGCACATGCTCGATGGCGAACAGCGACCCCAGCTTGAACATGTCGCCGCCGGGCCGGATGACCATAAGGGCGCCGGCAAGACCTGCGAGCAATCCCAGGATCGTCGTGAGCCCCGCCCTTTCTCCGAACAGAAGGATCGAAACCGCGGTGATGACGACCGGGCTCAGCATGACGATGGCCTGGTTTTCCACCAGGCCAAGACTGCGGAGGGCGAGGAAATTGAAAGCCGTGGCGCTCAGCAGCAGGCTGGCCCGAACCAGTTGCAGGGGCAGGCGCACGATACCCCAGCGCGCCGGATTGCGGGGTGGCCGGAAAAGCACGACGGCTGTCAGCGCAGCGAAGGCATAGCGCCCCCAAACCACCTGCAGGACCGGCAAGTCACGCGCGGCGTACTTTGCGGCAGGATCGATCAGGGCAATGAGCATCACGGCACAGAGCATGATGAAAATGCCCCGCCGGGTTTCCGAAGTCTTCGCCTGCTCCGAAGGCGGGGTGGTGGATATCTGTTCTGTCGTCATGAATAGGGTTTGGTCCGTTGGCCGGGTCGACGCGTCTGCGCAAGAGGTCAGGGCGTGTGGAAGATCAGGTTCCCGGCGCGGCGCGGCAGGCGTTTCGCTGCTGTGGAAGCTTGGCGATCTTCGTTTCTCCATCGCCCGCATTCCCGGTGCTGCGAGGGAGAAACGCCGAACAGATCCTTGAACGAACGGCTGAAATAGGCGGAATCGTTGAAACCCCAGCGAAAGCTGATCTCCGAGATCGACTGCTGGTCATAGAGCGGGTCCATCAGCTCGACGTAGGAGCGTTCCAGCCTGCGGCGGCGGATATAGTGGTTCACGTTCTCCCCGACCTCCTCGAACAGCTTCTGCAGATAACGGACTGAAATACCCAGTTGCTGTGCGGCGGCGGCGGGCGAAAGGTCCGGATCGCAAAGCTGGGCCTCCAGAAGCTGCGTGGCCCGCAGCACGAGCGCGTTGCGGGTTCTCGATCCGTCGATGACGGTGTTTGCCGTGCTGGTCGTCACGACGGCGGCAAACAGGAATTCGGTAATGGCCGTCTCGAGCGGGCGTATCTCGTCGGCGGTGAGGCGGGCAATCCTGTCGGCAGCGCTTTGCATCAGACCGGACAGAAAATCGCCCGAACCATTGGTCACGAGAAGCGGACTTGCAACCAGCGCCGTCGGCACGGAAGCAAGCCGTACCCCGGAGCCGTTCCTCGGGAAATAAGCGCAGTTGAGAGTGAGGTGCGAGAGCGAGGTCAGCGACATCTCCCGGGCAGCCTTTCCATAGAGCAGATCGCCCTTCTCGAGCCCGTGAGAACCCCGCTCCGTTTTCAGCGTGCCCTTGCCCTCCACCACCTGCAAAAGCCACAGGCCGCTGGAAAGGCCACGCGTGTCGAAGAGAAGGCGCTGAGCGGATATTTCAAGCCGTGCAATCGCAAAACCCCAGCTTGTCACGGCCGCGCCCATACGGGCGGTGAAGTCGTCGGTGCGGGCATTCGCAAGGACGGTGCATCTGAACGGAGCCATGTGAGAGGACCAAGCGGCAAGGCGCTCGGTCCGATGCAGTGTCTCGGCGTTGAAGGTCGTTACGGTCAGCATGCGGCGACAATCCTGTTCCCGGCCTATTTCTGGCCGCGCAGGAACGGAATGCCGATCTCGCTCGGTCCCGCCTTGCTCTTGCCCAGCAGCACCCAGGCGACGAGCGCAAGCAGGAAGGGCGACATCAGGAGAAGCGGCGGCGAGATGGAAAGCCCGATTGCTTGCCCCTGATATTGAAGCGCGTCCGCGCAGCCGAACAGGACGGATGCAACCATGACCAGAATGGGGTTCCAGCGGCCGAAAATGACCACGGCCACCGCGAGATAACCGCGCCCGGCGGTAATGTTGTCGACGAAGATGCCTCCGGAAGCAACGAGTGTCAGGTATGCGCCGGCGACACCCGCAAGCAGCCCGGTAAACAGCATGGCGCCGAACCGGACCGCCGTCACGGAAATGCCCGCGGCATCCGCCGCCCCGGCACCCTCGCCAACGGCCCGGACGACAAGGCCGACCCGCGTGAAGCGGATCGTCAGCCACAACAGGACCGCGATCACCACGCCCGCATAGAGAATGGGGCTCTGCGAGAAGAGCGCCCGCCCGACTATGGGGATCTCCGAAAGATAGGGCAGGCGATAGACAGACAAGCTTCGCAGGGAGGGCACCTGAAAGGCCGGATCGAGAAAAAGCTCGCGCAGCAGGGAGGTGGAGCCGAGGGCAAGAATGTTGAAGCCGATACCGACGACGATCTGGTCGGCCCGCAGCACCGCGACCGCGACCGCCAGGGCAGCCGCGGCGGCCATGCCGAAAGCCGTGCCGGCCAGTACGCCGACGGCCGGCATCGCGCTTGCCTGCAGACCGAACACGGCGCCGAACGCCGCCAGCAGCATGATTCCCTCAAGCCCGATATTGAGGACACCGGCCCGCTCCGACGCTAACTCGCCCAGTGACGCGAGCAGGATGGGGGCGGCGAGCCGCACCGCGGAAGCCATGAAAAGACCGAGGGTTACCGCGTCGAAGACCATAGCGGGCGTCCTTTCAGGAAACGGTAGCCGTGAATGCAGGCAAGGAAGATGATCGGCAGGCTGGCCATGATCTGGGCGAGCGCGGCCGGAATGCTGAGCGTGCTTTGCAGGGCCAGCGTACCGCTATTGATCGCCCCGAAATACACGGCGACGATCACGGAACCGAAGGGTTCGAGGCTGCCGAGCAAGGCGATTGCCAGTCCGTCGAAGCCGAGGTTCGAACTGAACCCCTCGATCAGGCGGTATTGCACGCCAAGCACCTCGACGGCGCCGGCCACACCGGCAATCCCCCCCGAGATCAACATGGAACTGATGACGAGACGAGCCAGTTGCATGCCTTGAAGGCGGGCCGCGCGCGGACTGAGCCCGGCCGCTCGCAGGCGTATGCCATAAGGCGTGTGATAGAGAACGAACCAGACGGCGACGGCCAGAGCAAGCGCCAGCAGCATGCCGCCATGCAGGCGCGTCCCCGTCAGGATGATCGGCAGAGCCGCACCGTCGGCGATCTTCGCGGACATGTTGAAATTGGACTCCGCGGGCTGCAGCGGACCTTGCACGAGGTACTTCACCAGATAGACCCCGATGAAATTCATCATCAGCGTGACGATGATCTCATTGGCGCCGCGCCAGAGCTTGAGCAGGGCAGGTATCAACCCCCACAAGGCCCCGAACAGGGCGCCGCAGAGGATTGAAGCCGGAAGCAGCAGATATCCGAGCGTCGGCGGCAGGAGTGTTGCCGGCAGTATCGCGCCGATCGCCCCGAGCTGGAGCTGCCCCTCGGCCCCGAGATTGAAGAAGCCGCAGCGCAGCGCAATCAGGGCGGCGAGTGCCGTCAGCAGACGGGGAGTCATGAAGACCAGAGTGTCGGCAAGCGCCCGCCTGGAGCCGAACGCACCGTCCAGCATCACCGCGAGCGCATGAAGCGGATCGACCCCGAGGAACGACAGCACGACGAGACCGATCGCGATGCTGGAACCGAAGGCAAGCAGCACGAGAAAGGCGTTGCTTTCCATAATGGCGCCTGCAGTCTTGCGCAGCCCCGCCAGTGTCGGGAGCGACGGTTGCCGATGGGTGGGGACAGAACTCATGGCTTATCCGTTCCGGTTCTGGTGCCGAGCGTCATCAGTTCGCCGATAACTTCCCGCGGGGTGGAGGCCGGCACGTCGCCGACCGTTTGTCCCGCGAAGAGCACGACGATCCGGTCGCTGACGCGCATGATCTCATCGAGATTGCTGGAGATGATAATGACGGCCTTGCCATGGTTTGCGGCCGCGCGCAGCTTGAGCAGAACATCCTCGCTGGCGGCTACGTCCAATCCGCGCGTAGGCTGGTAGGCGATCACCGTCGGGGCATCCTCGTTGAGCGCCCGGGCAAGCACGATCTTCTGCTGGTTGCCCCCCGAAAGCGTACGCGGTGTCACGTTGATCGAGGGCGCGCGCACGTCGGCCTGCCTGCGCAGATCCTCGGCCGCAGTGGCGATTTCGGAATGGAACAGCCGTCCGTGCCGCGTATAGGGCGGCTTGCCGAATACGTTCAGGAGCAGGTTGATCGAAACCGGCAGATCGAGAACCAATCCTTCGCTGTGCCTGTCCTCTGGCACGAGACCGGCAACGGCACGGCCATCCGGATGCACCGACCGCACCTCGATCGTTCCCCTGTCCGGCTTGCGCAATCCCGCAAGGACATCGAAAAGCTCGCGCTGCCCGTTGCCTTCGACGCCGGCTATGCCGACGATCTCGCCGGCTTGCACGCGAAGCGATGCATCGCGCAGGCCGGAGGAGGACTCGTTCGGGGCGACATCGACGTGTTCCAGTGTCAATTCGGCCTGCTCAGACGCGCGACCGGATCGTTCGATCGGCATCGTCAGATCAATGTCCCGGCCGACGATGTCCTGCACGAGATCTTCGCGGGTTCGTGTGCCGATCGGCCCGCTGCTGATCAGCTTGCCCCGGCGGATGACGGAGACATGTGTGGCGTGGGCGAGCACTTCCTCCAGATGATGGGTGACGACTGCGACGGCGCGGCCGTTTGCGGCAATCTGCCGGACGACGGCATAGAAGGCCTCGATCTCGCCAGGATTGAGAATGGTCGTCGGCTCGTCGAAAAGGATCAGTTCCGCCTTGTTGATCAGCACCTTGAGAATTTCCACCCGCTGCTGCAGCGACAGCGGCAAGGTGGAAACGACGGCCGCCGGATCGATGGGAAGGCCGTAGCGCTCGGCGATCCCGGCAATATCGGCATCGCGTCGCAGCATGGTCCTGGTCTCGGGTGTGGTTGCGAGGCGCAGGTTTTCGGCCACAGTGAAGCCCGGAACCAGCTTGAAATGCTGGTGAACCATGCCGATGCGATTGGCGATGGCGTCGGCGGGGCTGCGGTGAATGACCTGGCGACCTTCGAGCAGGATGCCGCCCGTATCCGGCTGGTGCATACCGAACAGGATGTTGAGAAGCGTGCTCTTGCCTGCGCCGTTCTCTCCAAGCACTGCGTGGATCTCTCCCCGGCGAAAGGCTAGGGAGACATTGTCCAGCACGGTATGGCCGGGAGAAAAACTCTTCGAGACGCCTGTCAGCTCGACATACGGGCGGTTGCTCATGAAGGTTCAGTCCGGTTTCGTTTCGCCCTTGGCGAGCTTGTCCATGAGAGCGAACACGTCGGTTTCCACCTTGGCATCGACATGCTTGAACGGCTTGGTCAGCGTCCAGCCATCATTGGCGAGGTCCATCTGGTAGATGGTGCCGTCGAGCTTGCCATCGGTCATCAACTGACCCATCTGGTCATAGGCCTTGTCGAAGTTCAGCACCGTGCTGGTGATGATGGCGTTCGGATAGCTCGCGCTCTGGTCCATGTAGGCACCGATCGTGTGCGCACCTTCCTCGTCGGCTGCCTGCTGGATGCCGGCATCGGCAAGGTCGGAGGACGGCAGGAGCACATCCGCGCCGCGCAGGATGACGCCCGTTGCGACTTCCTTGGCCTTGGCGACGTCCGTGAAGGAGCCCGTGAAAACCGCGTCCATCTTGATATCGGGCACGAGAGCCTTGGCGCCACGCAGTGTGTATTCATGCGTGCGCTTCGCAGACGGGATTTCCTCGCCGGAAATGATCGCGATATGCTTGTTCTTGCTGGCTGCGGCAGCGATCGCTCCCTGAACGAAGCCATACTCGTCCCAGTTCACCGACCAGGCGGTGTAGTTCTTGAGGCCACCGGTGGACGCCGCATAGCTGTAAAGAACGAATTGCACGTCCGGGAATTCCTTGGCGACTTCCTGGATCGCCGCCGAATAGCCGGAGCTGTGGCAGATGATCATCTTGACGCCGCGGGAAGCAAGCTGGCGCAGCAGGGCAGGGGCCTTCTCGTAGGTCGCGTGCTCGATATAGGACGACTTGAAGCCGTATTTCTTCACCATCTTGTCGAAGGCGGCGTAGCCCGGCGGGTCCCAGTTGCCCTGCGTGACCGCTCCGGTGAAGAGCGCGGCCACCTCGCCCTTTTCCTCGGCGCGCGTCGCGCCGGGCATGAAGGTCGCCGCAGTGAAGAAGCCAGCCGCGGCAAGGCCCAGAAGTATGCGCCGCCGGATCCTGAGGTCCGTCAAGTCCATCGTCATTCCCCTTTTTGTTGTGAGCAGTCTGTCTTGAAGAAAGATGCAGTCCGGCCGTAAGCCGGCGTCAGGTTTTCACCATCACGACGATGTCGATCTCGAGCAGCAACTGCGGATCGGCAAGGCCGGCGACGTGAATGAAGGTGCTTGCCGGCAATTCGCAGCCCGCGAAAAAGGCCTGCCGTCCGCGATGGATCGCCGCGGCGAAGCCCGGATCGGTGACATAGGTGACGGTCTTGACGATATCGTCCGGTGTGGCGCCCAGTCCCGCCAGCAGAAGACCGATATTCTCGTAGGTCCGGGCGACCTGGGCGTCGATGTCTCCCGCACCGACGACCTCGCCGTTCTCGTCCCAGGAAACCTGGCCGGTGGCGAAGACCGGCGTTCCGGGCCGGATCTTTGCGTGATTGTAGTAGACCTGTTGCTTGAGCCCCGGAGGATTGATGGCGGTCATGGCATTCATCCGTGCTGATGGGCGTAGGCGTTGGTCATGACGCCCGCTTCATGCAATCCCTCGACCACCGTCGTGCCGATGGTCTTCAGGTCGTCGATGAAATCGGGGACGATCACGGTGATGCCGTCGAGTTCCGCGTTGATCGCAATGTCGGCAAGTTTGCGGGCGATCGTTTCCGGAGAGCCGATGATTGCGGCCGGAGACATCGAATTGCGCGCATCGCCCTGCGAAATGAAACGCTTCGCCATCGTGTTCTGCTTGACGCTCGGATCGGAAGAATACTCACGCGTCTGGTTGTCGAGTGCCTCGATGTCGACGCCGGAATTGTAGTAGTCGACCCGCTCCTCAGCCTCCTTGTCGCTGGCGCCGGGCACGATGGTGAACAGGCCATAGGTCTTGAAATCGGTCCGCCCGACCTCGGCCGCCAGTTCCTTTGCGCGCAGGCCCGTCTTTACGAAGTCATCGCGGTTGCTGCCGAGCATGAAGCTGCCGGTGCAGTTCTTGATGGTGAACCGAAAACCGCTGTCAGACGTGCCGGCGCAGATGATCGGCGGTATGTTCCGTGGCTTGGGGTTCGACATGCAGTCCTCGAGCTTGTAGAACGCGCCCTCGTGATCGACACGGTCCTCCGTCCAGAGGCGCTTGGCGACAGTGATCCACTCCTCGGCAAGGGCGTAGCGACCCGCATGGTCCAGGTCGCGCCACAACCCCATCTGTCCCTGGTCGACCGGATTGGAGCCGGCCACGAGGTTCAATCCGAAACGGCCGTTGGAGATCTGGTCGAGCACCGCGACCATCTTGGCCACGACGGCAGGATGAAAGATCATGGTGTGGATGGTGCCCCACACGCCGATGCGACTGGTCGCCTCGGCAATACCCGCCATCGTGGTCAGGGACTCGAGCGTCACGTCCCAGTGCTTGCTCGGCCCGCCGTAACCGCGCCACTTGGCCATGCTCAACGCGAAATCGAAGCCCATGTCCTCGGCAAGGCGGGCAACGTCCTTGTTGTATTCATAGGTCGCAGGCAGTTGAGGACTCGTCGTCGAGGTGATCCAGCCGCCATTGCCCACCGGCAGGAAAACGCCCAGTTCCACGGGCTTCTTGGTCTCGCTCATTCTCGTACTCTCTTTCATTCCGTGGATTGGCCGGGGAATTGGCGTGCCCCAATGGAGTTGACGCTAGCAGCAAAAAATTCCGACAAGTAATCGAATGTGGTCCATGTCATGTTGCCAGTTTGGCAACAGCACTCACGGCTCTCACGTAAGGCGGGTGGAAGCCTTGGTTGCAGCCTGGAACGTCTTGACCAGGCGTTTGAGGAATTCGTTGGCCGCGTAGGAAAGCTGCCGGTCACGATGCACGCAGACCGCCGAGGTGGCATCAACGAACTCGCCTTCCTGAATGGGAATGGCCCTGAGCCTGCCGTCGCTCAACTCCTTGCGCGCCGCCATGGCGGGAGCGATCGCGATCGTTTTGCCGGTGATAGCCATGGCCTTGGTCAGCTCCAGATTGTTTGTCGATACCAGAACGTCGGGGTTCAGCTTCTGCCGGGTGATGGCCTGGTCGAAAAGCTGACGAAGGCCGAAGCTGGTGATGGGCAGCGCTATCTGCTGGCTGCAGATCTCGGCGAGGCTGAGACTTTCCCGGCCTGCGAAATCATGCGTGGGATTGACCATGCACATGACGGGCTCGGAATACTGGGCGACGATCTCGATACCGGGCCGGCCCCGTGGATTATAGACGATACCGATGTCGGCCTCGTCGCGCGATAGCGCCTCGGCGATGCGATCCGAGGATTCCGAATAGACGGAGAACTTGATCGCCGGGAACTGCTCGTTGAAATCGGCGATGGTGCGCGGAAGAAAATCCAGGATCAGGCCCTCGATGACCCAGATCTTCACCTCACCGAGCCTCAGCCCCTTCAGGTTGCGGATGCTCTCCTGGACGCGCTCCATGTCACGGAACATATGGCGAGTGAAACGCTCCAGCACGAGCCCCGCCGAGGTCAGCTGAATGCCGGTATTGGTGCGCTCCAGCAGCAATGTTCCAAGGGACTGCTCGAGAATGGCGATCTGGCGGCTGATGGCGGATGGGGCGACATGGAGCCTGTCCGCGGCGCGTCGGATGGATCGTGTTTCGGCGACTTCGTTGAAATATCGGTAAGTGTTCAGATTCACTTCGCTCTCCCTTGGATTTGCTGGAGATGAAGCAAGCGCTATGCCAATTGTTGCGATGGGTGTTCTAAAATGAGCAACGCGCCAAAGATCAATTTGATCTACTTCCGGCGACGGTGGAGTTGTTATGCATCATGCGTCGCCCGCCGATCCCGTCATCACCGCTGCGTCTTGTTGACAGTCGAGCCGTCGCCGCCAGGTCATTCTGGCACACGTCTCGATCGCAACCGATGCCGTTTCATTCCCAAGGGCCGGGCGTCGAGAAATATATCCATGCATCGTGCCGGAATATTCTGTCCGGGTAAGGCGCACGGACAGAAGGAGAGTGACGAAAATGCCTTTCGCGACGGTCGACGGCTCGCAGTTCTACTATGAAATTACTGGAAACGGACCGCCGCTGATCCTGGTAACCGGCCTTGCCGGCGTTGCTTCCTACTGGGACTCCAACCTGTCGGGTCTCAGCAAGCATTTCACCGTCATTCGCTACGACCACCGTGGAACGGGTAGAAGCGTGCGTTCGGAAGGCGCCTATTCTATCGAACTGCTGACGCAGGATCTCGTCGGCCTGATGGACAAGCTCGGCATTGCCAGCGCCTCGCTCATCGGACATTCGACAGGCGGGGCAGTGGGCCAGGTCATCGCCGCCACCCATCCGGACCGGATCGAACGCATGGTCCTTTATGGCTCCTGGTCGACGCTGTGCCAGCAGATGCGAATATGCATGGAAATGCGGCTGGATCTGCTGAATGCCTATGGTGTGGAAGCCTATCACAAGGCTTCCCCCCTGTTCCTGTATCCGCCCCGCTTCGTCTGCGAGCAATGGTCGACCCTCGCGAGAGGGATAGATCTGGCGATTGCCACCACCACCAGCAAGTCGATCCTGGCGGCCCGGGCCGAAGCTGTGATCCGTCATGACGGATCACCCTATCTGGCCGGCATATCCGCGCCGACGCTGGTACTGGTGGCGCGCGACGACATCCTGACCCCACTCAACGCTTCGGAGGAACTCGCACGGGGCATTCGTGGCGCGACATTGCAGGTGATGCCCTATGGCGCCCACGCCGCGTCGGTGTGCGAGCCGGAAGCTTTCAATCACGCGGTGCTGTCGTTTCTGCTGAACAGGGGAATCCGCGACGAGCTTCGAGAACAACAGGCCACGATCGGCTGAAACAGTTCTGAAAGGATGGAGACATGCAGGTCTCGCAGGCGCAAACCGCAACAGAGGATCCACGGGCCATGGCAACGGTTCAGGGTTTGCAGAGTATTCGATATCGGAACGGGATGGCCCGCCTCGGCGCGGCGGTGACAATTGCCACGACGGACGGGCCGGCAGGGCTGGCCGGATTTGCGGCAACCGCGGTGTGCAGCGTATCCGACGATCCGCCGACCCTGCTGGTCTGCCTGAACAAGGGCAGTTCCGCCTATGCCGCGGTCAAGGCGAACCGAACCCTTTGCGTCAACGTCACCAGCAGCCGGCACCGGGAACTCTGCGGCCTCTTCGGCGGCAGGACACCCGTCGAGCAGCGCTTCGCCGCGGCCCGCTGGTCGACGCTTGCGACCGGTGCACCGGTTCTCGAAGGGGCGCTGGCATCCTTCGATTGCCGGATCGTCTCCATCTGCGACGGTGGCACCCACGACGTTCTGATGTGCGCGGTCGAAGACATGACCAGCGAGGAGGACGGTCGCCCCCTCATCTATTTCGACCGCGCGTATCACAGCTTCTGACACGGGATGCGGATGCGCCTCCCGCACCATCACGGATCGAAACAGCGGTGCCTTTCGCCGCATTGGAAGACAGCGGGCAGACCTTACCGCAACCTCTGGAATTGCCTTTTCCGCAACGCCTTCTGCGACCAGAGGCAATATATGGAAACGTGACTGTTCAATAGGCATACGCCTCACTCAAGGCATCGATAAATGCAATTGAAATCAATGAATTGATGCGATCGCACCGAGTAATTGCCGATTATTTGGCCAGCGACCGGAGAGGAGGCGGAAATGTTCGGGTGGAGTTCGAATTTCGGCAACGCGCCAAGCACCACTCTCGATTCGAAAGGGTGTCTGCGTGCTGCTAGCGTGCATTCTGCGGTGTCTCCGGCGCGAGCCGGGAGCGCCTGTTCATTCATGAAATCGGGGAAGAAGAGATGACGCGGCTCATCATCAAGAACGGCATGGTCCTTACGCTGGACGAGGCGGGTACGTACCACGAGACGGCAAGCGTCATCATCGATGACGACCGGATCACGGCTATCGTGCCGGAGGGGCAGCCGGTCGAAGAGGGAAGCGCCGACGAAGTCATCGACGCGACCGACAAGATCGTCATGCCCGGCCTGATCGACCTGCATTACCACACAGCCATCGGCAAGGGGTTCAACGACCACATGCCGCTGTGGGAATATCTCGATGAATGCTGGTATCCGCTGATCAGGGCGCTCGACCCGGAGGCGGCCTATTGGGCGGCGCTTGCGAGCTATACGGAATCGGTAAAGTCCGGGGCAACCACCGTCAACGACATGTACCGGCAGCTCGATGCGCTTGCACAGGCCGCCGAGGACATCGGCATCCGTGCGGTGCTCTCGAATGATGTCGCGCTTAAGGAGCACGACCTCGACAGCCTACAGGACAATTACGACGCCTACCAGCGCAACCATGGCAAGGCCAATGGCCGCGTCGAGGTCCGCGTCGGCATCGAATGGCTGCCGTTGGCCTCGCCGGACCTGCTCCGCGAGGCGAGGGCCATGGCCAACGACCTGAAATGCGGTGTCCATGTCCACCTGAACGAGTCGAAGACCGAAGTCGACTTCTGCCTGGAAAAATTCGGCCGCCGTCCGACGGAGCTCGCCTACGACACGGGGCTGCTGGGACCGGATACGATCGCCGCTCATTGCGTATGGCTGAGCGATCGCGAGATCGAGATGATGGCCGAGACCGGTACCCACATCTCCCATAACCCCAACTCCAACGCCAAACTCGGAAACGGGATTGCCCGCGTTCCCGAAATGCTGGCCGCCGGCATCAATGTCGGCCTCGGACACGATGCCGTGGAGTGCAACAACAGCGCCGACATGTTCGAGGTCATGAAATATGCGTCGCTGCTGCAGCGGGCGAGCCGGGTCGATGCGAGCCTCATGCAGGCCAAGGACGTGCTGCGGATGGCGACCAACAACGGCGCCAGGGCGCTCGGTCACCAGACGGGGCAACTCTCCGTCGGGCGGAAGGCGGACATCATCCTGGTCGAGACGAATAGCGCGATCTTCACGCCGCTCCTTCGCGATACCGCGGTCCACATGACCAGCCATCTCGTCTTCGCCTCGAACGGCAGTGTCGTCGACACCTCGATCATCGACGGCAAGGTGGTGATGCGGGGCCGGGAGCTGACGCTTGTCGACGAGAAGAAGATCGTACGCGAAGCAAACGCCGCATTCCGGCGCATCAAGGACAAGATGGTCGTCAAGCGCAGCAAGGCCTGACGCCGACCAGAGATCAATGCAGGCGGCCGGTCATGCCGGTCGCGGTGACCAACGGGAACTTCACATGAAGAAGATCGATTTTGAGTACGGCCTGTTCGGCAAGCTTCGCGCGGCCGCGGCGGAAGACTGGGATGCCTATGTTCGCCACCCCTTCGTCAGGCAACTGGGCACCGGCGAACTGCCGCAACCCTGCTTCAGGCGGTTCCTGACGCAGGACTATCTCTTCCTCATCCATTTCGCCCGTGCCTACGCTCTGCTTGCCTACAAGGGAGGCTCGATCGAGGAAGTCCGTTCGGCCACACGGTCGCTGAACGCCATCATCGACGAACTGCCGGTACATGTCGGCTATTGCACATCCTGGGGATTGACCGAGGACATGATGGCGGCGGAACCGGAAGCGCCGGAGACGATGACCTATACCCGCTTCGTGCTCGATGCCGGCCTTTCGGGCGACATCCTCGACCTGATGGTGGCACTCATCCCCTGTGTCGCCGGCTACGGCGAGATTGGCCAGATCCTGATGTCGGAAGACACGACGGTGCTGGAAGGCAACCCTTATGGGGACTGGCTGCGCAACTATGAGGGGGAACACTATCTGCAGAGCGTTCAGGACGCGATCAACGCGCTTGATACGATTGGCCAGCGCCGCGGGGCGGAGGCGCGCTTCGACCAGCTTCTGACCATCTTCAGGACGGCGACGCGCCTGGAAGCCAATTTCTGGCAGATGGGCCTGAATGCCGGGCCGTCCACCCTGCTGGACGCCGCCGAATAGGCGATCCGGCACCCGACCCAAACGCCAGAGGCAAGAGAGGCCGTCTTGAACGCACATCAAACGATACGCCCGCCGGCAGGCGCCCGACAGTCCTCGCAGAATGCAACTCCCGGCATTCGCGTCGAGAACCTGACCTTGCGTTTCGGCGAGCATACCATCTTCGAGAACCTGAACTTCGAGATCGGCGGTGGTGAATTCGTCGTGCTCCTGGGGTCGAGCGGGGTTGGAAAAAGCAGCCTCCTGAAAATCATCGGCGGCCTCGCCAAGGCGACGGCTGGAAAGGTGACCGGCACGGATGGCCAGCCAGTTGCGAACCGCATCGCCTATATGGGCCAGCAGGACCTTTTGTTTCCCTGGCTGAACGTCTTTGAAAACGTCACGCTCGGCGCCCGGCTCCGCCATGAAAAGGTGGACAGGGATTGGGCCGAACATCTGCTAGAGCGCGTCGGGCTCGGCAACCGGCACAAGGTTCTGCCGTCCGCCCTTTCCGGCGGCATGCGCCAGCGCGCGGCAATCGCCCGTACCCTCTACGAACGGCGGCCCATCGTGCTGATGGACGAACCATTCTCGGCGCTTGATGCCATCACCCGCGCCATGGTCCAGGATCTCGCGGCGGAAATGCTCGCGGACCGAACGGTACTCCTCATCACGCACGATCCCATGGAGGCCTGCCGCCTGGGCCACCACCTCATCGTCCTTTCCGGACATCCGGCAAGGCTCGGAACCCCGATCACCGTGGCAGGAAAGCCGCCGCGATCTCCCGATGATCCTGATCTCCAGAAGAGCCAGGGCGAACTGCTGCGCCTTTTCGTGGAGAATGCCCGATGAACCGCAAGCTCTTCAACCATCTCGGAGCCGGCGGCCGCGGTCTCGTCATATTCTGCGGGCTCATCGGCCTCTGGTGGGTGGCCGCGGTACTGTTCCGACTGCCACCCTACATGTTGCCGACACCGCCGGTCGTGGCGGAGGCGCTGTGGAACGGTCGCAGCTACCTGCTCGAACACACGCTGATCACGGCGTCGGAAATCCTGCTGGGCCTGTTCTTCGGCCTGTCATGCGGGGCCTTTCTCGCGCTGATGATGGTCTACTCACCGTTGCTGCAACGATGGCTGATGCCGGTACTCGTGATCAGCCAGGCCATCCCGATCTTCGCGCTTGCGCCCCTGCTCGTCCTCTGGTTCGGCTTCGGCCTATCCTCTAAGATCGTCGCCGCCTCGCTGGTGATCTTCTTTCCGGTCGCCGCCTCGTTCTATGACGGACTTCGCCGCACGGAAACGGGATGGATGGACCTTGCCAGAACCATGGGCGCTTCCTCCTACTCGCAGCTTCGCCATGTGCGTCTGGTCGCCGCTCTGCCGGCGTTCGGCTCCGGATTGCGTGTGGCTGCCGCGGTCGCGCCGATCGGCGCCGTCATCGGCGAATGGGTGGGATCGGCCGGTGGTCTCGGCTACGTGATGCTCAATGCCAATGCCCGCATGCAGACGGCCGTCTGCTTCGCAGCCCTGTTCGTGCTCTCGCTCATGGCGGTCGCCCTTTGGCAATTGGTCGACGTCCTGCTGAAGCGCATCCTCTATTGGGTTCCGGATGCCAACCGGGCCGACTGATTACCGAAAAATCCACAACGATAACGAACCCCGGAAAGGAACAGCCATGCTCAAGAGACTGATGGTCGGCGTCGCATTCACCATGATGATCAGTTCGGCGCAAGCCGCCGAGAAGGTAACAGTGCTTCTCGACTGGTTCATCAACCCCGACCACGCTCCCATTCTGGTTGCGGAACAGATCGGCGCCTTCAAGGAAGCCGGCCTCGAGGTCGAGATCGTGCCGCCGGCCGATCCGAGCATGCCGCCGCGCCTCGTCGCCGCAAAGCAGGGCGATATCGCGATCAGCTATCAGCCTCAGCTCTACATGTATGCCCAGGAAGGGCTGCCCCTCGTGCGCGTGGGAACCATCGTCAACTCGCCTCTCAACACCATCGCCGTTCTCGGCTCGTCCGGCATCAAGTCGATGGCCGACCTGAAGGGCAAGAAGATCGGCTATTCCGTGAGCGGCATCGAGGAGGCAACCCTCGGAACCATGCTCCAGCAGGGCGGACTGACACTCAACGATGTTTCCATGATCAACGTGAACTTCCAGCTCGTCAGTTCGCTGATGGCAGGGCAGGTGGATGCCGTGATCGGAGGATATCGCAACTTCGAAGCCACGGAGATCCGCGATCTCGGCGTCGAGCCGGTCCTGTTCAATGTCGAGGACTTCGGCGTTCCCGCCTATGATGAACTCATCGTGCTCGCCAACAAGGACAGTGTCAGCGATCCGAAGATCAGGAAGTTCATGGACGCCCTGAAAAAGGGAACCGAATACCTGCTGGCCCACCCGCAGGAGACCTGGGAAGCCTTCGCCGAGGCCCATCCGGATCTCGACAACAACCTGAACAAGCAGGCCTGGAAGGACACGCTGCCGATGTTCGCCAAGGATCCGCTGGCCCTCGATGTCGCGCGTTACGAAGGGTACGGGAAGTTCCTTTTCCAGAACAAGCTGGTCAAGGCGGAGCTTCCACTGGCGGACTACGCCGTCGAACTCAAGTGATCGGCAGACGGCCGGATCGTTCGGGATCCGGCCGACTTCCTCCGTGCCGGCCCCCTTCTCCCCGAGAACCGAGAGCATTCCCAGATGAATACCGATATCCAGTCGCTCATTGACCAGATCGACAGCCGCGAAGGTGAACTGTTGGACCTGCTCTGCAAGCTGGTCTCCTTCCGGACGCCCGCGCCACCCGCCCGCAATACTGGCGAAGCGCAGGCCTTCATGGCCTCATATCTCGAGGAGCTCGGCTTCTCCGTCGACAGGTGGGAGATGTACCCCGGCGATTTCAACGTCGTTGGCGTTCTCAAGGGCACTGACAGCGAAGGCTACAAGAGCCTGATCATCAACGGACACATGGACGTTGCCGAGGTCAGCCCGGACGAGGTCTGGGAGACAGGCCCCTTCGATCCCGTCGTGCGGGACGGGGTCGTGATCGGCAGAGGGACGGCCGACATGAAGGGCGGGCTCGCGGGGGCGCTGTTTGCCCTCAAGCTTCTGCGCGAGGCCGGCTATCCCTTGCCGGGCGACATCACTTTCCAGTCCGTGATCGGCGAGGAAGTGGGCGAAGCCGGAACGCTCGACTGCTGCAAGCGCGGCTATAGCGCGGACCTGGCGCTGGTCGTCGACACCTCCGACTTGCAGATCGAGGGGCAGGGCGGGGTTATTACCGGCTGGATCACCATCAAGAGTCCGCAAAGCTTCCACGACGGCACTCGCCGCCAGATGATCCATGCGGGCGGCGGGCTCGTTGGCGCCAGCGCCATTGAAAAAATGATGAAGATCATCCAGGGCCTGCAGGATCTCGAGCGGCACTGGGCGGTGACCAAATCCTATCCGGGATGCCCGCTCGGCTCCACCACCATCAATCCCGCGGTCATCGAAGGTGGAAGGCACGCGGCCTTCATCGCTGACGAATGCCGGCTGTGGATCACCGTGCATTACTATCCGAACGAGGATCACGAGACGATCGTCGAGGAAATCGAAACCCATATCCGTCGGGTGGCGGACGCCGACCCCTGGCTGCGCGACAACCATCCGCAGTTCCGCTGGGGCGGGAAATCCATGATCGAGGACAGAGGAGAAATCTTTCCCTCGCTGGAACTCGATCCGACACATCCGGGCGTGCGGCTGCTGGCTTCAAAATACCAGGCGGTTACCGGTCAGCCGGCCGTGCTCAGCGTGTCGCCGAGCGTCACCGACGGTGGCTGGTTCGGTCATGAAGGCATACCGGCCGCCATCTTCGGCCCCGGCAAGCTCCGGCATGCGCATGCCATAAACGAGCAGGTCTCGATCGAGGAACTCAAGGACTTCACCAGGATCACGCTCAGTTTCATCGCCGAGTGGAGCGCCACACGAAAATAGCGGGTTGAATAGCCCCGAGTTTCGTAGACGCCCTGGAGTGAACCCCTCGGGTAAGATTTTCTGCTGCTTCTCGAACTCGGCGGGCGACAGCATCCCGTTCCTGATGTGCTTGCGTTTCGGGTTGTAGAACATCTCGATGTAGTCGAACACATCCCGGCGAGCTTCATCGCGTGAACGGTAGACGCTGCGACGTATCCGCTCTCGCTTCAGAAGATTAAAGAAGCTCTCGGCCACCGCGTTGTCATCGCAGTTGCCGCGTCGGCTCATCGAGTGAACCAGATTGTGGTGCTTCAGGAACGAGGGCCAGTCCATGCTGGTGAACTGCGAGCCCTGGTCCGAGTGGATCAGCACCTTTCCTTCGGCTTGCGTCGCCACACCGCCATGAGCAGAGCCTGCAATACGACGTCGGTGGTTTGACGGCTCTGCATCACCCATCCGATGACCCGGCGGGAATAGAGGTCAAGGACGACGGCCAAATAGGCAAAACCCTCGCAGGTGCGGATGTAGGTGATGTCCGTCACCCAGGCCTTATCCGGAGCCGCGACCTCAAATTGCCGGTCGAGCGTGTTGTCGATAGCGACGGCAGGCCTGCCGCCATAGATGCCTGGACGGCGTTTGTAGCCAATCGGAGCCTTGATCCCGGCGAGACGGGTCAGACGCGCAACCCGGTTCGGGCAGGATGAGGGCGTCGAGATCGGCCTCGGAGGTGATTTGCCGGGCGGCGAGCGCCTCGGGCACGACGATGTCGGTGCGGGCACTGCCGACCTTGTAGCCGGACACCCAGGCCTCCTGGCTCGACTTCTCCAGGAAGAAGTCGATGAACTTCAGCGCGGCCTGCTTGTGCTCGGCGCCGACGGGAATGCTGAGCGTGGCGATCAGCGGGATGGTGCCTTCGCGCG
>NZ_JACLAL010000012.1 GCF_014280875.1 Paenirhizobium daejeonense | reverse complement strand
CCGGACACCCAGGCCTCCTGGCTCGACTTCTCCAGGAAGAAGTCGATGAACTTCAGCGCGGCCTGCTTGTGCTCGGCGCCGACGGGAATGCTGAGCGTGGCGATCAGCGGGATGGTGCCTTCGCGCGGACGTACGTAATCGACCGGCAGGCCGGAATCGACCAGTAGCTGCGCACGCCCGTTCCAGAAGGGCATGGCCCAGACGGTGCCGTCCTTGATGTAGCTTTCGAGGATGGCCGACGATTGTTCGAAGCCGATCGACTGGCGGGCGACGGCAGCCATGGCGGCAAAGCCCGGATCGAGATTGTCGATGAGACCGCCGCCATTCATCACCGACATCACCTGCAGGAGGTCGAGCGCCATGATGTTCTGGAAGGTCGGCAGCACGACGCGACGCTTGAGTTCGGGCGAGATCAGGGCATTCCAGCTGTCGGGGGGCGAGAACAGCCGGTCTGTGCGGTAGAGAAGGGACATGTATTGCAGCTCGTGCACGGCGCCGCAGGGACCGGCAACCTCGGAGATGCGCGGCGAGATCGCTGCAAGGTTCGGCACGCGACCGCTATCGAGCTTTTCGAGGAGACCGTCCTGACAGCCCTGCAGGGCCTGGGAGGCGGTCATGACGACGACGTCGAAGCCGGGATGGCCACCGGTCGCCTTGATCTTTGCATAGTCCTGGGAGGATGAGCCGACCGCGTCATAGACGCGGCTCGCAATATGTGTCCATTCGCTATTCCGAACGGCTGGCGGAAGCGGGCATCGAGCCGTCTGTCGGGAGTGTTGGCGATTCCTATGACAACGCTCTCGCTGAAACGATCACCGGTCTTTACAAGGCCGAGGCCAAACGCACATGATGGCATGTGCGCCCGGTCCAGCGAAAGAAGTCACTCAGGTTCCCGGCCGGCCTAACGGAACAGGATCAGAGGTTTCGACGAAACGGCCTCAGATCAGCTTCCACCTTGTTGCCACAGCGGTTGCCTGCGACAAGGTAATGGTACCGAGCTTCTTCTTGGCAGCCTCGATATAGAACCGGACCGTGCTGTACTTCAGTCCTTCCATCGTTGCGATGTCCTCCATGGATTTGCCTTCGGCCGACCAATAAAGGCATGTGAGTTCCTGATGCGTCAGGTTCGTTGTCGGGCGTATCACTCCGTCCACCGCCGTGTGAATGAGTTTGTTATGCACGAAGGCCGCTGCGGCAGCAGCCCGTATCGGGTCCAGATCGTTGCCGTTGGAGTCGTGAGCAGGGCGCGATGATGACAATGTCAGGATGCCAAGCTTGCCATGGCCGGTTTGGATCGGGACAGACAGGCCAGAGCGAATGCCGAAGTCGACGGCTTCGTCACAGAATTTCCGGATGTCCCCGTTGCCGTGACGTCGATCCTCGTCGACCGACCAGGAGAAGGCCTGCATCTGCGCCCTGGCGGCTTTGACGACCGGATCAAGGCGGGCATAGCCGCGGTCGAGGTAGTTGACCTGCCATTCCCTGGGATAGTTGGTCACGACAGCCGGGTTTTCTCCGTGCAGATGGAGGTAGGCGAAGCCATTGAAGCCATACGACCGGGTGATGCGTCCCAGAGCCTTACCAAAGGATTTCTGGTCCGAAGCGGTGGCGCAGGCCTCGCTCAAGCGATTGAAGAGCAGGTTTTTCATGATTGGGTTCCAGTTCGGTGCAAAACGGGACCATTCGCCGGCGCGACAGAACGTCTGGCCGGGCGATGAAATCATCGGTTCCAAAATGTCTCGTGATGAAAGTGACTGCATCCATAAAGTGCATCGAATTGCGCGTTGGATGCAATCTCATGACGTCATCCGCAACAAAACTTCACAAATGCCGGCACGTTCAGGGCTACCCGCCATCGGTCGCGTCACGCGATCGATCAGGTCAGGTGAAGACCACCTTGGCCGTCATGAGGTAACCGCCGAGCCGAACGGTTTTCAGATATTGGGGATGATGGGGATCTTTCTCGATCTTGTTGCGCAGTCTGTTGATGTGCACATCGATGCTGCGCACCACCGGTTTTGCCACGCCGGCAAACATCAGCGCCAGTAATTGCTCGCGCGACTGGACCTTGCCCGCATTTCGGCACAGGGCAACCAGAAGATCGAACTCGGCGGCTGTTATCGTCACGATCCCTCCTCCAGGATTGATCAGAAGACGATGTCGCGTATCGATACTCCAGCCGTCAAAACAGATCATGTCGCGTCTGTCGGGTGGAGATATGGCATACGAAGCCCTCCGCAGAAGGCTGGCAATACGCGCAGTCAGTTCCTGAGGGCCGGCGGTGTCCGGGATGCAGTCATCAGCCCCGGCATTCAGGCAGGCTATGCGAAGCGCGACATCGTCGGGATCGACCAGCAATATAAGTGGTACGGAGTTCAACAGGCGCAACTCTGCACAAATGGCTGGACTACCGGCGCCAAAGACTGCGGATTGCCCTATAACCATGTCATGACGCCGGGACGCGGACTGCGCCAGCAATGCTGCAATATCCTGCACCACAGTCAGCCTGGCCGCATCGCCGACCGCGGCCTTGATGCGCACGGCTAACATGCGGTCATGCGCGACAATCAGATAGCTCGCAGCCGATAACAACCCTGATGGCACGTTCTCCTCGCGAGGCGGACGAACTCTACAAGCGGGCGTTGCAGCGGTCATCCGGCAGTCTTCGATTACCGGCCTGCCTTGCAGCACCGTGGGTGCGTATCCCAAGACTGAGTAGGGCAACTTCCGACGCCTCTGACAACTGGCAAAACTGCCGGGGTTTTCGTGAACCTGCCGACTTCGATGTAAAAAACGACTGACGCAATGCCTGTTGCGGGTTTCGTGGAGACTGAATCAGGGGACAATGAAACGGGAGTGCATGTATCAAAACGAAGGAAATTTGGCCGCGAGTACAAGCTAGAGGCGGTGAAGCCGGGCGAGAGCGCGGTGTCAGTGACGCGCGGCCAGATGAAGCCGGAACCTGAAATCCTGAGAAAGGCCGCTGCCTATATTGCGAAGAGCGTGAAATGAAGTTTGCGTTCATTGCAAACCCCGTGCGACCCGGCCCCTCTTGTCATTGCTTCGCAATGACTGCCGGGCAAATGGTGGCGTAGTTCTACGAAGCCCCGGGTTCGTCGCGTTCCACGCTTTCATGCTTGGCTGCAGCTTTTTCCAAGCCGACACACCCGGTAGCGGAGGTTTTGCTCGGCAAGATCATCAAGGATGCATTCAAGGAGAGCGATTGCTCCTACGGCGCGCTGCGCGTCTTGCACGACCTTGTCGCCGAGGGCCTTTTTTATGGTCTTCATCGCTTCAGGCGCCTCATGCACGACAAGACGCGCTACGCAGCTAAATTCCGAGCACCACATCGAGAGGGGGACTTCGGATCGGAGCAATACCGGCATCCCCCGAGGCGGTATAAAAACAAACGTCTAACGCAGCGCGGCGAAGGAATCTGCCTCCAGCTCCTCGATAAAGAGAAATCGTCGGTGACGGTGGCGCGGTTGATAATATTTCGCTGAAAGCGGCACCTAGGCGATATGGGGGTGGTGGACTGTCGGTGGACTGGGACGCCTGTCCGTTGATCTCTCTACCTTGCCCCGGCGCAAATTCTACCGTCACGATGACAACGCTTCGGATTGTACGCCTCGAAGGCGCACAAAAATTGACAATCAGTGCAAGACTGCATTCGTTATTAATAATAGAAGGAGGCTGGAATGCCGAGCATAGCAAATGAAAATAACGAGCTTGTGAGTTTAAGAATTCCTGCCGCAGCTAAGGCTAAGCTGGTCCGCGCCGCTGCGCTTCGCAATATCGACCTGACCAATTTCGTCACACAGTCCGCACTGCGTGAAGCGGATGCCGTGATCGAGCAGGCTGAATCGATCAAAGTCTCTGAGCGGGATTTCTTGCGCATTCTCGATTTACTGGAAAATCCGCCAGCACCCAATGAACAATTGCGAGCTGCCGCACGTTCTCTGCCCAAGTCGATATGACGGCCTGGCATGAAGAGGCGATCGGCAAGCATCACGATCGCAAGAATTTCGATTGCGGCGACCCTGAACTGAACCACTTTCTGCAGAAATACGCCCCACAGAGCCACGATCATGGCGGATCAAAGACCTTTCTTGCTGTCCGTGATGACGCCAGCAAGCAAATCTTGGGCTTTTGCAGCCTGACCCCACCGTCAATTGATCCCGGCAAGGTGCCGGTTGCTGTACGTAAGGGGCTTGGGCAGCATGAAGTGCCGGGCTTCCGGCTGACTCGCCTTGGCGTCGATCGACCCCAACAAGGAAAAGGCATGGGCGGTCAACTCATGCTGGCGGCAGGCAAGCGTTGCTTGCGGGCAGCATCGGAAGTCGGCGGCGTTGTGTTGGCTATCGATGCTAAGAATGACAGGGTAGCAGAATGGTATCGGACCTATGGTGCGATACGGCTTGTCGATTCCCCGCTTTCTCTGGTGATACCGCTGGCGACCATTCCGGAAGCGCTGAAAGCCGCTGGACACACGCTGTAATACGTCATTCACGTGAGCGGATATTCAGGCTGATCTATTCCTGCTCCATGACAGCGATTTTTCATTCACTGCAAACCGCTCAGAGAGTTCGATTGGTCGCTCTAGAAAAATTACAGCCATGTCCGGTCGACGGTCACGCGGCCGGTGCAAATCAAGATCGGCCGGCATAATAGTAAGGGCTCCGATCGGTTAAGGCAGCGCGCGGAAAGCATCAAGCCTGTTCAGGGAAATGCTTCAAACAGAACACGATGACATGGTGACCCTTTGCAAAAACTGTCGCCCATCACTCTGGCAACGAACGAATTCCTGGACAAGCGACGATGGCTGTGGATGTACCAGTGTCATCTCGGTTTTGATGCAACTGTTTGCCTCGGCTTATTTCTTTCCCAGCCGTCCATCCTGGAGGAATTGGCGCCGTTCGGACCAACCAACACCAGATCGGAAAGGACGGGTTCAAAGCCCGAATGCTCGCCTTAAATACTCCGTTGGGTTTTGAACACCACACGCCGAAGAACCGTAAAGCCACGATCACAATAATTCTTAATATTGATTTTGCTGGGAAAGTTTGATCGGAGGGGATCTCCGTGGGATGCTTCCGGCGATCAAATCCGGAAATCCTATCTGGCTCTTCCGTTTGAGTTCGTATCATTCTCGGGTTGAACGCCAATGAAACCCCTGGTCATCATCAGTTCGAGCGACAAGGAACTGGCACCCCTCATTCGCCACGTGATCGAGCAGGACGGGTTCGCCACCGATTTGGCTCAAAAAGCCGCGGAAGCCATCAGCATGATCGGCAGGGGCAACGTTCTCGCAATCCTGATCGACAGCAGGCTGGCAACTCGGCAATTCTACGAAGCAATCCGTGGAGTCCCCCACCCGAAGCCCGGGGTGATCGAACTGATTGAGCCCGGGGCCGGCTCCACATGCACGAACATTCCTGGAGCGGCGACTGGCATGTTGCTCGAGCGTCCCGTGGACCCAGGACAGATCCTCGACACCTTGCGACGGATGGGGGCTGAAAGAACGAACCGCGACGCGGCAAGCCGACGCGTCTTCTACAGCGATCTGGAAATGGACGCAGTCAGCCGTCGGGTTTGGCGATCGGGCAGGAAAATCCAACTGACGGTCATCGAGTTCCAGCTTCTCCGTCTGCTGATGGGCGAGCCAACCCGCGTCTACTGCCGCCGGGAGCTGATCGGTGGAGCCTGGCCCGCCGGCATCCATGTCGAAGACCGCACGGTCAATGTCCACATGGGGCGATTGCGCCGTGTCCTGACCCGAGACGGAGAACCCGATCTCATCAGGACCGTTCGCGGCGTCGGTTATGCGCTCGATGATACGGCGACGGAAGATCCCGACAAGGCGGGGAGCTCGACGCGATGAGACAGGGTCAGCCAACGCTTCTCGTCAACGCGACCGTTGTCACCGGAGACGGCACGACCATCTTCGAACGCGGCATTATCCGCATCCGCGAGGGGGTCGTCACCGAGGCGCGGGAAGGCGACAGCACTCCGGCACATGACGAATTGATCATCGATGCCAACGGCTGCACCATCATTCCCGGAATCATCAATGCCCATGCCCACGGCTGCACCTATGGCCCGTCGATGCCGAGCGGCTCCCGCCCGTTTGTCCCTGAGGAAGTGACTTACCAGAAAAACAGGCATCTGCTCTCAGGGACGACAAGCCTCGTCAATGTCTGCGGTCTGGCACTTCCCGACGAGATTAATCCGGCGGGCGATGCTCATCCGCTTCAGGTCATCATCGCAACCGCGCACACTCCGGCTAACATCGAGGCAGCCCTGGCAGTGGACGGCAAGGGGCTGGGAAGACGTCACCGGACGGCGCGCATCGATGATCTCATCGCCGCCAGGGTCAGGATCCTCGGCGAAGCCGGTGGGGGCCAGACGCTCGGCGGTGGCGCCCAGGACTATCGTTTCATTCCAGACGCGATCCGTGCTGCGACAGGCCAGGAGGTCCATCCGACTGCAGCCCGGCGTCTGAAGGAGGCCGTGCTCGGCCGCCATCTCGACGGTGTCGGTTGCGCAGATGACGCCGGCCTTGAACTGTTGTTGAGTGAGCTTGCGCTCGGGGACCACCTCACCGCGATCCGGCTTCGAGATCTTGTCCGGGAAACGGTCATGCCGCCGGTAGAACTTGCCCTTCAGGGATTGCGCGAGGTGGCGAAGCATTCGGCCCGGCTGCGGCTGCCGGCGATTTTTCACAATGCGGTGCCGACGGCACCAACACTGCTTGCGCTTGCCCGGCGCCATCCCGCGGCACGCATGATTGCGGGGCATTCCAATCATCCATCCTTCCTGCCGGAAGAGGCAGTTCATTATGCGAGGCTGCTTCGCGACGCAGGCGTTGTCATCGACGCCTCGACACTCGACTGCATCTCAACCCGCTGGCGAAACGACGCCAGCAATCTGGACGCGCTGATAGAGGCCGGACTGGTCGATACCCTGTCGACGGACTTCGCGGGCGGAGACTGGGACAGCATTCTCTCAGCCATCCAGCGCATCGTGCACAAGGGACAACTGCCGCTGCCCGCGGCAATTGCACTTGCCACCGGCAATGTCGCGAGATCGATCCCGGAAGTTGCCGGAGACCGGGGTATTCTGGCAAAGGGCAAGCGGGCTGACATCGTGGTCTGCGAGAGCCACAATCTCGCCCGCGTGCGCCATGTCCTGATCGCAGGACGTGTCGTGGTGAAGAATGGCATGCTATTGGGTCCATAGAACGGCCGATCGAGATCGCCGGGAGTTCCGGTCATTCCCGATCAAAAACATCGGGGGTATTCAGGCTCGTCAGGTGTAATCACGAAAGAGCAGGCGATCCCTCAACGCATCGAGGAGTTCCCCCGCGTCTCCATCGCCAACGCGCTTGACACCGTCGATCAGAGCCTGCTGCTTTTGCGGCCCGATGACATGGCGAGTAACGAAGCGGAACTTCTCCGTGATCCCTTCCTTAGACATCGGTCGCGCGGGATCTCCGAGCGGGTCGACAAGACCTGTTTCGAAGCGCGAGCCATCGACCATGACGACCGCCACCCCTGCTCTTGTGCGGGCGGGAAAGTCCCGCTCGGCCTCCCGGTCAACGGTCAGGCTCACTTTTCGGGCTAGGTCCGCGATGTCGTTGCGGCCGAGCAGGCCGGCGGTTGCCGGCGCGAGCGACTGACTGCCTTCGATCACGGCGGCGGCAAGGCAATATGGCAGGCTGTACTGGAGGGAGACGAGAGTTTCCGGCTCGCAGTCGTTGTCGAGCCTGAGCGCCCAGGAAAAGGTCGCGACATCGATTGCGGCTATCCGTTCGGATGCCGGCCGATATTGCTGCATGACGTCGTCCAGCGCGTCGAGAGCCGGGTGAATGTAGCGGCAGCAGGACCAGGGCTTGAAATAGGTGTCCTCGATCTTGAAACGCTGGCCGAGACCGGACCGGATGCTCTCATCATCGTAGTAACCGGAATGGTCGAGAAGATCCAAGGGACCGGTAAAACCCTCCATCGCCAGGAATAGGGCCTGAACACCGAGTGCCGCACTCCAGGCAATGCCTTCCTTCACGTCATTGCCGGTCATCCGTGAATATCCCGAACTGCCGTTGGCCTGCTGGTTGGGCGCAAGAACGCCGGCGATCGCCAGTCCCTGGGCGACCTTATCCGGCACGACGCGATAGAGGCGCCCAAGGGCTGCAACCGTGGCGAAGGATGCCCATCTGCCGGTCTGGCGCGTCGCGATCCCTTCGGGGTTCTGTGCAGCGGCAATGCGGACACCGATCTCATAGCCTGCCACGATCGCCGGCACGACGTCACGTGTAGCTGTCCTGCCCGACACGTCCGCCGCCGTCAGGACCGCCGGGATAATTGCAGCACCGGGATGCCCCCTTGCCGCGCGGTTGCCGTCATCAAGGTCGAGCGCGCTTGCCGCCGCACTGTTGGCGAAAACCGCAGCTAGCAGGCTCGCCGTCCGTCCGGTCATCCAGATGGAGGCCGATCCCGAACCAAATGTATTCCCGGCCGATGCGCGAATGGCGACTGGGCCTGGCTGACCGTGCCCGGCGATTGTTGCGCCTAGGAGATCAACAATGCAGGAAGAGACCATCTCCCTGGTCCTCAAGGGCAGGGCATCCAAGGAAAGCCCATGCGTGTAGTCGGCAAGCACTCGCGTCAGATGGACCAAAGCCGCCTCCCTAGTCGCCCGGCCCACCGGCTCCTCGAAACACCTCGTCGCTTTCGCCGCACAGCCCGAGATATTTCTCATAGGTCGCCTGGACGGCATAGAGATCAAGCATGGGCAGGCCGACGCAGGTCACACAGACGGGTTCTCCCGGCATCGCCTTCCAATCCTCACTTGCGGATAGCTCGCGAATGCCAAGCAAGGGACCGATCGCATCGAGAGCCAGGCCCCGACGGGAAAAATAGAGCGAAAGGCTCTGGGAGTTTCGACGCGCAACCGTCTTGAGATCGTCGCAGACGAGCGTACCGCTCCGTAGCACACGCTGAAGATAGGGCTCCGGCACCTCATCCCCTCCGAGATGAAGCGTGACAGCTGCCGGGTGAAGCTCCTGATCCCGAAACACCGGGGCAGCCGCATTCGAGGCCGTGACGACGAATGCGCAGGCCGCAAGCTCGGTATTGTCTTCGACCGCAACAAGCTCAGCACGAACTTGACCTTCCAGAGACTGCACCAGCCGGATCGAGGTATCGACGGTTCGGCTGCGGATGAATATCCGCTCGATCAGGCCACCGGCGACATGATCGAGGGTCTCGATCACGCTGCGGGCGACAGGCCCCGCGCCGAAGATGAACACGGAAAACCGGTCTGGGCCGGGGAGGAAAGCTTGCTGGACGATCGCCGCGTAGGATCCTGTTCTGGCCGCCGAGATCGCCGTCGCATCGAAAATAGCGATCGGGCGCAGGCTCAGCCTGTCCATCAGGATATAGGTGGAGGTCGAGCGCGGCAGGCCGAAGCGGCGATTGAAGGCATTCGCTCCGATAATCTTCACACCGGCATACTGCGAGCCGACACTGTAGAGGGCCGAGAGCTTCCAGCCGAGACGCTCTGCGGAAAACTCCTGCCTGAGGGCGCCGAAGCCGGACGCATTCCAGAACAGGTCTTCGGGAAGAGACAGCACGCCCTTTCCGCCCAATGCGCAACCGGCACGGATATCCTTCCAGGCCGACTGGAGGGCGCCAAGCATTTCTCCCGTGGTGAGTTCGGCGCCGGCCTCACGCAGTGCGGAAGCCGAAATCACCTCGAGCGGGATCGTTCTTTCCAGTTCCGGTACGACCATGCGGTTTCTCCTCCCATATCCAGCCCTGAAACAGGTAATTGCGACAGCGCCAGCCTATGCCGGTCAGGTCGGAGGAAGGGGCGAAGTCTTGGAGAAGTTTCGGCAAAGAAACGGTAACGGAGCAGGCTGCGAGCACACGCCCCCTTGCGCAAGGGTCACTGTTTGCCCGCGATCGCCCTGACGAGGCCGATGACATGACGCCGGACACGGAGGTCTGTAATGCGACTGAAGGCAAGGTTGAGCTCACGGCCTTCGGCGGTGCCGAGAAACCCTGCTAGGGTCCTCCCATCGACCGGCATGGTCACGCCCCTCGATAGCAGTCCTGACAGCCCTCCAAAAAACCAGTCCACGTTAACCTCGAACACGCCTGCCATCCTCGCGAGGCTTTTAGGCGGCACCCGCGTCTTCGCCCCCTCGTATTTCTGGACCTGCTGATAGGAAAGCCCGATCCTTCGTGCGAGCTCGCGCTGGCTCATGCGCAGCGATCGGCGCCTCTCCCGTATTCTCATGCCAATGGCAACGTCGATGGCGGTGATCTTCCGCATGCTCCCTCGGGCCTTCGCAGCGACCGTCGAGGGTCCGGTCTCCGGACAGGCGCCTTGCCGATACAGGGCTGCCTGACCGGGAACCGTCCCTCCCGCATTTACATATTATAGTTGATAAACTTCATTCCGATCGACTGCCATCAGTTGCGCATGGATATGCGCAAATTGGTTGGCCGGAACTTTGCGCGCCTGCGTCGGGAAAAGGGCCTGACGCAGGAGGAGATCGGGGCGCGTTCAGGATTTAGCCAGCAATATCTGAGCGATCTCGAGCGGGGACGACGTAATCCAACCATCGTGACGCTCTATGAGCTCGCACAGGCCCTCGGCGTCAGCCATATGGATCTGCTCAGGACCGACGATACGCCTTAGATGGCTGCCGGCCTGCCTTATCGTGCCTCGACGACCTCCATCCCGTCCAGTCTGACACGATGGCTTGCCATCGGAATCCCCTCCCTGACCTGGCGTATCCGTTCGCGATCGAGAACCGCGGTCAGAACCTCCGGCGTATTTCCGGCACGAGCAATCACATGCCCCCACGGATCGCAGACCATCGACTGCCCGAAGGCAAAACGATCCTCGCCATCTGGCCCAGGATAGGAACCGCATTGGCCGCATGCCACGAAGTAGGCTTGGAATTCGATCGCCCGGGCGCGACACAACACTTCCCAGTGATCCTTTCCCGTCTGCCGGGTGAAGGCTGCGGGCAGGATGAAGACATCGACACCGAGCGATGCGAGGCGATCGAACAGCCGCGAGAAGCGAAGATCGTAGCAGATTGCGCAGGCGATCCGCAGACCGCCAACTTCATAAATGAGCAGGCTGTCTCCGGGTGCAACCGTTGCCGACTCCAGATACTGCTTGCCATCGGGCGCAATGATGTCGAACAGATGGATCTTCCTGTAGAGGCCAACCTGACGGCCGCTCGGCGCGAACACCACCGTGGTGTTGAATATCCTGGGGTCACTGAGGTTTCGTTCGAGCAGGCTTCCGGCATGGATCCACACCTGGTGCCTTTCGGCGAAGCGTCTCACCAGTTCGTAGGCTGCACCGCCCGGCACGAGATCGGCGGCTTTCTGCCGCTCGGCTGGCGTTCCACCGGTCCAGTCGAAATGTTCCGGCAGGACGATGAGATCGGGCTTGCCGAAGGCCACAGCGAGGTTGAGGAGCCGCGCGACTTCGGCCAGATTATGGTCGCGGTTCGGCTGGGAGTTCATCTGGATGAGGGCGATCTTCACGAGGCGGTCTCCTGTTCAAAGGCGAATATCGAACGACCAGCGGCCAGATGCGCACGCAGCCGGGTCGATCGCTTCTGCCGCGCGACAGCGGTAAGGGCGAGATCGTGCATCAACACACGGTCGGCGACGAACACGCCCTCGCCGTCGGCAAGGACCGCATAACCCGGAAGAACGGCCGCCGCACCGCAGGCGACAGGCCAATTGACCGAACCACCGATCCGGAAGGCCCGGTTCGTGGTCTTGGCCGATACGCCGCGGCACCAGACTGGAAGACCGGCCTCGATGATCTCGGCGACATCGGTACAGGGACCGTCGATGACGATGCCCACAGCCCCTCTTGCCTTGGCGGCCGTTGCCACGCCGCCACCGACACAGGCGATGTCGTCACGGTCGACACGGGAGATCACAAGGACATCCCCAGCCTGGAGGAGATCGATGGCGCGGTAGATGATCGAACCGTCGCGACCGGGGGCCGCGACGGTGACTGCCGATCCGGCGATCGCAGCCGGAAAGACGGGGCGGATATTGTCGCTGATGAAGCCGAGATGCTCGATATGGCCAATGGTCGCCGTTTCCACGTCGCCAAGCAGCCGGACGAGATCGGCCGGCAAAGAGGGGTGGCGCTCCGCCACCCGGTAGGTTTCTGTCATGGTGTTCAACCTGAATGTTCCGACGTTCAGACCGGACGCTCGCCGGCTGTCGTCGTCCGGTGCATGATGCGGATGTAGCTCGGGTCGAAGGAATCCCGGCGATGCATGGTGCACCGGTTATCCCACATCATGATGTCGCCCTCGTCCCACACCTGCACGAAGACATCCTCCGATCCCGTGGTGTGATCCCATAGTTCGGCAAGCAGGGAGCGGCTTTCATCGAGTGGCATGCCGACGATCCAGGACCCTTCGATGGTTCCGCCCAGATAGAGCGCCTTGCGGCCGGTCTCCCCATGGTGACGGACAAGCGGATGAACGATGCCGCTCCACTCCCGGAAGTCCTGACTTTTCGGCTCGCTCCTGCCGAGACGCAGCTTGCCGGTCTTGTCGTAGACGTTCTGGAAGAAGATCTGCCGGCCGTCGATTGCCTTTGCGACGGCCTCGGGAAGGGTCTCGAAGGCGCGGTATGTCGACAGGAAATAGGTGTCGCCGCCGGTCGGCGGAACCGCGATGGCGCGCAGGATCGCGCCCGCCGGTGGACGCTCGTAGAACCAGGTGTCGGTGTGCCATGTCGCCTCACTGTTGCCGAGCGCGCCGCTCGGCTTGCCGTCCTTCATCTGATTGCTGATGACGAGGATCTCCGGATGGGTGGGATGACCACCTTCCTGCAGTTGTTTCGGGTGAATGACAAACTCCCCGAAATGCCTCGAAAAGCGCACCTGCTGTTCATCGGTGATATTGGCTTGCTTGAAGCGCAACACGCCGTGCTGGAGCCACAGCCGCCGGATTTCGGCGATGTCGCGTTCATCGTAACTGGCGAAGTCGAAGCCTTCGATATCGGCGCAGACATTGGTGTCTTTCTGCACCGCACTGATTGTCCTTTTCATCAGCATTTTCGTTCTCCTTGATGATGTCTCCACTGCGGGACAGGGACAATGATGGAGACAAGATCTCTCGGGTTCCAATAGAAGTGGCATGAGATTGATACGGGATATCAATCAGTTAATCGGCGTCAGCTAGCGAGGATCCGGACGTCGTCGGGATCGATCGCGAGGAGCACGGTGTCGCCGACGGGCGGCAGGAGACCGGCAAGGCTGGAGCGCAGGATGGTCGAAAGGACGAGGTCCGGCCCAAGCTCGACACGGAGCTCGAGATGGGCTCCGAGATTGACGACACGGCGAAGCGTGCCCCAAAGCAGGTTGCGATCGTCACCGCCGCCATCCTCGCCGGGGGAAAGAAGCTTGATATTCTCCGGGCGGACGCAGCAGAACCTGTTTTCCAGCAATGAACCGTCCCCTTTTGCCCGCACCAAAGGGCCGCCGGCACCAAGGGAAAATTCAAGATAGGAAGATTTGAGCGAAGGCTCTGCGATCGGCCAGATGTTGGATCTGCCGATAAAGTCCGCAACGAAAGACGACTTCGGCTGGCTGTATATCTCCGACGGCGCGCCTTCCTGGGCGACAGAGCCATGCCACATGACGATGATCCGGTCCGACATGGCCATCGCTTCCTCCTGGTCATGGGTGACATAGACGAAGGTCATGGCGAGCGCTTCCTGGATCTCCTTCAGCTCAACCCGCATCGCTTCGCGAAGCTTGAGGTCGAGATTGGATAGCGGCTCGTCCAGGAGAAGCACCGAGGGACGCGGGGCAATCGCTCTGGCAAGGGCGACGCGCTGCTGCTGGCCGCCGGACAACTGCCTGGGATAGCGGCTGGCGAACCCCTCCAGATGGACGCTGCGCAGCGCGCCATCCACGGCGGCTTCCGTGTCGCTCTTCGAGGTCCCGCGCATACGAAGGCCGAAGGCGACGTTTTCGGCAACTGTCATATGGGGGAAAAGCGCATAGTTCTGGAAGACCAGGCCAAGGTTACGGCGCTCCGGTGGAACGCGGACCTGGCTCTTGCCACGGATCCGGATGTCACCGAGCGACGGTTCGTTGAAACCGGCGATCATGTTGAGCGTCGTTGTCTTGCCGCATCCCGAGGGCCCGAGAATGCTGACGAATTCACCCTTCGGGATCTGGAGGTTCACGTCCTTGACCACCGATACGGGGCCGAAGGACTTGCTGACGGAGACGAGTTCGATGTCGAGTGTGCTCATTTGCTGCCACCATGCAGTTGGGCGGAGAAGCCGCCGATCTTTTCGAAGAGGAAGATGGCCGCGAGGATGAAGACCATCGACGCGACGTTGACCGCAGCCATGACCGGATCGAGGCTGTATTCGAGATGGTTGATCACCGCGATCGGCAGGGTCGTATCGCCGGGACGGACGAGAAAGACCGAAAGCGGAATGTTGTTGAAGGAGATGATGAAGGCGAAGGTGACGCCGGAAAGCAGTCCCGGCTTGACTATGGGAAGCAGCACGTAGCGCAACCGCTGGAACTTGTTTGCCCCCAGGATCCGGGCGGCTCGGTCGAGACCCCGGTCGAAATTGGCAAGCGAGGTCGCGACCATGCGGGTGACGAAGGGAAGTGCCAGGACCACATGGGCGGCGATCAGCGCCGGCGTTCCGAGAAAGCCCTGCAGGCCGAGCTGCGACAGGAAGAGGACGATCGCCACGCCCTTGACGATCTGCGGCACGGAGAGGGGCGCCAGCAGGAAGGACATGATCGCCTCGCTGCCCGGCACTCGCTCATGGATCACTGCATAGGCGGCCAGCAGGCCGAGAACCCCGCTGAGGGCGGCAACGATGACGGCGATCCGGACACTGAGAAGGAAAGGATCGATCCAGCGGGCGGAGGAAAGCTCTCCATACCAGCGCAGCGTCCATTGCGCCGGATCGAGCGATATCTCAGAGGAGGGGCTGAGCGACGCGGCGATGACCACGATCAGCGGCAGGGTGATGAAGGCCAGCACCAGGGCGAGGGCGAGCCAGAAGATTGCGGAGGTCAGCCGGTTCATGACAGGCCTCCCTCGCGGCCGGCGAGGATGGCGCGGCGGCGGGTTTCGAAGCGGATACCGGCATAGGACACCGCCAGCATCATCAGCAGGAGCGCATTGGCCATGACGGCGGCAAAGGGCCAGTTGATGTGGAAGAGGACCTGTTCCGAGATCATGGTGGCCAGCACCTTGAAACCCGCACCGCCGAGAAGGGCGGGCGTCGCATAGGCGCTTGCCGCCATGGTGAAGGAGATGAGGAGCGAACTGACGATGCCGGGCACGGAAAGCGGCATGACGATGTGGCGGATGACGGCAAGGCGCGAGGCGCCGAGCATCTGACCGGCCCGTTCCAGGTTCGGATCTATGCCCTGGATGCTGGTCATCATCGACAGGATGCCGAAGGGCAGGACCACATGGGTGAGACCGACAACCACGGCGAAGAGGTTCTTCGACAGGTGCAGGGGCTCGCCGATCAGACCAAGCGAGATCAGCGCGTCATTGATGAAGCCCCGGTCTTCCAGGATGATCAGCCAGCCATAGGTGCGAAGGACGACACCGGCGAGTTCGGGCGCAAGCGCCAGCGCGAAGACGAGCGTCCGGGCAGGGCCGGAGGACCGGGCGAGGAAATAGGCGACCGGATAGCCGAGAGCGGTGACGCTGAGGGCGACGAGCAGCGACATCAGGGCGGTACGATAGACGCCCGCAAGCGACAGCCCGTCCGTGAAGAAACGCTGGTAATGGGCAAGGGTCGCGGTGCCCGAGGCGACATCGGCAAAGCTCACGCCGACCATCAGCCCCATGGGCAGGGCGAAGAAGAAGATGAGCACGGCAATGGAGGGCGAGAGGATCGCATAGGCATGCGACCTGCCGCCCCCGCGGTTGCGTACCGCAGGGAGGTCAAGGGTCAGGGTGGTCATGACTGTCCTTTCAGTTCGCCGCCGGCACGACGTCGCGTTCCCAGCGATCCGCCCATTCCTGCAGATGCCGCGCGACGATGGTGAGGTCGGGCAGGATGAGGGCGTCGAGATCGGCCTCGGAGGTGATCTGCCGGGCGGCGAGCGCCTCGGGCACGACGATGTCGGTGCGGGCGCTGCCCACCTTGTAACCGGACACCCAGGCCTCCTGGCTCGACTTCTCCAGGAAGAAGTCGATGAACTTCAGCGCGGCCTGCTTGTGCTCGGCGCCGACGGGAATGCTGAGCGTGGCGATCAGCGGGATGGTGCCTTCGCGCGGACGTACGTAATCGACCGGCAGGCCGGAATCGACCAGTAGCTGCGCACGCCCGTTCCAGAAGGGCATGGCCCAGACGGTGCCGTCCTTGATGTAGCTTTCGAGGATGGCCGACGATTGTTCGAAGCCGATCGACTGGCGGGCGACGGCAGCCATGGCGGCAAAGCCCGGATCGAGATTGTCGATGAGACCGCCGCCATTCATCACCGACATCACCTGCAGGAGGTCGAGCGCCATGATGTTCTGGAAGGTCGGCAGCACGACGCGACGCTTGAGTTCGGGCGAGATCAGGGCATTCCAGCTGTCGGGGGGCGAGAACAGCCGGTCTGTGCGGTAGAGAAGGGACATGTATTGCAGCTCGTGCACGGCGCCGCAGGGACCGGCAACCTCGGAGATGCGCGGCGAGATCGCTGCAAGGTTCGGCACGCGACCGCTATCGAGCTTTTCGAGGAGACCGTCCTGACAGCCCTGCAGGGCCTGGGAGGCGGTCATGACGACGACGTCGAAGCCGGGATGGCCACCGGTCGCCTTGATCTTTGCATAGTCCTGGGAGGATGAGCCGACCGCGTCATAGACGACGGAGATACCGGTCCTTTCCTCGAACGGTTCGATGATCCTTTCGCGGATGATGGCTTCGTAGGGGCCGCCATAGCTGTTGAGGATCAGGGTTTCGGATTGAGCCTGGTCGGCAAGTCCATAGAAGGCAAGGGGGAGGAGCGCGACGAGGCATCGCTTACGTTTCATGGCAGGTTCTCGCTCTTTTCGTGTTGTTCCCGAAGCGAGAGTGACGCCTGCGCATCACAACGTCTAATAGCGATCACAGGGGATTCATGCGCAAACCGAATGAGTGCATGGCCTCGGGCAGACACCCGCCATCAAGACCATAAAGGCAGCCCATCCAATGGAACAGTCTCTCAAACAAACCCAAAAAGACGAGCCACAAGCAGAACAATGCCGAGGGCTGCAATCAGCCACAGGAAGACCATAAAGATGACAAGCGCTGACCTTGTGATCATCCCGCACTCTCCGCGTATGCCGTTACATCTGTGGAGACCAACTCGTTCACCATGGGGGAGACCGGCCTGGCCGTCGTTCAACTATGTCTAGACACTCCGCGCAGTTCGGAATGCTCACACATGAATTGAAACCAGCAGATCCAGTGCCTCGTGCGGATCAAATTGTAGAATTTCGGCGATAGCCAATAACTCTACGACATCCACTCGGCGCTGCCCGCTTTCCAATCGCGCAACAAACGATTGATATTCGCCAAGTCGTTGGGCGAACTCCACCTGCGTGAGACCGAGGGTCTCGCGCCGTTCGACCAGGAAAGCTATCAGCGCCGTATGCCTTGGTGTTCCGAGAGTCTTTGCCACAATACCCACCTCGCTGGAGATGGGGACTTCAATTATATCTGAAAATCAGTTATCTTAAATTCAGATATTTTCTTGCTGCGGGGGCTTTCCGCAGAGGAGGCCCAAACTCATGGAAACTCGTCAGCTCTCCTATTTCGTGGCCGTTGCCGAGGAACTGCACTTCGGCCGGGCGGCCATGCGGATGAATATCGCTCAGCCGGCGTTGAGCACCCAGGTACAGGCGCTGGAGAAGCATCTCGGCGTGCAACTGCTGCTGCGCTCGACCCGCAAAGTCGAACTGACGAGGGCAGGGGAGGTCTATTACGACCAGTGCCTCAAGATCCTGTCGGAGATTGACCTGTCGGCGGAGCTTGCCCGATCTGCCGCGGGAAGGACATCGCGCCATATCCGCATCGGCACCGTCTATCCCGCCACTACCGGCATGCTGCCACACTTCCTCGGAAGGATCGGCCGCAAGTATCCCGATATCCGCATGCATATCACCAGTGGCTCGACCGGCGACATCATCCGTGGCCTTGAGAACGGCCGCATCAATCTCGGCTTCATCCGCCCCGTCGAGAACATCGGCTCCCTGCGCTTCTTCTCCATTGCCCATGAACGCTATTTGCTGGCGGTGGGGCGGGGCAGTCCGCTGGCAGAACTTGACGAGATCGGCATCGAGGATCTGCGGCAGGAGAAGATCATCGCGTTCTCAAGGGTGAACCTTTCCTACACGGAGCGCTACTTCTCGGAGAAGTTCGAGGAACATGATCTCATCGGTAATATCGCCTATACCTGTGACGACACCTTCTCGCTCGTTTCTCTTGTCTCGGCCGGTCTTGGTGTCGGATTTGCGCCGGAATGGACACGCGATCTTCCGAACCGCACCTTCGAACTCAAGCCGGTGAAGGGCATCGACTTTCGCATCGGACTTGGTGTTGCCTGGAACAAGGAAGACCCGACGGCCGCACGCGATGACATCATAGACATCGCACGAACATTTGCGCGGGCCGGCAGGTGAGGGGAGAGAACACTCGGACAGGAACGCGGGGAAAAATTGGCATGGTGGCAACAGTTGCACCCGCCTTCACCTCATGCCAACAGTTCCTCGCTGGTGACGATATGTCCGCTTTGCGCCTTCTCATTTCGGTCGTGAACGAGCACACTGCCCACAGATGAAAGCGGACATCGTTCGCGGTGAAGTCTCGTCGCCTTGGCGCCAGGACGGGCCATTCTCATTAGCCGCAGACAAGCGTCCTTGGGGGGGCAGGTAATTTTTGGAAATTTCCAGAACGGACTATGAGTGCCGCCGACGACAACGTGTCCAACTTAACGACATTGATAAAGAAGGGAAAACACTCCGTTTCTTGGGAGGTTTTAGGAGCTTCGGTCAGATATCTCATCAATACCGATATATATGGCCAGTCCCATCGGTTGATTAATGCCAACCCCTGCTTGTCACCATTGAGAGTGTCGCGCCACGAACCGTGACTCATTGCGAGAGTACCGCACTAATGTTGAGGGAATTTTGCGAGCCAGATATTTCAATTCAACCAAAAGATGATATTTTCTTGGAGGTCAACCTTTAAACCCGAGTAGGGACCCGAAATGGATAAAATTGAAGCTGTTGTTCAGCACGTTTCTATATTTAGATTACGTAGCATCTACCTAATTGGCGTCCTGTATGAATTTGAGGCAGATAATCAAGAGGGATGCCTAGATATCATCATCAAAGGCAACAACATTGCGTTTTGCATTGATCCGGCAAATGGCCCTAAAAAGGGCCGCACGGCCATCACTTCTACAGTCGTGCATATTCTGCCTGAATCAAATGCTATACCAGCGTTCAACGTTCAAAAAGGCAACAACGTTACGATAACGGTGCCGGTGTTCTCCTTGGAAGATTCAGACCAGTTAAAAGTGGCTGGTGAACTGCTTGGGCTTTTCCCGCCTGTGCGCCAAACTCTTACGATCTCCCCTGGAACGAGTGGTGATTTACCGGCAGATTTAGCCGCGGAGCTTGGCATCGGAGAGGTGAAAGCTTCGGTTGCCCGTGATTGGGGTTGGAGAGGGTGGTCATAGCAGAGCCATCGGGCGAGCCGCAGCTTCGCCGCAAGGTAGAGCCTGCGACGCTTGCCCACACGGTTTCACCGAAAAGTGGAGTGAAGTCCCTGTCGACACGGAGGAGCCCATTTGGTCGATGACTATACATACCACGTTGATACCGATAAATTTCTATTTTTAATCAATGACCTGATTGCTGCGAATTGGGTGTCGAGCATTGACACATACAAGACTGATGAATCGCTTGTCGATGCTTTTATGGAAATTCATCAGGTATTTTTACATAGGCTTAACCGCCAAGAAAAAGGCTTCCTGAGGAGCGTAAGCATTTCTCATCTGGCAAAAGTAGTGCGGGGATGGATAAATTTATACAAGCGTACTTTAAGCCTCCTGCGCTACCAATTTCCTAGGCAGTCAACAACCAGAGACATGGTTATTGGAGGGTTCAACTGGTCTGAAAGATTAAAAATTTCAGCAGGAGGTTTGCTACTGATAGATCATTCATCGAGATATGCCGAATTTTGGGCCGAGAGATCGATAAACACAAAGGATGGATATAGTAGCTTGAGTTCCCGTTTGGCATTTGTCGGGAGCTGGGCATACAACGAATATGCTCAAATGGTTCGCAAAGGAGAGTTGCTAGTATTGGATGGCTTTAGCAACGGAGTTACGTCCTACGACATGATGATCTTTATCGATGGGATCAATTGCTCTGTGGAAGATTTTTTATGTGAAATAAAAAACAGAGATTGGCGGCTGGAGCGTGGAGATGAGGAGGCCATAGAGCGTCTTCTCGAAATTTACTCTAATATGAATGGTAAGACTGAAACCATTAGCCGCTAGATTTTTGAGAGCAACACGACATTGCTGTAGGGGACGGAGAGCATGGTTCTTGCCCTAGGCTCAGGACTCGTTGATCAGAGCCAGAAGATAACGGTAGCAGCGAGAGCGATGGCGGAGAGGAAGGCCATTGGGCACCTGTCATAGCGCGTCGCTACCCGCCGCCAGTCTTTGAGACGCCCGAACATGATCTCGATCCGGTTGCGCCGTTTGTCGTATTTGATGGCCTTGTTGCGGGATTTGCGACCCGGAATGCAGGGAGTGATCCCCTTCGCCTGCAAAGCGTCACGATACCAGTCGGCATCATAGCCACGGTCGGCCAGCAGCCATTTGGCCCTGGGAAGTTCATCAAGCAAGGCGGCAGCACCGGTGTAATCGCTGACCTGACCGGCTGTTATGAAGAAACTGATCGGGCGACCATTCGCATCCGTTACGGCATGAAGCTTGGTGTTCATGCCGCCTTTCGTGCGCCCAATCAGACGGCCTGAGCCCCCTTTTTTACCCGCAGGCTGGAAGCCGTGCGGTGGGCCTTGAGATAGGTCGCGTCAATCATGATGGTCTTGCGCTCTGTAGCCTCAGGCACAGCCAAGCCTTCCATCATCTGGAGAAAGATGCCTTTGTCACCCCAACGTTTCCAGCGGTTATAAAGCGTCTTGGAGGGGCCATATTCCTTTGGCGCATCGCACCACCTGAGGCCGTTGCGGTTGACGAAAATGATGCCGCTCAGAACGCGTCGATCATCAACGCGCTGGCGACCATGGCTCTTGGGAAAATAGGGCCGAAGACGAGCCATTTGCTCGTCCGTCAGCCAGAACAAATTGCTCATCAGTCAGGCTCCTATACGCCCGTCTGAATCACAGCCATTTCTCCAAATCAATGGGTCCTGAGCCTAAGGCGTGAGACCGTGCAGGCAGCTTAATCACTTTAGCAGTCTTTCTGCTTACCTATACGGTCGTCCCCACAAAGGCACCAATACCTGCGGTGAGTGCCATGGCAGCCGCTCCCCAGAATGTTACACGTGCGGTCGCCTTCAGCATGTTCGCACCGCCCGCTTTGGCGCCAATGGCGCCTAGGAGCGCGAGGAAGAGGAGCGACGCGGTCGAGACCGCAGAGACAAGCGTAGCTTTTGGCCACACGAACACCAGTGCAAGGGGTAGCGCTGCACCGATGGCAAAGGTCATAGCTGACGTCAGTGCCGCCTCAATCGGGCGGGCGGTCATATGCTCGACAATGCCCAGTTCATCGCGGGCATGCGCGTCAAGCGCATTGCCGGCGGTCAGTTGCTCGGCAACCTGCCGGGCAAGGTCGAGGGTAAGACCGCGCGTCACGTAAATCTGGGTTAGTTCCTCCAGCTCAGCTTCCGGCATGGTTTCAAGTTCTCGGCGTTCACGAGCCATGTCCGCCGCCTCGGTGTCGGCCTGTGAACTGACGGAGACATATTCGCCGGCGGCCATCGACATTGCGCCAGCAACCATACCGGCAATGGCCGCCACAAGGACATCGGAAGATGCTGCGGAAGCGGAGGCGACCCCGACGATCAGGCTTGCCGTCGAGACGATCCCGTCATTGGCCCCGAGCACTGCAGCACGCAGCCAGCCGATGCGCGAGACGAGATGACTTTCCGTGTGAAGACGGGACATGGCATGGTTCCATTTTGAGGATTGGCGGTGATTGAGGAGTGTAGAAAGCAATGATGCGGACTGTCACGGGACATGTCAGGGCGCAAACATGCCGCACCCGGCAGGCTTTTCAGACCCATGGTACAGGAATAGGACGGAAATTCCGAGCTTTTCGGCGAGCGGCAGACCGCGGGCCTTGCCAAGGACCATCATGGCCGTCGCCCAGGCGTCGGCGCTCATGCAATCGCGGGCAATCACGGTCGCAGAGGCTGGTGGTTGTCTGAGCGGCATTCCGAGGCGCGGGTCCATGGTGTGCGACAGGCGGTGGCCGCCGACATCGATAAAGTGGCGATAGTCGCCCGACGTGGCGACGGCGGCGTCGTGCAGTTCGAGAATGGAGTGCGGGGCACGCGCGTCCGGGTCAGGCAGTTCGACGGCGATGGTCCAGCTGGCGCCGTCCGGCTGAAGCCCAAGCGCCCGCAACTCGCCGTCGATGGCGAAGAGACCGGCGTCGATGCCATGCTCGCGCGCAGCCTCCGTCAGGTAGTCGACGCCATAGCCCTTGGCGATACCGTTCAGATCGAAGCGCATGTCGGCATGTTTTCGGGCGCGTCCGCCGGCTGTGTCGAGTTCCAGGATATCGTGCGCCGGGCTGCGGCTCAAAAGCCGCGCGGCCTTGATCCGGTCCTCGTCGGCCGCGTCCGGGCCGAAACCCCAGGCGGAAACGGCATCGCCCATGCCGATGTCGAAGGCGCCACCCGAAGCCTGGCCGATGGTGAGGCCGGCGGCGAGAACGGTGATGAGCCGCTCCGGCAGGGTGATCCATTCGCCGGGACTTGCGGCATTCAGCCTGTTGAGATCGCTGTCCGGTTTCCAGCTGGACATTTGCTCGTCCACCTCGGTTACGGCATTGGCCATGGCCAATCGTGCCGGCTCGGCGTCGAAATCGGCCGGCGCATGAAACAGCGCCGACCAGCGCGTAGCCATGGTCGGGCCGTTCAGCGTGTGGCGCGTCAGGTCAGTAAACGTCTTCGGCATAACGGCCCTCCGCTTTCAGTGTGGCAAGGGTAACACCTTGCGGCGCGAGAATATCGGCAAGAGCGGCGGCGACTCCTGCCGCCATCTCCCGTCCGCCGCAGACGAGAACCTGGCCGCCGGCGGCGATGAGCCTGCCAAGCCGTGCCGCGTCCTTGCGCAGGATATCCTGCACATAGGCCGGCGTCGCTGTCCGCGAATAGGCCGTCGAGACCGAGGCGAGCCGACCGTCGTCCTTCCAGCCGGAAAGCTCTTCTGCGTAAAGCGCATCGCTGGCGGGGTGGCGGGTGCCGAAGTAGAGATGCATGGGCCCGCCCGAATGATTGGCGCGGGCAAAGCCGGCGAGCGGTCCGATCCCGGTGCCGGCCCCGATGAGGATGACCGGCTTTCCGCCGAGCGAGGGCCGGAAGGCAGGGTTCGTCCGCACGAAGGCAGTCATCGTGTCGCCCGGCTCCAGGGCGGTCAACTGGCCGGAGCAAAGACCGCCGGCCTGCTTGCGCACGCAGATTTCGAGAAAGCCGTCCGTGGTACCGGACGCCAGCGAATAGAAGCGCGGCAGGTCGGAGCCTTGCGGCACCACGCCGATCAGGTCTCCGGCTTCGAACCGCGGCAGACCCTGGCCTGTCAGGCGTTGCCAAAGCGAGGTTTTCGGCAGGGCAAAGCGCAGGATCGCCGTCGTCGCCTGCACGTCGGCGCCGTAATCGCGCCGCGATATCAGCGACAGTTCCCATGTCTTCGGCGCCGCCCGTTGATGGTTCAGCTCGAAGTCCAGGTCGAGCGCTTGCGCAAGGTTGCGTCCCCAGCGGGCGAAATCCTGTGGCGACTGGCGGTCCACCGTGTCGAACGGGGTAAGCAGCGGCCAACCCTTTTCCTCGGCTGCTCGCGCGATTCCGGCCGCGAAACCACAGAATTCCGGGAAGCTGCGATCGCCGAAACCGAGCACGGCAAGCGGCAGGCCGGGTTTTGCCGGACAGCGCGCGAACTCCTCGAGAAAGCCGTTTGCCGAGGCCGGTGCCGCGCCATCGCCATAGGTGGCGGCGAGCAGGATGACCCGGCGTGCCTTTGGCCAGCGGGCGGAGTTGAAGTGCGCCATCGGCCCCACATGCACGCGAAGTCCCTGCGCGGAAAGCGCCGATTGGAGCGTCGCGGCAAATCCGCGCGTCGTGCCGCCTTCGCTGGCGACCAGCACGATGGTATCGGCATCGCCAGCGGCAACGGAGGCCGTCTTGCCATCGCGGCGGCCGGCAAGGCAGACCGAGACGCCCGTCCATCCGAGAACCGGAACGCTGAGGGCCGAAAGCCCGAGAAGCAGGCCGAGCCATGCCAGGCCCTGGCCGGTGTGCAGCATCATCATCAGATGCGAGACGCGATCGATCCAGCCGGCATCGTTCCAGGCGAGAAGCGTCCCGTTGCCCTGATCGAGATAGCCTTCACCCTGCGCCGTCTTCAGCGTGAAGACATCGGTTGCGTCGGTGGCGGCCGGGAAGCTCAGGGAACGCAGTTCATCGACCGGGGTCTCCAGAAGCGTGGGTATGGCGGCAAGTGTGACGCCCGTCCGGCCGCTGACTTCCGCCGGAAAGGCCGGCGCGCCAGCGCCCTCCGGCAGGAAACCGAAGGTGGTTGCGGTCATCCAGAGAGCCGTAAGCGAGGAGAGGAACAGACCCGGCAGGGCCAACCGCGACACCACGGCATGAAGTCGCCCGTCGCCGGTGCCGCGCATCGGCTTCAGAAGCAGCCGCCATCCGCCGGCGCGCCGCGCCAGAAGGAAAAGGCCGGACATCGAAAGAAGCAGCATGACCACCGCACCACCCGCAGTGATGATACGACCCGTATCGTCCAGCAGCAGCGAACGGTGGAAAATGGTCAGCCAGCGTTGCAGCGCCGATGTATCGGCGCTGCCCGCGGGCTTGCCCGTCGCGGGGTCGATGACCGCGGAGGCCGGCTGGTCGCCGTCGAAATAATAGGCGGTGATGCGGCCGGACGGCGCCCGCCTGATCTGCTCCACGGAGGGTTCCGCCGCCTGGACGCGGGCGGCAAGCTCCGCGACGCTGATTGCCTGTGCGGTGGGCCTGGTGAGCGCCTCGGCAGCCGGGAAGACTGACAGTGCCATGCCGCTCAGCGCGACGGCAATCAGCAGCACGGCGGCAATCAGCCCGAACCAACGGTGGAGCGACCGGATCATGACGAGCGTCCTTCCTGCTTAACGGGCGTAGGTGAAGTCGGCGATGTAGCGCTTGCCCTTCACCGTCTGGCCGGAGCCCGACGACGTCAGCGGCACGACGATCTCGTTCGGGCTGTCGCGCATGTCCTCGACGGCGGAATCGATGTGCAGCTGATAGCCGGCATCGAACAGCGTATCGGCCAGATCGAGCGTGATTTTCAGCGAACGGCCAGCGCCGACGCTGGCACCGGTGATGCCGTTGATCTCGGCGCTATCGCCGCCCGTGGCGCGGTACCAGCCACTCAGGTGCTCGTAGTATCTCGCCTTGCCGCCAGCCATCCACAGACTGCCGGCATATTTGCCCTGAGCATCCGTGACGTAATAGGCGAGATAGGCGCCATCGCCACCGTAGTTGCTAAGAGTGGTGGTGAACGTCACCTGACCCGCCATGGCGAGGCCGGGAAGGGTGAGTGCCGTGGTGACGGCGAGCATGGCAAGAAGGGACTTCATTGTAATTTCCTTTGCGGTTCTGGACGGTTCAGTTCACTTGGACGGTTGGCTTGGAGCCCGGTGCGAACAGTCCATTGGCCGGCGGCGTGGCGTTCTGCTGCTGCATGACGCGGCCACGACCGCCGCAGGCGCCGTCGTCATCGTCATCATCTTCGTCGTCGCCGCGGCAGTCGTTGGAAGCTTGGCGACCGCGATCGTCATGATGGCGGCGATGCCCGTCGTGCTGGTCATCGTCGTCGCCCTCGTCATAGTCCACCAGGTCGATGGCGCTTGCGGCGTTCATTTTCAGCGTGTCGAACGACATGGCGAGGCTGCCGAAGGCGACGAAAAGGCCGGTGCCTGCGCTGGCAGCCAGAAGAAGTTTGCGGTAGGTCATAGGGGTTGTCTCCTGTTCGGGGTGTCGTGATGGGGGATGTGGAAGGGAGGTCAGCGATGGTCGTGGCGTTCCTCGATCTCGATGATCTCGAGCGTCGCGGGGTCTATTTTCGCCTCGAAGCGGCGGCCCTGACTGTCGGTGCCGTAGACTTCGTAGCAACCGTCGTCGATCTTAATGCGCTTCAGCGTCCAGCCGCGTTCTTCCGCCATGGCGCGAACGGCCTCGCGTGGCTGCCAGTGGGCAATCGGAATATCGCAATCGTCCCTGGCCTGGGCGGACGTCGCGGCCAGGATGGCCAAGGCCACGGTCGGCAGAATGCCGGTCTTCATTGTCGTTTCCTCTCTGTGTTGGAGCGATGATTGGCCACGCGAACTGACGGGCACCTGACAAACGACGCGACATTGCTTCAGCTTCCCGTAAGCTGGCGGGAGGACTAGGAGAGATGTGAAACGGGAGGCAATGATGCGGGTTCTGCTGATCGAGGACGATACGGCGCTGGGTGCTGCCATTCGCGACCAGATCGCTGCCGATGGCCATTCCGTCGACTGGGTCGTCCGACTGGATCGGGCCGTCGATGCGCTTGCCGCCGCCGGCTACGACCTTGTCCTGCTCGATCTCATGCTGCCCGACGGCTTGGGCATTCCATTTCTCAAGACTTTGCGCGGCAGGGGCGATGTCACTCCGGTGATGATCCTGACCGCGCTCGACCAGGTTTCGGACCGGATTGCCGGGCTTAACGCCGGGGCTGATGATTACATGGTGAAGCCCTTCGATCTCGCCGAGCTTTCCGCCCGCATCGGCTCGGTCGCCCGCCGCTATACCGGCAACCCCAACCCGATCGTCACGCTCGGTCCGCTCTCCGTCGATCTCGCGGCTCGAAGCGTCATGCTGAATGGCAAGGCCGTTATTCTGACCGCGCGCGAATGGGTTCTGTTCGAGGCCTTCCTGCAGCGTCCGGGCCAGCTCTTTTCCAAGGCACAGCTTGAGGAGAGGCTCTATTCCTTCGATACGGAAATCGACAGCAATGCCATCGAGGTTCATGTCAGCCGGCTGCGCAAGAAGCTCGGCGCCCATGTGATCGAGACCGAACGGGGCCTTGGTTATCGATTGGGGCGAGCATGAAGATCGGCGCTTCGCTTCAGACGCGCCTGGCGCTTGCGGTCGGGCTTTCCGTGACGCTGCTGTGGTTGGCGGCCGCTGCGGTCACGGCGCATCGCCTCGGCGGGGAAATGCAGGAAGTGTTCGATGACGGGCTGAAGGCTACGGCGCAGCGCATCCTGCCGATTGCCCGGCACGACCTGCGGGAGGGCTACGGGCGTCACGATGCGGTCGAGCATGATGGCGATGAAGAGGACGACGACGGCGAGACACACATCGGCCGCGAGGCGCGGTATGGCGAGGATGTGACCTTTGTCGTGCGTGACCGCGACGGGCGGGTCCTGCTCGCTTCAAGAGGCGCTGATGTCTCGATCTTTCCGCCCTTTTCCAGGCGCGGTTTTCTGGAGACCGACACGCACCAGCTCTACTACGATGTGAACGCCGAAGGGAGCCTGACGATTGCCGTCGCCGAATCGCTCGACCAGCGCACCGAACTCTCCCACAAGATGCTGCTGGGCCTTGTCCTGCCGTTGATCGTGGTGATCCCCTCGAGTTTGCTGGTGATCAGCCTGGTGGTGCGCCGTTCCCTGCGCCCGGTGCGTGGGCTGCGGGAGGAGCTCGCCCATCGCGGCGCCCAGGATCTGTCGCCCTTGCCGGACAGTAGCCTGCCGAGCGAGCTTCGCCCGATCTCGGCGGGCATCAACCAGTTGCTGGACCGGCTGAAGGCGGCGTTCAACGCCGAACGGGCCTTTGCCGCCAATGCGGCGCACGAGCTGCGCACGCCGGTCGCCGGCGCCATCGCCCAGGCGCAGCGCATTCGCTCCGAAACCACGGAGGCGTTGACGGGCCAGCGGGCGAGCGAGATCGAAACCACCCTGAAGCGGCTGATGCGCATGTCGGAAAAGCTGATGCAGCTTGCCCGCGCCGAAGGCGGACGCCTGCAAAGCGACGAGCCTTCCGATCTGAGGCCCGTCCTGCAGATGATTGTCCAGGATTTCACGCGGGCCGGTGAGGGGCGGATTGTCCTGACCCTGCCGCAAGCCCCGGTGCTGTCCAAGCTGGATCCCGACGCCGTCGGTATTCTGTTCCGCAATCTGATCGAGAATGCGCTGAAGCACGGAGCACAGGATGGCGTGGTCGAGGCGGCTCTCGATGCGGACGGATCGCTTCGCGTCGTCAATGACGGCCCGGTTCTGCCGGGCGAAGCCATGGATCGGCTGATGCAAAGGTTCGAGCGTGGCGACGCAAAGATCGGCGGCAGCGGCCTTGGCCTTTCCATCATCAAGGCCATCGCCGACCGCGCCGGCATGACCGTGAAAGTGATCTCCCCGAGGCCAATCAAGGATGAAGGGGTCGAGGTCCACGTAAAGCTGCCGCTCGCTTGAGCGTCTTGCTCTTGCGACGTAAAACTTCAGCCGCGAAGACGACGTTCGGATCAAGATCAAATTTGCCGGTGGCAAAGAGCGGTAAGGTGCAATGGCAGGTCCAGAGGAAGTCACGCCACCCTTGGGCCAAACTGGGACCCCGTCGCTAGCTGTTTGGATGTCCGCTTTCAGTCTTCTGCACGCCAACATCGGACTGTCGCTTCCCGGCCCCCTTGCGGAGATGATTTCCGTTAAGCGCCACCATTCTGGTCACGACATTGGCCCGCATTTTTTGCAGGAAAGCTGACATAGCATAGCGTTGAAAGTCGCATGTGTTTTGCGCACCGTTTTCCTTCTTTGAGTGTCAGGTTGCTCCCACGAAGATTTTCGGCGGGGGTGCCGGTGAGCCGCTCCTCCCTGTAGAGCCGATAGAGCCCGATAAATCCACTTCACATCGACCACAAGATTGAGAGGGGCGCAGCCTGCAGGCGTTCGGCAAACGGCGTGATGCGGTCATGATCATGCAAGACGACGCCACGCACGAAACGGTCACCTACCGCTGCCTGCAACTGACGTAACCCGCGAAAATCATCGGCCTTGACGGTCGCAGACGCTTTCACTTCAATACCGATGATCCGCCCACGCCGATCTTCAATCACGACATCGACCTCATCCAGATCCTTCGTTCTATAGTGCGAAAACGAGACGCGTCTCTCGGACCAGGATGCCAGCTTCATCAGTTCGGAGACGACGAAACTCTCTAGCAGCGCGCCAAATCGCGTTTTGTCATCGGATAGCCTGGCCAATTCGTCTTCGCGCAACGCCGCCAGTAGTCCTGTATCGATGAAATGGAGCTTTGGTGTTTTGACAAGCCGGCTGAGCCGATTGTTAGACCATGGTGCCAGGGTTTTGATAAGGAATAGCCGCTCCAGGATGGCTATGTATTTCTGAGCGGTGACCCCGGACAATCCCAGCGCCGAACCGAAGCTGCTATTGTTGATCAATTGCCCGGCATGTTCGGCGAGGATGTTCAGGAGGCGCGGCAAACGATCGAGTTGATCGATGTTGGCAATGTCGCGCACGTCGCGATCTAGAATAAGACTAACATAGTCTTCGAGCCACGAGACTCGCCGGGCTGATGTGGTTCGCCTCAAGGCTTCAGGATAGCCGCCCGCCAGAACCATGCTCATCATTTCCTTGCCCAGAACAACCTCACCCTTAATGGCTGGTTCCTCCCCCGCAAAGAGTCGATCGAGCATGCGGCCAGGACTTGATCGGATTTCGGCCTGCGCAAAGGGCAGAAGCGGAATGACTGCCATTCGGCCGGCCAGAGAGTCAGCAATAGCCGGAATGGTCGCGAGATTGGCGGAGCCCGTTAGCAGAAACCGTCCCGGCTCCTGATCGTCATCCACGCTTGCCTTGATTGCAAGCATCAGATCAGGGGCTCGTTGGACCTCGTCGATAACCGCTCGCTTGATCCCTCGTATAAACCCTGTGGGGTCGGCTTTAGCGGCGTTCAGCGTACCCGCATCATCCAATGTGATGTATGGTCGATCGCTATCCGAGAACATGCGCGCGAGCGTGGTCTTCCCGGCCTGACGAGGTCCGGATATCAAAACGACACGGGTATCGGCTAGCGCTGCCTCTACGAGAGGCAGCGCTTTACGATTGACAAGGGACTTCGAGTTCGCGTGTTCGTTCATACGGCCATTCTTAACTGAATGAGCGTCTATTTTAAAGTAGTGCGCCGTCCATTTTTAATACAGCAAGCGTCCAATCTTGATTATCATCACTTCTGGCCCCCGATCCTCGTCAGATCGATCCGGATACCGGTGTCGTCGGGTTTGATCGGAGTTTCCTCCGGCATTTCCGAGTATCCACCCTCCTCAACTCCGGCAACATCGTCACTCTCGAGCGCTCGCCGTTGCACGACCGCGCCACCTGGATCCTTAGCCTGGAACACGCTCTCCCCCTCGAACGTTCCGGTCTGCCACGCATGGACAGCATCGTCGAAGAGCTGGGGAAAGACCTCCTCGCTCGTCGGGTTTCCATACCATTTAGCGACAATCCGGAGAATCTTCGAAAACATTGCTGTGCCCATCCGCAGATTGGCGCAGGGGTCAACCAGATCAGCCTTCAGCTCCGACGCGTCCTTCATACCGATACCCGCCGGGATCTGGGTCAGGCCCACCCGCACGACAGAACCGCCGATGTTATCGCGGACGATCTCGATTGCTTCTTCGGGTGTTTTCGGTTTGGGAACGAGGATCAGTCGGCCGCCAGATTTGACCGTAATGGCGAGTGGATCATCCGAGCCGACTGCCTGGACGAACTGCTCGACGATTGCCGGCTTCAACGATGGGTCGGCACATTCCTTGATCAGCGCAGCTTCCAGCATGCAAGCTCCAAACCTTAAGTGTTGAACGAGATAACGAGCGGCAGGCCGAACAGACGGGCCCAGGCCTCGCTGCTCGCCCGCTGGATGTCGATGATCGAAGTTCCTTTGGTCCACCAGCCGTTTCCGACTGCGACGATGGCGTTGGCGCGGTTGAATGCCGATTGCAGGACCGGCCAGACGAGAAGCTGCTCGTAGCAGATCAGTGGCGCCACACTCTGGTTGCCAACGTCAACGACGGGATTTGCGAAGAAATGTGCCCGGGCGCCGCCTTGATCGCCCATCCAGGCTCGCCATGGCTGCCACATCGATCCTGGCACCGGCATCCGTTCCCGGTAAAGAATGGCGCTTCCATCAGCCGATGATTTCACAAGGACATTGTCGTAACCCCACTCATCAATGACCGCAGCACCCGCGATGACGGTGATGCCCGCATCCGCGAAGGCTCTCTGCCAGACGCGGCCAACCGTGGGCGTCAAGAAACCGAGAGCGCTCTCCGGCAGCACGACTGTTGTGCCCTGCGGTTGAGCGCGAGCAACATCGATCAGCTCCTGTTGCCGCTTGAGGCCAGCTTCGCGTCCGAGAGATGTGCCCATTTCGAGGTCGACACCTATCCACGACGCAGGCAAGATCGGTGGCGTCCACTCAGCGGCGGACCAGAGCCAGAGGCCTGCCATGGCCAAGGCTGCAGCCGGCCGATAACGCGTTGTCATGACGATGAGGCCGGCTGCCATCGCCCCCAGACCCCACCATCCCCAGCCGGGAAACAGAACGCCTGCGGCGGTGATCGGATGCGCCCATCCCAGAATACCAAAGGGTGGAACCGCCATCGCAAAACAGGCAGCGAGGTATCGAAGAGGCTTCCGCCATCCCTTGTGATCGGTCCAGATTACGGAATGGACTGCCACGAAGACGGAGGAAGCCAGCAGCCATAGGAGAAGGCCGGGCCAGATATCCGATGAATAGAAGTTCGCTACGCCCTGCGGCAGTCCCCGCGATGCGGCGAGGAAGTAGGCAGCATTGATCGCCGTTGCCTGCAGTCGCGTACGTGCCAGGGACCAGAGCACGGGGAATGCAGCAGAGACGGGCAAGAAAAGCACATCACCGCTCCAGCCGATCCACCCAGCACCTGTTGATAGTGCGACGAAAACACCCGTCCGGAAGAGATCATGGCGCATAGGTCCAAACCTCCTGCGCAAGTCCCAGGATCCCATCCATCGGCAACGGGCCGAAATACCGGCCATCGAACGATCCCGGGAACTCGGAATGCAGGAAGACCGCGCCGGGCGGAACGACGCCCCCACTGTAGTGCACCATCTCACGCCCGTGGCCGTCCACCCGTGCAACGCGCGACTGAGGTAGCGGCCGACCATCGACGCGCACTTCATCAGCTATTTCGATCGCCTGCCCGGACGTTGCCACCACCAGCTTGATTAGTGGAGCGACCCGGCCAGGGCAGAGGCCGAAACGCAGATATCCACGCGCACGCGCCTCACGCATCGCGTCGGTGTCCGGCGGGCAAATGAAGACCAGATCGCCAACCAGGATCGGACGATCGGGGTCGACGATGCGCCACAGGCCCAGGGGCTCGCTCGGTGTCAGATTGACCCGGAAACCTGCACCGCCAAGCAGCACAATGAGGCCAAGCGTAAAGAGGCTGACGCTGCTGATCCGATAGAGCCAAACGAGCCGTTTCATGCGCCGTAGCAATCTATGCCGATGACGCATCTTCATTTGAGAGTGAGCCCCCGAGACTTTGTCTGACGCAATGCTTCAGTCTGTTTGAGTGCCGTCACACTGCGCTCGTGGGCGGACAGCTGCTGCACCGTCCGCATCGTATTCCAGGCCCGTTGCACCTCGCTCTTCTGGGCAGCATTCATACCTGACGTGACGCGCTGGAACGCCTCGCCATTGGCATCCTTCGCTGCAAGGGGCAGGAAGGTTCTTTCTCCGAAACGTTCGGTGACCGCTTTGGCAAAACCTTCGAGTTCAGCCTTCACCATCTTGTCGGCGAGCGCATATTCGAGGCCCGAGGGCAGATCGTTTCGGTCGATCGCATCACGCACCCGCTCGAGCACGCTTTTCGCATTGGACGAAAGCGCAGGGATCTCCAGCGCGACCTGACGACGCACCGCCAGTTCTTCGGCATGATTTCGCCGCTCGGCATCGCCCCGCTGGCGGAGATAATCGCTGATGCTGTCGGCGAGTGGCGTGACATTCTTCAGCGCACGGTCGCGGTCCGCCTTGTCACCGCGGCTGGCGAGTAGACCCGTCTTGCCCTTGAGGGCACCGAAGGTTTCAGGCTCGCTGGCAATCATGGCGATCGTCTTTTCCGCAGATGTCTGGTCGCTCAGCATCGCGTCGACATTCGCTGCCTTGAATGCTGCTTCCGGCTGCGCGTAGACATGGTGGAAGCGCATCGAGACTTCTTCCCATTGTTTCTTGAGTGATGGGTCGGCCGCCAGCTTGTCCTCGACTGCCTGATCGATCGATTTCGGGAAGGTGGTGATACCGGCCACCATGGGCTTGGTCTCCTTTGCCGCAATTGGAACTGATCTGGCCGTCGATGCTACGAAGCCGAGTTTGGCGCCGATTGCCGCGAGCTTCCCGGCGAGATCGTGAAGCTTCTGTTTCTGCCGGACCGTCCATTCGAGACGGTCCCGCGCGACGGTCCTGGCAACGTTGACGATGTGAAGACCGCGTGCTTCGGCAAAGCGGAGCGCTTGTCGGTAGAAGCTGCCGCCGGCATAATCGAGCGTCGTTTCCTTGGAATTCTTGCGCGACAGGATCTCCACGAGACCGCCAGCCTTTGCGAAGGATCTGCGGCCGTAATAGACACCGAGATCCTCGCGGTGACGCGTCATCGCCACATAAGTGAGGTGACGATCGAGGGACAGCGACGCCAGCACCTTAACCCGGTCGACTGTAGCACCCTGGCTCTTGTGCACCGTGGTCGCGTAGCCGTGATCGACATTGTTGTAGAAGCGCTGTTCGACCGTAACTTGGACGCGATGTTCGCCCTCGCCAATCTCCGCGACGATCCGGCCGGGCGACGCCTCGACCACCTTCGCCAGCCTACCGTTCTTGACGCCGAGCGAGCCCTCGTTCTTCAGAAAGACGATCTGGTCGCCGGCGGCGAAGCTTCTGATACCGTCGGCGGTCTTGAATGCAAAACCCTGATCGACACTTCCGCGCTCGATCAGCTTCGTGCGCGCCAGCTCGTTCAACATGCGGACGTCACGGCGCAGGTGCGCAAGGATCAATGTGGACTTGGCAGGATCGTATTCGCAGTTCCAGTCCGAGATAAGGTTGGCGACCGCCTCGGCCTTCAGCTCGGAGCCGATTATCTTGCCATTGGACTGATAGGCTGAGACAGCCTTCCCGACGTTGCCGCGTGCAAGATCGAGCGACGCATCGCGCATCCATTGCTCGCGATGGCGGTGGATCGTCTCGAGTTCCGCATAGCCGATGCGATCGGCAATCGCCCGAAACGCGGCACCCGCCTCGATCGGCTGAAGCTGTTCCGGATCTCCGACGAGCACGAGCTTGGCACCGGCTCTGGTGACGGTCTCAACGAACAGCGCCATCTGCCGGGAAGAGACCATACCGGCCTCGTCGAGCACGAAGACCGTTTTGTCGTCGAGCTGCCCGCGACCTTGCTTCCAGCCCAGTTCCCAAGACGACAGCGTGCGTGAGGTGATACCCGCTTCTTTCTCCAGACCTTCCGCTGCCTTACCGGCGAGTGCCCCACCAACGACACAATAGCCAGTTGCTTCCCATGCCTCTCGCGCCGCCTTCATCATCGTTGTCTTGCCAGCGCCGGCGCGGCCGATCACGGCGGCGATCCGCTCACCACCAGCGACATGCTCGATGGCGGCCTTCTGCTCATCCGACAGCCGTTCGTGGCGCGCGAGGGTCGCCTCGAGTATGGGTTTGCGGACGCCATGCGATGACCGCTGCGAGAGCCAGATTGCCCGGCTGGCCATCTCAGTCTCGAGACGGATCAGCTCACGTGTCGTGTACTTTGCCGGCGCCCGGATCCCGGTCACGAAGTCCAACCGCTCGCGATCAAGACGGAGGGTTTCGGGGCTCTGCCGGATGCGCGCCATCAAGCTTTGGAAGAGGCCCGCGTCGTCGATATAGCGATGGAGGATCTTCGCGACATCGCGCTGGTCGAACACGCTCTTTTCCCGCGTGATTAGATCAAGCACGAGCTCCGGATTGCGCTGGATACGGCGGGCATTCTCAGCTCGCCGCTCCTCTTGCAGCTCTAGCCGTTCGAGCGCAGCTTTCTCTTCGGCACCCTCTGCTTTCCGCTCGATCGCCTTCGTCCCGACACCGAGATGGATGGTCGGGGTCAGCTCGATGCCCTGCTTCTCGAAGGAACGGCCATCGATGCGGATGTCGAGCCCGGCCAGTGCCAGATGCCGGTTCTGGCAGGCAAACCAGCCATCACGAAAGGCATTGAAGTCATCGAGCCCGCCGGCCCAGAGTTCGTAGACTTGTCTGCCCGCATCGTTGCGCCGGGGCTTGCCGTCCGGCCCTGTGACCGGAACCTTCTTCGAACCGAACCCGTCCTCGGTCAAAGGCCTGAGCGTGGTCATCAGGTGGACATGGGGATTGCCCGGGGCGTCATGATAGACCCAGTCGGCAACCATGCCCTTTCCCGTCACATGCCGCTCGACGAACTCCCGCATCAGGGCGATGTTCTGTTCTGCCGAAAGCTCGACCGGCAGGGCGATGGTGAGGTCCTTGGCAAGTTGCGCATCGGTGCGTTTCTCGAACATCTCGACCGTGTTCCAGAACGTTTCCGACGCACCGGACACCGAACGATCCGAGATCATCGCCCGCAGCCATTGCGGAGCGTCCGCCGGAATGACGAACGCCTCGTGCAGCAGACCCTGCTTGGCGCGATAGTCGATCGTACGTGCCTCCCGCTCATACTCCATCTTCGCGCAGTGCCGGTAGGCGGCCGACAGCACCGCGCTGCGGCCGGATCCGCGGGCAACCACGTTGACGGAGAAATGCGGGACAGCCACGGGCAATGCGCTCCTCTTCCGATTGAAACCAACGTCCTCGTCGGGAGCAAAAGCCTCCGGCCCAACAGCCAGAAGCAGGGCGTCGCGTCAGCGACGTATAATTGCGCCCTTCGGATCCGTCCTTGCGAACGGAAGGGATGATGCTCAAAAGCGTAGGCTCCGCCTACTCGCATTTCTGTCAGTAGATCGACACGCCGATCTGAACGACCCTGGCTGCATGAACAACGACATCCAGCATCAGAGAAAAGCCAGAGATGAAGAAACCATCCTCCAAACTCCGCGAGGAAATCGCCAGGCTGCAAGAGCAGCTCAAGCACGCGGAGGCGAGAGAAGCCGAGCGCATCGGTCGCATCGCGCTTCGAGCCGGCCTTGGCGAAATCGAGATCGAAGAGACGGATCTGCAGGAAGCGTTCGAGCAACTGGCGAAGCGCTTTCGGGGAAGCAAGACCGTTCCGAGCGGAACGAAAGGGGCAGGAGAAAGCAGCACGGGCGGCGGGCAGTCCGAGACGCTCACACGTGGCGCGGCTTCGGGCAACGCTGGTGAGGCTTGAGCGAATGAGCAGGAACGCAACGTCCGACGCCCGGAAGAAGGATACGCGTGAGAAGATCGAGCTCGGCGGCCTGATCGTCAAAGCCGGCCTTCGCTTCGAGAAGCGGGCGCTTCTCCTTGGCGCGCTGATCGATCTGCGAGAGCGGCTGAAGTCCGACGACAGCGAGCGCGCAAGGTTGACCGCAATCGGGGCGGAGGCATTCGGCAATGAAGGCGAATAGGATCGTTCTCGTCATTCTGACTGTGACCATAATGGGCGTAACCGTATTCGCGATGACCGGCATCGAGACATGGCTTGCCGAGTTCGGGCAGACTGAGGCGGCAAGGCTTGCCCTGGGACGGGCAGGGGTCGCCGTACCCTACATGGCGGCGGCTACGCTCGGCCTGATCTTGCTGTTCGCAACAGCCGGATCGGCGAGCATTCGCGCCGCAGGCGTTGGCGTAACAATCGGAAACGCCGTGGTCATCCTGATGGCTTGCGTGCGAGAGGGTGTGCGCCTTGCAGCGCTCTCCTCCGAGGTGCCAGCGGGGAAATCCGCGCTATCCCATCTCGATCCATCGACGATGATCGGTGCGGCCGCTGCACTGATGTCCGGCGGCCTTGCAATGCGCGTGGCGATAGCCGGCAACGCCGTCTTCGCCCGGGCTGCGCCGCAACGCATCACCGGCAAGCGCGCCCTGCACGGCGAGGCCGACTGGATGAAACTTCCCGAAGCAGACAGGCTGTTCCCGGCGACTGGTGGCATTGTGGTCGGCGAACGATATCGGGTCGACCATGACAACGTTGCCGGTGTTGCATTCCGTGCCGACAGGCAGGGGACCTGGGGCGCCGGCGGCAAATCACCGCTTCTCTGCTTCGACGGCTCATTCGGCTCTTCGCATGGCATCGTCTTCGCGGGATCGGGCGGTTTCAAAACGACCTCGGTGACGATCCCGACAGCGTTGAAGTGGGGCGGATCGCTCATCTTGCTCGATCCGTCGAACGAGGTCGCGCCAATGGTGTCGAAACATCGTGAAGAGGCGGGCCGACAGGTCAGGATTCTTGATCCACGCAACCCCACGACCGGCTTCAACACGCTGGACTGGGTCGGCCAGCATGGCGGCACGATAGAAGAAGACATTGCATCGGTCGCGTCCTGGATCATGAGCGACAGCGGCCGTACCAGCGGAGCGAGAGATGACTTTTTCCGGGCTTCGGCTTTGCAGCTTCTGACCGCGATGATCGCCGATGTCTGCCTGTCCGGCCACACGCCGAAGGAACAACAGACGCTTCGCCAGTTGCGCGGCAATCTGTCAGAGCCGGAGCCGAAGGTTCGACAGCGACTGCAGGATATCTACGACAATTCCGGATCGGATTTCGTGAAAGAGAACGTCGCCGCATTCGTCAACATGACGCCGGAAACCTTCTCCGGCGTTTACGCCAATGCAATCAAGGAGACACACTGGCTTTCCTACGGGAACTACGCGGCGCTGGTCTCGGGTTCGACATTCCGGACCGAGGATATCGCATCGGGCAAGACGGATGTATTTATCAACATCGATCTGAAGACGCTGGAGACACACTCCGGCCTGGCCCGCGTCGTCATCGGCTCGTTTTTGAACGCGATCTACAATCGCGATGGCGAAATGGAGGGGCGCGCCCTGTTCCTGCTCGACGAGATCGCTCGCCTCGGCTACATGCGCATACTGGAGATCGCGCGAGACGCCGGTCGCAAATACGGCATCACGCTGAACCTGCTCTTCCAGTCGATTGGCCAGTTGCGGGAAGCCTATGGCGGTCGGGACGCGTCGAGCAAGTGGTTCGAGAACGCAAGCTGGATCTCATTTGCCGCGATCAACGATCCGGAAACCGCAGACTACATCTCCCGGCGTTGCGGCATGACGACGGTCGAGATCGACCAGGTCAGTCGCAGCGTCCAGTCACGAGGGTCCTCTCGAACCCGCTCGAAGCAACTGGCGGCACGACCCTTGATCCAACCCCATGAAGTTCTGCGCATGAGAACCGACGAGCAGATCGTGTTCACCGCGGGCAATCCACCGCTCAGATGCGGCCGCGCGATCTGGTTTCGGCGCGACGACATGAAGGCTTGTGTCCAGAAAAGCCGCTTTGGTCAGCCGCACGTGCGAGGATAGCCCATGCGCGAAGCAGCGATTACCTGTTTTTTAGGCCAAGCCATGCGGCTTCATTCTGCAAGTCGGGGGGATCTCCCGACATGCGCGCACAAATCCGGCAGGAGCCATATCACTCATGCCATCCGCATGTGCGATATGACAAGAATTGATGCCTCAATAGAGCAACCGCGTTCTGATCGTCCCCGGTATCTCGCGCAGCGCCTGGGCGATATCGTCGGCGGCATCTGACACGCCCTCGACTTCAACGACCACGTAACCCGTGTCGCCATGGGTCTGCAGGTATTCGGCGACGATGTTCAGTCCGCGCGAGGAGAAGATCTCGTTCAACTGGATGAGCATCCCAGGACGGTTTTGGTGAACATGGATAAAGCGCGTGCCGTTCGGGCGTTCGGGCAACTGAACCTGAGGGAAGTTGACGGCGCCCATCGTCGAGCCGATGTCGGAGTATTCGATCAGCTTCCTGGAAACTTCCCCACCGATCCGCTCCTGGGCTTCTTCTGTCGAGCCCCCGATGTGTGGTGTCAAAATGACATTGCCCAGGCCCTGCAGGGGCGTTTCGAAGCGTTCGTTGTTCGATGCCGGTTCCTTGGGAAATACGTCGACCGCGGCGCCGGCCAGATGGCCTTCGTTCAGGACTTTCGCCAGCGCATCGAGATCGACCACCGTGCCGCGGGAATTGTTGATGAATATGGCGCCTTTCTTCATGCGGCGCAGTTCGGTTTCGGTGATCATATTGTGCGTCGACGCCGTTTCGGGCACGTGCATCGTCACATAATCCGAGATTTCGAGAAGTTCGCCGAGCGAGGCCAGCGATTCCGAATTGCCGCGGCGCAACCTGTCGGAGAGATCGAAATAGCGCACCACCATGCCCATGCTTTCGGCAAGGGCACTCAATTGCGAGCCGATATTGCCGTAGCCGACGATCCCCAGCGTCTTTCCGCGAACTTCGTGGCTGCCGACCGCGGACTTTTCCCATCCGCCCTGATGCGCTGACGCCGACCGTGGGAAAATTTGCCGTGTCAGCATGATGATCTCGCCGATCACAAGTTCGGCGACCGAGCGCGTGTTCGAATAAGGCGCGTTAAACACGGGAATTCCACGACGACGGGCGGCTTCCAGATCGACCTGGTTCGTGCCGACGGAAAAACAGCCGACCGCAATCAGCTTCCTGGCGCACTCGAAAATCTCGTCCGTCAGCTGCGTTCGTGAACGAATGCCGATGATATGCGCGTCGGCCATATGGCTTTTGAGATCCTTGTCATCAAGCGCCTTCGGCAGATGCACGAGATTGGTGTAACCACAAGAGGAGAAATAATCCACGGCGCTCTGGCTGATGCCTTCGAGCAGGAGCACGGAGATTTTCTCGCGCGCGAGGGAGAGCTGGGGAGGCATGGACTGACTTTCGCTTTTCGGACTTAAAGAGTTGCATGTCGTTTGCCGGCCGTCGCGGCGCATGGCAACATGGCTTTGCGTCCATCCGGTACACAGCGCAAGCATAAATCCGATTGCTCCCGGTTTCTATTGAACGCGGGCGCTGTTCTACCCAGAAAACCTAAAGCCAATTTCGCGAAGTTCGTAAGCGGCATCCGCATGCGCGTCAGCATGTTCCGGGCGAGGCTGGTGCTTGCCTTCCCGCTCCCACATTCGGACGAAGTAGTCGCACTTGGCCCATAACTGCCCACTGCCGGGCTCTGTCAGATAATCGCCACTCGGATGGAAAAAAGCCACTTGGGCGCTACGTTCGGCTCGGCGGCGAGTGCGGCTCGTTGAACGTCGACCGCCAGAATAGCACGCGTAGTCACATCACCGAAATGAATCGATTGAGCCGGAGCGATTCAAAACACTCGTTGGACGTGCGTTTCAGGAAACGCAATGATTTGGGCATGATCATCCAGCGCTACCATCTTTACCTCGAGCGGACCTCCAAGGCGAAAAACATCGCCCGCTTCTATTCGATATCGATCGAGCCGAACCTGTTTGGAGATCCGTGCCTGACGCGGCGCTGGGGAAGGATCGGGACAATGGGACAGAGGATGGTTCATCATTGCGGGGCTGAGAAGGAGGCCGTTGTACGGTTCCTTGAACTCCTTCGACAGAAACGGGCGCGCGGCTACTCGACCGTCCCGGGAGGCAGCGCTGACAACTATTAAGGCATGCCCCCGTTTCCGGACCATGATGCTGCCTCTGGAACCTGGCGTGGCGGTGCATCCTGTGGAGAACCCCTTGTTTCCCGGGGTTCTCGGCACCTCGCGGCGTGACAGAGCTTGATTCCGATGAAATGAATTCCTTGTTCAAACGAGGGAACAGAGATGACCACCACCAATGAAATCGCGGACAAGATCTCCACGGAGTACGGCCTGACCAAGGTCCAGGGAAAGTCGATCGTCGAAGCCGTCTTTGCCGCAATCACCTCCGCAGCAAGCTCGGGTTCGGAAACATCCATTCCAGGTTTCGGCAAGTTCAAGGTGAAGGACACGCCCGAACGCGAGGCTCGCAATCCGTCGACCGGGGCGACGATCAAGGTTGCCGCGGCAAGGAAATTGTCGTTCCAGCCGGCCAAAGCATTGAAGGATGCCTTGAACAAGTAACGAAAGGCGCGCCGAAGGCGGATCGCTCCGATCGACGCCGACCTTTTATAGTCCTGGCCCCGTCTTTCGGCGGGGCCAGTTTCGTTCAATCCCTGTTCTGACGAGACCAGATCAGCTGGTAGCCTTCCTCGCCTTCGACCTCGGTGAGGGTGGCGTAAATCGGGCCGGGAAACGAAGGGTCGTCGAGCTTGACCGAGAGGTAGTCGCGCTCTGTCTGTTCCGAGCGCTTCTGCCACGCGGCTCCGAGTTCAACACTGCCGGCGTAGACGCGGAACTGCGGGCCCTTGTCGGAGGGGTTCTCGACGCGGGCGATGCGTGCCTTGACGTTGAGTGCGAGCGTGCGGATGGAGCCGGTGAAGCCGTTTTCGGTGGAGGTGAAGGTGCCGATGGTTGCCATTGTCGTATTCCTTTTCTGTGTTCGGGCCGCGCCCATCGCGGCCTCGATGGCTGTCGCAAAGACCGGGGACGATCGGACCGCACCCAGCCGGGGTCCCCCTCGCGCTTGCGCGTCGGGGGTGGCGATTGGGCCGCAATGAAATGGAGGACGGCAAGTCGCAGATTTGTGAGTGGGTAAGGAGGAACACGTAGTGTTCCGGGGTCAGAAATCTGGGACTGCCGTTGCGGGAAGACGATCGAGGCGCAGCCGGTCTCCGGTCAGACATGCCTCATCGAGCCCGCAGATGGGTTGCCGGAAACTCTGCCGTGAAGGGATATGGCAACGGCAGTCCGCCGCATTTGCCCTGTGCATGAATGGCAACCCGCACCACGCGACACCTGCACCGTCGTCGCGGCATGCCTCATTTGGGGGAAGAGAGGTCCTTTAGGACACTGGTCGACTTGTCCGTCACGCTTCGTGCGATATCGTTGCACCCGCGAATCGCAACCCGGAGGATCAATGCGTCAGCAGACCAAGCCGTTCATCGTCGAACGCAAACCGACCCGCAAACCGAAACCCGACGCTCTGAAACCGTCGATCTGGGGAAAGCTGGATACTGACATCGCACAAGGTCTCCAGGATCAGCGTAATATGGAAAGAGCGGCCGTCACCGGTGGTGACGACCGCGCCTGACGTTCAGGCCGCAGCCTTGAGATCAGCTTCCGGCTGCAGGGAATGCAGGAAACTCACCGCGCGCTGCGCATGGGCCGCCGCCTGGAAGATGGCCCGCTTGTCGTTGGCAAGTATCGATAACCAGGACTGTAGGTAGGACGCATGATCGGGCCTCGGTTCGAGCTCCGGCGCGATGCCAAGATCGGCGCACAGGAAGCAACTGCCGAGCTCGGCGGTTAGCTCTTCACGAGCTCGTTCAGTTCTGTCCTTCGCGTATCGCGACAGGTCACGGCCGACGCGATGTTCTGCGGCCGTCCAGTGCGTCGCCTCATGGCTGAGGACGGCTGCGTATCCGGCCGCATCGCAAAACGCCTCGAATGGCGGCATCTGGATATAGTCCATGACAGGTGAGTAGTAGGCCTGATTGCCGCCGTGGCGGATAACCGCGCCGGTCGCTTTGAAGAAGCGATCGGCGCTCTCGATGCGCTCGACAGGATCACGCACGGTGGGTGGCGGAGCATAATAGGTGTCAGGCAGGCCATCGATCTGCTCGATATTGAACACCGAATATGCCTTCAGGAACGGGATTTCCCGGTCGACATCGTTGCCGCTCCCGTCGGCCACGGACTTGGTGAAGCGACTGGCGAAGACCACCGTCGAGCCCGTTTCGCCCTTCCGCACGGCACCGCCCAGTTCGAGCGCCTGCTTGAAGGTCATCCACATCGACGATGAAAATCCGCGGGACATCTGCTCCGACCAAAGGAGCAACACGTTCATGCCCGAATAGGGCATGCCGTTGTGGCGTACCGGCCGGGTGATCCGGCCACTGGTGTTAGCGGCGCTCCACGGCTTCATCCAGGGGCGCACGCCCTGTCCGAGATCCTCGACGATCCGCTCAGTAATCCGCGTGTAGATGTCGACGCGATCGGTTTCCGTTTTCCTGACCATGACTTCCTTCTCCTTTTCTCAAGACCGCGCCTGTCGCGGTCCGTCACGGAGGTCCGAAGCCAGGAGCCGATGGTGCGCCCATGCACCGGAACGGCCGCAACAGCGTGGAGGACGGCAAAGCCGTTGCATGGGCGCCCGGCTCCTGCAGGACCACCGGCCGGGACGGGACGCATAGGCACGTCTCCAGCTTTTCCTCCCAACATGAAAAATGGCCGGCGCTTGGAGGCGCCAGCCTAGGAAAAACTGAAAAGGGCGGGGTTGCCTCCGCCAATGGTGTCATCCGAGGGCCGCCATCTGAGCTTCGGCCGCCTTGCGGTCGAGCGAAGCGCCCGGGTTCTCGACCGGTCGGTCGAAGGGCTTCCAGGTTTCGCCGACAACCTGTTCGTAGGCCGTGACCGCCCCTTCGGCCGCCATCCGCAGCGCGTGGGACTGGACGCCCATGTCGGCCGCAAATTCCCGCTTGCGCTGGGCGGCGCTGTCGTAGCCGACCGGGCCGTCAAGATCTTCATCGCGGGCATCGTTCGATGCCTTGGCAGTTGCGTCGCGCGCTTCGGTAACGGCGCGGGAGTAGAACTGACCGGCGCCATGCGCCGATCCGACGAAGGCTCCGACGATCCGTTGCAGATGGATCTGCATGGCCTTTTCGCCAAGCCCTTCGGAGAGACTTTCGGCGGTCTCGACGATCAGCCGCTCATGCAGGCTGCGGATGCCATCGCTGTCGACGATAGCCGTGCCGAAGCTTTCGGCGATCTTGAGTGCTTGGGTCGCGTCGGGGCAGGAGAGGCGGACCATTTCGAGGGTGGTCCCTCGGCGGGATTGTGCTGATCGAGCGGTGGAGCGATTGGGGGTGGCGGGCGTGGCCATGTCTGTTCCTTCCGTGGCTGCCGAAGCGGTTCCGGCCCGTGCCGGTCTGCCCTTCGATGCGGACGACCAGGACCGGCAAAGGACGGGCGGCTTCACAGGTCCGGTCCGACTGAACCAGCAGGGCCGGTTTGCGGGCCAGCAGGTCTTGACCTGAGCAGACCGCGGGCCTGCCCTCGCGCAGAGAAGTTGGATCGGCCGCTCCGCGGCGCACCAGCGGCCTTGAAACGACCGGCCGCCGGTTCAGACCGCAACGAAAAGAAGGGCAGTCCGGCAAGGGTCGATATCAAATGCCAGCTGCAGGGAGGTAACATGGCCAAGCCCGCCATCCTCGGGGCCGCAAGGTGGTGACAAAGCACCCTCGCAGCTCACTCGGTATCAGGCCCGCCTATCCCGCGTGAGGCAAGCAGGTGCATCGCCATATCGTTCGAGCGCGTCGATGATCTGCTCCTGCAGGACCAGCCTGCATGTGAGCGTGTCGAGTTCGCCCCAGCGCTCAAAGACCAGACGATCGGCAAGCTCCTGATGATAAAGACGAGGGCCGGATCTGCGACGCGCCCGGCTCCGGACCCTTACCGTGATCGTCTGCCGCCCTGCGCGCGCTGCAATCTGCCGGGTCAGGCAATCGAGATGCCGCTGGGTCTCACGTCGGGCGCCGATTGCCTTCGCCAGCGGTTTCGGAGCGCGAACGTCTATCATGAGCCATCCCCCCGGCCTCGCCAGCCGATGAAGGAGGACGGCCCATGATATTCGGCGTGACGGTCGGGATCGATGACAAAGCCAAACCGGCCGCGCCCAGCATACTCGTCACTCTGCACCAAGAAGTGACGCTCATCGTCGTCAGAACTCCGGTCACCACCGACGACAGCCACGACCTCGGTCATGCCGGGGTATTGAACGGAGAGGATTGCCGAAGTGACGATATAGTCTGCCGCATGACACTGATCGAACACCCTTCGATCCCTGGCCCAGCTTTCTCCCTCGGCCAGCTTGGCGCCGTGGATCGCCTCCCAGGCATCCGGCCAGGTATTGCGGATGGTCTTTTCAGCCATAGCCCGCTCATATCCGGTGAACAGGTCTGGAAAGCTGAGCGCCACGATCGCCCATTCGCTGTCCTCTTCGTACCATGGGGTCTCCTTCCGAAGCAGCGGATGGATTTTGACATTGCGGTCGGCAGAGAGGTGAAAGCCTCCGTGGCCGGCCGTGCTATGGGCGACGATGCCCTCGGCATAGATGACCGCCATCTGTGAGCCGCCCCAAGGGGTGCTCGCAGACATGCGCGTCCGCACGCGGCTCAGCGCAGCGAGATCGCGTCTATGTGCGGCAGTCTCAGCCACGCGCCTCTGGAACTCGGCCTCGTCGGCCAGCCGGCCGTCGTGCCCGATGAAATCGGCGCGCGTCAGATCAGCGAGCGGCCGGCGAACAAAGACTGCGCTCGCGAGAAAGGCGAAGCCGCTGGACGATGTGACCATGGCGAGGACCAGATCATCGATGCGGGCGACGGGCAAGCCGTCCGCGCTAGTCGCAAACTCCAGCCCCGAAAAATCGGGGGTGGGTGCTGCTGCGTTCAACTTGAGGGCGGTAGTCATGCGGCCGCCCTCTGATCGAAATTCTGGTCGTGGCCATCGCCAGCCTCGACGTCGGTGTCATGCAGATCGTCCTGATCCGCATCCCCGTCGATCCGCGCCTCATGTTCTTCTCCCGGATCGCCAGCATCATTGCCTTCGTCACCCTGGGATCCCGCGCCGATGACGTCCGTGGCAGCACCCGAGCGGATCCAGTCCAGGAGCTCATCTACCGGCGGCGCGAAGCGACCGGATGGGTGGACGAAGTGTTCGCACGCGAAATGCTCGACGAGCGCAGCGCGGGTTTCCCGGACCTTTTGGCGCGGCTGGACCGATGCCTCTGTGCAGGACGTTTCCAGCGCCTGGCGCGACAGGCACAAGAGAAAATCTTCCGAGCCCATGTTTGGCAGGAATTCGTCTGCACCAATCGCCTCGCCGGCGATACGCGCGACCATGCCGCTGTTCGACATGCCGCGGCGGCACGAGAGCACATCGATCAGCACAGAGCGAACGGCCACCCGGAGGGTATCCCGATCGAAGACGAGCTTGCCATGCTCATCGAACAAGCCGACTGCATGCCGCGAGAAGCGCTTGCCGCCATAGAAGGTTCCGTCCGCACCGGAGTCGACACGAACGTTCTGTCCCGCAAAGGCCAGAACCATCAGCGCCATCAGCATGTCGTCCTCGATCGGCGCGCGGCCGAGCGCATCGTGCAGCGCATCCGTGCGATAGTCACCGATCATGTCGTGGCCCTTCTGCGTCACATCGGGTCGGGCCTTGGACGGGGCCATTGCGCCGGCATCCTCGCCGGGTTCAGCCAAGCCGTCACCAGCAGTGCCCTTTGGCTTCGCCGTCTCGGGCATGCGATAATGGACAGTCTGCACCTTGCCGTCGCGATCGAGGTACATCGCAGCGTGGTCGGATTTGGACGGCTTGCCGTAGACTTGGCTTGCCTTCTTCGGCAGTTCCGGTTGGCCCCAGCTGTTGACCTCGACGATCCCGCCCTTCTTCGGAAGGTTGCTCGTCATCCACTCATGCTGGGCGCCGAGGAAGCCTTCGACATTCGTGGTATAGCGACCATCCTGGTCGGCCGGTGCGAAGAGATCCTCGACCCACTCGATCCCGTAGGCCTGAGCGAGATCATCGCCAAAGCTCGCATCTTTGGCATACATGCGCTTCTTGGTCAGCGCGTTGGCAACCTGCCACCAGGGCGCGGTGTCACCCTTCTTCGGCTTGTGGGCTTTCCAGACCTCCTTCTGGTCGACCTGGCCGGCGGCCGCAATCACGCGCAGCTGTTGCTCGTTCGGCATATCGCCCAGCGCCATCTGTTCGAGCATGGCCGGAAGCACATTGGCAAGCAGGCGCAGCTTTCGGATCTGGCGGACGGGAAGGGCGAGAGCGACGGCGATTGCTTCCTCGGTCCAGCCGAGAGCCACGAGCCGTTCGATGCCGCGCCATTGGTCGACGGGATTGAGGGCTTCGCGAACGCTGTTCTCGACCATGGACCGCATCGCGCCGTTATCGTTGGCAGCGTCTGCGACGAGGATCTCGATTTCTTCGAGACCGGCGGCGATCGCGAGCCGAACGCGGCGATGGCCTGCGTCGATGATGTAGCCGTTACCACCATCAGCTTCGGGCGCGACAACCGGCGGCTGGACGATACCGACGGCCTTGATCGTGGCGAGCATCAGCGCATCCGCCTGCTGCGAAGACTTCGACTGACGCATCCGGTCGGGGTTTTCCTTTAGAGCACGCGGGTCAATCTTCAGGATCTGCATGGTATTTGTCCTTTCCGGGAGTTCCGGACCGGCGCCTTGCCAGCCCTTCCTGTCTTCATTTCTTCGAAGACATCTCCCGGACCGCCGAGCGGCCGGACTGCCGCAACTGCGGCCGAGCATCCCTGCTGCGCAGGACAAGCGGGGCTAACAGCCCTGCGAAGGACAAGCAGCCGGGATGACGCAGGCGGCGGTTGAGCGACAACGTCGGCAGGAGGACCGATCTGCGACCGGTTCATTCTTCCTGCTTTTCATTTTCAATCTTCACTTCTCAATTCGAGCCGACACTCGGAGAGGAGATTGCTGGCGATAGGCATACTTCGGGGAGAGGACTAGGTTCGACGTCCGAGAAGGGCGAGACCATCGGCGAGCATACGCTTCAAGATCATCTTCCTGGTTTCCGGTGAAGCAGGACCAGCTTCGGAGATAGCGGTAGCAGCACGCGGTGGATCAGCGGCCCCGGATGGCGAGACTGGGAGAGGCTCTTCGACGGCTGCGGCGACAACGACGTGCATGACCGTAGTTTCGTCCGATTTTACCGCGACGGTGACTTGCCCTCCGGAGCGGAGGCGGTCGACGCCCTTTTGAGCGGCCTCCTGCTCATCTTGAGCTTCGACCAGCGATGTCTGCGTCACGAGAAAAAATGGCATATGTTCCCACGAAGTTTTTCAATGCAGATCTCATTCGCAAAGGTGGCGCGGTCAAGGTGCAGCACCTCTTTGGCAGTCGCATCGGACACAAAAAAGGCGCTCGACCCGTGAGGGGAGCGCCTTCTTGTGTATCCCGGAACTATGTCGAACGCCGCGGCGATTGCAGCGAGCAGGACATCGTCTCATCGGGAAGTAATGCTCAGATATTATTGACGAAGAGCAATTTCAAGCCGCGATCGGAGATCCGGGATGTTTGATTGAACCAGACGCGCGCTCAGCGTTCAAGAGCCGATCGGCAAAGTAACGCGATGGCGTGGTGCCAAGCGCCTTCCTGAACATGACGATGAAGGCAGTCGTGGATTCATACCCTAGGTCGCCTGCCACCTGTTGGACTGTTGCGCCGCCCGCCAGTTCCCGCAGCGCGATGACGAGATGAAGCTGACGCCGCCAACGGCCGAAGCTCAATCCGGTCTCTTCGACCATAAGTCGTTTTAATGTTCGTTCACTGACGGCGACATGCTCAGCCCATTGGCCGAGGGTCCGCCGGTCGCTCGGATCTGCCAAAAGAGCCGCAGCAAGCGACGCGATCTTTGGATGAGTGGACACAGGCAGCTCCAGCCTCTCATGCGGCATCAACGCGAGTTCATCGAGCATGACCCGCACGAGGCGCTCGACATGATCGTCGGGAGCATCACTGTGCGATAGGTCCGCCACCCGATGGATCATCTCTCGAAGCATTGGCGATACCGAAAGCGTGCAGCATTCAGCTGGGAGTGCGGCCGCGCCAGGCTCGACGAACAGGTATGTCAGACGAGCATTAGGCGTAACCTGATTGCTGTGAGGAACGCCACCGGGGACCCAAAGCCCGCAGTCGGGCGGAACGATCCAGACCCCGCTTTCCGCGGTGCACGTCACGGCGCCGTGAAGTGCCAGGATCAGTTGACCCTGCGGGTGCTGGTGCTGCACCCCCTCGGCTTCATAATCGGCGAAGTCCACTCTGAACGCCATCGCCGGCCCATGCGATAGGCTCAGATCGATGGCGGTACTGCACGTTGGCTTCATCGAAGGTTGGCCTGATTTCGAGATCATATGGCATTATCTCCACTTTCGCCCACGAAGCAATGCGTTAAGAATCGGCTCAACAAACTGTAGGAGATGAGCCATGCGTATCGCTGTGGTTGGTGCGACCGGCAGGATCGGCGCCAGACTGACCGAGAACCTCTTGGCCAAAGGCCATTCGGTCAAAGCTCTATCGAGAGGAGGGCCTGCCCTCGATGCACTTGTCGCAAAAGGCGCGGAAACGTTCATTGGCAGCTTCGACACAGGTGATGGTGAGCTTGGCAGGTTCTTCGAAGACGCTGACGCTGCGTTCCTGATGGTCAAAACCCTTTGGGCGGCGGAAGATTTTCATGGGCACTACCCTGCTGTAGCGCTTCGCTTTTTCGACGCACTTCGGGATTCCCCCGTGAAACTTGCCGTAAGCCTGACTGCCATGGGATCCGAGCTCAGCGGAAACACCGGCCATTTCCAGGGCTTCTATATCCTGGATCAGATCCTCAACCGGTTACGCGGCATCAATCTAGTGCACCTGCAAGGTGGCTGGTTCATGGAGGACCTGTCCAGATGGGCGGATGCGATCGCGCAGCACGACAGAATCGGCTTTACGCTTGCCCCCGACGTCAAAGCGCCCTGGGTTTCCATTCCGGACCTTGCGGATTTCGCGGCTAAGGAATTTGACTCTCCACCTGACCATCACCAGACGGTCAAGCAATTGGGCATCGACTACACGATGACGGAGATCGCCGCGATGATCGGCCGCGCACTCGGTCGAGAGGTGGATTATCGCTTCGTTGATCCGAGTGACCGTGAGGTTGAAACGGTATTCCGGCAGAGGTTCGGGACGCTCGATCGGTGGGTCTATGATAAGAACACCGCGGCGGCTCTGAACGATGGGCGTGTCAAGTTCCGCGATGATCGTCCGGCATTGCCTACGACAATGAAAGAGTTCGTCACGGACACCCTCAGACCGCTGATCGAGAAGGCGCGCACGGAGGGCCTCAAGCCGGAGACCTTCTTGACGTGGAGCTCCCAAAGATAATGCTGGGTTAGATCTCGACGAAGAACAAAAAAAGGGCCGCCGGCAAAAGCCGCGGCCCATGAAGTGTGGAGATCGAAAACCTCCAGAGGGGAACAGCTGCTGCGACGGAACTGGGAGGTGACCGTCATGTGCATCAGCTAGCGGCACTATGCCCGGATTTTGACCAAATGGAAAACATTTATTGTGCAACGCAGCTATGCAGCTGCCGCGACGGTGTCCTTGTCCAGACCTTCCGCCAGCTGAGCCTCGATTGCCCGCAACTTCAGCCGCTTTTCCTTGAGGTCGTCTGCGAACGGGAAAGCGCCTCCGTCTCGGGACCGGTATGACACCAATCGCCGCTCGGCCTCTTCAAGCCGCCGGCGATACTGGTTCTGTTCCACATAGAAGCCGCTGAGAGCGTGTTCCAAGCGTGATATGGCGCCGAGCGGTGTGACGGTGATCGCCAGATCGATTTCGTAATCGGCGCCGGTGCGGTGAAGCAGCGTCTCATAACGATAACCATCGCCTTTGCCGAAGCGCTCACCCTCATAGACAAGGTCGAAGCCACCAATCGTCCCCAGATGCACCTCGCCCTCTTGCCGCAACTGCAGAAGCGTGAGGATCTTGTTCATCAGCGCGCGACCCGCTTCCTTTCTCTCAGCATGGCTCTCGCCGAGCACCGTCATGCTGAAGGCCTCGCCGCCTGGCGGCTTAAGCCGCGCGATATCCTGGCCGATCTCGGCGATACGCCGGGTCGAGACCTCGATCTCTCGCTCTGCATCACGCATCTGCCGACGAACGGCATATTGATCGTCTTCGTGGGCAGCACGCAATCGTTCAAGCCTCGCGATGTCGGACTCCAGTCCGGCCTTCTGCATCAGCCGCTCGTCGCCGGAGGCGATGGCCTTGGCCATCGCGAACTGGTTGGCAGCTCCTTCGCCGATGTCCTCCAGCCGCCGGATCGACGTGTCGCCGGAAAGGGCGGCGGCAATGAATCGCGCCTTGCGCTCATTGTTCTGCCACATAGAGGCGTCCAGCGAGCCTTCCGTGGCGTAGGCGTAGATATCGACCTCCTCATGCTGGTTGCCCTGGCGGACGATACGTCCCTCACGCTGTTCGATCTGCGATGGCAACCATGGCACATCGAGATGGTGGAGCGCTTTCAGGCGAAGCTGGGCGTTGACGCCGGTGCCCATCGTCTCCGACGAGCCGATCAGGAAGCGGACCTTGCCGGCGCGGACATCGCCGAAGAGTCGCTGCTTGGCCTCGGTCTTTTTATAGTCCTGCATAAACGCGATCTGCGCGGCGGGCACGCCAAGCCGCATCAGCTCATCGCGGATAAAGCGATAGGCCGAGAAACCACGCGATTTCTCGACATTGATCGTGCCGAGATCGGAAAAGATCATCTGGGCGGCGCCCAGGAGATCAAACTCCTTGCCGTCAGGCCGCTGATACACGGCCTCGCCGGTTTCCTTCCAGATCCGGTGAGCATTGCGGACCAGCAGATTGAGCTTGTTGTCCGCCTCATTGCCGGCTGCCGGCATGACGAAGCGCAGGTCGATCGCGGCATGGCGTCCATCGGTGATGACGGAAAGCAGGATATCGTCGCCGGGTTTGGCCGGCCCCTCGCGCTTCTCGATCGCCTTGATCCGGCCATCAAGCATTTGCTGATAGGTCTTGAACAATGCCGTCGGCTTGGCCGTCAGGATCTGTCGGCGTCCGGTCGAGAGGTTCGGAACTTTCACATATTGCCTGAGATCGTCGGGCATAACGACATCGGCGAAGGTCCGGAACATGGCGATCAGTTCGGGGACATTGACGAAGGAGGCGAAGCGGCTCACCGGCTTGTATTTGCCGGATGGCTGGATTTCGAGCTCTGTCGTCGTATCGCCAAAGCAGGAGGCCCAGGCATCGAACTCGTGCAGCCCGCGCTCGGCAAGGGCGGCATGACCGAGCAGGCGCTGGATCGAGAACATTTCTCCGAGCGTGTTGGTGATCGGCGTACCGGAGGCGAGGACCAGCGCCCGGCCGGGATTGCGTGTCTCGATATAGCGGGATTTGACGTAGAGATCCCAGGCGCGCTGCGACCCATTGGGATCGATGCCCTTCAGCGTCGACATGTTGGTGGCGAAGGAAAGCTTTCGGAACTCCTGCGCCTCGTCGACGACGATCTGGTCGATGCCGATCTCGGAGATGGTCAGCAGGTCGTCCTTGCGAGTGGCGAGTCCCTCCAGACGCTCTTGCAAACCTTCCTTGAGCCGCTCGAGGCGCTTGCGCGAGACGCGATCCTCGCTGTCGACTTTGGTCAGCAGATCCTCATGGAGCTGCAACTCGTCCTGGATCATCGCCTGTTCAAAGGTGGAGGGAACCGCGATGAAGCGGAAAGCGGAATGGGTGATGATGATCGCGTCCCACGTGGCGGTCGCCGCGCGCGACAGGAACCGGGCGCGCTTGTCCTTGGTAAAGTTGGTCTCGTCGGCGACGAGAATACGGGCATTCGGATAGAGCGCCATGAATTCGCGCGCGGCCTGCGCCAGGCAATGGCCTGGGACGACCAGCATCGCCTTGGCAATCAGGCCGAGGCGGCGCTGCTCCATGATGGCCGCGGCCATGGTCATCGTCTTACCGGCGCCGACAGCATGGGCGAGATAGGTCGAGCCATCGGCGATAATCCGCCAGATACCGCGTTTCTGGTGGCCGTAAAGAACAAAGGCGCCAGAGGCGCCAGGAAGTTTGAGGTGGGAGCCGTCGAATTTGCGCGGCGCGATATTGTTGAAGCGGTCGTTATAGTCGCGGGCCAACCGATCAGTGCGGTCGGGATCGGTCCAGACCCAGTCCTGAAAGGACTGTTTGATCCTCTGCAGCTTGTCGCGCGCCGCTTCGGTGTCGACGACATTGAGGACACGGCGCTCGCCATCGACGTCCCTGAACACATCGAAGATCTGTGGGACCCGGCTGTTGAGCGCATCGGCGAGCAGATCGCCGGCATGGCGGCGGCTCGTTCCCCACTCCGATGTCCCGGCGGCGCTATAGCCCAGCTGACGCGCCTCCACCGTCCAGGACCCGAGCTCCGGCATATGGTGGATGCGGATGTCCGCCTCCATCTTCTCTTTGACGAAGGCGACGACATCGGCGGCCGGGATCCATGGCGCACCGAGGCGAGCTGTGATGTCGGAGGGCCGAAGGTCTGCCGGCTGGACATCAATCAAGGCGCGGACATTGCGCCGATAACCCGGATCTAGCTCGGCTGCCGCCTGTGCGGCGGCGAGCTTGGTGCGGACGGCGCCGGAAAGATACCCGTCGGCTGTCTGCCACGATCCATCGGCCGGGTCACGGAAGATGGCTTCGCCCAACTCGTCGATCACATCAGCTGGATCGCTATGGAGCAGCTCGGCGATATGGTCGATATCGACATGACCGCGTTCATTCAGCACGACGGCAAGCGCATCTGCCGGCGACGTGATCGTCGGCGCCGCAGGCGGCGCGATCACGCGGTCGGAAAAGATCGGACCGGGCTTTGCCGTGTCGGTCTCAAGATCGTAATCCTCGATCGAGGCGACCAGCCAGCAATCCGGATCGTCGCGAAACGGTGCAAGGTTCGGCTGGCGGTGGGTCTCCCTGACCTCGCCCGTTTCGGCATCCTCCTGGATTGAGACGGTGGTGTGATTGATCGGACCGAAGTCGCGGACAAAGCTCGACCAGGCGATACGCAACCTGACCTGAAGATCGCGCCAGGGACGATCGGTCTCCTGCGCCTTCAGGACCTCGCGCACGGCTTCGCGGATTGGGATCAGCTTCGAAATGATCCGGACGTGCTTTTCCGAGATCCCGTCGCCGGCGCGGCCCTTGCGGACGGTAACCGGCACGGCCGCGCCATCGAGCATCTGCATCAGGCCCTTGGAACGGTCGAGAAAGAAGCTGCCCTCGCGGACACGCACGTCCTTCGGCGGCAGGTCGACGATCTCGCCGAGTTCATCCTCCAGGTCGATATCGATGGGCGTCGGCTCGCCGTCATATAGATTGGCGGGCAGCAGCTCGATAGCAGCAGCAAGGGCGGATTCAAGATCCTCATCACCGCGCGGCTGGCAGGTGTAGGTCTCGCCAAATGGCCCCGAGGTCAGAGCGTGGGTGCCGAGAACAAAATCGGGGTGCCGGGCAAACCATCTGTTCACGCGGATTGCACCGTCGTCGTCTGTGGCCGGCCTGACCGCATCGACATCGAGCCACATCTGATCGCCTTCCGGCTCGCCGAGCTTGCGCTTGGGGAAGAACAGGATGTCAACGACGACGTCAGTGCCGGAGTCGCGGCGAAAGCTGCCCTCTGGCAGGCGGATCGCCGCGATCAGGTCGGCGGACTTGGCGATATGCTCGCGGGCGGTCGTATCGGCCTTGTCCAGCGTACCATGCGATGTGACGAAAGCTGCGAGCGCGCCGGGCTTTAGAAGATCGATCGACCGGGCAATGAAATAATCATGTAGCCGGAGACCGAGCGCCCGATAGGCGCGGTCCGAGCGAACTGTCCGATCGGAGAAGGGCGGATTGCCGATGGTAAGATCGTAGATCGGTGCCAGATTGATGCGGGCAAAGTCGCCGTTGATGATCCGGGCCTTCGGCTGCAGCAGGCCAACGATACGGGCCGTGACTGGATCGAGTTCGATCCCGGTGACGTAGGCAGCTTCGCGATAGCGCTCGGGCATCAGGGCCGGAAAGAGGCCCGTGCCGATGCCCGGTTCCAAAATACGGCCGCCGCGCCAGCCGAGCTTTTCGATCCCCGCCCACATCGCCCGGATGATGATCTCCGGCGTGAAATGCGCATACTGGGTACAGCGCGCCAGCGACGCATAGTCCGCCTCAGAGACCGCTGTTTCGAGCAAAGAGCCGAGGTGATCCCAACCTTGCCGGAAATCGACCTCACCCGGAGGGCGAAACATACCGTTGGCCAGCTCGCCGGCGCCAAAGCCGGTGAAACGGATTAGCTGCGCCTGCTCCTTCGGTGTTGCGGGGCGGTCCTGCTTTGCAATGCCGTCGGCGACGAGGATCGCGGCAACATTGGCGCGGGCGCGATCCTTCCAGGAGGTGCCCAGCGCGCGGTCACCGTCGAGATAGAAGTTCGTCCGATGTCCTGTCCGTCGGACAGGCGTGGCAGAGACGGGGAGGGCAGGGGCTGATGCGGGCGGAGTGGGATCTGGATCGTCGTCGTTGGCGGCATCCGGCGAGAAGCCACTGAGGTCAGTAACACCGAGCCCGAGGCCTGATGAAAGCGTGCTTGAGCCGAACAAGTCGAAGGTACCAGCATTATCAAGTGAAAAAGGGTCGTTGCTCATCTGGAACTCCTTGGATGCAGGCGTGCGCCATCGCCCGGTCGAGAACTCGACCGGCTGTCACGCCGATTTGCGGGGATAGGTCTGGCTCAGGCCGCCAAGGTGGAGGGGAGGTGGCGCAGATACACCGGCAGCTTGGCGGCGATCTCGTCGTCGGTCAGTGTGTCGAGAAGCTTGAGGAAGGTGCCTTCCTTGCCGCCATAGAGCATGATGGTGCGATGACCCTGCATCGGCTTTGGCCAGCGGGGCCCGGCATAGCCTCGATAGTCGTCCGCGGTCGTGCTCCAGATATGTTCGAGGCGCTCTTCCCGGCTCATGGCCCGGACCGGTTGGCTCTCGCGCGTGACGATAGCCGTGCGCATCACCTCCACGGAATTCGGATCGGAGAGGTCGCAATAGGCGTGAAAGTGGCGGGCAGCACCGTCGATCCGGATGACGTAGAAGACTGAGGTCACGGACCCGGTCATGAACTCGCGCATCGCGAAGATCGGCCCACGCATCCAGAGGGGTGGCAGGATGTCGAGCATATAGCTGTAGGAGGTCTCGTCGATCTCGAACCATTCGCTGGCATAGGTGCCGGACTGATCACCGTCGAAACGGTCTGGGCGCTTCGCGTGCCGGTCGAATAAGCGGAACATGTCGCTGCGCTTGGCCACGCCCTGAAACACTTTGCGGGGAAGGGATATCGAAATCATCGGCTTGATCCTTTCGGGGTTTGGGGACCGGCGGCAGCGATTTCGTTTCGACCTCACTATCCTCTTCAGTCCTTCATGACCCTTCCCGCGTTGCTGCGTCCGTGTCCGGCCGGGTCAAGGGCCGGCGCATGCCGGGCGAAGCCTCCCTTGATGCGGTCGGCGCGCATGCGGCAGGCCTCATGCTCTTTTCCTTCGTCCTTTCCCGTTTCTCGTTTTGCTTTGCTTTCAGGACCTCGTTCCAGTCGTCCGCGGGCGGACGTAGCCTCTGCCAGTCGCAGCCGCACGCTTCGGCGAGCGCACGCAATCGTTCTGCGTAGACGTCCCCTTGGGAATTGGCATCCGTCGCGGCCACCAGTGTCAGTCCCGGCCGCACAGCGAGTTCGCAGAGCGCGGCATCTGTCGCAGAAGACCACCCCCCGCCGGTGCTGAGGTAGACCGTCCCCTCGCGCGAACCCTCGAGCGCTGCGAGGCTCATCGCGTCGATCGCGGCCTCGGTCACGCAGAGCCGAGAGGCATCGCTCGGTCCTAACCGGAACAGCACCTTCGAACCCCCCGTGGAAAATCCGCGCCAATCGGGACCGCGCTCTTCCCAGCCGACCACACGGCCGTGGTTATCGACATGCGCCGCCCACATGCTGCCGTAAGGTCCTTCTCGCAGTAGGCCCTCCCGGCCAGCCTGCCGGAGGATGGCAGACGGGATTGAGCGCTCCCAACACAGATAGCGCCAGGTGTCGGATCCGGGCGACGGCGTGCGCCGGTTTCGCCAACGCTCTGCAATGTCTCCCGCCGGCCCTGGCGAGCGTGGAGACGTCCATTCCGGGCGGGACAGGGGAAATCCGACCAGGGTTGCAACAGCCTTCGCCGCGATCGGGAAAGCAACACTATCCAGAAACATGGCAAGGCCGAAGACATCGCCTTTCTCGTCACTGAGAGGATCGAACCAGCCTCGTCCGTCATGGATGACGATGACGATATCGTCGCGCCGCCTGTATTTGACGGCGCGCCGCGTGCTTTCCTTCACATCGATTTCGTATCCAGCCCGCTCCAGCACCGCTTCGCAACTTACCTTGGCGCGCAGCACCTCTAACTCTTCTCGTTTCATGTTTACTTCAGCCGCGGAGCAGCTGCCCCTTCTTGCTTCCCGCATTTTGCGGGCCACCTTCCACCCCGCCGCGAAGAGCGAAGGGGCAGGGGCGCTGCACGCAACTGACAAAAATTGCAGCGGTGTGCCGCGGCGAAGCTTCCCTTGCCCCCGACAGGTCGCCAGCGGCACAGCCATGCGGGTCTCAATGAGACCCGCGGGGGAAATATTCATGCTTATGCGGAGGTGAGCATAAGCATGAATATGAGCCGTGGTGACTTATGGTCACCTCAGGCTCGATCGCCCTGCTTTGCAGGGCATCTCCGACTTTCAGCTGCACATAATCGGCTCGTTGCCCGTCAATCCTCAGCGTCGGGCACAGGAGCGAAGGCAGCCGATCACCGCGGCAGGTGTTCGATACCGGCCGCCCGACAAGCTGATGGCATTCCTTCAGGCGCTGTAAGCCAGTCGCTCCCGGCGTGACGTCCGGGAGCGCACCAGATTGGACGCCTCAAGCACAGCAGTTCGACGATGTGCTCGCTGATCCGCAGCAGGACGATTTGGCCCGCTCCTCCGCGAGCCACCGATCTCGCGGCTTGCAGCTTGCTGGGCGAGCGGCAAGGGAGACCTCGAAGGTGCCGGCGACGAGCCGCGGTGCAGACGCGCAGTAGAGGGCCATCGGCCGCTCTCCGTCACTGACCTCGGACGTCAGCTTTGCCGTCGGCTCGAGCCGAACATGGTCGGAAACCTTGCGGATGATCGCTGTAAACCTTCCGGCCAGCATGTCCGACCATCTTCATCGATATCCCAGAGCTGGACGAAGATCTCCGACCAGGCTTCCGGGTTGGCTCCGCGGTCGAGCGCCGAAAACATCCCGGCCTTGACCTCGGTGACGTGATAGCCAGACCGGACGGGACTGCCATCATAACTGAACACCAGCGGGGGCATCGGGCGCACCGAGAGCACATCGAGGAGGTGGCCGAGACAGATGTCGGCCGAAACGGTCTTGTCGATCACATTCATATGCGTTATCTGTTTATCCAACATTTCAAGGATTATTGAAGTATGGACGAACGTCAAGCCCTTTCCTCATTCGCGGCGCTCTCTCAGGAGACGCGCCTTGCCATCGTTCGGGCGTTGGTCGTCGCCGGACCCGAAGGAATGGCCGCAGGAATGATCGCCGAGCGCATGGGCGTCTCTGCCACGAACGTGTCCTTCCATCTGAAGGAGCTGGAGCGGTCGGGGTTGATCTCCCAGCGAAGAGAATCCCGCTCGATCATTTACAGCGCCAGCTACGACGCGCTTGCCGATCTCGTCAAATTCCTGATGGAGGACTGCTGCGCCGGTCATCCGATTATCAGAGAGAATGTCGAGCGTGCTGACGACTGTTGCAGCCCGGTGGGCAAGGATGACGTCGTTGCATAGTGCGAAAATCGCCGCCGGGCTCGTCTCGGCTCTCGGCCTGACTCAGATCATCGGTTACGGCACCCTCTATTACAGCTTCAGTATTCTGGCCCCCGGCATGGCGGCGGATCTCGGCTTGTCGCTGGCCGAAGTGTTTGGGGTGTTCTCTGTTTCCCTGTTCATCGGTGGCCTGTCGGCGACCTATATCGGCAAGCAGATGGACCGGATCGGCGCCGCGACGATCATGACGATCGGCTCAGCCCTCGCGGCGTTGACGCTTGCGCTCTGCGCCTGGTCGCCGTCGGTCGTGATCTTTGCCATCGCCATCATCCTGCTCGAGGTGTCGTCCGGTATGGTCCAGTATCAGGCAGCATTCGCGGCGCTGGTCGAGAGCGATCCCCGCACGGCTTCCCGCAGCATCACCTACCTGACGCTGATCGGCGGCTTTGCCTCGACGATCTTCTGGCCGATCTCGGCGACGCTCACCGGATATCTCTCCTGGCGGGAGATCTATCTCGTTTTTGCGGCGCTAAACCTGTTCCTCTGCATGCCGCTGCACTTCTGGATCCGAAGCCTCGGCAAGAAGGCAGGCGAAGCATCCATCCGGCCGCGCGAGACGGTCATCGGCGCGATCCCGCCGCACGCCCGCCGCCGCGCCATGGTCATTGTCTCATTTGCCTTCGCGCTCCTCGGCTTCACACTCGCCGCGATCCTTGCCCATATGGTCCCGATGCTCGGCTCGATCGGGCTGGGCGCTGCAGCCGTTGTGATCGGCTCGTTGTTCGGCCCTGCGCAGGTGCTGAGCCGTCTGATTAATATGGTTTTTGGGAAGAACCTGTTGCCGCCTGGGCTTGCGGTCCTGTCGGCCGTGCTCATCGTCTTCGGCGTGCTGATCCTGCTGATGACAGGCAACTGGTTGCCGGGTGCGGTCGCCTTCGCCATTTGCCTCGGGCTCGGTTCCGGTATCAACAGCATCGCACAGGGAAGCCTGCCGCTCTATATCTTCGGCTCGGACGGATATGGTGCGATCACCGGCAAGATGGCGGCCGCCCGCCTGGCGGTTGGGGCCGGCGCGCCCTTCGTGTTCGCGGCGGCCATGGAGAATATCGGGCTGAGCTTTGCCCTCGTCGCAAACGCATGTCTCGGGGCGATCAGCATTGCGGCATTCGTCGCGGTGGCAGCGTCCTGCCGGCAGCCTGCCACCGCGACGGTCTGATCCGTCAGATCGACTTGAGCGAGACGCGTTTCTCCAGTTCGGCCGCTTCTTCTTTCCGCTCGCTATAGCGATCGGTCAGATAGGATGAGGCATCGCGCGTGAGAATGGTGAACTTCACCAGTTCCTCGCAGACATCGACGACGCGGTCATAGTAGGAAGACGGCTTCATCCGACCGTCGGCGTCGAATTCTTGGAACGCCTTCGCGACGCTGCTCTGATTGGGAATGGTGATCATCCGCATCCAGCGGCCGAGGATGCGTAACTGGTTCACGGCGTTGAAGGACTGACTGCCGCCGGAGACCTCCATCACCGCCAGCGTCTTGCCCTGCGTCGGGCGGACGGAGCCGAGCGACAGCGGGATCCAGTCGATCTGCGCCTTCATAATGCCTGTCATCGCGCCGTGGCGCTCCGGGCTGATCCAGACCTGGCCTTCCGACCATTGGGAGAGGTCGCGGAGTTCCTGCACCTTGGGATGGCTGACGGGTGCCTCGTCCGGAAGCGGCAGCCCGGCCGGATCGAATATCCGCACCTCGCATCCGAGGCGTTCGAGCAGCCGACGGACTTCGAAGGCAAGGAGACGGCTATAAGACACTTCCCGAAGCGATCCATAGAGCACCAGGATTCTGGGCTTGTGCGTCGAGAATGCCGGCCGCAAGGATTCCGGCGCAATCGGCTGAAGATGGTCGTCATGCAGTGCGGGAAATGTGTCAGACAATGCGCTTTCCTTGCTGATCGAGGACCTGTTCACCGTCTTCCTTGGTAAAGGGTCCTTTGAAGGCGTTAGCTGGCAGGATGTCGAGCACGACCTCCGAGGGGCGGGCCAGTCTGGTGCCCAGCGGCGTAACGACGAGTGGCCGGTTGATCAGCATCGGGGTGGCGATCATCGCGTCCAGCAACTGGTCATCGGTGAGGTCCGGATTGTCGAGGCCAAGTTCCGCATAGGGCGTGCCCTTCTCTCGGATCACTTCCCGAACCGTCAGGCCGGCATCTACGATCATCTTGGAGAGCTGCTCGCGCGCTGGCGGATTCTGCAGGTATTCGATGACTGTGGGTTCGATCCCGGCGGCGCGGATCAGCGCCAGCGTGTTGCGGGACGTCCCACAGGCCGGATTGTGATAGATGGTGGCGTCCATGGTCAGGGCCTTTCGGTGACGGTGTTACGGGAGACGGCCGGTGATGCTTCATACCAACCCTTCGAGCGGTTCACGATCCAGACGACCGACAGCATCACGGGCACCTCGATCAGGACACCGACAACGGTGGCGAGTGCCGCACCCGATTGAAACCCGAACAGGCTGATGGCGGCGGCGACCGCAAGTTCAAAGAAATTGCTGGCACCGATGAGGGCGGACGGCCCGGCGACGCAGTGGCGCTCGCCTGCCAAGCGGTTCAGAAGGTAGGCCAGCCCGGAGTTCAGATAGACCTGGATCAGGATCGGTACGGCCAGCAATGCGATGATCGCCGGCTGGGCGATGATCTGCTCTCCCTGGAAGGCGAAGAGAAGCACAAGGGTGGCAAGGAGCGCGACGAGCGACATGGGCTGCAGCTTCGCAAGCAAGCGGTCGAGCGCACCCGTCTTGCCGTCGGGCGTCAGGCGGCTTCTCAGCATCTGCGCGATGATGACGGGCACGACAATGTAGAGAGCGACGGATAGGGCGAGTGTTCCCCATGGCACGGTGATGGCCGAGAGGCCGAGCAGCAGGCCGACGATCGGCGCGAACGCGACGACCATGATGGCGTCGTTCAAAGCCACTTGCGAGAGCGTGAACAGCGGCTCTCCCCGTGTCAGGTTCGACCACACGAAGACCATGGCCGTGCAGGGTGCCGCGGCAAGAATGATCAGGCCAGCGATGTACGAGTCGATCTGGTCTGCCGGCAGATAGGGTCGAAACAGCCAGCCGACGAACAGCCATCCCAGCAGAGCCATCGAGAACGGTTTGATCGCCCAGTTGATGATCAGCGTGACGCCGATCCCGCGCCAGTAGGAGCCGACCTGCGCCAACGACCGGAAATCGATCTTCAGCAGCATCGGGATGATCATCAGCCAAATCAGGATCGCGACGGGGATGTTGACCTTGGCGATCTCGGCGCCGCCGATGATCTGGAAGACGCCGGGCATCAAGTGGCCGAGGGCAACGCCGACGGCAATACAGAGAAAGACCCAGACGGTCAGGTATCGCTCGAATGTCGACATCTCACTCGGCCTTCGCGGATTTGACAGATGCGCCTTCGAGCGAACCGATCTGGCGAACGTGCTGTTCGAGTGCCAAGCGGTCGATCGAGGCGATGGGCAGGTTGATGAAGGCTGTGATCCGGTTCTTCAGAAACCGTGCAGCTTGGGCGAAAGCGCGCTGGATCTCGACTTCAGTGCCGACGACGGCCGCCGGGTCCTCGACACCCCAATGGGCGGTCATCGGATGGCCAATCCAGACCGGGCAGGCTTCGCCGGCCGCGCTGTCGCAAACCGTGAAGATGAAATCCATCTCCGGTGCGCCCGGCGCGGCGAACACATCCCAGCTCTTCGATGAGAAACCCGTCGATGGATAGCCGAGCGCATCCAGTTCCTTCAGCGCGTGCGGGTTGACTTCGCCCTTCGGCTGGCTACCGGCGGAATAGGCCTTGAACCGGCCGCCGCCCTCTTTGTTGAGGATGGACTCGGCGAGAATAGAGCGAGCGGAATTGCCCGTGCAGAGGAACAGCACGTTATAGGTCTTGTCAGTCATGGTCGTGGTCCGTGGTTAGGTCGGAGGCCTGTTGAGCTTCATGATGGTCGCCGACGAGGGGCAAATGGAGGACAGTTGGCGGGTCGCAAGCACCGCGGCCGGCACTTCGGTCCGCAGAACCTCTGAAAACCCGATGCTCGAGAAAAACGGCGCTGCACTCGTCGTCGCGAGGAAGACATCGCCACCTATGCCTCGAAGCGTTGCCTCGACGATTGCCCGGCCGAACCCATGACCCCGATGTTCCGGGAGCACGACAACAGACCGCAGCAGGTAATCGCCGGCGCATCGTTCGAGGCCGGCATATCCGATCGTTTGGCCGTCGTCGAAGACGGCTTCGAGGAAGGCGCGGCCTTCATCTTCAATGTCATCGGTCGGGAGATCCGCCGCACGGAGCGCTTCGCGGAGACGAGCGTCGCTACCGGCCAGTTCGTGTAATGCGATCGCGCTCAACATGGGTTCACCCCCGGCGCGCAGCATGGCGTCAGTTCTGCGATCAGGGGAGCGCAAAGCTCTGTCGATCCGCCGCAGCAGTCCTTCAGCAGGAATAGTGTCAGGTCGCGCAGGCCGTCTAGGTCGGCCCGGTAGATGATCGATCGGCTCTGGCGCTCGCTCTTCACCAACCCTGCACGGGACAGCGTCGCAAGATGCGCCGACATCGTGTTTTGCGGGACATCGAGGAGCCGGGCGAGTTCGCCTGCCGGAATTCCATCCGGTTCGTGCCGCACGAGCAGACGGAACGTCTCAAGGCGGGTGTTCTGGGCCAAGGCCGCAAGGGCCGCTATTGCATTGTTGTTTTCCACATATCCAGAATAATAGATATATGGGATAAGTCAACCGCCTCCAAGCCGGGGCGGATTATGTGCAGCTGAAAGTCCAGGATCCCCTGCAAAGCAGGGTGATCGAGCCTGAGGTGACCATAAGTCACCACGGTTCATATTCATGCACGATCTCAAGATCGTCTTCGTCATCGAGTTCGTCGGACGGAAGGACGTCGAATTCGTCGCCGGATTTGAACAGGGTGATCGGGACCATGAGGATGCGCGAAAGAGAAAATGCGTGGGCTTGTGCGAGTGCAAGATCCTGTGCCATTTGAGAAACCTCCGTCCGGAGCGGGCCGATCCCGCTCGATGGCTCCTCGAAAGGACTAGGACAGGTCGCGGTCACCGCGCAGGCGAAGACAAGCGGCGGCAGCTTGCGAGCCGACCCCGATAGTGGGTTGATCGACGGAGATCCGGACATGGTCCAGGACGCCATCCATAAAGAGCGGGATGGGTTTGCTTCGGCGGGAATTGAGGTATCCGGCACAGATCAGTTACGGATGACAGCTCAGCATTTGTTGCCGAGCATCTTTCTGACCAGCCCACCAGTCAGCGACGGCCGGCTTCCTCCTGATCAGACACGGCCTTGAGAACAGCGAAGTCGATCTCAGCGCGTGGCTCTATCCGGGCTATCTCGCTGGCGACTTTCGACCAGTACCAGAACTCGTAGAGGTCACCAGTGGACCGGCTATGGAACGCACGGCGCTGTGCTTCGTAGTAGGAGCCGGCTGGATCCGAAATCGCGAGAAGTCTCGCGTCAGTCTGCCATCGCCGCCGTCTTGCCCGGCGACGTGCGAGCCATCGTGTGAGGAAGCGGATCATCAATCTTTCAAGACCGGTGGCGATAGAGGCGAGTTACCACAAAATCCGAATGACAGAGAGGCCAAATTACATGAAAAATTTCAAAAGCTTATAAAAATCAGATAAGCATAATTATGGAACTTTACCCTTCCGTCTTCAATTGCGTGGTCTACAGATGTCGAGCGGCCTTGAGGTCACTTTCTGCATCCAACCTCAGGAAATAGCCACGCGCCTTTTCTGTATCAGTAGCGATACGCACCCTTCCAACCAGATCCGGCCGAGCTGGAGTAGCCTCCGGCTGTCGTCTGGATCTGCGGCCCTTCGCGCCTAAATCCATGCCTGCCCTAATCCATCTCAAGGCCCTTGCCGCCCTCGAGGTGGAGCCGCGCAAGCTGTAGCGCCGCATCTGTCGAGCCGGCTTCGGCGAGTCAAGCGCACTTCCCAGATCCTCCATGTTGGTTGCCATCTTCGCCTCACTTAGAACCTATATGGTGGGATCTCGCCCATAGGGCGCAGTCAGCGGCACGATGGCCAGCACCAGCTTGAACAGCGCTCTTGCGACGACAGCGCGCTTCAATCTCGTGCTCATGGATTTCTTCCCTCCGCCGAACGTACTGATGATCGAAGTGTTATGACCCTTCCCGCAACAGCCATTCACGGATCGGTTCGATCGAATAGGCTATGCGCCAGGTATTGCGGTGCCCGCTGGCGCCAGCCGTGCTTTCGCCTTCAGGTATGACCGTTCCCGCGGCAAATGTGACATAGTTGATCCGGGCACCCTCCGCGTTGAGGTCATCAAAGGCAAACCGGAACTGGTCATCCGTCCACCGGCCGTCCCAGACCGCACGGGCAACTTTTGCTCCGTCTGCTTCCAGTGCCTGGGTAATGGCGTTCTGGCCCGGAAAGGCCTTTCCGTCGTCCTGGCTAACCAAGATGAAGAGCCGGTTCTTCACCATTGGCGCCACCAGAGCCGGATCCCACTGGCAGGCCACGAGGAATGACGCGGCGAAGAAGTCCGGATATTTGATGTTCATGGCGATGGACATCATGCCACCGCCCGACTGACCCGTCGTATAGATCCGGCCCTTGTCGATATTGTATTTCTCGGTCAAAGACGTGATCAGATTGATCGTCGTGTCGAGCATGCTCGACGTATTGGAATCATCATCGGCGATGATTTCAGCATATTGCGGCGCCAGCACAAAGCAGGGGCGCACTGCCTGATCCGCAGGCCTAGCCCACGAAATCGCGCCTAGGCCCTGAAGCAGAGTCGTGCGTGTTTCAGAACTCGTCGCTCCGGCATCATGCATGAAGTTTACGAGCGGATAGGCCTTCTCCGGATCATAGTCGTGCGGCACGAACAGATTGTAGCCAAGCTTCTCTCCCGTCTGCGGATCGGCATATTCGAGCTGCTGGAAGTCGTCGACGATCAGATTTTGAACGGCTGTAGTGCCGATTTCGGCTGCAGCCATTTCTGTACCATCTACCGTTGCAATGGCGGGCAATAAGACAGAGCCTTCGGGCTTAACCCAGGCTGTATCGGCCGCGGATGCCTGGCCCGCCGTGCCCGGCCCGCCTCTTCCTGTCGGCTTCTGGCCCTGGTGGGGCGCTTCCACAGCAAGGGACGCGTCATCGTCTTCTGGCGATAGTGAGACGATGACATACTTTCCTAGCTCAGTCCGATGAGCAGGATTGGGTGAAGTCGCCACATAGACATCTACAACGGTACGGCCAGCAACCTTGAACGTATCGACTGACAAGGCATCCGACCGAATCGCTTCAGGGTAGGCGATGGCGACTGCGACGAAGCGAAGCCCATTCCCGAACACTTGCGTGATAGCGGTTGCGGCCACCGGCGACCTACCCTGAGCAAATGACGGAGCGACCACCGTGGCTAGGCCACCCGTCGCGGCTAAGCCAAGGACAAACATACGGCGTGACAGCACTATATCGTTCCTTTCGAGCGCGCCCGACGCGCTGATCTACCTTGGAGATCGGCGCAGCGCGGCACTCGAACAAGATGAGGCGCTCCGACGTGTTCAAGGTTAGTCTCTTGAAATGGCTCAAGCATTATTAATCAAGCAGATACAAACGAGGCGGGCGCATCACAACGATACATCCGCCCCTCGACTGCTGACGACGACAATGTCGTCATCAAACCGCGATTGGTGTGACCCAGCCCGCGTTTCCGCCTTCGGCGCTATCAACGACGGCTTCAACGAATGCGACCCCCTTCAGCCCGTCATAGGTAAGCGGAATGTTGCGCCCAATGGACGTGGGTTCGCGCTCATCGAGACGGGCACGGATCGCTTCCGCGAAGCCGCAGTACAAATTGGCGAAGGCTTCAAGATAGCCTTCTGGATGGCCCGGCGGCGTGCGAGAACGGACCTTGGCGTCTTCTGACAAATCGTCCGCACCACGCTTGATCGTCTGCACTCGGCCATCGAGAGGCGTATAGATCAATTCGTTCGGCTGTTCCTGAAACCACTGAAATGAGCCGGTCGAACCGAAAACCCGCAGCCTGACGCCGTTGGAGTTTCCGAGCGCTACCTGCGATGACCACAGAAGGCCCCGCGCACCCCCTTCATAGCGCATCATGACATGTGCGTTATCATCCAGGGCGCGCCCCGGGACAAACGTCGCAAGATCGGCGGTGAGCGTTTCGAGCGTAAGCCCAGTCACGAATCCGGCGAGGTGGTAGGCGTGAGTACCGATGTCGCCGATCGATCCACCACGTCCATTCTTCTTCGGATCGGTGCGCCAGGCCGCCTGAATGTTACCTTTCTGCTCGATCGCGGTTGCCATCCACTCAAGCGGGTATTCAACTTGAACCGTCCGGACGTCGCCAATCTCGCCTCGGGCAATGCGAACACGCGCCTCATGAACCATGGGATAGCCGGAATAGGTGTAGGTCACACCGACAAAACGGCCGGATTGCCGCGATAATGCCTCGAGAGCAATTGCATCCTCGATCGTCGCCGTCAGGGGCTTCTCGCAAATGACATCGAACCCGGCTTCAATCAGGGCCTTGGCGATTGGATAATGGGTGAAGTTCGGCGTGCAGATCGCCACCGCGTCGACACGGTCTTCGCGTCCACGTTCACCAGCAATCAAATCCTGGTACGTCCCATAGCTTCTCGCGGGATCGAGCCCCTCGTTGAGGGCGAACTCCCGACCACGGTCCGGGTCGACATCGAACGCGCCAGCGACCAAGGTCCAGTGACCGTCGAGGCGAGACGCCAGGCGGTGGATATTGCCGATATAGGCTCCCTGCCCACCACCGACCATACCAAGTCGAAGAGGTCTCCTGCTCATTTTTCCTCCAGTCCGAGCATGGCCCGGTTGGCGCTGCGATTTGCGCCCGATTTTACGAAATCATCAAAAGCCCGGTCCGAGACGCGAATGATGTGATCGGCAATAAAGCGCGCGCCTTCAGCCGCGCCGTCCTCGGGATTCTTGACGAAGCACTCCCATTCGAGCACCGCCCAGCCCTCAAAGCCGTAGGTCGTCAGCTTGGTGAAAATCGCACCGAAATCGATCTGGCCATCGCCAGGGCTTCTGAAGCGCCCTGCTCGTTTGGACCATGGCTGGTAACCGCCATAGGCACCCGATTTTCCGTCTGGGCGGAACTCGGCGTCCTTGACGTGGAAGGTCTTGATTCGCTCGTGGTAGTGATCGATGAAGGCCAGATAGTCCATGCCCTGAAGAACCAGGTGCGAGGGGTCATACATGAGATTGGCGCGGGGGTGCTCATCGACCTTGTCGAGGAACATCTCCCAGCTGTGACCATCATGCAGGTCCTCGCTTGGGTGAATTTCGTAGCAGACGTCGACGCCTTGCTCGTCGAAATCGTTCAGGATCGGTTTCCAGCGGCGAGCCAGTTCATCGAATCCCTCCTCGACAAGGCCTTCCGGCCACTGCGGGTACGGGTAGAGATAGGGCCACAGCAGCGCCCCCGGGAACGTCACGTGACGATCGATACCGAAACGCTTCGAGGCACGTGCGGCAAAACGCAATTGTTCTTCCGCCCAGGCGCGCCGCGCGCCGGGATTTCCGCGAACATGTTCGGGGGCAAAGCTGTCCATAATCTTGTCATGGGCCGGATGCACGGCCACGAGCTGGCCCGTGATGTGCGACGCCAGTTCGGTGATCTCCAGACCGTGCTCACCGAGCATGCCTTTCAGATCATCACAGTAGGTCTGGCTTTCGGCAGCCTGCTTCATGTCGATCAGGCGAGTATCCCAAGTGGGAATCTGGACGCCTTTGAAGCCCTTGTCCGCTGCCCAGCGGCCAAGAGATGGCAACGAATTATAGGGGGCATCGTCGGCGGCAAACTGTGCCAGGAATACGCCTGGTCCCTTGATTGTCCGCATCTCAGGCCTCCAGCTTCTTTGCCGGCACGGGAGCGTCGTCGTAACCGCCATAAACCGATTGGTCGAACGGTATGACCGCCCCGGTCATCATGCCACTCTCGTCGGATGCCATCCACAGCACCGCGCGGGCAACTTCCTTGGGATCGAGAATACGACCGAACGGTTTTGCCGCGGCTGCCCGGTCGATGAAGTCGGGATCGCCCGTCTCCGAGAGAATAAGTTTTCGCTCGTGATCCGAGTTCATCCAGCCGATGTCCAGCTGGTTGACATGAATACGGTGACGCATCAGCGAAAAACCGGCATGGCGGGTGACCGTCGATAGTGCGCCTTTGGAAGCCGCATAGGGGGCCAGAAATGGTTGACCGGCCAAGCCGGACATGGACCCGATGTTAACGATCCGCCCCTCGATGCCCTCACGGATCATCACCTTGGCTGCGTCCTGAATGAGGAAAAACGGTGCACGCGTGTTAACCGCGAACATCCGATCAAAAAGGTCGGGCGTGGTATTCAGCATATTGCCGCGATCAGTAAAGCCGGCAGCGTTGACTACAATATCGACCCGGCCAAAGCGTTTGTCGGCTGCCGGAATAATCGCCTGGACGTCTTCGATGACGCCGAGGTCCGCCACGACCAATTCCACGGGCACACCTGTTTTCTCGGTGATGCGGGTGGCGACGGCCTGGCCCTTCTCTATACCACGTCCGACGATGACGATACCTGCCGCACCAGCGGTCGCGAAAAGCTCCGCGATAGCCGCGCCAAGTCCCTGAGTGCCGCCGGTAACGACCGCAATTTTTCCTTCAATCCTGCTCATTTCATGACCTCATAACCTGCAGCGTCCATGACGCGAAGAAGCTCTTTGTGACCCTTTCGAGCCATATCAAGTGGAGGGTTTTTGATGGGGTCTTGCTCGGCTTCGACGACGAACCATCCCTCGTACCCCTTGGAAGCCAGTGCCTTGACGATTTGCTCGAAGTCGAGGCTGCCGTCGCCGGGAACGGTGAAAGCACCCTTGATGACAGCATCGAGAAAACTCTCGGTTTTCCGGTCGAGCGCATCGACCACATCACGACGAATATCCTTGGTGTGGACGTGGGTGATGCGTGCATGGTGGTTCTCGATGACGCGCAACACATCACCGCCCGCAAAGGCCATGTGTCCGGCGTCGAAGAGGAGCGGTACGGACGAGTGCTTCATCAATAGGTCGAGTTCACTTTCCGTCTCGACCGCTGCTGCCATATGGTGGTGATAGGAGATCGGCATTCCCTGCCCGGCGCACCAGTCCGCAAACTCCGAAAGCTTTCGCCCGTATGCAGCCATCTCCCCTTCGTTAAGCTTGGGCTTGGTGGAAAGAGGAGCAGAGCGGTTACCCTGGATGGAGCGCGCTGTTTCACCGTAGACGATGCAAGGCGCGCCAGCTGCGATGAAAAACTCCATCTGTTGGGCGACACGGTCTTTCTCGGCTTCGATATCGCCATCCAGCAAAAGGCCGGAGAACCAGCCGCCGCAGACGGAAATTCCGTAGCGCGCAAGGATCGGTCCGAGCTCGCCCATATCCATTGGAAAACGCCGGCCGGTTTCCATGCCGGTGAAACCTGCCTCTGACGCCTGCCTTAGGCATTCTTCGAGACTGACGTCGTCAGACAGTTCGGCGAGATCGTCGTTCCACCACGCGATGGGTGCAATGCCAAGTCTTGCTTTCATGTCAAACTCCAAGCCGCTGCGCTTCGCGGATTTTTTCCTGAGCGGCGCGAGCAGCACGTACGCTTTCGAACGTCGAGACTTCGGGGACGCCGACATCCCAGTCCGCGTCGCCGGGAACCCACTTCCACGCGTCGGAAACAATCGAAATCAGCGTTACGCCGTCATTCCCTTGGGCCCAGATCATTGCATCCTCGAGATCAGCAAGGCTTTCAACCTTGCGTGCCCTGGCTCCCATGGCTTCGGCGTGCTTGACGAAGTCGACATGCAGGGGATTGGCGCGATCCTGAACGCGGCAGTCGGCAAGTAGATTGTTGAAGCCCGGAACCCCTTTTGCCTGCTGAAGGCGGTTGATGACGGCGTAGCCACCATTGTCGCAAACCACGACGATCATCCGGTGGCCGGTGAGTGCGGCCGAATAGATATCGGAGTTCATCATCATGTAGGTGCCGTCGCCGAGCATGACGATCGGAGTGCCGCCGGCACTGCCTGGGCCGTCCTGGGCCATGGAAACGCCCCAGCCAGCCGCGATTTCATAGCCCATGCACGAGAAGCCGAATTCGCAGTCGAATGTGTTCGGGTTCTTGACGCGCCAGCCCTTAGTGACCTCTCCCGGTGTACCGCCAGCCGCCGCGATCAAAGTATCTTCAGGGCGGGCAACCTTGTTGAGAATGCCAACCACCTGAGCGTAAGACGGGACCGGGGCATTCGTCGGAGCCTGGTGCTCGTCCAGCAACTGATTCCACTCTGCGAACAACGATTTCGCCTGCTGCATGAGGGCTGGATCGGCTTTGTAGTCCCCGAGCGCTTCGTCAAGTTCGACGATCGATTCCAGCGCATCGCCGACAACAGCGAGCGCACGATGCTTGATTGCGTCGAAGCGGGCGGCATTGATCGAGATGAATTGGGCGTCGCGTGAAAAGGCGGTCCATGAACCGGTCGTGAAGTCCTGCAGTCGTGTCCCGATGGCTAAGATGACGTCGGCTTCTTTTGCCAGTGCATTGGCAGAGGTTGAGCCGACGATCCCGATCGGACCGGCATGGACTGGATGGTGATGGGTGAAGGCACCCTTGCCAGCGATCGTTTCGACGACGGGGATGCCACGCTTTTCCGCAAACGCTGCAAGTTTGTCTTCAGCGCCCGAATAGCGGACGCCGCCGCCCGAGATGATCAAGGGGCGCTTTGCTTGGGCAAGCAGCTCGACCGCCTGAGCGACCGCGTCTCGATCAGGACGCGGACGTGGAATCTTCCAGACCTTGGGTTCGAAAAACACCTCGGGGTAGTCGTAGGCGAGTTCCTGCGTATCCTGGGCAAGGCCGATAAATGCCGGACCACAGTCGGCAGGATCAAGCATCGTCGCGATCGCCTGGGGCAGCGACTGCAGCAGTTGCTCCGGCAGGACGATACGATCCCAGTAACGGACAACGGACTTGAAGGCATCGTTTGCCGTGAGGGTCGGATCACCGAAGTGCTCGACTTGCTGGAGGACCGGGTCGGGCAGACGACTGGCGAAGGTGTCTCCTGCAATGAGTAGTACGGGAAGCCGGTTCGCCATGGCAACGCCCGCAGCGGTGACCATGTTCAACGCACCGGGACCGATCGACGTCGCTGCCACCATGAGCTGCCGACGACGCTTGGCCTTGGCAAAGCCGATTGCGGCCAGTGCCATGGATTGCTCGTTCTGACCGCGCCATGTCGGCAGCTGGTCCTGAACCGTTTCCAGTGCCTCGGAGAGGCAGGTTACGTTGCCATGCCCAAAGATGGCGAAGACCCCGGCGAACAGCGGCACGCGCTCGCCTTCGATCTCGGTAAACTGGTTGCATAGGTAGCGTACAAGGGCCTGAGCCATGGTCAGGCGTAAGGTCTTCGCGGTCATCTCGCCTCCTCCTGCGGATGTGAATTTCTGTTTGTTCTGGAATGCATATTGACAATTGGAATAGTTTGCAATGATTATTGCGAAAATATCTCGGGAGGAATTCAGATGCTGAAAATAGCCGTTCTAGGCGTGGGTCGTATTGGCAAGATGCATGCGGAAAACATCGCTGCGCACCCTCGTGCCTCCCTTGCCGGGGTCTTTGATGTGCACGGGCCATCGGCGAAGGAAGTATCCCAGAAACTGGGCGTAAAACAATACGAATCGGCTGAAGCCGTGTTCGCGTCGGGTGACGTTGATGCCGTCTTGATTGCAACTTCTACGCCGACACACGCCGACCTTCTCGAACAGGCGATAGCGGCTGGAAAGCCGGTTCTATGCGAAAAACCAATCGACCTTTCGCTAGAGCGCGTGAATGCTTGTGCCGCAAGAATTGCAGGGACCAGCATCCCGATCATGCTGGGTTTCGTTCGCCGCTTCGACACCGGACATCGCGCAGTGCGGAACGCAATCGCATCCGGTGCCATCGGCGATCTGCATCAGGTGATCATCACATCACGTGACCCCGGAATGGCACCGGCCTCATACATAGAAGTGTCCGGAGGGATTTTCCGGGACATGACAATCCATGATTTCGACATGGCGCGCTTCATCCTCGGTGAAGACGTGACAGAGGTCAGCGCGACGGGATCAAGGCTTGTCGATCCTGAACTTATGGCGAAATGCGCGGACTACGACACTGTAACGGTCGTCTTGAAAACAGCCTCTGGCAAGCAGTGCATCATCAACAACTCGCGGCGCGCGGTTTACGGATACGACCAACGGGTAGAGGCGCTGGGTAGCGGCGGAATGGCAATCTCCGAGAACCGGCCGCTTAACGGAATGCGTCTCTACAGCGAACAATTCACCGATCAGGCCGCGCCGTTGATGAACTTCTTCATCGAACGTTATGCCGACGCTTTCGCCGCAGAAATCAGCGCATTTGTCGATGCCGTCGAGAAGGGCGCACCGCCGGAAGTTGGTTTCGAGGACGGCCGCCAGGCCTTGATCCTTGCCGAGGCCGCCATGCTTTCGATTTCCGAAGGCCGCTCCGTCAACACGAACGAAATCGGTTAAGCCATGTACGCGAAATTTGGATTGTTCATCAACGGTAGCTGGGTCCCCGGCTCCGCGTCGGCAGACGTCATTTCTCCGGTCACGGAAAAGGCAATCGGAACCGTTCCTCTCGCAACGGCTTCAGAAACGCGCCAGGCAATTGACGCCGCCGCAAACGCCCTGCCGAAATTGCGAGCCATGGGCGGCTTTGGCCGGGCCGAGGCGCTGCATAAGGCCGCCGATGAAATGCTCCGGCGGTCGGATGAAGCCGCCCGGATGATCTCGACGGAAACCGGCAAGCCGATTGCGCAGGCCGGCCGCGAATGGGTACTTGCCTGCGATCAGTTTCGCTGGTTTGCCGAGGAGGCTCGCCGCATCTACGGGCGCATCGTCGACAGCCGAGTGCCCGGTGGGCGCTTCGAGGTCAGCCGCGAAGCTGTCGGTATTGTTGGGGCATTCACGGCGTGGAACTTTCCCGCAGCCTTGCCCGCGCGCAAACTTGCGCCGGCTCTCGCGGCCGGTTGCTCCGTCGTGCTTCGGCCGTCTTCGCAGACGCCCGGTGTCGCGATGGTCATGGTCGATTGCCTCCGCGCAGCCGGGCTTCCTGATGGGGCGGTCAACCTGGTTGTCGGTTCGACAGACAATACCTACGGTCCGATCATGGCCGATAGCCGCGTCCGCAAGGTTTCGCTGACGGGATCGACCCGCGTCGGCCAGCAGATGATCCGCGACGCCGCGGCCACGGTCAAAAAGGTCTCGATGGAACTCGGCGGCAATGCACCGTTGATCATCTACGATGACGCCGACCTGCAGAACGCCCTGGACCTCACCGTGCCAACGAAATTCGCCAATTGCGGACAGGTCTGCGTCACCCCGGATCGCATCTTCGTCCACGACAGCCTGCACGACGCCTTTGTCGAAGGTTTCGTCGAGCGTGCCGCCAAGATCAAACTCGGCGACGGCCTCGACGCAGATACCGGCATGGGGCCGCTGATCAATGCGCGCCGCCTGCAAGAAATTGAAGAGATCGTTGCAGCCGCCACACAAGCAGGTGCGACCCTTGCTTATGGCGGAAAGCGGCCGGCGCAGTTGAACCACGGCTTCTTCTTCGAGCCGACGGTGCTCACCAATGTCACCGACAACATGAAGGTTTTTGCCGAAGAGAACTTCGGACCGATCGCGGCAATCACCCGGTTCGGCAGCGAGGACGAAGCACTTGCGAGAGCGAACGCTTCCGACATGGGATTGTCGGCCTACGCCTTCACCCGTTCGCCCGACAGGGCGCGCCGGACCGTGGCCGCCTTGAAGTCGGGCATGGTCGGCATCAACAGCTTTGCCCTGGCGGCGGCTGAAGCGCCATTTGGCGGCACCAATCACTCTGGCATGGGACGCGAGGGCGGCATCGAAGGCATCGATGACTACCTCGACACCAAGCTCGCTCAGCTCGTGTTCTAAGGATTAGGGTCATGAAAAAGAACAAGCTGAGACAAATCTGGGCGGAGGGGCGTCCCGTGCTGCACGGTTGGCTGTCGATCGCCAGTCCGTTCACGGCCGAGATCATGGCCGCTCAGGACTATGACGCCATCTCCATCGACATCCAGCACGGCGCGGTCGACTACAAGGACGTGCTCGGCATGTTCCAAGCGATGCGTGCGTCGGACAAAGTGCTGATGGCGCGCGTGCCATGGCTCGATCCCTCTTGGATTTCCAAGGTTCTAGACGCTGGGGCATACGGGATCATCTGCCCGATGATTAATACGCGCGCGCAAGCGGAGCAGTTCGTTCGTTACATGCGCTACCCGCCATTGGGCGAGCGGAGCTTCGGGCCAACACGCGCCGTCTACGCGGCAGGTGCGAATTATCCGGCGGAAGCCAATGACGAAATCCTCGCTTTTGCGATGATCGAAACCGCCGAGGCCATGGGAAATCTGGAGGAGATCGCTTCCACGCCAGGTCTTGACGGCATCTATGTCGGTCCCGCAGACCTCAGCTTCTCGCTGTCCAAGGGACAGCTGATGCCGGCTTTCGACCGGGAAGAGCCGGAGGTCATCGAGGCGATCAAACGCATCAAGGATGCCTGTCACCGCAACGGTATCCAGGCGGCGATCCATTGCGGAACGGCCGAGTACGCGGCGCGCGCAGTCGAGTGGGGTTTCAACATGACCACTGTGTCGGGCGACAGTCGGCTCATCGCGGCAGCCGCTGCTGAGTCCGTCGCCACTTTCCGCAAGCTTACCACAAAGGTTACGGCGTCCACCGACCGACCGGGAGGCTACTGATGCCAAATCTTTTGGTTGCCGGGAAAATGCACCCTTCCGGCGAAGCCATACTGCGCGAACTGCCCGCGCACGGCTATACGGTTAATTACATCGAGGAGGTATCAGAGGCCTCATACGCACCGTTCATCGACGTTGCCGACGCGATAGTCATTCGCACCCAGCCTCTGTCGGCTGCAACCATCTCCAAAGCTGAGCGCTTGAAGGTCGTCTCTCGCCACGGCGTCGGCTACGATTCAGTCGACCTGGCAGAACTGAACCGCAGAAGGATCGCGCTCACCATCGTCGGGGACGTCAACTCCGTCTCGGTTGCCGAACACGCCATCATGCAGCTCCTTGCCGGGGCAAAACGTGCGATCCTCGCAGACAGGTCTGTAAGAGAACCAGGACAATGGGGCTGGAGGAACAAGCTTGAGCAGCAGGAAGTCTCGGGCAAGAACCTGCTCATTCTCGGCTACGGTCGGATTGGAAGGCATCTTGCCCGAATGGCATCCGGATTCGGAATGCAAATCCGCGCTTATGATCCGTATCTGCAACAGAGTGGTTGGCCAGATGGTGCCGTAGAGGCAACTTCACTGGAGGAAGGGCTTCCCTGGGCGGACTACATTTCCGTTCACATACCCAAAGGTGCGACACCCGCGATCGGTGAGGCTGAGATTGCCGCGATGAAGCGTGGTGTCGTGTTGGCGAACACCGCACGCGGTGGCGTGGTTTGCGAGCGGGCCTTGAACGACGCTTTGGTCAGCGGGCACATCGGCGCTGTGGGGCTGGATGTTTTCGATGACGAACCCCCGGCAAGTGACTCCCCGCTTCTTGCGCACCCCAACGCCATACTGTCCCCGCACATCGCCGGGCTTACCGCTGAGTGTGGTGAGCGCATGGCCATCGCTGCGATCCAGAATGCAGTGAATTTTCTGGCGGGCACCATAGACCGCACCCTTATCGTCAATCCGGATCACGCATATGCCTAGCAAACCTGTACTTCGCATCGGACTGATCGGCACTGGTTTCATGGGCAAGGCTCATGTCTTCGGCTTCGCCTCAGCACCGAAGGTGTTCGACCTTCCATTTGATATCGAGCTGCACACCGTTGCAGATGTCACCGAGGAGGCAGCAGCACGAGCTGCGGCCGACTTCGGATTTGCATACTCGACATCCGACTGGCGATCGATGATCACCCATTCCGATATCGACGTCATCGACATCACCGCACCTAATGCCTTGCACAAGGAGATGGCCCTGGCGGCCATCGCCGCCGGCAAACATGTCTATTGCGAAAAGCCTTTGGCACCACTCTCGTCGGATGCCCGAGAGATGGCGCAGGCAGCCGCCGCGCGGGGCGTGAAAACCCAGGTCGGTTTCAACTATCTCTGCAATCCCATGCTCCGTTTAGCGAAGCAGATGATAGCCGACGGTGAACTTGGTCAAATCCGCGGATACCGAGGGCTGCACGCGGAAGACTACATGGTCGATGCCTCCGGGACATTCACCTTCCGCCATGATCCCGCTGGCGGTGGGGCTCTCGCCGACATTGGATCACATGCACTGGCCACGGCCGAATTCCTACTCGGTCCGATCACCGAGGTAATGGGCGACTGCATCACCATGATCGGCGAGCGCCCTGACGGTAAAGACGGAACCAGGAAGGTGGACGTCGACGATGTCGGGCGCGCATTTGTCCGTTTCGCCAATGGAGCCCAGGGATCGGTCGAAGGAAACTGGATCGCAACCGGGCGAAAGATGCAGCATGACTTCGAGGTCTATGGCACCGAAGGCGCACTCCATTTCAGTCAGGAGCGCTTCAACGAGCTACACTTCTATTCAAACCGCGACCCGGCAGGACGTCGCGGCTTCCGCAAGATAGAAGCTGCTCCTGATCACGAGCCCTATGGTCGATTCTGCGTCGCTCCTGGCCATCAACTCGGGTTCAACGATCTAAAAGCCATCGAGGTCGCCGGCTACATCCACGCAATCGCCGGCACGATCGAAGAACCGTTCGGCTTCGCCGCCGGTCTTCGCATTCAGACACTGGTCGAGACGATCCAGCGCTCCTCATCGACGCGTCAATGGATCAGCGTGCCTGCCTGACCAGCATAGTCGCCGGATAGCCTCGGCGCTAAGAGGGGGCAAAAGCCCCTACTCCCCGGACGTCCGGCCCTCCCCCGGACGTCCGCTCCTTCACGAGGGCTCCGATGTTCAAGAAAATCCTGATTGCCAACCGCGGTGAAATCGCGATCCGTGTCATGCGTGCAGCCAACGAGCTTGGCAAAAAAACAGTGGCCGTCTACGCGCAGGAGGACAAACTCAGCCTCCATCGCTTTAAGGCCGACGAAGCCTATTGCATTGGCGAGGGTCTCTCGCCCGTGGGGGCGTATCTCAGCATATCCGAAGTGATCCGCGTCGCTAAAGAGTCGGGTGCTGACGCCATTCATCCCGGCTATGGCCTGTTGTCGGAAAACCCGGACTTTGTGGAAGCTTGCACCAATGCCGGGATAACATTTATTGGCCCACGCGCCGAAACAATGAGGTCGCTTGGCGACAAGGCATCCGCACGAAAAGTTGCCGAAGCTGCCGGCGTACCCGTGATCCCGGCAACAGATGTACTCGGCGACGACTTCGACCTCATCCGAAGCCAAGCTGCAGCGGTTGGTTATCCGCTCATGCTCAAGGCGAGTTGGGGTGGCGGTGGCCGCGGTATGCGCCCGATTACCACGGAAGATGAACTCGCCACCAAAGTGCGTGAGGGTCGCCGTGAAGCGGAAGCCGCCTTCGGCAACGGCGAGGGATACCTTGAAAAGATGATCCTAAAGGCGAGGCATGTTGAGGTCCAGCTTCTCGGCGATGCCCATGGAGGTTTATACCACCTCTATGAACGTGACTGCACAGTGCAACGACGGAATCAGAAGGTTCTAGAACGTGCGCCTGCACCTTACCTAACTGAAAGTCAGCGTGCGGAAGTCTGCGGTCTTGCACTGAAGATCGGCAATGCCGTCGGATATCAGAATGCGGGCACTGTCGAGTTCCTGATGGATATGGACAGCGGCCACTTCTATTTCATCGAAGTGAATCCGCGCGTGCAGGTTGAACATACGGTGACCGAGCAGATCACCGGGATCGATATTGTGCAGGCCCAGATCAAGATCGCTGAAGGCGAAACACTGGCTCAGGCAACGGGTGTTTCCCGACAGCAGGACGTCAAACTGAACGGACATGCACTTCAGTGTCGTGTCACGACCGAAGACCCGCAGAACAACTTCATCCCTGACCATGGCCGCATCACCGCGTATCGAACTGCAACGGGCATGGGGATTCGTCTCGATGGCGGAACAGCATACGAGGGTGGCGTGGTCACCCGCCATTATGACTCGTTGCTGGTCAAGGTGACGGCATTGGCGCAGACACCGGACCAGGCAATCCGCCGAATGGATCGGGCATTGCGAGAGTTCCGGATCAGGGGGGTCAGTACGAACATCGAGTTCGTGGTGAACTTGCTCAAGCATCCAACATTTCTGGACATGAGCTATTCCACTAAGTTCATCGATACGACACCAGACCTATTTCAATTCAACAAGCGGGCTGACCGCGGCACCAAACTGCTTCAGTACATCGCCGACATCACGGTCAATGGTCATCCGGAGACTGCGGGCCGTGCCAAGCCTGCGGCTGAAGCCAAATCAATCAGCGTTCCGACCGTGACCAAGGAAGCGCAACCAGGCACACGCCAATTGCTCGACCAAGAGGGTGCAAAAGCGGTCGCCGCGTGGATGGTGGCACAGAAGAAGCTTCTGATAACCGACACGACCATGCGCGACGGTCATCAATCGCTTCTGGCGACCAGGATGCGCACCAATGACATGGTCAAGATTGCGCCGGTCTACGCATCAGGCCTCGGAGACTTGTTTTCCGTGGAATGCTGGGGCGGTGCGACCTTCGATGTCGCCTATCGCTTCTTGCAGGAATGCCCATGGCAAAGGCTGCATGCGATCCGCGAGCGACTGCCGAACGTGTTGACGCAAATGTTGCTGCGGGCCTCCAACGGCGTTGGATATACCAACTACCCGGACAATGTCGTCTCGTTTTTTGTCAAGCGTGCCGCATCCTCAGGGGTAGACATATTCCGTGTCTTCGACAGCCTTAACTGGGTCGAGAACATGCGCGTCGCGATGGATGCGGTCATCGACACCGGCAAGATTTGCGAAGGCACGATCTGCTACACTGGCGACATCCTGAACCCTGACAGGGCAAAATACGATCTCAAGTACTACGTCACCATGGCGAAACAGCTGGAAGCCGCCGGGGCCCATCTTCTAGGCCTGAAAGACATGGCTGGCCTTCTGAAACCTGCCGCGGCGCGCGTGCTGGTCAAAGCGCTGAAGGAGGAAGTCGGGCTTCCTATTCATTTTCATACACATGACACGAGCGGTCTCGCAGGAGCCTCCATACTCGCTGCAGCTGAAGCCGGCGTCGACGCGGTCGATGCCGCGATGGATGCATTTTCCGGAGGGACATCACAGCCCTGTCTCGGCTCCATTGTTGAAGCACTTGCACGATCAGACCGCGATACCGGGTTGGATATCGGGACCATCCGCCGCGTCTCGTCCTATTGGGAGCGGGTACGGCACCAATATGCGGCATTCGAAAGTGGGCTGGAAGCGCCTGCGTCGGAAGTCTACCTGCACGAAATGCCCGGAGGGCAGTTTACCAACCTGCAGGCCCAGGCACGAAACCTCGGTCTTGAAGAGCGTTGGAACGAGGTCGCCCAAGCCTACGCGGATGCCAACCAGATATTTGGTGATATCGTCAAGGTCACACCGTCGTCGAAAGTTGTCGGTGACATGGCGTTGATGATGGTGGCGCAGGGATTGTCGAAGGAAGACGTCATAGACCCCGAGAGAGAAGTGGCGTTTCCGGAATCCGTCGCCGACATGATGGCCGGAAACTTGGGGCAACCGCCTGGCGGCTGGCCGGAAGCAATTTCGAGTAAAGTTCTTAAAGGCAAGCTGCCATCAACAGAACGCCCGGGAAGCAACTTGGCCGCGGTCGATCTGGTTGCCACACGCAGTAAGCTGAGCGACGAGCTCGATGGATACGCCGTCTCGGATGAGGACCTAGCATCCTACCTGATGTACCCCAAGGTCTTCCTGGACTTCATGGGGCGACGCCGTACGTATGGACCGGTTCACTCTTTGCCGACGCCAACCTTCTTCTACGGCATGCAGGAGGGGCAGGAACTGTCGGTCGAGCTTGCACCCGGCAAAACAGTTGAGATCAGATATCTGACCAAAGGTGAGCCAGACGAGAACGGTGATGTGAAGGTCTACTTCGAGATCAACGGCCAGCCGCGCTCCACGAAAGTTTCAGATCGGACGCGGTCAGCGAGAAAGACTGCACATCCGAAAGCTGACCCGACAAACCCTGGCCAGATCGGCGCGCCTATGCCGGGCATTATTTCGACTATCTCAGGGTTCGTGCACCAGACGGTCAAGGTAGGTGACCCTTTGCTTTCGATCGAAGCCATCAAAATGGAAACCAGCATCAACGCTCACCGTGATGGCGTCATCGTTGCCATGCATGTCAGCTCAGGTATGCAAGTCGATGCGAATGATCTGCTAGTTGAGATCGTATAGAGGTCGGCCCCCTTGGTTTTTCGCAACAGATATTGCAAGGTTTTATGATGAAGCAACAACCGACACCCACTGCATCACCTAAAGACTACGAAGAACTTATCCGTCTGATCCATGAGCGTCATGATCAGATGAGCAAGACCTATCAGAAGATTTCGGTCTATCTGACCCAGAACCCCAATGAGGTCGCCGTCCAGTCGGTCAACACCATCGCAGAGCGATGTGGCATGCACGCGTCGAGCTTCGTCCGGTTTGCCCAGGCGCTCGGCTACAAAGGGTTCAAGGAGCTTCAGGTTCTCTTCCAAAAGAGGCTCGCGACGGCTGCGCCGGGCTTCGAGGCCAGAATCAAGGCGCTCGACAACGAGCTCATGAACAGGGAGGATCGATCCGAATACGGCTTCCTGCACGATTTGGTCGTGCGCGACATCGCGTCCCTGCAGGACATTCTCGAACGGACGAGCGGCGAAGACCTCGCCATGGCGGCAGACGTCATTGAGGGGGCCGACACGATCTACCTCATCGGGCAGTTGCGCTCAGCTCCTGTTGTGGAACTGTTGCGCTACATCCTGACAATGCTGGGAAAGCGCTGTGTGCTCCTCGATCCGGGTGGGGGCTTGGCTACCCATATGGCGCGGACGATGAAGAGTACGGACGCGTTGATTGCCGTGTCATTCCGGTTCTATGCAAATGAAGTGGTGAACATCGTAGAAGAGGCGCAGAAGATTGGCGTCCCCGTCGTCGCGATCTCCGACAGTACGCTCTCACCGCTGGCTAAGTCCGCCAAGGTCTTGTTCTCTGTTCCCGAACATGACTACACGTTCTCCCGGTCTTTGGCAGCGCCTATGTGCCTGGCTCAGGCCTTGACTGTCGCGGTCGTGGCCCGGGTTCAGAAGGACGATACCGCTCCCCGCATTCCGACAGTGACGGGCATATAGCGTTTACAAACTAACGATGCCGTCCCAAACGAGCTTCACACCAACGGCCGCGACTGAAATGTAAGTCATGGGATAAAACACGGCAGCGTCCATCCGGCGTACTGCCCATGCTCCTAGCCATGTCGACGCGATAGCCAAGGGTATCATGATGGCCGCGCGACTGAGGTTCTCAACACCCAAACCACCCAGTGCGGCATAAGGCACCAGCTTCACCGCGTTGGTGATCGCGAAGAACATTACCGTTGTTCCGGTGAAACCCTTCGGATCAAGTCGAAGTGGTAACATATAGACTTGCAAGGGCGGGGACCCGGCATGCGCGACGAAGCTTGTATAGCCGGCGAGTGTGCCCCAGAAGCTGGCAGCCAATGGACGTTCACCGGTCACCGCTGCGGTAACGGGTCTTCCGAACGCAACGCGCAAGACGAATGTCAGGGACACCAATCCGACAATAAGCCGGACAACGGCGTCAGATGTTACTTCGGCCGTCAGCCAGCCCAACCCAATACCGCCTAGAGCACCCGGCAAAACGAGCACCAATATTTCCCAGTTTACCCATTTCTTCCAGGCGGCAACGCTGACGATATCCATGACCACCAGGATTGGCAGAAGTATCGCAGCAGCAGTGATTGGCGACATAACCAGGGCCATTAACGGTACCCCAAGAAGGCTCATTCCCCCGAGCCCTCCCTTAGACAAACCGACAAGGAAGACCGCCACTACTGTGACGGCCAACTCCAAGGGGCTACCAAAGAATCCATCGGCCATGATTGCCTCGAAGACTGGCGAGTTCGATTACACTCAGCCCTTCTTGACCCGAGCCTTTTGCCGATAAACATCGGTGACCACAGCGGCGACGATGATCAGCCCTTTGACGATCTCCTGGTAGTAAGCGTCGACGCGCAGGAACGTGAAGCCGGACATCATCAGGCCAAGAATAACTGTACCGATCACCGTTCCAAATATCCGTCCACGTCCACCCGAAAGCGATGTCCCACCAATGACGGCGGCCGCAATCGCATCGAGTTCATACATCATGCCCATCCCAGCCTGGGCAGTCTCCGCTCGAGCGGCCGTGACGACCCCTGCGAGACCTGCCAGCATGCCGGCAATCGCATAGACTTTCACGAGATGCGCCTGCACGTTGATACCTGAAACACGGGCGGCCTGTGCATTCGCACCGATCGCGTACGTGAACTTGCCGTACCGTGTATAGCGAAGAGCAACATGAAATATGACCGCTACCAGCAGGAAGATGGCGACCGGCCATGCACCAGAGCCGATACTGGCGAAGCTTTCCGATGGGAAGGAAATCGGCTGACCCTTGGTGTACCACTTTGCAATACCGCGCGCCGTAACCATCATGCCGAGGGTTGCGATGAAGGGTGGTATGCCCGTCAAGGCGATCAGAGCGCCATTCACAATACCGGCGATCAAGCCGAGGCCGACACCGATCAGGATGGGTACAATCGCTGGCAAGTCTGTCAGACCCGGGTAGATGGCACGCGCAAAATCACTCGTTTGCGCAAAACTCATGGCAATCATTGCAGTCATCGCGACGACGGAGCCAGAGCTGAGATCGATACCACCGGTGATGATGACCTGGGTTACTCCGATGGCGATGATGCCGACGACGGAGACTTGGAGGATCATGATGGTCAGGCGCTGGGGATTTCCCAGAAAGCTTTGCCCCTGAACGAACCATCCCAGAAGTTCAAAGACGAGAGCCACTCCGATCAATACGGTCAGGATATTCAATTCCTGAGGTAGTTTCCGTCTCGTTGGGCTGGCCGGCTGCGCTTGCACGTTTTCCATTTCGTCTCCTCCTCGGCATTCTCGCCTTTGCGACCTCAGCGGGCCGCGAGTTCCATTATCTTGACTTGATCGGCTTCCGCCCGGTCCAGGATTCCGGTCATGTGTCCCTCATGCATGACAAGAATTCTGTCCGACATGCCGAGGACCTCGGGCAGCTCCGACGAAATCATGATGACGGCCACGCCTTCCTTGGCCAGGTTCGAAATCAGTCGATGGATTTCCGCCTTGGCACCGACGTCGATGCCTCGGGTTGGCTCATCCAGGATCAAAATTTGCGGCTTTGTCAGCAACCATCGCGCAATCAGCACCTTCTGCTGATTTCCGCCGGAGAGGTTTTCAATGCGTTCATCAAGGTTCGGAGTCTTGATGCGCATTGCGTTCTTCATCTCATCGCACAAGATTCGGAGGCCGCTTTCATCGACATAGCCCATTTGGGAATGACCGTGCTGCAAAGCTGCAATCTGCATATTTTCAAGGATCGTCAGCGGCAAGAAACAGCCCGTTTCCTTGCGATCCTCAGTCAGTAGCGCCATGCCAGCGCGCATGGCATCGGCAGGGGAACTGATTGTTGTCTCCTCGCCGTTGATCCTGATCGTACCTTGGGTGGCCGGGACCACGCCGAAAATCGCTTCCGCGACATTGGAGCGTCCGGAGCCGACCAAGCCGGCCACACCCAGAATTTCGCCACGGCGCAGGTCGAAGGTGATCCCGCTGAAGACACCGTTTAGTTCAAGGTCTTTGACCTCCAGGATGACATCACCGATCGGTGCCTCTTCCTTCGGAAACATGTTAGTGATTTCGCGCCCAACCATCATTCGAATGATATCGTCGCGGGTCACGTCGGTGCTGGCGTGGGTGCCGACGTAGTGGCCGTCACGGAATACCGAAAACTCATCGGCAATTTCGAACAGCTCGTTCATTTTGTGGGTAATGTAGACAATTCCAATATTCCGGGACCTAAGGTCACGGATAATCTCAAAAAGATGACTCACCTCGGATTCAGTGAGGGCAGAGGTTGGCTCATCCATTATCAGAACGCTGGATTCATAACTGACCGCCTTGGCGATCTCGACCATCTGCTTCTGCGCGACTGTGAGCGTGCTGACTTCGGCCGAAGGGTCGATCCCGATCTTCAGCTGATCGAACAACTCCCGTGTGTTCGCCATCATGCGCTTGTGGTCTATGAGACCAAGCGCGTTCCGCGGCTCCCGCCTTATCCAGATGTTTTCGGCGACCGTCATCCAGGCCATCAGAGCAAGTTCCTGGTGGATCATTGCGATCCCCTGCTCCAAGGCATCCTTCGGGCTCTTTAACCGGACTTCGTCACCCCTCAGTTTGATCGTGCCTTGATCAGGCGCATACACTCCCGCGATGATTTTCATCAACGTACTTTTGCCGGCACCGTTCTCTCCCATTAGGGCGTGAACAGTTCCTGGGCGAAGGCGAAACTCAACGCCATCTAGCGCAACGACGCCCGGGAATTCTTTCCGTATGCCCTCAATCTCAAGCAGATACGGCCTCGCCTTCGCTTTGAAGTCCTCTATAGCCTGACGGGTCGATGTCGAAATCATGTATCACCTGTGGTGTCTGCAGGCAGCGCCCAGTTGCCAAGGCGGGGACGACCATGGAAACCCTGATCGTCCCCGCCAGTTGCCTAGTTACTGGACTTGTACTTCGCGACGTTCTCGGGCGTGACGAGCTCGAACGGGATCGCGACCCGCTGTTCGGACTTTTCACCACGGGCAATCTTCAGAACCGTGTCGAGCGAACCTTCGCCCTGCCCCTTCGCGGACTGATAGACGGTGACGTCGAGATCGCCGGCTTCGAGAGCTGCGAGCGCATCCTGGGTCGCATCCACGCCACCGATGATTACGTCATCCATGGCAACACCCGAGGCCTTCAGCGACTGGATCGCGCCAAGCGCCATTTCGTCGTTGTTGGCGAACACGATGGTGGGCTTGATGCCTGAGGTGGTCCAATTGGTCATCAGATCGAGGGCGGGAGTACGCATCCAGTTTGCGGTCTGCTGGTCGAGGACCTTGATGTCCTTGCAGGCATCGCTTTTCAGGACGCGCTCGACGGCGGCCGTACGACCACGCTGGCCGGTCGTTCCGAGCTGGCCCATCAGGATAACTGCGTCACCCTTGCCAGCTGCAAGCTTGCAGATTTCGGTCGCCTGCAGCTCACCTGCCTGCTCTTCGTCCGAACCAACCCAAGCCTGCTTTTCAGGGAACGTGTCCATGTTGGCCGGCAACATGTTGACGAAAACCAAGGGAATCCCGGCATTTTCGGCAATCTTCGACATAGCCCTGCCGGAGTCAGCATCGACCAGCATCGTGATGATGCCGTCGACGCCGGCGGCGACGAAGTTCTCGATCTGAGACTGCTGGCGCGCGATGTCGCCTTGCGCATCTTCCATCTGCACTTCCACGCCAAGGTCCTTCGCGTGGCGCTCAATATTGTGACGAAGCACCGTCAGATAGTTGTCGTCGAACAGGGACATTGCGACACCGATCGTTTCGGCATGTGCAGCTCCCGACATCAGGGCACAAAATGCAGTAGTGATTGCGAACTTCTTCATCATGAGATTTCTCCTCCGTTAAATCCCTGCACGCGTCGAACCTGTACGAACGCTCATTCAAGTCCCATCCGGTAATCGCGGACACAGCTTCGCCTTGGCGGACAACGCGAACGTCCCACCTGGATAAGTTTCGGTCTATGCGATTGGCCTCCTCGGCACCATCACGAGCGAAGCATTATGAACGCCTCGCGCTTCTCTCCCATGCAGCGGGCCTCGCCCGGTGCATGGTCAACATACCCACGTAATCTCGAATGCGCAACAAAAATTGCGAAAATATTCTAACGGCAATATTGCTTCCGAATCTGCGCTTGCATTGCGCGACTGGAGCCGGCCGTCTTGTAAACAAGGTGGCTGCCGTTGAACTATCCTTAATGTTGGGTCAGAAAGTTTAGGTTGAGTGGAAGCGATGGCCGAGACGAAGGCCATCGACCAGCCTCATGATGTGTTTAAAGCATCACCATCTAGGTGCAGAGCAGAACGACTTGCCCAGCGGGACATTGGTGAAGACTGCTTTGATTAAAGCAGCCATTACGCCGTCATTGCGCGTGAACCGCAGGTGGCTCGAGCAAAACTCCTCGCCAGCCTCTTCGCCTTGAAAGGAATCGAACCAACGCCACATCTATTGGATCACCCAATCGCTTGAATGTGCTGGATGGTTCATTGTTCTAGGATCACCAACAAAGCGTTCAGCGGTCACCGGCCTTCCCCAATGCGATCATGATCGGTTTGGCGAGATCCCAGAAGCTCCGGGTGAGGTATCCAAATTGCAGAAGTGTCGTCGCCAAACGGCAGGGCGCATCCCTCGTAAACGCATATGCCGACCCATGCGCAGATGACCGCGTCGAGCATGTCCTCAAACGCCTTCAACTGCCATGATGAAGCCTCGAGCGGAGGTAGCTGCAATGCAGCGGAAACGCCTTTTATTTCTAGGTCAAGTCTGGTGACGATCATACGCCAGGAATCGAAAAGTCTACGGCGCCGATTGATAGGGGCCTCCGTTGGCCAATAGTTGCGCGTTTTCGCCTGCTTGTAAGGCAGCCGCTTGTCGGCGCGCATCAGTTCGACCAGGGCTGGATGCGGGTAGACTTCCAACAGGCCAGGCGCGCTAATCTTCCTCGTCAGCAGGCCATAACCGCAGTGCTCGAAACCTCTCCTGAGATCATCGCTGATCCTTCCGGGCCTGATCGCGCTTGGTGTGTGGGTGCTGCATTGACGAGCGCCGTAAGCTGCCGAAACAAGATTGTCCGACACGCGCCGCGCTGCAATCGGCTCGCGAGATAGGGGCATATCTACGGCCACGAGATCGACAGGTGCTCCAGCAATTTTTCCTGAGGCAGCAAGGAGAGCCGCGGGTTCTGCGACCGAGCCAGAAGGGCGGGACGTGGAGATCACGCCTTCATCGGCATAGATCAAGAGGTGACGATAGGACGCTCCAGCGAAGATCAGGCGCCAAACGCCACCCATGGAGGAAACCAGAGCGACACCACTCGGTTGTGTCGCCGTCCAAGCTGCATCAATTCCCAGAACGGTCGTCATTGCATTCGGAACATTCAAGTAGCGCGGAAGCGATCAAACGCCGTCAGATACTTGACCGGCGGGTCGGCATCCCAGCAATAGATCCCTGTCCGCAGAAAATGCAGTTCCTCGTCGTGCTTCTCTTCCGGCAGCTCAATCCACCAGGATTTCGGACGGCCATCGGAACCATCCGACCACCGGTAACCGCGCGCCTTGAGCTGGTCCTTCATGTCGAATGGGCTGTTCTCAGCATAGATGCAAACCCGTGATCGCTGGCTGGCCTGATGGAGTTCCGCAAATGGAGTCGCGGTGGAACGGGGCCGCGTCTGCGCGAGCACTTCGAGCAGTGCGAAACAGTCATCGACAGCCCGGTGACCATCGTGGAAATAGCCCGACTGTCCGATCAAATAGCCGAGCTTACTCCCCTCAAACCCACGCGCCGGCCAGTCGACCTCTGACACGGAGCAGGCCCATGCTTTGTTGCAAAAGATCGGAGAAAATGCTTCGCAGAAAGGTCTGTCGAAGCCGGCGTTGTGGGCAATGACCAGATCGGCTGAATCAATGAGGGGTGTGAGCCGCGCCATGTCGATCGTCTGCCCAGCCACCATTTCATTGGTGATCCCGGTCAGGCGTGTGATTTCGGCCGGGATGGGAGCAGTCGGCTGCTGAAGCCCGCCGTAGACACCCGTGACATCGCCGATTTCGCCTGCGTCGTCAAAGGTGAAGGCAATTACGCCGATTTCGATGATCTCGTCAGATCGGTGGTTGAGGCCAGTGGTTTCGGTGTCGAGGATGATGGCCTGCCGCGGAAATCCGGGCCGAGCATCCTTTACAATTTCTCGCGGCAAGAGCTTTCGCAAGACTCGGTAGCTGCCGGTCGCTTCCAGATGACGGGCCATCGCTTCCTCATCCAGGTCGGTCTCCGCCTGCCCTCCCCTGACACCGACGCGTGCCCTGGCTGCCTTTGCAGCCGTCGGTGCAACGGCGGAGGCGAAGAAATCGAGTTGTGAAACCATCATGCTCCAATCAGAATGCACCGGTGGACGGCACCCTACGTGCCATGGTGAAGATAGGCAACGATAGCCCTATAGGTGGAATACTCGCTTGTTCCTTCTATCAATCATCTCGGCGTCGAATCGGAAACATGTCTTCGCCGCGGTGATGTAGACGGGTATGGTGTAGACGGCATAGCCAACGCACCCTCAGGGGCTCGTCATATCGGTCGTGATGAGCATCTACTGCCTGAGCCCCACACACTTCACATGTCTGCTTTTCCAGTTCACCTGCTTTCATCGCCCGCTGCACGGCAAGATGAGCATCATATTTGGCGGGATTCGCTCGTCGCCAGTTTGCCTGACGGGTATCGGTTTTCGGCATCGCTGAGTTCCAACTGAAGCTAAATGGTAACGAGCTCAGCAAGCTTGTCTGCCACCACGGTCATAGTATCATCTTCGGTACTCAGGCCACTCCGCGATGCCAGTAGGGGGCTAACGTTTCGAAGAGCCTCATACGTCGTGTTGTGGACAATGGGTACGAGCTGCTCGGTTGCTAAGAGTGCCGAGAGCTCCTTGTCGGCAACACCCGCCGCTGGAAGACGACGAAGCAGCGCAGGTGTCACCAGCACGACGCCAACCCGGGACTTTGCCAGCCCCTTATCGATTTCTCGAAGCAGTGACGATCCCAAAGCAACGTCTTTTTCGCTAAACCAGACCGATACTCCACGCGCTTCCAAGAGATCATGCAGCGCCTTTGCATCCCCCTGCCGGTCGTCCCAAGCATGGCAGAGGAAGACATCACGAAGATCGGGTAGCTCCGCTCGGGTTTCGGCAGTGTGACGGACTGGCGTAAGAGCTCGCACCTCGGTAGGAGTATATAATACGGACGAACCGGCTTTCGACCAATTCGCTCGTACGCGTCCGGAACCGCTTCCGCTACTACCTGACGAGTAGGTAGAAGGCGATGGGAAGGACGAGTCAGACCCATAGCCGCTGCCATAACTGCTGTAGCCACCATACCGTCTGCCGCCACGGCATGCCGGGCAATTCGCTGCGGCGCTCGCTGAGCGGTGGCCTTCTTTCGGTGCTGTGCATTGAGCCATGGGAAAATCTCCCTTTAAATTGGGGTTAGCTGTCCTTGATCGTCGTACGCGGGTTGGCCTTGCCGTACTTCGTGGTCACGAACCTTCCGGAGATGGCGCTCCGGTGGGTGCCGCCAGTGCTCCCGCCACCCTTCGCTTGCCGCACCGTCGTCTGCGGGCTAGCTGATCCATGTTTGGCGGTTACAAACCGACCAGTGATTGCGCTGCGGAAGTTGCTTCCGCCTCCTTTGCCTTTCGCCATCTGCTTGCTCCTTTAGAGGCCCGCTAAGTCGGGCGATTCCAAAGTTACAACGCGAGGGTGTCAGATCATGTCACCCTCAACGGCCGCCTAAGCACTCGGATGCTGTCTCGGCTTGAGCATCGGCCTTATGGGAAGGCGGCGAAATCGGAGCGACGATGATCTTCAACCATCCTGCGGAGCCCCTCGGGGGCGATAACCTCTACTACGTCTCCCCATTGATAGAGATGCCACGCCATCTCCAGCCAACCTGAGGCATGAAAGCGGACGATAAGGCTACCATCCGTTTGCAGCTCGGCGGTTTGATCGGGGTGAAAGCAAAATCCGGCCGCCCTCGCAGCGGCGTGCGGAGCGAAACGCCAGATGATTTCGCCGTACTCTCTTTGGTCTTGATATACGCCGAATGAACGGGCCGCATACTCCTGCAGCGAGAAGCCGGGCGCGAAGCTGAAGCTCTGGTCCAAGGTCTGAGCGCTGAGGATTCGGTCCATGCGAAAATTCCGCATAGCATCACCCCGCTCTGGTTGGCGCGCCACCAGATAACTGCGGTGGCCCAGCAGCAGGCCATGTGGTTCAATGACCCGTTCGGAAGCATCCTCTGTTCCATAACGTATGCGCAGGAGGAATGGGCCACGCAGACCCTCGATCACGGCATCGAGCACCGCCGGCGCCAGGTTAACGCGCGGCCCGGGTCGAGTGACCGACCCCATCGCCAAAAGGACCGCTTCAACATCGGCTTCTGTGCGCATGGCGTCCTTGGGTGTTAGACGCGCCAGCAAGCCGTCGCGCAGATCATCTAGCGCAGCAGCGTGCCGTACTCGGCCGTCGCCCCGCGCCGTCCGGCTGGCAATCTCCAACGCCTCGATCGCAGTCTCCTGGCGAGGCTGGAGCCTGTCGAGAGCAGGATCGATGACGCGCCAGCGCCGTCGACGGTCGGGGCCATCTACCACCTCGACGTTAGCGAGTACTGTCTCCAGCGCGTCGGTCATGCGCTGCGCCGTGCGATGAGAAACCCCGAATTCCTCGCAGATCTCGTCGAGGCCGATCCCCGTCCGCCGCGTGGCGGCCAGACGCGCCAGCCTGATCAAGTCCTGAGCCTTGGCGAACGACATGATCCTAATCCTGGTCAAAGACTATGTCAGATATTGACACCCACGCACGCTATGGCTGAACGTGCAATCTGTCGAGATGCAAGTCTTGCCGCGGATTGCATTCGACCAGGGGGCAACAATGCGAACGATTGAGGGGGATCGGATACTCTTGTCCGCATCGGATCTGATGCGGTTCATGGGCTGCGCTCACGCAACCGCGCTCGATCTCGCCTATATGCATGGCAAGGGGCCAGTGCCGCGCGAAGATACCGAGGATGCGGCGCTGCTCCAGAAACAGGGCGATGCCCACGAAGCGGCTCACCTGGCCACACTGAAAGCGTCAGGTGTGACGGTGATCGAGATCGATCGCTCCGACCTTGCCGAGAATGCGCAGACAACCCGGGCGGCTTTGGCACGCGGTCCGCAGGTCGTCTTCCAAGGGGCGCTGCTGGGCGACAATTGGGGCGGTTGGTCCGACTTTTTCGAGCGCGTCGAGCGCCCGTCCGATCTCGGCCCCTTCAGCTACGAAGTCACCGACACCAAGCTCAAGCGGCGCCCCCATCCCAAACATGTGCTGCAGCTGGTACTCTACTCGGATTTGCTGACCGACATTCAAGGCGTCGCCCCGGAATTTGCCAATGTTGAACTCGGTGATGGTAGCCGGGCGCAGCTACGGCTCGCGGACTATCGGGCCTATGCACGCATGGCGCGTCAGCGGCTCGAGGCTTTCCTGGGAAACCCGGCGCCGACCCGGCCGATCCCCTGTGCCGATTGTGGGCTTTGCCGCTGGGGCGATCACTGCGAAGGCCAGTGGCAGGCCGAAGACAGCCTGTTCAACGTTGCCAATATTACCAGGACCCAAGTCAAGAAGCTCGAGGCGGCTGGTATCACCACCATGGAGCGGCTGGCCGGGCTCGATCATCCCATCCGCGGCATGGCAGAGACCACCCGGGCGCGGCTGGTGCCACAGGCGCGCCTGCAGCACTCCCGCAAGACCGGGACGCCGGCCTTCGAGTTGCGTGAGGCCGAACCCGGCAAGGGCTTTGATCTTTTGCCCGCGCCGCAGCCGGGCGATCTTTTCTACGATATCGAGGGCGATCCGCATTACGAAGGCGGGCTCGAATATCTCCACGGCGTCTGGTTCGACGGCCAGTTCAAGGCTTTCTGGGCGCATGATCACGGCGCCGAAGCCCGGGCCTTGGCAGACCTTCTGGAATTTTTCCGGCAAAGGCTCGCAGCCTATCCCGAGGCGCGCATCTATCACTATGCGCCCTATGAGATCACCGCCTTGCGGCGGCTGACCGCACAGTATGGAACCGGCGAGGCCTTTCTCGATCGCCTGCTGCGCGAGCGGCGCTTTGTCGATCTTTTCGCGGTGGTGCGCGGCGCGCTGATCGGCTCGGAAGCCAATTACTCGATCAAGTCGATGGAAGCCTTCTATGGCCGGGTGCGCAAAGGTGAGGTCAAAACCGCCGGCGGCTCGGTCGTGGCCTATGAGCGCTGGCGCGAAACCGGCGAACAAACGATCCTCGACGAGATCGAAGACTATAACCGCATCGACTGTATTTCGACAGAGGAGCTGCGCGACTGGTTGGTGAGTATCCGTCCCGCCGCGCCCTGGCCGGTGCTTGCGGTGGATGCCGGCGACAAGGAAGTCGAGGAGGACGCCGATACGCAGTCCCTGCGCTCGAAGCTTGCCACATCCGGTCTGCCGCAAGAGCGGCAAGACATGTTGTTCAACCTCGGCCTGTTTCACAAGCGCGAGGCCAAGCCGGCGCAATGGGCGGTTTTCGACAGCGCTGGCAAGGACGAGGACGAGCTGATCGACGATCTCGATGCGTTGGCCGGCCTGGAAGCCATTCATGCGGCAGAACCCGTCAAACGCTCGGTGCTGCGCCGCTATCGCTTTCCGCTCCAGGAGACCAAGCTGCGGGCCGGCCGCAAAGCGACGGTCCCAGTCATTGACGGACCGCCGGCCACGGTCAGCATCGAAGAGCTCGACCGCAGTGAGCGGATCATCGCGGTCAAGGCGGGGGCGGCCAAGGCGCATCTATTGACCGATCGCCTGACGCTCCACCCGGACTGGCCGCTCAATACGGACGTCATTGCAGCGGCCCTGCGCGATGTGATCGAAGATCAGTGCGGTGCGCGCCGCCTGACCGCGCTCGATGATTTGCTTGCGCGCACGGCTCCACGTCTGGTGACGGGACCGCGCGCCGATCTGCTTGATGGCGCCGATCCACTGACCGGCACGATCGCGGCGATCGCCGCCATGGATGGCACCGTGCTGCCAATCCAAGGGCCGCCGGGAACCGGCAAGACCTATGTGACCGCACGAGCAATCCTTGCGCTAGTGCGCCAGGGGCACCGTGTTGGCGTGGCCTCGAACAGCCATGAGGCGATCCGCAATGTGCTGATGGGGTGCCTTGCCGCGCAAGATGATGGCGATCCTGTCCCGGGCCTGCGCATCGGGCACAAGGTCAGCAGCGGCGAAGACGGTTATCCGGACGACTGTACCGGCGTCATCCGCTCGACGGCCAATGACGATTCCCTCTGGAGCCGCGCCCATGTGGTCGGCGGCACCGCCTTCTTTTTTGCCCGATCCGAGCACGAGCAGGCGCTCGACTGGCTCTTCATCGATGAAGCCGGGCAAGTGGGGCTGGCCAATATGGTCGCCATGGGGCGCTGCGCGCGCAACATTGTTTTGGTCGGCGATCCCCGGCAATTGCCGCAGGTCATCCAGGGTGCCCATCCCGATCCGGCCAACCTTTCCTGTCTTGAGTGGATGCTGGGCGAGCACGCCACCATCCCGCCCGATCGCGGCATCTTTCTGCCGGTCTCGCGCCGTATGCATCCCGATGTCTGTGGGTTTATTTCGCGGCAGGTCTATGAAGGCAGGCTCGTTAGCGCGCCTGATTCAGCCGTCCAGGCAGTCCGCGGGACGGGCTTTCCTGAAGCTGGTGCTTTCTGGGTGCCGGTCGTCCATGAGGGCAATGCCCAGATCGCAGCCGAGGAAGTCGCTGCCATTCAGGCTGCGATCGACGATCTGCTCTCGGGAAGTTGGACCGATAAGGATGGGACAACGCGCGCCTTTGAGCCCGCCGATATTATCGTCGTTGCGCCCTACAACGCGCAGGTCAATACCCTGCAAGACGCTTTGCCCGCTGGCATTCGTGTCGGCACGGTCGACAAATTCCAGGGGCAGGAAGCACCCGTCTGTCTGGTGTCCATGACCGCCTCCTCAGTCGAGGAAACACCGCGCGGCATGGATTTCCTGTTCTCGCTCAACCGCATCAATGTCGCTGTCTCGCGCGCCAAAGGCCTGGCGCTCGTCTTCGGGGCGCCGCGGTTGCGCGAAGCAAAATGCAACACCGTTGAACAGATGCGCCTCGTCAACACGCTATGCGCACTGCCTGAATTTGGAGGCGTTTGAATGTGGGAGAAGTTCGAGGCGCGCCTCGATGAGAATGATCCAAGGTATGCCGTGCAGCGTCACGCGTATCTTGGGTTGATCCGTGGCGCGGGGTTGCGCCCCGGAGATGGTCACGCGAAGAAGATGCTGCCCTTCAAATTTGGCGCTGGCGAGCTGCTGCTGTGGGGCATTGAGGGTTTGGCACGAAACTTTTATCTCCATCCCAAATGGGAGCCCCTTCTGAAGGGGGAGAGCTTCGACTGCGAAAAGAAGCCCTTCGATCCAAACAAGGGCGCTGGGGGAGGCCGGCACACCGGGCTCAATAGCAGTTGGGCATTTGAGAATGGTCCTTGTCTTGTCGTGCCAATCGAGAGCGACGATGCCTTACGCCGGCTGATCGCGGTGCTGTTGCGGTCTGGCGACGCGCTAGTGCTTAACCCGGCTGCGATCACGCGCTGGATCAAACGGCTACGCCGATTCTTTCCCGCCTTTGACCGGTTCGACCCGCCCGATCCGCATTTCGATGAGGCAGAGCGGACCTACAAGCTGGCGATTGCCGCCGAGCTCAAGACGGCGATCGCGAAAGCTGGGTCGGATAAAGAATTGGCCGATGCCGTTCACAGCGCGCTTTCAAAAAGCAATCTGGTAGATTGGCGCGTTTATTTGCCCATGTCGTCCAAGGGAGACGCCGATCGCGAGCTGCTCTGGCCGGCCTTGCGCGCGCTTGTCGACGCAGCGCTTGGCGCAGCGGACGGTCACGCCTCGGCGCTGAAGGCCTTCGTTGACGCGTGGATCGGGGCCGTCCCGGACGGCAAGCCCGATCCGGCGCGCCAGATCGCCGAATTCCTGTTCCTCCATCTCGCTCCGGACGAGGGCATTTATATCCGCCACTCTGTGCGCCAGGACCTCTGGCTCGAAGCGGTTGGCAGCCGCTTTCCCGATCATGCGTCGATGACCGACACCTATCGCGACGAATGGCGCTTCATGCAGGCCGTGCGCACCGCTTTTGCGGACCGGGGTCTGGCGCCGCGCGACATGATCGATGTGCAAAGCGCGCTGTGGATCGTCCACAATTACAAGGAAGAAGATGTGGCTATCTTTTCGCGAGAAGCGATCGAGGCGGCGATGGACGCCTATGATAGCTACCGCCAGTCGGGCGAACACGCCGCCATCTTCGAGGCCTTTGGCGAGCCGCGTGACCATTGGGTGCGCTCGACACGCGCGCGGCCGGGTCGCGTCTATCCGTCCAAGCCGATCGTTGGCTTCCTGCGCGGCAAGACGCAGCTCAATGGCGGGTGGGGACAGAAGGCCGATGCCGCCGCCCAGCTCCACAATGCGGGTTACATCATCGTCGATGCCGATGACGCACCGGTCACCCCGCCGGAGCGCTACGAGCATCTGATCCGCGACGCAGATCGCATCCGGCTCTGTGCGCGAAACTATTATGTCGAACCTGCCCGTGAGAACGGCGCGGCAGACATTGCAATTCGCGCCGGTGATCTTGGCCGCGACATGGGGCTACCCAGCGCGTTCCCGGCAATCTGCAGCGCGCTCGGCGGCGAGAAATTTCAGAAGCTCGCCAATGTGCCGGCGCCCTCGCACACGCTGCCAAATCCTAGCAGTTCTACCGTTTTCACCTACCAGCTCGCCTCAGCGGAAGGGCACCAAGCCATGACCTTTGAACCGATGACCGCGATGCCCGCGACCACCAATCTCATCCTTTACGGCCCGCCGGGGACCGGCAAGACCTATGTCACCGCCTGGGAGGCCGTGCGGCTTTGCCTGGGCGAAGCCGCAGCCGAACCACTGCGCGATGACCGCGATGCTCTGATGGCCGAGTATCGCCGTCTTGCCGGTGAGGGACGGATCGAATTCGTCACCTTTCACCAGTCATTCGCCTACGAAGATTTCGTCGAGGGGCTGCGACCGACGACAGGCGTCGAACAGGAAGGCGACGATGAGGCTGCCAGCACTTCGGGTGGCTTTAGTCTCAAACCCCATGGCGGCGTGTTCAAGATCATCAGCGAGAGAGCGCGGCTCGACACCGGCGATGCGCCGGCCAAGCGGCTCGACCGCTCGCGCCCGATCTACAAGATCGCGCTCGGTCAGCGCGGCAGCCAGGAAGACCGAATCCGCGAAGGGCTTGATGGCGGGCTGATCCATCTTGGCTGGGGCGGCGATATCGACTGGTCCGACGAGCGCTTCGATGATTTCGAAGAAATCCGGAAGACGTGGAACGATCAGAAGGATCCCGGCGCATCCGGCAAGGACCCCAATATCGAGATGCTTTACGCCTTTCGCTCCGGCCTGCAGGTCGGGGACTATGTCGTCATCTCCGATGGCCGTGACAGCTACCGTGCCTTTGGCCGGGTGAGCAGCGAGTATTATTTCGATGCCGACGCCGATTTCCATCCACACCGGCGCAGTGTCGAATGGATCTGGCGCGATGATAATGGCGCGGAGCGCGCGCCATTCTATGCTCGTAATTTCCGCCGCCAGTCAGCCTACCGGCTTGATCCGGACCGCATTGACTGGGATGCGCTCGAAGCGGTGGTGATGGATCCCAATGCCGAGCGGCCAGTGGCCGGCGCGCGGCCGCATGTCCTGGTTATCGACGAGATCAACAGGGCCAATATCTCCAAGGTGTTCGGCGAGCTGATCACGCTGCTCGAAACCGACAAGCGGCTCGGCTGTGAAAACGAGGTCCGCGTGCGGCTTCCCTATTCGGGGACGAGTTTCGGCGTGCCGGCCAACCTGCACATTATCGGCACGATGAACACCGCGGACCGGTCGATCGCGCTGCTCGACACCGCTCTGCGCCGCCGCTTCACCTTCCGCGAGCTGATGCCCGATATCGAGGAACTGCGCCGGGCGCTGGCGGCCAGAGGGCTTGATGCCGCAAATCTCGAGGGGATCGATCTGTGCAAGCTGCTGCACACTATCAACGAGCGGATCGAATATCTCTTCGATCGCGAACACCAGATCGGCCACGCCTATTTCACTGGCTGCCGTAGCCGCGCCGATGTCGAGGATGTCATGCGCCAAAAGGTCATCCCGCTCTTGGCGGAGTATTTCTACGAGGATTGGTCAAAGGTCGCCGCGGTGCTGGGCGATGGAGACGGCACCAATGGCTCCCATTTCCTCGAAGCGCGGCGGCTGGCGGCGCCGGCTGGTTTTGCCGATGATGAGCTGGGCGGCGACAAGTTGCGCTGGAGCGTCAAGGCGCACTTCGATTTTTCGGACTTTGCCGCCTGATGCCCGCCTATACGCTTCGGGAATGGGACAAGCTCGCCTACGGCGAAGGCGCGGGGCAGATTCCCGACGGTTACGCCGGTAAGCTGGCGGCACTGGCGGCTCGCTCGGCCTTTGCCGGACGCGGCGGCAGCGGCGTGCTCGAACATGGCCGGCATGCTTTGCGCGCGCGCGGCGTGGTCGGAATTCTGGCGGCGGGCGATGCGAGCCTGGAGATCCTGCCCAAGATCGATGTGGCGCCCGGTGAAACAACCGATCACCAGAACGCAGCGATCCGTAAGCGGCTGGTGCATATGCTGGCCGTCGCGCTGGATTTGAAAATTGACCTGGGCGTCATCACCGATCTTGCCTGGCAGCGCGAGACCCTGCTCGAAATCCTGATCCGCATCTTTTGCGACAAGCTGACCGAAGCGCTGCGCAAGGGCATGCCGCGCCGCTATATCACTTGCCAACACGATCTGCCGACTTTGCGCGGCCAGCTCGACATCACCCGCCAGTTCACCCGTCATGCGGTCAATCCATCGCGCCTTGCCTGCCGCTTCGATCTCCTGTCCGAAGATACGCCGCTTAACCGGATCATTAAAGCGGCCGTGCAGCGCCTGGCGCACCTCTCGCGCCGGCCCGCCAACCAGCAGCGTCTGCGCGAGCTGGCCTTCGTCTATGCCGATATGACCGAGGTACCGGTGTCCGCGCTGCGCTGGGATCAGGTTGTGATCGACCGCACCAACCGATCCTGGCAGGAGCTCTTCGCCATGGCCCGGCTCTTTTTGCAGGACCGCTACCAGACAACCACTGGCGGCGCCGGCCAGGGCACCGCCATGCTGTTCGAGATGAACGCGTTGTTCGAGGAATATGTCGGGCGCTTGATCGCCCGCGCCTTGGCAGGAACCGGGCTCACTGTTTCGTTGCAGGGCGGACGGCTGTTTTGCCTGAGCGCGCAGGACAGCGGACGCGCCCTGTTCCAGACCCGGCCCGATATCCTGATCCGCCAGGGCGGCAGGGTCGTCCATGTCATCGACACCAAGTGGAAGCGGATATCGGCGCGGATCGATGATCCCACACAGGGTGTTTCGCAGGCGGATGTTTATCAGATGATGGCCTATTCACAGCTCTATAAGGCCCCGCGTCTGACACTGCTTTATCCACACCACCCCGGTCTTGGTAAGAAAGATGCGGTTCAGGCGCGCCACCGTATTACTGGTCATGAGACCACCCTTGAAACCGCTAGCATCCACTTGTCCAGTAATTCCAATATGCTGGCTTCGCTTCGAAGCCTAGTCTTAGATTAGCATCGCCCCACGAGCCTTCCTCTAAACGTCATTAGTGCCAGAAATAAATCCCTCGGTGCCATGGGAGAGAAGACGGGTGTGGCCGCTCGTGTCACTGTGACGGCAAAATGGTTCTTCCTGGTTTGTTGAGCGGATACCAACGCGCGACCCGGTGTTGCAACACCAAATACCTTTGCTGGCCGAATGGATTAGTCGTCTGCGCCGGCGCACTGGATGCAAGTCCTCCAAAGCAAGAACGCGGTTGGACAGCGGTTGCATCAGCGGGTTCGTATGCGCAGCTAGGATAGCTTCGCGAAACCGAGTGCAATCAGCGACCAGATCATCCATTGATATTGACTTTGATCTCTCCGGTTCCCAAAAAAGCAGCCGTCGCCGCATGGCATCTCCGGCCGATGCTACTCATACGGAAGTTCTCCGAACAGTCCGATCATGAGATCACTGTTCAATACCTTGAACGGTATTTCGACGTACTGGCTCGGATGTCTGGGCTTTGAAGGACCGTCTCCGGGCGCGTTGCGCGTGTGTCCTTTTACGCGCTCGCCATTGTCCTTAATAAAGGGAAGGATGACCAACCGCCCGTGATTGGCGGAAACGATAGTACCTTCTGTCCAGAGTGTCGTACCCTCTTCTGATTTCCCGCTGTCTGTCGACTTGACCTGCCACCCTAGATGTCCGTCGGGCTCGTACCAGAACACGACCCCATTGCAGACCAGGGCGCGCTCACCACGTGCCAATGCCTCATCTAGCAACCTTTGAACACTCGCCAGCTGCAACAACTGGTTCGCGCGCGGAAGCAATACCTGTCGGATCTTGGCTTTCACCTCTCCCCAGTGTTCAGTCGGGTTGAGATCAAAGCCGGATGCGATCTTCGAACGCTCGATTAGCTTAGCGCCATGCTTGTTCAGATTGCCTTTAGCCACCAAATCCCAAACTCCAATGTACGATTTGGCCATAGCCGTGCGCTCGTGAAGGTCTCCGACGCGTACGCCGGTGACATAAGGAAACTCGGCCAACGCATGCGCGAGTGCCTCCCTAAATGGCTCCGCCTTTGGTGTTAACTTCAGCTCCGACGCGTGCGGGACCGGCACTGATGCCTTACGACGTCGGGCTTCCGCGAGCATCAGCTCCTCCTCGGACTGCAGTCTCTCCTTTGCTTGAAGTGATTTTGAAGCCTTGAGCTGAAACGAGCGCCGGGTTTCCTCGTCGATGGGGCTCATCTCCAGTTCGGCCGCATAACGAGCATTCAACTCGAGTCGGGCAGCGAGGGCTGCATCGGCCTCTTTGTACCAGTCCATCTTGATGCCACCCCCCGGACCGGTGATCTGACGATCACGCCATTTCGGATTGCCAGTCTTGTCAACCGCAAGCTCTTGCATTCGCCATATACCAGTCAGTGGCTCGTAGCTGGGCCAGACAGCCAAGATGGTATCGAAATCCCTCTGCCTATCACCCCAACCCATGTTCCACCTGCCCTTTCGCGGCCAGAACAACTACCAGCCCGCTTTCGAATGACACTAGTAACGGCGCCAAAAAAATGAAAATGCTTCACCCTTGTCAACCGTGCGCGCACCTGACGAACTCATCGACTTCGTCAGCCAAGAAAATGTGCTTGATAAGCTGCCCATTCGACTCGGCATGCGCTCGAGCGAAGTTTGGCAGCTCCGCCTTAGCCCGGACGACATCGTCGAGATCCATGTGTCGCTCGCGCTCGTCCATATCCACCCTGATGACGTTTGGCTTGCCGACCAGGAGAAATGCCTGACCTAAGGCGTTCTTGGATTGAGCGCGAGCCGCGAGCCGGAACAGCAACGGGACCTTCATCGACACACCCCAATCGATCTTGCCTCCTGACAGATGGCGTTTCGCTAGTTCAACGGTTTCGTCTCCGGTCCCGATGGACAAAATACGGATGTTCTCTCGAGGAACATCGTAGCAAGCGAGGACATCTACCAGCGCCTGCATGATCGGATTGTTTGCCCAGATGCCACCATCCAGCATTTGGTAGCCATGGTTCTCGACCGCAGCAAAGTACGACGGCGCCGCGGCGGTGTGTTGCGCGATATCGACGAACGCCTTGTGGCGATCCTTCTGATAGTCGGGATGATGAGGTGTCTTGTATATGAAAGGCTCACCGTACTCACCCTCGAACGAGGGGACAACGACTCGCGTCTTTGCATTGTCGAGGACCTCGTGACCGAAAACCCTCAGCAGTTCGCTCTGCAATGCCGAACGGTCATACTTCGATGCTCGCATTGAGCGGAGCCACCTCCACAGATCTGTGAATGGTTTTGGCCTCGGAAATATGTACTCGCCACGGTCCGTATAAATCTCCGAGATTTCTCGGGCGGTCTTCCCTGCTGCCAAGCCAAGGGCGATGATGCCGCCAGTCGAGGTGCCGGCGACCATGTCGAAATACTTAGCAATCGAAGCGCCGCCCAGAAATCTTCGCTCGATTTCCGCTAAATACGCTGCTGGAAAAAGGCCGCGGATCCCGCCACCATCAATTGTCAGGATGCGAAACAACCGGTCCTTTGGCCAAGGGAGCTTCACACGGGTGTGCTCGATTGTGCCGTCAGAGCGCCGAGGTGGAACGTAATTCATCGCGAACCCTCAAGATCAAAGCTCATCCCGATTTCGTTGGTAACGTGGCGGCCACCGCCGTGCCAGACCCCGGTCAAGAGCCAACCCTCGTAGCAGACCAACCAATCCAACGTCCAAGGAACAATCTTTTTTGAAATGGACATCCAACCCGTCCACTCACGTGCCCGCGGGTCGAAAAGGCAGAGATACGGATCGGTATCGCGATCGTAGACATGCGGGAGACTGCCTTCTGGATTTCCGGGCAACCTAGTCAGCGACGGAGAAACCACCCGAACCTTTGGCCCCATGATCACCCGCTCTATCGAATACTCGATCTCGATCGTGTAGTGATTGATCCCGGGCCGCACCTCCCCACGCCAAATCACACGCTCGCGCCCTGGCTCGAACAAGACAGTACGGAAGTTCGGCCAATCTAGCCGAAGTTCCGCATCCTGTTCGCGGATAGACAAAGGAAGCAGGACGCTCATGGAGCGTCTCCGAAGAACGTGTGTGACGATGGTCTAATGATGGGTGACGTCTTTGCAACAGCAGGAGCGGCGAGCGCGGCAGCGCCGGCAATAACGCCACCAGCCGGGGTGTAAAGCTGCGTCGCAGACCGGATCGCCGAACCGTTGCTGGCAGCCATGCGATCGATGACGGATGTCACCACGCGTCCGCCGAACATTTGCCGAAGCCAATCAGGCATCTTGGTCAGATCCGCCTTGCCGGCGCGCAAGACCTGAAGACCGTGAACCAGTTCGCGCAGGTCGTTTGCAAACAGGTTCTGCTGTTGAACGTTTTCGGGCCAACGGTCCGTAAAGACGTCGCTATCATACTCTGGATTCGCTACGTGCAGCTTCCGACCTCGGGCGCTGGCATACGCGATATCGGCGATAATCGCGTTGCAAACGCCCACGAGTGCCTCTGTGAGAGTTTGACCAGGACGAGACGTTTTTGCCGCATAGTATGCAAGCATCACCGACGGCGGCATTCGGCCCGCGCGACGCGGATCGTCATAGCGAATGTTGCGGTAGCGCTTGACGAGCTGCAGAGCGAGCGTTGCCATGCTCTTGACGCCGAAATGCGTCTGGTCCGGAACGTCATCGACCTCGGCATCCGCGGCGAACCCTTTGGCATCGAGCCAGCGCTGCCGGAAGGCATCCCGCACAACCGTCTCGTTGGGAGTGTTGCGCTTGTACCATTCGACAAACGCGTGTGCGTTGGTCGGAACACGACAGTCGTCGGCACCATGTTGCGGACCCTTCGCATGCATGATGTGGCTTTGTCGATCGGGGAAACCGTAATCGCGGACAACGGGGCTAATGTCGAGATGCATGTTGTCCGCATAGTGCACTGTGACGCAGCGAGTCTGGCGCGTCACCTTAAGGCCGCGGTATCCCGTCAGCCCACGTTCCAGAGTGAGCAGAACGTCAAGCGGGGACATGGTCCGAAACCTGCCACCAACCTGCGCGATGATATCAATGTCGTATTCGTCGTCAGTGCCGCGGGTCGAAATAGTGGCGTCGATCGCCATGGAGCCCTGCGGGTAAAAATGCTCGATATCGCCAAAAAACGAAGCGGTGGCTTCGAGGTGCTTCCTGACCGCTTCGTAGCGGCCTACCGCAGTTGCGTGAAGCGACGGCGGAAGCTGAATAGAAAACGCGATCTCCGCAAGAATGCGGTCGACCGGATCAAGGAACGGGTTGATTCCAGTGGGGATATTGATGTTCATCGAAACACTCCATGCGTACGAGGCTCGCAGCCTCCCAGTTTCCAATCATTGACGTCCTCCTCGTCGGTTGCGTGTGCTGCGGGAAAAGTCGGTTGGTTGACCTCAGTCCATCGCACGCATTAAGATGGGGATCACGCGACAATCCGTCAAGAAACACGACGGATAAATCGAATTTAAGAACAAAAAATGTGAGAATGGCTGTGGAAAACCTGGATGAAGCACCCCAAAGGTGGCCTCTTCGCAAGCGTCTGGAGTTCATCGACTTCCGACTTTTCTGGAACCGGCGCGTAAATCGGGGTGACATCCGCGACACTTTTGACATTTCTGTGCAGCAGGCATCGTCAGATCTAGCTCAGTACGAACGGCTCGCACCGCAGAACATGGAATATGATCGCGGGCTCAAAACCTATGTCAGAACCTCGTCCTACAAGCCGGCTTTGATCGAGCAAAGCTCCGAAAGGTTCCTGCTCCAGCTCGTGGCGATCGACAATGGCTGGATGCAGCGTGATGAAACTTGGTTCGATTTCAGCGAAGTTCCCCCGCTTGACGTTACGACAATCAAGAGAACGCCGACGAGTTCACGGGTGCTTCTCGGCGTTTTGGATGCGATCCGTGATAAAACCCTGATCACCATCGAGTATCGGTCACTTACCGAAAATGCCGATGCTCCACGAACGATCGCGCCCCATGCAATCTTCTACAACTCTGGCCGTTGGTATGCTCGCGCCTACTCCGTGGAGCACGAAGAGTTCAGGGATTACAACTTAAACCGCATTGCCGACTTCCGTAGGGCTGGACCAACTCCCGTTGACGTAGACTTGGATTACGGCTGGTCACACACACTCGACCTCGAAATCGGCCCCAACCCGGAGCTTCCTCGGATCCAGCAGGACGGTGTAGCTGTCGAATATGGCATGACCGATAACCGGCTGGTCTGCCCAGTCCGGCTTAGCATGGCTTTCTATCTTATGTCCGAGCACAATCTGGACGTTGAACCAGGAAAACTCCATCCTTCCAAGCAACAGCTTGTGCTCTTGAATCGTGAGATCGTGGATCAGACAATGAAGGCGACGCGTCTTCTATCAAAGCAGGCAATCAGACGGGCACTTGGCAAATGAGCCAATTCCTCACAAGACTGGCCGCTTGAAATGACTATTGAGGCCATTTTTCTATATGGAAGCTGGGCGCGAGGCGATCAGCAAGAAGACTCAGATCACGACCTGCTCATGGTTACTGACGAGAACAGCAGCTATCACGTCACCGATGGTCACCATTCAATGACCTATTATCCGCTCTCATTGTTGAAAGACAAAGCGGTTCACGGCGACCTTTTTGCGTACCATATTGTCTTGGAGGCAAAGAGCGTGCTCGATCCGAATGGCGTGCTCGGAGTTCTTCGTGGCCTCTTCAAGCCCAAGTTATCCTACCAGGCCGAAGTTCGCCACGGCGGCGACTTAGGCTGGTATCTTGTGCATCATCACCAATCAATTCCGCCGATTCTCCTGGCCAAACGCATCGCCTGGTCAGTGAGAACGGTGCTCATAGCCCAGTCTGCAATGCAAGGACGGCCGATTTTTGCCGCGGATAAGCTTATATCTTTGTCCTCTTTCGGGGGCACAAGCGACTTGGTTGCCACAAGACGCGGTAGTGCTTCCCCCCACACAGTCGCGATCCTACGTTCTTTCCTCGAGTTCGAGCAGCTGCCGGACCCACTTGGGCAAGAAGCGCCTGAATCCGCGTGGAGAAACCACTTTGTATTAACTTCCAATCAAGTTGGCATCCATCTTCTGAAACAACTTAACGAACAAAGCCTGGCGACACCGTATGGTTAGGTGCTGAAGCCCAAAGGCCTTCGCTTGTGTCTCCTACTACCGGCAGCGCTTCTTTGACCTGAAGGTGGTTACAAGGATCCCCAGCCTTTCCGTCGAGGACCAAGGCGCCGAACAGCGAGCGATTTTGCTCGACGGTCAGTTTTTGCGCGTTCTCCGAGGCGCCCTCACCTCATTGTAAGACCTTTATTGTCGAACCGAGTGATCTGCTCACAATATCCCCCACGCCCGAAACCTCCCCCTCCCCGTCATCTCCCTGAGGCCGAGTTCCATCACAATCCGCCGCGCCGCCTGCGGCGTGACCTCGAGCGTCTTTGCGACCATGCCGGTCGACACCATTGGCTTTGCCATCACCAGCTCAACCAGCTCAGGCAGTTTTGACGACGTCCGCCGTCCCTCCAGTTTTCGGTCCATCATCGTTTTCGCCAGGGTCAGGCGGTCATGCTCTTTCAAGCCGATCTCGGCGGCCGCCAAGAAGCCGTGAGCAATAGCGAGCAACCGAGTCTCCCGATCCCGATGCCGGCGGCGGTCGACCGGAATGGTTTTGAGGCCCAGATTGATGGTGGCCAGGTTCGCACCGGTCGTGACGCCGGCCTGGCGCAGGATGGAGGCGGCAAATAGCCGGCCGAGCCAAGGGGCGTGCTGCAAAACGGCCAGCTCGTTCCAGGCATCGAGGGCGACGATGGCCTGCAGCACCGCCGGCAAGTTTTCGGCCTGGCGCAGCACGCCGCGCCATTCATCCAGCCGGGCATCCTCGTCCCAGTCGAGGTCATAGATCATCGGATCTTTCTCCGACGTGCCACCCCGGCCGGGCCGTGTAGCGATTTCGATCGCAGCCTCGGAGCGGGCGAGCACCGCATCAATGGCGGCATAGTCGACGCCGGGTAGATTTTCGATGCTGTCGACATCGTCCCCCTCCCCTTCCGCGTAGGTCACCACGGCCGGCCGAATAACTCCGGCCACAGTCACCTCGTCCCCTCCGCCCAGCCCGATCTCCGAGGTTTTCCGCAGCGTGCGGATGCCCTCGACAGAGAGAGCCCAATCCGGAGATTGGCCGGCGATGCGCCGACGGGTTCGCAGCACGTCGCGGGCGATTGTCAGCTCATGCGTGGGTGTGCGAATATCGCGGGTGGCGTCATGGAGGACGAGGTCTTCGAGATGGACGAGTTCGCCGTCGATCCACAGCGAGGCACAGGCGTCGGCGAAATTTTTACGTTCGATCCACCCACTCCCGACCGCTGAACGGGCAATACGCTCGTCCAGACGCGTCAGCGCGGTACCAGCGTCGAAGGCCGGCCGCATCAAGGCGTTTATGCTGATTTTTGCGAGATTGTAAGCCATTGAAATCATGGTAAATGATTTCTTATAGGAACTCTATAAGAACATTACGGTTCCTCACATGGTATGATTTCTAGTTGAGCTCCTAACAATCGATAAGTAACCCTTATCGATGATTATACATCTATTTATCTTGAAGTATACTAAAAGTACGCTCATTGTGCACGCCTATTCGCTGAATTTACAGAATAAAACTATAGAGCAAGCGCACGCTTCAGGTCGTCATGCTCGAAGGCGCTGGCCATACGATTGATTTCGCTGCTTCGCGCGCCGACCGCCTTGGCAGTCTTACGCCAGGTCGCAGTGACGGTCGCCACCTCTTTGACGATTATGCGTGCCTGGGCCAGCGTCAGCGCAAAATATTCCGATGCGGCTTCCAGGAGATCGAGCGAGCAGGTGCCTTCATCGAGATCGATATTGGTGGTCAGCACCCTAGCCTTGAGATCGGTCGGCACGGGATTGAGATCGTAGGCCGGCGACAGCAACCAGCCGACCTTGCTCAACCACAGGAATCCGTGATTGCGCAAATGATCGTCGACGTTGGAGATGAGCACGTTGAAGACTACCCGGCGATAGAGAGCGTGCGCATCCGTCTTCCCTTGCGCGCCATGCTCGGCCAGCGCATCGACAATTTCGGGGTAACTGCCGCGCTCGCCATCCCTGGCGCCCATCATTGCCATCGCTGACAGAAATGGAATGCGGGCGGCGCCATCACGGTCGAAACGTCTAGACAACATAACGGCTTTACCGGCCACTTCGATCAACTCGTGACTTGGGGTCGCGATACCGGCCTGATCAGCAAGCCGGAGGGCGATCTCCTCCCAGGTCTCTATGCTGTATTCGTCGGTCTCCTTCGGAAACTTGGCGATGGACAGATGGCCATGCTGATCGATGACTGATGCTTTCGGCCGCGCGCCGCCCAATGACGAACCGGGAGCGAAAATGAGCTGGAGATCCTCGTCCGTCTCCTCGTCACGCAGAATGCGCTCGGTGATCTGCAGAAGCCGACCAAGCTCGATGACGGCCGGGACACCGGTCTGGATCGGAGCCTGGAAGACCTCCTCCCCGACCCACCGGAATCGAAGCGCACCAAGACGGGTTTCGTCGGCGACACCCAGCAGGTAATCGCTTTCGGTGAGTGTGCGAACAGGTCGCGCCTCGCGTTCCGCGCTGCGACGCTCGGCGCGCTGCATGAGCCGTCGTCCCCAGGTGTCGGGGGCGGAGTCGCCGATCGATCCGAACGTCGCCAATCCTGCCGGCGGAGCGAAGGCCCCACGGGTCAATGCAAGCGCGGGTTCCAGCGAGAAGCGATCAGGATCCTTCAGCCAGGCATCGTCATACTCGAACAGTATGGTCTCGGAGCCGCGGATGCGATTGCTCCTCGCAAGACCAATTCTACGAGTCTCTCCAGCAAGGTCGATATGAACCTCGAAGTCAGCCATCGCGAGACGATCCCGACGCCGGCTTCAGGCGAACGCGCTTTGGCAGATCGGCACTGGCAAGCGCCTGGCCAATGCTGTCGTTGCTGATGTCAGCAAGCTGGGTTAGCCCGTCGAGGAGACCGAGAGCTTGAAGGACGCCCGCATAGATTCCGATGCTGACATTCGTGTCGCCCGCCTCGATCTTTTGCAGCGTGGAGCGAGAGGTGAAGGCTCGCTCTGCCACGACTGCCATCGGCAACTTACGGCGGCGGCGAGCATCCTGGATGTCGGCACCAAGCTTTCGCAAAGCTCGCCTGACAGCCGCCGACGGTTGATGGGGAGTAGGCATATGAAACCTTCGCGCTACAGAATTTGCCTTTATGTAGCACGAAGTTCACAATAGTTCCAGTACGGCGTACTGCTTTGTTAGAAGGCTAGGCTATGTGTGCGGATGCTTCACCGGATTTTGCGACAGCCCTCACCTGCCTACCTTCCCGTTCTGGACGTTACATCCTTTGTTAAACGAGAGCTTCTATTTCGGCTCGCCCTCGGCATTGGGGCCGAGAAGGAATATTAAGCATGCCGAAACAAGATATTGCCTCACGTCAGTTTCAACGAAAAATCTATGAATTCTGTGAGGTGCGCATTGCACCGGCCACATCGAAACGGGCCTTGGAGAATATCAGGCCCTACTTGATCAGCCTTATCATCTATCGCAAGTCACCGCCCTTGCTGCATGGCCGCATCAACTGGGTGGCCATCGCCGATGCCTGCGGGATCGAAGAAGACCTGACCACGGAGCTGAAAAAGCAGCTCCGCCCCGGCCTCGACGCCATCATCCGCTGGCTCGGCGCGCCAGCGGCCCTGGAAGACGTTCGACCGTCAGCGCCAAAAACCAAACCGACAAAACTTGATATGCGCGCGCCAACGTCGACCACATCGTCCATGCGCAAGCCGCAACGAATAGGAAGCGACGGAGCTCACTTCCTATCCGCTTCAGCACAGAGAGGCTCACAGCCGAAACCGATACAGGAGTTTCCGGAACCGCTGTTCGAGGCGACGGGCGATCCAGAAACCTTCCGCGACGCGCTGGTCTACCACATGCGCCGGTTCGGCGACAGTTATTGGCAGCTCTATCGCGCCATCGTTCGCCTCGGCGAGACCTTCGACGACAAGACCCTGTTGTCGTGGATCCAGGGTGAACGTGCGCCGAGATCCATTGTCAGTTTCGACATCCTGTCGCGTATCGAGCGTCGCTACCAACTGCGGCAAGGATACTTTAAAGAGAAGCTGCCGCACCAATCGCGATCACTGCACGGTCATGACCTTGGCGACATCAGCCCCGCCGAACGGCGAAGACTGGCCTGGCATCTGCCGGACGACTTTGGCAGCCTGCCATTCTCGAAGCGTGAAGAAATCCTCGACTGGGTGCGGCGAGTGATCATTTCCGGCTCGACCGATTATCGCCGCTACCAGGCGGCGGCGAGCAAGCAACGGTATGCCATCCGTTTTCCGGGTGTCACCTATGGCGGAGTAACATTATCTCCCCGATCGCCCTTTCCGACCGTTGGCACAAGCAGCATTGCGGAGCATTCGTTCGAAGATCCGGACCTGCTGTCCGGCGTTGTCGACGCGCCGCCGCGGTTGGCTATTGAGATGGCGGACCTGATCCGATTCAAGACCTCGACGCTAACGGCGATCGGTTTCCAGCGAAACGGCGTCTGGGGCGAGGAGACGGCGTCGCAGAAGGTCGAGCATCTTGGATTGATGTTCGGCGCACTCGCTGCTTCGCCCACTGGGATCGTCAAGGGTCGCGGCGTCCCGCTCAGCCAGCTGACCTTTGGCCTTCTGATCTTTCCGGGCGTCTGGGACTGGTATCTGGAATGGCGCGAGCAGCGGCGTGGATTCTACACCAAATGGGAGGAGGACATGCTGATGGTGGCGCAGGCTCTTACCCGCGCAGAGGTGGGCTGGATCAGGCAGCACCCGGAGCTTCTGAACAATGTTCGACCGATCGAAGGCCTCATCGCACCCGAAGAGATCGAATTCGCGAAGCGCGACTGGCACGGCGCCTGCGACGCGTTTCACCGGCATGCCGCCAACCGCTCGAAGGAGGTTCAACGGGTCATGCGCGTCCATCGCGATCCGTTCGAGCCGATCATGGTGATACTGGAAGCCGACAGTCCGCTGGCGGAATATCGCAAGATCACCGACGAGATCCTGAAGCGGATGCCGGATCCGGATCGTTATCCGCGACCGGCCGCCGAAGCCGTCCGCTCCTTCCTGATGCTTCGGCTCGGCTTGCATCTGGGACTTCGACAGAAGAACCTCCGCCAGCTTCGCCTTTGCCCCCGCGGCCATTTTCCGACGTCCGAGCGCCGGCTGGAAGATATGAAGTGCGGAGAGTTGCGGTGGAGCGATCGCGAGTGTGGATGGGAAGTTTTGATCCCATCGGTAGCCTTCAAGAATTCCGGCTCGTCCTTCTTCGGACAAAAACCGTTCCGGCTGATCCTTCCCGATCTGCTCGACCTCTATAAATATCTGGAAGCCTATATCAATCGGCATCGCGGTGTGTTGCTCGGCAGCGCGAAAGATCCCGGAACGTTCTTTGTTAAAACCGTCAAGACGACGAGCTATGACGCGGCGTACGACTCGACAAAGTTTTATGAGGCTTGGCGCACGATCATCCAGCGATACGGCATCTACAATCCCTATACCGGTCGCGGCGCGATTAAGGGCCTGCTGCCGCACGGGCCACATAACTTGCGGGATATATTGGCAACGCACATTCTGAAGCAGACCGGATCTTACGAGCAGGCGAGCTATGCGATCCAGGATACGCCGGATGTGGTGCAGCAGCATTATGGCCGCTTCCTCCCGCAAGACAAGGCGGCGCTCGCGGCCAAGATTCTGAACCAGGTTTGGGAGGCCGCCTAGACCAGCCAAACTAAAGATAGGCTTTCAAAGAATCAGGAGCGGATGCGGAAACCAACTCCGCGTCTGCTCGGGAATAATCCGATCGCTTCGATCCGGAGTTGAACCACCGTTGAGTCTACGCGGCTTGTTGAAATCGGCGTCGCGCGCCTGACAAATTCATCCGCATCACCGCTTCGACCCGCAGCATCCATTCCCGCCAGCGTAGTTCCGGCGGCGGGTCCTCCAGATCCCGATCAAACGGGCGTTCGTCTGCGGCGTTCGCCTTCCGGCGGGATGCTTTGGTTGCAGGAGATCCAGCCATGCTCATAATCCATAGATGCGGAAGGACGAACGGCCCGACAGTTCGCGAACGGCGCCAAAGCTCTCCAGCCGCTCGAGCAGCCGGGTAGAGGCCCAGCGGGAGAGAGTGCCGCCGGGCGCGGAGGCCGGCACGGCGTCCCCGTCGAGCAACTTGCGGATAACGACTCGGCACCCTTGGTCCTGACCTTCGGCGCCACGGCAAGAAGCTGGTCGGCGCGGCGGCCGATCTCTCCCGCCAAGCGTAATGCCACGCCGGTGCCCTCGACCAAAGCCAGACAGACGGCACGCGGGAAGCCCGGTTCGCCCGACCGTACGCGCCCCCTGCCCCCGATTGTCCGAAAGGCCGGACCGTAGCGCTCAGCCATCAGCAGCGGCACTGGATGCGCCCATTTCAGCGAGGCGGCGATCAATCCATCGGCGAGCGCCCAGGCAAGCGGCTCGGCGTCCGGCCGTTCGGCAAGGATCGCCGCCACCAGATCCGCCGCCGCAAGGGGCACCGCACTACCAGACTGAAGCGCGTCATCCGCAAGATCGACAGCGGTGGCAAGCCGGTCATCCCAGACAAGGCCGAGAAGCTCGGCAAATTGCGCGGCGAATAGGGAGCCCGTCGCCCCTCTCGCCGCCGCGAGCCTTTTGTAGGCCAGAAACACCTTTCCCGCCGGCCCGGGGTCGTCACCT
>NZ_JACLAL010000011.1 GCF_014280875.1 Paenirhizobium daejeonense | reverse complement strand
AGCTCGTCAGGCTCATAACCTGAAGGCCGCAGGTTCAAATCCTGCCCCCGCAACCAAATTCCACATAATAAATCCAAATCTCCTCTCTACATCAAACTCGTCAGAATTTGACCGGCCTCCCAACGGCCAACAAACCATCCCACCTGATGACCTGAGACTGCTCTGACTGAATAGCCCCTAGATTTGTAGACGCCTTCTTTCCTGAATTGAGGCAGGAGGCCTACATGTGCAAAGGCAATTTCACGGAAGATTTCAAACGCGACGCGGTGCGTCAGATCACCGAGCGGGGCTATCCGGTTGCAGAGGTTTCGCAGCGTCTCGGGGTCAGCCAGCATTCACTGTACGAGTGGAAGAAGAAGTTCGGCACGTCGAACGCCAAGTCTAGCGACGAGGCCGAGGAGATCAGGCGGCTGAAGAGAGAGCTGACTCGCGTCACCGAGGAGCGCGACAACCTAAAAAAAGCGGCCGCGTACTTCGCCAGGGATGCAAAGTGAAGTACGCATTTATAGCCCTGCATCGCCTGCGGTTCTCGGTGCGGACGATGTGTCGGCTGCTCCACATCCACCCGAGCGGGTTCTACGCCTGGCTGAAGAGCCCGTTGAGCAAACGGGCCAGCGAAGACAAACGACAGACCGATCTCCTGGTTCGGGCTTGGGAAGAGAGCGGCAAGGTCTATGGCTATCGCAAGCTTCATGACGATCTGCTCGATCAGGGAGAGATGTGCTGCCCGAACCGCGTCGCACGTCTGACAAGGCTTGCCGGGATCAAGGCTGAGATCGGTTACAAACGCCGTCCCGGCAAATATGGCGGCCGCCCCTCCGTCGTGGTCGACAATACGCTCGACCGGCAGTTCGACGTCGAGGCTGCGGACAGGGCATGGGTCACGGACATCACATATATCCGGACCTGCGAGGGCTTTGCTTATCTGGCCGTCGTCATCGATCTTTATTCCCGCCGGGTGATCGGCTGGGCAATGCAGAGCCGTCAAACTACCGACGTCGTGTTGCAGGCGCTGCTCATGGCAGTCTGGAGGCGCAAGCCGAAGAACGAGGTGCTGATCCATTCGGATCAAGGCTCGCAGTTCACCAGCATGGACTGGGCCTCGTTCCTCAAGCACCACAATCTGGTTCACTCCCCTCTCGGCGATACTTCGTATCGCCTGCCGGGCTGGGGATGAGCCGTCGGGGAAACTGCCACGACAACGCGGTGGCTGAGAGCTTCTTCAATCTTCTGAAGCGGGAGCGGATCCGTCACAAGGTCTACCGTTCACGCGATGAAGCTCGCCAGGACGTGTTCGACTATATCGAAATGTTCTACAACCCTAAACGCAAGCACGTCAGCAACGGGATGCTGTCGACCGTCGAGTTCGAGAAACAGCAGAAAACGTAACCCGAGGGTGTCTAGGAAACTCGGGGCTATTCACTGCTCCACCCCGCGTCACCCAGATAACGGGCCGTTTTGGGCCTGTTTTATCGGCATTCCTACCGTCGCAGCCACATGTCTGCCGTCTATGAATGCAGCCACCCGATCGGTATGGGGTGGCATCGCCTCCTGACGTCGCAGGCGCACGACGTCGATCAAAGAGGGAGACAGAGGTATCATGAATGATTTTCGTGCGGGAAGGCTTGGCTGTAGCCACCTACACATCAATCTCCGTTCTATGGGGCACGCGAGAACTTGATACTTGTCTTGGCACGATCGCTAACGTCCCCGCATCATTGTCTATGGCTATGGAACCGAGCGGACGTCGATGGCTATCCTTAGATTATGTCGGCACCCTCATGGCCTCATGGCCCCATGGCCCCATGGCCGAGCAGGCGAGAGGATCTTGACGAGATCCGTACGGTCGTCAGTCACAAACCGCTTCGGCCTCGATTTCCACTTCGTAATCGCCGATCAGATTGCCCGCTTCAATCAGGGTATTGGCGGGCAGGACCTCTGAGAAGATGCGACCATGGGCGCGAGAAACCGGTTCCCATTGGTTTGCATCGCGCAGATAGACGCGGGTGCGGACCACGTCATCGATGGTGCCGCCCAACGCGGAGATGGAGGCCGCGATCTTGTCGAGAATATATGTCGTCTGTGCGCCTGGGTTTCCGGGTGCCACGCAACGGTCGGTCCCATGGGTAGCCGTGGTGCCAGATACGAGAATCCGATTGCCGATCCTGACCGCGCGGCTGTAGCCGGCAATGGGTTCCCACACGCTACCGGAAGATACCCGGAGCCTGCCGTTGCGTCCCGGAACGGGCTCGGCGGAGTATATTGACGGAATGGCGTCGAGGTGATGGCTGAGGTCGCCCGAGGCCGTGAGGAAGGGTGGCTTGCGGTATTCGTCACCGCAATCGCCGGGGATGGGGCTGGTGGCGGCAAAGGCTTCGTCGAGCAAGGTGTGATCCTCGCCGTCGAGGGCGAAGGAAAAGACCTTCAGATTGTCGTCGCGGTGTTCGCTTTCGCCCAGTCGCGCGCCGATGATAGTGGCGGCGACCGCTTCATGCTCGAGAACCCAGCGGCTCGCGACATTGGAGATCGAAACACCGTGCTTTTTCGCGATGCTGTCCGCGGCTTCAAGGATGCCCTGAAATGCAGCCCAGCCGCCGGCTGTATCGATGAAACGCTTGTATTTCGACCGGCTCCAGTCGGTAATCTCGGTTGGTTCCGGCTTACCAAGCCACTTCTCCGAGAGAAAGCCACCGGAAAGCGTTCCATAGGCGAGCAGCTTGACGCCGCTCTTGGCGCAGAGATCCGAAAGCGCGCCTGCTGCCCGGCGGTCGACAAGCGAGAACGACACCTGGTTGGTGGCGATCTCGATGCCGTCGGCAAGTGCCACGGCAAGATGCGCGGCGTCGAAATTGGTGAGGCCCAAAGCTTCGATCAGGCCTTCCTCGCGCATGCGCTGCATTTCGTGCAAGGCGTCCAGCCAGGCCGGGTGCTCGAATGTCCACCAGTGGAATTGCAGGAGATCAATCTTGTCGACGGCGAGCCGCTGTAGCCTCTCTTCCACGCCCCGGCGCACGACATCGCGGGTCATCGGCCCCGGCTCCGGGCACCATTTGGTGAAGGCGGTAGGGCGGTTGGACGTGCCCGGATAACGGGAGAGCAGCCGGCCGGTGATCCCCTCGGCCGAGCCATAATGATCGGCCATGTCGAAGGTGTCGAAGCCGGCCTGTGCATAGGCCTGCAAGGCATCGGCACCGGTTTCCGGATCGATGATCTCGCCGTTCTTCTCGATATCGGCGACCTGCCACAGACCGCAGACGAGTCGGCTGATCGAGAGATTGCTGGTGAGCGCGATGCGTTCGGGCGACTGGCTCATGGTAGTCATTCCTAGGATCTGGCCTTGAATTTGGCCTTGGATTTCATTGGGGTGCGTCCGGTGGCCGAAGACCGGCCTTCGCCGAGAATACCACGAGGACGCAGAAGCAGAATGAGGCAAAGACCGATGCCGATGGCGACGATCTGCAGCGACGCGGCACGCGCCTGCTGTTCGGGCGGAACGAAGGCGGATACTGCCGCGGCCGAAAGCGCCCAGAGGCCCCAGACGAGGATGGCGCCGAGGATCGCTCCGCGATTGTTCCCGGAACCGCCTACGATCAGCATGGCCCAGACCTGGAAGGTCAGGATGGGCAGATAGTTGTCCGGTGCGATGAAGCCGATGAAATGTCCCTGCACCGCACCCGCCAGACCCATGATCGCCCCGCCGATGGTGAATGCCTGCAGGCGGAAGCGGATCGGGCGCTTGCCAAGCGCCTGTGCCGCCGTTTCATCCTCTCGGATCGCACGCAACACGCGGCCCCACGGGCTTTTGGCGAGGTGTTCTAGCGCGAGATAAAGTGCAAGCACGACCCCTGCCACCAGCGCGAGATTTGCAAGGCCGAAGCCCAGCGGATTGTCGGCGAGGCTTGCGAAGGGGCGGGGTATGAAGCCAATGCCGAAAGCGCCGCCGGTGAGCGGCTGGATATTCAATACGCAGAGCTGGACCGAGACCGCCACGCCGAAGGTGGCGATGGCAAGATAATCAGATCGAAGCCTTATCGTCAGCGCTCCGACGAGCCACGCAGCCAGACCGGCAGCCAGGGCTCCGCCAAGCCAGCCTATGGCAATCGGGAGGTCGAAGCCGCCAAAGCGGTCGGGTGTTTCGGGCGTGGTCAGCAATGCCGAGACATAGGCGCCGATAGCGACGAAAGCGGCGATACCGACATTGAACAGGCCTGTCTGGCCCCACTGGACGTTGAGACCGAGGCACATGATGGAATAGGTCAGCGCCATGGTCAGGAAGAAGGCGCCGTAGGCGATGATATCGACACTCATGCCGCTCTCCCGAACAGGCCGCGCGGCCGGACCAGCAGGACCACGACGAGGATGACGAAGGAGACGGCGGCGCGCCATTCTGCCCCGACCAGTTGCACGGCGGCGGCTTCGGAAAGTCCGACGATCAGACCGGCGAGCATGGCGCCTGGCACGCTGCCGATACCGCCGAGAATGGCTGCGGCGAAGAGCGGCAGCAGCAGGTCATGGCCGAGATAGGGGCGGATCTGCACCAGCAGCCCGGTCATGATGCCGGCGATACAGGCAAGGGCCGCACCCAGAAACCAGACCACCATGATGACTTTGCGCACGTCGATGCCGGCAATGCCTGAAAGCGCGGGGTTCTCGCTGACAGCCCGCATCGAGCGGCCGATCCCGGTTCTCGTCATCATCAGGTGGATGACGATGACAGCGACCAGCGTGACGCCAAGCGAAAGAAGCTGATCCGGCGTTGCCCGCAGACCTCCACCGAGCTGCACCGCGATCTGCAGCGCCTTGGTGTAATAGGCCGGCTTTGAGGTGAAGATGAATTCGAGAAGGCTGCGCAGCGCAAGGGATGCGCCGAAACTCGCCATGACCAGAATGATCACGGCGCTGCCGCGTTTGCGCAGCTGGCCGAACAGGAGCGCATCGACCACGAGCGCCAGAAGCCCGGTCAATAGGATCGCGAGAACGGCTGCCAGCGGAAGCGACCAGCCGAACGAGAAGGGGCCGATCGGTTTCAATAGCCCGGTCGATAACAGGCCGAGAGCGCCGCTGACCGCCATGGCGAGATAGGCGCCCCAGGACAAAAGCTCTCCGTGGGCGAAATTGGCAAAGCGCAGGATCGAATAGGTCAGCGTCACGCCGATGGCGCCGAGGCCGATCATTGCGCCTGCGATCAGGCCATCCATCACAAACTGCGGGTTCATGGATGCTCTGCCTCTTGGGAGTGGTCCGGTGAGTGGCCGGTGCCGAGATAGAGTTTGGCGATGAGCGGGTCGCCGAGCAGGTCGGCGGCAACACCCTCATGACGGATGCGTCCTTCGACGAGGACGACTGCCCGGCTGGCAATCGCCAGCGCCGCCTTGACGTTCTGTTCGACCAGAACGACCGTGACGCCCGTTGCGTTGATCTGCTGGAGCATCTCGAAGACCTCCGAGACGATCTTTGGTGAAAGACCCGCGGAGGGTTCGTCGAGAACGATCACTGGCGGATCGACGATCAGAGCGCGAGCGACGGCGAGCATCTGCCGCTGGCCGCCGGACAGGGTGCCGGCCTGCCGTGAGGGCTTGGCGGCAAGATCGGGGAAGCGTTCGTAGAGGGCGGCGATCTTTTCGGACCGGACAGGCTTCGGCAGCACGGCTGCCGCGATCTGCAGGTTTTCGTGAATGGAGAGCGTCGCGAAAATGTTTTCCGTCTGCGGCACGAAGGCGAGACCTTCGGCGATCTTGCGATGGGTGGGAATGCGGGTGATGTCACGACCGGCAAGCGTCACGCTGCCGGAATGGATGGGCACCACGCCGGCAATCGCTTTCACCAGCGTTGATTTGCCTGCGCCGTTCGGCCCGAGAAGAACCAGCAGTTCCCCCGGTGCGACGGAAAGATCGACTCCGCGCACGATCGGCAGGTCGGGTTCGTAGCCGGCGACCAGGGCCTGCGTTTGCAGGGCAGGTGTCTGTGAGGCGGGGGGCGTCATATAGTCCCTCCGAGATAGGCTTCGATCACGGCGGGGTTGGCGGCGACATCAGCGGGAGAGCCTTCGGCCAGCGGCTTGCCGAGCGCCATGGCCACCACGCGGGTACAGAGCCTTGAGACCATATCCATGTTGTGTTCGATCAGCAGGATCGACTTGCCCTGTGCGTTGAGTGCCGTCACCCGCTCCATGATCGTCTCGAGAAGGGCGGGATTGACGCCGGCGGCGGGTTCATCGAGCAGGATCGCGGCAGGATCGGCCATCAGGATACGGGCGAGTTCCAGGAGTTTCCGCTGGCCGCCGGAAAGCACCCTGGCCGGCTGGCTTTCCAGCCCGGAAAGCGTGACGAATTCCAGAAGCGCGCGCGCTTTTTCGATCGCGGCCTTTTCTTGCCGGTGCACATGGCCGGGGCGGAGGAAATTGGTGATCAGTCGCTCGCCATCCTGTGCCTGAGCGCCGGTCAGCACATTGTCCAGCACGCTCATTTCCAGAAAGGGTCGCGGGATCTGGAAGGTGCGTCCGACGCCGCTTGCAATGCGCCGTTCCGGGCTGTCCTGCGACACGTCGCGGCCGGCGATCCAGATTTCACCGGAGGTGGGTTTCAGCGAGCCGGCGATCAGATTGAAGAGCGTCGTCTTGCCCGCGCCGTTCGGGCCGATCAACCCGACCATCTCGCCGGCACCAAGCGTCAGCGACATGCCGGAGACCGCCGTCATGCCGTCGAAACGCTTGACCAGATTGCGCGCGTCGATGACTGCTCCTGAGGGCCGGGGGTGGATATCGACTGAATTTGTCAGAGGCGGAGACATGGGCGAAAGAAAGGTTCTTGATTTGATGCGTGATGTTTGATCAAACTTTACTGCCCGAGGAAAAGCAACCCGAAAAAGCAGGTTGAAGCGGAGGAAGTTGATGACGGCCCATGCGCGACAGCCGCAGGAAAGCGGTGACGGTCTGGCCGGTCGCGGCGCTTTGTCGCCCGTCGGACGCGAGACGCTGCACGAGCGCGTCTATAACCAGCTTCGTCGGTCCTTGATCAATGGCATGTTCGATGCAGGTGACGTGTTGCGTATCGTTGATCTCGCCGAGCGTCTCCAGACCAGCACCATGCCGGTGCGCGAGGCGCTGGGGCGTCTGGTCTCCGAACAGGCGCTCGAGGCATTGCCGAACCGTTCGGTGCGCGTGCCGCTGATTACCCGCGAACGGCTGGATGACCTTGCCCGTGCGCGCATCCTCATCGAAGGGCAGCTTGTGGCGCTCGCCCTGCCCAATTTGACGCATGAGGATTTCAAGATCCTCAAGCAGATCAACATCGATTGCGACGCGGCCTTCGAGCGGCATGGCAAGGACATCGGACAGGTCACCTCCGAGTTTAACCAGCGGTTCCATTTTCACATCTACCGCGCCGCGCGGTCGGCAGTGATGATCCCCATCGTCGAAAGCCTGTGGCTGCAATCCGGGGCGATTATCCGCAAGGCGGCGCATATCCATGACGAGCACGGCGGGCTGGCTGCGACCGACCATCACTGGGCACTGATCGATGCGCTGGAACGGCGCGATCCGGTTTCCGCCCTGCAGTCGCTGACCAATGATATCAGCCGTTCCTTCGATCTCATTCGCGGTCGGCTCGATCAGGACGAGAAAGCAGCGGATCATGGCTGAGACGGACGACGGCTTCGATCTTTTCGATCTGCGTGTGGATGTGATCATCCCCGAAGGCGGCGCCGTCTATTGCGGGGCCAGGCCGGGCGATCATTTCGAACTGCATGGCGAGATGCTGTATCTGCCGCCCGGGCAGGGCATTTCGATCTACTCGCTCTCCTCGGTGTTGCCGCTTCTCGCGGCCAAGCAGCGGCCGACCAATGCCCATGACTGGATGACCACGGATGCCGAGATCGCGTGTCCGGACCCGAATTGCTCGACCCGGCTTCGGATCAGGCGAACGGGCCTGCGCCGTTTCAGCCATGCGGCGACCACTGCGGTTCCCCTCAATCCTTCAGCAGACCCGGCGCCTGTCGTGGACAGGACGCCTCCCGTGAATGACGAATAGGCAAAAAGACATGCAACGTATCACCATTGCACCCGACTACGAGATATCGCGGGTCATCCGCGGCGGTTGGCAGATGGCCGGCGGCCATGGGCCGATCAATGCCGAGGGGGCGGTGGATGACATGGTCGCCTTCGCCGATGCCGGCATTACCACTTTTGACTGCGCAGATATCTACACCGGCGTGGAGGAACTGATCGGTCGCTTCCGGCTGCGTTATGCGGACCTGCGTGGACAGGAGGCGCTATCGCGTATCCGGGTGCATACCAAGTTCGTGCCAGACCTCACTATTCTTCCGACGATCAGCAAGGCCTATGTCGAGGGCGTTATCGACACCTCCTGCAAGCGGCTCAATCTCGAGCGGCTCGATCTGGTCCAGTTCCACTGGTGGGCCTATGACATCGACGGCTGGCTGGAGACTGCCGGCTGGCTGAGGGAACTGCAGCAGGCCGGCAAGATCGACAAGGTCAGCGCCACCAATTTCGACAGCGATCATGTCGAGGCGATCATTGCCGCCGGCGTTCCCCTCACATCGCTGCAGCTCCAGTATTCGCTGCTCGACCGGCGTCCGGAAAAGCGGATGGTACAGCTTGCGGCGGAGAAGAATTTCGCGCTGTTCTGCTACGGCACGGTTGCGGGCGGGTTCCTTGGCGACCGCTGGCTCGGCAAGGCCGAGCCGGAACATCCGCTCGAAAACCGGTCGCTCACCAAATACAAGCTGATCATCGACGATATCGGCGGCTGGGACCTGTTTCAGGCGCTTCTGTCGACCTTGAGGAGAATCGCGGACCGTCACGAAGTGGATATCGCCACCGTCGCAAGTGCGGCCATGCTGACCCGGCCTGGCGTTGCCGCAGTGATCGTCGGCGCGCGCAACCGCGAGCATCTGGCTTCAAATCTTGCGATTTCCGACATCCGGCTGACCGATACCGATCGGGCCGAGATCGATAAAGTATTGTCCGAGGCCTCGCCGCTCGAAGGGGACGTCTACACGCTCGAGCGGGACCGGGAAGGTCGCCACGGCAGCATCATGAAATACAATCTCAACAAAGGGGAATAACAATGAGGACTTCACTTCTGCTTTCAGCCGTGGTCGCAGCGCTTGCTGCCTCCACCGCACCGACTTTTGCAGCCGATTGCGATATCACCGTCGGTCTCGTGATGGAACTGACCGGCCCGGCTGGTGAATACGGTCAGGCCGGCGCCAAGTCGGTCGCCATGGCTTTCCGTGATTTCAACGAGGCCGGTGGCGTCGATGGCTGCAACATTGTGGCCGATACGCGCGACAGCCAGAGCCAGGGTAACGTTGCCGTCGATCAGGCGACGCAGCTCGTCAACATCAAGAAGGTGCCGGTCATCATCGGCGGCATCATTTCGTCGGTGTCGATCCCGATCCTGACTTCGGTCACGGCGCCGGCCGGCGTCGTGCAGGTTTCGCCCGCTTCGTCCTCGCCGACGCTGACGTCGCTTGGCCGCGAAGGCAAGACCAATGGCGTGTTCTTCCGCACCATCACCTCGGATGCCCTGCAGGGCACGGCGGCTGCGAAATACGCAATCGACCAGGGCCTGAAGAAGATCGCCATCATCAACGTCAACAACGACTTCGGCGTCAATATGGTGAAGGAGTTCGCCACGGCTTACGAAAAGCTCGGCGGCACCATCACCTCGACCACACCCTACAACGAGAAGCAGTCGAGCTACACTTCCGAGGCGAGTGCCGCCATGGCGGGTGATCCGGATGCGCTCTATCTCGTCAGCACGCCGGTTGACGGTGCCACTATCGCACGCGCCTGGATCTCGGGCGGCGGCAAGCAGACCTTCCTGCTGAACGACGGCATGAACTCCAAGGACTTCATCGAAAGCGTCGGCGCGCAGTATCTCGAGAATGCCTATGGCACCTCTTCGGGCACCAGCCCGACGGCATCGACGGAATATTTCAACGCCAACTATGAAGCCTTCTCCGGCGGTATTTCCGCATCCGCTCCGGCAGCCGACCGCTCCTATGACGCAGGCGCGATCGTGGCGCTTGCCATCGCCAAGGCTGGTAAGGCTGATGCCGCTGCCATCAAGGCCGCAATGCCCGCCGTGGTCGCCGACGGTGGCACACCCATTCATGCCGGCAAGGAAGAATTCGCCAGGGCGCTGGCGCTGATCAAGGAAGGCAAGCCGATCAAGTATGAAGGCGTCATCGGTCCGGTCAGCTTCGATCAGTATGGCGATATAACGGGCCCGTTCCGCCTCTGGAAGATTACCAATGGTGAGGTGACGACGGTCGGCGAGATGAGCGCCGAGGACGTTGGCAAGATCAAGGCCGCCCAGTAAAGGCGCAAAAGGAGGCATGGGGATGCGGAGCCGCCCCCTGCCTCTTTTCAGATCAAGCGTTCACTTGCACAATCGACGTTTTGTGTCCGTTTGTTGTTACGGTCCAAGGCATGCCGGAAGCCGCTGTGCCGGTCGGCTCCTCGTGATCGCGACCCTGTCGGGGTCCGCTCGCCGGTGTCGATGGCTTTGGGGGAAGTCATTACAGGCCTGTCGTCAGGGAAGTATCTTGCCCGGGTTCATAATGCCGGCGGGATCGATGGCATGCTTCAGCAGCGCCATGAAATCCACGGCGTTGCCGTGTTCCTCGCGCATGTAGGCGATCTTGCCGGTGCCGACGCCGTGTTCGCCCGTGCAGGTGCCGCCGACGGAGATTGCCCGCTTGACCATCTGCTTGTTGATCCCCGCGACTTCGGCCATCTCCTCTTCGTTTGAGGGATCGACAGCGAAGACCACGTGATAGTTGCCGTCGCCGACATGGCCGAGAATGGCGGCCGGCACCTTGCAGTCCTTCAAGAGTTCACGGGTGTAGAGAATGCAGCCGCCGAGTTCGGAAACCGGAACGCAGACATCCGATGACCAGCCCTTGGCGTTCGCCCGCTGGGAAACAACGGCGTAAAAGGCGTTGTGGCGCGCTTTCCAGAGGCGGTTGCGCTCTTCCGGGGAACTTGCCCACTCGAAGTCCTTGCCGTCATTGTCGCGCACGATGTCGCGAACCATGGCAACCTGTTCCTCGACGCTTGCCGGCGAGCCATGGAATTCGAAGGCGAGAGTGTCTTCCAGTTTGAGGTCCAGTCCCGAATAGCGGTTGACGGCGGCGATCAGGCCACGGTCCATGAGTTCCATGCGTGCAACCGGAATTCCGAGCTGCACGATGGCGATGGCCGTGTCGACGGCCTGCGAGACGTCTTCGAAGGAGCAGAGCGCCGCCGAGATCGTTTCGGGAATACCGTAAAGCTTGACCGTCACTTCGGTGATGATGCCGAGTGTGCCCTCCGAACCGACGAAGAGCCTCGTCAGATCGTAGCCGGCGGAGGATTTGCGGGCCCGGCTGCCGGCGCGAATGATCTTGCCGTCGGGCAGGACGACGGTGAGCGCCAGCACGTTTTCACGCATGGTGCCGTAACGCACGGCGTTCGTGCCCGAGGCTCGGGTCGAGGCCATGCCGCCGATCGAGGCGTTGGCGCCGGGATCGATCGGGAAGAAAAGGCCCTGATCGCGAAGGTCGTTGTTCAGCTGTTCACGCGTCACGCCGGCCTGCACGGTGCAATCGAGATCGGCGGAGCTGACGCGCAGGATGCTGTTCATGCGGCTGAGGTCGATCGAGATGCCGCCCTTCAGCGCGATGAGGTGTCCTTCGAGCGAAGTGCCGGCGCCAAAGGCGATGACCGGCACCTTGTGCTCGGCGCAGAGGCTGACCGTTTCGGCGACATCCTCGGTGGTTTCAGCGAAGACCACGCCATCCGGGATGGCGGTCGTGTGGTGGGATTCGCCATGGCCGTGCTGCTCGCGCACGGCCTGTGCCAGCGAAAAACGTTCGCCAAACCGACCGGCAAGGGCCTCTGACAGAGCTTCCGGAAGGGCGCTCATGCCTTCTCTCCCGCACCGGAAGGACCTGTTGCGACCGGCGTGTCGCCGGGCAAGCCCCATTCAGACCAGGATCCGTCATAGACCGCCACCCTATCGATGCCGATCAGGTGAAGGCCGAAGGCCAACGCCGAGGCGGTGACGCCGGAACCGCAAGTGGCGGCAACCGGCCGAGAGAGGTCCAGTCCGGCATTTTCGAACAGCGCCTTCAAGGTTTCCGGCTTGAGGATCTCGCCGGTCTCAGGATCGGTCAGGCTGGAAGACGGCAGGTTGAAGCTGCCGGGGATGTGGCCGGCGCGCAGGCCGGGCCGGGGCTCGTTTTCGGCTGCGGTGAAGCGCGAGGCGGCGCGGGCGTCGATCACCTGCTCGGCCTTCGTCTGTAGGTTCTGCAGCATGTCCGTCTTCGAGCGTACAAGTTCGGGGTGGAAGGTGGCGCGGAACGTTCCTTCGGCGGGGATAGGGAGCTCGGCGGTCACCGGTCGGCCCTCGGCGCGCCACTTTCGCAGACCGCCGTCGAGCACCGCGATCCTGTCATGTCCGAACACCCGAAGCGTCCACCAGACGCGGCCGGCGGAAACGAGGCCGGGGGTGTCGTAGATCACGACGACGCTGTCGTTGGATAGGCCGAGACGACGGGCAACAGCCTCGAATGCTTCAGCGGAAGGCAGCATATGCGGCAACGACGAGGCGTGATCGGCGATCTCCTCGATGTCGAAGAAGCGCGCACCGGGAATATGCCGCTCGCGATAGTTTTCAGCAGCCGTGGGCGTGACGCCGGGCATGGTGAACGAGCCGTCCAGCAAAACCAGCCCGGGCGCGTCGAGATGGGCGGCGAGCCATTCGGTGGTGACGAGGGAGCCGGGGAGGGTAAGCGACATGATGAACTCCGAAGTGGCCGCGTGGCCGTATGGTTTGCCGCATCCCGGAGGAGCCTGCATGAGGGTGCGGATGAGCGTCAGGAAGGAGACGGGCGGCAGTGTTGCCGCCCGTGCAGTATCAGATCAGTTGGCGATTGCCAGACCCGCGTCCCGGATCAGGCCGCCGAACTGTTCGGCGTCGTCCTTGGCGCGCTGGGCCACCTGCTCCAGCGTCTCGATACCGGGGATCAGGCCAAAGCTGATGATCTTTTCGCGCACGTCCGGCTGTTCCAGAACGCTGTTGATCAGGCTGTTCAGCTTCTGCTTGACGTCATCGGGAACGGAAGCCTGGATCGAGATGGTGTGCCAGCTGCGCGGAGCCCAGCCGGTCAGGCCGCCTTCTGCGGTGCTCTGCAGGTCGGGCAGTTTGTCCCAGCGCTTGTCGCCGAGCACGGCGATACCCGTCAGCGTGCCGGCGGTGATGTGCTGGGCGGCTTCCGGACCGAAGAAGACCTGGGCTTCGTTGCCGAGAACGGCCTGCAAGGCGGCGGGAGCGCCGTTATAGGGGATGTGAAGCAGTTCTATGCCGGCAGCCTTCTGCAGCCATTCGCCGCTGAGGTGGCCGACCGTGCCCTTGCCGGCGGTGCCGTAGGCGAGCTTGCCCGGGTTTTCCTTGGCATAGGCGATCAGTTCCGGCAGCGACTTGACCGGTACGGCGGGATTGACGGCGATTACCATCGGCGCGTCGCCGATCAGGACCAGCGGCACCAGATCGGTCAGCGGCTTGTACTGAACCTTGGTGACGAAGGGAATGATGCCGTAGAAGCTGTTGGTGGACTGCAGCAGGGTGTAGCCGTCGGCCGGCGTGCCTATGAAGTAGTTGGCACCGATTGCGCCGCCGGCGCCCGGCTTGTAGTCGTTGATGACCTGCTGGCCGGTTGCAGCCGTCAGTCTTTCCCCGATCAGGCGCGAGAGATTATCGCTCATGCCGCCCGCGTTATACGGGATGATGTAGTCTATTTTGCGCGACGGGAAGGTGTCGTCGGCAAAGGCCGAACGTCCGCCAAGGGCGCTAGCGGATACCAGCGCGGTTGCGGCGAGGAAGGTCCGTCTTGTCAGGCTGAAGGTCATGTCGTGATCCTTTTAGGGCGTTATTCGGCAAAGGCCTTTTGCCGGAATTTCTGGATGAAGGGTAAGAACATGCTGGCAATCAGCAGGACCGTGACGACGAGCATGGCGAGGCTGATCGGATGTTCGATGAAGATCATCGGGTTGCCGCGTCCGACCAGCATGGAACGGCGGAAATATTCCTCCATCATCGGGCCGAGCACGAAGGCGAGCACCAGCGGAGCGGGTTCGCACTTCCACTTGTGGATGAAATAGCCGAGCAGGCCGAAGATGGCAGTGAGATAGACATCGAAGGTGGTGAATTCGACGCCGTAGATACCGACGATGGAGACGACGAGGATCGTCGGGAACATGAACTGGTAGCGGATCTTGAGAAGCTGCACCCAGATGCCGACCAGCGGCAGGTTTATGACGAGCAGCATCAGATTGCCGACCCACATGCTGGCGATCAGGCCCCAGAACAGGTCGGGCTGGCTGGTGATGATCTTGGGACCGGGAACGATGCCGTGCACCATCATGGCTCCGACCATCAGTGCCATGATGGCGTTCGACGGAATGCCGAGGGTCAGCAGCGGCAGGAACGCCGTCTGGGCGCCGGCATTGTTGGCGGATTCCGGAGCGGCCACGCCCTGCGGCAGGCCGGTGCCGAAGGCTTCCGGCGTGCGGGAGAACCGCTTTTCGGTGGTGTAGGCAAGGAAGGAGGACAGCAATGCGCCGCCACCCGGCAGAAGGCCGAGAACCATGCCGATGACGGTGCCGCGCACCGTGGCGGGGGTTGCCTGCTTCACTTCCTCACGGGTCGGCCAGAGGCTGCTGATCCGGTTAATGACCGGCGGAGCCTCGTCCCTTGCTACCCGCTCCAGCGTCACAAGGATATCGGCAACGCCGAACAGGCCGACGACGAGGGGCACGAAGGGAACGCCGTTCAAGAGTTCGAAGAAGCCGAAGTCATAGCGATACTGGCCGGAATTGATGTCCGTGCCGGCGAGGCCGAGGAGCAGGCCAAGCACGATCATGGTGACGGCTCTGAGCACCGAACCCTGCGCCAGCACCACCGAGGTGATGAGCCCGAGGAACATCAGCATGAAATATTCCGGCGCCCCGAATTTCAGCACGGCGCTTGCAAGAACCGGCGCGAAGGCGGCCATGAAGAAGGTGGCGACGGTGCCGGCGAAGAAGGAGGCGACCGCAGCAATGGTGAGAGCCGCCCCGCCACGTCCGTTGCGGGTCATCGCATGGCCGTCGAGTGCAGTGACGACCGACGACGCTTCTCCCGGTAACCTGAGCAGGATCGATGTGGTCGAGCCGCCGTATTGCGCGCCGTAATAGATGCCGGCCAGTGTGATCAGCCCGGTTACCGGGTCCAGCCCGAAGGTCATGGGTAGAAGGATCGCGATCGTCGCCGTCGGACCGAGGCCCGGCAGAACGCCGACCAGCGTGCCGACAAGGCAGCCGATCAGGCAGAAGGCGATATTGGCCGGCGTCAGGGCGACGCCGAGCCCGAGGGTGATGCCACTGAAGACGTCAACGCCGTCGATCATCGTACGAACTCCGGCAGAACGGGGATCTGCAGCCCAAGGGCCAGCGGGAAAAGCAGCGTGGCGAAGACGGCAAGCGCGACCGCGGCTGCGAGCGTCTGGGTGATGCTTGCCCTCTTGCGGGCGAAGCTTGCGAGAACGACCATGAGGAAGCTTGCGATCGGCAGGCCGAAGGGCTTCAGCGTCAGGCCGAAAATGATGATCGAGCCGGTGATACAGCCGATTACTCTCAGCACATCGGCGATATTGTGGCCGTGGACAGGTGCGTCCTGCTCGTCATCGGGGGGAAGATCCCGGCCGCCAACGAGAAGAATGAAGGCACCAAGCGCGATCAGCAGCATGGAAACGGTCTTGGGGAAGAAGCCGGGTCCCATGGCGACGAAGGTGCCGGTCTCATAGTCCCGTGCGATCCACAGGGCGGCGGCGCCGACGACGATGCAGAACGGGCCGAGCTGGCGATGGGTGGTGTCGGTCTGGTGGTTTTCGGCCGTCACGGTCGAGATCCTTCCCTTAATAGCCGCGGCCGGCGACGACCGTATCTTCCAGCGGATCGCCGGCCAGAAAACGATCGAGATTTCCGTGCAGCTTGGCTGCGATGCGCGCTGCATTGTCCTCGGAGGTCCAGGAAATGTGCGGGGTCAGCCGGATTTTCGGATGGGTGTAGAAGACGTGTCCGGCCGGCAGGGGCTCAGGCGCTGTGACATCGAGCGTCGCGGCCGATAGCTGCCCGTTGTCGAGCGATGCGAGCAATGCGTCGTCATCGATAACCTCGCCGCGGCAGACATTGACGAGGTGAAGGCCGGGGCGCGCGGCGGCGAGGACGCCGGCACCGACCGAGCGGCGGGTTTCTGCGGTCAGCGGCACGGCGAGGATGAGATGATCCACCTCGGCGGCCATGCTGGCGAGGTCCGAAAACCAGCGTACGCCGTCGCCTTCGCCGGCAGGGCCTCGTCGGGTGGCTGCGACCTGCATTCCCAGAGCACGGGCTTTTTCCGAGGTACGGCGGGCAATCGCGCCGAAGCCGTAGAAGCCGATGGTCTTGCCGGATACGAGGTTGAGCGTACGCTTCTGCCAGGCGTCGGCGGAGTGTACGAGCAGATCATCGAAGAGATGCTTCTCATGGGCGAAGACGGCGGCGATGACGTATTCGGCGATCGCTTCGGCGGAGATGCCGCGGCCGGTGGTTACCAGCGGCGCCTCGAAGATCCAGTCCGGGAAGGCGTCGATGCCGGCGGAAGCGATCTGCACCCATTTCAGGCGATGCGGCCAGCCGGCCGGCTTCTGTCTCGGAGCATTGGCCCAGCCCTTGAAGAAGGTGAAGAGGAAATCGGCTTCCTCGGGCACTTCCCATGCGGGTGCGGTGTCGGTGTAGGGGATGACAAAGGGCTGGCTGCGATGCGCGCGAAGTCGCTCGACCTGTTCCGGATCGAGGTTGCAGGCGATCACTGGCCGGAACGATGCGGCAGGGGATGTCATGTCTGGATGCTCCGGCCCTAGGGTGACGTACTGCTCCCTCCCGGAGGTTCGCCACTCGAAAATATTTTTCCAAAATAGCTAGCGGACGGCGCGCCGGAGTTTAAGAAAGCATTTTCCACCAACCTCGTGATATTAGGAAAATTCATCCGATAACTCGATTTGTTTGTGGCTCAGAGCCCTCTTATGCGGGAAGGCGTGAAGGATGCGCCACCTCTGCGTGAAGCGGGCTCTCGCGCATGCCCGGAGTGGTGGGCTTGTGCCGCGTCGCACCGTCGTATTAGGGTCCGGCCTGCCCCTTGGCGTGTACGAAGTCAGATCGCCCACCGATCTCAGTTGGACCGCCGCCAAGCCGATTGCGGCCGGGTTGGGAATTATCAGTTTAGGAGATGAAAAATGCGTGTGGTTGCGACCGGTGATGCCCTGTTTTCGGGCGGGAACCTTGCCGAAAGGCTCGATCCGAAACTCCTGTCCATCCTGGAGGAATCCGATGCTACTTTCTCCAATGCGGAATTCATCTGCCCTGCCTATGGTACTGCTCCGGCGCCGCGGCGCTTCATGACCGCAGTCGGCATCGAGGCCGTCGATGAACTGACGTCGATCGGCGTCAACATGCTCTCGTTTGCCAACAACCACACCGGTGACTTCGGGCCGCAGGGCGTTCTGGATACGATCGAAGCCTGCGAGGAGCGCGGGATCATTCACAGTGGCATCGGCCGCAGCCTCGAAGAGGCGCGGCTGCCGCATTTCCTCGATACATCGGAAGGCCGCATCTCGCTGATTTCGACGAGCACGACACGTTCTGCCGAGTTCGCCGCCTCGACTGCCGGCACTGGCATTCCCGCTCGCGCAGGCCTCAACCCGCTGCGCTGGGGGCGAGCCTATGTTTTGCCGGAAGAGGAGTTCCAGCAGCTTCGCCGGATCGACGAAATGCTGGGAATTTCCGCCGGCCGCAAGGAAGTGATGGATATTGAGATCATGCCGGATCCGGGTGCGGATCGCCTGCCTTTCGGCTCGGTATTCGAAGGCTCGCTGCAGTTTGAACGCGGCGACCGAGCCTATATTCGCTACCACTACAATGAGAAGGATGCGAAGGCCATTCTCGCCAACATCCGGGATGCCGCCAACCGTTCCGAATGCGTGCTGCTCAGCCTGCATGCGCATGAGGGAACCGAGGAAAACTGGTATTCGCCGCGTCCTGCGCCGTTCCTTGAGGACTTCGCCCGCCGCGCCATCGACGCCGGCGCAACCATGGTAATCGGCCACGGCCCGCACATGCTGCGCGGCATCGAGTTCTATAAGGGCAAGCCGATCTTCTACTCGCTCGGCAGCCTGCTGATGGAATTCGAGGCCGGCATGCAGAAGATGACGCCGGAAATGTACGAATCCTATGGCTTCACCAAGGATTCCCTTCCGTCCGACCTGCATATGTCGCGTGCACGTGACGCGGACGGCAACGCGATCGGCTTTTATGGCGACCGGCGCTTCTCCAATTCCTGCATTGCGATCTGTGATGTCGAGGATGATGGCGTGAAGGTCAGGCTGAAAGCCATCGACCTCGATCTCAACCGCAAGCGTCCTTCCGAACGCGGCCTGCCGGCCATTGCCAGCCCCGAACTTGCACGCGAGATCGCGGCGTCCATGGCGGAGATGAGCAAAGCCTACGGTACACGGATCGTCTATAACGAAGCCGATGGCTTCATCGACGTTCTGCCGGCCTGATTATTCGAAAACGGTCCTTCGGTGTGCCGCCGAGGGGCCTTTGAGTCATGGGCGAGGCGCCGCGCTATCTGCCTGGACAAGGGCGTCGACGATATCGAGTGCAACCTGTGCCGCGTCCGGATCGCGGTCGACTGCGATGGTCGCCAGCGCTCCTTCGTAGCAGAGCGCGATGCGCTTCGAGAGGCGTTCCGGCTCCCGCGCAAAATCCCGACAGAGTTCCAGAAGAATCTGCCTGACGACGCTCTTGTGCTCGCGCGCAATGGCGACAACCTCAGGCGTGCCTTCGCTTTCCGCCAGCGCCAGCATGAAGGCGCAGCCCCGGAATGAGGGCGTGTCCGCCTTCTCATGAAGATTACGGAAAATGGTGCGGATACGTTCTGCCGGCGAGGCCCTATCCGTGGCCGCAATTTGCCCCATGGCCTCCAGCACACGCTCATTGCGCGCTTTGAGATAGGCCGCGACGAGATCCGTCTTCGCGGGAAAATGCCGGTACAGGGTGGCTTTCGCAATATCCGCTTCGGCCACGATGCGGTCGATTCCGATGGCCCGGATACCCTCCTCGTAAAACAGCTTCTCGGCGACTTTCAGGATGTGGTCTCGCATGGGCCTCCCAAATAGAACGATCTGTCTTGTTTTGCTGAAAACGAGCGTCTGGAGAAAGGTGCAAAATACTATCAGTGAGGGATAAATCGGAAGATATTTCTGTCGATACCCATAATCTAGGTTTTGCGGCTGGGGTGCCATCCGCTCTCGGCCTGGTCTGTTCCTGAGGAAAGAGCAGTGGCGAGGCGAACAGGTCACTACGGATATCGACAAAGCGGGTCGAGGTATTCCAGAACCTCGAATGATCGATGTGAGGGGCGGAAACCGTGGCATTCGCACGCGCATGTCGCGGTCTGTGGGCAAAAATATCGCCATCCATGACGAGACAGGCGCAGTATGGGAGTACGATGATGGCGGAATAGGTGGTGACAGCATTCGCCGGAAATCTCTGCCACATGTGACGTTGGTTGCGGAAAATCATTTCGGCTTTCGCCGAACGCGCGACCTGTTCTCGCCTCGTTTTGCCATCTCCTGGCCTATACCTTTGTTCCAGCATCAACATTTCGCTGGGGTTTGTTTCATGAAGCGCATTTTCAGGCTTTCGATTGCTGTGGCGGCAGTGCTTGCAGGCACGTCGCTGGCTCGGGCCGAGGACAAGATACTTAACGCGTCCTACGATATCTCGCGTGAGTTGTTCGTCGCCGTGAATGAGGCCTTCGTGCCGAAGTACAAGGCTGAAACCGGCAAGGACGTCGTCATCGATCAGTCGCATGCCGGCTCTTCCAAGCAGGCGCGTTCGATCCTCGAAGGCCTTGAGGCCGATGTCGTCACGTTCAATCAGGTGACCGACGTCGAAACGCTGGCCAAGGGTGGTTTCGTTTCCACCGATTGGCAGAAGAATTTCCCAAACAACGCTTCGCCTTATTACTCCTTCCCGGCCTTTGTCGTCCGTGCGGGTAATCCGAAGAATATCAAGAACTGGGACGATCTCATCCGCGACGACGTCAAGGTAATCTTCCCGAATCCGAAGACCTCGGGCAATGCCCGCTATACCTATCTGGCCGCGACCGCTTTCGCGAAAAAGGCCTATGGTGGCGATGAGGCCAAGGTGAAGGAATTCATCACCAAGCTGTTCAACAACGTTCCGGTGTTCGATACCGGGGGGCGTGCCGCCACCACGACCTTTGTGGAGCGTAATGTCGGCGACGTGCTCGTCACCTTCGAAGCCGAGACGCGCGGTATCGTGAAGGAATTCGGCAAGGACAAGCTCGAATCCGTAACCCCGCCTTCCAGCCTGCTGGCCGAGTTTCCGGTCGCCATCGTCGACAAGGTTGTCGATGCGCGTGGAACGCGTGATCTCGCCAAGGCCTATCTTGACTTCCTCTACACGCCGGAAGGTCAGCGCATCCTTGCCGAAAACGGCAACCGGGTGAACGATCCCGAGGTCAGTGCTGCGTTCAAGAGCGAGTTCCCGCCGGTCGAGCTTGCGAAGGTCGAGGATGTCTTCGGTTCCTGGAGCGATATCCAGAAAACGCATTTCGCTTCGGGAGGTCTGCTGGACGAGCTTTACGGGCAGCGTTAAGGCAAGCGCCAGACCTTTTATTCACCCCGGCGGCCTTGGCCGCCGGGCTTGTTTTATGTTCGAAGAGGCTGTCGTTTGAAAAATCGCGTCCTGCCCGGTTTTCATTTATCGCTCGGCGTGACGCTGTTCTACGTCGCGCTGATCATCGTCCTGCCGCTGATCGCGCTGGTCTTCAAGGCGGCGAGCCTCGGTCCGTATGACTATTGGGCGATCATCTCGTCTCCGCGCGCTGTCGCCAGCTATCGCGTCACGGTTCTCTGCGCGGCGGTGGCGACCACTTTCAACCTGTTCTTCGGACTGGCGCTTGCCTGGGTGCTGTCGCGCTACCGCTTTCCGGGACGCCGGATCGTCGATGCGATCGTCGATCTGCCCTTCGCGCTTCCGACAGCTGTTGCCGGTATTTCACTCACGACGCTGTTTGCGCCGGGCGGCTGGTTCGGCGGCTTCCTCGATCCACTCGGGATACAGGTCGCCTACACGCCTATCGGCATCGTGGTCGCCATGGCCTTCACCAGCCTGCCGTTTATCGTCCGTACGGTCCAGCCGGTGCTGGAGGAGATCGATCCGGCGCTGGAAGAAGCCGCCCAGTCGCTTGGCGGGACGGATCGCGAGGTGTTTTGCCGCGTCATCCTGCCCTTGCTGAAGCCGGCGCTGCTGGCCGGGGTGTCGCTTTCCTTTGCCCGCAGCCTCGGTGAATTCGGTGCGATCATCTTCATCGCCGGCAACCAGCCGTTCCATACCGAGATCACCGCGCTGCTCGTTTTCATCCGCCTTGAGGAATACGATTATCAGGCGGCGGCGGCGATTGCCTCGGTCCTTCTCATTACGGCATTCGTCATGCTTGCCGTCACCAATGCGCTGCAGAACCGCGCATTGCGCTACACCGAGAGGGGCTGAGCGATGTCACACTCTCCCAACGCCCGTCCCACCCGTGTCGGCGATACGCCTGCGGTTCGCCGGACCCTGATCGGCATCGTGCTCGTCATTGGTGCTTTCTTCATCCTCGCGCCGCTGATCGTGATCGGCATGGAGGCTTTCTCGAAAGGTGCCGGTGTCTACTGGGCTGCCGTCAATCATCCGGATACGCGTAGCGCCATCATGATGACGGTCCTGACGGCCCTGATCGCCGTGCCGTTGAACACGGCCTTCGGTGTCTGTGCGGCATGGGCGATCACCAAGTTCGATTTTCCGCTGCGCCGCCTGTTGATCGTGGCGATCGAGATACCCTTCTCCATTTCCCCGATCGTCGCCGGTGTCTGCTATCTCTTCGTCTATGGTCTTCAGGGCCTGTTCGGACCGATGCTTCAGGATGCCGGCATCAAGGTGCTTTTTGCGCTTCCGGGCATCGTGCTGGCCTCGATGTTCGTGACGGCGCCGTTCGTCGCGCGCGAGTTGATCCCGCTGATGCAGGCGCAGGGACGGGATCTCGAGGAGGCCGCGACCTCACTCGGCGCTTCCGGTTTCCGCACCTTCCTGCGGGTGACCCTTCCCAACGTGAAATGGGCGCTGCTCTATGGCGTCGTGCTGTGCAACGCGCGCGTCGTGGGCGAATTCGGCGCCGTCTCTGTGGTGTCGGGCAATATCCGCGGCCAGACGAACACGCTGCCGTTGCATATCGAACTGCTCTATCACGATTACCAGACGGCCGGCGCATTCGCGGCCGCCTCCATTCTGGCCGTCATCGCCGTCATTACCATCATTGCCAAGGCTCTACTTGAGCGTCATGGCGCAAGCCGCAGGGGTGTTGCCGCTCCTGCCGCCGAAACCGTCAAGGAGCAGAGCGCGTGAGAATTCAGCTCGATAACATCGTCAAGACCTTCGACACCTTCCGCGCTGTGCACGGGGTTTCGCTGGATATCGCCAGCGGCGAACTCGTGGCGCTGCTTGGTCCCTCCGGTTCCGGCAAGACCACGATCCTGCGCATGGTCGCCGGCCTCGAATTTGCCGATGACGGCACCATCCATTTCGGCGATCAGGATGCGACCGGCATCCCGGTTCGCGACCGTGGCGTCGGTTTCGTCTTCCAGCATTACGCGCTTTTCCCGCACATGACGCTCGCGGAGAACATCGCGTTCGGCATGACGACGGCGCGGGCGAAGAAGCGCAGCCGGCAGGAGATCGATGCACGCGTCGAGGAACTCCTGGGACTGGTGCGGCTCAAGGGGCTGGGCGGCCGCTTTCCGAGCCAGATTTCCGGTGGCCAGCGTCAGCGCGTGGCGCTTGCCCGCGCGCTCGCCGTCGATCCGAAGGTGCTGCTGCTTGACGAGCCCTTCGGCGCGCTCGATGCCAAGGTGCGCCGCGATCTCAGGAAATGGCTTCGTGAAATCCACGACCAGCTCGGCATCACCACCCTTTTCGTTACGCACGATCAGGAGGAGGCGCTCGATCTCGCCGATCGAGTGGTGATCCTGAATGAAGGAAAGATCGTGCAGGAAGCAAGCCCGACGGATATCTGCCGAAGCCCGAATTCGGCGTTCGTCATGCGGTTCCTCGGGGATACCAACGTGTTCACGGCTGAGGTCGCAGGCGGCGTGGTGCTAAAGGGCGCGGCCTCTTTGGAGGCCTCGGGCGTGCCGGATGGTCCGGCGGAAGTGTTCTTCCGTCCCTCTGATGCCAGTTGGTCTTCCTCCGAAGATGACGGCATTTCGGTCACGGTCAACCGGGTTATGGACCGGCCGGGTGAGCGCAATCTTCTCGTGAGCACGCCGACCGGCGATCACTTCGAAGTGCGCGTTCCCTCAATGACGGATGTCGAGCAGGGACAAAAGGGCTCGATCCGCATCGCCAATCACCGCGTTTTCCCCGTGGCCGCTGGCGCCTAGAGAAAATTGGCGAGCTCCAGTGATGCCTGAATTCGGGTGTCACTGGAACTTTAGGGCCATCAGAAGCGGTGGATCCTGAGGCCGAGGAACTTCTCCGTCACCACCACGACGACCAGCGTCAGCACGACCGAGATTGTGGAGACGGCGGCTGCTTCCGGTGTGAAGTTGGTGCGCAGGTAGTCGTAAAGCTGGATCGGCAGGGTCGCCGTTCCGACACTCTTCAGCATGAAGGAAATGGTGAAGATGTCGAAGGAGATGATGAAGGCGAAGAGGCAGCCGCCGATGACGCCCGGCTTGATGAGCGGCAGCATGATGCGACGGAAGCGGGTGAATGCTCCGGCACCCAGGCTGCGGGCCGCCATGCTCCATGCTGTATCGTAGCTTTCAAGCGACGTGGAAACGTTGATGAATACGAAAGGCAGGGTAATCAGCACATGCCCGACGATCATCGCGAACATCGTCTGGGTTCCGATGCCGATCGTATAGACGAAGAACAAGAGCGCGATGGCGGTCAGCACTTCGGGAAGAAGCAGCGGCGCCATCATGGTGATGCGCACGGCTTCCTTCAGCCGGCCGGCGAACTGTACGAAATAGATCGCCGCCATGGTGCCGATGACGCCGGAGATGACGGTCGATACGGCGGCCACCCACAGCGACGTCTTGATCGCCCGGAGGAAGACCTCGTTGTGGAAGAAGACGTTGTACCATTTCAGCGACAGGCCCTGCGGCGGGAAGGTGAGGAACGCGCCGGCATTGAACGAGGCGCCGACGACCACGAGGATCGGCGCCAGCAGAAAGACGTAGATGAACAGGCAGTAGACGGTGAAGAAGCGCTTGGACATGTCAGTTCGCCTTCCATTTCATGCGGGTCGCCATCGAGAAGGCAACGACGATCAGGCCGCCGGTGACGGCGAGGCCGAGGGCCAGTGCGGAGCCGAAAGGCCACTGGAAGGTGTCCACGAGCGCATCAACGACCGAGACCGCCATGGTCTTCACCTTGGAGCCGCCGATCAGGGATGGCGTCACATAGGCCGACAGCGAGAGAACGAAGGTCAGGATGCAGCCGGCCTGGATGCCGGGCATGGCGAGCGGCAGGATGATGCGCCGGAAAATGGTCGCCTTCGATGCGCCGAGTGAGCGGGCGGCGGATTCCAGCGAGGGATCGATGCCCTGAATGGCGTTCATGATCGGCAGGATCATGAAGGGCAGGAAGACGTGGGAGAGCGCGACGACGATGCCGAGCGTGTTGTACATCAGGCCGACCGGACGATCGACGATGCCGAGGTTCATCAGCGTGCGGTTGATGACGCCGTTATTGCCGAGCAGGATCGTCCAGCCGTAGCTGCGGATGACGATGCCGACGAGAAGCGGAGACAGCACGATGCCATAGGCAAGGCCGCGAAAGCGCGAATTGCCGCGGGCAAGCTGCCAGGCAACCGGGAAACCCAGCACGAGACAGACGATGGTGCAGATGAAGCCGATCATCAGCGTGTTCAGCGTCTGGCCGATGTAGAAGCTGTCGGACAAGAAGCGAATGTAGTTCGCCAGCGTATAGCCTTCGCCATAGGGCGCGCCCTGTCCCGGCGTGCGAAAGCTCATCACGACGATGGTGAGATAGGGCAGCAGGATGAAGACGAAGAGCAGGATTGCGGCGGGCGCGATCAGCAGAAGCGGGGCGTGACGTCTGAAACCAGCTTCCGTCATGCGACGGCCTCCAATACCCAGTAGCGGTCGGAGGGGACGATCAGCTTCACCTGCTCGCCATCGGCGAAACGGTGGCGCGGGAAGGTCTGGACGTCGATTTCGGTGCCGGCGTCGAGCTTCAGGCGATAGTCCATGAGGCTGCCGGAATAGTAGCTGGACAGAACGGTCGCCGCAGTCCCCTCGCCGGAAGTAGCTATCTCGATGCCTTCGGGGCGGACCGCAAGGGTTATCGTCTCTCCCTGCTTCAGTGCGCGGTCGCAGGCGACTTCTGCCGGGCCGAGCGCGCTCGTCACGCCGTAGCGGCCATTGCCAGAAACAGTCTCGACCGAGGCGGGCAGGAGATTGACCTGACCGACGAACTTCGCCACCTCGGTGCTGGCGGGGCGCTCGTAAATGTCCGAAGGACTGCCGCACTGGGCGATCCGGCCGCCGAACATGACGACGACGCGGTCGGACATGGTCATCGCCTCGGCCTGGTCGTGAGTGACGTAGACGGTGGTGATGCCTACGCGGCGCTGGATGTCACGGATGAAGACGCGCATTTCCTCGCGCAGCTTGGCGTCGAGGTTGGCGAGTGGCTCGTCGAGCAGCAGGATCTTCGGCTCAATGACGAGAGCCCGGGCGAGCGCAACGCGCTGCTGCTGGCCGCCGGAAAGCTGGCGGGGATAGCGGTCGGCATGGCTCGACAGCTGCACCATGTCGAGCACCTTGGCGATGCGGTCGCGCATCTCGGCCTTTGGCACCTTGCGCATCTCCAGCCCGAAGGCGAGATTGCCGGCAACCGTCATGTGCGGAAACAGTGCATAGTTCTGGAACACCATGCCGATATCGCGCTTTTCGGCGGGAACGTGCACGACATCCTTGCCGTCGAAGCGGATCGCGCCGCTCGAAACGTCCTCGAAACCGGCGATCATCTTCAGCGTCGTGGTCTTGCCGCAACCGGATGGTCCCAGCAGCGACACGAACTCGCCCTCGCCGATGCGGATGGAGATCCCGTCCACGGCGCGTGAGCTGCCGTAGTCCTTGGTCAGCCGCTCGATGCTAACCTCTGTCATGGTGTTCAACTTTCCCTATGGCCCGCGAAAGAAAAGCGCAGGCATGCCTCGATGTCGAAAATCCAGGCCGGCGGAGGGATTGCCGGCCTGGCATGCATAGGGACGGGGGTACGCTTGCGTATGCCCGCCCTTCCGGCAAGCTTACTTGACGGTCTTTGCCCAGGTCTCGGCGAATTCGGCCTGTTTGCTGTTCATGAACTCCCAGTCCCAGGTCAGGATATTGTCCATCTGGGCGCCCGAGATCGGAACGTCGGCCTTCAGGTCATCGGGAACCACGACCTTGGCATTGGTCGGCGAGACGAAGAATTCCTTCATCAGCAGCGTCTGGGCTTCCGGCGACAGCATGAAGTTCGCGTATTCGTAGGCGAGTTCCTTCTCCGGCGCGTTGACGAGGATATTGAGCGTCTGGTCGAACATCAGCATGCCTTCCTCCGGCACGACGATATCGATCGGCAGGCCCTGCTTGCGGAGGCGAGCAACCTCGCCGAAGTCGAAGGGGGCGACGACAAATTCACCGGCGGCGATGCCGGTGGAGAGGTTGAAGTCCGCCTGGATCACGGGGCCGAGGTTTTCGAGCGCCTTGAAGCCGGCGTCGACATCATACTGGTCCTTGCCGAAGATCTTGGAGAACAGCATCAGCTCCATCTTGCCGGCGGTGTTGGCGAAATTGTAGAGGCCGATGCGACCCTTGAATTCCGGGTTCTCCCACAGGTCCTTCCAGCCCTTCGGCGGCGTCGACACGAGGTCGGTGCGGTAGGCAAGACCGATCGGCGACACCATGGCGACGGCACCCCAGTCGTCGGTCTTCTTGGCGAGCGGGTAGAGGTCGGCGTAGTTTGGCAGCTTGGTGAGGTCGAGCTTTTCGAAGAAGCCTTCCTTGCGCAGGCTGTTGGCGAAGGCCTCATTGGTCATCAGGAACGAATAGGGCGGCTTGTCGACGCCGGCGGCGCGCAGGTTCGCGCTCCAGACGCGGCCGTTGCCGGCGTCGAGCGTCACCGCGGCTCCGCTCTTGGCGGTGAAGGCCGGCGCGAGCGTGCTGCGCCAGAACTGTTCCCAGGCGCCGCCCAGCGTCGGCACCACCAGGGTTTTTTCCTGAGCGCGTGCCGGCAGGCCGAACATGGCGGCGGCGGAAAGTCCCGCCATCGCCGAAAGCGTCTGGCGTCTCGTCAAATTCGTCATTTCAGTTCCCCTTGTTGTTCAGGTCGTTCAGTGCATGCGTATTGCGGATTTCGCTTCGTCCTTTGCCGTCAGGACTTGGAAAAAGCCTGGCTGGTCTTCAGCGCGATGTATTCGCCGTAGGTTATCGGGTCGTATTTCGCGGCCTTGCCGTGCCGGGTGAAGGGCGCGAGGCATTCGATCACGGTTCCGGCGTTCGGGTTCAGGAAGAAGGGAATGGATTGCCGCCGCGCGCTGCCCTTGCGATCGCCCGGCGGGTTTGCCACCCGATGCGGTGTCGAGACCCATTCGTCATTCGTCCAGCGCATGAAGGCGTCGCCGATGTTGACCACATAGGCGCCTTCGATATTGGGCGCATCCAGCCACTCGCCGTCGCGGCGCTGGACTTGCAGCCCGCCGGGGGACGCTTCCGAGCGCAGGATAGTCATGAAGCCGTAATCCGTATGCATGCCGGCGCGCATCTGGCCGGGCAGGGGCGTTTCCTCCTGCTCCGGATAGTTGATGACCCGAAGCGCCGAGAGGTGATCGACAAAGGAGGGTTCGAAGTATTCGGCCGGCAGGCCGATTGCCGCGCAGAATGCCTGGCGGAGATGAAATGCCAGTCGCTCCATTTCGCCGAAATAGTCGATGAAGGCCTGCCGAAGACCGGCCGGCTGGTCGGGCCAAGCGCCACCCTTGAGACGGGGGCCGTAGTTCAGGCTTTCCTTGTAGTCGCCGGGGGTCTTGATGCCGAGCGTTGCGGCAAGGGCCTCGTCCGCGATGGGCGAGAATGCGACGCCGCCGTCGAGATCCGTGGTCCGGCCCTGCGTGACTTTCCATTCCTGCGGAAAATCGAAGAACGAACGGGCGAGATCGTAAAGCCGCTTTGTGATTTCCGATGAGACGCCATGACCGGTGACGAGGAAGAAGCCGGTGTCGCGAGCCGCCGTTTCAAGCTGGCGAACTACGTCCGAAGCACCTTCTCCTCCCGTGATGAACGGAGCGACATCGATGACCGGAATGGTCTGTTCAGAGACCTGTGGCGTTGTCTCACGCTGCATGACGACGATTTCCCTCTGGCATGGAGCGATCTTGATCGTCGCTCCTTTTATAAACAGATGTTGACAAAAACATCTGTTGTTGTCCATATCCCGATAGCAGCAATTTTTCGAAAAACGCGGTCGGGCAAGGATGGAAGAACTCGGAGAGCAGGAACGCGCGGTTCTGGAGCTGGTGAAGGCCAATCCCTTTGCCGGGCAGCAGGAGATCGCCACCATGATGGGGCTGGCGCGCTCCACCGTTGCCGCGCATATCGTCCAGCTCATTCAGAAGGGCTACATTCTCGGTCGCGGCTATGTGCTGCCGGCGGCCCGGCGTGTTGCCTGCCTTGGCGGTGCCGTCTTCGACCGCAAGTATCGCGCACTCGATCCGCTGGTGGAAGATACTTCCAATCCCGTTCAGGGATCGCGGACCAGTGGCGGCGTAGCACGCAACGTGACGGAAAACCTTGCCCTGCTCGGCACGGAAACGAGTTTCATCTCGATCATCGGCAATGACGAGCCGGGCCGGGAGATCCTCGGCCATCTGCGCGAGCGGGGCGTCGATGTCAGCCAGGTGCAGATCAGCGACAAGGGTCGCACCGCCGAATACGTCGCGCTGCTGGAATCGACCGGCGCCCTGCGCTTTGGTCTTGCCGACATGGCGATCTTCGAGGAGTTCCAGCCGGCCGTGCTCGACCGCGTCTGGTCGCATATCGGTTCGGCCACCTGGATTTTTGCCGACTGCAACCTTCCGGCCGAAACTCTCGAGGCGCTGATCGTGCGTAAGCGCGGTTCGCGCGCGAGGCTTGCGATCGACGCCGTTTCGACGCCGAAGGTCGCCCGACTGCCGAAGGATCTTTCCGGCGTCGATATCGTCTTCATGAACATTGCGGAGGCTTGCGCCTTCCTCGGCTGGCAGATGCCGGCATCCGGCGCTTCGCTGGATGAGGCGCGCGATGCGGCGCGCGCACTCCAGGCCGCGGGCGCTACCGAAGCCGTGGTCACCCTCGGTTCCACCGGCGTTGCCGTTGCCGCGCAGGACGGGATTGCGAGCTTCGCAGCGGTTCCGGCTCGGCCGGTCGACATGACCGGTGCCGGCGACGCGATGATCGCCGCGACACTCAACCGGATCATTTCCGGTGACGATATCGTCCGCGCGGCCCGCATCGGCAGCCTCATGGGCACGCTTACTACCGAATGCACCACCAGCGTTCACCCCGCACTTTCGGCGCATTTCATCGAGGCGAACCTTCATCGCCTCGAAGACTGACTCGCCTGCATACTGAAAGGAACAACTGAAATCATGCCTCTCCTGAAACCCGAAATGAGTGCCGAAGTTGCCGCAGCGCTTGCTGACGGCCGTCCCGTCGTGGCGCTCGAATCGACCATCATCACCCATGGCATGCCATATCCGGCCAATCTGGAAACCGCGATTGCGGTGGAAGACACCATCCGGGCGAACGGCGCGGTGCCCGCGACCATCGCCGTGATTGGCGGCAAGCTGCATGCCGGCCTCGATCGCGAAACGCTTGCCGCGCTTGCCGCCGACAAGAGCGCGGTCAAGGCTTCGGGTCGCGATCTCGCCGCAGTGATGACGCGTGGTGGTACGGCCGGCACGACGGTTTCGGCGACCATGCGCATTGCCGAGCTTGCCGGCATTCCGGTCTTCGCGACGGGTGGCGTCGGCGGCGTGCATCGCGGCGCGGAGGAGAGCTTCGACATCTCGGCCGATCTCACCGAACTCGGCCGGACGGGCACGGCCGTCGTCTGCGCCGGCGTCAAGTCGATCCTCGATATTCCGAAGACGCTGGAATTTCTCGAGACGCAGCGCGTTCCGGTCATCGCCTACGGCACGGATGCCTTCCCCGCCTTCTTCACCCGAGACAGCGGCGAGAAGGCCGATCATCGTCTCGACAGCGCCGAGGATCTCGCCAAGGCCATCGTCAGCCACCATACGCTCGGTTCGGGAACGGGCCTGCTGATCGCCAATCCCATTCCGGAAGATGCGGCACTCGATCCGGCCTTCATCAATGCGACGATTGCCGATGCTCTCGCCGAGGCTGAAGAGCGCGGCGTGACCCGCAAGGACGTGACGCCTTTCCTGCTTGCCCGGATCAACGAACTGTCCGAGGGCAGCAGCCTCAAGGCGAATATCGCGCTGGTGATGAACAACGCCGCGCTCGCGGCAAGGATTGCCGTCGCCATCAGCGCACTCACTGTCGGCCGCTAGAGATTTCACGAAAGGAACGCCCCCATGAGCGACATGCCTGTTTTCGAGACCATCCTTTTCGAGAAGGACGCGACCGACAAGTTCGCGACCATCACCCTCAACCGTCCTGACAAGCTGAATGCGATGAACAAGACGGCGATCCGTGAAATCGACGCCGCCGTGGCTGCGGCCGTCGCGGATCCGGATATCAATGCGCTGGTGATCACGGGTGCCGGCCGGGCGTTCTCCGCCGGCTACGATCTGCAGGGTGCCGATTATGACGTCGATATCGAGGACTGGCATGCCGACATGGGTGAGAACACCCAGGCGCTCCTCAACATCTGGAAGGCGCCGATCCCGGTCATCGCTTCCGTCAACGGCTATGCGCTTGCCGGCGCTCTCGAACTGATGATGGCCTGCGACCTCGCGATCGCCGCCGACACCGCCAAGTTCGGCGAGCCGGAAGTGCGTCACAATTCCGGTCCGCCCTCGCTGTTCATGCCCTGGCTCATGGCCACCCGCGACGTTCGCTATCTGATGTATACCGGCGATGTCGTCGATGCCGAGGAAGCGCTGCGGATGCATTTGATCAACAAGATCGTGCCGGCCGCCGAGCTCAAGGAAAAGACCGAGAACCTCGCCCGCAAGCTGGCGCGCATGCCGGTTCCGGCGATCAAGTATGCCAAGGCATCTATCAACAACCAGCAGATCGCTGCCGGCCTGATGACCTCGATGGACTACAACGTGCATGCGATCGCAGCACTCCACGTCAGCCGCAAGGGTCAGGAGTGGATGGCCAATCTCGGCAAGATGTCCCTGAAGGAATATCTCGAGGTGCGTGACGCCCCGTTCAAGGGGCTGGACGACTAAAGTTCCCCCGGCCTTCTCATCCCCCGAAGGCCGGTTTTTGGGGCGGTGTCCGGCAACTTTCGGCACCGCTCCCTCTTTGCCTCGGCTCATGCGCCGACCCGCTGGCGCGGCGCAACGGATGTCGCAGACGCCAGAACCGCCAGACGCTCCGTCAGAAGCGAAAAGAATGCCGCGTCGTCCACGTCACGGACGAAAAACGCATTGGCCGGGCGGCCGCTGACCTTCCACCAGTCGACCACCGTCATGCCCTTGGTCAGTTCGGATTCGGTCTCGATCTCGACGTTGCAATGGCGACCGTCGTAGATGTCCGGCCGGATCAAGTAGGCGATCACGTTCGGATCGTGCAGCGGGCCGCCGTCGGTTCCGTATTTCTCCTCGTCGAAGCGCTCGAAATAGTCGAGCCAGCCGGCCGTCACCGCGCCGAACTCACCTTCCAGGGCACGGATGCGCTCGACCCGTTCGCGCGTCGTGCGCACCTTGTGGGTCACGTCGAGCGGCATCATGACGATCGGGACGCCGGAGGCGAAGACGATGGCGGCGGCCTGCGGATCGACGAAGATGTTGAACTCGGCGGCAGGTGTGATGTTGCCGCCTTCGAACAGGCCTCCCCCCATCAGGACGATGCGACGGATGCGCGAGGCGATTTCCGGGGCCTTGGTCAGCGCTGTCCCGATATTGGTGAGGGGACCAAGCGGGCAGAGCGTCACGGATCCCTCAGGTTCACTCATCAGCGTATCGATGATGAAGTCGACGGCATGGCGATCCTGCAGCGGCATGACAGGTTCCGGCAGTTCGGCTCCGTCGAGCCCAGTTGCGCCATGAACATGTTCGGCGGTGACCAGCGGCACGGCCATTGGTTTCGCGCAGCCTGCGAAGACGGGGACTTCGGGCCGGCCCGCGAGTTCCAGCACCTGCCGCGCATTGCGGTGGGTGAGGCTCAGCGGAACATTGCCGGCGACCGTGGTGATGCCCAACAGTTCGACTTCGGGGCTGGCAAGCGCCAGCAGAATGGCAAAGGCGTCGTCCTGACCCGGATCGGTGTCGATGATGATTTTCTCAGCCATGGGCTCGTCCTTCGGTACCAGTTTCATCCTCGACGCCTCCTCTTCATGCCGTCCGGGAAAGCGGCGCTTCGCTGCGCCAGCGTCCGACCAGTTCGCTCTTGCGCGTTTCGTATCGACCGGCGCTCTCAAGCTTGACCGGTCCGAAGCCGCGCACCATGTCCGGCAGACCGGCAATCTCTACGGCGGCGTTCAGGCCCGCCCGGGAAAGGCCTGCGGAGAGTTCCTCGACCAGCGCCGCATAGTCCTCGATCATGCGGCGTTCCATCCGACGCTCCTCCGTCCGTCCGAAGGGGTCGAAACGGGTGCCACGCAGGCCCTTCAGCTTTGCGAGGATGCCGAAGACCGGGCCGATCCATGCGCCGAGCGCGATCTTCGCCGGCCGGCCGGTGCGCGCATCCAGGTGGCGCGACAGAAGCGGTGGCGCCAGATGATGGCGAATGCGGAAATCGCCCTCGAACTGTTCGGAAATCGCCTTGGCGAAGGACGGATCGCGGTGAAGCCGGGCCACTTCGTATTCGTCCTTGTAGGCCATGAGCTTGAAGGCGTTGCGGGCGACGGCCTCGGCGAATTCGCCCTTGCCGCCGAGGGCCGCTTCCGCGGTGCGCGCCCGTTCCACCAGCGAGCGGTAGCGCCGGGCATAAGCCGCGTCCTGATAGTCGGTCAGGAAGGCGACGCGCTTGTCGATCAGCATGTCGAGGGTTTCCGCCTCGGGCGCTTCCTGCGAGAGGCCTGCGGCCTTGGCAACCGCATCGGGTTCTACAGCGAGACGGCGGCCCCAGTCGAAGGCGGCACGGTTCATCACGACGCCGGTGCCGTTGAGTTCGATGGCGCGCTGGATGGCGTCGAGGCTGATCGGAATCAACCCGCGCTGCCAGGCATTGCCGAGCAACAGCATGTTGGCGGCGATGGCATCGCCGAGCAGTGCGGTTCCTGCCGTCGTTGCCGGCACCAGTGCGAGGGCGTCCTCGCCGGCCGCCTTCTTCAGCGCGCGCAGCGTGACTTCCTGACGAAGGTCGATTGCGGTGTTCTGCACGAAGGCTGCGGTCGGGGCGAAATGATCGTCGATGACGGCGCGGGTGCGGCCCTTGACGAAGGTCGGAAGCGCGGTGCGACCGGCTGATACCACGACGTCGAAGCCCAGCACGACATCGCTTTCGCCGGGGCCGATGCGTACGGTGTTCAGCGCTTCGGGATTGGCGGCGATGCGAAGGTGAGAGACGACGGCACCGTTCTTCTGGGCAAGTCCGGTCTGATCGAGCGTCAGCACGGCGCGGCCGTCGATATGGGCGGCCATCGACAGGATGGCGCTGACGGTGATGACGCCGGTGCCGCCGATGCCGGCGAGCAGCATGTTGTACGGCTGGCTGAGATCGGCCTCGATCACCGGCAGCGGCAGATTGGAGGCGTCGATGCTCGCCGCGCGGCCCGCGGGCTTGCGGATCTTGCCGCCCTCGACCGTGACGAAGCTCGGACAGAAGCCCTTGATGCAGGAGAGGTCGGTGTTGCAGCTCGACTGGTTGATCCGCCGCTTGCGTCCCAGTTCCGTCTCCTTCGGTTCGATGGAAATGCAGTTGGAGACGGCGGAACAGTCGCCACAGCCTTCGCAGACGAGTTCGTTGATGAAGGCGCGCTTGTCGGACACCGGGAAGGCACCGCGCTTGCGGCGGCGGCGCTTTTCGGCCGCGCAGACCTGATCGTAGATCAACGCCGTCACGCCCTCGGTTTCGCGCAGATCACGTTGCACGGCATCCAGTTCATCGCGCGGATGAATGGAGACTTCACGCGGCAGGCGGCCGATCCAGGCATCGGGGTTTTCGGCGACGACCACGACGCGGCGTGCACCCTCGGCGAGCATCTGGTCGACGACGGCGGGAACGCTGAGTTCGCCGTCATGACGCTGGCCGCCGGTCATGGCGACCGCGTCGTTGAACAGGATCTTGTAGGTGGCGTTGACCTTGGCGGCGATGGCCGCCCGGATGGCGAGAAGGCCGGAATGGAAATAGGTGCCGTCGCCCATGTTGACGAAGATGTGCTTCTCGTCGGTGAAGGGCGAAAGGCCGATCCACGCACCGCCTTCGCCGCCCATCTGGGTGAAAGTGGATGTATTGCGGTCCTCGACGCCGATGATCATCATGTGACAGCCGATGCCGGTCGTGGCGCGGCTGCCATCGGGAATGCGCGTCGAGATGGAGTGCGGGCAACCCGAACAGAAATAGGGCTCCCGCTTGAGAGCCGGGGTGTCATCGGCCACGGCGCCGGTGATCTCTTCTAGTCGCAGTGCTGCCGGACCGAGCGGGCCTTCCTTGCCACCGAGGCGCTGAACCAAGGCGCGGGCGACGGCGACCATGGAGATTTCGCCGATCGACGGCAGCAACCGTTCGCCTGCATCGCCGGTCTTGCCGAAAACGCGCGGACGCCGGTCGGCGGGCAGGTTGAAAAGCAGGGCCTTCAACTGTTCCTCGATCACCGGTCGCTTTTCTTCGACGACGAAAATCTCGTCGAAATCCAGCGCGAAGCGGGAGATGCCTTCCGGCTCCAGCGGCCATGTCAGGCCGACCTTGTAGAGGCCAATGCCGAGCCGTTCCAGATCGCTTTCGCGCAGGCCCAGTGCCGCGACCGCGCCGAGGAGATCGAGCCAGGACTTGCCGGTCGAGATGATGCCGAGCCGGCCGCGCGACGAAGTTCCGGAACGCCGGTCGAGATGATTGGCGCGCGCAAAGGCCTTCACGGCCTCGATCTTGCGCTCGAGCCGCAGTTCCATGGCATGCGGGCCGTCGGGCCAGCGCAGCGACAGTTCGCCCGGCGCGGGTCCGTCCGTGGGAAGGATGATCGAGGGACGGCCGGGGCCGATCTCCACCGTTGCCGTGCATTCGACGATTTCCGTCTGGCACTTGTAGCCGATCCATGCCCCGGAATAGCGGCTCATGGCCCAGCCGTAGAGGCCGTAGTCGATGTATTCCGCAATGCCTGCCGGCGAAAGCAGCGGCACCATGGCGGAGATCAGGTTGTGTTCGCTCTGGTGGGGCAGGGTGGAGGAGGCGGCGCCATGATCGTCGCCGACGAGAAGCAGCACGCCGCCATGCTGGCTGGTGCCGGCCGCATTGGCGTGGCGGATCACGTCCATGCTGCGGTCGACGCCGGGGCCTTTGCCGTACCACATGGAAAAGACGCCGTCATAGCGGTTGCCCTTGAACATGCCGGTCTGCTGCGTGCCCCAGACGGCGGTTGCCGCCATGTCCTCGTTCAGGCCCGGCTGGAATTTGATATGCGCCTTCTCAAGATATTTGCGCGCTTTGACCATTTCCCGGTCGAAGCCGGCAAGGGGAGAACCGCGGTAGCCGGAGACGTATCCCGCCGTATTGAGGCCGGCGGCGAGGTCGCGTTCGCGCTGGATCATCGGCAGGCGGACGAGGGCCTGGGTACCGGAAACGAGGATGCGGCCTTCCTCCAATCGGTAGCGGTCGTCGAGGTCGATGCTCTCGTTGATCTGGTGGCTGGCGGCAATGCGCGACGGAGCGACGGGAAGGTTCATCTTGGGGCCTTTCCAGCGGCTTCGGTCTCCATGTCGAAGACGCGACCCGGATTGAGGATGAAATTGGGGTCGAATGCGCGTTTCATGCGGCGCATGGCGGCAATCTCGGAAGCGCTGCGCACCAGCGGCAGCCATTTCTTCTTGTCGAGCCCGATGCCGTGTTCGGCGGAAATGGCTCCACCCGTTTCGGCAACGACATCGAAGACGGCATCAGCGATGTCCTCGTAGCGATCCGTCCTGACCATGTAGTGCAGGTTTCCGTCACCAAGATGGCCGAAGACATAGGGGCGGGCGGAGCTGTCTATCGCGAGCAACCGGACCGCCGCATCGGTCAGGAAATCCTGCATGCGGGCGAGTGGAATGCTGACATCGAAGCCGACCATGCGGTCCATGCTGAAGATGAAGGCGCTGCAGGCTTCGCGAAGCGCCCAGAGACCACGATAATCCCTAGGCGATTGCGATACGACCACGTCATCCACAAGACCGGCCTCGACCGCGCTCATCAACGTTGCGGCGAAGCGTTCGTGGTTCTCGCTCTCGTCCTGTCCTTGTATCTCGACGAGGGCATAGAGGCCGGCGCCGACGGGAAGCGGCGGCGTGGCGAAACCGCCCGTAGCCACGCCCGCATAGACCTCCGGAAAAATCACCTCGAAGGCGGAAAGCAGCGGGCCGAGCTCCTGGCGAAGACGGGCAAGCAGTGCCTGGGCGGCGGCAAGCGACGGCAGTGAGCAGAGCGCGTTGACCTGCAGCGGCGGCAGCGGATGCAGGCGCAGGCAGGCTTTCGTGACGACGCCGAGCGTGCCCTCGGAGCCGATGAAGCACTGGTTGAGGTCGTAACCGGAATTGTCCTTGGGCAGTCCCTTGAGCGAAGAGAGCACCGAGCCATCCGGCAGGACCGTTTCAAGACCGAGGACCTGAGCGCGGTACATGCCATAGCGCAGGACGCGAATGCCGCCGGCATTGGTGGCGATGTTACCGCCCACCGTGCAGGAGCCACGGGCGCCGATATCGACGCCGAACAGGAAGCCGGCCTCTTCTGCCGCCTCCTGAACTGATTGCATGGTGACGCCGGCTTCCACGACGAGCGTTCCGGCCCGCAGGTCGACATTCTCGAGACGCGTCATGCGCTCCAGCGAAAGCGACACCTCGCCCTCGCGTGGGCGCGCGCCGCCGGAAAGGCCAGTTCTGCCGCCCTGGATCACCAGGGGCTGGCCGAGATCATTGCAGGTGGAGAGAATGAGGGAAACGTCCGCGGTATCACGCGGTCTCAATACGAGCGCCGGGCGAGGGCCGCGGTCATCCGTGGCGTCGCCGCGATAGCCGTCGCCGACATCGTCGCCCATCAGCAACGCGCCTTGGTCGAGGCGCGCCGAAAGCGCTCCGATCAACGCCGAGAGCTTCGCCTCCTTGGCATCGCTGGTCGCCGGGCGCACGTCGCCAACGGCCGGGTTTGAGCCCGTCCCGCTATTCATTTTTTGTTGTTCCCCTGAATGGTTAGGGGCATCGTTATACAGGTTCCGATATTTGTCAAACCTATATTTAAAAGGCTATGGCGTTCCCTCGGCAATCATGGCATGCTCGTAAAAATCAAGGGGAGACGGGTAATGATCCTGAAATATGACGAGGTCGTGCGAACGGGCATCGCCAAGCAGGTGTCCGACAATATCCGGTCGGCAATCATGGATGGACGGCTGAAGATCGACGAGCGGCTGCCGAGCGAGGAAGAGCTTGCGCGCAGCTTCGGCATTTCTCGCCCGACAGTGCGCGAGGCGCTGAAGCGACTTGCTGCGCAAAACCTCATTCATTCCAAGCGCGGCCCGACTGGCGGCAATTTCGTCAAGCGGCCGGACCCGGAAGGCCTTTCCAAGGCGATCACCGGTGCGGCGACGCTGCTGGTGGGCGTCGGCGCCTTCGATATCGACGAGATCGTCGTGGCGCGGCGGGAAACCGAAACGATCTGTTGCCGGTTGGCCGTCGAAAACCGCAGCGATGAGCATCTTGCACTGATGGAAGACGAGATCCGGGTTCAGGAAGACGAAACGATCAGCGACGAGGATTTCTGTGCGTCCGACGTGCGTTTCCATCGCGCGCTTGTGGATTCGACCGGTAACGGGCCGCTGAAGCTGATGATGTACACCGTCATCGAATCCTTCATCCCGGTAACCAACATGATCGTCTTCCGGGTTCGGGAACGCCGTCAGGTAGCGGACTTCCACCGGGAAATTCTCGACGCCGTCCGTCTCAGGGATGCCGACCGCGCGATTGCTGCACTCGGCGCTCTTCTCGATTATGTCAGCCAGTCCTACGCGACAGCTGTTTCGGCACGCGAAAGCCGTGCGGCTTCCGCCGGCAACGCGCCGGCGTGAATTCAAACACCATCATCATCCAAGGCCAGGAGCATTACCCTATCATGACCGAAACCTTTACCGCGATCGTCATCGATGCCGTGGATGGAAAGCCAAAGCCGGAATTCCGTCAACTTTCCCTGTCCGACCTGCCTGACAATGATGTGCTGGTCGAGATCGCGTTTTCGACGCTCAACTACAAGGACGGCCTTGCTGTCTCCGGCAAGGGGCGCATTGCGCGTCGCATGCCGCTGGTGGCTGGCATCGATCTCGCGGGTACGGTCGTCGAATCCCGTTCGCCGCTGTGGAAGGCCGGTGACAAGGTCGTCGTCAACGGCTTCGGTCTTTCCGAAACGGAGTGGGGCGGCTATTCGCGCTTCCAGCGGCTGAAGCCGGAATGGTTGATCCCTCTGCCGGAGACGTTTTCGTTCGAACAGGCGATGGCTATCGGAACCGCCGGTTATACGGCGGCGCTCTGTGTCAACGCGCTCGAGGACTGGGGCAGCATCAAGCCGGGTGAGGGCGAAGTGCTGGTGACCGGTGCTGCCGGTGGCGTCGGTTCGGTCGCGATCAGTCTTCTGGCGGCGCGGGGCTACAAGGTGACCGCGTCCACCGGACGTCCCGAGACCCATGACTATCTCGCCTCGCTCGGCGCTTCCGCTTTCATCGATCGCGCGAGCCTTTCCGAGAAGGGCGGGCCGTTGCAGAAGGAGCGCTGGAGCGGTGCGGTGGACAGCGTCGGTTCGACCACGCTTGCCAATGTTCTGGCACAGACGGTCTATGGAGGCGGTGTCGCGGCTTGCGGTCTTGCCGGCGGTGCGGATCTGCCGGCGACGGTTTTGCCGCATATCCTGCGCGGTGTTGCCCTGCTTGGCGTCGATTCCGTCATGGCTCCGATGGCGAAGCGCGTGCGGGCCTGGCAGACCCTTTCGGAATCGCTCGACATCAATCATCTCTCGGCTCTTACCACGGTCGAGCCGATGTCGAAGCTTCCTGAACTCGCCGACGCCATCATCGCCGGGCAGATTCGCGGCCGCGTCGTCATCGACGTCACTCGCTAAGCAAGGCGTCTGCTTTCCGGTCGAGCTTGGTTTTCGTGGGAGAGCTAATGGATTGCCGGATCGAAATCCGGCAGCCCCGGAATGCGCGAGCCGGCGTCTCGAACGCCGGTTGACCGCTTCGTGCCGGGATGCGACATTCCGCCATCATGTTTGCCGGAATGACAAAAGACAAGCGACCGATGACGCTTCTGTGGCTGCAAGCGGGCAGTTGCGGCGGATGCACCATGTCGGTATTGGACAATGGCGCGCAGGGCTGGGCTCGCGAGCTCAAGTCGTTCGGCATCGAGCTGCTGTGGCATCCTTCCTTGAGCGAAGAGAGCGGTGTCGAGGCCATCGAGATCCTCGAGGGCGTGGCTGAGGGCCGGACACCGCTCGATTTCCTGTGCATCGAAGGATCGATCCTGCGTGGACCCAATGGCAGCGGGTTGTTTAACCGTCTGGCGGGAACGGGACGCACCATGCTGGAATGGGTGACCCGGCTTGCGCCGCACGCGCAGTACTGTCTGGCGGTCGGCACGTGTGCGTCCTATGGCGGCATTCATGCTTCGGCGCCCGACCCGACGGAGGCCTGCGGGCTGCAATATGAGGGCTCTCTTTCCGGGGGCGCGCTCGGTGGCGACTATCGTTCGCTTGCCGGCCTGCCGGTGATCAATGTCGCCGGCTGCGCGCCGCATCCGGGCTGGATCATGGAAACCATCGTCGGCCTGCAGATGGGCGACTTCGACGAACGCGACCTCGACAGTCTGGGCCGGCCGAAGTTCTATGCCAAGACGCTGGCCCATCACGGTTGCGAGCGCAACGAATATTACGAGTTCAAGGCGAGCGCCGAGAAGCTGTCCGACCTCGGTTGTCTGATGGAGCATCTCGGCTGCAAGGCGACGCAGGCGGTCGGCGACTGCAACCAGCGCGGATGGAATGGCGGCGGTTCCTGCACCCATGGCGGCTTTTCCTGCATCGCCTGCACCTCGCCCGGTTTCGAGGGTACCACAGGCTTTCTCGAAACGCCGAAGGTGGGCGGTATTCCGGTCGGCCTGCCGCTCGACATGCCGAAGGCATGGTTCGTGGCGCTGGCTGCGCTGTCGAAGTCGGCAACGCCGGATCGCGTGCGTGAAAACGCCACCTCCGACCGCGTCATCCTCGACCCCAAGCGCAACGGGAAATCAGGCGAATGAGCCGCGTCGTTGCCGGTCCCTTCAATCGTATCGAGGGCGATCTCGAGGTTGCGCTAGACATCAAGGACGGCGTGATCGAGAAGGCCGAGGTCACTACGACGCTTTATCGTGGCTTCGAGCAGATGCTAAGCGGGCGTCCGGGGCTGGACGCGCTGGTGATCGCACCGCGTATCTGCGGCATCTGTTCGGTATCGCAATCGGTTGCTGCGGCCACGGCGCTGCGTAATCTCGCTGGCGGGCGGGCAGCTGCCAATGGTTATCTGGCAACCAATCTCGCGCATGCGGCGGAAAACATCGCCGACCATCTCACCCATTTCTACCTGTTCTTCATGCCCGATTTCGCCCGCGACGAATATGCCGCCAGAGGCTGGTTCGGCCATGCCGTGGAGCGCTTCAAGGCGGTGAGCGGCGGCGGTTCGGCGCAGTTTCTGCCGATGCGCAAGCGGCTGTTGGAGGTCATGGGCGTGATCGCCGGCAAGTGGCCGCATTCGCTCGCCATCCAGCCCGGCGGCACGACGCGTGCGATCGACGTCGGGGAGCGGGTGCAACTGGCGACCCTTCTGGGAGAGTTCGAGGTCTTCCTTGCGCAGACGCTCTATGGCGCGCCGCTGGAGCAGATGCTTGCCATGGAGACGTCGGAAGAACTGGACGCCTATGCGCAGGAACCCGGCGGAGACTTCCGCTTCTTCCTGAGGCTGGCCGACGATCTGACGCTTTCGCGGCTTGGCAAGGGGCCGGGCAAGCTCCTGTCCTACGGCGCCTATCACACGGCGGAAAGCTCGTTGCTTCCGCCGGGCGTCATGCAGGCGGACGGTACGGTCTTGCCGCTCGATATCGACGGCATTTCCGAGGATGTCGCCCACTCCTGGTTCGTGCGAACCGGTGACCGGCCATGGGACGCCGAAACCATTCCCGTTGCAGAAAAGGACGGGGCCTATTCCTGGGCCAAGGCTCCGAGACTGGACGGCTTTCCGGTGGAGACCGGCGCTGCCGCGCGGCTTGCTGTGGCAGGGCATCCGCTGGTTCAGGCGCTGATCGCCCGTGATGGAGGCACTTCCGTTCGAACGCGCGTCGTTGCCCGATTGATCGAAACGGCGCTCCTCGTCTACAGTATGCAGGGATGGCTTCGTCAGCTTCGGCTGAAGGACGAGTTTTGCAGCCATTTCGCCCTGCCGGAAGAGGCAATCGGCGTCGGTCTGGTGGAGGCTGCCCGTGGTGCGCTCGGCCACTGGATGAGCGTGCGCTCAGACCGGATCGAGCGCTACCAGATCATCGCTCCCACCACCTGGAACTTCTCGCCGCGCGATGCCGCGGGTGTTCCCGGGCCGCTCGAAGGTGCGCTTGCCGGTCTCGATACCGGCGGTCTCGGCGCGAAGTCGGCCGCATTGCAGCATGTTATCCGTTCGTTCGATCCCTGCATGGTCTGCACCGCCCACTGATGATGGCCCGACAGTCATGAAGCCGACAACACGGCTTGCAGCGGTGTAATGCTGCTTTTCATGTCGTCTGCGGCACCGCATATTTCCTGCGACTCTTTGTCGTTAAATAACGCAATTATATCAGATCCATAGCCGGAAAAATCTCGAACGCGTCCAAAGTGGTCCGCTTCTTGCTGTGCGTTGCTTTGACGCAGCCGCGATGAGTTCGAACGGCGCGGCCACGGAATGGAACTGCCGGAGGGATACTTATGGCAACTGCTGAAACTTTCTATGACGTCATTCGCCGCCAGGGGATCACCCGGCGCAGCTTCACCAAATTCTGCAGCCTGACGGCCGCGAGCCTCGGCTTCGGTCCGGGAGCTGCGACCGCCATGGCCGAGGCGCTGGAAACCAAGGAACGCGTTCCGGTCATCTGGATGCACGGGCTTGAATGCACCTGCTGTTCGGAGAGCTTCATCCGCTCGGCCCATCCGCTGGTCAAGGACGTCATCCTGTCGATGATTTCGCTCGACTACGACGACACGATCATGGCTGCCGCCGGTCATCAGGCCGAGGCGATCCTCGAAGAGACCAAGGAAAAGTACAAGGGCAAGTACATCCTCGCCGTTGAAGGCAATCCGCCGCTCAACGAGGACGGCATGTTCTGCATCGACGGCGGCCGGCCCTTCGTCGAAAAGCTGAAGTGGATGGCAGAAGACGCCTTCGCAGTCATCGCCTGGGGTGCCTGCGCCTCGTGGGGCTGTGTGCAGGCCGCGAAGCCGAACCCGACCCAGGCTACCCCGATCGATAAGGTCATTCGCGACAAGCCGATCATCAAGGTCCCCGGCTGTCCCCCCATTGCCGAGGTCATGACCGGCGTCGTCACCTACATCACCACCTTCGGCAAGCTGCCGGAACTCGACCGTCAGGGGCGTCCGAAGATGTTCTATTCGCAGCGCATTCACGACAAGTGCTACCGCCGTCCGCATTTCGATGCCGGCCAGTTCGTCGAGGAATGGGACGACGAGGGCGCGCGTAAGGGCTACTGCCTCTACAAGATGGGCTGCAAGGGTCCGACGACCTACAACGCCTGCTCTACCGTTCGCTGGAACGGCGGCGTCTCGTTCCCGATCCAGTCGGGCCATGGCTGCATCGGCTGCTCGGAAGACAATTTCTGGGATCAGGGCAGCTTCTATGACCGCCTGACCAACATCCAGCAGTTCGGCATCGAATCGAACGCCGACAAGATCGGCATGACCGCGGCCGGCGTCGTAGGTGGGGCGATTGCCGCGCATGCGGCGCTGACCGCCGTCAAGCGCGTCACCGCGAAGCGCGAAAAAGCCGACGCATAAGAACAATCCGGGCAGGAAACAGCATCATGACATTCCAGACACCCAACGGTTTCTCGCTGGACAATTCCGGCAAGCGCATCGTCGTCGACCCCGTCACCCGTATCGAGGGTCACATGCGCGTCGAGGTCAATGTCGACCAGGATAACATCATCCGCAACGCGGTCTCGACCGGCACTATGTGGCGCGGCATCGAGGTGATCCTGCGCAATCGCGACCCGCGCGACGCATGGGCCTTCACCGAACGGATCTGCGGCGTTTGCACCGGCACGCATGCGCTGACCTCGGTGCGTTCCGTCGAGAACGCGCTCGGCATCACCATTCCGGAAAATGCCAACTCGATCCGCAACCTGATGCAGCTTGCGCTGCAGGTGCATGACCACGTGGTGCATTTCTACCACCTGCACGCGCTTGACTGGGTCGATGTCGTTTCCGCGATTTCCGCCGATCCGAAGGCGACTTCGGCGCTGGCGCAATCGGTATCCGACTGGCCGCTTTCGTCGCCGGGTTATTTCAAGGACATTCAGACGCGCCTGAAGAAGTTCGTCGAATCCGGCCAGCTCGGCCCGTTCAAGAACGGCTACTGGGGCAACGCCTCCTACAAGTTGCCGCCCGAAGCCAATCTGATGGCCGTGGCGCACTATCTGGAAGCACTCGATTTCCAGAAGGAAATCGTCAAGATCCACACCATCTTCGGCGGCAAGAACCCGCATCCGAACTGGCTGGTCGGCGGCGTCCCGTGCCCGATCAACATCGACGGCACCGGTGCCGTCGGCGCGATCAATATCGAGCGGCTCAACATGGTCACCTCGATCATCGACCAGATCATCGAGTTCAACGACAAGGTTTATGTGCCCGACGTCATCGCCATCGGCTCGTTTTACAAGGACTGGCTTTATGGCGGCGGTCTCTCCAGCAAGAACGTGATGTCGTACGGCGACGTGCCGGAGCATGCCAACGACTATTCCGAGGCGAGCCTGAAGCTGCCGCGCGGCGCGATCATCAACGGCAATCTCGCCGAGGTCCTGCCGATCGACCACGCCGATCCCGAGCAGATCCAGGAATTCGTCGCGCACTCCTGGTACAAGTATCCGGACGAGACCAAGGGTCTGCATCCGTGGGACGGTGTCACCGAGCCGCATTACGAACTCGGCCCCAACGCCAAGGGCACCAAGACCAACATTCAGGAACTCGACGAGAGCGGCAAATATTCCTGGATCAAGGCTCCGCGCTGGCGCGGCCATGCCATGGAAGTCGGTCCGCTGGCCCGCTGGATCATTGGCTATGCCCAGAACAAGGCCGAGTTCAAGGACCCTGTCGAAAAGCTCCTCAAGGATCTCGACCTGCCGGTCTCGGCATTGTTCTCGACACTTGGTCGCACCGCCGCGCGCGCGCTGGAATCCCAGTGGGCCGGCTACCAGATGCGCCACTTCCAGAACAAGCTGATCGCCAATATCAAGGCCGGCGACAGCAATACGGCCTTCGTAGACAAGTGGAAGCCGGAGACATGGCCGAAGGAGGTCAAGGGCGTCGGTTTCACCGAGGCTCCGCGCGGCGCGCTTGCTCACTGGATCAAGATCAAGGACGGCAAGATCGAGAACTACCAGTGCGTGGTCCCGACCACCTGGAACGGCAGCCCACGCGATCCGGACGGCAATATCGGCGCCTTCGAGGCATCGCTGCTCGATACGCCGATGGCCAATCCCGAGCAGCCGCTCGAGATCCTGCGTACGCTGCATTCCTTCGATCCGTGCCTCGCCTGCTCGACGCATGTGATGAGCCCGGACGGTCAGGAAATGTCCAAGGTTCAGGTCCGGTGAGGAGGGGGTGTCATGAACACGAACAAGTCACTGGCGGCTGATTCCCATGGGGAAGCCACCGCACAGGTCGAGACGGTCTACGTCTACGAAGCGCCGGTCCGCATCTGGCACTGGGTGAACGCCTTCGCGATCTTCACGCTGGCGCTTACCGGATATTTCATCGGAACGCCTCTCCCGAGCATGCCGGGGGAGGCCAGCGCCAACTATCTGATGGGTTATATCCGGTTCACGCATTTCGCCGCCGGCCAGATCCTGACGGTCTTCCTGCTGCTGCGCGTCTACTGGGCCTTTGTCGGCAATCCGCATGCCCGGCAGATCTTCTTCGTGCCGTTCTGGAGCGCGCAGTACTGGAGGGAGTGGCTGCACGAAGTGAAGTGGTACTCTTTCCTCGCGTCGGAGCCGAAGAAATACATCGGCCACAATCCGCTGGCGCAGTTCTCGATGTTCCTCGCCTTCATGCTGCCGCTCATCTTCATGGTCGTCACGGGGTTCGCCCTCTACAGCGAGGGCACCGGACGAGACAGCTGGCAGTATGCGCTGTTCGGCTGGGTCTTCTCGATCTGGCCCAACAGCCAGGACGTCCACACCTATCATCACTTCGGCATGTGGGTGATCTTGCTGTTCGTCATGGTACACATCTACGTGGCCGTTCGCGAGGACATCATGAGCCGTCAGAGCATCATCTCCTCGATGATATCGGGCGAGCGCCTGTTCAAGGATCGGGAGGACTGAGATGACTGCGCAAGCAAACATCAGCCCTCCGCGCATTCTCGTGCTCGGCATCGGCAACATACTCTGGGCCGACGAAGGCTTCGGGGTGCGGGCGGTGGAGGCCTTTCACAAGGCCTACGAAGTACCTGACAACGTCACCATCCTCGATGGCGGTACGCAGGGGCTTTACCTCGTGCAGTTCGTCAACGAACACGATCGCCTGATCGTTTTCGACGCCATCGATTACGGCCTTGAGCCGGGCACGATGAAGGTGGTGGAAGACGACGAGGTGCCGAAATTCACCGGCGCCAAGAAGATGAGCCTTCACCAGACGGGCTTTCAGGAGGTGCTGAGCGCTGCCGACCTCATGGGCCATTACCCGGAACGTCTGACCCTGATCGGTTGCCAGCCGCTGGATCTTGAAGACTGGGGCGGTCCGCTGACCCCGCCGGTCAAGGCCGTCATTCCGGCGGCTGTCGAGACGGCGGTGGGTATCCTGCGCAGTTGGGGCGTCGCGGTCACACGGCGACCACAGGGCGCGGCGGTTCCGCCGCTTCTGGAAAACGACATCGATTTTGAAAGCTATGAGCGGCGCACGGAAGCGGCTGCCCTCAACCCTTGAGGAGACTATCATGAACTATCGCAAACTGGCGCTGACGCTTGCAGTCCTCGCGCTGCCGGGCGTCGCCAATGCGCATGTCGGGCTTCATACGGACGGAGCCATGGCTGGTGTCAGTCACCCGTTCAGCGGCCTTGACCATATCCTGGCCATGGTTGCCGTCGGCTTCTGGGCCTCGACACTCGGCGGGCGCGCCCGCTGGATCGTGCCGGCGGCTTTCGTTTCCGTCATGGCTCTTGGCGGGCTCATGGGCATATACGGCGTTCCGCTGCCGATGGTGGAAACCGGCATTGCGCTGACGGTTGCCGTGCTCGGTCTGCTGGTTGCCTTTGAAGTGAAGGTCCCGACCGCCGCTGCCGCCGTTATCGTTGGTATCTGCGCGCTGTTCCATGGCCATGCCCATGGTTCCGAGCTGCCTGAAATGGCGCATGCCGGCGGCTATGTCGCTGGCTTCATGGCGGCGACCATCGTCCTGCACCTGATCGGCATCGGTCTGGCATCGTTGCGCTTCGGCAAGGCGGGCCTGATCGTCGGTCGTCTCGCCGGGGCGGCGGTCGCCCTTGCCGGTGCGGTGCTGATCGCCGGCTGAACCGGCTGGTCCCGATCGAAATCTTCCGGGGGCCGAGAGGCGAAGGTCGCCTCGGCCCCCGTTCCTGCAATACGGATGATGGAGAACGGATGCCATGTGCATAGGCATTCCCATGCGAGTGGTCACGGGCGGCGAATTCGTCGCGCAATGCGAGCGCCACGGAACGATATCCCCGATCTCGCTGATGCTGGTCGGCCCCCAGGACCCCGGAACCTACCTGCTCACCCATCTCGGCACCGCGATGCGCGTTCTCGATCCTGAGGAAGCGCAGGCCATCGACAATGCGCTCACCGGTCTTGCCGAAGCGGTCGAAGGCCGTGACTTCGAAATGCTGTTTGCCGATCTCGTGTCCCGCGAGCCGGAACTCCCGGCGCATCTGCGCACAGAGTGAAAAGATAATTCTCACTATGGAAATTGACTTTCCATCCGGCCGCCGAAAATAATCGGTCGGCCTGAAAATTTCCCTTCCAGAACAATGGAATCCATCTTCGCCCAGTCTGGCACGCCGCTTGCTGATCAGTTCTTGAAAATGTTCTGCACGGCAATCTTGTGGAGGAAATAATGCCATCCCATCTGGTTCGCGCTCTCAGTGAAAGAGCGCAACTGCCCGTCGTCGACGAAACGAATATCGATGCCTTCCTTGCCCCGACCGAAGGTGAGGCGGAAAACACGGTGCTGTTCTTCACCGGCGATCCCGCGCAGCGGCCCGAGGCCGATGACGTGGCCGTCGTCCTTCCGGAAATCCTGCAGGCCTTTCGCGGTCGCCTTCGCGGCGCGGTGGTGAAGCGCGGATCGGAAGACAAGCTCAAGGCCCGCTTCAGCGTCATGGTCATGCCAAGCCTTGTCGTGACCCGTCGCGACCAGCCTGTCGGCGTGCTCGGCAAGATTCGCGACTGGTCCGAATACGTCGAAATGATCAGCGCATGGCTGTCGCCCGATGCGCCCGTCATTGTGCCCTCTGGCGGGCCTAAGGTCGAAATCACGCATGCCGGCAAGGAGATCGTACGATGAAGGCAGGTTTCTGGGTCGCGCCCGAGGGCGGGGATACTCCCATGACGGTGATGGAGATCGGCGCCGAGCCACCGCTTCGCGCAAGAAAGCTGAACTTCCTGGCGACGAGCACTGCAGAGGAAATGATCCGTCGATGTCGGCGGACGGCGGAGCTCCTTCCGGAACTCGCCGACGCGCTTGCCGTACAGAAGGCTGACCGTCCGGGCAGGCTGTTCGACATCACCGATTATCCGGAGGATGACAAGGAACTGATCACCCAGACGCTCGGCGAAGGCGAGGTGGCGGGCGTTGCCGTGCTGCCGTCGGGTATCACTGCGCAGATGCAGGAAGCGGTGATGGCCGGTGTCTGGCGCATCCGTTTCACCGATGCCGAGGGGCGGCTGGTTGCCGACTATGTCGAGGTCGCAAGCATTCCGGCTGCCGTCAGGCAAGCCTGTTCGGCGCTACCGGCATCGATCGACCATGGTGCGGCTCCTGACGGCGCGATGAATGTCATGCCTGTCCTGACCGAGATCGGCGACCGGACCGGTCGTTATCGGGATGGCGATCCTGCCCATATCATCACCTTCTCGCTGTTCCCCATGAGCCCGGAGGACATGAACTTTCTGCAGGAGACGCTGGGTGCCGGGCCAGTGCAGCTCACCTCGCGTGGTTATGGTTCGTGCCGCATCGTCGCCACCGGCATCCGCAATGTCTGGTCGGTGCAGTTCTACAACGCCATGGATACGATTATCCTCGATACGCTGGAGATCTGTGACATCCCCGCCGTCGCGATTGCGGCGGAAGAGGATTTCCTCGATTCCGAGGCTCGCCTGCGCGATATCGAGGAGGCCTATTTCAAATGAGCGCGTTCGAGAATTTCGACAGGCGGGAGATCATCTCCGACGGAGATCGCATGGAATGCGGCATCTGCTGGCATGTCTACGATCCCGCGGAGGGTGATCCCGTGTGGCAGATCCCGCCGGGTACGTCGTTCTCGGCGCTTCCCGAGGACTGGCGCTGTCCGAACTGCGATGCGCTGCAGCTGAAGTTCATGAGGCTCGGCGATGCAGGCTGAAGCGGCTGCGGACGGGCTTGCCGGTGGCGATCCGGCACAGGAGCTGGGCCAGAGGCTGGAGACGTGCTACCGGCACATCCACGCCACGGCCATGGCCGATGTGCCGATCTGCAATCCGGCGCTCGGCGTGGCGGCGACCGGTTTCAGGATCTATGGCGGCCGAGCCTTCGGCATCGTCACGACGCCCTGGTTCATGAACCTTGTCGCCAGCGACCTGCCGGGCGGCACGCCGTCCGCACCCGCAGGCATGGGTATGACCGTGCGGATCGGCCTTCCCGCGGGAGAGGTCGATTTCATCGCCGGCGAACTCGCGGGGATCGGCAGGGTCGATTCCTGTTCGCTGTTTTCGCCGGTTTTCGAATTCGCCTCGATGGAGGCGGCGGTGGAAACGGCGGAAGAAGCCGTTCGCGCCTTCTTCGATCCTGCAACGCTCGAACCGCCGCCGGCGCCACCTGCGCCGGTCAACCGGCGAGACCTGTTGCGGGGAAATTTCGGCAAGCGTGAGGAGCCGGCGGAATGACGTTCCTTCTCGGAGCAGGTGGCATTACGATCGACGTGACGGTGTCCCGCGCTCTCGCCTGCTCCGTGGCGGTCAAGGCGAAGCGCCCTCAGGGGATCACGCGCATGTTCGTCGGCCGCCGGCCGGACGAGGCGCCGATGCTGGCCGGACAGGTCTTTTCTCTCTGCGGCTTCTCGCAATCGGTCGCCGCAAGGCTCGCCGTGCTCAATGCAGCTGACCTGCCGATGGGTCCCGAGGCACGGCTTCGCGCCGGAGCGGGATTGCTGGCCGAGCGCGTCTTCGAATCCGTCCGGGCGTTGATCCTGCATTGGCCCGATCCGTTGTCGGAGCAGGTTTCCGCTGCGGCTGGCAGACATCTGCGCGATGCGCTCGCCGCCTCGCAGGCAATCATTTCCGAGGTCAAGGGACCGAGGTTCGACCGGGAAAACCTGGCGGCAGCCGTTGCCCGGCTGACATCTGCCGCTGGCGCTCTCGGCATTCCCGAGACCGGATCGAATCCGCAGCCGGAAACGGCCTGCGCGGCGATCTTTGCGAAGATCGCCGATGACAGCACTTTTGCGGGCCGGCGTCCCGATCCGTTGGATTCCACGGATGATATCGAGGTCATCGCCCGGCTGTGCGAAGAGCCTCAATATGCCGGATTGCCCTATCTTTACGACCGCGTCGCGGAAACCGGAGCCTATGCTCGCCCCCGAGCCACGGCAAAATCCAGCGGCTCTCACCTTGCAGACCGTTTTCTGGCCCGCATCGGCGACGTCCGCCTCTGTCTCGAGGAACTCGAACGGCTGGTGAGAACAGGCAGCCATGACTGGGCCTCGCTTGCCTGCGGCGGTCCGACGCCCGGTTCGGGAGGCTATGGTGCGGTGGAATGCGCTCGCGGGCGGCTCTATCATCAGGCGGAAATCGGCAGCGACGGGCGTCTCTCGGCCTACCGTATTCTTGCTCCGACCGAATGGAATTTTCACCCGGCTGGCCCCTTTGTCGATACGGTGCTTTCATCGCGCATCGGCAAGGGCGAAGAGGCGATAAGGCTTGTCTCGCGGCTCGCCGTCCTGTTCGATCCTTGCGTGGCCTTCGAGGTCGGCGTTCGGGAGGTCAGCCATGCATGAGATGTCATTGATGGAAAGCGTGATCGATATTGCCTGCGAGACCGCTCGCGAGCATGGCGCGGCGCGGGTGAAGTCCATCCGCCTCGATGTCGGCGTGCTCAGCCATGTCGATCCGAGCGCCCTGCTGTTCTGTCATGAGGCCGTGCGCCACGGCACGATTGCCGGAGAGGCGACGCTGGAGATCAACCGTATTCCCGGTGAGGGCTGGTGCCTCGACTGCGGTAAGACGGTCGCTTTACAGGAGCGGTTCGGGGCATGCCCGGACTGCGGCAGACACCGCGTCCAGATGACGTCGGGCGATGAATTGAAGATAAGGGATCTGGAGGTTATCTGATGTGTACGGTTTGCGGCTGCGGAACTTCGACCATCGAGGGACACAAGCACGGTTCGGATGCTCAAGGGCATGAGCACCACCATGCCCACGACCATGACCATGGGCACCATCACCACGGTCATCACGATCACGCCCATAACCGCGGCCACGATGAGCACCATCATCACGATGGGGGCGAGCATGATCATCATCACGCCGAGGATGGCAGCGTTCATTACGGGCAAGGCATTGCCGGAGTGCATGTTCCGGGCATGAGCCAGGAACGGATTATCCAGGTGGAGCGGGATATCCTGTCCAAGAACGATGGCTATGCCGCCGAAAACCGTCGCCATTTCGAGCGACAGGGGATTTTCGCGCTGAACTTCGTCTCCAGCCCCGGCTCGGGCAAGACCAGCCTTCTGGTGCGCACCATCAGCGACCTCAAGGGGCGCTTGGTCATCAACGTGATCGAGGGCGATCAGCAGACCTCGAACGATGCGGCGCGCATCCGCGAGACGGGCGCCCGCGCTATCCAGATCAACACCGGCAAGGGCTGTCATCTCGATGCGCACATGGTTGGTCATGCGACCGAGGATCTTGCGCCGGAACCCGGTTCAGCGCTGTTCATCGAGAATGTCGGCAATCTGGTCTGTCCCTCGGCCTTCGATCTCGGTGAGGCGCACAAGGTTGTAGTTCTCTCGGTGACCGAGGGCGAGGACAAGCCGCTCAAATATCCTGACATGTTTGCTGCCGCCGACCTGATGATCCTCAACAAGTCCGATCTGCTGCCGCATCTCGATTTCAATGTCGGGCTCTGCATCGCCAATGCGTTGCGCGTCAATCCGCGTCTGCAGACGCTGACCGTTTCGGCTCGCACCGGCGAGGGCATGGAAGCCTTCTACGCCTGGCTCGAAACCTCGGCCGCTCGCGGCTCCACCCGGGCGAAGGTGGCCTGAGTCATGACGACGGCGCTCGCACGATCTCTGGAAAGCCCGGTTCGCCGGCTGCGGCTCAGGGTGCGCGGCGTGGTTCAGGGCGTGGGCTTCCGACCTTTCGCCTACAGGCTTGCGCGCAGCATGGGGCTCACCGGTTTCGTGCTGAATGACAGCGCTGGCGTACTGATAGAGATCGAAGGCGTGGAGGCTGCGGGTTTTGCCGAAGCGATGCGGCGCGGCCCACCGCCGCTTGCCCGGATCGACGCCGTCGAGGTGATGGAGTTGGTGCCCGCCGGTGGCGAGAGCTTCGAGATACTGGAAAGCCTTGCTGGCCGTACGGTCACTCGCATCGGCGCGGATGCCGCCACATGCACAGAATGCCTCGATGAACTGAGGGACCCCGCAAGCCGCTTCTTTGGTTATGTCTTCGTCAACTGCACCCATTGCGGGCCGCGGTTCACCATCACGCGGGCGCTTCCCTATGACCGGGCCCAGACGTCGATGGCGTCCTTTGTCATGTGTCCTGCCTGTGCTGCGGATTACGCCGACCCGGAAAACCGGCGGTTTCATGCCGAACCGGTTGCCTGTCCCGCCTGCGGTCCGCGGCTCAGCCACCTGGTTGCGGACGTGGCGGCCGCCATCGAGGCTGGCAAGATCGTTGCGCTCAAGGGGATCGGAGGATTTCATCTTGTCTGCGACGCCCGTAATAACGCGGCGGTTGCAACGCTTCGCCAGCGTAAGGCACGCGACGAGAAGCCCTTTGCGGTGATGGTTGCCGATATCGAAGCGGCACAGAAGCTTGGTGATCTGAGCGAAGCCGAGGAGGCCTTGCTGACCTCCGCCGCCCGGCCGGTGGTGCTGGTCGAGGCGTGTGCCGCAGGACTTTCGTCTCTGCTTGCGCCGGGGTTGCGACGGATTGGGATGATGCTTGCTTACGCGCCGGTTCATCATCTGCTGTTCGATGCGCTGGCTTCGATGGATACTGTTCGTCCCGCAGCGCTGGTCGCTACCAGCGCCAATCCCGGCGGCGAGCCGCTGGTTGCTGACAATGTCGATGCCGAACATCGTCTCGCCGCTATCGCCGACCTGATCGTTACGCACGACCGCGATATCGCCGTGCGCGCCGATGATTCCGTGATGCAGGTGATCGATGGTGCGCCGGCCTTTATCCGCCGTGCGCGCGGGTTCGTGCCCGAGCCGGTCTATCTCGGTGAGGACGGACCGTCGGTGATCGCCACCGGAGCGGACCTGAAGAATACCGTCTGCGTGATACGCGGGCACGAGGCGTTTCTCTCCCAACATGTCGGCGGTCTCGACAATGCCGAGGCGATCCGTTTCCAGAACGAGGCGATTGCGCATCTCTGTTCCATCCTCGACGTGAAGCCGGATTATGCGGCCTGCGACCTGCACCCGGATTTTCGCTCGGTGCGGATGGCCGAAAGCCTCGACCTGCCGGTGATCCCGGTTCAACATCATCTGGCCCATGTCGCAGCCGTTGCCGCCGAACATCGCCTTGCCGGTCCGGTTCTTGGCCTTGCGTTGGATGGCCATGGTTTCGGCACGGACGGAACGGCTTGGGGTGGAGAGATGCTGGTGGTCGATGGTGCCCTATGGGATCGTGCGGGGTCGCTTTCGCCCTTGTCTCTGCCTGGCGGAGACAAGGCGGCGCGTGAGCCATGGCGGATGGGCGTCTCTGCTCTTGTTGCAGCCGGGCGTGATGATCTGGCGAGCGAACTCTGGCCTGAACATTCCGGCGTTTCACAGCTGGTCTCGATGTTTGCTCGCGGCATGCAGCCGCCTCAGACGACGAGCCTTGGCCGTCTCTTCGACGCTGCTTCGGCACTCTCGGGTTTGCGGCTCGTCCAGAGCTATGAAGGGCAGGCGGCTATGGAGTTCGAGGCGTTGGTTCGTAAGCCTCGGCCGCTCGTGGGTGGTTATGCCATCCGCGATGGTATCCTCGATTTTCGCCCGCTCATGCTGCATCTGGCGGAGCAGCACCCCGGCCAGACCGAGGCTGCCGATCTTTTCCATGGCACGCTCATTACCGGTCTTGCGGAATGGGCCGCCATTGGCGCGAGCCGTCTGGGCATCCGGCAGGTGGCGCTTGGCGGCGGGTGCATGATGAACCGCATTCTCGCAAGCGGGCTTGCGCTTGCTCTTCGAAATCACGGCCTCGAGCCATACCTGCCACGCCTTGCGCCCGCCAATGACGGCGGCATAGCGCTCGGTCAGGCGGCTTATGCGCGACAGGTCATCATGAACGAACAGATGAAATTGGAAGGAGGCCGGACATGTGCCTAGCGATACCCGTTCAGGTCAAGGAAATCCTGCCCGATGACATGGCGAAGGTGACGCTCGACGGCGTCACGAAGATCGTGTCCATCGCGCTCGTCGACGATGTGAAGCCCGGCGACTATCTGGTGCTGCACGTCGGCTACGCGCTGGCGAAGATCGATCCCGAGGAGGCGGAGAGAACGCTGGAGCTCCTGCGCGAAGCAGCGCTGGGGGATACGGTTCTGGGAGACGCAGCATGAAATACATCGATGAATACCGCGACGGTAGGCTCGCCAAGGATATCGCCCGGCAGATCGCTGCGGCCGTGGATCCGGCGCGCTCCTACCATTTCATGGAGTTCTGCGGAGGGCATACCCATGCAATCTCCCGCTACGGTCTGGAAGACCTGCTGCCCGCCAATGTGCGGATGATCCACGGGCCGGGCTGTCCCGTCTGCGTGCTGCCGATCGGTCGCATCGATGCGGCGATCGCGCTCGCCATGCGCCCGGAAATCACGCTCTGCACCTATGGTGATCTGATGCGCGTACCGGGGTCGAACGGCTCCAGCCTGTTGAAGGCGAAGGCGGCGGGTGCGGATATCCGCATGGTCTATTCCACCCTCGATGCGCTGAAGATCGCGGAAGCCGAGCCCAACCGGGAAGTCGTGTTCTTCGCCATCGGCTTCGAGACCACGACGCCGCCGACGGCTCTCGCGCTGCGGGCCGCGATTGCCAAGCAGCTTCCCAACTTCTCGATCTTCTGCAACCACGTGCTGACGCCGGCTGCGATCCAGAACATTTTAGAAAGCCCCGATGTGCGCAAGCTCGGCACGATCAAGATCGACGGCTTCATCGGTCCCGCCCATGTGAGCACGGTGATCGGCACCGAGCCTTACGAGTTCTTCGCCGAGGAATTCCAAAAGCCGGTGGTGGTTGCGGGCTTCGAACCGCTCGACGTCATCCAGGCGATCCTGATGCTGGTGCATCAGGTCAATGACGGCCGGCACGAGGTGGAAAACCAGTATATCCGTGCCGTCACGGCGCTTGGCAACGAGAAGGCGCAGAACGAGGTGGCGAGGTTCTTCGAACTGCGCGAAAGCTTCGAATGGCGTGGCCTTGGCGAAGTGCCCTATGGCGCGTTGCGTCTCAGGCCGGAATATGCCCAATACGATGCCGAGAAGCGGTTCTCGATGGTGACGCCTGCTGCCAAGGACAATCCCGCCTGCGAGTGCGGAGCGATCCTGCGCGGGGTGAAGAAACCGGCTGATTGCAAGCTGTTCGGCACCGTCTGCACGCCGGATACGCCGATGGGGTCCTGCATGGTGTCTTCGGAGGGTGCCTGTGCCGCGCACTGGACCTATGGGCGCTTCAGGGAGAAGGCGCGCACGCAGGATGAGGGGAGGGCAGTGGCATGAATGTGGCGATCAAGGCCTACAGGCGTAAGCTCGACATTACCAATGGCCGAGTGGACCTTTCCCATGGCGCCGGCGGCCGGGCGATGGGCCAACTGATCGAGGGCATCTTTCACAAGGCTTTCGACAATGAATGGCTGCGGGCCGGAAACGACCAGTCGGCCTTCTCCGTACCCGGCGGCCGCATGGTGATGACCACCGACGGCTATGTCGTCTCGCCTCTGTTCTTTCCGGGCGGCAATATCGGCACGCTTGCCGTGCATGGCACGATCAACGACGTCGCCATGGCCGGCGCGGTGCCGCTCTATCTCTCGGCAAGCTTCATCATCGAGGAAGGCTTTCCGCTCGCCGATCTGGAGCGCATCGCCGAAAGCATGGGGGCTGCCTCGCGCGAGGCCGGCGTTCCGATCATTACCGGCGATACCAAGGTGGTGGAGCGCGGCAAGGCCGACGGTGTCTTCATCTCGACCGCCGGCGTCGGCATGGTTCCGGCCGGTCTCGACCTGCGTTCGGATGCGGCGCGGCCGGGCGATGCGGTCATCGTCTCGGGCTCGATCGGGGACCATGGCGTTGCCGTGATGTCGAAGCGTGAGAACCTGGAATTCGATACCGATATCGTATCGGACAGCGCGGCGCTGCACGGCCTCGTGGCTGCAATGGTCGAGGCGGGTGGCCAGCATATCCGCCTGATGCGCGATCCTACCCGCGGCGGCATTGCCGCGACGCTGAACGAAATTGCGCATCAGTCGAGGCTCGGTTTCCATATCGATGAGGAAGCCATTCCGCTGAAGCCGGAGGTTGCGGCGGCCTGCGAGTTTCTTGGGCTCGATCCGCTGAACGTCGCCAATGAGGGCAAGCTCGTGGTTGTCGTTGCGCCGGAGGGTGCCGAGGCGTTGCTTGCCGCCATGCGGGCGCATCCCCTGGGGGCGGAAGCAGCACTGATCGGCCATGCCGTGGCTGACGATCACTGCTTCGTGCAGATGGCGACCAGTTTCGGCGGCGGTCGGATCGTCGACTGGCTGTCCGGCGAGCAGCTGCCGCGGATCTGCTGAACGATGCGCATCCTGCTTCTCTGCCATAGCTTCAACTCATTGTCCCAGCGCCTGCATGTCGAGTTGCGCCGGGCGGGGCATGAGGTGTCGGTGGAGCTGGATGTACATGACGACCTCACCCGTGAAGCTGTCTCGCTGTTTTCGCCTGATGTCATAGTCGCGCCTTTCCTGAAGCGGGCGATCCCGGCTGATGTCTGGCGGCGAACCCTCTGTCTCATCGTCCATCCCGGTATTCGCGGCGACAAGGGGCCGAGCGCGCTGGACTGGGCGATCCTCGATGGCGAGGAAAGCTGGGGCGTGACGCTGATCGAAGCGCGCGAGGACATGGATGCCGGCCCGGTCTGGGCGTGGCGGGAATTCCCGATGAGGCTTGCGCGCAAGTCGAGCATCTACCGGCATGAGGTGACAGAGGCTGCCGTCGCCTGCGTCTTCGAAGCCATCGGCCGGTTGGAGCGGCAGGAGGGCGCAGCGATGCCGGCGAACTGGGGCAGGGGGCACGAGCGTCCCGCATGTCGCAGGGCGGACCGGATGCTCGACCCTTCTACTCAGACGGCGGAAGAAGCGCTTCGCATCATCCATGCTTCGGATGGCGATCCCGGCGCTTCTTTGGCGATTGGCCCTGAAGCCTATCTTGCCTTCGACGCCAGTTTTGCGTCGAACCTTTCAAGCGTGCCTGGTGCGCTTGTCGGGCGCTGTGGGCAGGCCGTGGCCGTTGCGTTCCGACAGGGTGCACTCTGGATCGGCCATCTTCGCAAGTCGGAGGCGGGCAGCCTCAAACTGCCGGCGCTGGCATTGCTCGGTGAAGGCGCGCGGGACCTGCCTGTGATCGCGGGACCTGAGAACTGCCGCTATCGCGAAGAGAGTGGCGTCGGGTTTCTCGATTTCCGGTTCTACAATGGCGCGATGTCTTCGGAGGATTGCGAGCTTCTGCGTGAAGCGGTGGCGACCGCAAAGACGCGGGCCTTGCCTGTGCTCGTCCTGCAAAGCGATGCCGATTGCTGGTCGAACGGTATCCATCTCGGCCTGATCGAAAACGCGACGAGTGCTGCCGACGAATCCTGGCGCAATATCAATGCAATGAACGATCTGGTGCGGGAGATCATCGTCTCGGACGACCGGCTGGTGATCGCGGCGGTGATCGGCAACGCCGGTGCCGGCGGCGTCTTCCTGTCACTTGCCGCCGATGAAGTCTGGATGCGCGAAGGCGCAGTCCTCAATCCGCACTACAAGGATATGGGGAACCTCTACGGCTCCGAATATTGGACCTATCTGCTGCCCGCCCGTGTTGGGGAGGAGCGCGCCGGGCGGGTCACCCAGGCGCGGCTGCCGATGGGGATAGACGAAGCGCTCGAACTCGGTCTCGTGACGCGACGCCTTCCTGCGGATGTTTCATCCGCTGTTGTGGAGCTTCACCGGGCGGCAATCGAACTCGCCGCATCGCCGGATCTTGCCGACCGTATCGCCGCCAAGCGCCAACGCCGGCTTCGCGATGAGGCAGTCAAACCACTTTCCGCCTATCGCGCCGAGGAACTGCAGCGCATGCGGCGGAATTTCTATGGTTTCGATCCAAGCTATCATGTGGCGCGGCATAATTTCATCCGCAAGACGCCGAAGTCGCGCACGCCGGTGACACTCGCTATACATCGTGCCGGGAGGAATGGCGCGGATCGCAGGAGGAGCATGACATGACCAACCCGCACGCAACCGTCCTTGTCGTGGATGACGAGGTTCGCTCGATCGAGGCGATCCAGCGGGTGCTTTCCGACGAATTCGAGGTGATCGGCGCCCGCAATGCCAAGGAGGCGGAGGAGGTGCTGGAAGGCGAGATGGTGCAGGTGATCTTGTGCGACCAGCGCATGCCCGGCGAATCCGGTGTCGACTTCCTGAAGCGGGTGCGCGAGCTATGGCCGGATACGATCCGTATCATCATCTCGGGATATACCGATAGTGGCGATATCATCGAGGGCGTCAACAATGCTGGCATCTACCAATATATCACCAAGCCGTGGAGCCCCGACAAGCTGATCGCCTGCGTGCGCGAGAGCGCCAATCTCTGGCGCCTGCAGCATGAAGTCACCGACATGCGTATCGAGGTGAAGCCCGCGAGCGAGGCGTTGCAGAAGGTCATCAGCGACCGCCGCCGCAATCAGGCGCAATCCTTCAGCTTCGACCGGATCGTCCATCGCGCGGACAGCCCGTTGGTCAATTCCATCGCGCTTGCAAGACGGGCGGCACGCTATGACGTTTCGGTGCTCGTCACCGGTGCATCGGGGACTGGCAAGGAACTGCTGGCGCGCGCCATCCATCAGGAATCCGCCCGTGCTGACAAGACGTTCGTGGTGGAAAATTGCGGCGCGCTGCCGGACGAGCTTCTCGAAAGCGAACTCTTCGGCTGCAAGAAGGGGGCCTATACCGGCGCCTATCAGGATCGCATCGGGCTTTTCGAGCTGGCCGACAACGGCACGATCTTCCTCGACGAAATCGGCGAGACTTCGCCTGCCTTTCAGGTGAAGCTGCTGCGTGTGCTGCAGGAAGGCGAAATCAGGCCGCTCGGCGCGCAGCGGCCGCGCAAGGTCAATGTCCGGGTCATCTCGGCAACCAACCGCGATCTCCTGGCCGAAGTTGCAGCCGGACGTTTCCGTCGTGACCTCTACTACCGGCTGGCGGCCTTTCCGATCCACATGCCGGCGCTTCGCGACCGGATCGAGGACATTCCCGCCATCGCCGGGCGGATCCTCACTCAGATCAACCAGTCGTTCAACCGGCAGGTCGCGGGTTTCCATCCGCGTACACTCGACCTGATGACCTCCTATTCCTGGCCGGGCAATGTGCGCGAACTGCAGAACGAGATCCAGCGGATGACCGTGCTCTCCGATGGCAATGAACCGCTGACGCCGGAGCTTCTGTCGCCGGCCATCCGCAACGGTGAGGTCGCGATCGAGGCGGCCCTGGATGATGATGGTCCGAGGTTACTCAAGGATATGGTGGAGGACGTCGAAAAGGCGGCGATCGAGGCGAGCCTCGCACGTCATGACGGCAATATCAGCCGCACCGCCGAGGAACTGGGCTTGTCACGCGTCGGACTAAGAAGCAAAATCGAGCGATACGACCTCAGGCGTTATCGCGATGACGAAAGTGATTGACAAGACGGACCGTTCCGCCGGCGAAGACCTCGCCGGAAAGGTCTCGCTGCCCAGCGTCTTTGCGCTTGACGGCTCGGGCGAAGCCATGTGGGTGGACGTCATTCACCGCATGGAGGAAGTCTATTCGGAACTTCTGCGCAACGAGACGGATCTCGAGCGCAAGAATGCCGAACTCGAGGAGGCGCAGACCTTCATTTCGAGCGTCGTTGCCTCCGTTTCCGATATTCTCATTGCCTGCGGCCGCGATGGTGTGATTCACAAGGTCAATCCCGCATTTCTCACTCTGGTCGGCATGGAAGAGGCGAAGGTGATCGGCACCCGCATCTTCGATTACGTGATCGAGACAGATCGCAAGGAAGCCGAACGGTTGATGAGTGCGGGTCAGGAAGGCCGCGTGCTCGAAGGTGACCTGCATTTCAGGGCGGCTGCGGATCGTGAAGAGTGCCTTGCCATGCGTTGCGCTGCCCTTTTTGATGGCCGGCGACGGCGTCTTGGCGCGGTGCTGACGGGGCGGCCGATCAGCGAACTCAGACAGGCCTATCAGGCGCTGCATCAGGCGCATCTCGAATTGCAGACGGCGCAACGCAAGCTGATCGAGCAGGAGAAGATGGCAAGTCTCGGCCGGCTCGTCGCAGGGGTCGCTCATGAACTCAACAATCCGATCAGCTTCGTCTACGCCAACATCTATACGCTCGACCGTTATCGCAAGAACCTCGTCTCCTACCTCAATGCGGTGCATCAGGGTGCCGGAGACGATGAGATCGCGGATCTCAGGCGTGGGCTCAAGATCGACAGTATCCTCTCAGACATCGAGCCTCTTCTCGAAGGCACTCTGGAGGGCGCCGACCGGGTGAGCGAGATTGTCAAGAATCTCAGGCGTCTCTCGTTCAGCGAGACGGGCGAGCGCCATGCCGTCGATCTCGACAGGGTGCTGCGTAACTCCGCGCATCTTGCCGTGCGCGCCAAGAACGCGATGGCGGAAGTCTCCATCGACAGCGATGCCAGCCTCTTCGTCGATGCCCACGAGGGACAGATCCATCAGGTTCTGGTCAACCTGATCGCCAATGCGCTGGATGCCGTTGCCGATCGCCAGAACGGGCGGGTGGATATCTCCACAAGGCAGCGTGGGGATTCCGTCGAGATCGTGGTCAGCGACAATGGTCCGGGTATCGCGGAAACCGAGATGAACAAGGTTTTCGAACCCTTCTTCACCACCAAGGATGTCGGTGAGGGAACGGGGCTCGGGCTCTGGATCACGTTCACCATCGTGCAGGACTATAACGGCGAGATCACCGTGCGTAACAACGAGGCGGGCGGTGCCGAATTTCATGTGCTTCTACCGCTCGCGCGATAGGCGGTACGGATTGGATATGCGGTTTTCTCCCGTCGAGCGGGATTTTTCCCTTACGAACCGGATGAGGGGGCAGCGCCCACGGATGCGCGCTCGATGAGCCGTGTCTGCAGCACGATCCTGCGGCCTTCGCCAACTTCTCCGTTCAGCCGTTCCACCAGCAGCCTGGCTGCGGCTTCTCCGAGCTGGTAGACGGGCTGCTGCACCACGGTCACCGGCGGCGAAGTGACGGACGTCCAGTCGGCGTCATGGAAGGACACCAGCGAAAGGTCGTCCGGCAGGGTGAGGCCCAGTTCGCGCGCGACCTTGAATACTTCAAGGCCGATCACGCTGTCGGAGGCGATGATGGCGCTTGGCCGTTGCGCCGATTGCAGCATGTTCATCACGATCCGACGTGTTGCCTCTGGGCTGTTGGCTCCGACACGTACCCATTCCTCCATGTCGGTCAGCGACGCCTCGCGACAGGCTCCGAGATGCCCCTCGATGCGCCGCCGGACGGAATCGGTGTAAATGTCGTCCAGTGAATGAAAGACGTGGTCCGCGGTGTCGCAGGCGGTGATGTAGGCGATGCGGCGATGCCCGCGCCCGATCAGCAGTCCGGTTATGCCTTCCGCCGCCTGCATGTCGTCCGCGATAACGGTGTCGACGTTCAGCGAAGGGGCAGAGCGATCCAGCAGGGCAAGCGGGCGGCCGGAACGTTCGATATCCTTCAGATGTTCGACATCGCCTTCCTTCGCCGGAGAGACTATGATGCCATCGACGCGCTTGGCGACCAGCGTGCGGATCGCCGCTTTTTCCGCGGCGACGTCCTCTCCTGAATTGGACAGGATGACGTTGAAGCCGGCGAGACGGGCGACATCGGTGATGCCGCGCACGGCAAGGCTGAAGAACGGGTTTTCGATATCGCCGACAACGACGCCGATGGTTCCCGAGCGCCCGGTGGTCATGCTGCGGGCGAGTTCGTTCGGGCGATAGTCGAGTGCGGCGGCGGCGGCCTTCACCGCCTCGCGGACCTTGGCACTGACGGTGCCGTAACCTCCCAGAACACGCGCCGCGGTTGCCTTCGAAACGCCCGCCTCGCGAGCGACATCGGCGACCGTAACGGCGGAAGATCTGGCCGGACTCTGTTCCATGGCATTAGCCTTACAAGAGATATTGACGACTGGCAAATGCGAATATAACAATTGTCAAAACTGAATGAGACCGGTCTCAAATTAAAAAGAGACCGGTCTCATAATCAAAACAGAATCCCCGGCATATGCGACGAGCATGGGCTGGACGGTTGACCTCGGTCGCCGTCTGGATGGGACCCTTGCGCCCGAAAACGTCGCTGACGAGACCACCAGAGCAGGAGAACGAGCACATGAAATTTTTCGAAAATACATCTTCTCCGATAGGCCGGATGCGCGCTGCCATGCTCGCGCTGGCTCTATCCTTCACCGGCGTCACGGCCGCGACGGCACTCGCGGAGGACAACCCCTATGGCCTGATCGATCCGAAGATCATCAGCGTCGGCACGATGGGCGATGCCAAGCCCTATACGTTCACTACCGCTGACGGCAACTTTACCGGCTTCGACATCGAACTGTTCCTGAACGTCGCCGAACGCATCGGCTACAAGAAGGATCAGGTGGTGTTCACCGGTCAGGAATTCTCGGCATTGATGCCTTCCGTCGCGAACGGCCGTTTTGACGTTGCGGTTGCCGCGATCGGTACGACCGAGAAGCGCAAGCAGACCATCGACTTTTCCGACGGTTATCTGGCCGGCTATCTCTCGGTGCTGACGCCGGATGCCAAGATCACTGACGCGGAAGGACTGAAAGGCAAGCGCCTGGGCGTCGTGCAGGGTACGTTGCAGGAAATCTATGCCCAGAAGAACTTCACCGGCGCCGATTTGGTCAAGTTCCCTGACAACAACTCTGCCGTCGTTGCTCTCAACAATGGTACGATCGACGCTCACTTCCTCGATTACGAGGCGGCTAAGGACTATACCGCCCGCTACACGGATCTGAAGGTCACCGTCAACATTCCGAGCTTCGACGCTCCGGCCGGTTTCGTGATCCGCAAGGGCAACGACGCTTTCCGTGAAGCCCTGAACAAGGGTCTGCACGAAGCCATGCAGGACGGCACCTGGAAGACCCTTTACGAGAAATGGTTCCCCGGCTCGCCGATGCCGGCTGAATATCTTCCCAAGTAATTCCGCCAAGTGATCCCGTTCGGCCCGGCGGCCTGCTGCCGGGCCCCACATTTCAAGGAAGAGCTTGATGAACTGGCTTGAAAATCTGCGTCGCAGTTTCCTCGACTGGAACGCGATGGCCGAGGTGCTGCCGACCATGATTGCGGTCGGCCTGAAGAACACCCTGATCCTCGCTGCGGCCTCCACCGTCTTCGGCGTGATCATCGGCATGGTTCTGGCGATCATGGGCATTTCCCGTTCGCCATGGCTGCGCATTCCGGCGCGCGTTTATACCGATATCTTCCGGGGCCTCCCGGCAATCGTCACGATCCTCCTGATCGGTCAGGGCTTTGCCCGCATCGGTCGCGAACTGTTCGGACCGTCGCCCTATCCGCTGGGCATCATGGCGCTCAGCCTGATCGCGGGTGCCTATATCGGCGAGATCTTCCGTTCGGGCATCCAGAGCGTCGACCGCGGCCAGATGGAAGCCTGTCGCGCACTGAGCATGAGCTATGGCCAGGGCATGAAACTGATCGTCGTGCCCCAGGGTGTGCGGCGGGTGCTGCCGGCGCTGGTCAACCAGTTCATCGGCAACGTCAAGGATTCGAGTCTTGTCTATTTTCTCGGCCTCCTGGCCTCCGAGCGGGAGATCTTCCGCGTTGGACAGGACCACGCCGTGGTCACCGGCAATCTTTCACCGCTTCTGCTCGCGGGTATTTTCTATCTCATCATCACCGTGCCGCTGACCCATGTCGTCAACACGATCGATACGCGCCTGAGGCTCGGCAAGCAGAAGCCGTCGAGCGTCTCAAGCGGCCTCGAGGAGGTCGACGAACTCGATGGTGCAAAGCGCGTCGATCCGAAATCCGGAACGGGCTTCAAGGGCGGAAGCCTCGATGTGAAGAACCTCGGTATGGCCTATGGCGAGCTGGATGTGCTGAAGGGCGTGGACCTTTCGGTGCGCCCGGGTTCCGTGACCTGCATCATCGGACCCTCCGGTTCGGGCAAGTCGACGCTGCTGCGCTGCCTCAATCGTCTGGTCGAGCCGAAGGCCGGCGACGTGTTGCTGGATGGCGAGAGCATTCTTGCCATGAAGCCCGAAAAGCTTCGCCGCCGGGTTGGCATGGTGTTCCAGCATTTCAATCTCTTCCCGGATCATACGGCGCTTGAAAACGTCATGCTGTCGCTCACCAAGATCAAGGGCATGCCGAAGGAAGAAGCCGAGCGCATTGCCAAGGCACGGCTGGCCGATGTCGGGCTGGCAAGCCGTCAGCATCATCGCCCCAGCGGCCTGTCGGGTGGTCAGCAGCAGCGCGTGGCCATTGCCCGGGCGCTCGCCATGGAGCCCGAGGTCATCCTTTTCGACGAGGTGACGAGCGCGCTCGATCCTGAACTGGTGAAGGGTGTCCTCAACCTGATGGCCGATCTCGGCCAGCGCGGCATGACCATGGTGGTGGTCACCCACGAGATGGGCTTTGCCCGGCGCGTGGCCGATCAGGTGGTGTTCATGGACGAAGGCCGTGTGGTGGAGGCGGGAACGCCCGAAGCGATCTTCGACCGCCCGCAAAGCCCGCGTCTGCAACGGTTCCTGGCGGAAGTGCTCTGATCCCGCAGCCCGTATGAAGGCCCGCGATCGCACGAAAAATTGCATGAAGGAAGGTGCAGAGTGACACAGACGATAAGATGGGGGGTGCTGGGTGCCGCAGGCATCGCGGTCAAGGCCGTCATCCCCGCCATCCAGACAAGCCGGCTCGGAAGGGTGCAGGCCATTGCCTCCCGCTCGCCGGACAAAGCCGCGGATGTCGCGGCGAAATTCGGCATTCCCAAGGTCCATGGCAGCTATGAGGAGCTGCTTGCCGATCCCGAGATCGATGCCATCTACAATCCATTGCCTAATCATCTGCATGTGCCGATGACGATTGCGGCCTTGAAGGCGGGCAAGCCCGTGCTGTGCGAGAAGCCGATCGCCCTTTCGGCGGAGGGAGCGCTCTCGCTCGTCGAGGCGCAGCGGGCGTCGGGCCTGCCGGTGGCGGAGGCCTTCATGGTTCGCCATCACCCGCAATGGCAGAGGGTTCGGGCGCTGGTGAACAAAGGCCGGATCGGCGAGGTTCACGTCATCCAGACGATATTCTCCTACTTCCTCGACGATCCGCAGAATGTGCGCAACCAGGCCGAGATTGGCGGCGGCGGGCTCTATGATGTCGGCTGCTACGCAGTGAATACCGCGCGCTACATCTTCGGCACGGAGCCGCAACGCGCCGTCGCACTGATGGACCGGGACAGCCGTTTCGGCACCGACCGGCTGACCAGCGGACTACTGGTGTTTCCCGAAGGCCGGCAGCTCGCGTTCACCTGTTCGACCCAGCTCGCTTTGACCCAGAGGGTCACCATCCTCGGGACGAAAGGGCGGATCGAGATCGCCATTCCGTTCAACGCGCCGGCGGATGCCGGGACCGTTATTGCCATCGATGACGGCCGGGATCTTAACGGCGGCGGGCGGGAAGAAATCGTGATCGAGCCCGTCGACCAGTATCGCCTTCAGGCGGATGCCTTCGCGCATGCCGTTCTTACGGGCGAACCGGTGGAAACGGGCCTCGACGATGCCGTCGCCAACATGAAGGCGATCGACGCGCTGTTCCGTTCGGCCCGCACCGGGCTGTGGGAAACCCCCTGATTACATCCAACGACATTTTTGATCCGTCAGACGAGAAGACAAGACCATGACAAACAAGATTTCCTCAGCAGTCATCATCGGCGCCGGTATTTTTGGCGTTTCCACCGCGACCCAGCTTGCCCGCCGGGGCGTGAAGGTGACTATCATCAATGATGGCCCACCAGCCAATGGCGCATCCGGGCGCTCGCTTTCGTGGCTCAATTCGGCCCGCATGCGTTCGGCGGAATACCATCGCCTGCGCATGGCGGGTGTCGATCGCTACCGCACGCTGTCGGCGAAGCTGCCCGATGCAGACTGGCTGCGCTTCGAGGGCGGTCTCACCTGGGACGCGGACGGTGCCGGCAACGAGATCGACGCTGCCTATCGCCACGAGATATCGCTGGCCTATGACGCGCTGCATGTTCAGGGCTCGGATATAGCCAAGGTTACCCCCGGCATCGACAGCCGGGCGATCACGCCGCAGGGCGCAATCTTCAATCCCGGCGAGGGCTGGGTGGACCTGCCGATCCTGATCGACCATCTCCTCAAGGAGTTCTCGGCGCTCGGCGGCGTTCTGGTCACGGATCAGGGTGCTGCGTCGCCGCTGGTGGAAGGCGGTCGCGCGATCGGAGCCGTGACGGCTTCCGGCAAGCGGTTCGAAGCAGACGCCCTGCTGATCGCGACCGGCCCGGCGGTTCCGCGCATGGCGTTCGATATCGGCGAGACCATCGGCGACGGCACGCCGATTGCCCTGCTCATCCAGACCAAGCGCCTCGACCATCCGCTGCGTGCGGTCCTCAACACGCCTCGCATCGCTGTTCGTCCCGCGCCGAACGGCACTTTTTCGATCGATGCGGACTGGGCCGCCGAGGAGGTCGAAGTGAAGGCGGACGGGTCGCTCTTCGTGAAGCCCGAGACATTGCAGGGATTGCTGAGCGAAGCCTCGAAGGTAATGGAAGGCAATCCGGTTCTGGAGGTCGCTTCCTATGGAGCAGGTCCGAAGCCTATCCCGGGCGACGGAGAACCGGTGCTCGGAGAATTGCAGGGCGTTCCGGGTTGCTTCGTGGCCTTCAGCCATAGCGGTGCGACGCTCGGCCTGATCGTCGGCGAACTGGTCGCCTATGAAATGGCAACCGGCGCCCGTCATCCGATGCTCGCCACCTTCCGCCCGGAACGGTTCGCCAAGGCATCCTGATAAAGAGCCCACGTCGCCCGGTATCCTACCGGATGCAGTTCGACTTTCGAGGTATCATCCCGATCCAACGGTCGGGATGACACCTCGCGGTATCTTACGCATTGGCTGCTGGGCGTAGCCAGAATCCGTCTTTTCAACATCCTGGCCCGTACGCCAATGTGTTCGATATCCTCACCGCCTGTGCAAGATTGTTCGGTGGTGTAGAAATCGTTAAAGGTCGCTGATGCGGCGTCCGCGGGTGTGGCCGTTCGAGCTTGTATCCACCGGCGGCTTAATCCTCCTACGAGATGGCTACCAAGCCTTCTGACGATGCGTGGCTGTTGGTGGCGGATATCCGCCTCAGTTTAGCGAACCTGGTTCAAAAAGATACAGGTCTCCTCTAACGCCATCCTCGCGACCGATGGCGCAGGCTCGCTATCTCGGATGCTCTGGCTCAAAGGCCCGGGGTCACGCTTGACGTGGGCCAGAGGTTCTTTGAAAATCCCCGCTCAATGTGTGGTCGCCGGACGCTTGTCATGTCGATCCAAAGCCGGAGTCTTAACGATGACGGCAATCTCCGCAAGGTCGCGGATGCCTACGCTTTGCCCGATGTCCATGCTTGCAACGCGGTGACGGGCAGCGCCTCTTCAGCCTGGCCCTCAGTATCGTGATGGGCCGTAATGATATCCTCGACCGGCCTCAGCGCCGCGCCGGGGAAGTCTTTCTGATGTCTCTTAACAAAAGGTCCTGATGCAAGAAACCGGCGCGGCGTTTTCAATGCAACACAGTCTTCCTGAAATCGTTTCGAATTTATCTGGGAGCCGCTGCCCGGCCTGGGACCCGGCAACTGCAACACCCATCCGAGGAGCGAACAAATGGCTGCAATCATTGAACTCACTTCGGCTTCTTGCAATCTGGAAGCTTTCCCGACTGGCTGGAGCAGCGGGTTCCGCCACATGAACGCCAGCGGTTTTGAACTCTCTCAGCGACTTGTTTCTGGCTCTGGTGCAGGTCGTGTAATGATTGTGCCGACTTGCTGAGGAATCCGCTATATGGGCCGCCGTCTCTGGCGATTGCAGTCGTCTCGCCGTTGAAGCAATCGCTCGTCGCGATCGCCCTCATCAGTGGTGTCGTCAACGTTCTCGCGCTGACCTCTCCCCTGTTCATGCTGCAGGTCTATGACCGAGTGCTTTCGAGCGGTAGCGTGCCGACGCTGGTGGGTCTGTCCGTGCTGGCGGCCGGGCTCTATCTGTTTCAGGCAGCGCTCGACATCCTGCGTGCGCGGGTGCTGCTCAGGATCGGGGAGCACTTCGACAACACGCTTTCTGGCCGTGTCCATGATGCCGTGGTGCGGTTGCCGCTTTTGACCCGCATGCCGGGCGACGGGCTTCAGCCCCTGCGAGATCTCGACAGTGTGCGGAGCTTTTTATCGGGGGCGGGACCGACCGCGTTCTTCGACCTGCCATGGATACCACTTTATCTCGGGATCTGCTTTCTCTTTCACCTGTGGATCGGCGTCACGGCGCTGGCCGGCGCGGTGCTGCTCGTTCTTCTGACCATTCTCGCCAACGGGCTTTCACAGAAATGGGTGAGTGAAACCATAGCGCAGAATATGGTTCGTAACGCCCTTCTTGAAGGCTCGCGCCGGAATGCGGAAGTGGTTGCCGCCATGGGGTTTTCCGGCCGCATGGCAAGCCGGTGGCGGGCGGCCAATCAGGCCTATCTTGGGGCAAACCGCAAGGCCGGCGATGTTGCCGGAGGACTGGGTGGGCTGTCTAAGGCGATGCGGATAATGCTTCAGTCGGGCATCCTCGCTGTCGGGGCATGGCTGGTGATCGAGCAAAAGGCGACGGGCGGCGTCATTATCGCCAGTTCCGTCATGATGGGCCGGGCGCTTGCGCCTGTCGATCTCGCCATCGCCAACTGGAAGTCGTTCCTTATGGCCCGGCAGGGCTGGTCCCGTATTAGGGAATTGCTGTCGAAGCTCCCGGATAGGCCGCGAATGATGACTTTGCCAGCGCCGCAACAGGAGTTGCGCGTGGAGAACCTCGCCATCCTGCCACCGGGCGCGCGAAAGCCGACTGTCACACAGGTTGGCTTCACCCTTCAAAAGGGCAGTGCGCTTGGCGTGATCGGGCCTTCAGGTTCAGGCAAATCGACCTTGTCCCGTGTGCTTGTCGGTGCGTGGTCTCCTGCGAGCGGGAAGGTCCGCCTCGATGGTGCAAGCCTTGACCAGTGGGACCGGGAAGAGCTCGGTCGTCATATAGGCTATCTGCCTCAGGGCGTCGAACTCTTCGATGGCACGATCGCCGAAAACATCGCCCGCTTTGAGGCGGGGATAGATTCAGAGGCCGTGGTTGCGGCGGCAAAGGCGGCAGGTGCCCACGAACTCATCCTGAAGTTCGACAACGGTTATGAAACGCGCATCGGGGAAGGCGGTTTGGCTTTGTCGGCGGGGCAGCGCCAGCGGATTGGGCTTGCCCGTGCCCTGTTTCGGGACCCTTTCCTTGTCGTGCTCGACGAGCCCAACGCCAATCTGGATGCCGAGGGTGAAGTTGCGGTGGTTCAGGCGATCGCCGGAGTTCGCCGTCGGGGTGGCATTGCCGTGGTGGTCACGCACCGTCCAAGCGCGCTTGGTGTGGTGGATCAGGTGCTCCTGATGGAAAACGGGCGGCAGAAGGCCTTCGGGCCGCGCGACGAGGTGTTCGCCCGGGTTCTCCAGGTGCAGTCGACTTCTGCGCTGTCGTCCGCGAAGGGCTTTCCGGCGACCGGCCATGCGCTCAAACCTTTGCGGGTGAGGGCCACTGGATGCAAGCCGCCGGAGGTTGCTGAAGCAGAAAGGGAAGCGGAGGAAAATGATGTCTGCCACTGACGATGATCGCGTCCTGCGTTCGATCCGCCGTCATCTTGTTGCCGGGTTGGCGATCGGCTTTGCTCTCGTCGGGTGCGCGGGAGTGTGGGCGGCGACGACGGAACTGGCCGGCGCGGTTGTCGCCTCCGGTTCCTTCGTTGTCGATTCCTACGTCAAGAAGGTGCAGCATCCGAAGGGTGGGGTCGTTGTTGAGATACTCGTCCAGGAAGGCGACAAGGTGAGGGCGGGAGACGTCGTCATGCGCCTCGATGCGACCCAGACCCGGGCAAACCTTGCCATCGTCACCAAAAGGCTGGATGAATTGACGGCGCGGCTGGCGCGGCTCGAGGCGGAGCGTGATGATCTCGACACGATCGACTTTCCGGAGCGGTTGCTTGCGCGTCAGGAGGATGTGGATGTGGCGTCTGCTATACGCAGTGAAACACGGCTCTTCGAATTTCGCAGGCAGGTGCGAGAGGGTAAGAAGGCTCAGCTTGCCGAACGCATTGCCCAGTATGAGCACGAGATCCACGGATTGAAGGCTCAGGAAATCGCCTATGCCGATGGCCTTGCAGTCCTGCGGTCCGAGATCGCCTCACAGGAGGACCTGCGTGAGAAGGGCGTGGTCTCGGTGCAGCGGCTGAACAGCCTGCGCACTCAGGCGGCCACCTTCGGCGGCGAGCGCGGTGAGAAGATCGCCTACCAGGCGCAGGCCGAAGGTCGCATCACCGAGACGCGGCTGCAGATCCTGCAAGTCGAACAGGACCTCAAGGCGGAGGTCGGCCAGGAACTTCGCGAGATGCAGGGCCAGATCGGCGAGTTCATGGAGCGCAAGACGGTGTTCGAAGACGATCTGAAGCGGATCGATATCGTCGCGCCGCAATCCGGCACGGTTCATCAGCTTGCCGTGCACACCGTCGGCGGGGTCGTCGCACCGGCTGAACCGATCATGCTGATCGTGCCGGAAGGCGACGACCTCGCTCTCGAAATTCGCATCCAGCCCAGGGATATCGACCAGGTGCATCCCGGCCAGAAGGCCGTCCTGCGCCTTTCGGCCTTCAGCCAACGGACGACGCCTGAGATCAAGGCTCATGTCGGCCGCATCGCGGCGGACCTTTCGACGGACGAGAAAAGCGGTCTGTCCTATTATCTCGTCCGTCTCACCGTAGAGCCTGAGGAGTTGCAGAAGCTTGACGGTTTGACGCTCGTGCCGGGGATGCCAGCCGAAGCGATGATCCGGACAGGCGACCGTACCGCGCTTTCTTATCTCATCAAGCCCATCGAAGATCAGATTAAGCGAGCATTCCGCGAGGAATGATAAGCAATGGTGCTTGGTCGCCGGGTGGCGGGCGTCCAGCCATAGGCTGGAGCCGAGAGACATTGAAGCCTATTGCGATATCTAGGCGGCGGAGATGCGGGTTCCTTTCAGTTCCCAGACATTGCGGATTCCGGACCTGGGCCATCGGTGCGAGGCCTAGTGTAAGGAGATGCCGGCTTCGTCGCATGGATGGGAAGCATAGGATATAAGTAATGTTATTACGTAACTTTTCATTGACGGACGTAATAATATTACGTATGCAGTTTCGATAGCATATGGAGACAAGATGAACGATCCCCCGTTTGCCGTCGCAATACGTTTATGAAACTACCCGGCTTTCGACTTGACGCCGGGTCACTACGCCACTTATCTGGGGACGACGGTTCCCCAAGCCCAAAGCAAGGGGATTAATAGGGAACACGGTGCGGAGGACCCAAACAGGGACCAAGACCGTGGCTGCCCCCGCAACTGTAAGCGGATTGCCGTCCATCCTCGTGACGCCGAAGGGCGTCATGCCACTGTGTCGTAACGGCGCGGGAAGGCAGATGGACGACAGATATCCGTAAGCCAGGAGACCTGCCGTCAAAATCGATCCATCGTCACGGGCGGGGAAGCCCGGAACAGGAGCATGTTATGTTCATGTTTGTCGCTCATTTGCGTTTAGACGCTTCGCACTCCCCGTATTCCGATGATCGTTTGACCGACCGGAATGCCCATCGGGCATTCTGATCTCATCGCCGTCCCGCACTCACGTCCCGGGTCCGCACTCACATCTTTTTCGGGGAATTATGATGAAGACCATTTTCAAGCGGCCGATGCGCCCGGGCCTTTGCGCCCTGTCCTTGCTCGCTTCCGGCTTTTTCCACAATGCCATGGCTGCGGGAACCAGCTATCCGCTGACGCTCGAAAACTGCGGCCGTCAGGTCACGTTCGAGAAGGCGCCGTCGCGTACCGTTTCCATCGGCCAGAGCAGCACCGAGATTCTGTATCTCCTCGGCCTTGCCGACAAGGTGGTCGGCACTGCGGTCTGGATCGGTCCGGTGCTGGAAGGCTATGAAAGCGCGAATGCCAAGATCGAACGGCTGGCCGACAACGATCCGAGCTTCGAAAGCGTCGTTGCGAAGAAGCCGGATCTCGTCACCGCACAGTTCCAGTGGCATGTCGGTCCCGAGGGTATTGTTGCAACGCCGCAGCAATTCGAGGAACTCGGCATTCCGGTCTATACCTCGCCGGCCGATTGCATCGGCAAGGACAATTCCGGCGGTGGCGACGGCGTGCGCAACGCGGTCTTCACCATGGACCTGATCTATCAAGAAGTGCGTGACCTCGCGAAAATCTTCGACGTCGAGGCGAAGGGCGAGGAGGTCGTGGCCGACCTGAAGAAGCGCGAGGGGGCAGCTCGCGCCAAGATTGCTTCGGCACAGGGCAAGCTTTCCGCCGTCTTCTGGTTCTCCAGCGCCGAGATGGACGTCGATCCCTATGTTGCCGGCAAGAAGGGCGCTCCCGCCTATATCATGTCCGCGCTTGGTATCAGCAACATCATCGAGAGCGATGAGGAGTGGCCGACGGTGGGCTGGGAAACCATCGCCAAGGCCAACCCGACGATGATCATTGCTGGCAAGATGGACCGCCGCCGCTTCCCGGCTGATGATGTCGTCGTAAAGCATGAGTTCCTGAAAACGGATCCGGTTGCAAGCCTGATGCCGGCGGTGAAGAACGGGCATGTCTTCGACATGGACGCACAGGCGATGAACCCGACGATCCGCACGATCGAGGGTATCGAGACGCTTGCCGACGCCATCGAAGCTGCCGGTCTGAGCAAGTGACATCTGCAATCACACGCTTCGGACGAACGGGCGCGGCTCTTGCCGCGCTCGTCATCCTGCTTGCCGCGCTCTGGCTGGGCGCGGCAATCGGCGAGACGGCAATTCCGCTCGATACCGTGGCGAAAACCGTGGCCAATCGGTTGTGGGGGGCGGGCTATCCGCTGGAGCCGATCGATGAGGGCATCGTTTGGAGCTACCGTCTCAGCCGGGCCGTCGTCGCGGCCTGTTGTGGTGCGGCGCTGTCTCTGTCCGGTGTCGTGCTGCAATCGCTGCTGCGCAATTCTCTAGCGGACCCTTATCTTCTGGGCATTTCAGCCGGAGCTTCTACCGGTGCCGTCAGCGTTGCGATCCTGGGTGTCGGGGCGGGTTTTCTGACCCTTCCGATGGGCGCTTTCGCCGGTGCTCTCGTCGCCTTCGCGCTCGTCAGCCTGCTGGCGGTGAAGGCGGGCCGTGGGACGGCCGCCATTATTCTCGCAGGCGTCGCCGGATCGCAGCTTTTCAACGCGCTCACCTCTTTCATTGTCACCAAGGCTGCGACCGCCGAACAGGCGCGGGGCATCATGTTCTGGCTGCTGGGTAATCTCTCCGGCGTACGCTGGCCGGATGCATGGCTTGCCATTCCCGCGACGCTTGCCGGTCTCGTCGTCTGTCTCTGGCATGCGCGTGCGCTCGACGCGTTTACCTTCGGCGCGGAATCCGCTGCATCGCTCGGGATCTCGGTTCGTCGCACCTATCTAGCCCTCGTTGGTGTTTCCGCGATGATGACGGCCGTCATGGTGTCCATCGTCGGTTCGATCGGCTTTGTCGGTCTCGTCATCCCGCATGCGGCGCGCATGGTGGTCGGCGTTCGCCATGGCGTGCTTCTGCCTGCAGCCGCGCTGATCGGTGCGGTGTTCATGATCGGCGCCGACATTCTCTCGCGCATCCTGATACCCGGACAGGTCCTGCCCATCGGTGTCATCACGGCACTGGTCGGAGCGCCGGCCTTCGCCTTGATCCTGGGGCAGAAGAGGGCGCGCACATGACGCTTTCGGCCAGAAACGTCTCATGGGGCGTCGGCAATGTCCCGATCCTGAAGAATGTCTCGCTCGATGTCCGGGGAGGCGAATTTCTAGGCATCATCGGGCCGAACGGTTCCGGCAAGACCAGCCTGATGGCCCTGTTCGCCGGCATCCGGAAGCCGAAGTCGGGGGATATCCTCCTCGATGGCGAGCCGATCGGCGCGCTCGGACGGCGCGAAGTCGCCCGGCGTCTGGCGCTGGTGGAGCAGCAGGCGGAAACCGGCGAGCGGATCACGGCCCGGCAGGCCGTGGAACTCGGGCGCACGCCTTATCTCGGCGCTCTCTCTCCATGGTCGGCGAATGACGAGGCAATCGTCGATACCGTGCTTGCCAATGTCGACATGACCCATCTTGCCGATCGCTCCTGGCACACGCTTTCGGGCGGCGAGCGTCAGCGGCTGCATATCGGCCGAGCGCTCGCCCAGCAGCCGGGCATCCTGCTTCTCGACGAGCCGACCAACCATCTCGATATCGGCCACCAGATCGGCCTGCTCGATCTCGTCCGCCGTCAGGAACTGACCGTGGTGGCGGCGCTTCACGATCTCAATCACGCGGCCATGTTCTGCGACCGCATCGCCGTCTTACATTCCGGTCAGCTGATCGCACTCGGCACGCCCCGCGATGTGCTGACGCCGACGCGGATCCGCGATGTTTTCGGCGTAGATGCCGCCATCGACCGGCATGGCGCGGATGGCTGTTCCATTCGCTACCTGCGCCCTGAAAAACAGAAAGCCCTCGTTTCATGAAGACATATTTCCTCGTTCTGGCGGCTTTTATCGCCTTTGCCGTGCCGGCCTTCGCCGAGACTTTCGAGGTGAAGATGATGAACCGCGGAGAGAAGGGGTCGATGGTGTTCGAACCCGATTTCCTGCATGTCCAGCCGGGCGACAGGGTGAAATTCATCGCGACCAACAAGAGCCACAACGCCGCGACCATCGACGGGATGGTGCCGGAGGGCTATCCGGGCTTCAAGAGCAGGATCAACGAAGAGATCGAGGTCGGTTTCGACCAGCAGGGTTTCTACGGCATCAAGTGCTCGCCGCATTTCGGCATGGGCATGGTGATGCTGATCAAGGTCGGCGAGGTCGAACTGCCGGAGCAATATCGCCAGATCGATATTCCGGAGCGGGCCAGACCGCGGATGAATGCGCTTTTCGATAGTGCGGCTGGCAAGACCTCGCCATGAGCCGGCCGCCTTCGAACCATCACCTCAAGGAAGACATCCGCGATTACTGGTCGAAGCGCTCGGAAACCTTCGACCTTGCCTTCGGGCACCGCATTCCGCCCGGTCCCGAACTCGACGCCTGGGCGGATGCGGTCCGCCAGCGTCTCGGCTCCGAACCGCTCAAGGTGCTGGAGCTGGCATCCGGTACGGGCGAGGTGTCGAACGTCCTGCTTTCCCTTGGCCACGATGTCACGGGTCTCGATTTTTCCGAGGCCATGATTGGTGTCGCCCGCCGCAAGCATGCGGGCAGGGCGGGGGTGCGTTTCATCCTTGCTGATGCGGAACAAACCATGGAGCCGGACGGAACCTATGACGCTGTCGTCTGCCGTCATCTCGTCTGGACCCTGACGGAGCCGCAACAGGCCTTTGCCGAGTGGTTCCGGGTGTTGAAGCCCGGCGGAAGGCTGCTGATCTTCGACGGCAACTGGGCGGCGCCGACGCCTCTGGGGCGGATCGTCTCGGGCGCGATAAAGCTGATCGACCGCGTTGCCGGCGTCGATCCGTATTATGACGGGGCGATGAGCGACCGGCATGCGGATATCATGCGGAGGCTGCCATTCGGCGAAGGGCTTACCGTCGAACGCCTTATGCCGCTTCTCGGTGCTGCCGGGTTCAAGGAAATCGAGGTCGGTTCACACGCCCCTATCGCGGCAGCGCAGCGGGAGACCGCCGATTTGAGAAACCGGCTGAGAACCTTGCTCTACCGGCGTTTCATCCTCTCCTGCAGGCGTCCTGAAGACGGTGCGTAACGGACCGTCGCGTTACGGTCGGAGGCATATCGGTCGAATCTTTCATATAAAGATATCTTTATATCCCTTGACGATGGCTGTCCGGTCCGTCATGGTAAAGGCATCGTGGTTCTGCGGATCGTATGATCCGGAGCTAAGAGGGAATACGGTGACGGTGCTTTTCGCACCCATGCCGAAGCTGCCCCCGCAACTGTAGGCGGTGAGCTTGCATCCATTTATGTCACTGAGGAAGACGCCTCGGGAAGACGGATGCCGGCTGTGACCCGCAAGCCAGGAGACCTGCCGCGATAGATAACGTCCACGGGCGGGGTGTCCCGGTGTGCCGCTTTGCGAACGGCGCATCCGCATGCCTGTCGCATCGCGCTCGCCAATGCCTTGCCCACAACCTTCGGGGTCAAGGAAATGAGCATCAAGACTGCAAATCTCGGATTTCCCAGGATCGGCAAGCATCGTGAACTGAAGTTCGCGCTGGAAGCCTATTGGTCGGGAAAGAGCGACGCACAAACTCTACTGGAAACGGCTGGAACGCTTCGGGCGAAGCACTGGAAACTCCAGCAGGAAAAGGGGGTCGATGCGATCCCTTCGAACGATTTTTCGTTCTACGACCATGTTCTGGATACCGCCGTCATGGTTGGCGCCATTCCGGATGGCTATGGCTGGTCCGGCGGCCATGTCGGTCTCGCCACCTATTTCGCGCTGGCGCGGGGCTCGCAGGGCGAGGCGGCGTGCGGCTGCGGCGGTACTCATGGCGAACCGAGGGCCGCGCTGGAAATGACCAAGTGGTTCGACACGAACTACCATTATCTGGTGCCGGAATTCAGTGCCGGGCAGGGCTTCATCCTGACGGGAAACCGCCCGCTTGAGGCTTTCCTTGAAGCTCGCGCCATCGGCATTTACACCCGGCCGGTGATCCTCGGACCGGTGACATTCCTGAAACTCGGCAAGGCGCGGGATGGTTCCGATCCCGTCGATCTGCTCGACAGGCTGCTGCCGGTCTATCGCAAGATCCTTGTCGAATTACAGGAGGCTGGGGCCGATTGGGTGCAGATCGACGAACCCTGCCTTGCACTCGACCTGACGGACAAGGAACGGGACAGTCTGGTGCGGACCTACACCGCCTTTGCCGAGGCGGTGCCGGGTCTCTCCATTCTGGTTGCCAGCTATTACGGCCCGCTCGGGGACAATCGCGATACGGCATTGTCGCTTCCCGTTGCCGGCCTGCATCTGGATGGCATTCGCGGAGGTGAGGAACTCGCGGCAATCGCCGGGGATGCTCCAGCGCACCTGCTCCTGTCGCTCGGGCTGATCGATGGCCGCAATATCTGGCGGGCGGATCTCGAAGACGTGGTGCAGCGCATCGAACCGCTGGTTGCAGGGCGCGCGCCCGATCTTCTCCAGATCGCGCCATCCTGCTCGCTTCTTCATCTGCCTTTCGATCTCTCGGACGAAACCGCGCTCGATCTCGAATTGCGCGCCTCGCTCGCTTTTGCTTCGGAAAAGCTGGATGAGCTTGCGGTTCTGAGAGAGGCGCTTTCCGGAAATCGGCCGGCCGTCGAGGCAAAGATCGCTGCGTCCAGCCGGATCGCACGAACGCGCCGGACCTCGCGCAAGGTTCATGACCCGCTGGTCGAGGGAAGGCTGCTTGCTGTTTCGCGTGACATGATGCAACGGGCGCGTCCATACTCCGCTCGCCGAACCGTGCAGCAGCACCATCTGCATCTGCCGGTCCTGCCGACCACCACGATCGGTTCGTTCCCGCAGACGATGGAGGTCCGGCGCGCGCGTTCCGCCCATCTCAAGGGCGAGCTTTCCTATATCGACTACAAGGCCTTTCTGGAGCGGGAGACGGAAAGCGCGATCCGCTGGCAGGAGGATGTCGGCATCGACGTTCTCGTGCATGGCGAGTTCGAGCGCAACGACATGGTCCAGTACTTTGCCGAGCAGATGGACGGCTATGCCTTTACGAAGAATGGCTGGGTCCAGAGCTATGGCTCCCGTTGCGTTCGTCCTCCTATCATCTATGGAGACGTTTCGCGGCCGCGTCCCATGACGGTCGATTGGGCGGTGTTCGCGCAATCGAAGACGTCCAGGCCGATGAAGGGCATGCTGACGGGGCCGGTGACCATGCTGCAATGGTCCTTCGTGCGGGACGACATCCCGCGCGATGTCGTGTGCCGTCAGATTGCGCTCGCTATCCGCGATGAGGTGCAGGATCTGGAAAAGGTGGGTATCGCGATCATCCAGATCGACGAGCCGGCGCTTCGCGAGGGCCTGCCGCTGCGACGCAGGGACTGGCAGGCCTATCTCGGTTGGGCGACGGAGAGCTTCCGCCTTTCCGCCTCGGGCGTGGCCGATCGCACCCAGATCCACACGCATATGTGCTATTCCGAGTTCAACGACATCATGGACGCCATCATCACGATGGATGCGGACGCGATCTCGATCGAGACATCGCGCTCCAAAATGGAGCTTCTCGATGTCTTCGCGGACAAGCGTTATCCGAACGAGATCGGACCCGGTGTCTACGACATTCATTCGCCGCGCGTGCCGACGGTGGAGGAAATCGTCGAACTGATCGAGGCCGCCTCCGCCCGCCTCGATCCCTCCCAGCTCTGGATCAACCCCGATTGCGGCCTGAAGACGCGTCGGTGGGAAGAGGTGAAGCCGGCCCTTGCCAACATGGTGCAGGCGGCGCGGCAGCTTCGCCAGCGGCTTGCCGAAAGCGACGGCTGGAGGGTGATCGCATGAAGCGGGAAACACCATCTGAAGGGGAGCCGGCCGGAGGGCCGGCTCCCACTACCCTCGTCGACATCGTCTTTCCCGGTGCGGTCAACCATCATGGCACGCTGTTCGGCGGAGCCGGTCTTGCCTTCATGGACCGGGTGGCCTTCGTCGCGGCCACGCGTCATGGACGCGTGCCCTTCGTCACCGCATCCTGCGAGCGGGTGGATTTCAGGAAGCCGGCCTATATCGGCGAGATCGTCTCGTTCACGGCAATGCCGGTCTGGGCGGGACGGCGCTCCCTGACTGTCGAGGTGGAAATGGCGGCGGAAAGCATCCTTGCCAGTAAGCGACAGGTCTGCACGCGCGGCGTCTTCCACATGGTCGCGGTGCCGGGGGATGACGGGGGTGAAGGGTGGACGCTGCCGCCGCTGCCGACCAGCCATCCGACGGAGGCCGACGGCGAGGTTCGCATGGCGGATGTCGTCTTCGCCGATCAGACCAACAGTTCCGGTTCGATGTTCGGTGGCGACGCACTTGCCTTCATGACCAAGGTAGCCTTCGTCGCCGCCTCGCGCCATTGCCGCAGGCAGACCGTTCTCGCCTCGTCCGAGCGCATCGATTTCCACCATCCAATCCGGCTGGGCTCCATCGTCGAGGTCGTCGCCCGGGTCGTTTCCACAGGCCGGTCATCGATGCGGATCGGGGTGGAATTGTGGTCCGAGGAACTTTTGACCGGGCTGCGCCGGCAGACGGCGAAAGGGCTTTTCGTCATGGTCGCCGTCGATGCCGAGCATCGACCCGTGGCGGTTATCCCCGTTGGAAGCGGGTGACGGAAAACATAATTCTTGACGTAAATTTCGCCTTGGATACTATATCTAGTGTTCAAGGTTCCTTCGATTCGAGAGGGTCGAAGGCTAAGACGGGAATTCGGTAGCGGACATGATGCCGGCGATGCCGAAGCTGCCCCCGCAACTGTGAGCGGTGAATGTTCGTTCGATCCGGCCACTGGGTGAAAGCCCGGGAAGGCTGAGCGGACATGATGATCCGAGAGCCAGGAGACCTGCCTTGAACATGAACGTCCACCGGCGGGGTGCCCGGAAGGTCGCGGTTAATCGTGTCCGGTTTTCCCCGGTCAGGCCGCTGCCCCGCGCTTCGTCTTCTGTCGCTTCGGGGTGAAGTCCATGTCTGAATTGTTGCGTCCCTTAAAACCCGCTTTCTAATACCAGTCTGTCGGCGGTCGCCGGCCGAATGGCCGCGTTCTGCTGCGCTCTTTCCAGTTTTCAATCCCGATCCCGGTTCATCGGCGGATGTTCCGGAACCCTTCCGCATGCCATTTTCACGAGGAAACCCATGACCATCACCGTCTATTCCAAGCCCGCCTGCGTTCAGTGCACCGCAACCACGCGCGCCCTCGACCGGCAGGGGATCGAATACACCGTCATCGATGTGTCCGCAGACACCCATGCCTATGAGATGGTGCAGGAACTTGGCTACCGGCAGGTGCCGGTGGTGATTGCCGGCGAGCAGCACTGGTCCGGTTTCCGGCCCGACATGATCAACGCGCTCGCCTGACGGGCAGATCGTCATGGGCGGCCTCGTTTATTTCTCCAGCCGGTCGGAAAACACTCGCCGCTTCATCGAGAAACTCGACCTTGGCGGGCTGAGGCTTCCGGTGGATGCGAGCGAGGAGCCGCCGGAGGCAGAGGCTCCCTTCGTGCTGGTCACGCCAACCTATGGCGGTGGATCGGAGAAGAGAGCGGTGCCGAAGCCGGTGATCCGCTTTCTCAACAATCCTCGCAACCGAAGCCTGATCCGCGGTGTCATCGCGGCGGGAAACACCAATTTCGGCACAGGCTACGCCATCGTCGGAGACATCGTCTCGGCGAAATGCGGGGTGCCGTTCCTCTATCGTTTCGAACTTCTCGGAACGGCGGAGGATGTCGACAACGTCAGACAGGGACTGGAAAAATTTTGGACACGCTGACACAAACCCGACCGGCGGCCGGTACGAGCGAGGTTTCGCTCGACTATCACGCCCTCAACGCCATGCTGAACCTTTATGACGAGGATGGCCGGATCCAGCTCGACAAAGACCGTCTGGCTGCGCGCCAGTATTTTCTCCAGCATGTGAACCAGAACACCGTCTTCTTCCATAACCTTCGGGAGAAGCTCGATTATCTGGTGGGCGAGGGCTATTACGAGCAGGCGGTGCTCGACCAGTATTCCTTCAACTTCGTACAGGACCTGTTCGATGAGGCCTATGCGAAGAAGTTCCGCTTCCCGACCTTTCTCGGGGCCTTCAAATACTACACCTCCTATACGCTGAAGACCTTTGACGGGAAGCGTTATCTCGAGCGCTATGAAGACCGGGTCTGCATGGTGGCGCTGGCGCTTTCGCGCGGCGACGAGACCCTTGCCCGCGACCTGATGGAAGAGATCATTGCCGGCCGCTTTCAGCCTGCGACGCCGACCTTTCTCAATGCCGGCAAGCAGCAGCGGGGCGAACTCGTCTCGTGTTTCCTGCTGCGTGTGGAAGACAATATGGAGAGTATCGGCCGGGCGATTAACTCGGCGCTGCAGCTTTCCAAGCGCGGTGGCGGCGTCGCGCTGTCGCTGACGAACATCCGCGAGGCGGGCGCCCCGATCAAGCAGATCGAGAACCAGTCCTCAGGCGTAATCCCGGTGATGAAGCTATTGGAAGATTCGTTTTCCTATGCGAACCAGCTCGGGGCCCGGCAGGGGGCGGGGGCCGTCTACCTGCATGCCCATCACCCCGATATCATGCGGTTCCTCGATACCAAACGCGAGAATGCGGATGAAAAGATCCGCATCAAGACGCTGTCGCTCGGCGTTGTCATCCCTGACATTACCTTCGAGCTCGCCCGCAACAACGAGGACATGTACCTGTTTTCGCCTTATGACGTTGAGCGCGTCTACGGGATGCCGTTCAGCGAGATTTCGGTGACGGAGAAGTATCGCGAGATGGTCGAGGATGCGCGCATCCGCAAGCGGAAGATCAAGGCGCGCGAATTCTTCCAGGTGATCGCGGAGATCCAGTTCGAGAGCGGCTATCCCTATCTGATGTTCGAGGACACGGTGAACCGCGCCAATCCGGTGGCCGGGCGCATCACCATGAGCAATCTCTGCTCGGAAATCCTACAGGTAAGCGAGGCGAGCGAGTTCAACGAGGATCTTTCCTACAGCCATATGGGCAAGGACATCTCGTGTAATCTCGGCTCTCTCAACATCGCCGCCGCGATGGATGCACCGGATTTCGGCAAGACCATCGAAACCTCGATCCGGGCGTTGACCGCCGTTTCCGACATGAGCCATATCGGGTCCGTGCCCTCGGTTGCGAAGGGCAATGAGGAAAGCCACGCCATCGGCCTCGGCCAGATGAACCTGCACGGCTATCTCGCCCGCGAACGCATCTTTTACGGTTCGGAGGAAGGCATCGATTTCACCAATATCTATTTCTATACGGTGACCTATCACGCCCTGAAGGCATCGAACCGGCTGGCGGTCGAGCGGGGCGTGAGCTTCAAGGGCTTCGAGAATTCGAAATATGCTTCCGGCGAGTATTTCGACAAATATACCGAGCAGGAATGGGTGCCTGCGACAGAGCGGGTGGCGGAACTGTTCGAAAAGGCCGGCATCGCCATTCCGACGCAGGAAGACTGGCTGGCGCTGAAGAAGGCGGTGATGACGGGCGGGCTCTATAACCAGAACCTGCAGGCGGTGCCGCCGACCGGCTCGATTTCCTACATCAACCACTCGACCTCCTCGATCCATCCGATCGTCTCGAAGATCGAGATCCGCAAGGAAGGCAAGATCGGCCGCGTCTACTATCCCGCCGCCTATCTCACCAATGACAATCTCGAATATTATCAGGATGCTTACGAGATCGGCCCGGAGAAGATCATCGACACCTATGCGGCGGCAACGCAGCATGTCGACCAGGGGCTTTCGTTGACCCTGTTCTTCCGTGACACTGCAACCACCCGCGACATCAACCGTGCCCAGATCTACGCATGGAAGCGGGGCATCAAGACCATTTACTACATCCGGCTGCGTCAGATGGCGCTCGAGGGTACGCAGGTTCAGGGCTGCGTGTCGTGCGCGCTGTGATTTGATCCGGGTGTCCGCGATTGCCCCTCATCCGCCTGCCGGCACCTTCTCCCCGTAGACGGGGAGAAGGGAACAGACCGCGACGTCTCTGATCCCCTCACCCCGCTTGCGGGGAGAGGGTGCGCCGAGCGAAGCGGAGGCGGGGTGAGGGGCCGCGCCAATCACTCCAATTTCCTTCAAAAGGACCAACACAATGAACATCGCCGTCAAACCGGTCTCCCGCATCCGGGCCGTCAACTGGAACCGTATAGAGGATGACAAGGATCTCGAGGTCTGGAACAGGCTGACCGGAAACTTCTGGCTGCCGGAGAAGGTGCCGCTTTCGAACGACATCCAGTCCTGGGCGACGCTGAAGCCGGAGGAGCAGAGGCTCACGATCCGCGTCTTCACCGGGCTCACCTTGCTCGACACGATCCAGAACGGAGTCGGCGCCGTGCGGCTGATGGAGGATGCCGCCACGCCGCATGAGGAGGCGGTTCTGTCGAACGTCTCCTTCATGGAAGCGGTGCATGCACGCTCGTATTCGTCGATCTTCTCGACACTGTGCCTGACGCCGGATGTGGACGATGCCTATCGGTGGTCGGAGGAGAACGAGTTCCTGCAGCGGAAGGCGGGGCTGATCATGGAGCAATATGACTCAGGCGATCCCTTGAAGAAGAAGATCGCCAGCGTCTTTCTCGAAAGCTTCCTGTTCTATTCCGGCTTCTATCTGCCGATGTACTGGTCGAGCCGGGCGAAGCTCACCAACACCGCGGACCTCATCCGTCTCATCATTCGCGACGAGGCGGTGCATGGCTATTACATCGGCTACAAGTTCCAGCGGGCGCTCGACCGCGAACCGGAAGCGCGGCGGCAGGATATTAAGGATTTCGCCTTCGAACTCCTGCTCGACCTCTATGACAACGAGGCCAAGTATACCGAGGACCTTTATGACGGGGTCGGGCTGACCGAGGATGTGAAGAAGTTCCTGCATTACAACGCCAATAAGGCGCTGATGAACCTCGGCTACGAAGCGCTGTTTCCGGCGGAGGCATGCAAGGTCAATCCCGCGATCCTCTCGGCACTTTCACCGAACGCCGACGAGAACCACGACTTCTTCTCCGGTTCCGGTTCCTCCTATGTCATCGGCAAGGCGGTCGCTACCGAAGATGAAGACTGGGATTTCTGAAGCGCGCTGATACCGTTGGTAGACGAGCTTCGCTTGCCACCAGAGAACGGTTGTCGGTCAGCCGTCCTGTGTCGTTCCGGCAATCGCTCATATATCTTTGAAGGGGCGGGTTGAAATTCGCCCCCTGCATTTGCAGATAACGGCCCTACGAATGCGATAGGCACGACAGGTGCGAGAGGGCATCCCCATGGACGGGCAAACGCTTGATGCGATCAATGACTGGGTTATCGAGCAAGGGTTGCTGGGATTGCGGGAAATTGATCTTGTAGATGGCTTCTGCAATCGTTTGCGCGAGGGCGGGCTGCAAATCGTGGAAGTCGCGCTTTTCTTCGACACGCTCCATCCCGTTCAGGAATCGGAAGGCGTGTTCTGGAACATTGCCAATCAGAACGGTCCTGTCCATCGAGAGTTCACGCGAGAGGAGGCGATACGAAATAACCACCTCTGGCGCGGCAGCCCCTTCCACTACATGAACGAAAACGGTTTGTCGGAACTGCACATACCGCTCGTTGATGCCGATCGTTCGCGGTTCGGTATCATTGGAGACCTAATCGATCGGGGCCATACCGATTATTTTGTGTTGATGCATAAGCTGGGCGGAAAGACGACGATCGGCGAAATCGAGAGCATCTATTCGCGATGGTCAACGAGCCAGCCGGGTGGCTTTTCCGAAGATGACCTGACGGCGTTGCGCAAGCTCGTTGCGAGCCTTGCATTGGCAATCAAGTCGGCTTCGCTAAGCCAGATTGCGCGGTCGCTGGTTGAGATCTATCTCGGACGGGACCCGGGCCGGCGCGTGCTCGAAGGCCGCATCGAGCGGGGGAAGGTCGAGACCATCCGGACAGTCCTCTGGTATTCCGACATGGAGAATTACACCTCGCTATCGGAAACCATGGAGAGCGGAAGGCTCATCGCCTTCCTGAACGATTATGCAGATATCGTCATTTCGGCGGTCCACAATGCGGGCGGCGATATTCTGAAGCTCGTTGGCGACGGCATTCTCGCCATCTTCAATCATCGCGACCAGCGCGAAGCCGCGCGCGCTGCGTTGCAGGCTCAGGCCGATGTCAGCAGGCGCATTGCCGAGCTTAACCTTCGGCGCAGTGACGAGGGGCTGGCAACGACTTCGGTCTATCTCGCGCTTCATGAAGGGGAAGTTTTCTACGGCAATGTCGGAAGCGATGAACGGCTGGATTTCACGGTTATCGGACCGGCCGTCAACGAGGTGTGCCGCATGGCGGCCATGTGCCGTTCCGTCAACGAAACGGCGCTTGCTTCCCGCGAGTTTGCAGCGCTCGCACCCGAAGAGGGACTGAAAGCGTTCCACAATCTCGGTTCGTTCCAGCTGAAGGGTGTGCAGGAGCAGAAGGCGCTGTTTGCGCTTCGCCAATAGCGGCCGGCAGGCTATCCGGAGCGGATAGAACCACACGGAAAACTATAGTCGGAGAAGTTCGACTTCGGATGCGGAGGTTTACCTTTCGATGCAGTCGGTAAACCTCCATATAGTTCATCCATCGCTCGGCTGGCGCTATAAAGGGCCAACGGCAATTGTGTGCAGGTACGCCGGAGATTGGCTACTTCCGCTGTGGCAACGACCAGTTTCATTGCAATCATCAACGACGAGGCCGACGTGCGTCGGGCAACGAGCAGTCTTGTCCGCTCGTTCGGCTTCACGGCGAAGTCATTTGTTTCCGCCGAAGAGTTCCTTGCGGATGAAGATAATCTCTCTGCATCCTGCATCGTTTTAGACGTCAACATGACCGGCATGAGCGGCATCGAGCTTTATCTCCGGGTGCAGGAAGAGAAAGTGAGCCGAGTTCCGTTCGTCTTCATCACTGCCTTCGCGGAGAGCCAAGTGCGCGAGCATATCGGCGAGCATGTCCGGGTGCTGCAGAAGCCTTTCCATGCCGATGCATTGGCGGCCTGTCTCGACGCCGCCCTGCAAGCGAAGGACGCCGGATCGAACTGAACCCACGTCCAACGGAGGAGCGACGGGATGGAGTTCCCGCCGCTCCTCGGTTCAGATTTTCTCATCGGGGCATGTCGAACAGGAGGGCCTTTCCGTTGGTCAGCCAGCTGAGTTCCAGGGTTTCCGGGTCGGAGATCTGGAGGCCATCACCCGGTCTCAGGTTCTCGTCATCGATCCGGGCCAGCCCGTCCACGATATGGACGAAGACGAGGCGTCCGGGCCGGGCGGGGATGGTGCTGACATCACCCTCCTTCGGATTGGCGATCAGTATCCTGCTGTCGGACAACAGGTGAAGCGGAGCCTCGCCTTCGGTGCCGGATGCGATCGGCGTCCAGTCCCGGGTATCTTCCGCGGCCGGCAGGCGGGCCTGCTGGTAGCGCGGTGCGGTTCCCCTGACATCCGGGATCATCCAGATCTGCAGAAGATGAGCGGTTTCGTTCTCCGAGGCATTCATTTCCGAATGGCTGACCCCTGTGCCGGCGGACATCAACTGGATCTCTCCGGCCTCGAACGTCGAGACGTTTCCCATCGTGTCCTGGTGGCGCAGCTTGCCTTCGAGCAGGACAGTGAGGATGTCCATGTTGTCATGGGCGTGTTCGGAAAAGCCGGAACCCGGAATGATCCAGTCCTCGTTGATGACACGAAGCGGGCCGAAACCCATGCGCGTCGGGTCCTGGAAGCCGCCGAACGAGAAGGTATGAAAGCTGTTCAGCCAGCCCTTGCTGGTTTTGCCGCGGCTCATGTTTTCGTGGATCAGGATCATGGTTTCTCTCCCGGATTGCATCGGGGCCGGAGACCTCCGAAGGGTGATTTCGCAGTTAGGTTCCGGCCGATATTGTTTCTTCTCGGCCGGAAGTCTTATCGGGTCAGGAAGGCGTTCAGTGCCTGCAGTTCCGTCTGGCGAATTTCGTGCCCGCCTGCATGGATGCTGGTTTCGACCTTGGCGCCCTGTCGTTCGAAGTAATCGACCAGCGCCTCGGTCAGCGGGAGCGGGCAGATAGGATCATGCTGCCCGGCTGTGACGAGTACCTGCCGGTCCTTCAGCGCGCCGTTGTTTTCCGGTTTCCACGGGATCAGCGGATGCAAGAGCGCCACACGGTCGAAGAGGTCGGGCTTTTTGAACGCCACGGCGGCGAGAATGTTCGCTCCGTTGGAATAGCCGAGCGCATAGACGGGACGGTCGGGGTTTTCCGCTTTCTTCTCAGCGAGGAAGTCGATCATCTTGTCCGTACGTCTGACGAGGTCGTCCATGTCGTAGACGCCTTCGCCTGTGCGGCGGAAGAAGCGCAGGGCGCCGTATTCGGAAACATCGCCCCTCGGGGATACGATCCCGGCATCGGGAAGGATCTGCTCCACCAGTTCGGTAAACTGGAGTTCATTGCCGCCGGTGCCGTGGAAAGCGAAGACGAGCGGAGCCCCATCGGAACCCGGCTTGGTAAAGGCATGATAAGTGCTGGTCGTCGTGTTCATGATGTCTTTCTCCTGATGACGGGACCATTCGGCCCCGCCGTTTCATCCATCGTTGCCACTGCGTCAGTCGGCGATCGGCTGAAGCTGCTTTTCGATCTGGCCGCGATAGGGTTCGTAGCGGGACGGCAGCTTCAGGGCTTCTCCGAGGTGAGCGGTATCCTCGTCACGGTCGAAGCCGGGTTCGTTGGTCGCGATTTCGAACAGCACGCCACCCGGCGTACGGAAGTAAATCGCCCAGAAGTAATCGCGGTCGATGACCGGGGTTACCTGGTAGCCGGTGTCGAGAAGCGCCTTGCGCACTTCAAGCTGCGCCGCCCTGTCTTCCACCGCGAATGCGATGTGGTGGACCGAGCCGGCACCGAGGCGGGCAAAATCTGCCTGCGGGACGGTTTCGAGATCGATGAAATCCGCACCGTTACCGCCAGCGATGGCAAAGCGAGCCCATTCGCCCTTTTCGTCGACCTTCTCGTAGCCCATGAAGCCGAGCAATTCGCGGGTCGCGCCGGTGTCCTTGAGCCTCATGCTCGCACCATGGAAACCCTTGATGGCTTCGGCGGCTCCAATCTCGTCATGTAGCCAGCCTTCGCGCTTGTCGTTATCGACTTCCACCAGCGAGAAACCGTCACTGTCCGGACCGGCGAAGCGCAGGCGCTTCTCGCCGAACACTTCCGTTTCCGAGAGGTTCTTCACACCAAGCTTGGTCAGGCGTTCCGTCCAGTAGCCCAGCGAGCCCTTTGGAACCGCGAAGTAGGATTCCCCGACTTCACCGGCACCTGGACGGCCTGCCGCGATATGCGGGAAGGGGAAGTAGGTCATGACCGAACCAGGGGTGCCTGCCTCGTCGCCATAATAGAGATGGTAGACATCGGGGGCATCGAAGTTGACGGTCTTCTTCACGCGGCGCAGTCCAAGCGTCTTGGTGAAAAAGTCGCTATTCTCCTGGGCGTCGGCAGCCATGGAGGTGATGTGGTGCAAGCCTTTGATCTGAGTAAGCATTTTTGTCATCCTTCTGTTCGGATGCCGTTGCATCCCTTGTTCCGAGGCAGAAGATGGGGCCAAAGCTCACTGAAGTGAATGGCAATAATATTGACAATATTATTGCAAAAAGTGAAATTATTCGACATGAGCGATCTGAACGATATCCGCATCTTCCTGGCCGTTGCGAAGGAGCGCAGCTTTGTCGCTGCCGCCCGGCAGCTTTCGATGACCGCGCCGACCGTCACGCGTGCCGTCAGTGCGCTTGAGGAGCGGCTCGGCGTGCAGCTTCTCCTGCGAACCACCCGGCATGTGTCCCTGACTTCGGCGGGTGCGGTCTATGCGGCACGTATCGAGCCGGTGGTGGAAGCCTTCGAGGCCGTGGCGGATGAGGTTCGGGCCGAAACCGGCCATGCCGCAGGCCTCATCCGGCTGAATGTGCCGTTGTCGCTCGGGCAGCGTATCCTGCCGGATGTCGTCTCTGGCTTCCGCGTCGAAAATCCGGGTATCTCGGTGTCTCTTACTTTGACGGACCGGTTCATCGATATCGTGTCAGATAGTTTCGATCTCGCCATCCGCATTTCAGAGCCGCCGCGGGACAAGTCCACCATCTGGCGCAAGATCTGCCCCGTGCGTCGTATGCTCGTGGCGTCTCCGGGCTATCTTGCGGCCAACGGAACGCCGAAATCGCCCGATGATCTCGATGAAGCTGCATGCATCGCCTATGACGAGGAAGCGCTGTCCGAGACATGGGAGCTTTCCTCCGCGGGCAGGACGCGCAAGGTGAGGGCGGGCCAGGTGCTTGCAGGCAATAATGGCGAACTGACCGCCCGGCTGGCGGAAAACGGAGAGGGGATCGTTCTGCTACCGGCCTTTATCGTCGAGAGGGCCATTGCGGACGGCCATCTTGTCCAGATTCTGCCCGAATGGCAGGCGCCCGAACTCTGGCTGACGCTCTATTATCCTCCTTATGAAAAACTGCCGATGCGGGTCGCCAAGTTTTCGGATTTCTTTGAGAATTTCGTCACCAGCGTCCGCCCCGTCTGAACCGATTTTCTTGTTTCCGCGGGCGCGGCAGGACGGTGTCGCGCAGTCACGAACAGGAGGACTTTGTCCAAAGCGCAGTCGGATTAGACAATCCAGATCCTGTCTCCGGTGAAAATATGTCGCTACAAACACGGCTGGTCCGCACGGCATGAGGTTGACCGAGCCGAATCCGCTTAGAATGCCCGTCTCCTGAAGTATATTCAGGCCTGATCAGATATCGAGCTTTGCGACATGTGGACGGTCAGGCTGCATGCCGCGGGGCAATATAATGTTCTTTCTGATGACCGGCCGACTTGAGCGCGGTCACTGATCGATCTGGAGGTTAGCCATGGTCCGTCCCCCTCTGTCGGCTGTTTTGAGCTTCAATGGTGGTTATGTCGATACTATGGGGTTCCTCGCGCTCACGGGTCTTTTCACGGCTCATGTAACAGGAAACTTCGTGACGCTCGGTGCGGCGATCGCGCAGGGGGCCGGCGGCGCTGTTGCCAAGATCCTGGCCCTGCCGGTCTTCTGCATTGTCGTTTTGGTCACCCGTCTGGTTGATCTCAGGCTGGAGAGACATGGACGGTCTGCGCTGCCGATCCTTCTTTCGATCAAGTTGGCGCTGTTTGTCGCGGCCGCGGTTCTGGCCATCCGCCACGGACCATTCGACCAGACGGAGAACCTGGCAAGCATCGTCGTCGGTATGACGCTTGTGGCGGCGATGGCGATACAGAATGCTCTGCACCGGGCGCATATGGCGACGCAGCCTCCCACTACGCTGATGACGGGCACGACAACGCAAATCATGCTGGATCTGGCCGATCTCCTGACCGGCGGGCATCCGACCGATGCGGTCGCAGTCAAGAGCAGACTCCTGCGTATGGGGTTCAGTGTGCTGACCTTTGCGCTCGGTTGTGCATGTGGGGCACTTGCCTTCATGCTTTCCCCGGTGTGGTGTTTTGCCGTGCCGCCGGTTCTCGTCATTATCGCCATGGCAGTGCATCTTGCGGCAGTAAAACCGCTCGCGACGTGATATAACGTCAGCGTTGGTGCGGTACCTGTAGAACGACAGCAATCCAGGGAGATCGACATGAAACAGCAGAAAAATTTGGACAAGCAGCGGTACCGGGACGGCAAGGAGAGTCTCGCGGAACCTATGGACCTCGAAGAATGTTCTCCCGCAGACGTCAAGAAGCGTCATGACGACGGCAATCTGGACGAGGCCTTGCGGGAAACATTTCCTGCCAGCGATCCGCCAGCAAGCGGACGTTTCGAGTAGTCTTTTCATGCAGAACGGCGGAGCGGAAATTCTCTGCCCGAAAAACAAGGAGCCCAATGATGGAAAATACTGCCAAATCGCGTCGCTCTGCGGATTTGCACACCCCGTCCGGCCTTGATCAGGACGCGGTGCGCGACATCTCCGCAGCGGCTAATGCACTGCTTGCGGATGTCTTTGCCCTTTATCTCAAGACGAAGAATTTTCACTGGCACATGTCCGGGGCTCATTTCCGCGATTATCACCTCCTGCTGGACGAGCAGGGAGAACAGATTTTCGCGATGACCGACGCGCTCGCCGAACGCGTCCGAAAACTCGGCGGCAGCACCATCCGCTCCATCGGCGATATCTCGCACAAGCAGCGTATCAAGGATAATGATGCGGAATTCGTTCATCCGCACGAGATGCTTGCCGAACTGCGCGACGATAACGGTTCGCTCGTTGCCAGCATGCGCGCTCTTCACGACCTCTGTGACGAACATCGTGATGTTGCCACTGCAAGCCTGCTCGAAAACTGGATCGACGAGGGCGAGCGCCGGCGCTGGTTCCTTTTCGAGACGCTTCGCCAGACCAACTGAAGGTCTCGGAACTGCAAGAACGAGCCGGTACCTTCGGGAGCCGGCTCGTCTCAATTTACCGCTTCCAATCTTGATGTTTTCGACTCTTGTCAGTGTCCTGAGGCGCTAATGGTTGATGCTTCAGGACCGCAAGGGAAAAATGGGAGCAGTCGTCTACCTCCATAAGCGGAGAGCTTTGCCTATCAGTATCAATTGAATCGTTTCGCGTTCGGGGGCAGCCTTGTTTTCGGCTGGAGGTCTGCGAAATGTCATTGGTTTCCGAGAATATTGCACAGCGGCATGCCGCCGTCTCCCCCGCACGGGTTGTGAGGAGCCGGGGCGGAAAACGTGTCTTCGACATCGTCTTCGCGCTCTCCTCGATTGTGTTCCTGCTGCCGGCTCTGGCGCTAATCGCGCTTGCTCTTCTGATCATCGACGGCCGGCCGATCATCTTCCGCCACAGACGTGTCGGGCGAAATGGCAGGTCGTTCGACTGCCTGAAATTTCGCTCCATGCGCAAGGATGCTGACAAGGCGCTGAAAGAGCTTCTTGCCAGCAATCCGGACCGTTTGCGGGAGTGGACGGAAACCCAGAAGCTGAAGAGCGATCCGCGGGTTCATTGGCTCGGCAAGTATATGCGTATCACGAGCCTCGATGAGCTTCCGCAGCTATTCAACGTCCTGCGCGGCGAGATGAGCATTGTCGGTCCCCGCCCGATCGTTACCGAGGAGCTGGAGCGCTATGGCCCCCAGGCCCACTGCTATCTGGCGATGAATCCGGGCATCACAGGCCTGTGGCAGGTTTCACGCCGCGACGGCACTTCCTATGAGGAGCGCGTCCGCTTCGATGTCGATTACTACCACAGCGTTTCGTTTTCCCGGGATATGGGAATCATCCTGCGAACCGTTGGCGTGGTGCTCTTCGCGCAGAACGAACGCTGACCGATGAAACAATGCGTCGAAGGTTTCCATCCGACGCCTTTAACCTCGTGAACGACCGCACCCGGCAGGCATTCCGCCTCGCCGGGTTTTTCGTGGGCTGGAATAGAGCTCGCGTCGGCCCAGCGATCCATCATTCTCGTCAGGTGCACAAAAGAATGAACCGGCACGTGGTGCCGGTTCTCGCGGGTGTTGACTGTAATCGAAACGGAACCGATATCCGTGTCCGTCAATCGGAATGCGGGCTGGCGCTCGCTTCCTCAGGCCAGACGGAGATAGAACCCGGTGCTCTCGCTTTCACCGAGTTCAGGATGGGTTTCGATGGTATGGGAGAGCGTCGGGATCGTCCATCGATCCACGACTTCGTAGCCGAGGCGTGAGAGTTCGGCCATGAACGTAGCCTCGTTGCGGATCTGGTAGGGAACCGTGACCTCCTCGAAACGCTGGAGGGTGAAGACAGTCGGCCCCTGCCGCATCGCCACCTTGTTCAGCAACATGTGCCTCGGCAGCCGCGGCAGGCGCGAAAGCAGTGTGGTGAGCGGCACGTCGAGATATTGCAGCAGGCCGGAGCCGACGAAGAGATCGGGGTCGCCCGCATCCTCCATGTTTTCGACGAAACGCAGCTTGTCGAGCCCGTCGATTTCGGCGCGCCGCCGTCCGGCCCGGACGATCGCCGGGACGTCGTAGACCACCCAGTCGACGGAGGTCTCGATCGGCAGCAGTTTGCGGAAGGCGCGGAACTTGGTGCCCATGTGGCCCCCTGCATCCACCAGAAGATCGATCTCCGGTAATATCTGCCCCAGCCAGAACAGCAGCGGATAATCCCAGGGCGTGATCTCGCACATCCGCTCGAAGGCGATGTCGGTGAGCTCGTCGTGGTCGAACCCGACCTTGCTGTTGGAACGTCCGGCGGCGACAGCCGTATCGTAGGTGGGATAGGCGCCCGAGAACTGGGGCGGGAAGGGCGAGAGAAACTTCATTCGTCCGCCTGCGATCTGCAGCGGTGTCATCGTGCGTCTCAACCCGTGCACCAGATGCCGGATCGAATTCGTTGCTTCCGATCTTGCCATGCCCATTTTCCTGTTCCCCCTCTGATGGTTCTTATTCAGGTCATGCTCCGGCATGTCCTTCAGGAATTGCGTTGCTGTACGAGCGGTTCAGCTGAGGTCACCACGAGCTTGTGGAGGACAGCGAGAACCGCGATGTAGGCGATTGCCCCGCCCGCCACCTGAAAGCCCGTCGTCAGGGCATTGGGCAGGCTGGCGGGAAGGGTGATGTAGTTCAATGCGAAATCGGCGAGCAGCATCGCGCCGAGGGCTGCGAGTGTCGGGCCGCAGCGTCTGGCAATGCGAACCCAGTCTAGGCCGCCATGGCGCTGCTGCAGCCAGATCATCGTGCCCAGCCAGAAGGCGCCGACGACAACCTGACCAAGCGCGAGCGGTATCAGCCCGAAGGGCGCCAGCGCCACGATCAGAGCGATGGAAATCCCGCCGTTCATCAAGGCAATCGGCGGCAGTCTCTTCAATTCGCCGACCATCGACAGCAGGGGTTCGATAATGGCGGCCGGGATGAGCAGGAGCTGACGGATCGCGAGGATCGAGACCACGATTGCAGCAGGCATCCATGCATCGCCCAGCACGAAATTGATGAGCGCGCCGGAGGCAAGCGAAAGGCCGAGATAGAAGGGGGCGGCAATGGCGACGAACAGCACCACGAATGAATTGGCGGCCGCGGCGATCCGGGCGTTGCCGCCGGCGATATCCTGCGGATGGCGGTCGCGGGCCTTGCGGAAGACCACCCAGCCGAGCATGCGGGCGGGCTCTGCCAGCAGTTCGGAGATGCTTGCGACGATGCGTTCGGCAGCCCGGTAGTATCCGGCTTCCGCGAGACCGAGGAAACTACCGACGGCCAGCGTTGCCGAATAGGAGCGTAGAAAGACGATCAGCCTGTTGGCGAGTATGTGTCGTGAGAAACCGAGGATTTCGCGCAGGAAGGGACGGGTCAGGCGGATCTTCGGCAGCCAAAGTACCGCGAGCATCGAGCAACCGAGGCTGGCGACCTGTGCGGCCAGCCTGCCGGCAAAGAGCGCAATGATATTCCAGCCGCTCCAGAGGCCGGCTGCGACGACGGCAAGGCCGACGAGCTCCGATACGATTCGTATCTTCGCTTGATCCTTCAATCTGCCACGGGCGACGAGAATACCGTCATAGATGGTGGACAGCGCGCAGACAAAGATCAGGGCACTGGAGATGACCAGTATTTCCAGATGGAGCATGTCGCCGAACCACGAGCCCATGGCCAACGCGCCGGCGAGCGCGAGTGTCGAGACGATGAGGCCCGATATCATGGCGGTGGTGGCTGCCTGATCGTAGTCGGCCTCCGTGCCGTGGGATTTCATCAGGAATTCGCCCCAGCCGCCTTCAGCCAGAACGATCAGCATGACGACGAAGGCCGATGTGAAGGCGAAGAAGCCGAATTCCGCCGATGTCAGCACACGCGCGCCGAGGATGAAGATCAGCAGTTGCACGAGTTGCGAGGTGCCTTTGGCAATCATCGTGAACATGCCGTCGCTGACCAGTGAATGCTGGCGTGCCATGAGGCTCTGCAGCCGGTTCTTCAGGGATTGTACCGTTTTGAATTTCGCCGGGTTCATCGGCGTTCCTCCCGCGACATCGGGAAGGTCTCAGCTCCGGCAAGGCGGCAATTCATCTGGTCACCGCTCTGTTTCGAAGGGAATTTGCGCGCTAATGTGATCCCGCTGGGGATCCGCCGCACGGATGAGATGCCGCTGCAGGGCGCGACAGCGAGGAGATGTTGTGGAATGGGCGACCGGTCTGTTTGGTATGTAAAGTACGGTCTACGCTGGCTCATCATTCTGCTCTGCCTGGCCGTGTGGCTCATCGCGGTTTACCTCGTCTTTTTCTGAAGCCGTCGGCCGCCCGTTCTGTCGGACGGCCTGCCAGGTCATTTGGAATGAAGATCAAGTTGCCGGCGAAAGTTTCCTGCCGAAGCTGTTCTACAGCACCGATCGGCCTGTCATTTCTTCGGCGATCAGGAACAGGCCCAGCGACAACAGGGCCATCGCGAAAAGCATGCCGACGATATCGATCGTTTCCGGCATGCGTGCGCTCTTGGCGATGGTCTTCGCTCTGGTTCGCTGGTCTCGTTTTGTCGTCTGGTCCGTGACAAACTGCATTATTCAGCCCTCCCGTTGAAATACCCATGAAGAGGCTGACAGCGGGGAGCCTACTTTTCAATTGAGCGTGGCGGACACCGGATAGTTCAATGGCGGTAGGCGGGGTAGCGGGGCTGGCTGGGTGGTCTTGTCTACCCGAAATTCCAGGCCTCTTCTTAAGGTAAGGCGACATGGATACAGTCATCCGGGTATCCTTGCGGGATGTGCTCTCGACAAGGAGCGACGTCCCGGAGATCGCTGCGGATTGGCCGCCTGCCTGAGGACACGATCATAGAGAGCCATGATCGCATCTCCCCATGACTCCGGCGTATGGGCGAGGTTACCGGCGTTCATCCGGCATCGTTCGCTCATTCCACGGACAAGATCGTCGTCTATCGCAAGGCGACGAAGGCCATCGGCCAGACCTTCAATGTCGCCGCTCCGGAACGTCAGGCCACAGCCGAGTTCCCCCAGTTCGCGACCGAGTAGTGCCGCAGCCGGCATGATGACCGGGATGCCGGCGGACACCGCCTCCAGCGCTGCGAGGCCGAAGGGTTCGGGAACGCGCGAGGATATGACGACCGCCCGTGCATTCCGCACCAGCTGCCCGATTTCCTCGCGTCCGCGCCAGCCGTGGATGGTGATTTCGGGGTAGAGGCTTTCCAGCAATGCCCGGCCATTGCCGTCTCCGATAACATGCAGCTTCGCTCCGGCGAGCCGCGCCGCCTTTGCGGCATCCTCGAAGCCTTTTTCCGGTTCGAGCCTGCCGATGAAGAAGAAAGCTTTGTTCTGCGCGGGGGTCACGGGACCGGTGGGAAAAGGTTCGACCGGGTTGCGGATTGTTTCGACCCGCTCGACATTGATGCCGGAACGCTCGAACATCTGCCTCATGCGTTCGTGGACGACCACAATGTTTGCCGGAAGGGATGACGTCGAATAAAACTGTTGCCGCAGCAGATGGCGAGCGCTGCGCCACAGTTTTTCATGATAGCCCCGCTTGTCGCATTGGGTTGCGAAACACTGCGCCGACATCGGTATGAGATCGCAGACCTGCTGTTTGCGATAGTTGGCAAAGCCCCCATTGGGGCAGGCCAGAAAATAATCGTGGGCATGCAGCACAGTGCGCTCGCGCACCTTCGCCAAAGCCCGGAAGATGGAAGGGGAGAGGATCTTCGACCATCCGTGAACATGATAGATAGTCGATGGCGTGTCGCGGAGCGAGATCAGCTCGTGAAGGGCATCATAGGCCCTTGCATTGTAGAGCCCCCCGACGAAGGCGGAGAGCTTGCCCTGTTGCACGAGGGGCTTTCCGGCGAGATTGATCGTATCGTCAACCGGCTTGTCCAGGGATGGACCGTCGCCAGCGAAATAGGTGACCTGCAATCCTTGCCGCTCAAGAAGGCCGGCGGAGAGAATGGCCAGGTTCGATGCGCCGCCGACCATGGCGGAGCGGTCGTTGACGACTACGACGCGATCCGGTTGCCACTGGGCCATGGTCAGTCCAGCCCCTCTATATTCTGTGGAGCCAGGCGGCCGGCGATGAGATCGGAGAAGGCCAGGAAGTTGCCCCGCAGCCGGCCCCGCCGGTCGATCCAGGGTTCCGGTTTCCAAGTCTTCACGATGTTGGCGACCAGATTTCGCCCCATCTGAACCAAAGCGTGGCGGGGTGTCATGGTCTCCTTGCGCATGAGGTAGATCGGATTGGCGATTTGCGAGTAGCCGAACCTCACCCCGGAGGTCCGCCCGACCTTCGTTCCCAGATGGACGCCGACAAGGTGGGGCGAGGAAACGACACGACCGTGCCGTGCCGCGATCCGGCTGAAGTCCACGTCCTCGAGCCATCCGTACAGCGGCAGGTTTTCGTCGAAACGCAATCCGCCGATCCGGACCGCCGACATGCGCACGGCCATGTTGCAGCCGTAGCCCGTGTAGGTCGGGGAAACCGGAAGGTATTGGCCTTTCGCGCGCGCGTGTGACCGTAGCATCTGCCAGCCCTCGGTGACGGAAATGCCGGGGCCGGTGATCCCGTCCGCAATGACATTGCCGGTGCAGATGTCTACATCGGGATTGGCGGCGAATATCGCCTCCGTGTGTTGCAGGTAGGGTGGCGACATAAGAAAATCGTCATCGAGGAAGACGACGATCTCCGCATCCGGACTCGATTCCAGAATATGATTTCGCTGCCGGCAACTGCCTTTTGCTGAAACCAGCACCCGGACCGGGCAGGGCAGGCGCGACAGTGTCTCACGGTCAGCATCTTCGGTCGATGGAACGCACACGACAATCTCGTCCGGAAGCCGCGTCTGCCGGGCGATATGTGGGGCAACGGCGGCAAGGATATCCCGTCTGCCTGCGCTCGGTATTCCAACAATGAGCCTGAACTGGTGGGTAGTTGTGATTGCAGCCCGGCGTTCGCCGATCTGGTCCAGGGCATTTGTCATCAGCTTCCGCTCCTTCACAGGTATTGGCCTAGCCGGCCGCTTGTCGCCGCCGCGCGTCGCTCCGGTTGGAAATGACGCCCAGCAGCGCGATGCGGGACTTGCCGAAGGCCGACAGTGCGTCGGCCAGACGTTCGATCGTCATCTTGTTGGAATTGCCCAGAACGAGAATGATGCCGTCGACATAGGTGCAGATGGTTCTGGTATCGGCGGAATCCTCGAAACCAGACATGTCGACGATAATGACCTTGTAGCGACGGCGCATCTTCACGATGGCTTCCTTCACCGTGGTCAGGTGGCCGTAGCGCTGGTTGGCGGCGGCTGCCAGCTTGGCCTGCTCCACGGTAACCAGCGGTACCGGGTTCGTGTCGCCTGCTTCCTGCTCTCCACTCACATCGTTCCGCTCGAGTTCTGAAACGACCGAACCGTGTATGCCTTTGCCCGCCGAGGAGCGACTTGGCTGCAGAGCGACGGGCTGTTCGCCGAGGAAGGAGAGTTCGACGGGTTTAACCGCGACATCCTTCGCGGCACTTGCCGCAAGACGGGAAAGGCGCGAGCCGATGAAGTCGGCATCGACCAGAAGGACCGATTGCCCTTCGTTCTGGTAAAGCTGGGCCAGGTTGGTCGCGATCGTCGTCTTGCCTTCGCCGGGCCCGACCGAGGTCACACCGATCACGATGGAACCGTTGGCGGGAATGATCGAGTCCAGCGAGTTCTTGACGCTGCGCAGTGCCTCCGAAAAGCGCGAATACGGCATGTCGAGGACCGATCTCAGCGGCAGCATCGTCGTGGGCAAGGGCTTTCCGACATTGCCGCCGTCGAGTTGCGGTCGGTAGACAGGGATGCTGCCGAGCGAGGTAATGCCCAGTTCACGCTGCAGCCTTTCGCCGGAGCCGGCGCGACGGTCGAGACCGCTGCGCAGGATGGAAGCCATCAGGCCGCCGGCAAAGCCGAGCACGGTCGCGAAGGGCAGGATGATCGTTGGTTTCGGCCAGATCCTGCCGAAGGGCGCTGTGGCCGCCGTCACGATGCGTGCTTTGCCCAGCGGGAACGACTGCGTCTGCATGGTGCCGACATATTGCTGGAGAATACTTTCATACAGACGCCGGTAGGTGTTCGCGCGGCTTTCCATTTCGGAAAGTTCCACCCGCGCGATGTTCTTGTCCGCGCCTTTTGCAGTGGCGTTGGTGAACTGCTCTTCGGCAAGCTGTTCGCGGGTGCGGGCCGTTTCCACGTTGGAGCGATAGATAGCCTCGATCTGGCGGAGTTCGCCATCGATGGCTGCCTTCATTCGCGCGATCTCGTCGCGGGCCGCAATGATGGCGGGGTTGCCGTCGTTGTAGCGGCTCTTCAGGTTTTCGAGCCGTGTCTCGGCAAGGCGGATATCGTCCCGCAGCTTCTGTATTTGCGGATTGTTGGCGATCTCGTCCATGTTGCCGTCCGCGGACTTGCCTTCGATCAGCCTTGTCAGAGTGGTGAGCTTGGCGGATTCCGCAGCTGTTGCCGCTCTTGCCGCAAGCATCTGGCTGCTGACCTCGGCGAGTTGCTGTTGATCAAGGGTGGAAGAATTCGCCATCGCGGTGATGTCATGCTTGTTGCGATATTCCTCGGCGGCAAGCGCGGCCTCGCGGGCCTTTCGACCCACCTCGATCAAGCGGCTCTCAAGCCAGCTGGCGCCCTGTTTGGCGGCATCCGCGCGGTCGTTCAGGCCGTTGCGAATATAGGCTTCTGCGAGAGCATTTGCCGTTCTCGCGGCCTTTTCCGGATCGCCGGACGTGTATCCGATCTCCAGCACGTATGATTGCCCAACGCGGCGCACCGTGACGCGTGAGAGAAAGCCTCCCATTGTGCGTCGCATCAACTCCTCTTCCGTGGGTGGTTCCTCATCTTCATCGCCTCCGCCGGTGAAGATGCCGGTGGCAGAGGTCACGAAGCCCTTGAGAACCGACTTCAGCGATCGAGAGTTTATGATCTCGGGATCTTCGGTAAGCCCAAGCTTATGGATAACGGCCTGAGCGATTGCTTCCGACTTTACGATTTCCACCTGGCTGGCGATTTCCGCGGCCTCGATAATGACGGTGCCGGTGGCCGCGTCCTGCGAAACGATTCTGCCCTGTTCCGGGTCCATGACCAGACGTGTCGTCGCCATATAGGTGGATTTGGAGTTGAGGACGTAGATGCCGCCCAGTATCGCGCCTGTTGCGGTGCAGGCGGCGATGACGATCATGTTCTTCTTCAGAAAATTGAATATATCGCGAAACGAAATGTACTCTTTCTTCGAGGCGTCCTTCTTTTCGAGGTGCGATATCGTCTCGATGTTTCCGAACTCATGGAATCCCATTTACGCCACCCTGTTCTTCTTCTTGTTTGCCCCACTGAACTGATTACTGCGACTGCTCCGGCCGGCTGGACAATTGCAGCGGGCCAGCCAGCCCCGCGGATACGTCGTAGCGAACATCCAGCACGTCCCCCGGCTCGAGCGTCGCCGTCTCCGACACCTTGGTCGGCGAGCGCACGTCGTTGCGCCGCGTGATCCAGTATTCCATCGGCTGGATCTCCAAGGCCTTCATGGCGTTGTAGCGAGCGAGCGAAGCCCCGCTCGCCTGCAGGAGCTGCAGGGTCGTGGCCCGCTTCAGCTTGGTGTCGTCGATTTCCGCTTCCACCGTCTGCAGGTCACGGCCTGCATCAGTGCTGTATTGTCCCTTAAGCGTGATCGCGTCGCGCTGGGTTTCGCTCACCTTCTGCTTGGCGCGCATGGCGGCAACCACAAGATCGAGTTTGCCGCTGTTCAGATCTGCTACGATCCGCTCAAGCGAGGTCTCGCGGGATTTTGCCAGCGTTCCGGTGTCGACGAGAGATGCGATGCTGGCGAGTTCCTGCTGGGCGATCTTGAGCTGGCGCTCCTGCACCACGCTCTTTTCTTCCAGGACCTTGATTTCGTTCTGGAGCAGGGACTGCAGATCGTTGAGTGAATCCAGCTGCCGTTTCAGGGCTTGGGATCTGGCGACAAACAGGCTGTTTTCGCTTTCCGTGATCAGCTTTCCAGTGCTCTGGTCCCGGGCGTTTGTGAGTTCGGGCGGAAAGTCGACAGTCGGGCTTCCCTTGAGTTCCGCCGCAAGCCGGGCGCGGCGTGCCGCAAGCTGCTGGAGCAGTAGGTCGTAGCGGTTCAACTCGCCGGCGTAGCGGATCTGTTCGAGATCGTTGGAGCCGTTGGGGTTCGTCCGGCGCTCGCGACCGCCTGCCATGGCAATGGCCTGCATGACGGTGAGACCCGGCCGGAATTCGAGTTCTCCGGGCCGGTCGACGGCGCCAGAGACATAGATCATCGGATATTTCATCACCTCGACCGTTGCGACCGGAGGGGATGCAAGTCCGGTTTTCTCCCTCAGCGCGCGGGCGATGCGGTCCGCCACGTCGGTGGTCGTGTCATCGACGACGACGAGTTCACCGATGAGGGGGATAGAAATCGTTCCGAGCGGCGAGACGGAGTATTCGCCGTTCAGTGCCGTCCATTCCTTGTATTCGCCTGTCGATGCAACCCATTCGACAATCGTGACTTTGACCTTCGTCTGGGGACGCAGGCGATAACCGTCGCCGGAAGCGGCCATGGCGCCACTTGAGGAGACGACAACATGGAGCAATCCCGTCAGCGCACAGGCGAGCAGAAAGCTTCTGTTTCGGGATGTAAGCTGCCGCTTTCCAAAAGATACAATCGGCATGAACGCGCCTCGCAGTTTCGGCAACAAAGGACCTGTCGGGTTTGCCCTTCAGGTTCGAACGTAAGGCCGGAGCCTCTGATCGCCGATTGTCGGCTCAAAGCGATGCGAGTAAATCCCCTGCGTGTCGCGGGGACGCTACTCCCTTAGGGCAGAGGGGCCTAAGCCCTCACCTCGAACGGATGAAAGCCGATCGGTGGACGTGCCGTTATCCTGTCCGATCGGCCAGTCCGGCGGCCCTGCTTCCGGTCCATTCGTCACTTTGACTATGTCCACAGCCCTAAGGTGGTCCTGTGCCCGTCGCGCCCGCCGCTTCTATGATGCCCTTAACAATTGTGCGTGAGGGAAACATGCGGGTAGCGATCGTTCATTACTGGCTCGTGTCTATGCGGGGCGGGGAAAAAGTCGTCGAAGCGCTCTGCGACATGTATCCGGAAGCAGACATCTTCACGCTGGTCTGCGATGAGAACAAGATCTCCGACAAGATACGTCGCCACAAGATCACGACGTCCTTCCTGCAGCGGATACCGGGCGCCACGCGCTACTATCAGTCGCTGCTGCCGCTGATGCCCTTCGCGCTCGAAAGCCTCGATCTTCGTGGCTACGATCTTATTATCTCAAGCGAATCCGGTCCGGCCAAGGGCATCATCCCGCCGCCGCATGCGGCGCATGTCTGCTATTGCCATTCGCCGATGCGCTATCTCTGGGATCACTATCATTCCTACCGGGACAATGCGGGGCTGGCTGCACGCATCACGATGCCGGTGCTCGCGCCCCTGCTGCGGTCATGGGACGCGAACTCCAGCCTGCGGGTGGACCGCTTCGTTGCCAATTCCCACCATGTCGCCGGGCGTATCCGCAAATATTACCGGCGGTCCGCCACGGTCGTTCCGCCTCCCGTTTCCGTCGAGGACTTCGCGCCGGTTGCGGGCGTCGAGGATTTCTATCTCTGCGCCGGCCAGATCGTTCCCTATAAAAGGATCGACCTGGCCGTGCGGGCCTTCTCGAAGATGGGGCGCAAGCTGGTCGTCATCGGAGAGGGGGCTAAGGGGGATATGGAGGCATTGAAACGGATCGCCGGGCCAAGCGTCACCTTCATGGGCCGTACGGCCTTTCCGGTGCTGAAAGCCAATCTTGCTCGTTGTCGCGCCCTGATCTTTCCGGGTGAGGAGGACTTCGGCATCGTTCCTGTGGAGGCCATGGCCAGCGGCCGGCCGGTGATCGCTTACGGGCGCGGTGGAGCTCTCGAAACCGTCGTCCACGGGCAGACCGGCATCCTGTTCGACGACCAGTCGGTCGAGGCGCTGATCGAGGCGGTCGAGACTTTTGAGCAGCAGGAGCGTGGTTTCCGTGCCGAAGCTATCCGCATGCATGCGGCCCGGTTCAGCCTCGCGAAGTTCCGCACCAGCATGCAGAAAATCATTGACGACGAGCTTGCGGCAAAAAGGGTGCCCGGCGCCAGGGAGCCGGGCATGGTGGCAGCGCCGTATCTCTACAACGACGACAGGCCGGTTCCCCTGCATTGAGCAGGATATCGAGAATGGGGAGGAGGAGGGGACGATGAACCTGATGATGAAACGTTACATCGCGCTCGACCGGAACGGCATGGGAGGCGCGGACAAGAGGTCGGGAAAGACTGCCGGTCTACCGGCGCTTCTGTTCTATCCGATCGAATATCTGATCTTCTACGCTATCGGCCTTTGCGTGCTGATGGTTGTGCTGTTGCTGCTGGCAACCCGCTGGATGGTACGGTTGCATTAGATCGCAACGTGTTCCAGAACGCTCTCTTTGAAGCAATCCTGTCGATCCTCGCGTCTTCGGCTGAACAAAACGAGGGTTCCCGATCAACCGCCTGGGATGGCGAAAGGTCGGGAACCCTTATGTTTTTATGGGCATGGGATCGGTTCGATCCGGCAGGCGAAGGCGTTTTCGCCCGCCGGACCCTGGATTATTTCAGCTTGAAGGCGACTTCCGTGCGGTTGGTCGCGTTCAGCTTCTTCATGATGTTGCGGATGTGAACCTTCACGGTGCTTTCGCAGAGGTTCATTTCATAGGCGATGATCTTGTTGGCCTTGCCACGGCGCAAGGCCTCGGCAACTTCGATCTCGCGTGGTGTGAACGCCTCGTTGGAGTAGGTCGAGCCGGTTACCACCGAACTCAGTGCCTCCTTCTTGGCGAGGATGCTGCTTGCGGGAATGAAAACGCCACCGGCGCGCGCCAGAGCGATTGCCTCTGCCGCGACACTGATGTTGACGCTTGTGGGAATGTACCCGCATGCGCCGGATTCTACCGCCTTGAGGATGTCTCCGAGGTCGTCGGAATCGGCGATGACGATGACGGGGCTCTGCCTGAAGGCGTCGACCACGCTGGTGATCCTTTCACAGGCTCCCGTCTCTGTGAGCTTCCTGCTGCCGAACACCAGCAGGACAGCCGAAGGCTGATCGGACATATGCCGCTTGCGCCATTCCTCCACCGACCCTGACGTGACGATGTTCATCGCCGGGTTGTAGATCGAGAGACTCCGCGACAGGCATTCACGATCGAGTGCCCGTGGATCGATTATCAGTATATATTTCTCCGTTTCGGAAGCTGACTTGGCGTTCTCCGGAATGGAGTGAATATAGTTCAAGTCCGCCTTTTGAAGAGATGCGATTTTATCGGGAAGTGCAGTGTGTGTATTCATCTTTCTTCTCCTACCCCTGTTATATTGTGCATTCTTCTTCTACGTCGTCAGGGCAGTGAACACCTGTGCCATTTTGACCAATTGTCTGCGGCTTTATCGAACGGATATCTGTATTCCTGAATGACGACGGTTAAACGTTTTCATAAAATTATATCGACTGCATTAACGTGAGTTAATTTATAGTAGTAATAGGGTAATAATTACTGCGTATTTTGCGCGCGGGTTATGCTTTTAAGTCAAGTATTACCCGAAATGATTAGTCCGGGTTGCCGAGTTCTACGGCGTGCATTAGGTGTCGTATTCCGGCATCGAATATATGCCGGGCCGATATATTTCGTGAAAGGTGCAGCGTTTGGCTGGTTAGCCCATATGCCCAGCCAGATAGGACGCGTCGAACTCGATGAGTTCCTCAAGCTTCCTCCGGTTCAGGAACTCGACGATCCCGTTTCTGAAGGAAACGAGGCCATTCAGTCTCATGTCCTTAAGGACCCGGTTTATATGGACCGTCGATAGACCCACGGCGTCGCCGATATCCGATTGCTTGAGTGGGCACTCGAAACCGTCGAAGCCGGGTTTGGTACTGGCTCCAGACCGGGCAGCCAGCTCAAGCAGTAGATGGCCGGTTCTTTCGAGCGCATCGCGCCGCCCTATATTGGCAAGACGCTCGGCCATCCGGGCCTGACGCTTCATCATCTCGATTATGATGATGAGGGATAGCTGCGAGGAGACATCGGATCCCTTACCGGTCAGTTGGCCGACGAATTCGTAGCCGGTGACTGGTGATACAGCCTGAACGCTTTCCTGCGCCAGTGCGGCTGAAACCGAGGAGAGCATGTCGCCGCCCAGAGCAAACTCCGTGACGATCCTTGTGCCGTTCGACAGGTTCTTGCTGGAGATCACCCAGCCGCTCTTGATGAACAGGATTCGCGAGCTGTCATTGTCGTGTTCGAAAATGGTGGCACCAGGGGGAAAACTGCGCAGAAAGGCTCCACTGAGTTTTGGACCCTGTTTACTGTACTGAAATGTTACCGCTTGTCTGTCGTTCGACAGATCCCCGTTACTCATTCAAACGCCCACCCAAACTACCCCTTTTGATGGAGAAAAAGTGTATCAGCAAATAATAAGATAAGAAAGTGACCTGCACTCTCTAAAATTGTTGGCAATTTTAGTAAAAATCTAAGGATTTTTCACAATTGAAACGACAATAAAATTTCAATCGACAAATATTAGTTTGTCCTGAATTAAAATGTTATTTCACGAAATGGTGATTATGCGCTACCGACGCGGCGCCGGCTTGCCCCAAAACGGGCCTTTCGCAGCGTGAGGCGTCAAAAATTATTTTGCATGCCGCGCACGCCTTCGAGCGCTTCGAGCAGCGTTGCGCCGTGTCTGTCCGGGTCGATTCCGCTGGTTTCGGCGGCTGTCACCAGTGCTGCGACGTGGGCTGGAGTCGCCGTCTTGCCGCTGGCGAAATAGGCCTCGCGGCCGACGGATCGGAAGAAGCTGGCGACCTTGCTATCCCATCCCAGGCCGACATGCGGCACTCCGAGTGAATATGCCGCGATACACGCGTGCAGCCGATGGGCGACGATCACGGAGAGCGATCGCAGGATATCTATGACATCTTCGGGCACTTGCGGGCGTTCGATCAGGTCAATCACGCCGGTGGTGCGGTAAAGTATCATGTCTTCGTCATCGAGGATCTTCTCGGCAAATCGTTGATCTTCCCGCGCGCCATTGGTGAACAGGCGAACGGAATAGCCCTGCCGGACAAGAAGACGGATGAGATCGCGATATTCCGCTGCCGTCCTGAAGCAGATATCCGTCGAGCGCCTGCCCGCGTGACGCATGAGGATGACCGGGTCGGTGACGCAGATGCCGACCTTGCCGCCGGTCCTGTCCAGTTCTTCTGCCCGTTCGAGGAAGCGGGCGGCGAGCAGGCCGGGATCAGGGACGATGACGGGGGACGGCCCCTCCTGAAAATGCTTGTTCCAGTTCTCCAGCGCCTTGCCATCGCGGACGGAGAGGTGAACAAGGTCCGTCTGCCTGATGACACCGAACAGTTCGTGCGCCTTGGCGGACCAGTCTTCGCCGACACCGACGGCATAGATCGCCAGCGGCTTGCCGCTGCGGCGCACACAATCCAGCAGCGTGCCGATCTTCAGCGGGAAGTTCAGGTCGTCATCCTGAAAGAGGTTTCCGCCTCCCAGCACGACGGCATCGACGGATGCGAGCTTTCGGCTCCATTCCTTTTCGAGCTTTTCAAGCTTGGGCCGGAGAATGAAAGCGACCGCGAGACTCCGGGCGAAGGAGGGCAGGGCGTGCAGCACATGGATGGCGTATTGCCTATGCTGGTGGGTGGTGCCGAACCCGGTGCGCCCGGCGAGATCGATCGTTTCCACCTGCGTGCCAGCTTCCATCGTCAAGGCATTCTCGATGCATTGGGCGAGGATGCCGTCCCCGAGGTTCTCGCTATATTTGACGTTGAAGACCAGGATCTTCATTGGCGTCCGTCCCGGATGCCCGGAAAGCCGCTGAAACTGCCGGTGACGGGAAATGGCCTCGCCACGGATACGCGCTCGCCTGCAAGAGCAGCGACGCTTCCGGCCAGGATGTAGAACATCAGTCCGAGATCGTAGACGGTGCCGGAAATACAGGCCGCAGTCAGCAGAGCAATCAGGCCGGTCCTTGCAGCGCGTATCGTTGCCCCGGTGACGTCCTCGTCACGGGGTGCAGATTGCGACCGACCGATCAGGATGGAGAAGACGAACAATCCAAACAGTGTGGTTCCGACAAGGCCCACATTGGAAAGCAGAACGAGGATATAGCTCGATGCGCGGGCGCTTCCCAGCCCAGCCCCGAGACCGCTGGTATTGAGGAAAGCTTCATAGGCCATGGCATTCCACATGAAGCGTTCCTTGCCGGATTGGCTCTCGGCCTTGGAAAGCAGCATTTCGTCGAGGAAGTCACCCAGCTGATCGACGAGACCCGGAAAGACGACGAATGTTGTCAGTACCGCAAGCGGAATGAGAGCGACGCAGGCGGCGATGAAGACTGGCCGTCCTTCGCCTGTCGAGCCCCGCATCGTGCCGAGCACCGCGCGCGTCCAGAGATAGGGCACCACCACGCCGAGGCCGATGAGGGCCGTGGCGGATGTCGACAGAAGCAGCGCCACCAGCAATGCCATGGACAGAGTTCCGGTGTCCCGTGCCCGAACCCGGTCGAGCCAGAGGCTGGCGACCACGGCAAACAGGACGAGCGTGTATTCCGAGAAGGCGGATGCCTCGGGGAATGTTCCCGAGATACGCTTCAGGCCACCTTTTTCGGAGGCGGTGAGAAGGGCGTAGTTCGCCGTACGGACGAAGCTCAGAAGGTATTCCGTACCGGTGAAATAGGTGACGACATCGATCACCGCGAAGCCGAGATCCACGGCGGCAAGCAGCAGAATGGCCTTGATCAGGTGCTCCGGCTTTCCTGTGTGGCGGAAATAGGCGAAGACCGTGGCGAAGCAGACGAGGCCGCCCAGAGCGTACACGGTCTGCGTGATGTTGTTGGACGAGAAGCGGAGCGGCGTCAGCGCAATCGTTGAGCGCGTGCTGCTGACGCGCTCAACGGTCATTGTGTCCGTAACGCCTTCCAGTAGTCTCGGAAAGTAGACCGCGCTCAACAGGCCGAAGGCGGTCAGGAGCAAGAGCCAGAAGCCTGCTCGACCCGGCTGCATGGACGCAAGCAGCGGACCTTCTCCAGCAGCTATGAACATTCTGATAGCGAAGAAGACGAGAAACAGGCTTGGCACCAGTACCGTCGGTCCGCCAAGCGCCGGGAGGCCGATCGCGGCCGCGGCGCCGAAGACCGTCGAAACCACCATGATGGTGAAAGCCCAGTTCGCAGGTGCTGCGAGGATCACGCATCCCACCAGGATGGTGATCAGTCCCATCAACTCAATACCCATTTGGTCCTCGTCCCGTCCGGCGGATCATCGAAGGGCGCCGGGGCAAGAAGCCATTCCGGCACCTCCTGCCCGGCGTCCGGAAGTTCGGCATCGACGGGCAATCAAACCTCAATCTTCGCTCAACTATCTGTGAGCGCTGAACAATTTAGCATGGAAGGAAAGCCCCTGTATTTACATCCGCGCGTAAGCCTTTTTCGGTAGAGGCCGATCCGAATTCGGTTCTATGCGACCAGATGACCGGCGAGATATGCATTTGCCATGTCGTACTTCGAGCAACGATACGCCAGCTTTCGGTGTGGTTTTGGTCTTCGCGGAGGTTCGGGCGGTTGGGTTGCAGGATTAGCCCTGGCGGCTTTCCTGCTGGTTCCGGCTACGCATGCCGAAGAAGCCGCTTCAGGCGACAGCGGCGATGGCATCGACCTTACCGCCATGACGCTTTCCTTTTCCGAGGAATTCGACGATCTCGACGTTTCCGAATGGGGGCCGGGAACCCGCTGGATCGCGCATACGCCGTGGTCCGGAGATTTCGGGGGCGCACGCTTTGCTGCGCCCAAGGAAGGCTTCCCTTTCACTACGGATGAGGGGGTGCTTCGCATAGAGGCTAGCAGCGACGCAGAGGGCGACTGGCGGTCAGGCATGCTCGCCTCTGTCGATACCAAGGGTAACGGCTTTGCCCAGCAATACGGCTATTTCGAAATCCGTGCGCGCCTGCCGCTCGGGTCCGGCGTCTGGCCGGCTTTCTGGCTGATTGGCCGTGACCGTTCCAAGGCGACTGCGGAAATCGACGTGCTCGAGTTCTACGGCGATAAACCGGAGGCTTACTCATCCGTCGTCCATGTGTGGCACAAGGGCGGAGAGCACTATTCCAAGGGTAAGCGCATCGAGGTCTTCAAGGATGCCGACCCGACCGAGTTTCATACCTATGGCGTAAAGATCGACCCGGTGTTCATCCGAATGTATTTCGATGGCCGTCTTGTCTGGAAGACCGAGACACAGCCGGAACATCGCCAGCCGATGTACATGCTGATCAATCTCGCTCTGGTCGAGGAGGGTGTCAGGGCTCTGCCCCCCGATCCCTCCTACATGTATGTCGATTATGCCAGGGCCTATACGCTCGACTGATCGCGAGCCATTTCCTCCCTTCTGAAAGCGATGATGGAAAGCGCCTGCAGGTTGTCGGCTGTTCGGTGTGTTTCCAGCATGTGTTTGTTTTTCTTCACATCGGTTGCGCTACTATGGAGCCAATGTGCCTTCGGAACGTGCAACTTTCCATGCTGGCGATAGTGCTTTCGGCTAGACAACACGGGGTAGAGGGAAGAGCGGAGGGGCTGGCTGCGCCCCGACTGGCCGAATGACTTAGTTCGCAAGTCCCTATCGGTCGCCGGGTTCACCCCAATGACCAGCTTTCCATTTCTCCCCGTCGTGAAATTCTGGCCACGGGGGAAAGCCGGTCGCCAGGTTCGTTTTGGCAGTGGCGCGTGAAGTTTCTCCCGTCGATGCGTGTTTCGGACCATCCAGGTTACGGGGGAAGCCGATGAGTTACACCTCAGGCTACGGAATGAACGGCGCGAGTATTGCGTCGGACGGAGGGCTCCAGAGAAGAGCTCATTACGACAGGCAGCGGAGTATCCATGATATCTTCCGTGACCATGCACATTCGGATCCCGATGCGCGGGCTCTGGTCTTCGGTGGTTATTCTCTTACCTATGGCGAACTCGACCGTCTCTCGGACGCATTGGCGGCTTACCTGCTTTCATGCGGAGTGGGAAAGGGCGAAGTGGTTGCCCTGCTGGTTCCGCGCGCGCTTTCGACGGTGGTTGCCAAGCTCGGTATCCTGAAGGCCGGCGCGGCCTATCTTCCAGTCGATCCGGCCTTCCCGGCCGATCATCTGGCCTATGTCATCGGCGAATGTGCACCGAAAGTCATTTTCATCGATTCCGCGCACGGGCCCGATATCGATCTGCCTGCGGTCGGTGCGGGCAAGGTCGTCGATCTCTCCGCGCTTCTTCCCACGCTGACGGCCGGAATTTCCTGTACCTTGCCGGAGGTCGGCGGGGCGGACCCTGCCTATGTGATGTATACGTCCGGCTCAACCGGCCGCCCCAAAGGGGTCGTCATCCCGCACAGGGGTATCGCGCGGCTGGTGCTCGACCAGAACTATGTCCTCTTCGATCACGAGGACGTCGTCCTTCACACGGCAACGATTTCCTTCGATGCCGCGACCTTCGAGATCTGGGGCGCGCTGCTGAACGGCAGTACTCTGGCCGGCATGCCCGCCGGCAGTTTTTCACTTGCCGAGCTTTCCAACGTCATCCGCGAAAACGGCGTGACGGTGATGCTGCTGACAACCGGCCTGTTCAACCTTTTCGCCGATCATGCGGTTGGAGACCTGCCGAGCCTGCGCCATGTCTTCTTCGGTGGCGAGGCGGGTTCGGTCGAGCATGCCCGGCGTTTCCAGAACGCGCATCCAGGTTGCCGTCTCACCAATGCCTACGGTCCGACCGAGGCGACGGTAATTGCGACGACCTTCACCATTCCGGCTGGGTTCGATGCAAAGGATCTGCCGATCGGCAGTGCAATTGCCAATACGGACCTGCTCATTCTCGATGAGAACATGCGTCCGCTGGCTGCCGGTGCCGAGGGGCAGCTTGCGCTCGCCGGCGACGGCCTGGCGATCGGTTACGTCAACCGTCCCGATCTCACCGCGGAAAAATTCGTGACGGTGGAAACCGGCGAGGGCGGCGAGGTGCGCTGCTATCTCACCGGCGATCTCGCGACGATGGGAGCCGATGGTACGCTGTTCTTCAAGGGGCGGCGGGATCGGCAGATCAAGATCAACGGCAAGCGCATCGAACTCGATGAAATCGAGGCCGCGCTTCGCAGGGACCCGCGGGTTCTGGACGCCGTTGTCGCCTGCCACGAGCAGGGGCCGTCTCTCAAGCGGATCGTGGCCTACCTTCATCCGCGGAGCGAAAGCGACGTCGACAATCCGGGGTTCCTCCCGGCAGTCATGGAGAAGCTGCGCAGCGCGCTGCCGGCTTACATGATCCCGAGTGCTGCCATGGTGCTCAAGGAATTTCCGCTGACACAGGCCGGAAAGACGGACCGGGCGAAACTGCCCCTGCCGCCCGTCGAAAGCGCAAAGCCGGAGGCGCCTGAAAGCCGCAGCGAGGAAATCCTGACGCGTCTCTGGCAGGAGGCTCTTGGAGCTACCGAGATCCCCGTCGACCGTAATTTCTTCGACCTCGGCGGGACCTCGCTTCAGCTCCTGAAGGTTCACGCCGGACTGGAGACCGAACTTGGGCGCAACGTCGATGTGATCGCCCTGTTCAAACACCCCACCATTCGCGAGCTCGCACGCTTCCTCGATGGCAAGACGCCACAGGCGTCCAGGGCCATGACCCCGGACCGGAGGGCGGCATTGCAGAGACGGACCGTATCCAATTTCCGCAGGAGTTCTACATGACGGAAGACGATCAGTCGCTCAACAGCAGTTCGGGCGAGGGCGGCCACGAAGAAACCTATGCGCCGGATGGCATTGCCATCGTCGGTATGTCCGGCCGTTTTCCCGGAGCTCCAAGCGTCGAGGCGCTGTGGCAGCTTGTGGAGGAGGGGCGAAACGGCTTCGTGACCTTCTCGCCCGACGAGATCGAGGATGCGTTCACGGATGAGGAGCGCGCTGGCGCGGACTATGTCGCCGCCCGTCCTTTCCTTGCCAATGTCGAAGAGTTCGATGCGGAATTCTTCGGCATGTATCCGCGCGAGGCCGCGGTGACGGACCCGCAGCACCGTGTCTTCCTCGAGGTCTGCTGGGAAGCGCTGGAAAGCGCCGGTTATGACCCTTATGCCGACGCCGGCCTTGTCGGAGTTTTCGCCGGCTGCTCCATGCCGACCTACCTCATCAACAACGTGCTTGGTGACAGGTCGAAGGTGGAGGAATTCACCTCGAATTACCAGATCGGTTGTTTCAACCAGATCGTCGGATCGGTGGCGGACGCGCTTGCGACCCGCATCGCCTACAAGTTCAATCTTCGCGGTCCCGCCTTCACGCTGCAGTCGGCTTGCTCCACCTCGCTGCTCGCCATTTCCCAGGCCTGCCAGAACCTCCTGACCTATGGTTGTGACATGGCGCTTGCCGGTGGGGTGTCTATCACACTGCCGCAGAAGCGGGGTTATCTCTATCAGGAGGGCGGCATGGTTTCGAAGGACGGTATCTGCCGGCCCTTCGATGCGGAAGCTTCCGGCACGGTGTTCGCCAGCGGTGCCGGTGTCGTGCTGCTCAAGCGGCTGGAAGACGCGCTTCGCGATGGCGACCGCGTCTATGCCGTTATCCGCGGCTACGGCGTGAATAATGACGGCTCCGACAAGATCGGGTTCACCGCGCCCAGCGCGGAAGGGCAGGCGGAAGCGATTTCCGCGGCGATCGCCCATGCCGGTATCGATCCCGCCACCATCGGCTATGTCGAATGCCATGGCACGGCGACGCCTCTCGGAGATCCGATCGAGTTTTCCGGCCTGAAGGGCGCCTTTTCGGGCGTTGCCCGTGGACAGGGCACGTGCGCGCTCGGGTCGATAAAGGGCAATGTCGGCCATATGGATGCCGCCGCCGGTGTTGCAGGGGTCATCAAGACCGCTCTTGCGCTGCATTACGGCAAGATCCCCGCAATGCCCAACTACAAGTCGCCCAATCCGCGGATCGATCTGGAGCGCAGCCCTTTCTATATTCCGACGACAACGGTGGAATGGCCGGAAGGCGAAACGCCCCGGCGTGCCGGCGTGAGCTCGTTCGGCGTGGGCGGCACCAATATCCATGTCGTTCTGGAGCAGGCGCCTCATCGTGAAGAGGTGGTCGGCGAAGACGGGGAAGGACCGTATATCCTGCCCCTTTCCGCCCGTAGCGAGGCGGCGCTTTCCGCCATGCGCGGAAATCTTGCAGATCATCTGGAGAACAATTCCGACCTGCCGCTTTCCGGGGTTGCCCGCACTTTGCAGGAAGCGAAGCATGCCTTCGCGCATCGCGTGGCCATTGCGGCTGAAAGCATAAACTCGGCGGTGGAACAGCTTCGCTCGGAGAAGGTCAGCACCAATGTGGCGGCTGATATCGCGCCGCCCGTCGTCTTCATGTTCCCCGGCCAGGGCTCTCAATATGTCGGCATGGGCGCGGGGCTTTATAACCGGGAGCCGGAATTCACCCGCTGGATCGATCGCGGCGCGGAAGTGCTCAAGATGACATCGAATGTCGATGTCCGCGATTACCTCTGCCACATGGGGCCGGTGACGGACGCCATGGCGGAGGAGCAGCGCGATACCCGGATCGCTCAGCCGTGCCTCTATCTGGTGGAACATGCGCTGGCGCGGCTGTGGATGAGCCGTGGCCTCAAGCCCGACGCCATGATCGGCCACAGCGTCGGCGAGTTCGTGGCGGCGACGCTTGCCAATGCCATTTCCTTCGAGGATGCGCTGACGCTGGTGGCTACCCGTGGAAAGCTCATGCAGAAGCAGCCCCAGGGAGCGATGCTCTCCGTTCGCGCGGCACCCGATGTGCTCGAACAATACCTGCGCGGCAGCGCCGAGATCGCCGCGATCAACGCGCCGAAGCTCTGCGTCGCATCAGGGCCGTTCAAGGATATTGACGACGTCTGCATCGAGCTTGAAAAGGCGGGCATCGCTTTCAGCCGGCTGCATACGTCCCACGCCTTCCATTCGGCGATGATGGAGCCCTGCATCGACGATCTGCGGAAGCAGGCGGCGAAGGTGACCTATGGAACCGCCACCATTCCCTACATCTCCTGCGTGACCGGCAACTGGCAGACGGATGAGCTTGGCCGCTCTCCCGACTACTGGGCGCGGCATTGCCGGGAAGCGGTACGTTTTTCCGACGGGCTCTTCACGCTCTGCAAGGATCAAAAGCCGGTTCTTCTCGAAGTCGGCCCCGGACGAACCCTTTCGGTGTTCGCCTCCCAGACCATCGGCCGCGGCGGTGTCTCGGCGATCATTCAGTCCATGCCGGAGCATGACCGTGCGGACGCAGCGGTGGACATGTTCGCGGAAGCGCATGGTAAGCTCTGGATGGCTGGCCGGGAAATTCCCTGGCCAGCCCTTCCGGAAGGAAGCGAGCGCAACCTGCCGCTGCCCACCTATCCCTTCCAGCGCCAGCGCCACTGGATCGACGCGCCACCTTCCGCGCGCCGTGCTGCCAGCGCTGCGGCACTTCAACCTTCATCGACCTTAGTAGAACCCAACGGCGAGATAGAAATCATGAGTACTATCAGCTCTTCTCCGGCTGCTGTTGCAGCCCGTATTCCCGAACTGGAAACATCGCTGCTTGCTTTGCTCAGCGACATGTCCGGAGAAACGCTTGATGCCGAAAGCAAGGCGAGCACCTTCCTCGAACTCGGTTTCGACTCCCTCTTCATCGGGCAGTTCGCCCAAAAGATCGACAAGCAGTTCGGTATTAAGATTTCGTTCCGGGAGCTGTTGAGCAACATCCCGTCGGTCGCCGATCTCGCCCGGTATCTGGATGGCGCAATGCCTCCGGAGCCCGAGCGCGCGCCGCAACTCGTGCCTGTCGTGGCATCCGCTCCCGCCGCCGTTTCCCAGCCTGCCGCGGCAGCTCCGGCAATGGCGGCAGCCATGGTCATGCCGGCAGTGTCCGCCCCGGTGGTCACGACGCAGCGCGGTGGCGGTCTCGACACCAGCCTTGAGGCCGTCCTGCAATCACAGCTCAGCCTGGCGCAGACGCTGTTTGCGCAGCAGTTCCAGGTTCTGCAAGCAGCAGGAGTCGCCTCGGGTGTTCCCGCCGCGCTACCGGCAGTCCAGCCCGCCTTTGCTCAATCTGCTCCTCAGCCGGTTGCCGCAACACCCGTTGCAGCAACGCCGGCGCCTGCATCGGCCGCCTCGACCGAGGATCAGGGCGAAATCGGCACGGAACGCATCAAGCTTTATCGTCCCGGCGCAAAGAGCAACGCTCCCGAACTGACAGCGGAAAAGAAGGCATTCATCGACAACATCATCGCGACCTACGCAGAGCGAAACAAGGGATCAAAGGCATTTACCGAGGCTAACCGCCGGCGCCATGCCGATCCGCGCACCGCATCCGGCTTCCGCGCCGACTGGAAGGAGATGATCTTCCCGATCGTTTCCAATCGTTCGAAGGGTTCGCGCATATGGGACATTGACGGCCACGAATACATCGACCTGGTCAACGGGTTCGGCCAGACGGCCTTCGGCCATGCGCCTGATTTCGTGGTCGAGGCGATGAAGAAGCAGATGGATGCCGGTTTCGCCATCGGTCCGCAGACGCTGCTTGCAGGCGAAGCGGCCGAACTGGTCTGCGAACTCACGGGTCATGAGCGCGTGACCTTCTGCAATACCGGTTCGGAAGCCGTCATGGCCGCAATGCGCGTGGCGCGCGCCGTTACCGGTCGCGAGCGGATCGTGATCTTCGCCAATGACTATCACGGTCAGTTCGACGAGGTTCTGGTCAAGGGCCGCAATCGCGGCGGCAATCCCGTCGCGCTGCCGATTGCGGCCGGCATTCCGAACAGCTCCGTCGCCAACATGGTGGTGCTGCGTTACGGCGCGCCGGAAAGCCTCGACTGGATCCGCGCCAATGCCGACGAGGTGGCTGCGGTCATCATAGAACCGGTGCAGAGCCGTCATCCCGAACTTCGGCCGCAGGAATTCGTCCGCAGCCTCAGGGAAATCGCGACAGCATCGGAATTCGCCCTCGTATTCGACGAGGTCGTCACCGGCTTCCGCGTTCACTCGGGCGGCATGCAGGCCGTTTGGGGTATCCGGGGTGACATGGCCACCTATGGCAAGGTGGTCGGCGGCGGCATGCCGATCGGTGTCCTGACGGGCAACAGCCGCTTCATGGATGCGCTCGACGGTGGTTACTGGAACTACGGCGACGATTCCGTCCCGATGGTGGCGCCGACCTTCTTTGCCGGCACCTTCGTTCGGCATCCGGTCGTGCTGTCGGCCGTCAAGGCTGTGCTCGAACATATCAAGGGCGAGGGTGCCGCACTTTACGACCGCGTTGCAACGCGCACCGAAGCGCTTGTCGCGGAAATCAACTCCGATCTCGAAAAGCGTGGCATAGGTCCGGTCGTCAACGGCTATAAGAGCTGGTTCTATACGGATTTCAGCAGTCTCGATCCGCTCGGTGGGCTGGTCTATCCCATCATGAGGATGAATGGCATCCATACGCAGGATGGCTATCCCTGCTTCCTGACGACAGAACACAGCGAAGCGGATTTCCAGGCAATCGCCAAGGCCTATCGCGATGCGTTCGATGCTCTGCAATCTGTGGGCATTCTGGCGCCGAAGGGCGTCAGCGTAGCGGTGGTTACCAGCGATGCGCCAGTCGAGAAGGTCGCCATTGCGGCCGAGCGGCCTCAATCGGCCCCGCTGACGGAGGCCCAATCGGAAATTTGGCTCGCTGCCCAGCTTGGCGAAGAGGCATCCTGCTCCTTCAATGAGTCCTTCACGCTGACGCTCGACGGTTCTCTCGACCAGGCCACTTTTCTCAAGGCGTTGAAGACGGTCATCGACCGGCATGACGCCCTGCACATCCGCTTCGACCGCAACGGCGAGCGCTTCAGCTTCATCCCCGACTTCGATCTTGGCGTCGAGATCGTCGATCTATCGCAGGAAGGCGATGGCGAGGACGTGCTTCTGGCGATCATCGACGATGAGGCGCATATGCCCTTCGATCTGGTACAGGGGCCGCTGGCGCGGGCAAAGCTCGTCACGCTCGGCAAGGACCGGCACGCCTTCGTCTTCACTGCCCATCACATCGTCTGCGACGGCTGGTCGATGAACGTGCTGGTGGAGGAACTGTCTGCGACATATTCCGCCCTGATGGGGGGCAAGACCCCCGAGCTCGATCCGGCGCTTTCGTTCGCGACCTATGCGACGGATCTCGCGCCGGATGCGGAGGTCAATCCCGATACCCAGAAGTTCTGGCTCGACCAGTTCAAGGATATTCCGGAACCGGCGGAAATGCCGTTTGACCGGGCCTATCCGGAGCAGCGAACCTTTGCCGGCGGAACCTGCACGGTGAAGATCGGTGCCGATGTCTACAAGGATCTGAAGAAGCGCGGTGCACGTAGCGGTGCGACACTGTTCTCCACCCTGCTGGCGGCCCTGCAGGTGATGGTGGCCCGACTGTCGGCGCAGCCTGATGTGGTGATCGCCATACCGTCTGCCGGCCAGAGTCTGCTCGACGGCCAGACCCTTGTCGGCCACTGCGTCAACCTCCTGCCGCTTCGCCAGATGGTGGAGGCTTCCAGCTCCTTCGAGACGCATCTGAAGGCGACGCAGCAGCTCGTGCTGAAGGCGTTCGAACACCAGGACTATACCTATGGCACGCTGGTGAAGACGCTCGGGGTCAAGCGCGATCCGCGCCGTCTGCCGCTGACGGGCATCCAGTTCAATCTTGAACGGGTGGCCGGCAATGCGGAATTCTCCGGGCTGACTGCGAAGATGGAGCCCAATCCGAAGGCGTTCTCCAACTTCGACATGTTCCTCAACATGATCGAGGGAGCTGACGGCATCCGTATCGATGTCGATTACAATGCCGACGTGCTCGATCGCGAGACCGTCGAACGCTGGGTCGGCCATTTCGTGTCGCTGGTCACGGCGCTGGCGAAGGATATGGAACAGCCGATCGCCGCCCTGTCGCTCCTGTCTTCTAAGGAAACCGACTGGCTGGTCGATGGCCTGAACCAGAGCACGGTCGATTATGACCGGGATGCCTTCGTGTTCTCGCTGTTCTCCCGCAAGGCAGCTGAACATCCGGACAAGATCGCGGCCATTCATCGCGGCAAGACGATCACCTATGGCGAACTGGATCAGCAGTCGAACAGGCTCGCCCGTCACATTGGTTCTGTCGTCTCCGGTAAAGGGCAGCGTGTCGCGCTTCTGGTCGACCGGTCGCTCGACATGCTGGTGGCGCTGCTCGCCATCATGAAATCGGGCCATGCCTATATTCCGCTCGATCCGGGCCATCCCGAACCGCGCCTGCGCCAGACGCTGGAAACGGCTCGCCCCGTCGCAATGATCTGCGACAGCGATGTCGGTGCCGCATTGGCCGGCGATGGCGTCGCCATTATCCGAACGGACAGTGATGCAAAGGCCATCAACGGTCTCTCCGGCGATGCGCTGGAGACCTTGCCGACCGATACCGAAACGACGGCCTACGTCATCTTCACCTCTGGATCGACCGGCACGCCCAAGGGTGTAGCCATTTCCCATCGCGCGCTGACCAACTTCATGCTGTCGATGGAGAAGGAACCGGGTCTTGCCGCCGACGATACGCTTGTGGCGGTTACCACGATCTCCTTCGATATCGCGGGACTGGAGCTTTACCTGCCGCTGATCGCTGGCGCCAGGGTGGTGATCGCAGACCGTACTCAGGTACAGGACGGTTTTGCCCTGGTCCGGCTGGTCGAGGAAAGCAATGCCACGGTGCTGCAGGCCACGCCGACGCTCTGGCAGATGCTTGTCGAGGCCGGCATGGGCAAGACCATGCGGCTGAAGAAACTCTGCGGTGGCGAACCGCTGCCGAAGGATCTGGCCCGCACGCTCGTCCGGATGGAAGGCGAACTCTGGAACATGTATGGGCCGACGGAAACGACCATCTGGTCTTCCGTGCAGCAGGTTCTCGACAATGACGCTCCCGTCACCATCGGGCATCCGATCGCCAATACGCAGCTGTATATTCTCGATCAGGACGGCCGGATCGCACCGGTTGGCGTGACGGGCGAACTGCATATCGGCGGCGACGGTCTGGCGCAGGGCTATTTCGACCGTCCCGACCTGACCGAAGCGGCCTTCGTCCAGCGCAATGTCGGAACGAGCGGCACGCAGCGTCTCTACAAGACGGGCGATGTCGGCCGGCGTCTCGCCGACGGTTCCCTGCAACTGCTCGGCCGTCGCGACAACCAGATCAAGCTGCGCGGCTTCCGCATCGAATTGGGGGACATCGAAGCGGTGATTTCGCAGGTCGAGGGCGTTCGCCAATGTGCGGTCGTCGGTGTCCGCAACAGCAAGGGCGACGTCTCGCTCGTCTGCTACTACGTCACCGAACCCGGCACGTCCGTTCCCGATGCCGCAGGGCTTGCGGCGCTGGCCCGGGCGAACCTGCCGGCCTACATGGTGCCGGCGGCGTGGGTGCTCGAAACGGCATTGCCGCAGACCGCCAATGGCAAGCTCGACCGTAAGGCGTTGGAAAAGCGGGACATCCGTCAGCACGAGGCTGCCGCAGCCGCAACCAAGGTCAAGCCGCGGACCGAGATGGAGACCAGGCTCTGGACCATCTGGAAGGGTGTGCTGGATGTCGATAACATCGGCGTCGAGGACAATCTCTATGCGCTGGGGGCGGACTCGCTCACCATCTTCCGCATAGCCGCCCGCATGCTGGATGCCGGCCTGCCGCTGGAAGCCAAGCATCTGCTTCGCCATCCCTCGATTGCGGAACTCGCTGCCTATGCCGAGGAGCAGAAGGACGCGGCACCGGCCGGCATGACCTACCAGATCCCGTCGCTGAAGGATTTCCGTAACGGTGCGCGTCGCCGAGTAGAGAGTGTGTCATGAGTCAGATAGAAAACACGACAGTTGCATCGGGTTCCGAGCCCGGCCTCATCGCAGAATTCCCGTGCACGCAGACGCAGTTGCGCTGCTGGGTTCTCGATCAGCTCAAACCCGGCAATCCGGCGCTGAACGTCGCCGTTCGCTGGGAAATCCGGGGAGCCTTCAAGGCTTCCACCATCGAGGCGGCGTTGCGCCGGATCATCCAGCGCCACGAGGTTCTCAGGACCCGCTTCGTCGAGCGGGCCGGCCAGCCTTACCAGCAGGTGGTCGAAGCGGTCGATTTCCGCATGTCGGTCATCGACCTCAGGAACATGCCAAGCGCGCAGCGGGAGCAGCGCATTCTCTCTATCGGCGAGGAAACGGCTTCGGCTCCCTTCGATCTCGGAAAACCCTGCCTGTTTCGCGTCACGCTGCTGATGGTGGAAAACGACCGGGCCTTCATCCTGATCACCGCGCACCAGAGCTGCTTCGATGGCTGGTCGATCCGGGTGCTGGGCCGTGAGGTCGGGGAAATCGCGGCGGCGATCGATGCAGGCCGCCAGCCCGTGTTGCCGGACCTTCCGCTGCAATACGGTGATTTCGCTCTCTGGCAGGACGAATATCTGGGAAGCTACGGTTTCGAGACGGAAAAGACCTTCTGGAAGGAACAGCTGGGCAATGCGCCCTATTTCGAAGTTCCGACCGATCATCCGCGACAGGCGATCAAGAGCAATAACGGGAACATACTGTCCGTCGTGAGACCGGTGGATTTCGGCGAACGGATCGAGAGGGCGGCCCGCGAACAGCGCGTCTCGCTTTACGGTTACGGCGCTGCCATCATGAGCGCGATGCTACATCGATTCACCGGCGCGAAGGACATCCTGTTCGGAACGCAGATCGCCGGCCGGGACCATTCGGACCTCGAAGACCTGATCGGCGTCTTCATCAACAATCTCGTCCTGCGCTTTCCCGTTTCGCCCGATGCCTCGTTTTCGGACCACATCCACGCAACGAGCGAGACCGTCACCGCTGCCCTCAATCATCAGCGGATGCCGTTCAACAAGCTGGTCGAAATGCTCAATCCGGTGCGCGACCCTTCGCGCAACCCGCTGATCTCGGTGAATTTCAACCTGCAGAAGGCGTTTCTCGAAGACCGGCGCTACGGGGATTTCGAACTCATCAGCGCGCCGTCGCAATCGCCCGGCGTCATCTACGACCTGAGCTTCATCATGATCGGTCGCCCGTCCGGCTGGCGCATGTCGATCGAATACAACACCGATCTCTTCGACCGCGGCACGATCGAAGGTCTCCTTCAGCTCTGGCAGGACATCTACGAACTGGCGCTGGAACATCCCGATGCGCCTCTTTCGGCTTTGCGGGTGCCGCCGCGCGGCGGACAGGTGGCGGACGTTCCGGTGATCGAGCTGTCGCGGTTCCGTCCGGCGCCCAAGGAAGTCGAAGTGGCATCTTCGCCGGAAGACACTTCCGCCATGTCGGCGGCGCAGCGCATCGCGGCACTTTCCGAGATCTGGGCCAATGTGCTCGAGGTGAAGACGGTCGAGCCGGAAGGCGATTTCTTTGCGCTTGGCGGTCATTCCCTGCTTGCTCTCAGAATGCTCTCGGCCGTTCGAGAGCGTTTCGGGGTGAAGGCGGATCTCGCGCTTCTCTTCAAGGAGCCGACGCTCAAGGGATTCGCGCAAGCGCTTTTCTGTGACGATGAAGGCGAACAGGGCGAAAGCCCCAAGCGTTCACCCTGGGAGATGAGTGTCTACAAGACCGGGACTGGCCCCTGCTCCGTCTATACGCTCAATAATCCCTTCCTCTACTATCGCCTTGCGAACGAGCTGGACGATTCGATCTCGGTCTATAACGTCAACATGTTCGGCGCGGCGAAGGATCAGTCGACAGTCGGGGCTTCGCTGCAGGACATTGCCGCGCAGGCGATCGAGGCCATGCAGCTTGGCGAGTATCGCGGACCGATCGTCATCGTCGGGCTGTGCGTGAACGGTGTGCTGGCGATCGAAGTGGCCCGCCAGTTGCGGGAAGCAGGCGTCGATGTGGCCTTTTCCGCCGTCATTGACTCCTGGGCGCCGGGCTATTTCCGGTCGCTGCCGAAGTCCCGCCAGCGCTGGTGGAACACTGAAAAGCGGGTCAAGCGTCTTGGCTATTTTACCGGCAAGCTCCTGTCCGGCCGCATGCGCCTGATGGTCTTTCTCAAGGAATTCAACCTGACCCTCAACCTGATGCAGAAGCTCGGGATCGGGGGCGCGAACTATACGCAGGAGGAGAGCTCCAACGCGCTTGTGACCGATCTGCTGGTGCAGGCTGCCCGCGATTACAAGCCGGTAAAGGGGGGAGCCACGTTGCTTTTCCGCAGTCAGGCCAATCATCCGCGTGCCGGCAGACTCAGGTTTGGATGGGGCGATGCCGCCGGTCAGGATGCCGAGGTCATCGATCTTGACGGCTGGCACGAGGATTCCCTGACCATGGACGGCATTCGCACGCTTGCGCTCTCCGTCGAAGACAAGCTGCTGGCGGAACGGTTCTGACATGGCCGACAATCCCGCTATGCATCTCAATACTTCCTCGCCGCTTGCGGCCTTGCAGCCGCTGCGGATCGGCGTGGCGACCGACAGAACGGGCGGCTTCGAAAACTGGCAGTTGCGGGTGCTGGATCGCATTGCCGGCGACAACCGCTTTCGGCTGGATGTCTTCGTGCTGTGCCCGCAGCATCCGGCAGAGCACAAGCCGTCGCCGCTGTTCAGCCTCGCCTCATGGCTCGAACGGGTAACACTTGGTCGCCAGCCCGTGTTTGTGTCTCAGCATTTCGATCCCGAAGTCCAGCGTTTCGAATATATCGGTAACGGTGCCGGGCCGAGTGGGGTGGAACGCCTCGGCGCAAGTCTCAAGGGGGTCGATCTCGTTATTTGCCTTGCCGAGGACGGATTGCCGGATGAAGCTGTGCGCCTCTTGCCGTTCGGGGAGTGGCATCTCTCCTTCTCGGCGCAGAGTTCAGGAGACGTCGACTGGTCCGGCTATTCCAGCGTCATCGAGAAACAGCCATCTACGGGGCTGCACCTGCTCGTTCGGCGTGGAGACCCTGCCGATACGCTGTGCATCGCGGCTTGCGCCTTCAACACCAAGTTCAGCGCCGTGCGAAACGGGGATTTCGTCAAGGAGCGTGCCGTGACGCTGGTCATGCGGGAACTTGGGCGCATCGCCGATACGCGGAACCTTGGTGTTGCGCTGGGCAAAGCCGAGCCGGCGCGTCCGGAAACGGCGCCGTCCCACATCGATCTCCTGCGTTACGGCTATTCGCTGTCGAGCGAATTGCTTGGCAGGGCAGGCAAGGCGCTGATGTCGAAAATGGGCGGCGGGTCCGCTGTCTGGACGCTTTACACCGGTCGCGGCACGATCGACGATTTCGATCCGAGCCAGGCTGTCGAGATCGTGCCCGATAATGACGAGATCCGTGCGGATCCCTTCATTCTGGAGCATGAGGGAGAGTGCTATCTCTTCTACGAGGCCTATGCTCAAGGACAGCACAAGGCGCATATCGCGGTCAGCCGTTTCGTCGGCGAAAAACTGGAACGGCTGGGCGTGGCGCTCGAATGCGACCATCATCTTTCCTACCCGTTCATCTTCCGGCATGACGGCGATCTCTTCATGATGCCGGAAACCAATCAGGCGCGGCGGCTGGAGGTGTGGCGATGCGTCGAATTCCCGCTCAAATGGGAGCTTTATTCGACGGCGCTGGAAGGGCTGTCGCCCGCCGACAGTTCGCTGACATTTTATCAGGGCAAGTGGTGGCTCTTCACCAACCTCTCCGATTTCCACGCCTATGAGGATCATTGCAGCGAGTTGCATGTCTTCGAGGTGGATGGGCCGAAGCTCTCGCGCGTCGTGCCGCACAAGCGAAACCCGGTGGTCATCGACAGCACGATTGCCCGCAATGCCGGGCGCATGTTCGAGCGCAACGGAAGACTTTACCGGCCGTCACAGCGTAACGAACACGGCATCTACGGCTACGGACTCAACATCATGGAGATCGAGCAGCTGGATCTCGATACCTACAGGGAGCGCTGCATCCGCACCATCACCCCGGATTTCAAGCCGGGGCTGATGGGCTGCCATCACTTCGATGCAGCAGATGGGCGATACGTTATCGATGCCAGACTGACGCTGTAGGGCATTTGTTGCGGAGACAAGTTGTGTCGGTTTCGCTCAGAGGTCAGAACCTGTATCGCAGTTCTACAGGCGTGCCGACGGTCAATGCCGCGACCGCTCCGAAGAAACCTTCGGGGACATCGAGATCCAGCAGGCTCCAGTCATCGGGCGTACCAATGGTGTCGTCAAGGCGCTCCAGCTTCAATGCCGTATCGTTGCCGAGCGGAACGTCGAAAGCGTCGAGCGCCAGCGACAGACCCGCGCCATGGGCCTTCACGAAGGCTTCCTTGCGGGTCCAGCAGCGATAGAAGCCCGGAATATAGAGATGTTGCGGCATGGCGCGTAGCACTGCGCATTCCTTGGGCGAGAAGAAATGGCCCGCAACGTCTTCCTCCATCGGCCTCGCCTGCTCGATGTCGATGCCGAGCGGGAAGCGATCCGATATAGCCAGTACGGCGCGGTCGGCGCTGTGGCTGAGGTTGAAATGCAGGTCCGTGCGGCTGGCCGAGGTGAGATAAGGCTTGCCGAAGTCGTTATAGGCGAACGTCAGGCGTCGCGGTGCAATGCCGAGATAGTCCCCGAGGATGAGGCGAAGCTGCCCCCTGCCGGCGACGTAGCGCAAGGCGTCACGCTCCTTCACGAAACGGGCGGCGCGAATGGCTTCGTCTGTGGAGAGGAGAGTTGCAAGGCGAGCGATCTCGTCGTCGGGCAGGTCGAGCGACCAACTCCAGATGTCGACCAGCGCGGCGTCCGGTTCGGCTTCGGTTCGTGCCATCTGTACGGCCATCTCAGGAAATCCCCGGCGTTGGAACAAGGTTGCGTTCCGGTGCCGCGTTCTGGCGTGCCATCTTGCGGGCAAAATACTGCATAAGCGGCAGGGGGTAATTCTCCCCGAGGCCGATGCGGCAGGTGCGCTTCAGGATGTCGAGGGAACGGGGGCAGGCGTTCGGCGAATAGTCGATCTTTCTCTCCGCCCAGGCAAAGGGGTTCATCTTCGGATGAATGGCCCGCTGTTCCAATATCGGTTGCCAGAAGGTGTAGACGTGTCGGCTGGAATCGTGCAGGCGATAGACGCCGCGACTGTTGCGGGCCGCGAATGATTTCGCCTCTTCCTCGCTATCGAAGATGACGTGCAGGCCGGCTGCATTGGCCCGGTCGTTATGCGGGCCGACATGCAGTTCGCCGCCGTCTTCCAGTATCCGGGAGAGGGCGTCGTAGCGCCTGCGCATCCGCCGCACCATCGGGTCGAGCTTCTTGAGCTGGACATTGAGCATGGCGCCCTGAATCTGGCTCGCCTTCATGTTGATGCCGGGCAGGAGCGGCTCATTTGCGTTGTCGAGATGGCCGCGGAACACCGAGCCGATGTCGTGATACATGCGTGCGCGGGCGAAGAAGTGATCGTCATTGGTGACGATCGCGCCGCCTTCGCCGATACTGATGTTCTTGAACTGGTTGAAGCTGAAGGCGCCGATATCGCCTATGGTGCCGGCGCGCCTGCCCTTGTAGCTGAGGCCGACCGCCTGGCAGGCGTCCTCGATCACCAGCAGACCGTGTTCGCGGGCAATCCGCATGATGCTGTCCATGTCGCAGACCATGTTGGCCATGTGAACGGGGATGATGGCGCGGGTGTTGGGCGTGATCTTGCGCAGGATATCGGCAGGATCGATCGTCAGCGTCTGGTCGATTTCGACGAGGACGGGGACTGCGCCGACGGCAAGCGGTGCGGCGGCCGTGGCGATCCAGGTATAGGCAGGTACGAGAACCTCGTCGCCCGGGCCGATGCCGGCGGCAACAAGGGCCGCGATCAGCGCACCGGTTCCACTGCTGGTCGTCAGCACATGCTTGACGTCGAAGCTTTCGGAAAAGGCCGTTTCAAAGCGCGTGAGAGGGCCACCATCGCCGTTGCCGTAACGGGAGAGCCGGCCGGAAGCGATGACCGGTGCTATCGCCAACCATTCCCGTAAGCCAACACGTGACATGACCCCCTCCATCGACGCGCAGTTTTCCAATGTCCCCAGAGCCTAAGCGCTCTTTCCAGACGTTTCAAAACGGACATCCGGCTTAGGATCCTGTGGTCGCTTACGCCTCGGTTCCGACGGAATGGGTACGTTTGAAGCCACCGCTACCCACATTGGCCAAGTTCCAGAACAGGACCAATTTGCTACCAAATGAAGACGCCATGAGGGGGCAGGGAGTGGCAGGGTAGTATTACAGGAGGTCGGTGTGTCCTCGCGGCATGAGGCGGGCGTTGCGCTGGCCTTGCATTAGTGCAACCATATTCTGCGTCTCGAATTCTGCAGCCACTACCTGCATTTTCCCGCACAGGGCGGCAAGTGCGACCTCCTTGACGATGTGGATTTTCGGCAGCGATTCTGGCTGCCCGGCTCGGGATGGCCGTTCCCCCGCCAGAGTCTGGACGTGGCGTTCGAACGGGCCGCGGACTTGCTCAGTCTCGGGCCGAATTTGTATGATGGGAACCGGGAGGGACGGCGCTGGCCGACCTTAGGTTTTGAAATGGCGACGAAGGCGGCCCATCCAGCGATGCCGCCTTCTGACATTTATAACTCCGCCGGTCGTCGTCAGCCGAGCGACGCCAGTGTTTCCCGCAGTTCCGCGAGCAGCGATTTCTGGACGGGAACGCCGAGTTCCTTGTTGCGGGCGCGGGCCTCGTAACGGCGTTGCGACGGCAGCCGCGCGCCCTGGCCGGTAATGGCGTCGAACATCTTTTCCGCCCGCTGCATGTTTTCGGCCATCGCTCCGCCGAGGAACACCTTCGGATCGAGCGCGATGATCAGTTCGCCATGGCAGGGGGTGACACCTGCGCCGTCGTCGAAGGCCATGGATTCAGCGCTGGTCATGTCGGCGATCAGTGGGCCGGCCATCAGTTCGATCATGGCCGAGAGGGCGGATCCCTTGTGCCCGCCGAAGGTCAGCATGGCGCCCTTCAGGGCTTCCGTCGGGTCGGTGGTGTCGTTGCCTTCGCTATCGATGCCCCAGCCGAGCGGAATGGTTTTGCCGGCGCGGCGGTGCAGTTCGATCTCGCCGCGGGCTGCGGCACTGGTGGCAAAATCGAAGACGAATGGATTGGGACCGGAACGCGGCCAGCCGAAGGCGAGTGGATTGGTGCCGAATACCGGCTTCTTGCCGCCGGCCGGAGCCACCCAGCTATGGCTTGGCGTCATGACCAGCGACACCAGTCCGGCGGCGGCGATGTCCTCCACTTCCGGCCAGAGCGCGGAGAAGTGGTAGCAGTTGTTGATCGCCATGGCCGTGATGCCGAGCGTGTTTGCCTTCTCGACGAGATGCGGCAGGCCTTCCCGGAAAGCGAGCAGCGAATAGCCGTAGCGGGCATCGACCTTGACGACGCCGGGGGCGGAGGCATCCACCTCGGGCACGGCATTGAGGCTGACCTTGCCCTTGCGGGTGGTGGGAACGAAACCGAGCAGGCGCCAGAGACCATGGGAATAGCATTCGTCGCGCTGGGCAGTGACCACCGATCTGGCGATCGCTTCGGCATGGCCGGGGGACAGGCCGAGGCCGAGAAGAATCCCGGTCGCGAGCTTTGTTGCGTCTTCCACGGGGATGAATTCGATATCTGCGGACATTGCTGGTTCCTTGGGGCGCGGAGTGTTCGTGTCCGACCTAGCCGTGTTTCCTGTCGGAAGCAATGTGAACACCACGGTCATTTCAAAGTGTTGGGCCGCCAGCACCTGATGTGCGGCGGCCCGGATTTTCGGCGGTGCGAGATCAGTTCGCGTGAGTTTTTCAGGCGGCCTTTGCCGTCTTGGTCGGGCGGGTAGCCGCGGCCTTTTCAACCATTGCGGTGATCTCGGCGCGGCGGTCGCCCGTCAGGATCATGCGCGGCATGCGGACACGCTCGGAACCACGGCCCATGATCTGCTCGGCGAGCTTGATCGTCTGGACGAGGTCGTGCTCGGCATCGAGATGCAGAAGCGGCATGAACCAGCGATAGATGCGGCGTGCTTCTTCCCAGTCACCACGGTCGATAGCGGCAACGAGAGCAACGGATTCCTGTGGGAAGGCGCTGGTGAGGCCGGAAACCCAGCCCTTGGCGCCAAGCATCATGCCTTCGAGGGCCACGTCGTCGAGGCCGGCGAAGATGTCGAAGCGATCGCCGAAGGCGTTCAGGAGGTCGGTGAAGCGGCGGGTGTCGGGGGCGCTTTCCTTGACAGCCTTGATGTTCGGCACTTCTTCAAGCTGCTTCAGCACGTCGACGCCGATGTTGACGCGGTAGGCCGGCGGGTTGTTGTAGAGCATGATCGGCAGCGAGGTCGCTGCAGCGACAGTCTTGAAATGGGCGACCAGCTCGTCCGGCTTCGGCACATAGACCATGGCCGGCAGCAGCATCAGGCCGGTGGCGCCGATCTTTTCGGCATCCTGCGCGTAAGCAACAGCGCGGCGTGTGTCGAATTCCGAAACGCCGGTGATGACCGGCACGCGGCCGTTCACGACTTCGACGGCACCCTTCAGGATGGCGCGCTTCTCTTCCGGATCGAGCGAATTGTTTTCGCCGCAGGTGCCCATGACGATCAGGCCGTGCACGCCGTCATTGACGAGGGCGTCCTGCACGCGACGTGTACTCTCGAAATCGATCGAGAGGTCTTCGTTGAATTGAGTCGTTACGGCAGGAATGACGCCGCGCCAGCCAGTGGTCATTGGGAAGCTCCTTGGGTTTGTCTGATATATCAGTATACAATTTGTCGACAAAAGGCAATACGGCTAACCGCAAGTATTTTCGTGCCGGGAAAGATGCTGCCGTCCGTGGGGTCGGGCGGCAGCGGTATCGGCGGCGATCAGGCGAAGGGTTCACTCGGCCCCTTGGCCGGCGCGGTGAACCATTCGGGACCGGTGGCGGTCATGTGGATATGGTCCTCCAGGCGAATTCCGAACTTGCCGGGAAGTACGATCATCGGCTCGTTGGAGAAGCACATGCCTTCGGCGAGCGCCGTGCGATTGCCGCGCACGATGAAGGGCTCCTCGTGAATTTCAAGGCCGAGGCCGTGACCGGCGCGATGGGGCAGACCGGGCAGGCGGTAATCGGGGCCAAGGCCGTGGCGGGCGAGCACGGCGCGTGCCGCATCGTCGAGGCTTTCGCAGGGCGCTCCGATCTTCGCGGCGTCAAATACTGCCTGCTGTGCCTCGCGTTCCATCGCCCAGATGCGGGTGAATTCCTCGGTCGGCTCATCGAGCATGTAGGTGCGGGTGAGGTCGGAATGATAGCCGTCGATGCGGCAGCCGGTGTCGACCAGAACGACGTCGCCCGATTTCAGGATCTGATCGCCATCCGCGCCGTGCGGCAGGGAGGTCGCCTCGCCGAAGGAGACGATGCAGAAGCTGGAGCCGCCCTCGGCGCCGCGTGCCCTGTGTTCGTCATCGATAAAGCGGACGACTTCGGAAGCGCGAATGCCCGGTTTCAGGATGCTGTGGGCGCGTTTGTGCACGTCGAGCGTGAGGTTCATCACATACTGGATGATGGCGATTTCGGCAGGAGATTTCCGTAGGCGCTGGCCACGGATGATCGGACCGCCATCGACCAGCCGGTCTGCGCCAAGTTCGCGTGCCAGCGCGTGGTAGACGAAGAGCGCGACGGCATCGTCGACGGCGAGGCTCTTGCCGGTGCCGAGAAGCGAGGCGACGAGTGCGGCGCTGCTTTCTTCTTCCTGCCAGACACAGATTTCACCCGGCAGATGCGGCAGGCTTTCGACCCGGCTCTGCTCGAAGCCTGGCACGATGTAATAAAGCGCCGTCGGCGTTACCAGCGCGCCGAGAAGACGCTCGCTCGCATGCCAGACAAGGCCGGTGAAATAGCGCAGGCTCTCCGTCGGCCCGAGCAGTACGCCGCCCAGGCCGGCCTTTTCGATGGTTGAGCGCAGTCGGGAGAGCCTTGCCCGTCTTTCTTCGTCGGAAATACGCGGCGCTGGGGTGCTCGGCGTCATCTTGTGTTCCTTTTTATATCATGGTCGTGTCGGGGTCGTGGCACCCCGGCCAGTCAGGCCGTGCGGCGAAGTGCCAAGCAGCCGGGTGTCAGTTGAAGCGGTCCGGGCGGAACGGAGCGAGCGACATACCCGTGGCGCGGCCCGCGACGAGATCGGAAACCAGCTTTCCGGTGGCGGCCGATTGCGTCAGTCCCAGATGTCCGTGGCCGAAGGCATAGACGACCGAACGGCTTGCCTTCGAATAACCGATAACCGGCAGGCAATCGGGCAGCGACGGGCGGAAGCCCATCCATTCAGTTCCGCCGCGGGTATCCAGTTCGGGCAGGAAACGCCCTGCCTTTGCCAACAGGCTCTTCGACCGGTTGTAGTTGGGGGGGAGATCGAGGCCCCCGAGCTCGACAGCGCCGCCGACCCGGATGCCGTGCGAAAGCGGTGTCACGACGAAGGCGTGATCGTTGAAATAAAGTTGTCGCTTCAGATTGAAGGACTGGCTCGGCAGCGTGGTATTATAGCCCCGCTCCGTGTCCAGCGGTACGCGATCGCCAAGTCGGGCGGTCAGCTTCTTCGACCACGCGCCGCCGGCCAGCACCACAGTTCCGGCTTCAATGGTTTCGCCGTTGGCGAGCGTGATGGTTGCGCTGTCGCCGGTCGCGGCAATGTCGGTAACATCGGCGATCCGAAGGGCGGCGCCGGCAGCCTCTGCCTGCGCACATACCGCCCGGGTGAATTCCTTCGGGTCGTTGATCTGCACGCCGGATACCGAATACATCGCATGCTGGAACTGGGGCGCGAGGCCCGGCTGCAATTCCTCGATTTCCTTGCGGTTCACGCGCCGGAACTCGAAGCCGGCTTTCTCCTTCTCGCGCCAGTCATGGGCCGCCGCGTCGAAGCTTTCCTCGCTGTCATAAAGGTCCAGCGTACCGGTATTGTCGAAAAAGGGGGCAAGCTCCGGAATGGCGCGGATGCGGGCCATTTCGACGGCGGCAAGCTCCATCATTGCGGCTTGTGTCACGATGCCCTGTTCGAAGACCTTGCGTGAGCTGGCACGCCAGAAATGCCAGAGCCAGGGTGCAATCTTCAGCGCATAGGCCGGCCGGATGCTGAGCGGGCCGAGCGGGTCGAGGAGCCATTTCGGCGCCTTGAACATCACGCCGGGAGACGGGATTGGGATGATTTCCGGGAAAGCCAGAATGCCGGCGTTTCCGGCGCTTGCGCCGGCGGCAGGCCCGGTGCGGTCGAGAATCACGACGTTGCGGCCCTGTTGTTGGAGATGAAGGGCCGACATGGCACCAACAATTCCGGCGCCGATGACGACGACATCGGCTTTCGTTTGAACAGGCATCGGAGAATTCTCTTGCGGTTGGATTGATCTGGTTTCGGATAGGGTGAAATGTCTCAGAGATTACCGATCGACACGGCGTGGTTCATGTCGCGTGCGATGTATTCCTGGATCTGGCGCACGATCTGTTCCGCATGGGCAATGGCGAGACGGTCGGAGCGCTCGACGTCTCCCGCTTCGATTGCGGCGATCATGTCTTCATGCTCCTGCACATATTGGAGCGGCAGGCGGTCATCGAAGGTCGAGTAATAGAGCCGGAGAATGCGTCGGCCTTCATCCAGAAGACGGGCAAAGAAGGTGGTGTAGTAGGGATTGCCGCCCAGTTCGGCGATGGCGACGTGGAATTCGCGGTTCGCTTCGATCATCGCATAGGCATCCCGCGCCTTCACCGCCGCTTCGAACTCGTTCTGGTGCTTGCGGATGGTGCCCATGATCGTCGGGTTCTTGCGTGTGGCGGCGGCGCGAGTGGTGACGCGATACATCAGCGTCAGCGCATCGAAATAGGTTGGCAGAGTGGCGAAATCGATAGTCGCAACGATGGTGTTACGGTTCGGTAGCGTGGTGACGAGCCCGTCGGAAGACAGGCGGAGCAGGGCTTCGCGGATCGGCGTGCGCGACATGCCGAAGCGATCCGAGAGCCGAACCTCGTCGAGGGGGCTGCCAGGCGGCAGGGTCATCGCCAGAATTTCCTGGCGTAGCGTGGCATAGACGGTCTGGGTACCGGAGCCACGGGAGCGGGGCGTCTCGATCATTTCGTCCGAGGTCGTAGGTGCGGGCATCGTGACAGCCGGTTCCGTTGTAATCTGATATTTGTAGACATACTGTCGACACTGGTTCCGCGCAAGCCGTTTCTGAGCCTGCGACCTTGTGGTCAACACATGCTGCTTCACGGGTTTGGGAATAACAGTCACGAAACCGTGCGGGATGGCGCACGCATTGGCGTGACGTCTCCCTAAATATAAGTAATTTTGAAAATTTGCCTCAATTGAACCCACCATTTGCCCGGGAATTCGGCAATTGCATGCATCGCAAATCTATGTAACAAAATACGCGTGGTTGTGCTGGGGAGAGCCGGCCACATTTGGGAGCAGAAATATATCCAATGAATATGCGGAGCGGAGTGGAGACGCTTCGTTGTCCAAACAAGGAATATTTTTGGGAGGAAAGCCATGTCGCGGGCAGAACTGTCCGTACCGTCGCTTTCGATCAAGTCGGCGCTGGTGATCGATGATCACCCGCTTTATTGCGATGCTCTTGCGACGACGATGGAGAGCATTTTCAATACCCGTCGGGTTCGAACAGCGACCACGCTAGGCGAGGCACTGCATCAAATACGCATGCGGTTTTCGCCGGATCTCGTCATTCTGGATCTCAACTTGCCCGATGCGTCGGGCCTGAGCGGTTTCCTGAAGATAAAGGAAAAGATGCCGGATGTTCCGGTGATCGTCATTTCGGCGATCACGACGGAAGGCGTCGTGCAATCCGTGATTGCCGCTGGCGCGGCGGGGTTCATACCGAAAGAAACCGGGCGGCAGGTGTTCCAGGAGGCCATGACGGACATCTGGAACGGCAAGACCTATGTGCCGCCGGGCTATGCCATGCCGTCCCGTCCGAAGGAAGGTGATCGTTCCGTCGAGACGATCTCGCGCAAGATCGCCCATCTCTCGCAACAACAGACACGCATTCTCAGCCTGATTTGCGAGGGCATGCCAAACAAGCTGATCGCTTACGAGATGCAACTCGCGGAAGCGACCGTCAAAGCGCATATCACCGCGCTCTTGCGGCGGCTTGGCGTGCACAACCGCACGCAGGCGGCGATGCTGGTGAGGGAGGTTTCCATCCGCCATAACCTTCAATAGGAGGCCATGGCGGCGGCAAACCACCTCGCCCGTGGGGACAGCCAGCGGAGGATGGCAGGCGAGTGACTGCGTTACGGGAGGCTCTTGATAACAGGCCCGCGAAAGCGGTGCGTATTGCCGTGTCGCATGCCGGCGATACCACGGAGGCTGTCCTTGACATCCGCCGCCAGTTGTCATCGGCGCGGCCGAGCTTTGTCCTGCTGTTCCTGCCTTGTCGACTGGCGACGGACGCGTTGCCAGCCGCACTTGCCGATATCATGCCAGAGACTGTGGTGTTCGGTTGCACGACCGCTGGCCAGATAACCCCGCGCGGATATGACAGCGATGCACTGATCGCCATTGCATTCGAGCGCAGTCATTTCCGCGTGGCATCAGCCTTGTTTTCCCCTATTTCGCCGCTGTCCATCGCCGATGTGGTGTCACAGGCCGAGCGGCTTTCCGCCCAGTTCGGTATCACGCCGGGACGTCATCGTCTGGCGCTGATCTTTGCGGACGGTCTGTCGAAACAGGAGGATATCCTCGTCGCCACGCTGGAGGCGGGGCTTGTTGATATCCCGGTCTTCGGCGGTTCGGCCGGCGACGGGCTGCGTTTCCAAGAGACAAAGGTTCTGCGCGACGGCCAGTTTCACAGCAATGCGGCGCTTCTGCTGTTGCTGGAAACGGACCTCGATTTCCGTGGCCTCGGTTTCGATCACTTCCAGCCGACGGAAAGCCGCATGGTCGTGACCCGCGCGGTTCCGGAGGAGCGGCTGGTTCTGGAGATCAACGGTTCCCCGGCGGCTGAGGAATATGCGCGGCTTGTCGGCGTTTCTGTCAAGGAGCTTTCTCCCGCCATTTTCGCGGAAAACCCGGTACTGGTGCGCAATCGCGACCTCTATCATGTCCGCGCCATCCAGCAGATCTACGGCGAAAATGGTCTGACCTTCCTGTCGGCGATCGACGACGGGCTGCTCCTGACGCTGGGGCGGGGCAAGGAAATCATCCGCACCCTCGACAGCGGACTGACGGTGACCGACGACCAGGGCGCCGAGCCCGATTTCATCCTCGGTTTCGACTGTTATCTCAGGAAGCTGGAGATCGAACGCAAGGGATTGGCCGACGAAGCATCGGAACGGTTTCGACAGCACCGGGTGGTCGGCTTCAGCACCTATGGCGAGCAGCATCTCGGCGTGCATGTGAACCAGACCTTCGTCGGCGTCGCCTTCTTCAGGCCGAGAAGGGGGGCGGTGCCGTGATCGATCCGAGCGATCCTCCCGCAGTCCAGATCGCCAAGCAGGCGCGGATCATCGAGGCGCTGATCAACCGCGCCGAGCGTGGTCATGAGGTGGGCGGCACGGCCTATTCCCTGTTCCAGTCGGCCATCACGCTGCAGGCCAAGGTGTGGGAGAAGACCAAGGATCTGGAAAAGGCGCTGGATACGCTGGGCCGGGCGTCGAGCGAGCTGGAAATCGCCTACCAGACCCAGGAGCGAATGCAGCGCAACCTTGCCGATGCCATGGTCGCCATGGAGGGGGGCTTTGCCCTCTTTTCAGAGGACCGGCTGCAGGTCTGCAACACACAGTTTCGGCGGCTTCTACCCGATGTGGAACCCCTGATAAAGCCCGGCCTTGCCTTCGACGATTATCTCCGGGCGGTCGAAGCCAGCAGATCGCTATCAGGCGAGGAAGATGTCGGAGTGAAGGCCGTGCGACCGTCGGCGGCGAGCGGTTTGACAGAGGCGTCGGGCAACGGCTTTTCCTCTTTCGTCATCGCCTTGCGCAATGACCGCTGGTTCCAGATTTCCTGCCGCCAGACTTCATCCGGCAACATAGCCGTCCTGCAGACGGAGATTACCGATCTGGTGCGGGAGAACAGGCGGGAGAAGGACCGCCTGATCGACCAGCAGGCCCATCTGCTGCAGGCCGCTTTCGACCACATGTCGCTTGGAGTTTGTACTTTCTCCTCGTATGGCGAACTCCTCGTGCATAACGAACGTTTCAGCGCGCTGCTTGGCCTGCCTTTGCCCCTTTTGAAGAAGGGCACATCGTTTCAGCGGATTCTCGAACATATCGAGCGCCATGAGACCGTTGACCGAAAATCACGTCGGCCCGAACTGGCGCGCTGGTTCAAGGCGTTGCGACGGGGAGAGACAGTGCAGCAGCATTTTCGCCGACGCGACGGAATGCGGCTCGACATGCGGCTGCACAGCCTGCCGGACGATGGTTTCATCGTCTCCCTGATGGACGTAACGGCGGAAACGGAGGCTGCGGCCCTGCTCGAGCGGCGGGTCACGGAGCGCACGGCCGAGCTGACCGAGGCGAACCGGCAATTGCAGGTGCATGCCGCGGAGCAGACGAAGATCGAGGGAGCCCTGCGGCTTGCCAAGGAAGCGGCAGAGGCCGCGCACGTGTCCAAGACGCGGTTCCTGGCGGCGGCCAGCCATGATCTCCTGCAGCCGATAAATGCCGCCAAGCTCTATCTCTCGACCCTGACGGAGAAGGTTGAGGAAGGGGATGCGAGGGAGGTCGTCAATCGTCTCAATCGCTCCTTCACCTCGATCGAAACCCTGCTGCAGGCGCTGCTCGATATTTCCCGGCTGGACAGTTCCGGCGCCGAGTTCAACATCACCTCCTTCTCCATGGGGAACATGCTGCAGGGGCTGAGCGAGGATCTCGCTCCGCTTGCCGCGGAAAAGGGGATCGAGCTCCGCATTGTTCCATCGAGCCGCTGGGTGACGAGCGATCAGCGCTATCTGATGCGCTCGGTGCAGAATCTCGTGGTCAACGCGATCCAGTATACCGAGCGCGGCAGGGTGCTGGTCGGCTGCCGGCTTGCGGGTACGCGCCTGCGCATCGAGGTATGGGACACCGGGATCGGCATATCGGAAACGGACCAGGCGCGGGTGTTCAAGGAATTCACCCGTGGCGGGGGAGGCAAGGGTACCGGCATGGGTCTCGGACTTTCGATCGTGGAGAGGGCCTGCCGTCATCTCGATCATCCGGTCCGGCTGGTGTCGCGTCCGGGAGTGGGCTCCATGTTCTCGATCGAAGTGCCTCTTGCAGCGCCCGGCCATGTCACAGTCTATGAAAACCCGGTGGTGGAAGCTGCTCCCACGGGGGATCTGGACCTGATCGTCATGGTGGTGGAAAACGATGCGGACGAACTGCATGCGATGACGCAGAAGCTCGAGGGCTGGGGCGCGAGCGTGCTTGCGGCCGGCTCGACGCTCGAAGCGATCTCCCTGATGCAGGACATCGGGACACCGCCTGACATCGTACTTGCCGACTACCAGCTCGATGAGGACGACAATGGCATCGAGACGATCCGAACGCTCAGAGCGCTTGCCGGTTGTGAGATCCCGGCCATCATCATTTCCGCCAACCGGCATCGCGATTTTCAGTCGCAGGCGGATGAGATGTCCTTCGCCGTGCTGAACAAACCGGTTCAGCTTGTGCGGCTGAGGGCGCTGATCGACTGGAAAACGCGGGCGCGGGTGGCGTGACCGCGATCAGGGGGTTACATCCATATGGCTCCCAATACCGACCAATGTCTGCGGTGACGGGGCAAGCGCGGCGGCATTAGGCTCTTCAAAAAAGGGAGGCTTGCAATGCGTCTTTTCGTGCTTCTTCTCGCGATGCTCGGCTCTGCCGCGACAGCATCGGCGGCCGGAACCTACGATCTTCTCTTTCACAAGGGCGGGCTTTCCGGCCTTCACGTTCCGGCTCCTGTGAGTGCCGGAAAAGAGCCGCCGGATGCCCTACTTTACGATCGGGTGCTTTTGTCGGGAAAGAAGGGCGAGGCCCCCGATAACGACAATATCGGCCTGCAACTCTCTGCCGACGACAATGTCGCGCTGATCCTGCGGCAAGGTCCCCGGATGCGGTCGCTCGGCAATTTCCCGGCTTCGGTGGGCAATCCGCTCATCATGTATTTCCTCGAAAGCACATTGTCGGATGTCGCCGCGCAGTCCGGCGGAAGCCCTTATTACATCCGTAACCGCATCAAGGAGGCCTTGATGAAGGATGCGGAGGTCGTGCCGGTTTCCGTGCATCTCGGGGATCGCGACATCGCCGCACAGAAGGTAACGCTGCGTCCGCTCGAAAAGGACAAGGCGCGGAGCAAGATGGGACGTTTTGCCGAGCTGGCGCTCTCCATCACGGTTTCGGAACAGGTGCCCGGCTGGCTCTATTCGCTGGAGGCAAACGTTCCAGAGGGGCAGGGGCCGGAGGATGCAGGTTATCGCAACGTGATCACGCTGACGGACAAGGGCGAGGCCCGGCCATGAAGTGGTTGGCCGCCTGCCTTCTCCTGGTGTCGGCTTTCGGTGTGCCTGCGGTGGGGCAAAGCCTGCCCGAGCGGCTGAACGATTATCCGACGGAGGCGCGCGCCGATTACGTCTTCGGCTGCATGGCCGCCAACGGCGAGAACCGGAACGTCCTCAGACAATGCGCTTGCTCGATCGATGTGATCGCTTCCATCCTGCCCTACGAGAAATATGTCGAGGCCGAGACCGTTCTGACATTGCAACAGGGTGCCGGCGAGCAGCTTTCGATGTTCAAAAGCGCCGTCGTTCCGCGCGGGATGGTCACGGAGCTGAGGCGAGCTCAGGCCGAGGCGGAGATGCGTTGCTTCTAGCTCAGTTGCCGATCAGGCCGGTGGACGCTTCGGCAGAACTCTGTCGAAAACGTTGCCCTCTGTATCGACTGCATGAACGGTAAGTTCTGGCGAACCGTTGTCGATATAGGTAAAACGGAAAGTCGGGTTTTCGCTGATCGATATTCCGCCCTGCAGGGCAAACAACAGTTCCTTGCCCTGCCTCACTTCCAGTTCGGTGATGAAATGGGCGCCGATAAAGAGTTGGGTGATCTGGTCTCGCTGAAGGCCCGAATAATTCGGATGTCGGATCATGATCTGGGCTTCCCGCGGAACCGCCGGGGCGGCGTCCGCCGAATCGAAGCTTCTCAGCCGCATTTCGCCAATACCCTTCAGTGCTGCGGCCGGATCCTTGGTTGCCGGGGCCGAGCAGCCGCCGGAAGCCTTGACGAAGCGGCCGGTCATATAGCTGGCGTTCGGGGTCGTGGCTATCACCCTGATGTTGGAATACTGGTTCACGCGAACCCGCGTTTCGAATTTCAACGGCATCATCGAGGGGCCGAAACGGATTTCGGCGGCGACCGGGGACGGGTTTTCATCGATGACCAGCTTGATCGATGAAATGGGAACATCCTTCACACCCGTCTGTTCGATAGTGATCGGCACGGTTGCCGCATCATCGGCGCGATAGGGGGCTAGGAGCGTCAGCAGGCTTGCGCCGTCGAGGAGCGGAGTGTCGCCCACGATGTCACCGAGGATGTCATTCCAGGTGGCGCTTTCGACGATCGGATTGACAGGCGGATCATCAGCTAGTGCGATGCCGGCCGAGAGCAGAAGCGAGAGAGCTGCAAGTGCTTGTCTCATGGGTGCGATGTCCCCCTCAATGTTGGTGACGCAATACCCGGGCACTCATGCGGGGCATCATATGCCATGTCGGATGCCTGAAAAACCGAGCCTTTCGGATGTGTTGTGAGGCTGTCGGCATGGACGCAGGCTTCGTGGGAAATGTCTTTCACCAACGCGGGATTGGCTGATGTTCGAGGCTTTTGTTTCCCTGTGTCTGATGTCCGCCGTGGAGGCGACAGGCGTGGCCTCCGCCGGACAACTGTGCCGTATGGCCTTGCTGCCGGGGCATGCGGCGGAGAGAAAGGTAGAGTGCGAGGAAGGGCTGAAGCATCGGCCCGCGTCATGGCTTTCCGGTTTCTCGCTGACCGAACCCTTTTGCGCGCCACGTCCCAAGTCAAAACTGCAATTCACAGAAGTGGCACCGGGCCTGTTTGTCCATCGCGGAGTGGTTGCGGAGCCTGATGGGCGTAATGCCGGCGACGTTTCCAACATCGTGTTTATCGTGGGAAGGCAAGGTGTGGCGGTCATCGACGCTGGAGGTTCCCGACAGGTGGGGGAGGATGTCTATCTCGCAGTTCGCGAACGGACACCTTTGCCGATATCCCATCTGATCCTGACCCATGTACATCCCGACCACGTCTTTGGTGCCGAGCCATTGCGCGAAGCCGGGGCGGTGATCATCGGGCAGCAAAACTTGCCTCGAGCGCTGGCCGAGCGCGCTGATAGCTACCGGACCAGCTTTATGAGGCTGATCGGATATCCCCCTTTTCTCGGAAGCCATATCATTGCACCGGACCGGGTGGTGTCCGACATCGAGACGATCGACCTCGGCGACCGCGTTATCGAACTCGAGGCTTGGCCGACAGCCCATACTTCAAGTGATCTCACGGTTTTCGACCGTCAAACCGCCACGCTGGTCGCCGGAGACCTGCTGTTCGACGAGCATGCCCCGGCACTTGATGGTTCGCTCAAGGGCTGGCGCTCCGTGCTGGGCGAACTTACCCGGATCAAGGCCGTCCGTGCCGTGCCGGGGCATGGCGGTCCAGTGCTGGACTGGCCGACCGGCGCTGAAGCATTGGCGCATTATCTGGAGGTGCTTGAGGAGGATACGCGCGCCGCTGTTCATTCCGGCGTGCCTCTCGGGGAAGCATCCCACAGCATAGGCAAAAGCGAAGCGCGAAAGTGGGCGCTGTTCGATCTTTACAATCCTCGCAATGCGACTGCTGCCTATACCGAACTCGAATGGGAATAGGGCGCCGCTTCTTAAGCGGCACGTGTCAGTGCGGGACCTGCTTCAACAGGAGTTGGGCGATGGCGTAGGCACGTTTTTCTATGATGACGGGTGTTTCGCAGACATGGGTCAACGCCTGTGACCGATCCTTGTAGATGCGTTCGTCCCAGTCGATCTGTTCCTCCAGCTTGTCGATGCGATCGAAGTCCTGGTTGTTCTCTGCAGTCAGCTTCGCCATTTCGGTCCGGCTGTTGTCGATCTTCTTTGATAGTGCGATCTGGTTGCGGGAATAGCGTGCGATGCCGGTGATCAGGCGGTGGCGGTCGTCCGCGAGCTTGTCGAAGGCATCGTAGAAGATGTTGCCGAGCAATTGCGCATCGGCGGTCGGGGTCTTGTCCATGAAGGCTCGGACTTGCGTCTCAGCCTCTTCCAGGCTCACCCGGCGCAGAGCCAGCATGGAGGCGAGATCGGCGGCTTCCGGAGGCAGGGCCGATCTGGTCACGGGATTCGGCCACATCAGCCCCGGCGACAGGTTTTCGACCTTGCGCTGGATGCATGGCCAGTCCGGATCTGAAAAATCCGCCGCTCCGGCGATAGCCGGCACGAGCGCCAGAAACAGCGCGAGGCGTGCGATCTTCATGACGATGTCCTCCCTGACGAAGGTCAGTATAGGACTACCAACGGCGATGCCAAAAGGGCTGATACACACACTAAGGTCGCAATTGTCACTTCGCTTGGCGCGTTTGTAATCTGCACCCAAGGCCGGAGAAGGTCGGCATCATACAAGCATTCGGGAGGCAATCCATGCGCACACGCGCTGCTCTGGCTGTTCAGGCCGGAAAACCCTTGGTCGTGACTGAAGTGGAGCTCGAAGGCCCTCGTGCCGGGGAGGTTTTGATCGAGGTGAAGGCGACGGGGATCTGCCATACCGACGATTTCACGCTGTCGGGCGCGGATCCGGAAGGCCTGTTCCCGGCGATCCTCGGCCATGAAGGTGCGGGCATCGTCGTGGACGTCGGAC
>NZ_JACLAL010000010.1:7500-172500 GCF_014280875.1 Paenirhizobium daejeonense | reverse complement strand
GGAGGATGGGAATTCCAAACCCAATAGGTGATGAGCATTGGCAATGAGAACGATTAAGTGTCGTAAGGGCATTTGGTGGATGCCTTGGCATGCACAGGCGAAGAAGGACGTGATACGCTGCGATAAGCCGTGGGGAGCTGCGAATGAGCTTTGATCCATGGATCTCCGAATGGGGAAACCCACCTTAGATGCTTGGAAAATCCAAACTGTCAGCGATGACGGCTTGGGTTTCCAAGCATTGTTATAAGGTATCTGCACCTGAATAAAATAGGGTGTAAGAAGCGAACGCAGGGAACTGAAACATCTAAGTACCTGCAGGAAAGGACATCAACCGAGACTCCGCAAGTAGTGGCGAGCGAACGCGGACCAGGCCAGTGGCAATGCAGAATAAAGTCGAACCATCTGGAAAGTTGGGCCATAGCGGGTGACAGCCCCGTAGACGTAGAACATGCATTGTCCTTGAGTAAGGCGGGACACGTGAAATCCTGTCTGAACATGGGGAGACCACTCTCCAAGCCTAAGTACTCGTGCATGACCGATAGCGAACAAGTACCGTGAGGGAAAGGTGAAAAGCACCCCGACAAGGGGAGTGAAATAGAACCTGAAACCGGATGCCTACAAGCAGTTGGAGGCCGTAAGGCTGACAGCGTACCTTTTGTATAATGGGTCAACGACTTAGTGTAACGAGCAAGCTTAAGCCGGTAGGTGTAGGCGTAGCGAAAGCGAGTCTGAACAGGGCGTTCAGTTCGTTGCATTAGACCCGAAACCGAGTGATCTAGCCATGAGCAGGTTGAAGGTTGGGTAACACCAACTGGAGGACCGAACCCGCATCTGTTGCAATAGATTGGGATGACTTGTGGCTAGGGGTGAAAGGCCAATCAAACTCGGAGATAGCTGGTTCTCCGCGAAATCTATTTAGGTAGAGCGTCGACCGAATACCCTCGGGGGTAGAGCACTGGATGGGCTATGGGGACTCACCGTCTTACTGATCCTAACCAAACTCCGAATACCGAGGAGTACTAGTCGGCAGACACACGGCGGGTGCTAACGTCCGTCGTGAAAAGGGCAACAACCCTGACCTCCAGCTAAGGTCCCCAAGTCATGGCTAAGTGGGAAAGGATGTGAGGATCCCAAAACAACCAGGATGTTGGCTTAGAAGCAGCCATCATTTAAAGAAAGCGTAACAGCTCACTGGTCTAAATAAGGGTCTTTGCGCCGAAAATGTAACGGGGCTAAAGCCATGCACCGAAGCTGAGGATGTGGATTTATCCACGTGGTAGCGGAGCGTTCCGTAAGTCTGTGAAGGGGGATCCGTGAGGACCCCTGGAGATATCGGAAGTGCGAATGTTGACATGAGTAACGATAAAGGGAGTGAGAGACTCCCTCGCCGAAAGACCAAGGGTTCCTGCTTAAAGTTAATCTGAGCAGGGTTAGCCGGCCCCTAAGACGAGGCGGACACGCGTAGTCGATGGGAACCACGTTAATATTCGTGGGCCTGGTGGTAGTGACGGATTGCACAAGTTGTACTGGTTTATTGGATTATCAGTGCAGCGGAGCGGTTCCAGGAAATAGCTCCACCGTACAGACCGTACCCGAAACCGACACAGGTGGTCAGGTAGAGTATACCAAGGCGCTTGAGAGAACTATGCTGAAGGAACTCGGCAAATTGCACGCGTAACTTCGGAAGAAGCGTGACCCCATGGCACGCAAGTGTTGTGGGGTGGCACAGACCAGGGGGTAGCGACTGTTTATCAAAAACACAGGGCTCTGCGAAGTCGCAAGACGACGTATAGGGTCTGACGCCTGCCCGGTGCTGGAAGGTTAAGAGGAGAGGTGCAAGCTTTGAATCGAAGCCCCAGTAAACGGCGGCCGTAACTATAACGGTCCTAAGGTAGCGAAATTCCTTGTCGGGTAAGTTCCGACCTGCACGAATGGCGTAACGACTTCCCCGCTGTCTCCAGCATAGACTCAGTGAAATTGAATTCCCCGTGAAGATGCGGGGTTCCTGCGGTTAGACGGAAAGACCCCGTGCACCTTTACTATAGCTTTACACTGGCATTCGTGTCGGCATGTGTAGGATAGGTGGTAGGCTTTGAAGCTTGGACGCCAGTTTGAGTGGAGCCATCCTTGAAATACCACCCTTATCGTCATGGATGTCTAACCGCGGTCCGTTATCCGGATCCGGGACAGTGTATGGTGGGTAGTTTGACTGGGGCGGTCGCCTCCGAAAGAGTAACGGAGGCGCGCGATGGTGGGCTCAGACCGGTCGGAAATCGGTCGTCGAGTGCAATGGCATAAGCCCGCCTGACTGCGAGACTGACAAGTCGAGCAGAGACGAAAGTCGGTCATAGTGATCCGGTGGTCCCGCGTGGAAGGGCCATCGCTCAACGGATAAAAGGTACGCCGGGGATAACAGGCTGATGACCCCCAAGAGTCCATATCGACGGGGTTGTTTGGCACCTCGATGTCGGCTCATCGCATCCTGGGGCTGGAGCAGGTCCCAAGGGTTTGGCTGTTCGCCAATTAAAGCGGTACGTGAGCTGGGTTCAGAACGTCGTGAGACAGTTCGGTCCCTATCTGCCGTGGGTGTAGGAATATTGACAGGATCTGTCCCTAGTACGAGAGGACCGGGATGGACATATCTCTGGTGGACCTGTTGTCGTGCCAACGGCATAGCAGGGTAGCTATATATGGAAGGGATAACCGCTGAAGGCATCTAAGCGGGAAACCCACCTGAAAACGAGTGTTCCCTATCAGAGCCGTGGAAGACGACCACGTTGATAGGCCGGGTGTGGAAGCGCAGCAATGTGTGAAGCTTACCGGTACTAATAGCTCGATTGGCTTGATCGTTCTCATTGACCATGCTCATCAAGGGCCCGCAGCGGCCTTGATGATGCTGAAAACAAAGACGTGTTCATAAAACAAAAGAGGCTTCACGCCTCGCCAGCTTCTCAAATTGTTGCGCTTCGCTGACCTGGTGGTTATTGCGGGGCGGCTGCACCCGTTCCCATTCCGAACACGGCCGTGAAACGCCCCTGCGCCAATGGTACTTCGTCTCAAGACGCGGGAGAGTAGGTCGCTGCCAGGTCTGCAAAACGCAACAAAACAAAATCTTCTCCAAACACAAAGGGCCTCGAGCCCATATCGAGGCCGCACTAATCGCGGCCTCTTTCGTTTGAGCGTCACATCGACGAAATCAACCGCCAAACCAAATGGTCTGGCAATTCCGGCAAGCCTAAGGGAATGCCGATAAAACAGGCCAAAAACGGCCCGTTATCTTGGTGACGCGGGGTGGAGCAGCCCGGTAGCTCGTCAGGCTCATAACCTGAAGGCCGCAGGTTCAAATCCTGCCCCCGCAACCACCGACACTTGCAAATTCTCCCACTCGGGAGACTTCCGCAAAAGCTCCTCGGCGTAAGCCTCGAGGAGCTTTTTGCGTTTCTGCTCCGTGTCGATCTCGCCGGACGCAATGCGGGCCATGAAGTCGTTCTGCGCAGCCGCCACAAACTGCTGCTGCAGGATGTCCATCACATCCATAGACGCCATGATGTTGGCGATATCGCCATGGACCTGCAGGGCCGCCGGCTGGTGGCCGGGAGTCTTGCCGATCACGACCGTCTGGATGAGATCACGGACGATCGGCATCAGTCGGCGCTTGGCTTGCTCGTCGGCATTGTTGCGGGCGAGGAAGATCAGCTCGCGGATGGCAAGCTCCGTGTTGGCTGGATTGAACTGCGCCTTCAGCTTCGCAATCTTCGCCTGAAAATCCTCGACCGGCTCTTCGGCTGTGCCGGCGAGCTCCTTGACCAGCTTCTCGCGCGTGACTTCCAGCTCATCGAGCTGGTCGTCGAGGATGGCGAGGCGCGGCCGGCCTTCGGCATGCCGGTCCTGGATCTGCTGCATGAGGCTCGCCTGCTTTGACTTGATGGTCGCAAGCTCTTCCCCCAATTCGTCTCTTCGGGAAGGGGCGCTCTTCAGCTTGTTCGTCTCGTGCGCGACCATCTTCTCAGAAATACGGTCGAAGATATCAAGCGAGTAGAAGGCGACGGGTAAGCAGTTGAGCACGCGTTCTTCAAGTTCGTGGCGGGTGATTGTCTTGCTGTTACCGCAGCAGGCGCCACCGAGTTCATCGATCGGCAGGCGCTTCTTGCGGTTGGTACAGCTATAGCGATCCTTGCCGGAGATCGCGTAGGGGCCGCCGCACTCGGCGCATTGCAACATGAACCGCCCCGGCTTTGCCGGAGACCCCAACTCGTGAGAAGTAGGGTCTATGACAAGCAAGACGACGAACAAGTTCTCCCCTGAGGTCCGTGCCCGCGCCGTTCGAATGGTGACGGATCATGAAGCCGAACATCCTTCGCGGTGGGCGGCAGTATCTTCCATAGCGGCCAAGATCGGCTGCTCGGCGCATACGCTCAATGAGTGGGTGAAGAAGGCCGAGGTGGATAGCGGCAAGCGTGCTGGCCTGCCGAGTGACGTCGCCGAGAAGATGAAGGCTCTGGAACGGGAGAACCGCGAGCTTCGTCAGGCTAACGAGATTTTGCGCAAAGCCTCTGCATATTTTGCCCAGGCGGAGCTCGACCGCCCACTGAAGCGATGATTTCCTTCATCGATGCACACCGCTCGGTGCTCGGGGTCGAGCCGATCTGCAGACTGCTGCCGATTGCCCCGTCCACCTATTACGAGGTTATCGCCAAGCGCACGGACGTGGACCGCCTTTCGACCCGTGCCCGGCGTGACATGGCCATGAAGATCGAGATACGTCGGGTATTCAACGAAAACTTCCAAGTCTATGGCGTGCGTAAGGTCTGGCGACAATTGCAGCGAGAGGGTTACGACATCGCCCGCTGCACTGTCGCTCGGCTCATGAGGTCAATGGGCCTGCAGGGCATCATTCGCGGCAAGCCCGTCAGAACCACCGTATCGGACAAGGCCGCTCCATGCCCACTCGACCGGGTGAACCGACAGTTCTTTGCTCCAGAACCAAACATGCTGTGGCTTTCCGATTTCACGTATGTCGCGACCTGGCAGGGCTTCGTCTACGTGGCCTTCGTGATCGATGCCTTTGCCCGCCGCATCGTCGGTTGGCGGGCGAGCCGGACCGCCCATGCGGGCTTTGTGCTCGATGCCCTCGACCAAGCGCTTTATGATCGGCGGCCCGTTCATCGCAGCGGTCTGGTTCATCATTCCAACCGTGGCTCGCAATATGTGTCCATTCGCTATTCTGAACGACTGGCGGAGGCAGGCATCGAGCCGTCTGTCGGAAGCGTCGGCGACAGTTACGACAACGCCCTCGCCGAAACGATCAACGGTCTCTACAAGGCTGAGGTCATCCATCGGCGGGGGCCTTGGCGAAACTTCGAAGCCGTGGAGTTCGCCACGCTGGAATGGGTCGATTGGTTCAACAACCGCCGCATTCTGGAGCCCATCGGAAACATTCCGCCCGCCGAGGCCGAGGAACGATATTACGCCATGCTGGACGAACCAGCATTGGCCGCATAACTTAAATCAAACGGTCTCCGGTAAAGCCGGGGCGGTTCACTCTCCAGTTCCCATGCAACCAAGGAGCGCGCGTGAGAGTATGGCAACACAGCGCTCCGCCTAGTGCCGTTGGAAGGGGTGTTTAGCGACTTCATTGCGGCCATTCAACCAGCATCGGCAGGTTCCAGAGAGCGGGCGGTTCGCCTACGGCTGACACACAATTGATCCGGACGCACCCACCTCTGTGCATGCAGAAAAGAAAGACTGCAGGAGCCAATACAGTTGCACAAATGTGTGGGTTGGCCGATGCCCAGCCTGGATGCCAGCAAATGCATCCTCAACAGCCTGCTTGCTAAGTGACGACGTTACAATTACCGCCCGCCGCCGCACATCGGGCGCAATTCTTGCACGCACGATCGCTGCACCAAGGTCGCCCGCGTTGTTCCGAATGATCCTTCCGATCTGTGTCGGCTGGCCTTTTGCGTTGTATGTGGCGTTCCAACTCTGGACCTTGGCCTCCATCCGCTCAGGCGGAAACGTCATGTTGCCAAGGTTCTTAATCGCCTGACTCACTGCAACGTGAAACGATCCGGCACTAAGTGTCAATGCATCATGCTTCGCGTGGTAGAAACACACTTGGACGAAGCCGGCCTCTTCCTTGATGCCAATGAAGTCAGCCCACTCATCACCAAGATCGTCGCAGATCAGGATGGCATCCTCCGCGCCAACGTGCTCAACGATGGCTCCGAAGGTGGAAGTCCCGTCGAATGCCACCTGCCCGGCCAAGAATGCACCCTTCTCGTCGGTAACGGCCTGAAGAGATGCATCCGGATGTAGGTACGGAAGAAACGACGCCCCTCCATCCAGCATAGTTTCATCTCGAAACACTTGGCCGTCGATGTAGGAAAGTCGAACGTCATCAAACAAGACTATGAAGCAGTCCTCTTCATCGATATATGAATATAGCGGTCGCCGCTCCGGATCCTCTCCCAGCGCCAGATCGAGCGTTTCCACTTCTACAGCGGCGGCCATTCCGAGGGTCAGCGACCTTAATGCAATGCGGCTCTTGTTTAAACTTATCGTGGCGAGCTCGTCGTCGCAGTCTGGAAGTTTCGCAGCGCGCAACTTCCCGTTCCCTTCGATGGTGAGTGCTTGGTCGAGCTGACCGAGGAGCTCGTTGACGTCATCGGTGGAGAGTTCCGTGACTTTGTCTCCGACATGAACCAGCCGGATGGTGGCTTCGTTACCGAAAACCGCAGCCGCAAGTCGCGCAGTGTCCACCGCAATTGTTGTGGGCTGTGAGGCGGCAAGGGCATCCGCAAGCGACATGGGGCGCGCAAATGTCCTGATGAATGGGGAGACATCGGCAGGATCAATCCGGAGGGCGTCGATCATCGTCTCTGCGAACTCGATCAGCTCACCGTGACCCACCTTATCCGATCGAACACCAATACGACCTGTGCTCGGTGTCGTCGTGCTATGGATGCCATCGACCGACACCGTGTATGTCTGCGGAGCGTACCTTCGGCTGCCGGCCGGACCCACCACATTCGCCAGATTGGGGGCTTCCAAAGTCTTGTTCCGCATCACATGAGGCGACACTGACATATTGCGCATTCGCATTTTCTGGAAGATGGCGTTCTCGCGCGCTATTGCGCCTTCCATCCGGTTCACCGAGACTGACGCAAAGTGCCGAGACTTAAATGCAGTCGGCAGACCGAGGCGCGAGGAAAACAGCGCCGCGTGTCCTTGAGATTCAACGAGCATTAAGTAACCGAAAAGTTTCTCTTTTACCCCTGAGGCCGGACCGAGAAATGCAGGCGGTGTTTCGTACTCGAAGCAAATCGCCGACCACCGCGCATTACCCTGACTCTCGCGGATGTGTCTGAATACATTGTTCGCGGTTGTGCCGTGTGACTTGCGAAGAGCCGTAAAGAGATCCTCAATAGCCTTGTCGGTTAGATTCTTGCGGATAGTGAAAAACACCGCCGACTTTGCAATTGACAGGTTGTCAATCATGCCCCCTCCCATCATGAACATCGTCGCGGATTAATTCGCATCATATCGAGCTAAATGTCTATCTCTCTCAACCCACGATGTAGTTAATATACCGACACAAGCGTGTTATTCGGCGTTTGATTGCAGCAAAGACACTAATCAGCCATGTCCAGAGAACTCGACAATTTCATTGACCTCGATCGCACCTTTCGCGACCTCTCGATCTCCGATGATGAGGGCGACGAGGCGAAGATGGTGCGTCTCTGGGGGCTGGAGACACCGACCCGCTGGGTAGACCTGTTGACCGAACCTCGGGTCATCCTCCTGGCGGAGGCAGGATCGGGCAAGACCGAGGAAATACGGCACGTCTGCCGGCGCCAACGACGGAGAGGCAAGCCGGCGTTTTTTCTGCGCATCGAGCACGTCGTCGAGGATTTCGAGACCAGCTTCGAAGAAGGGAGCATTGAGGAACTCGAAGCATGGATCGCATCGGGCGAACCTGGTTGGTTGTTCCTCGACTCCGTCGACGAGGCACGCCTACGTGACCCCAAGGATTTCGAGCGTGCCATCCGCAAAATCGGTAAGAAGATCGAACGCATTCTCCAGCACGCGCACATCGTTATTACGGGCCGCACAGAGGCGTGGCGCCCGACAACGGATCTCCTGCTGTGCAGAAACAATTTGCGTTGGGATGCGTCGGCCGCGGCTAGGGGAGACGAGGCCGAATCCCAAAGTGAAATTGCTATTGCGCCAAAGCGGACTATCAAAGAGGTCGACAAAAAGGGGCCGTTCCGGATCGTGACCTTGGAGGATTTGCACGGAAGCCAGGTCGATACATTCGCCCAAGCGAAGGGTGTGACAGATCTGAAGGCCTTCAAAAAGGCGGTTGATCGTGCCGAGGCGTGGTCGTTCACCACGCGGCCGCTCGATCTCGCCGAGACGGTCGAATTCTGGAACGATCACCTGCGGATCGGCTCACGCTTCGATCTGATGACGAGCAGTATCGCTAAGCGATTGCAGGAGCGCGATCAGGATCGTGCCGATGCGCGTCCCATCTCCACAGACCGGATTCGCGAAGGTGCCCGTCTGGTCGCAGCGGCTGCGACCCTGTGTCAGGAATCCGCGATCCGGATCCCCGACGGGAATCAGAAAGCGAAGGGCCTGCCGATCAAAGAAGTGCTGACGGATTGGAACGATCAGGATTGCACCGCCTTGCTCAGCCGGCCGATTTTCGATCCCGGAATCTACGGCACAGTGCGTTTTCATCACCGTTCTGTCCGGGAATACTTGACCGCCGAATGGCTGCATTCGTTGCTTGTTGACGAAGGGTCGCGCGCGAAGATCGAGGGCCTGTTCTTCCGCAAGCAATATGGCATCGAGGTGATCGTACCGACGATGCGGCCGATACTGCCTTGGCTCGCCGTGCTCGATCGCCGAACCCTCGACAAGGTCGTGGACCTGGCGCCTGAGATCCTATTCGAGGGCGGCGATCCCAGTAAACTGCCCCTTGAGACGAGGCGCCGTATCCTACGTCAAACCTGTGAGCAGCTTGCGCAGCCCGCGCATGGTCGCAGTGTCATGGACTACGAGGCGGTACAGCGCTTCGCTAATTCGGATCTTGCTGACGATATACGTACACTGCTCGACCAATATTTCGGTGATGACGACATCACCTGGTTTTTGCTGCGGATGGTCTTTCAGGGCGGTATCGAGGCGCTCGCCGACAGGGCGAAGCATTTCGCGCTCACCTCGCGCGCCAAATATACCCGTATCGCAGCGATCCGGGCGGTCTTAACCGTCGGCACCCCGGCTGACGCCGCAGAAGTGCGCGATAGTTTCGTTGCAGAGGGACCATCACTTTCCCGCGAGTGGCTCGGGGAACTGCTAGCCGAACTGCCTCACACACTGGAGGCGATCACATGGCTCATAGAGGCACTTGAATGCTCGGCACTCCAGGACCCCCATCAGGTCGATCCACTCAAAGATCCTCTCTCACACTACGTTAATGAGCTCCCGCTCGCACTGCTCGGGCCGCTCATGGAGGGGCTGGTGGTCCTGCTCCGGCGCGAGCCAATTGTCGAGCGTCGGCACTGTGAGATCTCGCAGAAGTATGGGTGGTTAGCCTCGACGGCTGCCCGCGTGGCGATGCGGCAAATTGAGGCGCGCGACCCTGCAGCGCTGTTGTCGCCGACTCTGACGGCGTTGTGGCTACTCCCGATCGCGAGCGGCTATGGCCGCCACGATTTCGAGGAGATCCGCAAAGAGTTGCCGATCTTGGTAAAGGGGTGGCCGGACCTCAACTATGCCGTGTTCTGGCAATCTGTCGCACAGGAGCGCGCGTGGCGCGAGCGAGAGAAAGACGAGCGTCTCGTCGACTATTGGCATGTATCAATTTTCGGCAGCTACTGGGGCTTCGACCAGACCAGCTTCGATATCATCGCATACGACGTTGCCAATCGGACGCTGCCTGATGATCGCCTCGTCGCGCTGACCTTAGCGTTCCGTCTATTCGTCGTCGGCGGGCGTCCGCGGAAGTGGCGCGAACGGTTGAAACGTCTCGCCGCCAAAGAGGACGCCTTGCGCTCGAAGCTGGAGACGCTGCTCCATCCTCCTGCGGGCGAGCTGGCGAAATATCGCAAATAGGAGGCCCAGTGGAAGCGGCGCGACGCGCGAACAGCGGCGGCCCAAGAGGCGCTGCTGGAGCGCGGTAGGGCGCTACTAGCCGAGCGGGTCGATCAGATTCGCGATCCGGGCAAGGCAGGCATCTACACCCAAGATCAACATTACTTGCATGAGCGGATGCGATCGGCGGCCAACGAGAACGGCAACCACTGGACCGAGGGCAATTGGCGCTCGCTGATTAAGACTTATGGCGAGCCAGTGGCCAGCGCGTTCCGCGACGCCGCGGTGCGGTTCTGGCGCGACTATCAGCCTCTGACCCAGTCGCAGGGCGCACCGTCCAATCAGACTCCTTCCGCGTTGATCTTCGGTTTGACCGGCCTGGCGATCGAAGCGCGTGAGGAGGAGCATTGGGTCCAGCGCTTGAGCCCCACCGATGCCGAAAAGGCGGCGCAATACGCGCTTGCCGAGCTGAACGGATTTCCGGCTTGGTTGCCAGACCTCTACGGAGCGTTTCCCGGTGAGGTCGGCGCCATCCTTCTGAAGGAAATCCGCCACGAACTGGCGAGCGAGACCAGCGATGGCGAAAGCCACTACGTCCTTTACGACATGGCATGGCATGGCGAATGGGCGCGCGATCAGATCGCCACAGCCTTGCTCCCAGCGCTTAAGGGCAAACGGGTCAATCCGCGCAACCTCGGCTATCTTCTGTCTATCGTTCAGGGTTCCTCGGTATCTGATGTTGAGCTGGCCCAGATCGCGGCTAGAAAGGCGAGCACGAAATTCGATCCGATTTTCAGCCCGATCTGGTTTGCCACTTGGGTCGGCGTTGACCCGGACGCGGCTGTCCCGGCGCTCGCTGCTCGACTAGCGGCATTGAACGATCCCGCAGAGCAAACCAATCTTGCTCTGCGCTTTGTCGTATCGTTGTTGGGGGGGCGGCGGCAGGAGGGCCGCGCACGGCTTGCCTATCGCACTGTCGAGCACATGAAGACGCTGTACCTGCTCATGGCGAGGTACATTCGTGAGGAAGATGACATCGAGCGTGCTGGCAAGGGCGTCTATTCGCCAGGTCTCCGCGACGACGCACAGGACGCGCGCAATGCACTTTTCGCCTTCATCCGCGAGACTCCGGGCAAGGAAGCCTATCTCGCCCTGATGGAAATGGAGCGTGCGCACCCCGCAGCGAATTCACGGCCATGGATGGGCTTCCACGCCAAGACCAAAGCGACCCTGGATGCCGACTTCGCTCCCTGGAGGCCGAGCCAGGTCAAGGAATTCAATGAAGCAAGGGTCGCAACACCTGCCAACCACCGCGAGCTCTGGTATTTCGGAGTCGAGCGGCTCGAAGATCTGAAGCACGAGCTTGAACATGGCGACGAGAGTATTGCTTCGATCTTACAGGGCACGGATCAGGAGACGGAATTCCGCAAATTTATTGGAGGTTGGCTGCGCGGCAAGGCTGGCGGACGTTATAGCATCCCGCCCGAAGAAGAATTGGCTGACGCCAAGCGACCCGACTTGCGATTTCGAGGTGCGACATTCGATGGCCCGGTACCCATTGAGCTGAAGGTCGCGGACAACTGGACGGGTCCGCACCTGTTCGAGCGTATGGAGGTGCAACTCGCGGGTGACTATTTGCGTGATGTCCGCTCCAGCCGCGGCATTTTTCTCCTCGTTTATATCGGTACGAAGAAAAGCTGGGATCTATCTGGCGGCGGCAAGGCCGAGAGCTTCGAGGCGCTGCTAGCAGCACTGCGCCAATACTGGTCCGTAATTTCGAGCCAATACCCCAATGTGGAGGACCTAGCGGTGATTGGAATTGACCTCACTTTACGTGGCCTCGACACTAAGACAGTCAAGGCAGCCACCAAGGCGCGAAAGTCCGCAGAGAAGGACAAGACCGCGGGTTCTGTAACGCTATGAAAAGAAACAGGTGTCACTAACGCGCAAACGGGTCAAACCGACGTACCGTGAATGAGGTTCAAGGAGTCCTAACATTTCACCCGCCTGATTGCCGGATACGCAGACAGTCGTGACTACGAGTTCTCCGTTCTGAGCATCGAATTTGCTTAACCTGATACCCAAAAGCCGCCAAGCCGCTTCCGGCCCCCATGCGGAAATCATTTCCGTTATGCGCCTCCATCGCGGAGAACACGCGCGCGTTCAACAATCACTTCAGCATTGCCGCCCATGCACAAAACAAGACGCGCGAAGAGCGGACCGCCGGTGAGCTGTCAGCAGCGATTGCCAAGGACTACGAGATTCTAGTTGGCGCGGACATTGGGGAGTTGAATGCAACGGCGGCGAAAGCGAGATGCCAGGACGCGCTGGCCCAGATCGCGCCGCTGAAACCTGTCTGTGAAGGAAAGGCATTCGCAGCCATCGACATCGACGCCTGCATCGAGGCGATCAAGGATGCCGAGGGCGGGCCGAAACGCGAGCGCCTTGGCGCCTGCATCCGAGAGCGTGGCGATCTCGCTAAAGTCAATCATGAGGCTCCAACTGCCGGGCGGGCCGCGCAACTGACCACGCTTGCCGCCGAGCGGGAGGACGCGCTGGCAAGGACCGCCGGCGATCTGATGCTCCAGCTTTATCAGGCAGGCTCGAAGGTCGTGGAAACCGAACAGTGGGAGGATCCGCATCTATGCCCGCTTTGCGATGGAACGGGAACTCACAGCCTGCGGGACCACCTTGCCTCCAAGCTCTCCGAGTTCGAGGCCTTGGATACCCAATTCTACGGGCTAACGAACGTCTCACCCCAGGCGCTTCTCTCCGAGAGCTTCCGCAACGCCTTCGCGATCTCGCTCTATCTGGCGGCCGCGTCTCTCTACGGCGGACTGCCGAAATTTTTGGTTCTTGATGATGTGACGTCCAGCTTCGACGCCGGGCACCAGCACTTTCTCGTTGAACTCATCAGGACCACCTTCGCGAGGCCCGGAAACGCGACAGGACCGCAGGTGATCCTGTTGAGCCACGACACGATGCTCGAAAAGCTGTTCAACAAGCACAGCGGTTCGGGAACGTGGTGGCACCAGCGCCTCGAGGGATCGCCGCAGGTTGTCGTCCTGCCGCAGGCCGGAGCGGTCAACAAGGTGCGCGACCGCACCATTTCGATGCTTCAAGCCGGTCAGGTCGACTCCGCAAAGGAAGGCGTGCGGCAGTATTTGGAATATCGCTTGAGCGATCTCATCAGCAAGCTCCGGATTCCGGTGCCGGTGGACATCGCCTTCAATGACGACAAGCAATTGTCGAGCGAATTTCTCAAGGCCATTGAGGCGGCCGTCAAACTGCACAAGGCCGCCAACAGCCTCGAACTCGACGCAGCCCAGCAAGCCGGTCTGAACACCAACATGGTGACGATCGTTGGAAATTTCCTAAGCCATTGGGGCACCGGCCAGGCAGCGGCATTCTCCGGCCCATCCCTGCTCGGCGTGATGCAGGCGATCGATGACTATTGCGATTGCTTCACCTTCGCGCCCACGCCGGGCGCGGCCAGGGTTTACTACAAGTCACTATCGCAACGACAGTAGACACGCTTCTGCCACCGCCGATCGCCGACGCTTATTGCGTTCCTGAGTCCACACAATGCGGCGTTTCTGCGCGCCCGACAAGCTTTGCCGGCTTATACCGATCCGGTCTCATGCGGCCACCGTTTAAACGGCAGCTAAAACTTCACGGTGGGCCATCGAACGGCTCGGATGAGGTCGCGAGCTGACGAGGCAAGCTTTGCTCGATGACGCGCCGGATGAACGGCCGCTTGAGGTAATCTCCAAGCCGCAGCGTACTGAGTGAATGTGAACTGCAATTTGGGTTGATTGTGACCGGCAACAAGGTGAGGCTTCACTCCATTGTGCGGAGAGGATTTAGGACTAAAGTCTTCGCCTCGTTTCTTAGTTCTTGCAAACACTGGAGGCTAGGTTTGAACCAGGATCTGAAAAGCGTAGCCGATCAAGATATTTCAGATATTTCGAAAATTCTCGCCGACCGCTATCGTGCCGGCGTCGGCGGCCGAACCCATTGGCTGACCTACCACCTTAACAAAGGTCGCGTAACGGAGTTTGGCCAAGCCCTCATCTGCGCTTTGGCGTCCTGCGAGTATCGATTACCTGGTTTAGGCGAACGCCTTGTCGATGAGCTGATCGGTACGGGGTACACCCCTGCGGTGCAGAACCCGGTGGCATGGAGAGCGGGCTTCCAGCAACTGCTGCAGAAGTTCGCCGAGATCTTGGTGCTTAGGGTGTTGCTCGAAGCACCTTGGCCCGCAGGCGCACAATTCCAGCATGAGCCAGCCAATCCCACCACCGGTCGTCGGCCAGAACTCGCAGTTGAACTTGAAGAGCGTGTCTATCTGTTCGAGGTCAAATGCCCCTCCCTCGTCGATCATCAGACAGCACGGGGAGCGAATCCGCGACAGATCCCCGCCCGTTCTACACTGGGAGATACCCTTCGCGCGAACCAGAACCCGAACGAGCCCGTCACCTGGCCGCGTGACAACGTCCTGAAGGATTTTCTCGAAAGCGCCGATGACAAGTTCTCAGGCTTCTCCGCAAAGGAGACGATTGGTGTGCTCGTCGTTTTCTGGGACGCCTATGTATATGAACCCATTTCGGCGTTAAAATACCCGCAATCAGGTCTACTGACCGAGCACTCCTTTTATCAGTTGAATAGTGTGCGTGTTCCGTTCGATTCTGTCGACGGGGTGATCATGATGAATCATCTCGCAGTGCTCCATGCCGGCGCGCAGGAGCAGGGTCACGCGCACAGGCCGGGCTTTTTTCGGCTCGATCATGTTAATGGAGGCCTGCCGAACGTCTGGTGTCAGAATATCGGCGGCACGCAGCTCGATGCTTTCCTCATGGAGGCGCTCGACGCCATTCCTGTTGAAGACGCTGAGCAGGTTGAGTATCAGCTTCACGAGTTCATCGTGTGGATCAACCTACCCGATTGATCGACGGACTCCCCACGGGCCCTAATCTTTCACTCGGGGATCGTCGCCGACCTCAAACTGTGGAGATAGCAATAGCGCGGCTGGCCCGCAATGACAACACAGTTGAAAGCCGGCTGGCCGAAACCGCCGGACTCGGTTCACGACAGCCCGACCCGCCCCTTTGAGCGGGATGCCGCTTTTTATCTTGCTGCCGCGACGGGCATAGCTATGGTGATGCGATGCAGCTCGATCATTTCATTCTCCAGGAGCATCTGCGAAACCTCTACTTGACCGATGACAAGGGCCGCCTGGTCGCGGTCAGGAAGGACGACCTCAAGACCTTCCACGGCTTGACGGAAAATGTTTGCCGAAGGCCGGACGGAAGCACGAACCTCTACCTTCATGAGCCTCGGGCGATCGAAGAATTCCTCAATCGCATCGAACCGAACTACAATGCCGCGCTCGATGGGGTGCGCAACCGTGCGATCGAGGTCGAGCATTTCTATGTGACCGCCGGCTTCGTCGCCTACACCTTCAGCGCCCGAACCGGAGGATCAGGCGGGATGAGGCTGATCGCACCGCTCACGCCCAGAACATGCTTCGTCACGCTTCCCGGAACGGAGACGCAGAAACGGATCGTGCTCTACGGGATCAAGGCGGATGACGACCTTGTCCGGCGAATTTACATCGTCCTGACCCAGGCCGCCGTCGAGGAGTTTCTCTCGGCTCCCAACCTTGTGCCCTTTGACGGTGAGGGCGGGTCGCTCGGCGACCTTCTCGAGAACCTTGCCAAGCTCGCTCGCGGGCAGAACAGGGATCACCTACAATCCGGATATTCAACGTGACCCTCGATTCAGCGCTTATCGCCAAGCAGCAGCGGCTCAAACAGATCCTCCAGGACGAGATCAAGGAGGGCGATTTCGAGCGCCTGGTCGCGTCGCTTGTAAGCCGAATGCTCGATGTCGGCATCGCGATGGCCAAGCACGGCTTCCAGTTCGGTGGCGACGCCGGCCCCAGCGGCCGCGAAGGCCGGCGCTTCCGCATCGAAACCAAGCGCTATGCCGACAGCACATCACTCAGTCACCGCGAACTCCTCGGCGAGGTGGATCACGCGCTGCAAAGGGATGGAGCGCTTGAGGGCTGGTTCCTCGCCGCTACAAAGCGCGTCTCCGAGCAATTGGAGACGGACCTCCTTCTCCACGGCGAAACGCACGGCGTTCCCATCGTCGTCATCGATTGCAAGGTCGACGATGACGTCTGGTCCCTGACCGCGCTTTGCACTGTCGACCCTGCCATCCTCGACACCTTGGTGTCCAAGGAAGCGGGCGACATCGCCCGGGACTTCGTCGCGCCCGCCAGCGGCCAGTTGCAACGTCTTCGCCGCGAATGTGAGGCGTGGCAACTCGGTTTCGAGACCTTGCGAAAAGTCTCCCACGCAGAACTCGAGAGGATCTGGTCCAGCCCGCGGGCGGCGATTGCCAAGCTCGGTCAGGATGCAGCTTGCGGCAGCCGCCCTAACCGTGTGCCGCGCCGGAGCGTCAACCAGGCCCTCGATGCCTGGTGGAGTGGCGCTGCCGCGGGCGACGCACCTGCCGCAGTCCTCGGCCTCGACGGGGTCGGAAAGACCTGGGCGAGCCTCGATTGGCTCGTGGGCCATCGCGACCACCAGCCTGCCATCCTTGTGATTCCCGCGTCGGTTGTGGCCGGTGCCAGGATTGGCAATGCCGCAGCCGTCCGGCGCCTTCTCGCCGAGCAGGTCCATGCGCTCACAAACGTGCGCAGCATCGACCACTGGGTGACGCGCCTCGAAAGGCTGTTCCAGCGACCGGCGGCAGAGGGGCCGCTGCTGACCCTAATGCTGGATGGCCTCAATCAGGTCTCTGGCGTTCCTTGGATCGACCTCATCCGCATTCTCCAGGACGATGCCTTCGCCGGCCGCCTCCGATTAATCGTCACCACCCGCAACTATCACTTCGAGGAAAAGCTTCGCTCGCTACGAGGGCTCGCCGTCCTGCCAACCCCGATCGAGGTTGGCGTCTATGACGACACCGAACTCGACGCGATGCTCGCTTTCGAGCATCTGCAGCGGCAAGACCTCCATCCCGAACTCGTTGCGCTCGCCCGCAGGCCCCGCCTCTTCGCTCTCGTCGTCAAGTTTCGGGACCGGCTGGTCGAGGCCGGGTCAATCACACCCCATCGCCTGCTGTGGGAGTATGGCAAAGACACGCTCGGTCCCCAGGGCGGCCGTTCCTTCACTGAACGGGAGTGGCGCGAGTGGCTGCAAAAGCTCGCGCAAAACGTCCTCGACAACACCAGCGCATTCACCACCCAGTCGCTTGCCGACAGCGCGGCGCGCCCCGACCTCAGCGAGTCCGATGTGTTCGCTCGGATGAGCGATCTGATCGACGGCAGTTTCCTCAACACAACCTCGCGAGGGTACGAAGCGACCCCTGCCGTCGTGGCCCACGCCCTGGGGCTGGCGCTCCTTGTTCACCTCGACGGTCTCGCAGCCGGAGCAGATTATGAGGGGGCCCTGAACAATTGGCTCGATGCTATTTCCGGACTGGACGAACGAGCCGAGATCCTTCGCGCATCGGTCTCCATCATGGTCGCGCGCGGTGGCGACCTCCCCGAGTACGCCAAAGCCATCCTGCTCGCCTGGCTGCAGAGCCAGAACATTCCCGATACCCACCTCGCCGACCTCATCGGCCTGGCGCGACCGTTGGCGGAACCTCTCCTCGGCGCGATCGAGATCTCTGCCTATGTGCACCGATCGGCCCGACTCTGGGCAGTCAATGCGCTGCGTTCCCTGCCTCGCGACGACGCCGGCCTGCGTGACCTCATCGTTGCGAAGGCGGCGGAATGGCTTCGCGTGGTATCCCGCGACATCGATACGCGGAACGCGAATTCCGAGACGGAAAAGTCGCGGATAGCGCGTCTGTCCGAACGAATCGGCGTCGATCGAGCCGGTCCTCTCACAGTGCTCAGCACGCCGATCGAACTCGTCGATCAGGCGTCGACAATGGCGCCCGAAACGATCCCGTCGCTGATCGAGGGCTTCCCACTCGAACATGTCCTCCCGGTTTTCGAAGCCGCAGCGATCGCCTTCGCCATCCGGCATCGCGACGATATCTGGGAAAGCCTCAAATGGCTGATCCTCCTCAACGAGCTTGACCGCCCCCAAACCACCGCGGCGATCCGAGCAAGAGCGAATGCCATTGCGGCTATCACTCCAGAGCCCGGCGTCCATCCCGACGTGGCCCTGCGGGTGGCGGCCCTGCTGCTCTGGCTAAATTCCACCGACGAAGACGCCGAGGCGGCCGCTGCCCTCCATCCCGCGCTCTACCGGGTCTGGGACTACGACAGTGACTACCTAGTCGATCCGGGCGCGAGCTTCTTTGCTCTCGAGAGGCGCCATGCCACTTCCGTGCTCGAGAACACGAGCCTCACACTCTTCTCCCGGCTCAACCGCAGCCGGCACCTCTGGCTTGACCCGACGTTCACGCCGCCGCCATCGGTGATCGACGAGCTTGTCAAAAGCGTCGCGAACTTCCCCGCCAACGACCTCGACGCCGACATCTCCCCGACGGAGGTCGATCTCGCCTTCGATCAAAATGCACCGCTTCTGGCACGAGGCGCGCCCGAGGCCCTCGCCGCGATCGTTCGTGCCAAGCTCGCAGGGCTCGGATCCCGATCGCCGAGTTCGCGATATTGGGTGGCGGCACGCATCTGCGAGCACACAATCTTGTGGGATGCTTCGAGCGCCTCGCCGGCTCAGCAACTGCGCCAATCAAGTCGGCAGCCAGACGCTTCGGAAGAGTGTTACGCCGCTTCCAACCTCGTGATGGTCGAAGTCCTCGATCTTCCCCCGCTCGACCAGGTCCAGCAGATTGTCGCAGCAGGCCTGGGGAACGACCTCGACTTCGAAGAGATTGTTGGCGAACTGACCGCCGACGACGTGGATAAGCTGATCGCACGGTTCGGGTCGGCCGATGCGGCGGCAATCGACAACCTCATGGCCCTGCTGTTGATCACGCAAGCTCCCCTGAGCGACAGCGCCTGGAATTGGCTGCTGCCGTTCGCCTTCGGGGACAACGCCGAACAGCGGCGATCGATCGTCTTTCACACACTGACGCAATTCGACCCCAAGCGGCTCGGCAGAGAATTGATCGCCAGAGACTGGTCTTGGCAACCCGGTGGCGAACAGCTCTGCAATCACTATGGCTCGCTGGCGCTCGCCGAGGCGGCGGACGCGATCCCCTTCGATCAACTCGCCATGCGCCTTGCGCCGTGGCTGCTGCTGCATGTTGCCCGCAAGCGTGGCCAGAGCCCGTCCGAAACCGTGCTCGCCGCCCAACTGCTCGACAACATTCTGCGACCGACCACTCTCGACCTGCCGGAGATCGGGTCGCAGATCGTCATCTATCTCGAACGACGAGAGGGACAACCGTTCGCCTTCTCCATGCTCCCGCCACCGCCCGAGGACAACGGCGACCCGGCCCAGAGATTCCAGGCAATGATGGATACCGAAGGGCGACAGACAGCCAGACGTCGCGCTGTGGAAACCGCCTTGGCGCGCATCCGGCAAGCCCATGAAACCGGAGCCGATCTCTTCCTCGCCAGCTTTCAGAGCTTGGATTTGCGGACGCTGTTCCGCGAGGCGCCGGACCTCATCGATGGCTGGACCGCGGGCGCGTCCGACGTCACCGCCGACTTCAAGCGACGCGTGCTGCGAGCGGAAGGCTTCTACATCGCGCTCTGCGAAGCGGCCCTCGAAGAGCGTCCGGACCTGGGATCAATTTTGTGGCGAGCGCTGCAGGCGACAGGAGCGTTGAGAGTGCTTGGCCGCTCGCACGTCCCCGAACTCGTTCATATCCCGTTCCGGGTTCGGCAGACGCCCCAGTCCGAGCAAATCCTTGACGAGTTGCTGGAGTTGCCCAGCGCTAATACGGACAAGGACCTGTTCGATCTCGCTCTGGCGGCGACCATCAATGGGCGGACCCAGTGGCTCGAGGACGTGATCGCGCGAGATGCCGCCTCGACGGCGACCTGGCGCCGAATGCGTGCGGAGACCATGTCTGGCTTCGGTTCCTACTATAACCTGCCAATCGACGACGCCTGGCCAGAAGGCGAACTGACTGCGGCCGAGCATCGGCGCAACCAGTCGGCCAAATGGCGCCTTGGTGAAGCCTCAACTCGGCATTGGCTTAACGCCTACCTCCATGCCCCCGACGAGGCATCCGCAAACGCCGCCTGGATCCTCTTCATGCAGTGCGCCGATCGACGTGCCCTGCAACGGCTAAGGACCGAGTTGCCTGCCTGGCGAACCAGAGACCGGCTGCAGCGCCTCAAACGCGCGCATGCGATTTTCAATCTCCAGGTCCTCGAGCGCGCCATCGAGAAGCGCGAAAAGCCACTCTCGGAGAACTTCCTTGGCCGGAAAATTGTTCGCGGCATCAGCCCCTGGAACTAGATCACCGTGCATTTCCGGGGGAGCGACATGCATTTGAACTGCACTCGGACCTGCTTGGCCAGAGGCTCTCCGGCGCTCTCGGGGCGATGCGTCTCCGCGCTCAACCAGCCCGACAATGTCGACCTGAACGAAATTCTGTTCCGGTACTGTACAAGGGTGGCGACCAGAGTCCGCTTGGGCCAGAAGCGGTCACTAAGGTAGCGAACCGCCAACGTCCGAATTGTGGTCAGACGCAGAACGGCAGCTTACTGCTCGCTGATCCCCAGAACCGGACGGTCCGAACACGGCCCCAAACGAGATACTCCAAAAATGAGTAGGCAAGAAAGGCTTCTGACGCGAAGCGCAATTTGTTGCCGTAAGGGCGGATTGAGGCGGAGAATTTACAAGTCTCCGTGCAGTCATGCCCCCGCAACCAAATTCCACATAATAAATCCAAATCTCCTCTCTACATCAAACTCGTCAGAAAAAGCCTCAAACAAATTTTGACCGGCCTCCCAACGGCTAACAAACCATCCCGCCTGAACTTCTTGGTCCATACGTCAAGTCCGGGCAGCGATAGAGATTTACCACAGAAACCCCAAGCGCGGGCCTTCGCGCGTTTGCGCCTGCTCCCAACGCCGTCGCGGTCGCGCTTTCGTCCAGCGTGAGCCTTCTTGGCGCGTTAACGCCTTTACATTCTACTTTCTTGATTGGCATACTCGAACATTGGGAAACGGAGGGCGGTCTCTCTTTCGACGGACCGCGGCATTGTTCGATGTCGTTTGCTGACCATGTCAGGGAAATCGAAAGCGTCAGTCAGGGCGCACGGACCGGGCGTGACGATCTCGTCGTGGAGTCCTGGCGGCGTTGCCTTGAGGATTACCAGCTTGATCCTTCCCGCGCCCGCGAGGCGGTCATCGTTTCTGAGACCCTTCTGCGTGAGCACCGGCAGCAATCGGAGGATCTCGTCCGCATTGCGCGTTCCGGGCTGGAACGGCTCTATCATCAGGTTGCCGAGCAGAACTACGTGCTGCTGCTATCCGACCGGCAGGGCGTCACGGTCGAGTTCCTCGGTGATCCGTCCTTCAACAACAACCTGCGTAAGGCCGGGCTCTTTCTCGGTTCGGAATGGTCTGAGCCAAGGGCTGGAACCTGTGCTGTGGGCGCCTGCATTGCGACCGGCGAGGCGTTGACGATCCACCAGACCGATCATTTCGATATGACGCACACGCCGCTCTCCTGCACGGCGGCGCCGATCTATGACATGCATGGTTCGCTGGCAGCGGTTCTGGATATTTCGCTCCTGAGTTCGCCGATCCTGAAGACGAGCCAGAATATCGCTCGCCATTTTGTTTCCTCGACGGTGCGCCGGATCGAACTCGCCAATCTGATGGCGCACAGCCGCAACGATCTGGTCCTGCGCTTTGCAGCGGCACCTGAGTTTCTTGATGTGGATCCGGAAGCCGCCATCACTCTTGATGGCTCCGGCCGGATCAGCGGCATGACGCATGGAGGCGCGCGGATTCTCGCGACTTCCTGCGGTCTGGACTGGCGTCGTCCGCAGGACATCATCGGCCAACCGGTGTCCCGCTTTTTCGATGCCGATGTCAATGAACTCGCTGCGCTCACCCGCAGTCGGCTGCCGCAGGATAGGCGGATCGCGATCCGCGATGGCAGCATACTCTATGCCCATGCGATCGAGCCGCAGCAGAAGACGAAGGGCGTTCCGGTGTCTTCGGAACGATCCGCCGTTCCTGCCGTCGGCCGGCTGGGAGGCGATACGCCGGAAATGGATGCGCTGCGTCGCAAGGTCATCCGGCTCGGGCGTACGTCGCTGCCGATCCTCATTCAAGGCGAGACGGGAACCGGCAAGGAGTTTCTCGCGCGCATCATCCATGATGCGAGCGGGCTGAAGGGTCGGTTCGTGGCCATTAATTGCGCTGCCATTCCAGACCAGTTGGTGGAAAGCGAGTTGTTCGGCTATCTTCCGGGCGCGTTCACCGGAGCCCTGACCAAGGGCCGCAAAGGACTGATTGAGGAAGCCGATGGAGGCACGCTCTTTCTTGACGAAATCGGTGATATGTCTCCGACCGCCCAGAGCCGGCTGTTGCGCGTGCTGGCCGAAGGGGAGGTGCTACCGGTCGGCGGCTCTGTGCCGCGCAAGGTGGATTTCCGCGTTGTTTCCGCCTCTCACCGCTCGCTTGCCGGTCTGGTGGAGAAAGGACTTTTTCGGGGAGATCTCTACTACCGTCTTAACGCGGCGATGATGGTCTTGCCATCGCTTCGTGATCGCGAGGACTTTCCATGGCTGCTCGACCGCCTCCTGGAAAAGCATGGGGCCGCCGGTAGGCCCTTGCGTCTTTCCGATGCCGCGCGCTGCGTGGTGCTCGGTTATGATTGGCCGGGGAATATCCGCGAACTGGACAATGCGCTCGCCTTTGCCGGTGCTCTCTGCGAGGAAGGCCTGATCGAGGTCTCCGATCTTCCGGAGCATCTCGGCAGAACACCTTTGCCGGAGCCGGTCAACGCGCGTGAGGCCGAGCTTCGCGCCGTTCTCTCCGCCTGTGACGGTAACGTTTCGGAGGCGGCCCGTCGTCTCGGGATCGACCGCACCACGCTTCATCGGCAGATGCGGCGTTTCAATATCGGCAAGCTTCATTGAGGTGAGCATGGTGCCGCACCTGTGGCGCCACACTTGTCGCATCTCCCGGCGGAAAAGCATTGGCTTGCCGGATGAAAATTCAGGAAACAGCGGCTTTTCCGGGTGTCGGTCCACCATGGCACGCACCTTGCTGCCTAGTCTGCATTACAAAAGCAGAAAAGGGAGTAAACATGCGAGCCCTCCGTTTCCACGCAGCCAAGGATCTGCGTATCGACGACATTCCGGAACCGAAGAACCCGGGCAAGGGGCAGGTTCTTGTGCGCAACCGCTTCGTCGGCATCTGTGGCACTGACCTTCACGAATACAGCTATGGCCCGATCTTCATTCCGACCGAACCGCATCCGTTCACCGGCGCGCATGGCCCGCAGGTTCTCGGCCATGAATTCGGGGGTGTGGTCGAGGCGATCGGCGAGGGTGTCACCTCGGTCAAGGTTGGCGACCGTGTTTCCATCCAGCCGCTGGTGATGCCGCGTTCGGGCGACTACTTCGCTGACCGCGGGCTTTTCCACCTCAGCACAGAGCTTGCTCTGGTTGGCCTTAGCTGGGATGGCGGCGGCATGGCCGAAGCCGCGATCGTCAACGAATATAACGTCCAGAGAATCCCGGACGAGATGACCGACGAGGAAGCCGCGCTGGTCGAGCCGACGGCGGTTGCCGTCTATGCCTGCGATCGTGGTGGTGTCACGGCCGGCAACAGCGTTCTCGTCACCGGCGCTGGCCCGATCGGCATGCTGACGCTGCTTGCCGCGCGCGCAGCCGGCGCCGCCCAGCTCTTCGTTTCGGACCTCAACGACGCCCGTCTCGAATATGCCAAGGGCATCCTGCCCGACGTCATCACCATCAATCCCAAGCGTGACAATGTGGGCGACGTCGTCCGTTCGCTGACCGAAGGCAATGTCGGGTGTGACGTTGCTATCGAATGTGTCGGCAATGAGCATGCTCTCAAGGCCTGTGTCGATGCCGTGCGCAAGCAGGGCGTGGTGGTGCAGACCGGCCTGCATCCGCATGAAAACCCGATCGACTGGTTCCAGGTGACCTTCCGCGATCTGGAAGTGAAGGGTTCCTGGGCCTATCCGACCCATTATTGGCCTCGCGTCATTCGCCTCATCGCCTCCGGCCTGCTGCCGGCGAAGAAGGTCGTGACGAAGCGCATCACGCTGGATACCGCGGTCAAGGAAGGCTTTGACGCCCTTCTCGACCCGGCCGGCACGCATCTGAAGATCCTGATCGATCTTTCGAAATAAGGTGTCTTCCGCGTCGCCTGCCGGGAAGAGGAGCCCGGCCGGCGATTGCGGCGATCCCTTGAGATGTCGCCCGCTGAGGCAGGCGGCATCGCATCAGGCAGTTTCAAGCAACCATGGAGGAGATGACATGCTTGACGGAAGCCCCAATACCAAAATCGATGCCGTTCTCGCCAAACTCGGCCGAGCCCTTGAACAGGGTGATATCGAGGCCGCGGTCAATCTGTTCCAGGCGGATTGCCATTGGCGCGACCTCGTTACCTTCACATGGAACCTCAAGACACTGGAAGGCCGGGAACAGATCCGCGATATGCTGCAGAGCCAGCTTTCGTCGGTCCGGCCGGAAAACTTCGTGCAGGATGCGAAGGAGCCTGCAAGCGAAGACGACGGCGTGACCCAGGGCTGGTTCGAATTCGAAACCGGTACCGCGCGCGGCTACGGCCAGATCCGCCTGAAGAACGGCCTGATCTGGACGCTTCTTACCACCATGAGCGAGCTGAAGGGCCATGAGGAGCCGAAGGGCATCCGACGCCCGATGGGCGCCGAACATGGCCATGACAAGGGTCGCAAGAGCTGGAAGGAAAAGCGCGAGCAGGAGGCCGCCGAGCTTGGCTACACTACCCAGCCTTATGTCGTGATCATCGGCGGCGGGCAGGGCGGCATCGCGCTTGGCGCGCGCCTTCGCCAGCTTGGCGTGCCGACCATCATCATCGAGAAGAACGAGCGGCCGGGCGACAGCTGGCGCAAGCGCTACAAGTCGCTGTGCCTGCATGACCCCGTCTGGTACGACCACCTGCCCTATATTCCCTTCCCGGAAAACTGGCCGGTCTTCACGCCCAAGGACAAGGTCGGCGACTGGCTGGAAATGTACACCAAGGTGATGGAGCTCAATTACTGGGGCTCGACTACCTGCAAGTCTGCCGCGTTCGATGAGGCCACCGGCGAGTGGACCGTGGTCGTCGACCGCAACGGCGAGGAGGTCGTTCTGCGGCCGAAGCAGCTGGTGCTGGCAACCGGCATGTCGGGCAAGCCCAACGTTCCGAAGGTTCCCGGACAGGATATCTTCAAGGGTGAGCAGCAGCATTCCTCCCAGCATCCGGGACCGGATGCCTATGAGGGAAAGAAGGTCGTGGTGATCGGCTCGAACAATTCGGCCCACGATATTTGCGCAGCCCTCTGGGAGGCGGGGGCCGACGTCACCATGGTGCAGCGTTCCTCCACCCATATCGTCCGGTCGGAATCGCTGATGGAAATCGGTCTTGGCGATCTCTATTCGGAAAGGGCGGTGGCTGCCGGGATGACGACGCGCAAGGCGGACCTGATCTTTGCCTCGCTGCCCTATCGCATCATGCATGAATTCCAGATCCCACTGTACAACCGGATGCGGGAGAAGGATGCGGACTTCTATGCTGCGCTGGAAAAGGCCGGCTTCATGCTGGACTGGGGCGCTGACGGTTCCGGCCTGTTCATGAAGTATCTGCGGCGCGGTTCCGGCTATTACATCGATGTCGGGGCCTGCGATCTGGTGATCGATGGCTCGATCAAGCTCAAGTCCGGCTCGGATGTCGAGCGACTGACGGAAGATGCCGTGGTGCTGAAGGACGGCACGGTGCTGCCGGCCGATCTCGTTGTCTATGCGACCGGCTACGGCTCGATGAACGGCTGGGCCGCGGATCTCATTTCCCGCGAAGTGGCTGACAAGGTCGGGAAATGCTGGGGTGTCGGTTCCGACACGCCCAAGGATCCCGGTCCGTGGGAAGGCGAGCAGCGCAACATGTGGAAGCCGACGCAGCAGGAGGCACTGTGGTTCCACGGCGGCAACCTGCACCAGTCGCGGCACTATTCCCAGTATCTCTCGCTGCAGTTGAAGGCCCGCCAGGTGGGTATCGATACCCCGGTCTACGGCCTGCAGGAGCGTCATCACCTGTCATGATCAGGAATACCGCGCCGGCGAGAGACACCGGCGCGGTATCGTTTTCTGACGGTTTCATGACGGAATTGGAAGAAGGCTGAAAAGCGCCGTTAAGCGGCTGACACGGACAGCACCTAAACACATCGGACATAGCGAGGACAACGTCCCGCCTCCAGTGTTTCAAGGTGCTACCCCATGAAAATCGTCCAGATCAGCGATACGCATTTCAGTCCGTCCAAGCCGTACTTCAACGGCAACTGGGAGCCGGTCCGCCGCTGGATCGAGGCGGTGAAACCCGATCTCGTCGTGCATACCGGCGATCTCACCATCGACGGCGCCGACAAGGAAGACGACATCGTCTTCTCGATGGCGCTGCTCGACGAACTCGACGTGCCCGTGCTGATCGTGCCCGGCAATCACGATGTCGGCCATATGCCCGGCTCTCACCAACCGATCAATGACGAGCGCCTTGCCCGCTGGCGGCGTCTTGCCGGTCCTGACCGTTTTGCCAAGGATGTGGGCGAGTGGCGGCTGATCGGGATCAACAGCCTGCTGGTCGGCTCCGGCCATGCCGAGGAGGCGATGCAGCTCGACTGGCTTGCGGAGCAGCTTGAGACCCGCGACGGTCGCCGTGTGGCGATGTTTGCCCACAAGCCGCTGTTCGTCGACGATCCCTCCGAAGGCGATACGGGATACTGGGGGGCAACGCCGGCAGAACGCCGGCATCTGATTGATCTTCTTGCGGCGCATGACGTGGCGCTCTACGCCAGCGGTCATCTGCACTGGACATGGCAGGGCAGGCTGAACGACACCAAACTCGTCTGGGCGCCGCCAACCTCCTTCATTCTCGACAAGATGGAACGCGAAATGCCGGGCGAGCGTCTTGTCGGCGGCGTGGTGCATCACCTCGGCGATGAGGTGACGAGCGAGGTCTTCGCCGTTGAAGGGACGACGGCCTATATTCTCGATGATGTCATCGAGGAGGTCTATCCGCGCGCTGCCACGGCAATTCCGGTGGAGGCGGCCCAATGAGCGCCTTCAGCCTTCGCGACATCGAAAAATCCTATGGCGGTAACAGCATCCTGAAGGGTGTCAGCCTCGAAGCCGAGCCCGGCGAGTTCATTGCGCTGGTCGGACCGTCGGGCTGTGGCAAGAGCACCCTTCTGCGTATCGTCGCCGGTCTCGACCATGCCGACCGGGGCGAGATCGTCATCGGCGGTACCGATGTGGCGCACAAGGCAGCCGGCGACCGCAACGTCGCCATGGTCTTCCAGTCCTACGCGCTTTATCCGCACCTGACCGCCGCGCAGAATATCGCCGTGCCGCTTGCCATGCGTCGCTTGAGCACGGCCGGCCGCCTGCCGCTGATCGGCGGGATGATTGGCAGCCAGCGCCAGATCCGCGCCGATATCCAGCGTCAGGTCAACGAGATGGCGACGTCCCTCAAGATCGACCACCTGCTCGACCGCAAGCCCGGGCAGATGTCCGGCGGTCAGCGTCAGCGTGTGGCGCTGGCCCGCGCCATGGTGCGCCATCCCAATGTCTTCCTGATGGACGAGCCACTTTCCAATCTGGACGCCAACCTGCGCGTTCATGCCCGTGGCGAAATCGTCGAACTGCATCGCAAGGCCGGCGTGCCGACGCTCTATGTTACCCACGACCAGTCGGAAGCGCTTTCCATGGCGGACCGCGTGGCGGTGATGATCGGCGGCCGGTTGCTGCAACTCGATACGCCGCGCAACATTTATGACAATCCCGCCCATATCGAGGTCGCCCGCTTTCTGGGTCAGCCGCGCATCAACGTAATCCCGACCCGGGGCGATGACAGCGGTCTGGTGCAGGCCGGCGACATCAGGCTTGCCACACGCAGCTATCTCGTTGCGGGCGCTGCGGTTTCCGTCGCTTTCCGCCCGGAGTTCGTCCGGCTGGCGGCAAGCGGCGAAGGCGGCCTGCCGGCGAGCGTAGAGCGGCTGGAATTCCTCGGCTCGGAAGTCGTGGTGTTTACGCGGCTGGCGGCGATGGAAACCATCGTCGTCGCGAAGATATCGCCCGCCGAGGCCATCGGCCTGTCTGCCGGCCAACGCGTCGACCTGAAGATGGCTCCCGAAGCGTTGATGGTCTTTGACGAACACGGCGCAAGACTGTCGGCGGACGTCGCCTCGAACGCGGAACATCGGGCGGAGGCGCTTCATGGCTAGCCTTGCTTTCGACGGGATGCAGGCGGGTTCGGCTCATTCGCCGGCAAAGGTTGCGCAGCGCCGGGAGGCGCGTATTGCGCTTCTTCTGTCCGCGCCGGCACTCGTATTGATGCTGCTCTTCATCATCCTGCCGACGATTGCCGTGATCTTTCTCGGCTTCACCGATTTCGAACTCGGCTACGGCAGCTTCCGTTTCGTCGGCTTCGAGAATTATGCCGACCTGATCGGCGACCGGACCTTCCGTAGGTCCCTTTGGAACACCACGGTCTATGCGGCCATCGTCGCGCCTGCGTCCATGGCGCTTGGCCTTGGTATCGCGCTTCTGATCGAGGCGGAAGGTTGGGGCAAGGGGTTCTTCCGCACCGCCTACTTCCTGCCGGTCGCCTCGCTGCTCGTCGCCATGGCGACCGTCTGGCAATATCTCTTCCATCCGACCATCGGCCCGATCAACGCTCTTCTCGATCTGGTGGGCGTCACCGGTCCGAACTGGCTCGGCGCATCCAGCACGGTGCTGACCAGCCTCGCGATCATCGGCATCTGGCAGTCGACCGGTTTCAACATGGTGCTGTTCCTGGCCGGTCTCTCCGCGATCCCGCGAGAACTCTATCAGGCGGCGGAGATCGATGGCGCACGCTCGGCCTTCTCCCGGTTCAGCCTCGTGACCTGGCCCATGCTCGGGCCGACCACGCTCTTCGTCACCACGATCAGCATCATCAACGCGGTCAAGGTGTTCGAGACGGTCAAGACGCTGACCGAAGGCGGCCCGAACAAGGCTTCGGAGGTCCTGCTCTTCACCATCTATCAGGAGGGCTTCGTCTTTCTCCGGGTCGGCTATGCCTCGGCCATGACGGTGATCTTCCTCGCGATCCTCGTGTCGCTGATGTTTCTCCAGTACCGCGTCATGGACCGGAAGGTGCACTACGCATGATGAATGACACTCTTTCCCCCGGTCGCATCCTGCGGCTTTCGGTTCTGACGATCGGGGCGATCGTCTTCCTCGCGCCCTACATTTTCATGATCTCCACGGCTGGCAAGGCGCAGAGCGATATCTTCTCGTCGTCGCTCTCGCTGATCCCGCAAACCTGGTTCTATGTGGAGAACTTTTCCAAGGCTCTCAGCCGCGTGTCGATGGGCAGCCTGCTTCTCAACGGCGTGGTCGTCTGCGGCCTGATCCTGATCGTGCAGGTCGTGGTCGCCATCCCCTGCGCATATGCCATGGCCAAGCTTTCCTTCCGGGCGGCACGGCTGATGATGGCGCTGGTCATGCTCGGCCTGCTGGTGCCGATCCATGCGACTGCGCTGCCGCTGTATGTCGCCTTCGACAAGATGTCGGCGCTGAACAGCTACTTTGCGCTCGTCGCACCGTTTTCGATCTCGGTCTTCGCCATCTTCCTCTTCCTGCAGTTCTTCCGGGGCATTCCCGATGACCTGATCCATGCGGCGCGGCTGGACGGCATGTCGGAAACCGGCATTGTGATGCGGGTCATCGTGCCGAATGCGTGGCCAGCGATCACGGCATTCTCGATCTTCTCGGTGGTGGCCCACTGGAACGACCTGTTCTGGCCTTTGATCGTCGTCACCAACCAGGCCTATGCGACTCCGCCGCTCGGACTTCTCTATTTCCGCGCCGCGGAAGCCGGCGACGACTACGGCGCGCTGATGGCCGCGACTCTCATCATCACTCTTCCCCTCGTCCTCGCTTTCCTGTTCGCGCAGAAGCGGTTCGTCGAGGGCATCACCATGACCGGTCTGAAAGGCTGATCGGTCCAACCCAGGAGCACAGCGATGACTCTCTTCAAAAAGGCGATTGCCGCGGCGGCCGTGACGCTGGCGACGATCGTTCCGGCCCATGCCGAAACGACGCTCAATGTTCACTATCCGATGCCCGGCTTCTTCAAGGACGTGATGGACACGATCTCGAAGAAGTTCATGGAAGAAAATCCGGATATCAAGATCACCTTCGCCAATCCTTCCGCGACCTATGAGGAAGGCATCCAGACCATCATGCGTCAGGCCGGCACGGCTGAGATGCCGGATATCACCTTCATCGGCCTCAACCGCCTGCGCATGGTCAACGAGCGGGATATCCCGGTCGATCTCGCTCCGTTCATCGCCAAGGACGGCAACATGGCCGAGCAGGGCTTCTCGGACAACATCCTGAAGCTCGCCCAGGTCAAGGGCAAGCAGGTCGGTCTCGCCTTCGCGACCTCCAACCCGATCATGTATTACAATGCCGATCTCGTTCGCAAAGCCGGCGGCAACCCGGATGTCCCGCCGAAGACCTGGGACGAAGTGATCGCGCTTTCCTCCAAGGTCAAGGCGCTCGGCGACGGCAACGAAGGCATCGACTTCCGCTGGCAGGGCGACGACTGGATGTTCTCCGCACTGCTGTTCGGTGCCGGCGGCAAGATGCTGAACGACAATGAAAGCGCAGTCGCCTTCAACGGTCCGGAAGGTCAGAAGGCCATCGAACTGCTCGACCGCATGGTCAAGGAAGGCGGTCTGCCGGTCTTCACCAAGCAGGCCGGAGAGCAGGCCTTCGTTGCCGGCAAGGTCGGCTTTGCCTTCCAGACCACCGGCGCGCTGCGCAACACCATCAAGAACGTAGGCGACAAGTTCGATCTGCGCACCGCCCAGATCCCGCTGATCGATCCGGTAAACGGCAAGCTGCCGACAGGCGGTAACGCTGCCGTCATGCTGACCCGCGACGCCGCCAAGCAGGATGCTGCCTGGAAGTTCATCAAGTTCGCCGCCGGTCCGTTCGGCGCCTCGGTTGTCGTGCCGGGCACCGGTTACGTGCCGAACAACGAACTCGCCGCCGCTTCGCCTGAATATCTCGGCAATTTCTACAAGGAAAACCCGCTCTTCGTCGCCGGCCTCTCGCAGATGCCGCGCATGATCCCGTGGTATGCCTTCCCGGGCTCCAACGGCGTGAAGGTCACCCAGACCATCGTCGAGAACCTGTCGCGCGTGGTCGAGCAGACGGCTTCGCCGAAGGAAGCTCTCGATGATGCGGCTGCCGAAGTCGAAAGCCTGCTGCCGCGCAGCTGAGGCATATCATTTGACGAGGAACCAAGAAGCGCCGCCCGAAGGGGCGGCGCTTTCGTCGATGCAGGATGAAGATGAAAGCGTCAGCCCAGTCGGCGCACGGTGCCGCCGGCATGCAGCTTGTAACCGATCATCAAGTGACGCGGGGTTGCGGCGTTTTCGGCGATGTCGAGCAGCAAGGAAGCGGCGGTTGCGCCCATGCTGGTATCGGGCATTTCCACCGTCGTGAGCGGCGGATCGATCAGGCGGCCGATGGCGATGCCATCGAAGCCGACGACGGACATGTCGCCGGGGACGGAAAGGCCTTCACGTCTGACCGCGCCGATGACGCCAAGCGCCAGGAGATCGTTGGAAGCGATGATTGCCGTGGGACGCTGGCGCTTCAGCGGTTCGGCAAGATCGAGTTCGTCGTGTCCCGTGACGAAGGGGATCTGCAGCGCATCGAGCACAGGCAGGCCTGCGGCCGCCATGGCCTCGCAATGGCCGTCATAGCGCAGCTTTGCCCGGTCGGACGCGTCGAAATGGCCGGAGACGAAAAGGATCCGCCGATGGCCATGTTCGATCAGGTATTCTGTGATTTCCTGCCCGGCGAGCCGGTTGTCGGTCGTCACTGCCGCAGGAAAGCGTGGTGTTGGCAGGTTGTTGAGCAGCACGGTTGGCGGCATGGCAAAGGGCAGGGACAGTTCGCTCTTCAGCGGGTTGCACACCGTAAGGATCAGGCCTGTCGGCTTCTCGGAAAGGAGATATTCGATGGCTTCCGCCTCGCGCGCCGGGTCGTAGTCCGATTGTGCGATCAGTACGCCGATCCCGGAAACGCGCATGCGGTTCTGGATGCCGAGCAGCGAAGCGGCAAAGACAGGATTGGTGATGCTCGGGATCAACACACCGATGGCGGATCTGCGCCGGATCATCGGGGCGGGGCGTTCCGTCCGGCGATAGCCGAGGTCGGAGGCTGCCTTGCGCACGCGCCGCACCATGCCTTCACTCACCGGACCGCTGCGGTTGAGGACCCGGCTGACGGTGGCTGTCGAGCAGCCGGCTTTGGATGCGATGTCCTGAAGCGTCGACATTTGGCCCTCGGCGCGGTTTCGGGTCCTTCGGTCCGGACGGACCTGCCTGGCGATGATCCGATAACGGGTCGTTGTGACATTGGTTTGAAGGTTGTCACAAAGGGAGCGGCTGCCGCCCGTTGATGGCTCCGGCGACAGCCAGTCTTTTCACTCGGCGGCGGCAGCAGTCTTGCGACTGTTCAGCGCGATGAGATTGCGGGCTCGTTCAAGGCTTTCCGGCTGTTCGGCACGGTAGCGGGCGCCTATTTCCATCATCAGCACGGTGCCGGGCAGGAATTCCAGCTCGCTGAAGATGTCGTCCCAGTCGATGTCGCCCCAGCCGAGCGGCATGTGCAGGTCGCCGATGCCCATCGCGGTGTTTTCCTGCGGATGGTAGCCCTGATAAAAGCCCTGGGGACGGCCGAAGGAATCATGGACATGCAGGTGACCGGCGACGGGCGCCATGGCACGGAGCTGGTCGCGGAAGTCGAGACCGCGATAGGTCGATTCGATGTAGGCGTGGCTGAAGTCGATCAGCGCGACAATGTTCGGATGGTTCAGGGCCTTTACGGTTGCCGCGACCTCGGCCGGTGTCTGGCGATACTGGCCGGGCTCGGTGGTGAAGATGTTCTCCAGCGCGATCTTCACGCCATACGGCTTGCAGAACTCGGCGAGTTCGAGCAGCGCTTCGCGCTCCCGCATATCGGCTCCGGCGCGTTCGGCAATCTGGTCGGCGCGCAGGCAACCGCCGTGCTGGACGAGGATGCGTGCACCGACCCGGTCGCAGATCTCGACCAATGCCTTGGCGGCGTCGAGCTGGTAGCGGCAGCTCACCGGATCCATGAAGTTCGAGGATACGAGGCCGTGCACCGTATAGCGGAAGTCGAACTGGCTGGTGAGCGCGATGAGGCGTTCGGCCCGTTCCTTGATGATGCGACCGCCGGCGATCAGGTCGACACTCGTGATGCCGAGTTCGACCGTGTCGACGCCGATTTCGGCAAGTGCGCGCAGATCCTGTTCGAGGCTGGCGAATTCGCCGTCTTTCGAGCCGACGTTGAAGCCGGTTCCAATGATATTGCTCATGGTTATCTCCCGAGAGGTATGAGGAAAGTCATGCGTGTTCGGTGGTCTCAGCGCGAAGGCGGAGCGCAAGATCGGGGCTGTCGGAGGTCAGGTGACCGATGCCGCGTTCCAGCCAGGGCCGGATCAGCGTTTCCTCGTTGAGCGTCCACACGCAGAGACGGTCCAGCGGCAGCCGGGCTGTGATGAGGTCCCATTCGGCCTGCATCAGCTCGTGATGGATGGCGACGATATCGACAAGGCTCTCGACCTTGTCGAGGAATGCGGCAAGTCCGCCCTGCCGGTCAGCCCAGTCCTTGTTCACAGAAACGAGCCGGGCGACCTGCGGCGCGGCTTTACGGCAGCCTTCGAGGATCGAGGTGTCGAAGGAGGTGAGGTGCGAGCGTTCCGTGACGCCGAAACGGGTAGCTTCCTCGACAACCTTTTCGACGATGCCGTGATAGGGTTTACCGTTCTCATCGATCTTGATCTCGATATGCAGGTCCTTGCCCGAGGGGGCGAGAACGGCAAGCACGTCGGCAAGGGTCGGGATCGTATCGTCCGAGCCTTTCAGCTTCGTCGTCTTGCGGGTCTCAGGCGAAAGCGTGCGAACCGGGCCGGTGCCTTCGGTGGTGCGGTCGAGTGTTGCATCGTGGATGACGATCAGCTCTCCGGCATCCGTCAGGTGAACGTCGAATTCTATGGCGTCAACGCCGAGCGCAAGCACGTTGCGGAAGCCGGTGAGGCCGTTTTCGGGCCATAGGTTGCGAGCGCCGCGATGGCCGGTGATCTTTGTCATGGGTCTGTCCTGATCGGTGGAGTTTGAAGACATTCAGCGCACGGTGGGGTCGAGCTTGTCCCGCAGCCAGTCGCCGACGAGCGAAATGGAGAGCGTCGTCAGCATGATGACGAGGGCGGGCGCGAGCATGATCCATGGTGCGCGGGTGAGATATTCGCGGCCGAAGCCGACCATGTTGCCGAGGCTGGTTTCAGGTGGCTGGACGCCGAGCCCAAGGAAGGAAAGGCCGCTTTCCATGAGGATGATCTCGGGAAAGGTGAGCGTCATCGAGACGATGAGGGTCGAGGCGACGTTCGGCAGGATGTGACGCATGTAGACGCGGAGCGGGGTTGCGCCAAGCTGCACCACCGCGGCGGCATAGCCCTGTGCGCTTGCCGAGATCGCAAGGCCGCGGGCAATGCGGGCATAACGTTCCCATCCGTAGAAACCCATCAGGCAGACGAGCAGCGTCATCGACGAGCCGAAGAAGGCAAGCACGGCGAGCGACATGATGAGGAAGGGAAGCGCTGCCTGGAAGTCGGCGAGAACCAGTACCAGATGCTCGACGGTGCCGCGGAACTTTGCCGCGAGAAAACCGAGCGTGGTGCCGAAGACGGCGGAAATGATCGTCGCGCCGAAGGCAATGACGAGCGAGACGCGGATCGACTGGATGAGACGCGAAAGGACGTCGCGGCCGAGTTCGTCGGTGCCGAGCAGGTGGCCGGGATGGCCGGGCAAAGCGAGACGGCTTCTGAGGTCCATGGCGGTGATGCCGTAGGGTCGGATGCTATCGGCGAAGAAGGCGACGAACACCATTGCCGCAAGCCAGAAGATACCCAGTCCGACGGATAGAGGCACATTGCGGCGAAGCATGCGGATCAGGCGCATGGTTCCCCGCGGGGCTGGATGAGCGTGAGAGATCTCGATGGAGGTCATGGCTTCATCCTGTTCAATGGGCTGTCTGGCTGCGAAGCCTGGGGTCGAGCCAGCCGTAAAGCAGATCGACAACGAGATTGGAGAGCACCATGGCGGCGGCGACGATCAGCAGGATGCACTGCACGACCGCGAGGTCGCGATTGGTGACCGAGACCACCAGCAGGCGGCCGATGCCGGGCCATGAGAAGATCGACTCGACCACGACGGCGCCGGCGATCAGCGAGCCGACCATGAAGCCGACGATGGTGACGATCGGGACGGCTGCATTCGGCAAGGCATGACGCCAGACGACGTCAGGCCATTTCAGCCCCTTGGCGGAGGCCGTGCGGATATAGGGTTGGCCCATCACCTCGATCATGGCGCTGCGTGAGAAGCGGGCCAGGATGCCGATGCCGCCGATGCTCATGGTCAGGGTGGGAAGGATGCCGTGCATCCATGTGTCCTGCCCGCCGGACGGAAGCACACCCAGGATGACCGAGAAGATCAGCACGAGCAGCAGGCCCATGACGAAGGAGGGGATGGTGAAGCCGAAGATCGCCGCAAGGATCACGCCACGGTCGATGGTGCTCTGGCGGTGAAGCGCGGCATAGACGCCAGCGGGAATGCCGATGGCGAGCTTCAGCAGCAGGGCCGGAATGGTTAGCTGCAGCGTGGCCGGCACGCGTTCGATGACGAGTTGCAGGGCGGATGCCTTGTCGCGCATCGAGACGCCGAAATCGCCGGTGAAGATCTCCTTGATATAGGCGAGGTACTGGATCCACAGGGGCCGATCGAGGCCCCAGGCGGCGCGGAAGGCATCGATCGATTCCTGCGGCACGTCAGGGCCGAGCATGACCTGTGCCGGGTCGCCGGACATGCGCAGGACGATGAAGGCGAAGGTAACCACTGCGAGAATGGTGATGAGTGCCCTGAACAATCGCGTGAGAACGAAACGGATCATGATTTCCCTCTCTTCTTCAGGCGGCCATCGAGGCGTCGCCGTCGTCGATCATGTGACAGGCGGCGGTGCGGCCGTTGCCGAGTTCGCGCAGAGCCGGAACCGAACTGCGGCAGATATCGCCGGCAAACGGACAGCGCGGGTGGAAGGCGCAGCCTGCCGGACGATTGGTCGGGTTCGGCGGTTCCCCTTGCAGGATCATGCGGCCGGTCAACGGTTTTCCCGGAACGGGTACGCTTGAAACCAGCGCCTTCGTGTAGGGATGGCGGGGCGAATGGAAGATCACGTCCGACGAGGCTTCCTCGACGATCCGGCCGAGATACATGACGGCGACACGGTCGGCGATGTTGCGCACGACCTTGAGGTCATGGCTGATGAACACCATGGCGATATCGTTTTTCTCCTGCAGATCGCGCAGCATGTTGACGACCTGCGCCTGGATGGAGACGTCGAGCGCCGAGACCGGTTCATCGCAGACGATGAGTTTCGGGCGGGTTGCGAGCGCCCGGGCAATGACGGCGCGCTGGCGCTGTCCGCCGGAGAGTTCGTGGGGATAGCGGTCGGCCTGATCGTGGCGCAGGCCAACGGCAGCCATCAGTTCCTCGACGCGTGCCGGACGTTCGTTCTTCTCAATCAGGCCGTGGATATCGAGCGGTTCACCGATCTGGGCCGCGATGGTCAGGCGGCGGTCGAGGGCCGCCAGCGGGTCCTGGTAGACGAGTTGCATGCGGGCGCGCAGCGCTCGCCATTGCGGCGTGCCGAAGGTGGGCATGGATTGTCCTTCGAAGGTCACTCTGCCGCTCTGGGCGGGGTCGATACCGAGCAGCATGCGCCCGAGCGTCGACTTGCCGGAGCCGGATTCGCCGACGATGCCAAGCGTCTCTCCGGGCTGGACGGTGAGGGACACGCCATCGACAGCGCGGACAGGTGTGGGTCTGCCCAGCAGGCCGTGGCGGATCTGGTAGATGCGGACGAGTTCTTCGGCCTTGATGAGAGGTTCTGACACTTAGACGCTCTCCAGTATCTTCGTCTCGACGCGTCTGATCGTCTTGACGGGAACGGGGTTGAGGCAGGCGAGCAGTCGGCCGTCGTTCATCGTCTCCAGCGCGGGCAGCAGGGCGTGGCAATCGTCTTCGGCGTGGGCGCAGCGTGGGGAAAAGGCGCAACCGGTCGGAAGATGCTTCGGGTTCGGCACTGTACCGGGAATGGGGATCAGTCTTTCGCGCGGTCCATCGAGGCGCGGGATCGCGTCGAACAGGCCGCGGGTATAGGGATGGCGAGGTTCGCCGAAGAGCTGGGCAATGCCGCCTTCTTCGACGATGCGGCCGGCATACATGACGCAGACGCGCTCGCAGACCTGGCTGACGGCGCCGAGGTCGTGGCTGATGAAAACAGTCGCCATGCCGGTCTCGGCGCGGAGCTGGATGAGGAGATCAAGGATCTGCGCCTGGATCGTCGCGTCGAGCGCGGTCGTGGGTTCGTCGGCGATCAGGAGGTCGGGCTCGCCGGCAAGCGCCATGGCGATCATCAACCGCTGACACTGGCCGCCGGAAAATTCATGAGGATAGAGGTCGAAGCGACGGCGGGCATCGGGAATGCCGACCATATCGAGCAATCTCAGGGCTTCAGCCTTGGCCGCCTCGCCTCGCAGACCGCGATGAAGGGCAAGCGCTTCCGTGATCTGCCGGCCGATCCGGAGCACGGGATTGAGCGAGCTCGACGGGTCCTGGAAGATCATTGCAATCTTGCCGCCGCGAACGGCTTCCAGCGCGGATCGCGGGCCGCCGCAGAGTTCCTTTCCGTCGACGCGGACCGATCCGCTTACAGTGGCCTTGCCGGGCAGAAGTCCAAGCGCCGCAAGCCAGGTGACGGACTTTCCGCAACCGGATTCACCGACAAGGCCGAGAGCTTCGCCGGGTTTCACATCGAGGTTTATGCCGTGCAGGACCTGCACGCCGTCAAAGGCGACTTTCAGGTCGCGAATTTCCACGAGATGGGTGTTCATGGCGATCACCTTCTTCAGGGATGTGGGCTTCATGGCCGATGCGTTGCAACCGGGCGCTTGCCGCGGCCATTGCAGGAAAAGAGATCCGGCGACGCGTGGCCGCCGGATCGCATCGGACCGATCACATGGTCCAGTTGTTGGAGCGGAAGTCCATGGCGAAGGCCGGCGCGGCCTTCCACTTCAGCGAGGACTTCATGCCGGTGAAAACCGCGTTCTGGTGCAGGACCTGATAGGCTGGGTCTTCGCGTTCGGCGATTTCCAGCATGCGGGCGATGGCCTTCTTGCGCAGCGCGCGGTCCGTCGAGGTTTCCATAACGACAGAAAGTTCGTTGACCTCGGCGTTCGACCAGTCCTTCTTCTGTTGCATTTCGCCGTTCGGGCCGAACTGCACCACCATCGGGGTGATCGGGTCGTTGATGGTGTTGGATGCCGACCAGTCGCGCACACCCTTGACGCCCTGCGGATCGTGGATTTGCGCCCAGTTTTCCTTCATCTCGATTTCGACGTTGAGGCCGACCTGCTTCCACATCTCGACCATGATCTGCGCATTGGCGGTCTGGTTGGTGTAGTAGTTGTTGAGAAGGCGGTAAGGGATTGGGTCGCCCTTGTAGTTGGCTTCCTTGAGGAGCTTCCGGGCGAGCTCCGGATTGAATTCCGGTGCGGCCCAGCCATCGATGAACATGTCGGTGGCCTTGAAGGATTCAAACTGCAGACCGGCGGGAACGACGGTCAGGCCACCCCAGAGGGCCTCGACGATCGCCTGACGGTCGATCGAATGGGTCATGGCGCGACGGACCAGCGGGTTGGCGAGGATTTCGTTCTCTGTGTTGAACACCGAAATGCGGTGGTTCCAGATGGTCGAGCTCTGCACTTCGAAGCCGGGTGCTGTCTGTACCGTTGCAATCTGGTCCGGCGGCAGATCGCAGGCGAAGTCGTACTGGCCGGAAAGCAGGCCGTTGACGCGCGAGGCGACTTCCGGAACCTCGACGAAACGGATTTCCTCGAGCGGCGGGCGGCCACCCCAGTATTCATCGAAGGCGACAAGGGTCAGCGAGACGTCCGGCTTGTATTCGCCGACCATGTAGGGGCCGGTGGTGATCGGCTTGCGTGCCCAGTCGGTATAGCTTGCGGCTTCATCCCAGGCGCGGCGGTTGGCGATCTGACTGCCGCCGGAATAGAGGCGGCCTTCCAGCGTCACATCAGGCGTCGCGTTGTGGAAGCGGACGGTATACTTGTCGACGGCTTCGACGCCGGCGAGTGCCGGCCACAGGCGACGGCCGATGCCGGGAACGATTGCCGGCAGTTCCTTGACGGTGGTTGGCTTGTTGTCGGATTCGAAGATCGTCTTGCCGCCCTTCGGCTCGGTATTGCCGAACACGCGCTCCTTGGAGAAGGAGAAGACGACGTCGTCCGCCGTCAGTTCGTCGCCGTTGTGGAATTTCACGCCCTGCCGCAGCTTGAGTTCGAGGGTCTTGTCGTCGATGCGGCGCCATTCTGTGGCGAGGCCGGGAACTGGACCCTGGTTGCCCATCCAGTCACGCAGGATCAGACCTTCCCAAAAGTTCGGGAAGAAAATGCGCTCGCCGACGTTGGACTGTTCGTTCCAGACGTCGAGGGTATTGTTGTTGGTGATCTTCTGTACAGCGATGGTCACCGAAGGGCGCTTGCCCTGGCTGGAAACCGAGCGTGGCAGGATCAGGCTGCCGGCGGTCGCGCCCATAAGTCCGAGCGCGTTACGTCGTGTGATGGGAAGCATCGGAATACTCCTTTTCGCAAGAGGACGGCATGGAAAGCGGAAGCAGTGTTCTTGCGTCTTCCGGATGTCCGTCTGTTAATGGACCCATGAATTTTTGATGATATTGCCCGTCGCGGAGGCCGCGACGGGCAGCGATCAGGCGTCCACGGCGAGATCCGCGACATCGCGTCCAAGGGAATGGCGCGCTGGCGTGGACAGGACCGTGTCGAAAGCTTTTGAAAGTTCATCGGCGCCGGTGACGACGCAGATTGCTCCAGCGCCAGCGAGCACTTCGTGACGTCCCTCCCGCGGATCGGTGGGATCGACGAAGCCGATAGCCCTCATGCCGGCGGCGGCCGCACCCGTAATGCCGTGGGCGCTATCGTCGATGACAAGGCAGCGCGAAGGTTCGACGCCGAACCGCTCGGCGCAGAGAAGAAAGAGATCCGGCGCAGGCTTCGGTCTTTCGACCATCTCGGCGCTGAAGACGTTCGGCGAGAACTCGTTCCAGAGATCGAATAGGCCAAGACTGTTCTTCAGCCGCTCCACCGTGCTGTTGGAGGCGACGCATTTCGGTTGACGCAGGGCGCGCACGACAGGGACGATGCCGGGCATCGGGGTCAGCGCGTGGGCGAACTCGGGGTAAAGATTGGCCGAGGCTTCGGCAAAGACGCTTTCGACATCCTCAATGCCGAGTTCCTCGGCGCAGATGCGTTTCGCGTCCGTCTCGGAGTAGCCAGTGAAACGGTGGTGGACGTCGGCATGGGAAATGTCCGAGCCGGCGTTGCGCAGAGCCTGCCAGAATACCCGGCTGGCCAGCGGCTCGCTGTCGATCAATACGCCGTCGCAATCGAAGATGATGAGATCTGCTGTCACTATTCCAATGCCCGTCCTGTCCGGCTTTGCCGGGGCGGAGACGCAGGATCGGTAAAATCTGCCTCGTCGCCGCCATGTGGTTGCCGATTACGGGAGTTTCCGGGACATTGCGCCTGGACCCGCGATCGTCTATGCGGCGTCTCTAGGTTACATATGTTACGTCAGTGTGACATTTGAGCGGAGGTTGTTTTGGAAAATCAGGAACTGATGGTGCGGGCCTCGTGGCTCTACCATGTGGAGGGGCTGACCCAGGCGCAGATTGGCGAGCGCATGAATCTCACGCGCCGGCGGGTCAACGAGCTGTTGGCAGCGGCTCTGGAGAAGGGCGTGGTTCGTGTCAGCTTCAGCTCGCCATTGGCGGAAAATGTCGAGCTGGAAGCGCGCCTATGCGCGCGCTACGGACTGCAGGACGCGGTCGTGGCCCCGACGCCGGAAGATCTCTCCCATATGCATGCGGTCATAGGGCGGGCATCGGCGGCGTTCCTCGATCGTTTCATTCAGGTGCGCAGACCTGCTTCGATCGGTGTCGGCTGGGGGGCGACGCTGCACGAGACCGTCCAGCAGATGACGGGTACGAGCGAGCCGCAAATGCGGATACGCTCGCTGATGGGCGGCCTGACCCGTGGATCGGAGATCAATACCTTCGAAATCGTCAGAAGCCTGGCCAAGGTGCTGAACGCCAAATGCCATTACTTCGCGGCGCCGATCTATGCGGGCAGCGAGGAGGCTCATGATGTGATCATGGCGCAGCCGGTGTTTCGGGAATTTCTTCGGGACGGATCGAGTGTCGAGCTTTCCTTTCTGAGCGTCGGTGATGTCACCGGCCAGTCCCTTCAGGTTCGCTATGGCCTGCCGCAGCATGTCGATATCGGGGAACTAGTTGCCGCTGGGGCCGTGGGAGATTTGCTCGGGCGTTATCTCGACAGGGATGGGCGGCCGATAGACCATCCGCTGAACCTACAGGTGATCTCTCCCGATCTCGACGCGTATCGAGGTATCCCCACCCGTATTATCGCCGCCGGTGGACCGCATAAGCATGCGATCCTCGGTGCGACGCTCAAGGCGGGCTTGGCAACAGTCGTCGTTACGGACGCCGACAGTGCCCGCTGGCTCCTTTCAGAAGGGAGCCGATAGGGCCGGTGCCAAATTGCGGGCAGTGCTGTGCCGGATTGGCCGGAGAACTGCCCGCTTCCCGCATTCGTCGGGCGTCATGGTGGTCTACTACACAGCGTTCCATGCTGGCCTCGGGTCAGCGCACTTGCGCAGAAACGGCTTCGAGACCTTGATGACACCTTGCCCCGAAACCCGCCGGTTGATGTTGACGACAAGCGGGCGGGTCGCGATGCGCAGGGTTGTGGCATCGATCCCGACCGGTATCAGGAAAGGTGGAATCTTGAGCCAGCCGGAAAAGCCATCGGCCGCAAGCGGCAGATCCTGTGTCGTATAGTCCGCATTCTGCAAGCCGCCACGGGCAATGAAGGCCTGAGCATTCGCGGCATTGTAGAATTCCATCTGCCAATAGATGGAAAGCCAGCCATCCCACGGGTTGAGTTCCACATGGATCCCCGATTCCAGCCAGTCGGTTCCCGGTATGATACCAGTCGTCGAGAGCGTCAATGCGGCGCTCTTGGCGACCCGCCATTCCTCATGGCGATTGCCTGAAAGCGTGCCACTCGGCGTGATGGTTACCACCTGCGTCTTGTAACTTCCGGTGGTCTCGACCGAGCATGTAGCCGTGCTGTCGCCGCTGGCGCGCGTGATCGCAAGTGAGCTGACGCGCGTGCCGGAGGTGCCGGTGCCGGTGGCAGCGGTCGTGGATGCGAAGGCCGCGTCGCTCCAGAGGTTCAAGGCGGAAAGCACTGATGGCTCCGAGAGGTCCATATGTTCGCCGGTGCTTACCATGGATTGCAGGATCGGCAGAAGAATGCCGGACATGCGCTCCGCGCCCTTTGGGTTGGGATGGATAGCATCGCCGCCGAACAGGGTGTCGTCAAAACCAGGATAGTTGAAACCCGAGCCGGTGAGATCGCAGACCCGCACTCCTTCGCGCGCTGCCTGCGCCTTGATCCATGCGTTGACCCCCGCGACCATCACAGCCTTTTCCGATCCTTCCTCCCAGACACCCCTGTCCGTGATGGTCTGGATAACGGTCCAGATGCCTTCGTTGCGCAGCAGGTTAAGTTGTCTGTCCAGGCGCTCGATCAGCTTACGGGGCGAGTCCATGCCGGCACCGCTCGAAATATCGTTCGTGCCGATATCGAGATAGACGATGCCGGGCCGCAGTGCCGCGACATAGGGCGTCCGCGTGATTGTCCCGGGGGCACTTCCTTCCGCGACAATGTGGTCGCCGCCGCGCCCCTGAAAGGCGCCGCTGATATAGTTGTCGTTGCCCAGATTGTTGTTCACGTCATGCCAGACATCGAGGTTGAAGCGATTGTCACGCAATCTGATCCACGGAAGAACGCCGCGCACGATGCTGGCCGCCAGATCTTTCGGGGATCCGCCCGCAACGGTGGCCCAGCCGCCACGCTGGATGAAGGAATGGCCGAGTCCCACCACCTTCGCGCCCGCCGCCAGGGGCAGCGTTGGAAGAGGGCGGCGGACGTTGATGGAAAATGGCTGGCGTATGCTGCGTTCGCCATCGGTGGCCGTCAGCATGATCTTCGGCGAGGGGGCCGTCCCATGGTTCAGCGGGTTGATACCGGTGACGAGACTGTTGCCGGAAAGGGCAAACATCCCATCCGCGTTATCTTCGAGAGTGAAGCTCCATGAAACGGACGCGGTATTTTCCACGGAGATCACGCCGACCAGAGAGCCCGCGGCCCTATCGTCATCGATCACCTGTCCCGACAGATGAATGAACGGCCGCCCGCCGGCAAGAGCCTGACCCGTCAGTGCAATTCCGATACCGATCATGGCCGCACCTCCGCTGAGGACGGCGCGACGGGTGGGCAACAGCGAGGGTTTTGGTTCATGGCAATTCCTTTCCTGAAGAACTGCCTCAAAGCCTAATGCGCTTCTTGATGAGGGGGACGCGAAGCCCATCTCTGACCGTCGATTTCGCATCGGCTTCTCCTCTAATCTCTTGTTTTCATTACTATGAACAGGGAAGGCTCAGGGTGTGGTCTTCCCCGGTTTGCAGCCGTTTTCCGCGAGATGGCGGACCAGGATGGGTGTCATGACTTCTCCCGCCTTTTCAGGTCGTGGATGCAGGCCGTCGGGGATTGCCCTGTCGCGGTCGGCTTCTGGAAGGGCCTCCCAGGCGGACCTGAAATCGACGAAGCCCATGCCGCGACTTTCGGCTTCTTCGCGATGTGCGTCTATGTAGGAGGACAGGAACGGCCTCATCCAGCCGCGCAATCCCGAAACCGGGTTCATCGCCATGACGACGATCCGTGCATGAGGCGCGCCTGCATGCAACCCGTCAAGAATTGCTGCGATATTGGAGCGGCTGGCGGAGACGCTCATCCAGCGATTGATGGCCGCATCGTTGGCATAGAATTCTACCAGAACGATGTCGGGCTTTTCTGCGGTCACGCGGTCGATTTGGCCAAGCGCCCAGTCGCTGGTGGAACCCGCCAGCGCGACCGTCTTGACCGTCACGGTCTCCTGCAGGCAGGCGGAAAGGGCCTTCTCCAGCATCTCCGGCCAACCGCCGCGGGAAGTGAGGGAGGTTCCGAGCGCGACGATTTTCAATGGTGGCGGTTCCTGAGTTGCGAGACTAGCGCTGCTGTTGGAGCCTCCGAGAATAAAAACCAAAAGCGGAAGAATCCGGCTAAGCCAGTTGAAGGAGTGCCTTGCGGGCGCAGGCGGCTTTTCCCGTAAGATGGACAGTTCTGGAGCGGCGTTCTCGATATGGGATATCATCAGGTACCTCATCCGGGATACGATCTCCACTTTCTTCTAAAACGTTCGTGTGAATGCCGCATAAAACGACTACGGCATTGCAGCAATATGGGAAGAAGGATGTCCTTCGTGAACCGGTAATCGAACGGGTTTCGGCATTTGTTCCCACTTTGATTGGGTGCTTTTCCGCTTTGTTCGTTGGAGACCTTTCGCATCTGCGAAGAATATTGTAGCGTTTTTGAGGCTGGTACGGGGGCGGCGTGTGGGCGAGTTATCGGATTGGACCTAGATGCCAGTTATACAAATTTCGTACTTTCGGCTTCTGGTCGGTGTGCATCTGACCACTTGGCTGTTCAATTTGCAGATTATCGGCTTTGGTAGCGGCGCCAATCAGCTTCAAAAAACCATTCTGTTTTTTACAGCTGTCACCATGTTGTTTACCCGCCGAGTTGATAAATTTGTTTTATCCATCGTGCTGGCTATCTTCGCTGTCACGTTTGTTGCCGCATTGGCGACATCCTACAATGATTTTTCTTTCGGACGATATCTGAAGAGCTTGTTTTCCCTCTCTGCAGTTCTGTTGCTGCTGCCGGGGTTGATAACGGAAAATGACCGGCATTTCATTTTGAAGTGGTTTGCGTGGAGTCCTGTGGCGTGTGTTGCGATCGGCGCCATGTACAATGTCGTGGGCCTCTGGCCCCTCTGGTATCAGGACTTCCTTGGCGTGTCGCGTCTGCAAGGCTCGACCATTCCCTCCGGGCTCGGCGGTATCGGGTATATCGGAACGGTCGCCGCGCTTCTGGCGTCAGGCCTTTATAACAAGAAGTATCTTCTCCTGGGGGCGGTGAACCTTGTAATTCTGGCTCTGTCGGCGGCTCGCATGCCGTTTGCGGTTGCCGCCATGTGTTCCCTGGTGATTTTCTTTCATTTCCATGGCCGCTCGTTCGCGCGGCTTTATCTTTCCACGATCGTCTTGGCGATGGTGTGTGTTGCTGCCTATGTTGCAATCGGTGACAAGATTGCGGCCAGGTTCGAGAGCGAAAGTGCCAGCGGCCGCGAACTTATCTGGGAAGTTCTGGATAGCGTGGTTCAGCAGTATCCCTATTTCGGCATTGGCCTCGGACACCAAATCAATATCATTCCCGAAGACGTGATGGAAAAGACGGCGACGTTTGCTGCGCACAACGAATATCTGCGTCTTGCGGTCGAAACCGGGTATGTTGGTGTAACAGGTATAATGATATTGTTTGCTGTTATGTTCTTCTACATGTTCATGACGCGAAAATATTGTAGAAATCCGATGTTTGTCGTGATCGTGTCTAGCTTCTTCATATATTGCTACACTGACAACGTAATCAGCTCGAATATGGCTGTTTTCGTACTTGTGATGGCTGCGAGCCTCTCGCTTGGCTATGGCCACCGGCCGGCGGTCCCCGCACAGCAACCGATGTCCGGCGGGTCTCGTGGCCAAGGGCGAAGAATAGGACCTTTGAACAAAGGCGAGTTGGGTGGCCGCATGACGGTTTTGACGGCAGGTGGGGCGCAGCCATGAAAGCATTTACAAACCGCATCGGTTGTCTCGACGGCCTGAGGGGCATTGCCGCGCTCTGGGTTTTGGTCGGGCACGCACATATCCTGTCGGGTTGGGATGTGCCGGTTATCGGAGATCCTGATCTGGGCGTTGATCTGTTTGTATTGCTGTCTGGGTTCTTGATGACGTTTCACTATCAGTTGAGGCGGGATAAGGAGCCATGGACGGCATCGATGACGTGGGGGTCCTTCTGGATCCGGCGGCTTTTCCGAATTGCGCCGCTTTACTACGTCTTGCTGTTTGTGGCCCTCGCCAGCGGATCATTCATTTACGAGAGCCGTGCCGTCATCGATGCCTTTAATGGGGTCCTCCCTCAGGAACCGGATCGTTATCTCGATAGCAGCCTGACCAATCTCCTGGTTCATATGAGTTTCGTGTTCGGTTTTCTGCCGGAATATGCGTTCCGAACGGCGCTGCCGGACTGGAGCATCGGTCTGGAGATGCAGTTTTACCTGATGTTTCCTTTCCTGATGCTTCTGGTGCTTCGGGCGGGATGGTTGCGCGCTGCCTGTTTCATCATGGCAGCAGGGGTGGCGATTGCGATTTCTCTCAAGGTGGCCGGCATCCGGTTTCCCATGCCGTCGTTTCTTCCCTTGAAGCTGCATGTCTTCGTGGCTGGCATGTTGCTTGCGGGGGCCCTCAATTCCTCCCGGAAAACAATCTGGATGCATTTCGGTGTTGCATCTTTCGCTGTTCTCCTTCCTGTGGGAGCCAGCGCTTCACCGTTGCACGAAGCAGTCAGGCTGACGGTGATAAGCCTCTTTTTTGCGCTGGTGTACGCATCGGTCCTGCCGGGGCGCATGAGCAAGCTCTTTACGGGTGCCAGCGAATTCCTGGGAAGCCGTTTTTTCCACTATTTGGGCGAGTTTTCTTATGGCGCTTATCTCACCCACCTCCTCATCATGCAACCGGTCATCGCCATGCTGATCGGTGAGTTCGGAACGGAAATGAGTGCGCCAGCGCGCTTCTTCGCCGCGCTCGCCCTTACCATACCGGTCGTCTATCTCCTGGCGGGGGCGGGCTATTACGTCGTTGAGAAGCCAGGGCAGCGCATGGGCAGGCTGCTGTCGAAACCTCGTCAGGTTTCTGTGACATGAGTGATGACGGCGCGGTTGTTCTGCGACGTGTAATCAGAAGGCGGCGGCCTTCTGACGAGGCTGATCACCAGACGACCGAGCTCCCGGCGCGCCGCGTTTGATGTGGCGCATCGGTCTTTGGAAGAATATTTCCCATCGCCTAGCGAAAGGTTAGTACATGACGCATCATTCGATGATGGACGCCCTGAAGAACAAGTTGTCGGCGATCAAGAACGTTGTCCCGGTTGAAAATCCTGTCGTCTATATCGATTACCCCGTGCACGACAATGTCGGGGATCTCCTGATCCATCAAGGCGCAGATGCGTTTTTGGAAGACTACGGCTACAAGGTACTCGGCAGGTATTCCATCCACGATTTCACCCACAGGCCTCAGCGACATGTTCCTGATGTGGACTGGAAGCCGTCTGTCGCGGATCTCGATGCGCTTGTACGAAAATTCAACCCCACGCTCATCCTGCATGGTGGAGGCAATTTCGGCGACATATGGCCGGAGTTTCAAAAGTTCCGCGAATTGATCGTGGAGCGTTATCCGGATACGTCCATAGTGATCTTTCCGCAGTCGATCCACTTTGGTGAAGCTGCGGGGAAAGAACGCGCGATCAGAATCTTCGGTGCTCACAAGAAACTGCATATCTTTACTCGTGATTCGGAGTCCTGGGATTTCGTCTCCAGGGAATGCGGCTTGCCGGGTGGATTGTTGCCAGACATGGCGCATCAGCTATGGGGCCGTCTTCCTCAGGACACGGCAGGCGAAGACAAGGGCGTTCTCGTTCAGCGGCGTCGCGACAAGGAAAGTCGCGAGGCGGGAGAGCCGCAGGGAAATCACTTTGATTGGGACGACCTGCGTAAACCGGGCGAGCGGTATGTCATCCGGGCCTTGCGGAAGTGGCAGGGCATCGACAGTCCGCTTCGCCATTATATCTCGAATTATGCGCTCTGGCGTATTTACCGCGACAATCTCGTCGATCGGGCGGTCTCCTGTTTCCGGCCCTATGGAGAGATCGATACCGACCGCCTGCATGGCATGATCCTCGGCGCGCTGATGGCCAAGAGGATACGTTACGGAGACGGAAACTACGGGAAGCTGCACCGCTACGCCCGTGCCTGGCTTGCGGAATCGCCGTTGATCCAAAGTGGGCTGGAGGAAGCGCCGTCCACGCCGATAGCAAGCTGATCAGCCTCAAACGCAGGAACGAGCATGTCGAGCCGACTGAAGTCAAAGACCATGCGCGCTTTGCCGTGGAGTTTCGTTGAAAGCCTGATCAACGGTATTGTCGGGCTGGCCCAGACGTTTGTTCTGACCTGGTTCCTTTCGCCGGATCAAATGGGACGAGCGGCAATCGCCCTGGCAATTGTCGGCACGGTCGAAATCATCGCAACCCTCGGGATGGGAGAAGCGGTCATTGCGGCTTCGTCCTCGCATACGCGCATAACGGATACTGCCTTTACGGGCACCATGGCCGCGACTGCGGTGGCCATGGTGCTCTGCTGGTTGATAGCCGGGCCGGTGGCGAGCCTTTACGGAGAGCCCGAGGTTGCAGGTCTGCTGACGCTTGCAATCCTGACTTTGCCGTTCAATAATTTTGTTGCGGTGCCAACCGCTCTCTTCACACGCAAGATGAGGGCGGCGGTGGTCACGTTGCGGATCACGATGGGGCGTGTGATGACCCTGGTTGCGATGGCAATTCTTGCCTACTTTGGTTACGGGGCCTGGGCTATCGTCGGTGGAACGGTGATCGGCTCGGCAATCACGGCCGCTGTCCTCCTGCCAGCCATAGCCCGCATGCCGCGCCTGCGGTTCAATCTTGCCGAGTTCAAGAGTCTTCTGGTTTTTGGTGGAGCGCTGAGCTTCGAGCGTCTGCTATGGGGGGCGATGACACGCCTTTTCTGGCTGATTATCGGCTATCTGCATGGACCTGCCATTCTTGGTTTCTTCCAGTTCGCTCAGCGCTTGGTGGATGAAACCGCCAATCTGATCCAGACGTTTTCGATCCGGTTCGGACTTTCGTTTTTTGCCGGCATGAAGAGGGCGGGACGAGATCCGACGGAGGCCTTTCTCAAGGCATCCCGTATCATCGGCGTGGTTGCCGCACCGGTCTTCACCGGTATAGCCATCGTCATGCCCGATGCGATCGGCAGCATATTTGCGGAGCGGTGGGAGCCTGCGGTGATCGTTAGCCAGATCGTCGCTCTTGGCTGGATATTCGCGTTTCCTCGCGTGCTGGTGGGGCCGCTGTTGCGGGCACAGGGACATGTCGGGGCAATCGTCTTCTATGCAATGCTTGCCAGCGCCACGACACTCATCGCTGGTGGTTTGACAGGAGGTTACGGCCTGGTCGTGATCGGTTTGGCATGGATCGCGCGGCACGTTGTCGGCGTGGCATGGAGCCTTCACGCGATCAAACGCTATATCGGAATCGACGGACGGCGGCAGATGAGCCTTTACTGGCGCTCGCTGCTGGCAACGGGGCTCATGGCCGCCATTGTCATCTGGGTGGCGAGCCTCGTTCCGGAATGGAGTCACGCCAGCCGCTTTGCCCTGGAAGTCGTGGTCGGGGCCGTCAGCTATGCTGTCTTGGTATTGCTGATCGATCGCCCGAGCGTTGCTCTGCTGCGAAACGTTGCGCGGGGCATTCGGGGATGAAACTGACCGGCACGTCGGGAAGCCTCCCGTATGATAGTCTTACGAGAGTGCGACGGCTTCCAGCGTGCTGAAGACGGTTTCGCCGGAAGCCCTTTCGAGCTTGCGTGCAAAAAAGTAGTCAGCGCCCAGTATACTGGGCAGATCTGCTTCTGTCAGAAGCTTCGGATGGCCATGCCTGGATTTGCTCATGTCGAAGTAGCGTCGGTTCTTGGCATGGAAACGGAAGCGCCGGTTATTCACCAGCACGGTCTGAATGAAGGATTCATCGGGAACGAGAACATGCCTGAAATATTCGACCGTTTCAGGGTGTTCCTCGCAGAAGTCTAACATGTATTCGGCGCATTCCCGCCTGATCGTATGCCAGTAGCTGCCAGCGTAGCACTTGAAATCCCCTTTGAAGGGATGATTACGTGCATGCGTTCCGATCATCAGACCATAGGCCGTATTGATACGTAGAAACCGAAGGTATTTTTCTGCGAAGATGCGCGGGAAAGCCAGAAGTTTGCGCTCGAATTGGTTCAACTCTGGTTTGTACTTCCTGTATTGGTAGTAATAGCGGTCGTATCCATGGTGCTGGGCCCAAGACATTGGCGCCATTTCCTCAGGTGCTTGCGTCAGAACGTCGAAATGGTGCAGGAAGCCATCATGCTGGGTGCGGGCGAGTTCTTCCTCGAAGCCTTTCAGCGAGGTGACTGGAAAATCGGCGCCGCTCAGGTTGATCAGCCAGTCATATTCGATCTGATGATCTCTTAACCAGGCCAGTGCTTTCAGGTAGCCATCGATGATGAGGAAGTCTCCGCGACCGCCACGACCGGAGGTCAAGTGCACATGCGCGTCTTCGGCAAAAAATCCTGTCGGAAGCGGCGGGGCCTTCTCGTCGTGGCAGATCAGAACCTGGGATGTCGGGCAGCCCTTGCGCAGTAGGCTGACCAAACGTTTCAGGTGCTCTGGGTCCTTATGGGTCTGCAGGAGAAACAATATCGTCATTTATCGCACCGCGGAGGAGTTGAGGGCGTGTCACAAGAAGGCCGAGGCGTTATTCCTTTATCCGGTCCTTCAGGCGTCCGAATTTCAGGGTTTCGATGCCGCTGCGAATGACCTGTGCCGGGTTGCCGGCGGCGGCGCTGTTTGGAGGAATGTCCTTGGTGACCACGGCTCCGGAGCCGATGACGCAGCTGTCGCCGATCGTCACGCCGGGGAGAATGATGCTGCGGGCGCCGATGAAGCAGTTCTTGCCGATCCGCGTGTCCGTCTTGATGGCGCGGGTCATGTCATGGGCGAGGATGGCGGCATCGAAGGCGATATAGGTGCCTTCGCCGATATGGATGCCCCTGGGATGGGTCTTGTCCAGCCGGGCACTCAGCGACATGACCACGGTTGGATGGATGTCCATGCCCCAGACCTTTGTCAGGTAAAGGCGCTTGCAGCCAACAACGAGACGCTGGAGCTTGATGAATTGGTTCAACGAACGAAGCATGGAGGACCTTTTCGCTTAATGAACTGGCCTGGCGGGATCATCGCGCGAACGCGCGCGTCAGAGCTGAGAAATAGTCCCTCCAGGACATCTGGCTGCGGGCGGCAAGCAGGCTTCCGACAAGGACCTTGCGCCCCAGCGCATGTATCTCCGAGGGGCGTGTGCGCACGTTCTTGGCGATCGCCCGCAGGGAGCCCGGATAATATTTCGCTTTCAGTGCCTTGTTAGGGTCACGGTGACCGATGCAACGCGCGTCGATATAGGCAGACTTGCGGGCACCCTGGAACGCACGCATCGCGTAATCGGTATCCTCGCCGCCCGAAAGGGTTGCGCCGACGCCAAGCTGCTCATCGAAGCCGCCGATCCTTGCCGCGAGTGCACTGCGCAGAACGATGGTATTCGACGAGGCGAAGGAGATGACGGTCTGGAGGCGCGGCTGGGTTGCCGGGAAAGATGCAGCCGAACGAGGTTCCATGCCGTAACGGCAGAACCAGAAATCGAGTGACGGGTCTGTGGAGAAGGCGTCGTGGATGGTGTCGAGCGTATCCTCGGGATACCAGCAGTCATCATCGGGGAAGGCGACGATGCCGTTGAGCGCGAGGCGGCGTCTTGCGTTCTCTCCCGTCAGTAGCATGTTGCGCGCAGCCGACAGAGACCGCCGATCCGGTATGGCGGATACCTGTGCCCAGGCCGGGCCATTTGCGATGAAGCGTTCCGCGGTGGCAGCGTCACAACGTTGCAGAAGGAGGAACAGGACGACGTCCACGTCCGGATTACGTTGCTTGAAGGCCTCGACCGAGCCAAGCATCCTGACGATGTCGTCATCGCGGCCCGACTGCATGTCCGTGGTCGAAAACAGGGTGATGGGCAGCACGGTACCGTTTTTGGTCATGGGCAAACTTCCTGCAACTCGGTTACTCTGTTTTCGCGGGGTTGCCGAACGGCTCGCCGCTGGAAATGGCGGGCGAAGGAACACGTCCCGCGACTTCCATGTCAAGCTGGCGCAAGCGTCTTGTTTTGGGCATTGTTGCTGGCTGCAACGTGTTTCCGTTCAAGTCTTTCAGCCCCAGATTGATTTTCGGCTATGGTTATTTAGCGGGTTCGTACGGCTTCTCTTGCGACACGGCAGGCGTTATTTGTGCGGAGCCGCGTCGGCTTCAGGTGCCATCGGTCCCAATGCGTATTCCCATGGGTAATACTATAGTCCGAGCCATCGCAGATCATCAACCCCGATTTGCCGCACCGCACAATTAACCTTTACGGGCCAGTCGGTCACCCTTCCCGGCGGCAGGGAAAACCTCTTGCCGCGCAATGGCTTGGCATATGGTGAATGACTTATCCGAGTAGGTTCGACGAGGAGTGCCAACGCCAGGCGGTGCGAATGATATCCTCGAGCGAGGATTGCGGCTCCCAGCCGAGAACCTGCCGGGCCTTGTCGTTATTGGCGACGAGAGCGGGCGAATCTCCTTCGCGGCGGTCGACATAGTCCACCGGGAAATCGCGGCCTGAAACGGTCTCGATCGTCTGGAGCAGTTCCTTCACCGTCGTGCCGGTGCCGGTGCCGAGATTAAGCGCCACGGAGGATCCGCCATCCAGAAGGTATTGCAGGGCGCGGACATGGGCGTCGGCGAGATCGAGCACGTGGATATAGTCGCGCACGCAGGTGCCGTCGCGCGTCTCATAGTCGCTGCCGAATACCTTAAAGCCGGCCCGGCGTCCGAGTGCGGCCTCGATCGCGAGCGGAATGGCATGGGTTTCCGGGGTGTGCCATTCGCCGATGCGGCCCTCGGGATCGGCGCCTGCCGCATTGAAATAGCGCAGGACGGCGGAGCGCAGGCCGACATAGGCGTCATAGTCCGACAGAGCCTGTTCGATGATCCACTTGGTGCGACCGTAAGGATTGATCGGCTGCTGGCGGTGGGTCTCGTCCATCGGCACCTTCTCCGGCAGACCGTAGGTCGCGCAGGTAGACGAGAAGACGAAGGCCTTGATACCGGCTGCCTGAGCTGCGGACAGAAGGGTGAGGGAGCCGATCACGTTGTTTTCGTAAAAGGACGGCGGGTCCTTGACGCTTTCGCCGACTTCGATCAGCGCGGCGAAGTGCATGATGGCAGCAGGCTTGTATTTGCTCAGGACCTCGTTCAGGCGGGTCCGGTCACGGATGTCGCCCTTTTCGAGAGGGCCCCATTTGACGAATTCCGAATGGCCGTTCGACAGGTTGTCGTAAACGATCGGCAGGAAACCTTTTTGCGAGAGTTGCAGGCAGGTATGCGAGCCGATGTAGCCAGCGCCGCCGACTACCAGAACAGGCGTTTCCGTCATCAGTAATAAGGCTCCCGTTGCAGTGCACACTTTTCTAGAGACTGTATCGGGAAAAGACAAGCCGGCGTTTCCGCCGGCTCTGCTTTCGAAATAACACTATATGAGAGAAGGAAAATCGGAGGCAGACAGCCCACCTTTGATTTCTCTTTTGGCCGGCCGCTCAGAATTCCGCGTCGGCGCCCGGCACTTCGGCGGTGTCACGGCCGCCGATGATGATCGAGCGTTTTCCGACATGGTTGGCTGGGCCCACGAGCCCTTCCTGCTCCATACGCTCCACCAGCGATGCCGCCTTGTTGTAGCCGATCGAGAGCCGCCGCTGGATATAGGAAGTCGAGCACTTCTTGTCGCGAAGGACCACCTTGACCGCCTTATCGTAGAGGTCGCTTGCGTCCTCTTCGCCCATTGCGGACTTGTCGAAGACCGCGCCGCCATCGTCGGGCGCTTCTTCCGCGTCGTCCGCATCTTCCGTGACAGTGCCGAGATATTCGGGACGGCCCTGCGTCTTCAGATGAGCGACGACCTTTTCGACTTCCTCGTCCGAGACGAAGGGACCGTGAACGCGGGCAATGCGTCCGCCACCCATCATGTGCAGCATGTCGCCCTGGCCGAGCAGGTGTTCGGCGCCCTGTTCGCCAAGAATGGTGCGGCTGTCGATCTTCGACGTCACCTGGAAGGAGATACGGGTCGGGAAGTTGGCCTTGATCGTGCCGGTGATGACATCGACAGAGGGGCGTTGGGTTGCCATGATGAGATGGATGCCGGCGGCACGCGCCATCTGCGCGAGACGCTGGATTGCGCCTTCGATCTCCTTGCCGGCAACCATCATCAGGTCGGCCATCTCGTCGACGATGACGACGATGTATGGCATCGCGGCGAGATCCATTTCCTCCTGCTCGAAGATCGGCTCACCCGTCGAACGGTCGAAACCGGTCTGGACGCTGCAGAGGATCGTCTCGCCCTTGGCACGGGCCGAGGCGGCACGGGCGTTATAGCCGTCGATGTTGCGCACGCCGAGCCGCGACATCTTGCGATAGCGGTCTTCCATCTCGCGGACGGCCCATTTCAGCGCCATGACGGCCTTCTTGGGATCGGTCACGACGGGGGTCAGCAGGTGCGGGATACCGTCATAAACGGAAAGTTCAAGCATCTTGGGGTCGACCATGATCAGGCGGCATTCTTCCGGTCGCAGGCGATAAAGCAGGGACAGGATCATGGTGTTGATGGCGACCGACTTGCCGGAGCCGGTGGTGCCGGCGACAAGCAGGTGAGGCATCTTGGCGAGTTCGGCGATCACCGGTTCGCCGCCGATGGTCTTGCCAAGCGCCATGGCGAGCTTGAAACGGGTCTCGGTGTAATCGTGGGACTCGATCAATTCGCGCAGATAGACGGTCTCGCGCACCGGGTTCGGCAATTCGATACCGATGACGTTGCGACCGGGGACGACTGCAACGCGGGCCGACAGGGCCGACATCGAGCGGGCTATATCGTCCGACAGGCCGATGACGCGAGAAGACTTCACGCCCGGGGCCGGTTCGAATTCGTAGAGCGTGACGACGGGGCCGGGGCGAACGTCGATGATTTCGCCCTTGATGCCAAAATCTTCCAGCACGCTTTCCAGAAGGCCGGCGCTCTGTTCCAGCGCTTCGGGCGACATGGTCGTCGTTTCCTGGAACTGTGGTTCCTGCAGCAGATCGATCGGCGGGAACTCGTATTCACCTTCGGCAAGCGCGGATACCTTGCGAAAAACCGGCTGACTCGGCCTTGGCAGGGGAGCGGCTTCCAAGAGCAGGTTCTCGGCCGAAGCCTCGGTCATAGGTTCATGCTCAGCGGAGACTTCTGCGGTTTCGTCAACGATTTCGCAAGAGGCGGTGTTCGGATCGGCCTCCCGCAGTCCGACTTCGCGATAGAGCGCAATGACCGACCAATCCGGTGCCTGAAATGTCGGCAACGCTGTCTTTGGTAACGCCTGAGCGGTTTGGGGGGCGGGTAACGGCGCCCTGACGACGGTCGCCTTCACGACTGGAGATGGGCGGGCTGACGTGACAGACACCCGACTGGTGGTCCCGACCGGGATCGGGCCGGGTGTGGCGGTGTCTGCGAGAATCTGCCCGACGTCGCCAGTGTCGCTGTCGAGGTTCATCGCCTCCCAGAATACATGGTCCGAAAGATAGGTGGTATAAGCAGGCAGGGCGGGAGCGGTTACAATCACCGATACGACGGGTTTGCCCTGTTCCTGCGGCTGCGCCGAGACGTTCGGCTGGTGCTGTTCGGTAGTGACGGTTGCGGCAGTGGGCTGGTGTATTTCGGGTGCTGGCGCGGCAATTGGCTCTTGAGCCGAGGGAGCGGCGACCTGCTGCAGACCTGCGGAGGCGGCTTCTTCCCGCTGGCGGGCGAGTTCGCGCCGCAGCTTGTAAGTAAGCGCACGGGCACCTGTGGAGTCCGGCGGCTGGGGTAGCATGACGGAAAGCCCGGCGCGGCGTTCCTGGCGGGGAGCGGCAGACTGCTCGGGGACTGCCTGAGCAGGTGCGGGTGTAGCCTGAGCAGCAGGCGCTGGCGCAGGTTCCGGGACAACCGCAACAGGTGCGGCAATCTCCGGCGCGACCTTACGGCTGAGCGCGTTTTCGGGTGTGCGGGTGAACCGCACGTTCGGCGCCATGGCAAAGGCGTTCTGCCAGACCGGCATTTCGGAGCGGCCCTCGATTTCGCTGGCCGCAAGTGCGTCGGTATGATGGCCGTTTACTCTTGGCACTGATGTCGGGGTTCTTGCCTGGGGAGCAGCTTCAAGCGGGCGAAGCACCGCCGGAGCGGGCTCGTGGGCTTTTTCTTCCCCTATGCTGTTGTCAGAATTCAAGAAATTGGAGCGGGGGAAATTCATGGCAACCTGTACACTCGTTATACGCGGACAATGAACATGCCTTTTCAATAGAAAATAAACGTTAACCACCTCTTGCCGAGGTGACGGACGAGGCCCGTTTCGGAATGCCAATGGCGGTCCCGCAACGCCAATTTCCAAGCAGGTTCAAGGCCTATCGAGGGGTAAAAAAATTTTGTTAAATTTGCTTTTGTGGATGTACGGTGCGTCACGCGACGTTATTGTTTGAATGGGCGCGCAACTGCACGATGTCCTGATCCACCAATGCCAGCGCCTGATCGAGATGCCCCTCGAATACGAGGCTGCCTTCATCGGGCAGGACGGTAATTTCCGGCATGCCGGCGAGCCTCACGGCATGGGATTGCGACAGGCCTTCCTCGATGCCCTGCTGCAACAGGTCATAGTAGCGCGTGCCGGGGCCGGTGATGGTGATCGGCATATGTTCATAGAGGCTGAGAAGCCGGGAAAGCCCGTTGCCGAGTGCAAGGCCCGCCTGCCGGAAGGCATGGACGCTGCCTCGGTCGCCGCGGTTGGCAAGTGCCGCGATCTTGTCCACCTCCGACAGGGGCACGAATTTTGCCGGCAGCGTGTCGATCGGTACCTCGAAGGCGGTCCGCAGAATAGCATAGAAGCCGGCATAAGCCTCGATGCAGCCGCGGCCACCACAGCGACAGAGCGCACCGTTCGCCAGATGCAGCATATGCCCGAAGTTCGGAGACGCGAGGACGTAGCCGCCAGCCGGAGATTGCGAGGCGAGGCCCAGACCGATGCTGTGGCCGAGGGAGAGTGCCGCAAGCGAGCGTCTGGCCGTTTGCCCCGATCTCCCGACGCGGCCAGCAAGCGCGCCCGCTACAAGTTGTGTCTCGTTGGCAAGCAGGATCCGGGCTTTCCAGTCTCGCGACAGAAGCGACTGAAAGTCGATCTGTTCGCTACCGAGCACTGGGGACCATATGAGGATAGGCCGTTCCGCATCGACCAGCCCCTTGCTGCTGATGGAAATTGCCAGCACCTCATCCCTGTCCAGGGCGGCGCGGCTTACGGTCCTTTCCAAGCCTGCCTCAAGGGCCGCGGAAAAGGCGGCTGCTCCGCCGGATGGTATTCGAGGTTCCGCAAAGCGGTCGATCAGTCTGCCGGAGTAATCTACAAGCGAGTATTCGAAGGTGTCGGAGGAAATGCTGACGACGATGAGATAGCCGCAATCGCGCCGCGGTTCGAACAGCACCCGCGGACGGCCTCTTCCGCCTACTGGCTGCTGCTCGGATTTTACCAGGATTTCCGCGCGCTCGAGTTCGGCCGTGATGGCGGAAACCGTGGCTGATGACAGGCCGGTCGCGGCGGAAAGTTCGGTGTGGGCCAGCCTGCCGCCGCGCCTTAACGCAGAAAGCACCAGGGCGCTGTTCTGCCGGCGGATGATTTCCGTGCTGCTGGATTTCGTCGGAAACATCTATACCCGTTCCTGCCCGTCGCCAACCTTCCGGTAACGTGGCGGGTAACCGTCACAACAACCGAAGGGGTTCGCATGTCAATCGGCAAAAGCCGCTGAGCCGCTTTTCGGTCGATTTTTCCACCTGCGCAGGATTGCAGATGACTGCCGGATTTCACCGGGAATTGCCGTGTTGACAGTGCCAATATTCTCTGACATCTATTTTCTCGACTGTCGAGAAAAATATTGGAGGCTCGACGGCGCAATCGTGGCAGCCGGCGGGAGCAGAGAAATTGCATCCGGCAGCCTCACATCGGGAGGACATCATGAAGCCTATTTTTAAGCTGATGGCAGGGGCTGCCATCATCGTTTCCATGCATTCTGTTGCTGCCAAGGCTGCCGACGTCGTTGTTGGCGTTTCCTGGTCCAACTTCCAGGAAGAGCGCTGGAAGACCGACGAGGCCGCCATCAAGAAGGCGCTTGAAGCTGCCGGAGCCAAGTACATTTCCGCCGACGCGCAGTCCTCGGCCGCAAAGCAGCTGACCGATGTCGAATCGCTTATTTCCCAGGGCGCCAATGCGCTGATCGTACTGGCGCAAGATTCTGATGCGATCGGTCCCGCTATCGAGAAGGCCACGGCTGAAGGTATCCCGGTCGTCGGCTATGACCGTCTGATCGAGAACCCTGAAGCCTTCTACATCACCTTCGACAACAAGGAAGTGGGCCGTCTGCAGGCGCGCGAAGTGTTCAAGGTCAAGCCGGAAGGCAATTACGTCTTCATCAAGGGCTCGTCTTCCGATCCGAATGCTGACTTCCTTTTTGCAGGCCAGCAGGAAGTGTTGAAGGAAGCAATGGACGCAGGAAAGATCAAGAATGTCGGCGAGGCCTATACCGACGGCTGGAAGCCCGAGATCGCCCAGAAGAACATGGAGCAGTTCCTGACGGCCAACGACAACAAGGTTGATGCGGTCGTCGCTTCGAACGACGGCACCGCAGGCGGCGCTATTGCGGCTCTGGAAGCCCAGGGGCTAGCCGGCTCCGTGCCCGTGTCCGGTCAGGACGCTGACAAGGCCGCCCTGAACCGCGTCGCGCTCGGCACGCAGACCGTTTCGGTGTGGAAGGACAGCCGCGAACTCGGCAAGAACGCTGCCGAAATCGCCCTGCTTCTCGCTAGTGGCAAGACCATGGACGATGTCCCCGGCGTGCAGACCTTCAATGGCGGTCCGAAGGGCGTTGCAATGAAGTCGGTCTTCCTCGCTCCGTTGCCGATCACCAAGGACAACCTCAACGTCGTGATCGATGCCGGCTGGATCAGCAAGGCGGAAGCCTGCCAGGGCGTTAAGGCGGGTTCTGTCGCCGCCTGCAAGTAAGGGCGGATGCATTGCCTCAAATGCCGCAGCGAAACCGCTGCGGCATTTGTCGCGATAGGCGAAGGGACGAGAGACCTTGTCATCAGTGAATGAAGAGTGGAGGGGCGGCAACGCAATGGCCGGCACGATGCAGACCACAACATCGAAGAATGCAGGAACGTCCAGCGGCGGGGCAATCGCTTCGTTTTTCCGTGCGACCGAGATCGACACGCGCCTTCTCGGCATGGTCGGAGCCCTTCTCATCATATGGATAGGCTTCGAAATTCTGACCGGGGGATTATTCCTGACACCCCGCAATCTGTGGAACCTTTCGGTGCAGACCTCCTCGGTGGCCGTAATGGCGACCGGCATGGTGCTGGTCATCGTGACGCGCAACATCGACCTTTCCGTCGGTTCCATACTCGGCTTTACCGGGATGATCATGGGCGTGTTGCAGGCCAAGCTGCTTCCAGGCATTCTGGGTTTCGACCATCCCGCCACATGGATCCTTGCGCTTACAGGCGGCATTGTCGTCGGCGCGCTGATCGGCATGTTCCATGGCGCCATCATCGCCTTTCTCAATGTGCCGTCCTTCATCGTTACGCTTGGCGGTTTGCTGGTCTGGCGCGGCGCGACGTGGTTCGTTACCAGCGGCCAGACGGTTGCGCCCATGGACGCCAATTTCCGCTTGATGGGTGGTGGCACGGACGGCTCCATCGGCTGGACCGCAAGCTGGATCGTCGGCGTCATCGCCTGCATCGGCATCGTCGCCGGGATCATTCATTCGCGTCGTCAGCGCAAGCGTTTCGGCTTCCCGCAGCGGCCGCTCTGGGCGGAGTATTTCCTTTCTGCGCTGGGCTGCTTCATTGTGCTCGGTTCCGTGCAGGTGGCAAACAGCTATTACTGGCCGACGAATATCGCTCGTCGCTATGCCGATGCCAACGGCATTGCGTGGCCCGATGGCGGACTGCTGATTTCCCATGGCATCGCCATTCCGGTGCTGATCGCGCTTGGCGTCGGTCTTGTCATGACTTTCGTCGCCACCCGGTTGCGGTTCGGACGCTATGTCTTCGCCATCGGCGGCAACCCCGAGGCGGCGGAACTCGCCGGTATCAAGACCCGCTGGGTTACGGTCCGCATCTTTGCGATCATGGGTATTCTCTGCGCCATTGCGGCTGCGATCTCCACCGCACGCCTCAACGCGGCGACCAACGCCCAGGGCGAGCTCGACGAGCTCTATACCATTGCCGCGGCCGTCATCGGCGGTACGTCCCTTGCCGGCGGCACCGGCACTGTTGCGGGGGCAATCCTCGGGGCGCTGGTCATGCAGTCGCTGCAGTCCGGCATGGTGCTTCTCGGCATCGATACACCCTTCCAGCGCATCGTCGTCGGCGTCGTCCTTGTTGTCGCCGTCTGGCTCGACACCGTCTATCGCGCTCGCGCCAAGTAATCAGGAGTTTCCATCATGACGGAGCAACGCACTCCCCTCGTGGAAATGAAGGACATTTCCATCTCCTTCGGCGGTATTCACGCCGTCGACAGGGCATCTGTCGATCTTTACCCCGGCGAAGTCGTGGCCCTTCTCGGTCATAACGGTGCCGGCAAGTCGACGCTGATCAAGATCCTCTCCGGCGCCTACCGGCGTGATAGCGGCGATATCCTGATCAACGGCACATCGGCCGATATCCGCAATCCGCGTGATGCGAAGGCTTATGGCATCGAGACGATCTACCAGACGCTCGCGGTTGCCGATAATGTCGATGCCGCCGCCAATCTCTATCTTGGCCGCGAACTCAAGACGCCGTGGGGCACGCTCGACGACGTCGCCATGGAGGCGAAGGCCCGCGAGGTGATGGGTCGGCTCAACCCGAACTTCAAGCGCTTCAAGGAACCGGTGAAGGCTTTGTCCGGTGGTCAGCGGCAGTCTGTGGCGATTGCCCGGGCGATCCTGTTCGACGCCCGCATCCTGATCATGGATGAGCCGACCGCAGCCCTTGGGCCTCAGGAAACGGCGCAAGTCGGCGATCTCATCCGGCAGCTGAAGTCGGAAGGCATCGGGATCTTCCTCATCAGCCACGATATCCACGACGTCTTCGATCTGGCGGACAGGGTGTTCGTGATGAAGAACGGCCAGGTTGTGGGGCATGCCCGCACCGAGGATGTGACCAAGGACGAAGTGCTCGGGATGATCATCATGGGCAAGTGCCCGCCCGGCGCGATTGCCGGCCCCGGCGCCATGCGCAGCTGATCAATGGCTTCCGGCGGGCGACTGCCGGAAGCATTCCTCTTCCAGGATACGGATGTGTTACTGCGTCTGCTCGATGCCGGCGAAGAGGTCGTCGTCGAGATGCACGAAGCCATTGTCCTTCTGCCGGGATCTCAGCACATTCGGCGTGCAGCCGAAGGTCTGGCGAAAACGCCGGCCGAAATGGCTTGAGTTGGCGAAGCCCACTTCAATGGCAATGTCGATCAATGGCTTCGACGTCTGTAGCACAAGGCTTCGGGCACGCCGCATCCGCAGCCGCGCATAGACCGCGCCGGGCGACATCTTGAGCCGGCGATGGAAGAGCCGCTCCATCTGCCGGCGCGAAAGGTTCATCGATTTCGCCACATCGTCCATCGAAACCGGCTTGTCGAGATTGTTCTCCATGAAGATCAGCGCAAGCCGCATCTTGGAGTCCTTGTGCTCGGTCGAAAGCGGGTTGCGCGGCTGAATCTCGCGGCCTTCGCGCCGACGCTCGATCTGCAGGATCTGAAGGGCATTCTTTTCTGCCGAATTCCCGATGTGCCGGCGGACCAGACTGGCCGCGAGGTCGGCCACGGCGCTTCCACCAGCGCAGGTGATGATGTCGCGATCCTCGACGTAAAGCTGGTTGCTGACGAGCCGGTGGTCGGGGAACCGGTCGAGATAATCGTGATGGTGCAGCCAGCTCACGCATGCCGTGCGGTTCTTCATCAGCCCCGCCTGTGCCAGAATGAAGCTTCCGGTGCAGACCCCTATGACCTTTACCTTTTCGGTGATCGCGCGCTTCAGATAACGCTCCATCTCCCCATCGATCGGGTCCTCGACATTCAACAGGCCGCCGACAACGGCCAGATAGTCGAATTCCTTCGGGGCCGGCAGCCCGGTTCCCGGTGCGATCTGCACGCCGCAGCTCGAGCGGATGAAATGGCCGTGGGCGCTGAGGATCTGCCAGTCGCAATTCTTGCGCGTCGAGCGATCCTCGTCATCGCTGGCGAGCCGCAACGTATCGACGAACAGCGCAAAGGCGCTGAGCGTGAAGCTCTTGCTTAGGATGAAGCCGACCTTGAGGGGCTGGCGCGGCTTGATGGGCTCGGAACTGGTCATGATGCGATCAGCAAGGCTTTCCCGAACAGAAAAGAGGATATCGGCGACCGACGATTTTACTGCCTTCAATCAAAAGCGCCATCCGTGATTTTTGAAGCATGGTCTGTGGAATTCCGATCGCGTCAACGAAGGTGCTCCTGATCGCTGCTCAATCGTTTCTTGCCCATTGTCTCGAACCTCGCCCAATCTGGACCGACCGAACCGTTCACGCCGGAAGTTACCTTGTCATACTCTCTCCGGGCGCTATGGTCCGGTCCGTTTACGGCAGGCTTTTGCGGAGACAGATCGGTCACCGCATGTTTGATCCGGTAGTAACCAGACTTCACGCACGACGGACGAGACGCGTTCCATGATATTCGGCATGCCCTATGGCGACCTTCTTCTTCTGATCCTCGCCCTGCTTGCGGCCGGGGCGCTTACCGGAGTGCTTGCCGGCCTGTTCGGCGTCGGCGGCGGCACGGTCATCGTGCCGATCCTCTACGAACTTTTCCGCATTCTGGAGGTGCCGGAGGCTGTGCGCATGCAGCTCTGTATCGGCACCTCGCTTGCGGTGATCATTCCGACCTCCTTCCGTTCCTTCATGACCCACAAGCGAAAGGGAGCGGTCGATCTCTCGGTGCTGCGCATATGGGCGGTGCCGATCGTCGCCGGCGTACTCGGCGGCAGCGTCATTGCCCGCTATGCCTCACCAGAAATCTTCAAGGTCGTCTTCGTGGTGGTGGCCGGCTTTTCGGCGATACGCCTGTTGTTCGGCCGGGACAGCTGGCGTCTTGGCGACGACCTGCCGGGCAGCCTGCCGATGAGGATCTATGGCGTGGTGATCGGCGTGCTGTCGTCCCTGATGGGTATTGGCGGTGGACAGCTTTCCACCATGGTCCTGACCTTCTACCGCCGGCCGATCCATCAGGCGGTTGCCACGTCCGCCGGCGTTGGCATGCTGGTGTCGGTGCCGGGTGCGCTCGGCTACATGTATGCCGGCTGGGGTCGCGCTACTGATTATCCCGATGTCATGGCGCTGCAGTTCCCCCTTTCGATCGGGTTCGTCTCGCTGATCGGTGCCGCGCTTTTTATTCCGACCAGCGTGATGTGCGCTTCATTCGGCGCGACGCTTGCTCATGCGCTTTCCCGCCGCAAGCTGGAGATCGCCTTCGGCCTGTTTCTGCTGGCAGTCAGTGTCCGCTTCCTGCTGACGCTTTGAAAAGGCTTGCCCTCCCTCACGGATGGCTGGGGTCCGGTTCAGTTGGCGTTCCGGTGACTAGCCGAGGCACGGCGGCGATGAGCGCCTTCGCCGCCGACGATTGCGGATTGCCGATCACAGCATTGGTGGCTCCCGTCTCCACGATTCGGCCCTCATGCATGATCGCGATCCGGTGCGAGACGACCTGGAGAACGGCGAGGTCATGGGAAACGAAGAGATAGGCGATCCCGCGTTCCTGCTGCAGTTCGACCAGAAGCTCGAGGATGCGGCGTCTCACCGAGGCATCCAGTGCGGAAACGGCTTCATCCAGAACGATCAGCGACGGTCGCGTGGCGATGGCGCGGGCGATTGCCACGCGTTGGCGCTGACCGCCCGATAGCTCGCGGATCGAACGCCCGGCATAAGATGTCGGCAGTCCGACGCGGTCGAGCAGGCCCGCGATCTCGCGTGGCCGTTCGGCCCGGGCGACGATGTCGTGGATGCGCAGAGGATCGTCGAGCACGGAGCCGACCGTCGCGCGCGGGTTGAAAGCGCCGAGTACATCCTGAAAGACCATCTGCATTCCGCGACGCCGCTGCCTGAGCCGGGAGCCGGAAAGCGTCAGCCAATCCTCACCGGCGAAGTGCACCTGTCCGGCGTCGGTGGCAAGCAGCCGTAGCAGTACGCGGGCGAGCGTCGATTTCCCGCTGCCCGAAGCGCCAGCGAGGCCGAGCGTCTGTCCCTCGGCGAGTGTGAACGACACGCCGTCGAGGGCCGTGACATGACGGCCATGGCCCACGTAACTTTTGGTCAGGTTATCCACGGTCAGCAGTGTCATAGGGGAGACGCCTTCCCTATGAGCGGCGGCGAGGACAGATCGAGATGATTGGCGATCAGGCTTCTGGCATAGGTGGTCTGCGGGGCCGCGAGCACAGTGCCGGTTGGCCCTTGCTCGACCAAATGACCACCCTCGAAGATGGCGACGCGATCGGCGAAGCCCGAAGCTAGCGCCAGATCATGGGTGATGAACAGCAGCGTCATGCCGGTTTCGCGGACGAGTTCGTCGAGCAGCGATACGATTTCGGCCTGCACCACCATGTCGAGCGCGCTCGTCGGCTCGTCGGCGATCAGGAAGGAGGGGCGGGCGGAGATGGCCGCGGCAATTGCGATGCGCTGGCGCTGGCCGCCGGAAAACTGGTGCGGATAGGCCTTCAACGCCTTTTCCGGATGGGGAATGCGGACGCGGTGCAGCAGCTCCAGCGCATGCGTGAACGCTTCCTTCCAGCCGATGCCGAGATGCCGGCAGGCGCCTTCGGCAATCTGCTCGCCGATGGTGAGAACGGGGTCGAGGCTTGCTGTTGGATCCTGAAAGATAAAGCCGATGTCCCTACCAGGTTTCGGTTGGTCTCCTCCGGAGGGCCAGCCGATCCCGCCTTCTACCCTCGATCCTTCCGGCAACAATCCGGCAATGGCTCTGGCCAGCGTGCTTTTTCCCGAACCGCTTTCGCCGATGATGGCGAGACGTTCGCCTGCGATTACGTCGAGGTTTACGCCGCGAAGCGCGGCGGGCTGTGTGGTGTCCTTCCCGTAAGTGACTGAAAGCTGTCGGATAGCGCAAAGAATGCTATTCATCGCGTGCTATCCTTCTGGTCTTTCAGCGTCCGGTCGAGACCTTCGCCGACGAGATAAACCGCGATCACCGTGACGACGAGAGCGAGCCCCGGAATGACCGAAAGCCAGGGCGATGAACGCAGCACGTTGCGTCCCTCAGCAATCATCGATCCCCATGTCACCATGTTCGGGTCGCCCAACCCGAGGAATGAAAGGGCTGCTTCCGTCAGGATCGCCGCGGCGACGATGACGGCGGAAAGGGCAAGCAGCGGCGGCAGGATATTCGGCAGTATTTCCTTACATGCGATTTCGGCGGGGTGCATGCCGATGACGCGGGCGGAGGCGACGTAATCCTGCTCGCGCACGGACAGAACCTGCGCGCGTGTCAGGCGTGCCGGGTCCGACCATGCGCCGAGTGCGATGGCAAGCACCACCACTGGCATCGATCCGCCCATGACGCTGACGAAGGCGAGGGCCAGCAGGAAGCCGGGGACGATCTGGAAGGCATCGACGACGCGCATCAGCGCTTCATCGACGAGGCCGCCGGCAAAGCCCGCCGTCATGCCGACGCTCAGTCCCAGCGCAAGGGCTGCGACGGCGGCCGCCAGTCCGACGGCAAGCGAGGTGCGCGCACCATGCAGCAGTCCTGCGAGCACGTCGCGGCCCAGCCGGTCGGTGCCAAGCGGAAGGGCGGGGTCGGTGAAGGGGGCGATAAGGGCCCGGCCGGCGATGCGTAGCGGATCGCCGGGCGAGAGAACCGGCGCCAGCAGGGCGATCATGGCAAGCAGGAGCAGCAGGGCAAGGCCGATCGCACCTTCGGGCGTGGCCAGCAACTTTTTCGCGAGCCTCAAGATGCGGCCTCCGAAGCACCGACCCGCGGGTCGAGCCAGGAATAGAGCATGTCGATCACGAGGTTGATGAGGATCACGAGAATGGCGGAGGTGAGGATGATGCCCATCAGAAGGGGGGCGTCGCGACCGCTGACGGCTTCCTGCGCCAGCCTTCCGAAACCCGGTATGGCGAATATGCTCTCGATCACGACACTGCCGCCGAGCATGGCGGCGGACCGCAGGCCCAGCATGGTGACGAGTGGCAACAGCGCATTTCTTGCAACGTGGCGCAGCACGATCCGTGTCCGTGATAGACCACGAGCGCGGGCGAAGAGAATGAAATCGAGCGTCCAGACCTCGGCCATGCCGGCGCGCATCACGCGAAGGAAGAGAGCAAGATAGATCAGCGCGAGGGTTGCGACGGGGAGAGCGAGGTGTGCCGCAATGTCGGCCGCGCGCGCGAGACCGGTACGGCCCGAGGCAATGGTCTCGATGCCGGATACCGGCAGCCAGCGAAGCTGGACGGAAAACAGGATGCTGAGCATCAGGCCGAGCCAGAAGCCCGGTATGGCATAGAGGATCAGCGATGTGGTGGAAAGCAGCCTGTCGCGCAGGCTGCCGGGTCGAGCGCCGGCGAGAATGCCGAGCGTTGTGCCGAGGCCGAAGGCAAATGCCGTTGCGCTGCCCATCATCAGCAGGGTGTTAGGGAGCCTTTCGATGAGCAGGCCGAGCACGGGCCGATCGAAGGCGACCGACCAGCCGAGGTCGAGCCGGGCAAGCGAGGACAGGTAGAGCCAGAGCCTTGCCATCATCGACTGGTCGAGGCCGTAGCTCTGCCTCAAGGATTGGACGAGAGAGGGATCGCCGCCGCCGATCGAGACGAGATAGGCGTCAACCGCATCGCCGGAAGCGGACTCCAGCAGGAGAAAGGTCAAGAACACGATAATCAACAGCACCGGAATGCTGCTAATCGCACGTCTTCTGATCAATCGGATTGCGCGCTTCACGCCGAGGCTGGCCTTGGTTGGTCAATAGGTAGGGGCCAAGCTAGCACGCTGCACCATCAGGATTGAAGCGTGGTATCGGCCCAGTTGGAAACCGCCCATCGTGGATTGCTTGCGACGTTGAGAACCGTGTCGCGCGCCACTGTGATGAAGCCCCATTCCGCAACGTTGATCAGCGGCAGGTCGGAGGCGACACGTTCCTGGAACGTCCGGTAAAGCGCGGTGCGGGCATCGGCATCCACCGTTTCCGCGGCTTTGGCGATGATGCCGTCGAGTTCGGCGCTGGCGTAGCCGCCCTGATTGGAGAAGGGCACGCCAGCCGGAATACCGGATTGAACGAGGATGGTCGTCGAGATCGCCGGGTCTCCACGGAAAACCGGCGGCGCCACCGCCAGATCGAAGTCGTGATCGGTGTAGACGGCTTTCTGATGGGCGGCCGAGTCGGCGTTGACGAGTTCGGCGTCGATGCCGACGGCTGCAAGCGCCTGACGGAGATAGTCGCCGAACTGCCGGGTCTCGTTGAAATAGGGGGCGGGCCGAAGCTTCAGCGAGAAACGCGTACCGTTTTCGCCACGCGGGTATCCCGCCTCGTCCAGCAGGGCATTGGCCTTGGCGACGTCGAAATCATAGGTCTGGACATCCGGATCGTAGAATTCCGGCGCGTTCTTCGGAACAGGTCCGGTGGAAGCCGTGGCATAGCCGAGGAAGATGGTGTCTACGACGAACTTGCGGTCGATGGCATGGGCGATCGCCTGCCGCACCTTGAGGTCGGCAAGCTCCTTGCGGCGGTGGTTGATCTCCACCACGAGCTGATAGGTAAGAGCTTCATAGCCCTTGGTGATGACCTTGATGCCGGGAACCTTGGAGATGCGGTCGAGGTCTGCCAGCGGCACGGCGGAGAAGGCGGCGAGCTGGATTTCTTCCGCTTCCAGAGCCGAGGCGGCTGCTGCGCGGTCCGGTAGCACGCGATAGATCACCTCGTCGAGCTTCGGTTCGTCCTTATCCCAGTAGTCGGGATTGCGTTCCAGCCGGTAATATTCGCCCGGCTTGTGCTCGGCAAATCGGAAGGGGCCGGTGCCGACGGGGCTGGTGTTCGCCGGGTTCGCGGCGATATCGGTTCCCTCGTAGAGATGCTTCGGCACGACGCTGCTGACGACGGGCAGGGCGTTGCGGATCAGCTGCAACGGTGTGGGCTTCGAGAAGCGGAAGATGGCGGTCAGCTCATCGGGGGTCTCGACGGTATCGAGATTGGCGAAGACGGTGCGCCCGAGGTTCTGCAGCGGTTTCCAGAGGTTCAGGGCAGAGAAGGCGACGTCGGCGGAAGTGAAGGGCTTGCCATCATGCCATCTCACGCCTTCACGCAATTTGAAGGTGATGCTGCAGCCATCTTCCGCACCTTCCCAGGAGAGCGCGAGCCGTGGCGAAAGGCCGTCTTCACCTTCGAAGGAGGCTTCGGCCAGAGGTTCGACGACTTTACTGGAGATGAAGAAGACGCCGTTCGATGCCACGATTGCCGGGTTGAGGTTCTTCGGCTCGGAGTCCGCTGCAACGATCAAACGCCCGCCGCCTGCAGCGCTTTGCGCAAAGGAAAACGATGGCAGGGCGGTGGAAGCGAGCAGCCAGCCGGCGCCCTTCAGCAGGAAACGGCGGGAAACGGCGGAATGGGTCATTGATCTTTTCCAGGTGGGATTGCGATACCGTCATATTCGGCCTGAAAGCCGACCGTCGGAAGTTATGAAAATCTTGTCCACCCAGCGGTCGTGGCAAATCATTGTAAGGACTGCGCCGGGAAAGAAAAGGTCGTTCATCTGAGGAGGATGCTGGAAAGTGTCCGGTGCAGTTCGGCGCGGTAGCTGTCGTCCTTCCGGGCCGTCGCTGTGAAGCGCGCAAGGTAGGGGCGGGTGGCGGCAGTCATCGCCATGGCGCTGGCGAAGGCATAGAACAGAAAGTCCGGATCGCCGGCTGGAGCCTTGCCGTGTGCCTGTGCGATCCGGATGCGGGCGACGAACAGGCCCCGCATCATAGAGCCGATTTTTTCGAAGGCATATTCGAAGCGCTCGTCCCGGTCGGCGAATTCCTTAAGCATGAACATGGCGAGTTCCGGACGATCGCAGAGAAGATCGCAAAGCACCGCGATGGCGCGGGGCAAGGCATCTTCGGCATCCGGTTCCGGAAGATTTCGCAGGCGATCGACGAGTTCTTCGGCGACGCCGTCGATCGTCGCTTTCCACAAGCCCAGCTTGGAGCCGTAGAGGCGACCGACATAGGCGACGTCCACATCGGCTCTTTCCGCGATCAGGCGCAGACTTGTGCCTTCATAGCCGAATTCGGCGAAGGCGAAAGTCGCCTTCTCAAGGATGGCGCCGGCCTTTGGCTCCTGTCCCAGCGGCGGGCGGCCACGGCGACGCGGTTCCTTCATACTGTTACTCGGCCTCAGCAACGACCGGCGTTGCTGGCGTATCGGGTTTCAGCCGGAACCAGGCCACGTAGAGCGCCGGCAGGAACACCAGCGTCAGCAACGTGCCGACGATGATGCCGCCCATCATCGCATAGGCCATCGGTCCCCAGAACACTTCGCGGGCGATGGGGATCAGGCCAAGGCTTGCGGCGGCGGCGGTCAACAGGATCGGCCGCGTTCGATGCTGGGTCGCTTCGACCACCGCCTCCCATGGCGCCTTGCCCTCAGCTCGCAATTCCTCGATCTGCACCACCAGGATGACCGAGTTGCGGATCAGGATGCCGATCAGCGCGAGTACACCGAGTATTGCCACGAAACCCATCGGCGCGCCGCTGGGCAGGAGGGCGGCGACGACGCCGATCAGTGCGAGTGGCGCGACGGAGAACACCAGGAAGAGCCGCGAAAAGCTCTGCAGCTGGACCATTAGGATGGTCGCCATGGTCAGCAGCATGTAGGGCACGACGGCAGCAATCGGCTGCTGGCTTTCCGCGCTGGATTCCACGGTGCCACCGACTTCGAGCGTGAAGCCCGGCGGTAGTGTGTTGCGGAATTCATCGACGTCGCCCGTCAATTGTTCGACCACGGTCGCCGGCTGGGTCGCGTCGAGAACGCCGGCCTTTACCGAGATCGTCGGTATGCGGTCGCGCCGCCAGATGACCGGCTGTTCGGTCTCGTAGCGGAAGTTGGCGACTGCGGCGAGGGGCACCGAGTTTCCATTGGAGCCGGTGAGCTGCAGGTCCTCCAGCGTATCGATAGAACTGCGCTCCTGCGGATTGGCGCGAGCCACCACGTTCACGAGATAGACGTCGTCATTGATCTGGGTGACGGTGGTGCCGCCGACGACGCTGTTGAGGACTGTCGCAATGTCCTTGGACGAGACGCCGAGCAGGCGGGCCTTGTCCTGAAGCACATCGACGCGCAGCACGCGGGCCGGTTCCATCCAGTCGTAGACCACATCACCGACATGCGGGTTGCGGGCCATGATGCCGGCCAGTTCCTGTGCCTTGAGCTTCAGGGTCTCGATGTCCTCGCTGGAGATGCGATACTGGACGGGCCGGCCGACGGGTGGACCGATGTCTAGCAGCTTCACATAAGCGTCTGTCGCCGGGAAGGTCTTCTTCAGATAGTCCTGAAACTGGCGCTTGAGCCGGTCGCGGGCCTCCAGATCCTTGGTGATGATGATCGTCTGGCCGAAGGCCGGGTCCGGCGGCTGCACGTCGAAGGCCAGAACGAAGCGGACCGATCCCTGGCCGACATAACTCGAATAACGTATCACGTCAGGATTGCCGGCAAGCTGTTCCTTCTCGAAACGCTCGATCTCGGCGTTCGTTTCGGCAATCGAGACGTTCTGCGGCAGAGACCAGTCGACAATGAGTTCCACACGGTCGGAGGACGGAAAGAACTGCTGCTGGACGAACTGCATGCCATAGATCGACAGGCCGAAGATGGCGATGGTGGTGGCGATCGTCGCGTAGCGCCAGCGCATTGTCAGATGCAGGAAGTTTTCGAACATGCGGCCGGCACGGCTCTTCTTGTGTTCGTGCTTCTTCAGCTTTTCCGACAGGATGGTCGCGCCGAGCAACGGCGTGAAGAGAACGGCCACGATCCATGAGGTGAGAAGCGAGACGGCAAGCACCACGAAGAGGGTGAAGGTGAATTCGCCGGCCGCACTGCTGTTCAGGCCGATCGGGATGAAGCCAGCGACGGTGACGAGGGTGCCGGTCAGCATCGGAAAGGCGGTCGATGTGTAGACATAGGTTGCCGCCTTCTTCATGGGATCGCCAAGTTCGAGGCGCGCCACCATCATCTCTACGGCGATCATCGCGTCATCCACTAGGAGGCCAAGGGCGATAATGAGCGCGCCGAGTGAAATGCGCTGCAGCGAGATTTCGAGCAGCGACATGACGAGGAAGGTAATCGCCAGCGTCAGCGGGATCGAGAGCGCCACCACGAAGCCGGCGCGCAGGCCGAGGGAGACGAAGCTGACCACCAAAACGATCACGACCGCTTCGAACAGCGCTTGCGTAAAGCCGGAAACGGCTTCCTCCACCACCTGCGGCTGGTCGGAGACAAGATGCACGCCGACACCGACAGGAAGCTTCGACTCGATGTCGCGCATTTCCGCCTTCAGCGCCTTGCCGAATTCGAGAAGGTTGGCACCCTGCTTCATACCGATCGCAAGTCCGATGGCCGGCTGGCCGTTGAAGCGGAAGAGATTGTCGGGCGGATCGGTATAGCCACGCCGGATGGTGGCGATGTCGCTCAGGCGGAAGAAGCGGTCGTTGACGCGGAGATTGACCTCCCTCAGGCTTTCCTCGCTGGAAAACTGGCCGCCGACGCGAACGCTGATGCGCTCGGGGCCTGACTGGATGACGCCGGAAGGCGCCGTCGCATTCTGGGCCTGTAGGGTTGAGAGCACGGCCGTCTGGTCGAGGCCGAGGGATGCCAGCTGCCGGGTCGAGAATTCGAGGAAGATGACTTCATCGCGTGCACCGACGAGATCGACCTTGCCGATATTGTCGACCGCGAGGATTCGGGTTCTGGCTTCCTCGACATAATCGCGCAGTTGCCGCTCGCTCAGCCCGTCGGCGGTGAAGGCGTAGACGTTGCCGAAGACGTCGCCGAAATCGTCGTTGAACTGCGGGCCGAGCACACCGGAGGGGAATTCCCCTTTGATGTCGGCCATCATGTTTCGGACCTTCTGCCAGATCTGCGGCACATTGCGGGCCTTGGTGGTCGGTTTCAGCTCGACGAAGATCAGGGTGGAGCCGGGGCGAGTGATCGACTTGGTGTAGTCGAGGCTGTCGAGTTCCTCCAGCTTGCGTTCGATGCGCTCCGTCACCTGCTTCGTGGTGTCGGACACAGAAGCGCCCGGCCATTGGGCCGAGATCGTCATGGTCTTGATGGTGAAGGAGGGGTCTTCCTCGCGACCGATTTCCACGAAAGAAAGCGCGCCGGCCAACATGAAAATGATCATCAGGTACCAGACAAGCGATCGATGCCTGAGGGCCCAATCCGAAAGGTTGAAGGACTTCATGGCTTGTTTCCTTCCGGAAGAATAACTTTCTGACGATCCTCGAGCGTGTGTACGCCGGCAATTGCCACGCGGGCGCCCGGTTGCAGGCCGGTGGCGACCGTGAAGATCCCGTCCTCACGATGGGCAACCCCGATCTCCTGCTTGACCGCGATGCTGTCCTTTTCGTCGATCAGCCAGACATAGGCCTTGCCGTCCTGTTCGAGCAGGGCGGAGGCCGGAAGTGTCAGCGCCGGGGTGGCGTCACGCTCCAGCGTGGCACGAACCGTCGTGCCGAGACGGAAGGATGGCGGCGGGTCGATGAGCGCGATGCGAACGCGCAGCGTGCGCGTGATCGCATCCGCCTCGGGAGCGACTTCGCGTACGCTGCCTGCAACGACGGCGCTCGGGTCCATCTGCAATGCGATCCGAAACTTCGTTCCGATCGCGATGGGGCCGCTATCGACGGGAATATCGACGACCGCGTCCCTGAGATCGGGTCGTGCGATCGTCACCACGGCATCGCCGGGTTCGACGATCTGTCCGACTTCGGCAGCAGTGGCCGTCACGACAGCATCGAAGGTTGCTTCAACCTGGGCATAGGAAAGCTGTTCCTCGGCCTTTGCCAGTGCCGCCTGAGCGCGGCTTACCGTGGCTTCAGCGGCAATCGCGGCCTGATCGGCGCTTTCGACCGTGGCCTGGCTGGAGGCCTGTGTCGTCAGAAGCGCGCGCTGGCGTTCCGCGGCGGCCTGGGCGTTGGTGAGCTGGGCAAGCGCGCTTCCGACCTCGGCGGAAGCCGAGCGAACGGCAAGCTCCAGCGCCGTCGGATCGATTGCGGCGAGGCGTTCGCCGCGAGCAACCGTGTCGCCGACATCGACATCGCGGGAAATGAGGCGGCCGATGATGCGGAAACCGATGTCCGTCTTGATCTGCGGTTCGACCGTTCCCGCATATTCTTCGCTGCGCGCAGGTCTCAGTTCCGCAACAGCCGTCAGCACCGGCCTCGGCTGTGTAGTCTTGTCGGCGTCCTCGCTGCTGTCGCAGGCTGAAAGCGCGAGCGTTGCGAGCATCAGGTTGGCCGTTCTTCGGATGAAGCCTCTCATTGGGTTACCTCCGGAAGAACGGTGACAGTTTGCCCGTTGCGCAGGAGCTTGGTGCCCTCGCTGACCACAATCGTGCCGGGTTCCAGCCCGTCGGACACGAGTATCCGGCCCTTTTCATAAAGGAAGATATGGATCCTGCGCCGCTCGACGGTATTGGTCTTCGGATCGAGCACCCAAACGGCGGGCTCCCCGGCCTCCGTCGCCAGTGCCGTCCACGGAAGCACGATGATCTCAACCTGCTGCAACGTACCCGTGCCGGTAACGGCAGAGCCGAGGGTCATCGCTTCGGGCGTGTCTGCAAGGCCGACCTTCACCCGCACGGTGCCGGTCGCTGGATCGACGGTCGGCGAGATCTCGCGGATTTTGCCGATGGCCGTCACCTTGGGATCGTTGACCAGCGCAATGCTCATCTCATCGGAGACACGCGCGCCGGCATTGATGAAGGGCGTTTCGTAGAAGCGGAAGATGGCGTCCCGCTGGCCGTTATGGGCAAGGCGGAAAACCGTCTGCGCGGCCTGCGTCAACTGCCCGATTTCGGCCTTGCGCTCGACGATGATGCCATCGGCCTCGGCTTTCAGCAGTGTGTAACCGAGCGCTTCCCTGGTGTTGGCGAGAGCGGCGCGGGCACCCTCGGCAGAATTGACAGCGCTGTTGTAGGCAGCGTCAGCCGCATCGAAGTCGCTGCGGGTAGTGAAACCCTTGGTCAGCAGTTCCTGCTGGCGTCGGAGGGTTGCCTGACGTTGATCGACCAGCGATTCCGCGGAGCGCACCGTCGCTTCGGCGGAAGCAAGGTCGGCCTGCTGTTCCTCGGCATCGAGCCGCGCCAGCACGTCGCCGGCTTTCACCTGACTTCCGACATCGGCATTACGCTCGATGATGCGGCCGGAAACCCGAAAGGAAAGATCGCTCATCGTGCGTGCGCTGATTTCACCTGTCAGCGTGATGGTGCGCGCATAGGGGGTCTTTTCCGCAATGATGGTACGGACGAAGGTTTCCGCGTGGGGCGTCTCGCCCTTTTCATCGCCGCAGCCGGAGAGCGCAAGCGGTATCGCCAGCGCCACGAGCGCGGGCCAATACCGCCAGCCGATTAGGATCTGCTGTCTGGACCACGGATGCGCTGGCGCGCGCCGACGAGGGAAAGGTAGCATCCGTTTCCTGCTCCGGTTGACGGTATTGGAATGCAGCCCCTTTTTCTGGGGCCGCGCAAGTTGAATTTAATCATTGCGCGTTGATTAAATTCTTCCAGCCGGAAAGCAAGCGGAATTTCGGATCAGGCCCCTGCGGCGCTGTGGGCCGTATCCCTTGCGCGGGCAACCCATGCCGCACCTTCGCGGGCATGATGAAAGCCGTTGGAGAGCGGGGCCGATGGATAGATCGCACGTAGTCTTTCGATCGCTTCATCGGTTTCCATGTCGCCATCGATAACCGACCGGTAAAGACTTGCGACGGCTACCATGTCGCAATCCTGTGGCGAGAGGCGGAAGCCGAAAATCCCTACAGCCGTCAAGTCGGCCAGCTCGCCGAGCAGCGCCTGACAGGTGTGGGAAACGGTCTGAACGCCGTTGAGCACCAGGAAGGATTGGCGGTCGAGGGTTTTCACCGGCAGGCCGTCGGGATCATCGCCACAAATAAACTGGCAGTTATCCTTGATATGACCCTTCGCGCGGGCATGGGCGCAGCGCGCCGAAATCGCAAGCGGCATGCGACCGAAGGCAAAGACTTCCAGTGCGACATCGGGCGTTTGTTCCGCGATCGCTTTCACCGAGGAAAAGGGCAGTTCCGGCGGCAGGCAGATGCTCGTTGCGCCGCGTCCGCCGAGAAGCCTCGCGGTCGCGGCATTGTAGACGTTGACCAGCGGACCGATCGAATGGGGCTTGCCATTGAGCAGGCCGAGCGCGGAAAGATCGTTTGCTTCGACCGGATGCTCGCTGTTGGCGATGCTATCCCGAACGTGACGGCTTTCGCGTTCCAGCGTTACCAGCGCGAGCGTTGAAAGGATGACCGTTTTGCCCGCGTCTTCCAGACGTTCGATGACCTCGGCAATGTGAGGCTCAATGAAATGCTGGCGTTTCGAACAGACGGTTTCGCCGATCACCACGCGATCCACTGGCGCCTCATCGGCGATGCGAAAATGAAAATCGCGCCACTTCGGGCCGTCCCAGAGATAGTAGACGGGACCCATGGTTAGTGAGGGAGTTATATGGGGCATGCTCATCTCCAGCGCTTTTCGTATGCGCCCGACGTGGTCTTCTGGCCCTCGCTCAAGGTGCTGAGGCGGGAAAGCAGCGCGGTTCGGCTTGCCGGGTCGGCGGCCAGCGCCTTCTTCAGCGTCGAGACGACTTCTGCGACATAGGCCTTGCCGCGCTGCCGCCCTTCGATTTTGAGCGCGCTGACGCCGGCCGCCTTCAGGGCTTCGATCTCGCCCATGACATCGAGTGATACCGGGTCCTCGAAGGCATAGGCATGGGTTTCGGCGATATCGAAACGGCCCTTGCAGAGGGTGGGATAACCGGCTGCCTCGCCGCGCGGGAAGCGGTTGATGGTGTATTCGCCGAGTTCGGAGACGAGGTCGTCGCCTTCGTTGCGATAGTGGACATGGCTGGCGGGAGAACAGACGCCGTTCATGTTCGGCGATTTGCCCGTCGCATAGGAGGATAGCGAACAGCGTCCCTCCGCCATGACGCAGAGGCCGCCGAACACGAAGACCTCGATTTCGCAGCGGATCTGTCTTGCGATCCGGGCGATGTCGCTGATCGTCAGTGTTCTGGGCAGGACCACGCGCTTGGCATTGAAGGCATCGATGAGGAAGTTGATCGCATCGGCATTCGATGCCGACGCCTGCACCGAGACATGCAACCGCTGTTCTGGGTAACGTTCCGCGACATGGGCCATGAGGCCGAAATCGGCGAGGATCAGCGCATCGGCGTCGAGTGCGACCGCATCGGCGGCGGCGCGGTACCAGATCTCCTCGTCGCCGGCGCGCATGAAGGTGTTGAGGGCGACAAAGATCTGGGTGCCGCGTTTCCGGGCGTAGGCGATTGCCTCGCGCAGTTCTTCGCGACTGAAATTGAGGCCCGGGAAGTTGCGTGCATTGGTTTCGTCGCGAAAGCCGCAATAGACGGCATCGGCGCCGGCATCCACGGCTTCGCGGAAGGCGGCGGGCGTGCCGGCGGGGCAGATCAGTTCCATGCGTTGTTTTCCCCGGTGAGCGCCCGGCGGCGGATTTCGCTGGCGACACGGTTGAAGATCGGTCCGAAAGGCCCGGCCAGTGCGGATAGATCGCTCGGCAGGTCTATGTTGCAGTCGTCGAGCGCGTTGCGCATGGCAAGCATCGCTTCCATGTCGCCGGTGACCACGAGATCGCGGGAAAAGAACAGCGCATCGGCATCGCAGCGCCCTTCAAGTAAGGCGAGCAGCAGGAAGAGCGGGCCTTCCACTGATGCATCGGCGTGAGTGGTCGATGACTTGCGCTGCACCTTTATGGTGGGTGCCGCCGGATCGACGATGAAGGTGAGAGGCAGGTCGGCGGGCAGGAAGGCGAAGCGCTTCGCCTTGTGCTCTCCCAGTCGCTCGAATAGCTTCGGATGTTCCTTCAGCATCCGTCTGAACAGCATCCCGGTCGCTCGTTCGATCACCGGAAGCGGCATGAGGTCGAGCGGCGTTGCAAGCGTTGCGGGAAATTTCATGGGCCTCGGTCTCTCGGGGATAGCTATCGGATCGCAAGCTAGCCGCAGTGACGGGCAACTGGTTTGAGCTATCGCAAAGACGGGGAGATTTTGCCGGGCCACACATTCGGGATGACAAGCCCTCCTTCTCCGCCCCGCCGCTATGACAGCCTCCAGCATTTCGCCGCCGCGCTCGAGCGAGCCGGGAGGCTCACGCGGATTTCCCGTCCTGTCTCGCTGGTGCATGAGATCACGGAAATCCATCGTCGCGTGCTGGCGGCCGAGGGACCTGCGCTGCTTTTCGAGAAGCCTGTGAATGCTTCGGGCGAGGTGGTGCCCGTGCCGCTGCTCGCCAATCTCTTCGGCACGCGTGAGCGCATCGAATGGGGGTTCGGTCTGGCCAGCGGCCGGATCGGTGACCTTGCCACTCTTCTTGGGGAATTGCGGGAGCCAAGGCCGCCGGCCTCGTTTCGGGAAGCGCTTGGCAAGTTGCCGCTGGTGCATTCGGCGCTTTCGCTCGGGGTTCGCCGTGTCTCGCGCGCGGCATGCCAGGATGTCGTCTGGCAAGGCGATGATCTCGATCTCGGGCGGTTGCCCATCCAGTGGTGCTGGCCCGGAGAGCCCGCACCGCTCGTCAGCTGGCCGTTGGTGATTACCTGTTCGCCCGATGATCCCAATGACGTGAATGTCGGGATCTACCGCATGCAGGTGCTGGGCAGGGACCGCCTCATCATGCGCTGGCTCGCCCATCGGGGCGGCGCGAAACATCATCGCCAGTGGCAGAAGCTTGGGCGGGACATGCCTGTTGCCGTGGTAATCGGCAGTGATCCCGCCACCATCCTTTCGGCGGTGATGCCGCTTCCGGAAGGTATGAGCGAGCTTGGCTTTGCCGGCGTCCTGAAGAAAAGACGAAGCCGGGTGGCGAAGGCCGTCAGCCAGCCGCTCCTCGTTCCGGCCAATGCCGAGATTGTGCTGGAGGGAACCGTTTCGGTCTCTGAGACGGCGGAGGAAGGGCCTTACGGGGATCATACGGGCTATTACAATTCCGTCGAGCGGTTCCCGGTGATGACGCTTTCGGCGATCACCATGCGGAAGAACCCCTTCTACCTCTCGACCTATACCGGCCGGCCGCCGGACGAGCCTTCCAAGCTCGGCGAGGCGATGACCGAGCTGTTTATTCCGCTGGTGAAGAAGCAGTTTCCCGAAATCGCCGATCTCTGGCTGCCGCCGGAAGCCTGTTCATATCGGGCCATCGTGGTGTCGATCGACAAGCGGTATCCGGGGCAGGCGAGGCGGGTGATGATGGGGCTTTGGTCCATGCTGCCGCAGTTCAGCTATACGAAGCTCATCATCGCCGTCGATCCGGATGTCGACGTACGAAACTGGGACGATGTGGTCTGGGCGCTTTCCACCCGTTTCGATGCGGGCAGGGATACCGTGCTGATCAACGACACACCGATCGACTATCTCGATTTCGCCTCGCCGAAGCAAGGCCTTGGAGCGAAACTCGGCCTCGACGCGACGATCAAGATCGGGCCGGAGACCGATCGCGAATGGGGCCGTGTCCTGAAGATGACGCCGGAGGTCGGGGCGAAGGTGGATGCCATCTGGCACGAACTCGGCCTTGGAGATCCGGCATGACGGGCACCAGCAAACGGGTGGTGCTTGGAGTGTCCGGCGCTTCGGGGGCGGGGATTGCGCTGAGGATCGGCGAGCGGATTGCCGCGCTTGCCGGTGTCGAGCTGCATCTCGTCGTGACGCGTTCGGCGTTCAGCGCCTTTACCCAGGAACTCGGCGCGGATGCCATCGGCCGGCTGGTCGGGCTCGCGGACCGCTATTACAAAATCGATGACATCGGTGCCGCCATAGCCAGCGGATCATTCCGCACCGCGGGCATGATCGTTGCGCCCTGCTCGATGAAGAGCCTTGCGGGGATCGCAACGGGGCTTTCCGACAATCTGCTGGTCCGGGCAGCCGATGTGCATTTGAAGGAACGGCGTCCGCTTGTCCTTCTAGCAAGGGAAACGCCGCTGCATCTCGGCCATCTGCGCAACATGACCGCCGTGACGGAAACGGGGGCAATCGTGATGCCGCCGGTGCCGGCCTTCTATCGCCGGCCGCAAACGCTGGACGATATCGTCGATCACATCGCTGCCCGCGCCATAGATCTTCTCAAACTGACGGAAGAGCCACTTGCTGTCGAATGGCGGGGAGAGCAGGGCAGTTAATACGAGAGCGCCATTATTGGGTCTGCACCGAAAAGTGCGGCGTGACCGCCCGTCAGCAGCCAGATCGTGATGGCGGCCGTGATCGCAAGAGACAGGGCAAGCGGGGCATCTACCCGAAGGCGGGCTTCACCCTTCAACAGGCCGGCAAGGGGCATCATCGGGTAGCGCGCAGCAAGCGCCGGCCAGCCGGGGCCGATCCGCCGGCGGGCGCGCCGGTCGAGCATGAAAAGCCCCGCCACGGAGAACAGGCCGAGGCCGCCGAACAGGACGAGCGAGCGGAGATCGCCATTGACCACGAGGTGGCCAAGCGACCAGAGCGTGAAGCCCCATTGCACAGGATGGCGCGTGATCTCGACGATTGCGCCGGGCTCATCGCCATGGCGAAAGCTGATCGAAAAGGGATTGGTCGAGAGCAAGCCGGCTGTCACCAGAAGGAGGCCGAGCGGGGCAAACACAAGCGTCAGCATTGCCTGCCAGCCGGCCGGTGTCCAGAGTTCGATGTAATCGGTATTCAGCGCGGCATGGAAAAGCCAGGCGAGCACGACAACCGACACGAGAGAGTAGAGGCCGAGATAGGTTCTGCGTCCGAGGAGCGCTATCGCGCCGGCGCGAACCGGTGGTAGTGCCGGGATCGAATGCAGCGCCATAAAGGCGGCAAGCGCCATGAGAAGCTGGCTCACATCAGGATCTCCCGCCCCTCCGCCTCGGCGACGCACAATGCCTCGATCATCAGCTTCTCGGCAGCGACGTGCCGGCGGACGCACTCGAAGAAGCCGCGAAGCATGTAGCCTACCGTTTCGAAAGACAGGCGGCAACGACCTTCGATCATCGCCTTCAGCGTCAGGGAAATCTCTTCGGCCGCTAGTCCGTCGCAGCGGTGCTCGCCCTTCAGTCGCTCGATCATCATCGCGGCGAAACACGATCCGGCGCTTCGGTCGAAATCGGGGAAAAGAACCCGTTCTTCCAGTTGCTGCGTCTGCCGGAGCAGCGGCGTGGCCGACTGCACCACCTCGCGGCAAAGGTCCTCGTTGATGTCGAAAGGCAGCGAGTCCGCAATCTCTTCGAGCTTGAGACAAAGGGTAAGCAAAGCATCGTGGTTCCTGCCGAGGGCGGCAAGATCCTGTGCATTGAGTGGTGATCGGGACGTCATCTCCGCCTCCTCATTGTCCGACGAACAGGATGGCGGCGATGGCGACGGAGGCGAGCACCGCCGAGATGGTGCCGCCGCGCTGAAGCACGCCCATCCTGTGCAGGGTGATAGCAAAGCCGACGATAACAGGTGTCACCACGGCAAGTCCGATCTGTGCGTCCGTCATGAGCAAAATCTCCTTCGATGCTGCAGCCTATGCCCGCCAACCGCACGCTTCTTTGTGTTTGCTCAAAGAGACCGGCGATGTCGCCGGCTAGAAGAGGCCATGAACGCAAGTGCTAGATTACAGAACATGACCGTCTCGACTGTTGCCGAAGAGGAAGGTGATACACTTCTCCTCTGGATACTCGTGTGGAGCGAACTCATTGCTTTCGGCATCCTTCTTGCCGGTTTCCTCGTGATGTCCCTGCTGGAACCGGAGCGTTTCGCGCTGGCGCGGCACTATCTCAATCCCGGCCTTGCGGCGCTCAATACGCTCATTCTTCTCTCGAGCGGATGGCAGGCGGCGCTCGCCGCTCGCAGGACCGCGCCCCCGGTGGAAGTCAGGCGTTCGCTGGTTATCGCAGCGTTCCTTGGCTTCGCCTTCATGGCGGTCAAGCTGGCCGAATATGCCGGTGAGGTCGGGCATGCAGGGGAAGAGGCGCTCAGTGGCTTTTTCGAGATCTATTTCCTCATCACGGGCTTCCATCTGCTGCATGTCGTCTTCGGATCGGTCATCCTCCTTATCGTCGCGTGGCGGCCGGCACGGCAGAACGTACTGATGATCACCACGCTCTGGCATGTGATCGATCTCGTATGGATCGTCATGTTCCCCATTCTCTATCTGGCCTGATGCGATGACCGATGCTTCCAAAGGAAAACTGTTCGGTACTTTCTCGACTCTGATGGTGTTTGCTTCCGGCGGGGCCGCGCTCGCCGCTCTGAGCGGCGGTCTTCTGGTACCGGTCGCTGCCGTCCTGCTGATCGCCGTGGCCAAGACGCGTCTCGTCATTCTGGATTTCATGGGGCTCCGCACCCAGGGGGGCGGCATGCGCCTGGCGCTCCTTTCATGGCCGGTTCTTTTCCTCCTCGCGGCGTTCGCGCGGTCGGCTGCGCTCGCCTTCTTCGTCGGTGCCTGAGCGGATCGCTCGCTTGTTTGCAGAAGCGCAAAGAAGGCTTTCTCCCTGCCGTTAGAAAGGGAGCGTCCCGCAGCCTGCGCGTCCTGATCATCGCGCGGGTTGCGGGAGGGGATTTCAACAGGCCGGCGGATTCTGACCGCGGGCGAAAGAAAGGACCAGGGGATGGCAGAGCGCCTGACCAAGACGGGGGCCCGCAATGTCTTTTACGGCGGGTCCATCTTCTTCTTCACAATCTTCGTGGGGCTTACGGCCCACAGTCACTACTACATGCGCACCACGTCCACGGACGAGACGACGCTGACCGACAGCGTCGCCCGGGGCAAGCATGTCTGGGAGAAGAACTCCTGCATCAATTGTCACACCCTGCTTGGTGAAGGCGCCTATTTCGCGCCGGAACTCGGCAATGTCTGGAAGCGCTGGGGCGGTGACAGCGATCCCGAAGGCGCGCGCGAGACGCTGAAATCATGGATGGCGGCCCAGCCCTCCGGCATTGAGGGACGGCGGCAGATGCCGCAGTTCAACCTGACGGAACAGGAACTCAACGATCTTTCCGATTTCCTCGAATGGACGAGCCGGATCAAGACGCAGAACTGGCCGCCGAACGACGCCGGCTGAGCAACGTCGATCCAAGGAGAACCTACTCATGAAGTACCAGACACAGAAGGTCGCGATGCTGTATTTCTACGGCGCGCTCGGCCTGTTCCTCGCCCAGGTCCTGTTCGGCGTACTCGCCGGCACGATCTATGTCCTGCCCAATACGCTTTCCGAGCTGCTGCCCTTCAACATCGTCCGAATGATCCATACCAATGCGTTGATCGTCTGGTTGCTGATGGGCTTCATGGGCGCCACCTATTATCTCCTGCCGGAAGAGGCCGAGACGGAGCTTTACAGCCTCAAGATCGCCATCGCGCAGTTCTGGCTCTTCCTGGTCGCGGCGGCGATCGCCGTGGTCGGCTACCTCTTCCATATCCACGAGGGGCGCGAATTCCTCGAACAGCCCTTCGCGATCAAGGTCGGCATCGTCATCGTCTGCCTTATGTTCCTGTTCAACATCACGCTGACGGTGCTTAAAGGTCGCAAGACGGTCGTCACCAACATCCTGATCTTCGGTCTCTGGGGTGTGGCGATCTTCTTCCTCTTCGCCTTCTATAATCCGGCGAACCTTGCGCTCGACAAGATGTACTGGTGGTACGTCGTCCATCTGTGGGTCGAGGGCGTGTGGGAACTGATCATGGCATCGGTGCTCGCCTTCCTGATGATCAAGCTCAACGGTATCGACCGCGAAGTGGTCGAGAAGTGGCTCTATGTCATCGTCGGTCTGGCGCTGTTCTCAGGCATTCTCGGTACGGGACATCATTACTACTGGATCGGCGCACCGGGTTACTGGCAGTGGATCGGTTCACTGTTCTCGACGCTCGAAGTCGCTCCGTTCTTCACCATGGTCATCTTCACCTTCGTGATGACCTGGAAGGCCGGCCGCAAGCATCCGAACCGGGCGGCGTTGCTCTGGTCCATCGGCTGCTCGGTCATGGCTTTCTTCGGCGCTGGCGTCTGGGGCTTCCTGCACACCCTGTCGTCGGTCAACTACTACACCCACGGCACGCAGGTCACGGCGGCCCATGGTCACCTCGCCTTCTTCGGCGCCTATGTGATGCTGAATCTCGCCGTCATGGCCTATGCGGTTCCCGAGATCCGCGGACGGCGGCCCTATAACCAGTGGCTTTCCATCGCAAGCTTCTGGGCCATGTGCACGGCGATGTCGGTCATGACCTTCGCGCTCACCTTCGCGGGCGTGCTGCAGGTGCATCTGCAGCGAGTTCTCGGCGAAAGCTACATGGCCGTACAGGACCAGCTCGCCCTGTTCTACTGGATACGCCTCGGCTCTGGCGTCGTCGTGCTTGTCTCGGCACTGATGTTCATCTGGTCGATCCTGGTGCCGGGCAAGGAGCGCAAGCCCGCCTTCGGCGGCGTCGCGGAGCCTGCGGAATAACGAAGAGGGATTGTCTCCCCCAAACGGAGGGAGGCAATCCCGAGACGGCAGGCGTGGGGGCGAAAGGATAGCCTCCAAAATAAACCCGAAAGGGAACCCCACGCCTGTTGTCTCGATCACATCGAACGTCGTTGCCCGAAAGGAAAACACCCCATGAACCTGATGCTCACCAATCCGCCTTCGCCCGATATCCCGGCCTATTCTCCGGCCGGCAACGAATGCGCGCTTTTCGAGACCGCCTGGACGCGCCAGCTGCCGCTGCTGCTCAAGGGGCCGACCGGATGCGGCAAGACCCGTTTCGTCAGCCACATGGCAGCCCGGCTCGGCCTGCCGCTTTCGACGGTTTCCTGCCATGACGATCTCGCCGCTGCCGACCTCACCGGCCGCTACCTGCTCAAGGGCGGCGACACGATATGGGTGGACGGACCGCTGACACGCGCGGTGCGCGAGGGCGGGATCTGCTATCTGGACGAGGTGGTGGAAGCCCGCAAGGACGTGGCCGTCGTGCTTCATCCTCTCACCGACGACCGTCGCATCCTGCCGCTCGAACGCACCGGCGAACAGCTCGAAGCGCCGCCCGGCTTCATGCTCGTCGTTTCCTACAATCCCGGCTACCAGAACCTCCTGAAGACGCTGAAGCCCTCCACCCGCCAGCGTTTCGTCGCCATCGAATTCGATTTTCTTCCGAAGGATCGCGAGATTGAGGTCGTGTCCTCCGAAAGCGGACTTGGCACGACTGAGGTCGCGCCGTTGGTCGAACTGGCGCGGCGGTTGAGGGTGCTCAAGGGCCACGACATCGAAGAGGGCGTGTCTACCCGTCTCCTCGTTTATTGCGCCAGCCTGATTGATGCCGGCCTCTCGCCGCGCGATGCCGTTCGCTCGACCATGATCGAACCGCTGACGGACGAGCCGGATGTGCGGGCCGCGCTGATCGAGCTCTCGCAGGCGGTTATCCGCTAGGAGACGAGCGATGCTGGACTTCCTCGAGCTTGAAGAAACCGTGGGGCGTGCCTGGCACAACATTGCCGGCAATACGCGGACATGGCCGCGCTATCCGCAGGCTGCCATATCGCTGGAGGAGATCCAGCCGATGCTGGCGGTCTGCTTTCGCGGGTTCGGCGGCGAGCGCACGGTGCAGGTGGCGCCGGCCCGCGGACGAACCTCCGGTCATCGGCTGAAGTTTCGCCAGCGTCTGGGGCTCGGTGAGGAAAAGCTGGTACAGCCCGGCCGCGACCACGCCACGCTCATGCTTCCCCCGGTGATCGATCTGATGCCGGAGGCCGATCTGAACCGCGATCTCTATGTCTGGCTGGCTGCGATGATGGCGGTGATGCCGCTGGAACCGGTGCCGGACGCCGATCCCCTGCGGCGGGATCTCGCGGTGCTGGAGCAGGCGCGGGTAACAGTGGAAGATGTCATAGCAGCCTTTCCCGGCATGGCGGATCGCTATGCCCGTCTTTGCCTCGCGCTCCTTGCCGAACGCCAGCGGGGCAAGCTGCCGCGCGTCGAGCAGATGGTAGAGGAACGCATCGTCGATCTCCTACGCAAGGGTGCGGGCCTCGGTGCGCTGCATCCGCCGGCGATCCTGCCGGCGAAGGCGCCGCCCGGATACCTGCCGATGCTGCCGGTGCCGCTCTGGCCGGATGCGTTGCTGCGTGAAGAAAGTGCCCCCCGCGAGGTGGAGGATCGGCCGGCTGCGGGCGGCGACAGGCAGGCTATGGCAGCGGGCCGCCACATAGCGACGCGAGAGAAGACTGACGGTCGTGATAAGGATCGCAGCCCGTTCATTCTCAACCGGTTCGAGAAGATCCTGGCGATGGCGGAAATGGTCAACGTCGACCGCCCCGGCGACGACAGCGACGATCACGATGCAGCGGCGGCGGAAGAGCTCGACGACATGACGCTCGGCGAACGGAAGGGACGGCCATCCGCCCGTTTCCGCTTCGATCTCGATCTGCCGCCCGAGGCGCTGGACCGCACGCCATTGACGGCCGAGCTTTCCTATCCGGAATGGGACTACAGGCAGGGCGTCTATCTCAGGGATTATTGCCGGGTGCTTGCAACACCCGCGCCGGAGGAGGGTGCTTCTCTGGAGACGGATGCGGCGATGAAGGGTCTGATGCGCCGGGTGCGGCGGCAGTTCGAAGTGCTGCGCCCGAAACACGAGATGCTTCGTGCCCAGCTCGATGGCGTCGATCTCGACCTCGATGCCGTCGTGCGCAGCCGCAGCGATCTTGCAGCCGGTGGCGAGGGCAGCGACCGCATCCATCTGATGAGCCGGCCGCAAGCCCATGATCTCGCCGTGACGCTGCTTGTCGACGTTTCCCTTTCCACGGATGCATGGTTCGACGACCGTCGCGTGCTCGATGTGGAGAAGGAGGCTCTGCTGGTGCTGGCCAATGGACTTGCCGCCTGTGGCGACAATCATTCGATCCTGACTTTCACCTCCCGACGCAGGTCATGGGTTCGCGTCGAAACCGTGAAGGACTTCGGCGAGAAGATGGGACCGGCAATCGAGCGGCGCATCGGTGCGCTGAAGCCCGGTTATTACACCCGGATCGGCGCGGCGATCCGTCATGCATCTGCCGGTCTCGCGAAGCAGCCGAACCGGCGGCAGCTTTTGCTGGTGCTGACGGATGGCAAGCCGAATGACGTCGATCACTACGAGGGCCGTTTTGCGCTGGAGGACAGCCGCCGTGCGGTGATGGAAGCCCGACGCAAGGGCATCCGGGTTTTCGGCGTGACGGTCGACCGCGATGCCAAATCCTATGTGCCGGCGATCTTCGGCCAGCATGGTTATGCGATCGTCTCCAACATCGCGAAATTGCCGGCAGCCCTGCCGGCGATCTATCGCAGCCTTGCGGGTTAGGCGGTCCGCGAGGCGCGGAAAAGGCCCGGCATCGGGGTGTTGCCGGGCCTTTTCTCATTCAGGGGTCTTTGACGTGCACGGGTTTCAGGCGGCTCTGGAATGGGTGCGGCCGGCTTCGCCGAGATAGGCGTCGAAGCTTGCGGCGACCACGCGGATCACGAAACGATAGTTGCTGCTTACGCTGATGACGCCATTCCTGATTTCGATGACGCCGTCATTGGCCAATCTATCGAGCATCGTATTGCCCTCGGTCAACAAGATGGTGTCGAAGCCGTGGCAGCGGGTGAGACTGTCGAGATCAACCTCGAAATCGCACATCAGGCGTTCGATTACGTCGGCGCGAAGCCGATCCTCCCTCGTCAGCCGGTAACCCTTAGAGGTGGCAAGCTGTCCCGAGGCAATCCGCTGCGCATACTGGCCGATGGCGACTTCGTTCTGCATGTAACCTTCAGCAGTCCTGCCGATGGCAGATGCGCCGAAGCCAATGAGCGTACGGCAGGCGTCGGTGGTGTAGCCCTGGAAATTGCGATGCAGACGCCCGTTTTCGGCGGTGAGACTGAGTTCGTCCTCGGGACGTGCGAAATGATCGAGACCGATGCGCCGATAGCCGGCCGCAACAAGCGTTTCGGCGATGGCTTCCGCCTGGGCGTGACGCTCGGCGGTACCGGGAAGGGCCTCTTCGTCGATCAGTCGCTGATGTTTCTTGAATGAGGGAATATGGGCGTACCCAAAGACCGCGAAACGATCGGGTCGCATGGCAATCGCCGTTCGGGTGGTTTCGATGCAGGAGGCGACGGTCTGGTGGGGCAGGCCGTAGATCAGGTCGAAATTGATGCTGTCGATACCGGATCCGCGAAGCCGATCCGTAGCCCAAGCCGTCTGTTCCGCGGTCTGTATGCGGTTGATAGCCTTCTGCACGACCGGGTCGAAGCTCTGGACGCCAAGGCTTGCGCGGGTGACGCCGGCTTTGGCGAGCGCTCCGATCATGTCGCCGGTCAAGGTGCGCGGATCGATCTCGACGGCGATGTCGACGCCGGGCATCACGTCGAGCCTTTTTTGCATGAAGGCGGATAGGTCCAGGAATTCCTCGGGTTTCATGATCGTGGGCGTGCCGCCGCCGAAATGGATGTTGCGGACCTTCAGCGGCTTACCGGCCGTTTTCGCGACAATGGAAATCTCGCGCTTGAGCACGTCGAGATAGTCGAGGATCGGCTCGTCCTTGAGGGTGATGGAGGTATGACAGCCGCAATACCAGCACATCGACCGGCAGAACGGGATGTGAAGATAGAGCGATACTGGCTCGCCCGCCGGGATCTGGGTGAGCCAGTCGCTATAGGTGCCGGCGCCGATGGAGGGGGAAAAACGCGGCGCGGTTGGATAGCTGGTGTAGCGGGGCAGGCGGGCTTCGCCGTATTTTTCGACGATATCAAGGGACATGGGGCGGCACTCCGTTCGAAACTGCCAGGAGCCTAGATCGCGGTCCGCTTTTGCTCTTTGCCAAATCCCAAGCAACGGAGCGAAAGCTGGATGATGTTCTCGATATTATTTGCGCAGCGACAAGTTCTCATTGCTCCCTTGGGGCTAGGTTTCGCTCGCAGGCCGGAGCCCGGGCCTCACAAAGACGACTTCGGGCCGATGAAGGACAAGAACGACCCATGAACCAGACCACGCAAGAAAAGCCCTTGATCGATGTTCGCACCGTGCCGCCGGCCGAGAGGCATCCCCGCATCTTCGGCATGCTCAATGCACTGCTTCCCGGTGGGGCCATGCTGATCACGAGCGATCACGATCCGCGACCGCTGCACTATCAGCTCGAGATGCATTTCTCCGGCATGTTCGGCTGGGAATATCTCGAGCAGGGTCCGGACGTCTGGCGCGTCGAAATCGAGAGGCTGCAGAACAGCGGCTGCGACTGCTGCTGCGGCGCGGATCATTGAGACGCGTAGTTTCTCGCTGAGTGAGGTGATCGATATGCCGGGAGCAAGCCTTTCCCGCTGGACCATGAGCTATTTCGCCGCCGCCTGTCTTCTCCTGCTTGCGGGAGAGGGCTTGCTGGCCGTGGGTTATGGCAATCCGGTTGCCGGCATTTCCGGCGGCGATGTGCTGGCCGTCGTTCATCTGATTACCGCCGGATGGCTTGGTCTCCTGATGTCGGGAGCCCTGCTGCAGTTCGTGCCGGTGCTCGCGGCAAAGCCGCTGCGGGCTGGGAGGCTGGCGCTTCCGGCCCTCGTTGCGATCCTTGCCGGCGAAGTCGGGCTGGTGTCCGGCTTCGCCCTTATTGCCTCGGGCATGGCGGTGTCGGAGCATCTTCTGGCCTGTGGAGCCGTGCTGTTGGCGGTAGGTTATCTCGGCGTTGCCGTCATGGTGGCGCGCACATTTCTCGATGCCCGGCCCCTGCCGCTGGCGGGGCGTTTCGTGGCGCTCGGTATCGTCGGCCTGATCGGCACGCTGTGTCTCGGCGTCTTCATGGCGTTCGGACTGTCGGGATTGCTGCCGGGGGAACTTCTGGCGCTCGTGAGCGATATCTTGCCTTTGCACGTGATTTTCGGGCTTGGCGGCTGGCTGACGCTCTCGGCGCTCGGCGTGAGCTACAAGCTGTTGCCGATGTTCCTGCTTGCGAGCGAGCCTTCCGGCCGCCGGCCCAATACGGTTCTGCTAGGCGGCGCTTCCGTCCTTGTGCTTCTCGTCTTGTTGGTGCTGTTGACAGTGTTCGATGTCAGCGGCGTGTTTGCCGCCCTGTTGCTCGGGATCGTTACGGGCATCGGCCTCCTTCTTTACGGTCTCGATCTCTCGGCGGTCCTGAAGGCTCGACGGCGCCGGGAGATGGAGTTGAACAGCATTGGGAGCCTTGCGGCTTTCCTCTGGCTTTTCATCGCATTCGTCTGGCTTGCCACAGCCTTTCTCCTTGACCGGCTTGAAGAGCAGGTGCCGGCCATCGTCTATCTTGCCGGCTTCGGCTGGCTGACCGGTCTCGGTCTCGCCCAGCTCTACAAGATCGTGCCGTTTCTCACCTGGCTTGAATGCTATGGCCCGGTGCTGGGACGCGTTCCTACGCCGCGGGTTCAGGATATCGTGCGCGAGCAGCGTGCCCGACTGTGGTTTCTGGCCTTTCATGCGGGCGTGACGACCGCCACGCTTGCCCTCGTGATTGGTCACCCCTTCCTTTTTCGCGTGGGCGTTGTTCTGCAGTTCGGAGCAACTCTTGCGCTGGTCCTTGAATTCTTGCGCGCAAGACGTCTTGCAGATGTCGATGCCGACTTGCGCTTGCCGAAAGGCACCATCCGCCCCTATCTCTTTCTGCCATCCCCCGACCTCAGGAGGTAATGATGACACGACCATACAAGGAACTCGATGTGCGCCCCATACTGCGCAATGGAGGTGAGCCGTTTCAGGCCATCATGGAGGCTGTGCAATCGCTCGCGCCGGGTGAAGGGCTGCGACTGCTGGCGACGTTCAAGCCTGAGCCGCTGTTTCGCGTGATGGGCAAGCGCGGCTTCGGCCATGAAGTCTCGCAGATCGGCGGAGGTGACTGGCAGGTGCTCTTCACGCCTGAGGCCGGCGGTCCCGCTGACATTTCCGCATCGGCCAGCGGAAACGACGCCGCTGCATGGGCCGAGCCGGTGTTTCATCTCGACCTCACCGATCTTGATCCGCCGGAACCGATGACGCGCATTCTGGCGAGGATCGAACTCATGGATCCCGGCGAGGTTCTTTTTGCCCTTCTTTCACGGGAGCCGGTTTTTCTCATGCCGGAACTGGAGAAGCGCGGGCATCAATGGGTCGGCAATTTCGATGAAGGTGGCTCTGCCTATCGGATGCTGATACGTGTCGGTGAAGCCCGGGAGTAACTGACGTGAGCGACGATGCTGTGAGTGCCCTCGTGGCGCGTATCTATGACGCGCTGAGTGGTATCCTTGATCCCGAAATTGGCGGAAACATCGTCGATCTCGGGCTGATTTATGAAGTCACGGTATACGCCGACGGTGTCGTCGCGATTGCCATGACAACGACCTCACGCGGTTGCCCGGCTGCGGGTTTCCTGAGGGACGCGGTCGAGGCGAGCGTGGTTGGGGTCGACGGGGTAAGCCGGGTGGCTGTCGAGCTGGTTTACGAGCCGCGCTGGACGCCGGACAGGATCCGTGCCTCCGCGCTGAAGGTCGTCAGCCGGCATTGAGCAGAGGCATTACAGGTTCATGAACACGAAAACGTCCGGTCCTCGAACCGGGCGTTTTCGTTTGTCCTGCTGCTGTCAGCGGCGGCGAACGCGGGCGAGCATCGGACCGTATTCTGCGAGGAAGAGGCCGAAGGCGGTTAGCCATGCCAGACCGGCAAGGCTGTAAAGCGTCATGGCCTGGTCAGGCAGAATGTCGGCAAGCGGTCTGAGGATCGCGGCCATGAGGATTGCGGCATAGGAAGCGTTGGTAAGCCATGAGGACGCCAGTTGCCTGCCGGTGTGGCCGCGAGTGGCGCGGGTCATCACCGCCAGCATCATCGCCGTCATCGCCCCGACTGTCATGACATGCATGATCGCGGTATCGCCGAGGCCGATGCGGTCACCGAGCGCGATTGCCGCAAATCCCAGCGGCAGGAAAGCGTAGGCGACATGCAGGATGAAGAGCAGCTTTTCCGGCCACACCGCCAGACCGCGCCAACGCCTCAGCCTTGCTGCATGGGCGATGCCGGCGATCGCGGCAAGTGCAAGCGTTGCCGGCTCATTTGGGCGAAGGCTCCAGCAGGCCAGCGCCAGCGCGCCGATTATAATGACCGCTGTGTCGAAGCGTCCGTAAGATGCCGGAAAACGCGTCTCACCCTTCTGGTTCAGCCAGTTGCGGCTGAAGCTCGGAATGATGCGACCGCCGATGATCATGATGAGGACGAGATAGGCTGAAACCGCCAGTCTCTCGACCATACCGCCGTGCTCTCCGGCCAGCGTGTCCAGATGGAAACCGATATTGGCGAGGGATAGTACTGCCAGAACGCCGAGCACCTTCAGATCCTTCCACTTGCGTCCGGTGATGATTTCCCGGGAGCAAATGAAGAGCAGGACCGGAAGGAAAAGGCTCTCGATGGCGACCGAGGGCACAATGCCGATCAGGTCTGGCCAGAGCATCAGCAGGCGGCCTGCCACCCAGAGCGCGAACAAGCCGGCGAGCGGCAGTCCCGAAACCGGCAGTCGGCCGGTCCAGTTGGGAACTGCGGTCAGAAGAAATCCAGCGACCACGGCAGAGGAAAAGCCGAACAGCATTTCATGGGCATGCCAGTGATGAGCGCCGTAAGAGCCGCCGACTTCGACAGTTCCGGCCAGCGCCGCGATCCAGAGGATCATGGCCGTCATGGCGACGATTGCCGCGCCGAGAAAGAAGGGGCGAAAGCCATAGGAAAACAGGACCGGTCCTGTTTTGGACAGTCCGCGTGGAATTCCGCCCGCCGGGCGGCTCGTCTGTTGGCTGGTGTTCATGGAGCGTCTCCGACTGCTTGATAAACCGCAATCGTTTTAGAAAGAAACTTTTTGCCGCTCTTTGTGCATTCGCAAGCAAATGGCTGCGCGGTTCTTCTTCTGATCTTTGTCATTTCATGACCTGCCAAAATGACGCAGTGAAAACCCCCGTCGAAGAAGTTTGTTCTGGCACAAATTACCTTTTACGATCGGGAGTAGAACTCTTGTCAACGGACGATATCCGCTCCGCTCTACCACAAGGAGACATTCCGATGACTGAGCAGTTTCAGGTAACCCGCCGCACAATCCTGGCCGGCGTGGCCTTTGCCGGCGCCCTGGCGCCGATCATCAATACTTCCGAGGCCCGCGCCGAAGGAGGTGGCATCAAGACCAATGCGGCAGCAACCGCTGCCGACATCGCCAAGCTTCCCCGGGAAAAGGTCGAACTGGTCAAACCTCCGTTCGTCCACGCCCACACGCAGAAGGCCGAAGGCGGTCCGAAGGTCGTCGAATTCACTTTGACGATCAAGGAACAGAAGATGATCCTGGACGATGCGGGCACGGAAGTGCACGCCATGACCTTCAACGGTTCGGTTCCCGGCCCTTTGATGGTGGTGCATGAGGGAGATTATGTCGAGCTGACTTTGATCAACCCGGACACCAATACGCTGCAGCACAACATCGACTTCCATGCTGCAACCGGTGCACTGGGCGGCGGCGCGCTGACGTTGGTCAATCCCGGAGAGCAGACGGTGCTCCGCTTCAAGGCCACCAAGGCCGGCGTCTTCGTCTACCACTGCGCACCTCCCGGAATGGTTCCGTGGCACGTTACCTCGGGCATGAACGGCGCGATCATGGTGCTGCCGCGTGACGGCCTGAAGGATGCCAAGGGCAACGACCTGACCTATGACAAGATCTACTATGTCGGCGAACAGGACTTCTACGTTCCCAAGGACGAGAACGGCAACTTCAAGAAATACGAGAGCGCCGGCGATGCCTATGCCGATACGCTGGAGGTCATGCGGTCGCTCACTCCGAGCCACATCGTCTTCAACGGTGCGGTTGGCGCGCTCACGGGCCAGAACGCCATGAAGGCAGAGGTCGGCGACCGGGTCCTGATTGTCCATTCGCAGGCCAACCGCGATACCCGTCCGCACCTGATCGGCGGGCACGGCGATTATGTCTGGGCTAACGGCAAATTCCACAACGCGCCTGACACCGACCAGGAAACCTGGTTCATCCCCGGAGGTGCCGCAGGCGCTGCCTACTACACCTTCCATCAGCCGGGCATATATGCTTACGTTAACCACAACCTGATCGAGGCTTTCGAGCTTGGCGCCGCCGCCCACTTCACTGTCACCGGTGAATGGAACGACGACCTGATGACCTCGGTGCTGGCGCCGAGCGCAAGCTGAATGACAAAGGATCCGCGTCTGCCACAAGCGGGCGCGGATCCGCCACGTCCATCGCGGCCTTGGGGAGGTCGTCATGCTTTCCGTTCATGCAAATCGTTCCGTTTCCGCCCTGTCGCTGATGCTGCCGGGGGTGCTGCTGCTTGGCCTTGCGGGGGCGCTTGCCCTGCGCACCGGTATCGTGCCTCAGCCCGGCGTGGTTTCGGTGGCATCGCCGGAGACCGTTCTCATCGAGCCGCGGGCCTTCAGTTACCGGCAGGCGGGCGAGTTCTTCAAAGCAGGATTTGCCGTCGATGCCCCGATGCTGGAACGGGAAGCCGCCCAGGCTTTAACGATCACCAGATACCAGATTTCTACCGCCGAATATGACCGTTGTGTCGCGGACGGAGCATGTCCGGCGCGGGAATCGAAGATGCCCTCTTCTTCCGACATGCCCGCGACCGGCGTCAGCTATGACGATGCGACCGGCTATGCGGTCTGGCTCAGCCAGCACAGCGATGCAGTGTGGTCGTTGCCGAGCGACGAGCAGCTTGCTTTCGCTGCAGGCTCGAAATTTCCAGACGATGCGCTTGGCGTCGATCCCGACAGCAAGAACCCTGCGCTCAGATGGCTGGCCGACTATCAGCGTGAAGCCGCCCGCAAGGCATCGCGGGAGCCCGCTCCGCAACCCTTCGGATATTTCGGCGAGAACGAATATGGACTTGCTGATTTCGCCGGTAATGTCTGGGAATGGACGACCACTTGCAACCGCCGCGTCAACCTCGGGGCCTCGGGCGAGGTCATCGACAGCGTCGAAAGCTGCGGCATCTATATCGCCACCGGCAAGCATCGTGCGCCGCTCAGCGCCTTCGTGCGTGAGCCGAAGGGTGGCGGATGCTCTGTGGGTACACCCCCCGATAATGTCGGCTTCCGTCTTGTGCGGGACGAACGCTGGATTGCGCGCCTCTTTTTTACCTTCCGCCAGGCAAGGCTCTAGTCTAAAGGAATCGATGATGTTGCATTTGCGGATACAGGGCGTGCGCACGCGCGCACCCTGTTCGTAACGTTCGATGCCGGAGGAAAGGGTTGCGGGAGTGAAGATTGACCGGACCGTCGTGAAGACGCTCCCGTTGTTCGATCGCATGAGCGACGAAGAGCTGGACAGGCTGCTCTCATACGCGACTTCGCGTCGTGTGCCGCAGGGCGAAGCCGTGTTCGAACAGGGACAGCCGGCAATCAGTTTCTTCCTTCTCCTCCATGGACGTCTCAAGGTCACTCAGGTGACGGAGGACGGGCAGCAGATCATCGTGCGTGTCGTCCATCCCGGAGATCTCTTCGGTTTTGCCAAGGCGCTGCAGCGGACGGATTATCCCGGTACCGCGATTGCCGCGGCCGAGAGCGTGACGCTGTGCTGGCCGACCGATCTCTGGCCGAATTTCGTCGAGCATAATCCCCGCCTCGCTGTCAGCGCCATGCAGACCATCGGCCAGCGGTTGGAGGAGGCTCATACCCGCATTCGGGAGATGTCGACCCAGGAAGTGGAGCGTCGCGTCGCCCATGCGGTGCTGCGTCTGGCGCGCAAGGCCGGGCGAAAGGAAGCAGGCGGCATCCGCATCGACTTCCCGATTTCCCGGCAGGACATTGCCGAAATGACCGGTACCACGCTGCACACCGTCTCGCGCATTCTCAGCGCCTGGGAGTCGCGCGGCTTCGTCGAGGGCGGGCGCCAGAAGTTGCTGGTGATCGATCTTGAAGGCCTTGCCGAACTGGCGGACGGCGCTCGAGATTAATTTCCATCAGTATTGAACACGCCGGCTTCGCCGCTTCGCACAAATTGCGCTTTGCTATTTGTGCAATGACAAAGAAGGTGCGGGCTCACGGGCGTATCTCCTTGTTCAACAGGCCCGAGGGGCCTCTTTCAAGGAGCAAGACAATGACCATGATGATGAAGCGTCTCGTTGCCGCCGCCGCGATCCTCGCCGCTTTTGCCGGCACTGCCGCTGCCGCAGATTACGAAGTTCATATGTTGAACAAGGGCAAGGACGGTGCGATGGTCTTCGAACCGGCAGGCATAAAGATCGCAGCAGGCGATACTGTGACCTTCATTCCGACCGACAAGGGCCATAATGCCGAGAGCATCAAGGGCATGATCCCGAATGGTGCCGCCGAGTTCAAGGGCAAGATGAGCGAGACGATCAAGGTGACCTTCGACGTGCCCGGCGTCTACGGTGTCAAGTGCGCACCGCATGTGGGCATGGGTATGGTCGGCGTGGTCGTCGTCAACGATCCGAGCGCTAACCTTGATGCCTTCAAGACCGTCAAGCTGCCGAAGAAGGCCCAGGAGCGCATCGACGCAGCGCTTGCCAGCGTGCAGTAACGTCTTTCCCAATTGTCTCCCGGGACATCTCAGAGCCGCTTCTGCATAAGGAGCGGCTTTTGGTTTGTAAGGACTGGGCTCAACGAATTCGAATGTTCATGACGGAGAAGCGCGTCAGGATGCGATTGCCCAACCCAGCACCGAGGCTGCGCCCCAGATCAGCCCGCCGGACGTGCCGAGCGCGATCGCGGCAAGCACGATGCCTAACAGTGTGGCAAGGCCGTCCTTTTCCATGAGGCCCATGGCTATCACCACGAGTGCGCCGACCGGCAGGAAATTGCCGAAGGGAATGGGCAAGGCGATGGCCACGGCGAGAAGAAAGACCGGAACGCCGAGCAGCGTCTGTGCCCTGTGGCCGGTGAGCGCCCGCAACCGGCCGCGCTGCAGCAGGGCCTCGACCCGGCGGACGAGGGGCGCGGTATGGCGGACAACGAGCGTCACGACGGATGCCGAGAGCCTCCGGTCAGCGAGCGCGTGCGGCAGCCAGATGCGCCTGTAACCGGCGATGATCTGCAGGGAAACGATGGCAAGGCAGGTGCCGAAGAACATGCCAAACGGGCCGGGGATCGGGGTCAGTGCCGGCAGGGAGAGGATGAGGATTGCAAACGCGATGCTGGTCCTGCCCATGGCGTCCAGCAATTCCCCGAGCGAAAGCGTGCCTGCGCGGGTGGCGGTTTCGGCCAGGGCCTCGAGCTTGGCGGAGGTAATGCCGGCGCGTTGCTCTTCGGTTTCGCTCTTCACTCGGATCCTCTTGTCTGTTGGAAGCGATTCTTCCGTCACCCTTGGTCCGGGCCGGCCGGACTGATGTAGGAACGCGGATCGACGGGGCAAGGTTCGGCACAAAAACGCCCACATTGTTTCAAGCCGGGGCTAAGTATTTCATCTATCGATATGAAAAGAGCCGGCGTGAAGGCTGGCTCTTCCGTTTCTGCCGTCGGTTTCCGAGGTCAGATATTTTCGGCGATCGCTTCGCGGTCACGCTGGAGTTCCTCTGCCCGTTCCTTGCGGTTGTAGCGGATGGAGGACCAGAGCGAGATGCCGATCAGGGCGGCGCCGCCAAGGCCGGTGATGACCTCGGGGATGTGCACCAGCGTCTGGCAGTACATGATCACCGAGAGGATCAGGATGGCGTAGAAGGCTCCGTGTTCCAGATAGCGGTATTCCGCGAGCGTTCCCTTGTCGACCAGCATGATGGTCATCGAACGAACGTACATGGCGCCGATGCCGAGGCCGATGGCGATGACGAACAGGTTCTGGCTGAGCGCGAAGGCGCCGATGACGCCGTCGAAGGAGAAGCTGGCATCGAGCACTTCAAGATAGATGAAGGCGCCGAGGCCGCCTTTGGCCGCCGCCGACATGGTCTTCTGCGACTGGTCGAGCAGGCCGCCCAGAACTTCCACCGCAAGGAAGGTCAGAAGGCCGTAGATCGCGGAATGTACGAAGGTATTGGCTTCCTCGCCTTCCAGCAGGTTGGAGAACAGGAGAATGAGGAGCAGCACGAAGGCGATCTCGATACCCTTGATCGAAGCTGAGCGCGCCATGTGCTTCTCAAGGAAGACGATCCAGTGGACTTCTTTTTCGTGGTCGAAGAAGTAGGTGAGGCCCACCATCATCAGGAAAGTACCGCCGAAGGCGGCAATGGGCAGGTGCGCATCGTTCATGATGCGCGCGTATTCAGCCGGTTCGCGCGCCGCAAGGAAGAGCGCCTCGATCGGGCCAATGCCGGCGGCGATGACCACGATCAGCAGCGGAAAGACGATACGCATCCCGAATACCGCGATGACGATACCCCAGGTCAGGAAGCGATGCTGCCAGACGGGTGTCATGTCCTTGAGCTTGTTGGCGTTGACGATGGCGTTATCGAAGGAAAGCGAGATTTCCAGAACGGCAAGCACCGTGCAAATGAAGAAGACGGTCGCCATGCCGCCAAGCGTGCCGGTGGTCTGCCATCCGAGCCATGCACCGAGCAGAAGGCCTACGCCGGTGACGATGAAAGCCCATGTGAAATAGGAGAGGGACGATTGTCCGGTCGAAGGCTTGCTCATTGGCGTGCCTCCGAAAGGTCAGTTGTGAAAAGATACGCGAAATCGGCGTGCACGGCGTCGCATGCACGCGGGAGAGGCATGATCTGAATAATCATGTTTTTGAATCCGCCGGCTCATCTTGCTGGCGGTACCGACATCACGAGAGCGCCGTAAACTCTCGCCAGAGGGGCCCGGCACCAGAAGTTTGGTCCGCAACGCAAGGCACGAGGCGTTGCGCGACAAGCCGGTTTTATCTCAGCGTGACCATACGTCAAGCCTTGAATCTGCCAGCCCGCTGCTCAGGTAAGGTTGTGCGTACAAGATTTCCAGTGGTGGGCTGATTTTTGTCGGAAACAGTCAGTCACCGGCTTCTATCGAGAATTCCGGGCTGCCCGCCAGCGTGTTGCTGACAGTGCAGATTTCCTCGGCGGCGTGGATGATCTTGAGGCGAGTTTCGGCATCAACATCGCCTGTAATGGTGATGCGGACATCGAAGCGCGTTACCCGTGAGGGGCCTTCATGGGCCTTTTCGCCCTTCACTTCGGCGGTGATGTTGGTGACCTTGTCCATGACATGCATCTGGGTCGCGGCGATGCGGGCGCTCATGGCGAGACAGGCGGCAAGCGATGCATAAAGCAGGTCGACGGGATTGAAGCCCGGCTGGCTGGGGCCGGTCACGATATCCAGTTCGCCTCCGGTGGCCGATACGACATGAGGGAAGCCGCGATGGCCGAGCGTTGCCGTTGCGCCAGTCTGTCTCGTTTTCAGTTCCGTCATGGCCTCGATCCCTCTTCCTGTCCGTCATGGCTTACGCTTGTCGCGGCCAAGGGGCAAGACGTCCGCGGTCCCGGCAATATCAGCACTGTTTTCAGGAGCGAACGAAAAAGCCCACGGTTGCCGCGCGGCCAGCGGCGTCGATGACGGTCAGCGTCGAATAGCCGATGCCTTCGGGTGTCCATTCCGTCGTGCGCCGGCGCGTCGGTTCCGACAGCGGTTTGCCATTGGCAAGCCAGCGGAAGGGTGCGCGCCCGGACTGCAGTTTGAGGGCAAGGGGCAGTGGCGCGCCGTCAGGTCCCACCCCGAGTTCGATCTGCGCGCCTTCCGGCGGATAGACGATCTGCGGTGGCTTTTCGCGTGTCGAGGCAGACAGGAGGCCGCTCGGATCGAGCGAGAACCGGCGCTGGCTGATCGGCAGTTCCGACTGGGCGATGCGGTTTGCGCCGCGTGGGGCGGAGGGAAGCGGTGTGCCTGAAAGCCCCGATTTCGAAAAACCTTCGAACAGCAGGGGAGCCGCCGTCGCGTAACCGGAAATACCGGGAACCGCCGCATTATCGGGACGGCCGATCCAGACGCCGAGGACATAACGACCGTCGAAGCCCACAGACCAGGCGTCACGGTAGCCGTAACTGGTGCCTGTCTTGTAGGCGATGCCGATGGTGGGGCTGCCGGAAGGAGGCAGAACGCCCGAGAGGATGTCCGCGACATTCCACGCGGCGACGGGTTCGAACAGGGCAGCGGTGTTTTCGATCTCACCGGGCTGGTCATTGATGCCGTCACCCAGCCGAACCGGCGTCGTGCGATTGGCGAGGCCGGCATAGAGCTGGACGAGTTCCTTGAGTGTCAGGCCGGCTCCTCCGAGAGCAATAGCAAGTCCCGGCGCTTCGGCAGTCGGCAGGCGCGGACGCACCTCGGCGCGACGCAGCCTTACCATCAGCTTCGAAGGGCCGAGCGCATCGAGTAGCCGCACCGCTGGTACGTTCAGGGAGAGTTGCAGGGCCTGGCGGATGCTGACATCACCCTGATAGCTCATGTCGAAATTCTTTGGCCGATAACCGAAGAAATCCGCAGGGCGATCCTCGACGATGGTCTCCTGCGCGACCAGCCCTTCCTCGAAGGCCAGCCCGTAGATGAATGGCTTCAGTGTCGAACCGGGCGAGCGGCTGACGCGGGTCATGTCGATCCAGCCGGAGCGGGAGGCATCGAAATAATCGGCGGCGCCGATCTCGGCGACGATTTCCCCGGTCTCCGCATCAGCCATCAGCATGGCGAGCGACACCTTTGGATCGAGACGCTGCGAGGTTGTCCGCGCAACGGTTTCCAGCCGCTGCTGTACATCCCGGCGAAGGGTCGTTCGATATGTCGTTTCAGCCGGCGCCTTGCGTCTTGCGGCTTCCGCCAGATGGGCGGCGAGTGCTGGCAGTTGCAGACGTTTTTCAGGAAGGGGAGCGATTTCGGCGCGGGCAATCTCACCGGGTTCCAGCACGCCGGCGGTGTCCATGCGTTGCAGGACACGCTTGCGGGCTGCCTCGGCGTTTTCCCTGTAGCGGTCGGGGCGGCGTCGCTCCGGCAGCTGCGGCAGCGCGACCAGCAGGGCGGCTTCCGCTGTCGAAAGGCGTTTCGGCTCCTTGCCGAAATAGGCAAGGCTTGCCGCCCGCACGCCTTCGAGATTGCCGCCATAGGGCGCGTGGGTGAGGTAGAGGTCGAGGATCTCCGATTTTTCCAGCCGCCGTTCGATCTGCAGGGCGCGGGCAATCTGGATGAGCTTGGCGGTCAGCGACCGTTCGCGGCGCGGTTCGATCAGGCGGGCGACCTGCATGCTGAGCGTCGAGCCGCCCGAAACGATGCGGCCATTGGTCAGCAATTGCCAGCCGGCGCGGCCGAACGCCATGAGGTCGATGCCGGAATGCTCGTAGAACCGCCGATCCTCATAGGCGACCAGCATTTTCATGAATTGCGGATCTACATCGGCAGCCGTCGTCTTCAGGCGCCACAGCCCGTCCTTCGTCGCGAAGGCGCGCAGCAATTGCCCATCGGCATCCAGCACTTCTGCCGAGACCGTGGCGGCCTCCGGCAATGGCGGCGGGAAGGCGCGATCGGCTGCGTCGAGGGCAAAGAGCGCCACGGTTGCTGCAACAGCAGCACCTGCAAGGCTCCAACCCGCGACGCGCAGCTTTCCCATCACCCTTTTCCCGTTACTCCGCCGCCGAGACCTGCATGCGGCCGGTGGCCGTGCGGGCCGAGAACTGCGGCCGGTACATGTCCTCGACCGAGGCCGCCGGATGCTCGTATGTGCCCGGCGTTACGGCGCGGACGACATAGGCGAGGGTGATCTCGCCGTTCTCGTTGGCCGGCCGGTTGATCGCCGCTACGAAGCGGTCGTTGCGGAATTCGAGATGGGCCGTTTCCGTCTCGCCGATCCAGTCGAAATTGGCGAGCGCCGCACTGTCGACGAGGCTCGGATTGTCGATCTCGAAACCGGCGGGAAGCAGGTCGGTGATCAGCAGTTGTGCCGGCCAGTCGTCGTTTTCGGTGACGTTGAGAACGACGACATAGCGTTCGTTCTGTGCGGCTTCGCTGACATTCGCCTCCTCGCCATCCAGCGTGTAGTAGGTGCGGGTGATGTCGAAGCCTTCGCCGCCGGCCGGCAGCGGAGCCTTCGGTGCCGCGACAGTGGTGATTGCTGCCGAAACCGGGTCGCTGCTCCTGTTGGTCAGCGTGACCGCATGCTGGAGCAGGGCGTCGCCGGTGATGCTTGCCTGATAGGCGCCGTTGTGCTGAGCGCCGTTGACGTCGAGCGACAGGCCGTCGTCTCCCTTCTGCAGGGCGCGGGCGGCCAGCAGAAGCCAGGTTTGCTCCTGGGTGCTGAGATACTGTTTTTCACGCCATTCGTCGGTGACGACCTTGGCAAGCGCCGGCACGATCGGCGGAACCGGGCGGCTTTCGGCGGCAAGCGCAAGCACGGCCGCTCCGTCGCGCAGCGACGAGCCATAGTCCGAGCGGTTGAGGCTGACCTTGGTCAGGCGAGCTTCTTCCGACATGCCGGCGGCATCGAGGAAGACCGAGCGCGAGCGTTCGGCATCGCCATACAGCGAAAGCGCCGCAGCCAGATGCGCCTTCGAAAGCGGGGTCGGGAAGTCGCCGAGCATGGTATCCGCGTAGTAGCGCAGGTCGCTGATCGCGGCCTTGCGATTGCGCGCCAGCACGTAAAGCGAATAGGCAATCTCGTTGCCGCGGCTGCGGATATCTGCATCATAACCGATGCGGTTCTGCAGATTTTCGATTGCCTGCAGCATCGCCTGTTCCGGCACTTCGAACTTCTGCTCGCGGGCGCGGGTGAGGAAATCGGTGACATAGGCATCGAGCCACAGGTCCTCATAGCCCGGAGCCCAGAGGCCAAAGCTGCCGCTGGAGGACTGGTAGGAGAGAACCCGGTAGATTGCGTCCTGCACCCGCTTCTTCACATCCTCGTCGTCTGGCAGGCCTGAGATCTTGGAAAGCTCGCTCAGATAAAGCAACGGCAACGCACGGCTGGTGGTTTGCTCGGCGCAGCCATAGGGATAGCGGTCGAGACCCATCAGCAGGGCCGGAAGGTCGAAGCCATCGGCGCGGCTGACATTGAGGCTGACTGCCGCATCCTGCAGCAGGCTGTCGGCCAAGAGGTCGGCATCGACAGTCAGGCTCTTGCCGGGGGCGAGAGACAGCACCCGGCGTTCCGTCACCGGCAGGGAGGCCGGGCGGACGGGAACCTCGAGGCTCTGGTCGAGCGACAGGCCGGCCGCGTTGGTAAGTGCGATGTCGATGCTTGCCGGTCCCGGCTCGATGCCGGTGACGGGCAGTGTCACGACCGTTTTGCCGCCAGCTTCCAGGCTGATGGTCTGGGTCGCGGCCTGTGGATCGATGTGAACCGCATCGTTGGACGAAACCGCGAGAGTGTAGTCACCGGTCGGCGCGTCGGTCGCGGCGATGTCGAGACGCAGTTCGGTTTCGTCGCCGGGAGCGAGGAACTTCGGCATGCTGGCCGTGACCACTACCGGATCTCGGATAATGACATCTGTCTCGGCATGGCCAACGCCGGATTTCGACCAGGCTACGGCCATCACGCGGGCCGTGCCGTTGAATTGCGGGATATCGAAGGACACGGTGGCGCGGCCCTCGGCATCGAGCTTCACCGGACCGGCAGAGAAGGCGACCAGCTTTTCCTTCGGCGGATTGCCCTGAAGCGGGCTTTGTGCGCCATCACCGCCGGTGCGCAGGCGTCCCATGGCGCCAAGCGATCCGTCGATCAGGCGGCCGTAAAGGTCGCGGATCTCAAGACCCAGCCGACGCTGGCCGAAATACCAGTCTTCCGGGTTCGGGGCTTCGTAACGTGTCAGGTTGAGGATGCCGACATCGACGGCGGCGACCATGACATAGGCTTCCTCGCCAATTCCGGCACCTGCTACCTCGATGGGGATTTCCAGCGGCTGGCGGGGCAACGTCTGCTTCGGCGGATCGAGCTTGATCGCCAGTCGGTCCATGCCCGGATCGACCTTCAGCCAGCTTATGCCGATGGCGCGCGCCGGCATACGGCTTTCCTGCGCATCGCCGGGACGGAAAAGCGTTGCGGTGACATAGGCTCCGGCACCGAATTCCGCCGTGACGGGAATGGCGACTTCGCCTCCGTCAGCGGGAATGGTCGCCACCTGCGTGGTAACGAGAGATTCGGTGCCGACGGTTACAAGCAGTTCGCCGGCAAAACGGGGGGATACCTTCAGCGTCGCCGTATCGCCGATGGCGTAGCTTTCCTTGTCGAGCCCGATTTCAAGCGCATCGGGCGTTTCGGTGGTGCTCGCCTCGACAAACCAGCCGGCGTCGAATTCCACGCTGGTCGCGGGGCCGTTGAGGATCGTCGTTTCGATTTCAAGGCGGTAGCGACCCCATTGAACCGGAGCGGAAACTTCAGCTCCATTGGCGGAAATATCGACGGTACCATCCGCCACCTGCTTGGTGGTGATGATCGGCTCATAACGCCAGGAAGTGCCTTCGCGATACCACTGGTAATTCCGCTCGAGGCTGACGAGTTTCCACTTTGCGCCGGCGAGCGCCTGACGCTTGCCGTCGGGACCGAGTGCTATGACGTTGAATTTCGCGATCGAATTCTCGGCAAGGTCGCCGGTGAATTCGGGCTTGATGCCGATCATCGGGCCTTCGGGGCGAACCGGAAGCGTGAGTTTGCGCTCCACGGCACGGCCGCCGCCTTCGACAAGACGAAGGACGACTTCGGCGTTGAGTAGCTGCGTCGTCGATGGCAGTTCGCCGAGTTCGACATCGAAGGTCGTCTTGCCGTCCTCATCCAGTGGTTCCAGCGCTTCAAGTGGCACCTGGGTTTCTTCGCCGGCCTCCTCGTCGGCAAGGCCAAAGACATAGCGCTCATAGTCCGGATGGCTCCGGGTCGGGCGGATGTTGACTTCACCTTCCAGCGACAGGCCGGCGGCGGGTGCGCCATAGAGATAGCGTCCGTCGACGCTGACCGGGACGGAGGCTCCGGGCTCGATGTCCTTCGCTTCGCTGGTGATGTCGAATTCCAGCCTGTCCGGCACGAAGTCGTCGACCAGGAAGGTCTTGCGGGCGATAGCTTCCTTTTTCGGATCGGTATGGATCGCGAGGCTCCATGTGCCGCGCATGGAATTGGCGAGCAGTGGCAGGTCGACGGCATAGCCGCCGAGTGTTTCGCTGGTCACCACCATGCGGCGAAATTCGACACCATCAGGCCGCGAGAAGATGAAGGTGAGCGGCAGCCGGTCGATGGAATCTGCCTCGATGTCGCGGGCGAGTGCCGCGGTATGCACGGTCTCGCCGGGACGGTAGATGCCGCGTTCGGTCCATGCGAGCAGATCGATTGCGCCGGGAGCGGGCCGTCCGGTGACACCACGGTCAGAAAGGTCGAAACCAGCGCGGGTCATATCGAGGAAAACGTTGTCGTCGTCCTGCGAGCGAGCGGTGATGACGGCGGGGGCAAGTGCCGCGCCGGCGCGGATGAGACCGGCATCGAAGCGGGCATGGCCATCGTCATCCGTCTTCGCTGTCGCCAGCACCTCGTTGTTCTTGGCGATCAGCTGGAGATCGACGCCAGCCAGCGGCTTAGCCGTCGCAAGTGAGCGGGCAAAGACGTGCAGACCATCGGTGCCGGCAAAGGTGGAAAGCCCGATATCGGAGACGACGAACCACTGGGTCGGACGGCTGTCCCAGTTCTCGGAGCTGGCATTGGCAACGGATGCCGTCATCACGTAGATACCGGGCTTGCGCTGGGGCAGCGCCTCATCCACCGGGAAGCTTGTGACGACATCCTTGTTGAGTTCGGTGGCAATATCGATCGAGCCCTGCCAGACGAGTTCGCCTGTTTCGCTCTCGATGCGGTCGGCGCTGTAGCCGTCGAGCTGGGTGAGGAACTGCGAGGCGGCGAGCAGCGGAGCGACGTTGCGGTCGCCGATGCGGTAGAGCTTGAGGTTGGCGCTGTCGGTGTTGACCGAAACCAGCGGAATGCCGCGCCGTGCCGTAGAGGGCAGGACGAAGCTGTCGCCGGTGAAGCGAACCGATGCGGAGCGGTCGCGGACATAAATGTCGAGATCGACCTGTGCCTCGAGGTTCTCCTCGACGGAGGAGGGCAGGCCGGCGCGCAGCGCCAGTTTGTAGCGCGCGCCGTGGGTCAGGCCTTCGACGCAGATCTGGTTGTCCTTGGCTTCAAGCGCCTTGGGTGCCGCGCCATCGAGTGTCACGAAGGGCGTGTAATCCACCCCGCGCTTGACCAGTGGATCGGAGAACTCGACGCAGGCGCGCGGCGTCAGGCTGTCGGCATCGACGCTATTGGATACGACGCGGAAGCCCTTGCGGGAGCGCAGGTCGTTGTAAGCGGCCTGAACGGTCTTGGCGGTGACGAGCTTGAGGCTTTCCTTGTAGGCATTCAGCGCGTTGCGGTAGTCCTCTGAATTTTCGAGACCCTTGGCAAGGGTGGCGAGCGCATCGGCGCGGGTCTGGGTGTCGCGGCTCTGCAGGTAGCCGTTGAGCGCGGCGAGCACGCCCTGTCCGGTGACGCTACTGTTGCCGGTGACTGTATTGGCGGCGCGGGCCATCTCCAGCCAGATGGCAGAGTCGTCAGGGGTGATCGCGAGCGCACCCTTGAAGGCATAGAGGGCCGCGTCGATGTTGTTGTTCACAAGCGACTGACGGGCGATGACGAGAAGTGCACCCTGACCGAGCTGCTGCTGGTCTTCTCCAAGCGACAGGTCGGCGCGCTGCGTGCGGGCATCCTCCATCAACTGGTCGGAGACGAATTCGGGGCGTTTGGCTGCACCGAGATCCTCCGCAACGCCCGCTTCCACCACGCGACCGGCAATCGCGCCGGCAAAGGTGTTGAGCTGGTTGAAGTCGGATTTCAGGAAGCACCATTTCACTTTCGGATTATAGGTGAAGGCGCGGCAGGAGCCGTCCGCGATACAGCTTGCCTCGCACTCGTCGAGCGAGAGGTTCTTCTCGGTTCTGAGATCAAAGCCGAAGTAATCGCCGTCCGGGGTCGTGAGGATACTGCGGGTGTCGGTCGCCATTGCTGGCATCGCCAGCAGCGAGATTGCCAGGAATTTTGCGAGAAAACCTAAAGCCTTGCGCCCAGACATTCTGTCCCTCCCACGCTGACCGTTTTATTAGGGGGTACTCTTCTTCCATAACAACGGCTTGTCAATTGGACCGAAGATGAGGCTGTGCGTGATGACACAGTCTCATTTTATTTTTCGGTGGGCATCGAACGGACGTTCACATGGGCGAGACGCCCGGCCCCCCAGCCATTGATCGCGGCGCCGAGACCGAGTGCGACGAAAAGTAGTGCCGTCGCCGAAAAACTTCCCGTCCAGCTTCTTATCAGCCCGACCAACAGGGGGCCGATAGCCGCCAGAAGATATCCGATGAACTGCGCCATTCCCGAGAGATGGGCGGCGACATGAGAATCCGGGGAGCGCAGTACGATGGCGGTCATGGCGACGGCGATCAGGCCGCCCTGACCGATGCCCTGAAGCACTGCCCAGATCCATATCGTGGAGAGGGGTGCGAAGAGGAGGCCGAGCAAGGCGACGACTGCGAGTACGACCAGCGTAACATTGATGAGCCGCTGGTCACGTCCGCGCACGGCGATCTGCGGTGCTACGATGCAGGATGCCGCCTGTACCATCACCGAGACCGAGACGATGGCGCCTGCGGTCACCCCGTCGATGCCACGTTCGCGCAGGATGGGGACCAGCCAGCCGAAGACGCAATAGGCGAGCGCCGATTGCAGCCCCATGAACAGCGTGACCTGCCAGGCTAGCCTGTCGCGCCAGAGACCTTCGATGCGGATGCCGCTGCCCTTGGCGGGTTTGGCGCTTCGCAATGCCTGCGGCAGCCAGATCAGTGCCACCACGAAGGCGGGCAGGGCCCAGAAGGCAAGCGCCGCGCCGAGCGAGCCGCCCAAGGCTTTTTCCACCGGTAGGCTCAAGCCCGCAGCACCTGCGGCCCCGGCACAGAGCGCCATGGTGTAGAAGCCGGTCATCAGCGCCGTGCGATCGGGAAAATCCCGCTTGACCAGACCCGGCAGGAGGACATTGCCGATAGCGATGCAGGCGCCGGCAAGGGCGGTGCCGAAGAAGAGCAGCGGAAGCGAGGAAAGGCCCCGTAAGGCGGTTCCGGTTGCCAGCAGGAAGACGGCGAGGAGTAGGGTTCTTTCCGCACCGATCCTCTGGGCAAGGCGAGGCGCCAGCGGAGAGAAGAGACCGAGGCAGATGACGGGAATAGTGGTGAGCAGGCTGGTGCCGAAGGCGGAAAGCCCGAGTTCGGAACGGATTTCAGGCAGCAGGGCCGATGCACTGGAGAAAACCGGGCGAAGGTTGAAGGCAATCAGTACGAGGCTGACGGCCAGCAGCCAGCGAGTGGCCGGACCTGTGGTCTCGCTGACGGGGGTAGCGAAAGGCGCGTCCTCGGCGTCGATCAGAAGCTCGTCCGCGAGGTCGAGCGTATGGCTATCGGCGTTGTCGGTCATCAGTCGTCCCGCCGGTCGAGATAGGCGAAGACCGGGGCCATGAAACGGCGCACGGCGGCGTCCGCCTCGTCGGGTTCGCCGGTTTCGATCGCATCGACGATTGCCATGTGCGCGGCCATGTCGGGTTCGGGCAGGTCGCCCATAGTCGTGGCCTCGATAGTTTCGGCGATGGTGGCGGAGAAGAAGTCGTAGAGCTCGACCATGGCCCGATTGTTGGAGGCAGCGACGACGGCCCGGTGGAAGGCGAAATCACGCGCGATGAAGGCGGCGCGGTCGCCCTTGTCCGAGTTGCCGCGCTGGGCGAGCAGGGCGCGCAGGCGGACGATGGTTGTGGCGTTGGCGCGAAGTGCGGCAAGGCGGGCTGCCTCGACATCGAGGGCGCAGCGTGCCTCGAAGCGATCGCGCAGGCTGGCGCGCCGAGCGAGATCCAGCGCGCCATCGGTTTCCACAAGGGAGCGCACATAGGTTCCTGAACCGTGGCGCACGTCGAGAAGTCCCTGCGAAGCCAGAACCCGAACGGCCTCGCGAATGGTGCCACGGCTGACGCCGAGCGTTTCCGAAAGGGAAGCTTCGTTGGGAACGCGGGAGCCGACCGCCCAGCGACCGCTGCGGATTTCCGCGCGCAGCGCTTCGGCAGCGGTATCGGCGAGACTGGTTTTTTGAAGTGCCTTCATTGCATGATGATTAAGTCATCGGATGACTTTGGTCAAGTTTGCGATTTCGGGATATCTGCAGAGGCTTCTAAATCAGAATGTCGATTTGCTCCGACCGGCCTGACGGGAGTTGAACTCGCGTACCTGTTCCAGAAGCCATTGCGAAAAGGCAGTGGCGGGTGGGTAGGCCATCTTCGAAAGGGGCCTGACAAGGTAATAGGCGCTGGCGCTCCTGACCTCATGGTTCCAGGCGCGAACCAGTTGGCCGCTGGAAAGCTCGGGTTCGATCAGGAACGTCGGGACAAGGGCGATGCCGAGACCGGCGAGGCAGGCCTGCACCACGTTGGAAATCTGTTCGAAGCGCATGCCGCCACCGCGGCCGTTTGGTATGTCCAGACTTGCGAACCAGTGCTCCCAGGCGCGGGGTCGCGACGCGAGATCGAAGAGCGGCATGGAGAGCAGGTCTTGCGCATTCGTGACCGGGTGATCGCGCAGAAAGGCGGGGCTGCAGACGGGTGCCACCATCTCCTGCATCAGGAACTGGCAATCGGTGCCGGGCCAGTTCGGATCACCGATATGAATGGCGGCGTCCAGCCCGGAGCTTTCGAAATCGAACTGCCCGATGCGGGTGGCGAAATCGATGATGATAGAGGGATTGCGGGCGAGGAAATCGGGTATGCGCGGCATCAGCCAACGGGTGCCGAACGTCGGCAGCATCGCAAGGCGCAGATGGGTGTCGCCCGCCTTGGCCATTGCCTCCAGCGAAAGCGTACGGATCGTCGCCAGCGCGTCGCCGATGCCCTTGGCGTAATCGCGGCCGATGGGCGTCAATTGGACGCCGCGATTGTTGCGCTCGAAGAGCTTGACGCCGAGCTGATCTTCCAGAAGGGATATTTGCCGGCTGATGGCCCCTTGCGTCAGCGCCAGTTCGTTGGCTGCGGCGGAAAAGCTTCCAAGCTTGGCCACGGAATCGAAGGCCGCGAGCGCGCTGGTGGAGGGCAGGAAACGGCGTTGATGGGTCAGCATCCGATATGAATAGACCTGATGGCAGCATGAGTAAACATGGCTTGCGCAAGGGGCCGGATTCGTCAATCTGGCCTAAAATCTAAAGAGGATATGAGTGATGAGCGATATGCGGCCTTTTTCCTGGAGCGATCCTTTCCTGATGGCGGAGGTTCTTTCCGAAGACGAGCGGATGATCCAGTCGGCGGCAGCGTCCTTTGCCGAAAGCGAGCTTTTGCCGCGCGTGAACGAGGCATATCTCGGGGAAACGGTCGAGCCGGAAATCTTCCGCCTCATGGGGCAGGCCGGTTTGCTCGGCCTGACGCTGCCGGAAAAATACGGCGCAGCCGGTGCGAACTATGTCTCCTACGGCCTCGTTGCCCGTGAAGTCGAGCGCATCGATTCCGGCTATCGCTCGATGATGAGCGTCCAGTCCTCGCTGGTCATCCATCCGATCTATGCCTATGGCTCCGAAGAGCAGAAGGACAAATATCTCCCCGGCCTCGTTTCTGGCGAACTGATCGGTTGCTTCGGCTTGACCGAGCCGGATGCCGGCTCCGATCCGGGCGGCATGAAGACACGCGCCGAAAAGATCGAAGGCGGCTATCGCCTGCGCGGCTCCAAGATGTGGATTTCCAACGCGCCGATCGCCGATGTCTTCGTGGTTTGGGCGAAGTCGGAAGCGCATGGTGGCGAGATCCGCGGCTTCGTACTGGAAAAGGGAATGAAGGGCCTGTCTGCTCCGAAGATCGGCGGCAAGCTTTCCCTGCGTGCCTCGGTGACCGGCGAGATCGTGCTCGATGGTGTCGAGGTCGGTGAGGACGCATTGCTGCCGGGAGTTTCAGGCCTCAAGGGGCCGTTCGGCTGCCTCAACCGCGCCCGCTACGGCATTTCCTGGGGTGTGCTTGGCGCGGCGGAAGATTGCTGGTTCCGTGCCCGTCAGTACGGTCTCGACCGCAAGCAGTTCGGCAAGCCGCTGGCCGGAACGCAGCTTTACCAGAAGAAGCTTGCCGACATGCAGACGGAAATCACGCTTGGCCTTTTTGCCTCGCTACGCGTCGGTCGGCTGATGGACGAGCACCAGTTCGCGCCGGAAATGATCTCGCTCGTCAAGCGCAACAATTGCGGCAAGGCGCTGGATATCGCCCGCATGGCCCGCGACATGCACGGAGGCAATGGTATCCAGATCGAATACCATGTCATGCGCCACGCCCAGAACCTCGAGACGGTCAATACCTATGAGGGGACCCATGACGTGCATGCGCTGATCCTGGGTCGCGCCCAGACCGGCATTCAGGCGTTCTTCTGAGTCTTCTGCCGACTGCCCGTCGGATCGTATCTCATGCAAAAGGCCCATCCGATGATGGGCCTTTTGTTTTTCCTGCTTCACCCTAAGCGTTCGAACTGCCTCAATGCCGTCCGGTCCGTCCGGGGGTGGAGGAATAGGTCGCGGACACCGGATCGCTGGCCGGGAAGGAATCTTCCAGACCTTCTTCGAGCTGGGTTTCCAGTTCTTCGGCATCCTGCGAGCGGCGCGCGCTCAGCACGGCATCCGACAAACCTGTCTCATCCGTTCCGAGACGGTCGTGCACGGCGGACCGGTCGTCGGCGCCAGCAAACGAACCGACCTCAAGCAGGAATGCCCGGGCCTTTTCCAGCGCGTTATGGCGATTGATACCGTTCACTTCGGTCTGCTTCATGTGAACCGAAACGATCTCGCCTCCATCGCAGACGAATTCGACCGTGAAGCCCGGTTTGCGGCCCGCATCTTCATGAACCTGTGTACTTATGACCTGCATCGCCTTTCTCCCTTCTGGAGCGCCTCGGCGAAAATGGAAACGCCGAAGCGGCTCTCATCGTTGTGAAGATATTCCGGAGTTAAACCTAGGAGCTTTTCCGGAAGAACTTTTCCCAAGAACTACAACGTTTGAAGGTCCTCAATGTTCCGAGGAGAGAAGCTTGGAAAAGAAGGGATTCATTAACCAAAAACGACATGAATTTATGGAAAACCGAACAATACCGGGCGAACTGCGTTCTGTCGCAAAAGGAGACAAACGATGCAGCTAAACGCAGAAGCACTAGAGGCCGATACTGTCCTGATTGTCGAGGACGATGTGTTGATTTCCATGGACGCCGCTGAAAGCGTTGCCCGCGCGGGCGTGAACGTGATGACCGTGGAAACGGTGGCAGATGCACTCGATGTGCTGGATCACGAGCGGATCTCGGCGGCTATCCTCGATTTCCATGTCCGCGATGGCGCCGTCACACCTGTCGTGGAGCGATTGCAGCGATCGGGCGTTCCCTTCCGCATCGTGTCGGGTTCGCCGCTGTCGGAAATTGCGGCAAAAGGCATTCCGCTTCACCTCTGTGCGCAAAAGCCGGCGGATTATCTGAAGGTTCTGATTTCGCTGATCGGCGACCGGCCCTGGTTCTCCCTGAGGGCCAGTCACTAGGGATCGGCGTGAGGATCAGGCCGGACGGCGCTGATCCAGGAGACGGGTCAGAGTCCGCTCCACTACGTCGACCATCACCATGGTCTGGTGATCGACCTCGATGTTCAGTTCGTCGCCCGGCTTGTAGCGCGGGAATGTGGTCTGGCGCAGCGTTTCGGGAATGAGGTTGATGGTGAACTCGTTCCGGTCTGCATCGGCAACTGTCAGGCTTGCGCCGTTGACCGCGAGAAAACCACGCGGAAAGACGTATTTCGCCCATTCCTCCGGAACGGCAAAGCGGATGAAGGCGCCGGGCATTTCCATCTTCGCATCCACCAGCTTCGCGGTCGTCGCGATATGACCGGCGATGGCGTGTCCACCGTTCTCATCGGTCGGCTTGGCCGAGCGCTCGATGTTGACGTCATCGCCCTGATGCAGTGTGCCGAGATTGGTGCGCGAGAGGGTCGCATCCATGGCGTCGAAGGTCACGGTGTTGCCGCTGATCGAGGTTGCCGAGAGGCAGACGCCTTCCACCGAAACGCTGCCGCCGATCTGCAGGTCCTCGAGCAGGTGTTCGGGAAGTTCGACGGAGAGCGTGGTGTAACCGTCATGTCGGATGATGTCGGTGACGGGGGCCACGGTCTGAACGATACCGGTATACATTGCCAATCCTGTGTGTTTCCTCGGCACGACCGCCGGAACTTTCGCGAAATCCTCACAAACGTAATGTCTGCTCGCTCAAAGACAACTGCGAAATCGGGACGCTGCGTCAAGATTTTCTGAACGGTCCCGTTGGAGCCCTTTGCGAATTGCAAATCGGGGCCTGCTTTGCGATGAAGCGAAAGAAGGCCCGGCGACCGAACCACATGGAAGGACATCTCCGATGCAGCCCCACGACTTTTGGCAGGACATTCATGCGGCCCGCAGTTTCGATCCTTCCGGGCCGCATGAGGCGCGCTTTCCAGCTACGCTCGACGATGGCCGGCAGATGCTCCTGCCGATACGCGCGCTTGCGGACGGGCGGTACGGGATTGCCTCACTGATAGTCAATCAGGCAAGCTTTGCCGTGTTGCGCGCCCTTGCCGGAGATCTCGCCACCAAGCTCGAAGCCTATCGGCCGGAAGTTATAGTCGGACTTCCGACGCTCGGCCTGACACTTGCCGCTGCCGTTGCTGAGGCCCTCGGGCATACGCGTTATGTGCCGCTCGGGACCTCGCGCAAGTTCTGGTACGAGGACGAGTTGTCCGTTCCGCTGACCTCGATCACCACGCCGAACCAGCAGAAGCGGCTTTATGTTGATCCCCGCATGTTGCCTCTCATCCAGGGGGGCCGGGTCGTGCTGATCGACGACGTGATGTCGAGCGGCGCTTCCATGGCTGCGGGGCTTTCCCTGCTTGCGGCGGTCGGCGTCGAGCCGGTTGCGGTCGGGGCGGCCATGCTGCAGACGGACCGCTGGCGAAGCGCCATAGCGGCGGTTGGTGCTCAATGGCCCGAGCGCGTGGTCGGTGCATTCTCGACGCCGCTTCTGGTTCGAAGCGGCGATGGCGGCTGGGTTGCTTCTCCCCCCAGTCTTTAGAAGCGTTGAACGAGGCGTGCTGGGCGGTTATACCGGATCGGCCGGGCAAGCGTTTTATCGTCCGGGTTGTTTTATTTGATTTGTCATATTGGAACGGTAGATTCGGGCATGTCGAAAATTCTCTCCATCGCACTCAATCCCGCTATCGATATTTCCAGCGATGCGGACGAAGTGCGTCACACGCACAAGACCCGTACGCATAACCAGCGCCAGCATGCGGGCGGTGGTGGCATCAATGTCGCGCGCATCATCGTCGAACTCGGCGGTCGTTGCGAACTGCTTTATCTTTCCGGCGGAGCGACGGGGGAACTGCTGGAAACCATGCTGCGGCCGCTCGGCATCCGGCAGCATGTGATGAAGATCCATGATCCGGTACGGGTCGCCTACAATGTGCATGAGCTTTCGACCAATCTCGAATACCGCTTCGTGCCCGAGGGGCCGCTGGTCAGCGAAGCGGAGCTGGCGCCGGTCTTCGATCTGCTCGAAACCACCGATGCGGATTACATCGTCGCCAGCGGCAGCCTGCCGCGCGGTGTGCCGATGGATACCTATCTTCGCATGGCCGAGATCGCCCAGCGGAAGGGCCAGCGCTTCGTGCTGGATACATCGGGCGATGCGCTTCGCGAAACACTTGCAAGCTGCCATGTCTTTCTGGTGAAACCGAGCCTTGGCGAGCTGGAAGGGCTCGTCGGACGCAAGCTGGATCACGAAAGCGTTGGCCCCGCGGCTCAGGAAGTCATCCATCGCGGTGCCGCGCAGTATATCGCCGTAACACTCGGTGCCGACGGGGCGGTTCTGGTCAGTGCTGACAGCATCACGCGCGTTCCCGCAATCAAGGTCACGGTGCAATCGGCCGTCGGCGCGGGCGATAGCTTCGTGGCGGGCATGACATGGTCGTTGTCCGAGGGGCGTGATATCGTCGACGCCTTCCGTCTCGGCATGGCGGCTGGTGCCGCGGCGGTGATGACATCGGGCACCGAGCTCTGCCGGCAGGCGGATATTCTGGGTCTCTACGACGCCCACAGGGGCTGACGTCCCCCGTAAGTGCTCGCGAGCCCTGTTAATGAGACGGACGGAAATACTTCCGTCCGTTCTATTTGATCAGAGGCCCACTCAACGAAGTCCGAGAGCGGCTTCGGTTTCCGCTACCTTGCGCTTCACCTCCATGAAGCTGTCCGGGCTCACGGACATGGAGTCGATGCCGCATTTCACCAGAAACTCGGCGAATTCCGGATGGTCGCTCGGAGCCTGACCGCAAAGGCCTATCTTGGCCCCGGCCTTGTTGGCTTCCGCAATGACCTTCTCGATCATCCATTTCACGGCTTCGTCCTGCTCATCGAACAGATCGGCCAGTTCGCCGGAATCGCGATCGACACCGAGGGTCAGCTGGGTGAGGTCGTTCGAGCCGATGGAGAAGCCGTCGAAGCGGTCGGCAAACTTGGCGGCCAGGATGACGTTGGAGGGGATCTCGCACATCACATAGACCTGCAAGCCGTTTTCACCGCGCTTCAGGCCATTCTCCTCCATCACGGCAAGCACCTTGTCCGCTTCTCCGACCGAGCGGCAGAATGGGATCATGACGACGACATTGGTGAAGCCCATCTCGTCGCGCAGCCGCCTGATTGCCTTGCACTCGAGCGAGAAGCCCTCCCGGTACCGCGGCGAATAATAGCGTGATGCCCCGCGAAAGCCGATCATCGGGTTTTCCTCGTCCGGCTCGAATTCCGCACCGCCCAGAAGACCGGCATATTCGTTGGTCTTGAAGTCGCTCATGCGAACGATCACCGGCTTCGGGTAGACAGCGGCTGCAAGGCGGGCAAGGCCACGGGCGAGCTTGTCGACGAAGTAATCGGTCTTGTCGTCGTAGCCGGCGGTCAGCGCGGCGATTTCGGCCTTGGCTGCCTCGTCCTTCAGGCGGTCGAAATGGACGAGCGCCATGGGATGGACCCGGATTGCATTGCTGACGACGAATTCCATGCGGGCAAGACCGATGCCATCGGAGGGCATACGCCACCAGCGGAAGGCGGAGCCGGGATTGGCGAGATTGAGCATGACCTGCGTGCGGGTTGCGGGCAGATCGCTGACATCGAGTTCCCTGACCGCATAGTCCGCAATGCCCTCGTAGACGAAGCCTTCATCGCCTTCGGCGCAGGAGATCGTTACCTCCTCGCCGCTGTGAAGCAATTCAGTGGCGTTGCCCGTGCCGACCACGGCCGGCAGGCCGAGTTCGCGGCTGACGATAGCCGCATGCGAGGTGCGCCCGCCGTGATCCGTCACGATTGCCGCGGCCCGTTTCATGATCGGCACCCAGTCGGGGTCGGTGGTCTGGGTGACGAGAATGGAGCCATCGATGAACTGGTCGATGTCCCTGACGCTTTCGATGAGGCAAACCTGTCCGCTGGCCACCGCATCGCCGATCGAAAGTCCCTTCGCCAGCACCTTGCCCTTGTTGTTGATGCTGTAGGACTTGAAGACGCCGGCGCCACGCCGAGCCTGAACGGTTTCCGGGCGGGCCTGAACGATGAACATCTCGCCCGTCTTTCCGTCGCGCGCCCATTCCATATCCATGGGGCAGCCGTAATGCGCCTCGATGATGACGGCCCAGCGGGCGAGATCGAGGATTTCCGGTTCGCTCAGCACATAGGCCGCGCGTTCGGCCTTGGATGTCGGCACGTTGCGCGTCGGTTTCTCGCCGGTCGCGTAGATCATCTTGATCGCCTTGGCGCCCTTCTTCTTCTCGATCAGCGGCTTCAACGCGGCGTCGGCCAGCAGAGGCTTGAATACCTGGTATTCGTCCGGATCGACGGCGCCCTGCACGACGTTTTCACCCAGACCCCAGGCGGCGTTGATCAGCACCACCTTGTCGAAGCCGGTTTCGGTATCGATGGAGAACATGACGCCCGAGCCGCCAATATCGGAGCGGACCATGCGCTGCACGCCGATGGAAAGCGCGACCTTCATGTGGTCGAAACCCTTGGCCTTGCGGTAGCTGATGGCGCGGTCGGTAAACAGCGAGGCATAGCAGCGGCGGCAGGCATCGATCAGAGCAGCCTCGCCCTTGATGTTCAGGAAGGTTTCCTGTTGGCCGGCGAAGCTCGCATCCGGCAGGTCTTCTGCCGTGGCACTGGAGCGCACGGCAACCTCGACCTCATCGAGCCCGGCACGTTTCGAAAGCTCGCGATAGGCGGCACGGATCGCGGCTTCGGTTTCACCGGGCCAATCGCCCTTCAGGAAGATATTGCGGATCGCCTGGCCGGTTTCGGCAAGCGTCGCCTTGCCCGCCTCCCATTCCGCGAGAAGCGCGGTCATCCGGTCCCTCAGCTTGTTGGCCTCGACATAGTCCCAATAGGCGTCAGCCGTGGTGGCAAATCCCGGAGGCACCCGGATGCCCTTTGCGGCCAGGGTCCGGACCATCTCTCCTAGTGAAGCGTTCTTGCCGCCCACTTTGGGGACATCCCCGCGATTGAGGTTTTCGAACCATGCAATGGTTTGCAACTTTGCGGACATGAAGGCCTCCCGTGCCACAATAGCTTCCATAATTGCCAGAAACGCTCTGGATGTTGTGCAGCATAATCATCTCGGCAATCGCTGCCTTGATAACGATCAAATCGACGTATGGCTCGCGGCTGGCGTCTATCGGCGCCCTCATGCCACGCGGAGAGATTTTGTGTGCGCGCCTTCGATTTCCTGTGTCTTTTTGTCCGGTTTTTTCCGCAGAACTTGGTTTATTACTTGTCAAAAGAAGTCAAGTTTACTATCGAAGACGAAGTCGCAGCCCACCCGATCCCAAGCGGGCAGGGCTGTCTCGCCCTGTTCAGTCATTGCCAAAAGGAGTTCCCAGTGTTTCTTCGTCATTCGGGACCTTCCGCCGCTGCCGCCTTTGCGGCCTGCATGATGATCCTCGCCGCGCAGCCGGTCGTTGCTCAGGAGACGGCTCCCGTTGTTGCGGCTCCGGAAGCCCCCGCTGCAACTCAGGTTGCTCCAGCGCCTGTCCCCGCCGCGCCTGTTGCAAGCGTCGATACTTCTGCTCCGAGCCCGTCGGATGCACGGGAGACTCCGGTTTCTGCCGCTCCGGACACCCCGGTCGCTTCCGATGCCGCGCCCGTTGCTACTGCTGAACAAGCTGCTCCTGTTGCCGCCCAACCGGTTAGAGCCGAGCAGCCGACGACCCCGCAGCCTGTCGCTCAGGATGCTACCCCAGCGGCTGTCGAGCCGACGGCGTCGGCTCCGGTTGAAGCTACCCCCGTTGAAGCCGCTCCGCGCGCAGATCTCCCGCACAATCTTTCGCCTTTCGGCATGTTCATGGCTGCCGACTGGGTGGTCAAGTCCGTGATGATCGCGCTGGCGCTTGCCTCGCTGGCCACCTGGACGGTCTGGCTGGTCAAGACGCTGCAGCTTGCCGGCGCGCGCATCCGTGCGAAGAAGGGTCTGCGCGCAGTTATCAAGGCCGCAACGCTTGGGCAGGCACTCTTGCATGTCGAAAGACGCGGTGGAGTTGTGGCCGGCATGGTACGCGCTGCCAACCACGAGGTCCGGCTTTCGGATGCCGCCATCGATTATGCCGGCGGCGAGGGCGTGAAGGAACGCGTTTCCTCCGCTCTGGCGCGGATCGAGGTCGGCGCGGGCCGCAACATGGCCAAGGGTACGGGCGTTCTTGCGACCATCGGTTCGGTTGCTCCGTTTGTCGGCCTGTTCGGTACGGTCTGGGGCATCATGAATTCCTTCATCGGCATTTCCCAGTCCAACACGACCAACCTTGCCGTCGTCGCGCCCGGTATCGCTGAAGCGCTTCTGGCCACCGCGATCGGCCTTGTCGCCGCTATCCCCGCGGTCATCATCTACAACATGTTCGCACGCTCCGTGACAGCCTATCGCCAGCTTCTGGCCGATGCTGCGGCCGGCATCGAACGGCTCGTCAGCCGCGACCTCGATTTCCGCAAGGTGCCGAATGACGGTCACAATGCCAGCGTGAAGTTTGCTGCGGAGTAAGAACGATGGCAGGCGGCATTCGCGAGAACCACTCCGGCGACGAACTCCAGGAAAGCCACGAGATCAACGTCACGCCGTTCATCGACGTCATGCTCGTGCTGCTGATCATCTTCATGGTGGCGGCGCCGCTCGCCACCGTCGATGTCAGCGTCGACCTGCCTGCCTCCACCGCCAAGCCGGCGGAGCGTCCCGATGAGCCGGTTTATGTGACGCTCAAGGAAGACATGTCGCTGGCGCTCGGCAACGAGACCGTAGTGCGCGAAGCTCTTGGCACGAACCTGGACCGTTTGACTGAAGGCGACAAGGATGCGCGCATCTTCCTGCGCGCCGACAAGGCCGTCGATTACGGCGCGTTCATGGAGGTGATGAACCTCCTGCGTGACGCCGGATACCTGAAGATCGCCTTGGTCGGCCTTGAAACGCTCCCAGCGGCACAGGCGCCCGCTGCATCGAACCCGGCCGCACCGACTGTTCCTGCCGAAGGCCAGACCCCATGACAGGCCCTGGCGGATTTAGGTCTCGGTTCGCTGTCGGTGAACTGCTGCTGTGGACGTCCGCCGCCGTGCTGGTGGCGAGCGCCCATGCGGGCGCTGTCGCCTTTCTGATGCGGTCGACGCCGGAACCCCTGGGCGATCCGGCTCCTCCGGCTGCGATCATGATCGAGATGGCGCCAGAGCCGGAAGCCGCAAATATTGAGGAAGAGGATGTCGTCGACGATCAGGTGGATGCCGAAGAAGTCAAATCGGCCGCAATCACGCCTCCACCGGAACCTGCTGTAGAGCCTCCTCCGGAACCCGAGCCGGAGCCGACACCCGAACCGGTGGAAGAAGTGGTTGAAGAACTGCCGCCGCCGGAACCGGAACCCCTGCCGGAGCCTGTTGAAGAGCCGCCGCCGGAAGTCGTGGAAGAGATAGATCCGATCGAGCAGCAGGTCTTGGCGCAACTCGAAAACGTTGCCGTGCCGATCCCCGTCGTTCGTCCTCCGGAGCCGAAGAAGCTCGAGGATCAGCCCAAGAAAAAGCCGGAAAAGAAGGTCGAGAAGAAGAAGCAGGCCCCGGAACCACCGGCGTCGAAGGCCGCGCGGCAGGCCAGTATCGATGCGACGCAGTCCAACCGTACGGCGGCCCAGCAGACGAGCACCGGCGGTAACAGCAGCGTCTCTCCGGCCAAATGGCAATCGCGTCTGATGTCGCATCTGGAGCGGCGCAAGCGTTATCCATCCGAATCCCGCAGCAACCGTGAAGAAGGCACTGCGTATGTACGATTCCGGATCGATGATTCCGGCAACGTGCTATCGGTGTCGCTGTCTCGCTCCTCGGGATACCCCCGGCTCGATCAGGAAGTGGTTGAGATGGTCCGTCGCGCATCTCCGGTGCCGGCCCCGCCGCCGGGTGTCAACAAGACTATCACTGCACCGGTTCGGTTCAATCTCCGGTAAGCAGTAAACCCCTTGCCATGTTGCGCTGCGTCGTACAGGTTAGCTGTCGACGGAGCCCGAGGGATTTCATGGAATTGCTGCAGGCCTACGAGGCGGAATATGCGTTGATCGAGTCCTGGCTCGATATGGTTCTGCCTCAGGCCTGTGTCGATGCCGGTCTCGAAGTCATGGCGTCTAAACCGCCCGAGCATGTGAGCATCATTGCTCGCGACGAACGCTGGCTGCGTGTGTCGCAGGAGGATTGTGTCGATGCGCTCCTCAACGTTTACACCAACACGACCCGCTGCAATGTGGTGATTATCGCCGATCCGTCGACGCCGGCGGATTTCCTCGCCGAAAAGGTCAGGGCGACGACTGTCGGCGCCAAGCAGATCGGCTGGACGTTTCTTGCGGTGGACGACCACCGCCTTGTCTGTTTTTTCGAGGATATGGATCTTACGGCCTCCTCAGGCCGCAATTCCGGCTGGGTGGCACGCGATCTCGCCCGGATGTTGCGCTGGCTGTTGTCGCGGGGAACGGCTTTCTGAGGCCGACCTACGCCGAAGCGTGGAGCTCCCTTCGAGACAATGAATTCTGTCAGGAAATGCTTACGCTCGTCCCGCCAGATGATATCTCAGGCGCAGACGGATTCGGATTTTGCGGCGAGGGCTAACACCCTCTCCACGAGTTCAGGGGTCGGCACCGTTGTTGCGAGCCGGATCCAGTTCATTTCACCGATATTCTTCGCAAGCTGGCGTTCCAGAATATCCGTCGTCGCATCCGACTGTCCCTGCGGGCGGGCGGCGATCCTGGCTTTCAGGGTTTCGGCATCCGCTTCCAGCCAGATGCCGGTGAAGGCTATTCCGGCCTCGGCTGCAACAGCCTCGATGTGCCTGCGCTCTTCCGGCCGGTCGAACACGGCATCCACCACGACCGCGCCGTTGCCGGCGATGATTTTCGCGGCGCGGGTGGCGAGGCTGTCATAAACCTTTTGCGAGACTTCGGGCCGGTAGGCTTCAACCGGTAGACGCTCGTCGACGGCTATGCCGAACATCGCCTTGCGTAAGCGGTCGCTTTCCAGAAGCCGGGCTCCGGGGGCAGTTCCAAGCCTTGGCGCAAGGGCATCTGCCAGCGTCGACTTGCCGGAACCGCTGAGGCCACCGATGGCGATCAGCCGAGGTATGCCGGGCTTCAGCAGTTCGGCTGCGAAGTCGAAGTAGCCTCTGGCGCTTTTCGTCAGGCTACCATCGGCATCGCCTGCTTCCTCGATCTGGGTTCCCGTCACATGCGCGCGCACGGCGGCCCGCACGGCCATGAAGAACGGCAGCAGAGCGTAGCCTTCCTCGTCGCCGGTGCGGTCGAGATAGCGATTCATCACGATGTTGGCAAAGTCCGAGAAACCGCGGTGCCAGAGATCCATCAACAGAAAGGCAAGATCGTAGAGTACGTCGACGGTGGCGATCTGGTCGTTGAAGTCGATGCAATCGAACATGCGCGGACCCGCAGCGCTCATGAAAAGGTTCCGGAGGTGGAGGTCGCCGTGACAGAGACGCACCTTGTCCTGCTCTTCGCGGCTGTCCATCAGCGATGCATGACCTTGCCAGGCAGCGCGGAAGGCCTTGGCCAGACGCGCGATTTCTTCCGGCGGAAAGATATGGCTGGTGGCAAAGCCTGCCTCGTTGATGTCGAGAACACCAGCCAGATTGCCAGAGCCACTGCCGGCGTGAACGACGGGCGCCTTGACATGGAAGCTAGCGACGAGACCGGCGGTCTCCTCCATGATCCGGGTCGTCAGCCTTCCTTTCTGCGCCATGCGATCGAAGAGGTCGTGCTGGGCAAAGCGGGTCATCTCGACGATCACGTCCACCGGGTCCCCGGTTCCGTCGAATGCAAGCCGGCCATCGGCTTCGCGGGTGATCCGGCGGATGCCGAGATAGAGATCCGGTGTCGCACGGCCGTTCAGTTCGACCTCGCGCTGGCAGTAATAAAGTCTCAGATCGTAGGTGGAAAAGTCGACATAGGGCAGCTTCACCGCCCGCTTCAGCTTGAAGGCGCGGCCATCAATCAGGAAGACGAAGGAGATATGGGTCTCGATGACCTCGACCTGTCCGGAGAAACCGTAGCTTTCGGCGCGGCTTAGGAATTCGATGGCCGCCGACTGATCGTGAATATCCATTCGCCCTCCGCGGGAGCCGTCCATATCACTTCCGGTACCTTGTCCGATTCCGAAAGGGAAGGCCAGTCTCTCGCGCTCGACCTTGGTCGCAGACTGACGAGAGAAAGCCTGCAATGAGAGAGGCCGCGCGGTCCCTGCGGATCGCGCGGCCTTTGAAGAAGCGAGGGGCCGATTATTAGCCCACGTCGAATTTGACACCCTGGGCGAGCGGTAGGGTGCGGCCGTAATTCACGGTGTTGGTCGCGCGGCGCATATAGGCCTTCCAGGCATCCGAACCGCTCTCGCGGCCGCCGCCGGTTTCCTTTTCGCCGCCGAAGGCGCCACCGATTTCAGCGCCGGAAGGGCCGATGTTGACGTTGGCGATGCCGCAATCCGAACCGCGATCCGAAACGAAGGCTTCCGCCTCGCGCAGGTCGTTCGTGAAGATCGAGGACGACAGGCCCTGCGGCACGTCGTTGTTCAGCGCGAGTGCTTCGTCGAAGTCACTATACTTGATGACGTAGAGGATCGGGGCGAAGGTTTCCTCGACGACCGGGCCGGTCTGGGCCGGCATCTCGACGAGAGCCGGGCGCACGTAGAAGGCGTCGGCGGCTTCGTCCGTATTGACGCGGTCACCGCCCGCTACCTTGCCGCCGGCTGCCTTTGCGGCTTCAAGGGCCGTCTGCATACGGTCGAAAGCGCCCTTGTCGATCAGCGGGCCGATCAGGGTGCCGGCTTCGAGCGGGTTACCGATCGAAACGGAGCCGTAGGCCTTGATGAGGCGCGGAACCAGCGTGTCGTAAACGCTGTCATGGACAAACAGACGACGCAGGCTGGTGCAGCGCTGGCCGGCGGTGCCCATGGCGGCGAAGGCGACGCCGCGCAGCGTCAGGTCGAGGTCGGCGGTCGGGCAGACGATCGCGGCGTTGTTGCCACCAAGTTCAAGGATCGAGCGGCCGAAGCGGCTTGCGACCCGCGGACCGACGGCGCGGCCCATGGCGGTGGATCCGGTTGCTGAGATTAGCGGAACCTTCGGATTGTCGACGAGGATCTCGCCGATGTCACGGCCGCCGATCAGAAGCGTCGACAGGTTTGCCGGAGCCTTGTTGCCGTCTGCGACATAGCGGGTGACAGCCTTTTCGAAGATCGCCTGGGTGGCGATGGCGGTGAGCGGGGTTTTTTCCGACGGCTTCCAGATGGTCGAATTGCCGCAGACGAGCGCCAGCGCCGAGTTCCACGACCAGACGGCGACCGGGAAATTGAAGGCGGAGATGATGCCTGTAACGCCGAGCGGATGCCAGCTTTCCATCATGCGGTGTTCGGAGCGCTCGGTGGCGATCGTCAGGCCGTAAAGTTGACGGGAAAGGCCGACTGCGAAATCGCAGATGTCGATCATTTCCTGAACTTCGCCGAGACCTTCCGAGGTAATCTTGCCGACTTCGATGGAGACGAGACGGCCGAGATCAGCCTTGGCAGTGCGCAGTTCCTCGCCGAGCAGGCGAATGAGTTCGCCACGCTTAGGGGCCGGTACGAGGCGCCACTCGAGGAAGGCCTGGTGGGCGGCTTCGATTGCAGCCTTGGTGCCGGCGGCGTCGATCTCGCTGAGGGCGGCGATCTGTTCGCCGTTGATCGGGGAGCGGACAGTCAGCGAGCCGCCGGTCAGGGCAGAGGCGGGTACGCCGAGCTTGGCCATGATGGAGGTGACTTCTGCTGCGAAATTCTGTTTGGCAAGGGTCATGGAGTTCCTTCCGGTATCCTGTTGTGTTCCGTTGTCGTCTTGTGGTTCGGCGCGTTTCCGTATTCAGAAACGTTCGCCGGCAAAATGGGCGATCTGAGCGCCAGCCTCGTAATAGGCGCCCTTGAGGTTGCGAAGAGGGACCTCCTTCACCGCCGAAACCGGCAATGGCATTTCCTCCTCGGACAGTTCGCCAAGAATATGGCGTGCTAGGGTCTTACCGAAAACCGTACCAGGCGCAATGCCGCGGCCGTTATAGCCGGAGAAGCCGATGACATTCGGTGCGAACTTGTGGAAGCGCGGAATGGCGTCGTCGGTCATGCCGATGCGGCCAAACCATTCGGCCTCGAAGGCGACATCCCCAAGTTCCGGGAAGAGCCTCTTCAACGAGCGCTTGGCCCAGGAGCGGTGAATGGCGGCGCCAGTGTTGCGCAGCGCGCCGACGCTGCCGAACACCAGCCGGCCGGCCTTGTCCATACGGAAGGAGGAAAGGATTTCCTTGGTGTCCCAGCACCCCTCGCGACCGGGCAGGATCTTTTCAAGCTGGGCTTTCGACAGCGGCGCTGTGGCGAAGTTGAAGTAGGGCAGCAGCACCTGCTCGTTGCGAATCTGCTCCCAGGGGCCAGTCGAATAGAATTCCGAAGCGACGATGATCCAGTTGGCCGTGACGGAGCCGTTCTTCGTTCTGACGACCCAGCGGCTGCCGTTGCGCTCGGTCGAAATGGCGGCGCTGCCGGTATGGATCGTTGCGCCAGCTGCAATTGCTGCCTTGGCAAGGCCGCGTACATAGGCGAGCGGCTGCAACGTGCCGGCGCGCATGTCGAGAAGCGAGCCGCTATAGGCCTTCGTTCCAATGCGCTTTGCCGTTTCCTCTGCTGAAAGGACACGGACATCGGCGCCCCGGGCTGCCCATTGCGCGCAGCGTTCCTTGATCTCCTTCAGGCCTTCTTCGCCGACGGCGCAATGCAGGGTGCCGTTCTTCTCGATCTCGCATTCAATGTTATGCTTTTCGACCAGTTCGCGCACGAGCAGGGGCGCATTGCCGAGCAGATCGAGCACACGTTCGCCATAGACCGGGCCGAGCACGCCCGGGATTTCCAGAGGCATGACCCACATGCCGCCGTTGATCAGGCCGACATTGCGGCCCGCGCCGCCGAAACCGATTTCCGTCGCCTCAAGCAGGACGACCTTCGTGCCCGCCTGAGCAAGATGAAGGGCGGCGGAAATGCCAGTGTAGCCACCGCCGACGATCACGACGTCCGCATCGACATTACCGGACAGAGCTGGAGTCGAAGGGGCTTTGGGGGCGGTTTTTTCCCATAGACCGTGGGAGCGGGGGTCGTTCAGCATGATGCCATCCTCTGACGTGGCCGTGACAACTGGCCTCAAAGACGCGTTCCGGGCGGGATGGCACGGCGGCTGCCTCGTCCCTCCCCAGAGGAAGCAGCGTTCGTCGGCGCGTCATTCCGAAACGTAAAGTCTTGCGGAATCTAGAAGACGAAACTAACCCGTTCCAACGATAATTTCTCAAGAGTTCATTCCGGAGGCGCATGACATGCTGGCGGCCAGACGCTTTCTTCCGTCCCTCTCCCTCTTGGCTGCCTTCGAGGCTGCGGCGCGCACCGGCAGCATCACGGCGGCGGCGCGCGAACTCGATCTCACCCAGAGCGCGGTCAGCCGCCAGATCAAGGCACTGGAAACCCAGCTTGGTGTGGAGCTCTTCCTGCGCGAACGCCAGACGATCCGCCTCACTGTTGCCGGCGACGGCTATGCGCGAGAGATCCGCGAGGCCCTGCGCCGCATCTCCAGCGCCTCGCTCAACCTTCGGGCAAACCCTGATGGCGGCTCGCTCAATCTCGCCATCCTGCCCACCTTCGGCGCACGGTGGCTCGCCCCACGGCTGGGCAAATTTCTGTCCGCCCATCCCGGCATCACCATCAACATGGTCACGCGTCTCTCGTCTTTCGATTTCCGCCTGGATTCCATCGATGCGGCCATTCATTTCGGCGACCCGGTCTGGCCGGGAGCCGAGCTCGACTTCCTGATGCGGGAGACGACGCTGCCGATGTGTAGTCCGGCGTTCAAGGCTGGTCACAGACCGGAAGAGCCGGCGGATATTCTTGACATGCCCCTGCTGCACCTGACGACGCGGCCGGATGCCTGGGAGCGCTGGCTGACGGGCCGCGGGGTGGCTTTCGAAAGTGTCCATGGCATGCTGTTCGACCAGTTTGCTACCGTGGCGCAGGCCGCAATTGGTGGGCTTGGCGTTGCGCTTCTGCCCGTTTTCCTGTTTCGCGACGAACTGGACCGGGGTGAACTAGTGCCGGCAATCGACGGTGAGGTCGAGAGCGCCGAGCGCTATTATCTCGCCTTCCCACCTGAGAGAGCAGACTATCCGCCGCTTGCCGCGTTTCGTAAGTGGATGGTCGCGGAAGTCCGTGATGCGATCGATTGAGTCTGGAGCGCCTTTTGTGACGCTTCCTTCTACGCAGAACCGTTTCAGGCTTTGCCGCAATGCCTCGGCGGTCAGAGCGTCTGACTTGTAGCCAGAACGATTGCGAAGACCAGATGGGTGATATGATGCAGCGTCTGGTCGGTGCCGAGAAGCCACCAGAAACCGGTTTTCGTCGTGGTCAAGGCGTAGTGCTGCTGGATGATGGCCTTTGAACGATCGATGGTGAAGTGAATGGCAAAGTCGACGGCGCCGATCCATGCCAGCGGCGGTGCAAATACGGCAAAGATCGCGGTGGTCAGGGCGCCATGGACGGCGGCATGGATGGTGAGCGGCACCAGCCAGCCCCGAGCCCGTTCCTTGCCGAGTGCCATCCACTTGGTCTGCAACAGGAAGTCCGCAAGCAGATGCTTGGCCAGAAACAACGCGATACCGTTCATCATCCACGTTGTGGAGATCTGGTCAGGCAACGTTAACATCATACTCCCTTCGGCAGGACAGGCTGCGGACCAAGGATAAACCAGCTCGGAAAGCAATGGGAAGATGGATTCTGAAGGAGCTGGTGTTGCGATGTGTGAAACGTTGACAACATCGGAAAAGATCCGATGTGGCGGTTGTTGTGAATTAAGATCTTTCGTGGATGCTGAAATATTCTACCAGCCTTCGGAAAGCACCTTTTCGAGCATGTCGGCAAAGAAATCGGCGCTCTCACGGCTCAGGCACAGAGGCGGTTTTATTTTCAAAACGTTAAGATGGTCGCCGGTCGGCTGCATGATGACGCCGAGATCGAGCAGCCTGTCGCAGATTGCCGCGGTCTCTTCCGTTGCTGGCTCCAGCGTTTCCCGGTCACGGATGAATTCCAGCCCGAGATAGAGCCCCATGCCATGGACAGCGCCGACCAGCGGAAAGCGCTGACCGAGCGCCTGAAGCCGGGATTTCAGGTAATCGCCGGTATCACGCGCGTTTTCCTGGAGTGCTTCGTCGCGCATGATATCGAGCACCGTCATGCCGACGACGCAACTGACGGGGCTGCCGCCGGCAGAGGAGAAGAAGTAGCCTTCCTTTTCCAGGCTGTCGGCGATTTCCCGGCGGGTGATGACAGCGCCGAGTGGCTGGCCGTTGCCCATCCCCTTGGCGATGGTGATGATGTCGGGAACGACGCCCTGTTCCTCGAAACCCCAGAAATAATGGCCGAGACGCCCGTAGCCGACCTGAACCTCGTCGGCAATGCACACGCCGCCGCGTTCGCGCACCTTGGCATAGACTTCGCTGAGATAACCGGGGGGCAGGGGAATGCCGCCGGCATTGCCGTAGACGCTTTCGCAGATGAAGCCCGCGAGGCCTTCGCCCACCAGATCGAGTGCCTCCAGTGCCGCTTCGACGCGCGCAACGTATTCTGTGGTCGATGCGGCGCCCCGGAACGGGCCACGATAGGTGTTCGGCGCGGTGACAGGGTGCACCCAGCCGGGACGCGTTTCCAGCGCTTTCGGGTTGTCGGCGATGGAGGTGGAAACGGCGTCGCTCGCCACTGTCCAGCCGTGATATGCCTCGAGCAGGCTGATGATGTTTCGGGCTCCGCTTTGGGCCCAGGCAAGGCGCAGTGCGAGATCAACCGCTTCGGAACCGCTGTTGACAAGGAAGACCGTATCGAGGCCCTCGGGCGCAAGCGAAGCCAGACGGTCGGAAAATTCCGCGACGGCCGCATAATGGAAGCGTGAGTTGGTGTTGAGCAGCGACCACTGACGGCCGACAGCGCGCGCGAGCCGCGGATGGCCATGGCCGAGGATCGTGACGTTGTTGACCATGTCGAGATAGGCGCGGCCGGTCACATCATACATGTGCTCCTTCCAGCCCCGCTCGATCTGCGGCGGTTCGGCGTAATAATTCTTCTGCGGCCTGGCGAAGCTTTTGTGTCGCTTTTCCAGCAGTTCGCCGCTCGTGGGGGCGGGTGCATCGAGATCGACGCCAAGGAGCGGCGATGGCGACGGAGCAAGCCTCGACCACGCGGCCGCGTGTACTGGCCGGGCAAAGAGCGGCGGTACGAGGTTGGCGTCGCGGCAAAGCTGCAGCCTGAGACCGCCGACGGAGCCCGGATGACCCGAGACGACGCCGATCGGATCGCCGGCGGAGACTGCCGTCTCATGTTCTAGTGGGGTTTCCAGTCCGTCGAGATGCAGGCGAATATCCGGGGAAGAAAGGATGAGGTGATGGCCATCCTTGAGCAGCGTTCCGTCGAAGGGGGCGACGGCCTGTGCTTCGGCCGGCACGCAGGCATCGACATGCAGCGCGAAAGTCGCAGGCGCGCGGGGGGAGAGCGGCTGCGTGTAGGAGAGCCGGTATTCGCCGTAGCGGGTCGAGGCTGCGCCGGTTTCGGCGGCGGCCCGGGCGAGAACGCGCCAGTCGATTTCCGGGTCGGACCAGTTGTTTTCCGCAAGCTCCGTACTCAGTACCGAGAGATCGGTCAGGTGAACGGTTTCCGGGGCGATGTCTGGCAATAGGCGGCCGATCGCCGGCAGTGCCTTGTCGGCGATGCCGGCAAGCTGGAGGATTGCGGCTTCCATCAGCACGAAGGGAACCGAGGTCGCAACCTCGAACATCTCACGCTCATGATCCGCATTGCCGATGACGTATTCGTTGTCCGGATCGATGGCGAGCTGCTGCTCGGTGCTGGCAACGAGTACACCGGCGCGGGCGACGACCAGCGGCCAGAGTGCCCGCAGCTCTGCTTCGTTGAGCGGATGGATATCCTGAAATGCACGAATGGCGGGCAGAATGAAGAAGGGGTCGCCGTCGGCATGGTGCAGCAGGGCGGTGCAGGTCACTGCAAGGTCGGCCACCAGCCAGCCGGAGATGACATCACCGAAGTCGATCACGCCATCGGGCAGCAGCCGGCCGCCGGCATCTGGCCGGGCCACGACGTTGTCGTCGGTAATGTCGTGATGGATCGCCTGGGTGCGGAGCGCCGGAGCGAGAGGCTGGATGCGCTTGACCGCTGAAATCATCGCCTTGGCGATGCGGTCGCGGCGATCCTGATCGGTCACGGATTTGAGAAGATGCAGGGCGACAGGGCCGGCGCGGCGAAGATCCCACTGCAAATCGCGCTGAAGGCCAGCGTGGCTGAAACCTTCCAGCCCCTTGGCGATGCGGGCGGAAACCGCGCCGAGTTCGGCAACCACGGAGGGGGCCAGATACTTGCGGCGGGTCAGGGATTCGCCTTCGAGGAAAGTCAGGAGCCGGACCTGATAGTCTTCGCCTTCCAGCGAGAGGAAGAGGATGTCCTCGCCGGTTTCCGGCGCGGCAACCGGCTGGGGAATGCGCGGCATGCCGGGCAGCGAGCCGAGATGGCGCATCGCGGCATTCTGGGCTTCCAGCTCTACGGTCGCATATTCGGCGCGGCAGATCTTGAGAACGAAACGGGCTTCGCCGGTGTCGATCAGGTAGTTGCGGTCCTGCTGGCTCCCCAGTTCGCGGATCGCGCCTTCCAGCCGGTAATGGTCCTTCAGGATTTCCCGGGCCTGCGTCTCCGACACATTTGGTCTCGGCAGCTCGGTGCGCTGAAGAAGAGCGGAGTCCGGCATGCTTGTTTCCCCTCGTGAATCACAGTTGTGACATTATCAGAGGAAGTGGGCGCGTCCATACCGCGCTGGATAGGGACGGCGGGTCGCCGTCCCTCGTGTCGAGCTGCTGTCAGCCCATGCGCTCGGAAGCGTAGGAACCCGGGCTTGCCGGGAAGACGACGGTGCGGTTGCCGTTGATGAAGGTGCGATGGTGGATATGGGCGTGGATAGCGCGGGCGAGAACCTGACTTTCCACATCGCGACCGATCGAAACATAGTCATCCGCGGACTGGGCATGGGTGATGCGGGCAACGTCCTGCTCGATGATCGGGCCTTCGTCGAGGTCCGCGGTGACGTAGTGGGCGGTTGCGCCGATCAGTTTCACGCCACGTTCGAAGGCCTGCTTGTAGGGGTTTGCGCCCTTGAAGCTCGGCAGGAAGGAGTGGTGAATGTTGATGATCTTGCCGGACATCTTCTTGCAGAGGCTGTCGGACAGCACCTGCATGTAGCGGGCGAGCACGATCAGTTCCGTGCCGGTCTGCTCGACGAGGTCCAGAAGCTGCGCTTCCGCCTGCGGTTTGTTCTCCTTCGTTACCTTGATGTGGTAGAAGGGGATGTCGTGATTGACCACGACCTTCTGGTAATCGAAATGGTTCGACACCACGCCGACGATGTCGATCGGCAGCGCGCCGATCTTCCAACGATAGAGAAGGTCGTTCAGGCAGTGGCCGAAGCGCGATACCATCAGCAGCACCTTCATGCGCTGTGCGGCGTCGTGGAATTCGCAGTCCATGCCGAACTTCTCGGCAATCGGGGCGAAGCCTTCCACCAGCGTGTCGCGCTTTGCGCCTTCCTCGGAAATGAAGCTAACGCGCATGAAGAACTTGCCCGTGCCGAGGTCATCGAACTGGGAGCTGTCGACGATGTTGCAACCCGCGCCGGCCAGATAGCCGGAAATGGCGGCGACGATGCCTCTCGTGGACTTGCAGGAAACCGTCAGTACATAGCTCGTCATGTTCTCATCCTCTACTCGCTCGGCAAACCGCGCGGGTTGTCTCTACTCTAATCAAAAGGCGTCGGATAGATCCGACGCCATGATTGGGAATGGCGAATTGTCGCCCGAACGGATGTTCCGGCTGCCCTAGATATCGAGTGTGGTGGTGCGTTCCCACTCGGTAAAATGGGCGGCGTAGGCGTTCCATTCATTATGCTTGAGCTTAAGATAGGCGGCGGAAAACTCCGTTCCCATTGCGTCTTTCAAAAGCGTATCCCCGTCGTATTCACGCAGCGCATCGAGAAGATTGAGCGGAAGACGCGGCGCGTCCTTCACCAAATGACCTTCCTGATACATGTCGATGTCATAGTGCGGGCCGGGATCGGCCTTGCTGCGAACGCCGTTGATACCGCAGGCGATGATGACGGCTTGCAGGAGATAGGGGTTCACGGCGCCATCCGGCAGTCGAAGTTCGAAACGGCCGGGGCCGGGCACGCGCACCATGTGGGTGCGGTTGTTGCCGGTCCAGGTGACAGTGTTCGGCGACCATGTCGCGCCGGAGAGGGTGCGCGGCGCGTTGATGCGCTTGTAGGAGTTGACTGTGGGGTTGGTGATGGCGGCGATTGCCGAGGCGTGCGCCATGATGCCGCCGAGGAAATTCCTGCCCTTGGCCGACAGGCCGAAGTCCGCGTCGCCATCTGCAAAGACGTTGACCTTGCCGTGGGCATCCCAGACCGAGATGTGGCAATGGCAGCCGTTGCCGGTCAGGCCCTTGAAGGGTTTCGGCATGAAGGTGGCGCGCAGACCGTGTTTCTCCGCAACCGATTTCACCATGAACTTGAAAAAGGAGTGCTTGTCGGCGGTCTTCAGTGCGTCGTCGAATTCCCAGTTCATCTCGAACTGGCCGTTCGCATCCTCGTGGTCGTTCTGGTAGGGGCCCCAGCCCAGCTCCAGCATGTAGTCGCAGATCTCGGAAATCACATCATAGCGCCGCAGCAGCGCCTGCTGGTCGTAGCAGGGTTTCTCGGCGGTATCGGCGCCGTCGGAAATTTCCGAGCCGTCGGCGGAAATCAGGAAAAATTCCGCTTCCACGCCTGTCTTCACCCGCATGCCTTCGGCTGCCGCTTCCGCGATCAGCCGTTTCAATACGTTGCGCGGGGCCTGCTCGACCGGCTTTCCTTCCATGTAGCAGTCGGCCGCCACCCAGGCGACTTCCTTCTTCCAGGGCAGCTGGATGACGGAAGAGGCGTCCGGCAGGGCGAAAAGGTCCGGATGGGCGGGTGTCATGTCGAGCCAGGTGGCAAAGCCGGCAAAGCCCGCCCCTTCCTCCTGCATGCCCTTGATCGCCGCGGCGGGAACGAGCTTGGCCCGTTGTCCGCCGAAGAGATCGGTATAGCTGATCATGAAATACTTGACGCCATGCTCCTTGGCATAGCTTTCGAGATCCAGTGTCACTTCGTTCCCCTTTTGGATTTTATGAAGACACTTCTGGCGATGTATGCTGAGTTGTCGGGAGGGTCAGAACCCTCCCTTGCCGGGGTACCAGCTGGTGCCGGCAAGCGGCACCTGCGCCATGGCGGCGGCTTCCATCGTGAGAGCGCAGAGGTCTTCCGGCTCCAGGTTATGAAGCTTGTTCTTGCCGCAGGCGCGGGCGATGGTCTGGGCCTCGAGCGTCATGACCTTGAGGTAGTTGGCGAGCCTGCGGCCGGCGATCTCCGGATCGAGCCGCCTGGCGAGTTCCGGGTCCTGCGTGGTGATGCCGGCGGGGTCCTTGCCCTCGTGCCAGTCGTCATAGGCGCCGGCCGTTGTGCCGAGCTTCTGGTATTCAGCCTCCCAATGGGGATCGTTGTCGCCGATGGCGACGAGTGCCGCCGTGCCGATGGAGACCGCATCGGCGCCGAGTGCGAGCGCCTTGGCGACATCGGCGCCCGAGCGGATGCCGCCGGAGACGACGAGTTGGACCTTGCGGTGCATGCCGAGATCCTGAAGCGCCTGAACGGCCGGGCGGATGCAGGCGAGCGTCGGCATGCCGACATTTTCGATGAAGACGTCCTGCGTTGCCGCCGTGCCGCCCTGCATGCCGTCGAGAACCACGACATCGGCCCCGGCTTTCACGGCCAGTGCAGTGTCGTAATAGGGGCGTGCGCCGCCGACCTTGATATAGATGGGCTTTTCCCAGTCGGTGATTTCACGCAGTTCGAGGATCTTGATTTCCAGATCGTCGGGTCCGGTCCAATCGGGATGACGGCAGGCCGAGCGCTGGTCGATGCCCTTGGGCAGCGTGCGCATTTCGGCGACGCGGTCGGAAATCTTCTGGCCAAGCAGCATGCCGCCGCCGCCGGGCTTGGCGCCCTGTCCGACAACGACCTCGATCGCATCGGCGCGGCGCAGGTCCTTCGGGTTCATGCCGTAACGGGAGGGCAGGTACTGATAGACGAGCTTTTCCGAGTGGCCTCGCTCCTCGTCGGTCATGCCGCCGTCGCCCGTCGTGGTGGAGGTCCCGGCGAGCGTCGCGCCGCGTCCCAGCGCTTCCTTGGCATTGCCGGAAAGGGCGCCGAAGCTCATGCCGGCAATGGTGATCGGGATTTTCAGCTCGATCGGCTTCCTGGCAAAGCGGGTGCCGAGAACGACCGAGGTGTCGCATTTCTCGCGGTAGCCTTCGAGCGGGTAGCGGGAGATCGATGCCCCGAGGAACAGGAGATCGTCGAAGTGGGGCACCTTGCGCTTGGTGCCGCCGCCGCGAATGTCATAGATGCCGGTGGCCGCGGCGCGGCGGATTTCGGCAAGCGTATAGTCGTCAAAGGTGGCTGACTTGCGCGGCGGGGTGTAGGGATTCTGATAGCTCATGGCTGTTCCTCGCCTCAGTACGCGTCGGCGTTGTCGATGTTGAAATTGTAGAGCTTGCGGGCGGAGCCGTAGCGCTTGAACTCTTCCGGCTTGACGTCCTTGACGCCTGCCTTCTCCAGGAGAGCGGCGAGCTTTTCGAGATGCTTCGGCTTCATCTGTTTTTCGACGCAATCCGCGCCGAGGCTTTTCACCGTGCCGCGCACAAAGAGTTTCGCTTCGTAAAGACTGTCGCCCAGGGCCTCGCCGGCATCGCCGAGCACCACCAAATGGCCTGATTGCCCCATGAAGGCGGACATGTGGCCGATGTTGCCATGGACGACGATGTCGATGCCCTTCATCGAGATGCCGCAGCGCGAGGCGGCATTGCCCTTGATGACGAGCAGCCCGCCGCGGCCTGTCGCGCCGGCATATTGCGAGGCGTCGCCCTCGATGACGACGGTGCCGGACATCATGTTCTCGGCGACGCCGGGTCCGGCCGAACCGTGCACGGTGACCGTGCCGCCGTCGTTCATTCCGGCGCAGTAGTAACCGACGGAGCCCTTCACTTCGACGGTGACGGGGCTGTCGATGCCGACAGCGACGGCGTGGCTGCCGCGCGGGTTCACCACTTCGAAGACGATGTCGTTGGCACCCTTCTCTATCTGGTGAAGGGCGCTGTTGAGTTCGCGGAGCGGCGTTTGGGAGAGGTCAAAAACTGGCATGGTTCAGGCGGCTTTCTCGTGATCCCAGAAATAGACGGTCGCCGGTTCCGGCTCCCAGATCCTGGCGTTTTCGATGCCGGGCAGTCCGACGAGTGCGCGATATTCGGAGCCGAAGGCGACGTACTGGTCGGTCTCAGCCATTACCGCAGGCTTGCAGGCAATGGGATCGCGCAGCACGCCGAAGCCGGATTTCGTGCCGACGACGAAGGTGAAGAAGCCGTCGAGATCGTCGAGGGCGCTTTCGAGTGCCTTGCCGAGATCCTTGCCCTTGGCCATTTCCGCGGTGAGATAGGCGGCTGCAACCTCGGAGTCATTGTCGGTCTCGAAGCTCATGCCTTCCCGCTTCAGTTCGCGGCGCAGGTTGTTGTGGTTCGAAAGCGAACCGTTGTGCACGAGGCACTGGTCGGGGCCGGTGGAGAAGGGGTGCGCGCCGAGCGTCGTGACCGCGCTTTCCGTTGCCATGCGGGTGTGGCCGATGCCGTGGGTGCCGCCCATGGCGCGCACGTCGAAACGGGATACCACATCTTTCGGCAGGCCCGTTTCCTTGTAGATCTCGACGCTTTCGCCCGACCCCATGATCCGGATGTCGGGACGGATTTCGGCAAGCACGGCGCGGATCTCGCCAAGCTTGCCTTCATCGATCTCGATGACGGCATGGGTGCTCTTCAGCGTCACGCTTGCCGGAATTCCCGCCTTGGCGAGATCCGCTTCCAGACCTGAGAATTCCTGTTCCGGCTCTGCGGATTGTACCGTGATCTTGGCCTTGCCCGCGGGCGCGCCGCCATAGATCGCGATGCCGGCCGAATCCGGTCCGCGGTCGGTCATGGTGATCAACATGTCCGAGAGCAGGGCGCCAAGTTGGGGTTCAAGGCTCTTGTCCTTGAGAAACAGGCCGACGATTCCGCACATCGCTCTTCTCCTTGCCAGTGTGCAACTGCACAATGGCTAGCAAAGGAAAAACGGCAAATCAACCCAAGAGAAATTTAATTTCCTGTAGTGAAATTTATGTTGAATGTGGCGAAGGTTCCGCCATCAATTCACAGGCTGCGGCCCTTTTTCGGCGTGGTGCCGTAGAGTTCCCGGTAGCGGCGGGCGAAATGTGCGGGGCTGGCAAAGCCGCAGGCGAAGGCGATTTCCGATACGGAAAGGGCGCTCTGCTGCAGCAGCTTGCGGGCGTGTTCGAGCCTGAGGCGACGATATTCCTGCAGGAAGGTCGAGGCGAGGTGTTCGGCGAACAGCCGGTCGAGGTGACGGGGCGTGATACCGGCAAAACGGGCCATGGCATCCCGGTCGAGCGGATGCTCGATGGTCGCCTCCATTTTCTCAAGTACGGCAAGCAGGGCCGGATGATGCAGGCCGTGGCGTTCGGCGAGTGAAGCCCGCTGAGGTTCGGCGGATGAGGCGACATGGGTATGCAGGTACCAGTCACTGACGCGGGTGGCGAAGGCGGGGCCGAAGCGGGCGGATATCAGCGCATGCATCATGTCGAGAGGCGCCACACCGCCGCCGCAGGTCAGGAGATTGCGGTCGAAGATGTAGCGCGCCTGCTCTGGCTTCAATCCCGGAAAGTCCTCGATAAGAGCCGGTGCATGTTCCCAGTGGATGGTGAAGCGGTGATCGGTCAGGAGGCCGGCGGCGGCGAGCAAGTAGGGTCCGCCCGATATCCCGCCGATCGACACGCCATCGCGCTCGAAAGCGCGCAGGCTGGCGTGAACGGCCGGCCATTGCCAGCCGGAGGGATGGCCGCCGGCGATGACGAAGAGCGAATGCAGACGGTCCCGTTTCGCTGCCACCAGCGGTTCGGCGGGGACGACGGCGCCCGAAGAGGAGGGAACAGGTTCACCCGACGGCGAATAGACGTGGACGCGATAGAGTTCGCGCCCGGCAAGCAGGTTGACCGCCCGCAACGGCTCGACGGCGGAGGCGTAGCACATCAGGGCAAAGCCGGGGATCAGGATGAAGCCCACATCCTGTACATTGTTGTCGGTTTCCCGCATGCTGCTTCGCGTCCCGGACTTTCGATGCCAATTGCCGTGGGATCAGAAAACATGAGCACGTGAAAGCTTGCAAGGGCGATGCCGGCTGGATGCCTTTTCAGGTCGATTCCACGAGAACGATGCCGAGTACGATGTCACGGCTGTAGCCCAATGTTTCGAGGAGATCGTCGACATCGGAACCGCTTGTCCGGCCGATCTCCATCAGAACGACGATCGTATCAGCTTCATGAACGAGTTGGGGAAGACATTTCGCCGCCGGTGTTCCGCAGGCATTGATGACCACCATGTCGGCGTTCGAAGGGTGAGAAATGCTGTCATAGCGGGAGAACGTGCGACCGATGCCGGCGAAAGCCGTCACTTTCGCCGCCGAGGGAAGATGTTCGTATTTCAGGAGATCAGCGAGCGGGGCTGACCCTTCCGTTGCCGCGTCGGCAAGGCCCGTTACTCCCTGTCGGGGTGCTGTGCCAAGGCGTGTCACCTTCGGCTTCAATGCCCCGGGGGCGTAGAGAATATCACGGCCAGTATCGATCAGTGCCTGCACTATGTCTGCGGCTACCCCGCGCGGCTCGTCGAGATCGCCGATGCCGATGAGCAGAACCGTTCCGCGGCGTCCTGTCGGCATTGCCGCCTGCAGCCGATCCGCCACATTGCGAATGCCGTCGTTGGCGGCCCGGGGCAATGCCGTGCGGGTTGACCGGCCAATCCGCAGGAACCGGACGAGGCCGGAGGATTTCGGCGTTGTCTGTGCCGCGGAAGAGACACGGCCAAGGATCGCGAAGCCTGTCTGTTTTACAAGGGTCTGTTCTGTCAACCGTCTGGAGACAGGCAGGCCAGTCAGGAAGGTGAGGCCGCTGCCAATGGCGAGGCCGCCAAGCAGGACGGCCCCCAGAAGAGGCCATGTCCTGACGGGTGGTTGCCTTTCAACCGGAACGGCGGCAGTGAGGATGCGTGAATTGAGCGTCACAAGGGATTGCTGCCGGCTGTATTCTTCCGCCCGGTCTGTTGCTTCCCTGTAGGCCGTGCGCGGGGCTTCAGCTTCGGTCTCCAGCTGGCGCAGCCTGCTCCGGACGGCAGCGTTTTCAATGCTTGCTTTGGTCAAGGTCTCCAGCTGCCCGGAGAGTGAGCGGGTATTGGCGGTCGCGCGCTGATAGCTGGATTGCAGCGATTGCCTGAGACGATCGATTTCCGCCTGCATCGTCTGCTTCGCTCTGGTCATCTGCGTGTCGATGGCCCGCATCTGCGGATGGTCCGGGCCGAGATGGATGGCGAGTTCCGAATATCTCTCCTGCAAGGCATCAAAACGTTCGCGCAAGCGCGCGATGGCGCCGGATTGAAGGACCTCGGGAATGGTTCCCTGTTCCAGCGAACCGACCGTCAGGTTGCGCGCCTGTTCGTATATGGTGCGCTGTTGTTCCTCGGCATTGCGTGCATTGAGCAGTTGCTGGTTGAGGCTCGAAAGTTGCTGGTCGGCCAGTTGTCCCACCTGCTCGCTACTGACAAGGCCGTTTTCCGCCTTGAACGTCTCCACGGCGAGATCGGCCTTGCGGAGGCTCTCACGCAGTTCGTCCGCCTTTGCGGTGAGGGCATTGGCGGTGCGCTTCGTCTCCTGCTCGTGCGCGTCTTTCAATTGCCGGAGATAGACGTTTGCCGCGGTGTCGGCGATCTGTGCTGCGCGCGGTCCATCCGTATGTCGGGCGGTGATCTTAAAGACGCTGGATTTTCCGGCCCGGGCAATGGTCAGGCGTGATCGCAAGCTTTCAGCTACGGCGTTCTGCGCTGCGGGGGCCGTCCGGTCCAATGAGGTTCGCTGAGGGGCGAAAGCCGGGTCGCCTGCAAGGTCGAGTTCGGTAACGATGGCGTCGAGAACCCGGCGCGATTGCATCACGTAGACCTGGCTGTCGAGACTTGACGGGTCGGGGCGAGCGCGTCCGGTCCCGCCATCCATGCTCGTCGTTACCAGATCGGCCGGGTCTACCAGCAGTTCCGTGGTCGCGGCAAAGCTCGACTGTTGGCGGAAGACATGGATTGCAGCCAGGAGAGCACAGCACACGACGGCGCAGGCTACAAGGAGTAGCCAACGTCTCAGTAGCCCTGTCTGTTGCAAAATGCCGATACCCGTTCTCCCGTCAGAAGGACCGTAACGCGAACTTTCGCCTCACCAGGCGTTTTCCGCGTCGATCCTGTTTCCAAGCCCGTGTCCGGTTCCATCGCATTCGGCCGCAAACCTGTCTCCGGCCGAGGGCGATTTCGGATAAATCCTCTCAACTCCACACTTAACCAAGCCTGAATACAAGCTATTGCAAGTATTAACCTTGCTCGCAAGCAAGTGCCATAAGGAAGGCGGCGCCACACCTGATGTTAAGAGTTGGCGGCGTTGAGAATAGGCCATCGCGAGGCATTCTCCCGGAGTTGCAGATCTTCTCCGGAGACGCAAACCAGGCAGGTGAAAAATGGCGTTCAGCTCTTCCACAGCCGGATCGATTCCGCTCGGCACGTCAGGCTCTCCCCTCGTCGTGCAGGTCGTCCGACAGTATCCGCCAAGTCGCGGCGGGCTGGAAGACGTCGTTTCCAATCTCAGCCGGCTGCTGTTGAAACGGGGTTTCCGCGTGCGCGTCGTCACGCTCGATCGTCTCTTCGTGGATCCCGGTACGACGCTGCCGGCGCATGACGTGATCGACGGTGTCGAGGTGGTGCGTATCCCGTGGAAGGGAAGCTCCCGTTATCCCGTCGCTCCGCAGGTGTTCCGTCATATCGCCGATGCCGACCTCGTGCATGTGCATGCGATCGACTTCTTCTTCGACGCACTGGCCTGGACGCGCCCGTTCCACGGCAAGCCGATGGTCGCGACCACCCATGGCGGTTTTTTCCACACGAAGAATTATGCGGCGATCAAGAATGTCTGGTTCAAGACGGTGACCCGGCTTTCGGCATCCGCCTATCGCTCCGTCGTCTGTTGCAGCCAGTCGGATCTCGACCTGTTTTCGCAAATCGCCGGCCGACGTTCCGTGCTTGTCGAAAACGGTGTCGACAATGAGAAGTTCGCCCGCCTTTCATCGCCGGTGCCGCAACGGCGCATCATCACCATCGGGCGCTTCTCCGTGAACAAGCGGCTGGACCGGCTGTTCGACACCATCTACGCGCTGAACAAGATTGAGCCCGGCTGGGCACTCGATGTCGTCGGTTCGGTTTCCGACCATAGCGAGGCGGATATCCGCAACGAAATCGCTCGGCGAGGACTGGAAGGGCAAGTCACCCTGCATGTGGGACTGGAGAATGCGGAGGTCCGCAAGTTGATCGGCCGTGCGTCGCTCTTCGCGTCCGCATCGGAATATGAGGGCTTCGGCCTCGTCGCCGTCGAGGCGATGAGCGCCGGTCTCGTGCCGGTTCTTCATACCAATGATGCTTACAATGCGCTCGGCAATCGGCATGGTGGTATCTTCCTTGCCGATTTCGCGCGTCCGGAAGAGGCCTCGGCGGTTGTTCGCAAGGCTTACCAGCACCTGTCGTCCGATCCGGAAGCCGTTCGCAACGCCATGATCGATGCGGCGGCGACCCATGCATGGGCGAGCGTTGCGGATCGTTATGCCGCAATTTACGAGGATGCGCTTCGCGGACGTCCCGTCCGGGCGAGTGCCTGAGCCGATGGCCGAGCCTCGCATGCCCCGCCGTGTGCTCATCGTTACCGGCCAGCATTTCGCTGCCGCACCACGCAAGGTAGACTTGCATTTCATGGCTGACGCCCTGCGGGCTCAGGGAGATCACGTCGATTTCCTCACCTGCCGGCTCAGCCTGATCAGTCGTTTCCTGAAGGACGGGCGTTACGCCTATGCCCGCAGTCGGGTGCTCAATCGCTGGGTGGAGATCGGGCCGGGGTTCGAGGAATTCATCTGGTTTGCGCCTTTCCACCCGATGAACCTGAAGAAGCCGTTCCTCAATCGGTTGTCGGGGCTGTTCTTCCGGCATTATGCGGATCTGCTGCCGAAAGCTGTACAAGATCGCTTGCCTGGCTATACCCACGTGCTGATCGAAAGCGGGCCTGCGCCGCTGCTAACGCCGCTCATTCGCCGAAAGGCGCCGGGTGCGCGGATCGTCTATCACGCGGCCGACCGGCTGAAGACTATCGGGGTGCATCCGGTGATCGAGCAGGTTTTGGCAGAAAATATCGGTCTCTATGACCTCGTCCACATCATGGCGGAGGCCATGCGGCCGGATTTCCCCGCAGATGCGCCGGTTCTCTATCTGCCGCACGGCATCAGCAAGGGGGTCTTCGATCAGGCAACGACGAACCCCTATGCAAAGCTGCTCAATGCCGTCAGCGTCGGCGACATGCTGTTCGATGCCAATGTGATTGATACGCTTTCGGCGGCCAATCCGGATTGGACGTTTCATCTCTTCGGCAAGAAGGCGCTGCCGGCGAAGCCGCGGGACAACATCGTCGTCCATGGCGAAGTCGCCTTCGAGACGATCGTGCCCTTCATCAAATTCGCCGATATCGGTCTCGCGCCTTATCGCCTGAGTGATGGTGCCGATTATCTCAGTCAGTCGAGCCTCAAGATGATCCAGTACAGCTATTCGAGGCTGCCGATCGTGGCGCCTGCGTTTGCGGCGGGGGGCCGAGAGCATGTCTGCGCCTACGATCCCGCGGACCCGGCATCCATTCGCGAGGCCTTCGGGCACGCTCAGGACTACGATCGCAGCAGGATCGACGTGTCCGGGATCAGAACCTGGGAAGAAGCAGTGCAGGTGATCTTCCCGTCAGACAGCTCAGGTTAACCACATTTGGAACTCATCCGCTCGCGCGGCGGTGCGGCATAACATTTCTCAATGATTTCCCCCTACAAGCGCTGGATATGCGCGCCCGCATGAAGCAGGGCCTGGATAGAGGCAAGATGGTAAAGCGGATCGTCGCAAACTCAGCTCTGAATGCTGCCGCAGGCATGTCCCTGCTGATGATCGGATTTGTCTGCTCCATCATCACTGCGCGTCTTCTCGGGCCGGAAGCCAACGGCATCATCGCATTCTCGCTCTGGCTTGCCGCCACGGCGGCGCTCATCGCCGAACTCGGTACCGGCATTACCCTTCTCCGGTTACTTCCCCAGCTTCGCGCGCAAGGGTATGGTGATGACGCCCGACGTGGATTTGCGGTCTATCTGCTTCGCCCGGTCGTCCTTGCGACCATTGCCATCACCATACTCTACGGCGGCATTTACTGGCTTGCGGAACACGAACACTGGGCCACGAATACGCCCGTCGTCCTGATCTTTACCGGTGTCCTGCTGTTCGTGCAGTCTATCGGTTCCTTCACCAAGAACGTGATGCTGGGGGAGCAGAACGTTGCTGCCTTCTTCCGCATATCGGTTGTGGCAGGTACATTGCAGTTTGCGGGCGTTCTGCTTGGCGCGATCTTCTTCGGCATACCCGGAGCGCTCTGCGGCTATATCCTCGGTTTCATTGTCCAGTTCTTCTATTCTCTCGGCCTGCTCCGTAGCCCGGCCGATCTCTGCGGTGTCGCGCCACGCTATCTGGTGACGTCGTCGGCCATGCTTTCGGTGCAGTACATCATCGAGTCGATCTTTCTAACTCGCGTCGAAATCTACTTCCTCGAACGCTCCCACGGCGTCGAGATGGTGGGTTATTATGCGGCGGCGTTGTCGCTCGCCAACCTCGCCCTGCAATTGCCCGTCCAGCTGACCGGCAGCCTCGTCCCCTATTATTCGGAGAAGATTCACGCCAACGGTCATGGGCGCCTGCCGGTCGAGGTTTTTGAGAGCGTCGTCCGCAGCCTGTCCTACATCACCTTGCCGATGAGCTTCGGTCTTGCCGTTATCGCGCCGCGTCTGGTGACGACCGTGTTCGGCGAAGCCTTTTCGGAAAGTGGCCCAATGCTTACCGTTCTCGCTCTGGTGACGCCGATCTATGTCTTCGGACTTGTCTGCTCTCAATATCTGCTGTCGCTCGACCGGGTACGTGCGCGCCTCGTCATATGCTTCATCGGGGCTGTCATCATGGTTGGCGGGGCCTTGCTGGTAGTACCGGAATTCTCCGGCGAGGGAGCAGCATCCGTCCGCTTCGTCGTTTTCCTGGTCATGGCGATCCTGACGCTGCGCCAGTTGGAGTTCGTGGGATCGCTGCGCGGCATGTATGTGACACTCGTTAAAGTGACGATTGCTGCAACGTTCTGCGCAGGTGCTGCCTATGGCGTACTCCACGTCGTTCCGGGCTTGGCGGGCCTCGTTCTGTCGATCGGCTGTGGTGCGCTCGTCTATGTTGCCGCTCTCAGGCTGTTCGGCGCCATTCCGGCGGAAGATCTCGCGGCGATCGAAACCATTGTGGTGCGTCTGCCCGGACCGGCAGCAGCGCTGGCCAACAGGCTGCTCGGTCTTCTTGTCGCCAAGCCGCGTGTCTTCGAGGGGAGTAACTGACGCGAGGTTGCGCGCGGTGAAGGGGGAGCCATGAACGCCTTGTCGAAGTTACCAATGGAAAACCCAGGACCTGCCCTGAAGCCGGTCGTGTCGGCGGCGCGGCCGTTGACGTTCTCCGGTAAGGTTGGCCTTTTCATGCCGTCGGCCGCCCCGGCCCACGATCTCGCAGTGCTGTTCGTCAGCCCGTGGGGGCTGGAAGAGCTTTGCGTTCACAAGTTCTGGAGGGTGCTTGCCGATGCGCTTTCCGCAAGCGGCATCGCCAGTCTTCGCTTCGACTATTCAGGAACCGGTGACGCGTTGGACATTGCAGATGGGTCGCCTTCCGGGCTCGCTCTCTGGGAAAACGATATCGTCGAGGCTACGGCGCAGTTGCGGACCCTGTCCGGCTGCAAAACCATTGCCGTCGTGAGTCACGGGCTTGGCTCCATGCTTGCTCTGCGGGTGCTGGAGCGGCTGGGTGACGTCACGGGCATTGCCTGCCTTGCGCCCGTAACTTCGGGACGTGCCTATCTCAGGGAATTGCAGATCTGGTCGCGCATGGTGGATGAAGGGCTCGGCATACCGGAAAAGGACCGCATTCGCGATCAGGTCTCGATAGCCGGGCTGCGCATGCCGGAGGCAATTGCAGCTGATATCCGCAAGATCTCGGTGGCGCGCGCCGCCGTTCGTAAAGCTTTTGTTGCGTTCCGCCCGGACCGGCCGGGAGACAGGGAACTTGCCGAGACGCTCCGGCGCGATGGCGCCGATGTTTTTGAGGTCAATTATACCGGCTATGATGCGTTCGTTTCCAACCCGCTGATTTCGGTCATGCCGGAGAGCGTTGGCGAGAAGCTGGTGTCGTGGGTTTCAGGTTTGCCGGGTCTTCAGCCTGCCATCGAAAACCGTGTATCATCGACTGTCGGCGTGCCGAACGAGTTGCGTGGTCCTGAGTTCCGGGAACTGCCGGTAACCTTCGGCAACAGCGGCAGGCTGTATGGCGTCCTCTGCCGGCCGCTCGGTGAGCGGAAGGGGGCGACGACGATCATTCTCGGAACGGCCTATGACCGACATGCCGGCTGGGGACGATCCGGTGTCGAGATGGCGAGGCGGCTTGCGGGCGAGGGGATCGCGTCGCTGCGGTTCGATGCCGCCAATGTCGGCGACAGTCCGCCGGTGCCGGGTGGGCCGGAGCAGATCCTCTACAATCCCTCGCAGCTCGATGATGTCGCGGCCGCTGTCGATTTTCTTGAAAAAAGCGAACTGTTGCCGGCGGTCATCTGCGGTCGTTGCAGCGGCAGCTATCTCGGATTTCGCAGCGTCGTCGCCGATACGCGGCTTCAGGGCGCGGTGATCGCCAATCCCTATGCATTCCAGTGGGATCCGGCGCTCGATGTCGATGTGGTCATCCATTCCGCCCCGCGCCAACTTCACGAATATCGCAGCCGGATGCTGAAGCTCGAGACATTCCGTCGTCTGGCGAAGGGGGAGGTTGATGTCGTGGGGGCGGCAACGAACATGGTGCGGGCCGTCGCGCGCCGGCTGAAGCGTTATCTGCTGCCGGTTCTCAACCGCTTTTCAGGCAGCGGTTCGCTGCACTCCCAGATTGTTGGCGAGTTCCAGGCGTTGCAGGATCGCGATGCCGCGATCGGCTTGATCTACAGCGAAGACGATGTCGGCCTTGTGCATCTCGCCGAGCATTTCGGCGAGGGTGGGCGCGGCCTTTCCCGTTATTCCAATGTCCGGATGACGATCCTGCCGGATGCGGATCACAATCTCACGCCGGTTGCCGCACGCGAAGCCTATCTTCGCGCGGTACAGGACATGGCGGTTCTCAAAAACTGAAACGGCGCTGCGAGCCGAGGTGGGAGACTGTTCCCGCCGGCTTGCCTTCCTCGGACGCGCCCGTCGGGCGAAGGCGGATGCGTCGGCTTGTACCCGGTGCAAGATGGAACCAGTTTTCCTCCGCGTCGTGGGTCTCTGTCGCGATATGGACGGACTGGGCGAAGGCGCTCGTGGATATCTCAAGCATCCAGCCTTCATCGGTCTCGTGCAGGGTAAGTGTCAATTCTGCCGGGTGAAGGGCGGTCTTACGGCCCTGCGGGAAATGAAAGGCTTCCGCGAGTACGGCACCCGTTTCACCATCCAGAAGGCGTGCGACGGTTATGTCATGGGACGGCGGGCCGAAACGGAAGGCATAGGTGGTATCGAAGAAAGCGCCGAACAGATCGGTGCAGGCGATCGTTTCCCCGGAATGGGGCGCAAGTACCATCTCGCGCTTGCCGCTGACGACGGGCTGTACACCTTCCCGAAGGCAAGCGACCTCGACGACGATTTCCCTTGCGGCTGTGGTGTCGTTGAGAAGATGAACGTCGAGGCCGTTGGTGCCTTCATCGGTCAATGCGACCTGCAATGGGCGAAAGGCTCGCTTCAGGGCATGCCAGACGGACTTGGGCTTGCCGGTAGAATCGATGACGCCCCAGCCGGCGCCGGGCTGCAGATCCTGCAGGGTCCAGACAAGTGCGCCGTTACAGGTCGATTTCGGCCTGCGCCATTCGGCATAGGTCTCTGCTACGATCTCGGCGACGGCGGCGCGGGAGAAATCGAGATAACGGCCGGCATCCTCGCGGCGCAGGCGGGCGGGGTCTAAGCCGTAGAGATCGCCGAGATAGTGGTCGCGGACATCCTCGAAATCCCAGGATGCCCCACGGTCGCGCGGCACACACGCCTTCCAGCGGGGATCATGAACGGGTGCGACCGGAAGGTGCCGGTCGAGGGTTTCCTGTTCGGGCACATTGGCGAAGGCGAGGCTCTCTGCGGCGAAACGCACGCCGGCGCGACGGGCATCCTCCAGCGGGCGGCAATAGGCGCCGACGCCGTAATAATGGGTGACGCCTGAGTTCGGCGAGAAGGGCATGGCCCCGCCGGAAGGCGCGTTCTCGACATAGGCAACGCTTGGCCGTGCATCGGAAACGATACGAGCAAGGACTTCCGCGAAAAACGGCGTTTTCCAGATCCGTTCCGGCAGGCCCAGCATGGCGGCCTGCTGGTAGACCTCGCTGCCACCGCAGACGACGGCGAGCGATGGCGACACCTGTGTTGCCGACAGCAATTGCCGGATTTCGGTGTCAATCGAAGCGAGGAAAGCTTCGTCTGCAACGGGATAGTCGAAATTCGCGAACATCAGGTCCTGCCAGACCAGGATGCCGAGCCGGTCGCAGAGGCGGAAGAAATCGGCGCTCTCATAGCTCATGGTGCCGCCGATGCGGATCATGTTCATGTTCGCCTCGGCCGCCTTTGCAAGCCATGGAGCGTAATCCTCCGCCGCGCCGGGCAGGCGAAGGATATCGGCATTGGTCCAGACGGCGCCGCGGCAGAAGATACGCGTGCCGTTGACGAAAAGAGCGAAATCCTGTCCGTCGGTTTCACGGTCGATCTCGATCCGCCTGAAGCCGGTGAGGCCGAGCGAATGGCGCTTGCCGTCGATGTCGAGGGTTATGTCATGCAGCTTCGGTTCGCCGTGGGTACGTGGCCACCAGGGTTGCACCTCGGGCAGGGAAAGCTTCGCTTGCCAGCGTCCCGCAGCGGTGAGAGTGAATGCCGTTTCCCGGCCATCGCAGCCGAGGCGAAGGTCTTTGGCGTCTTCCGGCAGGATCAGCGAAACCAAGAGGCTTCCCGTTCCGTCTTCCGCAAGGCTGCTGCGGATCGAGAGATCCTTGATCCCGTCACTTTCCGTCCTGATCAGGCTGATCGGGCGAAAGGGGCCGACAGGGTGAATTTCCGGGCACCAGCCGGGCATGCGCCCGAGCGGCGTGGTCCGGACGAGCCTGAGACCCTGATTGTCCATCAGGCCGGGACGCCAGCGGGCGCGGGGGCCACGTCGGGCAAGTTCACCTTCCAGCGCGCGGAAGCATATGGCGATTTCGTCCTTGCCTGTCAGGACAAGTTCGAGGTCGTGCGCCTGATACATGCTTGAGGAGGAGAGCCTGATCTCGCCGTTCAGATAGATCTCTGCAATGGTCGCAAGGCCGGCGAACCGCAGCACGGCCGGTCCCGGCTCCTCACCTTCCAGGGAGCGGAAATACCAGGCGTCCTTGTCATGGAGCGAGTGGGGCTTTTCGGGATCGAAGAGACCGGCGCCGGCAAGCGCAGAGGCGACGGTTCCGGGAACCGGTGCGGGAATGCGCGCCGCCGGCCGATGCACGTCGCGCGCGGTGGCATAGCGACCCGCCTCGGTGACGAGCATCGTCCAGCCGTTTTCGAGCGGCCGCTCCTCAGCGCCGAGATAGGTCGTCATGCCGGTCATCTGTCAGCCCCCGCGAAATTGCAGCCGGTTCTTGTCCTTAGGCCGGATCGTGACGTCAGGAAAGCGTCTTGCCAAGTTCACCCATCATTCTGTCCCAGGCTTCGGCGGCCGGGTCGAGGGCCGAAACAAGGGGGTCGAACTTCTTCCGGGTTACGGCGCGGGCAAGCTGGAACTGCACCGATTTCGCCACTTCCGAAATCCTCAGCGCCTGCTCGACGACCGGAACGTAGCTTTCCCCGGAAAGCCAGGTGAGATGGCTTGCCAGAAGCTCGAAATTGGCGCCGAACTGGCGGAGCGTGTTGAAGGCGTATTTGTGGAAATAGCCGGACGGACGTTCCGCGATCGCTTCAACCTGCGCCGGGAAGACGGCAGCAAAGGCCGCAATCGGGTTGGCGTGAGGCCGGCGGTCGTAGTGACGGCGGAGCAGTTTTGCGGCGACCGTGCGCTTGTGTTCGCGGGGAACCGGTTTTGCCGGAAACTTGGCGAATTCCGTGTAAGGCAGGAAGGGCAGGGTGCCTTCCGGGGCGTTCAGCTGGAAAAGGCCGTCGAAGTCCTCGCCGTCGACACGGAAGAAGCCGCCGTTGTGGAAATAGTCCATGGATCGGCCGGCCATGTCGAGCCGGTTGATCGCGACCGTCGTCTTGCCATGGTCCTGCCGGTAGCCGACGCCACGGGTGTCGGGCATGTAGAAGCTGTCCATCTCTACGAGACAGATGCGGCCGCGCCGGATCTGTTCCGTGACATGGGCCTGGACGCTGTCGAAGATCGCCAGTTCCGTGACGCGGATGCCATAGAGTTCCTCTAGATCCTCCAGTGGCACCTTGAAGAAGGTGAACTGGTCGCCTTCGAAATCCTGCGTCAGGGTGAAGCCCAGCATGGCTTCAGGCGCGACGTGATGGCTTGCCAGCACCTCGATCCAGAGGTCGACATAGCAGTTGGTTTCCGGCCACATCCGGTCGCTCGCATGCAGGGCATGGGCTACGTATGTGGCCGGCTCGATGCCGGGAAAAACTGCGTTCATCTGTCGGCTCAGCCCCAGAGTGCTGCGCGGACCGATGCCGGCCATGCCTCGGTGTCGAGGCCATGGTGATGGAAGAGCGCAAGCGCGATGCGCTCGAGGCCGAAGCCGACGCAGGCCGTGTGCGCGACGGCTCCGTCCGCAAGATTGAGGCCCCATTTCGTGCCGAAGGCATCCTGATGGTAGTTGAAGCTCATGCAAGCGGTGGGCTTGGCGACTGATGTGATCGGGATCAGCAGTTCGAACTTCAGGTTTTGGTCGCGCTGGTTGTTGGCTAGCATCTTGCCGGCGCGGCCGAAGAAGGGATCGTTGGCCACGTCGATTTCGACCGGGAGTTCGACCTCGGCCATCATCTTGACGCCGCGGTCCATCCAGGTCTGGCGGAACTCGGTGACGTCGGCCTGCGTACCCATGCGGACATATTCGCGCATGCGGAAAAGCTGCTGACGGGCCGGATCGTTCGACGGCTCATGGCGGAAGCAATACGACTGCAGGTCGTATAGACCGCCGGCTTCCGGCAGGTTGCCGCGCTTGGCGACGGTCGGATAGAGCGGATAGCAGGCGGCGGGCGTCAGTACGATGTCGGTCGCCTTTTGCTCGGCCGTCCAATCGTTGCCCTCATCCATGCATTTCAGGAGGCTGACGTGATCCAGTTCGCAGCCGCAGAAGCTGTGGACCGTGCCCGCAAGCTGCGGGAAGCTCTTCATGTAGCCGCTTTTTTCGAAAAAGGCGCGGTTCATGCCGGGCGGAAAGCGGATCGCTTCCGCGCCGTCGGCAGCGCCGTAGCGGTCGATGAGGCGTTCGAACGCGGCGATCACGTCCTCGAAGCGGCCGCTGCGGCCATAGAGTCCTTCGACGCCGGTTTCGATCAGGAGACCGCTTTCGAAGAGGCGGTCGAGAAAGCTTACCTGCATATCCATGGTTCTTACCCCAGCAATCCGGTTTCCTGCTTGTGAACGAGCAGCATGGTGGAGGTGTTGGCGAGAATGCGATCGTTGGAGATCATCAGTTCCGCCGAGTGAGCGTCGCGCAGATGGCGACCGAGACTATAGGGCGTACCGTTCTTGTAGCCCATGATGCCGCAGATCCGCATGGCCTGGTTGATGACCGGCAGGATCATCTCGGAAGAGGCAATCTTGACGTTGTTCATCGCAACAGCGAAGCCCATCGAGGACAGCCGGTCGGAATCCTTGCGCGCGGTTTCGAAGGTTTCAAGGCCGGTCACGATGTTGGCGCGGATCACCTGCAGCTGGCTCGACATTTCCGCAAGCTGCACGAGGCCCGGAGGCTGTGTGCCCGGCGCCTTGCGGGCGGCGGCGCGGACGAAGTTCTGGGCGCGGGCGAAAGCATCGACGGCAATGCCATACCAGAGCGCGCTCCACAGAAGATGGGCGTTCGCCAGCATCGACTGCGCGGCGATTTCAGCGAAAGGCAGCGGCAGGATCTGTTCGGCCGGCGCTTCCCCGCGGAAGATGAAGCCGTCGGAGCAGGTGCCGCGCATGCCGAGCGTATCCCAGGTCTGGGTGTGTTCGAGCGTGTACTGGTCCCTTGTGAAGACGGTCATCACCTGATCGGTGGACGCCGCATCCTTGTGGCTGCGGGAGGTAATGAGGATCGCGTCGGAATCGGCACCGTAGGAGATGACGGTCGCGTCCTTCTCCAGGCGGCAGACGCCGTCCTTGACCTCGATGGCGCAGATGCTGTTGCGCATGTTGCCGCCGATGCCTGCTTCCGTGGTTGCGGAGCCGAGCAAAAGCTGTTCGGCGACGACGCGGCGCATGAAGCCGCGGTGCCATTCGGCCTCTCCCCCGTGGGAGACGAGGCTCGATGTCTTGATCTGGTGCATGGCGAAGATCATCGCGCTCGACGCGCAGGACTGCGCCAGCAGGGTGCAGGTCTCTGCGATCTCGGCGTGGGAGAGCCCCTCGCCACCGTACTCGACCGGGATCATGATGCCCATCAGCCGTTCGGCTTTCATGGCGTCGATCGCCTCGCGCGGGAAGCGACCCGCCTTGTCGACTTCGTCCGCATAGGCCGCGGCTACCGCCGCCACGCGTGTCACCCTGCTTTTCAGGCTCTTGTCGATAGATCTTGCCGAGAGGTCCATTATGCGACCTTTCTGTCTTCCAGGATCGTCGAGAGAGTGGTCTCGATAGCGGCGATGCTGGCGAAGGATTTGCGGTTGAGCAGATGGTCCGGGAATTCCAGATCGAAGGCCTCTTCAAGGCCGAGCATCAGCTGCACGGAGGCGAAAGAAGAAAGACCGGCGGCGTAAAGATCGGCCTCATCGGAAATCGCCTCGACGGATGTTGACAGTCCACCAACCTTGGCCAGCAGAGAACGAATTGTTTCGTTCATGTTTCTCCCCTTCATGTAGATGAATTTCCATTTCGGAGAGATTTCTACTGCGGGAAGGCATAAGATTCCGCTAAGTCGCGTAGTTAAACAAAGGTGATTGCTTCCCGTCAATTTGCGCGTATCGTGAGGGATACGCGGGAAATGCCTTCTTGGGCGGGATATTTGTCCTCACGATTCCGTGATCGTCGTTCCGGGGTAGCGATGACTTGTCCCGTTTCGGTCCAGTATTTCGTAAGTGCCTTCATTCGTTTCGTGGATGGCGCCTTCGCCGACTGCGACCTTGCCGTAACCACCCGGCAGGTCGAGAATATAGGCCGGAATGCAGAGGCCGGAGACCCGGGCGCGAAGCTCGCGCATGATGGCCTGCCCCTCGGCGATGGTGAGGCGGAAGTGTCCTGTTCCGGGCGCCATGTCGGGATGATGCAAATAATAAGGCTTTACCCGAGCTTCGACGAAAGCACGCATCAGTTCGGCAAGGATCGCGGCATCGTCGTTGATGCCGCGCAGCAGCACGGACTGGCTGACCATCATGATGCCCGCATCGACAAGCCGTCCGCAGGCATTCCGCGCTGCCTTTGTCATCTCGCGCGGATGATTGGCGTGGAGCGCAAGATAGACCGTCTTCTCTCCAGCTTTCAGCGCGTCGATCATCTCGTTGGTGATGCTGTCGGGATCGACGACCGGCACGCGGCTGTGAATGCGGACGATCTTCACATGGGCCATTGAGGCAAGCTCGACCATGATGGCACGGAGTCGGCGGGGCGACATGACCAGCGGGTCGCCGCCGGTTAGGATCACTTCCCAGATCGCGTCATGGCTGCGGATATAGTCGAGTGCGGCTGCGAGCTTCTCCGAGCTCAGGTTGCCGTCGCCCTGCGGTCCCACCATTTCGCGGCGGAAACAGAAACGACAGTAGACCGGACAGACATGCACGGCCTTCAGAAGAACCCGGTCGGGATAACGGTGAACGATGCCCTCGACAGGAGTGTAGACGTGATCACCGATCGGATCGTCCCGCTCTCCTTCGGCTTCCACCAGTTCGGCGGGTGTTGGCACGAACTGGGCGGCTATCGGGTCTGCAGGATCCGTCCGGTCGATCAGCCCGGCGACCGTCGGCGTGAGCGCGACGGCGTAGCGTTCCGCGACCTGTCGAATGCCGGTGGTGCCGGACGTCGGCAGGAGTCCCGAGGCGACGAGATCATCGATGGTGCGCAGGGTGCTTGCGCTCAACGGGTAACCTCCGCGACGGGAGCCCACATGACCTGTTCGATCCTCAGCGCGCCGGTTGCCAGCATCACGAGACGGTCGAAACCGAGTGCGATGCCGGAGGCTTCCGGCATGACCGCCAGCGCATCGAGAAAATCCTCGTCCAGCGGATAGGTCTCGCCGTAGATGCGCTGCTTTTCCGCCATCTCCCCCTGGAAGCGCGAGCGCTGTTCGGCTGCATCCGTGAGTTCCCCGAAAGCGTTGGCGAGTTCGACGCCGCAGGCATAGAGCTCGAAGCGCTCGGCAACGCGCGGGTCGCGGGCGGACGGACGTGCAAGGGCGGCTTCGGCAATCGGATATTCATCGAGAATGGTGGCGCGGCCGAAGCCGAGATGCGGCTCCACCTTCTCCACGATGACGCGGCTGAAGAGGTCGGCCCAGGTATCGTCGTCGGCAATGCGGATTCCGGCCTGCTTAAGCTCGGCGGCAAGGCGGTCACGATCGGTTGCGCCATTTGGCTCCACGGAGGAGAGAAGGTCGATCCCGGCGTGGCGCTCGAAGGCTCTCGCGACCGACAGTCTTTCCGGCTCGGCAAAGGGATCGCATTCGCCGTTGCGGAAGGCGAAGCGGCTGGTTTTCGTGGTTTCGGCCGCGAGTCGGAGGATCTCAGCACAATCTGCCATCAGCCGTTCATAGCTCTCGCCGGCCCGATACCATTCCAGCATGGTGAATTCGGGATGATGCAGCGGTCCGCGTTCGCGATTGCGGTAGACATGGGCAAAGCACGCGATCCGTTGTTCTCCCGCCGCAAGCAGCTTCTTGCAGGCGAATTCGGGCGAGGTGTGCAGGTAAAGCGGTGCCGCCTCGCCGTCATTGCCGATCGCCTCGGTGAAAAAGGCATGCAAATGTGCCTCGTTGCCGGGAGAAACCTGCAGAGTTGCGGTATCGACCTCGATGAAATCGCGAGTGGCGAAATAACCGCGCAACGCCGCCTGGATCGCGTTCCGCCCAAGCAGGAAGGGCCTGCGATCCGCATGGATCGAGGGCATCCACCAGGAGGGAGAGGCGGGTCTGCGATCGGTCATTCAGGCTTTCTCTGTCCTTGTTGCAACACGGGCTGGCTATTTCGCCGATTTTAGGTTAGTTGCGCCCAAGAAATTTGATGACGTCATACGGACGGCGGGTCGTCCTTTACGATGGCTCACAGGCAGATACAAGGAATTCCCATGGTCAAGATCATCGCTTCTTCCGTCCGCAAGGGCAACGTCCTCGAGGTTGACGGCAAGCTCTACGTCGTGCTTACCGCCCAGAATTTCCATCCGGGCAAGGGTACGCCGGTTACCCAGGTCGATATGCGCCGTATCGTCGATGGCGTGAAGGTTTCCGAACGCTGGCGCACGACCGAGCAGGTCGAGCGCGCTTTCGTTGAAGACCTGAACTTCCAGTTCCTCTACGAGGACGGCGAAGGCTTCCACTTCATGAACCCGGAAAGCTATGATCAGGTCGTCGTCGACGCGGAGACCATGGGCGACATGAAGGCCTATCTGCAGGAAGGCATGACCTGCGTCCTGTCGATCCATGAAGGCATTCCGCTTTCCGTCGAACTGCCGCGTCACGTCACGCTCGAGATCGTCGAGACCGAACCGGTCGTCAAAGGCCAGACCGCTTCGTCCTCCTACAAGCCGGCAATCCTTTCGAACGGCATCCGCACTCTGGTGCCGCCGCATATCGACGCCGGCACCCGCGTCGTCATCGCGACCGAAGACAACTCCTACGTTGAGCGTGCGAAGAACTGATCTTCCGCTCGATCCGGATATCGAAAAGCCCGGTGCCGATGGTGGCGGGCTTTTGTTATGGGGAATACAAAGATCCCCGGTCAAAGCCGGGGATCTTCGTTTCAGGATAGGTACTGCAGCTTATTCGATGCCGCCGAGGCACATGTACTTGATCTCGGTATAGTCATCGATCCCGTATTTGGAGCCTTCGCGACCGAGGCCGGACTGCTTGATGCCGCCGAAGGGGGCGGTCTCGGTGGAAATCAGGCCGGTGTTGATGCCGACCATGCCGTATTCCAGCGCTTCGGCGACCCGGAAGATCTTCGCCACGTCCTTCGAATAGAAGTAGGAGGCAAGACCGAACTCGGTGTTGTTGGCGAGTTCGATGACCTGCTCTTCGGTTTCGAACTTGAAGAGCGGTGCGACCGGGCCGAAGGTTTCCTCGGTGGAGACCCGCATGTCCGGGGTAACGCCGGTCAGGATGGTCGGTTCGAAGAACAGGCCGCCTTGGGGGGCCGGCTTACCACCGAGTTCGACCTTGGCGCCCTTGGAAACGGCGTCGGCGACGTGTTCCTCAACCTTCTTCAGGGCGTTCTTGTCGATGAGCGGGCCGGTTGTGACGCCTTCGGCAAAGCCGTCGCCGACCTTCATCTTGCCGACGCGTTCCGCAAGTTTCTTCGCAAAGGCGTCATAGACGTTGGCCTGAACGTAGAGACGGTTGGCGCAGACGCAGGTCTGGCCGGCGTTGCGGTACTTGGAGATCATCGCGCCTTCGACGGCCGCATCGAGATCGGCATCGTCGAAGACGATGAACGGAGCATTGCCGCCGAGTTCGAGGCCGAGCTTGAGGATCTGGTCCGCGCCCTGACGCATCAGGATCTTGCCGACATTGGTCGAGCCGGTGAAGGTGAGCTTGCGCACCTTGTCGTTTGCGCAGAGCTCCTGGCCGACCATGGCCGCATCGGTGGAAGTCAGCACCGAAAACACGCCGGCCGGTACGCCCGCACGCTCGGCAAGGATGGCGAGCGCGAGAGCCGAAAGCGGCGTCTGGGCCGCCGGTTTCGACACCATAGCGCAACCGACTGCGATGGCCGGAGCCATCTTGCGGGCAAGCATGGCGTTCGGGAAGTTCCACGGCGTGATCGCGCCGACGACGCCGACCGGCTGCTTGATCACGATGATCCGCTTGTCGGCCTGATGACCGGGGATCGTGTCGCCATAGACGCGCTTGGCTTCCTCGCCGAACCATTCGACATAGGACGCACCATAGAGAATTTCGCCGCGGGCTTCCGGCCATGGCTTGCCCATTTCCATGGTCAGGATGGTGGCGAGGTCATCGGCATTGGCAACCATAAGGTCGAAGAGCTTGCGAAGGACTGCTGCGCGCTCCTTGCCGGTCTTCTTCGCCCATGCCTTTTGCGCGATGTAGGCCGCGTCGATGGCGCGGGCGACTTCCACCTTGCCTAGATCCGGCAAGGTGGCGATGACTTCGCCCGTTGAGGGGTTGGTGACTTCGAAGGTCTTGCCGCTTTCGCTCGCGGACACCCATTCGGTGCCAACGAGCGTCTTGTCGGTGACGAGCGACGCGTCCTTCAGTTTCGATGTGAGAAGGGTCGAGACGGTCATGACTTGGCCTTTGCTGCGCATTCGCGGAGAGAGGTTTCGATGATATCGAGAGCTTCGTTGAAGACTTCGTCCTGAATGGTGATCGGGGACAGGAAGCGGATGACATTCCCGTAGACGCCGCAAGTCAGGAGAACCAGGCCCTTTTCCAGAGCCTTCAGGCGAACGGCGTTGGTGAAGTCCGCATCCGGCTTGATCGAGCCGGGATGGCCGAATTCGACGGCAACCATGAAACCGGGGCCGCGGATGTCGGAGATCTGCGGAATGTCGGCGCGCAGGCCTTCGAGGCGTTGCTTCAGGCGGCTGCCGAGCTGGTTGGCGCGGTCGCACAGCTTCTCTTCCTCGATGACATCGAGAACGGCGTGCGAGGCGGCAATCGCCAGCGGGTTGCCGGCATAGGTACCACCGAGACCGCCGGGGCCGGGAACGTCCATCAGTTCGGCGCGACCGGTGACGGCCGAAAGCGGGAAGCCGCCGGCAAGGCTCTTGGCCATTGTGACGAGATCCGGAGAAACGTCATGGTGCTCCATCGCGAACAGCTTGCCGGTTCGGGCAAAGCCGGTCTGGACTTCGTCCGCGATCATCAGCATCCCGTGTTCATCGCAGATCTGGCGAACGGCCTTCATCAGGGCGCGCGGAACTTCATAGAAGCCGCCTTCGCCCTGGATCGGCTCGAGAATAATGGCGGCGACGCGCTTCGGGTCGACGTCGGCCTTGAACAGCTTGTCGAGAACATCGAGCGATTCCTCGACGCTGATGCCGTGCATCTCGATCGGGAAGGGAACGTGGAATACGTCGCCCATCATCTGGCCAAAGCCGACCTTGTAGGGAACGACCTTGCCGGTCAGTGTCATGCCCATGAAGGTACGGCCGTGGAAAGCGCCGGTAAACGCGATAACAGCGTTGCGGCCGGTGGCGGCGCGGGCGATCTTTACGGCGTTTTCGACGGCTTCGGCACCCGTGGTGGTGAAGATTGTTTTCTTCGGGCCGGGAATCGGAACGAGCTTATTCAGGCGCTCGGCCAGGGCGACGTAGTTTTCGTACGGCATGACCTGGTGGCAGGTATGGGTGAAGGCATCAAGCTGCTTCTTTACGGCCTCGATGACCTTGGGATGGCGATGACCGGTGTTGAGAACGGCGATACCGCCTGCGAAGTCGATATAGCGATTGCCTTCGACATCCCAGATTTCCGCATTCTCTGCCTTGGCGGCATAGATCTGCGTCGTCATGCCGACGCCACGGGAAATGGCCGCGTCCTTGCGAGCTGCGATTTCGGAGTTTTTCATTCTCGGATTCCCTTTGGTAGCAGTTGACCTTCGGCGTCGGGCTTATTTTCGATCGCGAGGTTGCATATTTCCTACATTTTTTCTGTAGACTTGCAATATGGTTTGACGCATTTATCACGCATGGCAATGACAACGTGCTGACAGGGACCGGCCTCTATGGATGACGTCCACTTCAAGATTGCCGAAGCCGCCAGGATGGCGGGGGTTTCCGCTTCGACGCTCAGACTTTGGGAAACACAGGAGCTGATCCAGCCAGTCCGGACGCCTTCGGGTCAGCGGCTCTATGACCTTGCGCTTGTCGAGCGCTTGAAGACGATTGCATGGCTTCGCAGCGAAAAGGGTCTGAACCCGGCCGCTATCCGCGAAAGTCTTCGCGAAGATGTTTCTCCGACGGTGGCGGACGAGGTTGGGGAAATCCTTGATGAGGACGATACCGAGACCTCCGACATCGCCGTCGGGCAGAAGGTACGACGGCTTCGGCGGGACGCAGGCAAGACGCTTGAAGCCGTGGCGCAGGCGACTGGAGTATCCGTTTCGCAGCTTTCGACCTTCGAGCGTACTTCATACGGCCTGTCGTTTACGGCGCTGCATACGGTCGCAAGCTATCTCGGGACGACAGTCGCCAATCTCAGCGGGCAGGAGCAGGGGGATGGCGGGGAATCCCTCATCCGGGACGGCAAATGGCCGACATGGCCGACGACTTCATCCGGCGTGACGATCCAGGTGCTGGCGGAAGGGCGCAACCAGATGGAATGCAATCGCTTCCAACTTGCTCCCGGCGCATCGAGCGAAGGCGCCTATCAGCATGAGGGCGAGGAATTCATGCATGTGCTATCAGGCAGTCTGGAGATCATTCTGGACGGCGACCGGTTCTTCGAGCTCAATGCCGGCGACAGCTTTTATTTCGAAAGCCGCAGGCCGCATTCCTGGCACAATACGTCCGATGGAGAGACGGTGCTTATCTGGATCAATACGCCCGCCACTTTCTGATGGCTTCACGGCAAGCTTTGGCGCGGAGATCAATGACATACCGGAAATGAAAAACCCGGCAACTCTGGGAGTTGCCGGGTTCAATGCTTTACAGAAGGCTGACCTTAGTTGGTCTTTGCCTTCTTGCTGTCGAAGGCATAGCCGCCGCCGATGGCGACGTTCAGCGAGACGTAGTCGGCTGCCATCTGCTGCACGGCCTGGGCAAGGCTCGCCTGAGCGGTCGATACCGAGCGCTGAGCGTCCAGAACGTCGAGCAGCGAGGATGCGCCGTCGCGGTAGCTGGCAGTTGAAAGCTGCAGGGCCTCTTCGTAGGAGCGAACGGTTGCATTCAATGCTGCCACAGTCTGGCTATCGCGGTTGACGGCTGCCAGTGCGTTCTCGACTTCCTCCACGGCCTTCAGCACGGTCGACTTCCACGCCAGATAGGATTCGCGAGCCGAGGATTCCGCGATATCGACATTAGCCTTCAGACGTCCGCCATCGAGGATCGGCAGTGTCAGGCTGGGTCCGAAGGACCAGGAGGTAAAGGAACCCTTCAGCGGTTTTGTCGAGATGTAGGACGGCGTGATCGAGCCGCCCAGCGTGATCGTCGGATACAACTGGGCCTCGGCAACACCGATTTCGGCGACGGCGGAAGCGAGGTTGCGTTCAGCTCTCCGGATATCGGGGCGGTTACGAATCAGGTCGGCTGGGACGCCGGCATTGACGCTGCGGCGCGCGACTGGCTGGGGCGCGCCCTTCTGCAGTTCGGAAACCAGTGCGGAGGCCGGCTTGCCGAGCAGGGTTGCGATATGATGGGCCGACTGGCGGAAGTTGGTTTCCAGGCCGGGCAGGTCAGCCAGCGTGGAGTTCACCAGTCCCTCGGACTGCACCACATCGAGGCGCGACGCAGCCCCGGCTTCAAGCTGCAGCTTGGTGAGTTCCAGGGTTTCGCGACGCGATGCCAGGTTCTTCTTGGCGATGGCGATGCGCTCCTGATAGTAGCGGGCATTGATGTATGATGTCGTCAGATCCGAGAGATAGGACAGCTTGGCGACATCGGCGCTGGCATAAGCGCCATCGACGGCGGCAAGTGCGCCTTCCTTCGCGCGCTTGTACTGGCCGAACAGGTCGAGCAGCCAGGATACGCTAAGGCCGCCGCTTGTCGTCGATCGCGTGTCCTGCTTGTTGAAGCTTCCATCGGCGCCACTTACGGATTCGCTGGCGCTGCCATCCAGGCTCGGCAGGGCGCCTGCGCCGGCAACCGTCACGTTGGCTTCTGCAGCAGTGATGCGCTCGAGTGCCTGAAGAATGTCAAGATTCTGGTTCAAACCTTCATCGACATAGGCGTTGAGCCGCTTGTCGTTAAACGCCGTCCACCAGGGAGCGAGAGAAACGTCACCGGTGCTCTTGGAGCCGCCTTCGCCGAATTTCTCGGGGAGGGGCATTTCCGGAGCCTTGTGATCCGGGCCAGTGACGCAACCCGACAGCAGAAGCAGTGCGAGGGGGGCGGCTACGCGTATGGATACCATCATACTATCCTAGTTTTTGCTCGGTTGCGTCGCGCGGCAGGCGCATTGTCATCTGTTTGCCGCTGCGCCTATTGTTTCATGAGGAATCAATTATGGTAAATATCTTCTTAACGTAACGATATCCATATCCTCATGACAGCGCTTCTTTCGGTTTTGCACGGGTTGTGAGTTTCCTGACGACCACAAAGAACGACGGCACGAAGAAAATGCCGAGTGCCGTGGCCGCCAACATGCCGCCCAGAACGCCGATACCGATGGAGTTCTGGGCAGCTGAGCCAGCGCCGGTGGCGATGGCAAGCGGCACGACGCCGAGGATGAAGGCCAGCGACGTCATGATGATAGGGCGCAGGCGCAGGCGTGCAGCTTCCAGCGTCGCGTCTACCAGGCTTGTGCCACCGACCATGCGGTCCTTGGCGAATTCCACGATCAGGATCGCGTTCTTTGCCGCGAGGCCGATGGTCGTTAGCAGGCCAACCTTGAAGTAGACGTCGTTCGCCTGCCCGGTGTAGTAAGCTGCAGCAAGAGCGCCAAGCACGCCGACCGGCACCGCCATGATGACGGAGAACGGGATGGACCAGCTTTCATAAAGTGCAGCAAGGCAAAGGAACACGATCAGGACCGACAAGGCATAGAGCGCAGGCGCCTGTGAGCCGGACAGGCGTTCCTGATAGGAAATGCCCTGCCAGGCCACGGTGTAGCCGCCGTCGAGGCTTGCGGTCAGCCGTTCCATTTCATCCATGGCATCGCCCGAACTGACGCCTGCTCCGCCCGCGCCCTCCAGCGAAATAGCGCTGGTGCCGTTGAAGCGGGCGAGTGTCGGAGCGCCGCCGACCCATTCGACCCGGCTGAAGGCTGAGAAGGGAACCATCTCGCCGGTGGAGTTGCGAGCGTACCAGTGGGTCAGGTCGTCGGGCTGCATGCGATAGGGTGCATCGCCCTGTACATATACGGGCTTCAGCTCACTGTTCAGCGTAAAGTCGTTTACATCCCGGCCGGCGAAGATCGTCGACAGCATCGAATTGACCGAGGCGAGGTCGAGACCCATGGCGCCCATTTTTTCCTGATCGAGCAGGATCTTCAGCTGACTTTCGGCATCCGGGCTGTTGGAGCGCAGGGAACTTATCTTGGCATTGGAACTACCGAGGCCGATAAGCTTCTTGGATGCTTGGGTCAGTGCGTCTGTCCCGGTCTTGCCGCTATCCACGATGTACATCGAGAAGCCGCTGGAGTTGCCGAGGCCGGGAATAGCCGGTGGCTGCAGCGGGAATACCTGCGCATCCCGGATCGTGAAGAAGTAGCCCATGGCGCGCCGCACGATGGCGGATGCGGCCAGGTTGGGGTTCTTTCGTTCTTCGAAGTCCTTCAGCTTGGCGAAAACCATTGCGTAGTTCTGGCCCTGGCCGACGAAGCTGAAGCCGGAGACGGCAAAGACGTCCTTGACCGCATCTTTTTCCTTATCGAGATAATAGTTCTCGATCTTCTTGATGACTTGCTGCGTACGAGCTTCGGTGGCGCCGTTCGGGAGCTGGACGATGGTCATGAGCACGCCCTGATCTTCCTGCGGAAGGAAGGAACTGGGCAGGCGGGTGAAGATCCAGGCGCAGCCGCCAATCACGATTACGAACATCAGCATGACACGCATGGGACGTTTCAGGAGGTACCCGATCGTCGATACGTAGCCGTTGGTCGTACGGTCGAAGTTCCGGTTGAACCAGCCTGCCGGGCCTCGCTTCGGCTTCGTGTGATCCACCGGCTTCAGCATGGTGGCGCAGAGCGCTGGTGTCAGCACGATGGCAACCAAGGCCGACAGCAGCATTGCCGAAACGATAGTGATGGAGAACTGACGATAGATGATGCCCGTTGAGCCGCCGAAGAAGGCCATCGGGATGAACACGGCGGTGAGCACCAATGCGATGCCGATGATGGCGCCGGTGATTTCGCCCATCGATTTTTCCGTGGCTTCAAGCGGCGACAGGTGCTCCTCGGACATGATGCGCTCGACGTTTTCCACGACCACGATGGCGTCATCGACGAGCAGGCCGATTGCCAGCACCATGGCAAACATGGTGAGCGTATTGATCGAGTAGCCCGTTATCGCAAGGATGCCGAAGGTGCCAAGCAGAACAACCGGGACGGCAATCATCGGCACGAAGGTTGCGCGTAGATTCTGCAGGAAGATCAAGAGTACGAAGAAGACGAGCACGATCGCTTCTATCAGCGTGTGCACCACCTTCTCGATGGAGAGCTGGACAAAAGGCGTGGTGTCATAGGGATAGGTGATGACCACGTTTTCCGGCAGCGACGGAGCCACGGCTTCCAGCGCAGTCTTCACCCGCGCTGCGGTGTCGAGAGCATTTGCTCCGGTCGCGAGGTTGACGGCGAAGCCGGTAGCCGGATTGCGGTTTGAGCGGGTGTTGGTCGAATAGCTTTCCTGACCGATCTCGATACGCGCCACGTCGCTCAGGCGAACGGTCGCGCCGTCGGTCTCCACCTTCAGAATGATCGATTCGAAGTCGGAAACGGTCTGGAGCTGGCTCTGCGCCGTGACGGTCACGTTGAGCTGCTGCCCGGGAGCCACAGGCTGGGCGCCAAGTGAACCGACAGACACCTGCGTGTTCTGAGCCTGAATTGCAGTCGTGACATCCGTCGGAGTGAGCTGGAACTTATTCAGCTTGAATGGGTCGAGCCAGACACGCATGGCGTAACCCGTGCCGAAAACCTGAATGCTGCCGACGCCCTCAAGACGCTTGATCTGGTCTTCAATCTGGGTGGAGAAAATATCACCGAGCTCGACCGGCTTACGCTTGGCGTCTGTTGAAACCAGCGCGCCGACGAGAAGAATACTGGAGGTCGAACGGGTTACCTCGATGCCGGCGGTCTGCACGACGTCAGGAAGTTGCGACTGGACGAGCTGCAACTTGTTCTGCACCTGTACCTGGGCGATATCCGGTTCGATGCTGTTGCCGAATGTGAGCGTGACGGTCGCCCGGCCGGTGCTGGAGGACGAGGTCATGTAGGTGAGGTCATCGAGGCCGGTCATGCCGTCCTCGATGATCGTCGTCACCGACTTCTCGACCGTCTCGGCGCTCGCGCCGGTATACGTCGCGGAGATACGCACGGTGGTCGGCGCAATTTCGGGATACTGTGAAATTGAGAGAGTCGAGATCGCCAGAGCGCCGCCCAGCATGATCACGATCGCGATCACCCAGGCAAAGATCGGGCGATGGATGAAGAACTTGGCCATTTTTTATCCCTTTGCGCCTGGTTGCTGCCCGTAAAGCCGCGCTATCACGGCTTTGCTGCCGGGGCCGCTTCCGGCGCCTTGGGTGCTTCTACGACGAAGCCGTTTTCATCCACGGTCGCTTCCACAGGCGCGACGGTCGCGCCGTCACCAATCCATTGGAAGCCGTCCACGATCAACTTGTCGCCATCGGCAATACCATCGGCCACCAGCCAGTTGTTGCCGGAAACGCTGCTCTGTCCGAACACGCGCGTCTCGACGACGTTCTGGGCATTGACGAACTTGGCGGTAAGCTCTCCGCGAGCATTGCGGGTTGCTGCACGCTGGGGAATGAGGTAGCCGGTTTCCTTGCCTACCGTGACGCTTGCACGCACATACATGCCGGGCAGGATAAGGTTGTCGGGATTATCGAAAACGGCGCGGATAGAAAAAGTGCCGGTGGTCTCGCTGACGGCCATTTCCGACATGTCGAGCTTGCCAATGACCGGATATTGGGTGCCGTCTTCCATGGTCAGCCGGATATCGGCAATCTGGCCCCCGGGCTGGTTAACCCGACCGGCAGTAATGGCCTCACGCAGCCGCAGCAGGTTGGCACTGGACTCTGTCAGTACGATATAAATGGGATCAAGCCGGCGCAATGTGGTGAGCTTATCAGATTGATTGGCTGTGACCACGTTGCCGATGGAGAACGCCGAGACGCTAGTGACGCCCTCGAAGGGTGCCTTGATGTCTGTAAGTGCGAGATTGATTTCCGCAGCGTTGAGGGCAGCCTTCGCTTGCGCCACATCCGCCTCGGCCTGCAGCAGAGTCACCTTGGCGTTTTCATATTCGATCTGGGTTGCGCCGCTATTCACCAACCGCTCATAGCGGGCAAGGTTCGACTGAGCAGTGGGAACGCTCGCCTCTGCCTTGGCAAGGCTCGCTTCGGCCTGCGCCACTTCGGCGCGATACGTATCGTCCTCAATCTTGTAAAGGAGGTCGCCCTCATTGACTTCGCTGCCTTCCTTGAAGGCGATCTGCTTAATGATGCCGCTGACGCGTGGGCGGATATCCGCAGTCTGGAAGGCGTCGGCTCGTCCCGGCAGAAGACTTGTCAGCGGATACTCCGCCTTTTTCATCACGACGACGCTGACAGGTGACGGCGGGCGCTCAGTACCGGCGCCGCCCGCATTCTTACCTGATGAGCCGGAATCACTGCAGCCGGAGATAACAGCGGAGAGCAAAACGATAGCCGAGGTCAGCTGAATGCGTCGGTTCATGGGTTTTTCCACGTCAAGATTTAGGCAGTCCATGACGCATCGCTATAGCACGCAAGCGCAACCGTGAAATTAACTCTCGTTAATTTTTGTCATTGACGCTTTGTGTGACGAGATAGCCACAGGACTCGCCATTGCGGGCAGTCTCGCGAAGTGACGTAAGTTAAAATTCGTCACTAATCAAGGGTGGTTTGCAGCGCAGCATTGATGAGGCGAACAACTTCCTCGCAACGTGTTGCCAATATGTCAGGCTGCTCGTTGGCGATCATGACGGGGTGCAGAACGCAGGCAAGAGCATGAAAGGCGGCGTCGGCCGCTCGGCGACTGCGCTGCGGCGCGAATTCGCCGTCTTTAGCCCCGTCCACGATGATCGCTTCGAGAGCATTGCGCACGATATCGCGATATCGGTGTCCGCATTGGAGGTCGTCCTTTGCCGTCAACAGGATCATCTCAAAAATATAGGGATTTTCCTCAAGGTCGCGTCTGTGGCTGGCCATCAGGCGCTGGGCGAGTTCAAGCAACCTCTCGGGTGCTGGCCGATTCGTATCGACCGAAGCAAGGCCGGCGAACTTGACTTCCATATGACGCGCGGCGATCGCGTCAACCAAGCTCGCCTTGGAATGAAAATGCTTGAATACGTTGGCGGGAGACATGCCGAGGGCGTGTGCGATATCGGCGATGGCGGCGTTGGCATAACCTCGGGTCCGGAAGAGTTCTTCCGCCTTGTTGAGGATATCCTCCCGGGTTTCGCCAGCAGGTCGGCGCATGCGACGAGGTTGTCGCTCGGTGGGCAGGTCCGAGCGGTCGGCCGTCGTCGATTGGGGAGCCTCACCTGTTTCTGACACGGGTACCTCACCTCCGGGGAAAATACGCCGCCAGATTATCTTTCACGCGATCACGCGGCGTTTCTCCGCGATCATCCGGCGTGAATGTCTCGCCGGTGATTGCTTCATATGCCTTAATATAGACCTTGGAGGTCTGTTCGACCAGTTCCCTAGGGATCTCCGGGATGTCATCCTTGTAGGGGTCGCAGCGCTCGGCGACCCAGGCGCGGACGAAATCCTTGTCAAAGCTCTCCGGCCGCTTTCCGCTCTCGAAGCTTGCCGGATAACTCTCGGCGATCCAATAACGGCTGCTGTCCGGTGTATGAATTTCATCTGCAAGGAGAATATTGCCTTCCGCATCGGTACCGAATTCATACTTGGTATCGACGAGGATAAGGCCGCGTTCGCCGGCGAGTTTCTGGCCGCGAGCGAAAAGCGCGAGCGCATAAGCCGAGACGGTATCCCACTGGCTCTGGGTGAGTAGACCCTCGGAAATGATCTGTTCTGGTGTCAGCGGTTCGTCATGACCGCCATCGAAGGCCTTGCTCGTCGG
>NZ_JACLAL010000010.1:0-2500 GCF_014280875.1 Paenirhizobium daejeonense | reverse complement strand
GAATACCCTCGGGGGTAGAGCACTGGATGGGCTATGGGGACTCACCGTCTTACTGATCCTAACCAAACTCCGAATACCGAGGAGTACTAGTCGGCAGACACACGGCGGGTGCTAACGTCCGTCGTGAAAAGGGCAACAACCCTGACCTCCAGCTAAGGTCCCCAAGTCATGGCTAAGTGGGAAAGGATGTGAGGATCCCAAAACAACCAGGATGTTGGCTTAGAAGCAGCCATCATTTAAAGAAAGCGTAACAGCTCACTGGTCTAAATAAGGGTCTTTGCGCCGAAAATGTAACGGGGCTAAAGCCATGCACCGAAGCTGAGGATGTGGATTTATCCACGTGGTAGCGGAGCGTTCCGTAAGTCTGTGAAGGGGGATCCGTGAGGACCCCTGGAGATATCGGAAGTGCGAATGTTGACATGAGTAACGATAAAGGGAGTGAGAGACTCCCTCGCCGAAAGACCAAGGGTTCCTGCTTAAAGTTAATCTGAGCAGGGTTAGCCGGCCCCTAAGACGAGGCGGACACGCGTAGTCGATGGGAACCACGTTAATATTCGTGGGCCTGGTGGTAGTGACGGATTGCACAAGTTGTACTGGTTTATTGGATTATCAGTGCAGCGGAGCGGTTCCAGGAAATAGCTCCACCGTACAGACCGTACCCGAAACCGACACAGGTGGTCAGGTAGAGTATACCAAGGCGCTTGAGAGAACTATGCTGAAGGAACTCGGCAAATTGCACGCGTAACTTCGGAAGAAGCGTGACCCCATGGCACGCAAGTGTTGTGGGGTGGCACAGACCAGGGGGTAGCGACTGTTTATCAAAAACACAGGGCTCTGCGAAGTCGCAAGACGACGTATAGGGTCTGACGCCTGCCCGGTGCTGGAAGGTTAAGAGGAGAGGTGCAAGCTTTGAATCGAAGCCCCAGTAAACGGCGGCCGTAACTATAACGGTCCTAAGGTAGCGAAATTCCTTGTCGGGTAAGTTCCGACCTGCACGAATGGCGTAACGACTTCCCCGCTGTCTCCAGCATAGACTCAGTGAAATTGAATTCCCCGTGAAGATGCGGGGTTCCTGCGGTTAGACGGAAAGACCCCGTGCACCTTTACTATAGCTTTACACTGGCATTCGTGTCGGCATGTGTAGGATAGGTGGTAGGCTTTGAAGCTTGGACGCCAGTTTGAGTGGAGCCATCCTTGAAATACCACCCTTATCGTCATGGATGTCTAACCGCGGTCCGTTATCCGGATCCGGGACAGTGTATGGTGGGTAGTTTGACTGGGGCGGTCGCCTCCGAAAGAGTAACGGAGGCGCGCGATGGTGGGCTCAGACCGGTCGGAAATCGGTCGTCGAGTGCAATGGCATAAGCCCGCCTGACTGCGAGACTGACAAGTCGAGCAGAGACGAAAGTCGGTCATAGTGATCCGGTGGTCCCGCGTGGAAGGGCCATCGCTCAACGGATAAAAGGTACGCCGGGGATAACAGGCTGATGACCCCCAAGAGTCCATATCGACGGGGTTGTTTGGCACCTCGATGTCGGCTCATCGCATCCTGGGGCTGGAGCAGGTCCCAAGGGTTTGGCTGTTCGCCAATTAAAGCGGTACGTGAGCTGGGTTCAGAACGTCGTGAGACAGTTCGGTCCCTATCTGCCGTGGGTGTAGGAATATTGACAGGATCTGTCCCTAGTACGAGAGGACCGGGATGGACATATCTCTGGTGGACCTGTTGTCGTGCCAACGGCATAGCAGGGTAGCTATATATGGAAGGGATAACCGCTGAAGGCATCTAAGCGGGAAACCCACCTGAAAACGAGTGTTCCCTATCAGAGCCGTGGAAGACGACCACGTTGATAGGCCGGGTGTGGAAGCGCAGCAATGTGTGAAGCTTACCGGTACTAATAGCTCGATTGGCTTGATCGTTCTCATTGACCATGCTCATCAAGGGCCCGCAGCGGCCTTGATGATGCTGAAAACAAAGACGTGTTCATAAAACAAAAGAGGCTTCACGCCTCGCCAGCTTCTCAAATTGTTGCGCTTCGCTGACCTGGTGGTTATTGCGGGGCGGCTGCACCCGTTCCCATTCCGAACACGGCCGTGAAACGCCCCTGCGCCAATGGTACTTCGTCTCAAGACGCGGGAGAGTAGGTCGCTGCCAGGTCTGCAAAACGCAACAAAACAAAATCTTCTCCAAACACAAAGGGCCTCGAGCCCATATCGAGGCCGCACTAATCGCGGCCTCTTTCGTTTGAGCGTCACATCGACGAAATCAACCGCCAAACCAAATGGTCTGGCAATTCCGGCAAGCCTAAGGGAATGCCGATAAAACAGGCCAAAAACGGCCCGTTATCTTGGTGACGCGGGGTGGAGCAGCCCGGTAGCTCGTCAGGCTCATAACCTGAAGGCCGCAGGTTCAAATCCTGCCCCCGCAACCAAATTCCACATAATAAATCCAAATCTCCTCTCTACATCAAACTCGTCAGAATTTGACCGGCCTCCCAACGGC
>NZ_JACLAL010000001.1 GCF_014280875.1 Paenirhizobium daejeonense | reverse complement strand
CTCCGGCTTCATCTGTCCCTGACCAGGAAACGCCTGTGCCGGGTCCGAACCGTATTCCCTTACCCACTTGCGCAAGACATTCTCATGAACATCCAGATCGCGGGATGCTTGCGCAACGCTGACCCCATGCTCTCGCACCAACTGCACTGCCTCAAGCTTGTACTCGCGGCTGAACTTCCTTCGTTGCATTCATGCGCTCCAGTTTCATTGGAAACACCTTAACTCGGTGTCCATGAAACCGGCAGCAGGCCAATTTCTCAAATTGGCTTGCGTGTGTATCCTTAACAGGGGGTTGTCTTTGAGAGGTCGAACAGCTATTGGCCAAATCTTGAGGCAATGCGCGGCCACGCCAGTCCGGTAGGATCGGCAACCCAGCATCCGAGTGTTTAGACCACAGCGATGGACTTTCGAGCTCCTATGAAAAACCACCCGGTCTCCCCGACCGCTGTTTTTGAAACGCTGGCGCGTAACAGGGGCCTACTTTGGGAGCTGACGAAACGTGATTTCGTGTCACGCTATAAGGGATCGATATTCGGGCTTGCATGGTCGCTCTTCAATCCACTGTTGATGCTCGCAATCTATACCTTCGTTTTCAGCGTGGCCTTCAAGGCCCGATGGGGCGCAGTCGATGAGAGCCAAGTGAACTTTGCCATAGTTCTATTCTCCGGACTGATCGTCCATGCTCTGTTTGCCGAGTGTCTAGTTCGAGCCCCGACCTTGATCGTTACGAACACGAACTACGTCAAGAAAGTCGTATTCCCGCTGGAAATACTACCGCTCATGACCATGGGATCGGCACTCGGGAATTTCATGGTCAGCCTCGTTGTCTTGATGTTCTTCTGCATCCTATCCGGGACGCCCCTCCATCCGGCGGGACTTCTGTTGCCCGTTCTGCTGCTGCCATTGCTTCTGATGATCCTCGGCTTTAGCTGGTTTCTAGCCTCGCTTGGGGTCTATCTTCGCGATTTCGCCCAGGTTATCGGCATGCTCACCACGGTTGCGCTTTTTCTCGCCCCGATTTTCTACCCGATCAGCGCACTTCCTCCTGCCTATCAGTCGTTACTGATCCTAAACCCGATCACACTTCCGGTGCTTCAGGTGCGAGACGCACTGCTCTGGGGAGAGCCTCTCAACTGGGGAGCCTGGGCTATCAGCCTTGTCGTCGGCTTGACTGTCTTTTATCTTGGTTTTGCATGGTTCCAGAAGACAAGACGGGGCTTTGCCGATGTCCTCTAGCGAGCCAGTCATTGATGTGCGCGGCCTCGGCAAGCGCTATGATATTTACGAGAACCCGCGCGACCGCCTCAAGCAGTTGATTGTACCCAAGTTGGCCAGCCTTATTGGCCGATCGCATAGCACGCCCGTCTATCACCGCGAATTCTGGGCTCTGCAGGACATCTCCTTCCAGGTTCGTCCCGGAGAAACCTTGGGGATCATCGGGCGCAATGGCGGCGGCAAGAGCACACTGCTGCAGATACTGGCCGGCACCTTGGCTCCTAGTCTTGGTGACGTGACAGTCAAGGGACGTGTGGCGGCTCTTCTCGAACTGGGAAGCGGCTTCAATCCGGACTTTACCGGACGGGAAAACGTCCTGCTGAATGCTCGCATCCTGGGTCTCAGTCGAGAGCAGATCGAAGCGAGCTACGACGAAATCGTCGCATTTGCGGATATTGGCGACTTTATCGACCAGCCCGTGAAAACCTATTCCAGCGGGATGTTCGTCCGCCTTGCATTCGCAGTGCAGGCACACATCAACGCTTCCATTGTCATCATCGACGAGGCTCTGGCGGTGGGCGACGTCTTCTTCCGTCAGAAATGCTACGCGCGCCTTGAAGAGATTCGGGCGTCGGGTGCCGCCGTGCTCTTGGTCTCCCACGCGATGACCGACATCGAGCAATTCTGTGACCGCGCGATCCTGCTCGACCATGGGAAGATGAACTTCATCGGTGATGCCACAGAAGCGGCAAAACGGTATTATCAACTGCATCAAACCGGGCAATCTTTCTCCACAGTACCGGTTAACAACAATTCAGAAGATATCGCGCACAACGCTGCCGATACCGGCGACGGAAACTGGTCAGCATCTGTGACGCTCCCGTCAGCACATAACGTAACACAAGTTGGAAATGGATGGGCTGAATGCTTGGGATTTTCGGTCTACGATGATTGTGGGGTACCCTGTCGTCACTTTTCACAGGGACAAACAGCTGTCTTTGTTTCGGAGTTTCGCGTATTGAAAGACATAGGAATGGCTACCTGTGGTGTCGTCCTACATAACGAGCGCGGAATCATAGTGCATGGAAAGAGTTCGATCGAGCATGGCGTTGGGACAAACGATCGGATCAAAGCCGGAACCATCGTCCGTTGCAAACAGACTATTTCGTTAAAGTTGCAATTGGGTGAATACACCTTTGAGATTGGTCTGGGAGCTATTGAGCCAGATATCTTCAACCGGATGTCGGCACTAACACATGAAGCCATAGATGCGGCGGTAACCCACTTGTGCGTGTTACCTAAGGCTGGATCGCTTTCTATAGGTTGGGCCTCAGACCGCAGCGGTTCAGCACTCAGCCATCATGGCATCGCCGACTTGCCAGGTAGCATCGAATTTTCTTTTCCCAAGTTTCGTTGATATGGCATTCCAACCCATCCCACTACTCTCGAATGAATAAACACCGCATGTGAGATTTAGCATGCTATACGAATTAGCGGCGAGAAAACTAGGAAGTGAGCATCCAAGCAATGAATAAGAGAACGTGTTGGTGCGGCAGCACAGATCATCACGAATTCAGTGCAGAGTATGTACGGTGTGCAGTCTGCGGCACCCTTATCTCCTGCGTGGGCCTGTCGGATGACGAATTAAAGGTCGCCGATGATGACTCTGATTTCTACGGCAAGAAATACTGGCTTGAACACCAAAACCAGGACCTCGGATTTCCGAGTATCTTTCAGAGAGCAAAGCTAGATCTGACGGATCGAAATCTGCACTGGCTTAAGACACTTCTGAGATACAAGGCTCCCCCCTCCAAGGTTCTGGAACTGGGTTGTTCGCACGGGAGCTTTGTCGCGCTTCTCCGCCAAGCCGGCTACGACGCCTCCGGTATGGAGATGAGCCCATGGGTCGTCGAATTTGCACAAGAAACCTTCGACATCCCGATGCTTGTCGGACCTGTCGAGAACATTGAACTCGAAGCAGGAACATTCGACGTCGTCGCGTTGATGGACGTCCTAGAACATCTGCCCGATCCGGTCGGCACGATGTCGCATGCTCTCAGGCTGCTGAAGCCTGATGGCATACTCCTGATTCAGACCCCTCAGGCTAGAGATGAGATGGTCTATTCTGCTTTGGTGGAGACCAAAGCGCCGTTTCTGGAACAATTCAAATCAGACGAGCATCTGTATCTTTTCACCCAAAGCTCGGCGACGGCTCTTTTCGAAAGGCTTGGGGCAAGCTTTGTTCAATTCGAGCCGGCTATTTTCCATCAGTACGACATGTTCTTCGTCGTCAGCAGGCAGCCGATACAGATGATCCCGGAGGCAGATGCCGAAAAGTCGATCGAGACGCCGAAAGGCCGTTTCGTCCAAGCACTTCTCGATCAGGACAAGAGGATCAAGAGCCTTGACGAGCACGTGAAAATAATCGACGCGGACCGCGCGGCCAGGCTCGAGCAAATTCATACGCTGACGGCGATGGTTCACGACTTGCAGGCAAAAAGAAAATAATACGCAGAGATGACCTCAAGCAAACAAACGCCCAGAATCTCCATTGTGACACCGTCCCTGAACCAAGGGCGGTTCCTTCAGGACTGTCTTGATTCCATTCGAGCCCAGAATTGGCCGGATCTGGAGCATTTTGTCATCGATGGTGGCTCCAGCGACAATACGCTTGATGTCATTCGCGACAACGAGCAATGGCTGACTGGATACATTAGTGAACCTGACAAAGGTGCGGCGGATGCTATCAACAAGGGCATTTCAAAATGCACGGGCGACATCGTGGCGTGGCTGAATGCGGATGACTTCTATCTGCCAGGTGCGTTTGAAGCCATTGCTGACGCGTATCGCAAAGCACCACAGGCGAGTTTCTGGTTTGGTAACGGCATTCGCGCGGATGAAAAAGGCCGCAGGACCAGCGTGTTCAACCAGGGGCCGGTTCTCTACAATCATGATGCTCTGGTCGGCGGTCTCGACTACATCCTCCAGCCTTCGACCTTTATGAATGGGAACCTTCTCCGGCAGCTTGGCGGACTCGATGAAAGCCTGCGCTGGAGCTTCGACTGGGACCTCTGGATCAGGCTTGCGAAACTCGCTGCACCGCACCCGATCGAAGCGATCCTCGCCGCTTCTCGCGAATGGGGCAACACGTTGACGGCGACCGGCGGATTCCGCCGCGTGGAGGAGATACGCCTCCTGGCAGAACGTCACAGCGGACACCCTATGACACCTGGCGCCCTGTGCTACTGGCTAGACAACATGAATTCCCTTGTCCAATCCGGCAGCAGCCTGTTCAGCCATCAAACACATGAGGCCTTGCTCAGTCTCTGGAAGGAAGTCCAAGAGGATATGCAGCGACTAGGTGTAAATGCGTCTGGGATGCCCGTGAGCATGGAGTCCCCACCCCCTACCCATAGAACCAATCTGCAACCGCCAAATTTTTACCATCGGATTGGACGAAAATTCCGACGCAGTTTGCAGAAGAGGTTCTAACGTGAATATCAACGGTGACCAAACCGGCCCATTGACGGTCGCAGTCGATTTGTACCCGCTCGTAGCGGGTGTCTCCGGGGGTATCGTTCCATGGATCCATGGCGTCTTGCGGGAAATGGTGCGCCTGTATCCCGATGACAGGATCGTCTTGTTTCATAGGCCAGGACGTCCCCCGCTGGAAATTGTCGCCCCCAATGTCGACCATATCGCGCTGGACAATCATCCCGTTGCCTACTACGCCGAAATGACGCGTCATTGCCAAAGCATGCGTCCAGACGCACTTTTGCGTAGCTATCCGCAGGAAGAAGGCCCTGATTTTCCCTTCCCCCGGCAAGTCTTCGTGATACCCGACATTCAGCATGAGTTTTTTCCGGATTTCTTTCAGACCGCCGTGCTGGCAGCAAGACGCCGCGCCTTCGCGACAGCCCTCTCCCGCGGTGGCGCCATCGCGACCATGACGGACCACTCTCGCGAAACGATAGTCAGCAACAGCTGGACTATGACGGATGACGTTTTCCTGATGCCTGCGGCGCTTCCCGAAGAATTGCAGGAGACCCCGAGTAAGACAGACCTGCCTTCGGAAGCTGCAGCCTTCGATCGCTTCTTCTACATGCCGGCAAACCTTTGGCCACACAAGAACCATCGTCGTCTGTTCGAAGCGTTCAAGCTCGCGTTACCGCACCTGCCGCCGAAGACCGGACTGGTCTTAACAGGCAGCCCCGAAGGATTGCAGGAAAGCATTAAGGGGTTTGAAGATCTGCCGATCGTGCACCTTGGCTTTCTTCCGCACAAACAAGTGGCTGCGCTTTTTGCGAATGCTACAGCTCTCGTATACTTCTCCCTTTTTGAAGGCTTCGGCATGCCCTTGCTGGAAGCCTTTCACCATGGGACGCCCGTCCTCTGCAGCAATACGACATCGCTGCCGGAGGTTGGGGGGGACGCCGTCCTGTCCTGTGATCCCACCGACGTTTCCGCCATGGCAAACCTCATGCTGAGGATCACGACGGAGGAAGGCTTAAGAGAGAACCTTTCGGAAAAGGCGAAGCTGCGGGTCGCGGCCTACGACTGGGCAAAGCCCGCTCACTCTCTGCGTGCGGCATTGCTGCGGGTTTCCCAAAATTCCGTCGAATTCAAGCCGAGAAGGCCGCTGGTCAGCATTGTCATGCCGACTCGCAATCATGGTCACTTCATCCGGGCTTCGATCGACAGTATGCTTAGCCAGAGCTACGACAATGTCGAACTTCTCGTCATGGATGGAGCCTCGACAGATGACACTGTGGAGATCCTCAAAAGCTACGGCGACCGTATCCGATGGATTTCTGAACCCGACAGAGGGCAAGCGGACGCCATCAACAAAGGCATGAAACTGCTGAACGGGGATATTCTAGCCTATCTCAATTCCGATGATATCCTGCTCCCTGACGCATTGGAAACGGTAGTCGGTTTTTTCAACGACCATCCGGAATGCGACATGATGTATGGCAATGCCGATTACATCGACGCGGAAGGGGCGGTCATCGGTAAGTATAATACTGCCAGTTATTCGTTTGAGCGCTTGATGCAGGATTGTTGCGTGTGCCAGCCCGCGGCATTCTGGCGGCGACGCATCGCGCAACGGATCGGTCCCTTCGACGCTAGTCTCCAGACGGCCATGGACTATGAATACTGGCTTCGCATGGCCACGTCCGGCGCCATCATTTATCATATGGATAGTAAGCTTGCGCAGTCTCGCCTCCATGAGGACGCAAAGACACTCGCGATGCGAGGCGTAATATACGGTGAAGTCTTTGCAATCTGCGAAAAGCATGGCGGCTATGTCAGCCTGAGCTACTATAATGGCCTTTGGGCGTACCGACTGTATGAAGCTTGGTCATGGGGCCCGAAGCTGCGACGCTTTCTGCCTCATATTCACCGAATCCCAGCGGTTTTCGGTTTTTTAGCGCAAGTGCGAGATATCCGACGGGATAAGCGGAGATCACAATATGTAGCGCGAACTGCCTTCAACGAAATTGACCGAAAGTTGCCTTGGGCAGGAAGCTTGATCCGAAGGGCCTGGTTCCGGTCTGCCGCGCTGCGCCGGCGCTTCCAATGAGACGGCATGGCGACAAGACCGTCCTAGAGAGCCAATGAAACGAGCACTGATCACCGGCATAACGGGCCAAGATGGCTCCTACCTCGCAGAACTCCTTCTCGAAAAGGGATATGAGGTCTATGGGCTGGCGCGCGCTGCGAGCTGGTCTCAACCGAACTGCGCCAGCCATTTGGCTGGCCACGTGAAGATCCTCTTCGGAGATCTCATCGAAGACCTGGAACTCGCCCACGTCCTCAATGAGGCGAAGCCCGACGAAATCTATAATCTCGCTTCGCAGTCCCGCCCTGGTGAATCATGGGCGCGAGCACCTGAGACGCTGGAGGTCAATGGCCTTGCTGCGATCAAGTTGTTTGAGGCGGTACGCAAGCACCGGCCGGACGCCCGTGTCTACCACGCCTCTTCTTCTGAGATGTTTGGCCAATCACACTCACCGAGGCAGGATGAGGAGACATCCTTCCATCCGGTGAACCCCTATGCTGCCGCGAAGGTGTACGCGCACCACATGGCCGCGATTTACAGAGACAGCTATAATCTCTATATAACGAGCGGCATCCTCTTCAATCACGAAAGCGAGCGGCGCCCCCTGCATTTCCTGACGCAGAAGGTCGCCTATGGTGCCGCCTGCGCGGCTTTGGGAATTACCGACTCGCCCGACTTGAACGAACGGGGCCGGCCCATCGTGGAAGACGGACGGCTTGCCCTTGGTAACCTGGACACCGCCAGAGATTGGGGCTATGCCCCGGATTTCGTTCGCGCCATGTGGATGATCCTACAGCAGGAAAAACCAACGGATTTCGTAATCGGCACTGGAAAACTGCATACGCTGACGGAATTGTGTGAAGTCGCATATCAAACGGTTGGCTGCGACTGGAAAAAATGTGTATTCAGCGATCCCGCCCTGGTGCGGCCGCTGGAACCAGGCCAGATTTTGGCAAACCCGGCCAAGGCGCGAGAATTACTCGGATGGTCACCGACGGTGAGCTTCGAAGAAATGGTGGGGCGGATGGTTCAAGCCCAACTGACCCGTTTGGAAAAGCTATCATAGTTGAGAGGGATCGTGAAAAAAGCTCTTATCACCGGCGTGACTGGTCAAGACGGTTCATATTTGGCGGAGCTTTTGCTTGCCAAGGGATATGAGGTGCACGGCATCAAGCGCCGCACGTCTCTGTTCAACACCGACCGCATCGATCATCTATATGCCGATCCGCATGAAGGAGACCGTAAGTTCATTCTTCACCACGGGGATCTAACGGATTCCTCTAGCCTGATCCGCATCATCCAGCAGGTGCAGCCGGACGAAATCTACAATCTGGCAGCCCAGTCGCATGTCGCCGTTTCGTTCGAAGAGCCGGAGTACACGGCGAACTCGGACGGGATCGGCGCTCTTCGCATCCTCGAGGCGATCCGTATCCTCGGGCTGGAGAAGAAATCGAAGTTCTACCAAGCGAGCACCTCGGAGCTCTACGGTCTGGTTCAGGAGACACCGCAGCGGGAGACGACGCCTTTCTATCCGCGCTCGCCCTATGCTGTAGCCAAGCTTTATGCCTATTGGATCACCGTTAACTACCGCGAAGCGTATGGCATCTATGCCTGCAATGGCATTCTCTTCAACCACGAGAGCCCGGTGCGCGGCGAAACCTTCGTGACGCGCAAGATTACGCGTGCCCTGGCGCGCATCAAGCTCGGCCTGCAGGACTGCCTCTACCTCGGCAATTTGGACGCCAAGCGTGACTGGGGTCATGCCAAGGATTATGTCGAGATGCAGTGGATGATGTTGCAGCAGGAGGTGCCGGAAGACTTCGTCATTGCCACCGGCGTGCAGTACAGCGTGCGCGACTTCGTCGACGCTGCGGCCGCCGAGATCGACATGAAGATCAACTGGCGCGGAACCGGCGCAGACGAGAAGGGATACGACGCCAAGGGCCGCTGCATCGTTTCGGTTGACCCTCGTTATTTCCGTCCTGCCGAAGTCGAGACCCTTCTGGGCGACGCAAGCAAGGCGCGCGAGAAGCTTGGCTGGACGCCGAAGATCACCTTCAATGAACTCGTGTCGGAAATGATGCGGGAAGACCTCAAGTCCGCTCAACGTGATGAAGTGGTCAAGAAGCACGGCTACAACACATTCACCTATAACGAGTAGGCCATGCGCAAAGACGCCAAGATCTACATTGCAGGTCATCGTGGGATGGTAGGGTCGGCCATTGTCCGGCAGCTTGAGGCTGCCGGTTACGGCAACCTTCTCACTCGTACCAGCAGCGACCTCGATTTGACTCAGCAGCAGCAAGTCAGCGACTTCCTGCTTAGCGAGAAGCCGGATTACATTTTCATGGCAGCCGCGAAAGTTGGCGGCATCCATGCCAACAACACCTATCGCGCGGATTTCATCTACCAGAACCTGATGATCGAGGCCAACGTGATACACGCCGCCTGGCAGGCGGGCGTCAAACGCATGCTGTTTCTTGGTTCCAGCTGCATCTACCCCCGCGATTGCCCGCAGCCAATCCGCGAGGACTATCTGCTAACCGGCCCACTGGAGCAGACCAACGAACCCTATGCCATCGCCAAGATTGCCGGCATCAAGCTCTGCGAGAGTTACAACCGGCAATATGGGACCGCTTACGTCTCGGCGATGCCGACCAATCTCTATGGTCCGAACGACAATTACGACCTCGCCAACAGCCACGTGCTCCCTGCCCTGATCCGCAAGGCGCATGAGGCGAAGCTACGCGGCGACAGCACATATACGGTCTGGGGCTCGGGACGACCGATGCGCGAGTTCCTGCATGTGGACGACATGGCCAGCGCCTGCCTGTTCCTGATGGAGCAGAACGCGATCACCGACGGGCTCTTCAATGTTGGGACGGGAACGGACGTCACGATCCGCGAGCTTGCGGAAACCGTGATGGACGTGGTCGGTTTTGCGGGCGAGATCGTCTTCGACGCCTCCAAGCCCGACGGCACGCCGCGCAAGCTTCTCGACGTGAGCCGCCTGCAGCAACTGGGGTGGAAAGCGACGATTGATCTGCGCGAGGGGATCGCGCTCGCCTATGCCGACTTCCTCACCAAGCACGCCGGAGGCTGAGCTGGCAGATCCGCTCGTGACCGTAGCAGTTCCGTCCTACAATCAAGGACGCTTCCTGGAACAGGCGCTAACCTCCATCTTCGAACAAAACGTCCCGGTCGAGGTCTTTGTGCTGGACGGTGGTTCCACCGACAATTCGCTCGAAGTGATTTCGCGCTGGAAGGATCGCTTGGCCGGACATCGAAGCCACAAGGATGAGGGACAGGCCGCATCCATCAACGAGGGAATTGGACGTGGAACTGCCAAGTATGTCTGCTGGCTGAACAGCGACGACTGGTTCTTGCCAGGGGCCCTATCTCGGCTCGTCGAAGCAGCCGAAGCCCAGCCGAAAGCGCCCATGGTCTATGGCCGTTGCTGGAACCACTACGAAGAAACAGGCTCCCGCAAGGCGGTCTGGGTGCAGCCCTTTTCGGAGCGCAGGCTCGCTCTGCGATGCATCATTTCCCAGCCCGCAACCTTGATCCGCCGGACTGCGTGGGAGCGCGTCGGCGGCGTCGACCCTACCCTACACATGACCATGGACTACGACCTCTGGTGGCGTCTCTACAAGACCTCAGGCGCGCCCCACTTCATCGAAGATTTCGTAGCCGTCAATCGCGTCCACGAGGCGACGAAGACGGCCAACAACCGTCGCCTGCATTACCGCGAGGCCATTTATCTGGTGCACCGGCACCATGGCAGCGTGCCGCTAAAATGGTGGTTGGCGCAACCGTATGCGGTGTGGTGGAAGTCGCTGATACGGCGAATCAGTTTTCATTAGCTCAGGGCGAGTAGTGAGAAGCTGCACCATGGCAATTGATCTGCCTCGCCTTTCTGCATGGGGAGTACATTGGAGGTTCTCACGACCACGAACTCAGGTCAGAATGCATCAGATGGGGAGAGCGGCAACCCCCCATCTATTGAGAACTCGCTGCCGTTGTGCACCGGGAACGCCTTCGGATAGCCGACAGAGACCTCACCTAGGTAGACTTTTACTGCGCCTTCCAGGAGCGAGCGTCCCACGGCGGGCCGGAAACGGTGAACCTATCAACAGGGATCTCATCGGCGCCCCAATATTCATTCTTCCATTCATAGTAATTGAAAATCCTCGCTTTCTGACTTCCTGCAGCCGAGGTTTCACAATCTTCCATCATCTCACAAATTATAGATGGAATCTCTGCAAGCCACTTTGGAGCGGATGAAACCTCCATAGGACCGGCCGCACCCAATGGCTTCACGGCGAGAAGCGGGTTCGCCCAACCTGAGAGTTTTTTCCAATCGCCGTCAGCATTTGCCTTTCGGCTCGGGATAGCTTGTCCGTGGTCAGAGAGAAGAACGATCGCCGTGTTATCGTATAGCCCATTTTTTCTCAATGAAGTGACTAAGTCTTCAAATGCTCCCAACGCGCATTTGGCTTGAGTGAGAAAGGCCTCTCTAGTGGCTGGAATTGTGTGCCCGGAATATTTGCATCCGTCGCCAATTACGACCGGTAGATGCGGTGTTAGGATGTGTATGAACTTCGCTGTGGGCACGGAGCGCTCTGCTGCAAGATTCGCGGAGAAGAACTTCAGTGTTTCCACGCCCTCAACGTTGTGATCTGTGATCCTCTCGTCTGCGACAAGCGGAGGGAAGACCCACCTACCGTCATCGTACACAGCCTTTTTGAGCCCGAGAGGTGCTGCACTGAAAAGTGACAAACCAAAGAGTCGCGCCATTCCGGTCTTTTGCAATCTCACATAGTCTCCCAAAACGATACCAGCGGGAACACACTGTGTGTTTTTAGGACAGACGCCATTCATTGGGTTTACGAGCAACGAGGTGTATCCCGCAGTCGAAAGGTCACTTAGGAAGGAATGATCTCCGACGCTCGAGGTAAAGAACGGTTGCAACGGAGTACCTGGCGAATAAACTTCACCGCTATGAATTGACGGCAAAGCAAGAAATGTTGTTGGCGAGACGCCAACAGTGTCGGGAAAATAGGTGAACCCTTCGAGACGGCTCCGCCAACCGGAATCAGCGTCAACGATTTCCTCGAAGACGTCCGATGGGAAACCATCCAGAAGGACAATCAGAAGGTTCTTCTCGTCCCTCGAAAAAACCGTTGCGTCATCTGCCGGATCCGGCCCTGACTTGGCCTCAGACACCGCGGACCATAGACTAGAAATGGATAGCACCACCGCTAGTGAACCGAGCAAAATGGAAGGAAATGCCGGAGCTCTAGTCCATTGCCATGCGAGACTAAGAGTTAGAACAATCGTTATGCTCTCAAAAATATAGCGGACCCATGAGGCAGAAAGATCGACTGACCTTCCGGTGAAGGCGCCAAAATCTGGCATCAAAATGAAGGTTTCCGCACCTACCATTAGTGAGAGAAATACGATCAGGACCGCGAACCACGCCCGCCCCTTCCTCGGCAACAGCAGATGAATTAGCGAGACAATGAAAACAACGCCGAGACCCATCAACATCAGAGGCCAGAGATAGGAGAGCAACGGGAATGGGAAATCTGCTTCGCCGCTATTGAGGTAAGCTGATCTGGGAGACCACAGGAAAAGCACGACGACTAGAAACGATGAGGCTGCGTTGACGATAGTTAACATAAAACCTCCGTGTATACGGGAAACCCGCATCCCCATCATCTTGATGTCGAGCGGATGGCGTCCCCGCGCTTCCACTTAAGGAATGATTCGCTAGAAATTGTCCCACATGACTTCCCCTCCTCACCACGAGAGAGCGCCAAAGGCGACATTCTGGTCGTTGATTTGGCCGTTCAGCGCTTTTGCTCCGTAGGAAGGGACCAGACTTAGGGTCAACGTCGGTACTGGAACAACACCCTTTCAGACTGCGATACAACCTCCGCCCGAACGATCTCAGCTGACGCCGCCAACTGGCGCTCGAACTCGCTTGCATCGTAGTTGCGGAAAATGTCTTCTCTGAGAGCCAGCATCTTCTGTACTGTGGGGTCTGTCTTCGGGACGAACTCGATTACACCGGTTGGAGCCAGAGAAACCAACCAACTGACGAGTTGATCAAGCGGGACGTTGTGAGCGATGGCGAGATGATGTTCGAACGCCAAGGCGAGGAGCCCATCAGCCTTGACCCTTTCGCCAAAGCCTGTTCGCTCCTTACCCATCCACCCCTGGCTGGGAGACGGATTCCTCGCATCGAGAAACAGAGGAAGAATGTTGAGTCCTTTATCGACCGTTCTATGATATGCTTGATCGAGCGCCTGAACATCGTAGTCGAATCCAATCACGGCTTCGGCGCCCGCCGACAATGCCCGCTCTGAATACTCTCCAGTGTTGCAGCCAAGATCCACGACCGTTTTTGGCTTCGCATCGGCCACATAATCTGAGATGAAACGATGTTTGGCGCCTCTCTCAGAATCACTGTAAGTGTTGGTGAGGGAATAGTCTGCCCAAACGGTTTTAACCTTATCGCCGGGAGCAAGAGAGTACACCCATTTCCTCAGCTGTCGCAGCATCGCGACAAACGCCTGCTTGGGAAAGCTTCGTCCACTCATCGAGATCTTGGCAGCGTCGCCGCTAGTTCCCGTCTGGAAACGGTTTTGGAGGACGACATTGGTGAAGACGTTCCATGAAAATTTGCGGTGTGTTGGGATCATGGCGGCCATGTCCGCGACTGCGATCCCCTCCATGGAGCCCCGATACCACGCGTTATGAGATCGACCCAGATATGCCCGCAGAAGAAGCGGGTTAAGGAACTGCTCACAGAACTGGCGGTGCCCCGTCCAGAACTCTCCATCGCGGTAGGGACGAATGGACAGATGGTCTATGAATACAGGCTTTGGTCCGATGAACTGTACGTTGTAGGCGGTCGCATCTGACAAAGTGAACCCTCTATCGAGAAGGTCAAGGTGCAGATCAATGTGAAATAGCGCGGCGGTCTTCAATAGCTCGAAGGACCATTCATATGGATATGTAATCCAAGGGATCCGATCGACTTGTAACATATAAGCGGTGCCGTCGGTCCCAAGAACCTCTTCCCTAATTGGTACGAGCCATCCTTTTTCCGAAAGCGCGGCAAAGATCCCAGCATCTCTGACAGCTTCATAATCAGGAGCACCATAGGAAGAAACTGCCCGGAACACGTCTCCCCCTCGTTCCAATACGTAACCGGCAGGATCGCGAAAGGAACCAGGTACCCTCACAGCAGTACCGTGCAAAGAGGCATCACCCATTCTTGCGGCCATCATCTCGCTTGTCAGCGTTCCGGCGGGCAGCGAAGAAGGACTTGATCTTCTGGACATACAGGGAGCCAGTGGCAAGAGCGACAGCGGCGCCTCCAAGGATAGCCTGGAGAACCATGCTACCTGTACCGGGATCGAGATATGCAAATGCGCTTTCGGTTGACGCCATGAGGAACAGACTTCCTGACGCAAAAACTAATAGGTTCTTCATTTTCAGCTTCCCTCAGGAGGTACGATCAGCGATCGTAGTTTACGCAAGCTACGTTTGTCACAAATACGTCACATATCAAAGAGGGTTTTCATCGATGTGCCCGCCAATGCACAGGCATTGATCACCCGTTCAACGCCGCAGGACGAATCCGGGTATGGGCGTGAAGACATGAAGAGCCCGTATTTCAAGGGCGTCGAATTCACGATGGCGCAATAGCGAAAAAGCAGCACTCAGCCCCGGCCAAACTCGTCCGAAACGCGAACGATATCGTACACCAGGCATGAAAGCCGGAACGCGATACACCCAGCGCTTCACAGAGCCATGCCACCCTCTGCCCGGCAGTCGTTGCAAAGCAACGACGAAAGGGGCCAGATCGAGCGGTGCTTTGCAATAAACGCGAACTTCATATCACGTCCTTCGCAAAGTAGGCGGCGGCGTTCCGCCGGGCAATCGATTCACTGGATCGATTGCTCTTCCGGCTTCAATTTAAGATGTCGCGCTCCGCCTTCAGCTTGGCGACTTCTTTCCGAAGCCTCTCGATCTCAAGCTGCTCCGGCTTCATCTGTCCCTGACCAGGAAACGCCTGTGCCGGGTCCGAACCGTATTCCCTTACCCACTTGCGCAAGACATTCTCATGAACATCCAGATCGCGGGATGCTTGCGCAACGCTGACCCCACGCTCTCGCACCAACTGCACTGCCTCAAGCTTGTACTCGCGGCTGAACTTCCTTCGTTGCATTCATGCGCTCCAGTTTCATTGGAAACACCTTAACTCGGTGTCCATGAAACCGGCAGCAGGCCACCTTCCATATAACCGACTTCGGGATACAGGAAGCGGGCACATTCATAGACATTTCGTGCCTCGGCTTTGCGGCGCGTAATGTAATAATCTAGGAATTGGCTGATAAATTAAGTTTGCTACGACCTCTCGCAGCAAGACCTTAGCAGCAACCAGTTGCAGCGAATGCGAGTGAACCTGGGCCTAAGATAGCCCTTCCTCAACCAGTGAGGGCACTTTGCTCAATTTGCCGTGCGAATGCTCAAATGTTTGATGCGAGCAACAGAGAGATGGCTGGGGCGCCAGGATTCGAACCTGGGAATGCCGGTACCAAAAACCGGTGCCTTACCGCTTGGCGACGCCCCAACAGAGCGGACCGGTTATCGCCTTGAGGCTCCGGATCCGCGATTGGCCGCCTGATTAGCAAAGCCACCGTCCGGCGGCAATGACCCCCTCGTGTTTTTTTGAACTTACCGGTCCTTCTTCCTTTAGCGAAACTGCATGAGGGCGGGCAACCGGTGCATGCGGAACCATTGCCAGACGACATCTACTCGTCGGATTGCATGGCCCCTCCCCGCTGCCTTGCGAAATCTCCCTTTACGAATGAGACGCTTGAGCCGATATCATGGTCATACCGCAATGCGACAGGAGCTGCAGATGCCTGGATATTCCGCCCGACCGCCCGCCATTCCCACGATCCTGATCGATGATGCCGTGGTGCGCGTAACGCGCTGGGATTTCGAGCCGGGCGCCGCCACCGGCCATCATATCCACGGGATGGGCTATGTCGTCGTTCCCATGACCGACTGCCACTTCCTCATAGAAGAGTCAGTCGGCGAACGCCGGGTGACGAGCAAGGCCGGTGAAGTCTATCGGCGGGATGCCGGCGTCGAGCACAATGTCGTCAATGGCGGAGCCGAGCCGACGTCATTCATCGAGATCGAGTACAAATGAGCGAACCTCGCGACACGCCGAAGCCTCCCGAGTTCGATCTAAGCTTCCAGCCATCCTATGGCGAGGCCGTTCCGGTGGCAAACAGAGTGCAGAGGATCACGGTCAACAATCCGAGCCCCTTCACCTTTCACGGCACCAACACCTATATCGTCGGCGACCGTTCGGTCTGCGTGATCGATCCCGGCCCGGAGGACGAAGCCCATTTCCGGGCACTGATGGCCGCACTTGCGGGGCGCGAGGTGACGCATATCGCCGTCAGCCATACCCATAAGGACCATTCCCCGCTGACACGCAGGCTGAAGGCGGAGACGGGGGCGACGGTGGTTGCCGAAGGTCCTCACCGGCCATCCCGCCCCTTGCATGAGGGAGAGACGAATCCCTTCGCCGAAAGCTCGGACATCGAATTCGCACCCGACATCGCGCTTGGCGAGGGTGACATCGTGGAGGGCGACGGCTGGTGTCTCACCACGATCCTCACACCGGGGCACACGGCCAATCACGCGGCCTTCGCGCTCGACGGCACGGGGATCGTCTTTTCCGCCGATCACGTGATGGCCTGGGCGACCTCGATCGTCGCACCGCCGGATGGCGCGATGGGCGACTACATGGCCTCTCTGGAGCGGCTGCTTGCCCGCGAAGACAGGATATATTTCCCCGGTCACGGCGGACCGGTCAATAATCCGGCGGCCTTCCTACGGGGTCTCCGGACCCATCGCCGGATGCGCGAGCGGGCTATCGTGGAGCGCATCCGCGGCGGAGACCGGTTGATTCCCGATATGGTGAAGGCAATTTACCGCGAGACAGATCCCAGGCTTCATGGCGCGGCAGCGCTTTCCGTACTCGCCCATATCGAGGATCTGGTGGAAAAAGGTGAAGTGCTGACGGAAGGCCCGCCCCGGCTTGGTGGTGTCTATTGGAAAAGCTGACGGAGCGACCGGACACGACCGAACGTCAGTCTCCGGCGACGCCCAGAAGCTCCGCATCCAGCATATGAAGGAAATGCTCGGCGATTTCGGCCCCCATACCGAGATCGTGAGGACCATAACGGCTTTCCACCCGGATATCGACCAGAGTCATCTCCTCCTCCTCGCGCAAGCGGATCAGCGCGTCGAAAGGCATTCCCAGGATCAGCGTCCGGGTTCTCGCCTGAATGCGCACCGTACCTTCCGGCTCGTCTTCGGCGTAAACCGGCGCCGTCTGCGGCTCCGGCCGGGGTTGGGGAACGGGAACACTGTGCGGCAAGGCATCGGCAGCCTCCTCTTCCGGCACGCCCGCCGTCCGCGGTTGAAATTCCGGCATCGCATATTCCTGCCCACGGCTCGCCACGATCTCCAGACGATCCTGATCCGCAACCTTGCGGACCGCCTCATAGACGCGGTCGAGCGCACCGTCGTAACGGCGACCGGTCAATCCCGGATAGGCTGCATATTGCAGCTCCCGGCTTGCCACGGTAACCGGTGGTCGCATCAGCCAGCGCTGGTCGGCAACGGGCGGCGAAAGCCATTCGGGAGGATCAATCAGGTCCGTGGAGACGTCGTAGATCGGCGGGCGATCGAAATAACGAAACGCGCCGAAGCCGATCAGGGCGAGCGGTACCGAGGCGTAGATAAGCCCCTTCAGCGCGGCGATGCCGCCCAGGGCCCCAACGGACCAGAGCCGTCCAAGGCCGATCAGCGCAAGTGGCACTGCAAGTGCAGCCGGAATGCCGGAGAGCAGCACGAGCGCTATGAAGTCCGGAGCCTTCAACGGGCCGAAACGGTGGGCAAGCACCACAAGCACCAGCATGCCGGCTGAAAAGAAGCCGAGTTGCAGTGCCAGAAAGGCCGATCGGGAAACGGGACGGTCGTAGCGGATGGTCATCTGCAGGCACCGGTGATGGCGGGGAGAAAGCGAAGCACGTCAGCATCTTGTTTAGCTGCTGCCCGCGAGACCGACAAGCTGCCTGGGTCACGGCACCGGATAGCCGCCTAATATCACTGGGACGACTGGTCTTCGGTCCCCGTCCCGTCCGCGGGCGCCAGCAAATCAAGCGGCAATTCCTCGCCGTTCAATGTCGGAGGCGAGCCATCATCGGGGATCTGCAGTTCCATCGGCGTGCCGCCGTCGGGCATGGTGGGATCCGGCAGCGCGGGCGCCTTGACCGGTAAAGGCACGTAAAGCGACGCGAGAACAATAATACCGATCACTACCAGCCAGCTTCCAACGATGCGGGATGGAATGGTGAGCCACGGACCGCGGAACTGACGCAGCGGCAGCGCGGGTGCGACGACCAGCCAGAGCGAGCAGAGGACGGTGCCGACGGTGAAATCGAAGATACCGATGCCCAGATCGTCGAGCCCGATGAACAGGGACATAGAGAAGGCGACGACGCCCGCTGACAGCATGACGGCCCGCTGACGCCAGACACCGGAAAGCCATAGCGATGCGCCCGTCAGCATGACGGCGCCGGGCGCGATCATAAAGAGATAGTCACCGAGCGGGCTTGCGAAGATTGCCTGAAAAATCGGATCGAAGAACATCAGCATGCCGGCCAGCACGCCAAAGAAAACCAGCACGATATTGCGCATGTCGGCCGCGCGCGGCGCCATGGCGCAGGCAACGGCCAGACCGAGCATGGCCAGAACGATGTCATAGACCGAAAGGGTGAAGAGAAAGCCCAGCTCCATGAAGCCATAGTCATGGGGAATCGTCTGCGACAGAAACAGGAAGAAGAAGCCGAACAGCAACAACGAAATCGACCAGCGGAACGAGGACGAACCGAGGATGCGGTGGAAATTCGGCCTCGTTCCGGCCGGAACGGGCGCGGCATCTTCTCTGTCACGCATAGGAACGGCGGTGGCTGGGGCGGGGGGTGCTGTTGTCGCCTGTCCCTGCTGCTGACGCCGTTTTTTCGCGCGTTGTTGCTGACGTTGTTTGGTCATCCCGAAGCCGCTTTCCCGCTGATGCGGTTTTCTGTCCGCAACGGGCTATTCCACAAACCGGTTGATTTGTCATCCGGCCCGCGCGCAATCTCACCGCACACGGCTTTATCGGAAGACAGACCATGAAACGGTTACTCATGCTCAGCGCCATCACGCGTCGGGAGCGCAAGGACGCGACAACATTCGTCTTCGACACGGTCAATGACCTCGGCGGATGGATCGATGACGTGCAGATGTATTCAAACATCATGAACAACATCCGCATTACACTACCTGCAGGCGCCTATCCGAAACTCTTCGATCTCCTGAACGAAGCGGGCATCCATATCGACCAGCGTCCGGAAACATCAGATACGCCCGATTCAGTATCCGAACAGATGGCGACGCTGCAGATCACCTTCGTCCATGACGAGCCGGATCTGCTGCGTGAGGTTCCGGCCGTTCCCGGCTATTGATCCAGTCTCGCGGCCTTGCCGATTGCCGCCTGCGCGGCAGAGAGCCGGGCGATAGGTACGCGAAAGGGCGAACAGGAGACGTAGTCGAGTCCGACGCTCTCGCAAAAATGGATGGAGGCCGGATCGCCGCCATGCTCGCCGCAGATCCCGAGTTTCATGTCGGGCCGCGTCTGGCGCCCGCGTTCGGCGGCAATGCGGATCAGCTCTCCCACGCCGTCGAAATCGAGCGAGATGAACGGGTCATGCTCGATGATGCCCTTTTTCTGGTAGGTAGGAATGAACGCGGAGGCATCGTCGCGGGAAATGCCGAAGGTGGTCTGCGTCAGGTCGTTGGTGCCGAAGGAGAAGAATTCGGCAGCTTCCGCGATCACATGGGCGCGAAGGGCTGCGCGCGGCAGTTCGATCATCGTGCCGACGAGGTAGGAAATCTCGAGCCCCGCCTCGGTCATCACGTCCGTGGCGATGCGATCGATGCAGCCCTTGACGTAATCAAGCTCCGAACGCAGCCCGACGAGCGGAACCATGATCTCAGGCACGACCGCGGCACCGGTTTCGCGGGCGGCGGCAACGGCGGCCTCGAAGATCGCCCGCGCCTGCATTTCGGCAATTTCGGGATAGGAAATCGCCAGACGGCAGCCACGATGGCCAAGCATCGGATTGAACTCGTGCAGCGCATCGACGCGCTGGCGCAGGAACTGGGGCTCCATGCCCATGGCCTCGGCCACTTCCGCGATCTCTTCGTCGGTCTTCGGCAGGAATTCGTGCAACGGCGGATCGAGCAGGCGGATGGTCACCGGCAGCCCATGCATGATGACGAAAAGTTCAGTGAAGTCGGAGCGCTGCATCGGCAGGAGCTTGTCGAGAGCTGCGCGCCTACCCGTCTCGTCCTCGGCGAGAATCATCTCGCGCATCACCTGGATGCGATCGCCTTCGAAGAACATATGTTCGGTGCGGCAAAGGCCGATGCCCTCGGCGCCGAAGGAGCGTGCCGCGCGGGCATCAACGGGGGTGTCGGCATTGGTGCGCACCGTCATGCGGCGGGTCTTATCGGCCCATTGCATCAGCTTGGCGAAATCGCCGGAAAGCTCCGGTTGCAGCATAGGCACTTCGCCCTTGAGAACCTGGCCGGAAGAACCGTCGATGGTGATGATGTCTCCCTTACGGAGCGTCACGCCCATGCCGATCAGCAGCTCGTTCCTGAGGTCGACGCGCATGGTGCCGGCACCGGCGACGCAGGGAATGCCCATGCCGCGGGCAACGACGGCCGCGTGGCTGGTCATGCCGCCGCGTGTGGTAAGGATGCCCTCGGCCGCATGCATGCCGTGAATGTCTTCCGGGCTGGTCTCGACGCGCACGAGAATGACCTTGCGCCCCTCCTCCTCCGCCTCGACCGCTTCTTCCGCGGTAAAGACGATTTCGCCGGTTGCCGCTCCCGGCGAAGCGGGGAGGCCCGCACCGATAACGTGTCGATCGACCTTGGGGTCGATGGTCGGGTGCAGCAACTGGTCGAGTGACGAGGGCTCGATGCGCAACACCGCCTCTTCCTCGCTGATCACCCCCTCCGACACCATGTCGACAGCAATCTTCATCGCCGCCTTGGTGGTGCGCTTGCCGCTTCTGGCCTGCAGCATCCACAGCTTGCCGCGCTCGATGGTGAATTCGAGGTCCTGCATGTCGCGATAATGCGCTTCCAGCCGGTCGCAGATGCGGCTGAACTCGGCGAAGGCGTCCGGCATAACCTTTTCCAGCGACGGCTTATCGGAGCCGGAATCGATACGGGCAGCCTCGGTGATGGATTGGGGCGTGCGGATGCCAGCCACCACGTCCTCCCCCTGAGCGTTGACGAGGAATTCGCCGTAGAGCAACTTCTCGCCGGTCGATGGGTTGCGGGTGAAGGCGACGCCGGTCGCGGACGTAGAGCCGAGATTGCCGAACACCATGGCCTGAACGGTGACGGCCGTTCCCCATTCCGCCGGAATGTTGTGAAGCATGCGGTAGGTGACAGCACGCGGGTTCATCCAGCTGCGGAAGACGGCGCCGATCGCCCCCCAGAGCTGGACATGCGGATCCTGCGGGAAGGATTCGCCCAGTTCCTCCTCGATCACCTGCTTGAACAGCGCGGTGACATGCTGCCATTCGACGGCGGAGAGATCGGTGTCGAGTTCATGGCCAAACCGCGCCTTCTCATCCTCCAGAATTTCCGCGAAGACCTCATGGTCGAGGCCCATGACGACATCGCCATACATCTGGATGAAGCGGCGGTAGCTGTCCCAGGCGAAGCGGGCGTCACCGGCATTGTGTCCCAGCGCCTCGACCGTGTGGTCGTTGAGGCCTAGGTTCAGAACTGTATCCATCATGCCGGGCATGGAGGTGCGGGCACCGGAGCGAACGGACAGAAGAAGCGGCTGGTTGGCATCGCCGAAACCGCGACCGGTCGCAAGCTCCATGCCCTTTATGCCTTCCAACACCTGCGCCTTCAGGTCATCGGGCAATCCACGGCCATTCTGATAATACCAGGAGCAGGCATCGGTGACGATCGTGAGGCCCGGCGGCACCGGAAGACCCAGGCTCGCCATCTCGGCAAGATTGGCGCCCTTGCCTCCCAGATGTTCACGATCCTCCGCCCCACCCTCGGCCTTTCCGTTGCCGAAGGTGTATACCCACTTCCTCATGCCTTTGCTCCACCCAAACAGGCTGTTTTCCGACGCTTTACAGCAAATACGAATGCTTGGGAACGCCACATGCTGATCTTCATGCTGCAATGCATCATAATTGCGGCAGAGGCACGGAGAGCCCGGCCTCAGGCGAGAGGAAGGCCGGTCGCCCCTCGGGCGTCAGGCGCGCATTCGCCTCCAGCCAGTCCAGAAAGATGTGGGCGTTCTTCGTCAGCTTCCCGCGACGGGTGTCGTAGGGGCGGACATAGAAGCCTTCCTTGAACACCAGAAAGCCGGCAGGCGCGACCAGCGCACCGCTCGCCAGCTCCTCCTCGATCAGAAAACGCGGGGCAATAACCGCCCCCATGCCCATGCGCGCCGCCTCGAAAGCCAGATAGGAATGGTCGTAGGTCATCGCTTTTTTCCAGTCCACAGCGATGCCGGAGATCCTCGACCAGTTCGCCCAGACGATTTCCGCTCCGCGCCTGTCAATCCGGGTCGCAAACGAAAGGATAGCATCGGCAAACGTGTGGGGATGGGACGGAGACACGACAGGTCCCATATGCACATCGCCGAGCGAAACGGTGAAGGTCTCCTCCCCCATCGGCGTCAGCAGCCGGTCCCAGGACATGACGAGGTCGGGCGCCACCTCGAGCTCGCGGCTGCCGATCGGTCCGACAAGCCTGATGAGGATATCGATATCGGGGTGATCGATATTGAACCTCGATACCGTCGGAATGGCCCAGACACGGGCGAAAGTGGCGCTGACGGCAATCGTCACCGTCGACTGGTCGCTCCTGCCCCTCAACGTCGCATAGCCGCCCCGCATCTCCTCGAAGGCCGCGGTGACGACCTTGGCAAAGGCCTTTCCGCCGGGTGTCAGGACAAGGCCCGTTCCCTGCTTGCGGAACAGTTCTACGCCTGCATGGTCCTGCAGCTGGTGCAATTGCTTGCTGACGGCCGAATGGGTGCGGCCGAGCAGATCCGCAGCACCCGTCACGGATCCAGTGCGGAACACAGCCTCGAAGGCCAGCAGTGACGACAAGGGAGGCAGATGTTCCAACGAGACACTTTCTGTAACTTTTTCTCACAGAGTCAATTCTTATTATTCAATTTTCTGCCCGAGAAACAAGCGTATCCTTCCACCCATAAAAGTGACAGGAAGGCAAGATCGATGAAAATGACAGTATCGGGAGTTCCCCGCATAACCCAGAGCGTAGCCGTTAGCCGCAAAGGCCAGCAACAGGCGGTCGGTGTCCAGTTCGGACGCATGATGGCAACGCTGGAGGTCTGGTACGGGCGTTATATGGAAAGACGGCAATTGCGGAACGACCTTTCCGCCATGACGGATGAAATGCTGAAGGACTACCGCCTGACCCGCAAACAGGCAAAAGAGATCGCCAACGCGCCGTTCTGGCGAGCCTGAAATACGAGGCCGTGTGAAGGCGAAAAAACACACGCAGTTGTGAGATGCAGAGCGACCTGCCGCCGTGTATCCCGAACGGAACACAAGCGACAGGAAGTCTGATGAGCGCCGCCCTTACCCGAAGAACCCTTCTCCAGCTTTGCGGCGGCGTAAGCCTTGCCAGCGCCATGGCCGGCGCCCTTCGGGCAGAAGGACTGACTTCGCCCGTGGCACCCCAGACGCAAGCCGCTGGCCTGCCTTTCGCGCTCACCACGCCCCTTCATGTCGGCGAAGTCAGCCTCAGGGCCAAGGACATGGCGCTGCTCAAGCGCTATTACCAGCAGATGCTGGGCTTCGAGGTGATCCGCGAAGATGGCGATATGGTCACACTCGGAGCCGGCGGAACACCTCTCCTGAACCTGCTGAACCGGCCGAATGCAGAATATGAAGCTGGCGGCGAAGCCGGGCTCTACCACACCGCCTTTCTGATGCCGTCGCGGGCCGACCTGGCGAAGTGGCTGGTGCATGTGGCGATCAACCAGATCCCGCTTGTCGGCTTTGCCGATCACAGCGTCAGCGAAGCGGTCTACCTCGCAGATCCAGAAGGCAACGGCATCGAGGTCTATTCCGACCGCTCCAAGGAGGGCTGGGTATGGAACGAGGGCCGCGTGACCATGGGAACCAAGCCGCTCAACGTCGATGACATACTGCACAAGACCGGAACCGGCACGGACCGGGACGTCTACACAGGTGCGCCCCCGGCACTGAGGATCGGCCACATTCACCTGAAGGTGGGCACGCTTGAAAAGGCCCGCTCCTTCTATCAGGCGGGCCTCGGGCTGGACGTCACCTCGGGCTCAGACGAGCGCGGTGCGTCCTTCCTCTCCTCCGGCGGCTATCACCACCACATCGGCGCCAATATCTGGGAAAGCGAAAATGCCGGTCAGCGCAACGAGACCACGACCGGCCTCGACTGGTTCTCGCTGACGACGGCCGATGCTGGCATCATCGACCGGCAGAGGGAACAACTGAAGGCGCAGGGCTTCACCTTTGCCGAAACGGGTAACGGCATCGAGGCAGCCGACCCCTGGGGCACCCGCGTTCGTCTGGCAAAGGTCTGAAATCCGGGCGTCTGAGCAGCCGCCCGCTGAGGCCGCGAAAGGAGTTCAGCGCTCCAGCGCTTCCTTTTCCCCGGCGCTCGGATCGCCGAGAAACTGCTCCCCGCGCTTCTTGTCACGAACCAGTACGACGGCATGCTTGCCATCGGCGGAAAAAAGCACCCGCATTTCGCTGTCCACGCAGGTTCTCGGCTCGCAGGTCTTGAAGAACTGCATCGGGCGTCCTTCGACCTCCACCTTTTCCGAGGCAAGGGAAATATAGCGGGGATCGGTCATCATCGACTTCACCCAGACCGGCATCCGTTGCCTGCCCTTGATGAGCTTGGTCAGCGAGACACGATGCGGTTCGGAGGAGGCAAGCACGGAAGCGAGGAAGTTTCCGGAGAGCACCGGCTGATCGTCTGCCTGCCCGGAACGAGCAAGAGCGAGAAGAACGAATGCGGCAAGACTGGCGGTGATGGCAGCTTTCATTCGCATCCTGCCTGAGGTCTGCCGCATGTCGCGATCACACGACTTCTCGCTCGCGCAGCGCCTCCGCGGTCTGGAGGTCGACGGAGACGAGCTGCGATACGCCTTGCTCGGCCATGGTCACCCCGAACAGCCGGTTCATGCGCGCCATGGTGATCGGATTGTGGGTGATGACGACGAAACGGGTCTCGGTCGAAGCCGCCATCTCGTCCATCAGGTTGCAGTAACGCTCGACATTGTGGTCGTCGAGCGGAGCATCCACCTCGTCCAGCACGCAGATCGGCGCGGGGTTGGTGAGGAACACCGCGAAGATCAGCGCCATAGCCGTCAGCGCCTGCTCGCCGCCGGACAGCAGCGTCATGGTCTGCGGCTTCTTGCCGGGCGGCCGGGCGAGGATTTCGAGGCCGGCTTCCAGCGGGTCTTCGCTCTCGATGAGCTGAAGCTCTGCCGTGCCACCATTGAACAGATGGGTGAAGAGCCGCTGAAACTGGGCGTTCACCACGTCGAAAGCGGCAATCAGCCGTTCGCGGCCCTCGCGATTGAGGCTCTGGATCGCGCCGCGCAGCTTGCGGATTGCGTCGATCACATCGTCGCGCTCCTTAACCAGCGCTTCGAGCTTGTCGGAAAGTTCCTTCTGTTCCTCGTCTGCGCGAAGGTTGACCGCGCCGAGACGCTCGCGCTCGATCCGCAGGCGGTCGAGGTCGCGTTCCACTTCGCGAAGATCCGGCATCTCTGCCGGGTCCTTCAGGCCAGTCAGCCGGAACGCCTCGTGGGGAGGCACATTCAGGCCTTCCTGAATACGCTGCTCGGCCTCCTTGCGCCACTCGCGCGCCGAAACCAGACGTTCTTCCGCGCGGCCGCGCTTTTCCCTGCTTTCGGCAAGTTCTGAAAGGGCAGCAGCCGCCTTCTTGTCGGCTTCCCGCTGACGTCCCTCGGCCTCGATCAGGCGGTCGGCGGCTTCGCGCCTTGCCTTATCGGCCTTATCCAGTTCCGACAGCAGGGCGCGGCGTTTTTCGTCGAACTCGTCGGGCGCGAGTTCCAGCGCCATCATTTCGTCCTGGGCTTCCGCCTCACGTTCACGCAGGGTGGCGATATGGTCTTCCGCGCTTCTGGCACGGGCCTGCCATGTGGACCGCTCCTGCCGGATCGCCAGAATGCGACGGCGGCGGCTCTCGTCCTCGCGGGCAAGGCCTTCGAAACGGGCTCGCGCCTCGGCAAGCCTGCCGCGATCGGTGGCGACTTCGGCCTCGGCCTCGCGCAGACGACTGTCGAGCGCGGAAAGATCCGGCGTTTCCTCGATCTCTATCCGGGCGTTTTCTTCCTGTTCGAGAATTTCCTCGATCTGGCCCTTAAGGCCGTTGACGGCTTCCTCGATGACGACACGGCGGCGCACGAGATCGCCGGAGGCGCGCTCAGCCTGGGTCAGCGCTTCACGCGCATCGGCAAGGTGGCGAACCGAAAGGCGCTGCATCTCGCGCGCTTCCGAAAGCCTATCCTCCTCCATGCGGATCGCTTCCATCGCTTCCGCGAGACGTTCCTCGGCCTCGGACAGCGCGTAACGCGCCTCCTCGACCTCGCCCTCGATTTCGGCAAGACGGTTTTTCTGGGCCAGACGAAGCGCCGCAGCGCTCGGCGCTTCGGAACCCGTCACATGACCGTCCCAGCGATAGACCGCACCATCCTTCGTGACCAGTCGCTGGCCGGGACGAAGTTGCGACATCAGCCTCAGCGCCGCGGCTTCGTCTGCGATACCGATCTGGCGCAGACGGCGGGCAAGCGCGGCTGGCGCGGTCATGTGCGCAGCAAGCGGAACAACCCCTTCCGGCAGCGGCGGATCACCGGCACCATCGCCATTATCCGTCCAATGGGCCGGGGCGGAGGGATCCAGAGAACTGTCGAGATCATCACCGAGTGCGGCACCGAGCGCCGTTTCAAAACCACGGTCAACCGTCAGTTCGTCGGCAACAGGCGAAAAATCTCCGGCGGCGGCAGAGGCCAGCATGCGGCTGATCGTACGCGCCTCGGTTTCCAGCCCGTTGAGCTTCGAACGAGCAGCTTCAAGCGGTGCGCGCAGCATGCTTTCGCTGCGGCGAGCCTCGGCAAGAGCTGTTTCTACATCCGCGACGGCGACCTCGTTGTCTGAAAGCGTCTGTTCGGCCGCTTCCACCATTTCCCGTTTTTCTTCCGGGTCGGGAAGTGCAGCGATGCGGGCGGTGACCTGGTCCAGTTCGCGGGCAGCCTCTTCCGCCTGCCGTTCGATACGCTGGCGGCGGTCGGCAAGATCGCGGATCAGGCGTTCCAGCTGGTTGCGGCCGGCAGCAGCTTCGGCGCGCTCGGCGGTCAGCGCAGTGAACCGCTTCTCGCTCTCTGCAAGCGTCGCAGCGGCGGCCTCGAAAGTCTCGCGCGCTTCTTCGCCGTAGCGGCCGGCATCGGCAAGAATCTCCTCAAGCTCAACCTCTTCCGACGAAAGCCGTTCGAGCACTTCGGCGTTGTCCGCGACCATGCTCTCTTCGCGCCGGATGTCTTCCCCAAGCTGCGCCATCCGCCGGGTGAGCTCGTCGCGACGCTTGAGAAGGCGGCTCACCTCTTCGTCAAGCTGGGTACGGGCAATCTGCAGGCGCTGGAGGGCGGCGGCGGCGCGCGCCTCCTCCTCACGCAGTTCCGGCATCTTCAGGCTAGCAATGCCCTGGGCCTTAGCCGCCTCCATCTGCGCCTGCGCCTTTTCGGCTACGATGGCGGTTGCCTGGTTCAATGCGCTTTCCGCCTCGCCTTCAGCCTGCTTGGCCTGGCTCCAGCGGATATGCAGCAGGATGGCTTCGTGCGCGCGGATATCGGCAGAAAGCATCTTGAAGCGATTTGCCTGACGAGCCTGACGTTTCAGGCTCTCGATCTGGCTTTCAAGCTGGGCGGTGATGTCTTCTAGCCGTTCGAGATTGGTTTCGGCAGCACGCAGTCTGAGCTCCGCCTCATGACGGCGCGAATGCAGGCCGGAAATGCCGGCCGCTTCTTCCAGCAATTGCCGACGCGCCTGAGGCTTTGCCTGAATGAGTTCGCCGATGCGGCCCTGCCCGACCATGGAGGGTGAGCGGGCGCCGGTGGAGGCATCGGCAAAGAGAAGCTGAACGTCTTTCGCACGGGCTTCCTTGCCGTTGATACGGTAGACCGAGCCCTCGCCGCGCTCGATACGGCGCGTTACCTGGATTTCATCGGCGTCGTTGAAGGATGCGGGCGCGGTACGATCCGCGTTATCGAGGTAAAGACCGACCTCGGCGGTATTGCGCGCCGGACGGTTGCCTGAACCGGAGAAGATCACGTCGTCCATGCCGGACGCGCGCATGTTCTTGTAGGAGTTTTCACCCATCACCCAGCGCAGGGCTTCGACAAGATTGGACTTGCCGCACCCGTTAGGGCCGACAACGCCTGTCAGGCCTCGCTCGATGATGAATTCCGTCGGCTCCACGAAGGATTTGAAGCCGAGAAGGCGGAGACGGTTGAACTTCATTCAACCTCTCCGCCGACGAAGATCGGGAAATCGGCCGCACGTGTCCTGCCGCCGCCCGACATCAGTCCGAAGCGCGGATCAGAGCAGACTGTCGATGAGCGCCGACATGGTTTCAACCGACATGTCTCCAGAATAGCTCTTGCCATTGATCAGGAAGGTTGGCGTCGACTGGATGCCGAAATCCTTTGCCGCGTGGTCCCTGCCCGCCGTCACATCAGCGGCAAGCTGCGCGTTCGTCAAGCAGGCGTCAAAGCTCTCCTGTGTAAAACCACCAAGTTTCGACAGTTGCAGCATCGCCGCCCGCACATCGTTATCCGCCGGAGCGGCCCAGGCCATCTGCTGCTTCAGGAACATGGAGACGAAGGGGAAGTAGCGATCCTCCGGCGTGCAACGCGCCAGCATGAAGGCGGCGAGCGATGCGGTGTCGCGCGGGAACGGGAATTCGCGAAGGATGAAATACACCTTGCCGGTATCGATGTATTTTTCCTTGATCGTATCGAAGGTCTTGGCATGGAAATTGGCGCAATGCGGGCAGGTCATTGACATATATTCGACGATCTTGACCGGAGCGTTCGCGTCGCCGAGCGCCATGTCCTTCAGCGGGCCCGGCTTCAGCACTTCTTCCATGTCGACGTCGCGGTCCGGCTTCGGAATGTCAACGGCAGCCGCGGGAGAGGAAAACGCCACGCCGACACCGGCGACGGCAATGCCGCTCAGCAGGCTGCGCTTGGTGAGTTTAAGTTCAAGGTTCGACATGGGACACCCGTTAGAGCTGTTTTGAGTTTGAACCACCGTTATAATGCGACGCGGCCGCAAACAAGGCGGCGGGAATGCCGTTTCATCAAAGAATCGTGACCTTTTCACCGCTAACAGATTAATTCTTCTCCATGTTTGCGGTATGACGACAGTGCGTCAACGCTTACGCCGCGACAGCACACCGGTGCCGAGCCGCTCGATCGCCAGTCTCAGCTTCTCATCCTCGATCCCATCCATCATCGCGGCAAGCCTTTTCGCCTTTTCGCCTTCCAGCTTGCGTGGACGGGAAGGACGCAAAGAGGCCGTCGACACGGGTTTCTGGACAATGCGGATCTGACTGATCGCGGGATAACCAAAGAAGCCGTTGATACGAGCGATCAACTCTCCCTGGGCATGGGAAAGGAAAAGCGCCCGCGCGCCTTCGCAGGCAATCGTCAGGACACCGGGCCGATGGCCTCCCTCGTCACCCGGATCGCCGCGACGTGGCCAGGCGATCTTTTCCGGACGGGAACACTCGGCAAAGTTCTCACCGGCGATTTCGTCCCAAGACCCAAGTAGCGCAGTCGAAATACCCGCACGGCGCGACAGCACCGGATCGATGATTCCATTGGCGATTTCGGAGATCTGCAATTCTCCCCTACGCCTGAAGCGCTGAGACTTTTCAATTGGGGCCATGACCCGCATTCATCCTGTTCGAGAGGAACGAAGCATTTCGCCCCCATATAGCAGTCATTGAATTCCATACCACGTCTTGGCGACGCCGATCACGGGCGTCTCGACAAAAAGATATATCGCTGGAAAGCCTGTGTAAAAAGACGGAACGCGCGGCACAGGCACCTGCCCGTTGGCACGTTCCGTTCCCGGCACCGCCGAAGGGGGCCGCATTCCCCAACTTTTGCACAGGCGGCAATTGGCGAAAAGCGGCGCTGCCCCTATGTTCCAGCCAATGAACACCTCCCCCACTCCGACAACAGGGCGCACGCTCGCAGAAGAACTGCTCGACTGGTACGACCGCCATCACCGCGATCTTCCCTGGCGGATTTCTCCGTCCATGGCGGCGCGCGGCATCCGGCCGGAACCTTATCACATCTGGCTTTCCGAGGTGATGCTGCAGCAGACCACGGTTCAGGCAGTGAAGGCCTATTTCGCCAAGTTCGTGGCGCGATGGCCAACCATCGACGCACTGGCGGCCGCGCCCTCCGAAGACGTTATGGCGGCCTGGGCCGGCCTCGGCTATTACGCCCGCGCCCGAAACCTGAAGAAATGCGCCGAAGCGGTTGCAAGCCTTCATGGCGGGCGCTTTCCCGATACGGAAGACGGTCTTCGCAGCCTTCCCGGCATCGGCGACTACACCTCCGCAGCCGTCGCCGCTATCGCCTTCAACCGCCCTGCGGCGGTGATGGACGGAAATGTGGAACGGGTGATTTCCCGCCTCTTTGCCATCGATGCCCCCCTTCCCGGTTCGAAGCCCGCAATGAAGACGCGTGTGGCAGAACTGACGCCAATCGATCGTCCAGGGGATTTCGCGCAGGCGATGATGGATCTCGGAGCAACCATCTGTACCCCGAAGCGGCCTGCCTGCGCACTCTGTCCGTTTCGCGGCGACTGTCGCGCGCTCGACGGACATGATCCGGAACGATTTCCGGTCAAAGCCGCCAAGAAAGACAAGCCGATCCGTCAGGGGGCTGCCTTCATCGCCATCGACATGGAGGGCAAGGTGCTCCTGCGCCGCCGGGTTGAAACCGGACTGCTGGGCGGCATGACGGAGGTGCCGACGACTGCCTGGAACTCCCGCAAGGACGGCGAAACGGGAACCTCCGCGGCCCCCTTTTCCGCCGAATGGCAGGCCTGCGGCACTGTCACTCACGTCTTTACCCATTTCGAACTTCGCCTGAGCATCTATCGCTTTCATGGGCCGGCGCCCGAAGGCGCCGATGTTCACGGTTGGTGGGAGGATGTCGCAAATCTTGATGCGCAAGCCTTGCCAACCGTAATGAAAAAAGCGATTTCGCAGGCCATTCCGGAAGCCTTCCCGGTCAGCAGAGGATAATGCATGTCCGCCATCCGCCACATCGTCTTCGACATCGGCAAGGTCCTGATCCATTACGACCCCAACCTCCCATATTCGAAGATCATCCCCGACGAGGCGGAGCGCCGCTGGTTTTTCTCCAATGTCTGCACCAGCGCCTGGAATCTGGAACAGGACCGTGGAAGAAGCTGGGCCGATGCGGAGGCAGAGCTCATTACCCGCTTCCCCGATCGCGAAGCCGATATCCGTGCGTTCCGCAAGAACTGGCGCGCCATGGTTCCCTACGCCTACCAGGATAGTGTCGAGATACTGACGTCCCTCGTCGATGCAGGCCGCGACGTTACGATGCTGACCAACTTCGCCGCTGACACCTTCAGGGAAGCGCGCGAAATCTTTCCCTTTCTGAACCTTCCTCGCGGCGTTACCGTTTCCGGCGAGATCGGCCTCATCAAGCCGGATGTCGAGATCTACCAGTGCCATGCAGCGGATTTCGGGCTGGAACCATCGGCGACGCTCTTCATTGATGATGTGATGGAAAATGTCGAAGGCGCACAGGCCTCCGGCTGGCAGGCCGTGCAGTTCATCGGCGCCGAGCAGCTGAAAAGTGACCTCGCCAGCTTCGGCGTCACACACTGACCCGAAAGGCCAGATTTCGCCGGTTGCCTCAGTTTAGCAACCGCGCCACGATAGACGACCACCCCAAATCGGGGTGGCAAGATAATGGGGTAAAAGAAGAAAATGGTCAGGCCGGAAGACGCGGAACGACTTTGGGAATGCCTGCGCCGCATGGCGCCGCTGTTCAAGGTCGAATGCCAGATCATGGCAGACACACCCTATTCCAGCCTCAACCTCTCCGATCTATCGGTCATCGCATTCGTCGGCGCCTATCCTGACTGCACCATGGGCGATGTCGCCAACGAACTCTCCTCGCCTCTTTCGACAGCCACCACCGTCGTTGACCGTCTCGTCCGCAAAGGCCTGATCGTGCGTCGGCGGTGTGAGGAAAACAGGCGTACCGTCCGACTTCAGCTCACACCGCTGGGACAGCAGTTGCAGGATCGCATTACGGCCGCCAAACGAGCAAGCTGTGAGGCGGTGCTGGAATCCCTGAAGTCCGGCGATCGCGACATCTACATCGATCTTATGGAGCAGATTGCGGAGAACGCACAGTCTCTTCGCCGCGACGCAAAAATTCGATAGACGAACACTTCGTAATCCGTATAGTTATAAACAGGTCGCTTTTTGAGTGACCGGTTCGTCCCCCACCGAGCCCGGCATTCCGGTATCATCCGCCACCGGAATGCCGTTCGTGGCGGGAGAACTGTTGTTCAGTTCCACCACGCGTTGGAGGCTATCGATGATTGCGAAGGGCTATGCCGCATCCGAAGTAGGCGGCTCGATGATCGGGTGGACATTCGACCGGCGCAAACCGAGACCGGAGGATGTGGAAATCGACATCCTCTATTGCGGCGTCTGCCACTCCGACCTCCACCATGCCAGAAACGACTGGCAAAACACCGTGTATCCCGTTGTTCCCGGCCAGGAAATCATCGGCAGGGTTCTTGCCGTGGGTGGTTCGGTACGAAAATTCAGGCCGGGAGATATCGTCGCCGTCGGCCCCATCGTCGATGCCTGCCTCGAATGTGCCCACTGCGCCGCTGGCGAGGAGCAATATTGCCTCAACCGTCCTACCTTGACCTACAACAGCCGTGACCGGGTAAGTGGCGAAGTAACCTATGGCGGGTATTCAACCGGCATCGTCGTATCGGAAGAGTTCGTGATACGCCTTCCCCAAGGCCTTGCGGTGAACCGCGCAGCGCCGCTGCTGTGCGCCGGCATTGCCGGCTGGTCGCCACTGCGCCGTTGGGAGATCGGCGCTGGCAGCCGCGTAGGCATCGTCGGCCTAGGCGGCGTCGGACATATCGCGGTCAAGCTTGCGGTGGCGCTCGGCGCGCAGGTCACAGTCATCACATCATCGCCGACCAAAATCGAGGATGCACGGAAACTCGGGGCAACAAATGTGGTTCTCATCTCCGACGAGCAGGCCATGGCGGATGCGTCGGGCCATCTCGATTATATTCTCGACACGATCCCGGTCCCCCACGACCTTTCCATTTACCTCGACCTTCTGAGCCTCGAAGGCTCGCTCGTCATCATCGGAAGTCTGGGCAGCCATGGCACGATAAGACCGGAATCCCTATTGCGAGGCAGAAAGCAGATTTCCGTATCCATCGTCGGGGGCATAGCCGAGACGATAGAACTTCTGAAATTCTGCGCCGAACGTCAGATCCTTCCCGACACCGAGACGATTGCGATGCAGGACATCAACATGGCCTTTGCCCGCATGGAACATCGCGATATCAAATACCGGTTCGTGATCGACATGGCGACGCTGAAGGCTGAAATAGCCTGAGGGTTTGGCGCCCTACCCGTGCCTTGCAGAAAAGATCGCAAAAAAGTTCTGGCGCAGGCGGGACTGGCGGTTCCCATCCTGCGCCAGTCCAACCGCTAGCGCGGCCGAATTGGACTGTAGACACGAGCCAATAAAAGCTCGCGGCAGCGAACTTTCCGACTGTGTCGTTGCGGTTGGGAACCCTCCTCCCCGTCCGTTCTTATTTCCGAATATTCATATAAAGCAAAACTTGCCTGTAGCTGTCTTTCCGTCAATAGCCTTTCAGGGCTAGAACCGGGCCATTGATCCCGGTTTGCACAGAAAGGAATCTTGCGTGAGTTTCGACCCGGCCCATGCAGTGCGTGTTTTTCACGAAGCCATCAACGCACTCGACTTCGACACAATCGACGACTTCTTTGCCGAGGATGCGGTCTATGGTTCGGTCAAGGTCGGCGGACTGAAGGGCAAGCCTGATATCATGGCAGCCTTTCGCCGCTATTTCGAAACATATCCGGATCAGGTCGCAACCGACGAACTGATCGAAATCGTCTCGCCATCGGCCGCACGCTCGGTCTGGCGCCTGAAGGCTACCAATGCGCAGACCGGTGAACCCCTCATCCGCTTCGGCGAGGAAACGATAACATTCAACGCAGACGGTAGGATCATCTCGGTCGATGTGACCGACTACAAGGTTTGATCAAATGAAATGACGCCCGGTGCGTGGCACACCGGGCGTCAAGGTCTCCTGCCGGGACTAGAGGTACTTAACCGGCCGGAGAATTCTGGAAATCGGGTCGCGGCTATCAAAAGCTGGTGGATCGTCCGGTTCAAAACCTCGACCCGCCGCCGGTATTCGGCGGGGGATCAATCCAGCTTCGACATTCCGCTGCGAATGACAGCCCTGAGTTCGTCGATGGGTCGAAGAGCGCTCCCGTCCTCGAAGTGCCAAAAGGTCCAGCCGTTGCAGGCATCCAGTCCCTGGACGCGAGCGCCGAGGCGATGAATGGAGCCGGCTTCACCACCAGATGCAATGGTGCCATCGGCACGCACGATTGCCGAATGGCGACGACGCGCATCGGTCAGCACCTGACCCGGCTTGACCAGACCGCTCTCGACCAGCGTGTTGAACGCGACGCGCGGCTCGGCCTTCTTGCCAGTCATGACGGTGAGTTCGGCCTTGCCTAGCGGTTCGACAGAGGCGATGCGTGCCGAGGCAGCGTCGATATAATCCTGCTCGCGCTCGATGCCGACGAAATGGCGGCCGAGACGCTTAGCGACAGCACCCGTGGTTCCCGAACCGAAGAAGGGGTCGAGCACGATGTCGCCGGGCTTGGTGGAGGCCATGATGACACGGGCCAGCAGGGCTTCCGGCTTCTGGGTTGGATGCACCTTCTTGCCATCATCGCCCTTCAGCCGTTCGCCACCGGCGCAGATCGGGAAGAGCCAGTCGGAGCGCATCTGGACGTCGTCGTTCGACGCCTTCAGGGCATCGTAATTAAACGTATAGCCCTTGGCCTTGGCATCCGGAGAGGCCCAGATCATGGTCTCATGAGCATTCTGGAACCGCCGTCCCTTGAAGTTCGGCATCGGGTTGGTCTTGCGCCAGACGATGTCGTTCAGGATCCAGAAATTGAGGTCCTGCAACGTCGCGCCGACGCGGAAGATGTTGTGATAGGAGCCGATGACCCAGATGGTGCCGGTCGGCTTGAGAACGCGGCGGCAGGCGAGCAACCATGCGCGGGTGAAGGCGTCATAGGCCTCGAAGGATGCAAACTGGTCCCATTCGTCATCGACGGCATCGACCAGCGACTGGTCGGGGCGATGCAGGCTGCCGCCAAGCTGCAGGTTATAGGGCGGATCGGCGAAAATCGCATCGACGGACTTGTCGGGAAGCGCTTCGAGCGCAGCGACGCAATCGCCCTTGATGATGCTGTCGACCCAGGAAAAAGGATCGGTGGAACGGCGAAGATCGGCGAGCGGAAATACGGAAGCCATCGGATACTCACTGTTACGCTGACGCAGCACGGGGATACGAGGCTTATGGTTACCGAACTTGGTTACCAAAGGCTGAATGGCTGAGGCGAATTTCCATTGACGAGGATCAGGACGGCACAAGGAGTGCCGGAAATGCGCAGGCGGCGGTCAATGCCGCCGCCTGCAAATCAACGGATACGCACCTCGCGGTATCCGCCTTCCGCAACATGATCGCAAAGGCTCCCCCACTCGCACCCGGCACAGGCGGCGCGAAGCCCGCCGGATGAAAAGTGAAGGCGAAGCTTTCTGAACAGGCTCGGGCCGGGCACGATCGAGGAGCCGACAGACAGGGGGCGTCCGAGCAGGTGCGAGACCGCGGCAAGCGCTTCGGCATCGCGACCGCAGACGCTCTCGCCGAGGCAATGGGGAACGTTCTCGTCTTCCAGCAGAGGGGCACAGATATCGTCCGGCCCCTCCACGAGGATGATGGTTTCGCCTCGGGAAAGTCGCCGCGCCAACACCTCGTAATTGGCGGTGAAACGCGGCGAATATCCCCTGCCGACGAATGTCAGCATGCACAGAAGGTGATGAGGCCTGAGGCGGATCGCCACCTTCAGTTCCTGACGAAACGACGTCCGATCGCCATGAGAACGGCAGCAGCCAGAGCCGACTTCAGGACGGCCCCGAGGATGAAGGGCGTCACACCAAGGACGAGCCCCTTTTCCACACCGAGAAGAGCCATCAGCCATGCGCCGCCGATGGCAAGGCAAAGCAGGTTGGCGAGAGCGTGTGCGGAAAAGCTGAGCGCCACGCGCTGTCCCGTCCAGCCCTTCTCAGCCAGAAAGCCGACAAGCGCTGCGATGATCGGGAAAGATACTAGATAACCGGCGGTCGGCCCCATGAACGGTGCAAGCCCGCCGGTGCCATTCGCCAGCACCGGCAGCCCGATGGCAGCCTCGCCGAGCCAAGCCAGGACGGTTGCGGCACCGAGACGCCAGCCATAGAGCACGCCGATCATGGTGATCGCGAAGGTCTGCATGGTGATCGGAACCGGCACCATCGGCACCGAAATCTGCGAGGCAAGCGCAAGCACAGCGGTGCCGGCAAGAACAAGGGCGGCCCGAACAGCCGCCGGACGCGCAGCGATGCCGAACGGGTCGAAGCGACCGGTCATGGAAGAAGAGGAAGCCATCTGGATCTCCATTTTATAGATAATTTTCTTCACGCGAGAATTTTTATCTATTTTTTGATTCCAAACAAGCCAAGAAGATCGCCCGCATACGAGAGACAGAAATCTTCTCAGCGGGAAAGCGACCCTCAACCAGAGAAAAGAGATCCTGAAAAACAAAAAAATCCGTCAAATACAATATCATGGTCGGATCAAAATTGACTTCAAATTTTATCTATAATTTTTAGCCAACAATGGCGAAACCTTCGTCCTCGCGGGCACCGGTCTTCGGCATGGGAGCGCGGCCGATCCACTGCACGTGCCGCTCAAGAATGGCACAGGCATCGGACGCCCTGCCCTGACGGAGCGCGGAAAGGATGGCGCGGTGGTCGTGGTCGGTGCGGGCTTCCCAGCCCGCCCGCCAGGCGATGAAGAGAAAACGGGCGCTGACTGCATGCAGGTCGTCGATGACAGCGAGCAGGCGCGGCATGTCGCAGGTGGAGACAATCAGGCGATGGAAGCGACGGTTCGCCTCTTCCCAGGTCTGCACATCTCTTGCGGCATCGGCATCGCTCGCCGCCCGCTCGGCGGCATCGAGCACATCAGGCGTCATGTTGGGCATGGCATGCCTGAGAGCGAGAACCTCGAGAGCCGCCCGCATCTCCGCGACTTCGCGCACCTGCTTCAGGTCGAAGGAGGCTACACGCACGCCACGGCGCGGCAGGCTGATGACGAGGCCCTGCGCTTCGAGACGACGGAAGGCTTCGCGCACCGGCACATGGCTCGCTCCGAATTCCTCGGCAATGTGGTCCTGGGCGAGACGGGAGCCTGGCACGAGCTCGCCATGGATGATGCGCTCGGCAAGGGCCCGACTGATGCGGCTCGCAATCGTATCGTCCTGATCTTTCTGCATGCGGACATGCATAGTCGGCGGCACCCGGCTTGTCGAGGCAAGCCGGGTGCCTAAAGCGCGTCGCGATCTTTCAGATTTGCTCCCACGCTTTAAGTCTTTGATTTTTCGCATGCCGTTATCGCAAAACCGCTGCACACTTTTGCGCGACATGCTTTAGATCACGATGCGGAATGGATTGCCCTGCTGTGCACCGGCGCCTCGTCGCGCCGGTCGAGACCGTAGTCTCGCAGGACATGCGCGACCCGAAGCCGATAGTCGGCAAAGACACCTTCCCTTCCAGCCCGCTGGGCGGCGCGATGTTCGGGAAGATTGCGCCAGCGCGCCACTGCCTTTTCGTCCCGCCAGAAGGAAAGGGACAGGATCTTTCCCGGCATGGAGAGACTCTCGAAACGCTCAATGGAGAGGAAGCCATCAATGTCCTCAAGGCGAGGCTTCAACTCCGCCGCGATATCGAGATAGACGTCACGCGCGCCGGATGTCGGCACGACCTCGAAAATCACGGCAATCACCGCACCGCCCTCGCGGCATGAGGCGTGGACACGCATTTCAGGAACAGGCGATCCTCGCGGATGATGAATTTTTCGCTCGCGGCGAACTGGTAGTTTTCCCGTCCAAGGGGATCCTCGGCCAGCCGGGCTCGATAGGCTTCGTATTCCGCAAGGCTCTCCAGATGATAGATGCCATAGGCGGTGGTCGAGGAGCCCTCATGCGGGGCGAAGTATCCGACGAGATCGGCTCCGCAGCGCGGAATGGCCTCGCCCCAGTTGCGGGCATAGGTGGCGAATTCCTCCTTGGCGAAGGGATCGATCTCGTATCGGATGACACAGGTAATCATTGGCATTCTCCTTTGCTTCCTACCTCCTTCTGCCATATTGCCGGCACGGTATGCTTCGGTTACGATCGAAGTATGAAAGAGGGACCGGACATTGCCCGCATCGCCGCCCTGATCGGCGACCCCGCCCGCGCCAATATGCTGCTGTCTCTCATGGGAGGCGGCGCGCTGACGGCGACGGAGCTTGCCGGCGCGGCCGGAATCACCCTGCAGACGGCAAGCTCGCACCTAGCCAAGCTTGAGGAAGGCGGCCTGATCCGCCAGCGCAAGCAGGGCCGCCACCGCTATTTCACCTTTGCCGATGCCGGCGTCGGAGCCCTGATCGAAAGCCTGATGGGATTTGCGGCGAGCCGCGGTCACCTCCGACACCGGACGGGACCGAAGGAACCGGCACTACGCAAGGCGCGGATCTGCTACGATCACCTTGCCGGAGACTATGGCGTTCGTATGCTCGACAGCCTGCGCGCAACCGGCGCCATCGCGGGCGACGAGGAGCATCCGCAACTGACCGAGGCGGGGGAGAAGATGGTTACCGGTCATGGCATAGACGTCGACATGCTCAAAGCGCTCAGGCGGCCCATTTGCCGAGCCTGCCTCGACTGGAGCGAGCGGCGCACGCATCTCTCCGGCTCCCTCGGGCGGGCGCTGCTTTCCCATTTTCTCGATGCCGGCCTTGCCCGCCGGGAAACAGGAAGCCGGGTCATCCATTTCACCCCCGAAGGCGAACGGCGATTCGCCGCCATGTTTCCTATTTAAGACTAGCATTGCCCGCCCTTTCCGTACTCACTCATGGTCACATCTTGAAAAGATACCGACCAGACGGTATCCTTATGGCAACCAAATGTGAGATCCATCCATCCATGAATCCCGTTGTCCTTGCCTACAGCTCACTTGCCGGCGCAATCATCTGCGAAGTAATCGGCACGACTTTCCTGCAAAAATCCGCCCAGTTCACCAAGCTTGGGCCGACCGTGGCCATGGTCGCGCTTTATGCCGTGTCGTTCTATCTTTTGTCACAGGCGCTCAAAGGCATGCCACTCGGCATCGCCTATGCAATGTGGGGCGGCCTCGGCATCATCCTCACAGCCCTCATCAGCGTCTTTGTGTTCAAGCAGTCGCTCGATCCGGCGGCGATGACCGGCATCGGCCTGATCGTGGCTGGTGTAATCGTGATGAATGCATTCTCCAACTCGGTCACGCACGGATGACGGAAAGCGCCTATACCAGACGCAAACAGCCGGACCTGGTTCGCCGCGCGCTGCTGGACCAGACGGCTGCACTGGCGGTCGGCGGCGGACCGGCGGCGATCACCATTCAGGCAGTGGCGGATCGGGCGGGCGTCACCAAGGGCGGTCTCCTGCATCATTTCGCCAGCAAGCAGGCGCTCGTCGAGGCCGTCTTCGCCGACCTGCTCGAAAAGCTCGATCAGGAAATCGACCTCTACATGGCGGAAGATAGCGAGATGCGCGGGCGCTTCACCCGCGCCTATGTCAGGGCGATCTTCGCAGACCGAAAGCTTGGAAAGAGCAGCCCATGGGCCGCCCTTTCTGTTTCCATGATTTCGGAACCCGCGCTTCGGCAACTCTGGTCTCAATGGCTTGAGCGAAAGCTTGGTGAGCACCGGACGACGGATGACGCGCCGATGCTGGAAATTGCACGCCTTGCCGCCGATGGCGTCTGGCTCGCAGACCTGTTGCAGGAAGACCGGGAAACGGTCCGCGACCTCCCCCATATCGAACGGCAGCTGCTCGCGCTTGCTTCGTCGAAACCGCAGGGCACCTGACGTCCGTCACTTGCGGATTGTCCTTTGCTGGCTCTTCGTGTACGTGAAGCCTCCTCCCAACGGTACCCACAGGACCTCCCACCATGAGCGGTTTCGACCTTACCATTTTCGATTGCGACGGCGTGCTCGTCGATTCCGAGATCATCGCGGCCCGGGTCGAATCCAAGCTTTTGAATGAAGCAGGCTATCCGATCAGCGTCGAGGAAATGGGCGAACGCTTCGCCGGCATGACGTGGAAGGACATCCTTCTCACCATCGAGAAGGAAATCGACATTCCGCTTTCGGCAAGCCTGCTCGACAAGTCGGAAGCCCTGCTCGACCAGCGACTGGCACGGGAAGTGAAGATCATCGATGGTGTGGTGTTCGCGCTTTCGCGACTCAAGGGTCCTCGCTGCATCTGCTCGAACTCCTCTTCCGCCCGCCTCGACATGATGCTGACCAAGGTCGGCCTCAAGGAATTCTTTACGCCGCACATCTATTCGGCCAAGGATCTCGGCCCTGACAGGGTCAAGCCAAAACCGGACATCTTCCTGCATGGTGCGGCGCAGTTCGGCGTAGCCCCAGACAAGGTCGTCGTCGTTGAGGATTCCGTACACGGAGTTCACGCGGCCCGCGCCGCAGGCATGCGGGTCATCGGATTTACTGGTGCCTCGCACACTTACCCCTCGCATGCGGACCGCCTGACGGATGCCGGAGCGGAAACGGTGATCGCGCGCATGGCGGATCTTCCAGCCGTGATAGCGGCAATGGAAAATTGGGCCGGGGTGATCTGATCTGCCTGATCCCCTCCCCGGCCTGGAACGGTGATCGTCAGATACGCATGGCAAGGCCTGCGGGCAGGATTTCGGCCCGCAGCGCCGACAGACCGGGATTTTCCCCATCCGCCTCGCAGGAAAAGCGTCCCTCACCGATGGGAGTGATCTCCACCGTACGCCCTTTGTGAAAACTCAACAGGGGATGGCTGACATGCGCCGCCCTGTGAAGCCGGGCCAGCAGTCCAAGTTGACCAATCTTGGAAGTCGCCCTCATCACGGCGACATCGAGCAGACCATCCGTCAGGTCAGCCTGCGGGACGACATGCATGCCACCACCGAACCATGCGCCATTGGCGATGCATGCCACCGTCACGGCTCCGGCATAAACGTCCTCTCCATCGATGACGACCCGCACCGACTGTGGCCGATAACGAATAATCCCAAGCGCGGAATAGAGCATGAAACGCGTCGAACCGCCCATCAATAGATTACGGGGCGCTTCGTTCATGCTGCGGACGATCTCTCCTGAAACGCCGACGCTCGCGATATTGGCGAAATGGCGAACGACATTGCCGCCGTCCACCGCCGTACCGCTGAGGCGCACGACATCGATGCAGCGAAGGGGAGCCGCAGCGATCTGATTAACGATAGACTCTGGCGTTTTTGCCAGCCTGAAATTACGGGCAAAATCACAACCGGTTCCGTTGGGGATCAGGGAAAAGGCCGTTCTGGGCCGACTGGAAGAGAGGATGCCGTCAACGACATCGCTCACCGTGCCATCACCACCGACTGCGATGACAAGTTCGCACCCGCAGTCAACAAGCTCACGCGCCAGATATGCCGCCTGTCCGGCAGCAGTGGTCTCGCGAACATCGATATCCGGGAAACGTCTGTTCAACGCCTGAAGAAGCGTCGGCCACGCGCGTGCGAACGCCTTCCCGCCGGACACGGGATTCCTGATTACTCCAGTTTTCACCTATGCCCCCCGGCATGTGGTGTCTTACCATCCGTTGCAGATGGCAACCTTTGCCTATTTTGTTTTTCGAGCTTGGCGGCTCTTTTGGCTGACGAACCTACTTTTTCTTCGGACCTTCGTCGAAACCGATGAAGACTCTTGTCAGTCCGCTAGCCGTCGCCGGAATGCTGACCTGCTTGGAAAAGATAAACTGCGTCGGCTGCGAGGCATCGGCAAGCGTTACCGGATGCTGTGTCAGTTCCGAGTAAAGTACGGTGTCGCCATCCGTTACCGCAACTCGGATCGGCAAATTGACGGCGCCTGCCTTTCCTTCCGGACCAGCCACAAGGCGCCCCTGAACCATCGCGGTGATCGTCAGGTTCGCTTCGTTCCGAACGCAGGAGCGCGTGGTGTCAGCAAGAGACGCCTGGTAGACGATCTTGGTCGCATCATCCTTCGCGCCCTTGGCGTAAGTCCGGTAATATGAAGTGCCGTCCCGCAAGGCGATCGTCGGGCAGAATCCCTGGACGACCGGTGCACCTGCAGAGGCGGCGGCGCTGGCTTCCGGCTTTTCTGAAGCCGAACCAAGGGCACCACCGGGATTGCCGGCGTTGCAGCCCGCTAGAACTATCATCGAAAATGCGGCCAACAGCCCGCGCGACATCTTCACAGACACGATATGCACCTTCCGCATTCTTGAGCTCCGAGAAGCCAAAAGCCATTCCATTTGGGCCTTTTCATGCCCTGGGAGGATGGTCTATACCAGCGGCGCAGCGAAAAATCGATTGGGTAGCCAGCGTTTTGCTTCGAAATTCAATACCGTCGGCATTCAGGGGCACGGCCCCACCCTGGACCAACCCGTTCGCGACTGCCGTGCCTGCGAAATCCGGCCGGCCTGTCTGGCGCAAAAAGACGAACTTCCGTTCCCGAAACGTCATAGTCTCGGACACCCAAACGCGCCCCTATTCTTCTGACCAAGGATGACCATCGTGGAATATATCTCGACCCGCGGAGAGGCCAAAAGCCTCGGTTTCAGTGACGCCTTGCTTGCGGGTCTTGCCCGTGACGGCGGCCTCTATGTGCCGCGCAAATGGCCGCATCTCAAAAAGAAGGAGATTCGCGCGCTTCGTGGCAAGACGTATCAGGAGATCGCCTTCGAGGTACTTTATGGATTCACCGGCGGCGAGATCGAGGCAGGCACGTTCCGATCGATGATCGATGAAGCCTACGCAACCTTCCGTCATCCGGCCGTGGCTCCGCTCGTTCAGACTGGCCCGAACGCCTTCGTGCTCGAACTTTTCCACGGCACGACGCTCGCGTTCAAGGACGTGGCGATGCAGCTTCTCGCCCGCCTGATGGACCATGCCCTTGCCCAGCGCGGCGAACGGGCGACCATTGTCGGCGCGACTTCCGGCGATACCGGCGGCGCGGCCATCGACGCGTTTGCCGGCCGCGCCCGCACCGACGTCTTCATTCTGTTTCCGCATGAGAAGGTGTCGCCTGTCCAGCAGCGGCAGATGACCACCTCCAATGCCGAAAACGTCCATGCCATTGCTGTCAGGGGCAATTTCGACGACTGCCAGAATCTGGTGAAGGCGATGTTCAACGACAACGCTTTCCGCGACACCTACAAGATCTCCGGCGTGAACTCGATCAACTGGGCCCGCATCATGGCGCAGGTGGTTTACTACTTCACCGCGGCGATCTCGCTCGGCGCGCCGGACCGCAAGGTCTCCTTCACCGTTCCGACCGGCAATTTCGGTGATATCTTCGCCGGTTACGTCGCCAAGAAGATGGGCCTTCCGATCGATAAACTGGTAGTGGCCACCAACGAGAATGACATTCTCGCCCGGACGCTCAAGACGGGGCGCTACGAGATGAAGGGCGTTTCAGCCACCACCTCGCCGTCGATGGACATCCAGATTTCCTCCAACTTCGAACGCCTGCTGTTCGAAGCCTATGACCGTGACGATGCGGCCATCCGCTCCTCGATGGAAAGCCTGAAACAGTCCGGTTCCTTCGAGATCAAGCCGGATGCGCTGAAAGCGATCCGCAAGGACTTCCGCGCCGGCCGCGCCAGCGAAAAGCAGGTAGCAGACACGATCCGCGACACCCTGGCCCAGGCCGGCTATCTGATCGATCCGCACACCGCCGTTGGCGTGTATGTCGCGTCGAAGTTTGCCAAGCCTTCGAGCCCCATGGTCACGCTCTCCACCGCCCACCCCGCGAAGTTCCCCGCTGCAGTAAAATCCGCAAGCGGTATTGACCCGGCGCTTCCGGCGTGGCTTGCTGATCTGATGACCAGGGAGGAGCGTTTCGATATCCTGGACGCGGACCTTAAAGCCGTCGAAACCTTTGTCGGTGAACATGCCCGCACAGACAATTGAGAAGCGCAGAAAGACGGATCGATGAATGTTGAGTGTACCCGGCTGCCCTCTGGGCTGACGGTCGTAACCGAGAAGATGCCGCATCTCGAAAGTGTCGCGCTCGGAACCTGGATCAAATCCGGTTCGCGCAACGAAACCGACGGGGAGCACGGCATCGCCCATCTTCTCGAGCACATGGCATTCAAGGGCACACAGCGACGCAACGCTCGCCAGATCGCCGAGGAAATCGAGAATGTCGGCGGCGAACTCAACGCCGCCACGTCCACCGAAACCACGTCCTACTACGCCCGCGTACTCAAGGATGACGTGCCGCTGGCGGTCGACATCCTCGCCGACATTCTGACCGAATCGGTTTTCGACGAAGAGGAACTGAGCCGGGAAAAGCAGGTTATCCTGCAGGAAATCGGCGCGGCCAACGACACGCCCGACGACGTGGTCTTCGACCGCTTCTCGGAAATCGCCTTTGCCGGACAGACGCTGGGGCGGCCGATCCTCGGCACGCCCGATACCGTAATGTCGTTTACCAGCGACGAGATCAGGGGCTACCTTTCACGCAACTACACGACCGACCGAATGTTCGTCGTCGCCGCCGGTGCTGTTGACCACGACGCCTTCGTTCGCCAGGTGGAGGAACGGTTCTCGGGACTTCGGACGGAGCCTGCTGTGCCGCCAGTATTCGAGACTGCCCGTTATCTTGGTGGCGAGGCACGCGAAGAACGTGACCTTATGGATGCGCAGGTGCTGCTAGGTTTCGAAGGCCGCGCCTATCACATGCGCGACTTTTACTGTTCGCAGATCCTTGCCAACATTCTCGGCGGAGGCATGTCCTCTCGCCTGTTCCAGGAAGTGCGTGAATTCCGCGGGCTCTGCTATTCTGTTTATGCGTTCCACTGGGGCTTTTCCGATACTGGCATATTCGGCGTTCACGCCGCCACCGGCGGAGAGAACCTGCCGGAGCTCGTTCCGGTCATCATCGATGAACTCAGAAAGTCCTCGGAGATGATCAACCAGCAGGAAATCGACCGTTCGAGGGCACAGATCCGCGCACAGCTCTTGATGGGGCAGGAAAGCCCTGCTGCACGCGCCGGACAGATTGCCCGGCAGATGATGCTTTATGGGCGCCCGATCTCTAATCAGGAGATGATGGAGCGGCTGGAAGGGATCACTACCGAACGGCTGACAGATCTCGCCGGACGGCTGTTCTTCGAGACCGTACCGACACTCTCGGCCATCGGCCCGCTGGAGCAGCTTGCGCCGATGTCGGAAATCACACAGTCTCTTACCAGCGGCAATGCCAGCGGGGGCCTCAAGGCGGCCGGCTGATAACTGCGCGTAAACGGGGCAAGGGGTTGCCGGCGAGCAAGCGGCTCATGACCGCCCTCGCCTTTTTGGGGGCATGGCATGACACGGTCGGTCTTTCGGTTTCTGTCGCGGCAGCCGGAAACCCCTGAACTCTATGGGCCAAACCATTTTCTGCGTCTTCCGCGCTACCGTGACTTCGACCAGTGGCACAAGCTGCGTAGCGAAAGCCGGGCTTTCCTGCAGCCGTGGGAACCGACATGGCGGCCTGACGAACTGACCGAAAGTTCCTACCGGACGCGCGTGCTGCGTAACGAACAGGAATTCAACACGGGTCTGGCCGTCCCCTTCTTTCTCTTCCACAGGCCGGACGACATTCTTCTCGGCGGCCTGACAATCGGCCTCATCCGCCGTGGTGCCTCGCAAAGCTGCATGATTGGATACTGGATGGGCGAGCGATATGCCGGCCAAGGCCATATGTTTGCCGCACTTCGACTGGCTATTCCCTATATCTTCAGGGTGCTTGAGTTGCACCGGATCGAAGCAGCCTGTATTCCAGACAACGGCAACAGCATCAGGTTGCTCGAAAAAGCGGGATTTGAGCGGGAAGGTCTCTTGCGGGAATATCTCAAGATCAACGGGCGCTGGCGCGACCATGCCATCTATTCGCTTCTCGCGGATCGGGCCACGGACAACGGCGGCAAAGAGCCCTCATGAAACTTACCGATAACAGGCAGCCCACCGCCGGCCAGACGCTGGCGGCAGCTTTCGCTATGGTCATGCTCGTGCTTGCAGGCCTCTTCGCGACGACCGCGAATGCCGCCGAGCCGGTGAAGATCGCCCGTGACGACACGGCGCTCGACCTCACCGCGACGACTGAAATCTACACCAACCAGGGCGATGCCTTTCAGGTTTCCACCGCGGCCGGCGCCGATGGCATCCGCCGCCGCATCGAGGTTCGGTCCAGCTCACCGCAGCATCAGGGCGACTGGGCAGTCTTTGCGCTTGCCAACGTTTCGGAAGAGCAGCTGGAGCGCGTGATCGTCGCCCCGCATTTCCGCCTCGTGAATTCCAAGCTGTTCTGGCCAGATCTCGGCTCGCAGCGCATCATCGCAATCACGCCGTCGGAAGGCTTCGCGCTCGACCGCCAGCCGAGCACGGAAGCTGACGTCTTCCGCATCACGCTCAACCCCGGCGCGGTCATCACCTTCGTTGCCGAGCTCTCGACGCCGCAGCTTCCGCAGATCTATCTGTGGGAACCCGACGCCTACAAGGACACGGTCAACGCGTTTACCCTCTATCGCGGCATCGTGCTCGGGATTGCCGGCCTGCTCGCGGTGTTCCTGACGATCCTCTTTGTGGTCAAGGGAACCTCGATGCTGCCGGCGGCAGCGGCGCTCGCATGGGCGGTGCTTGCCTATATCTGCGTCGACTTCGGCTTTCTCGAAAAGCTCATCAGCGTAACCTCCAGCGACCAGCGAATATGGCGAGCGGGCGCGGAGGTGGCGCTCGCATCGAGCCTTGTCATTTTCCTCTTCACCTATCTGAACCTCAATCGCTGGCACGTACACCTGGGATACGCGACCTTCGCATGGATCCTCGGTCTCGGTCTGCTGTTCGGGGTCGCCATCTACGACCCCTCGGTCGCCTCGGGCATCGCACGTCTCTCTCTTGCGCTGACCGCCACCGCCGGCATCGTGCTCATCATCTATCTCGGCTTCAATCGTTACGACCGTGCGATTCTTCTCGTACCGACATGGGCACTGCTTCTCGTCTGGCTGTTCGGCGGCTGGCTTACGATTACCGGGCGACTGGACAACGACATCATCCAGCCTGCGCTGGGCGGCGGGCTGGTGCTGATCGTGCTTCTGATCGGCTTCACCGTCATGCAGCACGCCTTCGCCGGCGGCGCATACCAGCAGGGACTGTTCTCCGATCTCGAACGACAATCGCTGGCGCTCACCGGCTCAGGTGACACCGTCTGGGACTGGGACGTCGCGCGCGACCGCGTGGTAACGAGCCCTGATATTTCTATTCGTCTCGGCCTTGCTCCCGGCACCATGCATGGCCCGGCGCGCAACTGGCTCCCGCGACTTCATCCCGATGACCGCGACCGTTTCCGGGCCACGCTCGACGTTCTGCTGGAACATCGCAAGGGCCGGCTGAACCACGAATTCCGTATCCGCGCCGAGGATGGCCACTTCCACTGGCTGAAGATCCGGGCGCGGCCGGTGCTGGGCTCGAATGGCGAGGTCATCCGCTGCGTCGGCACGATCATCGACGTAACCGAGCAGAAGAATTCCGTCGATCGCCTGCTTGCCGACGCTATGCATGACAATCTTACGGGACTGCCGAACCGGGAGGTCTTCCTCGACCGCTTGCAGTCGGTGCTGGCGCTTGCCAACGGCTCCGAAGCATTGCGGCCGACGGTGATGTCGATCGACATCGACCGCTACAAGCAGGTGAACGACAGCCTTGGTATCTCCGCCGGCGACAATATCCTAATCGCGCTTACCCGCCGCCTGCGGCGTCTCTTGAAACCGCAGGACACGCTAGCCCGCCTTTCCGGCGACGAGTTCGGCCTGATCCTGGTTTCGGAACGCGATCCAGCCAAGGTCGCGGATTTCGCCGACGCCGTCTCCAAGGCGATCATGGTGCCGATCAACTTCGCCAACCGGGAGATTATCCTGACGGCTTCGATCGGCCTCGCTTCATGGGTCGACCAGCAGGAAAGCGCCACCGGCCTGCTGTCCGACGCCGAACTGGCGATGTACCGCGCCAAGCGCGCGGGCGGCAATCGCGTCGAGCCCTTCCGCCCCGCCTTCCGCGCCGGCGGCACGGATCGCCTGCAGCTCGAAACGGATCTTCGCCGCGCCATCGACCGCAAGGAGCTGTCGATGGTCTACCAACCGATCATGCGGCTTGCGGATGGCGAGGTTGCCGGCTTCGAGGCGTTGATGCGATGGGACCATCCCAAGCGGGGCAGCATCCCACCGTCGGAATTCATTCCGATTGCGGAAGCCTCGGATCTCATCGAGCCGCTCGGCATGTTCGCGCTGGAGCGCGCCACGACAGACCTGACGGATTGGGAGAAGCAGACGGGCGACGTGCCGATCTTCGTGTCGGTCAACCTGTCGAGCGCACAGCTTCTTTCGAGCGAGATCTACAACGACATCCGCGCCATGCTGACCAAGACCCAGTGCGATCCACGCCGTCTCAAGCTGGAACTGACGGAATCCGTTGTGATGGAAAATCCTGAACAGGCGCGTCTTGTGCTCGGCAAGCTTCGGGATACCGGCATCAGCCTGGCGCTCGACGACTTCGGCACCGGCTACTCCTCGCTTGCCTATCTCACGCGCTTTCCGTTCGACACGATAAAGCTCGACAAGGCTCTGGTCTGCGATCATTCAGACAAGCGCGCCGTGCTGCTGAAATCGATCATATCCATGGCGCGCGGCCTTGAAATGAAGGTCGTGGCGGAAGGCATCGAAACGGAGGAGGATGGTCAGGAGCTCGCCAAGATGGGCTGCGACTACGGCCAGAGCTATCTCTACGGCGCACCGATCGGTGCCGAATCGGCTCTTCGTCTTTTGCGCGAACGCTTTCCTTTGACGAAGCGGGCGTGATAGGGCGGATCCGACCAGAAATCCCGGCCGCGCTCAGGCGTGGCCGGCTTCCATCGAAAGCATTGCGGGGCTGACTCCCATCAGGGCCAGAGCGCGCTCATACTTATTGTCGAGCGCCCGGTCGAAAATCAGATCTTCCGTCGCCGCGCAATTCAGCCATCCGTTGTTGGCAATCTCGAATTCGAGCTGGCCCGGTCCCCAGCCGGCATAGCCGAGCAGCATGGTGGCCCGCCGCGGGCCGCGTCCATCGGAAATGGCGCGCACAATGTCTAGCGTCGCGGTCAACGAAATATCGTCGCTAATCGGGATACTGCTGTCGCTGAGGTAGTCGTCAGAGTGGAGTACGAAACCGCGCCCCGTTTCCACCGGCCCACCGCTCTGGATAGGGAAATGCCGGGCATGATCAGGCAACATGATCGCATCATTCTTGTCGATCAGTTCGAGATGCAGCAGCACATCGGCAAACGTCACCGGCTGGGAACGATTGATGATGAAGCCCATGGCGCCAGCCTGAGAATGGGCGCAGATATAGACGACCGCACGGGCGAAATTTCCGTCGGTCATCCCAGGCATGGCTATGAGGAACTGGCCATCCAGGAAGCCGCGCTCGCGATCTTTCTTCAACGTCGATAAAGCCATGCTGGACCTCCAGCGTCATCTGCCATCGGGACAAACGATACACACTTCATGACGAAGCGCTTCATCGCATGTTTTAGCAGGATGAGGCAGACTGCCCCAGCAATCAACTGAAAATGACATATGGGCAGAAAACCGTTACTGGCTAGGCTCCGGACAATGCATTAAACGCAGGATCATGAGCACCCTATCCCGCCCAACGCCTCGTTTTCGCCATTTCGTGACAGCCTTTGCGACAGCGGCCATGCTTCAAGCCGGTAGCGCACAGGCGGCGAGCAGCGAATGGGCGACCAATGAAGGCGGGCGCATGCGGCTTGTGGTTCTGCCGGCGGCAGCCGAGGGAACATTGCAGGCAGCGCTGCAGATCGAGCCGACGCCCGGCTGGATCACCTATTGGCGCGAGCCGGGCGATGCCGGTATTCCGCCGGCGATCAGCCTCGCCCCCGAGAGCCAGTTGACGCTGGGAGAGGTTTCCTTTCCCGTGCCGAAGCGCATCGACAATGGAGACATAAGAGACATCGGCTACGACACCGCCGTCACCCTCCCTTTCACCATACGGGGTGCGGTGACTGCGGCAGACACGGTGAAGGCGAATGTCTTCATCGGCATCTGCAAAAACATCTGTATTCCATTTCAGGCGGATCTCACCGTCGCGCTCGACGCGACGAACGATCCGGAAGAGGATGCCATCGTGGCCACCGCTCGGAAAGCACTGCCCGACCCGGCATCCGACAGCTTCGGGGTGGATAGCCACCAAATGAGCGCGGCGCTCGATCGGCTTGACCTGACACTTGCACTCCCCTCCCCGGACGCCCATCCGCAGGTTTTCGTCACAGGGCCGAGCGGCCATGTATTCATGGACTACGAAGTCGTTTCATCAGCCAACGGCAAGCTCGACATTTCGATGCCGATCGACGAGTTGCCGCGCAATTACAAGATCGCCGGAAAGACATGGGGTATCCTCGTCCTCTCGGGTAACAGGGCAATGGAAAGCACACTTGCCTTTGACTAACGTCAATCTATAGTCGGTGCCGACACATCACCCGGCAACGATCGGGTCCAATTCAGCGAGGACAATTTGATGACGATTTCCATCGGCGAAAAGCTGCCGCAGGCGACCTTCAAGGAAAAGACAGCCGACGGTCCGGTCGAGATCACCACGGAGCAGCTCTTCGGTGGCAAGCGCGTCGTGCTCTTCGCGGTACCCGGTGCCTTTACACCGACCTGCACGCTCAACCATCTGCCCGGATATCTGGAAAACCGCGACGCCATCCTGTCGCGTGGCGTTGACGATATCGCCGTGATCGCCGTCAACGACTGGCATGTGATGGGCGCCTGGGCGCAACAGTCCGGCGGCCTTGGCAAGATCCACTTCCTTGCCGACTGGGATGCCTCCTTCACCAAGGCGCTCGGCCTCGACGCCGATCTTTCCGGCGGTGGCCTTGGCGTCCGCTCCAAGCGTTATTCGATGCTGGTCGAAGATGGCGTGGTGAAGTCGCTCAACATCGAGGAAAATCCCGGTCAGGCGACAGTTTCCGCTGCCGCCACGATGATCGAACAGCTCTGAACAGAGCGCCGACAAGACAAAAACAGCCGCGGCGGGTTCCGCGGCTTTTTGTGAGCGGATAACGCCCAACAAAAAACCGGAGTGTCGCCACTCCGGTTTTTCGATTCCGATCAATCGGTTGAGGCCGAAGCCTCAAAAATTGAATCAGCCGACGATTTCGGTTTCAGCGAACCAGTAAGCGATTTCCTGAACGGCGGTTTCCGGAGCATCCGAACCGTGAACGGAATTTTCGCCAATCGACAGGGCAAACAGCTTGCGGATGGTGCCTTCGTCGGCATTGGCCGGGTTGGTGGCGCCCATCAGTTCGCGGTTCTTGAGGATGGCGTTTTCGCCTTCCAGGACCTGAACGACGGTCGGGCCGGAGGTCATGCCTTCAACCAGTTCGCCGAAGAAGGGGCGTTCCTTGTGAACAGCGTAGAAGCCTTCGGCTTCGCGCTTGCTCATCCATACGCGCTTCGAAGCGATGACACGCAGGCCGTTGTCTTCGAATACCTTGGTGATGGCGCCCGTCAGGTTGCGCTTGGTTGCGTCCGGCTTGATCATCGAGAAGGTGCGTTCAATCGCCATCAGTCTCATCCTTTTGTCTCATGGGGAAAGTGGGCGGTTTCTACCTGCCCCGAATCACGAAAACAAGGGGGATAGACGAATTTCACGCGACCGTCATACTATCGGACCAGAAACGGCCCGGACGCGCCCTTCAAAGGGCATTCCGGCCCGGCAGCGTACTGGAAACATCATGCAGAAATTCTCCGAAGGTACGCGACGCTACACGCGGGTGTTGCCGGATATTGCCATCCATTGCTCGATCCTGCAGGCCTCCACCGGTCGCTTCCGGCATTTCCTCATCGACCAGCCCTCGGTCATTCATGTGAAGAGTGGCCGGAAACGTATTCTGAGCAAGGGGGCCGATGTCTCGGCCGGTCCCGGCGACGCGATCTTTCTGCCGCAGGGCCTTGAATGTACCGTCATCAACGCAGCCGAGGAGAACGGCGCTTATCACTCCGATGCCTACATCTTCTCCCCCGCCCTGATCTCGCTTTATGCCGAGGCGGCCGCACATCCCACGAGCGAGGCCATCCGCATCGAACCGGACGCGGGATTTCTCGATGCGCTGGAGCGGTCTCGCCTCGCGATAGCCGACGAGAGCGCAACCACCATCGGAATACACCGGCACATCCTCGGCGAACTGGTCGTCCGGCTGCAGGCGCTCGGGATAAACCTCACGCCCGACCCGCGGGAGAACCTCTGCCTGCGGATCCGTGGTCTCGTTCGCGAAGAGCCGGGCCGGGAATGGCCGGCGAGCACCATCTCTGCCGCGCTTGGCATGAGCGAGCAGACGTTGCGGCGGAAGCTGGCGCTCCTCGGCACCAGCCTCACTGACATCATCGCCGATGTGCGCATGACGATGGCGCTCGGATTGCTGCAGGCGACCGAACTGCCGATCAACCGGGTGGCGCTCGAGGTCGGATATGAATCGGCCTCGAAGTTCGCAGCCCGCTTCCGCGCGCGTTTCGGACTGTCACCAAGGGATATCCGCGTGGCGGCAGAACAGGATGAGCGTTGCGGGACGGAATTCGAGCGTTCAAGAGCCGCAGCCGGCTAAAGCCAGCGCTAGGCTCAGGCTCCCATTTCGAAAGGAGCCAACCATGACCTTCAGACATCTCGCTCTCGCCGCCGGATTGACCGCGTTTTCCTGCCTGCCAGCTCAGGCTACGGAGTTCGCGCTTTCCAGTCCGGACATTACGGAAGGTGGAGTGCTTGACGGAGCACAGGTGGCCAACACCTTCGGCTGCGCCGGTGGCAATGTTTCGCCGGCACTTTCCTGGTCGAACGCGCCGGAAGGCACGAAAAGTTTCGTGGTCACCGCCTATGATCCGGATGCACCGACCGGCTCCGGTTTCTGGCACTGGGTGATGTTCAACATTCCGGTCGGCGTGACGGAACTCAAGGGAGGCATCACGCCGGATGACGGCGCGCCGGCCGGCGCAATCCAGAGCCGCGCCGATGCCGGCTTCTCGAGCTATCTCGGCGCCTGCCCGCCACAGGGGCAGACGCATCGATATGTGTTCACCGTGATGGCGCTTTCGGTTGAGAAGCTCGATCTTGACGGCAATGCCAGCGGCGCGCTGATCGGCTTCATGGCGAACGCCAGTGCGCTGGCAAAGGCGTCGATCACCGTCCATTACGGACGCTGAGGCTCAGGCGACCGCCCTCGCCTCGCTGCCATGAAGGTCGAGGCAACGCTCGAACCAGTCCTTCACCGGATCGTCATCGGCCAGATGCACCGATCCGGTGGTGATCCGCAGCCATTGCAGCGCTCCGAAGACGATGTAGTCGGAAAACAGTGGACCATCACCGCCGATAAAAGGTTGCGTCTTCAGCATGTGCCGCAAGGGCTTGAGGGCGTCCGGAAGGGTGGAGATAGCCGTCTCCCGGGCGGTCTCCACCTCCTCCAGCGTCTTGCCGAGGAATTTCTCGCGGGTTTCCCGGAAATAGGCCTGGTCGACGGGCGCCAGCATGTCATGGATGTTCTTCAGCGCGATGCGGGTGACGACGGGATGAATGGTCGTCTGGGAATAGGCCTCGACGAAGCGGGCCATGGCCTGACCACCCTCTCCTCCGAAAAGCGTCGGCGCATCCGGATAGGCATCTTCGAGATAGAGTGCAATCTGGAAGCTGTCGGAGACAAGGCGGTCGCCATCCCTCAGGATCGGCACCGTTTTCGAAAAGCCGCTTTCGGCAACCGGGATCGCGGTGAAAGCAAGCGGCCTTTCCGAGAAGGAAAGCCCCTTGTGGCGAAGCGCCATGACCGTCTTCCAGCAATGGGGAGAAAACGGGCGGGCGACGTCTGCTCCGCAAAGGGAATAAAGCGTGATGGACATGTCTTCTCCTTTGTTATCATTCCGACCATACGATGCATGCCGGTTCGCGGTCGATCAAATCATTATATTTAATGGATTTCATAAGCCCCTTTGTCGCGATGTCGCGCTAAGGTCATGCGCTAAGGGAAGGAAAGGATCTGCACATGCTGGATACGTTCAAGATGTTCGCGGCCTATAACCAGTGGGCCAACAATGCCGTCTACGCTGTGGCGCGGGAATTGACACCAGAGGAATTGAATCGCGACTGTGGGGCCTTCTTCGGTTCGCTGTTCGGAACACTCAGCCATATCCTCGTTGCGGATCGCGTGTGGCTCCGGCGTTTTACCGGCGAAGGGCCTGTTCACTCGGCGCTGAACGAGAGGCCCTACGCGGACTTCGCTGAACTCGAGGCGGCAAGGATCGCTGAGGATCGCCGCATTCTGGAGTGGATCGACGGCCTGACGGAAGAGGCCATTCGCGGATCGCTCACCTATACGCCGATCACCATACCGAAGCCGATCACCCACCGCTTTGGGCCTGCGATATCGCATTTCTTCAATCATCAGACACATCATCGCGGGCAGGCCCACATGTGCCTCACCGTGCTCGGCAAACCCAGCCTTTCGCTCGATCTCATCGCCTTTCAGCGGCTCCAAGGCACGCGGTGGCTGTAACTTCCAGGGAACGCCTTCCCGCCATATCAGCAATCCCGTATTAACCCTGCTCCGCGGAAGAACCCCGCGAAGCAGCCCGTTTCCTGCGCCTTTAACGAAATCAAGACCTCTTTCATGGATGTTGCGCCCAACAGACAGTCGACATTCATCGCGCAGAAAGACCGGAGTACATCCGGCGAGGGAAGAGCCATGCAGTTCGATGCCAATGCCAGCCATCAGCGAATCCAGCTGGGGAACGCGCAACAACAGAAGCCGCCCGTTGCTCAGGATAGCCTGCAGAAGATCACAGCTTTCATGGCCAAGCACCAGATCGCCGGTCTGCCGCGCAATTTCGAGCTCGTCTACGAGGCGATGGTGAGCCGCAATGCGGAGCTAGCCCGCGACCTCGTCGCTCTAGGAACTCAGCCAAGCCAGATCGCTCTGGACCATCTGGGCCTGAAGCATCGGCTGGTGAGCCATTGCGGCCTTGCCGATGAACACGTGCAATGCGAAGCGACGGCCGCATTGAAGCGCCTCGCCGAACAGGTCTCCCTCGGGCTCATGCGCAAGCAGACCTTCACGCGCGGACTGGAAACCATCGTTAAGTCGATCCGCGAGGACGAGACCCGCGGGCTCTCCGAAATCATGGAGGAGCTTGAGTTTCTGGATTCGGCCGCACGCGATCTGATCCGCGATGAAGCCGAGATCGAACAGAAGCTCAAGGCAGGACTGGCGCAGATCGAGGCGGCCGAGCGTACGGCGGAAGCCGCGCGCGCTATGGTACTGACCGACCGGCTGACCGAACTGCCGAACCGCATCGCCTTCATGAACCGGCTGGAAGACCTCTACGACCGCGACAGCGCGCCGTTTGGAACGGCCATGCTGCTGGTGGACATCGACAACTTCAAGGAAATCAACCGACAGTTCGGCGATGAAGCCGGCAACAAGCTGCTCAAGCGGCTGGCCGCCGTCTTCCGCAAGACGATCAAGAAGCATGATTTCGTCGCGCGAATCGAGGGCGATGACTTCGCTTTCCTCTTCAGCGACGTCGGCGCAACCGAGGCGCAAGCGATTGCCGAGCGGCTTCGGGCCGCAGTTGAAAACAATCTCATCTTTGCCACGGAACAGGGGCGCAGCCAGGGCAGCCTCGGCCTATCGATCGGCTTCGCCATGACCGCCGATGCGGCAACACCGAGCGAACTGATCGCGCACGCCGAATCCGCGCTTGCGACCGCCCGTACCATCCCTCGCCATCCGGTCGCTGGCTATGGTTGCGAGCGTCAGCGCAGCATGGGGCGTAACGTCGCCTGACCACGTTTACCGGCGCATCGATGTTGCACCGGTGCCACCGCTGGCCGCCTGATTGCCGTGAAAGCCTTCGCAGCCCGGCGGCCGCTTGCCTTTGGCCGACAGTTCGGCCAAAAGCCAAGACATGATTACGATCACCGATATCTCCGCCCGCATCGCCGGCCGCCTGCTCATCGACCATGCCAGCATCTCGCTGCCGGAAGGCACGAAGGCGGGACTTGTCGGGCGTAACGGCGCGGGCAAGTCGACGCTCTTCAAGATCATCACGGGCGACCTTGCCTCCGAGACGGGGACGATCACTATTCCGAAGAATGCGCGGATCGGACAGGTGGCTCAGGAAGCCCCCGGCACCGAACAGCCGCTGATCGAAATCGTGCTGGCCGCCGACAAGGAACGCGCCGCTCTTTTGAAGGAGGCGGAGACCGCAACCGACCCGCACCGCATCGCGGAAATCCAGACCCGTCTCGCCGACATCGGCGCGCATTCGGCGGAAGCGCGCGCGGCCACCATTCTCGCGGGCCTAGGCTTCGACCATGAGGCACAGCTTCGCCCGGCTTCCTCGTTTTCCGGCGGCTGGCGCATGCGCGTGGCGCTGGCGGCAGTGCTGTTTTCCGAACCGGACCTGTTGCTGCTCGACGAACCGACCAACTATCTCGACCTCGAAGGCACGCTGTGGCTTGAGGACTATGTCCGGCGCTATCCGCACACCGTCATCATCATCAGCCACGACCGCGACCTGCTCAACACCGCCGTCAACGCAATCATCCATCTCGACCAGAAGAAGCTGACCTTCTATCGCGGTGGCTACGACCAGTTCGAGCGGCAGAAGGCGGAAGCCGACGAGTTGCAGATGAAGGCCAAGGTCAAGAGCGACGCGGCCCGCAAACATCTGCAGAGTTATATCGACCGCTTTCGCTATAAAGCTTCGAAGGCACGGCAAGCCCAGAGCCGCATCAAGGCGCTGGAACGCATGGGAACTGTTGCGGCCGTGATCGAGGACCATGTCCAGCCGATCACCTTCCCGGAACCCGAGAAGCAGCCGGCCTCCCCGATCATCGCCATCAGCGGCGGTGCCGTTGGCTATGAACCCGGCAAGTCCATCCTCAAGGGCATCAACCTGCGTATCGACGCCGATGACCGGATCGCCCTGCTCGGCTCGAACGGTAACGGCAAGTCCACCTTCGCCAAGCTGATAGCGGGACGGCTGAACCTTCAGGCCGGCGAAATGAAGCTCGCGCCGAATCTTTCGGTCGGTTTCTTCGCGCAGCATCAGCTGGACGATCTCGTGCCCAACGAAACGCCGGTGGACCACGTACGCCGGCTGATGCCGCTTGCGGGCGAAGCGCAGGTCCGCGCTCGCGTCGCGCAGATGGGTCTTGCGACCGAGAAGATGGCGACCGCCGCCAAGGATCTTTCGGGCGGCGAAAAGGCGCGTCTGCTGATGGGACTTTCCGCCTTCCACGCGCCGAACCTTTTGATCCTCGACGAGCCGACCAACCATCTCGACATCGACAGCCGCCGCGCGCTGATCGAGGCGCTCAACGACTATAACGGCGCCGTCATCCTGATCGCCCACGACCGCCACCTGATCGAAGCGACCGTCGACCGCCTCTGGCTCGTCAACAACGGCACCGTCAGCGTCTTCGATGGCGACATGGAGGATTATCGCAGCCTTGTCGTCTCCTCCGCCCGCAAGACGGACGACCGGGAGAAAGCTGACGCCGCCGTTCAGGTCAACAAAGCCGACCAGCGCAAGGCCGCCGCGGACAAGCGCGCCTCGCTTGCTCCGCTCAAGAAAAAGATCAATGAAATCGAGTCCCTGACGAAAAAGCTGGAGACTTTGATTCAGGCGCTTGATGCGGAACTTGCAGATCCGGTGCTTTACGAAAAGAGCCCGGCGAAGGCTGCGGAAAAAGCCAAGCAGCGTGGCGAAGCCGCCGCCAAGCTTTCGGCTTACGAAGAGCAGTGGCTGGAGCTTTCCGCCGAATACGAGGACGCGATGGCGGGCTGATCCGCCATCAATCCAACAACATCCGGCGACGCGCCAGAAACCGACCGTTAACCATAACTGCATAAAACTTTACTCGAATCATTTTCCGTTCGAGTGGCTTTCATGCTTTCTTTACGCATTGCGGCGAGCGCCCTGCTTGCCTTGTCCCTGGCGTCATGCGCCTCCACCAAGACGGAAAAGCCGTCAGCTAAGACGGCCTTCGTCGCGTCTCCGGAAAACCCGGCAGGCAAACCGCTAGCCGCTGGCGAACGTGTTCCGATGGAACCGGCTGCCTGGTTCAAGCCGAACCGACCCAGGAGCGGGCTTGCTGGCCGCACACTGGAAGTCGATTCGATACAGGACATCAAGCTCGGACCGAAGGAAGTCGCCCTGACCTTCGACGACGGCCCAGTTCCTGGTCGTACCGAACGCATCCTTGACACGCTGACCCGCTACGACGTGAAGGCGACCTTCCTGATGGTGGGCGAGATGGCTAAGGCGCATCCAGCCATCGCCCGCAAGGTTGCCGATGCCGGACACTCGATCGGAAGCCATACGTGGAGCCACGCGGACCTGCATAAGCTGAGCTTCGACCAGGCCATGGCCGACATCACCAAGGGAGAGCTCGCGGTAAAGGCCGGCACGGGCATGGATCCGGCATTCTTCCGCTTCCCATACCTGTCCGATTCGAAAAGCCTGCGCACACGCATGGCGCAGCGTAACGTCGTCGTTCTCGACGTCGCCATCGACAGCAAGGACTATTTCAGGTCGTCGCCCTCCGAAATCGTCGAGCGCACCATGGCGACCCTGCACCGGCGCGGGCGCGGCATCATCCTGATGCACGATCTGCACCTGCGCACCGCTGTGATGCTACCGATGCTGCTCGAGCGCCTAAAGGCCGAGGGTTACAAGGTTGTGGCGCTGCGTCACGAGCGCAAGAGAACGATGATGCTGGCATCCGCCGACTGACACAGGAGCCGTCCCGCCGGACATTCTCCGGCGGGCACGCTCCCCGTCACCCCTCCCGGCGCAATGCCACGACAAGCGCAAAGACGAGGCAGGCGACAGCGGTGAAGACAGGCAGGCCGTGCGTGCCGATCTGAAGCGACACACCAGCAGCAAGCGGTCCCACCAATGCGCCAGCACCCCATGCCAACCCCATGAGCGCATAGATGCCGACGAGATCTCCGCCCGAAAACCGGCTGCCGACGATCGTCAGTGTCAGCGTGTAGATACCGACGAAAACCCCGCCCCAGACAAACAGCAGCGCATAAGTGGCAAACGGATAAGCCAGGGCCCAGGGCCAAAGCGCAGCGCCAGCTGCGGCCACCAGCGCACAGGCAAGCACCAGCTTGCGGCGGTCGAACAGGTCACCCAGCCAGCCGATCGGCAGTTGCAGCAGGATCGCTCCGCCCATCATCACGAACATCAGTTGCGCGGCGTCATCGGCATTCCAGCCAAGACCCACGGCATAGAGCGCCAGAAACGACAGGCCCGCCGTCTCGACGGCCGCGTTCAGCACGATCGCGCCGATTGCCACCGGCGCCAGCCGAAGGAAGCGCAGAGGGTTACCGGAACTCGGCTTTTCAAAAGCGGGCGCCCGCACCATCGGCAACAACACGAAGGATGCAGCCGCCAAGGCGATGACGGCGCCGACCATGAACGGCAACGTGCCGTGCGATCCGATCAGGGAAAGCAACAAGGGACCGAGTGCAAGTCCCAGCGAAAGCGCCGCCGTATAGATGGCCATGAATCGGGCGCGGGTATTTTCAGTGCTGAGCGCGTTAATCCAGGTTTCGGAAAGCACGAATAGTGCTTCCGAGGCCATGCCTAGCAACAGGCGCAGGGGAAACCACAGCCAGATATTATCGACCAGAGCGATCGCCACCAGCACGGCGGCGGATACTACAAGCGACAACAGGATCAGGCGTCGCGGCCCGACCTTCGACACTACGCTCGGAAGCACCAACGCCACCACGAGGACACCGATCGCATGCATCGCGGCATTGGCGCCGACAAGGCTCTGGCTTGCGCCCCTGGCAACCATCTCAAGTGCAATCAGAGGCGCACTCAGGGAATAGGTCAGCCCAAACATGGCGACGGTCAGGATCACTGCGATACGGGAAATCAAAGCACCCGTTTCCGAGGCGGCGGACAGATCCGTCGCGCTCATCGGGCGAAGTCCCTCGCCTTCAGCGAAGCGCCGAGATGGTGCAGATGGGCAAGCAGCTTTTCACGCCACGGCACGGTTTCCGGCTCGACCAGGCGCTTCAGCGCGCGCGCATAGTCGAGCACCATGCCGGGCGTCCAGCACAGGTGCGCCGCCCGCGAACGGATGTAAGCGGCCTCCCACAAGGAAGGCGTCACCAGCAGACGTAGAAGACGCAGCCACGGACGCGAGCAGTCGAGGCTCCCTTCGAGCGCTGCTTCAAGCGCTCCCGCCGCGGCAATCGAACAGTTGCGATTGGTGACGTTATAAGTCGAATGCCGACGATAACCTTCCCAGAAGGCTCTCAGCCGCAATGCGTGGAACCGGGTGAACGCCACTTCTTCGTCGGCGGCCGTCCAGCAGACCTTTTCCTGTTCGTAGGACGGCTGGAAGAGGCCGGCCACATCGTTTTCCTCCCCGGCGAAGAGAGTCTCGACTATCTCCTCGCGATCCGGTTCGATCTCCTCTGCCGGCCAGTGGCTGATGTAGAGGTCAGGCCCCATCTCAACAGCAGAATGGCCGGTCGAGACCTTGCCCTCCTTGTCGAGCACAGCGAAGTAACGATCGACCAGAGGGCGTCGCGGTTCGACCGCCGCTGCGCCGGTCGGGGTCCAGACAAGGATACGCATGTTCTGGATGGTGTCGTCATCCGGGCTGTCGTCGGGCATGACCACAGCCGTTTCCTCGTTCCAGCCTCGACCACACAGCATGGGGAAGGAATAGATCGAAACCGAGCTGTCATGCCGCCGTAGCGCACGGGCAAAATGGATCATCGTCGCTCCGGAGAGTACGAGGAAAAGGCTGATGCAAAGCGGAACGTTGAGATGCTGCGGAAACGGCCAGTTCACGACCAGCATGACGGCGAGCATCAGTTCCAGGCCGCTCGCAATCGCCGCAACACCCCAGCGGCGGAAACGAACCAGCACCACGGTCGCTAGCCGCGAAAGGCCATCAAAGGCAAAGCCGAGGGCAAACAGCCACGACAGCAGCCAGTCGCTCTTCAGCGGCGTGTCGATGATCAGGAACGCGACCGCAAGCATGATCAGCGCCTTGACGCCATCGGCGAACCGGCCTGCATTGGTCTCACGCGTGACCGTCGACAGCAGCCCGAAAAGCCCCTGAAAAAGAAATAGCAGCCCGAAGAGCTGGACAGTGACCATGGTCAAGCCATCGGAGAGATCGGCCACGATGACGAAGGCCAGTGCAATCATGACGCTTCCCAGCGCCGCCGGCTCCCACCAGTCCTCGCGAAAAGCTCTGCCGCCGATGAGCAAGAATGCAAGTTTGATCATCTTATTGTTTCTTGATACAAATCCCAGATCGCAAATGCGCTCGAAACAATAAAAAAACAATAAGGCCACGAAGCCGAAAATTGGACTTTTATGGATAAGACCAGATTTGGCCTATCCATTGCCCGTTACGGTAATGATTACCAAAGCCGGATAGTTATAGAAATAATATTCAGAGATATAATTGATTAACCGGAAACTTGGCGCGTCTTGCGCTAAGCCTTCTTTTCCCATCGACCCTCTCTGGTCTGCTGCCAGTAGGTCAAGGCATGGCCTTCCGTCTTGAGTCGCTTCCACTGACCGCGCGCTGCCTCGAGTTGGCTCTGATCGTGTCCATCGAAAACAAACACGACCCTTTCATAGTCGAGGTTGATGGGAGGCTCGGCACCATCCACCAGAAAGCGAACGGTTGCGCCGTTGAGATTATCGTCGTTCGAGGTGAGCAGCACCGGCTGGTTCTCCGGTGCCTCGGCTTCCTCGGTGGCATGGGGCAGGAAGCTTTCGTCACGCCATGTCCACAGATGGGTGTCGAGCGCGTCGCGACGGTCGGTATCGGCGGTCTGCACCGCTACCCGCCAGCCGCGTTCCAAACTCTTTTCAAGAAGCGGCGGAAGGGCGTCCTCGAGCTTCGATTCCGTCAGGTGATAGAAAAGAATGTCTGCCAATGGCCCTGCCCCTGCGCTGCCTCTATCTCGCTCAGTCTTCGTAGTTGGCGCGAACGAGTTCGTCGAGCAGGCGAACACCGTAGCCAGAGCCCCAGGACTGGTTGATTTCATCCGAGGGCGACGACATGGCAGTGCCGGCAATATCGAGATGCGCCCAGGGCGTATCCTTGACGAAACGCTTCAGGAACTGCGCAGCGGTGACCGAACCGGCATGGCGACCGCTCGAATTCTTCATGTCAGCGAATTTCGAGTCGATCATCCGGTCGTAGTCCTTGCCCATCGGCATTCGCCACAGCCGTTCGTTGGTGACGAGACCGGCAGTCAGCAGTTGCTCGGACAGCGTGTCGTCATTCGAGAACAGCCCTGCATGCAAGTTACCGAGCGCCACGAGGATGGCGCCGGTCAGCGTTGCAAGATTGATCATGAAATCGGGCTTGAAGCGATCATTGCAATACCAAAGGGCATCTGCAAGAACGAGCCGTCCCTCAGCATCGGTGTTGATGACCTCGATCGTCTGGCCGGACATCGACTTCACGATGTCGCCAGGACGCTGAGCGTTGCCGTCCGGCATGTTCTCGACGAGACCGATGATGCCGACGGCATTGACCTTGGCCTTGCGGGCCGCAAGCACATGCATCAGCCCGGTCACGGCGGCCGCCCCACCCATGTCGCCCTTCATTTCCTCCATGCCGGCTGCCGGCTTGATCGAAATGCCGCCGGTATCGAAAACCACGCCCTTGCCGACGAATGCCACCGGCTTGTCCTTGGCCTTGCCGCCATTCCATTGCATCACGACGAGACGCGGCGGACGAACGGAACCCTGAGCAACGCCGAGAAGAGCGCCCATACCGAGCTTCTTCATTTCCTTTTCGCCAAGGATTTCGATCTCGACCCCGAGCCTTTCAAGTTCCTTCGCCTTAGCGGCAAACTCTTCCGGTCCCAAAATGTTGGCCGGTTCATTGACGAGATCGCGGGCAAGATTGACGCCATCGGCAACGGCCTGCGCATCGGCAAAAGCCTTCTTCGCCGCGCTGGCTGCCGCCGTGACGATGGTAACCTTCACTTCCTTGTCGACGCTCTTACCCTCTTCGTCATCGGTCTTCTTCGACGTCTTGTAGGTATCGAACTTGTAGGCCCGCAGCAGCATACCGAGTGCGAAATCGGCGGCAGCCTTCGCGGTGACGTCCAGACCCGGCGCATCCAGATAGACGGTGACCTTCTCCGCACCCTTGAGCGACGCAGTGGCAGTGCCGCCTGCCTTCAGCCAGTCGTGAGCGACAATCGACTCAGCCTTGCCGAAACCGAGCACCACGATGCGATCGGCATCGGACCCGTGCGGAGCGACGATATCCAGCGTCGACAGCGACTTGCCCGTGAACTTCGCCACCTTTGCCGCGCGTCCGTAGACGCCAGCCGGATCAGCCTCTTCCACACCGGCCGGGAGATCGGCCTCAACCGTCTTCAGCAGTAAAGCGACGCCGGACGAGGCGCGGTGAGATTTGGCAAAAGCGATATCGAGCTTGAGCGACATGGGCACTCCCTGAAATCCATTAACGAAAGCAGATGGCGCGATCTTCACCTTTTCCCGGAGAAAGGCAAGGAGAACCCGACACTTGCGGGTTAACGCACAAGGCATTTCACACACTTCCAAATGCCCTCTTGTGACCGCAGAAGAGTGACGCTAGTTTCCGCGGCGCTCTGCCAACTGGCCGGGCGCCCCTTTCCACCTGGTGCCGCCGGCTTTGAGATCCAGATTGAACGCCCTCTACGATGCGATCGTTCACGACCGGCGAGCTCGCCGGTGGACCATCCTTGCACTTGCAATGGTATTCCTGTGGTTCCTGTTGCTTGTGCTTTTTCATTTCCTGCCGCAGATCGACATTGCAGTATCGCGGGCCTTCTTCGTGCCGGCGACATGTCCGGAAGCGAATCCAACCCGGGTTTGCGGTGGCTTCACATATGGCCGTGACGCCCTTTACGCCTTTCTTCGCAAAGCGTTGTTCTACGCGCCGGCGATCGGCGCGGTGGCTCTTGTCATCGCGTTGCTGAATGCACTTCGTAATCCCCGATCGCCCGATAGCACCAGGCGCATCAAGAATTATGCGGTATCGCTGATTACACTGTTGCTCGGCCCCTATGTACTGGTGAACCTGATCCTGAAGCAGGTTTCGGAACGGCCCCGTCCTTATGAGACGGATCTGTTCGCCGGCCCTCTTCCTTTCGTTCCCGCGGGCTCCTTTGCCGGCCAATGCGAGGATAACTGCTCCTTCATTTCCGGCGAGGCAGCCGGAGCAGGCTGGCTCGTATGTCTCATCTTTCTTCTGCCCGACAGACTGCGCCCGGTGCTTGGCCCGGCAATCATTGTCGTGTCGTTTGTTACCTCGGCTTTCCGGGTGGCGTTTGGCGGCCACTATCTTTCGGACGTCCTGCTGGGCTGGCTTTCGACGCTGGTGCTTTTCACTGCGGTCTTCGCCGTGTTCGAAATAGCGCGCTCACGAAAAAATCAGCCATGAAGGCACGGAAAAATTCCATACCGACGTCGCCAAAAAGCCGCGAGCAGCGTAGACCATACGTGATTTCACCCGCGGGAATGACTCCGTCGTTCCCTATTCCGGATAAGGCATGAAACTACTCGAACTCTACATCCTGCGGCGTACCGTGCAGATGTTCCTCACCGCGCTGGTGCCGGTGCTGGCAATCATCTGGACGACGCAGGTGTTGGCCCGAATCAATCTGGTGACGGACAGCGGGCAGTCCGTCGGTTCGTTCATGTTGCTCGCCACGCTCATCCTGCCGACCATCATACCCGCCGTTCTGCCGTTCGCGCTCGTGATCGGGATCACCCAGACGCTGACGGCGATGAACAACGATTCGGAGCTTGCCGTCATCGACGCTGCCGGCGCCCCTCGCCACACCATTCTTCGTCCGGTTCTGTCGCTCGCCGCGGGCATGGCAGTCGTCTCCCTGCTGATGACGAATTTCGTGGAGCCGAAGCTTCGCGTCGGCGTCCGTGAAATGATCGCAGCCGCCTATGCCGACCTGCTTTCAACCGTCATTGAGGAAAAGAGCTTCCGCCGGATCGAGGACGGACTTTACGTCCAGATCTCGGAACGCCTGTCAGGTCGAGTATTGAAGGGATTGTTCGTGGCGGATTCACGCGATCCCGCCTCCGAACTCATCTATTATGCACGCGAAGGTGCCGTGGATGAAGGCGGAGCGGCCCTCGTGATGAAGGACGGCGAAGTGCAGCGGAAGTCGCCGAATGGAGAGGTTTCGATCGTACGCTTCGATTCCTACTCCTTCGACCTCTCCGACTTCTCCCAGTCCCGCGGGCAGGCCCGCCTGCACGCCGGTGATCGCGACCTCGGATTCCTGCTCAATCCCGATCAGAACGACCCCGACGTTCAGCGAAATCTCAAGGACTATCGTAGCGAACTGCATCGACGCCTGAGCACCTGGACTTTCCCCTTCGTCTTCGCGCTGATTTCACTCGTCATCTGCAGCGATGCCCGTTCGCACCGTGAAGCACGGCTGCATCCGATGGCAATTGCCCTCACGCTCTCGCTCGCGCTCTTCTGGCTTTCGAACTATACGGTAGAGCTTGCAGGCAACTCCCTGGCGTTCGTGCCCCTTGCCTATCTCGTTCCGCTGGGAAGCGGTCTGATTGCGGCCATCATGCTCGTTCGCAGACGCCACCCGCACAAGACTTCGGTCGTGACAACCTTCCTTGCCGATCGCCTGTCGGCGATCCTGCGGCGCTTTACCCCCAAAAGTGATGCGACCGGGGGAGGCACGACATGATCAGCACCCTTGGCCGTTATTTCTTCCGGCGCTACGTCGTCACTTCGCTATGGTTCTTCGCCGGCGTCATAGCGATTGCCTATCTGGTCGACTTCAGCGAGACCTCCGGCAGGTTTGCGGGCTTCACCGGTTATTCGGTGGCGGGCGTTCTTTGGCTGACGGCGCTGCGCTTGCCACTCATCCTGCAGCAGACGATTCCCTTCATCTCGCTCTTCGTCGGCATGACCACGTTGATTGCCCTTAACCGCAAGTCCGAACTCGTGGTCGCACGCGCCGCAGGGATTTCGGTATGGCAATTCATGACGCCCTTTGTAATGGGCGCCTTCTTCGTCGGACTTATGGCTACGCTAGTGGTCAATCCGCTTGCCGCCTGGGGACAGCGACAGGCTCTGCAGATTGAGGCGGACTGGCGCGAGGCGAGCGACAGACCGAAGAATACAGTCGTTCCGTGGATGCGTCAGATCAGTGGAAAATCCGATGTCATCATCGGTGCACGAACGATCGAAGAAGAAGGTAGCCTGCTCAATGACGTTGTCCTGATCTATTTCGACACAGACGGACGCATCGAAAAGCGGCAGGATGCACGCACAGCAAAATTGGAAAATGGTTACTGGAACCTTACCGACGTATTGGAAACGCGTCCCGGTGAGATACAAAAGCGCCTGCCTACGGACAAGGTGCCCACCAATTTGAAGAAGGAGTTTGTCTCACAGCGGCTGGCAGAGCCCGATACCGTTGCTTTTTATGAGCTTTCTCACAAAATTGCAGTGGCCAGATCTTTCGGCGTTTCAACCAAGGCACTGGAAACACAATTCCATTCCCTGTTGTCTCTGCCTTTCCTTTTGGTCGCAATGACGCTTATCGCTGCAACCGTCTCGCTTAAATTCAGTAGGTTCAACCAGTCCCGTTCGGTGATTCTGGGTGGAATCCTGTCAGGCTTCGTGCTTTATGTTGTCACCGTGCTTGTTAAAGCATTCGGTAGCAGCGGTGTCGTGCCGCCTTTCGTTGCGGCCTGGGTTCCGGTCGTCGTGGCGATGGCACTCGGAGCGACAATCCTGCTCCACAAGGAGGATGGTTAGTGGCGGTAAAAGACCGCAAGAATATCAGGAGGCTCACCCGAGCCCTGCTGACCGGTGTAGCTTTGTGCGGCCCGCTTCTCCCAGCGGTAGACGCCTTGGCTCAGAGCAGCAATTCGACGGGTTATGCCGATGTTGTCGTTCCCGAAGACGCCAAGCTCCTGTTGGCGGCTAACGAACTGACTTACGATCGTGATTCGGAACGCGTGATCGCGGCTGGCGCGGTTCAGATCAACTATGCCGGGTACCAGATGGTTGCCCGCAAGGTTGAGTACAATCAAAAAACAGGTCGGGTGCTCGCATCCGGCAATATCGAGTTGGTGGAACCGGGTGGAAACCGGATCTACGCCGAGACGCTCGACGTCACCGACAACTTTGCTGATGGGTTCGTGAAGTCGTTGCGTATCGAAACAACCGATAACACTCGCATGGCCGCAGAAAGCGGCGAGCGCGTCGCCGGTACTGAAATGATTCTGCACAAGGGCGTCTACACAGCGTGCCTTCCGTGCGCGGAGGATCCAAAGCGTCCGCCGATCTGGCAGGTGAAAGCCGAGAAGGTCATCCAGAACGGCCAGAAGCATACGGTTCGGCTCGAGAAGGCCCGTTTTCAGCTATTCGGCCGCACGCTTGCAGTTCTGCCTTTCATCGAAGTGCCCGACAACACGGTCAAGCGTAAGTCCGGCTTTCTGTTTCCGGAGATGAGGACGTCCGAAAATCTCGGCTTCGGCCTCGCCGTTCCCTATTACATCGCGATCGCGAACGATCGGGACGCCACGATCACCACGACCGGCTACACCAGCCAGGGTCTTTTGCTCGAAGGCGAATATCGCCAGCGATTCGAGAAGGGTACGGTCACACTACGCGCCGCCGGTATCGACCAGATGAATTCCGATAACTTCACGGCCGGCACAAGCGATGCCAGGCGTGATCAGCGCGGTATGGTCGCATCCAAGGGCGACTTCCAGATAAACCCACGCTGGTCGTTCGGCTGGGACGTTATGCTGCAAAGCGACAACAACTTTGCACGCACTTACGATCTTGCCGGCCTGGACCAGTCCACCCATACGAACCAAGTCTATCTGACGGGTCTTGGCAAGCGTAACTATTTCGACGCGCGGGCCTTCTATTTCGATGTGCAGGATGCCGACTCCGACAGTACGGCCGAGAAGAAGCAGCCTACCGTGCTGCCATCGATCGACTACAGTTACTACGCGCCAGAACCGGTGGCGGGTGGTGAATTGTCTGCCAGGATGAACTTCACCACCCTCTCCCGGTTCAAACAGGACGAGGAAAGTGTCGATACCAACGGCGACAACCTCGACGATCTCATGCGCTATCGCGGCCTGGAAGGCACGATGAGCAGGTTGACTGGCGAAGCGGAATGGAAGCGTAGTTACATCGTCCCCGGCGACCTGCAACTGACGCCGCTTCTTGCCGCCAGAGGCGACGCCTTCGGCCTCGACATGAATAATCCGACCGCATACGCAGGTGAATATACTTCCGATGCGACGGCAACCCGCGCTATGCTGACCGCGGGGCTCGAAGCTCGCTATCCGATCTTGATGACGACTGCCAACAGCACCCATGTCATCGAACCGATCGCACAGGTCTTTGCCCGAAACAACGAACAACTGGCTGGCATGTTGCCGAACGAGGATGCGCAGAGCTTCGTGTTCGACGCGACCAACCTGTTTGAGCGCGACAAGTTTTCCGGTTATGACCGTGTAGAGGGTGGTACCCGCGCCAATATCGGCGTGCAGTATACCGGCACCTTCGACAACGGCTTTGGACTGCGCGGAATTTTCGGTCAATCCTACCATCTCGCCGGACAGAATTCCTTTGCAACCGACGACCTCGTCTATGCGGGCGCCAATTCAGGCCTCGAAACGGACGTTTCCGACTATGTCGCGATGGCCGGTATAGACATGCCGAACGGTGTGAGCCTGTCGACCAGCGTACGACTGGACGAAAAGACACTGGAGCTGCGTCGTACGGACGCCGCCATTTCCTACAACAACAAGCGACTGCAATCCGAACTGGTCTTCACCCAGCTCGACGCCCAGCCGGAATACGGCTTCACCAATGACAACCAGGCGGTTCAGACGTCGCACACGTTGAAGATCAACGAGTACTGGTCTGTCTTCGGCTCGCTCACCTATGACATAGACGAAAATGTCTTCTCGCGGAGAAGCGTTGGCCTAAGCTATGCTGACGAATGCACCATCCTGACCGTTGCGTTCTCCGACAAGTACGATCCAGACGCGGAAGTCGCGAGCGACTGGACCATTGCCGGGCGCCTGACTTTCCGCACCCTCGGGGATATCAGACTCGGCAGTAATCAGTAGCTATCGACCGCATAAGCAGCGCCGGAAGATCGAATTCTTATCGACTTCCGGCGAAAGGCGGGTCTATTCGCTCGGCGTCATTGTTTTGCCGCACGGATTATGCAATCCATGCGGCTGATTGTACATTGATTGGCGGATGCATGTCCGGCGACCGCACAGACCGCGTCCGAGGGAAGGAAATACAGATGACCTTTGCGAAGAAGGGGTTGAGAACCCTGTTGGCTGGCACATTGGCGCTCGGTCTTTGCGTGGGCCCCACTGCCTTTGTCGAAAACGCGAATGCTGCGAGCCAGGTGGTAGCTGTCGTCAACAAGACGGCGATCACAAATGGCGATGTTGCCCGCCGCGTCGCATTTCTCAAGCTCCAGCGTCGCAAAGGTGACCTCAACAAGCTTGCCAAGCAGGAACTGATTGAGGAAGCGCTGAAGCGACAGGAGATCGCACGAGTTGGTATGTCGGTTAGCACCGACGAGGTGAATGCCGCCTTCGGCCGCTTCGCGAGTTCCAACAAACTGTCTGAGGCACAGCTTTCAAGTATTCTCAGTCAGGCCGGCGTTGGCGCCGAGCACTTCAAGGCCTATATTGCCGTATCGATGAGCTGGCCGAGGCTTGTCAATGCCCGATACGGTAGCAAGGGCAAGCTTTCCAATCAGGAAGTGGTCAGCCGCCTGCTCGAAAACAAGCAGAAACCGGTGACCACAGAGTATTTTCTGAAACAGGTCATTTTCGTCGTGCCGGCATCCAAAAAAGGCATCGCAGGCAAGCGCAAGGCCGAGGCCGAAGCGTCCCGTGCAAAGTTCCCGGGCTGCGACGGAGCCATGGAATTCGCGAAGAACTATCTCGATGTATCCATCCGAAATCTCGGTCGTGTGCTTGAGCCGGAACTTCCGCCTGAGTGGAAGCCTTTGATCGAGAAGGCCAGCGGCGGCACCACCGGAACCCGCGTCACCGAGCGTGGCGTAGAATATCTGGCTATCTGTAACCAGCGTCAGGTTTCGGATGACGTAGCGGCAGAAGTCGTCTTCCGCGCCGAGGACATTGGCAAGGAAAAGGAGACCGGTGAGAACCCCAACTCCAAGAAGTATCTCGACGACCTTCGTTCAAAGGCGCAGATTGTCGAAAACTGATTCCGGAACACGATATGACCGCTGCCGACATGCTTCCTCTTGCCCTCAGTCAAGGTGATCCAGCCGGCATCGGGCCGGATATCGCGCTAACGGCGTGGCTGAACCGCGACCAGCATCAGCTGCCGCCTTTCATTTTCATCGGCGACCCTGCCGTCTTGGCCGTGCGCGCCCGGGAGCTTGAGATCGAGGTTCCGATCCGCGAGACCGATGCTGCGGGCACAGTTTCCATCTTCTCCAGTGCCTTTCCGGTATTACCGGTCGCTGCTGGTGTCGATGTCGTCGCCGGTGAGCCGCATGTGGCAACGGCAAAGGGTACGATAGCCTCGATCGAGACTGCCGTTTCGCTCTGCTTCGATGGCAAGGTTCGGGGCATGGTAACGAACCCGATCGCTAAATCTGTTCTCTATGAAGCCGGCTTCGGCTTTCCGGGGCATACCGAGTTTCTTGCTGATCTTGCCAAGAAGCGGACAGGCAAGACCTTCCATCCGGTGATGATGCTGGCAGGGCCGAAGCTCAAGGCTGTGCCTGTGACCATTCACATTCCGATCAAGGACGTGCCGACGGCCCTTTCCGAGGCGCTTGTCGTTGATACCTGCCGCATCGTTGCGGAAGACCTCAAGACGCGCTTCAGGCTTGCGCATCCGCGGCTTGCCGTTGCCGGGCTGAACCCGCACGCGGGTGAGGACGGCGCCATCGGCCACGAGGACCAGGATATCATCCATCCGGCTATCATGCAGTTGCGCGAGGAAGGTATCGATGCCTTCGGCCCCCTGCCTGCGGATACGATGTTCCATGACGATGCCCGTCGGCGCTACGACGTGGCGATCTGCATGTATCACGATCAGGCTTTGATCCCGGCGAAGGCCCTCGGCTTCGACGATTCGGTCAATGTCACGCTTGGCCTTCCCTTCATACGCACCTCTCCCGATCACGGGACTGCCTTTGGCATTGCCGGAAAGGGAATTGCACGCGAGAAGAGCCTCGTTGCCGCGATCCAGCTTGCGTCTGAAATCAGCCTGCTCACCGAAGCACAGATCTGATGGCAGCTCTAGACGGACTTCCGCCGCTGCGGGATGTAATCTCCCGCCACGGCCTCGATGCACGCAAGGCGCTTGGCCAGAACTTCCTGCTCGATCTCAACCTGACCCAGAAGATCGCCCGCACCGCCGGTTCACTGGAGGATGTGACAGTGTTTGAGGTCGGCCCCGGTCCGGGTGGTCTCACGCGCGCCATCCTCGCGCTCGGGGCTAAGAAAGTGATTGCCGTCGAACGGGATGCGCGCTGCCTGCCGGCGCTCGCCGAAGTGTCGGAACATTACCCCGGCCGGCTTGAGGTGATCGAGGGCGACGCGCTGAAGACCGATTTCGAAGCGCTTGCGCCCGAAGGCCCGATCAAGATCATCGCCAACCTGCCCTACAATGTCGGCACGCAATTGCTCGTCAACTGGCTGCTGCCAAGGTCATGGCCGCCCTTCTGGCAATCACTTACATTGCTGTTCCAGAAGGAAGTCGGCCAGCGCATCGTCGCTCGCGAGGATGACAATCATTATGGCCGGCTTGGTGTCCTCTGCGGCTGGCGTACAGAGGCGCATATGGCGTTCGACATACCGCCGCAGGCTTTCACCCCTCCGCCGAAGGTTACCTCCAGCGTCGTGCATCTTGTGCCGCGTGAAGCCCCCCTGCCTTGCGATCCGGATAAGCTTGAGAAGGTGACACATGCGGCCTTCGGCCAGCGCCGCAAGATGCTACGTCAGAGCGTGAAATCCCTCGGTGGAGAAGCGCTGTTGGCCAAGGCCGGGATAGACCCGGCGCGGCGTGCCGAAACGCTGAGCGTCGAGGAATTCGTCAGTCTGGCAAACCAGATCTGAATAATGCCGCGCAAAGGGGCTCGGCATTTTACCAAGCCTGCGAAAAAGCAAAAAGAAGCTCAAACGTCGGGGCCTTAAATCCCCGGAGGACAGGGATGTGTGGCTTGCGGTCAGAGCTTTGGCTCTTCGGTCAGCAACTGCTCCACGAAATCGAAGAGGCCGTAGCGGCGGTCGCGACGGATGCGTTCGGCGCCGACAATATTGCTGACCGCGCGAAACGCGTTATCCAGATCGTCATTGACGATCACATAGTCATATTCACGCCAATGCTCAATCTCGGAGCGAGAGTTATGAAGGCGGGTGCGGATGACCTCTTCCGTGTCCTCGGCCCTGCGGTGCAGGCGGGACTGCAGTTCGGTCATGCTTGGCGGCAGCACGAAGATCGAGACCACGTCGGCCTTCATCTTCTCCTGAAGCTGGCGCGCGCCCTGCCAGTCGATGTCGAACAGCATATCCTTGCCTTCAGACATCGCCTGCTCGACCGGCTCGCGCGGGGTGCCATAGAAGTTGCCGTGAACCTCGGCCCATTCCAGCAACTGGTCGGATTCGCGCATGCGCTCGAACTGCGGAATGCTGATGAAATGATAATGCTTGCCGGCAATCTCACTCGGCCGCTTGGCTCGTGTGGTAACGCTCACGGAAATACCGAGGGTCGGATCGTCCTCCAGTAGGTTTCGCGCAATCGTCGACTTTCCAGCACCGGACGGTGAAGACAGTACCAGCATCAACCCGCGCCGGGCGATCTTCACAGACGAGGACGGTGTTACCGGACTCATTTACTACTCCAAATTCTGGACCTGTTCGCGGAACTGGTCGATGACAACCTTCAATTCGATGCCGGCGGTGGTCACCGCCACGGCATTCGACTTGGAACAGATGGTATTCGATTCGCGGTTGAATTCCTGCGCCAGAAAATCGAGCTTTCGGCCGATCGGTCCGCCCATTGAAAGCAGATCGCGCGCCGCCGTGACATGGGCCTTCAGCCGGTCAATTTCTTCGCGAAGATCCGCCTTGGTTGCGAGAAGCGCTGCCTCGGCATGGAGCCGGTCGCGGTCGAGCGAGGGAGAAGAGTCGAGAAGTGCTGCGAGCTGGGCCTCCAGCTTGCGGGCGATTTCTTCCGGCTGGCGGGACGGATCGGCCTCGACCTTCTGCACGAGGTCCTGGATGCTTGACACATGGTCGGACAGCAGGCGACAGAGAGCATCGCCTTCCGTCTTGCGCATATCGCAAAGGGCACGGGCCGCCTGTTCCAGGCCCGCGAGAATATCAGCGTCGCGGGCAGCGAGTGCCGCTTCGTCATCCTGTGTTTCGCGGAAATCGACCAGCCCGCGGATTGCCATAAGCGCATCGAGGCGCAGCGGTGCGGGATCGACGAGAGCTGTACCAAGTTCGTCGCGCAGGCGCAGAACCGCGTCGAGAGCGTCGCGGTTCAACACGGCTTCGACCCGGTTTTCGCTGACGGATACGTTCAGACCAACCTGTATATTACCGCGGGTCAGGTGCTGACCAAGCAATCGGCGAACTTCCGGTTCGAAGCTTTCCATCCCCTGCGGGAGACGCATGCGGATGTCGAGACCCTTGCCGTTAACCGAGCGCAGCTCCCAGGCCCAGCGGTATCGTCCGCTCGTGCCTTCGGCGCGGGCAAAGCCGGTCATGGATTGCAGCGCCATAGCAGTTACTCCCGGCTGTGCTGTCAGTTCTTTTTCTTCTTGGGCGCCGCGGCTTCCGGATCGCCCTCAGGCTGTCCGTCGACCGCGATGTTCGGGTCCGAACCCTTCTCAGCCTCCAGCTTGCGCCAGCGCCGTACATTGGCGTTGTGTTCGTCAAGCGTCGGTGCAAAGACATGGCCGCCGGTTCCGTCCGCCACGAAGTAAAGGTCGGATGTCTTCCACGGATGAGCGACAGCTTCCAGCGCAGCCTTACCGGGGTTAGCGATCGGTCCCGGGGGAAGGCCCTTGATCACATAGGTATTGTAGGGTGTTTCCTTCTGCAGGTCCGACTGGTAGATCGGCCGGTCGGAAGGCTTTCCTTCGCCGCCGAACAGACCATAGACAATGGTCGGATCGGACTGCAGGCGCATGCCCTTGCTCAGGCGATTGATGAAGACGGAAGCGACGTGGGCACGCTCGTCATCCTTGCCGGTTTCCTTCTCGACGATGGACGCCAGAATGACGAATTCTTCCTTGGTCTTGATCGGCAGGTCCGGATCGCGGCGCTCCCAGATCTGGTCCACCAACTTTTCCTGGGCCGCCAACATCTGGCTGACTATTTCGGTACGCTTGGTGCCGCGGGAATATTTGTAAGTGTCCGGTCGCAAGGTGCCTTCGTCAGGCAGGTCCGATGGGAGATCGCCTTCGAGGATGGTATCCTCCGCGAGCCTGTGGAACATCTGCTGAACGGTCAGTCCTTCCGGCATGGAGACCGAATAGAGGATGGACTTGCCCGACTTCAGGAGTTCCATGATCTCCTTCATCGAGGCACCCGCCTTGATCTCGTATTCACCGGCCTTCAGCGTTTCACCTTCTCCCAGATAGATATCGGAAACGTAGCGGAAGATACGGCCATCGCTGACGATACCATTGCGTTCGAGGTTATTGCCGATTTCCGATGGGCCGGCACCGTTGCGAACAACGAAATTCGTGTTCACTGTCAGAGGGCCGCGCTCCTGATAGGCGGACATTACATAGTAGAAGCAGGCGACGGCTGCGATGCACATCGCTACCGCCAAGGTCATAATGAAATTCAGGAAGATAACGAGTTGGCTGCGGGCCTTGCGGGAACGGCGCGGCGGTGCGGGCACCCGCTCCGGTCGAAGAGCCTCGTTTGGCGACTTCGGGATGATCGGCCCTTTCGGCTGGCCCTCCGAGCCACGGCCGAAGGAAACACCGCTGTTCTGGCTATTGTCGCTCACCGGCAATCCTCTTCAGTTCGGTATCGCTGCTATCTGGCCAAGCAATGCGGCAAAATACAGGTAAGTCGTCCGTCCCGGCGACGGGACGGAGAACTCTTTTGCATCGCGACTGGCGATCCGGGGATCACTCAGCCTTCGTAGCGGCGAAGGACCAGCGACGCATTGGTGCCACCGAAGCCAAAGGAATTGGACAGGGCGACGTTAATATCCCGCTTGCGGGCCTTATGGGGCACGAGGTCAATCGCCGTCTCAACGGAGGGATTGTCGAGATTGAGTGTCGGCGGGGCGACGTTGTCGCGGATCGCCAGCGTGGCGAAAATCGCCTCGACCGCACCGGCGGCACCGAGAAGGTGACCGATTGCCGACTTGGTGGAGGACATCGAGATCCGGGAAGCCGAATCGCCGACCAGACGCTCGACCGCACCAAGCTCGATCGTATCCGCCATGGTCGAAGTACCATGGGCATTGATGTAGTCGATGTCGGATGCCTGCAGGCCAGCGCGCTTCAGCGCCATGGTCATGCAACGGAACGCGCCGTCGCCATCTTCGGACGGAGCCGTGATGTGGAAGGCATCGCCCGACAAACCGTAGCCAACGACTTCGGCATAGATCTTCGCGCCGCGAGCCTTGGCGTGTTCGAGTTCTTCCAGGACGACGATACCCGCCCCCTCACCCATGACGAAACCATCACGATCCTTGTCGTAGGGACGGGAAGCGCGCGTCGGGTCGTCGTTATGCTGGGTGGACAGTGCCTTGCAGGCGGCAAAACCGGCCAGCGAGATGCGGCTGATCGGAGATTCAGTACCGCCGGCCACCATCACATCGGCATCACCGAGCGCGATCAGGCGAGCGGCGTCGCCGATGGCGTGTGCACCGGTCGAGCAGGCGGTCACGACAGAATGATTGGGTCCGCGCAGCTTGTGGCGGATCGAGACCTGGCCAGAGGCGAGATTGATCAGGCGACCCGGAATGAAAAAGGGCGAAAGACGGCGCGGGCCCTTGTCGCGCAGAATAAATCCTGCCTCGACGATGCCCTCGAGACCGCCGATGCCCGAACCGATCAGAACGCCTGTGGCGCACTGCTCGTCATCCGTCTTCGGATGCCAGCCGGCATCCTCCAGCGCCATATCGGCAGCTGCGATCGCGTAAATGATGAAGTGGTCGACCTTGCGCTGCTCCTTGGCTTCCATCCAATCGTCAGGATTGAATGTGCCTTCACCTTCGCCGGTCGGAATACGGCAGGCGATCTTCGCCGGCAGATCTTCGACTTCGAATTCAGTAACGCGGCGCGCACCGCTCTGGCCATCCAGAAGACGCGACCAGGTCAGTTCAGTTCCACATCCCAGAGGAGATACCATGCCGGTACCGGTGATAACGACACGTCTCATCGTCCGTAGCCCGCCCCACTCTTGCAGCCGATGCCATTAGAATACAGTAAGGCCCGCTTTCCGCGGGCCTCAGCGGGACAAGCACTCCGAAGAGCCTTCCCGCAATGATGATAATCGATCAGGACTGAGCCTTCTCGATGAACTTGACCGCGTCACCGACGGTCAGGATCGAGTCAGCGGCATCGTCGGGGATCTCGACGCCGAATTCTTCTTCGAAGGCCATGACCAGTTCAACGGTATCGAGCGAGTCCGCGCCCAGATCGTCAATGAAGCTCGCGCCTTCAACAACCTTTTCAGCGTCTACGCCGAGATGATCAACAACAATTTTCTTAACGCGTTCTGCGATATCGCTCATGTCGGTTTCCTCGACCTTCTTTATCTCAAGGGCGGCCGTAATGGCGTCCCTACCCTGTATTTCGTCGACGGCGTCTTTCTAGCCTGTCGACAAATTTGTTCAGCCCCGTTTCCTTCGACCCAGCCACGCAATCAAAAGCGTGACAGTTTCCCTTTAAAACCGGGCGACTGTTCACAGTCATGGCCCGCTTAACACGGTTTAAGTTCCGCGCAAAGCCTGAAAATCGCCGTCGCCAATTGGTCAACATACAATTGCATGTCGCCGCTTCGCGAGGCGATGCAACATCAGATCATCGCCATACCGCCGTTGACGTGCAAAGTCTGCCCAGTCATGTAGGCAGCTTCCGACGACGCCAGATAGAGAACGGCAGAAGCGACTTCCGCACCCGTTCCCATGCGCTTCATCGGGATCGCCCCCATGATCGCATCCTTCTGCTTGTCGTTCAGCTTGCCGGTCATGGCGCTCTCGATAAAGCCCGGAGCAACACAGTTGACTGTCACGTTGCGGGTGGCGATTTCCTGGGCGAGCGACTTGGTGAACCCGATCATGCCGGCCTTGGAGGCACAGTAATTGGCCTGCCCCGGATTGCCGGTCACGCCGACGATCGAGGTGATGTTGATGATGCGGCCATAACGGCGACGCATCATCGGATGGGTCAGTTCGCGCGTCAGGCGGAAGACGGCAGTGAGGTTGACCTCAAGCACGCTGTCCCAATCGGCATCGCTCATGCGGACGAACAGGCCGTCCTTGGTGATGCCGGCATTGTTGACGAGGATGTCGACGCCTTCGAGCTCAGCCTCGGCCTTTTCGCCAAGAGCCTTGACCTCGTCGCGATCGGAAAGATTGGCCGGGAAGATCTTGACGCGTTCGCCGAGTTCGGAAGCCAGTGCCTCCAGCTTCTCGACGCGGGTGCCGTGCAGGCCAACGGTCGCGCCGCGCGCATGCAGCATACGAGCGATCTCTTCGCCGATGCCGCCGGTTGCACCGGTGACGAGTGCCTTGCGGCCGGTCAGGTCAAACATGATGCGAGTTCCTTGTTCTGATGGTTCCGGATGTCAGCCGAGGAGAGCCGCAATCGCGGCATCAATATCAGCCGGCGTATTGACGGCCACGCCCGTGACATTCTTGTCGATGCGGCGGGCAAGTCCCGTCAGGACCTTGCCCGAACCCAGTTCATAAAGCGTCGTGATACCGTTCCGGCCGAACCACTCGACCGTCTCGCGCCAACGGACCTGGCCGGTGACCTGCTCGACGAGCAGAGTGGCGATCTCATTGGCATCGGTTACGGGAGCGGCGCGCACGTTGGCGATCAGCGGCACGACGGGATTCTTCTTTTCAACGCCGGCAAGCGCCTCGCGCATGGCCTCGGCGGCAGGCGCCATGAGAGCCGAATGGAAGGGTGCGGAAACCGGCAGCATGATGGCGCGCTTGGCACCCTTTTCGCTGGCAAGCGCCGCCGCCTTCTCAACGGCAGCCTTTGCACCGGAAATGACGAGCTGGCCGCCGCCATTGTCGTTAGCGATCTGGCAGGAGCCAAGCGCGGACGCGTCCTTGCAGACGGCTTCAACATCGCCGTGCTCAAGACCGATGATCGCAGCCATGGCGCCTTCGCCGACCGGAACCGCCGCCTGCATGGCATTGCCGCGAATACGGAGAAGCCGGGCAGTATCGGCCAGCGAGAAGGTGCCAGCGGCACAGAGGGCAGAATATTCGCCAAGCGAATGGCCGGCGACGTAGGAGACCTTCGCCTTGAGGTCGAGGCCGCGGGCTTCCAGAACACGAATGACCGCCATGGAAACGGCCATCAGCGCCGGCTGCGCGTTGGCCGTCAGCGTCAGCTTGTCCTCCGGTCCGTCGAACATGGTCGCGGACAGCTTCTCGCCGAGCGCCTCATCGACTTCATCGAATACGGCCTTCGCCTCCGGAAAAGCATCGGCAAGTTCCTTGCCCATACCGACGGCCTGGCTGCCCTGGCCCGGAAACGTAAATGCCAAAGTCATTGGATTATCCTTCCTCGGATCGGGTATTTACCCTTCATTTTTCTTTTCCAATTGACGTTCTTGCCGCATGAGTCAAGTGCGTGAGCCGTCAACGCCGCATACGTCACAGACTTCATTAGCGCCCGCTTTGGGCTTGCACTGCAGCAAAACGGCCCTAGATTTGCCCAGGGCAATCCTCACCCCTCCTCCCGCCTCCTATCGTCCGAGATCATTTTCATGAAGTACAATCAACTGGGCCGCACCGGCATTTCCGTTTCCGAAATCTGCCTGGGCACGATGACCTGGGGCTCGCAGAACAGCGAAGCCGAAGCCTTCGCGCAGATGGACTACGCGCTCGACCACGGCGTCAATTTCTTCGACACCGCCGAACTTTACCCCACCACCCCATTGTCTCCCGAGACATATACGCTAACCGAAACCTATATCGGCGACTGGATCGAAAAGAGCGGCAAGCGCAAGGACGTAATCCTTGCCACCAAGATCGCCGGAGCCGGTCGCCCCTGGATCCGCGAAGGACGGCCGATCAACGGCATCACGATCCGCGAAGCCGTCGACGCCAGCCTCAAGCGCCTCAAGACCGATTACATCGACCTCTACCAGATCCATTGGCCCAATCGCGGGCACTTTCATTTCCGTCAGGCATGGAACTACAACCCCTTCAATCAGGATCGCGAACATACGATCGCCGACATGCTCGAGAAGCTGGAAGCGCTGGATGACTGCGTCAAGGCCGGCAAGATCCGCGCTGTCGGACTCTCGAACGAGACGACCTGGGGCACCCAGAAATACCTGTCACTTGCGGCCGAAAGAGGCCTGCCGCGTGTCGCAACCGTGCAAAACGAATACAATCTCCTCTATCGTCACTTCGATCTCGACATGGCTGAGCTCTCCCGCCATGAAGATGTAGGCCTGCTCGCCTATTCGCCGCTCGCCGCAGGGCTCCTCACCGGCAAATATCTCGGCGGCCAGAAGCCGGCCGGATCCCGCGGCGCGATCAATGGCGACCTCGGTGGGCGGCTGCAGCCGTTGCAAGAACCAGCCGTTCGCGCTTACGTCGACATCGCCCAGAAGCACGGCCTCGATCCGGCACAGATGGCGCTCGCCTTCTGCCTCACCCGCCCGTTCATGGCCTCAGTCATCATCGGCGCGACGAGCATGGAGCAGTTGAAGGCCGATATCGGCGCAGCCGACGTCACGCTCTCCGACGAGATCCTCAAGGAAATTGCCAAGGTCCACCGCCAGTATCCGGCGCCGATCTGACACTGTCGCTGCAACCTGAACAGAGCAAAGAAACGCCACACGGAAGCGGTCCCGACGGGCCGCTCCCGTCGCAATGATATTGGAGTATTTACCTTTCGCTTACCGCCTCCCACGGATCGACTGGCCGGGCGTGATACTTGCGATTAAGTTTAGTTTAAAGCATCGTTCGACATGATGGCGAACACGACATGCCTTACTTTGCGGTCAGCGGAGAAGGCCATGTGAACACAAGGTCCGGACGTGAGCGCCATCAACGCCTTCTATCGTAATTTGAATGTCAGCCAGTATGTCACGCAGTTGTTCACCGCGAACACGCCGCTGACGCCTGGCAAGAACTCGTCCTCACGCGATTGGCAGAACGACGGCGACGGCGGCTATGTCCGAAACGAAGTGGCCGAACGCGCCATGGCGCGGATTATCGAGATCGTCTCGCTTGGCAAGGATACCGGTGGGGCTGAAACCAGCACCACCGTCAGCGAAAGCTTCGGCCATATCACCGGGGCAACCGGGACTTCAGATGCGGACACGCTGACGATGGATACCCGCAGCGTCTACGGAATCGACATGGGCGCTGGCGACGATGTCATCACCGCGAGATCCGACCGGGTTGCGAACATTTCCGGCGGCGCCGGAAATGACACCTTCAATATCTCCACGGATGTCGCCAATGGAATCCATGGCGACGACGGCGACGACACCATCAACATCTCAGGCAAGCTTGTGCTCGACGTCGATGGCGGCAGTGGCGACGACATTATAAAGGTGGCGGCCGACACCATTCGCGGCGTGACCGGCGGGGCCGGCAACGACACCATGACGCTCGAGGGCAACCGCATCTACGCTTCCGGCGGCGCTGGCGACGATACGGTGACGATCACCCAGACCGGCCGTAATGCGGTTGCCGAATACGGCTTTGCCAAGGGCGACGGCTCCGACACAATCACCAGCAACGGCGCCCTGTCGATCCGGTTTTCCGGCCTGATGGACAAGGACGTCGCAATCTCCGTCAGCGGCAATACGCTGACCGCGAAGGTTGCCGGCTCGGACGACCAGATCAGCCTGACGCTGACAAATGGCGACGCCTCGAACTTCAGCTGGACGCTCGACAACAGTAACTATGTCTTGAAGGTCGGCTGAAACAAACCAGACATCGTCGCCATCAAAATACGCTGATGGCCTTGCCTTCCCGGCAAAAATGCGTATAAGCGCGCTGTTCACAACACCCGGTCTCATGGCTGGTGGCTGAACGGAGGGTAGGCTTTCGCAAGATCGCCGCAGGAATCCAAGGGGTTCCGGCCTCCCGTGTCTCCGCTCTCGACCGTCTCGATCAAACGCTTTTCTTGCCTTGGGGATACCCAATCAGGAGCAGTCGTTGAGGCTTAGCGCCGGATCCCGGGTGATGACAACCGCAAGAAAGGCAAGCTTACCATGGCTCTTTACGAACATGTATTCCTTGCCCGGCAGGATATGTCCGCTCAGCAGGTTGACGCCCTCGTAGAACAGTACAAGGGTGTCATCGAAGCTAACGGCGGCAAGGTCGGGCGCATCGAAAACTGGGGCCTCAAGTCCCTGACGTACCGCATCAAGAAGAACCGCAAGGCTCACTACGCCCTCATGGACATCGATGCTCCGGCACCGGCTATCCACGAGATGGAGCGTCAGATGCGCATCAACGAAGACGTACTTCGTTACATGACCATCGCTGTCGAAGCCCATGAAGAAGGCCCGTCGGCAATGATGCAGAAGCGCGACCGTGACGACCGTCCGCGCCGCGAAGGCGACGATCGTGGCCCGCGCCGCGAAGGTGGCTTCGGCGACCGTGGCCCGCGCCGTCCGCGCGAAGACCGTGCATAAGGAGATATGACAATGGCTGACGCTTCTTCCTCCCCGGCACGCCGCCCGTTCCACCGCCGTCGCAAGACGTGCCCCTTCTCCGGCGCAAACGCTCCGAAGATCGACTACAAGGACGTTCGTCTGCTGCAGCGCTACATTTCCGAGCGCGGCAAGATCGTTCCGTCCCGTATCACGGCTGTTTCCCAGAAGAAGCAGCGCGAACTCGCTCAGGCGATCAAGCGCGCCCGCTTCCTCGGCCTGCTGCCGTACGTCGTAGCCTAATACGATTTGCTACCCTCCGGTCCCGCACCGGAGGGTAGTTTCTCCCTTCCGCGTTGGGCGCGGATCGGAACCCATGCCGAAGACATCGGACTTCAAGCGAAGTCTGAAACGTCTTCAGGTTAAATCCCATGTTGGGGCACGGAACTCAGGATCTGAGTCCGGTTTTTCCCCTAACTGCTTGATGTAGCAGGACAGCGAACGTGAAACAGGTGAATGGACAATTGCTGCTGACCGGCATCATTGCCGGTATGACCGCCGCCCTGCTGCTACTGGGCGCGAATGCGCAGCCGTCCCTTTCCGCCGTTCTCTATGCCGCATCAGCACTGCCTATCCTGATTGTCGGGCTGGGCTGGGGCAATATTGCAGCCATCGTCGCGATCGCAGTGGCAGCCTTCGTCGGCGCCGTCGCCGTATCACCGATGTTCGCATTGTTCATGGCAGTGCTGACGCTGCTGCCAGCCGGTTGGCTCGCCCATCTTTCAAACCTCGCCCGTCCGGCTTCCGAAATCGGTGGTCCGGCAAACCTGACGGCGTGGTATCCGCTCTCGGATATCCTGCTGCATTTATGCGGCCTCGTTTCTCTGGCTGTGATCTTTCTCGGCATCATGATCGGTTACGGCCCGGAGCTCACCGATCAGTTCGTCGATATGGTCGCGTCTTCCATGAACGAGCAAAATCCGGCCATGGCGATGGATCCCGCAGCCCTGGAACAATCCAAACGGTTCTTCGTGCTTACGATCCCTGTCGTTCAGGGCGGCACCTGGGTGATGATGCTGTTCGCCGCCCACTATATCGCGACCCGTATCGCCTCCGCTTCCAGCCGGGCGCTTCGTCCGCGCGAAGACATTCCGTCGGCACTCCGGATGAACCGCAACGCGCTGTTTGTCTTTCTCGCCGGTATCCTCGCCTGCTTTGCGGGTGGCACCCCTGCCCTGATCGGTGCGACGGTATGCGGCGCCTTCGGTGCGGGTTTTCTGCTCAGCGGGTTTGCATCGCTGCATCTTCGTACCCGTGGCAAGGACTGGCGCGTACCGGCACTGATCCTAGCCTATCTTTCGACGCTGATGGTCCTTCCGGCCTTCATCGTCCTCGTTTTCGGTCTTGTCGATACGCGGCGGACCGTAGCACTTACGCCGACCGCCTCAGGCACAGGCTCCGACAATTCCAATTCGTAAACTCAAACTGAAAGGAACAATGCAATGGAAGTCATTCTTCTCGAACGCATCGCCAAGCTCGGCCAGATGGGTGAAACCGTAAAGGTCCGCGACGGCTTTGCACGTAACTACCTGCTGCCGCTCGGCAAGGCACTTCGCGCCAATGCAGCCAACAAGACCCGTTTCGAAGCTGAGCGCGCAACGCTCGAAGCTCGTAATCTCGAGCGCAAATCGGAAGCCCAGAAGGTTGCCGAAGTTCTCGACGGCAAGTCCTTCATCATGGTTCGCGCCGCTGGCGAAACCGGTCAGCTCTATGGCTCGGTTGCTGCCCGCGACATCGTCGATGCCCTGGCTGCCGAAGGCTTCAACATCGGCCGCAACCAGGTCGAGCTCAACCACCCGATCAAGACCATCGGCCTGCACAAGGTAACCATGCACCTGCATGCCGAAGTCGAAATCGCCGTTGAAATCAACGTTGCACGTTCTGCCGAAGAAGCTGAACGCCAGTCCAAGGGCGAAAGCCTCACCTCCGCCGACGCCATCTACGGCGTTGACGAAGATGCGCTCCGTCCGGAAGACTTCTTCGATCCGGATGCAGATCGCGACGGCGACGAAGAATAAGCAATTCGCCCTTCAGGGCATTGCGAAACGCCCGGTCCTCACGGACCGGGCGTTTTCTTTTGAGCGGCAGGGAAGGAAAGGCTCAGAGGCTGCCGGTCATGGTGTCATCAGGGGAAAACGACTTGTCGACCTTTACGACCACCGACATGCCCGGCGAAAGATGCGCCCTCTCCTCCTGACCAGGATCGACCTTGATACGGGTTGCAACGCGCTGGGCGATCTTGGTGAAGTTGCCCGTCGCATTGTCGGTCTTGATGACGCTGAACTCTGAACCGGTTGCCGGCGAGAAGCGCTCGATATGCCCATGCAGAACGGTGCCGCCGAGCGCATCGACTGCAAAAACCACGGGCTGACCGGGCTTCAGACCATTGATCTGGGTCTCCTTGAAATTAGCGACGACCCATACATCATTCGGCACGAGCGTGGTCAACTGGGTTCCGGCAGTCACATACTGGCCAAGCCGGACACCGACTTCACCGACCCTGCCGTCGCGCGGAGCAACAATGCGGGTGTTGGCGAGATCGATCTCGGCAAGCTTCACTGTCGCTTCGGCGTTCGCTACGGAGGCTTCCAGCGAATCGCGTGTACCAAGAATGGTCGCGACCTTCTGGCGGGCGACCTCGATTGCGGCCTCAGCCTTGGCCACGCCGGCCCTGGCCTGCGCCAGCGCATAGCGGTCGCTATCCCTTGCGCTTTCGGCCACCACGCCCTTGCCGACAAGCCGCTGACTGCGGTCCCAATTGGCCTCGGCGTTGGCAAGTGCGGCCTGCGTGCTCTTAAGCTCCGCCTCCGCCGAACCGACCGAGGCGCGGGCCGACATCTCGTCCTGATAGGAGTTGGCAAGCGTTGCCTTCTGCATGGCAAGGCTCGCCTTCGCCTGCTCGAGCTTCTGTGTGTAGATCCGGTCATCGATCCTGACCAGCAGGTCGCCCGTCTTCACTTCCTGGAAGTCCTGGACGGCAACCTCGGCGACATCGCCACTGAGCTGCGGCGCGAGCACTGTCACGTAACCGCGGACATAGGCATTGTCGGTGGTTTCGACCAAGGTCCTGAAGGGCGGAAGATGCCACGAATAAAGCGAGAGGGCGACGCCGGACGCACCGACGAAGAGAGCAGCGACTGCAAGGGGGGAACGCAGGATGTTTGTCATGACTGGCTCATTGGGCAACGGCTGGCCGGCGTACGGCGTCCGTGATGTGTTTCTTGGCAAGATTGAAGGAGAGATGGCCGATCAGCGCGATGAGTGCCGCGACAGCAACCACAGAGATCAGGAAGAAGGTATCGTTGTATGCGAGAACGTAGGATTCACGGCTTATCGTCTGGTAGACCGCGGAGATCCCCTGGGAATGGGCGGCAAGCTTGTCGGTGACCACTCGTCCGTAGGCCGTCGCATAGGTCTGCACCCGCGCGGCGACTATAGGGTCGGTGAGCACGAAGTTTTCCAGAAGCGCCTGCAGGTGAACGCGCTGGCGGATCTGCATGAAGGTGCCGAACACCGCCGAGCCGATGAGGCCGCCGATCGACTGCGTGAAAAGGAAGATCACGAGGAAGGTCAGAACGTATTGCGGCCCCTTGACCAGAGCCGTACCGAACCCCTTGGCCATGGCCGTCGGCAGGAACATTGCCGCACCGGCAGCAACCAGGGCCTGGCTTAGATACATCTGCTCCGGACGTGTCAGGCTCGTCGCATGGGAATCCATGAAGGCGCCCAAGGCCATCAGCACGAGAGCGAAGACGTGCGAACCGGCAATCCAGTTCTTCTTGAGGAAGAAACAGCAGCTCCAGGCGCCCGTAAGCCCCGATACGATCATGATGACGTATAGGCGCGGCATCAGATCGTTGGTCAGACCGAGATTGGTGAAGAAATTGACGGCAACGCTGCTCTGTTCAGAAGCAATGACGCGGAAGACCAGCAGCACGAGACCGAGGTGGATGTTGTCGCGGGTCAGAAGCCAGCGCACATCGACCAGCGGTTTTTCGCGCTGGAGCTCGATCAGCACGTGCGCAGTCAGCGCAGCGCAGGCAACGGCTAGCAGAATGCCGATCCACGGCGCCTCGAACCACCAGTAGAGACGGCCGACGGCGAGCGTTACTGCAATACACCCGAATCCAATTCCCAGCAGCGGATAGCTCAAGAAATCGAGCTTCTCGATGACCTTCGCGTGGGGAAGCGGTGTCAGCGGCAGCAGGTAGATGATCGGAAAGGCCATAAGTGCCATGGCGAGTTCGAAGGTATAGAGCCCCTGCCAGCCGCCGAAGTTGATGAGATGTGGAGAAACGAGCTGCGCCAGCGGCGCGGAGATCGAGGTGTTGGCCAGCGCAAGCGGCAGGCCATAGGCAAACTTCCTCTCCCTCGGAAACGGCTCCAGCATATAAAAGAATGCGAGCGAGGACAGAGGCGCAGCCGCCATGCCGCTGATGAAGCGTACGACGATGCCCGAATTCAGGTCATTTACCGCGAGGTTCAGCAAAGAAGCCAACACGAAGACGGCGATGCTGATCTCGGCGAAGCGGCGCAGGCCGAAGTGATTGCGAATACGAACCAGCGCCAGCGACATGCTGGCATAAGGCGCCATGTATGCCGCTGTCAGCCATATGGCTTCGTTGACGGTGACATGAAGCGAGCCCTGCAACTGGTAGAGGTTCACCGAAGCGAAGTTCATGTTCAGGCCCTGCAGCAGGGCGAGCAGCGTGGAGGAAAGGACGTAGGCCAAGGCTCGCGTCTTCGACATGACGAAAAACGGCGTGGGTGCCGGCGCTTCGGCTGGAGGCTGCGCAGTGACAGGCGCGGTCGTTCTGGCGGCATCTGCCGCCTGCGGCGCATCCATAGTGACAGCGCGCATGGCAGAAGCAGACGCTGGCTCGTCGGAAAGGCTTGCGACGCTACTCACTTTCGCCTCCTGCGCTGGCGCCCATTGCCAGCAACCGGGCGAAGAGGTGATGCACCACGGTTTGCGCCACCTTGAGTTCATCATCGTTCAGGCCGACGGTCAGCTCGGAACGGAACTCGTCGGCAAAGAGGTTCATTTCGTCGGCCAGCCGCTCGCCGTCCGGCGTCATGTATATCTGCTTGACCCGGCGGTCCCCTTCCATCGCGCGACGCTCGACAAGGCCGCTCTCCGCCATGGAATCGAGGAGGCGGACAAGGGTTGGCGTCTCGATATCGAGTTCGGCGGCAAGCTCGCTCTGAGTCATGCCCTGGCACACGGAAAGCGCAAACAGCACCCTAGCCCGAGGAAGGGTCAGCCCTTTTTGCCGGACGGCAATATCGAACTGCACCCTCAGCTTGCGGCTGAAGGCTGCCATTTCATGGATCAGCAGGCGCTGGATCCCGGAGCGGTTTAATTGATCGTTCATAATATCATTAGCACCCTAATTATTGTCATACTACATAACTTTAAACCTGACATTTCTCAAGAGTGGAGCCGTGAAATTTCTGCATGGCAGATCTCTTTGCGCGTTATATTTGCCTCCATGTCGTGCTGATTCGCGTCCCGGGCGACGCAAGCGGAATCGGTCATTCGCGAGCCGAATTCCTGTCGCCTGTGGATAAGAGGGACAACCTCCCCGACAGCGCCCGTTCGGCGCTTTGCGCCCGCGTGTTGCCGTGATGTCGTTGACTCTTGGACGAGCACTCGACAAACCGGTTTTTTTGTTGATCGACGTTTCGAAGAGAAAAGACGGTAGCCCGCAATGAACGACACTGCGCGCAAGATTGCTCCCATAAAGCCGGCCGAGCCGCTCTATCGGGAAGCTCCCAACAACATCGAGGCCGAGCAGGCGCTGCTCGGCGCCATCCTCGTCAACAACGACGCCTATTATCGCGTTTCGGACTTTCTGAAAGCGGAGCATCTTTACGAGCCCTTGCACCGCAAGATCTTCGAGGTCGCCTCGGAGATCATTCGTATGGGTAAGACGGCCAACCCCGTCACCATCAAGACCTTCCTGCCATCGGATGAAAAGGTCGGCGACCTGACCGTGGCGCAGTATCTCGCTCGCCTCGCGTCCGAAGCCGTCACCATCATCAACGCCGAGGATTACGGCCGCGCGATCTACGATCTTGCGCTTCGCCGCTCGCTGATCACCATCGGTGAAGACGTCGTCAACATCGCTTATGATGCGCCGCTCGACATGCCGCCGCAGGCGCAGATCGAGGATACGGAACGGCGGCTCTTCGCGCTCGCCGAGAACGGCCGCTACGACGGCGGCTTCCAGTCGTTCAACGACGCCGTGGCTCTCGCCGTCGACATGGCGGGTGCCGCCTTCGAACGCGACGGAAACCTCTCGGGCATCTCCACCGGCATCATGTCGCTCGACGGCAAGATGGGTGGTCTTCAGCGCTCCGACTTGATCATTCTCGCCGGACGTCCGGGCATGGGTAAGACCTCGCTCGCGACCAACATCGCCTGGAACATCGCAGCCGCCTATGAGCCCGAAGTCATGCCCGACGGCAACTTCAAGGCCAAGAACGGCGGCGTCGTGGGCTTCTACTCGCTCGAAATGTCCTCCGAACAGCTCGCCACCCGTATCATGTCGGAGCAGACGGAAGTCTCCTCCTCCAAGATCCGCCGAGGCGATATCACCGAGCATGAGTTCGAAAAGCTGGTCGGCTTCTCGCAGACGATGCAGAAGGTGCCGCTCTTCATCGACCAGACCGGCGGTATCTCGATTGCGCAGCTTGCAGCGCGTGCGCGCCGCCTGAAGCGTCAGCGCGGGCTCGATTGCCTGGTGGTCGACTACGTTCAGCTGATGACCGGCACCGGCAAATCCGGCGAGAATCGCGTTCAGGAAATCACTGCCATCACCACGGGCCTGAAGGCGCTGGGCAAGGAACTGAACGTTCCGATCATCGCGCTCTCACAGCTCTCCCGTCAGGTGGAAAGCCGCGACGACAAGCGCCCGCAACTCTCCGACCTTCGTGAATCCGGCTCGATCGAACAGGACGCCGATGTGGTGCTCTTCGTGTTCCGCGAAGAGTACTATGTGAAGAACATGGAACCGCGCGACCCCGCCGACCCGAAATATGCCGAGTGGGAAGCCAACATGGAAAAGGTCAAAGGCACGGCGGACGTCATCATCGCCAAGCAGCGTCACGGACCGACCGGCACCGTGAAACTCGCCTTCCAGGCGGAGTTCACCCGCTTTGCCGACCTCGCCGAACCGAGCTTCACCCAGTACGAAGAGCCCTGAGGCGGGGCTGAGCGGCAACCTCTTCTCCCCCCGCCCTTCCCGGCAAGATCGACACTCAGTAAAGAGGCGCCAACAGGCGCCTCTCTCTGTTTTGAGACCGAAACAGCATCAAGCCTCCGCAGCGCTTGCCAGCTCGAACCCCTCGTCGAGCCAGCCAGTTATGCCGCCTGCCATGATCTTCACGGGACGTCCGAGTTCAGCGAGCCGCAATGCGCCACGGGCGGCACCGTTGCAGTGGGGGCCAGCGCAATAGGTCACGAAGATCGTATCGTCAGGCCATTGCGACATGCGATGGGCGGTGATCTTGCCATGCGGCAGGCTGATCGCACCGGCAACATGCCCCTTCGCATAAAGTGCCGGACCGCGAACGTCGAGCAGCACGAAATCCGCTCCTTTCGCAATGCTGTCATGGACATCCCAGCAATCGGTTTCAAAGGAAAACTCGGCAGCGAAGTGCTCTCGGGCGGTGTCGCTCGGCGCGGGTTTTACGGCGGTTACGGCGGTGGTCATCGGTATGGTCTCCCTTTCGATGCGGCAAACATCGAACAGAAGCCCGCCGTTGCAAACTGGCGAGATTGACAATAAGCGTAAAGATCATGACAAACCCTGCGCAAATAACCGCTCCCCTCGGCGGCCCTCTCGTCGTTGCCCTCGTCTATGACGGGTTGTGCACCTTCGAGTTCGGCATCGTAACCGAAATCTTCGGCCTCAGTCGCCCGGAGATGGGACCGGGCTGGTACCGCTTTTCCAGTTGCGCCGTGGATGAAGGCCCGATGCGCGCCCATGGCGGATTGGTGGTAACGGCGGATGCGGGGCCGGAACTGCTGGAAGAAGCCGATATCATTGTCGTGCCGGGCTGGCGGGGTATCGACAGCGCCGTTTCGGACGGGCTGTGCGAACGGCTTCGCGCCTCCCATGCGCGCGGCGCACGCCTTGTGTCGCTCTGCTCCGGCGCCTTCGTTCTCGCCGCAACGGGCTTGCTGGACAATGGCGTGGCGACAACCCACTGGCGTTATGCGGATGCGCTACGGACCCGATATCCCGCATTGACTGTCGACGAAGCTTCGCTCTACCGGTCCCATGACGGCATCTTCACGGCGGCGGGGAGCGCTGCCGGCATCGATCTGCTGATCGAGATCGTCAGGCGCGACTTCGGTGCAGTCGCGGCAAATTCGGTTGCCCGCCGGCTCGTCATGCCGGCTCATCGGACGGGTGGGCAGGCGCAGTTTCTGGAACGACCGGTCGCCCGGCGCGAAGGCAGCGAAATCGCTCCCCTGCTCGATACGATCAGGGCATCGCTCATCCGCGATTGGACGATCGATGACATGGCGAAAGAGTGCCGCATGAGCAGCCGGACATTTCTTCGCCGCTTTACCGAGGCGACCGGCGCGACACCCGGCGACTGGATCATCGCCGAACGGGTTGCCGCCGCAAGACAGCTTCTCTGCCAGGGGGCGGCGCGCACGGAGGACATCGCATGCGCCGTCGGCTTCGGCTCGGCCCACACGCTCCGCCACCATTTCAGGAGAAAGCTCGGCCTCAGTCCGACCGAATATCGCGCCCGTTTCATCGAGGAGAACAGCCAGAAGCCAGAAGCCGCCTGACCGCTCACCGAAACACTTTCGGCGCGTCAGGCCACACGGAACTGGCCGGGAGTGACGCCGATGCGGGATTTGAAATGCCGGCTGAAGTGGGCCTGATCGGCAAAGCCGCAATCAAAGGCGACCTCGGCTATGGGACGGCCGAGCCTGAGCAGCATGCGCGCCTGACGGACGCGGACATCCGTCAGGAAAGCATGAGGTGTGATGTGAAACTCCTTGCGGAAAGCCCGGATCAGATGCGCCCTCGATAGCCCGGCAACCTCGGCCACCTCTTCCAGCCCGATATCGGAAGCGAAATTCTCGATGAGATAATCGCGGGCGCGCGATATCGCGCTCCGTTCACGCGTGTCGATCATGGTAATGCTGTGGCCGCCGTAGCGGGCGAAGATCGTGGCCAGCATTCGGAACATCCCCTCCTCCGCCTCCAGTGCGCCGGATTTTTCCTCCAGCCCCCGGTGAGCCTCGTTGAAGGCCTGCGCCAGTTCCCCGTCAAACGGCAATTCCCGGGAGAAGGCCGGCGTAGTGTGGCAGGCCCTGCCCGTCACGTCTTCCAACACCTCGCGAAACAGCGCCTCGTCCGGATAGATCATACGGTAGCGATAGCCGCTATGTCCCGGCACGCCATCGTGAACGACTTCCGGGTTGATGAGATACAGGTGGCCGGGGCCGGTCTCTTCCCTGCTGCCCCTGATACGGGCAATCTGGCTACCGGCCTCGATGGCACCGATCGAGAAGGTCTCGTGGGAATGCGGCGCGTATTCGTGGGTCTGGAAGGTGGCGGTCAGGCATTCCATGTCGCCAAATCGCTCGTCGCGCCAGAAGCGCGTCGCCTCGACCATCGTCAGCGGCATGTCGTTGACGGCTTGTGCCTGAGAGATATTGTGCATCGCCAAATATTAGCGCCTTCGGCCGTTCCAGTCTTGAATAAAAGTGATAGGGTCCCGCCACCCCCTCAACAGACATGCATTTTTCAAAAATGACCGACGCCTTTGACCTTTCCGAAGCCTCCGACGAATTTCTTGCCGCGCCCGCGCGCCTGACCATCGACCTTACTGCCGTTGCCAACAACTGGCGCGACATGGCGAAGAGATCCGGCAAGGCGCGCGCCGCCGCCGTGGTCAAGGCTGACGCTTACGGGCTCGGCATCGAGGATGTCGGCCGCACCCTGTATCACGCCGGCGCGCGTGATTTCTTCGTGGCCGTACCGGCGGAAGGCGCCACGCTCCGGGCCTATGCTCCGGAAGCCCGGATCTTCGTGCTGTCCGGCATCTGGCCCGGCGCCGAACACTTCTTCTTCGATTACGATCTCGTGCCGGTTCTCGCATCGGAAGAACAGCTCGCCTTCTGGATGTCCGCCGTGGCGGAGCATGGCGATCACCCCTGCGCGCTGCATGTCGACACGGGCTTCAACCGTCTCGGCCTGTCCATCGAGGAAGCGTTGGCGCTCGCCGACGACGTATCCCGGCCGGCGAGTTTCTCGCCGGTGCTTGTGCTGAGCCACCTCGCCTGCGCGGACGATCCGTCCTCTCCGATGAACCGCCAACAGCTTGAATCATTCCGGCGGGTTAGCGCAGCTTTCGAAGGCATCGATTCAAGCCTTTCAGCTTCTGCTGGAATCTTCCTCGGCCCCGAATACCACTTCGACCTCACCCGTCCCGGCATCGCCATCTATGGCGGCGAGGCGGTCAACGGCGTGCCCAATCCCATGCGCCCGACAATCAAGGCGGAAGCCCGTATCCTGCAGATCCGCGAGGCCAAGGCGGGCGAGAGCGTGAGCTATGGCGCGAGCCTGAAGCTTGCCCGCGACAGCCGCCTTGCCATCGCTTCCGCCGGCTATGCGGACGGCTACCAGCGCTCGGTCTCGGGCAGCGGGGTCGGCCTGCGCCAGACCGGCATTGCCGGAGCCCACGGCTTCATCGCCGGCCACAAGGTCCCGGTTGCCGGACGCGTGACCATGGACCTCACGATCTTCGACGTGACGGACGTTCCAGCCAATGCAATTGCCGCCGGCGATTATATCGAACTCTTCGGCCCCAACATGCCGCTCGACGACGTGGCGCGTGCAGCCGGCACGATCGGTTACGAACTTTTGACCTCCGTTGGCCTGCGCTACGAGCGTCATTATAACGAAACGGAGTGATCACTACCGGGTGACTTGTATCTTTCCGTCGCTTGCCCTAACTGGATAACGAATATTCACTCTTTGTTCTCTTCAAGCAAGACGCGGGAAGCTTCCTGATGGCGAAGGCCAAGACTCAATTTATCTGCCAGAATTGCGGCACCGTTCATAGCCGCTGGGCCGGCAAGTGCGACGGCTGCGGCGAGTGGAACACCATCGTCGAGGAAGATCCGATGGGCGGCATCGGCTCGGGGCCCGGCAAGGCGCCGAAGAAGGGCCGCCCGGTGACGCTCACTTCTCTTTCCGGTGAGATCGAGGAAGCGCCCCGCATTCCGACCGGCATGAGCGAACTCGACCGCGCCACCGGCGGCGGTTTCGTGCGCGGTTCGGCCGTGCTGATCGGCGGCGATCCCGGCATCGGCAAGTCGACGCTTCTCATGCAGGCGGCCGCCGCGCTCTCGCGCAAGGGCCATCGCGTCATCTATGTTTCGGGTGAAGAAGCGGTCGCGCAGGTCAGGCTTCGTGCGCAGCGCCTTGACGCGGCGCAGACGGATGTGCTGCTTGCGGCGGAGACCAATGTCGAGGACATTCTCGCAACGATATCAGAGGGTAAACGCCCGGATCTCGTCATCATCGATTCCATCCAGACCCTGTGGAGCGACACGGCCGAATCGGCTCCCGGCACAGTGACGCAGGTCCGCACGGGCGTGCAGGCGATGATCCGCTTCGCCAAGCAGACGGGCGCAACCATGGTACTCGTCGGCCATGTCACCAAAGACGGCCAGATCGCCGGCCCGCGCGTCGTCGAGCACATGGTCGATGCCGTTCTCTATTTCGAGGGCGACCGCGGTCACCATTATCGCATACTGCGTACGGTGAAGAACCGCTTCGGCCCGACCGATGAAATCGGCGTGTTCGAGATGTCAGACAAGGGGCTGCGCGAAGTCGCCAATCCGTCCGAGCTCTTCCTCGGCGAGCGCAACGAGAAGGCCCCGGGGGCGGCGGTCTTCGCCGGCATGGAAGGCACGCGTCCCGTGCTGGTCGAGGTGCAGGCGCTGGTCGCTCCGACGACGCTCGGCACCCCGCGCCGCGCGGTCGTCGGCTGGGACAGTTCGCGGCTTGCCATGATCCTCGCCGTGCTGGAAGCGCATTGCGGCGTGCGGCTCGGTCAACATGACGTGTACTTGAATATTGCCGGCGGATACCGCATCTCAGAGCCTGCTGCGGATATGGCGATCGCCTCTGCGCTGGTTTCCTCGCTGGCCGGTCTTGCCCTTCCGGCCGATTGCGTCTATTTCGGCGAAGTCAGCCTGTCGGGTGCCGTCAGGCCGGTTGCGCATACGGCTCAGCGACTGAAAGAAGCGGAAAAGCTCGGCTTCTCGACTGCTGTTCTGCCCACGGCCTCGTCCGAACTGCCGAAAGGTGGGGCGGGAAAGTGGAAAGAGGTGGAAAGCCTGCCGGATCTCGTGGCGCGGATCGCCGGTTCCCGGCTGAAGGCCCGCCAGGAGCAGAAGGACGGCGACTGACTGAATGGGGCAGACATGCCTTTGGTGCCGAAGACGGTGATGACGGTGACTTGAAGCAGGCTCGGCCTGCAACTCTTGGAGTTGGTATTTATGCCCATTACGATTTTCGACGGTATTGTCATCGGCGTCGTTCTGTTTTCAGCCGTGCTCGCCATGGTGCGCGGTTTTTCACGCGAAGTGCTCTCGATCGCGAGCTGGGCGGGTGCAGTAGCCGCCGCCTACTATCTCTATCCGATCCTGGTGCCCTACGTTAAGAACTACACCAGCGACGATCGTATCGCGATTGCCGGTTCTGCGGGCGCAATTTTCCTGATCGCGCTGATCGTGATTTCGTTCATCACTACCCGGATTGCCGACTTCATCATCGATAGCCGTATCGGCGCGCTTGACCGAACGCTCGGCTTTCTCTTCGGCGCCGCACGCGGTATTCTGTTGCTGGTCGTCGCGGTCGCCTTTTGGAACTGGCTGGTCGATGTGAAGCACCGGCCCGACTGGGTCAACAATGCCAAGACGAAGCCGTTCCTCGATGGCCTCGTTGGGAAACTTGAAGCAGTATTGCCGGAAGATATCGAGCCGCAGATCCGCGCGCGCATCCTCGGCAAGGAAGAACCTGCGGGCGAGCCGCCGGCAGGGCAGGCTCCGGGCGAACAGGCACCCGCCGAAGACGCTCCGGCCCCCGCTAACAACAACTGATAATGGCGCGGCTATCGGCCGCGCAAGAATTCGCATGACGGAGGCAGCCGGATCGGGACAGACCGGTGCCGCCGTGGTAACGCATTCCAGATTGCAGCTGTCCCGTGCGAGCAAAGGCGAGCTTCGATGATCCAGTCTACCCATTCCGATTTCGCATTCGGTCTCGACGACGACACCCTGCATGAAGAGTGCGGGGTGTTCGGCATTTTGGGACATCCCGACGCGGCGACCCTGACGGCGCTGGGCCTGCACGCCCTGCAGCACCGAGGGCAGGAGGCCGCTGGTATCGTTTCCTTCGACGGCAAGCGCTTCCACCAGGAACGTCATATGGGCCTCGTCGGCGACCACTACACCAATCCGGCAACGCTCGCCCGCCTGCCCGGCAGCATGTCCATCGGCCATACGCGCTACTCCACGACCGGCGAAGTCGCCATGCGCAACGTGCAGCCGCTGTTCGCCGAGCTGGAAGAAGGCGGCATCGCCATCGCCCACAACGGCAACTTCACAAACGGCCTGACGCTGCGCCGCCAGATCATCGCCACCGGCGCCATCTGTCAGTCAACCTCTGACACGGAAGTCGTGCTTCACCTGATCGCCCGCTCACGCCACTCCTCCACATCGGACCGCTTCATCGACGCCATCCGTCAGATGGAAGGCGGCTATTCCATGCTGGCGATGACGCGCACCAAACTCATCGCCGCCCGCGATCCGATCGGCATCCGTCCCCTCGTCATGGGCGAACTCGACGGCAAGCCGATCTTCTGCTCGGAAACCTGTGCGCTGGACATCATCGGCGCCAAGTTCATCCGTGACGTCGAAAACGGCGAAGTCATCATCTGCGAGATACAGCCAGACGGCTCGATTACCGTCGATGCCCGCAAGCCGAGCAAGACCCAGCCGGAGCGCCTCTGCCTGTTCGAATATGTCTACTTCGCCCGGCCGGACTCGGTCGTCGGCGGCCGCAACGTCTACACGACGCGCAAGAACATGGGCATCAACCTCGCCAAGGAATCCCCGGTCGAGGGGGATGTCGTCGTGCCGGTTCCCGATGGCGGCACACCGGCGGCACTCGGCTACGCCCAGCAGAGCGGTATTCCGTTCGAATACGGCATCATCCGCAACCATTATGTGGGTCGCACCTTCATCGAACCGACCCAACAGATCCGCGCCTTCGGCGTGAAGCTGAAGCATTCGGCGAACCGCGCGATGATCGAAGGCAAGCGCGTGGTGCTGGTGGACGACAGCATCGTGCGCGGCACGACCTCGCTCAAGATCGTGCAGATGATCCGCGAAGCCGGTGCAAAGGAAGTGCATCTGCGCGTCGCCTCGCCGATGATCTTCTATCCCGACTTTTACGGCATCGACACGCCGGATGCGGACAAGCTGCTCGCCAACCAGTATGCGGACGTCGCAGCCATGGCGAAATATATCGGCGTCGATTCGCTCGCCTTCCTGTCGATCAACGGCCTCTACCGCGCCGTCGGCGGCGAGGATCGCAATGCGGCCCGGCCGCAGTTCACCGATCATTATTTCACCGGCGACTATCCGACGCGCCTTCTCGACAAGAACGGCGAAGCGATGGGCAACAAGCTCTCGATGCTCGCCAGCAACGGCTGAACGCCAGAGACAAGAGACAGGCATATCATGACAGTTGACCTGAAGGGCCGTATCGCGCTCGTCACCGGCGCCTCGCGCGGCATCGGCTACTTTACCGCGCTCGAACTGGCAAAAGCCGGTGCGCATGTCATCGCCTGCGCGCGCACCGTCGGCGGGCTGGAAGAACTCGACGACGCAATCAAGAAGGCCGGCGGATCGGCCACGCTCGCGCCCTTCGATCTCGCTGACATGAACGCAATCGATGCACTCGGTGGTTCGATCCATGAACGTTGGGGCAAGCTCGACATTCTCATCGCCAATGCCGGCGTGCTCGGCGTCATCTCGCCAGTCGATCACATCGAGGCCAAGGTGTTCGAAAAGGTGATGAACATCAACGTTACTGCGACATGGCGGCTGATCCGGTCGGTCGCTCCGCTGATCAGCAAGTCCGATGCCGGCCGCGCGCTGATCCTGTCTTCCGGTGCGGCCCATAAGTGCCGCCCGTTCTGGGGCGCCTATTCGGCATCGAAGGCCGCCGTCGAGGCGCTTGCCCGCACCTGGGCGGCCGAGACCCAGCGGTTGCCGCTGCGCATCCTCTCGATCGACCCCGGCGCAACCCGCACTGCGATGCGTGCCCAGGCCGTTCCAGGCGAAGATCCGGAAACCCTGCCGCATCCCTCCGAGGTCGCAGCGAAGCTCCTGCCGCTTTGCGGACCGGATCAGACGGAAACCGGCAAGCTTTTTGTCGTCCGCGAGAACAGGATCGTCGACTACCGCCTGCCGGACTGAGCCACAGCTTGCCCGGCGGCTATTATCCTTTTTCAGAGTGCCCTATGCGTCCCAGAGATATCGCAGCCTACAGCTTCCTCGCGTTTGCCTGGGGCTTGTCGTTTCTGCTGCTGCTGAAGGTCGTCCATGCCTTCGGCTGGATCGGCGCGGTCACGTTCCGCTGCTTTCTTGCTGGCCTCATACTGCTCATTGCGGCCAAGCTCACCCGACGCAAGCTGGATTTCAGCGCCGGCTGGCTGCCGCTTTTGATCGTCGGCGCGACTACGGTTGCGGGACAGCTCATCGGTCTTTCCTATTCCACGCCGCTGATCGGCACCGCGATGGCCGCGATCTTCGTTGCCGCCATTCCCCTTTTCTCGATGATTATCGGACAGCTCTGGGGCATCGAACGGATCACGCCGCCGCGTGTCATCGGTCTGCTGCTCGGCACGATCGGCATCGTCATGCTGGTCGGCTTCCCGGCGGTTCCAATCGATGCCTCCTTCCTGCTCGGCTGCGTCGGGATGCTGTTTTCGACTTTCTCTGCCGCGTTCGGCAGCAATTATGCCAGCCGCTACCTCCGCAACACCGGCGCATGGGAGGTCACCATCGGCTCGTTCCTCTGGGGCGGGCTGCTGACGTTGCCGCTGATCTATTTCGTACCGGTGCCCGCCTCGCCCGCCGCAATCGATTACCTCTATATCGTTGTGCTCGCCGGGGTCATGAGTTCGCTCACCTATGTCGTCTATTTCGGCCTAGTCAGCCGCATCGGCGCCACCCGCACGATCAGCGTCGAGTTTGCAGTGACTGTCGTTGCCGTCCTCATTGGCGCACTGGTGCTTGGCGAACAACTGACGGCGATGCAGCTTGTCGGGGCGGCGATCATCATCGCCGGCTGTTCGCTTGTGCTTGGCTTGCTGCCGCTGAAACCCAAGACGCAGGTGGCGAACTGATCTCAGTTCTTCGCCACAACAGGCGCGAAGAGACGGGAGAAGCCGTTTTCCGAGGGGCATAGGACATTCAGGTCAACCGGTCCCTCTATGCCATCGAGCATGCCGTTATCGGCGAACTGCCAGATGGACCATTCCTTGCAACCCTCCTGCTCCAGCGGCCGGGAAATACTCCGCAGCCAGAGATAATGCTCGGGAAAGAGCGTTTCGTTACCCTTGAGATACTGGTCGTAGAACTCCTGCGTCACATAGAAGATCGGCTTTTGCGGGGACACGCCTGAAAACTCGGTCAGGAAGGCGTTCAGTTCGCCCGCCAGTTCGTCGACCGTCGGCACCTTGTCGCAATTTCCATGAAACTCGATGTCGACCGCGATCGGCAGCGTCCCCTCCTCCCTTGGAACCGTGGCGATGACGTTCCGGGCCTGATCCCGGCCCGGACGGCAGAAGGTGAAGAAATGATAGGCGCCCCGAACGAGGCCGGCATCCTTCGCCTGCCTCCAGTTTTCCGCGAACCTGCGATCCCTGAAATCGCCGCCCTCGGTCGCCTTCATGATGGCAAAGCGGACATTGGGAAGGGCCGCGACCTTCCGCCAGTCGATTTCGCCCTGATGATGGCTGACGTCGATGCCCTGGATCGGGAAGTCTTCAAGCGATGGAGGAGTGAAACGAACCATGGCGCGATCATAAAGGAGAGAGCCAGCGATTGCAGCCGCAAGCACGACCGATCCGACCAACCAGACGCCTGTCGTCCTCTTCATCCGCAGTTCTCCTCCCTCGCCTGATCACGATCCGGGCTAGGGAAACTTTGCGCCGGGAGTGTGACGCATTCGAATACCCTCCCCTGCGGCCGCGGCACCGCGCTCGACCATTCTTGGTATCGACGGCGAAAGCCATGCTTGTTCCCTTCCCTTTGCCAATGGTTGCGATAGGTTCCCGCCCATTCTGGAAAAGGAAAGCAGAGCCTCGATGTCGATCCTGAAATACGCAGCGGTTGCCTTTTGCCTCGTCTCCACCCCGGCCCTCGCCGACGACCTGGTCGCGCTTAGCACCACAGCCACGTCGATCACCGGTGACATCAGCTTCGATGACTTTGAAATCGTCTTCGAAAACGGCAAGAAGCTGGTGTTCGATGAACTGATCGCGGACAACTTTATTGTCAATGGCAAGAAGGTTCCGGCATCCGTTTACAGCGTCAAGGGAACCGCAAATCCGAAGCTCCTGAACGGCAATCGCCTATGCGGCACAAGCCCCGTTACCTATCTCGCCTCGTGGCTCGACGACGACGTCACCATGATCGCGGTGTTCGAAACGCAGGACGCTCCGCAGAGTGACGAAGACATGTGCGCGCTCTACACCTATGTCTATCCCTGACGGGTGTCAGGGACACTCGCGAGCGGCGATCACGAGCACTTGACCTCGCGCCTGAGCCGCGCCATAACACCGCGCATGAAAACGAGCATCTGCATTATTTGCGGGACTATTATTCGCTAGCGCAAACGCTGGCCCGGCCGTTTTCGTCTCCTGTTCAAGTCCCAGATGACAAACGCTCCGGTCCAGCCGGGCAATTGCATTCCGGGAGACAGACATGGCCGCAGGCCTCAAGCTTTACAACACGCTGACACGCGAGAAGATCGATTTCGTACCGATCGATCGGAACAATGTCCGCATGTATGTCTGCGGCCCCACCGTCTATGACTACGCCCATATCGGCAATGCCCGCCCGGTCATCGTCTTCGACGTACTCTACCGGCTGCTGCGCCACATCTACGGCAAGGATCACGTCACCTATGTGCGCAACATCACGGACGTCGACGACAAGATCAACGCGCGTGCGCTGCGCGACTATCCGAACCTGCCGCTGAACGAGGCGATCCGCGCGGTTACGGAAAAGACCGAGGACCAGTTTCACGCCGATGTGGCGGCCCTCGGCTGCCTGTCGCCGGATGTGGAACCGCGCGCGACCGACAATATCGCGCAGATGATCGAGATCATCCAGAAACTCCTCGATAAAGGACACGCCTATGTGGCGACAGGTTCCGAGGGCCAGGAAGTGCTGTTTTCCACCACGTCGATGGCGGACTACGGCCAGCTTTCCAAGCGCAAGCTCGAGGATCAGCAGGCAGGCGCGCGCGTTGCCGTCGAGGTCCACAAGAAGAACCCCGCCGACTTCGTTCTCTGGAAGGCGTCTGCGGCGACGGAGCCCGGCTGGCCAGCCGATTTCACCATCGACGGCGGCAAGGTCGCGATCTACGGCCGTCCCGGCTGGCATATCGAATGCTCGGCCATGTCCGGTCGCTATCTCGGCGATGTGTTCGACATTCACGGCGGCGGGCTGGACCTGATCTTCCCCCACCATGAAAACGAGATCGCCCAGTCGCGTTGCGCCCACGGCACCCATGTCATGGCGAATGTGTGGATGCATAACGGCTTCGTGCAGGTCGAAGGCCGCAAGATGTCGAAGTCGGAAGGCAACTTCGTCACCATCCACGAATTGCTGGCAACTGAGAAATTCGGTGGCCGCAAATGGCCGGGCGAAGTGCTCAGGCTCGCCATGCTGATGACCCATTACCGCGAGCCGATCGACTTTTCCGTCAAGCGGCTGGAGGAAGCCGAACGCCTGCTCGCCAAGTGGCCTGTTGCCGATGTTGGCGATGTCGCACCGGATGCGACCGTCATCGAGGCGCTAGGCGACGACCTGAACACGGTTTCGGCCGTGCAGGCGCTGCATGCCCTTGCGCAGGCCGCCAATGCGGACCCGTCGAAGCTTGGCGTTTTCGCGGCGAGCGCAGCACTTCTCGGGGTGACGCCGAAGAAGGCCGAAGTAAGCGACGATCTCTCGGCCGCGGTCGAGGCCCTCGTCCAGATGCGGCTTGAAATGCTGAAGGCGAAGAACTTCGCCGAGGCCGACAAGATCCGCGACGACCTCGCCGCCCGGGGCATCCAGCTCAAGGACGGCAAGGACAAGGAGACCGGAGAACGGGTCACCACATGGGAGGTCAAGCGATGAGCGAACGCATGATGGACCACATGTCCCTGCATGTGGAAGACCTTCCGGCGATGAGGGTCTTCTATGAAAAGGCCTGTGCGCCGCTCGGCATCTCCGTCGTCATGCAGGTGACGAAGGAAATGACCGGCTATGCCGACATGGCTGGTTTCGGCGGCCACAAGCCGTTCCTCTGGCTGGTCGGCACCGAGAAGACCACGCCTCCCCTGCACATGGCACTTAAAGCCGAGACCCGCGCCGAGGTCGATGCCTTCTACGCCGCAGCGATTGCCGCAGGTGGGCGGGACAACGGCAGGCCCGGCATCCGCGAACATTACCACCCCAACTATTACGCCGCCTTCGTCATCGACCCGGAAGGGCACAATCTCGAAGCCGTCTGCCAGAAGCCGGAGTGAAGCCATGAGCGCCGCATTAAAACCGACCTATACCGGCGGCTGTCAGTGCGGTGCGGTGCGTTTTCGCGTCACCGGGGCGCTCACCGATTCCTCGATCTGCCATTGTCGCATGTGCCAGAAGGCTTTCGGCGCCTATTACGCGCCGCTGGTCTCCACCCGCGGGGCGAAGCTCGAATGGACCCGCGGCGAACCGAAGCGTTTCCGCTCCTCCAACTTCGCGCTGCGCGGCTTCTGCGAGAATTGCGGCACGCCACTGACCTATGAAGCCCCTGACGGCATAGCGGTCGCGGCCGGCGCTTTCGACGATCCGTCGCTTTTGCCGCCGACCGTACAGTTCGGGACGGAAGGCAAGATCGGCTTCGTCGATCACCTGCACGAACTGCCGGGGCATCGCACCGAAGAGGATGCGGAAGCCGCACCCTTCGTGCTGGAGATCGTTTCCTACCAGCATCCCGACCACGACACCGATGGCGACTGGCCGAGGGAGGAAACCCGATGAGTGAGAAGAACCCCAATACCCAGATGCCGAAATGGCTGCTCTACGGCCTGATCGGCAAGGGTGTGCTCGTTGCCGTCATCACCATCGGCGTCGTCGCCTATGTGGCCTTGCGCTAGGAGAAGAACATGGAAGGCGTATTTACCGGTGGATGCCAGTGTGGCGCGGTGCGGTTTCGGGCGGAAAAGCTGGGGCGGCCGTCGATCTGCCATTGCCGCATGTGCCAGAAGGCGTTCGGCGGCTTTTTCGGTGCGCTCGTCACAGCAGACCACGCGCATCTGACATGGACGCGCGGCCAACCCACCCTCTTCCGTTCGTCGGCCAAGGTGAAGCGCGGCTTCTGCCAGAAATGCGGCACCCCGCTTTCCTACCATGCGGGAGAGGGCATCGAGCTTGCCATCGGCGCCTTCGATCACCCGGAACTGCTGGAGCCGCAGGTACAGGTCAACCATGACAAGCGCCTGCCGTGGATCGATCACCTTTTCGAGAAGCCCGCCGTGAAAACGCCTGAGATGGAGGCCTTCTTCGCATCCGTGGTTTCAAACCAGCATCCCGACCATGATACGGCGGTCTGGCCGCCGGAAGAGGATTGATCGATGACCAGCCAATTGCGCGGCTTCTACCCCGAAATCGAACCCTACGAGACCGGATTTCTCGACGTCGGTGACGGCCACACCATCTATTGGGAACGCGTCGGCACGAAGGGCGGCAAGCCCGCCGTCTTCCTGCATGGTGGCCCGGGTGGCGGATCGAGCCCGACCCAGCGCCGCCTCTTCGACCCGGCGGTCTATGACCTGCTGCTGTTCGACCAGCGCGGTTGCGGCAAGTCCACCCCGCATGCCTCGCTGGAAGCCAACACCACGTGGCATCTGGTGGCCGATATCGAGCGCCTGCGCGAGATGGTCGGCGTCGACCAGTGGCTGGTGTTCGGCGGCTCCTGGGGCTCGACGCTGGGGCTCGCCTATGCCGAAACCCATCCTGATCGGGTTTCCGAACTGGTGCTGCGCGGCATCTATACGCTGACCACGCCCGAGCTCCTCTGGTACTACCAGTTCGGCGTGTCGGAAATGTTCCCGGACCGCTGGGAGATGTTCCAGGCCCCCATCCCGGAAGGCGAGCGCCACGACATGATGGGCGCCTACCGCAAATACCTTACCGGCAGCGACCGCAAGAAGCAGCTCGAATGTGCGATCGCCTGGAGCACGTGGGAGGGCGCGACCATCACGCTTTTGCCAAACCCGGATTATGCCGCCCATTTCGGCGAGGACGACTATGCGATCGCGTTTGCGCGCATCGAGAACCACTTCTTCGTCCATGCCGGCTGGATGGAGGAAGGCCAATTGCTGCGCGATGCCCACAAGCTTCAGGATATTCCGGGCGTCATCGTCCATGGACGTTACGACATGCCCTGCCCGGCCAAATATGCCTGGCAGCTTCACAAGGCCTGGCCGAAGGCGGACTTCCATCTGATCGAAGGCGCCGGCCATGCCTTTCTGGAACCCGGCATTCTCGACCAGCTCATCCGCGCGACCGACAGGTTTGCCGGGAAAGATTGAACAAAGGAATCCCCCTTTGGCCGGCAAGCCAGAGGGGGGAAATAGACGACGACTGCCTGGGGAGGCGAACACATGACACGCGAGAAAATCTATCTCTTCGACACGACATTGCGCGATGGCCAACAGACACCGGGCATCGACTTTTCGGTCGAGGACAAGATTGCGATTGCGGCCATGCTGGATGAGTTCGGGCTTGATTATGTCGAAGGCGGCTATCCCGGCGCCAATCCGACCGACACGGCCTTCTTTACGAAGAAACGCACCGAGCGCGCCGGCTTCGTCGCCTTCGGCATGACCAAGCGCGCCGGTGTTTCGGTCTCAAACGATCCGGGCATCTCGCAGCTTCTGCAGGCGAAGGCCGACGCCGTCTGCTTCGTCGCCAAGAGCTGGGACTACCACGTCAAGGTGGCGCTCGGCTGCACCAATGAGGAAAATCTCGATGCGATCCGCGAGAGCGTCGAGGCGGCCATCGGGGCCGGCAAGACCGCCATGGTCGATTGCGAGCATTTCTTCGATGGCTACAAGGCCAATCCGCAATATGCGCTCGCCTGCGCCCGCACCGCCTATGATGCCGGTGCCCGCTGGGTGGTGCTGTGCGACACCAATGGTGGAACGCAGCCGCCCGAGATCCGCGACATCATCGCCGCCGTCATTGCGGCCGGCGTGCCCGGCTCCTCGCTCGGCATCCATGCCCATAACGACACCGGACAGGCGGTCGCCAATTCGCTTGCCGCCGTCGAGGCCGGCGTGCGGCAGATTCAGGGAACGCTGAACGGCATCGGCGAACGCTGCGGCAACGCAAATCTGGTAACGATCATCCCGACGCTCTGTCTGAAGGAAACCTATGCGTCGCGGTTCACCACCGCGATCGATACCGAAAAGCTAGTGGAGCTGACCCGTCTCTCGCATTCCTTCGACGAGCTGCTGAACCGCTCCCCGGATCATCAGGCACCCTATGTCGGCGCGTCCGCCTTCGCCACCAAGGCCGGCATCCATGCCTCCGCCCTGCTCAAGGATCCGAAGACCTACGAGCATGTCGAGCCGCAGAGCGTCGGCAACTTCCGCAAGGTCATGGTGTCAGATCAGGGCGGGAAGGCCAATTTCATCAACGAGTTGAAACGCCGCGGCATCGCCGTTGAAAAGGACGATCCGAAGCTCGATCAGCTCATCTCCATCGTCAAGGAACGAGAAGCCTCCGGCTATGCCTATGAGGGCGCCGATGCGAGCTTCGAGCTTCTCGCCCGCCGCACGCTCGGCACCGTGCCGAGTTTCTTTTCTGTCGAAGGCTTCCGGGTGATGGTCGAGCGGCGCTTCGACGCCAACGGTCATCTGAAGACCATTTCCGAAGCGGTCGTAAAGCTCGCCATCGACGGCAACAGGGTCATGTCGGTGGCGGAAGGCGACGGCCCGGTCAACGCGCTCGACCTCGCGCTGCGCAAGGATCTCGGCAAGTATCAGACCGAGATCGACGATCTCGAACTGGTCGACTTCAAGGTGCGCATCCTCAATGGCGGCACGGAGGCCATCACCCGGGTCCTGATCGAATCCACCGATAATACCGGCATGCGCTGGTGGACGGTCGGCGTTTCGGAAAACATCATCGATGCCTCGTTCCAGGCGCTGATGGATTCTGTCGTATACAAGCTGATGAAGAACCGGCAGCTTGCAGGAAAGATCGCCGCCGAATGATCGGCGGCGACCGTAACGGACGCGTCAAACGGCCGGCGGGTTGAGGCGGGCAAAGCCCTCCTGCCGGAAGTAGGGGAAATGCGGATAGGATGCGTCGGTGACGCTTGCCGCATCGAGCACCGCAATCTGCTCCGCCGTCAGGCTCCAGCCGACAGCGCCGAGGTTCTGACGCAACTGCTCCTCATTGCGCGCGCCGATGATGACCGATGAGACGGTCGGACGCGACAGGAGCCAGTTCAGCGCGATCTGCGGTACGGTCTTGCCGGTTTCCCCGGCGATTGCCTCAAGAGCGTCGACGACGCGATAGAGCCGCTCGTCATCCACCGGCGGTCCGAAGGCCGCGGTTTCGTGCAGACGGCTCTTTTCCGGGAGGGGTGCGCCGCGGCGGATCTTGCCGGTGAGACGGCCCCAGCCGAGCGGGCTCCAGACCATGGCGCCCACGCCCTGATCGAGACCAAGCGGCATCAGGTCCCATTCGTAGTCGCGGCCGACCAGCGAATAATAGACCTGGTTCGCCACGTAGCGCGGCCAGCCATGACGGTCGGCGGCAGCGAGCGACTTCATGATCTGCCAGCCGGCGAAATTGGAGACGCCGACGTAACGGACCTTGCCGGCATTCACGAGACGGTCGAGCGTCGACAGCACTTCTTCGACCGGCGTGGAGGCATCGAAGGCGTGAAGCTGCAGCAGGTCGATGTAATCAGTGCCGAGCCGGCGGAGAGCGCCATCGACGCTGGTCACCAGGCGAGCGGAAGACGTGCCCCATTCTGCAGGACCGTCACCCATCGGCAGGCCGGTCTTGGTGGAAATCAGCACCTCGCCGCGCCGGCCCTTGATCGCCTGACCGAGCACTTCCTCCGACGCGCCGGCGGAATAGACGTCCGCGGTATCGAAGAGGTTCACGCCCGCATCGAGGCAGATATCCACCAGACGGCGGGCCTCGGCGGCATCGGAGTTGCCCCAGGCACCGAATAGCGGGCCGGAGCCGCCGAAGGTGCCGCAGCCGAAGCTCAGGGCCGGAACGCGGAGACCCGAGGCTCCCAGACGACGATATTCCATATGACTATCCTTTCCTTGTGGATCGATGGAAACGAGAAGAAAGAGGGCGCGCGCCCTTTCAGACGTGAGCCGGTTCTGCAGCCGGTCGCCTTGCTTCGCGGCGCATGGCAATGACGGCCAGCAACAAGCCTGCTGCCGGGAAGACGGCGGCAACGAGCGGCAGATGGGCAAGGCCCGGACCGTGGTCGATGGAGAGCCCGCCGACCCAGGCGCCGATGGCGTTGCCGAGATTGAAGGCGGCAATGTTAAGACTGGATGCGAGCGCCTGTCCCACGCCTTCGGCCTTCTGCAGGATGCGAAGCTGAAGCGGGGCGACCGTTGCGAAACCTGCCGCACCGAGCAGGCCGACCATGACGGCAGCAACCGGCTGGATTCCCATCAGGAACTCCATGGCGATGAGAACGACGCCGAGGGCACCAAGCGAGAGCAAAAGCGCGCGATCGAGATTACGGTCCGCCAGACGACCGCCGAGAAGGTTGCCGACGATCAGTCCGCCGCCGAAGAGCAGCAGGATCGGTGAAACCGCCGCTTCGCTGAAGCCGCTGATCTGGGTCAGGATCGGAGCAATGAAGGTGAAGACGGCGAAGACCGCGGCGAAACCCAGTACCGTCATGGCAAGGCTGGTCACGACCGGCTCGCTGAAGAGCACCGAGAGCGTGCCGGCTTCTTCCTGCTTGTTGGCGGAGGTTTCTTCATTGGGCAGGAAAAGGGCAAGGACTGCGACCGCGATGACGCCGACGACGGCGACGGCCCAGAAGGTCATGCGCCAACCATATTCCTGTCCGAGCCAGGTTCCGAACGGAACGCCGGCGATATTGGCGACCGTCAGGCCGGTGAACATGACGGCGATGGCCGAGGCCCGACGATCTTCCGTAACCAGTCCGGTGGCGACGACGGAGCCGACGCCGAAGAAGGTACCGTGAGCAAGCGCCGTCACCAGACGGGCGACCATCAGCGCCTCGAAGGTCGGGGCGAGCGCACAGGCGATGTTTCCGATGGTGAAAATCACCATGAGCATGAGCAATGTGGTGCGGGGCTTCATCCGGCCGGAAAAGGCCGTCAGAACCGGCGCACCGACAACGACGCCGAGCGCATAGCCGGAGATCAGCAGGCCGGCGGTCGCGATGGAAATGCCGAGATCGCGGCTCACGTCGATCAACAATCCCATGATGACGAATTCCGTGACACCGATGCCAAAGGCTCCGGCTGTCAGTGCATAGAGGGCAAGAGGCATTGGATCATCCTTTCTGATGCCGAGTGCCCTTCAGATAGACAAGAGAGCTTCAGTGAAATAGTCTGCCTTGAAGAACAATATCTATGAGATGAATTCACAAAGTGGCCAGACAGGACATCAACAGGTCCGGCGAGATGGAAGTCTTCGTGCAGGTGGTGGAGCGTGGCGGCTTTTCCGCCGCCGCCCGTGTCAGCCGCATGACGCCATCGGCAGTGAGCAAGCTGGTTGCCCGCCTGGAAACCCGGCTTGGCACCCGCCTCGTCAACCGCTCGACCCGCAAGCTGCTGCTGACGCCGGAAGGCCGCGCCTTCTACGAGCGTTCCGTGCGTATTCTCGCGGACATGGACGAGGCTGAGCGAAGCGCTGCCTCGCTCGACAATCCGCGCGGGCTGATCCGCATCAACACCAGCGCCGCCTACGGCACCCATGTACTCTCCCGCATTCTGTCACGCTTTCTCTGTGATTATCCCGGCATTTCCGTGGAAATCGTACAGACGGACCTCGTGGTCGATCTTCTGGCCGAGCGGGCGGATATCGCTGTCCGCGCCGGACCGATGACCAGTTCCAGCCTCATTGCCCGCAAACTCGGCGATACCCAATTGATGATCGTCGCGTCCCCGGACTATCTGGCACGCCACGGAACTCCTGTTACGGCTAACGATCTGGAACATCATTGCCGGCTGGGCTTCGGCTATGTCAGGGCCTTCTCGGACTGGGATGTTCCACAGGGCGACGGGATCGTCTCCGTTCCGGTTGCTGGACGCGTCAGCGCCAGCGATGGCGAAGCGCTCCGGCATCTGGCAATCGGCGGTACCGGCCTTGCGCGGCTTGCCGCCTTCACCGTGCGCGAGGATATCGCCGCCGGACGTCTCGTGCAGGTGCTCGATGACCCGCGAACCCGCCGCATCGAGGCCTTTCATGCGGTCTATGTCGGTCAGGGCGGGCATCTGCCGGCGCGCATCCGCGTGATGCTGGATTTTCTCTCCGAGCATGGCCGGGTATCCTGACACCGCTATATCCCAGCCCGGATGCTACCCGCCTTCCACGCTGACGGTTTCACCCACTGCTCCTCCGGGCGGATCGGTCGACAGCCCCCAGTCGGCCTCGGAATACCATTCTCCCGGCTCTTCCGGCTGGCGCCAGCGCAGGCTGCGCACCGCGCGCCAATTACCCCTGAAGGCGGTGCGAAGCCGGGCGTGGCTCGCCCAGTCGGAAAACTGCGCGCCTTCGGCCCAGATGAAGGACACGCTCTCGATGAAGTGCGCGGCGTAGCCCCCCTCCTCGCGACGGATGAGGAGATAACCAGCCATGCCGGAATAGACCGGTCCCTTATCCCTTTTCTCGAAAATCGGGACACCGAGCGGAAAGAGTAGCCGGCCGCCGGGTTTCAGCCGGTCAATCCATGGGCCAGCAGGCTGATCGACGGCGAAATTGACATAGACTATATCGACGTCCTCCCGCGGCCATTCCAGCCCGTTTCCTCTGACAACCTCGACATTCTCCCGCCCTCTCAGGCAGGCCTCGGCGCGGCCGGCAAGTTCATCGTCATATTCGATCGCCCTGACGTGCCCGGCGGCACCGACGAGCTCGGCGAGGATGGCGCTGTAATAGCCCGTGCCAGCGCCAATGTGAAAGATCCGTTCGCCTGGCTTCGGCGCAAGGGCGTGAATTCCCAGAGCATGCAGCGACGGGCTGCCATTGTTGACGCCGCGCGGCGCATCGAGGGCTATCAACACGTCATCATAGAGAAGGGCGACATCATTGGATGGCGCTTCACCATAGCCGCCCTGGTTGGAGACCATCCAGGGCGGTGGCCCGACGAAATCCTCGCGGGGAACTTGGGTGAAGGCACGAAGCAAGGCGGCGTCCGACGAAACGCCGGCCTTTTCCAGCATCCGTATCGCGTAATGACGCCGTTGTTCCACGGTTGAACCCTGCAGCATCTCCTGCCTCGTCAACAATGCCCCATCGCCCTACCCGACAGCCTGCCGCAGCGGTGGTTCAGATGCAATCAGCCATTGTTCACCGGAATGAATTTGTTCATTCGCAAACCTTCAGGTAACCGGGTGGGTCAAAAAGAAAAACTCGGGCGGAAATACCATGACGGACCCAGTTGCTCCGGCAATGAAGAATGAAGATAGCGCGCGAGGCTTTGCCTTCGCGCTGACGGCCTATGTCATCTGGGGCTTCCTGCCCCTGTTCATGAAGGCCGTCGCCCACATCCCACCAACGGAGGTGATCGCGCACCGGATTATCTGGTCGGTTCCGATCGCTGCCGGCGTGCTGCTCATCCTCCGGCGGACAGACGATCTGAAAGTGGCCCTTCGCTCGCCGCGCATCATTATGATGGCAGCGCTGACCGCGACACTGATCAGTATCAACTGGGGCCTCTACGTCTGGGCGATCGGCGCCGGCCGCGCGCTCGACACCGCGCTCGGCTATTTCATCAACCCACTGTTCTCTGTGTTTCTCGGAGCTGTGATGCTAAAAGAGAAACTCAAACCCGCGCAGATCGCGGCCATCGCACTCGCCGCCATCGCAGTGGCGATCCTGACCATCGAGGCAGGGTCGCTTCCCTGGGTGTCGCTCGGACTGACGGTGACCTGGGGCTTCTATGCTTTCTTCCGCAAGACGCTGCCAGTTGGTCCCAATCAGGGCTTTCTGCTGGAAGTGCTGCTGCTCAGCCTCCCTGCGCTCGGCTACATGGTCTATCTCGGGTTGTCCGGCCAGAGCCATTTCTTCACGACCAGCTCAACCGACACGCTGCTTTTGCTTTCGAGCGGTTTTGTCACCGCCTGCCCGCTGATCATCTATGCGAACGGCGCGAAGCTTCTCAGGCTCTCGACCATCGGCATCATGCAGTACATCGCGCCGACAATGATCTTCCTGATTGCCGTCTTCGTGTTCAAGGAACCGCTGGGCGCGGCACGCACGATCGCGTTCCCGTTGATCTGGGCTGCGCTCGTACTCTATTCGCTGCCGATGATCCGGGATTATCGCCGGCGCTGAAGCGCCGGCCTCACCTTAAAGTTTGGAAATCACTTCGCCGGCGCCGCCGGTATTGGCGGCAGCATCGAGCCGGTCGAGGATCGTCGGCACAACCTCCTCGACATCTGCGATGACGAGCGGCTGAACGCGGTGGCCGGTGTGGATGAAGCCCTGGTCGCGCATGTGACGGATGAGTTCCAGCATGGGGTCCCAGAAGCCGTTGACGTTGACGAAGACCATCGGTTTTTCATGGCGTCCGAGCTGGGCCCAAGTCATGATCTCTACGATTTCCTCAAGCGTGCCAATGCCACCCGGAAGCGTCACGAAGGCATCGGCGCGCTCGAACATCGCATGCTTGCGCGCATGCATGTCCGGCGTGATAATCAGGTCATCGAGCTGACCGAGGGAATGGCGTGTCGCCTCCATGTCGATAAGGAATTCCGGGATGATGCCGGTCACCTTGCCGCCGTTAGAGAGAACGCCACTTGCAACCGCCCCCATGATGCCCTTGGTGCCGCCGCCATAGACGAGACGCATCCCATGCGTGGCAATGGAACGGCCAAGCGCACGGCCGGCTTCAATGTAAGCGGGATCGCGTCCGGGCTGTGAGCCGCAGTAGACGCAGACGGATCGAATCGGAAATTTGTTTTCGGTCATGCCCCAAAAAACTATGCAGGGACCATGAGGTCAACAAAATAGACTGAAAGCGGTGTGCGGAAACCCGGAATCCCTTGAGAACGCTTGTGAAAACGGACAGATAACGCTAGCAATTTCCTTGGGGTCATGGCGGTTTATCCGCCCGGAGAGAAAGAATGATGAAAAACCGCACCGGATGGGTCGCTTTGTTGGTGCTGGGCGTGGCGACTCTGCTGATGGTGTTCTTCGTGTTGCCGCGGATTTCCGAGACCGGCAAGGAAGCCGAGAAGCCGACGACGACAGCCGCCGACACAACCAAGGATACGGCAGCGAAGGCGGAAACGACGCTTGCCGAAGCCGGCAAGGCCGCAGCCGAGAAGATGGATCGCCTGAAGGCAGATGCGACGACCGCCGTACAAGGCCTATCGGCCCTGTTTGCCGACGGCAAGACACCGGCGATCGAGGCATTCACCTCGGCGAAGACGGCCGCTCGAAGTGCACTTTCGGCGCTGTCGGCGCTTGAAATCCCGCAATTGCCCGACACAACCGCAATCGATACGCTGAAGAGTGCTCGCGACAATGCCGCCAAGGCTCTGGCGCTCCTTGAAGCGCTGCCGCAGGATCCGTCCGCAGCCGGCACCCTTTTGGGACCGATCGAGCACGCCCTCAAGGGCACGATGGCTCCGGCCGCACCGGCAACGGAGGCACCTGCAGCAGCCACTCCGGCGGCACCTGCCGACCAAAGCGCCTCGATGCTGCCACGCTTCGACGTTCTGCGCGTCGAGCCCGATGGCTCGACGGTGATTGCCGGCAGTGCAGAGCCCGGCGCCAAGCTCGACATCGTCAGCGGCGACAAGACTGTTACCTCGGTGCAGGTCGAACCGAACGGCGATTTCGTGGCCGTGCTGGACCAGCCGCTTCCGCCCGGCGATCACGTGCTGGCGCTACGCGTCACCGGCAAGGACGGAAAGACCGCCACTTCAGAAGAGATGGCCACGGTCTCCGTCCCCAACTCGGCTGACGGCAAGCTGCTTGCCATGGTCACCAAACCCGGCGAAGCAAGCCGCATGATTACCCTGCCGGAAACGGTGAATTCCGAGACCAAGCAAAGCCGGGTTGCAGCGGAAACTGCTGTGGCAGAGCCCAACGATGCCGCGACACCGACTGCCCCGGCCGTAAAGGCTGAAATCCAGGTCAGCGCCGTTGAGATCGAAGGCAAGCGCATCTTCGTGGCCGGTGAAGCGCCCGCAGCAAGCACCGTGCGTGCGATGGCGGACGAAACGCGGATAGGAGAAACCAAGACCGACGCAACCGGCCATTTCGTGGTCGAGGGCACCATCGACCTGCCGGTCGGCAGCCATATCATTACCGTCGAACTGCTGGATGAGAACGGCAACGTCAAGGTGAAGGCCTCCGTACCGTTCGACCGCCCGGCCGGCGATCAGGTCTCCGTCGTCGCTCAGGCCTCCGGCGAAGCAGGCGCCCTTGTTCCACTGGAACAGGTCTCCTTCGAAAAGCAGCGCGATGCGCTCTCCAAGGCTTTCGCTATCCTCAAGGGTCTCTACGCCGACGGCAAGACACCCGCTATCGAGGAACTGGCCGCCGCCCGTTCCGCCACGGAAATCGGCCTCCAGTCTATTGCGGACTTTCGTCTGCCGTCTTCAACGGGTCAGGCGTTGATCGATTTCATCTCGCAAGCGACAAGCGGCGCAAAGACAGCGCTTTCTACGCTGCGTGCGGTTCCGGCTGGCGACGTCCAGGCGATGGGCGCCGCCGTGCCCAAGCTTGCCAGCCTGATTGACGCGATCCTGGCCCCTGCAGCGCCCGCGCCTGCCGTTGCCGTTCAGGAGCAGAGCCCTTCAAGGCAGGGCACGACGGAAACTGCGACCGCCGAACCGAAGACGATCACACAGGCTCCGCTGCAGGAAAGCCGCAACAGCGTCATCATCCGGCGCGGAGATACGCTGTGGCAGATTTCGCGCCGCGTCTATGGTCAGGGCGTCCGTTACACCACGATCTATCTGGCGAACGCCAAGCAGATCGCCAATCCGGACAAGATCGAACCGGGCCAGATTTTTTCCGTGCCGGACGAGGCATTACCGAATGCGGAAGAACTGCATCGCAAGAGACTGCATGGCGAAAAGCTGAACTGACGATCAAAAAACGCCCATTGCAATAGCTGGGGCTAGACCCTATTTGCCGAGGGGCGGCGGGCCGAACAGGTCTGCCGCCTTTTATGATTTTGCGCAAGAACAGGGCCGGTATTCATGGCTGACAGAAAGAAGACGGTTTCTGCCGACAGCAGCAACCCGATGGAGACGCTGGTCAATCTGTGGCCCTACATGTGGCCCGCCGACCGGCGCGATCTCAAAATGCGGGTCGTCTGGGCAACCGTTTTCCTGATCGTCTCCAAATTCGTATTGATCCTCGTCCCCTATTTCTTCAAGTGGGCAACGGATGCGCTTAACGGCAAGCTCGACATGGTCGGGCTGCTTCCCGCCTTCCTGCTTGGCGCGGTGGTGCTCGTCATCGCATATAACGTCGTCCGCATTGCCCAGGTCGGCCTCAACCAGCTGCGTGACGCGCTATTTGCCAGCGTAGGGCAGTATGCGGTGCGCCAGCTCGCCTACAAGACCTTCGTTCACATGCACCGTCTTTCCCTGCGTTTCCATCTGGAGCGCAAGACCGGCGGCCTTTCGCGCATCATCGAGCGCGGCACCAAGGGCATCGAAACGATCGTACGCTTCACCATTCTCAATTCCGTTCCGACGCTCATCGAATTCCTGCTGACGGCAGTGATCTTCTGGTGGGGCTACGGCTTCTCGTATCTGGCAGTGACGGCCATTACCGTCTGGGCCTATATCTGGTTCACAATCAAGGCCAGCGACTGGCGCATCAACATTCGTCGCGCGATGAACGACAGCGATACCGACGCCAACACCAAGGCAATCGACTCGCTCCTGAACTTCGAGACCGTCAAGTATTTCGGCAACGAGGAGATGGAGGCCAAACGATTCGACGGGTCGATGGCGCGTTATGAAAAAGCCGCGACCGAAGTCTGGACCTCGCTCGGCTGGCTCAACTTCGGCCAGGGTGTGATCTTCGGCCTCGGCACGGCCGTCATGATGGTTATGTCTGCACTCGCGGTGCAGCGCGGCGAGCAGACCATCGGCGATTTCGTCTTCATCAACGCGATGCTGATGCAGCTTTCGATTCCGCTCAACTTCATCGGCTTTGTTTACCGCGAGATCCGGCAGGGTCTCACCGACATCGAACAGATGTTCGACCTCCTCGAAGTTCAAGCGGAAGTGAACGACAAGCCCGGCGCACCGGCGCTTGCAATTGCTCAGGGCAGCATCGCGTTCAAGGATGTCCACTTCGCCTACGACCCGCAGCGTCCGATCCTCAAGGGCATTTCCTTCGAGGTGCCGGCCGGCAAAACGGTTGCCGTGGTCGGTCCCTCCGGCGCGGGCAAGTCTACCATCTCGCGTCTGCTCTATCGTTTCTACGATATTCAGCAGGGTTCGATCACCATCGACGGCCAGGATGTGCGTGACGTCACCCAGCAGAGCCTGCGCAAGGTGATCGGCATGGTTCCGCAGGATACCGTGCTGTTCAACGATAGCATCGCCTATAACATTCGCTACGGACGACCCAGCGCGACCGATGCGGAAATCGTACAGGCTGCGGATGTCGCGCAAATCAGCCATTTCATCAGCGATCTGCCGGATGGCTTCCAGACAATGGTCGGCGAGCGCGGACTGAAGCTTTCCGGCGGAGAGAAGCAGCGCGTGGCGATTGCCCGCACGGTGCTGAAGGCGCCCCCGATCCTGATTCTCGATGAGGCGACCTCGGCACTCGACACCACCACCGAGCACGAGATTCAGGCGGCCCTCGACATCGTTTCAAGAAACCGCACGACGCTGGTCATCGCGCATCGCCTCTCGACGGTAGTCGGAGCGGACGAGATCATCGTCCTGAAGGGCGGAGAGATCGCCGAACGCGGAACGCATTCCGCACTTCTGGAAAAGAACGGGCTCTACGCCTCGATGTGGAACCGCCAGCGCGAAGCGACACAGGCGGAAGAACATCTCAGGCAGGTACGCGAGAGCGACGAATTCGGCGTGGTGGTGCGCAAGGCGCCGGCAAACTGATGGCTGCCAATACGGCGCGTCAGAGGGCTAAGCGGAGGCAGTTTCTGCCCTCGCGCTTGGCGAGATAAAGGGCGGAATCGGCACGTTTCAGCGCGTCATCGAGACTTTCAGACTTCGGATCGAACTGGGCTAGACCGACGCTGACAGTTCCGGCGACCGCCGACAGTCCATCGACCCGACAGAAACGCTCGACCTCGCGGCGCATTTCGTCTGCTATCGTCGCAGCAGCCTTGAGAGATACTCCCGGAAACAGCGCATAGAACTCCTCGCCGCCGGCGCGGGCAACGATATTGTCCTCACCGCTGGTCGCTTCCAGCACTTGCGAAACCGTGCAAAGCACGTTGTCCCCCTCAGAATGACCGAGACGGTCGTTGATAAGTTTGAACTGGTCGACGTCGATGACGGCCACAGAGACCGGCCTTGGCCCATTCCGCGCCCATTCGCTGACATCTTCGGCAAGCTGGAAGAACTTGCGACGATTATAGGCATTGGTCAGGGGATCGCGCTCGGCGGCGTCGATCAGCTGCATCTCCAGGCGCTTGCGATCGGTAATGTCGAGGATCGCTCCGGCGATGCCGTAAACGCCCTGATTCCTGCTCTTGATGACCGCCTTCTGGAATTCGACAAATCGCATGTCGCCGTTGGAATGGCAGACCTTGCTTTCGTAGACCTGCGCCCCGCCGCTATCGAACAGCGCGTCGTCGGCAGCCTGGTAACGCCTCGCGATCTCCGGAGGAGCGATATCATAGACGGATGCCCCGAGAATCGTCTCGAGCGGTCGCCCCAGATATTCAGCGAAGGCGCCATTGCAACCGACATATATGCCTTCCACATTCTTGAAAAAGATCGGCGTCGGCAGATGATCGATGCAAGCTTGAAGATAGTCGCGTTCAAGGGTGACTTGGCCCACCTCGTCTTCAACCCGCCGCACCCGCTCAAGCCCTTTGCGGGCGCGAGACAGACAGCGGGCAACCTCGGCCTCGTCGATATCCGTCAATACATCGTCCGCACCCAGATCGAGAGCGCGCTCGAACCAGTCAGGGCCAAGCTTCTCCTCAACGACAGCGACAAGGTAGGCACTTTCACCGAGGGTGCGGCGCAGATCCCGGATACCGACACCTAGGCTTTCCCGGGCAAGGGGGAAGAATACCACGGCGGGACCAGCAATCCTTCCTGGCTCCTGCCTTGCGATCACACCGGCCTTAAGCAAGGCAGTCGGAACAGAACGCTCGGGGCCAGCGATCCAGAGCAAATCGCTGCGCTCGCTATGCCATTGTTTATCGTCGTCAGAAGTCTTTCCAGCCCTACGCACTCGTTCGTCCAGTTTATTGCGCGGGAAAGAAGGCTCCGCACTTCACGGCCTGCAATGCATACCCACCATTTTTAGCGGGTAATCGTTGACGGAAGGTGCACGAATCTTCAATTTTGCGGCGGCGCAGCATGGAATATCCGGCACTTCTCACGTAGGGGACCGAATGTCGCGTAAACAGCCTTTGAAGGCCGCAAGCATTGCCCCGGAAGCGCTTTCGGGTTAGTCAGCAGCCACCAATTAGAAGTTCCTACCCTTGCTTCAAGCGCGTGGGTATGGACTTCAAGACCCGAAACAGCAACGACGCGAGGTAATCATGGATCTGTTCGATAGCATTCGTAAGTCCATCGTGCCGGTGCACAAGGAAGGCTATCCCTTCGTTGCCGCATTCTTCGTGGCATCCCTCATTCTTGGCTGGATCTTCGAACCGCTCTTTTGGATCGGTTTTGTTCTGACGCTCTGGTGCGCCTACTTCTTCCGAGATCCCGAACGCGTCACCCCGCAGGACGACGATCTGGTCATCAGCCCGGCCGACGGCCGCGTATCGGCCATCCAGATGGTCGCACCGCCGGAAGAGCTTGGCCTCGGCAGCGATCCGATGCTGCGCATCTCGATCTTTATGAATGTGTTCAACTGCCATGTGAATCGTGCTCCGGTGCGTGGCCGCGTCATCAACGTCGCCTATCGCGAAGGCAGCTTCCTCAACGCCGAACTCGACAAGGCCAGCCAGGAAAACGAGCGTAACGGCATCGTGATCGAAAGCACCCATGGTGAAATCGGCGTTGTGCAGATCGCCGGCCTCGTCGCACGCCGCATCGTCTGCTGGACCCATACCAACGAACCGCTGGATGCCGGCGAACGTTTCGGCCTGATCCGTTTCGGTTCGCGCCTCGACGTGTTCCTTCCGGCAGGTGCCGAGCCGCGCGTTTCCCTTGGCCAGACGGCCATTGCGGGGGAAACCGTGATTGCCGAATTCGGCTCCTCCAAAGGTCCGGTCGTCAGCCGTCGAAGCTGAGCGCGTCGCGGGAGCAAGGCAAAATGCAGACAGCACAGCAGCAGCCCGAAGGCACAGCCAAGGATGACGGTTCGCGGGGCCCAAGGCTTCGGGAGATCCCGTTACGGCTGGTCGTTCCTAACCTGATCACCGTGTTGGCCATCTGCGCCGGCCTGACCGGCATTCGGCTCGCCTTCGAAAACCGTTACGAACTGGCGGTGATGATGGTGCTGGCTGCGGCATTCCTCGACGGGATCGACGGGCGGATCGCCCGCATGATGAAGGCGACGTCCAAGTTCGGCGCCCAGATGGATTCGCTGGCCGATATCGTCAACTTCGGCGTTGCCCCTGCGCTTGTGCTCTATGCCTTCATCCTAGATCAGGCCCGCTCGCTCGGCTGGATCGCTGCCCTGCTCTATGCGATTGCCGCCGGCCTGAGGCTCGCCCGCTTCAATGTCATGGCGGATCGCGAGACCAAGGCTCCCTGGCAATCGGAATATTTCGTCGGCGTGCCGGCACCTGCAGGGGCCATGCTGGTGCTGCTGCCGGTGTATCTCGGATTTCTTGGCGTGCCGCCGACGGCACCTGTCGCCTATGCGGGATCGCTTTATACGGTCCTGATCGGTTATCTGCTGGTCAGCCGCCTGCCGGTCTGGTCCGGCAAGTCGGAAACGAGCCGCATCCGTCGCGATCTCGTGTTGCCGATGATTCTCGGTGTCGTTCTTTATGTCGCCCTGCTCATGAGCTTCACCTTCGAAGTTCTGTCGTTCACCGTGCTCGCCTATCTCCTCTCGCTGCCCTTCGGCGCACGCACCTGGCGTCGTCGCTACGGCACGCTGACCATCGGAGAAGAGGGACACGAGAACGGGTTGACCGAGATCGACCGCGGTCTCTGAGCCGCTCTGGCCTCCTGTCTTCATCTCTTTCGGGGTGCCCCTACGCTTTCGCCGCACCGCTTGATCGCGGATTATGGTCGATATTGACTAAATTTGATTTGCGTCATGGAAAGCGTCACGTTTTTGTCATGATCTGCTCAGACAGAGCGAAAAATAAAAAGACGACGACGCCAGGAAACACCCACAGGAGCATGACATGCAGAAGAAGAATTCCGCCGAGGGGAAGCCGGCAAGCAATAATCTTGCCTCCCATTACAGGCCTCTCGGATTGAAGGCTGTATTGGCAGCCGCGCTGATGTTGAAGCGCAAGCCTGCCAAGCAGATCGCCTGAACAAGCTCAGAATAGACTGAGCTGACCGCCATCCGTCTTACCGACCGGCGCTTTCGCCGGCGGAAGGCTATTGCCAACCGGTTCCTGGATCTCAGGACCGGTGTTGGCAACCTTGTTGACGAGGTTGGAGACAGGCACGGCCTCGAAGAAATCCTCCTCCGCCGGCACCATGAGATCCGCGACGTCGCGTGGTTCGCCCGATTTGCAATCGAGCCAGCGGGTATAATCCTCCGGCTTGATGACGACCGGCATCCGGTCGTGAATACGACCGATCGTGCGATTGGCTGATACCGTCAGGATAGCGCCGGTATCCACCTCCGAACCATCGGCGGAAGACCAGGTTTCCATCAATCCCGCGAAAGCGACGATCCGGCCATGCCGCGGACGGATCCAATAGGCCTGCGACGCCTCACCGCTTTCTTTATCGGGACGGTGCCATTCGTAGAAACCCGAAGCAGGCACAAGCACGCGGCGATGGCGCATCGCGGCGCGAAACGAGGCCTTGCCGATGGCGGTTTCCGACCGGGCATTGATGAGCAGAGGAAAGTCGCGCGGATCTTTGACCCACCCCGGCAGAAAACCCCACCGCACAAGAACGGCCTGGCGCTCCGGCAGGTTACTGCCCGGTTCGCGCCTGTCGCTGGAGACGACGACCAGGATCGGCTGAGTCGGCGCAATGTTGTAGCGGGCCGGAAAGCCCTCAAGCTCCACGAGCCCGAAAGTCTCCCGCACCTCATCCGGCGTTACCGTTAGTGAAAAGCGTCCGCACATGGATGGATCCATGCCAGCCGGCATCCGGGCGGTCAAGCAGAGGCCAACGCGGCTGAGCAGCAATTCCCTTGCGGTTGCGAGCGAATAACCCGATATTCGCCCCAAAACACCGCGTCGACGAATCCGGATCGCCAGCGGCCCATTTTCAGAGACCTCATGCAGACATACAGCCAACCCCGCCTCGCCTCATCCGCCATCGTCGAACGTGACGGCCGCTTTCTGCTGGTCAAACGGATGAACCCGCCGGCGGCTGATCTCTACGCCTTTCCAGGTGGCAGAGCCGAACCGGGCGAGACGCCGGCAGAGACGGCCATTCGCGAACTTCTCGAAGAAACCGGCATTCTGGGCAGCAATCCCAGGCTTTTCGAGGAGGTTGAGCTCCTGCCGGAAGAAGGCGTGGCCGGTAGCCACTTCCTTCTATCCGTCTTCCGTCTCGATGCCGACACGGAGACGGTGGTGCGCGCCGACAGCGACGCCGCGGAGGCCGGATGGTTCCTGCCGGAAGAGATCTATGCCTTGCCCGTTCCGCCAAGTGTCCGTGCCTGCGTGGAAAGACTTGCGAAAGCACCGGAGACGCACGCATGATGAAGGCCCGCCTTGCTTGCGCAGACAGTTTCGACCTGCATTTTCAGCGCGAGCGCGGTCGACTCCGCTTCAAGGCTCTCGTCTGCGGGCTGCTGACTGCCGCCGCCATCGGCTGTGCGGCCTTGCCAACAAGGGCACAGGACAAGGCTGCGAAGAATGCGCCAGTCGAGACGGTTGCACCGGAAGAAAAACCGGCGCCTTACGACGATCGTCTTGCCCGGCTCTCCGAGATAATGGGCGCGGTTCATTACCTGCGCAATCTCTGTGTCGCCGGTGGCGAACCGGAATGGCGCGATGCCATCCAAAAACTTATCGATTCGGAGACGGCGAACGAACCGAAGCGCAAGGCGCGAATGATCGCGGCCTACAACCGAGGTTACCGCTCTTTTGCCTCGGTTTACACCACCTGCACCCCGGCAGCGGCGACCGCGGAAGAGAATTACCGTAACGAAGGCGCAACACTCGCTGTTGAAATTGCCTCCCGCTTCGGAAATTAACGATAAATTAACCTGTTTTGCCTTGCAGCCGTGTCGTTTCGGCAAAAGGCTGCTAAAGTTGTTAACAGCTGAGTAAGGACTAGAGTAAGCCCATGGAACCGCGCCGCAACGAAATCGACGACATGATCGTACACGAGAAGATGCAGGCTGCGCTGGAATATCAGAACGAGGCCTGGGCCGACGGCATGGCCGACGGCATCGAACCGGAGATCATCGCGGATGCCGCCTTTGCGCTGGCCATGCGCGAGACTATCCGCATCCATGGCGAGGATGGCGCCGAGGCAATTCTCGAAGCCTTGCGGACCCGCATGCTGGCCGGCGAATTTTCTCCCGAGCGGCGCGTACAGTAACAGAATACCAAAGGACGGACGATGCACATCGGACGTAGATTCAGGCGTAACGGCCTTGCGGCCATGATTGCCGTGTCGACAGCTTTCTCGGCAGCGACATTGTGGGAAAATGCAGCCTTTGCACTTTCCGACATCAAGCAGCTGCCGGCCCCGCATAGCGAAGAGCAGCCCGAAGAAAACCAGACCTCGCCGGAAGAGACGCCGGAAACGGAAGCTCCCGCCGACGAAGCGCTGCCGGGCATACCCTCCCCCGATCCGCTGATCAACAAGCCGCAGCAGGACAAGGCTGCCGAGGCGGAAGAGCCGCCGCCGGAAGTCATCTACGACATCAGCAAGGCGCCGGAAGCCGTGCGTCATCTGCGCGAACAGCTGATCGAAGCTGCCGCATCCGGCGACATCGAGCGGCTTCGCCCCTTCCTCAATCCCGGCCCCGACCAGACGGAGATCCTGATGGATGCCGAGGAGGCTGATCCGGTCACGACGCTGAAGGGCCTTTCCGGTGATGACGACGGGATCGAAATCCTGGCGATCCTCATTGACGTGCTCTCTACCGGCTTTGTCCATGTCGATATCGGCACGCCGGAAGAGGCCTATGTCTGGCCCTACTTTGCCGAGAAGTCGCTGACATCGCTGACGCCGCCTGAAAAGGTTGAGCTGCTCCGAATCGTCACTGCTGGCGACTATGCTGACATGCAGGAGCAGGGAAACTACAACTTCTTCCGCGTCGGCATTTCCCCCGATGGAAAGTGGAAGTTCTTCACCGCCGGCGACTGAGAAATTTGGGCAAAGACGGAAGCTTTTTTCGTCAGACCACAGAAGCAGAGCCACGCTCTGCGTCTCACTTGCGGCTCCCCATGCGCCATTCCCGTGGATCGTTTCGATTGGGACCAATCGAAACGATTCCCTTTTGCAGCCCGATGCTCTACAGCATCGGGTAACGAGCAACCGGGATTGGGACGACGATGCCAGCCGCCTTCTTGCAAGACCGCTCCCTCATCCGCGTCAGCGGAGCGGACGCCGAGCACTTCCTTCAGAACCTCATCACCACTGATATCGAAGCCATGCCGATCGGTGAAGCAAGGCCGGGCGCCCTGCTGACGCCGCAGGGCAAGATCCTCTTCGATTTCCTGATCTGGCGCGAAGACAGCTCCTTCGTTCTGGAGACGGCCTCTTCCCAGCAGGAAGGCCTGATAAAGCGTCTTTCCATGTACAAGCTCAGGGCTGCGGTCGTGATCGCGGCAGAAGCGCAAGCGGGCGTAACCGTTTCATGGGGTGAGGATATCGCCAGCGAAGGCGTTTCCGACTTCCGCTTTGCCCGCGCCGAGGTGGCACTGAAGCGTCAGCCGGGCGAGCACGGCGCACACAATACGGCCGGTTACGATGCGCTGCGGGTTCTCTCCGGCGTTGTGGAATCAGGCCGTGATTACGCCCTTCAGGAAGCCTTCCCGCATGACATCCTGCTCGATCTTTCGGGTGGCGTCTCCTTCAAGAAGGGCTGTTATGTCGGACAGGAAGTGGTGTCGCGCATGCAGCATCGTGGCACCGCCCGCCGCCGCGTGGTGATCGTCACGGCGGAAGAAAGCCTGCCACCGACGGGAACGGAACTCACCGCGCAGGGCAAACCGATCGGCGCACTCGGCACCGTAACGGGCAATCGCGGCCTCGCCATCGTGCGCATCGACCGCGCCGGCGAAGCAATGAGCGCCGATGCCGCCATCTCTGCAGCCGACGTTCCCGTTGCGCTTGCATTGCCCGTCTGGAGTGGCCTCAGTTTTCCGACAAGCGCCTCGGAGGAGGCCTGAGAATGGCAGTCGGCGACAATTCGGGCCGCGCCTGGCAGCGCATGCTGTCCGGTCGCCGGCTCGATCTTCTCGACCCGTCGCCGCTGGATGTGGAGATCACGGATATCGCCCATGGGCTGGCGCGCGTCGCCCGCTGGAACGGCCAGACCTCCGGCGACCATGCCTTTTCCGTCGCCCAGCACAGCCTGATCGTCGAGGATGTCTTCAGCCGCTGTAACCCCAGAGCGACGGCGGACGAGCAATTGATGGCTTTGCTGCATGACGCGCCGGAATATGTGATCGGTGACATGATTTCTCCGTTCAAGGCGGTGGTCGGCGGCGGTTACGAGACCGTGGAAAAAAGGCTGGAGGCGGCTATCCACCTGCGCTTCGCGCTTTCCCCGCACCCCTCGGCGGACTTGAAGAGCCAGATCAAAAAAGCCGACCGTGTCTCCGCCTATTTCGAGGCGACGGAACTCGCTGGCTTTTCCCAAAGCGAGGCAAAGAAGTTCTTCGGCCAGCCGCGTGGTATCAGCCGCGACAGCCTGTCGATGGAACCGCTTCCGGCATTCAGGGCACAAGCGCTGTTCCTTCGGCGTTTCGAGGAGATCGAATCTGCTCGCAGGCCCGGCGCGAAGGTGGCCCCATGAGCTATATCGTCGTTGCGCCGCTCTCCCGTATTGCCGAGATGGCCGTCCGTCACAAATCGCGTGAAATGGTCAGCCTGATTGCCGAGGGGCAGGATTTTCATCGCCCGGCGGTGATTGCCGCCGAACGGCATTTGAAGCTCAAGATGAACGACATCAGCTTTGCGGGCACCGGCAATCTGATCGCGCCGCAGGAAGCCCATGTACGGGAAATCATCGATTTCGCCCTTTCGTGGGACCGCGCCGCACCTCTGCTCATCCATTGCTGGATGGGTGTATCCCGCTCACCGGCCGCAGCCCTGATCGCAAGCCTCGCCGTTTCGCCCGATGAAGCAGACGATATCCTGGCAAAGCGGCTGCGCGCGGCCTCTCCGTATGCCACACCGAATACCCGACTGATCGAGATCGGCGACGCTCTCCTTGGACGCGGCGGCGCGCTGGTTCGCGCAGTCAAGGCGATCGGACGCGGTGCGGATGCCGATGGCAATGCGCCGTTCACCCTTGCCTTGCCGGAACAGGCGGACAGGGTGCCATGACCGAAAAACCGATCAACGAACGACCCGCGGCAATCGAGATCGGCCTTAACGCGGCCATCGTTGCGGTGGCGGACCGCAGTCCTCGCCTGCTCGTCGTTAGTGATCCCGCAAGCCCGCTGGAGGCCCTGCCCTTCGGTCCCTTCGACCCATCGCGCCACCGCACGATGGAAGTGTCGCTGCGCACCACCGTCACCGCCCAGACGGCGCTGCATATGGGCTATATCGAACAGCTCTACACCTTCGGCGATCAGGGGCGGCACAAGATGCCGGGCGACAGCGGCATGCATGTCGTATCTGTCGGTTATCTGGCTCTGACCCGCATGGATCCCGCCCGCCACGACAGCCTGCATGCCGCCGGCGTTCACTGGCGGGACTGGTACGGCTACCTACCGTGGGAAGACTGGCGTCGCGGACGCCCTGCCATCCTCGATCAGGTGATCTTGCCTGCCCTTTCCGTGTGGGCCGAGGAAGCGCCGGTGGAAGACAGCGACACCATGCGTCCTTCCCGCAAATCCCGCCTGAAGCTCGCCTTTGGCCTCGATGATTTCCCGTTCGACGAGGAGCGGGTTCTGGAGCGCTACGAACTGCTTTACGAGGCAGGACTGATCGAGGAGGCGGTTCTGGACGAACGAGTCGCATCCCGTCGTGTTGCCGTTCCTCTCGGTACGCCGATGCGTTTCGATCATCGCCGGATTGCGGCGACGGCGCTCGCGAGGCTGCGCAGCAAGATCAAGTACCGGCCGGTGGTGTTCGAACTCATGCCGCCGGAATTTACCCTGACGGACCTGCAGGCAACCGTCGAGGCGATCTCCGGGCGGCACCTGCACAAGCAGAATTTCCGTCGTCTGGTCGAGGGCGCCGAACTGGTCGAGCCGACGGGCGGAACGCAGGCAGCCACGGGTGGCCGTCCCGCGGCCCTTTTCCGTTTCCGCCGGCAGATCCTCGAGGAGCGTCCGGCTCCGGGGCTGAAGGTCGGTGGCCGCTGAGTCAATCTGCCAGCCGCCATGACACTGACAAAAGCTTGACCTGATAATCCTGCGCTCCATGTAGCCCCTTTGAATAGGCAAAAAGGAGCGACCCGGGCGATGGAACAACAGGCTTCGGAGGTCATTCTCGCAACGCAAGCGGCCCTCAGTCAGGCGAGCCAGCTGGCGGTGCAATATTCATTCTCCATTGTTGGAGCCCTGCTTCTCCTGATCCTCGGCTGGACGCTTGCATCGGCACTCAGCGGCTGGGCTCTTACCGGATTGCGGCATGTGCGCGGCATCGACGAGACGCTTGCAAGCTTCTTCGCGAACGTCCTGCGTTATGCCCTGCTGTTGCTGGTGTTCGTGACGGTGCTCGGCCAGTTCGGAGTGCAGACGGCATCGATCATCGCTGCGATCGGTGCTGCGGGGCTCGCCATCGGCCTGGCCTTGCAGGGCACGCTGCAGAACATCGCCGCGGGCATCATGCTTCTGGTACTCAGGCCGTTTCGTGTCGGGGAATATATCGAGACCAGCACTCTTTCCGGGGTGGTTCTGGAGATCGGCCTCTTCGCCACGGAACTGAAAACGCCCGATGGGCTTTACCGGCTTGCGCCGAACTCGACCCTCTGGAACGTGCCGATCACCAATTTCAGCAGGATGCCGACCCGGCGTTTCGAGTTGAAGATCGGCATAGGCTATGACGACGATGTAGAGCTTGCCGAAAAGATCATGCGCGGCCACGCAGAAGGCGACAGACGCGTCCTGTCCACTCCAAAGGTGGAGACCTTCGTCAGCGAACTCAACGATACGTCCGTCGTGGTCGGAATGCGGTACTGGACGCAGGCGCCGGACTTCTGGCCGGTCTCACGCGAAATCATAAGGCAGGTCAGGCAATCACTCAAGGATAATGGCCTGAAATCTGGCCCCAACAGCTGACCTGCCACGTCGCTCGGCCCGTATCGACGAGCTGGAGCACGGTGTTACTAAACCAGTTTACCCAACGTTCAGACGGTGGCCCGCACGGTCGTTTCCGTATCGTCGATATCGCCCGCAGCATTGGCCTGATAGGCAGCGATGACTGACTGCATCTCCGCGAGAACATCCAGCAGGCTGACAGTGTCGCCATCCTCGTCTTCCGCAGCGGACGAGACGCCTACCGTCCGATTGGCTTCCATTGCCGTGACGAACTGGCTCTCGCTCAGTGATCCGGTCCCCTCGGGGTCGAGTTCGGCGAAGAGCGCAGCGGCGTCCTCCTCGCTCATGTCGCCGGGGCGAGCCGCGACGTATTCGGCCTGCGTCACGGAGCCATCGCCATCGGCATCGATTGCTGCAAAGAGTTCCTTCGGGGAGGGCTTTTCTGCGAAACCGCCGTCCTCCGATCCCGCCAGCAGCATCGCCATCACGCCTCCGGTCACCTGGGACGACACCCCGGTTGCGGCATTTTCATTTTCCACTGTGGGATCCTGCGTGCGCTTGCTCTCGGAAGCGGCTGCGACCTCATCGGCGCTCACCACGCCATCGCCATTGGTATCGAGATAACCAAGTGAAGTAGAATATGCGCTTGCCCCGCTAACGGGCAAAGAAATACTGGTCATACAAACCTCCACAATATTACTGGAAAATGTCTGTATCCACAGCACACAATACAAAACCGCAGGATGATTACGGGGTAGGAGATTCGTTTCAGAAGGTCAAAAACCAATAATTATCTACAACAAGTAGCTTGCGAACTTTCGTAGGAACTTCAACGCATTGAAAGCTCTTCAAGATTTCGCAGCTGCTAACAGGTTTTCCCAAGACGAGTGACGACGATCGTCACGAAAAATTATCAATTATCAGAGGATTTCCACATCCAGACCGATATCAAGCGTCGGTGCGGCCATGGTTATCTTCGAGGTGGAGATGAAATCGACCCCTGTTTCGGCGATTGCGCGGATGGTCTGAAGATTGACGTTGCCGGATGCTTCCAGAATCACGCGCCCCGGAGCGGCCGCATAATCAGCCGGCGAAAAGCCGCCATGGGTGCGGTTGATTTCCACGGCTTCGCGCAACAGATCGGGACCCATGTTGTCGAGCAATATGGCGTCCGGCCGTGCGGTAAGCGCTTCCTTCATCTGATCGAGATTATCGACCTCCACCTCAATCCGGACGAGATGGCCGGCATAGGCTCGAGCCGCCAGGATCGCCTGAGCGACACCGCCTGCAACTGCGATGTGGTTGTCCTTGATGAGGATGGCATCATCCAGGCCGAAACGGTGGTTGGAACCGCCGCCGAGCCGGACAGCGTATTTTTCCACGGCGCGCAGACCCGGCAGCGTCTTGCGGGTGCAGGTGACGCGCACGGAGGTATGTGCAATCTCGTCGGCAAAGCGCGCGGTGTAGGATGCGACACCGGAAAGATGCATCAGGAAATTCAGCGCCACGCGCTCCGCCGAAAGAATGGAGCGAGCTGCCCCCTCGACACGGATCAACGGCGTGCCCGCTGTCGCCCGGTCACCATCGGCCACCAGTGCATGGAAAACAACGGAGGGATCCACGAGGCGGAAGGCCGTGCGGGCAAGCTCCATACCGGCGATGACACCATCCTCACGGCTGTTGAGGGCGGCCTTGGCAGTCTTCTCCGGGCCGATGGTCGCGTAGGTGGTGATGTCGCCTGCGCGTCCGAGATCCTCCAGCAGCGCTGTCTTGACGATATCCTCCGCCATCAGCGGCGAGAGGACGGGGCGAAAGGGTTGGGTCATGGCAATATCCTCAGGGCTCAGCCGGCGAGTTCGGCAGCGATACGGTCGGCATCCTTCAGCGTTATGAAGGTCCGGTGGCGGAAGTCCTCGCGCGGCTCTGGGCAATCCGAACGGTAATGCCCGCCCCGGCTCTCCTCGCGCAGATAGGCCGCGGTGGCGATCAGCTTTGCGGTTGTCGCCATGTTGGCAAAGCGGACGCGGGTTCGCCCCCGCTCCTCTTCCAGCGCAACGATTTCGCGGATGAGCGTCTTCAGCCCCTCGCCCGTGCGGATAACGCCGGCATTGGCGGACATCAGCCGCCGCAGCTTCATGAGCTGCGGGCTGTCTTCCAGCGTCACCAGATCGTCGCTTTCGCCAGCGCTCTTCGGCCATTCATAGAGCCGCGGCTCCGGCATCATGCCCTTGATGTTCTCGGCGATCCGCGCTGCGAAGACCACGGCTTCCAGCAGTGAATTCGAGGCGAGTCGATTGGCGCCGTGAACGCCGGTTGACGTCACTTCGCCGGCGGCCCAAAGGCCGTCGATGCTGGTTCGGCCATCGGCATCCACCAGAACGCCGCCCATGTGATAATGCACCGCGGGTGCGACCGGGATGGGCTGCGTCGCGGGATCGATGCCCGCCTCCATGCAGGACGCGTAGACGGTCGGGAAAAGCTCCGGGAAATGCGCGCCGACCGCCTTCGTGCAATCGAGGAAAGCGCCGCGGCCTGCCTGAACCTCGGCAAAGACGCCGCGCGCCACGACATCGCGAGGGGCAAGTTCAGCGTCGGGATGCAGATCGGTCATGAATCGGTGACCGGCTCGATTGACCAGCGTTGCGCCGTCGCCGCGCAGCGCCTCGGTCGCGAGCGGGGCCGGATCGCGGCCGATGTCGATCGCGGTCGGGTGGAACTGCACGAATTCGGGGTCGGCAATCACGGCACCGATCCGTGCCGCCATACCGACGCCCGCGCCGCGCGCTTCCGTCGGATTGGTGGTGACCTGATAGAGATGGCCGACGCCACCGGAGCACAACACCACGGCACGTGCGGGAAAGGCGACGCGGGTCTTGGACTGGCCGGCATCCGGGCGGGCGATGACACCGGAGACAAAGCGGCCCTCAGAGATCAGCTCCTCGACTACATAACCTTCCATCACACGGATCGACGGCGTCCTGCGCACGGTGGCGATAAGAGCCTCCATGATCGCCTTGCCGGCGCGATCCCCCTTCACCCGCACGATGCGGCGCTCGGAATGGGCGGCCTCTCGCGACAGCAGGAGCTGGCCTTCAAGGTCTCTGTCGAAGGGAACGCCATAGGCGAGAAGATCGCGAATGCGGTCCGGCCCTTCCGAAATCATCAGGCGGGCCATCTTCTCATCGACCGTTCCGGCACCTGCAACGACCGTATCGGCCAGATGCTTGTCGAACGTATCGCCCTCGCTCATGGCCGCGGCAATGCCGCCTTGCGCCCAGGCGGACGAGGCGCCAAAGCCGATCGGGGCGGCGGCCAGAACCGTCACTGGACGTGGCGCGAGCTTCAGCGCGCAGAACAGGCCGGCAAGTCCGCCGCCGATGATGACGATATCGTCTATGCCCTGCCAGGATTGCGGGCGGATGGATTCGGTATTGCTGGGCATGCGGCACATTTCTCCGGCCTGCGCCGGCCTTACTGTCTCGTGGGACCTACTGCTTCAAGTTCACCATGCGCTCGACCGCGAGACGCGCACGGTCCGCGATTGCCGGATCGACGAGCACCTCTTCCGTCATGAACAGAAGGCTGTCGAGGATCTTGGGCAGAGTGATCCGCTTCATGTGCGGACAGAGATTGCAGGGTTTGACGAAATTGACGTCCGGCACCTCAGCCTGAATGTTGGAGGCCATGGAGCATTCAGTGACCAGCAACACGCGCCCCGGCCGCTTCGTCTTCACGTAGTCGATCATGCCCGACGTCGAGCCGGCATAGTCGGATACGGCCAGCACACTCGGATGGCATTCCGGATGGGCGACGATCTCGATGGAGGGATCGGCGGCCTTGTATTCCAGAAGCTCCTCGGCGGTGAAGCGCTCATGTACCTCGCAATGTCCCTTCCAGGTGAGGATCTTCTTGTTCGTCTTCTTGGCAACGTTCATCGCCAGATATTCATCGGGGATGCAAAGCACCGTGTCCGACTCGAGGCTGTCGACTACCGCCACGGCGTTGGACGAGGTGCAGCAGATATCGGTTTCAGCCTTCACATCCGCAGAGGTGTTGACGTAGGTCACAACCGGCACGCCGGGATAGCGTTCCTTCAGGGCGCGGACATCAGCGCCGGTGATCGATTCCGACAGCGAGCATCCGGCAAGACCGTCGGGGATCAGCACCGTTTTCTGCGGATTGAGCAGCTTGGAGGTCTCGGCCATGAAGTGCACGCCGCACTGAACGATGATCTCCGCATCGACGCGAGTGGCATCGCGCGCCAGCTGCAAGGAGTCACCGGTGATGTCGGCCACGCAATGGAAGATCTCGGGCGTCTGGTAGTTATGCGCCAGAATGACCGCGCCGCGCTCCTTCTTGAGCCGGTTGATGGCGTGGATGTAAGGCGCAAAAACCGGCCATTCGATTGCCGGGATGAAATCCTTCACACGCTCGTAGAGATGCGCCGTCTCCTTTGCGAGAGCCGTGGTGTAGGTGAGATCAGGCCGCTCCAGCACGCCGAAGCGCTCCGCCGCCGTCTGCAAGGAAAGCGCCTTGCCCGCGTTTCCGGGTTGCGTGACATGCTGCATTTCGACCTCCCCGCCGCATCAACGGCATTATGCTCATTTTGAGCATAAATATTCCCAAAGAAAACCGGCGATTGCCGGTGGTGTTGATTTAGAAAGTTTTGTGACGGATTGCAAGCGTATCCACAGGCGAGACGGAACTCATTCTTCATCTTCTGGCTCAGCGGAAATACCGCTGAAGGCGCTTATAATCAGGGAAAAGCAAAAGCTTGCATTCACAACTTGATATCCTGATTCCGGTGAAGTGATGCCTCCCTCTTTCGTCACGGACGAAAAACGCTAGTCTCCTTGGTCCGGATAGAGGCGCGGGGAGGTCCCATGTTCGAAGTCGTGCTGCTGATTCTGCTGGTGGTCCTGTTTGCGGTGGGCCGCGGAACAGGCAATCGGATCGACAGGCTGGAAAAGGAAGTGGCAAAGCTTTCCGAACAGCTCCAGATGCTTCGGCAATCTCCCGATGCTGTGCCAGCCTCTTCCATCCAATCTGCGACAGGCGAGGATGCGGCAGCAATCCCGACACCGGGAGAAGCGGCGGGATCACAGCAGCCGGAGGAAGCGACGCCCGCCCTGGCGGCCATGGATGCGCCGCAAGTCGTCGCCGATGGTGATGCCGTTGCGGCTGCAGAAATAGCAGACATGGAAACCCTTACCCCGGCAGCGCCCGCCCCTGCTCCGGCCAAGGAAAGCCTTGAGAGCTATCTCGGCGCACGCTGGGCGGTATGGACCGGCGGTCTGGCACTGGCGCTCGGCGGTCTTTTTCTGGTGCGCTATTCCATCGAAAGCGGTCTGCTCGGCCCCGGCGTGCGCCTGATCCTTGCGAGCCTCTTCGGCCTTGCCCTGATCGGCGCCGGCGAAGCGATCCGCCGCAAGGCGTTGCCGGGCATTGCGGCGCTTTACTCCAACGCGATGATCCCGGGCATCCTGACCGCCGCCGGGTCGCTTTCCCTGTTCGGGGCGATCTACGCCGCCCACGGCGTATACGGCTTCATCGGCGCGACAGCGGCCTTCACACTTCTCGCACTCGTTGCCTTCGCGACCCTCGGCCTCTCGCTCATGCACGGGCAGGCTCTCGCCGGCCTCGGACTTGCCGGCTCGATGATCACGCCGCTTCTCGTCTCCAGCACATCGCCCAGTCCGTGGACGCTGTTCGGATTCCTCACCCTGTCGCTCGTCGCGACATCCGCCGCCTCTCGGCTTCGTAGCTGGCGCATCGTGCCGGCGCTTGCCAATCTCGGGCTCGGCGGCTGGGCCTTTGTCTATGTGGCCGCGGCTTCCCCCACTGAGCTGACGCCGGTTACGCTTGCGCTGCTCGCCATGCTCGCGGCCTCCGCCTTCATCTGGCCGGCCAAGGCATTCGAGAGCGTCCCGCAGGGGGAGCAGCCTTCGCCCGGCGCGTTTCTGCGGGTTCTCACCCGACCGCCGCTTAGCATGGCCAAGACGCTTTCCTTCGCCACTGTCCTGCCCGCTCTCGCCATGCTCATCGCCGCTGTCGGCAGCGATATCAACCCCTTCTATGTCATGGCGGCGCTTACCGCTGCACTTGCCGGCGTCGGCGCAGGCAGACATTCGATGGTCTGGCCAGCGCTCTTCGCCGCAATCGGCGCAATCCTCGGTACGGCATTGCAGGTCCAGATTGCCGAAAGCCTGCTCGCCATGCTCGGCAACTCCATGGACGATGCCGTTGCCATTCCCGGGATTGCGTTCAACGTCATGCCGATCTCACTTGGCCTCGGCGCTTTCTTCGTTTTCGCCGGCCTGTTTTTCCTGCAGCGAAAAGGAGGCGGCGATCCGCTGCTTGCGACGATATGGGCCGGCATCATGGCAACGGCTCCGCTTGCCATCGCCGCCATCAGCTATTTCGGCTATGGCGACTACGGCAGGGACTGGGCGCATGGCCTCTATGGCATCGCCCTTGCGGCAGCGCTTCTGGTCTCTGCGGAGATGCAGGTTCGTGGCGGGCGGCGCGACAGCCTGACACTCGCCATCGATCTGCTTGTCGCCGGCTCCTTCCTCGCCCTTGCCTTCGGGCTGAAGGCGCTGACCTCTGGCCTGACACTGACACTGCTTCTTGCCGCAGCCGGCTTCGCCTATGTGCTGGCGACACGCCTGCGCGACTGGCGCGCCCTGCCATGGATGATGGTTGCGGCATCGTTTGGCGTTCTCGCCCGCATCGCATGGGAACCGACCATCGTCGGGCCGCTGTCGCTCGGCAAGACGCCCGTCTTCAACGCCCTGCTGCCGGGCTATGGCATCCCGGCCCTGCTCGCCATCCTCTCCGCCTATCTGTTGCGGAACTGGCCGGGCGTCAGGGTGCGCAATGCCCTGCAGGCGCTGGCCAGCCTGATGGGCCTCCTGACCGTCGCTATCCTCGTACGCCACGCGATGAATGGCGGCGTGCTGACCGAGAGCGTACCGACGCTTGGCGAGCAATCCATCTACACGCTGCTGCTGACCGGCCTTTCCGGCGTGTTGATGACGCTGGACCTCAAATCACCAAGCCCGGTTTTCCGCTACGGCTCGATGATCGCCGGCTGCATCGCGGCACTGAACGTGCTCTTCCTGCATCTCGGCGTGCTCAACCCCTACTTCAGCGGAGAGAGCACCGGCTCGTGGCCATTCTTCAACCTGCTGCTGATCGGCTATCTGCTGCCGGCCGCCGCCTATGCCGGGCTTGCCTATTACGCCCGCGACAAGCGCCCGCAGCCCTATGTCATCATGCTTGCGGTGACAGGCTCCGTTCTCGCCTTCGCATGGGCGACGCTATCCGTCCGCCGCTTCTGGCAGGGCGAATTCATCTCCGACTGGAAGGGCTTCCTGCAGGGCGAGACCTACAGCTATTCGGTGGTCTGGCTTGCGATCGGCGTCGGCCTTCTGGCCCTTGGTTCCCGCTTCGAGGCGAAGAGCATCAGGCTCGCCTCGGCGGCGCTGGTGCTGATTTCCGTCGCCAAGGCCTTCCTCATCGACATGAGCCACCTCGAAGGGGTGCTGAGGGCGCTTTCCTTCATCGGCCTCGGCTTCGTGCTGATCGGCATCGGGTTGTTCTACCAGAAGATCCTGAGCAACAGCCGGAAGACGGAACAGGCAGGTAACGAGGTGACGCCGGGTTCCGGTCCGGACCCGGCCTGACGACGAAACACCCGCCAAGGAACATTTCCGCCGGGCAGCCGATGGTTGCCCGGGCTTAACCATGCGCACCGGTTTTCAGGCTGTTTCCGGGCGGTTTCGTTGACAAAGCACGCATGCGCGCGCCCTAGTCTGGCACCAAGGAAACAGAAAAAGCCCCATACTGGGACGGAAAACCGATGCAGCAACCGCAGCATATCCGCAGCCTCGACGGCCTTAGAGGCATTGCCTCCTTCGCCGTCGTCCTTTCCCATATCATCCTCCTTTTCCCCGGGGAGACATGGGCCGGAGCACTGGTGTTCGGCAATGAAGCGGTGGCGCTGTTCTTCTGCCTGTCCGGCTTCCTGATGGCCTATCTCTATGGCGGCAAGACCCTCAGCCGCCGCTCGGCGACCGACTATCTGGTTCACCGCTTCACGCGCATCTATCCCGTCTATTTCGTCGCGGTGATTTCGGTGGCGCTGCTTTCGATGGTTCCGGGGCTTGATTATCCGCAGCCGCTCGCAGGTTCCGTCGAGATCATCCGCCACATAGTCCTTCTCGGCTCGACCGGCGTCTTCTGGTCAATCCCGCCGGAGATCCAGTTCTACGTCTTCTTCCTCGTGCTCTGGTTCTGGTTCGAAAAGCCCAGGGACCGCCTTCCGCTCGGCGTCGCCATCGCCATCGGCTTCATTATGCTTGCCTATCTCGGCTTTCCGGGACCGGGCATCCTGCTGCCATCGAAGATCTCCTATTTCCTGTTCGGAGCGCTCGCCGGCCGGCTCTTCGCGCTGACGGGGCGTCTCAACGGCGGGCATGCAGTCGGCTTCCTGACGCTTGCGGCGCTTGCCTTCTTCCTCGCGAGCCGGGCGATATTCCACACGGAAGAGAGCTTCTGGGGCGTGACCTCGGCGTTGGCCGCCGCCGTCATCGTCTTCCTCACCGCCACCGAATCCGGCGTTCTTGCACCGCTGCTCGGCTCGGCGCCGCTTCGGCACATCGGCAAGATCAGCTTCTCGCTCTATCTTTTCCATATGCCCGTGATGTTCCTGGCTTCGAAGTTACTGCCGGAAAGCCTGCCGGTCGGGCTGACGATCGCGCTCTGCATCGTCGCGGCGATGGTCTTTGCCGATATCAGCTACCGCGTCGTCGAGGCACCGTCGCGCACAGTGCTGATAGGAGCATGGAAAAGACGCACGCTTTCCACACCCCTGCCGGCCTGACGCCCCCCTCTTCTTGCAATCTTTCTCAAGGCCATTACTAAGGGCCGCCTGATCGACAGCTGTCAGGACAGGAGGAATGCAAGATGGATCGCAGCGGAATGAGCGCCGCATTTTCACCGGAAGAAAAGCTTGCGGAAGCCCTCCTTCCCCACGCGACCGAGGGAAATGACGGCTCGCACGATATCGTCCATATCCTGCGCGTCTTCCGCAATGCCATGCGTATCCACGCCATCGAGGGCGGCGACCGGGAGATCCTCGCCGCCGCCGTGCTGCTGCATGATTGCGTTTCGGTGGAAAAGAACTCCGCGCTTCGCGCCCAGGCCTCGAAACTTGCGGCCGACAAGGCGTCGGATATCCTTCGGGACCTCGTCTGGCCGCAGGAGCGGATCGAGGCCGTGGCCCACGCCATCCTCACGCATAGCTTTTCCGCCAACATCGCCCCAGAGACTCTTGAAGCGAAAATCCTGCAGGACGCCGACCGGCTCGACGCCATCGGCATGGTGGGCGCGGCGCGTTGCTTTTATACGGCAGGCCGCATGGGCTCCGCGCTCTACGATCCCGTCGATCCCTTTGCCGAAAAACGCCCTCTTGACGACAGGGCCTTCGCCATTGACCATTTCGCTGCAAAACTGTTCAAGCTCTCTGACAATTTCCAGACAGCAGCCGGAAGCGTCATCGCCCGAGAAAGGCATGCGCGTCTGGAGCAGGTTCTCGAACTCTTGACCGACGAAATCTGAGGCAGGCCATGAAGGTTACCGAACTCGCCATCTATCCCCTGAAGAGCGCCCGCGTCATCCCCTTGCAGACGGCCCGCATCGAGGCCCGGGGGCTCGCCGGCGACCGGTGGATGATGATTACGGACCCGACCGGCCGCTTCATAACCCAGCGGGAGTTGCCGGCGCTTGCCGGTCTTACCGCCCTGCCCTCCGCCACCCATCTCAAGCTTTCGCTGGATGACGGTCGCGAGATGATGGTCGCGCCGCCCCATCCTGACAACCGCATGGACGTCGATATCTGGAAATCGATCGTCAGCGCCGCCGTGGCCGATGACAGCGTCAATGCCAAGCTTTCCGAATGGTTCGGCCGGGAGATGAAGCTTGTCTTCTTCGATGGCGAGGCCAGCCGCGAAGCCAGCGTCGACTGGGCCGGCCCCGACACTCCGGTCGGCTTTTCCGACGGCTACCAGGTTCTGGTCACCACCACGGGTTCGCTGAAGGCCATCAACGACGACATGGCCGCCCATGGCGAGGGTTCGATAGGCATGGAGCGCTTCCGCCCGAACATCGTCGTCGATTGCGACGAAGCATGGGCCGAAGACGGCTGGGCGGCCATAGAGATCGGCGGCATCCGCTTCGATCTGGTCAAGCCCTGCGCACGCTGCATCATGACGACCCAGGACCAGATCACCGGATCACGCGAGGTCGCAAGTCCAATGGCGGCCATGGGCCGCATCCGCATGTCAGGCGACCGGCGCGTGCCGGGACCGCTTTTCGGCTGGAACGCGGTTCCTCGCGGGGAAGGCCCGATCACGGTTGGCGACGACGTAAAGGTCATCGAGGTTCGTCCCGAGGGCTGGCCGATCAAGCGGCGCGACTGAGCCGTCCCCCGTTCCGGCCGCGACCATCCGGCAGGAAGCGCAACCGCCTCCTGCGCCCCGCCTGACCGTTATCAATTCCTTTGATTAGAACTTCACGAAAAGGCGCTTGGCCACGGGAAGACGGCTTACTATTCTCCGGCTTTCCGGAGGAGAATTTCATGTCCGCATCGACTGCCCGTCCCGCCATGCCATGGCTGATCATCATTGCCGGTTCGCTGGTGGCCATGCTGACATTCGGGCCGCGCTCGGCCATGGGCTTCTTCCAGCTTCCCATGCTCAACGATACCGGCTGGGATCGCTCCACCTTCGGGCTCGCCATGGCCATCCAGAATCTCTGCTGGGGTCTCGGGCAGCCGATCTTCGGGGCGCTCGCCGATAAATACGGTACCGGCCGGATGCTGACGCTGTCCGGCGTGCTCTATGCGCTCGGACTCTTCGTCATGGCTCATGCCGATGCGCCGGTCTGGCTGCATATCGGCGGCGGCGTGCTCGTCGGTCTCGGCGTGGCGTCCGGCTCCTTCGGCATCATCCTTTCGGCCTTTGCGCGCAACGTGACGCCGGAGCAGCGTTCGCTTGCCTTCGGCATCGGCACTGCCGCGGGTTCTGCGGGCATGTTCCTGTTCGCACCGCTCAGCCAGGGGCTCATCTCGGCCTTCGGCTGGTCCGACAGTCTCGTCTATCTCGGCCTGATGATGCTGATCGTTCCCCTGCTCGCGTGGCCACTGCGCGGCAACGCAAAATCCGGGACCCAGTCGCGGAGCGAGGTCGAGCAGAGCGTGGGCCATGCGCTGCGAGAAGCCTTCGCCCACAAAAGCTATCTGCTTCTGGCCAGCGGCTTCTTCGTCTGTGGCTTCCAGGTGGCGTTCATCACCGCCCATTTCCCGGCTTATCTCGGTGATATCGGTATCGATGCCCGCTACGCCGTGATCGCCATGGCGCTGATCGGCTTCTTCAACGTCATCGGCTCGCTCGCCTCGGGCGTGATCGGCCAGCGCTATTCGAAACCGTATTTCCTGGCATGGATCTATCTTGCCCGGTCGCTCGCGGTCACGCTGTTCCTGGTCCTGCCGCAGTCGCCGACGTCGGTGATCGCATTTGCCATCGTCATGGGGCTTCTCTGGCTATCGACCGTGCCGCCGACCAATGCGCTGGTGGCAATCATGTTCGGTACACGCCATCTCGGACTGCTGGGAGGCATCGTCTTCTTGTCCCATCAGGTCGGCTCATTCCTCGGCGTGTGGATGGGCGGTTATCTGTATGACAAATTTGGCAGCTATGATGTCGTCTGGTGGTTCGGCGTGGCGCTCGGTATTTTTGCCGCAATCGTTCATTGGCCGATCCGAGAAAGCGCGGTCGAACGCGGTCTTCCCGCGGCGGCCTAAGGTCGCAGTGCGACAGGATGTCATTTTAACAAATGCGGCATCAGCGATGATTTTTTGCCGCAATGCACCCACATTCGGAGCATGAAAGAATTTTATTTTATTTTTCTTTCTACACCTGTTGACGGGAGAATGTTCGACACCTACCTTTGTCGCATCGGTAAGAGACCGACGCACCAAAGATGAAACCGGCTTCACAGGAAGCCTTTGCCAACAAGGAGGTCAGCGAATGAATATTTCCCTTTATGCCGCCCGCCCTTGGCATAAATCCCCGCTAGACGTGGCGAAATACAATTGCCGACGCTGCTTCTGTCGAATGTGACGCTGAATAAGCACTGAATCCTACAATCGACGCATTTATTTAAGTCTGCGCAAGCGCGCAGGCGGGGAAACCATTATGGAAAAGCAAGTCATCGAATACGCCGGCGTACCCGTCGGCATCACCGTCCCCGAAGGAGATCGGGTCAAGTTCATCGCCGTCAAGTTCCCGGTCATCGATCTGGATGGCGGCACCTATCGCAATGTCAGCGAACTGCAGAATGCCATTCATCGGCATATGCAGAATTCACCTGGTGATCAGGCACTGTTTGCACACGTCGCCAATAGCGCGGGCTTTACGCCGGAACGTAAAGTCTTCAATGCAGCCTGACAGAACCCTTCGCGAGCCGCGCCGGCCTCAAGGCCACGCGGCTCGTAGACGTGTCTGTTGAGGAAAAAGCCAGTCAGGCGGAAGGCTTCCGCCAGACTTTCCTCGTCCGCCGACGCAGCGGCACCAGCCAGAAGAAATCCCGGAAGTGCCAGCATTCTACCCGCATAGGGCAGACCCGCGGCACGACAGACCGCCCTGCCCGATTTCGGCGAGACATAAGCGAGATCGTCCCGAGCTCCGGTCGCCGCACACTGTTCGAGGTCGAGACCGAAACCAAGATCGTTCAGTACTGCCAGTTCGAAACGTACGAAAAGCTCACCCGCAGACGCAGCGTCATCGAGATGATCAAGGATCACGTCCAGCGCCTCAAAAAGATGCGGATGCGGATCCCGTTCCGGCAATAAACGCAGAAGCGCTCCAAGTGCCTGAACACCATAAACGGCGGTCGCACTTTCCATCAGCTTCGCCGCCCTGAGCCTCACCGGCTCGACCCGGTATTCCCCGAGATGTTCATCAAGCCGCGCCCGCCACGTCACTTCAAGCCGGTTTCCCGGCTGCAGCACCGGCTGCATGCTGCGCGAACGTCCTCCGCGCACCATTCCCAGATGACGGCCACGACCTTTCGTCATCATCTCTGCGATAACGCTGGTTTCGCCGTGGCGTCGTGCACCGAGCAATATTGCTTCGTCCGTCCATTCCATAGCGTCATTCTAAAGCGCTTCACGCGTAAATGAAATCGTTCAGTGCTCGGCTGGTCGACCGCATTTAATTTTCCCGGCAAGGGCAGTCCGGCATTCCAGTGCTGCCGGAATTGTTATACTTCCGACGCATCCCCTCCAGACGGGAAGGTTACGATATGGCCCCCGCCTCCCAAGGCCTCGACGAGCAGCAACCAGAACCCGGCAGACTGACGGCATTGCCTCAACCCGTCCGCTGGCTGATTCTGACGTTGCTGTCCCTCGTCCTTGCCGGCCTGCTGACGATGGTGCACATCCCGGCAGCACTTTTGCTCGGCCCCATGGTCGCGGCCATCCTCATGGCAACCAACGGCGCGCGGCTCTCCACGCCACTCCTGCCCTATCTCGCGGCCCATTCGCTGATCGGCTGCATCATCGCCCGCTCCATCGACGCCGATATCGTGACGACCTTCGCCGCCGACTGGCCGATCTTTCTGTCCATCGTGCTTGCCGTCATCGCTTCGAGCACACTGATCGGCTACATCATGGCCCGCAACGCCGTGCTTCCCGGAACGACAGCGGTCTGGGGCACATCGGCGGGTGCCGCCTCCGCCATGCTGGTACTTGCGGAAGCCTATGGCGCGGATGCGCGGCTCGTCGCCTTCATGCAATATCTCAGGGTGGTTTGCGTCGCTTCGGCCGCTTCCATCATCGCGGCTCTGGTCTTCCATGCATCCGGGGGTGCCGCGCCTGAAATCGTCTGGTTCCCACCTGTCGACTGGCTGGAACTTTCAAAGACGCTCGTCGTGGCCTTCACGGCCTGTGCCGTCGGCGCCTATTTCCGCATTCCGGCCGGAACCATGTTCCTGCCGATGCTGGCGACTGCGCTGCTGCATGGCCTCGGCCTCATCACCATCAACCTGCCGCCGTGGCTTCTGGCCTTCGCCTATGCGCTACTGGGCTGGAAGATCGGCCTCGGCTTCACCCGCCGCATCCTTCGGCATGCAGCCTATGCGCTGCCGCAGATCATGCTTTCGATCGTGGTGCTGATCACATTCTGCGGCGGGCTCGCCATGCTGTTGTGGCGTTTTCTCGGGATCGACCCGCTGACCGCCTATCTCGCGACAAGCCCGGGCGGACTCGATTCGGTCGCGATCATTGCGGCCTCAACGCCGGTCGACCTGCCCTTCGTCATGGCGCTGCAGACCGCACGTTTTCTGCTGGTATTGCTGCTCGGCGGGCCAATATCCAAGGCGGTGGCCCGCCTGATCGATCGCTGACAGGCTCAATTCCCGCGACTATTCGCGCGGGAATTCGAGGCCCATTTCGCGGAAGCGCTCGGGATCGTTGCCCCAGTTTTCGCGCACCTTCACGAACAGGAAGAGATGGACCGTCTGCTCGAGGATTTCGGACAGTTCCTTGCGGGAAGCGGTAGAGATCGACTTGATCGCCTCGCCGGCCTTGCCGAGCACGATCTTCTTCTGGCTGTCGCGCTCGACATAGATGACCTGCTCGATTCGAACCGAGCCATCCTTGCGCTCTTCCCACTTTTCGGTCTCGACATGCGAGGAATAGGGGATTTCCTGATGCAGGCGCAGGAACAGCTTCTCGCGGGTAATCTCGGCCGCAAGCTGGCGCATGGGCAGATCGGAAATCTGGTCCTCGGGATAATACCACGGCCCCTCGGGAAGCGTCTTCGCCAGGTAATCCATGACATCGTCGCAGCCGGAACCGGTGGTCGCGGAAATCATGAAGGTGCGTTCGAACTTCACCGCCTCGTTGGCGGCGGAAGCAAGCTTCAGGAGATCCTCCGGCTTCACCCGATCGACCTTGTTCAGTACCAGGATCTTCGGCTGATGCACGTCCTTCAGCCCTTCGAGGATCGCCTCGGCATCGCCGCGCAGGCCGCGCTCGCTATCGATCAAGAGAAGGATGAGATCGGCGTCCTTGGCTCCGCCCCAGGCGGACGTCACCATGGCGCGATCAAGCTTGCGGCGCGGCTTGAAGATGCCAGGCGTGTCCATGAAGACAATCTGGGCGTTGTCATGGATCGCAATGCCGCGCATGACCGCGCGGGTCGTCTGCACCTTGTGGCTGACGATCGAAACCTTGGCGCCGACGAAGCGGTTCACCAGCGTCGACTTGCCGGCATTCGTCGGACCGATCAGGGCCACGAAGCCGGAATGGGTCGGGTTGTCGCCAGCAGCAGCAGTGTCGGCGGAAGTGTTTTCGGGTTCTGTCATCGGTTCCAATCAGCCTGCGTCGTTGGCTTTCTGCCAGACGCCTTCGCGTTCGAGAAGCCTCGTTGCGGCCACCTGCTCGGCGGCGCGTTTCGAGCGCTCGGTTCCAGTTTCCGGCGCAACGCCGGGAATTTCGACGATCACCGTGAAGCGGGGATCATGATCCGGTCCGGAGCGTTCCGCAATCCGGTAACTCGGAGTAACCGCATGCTTTGCATGCGCCCATTCCTGCAATTCTGTCTTGGCATCGCGCCGCGCGCCATCGGCGCGGGTGGCGCGGCTCTGCCAGAAACGCATGATGAACGCCCGGGCGGCTTCCAGCCCAGCATCGAGATAGATCGCGGCAATCAGGCTTTCGACCACATCGGCCCGAACGTTCAGCATATGCTTGCCGGTCAGTTTTTTGACATCGGCGCCGGTTCGGATGAAGCGATGCAGTTCAAGCTGGTCGGCAATCTCGGCGCAGGCGTCAGCGCTGACCAACTGGTTGAAGCGCACGGAAAGTTCACCCTCGGAGGCGGTCTTGTAGGTCTTGAACAAAAGCTCTGCGACGCAAAGGCCGAGCACCCGGTCACCCAGAAACTCCAGGCGCTCGTAATCGCCCCCCTTCGCGCCGGCCTTGGCGCTCGAATGGGTAAGCGCCCGGTCAAGGCGCTCCTTCTCGACAAAGTGATGACCGATCGCGGATTCGAGCCACGACCGGTCCTCTTCTCTCAGGCCTTTCGGCTTTTTCATTCAACCACCTTGAACAGACGGTCCCAACGCATGTTGGACGGCCACTTCCAGATTTCGCGGAACGAGGTGTCGTTGCCGAGCGAGAAGAAGATGACGGAAGCCTTGCCGATCAGGTTTTCTGCCGGCACGAAGCCAACGTCGAAGCGGCTGTCGAGCGAGTTGTCGCGGTTGTCACCCATCATGAAGTAATGGCCTTCCGGGACGATAAATTCGCGGGTGTTGTCACCGCGGGAATCCGGAGACTGGTCCAGCGTGTCATAGGTTACACCGTTGTCCATCGTTTCGCGGAATACCGGGACGTCGGTGCCCGGATCGAGACGGTAATCGGAGGTAAAGCTGCCATCGGGTTCCTTCGGAACCGGCTTGCCGTTGATGTTCAGCACGCCATTGATGACCTGGATATGATCGCCCGGCAGGCCGACCAGACGCTTGATGTAATCGATCTGCGGGTTCGGCGGGAAGCGGAAAACGACGATATCGCCGCGCTTCGGTTCGCTCGCAAAGATGCGGCCTTCGAAGAGGTCCGGCGAGAAGGGCAGCGAATACTTCGAATAGCCGTAGGAGAACTTGTTGACGAAGATGTAGTCGCCCACCAAGAGCGTCGGCATCATGGAGCCGGACGGAATGGTAAAAGGCTGGAACAACACCGTCCTGATCACCATCGCCAGCAGAAGCGCCTGGATGACAACCTTTATGTTCTCCCAGAGGGCATTCTGCTTTTTTTCTACTCGATCGGTCACGCCGTCTCTTCCTTCTCTGAAATTCTGCACTGTCTAGACGTTTCGAGCGTCGGCGGCAACGGCGCTGGCGCGCATTTGGATGCCCGTTCGGGCTCAACCATGGCCGGGCAAGGCCTCGATAATCACAAAAGCCTGAGCCAGCGGATGGTCGTCGGTGATCGTCAGGTGGATCACCGCATGATGATCTGATGGTAGCATGCTCCGCAATCGAGCAGCAGCACCGCCGGTCAACTGCATGGTCGGCTTGCCCGAGGGCAAATTGACGACCCCCATGTCCTTCCAGAACACACCCTGCGCCATGCCTGTTCCGAGCGCCTTGGACATTGCTTCCTTCGCGGCGAAACGCTTGGCATAAGACGCCGCACGATTCTTGCGGCCGTCGGACTTGCGCCGCTCGACATCAGTGAAACAGCGGTTGGTGAAGCGTTCGCCGAAACGTTCGAGCGACTGCTCAACGCGACGGATATCAATGAGGTCGCTGCCGATGCCGATGATCATGGTTTTCCCTGCCCTACAACGCCGACATCAAACGCTCACGCTGCCCTCAATCGCCTCGGCGAGACGGGTTCTGGCGCGGAGCGAAAGCCTCGCCCGACGACGAGACTGAAAACCACTGACTGCATAGAAGGTCAGGCCATAGACAAGGAAGCCCGTCACCAGCGCCGGCGGGATAGCGCCGATCAGCATCGGCTCAAGCACCGGGCGCCACAACTGCGACATTTCGAAATTGCTGAAGAGATGATGAAGGTCGATATGACGCCCAATACTGGAGTCGCCACCTCCAAGGATCAGCGTCCCAATTTCCCAGGTCGCCGCCCAGATGAAGGGAAAGGTCAGCGGATTGCCGAACGCGGTGCCAAGCGCCGCCGCAACCATGTTTCCCGCAATGACATAAGCCAGCGCGAAGGAAACAACGAAATGCAGGCCGATGAAGGGCGTCCATGACGACGCAATGCCAGCCGCAAATCCAGCCGCCACCGCATGCGGCGAAGCGGCCAGACGGACGATACGCATGCGGAAATACCGGAACGGACGCACGAAACCCTTCGGCGACCAGAAGAGGGCGCGCAACCTTTCGGCTAGTCTTGCGGGTTTACGTCGGCGAAACAGCATGGGGCACATTTAATCGAGAGCCCCGGTGTCTACAAGACCGGCCGAGAGCCTGTTTATATTCGCCATTGCTCTCGGCGAAATTAAGGCGTGGAGCAAGCCGCCGCACGCCTTCGGACGGCAGGTGGGCTTAGAAGCCGCGACGGAACATGCCGCGATCGATCTGACGCTGGCGGAACTCCAGGTCAACCATGTCACGGGCGCCGTTCAGGTATGCCATTTCGCGATCGGCAACGCTCGGTACGCGAAGGGCCTTGGCCAGCTTGCGGATAGGTTCAAACATTTCTCTGTCCTCGTTCTTTCTCTCTTATGTGAGGACAATGTAATTGTGCGACGCAAAAACCACCAGTTCCGATAAATGGCTTCAGCCATGCATAAAACGCATGACTTGCGCTTCAACTGGCCAATGGGTGCCCATATCGGAGGCATTTTGTCGCAGAAGCGCATAACCAGCGGGCAAAACTTGCCCGCGCGCCGGCGACCGACGATGGCATGGTTACCGCATTGCTAACGCAAGCACTCGTCAGTCGTAGACGCGCCGTATCGTGGAAATGCAGTCGAGAGCCTTCAGTTCGGAAATCAACTGATTCAACTGCCGAAGGTCCCAGACTTCAAGATCGATCGCCATTTCGGTGAAATCGGTCGCTACTCTTGTCATGCTGAGAGTGCGGATGTTGATGTCGAGGCGAGCAATCGTCTGGGCGACGGTTGCAAGGGTCCCGGGCTCATTGAGGGCGTTGATCATGATGCGGGCAACGAAGCGCGACTTGTTCGCCTCGTCGAGATCCCACCGCACATCGATCCAGCGCTCCGGTTCATCATCGAAGCGCTGCAGGCTCGACGCCTGGATCGGATAGATGGTGATGCCCTTGCCGTCTTCCATGATACCAACGATGCGGTCGCCCGGAACGGCACCGGCCGGCCCGAAATGCACCTCGGCACTACCCGAAAGTCCGCGGATCGGCAGGGGTTCCGGCCCTTCGGCAGCATTATCGCCTTCCGCAGCGCGTGCCTTGCCCGGAATCTTGAAAACCATGCCACTCGCCGTGCTCATGGCGAACCAGCCCTCGTCGCTCGACGGCTTCACCGTGACGCGCTCATCCTGATAGTCGGGATAGACGGCGCGCAGGACATCAAGCGATGAGATTTCGCCGCGACCGACGGCGGCGATCGCATCCTCGACATCGCGCTGCCCAAGGCGATGCAAGACCGGACGCAGGCCGTCACGCGAAAACACCTTGCCGGCGCGCTCAAAAGTGCGCTCGAGGATGCGATAGCCGAGGCCGGAATACTGCTTGCGGATCGCCATGCGGGTTGCCCGGCGGATGGCCGCACGGGCCTTGCCGGTGACCACGATCTCTTCCCATGCGGCAGGCGGCACCTGCACGCCAGAGCGGATGATCTCCACTTCATCACCGTTCGACAGCCGGGTGACCAGCGGCATGATAGAGCCGTTGATCTTGGCACCGACACAGGTGTCGCCGATGTTCGTGTGAACGGCATAGGCGAAATCGATCGGGGTCGCTCCGCGCGGCAGCGCGATCAGCTTACCCTTCGGCGTGAAGCAGAACACCTGATCCTGGAAAAGCTCGAGCTTGGTGTGCTCGAGGAATTCTTCCGGATTGTCGCCTTCCGCCAGTGCCTCGATGGTGTGACGAAGCCAGGAATAAGCGTTGCTCTCGCGCGAAAGGAGTTCGCCCGGCTCTCCGTTTTCGCCATCCTTGTAGAGCGCATGGGCGGCGATACCAAATTCGGCGATCTCATGCATGCGGCGTGTGCGGATCTGTAGTTCGATACGCTGGCGCGAGGGACCGACGATCGTGGTGTGGATCGAACGATAGTCATTCTGCTTCGGGGTCGAGATATAGTCCTTGAAGCGACCGGGAACCACGCGCCAACGGGAATGCACGATGCCGAGCGCGCGATAACAGCCGGGGATATCGTCCACCAGAATACGGAAGCCATAGACGTCGGAGAGCTGCTCGAAAGAGAGTGACTTCGACTGCATCTTGCGGAAGACAGAATAGGGCTTCTTCTGCCGTCCCTTTACGGACGCCTTGACGAGGCCGTTGGCGACCAGCAACTCGCGCAGTTCGTCCTCGATCTTCTTGATCAGGCCTTCATTGCGCTGGGAAAGCTCGGCCAGCCGCTGCGTGACGGTCTCATAGGCTTCCGGATTGATATAGCGGAAGGACAGGTCCTCCAGCTCGTCACGCATGTCCTGCATACCCATGCGGCCGGCGAGCGGAGCATAGATTTCCATGGTCTCTTCGGAAATGCGGGCGCGCTTGTCGTCGCGCATATGCTCGAGCGTGCGCATGTTGTGCAGACGGTCGGCAAGCTTGACCAGTAGGACGCGCACGTCATCGGAAATGGCAAGCAGCAGCTTTCGAAGATTCTCCGCCTGCTTCGCTTTCTTGGTGACGAGATCGAGCTTCTTGAGCTTGGTCAGCCCCTCGACCAGCCGGCCGATATCCTCGCCGAACAGTTCGTCGATTTCCGCGCGGGTCGCGGTGGTGTCCTCGATCGTGTCGTGTAGCAGCGCGACCGCGATGGTCGACTCGTCGAGATGCATGTCGGTAAGGATGGCGGCGACTTCGAGCGGATGCGAGATATAAGGATCGCCGCTGGCGCGCTTCTGCTTGCCATGTTTTTGCATGGCATAGACATAGGCCTTGTTGAGGAGGGCTTCGTTGGCATCGGGCTTGTACTTCTGAACCCGCTCAACGAGCTCGTATTGCCGCATCATGCAAAGCTGCTCCACAAAAGAAAAGCGCGCCAATCAGCACGATTGGCGCACGCAATTAAATCATATCCGCCAGATTATGACGGAACAAATTGACGATTAGTAATCGTCACTCTTTTCCGGCGGAACGAGGCCTTCGATGCCGGCCAACAATTCTTCTTCCGACATCTGGTCGAAAGTAAGGGTTTCGGGCAGCTCGTCTTCGTCGTCACCCTTTGCGGCGGCAACGGTGTTGGAGATCATCGAACCGGCTTCCTGCTCGGGCTCGTCAACCTCGACATGCTTCTGCAGCGAGTGGATCAGGTCTTCCTTGAGATCGTCGGGCGAGAGGGTCTCGTCGGCGATTTCGCGCAGAGCCACGACGGGGTTCTTGTCCTTGTCGCGGTCAATGGTGATCGGTGCGCCCTGCGAGATCTGGCGCGCCCGGTGGCTTGCGAGCAGTACAAGCTCGAAGCGGTTGTCTACTTTGTCGATGCAATCTTCAACGGTGACGCGGGCCATTGCCTGTCCTTTGCGGTCGTGAACTTTTCAGGAATTAACAGCCCGATACAGCCAATGGAAGGCAAATTCAAGTTTTTCGTCACCGCGCCGGTGTCCGCCTGTGCGCTGGACACAAAAAAGCCAGGCTCATTGCGGACATTTCAACCTAGGCGTGCTTGGAATATTGCGAATCGTGCCCTAAATCATTCTTATATGAATAGTTCATAATTTACAGGGACTATCCATTGGCGTGCAGGCAAGGTTCTGTTTTGATTATCATTTGCCAGACAACTCATATTCCTCTTCAAGGATAATTGCGCGATGTTCGACCCACGGGAAAAAATAGCTCTCTTCATCGACGGCGCGAACCTGTACGCAGCCTCGAAGAGCTTGGGCTTTGACATCGACTATCGCAAATTGCTCAAGGCGTTTCAGAAACGTGGCTATCTTCTCAGGGCATATTACTACACTGCCCTGATCGAAGATCAGGAATATTCTTCCATTCGCCCCCTGATCGACTGGCTGGACTACAACGGCTACAAGGTCGTCACCAAGCCCGCCAAGGAATTCACGGACTCCATGGGCCGCCGCAAGGTAAAGGGTAACATGGATATCGAACTGGCCATCGATGCTATGGAACAGTCTGAAACTGTCGATCATCTGGTGATCTTCTCCGGCGACGGCGACTTCACGACGCTTGTCGAAGCCCTTCAACGCAAGGGACGCAAGGTTTCCGTTGTCTCCACCATGGCCACCCAGCCGCCGATGATCGCCGACGACCTGCGCCGTCAGGCCGACTATTTCATCGATCTCGTTTCGCTCAAGGGCGAAATCGGAAGAGACCCGAGCGAACGTCCGCAGCGTCCCCTGGATCCCCTGCCGGCCACCGACGCGGAATAAGTCCCGCCGCGAACAGGGGGCACATCGTTCAAAATCGCTTCAACGAAGTGAGCGTCTGGCTTTGAGCCGGTGCGTATAGCGACTGCGAAATTGACAGAATTCAATATTCAGTAAATCCAATATTACTCTGGATGCGCAAAAGTGCGCCTGGAGCAAGCTTTGTCGCATTTTTGAGACAGTTTTTCCAAATCGCTTTGAGCTTAACTATTATCATTCCATTAAGGCATTCGGGCTAAATTCATCATGCGGCGTTGACCAAACCTCGCATATATATGAATGCGGCACCTCAGTTTACCCGGACAGAATACAGCCTTCCCACGTCCGGACTTCTTCTCTTACATTATAGGCTTTTGATATGGGCAACTTTCACAGGGACCCGTCCCAACTGAACGACCGATTGAATTTCCTCGATCTGGGCGCAAAACAGAAAGAGACGCTGGCCACACTGAAGCCCATCATCGAGGCCGCGATCGGCCCGGCCCTTGATGCATTCTACCGCCGTGCGAAGGCGCATCCCGAGACAGCTCGCTTCTTTTCCAGTGAAGCCCACATCCAGCATGCCAAGAGCAGACAGGAAAGCCACTGGGCCTTGATCTCCTCCGGTCGTTTCGACAACGACTATGTCGATGCCGTATCGGCCATTGGCCGCACTCATGCGCGGCTCGGCCTGGAGCCGCGCTGGTACATCGGTGGTTATGCGCTGATTCTGGACGGGATCATCGAGCGCGTCGTCGGCGAAGAACTCAATGGTTTCGGCCAGTCCCGCAAGGCGAAGCGCCTTGCCGCCAGCATCAGCGCGATCATGAAGGCCGCAATGCTGGACATGGATTACTCCATTTCCGTTTATCTCGAAGCTCTTGCCGACGAGCGGGCTCGTGCTGAAGAGGAGCGCAATCGCCTCGAAGCCGAGCAGGAAGATGCTCTGAAAGCGCTGGACGGCGCTCTTGAGCATCTCAGTTCTGGCGACCTGACGGCAACGATCGAACACGACCTTGCTCCGAAGTTCGACGGCCTGCGGATCAACTACAACAAGGCCATTTCCTCGCTCGCCACGGCTTTCGGCGAAATCGTCCAGGAAGCGGATCGCGTCACGTCCAACAGTCGCGAACTGACCACGGCCACCGACGAAATGGCAAAGCGCACCGAACAGCAGGCGGCGGCGCTTGAAGAGACTGCCGCGGCGCTGGAGGAAATCACCACCGTTTCCAAGCAGGCAGCGACGCGGACCCAGGAAGCCCGCATGGCGGCTCGGACATCCGCCGAAGAGGCCGTTCGCTCCGGCGAGATCGTCTCAGAAGCCGTCGAAGCCATGGGTGACATCGAGGAGTCCTCGCGCAAGATCACCCACATCATCAGCGTGATCGACGAGATCTCCTTCCAGACCAACCTTCTGGCGCTCAATGCCGGGGTCGAAGCTGCCCGCGCGGGAGAAAGCGGGCGCGGATTTGCGGTCGTCGCTCAGGAAGTTCGCGAACTCGCCCAGCGTTCGGCTGCGGCGGCCAAGGAGATCAAGGCGCTGATCGATCGTTCGTCGCAAGACGTCGCTCGTGGCGTCTCGCTGGTGAACCGCACCGGCGACGCGTTGAGAACCATCGGCGAGCAGGTTCATGCAATCAACGAGCATATCGCCGCCATTGCCACATCATCACAGGAACAGTCGACCGGTATCGCCGAGATCAACACCGCGATCACCAGTATGGACCGTATGACCCAGCAGAATGCAGCGATGGTCGAGGAAACGAATGCCTCGACCCATACGCTGATGGATGTTTCCACTCACCTCACGCGACTGGTTTCCCGCTTCTCGGTTTCCCGCTCCTATCGTGCCGCGACAGGCTCGTCCGAATATCGTCCGCGCTACGCAGCCTGATCACGCTTTTTTTGAAGTACACTGCCCTGCCGCCGGAGAAAGACATCCATGCTCTTTTTCTGGCGGCAGCGTTTCCCCGGTCGGGCTAAAACGGTGTCATGCTGTTCACTCGCCCCACCGATGAAGTTCTCTATGACGCGCTGATCGCCCGCGATCCGGCCTATGACGGGTTCGCCTATGTCTGCGTCACCTCCACCCGCATCTTTTGCCGGTTGACCTGCCCCGCGCGCAAACCGAAGCCGGAAAACTGCGTCTTTCAGGACAACGTGGCGGCCTGCCTCGAAGCAGGCTTTCGTCCCTGCAAGCGCTGCCGTCCGCTGCTCAAATACAAGGATCAGGATCCTACGGTCAGCGCCTTGCTCGACGCTCTGGAAAAGGAGCCGGCGCGACGCTGGTGCGAGGATGACCTGAGGGCCGCAGGATATGATCTCTCGACCGTTCGCCGCGCCTTCAAGCGCCAGTTCGGCATGAGCTTCCTCGAAATGGCGCGTCTGCGGCGAGTCGGTCAGGCTGCCGAAACGCTTGCCGAAGGCGGCCGGGTCATCGATGCGCAGATCGACGCAGGTTTTGAGTCGGGTAGCGGCTTTCGCGCCGCCATCAACGCGCTCGTCGGCGAGGCCCCGGCAGGGCTTCGCGGCCAGACGCTGCTCAAGGCCGACTGGCTTGCAACACCGCTCGGCCCGATGATGGCCATCGTCGACGATCACGCGCTGCATCTTCTGGAATTTGCCGACCGCCCTGCTTTGCCTAACGAGATCCGTCACCTGAAGGAAAGGTCGCGAATGTCCATCGCCAGCGGACGCACGCCGGTGACGGACATACTGGCCGCAGTGCTGGATCGCTATTTTTCAGGGGAAAGTTCCGAGTTCGGCATCCGCATCGCCGGCCATGGAACGGGGTTCGAACGCGACGTATGGACAGCCCTGCAGGCAATCCCCGCAGGCGAGACGATGAGCTATTCCGAACTCGCCAGAAAGATGGGCCGAGAATCAGCCGTTCGCGCCATCGCGCGGGCCAACGGAGCAAACCGGATCGCCATACTCATTCCCTGCCACCGGGTTCTCGGCGCCGATGGCAGCCTGACCGGCTATGGAGGCGGCCTCTGGCGCAAGCGCTGGCTCATCGAGCATGAGCGGCGCATGGCCGCGAACCGCAAAAGTTCTGTTGCAGGCTAAGGCCACCTGCACTCCTCTACAAAATCCGGACCAACAGGCAGAGCAAACGGATAACCCATTCCCTGTCCTGCCATTCCGTTCGCTCCAGCGGATCGGCAAACGGATGCTGGCGAAACCGATTTGGCCTTGCCGCCTGAAAAAGACGAAGCCAGTTGAGCCGCATGGCATTTTCCTCCAGACTGTTGTCGCCCCCCTCTCTGTTAAGCCCTTGGTTTTTCAGGGTGTAGATGCGGAAATGAACGGAGCGTTTCAGCCATGAAAGACGAGAACTGGGATGATCTCAGGCTTTTCCTGCAGGTAGCGCAGGCAGGCGGGCTCGTCGGTGCGGCCGAACGCACGGGCATCAGCGCGCCGACAATCGGCCGTCGGATGCTGGCGCTCGAAAGGGCGACGGGCCACAGTCTCTTCATTCGCCACAGCAAGGGTTATGGCCTCGCGCCGGATGGCGAAGTCCTGCTGCAGCATGTGCAGCGGATGGAGGCGGAAGCGGTCGCCATTCGCCGCTGGAACGAGAACGGCTACTGCCTGCCCATCGTTTCCGTTGCCGGCAACAGCTGGCTGTCGATGTTCCTCGCCCGCCACCTATCCGCGATCTGGAGCCCGCAGGATCCCTTCCGGCTCTGCATCAAGGCGAGCGATGCCGGCGTGGACCTGATCTTCCGCGAAGCCGAAATCGAACTCACACACCAGCGACCTGCCGCGGGCAATCTGGCGGCACGTCAGTCCGTCCGTATCTGCTACGCCGCCTATGCGACGCGGAAAGTTGCGGAAGAAGATCAGGAAAGATGGGTTTCGATCGGCCGCGAACAGGCAACGGCTCCCGCCGACAAGTGGATTTCCCGCCAGCCTGACAAATGGATCAGCATCTGGACAACGACGCCGCCTGCCCTTCTTGAACTGGTTCGTTCAGGCGGCGGCCGGGCAATCCTGCCCTGTTTCATCGGCGAGCGGGAAGACGGATTAGTCAGGATCGGGGAACCGGTCGCGGCGCTGACAGCTGATCTATGGATCACCATGCATGACGACGACCGCAGCCGACCGGAGGTTCGCCTGATGATCGACAGGCTGGCGAAACTGCTTCAGACCCACTCGGCACTCTTTACCGGTCCGGAACAAGTCGCGGCAGCGGAGTGAATTCGCAGCAGGGGGGAGAACACGTGAACATCCCGAATTTTGCAGGAATTGAAAAGCCTTGCTTCGTGAGGGTTTTAAGGGCTTTGCAATGCCGAGGCCGACAGTGAGGTCACCATCCGGACCTGACTATCGGCAACTTGCGGGAAACAATCAGCCGCCCGTCTTAAGAAGACGCGACTTCTGGCGATTCCAGTCCCGTTCCTTCGACGTCTCGCGCTTGTCGTGCAGCTTCTTGCCCTTGGCGAGCGCCAGTTCCAGCTTCGCCCGGCCCTTCTCGTTGAAGTAGATCTTCAACGGCACGAGCGTCATGCCTTCTCGATTGATGGCCGCGCGCATGCGGTTGATCTCACGCTTGTTCAGGAGCAGTTTACGACGACGGCGGGTCTCATGATTGAAGCGGTTGGCCTGCAGATATTCCGGCAAATAGGAGTTGATCAGCCAGATCTCGTCCCCTTCGTCCGAGGCATAGGATTCCGCGATGTTCGCCTTGCCTTCACGCAACGATTTGACCTCGGTGCCGGTCAGGACAAGACCGGCCTCGTAGGTGTCAAGGATCTCGTAGTTAAAGCGGGCCTTGCGGTTTTCCGCAACGACCTTGTTGACGACGCGTTGGCTGCCTCGGGGTGCCATGATGAAAAGTCCGTTCCGCCCGGGATGCTTGTTATCGTGCGGACGGCGGGCATCCCGTCCGGCTTTTGTCGTCTCTATGTAATATAGCGATCGCCGGAAGGGAAGAAGCCGGGCGGCGGACGCCCGGCCCGTCGGTCAGTTGATCAGGCCGGCATGTACCAGTGCCGCGTCGATGGCGGCTTCGGTCGCCGGTTCCAGCGTCGGCAGGAGCGGCAGGCGCACATGGCGGCTCATGCGGCCAAGCTTCGCCAGCGCATATTTGACCCCGCAAAGGCCAGGCTCCATAAAGATCGCCTTGTGCAGCGGCATCAGGCGATCCTGGTAGGCAAGCGCCGTCTTGTAATCCCCGGCGAGCGTAGCCGCCTGAAATTCGGCGCAAAGCTTTGGAGCGGCATTGGCCGTGACCGAAATACAGCCGACGCCACCATGTGCGTTGAAGCCGAGAGCCGTGCCATCCTCGCCGGAAAGCTGGATGAAATCCGGTCCGCAGGTAATGCGCTGGTCGGAAACACGTTCGAGCTTGCCTGTCGCATCCTTCACGCCGACAATGTTCTTGTGCGCCTTTGCCAGCGCGCCCATGGTCTCAGGCGACATATCGATCACAGAACGGCCGGGAATGTTGTAGATGAAGATCGGCAGTTTCACCGTTTCGGCAATGGCAGCGAAATGGGCGAACAGGCCTTTCTGCGTCGGCTTGTTATAATAAGGAGTGACGACCAGCAGGGCATCCGCACCGACGCTTTCCGCATGAAGGGCCAGTTCGATCGCTTCGCGGGTGTTGTTCGAGCCGGCGCCAGCGATGACGGGCACGCGCTTGGCCGCCACCTCGACACAGAGCTCCACAACCCGTTTGTGCTCGCCATGGGAAAGGGTCGGAGATTCACCGGTGGTGCCGACCGGCACGAGGCCGGTGCTTCCCTCGGCGATCTGCCATTCCACATGGGCGGCAAAGACGGCTTCGTCAACGGCGCCCGTATCAGTGAACGGCGTGACGAGAGCGGGAATGGATCCCTGGAACATACAATAGACTCCTGACGGCCAGCGCTCACGCTTCGGCCGTATTCCTCGATTAAGACGCCGGCACATTACTTTGCAGAATGAAGCGCGACAAGCGGAACGCTGACGGTTTTGTGACGGATTTAGGCTGGCGGAACATCGAATTTCTGGCTTTTCGGAAAGGTTTCGTTAATCTGCCGGATGGCTAATGGATGCGATACACAGTGTTCCATGAGTAGCGGGATGAGACGGGTCGGACTTTCGATATCCATCTTCGGACTTGGGCTTGCCGTACTGGCCAGCAACGGCTTCTCTGTGCTTGCCGAATCCATACCCACGCCTTCTCCCAAACCAGCCCGGCAGGATATGGCAGCAGTTATACCGCCCTCCTCCGAGGTCACCGGAGCGATCCCGCGCACAGCACGCGTCGGCGCGGCAAATCCTTTGCTCAGGAGCGGTCTCGACGCACTCTCCAACAAGAAGGGTGCCGACGCACTCGCCATCCGCGACCGGATGCCGGAGGGCCTCGACCGACATATGCTCACATGGTCCATCGCCATGTCCGGCCTGCCCGGCATACCCTCGGCTGAAATCGCAGCTGCGCAGAACGAACTGAAGGGATGGCCCGGCCTCGCCGCTTTCCGCGCTAATTCCGAGCTCGCGCTCTATCGCGAAAACCCTCGGGCTGCGGAGGTTCTCTCCGCATTCGGCACCACCGCGCCTGAAACGGCGGAAGGCGCCATCATTCTCGCCCGCGCGCTTGTGGCGAGCGGTGACACCGCTGCGGCAACCAAGGTGCTGCGCAAAATATGGCGGGAACAGGCGCTGGACACGTCTCTTGAGGACAAGGTCATCGCCGAGTTTCCGACACTTCTGACGCCAGCGGACCACAAGGCCCGCATGGATTACCTGATGTACCGGAGCCGGATCAACCAGGCCAAGCGCTTCTCGAGCCTCGGTCAGGCGCAATCGCTTTATAATGCGTGGGCTGCGGTGCTGAACCGTTCCGCGCAGGCGCCTGCCCTGCTGAAGGCGGTGGATGCCAAGTGGGCTTCCGACCCGGCGTTTCTGTTTGCCCGCATCGAGAACCTGAGGCGGCAGGAAAAATACGAAGATGCCGCCAAGCTGCTGGCGCAGGCGCCACGCGAAGCCTCGAAACTCGTCAACACCACGGAATGGTGGAACGAACAGCGGATCGTTGCGCGCGGGCTTGCCGATCTCGGCAAGTTCAAGGCTGCCTACCAGATCGTCTCCCGTCACTCCGCCACCGAAACGGTGGATGTGGTGGATGCGGAATTTCACGCCGGTTTCTTTGCGCTGCGCGGCCTACAGGACGGGCAGACAGCGGCGAACCACTTCCGCAAGATCCTTCAGGTTTCCGAACGGCCGCTCTCGGCATCGCGCGCATGGTACTGGCTTGGCCGCGCGTCCGAAGTGAGCCGGGACGGCAAGGCGCAGGAATATTTTGCCAAGGCAGCCCGTTTCCCGAGTACCTTCTACGGGCAACTGGCCAGCGCTCGCGTGACGAGCGGCGGCCTGCAATTCCCCTATCCGCAGCCGAGCAACGAGGAGCGGCAACGCTTCGCCAATCGCGAGGCGGTGCAGGCCATTGCGCGGTTTGAGGCAGCGGGCCATGGCTGGCGTGGCGACAGTCTTTACCGGGCGCTTGCGCAACAGCTCGACAGCCCAGGCGAACTGGCACTACTTACGTCAAAGGCGGAAAAGGCCGGCAATCATCAACTATCCCTGCAGATCGGCAAGACGGCCTATGCGAGAGGTATCGACGTGCCGGCGCTCGCTTTCCCGATCGGCGTCATTCCGGCCAATGCCAATATAGAAGGGTCCGGCAAAGCGCTTGCCTATGCCATTGCCCGGCAGGAAAGCGCCTTCAATCCGGCCGCGGTCTCCCCCGCCAATGCGCGCGGCCTGCTGCAACTTCTTCCGACGACAGCGAAGGGCGTTGCGGCGCGTCACGGGCTCGCCTATTCGCAGGAAAAGCTGACGAGCGACGCGGGGTATAACGCCACGCTCGGCGCGCACTATCTCGGTGAGCAGATCGACGCCTTCGGCGGCTCTTATATTCTGACCTTCGTCGCCTATAATGCCGGACCGAAGCGTGTGCCCGAATGGCTCGATCGCTACGGCGATCCGCGCGGACGCCCGATCGACGAGGTGGTCGACTGGATCGAACGCATCCCCTTCCCCGAGACACGCAATTACGTGCAGCGGGTGATGGAAAACTACCAAATCTACAAGAGCAGGCTCGGGCAGAAGACCGACATCGTTCACGATCTGCGTTACGGCCGCTGACGGATCAGCGAGCGCTTTTGGGCTTCTGGGTGATCGGCGCTTCCGACATCCAGCGTCGCTGAATGTGTCTCGTTGCCCTCTCGCGAAACTTGCCGTGTCCCCGCCCCCCCCCCCCCCGCACACTTTTGCGCGATATGCTTTAGACTGCCTCTCACACCATTTCAGGGAGGCTTCAAAGGTGAATGACTATACCGACGGGTTCGACAGCCACCACATTGCGGTTCCGGATGGACTGAAGCTTCATGCGCGGATCTACGGTCCCGGAAATGAGGGGTTGCCCATCATATGCCTTCCGGGGTTGTCACGTAATTCACGTGACTTCCATCAACTGGCGCTTCAGCTGTCGACTGCGCCCACCGCTCCTTTCCGGGTTATCACAATAGATTCTCGCGGGCGTGGCCTATCCGAGTACGACGAGAAGAAGGAACGCTATTCGATACCCACCGAAGCTCACGACGTGATTTCCGTTCTCAATCACTTTGGCATAGAGCGCGCAATTTTTATCGGAACCTCACGCGGGGGTCTGATCCTGCATATCCTGGCGGCGACACATCCTGAGCGGCTGGCTGGCGTCTTACTCAACGATATTGGACCCGTGATCGAGATCGAGGGGCTGAAGCAGATCCAGGATTATCTCGGTCGCGAACGCCGACCCAAGAATTTCGACGATGCTGCGGCGATTCTCAAGGAGACCCACGGCGAGAGCTTTCCGGCTCTCGCCGGTGCGGACTGGCGGGACATGGCCCACGCCATCTATCGGGAAATCGACGGAATCCTGATTGCGGATTTCGATCCTGCGATTGCCGAACTGTTTCGCGTCGCCGATCTGAGAGAACCCATTCCAGACCTTTGGGCGCAGTTCGATCTGTTCCGTGCGTTGCCGCTCATGACGATACGAGGAGAAAACTCGCGATTATTGTCGAAGAAAACCACGGAAATCATGGCCGAACGGCATCCAGGAATGCAGCAACTGACAGCCTTGGGTCAGGGTCACGCCCCTATCCTGCATCTCGGCGATGTTCCGGCGGAGATACAGAGATTTCTCGCGGGCATCCGGTAATGCCGGGCGGTCCAATATTCGTCTTCAGGCAAATCAGGTGAAAAACAGCATTCGACATCAACTTATACGAAGTCTTGCCCGGTATGGCGAATAAGACCTCAAGCGCATTCTGCGTGGCACCCAAAAACGAATGACCACAACGAAAAAGCCCGGTCCTGCGACCGGGCTTTCCCTATAAGATCTGGAGATCTTATTAGAACGAACGCTGGAGACGTACGAAACCAGCCCACGAAGAGTCGACGTCTTCAACGTCGGTGTACTGGACGCTAGCCTTGGTGGTGAGACCTTCAGCAAGCTTGTAGTCCAGGGTTACGCCAGCGCGCCATGCGTTCGGGCCGTAGTAGTCGCCGTCTGCATCATAGAAGACGTTGTCCCAGTACTGGACGCCGGGGGTGATCTTGAACTTTTCGGTTACAGCAACTTCGTACGAAGCAGCGACCGACCATTCAGAGAAGTCCCAGTAACGGCTTGCACCGGAAGACCATACAGCAGCGAAGCCGAGCTTGCCCGGGCCGAGGTCAGCAGACAGCATGCCGCGAATTGCGCCGTCTTCGGTACCGAAGTCGTAACCACCGTTAAGGGTGACGTTGACCGGGCCGAACGTTGCGCCAACCTTGGCTTCAACGCCAACGTCATCGCCGTCCGTCTTCCAACCGGTTTCCTGATCGAAGTTCTGCACAGCAGCGCCAACGATGAAGGAGTCGGTTTCGTAGGTGTAACGGATACCGTCGTTCAGGGTGTTGCCACCGATGTACGAAACCAGGCCACCAACAACCGGCGACAGCGGGCCGTCGTCGAACATGTCGGTTTCGCCGTTCAGGCCGTCATCCCAGTAGTTGTAGAAGTAACCAACTTCCAGACCGCCAACCGTGATTACAGCGCCGTCAAGGAAGGTGTGGGTGTCGGAACGGGAATCCGTTTCGAGGTTGATGATTGCGCCGATCGGGCCGAGCTCAGAGTCGCTCTTGGCTTCGAAGGTCAGGTAACCGCGGGTGTTGGTGCGGTATGCGCCGTCCAAGAAGTCGTTTTCGCCACGAACGTCAACCTGTGCACGAACGTAACCGCTGATCTTGAGGCAGGTTTCGGTGCCCGGGATGTAGAAGTAGCCGGTGCCGAAAGCGTCGCAAACGCGAACGTATTCAACCGGCTCGGGCTCGGCAGCAACGATAGCGTCAGCAGCCTGAGCGCCGGATACTACTGCGAGAGCAGCAGCGGAGCCGAGAAGAAGGCTCTTGATGTTCATATTGACCTCCAGTCAAGTTTCGTATGGGTCTGGGTTCTTTGGCTGAAGGACAGCATTCCCTGCCCCATCCCCGTCGGTTTCAGAAGACGGACGATCCACCGCCTCGCTTCCGAGATTGAAAATACAAAACGCCGCCCGTCATGCAATCACCAAACAGGAGAAAGGAAGGTTTCCATGTAGCCTTCCCAAATGGCTGTTGCTGAAAGGACACAAAGTCGCCATCGGACCACCCCTTCCATTTACCCTCTGTTAAGAAAGTCGTTATGAAAGACGGACTTAGGCGGAATTTTCCGGGAAAACGGCAATGTTTAAAATGCCGATTTTTCCCAAAAGACGACAGATTTTGACCATGATCACACGCTCATTAGGAATCGCTCACGCACGTTTAGGGCTTCAGTCATGATGAAGGATGGCCGCTCCTGGCATCGAATCGTGCCTCGTTGTGGCCTGCGACTCGCAGCGATCAGGGGTTCGCACGCGTAATCACCGTCCTTTCGATTCGAGCGGGAAACGAAAGCCGCCGGCCTCCCGCCTAACCAATAGGGAGTGCACCATTTCAGCCGACCGACCGTCGACAACCTTGGAAATTGTCACGAGACAGCGGAAAAGGCCTTGCATTCGACCAACCAAGCAAATAATCAGGCCGGACCGGAGAGGTGGCCGAGTGGTCGAAGGCGCTCCCCTGCTAAGGGAGTATACGTCAAAAGCGTATCGAGGGTTCGAATCCCTTCCTCTCCGCCATCAGATTTTTTCACACACATTGCTGTCCATCTTAAACTCCAGGCTCGGGTTGCTTTGTCGTTCGCCCAGCTGCGTTTCAACGCGCCTCGCGGTGTAACCAGACATGCCAGACGACGCATTTTCAATGACGCCCAAAAAGCAAAATTCACACAAGATATTGAAATTAATAGACAAAAATACGCATACGCCTCCGTCTAAGTTTATAATTGACTGGAGGTCAATATGAACATCAAGAGCCTTCTTCTCGGCTCCGCTGCTGCTCTCGCAGTAGTATCCGGCGCTCAGGCTGCTGACGCTATCGTTGCTGCCGAGCCCGAGCCGGTTGAATACGTTCGCGTTTGCGACGCTTTCGGCACCGGCTACTTCTACATCCCGGGCACCGAAACCTGCCTCAAGATCAGCGGTTACGTTCGTACCGAACTGCAGTGGTCCAGCCGTGACCGTGGTCCGGGCGTGGATGATTTCGACTGGAACGCTCGTACCCGCGCCAAGGTCAACTTCGAAGCCAAGAACGACTCCGAACTCGGCACGATCGGTTCGTACATCGCCGTCCGCACCTGGGCTGAAGGCGACTACGACGGTGGTTCGCTCGAAATCGACGAAGCCTACATCACTGTTGGCGGCTTCAAGGTCGGTTACATGTACAACTACTGGGATAACGACCTGTCCGGCGAAACCGACGACCTGGGTTCGAACCGTCTGAACTCGATCGGTTACGAATACGCAACCGACGCGTTCAAGGTCGGTGCATTCGTTGACGAACTGACCAAGACCTACTCCGAAACCTACGACTTCTACGGCGACAACGACAACGTCGGTGTCGAAGCTCAGATCGCAGCGACTTTCGGCGTTGTTACCGGCGAATTGCTCGGTTCCTATGACTTCGCAGCTGAAAACGGTGCAGTTCGCGCCAAGCTGCTTGCTGACGTCGGCCCGGGCACCCTCGGCCTCGCAGCTATCTACTCCACCGGCGCAAACGCCTACTACGACCTCGCAGAATGGACCGTTGCTGCTCAGTACGAAGCCAAGCTGACCGACAAGATCAGCCTGACCCCCGGCTTCCAGTACTGGTGGAACTACGGCCTCGTTTCCGCTGACGAATTCGACGGCGACAACGATGCCTGGAAGGCTGGCGTAACCCTCGACTACAAGCTGGCCCAGGGTCTCACCACCAAGGTTTCGGTTCAGTACTTCGACGAAGACAAGGCTGACAGCGACGGTGCATGGGAAGGCTTCGTACGCCTCCAGCGTTCGTTCTAATCCGATTTATCGGACCAGGGATCCGGTCTTGCGGCCGGATCCCACCACAAAAGCCCTGCAAACCGGGGTTTTGAATGTGAAAAATCAGGAATGCTTAGGGCTGGCCGGTTGGTAAGACTGTTGCCGGCTAGCAACGTTATTTGAGGAAAACTCAATCTTCCGCGGTGTTGCGCCACTTATAATATATACTTTTTATAACTCATAACCATATTCAGTCCCGCAAGGCCCACCAGGGGGCCGGGATCGTAGTGAGGCAAGCGTGAACAGGATGGTATCGGAAGAGAGGGGGGCATTCGACGCTGGCGTCGACGTGCCTTTTTATTCCGTTCATTATCAATACGGATCCACGAACAAATTAAATGAAGTTCGTGACACTTCTCTCCGTGCCCTGTTTGCAAAATATGGTGACATCCTCTGGCTGAATGGCAGCCACAAATACAACGTCACCAATTTCATCGCCGAACTCCACGATATGCTGGATTGCCCGAGCTTCTCGACCTTCTCTGACGATATGCTCGACGAACTCATTGGAAAGTTGCGCAAACGCGGTAACAGCAACGCCACCATCAACAGAAAGATGGCGGCCTTAAGCAAACTACTGCGAAAGGCGTTCAAGATGGGAGACGTACACAGCTTACCTGAATTCAGACGTCAGAAAGAGAAGGCGGGACGTATCCGTTTTCTCGACAAGGACGAGGAAAATGCGCTCTTCAATGAAATGAGGGCCCATTCCGATCTCTACTACCGATTCTGCATATTCCTCGTCGATACAGGCGCCCGCCTGAGCGAGGGCCTGAACCTGCGCTGGGGCGATATGAACTCCACGCGCGTCACCTTCTGGGTCACGAAATCCGGACGTAGCCGCTCGGTTCCCCTCACCCACCGCGCCTTCGAGGCTATCAATCGTTCCAGCAAGCGCCAGCCCGGCCCCTTCTGTGAAATCGATCAGCAGCGTTTCCGTATCGTCTGGCACCAGGCAAAGGAAGCGGTTGGCCTCGGGGATGACAAGGATGTGGTTCCGCACGTCCTACGGCACACCTGCGCATCGCGTCTGGTTCAGGGCGGGATCGATATTCGACGCGTCCAGATGTGGCTCGGTCACCAAACCCTGTCGATGACTATGCGTTACGCACATCTTGCATCACATGACCTGGATATGTGCGTCCCTGTACTGGAGCGCGCTGCCGCTTGCTGATTGCCCTTTTTTTTGAGGGGTAAATGTTAGCGCTAACATTCTTTTGACCAAACCGTGACCACAGGGTCAAAGAAGTGTCATATTCACAAACACAGAGGCCGGACCCTTTCGGATCCGGCCTCTGTGTTTGTGTCTCTATATATGAAGCAAGCGGCGGTCGTCATTCGGGACGATAACGGACGCTGGTCCGCCCGAGCCGTTGATCAGGCCAGAAGAACTTTCAGATCTGCAGAAGGATCGGCGATCACCGCCTTGTCGATGCTTCGCCCGAGTTCCAGCAGCTTCTTGCCGGTGACATAGGCCTTTGCGTCGTTGATTGCATCGACCGCGATGAATTCCCCGCCGGCGAAGTACCAGATGGAAAGGCTTCCCTCCCGGGCACCGGGCCTCACGACCGTGTCGTCGTAACCGAGATTGAAACCGGCGATCTGCAGTTTGACATCATACTGGTCGGACCAGAACCAAGGCTTCGGTCGATAGGGTTCGTCGCCTCCCGCCATCACCGCTGCGGCGACTTCCGCCTGATCGACGGCGTTCTGTACCGATTCCAGCCGAATCTTCTGTCCCTTCCAGTCGAAGACGGCGCAATCTCCCATGGCGAAAACCGCGGGATCGGAGGTGCGGGCGAACGCGTCGACGAGAATGCCATTGGCGGTTTCGATGCCGGCATCAACCGCAAGCCGGTCATTCGGCGTGACACCGATCCCGGCAATAACGATATCGACATCAATGACCGAACCATCCGACAGTTCGGCGCCCGTCACCCGGCCATCCCGCCCGATCAGGCGAACAAGGCCGGTCTTTTCGCGGATGACAACATCGTGAGACTGATGGATCGCGCGCATCGCGTCGGCCGTCGCGGCAGCTGCTACGCGCGCAAGAATGCGATCGGCCATCTCGATCAGGGTCACCTCCAATCCGAGATGACGCGCGACAGCGGCTGCCTCGAGGCCAATATAGCCACCACCGACGATCAACAACCGCCGACCGGGCTTCATTTCCCCTGCCAGCCTGTCGGCATCCGCCTTGTCACGAACGGTATAAACGCCGCCGAGATCGCCCCCGATCGTTGCTGGCAAGTGGCGCGGCGTCGAGCCGGTGGCGATCGCCAGTGTCTCGTAAGCCAGAGTGGAACCATCGAACAGACGAACCGTCTTGCTCGCCCGGTCGATTTCCTCCACGGGCGTCGACAGGCGAACCTCGACATCGTTTTCACCGTACCAGGCTTCAGGCCGGTAGAGCAGCCGGTCAAAACTCATCTCGCCCAGCAGATATTTCTTGGAAAGCGGCGGACGCTGGTACGGCAGCGTATCTTCCGCGCCGAGAATGGTGATGGGTCTGGTGTCCTTCAGAGCCCGAAGCTTTGCCGCAAGGGCAAAACCAGCCTGTCCTGCCCCGATGATGACCAGCCTGCCCGTCACGTCAGTCTCCCGATACCTTGGTTTCTTAGCATGCCGTGACCGCAAAACCATTGTCCGGTTCGCGCGACATACGTGTCTGGAAGATCGCGCCCATGGCCGCCGTGGCCTGCGCGGAAGGATGGCGAAAGGGGTAGCGCGGCGGCACCGACCCGTCAAGCAGTCTGGCAGTCTGGCTTGCGGCTGAGGTACTCCGATCCCCGCAAACACTGGGGATCGGAGTATGTCCTTATTATTGCAGATCGAGTACCAGATAAGAGCGCCCGTTCGAGGTGTGGCGCGGGGACACGCCATTGCCGTCTATGGTGGCGTTCACCCGGCTGCGGAATGCCGAAAAGCTGTCGAATGTCACGACATCCACCGGCTCGTCGAAATGCAGAGTGATCGCGTAATAGCTGCTCTGCGAGAGCCGCGACAGAGCGAGAACGCGACCAGTGAAACGCTGGCCGAGATATTCGCCGCTCACCTGCTCCCCCACAGCAACTGGTGCGACTTCGGCATTATCACTACGGGCCGCAATGGCCGAAAGCGTGTTCCAGTCGCGCACGCCGTGGCTCTTCGCCACCAATTCCAACGCCGTGCTATGGCTAACAGGCGCGCCGTTGCCGGCCATGGCGTCTCGCAAGCGCTTAGCCTGGGATTTAAGTTCATCAATCGTCAATTGGGCCATGGACATGGCAACCTCTCTCTTTTCACCGCATGCAAAAATCGAAGGGGGCCCGCATTGCCCCTGCCATGCATGCGCAAGACGAGGGTTATCCATGTGTCAGGAGGACTTCACCAAGGGCTGTTGCCCGCGGGCGGCCGGCGCCTCCAACCGGGGGCAGATATGGAAAGTCCGGCCGCCGCTGTCAAGGCCTTCAATGGCAGAGCAGACCCGAAGCCCGGCGCGCGGCGGAACGGCGCACAATCCTCGGATTTTATGCGTAGCGTTGAGGAAGCATAAGGGAAGTTGCATTATATTGAGACCAAAAGATAATCGAGGGAGGGTAATCATGCCCTTACAGGCAACACCGGACGCCAAGCAGAACATACCGCCGGACCGTGTCTACGAGAAGTTCACGATCGACCGGCCGGGTAAGATCATCTTTGTCGGCCGCCATCTGAGTACGAAGACCAAGCTGCGCTGCCTTATCCGCAACATCTCCCTCTATGGCGCGGAAATCGAGGTAAGTCCGCACGTCGTACTGCCCGATCATTTCTTCCTGGAAATCCTCGGCATACACGACGAAATCGGCTGCACACTGATCCGCCGGGAAGCCGAGAAGGTAACTGTCGGCTTCAACATGCTGATCAATGCGGAATTCCTCCACCATGTCGTCCGCCTGTCCTTCGAACTCGGCCAGTAACCACCTCTTCCCGACCGCACGGGCGGACTGGCTTCTTTCCTTGAGTGCCGCCGAACCGACTAAGCGGTAAGATGCTTCTCGATATCTGGAACAGGCATCTTCACATAGTCCTTAGCGAGCTCGGCGCGGACAACGCTCGCAGCCTCGTCGCTCAACTGAGCACGAAGAATTCCAAGTGCCTTCGGAGGAGCCACCAGCACCGCATTCTCGATTACACCGCTTCGGGCCATACGGCCGAGCTTTTCCGCGACATCTTTCAGGAATGAGGCCTCTGCCTGTTCGTGCCAGTCGGTATCTTCCATGGAGCTGCGCGCCTCACCTACCGACTGGTAGACCCGGCCCGGACGGTCCGCCCCCTGCTCCCGGCTGGGCTCATCGGTTTGGGTCAGCGTTTCCATCACCTTGAGATTTAACGCCTGTGAGTCACCGGCGTTCTGCAGAAACAGCGCTTTTGCGCCGTCACAGACCACAACCCAGGACTTCGACGCAATAAGAATGCGCTCCATGACTTCCTCCGTTTCTGCGGCTTACCGCCCCTCCGTCCGTGTGACGAGCATTTAATTAATTATAGCACCAACGGGGCGAAATTCATGAGCTGGATCAAAAAATAGCTGGTGGGACCACGTTTGTGCAAAAAAATCAGGGCAAAACCACATGGTCGGTAAAACTGTAACCATCGTTTTGACTCGGCCACAATTGTTTTCGCGGACACTCCTTCTCATAGCCGTTACCGAGGAGGCAGGAGCAGATGGAGAATGTACAGGGGCAGATGCTGGGTGCGACGCATCTGGCGTCGGTCAGGTCGGAAATGTACGAGCGCAAGTGGGAGCGCTTCTATGTGCGCCGGCCGGCCCGCATCATGGCCGTCAGCCCGGGCCTCAGCGGCATTACGATGCGTAGCTGTGAGGTCGTCGATATCTCGCAGGGCGGCGCAGCCCTTGAGATCACCACCACCATTGGCCTTTCCTCTCATTATTACCTGCAGGTCCTCGGTCTTGCCGATCGCATTGGCTGCGCGGAGGTCTATCGCAACGGCAGCCGTGTTGGCGTGAAGTTCATCGCGATCATTCCCGAGCCCTTGCTGCACACGATCGTTCGCGCCGACTTCATGATGGGTGAAAAGATCGAAAAACCGAAGCGTCGTTGATCATCTGCGGCGCCAATTTCCCTCTCCTCATCACCACATAGCGAAGAGCTTGCCCTTGCGCCTTCAGCGCAAGGCCTTATGTTGGGCCGACTTTCAAGACTGCCCAGGACACCCATTCAGAATGCCAGGTTTTTCGCGCTTCACGTCGCTTGTCGATGCCCTTCCCGCAACCGTTCCCTTTGTCGGCCCCGAGGCCATCGAGCGAGGCCGCGGCCTCGCAGTCAAGGCCCGTATCGGCGCCAATGAGAGCAGCTTCGGTCCGGCTCCCTCCGTCCTTGCCGCCATCCGTGAAAAGGCCGGGGACATCTGGCAATACAACGATCCGGAGAACTTCGCTCTCAAGGCAGCACTTGCCGCCCATCACGGTCTTTCGCCAGCCAATATCGCAGTCGGTGAGGGTGTGGACGACCTGCTCGGCCTTATCGTTCGCCTCGTGATCGAACCGGGCATGCCGGTCGTCACTTCGTTCGGCGGCTATCCGACCTTCAATTTCCATGTCAGCGGCTTCGGCGGCAGGTTGGTCACTGTGCCCTACACCGGAGACCGGGAGGATATGGACGGTCTACTGGCCGCAGCGAAGCGAGAAAACGCACCACTTGTCTATTTCGCCAATCCCGACAATCCGATGGGAAGCTGGTGGGACGCCGAAAGCGTCGTCGCCTTTGCGCGCGCCCTGCCCGAGACCACACTTCTCGTTCTTGACGAAGCCTATAGCGAATGCGGTCCGGCTGGTTCGACGCCGGTTTCCGACGCGCTGATAGACCTGCCCAACGTGATCCGCACACGCACCTTTTCCAAGGCTTATGGCCTTGCCGGCGCCCGCGTCGGCTACGCCTTCGGTACGCCGGAAACGATCGTCGCCTTCGACAAGATCCGCAACCATTTCGGCATGCCCCGGCTTTCCACCGAGGCCGCACTGGCTGCGCTTGCAGACCAAGCCTATTTGAAGGAAGTCGTCGGGAAGATCGGCGCCGCGAGGGAGCGGATTGCGGCAATCGCGGTTGCAAACGGCCTTCAGCCCCTGCCCTCGGCCACGAACTTCGTCGCCATCGATTGCGGACGTGATGGAACCTATGCGCGCTCGATCGTCGACGGACTGATGCAGCACGGCGTTTTCATCCGCATGCCGGGCGTGGCGCCGCTCAATCGCTGCATCCGCGTATCGACCGGCCAGCCGGAGGCGCTCGATCTTTTCGAGGAAGCCTTGCCGAAGGTGCTCGCTTCCCTCTGAAATTCTGCAGTCAGCACAATAAAAAGAACCGCGCCGGCCTTGTTCCCTGCCGGTCGCGGTTCTCATGTGTTGGCATCGGCCCCGTCCAAAAGACCCCGCCACTTTCCCCTCTCCCAGGGTTTTTCTTGTTGCCCCCGGCCGGCATTGTGCCGGCTCTGGTATTTAAATTTGTCAGTGCATCGTCATCCATTCGCGGGCGGCGCGAAGGGCTTCCGCCAGCTGGGGCTTGCTCATCGTCTGGGCCAGATCGGCGCGCAGTTCAGCGGCGCGTTCGCAGCCCTTGATGGCGGCGATGTTCAGCCACTTGTGCGCCGAGACGAGATCGATGGAGCAACCGCGGCCGGTTGCATACATCAGACCCATGTCGCAGAAGACATCGGCGCGAGTTTCGCCACCCATCGTGGCCATTCCGGAATTATGCATTTCAAAGCGTGCCATCGTTTTTGTCCCTGTCTAGCCTAACGGTTTGTACTGTCCCTGTTTTGCCCCTTTAGGAGCCCCTTCCGGATCCCTGCCGTCTCATTCGCGGCGTTGTTAAGATCCGTCCGGCCGGCGGGTTATTCCCTGCTCGTTTGATGACCCCAATATGCCAAAAGCCTTTCAACATGCGCTTAAAATGCATGCTTAATTTGCTGAAAACAAAGTACAAACGCTTGGTAAACTTGGGTTTTTGTTAAACATCACTTCGCCTGCATATTAAGGACTTTCGCGTAAAATTTACGAAAGATTCACGCTCGGCTTTAAACCGAAAGCTAACCATGAAAATCGTCTGCCTGTTCTTGATCACGCCAAAAGAGGCGTGCGCCACTGGTCTTCATGGCGCAGAAGCACTATTTACCTTTACGTCCGCGTAAGATAATTTCCCCTCGTTGATCGAGCCCGCCTGGGGGACAAGACTGTCCGGCCGGCGAGGAAGGCAAAGGGTTCCGTCAATATTCACGCTTGTTTCGGGAGGAAGACATCAACATGCGTTCCATTATCATCGCAGCAGCATTGGCCCTTACGGCCGTCACGGCCCAGGCAGCAGAGCCTATCGAGGGCAACTGGAAGACCGCCAGCGGAGCAACCGCGGAAATCGCTCCCTGCGGCGGCAGCTTCTGCGTCACGCTGAAATCGGGCAAGCATGCCGGCAAGCAGATCGGCAAGATGGCCGGTACCGGTGGCTCCTACAAGGGCGAGATCACCGATCCGGAAGCAGACAAGACCTACTCCGGCTCGGGCACTGTTTCCGGCGACTCGCTGAAGATGAAGGGCTGCGTTCTGGCAGTCCTCTGCAAGTCGCAGACCTGGACCCGGCTTTGAACCCAGGGGTGGGGCGGAGCGGCTGAGCCTCTGGCTCGCCGCTCCGAAATAAGGAGCCTTGAACAGGACACTGCGCGCCCGCTGGCCTCGACCAGCGGGCGGTCACCCCTCGATCCTCTACTTTACTGTATGTCGTTGCCGCGAAATCGCGGCACAGTTTTGCGCGAGATGCTTCAGTCCTTCGCCCGGTAGGCTTCCGGGATCACGAAGACTTCGTCGGCGCGGGCATAGCCGCCATCGGGAATTTCCTCGATCAGCACCATGGTATGCGGCCGAGCGGCCTCGCTGAAATACTCCACCAGCATGTCCGTGGTGCGGTGGACGATCTCTTCCTTTTGCTTTCTCGACAGGGCGCCCTCGGGCGTTTTGATGTTCACGAACGGCATGACGTTCTCCTTTCACATTAAGATGGGATAGACAGCGAAACGGGATTACGTTTGTCCTTGCCTCACACCACGCCGCCATTGGCGCGGATGATCTGACCGTTGACCCAGCCGCCATCCGGTCCGGCGAGGAAGGAGACGACCGCGGCGATATCCTCCGGCTGGCCGAGACGCTTTAGCGGGTTCATGCCGACGATGGTCTTCACGAGATCTTCCGACTTGCCTTTCATGAAGAGGTCCGTCTCGACCGGCCCCGGCGCCACTGCATTGACCGTGATGCTTCTCGGTCCCAGTTCCTTGGCGAGGATATGGGTCATTGCTTCCACCGCCGCCTTGGTTGCCGCGTAAACTCCATAGGCCGGCTGGTAGAGGCCAACGACGCTCGATGAGAAATTGACGATGCGGCCACCGTCGCGCAGTCGCCGTGCCGCCTCGCGAACGCAACGGAAGACACCGCCGAGATTGATGGCGACCTGCCGCTCGAAAGCCTCGTCCGTGGTATCGGCAATCGGTGATAGCTGCATGATGCCGGCATTGTTGACCAGCACATCGACCGCGCCGAAAGCCTGTTCGGCAGCATAGAACAACGTCTTCATGCCTTCGGCCGCGGCAATGTCGGCCTGAACGGCGATGGCGCGTCCGCCGGCATTCTCGATTTCCTTGACGACGATTGCCGCAGCTTCCGCACCGCTTGCATAATTGACGATGACGGCAAAGCCATCCGCGGCGAGACGACGGGCGATGGCCGCGCCGATGCCCTTGGATGAACCGGTTACGATGGCTGCCCTGTTGATGTTTCCTGTCATGGTGACACTCCTTGTTTCCGTCTGAAGGAAAAATCGCGATTTCGGCACGAGAAAACAATCATCGGATAATTGACATCTGAATTCGCCCATGGCGAACAATCCATATGGATCGTCTGGACCGCATGCAGCTCTTCATCCGTGTCGTGGAACGCCGAAGCTTTTCAGCGGCGGCGTCCGATCTCGGCCTTTCACGGTCCACGGCGACCGAGGCGATCAAGCAGCTGGAAACGGATCTCGGCGTGCGGCTGCTGGAGCGCACGACGCGCCATGTCACGACGACGCTGGACGGCAGCGCCTATTACGAGCGCTGTGTGGGAATTCTTGCCGAGGTGGAGGAAGCCGACAACGCCTTTCGCGACGCCCGACCGCGCGGACTGTTGCGGATCGATGCGCATCCGCTACTGACCCGTACATTCCTGCTGCCGCATCTGCCGGATTTTCTGGCCCGCTACCCGGAACTCGATCTGCATATCGGACAGGGAGACCGTCTGGTCGACCTCGTGCGCGAAGGTGTCGATTGCGCGATCCGGGCGGGCGCGCTTCCCGATAGCGGCATGATCGCCCGAAGGCTCACCTTCCTTTCGGAAATCACCTGCGCCAGCCCTGATTACATCGCCCGGTATGGAATGCCGCCATCCCCACGGGATCTGGAAGGACATGTCAGTGTGGGCTTCGTCTCGTCGCGCACCGGAGAAGCGATGCCGCTCGAATTCATGGTCGGCGGAGCGTCGCAACTGGTGCCCCTTCCAAGCCGGATCACCGTCAATGATTCCGATACCATGGCCGATCTCGCTCGCCTCGGCTTCGGCCTGATACAGGCTCCACGGTACCGTCTGGAACCGGATCTGAAAAAGGGCACACTCGTCGAGGTGCTGCCGGACTTCCCGCCCTCGCCTACCCCGCTTTCGGCGCTCTATCCGCAGAACCGACACACATCGGCAAGAGTTCGGGTATTCCTCGACTGGCTGTCGGAAATCTTCGCCACGGCGCTTATTTGAGGTTTTTTCAGGAGACAAAGCATCCCGACAGGATCGTGCGGCACCTTGGTGCGAAGAAACGCATATGCACAGTCAAAAGGAAGATGTGAAGACAGCAGGCTCCGGGGTTAACCGGCAACCCGGTGATCTACCTACCAGGTGATCGGCTTTGAAATCCTAAATTGCAACGTTTCCATGCCGGGATTCTTCTTACCCAGATCGGCATTCGATCGATGGTCGTAAAGAACGGAGAACTGCCAATCGTTGGGCGCCCTCCAGCCAAGTTCGACGCCGGATCGGAATTCGATCGGGTGGCCAAGATCCACCTCGTCGCCACGCATATAAAGACCGGGGGCGAAGGAGAAACCGGCGAAAAGGTCTATATCGTTGATAGAAAAGTCGATCTGTTGGTAAAAACCAGCCCCGATCCAGGTGCCGCCGGAACTCGTGACCGAGAGATCGATCATCGGATGCAAGCGGTCGAATAACTTTTCGCCATATATATAGGAAAGACGGGTTTCGAAGCTCTTGGCCTCGTCCTGATAGAGCGTGGTTCCCATCGACACCGCGAGACGGTCGGTCAACTCCGGACGATGGATCGAGAACTTATCGCCCTGAACCTCGGCGGATGGCAGGCTCATCAACCAAAACAAAACAGCTAGCCGTCCGTCCATCAGCCCCCCGTTCGCGGCTCTTCATGCACCGCTTGCTAACACGCGCCTCAAAAATGCAACCATAGATCCAGACTCGCCTTAAGACGGCAGTAAAGTTCACGGGAGCGTGAATGTCCAGTGTCCGGAGGGACACACATGCTGACTATCGTTAACTCAAATGAACGATGGATGAACCCGTATCTCAGGCGCCATTCAGGGCGTTGCCGTCATAAAGACAGCAACGCAGCAGGAAAGGGCGACGGAAATGGCAAAGCTTTCGAGACGCATCACCATCATGACGCTGGTCATGGCTATCTTCGCCATCCTGCTTGCCCAACTCGTGATCTCGACCAGCGAGAACCCCCGCCGCATGCAGGTCGGCGTCGCCTCCGGCTGTATCAATCCGGCAAGCCCGCTCTGCATGGCAACACTCTGAACAACAGGAAAGGACGATCCGATGGCTGCATCCATGAATATCCTGACGTCGTCCATCCTGCACACGGCTTTGGCCGGCACACTGATGCTCGGGCCGGTTCTGGCACTGGGTGTCGCGCATTCGTCGCAGGAGTTCCGCATGGAGAAGCGCGGCGCAGGCCTCGTGCTTTTCGTCAGCCTGCAGCGCCAATCGTTGAGCTGAAAGTATATTCCCTCAATTACCCCCGCCCAAGGATCCGCTGAACCCGGCCGGATGGCAGCATTTTTTCGGGTCTGGCGCGTATTCACGTCGTTTGCTTGTCAAGCAAGCTCCACTATAATGAAGCATGAACAAGCGAATCCATATTCAGTCACCCGTCAATTTCATCCTGCCCGAGTCGTACGAACCCAGGGTCTTCACCGAGGCAGAGCCTGCGGTGGATGCGTTGATCGAGCTCTACGAGCGGAACACCTCCTTCCTGATTGACGCCTTTTCCGGGCTCGCCAGGGGGGCTCCGATCACCGGGCGCTACAGGGCCTTCTATCCGCAGGTCGGCATCGAAACCACGAGCTTCGGCCATATCGATTCGCGTCTCTCCTATGGTCATGTCACCTCGCCTGGCCTTTACACGACGACGGTCACGAAGCCTCAACTCTTCCGCCACTATCTCGTGGAACAGCTTAACCTGCTGATGCGCAATCATCAGGTACCTGTGGTGGTTTCGGTGTCGGAAACTCCGATCCCGCTGCATTTTGCCTTCGGCGAAGGCGCGCATGTGGAAGCTGCCGCAAGCGGACTCGTCGACATGCCGCTCCGCGATCTCTTCGATACGCCCGATCTCACCACCACCGACGACGAGATCGCCAATGGAGAATACGAGCCGCGCCCCGGTGAGCCGCATCCGCTGGCAGCCTTCACGGCCCAGCGCATCGATTATTCGCTGGCTCGCCTTTCGCACTACACCGCGACGAGTGCCGCACATTTCCAGAATTTCGTGCTGTTCACGAACTATCAGTTCTACATCGACGAATTCTGCGCCTATGCCCGCAAGCTGATGGCGGATGGCGGCGGCGGTTATTCCGCTTTCGTCGAACCTGGCAATGTCGTCACGCTTCCCGGACACAGCGAGCCCGAGGGCGGCGCGTCGGTGGGGCGCCTGCCGCAAATGCCGGCCTATCACCTGAAGATGAAGGGGCACGCCGGCATCACCATGGTGAATATCGGCGTCGGCCCGTCCAACGCCAAGACGATCACCGACCACATCGCAGTTCTCAGGCCTCATGCCTGGTTGATGCTCGGCCATTGTGCCGGCCTGCGCAACAGCCAACGTCTCGGCGACTACGTGCTGGCGCACGCCTACATGCGCGAGGACCACGTACTCGACGACGATCTGCCGGTCTGGGTGCCGATCCCCGCACTTGCCGAAGTGCAACTGGCTCTCGAGGATGCCGTCGAGGAAATCACCGGTTACGAAGGCTTCGAGTTGAAGCGGATCATGCGCACCGGCACCGTCGCCACGATCGACAACCGCAACTGGGAACTTCGCGACCAGCGTGGACCGGTCAAGCGGCTCTCGCAAGCCCGCGCCATCGCGCTCGACATGGAATCGGCGACGATTGCGGCAAACGGTTTCCGATTCCGCGTTCCTTACGGCACGCTGCTGTGCGTTTCCGACAAGCCGCTGCATGGCGAACTGAAACTGCCGGGAATGGCGACGGCCTTCTACAAGACGCAGGTTCGTCAGCATCTGCAGATCGGTATCCGCGCCCTGCAGAAGCTTGGCGCCATGCCGAAGGAAACGCTGCATTCGCGCAAACTGCGCAGCTTCTTCGAAACCGCGTTCCAGTAAGGCCTATCAGGCAAATAAACGCCGGCTGCGATCTCAGCGGCCGGCAACCAGCTTGCGAAGGCCATTCAGCAACAGCGAGACCGCAGCGCCGATCAGGGCCGACAGCATGATGATCAGGTGCATGTTGACCGCTGCCTTGCCGAGCAATTCAACCGCGGCCTTTCCGGCCGGAGCACCCAGCGCAAGCGCCCCGGCGACGATGCCTGCCGGATAGGTACCGACACCCGCCGGAGCGTGAAAGGGGAGAACCGAAGAAAGCTCTCCGCCAAGCGCGCCGCCGAAGCTCGCGGCAATCGGCGCGACGCCCATCAGGCCAAGCGCCCATGCGAACACCGCCACCTTGACACCCCAGTTGATCACCGTGACGACCCAAGCGCGCAAAAGCCCCGCAAGCGTTGCAGGCAAACCGTCTTCGATACCCTCAAGAATACGGCCGATTTTACCCTTGAGCTTCGGCTTCAGCAGCCGGAGGACCGGCCCTTTGGCCAGATAGGCCGGAATGGGGGCAAGCAGGAAGGCGAGCCATGTCAGCGCCGGCCACAGCTTGTTTTCGGACTCCAGAACCAGCCCTAAGCCACCCGCCGCCAGAAGGGCATGCAGGTCCAGAAGCCGCATGACCATCAGCGCCGAGGTTCCGTGCAGCAGCGGCACGCCGAATTCGGTGCGCATCAACAGCGGAAAACTGGTCTCGCCGCTGCGGAAGGGAAGCATGATGTTCAGGAGGTTGTGCACCTGGGCAAGATGGAAGAGTTCGATAAAACGCCCACCCGTCTGCCTCGGAAAGTAATCGTAAAGCCGCCAGGCGCGGACGAAATAGGTCGACACAAGGAGCCCGATGGCGAGTGCTACGGTGCCATATCCGATCCCCCGCCATTCGGCGAAAATCGTCGACCAGCCCCAGATGTAATGCACGAAGACGGCATAGGCGAGAATGGCGGCCAGCGCGATCAGCGTAAGCCGATGACGGGCGAATGCCGAAGGGCGGCGCATGGCCGCATCGCTCTGCATGGCGGTATTAAAAGTTCCGAATTGCGCTCAATGCGTAGTTCCTATAACAAACGGCCCAGCAAAAGCCAGCAATTTCCGGAGTCCTTTCCCAGTGTCGTTCGAACGCCTCTCCCAGCCTATTGAAGACGGTGCCACCTACGAGGTCGAGTTGTCGCTCGTCGTGCCCGTCATGAACGAAGAGGAGAGCCTTGGCCCGCTGATCGACCGCATCTGCGACGCGATGAAGGGCTTCGACAAGAGCTGGGAACTCATCCTGATCGATGACGGCTCGACGGATCGCACGCTTTCCTATGCGCGTTCCTACCTCGACCGCGAGGGCCTCGACCTGCGCATCGTCGAATTCCAGCGCAATTTCGGCAAGGCTTCGGGTCTGCAGGCCGGTTTCGACGCCTCGCGCGGCCGACTGATCGCGACGCTCGACGGCGACCTGCAGAACGACCCCTACGACATTCCGTCCATGGTGGCAGAACTGAACGCCCGCGACCTCGATCTTCTCTGCGGCTGGCGCAAGGCACGACAGGACGCACTGGTTTTGCGCAAGATCCCTTCCTGGTGCGCCAACTATCTCATCGGCTCCGCTACTGGCGTTAAGATCCATGACAACGGCTGTGGATTGAAACTCTATCGCTCGGCGGTCATCAAGCAGGTCCGCATCCTCGGCGGCATGCACCGATTCATTCCGGCCTGGGTGGCCTCGGTTGTGCCCAGCTCGCGGATCGGGGAAGTGGTCGTCACGCACCATGCCCGCCAGTTCGGTGAATCCAAGTACGGCATCTCGCGTACCATCCGCGTGTTTCTCGACCTTCTGTCGGTGCTGTTCTTCATGCGTTTCAAGCAGCGGCCCGGCCACTTCTTCGGCACGATCGGCCTCATCATCGGCGCCATCAGCTCGCTGATCCTGCTTTATCTCTTCTGGGTGAAGTTCGGTCTCGGCGAGAGCATCGGCACGCGTCCGCTGCTGCTGATCGGCGTCATGCTTTTCCTAACCTCCATCCAGATGATCACCACCGGCATTCTCGCCGAGATGCTGACGCGCTCCTCGGATACGCAGAAGAACTACGTGGTACGCAAGACCTATCAGAAGGACGCGTGAGCGTGGTCGCCGCGCTTCGGCAGCGGCCGCAGCTTCTCTTCCTGCTGCTTGCGGTCTATTTCATCGCGAACGTCGCCGTGCGGCTCGTTCTTCCGCATGAGCTGGAACTCGACGAGGGGCAGCAGCTGTTCCTCGCCCAGTGGCTTGCCGTCGGATATGACAGCCAGCCACCACTCTACAACTGGCTGCAATATGGTGCAGAGCAGGTTCTGGGGCCGACGCTTGCGTCCCTCTCCGTTCTGAAGAACCTCATCCTGTTTGCCTCCTATTCGCTGTTTGCCCTGACAGCAGCGATGGTCCTGCGCTCGCGCGATCTGGTCATTGTGGCGACCCTCGGTCTCCTGACCATGCCGCAGGTCAGCTTCGAGGCACAGCGCGACCTCACCCACACCGTCGCGGTGATATTTGCGGCCTGCCTGTTCTTCTTCGCACTGATCCGGGCGATCAAGTCGCCGAACATCCTGAACTATGCTTTGACCGGCGTTGCGATCGGCCTCGGCTTCATCGCCAAGTACAATTTCGTGCTCCTGCCGGCAGCTGCCGCGCTGGCCATGCTGATGGATCCGGAGTTCCGTCGTCGCGTGCTCGACTGGCGCGTTCTCGTCATGGTCGCGGTCGCCGCCCTTGTCGCGCTACCGCACGGGCTCTGGTTCCTCGACAATCTCGATGTAGCAACCGGACGCACGATCGGAAAACTGACGTCAACGGGCGCGACCAGCAAGCTGGGACAGATCAATACGGGGCTGTTTTCGCTGGTGGCCGCCGCCGTCGGCTTCTCCATCATTACGCTGGTGGTGTTCGCCATCGCCTTTGGGCGCGACTTGACCCGTGCACTCTCGGCATCCAGCCCATGGAGCCGTATGATCGGGCGCATCATGCTGATTACGGCTGCTGCTATCGTGCTGCTTATCGTCTTCGGTGGTGCAACACAGATCAAGGATCGTTGGCTGACGCCGTTCTTCATCGTGCTGCCGCTGTACCTCTGCCTGAAGCTGGAAGCGGCCGGCGTTGCAAATGAACGCCTCCTCCCGCGCTTCATGCCGATCGGTATCGGCGCGATGGTGATAATCCCGCTCATCCTGCTGGTCCGCATTCCGATCCATGGCATGACGGGGCGCTATGAAAAGAATAACGTGCCTTATGGTCAGGCCGTGCAGGAAATCATCGCGAGCGGTCCGAACAAGCCCTCGCTGATCCTTACCTCAGACCAGCAGATGGCCGGCAATATACGCCTGCAGGAACCTGACGTTCCTGTGATGCTGCCAGGATACGAAGCCTTCCTCAGGCCTTTCGCCTTTGACAGCACACATCCGATTCTGGTTGTCTGGCGCAATCGCGGCAAGGCAGACCTGCCCTTGCCGGATGGCCTTGCCGCTTGGCTATCCGAACATGGCGGGCTCGCCGTTTCTGGTATCAAAACGGTTGCCCTGCCCTATCATTTCAGCCGGAACGGCGATCTCTATCATTTCGCCTATAGCTACATCTATCCCAAGGCAGAGTGAGAGGTTTCCTCACTCCTCGCTGATGACCGGTTCACACCGCACCGGGAAATTCACCGAATTGGCGATGAAACACTTCTCATGAGCATCGCCGTGCAGTTCGGCTGCGAGCTGTGGATAGGTACCGGCCTTGATCGTCACCCGAGGTTTCAGGATGACTTCGGTGAAGCGGCCGGCCCCATCCTCATCCATCACCATCGTGCCTTCGGCGTGATCCTCGTAGGCGATCACGATAACGCCGGATACCGCGCAGAAATGCAGGTACCAGAGTTTATGACAGGCTGACAGCGAGGCAACCAGCAAGTCCTCGGGGTTCCAGCGAGCCCCATCGCCGCGGAAAGCCGGATCGGAAGATCCGGGAATGTCCGGCTTACCGTCCGCCGAGATCACATGGTCCCGACCGTATTCGCGATAACCAGACGTACCGGTCCCCATATTTCCCTGCCAGGTCACCGTCACACGGTATTCGTGCTGCTTGCCAGCCATGTCGTTCAATGCCTTCCTGATGCCTCGATGCGGCCGACGATACGCCAACGCGCTCACACCTCCAAGGGCCGTATTGCTCCCACTTGCCAATCCCCGCATCGGAAAAAATTCGACGGGCCTCTTGCATAGATAGACTTACGATATATCTTAGATGCAATTAAACACAGTCAAAAGGAACTGATCACCATGAGACACTTTCATTTTGGACGAAACGGACACGAACATGATCACGGCTGGCACGCCGTGCGGCACGGTTTCTTCGGCGGTGGCCCGGAAGGCCCTCGGGGACGCGGTCGGGGCGGTGAACGCCGCCGCATGTTCGAGGGCGGCGAGCTGCGGCTCGTGCTCCTGAAACTCATCGAGGAACAGCCCCGCCATGGCTACGACCTGATCCGCGAGATAGAGAACCGCTCTGGCGGCGCCTATGCGCCGAGCCCGGGCGTGGTCTACCCCACCATGACGCTGCTCCTCGACATGGGGCTAGCAGAAGAGGAAGCTAGCGAAGGCCCGCGCAAGCTGCTTGCCATCACCGAAGCCGGGCGTCAGCATCTGGCGGAACGGGCGGAAGAGGTCAAGGTCGCCATGGCTCGTCTCGAGGCGCTTGCCAAGGTCAGCGAACGCACGGACGCAGCTCCGGTGCGCCGCGCCATGCAAAACCTCAAGGCAGCCCTCCAGGACCGCCTCTCGCAGGATGGCGTCAGCCGCGAAACACAGCTTGAAGTCGCCCGCATTCTCGACGAAGCGGCCAGCAAGATCGAAAGGATCTGAACATGACCAAGGCAATCGCCATCGTGCCGACAGAAAGCGGCTGGAAATACCTGCAGCAGCTTTGCAAGCACTGGTCACACAAGCTCGAGGTCGAACTCGGAGAGAAGAGCGGTATCGTCCGCTTTTCCGAAGCGGTCGCCACGATGAGCGCCGATGAAACCGCGCTGACGGTGGAAGTCGAAGCGGTTTCCCAGGAAGTTCTGGAGCGGATGAAGGGCGTCGTATCGAGCCATCTCGACCGCTTCGCCTTCCGCGAGGCACCGCTTCCGTTCGACTGGAAGGCCGCCTGAACGATCAGTGGCCAGCAAAATGAAAAGGCCGGCGAAACGCCGGCCTTTTTGCTATCAGCCTATTCCTTGTGGTTGTCCTTCAACCAGTCGAGGCCCTTACGCAGCGTGTCGACCGCCTGGTCGATCTCCGAGCGAGAGATGACGAGCGGCGGCGAGAACAGCATGCGGTCGCCGGTGGCGCGCAGGATGACGCCGTCGGCAACGCATTGGTTACGCACAAGCGTGCCGACATCATCAGGCTTGGAGTAGCGACGGCGGGTCGACTTGTCGGCTGCGATCTGAACCGCGCCCATGAGGCCGACGCTGACGGCTTCGCCGACGAGGTCGTGATCGGCGAGCGAGGCAAGCGCCTGCGCAAGATAGGGACCGACGTCATCGCGCACACGTTCGACCAGCCGTTCTTCCTCGATGATACGCAGGTTCTCGATGGCCGCGGCGGCGGAAACCGGATGACCGGAATAGGTGTAGCCGTGATAGAAATCGCCCAGTTCCTCGACCATCACCTTTGCAACGCGGTCGGAGACGAGCACACCACCGATCGGCAGGTAGCCGGAAGACAGGCCCTTGGCAATCGGGGCAAGATCGGGCTCGAAATCGTAATACTGGTGACCGAACCAGGTGCCGAGACGACCGAAGCCGCAGATGACTTCATCGGCGACGAGCAGGATGTTGTACTTCTTGGCGATACGCTTGATTTCCGGCCAATAGGTCGACGGCGGAACGATGACGCCGCCCGCGCCCTGGATCGGCTCGGCAACGAAAGCGGCGACGTTTTCTTCGCCGAGTTCGAGGATCTTGTCCTCAAGTTCCTTGGCAACCTTGAGGCCGAATTCCTCCGGTGAAAGATCGCCACCCTCTGCATACCAATAGGGCTGGTTGATATGGGCGATGCCGGGGATCGGCAGGTTGCCCTGCTCATGCATCCACTTCATGCCGCCGAGCGAAGCGCCGGCAACCGTCGAGCCGTGATAGGCGTTCTTGCGGGCGATCACCATCGTCTTGGTCTCATGGCCCAGCGCCTTCCAGTAGACGCGCGCCATGCGGAACCACGTATCGGAAGCCTCGGAACCGGAGTTGGTGAAAAAGACATGTTTCAGCGTCGGACCGGTAAAGCTCGCGATCTTCTGGGCAAGCAGCGTGGTCGGCGGCGTCGTGGTGCCGAAAAAAGTGTTGTAATAAGGCAGTTCCTGCATCTGGGCATAGGCTGCCTCGGCAATGGAGTTCCTGCCATAGCCGACGTTCACGCACCACAGGCCGGCGAAAGCGTCGAGATACTGCTTGCCATTCGAATCCCAGATGTGCACGCCTTCAGCCCGGTTGATGATCTTGGTACCGGCTGCATTCAGCTTCTTCATGTCGGAGAATGGATGCAGGTGATGGGCGGCGTCGATGGCGGCGAGATTGGAAAGGACAGCGGCAGTTGTCGTCATTGCGTTATTCCCCGGAGCAAGGGCGAACGACGGAGCTGGATGAGCCCGTAAAGGCCGGTCCGCGGGGTCGTCTACCTTGCCTGATTGAAAGGCGGAAGTTTATCGGCTACGAACATGACCTTCCAAAATGCGTTTGGCAAGGGCGTCGATTTCCCACTTCCTGCGGCCAAATCGCCCCTCAATTCGCCAGCGAGAAGCATTTTTCATGACTGATTTGTCCAAGGCCGCCTCAAACTCCGCAGCCGATCCGTCTGCGCGCATCGAAGTTCTGCTCGTCGGCATGAACGGCGACCTGCGCGGCAAGATGGTCCCAATAAAGGCCGAGGACAAAGTCTGGAAAAATGCGGTCCGCCTTCCGGCCTCCACACAGTCGCTCGACATCTGGGGCGACGACAATGACGACATCACCCGCATCTCACTGACCCTTGGCGATCCCGATGGCATTTGTGTTGCCGACAAGCGCTCGCTGACCACCCTTCCCTGGGGCCCGGCCGGTTCGAAGCAGGTACTGGCCACCATGCATACGCTGGACGGCAACCCGCATTACATCTGCCCGCGCGCAATCCTCGCCAACGTGCTGAAGCGCTACGAGGAACGTGGCCTTACCCCCGTTGTGGCCACGGAGCTTGAATTCTACGTCGTGCAGCCGGACTTCCGGGAAACCGGCAAGCCGATGCCGCCGAAGGAACTGGTGATGCAAGGTGAAGCCGAAGGCTTCCAGCTCTACGACATGCGCGCAACCGCCGCGATGGAAGCCTATCTCGATACGGTGCGCCGCTACTGCGACGAGATGGAACTGCCGGCCGATGCCACCACCGCCGAATTCGGCCCCGGCCAGTTCGAGGTCAACCTCCTGCACCGGCCTGATGCGCTGGCGGCGGCCGACGACTGCATCTACCTGAAGCGGGTGGTCGATTTCGCCGCGCGCCGTCATGGCCTGAAAGCCACCTGCATGGCAAAGCCGTATGGCGATCAGGCGGGCTCCGGCCTGCACGTGCATGCGTCGATCATCGATAAAGACGGCAAGAATATCCTCGACGCCAAGGGCGGCGATCCGGTGAAGCTGAAGTCGATCACCGCCGGCATGTTGAAGACCATGCAGGAAGCCCAGCTCGTCTTCGCTCCCTTCGCCAACTCGTTCCGCCGCTTCCAGCCGGGTTCGTTTGCGCCCGACAAGATCGACTGGGGTTTCGGCAATCGAGGCACGGCAATCCGCATCCCGGATAAGGATGGTCCCGCCGCTCGCATCGAGCACCGCGTCGCCGGTGCGGATGCCAACCCCTATCTGCTGCTTGCGGCAATCCTCGGCGGCATGCTGCTCGGCCTCGACGAAACACTCGATCCGGGTCCGGTCACCAGCCCTGACACCGCGCCGGAAAATCCTGAGATCCTAACCCACGACTTCCTGACGGCGGTCGACCGTTTCAGGGCTTCGTCGTTCATCGCGGATATCTTCGGCGCCGAATACCAGCGGATCTACGGCGATACCAAGCGCAAGGAAGCTATCGCCTTCCTGCGCACCGTCTCGAGTTTCGACTACCAGACCTACCTGCCGCGCATCTGAGGACCGGACAGATAACTGCTCACATACTCGGGACGAGTACCTTCAACTCGCCGGGGTGCTGTCGCAGTTCGACGTCGCGCGGCATATGCAGGAGTTCGCCGTCCATGACGCATAGCGCGCCATGGCGACGTTTGGGAAAATGCAGCCTCACGACCTCGGCGGTCGCGGCGGTGACGGACTCGTTATCCTTCAGCCGCCCGCGCAGGATATCGACCGCCAGTCTGACGACGCCCGCCGTCTCCAAAGGATCGGTGAGATAAACGCCGAGCTTGCCGCTCGTCAGATCGTCTGCAAAGAACAGTGGATTCTTGCCGAAGGGATTGTTGGAGACCGAGATCGCCGACACCACGCGATGCTCGCCGCGACCATCGTGATCCATGTCGAAGATCACTTCAAATCGAGGAGGCTTCAGCATGACACCGAAAGCCGCACGCACGTTTGCCCGCATCTTTCCCAAGCGGGAAGCATAGTTCATCGAGTCTCGCATACGCACCATGCGTGCATGCATGCCTGCGGAAAACTGGTGAACGAATGGCTTTCCGTTAGCGGTCGAAATATCGACCGGCTGAACAGTTCCAGTCGCCAGCGCAGGGAGCGCGGCGTGAATATCAAGCGGTATCTTCAGCGATCGGGCAAAGAGATTCATCGTGCCGGCGGGGATGACGCCGAGCGGAAGGCCTTCCTTCCAGGCAATCCCAGCCGCCGTCGAAACTGTACCGTCGCCGCCGCCTGCAACCAGCGCTTCCACCCCGGGTTCGCCGGCGGCGCTTTGCAGGGCCTTCAGTATTTCCGATCCGGCAACGACGGTACATTTGACTTCGTGTCCCGCGGCACGAAACGCCTCAGTCGCGCGGGCACAATACTCTTTCATGTCGGTCGTCTTAAACGTACCGCCATCCCGATTGAAAACCGCCCTGACCTTCATTTTCCCTCGATCACCGTGTCGCCCGGCATGCTGCGCCGCCGTTGGGATGCAACGCCCATGCGGGCCAATGGTTTCTTCCAGACGAGAAATCGTGAGACGGCGGGCAAAATTCAAGCGACAGCGTGAAAGCCCTTTGCGGCAACGCACAAATGCATGATAAGTGTCAAATCATACTTCGCAGAGAAGTGTCGTATTTCCCGGCAATCTCTCACCCTCCAGTTTCATATCCGTTGACAGGACCGCGACGCGTCGTCCGTTGAAGGTGGTTCCATGACCGACTGTACCGCCCTGCCCTCCTCGTCATCGGACCGCGATCAGGCCTCGCCTGCGCTGACGCCGATGATGGTGCTGCTGATCGAGATTGCGCTTGCCGCAGGCGGCTTCGGCATCGGCACCGGCGAATTCGTCATCATGGGCCTGCTGCCGGATGTGGCGACCACCTACGGCGTCAGCGTTCCCGATGCAGGCACGGTCATTACCGCCTATGCGCTGGGCGTCGTCGTCGGCGCACCGATCATCGCGGTACTGGCGGCGAAACTGCCTCGCAAGACGTTGCTTCTCGCCCTGATGGGTGTCTTTGCCCTCGGCAACATCCTGTCGGCGCTGGCTCCGGGTTTCTGGAGCTTCACGGCGCTGCGCTTCATCACCGGGTTGCCCCACGGCGCTTATTTTGGCGTGGCAGCCCTTGTTGCGGCCTCCATGGTGCCCCCGCATAGGCGCGCGCGCGCCGTCGGACGCGTCATGCTCGGCCTCACCATCGCCACCCTGATCGGTACGCCGATCGCGACCTTTATCGGCCAGCAGATGAGTTGGCGCTCTGCCTTCTTCATGGTCGGCGCCATCGGCGCGCTGACAGTGTTGCTGATCGCGCTCTACCTACCCAAGGACAAGGTGGCGGAAGGCGCGAGCATCCGACGTGAACTCGGCGCATTCGCCCGACTGCAGGTCTGGCTGACGCTCGCGGTGGCAGCCGTTGGCTTCGGCGGCATGTTCTCGATCTTCAGCTATATCGCCAAGACCACCACCGATACCGCCGGCATGCCGGCCAGCATGGTGGCGATCGTCCTGGCGCTGTTCGGGATCGGCATGAATGTCGGAAACGTCGTCGGGTCGCGCATGGCGGACTATTCGTTGAAGGGCACGATCGGCTGCATGCTGGCATTCAACGTCGTGCTTATGGCGATCTTCTCTCTGACGGCGGCCGATCCGGTTATGTTGTGCATCTGCGTCTTCCTCACCGGCTGCGGCTTTGCCGCCTGCCCTGCCGTACAGACCCGGCTGATGGACGTCGCGGCCGATGCCCAGACACTTGCCGCCGCGTCCAACCACTCCGCCTTCAACATCGCCAACGCGCTTGGCGCATGGCTCGGCGGCCTCGTGATCGCCAATGGCTATGGTTACGGCGCCACCGGATATGTCGGCTCGGCGCTGTCGCTTCTCGGTCTCGTGGTCTTCCTGATCTCGATTGCGCTTGAGCGGAAGGCACCGGCGACTGCGCAGGCGAACGCCTGACTGCAGCGCGATCAGGCGGCGGTCAGTTCCTCAGGCCGCTTCAATTCCACTTCCTTTGACGGATCGTCCGGCGCGACCGCGTATTTCGCGCCGTTGCGGCAGACGACGTGGCGCTGCCCCCATTGCTCGAGCGCCAGGATGACCGGCTCCAGGCTAAGGCCGAGCGACGTCAGGCTGTAATCGACCCGCGGCGGCACGACCGGGAAAACCGTGCGCGTAACGATGCCGCTATCTTCCAGCTCCCTCAACTGCTTGGTCAGCATGCGTTGGGTGATGCTCTGCAGCTTGCGCTGCAGTTCCGAGAAGCGCAGCGTGCCACAGGTGATCAGGTGGTAGAGGATCACGCCCTTCCATTTTCCATCCAGAAAACTGAGCGTGGATTCCACGGGGCAGCCGGGAAAATTGTTCGTGAGCTTGGCGCGAGGTCGGGACATTTACAGTATCCTTTTTGATACTACATACATTTTATGTCGCTACGGACAGAAAATGTGCATTCTTGCGAAGTCGCAACATATGTATCAATTGGATGGCGTGCTAACAATCCCAAGGAGATTTCCATGCGCGCAGTCGGTTATCTGAAGTCTGGCCCCATCTCGGCCGACGTTTCCCTTCTCGACATTACCCTGCCCGAACCCGTCGCGGCCGGTCATGACCTGCTGATCGAGGTCAAGGCTGTGTCCGTCAATCCGGTCGACACCAAGGTCCGCGCAGGCGCTACGCCGCCGGAAGGCGAATACCGCATCCTCGGCTTCGATGCCGCAGGCATCGTCAAGGCGGCCGGAGAAATGGTCACGCTGTTCAAGCCGGGCGACAAGGTGTTCTATGCCGGCGCCATCAACCGGCCCGGCACCGACAGCGAGTTTCATCTGGTCGATGAACGGATCGTTGGGCGGATGCCCTCCTCGCTTGGCTTTGCCGAAGCGGCCGCCCTGCCGCTTACCGCAATCACGGCCTATGAGTCTATCTTTCACCGGCTGAAGGTTTCCGACAAGGTACCCGGCGTCAACAATGCCATCCTGATTACCGGCGGTGCCGGCGGGGTCGGCTCGATCGCCATCCAGCTTGCCCGCACCCTGACGGACCTGACTGTAATCGCCACCGCGTCGCGGCCGGAATCCGCCGAATGGGCAAAGGCGCTCGGCGCCCATCATGTGATCGACCATTCGAAGCCGCTCGCCGCCGAATATGCGGCGCTTGGTATCGGCGCCCCGGCCTTCGTGTTCTCCGTCGCCGGCAGCGCGCAGCACCGGCTGCAGATCGCCGAACTGATCGCCCCGCAGGGCCGCGTGGTGCTGATCGACGACATGAAGGACGGCTACGACATCATGCCCTTCAAGGGCAAGGCGGTCTCCATCCACTGGGAGATGATGTTCGCCCGTCCCGTCCACCAGACCGCCGACATGATCGAGCAGCACAAGCTCCTCAACCACGTCGCCGATCTCGTCGACGCGGGCAAGATCCGCACGACCCTGTCGCAGACGCTCGGGACCATCAACGCCGAAAACCTCAAGAAGGCCCATGCGCTCATCGAAAGCGGCCGCACCACCGGCAAGGTCGTTCTTGAAGGCTTTTGAGGCAAGATACCTCGGCGGCGGAGCTAACCCTTCGCCGCCGGCAGTTTCAGCGGTCCGCTCGTCTTGACGCTGCGGATCGCGAAATTCGACTGGATGTCGGTGACATGCGGCAGAACTAGCAGCTTGTCGGTCAGCAGTGCCTCATAGGCCGCGAGGTTTTCGACCACCACTTCCGCAAGAAAATCGGAATTCCCGGAGATCATGTAGCAGCCGACGACTTCGGGCAGCGCCTGGAGCGCCTGCTGAAAGGCATGGGCGTGTTCCCGCGTGTGATGGGCGACCTTGAAGGTCACGAAGACCGTGAGATCCAACCCGACCGTTCCGCGATCGATATCTGCACGGTAGCCACGAATGACGCCGCTCTCTTCCAGCAACCGTATCCGGCGAAGGCAGGGCGATGGCGAAAGGTTCACCCGCTCGGCAATCTCGACATTGGTCGCGCGGGCGTCCTGCTGGAGGGCTTCAAGGATTGCCAGATCGAATTTGTCGAGTTTTGGCATATTTATCACCACTATAGTTTCATAGCGCAATTTTCTGCCAATATAGTGGACTCCACAAGCACAAATGGCAAGGACACGCCCGTCCATCTGGCGCTATCCTCATGCATCCCATCAGGAGAGTCCACCATGACCACCGTCAGCACCACCACCCGACCTCCGCTTTCAGCCGGCCTCGGAGCCATATCGGCGCTGTCAGTGGTCCTGATATGGGCTGCGTGGCTGATTTCGACGCGCCACAGTGTCGGCACTTCGCTTTCCTCCGTCGATCTCAGCCTGCTGCGATACGGCATACCGACTCTGGTGCTTGCCCCTGTCTGGTTGAAGACGGGGCTCTGGCCGAAAAAGACGCCCAAGCTGCCGTTGATCCTGATGGTTCTGGGCTCCGGCGCACCATTCTTTCAGGTGGTCGCCTTCGGCATGAAGGCAACGCCTGCATCGGCCGCGGGTGTCCTGCTGCCGGGCGTCATGCCTCTCGCGGTCGCGCTAATCGGCATCGTATTGCTTGGAGAAAGACCGGACCGCATGCGCCGGCTTGGCATGGCAGCCATCTTCTGCGGCGGTGTGCTTTTGCTGCTTGGCAGTCTTTCTACCGGCGCGTTGAGCTGGAAGAGCTATGTCATCCTGCCAATCGGTGCAGTGCTCTGGGCTGTCTACACCCATGCCTTCCGGCACTCGGGGCTTTCCGCCTATGAGGGGGGTGCGCTGATCTGCGTCTGGTCGACGATCATCAACCTCGCGCTCATCCCCTTTTTCGGTACGCATCTGCTGGAGGCTCCAATAAGCGAGACCGGCCTGCAGGTGGTGACGCAGGGCCTATTGTCAGGTCTGCTGGCAACAATTTTCTACGGCAATGCCGTCAGGGCACTCGGCGGCACGCAGGCTGCCGCCTATACCGCCGTCACGCCGGTTGCGGCAGCACTTGGCGGCGCTGTCCTGCTGGACGAGCCTCTCGGGGTGATGACGATTGCGGCAACACTGGTTACGGGAGCCGGTGTGCTTCTTTCCACCGGCATCCTCTCCCGTCGCTCCTGATACCTTCAGGTCCTCAGGCCTGCATGACGACGACTCGTCCGCCGACCTTGACGCGTTCGTAAAGATCGATGACATCGTGGTTCATCATGCGCACGCAACCGGACGACATCGCCTCGCCGATCGACCATGGCTGGTTGGTGCCGTGGAGGCGGAACATGGTGTCGTTACCGCCGCGGTAAAGATAGATGGCGCGAGCGCCGAGCGGATTATTGATGCCGCCCGGCAGGCCGCCGGCATATTTCATGTTCTTTTCCGGATCACGGCGAAGCATGTTGGCGGTCGGAGTCCATGTCGGCCATTCGGCCTTGCGGCCGATATAGGCAGTACCGGCCAGCGCATAGCCATTACGGCCAACGCCGACGCCGTAGCGCATGGCGCGCCCCTCGCCCAGAACGTAATACAGACGACGAGCCGGCGTATCGACCACAACGGTGCCTGCGGCTTCGGTGGTCGCGTAGGCCACTTCCTGCCGGCGCAATTCCGGCTTGATCTTGTCGATCGGGATCTGCTTCAGTGGATGAGGCTCTTCCGGACGATCTCCATACATCGCCTTCTGGTTCGGAACCGACTGGCAACCAGCCACGAACAGCGGCAATCCAATCAGCAGACCGCGGCGTGAAATCGTCATTTTAATGTCCTCAATGTGTTCGTCGAATGACGGCAAATTAAGGAAATCATGGTTAATGCGGAGTTAAGCGAAAGATATAACGGAGCGCTGGGATCAGCCCCAGCACGCATTTTCATACGATACCGCACGAATAGCCCGAAAACCCCTGAGAGCACATCCATTGTGACTATTGTCAACCGTCGAAACTCGGTCACACTCGGACACTGTTCATGCGGGGGACTCAAGATGAACAGTGTCATTACATCGCTGACCGCGAGCACATGGTTCGGCTATGTCGCTCGCATCCTGTTGACCTACATATTCTGGGCCAGCGGCATATCCAAGCTTGTCGACTTCCCTGCCGCCGTTTCGGAGATGCAGCATTTCGACCTCAACCCTCCGGCCAGCTTCGCCATCGCCACCATATTCGTGCAGCTCGCCGGCTCCCTTCTGGTCATCCTCAATCGCTGGACATGGCTCGGTGCCGGCGCGCTCGGCGTCTTCACCGCACTCACCATTCCGATAGCCCACACATTCTGGAACATGGAAGAGCCGTTGAAGACCGTCGAGTTCTACGTCGTGATGGAGCATATCACCGTGATCGGCGGCCTAATGGTTGCAGCGTGGAAAGCAGGCAAGTGAGGCTGGCGGGCGGGAAACTGGGGGCTTCCCCAACAGGTCAATAGCTACGCGCCGGCTGCAAGCCGTCCTGCAGGCTGGCGAAGTCCAATCAGCACACCGGCAAGGGCAAGGCCTCCACCGATGTAGTGGAAGCTTTCCAACCGCTCCCCGAGCAGGATCATCGCCAGAACAGCGACAAGCACCGGAAAGAGATTGAAGAACATCGACGACCGGGCCGCACCGAGTTCGCGCACTGCGATCATCCACATGAACGGCCCGAGCAGCGATGTCGGCAATGCCGCATAAAGAACCAGCGGCAGGTTTTCCACCGTCAACTGGCTTTTCTCGCTCATCAGCCAGAACGGCAGAAGGATGACCACAGCCGCTCCGATCTGCCACCAGAGTTGGAGCCAGGTGGAAATCGGAATGCGCCAGCGCTTGAGCAGCACGCCGTAAAGCGCGCTGGAGAAGACCGCGACAAGCATCAAGGCATCGCCGACATGCACGCCACCGCTCGTGAGGGTCGTCAGATTTCCCCGCGCCGTCAGATAGAGAAGACCGACGAAGGACACGATGCCGCCGAGAATACGGGCCGCGGTTAGCCTCTCGTTCGCGATAAGCGCGGCCAGAAAGGTCGATACAAGGGGAATGAGGCCGATGAGCACGCCCATGTTGACGGCAGTCGTGGTCTTCGCCGCCTCGTAGGCGAGGCTCTGATAGGCAACCATGCCCATCAATCCGAGGAATGCCAGTTTCGGAGCGTAGCGCAGGGTGATTTCGCGTTCGTTCCAAGCGGAGCGCAGCACGAAGGGCATCAGCACCAGAAAGGCGATCACCCAGCGATAGAGAGAGATCGAGGCCGGATGAATGACATCGATGGCCGCCTTGCTGACAATGGTGTTGCCAGACCAGATGATGACTGTGGCAAGCGCCAGCATCACAGGCACCGCCGGCAACCCACTGCGTGCTTCACTTACCTGTCGCTGAAACTTCGCCATGACTGCCTCGCATTCTTCCGCTCGGCTTTCTCTAGCAAATGTCAAAATATCGCAATATAACGAATATCAGCCAATCAATTGCGAGGAGACGCCATGCCCGTCCAGTATGGCCATATCGACGGGGAGCCGCCGCGGCCGGTCTTCCTGCGTACGGAATATTATCGCGCGGGAACCATCTTCCCCTCGCGCCGTCAGTCCTGGGCCGAACTGAACTACGCACTGGAAGGCGTCTCTGAAATCACCATCGAAGGGGTCCCGTTTCTCTCGCCGCCCCATTATGCCATCTGGATTCCGCCGGGCTTCCGCCATGAGGCCCTCAATCGTCACGATATCCGTTATGTCACGGCCTACATCGAGGCGACGCTTTGCGCGGATCTGCCGGACGAGCCCTGCACCCTGGCTCTCAGTCCTCTATTGAAAGCCATCTTCGCTGATTTCGATGCGCGTGGTGTTAGGCATCCGCAAACCGATGCCGATCTGCGACTTGCCATGGTGATCGTAGATCAGGTCCGATCCGCGCCGCGGGTCCTGCACTACCTGCCTTCCACCGACGATCCGCTTCTCGCTCCGGTACTGCAGGCCCTGCAGGATGATCCTGGCGACAAGCGGTCGGCAGCGGAATGGGCCCGCTTCGCCGGCACGACGGAACGGACGCTCGCCCGCCGCGCACAGGATCTTCTCGGCATGCCCCTCAACGACTGGCGGCAGCGGTTAAAGTTGGTTACCGCACTTTCGCTGCTGGAAGAGGGACACAGCGTGCAATCGGTGTCGCACCGGCTGGGTTACGGCAATGCCTCGGCATTCATCGCCATGTTCCGGCGACTGACCAGGGCAAGCCCATCGCAGATGCGTAGCAGCCAGAAAAAAGGCCCGTCGGAATAACGGGCCTCAATCAAGCGCGATAGGACGGCGATCTCAGATACCGTCGATCACATGGAGCCAGCCATGCCGGTCATTGCTCTGACCGCGCTGGATGCCGACGAGCGCATCGCGAAGCTTGGTTGTAACAGGGCCGTTCTGGCCGCCGCCGATCTGGAATTCGCCTTCCGGATATTTGACGGTACCGATTGCCGCGACCACGGCGGCAGTACCGCAGGCAAATGCTTCCTTGAGCTTGCCGCTGGCGACGTCGGCTTTCCATTCCTCGAAGGAATAGGGTTTCTCATGGACGGTAACGCCTTCCTCGCGGGCAAGCGAGATTAGCGATTTGCGGGTGATGCCCGGCAGGATCGTACCGCCGAGCGGCGGGGTGACGATGGAGCCATCCTCGAAGACGAAGAAGACGTTCATGCCGCCGAGTTCCTCGACCCATTTATGCTCGGCAGCATCGAGGAAGACGACCTGATCGCAGCCCTTGGCATAGGCTTCTGCCTGCGCGACAAGGCTGGCCGCATAGTTGCCGCCGCACTTTGCAGCGCCGGTTCCGCCGGGAGCCGCACGCGTGTAATGCTCGGAAACCCAGATGCTGACCGGCTTTGCGCCGCCCTTGAAGTAAGGGCCGACCGGAGAGGCGATGACGCAGAAGATGTATTCCTTTGACGGACGGACACCAAGGAAGTTCTCGCTGGCGAACATGAAGGGGCGCAGATAAAGGCTCGCGCCATCGCCCTTCGGGATCCACTTGGCATCGAGACGAACCAGCTTTTCGACGGCCTCGAGGAAGGCCTCTTCCGGGAGTTCCGGCATGGCCATGCGACGGGCGGATTCGTTGAAACGGTGGGCATTCTGCTCGGGGCGGAAAAGGACCGCGCGGCCATCAGAGGTGCGATAGGCCTTCATGCCCTCGAAGATTTCCTGTGCGTAGTGCAGAACACTGGACGCCGGATCGATCGGGAACGGCGCGCGCGCCGTCACCTCTGCGGAATGCCAGCCCTTGCCTTCGCTCCAACGGATCACCGCCATGTGGTCAGAGAAGAGCGTGCCGAAGCCGAGATTTTCGAACGCCTTCAGGCGATCGGCTTCGGGCATCGGATTGGTATTCGGCTTGATATCGAAGGTAAGGCGGGGCGTTTCAGCTTGCATGAGTGGTGATCTTTCAACTGATCTCTAAGGTGGCGCAAACTGCCGCTTCGGCCGGGATTTTTCAAGGCATTTCGTGACGCCCATGCAAAGTCCCGACGACAACACCAAACGGCTGCAGGGCAACTGCTGAGCGAGATGCGGCGATCACTTACAGATCGTTGCTATCGTCCGGATCGTCGGCACATGGCCAGCCGGCAGGAGCGACCAGTCCGGACGGCAGGCGGGTGGAGGCGTCGCCGCAGGCGAGATTGATCTGTTCCTGCTCCAGCCCGGTAGCCTTGGAAAGATCCAGCCCCTCGATACGGGTCAGCAACAGGAAGGCGTTACGGAAATCGAGCGGCCCGGTGAAGACCGCGTCATTCAGGCGCGCACGCGCCAGATTGGTCATGGTGAAGCGGCTACCGGTAATCGTCGCCCCGCGGAAATCGGCACGACCGAGTTCGGCCTTGGTGAAATCGGTGCCCGTCAATTGCGCCTCACGAAAGTCGGCTCGCTGGACCTCGGCATTGACGAATGTGGCGCGGTCAGCGTTGCTGCGGGCGAAATTGCTTCTATAGGCCTCGACCTTGTTGAAATTGGCACCTTCCAGCTGGGCTGCGACAAAGGACGCGCGGATCAGCTTGCCCTTTTCGAGGTTGGCCGATTTCATCGAGGAACCTCGAAGGTCGGTAAAAGAAAAATCGGTATTGGTGAGATTGGCGCCGTCGAGTTCGCTCTCCGTGATGATGAGCATGGACTTCTTGCAGCCGCTCCAGTCCACGCCCTGCTGGGCATAACCCCGGCAGTCACCTGCCTTCGCGCTGCCGGTTACGACGGCAATGGAAAGCAGTACCGTCGTCGCCGCCAAAGCTGCAGCTTGTACCGTCGGCGATCGCCCGCCCAAGAGGATCTTCATCATTTCGCTCCGCAACCAGCACCGAAGCGCGACACCGCGCACCATGCCTCTTTATCTAGGAAAACTGTAGCGCCATTAAAACAGCGAAAGCGAGACAGTCGATCAAATTCCAAAGCGTGACCGTATCATCGGCTTGGACGCGGCAGGAGGGTTGCAGAAAAGGCGGCCCGGTGGACCGCCTTTTCTGCAGGTTACATGTTCGGATAAACAGGGCCTTCACCGCCTTGCGGCGGGACCCAGTTGATGTTCTGGTTGGGGTCCTTGATATCGCAGGTCTTGCAGTGGACGCAGTTCTGGGCGTTGATGACGTAGTTCATCTCGCCATCCTTCTCGACCCATTCGTAGACGCCCGCGGGACAGTAACGCGTCGATGGACCGGCGAAGATGCCAAGTTCGGACGACTTCTGCAGGGCGATGTCCTTCACCTGAAGATGGACCGGCTGGTCTTCCTCGTGGTTGGTGTTGGACAGGAAGACCGACGACAGGCGGTCGAAGGTCAATACTCCGTCCGGTTTCGGATAGTCGATCTTCTTGTGCCGAGAGGCGGGTTCCAGCGACTGGGCGTCGGTCTTGCCGTGACCCAGCGTACCGAAGACAGAAAAGCCGAAGAGCTGGTTGGTCCACATATCCAGACCGCCAAGAGCCACGCCGATTGCGGTACCGAACTTCGACCACAGCGGCTTGACGTTGCGAACGCGCTTCAGGTCCGTGCCGATATCGGTCGAACGCCATTCGTTCTCGATTTCAACCGGCTCGTCATTGGCGCGACCGGCAGCGATAGCTTCGGCAATTTTTTCCGCAGCCAGCATGCCGGAGAGCACGGCGTTGTGCGACCCCTTGATGCGCGGAACGTTGACGAAGCCGGCAGAGCAGCCGATCAGCGCGCCGCCCGGGAAGGAAAGCTTCGGCACCGACTGGTAACCGCCTTCGGTGATCGCACGGGCGCCGTAGGACAGGCGCTTTGCGCCTTCGAAGGTCGGAGCGATGGCCGGGTGGGTCTTGAACCGCTGGAACTCCTCGAACGGGAAGAGATAAGGGTTCTTGTAATTCAGGTGGACGACGAAACCGACCGCCACCATGTTATCTTCGAGATGATAGAGGAAGGAGCCGCCTCCGGTCTTCATACCGAGCGGCCAGCCGAACGAATGCTGCACGAGGCCGGGCTTATGGTTTTCCGGCTTGACCTGCCAGAGTTCCTTGAGGCCGATACCGAATTTTTGCGGCTCGCGATCCTTCTGCAGATCAAACTTTGCAATGAGCTGCTTGGCGAGCGAACCGCGCACGCCCTCGCCGATCAGGACGTATTTGCCGAGCAGCGCCATGCCGCGCGTGTAGTTCGGGCCGGGCTCACCGTTCTTCTCGATACCCATGTCGCCGGTCGCGACACCGATCACGGCGCCCTCGTCGTTGTAGAGCACTTCGGTCGCGGCAAAGCCCGGATAAATCTCGACGCCCAGCGCTTCAGCATGGGTCGCCAACCACCGACAGACGTTGCCGAGCGAGACAATGTAGTTGCCGTGATTGTTCATTAGCGGCGGCATGAAAGCATTCGGCAAGCGGACCGAGCCGGCCGGGCCAAGGAACAGGAAGTGGTCGTCGGTAACAGGTGTCTTGAACGGATGATCCGCCTCGCCACGCCAGTCCGGCAGCAGCCTGTCGATACCGATCGGGTCAACGACCGCGCCCGAGAGAATATGGGCTCCGACTTCGGCGCCCTTTTCCAGCACGACAACGGAAAGGTCCGGATTGACCTGCTTCAGACGGATCGCCGCCGAAAGACCGGCAGGCCCTCCCCCGACAATCACCACGTCGAATTCCATGCTTTCGCGTTCGGGCAGTTCCATCGTTTCGCTCATCATTCTCTCCGCTCGACCGATCCCCTTTTATTCGGTTTCTTCATTGTCAAAACACACGCGCCTTGTCGAGCCGGGATGCGACAAGCTCTGGCCCGAAATTATGGTATGGGGTCATTCTTCACTAGAATATTTTCCGTTTACGTTCACGTCAATTAATGGCATTGCGTTATCCTGACACGCTGCATCGCGGATCGAGCGCCTCATCCCCGGTGGGCAGCATCGAAAACGGAGAATGAGTGCGTCTATGGAAAGGGCCGCTCATTCCTTGCGCCCCTTCCCTGATACCCGACCTTGCCTGACGTTACAGCCAGCCGCGACGCTTGAAATAGAGGAACGGCAGGGCAGCGGAGGCCACCATAAGCATCATTGCCCAGGGATAGCCGATGTCCCATCGCAGCTCCGGCATGGATTCGAAGTTCATGCCATAGACCGAAGCGACCAGCGTCGGCGGCAGGAAGACCACCGAAGCCACCGTGAAGATCTTGATGATCTGGTTCTGCTCGAGATTGATGAGCCCGAGCGTCGCATCCAACAGGAAATTGACCTTGCCGGACAGGAAAGCGGCATGATCGCCGAGCGACGATGCATCGCGCTGGACCATCTTCACCCGCTGGCGGACTTCCTTGCTCGGCTTGCGCTGCTGTGTCTCTAGCGCGGCATGATAGGCAACCAGGCGAGAGATGCTGACAAGGCTTTCACGGACGCCACTCAGGAAGTCGCCCTTCTGCCCGAGCTGTTCGATCAGCGACTGCAAATTCTGGGTCTTTTTCGTGGATGATGCCGACTTGCTGCGGAACACCTCGCGCGAGATGCCGTCGATCTCGTTGCCGATCCGCTCCAGCACATCCGCCATACGGTCAACGATGGACTCGATCACGCCGATCATGACCTCCTCGCCGCAGCTGTAGCCCTGGGCATTGACGCGCAGTGCCCGATGCACGAAGGCGAGGAAGGGCTTCGGATCGGCGTAGCGAACCGTGACCAGCGTCGTGCCTTTAAGAATGAAGGTGACGGGGGTCTTCATCGGCTCGCCACTGTCGAGATTGGTCAGCGCCGTCAGCGTCATGAACTCGGCGCCATCCTCCTGATAAAGACGGGCAGAAAGCTCGATCTCCTCCATCTCGTCGCGGGTCGGGATGGAAAGGCGAAGGGCCTGTTCGACATGCCGGCTTTCGGCCGAGGTCGGGCTTACGAGGTCATACCAGAGAACCGGGGCGGCAACCTCGGGGACGGCGGTTTGAGCGGAGGCGATTTCGGAATCATTGCGCAGAACAAGGCGTTCTGCTTCGCGGAGATAGATGCGCAGCATGGACATGCTCCTTCAGGGCTTTTTCAGCCATCCGGAGCAGGCGCGAAGAACGGACCTGTTACCGGACGGGACGGCGGACTTGGTTCGAACTTCGACTGGAAGGATCCATTACGGTAACCTCGGATTGAGATGCGATCCTGTCGCGACGCAGATCAGATGATCCTAAATCGCGGCCGGATCAAGCCGAAAATGCCGCATTGCGAAAGTTTAACGAAGGAAGGCAAGCCCGCAGGACCGAGCCCGCCTATGCTTGCCAAAAAAGTTCCTTGGGTGCATGGCAATCGAGACAGTTCCGCCTCTCTCCCCTGGGAGGCCAATCATCCGGATTTCGCCATCATGCCAGCCGCTCCCCACCTCTCGCCAACCGACCTCGCTGAACGCCTGTCCGGGATACATCCCGAGCTCGCCATTCTCGGTCCTTCGGAACTTGCCGGACGGCATCCGGGTGAGCATCCCGACAATTTCGCGGGCGGCGTCATGGCCCAGCCGGGATCGAGCGAAGCGGCCGCGGCGCTTGTTCGCTGGTGCGCAGAAAACAACGTGGCGATCGTGCCGCAGGGCGGCCTCACCGGACTCGTCGGGGGCAATGTCAGTCATGCCGGCGAGGTGATCCTCTCCTCTTCGCGGCTGAACCGCATCCTGGTGGTTCATGCCGACGAAATGACGGTGGAGGTCGAGGCGGGCGTGGCGCTCGAGGCGCTGCAGCAGGCAGTGGCCCCCCACGGACTGACGACCGGGATCGACCTCGGCTCGCGCGGCACCGCCACCATCGGCGGCATGGTCTCCACCAATGCCGGCGGCATCCTCGCCTTTCGCAACGGCGTCATGCGCCATCAGGTTCTCGGGCTGGAAGCAATCCTGCCGTGGGGCGAAATCTATTCGGACATGACGCGGGTGGTGAAGGTTTCGGCCGGGCCGGATCTCAAGCACCTGTTCATCGGAGGCGAAGGCGCCTTCGGCTTTGTCACCAGGGTCGTGCTGAAGCTGGAGCCCATTCGCCCTCACCGCGCTACGGCCTTCATCGGGGTCTCCGATGCGACAGCGGCGCTCTCGGTCATCCGGCATTTCCGCTCACAGCCAACCGTTACGCTGGAGGGAGCGGAAATGATGTGGCCACGCTATATCCGCGACCATGCAAAGCTAAAGAGCTTCGACCTGTCGTGGCTGGAAGACGATGCAGCTGCCTTGCTAATCGAGGTTTCTGGCGAAACGGTGGAGCAGGCGACCGGAGTGCTGGAGGAAGGCCTCGAAACTCTGTGGGAGGCCGTCGGCCTCAAGGGCGGGGTCATCGCCCAGTCGCTCGATCAGGCACGGAAATTCTGGGATATCCGTGAGGATTCCGGCTTCTATTATGCCGACATCCCCGACGCGCCCTCCTTCGACATCTCGGTGCCGCCAACCGGTCTGGATACCTATGTCGCCGGTCTTCACGCACGGCTGAGAGCCATAGACCCGACCTATGATGCCTATGTCTACGGCCATATCGCCGACGGCAACCTGCATCTCACACTGATCAAGCGGGGACCGCTACCGAAAGCCGAACTGCTGGCCGTGGAGGATGCGATATATTCGGGCGTTCAGGAAGCCGGAGGCAGTTTCTCCGCCGAGCATGGCGTCGGCTTCGAAAAGCGTCACGGCTACGAGAGCAATGTCTCGCGGCAAAAGCAAGCGCTGGCTCGCACGATCAAGCAGGCCATCGATCAGAAGGGGATTTTCAACCCCGGCAAGGTCCCCTTCGCCTGAGCCTTTCGGGCGCGCTCCCCGGTATCACCTTGTGCCCTGCGATGATCCGTTCGCGACCAGCAGGCGCACGCCTGCATCGTTGAGCTTGCGCAAGAGATCGGCATCGGGGAGCGCGTCGCAAACCAGTTCGTGGATATCGGCCAGTCCGCCGAGCTTCACCAGAGCGCGGCGGCCGAACTTGCTGCTGTCGACGGCAAGGATGATGGTTTCCGCCTGTTTCATGGCAGCCTGAACGGCCGCCACTTCAGCATGGTCGTCATCGCCGATATCGCCTGCGGAATCAATGCCGCTCACCGAGATGATCGCGGTATCGAACTTGAACCTGCTGATGAATTCAGGCGTGTCCTGACGGAATACGCCGCCATCCACCCGGCGCACGAAACCGCCCGGCACGGCGACGGTGAAATCCGCACCTTCGCTGAGAACAGTCGCAACACGCAGACTGTAAGTCACGACCCGGAGCCCCTTGTGCCCCAGAAGAGCGCGAGCGACGGCCTCACAGGTCGTGCCGGTATCGATGAAGATTGCCGAACCGTCCTTGATCCGCTGGACGACGGCAGCGCCGATCCTCTCCTTGGCCTCGGCGTTCTCGACGCGCCGGGCCAGGAGGACGCCGGGATCGATCGGATGGGAGATCGTTGCACCGCCATGCAGCCGGCGTACCTTACCGGCCATTTCGAGATCCTGAATATCCCGCCGTGCCGTTTGCGTGGTCACGGAAAACCGCGTGGCTATCTCCTCGAGCGAGATGTAGCGGTACTGCTCAAGATGCTTCATCAGGCTTTCCTGACGGCGTGTCTTTTTATCCATTGTCTTTTTCGTACCCTCCGGCTGCGTCCGCCCCTACCCGGATTTCGATCTACCGCGAGGGAAACATATCGCCGGCAAAATGCAAGCAACTGCCGTGCTTCACCAACAGAAACAACGAAGGCGGGCCGTGACCCGCCTTCGCTTTTCAAGATGGCTGTTTCAAATCAGAACTTCAGCTTGAAACCGGCATTGACGCCGTGATCTGCGCCTCCGGCGGCGAATTCGCCGACGTAGTTGACGGAGACCGACGAGTTCTTCGCGACATCGAAGTCGACACCGGCCTTGACGACGGCCGTATCACGGCTGGCGGAAGCACCCTGGATATCGAACACAGAACCGCCAGCGAGCGCCATCGAGGCATCCGGGGCGTTGTCGCTGAAGGCGTGACGCCAGGATGCCTGCCCCTTGAGGCGAACCACGGTGCCGCCGACATCGAACGAGGTGGCTGCACGCAGACCGATATTGGCAAAGGTCACGTTGTAGGTGGCGTCGTCGACGGAGAGTGCGGCAGCACCGCCGTCTTCGGTAAAGCCATCCGTCGAGACGTGGACCTGGGCCAGACCGGCGAAGGGCTCGAACAACGCATCGCCAAGCTGCATGCGATAGGCAGCTTCGCCGAAGATCTGGGCGGTCGCAGCATCGTAATCGGCCTTCAGGCTGTCGGTGAAATTGCCGAAGGAGATGTCACGGTCGGCCTCGATCGAGTTCCAACCATAGCTGCCGCCGAAGCTCAGGCGCAGGGCATCGAACTGGGTGGAGCCGTAGAAGCCGAGGATGTAGCTGTCGGCATCGGCAGAGGCAGGCTGACCACTCTGCGAGAAGGAGGACCGGCCGTAGCCGCCGAGGATGCCAAGGCGCAGGTCTTCCGTCACCATGGTGTCGATACCCATCAGCAGACCACCGGTGCTGCGGTCGAGCTGATCGACGCCGCTGCCGTCGGTAGAACCCTTGGAGCCGAAGCCCTGGCTCCAGGCCTGATATCCTGAAGCATCCTCGCCCGGCTGGCCGGCTATGCCGGTTACCGCTTCCATGCCGCTTAAACGCTGTTCGACAGCATCACGGACAAAGCGGCTGTCATCGGCCAGCGCACCGGCGATCGAGGGATACATTTCGCCCGATACCTGATGGAAGGCTTCGTCGGCGGTGGCCGCATCAAGCCGCAGAACCGCAGAGTAGAGGGCATTGCCAGTGCCGAGGCTTTCGATACCGCCGGCGGTGGCGACGCGGTTGCGCGTGGTAGCGACGCTGCCGAAGTCGATGTCGTTGCGCTCGAGCCGCAGGGTAACGCCCGTCGGAGTGTAGAGCATATCCGGAGACAGGAAGGCGTAATCCGAACCGACACTGTCGAACCGGCCCGTGATCCCCGTACCGGCGGACAGGATGGTGTAATCCGTCGCCGGATCATAGCCGCTACCTGCAGCGATGAAGTAGAGCGAACCGCCGTTGATGAAGATCGAACCGGTGGCAGAGATCATGTCGGCGTTGCCGCTGCCATCGACCTCGGCCTCGTAGGTCGAGCCCTTCTCGAAGGTAACGTCACCGGCAACGTTCAGGCGGCCGATGGAATTGCCCGGGGCAACCGTACCGCCGGCTTCGACGACGAGATCGCCAACCGCGCCGTTGCCGCCGAGGATGCCGCCGCTCAGGACAGTGGTCAGGACCGAATCCTCGATCGAACCATTGACCGCCAGACGGCCACCGGCAACGATGGTCTCGCCGGTATAGCTGTTGTCGGCGGTTAGGTTCAGCGTGCCCGCGCCGGCCTTGGTGAACGCGCCCGTTCCGGAAATCTCGCGGGCGATCGTCACCTTGTTGGAGGGGGCGTTGATGTCGATCGTGCCACCGCCGGCTTCAAGGATCACAGAGCGGTCGAGCGAGGTCATGGCCGTTCCGGCGATCTGCAGTGTACCGTTGTCGAGACGAAGGTCCGCGGCAGAGGTGCCGAGAGCGGCGTCTTCGTCGACGATGACCATGCCGCCATCCGTGATGAGTGTCTCGCCGATGAAGCTGTGATCATCGATGCAGTATTCGGCGATTGCCTGCTGGAAACGTGCATCCGTACTCTTGCAGTCGAGAAGCGTCTTCTTTTCGGCATCGGTCAGACCCATCAGGATCGGCATGCCGTTTTCGTCGGAAACCTGGCCGAGATAGACGTCCTGCCGCATGTTGTTGCGCGTCAGGTAAAACTGCTTGCCGTTTTCACGGAAGGTATTGGCATCTTCGCTCCAGACAATCCGCGTCTTGTCGACATCGACGCCGCTGACCGTTTCCTTGTAGGTCTCGAGGACGGGGCCAATCCATCGGAATTCGTGAGCGACCGGTTCGTGGTCGGACAGAGGCGTGGTCGAGCCATCAGGCTTAGTGACATAGACATCCTTGATGACTCCGAGATAGGGGTCGTTCGGATCGTCGGCAATCGTGTACCACTTGCCGAAGGGCCGCGATGCCAGAAAATGGTCGATCTTGACCCGGTGCCAGCTGCCCCAGGTGTTGGTCGCATCTTCACCGGCCGACGGCCATGTGGCGCTGCCGTCGTTGAGTTCATGCGGCGCAAACTGTTCACGCTCCTCATCCGTCTGCAGCAGCATGAACTGCTTTTTGAGAACGTTCATCGTCTGTGGCGTGTTGCCGGCGACGGGATAGGTCTCATCGGCAAACAGATCCGAAGGGATTGTGGCAGCATCGATTGCCGCTGATCCCTTTCCGCGCCAGTCGGCGATAAACTGGTCCAGAGCCGTCTTGTCCTTCGCATATTGCTCGAGGAGACTGTAGTAGAAGCTGTTCGGGCTCTTGGTATAGATACGCAACAGGAGTTCCTGCTGGCTCTTGGAGTGAAGCCCACGCTCGGAAACGTCACCGGCATTGAAGTCGCCCGAGATGATCAGGGGATTGGTTTGCGTCTTCGCCCAGGCATTGAGTGCCTTGGCCTCGGCAACCCGCTTGGTCGCCTCGTCGCTATAGTCCAGATGGACGGTGCCGACAGTTGTCATCGGCCTTCCGGCTTCGCCGTCGATTATCTGGTAGCTGACATAGCGCCCCTGCGTGCTGAGTCCCGGAGCCTGATAGCTTCCGTAGGTTCCCGAAAGACGGGAGATGATCCCGACATCGCCTACGAGATTGCCGCCATAGGTGCCAAGACCGGCATCCTTCAGTATGCCGGGAATATCCGACACATATCTACTGCCGTTGGCCTCCTGGAACATCAGCACATCCCAGTTGCCGTTGATCATGAAATCGCCGGTTACTGCCGGCGTCTGCTTGAACTTGTTCCAGATGTTGAGGGAGAGAAGGCGCAAGGTGCCATCGTCAGCAGCATGAGCGGGAACCATGGCAGCCCCCAGAAAAGCCGCCCCGCAGAGCAAGGCTCCAAGGCTTCGCCGAAGAACGTGGGGGTGAGCATTTCGCATATTAAAATGATACTTTTTTGACATTTAATCACCGTGACGAAATATTTCTCATTCAGAACCGGGCTTCTTCCCGTTCGCCAATGGTTATCTCAAAGTTAAATGTAACCTTTGTGACATTTTGGATGAAACGCGCGATGAAGGGCTTACGTTCAGCAGCAATGTCGGACAAAGAGACATCCCGACACCGACGGTCCGACACGATGGCGAACCGTTATCGCTTGCAGGGACCTTTCCTTTCGCACCACGCGCTTGCTAACGTGTCGGCAACGCAATCACTTCCAAGGAAGGACGGACATCATGGATCTCGGCATCAAGGGAAAGCGCGCGCTGGTGCTGGCGTCTTCGCGCGGGCTTGGCCTCGGCATCGCCAAGGCGCTTGCGGCAGAGGGCGCGCATGTGCTGCTGTGCGGTCGTAGCGGCGAAAAGCTGAAGGCCAATTGCGAGGCTATCAATGCCGCCGGAGCCGGCAAGGCCGAATACGTGGTGGCAGACATTTCGGATGCCGATTTCGTCGACACCATGCTAGCCGCCGTTCACGAAAAACTCGGCGGCATCGATATTCTCGTTAACAATACCGGGGGACCGACGCCGGGAACAGTCGAGGACATGACCCCGGAAAAGCTCTACAACTTCTTCCAGAGCATGGTGGTCCGCGTCATCACGCTGACCAACGCGCTCCTGCCGCTGATGAAGACTCAAGGCTTCGGACGCATCGTAACCGTCGCCTCCTCCGGCGTCTTCGAGCCAATCCCCAACCTCGCGCTCTCCAATACCCTGCGGTCGGCCCTCGTCGGCTGGAACAAGACCATTTCGACGGAAATCGCCTCCTATGGAGTGACCGCTAACATGGTTCTGCCTGGCCGAATTCACACCGACCGCATTGATGAACTCGACGGCGCCAATGCGCAGCGAACCGGGCGCAGCATCGAGGAAGTGCGCACGGCCTCGATCAAGACCATCCCGGCCGGGCGACTGGGCACAGTCGAGGAGTTTTCCGCCGCAGCCGCATTCCTCTGCTCGCAGCAGGCCAGCTACATTACCGGCACGATGCTCAGGGTCGATGGCGGAGCAGCCAGCTCGATCTGATATCAGTTCCACAGATTGACGATCCCGCGCATCGTAGGGTGCGCGGGATTTTTTTGCGCCTCCAGAGCGGTTTTCAAACCCCTGAAAACACTGGATTTCGGCCGCGTATCGACTATAGTAGATGCGACAATTTGTTCCATGGGAGGAGAAATATGGAGCATATTCGGCAGCTACTGACGATTGTCGGGAGCCTGATCATTGTTGTCGGCGCGGCCTGGGTCGCGCACGGCACACATATGGTGAGCCTGCCCGGCACGGACTTCATGCCCAAGGACAGCGTCTGGACCGTCAACGGTTCCCTGGTCGCCATATTCGGGCTGATCGTGCTTGTCGGCGCACGTTTCCTGCTTCCACGCGATCACGAGCCGTCCGCCTGACCGCTCCATATTCGACGTGATGAAAAGCGCAATCGGACTGGGAACCCGATTGCGTTGAACAGAGCAAGAAGCACCTCTCTGGCGCAGATGCCAAGCCTCTGATCCAGAAGAGGAAACCGGGAGGAAAGCAATGATTGCGACTGCACGCCTGCTGTTTACCGCCATCGGGCTCATTCTGGGCCTGACCGGACTCGTGTGGGTCGGACAGGGAACCGGCCTGTTCCCCTATCCGGCCACGAGCTTCATGATCAACCAGAATGAATGGATCGCCTATGGCATGCTGGCCATGATCGCCGGTCTGGGTGTCATCTGGGCGGCGCAAAGTTATATGCGCGAGAACTGACGGGGACCTTCCCCGTCTGCCAAATCAGAAACGGGTCGCGATTCCCGCAAACTCCGCGATAAGGCTGTCGCGTGTAGAGATGCTGAGCGGCTGATCGCTGGGGCGATTGGCGACATTCAACCGGGCAAAGATCACCCGGCGGTCATCCTTGGTGGCCCATCCGACGAACCAGCCGAGGGGGCGCGAACGATCGGCCTTGCCCGCCTTGTCGCGCATGAAGCCGCTGCCAGTCTTGCCCTGAATGTCCCAGCCGTCACCGGCAGCAAAATGCGGCACGATCGCAAGCGTCATGGCAGTGGCATGTTCGGAGATCGGAAGACCGCCCGACAGAAAGTGCCGCAGGAAGGCCACCTGTTCGTCAGGCGAGATCTTCAGCGACGACATCAGCCAGGACTGCGTGAGGCCGTCCTTCCTGCCGGGATTGCCCGATACATCGCGATTGCCATAGCCGAAACGCTGGACATAATCGGCAAACCGGCGCTCACCCAAACGACGGGTGATTTCCTGCGAATACCAGACGATCGAATCCTTTTCCCATATGGTCGGATCGGTTGCCTTCCGCTCCCGCTTCGGGCGGTCAAGTTCTGCGCGATAGTCCCAGCGCGGATTGCTTTCGTCCTGAAGAATGCCCGCTTCATAGCCCATCATGGCCAAAGGCAGTTTGAATGTCGACATCGGCGAAAAGGCTTCCCCGCATTGCCCTTTCCGGTAAAGCGCATCGCCACTCACTTCATCGATGACAACCGTGCAATGGATGGGCTCCGCCGAAAACGCCGGAAATCCGGCAGAAACAAAGGCGGTCATACCGAATGAAAAACCAAGAAACATGCGTCTGCAGAATACCATGGAAATGCTCCCGTGATTGAACACGGCCTTTCTAGGTCAGCTTGTGAGCGATGGGCAAACGATGATATCTGCGGTGAGCCATTAGAAAAATAAGGCCTACCATGGTTCGCCCGCATTTGCCGCTCAATGCGCTCCGCGCCTTCGAGGCCGCCGCCCGCCACCTGAGCTTCACCCGCGCTGCTATCGAACTCTGCGTCACGCAGGCCGCCGTTAGCCATCAGGTGAAACTGCTCGAACAGCGCCTCGGCGTGACGCTATTTCGCCGCCTGCCGCGCGGGCTGCTGATTACCGAGGAGGGGCAGGCGCTTCTACCCTCGCTGCAGGAGAGCTTCGACCGCATGGCCGACATGCTGGAGCGGTTTCAGGGCGGGCATGTGCAAGAGGTGCTGGCCATTGGTGCCGTCGGCACATTTGCCGTCGGGTGGCTTCTGCCGCGCCTTACCGACTTCAGACGGCTGCACCCCTATGTCGACGTCCGGCTTTCGACCAACAACAACCGGGTCGACATAGCCGCCGAAGGACTGGACTATACCATCCGTTTCGGCAACGGCGCATGGCACGACATCGAGGCGGAAGCGCTGTTCGAAGCGCCGCTTTCTGTACTTTGCATTCCACAGATCGCCCGCCTGCTTGAAAAGCCCGAAGACGTAACACGCCAGAGCCTGCTGCGCTCCTACCGCCATGACGAATGGCCGGAATGGTTCGAGGCCGCCGGGGTCAGCCCACCACAGATTCGCGGCCCCGTTTTCGATTCCTCGATCATCATGGTGGAGGCTGCCCTGCAGGGCGCGGGCGTGGCACTTGCCCCGCCGCTGATGTTTTCCCGCCATCTCGCCAGCGGTGCTATCGAGCAGCCTTTTCCGATCCATGTCTCCAAGGGCTGCTACTGGCTGACCCGGCTGAAATCCCGCAGCATGACGCCCGCCATGCAGGCTTTCAGCACCTGGATGATGGCAATGGCACAGGAAACGAAAGAGGCGTTTGCCTAACCCGAAGGGCCTTGCCTTCGTCCCGCCATCCATGCCATTACGCGCGCTCTTCATTGCGGCGCGCATCGACTGCGCCCCTTTCCACCTTCGGGCAAAGCCCGATTCCAGAGACAGACAGATCAAAGGGAGCGGCAGCGATGGCTCACGCGCTGGGGCTTGATTTCGGCACGACCAACACGGTCATGGCGCTTGCGGATGCGGATGGCACGACGCAATCGGTGTCCTTCACCTCATCGGCCGGCGAGACCGACAGCATGCGCACCGCGCTGTCCTTTATGAAGGATGCCCAGCTCGGCGCACGCGCCCTGAAGGTCGAGGCGGGACAGGCCGCCATCCGGCAATTCATCGACAATCCCGGCGAATGCCGCTTCCTGCAGTCAATCAAGACGTTTGCTGCTTCGGCGCTGTTTCAGGGCACCATCGTCCATGCGCGCCGCTTTCAGTTCGAGGACCTGATGGAGGTCTTCCTTCGCCGGCTCGAAAATTATGCCGGCGACGGCTGGCCTTCTGACGCAAAGCGCATCGTCACTGGTCGTCCCGTACATTTCGCGGGCTCCAACCCCGATCCGCAGCTCGCGATGACGCGCTATAACGAGGCGCTTTCCCGCTTCGGCTTTCCGGAAGTGCATTACGTCTACGAACCGGTGGCCGCGGCTTTCTATTTCGCCCGCAACCTCAAGAAGGACGCGACCGTTCTGGTCGCCGACTTCGGCGGCGGCACCACCGACTATTCGTTGATCCGCTTCGAGACGAATGCTGGCCGCGTCAGCGCCACGCCGGTCGGTCATTCAGGCGTCGGCCTTGCCGGTGACCAGTTCGATGCCCGCATCATCGAACATCTGGTGGCGCCGGAAATCGGCAAGGGCAGCCAGTTCAAGAGCTTCGGCAAGCTTCTCGACGTGCCGAGCAACTACTATCTCAGCTTCTCGCGCTGGAACCAACTTTCTGTGTTCAAGACCTCTCGCGAGTTTGCCGACCTGCAATCGCTGGTGCGCCAGGCCACAGAGCCGGACAAGCTGGAGCTTTTCATCGAACTCATCGAGCATGACGAGGGCTATCCGCTCTATCAGGCTGTGTCGGCCACCAAGATGGCGCTATCGAGTGCAGAGGAGGCCGAATTTCACTTCGCTCCGCTCGGCGCGGCCGGCCGCAAGAGCGTCAAGCGCAGCGATTTCGAAACCTGGATCGCCGACGATCTCGTCCGTATCGAAGGCGCTCTCGACGACGTATTGGCAAGCACAGGCACCGCGCCCGAAAGCATCGACAAGGTGTTTTTGACGGGCGGCACGTCCTTCGTTCCGGCCGTCCGCCGCATATTCACCAACCGCTTCGATACCGACCGGATCGAGACCGGCGGCGAAATGGTATCGATCGCCCACGGCCTCTCACTCATCGGCGAGCGCGACGATATCGAGCAGTGGACGGCCTGAGGCAGGTCGAGCCGACCTGGAAGCTAGCTATCAAAGATGCGACGGCACACGCCATTGGGATACTCCCTCAACTCGCGCCTTCATGCCGCGCCAGGCGCCGGCTTAGCTTGAAGCTTTCGCCAGACCGCGGCAGCTATGGGCGCTTCGACCTGTAGCCCAAAGAGATCGCCGAGAACGCTCTGCAACTCTGTCAGGCTGGTGATTTCCCAGCCCCGAACCTCCCCGGCGCGAACGAGCTTGACCGAGCGATTGAACATGCTCGCCCGCCCGGCGGCGTTTGCGACGGTCATCATCAGATGTCGGGGAAACGGGGATTGCTCCCACCGAGAACAGACGACATTGGCGGCGATGAAGTCTGCTTCCGTCACCGGTACCCGATCAAAGCCATAAAGTGCAAACCAGTCTTCACCGTTGAGCCGCTGTAGCACCAATTCACCCGTCGCGTGATCACGCATGGTTCGGAAGGTCTCTCCGGCGATCAATTGAGGCTCTTCATCCGAGAGGTTGACAGGACCGACCGGCCCCGGCCCTCCGAAGCCAGTATCCGCCAGCCATTCGACGCCTTCGATGCTGACCACAAAAGCGTGATGCGCGCGCGGCCCTCCGACGGGGGCCCCCATGCGCACCCGGCCAAGCACCGGCGCAGCATCGAACCCGAAAGCTTGAAGCGCGCCACCGAAGAGACGGTTCAACTCCAGGCAATAGCCGCCCCGCCGGCCATCCACCATGCGGTTCCATACTACAGCCTCATCGAGATCCGGTACACGGCCGAGGAAAACATCGATGTTCTCGAAGGCAATTGCCCGCATCTGAGCGGACTGCAGCATCTGCAAGGCAGCGAGCGATGGCATAGGCTGTCCCTGCACCCCTGACAACTCGGCAACGCCAATGCGCTCAAGATAGGCCTGCACGTCGAATGTCATGATCCGTCTCCCCGGATTGCTTGTGTTCTTGGCTCCTTTGAGACGATATTGTCCGGTAGGGTCAATCAGCGTTTTCGCATAGGGCCATGCGCGGGGTTTCGGGATGATTTCCGACTGGAGTGATTTGCAGACAGTGCTTGCCATTTGGGAGGAAGGCAGTCTTTCGGCTGCCGCACGGGTGCTCGGGGTCAACCAGTCGACGATCTCGCGCCGTCTGCGAAGTATCGAGACCAATCTTGACAGGCCGCTTTTCAACCGCTCCGATGACGGCAGGCTGGAAGCGAGCGAGGAAGCGAGGCAATTGATCGGCGCCGCACGGCGCATCCGGGACGTTGTGCAGGAGGCCAACGACGTTCTGGACGGTCGGCCGGTTCCCTTGCGCGTGGCAAGCTGCGAGGTGCTCTCGCGAAGTCACGCGGCGCCGCTGCTTGCCCGATGGTCGGAAAAGACAGGTCAGCCGGGAGAGCTTTCCGTCTACGATACGCTGTTCGAGCTGCCGAAAGACAGTTTTGACGTGATGGTCACGCCGTTGGAGTCGGCGCCGAATGACATGATCGGACGGCGGATCGACATCCTGCAATGGAACCTTTACGCAAGCGACGCGTACCTGAAACAGCATCCCTTCAGTTGGGGCAGCAACTCGCTGGAATCGCATCTCGTTATCCACCCGACCGGCTCGCTTGCAGAGGTAGCTGCCTATCGCTGGCTGCGCGAACTCGGCGGGCGGGTTGTCTTCAGCGCTTCAAGCCCCATTCTCCAGCGAGACGCGGCCGAAGCCGGCAGCGGCATCGCATTATTGCCGGACGCCATTGTCGCTGAACACACCGCGCTCCGCAGACTTTCGATCGAAGGTTTGCCCCCGACGACGGAGATCTGGATGATCGCGCGAAAGGAAGCAAGACTTCGCCCGTCGATCGCGACCTTCCTCGATTGGGCGCATGGCGAAAAGCTGTAAATTCCGATGTGGTCTCATAATTGTTATGCGGCCTTCCTGTCAGTCGCGCTTTGCGCTAAGACCCCGTCATGATCCCTGCCCGCGACATGATGCCCGCCGAGTTGGCCGCGCTTTTGCATTTTTATGCCGAAGCGGGCGTCGACTGGCTTGTCGAAGACGAAGCGGTCGATCGGGTTGCGGAATTTGCGGAGCAGCGCGCCCGCGGCCAGCGGGCATCGGCACCGGCCAAACCTGCCGGCCAGGGCGCTTCCGCACAGGCCACCACATCCGAGCGCGCACGTCCCAGCGCCGAGCGGGCAGCTCCGCGACCCGTTGCGCCTAGCCAGGCGCCTGCTATTCCAGACGAGCATGCCATCACGGAAGCGCGTTTTGCGGCCGAGAGTGCGCGTTCGCTCGACGAACTCAAGACGGCGCTCGAAGCATTCGGCGGATGCAACCTGAAAACCTCCGCGCGCTCGACAATCTTTGCCAGCGGCGATCCTGCGAGCGGCATCATGGTCATCGGCCCCATGCCGTCCGGCGACGACGACCGGGAGGGTGCAGCCTTTTCCGGGCGCGCCGGGCTTCTTCTCGACCGAATGCTGGCGGCGATTGGGCTTTCACGCGATGTTGTGATGATCACAACCGTTATGCCATGGAGGCCCCCCGGCGACCGTTCACCATCGCAGCCGGAAGCCGCCATCTGCCGTCCATTCATCGAAAGACAGATCGAGCTTTCCGAACCGAAGGCAGTACTTCTTCTCGGCAATTTCACTGCACGTTTCTTCTTTGGCGAGACTGGCACCATCCACGCCCTGCGCGGCCAGTGGCGAGACATCGCTTGCGGCGGTCACGCCGTTCCCGCCATCGCCACCCTGCATCCGCAGGAACTATTGACCGCTCCGGCCAGCAAGGCGCTGGCGTGGCGGGACCTTCAGGCCTTCAAGACCCGAATGGACCGACCGTAGACGGTCAAAAAAGCGTCATTCATTAAAGGAATATGAAGAAAGCCATGCGTTGGACGCAATGCAGGGCCGCACACGCCTACCTTGCACAAACCATGTTGCGCTGCAATATGAACTCAGACCATGGGAGGATTCGGCATACAAGGATTGACAGAGATGTCCATGCGCGCCCGTCCCATTCACTGCAAGTTCGAGACCCTGCGTCTCGCCAGCGAGCCTATGCGCTCCGGTCAGCCCTATCATAACTTCGGCTCGGCAACGAATGAACAGCTTACGGCGCGCGTCTTCAGCCGTCTTGGCTATGCATCGCGTCCCTCAGCCGTCTTCGCCGATTTCCGCCAAAGCTGAGTTCTGCGAGCGGTCGACGCACCCACACATTGAAGACCGAAAATGTTGTGCGTCGCACAATGCGTAAATTTTCTAAACTCAAGCGAGTATCTTACGCGGCATTGCGCCGGCCGCACAAGTGCAAGGAACGAATAGCATGGCCGTGATGTTTCATCCCCTCCGCAAAATCAAAGCCGCAGTCTTTCAGATCGGTAGCGCCGTCGGCGCCTCGGAAGTCTATTCCAACGAGGTTCGCGGCATAACCAGCTGCGCCGCACGTGGCGACAGCGCCCTGATCCGTCAGATTCCGCTCTGAAACAGCGACCGCAACCAAGCGCTTGCTGACATGGGCTACTATGGCTCGCCGACGGCGGCGCTGCGATGAGCGGCGTCGCACTCCCCCTCTGACGCCAGCTTGCCGCTGACCTCCTCGAAAACCTGATCGACGATTGAGAACTTCACCGCCTGCCAACGACAATATTCGGCCAGAAAATCAGCGGTGAACCAGAGATTGCTTTTCTTCGTTTCATCCTGCCACTGAAGGCAGTTTTCGTCGATCGCCTTGCGGAATAGTCGCTGCAGATGGGTGCGCGACATCATGAACTGCTCTGCCATAAGCCTGGCATCGACCCGCCCGATATCGAAGCGACCATCGGCCTCTTCGGAAAGCCGCACACGGCGGATGAGTTCGTCCATGACAAGCCCGCCGGCCTCCGTCCAGAGGAACATTGCGACCCTTCTCGGCGGTTCTCGCCATTGAATATTATCGAACGACCTACGCGCCACCTGCGGCTGGATCAGCTTGAAGAGTTCCGGCTTTTCCATGAGCGTCTTCGCCCTGTTGCCTCCATCCAGCCCGTCAAGCGCAGCAAGGTTAGCCACCATCCAGCCGAACATCGCCTTCGTCGTAACATCCGCCGCCTCAAAGCGACGCGGGCGGCGCGCGGGATCACCCGCGATCTTTGCGAAACGATAGCTGACCAGCTGATCTAGAAAATTCAGCACCGTGTTGCGGCTCGCCGCACGGCCAGTTGTAACGATTTCTCTCAAGCGAGTTGTGGTGAGACCGGAATTCGGCTCATCCGGATCATATTCGAGGTGAAGCGCAAAGGCGGCCTGACTGAGAAGCCAGCGCTGATGGGAAGCCAGAAAACGCGCCAACCTCGGCTGTTCGTCGTAGCGCCCACGGAGCTGGATTGCAAAGGCCTTCAAGGCCTCTACGAATAGCGGGTTAGCGGCCAGCTGCTCAGCGGTGAAGGCCATGGACGCTCCTCCCTTCGGATGGCAGTTCCAGGCCGCAACTAGCTATCTCCGGCGTACCTGCAAAACAACCGGAGCATTCGCCGCGATAGCGGCGTCGCAAAAAGAATAAGGCACCGAGGCAATTCATAATATCAACATTTGCAACGGACGCTTGGCGCATCCCGCGTACCCGTTGCATAAGAGTGTAGCCCTAATTCATTTAAACTAAATGAAAATGTCGAGTAATAACAGCTTTATTACCCTCGACTGACAAAAATGTGAGGATGCATCGCATAACCCGGTTTTGCGTCGAAACCTGTCGCAATCGACAGTTCGCCCACATTGGAATAAAGGCACAATCCAGTCTTATCATTACAGGGTTATCCGATGCTGGCCAGCCTCGCCTCGATCGCCTCGCTCATGCTCTCGACCCTGCTGATGATGGCGGGTTTCGGCCTGATGAATTTCCTCCTTCCGATCCGGGCGATCGACGAGGGCTGGGCGACCTTCACCATCTCGATCATAGCCACGGCCTATACTTTCGGCTTTACACTCTCCTGCATCGTCACGCCGATCTTCGTGCGTCGCGTGGGCCATGTCCGCGTTTTCACCGCTCTCCTTACCCTTTTGACGGTTTCAGTACTGCTGTGCTCGCTGGTGGTGGACTGGCGGGCGTGGATGCTCTTTCGCGGTCTTGCCGGCTTTGCCATTGCCGGCGCCTACCTGCTGATCGAAAGCTGGCTGAACGAACGCGTGAACAACGAAAACCGGGGGGCGCTCTTCTCCGTTTATATGATTACCTCTCTTTCCGGCTCAATCGGCGGACAATACCTTGTCCCGGTCGGGGATCCGAAGGGCACTGAACTCTTTATCGTCTGCGCCTTGCTCTTTTGCCTCGCCTTGTTTCCGACTGCCCTTTCGACGGCTCAATCGCCCGCTCCCATTGCGGAAGCGAAGTTCGATCTGAAGCGACTGCTTAAACGCTCTCCCGTCGCATTTTTCGGCTCACTTCTTTCTGGCGCACTTTCCGGCACTTGGGGCAGCCTCGGCGGCGTCTACTCACAGAATATCGGCATGACGACCGCGCAAGGAGCAACATTGCTTGCTGCATTTCTCGCCGGCGGTGCGATCGCCCAGATGCCGCTCGGACGCCTTTCGGACTTCATCGACCGACGTCTGGTGATGATCGGCTCAGGCATATTCGGCCTGATGGCCTGCTTTGCCATGCTGATCTTCGGAGATAGTTCTGTGGCACTTTACATTGCCGGTTTCTTCGTCGGTACCGTGCTCTATCCGATCTATGCGTTGAACGTGGCTCACGCCAACGATATGGCGGAACCCGACGAATACGTGAAGATCTCGAGCGCGATCATGATCCTCTACGGTCTCGGAACCGTCACCGGACCGCTGATGGGCGGCACATTGATGGAGTATTTCGGCCCGAGCGGGCTCATCTGGTTTCTCGCAACCGCCTTTGCGCTCTATGCAGGCTATGCCGGCTACCGCATGACGCGCCGCCCCTCAAGCGAGGGACCGGCGGAAAAGACGGACTTCCAGTCCAAGTCACTCCCCATGCAGGGGCCTGATTCTTCCGGCGGCGTAGGCGATCGCCTGTGCTGAGGCATAGGAGCCGCCTCGCTTTGCGACTACTGCAGCGTCGAGGCCCGGCGGGCAGCGCGACGCTCCAGCCCAAGCTGGTGCTCTCGGAATATGATGAAGATACCGGCACCGATGACGAAGAACGCACCGATCAGCGTGGTCAACGTCGGAATCTCATCGAACAACAGGAAGGCGATGATCGATCCCAGGATAATCGAACAGTATTCGAACGGCGCGATGGTCGAGACATCGGCGAAACGATAGCTCTCGGTAAGCAGGATCTGGCCTAGCCCGCCGAAAAAACCTGCCATGACCATCAATCCCAACGTTTCCCAGGATAGAGCCTGCCAGCCGAAGAACCAGCTCAGCGCCGACAGCACGGATGCCGTCAGCGAGAAGAACAGGACGATTGTCGGGGTACGCTCTTCCTGCACCAGTTGGCGCAATTGCAGCATGGCCGCAGCGCCCAGCGCAGCGGCCAAAAGCACGGCACCCGCTCCAACGGCAGCCTGCGAAGCGAAGCCCTGCTCGCTGAACAGCGTCAGCTTGGGCCACGAGATGATGGAAACACCAACCAGCCCTACAAAGACAGCGCTCCAGCGATAGACCCTGACATGCTCCCGAAGGAAAATGGCCGCGAAAACCACCGCAAGCAGCGGCATGGCATAGCCGATTGCAATCGCATCCGGCATCGGCAGGAGAATGAGCCCGTAGAAACCGACAATCATCGATGCCACACCGAGCAGGCCCCGTTTCAGATGGCCCAACGGATTGCTGGTGCGGAAGGCAGTGCGCAGCTCGCCCTTGAAGGCAAGGTAGAGCAGGATCGGAAGAATGGCGAAGGCGGAGCGGTAGAAGCTGACCTGGCCGGTCGGCAGTTCGCCCCCGGTCAGCTTGATGCAGCTCTGCATTCCGACGAAGGCCGTGACTGAAAAAACCTTGAGAAGAATGCCCCGAATGGGATCGTATACGGCGGGGGCCATTAGCAGGGCTCTGGATATGAAACATGGAAATGGAGCAATCGAACGGGGCCGATATTCGAAGGCTGGGCTGAGACCGAAAGATAGTCGCTTATCGTGGTGAGACGCAAGGACCTGTCGGCAAAAGCTGCGATCTCGAGCCACCGCACAGCTCATCTCCAGTAAATTTGACGAAATATACTTTATTCTCAGTTAACCAATTCCACCGATACTCGTTGCCGTTCAATTGCATCCATTTTCACACCCGCTGCCAACGCCTCCCATTGCCGGCGGGATTTTGACAACAGAAATCCTTTCGCGGATAGTTGCCGATGAACGACGCCGTTGCAAAATTGAAAAGTAATGCCCACCTCGTCGCCACCCCCCGTTCGATGCGGCTTGTGACGGAGGGGATCGGTGTCGATCTGGAGCGCTTCAGCGCTGAAAATACCCATGTTGTGAAACAGATCAGGCTTCTTGCCATCAACGCCCTGATCGAAGCCGCCCGAGCCGGCGAAGCCGGCAAAGGCTTTGCGGTCGTGGCAAACGAAGTGCAGCGCCTGGCTCAGGCCGCTGCCGATATTGCGGACCGCTTCCAGGAAAATGTCCTTGGCCGCATTGGTGTCGGCCGCAGCATGGCCGACGATCTCGTCAAGCAGATGGAGGGCGTCCGCCTGACGGACCTTGCCCTGACACTCGTACAGTTCATCGTCCGGAATCTGTTCGAACGTACCGCCGACGTGCGCTGGTGGGCCACTGACCCGGCTCTCTGGCAGGCGCTGGAAGATCCGACTAGCGGCCACTTCGCCTATGCCGCCGAACGTCTGGGCGTCATCAACCGTTTCTACACCGTCTATCTAGACCTCGTGATGACCGATGCGAACGGCCGCGTCGTCGCCTCGGCCAATCCCAAGTACCAGCGGGCCCTCAAGGATCGCAACCTCTCGGCTGAACCGTGGTTCATCGCGGCCCGCCAGTGCGCCAGCGGCGACGACTATGTGGTCGATGAAGTGAAGACCAGTCTTGCCCATGACAATCGCGACGTCCTTGTCTATGCCACCGGGATCCGCGCAGGCGGCCGTTCCGACGGCGATATCGTCGGAACGCTGGGCGTCTATTTCGACTGGCAGATGCAGGGACAGGCGATCGTCGAGAAGGAAGCCAACCTGCCGCCGCAGGTGGCGGAAAAGACCGAGGTCATGCTGCTCGATGGCGCGCTCCGGGTGATCGCCTCCAGCAGTCCGGAACGTCGCTATACGCACTTCGCCCTTCACAATCCCGAGGGACAGATGCGCGGCAGCTATTATGACGGCAAGGGGTCGATCGTCGCCTTCGCCAGGACGCTAGGCTATGAAGACTACGATGGTCTCGGCTGGTATGGCGTCATCGTCCAGCAGAATGAGAGTGACGATTCGATCCGCGCAGCCTTCGGCCTGAAATAGCCAATGGAAAACTCGACGGCAGCTGTCCAAAAATGACCACCAAAATCCTCTCCGTTTTAACAATCGTTCAGGAATTGATGCAATCATCCACAATATTCTGGCGGTGATCCTGCGGGCGTATTTCGTATGCCGGTGCCGCAAGGCGGCATCTACTTACGATCAGGACAAAACATGCGAACAGATACGGGCCGGATCATTCATCTGGCAGACTACCGCCCCACCGACTTCGTGCTGGAACGCGTAGACCTGACCTTCGAGCTTGATCCCACCGAGACCAAGGTGGAAGCACGACTGATCTTCCACCGCCGCGAAGGCGCGGATCCTTCCGCCCCTCTCGTTCTCGACGGCGACGATCTCAACATGACCGGCCTCATGTTCGACCAGGTGGAACTGGCCGCCGAGCGCTACACTGCAACGCCGGAGAGCCTGACCATTCGCGACCTGCCGGAAACGGCTCCCTTCGAAATTACCGTCACGACGCAGATCAATCCTGAGGCCAACACCCAGCTGATGGGCCTCTATCGCTCCAACGGAATTTACTGCACCCAGTGCGAGGCCGAAGGTTTCCGCCGCATCACCTATTTCCCCGACCGTCCCGATGTGCTTGCCGTTTACACGGTCAACATCATCGCCGACAAGGATACCAACCCGCTGCTGCTTTCGAACGGCAATTTCCTCGGCGGCGCCGGCTATGGTCCAGGCAAGCACTTCGCCGCCTGGTTCGACCCGCATCCGAAACCGTCCTATCTCTTTGCACTCGTCGCCGGCGATCTCGGCGTCGTCGAAGACACCTTCACCACCATGTCCGGCCGGGAAGTTGCCCTTAAAATCTATGTCGAACACGGCAAGGAGGCCCGCGCCGCCTATGCCATGGACGCGCTGAAGCGTTCAATGAAGTGGGACGAAGAAGTCTTCGGTCGTGAATACGACCTCGACATCTTCATGATCGTCGCCGTGTCCGACTTCAACATGGGAGCCATGGAAAACAAGGGCCTCAACATCTTCAACGACAAGTATGTGCTGGCAGATCCGGAAACGGCGACCGACCAGGACTACGCCAATATCGAGGCGATCATCGCCCATGAGTACTTCCACAACTGGACCGGCAACCGCATCACCTGCCGCGACTGGTTCCAGCTGTGCCTGAAGGAAGGCCTGACCGTCTATCGCGACCACGAATTCTCCGCCGACCAGCGCTCGCGCCCGGTGAAGCGCATCGCGGAAGTCCGTCATCTGCGCTCCGAGCAGTTCCCCGAGGACGCCGGCCCGCTCGCGCATCCGGTCCGCCCTACGGCCTATCGCGAGATCAACAACTTCTACACGACGACCGTCTACGAGAAAGGTTCTGAAGTCACCCGCATGATCGCCACCATTCTCGGTCGCGATGGCTTCAAGAAGGGCATGGATCTCTATTTCGAGCGCCATGACGGCGAAGCCGCCACTGTCGAGGACTTCGTGAAGTCCTTTGAGGATGCCAATGGCCGCGATCTCAAGCAGTTCTCGCTCTGGTACAATCAGGCCGGTACGCCGCAGATCACCGTTTCGTCCTCCTATGACGCAGCTGCCAAGACGCTCACCCTGTCTCTGGAGCAGATGATCCCGGCCACGCCCGGACAGTCCAACAAGGAGCCGATGCATATTCCGTTGCGGTTCGCGCTGATCGGCGCAAACGGCGGCGAGCAGGCTCCCACCTCTGTCACCGGCGGCGAAGTCTCGGGCGATGTCCTGCATCTCACCGAACGCAGCCAGACCGTCGTCTTCTCCGGCATTGCCAGCCGTCCGGTCGTTTCGTTGAATCGCAGCTTCTCGGCACCGGTTACGCTGCATTTCTCGCAGACCACCGATGATCTCGCCCTGATTGCCCGCTTCGAGACCGACCTCTTCTCCCGCTGGCAGGCGATCACCGATCTCGCCCTGCCGAACCTGACGGCAGCGGCCGGCGCTGCCGCCAAGGGCAAGCCGATTTCCTGCGACAAGGGACTTCTCGACGCCTTGCTCGCGATCGCCGCCGACGAGAGCCTCGAACCGGCTTTCCGGGCGCAGGCGCTGACGCTGCCGAGCGAATCCGATATCGCGCGCGAACTCGGATCGAATAATGATCCGGATGCTATCCATGCGGGTCGCCAGGGTATCCTAAAGGAAATTGCCGTTGCGGGTGCTGCCACCTTCGAAGCCCTTTACAAGGGTCTGGTGTCGGATGCGGCCTACAGCCCCGATGCCGCAAGTGCCGGACGCCGTTCGCTCCGCAATGCCGCCCTCGGCTTCCTCGCGCTCAGCGAAAATACCCCGGTCGCAGCGGCCGAGGCTTTCGCCAAGGCCGACAACATGACGGACCTTTCGCAGGCCCTGACCGTTCTCGCCCACCGCTTTCCGGACTCTCCGGAAACCCATGCGGCGCTGGCTTCGTTCGAAACACGCTTTGCGTCTAACGCGCTCGTGCTCGACAAGTGGTTCCAGATCCAGGCGACCATTCCCGGAGATGGCTCGCTCGACCGCATCATGCGGCTGATGCAGAGCCCGAACTTCATCGCCTCGAACCCCAATCGCGTCAGGGCATTGATCGGCACCTTCGCCTTCGGCAATCCGACCGGCTTCAATCGCGCTGACGGCACGGCTTATCGGTTCTTCGCAGAGCAGGTGCTTGCCATCGACAAGCGCAATCCACAGCTTGCCGCGCGCCTGCTCACGGCCATGCGCTCCTGGCGACTGCTCGAGCCCACCAGGGCCGACCATGCGCGCGAGGCGCTGATGACCATCGAACGCAGCGCTTCGCTGTCGAATGATGTCCGCGACATTGTCGACCGTACGCTGAAGGGCTGAACCAAGCACGGGCGCGGCGTCGAACGCCTCGCCCGCCCTGCCTTCCACAGAGCGTTATTCGTCAGGATTGTCGATATACCACTGGGCGTCGAGGTTGGCGCTGTTGAGCAGGTCCTCGTAGCACAGCGTCATCTCGCGATCGCCGGGGCTCCAGTAGGCGTTCGCCTCTCCGCATTCGCTCGCCGTCAGCTTGATCCCGTCCTCGAGCTTGTAGCTGCCGGAAAACGTAACCGCGACCATCTCGAGGATTTCGGCGTCCTTGATCATCTTGCGGAAATAGGCGAGTTGCGGATCGCTGGTCTTCTCGTAGGTGATCTTGAAGTCCGTCTTGTCGTTTTTGCCCGCCTCGTGCGGAGCCAGCACGCGGTCCCAGCTTGCGGACAGGCTCTCATATTCTTCCGGGCACTGCTCGCGGCGATATTCCGGAAAATCCAGCGAGTCGGCGAAGTCCTTGAAGCGCTTCTCGTTCTTACCCATCATCAGGCAGACGGTGTTGTAGGCGCGCTGTTCGTCCAGACCGTGGGAATCCCAGAAGGCCAACTCCTCGTCTTCATCGGCCGAGCCCGCTGATAGAAACCAGACATTTGCGAAATCCTCGACGGCGCTGTTGAAGTCCTCGTCTTCCGCCTCAAGCAGCAGGACGACGGCAAGTCCATCGACGGCATCCTCTTCCTTGCCGAGAACCGGGAGAGAGAACTCCGAGATCAGCATGTGGCCGGCCTCGTGGAAGACGGTGGCGATCGCATTGTTGAGGGCGAACTGATCCGCCTCCTCCGCCTGTTCATCCGTCAGCTTCTTGTAGAGTTTCGGCGGCGTACCCTCGGCAGCCCATACCGCCGTATGAGACAACAGGAATGCGAACATCACCGCCAGGGCACCGGCCCTCACGAGACGTCTGCGAAATGGCAGGAAGTGTTTCAAGCAAAGTCCCCCTCGGGTGTCCGCCCGCATATGTTCTCTGCCCATCGATAAGGGAGATGCGGGCGCGTTTTCAATCAGATTCAAGCGGTTGGTACTTTGCGTACAAAAAAAACCGATTCGGAATAAAGGCTTAAGATTTTGTTCACCAAGCCGGGCTGGACAAGCCGAATCACCGATGATTCATTAAGGCAGATTCGGGCGGGCGGCGCTTCGAATCACACGAGAAAATCGAGGCAGGGGACGATGTCGAACGCGCAGCGGGCAACCGCAGCCGATGAACGGTTGCGGCTTAAACTTACCGGGATTGCTGCTCTTTTCGACGCGCTTTCGAAGGGCGTCTCAACGCTTGGCAATGGCAACGCCGAAGCGTCCCGGCGGATCGAAACCATTCTTCGTCGCTCCATTCCGGTGCTGATCCTGGCCTTCCTGACCGTTGTTGCTCTGGCACGGATTACCGGCATGCTTTCCGAACATGCACGGATCGAGAGCGCGGTGCGCCAGTCGACGGCGCTGGTATCGGCAACGGCCAATGCGGCGCTAGTCGCCAGGCCGGAGCTTTTCACCAATGCGGACCGCGAGAATTCCGAGGCTGCACTTGCACGCTTCCTGCCGCAGGAGCGCATGGCCGACGGTGCCTTCGTGCTGCTGGTCGATGCGAGCGGGCGCATCTATGCATCTTCTTCCGATGGCGCCGGCTATGTCGGCATGCAGCTCGGCTCGCTGTTGCCCGAGGTTAGCACCATCCGACGTTTCGCCGATCGCAGCGGTGCCATTGAGACAGATATTGGCGGCATTCGTCATTTCGCGGTGGTCACACCTGTGGGAACCGAAGGCGCGCTCATTCTCGCGGCCCATTCCCTTCAGGGCGCCATGAGCTTCTGGCGCAGCGAGATCTCACTCAACGTCACACTATTTGCCGGCATCTCGCTGATCCTGCTGGTTATCCTCTACGCCTATTTCCAGCAGGTGAAGCGCGCTCGCGATGCGGACGATATCTTCCTCGAAACCAACGTGCGGGTGGAAACCGCCCTGTCGCGCGGCCGTTGCGGACTCTGGGACTTCGATCTCGCCTCGCGCAAGCTCTTCTGGTCGCGATCAATGTATGAAATGCTCGGGCTTTCACCGTCCGATGACATGCTGACGTTCGCGGACGCGGCAAAGCTGATGCATCCCGCAGACGGCAACCTCTATGCACTGGCCCGCGCCATCGGCAAGGGCAGCTCCCGGCAGATCGATCAGGTCTTCCGGATGCGCCACGCCAGTGGCCATTATGTCTGGATGCGGGCTCGCGCCCAGGTCATCAGATCGAACACCGGCTGCCTGCATGTCATCGGCATTGCCATGGACGTCACCGAGCAGCACCGTCTGGCGCAGCGTTACGCCGAGGCCGATCAGCGACTGGCGGACGCCATCGAATGCACGTCCGAAGCCTTCGTGCTGTGGGACAAGAATGACCGTCTGGTAATGTGCAACGCGCACTTCCAGCAGGTCTACGGCCTGCCGGACAGCATTCTCGTACCCGGCACCGAACGCGCCGTGGTGCAGGCAGCGGCATCCCGACCTATCATCCAGCGTCGCATCGCCGATCCCGATCTCGGCAATAGTTCGCGAACGACCGAGGTCCAGCTTGCCGACGAGCGCTGGCTGCAGATCAACGAACGGCGTACCCGTGACGGCGGCCTCGTTTCCGTTGGCACCGACATCACCCTTCTGAAGCGTCACCAGGAGCGCCTGCGCGATCAGGAACGACGTCTGATGGCGACCATCGGCGATCTATCGGCGTCACAGAAGAAACTTGAACGCCAGAAGGCCGAACTTTCGGTCGCCAACACCAATTACCTTGCGGAAAAGGACCGCGCGGAAGCGGCCAACAAGGCGAAATCCGAATTCCTGGCCAATATGAGCCATGAACTGAGAACCCCGCTCAACGCCATTCTCGGCTTCTCGGAGATCCTCGTTGCCGGCATGTTCGGCCCGATCGGCTCGCCGAAATATTCCGAATATGCACGCGACATCCATGATAGCGGCAAGCACCTGCTGAATGTCATCAACGACATTCTCGACATGTCGAAGATCGAAGCCGGCCAAATGAAGATCCGTTGCGAGGATATCGACCTCGACGCCCTCATAGAGGAAAGCATGCGGCTCACCGCCATCCCGGCGGACGAGAAGAACATCCTCATCCAGCAGCGCGTTTCGACCGGGCTGACGATGAATGCCGACCGCCGCGCGATGAAGCAGATCCTGCTCAACATCCTGTCGAATGCGGTGAAGTTTACCGATGCGGGTGGGCGGATCGCGCTGCGGGCCCGCAGGACCGGTGATGCGGTGACGATCACCATCGCCGATACCGGCATCGGCATACCGAAGACCGCGCTCTCCAAAATCGGGCACCCGTTCGAGCAGGTACAGAGCCAGTATGCCCGCAGCAATGGCGGCTCCGGCCTCGGCCTTGCCATATCCCGCTCGCTGGTCAGCATGCATGGCGGCGAACTTCGCATCCGCTCCCGCGAAGGTCACGGCACAGTCGTGTCGGTAAGGATACCGGACAATATCCCGTCCCGGCGTGGCAAGACGGCGGCCGCCTGAAAGGCAGCCGCCCCGGCGGCAGCGAATACTCATCTGTAAAACGCTTGTTTTCAGCGAACACCTGGAGCATTTCCAGCCGAAGCGTGATCGCCTCGGCGTCGGACGATGCGGTAAAAACAAAAAGATAGAGCATTTTGGGCGATCCCGTGTTCGCTGGAAATGCTCTCAGACCTGTTCTCGCGGGCGCTCGCACTCCGGATAAAACAGACGTTCGATATGGGGTGGTCGTCGCTTCCGGTGCCTCACCCTGCGCTCCTGGGCGCCACGAACTCCCCACATCTGCCGCAATTCGGAGAATCTAATTTTAAAAGTTCTTTCAGATACTTGGAATTCGGCCGCACATGAAGTCGACTTTTTTTGGACACAATCTGACAATCCGTTGCCAGCGGGCGCACGGAACGCGAAAGTCGTTCCGAGGCAAACACGATTCGTGTTTTACACACACAACTAACGAATGAAATGGATAGTCAATTCATTTTGCAGACCGACGCATTCGATTGTGCCCCACCAGTAGATCAAGTCGGCTTCTTTGCCGCATTTCAGGGATAATATTGATGTTCATGCAGAAGCTCACCTGTCACCGGTCAAAGACCAGTTTTGCCTCGCTTTGGGCAACCTCGGCGCTTTCCATAGTACTTGCGCTGCAGGCACACTCGGCCCACTCCTCGGAAGATGGATTCAACGATGTCAGCAATGACCTCTCCATCGCCCTGCTCAATGACTGGACGGGCAGCACGACCGTAGTCAAGCTGCTCAATACCACCAGCTTCCTGCCGACTGGAACGAGCGGCTATGCGACCTACGACGTGGATACCGCCTCGACGATCATCTCCACCGGTTACTACACCTACGGACGCGCCCTGAACGCCGACGGAACCGTGGTCGTCGGAAACGCGAAGTTTTCAGCGGATGGTGGTTATCAGGCATTTATCTGGTCGGCCGCGGAAGGCTTCACCAATATTGGTGCGCTCACGACGGGCGATTCCTATGCGACGGATGTCAGCGGTGACGGCATGGCCGTCGCCGGTCAGGTAGAGTACAGCAACTACGAATACCGCGCCTTTTATTGGCAAAAGGGAAACAGCTCGCTCACTGATCTCGGAACATTGGGTGGATCGTATTCCACCGTCAGAGCAATAAGCGCGGATGGAACCACGGTTATCGGTAATTCCGATACCGCTACCAGCAATGTCTATCACGGTTTCGTCTGGCGTGTCGGCGACGCAGCAATGACGGATATAGGCACCCTCAGTGACGGTACTTATAGTTCTGCCACCATGGTCAGCGACGATGGATTGGTCGTCGTGGGATCGGCCAATACCATGGGCAACTCTACATACGGCTACAGTCGCGCAATTCGCTGGACTGACGCCGGTGGCATCATTGATCTCGGCACGCTGGGTGGAAACTATTCCTACGCCGAAGCTATGAGCAATGATGGCAGTGTGATTGTCGGCGAAGCGGAAACAGCTCCGGACGTCAACACCGACGCTACCTATTACCATGCCTACCGCTGGTCAGTGGGCACAGATGGCATCCACGGTACGATGAGCGACCTCGGCACTCTCGGGGGCAATTATTCAAGCGCCTATGATGTCAATGCCGACGGCATGGTTGTCGTAGGTTATGCTGAGGACAGCAACGATACCGGGCACGGCTTTCGATGGACCGCCACGGACGGCATGATTTCTGTAGAACAGTGGCTGCGCAACAATGGCGTTACCATCACCGATGATTTTACGCGAAATGCGATAAAGGTCTCGGATGATGGCAACGTCGTTGCGGGCTATACCAACGGGGACAGTTACTATATCGCACGCGTAGCCACCGTCTCTTCTGGCATCATCGACCTGCCGCAATACCTCAACACGATCTCTTCAACCGCAACTCCACGCGTCAGCCAGCCGCTTGGCAGTGCTAACACTATCATGTTCGGTGCGCAGGGCAGCCCCATGCGAGACCTGCTCAAGGCCGGGCAGCGCTCCATCTGGGGCACGGTCGATACTGGATATGACAATAACGATACCTCTGACGGCGGCCTCGTGCTTGGCGACTTCGGTTTCGGTTACGGCGTTGCCGATGGCATCACCGCCCGCATCTCCGCCGGCGGCACCTATACCGACCAGGACCTCGATGCTGGTGGCGACTTCCAGCACAAGGGCTGGTACGTTTCGCCGGAAGTCTCCGCCAATATCGCCGGTGACATCTACCTCACCGTCGGCGGCTACTACTCGCGCGGCAAGCTCGACATCAAGCGCGGCTATCTCAACGGCAGCGCCATGGATTACTCCTCCGGCGATACCGACACCGAAACCTGGGCCGGAAAGATCCGCGTCGACTGGCTGAACGCCTTCACCTTCGGCGATAGCGCATTCACGCCCTATGCAGCTCTGTCGCGCGCCAACACCAAGAGCGACGGTTACACGGAAACCGGCGGCTCCTTCCCAGCCATCTACGACGAGAGCAAGGATCACTCGACCATAGCCCGCGTCGGTGTCGATCTGGTTCATACCCTGACCGACGACATCCGCCTGCTCGGTCGCGCCGAAGCTGACTACCGCTTCGAGAAGGAAACGACCGGCACCAGTGGCGAGATCATCGGCATCAGCTCGTTCGACCTCGAAGGACAGGACGTCAAGCAGTTCTGGGTCCGCGCCGGCATCGGCGCCGAATTCGACGTCGGCGGCGGCACCGCCTCGCTCATGGTCAACGCCACCACCGAAGGCGACGATCCGAACGTCTGGGTCAGAAGCGGCTGGAAGGTCAACTTCTAAGCAGGAATATTGATAAAGGAGGATGCCGTCAGTGACCGAGCAGGTCCGGCGGCATTTTTCATTGGCCAGGGGTTTTACAAACGTTTCCCTATCAGAGAAGGCCTTGCCTCGTATGCTGGCACCATCACAACAGACAAAGCTCCTCGCCGCATCGGACTTCTTACGCCCGACGCCCGAATGGCCTTACGCATCGCCATCCTCTCTCGACTTTCTGTGAACGGAATCCGTGTTAAGTGGTCAGTCGCGGATACATCCGCGCTGCAATGACCACGAGAACTGACATGGTCGCCGCAAGCACCAGGCAATCGAACCCGACGCCGTATTTACTAACCGCGCCGGTCAACATCAGGGTCCGAAGGGCATCGACCTGATAGGTCAATGGGTTCACTTGAGAAACCATCTTCAGCCAGTGCGGCATTATGTCGATGGGATAGATGGCGTTGCTGGCGAAGAAGATCGGCATAGTCAGTACCTGGCCTATGCCCATGAAACGCTCACGCGTTTTGACGATGCAAGCAATGATGAGGGAAAAAGTGGAGAAGAGACCGGAACCGAGCGCTATCAGCGCCGCCACCCCAAGTAAGGCGCGCGGATCGAGGTCTACCGATATACCTAGCATCAGCGCGAGTACGTAGACGACGACTGCCTGCGAGATACCACGGACAGCCGAAGAAACAGCCTTTCCCAGGACCAGTGCCGTTCGGGGGGCGGGGCTGACCATGTAGCGATGCAACACACCGAGATCGCGTTCCCATATGGCGGCGATACCGTAGAAGATGGCTGCGAAGAGCACGCTCTGTGCAAGAATGCCCGGGGCCAGAAAATCGAGATAAGTTCCGTTGGTCGTGCTGGACAGGCCACGAACCTGCGCCATGACCTCGCCGAACAAAACCAGCCAGATCGCCGGTTGGATTGCGCGCGTCAGGATTTCGCTCGGATCGTGGCGAAGTTTGCTGATCTCGGCAGCAGAAACTGCAAGAACCGTGGTGCCATAGTCGGGGATCACCTTCCAATTCGGCTTACTCATGGGCGGTAACGCTCCTGCGAGCCTGGCGAACGTCGTAATATCCTTCCGTCTTTCCTGCATCTTCGCCGACTATGTGAACGAAGACATCATCGAGCGTCGCATTGGGGCCTATCTCGGCCTTGAGTTCATTGGCCGTACCAAGCTTTTCCAGCCGGCCACGGTGGAGGATACCGACGCGATCGCAAAGCGCCTCGACCTCGCCCATCACATGGGTGGTCAAGAGAATTGTCGTGCCGAAACGCTTCCGCAGATCGCGGATGTGGTCCCATACGGCGTCTCGCGCCATGGGATCGAGCCCGACCGTGGGCTCGTCCATGATGAGCAGCGTTGGCCGATGCAGGGTGCTCTGCGCAATTTCCAGACGCCGGAGCATTCCGCCGGAATAGTGCTGGGCCAGGCGATCGGACGCATCCGCAAGCCCGGTCATTGCCAGCGCCTCCTTGATCCTCGCGGCACGCTCGCGGCGTGGAATGAGATAGAGGCGCGCCGAAAGGAGCAGGTTCTCATAACCTGTCAGCGCGCCATCCGCAGACAGAAGCTGCGGCACGTAACCGATATGTGAGCGAACACCCCTCGCCTCTCGTCTGACATCATAACCGGCGACGGTTGCCTCACCCCTCGTCGGCGGCAGCAGCGTCGTCAGCATCTTGATCAAAGTCGACTTGCCCGCACCGTTCGGGCCTATAAGGCCAAAGATCTCACCGGACCGGACATTGAGCTCAACCTGATCCACCACCACGCGATCATCGAAAATCTTTGTCAGCCCCGTCGTCCGGATCGGGTATTCCAACTGGGAACGCTGCATGATCTCCATAGATCTTTCCCGTTTTGAAGGTGGCTCTGGTCAAAATGAATTGCTTGCCGCGGCAAGAAGAATGGCAGTTCTGATTTTATGGATGGCTAACGATCCGGCTTCTGTGCCAGCTGTTGAAACAGGCTCATTCATGGCAATACAAGTGTCGAACGCTCTTCGTCTTTTGCAAGGCCATTGTTGACCTCAACGCTGCGAAATTCAACGCCATTATTTGTTTTTTCCAACTTCGAACAATCGAGCGGAACGGTCTGCACGATTGTTCTGCTGAAACGGCGCCATGTTGCTGCAGCTATGTCCTTTATCAGCCTTTCACCACCGTCTGAAATACCTTTCGTACCGCCTTCGACAACCGTTTCACTTCTGCTTCAAGTGTACTCAGGTCAGGGCAGTCTCCCGCCCGGCAGACGAGATCGACGAGGCCAGCCGGAACCGTTTCAGTGTCGAAGGGGCCATCGATACAAAGCCGGATCACCTGAGACAGTTCGGTATAAAGCCTGAGGGCCGACAGGCAGATATCGAGATCGTTGGGGTTCATCAACTCGGGTCCGAGCTGGCGAAGGGCATCAGCCGTCGAAAGGCCGTTGACACTTCTCTCGATACCTCTGCCCGGCGCAATCAACGCCAGGTATTGGGCCATGAACTCGATATCGATCAACCCGCCCGGAATAAGCTTGAAATCCCAGATGTTACGCGGCGGTTTTTCCTTCTCGATCAGCTGGCGCATCTCCACCACGTCCGTGGCGACTTTCGCCCGATCCCTCGGACTTACAAGCACGCTTTCTATGATCGACTTCGTCTGCCCGATGAGGTCGGCATCACCGCTGATGAGACGCGCCCGTGTTAGCGCCATGTGTTCCCATGTCCAGGCCTCCTCATTCTGATACTTCTCAAAGGCGCGCAGTCTGGTTGCTACCGGCCCCTTGTTGCCGGAGGGTCGCAGTCGCATGTCCACTTCATAGAGCACGCCCTCCGCGGTCGGCGCCGAGAGTGCCGCGATCAGACGCTGTGTGATCCGGGTGAAATAGCGGACGGGATCGAGAGGCTTCAATCCATCGGAATCTCCCGCATCGTCAGCATGTTCATAGAGAAGGATCAGGTCAACGTCAGAACCTGCCGTCAGTTCGAAGCTGCCAAGCTTGCCCATGCCGGCGAGCGCCACCCGTCCGCCCTCGATCCGCCCGTGGGTCGCTTCCATCTCGTCGATTACAGCCTTCAGAGCCTCCCCGATGACAAGCCCCGCAAGGTCGGTAAAGGCATTCGCGGCCTGTGTTCCTCCAATAGAGCCGGTGAGAAGGCGGACACCGATCAGGAAGCGCTGTTCCGCGGCGAAGATCCTCAACCGATCGAGGGTTTCCTCGTAGAATCGGCTGCCGTTCAGGAAGGAGGCAAGTCTTTTGGCAAGATAATCCCGCGTCGGAAGTTCAACCATGAGACCGGGATCGAGCATGCCGTCGAAAACATGCGGGCGGCGGGCGATGATTTCGGCAAGCCTTGGCGCCGACGACATGATGTTGACGATGAGGTCGAGCAAAGCCGGATTGTTGCCGAGGAGAGAGAAAAGCTGAATGCCGGCGGGCAGGCCGGAAAGGAAATCATCGAAGCGCAAAAGAGCTTCATCGGCCCGCCGGCTTTCGCCGAAGGCCTTGAGCAGTTCGGGCATCAATTCCGTCAGACGCTCGCGCGCCTCGACGGATTGCGTGGCGCGATAGCGGCCATAATGCCAGGTGCGGATAACGCGGGAAATGTCCTCCGGCCGTTCGAAACCGAGGCTCTTTAGTGTCTTCAGCGTATCTGGGTCATCGTTCTGGCCGGTGAAGACCAGGTTTCCCGTCGCTGTCGACAGCTTTTCCTCGTGCTCGAAAAGCCTTGCATAGCGGCGTTCGACGGCTTTCAGTACCTCTTCGAGCTTGACCGAAAATCCCTTGGCATCGGCGAAACCCGACATGAAGGCGATGCGCCGCAACTCCGCCTCGCTTTCCGGCAGCAGGTGGGTCTGCTCGTCATGCACCATCTGGATGCGATGTTCGATATCCCGCAGGAACCAGTAGCAGGAGATCAGTTCGTCTCGCGTCTCGTCGTCGATCCAGTTTGCTGCCGCCAATGCGCAAAGGGCCGTTTCGGTCGGGCGAACCCTGAGCTCCGGCATGCGTCCACCCGCAATCAGTTGCTGCGTCTGGGCAAAGAATTCGATTTCGCGGATACCGCCGCGACCAAGCTTGACGTTGTGACCCTTGACCGCAATGGCCCCGTGCCCCTTGTGAACGTGGATCTGACGCTTGATAGAGTGAATGTCTGCAATTGCCGCATAGTCAAGATATTTACGGAAGACAAAGGGCACCAGTTCCCGCTGGAACTGCTCACCGGCGACAAGATCGCCAGCGATGGGACGGGCCTTGATGTAGGCGGCGCGCTCCCAGTTCTGCCCCCGGCCCTCATAATAGACCAAGGCCGCCTCCACCGGCACTGCGAGCGGCGTAGAGCCCGGATCGGGGCGAAGGCGAAGGTCGGTGCGAAACACATATCCATCGGCCGTACGCTCCTGCAGAATGCGCACCAGCCGGCGCATCATCCGGCCATAGGTCTCCGTCGCGTCATCCGGCACGGCAAGAATGCCCGCTTCCGGCTCGAAGAACACGACGAGGTCGACATCCGATGAATAGTTAAGTTCGCGAGCGCCGAGCTTGCCCATGCCAAGCACGATCAAGCCACTGCCCTTCGACGGCTCGGACGGGTCTTGAAGCGTGAGCTTACCTGCCTCCTGACCGGCGACGAGCAGGTGATCGATCGCAGCCGCCACCGATGCGTCCGCTACGGCGCTCAGCCAGCGCGTGGTGTCGCGTGCGGCGAAAATCCGTGCGAGGTCGGCAAGCGCGGTCACGAACGCGACCTTGCGCTTGGCAATCCTCAATCGCGACATCACCTGCGCCTCGGTCGCGGAGGGACCGCCCGGCTCACCCTTCCAGGCGTTGCGGGCCGACGCCACAAGCGCCTCCAGCATCAGTTCGATCGGCTGCTGGATGGCCTCGGCCAGAAGCGGCGGTGAGAGGTTTGCCATGTCGCGAAGATAAGGAGAAAGCGTCAGCGCAGCGGCGACGAAATTCTTGAGCGGTCCTTCGCTCCCCAGCAGGTTCGCGATCGCTGGCTCACTGCGCCCCAGATCCTTGAGCATCGACAGAACCGATTTCAGTTCCACCTGATTGAGCGGCCTTATCACATCCGCCGCAACATCCATCAGACGCGTTGTCTTCGGTTCCGTCATCCCACAAGGCCTCCATCCGGGCGAGAGTGCACGGGACCCTCTCCCCGAATCCCGTTCTGCTAGGCGAAGGTATACCAAGGATCGATGATAGAAACCCATAGGATGACTTTATACTGGCTCCTGGCTAGGCGCGGTGCGCAGGGCGATGTCTGCGCATCGTACAAGTATCGCAACAACGCCAGGAGCCAGTATAAAGTCACCGCAGGCCGGCTTCTCGGGCTTTCCGACGTTTTCGAGGCCCTTGACCGATGCGTCAGCATCGCTCTGCGGACCTCCCCTAGCTGGAAAGCCCGATCAAGCAGGTCCTATGGATTTCTATCATCGATCCTTGGTATCAGGTCTTCTGACCGGGGAACACCATAGTCGCGGTCAAACCCTTGTCAGTGCCATCGTCGTCATGTGTGTCGGAAAGTTCGAGCCGCCCACCATGCAAGGCCATAATTGCGCAGACCAACGAAAGCCCCAGTCCCGTTCCGGGTTTCGAACGGCTTTTGTCGAGACGGACGAAGCGCTTGACCACTTCCTCGCGCATGTCTTCGGCAACACCCGGCCCGCTATCGGAAACCCTGAGCTCCACGCCCTCTCCGGCCTTCGCGACGGTTACCTTGATCTTGCGGTCGCGTTCACCCTCGGCACCGTACTTGATGGCGTTGTCGATCAGGTTGGAGATCGCCTGCCCCACAAGCTCGCGGTTCCCCCTCACCGAGAGACCCGGCGCAATCTCGGTTTCGAGGCTCAATCCTGCCTCTTCCGCAACCGGTTCATAAAGTTCCGCGCTGTCGGCGGCGATGGCGGAAAGATCGATATCCGAGAGTTCCGCGGCTATCGAACCGGCCTCAACGCGGGAAATCATCAAGAGCGCGTTGAAGGTACGGATCAACTGGTCGGACTCCGTGATGATGCCTTCCAGCGCCGCCTTGCGGCTTGCCTCTTCGTCTTCGTTCAGCGCATCGGCGGCCTTGTTGCGAAGCCTCGTCAATGGCGTCTTCAGGTCGTGGGCGATGTTGTCGGAAACCTGCCTGAGTCCCTCGTTGAGTTTCTCGATACGACCTAGCATATCGTTCAACGAGATGGAGAGACGGTCAAACTCATCGCCCGAGCCGGAGACAGGAAGACGTTGCGACAGGTCGCCCGCCATGATCTTCTTGCTCGCGGCAGAGACACGATCAATGCGCTTAAGGGCATTGCGACCGATGGCGAACCATATGATGACAGCGCCGGTTCCCATGATCGCGAGCGCCACCATCAGCGCCTGCCGCACCAGAAGCCGCAGCTTGGCCGGCTCGCCCAGGTCGCGGCCAACAAGCACCCTCAGGCTGTTGTCGAGGAAGAAGACATGGCCCGCCGCGACATGGCGCTGCACGTCACCGCTTTCATTGTATCGCTCGTACCGGAACGGGAAATCGGTCCAGCCCTCGTGATCGAAGACGCCGGGCTGCACGGAGGCGACGTTGCCAGCTAGGATTTCGCCCGTCGGACCCGCGATCACATAAAGGTTGGCGCCCGGCTGGCGGGCCCTGCGCTCCATGATGGCGAGCAGGCGGTTGATACCTCCACGCTCGTAAGCAGTGGTGATATCCTGAACCTCTTCCTTCAGGGCGTCGCGCGTCTGTGTGTAGAGGATGCGCTCGGAAAGCGCCGTCACATAGATGACAAGCAGGGCCGCGCAGAGTGCGAAGAGGCCGATATAGAGAGCCGACAGCCGGACGGCCGTCGACTTGAACAGAAGCTTGGCGCGGCTCATCCGTGACTCAGCCTTCGTCCTTGATCATGTAACCGGCGCCGCGCACGGTCTTCAGCAGCGGCTTGTCGAAATCCTTTTCGATCTTCGAGCGAAGCCGGGAAACGTGCACGTCGATGACATTGGTCTGGGGATCGAAATGATAGTCCCAGACGTTTTCGAGCAGCATGGTGCGGGTCACCACCTGACCGGCATTCTTCATCAGATACTCGAGCAGGCGAAACTCCCTCGGCTGAAGCAGGATTTCCTTGCCCGCGCGCTTGACCTCGTGGGACAGCCGGTCGAGCTCGAGATCGCCCACCCGATACATCATGTCCTGCTCGGGCTTGCCCTTGCGGCGGCCCAGCACTTCGACGCGGGCGAGAAGTTCGGAAAAGGCATAGGGCTTGGGTAGATAATCATCACCGCCGGCGCGAAGGCCGGTCACGCGGTCGTCTACCTGGCCGAGCGCGGAGAGAATGAGCACCGGCGTGTCGATGCCACGCTTTCTAAGCTCGCTGATGACGGAGAGGCCGTCGCGACGCGGCAACATGCGGTCGATGACCATCACGTCGTAAGTATTCTCCGAGCCCATGAACAGGCCGCTTTCGCCATCGCTGGCGTGATCGGCCACAATACCTGCCTCGCGGAAAGCCTTCGTCATGTAGGCGGCGGCTTCCAGATCGTCTTCGATAACCAATATTTTCATGTGCGCGACATTACCGCCGGCCATGCCATCGGCACAACCGGAATCGGCTGGTCCAACGGTACCGCTTCCTCCGGAATTCATGCTCTCGTCCTTGTTATCCGCTTGAACAAGCGGGGCGCCGAAGACCCGATCTTCGGCGCCCCGCGATCATTCAGTCCGAGGGGCCTCAGCCCTGGTTGATCGGAAGGGCAACGAAGCGGCTGCCGTTCTCCGATTCGACCTGGAAGAGCGCCTTGGTACGGCCATCCTTCTTGGCTTGATCGATCACCTTCATCACATCGGCAGCCGAGGAGACTGCCTGATTGTTGACCGAGGTGATCTTCTCACCGGCCTTCATGCCCTTGTCGGCGGCATCGGAGTCGGGATCCACATCGATGATCGACAGGCCCTTGCCGTCTTCTGCCGGAGCGACCGAAATGCCCATGTTGGCAAGCGCCTGCTCAGTAGCCGGAGCCTGCGTGTCGCCACCGGTGCCGTCTTCCTTGCCAGCCAGTGCCTGCTCGCTCGGCAGCGTGCCGAGGTCGACCTTGACGGACGTTGCCTTGCCTTCACGCCACAGGGAAACATCGACCTTGGTACCGGGCGGGAAGGCCGCAATACGACGGGCGAGATCGCGCGGATCCTTGACCGGTTCACCGTTGACGGCCGTGACCACGTCGCCCTGCTTTATGCCAGCCTTCTCACCGGGCGAACCGGCCTGCGGCGAGACGACCAGAGCACCGCTTGCCTCGGACAGGCCAAGCGAGTCGGCGATGTCCTGGGTTACCGGCTGGATCTGAACACCGAGCCAGCCACGCTGCACGCTGCCCCCATCCTTGAGCTTGGCGATCACGTCCTTGGCGACGGATGCGGGGATTGCGAAGGCAATACCGACGTTGCCGCCGGAGGGCGAGAAGATGGCGGTGTTGATACCGACCACCTGACCGGCCAGGTTGAAGTCCGGACCGCCGGAGTTACCACGGTTCACTGCAGCGTCGATCTGGATGTAGTCGTCATACGGGCCGGAGCCGATATCGCGGCCGCGGGCCGAAATGATGCCGGCCGTTACAGTGCCGCCGAGGCCGAAGGGGTTGCCGACGGCAACGACCCAGTCACCGACGCGCATGGCTTCGTCATCGGCGAAGTCGACATAGGTGAACTTCTGCTTCGGGTTTTCGACCTTGAGCAAAGCGAGATCGGTGCGGCTGTCCTTGCCGACCAGCTTGGCGTCGAGTTCCTTGCCGTCGTTCATGACAACGGTGAAGGCGGCGCCATCATCGACAACGTGATTGTTGGTGACGATATAGCCGTCTTCGGAGATGAAGAAGCCGGAGCCCTGCGAGGTCGGACGCAGACGGCCCTTGCCTTCGCCATGTTCGCGCGGGCGGGCATTCGGACCGGCGCCGGGACCCTTGCCGTCAGGGCCGGGCATGCCGAATTCCTTGAAGAAGCGCTTCAGCGGATGGTCGTCCGGGAGGTCGTCGAAGCCGCGACCGCCGAAGTTGAACGAGAAATTGCTTTCGTCCGAGGTGTTCTGGACGTTGGACTGGACGCGGACGGAAACGACAGCCGGGGAAACGGCGGAGACGACGTCGGCGAAGCTCGGGACCTGTGCGGCCTGAACCTTGACAGCTTCCGCATAGGCTGAGTTGACGGCGACCGGAAGAGTGCCGGCCAGCATCAGCGCGGCGAGGCCGGCTGCGGTCGAGTTCTTCAGGATCGTCGTGAGGTTGGAGCGACCGTTCTTGTCAGACATGGATATTACCTTCATCTGTTCTGCTTGCTGGAGGCCGGGACCCATCCCGGCGGGAAGCGGTGGATGAAGGAGATATAGGGCGTGTCACCTTACTGCGAACTGTACGGAGAATGAAAACTTCGTAATCTTTGCAGGAAGCAGAAAGAAGCCGCCGACGGCGCCCCCGGTTGGTCGCGCATCATTCGTCCAGCAACTTGCCGAGACGGACTTCCTCTTCGGCCGACAGCTTCTGCGGAACGGGTTTGCTGCGGCCCCGCGCATAGGCAAAGGCAACGCCGAGACCGATGACGAAAAGCACGCCCGGAAGTCCCCAGAGCAGCAACGTATGCATGGACAGGCGTGGCTTCAGCAGTACGAATTCACCGTAGCGTGACACGACATAGTCGATCACCTGCTGGTCGCTGTCGCCATCGACGATCCGTTCGCGCACAAGCAGGCGCAGGTCGCGGGCAAGCTCGGCATTCGAATCGTCGATCGACTGGTTCTGGCAGACCATGCAGCGCAGCTGGGCGGAAAGGTCCCTCGCCCGCTGTTCCAGCTTGGGGTCGGGCAGGATCTCGTCCGGGTTGACGGCCAGCGCCGGAAGCGGTGCGAGGAGGAGAAAAATCAGAAGGAATGAAGCAAGTCCTCCTCTGGCATGCCGGCCATCTCCCCCACAAGGGAGGAGAAAACGCGCGGCAAGGTCTTGCATCCACCGTGACAGCAACGCGAAACAGTAAAACTCCTCCCCCTCGTGGGCAGAGGTTGGAGAGGGGTTCATCCGAGCAGGAGCTACCGTCCTCATTCCGCCGCCCCCAGAGCAGCAGGTGCCGCGACCTTCGCAGCCCGCTTCGGCACCCCCACCCGCAGGCGACGATCGGAGAGCGAGACGAAACCACCGGCCATCATGATCAGCGCTCCATACCAGATGCAGAGGATATAGGGCTTCCACCAGATGCGAACGACGATGCCGCCGTCATCCATGGGATCGCCGAGGGATACGTAGAGCTGGTGGACCAGCCCGAAGGTGCGGATGCCGGCCTCCGTGGTCGGCATCCGCCGCGCCGTGTAGAGCCGCTTGGAGGACCAGAAATCGCCCTTGTCCACACCACCCTGACGGATGGTGAAGTGGCCCCGGTCTTCCGTATAGTTCGGTCCGATTGCCTGTTTCATGCCATCGAAGGTGATGGAGTAGCCGCCGGCATCGGCCGTCGCGCCGGGCTTCATTTCCACGACGGTTTCCGTCTCGAAGGTGGTAACGGCAACGATGCCCAGCACCGTCACGCCGAAACCGAGATGAGCGATCGCCGTACCGATTGCCGAGCGCGGCAGTCCGTTCAGGCGGCTGAGCGCAGTGCGGAACGGCACCTTGCGAAAGCCGGAACGATACCAGAGGTCGGAAAGCGCACCGAAGATCAGGAAGAAACCGGCGGCGAGACCGAAGACCGCCATGACCGGCCCGCCATTTTCGATGTAATAGACAATGATAGCGAAGACGAAGGCGATGATCGCGGCGGCGAAAAGCCGCTGCATGGCGCCGAGCAGATCGCCGCGCTTCCACGCCAGCAACGGCCCGAACGGAACTGCCACCAGAAGCGGCGTCATCAGCAGGCCGAAGGTCAGGTTGAAGAACGGCGCGCCAACCGAGATCTTCTCGCCCGTCAGCGTCTCCAGCAGCAACGGATAAAGCGTGCCGATCAGCACGGTCGCTGCCGAAACGGTCAGAATCAGGTTGTTGAGCACCAGCGCGCCCTCGCGCGAGATCGGCTGGAACAGGCCGCCCGCCTTCAGCATCGGCGCGCGGAAGGCGAAGAGACTGAAAGCCCCGCCGATGAAGATCGTCAGGATGCAGAGGATGAAGATACCGCGGCTTGGATCGGTGGCGAAGGCATGCACCGAGGTCAGAACGCCGGAGCGCACGAGGAAGGTGCCGAGCAGCGACAGCGAGAATGTCAGGATGGCGAGCAGCACGGTCCAGATTTTCAGCGCATCGCGCTTTTCCATCACCAGCGCCGAATGCAGAAGCGCCGTACCCGCGAGCCAGGGCATGAAGGAGGCGTTTTCGACCGGGTCCCAGAACCACCAGCCGCCCCAGCCGAGTTCGTAATAGGCCCAGTAGGAACCCATGGCGATACCGGCGGTGAGGAAGGTCCAGGCGGCAAGCGTCCACGGCCGCACCCAGCGCGCCCATGCCGCATCGATGCGCCCGTCGATGAGTGCCGCGATGGCGAAGGAGAAGCAGACGGAGAAACCGACATAACCGAGATAGAGCAGCGGCGGATGAATGGCGAGGCCGACATCCTGCAGAACCGGATTAAGGTCCTTGCCTTCCGCTGGCACCGGCGAAAGCCGGATGAAGGGGTTGGAGGTAATGAGGATGAACAGCGTGAAAGCCGTGGTGATCCAGCCCTGTACGGCCAGCACATTGGCCTTCAATCGTTCCGGCAGGTTACGCCCGAAGATGGCGACGAGCGCGCTGAACAGGCTCAGGATCAGCAGCCAGAGCATCATCGACCCCTCGTGATTGCCCCACACGCCCGAGAAACGATAGATCGCCGGCATCAGCGAATGGGAATTCTCCCAGACGTTCTCCACCGAGAAATCGGAAACCATATAGGCCCAGGTCAGCACGCCGAAGGAGAAGGCAACCAGCGCAAATCCCGCCAGCGTACCGGTGACGGCAACCGACATCAGCCCCTTGTCGCCCTTTCGCGCGCCGATCACCGGCAGCACGGAAACGATCAGCGCCGTCGCCAGCGCCAGCACCAGAGCATAATGACCAAGTTCGATGATCATTGGGTCTTCCCCTCGCCTTCCCAGACGCCGTCCTTCTTCAGGCGGTCGGCAACTTCCTTCGGCATATAGTTCTCGTCATGCTTGGCAAGCACGCTGTCGGCGACGAAACCGCCGGCTGCATCGAAGGCACCTTCAGTGACGACGCCCTGTCCTTCGCGGAAAAGATCCGGCAGGATACCAGTATAAGTGACCGGCACCGTGCCCGTGCCATCCGTCACGGAAAACTTCACTGTCGAGCCCTCGCCGCGCACGACCGATCCTTCAGCCACGAGGCCACCGAGACGGATGCGCGTTCCCGGACCGACCGCCGTCTTTTCGAGGTCGGACGGCATGTAGAAATAGGCGACCGACTGGCCGAAGGCGAACATCATCAGCAAGACGGCCGCGATAATGAAGCTCATCCCGCCGGCGATGACGGCCAGTCTCTTCTGCTTGCGCGTCATTTCAATGCCTCCTCAACCGGCAGGCCGAGTTCCCGGGCCATGGCGATCAGTTGCTTGCCTTCTTCCCCTTCGGCCGGGAAGGTTGCAAGTCCGTCCTTCAATGCGCCAACTGCGCGCTCCGGTTCCTTCAACATGGCATAGGAGCGCACGAGGCGCATCCATCCCTCGAAATTCTTCGGATCGTCCTTGAGCTTGGCGTCCAGACTGTCGACCATGCCGCGGATCATCGCCATGCGATCGCCTGCGGACATGTCCTGTGCGGCTGCCACATCGGCCTCGGTCGGATTGCCAGGCGCAGCGGAAGCAGCTGGAGCGTCCCCGCTGTTTGTAGCAATATGCTGGTTGACAAGCGGCACCCAGGGCGCCTCCTTCGGCGAGGCCGCCAGCAGCCTCTCGAACGCGGCCTTAGCCTCAGCGCGCTTGCCGGCCTGTTCCAGCGCCAGCGCCAGATAGAATTCGGCGCGCGGATTGTTGCTGTCGAGACGCAATGCCTCTTCGAAGGCGGATCGGGCGTCCTCCGTGACGATCCCGCCGCTTCCTGCGACCAGCACTTCACCGAGACCGCTCATACGCGCCGGGTTGGTTCCGAGAAAACGAATGGCGTTGCGGTAGGCAAGCTCGGCGTCGCCGATGCGTTGGCTCTTGAAGTAGATCGGCGCCAGCACATCCCAGCCCGCCCCGTCATTGGGGTTTTCCGCCAGATGGCGTTCGGCCTTGGCGACCAGAAGTTCCAGATTGTTGCCGGGATTTTCCAGCCGCTCGGCAAGCGGCGCCGCAGGCATGCCCGGACTGCCTGTCAGCAGATAGAGTCCGAGCCCTATCGCCGGAAGACCGAGAATGACGAAAGCCTGCGCCAGCGGATGACGGCTCGCCCGAGCGCCCTTGCTAGCACCTGCGGCACCCTTGCCGGTCGAAACCGAAAGCAGGCGGCGAGCGATCTCGGCGCGGGCATAATCGGCGTCTTCGGCAGAGATCAGACCGAGGCCCTTGTCCCGCTCGAGCTCCCGCAATTGATCGCGGTAGACAGCGGCCTCGCCGACATCGTCATCGGGCTCGCTCGCCGCCCCCTTGAGCAACGGCGCCAACAGGGCGACGGCAACGGCAACGGTCAGGAGAGCGGCGATGATCCAGAACAGCATGGCGTCCAATTACTTCAAGCAGAAGCCCAATCCAACAGACAAACGGCCAATGACGCAAAGTTGAGGCGTTTGGCCGCAAGTCGAGCAGTAAGGAAGAGAACGCACTCAGGCCTTGACTTATGTCAAGGGCGTCCAGGTGCCGTCACTGTTGCGGCAGGCAGCACCTCGCGCCTCGATCTGCTTGCCGTTGTAGACCAGCTTGTGGGTGTACTGCCGGCAATTCTGCTGACCGACCTGATAGGGAGCGGCCGCGACCACCTGTCCGCTCACGTCGCCGCCCTGCCATGCAACGGGTTGCCCACCGGGGGCAGCTTCCAACGCACGATACTCGGCTTCAAGCGCCCTCTGGCGTTCGCTGTTCGAAAGCTTGACGCCGGAGCGCGACACAATGCCGCCCTGCAAAGCGGAAATGTAGAGGGTCGAAGAATTTGCTGTCTTGCCGGAGGAAGCGAGGCCTCCACGCGGGCCACCGGTGGTCCCGCAGCCCGTCAATGCAAGCGCAGTCAGCGCTACCATCGCCACCGAACGAATGCGGGTACCACCCATCGAACCAGCCCAAGTCTCGTCGAAACGCCCGATTGTCACTTCAATCCTCGCTCTGCTGCGGCATGCACATGGCATCTTTATGGCCGGCATTGTTTTTCATAGGTATATCAATCACGCAGTGTCTCTTGTCACAGCCGGCAGCACAAGTCTCGCTTTCAATCCACCAATTTCTGCACGGGACAAGCCGAAGGCCCCCTGATATTCGTTGGAAATTTCCTTGACGATGGAAAGACCGAGGCCAGTGCCGGGCTTGCTCTCGTCCAGCCGCGTGCCGCGTTTCAGCGCCTCGCCGATCTGATCGGGCTTCAAGCCGGGACCGTCGTCATCGACCGTCACCTCGATCCAGTGGCGTCGCCCGCTATCCGTTCCGCTGGCGGCGGAGTCCGCATGCGAGGCTCTCAGGAGGACCATGGTCTTGGCAAAACGTGCCGCGTTTTCGAGAAGATTACCGACGGTTTCCTCGACATCCTGCTGTTCCATCGCGAATGTCAGGCCAGGCGCGATCTCGAGGCGAAATTCGGTTTCGGGATTGAGCCTGCGCATGACCCGGACCAGCCGCTCCAGCACCGGCTCGGCATCGGTACGGGCGAGAACGGAATCCCTCTGGGCTGCAATGCGGGCGCGGTTCAGGTAGGACGTCACCTGCCCCTGCATGGCTTCCGCCTGGCTCACCACCACCTCGCCATGGGTCTTGTCGAGCGTTCTCGCTTCGTTGAGCAGAACGGCAATCGGCGTCTTCAGCGAATGCGCAAGATTGCCGACCTGCATGCGGGCCCGCTCTACAATACGGCGGTTGCTGTCGATCAGCGCGTTGATCTCGTTGGCGAGCGGCTGGATCTCGCGCGGGAATTCCCCTTCGATCCGCTCTGCCTCGCCGCCGCGAATCTTCTCCAATGCGCGCCGCGCCCGGTCGAGGGGTTTCAGGCCGTAAAGAATGGCAAGACCGTTGACCACGAGACCGCCGAAACCGAACAGGGCAAGAGCCGCATAAAGCCGCGTCGAAAAGAAGGAGATTTCCTCCTCGACCACTTCGAGATTGCCGGAAACGCGAAAACGCGCCGCGCGCCCTTCGCCGTCCAGCACGACTTCGGTTTCAGCCACCCTCAGCCGGTTTCCGGAGGCGTCTTCCATCGGATAGAAGCGCTCGTAATGTTCGTCGAAGGGATATTCCTCCAGCCCCGGCACCGGCAGGTTGGCCATGCCGAGCGAGGTGGAGGCGAGCGGCGCTGCGCCATAGCTGCCGAGCGGCTCGACCAGCCAGTACCAGCCGCTTTCCGGCTGGGAAAAGCGCAGATCCCCGAGTGCCGGATTGCCGGCGAGGCTGTTGCCATCGCTCACGGAGACCGAGTTGATAACGTTGTAAAGCTGGGCGCGCAGCAGGTTGTTGAAGCCGCGTTCGACGCCCTGCCGGTAGAGAGCCGAAATCACCACGGCAATGGTTATCAGCGCCGCCGCCGACCAGAGCGTCGCCAGCAGGAGAACCCTTGCCGTGAGGGATTTCAGCGCCATGTCAGGGCGCTTGGATACGGTAGCCGAGACCGCGCACGGTCTCGATCATGTCGATGCCGATCTTCTTGCGCAGCCGGCCGACAAAAACTTCGATGGTGTTGGAATCGCGGTCGAAATCCTGATCGTAGAGATGTTCGACAAGCTCGGTGCGCGACACGACCTCGCCCATGTGGTGCATAAGGTAGGAGAGCAGACGGTACTCGTGCGAGGTCAGCTTCAGCGCCACACCGTTGACGGTCGCCTTGGAGCTCTTGGTGTCGAGGCGCACAGGACCGCAGACGATTTCCGACGAGGCATGGCCCGCCGCCCGGCGGATCAGGGCGCGGATACGCGCCAGCACTTCCTCGACGTGGAACGGTTTGGCGACATAGTCGTCGGCGCCGGCGTCGATGCCGGCCACCTTGTCGCTCCAGCGATCACGGGCGGTCAGGATCAGCACTGGCATGACGCGACCGGCCGCCCGCCATTTTTCCAGCACCGTGATGCCGTCCATTTCCGGCAGGCCGATATCGAGGATCACGGCGTCATAAGGCTCGGTATCGCCGAGAAAATGCCCCTCCTCGCCATCCACGGCCTTGTCGACAACGTAGCCTGCTTCCTGCAGCGCCTCTACGAGCTGCCGGTTGAGATTGACATCGTCCTCGACGACGAGAATGCGCATCAGATTTGCCCCCTGCCTGCCTGCAACCGTCCCGACACGATCAATGCCGGGACGGTTGATTTTTCTGGATGTCGGTTATTCCGAAACCTGCATCGTCACCTTGCGCGGGCGCTCGTTGCCGCTACCGGGCACGAGCACCGTGATGATGCACTGGTCGCCGGACTGGCGCACCGAGAGCAGCTGCCCTCCGACCTCGGAGACAGCTCTTGCCGCGGCTGCGCGGCAATCGGTCCTTGCACGATTGCTGTCGTCCTGCGACTGAATGAGCACAGGTGCCGACGTCGTGGCATCGGACGCAAAATAGGGCCACGAGGGAACCGCGAGGCCCGCCGCCAGACCCGTGATGACCATCAATGATGCCATAGCTAATTCTTCCGGACTACTTTTACTGTTGCCGGATTATGTATCGCATGACGTCTGAATGGCAAATGAATGCTGGTTACATCGGGTTCATCTTGCGTGTTTCGATGCCTCGCGTCGCCTTCAGACGCCCATAGATCGCAAGCAGGCCACCGAGCGCGCCTGCGGCGGAAACCGCGATGTCGGCAAGCTGTAACTGGTCGGCCGCAGTCAGTTCGAACCCTGCGAGCCGCAGCGCAGACGCCGCAATCGCGATCAGCGCGCCCCAAACCGTCTTCGACTGATACCACTGTTTCAGGTCGTTCATGCCATGCTCCTTTTGTTGATCGGTTGATTGTTTTCGGTTGTTCGTTATCGGGCCTGAAACGTCCGCCGCTTCGTCGAGAGGGGTCTGCCCGACCTCCGTCATGCCGGACTTGATCCGGCATCCAGTGCACGCAAGTCCTTGCGTGCTGGAGACTCATTGACGGATGCCATCATCGGTGATGGATGCTTCTTTCGGCTCGCGGACGCTCACCTGCTGGATGCCGGATCAAGTCCGGCATGACGGCTGCATGGACGTCACCCCACCGCCACCACCGCCTCGGCGGCAATCCCCGCCGCTATCCGTCCGATCTGCCTGACGCGAAACCTGAGAGACGTCTGCGCCACCCCGAAATCGGCAAGCTCCAGCGCCTGCGGATAGACCCAGCGCGGCGCACCGGCCTCGACTGTACGAACCACCATATCGCCGTCCAGAATCTCGATCCTGTAGGCTTCCGCCGCCTCGTCGAGCGGAATATCCGCGCCGAGCCAGTTGTCGGCATCGACACGACCGCGACGCACCCAGCCGAGTACGATATCGCCCTCCGGCGCTCTCTGGGCCCGCAGGTGCACCGGCGCCAGCGGCGTTTCCGCCCTTATGCCACCGGCAAAGGCGAACGGTCCCCTCGCCGGTCCCGCTCCGCCCACGGCTTCCGCGATATAGTTGAGCACCAGCCCAGCCTCTTCTCCCGCAAGGCTTACCGGCTTCACTGCCTCGTCCAGCAGCACCACGGTCGCGCCTTCAGCGGCACCCGCCGCCATTGCATCCTCCGTGCCGGCCAAGCCCCTCAACAAGGCCGTCAGTCGCCAGCGCCCCGCAGCAATTTCCTGCGCTCCAGCAAACGCGAGGACTTCCCAGTCTCCGCTGGCGGAACGCACCGCCAGCCGGTTCGCACCGTTCAGCACCGCCAGCCGACTCGCAGAGGAAAGACCGCCAAAGGAAAGCGTCACATCCAGCGTCCGCGCCATGTCGAAGCGTCCCGAGACCCCGGGCAGCAGCGGAGCGGCCAGCACGCCCATGGTCGCCGGGCGTTCGAGAATGATGCGCAGCCCATAGCCTTCCGCCTCGGCGGAGGCGGATATCGCGATGCGTCGCCATGGCCGGCAGAAGCCTGCAACCCGCGCGAAACTTGCCGCTTCCCCCGCCTCGTATTGCGGCAGGTCCATGAAGGCGAGAAGCGGCGCAAAGCCCGCCGATGCCGGGTTGCCGGAAACACGCCCGTCCGCACTCGTCACCCGTAGCGCCGAGGTCGCGGCCGCCACTTCCCGCAGCGTCAGCCGCCGTGCCGCGCCATCGTCGATTTCCTCGACAAGAAAGCGTCCAGCCGGTCCCTCGGGAAAACTCAGGATATCCCCGGGCCGGACCTCGAGCTCGCCCGGTCCGAGTGAAAGCTCCAGCCGCCGACGCCCGACGCGGTGGTCGCGCAGCATGGCTTCCGCTGCCGCGATCGCCGTTTCCTCGGGAATGACGGCCGCCAGATCGCGGGCAAGCTGGCGCGTGGTCGCCGCCTCCACCCGGCGCGAGCGAACGCTCGCCTCGGCGTAATCGGCAGCCGGGTCGTAGAAGGTCAGCATCGCTTCGGCGGCAAAGTCACTGTCATGCCCGCGCGCTTCCCGCCACAGCGGCTCACCTTCGATGTCGGCGAGCACCGGCATTGCGGTCGCGGCCAGTCCAGCCGCCGCCCGCGACCGGAAGCGCAGGACGGCACCGTCCTCGATCACGTCGATCAGGAAGGCCTCGGCCAGCGGCTCGATCAGGCTGCGGGCGGAGGCCAGGTCGCCCTGCACATAACCGCCGAGATCGCCCGCTACTTCCGACACGTCGTAATCGTGAAAACCATGATCGTCGAGGATCGCGGCAAGCGTATCGGCCAGCGTCGCCGTGCCCAGCCGCCCGTTCAGCCAGTGGCCGGTCCGCCAGTTGCCGCCATCGGCCCAGAGCCCGGTGTCGAGCGGAAAGGCCGGCTGCGGCCGCGCATCCCAGCACCAGAGGAACAGCCTGTCGGGATCGACCATGCCGTCCGGCACCCCCACGCCCCGCCAGAGGCCAAGATGGGCCTCCAGAAAACGCCGCTGCTGGCTGTCGGCCCTGAGCCCTCCCGAAAAATGCGGCAGCGCGCTTTCCGCCGATTTCGGATCGACGAAGACATTCGGCTGGTTCGCGCCCTTGTCGATTGCCGGGCATCCGAGCTCCGTGAACCACACCGGCTTCATCCCCGGCGTCCATGCCGTCGGTATTGCCCGCTCAGCGCCGTTCACCCTGTCGTAGTGACGGTTTGCCCACCAGCCCGCGATATCCTTGTAGCGGAAGACCCAGGGCTTGCCGGCCAGCCCGTCGGTAATGGGCGTGCGAATACGTGTGGCCCGGTCGGCATCGCTCGCATAATACCAGTCGAATCCTTCGCCGCCGGCAATCTGCGCCGCCATCGCCAACCCATCGTCGGGCGTGGCAAAGCCATCGGGATTGCCGGCTTCGAGATCCCCATCACGCCAGTCGGCAAGCGGCATGTAGTTGTCGATGCCGACCGCATCGATCGCGGGACTTGCCCATAGCGGATCGAGGTGGAAATGGACGTCGTCCGTTCCATCCTGCGGATGATGACCGAAATATTCGCTCCAGTCCGCGCCATAGGTGATCTTCGTGCCGCCCCCGAGGATCGCCCTGACATCTGTCGCCAGTTCCACCAGCGCCTCTACGAAGGGAAAGGCGTCCACCCCGTCCCTCAGCGTCGTCAGCCCTCTCAGTTCCGATCCGATCAGGAAGCCGTCGACACCGCCCGCCGCCTTTGCCAGCAGCGCATAGTGCAGCACCAGCCGCCGATAGCCCTCGTCCTCGCCGGCATAGGCAACGGAAGTTCCCGAAACCGTGAAATCGGCAGCCTCAGCCGAACCGCAAAATGCCGCAACGGCATTCCGCGCGGCTGCCGTCCTGTCAGGCGAGCCTGCCCGCCCCGGCGCCGGATGGCAGGTGATACGCCCGCGCCAGGGATAGGGCGCCTGTTCCGCGCCGCCATGGGGGTCCGGCAAGCCGTTGCCAACCGGTACGTCCATCATCAGGAATGGATAGAGCGTCACCTTCAGGCCGCGCGCCTTCAGATCCCGGATCGTCTCGACCACGCTCATATCGTCGGGCGTGCCGCCATAGGCCGGACCGCCATCGTGACGGCTCACCAGCCGTGCCTCCGTGCGCGCCATGCCGCAGACGCGCCACCCCCGGCTTTCATTCTCGCGTGCGGAAACCTCAACGCCCGGCACGACCCGGCATTCGCCGGCCCTCAGATCGGTGCCGAACCAGCTCACCACCAGCGCCACGTTTTCGAGATTCGGGCAAAGAGCCTGCAATTCATCGATGGAGGCCTGCCAGTCGGTCGGCGCGGTCAGCGTGTTGCGGTTGATAATGCGCTCCTCGCCATCCCCCGTCCGCTCCGAAATCGCCTTGGCCGCATAGCCGTGCTCGGTTGCGCCAGGAATGATCGTCACGGCGCGGATATCGCTTTCCAGCCTGCCGACCGGGCGGATCACCTCGAACTGCATGAGCGGAATACGGTTGCCGAAATCATCGAGCGGCAGCCGTTCGAACACCACATAGGCGAGACCGCGATAAGCAGGCGCATTGCCCGCTCCCTGCTTCGCCTCGATCAGCGGATCGACAAGCTGTTTTTCCGACCCGGGATAGAAACGCATCTCCACCCCCGTCAGGTCGATTTCCTGCCCATCGGCCCAGACCCTTCGGATCGCCGCCACCGGCCCTTCGCAGAGCCCGAAGGCGACATTGGCGAAATAGCTGTAGGTCTTCACCCGCGTTCCCGTCGCCTTGCCGCCGGCGCGCTCGGTGGTCACCTCCTCCTCGAAGCGCGTCGCCCAGATCAGCGTGCCACCGAGCCTTGCCGTGCCGTAGAGCCGGGGGATCGCGGTTCCCTCCGAAGCCCCCGGCAGTCTCGCCGCCGAGAGACGCGAACCCGTCACCGTAGAGCCGCCGATCAGCATGCGGTCGACGGCGCTGCCGGCAAGTGCGCCGGCGGCACGGCCGATCACCGCGCCCAGCGGGCCGAAGACGGAGCCGAGTGCCGCACCCGCCGCCTGGAAAAGAATGGTCGCCATAGAAGGACCTCATAGAATGTCGGGAAAACGAAAGACGCCGGCAACCCGCCTTTTCCACGCCGGCACCAGCGCCGAGCGGATCACGGCGGCCTGCTCATACGCATGAATGAAATGGTTGGGGCCGGAGAGAATACCGGCATGCTTGGCGGCGAATTGCGGACGAAACCGGAAGACCAGCAGGTCGCCCGGTTCAGCTTCCGCTAGACTTGGCACGGGAAGGAAATGCCGCGCCGCCGCATCGAGCAGCCGCTCCTCGCCCGCCCTCTCCGCCCAATCCGGCGCATAGGCCGGCACCGACTCCGGCTCTTGGCCGTAAAGATCGCGCCAGACGCCGCGCACCAGACCGAGGCAATCGCAGCCGATCCCCGCCGCCGATCCCTGATGCCGGTAGGGCGTGCCGACATAACACCCGGCCGCTGCCAGAACGCGTGTGCCGATGGCAGTCATGGCATGCCCTCCCGGAATTGAAAGGATTGCAGGTCACCCCTCATGCGCCTACGTCCTGCGGCCCTGCCTCCCCCCACAAGCGGTAGAGAAAGCTCATATCAAGGACATGCGGGCGGTGCGGGGAGGGTTAAGAATGCCGCAACGCCGCACGTTCCATATGCGTTCATACTGACACTTGCGGGGCGAAATTCCCGGCAGGGGATGAAGGGCAAGGCCAGATCTTTGAGAAGCGCGACCTCTTCCCCCGTCATGCCGGGCTTGTTCCGGCATCCGGCGACCCGACGTCCGTCGGGTCCAAAGACCCTTTCAGCCCGACAACTTGGGCCGGCGGGATGCCTGTGACGAGCCCAGGCATGACGAACCGGAACCAGCCTCACTCATAAAGCACGCTCCCGTCATGCAGGCTCTCGCCCTTCACGTAGGAATAGGCGAAGTCGCTGCCCGGCATATGCGGAAAGCCCCGGAAATTCGCGGCATTGGCAAACCGGTCGCGGCAGGTGGAAAATGCCTTGTCACAGCCGACAGAAACGGTCACCGCATCCCCCGCCTCCGGCAATCCCTCCAGCGGCAGCCAGAGCCTGAGCCGCACCCCGCCCGTCGCCGCCTCGCTATCCTCCACCTGAACGGAGAGGCCGGCGTTAGCACCAGTATCGAACACCAGCCGGCCCAGCCGGAAATGCCCGTCCCCGACGCTTGCCGACAACGTGACCACGATCCGGTCCCGGCTTTCGGCCGCAACCACCGTCCCGGAAAGCCGCCGCCCGCCCGTCGCCATGTCGATGCCGCAGCGGCGGTCGCCAAGGCTCGCGTCGCAGCGGCGGTTGTAGATCCGTCCGTTTTCCTGCGACAGCCGGTGGGCGAAACTCCTGAGTTCGGCGGTAAAGGCCTCGCCGGCCCGCGAGACCTCGCCGATTTCCTTCACGGACACCAGCAGGTGCTGCGCCTCCGGTTCCTGCCAGTTGACGAGGAAGACCTCCACCCGCGCGCCGTCATAGCGCCCGGCGGCAAGGTCGGCCTCGGTGATCGCCTCGCTGGAAAAGCCACCGGTCACCTCCGCCGCCGGCGCCGCCATGCCGCCCGTTTCCCGCGCCTCGCTCGCGGTAAAGCCGCTCGCCGCCCGGAATGTCGTGCCGGCAAACACCAGCGGATGGTCATGCTCGGTAAACCCCAGCACCGTGCCATCTCGGCGTGTTACCCGCCAGGCGCGGCAAAGCGTCGTCACGCCGCCCGCGATATGGGCGGCCAGTGCGGCCGGTATCTTTCTCATGGCAGGATCTCGATCAACGGAATGGTGGGAATGCGCCCGGCCCGAAAGGCTTCGAGGTTGAGATCAATCCGCTCGGCATCGAAGCGCACCGGCACGTCGAATTCGAAGCCCGCCTGCACCAGCGCGCCGGACTGAGGAATATAATCCTCATCGACAGTCACGAGACCGGTCGTCGTATCGCAGGTCAAGGCGGATGCCGGCAGCTCGACGCCATTAACGGCGAGCCGCACCGTGCCCGTCACCGGCTTGGCGATCACCCGCCGCCATTCCCCCGCCGCATCGCCATAGATCTTCGCGAGCTGGAAGGTCGCGGTCTCCCCGTCCCCCTCGCCGATCCCCTGATCGAAGGGCGTCACCGCCCGGTCGGGCGCAGAGGATTTCCCGTCCACCGGATCGCGGAAGCGAAAGCCGTGAAGACCGCCGCCCCGCGCTTCGAAGAAAGAAAGCACCTCGTAAAGGTCCGCCACCGAGCGCACCCCGGACCCCGCGTCATAGGCCCGGCGGCTGTCGCGCCAGCGGCGGTTGCGCGCCTCCCTGCCGTTCGACAGGTTGACGATATCGGTGCGCCGCACCGGCCCGCCCGTCACATTGAGCGACAGGCGCAGCGGAAACCGCACCTCGTGAAAGCCGTCTACCATCGGCATGCCTCCTTACAGATTCCGCCTGCCGCGCCCGACCGAGCGCGCCAGCATGGCGGTGATCTGGCCTTCGCTGCGGGCAAAGCTCGCCGCATCCGTCGCCGTGACGTTGAAATTGATCTGGGTCGTTCCGCCTTCTCCCGCTGCGACCCCGAGCGAACCATCGGCCCCGCGCTTCAGAGGCAGGATCGCCTCCGAGCCCGCCTCGCCCATCAGGCCGAGGTCCCCGCCCAGCGGAAAATAGGTCGGCGCGGAAACCACGCCGCCCGTCGCAAACGGCGTCACCCGCCCCGGCACTCCGCCATCGGCGAAGGGCAGGATGGAACCGAACCCCGCCGTCAGCGACGAGATCAGCCCCGAACTCAGGGTCGAAAGCATGGTTTCGAGCAGCTTCAGCCCGGAGGCCAGCGCCACATCGGAGAGCCGCAGGCCCAGCGTCCTCAGCGTATCGTCCAGCCCCTTGCCGCCGATGGTGGCGCTCTTCAGCGCGCCGGTCAGCGCCCGCCCGAAACTCGCCGAGCGGTTTTCGAGATCGTCAAGCGCCTTCAGCGCCGCCGAAGCATCCAGTTCGACCGCAAAGGAAAGATCGTCGTCATTCATGATTGAACGCTCCCTTGAACAAGACGGAGGCGAGTTCGATACGTTCCACACCGTCATGCCTGTGCTCGTCACAGGCATCCAGCCAGCCCAAGTCCTTGGGCTGAAAGACTCTTCCGGCCCCTCATCCGCCTGCCGGCACCTTCTCCCCGCAGACGGGGAGAAGGCAGCAAGCCGCACCGTCTCCGTCCCCTCTCCCCGCTTGCGGGGGTCCGAAGGACGGGTCGAGACACGCGGCTCGCCCCCGGTAAGGTCAGGGTGAGGGGCAAGAACAGTTCGGGGTAAGGGGCAAACCTTCGCGAACGAACGCCTCCTTCAATCCGGAAAAGCCCGCATCAGCATCTCCAGCCCATCCCGCCTGAACCGCGCAGGCCGCGGCGCAAATGCACCGGTCATCGCGGTAAACTCGACGAGGCTCAGCTCCCAGAAAAGCTTCGGATCGAGCCGCAGGCGGCAAAGGCCGGTGTCGAGCACCGCCCCCCAGGGGAAGGGACGCGCTCCTGCCCCGCCGCCTGCGGCATTCAAGGGTCCGGGCGGTGGCCCTGGCAAGGGTCCGGGGAGGACTTGCCGGACCCGTTGCTCACCTTGCCAGCCCCTTCCGGGGCAAATGTCAGAGTCAGCAATTCACGCACTACCGAGGCCGCCCCCGCCACCCCGCCCTCGACCGCCATGCCGCTCACGTCGTCGTCGCTTAAACGGTTTCCGCCGCCGCGCAGGCCCGCAGCGATGATGCCCGTCAGATCCGCAGCCTTCAGCCGCCCGCTGGAAAAGCGCTCCGCAAGCCCCGCAAGGCTGTCCGCCTGAAACACCGTTTCCAGCTCGGCCAGAGCGCCCAGCGTCAGGCAGAGAATGCGGCGCTCGCCGTCGATCACCGCCTCCACTTCGCCACGCCTGCGGTTTGCCCTGCCGATCGCGGGCGCAAGATCGCTCCCGCCCCGCATCAGAGCGCCCCGAAGGAAAGCTGGCCCGCCGATTCCAGCGCCAGCTCGAAGGTCACCTCGCCGTCATGCGCGCCGGCATATTCGAGCGCCGTGATCTGGAAGAGACCGGTCACAGTGCCGAAATCGGGAATGACCACCTGCCAGGAGAGAATTTCGCCAGCGAAAAAGGCCGTTCGCACCCGAGCATCGGAAGCCTGGTCCTTGAACAGGCCCGCGCCGGACAGCGAGGCACGCTGCACGCCGGCTCCGGCCAGAAGCTCCCGCCAGCGACCGGCACTTTCCCCGTCGGTTACGTCCACCGTCTCGGCATTGAAGGCGAGCCGCTTCGAGCGCAGCCCGGCGACGGTGATGTATGTGCTGCCATCCAGAACCTTGAGCAGCAGGTCCTTGCCCTTCTGTGCAACCATGTCGGTTTCCTTCTCTTGTCCGTTCGTTCTGTCGAATTGTCGGGAGGCGTTCCGGTTGCCCTCGGCCTGGGAAAGCCGTAGAGGAAATGGCCCTCCGGAATCTCTTCATGTCGTCTTCGCGCATCCGCCTCATCGCCCTGCTCGCCGTCAGCCAGATCGCCGGCTGGGGCGTGAGCTTCGATATGCCCGGCGTATTCGGCCGGCGCATCGCCGCCGACCTCGGCATGTCGAACGAGATGGCCTTTGCCGGCCTCACGGTGATGATGCTGGTATCGGGTTTCGCCGGTCCGCTGGTCGGACGGTTGCTGAAACGCCACGGCGCGGCCCGCGTTCTCACCGCCGGTTCGCTTGCTTTCAGCGCTGGCCTGTTCATGCTTTCAATGGCGCAGGGTCCGGCGAGCTATTTCGCCGCCTGGCTGGTCATCGGTTTCGGCGGCGCCTTCGGCCTGTCGGTTCCCTGCTATGCCGCCGTCGTCGAGCGCGAGGGGTCCGATGCCAAGCGCAGCATCGGCCTTCTGATGATCTTCACCGGCCTCTCGGCAACCTTCGCCTGGCCGGCGCTCACCTTCTTCGGCGATCTCCATGGCTGGCGGCATACGCTCATGGGTGCCGCCCTCCTGCATCTCCTGCTGCTGGCGCCGCTGCATCTGTTCGGCCTGCCCGCGCCGGCCGATGGCAATGCGGAAGGACAGGCCTCGGCGGATCGCGAACCACTTGCGCTTTCACCAGACCAGTCCCGCCTCGCCTTCCGGCTGATCGCGGTCATCACCATCACCTTCAGTCTGCTCACCCTCGGCCTCGCCCCGTCGCTCCTTGAGCTGCTGCAGCAGTCCGGCGCATCCGCCGCCGTTGCGCTCCAGCTCGGCTCGCTCCGGTCGGTGCTCGGCATCGCCGCCCGCGCCGTCGACACGCTGGCCGGCAAAAAGGCCTCGCCGTTGTTTTCCGGCAAGCTCGCCTGCCTGCTGATGTTCGTCGCCATGCCGGTGCTCGCGCTGTCCGGCGGCGCCACCCTGCCGCTCTTCCTGTTCATCGCGCTTTACGGCTTCGGATCGGGCATCTCGGCGCTGTCGCGGGCGCTCCTGCCGCTCGGCTTCTTCTCCGCCAGCCGCTATGCGCAGCTTTCGGCGCAGTTGTCGCTGCCGGCCAATCTCGCCATGGCGATCGCGCCCGTCATCGTCACGTTCCTCATCGATCGCGGCGGTCCCAATGCCGTGCTCGCCTATTGCGCGGGCCTCGCCGTTATCTCGCTCTTGGCCTTCCTCAGCCTGTCCCGTATCGAAAAGCGCGCCGGCTCAACCAGCTGACGCAAGCGGTTCCAGCACCGCCCGGAACTGCACTTCCGCCACGAACAGCGTCGTCTTCGGCTCGCGCCGGCTGACGCTCGCCCGGTGGACAAGGCTCACCAGCGCATGCCCTGCCACACCCAACGTCGCGTCATGCAGCAGACGGCGCACCGCCCCGGCGATCTCCTCGGCCTCACGTCGGCTCACCTTCGACCAAGCCTCCAGCGTCAGCAGGATTTCCACCCCGTCCTCGCTCGCGGTCGAGAAATCCCGCGTCTCCGCCTCACCGATCACCAGCGCCGGAAGCGGCAGCCCCGCTATGCGCCGGTCGCGAATGCCGTCCGCGCCGATCAGGGCAAGAAGCGCCGCATCGGCCATTAGCCGTGCATGGATCGCCTTCAGCAGTTCATTCACCGGGTTGGCCATGGCTTCCGCCCTCCGTCGTTTGATCGGTCGCCCCGCCACCGCGGCCAGCCCTGGACGTCGGCTCGCCGCTTTCGCGAAGTTCCATCGACCGCCGGACAAGGCGCGCCGAAAGCGCCCGAGACAGCGCCGTCTTCAGATCGCCGCTGGTCAGGCGGATCGCGGCCTTCATCGTCCTTCCTCCCGGCAGCGGCAGGCGAGATAGCGGCCGCTCTCATCGGGATCACGCACGCTTTCCACTGTGAAATGCCTGGCACTCTTCGCAAAGCGCATGCCGGAAACGAGATCGCCGCGCCGGCGCACCCAGATCTCGTGGGTAATCTCCACGGTCTCGGCCCCTGCCCGTTCCTCGACTTTCGCGGCCAGCGGCGTCACCAGCGCCCAGACGCTGGCAACCGCCTCGAAATCTTCGGCAGCCCCGCCCTGCCCGTCGGAAACCGGCACGGGACGCTCCAGCAGCAGCCGGGCGCTGAGCCGGCCGGGGTCGAAATCCGCAATCCCCATGGTCAGAGCCTCCGCCGGCAATAGGGCGCAATCAGCCGTTCGTAGCCCGCCGGCATCGCTGCCGGCTGGTCCTCCAGCGAAACCGCGCCGCGCACGGAAAACATCAGCGCCACATGGGAAAGCATCGCCCGTTTCAGCGTGCCGGGCACGTCCGCGCCGGTATCGCCAAAGCCCGCGATAAAATCGATCTCGATGCCGTTCATCGCGCGGCCCGGTGCGGGCGTCTCGCGCAGCCACAGCCGCGCCGGTCGGCTGTTGCCCTCCAGCAGGTGATCGTCGAGCGACACGAGGGACGGCTCCCCCGCCTCGTCATAGACGGTCACGCTCTCGATTGAGCGGACAGGGCCGCGCTCGATGCGGATTACGCCGTCGTCAGGCCAGCGGTCGAGCGCCAGCCGGAACCCTTGCGTCATCAGCGCAAGACCGGTCTCGCGTTCCAGATGTTCGCGGGCCACCGTAATCAGCCCCGCGATCAGCGCATCCTCGTCGTCGATATCGACCCTGAGATGCGCCTTCGCCTCGGCCAGCGTCACCGGCTCGCCCGCGGGCGGCGCGGTCGGGATATAGGTCATGAATGTCTCCTGTTGGGTGGTATGGGCGGTCATCCGCCGAAGGCTGCGGCATGGCACGGTGCGTCGAGCCCCTCCCCTTGTGGGGAGGGGTTGAGGAGGCGCTTGGCCAAACACAAAAACCCCTCCCGCCTGCGTCCTGCGGCCCCCTCCCCACAAAGTGGAGGGTTAGGAGTGCCACACGGCATCCATTCCCCCTCCACGTTTACGGAGTGAGGCGGAAGGACGGCGGTTGAGGATGAGGCGCGAACGCTGTTAGCGCCCCACCCGCGTCATCAATTCGCCGAGAACTTCAACAGCTTGATCGCCTCGAAGTTCTGCACCCCGCCGCCGACACGTTTGGTGGTGTAGAACAGCACGTAGGGCTTGGCCGAATAGGGGTCGCGCAGTACGCGGACGCCTACCCGGTCGACCACGAGGTAGCCGGCGCGGAAGTCACCGAAGGCGATCGAGGTCGCGTCGGCGGCAATCGCCGGCATGTCCTCGGCCTCGGCCACCGGAAAGCCCATCAGCGAGGCTGGATCGCCCGCCTTGGCCGGCGGCTGCCAGATGTAGTTGCCGTCGGCATCCTTGAACTTGCGGATCTGCCCCTGCGTCTTGCGGCTCATCAGGAAGCTCGCATTCTGGCGATGACCGGCCTTCAGGGCATAGACCACATCGACCAGCACGTCCGAGGCACCGGCGGCGGAAAATGCGCCCGCGGCCCCCGTCGCCACATAGCCGATCTTGCCCCATTCCCAGACGCCATCGGCCACCTGATCGTAGGAAAGCAGCCCCTTCGGCTTGTTCACGCCGTCGCCGCTCACGAAAGCCGTGCCTTCCTGCTCGGCAAAGGCGATGTCCACCTCACCGGCAATCCAAGCCTCGATATCGACGGCCGCATCGTCGAGCAGCGCCTGGCTTGCGGCCGGCATGGCGTAAAGCTCCATGGTCGGGAAGGAGAGTTCGGCAAGCTGGGCCGTTCCCGTCTGCGGCCGCGCCGCGGTCTCCGACACCCAGCCCGCCGTCATGCCGGCAGGCGAGAATGGCTTTTTCAGCACCGAACCCGAGACCTGCCTGACAGTCGCCAGCGCACGCACCGGCGAGACGACGGACAGCCGGCGGCCGATCTCGCTGTCGGTTTCCGGCGGCACCAGATAGCCGCCATCGGCGGGCGTGCCGGCGCTCATCGCCTTGGCTTCGAGTTCGCGCAGGCCGCTTTCGTCGCCGCGACGGATGTAGGCGTCGAAAGCGGCCTTGTGTTCGGCCGCCTCGATCTCGCCCGCCCCGCCGCGGGAAAGCGACGGACGCATCTTCTTCAGCAGCATCTCGTCGATCATCCGGCTCTGGTCGTCCATCGCCTTGTTGATGCGCTCCACCTTGTCGCGGGTCACGACGTCGGACACGAGCTTTTCCTCGATTTCCGCAAGCCTGCGGTCGTTGACCTCCTTGAACGCCTCGAAAGCGCCCATGAAGTCCTCGAAAGCCGCCGTCACGCCGTCCGGCACGGCCTTCACTTCCGGGGCCACTTCCGGGGCCACTTTCGGAGTCCGGCCGCGCTTTGCCGGCTGCTTGTCATGCATGTTTTCCATTCTCGTCATCCTTTCCTGAAGACATTCGTCGCCATTGCCCGTGCTGCCCGGCGCATGGCGCGGACGAGCTCGGTTTCCCTGTCGCGGTAGAACCGCGCATGTTTCACGTTCGAGACCCGTGCCGCCGGCAGCATGGGGAAGGTCACCACCGAGATCTCCCAGAGGTCGGCCTCGAGGATGCGGCGGACGCCGCTTGCCTTGTCGGAGCGGGCGCGCACCGTGCGGAAACCGATGGAAAGCCCATCCAGCGCGCCGGATTTCATCAGCGCATACACCTCGCGGGCACGCGCCACGCCGGGCGAAAGCACGCCCTCGACATAGAGGCCGCGCTCGTCCTCTCGGATCACCTTCCAGGTGCCGATCGGTTCGGCCGGATCGTGCTGGAAGAGCATCCGCACACCGGGGGCACCGCGCGCCTTCAGCGATTTCGAAAAGGCCCCTGACACGATCGTGTCGCGGCCGAGGTCCACCTCGCCGAACAGGCTGGCATAGCCGGAAAAACTGCCGTCGCCGGAAACGCCCTTCAGCGTGAGGTTGGCGCGGGTATGGGTCAGCGAAGGCGGTTCGCGCTTCGGCGTCATCGTCCTACTCCTCGTCATGGAATGATGTGTTTGGTCCGGCCGCGGATGAGGTGTCTCCCCTGTCGGAGAGGGGCCAGGTTGCTGACAAAGTTCGGCCTTGAGAGCGGGTCCACTCCTCCCCGTCATGCCGGACTTGTTCCGGCATCCAGCAGCGCGGTGTCCATCGCGCGAAAGACTCTCTTGCGATTAAGGACTTGATCGCACTGGATCCCGGCTCAAGGCCGGGATGACGGCAGTGAATGAGGCGCTGCCGCCCCAAGAGGCAGTCGGCAAATGGTCTGCCTGCCGGATTGCGGTCAGGTTTCGGGCGGCCGCCCGCCATAGCGCTGGGCAAGGCGCGCCAGCACGCCGAGCGCCCACCAGGCCGAAAGGCTCGCGGCCGCCGCCCCCGCCAGCATCGTTTCCTGCGGCGACAGGCTTGCGGCCACGTCGAGCTTGCGCACCAGCCACAGCCCCACCGGGCCGCCGAAGATCAGGCCGCAGGCAACGCCAGTCAGAAAGCGGGTCGCCGCCTCGCGATTTCCCCTGGGCAGGAGATAGACGAGCGAGATCGCCGAGCCCGCGACCGCGCCGATCAGGCGGGCGGCGGAAACGCCGCCGTCGTGGCTGAAGTCAGTCATTTTTAATCTCTCGCAGCTAGGATAAATTCCGACCGGCCGCACGATCCCGCCAGGATTTCGTCTTACGATGGCGGCGGCCGGTCTCCTCCCTCCCCGTCCATGGAACGAACGGAAGCGCCTTCACGCGGCGCTTTAAGCGGAGCGGTTTTTTCGAGTCGAAAGAATCGCTTGGAGGCAGAACCTCACACTCCGATTCCGCGTCCCCATGCAGTGCTTTAAGCCGTTCACCTTCTGATTCAGCCGGAGGCAAAATCCACCCGGTATTGGGCCTCAGTATCCCACGGCCTCGCGTTTTTCTTCCTCGGACAGGAAGTCCGCCGCCCCCACGCGCGCCCACAGCGCATCGCGCTCGGCGGCAAGTCCAGCCACCTGATCGAGATCGGGAACGAGATTCAACGGCGTCCGGTAAAGTCCTGAAAGGAATGCCGAAAACCGCGCGGCGGTGCGTGTGACCAGCGGCAGCACGGTCAAACGGTAGAAGGCGCGGTTGGCCTCCTGATAATTGGCATAGGTATTGTCGCCGGGAATGCCGAGCTGCATGGGCGGCACGCCGAAGGCAAGCGCGATGTCGCGGGCGGCCCCGTTCCTCGCCTCGACGAAATCCATGTCCTTCGGCGAGAGCCCCATCGACTTCCAGTCGAGCCCGCCCTCCAGCAGCAGCGGACGACCGGCCCGCATGGGTCCGGAATAACCCTCGTCCAGCTCCTGCTTCAGCCGCTCATACTGGTCGGCGGAAAGGTTGCCGCCCTCCTTCGGCTGGTAGACCAGCGCCCCGGAAGGCCGGGCGGAATTGTCGAGCAGCGCCTTGTTCCAGCGCCCCGAAGCATTGTGCAGGTCGAGCGCGACCTGGGCTGCGGCAAGCGGCGGGAACCCCGTCTGGTCATCGAGCGGGTGGAAGAGCTTGAGATGCAGCAGCCCCTCCCCGTCACGGCCGGCAGCAATGCGCCGCCTGCCAACGTCAGCCCGGTAGTCATAGGCTTCCGGCCAGCCGTCCGCGCCCGTCACCACGCTCACCCGGTCGGGCCGCAGCAGGTGCAGTTCAGCCGGCCGCTCGCCGAGCGCCAGCGGCTCGACATAGGCATTGCCCGAGAGCAGCAGGTGGCCGTAGAGCGCTTCCATGAAGTCCGGGCCGCCCATGCGCGGGTTCGGCCGGGCGATCAGCGCCAGAACCGGATGATCGGTCAGTTCGCGGCCGTCGTCATAGGCAAGCCAGGGGATCGCGGCAGCCGCCTCCGCCACCAGCCGCACCGTGCGGTGAGCGACGGGGTTCCGCATGAAGCCTTCTCGGGCAAGCGCCCCGTAGGAACGGCCCGTCCAGTGCGCAGCCGCCTCCGCCGCGATCAGCGACAGCCCGCCAGAGCCTACAGCTCCCTTGGTATCGCTCACCGTATTTGCGGACACGGGTGATCTTTCCGCCGGGCCACGCCACGGCAGACGAAACGACAGTCTCATCGGCTGGATCCTTCAGTCGTTATGTATGAAATAGGCGTCGCCTGTTGCGGACGAAGCCTTAAGACCTATCTTCAGACAGGTCGCGTCACCGCATGGGCGACATCGTAGTCCGCCGCGATCCTGAGTTCGCGGAGCGGTTTCACGCGGGCAATCGATTCCTGGTAGAGCGGGTGCGCCCGATAGGCAGCAAGGGCCGCCTCGTCATCGAACTCGCCATAAACGATCAGATCGACGCTGGTGTCGTAGAGATCGCTCTTCACGCTCGTGCCGATTTCCAGATGCCGGGCATGGGGTATTTCGGTCAGGATCGAAAGCCCCGACCGTACGCGCTCCAGATTGGCCCTGTCAGGCACGGAAAAGAACACGATATGACGGATCAAGGATATGCACTCCGAAGGCAGCTATCGATGCGGGGCGCAGCATGTTCGCCTAGCCCTTATCCGCGATAGCATGCGCACGCGCCCGGCTCAATCGTCCGGCTTCGGCCCGGCGGTTCCGGCGATGCAGGTGCCGATCATGCGTCCCACGTCACCCTCGGCCCCGAACACCCCTGTTTTCAAGGAGGCCGCGCCCGAAACCTCGAAGGGAACGTCCCCCTCTGCGAGAATACGGAAGATCACGTAGCGCTCGTCGTCGCGCGTTCCCGTCGCCGTCTTCACCTCGGCGATGCGACCCTCGTCGCAGCGCTCGCCGCGACAATAGTTGGCCTTGCCATCCTTCGTGCTGAAGGAGAAGTCGGCAAAGCCTGCGCCCGCCTCGCAGTCGGGATGACAATAATAGATCACCTCGGCGCTGCAGCCGAGTTCGATCACTTCGTCCGCCGCCGCCGTTCCGGTCGCGGAAAGCAGCAGGCCGGCCAAGAGCAGATCAGGTCGTATAACTGATCGCGCCATAGAAGGCCCTCCCGTAATCGGCGATCTGCAGGGCCCGGTCGAGCCGGTTGATGATCTTGCGGGCATTCACCCAATCCTCACGGCCCGGATTGAAGAACTGGTCGAGCCGCGCCCCGGTGAAGGAGCCCTTTTCCATGCCGATGAACATGATCCTGATCGCCACATCCATCTGCATGGCCTTCGCCGGATCAGCGACCAGATCCGCTCCCACCAGCGGGCTCATCTTCGCGTAGTTCGTCTTGTGGGTGAGCTGCACCAGTCCGCGCCCGAGCCAGGATTTGCCCTGCGCATCGGGCCGCCAATAGGGATTGCTCACCCACGGAAGCTGCCCGCGCGCAAATGCGCGGTCGAGTATGGCGATCGCCTTTGCGTCGGTCGCCGCCAAGGTCTCACGCACCGGCTGCATGGTGCGCGCCGTCTCGTGAAAGGCAGTGGCCAGCATGTAGGCGAGCCACCGGTCGTCATTGCCGGGGCTCGTCGCCTCCCAGTGATCAATGATCGCCTCCATACCCTGCATCTGCGGCGGCTGGATGCGCCCGTTGAACAACGACATGCGCACCCGATCGTAAAAGAAGCCCCGATTGATCTTGCTCATCGCCTTCCCTCCCTGACGTCACCCCTCCCCGGTCTGGCCAATGGCGCCTTGCCGAGGGAGCATCCGTCGCGTTTACCGCACGATTCAATGCAACTATAAATATAGTTACACTTCAATGATCTTTATAGTTGCAAAAAAGATCCTGCTTCGCCGGCTCGAAAAACGCCCGCGTTAACCAGAGTGAAAATTTCCTGAGGGATTCAAACGTTTAAAATAATTTCAATCGTTTAAGGAGCTTAACCCTCATATTTACAAAGATTTAACTCTGTGGAACCTTCCCGCTCATTCCACGTTTAGGCACCTGCAGACAGCGTTTCTGGCCTAACCTTGAGCCGTGAGGAGTAGATCGATGCAGACCAACAGCACGACCCAGACGAAGACCGCCGCCGCCACCATTCCCGCTCATGTGATGGAGCGCCTCGAAAGCGAATGGCGCCAGATGCGCCAGGGCAGCACCCAGCCGTCCTCGTCCTCTTCCAAGTAATCAGATCCCGCGAATGCGCGGTTCGCCCGCCCCTTCGAGAAGAAGCGCGGTGAGCGCCCAGACCAGCGCATCCAGCCGGTCGGGCGAGCGCCCTGACGACAGGCCCTCCGGGCCGAAGTCACACATCTGGTCTTCCAATTGCTGAAACCGGGCCGCGTGCAGAACGCGGCCCTGTTCGTAGAGCGCGGCCACCGGCTCGGCCCTTAAAAACTTGCCCCGGGTCGCCCGGACCATGCTGACCGGCAGGTTCGCCTCCACGCTTTTCAGCGTGGCCGCCACCATCTCCCCGCCCTGGTTCACTTCCGCCACCACCCGGTCGGCCTCGAAGCGGCGATAGGCCGAGACCACGGCCCTCGCCCAGACCGCCGGGCTCTTGCCTTCGACTGATACGTCCGCCAGCACCACCGCCTGCCCGTTTTCCATCAGGCCGGCCACGACGATGCCGCAGCAGGAGCGCTCGCCGCTGCCCGCCGGCGGATCGACCGCGACGACGATGCGCCGGAGCGGTTCGGTCAGCCTTATGGTGATGCCTTCGAGACGGTCGCGTTTCCACAGCGCGTCGTCGCGATCCTCGATCAGTTCGCCGCCCAGTTCCTGCCGTCCGAGCCGCGTGCCGCCGTAGCGGCGCTCCAGCGCGGCGATGAAGCCGGGGGCCAGGTTTCCCGCATTGGCGGAAGTCGAAAGCCGCGTCAGCCGGGTTCCGGGCTCGGCGATCAGCCGCTTCAGGAGCGGTACGGCGCGCGGCGTGGTGGTCACCACCTGCCGGGGCGTGGTGCCGAGACGCAGCGCGAATTGCAGCATGTCGAAGGTCTCCTGCGCATGTTTCCATTTCGCCAGTTCGTCACACCAGGCAAAGTGGAATTGCGGGCCGCGCAGGCTTTCGGGATCTTCCGAGGAGAAGATCTGCGCCACTGCGCCGTTCGGCCAGACAAGCCTGCGCCGGGTGATCTCCACCTCCGGCCGCATGCGGGTTGCGATGCGCACCAGCCCCGAGGGGCCGTCGATCATCACTTCGCGGGCATCGCCCAGCGTTTCCGCCACCAGCGCGATCCTGAGATCCGTCTTCGGCCCTGCGGCCCGCACCATGGCCTGAACCCATTCGGCGCCGGCCCGCGTCTTGCCGGAGCCGCGCCCGCCCATCATCAGCCATGTGAGCCAGTCGCCCGGCGGCGGCAATTGCTCGGCTCGCGCCAGAAACCGCCAGTCGCGCCGCATGGCTGCAATCGCCCCCAAGGGTGCCGAGCGCAGCAGCGCATCGAGACCCGCCACCGCGCCGGCGGCACGTCTTCCCTTTGCCCAATCCTGATGCGCCCGCGCAGTCTCGGCACGCTCGTCTTCGACCGAACGTCTTTCGGCCTGCCCGTTCACAACCCATCCATTCCCGCCGTACCTGCCTTCGGAGTGAGCCACCTCACCCCGTCCTTCATCGGCGAGCCCGTCGGCTGCGCATCCGCCTTCGGGACCTTCGTCCGCATCGCAGCTCGCCTCGCCCGCACAGCCTGCCCCAACCCGCTCGCTGCCGGCTGCTACGGCCGCCACCGCGCTGCCGGCCCGATGCATCGTGTCCGGCCTGCCCTCCATTGCCTCTTTCAAATGAGCCTGCGTCGCTCCGGCCGGGATGGCTTGCACCTGCGCTTTCGCCGATATGGGCCCCTGCTCCCCGGGCGGGGGCGGCAACACGCAAGAGCCGGCGAAAGCAATGCCCTCCAACTCGACGGTCAACCGTCGCATGCCCACCATCCCGTCCGTGATCCGGTTGATACCCTTGGTCATGCGCTCTGTCGCCGCAGCCACCGCTTTTGCGGACGCCGCGACCCGATGATTTGCCTTTGTTTCCGTCATCCAGCTTGCCGCCCGGTTATCCGGGAGGCCCACATCCGGCCTCCATGCCGGCACACCCAGCCGCAACACCATCAGCATTTCCAGAGCCGTCGCCGCGCGCGGCCAGCATGGCGGCAGCGCGTTCCAGTGCCCGCTCTTCGATGAGGTCAGCGAGTTCCTGTCGTATCCGGTCATGATCCTCGCTCTCGGCTCGCTGTTCCTCGGCTTCCGCCCGGTCGCGGGCAAACTGCCTTTGCAGCGCATCGACCTTTTCCAGCGTGCGGACGATCAATGAGATCGCATCGGTCGCCGCCTTGGCGTCGGCGCGGGCAAGCTTTGCCGACGCATCGTCGGCCGCTCCGCCCTCCACCTCGATCCGCGAAAGCATCGCTTCCGCCGAAGCCCGGAGGTTGCGAAACAGTTCGAACTGCCGCGCCATCTCGCCCATCAACTCATTGAGCAGCAGCTCATAGCGGTCAGCGGCGGAAAGGCCTTCAGCCGATTTCAACTCCAGCACCACGCGCTCGGCCGCGCGCCCGATCTGCTCGAAGCTCCAGCCCTCGCCCTCACGCTCGAAAGCAAAAGGCTCGCGGCCCGACAGCATGAGATCGATTTCCCGCTCTTTGCGCATCGCCGCCTCCCGCTCACCGCCGGCTTCGCAAGGCAACCACCGGCCAATAAAAAAGGCCCGGTCGCCCGAGCCCTGCTACAATCCCTTTGCCGAACACCGCGCCCCGAAGCCTTCCGCTCCGGCCGCAACTCTCCGACGATGCCTGAACCCTATCAAACGACCGTCACGCCGTCAAGGATTATTTTCCTATTTTTGAATTCGATGCGCCAAGATGGACACAATTGGGCTCACCAGGCGTGCCTGATCGTTTTCCAAGAACTTCAAACATGCTACAACTCAAATATAAACCAACGGAGTCGGCGACATGATACGCGTAAATCTTATTGATTACTTCGAGCTCGGCGAATATCTTCAAACAATGCAAAAGTCTCTTTCGGTCGAAAAGTCGATGGCAGGTGAGGTACTTTTCGCCATTTGGCTAATCCCGCCAAAACTAGAGAAATTTATTAGCGATGACAACGGGTTTGAGACATGCAAGAGGGTCGCCGGGGAACTCCTAAGCGCGATAAATGAATGGATACCTGCCAACGTGATGGTCAACGGTCAGTATTCTTCTGAAAAAATGAATATAGAATTATATTCATACCAATGGAATGCAATGTTGAAGAAGCTTGGCTCTTTCAGGAGCGTATTTGAAGCTGAGTGTAATGATGTGGACGTCTATTCTGTAGGTCAAATAGCTATCTACAGAACACGGGACCTCGTAGCCAATGCGTCTAAGGCAATTCCTGCAGAGTTTCGCGCTGATATGTCCCGAGAGGCGCTAAAGGAATTTGACGACGCCGGTCGCTGCTTAGCGTTCGACCTTCCCACCGCATGTGGTTTTCATGCGCTACGCGGCACGGAGCTTGTAATGGACGACTATCTCCGCGCTTATGGAGTGACCAAAAAACTGTTTACTTGGAACGAGTACATCAAGGCTGCGGAAGAATTGGCTAACGGGAAGGGTATCAATCCGAAACCTTCAAGAAAGGTGACGGCGATGTTAGATCGAATGCGTTCTCTTGACCGAAATCCGCTGATGCATCCTCGTGATGAGTTGGACGCTGCAAGTGCAGGGCAGCTTTTCAGCCTCACAGCAATTACCGTGGCAGAGATGGTAAAGGATATGCGAGCGGTAAAGGGATCGTCTGCGGTAGCGCAAATTGCAGCCGGTGCGAGTGCGACGTTACCGTGAGGCGTCAGCAGATAGTCAATCGGCAAGACAGAGACGACCAGTAAACTTACCGCTTCATCAACGTCTCCGCATCACGAATCTTGATGCCGGGCGTGATCTTGCTGCAGGCCGGCAGCGTCTCGCCTTCCAGGACCGCCGCCATCGAGTGACGGTTCTGCGGATCGCAATAGAGTTCGACCACGCCGTCGGGGAGGCATTGCACGACCTGTTTGCGTCCACCCGAGAGGTTACGCGTGATGAATTCCGGCCGGTTTTTCCAGTCCGGCGTATTGGCGGTAAAAATCGCGTCGCAATCCTTCATCGAACCGATCTCCTTTTCGTAGAAGTTCGGCTCGGCCGCCTTCGCCACGAAAGGCATGCTTGCGAGAAAAAGCAGGATCGGGACAATGCGACGCATGGCGGGGGCTCCTCAGAAGGCGGAGGCTCAACCTAGCGTCGAGGCCTCCGCCGGAGAACCGCCAATACTGGGCGGATCGCGCCTTCCCCCTACTCCGCCGCCCCGCCATACTGTTCCCATGCCGTCATCGCGTGACCCGCATACATCAGCGAGGGGCCGCCGCCCATGTAGACCGCCATGCCCAGCGTTTCCTCGAATTCCGCCTTGGTGCAACCGAGCTTGACCAGCGTCTCGGTGTGGAAGCCGATGCAGCCGTCGCAGCGGGTGGAGATCGCAATGCCGAGCGCCACCAGTTCCTTGGTCTTCTTGTCCAGCGCGCCAGCCTTGGTGGCAGCCTGCGCAATGGCGGAGAAGCCGGCCATGACGTCGGGAATATCCTTGCGCAAGATCTTGATGCCGTTTGAAATTTCCTTTGTGATGTCGAGATAGTCCTTGCTCACCGTTCACCCTTTCGATTCATACATATAACATTATATATGTTTACAAATCGGCGGCCGGCGCAAGCCTGAAAAAAGGCAGCGAGCGGCATGTGCGGCAAAAGGCGACAGATGCGGCATGGCGTCCGGTTTTCCCGGTATCCGAGCCGACAGGCAACAGGAGAATTCCCAACAAGAAAACGGCCGGGATCACTCCCAGCCGTTTCGGACCCCTCACCCTAAAGCATGTCGCGCAAAAGTGCGCCGCGGTTTTGCGGGAACGTCATGCAATAAAACAAAGGCCTAAAGCGTACGGAGCTAATCTGAAAGATCGCGACCCGCTTTAGGCCCTGCGCCGTCAGGCGCTTTTCCGGACGGGCGTATAGCCGGCCTCGCGTATCGCTTCCTCGGCCTTGGCAGCGTCGCCCTGGACCGAGACCTCGTGTCCCTTCAGGTCGATCGTGACGGCAGCGCCCGGCAGGGCCTCGCCCAGAGCCTTGGTTACGGCCTTTTCGCAATGGCCGCAGGTCATGTCTTCCACCTCAAAGCGTACAATCTCGTTCATCGTCATCTTCCTTCCGTTTCCGACGCATCGGATCCATCTCTCTTGCACCCTCCCATTATGGGAAGGTCAAGAGACAAAATGCAGGGTCAGCTGTCGCAGTGGCGCGTCGTCTTGCCGCTGCCGGCCAGATCCGCGAGGATCGGACAGCTCGGCCGGTGATCGCCGTGACAACTCTCCGCAAGGTCGCTCAGCGTCGCCACCATGGCCTTCATCGAGGCGATTTTTTCCTCGAGTTCGGCGATGTGGTCGAGCGCCAGCTTCTTCACCTCGCTGCTCGCCCTTTCCTTGTCGGCCCAGAGCGCCAGCAGCTTTTCCGTCTCCTCCAGCGAGAAACCAAGGTCGCGGGAACGCCGCACAAAGCGCAGCCGGTTCACCTCGTCGTCGCCATAGACGCGGTAATTGCTGGCCGTGCGCATGGCCGGGCGAACGAGACCGATTTCCTCGTAATAGCGGATCATCTTGGTCGAAACGCCGGAGGCGAGTGAGGCTTCACCGATATTCATGCATGGCTCCTTTCCCTCCCGTTGTCATAACCATGTTTTCGGCCCATGTTTTCGGCCCTTGTTTCCGACCCGAGGGCCTTCCTTCAAAATCGGCCGCATCATATCGCACCCGCCGCGCCGATGTCCGTCACCGTGGCCCGCTTCAATCGCAGCGCATTCGTCAGGACGAAGACGCTTGAAAGCCCCATGGCTGCGGCGCCCACCATTGGCGAAAGCATGATCCCGAAATGCGGGTAGAGGATTCCCGCCGCAACCGGGATCAGCAATATGTTGTAGCCGAAGGCCCAGAAAAGGTTCTGGCCGATATTGCGGATCACCTTGCGGCTGATTTCGACGGCATGCACCGCACCTGAGAGGTCGCCGCCGACCAGCACCACGTCGGCGCTTTCGATGGCGACATCCGTTCCGGTTCCAATCGCGATGCCGGTATCGGCGCTGGCAAGTGCGGGCGCGTCGTTGATGCCGTCACCGATGAAGGCCACCTTGCGGCCCTTCTCGCGCAGCGCCTCGATCGCCTTCACCTTGCCCTCGGGCAGCACTTCCGCCACCACTTCGTCGATCCCGGTCGCCCGGCCGATCGCCTCCGCCGTCCGGCGGTTGTCGCCCGTCACCATGACCACCGACAGTCCCAGCGCCTTCAATGCCTTCACCGCCGGAATGCTGGTCGGCTTCAACGGATCGGCAACTGCAATCGCGGCGGCAAGCCGGCCATCGAGCGCGACATAGAGCGGCGTCTTGCCCTCCGATGCCAGCCGTGCCGCCGTCTCGCCGAAGATCGATACGTCGAGGCCAAGCTTTGCCATGTAGCGGTCGGCGCCGGCCGCCACCGTGACGCCGGAAACCTTGCCGGCAATACCGTAGCCGGCCACCGCCTCGACGGCTTCGACCGGTTCGACAACAAGCCCGCGCGCAGTCGCAGCCTTCACGATCGCCTCGGCAACCGGATGCTCGGAGCGCGCCTCAAGGCTTGCGGCCAGCGCCAGCACCCGATCCTCCTCGAAACCTGCGGCCACCGCGATATCGGTCAGTTCCGGCCGGCCCTTGGTGATCGTGCCGGTCTTGTCCATCACGACGGTGTCGACATCCTTCAGCGTCTGCAGCGCCTCGCCCTTGCGGAAGAGAACGCCGAGTTCGGCGGCGCGCCCCGTGCCCACCATAATCGAGGTCGGCGTAGCAAGCCCCATGGCGCAGGGGCAGGCGATGATCAGAACGGCGACGGCAGCAACCAGCCCGTAGGTGTAGGCCGGCTCCGGTCCGACGACGAGCCAGACGAGGAAGGTCAGCAGGGCGATCCCGATCACCGCCGGAACGAACCAGCCCGTCACCTTGTCCACCGCCATCTGGATCGGCAGTTTCGCGCCTTGCGCCTCGCCCACCATGCGGATGATCTGCGAGAGCATCATGTCTGAACCGACCCGCTCGGCGCGGAACCGGAAGGAACCCTTGCCGTTGATCGTGCCGCCGATCACGGTTGCGCCGGCGTTCTTCTCGACCGGCACCGGCTCGCCCGAAATCATCGCCTCGTCCACATGGGAGGCGCCGTCGATCACGCTGCCGTCGACCGGAATCCGCTCGCCTGGACGCACGACCACGACATCGCCGGCCACCACGTCGGAAGCGGCAATATCCAGCGTCTCGCCGTCACGCTCGACGCGGGCGGTCTTGGCCTGCAGGCCGGCAAGCTTCTTGATCGCAGCCCCGGTCCGGCCCTTGGCGCGGGCTTCCAGCAGCCGTCCGAGCAGAATCAGCGTCACGATCACGGTCGCCGCTTCGAAATAGACGTGTTGCGCCTCATAGGGCAGTACGTCGGGGGTAAACGTGGTCACCAGCGAATAGAGATAGGCCGCGCCGGTGCCGATCGCGACCAGCGAATTCATGTCCGGCCCGCCGCGCAAAAGCGCCGGCACGCCCTTGACGAAGAAGCGGCGGCCGGGCCCGAAAAGTACCAGCGTCGCGAGCGTAAACTGGATGTAATTCAGGAGGTTGCCGGGGAAGATGTCCATCAGCCTGTGATGCAGCGGCGGATAGATGTGGCTCCCCATCTCCATCACGAACAGCGGCAGCGAAAACACCAGCGCTATCCAGAAATCGCGCGTCAGGCGGGAAATCTCCCGCTCCTTGGCTTCCTCGTGGGTATCCGTCTCACCGGCCTCGGCCTGCAGCTTCGCCCTGTAACCCGCCTTCTCGACAGCCTTTGTGAGAGCCGGAACGGCGCTTCTGCCGCCAAGCACTGTCACCACCGCCTTGCCGGTTGCCAGATTGACGGCAGCGCTCTCGACGGACGGTACGCTCTTCAGGGCCTTTTCCACGCGGGAAACGCAGGAGGCGCAGGTCATGTCCTCGATGTCGAGCGTTATGGTCTCGGCCTTCGCCTCATAGCCCGCATCCTGCACCGCCTTGACCAGAGCCTCAGCGGAAAAGCCGGGTCCCGGCGTGACGCTCAGCGTCTCGGTAGCAAAGTTCACCGCACTTGCCGCAACCCCCGGCACCTTGGCGGCAGCCTTCTCGACCCGCTTGACGCAGGAAGCGCAGGTCATGCCTTCGACCGGCAGGATGATCGGCTGGACGGCAAGCGTCTTGTTTCTCGGCATTTCGTTCATCGTCGTCACCTCTCGGCCTTTTCCGTTATCGCCGGATCAGCATTCGCCCGACCCGTCCCGGCAAGGCCCGAAATCCGTTGCCACACCCCTCCCCGCGCCTGTCACGCCGGTGGAGAACTGCACCATAGATGGACCTTCCCATCATGGGAGGGTCAAGGGGTGAAGGGAGATTTTTTTGGGAAAGCATGGAAAGCTATCTGCAATTGCGTTCTGGCCCGGAAAGCGTTACATGTAACAAAAAAAGGAATGAAAACGTGGCAACCTCGATCAGCAAGCGCGTGGAAAAGCGCCGCATGGCCCTCAGGGCGGCGGGCCTGCGTCCTGTGCAAATCTGGCTGCCTGATACCAGGCGCCCGGGTTTTGCGGACGAATGCCGGCGACAGTCTCTGGCTGTCGCCGCATCCGACAGGAGCGACCCCGATCTCGGCAATCTGCTCGATGAAGTTCTGGCAGAGAGCGGAGAGGATGACGCTTGAAACGCGGCGACCTTGTCACCGTTGCAGTCTCAGGTGACTTCGGCAAACCTCGTCCGGCACTTGTTGTTCAGGCAGATGCCTTCGAGGGTACAGGCACCGTCACTGTGCTGCTCATCACCAGCACACTGGTAGAGGCCCCGCTCATCCGACCGTCCATCGAACCGAATGCCGGAAATGGCCTGAGCAAACCATCGCAAATCATGGTGGACAAAGCGCTTTCCGTGCGCCGTGAGAGGATTGGCCCGACGATCGGTCACATCGATGATGAAACCATGCTTTCGGTCACACGTTCTCTCGCCTTATTCCTTGGAATTGCCTGAAAACTGTCAAACCCGACCAACCCGCCGGAGCGATAGAGGCGAACCCTACTTCGCCTTCTCGCCCACGGTCAGCGGCCAATCGACCACATAGTCCTCGAAGTCCTCGACATCCACATCCTCTTCGGAAACCGTACGCCCGCGGGCGGAGATACCGGCGGCGTGGACGGTTTCGCGGTCGCCGGAGACGAGGTAGTGCCACCAGTACAGGTCTTCGCCGTCGCCGATCAGGCGATAGGCGCAGGTGGGCGGCAGCCAGCCGATCTCGTCCACGCCCTTGACGGTGAGCTGGATACAGTCCGGCACAGTCGCCTTGCGGTTCTCATAATCCTTGCAGCGACAGCTTTCCCCGTCGAGCAGGCGGCAGGCAACGGAGGTGAACACCACGTCACCGGTGTCCCAGTCCTCCAGCTTGTTGAGACAACAGAGGCCGCAGCCGTCGCACAGCCCTTCCCATTCAGAAAGGGTCATTTCGGCAAGGGTCTTGGTCTTCCAGTAGGGTAGCTCGCTCATTGCCCGTCACCGGGGCATATTGCGCCCCGCTTTTTTCTTGTTCTTTGCGCACAAATCGACAATCTATCAGCATTCGCCGATTTGCCGTCCGGTTCGCCATGCTCTTGGCCCCTGTCGGCGGTCGCGTCAAGGGTCGGGCAACTTGGGATCACGGGACTTGCGGCCGGAAGCCCAGGTCGGAAGGCCCGAGATAGACAGTGGCGGGCCCTGTCCGCAGCATTCCTGGGAAGCATTCGCGTGGCCGACAACCTGCCGTCAGAACCGGAAAAGAAGCCGCGCCTCAAGCGCCATATCCTGCTGCGCATCGATAGCTGGATCGATTCAACGCTGTGGAATGCCGGCTTCCGTTTTACGGAGACCTGGGAAGAAATCACCATCTTCTTCCGCCGTTTTCGCGTGCGCGGCCTGAAGCGCCTGTTCTTCGAAGTGCTCGGGGAAGGCATGACGCTCGGCACGGCGGGTTTCGTCGTGCTGCTGGCGCTCGCCCAGCCGGCCTTCGAGGAAACCAAGAAGGACTGGCGCAACCACGACAACTTCGCCGTCACCTTTCTCGACCGCTACGGCAACCAGATCGGCCATCGCGGCATCATCCACGAGAATTCCGTGCCCATCGACGAGCTGCCGGATCATCTGATCAAGGCGGTTCTGGCGACGGAGGACCGGCGCTTCTTCGATCACTACGGCATCGACTTCATCGGCCTTGCCCGCGCCATGACCGAGAACGCCCGCGCCGGCTCCGTCGTGCAGGGCGGTTCGACACTGACCCAACAGCTCGCCAAGAACCTGTTCCTCACCAATGAACGCTCTCTCGAGCGCAAGATCAAGGAAGCCTTCCTGTCGATGTGGCTCGAGGCCAATCTGAGCAAGAAGGAAATCCTCTCGCTTTATCTCGACCGCGCCTATATGGGCGGCGGCACCTTCGGCGCGGCTGCGGCCTCGCAATTCTATTTCGGCAAGCCGATCACCGAAGTGACGCTGGCCGAAAGCGCGATGCTTGCCGGCCTGTTCAAGGCGCCGGCGAAATATGCGCCGCATGTCAACCTGCCGGCCGCCCGGGCGCGAGCCAACGAAGTGCTCTCCAACATGGTGCAGAGCGGCATCATGACCGAGGGTCAGGTGATTGCGGCACGGCGCAACCCCGCAACGGTCGTCGACCGCGGTGAGGCGGAAGCACCCGATTTCTTCCTCGACTGGGCCTTCGATGAAGTGCAGCGGATCGCGGCGAAGTTTCCTGATCATTCGCTGGTGGTGCGCACCACGGTCGATACCGGCCTGCAGAAGGCCGCGGAAGAGGCCGTCGCCTCCAGTCTGCGCGAATATGGCGAGGCCTATCACGTCAAGCAGGGCGCACTGGTGATGATCGAGAACGGCGGCGCGGTGCGCGCCATGGTGGGCGGGCGCGACTATGGCGAAAGCCAGTTCAACCGCGCCACGCGAGCGCTGCGCCAGCCGGGATCGTCGTTCAAGATCTATACCTATTCGCTGGCGATGGAGAGCGGCCTCACCCCCGAGACGCCGATCACCGACGGTCCGATTTCCTGGGGCAACTGGAGCCCGAAGAACTACGGCAACAGCTATGCCGGCCGCATCAATATCGAGACGGCGCTGGTCAAGTCGATCAACACCATCCCGGTCCGTCTCGCCAAGGAAAAGCTCGGCCCCAACGCCATCAACGACATCATGGCGGAAGCGAAGAAATTCGGCGTCGAGACACCGATCCGCAAGGACGTGACGATCCCGATCGGCACGTCGGAAGTGACCGTGCTCGACCAGGCGACGGCCTATGCGGTGTTCCCGACCGGCGGCTACCAGTCGCGCCGCCACGGCATACAGCAGATCATGAACTACAATGGTGACGTGCTCTACGATTTCGATCGTGATGAACCGGCGCCGCAGCGGGTGCTCTCCGAGCAGGCGGCGCATTCCATGCTGCAGATGCTGACCAAGGTTCCCTATATCGGCACCGCGCGTCGCGCCGCCGTCGACGGAGTACTGACCGGCGGCAAAACCGGCACCACGCAGGCCTATCGCGACGCATGGTTCTGCGGCTTCACCGGCAACTACGCCGCCGCCGTCTGGTTCGGCAATGACGACTACACCTCGTCCAACAACATGACCGGCGGCTCGCTGCCCGCGATGACCTTCAAGAAGCTGATGGACTATGCCCATCAGGGCATCGACCTTCGCCCCATTCCCGGCTTCGAAAATCCGGGCAAGGAAGTGACCGGCGAGAAGGTGGCAAGCGCCAAGCCGAAGGACGGCGAGACCGCGCTGCCGGCCCCTGTTCGTCCGCGCTCGCTGTCATCCGCCTCTACCCGGCTGATTCGCGATATCGCCCGCATGATGAAGGAAGCAAAACCCATTCCCCGGACCGTCCAGAAGCTTGCCAGTGTCGAACTGCGCGGCACGGAATGAGACACTAAAAACCCCTAAAATTTGACTGGAATCAAGGATAGATCGGCTATACCCTCGGTTGTTTACCCGTCATTAACCAATGCACGCCAGATCCTTCCAAAATGAGAAGGATTTTCGTTGCTTTAAAGTCTGATTAAGTCGATCGACCTATTTATTGCGCCGCTCCCGACCGGAGTATCTCATTTCTTTCGCACTTTCGGTGAAACTCGATGGACAACTGGCTTGGCCTGGACCCGCGCCCTCGTCTGACGACCGAACAGAGGTTGGCTTACGAACGCGACCGCACGGATGTGCGCAGCCAGTCACTCAACCAGACCACCTTCACCGTCACACTGTTTTACCTGTTATATGCGGCCATCGACGTGTTGCTGCTCGGCGACATCGTCTGGCTGTCCCTCGGCCTGCGTTTCGGCGTGATCCTGCCGCTGGCGCTGGCTCTCAGCCATTATCAGAGCGGCCGCCGGCCGATCGCATACAAGGAGGCGGCGACGCTTGCCGCCGTCATCGCCGGAAACATCGTCTGGTGCATTGTGCTGGTATCGAGCGAAAGTCCGTCGGCGTTGCATTACTATTATGCTGCGGCGGTGTTCCAGATGGTCGTCACCATCGCGGTCCGCGCACCGTTGACAATCACGCTTTATGCGACGCTCTGCTGCTTTCTCATCAACTACGGCTTCATCTGGTTCCTCGAGGGCGTCACGCTCGATTACCTCCTCTATCATCTCGCCCTCTACATACCGACGGTGGCGCTGACGCTGATCTCCAGCCATCAACTGGAGGCGGAGCGGCAGATCGCGTTCCTTCAGGCGCATGAGAACGAGGCGCTGAAGCGCGAGCTTTCCCGCCAGAACGGCGAGCTGGAACGTCTGTCGGCAACCGATCCCCTGACCGCCCTTCCCAACCGGCGCGGGGCCGAGGCCGAACTGGCGCGGCTGCGCCGCTGGTACAGGACCGACGATCTCGCCCATTCGGCGCTGCTCCTGATCGACATCGACAACTTCAAGGCCTTCAACGACAATTACGGCCACAACGCCGGTGACGCCTGCCTTCGGGCCGTTGCCGAGTGCATGCGCCGGGAACTGCCGGATTCGATCCACCTGTCACGCCATGGCGGCGAGGAATTCCTGGCGCTGATGCCGCTTTCCGACCCCGCCCGCGCCGGCATGTTCGCCGAGCGCATGCGCCGCGCCGTGCGCTCGCTTGGCATCGAACACGCCCACACCGGCGACCGCAACCGCCACGTCACCATCAGCATCGGCATCGGCTACGGCTCGATCGCCGACGAAGCGCGCTTCTCCGAAACCCTCGACGCCGCCGACCGCGGCCTCTACGCCGTCAAGGACAACGGCCGCAACGCCTGGCGCTTCGGCCCGCCGGCCGAGGGCGAGCGGATCGACGCGGCTTGAGGGGGATGCCGTTGAGGTTGTTCGCGAAGGTTACAGGGATCGCGGAAAACTCTGAGGGGCCGTCATCGGAGACGCTTCTTGTGGCACACTTGCATGAGCAAAACTCTGCTTGCGCCTTATCTCATTTCGACAACGAGGAAGATTAACACCAAATCACCTCAGGCCCTAGCACAGCATCCTATCCACCTCGCCGCCTGAAAATACATCTCAAATAATAAACGCAACTCAATCTTAATATCATTTCATTTACAAAAACATCATCATACAATACAATAACTTCTTTCCATTATTTGCTATCACTCCAATCATCGCCGTTTTCTACATAAGCCCAAAGTTCTTCATCTCCAGCGTCAACTCCATTCACCTTAGTAAGGAAAACTTTATTATCGAAGAAAATACCGTTAAAATCAATCATACACGTATCTCCTTGGAGGCAATACTTATAATACCATTCATCGGAAAAATTCCTAAATAGCCTTATTTTAAAGACCTCTTTCTTCTTAAGCTTGACGTCTTGATTGACAACAGCAAGCCGATAGGCATTTTCATATTCAATTTGAGCCAACGTTCCATATTCTCTAGCGTCGACCTTAAAGCGATACATGCGTCCATCGTACACATCGTCAAATAGATCGGGAGTAATCGGCGTCAACTGCCTCTCACTCGCCTTGTCGTCAAGGTCGGCGAGCGTGGCAATCTTGACGACATTCTCCGTCGGAACATCCGGAGGCTGAGCAATCCCAACGAGCTCATTCCAGTATCTTGTATTTTTTATTAGATTTGACAGATATACGCCAATCGTGCCCTCAACAAAGGACAACTGACAATCGGCAGTTTGCCCGATCGCATAGCCGAAAGCGCCCTCATCGACATTCTTTCCTAGCGCGACACACACTTCTGAAACATTGCCGAACACCGCATCCACCGAGATACGATTGATGAACTGATTAGCGTCATCAAGCGCAGGACGAAGATCCTTCAAAACAGCAGGATCCTTACGCAACCACCCCTTAAATACCTCCGAATCACCATTGAGTTGGTGTCCGGACGCCCACACCTCAAGAAGTTCTGCAGTAACTAGCGCTGATTCCGGCAGAATTTCAGCACGTATGTAATCAACAAACAAAGGAGAATTCTCCCTTAAGGCCAACAAAGCGCCTTCCTCGTTAGCCTCATACCCCCTGCTTTTTATTAAAGCGACTACTTCTTTTTGACCCTCGCTCAATTCGCGACCATAAAAATATTCCTTTATATCCAATCCAAACTTAGCAAACAAGAAAAATGATGGCGTTATAATAAATATACTAAAATACCCAATGAATTTTACAATGAGCTCCAATTTCTTATCTATCGATTGCAGATAGTCAAAAACGCTTTTTTTATTTTTGTACTCCATTGCCAATCCATCACAATACATTTATATCTAGATTATTTATATATCTTTTGTTCGATTCTCAAAAGGCCTTTCTACAATTTCATGGAGACACAAGCGGATCAATTTTTGGCGTTTTGATTCTCTACAATAGAAACTTGTCCAACTTGGTGACCATTAACGGAAGACACCGTAGCTCAAAGTTTCTCAGGCCATCAAGAAAATTAGGTTTTTTACCTAAAGTTCGAATGGATCACTCGAACTCTTCACACCGGGATCTGCCTCAAAGGGATCAGATTTTTTGGTCGAATTGACCGCTTGTTGACAGTTCAGCATTTCAGAAATGGCTTTCGCCGACCCATTCAAGCGCAGATGCGCTATTTCTCGACCGGAAAAGGTCGAACGCATGCTCAGCTTGCTAGCGAATTCCGATGCAAAATTCGGGTCGGTTGTAGACACGACAAGAAATTTCGATTGGTTCATCTCAATAGCGCTAGCGGTTGCATCCCAGGCAGGGCTGCGATCAAACTGAATCTGGATAGGATAATCCTTACCAACCTCCAGCGACTTTCATTTGTCATTACCAAGCGCAAGATAAATGGTCGTTGGCTTCACCGTAAAATTGAAGCCGAGCCGCAGAAGTGTACCGTCTTCATAAACGTTCAATACGAAGCAGCCATTACCTAGGGATGGGTCCATGTACACTCCCCATCCGCCAACCTCTTTCCACAAAATTGTATCGGCCGCCGAAACGACGTTGGCAAAAAGACAAAGTGCTGCCGACATTCCCAACAATCGCTTCATGACTGCCTCCATTTTCAAGCAACCATAGGAGAAGGTTATATTAGTTGCTATTCAGAATGGAGTACTAGCGACGAAGTCGCAAGCGGACATTCTAAGCTTGGATAACGCATGAATCGGTGAGTTCCGTCACCATCCCCTCGCCTTCCCCTTCCCCAGAATCAGTGATACCGCTGAAACCGGCGCGGGGCGGGCCGCGTTGCATCTCAAGAGGGTCCAGAGCCAGCCGTGTTCCGTGTTCCACTGCTCATCGCCGTTACGCTCGTCATCGCCTTCGGCGGCGGCATCCTGTCGGCGCTTTCGGTGCTCAATGCTTCCGTCGGGTTCGGCGCGATCCGGCTTGGTGTGTGGAGCGCTTTCCCGCAGGCGCAGACGGATGCCGCCGACCCTTACGCGAAATCCCACAGGGCGAAGGCCGGGCGGCTGCTCTATGGCACGGCGGAAGGCCTGACGTTTACAGCCTCCCATGACGAGAACGGCCACCAGCTCATCGGCACCTGCAGCTACAGGATCGTCGGGCGCACGCCGGTTGCCCGTTTCTGGACGCTTTATGCGGCTGATGCCGCCGGACGTCCGCTGGTAACCCGCGCCGAGCTTCCGGGCTCGCACAATTCGCAGAGCATCCTGCGCAAACCGGACGGCAGCTTCGAGATCGCGATATCGCCGACGGCGCAGCCGGGCAACTGGTTGGCTCTGCCCGATGCCGGGCGTTTCTCGCTGGTGCTGACGCTGCTCGACACGCCGGCTGCCGGCAGTTCGGGGCTGATCGGGCTTGAAATGCCCAGGGTCGAGACGATCGGGTGCGGCAATGAATAAGCTTCTCTATGCCGTTGCAACCGGCCTCGTGGGTGCCGTGGTTCTGCACATCATCATCATTCTCTCGCTGCCGCATTATACCGGCCGCGACGCCTATACACGGGTGAAGGCGGAGGGCAATTCGAACCGTTTCTATGCGCTGGCCGACAAGCCGGATACGGCGGGCCTTGCCAATGGCGATCCCTATCTCAAGGTGGCCGTCTGTCACTTCGATGTGGAGCGGCGGCCGCTCCGGCTGCTGGCGCCGCGCGGGCCGGCCTTCTGGTCGCTGGCGCTCTATGACGCCAATTCCAACGAAATCTTCAGCATGAACGACCGCACCTCGGTTTCCGGCAACCTTGATGTTCTCGTGGCCAACCCGGTGCAGATGGCGCGCATCCGCAAGACGCCGGTCGCGGCGCTGACGGAATCGATCATCGTCGAGGCGAAGAGCAATACCGGCTATGCGGTGCTCAGAGCCATGGCTCCGCAATCAAGCCTTGAGGAACAGGCCGCATCCTTCCTGGAAGACGCCGTCTGCGCGCCGGTCGAAGGACTTTAAAACCGGGTTTTCCGGGCCGCAAGAAACCGTTCCGGTTTCGGCGGGTTCGCGCCGAATACCATCCTGAACGTTGAGGCAACAGGCCTCAGGGCCTCTGGTCCATGCCGCCGTCCGCAGGGCGGGGCAAGGCCGGAAGGCTCTTGCCCTTCTTCCTTGGCTGTTCGTAACGTTCGTATCTGATACCGGTGAACAACAGCACTTCGGCCGCCATTCCATCCCGCCGCACGCGCCTGTCCGACAAAGACAACCGGTCCTTGATCCTGATAATTTCCGCCATTCTCGTCTCCGTTTTCCAGATCGAGACGGATGAGGAGTGCGATCTCACCCTGCCCTTGTCCTGAAGGGCCAGCACATCTCCGGCGACGGCAACGCCATGCGGCCCATGGGCCGGAGCCAATCGTGCCTTTCTCAGCACGGCCCGACGGAGGTGGAAGCTGCCCACCGCGAGGGGCACGTCAACTGCACTAAATTAGAGATACACGAATCATACATATGCACCTGCATGCCCTGATTTGGCCACACCTTAGTTAACAGCTTGCTAACAAATTCGTTCTAATCTGAAACACGGGTATTGCGTTAGATTGGGTCGTGTCGTGAGCAGTCGTTTTCGTGAGCTGGAAAATCCGGTGGGCGTAAGGAAGAAGGACGTAGTGCTGATGGCCACCGTCACCAGTTTCGAGGAGATCGCCTTCCCTACCAAGTCCGAGCTCAGGCAGTTTGCAGAACTGTTCACCCCGCTTTTCCATGCGTCCAGCGAGGAAGCGAAACGGCAGGCAGTCGCCGCCCTTTCCCAATGTCCCACGGTTCCGACGGCGGTAGCACTCTTCATCGCCTCCCAGCCGATAGGCATCGCCGCACCGTTTCTGGCGTCTTCGCCCTGCCTTTCCGACGATATCCTGATCATGGTCGCCCGCACGCAAGGGGCGGCACATGCCCGCGCCATCGTCAAGCGGGAAGCGCTCTCGCCAACGGTAATCGACGCGCTGGTCGGGATGCGCCATCTCGACACGCCGAAGGGCCGGATGCCTGTGGAGCGGCCTGCCATGGCAGCGCGCGCCATGGCGCCGGCGCCTTTCGAAAAGCCCGCAGATATGAAGGAGGCCGCCGCCGCGAAACTCCCGGCCGAGCCGATGACAGAGACCGTTTCCCCGGACGAAGCTTCCCGGATGGAACGTGAGGAAAAGCTGCGAGGGGAGATCAAACGGCTCGCCGCCCATGTGAACCGGCCGCCTGCCGACCGCCTGGGCCTGAGAACCGTTACTTCCCTGCAGGAGGCGCTTCTGGTGCGCTTTGCCCGCAATCGCGAGGCGAGCCTTTTTGCCTCGACGCTTGCCGATACCCTGTCATCCAGCCACTGGCTGGCCGAGCGTATCCTGCTCGACATTTCCGGCCGCCAGCTTGCGACCACGCTTGTCGGCGTCGCCATGGCGCAGGACGAGATCGCCTTCGTGCTGAAGAGCCTCTATCCGCATCTCGCCCGCGATGAGGGTGGCCTGTCGCGGGCCGTTCGGCTGATCGAAAGCCTCGATCCGATCGAATGCGAGGAGCGGGTCGATACATGGCGCCGAGCCGACAGCTACACTTTCCATCCGGGCCATCCGCGCGACGAGGGCAAGAACGGTGCAACATCTGCACAGCCTCAGGCGATCAAGCCCGTCTCGTCGATCCTCAAGACCATCGACGAACACAGCCGGCAGGTGCTGAAGGCGCGCCAGCGTTAAAGCGAAGTTCGGGAAGCCGGCCCCTCAGGCCGTTCCGCCGGCATCCGCCATCGGCAGGAGATCGCCGATCTCGTCGGTTTCCAGTTCCACCACCCAGCAATCCGGATCCCAGCGGCACTCGCGCGCCAGCATCTCGTCGACTGCGTCGGGCGCCGCCTTTTCCAGCCTGATCTCGAAAAGGCGGCTGTCGCGATCCTCCTGCGAGACGAGCGCCTGCGGGGCAGGCCCGTAAAGCGTTTCCAGCCCGTCACGGAAGCGTTGACGGACAAAGATGGCGCCTGCCTCCTCCACGCCTTTAGAGACCACGGCGGCGAAACCCCCGGCGGAAAAAACGCGGCGCAGTAGTGCTGAAACGAAGATATCGGAGCGAAGGCGCATGACGGAAAGTCCCGGAAATCGGTGTCTGGCGAATGCGCGAGCGGCGTCTGCGACGCGCGGCAAACATGACGCATGATACGGCAAAACCTGCACTAACTCAGATGACATCGGCAATCGAGAGAAAAGATAGGATTTTAGCAATTGCCTTCAGCGGAACTTCAAGGCTCGCCGTTATCACCCATCGCGTTTCAGTAGCTAAACTTGCGAGCCAAACGATGTTCAACAGGAAAACGGCAGTTGTTGCCGCCCGTCATCTCGAAAATCTGTGTCAAGACCGGCTGGGCAACTTCGGCATGATCACGGCTTTGCTTGCACCCGTCATTCTGGTGGCTGCGGGCGGCGCCGTCGACGTCGCGGCCGCCATGGCCGAAAAGACACGCCTGCAAGGCAAGCTGGACGGCGCAGTGCTGGCAGCGGTGCAGGAAAAAGGAGAGGAGAAGCGCATGGCGCTCGCATCCTCCTTCATGAGCAATCTCGACAGCGAGGGCCAAATCGACGAAGACGCGATTTCCCAGCGCTCATTGACACTTGCCAGCAATTCCGATGGCAGCCTTTCGGGCACCTACAAGGTGCCGGTAAAGACCTCATTCCTCGGCATCATCGGCATCAGTTCGCTGCCGATCACCATCACCTCGACTGCCATCGCCTCGGAAGGTTCCGGCACCGGCGACGGCTGCATCTATGCGCTCGGCAACACCAGCCAGGCGGTGTTGATCAACTCCGGTGCCAATGTGAAGTCCGAGGCCTGCAAGGTGAACGTCCATTCGACGTCGTCGCCGGCCTTCATCATGAACAGCGGTTCGACCATCGACACCGCGCAATTCTGCGTGAAGGGTACGAACTACATCAAGAACGGCGGAACGCTGACCAACCTCAAGGTCGGCTGCAACGCCGCCGATGATCCCTATGCGGGCAAGCTGCCGGAGCCGACGGTTTCCTCCACCTGCACCACCCAGGGCACGATGGACGGCCAGACGATCTCGCTCAATCCGGGCGTCCACTGCGCGACGACCTTCAACGGCAGCCCGACCATCACTTTCAAGCCGGGCCTGCACATCATCAAGGGCCGGATGATCATCAACTCCGGCGCAACCGTGAAGGCCGAAGGTGTGACCTTCTACTTCCCGGACGTCAACAGCGAGATCCGCGCAAACGGCGGCCTGACGTTTACCGCGTCGGCTCCCACCAGCGGCACCTATGCCGGCATCCTGATGTTCGAGAAAACCTCGGATGCCTCCAACAATGCCAACAAGCAGCAGTACATCTTCAACGGTTCGAAGGGCGAAACCCTGACCGGCATCATCCACCTGCCGAACCGCGACGTGACCTACAACTCGACCACCAACCAGACCAACAAGATCTCGCTGGTGGTCAACACGATCATCATGAACACCGCGAACTGGAAGATCGAGCCTTACGACGGCAAAGGTCCGACCAGCGGCGCCTCCACTGCGGTGCGCCTCGTCAACTGAGACGCAAGACACATCCGATCACGGCTGAACCTGACACCGGCTCGCGGGAAACCACGGCCGGTGTTTGCGTTTGCCCGGCATGATCGACGCGCGCGGAGCGAGCGACTGCGCTATGATCGCGCCGGGAGAATGTGGCGATGGAGGCGCGCGGCCATGCAGGAAAAGAGGAAAAGCCCTGATGAAACAACGGAAGGCAACTCGCCTTCCCGGCTGATCGATGGCCGGATCGCCGAACTCGGCGACTGGCGGGGAGAAACGCTCGCGCATGTCAGGGCGCTGGTCCGGCAGGCCGATCCGGAGGTCGTCGAGGAATGGAAATGGCGCGGCATTCCCGTGTGGTCCCATGGCGGGATCATCTGCACGGGCGAGACCTACAAGAGCATTGTGAAGCTCACCTTCGCCAAGGGCGCTTCGCTGGAAGACCCGGCGCGCCTGTTCAATTCGAGCCTTGAGGGCAATACCCGCCGCGCCATCGACATTCATGAAGGCGAGACCGTCGACGGGGAAGCGCTGAAGGCACTCATCCGCGCAGCCGTTGCGCTAAACATCTCGAAACCCGCCGGAAAACGGACAGCAAAAACCAATGCGACCCAGCCGAAAGGCGACAAAGCTTCGGCACCTGTCCTGCTCTCCGGCGGCAATCCCCAGATTGCCAAGGGCGACGGCGATATAACTGTTCAGGCTTACATCGCGGCGATGCCCGGTTGGAAGAGCGAGGCCGGACGAAAACTCGACGCGCTCATCGTCCAGACCGTGCCCGAGGTGCGCAAGGCAGTGAAATGGAATTCGCCGTTCTATGGCGTGGAGGGGCAAGGCTGGTTTCTCAGCTTCCACTGCTTCACACGCTACATCAAGGTGACATTCTTCCGGGGTTCGGCCCTCCAGCCGGTTCCGCCTGTTGCCTCGAAGGACGAGGACGCCCGCTACGTCCATATCCATGAACACGAGGCAATCGACGAGACGCAGCTTTCGGACTGGATCAGGCAGGCGGCAGCGTTGCCCGGTTGGGTTCCGTAACGCTTCGCCGGCATCGAGCCTGAAGCGTTCGGGCAGATGGGAACACACCGCCCGCATAAGCCCCTTGGCTAATACCTCCGGGCGATGGTTCACCCTTGCCGCTCGTGCTAGTTTTTACCCGCCGGCGGAGCCGGCGTTCGGCGTTTCCCTGATACATTGCACGTCTTTCAAGGGGAGGCTTTCTTGGCGGGTTATTTCGGCACCGAGACACAACAGCGCCTGCAGGCAAGAGCGGAGGAAAATGCTGCCTTCATCAGTGCCACGCCCGGCGCGTGCCAGGCGGGACGAATGATGAGCTGCGACGATCCCGATCTTCTCGGATGGCCGCAGATCGATGCTTTCCTTGCCCGTGACGGCGTCTGCGGCTTCCGTCTCATTCCCGCCGAAACGGTGGATGATCTCAAAGCCCGGCTCGCCGAGAGAGACTACCGCCTCGACACCTGGGATGTCTTTCTCGGAACGCGCGAAGCCGCGCTTGCCGCCTCAGAGGCGATCCTTGCCCGAGGGCTGCCGGAGGGCCTGGACGACCTTGCAGGACCAGACGATCCGGAAGGTGCCGATACCGTGCGTATCCAGTCGTTGATGGCGGGTGCCGGCGTCGTTCCCTTTTCCGGGTCCCTTCTGACTGGCGCCGCAGGCCCGGCGCTGACCGTCGTGATTGGCAAAAGAGGGGACAAAGGGGACGGCGATATCGTGGCCACCGCCCATGGCTATCTGCCGCACAATGCCCATAGCCCATTTCATCGCTATGCCTGGGGTGGTCTCGTCGCCGTGGCGGAGAGCGAACGGGGCAAGGGTCTCGGCAAGCATGTCAATGCCCGCATGGTGAGAGGCGTGTTTCGCGATCTCGGCGCCACCCATGTTTATGAACTCGTTTCCGCAACCAACACCACATCGCGGCGCATGGTGGAAGCCTGCGGGCTCAACATCGAATCGGGCCTCGTCTGCGGAATCGCAACGCCGAGCGGCGGCGCCCACTTCACGCGCTAGAGCGCGGTTCGCCTGAAATGATATTTTCACGGCACGTTTTTGCGGTTGCGGCGTTACCCCCTGACATCGAAACAGCAGACGGAGTGCATCATGGGCAGAACCTTTGAGCTTTCGGGTCTTTCAGAGCAGGAACTGACCGATCTCATCGACGAGGCGACCAGCATCCGGGCAATCCGGCGAGCGGACCAGCGACGTGAAGCGTCCAGGGTCACCGGCGGTGCCAAGCGCCATGACATGAAGGAACCGACCCATCACCTCAGGCCGACGCCGACGACGCGTCACGAACGCTGATCCCGCTCGGGATCGCTCCGCTTCAACGCACACCTCGGTCGGCAGGGGCTTTGCAGAAGAGAAAACAGGGAGGACAAGCCATGACGATTGCCAAGAACACGATCTGTGTCTGGTACGACAAGGAGGCAGAAGCCGCAGCCCGCTTTTACGCGATGACTTTTCCGAACAGCGTCGTCGGCAGGATCTATCGCGCGCCGGGCGACTATCCCTCGGGCAAGGAAGGTGACGTGCTGCTGGTGGAATTCACCGTTGCGGGCATTCCCTGCGTCGGCCTCAACGGCGGGCCCGTGTTCAAGCACAACGAAGCCTTTTCCTTCCAGATCGCTACGGAAGATCAGGCGGAAACCGACCGCTACTGGAACGCCATCGTCGGCAATGGCGGGCAGGAAAGCGAATGCGGCTGGTGCAAGGACAAATGGGGCATCTCATGGCAGATCACCCCGCGCACATTGCTGGAGGCGATGGCCGCCGGCGGCGAAGAGGCGAAGCGGGCCTTCGCGGCCATGATGACGATGAAGAAGATCGACGTCGCCGCCATCGAGGCCGTGCGGCGCGGCTGACGGTTGTGGTCGGGCGTGTTGAGGGATGCGGCGGAAAGGCTGACCAGCCCGCTCAGGAACGTCGCGAAGCCAGTTGTATCTTGCGACCGCGAGATGCCACACCCTCTGTCGTCATCCCGGCCTTGAGCCGGGATCCAGCGCGAGCAAGTCCTTGATCGCAAGAAAAGTCTTATGCGCGATAGACATCGCGCTGCTGGATGCCGGATCAAGTCCGGCATGACGGAGAAGGACGCGACAATCTTCGACAAGACAACCGTCAACAAGCACGGTCGCTTCCCCGCCCCTATCCCCTATCCGCCTCGTGCCGGAAGATGCGGAGGATCTGGCGGCCGAGTTCGTCGGGGGTCATGCGGCCGGGGCGATACCAGCCGGAGACGTTGTTGAGCAGGGTCAGCAGCAGCAGGCGATAGACGCCACGATCGAGCGCCGGATCGAGCGGCAAAGCGGCGATCAGGTCGCGGAATACCTGTTCGAAGGCATCGCGTTTTTCGACCAGCCGTTCGCGGATTTCCGCCGGGGCCGAGGCGAAATCGTTCATCAGCGGCATGGTCAGTGAATTGGGATCGAGCTGAATTTCCATCATGGTGACGCAGGCCGCCTCCAGCCGCGCCCACGGATCGGACAGCGGCGCGATGGCCGCGCGGATGCGGTCCTCCGCCACCTGCAGGGCGATGTCGTGGATGCGGACGAACAGCGCTTCCTTCGACTTGATGTAGTGATAGAGCGAGCCGCCGAGCAGCCCCACCCGCTCGCCGATATCGCGCACCGAGGTCGCAGCATAGCCGCGCTCGGCAAAGAGGGCGGCGGCGGCATCGAGAATATCGCGGTGGCGATCGCTCAGCCCGCTGTCCTGCAATGCGCCTGCAAGCGTGCTTTTTGCAGCACTCGTCATTTCACGGCTGTCCCCTACCGTCATTGCCTCTCCCGGCGTTTTGTCATCTCTCTGCAATCTTTCCAACGCTCATAGAGCATTTCCGGCGACAACGGAATCCACGGCACACGACAGAACTGTGGGCCTGGGTCCCCCCTTTGGCCTGCCGGGCGTACGTTTTCCCAAATCCCCTCACCTTCCGCTCTCCACAGGCTTCACAGACGTTATAAAAATTTTGCACTTGCGAACTGTAACAATCGTTTGGTACATATAGCACAGTCAGCTGAAGGAGGAAAGGTTGAGCGAGACAGTCAGGGAGGCCATGGACTTCGATGTGGTAATCGTGGGCGCTGGACCGGCAGGTCTTGCGGCGGCGATCCGCCTGAAGCAGCGCGCGGCGGAGACCGGCGCGGAAATCTCCGTTGTCGTCGTGGAAAAGGGTTCGGAAGTCGGCGCGCATATTCTGTCGGGTGCGGTGATCGATCCTTCCGGCCTCGATGCGCTGCTGCCCGACTGGCGGGAAGATCCCGACCGGCCGCTCACCACCGAAGTCACCGACGACCGCTTCCATGTGCTGACCTCCACCCGTTCGCTGCGGCTTCCCAATGCGCTGATGCCGCCGCTGATGAACAATCACGGCAACTTCATCGGCTCGCTCGGCAATGTTGCCCGCTATCTCGGGGCACAGGCCGAAGCGCTCGGCGTCGAGATCTATCCGGGCTTTGCGGCGACCGAGGTTCTCTATGACGACAACGGCGCGGTCGCCGGCATCGCCACCGGCGACATGGGGATTGGCCGCGACGGAAAACCGAAGGACGATTTCACCCCCGGCATGGAGCTTCGGGCGAAATACACCGTGTTTTCCGAAGGTGCGCGCGGCAGTCTGAGCAAGCAGCTCCTTGCCCGCTTCAACCTGACCGAGGGCCGCTCCATCCAGAAATTCGGCATCGGCATCAAGGAACTCTGGCAGGTGAAGCCGGAGAAGTTCCGGGAAGGGCTGGTGCAGCATTCGTTCGGCTGGCCGCTCGACATGAACACCGGCGGCGGCTCGTTCCTCTATCATTTCGACGATCATCTGGTGACCGTCGGCTTCGTGCTGCATCTCGATTACAAGAACCCGACGCTCTCGCCCTTCGACGAATTCCAGCGTTTCAAGACGCATCCCCTGATCCGCGACACCTTCGAGGGGGGCAAGCGCATCGCCTATGGCGCTCGCGCGCTGACAGAAGGCGGTTACCAGTCGGTGCCGCAGCTTGCCTTCCCGGGCGGGCTGCTCGCCGGCTGCGCAGCTGGCTTCATGAACGTGCCGCGCATCAAGGGTTCGCACAACGCCATCCATTCCGGCATGCAGGCGGCGGATGCCGTGTTCGACGGGCTTGCGAGCGGCCGCGCCAACGATACGCTCGAAGCCTATGAGGCCGGCTGGCGCGGTTCGGCCATCGGGCGGGACCTGAAGCCGGTCCGCAATGTCAAGCCGCTATGGTCGCGGTTCGGCACCGTGATCGGCGTCAGCCTCGGCGGCATCGACATGTGGTTGCAGACGCTTTTCGGCGTTTCGCCCTTCGGCACGCTGAAGCATCAGAAGGCCGATTTCCAGAGCCTGAAGCCGCTCTCGGAGGTCACGCCGATCCAGTACCCGAAGCCGGACGGGAAACTTACCTTCGACAAGCCGTCCTCGGTCTTCCTGTCGAACACCAACCATATCGAGGACCAGCCGATTCATCTGAGGCTTGCCGATCCCTCCATCCCGGTCGAGCGCAACCTGCCGCTCTATGGCGAGCCGGCGCGGCTCTACTGTCCCGCCGGGGTCTACGAGGTGGTCTATGACGACGAGCAGGCGAAGACCGGCCCCCGTTTCGTAATCAACGCGCAGAACTGCGTGCACTGCAAGACCTGCGACATCAAGGATCCCTCGCAGAACATTACCTGGGTGCCGCCCGAAGGCGGCGGCGGCCCGAACTATCCCAACATGTGAAGTCCGTTCCACCGATTTGTTCTCAAGCATTATCCGACGCGAACCGCTCAGCTGTTTTGCCGGAAATGCCTCCAGACAGGAAGAAGAAGACCATGACCGCAATCTATATCGTCGACACTCTGCGCAGCCCGTTTACGCCCGCCTATCGCGGCGCGCTCGCCGGCGTCCGTCCCGATGATCTCGTAGCCGGCGTCATCAAGGCGCTGGTCGGCCGCTCGGGCATCGACCCGGCCGAAATCGAGGACGTGAACCTCGGCTGCGCCTTCGCGGAGGGAGAACAGGGCCTCAACATCGCCCGCTGCGCGGCGCTGATCGCCGGACTTCCTCAATCTGTCGGCGGCTCCACGGTCAACCGCTGGTGCGGCTCCTCCATGCAGGCGATCCAGATGGCCGCTGGCGCCATCGCCATGGGCGCGGGCGACGCCTTCGTCGCAGGCGGCGTGGAAAGCATGAGCCGGGTGCCGATGATGGGCTTCAATCCCATGCCGAACCCGGCATGGAGCGACGCCCAGCGCATCGCCTTCCTCAACATGGGACTGACCGCCGAAAACCTCGCCGACCGCTACGGCATCTCGCGCGAGGAACAGGACGCCTATTCACTGGAGAGCCAGAAGAAGGCGCTCGCCGCCCGCGCCGATGGCCGGCTGGCCGCCGAGATCGCGCCGATCGGCGATGTCACCCAGGACGGCTGCCCGCGCGAGACGGACGCCGAAAAACTCGCGGGCCTCAAGACCGCCTTCAAGGCCGGCGGGTCAGTCACGGCCGGCAACTCGTCGCCGCTCACCGACGGAGCTTCCGCAACGCTGGTCTGCTCGGAAGACTTCGTGAAGCGCCATAACCTCAAGCCCCTCGCCCGCATCTCGGGATATGCCATTTCCGGCTGCGCGCCTGAAATCATGGGCATCGGCCCGGTGGAAGCCAGCCGCAAGGCTCTGAAGCGCGCCGGTATTTCAGCAGGCGATCTCGACGTGATCGAAATGAACGAGGCCTTCGCCGTGCAGGTTCTTTCCTGCTGCCGCGACCTCGACATCGATCCCATCCGCCTCAATCGCGACTGCGGCGCAATCGCGCTCGGCCATCCGCTGGGTGCGACCGGCGCCCGCCTCGTCGGCAAGGCGTCGCTGCTCCTGAAGCGCGACGGCGGACGCCATGCGCTCGCCACCCAGTGCATCGGCGGCGGTCAGGGCATCGCCATGGTTCTGGAGGCCGCTTGATCATGGCTACGATCAAAAAAGCCGCCGTCATCGGCGCGGGCGTCATGGGTTCGGGCATCGCCGCCCATCTCGCCAATGCAGGGCTCGACGTGGTGCTGCTCGACATGGAGAAGAAGTTCGCCGACGGCGGCGTCGCCCGCCAGCTCAAGGCCAACGGCTTCATGGACCCGGCATTCGCAACGCGCATCGCCACCGGCTCGACGAAGGACGACCTGGCGCTGATCGCCGATGCTGACTGGATCGTCGAGGCTGTCGCGGAAAAGCTGGAAATCAAGCAGACGCTCTACCGCGCCATCGACGGCATCAGGAAGAAGGGTTCGATCGTATCTTCCAACACTTCGACCATTCCGCTGCATTCGCTGGTCGAAGGACTGCCGGAAGGTTTCGCCTCCGACTTCCTCATCACGCATTTCTTCAATCCGCCGCGCATCATGCGGCTCCTGGAACTCGTTTCCGGCAAGGCAACCAAGCCGGAAGTGACCGCGACCATCCGTGATTTCGCGGATCACGGCCTCGGCAAGAGCGTGGTCGTCTGCAAGGACACACCCGGCTTCATCGGCAACCGCATCGGCAATTACTGGATGGTCGTGGCGCAGAACGAGGCCATCGAACTCGGCCTCGATGTCGAGGAGGCCGACGCCATCATCGGCAAGCCCTTCGGTATTCCCTCCACCGGCATCTTCGGCCTGCTGGATCTCGTCGGCATCGACCTGATGCCGACCATCCTGCGCAGCCTGCAGAACGCGACGCCGGAAGGCGATGCGGTGAAGGATTACGACGCCGAACCGGCGCTGATCGCCCGCATGATCGCGGAAAACCGTCTCGGCCGCAAAAGCGGCGCAGGCTTCGTGCGCCTTTCGCCCGACCGCAAGTCGCGCGACGTAACCGATCTGAAAACCGGCGACTACCGGCCGCAGAAGGCGGTGTCCTCCGAAAGCCTCGATGCCTCGGGCGGCGATCCGCGCGCGCTGATGGAGCATGCCGGCCTCGGCGGCCGCTATGCCGCGATCGTCATGGAAAAGTCGCTCGCCTATGCCGCGTCGCTGGTGCCGGACATCGCCGACACGCCGGATGCCGTGGATGAGGCCATGCGCACCGGCTACGGCTGGAAGCAGGGTCCGTTCGAGCTGATCGACCGGCTCGGCGCCGGCTGGCTGAAGGCGCGGCTCGAAGCGCGCGGCGTTACTGTCCCCACCTACCTCTCGCTTGCTGCCGAAAAGGGCGGCTTCTATTCGGTCGTGAACGGCAAGCGCGCCAACCTCCTGCCAGACGGCACGGTCGAGCCCGTCGTCAAGGGTGACGGTGTGCTGCTCATTTCCGACCTCAAGCTCGCCGGCAAGCCGGTCGAGGACTGGGGCGCGGCAAGCCTCTGGGATCTTGGCGACGGCGTCGCCTGCCTCGAATTCCGCACCAAGATGAACACCTACAATCCGGCTTTGCTCGACGCCATCAACAAGGCTGTCGAACGCACGGCGAAGGATTTCAAGGCACTGGTGATCGGCAGCGATGCCGCCGTGTTCAGCGCGGGCGCCGACCTGCGCGTCTTCCTCGACACGGTGGAAAAGGGCGGCCGCGAGGCGTTGGGCGCCTTCATCGACCATGGCCACCGCACCTTCAAGGCGGTGAAATATGCCCCCTTCCCGGTGGTTGGTGCGGCAGCCGGGCTGGCGCTCGGCGGTGGCTGCGAGATCCTTCTGCATTGCGACGCGATCCAGGCCCATGCGGAGCTTTCCATCGGCCTCGTCGAAACCCGCATCGGCGTCGTACCGGGCTGGGGCGGCTGCAAGGAAATGATGCTGCGCTTCTCGGCATCGACCGCCGCGCTGCGCGGGCCGGTCGCGCCTGCGATTGCCGCCTTCAACCTGATCGCGCCTGCCAGGGTTTCGGCCAGCGCCTTCGATGCCCGCAACCTCGGCTTCCTGAAGGCTACCGACGGCATCACCATGAACCGCAGCCGGCTGATCGCCGACGCCAAGGCAAAGGCGCTTTCGCTCGCCGAAGGCTATGTCGCGCCGGAACCGCCTGTCATCGCCATGGCCGGGCCATCAGGGGCTTCCGCGATCCACAACATCATCGAAGGCGAAGCGCTCGCTGGGCGCGCCACCGCGCATGACGGAGTGGTCGGGCGTGCGCTCGCCAACGTTCTGACCGGCGGTCCGTCCGCCGATCCGCTGAAACCGCTCACCGAAGACGATGTGCTCGCGCTGGAGCGCGAGGCCTTCGTCGACCTGCTCGCAACACCCGCAACCGTGGACCGCGTCAAGCACATGCTGGCGACCGGCAAGCCGCTGCGCAACTGAACAAGAAGAGGCAAGGAAACTCCCATGGCTGGCTATATCCCTCCCGTCGACGACATCTCCTTCCTGCTCGGCGAGGTCTTCGACTTCGACGCGCAGATGGCCGCCCTTCCCGGCTTTGAAGAGGTCAATACCGAACTCGCAGCAAGCGTCATGGAGGAAGGCGGCAAGTTCTGCGCCGAGATCCTCGAACCGCTCAACCGCCCCGGCGACGAGGAAGGCTGCAAGCTGGAAAACGGACTGGTGACGACGCCGAAGGGCGTCGCCGACGCTTACAAGGCGTTCGTCGAGGCCGGCTGGGGCGGGCTGTCGGGCGATCCGGAATTTGGCGGACAGGGCCTGCCGCGTGTGCTGCAGATCCTGCTGGACGAGATGCTGTCTTCCGCCAACCTCTCCTTCGGCCTGTTTCCGGGGCTGACGCGCGGCGCGGTCGAAGCAATCGCCCACCATGCGAACGACGAGCTGAAGCAAAAATATCTGCCGAAGATGATCTCCGGCGAATGGACGGGCGCGATGGCGCTCACCGAATCCTCCGCCGGCACCGATCTCGGCCTGCTGACCACCCGCGCCGAGCCGGTGGGTGATGGTTCCTACGCCATCAAGGGCACCAAGATCTTCATCTCCTCCGGCGACCAGGATTTCGGTGGCAATATCGTGCATCTGGTGCTGGCCCGCCTGCCCGACGCGCCGAAGGGCGTGAAGGGTATCAGCCTGTTCCTATCGCCCAAGTTCCTCGTCAACGAAGACGGTTCGCTCGGTGAGCGCAACCGCATGTCGGTCGGTTCGCTGGAGCACAAGATGGGCATCCACGCCCAGCCGACCTGCGTGATGAACTATGACGGCGCCATCGGCTGGCTGGTCGGAGAGCCCGGCCGCGGCCTCAACGCCATGTTCACGATGATGAACGCGGAACGCCTGTTCGTCGGCATTCAGGGGCTCGGCATCGGCGAGGCCGCCAACCAGAAGGCCGTCGCCTACGCCCGCGAACGCCTGCAGGGCCGCTCCGCCGACGGCGCGCGTGGACCCGTGCCGATCATCGAGCATGCCGACGTGCGCAAGATGCTCTTGACCGGCCGTTCGCTGACCGAGGCCGGCCGCGCGCTGGCCATCTGGACCGCTCTGCAGATGGATATCGCCGCCCGCCACCCGGATGCGGAAGCCCGCCGCAAGGCCGACGGTCTCGTCGCGCTGCTGACGCCGGTGGTGAAGGCCGCCTTCACTGATTTCGGCTTCGAGATCGCCGTCCAGTCGCAGCAGGTGTTCGGCGGCCACGGCTATATCCGCGAATGGGGCATGGAACAGTATGTGCGCGATGCCCGCATCGCCCAGATCTACGAGGGCACCAACGGCGTTCAGGCCATGGACCTGGTCGGCCGTAAGCTGCCGATGGAAAACGGCGCGGTGGCGCGCGGTTTCTTCGCGCTGGTACGTGGTGACCTTTCGAGCACGAAGGGTTCGGCCGAACTGGAGACGGTGAAGGCCGCCGTTATCGAGGCCCTTTCCCGGCTCGAAAAACTGACGGAAGACTTGCTGGCCAAGGGTACTGATCCGGTTGAGGCTGGAGCGAGCGCCACCGACTACCTGCGCTTCTTCGCGCTGGTAAGCTTCGGCTGGCTCTGGGTGCGCATGGCCGAAAAAGCCTCGGCCGATGCAACAACGCCGCTGAAGCAGCGCAAGCTTGCGCTTGCCCGCTTCTTTGCGGCACGCCTGCTGCCGCAGACCATCAGCCTCGACGCGGCCATCCGCGCCGGCGCTGCCGATATCATGGCGCTCGACGCCGACCTGTTCTGATTGAAGTCCAGAGCATTTCCGGCGAGAACGGAGTCGCCGGAAATGCTCCATCTCTTTGTTTTCATGTAATTCCTAACGCAAAACCGCTTCACGCTTTTGCTGGAATTACTCTGTCCCGGGAGGAGAAGACCATGCTTGGCATGATGATGAATGCACCGCTGCTCGTGTCATCGATCCTGCGTCACGCAGAGACCTATCACGGCGGCACGGAAGTCGTGTCGAAAACCGTCGAGGGCCCCATCCACCGCTACACCTATGGCGATCTTGCGAAGCGCAGCCGGAAGCTCGCCAACGCCCTCAAAAAGCTCGGCCTCGAGCATGGCGACCGGGTGGGCACGCTCGCCTGGAACGGCTACCGCCACATGGAGCTTTACTACGGCGTATCAGGCTCAGGCTTCGTGTGCCACACGATCAACCCGCGCCTCTTCCGCGAGCAGATCGGCTACATCATCGAACATGCTGGCGACAGCGTGCTCTTCTCCGACCTCACCTTCCTGCCGATCCTCGAAGCGCTGGCCGACCGGCTGGCGCCGCTGAAGGCCGTCGTCATCCTGACCGACGAGTCGCATATGCCGAAATCGGACGTGCTGCCCAACCTCGTCTGCTACGAGACGCTGATTGCAGGAGAATCCGACGAATTCGAGTGGCCGGTGTTCGACGAAAACACCGCCTCCGGCCTGTGCTACACCTCGGGCACCACGGGCGACCCGAAGGGCGTGCTCTACAGCCACCGCTCCAGCGTGCTGCATGCCATGGCGATCAGCTTCATGGACGTGCTCAGCCTTTCAGCCAATGACGCGGTGGTGCCAGTCGTACCGATGTTCCATGTCAATGCCTGGGGCCTGCCCTTTGCGGCACCGATGGTCGGGGCAAAGCTCGTCATGCCAGGCCCTAACCTCGACGGCGCCAGCCTGCATTCGCTGTTCGAGAGCGAAGGCGTGACGGTAACCGCCGGCGTGCCGACGGTCTGGCTCGGCCTGCTCGACTGGATGGATGCCCATGGCCAGAAATTCACAAGCCTGAAGCGGGTCGCTATCGGCGGCTCGGCCACGCCTCCGATCATGATCAGCCGCTTCCATAATATGGGCGTAACGGTTCGCCATGCCTGGGGCATGACGGAAACCAGCCCGATCGGGCTTGCGGCGACGCTTCTTCCGAAGCACGAGGCTCTTTCGGCGGAACAGAAACTCATGCTCGAATGCAAGCAGGGCCGCCCGCTGTTCGGCATGGAATTCCGCATCGACGGCAGCGACGGCAAGCCGGTGGCCCGTGACGGCAAGGCCTTCGGCGCCATGATGGTGCGCGGCCCCTGGGTCGCGGCCGGTTACTACAACACCGAGAAGAGCCCGGCGCATGCCGTCGAAGGCTGGTTCGACACGGGTGACGTCGTCACCATGGACGAGGACGGATTCGTGCAGATCGTCGACCGCACCAAGGACGTAGTGAAATCCGGCGGCGAATGGATCAGCTCGATCGAACTGGAAAACATCGCGCAAGCCCATCCCGCGATCAAGGAAGCGGCGGTGGTCGGCGCTCCCGACGCCCGCTGGGGCGAGCGCCCCGTTCTGGTGGTGGTGGTCAAGCCCGGTCAGACGTTTACCCGCCACGACATGCTCGATGTCTATACCGGCAAGATCTCCAAGTGGAGCATTCCCGACGACGTCATCATCGTCGAGGAACTGCCGCATACCGCAACCGGAAAGCTGCTGAAGACCGCAATCCGCCAGATCGTTCTCGACGAGTACGCCAAGCGCTCGCCGGACTCGACGCTCGCCGGTTGAGGGATACGCGACATGACCGAAGACGCACAGGCGGTGAAGCTCTATCTCGATGACCTGACCGTCGGGCAGCGCTTCACCAGCCCTTCCCATGTGATGGAAGTCGACGAAATCCGGGAATTTGCCGGGCGCTACGATCCGCAGTTCTTCCATCTCGACGAGGAACTGGCGCGCGGCAGCCTGTTCGGCAGGCTCGCGGCCAGCGGCTGGCACACGGCCGCGACCACCATGCGGCTGTTGGTGCAGAGCCTGCCGCTGGCCGGCGGGCTGATCGGCGCGGGCGGGGAAATCTCCTGGCCCCGCGCCACATGGCCGGGCGACCGAATCCATGTGGAAAGCGAGATCGTCACCATCGCTCCGTCGCGCTCGAAACCAGAACGCGGCCTCGTCACCTTCCGCAGCGAGACGATCAACCAGAACGGCGAGATCGTTCAGGTGTTCACACCGAAGATCGTCTCGTGGAGGCGTGGGGCCGCGATGGCAGGGGCCTGAAGCAGCGGCCGTCTCCTTTCCAGCTCAAGGGGCTCGCGAAAGCGCGGCTAGACCCGGATCGCCAACCTCAGACCGCCCCAGTGGCGGCCGGAGACGGTGATCGGGGCAGAGATGTCCTTCATCACCACGAAATTGCCGCCGCCCATGTCGCGGCGGTAGGTCTGCACGAGGAAGGGTGCCGTCGAACGGCCAGCGGCAAGGCCGACGCGATCATTGAAGATACGGCGGTTGCGGCAGTTGGCGGTGTTCCACACGGGATCGCCGGGGCGCTGCGGCTGAGAGAATTTCCGGTTATGGGTCGGCAGGTAGCCATTGGTGTCCACCGCTGCGCAGAAGCCGATGCGGTCGGAGAGCGTAAGCACCGGCTCAAGGATCGGAGGCAGAACCTGATCGGTGAAATCCGTGAAGGCGGCGAGCATCTGCACCGGATCGGTGCCAACCATCGGCCGGTAGTTCTGGTCGAACAGTGCGGCGATGCCGATGCGCCCGCTATCGACGCCCTGCTGGAAGGCCCTGGAAATCGCCGCGGCTACTTCGCAAGCCGTATCGATCCAATGGCTGTCTTCCGTCTCTATGCCAGCACTGGCGGTGAGCTGGATCAGGGTCTCGGAAAGATTGACCACCTTTTCGACGCGAACCGCGGCATTCTGCAGCGCCGCGTCGGAATGCTGGACCTCCGCCGCCATCCCGCCGAGCGTGCGAACGAAATCGGCACATTGCCGCTCGACCGTCTCAGTGGTTTTCGCCATCACAGAGGACCCATCGAGAATGCGGGTGATGACCTCTTCCATCGCACCGAAGGACTGGTTCATCGCTTGCGAAGTATCGCGCACGCCGAGCGCGCTTTCGCTGGCCCCCCTGCCCGCCTCGGAAAGCTTGGTGATCTTGTTGCGGATCTCGTTGAGGATCGCCTGAATGGAGCCTGTTGCCTGCGAGGTCTGCAGCGACAACGCCCGTATTTCGGCAGCGACAACGGCAAACCCCTTGCCGGCCTCACCGGCGCGGGCCGCTTCGATTGCCGCATTCAGCGCCAGAAGATTGGTCTGGCGGGCAATCGAGCCGATTTCCTCGGCAACCTTATCGACATTGGAAAGCGACACGGCGAAGGCGCCGATTTCGCTGGAAATCTCCCCCGACGCCGCAACCATGCGGTCGATCTTGTCTACGGCGCCGGCAAGGCGGCTCGCAGACTCGCCAAGCATCTGGCGGGCACCGGCCGCCGTCTCATCTGTCGAACGCAGCGATCGGGCGACATCCTTGTTGGTTTCGGCAATGGCTAGCGCCGTGCCGGTGACCGTGTTGAAGGTGCTGGTATGGCGCTTCGACATCGTCGCGACGTCCTGAATAGCGCCGGCGATATCGACCAGATCGACGCCAAGCGTCGAGGCCTCGTGGGCCAGTTTTCCGATAATGCCGCGCAGCGTCTCGGCATCGACAAGCGGGGAGCCGGTCGGGGAGTATTCCTCCTCCGGCAGCAATCTTTCCACGACGTTCATGCGGCGAGTCCTCCAACCCGCAAGCAGTATCGGCGGCGCGGGTTAAAGATTCGCAAACATGTGCATCGACGAAAGAAGCACAACCAAAACGCGATCAAAGGCCCTACCCTGCTGGGAAAACCCCGTCAGAGAGCACCGATATCCTTAAGCTTTTTCAGAACGGCAGCACTCGGCTCGCCGTTTTCCGGCAGGCGGTAATGACGCTGGAAACGACGGATCGCGGCACGCGTCTGATCGCCGGCAACCCCGTCGATGCTGACATCAGTATAGGCAATGTTGGAAAGGCCACGCTGGATTTCCATGACGAGGCCCGGATCCGGCGCATCGGTGAGCGTCGCGGGCAAAGCTTCGGCATCGTTGGCATCGGCGGATGCCGGGATGGCGGCCGGCGGTGTCCGGCCGTCCGAATTGAGCGGGGCGGGCCTGGGCTGAACCGGCTTCGGCTGAATCGCCCGTGCCGTTTCGGGTTTAGCCGCAGGCCGGGTCGGCGCTGTCGTGACCACCTTCTCGGCACTGCGGATGGCGGCGGCAACCGGGTCCTTCGTCGCCTGCGACGACGAAACATCGGCCGGCGGGCGCTGTTTCGGCACGGCGGCGGTGGCGCTGTTGTCGACCCGGAGAGCTGCCAGCAGCTCGTCGCTGACGAGGCCGTTCGGCTCCATGCCCACGGACTTCTGGAAAACGGAAATGGCCGCTTCCGTCTGCGGGCCGATCACACCATCTGGATCGCCGGCATAAAGGCCCCGGCGAGAAAGCTCTGTCTGAACCGCGATCGCAAGCTCACTGACGCCGTCGCCATCGAGATCGCCGCTCGGCAGCGGTGCCTGGGCTTGCTGTGCGGGCGCGATATCGGTGGGCGGCTGTTCGCCCTCGGCGGGTGCGCGCTCAATCCTGAACGTGGTGGTGTTGCCCGGATCCTGCTCCTGCATGGGATTGCGGGCGACGCCCGCAAGCGCATTGAAATCGGCGGCGTCGCGGGTGCGGAAGATCGGCGATGGATGGCGGCCGGGCTGGTACCAGAGCGCATTGGCGGCGACGAAACCGAAGGCAACGGCAAAGGTCGCCACCCCGCCGATCAGGCGGGGGTGGCGGGACGCACCGCGCGCGAGCGCGGCAAAACCCGCGGAAAGCAAGCCGGACACCCGTGATGCCGGCTTCCTTTCAGGCGCTTTTCGCTTTCGCTTCGTCATGCACAGTTTCTTTCCTGCCCAATTCGCGGACCTGCATTTCCAGCGGCTTCAGCCGCGGCGGAAACTCAACCGTATTGTCTTCGGCAGCCAGCACGGCCGCCGCACCGGAACCGTCCGCCGGCAGCGTCACGGTAACCACCGTGCCCTCGCCCGGACGACTTTCCATCCTGAAGGTGCCGCCGTGGAGGGCCGTAAGCCCCTTTACCAGCGACAGGCCGAGGCCCGATCCTTCGTGGCTGCGGCTCAGACCATCGTGGATCTGGGTGAAAGGCCTGCCGACCAGCGCCATCTTCTCGGGCGCGATGCCGATGCCGGTATCGCTGACGACGATCTTGAGCTGCGAACCTTCGCGCGTCGCGTCGATAATGACGGCGCCGCCCGCTTCCGTGAACTTGATCGCATTGCCGACCAGATTGATCAAGACCTGACGCACAGCGCGACCATCGGCCACGACATCGCCAAGACCGCGCGGCAGGCGGCTCGTCAGCGAGACGCCCTTGCTGGCGGCCTGGAGCGACAGCATCTTTTCGCATTCGTAAACCGCTTCAGCGATCGGGAAAGTTTCCAGAAGCAACTCGTAACGGCCGGCCTCAATCTTGCTCACGTCGAGCATGGCATTGACCACCGACAGGAGATGGGCGCCCGACTGGCGAATCAGCTGGACATATTCGCGCTGGCGGTCGTTCTCGAGCTTGCCGAAATATTCGCCGGCAAGAATATCCGAGAAACCGAGGATGGCATTGAGCGGCGTGCGCAGTTCATGGCTTACGGCCGCGAGGAAACGCGACTTCGCCTCATGGGCGGCGGCCACCTCGTCTTCCCGGCGGGAAGCCATGTCGCGGATCTGCATTTCACCGGCGATGTCGAGCATCTGGGCATGAATGGCGCGGAGCGAGCCATCGTGCGAACGCTCGGCCGACATATCCAGACGCACATACATGAACTGGCTATGGGCGAGCCCGATGGCCGGGCGCTCCAGCCTCAGATCGATGACAACGGCATCCACGCCCTGGCGCAACTCGTCCAGCGACTGCACGAAGGCGATGCGATCGGAAACATGGATCTGCTCGACGAAGGCGCGGCCAAAGGGATCGCGCAGGAAGGAAAGATACCAGTCGCAGTCGCGGCCACCAGCCGAGCGGACGATACCGGCCGCATCGAGGCCCAACACGAGACCGGGGCAGAAATCGACAGACAGATCGCCCGGCCGTTCCTCTTCCTCTCCTGCGCGCCCGGCGGAGCCATGCCGATGGCCGGCAATCATGAGGACGCAAGAAACGAGGAAAGCCGCGATAACCAGCGTCACGCCGAGCGGCAATGCGGTCGCCGGTCCGAGAATGAAGGAGAGAATGAGGGGCACCGCGACGAGCGGAACAACGAAGCCCGCAGCAAGGCGGCGCACGATTACGATTTCGCCTGAAGCGACCGGATCGCCGTTTGCGCTCCACGACAGGCAGTTGCCGGCCGTACGATCAACGATCGCCTCCGCCCTACCCGCAATGTTACGCAATACCAACACCATTCATACTCGCGAAACGACTCATTTCGTGAGCCGAACATAGGCCGTCCGCGCTTAAAGAAAAGATAAGGTGAGCCCTTTCAACACCCTTCAGAGGGCCTGTCTGGTCCATATCGAGACAAATCGACGAAGCTTTCAAAATCGTGGTTAACGGGGCGTAAGCGACGGAATTGTCTCATATTTCTCCACCGCGTTAACTTTTGTGGCGGCGCCGTCGCGGCAAAGCCGGTGGATTACCGGGACTTCGCCATAGTTATGCTTAACGTCGCTCGCTAAACTTCGAAGCAAATGCCCCTCAAAGGCAGATCGTTCAACTTTTAATCGAATTTGGCACGAATCCGAGGAAGTTTTGAAAAGCGATCTTTGCACCCCGCCGATACCTTTGCTTCAGACGACCGGGAAACAACCCGGCACAGGCCGGGCACGACCGGCGACACGGGATTGGTGAAGACGATGTGGTTTCTGATCAAGGGAACGTTCTGGTTTTCGATGGTGCTGGTCGCGCTGTCCTATTTCGGGACCCAGCCCCAAACAGAAGAAGCGGCCGGCCCGAAATTCGCGCTCGGCGACGCAATCACCGTTGCCACCGACGCCTATCAATACATTACCGCCATCTGCAGCGAAAAGCCTGACGTCTGCGAAAAAGGTGCCGAAACCCTGACCGCGCTCGGCCACCGGGCCCGCGAAGGCGCCTATGTCGCCTACCAGATCCTCGACAGCCAGTTTGCCGACGACGGCAAGGCCGATACTGCCGCTCCGGGAATGCCTGTCAAACCGGCAACCGTGAAGCCGGCGATTGCCGCCACCGAAACCAAGCCTGCCGCCGAGCCTGCCACGATTTCCGAAATCATCACCGGCACGGTGACCCCGGAGCCGCGCCCGAAGAACGGCAACGGCCCGAAACCTTATACGCCGCCGAAACTCTGAGTCTTGCCTCTAGCCTAAGCCTTGTCTCCTGGGTCCGGTCCCGCGACCCCGCCAACCTCTTGCATCGGAACCGACCTTCCGCCTTGCGGACCGGTTCGGGTGCCTGTCTGCCTGTCCCACAGGAACTTACGGCATATTGCCGGGCCGCGCGGAGGAAACACCGCGCGGCATTTTTCTTTTCACTGCACATGTCGTGACCGCAAAACCGCACACACTTTTGCGCGATATGGCTTCCTTCCCGCATGTCGTGACCGCAAAACCGCACACACTTTTGCGCGACATGCTTAGAACTGTTCCATCTTTGCCCGGGATCGCCTATATCCAATGGGAACAGCAAGGACTTCCGACGCCATGACGACATTGCAGCAGATGATCGACGATTTTGCCTATCTCGACGACTGGGAGGATCGCTATCGCTATGTCATCGAACTCGGGAAGGCGTTGCCGGATCTGCCGGAGACCGAGAAGACGGCCGAGAACAAGGTGAAGGGCTGTGCCAGCCAGGTCTGGCTTTCCACCCATGTGCATGAAGGCGACGATCCGGTCATCGATTTCTCCGGCGACAGCGATGCGCATATCGTGCGGGGCCTCGTGGCAATCGTGCTTGCAGCCTATTCCGGCAAGCACGCTTCCGAGATCGTCAAGCTCGACGCCATCGACCTTTTCTCCCAGATCGGCCTGATCGAGCATCTCTCGGCCCAGCGCGCCAACGGGCTGCGCTCGATGATCCAGCGGATCCGCGAGGAAGCCGCCCGGCAGCTGGTGGCCTCCTCCACAACGTCCTGACCGCCCCTCACCCGCGTTCCGGGCGGTAATCCTCCGCACCCCAGCGATGTTCGCGACGGCTTTGCCGCGTGGGCGGAGCATAGTGGCGGGCGAGCGCCATCAGCCCGGTGCGCAGCATCAGCTTGGCCGAGCGTGCCGGCCACTGCCTTTCCCGCTCGACGGTTTCCAGCCCCTTCATGAAGCAGCAGACATCGAGCACGACACCTGAAAGCTCCGGTCCCACCGCCTCGATGGCCGCATTCAGGCGGTCGCGCGCACCCAGCGCTGAATCCGTGAGGTCGCCGGCGGCTGAAGGCTGGCCGCGCAGCCTGCCCGCAAGCCTTGGTTCCCAGGAAGCGGTGATACGCGGCTGCAGGCCGGCGCGCTCAAAGTCGGCAGCAAAGCGATCGCCTGCGGCAAGCGCCTCTTCGCCTAGATAGGCCTCCCCCGACTTTTCCTTCAATCGCGAGAGGGCCGAAAGCGGCGACTCCGCCATATTGCGCCGGACGGTCGTGCGCACCTCCGCGACCTCCGCGGTTCCCATGACGATGTCGCGATGCTGGCCGGTGAAGGCATCGTCGCCGTCATCGGCCATGGCGCGGCGCAGCCAGGTGCGCGTGCCCTCGCAAGCCATGAGACGGTTACCCTCACGCGACAGCAGGCCCGAAGACACCGCATGACGCAGCACGGCGACCGGAGCCTGAAGCGTTGCGCCATCTCCCGCTTTCAGGAGAGCGGCCGCTCCCTCCATTCCGGTCATGGTCAAGGGTCCCTTCAGAGACGCCCGCAAGAGACGCAGGAGCGGCCGTCGGGTGGAGGCTCCGATCTCGACGCCGGGGTTGCGCTGAGCCCGCATAGTTGCGGAGGATGACGTTCTCATGGACGGCTCCCCGGCAGGAGAAGCAGGGTTTCGGCCAGCCGCTCGACGCTGGCGACAAAGGCATCGAAACCCGGATCGTCTCGCCGGTCTTCCACCACATGGCAGGAATGGGCGACCGTCGTGCGGTCGCGGCCAAAGGCATCTCCGATTTCCGAAAGCGGCATCTGCAGCGCGACGTGGCAGACATACATGGCGATCTGACGGACATGGCAAACCATGCGACGGCGATCGCCGCGTGACTTGGCGGAGCCGTCACCTGTCATCGTCAGCATTTCGGAGGTCATCTGCCGGACGATCATGCAGAGGATACGGCGGTCAGCCGTGACTTTCACCGGACCGGGAACAGGAGGAGGCAGGGCAATATCTGGCGTCATATGAATACTCCCAAATTGTAGGAATTTATTCATACACCAACAATGGAAAGCGAGGATAAGAAAAGTGTCAGGCACAACGAAATTCGCTGAATTCGCTCAATCTTTCATTTTTCCTCAGCCCTCACATGGGATTAATTTCCTTATTCCGGACATAAAAAAACCGGGCATTGCCCGGTTTTTCAATCTTTGAGCGTGCGGCTCACTTGCCGCGCTTGCGGCGCTGTCCGAGGCCCATTTCCTTGGCGAGGCGCGAGCGAGCCTCGGCATAGGCGGGCGCGACCATCGGATAATCGACCGGCAGATCCCACTTTTCGCGGTATTCTTCCGGGCCGAGATTGTGATGGGTCATCAGGTGGCGCTTCAGCGACTTGAAGGCCCCGCCACATTCCAGGCAGATGATCTGATCGTCCTGCACGGACTTGCGCACGGCAACAGCCGGCTTCTGCTTCTCGACGACCGAAACGACGGGAGCCGGCGATGAGGTGTTGCTCAGGGCCGAATGGACGTCGGAAATAAGGTTGGCGAGGTCTGCGACCGGCACTACGTGGTTGCTGACATAGGCCGCCACGATGTCAGCGGTCAGTTCCACCAACAGATCATGGCCATGGCCATATGCAGTTTCAGTCATTTCAATTCTCCTGTTCAAAGAATGCTTGCCAGGCGCCCGCCGGAAAGCCGACGCCACTCCTTAAGCAAACAGGCGATGCCCCGGTGACGGTCCTGTCGTTTCCGACGTGGAATCCACCCCTAGATTCCGAACTGACGCGAGGATCATATCCTGCCTGATCCCGCACCTGTCTTCACAACGACGCGAAACCCCTGCAAGTGTAGTATTTTTAGATACAACAAAGGCCGGATGAATTTTCCGTTGCAACAGCCAAGTTCTCAAGATCTGTGCTTGACTAATTCGATTATCATCATTCCCGCAAAAGTCCACTTAATATTTTTCATCAATTATGGGGAGCCCGCATGCCTTTTATTCCAAACAATCCGTAGCATGCGCATGTTGGCGGTGCAAAAACAGTGAAACATCCTGAATATCAGGGCACTTAAGTAACATGTACTTAAGGATTCTTGTTTTTCAATTCATCCATCACGGAAACAGTGGATAATGTATACCCGAACTGATGAGCAGCCCGCGCAAGCAGATGCGCCGAGAGCGGCGCCGTCAGTATGAAAAAGAAGAAACCGGCAAGAGCGCGAGTGAAAACGGCGATATCTCCGGAAAATATCCCGAGCGCAAGTAAAAGCAGCCCGGAGCCGACGGTTCCGGCCTTGGACGCTGCGTGCATGCGGGTGTAAAGATCGGGAAGCCGGTTGATTCCGATGGCCGCCACGAGCGCGAAGAGCGCCCCCACGACGATCAGTATTGCGGTCACAATAGTCAGCACAGTCGCCATCATTTCATACCCTTCCCTGAAGGATCGCTCTCTGCATCGAGCAGGCCTGCCTCCTTTCGGACAAGCTGCGGATTGCCGCCGATTTCCAGCAACAGCAACGGGCCATCCTCGGCCGGCCGCTCCCCCCTGAGGCCGCGGGCAAGAATGAAGCGGGCGAAGGCTACGGTGGCAAGAAAACCGACAAGACCGAGCGAGATGGCAATATCGACATAGAGCGTATAACCGGTGCGAATCGCTATGACGGCGATCAAACCGATGGCGATGCCCACCAGCATATCGAGCGCCAGCACCCTGTCCGGCAGGGTCGGGCCTCTCACCACCCGGTAGACCGTCAGCAGCAGGGAGACGCCGAGCACGACGAGCGCGAAATTGCAGGCGAGCGGAATGACTGTGTCGGGTGCGATCATTCAAAGGCCTCCCTGATCCGGCGTTCGAAACCTTCGGCAATGTCGCGTCTTGCGCCCTCGACATCGGAACAATCGAGCGCGTGCACATAGAGTGTCTTGCGGTCTTCCGAGACATCGACGGACAGCGTGCCCGGCGTCAGCGTGATGAGATTGGCGAGAAGCGCGATTTCGAAATCGCCTTTCACCGTCAGGGGATAAGCGAAGATGCCCGGCTTTATCTCCATCTTCGGCTTTACCACCAATACCGCCACCTTGAAGGCGGATTTCGCCAGTTCGACGAAGAAGAGCCCGATCAGCAGCGAAACGCGCAGCGGGCGGACAGGATAACCGGTCGTCTTGGTCTGTTCGCGAATGAGGCTCAGGGAGAGACCGGAAACAACGAGGCCTAGAAGCAGGTTGTGCAGCGTGGCGCTGCCGGTGACCGCCAGCCAGATGACGGCCATGGGAAGAGCAAGCGCATAATAGATCATCGGCCACCTCCCGCCGGGAATACCGAGTAGTAGTAGGCGGATGGGTTACCCAGGCCGATCGACGCATCCTGACTGATCGCGACAAGCTTTTCCGGGAAAAGTCCGAAGCCGACGACAAGGGCGGCAAGCGCCGCGATGGGCAGGATTTCGACAACGTCGCCCTTCGGCGCAGCAAGCGCGGCAACCGGGGTTGCGCCTTCTCCCGCTCCGACAAGCGCGGGCCGCCAGTAGGCAAGCAGAAACAGCCGGCCGAAGGCGATGGTGGTAATGAAGCCGGACACCAGCACCGCGCCCGCCAGCCACCACGCGCCGATATCGAGCGACGCCTTGACCAGCATGGCCTTGGGCCAGAAGCCGGAGAATGGCGGCAGTCCACTTGCTGCGAAAAACAGGGCAAGCGACAGCCCACCGAACAGGGGCGCAGCGACCCAAAGGCCGGCAAGCTTTTCCAACCGATAGGAGCCGCCAAGGCGGGCGGCAATGCCGGCCAACAGATAGAGTGCCGTCATCAGCACGATCGAATGCAGCGCATAGGCGATTGCCGCGGCCAGCCCCGCTTCGCCACCGATGGCAATACCGGCCAGCATGTTGCCGATGCCGGCAATGACGACGAAGCCGAGGAGACGGCGGATATCCGATTGCGCCAGCGCGCCGAGCGCGCCGAGAACCATGGTAAGTGCTGCGGCGATGGCGATGACGAGGCTCAGTGCCTCGCGCTCGACCGGCAGCAGCATGACCATGACCCGGAACAGGGCGTAGACCCCGACCTTGGTGAGCAGGCCGGCAAACAGTGCCGAGACCACGATGCGGGGCGTATGATACGACGCAGGCAGCCAGAAGTTCACAGGGAAGGCTGCCGCCTTCATGCCGAAGGCCAGTAGAAAGAGGCCGGCCAGCGTCATCAGCGGCGCGGTTTCCCGGAGTTCGTCGGCCTTGGCGGCGATATCGGCCATGTTGAGCGTGCCGAATACGGCGTAAAGGTAGCCGACGGAAATGAGGAAGAGCGTGGTGGCGATGAGGTTCAGCACCGCATACTTCAGCGCCCCGTCGATCTGTTCCCGCTCGGACCCCAAGATCAGCAAGCCGAAGGACGAGATCAGCAGCACCTCGAACCAGACATAGAGGTTGAAGATGTCACCCGTCAGAAAGGCGCCGGAGACGCCGGCCATCATCACCATCAGGAAGGGATAGAAGCCGTAGCGACGACCGCTCGAACCGATGTCCTTCAACGCATAGACGCCGCCGGCAAGCGCCACCAGCGCTGACGCAAATGCCAGCAGCGCGCCGGTGAGATCCACGGTAAAGGCGATGCCGAAGGGCGGCAGCCAACGGCCCATCATCATGGTCACCGGCCCTTCGGAAATAACCCGCGCCAGAAGCGCCGCATCGGTGAGCACCAGCGCGACGAGGCCGGGAATGGCGACGTAAGGATGCAGCCGGATCGAATGGCGCATCATCAGGAGCACCGCACCGCAGAACAGGCAGAGCGCCACCGGCAGGATGACCAGCCAGTCACCGGTCGCGGTCGGCTCCATCACGAGCGCGCGGGAGAGATCGACGGGGGAGGATACGGCCATCAGGGAAGTTCCCCCGCCCGCATGGAGCATCGACCATCAGCCGAACGGGTGAGCATCTTCGCAAGATCCATCGTCAATACCCCAATGGCGGCAGCGGCTCGGCCTTCGGTTCGGCGGCGCGCATGTCGTCGGTGTCGTCGGTTCCGAGGTCCTGATAGGCGCGGTAGGCGAGCACCAGCAGGAATGAGAAGAAGGAGAAGGAAATCACAATGGCCGTCAGGATGAGGGCCTGCGGCAGCGGGTTGGCGGCATTGGCGGAAAGTGTATCGGCACCGGCCGGGATGATCGGCGGCACCTCGCGGGTCAGCCGGCCGGCGGTGAACAGCAGGAGGTTGACCGCATTGCCGAGGATGGCGATGCCGAGCAGGATGCGCACGACATGCTTGGACATCATCAGGTAGAATGCGGCGGCAAAGAAGATGCCGACGAGACCGCACAGCAGGACTTCCATCAGTCCAGCCCCCTTTCTTCCAGCGCCAGCGCAATCGAGGTGATCGCGCCGACAACGACGAGATAAACGCCGACATCGAAGGACATCACGGTAGCCAGCGGAACCTCGACGCCGAGGACTTCAGGATAGATCCACAGCCCGGTCATGAACGGCACGCCGAAGGCTGCGGAGATGAGGCCGGAAAGCGTCGAGAGCAACAGCCCCGCTCCGGCAATCGACAGCGGGTGAAAACGAAGCGACCGGCGCACCGCCTGCACGCCGAAGGCGATGCCATAGATGGCGAAGGCAGAAGCCGCGATCAGCCCGCCGATGAAACCGCCGCCCGGCTCGTTATGGCCGCGCAGCAGCACGAAGACCGAAAACATCAGCATCAGCGCGGTGATGAACGGGGCGAAAACCCGGAAGATGACCGTATTCATGGCGTCTTCTCCCTGCCGGCATTTTCAGCCTCGATGGCGGCAACCGATTTCTGTCCGGCAGCGACGGGCGTCACCCGGATGCGGATCAGCGCGAGGATGGCGAGGCCGGTAATCATCACCACCGAGATTTCACCGAGCGTATCCGTGCCACGAAAATCGACAATGATGACGTTCACGACATTGGCGCCGTGGGCGATCACCTTCGAATAGGTGTTGAAGAAATCGGTGAGCGCGGTGTCGAACGGCACCTGCGATGCCTTGAGAAGAAGCAGCGAGAAGCCGAGGCCGCAGGCAATGGCAATGCCGCCATCGACAACACGCTCGATCAGGGTGCGGTGATCGGCGGGCGAGAGCCTCAGCCGGGTCATGACCAGCGCGAGGATGACGACCGACAGCGTCTCCACCATGAATTGGGTGAACGACAGGTCGGGCGCGCCGAACAGCAGGTAGATGACGGCAACGGCAAAGCCCTGAATGCCGAGCGAGACGATGGCCGTCAGCCGGTCCTTCGAGCGCAGCACGGCGGCGAGACCGATGACAGCGATGGCGAAAAGCGCCAGTTCGTGGAAATGCACGTCGTCAGGCCAAGCGGGCATCTTCGGCAGTTCATCGAAGGCGAAAAGCGGGATCAGCAGCACCAGCGCGAGAAGTGCGAAGGTGAAGGTGACATAGACATCAAGCCGGCCATTCTGGATGATCCGAGTGACGCCGAAGGCGAAGCGCACGAGGCCCCGAATGAAGACATCGAAGCCGCGATCCGGGCCGGGACCGAGAATGTCGAGCAGGCGCTCCATGGCCTGACGGGCGCGGGAAAGGCCGAGATAGACGAGGACGCCGAGGATGACAGTGATGCCGGAGAGCGCCAGCGGCAGACCGATATGCGGTTCAAGGGAGATGGTGACGTTCTTCGTCACGCCGGAAACGGCGCTAGCCATGGGCGAGGAAACCGCCCAGTGCCATGCACCCGAGAAGACGGCAGCGGCGAGACCGCCGAGCGCCAGAGCGAGCGGTCCGAGCCAAAGGAGCGCCGGTCCTTCATGGGCGTGTTTCGGCGTTTCCACCTTCCGCCCGAGGAAGGGTTTCAGGGCGACAGCAAAGGCAATCGCGAACATCAGTGCGTTGCCGATGATTGCGGCGAGCGTGAAGACGACGGAACGCGGGCCGGAGCCCGCGAGCGCCGCATAAATCTCTTCCTTGGCGAGAAAGCCGAAGAAGGGCGGCAGACCGGCCATGGAGATGGCGGCAAGAAGGGCGGCGGCGAAGGTGACCGGCATGGCGGCGCGCAGACCGCCGAGCTTCGTCACGTCGCGGGTGCCGGCCTCGTGATCGATAAGGCCGGCGACCATGAAGAGCGCGCCCTTGAACAGCGAATGGGCGACCAGATAGAGGACGGCGGCCTCGACCGCATAGGCCGAACCGAAGCCGGTCAGCAGAACCAGAAGGCCGAGCGAGGCGACGGTGGTGTAGGCCAGCATCAGCTTGAGGTCGGTCTGGCGGATGGCGAGCAACGCGCCGACGAGCAGCGTGATGCCGCCGAAGAATGGCAGCAGGATTTCCCAGGCGGGCGTGGCACCCATCACCGGATTGAGCCGCATCAGCAGATAGACGCCGGCCTTCACCATGGTGGCCGAATGCAGATAGGCCGAGACCGGGGTTGGCGCCTCCATGGCGTTGGGCAGCCAGAAATGGAAGGGAAACTGCGCTGATTTGGTGAAGGCGCCACCGAGCACCAGAAACAGCGCCGCCATGTAGAAAGGGCTCTGGCGCAGGATATCGTCGGCATGAACGAGCAGCGAAAGCTGGGTGGTGCCGGTGATGTTCCAGATGAAGATCAGGCCGGCCAGAAGCGCCAGTCCACCGCCGCCCGTCACCACCAACGCCTGCAGCGCCGCGCGGCGCGAGGCCTCCCGCTCATGATCGAAGCCGATCAGCAGGAAGGAGGTGATCGATGTCAGTTCCCAGAAGACGAAGAGCATCAGGAAGCTGTCCGACATCACAACGCCGAGCATGGAGCCCATGAACATGAGGATGAAGGAGAGGAAACGCCCCTGCTGCGGATGGCCCTTCAGGTAGCCGCCGGAGTAAAGCACGATCAGCGCGCCGATGCCGGTGATCAGCAGCGCGAAGGTGAGCGAGAGACCATCGAGGAACCAGGAAAAGCTGAGATTGAGGCTCGGCACCCAGGCATAGCCGCCCGTGACCACCTCGCCACCGGCAATCTCCGGCACGAAGCGCAGAAGATGGATAAAGATGGCCAGTGGAACCAGCGCGATGAACCACGCAGCATTGGCGCCCAGGCGGCGCACGGCGACCGGGGCGAGAAGCGCGGCCGCAAATGGCAGGGCCATGGCAAGAAAGGTCAGGGCAACCCCATCTCCTGTCATCAATACTCCCCTGCTGCTTCCCGCAGCCTGATCCCCCGACGTCATTTGAGTGTCCGTTGTTAAGATATATGGTTGGGAGCCTCAAGCGAGTTCGCAAAGTGACGGGAAGAAACCGACGGACAACGTGTTCAAAATTAATTGAACTCGATCGGTGGACTGGCCGTGGCGGCGTAGCAGCGAATGGCGACCCCGCTGCCCGAAGCCGGGGCTATTCGGCGGTGCGGCTCTGTGGGGACTGCGCGGGAAGTTAGCCGCGCGCCGCAGACCACTTTCGGCGCAGGTAGACGATCTGCGCCGAAAGGCCGACCACGAGGAGGATGAGCAAACCAGCCTGGAAACCGAGGAGCAGCGGCGCATCGAGCGAGGTCACGAAGGGATGCCCGTCAGGCACCCGCCGCAGGATCTCGCTTACTGTCGGCAGCATCAGGAGGAAGACCGACAGGCTGAGACAGACGGTCTCGATATAACGCGCCAAGCGCGGAGAAACCGGCAGCAGCCCCGCTCCATAACCGGCAAGCACCAGCAACGCTGTAATGAGGCCGATGACATAACTGACCGGCTGGTGGGCGACGAAAAATACCGTGGCGGCACCGATCAGCATCGACACGAAATAAACGCCACCCGGAATGGACCGGGGCACGATGCGCCCATGACGGGCGAACATATAGAAGGCGACGGGGATGGCAGGCAGGCTGCCGAGTGTGTGCAACCAGCCGAGCGGGGAGATACCGAACATGCAGAGATCCTTTCACGGGTGTCGAAACGGGAATAAATCTACCTATCAGTTGGTAGGCAAATACAGCAAAAAGAGACGCGCCGCGCGGCATCACCCGCGAGCCTCGAGACGAAGAAGCAAGGGGTCGATGATCGCCTCGAACACTGCGGGATCACCATAGGCACGGGCCGACAGCATGGCTCCGTGTAACGTGGCCATGAAAACCTCTGCCTCCGCCTCAGCGGTCCCGGAAAGCGTGATGACGCCCTCTGCGCCGCCCCGCCGCAGCACCGAGGTCAACCAGCGCGACAGGGAACGGAAATGGGCCCTCACCTCCACGACGACATCCTCCGGAAGCACCGGGATCTGGGATGCCAACAGGGCGCAGACGCAGAAAGGTTCCGTGACATCGACAATGCAGGCCCGCCAGTATCCGGCATAGGCGCGCAACTGCGCCATTGGGTCGGATACGTTACGCTCGAGCGCGGCAAGCCCCGCTTCCGCCTCCTCGCGATAGCGCATGACCAGGGTACGGACCAGATCGGATTTGGCCGGGAAATGGTGATGGATACTGGCCTTGCGGATGCCGACGACATTGGCGATGTCGGCATAGCTGAATCCGTTGTAACCGCCTGCAATGATTAGCGTGCGAGCACAGCGGAGAATGTCGTCCGAGGTGGTGGAAAGGTTGCTCATGGGAGCTTATCTACCTACCAATAGGTAGACTGTCAATCCCGTGGCTTGAACGCTGCCCTGACCTGCGACGGTATACCGGGTGGAGCGGCGTCAGGTCAGCGATCCTGTCGAGGTATATGCAATCGGATCCCGCGTGTCCGACATTGCCGCCGATGGGTCGGTGTCCTATCTAGGAGGAAAACAAGGAGATGATCATGGCAGACCCCGTCAAACCGAAGATCGAGAAGAGCGATGCCGAGTGGCGCGAGCAGCTGACGCCGGAACAGTATCATATCCTGCGCGAGCACGGTACCGAGCGGGCCTTCACCGGCCCCTACTGGAACTCGTCCGAAAAAGGCCTTTATCGCTGTGCGGCCTGCGATGAGCCGCTGTTTTATTCCGACACCAAGTTCGATGCCGGCTGCGGCTGGCCGAGCTATTTCGAGCCGGTGAAGCCCGGCGCCGTGACCGAGCACCGCGATGCTTCCTACGGCATGGTGCGCACGGAAATCCGCTGCGCCAATTGCGGCGGCCATCTCGGCCACGTCTTCCCCGACGGCCCGAAACCGACCGGCCTGCGCTACTGCATCAACGGCCATTCGATGGTGTTCGAACCTGAGGCTTGATGAAAAGGCTCGACTATACAAGCCATTGATGGCGCGTTGCATGACACAACGACGCTCCGGCTTCCCATCTGCCTTGCCAGGCATCTCCCCCACAAGGAGGAGACCAACGTGTGACTAGTGTCGCATCCTTCGGCTAACCAATGAAGAAGGAGTCCACCCTGTATCCGGTGAACATGGGCAGGGCGACACCCCGATGTTTCCCCCCGTGTGGGGGAGATGGTCGGCAGACCAGAGGGGGAAACGGCGAGCACACGGCCCAAACCGACACTCCATTGTACCGAGCGAGCCTCCCCACTCACTCCCACAAAACCGCTTCGCACTTTTGCTGGAATTGCTCTATTTCTTTGTTTTGCGCATTTCCGGACGCAAAACCGGTTCCCACTTTTGCTGGAATTGCTCTAAGTTCCGCGCCACAGCATCCAAGGGAATCATCCGCGTGAGCAATGTCGTCGAATTCAGGAAACCGCCGAAGCCCAAGGAACCGAAGAAGGTGCCGCCGGGGCTGAAGAAAGCCCTGATCGTTGCCGGCATCATCGCGGCTTTCGTGTTGGTCTGGGGCTATTTCAACTTCTTCGGCGGCTGACCGGCCGTATCGGTGGCCATCGCGACGGCATTCTCTCCGCGCCAGCGCGTCGGGTTCATGCCGGTTACCCGCAGGAATTCGCGGTTGAAATTCGACTTGGTCATGAAACCGGCCTCGAAGACGATGCGGGTGACGGGCATATCCGTTTCAGCCAGAAGCCGGCAGGCCTCGGCGACGCGGAAATTGTTAACGTATTGCGAAACGCTCATGCCGTGGACACGGTTTACCGCATGGGAAACGGCGCGGGCCGGCAGGCCCATGCGACGGGCGAGCTTGCCGAGATTGAGGCCGGTATCGGCATAGAGGCGCCGTTCGCGGATCAACCGGTCGAGACCGGCAGCAACCGCCTCGTCCTCGCATGACACCTCCGGCGTCGCAGAATATGCCTCGGGACCTTCTGCTGATGTCTCCTCCGCCTCGCCAGACCCTTCTTCCGTGCCGGCAACGACGGCTGCAATGCCGAGCAGGAGCAGGATGACGGTGGTTGCCGCCGAGACCACCATGGCGGAATGCCGCCCGCCGCCGACCGCCATGTCGAGGCTGATGGCGACGTCGGTCAGAGCCGACGAAATCAGCGCAAGGGAGGCCAGCACCAGCGAGCGATGAGAACGCAGCGAACCGTCGAGGCGCGAGGCGACGAGGCCATCTGTGCCAAGGCGAGCAATCCAGGCGAGCGCTGCGCCATAACCCAGGAATTCCGCGATGATCAGGAGATCGATGGAGCTGCGCCACACCGGAAGCAACGCGGCAAGCGCCAGCGTCGGCACGAGATGTGGCCAGTCGCGGAGCGAAATGCCGCTTCCCTCCTCGCGGGCGAGATCGCGAAAGGCAAGATAGGTCAGCGGCGGCACGAGGCTCGCCAGCAGCGACAGGAGCGGCAGGATGGCCATGACGCCATAGCCCCAGCGCAGGCCGACCAGCAGGGTCTGCACCACATAAAGCGCCACCAGCAGCACGAAAAGATGATTGCGGGCAAGGCTTTCCCGCCCCTGCAGCAGGAGCCGCACGAGAAAGGTGGCGAGGAAAAGCGAGACGGCAAACGATAGCGGTACGAAGATCATCGGCAGGTCGGCGGGCATGAGGAATGAGATCTGATGTCGCCATATGGCCCGAAAGCGTGTTCAAGGTCGACCTGAAACGCGATCAAGGTCGCGGCCGCGACGCCCGGCATGCTCGATGGGGACGTCCCCACATCCAAAGGAGCACGCCCCATGAAAGTCCGAACCGCCCTCCTCTCCATCGCCGGCACGATCCTCGCGCTCGCGCTGATCGATGGAGCCGTCGCCTTCATTTCCACCCGCGACAGCCTCGCAGGCCCCGTCGATCTTTCCGGTGTATCGACGATCCGCATCGAGGGATCGGCAAGCGACATCCGCATCACCACCGGCTCCGAAGGCCCTCATCTCGCCGAACTGAAGGGCGAGCGCCGTGGCTGGGGCGCCATATGGCATTCCAGCTGGTTTTCCGATGCCTGCCCGGCGCGCGGCGAGATGCGGGTCGATGGCAACACGCTGATTGTCGATGTCGGAAGTACACCGCGTTTCTTCGACTGGTCGGACTGCACCATGGAGCTTGCCGCCGACATTCGGCCCGACTCGGCCGTCGTCATCGACCAGAAGGCCGCGCGCACCCGGCTCGACGGAGACTTCTCCGTGGTCGACATCCGCAGCGACGCCGGCGATATCAGCTTCAACGGCCATGCGGAAAACCTGACGATCTCAGGCGCGGCACTCAGGGCGCGGATCACCTTCAAGCGGGTCATGCAGAACGAAACGATCGCGATTTCCGGCAAGATGCTCGATGCGACGCTGCGCTTCCTGCAGCCAACGGCGGTCAGCTATCTGGTGGAAGCAACCGCCTCCTTCGTGGACAGCGCCCTGCCGAATACGCCGGGGGCAAAACCGGCAATCACCATCCGAGGCGAGATGCTGCGCGCGCGCATCGAATGACCTTGCCGCAATCGCATCGGCGAACACGTGGTGTGCGTCGCAAACAGAGCTTGTCAAAAGGCCATATTTCCAGAGTATTCTAAGCAAGATTGATTCGTATTATCGGTAATCGATGGTTTCGCTCGCGCTCGTTCTCTGGCTGCTGCCCGCCGCGCTCTTCATGGGGTTGACCTATGTGGAGGGCACGGCGAACGGCAATGGCTGGGATGGCGCCCGCATCCTCGGACTTGTCGCAAGCTTCCTCTGGCCGGCAGCCCTGCCGGCCTTTCTCGTCTATGCGAGTTGGTATTATCGTCACAACAAGGGCACACCGCCCGAGATGCGCCGCTACGAGGGCAATGGCGATCTCGCCGTCTTTGAAGGCTTTACAGCCTCAGTTCCATCGCGGCCAGATCGAGCCAGCGGCCGAACTTGATGCCGACTTCCCGGTGAATGCCGACGAGGCGGAAGCCAAGGCGTTCGTGCAGGGCGATCGAAGCCTTGTTCTCCGCCTCGATCGCCGCGATCATCACATGCATGTCCGCGGCCTTCGCCCGCGCGATCAAATCCAGCATCAGCTTTTTGCCGATGCCCGCGCCGCGGCAATCCTTGTCGACATAGACGGAATGCTCGACGGTGTGGCGATAGCCGTCGAAGGCCCGCCACTCGCCATAGGAGGCGTAGCCCGCCACCTTGCCGTCCTTCTCCGCCACCAGCACCGGAAAGCCTTTTGCACGGCGCAACTCCAGCCAGACGCGGCGGTTATCGACATCGATCAACACCTCGTTCCAGATCGCGGTCGTGTGCTCCACCGCATGATTGTAGATGTCGCGGATCGCCGGGAGATCGGCCTCGACGGCATCACGGATGAGAACGGGTTGCTGCATGACAAATTGTCCACTATATTGACGATATGTCTAATTTATCAGACGATTTCGACCGCTGTCTAGGGGAAAGAATCCGTACCGAACGGACAGCGCGCGGCTGGTCGCTCAGCGATCTTGCCGAACGCGCCGATGTTTCCCGGGCGATGATCAACAAGGTGGAGCGGGGCGAAAGCAGCCCGACGGCCGCTTTTCTCGGCAAGCTCGCCGGGGCGCTGTCGCTCAGCGTCTCCACCCTGATCGCACGGGCCGAAGCAAACGGCAGGCGGCTTTTCCGGGCCGGCGACCAGCCGGTATGGACCGACCCGGAAACTGGTTACGTGCGGCGACAGGTTTCGCCCGCCGTCGACATGCCGCTCGAAATCGTCGAGGTCTCCCTGCCCCCGGGCGCCCGGGTTCCCTATGATGCGGCGGCCTTCGCCTTCCTCCGGCAAATGATCTGGGTGCAGGAAGGCAGCCTCGTCTTCCTCGAGGGAGAGACCCGCCACCACCTCGAGGCAGGAGACTGTCTGGCGCTCGGCCCGCCCACCGACTGTGCCTTCATCAATGAAAGCGGCGAAGCCTGCCGTTACGCGGTCATTCTGCTCAAGGGGCGGTGAAGGGCGCACCGGCTTCCCTGACGCGCATCAGAAAGACCAGACCCTCTCGCATCACTTGAATGTTCGCAAGAATCACCCTCAAGTTGTCGTGGTTTCATTAGCCATTTTCGACGGAGGCCTCCATGCCAAACTTCATTGTGCCGCTTGTTATTCGTTATTTCTTGATATCGCTCGCGTTCACCGCAGCCCTGATAGCACTGGTTGCCCTGCTTCTTCATTTCAATGTAGTCGAGAAAGTGGGATCAAGTGCCGGTACAAGTGTAACTTTCGCCAGCGGGTTGCTAACCGGAGCATATTTTCGCAAACGCGAGGGCCGTCTCGCGGAATGGGACGAGTGCTGGCGGATTTCGACCGTTTTGTTGTTGCCGCAACTCGTGCTGGCGTTAATTTCACTGGCCATCTCCTATGCAGCAGGTGGCCTTCCCTTTGACGCATCATCACTGGCCTCAGGCACGCTTATCGGGATACTCGGCTTTGCCATCGTTTTTGGCTCACTACTGAACTGGATCGTAACCGCCATCTCATTCCGTTTCGGATCGAAAATGGCTCCAAGATCAGCAAAAGGCTGGCGAAACCTCAAAGGGTGATCGCAGTAAACACCGCCGAGTAATGCACCATGGCCGCGGTTAGCACGAAGCCGTGCCAGATGGCGTTCTGGAAGCGCAGGCGCTCCCAGACGTGGAAGATCACGCCGGCCGAATAAATGATGCCGCCAGCGAGGATGAGCGTCATGGTGATGCCGGGCAGGATCTGCGAAATCGGGCCCATGGCGAGCGCGCCGCTCCAGCCCATTGCGAGATAGAGCAGGATCGCCAGCCGGTCGTAGCGGCCGGGGTAACGACACTTCAGCCAGATGCCGATGATGGCCGTGAGCCAGATCGCGCCGAGCAGCGCCATGATGCGCCAGTCATCCGAACCCTTGACCAGAAACGGCGTATAGGTGGCGGCGATCAGTACGAAAATCGCGGAATGATCGAAGCGGCGCAGCATCCACTTGGTGCGTGAATTCGGCCACATGTTGTAGGTGCAGGAAACGCCAAGCGAGATGACGAGGCCGAGGCCATAGATCCAGGCCGCCGCCATTTCCGCGTGGGAAGACCAGACCGTCGCATAGAAGATCAGAGCGGTGGCCCCGACCAGCGCGAAAACCACGCCGAGGGCGTGGACGATGCCATCGGCCACCAGTTCGTGAAAATCATAGGGCCGCCCGAAGCGGAACTGATCGGTCATCGATGCAAACTTTCATTCATGCAAGGTCTTAAAGCTGAAGCACCGTGCGCCGATCCAGCACACAAGACACACCACAGCTCCCTGTATCAACGCATCGGGTCCTCCAGAAAATCGACCCCGATTTTCGGGCCAATGCGCCAAGGTTTCATCATGGGCGAATTCACCGGCCGGAACAAGTCAACCTTCGGACGGATCTGGAATACTCCGTGAGCACAGGCAAGCGCAATTCAGGGAAACCGCCGGCCTTTGACGGCAAACCTCCTCGGCTTGCGAAGCACCCGCCTTTCCCTTACCAATCCGGTATTTAGCGGTTTCACACTTCGAGGATCGACGACATGCGCTTCACCGTGCTCGCCACATTCGCGGCGCTGATTACCTATGTGTGGTTCATGGTGAAGGTGGCGCGCGCCCGCAAACAGTTCGGCGTCGAGGCGCCAAAGGTTTCCGGCAATGCGAATTTCGAGCGGATCTTCCGCGTCCAGCAGAATACCGTCGAGCAACTGGTGCTCTTCCTGCCTTCCCTCTGGCTGTTCGGTTATTATACCTCGGATGCCCTCGCGGGCCTGCTCGGCCTGTGCTGGACGGCCGCGCGCGTGCTCTATGCCTCGGAATATTATGCCGACGCCAGGAAGCGTGGACCGGGCGCGGCTCTCACGACGCTGATCGGCATCGTGCTGCTCGTCGGCGGCACGATCGGCGCATTGCTGAAGATGTCTTGACTTTCGCGGGAGAGGGCAAGAAGGCGCGTATGCGTCCCCGGACTGCTGAAAAAGTCCGTATTGAGCGCAGTCCTCCCCTTCTCTGTCATGCCGGACTTTTTCCGGCACCCAGCAGCGCGATGTCCATCGCGCAAGAGACTCTTTTGCGATCACGGACTTGATCGCGCTGGATTCCGGCTCGAGGCCGGAATGACGACAGTGGATGCTGCAGCGCCGGATCACAAAGATCGGACCAACCAAGACTTCCGCAAGTAGTCCGGGGACGCATACACGCGCCCTCGCACTATTTCATTTGCCGACACCCTTGCCTACTTGCCGGAGGCGCATTCCTGGCAGAAGGGCGCGTAGGGCACTGCCGCGAGGCGCTGCTCGGAGATCGGCTGGCCACACTTGACGCATGTGCCGAAGGTGCCGTTCGCGATGCGGTCGAGCGCCGCGTCGATCGCCTTCAGCTCCTTCTCGCCGACGTCGCCGAACTCCTCAAGGACTTCGTCGTTTTCAGCCTCGATGGCCTGCTCCTCGCTATCCTGATCCCGTGGCCGGCCAAGATCGGTGTCGATCTTGTGCAGGCGGGCCAGGATTTCCTGCTGCCGATCCTTGAGGATCTTTTCGTATCTTGCGGTGTCCATCCCGGATGTTTCCTCAATGTCTATATTTTCTGTCTGTTCTCCCGCCGTTCAGCGGTCAACAAGAACCGAGCATTTTGCGTGACGGACGACGCGGTCGGCGGTGGCGCCGATGAAGTAGTTGGCGAGATCCGGAATATGCGAGGCGATAATGATGAGATCGGCGCCGTGCTCGCCGGCAGCGGCCAGGATTTCACGCGCCGGAGCGCCCGAACGGATCTCGACGCGGGCGTCGATTGCGGTCTTTTCCTTGAGCTCGACCAGCTTCGCCTTGCCGTCCTTGATCGCGCCTTCGATGACATCCACCGGCAGGTCGATTGCCAGATAGCCCGGCATGTCCTCGACCACCGTCAAAAGAATGATTTCACCACCGGCATCGAGCAGCGAAGCGGCCTTGCGCAGGATCTTCTCGCCCTTGTCGAGCTGTCCGCAATCCACCGGAACAATAATTTTCTTGTACATGACTTTCTCCTTTTATCTGCGACCGTCCCCGCCGCGTTTCCTCTCTTTGTCCGTACCATGGTTCGCCGGGCCTCTTCCCGCATTGATCAGGATCAATTTTGGGCACCTGATTAAAGCGAAGGACCGTCAACAATCATCGAACGATAAATCCACTTTATCCGGTCTTACGTGAACGATGCGACGTATTCATATTAGACCCAAGCAGAGATGAGGAAAAGGATCGGTCTGCACGGACGGGCGTGGCGCAAGAGATGCCGCAGCCGCTGGCCGAAAACAACAAGCGTCGCCGATCCCCAGGAGATATCCATGACAGACACAAATACGATCAACGTAACGCAGAGCTTCGCGCTGACGCGGCCGGTCCATGTGGGCCGCAGCCATCTGGTGGTGAGCGATCTCGACCGGGTGAAGCAGTTCTACGAAACCATGCTCGGCCTTCAGGTAATCGAGCAGACGGCAAGCGGAGCCGTGCTCGGCGCGGGCGGCAAGCCGCTCCTGATGCTGACGACCGCAGGCAATGTGCAGCGCGCCCCGCGCAACGCCGCCGGCCTGTTCCACACCGCCTTTCTGCTGCCCGACCGCAACGAACTCGGTCACTGGCTCGCCCATGCCGTCGCGCATGGCGTGCGCCTTGACGGCGCTTCCGACCATCTGGTGAGCGAGGCGATCTATCTCTCCGACCCCGAGGGTAACGGCATCGAGGTTTATGCCGACCGTCCCGTCGGGGACTGGACGTTCCTGTCGGATGGAACCGTCGAGATGGCGACGCTGCATCTCGACCTGCAGGGTCTCTATGACAACGCTCCGAAGACCCGGTGGGGTGGCATGACGGACAGGGCGGCAATCGGCCACATGCATCTGCAGGTCGGCAACATTCCGGAAGCCAACCGCTTCTACGAAGGCGTGCTCGGGCTGAAGAAGATGGCCGTCTATCCCGGCGCAAGCTTCTTCGGGGCCGGCACCTACCACCACCATGTCGCCGCCAACATCTGGAACAGCCGTGGCGCGACCAGCCGCGAGGGAGCCATGTCCGGCCTCTCGGACTACTCGCTGACCTTCAACGACAGGAAAGCGCTCGATACCGCGCTCGCCACGCTGGAAAGCCTCGAAATCCCGGTCACCCGCTCGGCCGAGGGGCATGTGCTGAAGGATCCGTGGGGCATCGGCCTGACGCTGACCGCAGCGGAATGACGAAACCTCCTGAAAGAAGCAGGATTTCGGGATTTCTCCCGCCAGCATATTCACTTTACACCGAGTTCGACACCCTTAACGCGTCTCGGGGTGCCTAGGCGATTCTTTAGCCAGCATTCATGCTTCTTGCGCACATAGGAGAATGCCTTGCAGGCATTCTCCTCAAGGCAACTCACGAAACACTGAATGTAATCGGTCTTCTGGAAGCGCTTGTAGTCTCCCCCCGGCAGGTCGACGTCTGAATAACTGGTAAAATCGGAAACAATGACATCTTTCGACTTGGACGACGTATAGGCAGCTAATGCGTCGCTGTTGCGGATCAACGCGACTACGTCGTATTTCAGGAAGCAAACGCTGTATTTGGTGTTATATGTGATGGCCTTGCATTGGGCATCGCTTTCGCAAGCAGCTTTGCAGCCGAGATACGAGATGTCCGGACGGTTAGTATAATCGAAACCGATGGCGTCATAGCCGCTCATCTCAAGCATCACTGGAGCCAATGCTTGTTGGGGCGCGTTACTTTTCCTGACGTCACTTAAGTCAGCGGGTACGCTGGCCTCCATATTACCGAAACACTGGATATAATAGACCGATGGCGAAAGTTTATCTGCGAGATCCGCAGTTGATGACGGTGGCTGGTCAACAGTGTGATCACCCGAGGTACCCGTTATGCTTTGAGACTGGAGAAAAAGCTCGGCCACCGATGCGCGAATGGCGAAATTGACATTCTGGGCTGTGATACCGATGGCGTCAGCAACTTGCTTGGACAAGGTGGCACTGGTTATGCCTATCAGCATACCATCCTTATCCACGACAGGGCCGCCAGAATTACCGGGCTGAATTGGGGTCGATATCTGTATATAGCGTGTATCGTTCTGCGGACCGGCAAGAGCATTCACGTTTCCGGTCGTGATCTTGATGGAATCAGACAGAAGGCCGGCGAGCGGATATCCTATGGCAACAATATCCTCCCCCAAGCGAACTGGCGCGCGGCGGAACTCCAACGGCATCAGCGGCTTTGTCGATGAGACTTGTATCAGCGCGAGGTCATTAACAGCATCCACCCTGGAAGCAGAGACCGTTCCCACGCCTTTCACATCCACCCGCTCGCAACCATCGATCACATGCGCATTCGTTAGAATCCAACCGTCCGATGTGACAGCAAAACCAGTTCCCGAAGATTTTACCCCTTCGGCTTGAACGCAACAAAAACAAGATACGAACATCAACGCAGCTATCGCCGAAAGCTTCACCATCGCCCTACCCTCATGGTGAAGGAAGACTAGACGCCCAGCGGGAGGGTTTTCAACCTCTTCTTGTAAAACGGCCTGAACGGCGAAGAATTCAGCCGGCTATCGACGGTGGCGGAGTGATGGCATCTGTCTGCTCACGGTCCTCACTCCTGGCCTGAGCCTTCGGCGCCATGAGGCAGATGGATTGCTGGCGGCCCCGGAGCGGTTCGGAACTCGTGATTTCCCACAGATCGTTCTCGTTTGCCGCCTCGACCACCTGGCCGGAGGCCAGAAGGGGCACGCAGAACTGCTTGGTTGCCTGCTCTATGCGTGCGGCGACGTTGACGGCATCGCCGATCACGGTGAACTCACGGCGTTCGTCATCGCCGACGATGCCACAATAGACCTTGCCCCGGTGAACGCCGATACCCACCGAGAAGCGATCCGCCGCCTCGACGGAAGCGTTGCGTTCATCAATCAAGCGGAGGATCTCGCGGGCGCAGTTCAGGCTTCTCGCGGCATCGTCTCCCGAGGGATGGGGCACGCCGAACACCAGCATGGCGCCATCGCCCACGAACTTGTCGATCACGCCCCCATGGGCGCGGGCGGCCCGCTGGACGATGGAGCGAAAGGAGCGAATGAGTTTCGTCACCGCCTTGGGATCGAGCCCTTCTGCCATATGGGTGGAGTTGCGGATATCGACGAAAAGGATCGCCACGATCTGCTTGCGCCCCTGCCGCCACTCGTCGCTTTCGGTCACCAGCGGTACGATTTCCGGCGGCAGGAAGCGTGACAGTTCGGAAGTGGCGTAAGCCTCCCGTCGGGCGCGCCGCAGCAACGAGCGGGAACGATACATCACCACCACCGACGCAAGGCCCGTAAGCACGATGAGGGAGAGGCGGGCAATCGATGGCAATGGCGAGAACAGCGACGCGACGCCGGCGGTAACGGCCGTCTTCTCGCTATCCTCCCAGGGAAGGACAAAAGCGACGAGTACGAGCGCGAGGAAAAACAGGAACGTGGACCAGATCTGGATCGCCGGCTGATAGCGCAGCGCGCCGACCGTAAGCAACAGCGGAATCGCCCAGGTTACGGGGGCAGCAAAGATCCAGTTGCCCGAAAGACCATGGAAGGTCAGCGACAGGTAGCAGACCGTTGCCAGCATGGCGGCATCCATGAAGGCGAATACATAACGCATCCAGGAACTGAATTTGCCGAGTCTGATCAGGAAGAGCGCCAGAAGACCGCTGAGTGACAAGGTTGCCAGCGACAGCACGGACGGGACCTGCCAGCGCGCCGGCCCACCCCCCAGGCCGAACAGCGGCTCGATGAAATGCGGCATCAGCAGTACCAGAGCACAGAAAAGTCTGAGAACCGCAAGCGCCCTCTCGGCCTCGATTTCCGCATCCGGGATCGACTTCAGCGTGGTCAGTCTTCGCGCCGGAGATTCCATCGGAAAGTTTCCTCGGAGGGTTCGTTCAGGAGCGCCGTTTCATATAGGAAATTCTTCGGTAAACGCCAGAGCGCATCTGCGCGGCTAGCGCAAGGGCCCTGCCTCCTTAAGAAGCCCGGCCCGCCGTCCTGCCTGTCCCGAATCCCGTAATACCCTTCGTTTCATAATACGCCTTTTTCTGCTCGTACATCAGCATATCGGCGCGCTTGACGACGGCTTCCATGGATTCGCCGGGTTCGCTCGTCGCGGCCCCCAGCGACATTCCGAGCGGTGCGGTGGAATAGAACTGGTTATTGATCTTCAGAAGCTCGTTGATGGTATCCACCATGGCGGCTGCAGCCTTGGCGTCAGCGCCCGGCATCAAGACCGCAAATTCGTCGCCGCCGATCCGTGCCGCATGGTTGGGCTGGGAGACCGCACCGTTCAGGATCTCGCCGAACCGGCGCAGCAGGGCGTCGCCGGCATCGTGGCCGAGCTGGTCGTTCGCCTCCTTCAGCCCGTTCAGGTCGATCATGATCACCGAAACCGGGCGAAGCGGCTTGCGCTCCAGCCGGTTGATCTCGTCGGCGTAGAAGGCGCGGTTGTAGAGCTTCGTCAGCACGTCGTGCTTGCCGAGATATTCGAGATAAGCCTCGGCCTTCTTGCGAGCGGTGATATCCGCCAACGCCACCTGCACGCGGGACCAGTCCTTCTCATGTCCGGGAAAGACGGCAAAATGCAGCAGGATATGCCGCTCGGACCCGTCCAGTGCGTAGTTGATGACCTCGCGATGATGGAAGAGATTGCCGTTCCACAGCTCCATGAGCTGCTCGCGGAAGGGCTTTTCCATCTCGTCGCGGAAGATCTCGTTGAGACGCTGCAGCAGTGTCTGCCTGTCTGGAGCACAGAACAGATCGAGCGTCGCCTGATTGACGTCGAGGACGCTGATCTCGCTCATGCACTGGCGCACGAATTCCGGATGTACATCCATGAAGGTCCGGAAGTCGGTGATACCACGTTCGCGGACTTCCTCTATCAGCGACCGGATGGAACTGAAATCCTCGACCCAAAGCGACACCGGCGAATGCTCGAAGATACCTTCGGCGTAACGTCTCTGGATGTTTTCCGCCCTCCGCGCCTCTTCCCGGACGGTCACGTCTTCCGTCGTCAGGAGCAGCTTGCCGAGTGTGGTCTCGTATCCCGGCATGACGGCACCGCGAAGCTGGATATCCAGCCGCTTGCCGGAAAGGGTGTAGTTCACCGTCGCGCTCGAGAAGGTCTGCTTTCCGTCGAAGAGGTCGGCCAACTCATTGATATGGGTCTCGAGCATGTCGTCACGGAACACCTTTGCAGTGTTTGCCCTGAGATGATCGAGGTCATCGGCCTCGAACAGATCGAGCGTCTTCCGGTTCACGTCGAGCACGCGGATTCGGCGGGAACATTCCGAAACCCGCGAGACCTCCTCCCGCAGAAAGGCTTTGATATCCGTTACCCCCTGCGCGCGCCAGATATCGAACAGGGCTTTCACCTCGCTGAAATCCTCGATCCACATGGCGATCGGTGCGAGGTTGAAAATATCGGAATCAAATGCCTCGGGCATTGAACCTCCTGGGATCGAGGTTGGAAAGCATGCCGCTGCGGACTTGTTCCCGGCGACACCCGCAGCTTTAGCACTCAATGGTAAACACATCTTAAGGGAAGCGGTAACGGGCGACATTGCCACGTATGCCCGAAACGGACCTCGACAATGTTCCGATGGCGTCGCCCTCTGCCTACTGCCGCACCGCTCCGGCCACTTCCGTCCCGTCGAACATGTCCAGCCGGACGAAGACGGCACCGCGGGCCTTGAGAGCCGCCACACCCCTTGCAACACCCGCGCCCGAGTCGCGCTCCGGGTGGTTGACGTGGGATATGATGACGTCGCCATCGCGGGCAGCGGCGATGCGTTTGGCAACGGCGCCCGCAGGCAGCGAGGCGCCCTGGTCGCCGTTCAACGAGAACCCGGCGATGCGGTAGCCCAGCCCTTCGATCGCGGTCACGGAAGCCGGGGTGTAACGCGCCGTCGCGCCCCGGAACCAGTGCGGCGCGGCAATGCCGTCCTTAACCATCCATTTTGCGCCCTCCTCGACCTCGCTTACCACCGCCTCCATCGATCCTGCGGTCGGAATGCCGTAGACGGTTCCGGGACGATCAATCGCCGGCACATGGTTCAGGCCATGGTTTTCAAGCTCGAAGAGGTCCGGCCGGCTCTTGAGCAAGGCCAGCGCCTCGGCGTTCCTGCGCAGCCAACGGGCGGTGACGAAGATCGTCGCCGGGATCTGTTCGTCCAGCAGCACCGAGAGGATGCGCATGTCGACATGGCCGGAACAGGCATCGAGTGTCAGCGCGACGTGGGGGGCTGCGTGGTTGCCGCTCCATGGCACATTGAGACGTGGCTCCAGCGTGCCCTTGACCTCGGCTCCCGCGACAGCCGGCGGAACGGAGGGATCCGAAGCCATGGCGCGCGGGGCGGCAAGACCGCAGGCGAGGCAGGCGCAAAAAGCGCGGCGGGACAGGAGCATTGATCGGCGCATGAACAAAAAACCACCAGGAAGGACGAGAATCGCGGCGTCGAGCGCTCGTCATGAAAGGTCGGGAATGCTTCTTCCCGGAGCAAGCCAAAATTGTGGCGGGAAACGACCAAAAGCCGAGACAAGATCCTGTCGAACACAGTTGCAGGGATGCCCAACCCGTCAAGAAATATGCGATCGGAAACAAGATTATCCCGAGCAAAAACAGGGTTTCGCGTCATTTTTCCGCCACTCGCAAAAATCGTGGCCACGAACATTTTTCATTTCTTCATTGCATTACGTACGAGAAGGCCTATATTGCCTTTATCGAAGATTGCTTGTGACTTTGTCTAAGTGCTACGGCGCACGGTCAGATTTCCGCTCAACATCGATCAAGCCGGACGAATATCTCCCCGGCGAACTATACGATTGAAAGGAAATCGTTATGAATACCGGCACCGTAAAGTGGTTCAACAGCACCAAGGGCTTCGGCTTTATTCAGCCTGACGAAGGCTCCACCGACGTTTTCGTTCACATCTCGGCCGTTGAACGGTCTGGGATGCGTGAACTGACCGAAGGTCAGAAGATCTCTTATGATATCGTGCGCGACAAGAAGTCGGGCAAGAACTCGGCAGACAACCTTCGCGCTGCCTGATTGTCATTCGCCCTCGCTGACCACGGATGTACTGGCAGCAGCAGAGCGACACGCTCCAGGGTTTGAGTGACGAGAAGAGGTCGGGTTTATTCCCGGCCTTTTTGTTTTGTCCCGATTCCGTCTTTCATACGCAAGAGATGCTGCAAACAGGCATCTGACGGTTACTGCATCACGTACGCGCCTGCCTCCACGAACTGGATCGGGGGCGGATTTATCGTGACACCCGAAACAGGATAAGGCCATGAACTCTACAAACCCCGCAATCGGCAATGTGGTCGTTCTCAAAGACGGCTCCTCCGGCAGGGGCAGGAACCGAACTCCTTGCCGGATCGTTGCCATATTGCCGTCAGACGGCGGTGAAAAGCAGTATCGTGTTCGTTTCGAGGCAGAAAATTTCGAGCGGCGTATCGTGCTTTCGGATATCGATACTCTGGCAACGGAATCAGTGCTTCCGCAAAAGCCGGCGGGAAACACCCAGGACGAGCCATGGCTCAAGCCTTCCGCCGTCCGCACCAGCCGCTGATCTTCGGCGGCATTTCTGATAACCATAGACCTTAACCGTAGAAGGCGGTCCAGTACCGCAGAAAGGAATTCAATTGCAGGTTCTCGTTCGGGACAACAATGTTGATCAGGCTCTTCGCGTTCTCAAGAAAAAGCTGCAGCGCGAAGGCGTATTTCGTGAAATGAAGGCGCGCAGCGCCTATGAAAAGCCTTCGGAAAAGCGCGCCCGCGAAAAGGCCGAGGCCATTCGCCGCCAGCGTAAGCTTGCCCGCAAGAAGATGCAGCGCGAAGGCCTCCTGCCTGCGCCGAAAAAGGCGGTTCGCCCGGCCCGCTGACCTATCTGCCCTGGAGAGCCGTGGGTCTCTACGGACCCAGGAAGGCGCTCTGACCGTTTGACTCTGCGCATCGTGTAATCCGGAAGCGATTGCCACTCTCGGGCCGATGCGCCAGGCTTTGCGCCCGCACCGCGGGCGCATGCCCCATCCTCGGAGGATCCCCCGTGACTGCAACCAAGGATAAGTTCTTCAAACCGGAACGAATGAACGCGGGCGACAAAGCACGCGCGACGGACAACACGGCCCGCCAGATCATCGAATCGGAAGCCACGGCCCGTGACAAGAAAACCGAGAAGCTGAGAGCGCTCCGCCTCGAACGGGAAGCGGTGGAAGGCCCTATGGAAAAATCCGGTCAGAAAGCCGGGAAAACGACCAAGAAGGCAACCACTGCGCGATAATACAGCCTGTTTGCTCGTTTCCATGATGAAAACGCTGGATTTCACTTTGAGACTTCCGCGCCTCATCGACGCCGCCAATGCCAACCCAGGCCGAGTGCGCGTCGAACAGCCCGCCGCCACGACATACATTCCGCGCGCCTGCCTGTCTCTGATCTCGAGATATTTCCCGTAGAGCATTTCAGATCGCGACAGTCTCGCATCCACTTTCCTATCTTCCCATTTTTTCCCCAATTCCGAACGCAAACCGGTTTACACGTTTGGCCGAATTGCTCGATAAACGGACAGATGATCGTCCTTCATCGCCATTCAGCCCATTCATCGGAAACCAGTTCGTCATGTCTCCAGTCCTCCGCCGGATCGTCTATGTCTGCGCCTTCGAGGGGCTTGCCCTCTTATCCAGCACGCTCATCTTCGCCATGCTCGGAAATGACGCCGCATCCTCCGGCATTGCGGCGATTGCCGCATCGGCGGTGGCTGTGTCGTGGAATTTCGTTTTCACCACGCTGTTCGAATGGTGGGAGGCCCGCAATCCGGTGAAGGGTAGAAGTCCGCGCCGCCGGGCCGCTCATGCGATCCTGTTCGAAGGTGGACTGGCGATCGTGCTGACCCCCGTCCTGTCCTGGACGCTCGGCATGCCGATAATGGAGGCCTTCGCCACCAATATCGGGCTGCTCGCCTTCTTCCTCGCCTATACCTACCTGTTCAATCTCGGCTTCGACAAGCTGTTCGGCCTGCCTGCCTCCGCCCAGCCGCAGGGCTGAACTGCCCTGCGGATCTGCGGAGTTTGCCGCGCTATCGCTTCGTCGAGACGAGGCAGAAATAGGCGCCCTGCGGGTCAACGCATTGCAGGATGAAGCTGCCTCCGGGCACTTCCTGCGGCCCGAAGATTATGGTGCCGCCGCCTGCCTTAACGCGCTCCAGCGCCGCATCAATACCATCGACATTGACGTAATAGCCCCAGAAGGGCGCTGACACCTCCGCGGGCTTGGTCATCATTCCGCCAATCGGGGTGCCCTCCTGGGCAAAGCACTGGTAGACGCCCATATCGCCCATGTCGACCGCCATATCCTTGGTCCAGCCGAACATCTTCGAATAGAAGGCGAAGGCCTCTTCGCCATTGCCGGCCATCAATTCGTGCCAACCGAAGGTGCCCTGCGTGCCGGTCGCCGGCGCTGGCGGCATGGGACCATCCGGCATGTTCGGCTTGAAAAGACTGAGCACCGCCCCTTGCGGATCGGCGACCACAGCGAAGCGGCCAATGCCCGGAATATCCTGCGGCTGGTGATGTACCGCGCCGCCATTATCGGCAAATTCCTTCGCCTTGGCGTCGACATCGTCGACCCAGACATAACCCGTCCAGTTGGGCGGGATGTTGCGCGCGGTAAATTCCGGCGTCAGTTCCATCACGCCGGCGACGCCCATCTCGAAGCCCGGCACGTTGAAGAGCGTGTAGGACATACCGGGCATGCCGCTGTCCTTCGCCGTCCAGCCCGTGACCTTCGAATAGAAGTCGGTCGCCGCCACCGGATCGGGCGTCATCAGTTCGTACCAGATAAACCCGCCTTGCATGGGAAAAATCCTCTCTCTTTTATTGAGCCCGATTGTGTCGCTCCGGGAATGCCCGGTCTCTCGACGGGAGGGTGTAAGCTAGCCTCGCCGCCTCATTTCGCTGGTCATGAAGGTCCTGAAGGTGCCATCCGGCTGGCGCACGCTGCCGGAAAACTGCCGGTGGTCATCGTCGATGAATTTGATGACGTCGTGATAAATCGCCGTCTTCGAGGGATCGTCGAAATCCGGTCCTTCGGCTTCGAGCGTCAGCGTTTTGCCGTCCGGCTCCAGCCAGCCCTTGTAGACCCAGAAGGTGTCCATCATCGAGCCGATCCAGGTGCCTACATAATGGCCGGCGCGGGGATCGTAGCCGAGCGTCATGACCACCGAACCCCTCTGGCCATCGGGCATGACGCCCCCGCCCTCGCAGACGAACCAGAGACCGCCGACCGCATGCACCTTCTCGGTCCATGCCTTTTCGGGATCGGAGGGATCGTAATTGCCGTCGCTGGTCGTGGAGGTCACGATCCAGTCACCGATCAGTTTTTCAAGGAAGCGGTGCTCCTCCCGAGGTTTTGATGTTTCCATGGCCGGCCCTCCCTGCCGGATGCATCAGTGGCAACAACTCGCCGCCTTCGGCTTCTCCTCGTATTCATCATGGCGGCGGACGAAATCCATCGTCGATCCTTCGTTGCGGCCCTTCGGCGCGCGGTCGAGGATCATCAGCGTACCGATCAGCTCTTCCGGGCCGCGCGCATAGCTGGAATAGGTATGGAAGACATTGCCGGCGGCATCCCGGTAAAAGCTTGAGAGACCCGGCAGTTCGTCATGCGCCTGTTCCGTCGGCGTTTCCGTGAAATTGTAGGTCACATGGCCTGATGCCAGTTCCTCCGGGGTGAAGGACACGTGGAAATCCCGGTTGAAATCATTGCTGAAGGCCGACACCCAGGGGAAGCGCCAACCCATGCGCCGCTTGTAGGCCTCGATCTTTTCGATCGGAGCGCGTGACACGCTGACCAGCGTTACATCGTGGTGGTTGAGATGCGGCAGCGAGCCATCGAGATGATCCGCCAGGAAAGAGCAGCCGGGACAGCCTGCCTCCCAATCGGGGCCGAGCATGAAATGGTAGACGATCAACTGGCTGCGTCCGTCGAACAGGCCCGCCAGCGTCTTCGGCCCTGAAGGCGTGTCGAAAACATACTCCTTTTCCACCTTCACCCAGGGCAAGGCGAGCCGCTCGGCATTTAGCCGATCGCGGGCGTGGGTGACCTCCTTTTCCTTCTGCAGGAGCGCACGGCGCGCCTCCAGCCATTCCTGACGGGATACGACTGAATGTTCCATTCCTTCCTCCTCCGAAGATCTGCACATTCTGCGGCTCGCACAAGGCTACACCTCACGCCAAGACCATCAACGCTCCACTCCCCGGATCGTTCCACCTTGACATTTACGTTGATATCAACATATTTATGACATGTCAAACCAGCCCTCGATTCCCTTCTCCACAACCATCCATGTTCGCGATACCTGCCTTTGTCTGCATGCGCAGCGGGCAGCCCGGGCGCTCGCGCGCCGTTTCGATATGGCCATGAAGGGGGTCGGACTGACGAACGGGCAATTCTCGCTGATGATGGCGCTCAATCGGCCAGAACCGCCGCCCATGGGGCCAGTGGCGCATCTGCTCGCCATGGACCGCACCACCCTCACTGCCGCCCTCAAGCCGCTCACCCGCCGAGGATGGGTCTTGATCGAAGCGGATCCAAGGGACAAACGCGGCAAGCGGCTGCGACTGACCGAAGAAGGCACCGCCATACTCTCGGCCGCCCTACCGATCTGGCGAGAAACACACGCAGCCGTCGAAGCCGAACTTTCCTCGGGCGACGCGGATGGGCTGAGGCAAGACCTGATGGAAATTTCGCGATAGCGGAATGGCGCGCGTCATCCCGATGCGGGCACTCTTCCCCTGCCCTCCAAGGTGAGGAGTTGAAGTCACCATGTTCCGGGAGAGTCATGGGACAGCCAGCGTGTCCTCGCGGCAGCCGCCTGACGTCAATCAGCAGCCCGACCCCGTTCTAAATCTAACGGCAGTCGCATCCCGATTGCGTTGTGACAGACCTGAGCGGCCTCGTCTAGCCCGTCACGGTATTACGAAACGCCCGCCTCTCTTAACTCCGCGCCCGGAATAGAACGAAGAAAGGCCGGCATGAAGCCGGCCTTCAGACTGCTGACAAACTCTTCACCGAAACCAACGCGATCAAGTCCTTGATCGAAAATACCTCTCTTGCGCGATGGACATCGCGCTGCTGGATGCCGGAACAGGCCCGGCATGACGGAATAGGATGCCTCGGCTTTCAATAACGACCTTTGTCAACAACCTGAAGGCCGGCGTGAAGCCGGCCTTTGGCGGTGGATCCGTTGGGATATTCCGATGTCCGCGAAAGGCGGACCCGGAAGAAAATCAGGCGACCGAGACCGGAACCTCGGTGGAGGTGCGCATGGCGTGGCTGTAAGGGCACACGATATGGGCGGCTGCTACCAGCTTTTCGGCAACTTCGTGCTCGATGCCGGGGATCTCGGCAGTGATCGCGACTTCAATGCCGAAGCCGGTGCCGTCTTCGCGCGGGCCGATGCCGACGCGGGTGGTGATCTTGGTGTCTTCGGAAATCTTCACCTTTTCCTTGCCGGCGACGAACTTCAGCGCGCCGAGGAAGCAGGCGGAATAACCGGCTGCGAAAAGCTGTTCGGGGTTCGTGCCGGTGGCGCCATCGCCGCCGAGTTCCTTCGGAACGGTCAGCGTGACGTCGAGTACGCCGTTGTCGCTCACTGCGTGGCCTGCGCGGCCACCGGTGGCGGATGCCTGTGCGGTATAGAGAATAGCCATTTCGTATGCTCCTTTTGCTGGTTTGACCGGCTAACCGGGTTGTGCGGGTTGGCGATGCGCATTATGTATCGTACAATTGAATTGTGCGCAACTATCTTTTTTCACATTGCTTCCGAAACCGGAATTGACGACAATTCCACTGCGCACGGATAAGGGGCTCGATCGGCCATGGACGACAAGGAACTAGAAAAAGAACTGAAGCTGGATCGGCAGATCTGCTTTGCGCTCTACGGTGCTGCGCACGCCTTCACGCGGGCCTACAAGCCGCTGCTTGAGCCGCTCGGCCTCACCTATCCGCAATATCTGGCAATGATGGCGCTGTGGGAGGAGGACGGCCTGCAGGTGAAGGCGCTCGGCGAACGCCTCGGTCTTGATTCAGGCACGCTTTCGCCGCTGCTCAAGCGACTGGAACAGGCGGGATACGTCACGCGGCAGCGCGACAAGGTCGACGAACGCCAAGTCTTCATCATGCTGACGGAAAGCGGCCGGACGATGAAGGCAAAGGCTGTCGGCGTCATGCGCGCCATCGGTCAGGCGACCGGCTGCACGATCTCAGAACTGGAAAGCCTGCGCGACAATCTGAAAATGCTGAAAAACCAGCTCGACGCGCTCTCTTGAGGAGAGCGCTCATTCCGCCTCCCCTCCCCTTGGACGGGGAGAGGAAGGATCACGGCACGCCTTGTACACCGATCTCCCGGACGGGAGAACGACGGCTTACTGCCAGACGAGAATGCGGGCCTTGTTCGGCACGCGGTCGTAGAGGTCGATGATGTCCTGGTTCATCAGGCGCACGCAGCCGGAAGAGACCGCCTTGCCTATGGAGTTCCATTCCGGCGAACCGTGCAGGCGGTAAAGCGTGTCCTGGCCGTTCTGGAAGATGTAGAGCGCGCGGGCGCCGAGCGGGTTCTTGAGGCCCGGCGGCATGCCGCCATTGGCGGCGGAATACTTGGCGAGCTCCGGCTGGCGGCCGATCATCTCATCCGGCGGGGTCCACTTCGGCCACTTCTGACGCCACTGGATGACGCCGGCGCCCTGCCATGCAAAGCCCTCACGGCCGATGCCGACGCCGTAGCGCATGGCGGTGCCGCCGGATTCCACCAGATAAAGGAAGCGCGAAGGCGTATCGACGACGATGGTGCCGGGCGGCTGGCCGGTCGGGTCGACGACGCGCTGGCGATAGTAGCGGGGATCGATCTTCTGGTAGGGCACGGCCGGGATGACGAAGTCGTTGTCGTAGATCTCGCCATACATGGTGTCGAGTTCGGCCGAACCCGCCTGCATGGGGGAACTCATTACGGGGCTGCCGGGGCCGCCGCGATAGCTCACGGCAAAACCGCCCGGAGTTACGACGGGGCGCGTGGAGGCGCAACCGGCCAGAAGGCTGGCTGCACCTAACCCTGATAACGACAGAAAGGAGCGGCGGGAAAAGCTGCGCGAAGACGACATGGGCAAGGGAACTTCCTATTCAGAGACGACGCGAAACAACCGCAGAGCAAGACGCTCGAACCCGGTTTGTTCCGACATATCATGCAATGCAACAGGAATGTATTAACCTTGCAACGGAAGACCGGCTCAACTTTGCGAGAGGTGAGTGAATTTTTCATGAGGCGATGCGCATGTGCATCGCATGCACCGGCAGAGCACACCCCTCATCTTGCATCCGTGCCATAAAAGACCATTCATACCGGTGTCATGACAGTACGGGATATTGTTCTCGAATTTCGATATCGTATTTCGAGTGCTGCGCCATTCATGGTGGAAAATGGAACATCAGGAGCTTCTTTCAGGCTTCATCCGGCTGCATGTGCTGCATCACGCTGCCGAGAGCGACCTGCACGGCCTGTGGATGATCGAGGAGCTGGCGCATCATGGTTACAGGGTGAGCGCCGGCACGCTCTATCCCATGCTGCACTCCATGGAGAGGAAGGGTTATCTCACCTCCCGCACCGAGAAGATCGGGCGCACGCATCGCAGGATCTACAACGCCACACCCTACGGGATCGCCGCGCTGGACATGGCCCGTCAAAGGGCAAGGGAACTGTTTCGTGAAATCACCGGCTGAAACCATGAATGACGCTGTTGCCGACCATCCGCAGGGTACGCCGGAAGAAGTGTTCCGGGCTTTCCTCAAGCTCGGCCTGACCTCCTTCGGCGGCCCGATCGCCCATCTCGGCTATTTCCGCGACGAACTCGTGGTGCGCCGCAAATGGATCGACGAGGCAGGCTATGGCGATCTCGTCGCGCTCTGTCAGTTCCTGCCGGGACCGGCATCGAGCCAGGTGGGCTTTGCGCTCGGCCTCCTGCGCGGCGGTCCGCTCGGGGCGCTGGCCGCATGGGCGGCCTTCACTCTGCCTTCCGCGCTGCTGCTCATCTCTTTTGCCATGGCCGCGACAGCCTTCGGCGGCCCTGTCGGAAGCGGTCTGCTGCACGGATTGAAGATCGTGGCCGTGGCCGTGGTGGCCCAGGCTGTGTGGGGCATGGCGAAAAGCCTGACACCGGATCGCGAGCGCGCGGGCATCGCGCTTGCGGCCGTGCTGATCGTGGTATTTTCGGCAAGCGCTATCAGCCAGATCGGTGCCATCGCGCTCGGTGGCATTGCCGGGCTGCTGCTCTGTCGCAACGGCCCCGCCACGACGACCGGACATCTCTCGTTTCGTGTGTCGCGCCGTTTCGGCGCAGCGTGCCTCGTAGCCTTCTTCCTGCTGCTCGCCCTGCTGCCCGTCATCGCCTCGACTGCCGGAACACAGGGGCTTTCGCTGTTCGACGCCTTTTATCGCGCCGGCTCCCTCGTCTTTGGCGGCGGCCATGTGGTGTTGCCGCTGCTGCAGGCGGAAGTGGTCGACCGGGGCTGGGTCAGCGCCGGTGATTTTCTCGCGGGCTACGGTGCGGCACAGGCGGTTCCGGGACCGCTTTTCACCTTTGCGGCCTATCTGGGCACGGTTTCGGGACCGGCACCGAACGGCTTCTTCGGAGCCGCCATCGCGCTTGCCGCAATCTTCCTGCCGGGGTTCCTGCTGCTTCTCGGCGCGCTGCCGTTCTGGGATGAATTTCGCAGGAGACCGGTCGCGCAGGCCGCCATGCGCGGCGCGAATGCCGCCGTGGTCGGTATTCTGGGAGCCGCTCTCTACAGTCCGGTCTGGACAAGCGCGATCCTCGCACCGCGCGATTTTGCGCTGGCGCTGACCGGTTTCGTTCTTCTTGTGGTGTGGAAGACGCCGCCCTGGATCGTCGTGGCACTGCTGGCGGCGGGAGGTATGGGACTGGCCCTCCTCTAAGGGAAAACCCCAGAGCGTGGAAACGCTGCCGCTATGCGGGGAGCGGCAGCGGCGGCTGTCAGATGACGACGATCTGCGCCTTGGGTCCGACGCGGTCGTAAAGGTCGATCACATCCTGATTGAACATGCGCACGCAGCCGGAGGACGTTGCCTTGCCGACCGACTGCCAGTCGGGCGTGCCGTGCACGCGGTAAAGCGTGTCCTTGCCGTTCTGGTAGATGTAGAGCGCACGGGCGCCGAGCGGATTGTTGAGGCCGGCTACAGCACCGCCGCGCTCGGCGGAAACGCTGCGAAGATCGGGCTGGCGCTCGACCATGTCATTGGATGGCGTCCAGTGCGGCCATTTCCGCTTCATTTCGATCACGCCACGGCCCGACCATGCGAAACCGTCGCGGCCGAGGCCGACGCCGTAGCGGATCGCCTTGCCGTTGGCCTGCACGAGATAGAGGAAGCGCGCCTTGGTATCGACGACGATGGTGCCGGGAGCTTCCACCGTCTGGTAGCTCACTTCCTGGCGCAGGTAACGGGCGTCGACGCGATCGAGCGGGATTTCCGGCAGCGTGTGGCCTTCATCGCTGATGAGCCCGTAGACCACCTTGTGCAACGGATTGGTGACCGGCAGGCCGTAGGTCTGATGGAATTGTGTCTGGTACAACTCGCGCTTCTGCGGCACCGGCTGGGTGGCCGCAGGCTGAACGCGGGCCGGATCGTAAAAGACCGGAGCAACCTCGTCCTGGAAGACGTCGACATTCATCCGGCTCGTATCGGTCACGAACAGGCAGCCCGACAGGCCGGAGAGCGCAAGGCCGCTGACGGAAAGGCCGAGAGCCCGCAAGACGAGTGCGGAACGCGAAGAGGACCGCGTGGAAGAAGGCCGAGACACCATGATTCACCGTTTCTAGCCGACAGAATTTCCGGCACATTGGCAAACGCGGCTGGCGCGAAGCTTTCCTCCGCGCAATCTTCAGCCCTTTCCAGCCTTTCTGCCGACCGGCAAACGTACGTTTTTCAGCATGATCGAGGCGATGAGGCCAAGCCCGATCATTCCGGATGCCGTCAGGAACAACGGAAGGAAAGCATCGGCATAGACCTCGGCGATCGCGGCGCGAGTCGCATCCGGCAGGGAGGCGAGAACGCGCGGGGTCAGTTCGCGGAAATCCACACCGCCCGGCAGTTCGATGGACGCGCGGGCGAGGTGCGAGCTGATGATAGCCCCGTAGATCGAGATGGCGATCGCCGCCCCCGACATGCGGGTCAATGTCACCGTTCCGGTCGCGGCGCCGACATCGCTACGCGACGCGGCATTCTGCACGCCGACCACCGGCACTTGCTGGCCGATGCCGACGCCGATGCCCTGAAGCAGCATGACGGCGGCGATGAAGAAGAGCGGCGTGCCGGCATGCAACTGACTGAAGATGGCCATGCTGACGACACCGGTTGCGGTCGATGCGATGGCGAAAGGCTTGTAGAGGCCGGTATGCGAGATCACGCGACCGGCAGCCAGCGAGCCCGTGGCAATGCCGCCGGTGAGCGCGATAAAGAACAGGCCGGCGACGGTCGGCGACAGGCCGGTGGTCGTCTGCAGGAAGAGCGCCACGTAGTTCACCGAGCCGATGCCGATCGCGCCCGACACTAGCGAAATGACGAGCAGCAGATTGACCGTGGGATTGGCAAACAGCGAGAGTGGAACCACGGGTTCATCGACGCGACGCTCGACGAAAACCCAGCCGAGCGCGCAGACAACGCCGAAGGCGACGACGGCAAGGCTCTGCGGCGCAACCAGCGAGCCGAAAATCTGGGCGCTATCGGCCCACAGCACGACGCTTGCAACGGCGCCGGCCAGAAGCAGAGCACCGGCATAGTCGATCTTTGGCCGGCGGTGGGGCTTTCGATACGGCAGGAGAAATGCCAGCCCGCACAGCACAAGGATGCCGATCGGCAGGTTGACGAGGAAGATCGAACGCCAGCCGAAGAGGTCGCTCAGCGTGCCCCCGAGAACGGGGCCGACAGCGCCAGACGCCATCAGCACGAGGCTGGCATAGCTCTGGTAGCGGGCGCGCTCACGCGCCTCGAAAAGATCGGCGTTGATCGAGAAGATCGACACCATGATGCCGCCACCGCCAAGCGCCTGCAAAACGCGGGCTGCGATCAGCGTATCCATGGAGATCGCCATGCCGCAGACGAGCGAGCCGAGGGTGAAGATCGCCACCGCGGCCATGATGACGTATTTGCGGCCGAAGAGATCGCCCAGCTTGCCATAGAGCGGCATGACGGCGCTGGTCGTCAGCAGGTAGGCCGAGCCGACCCAGGCGAATCGCTCCAGCTCGCCGAACTCGCCGACGATGGTCGGCAGTGCGGTGGAGACAATCTGGTTGTCGAGCGTCGCCATGAACATCGACGTCAAAAGCAGCAGAAACACGAAAAGACGCATGCGCGGGTCCGGCACCAGCGGAACGAAGAGTTCTGCTCGGGCCGCCTCCGCGGCCAGCTTCTGCGGGGATTTCACATCCATGACGGGGGCTCCGGATTGAGGATTGTCAGTTTATGTGACTTTCGCAAATATTTGTCAATCGCACATATATGACAATAGCATCAAATTGCTTTGAGCTTCGCCGCATCTCTGCTATGGATTGGGAATGAACGACATGACCGACCAAACCGGCTCGCAGGAGCCCGCAATAGACGAGACGATCACCCTTATCGGCCGCTCGATGGGACGCATGCGGCTGATGATCGGCCGCCGCTTCATCGGCAAGCTGGCGATCAGCCGGGTCGGCGCGAGCATGGAGCTATCCCATCTCGACGTCATCGCCATGGTGCGCAGACTCGGGGACGGACAGGAAGTGACGATCGGCGCAATTGCCGAGCAATTGCGGGTCGATCCTTCCCGCTCAAGCCGGATCGTCGCCGATCTCGTGCGGCAGGGCCTCTTGAGACGCGAAGTCTCGCAGGAGGACGCCCGGCGCACCATCGTGGTGATCACGCCGTTCGGGCAGAAGCTTCTGGAAAAGGTGGACGAAGTGAAGCGCGAGACGATCCGGGAGATCGTTGCGGATTGGCCCCAAGGGGATATCGAACGTTTCGCCGAACTCTACGACAGGTTCATCAACGGCTTCGACCGTCGGCTGCAGCAGTTCGAGGCGGAAAACGTGGATCAGGCCGCGGATGATGATATGGCTTATGGAACGGCAAGATCTGCCTCCCGGAAATAATCAATTTATCGCTAAAACGTTTCCGCGTTTCTGCGAACCGCGAAAACCCTCTACCTGCTTTGTTTTTACGCATTTCCGTACGCAAAACCGCGAAACACTTTTGCTGGAAATGCGTTAATCGGCGGAACAGTGTCCCGGCCGGCCCTCCCCCAAGAAGGCCGGCCGGAGCCGGGCACGTTGGCAGCTACGATATGCTGTCGCCAGTCCGCCTAAAGAGACGCCAGCAAGCTGGACGCGCCCGTGTATCCTCGTGCATTCGCCGCACTCAGGCCGCAGCCGGAGGCTTCATCGCGGTGTAGATCTTCTTTCCCAGCACTGCCGCAATCGGCAGCGCAAGCACACAACCCGCGATAAAAGCGCCGGCGATCTGCCATGGCTCCATCATGCGCATTGCCAACACCGCGGTAACAGCACCTCCGCCCAACACCGTGGCACAGAGAATATACAAGACTGCTGCGAGACGAAACATCCGACCCTCCATCGTTCATCGCTAAAATTGAAACTATGCTTTCCTTGCAACACAGCATTGATCTGGCTCAAACGGTTTTTCCGCAGGGCAAAATGGCGTTTTTGTCGCACCGTTTGCCTTTGGATTGCCCCTCTCCTCTACCACCCATATCCGTCTTAACCGTGATCGGCGGCAGTGCTTGCCGCGCAACGTCGTTTCCGCCAAGTTCCGGATACTGAACAGGAGGCGGCATGCTGCGGCGACGCACGGTGATGATGGGGCTTTCGTCCGCCTTCATGGCGATCGATCCGCTGCGTCCTGCGCTCGCAAAGGCACAATTGCTGGCGCAGGCCGATCTTCGCGGCGCAATCGATGCAGGCGAAGCCGGCATTCTGCCGGGTGCCACAGACAACCAGAGCCGCAAGCTGCAGGCGCTGATCGATGCGGCTGCGGCCAGCGGCCAGCCGATCTTCCTGCCAGCCGGCACCTACCGTGTCTCCAATATCGAGCTCCGGGAAGGCACGCAGCTTTCCGGCGTGCCTGGCCTCACCCTGCTCTCCTATGGCGGCGAAGGGCATCTCATTTCCGCCCGTGACCTGAAGCACGTCTCGCTCACCGGGATCTCGCTCGATGGCGCGAACCGCTGGCTCGGCGACTACACGGAAGCGCTCGCCGCCTTTCGCGGGGTCAGCGATGTCAGGATCAGCGATTGCACGATCTCCGGCAGCCGCAAGCACGGCATTCAGTTCGAGCGCTGCGGCGGGCGGCTGGAACGCAGCCGCATCACAGGGGCCGGCGGCGCTGGCGTCATGGCCATCGAGACGAAGGCGATGGCCTTTTCGGACAATGAAATCGCCGATTGCGGCAATGGCGGCATCCTCGTGCATCGCTGGACGAAAGGCGAGGACGGCGCCATGGTCACCGGCAATCGCGTGACCCGGATCGGCGCGCGGGACGGCGGCACCGGCCAGAACGGCAACGGCATCAATCTCTTTCGCGCAGATAACGTGATGGTCAGCGGCAATCATGTTTCGGACTGCGCCTTTTCCGCCATACGGGCGAATTCGGCCTCCAATGCCACAATCAGCGGCAACCAGTGTTTCCGCTCCGGGGAGGCCGCAATCTATGCGGAATTCTCCTTCGAAGGTGCCTTGATCGCCGACAACCTCATCGACGGGGCAGCGTGCGGTATTCTGGTCGTCAATCTCGACCAGGGTGGCCGGCTTGCGAGTGTAACAGGCAATATTGTCCGCAACCTCTCCGAAACCGGCCCCTATGTGCATGACGGCGCGGGTTTCGGCTTCGGTATCGCCGTGGAGGCCGATACGGTCGTCTCCGGCAACGTGATCGAAAACGCGCCGAAATGGGGGCTGATGCTGGGCTGGGGTCCCTATCTGCACAACATCGTCGCCACCAGCAACGTGATCCGCAAGGCCGGTCGGGCCGGCATCGCCGTCTCGGTGGTCGAGGGTTCCGGCGACGTCGTCATTTCCGGCAACATCATCTCCGAGGCTCCGGCCGGGGCCATACTCGGCTATCGCTGGAACGACAAGGCGACCGGCGAACTGATCGACGGCAAGGAAAGCTTTCCGCACCTCACCATCGAGGGCAACCGGCGCTCGTAAGGGATAACGGTCAGCTTCTCTGCAGTGCCAGATGAGTGCCGAGCCCGACAAGGATGGTGCCACCTGCCCGCTGGACCAGTTTCCGGGCGGGACCGGACTGCTTCAGCCTTGCCACGATCATCCCGGCCAGCAGGACGCTGACGATATCGGCGAAGGTAAACATGGCATTCACCAGCAGCCCGAGAATGGCGAACTGCGCCCAGACCGGAAGCGATGCGCCGCTATCGACGAATTGCGGCAGGAAGGCCATGAAGAAAATGGCCGTCTTGGGGTTCAGCACCTCGACGGTAACGCTCTGCACGAAGGCCCTGCCCGATAAACCGCCCTTGCTGTGGGAGACTTCTCCTGTCTGCGCATCCTTGGAGCGGAAGAGCGAAATGCCAAGCCAGATCAGATAAAGCGCGCCCGCGAGCTTCACCAGCATGAAGGCCACCGGAACCGCATGAAACAGCACCGACAATCCGGCCGCGGCAGCGAAGATATGCGCATAGGAACCGATATGAATGCCGAGTACCGCCATGAATCCAGCCCTGCGCCCGCCGGCCATGGTGCGGGCGGCCGCGTAGAGCATCGCCGGCCCGGGGATGAAGGCGAAGAGCGCGGTGGTCACGAGGAAAGCAAGCAGTACATCGAGAGACGGCATTCACCCTTTCCTTGCTTCGTCGCAACCGGTGTTCTCAAAACAGGCGAACAGCATTCCACCAGGTCGGTCAAGAGCAGCCGTGTGGGGAGACCGAATCCTGCGAAAGGCCGGTCAATCGATCAAGACGGATCAGACAGTCTAAACTCACAGAAATGTTACAATTTCACTCTTATTCCACCAAGGATAAATCCGGAAGAACTTGGCCTCTCTCCACAATTTTCGAATAAACGTAAGAACTGCTTAAGGCAGATATGTTTGCATGCGATCAGAGCAACACATTCCGATCGCCATGTTTACAAAACTGCAGAATGCCATTCTCGAAATGATCGCAACCGGCACTCCGCTGCAGGAAACAGTCGATTTCCTCTGCCGGAATGTCGAGGCGACCATTCCCGATATCGTGTGCTCGGTTCTGATGATCGATCCTCAGAACCGCCTGCGGCATCTGGCCGGCCCCTCGCTGCCAGCGCAATATGCTGCCGCAATCGATGGTGTGCAGATCGGTCCGGAAGTGGGCTCCTGCGGTACAGCGGCCTTCACCGGCAAGCCGGTGACCGTGACCGACATTTCTACCCATCCCTACTGGGCAAATTACAAGCATCTGGCGCTCTCCGTCGGGCTGGTTGCCTGCTGGTCAACGCCGATCATCACGTCCGGCAAGGTGCTCGGTACCTTCGCATTCTACTTCCGCAAGACCCGTGGTCCCTCGCCCCTGGAGAGAAAGATCGTCGAGGCCAGCGTGCATCTCTGCGCTATCGCCATCGAGCGCGATCAGCGCGTGGCAGAGCGGCGCAGACTCGCCGAAACGGATGCATTGACACAGCTTCCCAATCGCAGCCGATTCAACGAAGTGGTGGCCGAACATGACGATAGCGGCAACTCCTGGGCTATCCTGCTCGCCGACATCGACAATCTGAAACTGGTCAACGACACCTTCGGTCATCTCGCCGGCGACGACCTGATCCGCACGGTTGCCGCGCGTATGGCCGAGATTTGCGAGCCGAGCCTGGTATTCCGGCTCGGTGGCGATGAATTCGCCGTCATCGTCTGCACCGCCGGCGGCACCACCCCGGGCGAGGTCGCCGAACGCCTGATTGCGGCGATCAAGCCCCCATGCATCTGCGCCGATCATACCATTTACCCATCCGTCACCATCGGAGGCGCCATGGCGCTCGCCGGGGAAAGCGCCCAGCAGGTTCGCCAGAATGCCGACTATGCGCTCTACCATGCCAAGGAGCGGGCGCGCGGCAATTATATCGAATTCGTGCCGGGGCTCGGCACCGCCATCGCCAAACGCTTTCGCGCCATTCAGGACGTTACCGAGGCTCTTCGCGAAGAGCGTATCGACGCCTATTATCAGCCGGTCATCGAATTGGCGACGGGCCGAGTGGTGAGCCTCGAGGCGCTTTGCCGCCTCAAGACCCACGCCGGCGATGTGATCGCCGCCGGTTATTTCCACGAGGCGACGAAGGACGCCAATATCGCATTCCAGCTGACCGACTGCATGCTTGCCAAGGTCGCGGATGACGCGCGCCGCTGGCTGGACGACGGTATTGCCTTCGGGCGGATCGGCATCAACCTCGCAGCTGCGGATTTCTATCGCGGAGGCCTTGCCTCACGCATATCGACGGCTTTCGGTGAACGGGGCGTGCCACTCGACAAGGTGATCGTGGAGATTACGGAATCCGTCTATCTCGACCAGCGCGACCAGATCGTCGCCTGCCAGATCCGCGCGCTGCGGGCGACCGGCATGGCGGTTGCGCTCGACGATTTCGGCACCGGGTTCGCCTCTCTCACCCATCTGTTGACGGTGCCTGTCGATATCATCAAGATCGACAAGACTTTTGTTCAGCGCATGATCGGCGACCACGCGGGCGCAGTCATCATCAAGGGCCTCATCGACATCGCCAATGGTCTTGGCATCAAGGTCACGGCGGAGGGCATTGAGACAACGGAACAGCTCGGCTCGCTTCAGGAGCTCGGCTGCACCGACGGACAAGGTTTCCTCTTCTCCCGAGCCGTCGACCGCGCCGAGATTGCCTCCCTGCTGAAAGAACGGGGCACAGCCCAGCCACACCCTTCCTGCCCCTCCCTTCTCGGCGCGACCGGTTAACTCCCTCTATCTTGCCCCTTCGGAACAGGCGACGGCGCAAGGCGGATGAGCGCCAGCGCATCCGGTGGCGGCTGGCGTTCGACCCTTCGATAAACCCGGCAATCGGCAGTGCGCGAAAGAAGCCTCTGATTGACCATCTCGCGGCGAAGGAGCGCATGATCGCCGAAGGCATGGCGGCGTTTCAGAAGGTCATTGACCTGCCTCTCAGTCATTTCTTCCCCAGCCGGGAATTCGGACCACAGCCGCCAGAGGCAAAGCTGCTGCAGGCTGGTCTTGGCCGGCCAGCGAGCCAGCTCACCCGCCGCATCGAAACAGCGCGCGGCAACCTCCACCTTCTGGAAATCGACCACAGGCGCTTCCGCGAGTGGTTCGGCCATGCGGCTTTCGGCGGCCCTTGCCGCCTTCAGATGCTGATAATTGCGATAGCCTGCCGCGCGCGACAGGATGTTCAGGATCTCGACATGACCGGGCTTTTCCGCGCGGGCGTCGAGCTCCCGCTTGATCGTGCGGGCAAGGGCCGAAAGATCGGGCGCCTCATAGGCATGAATGATACGCGACATCGTCTTTTCCTCGATATCGTGCCCAGAAAACCAGACTGGAAAAACCAGGGTATTCGGTGGTCACCGACTTCCGACCGGGCACTGGAAAAGTGGCTGTCGTGAAAATCGAAAAGTCAGGTTTAGCTCCCCTTTCGGGGCGGTGACGCCTGGGTGAACTGCGGACCCGAAGCAAATCCATAAAATTTCGGCTCCTCGAAGTCAACGATTGCGGCATTTCCATCATTAGAATTCATGTGCGGATCACAGCGGTTGAGCTTTTCATCCGAACGGCAGACGGATAGCCTTCGGCCCGCACCAACAGGGAAGAAATCATGCTGACCATCTACGGCGTCTACAAATCACGCGCGACACGCACATTCTGGCTGGCCGGAGAGCTTGGCCTCACCTTCAAGCAGGTGCCTGTCATCCAGGCCCGCAAGCTTGCCGATCCGCTGGCCGTGGACGCGCGGATCAACACCCGTTCGCCGGAGTTTCTGGCGGTCAATCCGATGGGGGCCATCCCCACCATCGACGATGACGGGCTGAAGCTCACCGAAAGCCTCGCGATCAACCTCTACCTCGCCAAGAAGCATGGCGGTCCGCTTTCGCCCAAGGATCTCGCCGAGGATGCGTTGATGATCCAGTGGTCGTTCTTCGCGGCGACCGAGATCGAACTCAATGCGCTGAAGATCTCGACGGCCAATGCCGAGGGACGGCTCGGCACCGATGCCGGCAAGGCGGAAGCCGATGCCGTCAGCCGCCTCCTGAAGCGCTCCTTCGGCGTGCTGGAAAAGCAGCTTTCCACCCACGACTACCTCGTCGGCAACCGCTTCACCGTCGCGGACCTGAACGTGGCGGAAATCGTCCGCTATGCCCAGCCCTACCAACCGCTGATGGAAGAGCATCCGCATGTCGCCGCATGGCTGAAGCGCTGCCAGGACCGCCCGGCCTTCAAGGCCATGTGGCTGACCCGCGCCGACGAACAGGAATAAGGGCCTCCCTCCTTGCGAACCGGAAAGAGGAGGCCTTCCGGCCTTTTTCGGGGCGCTGGCGAGCGCCCTTTCGGACATATCCTTGGGTCCGCCGACGCTCCCCCAAGGTCGTCATCCCGGCCCTGAGCCGGGATCCAGCGCGATCAAGTCCCTGATCGCAAAAGAGTGTTTTGCGCGATGGACATCGCGCCGCTGGATGCCGGAACAAGTCCGGCATGACGGAGACGGGAGCCTCGACGATCGATACGAGACTTTGTCAGTAAGCTGAGGGAGGCCTTTGGTCCTCCCTCGCCTTTTATCCAGCCAAGGCGTTACCTCGCCTGCCACAGGCAGACGGTAACACTCAGGCGCAGCCCGGCACGTCCTCCAGCCGGTGCCAGACCGGAATGCCGCGCTCGTTGGCGATCCGCACGTCGTTGTCCGCCCCCTTGGAAGCGCCCGGCAGGCGCAGCACACCCTCGCAAAGTTGAAGAAGACGGCCCGCGACCGGGTGGAATATCTCCTCGTAGAGATCGTCACCAACGCTCTTGCCGCCCGCCGCATGCCAGACCGGCAGCGCCACCCACTCTCCGATCATCGGCACGTGACCGGCCCTGAACAGGGCATGGGACGGCGCTTCCAGGCGCTTCAGGTTTTCGGCCATCTTCGCGGGATCATCCCCCGTTCCCGACCGGTAGGGACCTGCAATCAATATCAGCATTTCGTGCTCCTTTCATGTCGCATTGCTGAAACATGCGTGAATCTGCACGAATTTTCTGGAATGTCGAATCATTTCATGCATTATAACGCAAATACACAGACAAAAACGCAGGAAGCCGCATGCTTACCGATCAGCGCCGCGCCCATATTCTCGAAACCTTGCGACTGACAGGCCGCGCGCTGGCGAGCGAACTGGCCAAAGAGCTTTCGGTTTCTGAAGACACGATCCGGCGGGACATGCGCGATATGGCAACGGCGGGATTGCTGCGACGGGTGCATGGCGGGGCGCTGCCTGTTACGCCCGAGCTGCCGGATTTTTCCGCCCGCCAAAGCGTTTCCACGAGGGAAAAGGCAGCGCTCGGCGCACGCGCGGCAGCCCTTGTGAAGCCGGGGCAGATGATCTTCCTCGATGGCGGCACGACGACGGCCGAGATCGCCCGGCGATTGCCGAAGGACATGCCGCTGACCGTCGCCACCCATTCGCCGACGATTGCCGCCGAATTCGAACATCACCGGCAGATCGAGGTGATCCTGATCGGCGGGCGGCTTTACAAGCATTCCATGGTGGCGGTGGGTGCGGCGGCGATGACCGCCATCGACGCGATCCGCCCCGACATCTTCTTTCTCGGGGTTACCGCCGTGCATCCCTCACACGGTCTCTCGACCGGCGATTTCGAGGAAGCGGCAATCAAGCGGCATATCCTGACGGCGAGCGCCGAAACCTACGTGCCGGTGACCGAAGAGAAGATCGGCGCGCTCTCACCCTGCCTGATCGCGCCGCTCTCGAACATCGCCGGCCTGATCGTACCCTCAGGCATGGACGCGGAACGGCTCGCACCCTATCGCGAGGCAGGGACCGAGGTGATCGAGGGGTGAGGTCTCAGGAGCTTCGAGCTTCGATGCCCGCCGAAACGTATCTTGATGGCGGAAGTCCGGCGAAGCGGGTGAAGGCTGTGCTGAAAGCGCTGGCGGAGCGGTAGCCGACCCGTTCGGCGATTTCCTGAATGCCGATATTGCCCTTCGTGAGAAGGTTTCTCGCCAGCGTCATCCGCCAGGAAATCAGGTATTCCATGGGCGCCACGCCCATGGCGCGGCGGAAGCGCTTGAAGAATGCGGATCGGGAGAGCGCGGCTTCGCCCGCCAGTTGTTCCATTGTCCATTCCCGGGTCGGATGTTCGTGAAGCAGGCGGATGACGGGTGCGAGGCGCTCGTCGCCGAGGCCGCGCAGAATGCCGTGGGGTGCCGCCTCACCCGAGGTCGAGCGCAGCGTCTCCAGGAGCAGCACTTCCAGCAGCCGGGCGAGGATCATCTCGCGCGCCGGCCTTTCGTTTCGGGCTTCGTCGGTCACGAGCCCGACGAGGGCCGACAGCCTTTCGTCTCCGCGGATATGAAAGAACCTCGGCAGCAGGGACAGGAGCAGTTCCGCATCCGGCGATCCGAAGGAAAAATGCCCGACCAGCAGCCGTGCATTGGCGGGCGCATGCGGATCGCCGTGCCTGATCTCGCCCGGAAGCCGGGTGATCGTGCGCGGATCGACCGTCCCATCCAGCGTCTCCCCGCTGCCCGACATGGTGAAATTGTGCATGCCGGGAACCAGCACGAAATCACCCGCGCGCAGTTCGACTGGGGCGTTGCCATCCACCGCGAGGCGGGAAGCGCCCTCGATCACCACGCAATAGAACGGGTTTCCCGGACCATCGCGGGTGACGCTCCAGACGCCGCCGCCGCTGACCGCTTTGGACAAGCCCGCGCTCGGCTGCAGCAATGTGACCATCTCGGCGAGCGGATCGCTCAAACGACACTCCTGATAATGTTTGACGGACGATGCATTATGTATCGCATCACCAGAACGATCTACCCTTCTTTCATCCGATATTGAAAAGGAAAAGAAGCATGAAGACCGTTCTCATTACCGGAGCATCCTCCGGGTTCGGACTGGAAACCGCAAAGTTCTTTCTCGAAAAGGGCTGGAGGGTCGTGGCGACCATGCGCAACCCGCGCGCGGACATCCTGCCTCCTTCGGAAAACCTCGGCATCCTCGCTCTCGACGTCACGGATGCCGTCAGCATCCGCAACGCCGTCGAGGCAGCCGGCCCGATCGACGTTCTGGTGAACAATGCCGGCATAGGCTGGCTGAATGCTGTCGAGGGAACACCTATGGAGGTCGTGCGCGACATCTTCGAGACCAACACTCTTGGCACCATCGCGATGACGCAGGCGGTGCTGCCGCAGTTTCGGGAGCGCAGGCAAGGCGTCGTCATCAACGTGACATCGAGCGTGACGCTGATGCCCCTGCCGCTGCTTTCGGTCTATACCGCCAGCAAGGCGGCCGTGAATGCCTTCACCGACGTTGCCGCGCTGGAACTCGAGCCCTTCAACGTGCGCATGAAGATCGTCCTGCCCGGTCGTGCACCGGCAACCAGTTTCGGTGACAACGCCCGGTCAAGGATACAGGAACATGGCGGCTTCCCGGAAGCCTATGCCTCAGTGGTCAAATCCGTGTTTGCCGCGTGGGAGCAGCAGGGAGAGGCGGACATCACCCACGCAGCTGACGTCGCTCAGGCGATCTGGCGTGCCGCGACCGATCCATCGTCTCCCATGCGCATTCCGGCGGGTGCGGATGCGGTTGCGCTTGCGGGATAGTCAGACGAGTGGTTGCAGAAACAATACGAGCGGGCCTTGCCGGATTCATAGACGCCCGCAAGTAATTCGGTGAAACGGCAGTAGATCGTTGAATGGCGACCCCTCATCCGGCAGCAGCAGTTCAATCGCAAATCAAGGCATGGGCGTGGAGCCCCTCCCCCTTGTGGGGAGGGTTTGGGGGGCTTAGCTCCGTAGCAAACCCCCTCCCACCTGCCGCCCCCCACACAAGGGGGAGGGTTAAGAATGCTGCAACGCCTTCGCTTCGTCTCCTCCCGCTTGAGGGCGAAGGCTCGGTTCACGCGGCTCGGCACAGGTCAGCGGATAGGCCGAACCTCAGTCGAACAGCACGTTGGTAACGCGGACATCGCCGACGTGCAGGCCGATCCAGTTGTGCATGGAGTGGTTGGCCATGCCCATCAGGGCCGCGTGCTCGGCGCTGTCCTTTTCGAAGTAGCGGGCTAGAAGGGCGGCGATCATGCTTTCGGCGGCGCGGCTTGCGCCGTCTTCGCACTTGACGGCGAGCGATAGCCCCTTTTCCGGCAGGATGGCGCAGAACACACCTTCAGCGCCGGTCTTGGCGAAGATCTTGCCGGGCGCGACCTGCATCAGGCGGGTGCAGAAGCGGCCGGTGCCGGCGACATAGAAGGGTTCGGCCATGCAGGCCTCGATCAGGCGTTTCGAGGCTGCCGCACGTTGCGGCCCGATGCCGTTGCCGGTCGCCATCTTGGCGAAGCCGCGGGCGAGATCGACGAGCGGAACGGCATAGGTCGGGATCGAGCAGCCGTCGGTGCCGCAATTGTCGCGTGATAGCGGCGTGCTGGTCAGGTCGGCCATCACGGCGCGGATTTCCACCTGCAGCGGATGTTCGTAACCGGCATAGCCGCGCGGATCGTCGCCGGCATGGCAGCAGGCGCAGATGAAGCCGGAATGCTTGCCGGAGCAATTGTTGTGAAGGGCGGTCGGCTTTTCGAGCGTGCGGGCCTGATGGATCAGCGTCTTCTGCTCGAAGGACCAGTGGGCGCCGCATTCCAGCACGCTTTCGTCCCGCCCTGCCCGCTTCAGCATGGAGGCGGCCAGCGCCACATGCTCGTCCTCGCCGGAATGAGAGGAACAGGCAAGCGCCAGTTCCTTATTGCCGAAGCCATAGGCATCAGCGGCACCGGTTTCGATCAGCGGCAGCGCCTGCATGGCCTTGCAGGACGAGCGGGGGAAGGTCGGCGTCTCGATCTCACCGGCGGAATAGACGACATTGCCATCTCCATCCACCACCACGGCCAGACCGCGATGACGGCTCTCGACCAGTTTGCCTCGGGTAACTTCGACGGTGACGGGGGTGTGCATGACTTGCCTCGAGAGAACGATGTGAACGAGACAGCGTGATAGCCCGCATTCAGGAAATTGCCAACGGTGCCGTGTCCTGCCGGTTCAACGATATGCCGGAGACGAATTCCCGGACCATCCGCGCCACCAGCCCCGCATCTTCCCAATGGATGTTGTGCCCGCGTCCCGGCAAGGCCACGGCCGTCGATGACGGAGATGAAACGAAAGCATTCGCCAGCGCCCGCTGATGCTCCGGTCCGAACAGCGGGTCATCCTCGCCCGAAAGGCAAAGAACCGGGCACGTCACCTGCCCGGCCGTCGCGGTCCGGTTCGCGTCCGCGAGCCCGGTGAAAACGCGCTGCCAGACGGCGGCCTGCATTGCCGCCGCCTCAAGCCGCGCATGGCTAAGAAATTCCGGATCGACCGGACGGGCGCAGGCATGCCATTCGTCGAAAAACGGATCGGCGGGATCGATCGGGTCCGCCAGGGACCGGATCGCAGTCGAGATGTTTCCATCCTCGGCAAGGCGCGGCGTGAGCGAGCTTGCCAGGATCACGAGGCCCTGCGCCCGCTTTCCGAGCCGCGCACAAAGATCGACCCCGACCACGCCCCCCATGGAATGGCCGAGAACGATAGCCTCACCACGTCCAAGATGATCCAGCAGGGCCTCGACGTCTTCGGCAAACCCATCACATCCCGGCGACTGCCGCGCAGCGGAAGAGCCATGGCCCGGCAGATCGGGGATCAGCAGGGAAAACTGGGGCCAGAGCAATGACGCAAGTTCGGCATGGCTGCGGCTGCTGTCGGTGAACCCGTGCAGGAGAACCAGCAACGGCCCGGCGGCCCCTGCGTCGGATGCTTCATGGACATAGGCCAGACGCCGCCCGTCAGCGAGTGTCAGGCGGCATTTCTTCTGCTCCCAGCCGGCATGATCCACGGACATCAGAGACCCAGCGCGCCCTTGACGGCATCCAGTCCCGGCTTGCCATCGATGGTTTCGACGCCGGCGAGCCATGCCTCCAGCCGCTGCGGCTCATCCTTGATGGCCTTCACCGCCGCTTCCTCCGGCCCCATGCCGTCATCGATCAGGTAACCCATGCCGCGATTTTCGAAATCGACATCGAATGCGAGGTTGTTCAGGAGCTTCGCGACATTCGGGCATTCCCCGGCAAAACCCTTGCGAACATGCGTCGAAACGGTCGCGGCACCATAATCCGGCCCATAGAACTTATCGCCGCCGGTGAGATAACGGATCTGGAAGGCCGAGTTCATCGGATGGGGCGCCCAGCCCTGGAAGACGATGAACTCTTTGTTCTTCACCTTTCTGCGGACCTCTGCCAGCATGCCCTGCTCGCTGGATTCGACCACCTCCCAATCCGAAAGGCTGAAGGACGGATCGGCTATGACATCGAACATGGTGAGGTTGGAGCCGGGCTCGATGCCGTACATCTTCTTGCCGAACTGGTCGGAGAACTTGTGCAGGTCGCTGAAGTCGTGGACACCGGCTTCGTAGACGTAGTCCGGCACGGCGAAGGTGTATTTCGCACCCGTCAGATTGACCCTGACGGTCTCGACGCTGCCCTTTTCCTGATAGGCCTTGAAGTAGTTGACCATGGCCGGTTCCCAATAGCCCAGGAACACGTCGAGATCCTTGTTTTCAAGGCTGCGGTAGATCACCTCGACGCCGAGCATGTTGGTTGAGGGTTCGTAGCCGAGTCCCTTGAGCAGGGTCATGCCGATCCCGGTGGTGAAGGCAAGGTCGTTCCAGCCGGGTTCCGCCATGCGCACCGCCCGACACGAGGCCGGATCGGCGGCGAACGCGAGATGGCTCGACCCCAGCAAGGCGATGGCCAGCACCGATATTCCCATAGGCTTGAACATGCTGCTCCCCTTTATTGTCCATATGGATAATTTATTGACCAATGGGTCAACTATTGATCTTTCCGGAAAACATGTCAACGGTTGCCTGACTGTGGAGACAGCCATGAAACTGACCAGAATCAGCGTGATCCGCCGCCGGGAACTCAGGCTTGCCGCCTATGAGGTTCTGCAGAAGGAAGGGATATCGGGCGCAACGCTCGAAAAGGTGGCTGCCCACACCAACTCGTCCAAGGGCATCGTGCTCCACTATTTCCGCAACAAGCAGGAACTCTTCGAGCACGCGATGCGGGAAGCGAATTCCCAACTAAGGGATGCGGTGGCGGCGCGGCTGCGGCTCGCGACCACGCCGCACGAGCGGCTGGCGGCCGTCATCGAAGGCAATTTCGAGGAGCGTTTCTATCAGCCGGCCACCTGCCATGCCTGGCTGTCGCTTTGCGCCGAGGTGCCGCGCGAGCCGCAATTCGCCCGCATCCAGAAGGTCATCCACGCCCGGATGCGCAGCAACCTGATGTCGGCACTGGTTCATATCCTGCCGAGGGAGGAGTGCAACGAGGTATCCCTCGCGCTGACGACGCTGATTGATGGATTGTGGCTGCGTCTCGGGCTGGACAGCGGCGGCATCACGCGGGAAACTGCGCTTGCGCAGGTCTATGCCTATCTTCGCTATCGCCTGCCGGGCGGCTGGCCTCTTGCCGGGTGAGGCGGGAAACTGGCGTTCCAGGCCCTCTGAAGGATTAAAAGCCCAAAAACAAAAAGAGCCGCACGAGGCGGCTCTCCATGAGGTTTAGTCCGTTTGCGGACCCGGAGCGGAACATCCGATCCGAAAGAAGGCTGGTCAGGTCGAGGGCTGCCCCGTCAAGACCGACACCTTTCCGATGTCAGCAACACAGACCGAAATCTCATTAGACATTGGATCACCTTCCTTTCTCTACGTTGTCGATAACCCAAAGGTAGGAGCGTAGAACACATTCCGCAAGGCACGTTGTGTAACGGTTGGCGGGCATAAGTGAGTTGCAATTGGCCGGCGAAACCTTAACATTCGCATGCTTCTCGACGCTGCGTCGCAGCCTCACGCGGCCATCATTGCGGTCTTCCCCTGCACTTTACGCCAGTTTCAGCATGATCTTGCCGATGTGCTTCGAGCTTTCCATCAGGCGATGGGCCTCGGCCACCTGCTCGAAGGGCAATACCGAATGGATTACCGGCGTCACCTTTCCGGCCTCGATCAGCGGCCAGACATCGCTTACGAGCTCATCGCGAATGCCGCGCTTTTCCTCGGCCGTGCGGGGGCGCATGGTGGAGCCGGTCACGGTGAGCCGCTTGATCATGATCGGGGTGAGGTCAACCCTTTCCACCAGTGAGCCGCCGAGGAAGGCGATGATCGAAAGGCAGCCATCCTTGGCAAGGCTGGACAGGTTCTTCTGGAAATAAGCAGCGCCGATCATGTCGAGGATAGCGTCGACGCCGCGTCGGCCCGTCTCGGCCTTGATGACCTCGACGAAATCTTCCTCACGATAGTTGATGGCGCGCTTTGCCCCGAGGTCGAGACAGGCCTGACACTTTTCCACCGAGCCGGCGGTCGCGAAGACTTCGGCGCCAAATGCCTTTGCGAGCTGGATCGCGGTCGTGCCGATACCGGAGGTGCCGCCATGGATAAGGACCGTCTCGCCTTCAGTCAGCCCCGCCATCTGGAAGAGGTTCGCCCAGACGGTGAAGAAGGTCTCGGGAAGGGCCGCAGCCTTCACCGCATCGAAGCCCTTCGGAAAGGGCAGCGCCTGCCCGGCCGGAACCGCACAATATTCGGCATAGCCACCGCCATTTGCCAACGCGCAGACCTTGTCGCCGATGGAGAATTCATCGACGCCATCGCCGAGCGCCACCACTTCGCCCGCAACCTCCAGCCCGAGAATGGGGCTTGCATCCTTCGGCGGCGGATAGGTGCCCTGGCGCTGCGCGACATCCGGACGATTGACGCCCGCGGCTTCAACCCGAACAAGGATCTCGCCGGCGCGAAGCGTCGGCAACGGACCGGTTGCGATAACCATCTCTTCGGGAGCACCGAAAGAGGGAAGATCGACGTAACGCATGCTGGCGGGAAGCGACATCATCGGGTCTCCTGGGTTCCAGAGCATTTTTAGACGATAACAGAACCGTCTTCGATGCTCTCTCTGAGTGTCTGCATGCAATTCCGGACGCAAAACCGGATCCTGCTTCGGCTGGAATTGCTCTGGCGCGATGACACGACATAGGACACGCCGGACCTTCTGAAAAGGAGGCTCATTGACGCGCGCGACAAATCGCATCGCCACCGCATGCAACATTTGCCGGTAACCGGAAGGAAGGACCGCCCGCGAAAAGTGGATTTAGCCGCACCGGACATGAAACCCGGCGGATGATTTGAGGGCTCACAGACCGACCGGCAGGTCGCGTTCCTCCGCCGCGCCAAAAGCCCTGACCACAAGGCCCGCGTCGCTTTCCTTGGCCAGTTTCTTGAGTTCGGCGATCTCCGCGCCCACCCTGTTTAGATCGTCGATCACGAAGCCTCTCGGCAGTTCAAGCACGCCGATCGAGCAACGCATCAGCGGGAAATCCCGTTCGCGGCCGTGACGGTCCAAGCCTCGGATACGCCCCGCGCTACGATCGTCCTCCGAATAGAGCTGGACCACGTCGTCGTGGAAATCGGAGAGCAACCGGTCAAGGATTTCGGACAGTTCCTCACGGCTCCAGTCACGCACGCCGATGAAGAAATCGTCGCCGCCGACGTGGCCGAGGAAATCGCCTTCGGAAAAGAAATAGCGGCGCAGCAGCGCCGAGAACAGGCTGATGGCGTGATCGCCCATCTGGAAGCCGTAGTGATCGTTGAACGGCTTGAAATTGTCGAAGTCGCAATAGCAGAAATGACGGTCCTCATCGCCGTCCCGGCCGCTGTCCTGCATGAAATCGCGAATGGCGCGATTGCCCGGCAGACCGGTCAGCGGGTTCTGGTCCTGCGCCGTCTTCAACTGCTTTTCGTTGATGATGCGGATCAGCGAGGCGGCGGAAACGACACCGGCATAACGCATGTTCTCGGTGAGGATCACGCAATCGCTGCCGTCCATGTTGGCGAAGATCGTCATCAGGCGCTCGGCATCGGCATCGAGACCGACGATCGGGGCGCGGTCGACGAAATGAGAAATGGAGCGCTCGTAGACCTTGTTCTTCAGCAGGTCGCGGCCGAAGGGCTGGTAGATGTATTCCTTGAGGTGAAATTCGTTGATGATGCCGCGCGGCTCGCCATTGGCGTTCAGCACCGGGAAAAAGGACTGGCGCGGATTGCGCCGGAAAAGATCGAAGACGCTGTCGATGCTCTCATGTTCGAACACGGTCGGCAGACGCTCGATCTGCTTGCGGATCAGCACCTCGTCAAGCGACTGGGTGGAGCGGCGAACCTTGCCGATGTCCTGCAGATGGGGAAAGGCGGGCTTCAACTCGTTGAGCAGCGTGGTGGGCCGGGCGACGAACCAACCCTGCACGAGATCGACGCCGAATTCCCGGCAGGCGATGAATTCCGCCTCCGTCTCGATGCCTTCCGCGATCACCCGGACACCGAGCACATGGCAGAAGTTGACGATGTTCTTCACCAGGTGCCGCTTGCGCGGATTGCTGTCCATATTGGCGACAAAGTGCCGGTCGATCTTCACATAGTCGACCGGAAAATCGCAAAGCAGCTTCATCTCGCCATGGCCGACGCCGAAATCGTCGATCGCCAGCTTGAAGCCGGACTTCCTGAGCCGCGCCACAAGACCGGAAAACTCGGGAACGGAGGTGTTGTCGAAGCGTTCGGAAAGCTCGAAGCAGACTGAAGACGGCGGGATATTCGCCTTTCTCAGATGTTCGAGAATGCTGTCAACCAGATGGTCGCCCTCGGGGATCAGGCGGACATCGAGATTGAGAAAGAGCGTGGTGTCGGAAAAATCCGGAAGGGTAGCGAATTTCGCCAGCGCACGGCTGGCAAGCATCTGCTCAAGCGCAAGAAGCTGGTGGCTTTGCGCGGCCTGGTCGAGAATGTCGAGCGGGCTTTCGAAGCCGATCCGCTCGTGGCCTCTCATCAGGGATTCGTATCCGAAAACGGCGCCGGTACCGACTTCGACAATGGGTTGAAAGGCATTTTCGATGACCAGTTTGGCAAGCGCCAGCAACTGGTCATTGGCGAAGCGGCGCAAAACGCCGGCCTCCACCACTGCGCCCGGAACCATTTCTTTTTCTCCAAAACTGTTAATTTTTATGGCGTCAATGTGGCCTGCACTTCGTCAAGAAAACCTTTCCCGTACGTGAATGCTTCATGAAACTTTCATGACAATGTTCAAGCCGCCGGAGGCATCGGGAGCACCGGCGGCGGAGGGTTTCACCGTTTCAGTGCGAGACCGAGCGCAACCAGCGACCAGCCCTGCATGATGAGGTCGATTGCAAGGAAAAGGCCGAGTATCCACAAGCTGTTGACCGGCCAGCCGATGGCGATGATGATGCCGGCGAGCATGGTGACCACACCGCTCAGGACGATCCAGCCCCAGCCTTCCGCGCCCTTGAGTTTGAAGCCGACCCAGAGGCGAACGAGGCCGGCGAACAGCAGCGCAGCACCGATAAGCAGGGTCAGGATGGCCGAGGCAAGCAGCGGGTTGGCGAAGGTCAGGAGACCGGCCATCAGGTAAAGCAGCCCGCTCAAGGCCCAGAACAGCACGCTTTCCCAGCCTCGCACCTGGAAGGCGTGAGCCACATGCAGCGCTCCCGCGACAAGCATCAGCGCGCCGACATAATAGACCGAGACAACGGTGGCGAGAAAAAGGTTGGCAAGCGCGATGCCGCCGAAGATCAGCATGATGACGCCCAGCGCCACCAGCCAGCCCCACTTGGCACGCAATTCGGAAAAACGGACAGGCCTTGTTTCGTCAAGCATCACGGCATCTCCTTTAATCAATTGATCTAATTGCCTACCATCGCGCTTTCAAACTCTCGTGACAATAGAAGATAAAAGATAGCGCCCGAAAGCGACGGTGACAGGCCGGATCGTGACGCATTTTTTATTGATTGATGAGTCAATCAAAAATAAACTGACAGCATTACGACGGGTATTCCGGAAGGATCTTGCATGCCGAAAATCGGAATGGAGCCGGTGCGCCGCAAGGCGCTGGTCGATGCAGCGCTGCGCGCCATCGGTCATCATGGCTCGCTTTCCGTCACCATGTCGGAGATCGCCCGGCAGGCGGGCGTTTCGCCGGCTCTGGCGCATCACTATTTCGGCTCCAAGGAACAATTGCTGATCGAGACCGTGCGGGCGCTGCTGCGCCAGCTGCGGACCGATGCTGTCGCCGCACTGCGGCAGGCGCGAACGCCCCGCGAGCGGCTTTCCGCGGTCATCCGGGTGAGCTTCCATGCCGACCAGTTTGCCGACGAAACGGTCGCCGCATGGCTCGCCTTCTATGTCGAGGCGCAGCGCTCGGAAGAGGTCCGCAGGCTTCTGGAGGTCTATGCCCGACGCCTCAACTCCAATCTCGTTTCGGCGCTGAAGCCGCTTGCTTCAGCCGGTGACGCAAGCCGCATCGCAGAGGGCGCAGCCGCGATGATCGACGGGCTCTATATCCGGCAAAGTCTGAGGTCGGCACCTGTCAGCATCGAGGCGTCGGTGGCGCTCGTCGAAGACTATATCGAGGGGCAGCTGGCGGTATCGCGAGGCGGCATTTCATGACGACACCTCGTCGGACCGAGGCGGAGGGCGGTGCCGCCACACAGCACCAGACAAGAAATACCGGGGAACGAAGCCAGTGACGCAAAAGCCGAACATTCTGATCATCATGGTCGACCAGCTCAACGGGAAGTTCTTTCCCGATGGGCCGGCGGACTTCCTGCATGCGCCGCATCTCAAGGCACTGGCCACCCGTTCCGCGCGGTTCCGCAACAACTATACGTCATCGCCACTCTGCGCCCCTGCCCGCGCCTCCTTCATGGCGGGACAGCTGCCGTCGCGCACGCGCGTCTACGACAACGCCGCCGAGTATGTCTCTTCGATCCCGACCTTTGCCCATCACCTGCGTCGCGCCGGCTATTACACCGCGCTATCAGGCAAGATGCATTTCGTCGGGCCGGACCAGTTGCACGGTTTCGAGGACCGGCTGACCACCGATATCTATCCGGCCGATTTCGGCTGGACGCCGGATTACCGCAAGCCGGGCGAGCGCATCGACTGGTGGTATCACAACATGGGATCGGTGACGGGCGCAGGCGTCGCCGAGATCACCAACCAGATGGAATATGACGACGAGGTCGCGTTCCTCGCCAATCAGAAGATCTACCAGCTTTCCCGCGAGAACGACGACAAGGACCGCCGCCCGTGGTGCGTCACCGTTTCCTTCACCCATCCGCACGACCCCTATGTCGCCCGGAAGAAATACTGGGATCTCTACGAAGGCTGCGAGCACCTGACGCCGGAAATCGGCATGCTCGAGAAACAGGACCCGCATTCCGAGCGCATCCTGAAATCCTGCGACTATGCCAGCTTCGACATTACCGACGAGAACGTGCGCCGCTCGCGCCAGGCCTATTTCGCCAATATCAGCTATCTCGACGACAAGGTGGGTGAACTGATCGACACGCTGACGCGCACACGCCAGCTTGACGACACGCTGATCTTCTTCTGCTCCGACCATGGCGACATGCTGGGCGAGCGCGGGCTGTGGTTCAAGATGAACTTTTTCGAGGGTTCGGCACGCGTGCCGCTGATGATCGCCGGTCCGGGCATTACAGCCGGCCTGCATGTCACACCTACCTCGAACCTCGACGTGACACCGACGCTCTGCGATCTCGCCGGCATTTCCATCGATGAAATCATGCCGTGGACCGATGGCATCAGCCTCAAGGGCATGATCGACGGCGCGGTGCGCACCGCACCCGTGTTGATGGAATATGCGGCGGAAGCCTCCTACGCGCCGCTCGTCGGCATTCGCGAGGGCAAGTGGAAATACGTCCATTGCGAACTCGACCCGGAGCAGCTCTTCGATCTGGAGAGCGACCCGCTGGAGCTTGAGAACCTCGCCGCCGATCCGGCCCATGCTGACGTTCTCGCCGGCTTCCGCGCCAGGCGCGAGGCGCGCTGGAACATGGCCGAATTCGATGCCGCCGTGCGCGAGAGCCAGGCGCGGCGCTGGGTGGTCTACGAGGCACTGAGAAACGGCGCCTACTTTCCCTGGGATTACCAGCCTTTGCAGAAGGCGTCCGAGCGCTACATGCGCAACCACATGAACCTCGACAATCTCGAGGAATCCAAACGCTATCCGCGCGGAGAGTGACCATGCTGACAGTCTGGGGCCGGAGAACATCGATAAACCTGCAGGCGGTGATGTGGACGATCGCAGAACTCGGACTCGAGTATCGGCGGATCGACGCCGGTTTCACCTATGGCGTAAACGACACGCCCGAATTCCTGGCCATGAACCCCAACGGTCTCGTTCCCGTGCTCAAGGACGGGAACGACGAGCCGCTGTTCGAAAGCGCCGCCATCGTGCGTTATCTGGCCAGCAGATACGGCACCGGCCCGTTTTGGCCCGAAGACCTGTCGGCGCGCGCGCAGGTCGACAAATGGGCAGAATGGTCGAAGGTGACCGTCGCGGCGCTGTTTCTTGATCGCATCTTCGTGCCGCTCGTCCGCACGCCCTCTGCGAAGCGCAACCCGCAGGCGATTGCCGAGGCGGTCGTGCTGCTCATGAAACGGCTCCCCATCGCCGAGGCACAGTTCGGCAAGCACGACTTCCTTGCAGGCAACGACCTGACCGTTGCCGACATCATGTTCGGCCAGATGCTCTATCGCTACTATGATCTCGACATCGAGCGCGCCGACCTGCCCAAGCTGAAAGCCTATTACGCCCGGCTTTGCGAACGCCACGCCTATCGCGAGCACGTGATGGTCAATTTTGACGAAGTGAGAGTGAAATCATGAAAGCCCAGCCCCCCGCCTCCCATTTCATCGACGGCGAATATGTCGAGGACACAGACGGCACCGTCATCGAGAGCATCTATCCGGCGACGGGTGAGGTGATCGCCAAGCTGCATGCGGCAACGCCCGCCATCGTCGAGAAGGCGATCGCGTCCGCCAAGCGCGCGCAGAAGGAATGGGCGGCGATGAGCCCGATGGCGCGCGGCCGCGTGCTCAAGCGCGCCGCCGAGATCATCCGTGAACGCAACCGCGAGCTTTCCGAGCTTGAAACGCTCGACACCGGCAAGCCGATTCAGGAAACCATCGTCGCCGATCCGACTTCCGGCGCGGACGCCTTCGAATTCTTCGGCGGTGTCGCACCCGCCGCCATGAACGGTTCGCACATTCCGCTCGGCGGTGATTGGGCCTATACCAAGCGCGTGCCGCTCGGCGTCTGCGTTGGCATCGGCGCATGGAACTATCCGCAGCAGATCGCCTGCTGGAAGGGCGCGCCCGCCCTCGTCGCCGGCAATGCCATGGTGTTCAAGCCTTCGGAAACGACGCCGCTCGGCGCGCTGAAGATCGCTGAAATCCTGATCGAGGCCGGCCTGCCGAAGGGCGTCTACAACGTCATCCAGGGCGACCGCGACACCGGCCCGCTGCTCGTCAACCATCCTGATGTCGCCAAGGTTTCGCTGACCGGCTCGGTTCCGACCGGCCGCAAGGTGGCGGCAGCCGCCGCCGGCGGTTTGAAGCATGTGACGATGGAACTCGGCGGCAAGTCGCCCCTGATCGTATTTGACGACGCCGATGTCGAAAGCGCCATTTCCGGTGCCATGCTCGGCAACTTCTACTCCACCGGACAGGTTTGCTCGAACGGCACCCGCGTCTTCGTGCAGAAGGATATCAAGCAAAAGTTCCTCGCCCGCTTGAAGGAGCGCACCGAGGCGATCCTGATCGGCGATCCGCAGAAGGAAGAGACCCAGATGGGACCGATGGTCTCCTGGGCGCAGCGCGAGAAGGTGCTGGGCTATATCGAGAAGGGCGAGGCCGAGGGCGCAACGCTTATCACCGGCGGCGGCATTCCGAACAACGTTTCCGGCGAAGGCTATTTCGTCCAGCCGACCGTGTTTGCCGATGTGACCGACGACATGACCATCGCGCGCGAGGAAATCTTCGGGCCGGTGATGTGCGTGCTCGATTTCACCGATGAAGCGGAAGTGCTGGAACGCGCCAATTCCAGCGAATTCGGCCTCGCCGGCGGCGTGTTCACCGCCGATCTTTCCCGCGCCCACCGGGTGGTCGACCAACTCGAGGCCGGCACGCTGTGGATCAACACCTACAACCTCTGCCCGGTCGAAATCCCGTTCGGCGGCTCCAAGCAGTCCGGCTTCGGCCGCGAAAACTCGCTGGCAGCCATCGAGCACTATTCCGAGCTGAAGACCGTCTATGTGGGTATGGGCAAGTGCGAGGCGCCGTATTGAGAGCGCTTAACCGGACAGATGGCATCTCAAGCGAGATGCCTCTCCCGTTGCCGCTTGCGCTGCATGTGGCGTTCGAAGACGAATACGCTGCAAACGGCGCAAGCGCCTACGGAAAAGAGCAGGCTAGTGCCGGTAACTTCGTGCAACAGCAGACCCAAGAACATGCCCATTGCAAAGAAGAGTGCCCGAATCCGCCATATCCGCATTCGGTAAAAGATGGAGCGGACCTCACGGCGATCGCGGTAGATATTGTCGATCCCGGCACTGTTCTGTTCTCGCGAACGCTCAGCCTCCAACCGCTCGCCTTCGACCGCGTTCAGCTTTCGCAGCAGTTTATCCTGAAAGCCTTCCTCGGCCATTCGATACGCGCCCCCCTTGAGACGAATGTCCCCAAAGAGGTCGCATCGGCGCTTCGGGATTTCAACCGATACGCGTCACCAGATGCCAATAATTTCAACCATGCCTAACAAAGCTTGAGCGGACCAAGACCATGCAAAATGCAGATTTCATCATTATCGGTTCCGGCTCGGCGGGTTCGGCCATGGCGTACCGGCTGTCGGAAGACGGCAAGCATACGGTCATGGTGCTGGAATATGGCGGGTCGGATGCCGGGCCGTTCATCCAGATGCCGGCGGCGCTCGCATGGCCGATGAGCATGAAGCGCTATAACTGGGGCTATCTCTCCGAGCCCGAGCCGAACCTCAACAGCCGGCGTATCACCGCGCCGCGCGGCAAGGTGATCGGCGGCTCGTCCTCGATCAACGGCATGGTCTATGTGCGCGGCTCCGCGGAAGACTATACCCGCTGGGAAGAGGCCGGTGCGAAGGGCTGGGGCTATGCCGACGTACTGCCCTACTTCAAGCGCATGGAAAGCTCTCACGGCGGGCAGGACGGCTGGCGCGGCACTGACGGGCCGCTGCACGTCCAGCGCGGGCCGGTGAAGAACCCGCTGTTCAAGGCCTTCGTCGAGGCGGGCAAGCAGGCGGGTTTCGAAACGACGGACGACTATAACGGCGAGAAGCAGGAAGGCTTCGGCCTGATGGAGCAGACCATCTGGAAGTCGCGCCGCTGGTCCGCCGCCAATGCCTATCTGAAGCCGGCGCTGAAGCGACCGAATGTCGAACTTGTGCGCTGTTTCGCCCGCAGGATCGTGATCGAGAACGGTCGTGCGGTCGGCGTGGAAATCGAGCGCAATGGCAAGATCGAGGTGGTCAAGGCGAACCGCGAGGTGATCGTCGCCGCCTCGTCGTTCAACTCGCCGAAGCTGCTGCTGCTCTCCGGCATCGGGCCGGCCGCGCATCTGAAGGAGATGGGCATAGAGGTGAAGCTCGATCGTCCCGGCGTCGGCGCCAACCTGATGGACCACATGGAATTCTATTTCCAGCAGGTCGCGACCAAGCCGGTCTCGCTCTATTCCTGGCTGCCATGGTTCTGGCAGGGGGTCGCCGGCGCGCAATGGCTGTTTTCCGGCACCGGTCTCGGCGCATCCAACCAGTTCGAAAGCTGCGCCTTCGTGCGGTCCGCGCCGGGCGTCAAGCAGCCCGACATCCAGTACCACTTCCTGCCTGTCGCGATCTCCTATGACGGCAAGGCGGCGGCCGACAGCCACGGTTTCCAGGTGCATGTCGGCTATAACCACTCGAAGTCGCGCGGCAGCGTGACGCTGCGGTCCTCCGACCCGATGGCCGATCCGGTGATCCGCTTCAACTACATGAGCACCGAGGAGGACTGGGTGAAGTTCCGCCATTGCGTGCGGCTTACCCGCGAGATCTTCGGGCAAAAGGCGTTCGATCCCTATCGCGGCTCGGAGATCCAGCCGGGCGAGCACGTGCAGACGGATGAGCAGATCGATGCCTTCCTACGCGAGCATCTCGAAAGCGCCTATCATCCTTGCGGCACCTGCAAGATGGGTTCGAAGGACGATCCCATGGCGGTGGTCGATCCGGAATGCCGTGTTATCGGCATCGACGGTCTTCGCGTCGCGGATTCGTCCATCTTCCCTGATATCACCTACGGCAACCTCAACGGCCCGTCGATCATGACCGGCGAAAAGGCCTCGGACCACATCCTCGGCAAGCAGCCCCTGCCCCGCTCCAACCAGGAACCGTGGATCAACCCGCGCTGGGAGACCAGCGACAGATGAAATGACAAAAGCCGTCATCGACGGGTGACGGCACTTGCCTTCTGCCAAGTTGGGGGTCTAAGGCTTAGGGCCTGTGCCCGGCCGGAGAGTAGGTTCATTGCTTCAGCGCCCCGGCGCCGCAATTTCCGCTCCGCCGAGACGCAAAGCCTATGCCGAACAATTACAAAAAATCGAAACTGCTGCGGCGATCCCGCGTGATGTGGGGTTCCTGGCGAGTATGGAAGCCGCGCGCCGTGTTCTGGGCGGGGGCGTTGGCGATCGGTGTCATCTCGGTGGCCTTCGCCAAGCTCGCCGATGGCGCGCAACATCTGTTCAACAGCGTGCTCAATGCCGGACAATGGTCGTTCCTGCTGCCGCTTGTCCTGACTCCGCTCGGTTTTGCTCTCTGTTCCTGGCTGGCGTTCACGGTTTTTCCGGCGTCGCAAGGCTCCGGTATTCCGCAGGCAATCGCCGCCCGGCATCTGCGCGGCGATGAGGAACGCAGACGACTGCTTTCGCTCAAGCTTGTGCTCGGCAAGATCCTGCTGACGGTGAGCGGGCTCTTCTTTGGCGCATCGATCGGGCGCGAAGGCCCGACTGTTCAGGTCGGGGCCTCCATCATGCTGCTTTCCGCCCGTATCGGCGGAATGGCGCAGGCTCAAGGCCTCATCCTCGCCGGTTCGGCAGCCGGCATCGCCGCCGCCTTCAACACGCCGCTTGCCGGCATTGTCTTCGCCATCGAGGAAATGGGCCGCACCTATCAGGCGCGGGCGAACAGCCTCGTGCTGACCGCCGTGATCCTATCCGGCATCTCGGCGCTCGGGCTTGTCGGCAGCTACACCTATTTCGGCGCGACCTCGCTTTCGGTCGGAACGGCGCGCGAATGGTTCGCCGTCATTGCCTGCGGCATCGTCGGCGGCGCTTTCGGCGCGATGTTTTCGGCAGGCGCGCTTCGACTGTCGCAACGGATCAAGCGATGGGTGCAGACGGCCCCGCTGAAGCGCAGCGTGGCCGTTGCGACCGGTTGCGGGATGCTCGTCGCCATCATCGGCGTTGCCGCCGGCGGAAGCACTTTCGGCACCGGATATGAACAGGCGCGCGGCGCAATCGAAGGCGATGCGCTGCCCTATGGCTATTTCGTCGCCAAGCTCGCCGCCACTTTCCTGTCGATGGTCTCGGGCATTCCGGGCGGCATCTTTGCACCGTCGCTCTCGGTCGGCGCAGGGCTTGGCAGCAGCATCGGCCAGCTGCTCGGGGTCAGCATCGGTCTTTCCGCCGTGCTCGGCATGGCCGGTTACTTCGCCGGCGTGGTGCAGGCGCCGATGACCGCATTCGTCATCATTCTGGAAATGACCGACAGCCACGAGGGCATCATAAGCCTGATGGCAGCCGCCATGCTCGGCTACGTGACCTCGCGCATGATCTCGCGCGAACCGCTCTATCACGGCCTTTCCCGCGCCTGGATTGCAGAAGGCGTGCGTCTCAAGCGCGCGCTGGCCAAATCGGAGAATGAAGCGACCTGAACCGCAAGCGACTTCTCATCAATGCCAGCCTTTCAACGGAAGGCTGACACTGACCAGTTTCTAGGAAAACAGGTCGCCTCCAACGCTCGGGCATGCCTTCACGCAAACCGGTTCTCGCTTTCGCTGGAATTGGGCTAACCGGAGATCAGGTCGCCTTCCTGCCAGCGTTCCTTGCCCCAGTTGCGCAAACGCATGCGTGGCGCGATCAGGGAGGCGATGAACGGGGCGGAGACGAAGCTGATCACGACAACCGCCGGGATGAGGTATTTGGCCTGAGCCGCGAGAGCGGGTATCATCAAGACCATAACGGCGCCGACGCCGAAAACCACGGCGTTGATCATCATGGCGCAAATGATTTTCAGCCAGGTGTTGGTACTGAGCATAGCATAAACTCCCTTGGATTGTGATGTCCGTAGAAGTGTCGAAACCGCGTAAAGGTTCCCGTTTCCGCCCAGTTTCAGCGTTAGCACTGCCTCTCTCTCGAGGTTCGAGGACATCATTCACCGTGCAGCCGCCACCCGATCCAGTCCCCCTCCTTCCCTTTGCTAACCTGTTTGCCGATCCCAACTTCGTATTCGGGAAGTGGGTAGGTGGAGATAGCAGGGACGGAATAGTCCAGTTGCCGTTCTATGCCTTCTCAAAAGGCGCTCAGGATTTTCTGCGGGCCGTGGACAAGGGAAACTGGGTGCGTCCGGATGTAAACTGGCGTGGCGATGCCGAAGGCGAAAGATATCATCACCTCTGCTCGGAACCAGCTGCCGTTGAAACGGCGACCGTGGACGAAATCGCGCTCGTCCTTACCTCCCTGGTTCGTGGCGACCGGTACAGTGAAGGCATGCTGGCCAAGGCCTTTGAGGAAAGACTGATACAACGCCTTCTGGCCCGGATCGAAGCGTTGGCTGGCCAACGCCACCGCATTGAAAAACCTCGGCGTTTGGTCCAGATACCGGAAAGGTCAACAGTAGAGAGAAAACGAATGAACACAACAAAGCGTATCTTCATTTCCCTTCTGATCGGTCTTGCCGTGGCAGGCGGAGCCATGGTGAAGGACAAGATGACGAACGCCGAATGGGTGGTTTCACCAGAGCAGATCGCCGCAGCCAAGGCAGAGGGCAAGGCCGGTTTCGAGAGTTCACCGGGAACCGTTACCGTTCTGCCCATCCGTAGTGAGAAAGCCGACATCCTGCCGCTCACATGGGCGATCTTCGGAATTGCTGCTGCCGCAGTGTCCTTCGTCGTGCTGCGTCGCAAGTCGGCGTAAGGACTGAATCGGGCCTCGGAGACCTGACGCGAAACCTCAATTTTTGCACGAACCAATGCGTCAAAGGACTTGGGTGACCTTGCCTGCCGGGTCTTCGTTCTTGTTAAGGGGCCAGGTCTGAGACCGGCCCCTTTATTCTGCGCGCCGAGCGCTGCACCTCACTTCCGAAACAGCTTCCACCGCGTCGGGCGGAAGCGGATTTCGGCACCGACGGCGACCGGAGCGTCCAGCGGTACTTCAACCTCCAAATGATAAGGATCGTGGCCCTCATTGGCGATATCGATTTCGGCGATGCGGGTACCGGCGAGACGGCGGCAAGCCGTGACCTTGCCGTAGAGCGATGTCTTGTCATCGATGATTGCCACATCCTGCGGGCGGAAGAAGAGTTCTCCCGCACTGTCTGAACCCTGCTCGGAGATGCCGATCGGTTCGCCCTGAAACAGGACGGTGCCCTCGCGAACGGTCACGGGGATGTGGGAGGATTCGCCGATGAATGAGAAGACGAAGGGCGAGTTCGGCGTGTCGTAGACGTCGTCCGCCGAGCCCACCTGCTCGATTTTACCCTGGCTCATGACCACGACGCGGTCTGCGAGTTCAAGAGCCTCTTCCTGGTCATGAGTGACAAAGAAGGTGGTGTGGCCGGTGCGGTCGTGGAACTCGCGCAGCCAGCGGCGCAACTCCTTGCGCACCTTGGCGTCGAGCGCGCCGAAGGGTTCGTCGAGCAGCAACACCGTCGGCTCGATGGCCATGGCGCGGGCGAGCGCCACGCGCTGGCGCTGGCCGCCGGAAAGCTGGGCCGGATAGCGCTTTTCGAGGCCGGTCAGATGTACCATGTCGAGCAGATCGGAGACGCGCTTGCGGATTTCGGCGGCCGGTGGACGGGTCGCCTTCGGGCGGACCTTGAGACCGAAGGCGATGTTGTCGGCAACCGTCATGTGGCGGAACAGTGCGTAATGCTGAAAGACGAAGCCGATATGACGTTCCTGCACCGACTTTTCCGAGGCGTCGTTCTGGCCGAAGAAGATCTGGCCGGCGGTCGGCCGGTCAAGGCCGGCGATCAGGCGCAAAAGGGTGGTCTTGCCCGAGCCGGAAGGGCCGAGCAGCGCGATGAGTTCGCCGGAGCGGATCGACAGGGAAATGTCGTGCAACGCCGGGAACTGGCCAAACTCCTTGCGGATATTCTTGATGTTTACATCCATTGGGGAGAGACCTTTCAGTGTTTCCGGCTTGCCGCGATTTCGTCGCCGTAGTGCAGCTCGAGAATGGACTTGAGCGCCAGCGTGACGAGGGCAAGGAGAGCGAGGAGCGTCGAAACCGCGAAGGCTGCGACGAAATTGTATTCGTTGTAGAGAACCTCGATGTGCAGCGGCATGGTTTCCGTCAGGCCTCGGACATGGCCCGATACGACGGAAACGGCGCCAAACTCGCCCATGGCGCGCGCGTTGCAGAGCAGCACGCCATAGAGCAAGCCCCATTTGATATTGGGCAGCGTCACATACCAGAAGGTCTGCCAGCCGGAAGCGCCGAGCGAAAGGGCCGCCTCCTCGTCGCCGGAGCCCTGTTCCTGCATCAGCGGGATCAACTCGCGGGCGATGAAGGGGAAGGTCACGAAAACGGTCGCAAGCACGATGCCCGGCACGGCGAAGATGATCTCGATGCCGTAGCTTTTCAGCCAGGGGCCGAGAAAGCCCTGTGCGCCGAACAGCAGCACGTAGACCAGACCGGAAATGACCGGCGAAATCGAAAACGGCAGGTCGATCAGCGTGATCAGGAAGGTCTTGCCGCGGAATTCGAACTTGGCGATCGACCACGCGGCGGCGATGCCGAAGACGAGATTGAGCGGCACAGCAATGGCAGCGACGGTTAGCGTCAGGCGAATGGCCGAGACGGCGTCCGGCTCGGCGAGCGAGGCGAAAAACTCCTCGGCTCCCTTACGGAAGGCCTCGACGAAGACGACGACCAGCGGCAGCACGACGACCAGCAGCATGAAGGCGACGGCGATTGCCGTCAGTACCCAGCGCCAGACCGGCGTTTCGGTTGCGGCTTCGTGGAAGCTGGAACGGGAGGCATGAGCTTTATCGGACATTGCTGTACCTCCTGCGGCTCCACATCTGCAGAAGATTGATCAAGAGCAGCATGGCGAACGAGATCAGCAGCATGATCGAGGCGATCGAGGTGGCGCCGGCATAATGGAACTCCTCGAGGCGGATGACGATCAAGAGCGGTGCGATCTCCGAAACATAGGGGATATTACCGGCAATGAAGATGACCGAACCGTATTCCCCGACGGCCCGGGCAAAGGCCAGCGCGAAGCCGGTGAGGATCGCAGGAACCAGCGCCGGCAGCACGACGTAGAACAGCGTCTGGAAACGGCTGGCCCCAAGAGTGGCGGCGGCTTCCTCGACTTCTCGGTCAAGCTCCTCCATCACCGGCTGCACGGTGCGCACGATGAAGGGAAGGCCGACGAAGATCAGGGCAACCACGATGCCGGCCGGCGTGAACGCGATCTTGATGCCGAGCGGCGCGAACAACTGACCGATCCAGCCCTTCGGCGCGTAGAGCGCGGCGAGCGAAATGCCGGCGACAGCGGTCGGCAGGGCGAAAGGAAGATCAATCACCGCATCCAGCAGGCGGCGGCCCGGAAACCGGTAGCGTACCAGCACCCAGGCGGTGATCACGCCGAACACCACATTTATGCCGGCGGCGATCAAGGCCGAGCCGAAGCTGACCTCCAGAGAGCGGAGCGTCCGTTCATCCAGCGCTATCGAAATGAACTCCTGCCAGCCCAGTTCGGCGGAACGCCAGACCAGGGCGGCAAGCGGGATCAGGATGATCACCGTGAGGTAGAAGATGGTATAACCGAGCGTCAGGCCGAAGCCCGGCAGAATGCTCGGCTGTCGCCAGTTTTTCATGAATGTTCCCGTCATCGCGTCATCGCGCTTTTCATCATGCCTGCAAATCTTCATGCGACAAGCCCCGACCGTTCAAGATCGGGGCCTGCCGTTCGGGAGGATCGCCAATTTACCTGGCGGGCTTGTAGATCTGGTCGAAGATGCCGCCATCGCCGAAGTGGGTCGGCTGTGCCTTGGCCCAACCGCCGAAGATCGGATCGTCGATGGTGACGAGATCGAGCTTCGGCAGCTTCAGCTGGTCGGCTGGAACGAGTTCCGGCTTGGAAGGGCGGTAGAAGTGCTTGGCGGCAATCGTCTGGCCTTCAGCCGAGTAGAGGTATTCGAGATAGGCGTCGGCCACCTTGCGGGTGCCCTTGGCATCGGCATTGCCGTCCACGACGGTGACCGGCGGTTCGGCCAGGATCGAGAGCTTCGGCACGACGATGTCGAAGCTGTCCTCGCCGAATTCTGCACCGGCGAGATAGGCCTCGTTTTCCCAGGCGATCAGCACATCGCCGATTTCGCGCTGAGCGAAGGTGACGGTCGAGCCGCGGGCGCCGGTGTCGAGAACCGGAGCGCGCTTGTAGAGATCGGCGATGTATTCCTTGATCTTGGTCTCGTCGCCGTTGAACTCCTTGTTTGCCCATGCCCAGGCAGCAAGATAGTTCCAGCGGGCACCACCCGAGGTCTTCGGGTTCGGCGTAACGATCTGCACATCGCCCTTCACGAGATCACCCCAGTCGTGGATGCCCTTAGGGTTGCCCTTACGGACCAGGAAGACGATGGTGGAGGTGTAAGGAGAAGAGTTGTTGGGCAGGCGTTTGCGCCAGTCCGCCGGGATCTTGTTCGTCGCCTTGGCGATCGCGTCGATATCGCCTTCGAGGGCGAGCGTCACGACATCGGCATCGAGGCCGTCGATGACGGAGCGGGCCTGTTTGCCGGAACCGCCATGGGACTGCTGGATTGTGACGGTCTCACCCGTTTCGGCTTTCCAGTGTTTGGCAAAGGCGGCGTTATATTCCTTATAGAACTCGCGCGTCGGGTCATACGACACATTGAGGAGCTTCGTGTCTGCGTAAGCCATCGTAGCGGCGCTGGCACTCAGAGAGAGCCCGACCAGAAGGCCGCTTACCTGTTTCAGAAAGCTGTTCATGGCACTCGTTCCTTTCCTCTTTATCCCTGCCCTAAACTCTACCGGTCAGGTCGTGTTAGTCAACGCGGCCGAAAAAATAGCAAAACAGTACCTCCACGCGGCATCGCTCGGAAAATGATGGCCCAAAATGCGCATTCTCCGAGGAGAAAATCGTTCGCCAAAGCGGCCAATCGCAGAAAAACCGATTTCACGAGTCTGCACTTAAACGGCTGCCAATGACAGTTTTTTGCGTCGCAGCGTTATTTTGACTGTCAGTTCGCCCGCTCGAGCACGGCCGGTATCGGCGCATGCTCACCGAGCGGGTCGGCGAATGTCGTGGAGAACAGTACCGCCCGGGTCTCATCCGCGACACGGGCGAAGACGTGGCGGATCTCACAGTCGTTCTCGCCGTCGCAATCCTCGCAGCGGCGATAGGCAGTGAGCGAAAGGCAGGGCAAGGGCGCAATCGGTCCGTCGATCAGGCGCAGCACTTCGCCATAGGTGATCTCAGATGCGGGACGCAGCAGAAGGTAGCCCCCCTGCTTCCCACGGCGACTTTCGACGAACCCTGCCCGCTTGAGATCGAGAAGGATCTGCTCGAGAAACTTCTTCGGGATCTTCTGGCGGTCGGCAATATCGGAAATCTGCACGGGATCGCCGGTCTCGGCACGAGCCAGCACGGTCAGCGCCCGGAGCGCATATTTCGCCTTTTGGGAAATCATTGGATATCACCACTTGCCGCGAACCCGTATCCGCGTTTCGTCGGGATAGCGGAATTCGGACGCTTTTTCAAATCCCAGCCGTGGGTGTGAGAAGACAATGGCATTTTCGAAATTAAGTCTATTGATTTAGTAGAGTTAATGCACTACAGTTCGTCTCGGTCTAAATTCGGCGTTCAGCGCCTTGGGACTACCGCGCGACAAAACCGGGACGAATTCCCGCCTTTGTTCGCGCGAAGAGAGATATTTGCTCTTCATCTTCGTCTGCTTGAAAGGCAATTCCTGTTCGCATCCTGCGAAATACGGAATAATCCGGCCATCAGCAGGAAGAGAATTATGAGCATTCAAAATTCCCCCGAAGCCATTGCATCACTGGATGCCACCCTTGCCAAGGCCGATCTCACGGAGCGCCTGCGCCTTGTGTCAGCACTAGGCGGACGTGCCGTCTTCACCACCAGCCTCGGCATAGAGGACCAGGTCATCACCGCGGCCATCGGGCTTGCGGGACTGCCGATCGAGGTCGCCACGCTGGAAACCGGCCGGCTGTTCCAGGAAACGGTCGATCTGATCTCCGAAACCGAAGAACGGTTCGGCATCACCATCGCGAAGTTCGGGCCCGAGCAGGACGATATCGACGCCTATGCGGCGAAGTATGGCCTGAACGGCTTCTACGAAAGCGTCGAAGCCCGACACGCCTGCTGTCATGTGCGCAAGCTGGTGCCGCTCGGCAAGGCACTGGCCGGCGCCACCATCTGGATCACGGGCCTGCGCCGCGCACAATCCGGCAACCGCGCTGCAACGCCGTTTGCCGAATATGATGCGGAACGCAATCTTATAAAGGTCAATCCGCTGGCTGACTGGTCGATCGAGGATATCGACGCCTATGTCGAGTCTCAGGCGGTTCCGACCAACCCGCTGCACAAACGCGGTTATCCCTCCATCGGCTGCGAGCCCTGCACGCGGGCGATCAAACCCGGCGAGCCGGAGCGCGCGGGACGCTGGTGGTGGGAGAACGACGAAAAGCGCGAATGCGGCCTGCATGTCCCCGAAGCGGCGGCAACGCCGATCGCATCCAACATCGCCTGACCAAATCAGCCACAAGGGCTATCGAGAACGGATCCGGCCTTCCGGATCAACAGGACAGTACAATGCACCATTCCGAGTTCGATCCGCATTCCAAGGATATACCGGCCAAGCCGCCGCTCGATCCGCATCTGAAGGCGCTGGAAAACGAGGCCATCCACATCTTCCGGGAAGTGGCCGCCGAGTTCGACAAGCCGGTCATGCTCTATTCGATCGGCAAGGACAGCTCCGTCCTCCTGCATCTGGCGCGAAAGGCCTTCTATCCGGGCCGCGTGCCCTTCCCGCTGCTGCACATCGACACCGGCTGGAAGTTCAAGGAAATGATCGCGTTTCGCGACGAGATGGTGGAGCGCTACGATCTGGACCTGATCGTGCACACCAATCCGCGCGGAGCCACCGAGAACGTCACTCCCTTCAGCCATGGCTCGGCGCTCTATACCGACATCATGAAGACCGAGGCCCTGCGCCAGGCGCTCGATGCCGGCCAGTATGACGCGGCCTTCGGCGGCGCGCGTCGCGACGAGGAAGCCAGCCGCGCCAAGGAGCGTATCTATTCCTTTCGCACACCAGACCACCGCTGGGACCCGCGCAACCAGCGCCCCGAACTGTGGAACATCTACAACGGCATGATCCGCAAGGGCGAAAGCGTTCGCGCCTTCCCGCTGTCCAACTGGACCGAGGTCGATATCTGGCGCTACATCCAGGCGGAAGACATTCCGCTGGTGCCGCTATACTACGCCGCCAAGCGTCCCTATGTGGAGCGCGACGGCATGATGATCCTCGCCGAGGACCCGCGGCTCGAACTCCTGCCCGGCGAAGTGAAGCAGGAAGGCATGATCCGCTTCCGCACACTCGGCTGCTTCCCGCTTACCGGCGCCATCCGCTCGCACGCAACGACGCTGGAAGACGTGATCGCCGAGCTTGAAATCGCCACCGTATCAGAGCGTCAGGGCCGGGCCATCGACCGCGATCAGTCGGGTTCGATGGAGAAGAAGAAACGCGAAGGATATTTCTGAGATGACCGCAAGCGTAACCGTACTCGCCACGGCGATCCCCGAGGCTCAGCCGGCTCCCGTCACCCGCGATTCGCGTCCGCTGAGGCTCATCACCTGCGGCTCGGTGGACGACGGCAAGTCGACGCTGATCGGCCGTCTCCTGTGGGACACCAAGGCGGTCAAGGAAGACCAGGCAGCGACGCTGCGCCGTGAATCCTCCGGCAAGCAGAACGATCTCGGCCTGCCCGACTTCGCGCTACTGCTCGACGGCCTGCAGGCCGAACGCGAACAGGGCATCACCATCGATGTCGCCTATCGCTATTTCTCCTCGGAGAAGCGCTCCTTTATCGTCGCCGACACCCCCGGCCACGAGCAGTATACCCGCAACATGGCGACCGGCGCCTCGACCGCCGATCTCGCCGTGCTGCTGGTCGATGCGCGCGCCGGCCTTCTGGAACAGACGCGCCGCCACGCCACCATCGCCTCGCTGATGGGGATCAAGCAGTTCGTTCTGGCGGTCAACAAGATCGACCTGACCAATTACGACCGCGCCGGCTTCGAGGTGATCTCGAACGAATTCCGCACGCTCGCCCTTTCGCTCGGCGTGCGTCAGGTGACCGCTATCCCGATGTCGGCGCTGAAGGGCGAAAACGTCGTTTATTCCGGCGATGCCGTCATGCCCTGGTATGACGGTCCGACGCTGGTCGAGGCGCTGGAACTCGCCACCCTGCGTTCGGCCCAGACCACCGGCTTCCGCCTGCCCGTACAGCGGGTCAGCCGCCCGGGCGAAAGCTTCCGCGGCTATCAGGGCACGGTTGCCGGCGGCGCTGTGAAGCCGGGCGATGGCGTTGCCATCCTGCCGTCGGGCCAGATCGCCAACGTCAAGCAGATCGTCACCTTTGACCTCGTGCGCAATGCGGCCGTCGCCGGCGACGCCATCACGCTGGTACTCGACCGTCAGGTGGACGTCTCGCGCGGTGACATGATCGTCTCGCTCGACAGCCAACCGCAGACGGGTCTTGCCTTCGACGCGCAGATCGTGGCGCTGCAGCCGGACGGCATCCAGCCCGGCAAGCGCTACTGGCTGAAGAGCGGTTCGCGCCGCCAGCGCGTTCTGGTGCAACCGATCTCCCAGCTCGACCTGAAGTCGGGCAAGTGGAACCACGCCGAGGCGCTGCCGATGAACGCCATCGGCAAGGTGCATCTCGCCTTCGACGAAACCGCGATCTTCGATCCTTACGAGCAGAACCGGGCGACCGGCGCCTTCATCCTGATCGATCCGGACACCAACAACACGGTGGCCGGCGGCATGGTGACGGCGAAGCGCTCCGATCTCGGTGCACTGAACGCCAATGACGGCCGGGTCATCCTGTCGCTGCCGGCCGATCTCGCCGAACAGCTGATGGCGACCGAACTGCTCGCCAGCCGCCGCGACGAGGTGGAAACCCGCCGCGTCACCAATGCGGTCGCCCGCGACCTCTTCGACGGACTGGAAGGGTAATCATTTCGGTTTCGAAATCCACGGCGGGTAGCGAAAGCCAGCCGCCGTCAGACTGCTGACAAACACCCTTTCAGATTGTCTTTTGTGACGACAGTGCCACGTCCACGGTCGTCATTCCGGCCTTGAGCCGGAATCCAGCGCGATCAAGTCCTCGATCGCAAGAGAGTCTTCTGCGCGATCGACATCGCGCAGCTGGATGCCGGACCGAGTCGGGCATGACGGAGAAGGGTGCGTCAGCGATCAATACGGGACTTTGTCCGCAACCCGGCGGCGGGTGGCGAAAGCTGCCCGCCGTTTTCGTTTAAAAGAAGCCCTTTCGGGCAAAAGCGGGCCGCGATCAAACCACCATATCGAAGACCAGAACACCGGAGAGGCCGCCGTCGGTGGCCCGGACGATACGCTCGCCGACTGTGATGTGATCGGGATGACGAAGATAATAATCGCGGACGGTCTCGTCTTCGAAGGTCACGACAAAACCGTCGAGATATCCACCGTTCAGGCCTTCCGGCGAGACGTTCGCGCCAAACTTCACATCGATCATGCCGGGCACGACCTCCTTCAGCGCAACGATGGCATCATAGATCGCCTGTTTCTCGGCAGCCTGCGTGGCAGCCTTGAAACGCAGGAATACGCTGTGCTGAATCATGGATGTCTCCCTTCCTTGTCGTTGGCGGCAGGATAGGGAGAATGAACCGGTTGGCAAGGTACGAATGCGACGCAGCGTTTCGTTCCGGGGGAGCGTATCCGCTCGGTCCCCGTTCGCGCAGGAAATCCGCATTTTCCAACGCTCAAAGAAGGCCGCCTACTTCCCCTGCAGGAGCGCCTTGCCGAGATTGGGTTTCTTGAAGGGTTCCATGCCCTTGCGGGCAAGCTCGTCGGCGCGCTCGTTTTCCGGGTGGCCGGCATGGCCTTTGACCCAGTGCCACTTGACCTTGTGGCGCTGGTTGGCAGCGTCGAGCGTCTGCCAGAGTTCGCCATTCTTCACGGGCTTCTTGTCGGCGGTTTTCCAGCCGTTCTTCTTCCAGCCGAAGATCCACTTGGAAATGCCGTCCATGACATATTTGCTGTCGGTGTGCAGGTCGATCTCGCACGGGGTCTTGAGGGCGTTCAGCGCCGAGATTGCCGCCAGCAGTTCCATGCGGTTGTTGGTTGTCTCGGCTTCGCCGCCGAACAGTTCCTTTTCCACCTCGCCATAGCGCAGGATCGCCCCCCAGCCGCCGGGGCCAGGATTGCCCGAGCAGGCGCCATCGGTGAAAATCTCAACATGTTTCATCGGGTCATTCCATATTCGGCCGCGAATGCGATCTTCTGGTGGAAGCGCAGCTTGTGCAGATATTCGAGCGGGTCCTTCTTGACCACCAGCGCGCCTGCCGGCGTGGTCAGCCAGTCATAAAGGCGAGTGAGGAAGAAGCGCAGCGCCGACCCGCGCGAGAGGATCGGCAGTGCGGCGGCTTCGGCATCGGACAGCGGGCGCACCGACTGATAGCCCTCAATCATCGCCATGCCCTTGGTGACGTTATAGGCGCCATCCTTTTCGAAGCACCAGGCGTTGATGCAGATCGACAGGTCGTAGACGAGGAAATCGTTGCAGGCGAAATAGAAGTCGATCAGGCCGGACAACCCGTCTTCCAGGAAGAACACGTTGTCGGGGAAAAGGTCGGCATGGATGACGCCTTCCGGCAGGTCCTTCGGCCAGTTTCCGGCAAGGAAGGCGATCTCGCCGCCGATCTCGCCTTCCAGCCCCTTCTCCACCTCGTCGGCGCGGTCCTTTGACTTCGCCCACAATGTCTTCCAGCCTTCAAGCGACAGCGCGTTGGGGCGTTTCAAGGTGAAGCCTTCGCCCGCAACATGCATCTGCGCCAGCGCCTTGCCGACTTCACGGCAATGCTTCGCCTCCGGCTTCCTGAGCCACATGCCTTCGAGGAAGGAAATAAGCGCCGCCGGGCGGCCGGAGAGTTCCCCTAAAAGAGCACCATCCTTGCGCGGAAGAGGCAGCGGGCAGGACAGCCCGCGATCGGCCAGATGATGCATCAGGCCGAGGAAGAAGGGCAGATCGTTCTTCTCGACGCGCTTTTCATAAAGCGTCAGGATCAGCGGTCCCTTCGAAGTGTGCAGCAGGAAGTTGGAATTCTCCACCCCCTCGGCAATGCCCTTGTAGGACAAAAGCTCGCCCGCCTCATATTGCGCGAGGAAATCCTTGAGGTCGGTTTCGGTAATGTCGGTATAGACTGCCACTTCTTATGTCCCGCGATCCGTTCCGTGCTGCCGGCAATGATAACGCAAGGCATACACAGGGGGATGGGCGAGTGCCAGTCCCGGAACGACACGAGGCACAGGTTTCCGGGGCCGGAGAGAACGGAGCGCGTCGTCACAGCGCCAGAGAAACCCCGGCAGCCATGGCATCCCTCTCATTCGAGGGCGTCGCATCGGGATCGCGATCACGGGCAAAGCGACGGGGCGAACAGCCGACGATCCGCTTGAAGGCGGTGCTGAAGGCGGCCTCGGACTCATAACCCAGAGCGGGCGCGATGACGGAGACGGGTTGATCCGTGTTCTCCAGGCGGTCGCAGGCGAGCAGCATGCGCCAGCGCGCGAGATAGTCTATCGGCGCCATGCCGACGACCTGCCGGAACCGTTCGGCAAAGCTTGAGCGCGACATGCCGGCGACGAGGGCCAGCGCCTCGAGCGTCCAACGCTGGCCGGGCTCATCGTGGATCGCGCTCATCGCTCTGCTCAACTGCCTGTCCGACAGGGCGAGCAGCCAGCCGGCGCCGACCGAGCCTGCTCCATCCGCCAGATGCAGGCGCAGCGCCTGCACCAGAAGCATATGGGCGAGATGCTGGAGCACCAGAAAGCCACCGGGCTGCGGCTCCCGCATCTCCTGCATCATCCGCTCGACAGACCAACGCAATCCCGCCTCACCATTCTCATCCCTGATGACCACAATGGGCGGCAGGGCCTTCAACAAAAGGCCGGCATGCTGGCTTTCGAGGCCGAAGCGGCTGCTCACGGAGGAGAACGTGTCCCCATCATTGAGACGTGTCACGCGCCCAGGGCGCGAGGGATCGAAGATCCGGGAGGCCGGGACCGGCTTCACCTCCTTGCCGCTTGCCATGAGGAAGGGCCGACCGCTCGGAAGGAGCACGAAATCGCCCGTCTTCAGCCAAACGCCATCAGTCACACCTTCGACCGAGAGCCAGCATTCACCGGCTATCACCGCGACGCATTTTATGCCTTGCTGCTGGTCGGGGAACTGGATCGCCCACGGGGCCGCCGCCTCGAAACCCGCCGACAGATAGTTTTTCGGTTTCAGTAGCGACAACACGTTAGATAGCGGATCCATGAGCACATCTCGGACGATCGAAAAGATACTGCGGATTATAACGCATAGATCGTCCGCAGCAACGAGCTATCCTGTCACCAAAGCGGCCAGGGTGCCGCACGGCACAGGAAGGTAAAGATCATGCGCGTTTTTGTAACGGGAGCCACGGGCTTCGTCGGCTCGGCGGTGGTGCGGGAACTGATCAACGCAGGGCACAGCGTTCTGGGGTTGGCACGCTCCGACGCATCGGCTGCAGCACTTCTCGCCGTAGGAGCGGAGGTCCATCGCGGCGATATCGAGGATACGGAAAGTCTCGTGCGGGGCGCAGCCGTTGCCGATGGCGTCATCCATACGGGGTTCAATCACGACTTTTCCAAGTTCAAGGAAAACTGCGAAAATGACCGTCGCGCAATTCAGGCGCTTGGTTCGGCGCTGACCGGATCGGACCGGCCTTTGATCGTGACGTCGGGCACCGGCCTGCTGGGCGGACCGCATCTTGCGACAGAGGCGGATGACGTGCCCGCCTCCGCCGCAATACCCCGCGTGGCGACAGAAGAGGCAGTCGCATCCGTGGCTGCGCGAGGCGTTCGCGTCGCCGTCGTGCGGCTTCCACCCTCCGTCCATGGCGATGGCGACCATGGCTTCGTGCCGATGCTCATAGACATCGCCCGGCGCTCTGGACTCTCCGCCTATATCGGCGAGGGCACGAACCACTGGGCGGCCGTTCACCGGCTCGATGCAGCGAAGGTCTTCCGGCTGGCGCTCGAACATGCCACGGCCAGCGCGCGCTATCATGCGGTGGGCGAGGAAGGCATTCCGTTCCGCTCCATCGCCGAAGTCATCGGCCGCCGCCTCGGCATACCCGTGGTCGGCAAGTCAGCGGAGGAAGCAGCGGCGCACTTTGGCTGGTTCCAGCATTTCGCCGCGATGGACAGCCGGGCTTCCAGCCAATGGACCCGGGAGACCCTTGGCTGGCAACCGGTACAACAGGGCCTGATCGCCGACCTCGACAGGCCGGCATATTTCCCGGTTGAAGAAGAGGCGCGGCGGGGCGCGGGCGAATAAAACAGGCGGAATGCTCCGATATACGATCGTTTTTCCGGCTACGCCGGGTGGGAATATGCGGAAGCCTAGCCCGGCCCTTCGCTAGGGCTCAGCGCGTTCGTTGCTAAAAACGATCCTCTGGATCGTTTTTCCGGCTACGCCGAACGGGAACATGCGGAAGCCTAGCCCGGCCCTTCGCTAGGGCTCAGCGCGTTCGTTGCTAAAAACGATTCACTGGATCGTTTTTCCGGCTACGCCGTCGCAACTCACCCATTCACCCACGCCATGTCTTCGTGGGTGAGTTCGATCGAGCGCAATTCGCGGTTCACGAGGAAGTGCTCGTTCTCGATGGAGAATTCGGCGAGTTCGACGGTGGTGTCGTAGCGGGCCTTAAAGGCCTCGATGATCTCGTTGACGATGACCTCCGGAGCGGACGCACCGGCAGACAGGCCGACGGAGCGGATCGGACCCAACGCATCCCAATCGATCTCGGAAGCGCGCTGCACCAGAAGCGACTGCTTGGCGCCGGCCTTCAGGGCGACCTCGACCAGCCGCTTGGAGTTGGACGAATTGGGCGCACCGACGATCAGGAAGAGATCGCAGCCGGGGGCCGCCTGCTTCACGGCTTCCTGCCGGTTGGTCGTGGCGTAGCAGATGCTATCGGCCGACGGGTCGTTGAGGTTCGGGAAGCGCTCGCGGAGCTTGGCGATGACGCCGACCGTGTCATCCACGGAAAGGGTCGTCTGGGTGACATAGCCGAGATTGTCGGGATCGGCGGGCTGATAGGCCTGCGCATCCTCGATGGTCTCGATCAGCGAGACCGTGCCTTCCGGCAACTGGCCCATGGTGCCGATCACTTCCGGATGGCCCGCATGGCCGATCAGGACGACGTGGCGACCGAGGCGCTGGTGACGCATGGCCTGCTTGTGCACCTTCGACACCAGCGGACAGGTGGCATCGAGATAAAAGAGATTGCGGGCGCTCGCATCCGCCGGCACGGATTTCGGCACGCCATGGGCAGAAAAGACGACCGGCTGCGCACGATGCTCTTCCGGGATCTCGTCCAGTTCCTCGACGAAGACGGCGCCCTTGGCTTCCAGCCCCTCGACGACATAGCGATTGTGCACGATTTCGTGGCGCACATAAACAGGCGCACCATAGCCCTTCAACGCCAGCACGACGATCTGGATGGCGCGATCCACGCCGGCGCAGAAGCCGCGCGGGCCGCAAAGCCTTATCGTCAGGGGCGATCGGGAGACGTTCACATTCATCAATGGCCTGCCAGCAGCACGAGGATCAAGGAGACGACAGCGGGAAGCGCCTGGATATAGAGGATCTTCCGCGAAGCCGTCACGCTCCCATATAGGCCAGCAACGAACACACAGCCAAGGAAAAACAGCTTGAGCTGAAATGCAAATTCCGGTGAGGGATGCGCGAGCGACCAGAAAAGACCGAGCGCCAGAAAGCCGTTGTAAAGCCCCTGATTGGCGGCAAGAACCTTCGTCGCCTGCGCCTGCTGCGGCTTCATGGCAAAGGCTTTCAACCCCGGTGGTTTCGTCCAGAGAAACATCTCCAGCACGAGAATGTAGACATGTTCGAGCGCCACCAGCGCGACGAGAATATTTGCAATAGTGGTCATGATTTCCCCTCCCCCTTCGGCCGCCAGGCTACGGCCGTCCAGACCATTTCAGGCAAAAACGGAATCGCCTTCAATGCTCCATCTCTTCGTTTTGACGCAATTCCGGACGCAAAACCGGTTCCCACTTTTGCCGGAATTGCTCTAATTCTTGCGGCGGACGAAGGCGAAGGCGCAGACAAGCGCCAGCGCGAAGGCCAGTCCATACCACGTGATCGCATATTGCAAATGGCTGTTCGGCAGGTCGATCTGGGTCACCCCTCCGCGCGGCAGGCCGCCCGGCACAGGCGTCGCATCGGCATCGAGGAAGAACGGCAGCACGGCATCTCCCGGCAGGCCGACGCTAGCGGCCATGCGATCGAGATCCTTCCAGTAAAAGATGTTCTTTGCCTCGTCATTGTCCGGCACCATGAAGCCCGGCTTGCCGGGGAGCCGGGCGCGGGCAAGGCCTGAGATAGTCTGATCGCCCTGCAGCGCGCCTTGCGGCCGGTTCGTGGGCTCCTTCAGGTCATAGGGCACGAAGCCGCGATTGACGAAGAGATAGCGGCCATCGGAAAGCGCCAGCGGCGTGTAGATGTAAAAGCCTGCCTCGCCATTGAAAGTCGCGAGGAAATGCCGCTCCTTGTCGTTAAGATAGCGGCCTTCGGCGCGGGCAGCCCGATAATCGACATCGCCTCCTTCGCGCAGCACGGCCTCGAGGCCCGCAACGTCGAGCGGATCGGCATGGCGACGCGCCTCGATATCGGCGATCAACGCTTCCTTCCAGTGGAGACGCCGGACCTGCCATGTGCCGAGCGAAAGCAGAATGGCCATGGCGACCGCCACCGCGACGACGGTCACGGCAAAACGCCAGCCGCCGCTCTTGCGGCCGGGAACCCCGGTGTCAACCACGGTCGATCGTTCCCTGTGCGGCACTGTTTTTATACTGAAGCGCGATCAAAAGCGCCTTGATGGTCCGCAGCAGCCAGAGCGAAACGAAGATCGCCATGGGGCCGAAGAGCACGAAATGCAGCCAGACCGGCGGCTGATAGTTGATCTCGGTCCAGACCGCGAGGCCGACCACGATGAGATCGGCAAGCAGGATGACGAAGATCGCCGGGCCATCGCCGGAATCGGCAAAGGAATAATCGAGCCCGCAATTGCTGCAACGGGGCTTGAGCTTGGTCAGACCATCGAACAGACGCCCCTGCCCGCACCGCGGGCAACATGCCGAAAGCCCGGCCTTCACCGGATCGACCGGGGCGAAATGCGAATTATCCTCACTCATGATCTTCCTTCCCTTAAAGCGCCATGCGTCCATTCGGACGCGTAAAGGACGCTCCAAACTCCTGTATCTACGCATCGAGCTTTCCGAAAAGCGACTCCGATTTTCAGGCCGATGCGCCAGCATGCCGGGGCGGCGACGTGAGGCATTCGCCTCAGGCGCTGTCATACCCGGTTATATCGCTCGTACCGGCATCCGCAAAATGCGGCCTCCATTCCGGTTAGCCCAAGAAAAACGGCGCCCGCAGGCGCCGTTCGATTTCATCTTTTCATGATACGTCAGCCGGCCAGCGGCGCGCCCCAGCCACCCCAGATATAGATGGAGAAGAACAGGAACAGCCAGACCACGTCGACGAAGTGCCAGTACCATGCGGCGGCCTCGAAGCCGAAATGCTGCTTCGGCGTGAAATCGCCCTTGGCGGCACGCAGCAGGCAGACGGTCAGGAAGATCGTGCCGACGATGACGTGGAAGCCATGGAAGCCGGTCGCCATGAAGAAGGTCGAACCGTAAATCGAGTCCTTGAAGGCAAACGGCGCATGGGCATATTCGTAGCCCTGCACGAAGGAGAACAGCAGCCCCAGGACAACCGTCAGCGCGAGACCGTTGACAAGCCCCTTGCGATCACCATGAAGAAGCGCGTGGTGGGCCCAGGTGACACAAGTGCCGGACAGCAGCAGGATCACGGTGTTGTAGATCGGCAGATGCCAGGGATCGAGAACTTCGATACCCTTCGGCGGCCACTGACCGCCGGTGAATTCCACTCGGCTCGCCTGGATCGCCTCATGGGGGAACAGGCTGGCATCGAAGAAGGCCCAGAACCAGGCGACGAAGAACATCACTTCGGAAGCGATGAACATGATCATGCCGTAACGCAGGTGCAGCGACACGACGCGGGTATGCGCGCCCTCATGGGCTTCCTTGATGGTATCCGCCCACCAGCCGATCATCGTATAGAGCACGACGGCCAGGCCGATGAAGAACAGCCACGGATGGGCGAGTTCGAGGCCGAACAGCTTGAACGAGCCACCATTCAGGTAGCGCATGTAACCGACGCCGCCGAAGGTCATGAGGAATGCGCCGATCGATGCCGTGATCGGCCACGGGCTTGGAGCAATGATATGGTAGTCGTGATGTTTCTGATGCGCTTCGGCCATTTCAGCAATCCCCGAATGTCAAAATTTCCCTAGGGCCCGGCGAGCCGGACCCCTCCTCTCATAATTTCGGCTTTTCAGTCCCATCCTGCGGCAAGGCCGAAGCCACCGGCTTCTCCCCCTTGTCCGGATAGAAGGTATAGGACAGCGTGATCGTGCCGATATCCTTGGTCTCGACCGCCTCTGTGATGGCGGGATCGACGAAGAAGACGACCGGCATTTCCAGCGTCTCGCCCGGCTTCAGCTCCGTTTCCGTAAAGCAGAAGCACTGGACCTTGTTGAAGTATGCGGCCGCTTCCATCGGCGTGACGTTGAACACCGCCTGCCCCTTGGTTGCATAGGGCGAGCGATTGGTCGCAGTGTAGCTGATCTGGACGGTTTCGCCGATCTGCGGATCGATCGAGCGCTGGACCGGCTTGAAATCCCAGTTCAGCCCATTCGACACGTTGGCGTCGAAGGTGACCTTGATCTTCTTGTCGAGAATCACGTCGGACGCCTGCTCGACGCGCTGGGTCGTGCCGTTATAGCCGGTCACCTGACAGAAGAGGCGATAGAGCGGAACCGAGGCGAAGGATACGCCCACCATGCAGCCGACAAAAATGAGACAAGCGGCGAGGATCGTGCCGTTACTACGCCGTCCCTTCCCTGTCTCACCGGATGTCATCGTCAAGGTCCCCTCCCCCTTTGGCCTAGCCCATGTTGCCGATTTTAATCAGCGTCACGACGTAGAACAGAACCACCAGCCCCGCGAGCACGAGGCCGAGTGCAATGTTGCGCCCGCGGCGGGATTTCTTCTGCGCCTCATTTAGCTTGACCGTTTCCATCAGGCAGCGCCTCCGAACATGGCGGCAAGCGAGGCGACATAGTGGTCGACCAGCAGGCCGGAGAAGATGGCGAACAGGTAGAGAATGGAGAAACCAAAGAGCTTCTTCGCCGGCAGCATCTTCTCGTCCCCGTCAGGCATTCGCCAGACGGAGATGGAACAGAGCACGAGCAGCGCACCGAGCACGCCGGCGAAAATCCCATACCACAGTGACGAGAGTCCCGTGACGGTCGGCACGACGCCTGTAACGGCGGTGAGGACGGCATAGAGAGCGATCTGACGCTTGGTCGTTGTCTCGCCGGAAACATTCGGCAGCATCGGCACGCCGACCGCGCCGTAGTCACGCATCTTGAACAGCGCCAGCGCCCAGAAATGGGCAGGCGTCCAGAGGAAGATGATGAGGAAGAGAACGATGCTGTCGAGCGAAACGCCGCCGGTCACGCAGGCCCAGCCGACCATGGGCGGGAAGGCGCCGGCAGCACCGCCGATGACGATGTTCTGCGGCGTCGAGCGCTTCAGCCACATCGTATAGACGACGGCATAGAAAAAGATGGTGAAGGCGAGTAACCCGGCTGCGAACCAGTTCACGGCGAGCCCGAGGATCGACACGGAGAAGACGGAAAGCACAAGGCCGAAAGCCAGCGCCTCGTTTGGCGCGATGCGCCCGGCGGGAATGGGGCGGGTCGCGGTGCGGCTCATGACGGCGTCGATATCGGCATCATACCACATGTTCAGCGCGCCGGAGGCCCCGGCGCCGACCGCGATGCAGAGGATGGCAATGGCGCCAAGAACGGGATTGATGTGGCCCGGCGCCAGCACAAGGCCGGCAAACGCAGTGAAAACCACGAGAGACATGACGCGCGGCTTCAAGAGCGCGAAGAAATCGCGCGCACCCGCCTCCGAAAGGCGAACTTCGCCTTCGAACCCGAGTGTATCGCGATTGTCGATGACTGCCATTGTCTGCGTCCTGTCCTTCGATCCCTTTCGGGCATATTCTGCCGGGTGCCGCTCGACCGGGGAGCGGCACCCGCTATTCGTCGTGGGCTAATGCCCACGTTTACTTGATGCGCGGCAGCTGTTCCCACTGATGGTAAGGCGGCGGCGAAGAAAGCTGCCATTCCAGCGTGGTGGCACCCTCACCCCACGGATTGTCGCCGGCGACACGCTTCTTGGCGAAGGCCTCGAACACGCCGAAGAGGAAAATCAGAACGCCGACGCCCGAAATGTAGGAACCGATCGAGGAAACATAGTTCCAGCCGGCGAATGCATCGGGATAGTCGATATAGCGGCGCGGCATGCCCGCGAGACCCAGGAAATGCTGCGGGAAGAAGACCATGTTCACGCCGATGAACATAACCCAGAAGTGCAGCTTGCCTATGAACTCGCTGTACATATAGCCGCTCATCTTCGGGAACCAGTAGTACCAGGCCGCAAAGATTGCAAATACCGCGCCGAGCGACAGAACGTAGTGGAAGTGGGCGACCACGTAATAGGTGTCGTGCAGCGAGCGGTCGAGGCCGGCATTGGCGAGCTGGACGCCGGTAACGCCGCCCACGGTGAAGAGGAAGATGAAGCCAATCGCCCAGACCATCGGGGTGCGGAAGGTGAGCGAGCCGCCCCACATGGTCGCAACCCACGAGAAGATCTTGATGCCGGTCGGCACGGCGATGACCATGGTGGCGAACAGGAAGTAACGCTGCGCGGCGAGCGACAGGCCGACCGTGTACATGTGGTGCGCCCACACGACGAAGCCGACGGCGCCGATCGCGACCATGGCATAGGCCATGCCGAGGTAGCCGAAGACCGGCTTCTTCGAGAAGGTCGAGACGATGTGGCTGATGATGCCGAAGCCGGGCAGGATCAGGATGTACACTTCCGGGTGACCGAAGAACCAGAACAGGTGCTGGTAGAGGATCGGGTCGCCGCCGCCTTCCGGCGCGAAGAAGGTCGTGCCGAAGTTGCGGTCGGTCAGCAGCATGGTGATGCCGCCGGCGAGAACCGGGAGCGACAAGAGAAGCAGGAAGGCGGTGACCAGAACGGCCCAGGCGAAGAGCGGCATCTTGTGCAGCGTCATGCCCGGAGCGCGCATGTTCAGGATGGTGGTGATGAAGTTGATCGCGCCGAGGATCGAAGACGCGCCGGAAACGTGGAGCGCGAAGATCGCAAGGTCCACCGCCGGGCCGGGCTGGCCGGAGGTCGCAAGCGGCGGATACATGGTCCACCCGCCGCCGACGCCATAGGCGCCTGCCGGTCCCTCGACGAACATCGAAAGCAAAAGCAGCAGGAAGGCCGGAACGATCAGCCAGAAGGAGATGTTGTTGAGGCGCGGGAAGGCCATATCCGGAGCGCCGATCATAATCGGGATCATCCAGTTGGCGAAACCGCCGATCAGCGCGGGCATAACCATGAAGAAGATCATGATAAGCGCATGCGCGGTGGTGAAGACGTTGAACATGTGCTTGCCACCGTCGATGGCAGCATCGCCTTCAAAGCCGTAAACCATGGAAGCCAGACCGTGGAAGATCTGGATGCCCGGCTCCTGCAGTTCGGCGCGCATGGCGACCGACAGCGCACCGCCGATGATACCGGCGATGATCGCGAAGATCAGATAAAGGGTGCCGATGTCCTTGTGGTTGGTCGAAAAGAACCAACGATCCAGAAAGCTCATCTTGTGGTCATGGTGCTCGTGAGCATCGTGTGCGTGATCGTCGTGGGCAACAGTTCCAGCCATCGTCCTCACTCCCCTTAGTTCGAGACGTTTTCTGCGAGCTGGACGGCCTTGTCCCCGCCGTCGACAGCTGCCATCAGCGCCTTGTTGGCGCCCTCAAGATCCGAGCCGGCCGCATCCAGCCAGGCTGTATACTTCTCCTCAGAGACGACGCGGATCGCAATCGGCATGAACGCATGGTCCTTGCCGCAGAGCTCCGAACACTGGCCGTAGAACAGGCCTTCGCGCTCGGCCTTGAACCAGGTCTCGTTCAGGCGACCGGGAACGGCGTCGATCTTCACACCGAAAGATGGCATTGCAAAGGAATGGATCACGTCGGTCGGAGCGGCAGTGACGAGCAGGCGCACGGTCTTGTTGACCGGGATCACCATTTCGTTGTCGACAGCCAGAAGCCGCGGGTAGATCGACTTGTCTTCCTTGCCGGCGGCCGAGCGGTCCTCCTCCTTCAACAGATAACTGTCGAAGGCCAACTCCTTGTCGCCCTGATATTCATAGTTCCACTGCCACTGGGTGGCTGTCGCCTTCAGCGTCAGGTCCGGATTTTCCGGCTGGGTCAGCTGGGCTGTCAGGAGATTGAAGGAAGGAATCGCGAAAAAGAGAAGGATCAGAACCGGACCGACGGTCCAGACAACCTCGATCACCGAGTTGTGGCTGGTCTTGGACGGCACCGGATTGGCGCTCGCCCGGAACCTGATCGCCACATAGATCAAAAGAGCTAGCACGAAGAGAGTGATTGGAACGATAAACCACAGGGTATACTGCTCGAACCAGCGGATTTGCTCCATGATCGGGGTCGCAGCCGGCTGCAGGGTGCTCTGCCAGGGCTGCGGCTGGTCGGCAAAACTGCCGGAAGCGAAAAGCAGACAGCCCAAGGCGGCCGCTGCTGCGCGTGCTCTCATCATCACGGTTGTCTCTCCCAAAAGCGATTGATCCATATCAAATCAAAACGCAGAATTCATGCTATCCTCAATGTTTCAAACCACAGATCGGCCACAATCGCAATACGTTCGGCTAATACTGGACGCGGCATTTTTGCGCATCGTCAAATCCAAAACGCTCCCGCTTGCAGCGAGGCAATAAAGGATATGCCCGCCCACGCGGAAAGCCGACTAGCGAAGATCACCATGGTCCCAATTATGCCTCACTCGGCTGGAAAAGACGGGGCGGGGCTTTCATTTTCCCCGTCCGGACGACAAGAATGTCCGGGATGATTCGATTTCCAGAGGTACCCATGGGTCTTCCGAGACTTTTCCGGTCGGGTTTGACCGCAAGCGCCATCGCGATCGCCGCTCTTTCGATGCCGGCCTATGGTCAGCAACAGCAGCCCGGCACGATCCGCTCCAATCACGGCGCATGGTCGGTCATCTGTGATACGCCCGCCGGCGCTTCCGGCGAGCAATGTGCGCTGATGCAGAACGTCATCGCCGACGACCGGCCGGAAGTCGGCCTTTCCGTCGTCGTGTTGAAGACCGCCGACCGCAAGGCAAAGGTGTTGCGCATTCTGGCGCCGCTCGGCGTGCTCTTGAAAGACGGCATGGAACTGTATGTCGATAACAACAACATTGGCCGCGCTTATTTCACTCGCTGCTTCTCCGAAGGCTGCTATGTCGAGGTGGAGATCGACGACGAGCTGATGAAGATCCTGCGCGCTGGCAAGAACGCGGTCTTCGCACTGCGTGAATCGGCGGACCAGGATCGGGTCGGCATTCCGATCGAGCTGACCGGCTTTGCCGAAGGCTATGACGCCCTGCCCTGATCCGGAGCGGGCATTTCCCGATACAGGACTTCAACCTGACAGCCGCGGGCTTTCGCCTTGCGTGCTGCGCCTTGCCGTTGGCGACCGATGCGCCTACATCGGGGAACAGATGCGCGCGCCCTAAGGAGATACGACGATGACCCAGGACCTTCTCAGCCTCTTCGACTGCGACGAGGATACGCTGCGCCGCAGCGTCGCCAAGGCGCTCGAAGGCGCGGATGACGGCGAACTCTTCGTCGAGCACGCCCAGGCGGAATCGCTGACCTTCGACAATGGCAGACTCAAGGGCGGCTCGTTCAACACAGACCAGGGTTTCGGCTTGCGCGCGGTCGCCGGCGAGGCGGTGGGCTATGCCCATGCGGGCGAGCTTTCCCTTTCGGCGCTCGAACGCGCGGCCGATGCGGTCGGCGCCGTGACCCGGGGCTATGGCGGCTCCTATGCTGCGGCTCCTCAGGGCACCAACCGCAAGCTTTACGGCGAGGATAATCCGATCGGCGCGCCGACCTTCGAGGAAAAGGTGAAGCTGCTCTCCGAGATCGACGCCTATCTGCGCGACAAGGACGACAAGGTTCGCCAGGTCACCGCCTCGATTGCCGCGAGCTGGCAGGTGGTCGAGATCCTGCGCGCCGATGGCCACCGGGTGCGCGACATCAGACCGATGACCCGGATCAACATCTCCGTCGTGGCAGGCTCCGGCGACCGGCAGGAATCCGGCTCTTTCGGCACCGGTGGCCGCATGGCATTCGGTGACTTCCTCTCGGAGGAAAGCTGGCGCAACGGCGCGGACGAGGCGCTACGGCAAGCGCTCGTCAACCTGGAAGCGATCGATGCGCCGGCCGGGACCATGGACGTGGTGCTCGGCGCCGGCTGGCCTGGCGTGATGCTGCACGAGGCCGTCGGACATGGCCTCGAAGGCGATTTCAACCGCAAGAAGACCTCGGCCTTTGCCGGCCTGATGGGCGAAATGGTGGCCGCGCCCGGCGTTACCGTCGTCGATGACGGCACCATCGACGCACGCCGCGGCTCGATCACCGTCGATGACGAGGGCACTCCCTCCGGCTATAACGTGCTGATCGAGAATGGCCGCCTCGTCGGTTACATGCAGGACCGGCAGAACGCCCGGCTGATGGGCATGAAGCCGACCGGAAATGGCCGCCGGCAGGGCTATTCCCACCAGCCGATGCCGCGCATGACCAACACCTACATGCTGGGCGGAGACAAAACGCCGGAGGAGATCATTTCCTCCGTCAAGAACGGCATCTACGCCGTCTCCTTCGGCGGCGGGCAGGTCGATATCACCTCCGGCAAGTTCGTCTTCGGCTGCACCGAGGCCTATCTGATCGAGAACGGCAAGATCGGCGCGCCGGTCAAGGGCGCCATGCTGATCGGCAACGGCCCGGAAGCAATGAAGCGCATTTCCATGGTCGGCAACGACATGATGCTCGACAAGGGCATCGGCAATTGCGGCAAGGGCGGCCAATGGGTTCCGGTCGGCGTCGGCCAGCCGCATCTGCGCATGGACAAGGTGACCGTCGGCGGCACCCGGGCCTGATCCTCCGGTGCGGGCGGGGTCCGCTGAACGGCGGCCCCTCTTCTACATATCGGATCCCTGAAATGCCGAGTTCCGCCCCTCAGCTATCCGGGCGGAACCGCCACTTACGCTCGATCGCGTCATCGAGCGCCACTCCGTGATGACGGGCGAAAAGCAGCACATGGCCGAGCAGATCGGCGGTCTCGTCCTCCAGCAGACGATGCAGTTCCGCCTCGCCCATACCCTTGCTGCGGCTACGGCCGCTCACCCGGTTGACGACCTGCGCCAGTTCGCCGGTCTCCTCCACCAGCTTCAGCAGAAACCAGTCGGCATCCCGCTCCACCCCATTGGCCGCGGCATAATTGGCCGATGCCCTCTCGAATTGCGCAATCAGGTCGAGAATCATTTTGTTCCCTTTATGTTCTTGACTTTGTCGCGCGTTTCTGGAAGATTGTCCACCAGAGCTTTTCCATGAAGACGGGTCACGGAAATGCTTCAGCCTTTTGTTTTCAAAGCATTTCCAGACGCGCTACTGTTTCACGTTCTGGCCGGGCGTGCCCGCTCAAACGCAAACGAGCCCCGTAGGGCTCGTGGTCAAATGATACTCCGGAAGGAGGGAATACGGCGCCGCAGCGTTATCCGCGCGCCGGCATCAAGACGCAATCGTAGCGGTTCTTGACCAGCTTTTCGCAGGCAGTGCGGGCTTCGTCCTTGGTTTCGAAACCGGTGAAGCGGGCGCGGTAGAAAGTGGTGCCATTACGGGTGACGGCCTCGGTATAGGTGTCGAGACGGTTCAGGACGCCGCCGACCTTGGTCTTGGCATCGGCCAACAGGGACATGGCGGCTTCGGCGCTGGTGGCAGCAGCGATCTGGACCTGCCACTTGCCGCTCGGTTGACCGGAAGAGCCTTGAATGGAGGTCGCAGGTGCAGTCTTGGGTTTGCCCGTCTGAACCATGGAGGCGGAGACGGTTGCCTTCGGCGTGATCAGTGGGACGTCGCTTGCCATGGCGGCGCTGGCGACTTCCGTCGATTCGGCATAGGCGCTGCCATAGCGGCTTGCGGGAACAGGTGCGGTGCCGTTTGCCATTCCGATGACGGCGGCCACGGCATCCTGGCCGGCACGGGGTGCAGGGACCGGAACGGAAGGCTGGTCGTCGAGACGGGCAACGTCGACCGTCGCAGCCGGGGCGGAACCGGCCGAACGGCTGGCGAGGAGCTTGGAACCTCCGGACGCCTTGCGGATGTTGGCAGCGATCAGCTTTTCCATGATCCGGTCACGGCTGGCAGCGGAACGGCCGCCCATGACCACGCCGATAACGCGGCGGTCGCCGTCGACCACGGCGCTGACGAGGTTGAAGCCGGAAGCATTGGTGTAACCCGTCTTGATGCCGTCCATGCCCTTGTAGCGGTACATCAGGTTATTATGGCCATTGATGGTGCGGCCACGGAAGGCAAAGCTCTTGGTGGAGAACAGCTTGTATTCCTGCGGGAAGTCACGCAGCAGCGCGATGCCGAGGGTGGACATGTCGCGGGCGGTGGTGATCTGGCGATCATCCGGCAGGCCAGAGGCATTGACGAAAACGGTCTTGGGCATGCCGAGCGAGCGAGCCTTGGCGGTCATCATCGCGGCAAAACGCTCTTCCGTGCCGCCAAGCTTTTCGGCCATGGCGGCCGCAGCATCGTTGGCGGACTGAACGATCATGCCAAGAACGGCTTCGCGAACGGTGATGGTGTCACCCGGCTTGACGCGCAGCTTGGTCGGCGGTCGAGTGGCGGCATATTTCGAGAAGGTGACCGGGCTATCCCAGGACAGTTTGCCGCGGCGGATCGCGTCGAACGTCATATAGACGGTCATCATCTTGGTCAGCGATGCCGGATGATTGAGAGCATCGGGATTTTCTGAGGCAAGGACCTCACCCGTGCGTGCGTCAAGGAGAAACTGGGCGCTGCCGGCAAAGGCGGAGGAGGCAGTGGAAGCGATCGCAACAAGGAACGTAAACGCGATCAACAACTTATTCATGACACCTCCAAGGGCAGGCTAAATTTTGCAGAATGTCGGGACACCGGCGAAGCACTTCGTCTTGCTCGAAGCGAGGTCTGACTAAAGCAGAAATAAGGCGAGAATTGTGCAGTGCGGCCACAAGATCACCAAAGTTAACTAAAAGTTTCATGTTGTGAGTTAACAGACGGTAAATGGTCCGAAGCTGGATCATTCACCGGTTTTAGAGGCTCACGCGGCGAGAAAACCGCCGTCAGCCGCCAGCACGTGGCCGACCACGTAGGAAGACTGGTCAGACGCCAGCCAGACGACGGCTTCCGCCAGTTCCTCCGGCTGTCCCATGCGCCTGAGCGGCAGGCCGGCCGCAACCGTCGCCACATCGCCGACGCCGGCCGCGAGCATCATGTCGGTCACCACCCGGCCCGGCGCCACCGCATTGATGCGGATGCCCCGCGCGGCGTTCTCGATTGCCGCCGTTCGCATCATGGCGATCACAGCCGCCTTGACGCATTATAAAGTGCAAAGCCGGGATTCGGATTGCGCACCCCGCTGACGGAGGCATTGATGACGATCGCTCCGCCGCCGGTCTTCAGCATGGCGGGAATCTGGTGGCGCAGGCAATGGAAGACGCCGCGGACATTGGTATCGAACACGGCGGCGTAGGTCGCGTCGGCCTGTTCCTCGACCGGAGCACGCCGTTCCTGAAAACCAGCATTGTTGAAAGCGACATCCAGCCGGCCGAAGCGGGAAACGGTACCGGCAACCATTTGTTCGACATCGGCCTCGCTCGTCATGTCCGCCCTGATGAAGCAGGCCTCGGCACCGAGATCGCGGCAGGCGGCTGCAACCGCCTCGCCTTCCGCTTCCCGCCGCGCGGCGATAACCACCGCGCGAGCCCCCTCGCCCGCCATCTGCAGAGCCGTCGCCTTTCCAATCCCCGTTCCGCCGCCAGTAATGAGGCAGACTTTTCCTTCCATGCGATTTGACTGTGACATGCGGCTTGAACTCCCGTTGCTGCGGATGGTTGATCATTCGGCATTTATTTGACGGAGTCCATAAAAAATGAACGTCCAACCTCTAGGTGCGGAGAATCATTGGGCGAATGGGTGTGACGACCGACACAGACGATGTTCCACAAATGCAGCGGCACTTCGGTGGCGATGCGCCAGGAGTGGGACATTGCGGTCACCGCAGAACATTCTATCTTGCGATGTCGCAAAATCCGGAAACATGGGCCGCCTTCATCGGGAATTTTGCGACCGCCCCATTCCCATATTGGTTTACCCTGGGACGGGAACGCATTTGAAAACCTTACTGGAGACGAAGCATGTTTACCCACGTCATGATTGGAAGCAACGACCTCGAGCGGGCCAAAAGCTTCTACGACGCCACCTTCACCGCATTAGGCGGCCGGCACGGTGAGATGGATGCGAGAGGCAGGCTGATCTATGCTCACGAGGGCGGTCTGCTAATGATCACGAAACCTATCGATGGCAAGCCGGCGACCGCGGCCAATGGTGGGACTATCGGTATCGCCGCCGCGAGCCGCGACCATGTTCTGGCGTGGCATGCCGCCGGTACCGCGCACGGTGGCACAGCGATCGAGAGTCCGCCCACGGAGCGTCCAAACGGGTCATTCGTCGCATATCTCCGCGATCCTGACGGAAATAAACTGACCGCACGCACTCTGCCGTCGAAATGAGACAGGCGCCGGCAGCGCCTGGTGGATAGTGTGATTAACGCTCAAAGGCGAGTAGTCGTGGAATGTCGATTCGGGCCAGTTGCGGACGAAAATCGTTTCCACAACGGCATCTCGCCCCCATCTTGGCTCTGCTCCCCTTAACCCTCCACCGCCGCCATCTCGGTGAGCGCCACGGCGCCCTGCCCTTCATCCGCGAGGCAATCGCCGGGATTGATGACAGTGCATTTGGTCATGGAAAGGCAGCCGCAGCCGATGCAGCCGTCGAGGTTGTCGCGCAAGGCTTCCAGCATATGGATGCGGTGGTTCAACTGCTGCGACCAGCGGGTGGCTATCTTCTGCCAGTCGCGGTGATCGGGAGCACGGTCCTTCGGCAGAACGGAGAGTTGTTCCGCCACTTCCGCCAGCGGCACGCCGAGCTGCTGGGCGACCTTGATGAGGGCGATGCGGCGAAGCACGGCGCGGTCGAAGCGCCGCTGATTGCCTTCCGTGCGGTGGGAGGCGATCAACCCCTTGCGTTCATAAAAATGAATGGCCGAGACGGCCACACCGCTGCGACTTGCAATTTCACCAACCGTCAGGCCCTGCATTTTTTCTTGCTCCGGCTCTTTACCTCAACTTTGGTTGAGGTTGTAGCATCCGTCCGCAATGATGACCATGGAGAGGAAATACCGGGAAATGGATGCAGGAATGGAAGGCACAGACGGCATGGAACAGCACGGCACAGGAGCTTCCGATGTGAGGACATCCACAGGCCGCTGGGCGGAACTGCTGACACCCCGCTATCTCGCGACCACCACCATGTTGTGCGTAGGCGTGGCGCTCTATGCCTTCAACGGCTTTCTCGTCAGCACCGTGCTGCCGACGGCTGTCCGCGAGATTGGCGGCGCGGCATTGCTGCCGTGGTCGCTGACCCTTTATCTGATCGCCTCGATCGTCGCCGGCGCGAGTGCGGCGCTGCTCAAGCAGAGATACGGCGCGCGAAAGGTGCTGTTCGCCGCAGCAGTCGTTTTTCTCGCCGGCACGCTTACCGCCGCTGTGGCGTCGGACATGGAGACAGTGCTTGTCGGGCGCGTTTTTCAGGGCATCGGCGAAGGGATCATCGCGGCGATCTGCTATGCCCTGATCCCTGAAATGTTTCCGCCGGCTCTGGTGCCGAAGGTCTTCGGTGCGGAGGCGACCGTCTGGGCCGTTGCCGCCTTTGGCGGACCGGTGCTTGCGGGATCGCTCACGGAAACCTTCTCCTGGCGCGTCGCCTTTCTCGTCAACGCCCCGATCATCTGCCTTTTCCTGCTTCTCGCCGCGGTGATGGTGCCGGGCGGACGTAGGACGACCGGCGGCATGACCCTCAGCTTCCCAACCCAGCGCCTTGCCCTGCTTTCGGCCGGGCTGCTTGTCATGCTGGTCGCCGGGCTTGCGCCTTCGGCACCGGTCGCGGCAACGGCAGTCGCTACATCGCTCCTCCTGATCTTCGCCGCCGTTCGTCTCGACCACCGCGCGAATCAGTCGATCCTGCCGAAGGGCGCGTTTTCGCTCGGTTCCACACTCGGCCTCGGTCTCTGGGTGGTGCTGCTGATGCCGCTTTCGCAGGCAACGAGCGGTGTCTATCTTGTCTACTCGCTGCAAAACCTCTTCGGCTATGGGCCAACCCATGCTGGCGCGCTCGGGGCGCTGATGGCGATCAGCTGGAGTCTCACGGCCATCGGCGTCGCCAATCTCAGGCATGAAGGCGCAAGGCGGGCCACCATATGGGTGGGCCCCCTGCTGCTGGTCTGCGGCTTCACGGCTCTTGTCGCCGCCATTGCCGCCGGCAGCACCGGGCTGCTCGTTGCGGCGCAGATCACCATTGGCGCAGCCTTCGGTCTGAGCTGGGGCTATCTCAGCCAGATGCTGATGGAAACGACGCCGGAACGGGAACGCGACAAGACCTCGGCGCTTCTGCCCACGCTGCAATCGGCCGGCTATGCGCTCGGCGCCGCTATGGCGGGGCTATGGGCCAACGGCGCCGGACTTGCCTCAGCCGATACGCCGGAGGCCATGCGAACGATCCTGACGCTGACATTCGGTCTGGCGCTTGTGTGGGCAGTACCTGCCCTCCTCGCTGCCCGCCGGGCCGTCAGGCTTGCCGGTGCTGCACTCCTGACATCATGAGGTTGCTTGCGTCCTGATCGCGATGTGGCCATGCTTCCTGGCGGGTGCTGGCCAAACCCGGCAATCACGACGCGAGAACAGGCAGCGGGCCGTTCAGCAACGCTTAACGGCCCGCCCTTACTTTCGCTGCAGCGCAATGTTCAACCGGGCGCGAAACGGGGAAAGACGATGTCGGCACGACTGAACAGGATGTTGCGGCAGACGGCGATCACAGCCGGGCTCGAAGCCTCGCATGTGCTTTCCCGTCTCGGCGCAATGTCCTCGGCACGAGGCCGCGGCGCGATCTTCACGCTACATCATGTGCGGCCTCACACTCCGCGGCTTGCTGAACCCAACCGCCACCTGGAAATCACACCGGAATTCCTGGAACTGGCCATCCTGCAGTTAAAGAGCGACGGATATCGTTTCGTGGCGCTCGACGAGATCCCGGCGGCTCTCACCTCTTCCAACACCGGGCAGCCCTTCGCCGCCTTCACGCTGGACGACGGCTTCAGGGACAATGCGGAACATGCGTTGCCGGTGTTCGAAAGACACGGCGTTCCCTTCACGATTTTCGTCGCCCGCGGTTTTGCCGAGCGCAGCCATACGCTGTGGTGGGAAACACTGGATGAACTCGTCAACAATACGAGCCGCTTCACGTTGGCCGATCCCTCGGGCGGTCGGACGGTTTTCGACATCGCAGACCGCGCCGCCAAAATAGCCGCCGGAGATCGTATCGGCGCGACCATTGGCGGACCGGGGGAGAGCGAGGCGATTGCCGCGCTCGATGCCGCAGCGGTTGAAGCGGACGTCGACGCGCGGATGCTGGCAGACCGGCTGGTGATGACGCCGGACGAACTGAAGGCGATTGCCACCCACCCGCTGGCGAGCCTCGGCGCCCATACCGTCAGCCACCGGGCGCTCACCTTTCTCGACGATGCGACACTTGCAGAGGAGTTGTCCTTCAGCGCGGATTATGTCGCGGCGCTCACCGGTCGCCGTCCCACGAGCTTTGCCTATCCTTATGGAGACCGCCGCAGCGTCGATGCGCGAACAACCGCCGCCGTCAGCGCCGCCGGCTTCAGGCTTGCTGTCACAACACATCCGGGTGTGCTCCGGGAAAAATCCCTGGAAACGCCGATGCAATTTCCTCGCATCTCGCTCAACGGCTTCTATCAGAATCCGCGTTACGTCTCGGCGCTGGCTTCGGGCATTCCCTTCGCCCGCCGAGGATAACAGGGCGGCCCTGACACGTTAAAGTGAAAGGGCCACTTTCAGTTTTCGGTGGTCCTGCCTCAGGGGTACATACGCACCTTGGTCCAGGGCGAATCCAGCGTCTCGCGGCGGAATTCGATTCGATCATGCAGGCGGAACTTGCGATCGTGCCAGAACTCGATCGACTGCGGCTTGATACGGAAGCCGGACCAATAGGGCGGACGAGGAATATCGCCGAGCGCGAAACGGGCGGTATATTCGGCGACAGCCTTTTCCAGCGCGAAACGCCCCTCGAGCGGGCGGGACTGCTTCGAGGCCCATGCGCCGATGCGGCTTCCGAGCGCACGGGAGCGGTAATAGGCGTCCGCTTCCTCGTCGGAAACGATCTCTACCTCGCCTCTTAACCGCACCTGCCGGCGCAGCGACTTCCAGTGGAAGCACATCGCCGCCTTCTTCTGACCAAGAATTTCCTGCCCCTTCTGACTTTCGAAATTTGTGTAGAACACGAAACCCCGGTCATCAAATCCCTTGAGCAACACCATTCGCACATTCGGAAGACCGTGCTCGTCGACAGTGGCAAGTGCAACTGCGTTAGGATCGTTGATTTCCGAGGCTTCAGCGTCCTTCAACCAGTCTGCGAACAGCGCAAAAGGTTTCGACTCCTCGGTGAAGTCACCGGTTGTTAACCCCATTTCTGACATATTGCTTCAAATGCTCCAGAACGACATCATCTCGGCCCAGGGTCAAATCACTGGACAGGACGCCCATTGAGAGACATATCAAAGTGCGACGAGCGCCAAAAGGGTAACAGGATCGCAATGAAGCGAATGTTTGCCGTGTTAATTTTGACGCTCCCCCTTTGCGGGTGCTTCGGCGGCAGCATGGATCTCTTCGGTTCAGACAGCGTCGATCGTTCGATCTCCACCAATACGGTGGCAACGAAGCGCAACACATCCAGCACCTCTGACGAACTGACCGTTCAGAACGCAGTTTCGTCGGCCGATCTCGACAAGAATGCCGGAAATCCCCTGCCCTGGGCGAATGCCGCAACCGGCAGTGCCGGCGTGGTGACGGCAATCCAGGAGGAAAGGGACAACGGCATCGTGTGCCGCAACTTCTCCACCACCCGTCATTCCTATGAGGGGATCGCCTATTTCGCTGGAAAGACCTGCACCACCGGCTCCGGCCAGTGGCAACTCATGCGTTTCGATCGCAGTTCATAGTTCGGAAACCATATTCCCGTCAGGCCCCTTGCCGGGGAATGCGCCGTAACCACTGATTAGCATCTTCTTGTGATAGTTTCCGCTGTATTATGCCGAAACCGCCATGAGTTGGGCGGCACGGTGCGTTTTTGTTCATGCCGGCGCGTCAGATGACGGGATGCACGGCCGTTTGTGTTTACTGGTGGCTTAAATGCGCGATCTGTATTCTGTACTCGGCGTGAGACGAGACGCGGGAGCCGACGAAATCAAGGCGGCGTGGCGTACGAGGGCAAAGTCCGTCCATCCCGACCAGAACCGCGAAGATCCGAATGCTAATCAGCGTTTCGCCGAGATCGGCCGCGCCTACGAGGTGTTGAAGGATCCGAAGAAGCGCAACCATTACGACCAGCAGCGCAGCAAGGTTGAAGCGATGGAGCGCGAACAGACCATCATGCAGCAGCGCGAATCCGCGCGCGAAGCAGCACGCCAGGCGGCTGAAAAGGCCAAGGCCGCAAAGGCCAATGCCGAGCGGATCATGGCCGAGCTAGCCAAGGCGGAAGCCGAAAAGAACCGGGCCGAAAAGGTAGCACAATCGACAGCACAGGCTGCGCAGGCCGCGGCGGCTCAGGCTGCAGCCGCGCAGGCTGCCGCTCAGGCGAAAGCCACGCAGACCCCACCGTCCGGCCAGTCATCCGGTGGATCCGGTACTGCCTCCGCCGAGCAGCCGAAGGCAGGCCCCGTCGGCGAGACGCCTGAAGAAATGGTGTCGCGCATCTTCGGCGACACGCCGGAGGCTGCCGCCGCCGCTGAAAAGCTGAAGCGCGAAAACGAAAGCAAGGGCGAGAAGGCCGAAAAAGCCGACAGGACCGACAAAGCTGAAAACGCCGACGCCGCAGCGACCGCATCGAGGCCCGCCTCCATCTTTGCTCCGGTGGAACTCATCAGTTCTCTGGTGCGCCGATTCCGTGGTGTGCAGCCGGCGCCGGAAAAAGCTCCCGACCTGCATGTCGAGGCACTGGTTACCATAGACGACCTGCTGGCGCAGAAGTCCGTTCCGGTCACACTCGCCGACGGGCGAGAACTGCGCGTACCGCTTTCCGGAGTGAGCGAAGGCCATGTCGTCCAGCTCAAGGCACAGGGTCACAAGCTGCCGAACATGGCGCGCGGCGACGTCTATGCAACGATCCGCGTCACGAAGGACGAGAAGTTCCGGGTCGACGGATTCGATATCAGGACCGTCCTGCCGATTACGCTGGAAAACGCCGTCCTCGGTTGCGACACGCAGGTGGAAACACCAGCTGGACCTGTGGATATCACCATTCCCGCCTGGTCGAATTCCGATCAGGTCATCCGGCTCGAAGGCCAGGGACTTCCCGACGATACGGGTGGACGCGGCGCCGTTCTGGTCGAACTGCGCGTAAAACTCTGGGAAAAGCCAGACGATAAGGTAACCGACCTGATGCGCGTGATGCGCGAGGGGCTTTTTCTGTGAAGCCTTTGTAACAACTACACCCTTTGTTACGGCCCCTAACAGTTGATGATCCTGTCCAATCTTGAACCACGGATCGGGCTATGCCATAGGCAGGATCACTCGAAAGTATCAGGGAGCAAAACATGGCTCAAGGTTCCGGCCTTATGGCAGGCAAGCGCGGCGTCATCATGGGCGTCGCAAACAATCGTTCCATCGCATGGGGGATCGCGAAAGCCTGCCGCGACCAGGGAGCCGAAATTGCCTTGACCTGGCAAGGGGATGCGCTGAAAAAGCGCGTCGAGCCGCTTGCCCAGGAACTGGACGCGTTAATGGCAGGCGACTGCGACGTCACCGATCTCGCCAGCATCGATGCCGTCTTCAAGACGCTCGAGGACAAGTGGGGCAAGATCGATTTCGTCGTGCATGCCATCGCCTTCTCAGACAAGGACGAACTGACCGGCCGCTACATCGAGACCACTCGCGACAACTTCCAGCGGACCATGGACATCTCCGTCTACTCGTTCACGGCTGTCGCCGCGCGCGCCGAAAAGGTCATGAATGACGGCGGTTCCATCCTGACGCTCACCTATTACGGCGCCGAAAAGGTGATGCCGCACTACAACGTCATGGGCGTCGCCAAGGCCGCGCTCGAGGCGTCGGTGCGCTACCTGGCCGTAGACATGGGCGGCCGTGGCATCCGCGTCAACGCAATCTCGGCCGGCCCGATCAAGACGCTCGCAGCGTCAGGCATCGGCGACTTCCGCTACATCCTGAAGTGGAACGAGTACCACTCGCCGCTGAAGCGCAACGTCACGACCGACGAAGTCGGCAATTCCGGCGTGTATCTCCTGTCGGATCTGTCCACCGGCGTTACCGGCGAAGTTCATCATGTCGATTCCGGCTACCACACGGTCGGCATGAAGGCCGTTGACGCGCCGGATATTTCCGTCGTCAAGGAATAGTAAAGTCTGAGGTTCTGGCCGTGCTCATCTACATGATCCGTCACGGCCAGACCGACTGGAATGCCGAGGGTCGCCTGCAAGGGCAGAAAGATATCGGCCTCAACGATCTCGGCCGGGCGCAAGCCAGCGACAACGGCCGCAGGCTTCTTGAAGAACTCGGCGATCAAGCCGGAAACTTCGACTATGTCGCCTCCCCTCTCGGCCGCACGCGCGAAACCATGGAGCGGGTCCGCGCCGCCATGGGCTTTGATCCAGAGAACTATCGCCTCGATGAACGCCTCAAGGAAGTTTCCTTCGGCGACTGGGAAGGCTCGACCATTCGCGAGGTCAAGCAGCACTCACCTGAGAGGGTGAAGGAGCGGCGGCTGCACAAGTGGGACTTCATACCACCGGGCGAGGCTGCCGAAAGCTACGAAATCCTGTCATGGAGAGTTGGCGCCTGGTTGAATTCCGTGGAGCGCCCGACCGTCTGTGTCACTCATGGAGGCGTAGTGCGCAGCGTCTTCCGTCTTATCGGGCAATGGTCCAAGGATGAGGCCTGCGACATGAACGTGCCGCAGGATCGTATCCTGAAAATCGACAGGGACGGCTCCCTCGTCGCCTGGCTTTGAGCGCACCCTGCCCTTGACGCAGCGTGTCGCGTGACCGGTGTTACTGAACCACTTCCAGATCGTCGACGACGCGCTTGCCATCGACTTCGGTGTAGAAGACGATCACCTTCACGCCACTCTGCAGCCCGTCGAAATTGAACTCTTCCGGCAACGAGTAGGTCTTGCCGTCATCGAGCACGAGGCTGAGGTTTTCGACATTCACGGACTTGATGGTGGCTTCCACGTCGGAGCTGCCCGCCAGGACGCTAAGCGGAGACAGGAAACTCGCCGTTGCCAGAAGAACTGCAATCATGACCCGCATGCGATAAACTTTCGTCAAAAACGACTGATTCAGAATGTGTTTCAAAATAAGCCTCCAGAATGTGGCAAAAGTCGCCCGCAATGGTGTCAATTTCGGTGTGATTGATGACCGGAATTGAGGCCACGATCAAGACGCCGTGAAGCTTATCCCTGACCTGCCGTCAACTTTCCGCGGAAAGTCCGGAAAATCGCGCTTCTCAGGTCAGGACACAGCACCGAAATGACCTGAACGGACGACCGTAAATATTTCTCATTCAATGCTAAATTAACTACCGCTCCCTAGGATCGTTTGACATGCAGCAAGGGGTTCCGGGGACTTGAATTACAGCAAGACGATCATGGCGCGCGACGGAGAGGAACGATCCGGAGCGAGTTTCCTGCTGCTGGGTGGTGCACTCCTCAGCATGGCCATTGTCGGCGCCGGATTTATGCTCGACAAGTGGTCGACCGAAGCGAGAATCGGGGCGGTACGGCAGCATGTCGCCGAAGACCTCCGCCTGGTTCGCTCGTCCATCGAATCGCGCATCGCAAACGATCTAGCGGCGGCCAATCATCTCGCCGACATGATCGCGGCCGATCCAAACATTTCCACGACGTCGCTGACATCGATGGCCAAGAACCTCGTTTCGAGAGCCTCACATATCGATAGCGTGGTGTTCCGCCCGGGCGAGCGTCCCGGCAATACACCCGTCATCAAGATGCTTGGCGACCACACGCTGCTGCTCGACGTTCCCGTCCTGCTCGAGCCCGAGGAAGACAAGCGCTACTGGGGCTCCGTCGTCCTGTCGATGAATACCGCGAAAACGGTTGAGGCAAGCGGCGTTGCCGATCACGCAATCATCACGCCAACGCCCCATCTGGAGAATGAACATCTCGCCTTCTCCATCCGCGAGATGCGTGGCGATGGACCTGGCCGTTTACTTTTCGGGTCGGCTGAAATCACTCGCGATGACCCGGTCACCGAGCGGATCGATGTGCCCGGCGATAGCTGGGAACTTCTTGCCGCCCCGATAGGCGGCTGGAAGGCAACATTGGAAAACCGGCTGCCTGCACGACTGGGGATCATTGCCGCGGTTATTGCGATGATCGTTCCCGTCATCGTCACGCTGACGCTGCTCCGCGAGCGAAACCGCAACATTGCGCGGCTGAAAGCCCGCGAGGAGGCGCTGTTCGAAGTAACGCAACGTCTCAATCTGGCAATGGAAACCTCCAATATCGGCATATGGGAGCTGGAGGAAAAAAGCGGACAGATCTATTGGGATGAACGCGCAGCCGCCCTTCATGGCTGCGCGGCGAGCGCCGTCGACCGACAGGACAGGCTGGATGACTGGTATGGAGCCCTTCACCCCGAAGACCGTGAGACGATCGAACTGCGGATCTTCGCCAGCATTTCGGCCATCGGTAAACAGACTTGGGACATGCAATATCGCATTGTGCTTGCCGACGGTACGGTCCGTCACCTGCGCTCGGTCGGCGCGCACAGCATCAGCGCAAGTGGTGTGGACCGGCAGATCGGCATTGTATTCGACATCACCGCCGACGCCATGTTTACCGAGACACTCAGGGTCGCGAAAGAAACCAGCGAAATCAAGAATGCCGAGCTTGAGCTGGCGCTCGACGAACTGTCGATGCGCGAACATCAGCTGATCGAGCTTTCCCAGAAGCTCGATCTTGCGCTCGCCTCCTATAATTGCGGTATCTGGGAAGGAGATCCCGTCAGCACGACGGCGATCTGGGATGAGCGGATGCACCAGCTCTACAACGTGCCGAACAGGAACCGTCCGGTGACCCGGCACGAATGGCTGTCGGCGCTACACCCCGATGATCGACAAACGGCGCAGCTAGCGGCCAATCGCGCTATCAACGCTTCCACCGCAGTCAACACTATCCAGCGTATTCTGCTGCCCAACAACGAGCTGCGTTATGTGCGCTCTGTTGGACAGGTGCATGTCGGCAAGGACGGCAGGAAGAAGATTGTGGGCATCGCCTTCGACGTCACCGCGGACGCCAAGATCGCCGAGGAGCTGAGAACTGCGAAGACGGAAGCCGACGCACGCAACATCGAACTTGAGCTGGCGAAGAACCGCATCGAGTTCAACGCCCTGCATGATCCTCTTACATCGCTTGCCAATCGCCGCAAGCTCGACATGGAGCTGGAGGAGCTGACCCGGCAAGGCAGCAAACAGAGAACCCGGTTCTCGATCCTTCACCTCGACCTCGACCGCTTCAAGGAAATCAACGACACGCTCGGCCACGCCGCAGGCGACGCCATGCTGGTGCATGCCTCACGCGTGTTGAACCGCACCGTCAGCCGCGGCGATCTGGTCGCTCGTATCGGTGGCGACGAATTCGTCATTCTCGCCAAGCGCCAGACGTCGCCGCAGGAGTTAGCCAAGCTCAGCGAGACGATCATCCGGGAAATGTGCAAGCCGATCGATTTCGAGGGCTTCTCCTGCCGCTGCGGCGTGTCCATCGGGATTGCCCAGTCCTCGGGCCTCTTTCCCGATGCCGGCAAGGTATTGATCAACGCCGATATCGCTCTCTACCAGGCGAAGGAAAAGGGACGGAACCGCTTCGAATTCTTCACGCCGGATCTGCAGGCCAATATCTTTGCCCGCAAGCGCATGGCGGACGAGATACTCGCCGGTCTCGATCACGACGAATTCACCGTCTGGTACCAGCCGCAGTTCGCAGCCGACTCCATGGAACTGACTGGCGCCGAGGCGCTTGTGCGCTGGAGACACCCCGTTCACGGCATCCTGCCGTCGAACGAGTTCCTCAAAGTCGCCGAGGAGCTCAACGTGCTGGCGCGCATCGACCAGCTGGTGCTGGAAACCGCGCTCAAGGACCAGATGCGCTGGACCGCTCTCGACCTGCGACTGCCGCGCATCTCCGTCAATGTTTCCTCCCGTCGCCTGCATGACGAAAACCTCGTAGCTCAGCTCGAGGGGCTGAGCATCACGCCGGGTTCGATCTGTTTCGAGCTGGTGGAATCCATCTTCCTCGACGAAAGCGACGATGTGACGACCAGCAACATCGAGAGGATCAAGGCGCTTGGCATCGACATCGAAATCGACGATTTCGGCACCGGCCACACTTCCATCGTCAGCCTGTTGCGCCTGAAACCCAAGCGCCTGAAGATCGATCGCCAGCTCGTCATGCCGATCGTCACCTCACCGCAGGAACGCGCCCTGGTGCGCTCTATCATCGAGATCGCCCGCTCTCTCGGGGTGGAAACCGTGGCGGAAGGCGTGGAAAGCCACGAGCATGCGGCATTGCTTCGCCAACTCGGGTGCGATTTCCTGCAGGGCTATGCTTTCGCCAAACCTCTGCCCTTCGAGAACTTCACCCGCTTCGCGCAGGATCTTCCCCGGCGAAAGGCCTCATAAAGGCGACGCTGCGTTTCCAAGAAATGCTTGTCGCGCTTGGCGGTTTTCCACTATGAGTGTGCCGCAGTGAAAGCCGAGGCACCCGGAAACGGCGCAGGCCTCCCGCAAACCGGTTCGTCTGACATGTCCCATAACACCTTCGGCCATCTCTTCCGCGTCACCACCTGGGGTGAAAGCCACGGTCCCGCCCTCGGCGCTGTGGTCGACGGGTGCCCGCCCGGCATCCGCTTCACCCAGGACGATCTCCAGATCTTTCTCGACAAGCGCAAGCCCGGCCAGTCGCGCTTCGTAACGCAGCGCCGGGAAGACGATATCGTCAGGGTTCTCTCGGGCGTCATGCCGCAGGAGGACGGTTCGATGATCACCACCGGCACGCCGGTGTCGCTGATGATCGAGAATACCGACCAGCGCTCGAAGGACTACGGCGAGATCGCGCGGCGCTATCGCCCCGGCCATGCCGACTACACCTATGACGTCAAATACGGCATTCGCGACTATCGCGGCGGCGGACGCTCGTCCGCCCGCGAAACGGCAGCGCGCGTTGCCGCCGGTGCACTTGCGCGGCAGGTCATTCCCGGCGTCACCATTCGCGGCGCGCTGGTGCAGATCGGCAAGCACAAGATCAACCGCGCCAACTGGGATTGGGCGCAGGTGAACGAAAACCCGTTCTTTGCGCCCGACCCGGAAATCGTCCCCGTTTGGGAAGCCTATCTCGACGAGATCCGCAAGGCGGGCTCCTCCGTCGGCGCCGTTGTCGAAGTGATCGCAGAGGGCGTTCCGGCCGGTATCGGCGCGCCTGTCTACGGCAAGCTGGATCAGGACATCGCGTCGAACCTGATGTCGATCAACGCCGTCAAGGGCGTGGAGATCGGCAACGGCTTCGGCGCGGCCGAGATCACCGGCGAGGAAAATGCCGATGAAATGCGGATCGGCCCGGACGGCAAGCCGCTTTTCCTTTCCAACCACGCGGGCGGCATTCTCGGCGGCATTTCCACCGGTGAGCCGATCATCGCGCGCTTCGCCATCAAGCCGACCTCCTCGATCCTGACCGAGCGCCGCTCGATCGATGCCGATGGCCACGAGGTCGAGGTGCGCACCAAGGGTCGCCACGACCCCTGCGTCGGAATCCGGGCGGTTCCCGTCGGCGAAGCGATGCTCGCCTGCACGATCGTCGATCATTATCTGCGAGACCGCGGCCAGACCGGCCGCCTGAAGTGAGGCATTCCCATGAGCTATGACCAGAGCCGCGTCGTCGACGCCATCCGCGCCTTCGAGGCCGGCGAGATCGTCGTCGTCACGGATGACGACGACCGCGAAAACGAAGGCGACCTGATCGTCGCCGCCGTCCACTGCACTGCCGAGAAGATGGCGTTCATCGTGCGCCACACCTCCGGCATCGTCTGCGCCCCCATGCCGAAGGAGGAAGCCAAACGGCTGAACCTCAACGCCATGGTTGCCGAAAACGACAGCGCACACACCACCGCCTTCACCGTGACCGTCGACTTCAAGCACGGCACCACGACCGGCATTTCCGCCGAGGACCGCACGCTGACCGTGCGTAATCTCGCCAACCCGAATGTCGGCCCGGCCGATTTCGTCCGCCCCGGCCACATCTTCCCGTTGGTCGCGCGCGAAGGCGGCGTGCTGATGCGTTCCGGCCATACCGAAGCGGCCGTCGACCTCTGCAAGCTGGCCGGCCTGCCGCCGGTCGGAGTGATCGGCGAACTGGTCAACGACAACGGTACCGTCAAACACGGTCCGGAAGTGTTCGATTTCGCCGAGCAACATGGGCTGAAGCGCGTTTCCGTTGCCGACCTTATCGCCTATCGCCAGCGCAAGGAAACGCTGATCCAGCTCGCTTCGAGCTTCGCCGTCGAGACGCCTTATGGTCCCGCGAAGGCGCATGCCTATTCGCTGCCCTGGGATCCGATGCAGCATCTTGCCATCGTCTTCGGCGACATCCGCGACGGCGTCGACATTCCGGTGCGCCTGCACCTCGAACATGTCGGCCAGGACGTGTTCGGCAAGGATCGCCAGATCGACGCCATCATGAAACGGATTGCCGAAGCTGGTCGCGGCGTCATCGTTTACCTGCGCGAAGGCTCGGTCGGCGTCGGGGTCTCGACCACGGCCCGCACCGGCAATTTCGACCGCGAAGTGCACAACGAGGCCCAGCAGCGCGAAAGCGAATGGCTGGAAATCGGTCTCGGCGCGCAGATCCTGAAGGATCTCGGCGTCACCTCCATTCGCCTTTACGCTTCGCGCGAACGCCACTATGTCGGCCTCGAAGGCTTCGGCATCCGCATCAGCGGAACCGAGATCGTCTGATACGGCAATCCTTCCGCCTCCGGACGCCGGAGGCGGAAGGTTCGCCTTAGAGCGCCGGCCTTAGCCGGAGATTATCTCGCGAAACGTCTGGCGCCGGCGACGCAGAGAATGACGGCCGCGGTGACCGCGACCATGGACCAGCTCACCGCCTCGCCCAGCAGGGTTGCGGCCAGCACCAGCCCGAAAAATGGCTGTAGAAGCTGCAGCTGGCCGACGGCGGCGATACCGCCCTGCGCGAGCCCGCGATACCAGAATATGAACCCCACCAGCATGCTGAAGACCGAGACATAAGCGAGCCCCAGCCATGCAGGCCGCGCCGCATCAGCAAAGGATTGCGGCATGGTGAGAAATGCAAGCGCGGCCATGACCGGCAGCGACAGCACCAGCGCCCAGGAAATGACCTGCCAGCCGCCGAGCGTGCGGGAAAGCCTCGCCCCTTCCGCATAGCCGAGCCCGCAGACCACGATAGCCGCGAGCATCAGGAGGTCGCCGACCGGCGAAGTGGAGCCACCCTGCATCAGCGCAAAGCCTGCAACCAGCGCGCTGCCGAGGCAGGAGAACAGCCAGAAGGCCGGCCGAGGCCGCTCACCGCCCCGCAGCACGCCGAAGGTCGCGGTGGCGAGCGGCAGAAGCCCGATGAAGACGATGGAATGGGCCGAAGTGACATGTTTCAACGCCAGCGCCGTCAACAGCGGAAAGCCGACGACGACACCGAGCGCCACGACCGCCAGCGAGACGAGATCCGCACCCTTCGGGCGCTTTTCGCGAAAGAGCACAAGCAAGACCAGCGCCAGGGTGCCAGCGATTGCCGCACGGGCGACCGTCAGGAACACCGGATCAAAATCGGCCACCGCCGCGCGGGTCGCGGGCAGCGAGCCGCTGAAGATCAGCACCCCGATAAAACCGTTGATCCATCCGCTCGCCGTCCTGTCCATCATGTCTTTCCTTCGTTCACTGTAACGACAGGTGATAGGCGATGCCGGATGGATTTTTCAGGCACAATTCATTACAGTTTCAACAAACTGTAATGGTCAAATTGGCAGTACGGATGCTGAACACCATCGAAACGGATACCGGGACGCGGGTCGGGCAGGTCATGGCAACCATCCGGCAGCGGATCAGTGCGCGGACGCTTGCGCCGGGGGCGAAGCTTCCCTCGATCCGCGGCCTTGCCAAGATGATGGTGGTTTCCACCTCGACCGTGGTCGAAGCCTATGACCGGCTGGCCGCGGAGGGGCTGATCCTGTCGCGGCGCGGTTCGGGTTTTTATGTCGCCGGACACCTGCCGCCGTTGACGCTTGCGGAAATCGGTCCGAAGCTCGACCGCGCGGTCGATCCGTTCTGGGTGTCGCGGCAATCGCTCGAGGCGACCGAAGATGTGCTGAAACCGGGCTGCGGCTGGCTACCGGCCTCATGGATGCCGCAGGCGGAGCTGCGCCGTTCGCTTCGTCACATCGCGCGGGCGGACGACAGGGTGCTCACCGACTACGGCACGCCACTTGGCCTGCTGCCGCTGCGGCACCTCCTGTCACGGCGCATGGCGGAGCATGGCATAGAGGTGCTGCCCGACCAGATCATGCTGACGGAATCGGGCACGCAGGCCATCGACCTGCTGCTGCGGCTTCTCGTCGAGCCGGGGGACACCGTGCTGGTCGACGATCCTTGCTATTTCAATTTCCTGGCGCTCTTGCGGGCCCATCGGGTGAAGGTCGTTGGCGTACCCTATACGCCTGGTGGCCCCGACATGGCACTCTTTGCTGCCGCACTCACCGAGCATCGGCCGCGCCTCTACATCACCAATTCGGCGCTTCACAATCCGACCGGCGCGACGCTCTCGCCCGTCAGCGCGCACCGCATCCTGAAGCTTGCCGATCAGGCCGGGCTGACCATCATCGAGGACGACATCTTCGCCGATTTCGAGCTCGAGCCCGCACCGCGTCTGGCAGCCTTCGACGGTTTCGAACGGGTCATCCATATCGGCAGCTTCTCGAAGACGCTGACGGCTGCGGCCCGATGCGGCTTCATCGCCGCAAGACGGGACTTTATCGAGCGGCTGATCGACCTGAAGATCGCCACCTCCTTCGGCGGCAATGCCCTTTCGGCCGAACTGGTGCTCGCACTGATGAAGGACGGCACCTACCGGAAATACATGAACGGACTGCGCGACCGCCTGTCGCGCGCCATGGGAGAAACCGACCGCAGGCTGCGGGCGCTCGGCCTCAAGCCATGGATCGAACCGCGCGGCGGCATGTTCCTCTGGTCAGAACTGCCGGAGGGCCTCGACGCCGCCGACGTCGCCCGCCGGGCGCTCGCCGATAACGTCGTCCTGGCCCCCGGCAACGCCTTCAGCGTTTCGCAGACGGCGACGCGGTTCCTGCGGTTCAATGTTGGGCAGTCAAGTGATGCGCGAGTGTTTGCGGCGGTCGAGAGGGCGATGCGGGGGTGACGGGGGCCTCCCGACGTTTCCATGCATTAGAGTTCTGCGTGAGTCTGCTATCGGCCCAAAGCTATGATTGGCCGTCGAAAAAGGCGGCTCAAGCAATCTGATTTTCGATCGAGGTTTTATCGATCACTGAAAACACATCGGCTATTTTGCCGCCCTTCACCTCGTAAAACACGTTTTCTGCAAAGGAAATGCGTTGGCCGTTGATCTCCAAGCCAAGGAAGTTGCCTTTTGGTGAGCAGTTGAACATCAACCTCGCCGCAATAAGGGGCGGGTCGCAGGCCAGACGATCTATGACGAAACGTAGGTCGGGGATGTCCTCGAAGTCTTTGATCAGCATCGAGCGGTAGCCTGACAGCCCGAGCGGTCGACCATTGTGTTTGACATCGTCGGCAACATACCGCCCCAGCTCATCCCAATCCTGTCGATTTAAGCAACCTATGTACGCGCGATAAAAATCTTGCAGTGTCATGTTGCAGATACCATCAGATGAATCCCTTTTACCGTCGTGTGAACCAAGACGAGCGGAATACACGTTGTCATGCGCTCGCATCATGGGTCGCAAGGCTCACAACACTAACCTCAGTTTCCTCCAGTTTTACGGCAGTCGCGACGTCCGGTTTTGGCGCATTGTATTCGAACGTTCAAAGGCACCAACGGCGATCCTAAACATCTAGATGCGCCAGCTTATCCGGATTCTTGACGATATAGATCGCGAAAATCTTGCCGTCGCGAATGCCCAAAGCTGTTGTTTGGAGAATACCATTAGGATCAAGGCTTACAAATCCCGGCAAGCCGTCGATATTGGCGGTTCGCAGCAAGGTGGGCGCGGCTGCGGCCTTCCGCTGAGCGTGAACGAATAGTCGCAGCGCACGCTCCAAGCCGCGAATGACCTCTCGGAACGCCAGCACCTTGCCACCGCCGTCGCTATGTATCTCTACATCGCGCGCGAGCAATGCCGAAAGCGAAGTGACGTCGCCGTCACGCGACGCAGCAAAGAAAGCGCGGGCAATTCTCTCCGCCTCTTCCGGCCCGACTCTATAGCGTGGTCGTGCATCCTGAACATGCTTGCGAGCGCGCGAAGCGAGTTGCCGAACGGCCGCAGGGTCGCGATCAAGCACGACCGCGACCTCAGTCAGCGCTACGTCGAACACGTCGTGGAGCAGAAATGCTGTCCGTTCCAGCGGCGAAAGTCTCTCCAACGCCACCATCAGCGTAACGGTAACATCGTCAGCAACGGCTTCCTGCGCATCAAGAGGCTCGACCAGCGGCTCTGGCAGCCATGGGCCGACATAGATCTCGCGGCGGGCTCGCGCAGACTTCATCCGATCCAGGCACAACCGGGTGACGATGCGCGTGAGATAGGCGGTCGGGGTCTGAACTTCCTCTTCAACGCGTTCCCAACGCAGCCATGCATCCTGGACGACATCCTCCGCCTCGCTGATCGATCCCAGCATGCGGTAGCTGAGGCGCAGCAAGTGTTTGCGTTCTTGTGTGAAGTCCACAAGCCGTTGGTCGCTTGGCGACCCAACAACGTTCGCTTCATTGGCCATCATCGCCCTACGGATTTTGAGAGCCCGATCCGTCTCGTTCCTGCCGTACTGCCTCATGACACTTCCTCGTACCCGACCGCCAGCCCCTTCGACGCGCCAGGCCGCGCGAGTGTGACATGGCACATGCGAAAAATAAAATCAGACGAGCATGTCACGCCTCCTATTGCCGCGTCGTCAACCGAGCAGCGCCGCAGGTTGGCGCCAATTCAAGGAGACCATCATGAATGAGACCACGCGCCTCAACTGGTACGAGGTAGCACCCGCTGGAGCCAAGGCCCTGTTCGGCATCCATCACTACGTCACACACAACACGAATCTGCCTGAGGAACTTGTCCATCTGGTGTTCCTGCGGGTATCGCAGATCAACGGCTGCGCACATTGTATCGACCTGCACACCCGCGATCTTCTGAAGACGATGGCGGCCGACAAGGTCACTCTGGTCCCGGTATGGCAAGAGGTGCCGCACCTATTCTCCGAACAGTACCGCGTGGCGCTGGCCTGGGCCGAGGAGGTGACGCTAGTCAGCGAGACGCATGCTTCCGACCAAGCCTACGCTGCCGTTTCAGCAGTTTTCGAGCCTAAGGATTTGGTGGATCTCACAATCACAATCGCGGCGATGAACGCCTTCAACCGGCTGGGCGCACCCTTCAGGCTGCCGGTGAAGGCGCAGCCCTGAAGATGCGCGGGCGCCGTTGCTGAACCACGACGGCGCCATAGCGCTTGAGCAACCTCTGCTTATTGGCCCCGCTTGCTTGCAGTTCTGCGACCGCGGCGAGGTGAAAACAATCCCTCATCTACACGCCAGGGCAAGTCCCGTATTGGCGTAAGGCGGTCGAGCACATGTGCCCACACTCACCCCAGCCAGTCCTGCCTCAGCACCACCGTTTCAACGACCACGAAGCGGGCGGGTTCAGCTTGGAGTTTTTTGAGCACCCAGGCAGACGGTTTGACGCCCCGGCACCTGTGACCTTCCAATAAAGACGGCCATCGGTTCAGACGACCTTGCGGGCCATACCAACGGAGCGAGGTGCGGTTTCCGCGAAGCCGAACTGGGCGTAGAGGCGGTTGGCCGGGACGTCGGCGATCAGGCTGACATAGGCGGATTTCGGCAGCGTCGCGATGAAATCGGAGAGAGCCTGCATGATCCACTTTGCCAGTCCCCTACCCTGATGCGCCGGGTCGATGGCGATGTCGGTCACCTGAAAAAAGCAGCCGCCGTCGCCGATGATCCGGCCCATGCCGACCACCTCCTCGCCCCGCATCAAACTGACGCCGAAGATCGAATTCGGCAGGCCCTTCTCCGCCGCCTCCCGGGAAAAAGGGCTGAGGCCCGAGATAAGGCGCAGGCGCAGGTAATCCTCGATGCCGGGCACGCGGGCTTCGATGCGGTAATCGCTGTTGTCGGACATAAGTCCCCTCCCTTTTGAGATTTTATCCCCGCCACCCCTGGCGCAGCACCACTGTTTCGACGCCGGCGAAGCGGGCGATGCGGGTGAGTTCGGCCTGCAGCTTTTCCAGCCGGCCGGCGGAGGGCTTCACGCCCTTTTCCAGCCAGAGCCGTTTGACATCGAGCACACCCGTCTTGCGGTCGGCCTTCATGTCGATGCGGCCGATCAGGCGGTCGCCTTCCAGAAGCGGGAAGACGTAATAGCCGTATTCGCGCTTCGGCTCCGGCACGAAGATCTCGATGCGGTAGAAGAAGCCGAATAGACGCTCGGTGCGGTTACGGTCGCGGATCAGGGGATCGAAGGGGCTGAGCGTGCGGATGCGGGCCGATGGTTCGGGCGCATCGAGCAGTGTTTCCAGCCCCTCGGCGAAGGCGAAGGATGAGCGCGGCTTGCCGCCATCGACCGTTTGGATCGCCACTTCCTCCAGTTCGTCGCGGTGGCTTTCCACCCAGAGCTTTGCCTCCTGGGGACTGACCAGATCGAAGAAGGCGGCGATTTCGCCCGAGGTGGCAAAGCCCAGCCGCGTCAGGGCGCTTCGACAGGCCCAGTCGACAAAGGCGTCGTGATCGACCTCCGCCTCGAAATGTTCCTTGGGAATGACCCGTTCGGACAGATCGTAGATCTTCTGGAAATTCTCCCGTCCGGCAATCGCCAGCTTGCCGGTGTGCCAGAGATATTCGAGCGCCGTCTTCGAAGGATGCCAGTTCCACCAGCCGCCGGACTTGTGTTCCTTGGCCTTCACCTCGCGCGCCATGACCGGGCCGTTTTCCCGGATGCGTTCATAGGTTTGCTGGAAGGCCTGATCGAAGCCCTCGCCCTGCCATTTGCGCCAGTTTTCCAGGATCTTCGCCTCACGCCGCACGAAACGGTGCTTCCAGTAGGGAAAGAAGGCCGACGGAATGATCGAGGCGTCGTGCGTCCAGTGTTCGAAAAGCGTTCGGTCCTTCTCGATCAGGGCGGACAGATGCTCCGGCCGATAGGTCTGGTTGCGCGAAAACAGGATCTGGTGATGGGCGCGCTCCACCGTCGCGATGCTATCGATCTGCACGAAACCGAGGTCATGCACGAGATCGAGCAGCCCCGCCTTGCCAAGCGCCAGATGCGGCGGCCGGGAAAGCCCCTGCCGCTCCATGAAGATCTTTCGCGCCTGCGCATTGGAAACCGGAATCGCCATGAGCAGGAGGCTAGCGAATGTTCATGATATGTTCAATGCGTGATGCGAGTTTATTATTTCGCTTTCGTCGCGGGTCGGAGCAATGGCCCCTCACCCCGCCCTCTCCCCGCAAGCGGGGCGAGGGAGACGAAACGTTGCCACAAGTTCCTTCTCCCCGCCTGCGGGGGTGAGGAGCGGTCCGCGCAGCGGAGCAATCGATCAGGTGAATCGATTGCAGCGACGAACGCCCGGAGCCCGAGCGACGGGCCGGGCTACAGGGGGATGAGCGGCATTTCCCCGCTGCTTCGATGCATATTCCCCTCCCCGGCCCCAAGGTCTATAGAGACCTCCACTTGAATTTCTGGCACTTGAAAGTCGGGGGAAGCCGCTTGCAGATCACGTTCGACCGGGCCGAGGTGCGTTTCGGCGCGCATGTGGCGCTTCAGCCGCTCGATCTTGCGCTTGAGGAACACCGCATCGGCGTGATCGGTCTCAACGGTTCGGGAAAGACGACCTTCGCGCGGCTGATCAACGGGCTGGTGAAACCTTCCGCCGGACGCGTGACGCTTGACGGGCTCGACACGGTGAAGGACGAGAAGGCGGTGCTTTCCAAGACCGGCTTCATCTTCCAGAACCCGGCCAACCAGATCATCCTGCCGATCATCCGCGACGACATCGCCTTCGGGCCGAAGAGCCGGGGCATCAAAGGCGAAGCTCTGACGCAAGCGGTCGACGGTGTTTTGACGCAGCTCGGCATTACCCATCTGGCGGACCGGCGGCCGCATGAACTCTCGGGCGGCGAGTTGCAGCTTGCGGCGCTTGCCGCCGTGATCGTCACCGGGCCTGATATCGTGATCTTCGACGAGCCGACCAACCAGCTCGACCTCAGGAACCGCGCCATGGTGCAGGCGGCAATCGATGCGCTGCCGCAACAGGCGATTATCATCAGCCACGATCTCGACCTTGTTTCCGGCTATGGCCGTGTGCTGGTGTTTCATCAGGGGCGGCTCGCCTTCGACGGCGGGCCACAGGATGCGATTGCCCGCTACCGGAAGCTTGCCCTGCCATGAGAAGCCTTCATGTTGCCGGCAAGAGCCCGCTACACCGTCTGCCCGCAGCGCTAAAGATCGCCGGGCTGGCGCTTGCCGCCGTTCTCATATTCCTCACCCGCGATCCGCGCTTTCTGGTGCCGGCGCTCGTTCTGTCGAGCGGGCTTTATTTCAGCCTCGGCCAGCCGATTGCAGCCGCGATCAGGCCGCTTCGTCCGGTAATTGCGACGATCCTACTGGTCGGTCTCTTCCATCTTCTGCTGACAAGCTCCGAAGAGGCCATGGTCACGACACTCCGGCTTTCCATGCTGATGATGCTGGGCGCTGCCGTCACGGCCTCCACTACGGTCTCCGCCTTCATCGACACGATTACCCGCGCCGCCTCGCCGCTGGAGCGGCTGGGGCTCGTCAAGGCTGCAGATATCGGGCTTTCGGTCGGGCTGGTGGTCCGTTTCGTGCCGGAGATCCTGACGCGCTACGAGGCGATCCGCGAGGCGCATCGGGCGCGGGGTATCCGGCCGAAAGTCACCACAATCCTCGGGCCGCTGATCATTTCTACACTGAAGGACGCCGACAACATTGCGGCCGCCATTGACGCGCGCGGCATTCGCGGCCAATGAGCAAGGGCTGGGGGAAATTCGCAAGGCCGCCGCGATTGCGGGCGGGCCTAAGCAAGGGAGACACAATGAACACCCGCGACCTCGTCCTCGTTTCACTGTTTGCCGCAATCATCGTGGCGCTCGGCCTTATCCCGCCGATCACGCTCGGCTTCATTCCGGTGCCGATCACGCTGCAATCGCTCGGGGTGATGCTGGCCGGCGTCATCCTCGGGGCTAAGCGCGGGGCGCTGGCGCCCCTGCTCGTTATCCTGCTGGTGGCCATCGGCCTGCCGGTGCTCTCGGGCGGTCGCGGCGGTCTTGCCGTCTTCGCTGGGCCGACGGTCGGCTTTCTGATCGGCTGGGTTCCCGCCGCCTATGTCACCGGCCTGATTGCCGAACGCTTCGCGCGGCCGGCCATGGCGGCGCTGCCGCAGACGCTCGGGTTCTTCGCGGCGGCCGCCATCGGCGGTGTGGTGGTGCTTTATCTCTTCGGCATCGGCTATCTCGCCTTCGGCGCGGGCCTCGGGCTTGAAAAGGCGTTCCTCGGCTCGATGGCCTTCATTCCGGGCGATCTGCTGAAGGCTGCCGTCGCCGGTCTCGCCGGCCGCGCCGTAATGGTCGGCTATCCGCTGTTGCCGCAGCGGGCCTGAAAGATCGCGACAGGCTTCAAGCCGTCAGCCCTTCCTGAGCGCGGTGCCGCCCTCGCCGGCGGCATCGTTTTGTTTCGCCGCCCCGTGTCGGGCGGCGACATGCCTGAAGCCCTCGATCTGCATCCGCAGGCCGAAATCGAAGCGCTCGTCGCTGCTCTCGCCGGTGATTTCCGCCATCACAGAGACGGCGAGAGGATAGGCTTCCAGCAATTCCGGCGGATGGGCCGCCGCTTGCTGCTTCCCCTGCTTTTCCGTGAATGCCTGCTCCTCTATCGCAAAGCCGAGCACGTAATAGAGCAGTGTGAACGTGCCCCAGGCCGCCAGGCGCTCGTCGCCGCTCGCCTCCTTCAGACATTCCATCACATGAGACCCGACCCGCAGCACATTGCCGGAGACGGGAAACGTGCCGGCGAAGACGCGTGCGGCATCGCGACGTGACAGCAGGGCGCGGCGCAACTCGTTTGCGATTGCCGCGAGACGCGTGTCCCACGGTTCGCCCATCCGCATTTCCACCGCCACGGGCATCAGCAGGGCTTCGGCCATTCCGTCGAGAAGGGCATCCTTGTTGGCGAAATGCCAATAGAGCGATGGTGCCTGGATCTTCAGCGTTTCCGCCAGCTTGCGCATCGTCAGACCTTCCAGACCGCTCTCATCGAGCAGGCCCAGCGCAGTGGCGATCACCTCTTCCTTCACGACAGCCATGATTTTTCTCCATCGATCTCGCTTGACTCCCTAACATCGTTAGATCAACCTAACAACGTTAGATTGGAGATATGTCATGCAAAACTTTCACGAAGTCATCATTGTCGGCGCCGGGCCAGTCGGGCTTTGGCTTGCCTGCGAGCTCAGGCTCGCAGGTGTCGATGTCCTGGTCCTCGAGCGCCGCACGGAGCGCAGCCGGCAATCCCGCGCCCTGACCATTCACGGGCGCAGCATCGAGCTTTTCGCTCTTCGGGGTCTGGAGAAACGTTTCCTTGACGCCGGCCGGCCGATCCCGAGCGGTCATTTCGGCGTGCTCGACACGCGGCTCGATTTTTCCACCTTCGACAGCCGCTTCCCCTTCACGCTTTACCTGCCGCAGTCGGATACGGAGGCGCAGCTGGAAGAACGCGCCATTGAACTCGGCGCCAGAGTGGTGCGCGGCGAGAGCGTTACCGAGATCGAGGAGCAGGACGGGCAGGTTCTCGTTTCGACCGAGGGGGCGGTTCATGCCTGCGCCTTTCTGGTCGGCGCGGATGGTGCGAGAAGCATCGTGCGGGAAAGCGCCGGCATCCCGTTTTCCGGCGCACCGGCCCGCCACACGATGATGCTTGCCGATGTCGTGCTGGCCAATCCGCCGGCACGATCGGTCCTGTCGACGGTCAACGAAAACGGATGCGCCATGGTGGCGCCGCTTGGAGACGGGCAGCATCACCGCATCGTTCTGGTCGATCCCCTGCGCAGCCATGTGACCCGCACCGAACCGGTGACGCTTGAGGAAGTCACGCAATCCGCCCGGCGCATTCTGGGCAGCGATTTCGGCGCTCGCGATCCGATCTGGATGTCGCGCTTCGCGGACGAGACGCGCCTTGCCGACAGCTACCGGCGCGGACGTATCCTGCTTGCCGGCGATGCCGCGCATATCCATGCGCCGGCGGGCGGTCAGGGCATGAATGTCGGACTTCAGGACGCCATGAATCTCGGCTGGAAGCTGGCCATGGTGGTGCGCGGCCATGCTCCCGCATCGCTGCTGGACAGCTATGGCGAAGAACGTCGCCCGGTGGGTGAAGGCCTGTACAAGAACACGCTTGCCCAGGTCGCGCTGATGACCGAATTCAACCCGGCAACACTGGCGCTCAGGGAAGCCCTGAACGGGCTGTTGCAAATCCCGGCGGTCAACCACCGGCTGGCGGCGGAGCTTTCCGGCTTCGGCATCCGCTACGGTCGGATGGATACCGACGTCGTCGGTGCCGACCATCCAAAGGCGGGCACATCGGTTGGCGATGTCGACCTCGTGCTCGACGACGGCTCGGAGACCACGCTTTACCAACTGATGCAGGATGGCCGGTGGTTGGATCTTTCCCTTCAGCCGGGCACTCGCGCCGCACGCCCGCATTGGCTGCGTGAGGAGAATGTCGCGACCATCTCCGCCCACGCGAAGAGCGCCGCCCTGCCCGCCGATCTGCCCATGGGTCTGCCGGTGGCAATGACGATCCGGCCTGACGGATACCTCTATGCGGCAGCGTGAGATAGTGTCTATCGAAAGGCTCGACCCGCCGAGCCTCACGCAATCCTTCATCGGTCACATCGCCCAGATCGCCATTGCGCCACCTGCGTCAAGGCTTGCGGCGATCTCCGGACAGGTGGCGCTCGATGCGGACGGGAACCTCGTCGCGCCCGGCGATCATGCCGGGCAGGCGCGTCAGTGCTTCGCCAATATCCGGCATGCACTTGCTGCCATCGGGGCAGAACCGGAGCAGATCCTGCAGATGCGCATCCACGTCGTGGGTCATCGGCCGGAGCTGATCGGCCTCATATTCGAGGCGGGGCGAGAGGTGTTCGCCGAGCGCTGGCCGGTCACCGCCAGCACATGGATCGGCGTGGAAACCCTTGCCACGCCCGAATGGCTGGTGGAGATCGAGGCGCTGGTTACTGTTCCATCCTCGCCGTGATTACCCGGCTTCCGCTGACTCAACCCCGCCGCTGCATCCACCATGCGGCGGCGGCAAGCCCTATGCCCCCTAGCCACGGCGCGAGTGAGACGGCGAGCGCCGCGATATAGGTTTCGTAGGATTGCCCAGCCAAAAACCACTGCAGCAGCAGGGCTGCAATCCATCCGCCGACTGTGGCTGCGAACACCCAGGCTATACGGGTCTTCGCTCCCGGTGCGGCTCTTGTTTCGGGATTGCGCTTGCCGGAGACGATCCAGTACCAGATGCCCGCCATCAGAGCGCTGATCACCGCTACCAGGGGGCAGATGAAGAATGCCAGTCCCATGGCATTGGCGCCTTCGAGTTGCGACACCTCGAAGACATCGAAGGCCGCAAGTCCCACGCCGAGTGCTGCCAGATAACCGCCGACCAGAGCGGCGAGCATGACAAGCAGCGTTTTCAAAAGTCTCATCCCCATCGAGAACCTCCCCTTCCCCGAAAGCAGTTCCGAGCCGGTTTGCAGCCTGCACCGGTTCTTCACCAAAACCGATACGTTTCTCCGTATTGCCGCCCACCGCCCTCGCTTCCTAGGATCATCCCTGCTTGAAGGAGTGTCCAGTCCGTGTTTCCTGCTCACGGGGAAGCGGCGTCCACATAAGGTGGAGGACAGCAAGCGGACCCACCAACTTCGGGAGGAACTGCCATGAAATGGACTGCACCGAAATTCATCGAAGTCAGCTGCGGCATGGAAATCAACCGCTACGCACCGGCGGACGGTGACGAACCCGTCCTGTTCTGATCGCCCGGCGGGCACGGGGCGATGAGCAAACTTCGTTTCCTCGTGCTCGGCGCGGCCGCCGGCGGCGGGTTGCCGCAATGGAATTGCGGCTGTCCCAACTGCATGGCGGCGCGCGATCCGGCATCGGGCGTGACGCCGCAGACGCAATCGTCGCTGGCTGCCAGCGCCGACGGCGAACACTGGGCGATTTTCAACGCCTCACCGGACATCCGGGCACAGATTGAAAAAAATGCCTGCCTGCACCCGCGCGGCCTGCGCGGCAGCCCGATCCGTAGCGTCGTCGTCACAAACGGCGACATCGACCATATCACCGGCCTCTTGACACTTCGGGAAAAACAGCCGTTCACGCTGTTTGCCACGGCGGCGCTGATGGAGACGCTTCGGCAAAATCCGGTCTTCGAGGTTCTGGACCCGGCCCTTGTGGAGCGGAAGACGATTGCGCTCGACACCGTATTTTCTCCCCTTGCCGGGATGCGGATCCGACTGTTTTCCGTGCCCGGCAAGACGCCGCTCTATCTGGAGAAGGAAGGTCTAAGGCTCGGGCAGGAGAGCGAGGATACGGTCGGGGTGGAATTCCTGATCGGCGAACGACGGGCCTATTACATTCCCGGCTGCGGGGCGGTGACGCCGGCACTTGGCGCTCGTCTCAAGGGGGCCGACCTCGTCTTCTTCGACGGCACCGTCTTTACCGACCACGAGATGATTGCTGCCAGTGTCGGCCACAAGACCGGGCGGCGCATGGGACACATGCCGATCACCGGCGCGGGCGGTAGCCTGGCAGCGCTTTCCGCGCTTTCGCTCGCGCGGAAAATCTACGTGCACATCAACAATACCAACCCGATCTGGCAGGCCGGACCGGAGCGCCGGCAGGTGGAAACCGCGGGCTTCGAGATCGGCCATGACGGCATGGAGGTGAGTCTTGCAGACATCAGCATCCCCGCAGATATCGACGTCGCCTGAAAAAGCCGCCTTCGAGGCGCGTCTCAGGGCCATCGGCGCGGCACGCTATCACGACAAGCACCCCTTTCACCGGATGCTGCATGGCGGCGACTGTTCGATGACGCAGGTGCGCGCCTGGGTCATCAACCGCTATTACTACCAGAGCCGCATCCCGATGAAGGACGCCGCTTTCCTGTCCCGCTGCGAAAATCCCCGACTCCGGCGCATCTGGCGCAGCCGCATCGAGGATCATGACGGAGGCTTGACGGAGGGCGGCGGCATCCGGCGGTGGCTCCGGCTGGCGGAAGCCGTGGGGCTCGATCCCGATTATGTCGCCTCGACCCGCGGCGTTCTGCCGGGCACCCGTTTCGCCGTCGACGCCTATGTGCATTTCGTGCGGGAAAAGACACTGCTGGAGGCCGTGGCCTCGTCGCTCACCGAACTTTTCGCGCCGGCTATCCACGAGAACCGCATCGCCGGGCTGCTGAAACATTATGCCTTTGCCGACGACGCCGCCCTTTCCTACTTCCGCCAGCGGCTGAACGAAGCGCCGCAGGACGTCGCCTTCGGGCTTGCCCATGTGCTCGACCATGCCGACACATTCGAGAAGCAGGATGCGGCGGCGGCGGCGCTCACCTTCAAGACCGATGTACTCTGGTCGCAACTGGACACGCTGCATTCGGCTTACGTGGCGCCGGCGCGCATTCCGCCCGGCGGCTGGGACGGACGCGAGGGCGTGACGGGAGATCTCGACGACCAGCCCTTGCAGGGGGCGGCGGAATGAGCGGAAGCGACGCCCCTGCTGCCCCGGCAGTCACAGTCGATGGCGACACCGTCGCAAGGCTCGCCCGAGGCGTGAAGCTGCGGGAGGATCCGGTTCGCGGGCAGACCGTGCTGCTCGCCCCCGAACGGGCGCTGGCGCTGGACGAGATCGCGGTCGCCATTGTCCGAGCGCTGGACGGCAAGCGTAGCCTCGACGAGATCGCCGGGGATTTTTCCCGGCAGTTCGATGCGCCGAAAGAGGCCGTACTCGCCGATGTCGTGGCTTTCATCCGGGAGTTTTCCAACCGGCGACTGCTGGAGCTTGCGTCATGAACGAGCACTCAAGCCCCGCCCGCTTCGTCACCCAGCGTCCCGCGCCGCCGATCGCCATGCTGGCGGAACTGACCCATCGCTGTCCGCTCGCCTGTCCCTACTGTTCCAACCCTCTCGAACTCACCCGCGCCTCGGAGGAACTTTCGACCGTCGAGTGGATTGAGGTCTTCCGGCAGGCCGCCGGTCTCGGCGTGCTACATCTGCATCTTTCCGGCGGCGAACCCGCCTCGCGCCGCGATCTCGTCGATCTGACGCGGGCTGCAGCCGGTTTCGGCCTTTACACCAACCTCATCACATCGGGCATCGGGCTGACCGAAGCGCGCATTACCGAACTTGCCGATGCCGGTCTCGACCACCTACAGCTTTCGCTGCAGGGCGCGACGCCGGAAAAGGCCGATGTCGTCGGCGGTTATGCGGGCGGCTTTGCACGCAAGATCGCCGTTGCCGGCTGGACGCGCGGCGTGGGTATACCGCTCACGGTCAATGCCGTTTGCCACAAGCAGAACATGCGTGAACTCGAGGCAATGGTGGCGCTCGCCATCGAACTCGGTGCGCGCCGCATCGAGATCGCCACCGTGCAGTTTCACGGCTGGGCCGAACGCAACCGGCTGGCCCTGATGCCGACCCATGCACAAGTGGAAGCCGCGAACGCCTTCGTGGCGGAAGCCCGCCGCCGGCATGAAGGCGTGCTGGTGATCGATTATGTCCCGGCCGACCATCATTCCAGCTATCCGAAGGCCTGCATGGGCGGCTGGGGATCGAGCGGGCTGAACGTCACGCCATCGGGCCGGGTTCTTCCCTGCCATGCGGCTGAGACCATTAATGGGCTGACCTTCGACAACGTGCGGGAACGCGGGCTTGCCGACATCTGGTACGAAGGGAGCGCCTTCAACGCCTTTCGCGGCGATGACTGGATGCGGGAGCCCTGCCGAAGCTGCGCCCGCAAGCACATCGATCACGGTGGTTGCCGCTGCCAGGCCATGGCGCTTGCCGGCGATGCGCGCGCGACGGACCCCGTCTGCATGCACTCGCCGCTCCACGCAGCGCTTGCGGCGGCAGCCGAGGAGGATGGCCTCGCGGAACCTCCGGCCTTCGTCTATCGGGGTCGGCAGCCCTCCATCCAATCTTCATAGGACCACCTGCTCGCCCGCCACCCGGAGCTTATCGATGAACTGCGTTGAAATTGGCGATCGTCAGTTCCAAGGCGGGAAAGCTTTGTCTAAAACGCGGCGCGATCTTTCAGATTCGCTTCTCGCGTTTTAGTTCATTGTGTTGTCGCATGTCGTTGTTGCAAAACCGCTGCACACTTTTGCGCGACATGCTTTATGGTGCGTCGAGAAAATCAGACGGGGGGACAAGACATGTCGGCAATATTTGCGCGCATCGTCGCCATGATCGGCGCGGCGATGATCCTGATGCGGCGCTTCGGACAGAGCCCGGAAAGGCCGGCCATCGGCGGCGCACCGATCATTCCCGAAGCGAAAGCCCAGCGCATTCCGACGCTAAAGATGCCGACTGCGCGCGGCTGGATCGACGGCCACACGCCAACGGCGGCCCTCGGCCTGAAGGTCAACGCCTTCGCCAAGGGACTGAAGCATCCGCGCTGGATCCATGTGCTGCCGAACGGCGACGTGCTGACGGCCGAGGCGCTCGGCGTCGATGGTGGCCGGATCAGGACGCCCTTCGACTACGCCATGTATTCGACGATGAAGCGCGCCGCAGCCGTCGGCGAAAGCCCAAACCGCATCACGCTGCTGCGCGACGCCGATGGCGACGGCGTGGCCGAGGAGCGTCATACCTTCATGGAAGGACTCAACCACCCGTTCGGCATGGCGATGCTGCATGGCACCTTCTATGTCGGCAACACCGATGGCGTTGTCGCCTATCCTTATAGCGAAGGCGCGACCCATATAGCCGCGCAGGGACGCAGGATCGCCGATTTCAAGCCGGCCGGACACTGGACACGCAGCATTCTTGCAAGCCACGACGGCAAGAAGCTGTATGTCGGCGTCGGTTCGCTCAGCAATATCGCGGAAAACGGCTTCGAGGCGGAGGAAGGCCGCGCCTGCATCTACGAACTGGATCTCGAGACGGGGCATAACCGGATTTTCGCCGGCGGCTTGCGCAATCCGGTAGGCCTCGCCTTCGAGCCGACCACCGGCGACCTGTGGACCGTGGTCAACGAACGCGACGGCCTCGGCGACGAGACGCCGCCCGATTACCTGACATCGGTGAAGGATGGCGGTTTCTATGGCTGGCCCTATTGCTACTGGGGCCAGACAGTGGACGACCGCGTGTTGCAGAATCCGGGGCTGGTCGCCAGCGCCATCCGGCCGGACTATGCGCTCGGTGGGCACACCGCCTCGCTCGGCCTCTGCTGGCTTCCGGCCGGTACCCTGCCCGGCTTCCCCGACGGCATGGTTATCGGCCAGCACGGCTCGTGGAACCGCTCGACGCTCGCCGGCTACAAGGTGATCTTCGTGCCCTTCGAAAACGGCCGGCCTTCCGGCCCGCCGCGAGATATCCTCACCGACTTCCTCGCTCCCGACGAGAAGCATTCCTACGGCCGCCCGGTCGGCGTCACGATCGGCCCGGATGGCTCGCTGCTTGTGGCCGACGATGTGGGTGACGTGATCTGGCGGGTGACGGGAGCCTGAGGCGACGCTGAAGCAAAAAAAGAAAGGGCGGTTGCAAGACCGCCCTTTTCCGTTTGAAACCAGCAATAGCGCGTCGGCTCGAGAACTATGCCGCGCGGGCTGCCCGGACGGGTTGAGCGAACGAGGAGCGTGCAGGTTGCTGCCCGTAGCTTGCGCCATCGAGACGGAAATGCTGCGCCAGTCCGGCGAGGTTCTCCGCCTCATGTGCCAGCGACTGGCTGGCCGCATTGGTTTCTTCCACCATCGCAGCATTCTGCTGGGTCATCTGATCCATCTGGTTGACAGCAGTATTGACCTGGCTCAGTCCGACGGACTGCTCCTGGGTCGAAGCTGCAATCTCGTTCACGAGCGCTGAAATCTCGATGATCTGACGGACGATCTGATGCAGGGCTTCGCCGGTCTTGCCAACCAGAGAGACCCCCTGACCAACCTGCTGCGACGAGGTGGTGACCAGCGTCTTGATATCCTTCGCGGCGTTTGCGGAACGCTGCGCTAGCTCACGGACTTCCTGGGCAACGACTGCAAAGCCCTTGCCGGCTTCGCCCGCACGAGCGGCCTCGACTCCAGCATTGAGCGCAAGAAGATTGGTCTGGAAAGCGATTTCGTCGATGACGCCGATAATCTGACCGATTTCTTTCGACGACGCTTCGATCTGCGACATCGCAACAACGGCGTTTTCCACGATCCCACCGGACTGCTCTGCGGACGCACGGGCATCCACGGTCACATCCGCCACCTTGCGCGCGCCCTCGGCGGAGCGTTTGACAGTTGCGGTAATCTGCTCAAGCGCAGCGGCCGTTTCCTCCAGAGACGCGGCCTGCTGTTCGGTGCGTCGCGAAAGATCGTCGGAAGCCCGGCCGATCTCGACGGCGCCGCCCCTGACCGATCCGATCACGGTCACGACCGACCTCATCATTTCAAACAACTTGTCCGCCGCGACGTTGAAATTGGTCTTCAGCGACATCGCCTTGGGCTGCATCTCGGCAGTGATACGATGTGTCAGGTCGCCGGATGCAAGCGCGGCAAGCCCTTCGTTGATTGCCTCGATAGCGATGCGATCGTGCTCGGCATCAACGGCAGCCTTCTGCTGCATCAACATCTGTTCGTGAACGTCGGTCAACGAGCCACAGGCGCGGATGGTCCGGCCATCCGGCTGATGAATACAGCCGCCTGTCGCCCGGAACCAGCGATAGGTGCCGTCTCGCATCTTCAGACGATAATTGACCCGATAGCGAACCTTGCCGGTCCTGTCCTTGAGATGCTCGCCGAAAGCTGCAAAGGTCGGCTCTACATCCTCCGGATGCAGCCTGTCGGCCCACGACTGTACGACGTTCGGGAATTCCTTTTCGGTCTCGAAACCGATCATCCGGCGAAACTCCGCCGACCAGGTCCAGCGACTTTGCGGATGCATCGCGTCGCCGTTGAGCAGCACGGCTTCCCAGAGGCCTACTCCAGACGCCTCGTCTATCAGATTCGAACGCTCGGTGATAACAGCCAGACGGTTCCTCAGTTCATTAAGCTCTTTCGACTGACGACCGTTAAAAAACGCCATGCTTTCCCCCATCACGTTGGAATAACGTGCAAATTTTCGCCATACAGGCGGCATCACTAAACAGAATATTGCTTAAAAAGTCATGAATGTTAGACATTAGACCAAGTCGACCGAGCCTCTGTCACGACTGCTGTCGGGAGGTTATAATCAGTAAAGACACTTTGACGGACGGAGACATTGCTGACGGGAACACTCCCGCCCTTGTCGCGTTGTCAGGCAGCATTACGTGGGGCTTTCCAACATGAACGACGGATCGAAGGGATCTGGCTCCAGCCAGGAAACCACGGAGGCACGAGCGACGCGGGTGACGGACGTACGCCGCAGGGCCCCCCATCGCGTAAAAGCACGCAAGACCGCACTCGATCTCGCCATGATCTGGTCCGTGATCGGCATCTTCGTGATCCTTGCGGTGACGGCAATCCAACTCGCCTCGAGCGTGCTGATACCAATCACGCTTGCCGTGGTCGTCGGACTGATCCTCGGGCTTGCGGCGGACAGGCTGGGAGCGCTCGGCATTCCCTCCATGCTTTCCGCGCTCATTCTAACCACACTTTTTGCGGCCCTGATCTTCTTCATCGCCAACACGCTGATCGGACCGCTAAGCGACCTTGCCGCCAGCGCGCCCACCATGGCGGAAAAGGCAGTGGACCGCATCCTGCCCTATCTCCAACGCATCAAGTGGCTTCATATCACCAGCGCCAGCTTTCGCTCCGGCCCGATGTCCATGGAGGCGCTGATCGAAAACAGCAGCACCGTGCTTTCGACGGTCGCCGCACGGGTAACGCCCGCCGTGGTGCAAACGCTGATCTTCTTTGCCGCTCTCGTTCTCTTCCTCGGCAGCCGCCACGCCATCCGCAAGACGTTGATCGTCGCTTTCCGCGACCGGGCACGGCGACTTGCAGCAATCCGCACCTTCAACGCCATCGAACAGGCTCTCGGCTTCTACTTCGCCACGGCGTCGCTGCTCTACGCCGTGGTCGGTATCTCCATGACGATCATTGCCTGGGTAGGCGGGCTCGACATGCCGGTGCTCTGGGGCTTTTTCGCCTTTCTGTCGAGCTTCGTGCCCTTCCTCGGCGTCGCCGCCATGACGACCGCGCTTGCGATTGCAGGACTTCTCACCCATGACAGCCTGCTCTTCGGCCTGTTGCCCGCAGCCGCCTTCTTCGCGGTGCATATGGTGATGGAAAACCTGGTCACTCCGGCGGTCATGGGCCGACGACTGGAGATCAATCCCTTCGCCGTCTTCGTCGCCATTATCTTCTGGACATGGCTTTGGGGTGCCATAGGGGCGATGCTGGCAGTGCCGCTTTCGCTGATTGCCATCACCATCACCAGCGAATTGCTGCCACAGAACCGCATTCAGCCGAACCTCCCGGACTGACGGGCCTCCCGGTAATCGGAGGCACTTCAAGATTTTCGGCTAATTTGACAAAACGCAATCTCAACCTTCAAATCTTCGTATATATGATTTTTTATATGCAAAGCAAACGGGAGGTTGCTTCATGGCGCATGTCGTCGTACTCGGTGCCGGTCTCGGCGGCACCATCATGGCCTATGAACTGAGAGAGGCGCTGTCACGTGACGACAGAGTCTCGATCGTCAACAAGGGGACGAGATACTCCTTCGTGCCGTCAAACCCGTGGGTTGCCGTCGGCTGGAGGGACAGAGAGAGTATCGAGGTCGACCTGGAACCCGCATGTCGAAAACGCGACATCGCGCTCCATCCTCAAGGTGCCAAACGGCTGCACGCCGCAGAAAACCGCATCGAACTCGCGGATGGCGGCTTCATCGACTACGACTATCTTGTGATTGCTACGGGACCGGAACTCGCTTTCGACGAAATTCCCGGCTTCGGGCCTGACGCCAACAGCCACTCTGTCTGCCATATCGATCATGCGCTTGACGCCCGCGCGGCGTTCGAAAAGTTGCGAGCCAAACCCGGTCCGGTGGTGATAGGTGCGGTGCAAGGCGCTTCGTGCTTCGGCCCGGCCTACGAATTCGCCTTTATCCTAGAAAAGGCATTGCGGGATGCGAAAGTCCGTGATCGCGTGCCGATGACATTCGTCACATCGGAACCGTATATGGGCCATCTCGGTCTCGATGGTGTCGGAGATACCAAGAGCCTGCTGGAAAGCGCATTGCGCTCCAAACACATCAAATGGATCACCAATGCCAGGGTCAAGGAGGTCGGTCCCGACAAGGTCACCGTCGAAGAGGTAAACGAGGACGGATCCATCAAGGTCACGCATGACGTGCCGTCCGTCTACACCATGATGCTACCCGCCTTCCGCGGGGTGGAGGCAGTGCGTGATATCGAGGGGCTCACCAATCCGCGCGGCTTTATTCTGGTCGACCGGCATCAGCAGAATGGACGGTATCCGAATATCTTTGCTGTCGGAGTCTGTGTGGCAATCGCTCCCACAGGAAAGACACCCGTCCCTGTCGGCGTGCCGAAGACAGGGTTCATGATCGAGAGCATGGTAACGGCAACAGCAAAGAATATTTCTGCGTTGGTGCGCGGTGAAAAGCCGAAGGCACAGAGTACATGGAACGCGGTGTGCCTTGCCGACTTCGGCGATAGCGGCATCGCCTTCGTGGCGCAACCGCAGATCCCGCCTCGCAACGTCAACTGGTCATCCCAGGGAAAATGGGTTCATGCCGCGAAGATCGGGTTCGAGAAATATTTCCTGCATAAGATAAAAAGCGGACAAGCCGAACCCTTCTACGAAAAGCTCGCGTTGCAAGTGCTCGGCATAGACAAGGTGAAAGCAGTCACGTTCGACCAGGAATGACAGACGCGACCAGGAATGACAGACGAAACTGTCGGGCGGCTTCAAGCTACGAGGCCGCCTCTTCCTGAGGCGGGGTATCACCCTGCGCAGCAAGACGGTCGGTCACGTCGTCGGCAGTCATCGGGCGGCCATAATAATACCCCTGCACATAACGAATACCTGCTGCCTGCACCGCCCTCAGTTCGGCTTCCGTCTCGACACCCTCTGCCAGGCATGCGACGCCGAGATTGGCGGCAAGATCCGCAATCGCGCGGATGATGTTGCGGCCGACGGCTTCGTCCTCCTTGAGGCCGGTCACGAAGCAACGGTCCATCTTGATCCGGTGCAGCGGGAAGCGATGGATATAGGCAAAGCTGGAATAGCCGGACCCGAAGTCATCGAGAGCGATCTGGCAGCCCATCGCGTCCAATATCCCGAGCGAACCGCGTGCACGCTCGAAATCGGTCATCATCGATGTTTCGGTGATTTCCAGGATCAATCGTTCCGGCGCAAGTCCACTTTCCTGGACAAGGCCAACGATGTTTGCGATGGATCGTGGTGAGACAAGGTCGACGGCCGAAAGATTGAAGGAAAGCTTGACGTCTTCCGGCCATGTCACCGCAGCCGCCAACGCTTTCTGCAGAAGAATGCCCGTCATCTGTTCGATCAGGCCCGAGCGTTCGGCGGCAGCGATGAACCGGGCAGGATTAACATTGCCGAGCGTTTCGCTGCTCCAGCGGGCAAGCGCCTCGAAACCCACAATCTTCTGCCGCATGAGGTCGTATTGTGGCTGGAAGACCACGGAGAGCTCCCTGGCGAGATCGCTGCTGCGCAGTGTCTGGTCGATCCGCCCGAAGTCGTTCATCTCCGCTTCATGGCAGGCCGAGAAGATCAGCACACCGCCGCGGCCTCCCCGCTTGACGCAGGACAGGGCATGATCGGCACGCTCATAGATCTGGCGAACCGTTTCGCCGTTGGTCGGATAATGGGCGAAGCCGATCGATGCGGAAATCGAAATGCCGATGCCGGAAATCACGAAAGGCTGGCGCAACCTGTCGCATATGTCGCGGCCTACCGCGTTCAGGGTATCCCTGGTCAACACCTTCGGGATGGCCAGTGCGAACTCGTCACCACCAAGGCGCGCAATCAGATAGGCCGGAGGACAGACGGTCCTGATACGTTGTCCGACTTCGACCAGAAGGGCATCGCCGATGGCGTGCCCGTGCAGGTCGTTGACCGGCTTGAAGCCGTCGAGGTCGATAATGCCGACATAGACAGGGCTGCCGGTTTCCGACGCGCTCGCCACGAAGGCCTCGAGGGTGGAGAAGAAATGGCGCCGATTCGGCAAGCCGGTCAGGGAATCGATATCGGCCTGGAACTCGGCACGCGTACGCAAAAGGTCCGCCGCGATACGCGCGCGAACAGCCTTGAGAATGGCGGTCCGCATCAAAAGCGCCATTCCGACAGCGGCGAAGGTGCCCGCAAGACCGATCAGCGTATGTTGAAAGAAAATCTCCGGACCGGCGCGGTTTGCGAACCAGAGCATCGTTGCAAGAGACAGCGCGGATGAAGCGACGATAATCCTGACGCTGATTCCGGAGGTCGCAAAAAGCAACGTAGCGAACACGAAATAGACGAGTTTCTCCGGAATGAAGTCCATGAGAAGCGTAGCGGTGATGTTGAGGTAGACCAGCAGGTTCATCACCAGATTGGTCAATTCGAGCCGATGATAATCGCCATCACGCGTCAACCACTTCTCATGAAGATAGAGGCTTACAACGAAGGTCACGAAGGATAGAGCACCAAGCTTCTGGAAATGCTCGCCGTCCTGAAAAAGGAAGTGAACGACGGTGATCAGACAATAGTAGACAGCCGCCGGAGCGAGGAAACCCCGTATGATGGGCCGGAAGGCGCTGGCCATCTCCTGACGGAGGATGTCCGCGGGAATGTTGGCCACGACCTCTTCGTTGTCATCGGGGAAGATTGAGGGCCGCGCCGGGTCCGGGGATATCATTCTACTGCTGACCAATGCTGGATTACTTGTGAGAAGGCGTTTGAGGTCCGGCCCAGCCTTCATGCCAGCTTTGATCGCATCGGATCCATCCAGACAGTTTCCTGTTTAGCAGCAACCCATTGAAGAAAAATAAACGCCGCAGACCATTCCATGGCCATCCAACGGGTTTCTAGCGCCGAACCTTGGTATTAAGGCCACAGCGGCAAGTATAGCTTGGCAAGGTGCTTACATGAGCACAAAGCCCTTTGGTTCCGGCAGCGGCGGGAGATCCTTTTCACCCAGCGCCTCTCGCAGGTTTATCTCGATCGTCTCCGCAATGGCTCCTATCGGCAGATCGTTCGGGAGGTCGCCGAACGGCTCCTCCAGTTCGTCACCAAGAGCGTCGAGACCGAAGAAGGTGTAGGCAACGAGAGCCGTTGCGAAAGGCGTGAGCCATCCCAACACATCGGCAAAACCGAAGGGCAGAAGGAAGCAGAAGATATAGGCAGTGCGATGCAGGAGCAGCGTGTAACCGAAGGGAACCGGCGTGAAGCGGATGCGTTCGCAAGCTGACAGGACCGACGACATATCGTGAAGGCTTGATTCCAGTACGGAATATTCGATGTCGCTCAGAGCTCCCGTCGCCTTCAGCCGTGCTGTCAGGCCGCCCATTTCCCGCAGGATGAAATCCGGCCGGTTGCGGCTTTCGAGAAAGGCGACGTGGCGCTCCTTCGGCAAGCGCAGGAGGATGCGGCCATGATCGCCGCCAGGGCGCAGATGGATCAGCAGCGTATAGGAAAAGGCGATGGCGAGTTCCAGCAGGCGGCGCCGCGCAACCGGTTCTCCATCGAGCATCCGTCCCTCGAGGATCAGCGATTGGCGGGCGAGGCTGCGAACCGCGATGACCAGTTGCCCCCAGTGCTTTCGTGCCTCCCACCAGCGGTCGTAACAGGCGTTATTGCGGAAGCCGAGAAAGATGGAGAGCGCGATGCCGACCAGCGCAAGCGGCGCGCTGTTGAAGCCCGGAACCAGAGCCGGCCAGAACCGGTGCGCCAAAATCACCAGCGCCGACAGGCCAAAGACGAACAGCACCTGCGGAAAGATCATCGGCAGGACCGAGCCGCGAAGAATGAAGAACAAGGCGAGAAGACCGGGCCGGTCGCGGACGATCATGGAACGTGAACCTCTGTTACCCGGGGACCGGGCCTGACATTCGTCTATCGCTTTCATAGGCGATTTTGTCCAGCGTGCACCGGCAACGCATGGCGCCGGAAACCGGAAGAGCCAATTCAAACGGTTCAATCCACGCCTTGCGTCGATGTTACTCAATCCGTTTGAAAATATGGAATTATATTAGCGCAAAATTTCTTGACATATATACTCATGTTTGCGATCCGAGGCGCCGAAATCAAGACAGAAACTGTCCACTTTTCGAAAGGTTCTCGCGATGCTTTCTGATCGCCTGCTCACGCGCCTTGCCGTTTCGGTCGCGGCTATCGGCTTTGCCGCCACGGCTTCCGCCGATCCGATCACCATCGTCGACCAGGCGGATCGCACCGTCACGCTTCAAAAGCCGGCCGACCGCATCGCCTCGATCCCGATCCCGATGGCATCGACGATCATTGCCATGGATGGCGGCACCTCCAAGCTCGTCGGCATGAACCCGACGGCAAAATCGGCGATCGTGGAAGGCGTACTCGGCAGGATCTTCTCCGAGGCGAAGAACATTCCCTCCGACATCACCGCGCCGAACTTCATTCCCAACATCGAGGAACTGGCGGCCACCCATCCCGATCTCGTGATCCAGTGGGCGGATTACGGCGCCGATCTGGTCGACCCGATCAGCAATGCCGGCCTCAACGTCGCGCTGATCTCCTACGGCACCGAGGAAAAGACCCGTTACTACCACAACATGGTGGCGACCGCGTTGGGCAAGCCCGAGCGCGCGGCCCTGATCAATGGCTGGCGCGATACGGTGGCCAACGAAATGGCTGCCAAGGCGAGGGACATTCCCGCCGACAAGAAGCCGAAGGTGCTCTATCTCGGTCGGGCGCTCGAGAACCTCACGGCATCGGGCAACAAGGGCAACTACAACGCCTGGTACATCGACCTCGTTGGTGGCGTGAACGCATCTTCCGACGTACAGGGCAACGGCACGACGATCAGCCCGGAGCAGATCGCCGAATGGAACCCCGACGTGATCCTGCTCAACAGCTTCGAAGCCAAGCTCGGGATCGACCGTATCTATAACGATCCGATCCTCTCGCTCACCAAGGCCGCCAAGGAGCGCAAGGTCTACAAGATGCCGCTCGGCGGCTATCGCTGGGATCCGCCGAGCCAGGAAAGCCCGTTGACCTGGATGTGGCTCGCCAACCTGCTGCATCCCGACGTCTTCACCTACGACCTGCGCGGCGAAATGAAGAAGGCCTACCAGACCCTCTACAACTACGACCTCAGCGATGCCGATATCGACGGCATCCTGTGGATGGACATGCAGGGTGCGGAAACCGCCTACGCCCAGTTCAAGGCCAAGTGAAATGAGCGCGGTCGCGACTGAACCGGTGCGGAGCGGTGTCTCCGCACTGAGGATCGGCATCTTCGGACTGATGATCGCGGGACTGGTCGCGACCATGCTGTTTTCCATCGGGGCCGGCCGGTTTTCCGTCTCCGTGCCCCGCATCGCGGAAATCCTCCTCAACGGAGCCCTCAACCCCGGCACGATCCCGGACGAGATGGACGAGCGCATCGTGCTGCTGGTGCGCCTGCCACGAGTCTTGCTCTCGGCGCTGTCCGGCGCGGCACTCGCCGTTGGCGGCGCGTCGCTTCAGGGCGTCTTCCGCAATCCCCTCGTCTCACCGCAGGTGCTCGGCATCAGCCAGGGTGCGGCCTTCGGTGGCGCGCTTGCGATCCTTTTCGGCTATTCCGGCATCGTACTGCTCGGCATGTCGTTCATTCTCGGGCTTGCCGCGCTCATCCTCGTCGGCGCGCTTGCCCGGATCAACGGACGCACCGAGATCATTACGGTCATCCTTTCCGGCATGGTGGTCGGCGCGATGTTTGCCGCGCTGGTTTCCATCGTGCAGTTCGTCGCCGATCCGAACACGTCGCTGCCGGCCATCGTCTACTGGCTGATGGGTTCGTTTTCGACCGCCACATGGGCAAGGCTGTGGCTTGCCGTCCCCGGCATGGCGCTCGGTCTCTTCGCCGTCTGGCTGCTGCGCTACCGGCTGAACCTGCTGGCACTGGAAGACAGCGAGGCACGTTCGCTCGGTGTCAATCCCGACCGCGAGCGCTGGATCGTCTTTGCCGCCATATCGTTGATGACCGGCACATCGGTCGCGGTCGCCGGCATCGTCGGCTGGATCGGCCTCGTGGTGCCGCATGCCGCGCGCATCCTCGTCGGCGAGGATCACAGGGCGCTGATCCCGGCATCGGCGCTGCTCGGGGCCGCCTATCTCACCTTCATCGATACGCTGGCCCGCACGCTGACAGCGGCCGAAATCCCGCTCGGCGTGCTGACCGCGCTGATCGGCGCTCCGGTCTTCGGCCTGCTTCTGCGGCGTCACTTCAGGGAGGCGAACCGCGCATGATCGGCCTCGAAAACGCTTCGGTCACCTTTGGCCAGCGCACGCTCTTCCGCAATGTCAGTTTCTCGGTTCCCGTCGGCCGTTCACTCGCCATCCTCGGCCCGAACGGTCGCGGCAAGACCACACTGCTGAGAGCTCTTCTCGGCTTCCAGCGGCTTGCCGACGGCAGCCGTCACGCGCCGAAGGTCGCGGGTTATGTGCCCCAGCATGGGGCATCGCAGGCAAGGCTTTCCGGCCTCGATGTCGTGGTGATGGGCCGCGCGGCTCATCTCGGACTGTTCGGCCAGCCGCGCCGCGAGGACAGGGACGCGGCAGAGGGAGCACTAGCGGAAGTTGGCGCTTCGGCACTTGCCGGCCTGCGCTACGACCGGATGTCGGGAGGCCAACGCCAGCTGGTGCTGATTGCCCGGGCGCTCGCCACAGGATCGCAGGCACTGGTATTCGACGAGCCGACCTCAGCGCTCGATCTCGGCAATCAGGCAAAGACACTGGAACTCTTGGATGCGCTGCGCCTTCGGCGCAACTACGCCATCATCTTCACCACCCACGACCCGAACCACGCACTCGCCGCCGCAGACGACGTGTTGATGATGATGCCGGGCGGACGTGAGGTCCACGGCACCGTTGCCGACATGATCGAGCCGGAGCGGCTGACCGAGCTTTACGGCGTCCCGATGCGCTGGGTCGATGTCGCCGGACCAGTTGGCGAAACACGCCGGGCAATCCTGCCCGCATTCGCCGGAATTGAGGCAGCATGAGCACGATCTATCTGAAATCCGCCTATGGCAAACCGTCGCCGGGCATTCTGGACGCGGCGGCGCGCGGCGATGTCGTCATCGTCGAGCAGAAGGATCTGACGGCGGAGGTGCTCGCCGCCCACACGGGCCTCATCACCGGACAGCAGCTCGACCAGAACGCCCTTCTGGCGCTGAAGCCCGCGCTCGAAGCCTTTCTCGATGCCGGCGGACGCTGGTTCTTCAACGGCCATGTCGTGCGCGCCCTAGTGGACGGGATGGCACAATACCGGCCAATCGACGCTCCAAAGCGGGCGGATTTCGATCTCTCTTCCATCAATCCGCATCCGCTCTATGACGGTCTCGACCTGAAAAAGCTGGAAGCCAACAAGGGCGTGGCCGGTTTCTATGGCCGCGGCTGCAATCCCCTGCCGGAGGGTGCCGTTGCCATCAACGGGCTGGGACCGGCTCAGGTGCCGGTCGACTGGGTCTGGGCGCGGCCGCGTGGCGGGCGCATCTTCTCCCATGCCGGCAACGACCTCGCCAGCATGGGGATGGAATGGGGGCTGGCCCCGGGACTTTCCGCCCGTATCCTCGACTGGGTCAATGGCGGCCCCTGCCTCGATCCCTGGCCCGCAAATTCGGCAAAGCCTTCCGACAACCTGCCGCTGGCAGAGGCGGAGGCCTATACCGGCCCGAAATCCTCAGGCAAGACCGGCCGGCGCATCGTCACCCCCTCCTCCGGCACCTACTACAATATCCGCAGCCTCGAAGGGCCGCGCTATGCCGGGTATTTCGACGTGGTGACGGCACCAGAGAAACTCGGCGAGGTGCTGCGCCCCGACGATGTGCTCTGGGTTCCCTGCCGCACGCCCGCACATCGAATGATCGCGCAGAAAGACGTCGTTGCACACCATCTCGCCGCCGGCGGCACGGTCGTCGCGCTCGGGGAAAGCCATTCCGACCTTTGGCTTCCGGCCATCGACTTCACCGAGACGCCGACGAACTGGTGGTGGTGGCTCGACCCCGAGGCCGATCTCGGCGTGACGGTAACCGATACAGCTGCCTCCCACCCGCTGATGAAGGATATCGGCGACAAGGAGGTCACCTGGCATCTGCATGGCTGGTTCGTGCCGCCCGAAGGTGCCGAAGTTCTCGCCCGTGACGGAGAAGGCCGCGCGATCCTCTACGTCGACGACGTCTCGACACCCGGACGGATGATCATTTCCTCGCTCGATCCGATGTTCCATCACGGTTCGCATTTCATGCCGGCGACGACCCGTTTCCTCGACCGGTTCATTCCCAATCTGAGGGCCTACACCCATGCATGACACGATTACCGTCCGCGAAGGCGGCAAGAACCTCACTTTCACCTTCGCCGATATCAACGCCTATCACGGCGGCGGATTTCCGGGCGGCGTGGTGCATGGATTGAAGGCGATGCAGGCGGCTTTTCCCCTTCTCGCCGACACGCCGCCGGAGCGCCGCGAAATCACCGTGGTCACCGCATTTCCAGGCCCCGGCGGTCGTGATGCCATCGAAATGGCAACGCGGGTCCTGACGGACGGGCGGCTGACGGTCGACCGAAGCCTCGGCGGCAAGGATGTGATTTCCGATCCTCCCGGCCCCTATGTCTGGCGCTTCACCTACAGGGGCAAAACCGTCGAGGTGAGGATCAAGCCTGGCCATGTGCGCGAGGAGTTCGTCACGCTCGGCGCCAAGAAGGACAAGACGGAAGACGAAACCGCTCGCCACGAGGCGCTGAAGGTCGAGATGGCCGAACGTCTTCTGCCGCTGCCGGCAGGCGACATCTACGTGGCGAAGGTTCTCTGACGTCGTCCCCCCGGAATACCGGAGCGGGCCAAGCCTTTCCATCTCGGGAAAAGATCGCCGGCGGTCAACACCGGCGATCCGCGTCACACGACTGTCATACCGGCGGCCTATTCCCGCGGCTGGTTTTCATGATGTGTAGAACATGCCCTCAGACAGTCTTCTTCCCCGCCTCCGCTTCGGCCTGATCGCCGATCCGCAATATGCGCCGATCGAACCCAACCTGACGCTCAATCGCTACTACGCAAAGAGCCTCGACAAGCTTGAGGCCGCGATTGCCCGGCTGAACGCCGAGGATCTCGATTTCGTCGTCACGCTCGGCGACGTGATCGACCGGGATTTTGACAATTTCGACCGCGTGCTCGACGTCTATAGCGGCCTTCGCCACCGAACGCTCTTCCTGCCCGGCAATCACGATTTCGCCGTCGCACCGGAACATCTGGCGGAAATCCACGACAGGCTCGGCATGCCCTCGCCCTATTACGATTTCGTCTGCAAGGGCGTGCGCGTGATCCTCACCGATGGCAACGAGGTTTCGCTGTTCGCGCCACCGCCGGGCGACGCCCGTCGACAGGAGGCCGAGACCCGGCTTGAAGCATTGCGCGCCGCCGGCGCCGCGAACGCCCAGACGTGGAATGCCGGCATGAGCGCTGCGCAGACCGAATGGCTGGACGAACGGCTGAAACTTGCCGAAGCGACAGGCGAACCCGCGATCGTGATGGGCCATTATCCACTCGCTCCGGCAAACGATCACAATCTCTGGGGTGCCGAAGAGGTGGCTGGCGTGATCTCAAGATCGCCTGCGGCTCTGGCCTATTTCTGCGGTCATAACCACGCCGGCAATTACGGCCTGCTGAACGGCACCCATTTCGTCAACATGAAGGGCATGGTCGACACACCGGACGAGAATGCGTTTTCCGTGGTCGAACTGTTTGACGAACGGCTGGAAATCCATGGGTTCGGCCGCGAGGAAGACCGCCGGCTTTCCATCACGTCGGCGAATACCGCATCGATTGCCGGCTAGGCCATCTGGACGCGTGCCGGCGCGGCACTTGCCTCCAGCATCCTGTCGGTCGCAAGCGTCAGGCCATAGGCCAGCAGCAGCACCAGCGGTGCGAGCGGCAGCCCTTTCAGGCCAAGCAGAAGGGTAACGAGCGGCACGAGGGCGACCAGCACCGAGAGTATGATGCGCAGCATGGCGAGGCTCCGGGGAAGCGCCGGCTCCGGCCGGGCGGCAAGGGCCGCGAGAGCCGCCAGCGCGCCGAGATCATGGCTTTGCGTATAAGGCGAGATCAGGAAGGTGGCGTAGAGCAGGCTGCGGGAACGGGCAAGCGGCGACTGGAGCCGCATCAGGCTCCAGATAAAGGCCGCGATGGCGGCCAGCGCCACCGGCATATGAAACAGCCGGGCAGCTTCGGCGGGGAAGCCGAGGCTACGCATGGAGCCGAAGACAGAGGGCACCAGATTGGGAAAGAACCCGCCCAGATTGTTCATCAGGTAGATCTGGTAGGGCGCATTGAACGCGGCATAGCCGATCCAACCATTCACGCCGACAAGCGCAAGCGACAGCGCCACCATCACGAGAGCCGTCGCCACCGCGGCGAGGAAGGTGCGCCAATTGCCCTCGAAGATCAAAAGGACCGGCAGCAGAAGGCCGAGCTGCGGCTTGATCGTCAGCACCCCGATGGCGATGCCCGCGAGTACGGGATGACGATCGCGAAGGCCGAGACCGTAAAGCATCAGGGCCGCGGTCAGATAGCCGCTATCGGCAGCGAGGATATTGGCCAGAAGAAAGGGCAGCAGGAGCAGTGCCGAGAACGGCGGGAAATCGCGATCCTGCAGGCTGACGGCATGACCGTAAAGCGCCAGTGTCGCCATCAGGAAGACGAGCGCCGAAGGCAGATAAGGCATAAGGGAAAACGGCGCGAAAACCAGCAGCGCATGGGGAAGATAGCTCCAGTACTGCCAGCCGGCCCCGACCCCAAACACCGAGAGCACATGGGTAGAGTAGACTTCCGCTCCGCGGAAAAGCTCCATCGCATTTCCCGAGAGCAGCAGCGAGGATCCCAGCCACACATTCACATGGTTGCGGCCGGCAAAGACATCGGCATCGGGATTGATAAGGCCGAGCATAAACCCGACTAGAGCGGCAAAAAGTGCAATCCCGGCAAGCGAAATAATCAACAGAAGCGGCCGCTGCCGCCATCCTTTACGCCATGCCTCCTGCGACCCCGTCGTGATCATGCCAAACTCCCCGTTGGATGCGTCATCATATGGTTTCGCTGTTAAGAAAGCACAAAACCGGAATATTGCACTCAGGAATCCCTCATTCCCGAGCCATCAACCCATCCATCCATCCAGCGCCTTCTCAGCATATCCCCCTCTCCCCGGAAGAAAGTCGGCGCCAGCGAGCAGACGATAACCCGATCCACACGGAAATTGCGGATCGCCGAACGCAGTTCGCACCAGCCAACGAGATTCATCGTATCAGAATAATAAATCAGCGCTATCGGCCGCACACGACGCTCGGTCTGCCGGTCTCCGGCATCCCGATAGGTCAGATCGAGGGACTGCTCGTCCCGGATAGCTCCGCGAACGGCAGCAAGATCGAGCGTCGCGGGGGTGGCCGCCACGCTTCCCCAGGCCTTCAGCACCGGCGCCTGCAGGCTGCGCCTCAACGGCTCCGGCACGGCAGCGGAAATCTTGTCGTTGACGGTGCGCGCCGCCGTCTTGAGTGACCGATCCCCGGTTCGATCCAGAAGGGCCAACCCAAGCACGATCGCCTCGGTTTCCTCGACGGAAAACATCAGCGGCGGCAGGTCGAAACCGGGGCGCAGAATGTAGCCAAGGCCACGCTCGCCCTCGATAGGCACGCGCATCGCCTGCAATGCGACGATGTCGCGATAGATCGAGCGGGGCGTGACCTCCAGCCGCTCGGCGATTTCGGCCGCAGTGACCGCATGGCGGGAAAGCCGAAGGATCTGAATGATCTCGAAGAGACGCGCAGCCTTTCTCATTTCCTCAACTCCCGGCGAGACAACTGACACAATGATGTCAGTTGGGGACTTTTAAGAAAGCCCACAAACTCCTGTGAAACCGGAAATTTTTGACCTCCGGTGGACTTTCTTACCCGAGGATACTGACATGGACTACACGCAAACGCTCTGGCTGTTCTTTCTGCTGGTTTTCGGCATCATCATAGTGCCGGGCATGGACATGATCTATGTCCTGGCAAGCGCTCTTGCCGGAGGACGCAAGGCCGGCTTTACCGCGACGGCAGGCATGATGGCAGGTGGAACAGTGCATTCGCTTTACGGTACGCTCGGCACCGGCATCCTTGTCGCTTACGCTCCGCGTCTGTTCCTGCCCCTCGTGATTGCAGGCGCAATCTACATGATGTGGATCGGCCTTTCGCTGGCAAGAGGTACAATTACCGTCGGCACCGTCGATGGGGCGGGGCCAACTACGCTCCTCACCACATTCCGACGGGCGGTGACGACCTGCCTGCTCAATCCCAAGGCCTATCTCTTCGTGATCGCGGTCTATCCTCAATTCCTGAAACCCGTCTATGGACCGATCCTTGCGCAGGGTCTCGTGCTGGGGCTGATGACCGTTACTGTGCAGGGCGGCGTCTATGGCGCGGTGGCCTTGGCTGGTGACAGAGCCCGCCACCTGCTGACCGCGCGGCCGGCGATGACGATCTGGATCGGGCGCGCTGCCGGCGCCCTGCTGATCGTCGCTGCCGCGCTCACGCTAATCCACGGCGTCACCTCGGCCACCTAGTTTCCCGGAGAGATTTTTGGATAAAAATCAAATCTTTGACATCATTTTCGAGCATCACCGGAATGTGACTTCATTCCGCCTTGTGAATTTTGCAAACATCCAGTTGCCCCTCAGGCGCCCCCAGAACCGCCGGCACGTCCGGCCGACACAAACGGAGAAATCGATGAAGCTGAAACTTGTCATGGCCGCTGCCGCCATCGCCTGTCTCGGGATGAGCGCCGCGATCGCTGCGAACGAGGCGCAGGTCGTCCGGCAGGAGATGATGAAGAAGGTCGGTGGCGCAATGGGCGCTATCGGCGCCATCGCCAAGGGCGAGAAGCCCTTCGATGCAGAGGTCGTGAAGGCTTCGCTGACCACGATGTCGGAAGTCGCCAAGGCATTCCCCGACCAGTTCCCGGCCGGTTCGGAAGTCGGCCTCGACACCGAAGCCAGCCCGAAGATCTGGGAAAACATGGATGACTTCAAGGCAAAGGCACACGCCCTCGGGGCCGCCGCTGATGCGCAGCTCGCCGCCATGCCGGTCGACCAGGCAGGCGTCGGCGCGGTCATGAAGGCCGTCGGCAGCACCTGTGGCGACTGTCACCAGTCCTACCGCCTGAAGAAATAAGCGTCAGGCGAAATGCCGGTCGCCGCGCTTTGCATAAAGCAGAGCCGGCACCGGCATTTTGCCGCGTTATTTTTACAAGACAAGAGAGGCTGGAGGGTGCCATGGCATCGAAACTGCTGAAGGGACTTGGCGCCCTGGTCGCACTTGGCGCGGCGGGAGCCGCTGCCTTCGTGTTCATTACCGCGCCGACGAGACAGGATCCCTCGCACTGGGCCGATCTCGGCGAACCCGATCTCGTCAACGGACGAGACGTGTTTTTCGCCGGCGGCTGTGCAAGCTGTCACGCGGCATCCGGCGCGGAAGGCGATGCTCGCCTCATCCTTTCCGGCGGCGCGCCGCTGAAAAGCCCGTTCGGCACGTTCTACGCGCCCAATATCTCCAGCAGCCCGACGGCCGGCATCGGCAGCTGGACGCTTGCGCAATTCGGCGACGCCATGACCCGCGGCGTCGGTCGCAACGGCGAACATCTTTACCCGTCATTCCCCTACGGCTCCTATGCGCGCATGACGCCGAAGGACATCAACGACCTCTACGGCTTCCTCAAGACGGTGCCGGCCAGCGACGCCGTGGCGCCCGCGCATGAGTTGCCGTTTCCCTTCAACATCCGCCTTGTTCTCGGCGGCTGGAAACTCCTCTATTTCAACGACGCGCCGCGCGTCACGCTCACCGCGCGAGACGATAAGTTGAAGCGTGGCCAGTATCTGGTCGAGGGACCGGGCCATTGCGGCGAATGCCATACGCCGCGCGACGCGCTTGGCGGTTTCGAGGCCGGCAAATGGCTGGCCGGCGGCCCGAACCCGGAAGGCGAAGGTAAGATCCCCAACATCACGCCCGGCTCGGAAAGCATCGGCTCATGGTCGGAGGGCGATATCGTCGGCTATCTCGAAACCGGCTTCACGCCCGAGTTCGACAGCGTCGGCGGCTCCATGGTCGAGGTGCAGAAGAACATGGCGGCGATCACCGCCGATGACCGCGAGGCGATCGCCGCGTATCTGAAGGCGATACCGGCAGTGAAATAACACGATCCGGGGGCGTGGCGTTTCGCAAAGAACGTCACGCCGACCAGCCGGAAAGCAAGGCCGGCATTCCCCCACAGCGCCGAAAGCGTCGCTGCGAGAATTCTAAAATACAGCATCGCGCAAGCCTCACCCGACAGAGTGTCCGCCGTCACTTGGAGAGCGAAAACGGCATGAGCATAGAACGACGTCGGATGGAGAGCGCATTGCGCTCGCTGCTCGACAACTATCCCGACCCTGCCCTGCATCGCTGGGTCAATGAGACCGTTACCGCCTTCGAAAAACGTCTGTCCGGCATCGTAGACCCGCGCGAACGGGACCACGCCCAGCAGGCGGCACTGATCCTGATCAAGACGACGCTGCAGAAATGGTCGGAAAATCCTCCGGTCCGGCACTGAAGCAGAACGGCCTCACCCCCCTGAAATTTCTCGCCCGTTGCATGACTGGCGACTGACACGGCCTTTGCAGCCTCCGATAGTGGCTTCCGATGGTTCCCCGGAAGCGGCGCTTCGGGGATTAATAGGGAACACGATAGGGACGACCCTGACGGGGCTCGATTCGTGGCTGCCCCCGCAGCTGTGAGCGGTGAACGCCTGAACGACAACGCCACTGGAGCAATCCGGGAAGGCAGTTCAGGGGTCATGACTGCTCGGCGCATTAAGCGGCTATTTCCGCCGTCGCTTCGAAGCCTGATCCGATATGGCAGGAAGCCCCTGCCCCGAATTCGACTGGCGCATCGATGTCGATGCGCTGGTCTTCCTGCATGAAGCTTCAGGCTGCCGCAGCTTCGTCCACCGTCTGGCGTTTCGCAGCCTGACGGGACAGACCTCTCCGACACCTCAGGACTGCATGGACTGGTTCGGCCAGCATCACCCGGCCTTCCTTCTCGCCGCCGATCGCAAGCTCAGACGCGAAAGACCCGAAGGCGACGCCTTCAGCCTGAACAGCCGCGACATCCGCCGCGCACTGGAAGTGCTCTAGACCGCGTTTCGATCCGAATGAATCGGACCGTCGGCCTAAGGCTTTCTTTTTGCGCCATAATCTTATCGATCTTCGCTTCGCTCCGGTCGGATTATGCTCCAGGCCGCGTCATATCATCGATGCTCGGCGGAGAATGCCGTGATTTCGCTCTCGGCAGCCGGCCCCCAGAGGCCCAGCGCCTTCAGCACTTCCGCGGTAAACGTCACCGGAGAATTGCCGGGCGCGGTCACAATGCCGCCATCGGAGACGGCCTGCGGCCGGTCGACGTATCGCCCGGCACCGTGATAGCCGGGATATTTGCTGTGCGAGGCAAGCGAATTGCCGGTATGGGCGACACCATCCAGAACGCCGGTCGCCGCAAGCGCGCTTGCGGCCGCGCAGATGCCGCCGACGATCTTGCCCTTCGCATGGAAACCGTTCGCAAGCCCGGAAAAATCGAAGGCCTTGCCTTTTTCCCAGGCATAACCGCCGGGAATGACCAGCGCATCGGAGCTGGCCGGATCGATTTCGGCAAAGCTGATGTCGGGCGTCACCTTGAGACCGCCCATCGAGGTTACCGGCTTGCCATCCGGCGAGGCTGTGAGAACCTCACAATCCAGATAGTAGCGCGCGGCGGCCATCAGGAGTGCGGGTTCCCAATCGGCGAAGTCGTCCTGCAGGGCGACGATAATACGGGGCATGCGATTTTCCTTCGCAAACAGCGTTTCGTAAGCGGTCGAGACTCAGGACAGGGCCTGCATGTAGCGCATGCCCGTGACCGGACGCGGAACGAAATCCATGTGCTCGTAGAAGCGATGGGCTGCGAAGTTACCGGTGGCGGCGCTGACGGAAAGGTAGTCGCAACCGGACTGGCGCGCCATCTCTTTCGCACGCGCGACAAGATGCTGGCCGATGCCGTTACCGCGCTGGCCGTCACGGACATAGAGGTGATGCAGGTCCATGCCGCGCTTGCCTTCCTGGGCCTTGTAGAGCGGCACCAGAATGGCGTAGCCGATCAGGCCTTCGCCGCTATCGGCAACAAGGGCGGAAATCCATGGCATGGGGCCGAAGAGGTCGCGCTCCAGCTTTTCCGGCGTCATGGCAGAGGCGTCGCCATGATGGGCGGCGAGCGATGCAATCATTTCGTTGAGCGCCGGAAGATCCTGACGCTTGGCAGCGCGGATGATCACGACTGGGGGCCGTGGCAGGGTGATATCGTTATCTTCAGTCATTTTCGCTTCCCTTTTCGGTTACCGCCATCAGGAGAAGCTGCTGAAAACAACAAGGCCGCCTGACGGCGGCCTGTTGACAAGATGATCTGTCGGGCCGCCGGTTACCGGTAGGCCCAAAAATACGTGCAGGAGATGAGTGCGCGTGCGTCGATCATGGCTGCATGCAATGCACCCATTTCAATCGATTGTCAACGGCCGAAACATGAGCGTGCCGAAGCAGGCGTTTTCTGCAGAATCGTAACGTCATCGTGCCTTGCCTTTGCCGAAAAGCGCGCAAAAATAGCGGGGCTTGGATCTTGTGGATCGCTGTCATGACGTCTGATCGGAATTTCGAAAAAACAATCTCGCGCCGAGCCGTTCTCGGTGGACTTCTCGGCACGCTGATGCTGCCCGACATCGCCAGCGCACTCGATACACCCGTGAACCCGCCACTGATCGGCAGGGACTACGCGCACGATCGGCAAGCCTTCCGCACCCATCTTCTGACCAGGGGACCGGCACCGGACAAATACGAGACACTCGACCCTCCGGCCAATGCGGAGCGCGTCTTCTACACCTCCGGCCATAATGGCAACCTGCATCTTGCGGCATGGGTTTCGAAGCACCAGCCGTCGCACAAGCTGCGCCCCGGCGTCCTGTTCCTGCATGGCGGCAATGCCATGGGCGCCGGCCACTGGACGCTGATGAAACCCTATATCGACTCCGGCTACATGGTCATGATGCCGACGGTTAGAGGAGAGAACGGGCAGGCCGGCTCATTCTCCGGCTTCTATAACGAGGTGAACGATGTTCTGGCCGCCGCCGATCATCTCGCCGGCATGCCGGGGGTCGATGGCAACCGCCTGTTCATCGCCGGCCACAGCATCGGCGGCACGCTGACCATGCTGTCAGCCATGGCGTCGAACCGGTTCCGCGCCGCCGTTCCCATTTCCGGCAATCCCAATGCCTTCCGCTTCTTCCGGCGCTATCCGGAGGATATCCGCTTCGACGACAGCGATGTCCGCGAGTTCGAGGTTCGCACCGCGCTCTGTTATGCGCAGAGCCTGAAATGCCCCACATACCTGATGCACGGCACCAAAGAGCCGCATCTCAACCAGGGCGCCAGATTGATGGAAAAGCGGGCGAAGGCCGCCGGGCTTGCGATCGAGGCCAGCCGGATCGAGGGCGATCACACTACCGCCCTGCCGAAGGCCATATCCCGCTCGATCACCTTTTTCCGCAGCGTGGCCGCCTGATCCCAGGGAGCTTAACGGACAACCGGATTGCCGGCCTTGTCGGTCAGTCGCTTTTCGAATCCGACCTTGGTCAGGAGGAGATCCTTCTCTGCATAATGCACCACGTCGTCCGGACCGCGCGTGCCGACAACCAGATAGGTGACCGGCGCAGTCGAACGATTTTCCAGACAATGGCCAACCGCAACGCCAGCCTTGAAGGTCGCCGCGTCGCCTGGGTGCATCTCGGTCGTCTCGCCCCCTTCCAACAATGTGACCGTGCCGGACACGACCAGGACGAATTCATCCTCTCGCTCGTGCCAATGCTTGTGCGAGGAGCGTGAGCCGGGAGGCAGGGTTTCCAGAAAGGCACGGAACTGGGTCAGCCCTCCAGCATCGCTCAACAGCCGGGCCGAATAAGGGCCAAGCTCCACATAAATCCCCTCGCCTGCCCCTCGCTCCAGCGCAGCATCCTCCTGCCTGATCACCGGCATGCCCATCTCCTCAATGTTCGTGGTTGCACAGGCCGTGGTCGGACAGCGCTCGAATGACATAGCAATCGCCAACGCTATGCCCCCCGCAATGGGAGGCGATGCGCTCCAGTTCATCCTCCAGCTTCCTGAGGCGGGCGATCTTCTCGCGCACCTCGATCAGTTGTTCACGGGCGATATCGTCGGCGCGCTCGCAGGGTTCGTCGGGATGGCGGCTTAACGCCAGCAGCTCGCGGATTGCATCGATCGGGAAACCGAGATCGCGGGCGTGGCGGATGAAGGCCAGCCGCTCGAGATCGGCCTGCTCGTATCGACGCTGATTGCCTTCCGTGCGGTCGGCCGCCGCGATCAGGCCCATCTGCTCGTAATAACGGATCGTTGGCACCTTGACCCCGGTGCGCCGGGACAAATCTCCAATCGAGAACATTCCTGCGTCCTCTCCTGCCCTCAAAAACCTCTAGTCTCTAGAGAAGTTAGGACTTACCACTCGTGGAATCAAGAAGCAGGATTGCCGACACGAAAAAGGCGCCTAAGGCGCCTTTGAACTATCCGTATATGAGCGCCCCTCAGGCGTCATATTCCTCGAGGCTCGACTCGTACTCCCGGTAGAGGTCCTCTACCTTCTTGGCTTCACTGCGGTCATCCGACACCATAACACGTTGCGTTATGGAGGGCACAGGCTTGCGCCCGCCTTCAACCACCCAGAGAGTACTTGCCAGGGAGTTCGAAACCAACGAACTGCTGAAACCACCCGAACCGGCGTTGCGCGGCGTCGACACGGGCGCCTGCTCGCTTGCACCATCCTCGCCCTCGATGGAGGTCGGGATATATCTGTTCTGGTAATAATAGCTGTTCAGACTGCTGTCGATTCGCATGTCGGAAGCTCTCGTTTCAAAAGTTAACCATTCGTTAACCATCGAACCTTGCGCGAAACTTGCGTCATGCAGGTGAGGGACACAAACAAGGCTTGCCTAAAATTCAAAAGCGCGAACCGCGCCGCGAATCGGAACAGGCGCGACAAGGTCGCAGCAGGGTGACAAACCTACGGCGCAAGACGTTTCTTATGTCTGAAAGGATTTCGGCGGCCCGGATCAGGCCTCACCGAGGGCGTGCGCCATTTGCGACAGCTTGGCAACGGTATTGATATTGCGCGCCGTGCCGTGCCTGAGAACCGGCAGTTTCAGCCGCGACCGACCGACACCGATCGGATAATGCACATAGATCTCACGACCGAGGACGACGACCTCCTCGCCATCGGGCGCCATCAGACCAGACAGCGCATTATCGGGTAGCAGTTCTGCGAAGAAGGTCACCAGCAACTGACTCGGGATTGCGTCAGGAAAGGGATTGGCAGCGAGGATGGCGTCGAGTTCAGAGGCGCTGCGCACGAAAACACCGGGCGGCTTGCCAAGCCTTTCAGCCAGGCTCGCATCCAGCCGCCCCGCGACAGACGTCGCGTCTTCATCGTCACGGAAGATCAGGTTGCCACTCTGGATGTAGGTCGAGACGTCGCGAAGCCCGAGATCTTCCGCAAGCGCCCTCAACTCACTCATCGGGAGCTTTCCGGTGCCGCCGACATTGACGGCCCGGAGCAAGGCAATGTGGACGGTCATGCCATGGCTCCCTTTAAATCCTGACGCATCGCGCCCGGAAAAGGGGCGCGATGCGTCAGCCGTTACATCTTCCCCGCCACCTTGATGGCGAAGGCATATTCGAACGCGATTTCCTCGAGGCGCTGGAAGCGGCCGGACTTGCCGCCGTGGCCGGCGGCCATGTTGGTCTTCAGGAGGATCGGAGCTTCGCCTGTCGCCTTCTCGCGCAGCTTTGCCACCCACTTGGTCGGTTCCCAATAGGTGACGCGCGGATCGGTGAGACCGGAGAGTGCGAGGATCGGTGGATAGGGCTTCTCGCCGACATTGTCATAGGGCGAATAAGCGGCGATCCAGCGATATTCCTCTTCCGACTCGATCGGGTTGCCCCATTCCGGCCATTCCGGCGGGGTGAGCGGCAGCGTGTCGTCGAGCATGGTGTTCAGGACATCGACGAAGGGAACGGCGGCGATGATGCCGGCGAATTTCTCCGGCGCCATGTTGGCGACCGCGCCCATCAGCATGCCGCCGGCGGAACCGCCCTCGGCGATGATGTTCTCGTAGGAAGTGAAGCCCTCCTTCACCAGATGATCGGCGGCGGAGATGAAATCCTTGAAGGTGTTGACCTTCTTCTCCATCTTGCCGTCTTCATACCAGGAGAAGCCCTTGTCCTTGCCGCCTCGAATATGGGCGATGGCATAGACGAAGCCGCGGTCGGCAAGCGACAGGCAATTGGTGTTGAAGCCGGCCGGAATGGTGATGCCGTAGGCGCCGTAACCATAAAGCAGGCAGGGCGCGGAACCGTCGAGCTTCGTATCCTTGCGATAGAGAAGCGTGACCGGGACTTTCTCGCCGTCATGGGCTTCGGCGAAGACGCGGCGTGTGACGTAATCATCCGGATTATGGCCGGAAGGAACTTCCTGCGTCTTCAGCAGAACACGTTCACGCGTCACCATGTTGTAGTCGAAGAGCTGGGACGGCGTCGTCATCGACGAATAGGAGAAACGGACGACGTCGGTGTCGTATTCGGCGGCACCCTGAAGGCCGAGCGAATAGGCCTCCTCGGCGAATGCGATGGAATGTTCCTCGCCGGACTTGCGGTCGCGGATCATGATGACCGGCAGACCGTCGCGGCGCTCCAGCCACAGGAGATGGCGGGCAAACGCCATGTGGGAAAGGATCAGGCGACCCGGCTCGTGCGGGACGATCTCCTTCCAGTTTTCCTTGCCCGGCGCTTCGACCGGGGCCTCCATGATCTTGAAGTCCTTGGCGCCGCCGTCATTGGTGAGGATGTAGAAGACGTCGCCGCCTTCGGTCATCGAATACTCGATGCCCTCCTCCCGCTTTGCCACCAGCTTCGGCGCCGCCGTCAAATCCTTGGTCGAGAGCAGGTAATATTCGGAGGTCTCGTGGTCGTGGATATCGATGTAGATGTAGTCGTCGAGCAGCGAGCCGCCGACGCCCATGAAGAAGCCGGGATCTTCCTCTTCATAGACGAGCCGGTCCGCGGATTGCGGCTGGCCGATGATGTGATGGAAGACCTTCGACGGACGGTGGTTCTCGTCCTGAAGCGTATAAAAGAAGCTCTTGCCATCAGGCGCCCATGCGCCGCCGCCGCCGGTATTCTCGATCACGTCGGGCAGATCCTCGCCGGTTTCGAGATTGCGCACGCGCAACGTGAAATATTCCGAACCCTTGTCGTCATAGCCCCAGATGCCGAAGGCATGGTCGCTCGAATGATCAATGCCGGCGAGACGGAAATAGTCCTTGCCGGCGGCCTCCTTATCGCCGTCGAGCAGAAGCTTCCGACCCGATTCGTCCTTGTGGTCAGCGTCGCGGGGAATACGGAAATAGCGCGGCTGCTCGCCGCCGGTGACGAAGGCGGTGCCGTAGGCAAAGGGGCCGTCCTTCATCGGGATGGACGAATCGTCCTCCTTGATACGGGCTTTCATTTCGGCAAACAGCACCTTCTGGAGGTCCTTGGTATCAGCCATCGCCGCTTCCATATAGGCGTTTTCAGCCTCCAGATGCTTGCGCAGCTCCGCATCGAGCAGGCTCGGATCCTTGAACATCGCCTGCCAGTTGTCGGCCCGCATCCAGGCATAATCGTCAGTGCGGGTGATGCCGTGCCGGGTGTCGGTGACGGGCTTTTTGGCAGCACTCGGGGCAGCGGGCAGATTGTTGAAGACGGACAAGGCAGAACCTTCCTTCGCAAGGAAAACATGTTGGCTTCAAAGAGAGATAGAGAGGGGCAGCGCGGCGATCAAGGCGAAATCCGGCGGGGTGGAGAATGTTCCGGGCTGCGACAGGCAAGCGGCCTCGGGGTGGTTTTCCACGGTTTGATCGGGATCAATGCGCACGCTGCGACACCTTGACCTCCCCTGTCGCCTGATTTGATAAACGTCTATTTTTCCTCACTTTTGTACCAAATTCATCAAGCAAAAGTGATCAGTACTGCCCGCGACGGTCTCATTTGTGACGATTTGTCACAGGGTGGCCACTTAACCTTTTTCAAAAATGGGAGCAGGAAGGCCTCCGAAGAAGATCCTCCCAAGCTTTTTCTTCATAACGGACGGTCGCGCGGTCGGAACTTTGGCCGCCGGCCGTCAAGCAACAACCGCCAACCTGCATCGCCCCGGGCGAAGCGGGAGTGCTCTTGCTCGCCATGAAGAACGATATGACCATTCTCAAGAAGACTTTGCGCATCGCGCCCGTTCTTGCAGCGGCGTCGCTGCTTTCGGGCTGCAACTACGTGCTGCTCGATCCGTCGGGCTGGGTCGCGGAACAGCAGCGCGATCTGCTGATCTACTCGACCCTGCTGATGCTGATCATCATCATCCCCGTGATGATCATGGGCGTCTATTTTCCGTGGCGCTACCGTGCCAACCGGCCGGATAACACCGATTACGAGCCCGACTTCGATCATTCGACGAAGTTCGAGATCTTTATCTGGGGCGTTCCGGTCCTGATCATCGCCGCCCTCGGTACGCTGACCTACATCTACACCCACAAGCTCGACCCATACCGGCCGCTCGATGCAAGCTTCGGCAAGCCGATCGAAGTCGAAGCCGTCGCGCTCGACTGGAAGTGGCTGTTCATCTATCCCGAGCAGGGCGTCGCGACCGTGAACGAGCTGGCCATTCCGGCCGGTCGTCCGGTCAACCTCAAGCTCTCCGCTTCCTCGATGATGAACGCCTTCTCCGTACCGGCGCTCGCGGGCATGATCTATGCCATGCCGGCCATGGAAACGAAGCTGCACATGATCGCCGACAAGCCCGGCACCTTCTACGGCCGTTCGGCCAATTATTCGGGTCCCGGCTACTCGCAGATGGAATTCCAGACGCTCGCCATGACCGATGCCGACTTCGACACCTGGGTTTCCAAGGTTCGCGGCAGCGGCGTCGAGCTCACCCAGGATGCCTATATCGAACTGGACAAGCCGTCCTTTTCCGTTCCTGTCGCCTATTATGCCGGCGTGATGCCGGATCTGTTCCAGCGCATCGTCGGTCTGTGTGTCGAACCCGGCAAGGTCTGCATGCATCAGATGATGATGCAGGACGAGCAGGGCGGCGGCGGCCTCGACGGCCTGAAGGACAAGGGCCTCTACGAATACGACGAACACCGGGCACAGGATGGCCATGGCGAACTGATCACCTCCCAGCGCGAGACCCCGAGCGCCGAGACGATCGCCAAGGCAGCAGCAATCAACCAGCTCTGCACCTCCGAGACCCTGATCAGCGCCGCGGCTGCCGCCATGTCGCTCGCCCCCGAGAAAGGAGCTGAAAATGCTCTCTGAAAACCTTCAGCACCTGATCTTCGGGCGGCTGGATCTCAACGCCCTCCCTCTCCACGAGCCGATCCTCGTCGGCACCTTCTGTGCCGTCGTGCTGGGTGGCATCGCGCTGCTCGGCGCGGTCACCTATTTCGGCAAGTGGGGCTACCTCTGGAACGAGTGGTTCACCTCCGTCGATCACAAGAAGATCGGCATCATGTACATCATCATGGCGTTCATTATGTTCGTCCGCGGCTTTGCCGACGCCCTGATGATGCGCGCCCAGCAGGCCATGGCGGCCGGCGGGGCCGAGGGCTTCCTGCCCGCGCACCATTATGACCAGGTGTTCACCGCCCACGGCGTCATCATGATCTTCTTCATGGCCATGGCCATGATCACCGGCCTGATGAACTACGTCATGCCGCTGCAGATCGGCGCCCGTGACGTGGCCTTCCCGTTCCTGAACAACTTCTCGTTCTGGATGACGGCCGCCGGTGCGATCCTCATCAACATCTCGCTGTTCGTCGGCGAATTCGCACGCGTCGGCTGGCTTGCCTATCCGCCGCTGTCGGGTGCCGCCTACTCAACCGGGGTGGGGATGGATTATTACCTATGGGCGCTGCAGATCGCAGGCGTGGGTACGACGCTATCGGGCATCAATCTGATCGCAACCATCTTCAAGATGCGCACGCCGGGCATGACCATGATGCGCATGCCGGTCTTCACCTGGACCTCGCTCTGCGCCAACGTCCTGATCGTCGCCGCGTTCCCGGTCCTGACCGCTACGCTCGCCATGCTGACGCTTGACCGCTACATCGGCACGCACTTCTTCACCAACGACCTTGGTGGCAACCCGATGATGTACGTCAACCTCATCTGGATCTGGGGCCACCCGGAAGTGTACATCCTGATCCTGCCGATGTTCGGCGTTTTCTCGGAAATCGTCGCCACCTTCTCGGGCAAGCCGCTCTTCGGCTACCGCTCGATGGTCTATGCGACCGCCTGCATCATGGTCCTGTCGTTCGTCGTCTGGCTCCACCACTTCTTCACGATGGGCTCCGGCGCCAACGTCAACACCTTCTTCGGCATCGCCACGATGATCATCTCGATCCCGACGGGCGCCAAGATCTTCAACTGGCTCTTCACCATCTACAAGGGCCGGGTGCGGATGGAAGTACCGATGCTCTGGACGGTCGGCTTCCTCGTGACGTTTACCATCGGCGGCATGACGGGCGTTCTGCTCGCGGTTCCGCCGGTCGACTTCCAGCTGCACAACACGCTGTTCCTCATCGCCCACTTCCACAACGTCATCATCGGCGGCGTGGTCTTCGGGGTCTTCGCCGCGATCACCTACTGGTGGCCGAAGGCGTTCGGCTTCAAGCTGGACGACACCTGGGGCAAACGTTCGTTCTGGTTCTGGTTCATCGGCTTCTACTTCGCCTTCATGCCGCTCTATGCGCTCGGCCTGATGGGCGTCACCCGCCGCGTCTCGCAGTACATGGACACCGCCTGGCAGATCTACTTCATCGTGGCCGCCTTTGGCGCAGTCCTGATCGCACTCGGCATCGCCTGCACCTTCATCGGCATCGCCGTCTCCATCAAGAACCGCGAAGCCCTACGCTGCGGTCCCGATCCGTGGAACGGCCGTACGCTGGAATGGGCAACGACGTCTCCGCCGGCCCCTTACAACTTCCCGCAGACGATCCGTGTCCATGGCATCGACGCCTGGTGGAGCATGAAGAAGGAAGGCTTCCGCTGGTCGACGACCTACCGGCCGATCCACATGCCGAAGGGAACCTCGATGGGCCTCATCCTGTCGTTCTTCTCGCTGGTCCTGGGCTTCGCGCTGATCTGGTACATCTGGTGGCTGGCAGCTCTCGCCTTCCTCGCCGCGCTCGTCACCGGCATCGCCCATACCTTCAACTATGACCGCGACTACTACATCCCGGTCGAAGAGATCGCCAAGCAGGAAGCGCTGAGCAAGGAGGCGCTGGCATGAACATAGCCGTCAAGATCAACTCTCCCGTCACCGTCGTCGAAGAAGACGACGATCACGGCCACCACAGCAGCCCGACCTCGATCGGCTTCTGGGTCTACCTGATGAGCGACTGCATCATCTTCGGATGCCTGTTCGCCACCTATGCCGTGCTCGGCCGCTCCTTTGCGGGCGGCCCGGCACCGGCCGACCTGTTCGAGCCGGGCTTCGTGCTGGCCGAAACCGTCCTGCTGCTCTTGTCGTCGATCACCTTCGGCCTCGCCATGCTGCAGATGGACAAGTCCAACAAGTCGGGCGTGCTCGGCTGGCTCGCCGTTACCGGCGTGCTCGGCCTCGGCTTCATCGTCATGGAAATCTATGAGTTCCATCACCTGATCGAGATCGGCGCGGGCCCGCAGCGTTCTGGCTTCCTGTCGGCCTACTTCACGCTGGTCGGCACCCACGGCGTTCACGTCACCGGTGGCCTCATCTGGCTCATTACGCTGATGATCCAGGTCAGCCAGCGCGGTCTGGTCGAAGCCAACCGCCGCCGCCTGACGACGCTCAGCATGTTCTGGCACTTCCTCGACCTGATCTGGATCGGTGTCTTCTCCTTCGTCTATCTCGTGGGGATCGTACAATGAGCTCCAACAGCCACTCCACCGCTCACGCAGACCACGCCCATGGCGGCCATGACAGCCATGGCGATCACGGCGGCCACGGCAGCCTCTCGACCCTGATGATCGGCTTCGCGCTCGCCGCGATCCTGACCATCATCCCCTTCGGCTTGGTCATGGCCGAAGTCGAGATCAGCAAGACTGCGATGATCGCGATCATCATGGGCCTCGGCGCCGTGCAGGTCATCGTGCATCTCATCTACTTCCTGCACCTGAACAACAGCCAGGAAGAAGGCTGGACCATGGCGTCCACCATGCTCACCGTCATCATCCTGATGATCGTGCTGGCGGGTTCGCTCTGGGTCATGCACAACATGAACGCGAACATGATGCCCATGGGCAACGACGCGATGCAGCAGATGATGGGTGACGCCGAGACGACCGGTATTGCGCCGGAACCGGGCGCCGAACATCAGTCGCATTGATGACACTTGCGGGCGCCAGAATGGCGCCCGCTTCGTTTCAAGGACCGCTTGCCATGGCCGACCGCCTCTCGATCATCACCCGCCCGCGTTTCTGGATCGTTTCGGCGCTTGCAGCACTACTGACCACCGGCTTCGTATCCCTCGGCATGTGGCAGGTGCACCGGCTGTACTGGAAGCTGGATCTGATCCACAAGGTCGACGCGCGGGTCGCAGCAGCCGTGGTTCCCGCTCCCGCTAAGAGCGAGTGGGGCTCAATCACCCAGAGCAACGACGAATATCGCCACGTCACGCTGACCGGCATGTTCCTCAACGAGGACGAGGTGCAGATCTATACGCCAACCGTTCTTGGTCCCGGCTACTGGATCCTGACGCCGCTGAAGCGCGACGACGGCACAGTGGTCATGATCAACAGGGGCTTCGTGCCGGAGAACCTTAAGGACCCTGCGAAGCGCACGCCACCGCAAGGGGTGGTGACCGTCAACGGGTTGCTGAGGATTTCGGAAGATCGCGGCTGGCTGTTTTCACGTCCCAACGACGCCGAAGGGAAGAAGTGGTTTCGCCGAGATATCGGCTCTATCACCAAGACGCTCGGGCTTTCTCCCGCCGCGCCCTATTTCGTCGATCAGGAGGCCGGATCTGATCCGAGCGCATGGCCACGTGGCGGCATGACCGTGCTCAATTTCCGCAATTCCCATCTGTCCTATGCGATCACATGGTTCGCCATGGCAGCCATGACCCTGTTCATGTACGGCATATTCCTGCGTTTCGAGGGCTTCTTCGGCAAGAGCCGCGCACGCCCGGAAGGTCACGAAGCCGACGACGACGAGTGGGAGTGATTTCCCCTCCCCTCGCACGCCGACGGCGCTATGCGCTTCAGCCGTCGGTGCCGTGGGTCGAACGCGCCCAGTCCATGTAGAGGTCGAGAGCCTTGCGCGCGACCGGGCCTTCCTGGAACTGGCGATCGTCGAGACGGACGACCGGAACCACCTTGGAATAGTTACCGGTGGTGAAGACTTCGTCGGCGTTCATGAAGTCCTCGACCGAAAGCGTCACCTCACGCACATCGAAACCCGCCTGACGCAGCAGACCGATGATGCGGGCGCGTGTGATGCCGGCGAGGAAGGTGCCGTTCGCAACCGGCGTCATAACCACACCGTCCTTGACCATGAAGACATTCGAGGATGCCGTCTCAACGACATTGCCGTTCATGTCACGCACCAGCGCATTGTCGAAGCCGCGGCCGTGGGCCTCATGCAGCATGCGGCCGGAATTCGGATAGAGGCTGCCGGTCTTGGCGCCGGTCATGGCCGATTCCGGCGTCGGGCGACGGAAGGGCGAAAGCGTCAGCGACGACGGCTTGGCCGTGTTCATCGGAGCCTCGAACAGGCAAAGGGCGAAGCGGGTGGATTCAGGATCGGCGGCGACGACCGAGAACGGCGCGCCATGCTCGGCCCAGTACATCGGCTTGATGTAGATTGCCGTCTTGCCGTCGAACTTCTTGACACCTTCCCAGGCGAGCTTCTCGATATCCTCCGCCGCCACCGTCGGCTTCATTCCCATGGACAAGGCCGAACGATTGATGCGCTGGCAATGCAGGTCGAGATCCGGTGCGATGCCGTCGAACCAGCGGGCACCGTCGAACACCGTCGAGCCCAACCACATGGCATGCGACACCGGCCCGATGAGCGGAGGATTGCCGGAGATCCATTCTCCGTCAACATAGGTCCAGGTTGCGGTGCGGGCGGATGTATCGACGGCCATGGCGGTCTCCTGTTCTTGTCGTTGAAGCCATCAAGGGCAGGCCATGCCTTAAGGTCAAGGACAAACTCCGCGCGAAAAGCCAATTGGCAACAATCCGTGGCGCGGGCTTTTCGCTGCGCAAGATCTTTTCGTTGAATCAACAGCTTGTCAAATATATCGATCAAAATTAGTGATCGGTCGCATACCTTCGCGCCGCCGTTGCGGCGTGGCATAGTCCGGTCAATGGTTCGCCTTCGATCCGGCGATAGTCAGACCCAGGTGGGGAAGAGATGACAGCAGCCTTCGTCTTCGATGCCTATGGCACCCTGTTCGACGTGCATGCGGCCGTGCGCCGTCATGCCGAACAGGCCGGTCCCGACCATCTGCGCTTCTCCGAGATGTGGCGGGCCAAGCAGCTGGAATATTCCTGGGTGCGCACGCTGATGGGCAGTTATCGTGACTTTTGGAAGCTCACCGAAGAGGCGCTCGACTATACCTTCGCCCGCATGCCGGAGGTCGACCGGTCGCTACGCGCCGACCTGCTTTCGGCCTACTGGAAGCTCGACTGCTATCCCGAAGTGCCGGCGGTGCTGAAGAGCCTCAAGGCCGGGGGCGCGAAGGTCGCGATCCTCTCCAACGGCTCGCCGGACATGCTGGCCGCGGCCGTGAAGAACGCCGCGCTGGACACCGTGATCGACGATGTCTTCTCGGTCGATGCGATCCGCGCCTACAAGACCGCGCCCCAGGCCTATGACATGGTGACAACCGGCTACCGGCTCTATCCCCATGCTGTCTCCTTCCAGTCGTCCAACCGCTGGGACATCGCCGGTGCAAAGAAATTCGGCTTTCGCACGGTGTGGATCAACCGCACCGGCCTGCCGGACGAATATGCCGATCACGGACCGGATCTCATCCTGCCCTCGCTGGAGAGTCTGCCGTCGTAATATTGTCGCCACTGCCAGCCAGACATGGGCGACATCAATTCAGGGAGAACGTCATGGCATGGTCAGCCGAGCAATATCTCAAGTTCGAGAATGAACGCACCCGTCCCGCCCGCGACCTGCTTGCGCAGGTGCCACTTGGCGAGGCGAGCCATGTCTTCGACCTGGGCTGCGGCCCCGGCAATTCCACCGAACTCCTGACCGAGCGCTTCGGTGCGGGCGCAGTCACCGGGCTGGACAGCGATGAGGACATGCTGGCAAAGGCGCGCAAGCGGCTGCCGGACACACCCTTCCTTCAGGCCGATCTTGCGAGCTGGACCCCGCCTCAGCCCGCCAGCCTCCTCTATGCCAATGCCGTGTTCCAATGGCTTCCTGATCACCTGTCACTACTGGAACGCCTGATGGATCACCTGACACCCGGCGGCGTGCTCGCGGTACAGATGCCCGACAATCTCGACCAGCCAACACATCTGCTGATGGAGGAAACGGGCGCCGCCGGACCATGGAAGAACGCATTTTCCGGAGGACGCCTGAGGCGTGCGCGACTTCCCTCCCCCGCCAGCTACATGGAACGGCTTTCGCCAAAAGCTGCCCGCGTCGATGTCTGGCACACCATATACTATCACCCGATGGCCAATGCAGAGGCAATCGTCGAATGGGTGAAGGGCACCGGGCTTCGCCTCTATCTCACCGCTGCCGGGGCCGAAAACGAGGCCGCCTTTCTTGCCGATTATACCGACCGCATCCGGCAGGCCTATCCGCCCATGGCCGACGGCCGGGTGCTCCTGAAATTCTCTCGCTTCTTCGTCGTGGCGGTGAAGGCGTAACTTGTGTAAGAAACGCTTCGTCAATCAGGAGGGTCAACCGCCGGCCCTTCCATTCCGAAAGCACGCCCGATGAACAAGCCCTGGAAAAACCCTGTCATTCTTGCGCTCGGCGAGGACGGCGGCGACGTGACGATCGACACGACGGAGGCAGCCTCCTGGGCGATGATCGAGGACTGGCCGACCGAGGACGGACCGGCGCTCGACCGGGCGCTTCTGGTCTGCGCCGCCGTACAGGCCGGCAAGAAGACGGACGAGGACGCCCGTCAGGCCTTCATCGCCGCAGCTGTCGAAGCCGGGATTGCCATGAAGAAGTAAGCCGGCGCGCGGGCTTTCTTGTCCAACCCCCCGCCAGTTATTTACCTTACGCATTTTGCGGCAAGCAAACCGCCGAGCGCTGCTGCCGGAATCGGCCCAGTCCTCACTTCACCGCGCAGATGGCGTAGCGGTGCTGGGTGGCGCGTTCGAGGCCCTTCAGGAAGCTGAAATTCTTCTTCTGTGTGCGATGGATCGCCCGCATGTCGGTATCGACTGTGACAGTCGAGAAACCGGCCTCCCGCAAAAGGCTGGCGACCGCCTCGGCACGCGCGCCTTGTGAGAAATAGACCCGTGACAGGATGCTCTGGTGGGTCTCGGTCATCGCACCGGTCAAAGGACCGTTCTGCGGCTTGGCATCTGTGCTGCCCAGGCGGGAGGCAATGCCGGCGAGATGTTTGGCGATCCTGGCGACGAGGCCCGGATTGACGAAATCGCCGTCCACCACCAGCAACTTGCCGCCCGGCTTCAGCACACGGTGCCACTCGCGGAAGGCGGAGAGCGGATCGACCAGTGTCCAGACCAGATGACGGTTGGTTATGACATCGTAAGAGCCATCGGGCTCCATGGTATTTTCCGCATCACCCATCAGAAATCGGATCTGCCGACCGCGCGCCTTGGCCTTGGCACGCGCCCTTTCCAGCATGGGCTCCGCCCAGTCCATTCCCGTCACCTTGAAGCCGAGGTCATCCAGCAGATGCGAGACGACGGCAGTGCCGCAGGCAAGATCGAGCGCCGCCCTGCTCTCGCCTCCACCAAGATGACGGCGCAGCAGAGCGTGCCAGGCGGCTCGCTCCTCTTCCGAGAAAATCTCATGGCCGGGCTGGCTATCGAAGGTCTCGGCCCGCAGCGACCAGTAGGCTTTGATCTCGTCGCGAAGATCGTGGTTCGAAAGAGCTGCGGCAGTCTGCATCTCGGGAATTCCCATGAAATATGAGTGACATTGGAAGCTTTCTAAAAGATATTAGTTGACTATGAAAGTCATAAAATAATAGATCGCACCGAATTCCACGGAACAGGAGAGGACGACGTGCTCCATTTGAACAGGGTGGCCACCGCCGCCACGATTTCGCTCGCGCTTTTTTCAGGTATCGCGGAAGCAGGTGAGACGATCAGGATCAAGGACATCACGGGTCGTGAAGTCGAAGTCAATGTTCCCGTGGAGCGGGTCATTCTCGGTGAAGGCCGCCAGATCTATTTCACCGGCGCGCTCGATACGGATGCGCCGTTCAAGCGCGTCGTCGGCTGGCGAGACGACTTCCAGAAGGCCGACCTCGACGGCTACAACATCTATCTCCAGAAGTTCCCGGAGATGGCGAAGATCCCGACCTTCGGCGGCATGAAGGACGGCACATTCGACATCGAGCAGGCCGTGGCTCTCAAGCCCGACGTCATCATCATGAACACGGAAGCGAAGTCGGCGACCGAGGAAAGCGGCTATATCGAGAAACTCGCCAAGGTCGGCATTCCGCTTGTTTACATCGACTTCCGTGAGAAGCCGATGCAGAACACCGATGAATCCATGCGCATCATCGGCAAGCTGTTCGGCAAGGAAGCGCGCGCCGAGGAGTTCGTGAAGTTCCACGACGACCAGCTCGCCCGCGTCACCGACACGCTCGCCAAGGCCGGCGATATCAAGAAGCCGGTGGTCTTCATGGAGCGCGCCGGCGGTTATTCCGACGATTGCTGCATGTCCTTCGGCGATGAGAACTTCGGCAAGATGGTCGAGCTTGCCGGCGGCATCAACCTGGCCAAGGACATCATCCCCGGCACCTTCGGCACGGTGAACCCCGAGCAGATCATCGCCTCCAACCCGGATCAGGTAATCGTCACCGGCGCGAACTGGGAACTCTACGTGCCGGGTGGCGCATGGGTAGGCGTCGGCCCGGGCGCAGACAAGGCCAAGGCCGAGGAAAAGCTCGCGGCCCTGATGAAGCGCCCCGCCTTCACCGGCATCGAAGCCGTCTCGGAGGGCAATATCCACGCCATCTGGCACCAGTTCTACAACAGCCCGTACCAGTTCGTCGCCGTGCAGCAGATCGCGAAATGGCTGCATCCGGACCTGTTTGCCGATCTCGACCCGGAAGCGACATTCAAGGAACTGCATGAGCGCTTCCTGCCGGTCGCCTACCACACCGGTTATTTTGCCTCGCTGAAGGCCGGCCTCTGAACCCGGAACGGGCCGGCAACGCATGTCGCCGGCCCTCCACCCGGATAAGAACGCAAGACGGAAGGATGCACTGATGGCTGTTGCGACCGAAACCATGCCTGCAATCGAGGGGCGCAACCAATATCGGGCGATCTCCGCCCGGCGTCTGACGATCCTCGGCCTGATGTTGGCCGCGCTCCTCGTCAGCGTCGCAGCCGATATGGCGCTCGGCCCGGCCCGCTACACGCTGAACGAAGTCGTCTCCACCATCCTGTGGCCGTCCTCCGCGGGCGACCAGTTGCGGGTGGTGATCTGGGACATTCGCATGCCGGTGGCGCTGATGGCGGTCACCGTCGGCGCCTGTCTTTCGCTCGCGGGCGCACAGATGCAGACGATCCTCGCCAATCCACTGGCGAGCCCCTTCACGCTTGGCATTTCCGCCGCCGCAGGCTTCGGCGCAGCGCTCGGGCTGGTGGCAGGCGTTGCGATCTTCCCGACCGCCGTCCAGTTCATGATCCCGATCAACGCCTTCCTGATGGCCATGGCGGCGTCGCTGTTCATCTACGGCGTCTCGACGCTGCGCGGCGTCACGGTGGAGACCATCGTGCTGCTCGGCATCGCGCTGGTCTTCACCTTCAACGCCCTGCTCTCGCTGCTCGAATACCTCGCTTCAGAACAGGCGCTTGCCGCGGTCGTGTTCTGGACCATGGGTTCGCTCACCAAGGCGACATGGACCAAGGTTGCGGTTACCGGCGTCGTGCTGGTTGTCTGCGTGCCGCTTTTCGCGCGCAACGCCTGGGCGCTGACGGCGCTGCGTCTCGGCGACGACAAGGCCGCATCCTTCGGCGTCAACGTCAAGCGGCTCCGGCTGGAGACCATGATGCTCGTCAGCCTGCTGGCGGCCATTCCCGTCTCCTTCGTCGGCACCATCGGCTTCATCGGGCTCGTCGGTCCGCATATCGCCCGCATGGTGGTCGGCGAAGACCAGCGCTTCTTCCTGCCGGGATCGCTGATCTGCGGCGCGCTGCTGCTCTCTGTCACCTCCGTCGTCTCGAAGATGCTGATCCCCGGCGCGATCCTGCCGATCGGGGTCATCACCGCGCTCGTGGGCGTTCCCTTCTTCTTCTCGCTGATCTTCACCAACCGGAGGCGCGCATGGTAGCCCTCAGACTCGAAAGCCTCGGCGCTCGCTACGGCAGCAACCGGATCTTCGAAGACATCTCCACCGGCATCATCGAGGGCGGCGGGCTGACGGCTGTGATCGGTCCGAACGCCGCCGGCAAGTCGACGCTGTTCAAGCGCATCGCCGGCCTGCTCAAAGGCGAAGGCGTGGTGCATCTGAGCGGCGAGAGTGCACTCTCTCGACCGATCTGTTACATGCCGCAGGACACAGGCGCGAACGCCGTCCTGACCGTCTACGAATCCGTGCTGCTGGCCGCCAAGCAGGGGTCCGGCTGGAAGGTCGCCGACGACGAACTCGCCGATATCGACCGCATCCTGTCGTCTCTCAAGATCTCCGATCTCGCCTTCCGCGACCTTGGCCAGCTCTCGGGCGGCCAGCGCCAGCTCGTCGCCATCGCCCAGGCGCTGGTACGCAAGCCGGATATCCTTTTGATGGACGAGCCAACCTCCGCGCTCGATCTCTTCCGCCAGATCGAGGTGCTGCACTACATGCGCGAACTCGCGCGTGAGAGCGGCATCGCCGTGCTGATCGCGCTGCACGACCTCAACCACGCCATGCGCTACTGCGATCAGGCGATGGTGGTGGCCAATGGCCGGCTCGTGGCAAGCGGCCCGACGACAGAGGTTATCACCGCTGACCTCCTGCGCAAAGTTTACCGGGTCGACGCCCGCATCGAGAACTGCACGCAGGGGCGGCCGCTGGTGATTGTCGATTCCGCATTGGGCTAGCTTTATCACGCCGCCAGCCTTGAAGTCGGCGGCGAACGGCTCATTTTAAGGTCAGGCCTATGGCCCGGGCATCGTCTCGGGCCTTTTTACATTTGCACCCAAAGGAGATTTCCATGCAGATCGTTACTGCGAACGGCGCTCACATCCCTGCTCTCGGTTTCGGAACCTTCCGTGTTCCCGGTCCTGAAATCCTCAAGATCCTACCCCTGGCGCTAAAAGTCGGCTTCCGGCATGTGGACACCGCCCAGATCTACGGCAACGAGGCGGAAGTCGGTGAGGTCCTGAAAAATTCCGGCATTCCGCGCGGCGATATCTTCCTCACCACCAAGGTTTGGGTCGACAAATTCGCCGACAAGGACTTCATCCCCTCGGTGGATGAAAGCTTGAAGAAACTCAAGACCGACCATGTCGATCTGCTGCTCCTGCACTGGCCGAAGAGCCCCGTGCCGCTTGCCGACCAGATCGGCTCGCTCAACGCGCTGGTCGATGCCGGGAAGGTCCGGCACATCGGCGTGTCGAACTACAATACCGCGCTGATGGCGGAAGCCGTGCGGCTTTCCAAGGCGCCGATCGTTACCAACCAGGTCGAGTACCATCCTTACATCGACCAGACCGCCGTGCTTTCGGCCGCCCGCAGCTACGGCATGTCGGTGACGGCCTATTATCTCATGGCAGACGGTCGCGTACCGAAGGATACCCTGCTTCAGGACATCGGAGCGCGCCACGGAAAGACCGCCGCACAGGTGGTGCTGCGCTGGGCGATCCAGCAGCAGGGCGTGATCGCGCTTTCCAAGACCTCGACCGAAAGCCGGCTGGCGGAAAACTTCGCCGTGTTCGATTTCTCGCTTTCGGCCGAAGAGATGGACGCAATCCACGGGCTCGCCCGCCCCGATGGGCGGATCGTCAATCCGGGAAACCTCGCCCCGGCTTGGGATTGAGCTAACCGGGATTGAACGGCGAGCGTTTCCCGCTCAGCCGATCCGTCCGCCTGGCGCCTCGACGATCAGGTCAACAATCCAGCGGACGATGGGCATGACCACCAGCGCCGTGGGAAAGGCCACGACGTAAGACATCGCCCATGCCTGCAGGATAATGGCGCCGAGATCCGGCGCCATTCCCGTGGCGCGGATCGTGGCGATAGAGGCCACGATCCCGGACATCAGGAAAGACAGGATCATAGGCATGACGATATGCCGGCTACGTGCCGGCAGCTTCCGGCGTCCCGCGCGGGCGGGCTTTTCAACCGCGAGAGCGGCAGGCGTCACCCCGCTCACGCCAGCCACTCCCGCGAGATGGGCTCGGCGGATCTGAGGAAGCCCAGCTTGAAGAAGGCCTGAGTGTAGGGCTTGGCCAGATGCTCTTCCAGCGCGGCATTGTCGGCGAAATCCTCGACCAGCAGGAAAGCCGCATCGTCAGCCAGCGAGCGGTAGAAATCGAATTCCGCGCAACCCGGCTCTTCAACCGTATCCTTGCGCAGATCCAGAAGCGCGAGGCGCAACTCTTCCTGCCTTCCCGGCTCCATCGTCAGCCGAACGACGCGCCTCAGGCGGCGGGTTTCCTGATTGTCCGTCATGGGTAAACTCCTTTTTCCAGCGGTTCTGGTCTGCTATTGCCCGAGAGCCGCATTGGGCGCTATTCCCTAATACGGCACATCAAATGGGCAAATTCGCACAATGCTGGATTGGGACGATCTCCGCTTTTTCGTGGCGCTTGCGGACGAAGGTTCGCTATCGGCTGCTGCCCGCCGCCTCAAAGTCGATCACGCCACCGTCGCACGCCGGGTGCAGGCGCTGGAGGAGAAGGCCGGTATCCGGCTCTTCGACCGGCGCCCCCGCCGCTACCTGCTGACGGAAAAGGGTCGGCTGGTTGCCGAACGGGCGCGGCGCATGGAGGGCGAAGTCTTCGCGCTGGAACGCGATATCCTCGAAACCGAGGGCGAGGCGCCGGTGGAGATTTCGGTGAGCGCGCCGCCGGTGCTGACCTCATTTTTCCTGACGCCGAGGATCGCGGCTTTCTACGAAGCGAGGCCACGCATCAGGCTGCGGCTGGTGGCCGATGTGCGCAACGTCTCGCTGACCCGGCGCGAGGCAGATATCGCCGTCCGTCTCAGCCGGCCCACCGATCCCAGCCTCATCATCCGCAGGGCCGGCAGCGTGCGTTACCTGCTCCTCGCCTCCCCTGCCTATCTCGCGACGAGAAAGCCCGAGCAATACGGCTTCATCCTGTTCGACGAATTACTGGACGAAACGCCCCAGCAGGTCTGGCTCAAACGCATTTCGGCCGGCCGGGAGACGGTGCTTCGAACCAACGATCTCAGCGTTCAATGCGCAGCCGCCGCAGCAGGCGTCGGCATCGCCGCCCTGCCCGATTTCGTCGCAGCAACCTACGGCCTGCAGGTCGCCGGCGGTGAGGGAGAACACATCACGCGGGATATCTACCTCACCTATCATCACGACCTGCGCGACAGCGACACGATTGCCGCGACGGTCGGTTTTCTCGCCGAATGCCTGCGGCCGGAACGGCGAGGCCGAGACGGGCCATCCGGGCAATGATCGCCGCCCGGAATTTCCGGTCATTTCTTCGGCGGCACCATCTCGGTCTCGATCTGAAGCGCCACGTCCTCGCCGAGGGCGGGGACCGCGAAATCGAGACCCCAGTCGGTGCGCTTGACGATGCCGGTCGCGGAGAAACCGAGCCGTGGCAGCTTGTCCATCGGGTGCTTGGCAACGGAGCCGTTGAAACGGACGTTAAGGGTCACGGGATGGGTTTCCCCGCGAAACGTCAGGTCGCCGGTCACGGTGCCGGTGTTCTCGCCCGTCAGTGTGATGCTGTTGGCCTTAAACGAAATCGGCTTTCCGGCCAAAAAATCAGGCGTCGCGCCGATCTTCCTGTCGAAATCCTCGACCTGCGGGAAGGGAAAATCCGTTTTGACCGAAGTCGGGTCTATCGAAACCGAGAGCTTTGATTGCGCAGGGTTTTCCGCATCCCACGCAAGATTTGCGCTGACGGTGGAAAAGCGCGCGGTATAGTTGGACAAGCCGAAATGGCTGATCCGCCATGTCAGGCTTGTGTGAGCAGGATCGGAAACGTAGGTCCCGCTGGGCGCCGGCTTTGTCGCCGCCTCGGCCAAGGCCTGAACCGGGGCGGCGAGGAGAAAAACGAGGGCAAGTCTGTACATCTGGTGGTTTCCTTCATGGTTACGCTGCTGCCGCGATCAAGCGGCGAGCGCGATCCGGTCCGAGAGATCGCTGAAAGCCTTTTCGGAAAGGCTCGGGCGAACGGCGAACTCGATGATGGCGCAGAAGATTTCCGGCGGCGTGTTCTGCTGCATGGCGGAAAGCATCGCGGCCCGCTCCGCCGGGTTCATGGCCGGCACCATCAGGCGCAGGAAGGCCATGTTCTTTTCCGGCGACATGGAGGCGACGATGTGCATCTCGATCGTCGCGAGTTCCTCGTCTGTGCAGATCCTCCAGAGTTCCGGAGCCGTTACCGTTTCCTCCTCGTGCATGTGAGCAAGGTCTTCCGCAAGATAGGCGGCGAAGGCGAGGTAGAGCTTGCGACCGGCCGCCTGCTTGTGCATCGGCCAGGCCTTCTCGATGTCGCTCGCCAGTTTTTCGAGCGTGGCGAAGGCGGCGCGGTGATCGTCGTGCTGGTCCTCGATTGTGGTGGTCGAAGCACCGCGCGCCCGCAAAACGCCGTGAATATGCTCGTCCTCATGCATCACATGGGAGGCTGCGAAGACGATGAAGCTGCGCAGGTTGCCGAGCACGGTTTCGGCCTCGTCGGGGTTTTCGAAATCGGTCGAACCGATGCGGCAAAGCATGTCACAGCCGGCCTTGCGCAGGCCCTTGTGAATGGCGCCGTAGAGATCGTAACGGCCGGAGAGATCGGGAATGGCGGTCATTGAAACGCCGTGGGAAACGCTATGGGAAACGTCATGGGTCATGGGGTTTTCCTCCTTGTCTTCAGCCCGGACGGAACAGCCCGCCGGTGCGATGGGCAGGCTCTTAGGACACCCCGCCTCGACCCGCTTCCTAAATGCTTCCTAACGACGGCGGCTCGTTGCTAAAATTTTCCTATTTTCCTAAGATTGCGCTCAAACAGGGGAAGAGCGGTGATCGAGGCGGGGGTCGCAAGTTTCATCGAGGGGCGGGTGATGATCCTCATCGCCACTCGCAACGACGCCCATCGGCCGATGATCGGCCGGGCGACGGGCGCGCGTTTCGATTCCGCCAATGGACGAATTTCGCTTCTGGTCTCCGCCAGCCAGTGGCCCGATGCAGTAGCGCATGCCGTGCCCGAAGCGCCGATCTCGGCCACCTTCGTAAAGCCGGACAATTACAAGGCCTACCAGATCAAGGGACCGATCATTGAGGTACGCGAAGCCGACACCATCGATGAGGCCCGCGGCAGCCAATACGTCTCCGACATGCTTGCCGAAATGGGCGCGCTCGGGGTAAGCCGACTGCAGCTTTCCAGCACGCTCAGTGATCGCGACCTCGTGCGTATCACCTTCTTTCCGCGCGACCTGTTCGTCCAGACGCCGGGCCCTGAGGCCGGACGCCGGCTTGGCGAAACCGGAAACACAAAGCCATGATACGGCTCAGCACCATCCGCGACGCTTTCGAGGGCGTGATACCCTCCGTCATCGCGACCACCGACCGGGAGGGCATGCCGAACGCCTCATACCTGTCGCATGTCTATTACATCGATGACAGCCACGTGGCGCTTTCCAACCAGTTCTTCTCCAAGACGGCGGAGAATGTGGCGGTGAACGGCCTCGCCACCGTCATGGTGGTCGACGGGCATCTCGGCCTGCAATACATCCTCGACCTCGTCTACGAGACCTCGATGACCGAAGGCCAGGTGTTCGAAACCGTCAGCGCGCATCTCGACGTGATGAGCGTGGAACAAGGCATGGGCGGGATCATGAAGCTCAGAGCGGTCGACATCTACCGGGTGGAGGACTGTCGGCTCGTGCCACCGGCCCACCCTCTGGAGGAGCCCTCGCCGGAGGCGGAGGATCGGCGCGACCATCTGGATCTCACCCGCCGACTCACCGTGCAGCTTGCGGCGGAAACCGATGCCGAGCATCTGCTGGACAAGGCGCTGGAAGGACTGGAGACACTCTTCGGCTTCCGGCACTCGATGGTTCTGGTGCCGGACGATGAGCGGAAGCTGCTTTCGACCATTGCCAGCCGCGGCTATGACCGCTTCGGCTTCGGTTCGGAAGTCGCGTTCGGCGCCGGCGTGATCGGTATGGCGGCAGCGACATGCCGGCCGGTGCGCATCAGCGATTTTCGCCGCAGCCGGCGCTACGTCAACGCCGTCGGTTCAGCAAGCGGCATCACCGGCGTGGACCCGCTGCCGCTGCCGGCGCTTGCCTCGCCGCTCAGCCAGCTCGCCGTGCCGATGGTGGCGCAGGGACGGCTCGTCGGCGTACTGTTCGTAGAGGCCGAGCAGGCGTTTGCCTTCCGCCACCGCGACGAAGAGGCGCTGTGTATTGTTGCGGGGCATCTGGCGCTCTCGATGACGCTGGCGGGGCAGGAACGCGACCGGCCGGAGAGCGAGGTAGAAACGGAGGAGCCGGCGCCGGTCGATGCTATCCCTTCGGCCACAGGGCCGCTGCGTATCCGCTTCTATCCCCGCGACGGCTCGATCTTCATCAACAATGACTACCTGATCCGCGGCGTGCCGGGCCGGCTGCTGAAGCATTTCGTCGAGGAATATGCCAAAAGCGGGCGGCAGGATTTCCTCAACCGCGAGATCCGCCGCGACCGGAACCTGCAGCTTCCCGACTTCAAGGACAATCTGGAAACGCGTCTCATCCTGCTTCGACGGCGGCTTGAGGAAAAAGGCGGCCCTATCCGTCTCGGACGCGCCGAGCGCGGCCACATTCGGTTCGAGATCGAGGGCATGCCGGAACTTGTGGTCGTGGAGGAATAGCCGGCGATTCAGCCGATCTTTCGTGGGAAATCGCGAGTCTGACGTCCTCCAATGGCTTTCTGCACGCTCTTGTGCCATAAATGGCGGCGACACGAGGATATCGCGCCATAGGAAACGCTTCGACAGAGCAGGAAAATTCGCATCTCAGCGCCGCGGCAGCTGCCGTGTCGGGGCTGATGTGTATGTTGTTTGCTGCTCTGTTTGCCGTGGCGAGCGCAACCCCATGGCCGGACATCGACACGCGGCGGACGCAATCGGTGGACGCCCTGTCCACCAGTTCCAAGCCCGCGCTTGCCGGCAAGCGCGATCCTGCCCGTATCGTCCTGACAGCAGATCAGCGACAGGGTAGCAAGGCGCGGACATCGGACAATCCCGATGCCTCCGGTGCCGTACACGGTATTGAACTGCCTGTGTCCGTGTGGGCTTTGCAAACCATCGAGCGGGGCCGCAATCCCGATCATCTCGCGCCACCAAGCGCCTTCAATCCGCGCGCGCCTCCGTTCAAGGCCGCCTGATCCTTCATCCGACATTTCATCGGCACATCGTAAACGCGGTCGGACAGCCATGGCTGTTCGCTGACCGCACAAATGGATGCATAAAATTGAGAAACTCCACATGGAAGGTGGTGAGCTATATCCTCATCATCCTCGCGGGCATGCTCGTCGCGCTGCCCAACGTTCTGTCCGACAAGACTCTTGCAAGCCTGCCTAGTTGGCTACCGCACCAGAAGGTGTCGCTCGGTCTCGACCTGCGCGGCGGCTCGCATCTGGTTCTGGAAGTCGATCGCCCTTCGCTTGAAAACGAATGGCTGCAGAATCTGATGCAGGAATCGCGGTCCAGCCTGCGCGATGCCAAGATCGACACACGCACGGTCCAGCGCCAGGGCAACGCCATCCTGATCACGCTCGCCGATCCCTCGCAGCGAACAGCGGCAAAGCAGGAACTGGAAAAGCTCGGCAATCAGGTCACAGTCGGCGTCCGTACCGGCCTTGACCTAGACATCACCGATTCCGGCGACAACGGCATTACCGTCAAGCCGTCGGACAACGGCATCACCCACCGGATGTCCAGCGCCGTCGACCAGAGCCTTGAAATCATCCGCCAGCGTGTCGACCAGGTCGGCGTCGCCGAGCCGACGATCCAGCGCGTCGGCGGCGACCGGGTTCTCGTCCAGCTTCCGGGCGAGCAGGACCCGACCAACCTTCGCGCGTTGCTCGGCTCGACCGCCAAGATGAGCTTCCATCTACTCGGCAACCAGGGCGACCGAGGCGTCCGCATGCTGCAGGACGAACGCGGCCAGACCTATCCCGTCCAGGAGCGCGTGCTGCTTTCGGGCGACCGCCTGACGGATGCGCGGGTCGCTTTCGACCAGCAGAACAACCAGCCGGTCGTCAGCTTCCGCTTCGACCAGACGGGCGCCACCCGTTTTGCCCAGATCACCCGCGAGAATGTCGGCAATCCGTTTGCCATCGTGCTCGACGACAAGGTGCTCTCCGCGCCCGTCATCCGGGAGCCGATTACCGGCGGCTCCGGCCAGATCTCCGGCGCCTTCACGGTTTCCGACGCAACGACGCTCGCCGCCCTCTTGCGCGCCGGCGCGTTGCCAGCCAAGCTGACCGTCATCGAGGAACGCACCGTCGGCGCCGATCTCGGCAGCGACGCCATCGAGATGGGCATCATGTCCGGCCTCGTCGGCTTTGCCCTCGTCGTCGGCTTCATCATCGCACTCTATGGCAGCTGGGGGCTGCTGGCGGTCATCGCGCTGACCCTCAACGTCATCCTGACATTCGCCGGTCTGACGCTCTTCGGCGCAACGCTGACGCTGCCCGGCATCGCCGGTATCGTGCTCGGCATCGGTCTTGCCGTGGACGCCAACGTTCTCATCAACGAGCGTATCCGGGAAGAATGCCGCAAGGGCCGAAGCGCCTTTGCCGCCATCGATCTCGGTTTCGACAAGGCCTATTCGACCATCATCGACAGTAACGTCACCGCGCTGATCGCAACCGTGCTGTTGTTCTGGTTCGGCTCCGGCCCGGTTCGCGGCTTTGCCGTGACCATGGGCCTCGGCATCGCGATCTCGATGTTCACGGCCGTCTCGGTCGTCCGTGTCGCCATGGTGGCGATCGCCAACCGCTACAAGATGAAGACGATCAACATCCGACCGCTGCTGCCGCTCAAGCTGATCAAGGACGGCACGAAGATCGACTTCATGAAGGCCCGCCTCGTCGGCATCGGCATTTCCGCCGTGCTGTCGATCACCTCCATCGCGCTCTTCATCTCGCCCGGCCTGAACTACGGGGTCGACTTCAAGGGCGGTATCCAGATCGAGGTATCGACGCAGGAGCCGGCCGATCTCGCCGTCTATCGTTCCGGCATCGAAAGCCTCGGCCTCGGGGAAGTCGCGCTTCAGGAATTCGGCGACCGCAACCACATGCTGCTACGTCTCGAACGCCAGCACGGCCCTGAAACGGCACAGACCGAAGCCGTCGAGAAAGTTCGCGCGAAGATCGCCGAGATCAACCCAAGCGCCAAGATCGAGCGCACCGAAGTCGTCGGCCCGAAGGTCAGTGGCGAACTGGCAACCGCCGGCATCCTGTCAGTCGTGCTCGCCAGCCTTGCTATGCTGGTCTACATCTGGGTCCGCTTCGACTGGCCGTTCGCCGTCGGCGCGATCGCGACGCTCGTGCTCGACGTGACGAAGACGATCGGCTTCTTCGCGCTGACGGGACTGGACTTCAACCTGACGGCAATCGCGGCACTGCTGACGCTGGTCGGCTATTCGGTGAACGACAAGGTCGTGGTCTACGACCGCATGCGAGAAAACATGCGGCTCTACAAATCCATGCCCTTCCGCGACCTGATCAACCTGTCGATCAACGAAACGCTGGCCCGAAGCCTTTATACCTCGGCCACCGCCTTCCTCGCCATGCTGCCCATGGCGATCTGGGGCGGCAGCGCGGTGGAAAGCTTCGCCGTTCCGATGATCTTCGGCATCTTCATCGCGGCATCGTCTTCCGTCTTCATCGCAGCACCCATCCTGCTCTTCCTGGGCGACTGGCGCACCCGCAGGCAGAAGACCCACGCAGCAGCCGGCGAGCCGCAGGCGGAACAGGGCTGAACGAACAAGGCCGGCGGCGCTGCACGTCGCCGGCTCCCAAGGCAGCATCACCGACACGAATTTCCTTTGCCGTGCCGAGGCGCCGGTCGTCCGGGCAAGACTGGACATATCTGCACTGCTTTGCCATTCAGAGGTGGATCGTCACCGGGCCTGTCGATATGACGTCGGCCTGAAAGGCGAAACTCGATCGGGATAGGTGGTCAGCTAGCGTGACGGGTAACGGCAAGAGCTTTGTAAGTCCGGGAAACTTTCGCCTGTCGCGTCTGCGGCGGATGTTCAGCCTGGAGCGTATGGCGCTGATAACCCGCCGCACCGAATTCGGCCTTGCGGCGGCCGGCGCCGTCGTCGGCCTGTTGGCCGGACTGGTGGTCCTGGCCATGAGCTACATGACTACCCTCATGCACCGCGTGATCTTCGGTATCGAACCTTCTGCAAGGCTCAGTTCCTCGCAATTCGAAAACGACCTCACCCTTCTCATCGCTCCGATCGGCGGCGGGATCCTGCTCGGCCTCCTGCTTTATGTTCTCGCCAGCAAGCGAAAGCGGAAACTGGTCGATCCGATCGAAGCGAATGCCCTTCACGGAGGACGTCTGTCCCTGACCGACAGCGTGCTCGTTGCAGTGCAGAACATCATTTCCAATGGCTTCGGCGCATCGGTGGGGCTTGAGGCCGGCTACACGCAGCTCGCCGCCGGCATCGCATCAAAGCTAGGGATCAGGTTCAAGCTGCGGCGCTCGGACCTGCGAATGCTGGTCGGATGCGGGGCGGCTGGTGCGATCGCGGCCGCCTTCAATGCACCGCTGACCGGCGCCTTCTATGCCTTCGAGCTGATCATCGGCTCCTACACCATCATGGCGCTGACACCGGTGGTGGTCTCGGCGCTTGTTGCCACCTTGACCGTTCGCCTGTTCGCCTCTCCCGATTTCATCGTCAGCATCGGCGAATTCGGTGTTGTGGTCCCCGCCGACTTCGTACCTGCGATCCTGCTCGGAATTGTCTGCAGCGTCGTCGGCATCGCACTCATGCAGACTGTTTCCTACGTCGAGGAACTGGCGCGCAAAAGCTCGGTCCCACCGCCGTTGCGACCCGTTCTGGGTGGTGTCGCGGTCGGTGTGCTGGGGATGATCTCGCCGCAGGTCCTATCCGGTGGCCATGGCGCCCTGCACCTCAACCTGGCGCAGGATACAGCGGTCATCGCACTGCTTGGCCTTTTCCTGTTGAAGGCGCTGGCTTCAGCGATTTCCATCGGCTCTGGCTTCCGGGGCGGCCTGTTCTTTGCATCGCTGTTCATGGGAGCACTCCTCGGCAAGCTTTTCGCTTTCGCAGCTCCCTATTTCCAGGAGGCAACGCTGACGCCCGTGATTTATGCCATCGTCGGCATGAGTTCCCTCGGCGTTGCCGTCATCGGCGGCCCTTTGACCATGACGTTTCTCGCGCTGGAAGTAACGGGCGATTTTCCCATCACGGCACTGGTGCTGGCGGCAGTCATCACCTCGTCCTTCGTCGTGCGGACCACCTTCGGCTATTCCTTCGCGACCTGGCGCTTCCATCTGCGTGGAGAGACGATACGCAGCGCCCATGATGTCGGCTGGATCCGGAACCTCACCGTCGACAAGCTGATGCGCGCCGACGTAAAGACCGCAGACGCCGACATGAGTGTGAAGGAGTTCAGGAAGGTCTATCCCCTTGGCTCCACCCAAAGGGTCATACTGACGGATGAGAGCGGCAAATATGCAGGCATCGTGCTGGTTCCCGAGGTCCATGGCGGGCTGGTCGAGCAGGATGAGGCCGATAAGAGGATTGTCGAATTCGTGCGCAACAGGAAGGACGTGCTCCTTCCCCAGATGAATGCCAAACAGGCTGCGGCGCTGTTCGACGAGACGCACAGCGAAGCGCTTGCCGTCGTGAACAACCTGATCGAACAGAAGGTCATCGGTCAGCTCAGCGAAAGCCACACGCTGAGACGCTACAGCGAAGAGCTGGACCGCCGCAGGCAGGAGGTGTCAGGCGAGATCTGATCTTTGGCGAGAACCATCCTGCCCGCAAAGAAAAAGCCGCCGGACTTTCACCCGACGGCTTTTCGATTCAATGAGGGTTGCCTGGCTCAGACGAACTGGCTGAGGCCCGGAACGGAGGCGACGACTTCGTCGACCGCTTCATCGCCGGCATATTCGCGGGCAACCACGATGGTTTCCTTGGCGAGCGTTGTGATCTCGCCCATGCCGAGGCCCTGGGCCATGAGCTGCTGGCCGAGGCCCATGATGCCGCCACCGCCGATGGCGCTCATCAGGCCGCCGAGCAGGCCCTTACCCTCACCTTCGCCGTTGTACTTGGCCACAAGGTCCATGGCGCCCGGAATGGCTTCGATCATCTTTGCGACCGGACCGTCAGCAGCTTCGCGCTGCAGGAAGCCGAGCATCATGCCAACGGCCTTTTCGGCAGTCTCGGGTTCAATGCCAACCTTGTCGGCGATGCGGGTAACGAGTTCGTTCATGGTCTGCCTCCTGCGGAAATTTGACGTTAACGTCAACGTAATTGAACTGTTCTGCGAACTCAAGCGTCGGACAGCGACCCGTAGCAGTTTTCCTCGCCCGGTTGTGTTCCACGCGCTGTTGTCGATGTTTCACACTATCCTTATAAGAGCAAGGTGATGAATCGATGAAAGTTGTCGCATGCCGGCGTTGCGCCGTCGGGCGCACGGAAACAGGGAAGACAGGCATGCTCGAGAACGGGAAGCTCTACATCGGCACAAGCCGCAATCCGGACGACAGCCTCAACAAGCCGGAATATCTGGAGCTGAAATTCGGCAATCGCCACGGCATCGTCACAGGCGCTACCGGCACCGGCAAGACGGTGACGCTGCAGGTGCTGGCGGAGAGCTTCTCAAATGCCGGAGTGCCGGTGTTCTGCGCCGACATCAAGGGCGACCTTTCCGGCATCGCGGCCATGGGAGAGGCCAAGGACTGGGTGTCGAAGCGTGCCGAACAGATCGGCTTCAACGACTTCGCCTTTCAGGAATTCCCGGTCATCTTCTGGGATCTCTACGGCGAAAAGGGCCACCGCGTGCGCACCACCATCGCCGAGATGGGACCGCTGCTGCTGTCGCGCCTGATGGATGCCTCGGAAGCGCAGGAAGGCGTGCTCAACATCGCCTTCAAGATCGCCGACCAGGGCGGGCTGCCGCTGATGGATCTCAAGGACCTGCAGGCGCTCCTCAACTACATGGGCGAGCATGCGACGGAGCTTTCCAACCAGTTCGGCCTGATCTCCAAGTCGTCGGTCGGCTCACTGCAGCGTGGTCTGCTGGTGCTGGAGCAACAGGGCGCCGAACACTTCTTCGGCGAACCGGCTCTGAAAATTTCCGACATCATGCGCACGACCAATGACGGACGCGGCGCGGTTTCCGTGCTGGCCGCCGACAAGCTGATGATGAACCCGCGGCTCTACGCCACCTTCCTGCTCTGGCTTCTTTCGGAACTGTTCGAAGAGCTGCCGGAAGTGGGCGATCCGGACAAGCCGAAGCTGGTCTTCTTCTTCGATGAGGCGCATCTGCTCTTCAACGACGCGCCGAAGGTGCTGACCGAGCGGGTCGAGCAGGTCGTGCGCCTGATCCGCTCCAAGGGCGTCGGCGTCTACTTCGTCACCCAGAACCCGCTCGACGTGCCGGAGACCATTCTCGCACAGCTTGGCAACCGCGTGCAGCATGCGCTGCGCGCCTATACGCCGCGTGAGCAGAAGGCCGTGAAGACCGCCGCCGACACCTTCCGACCCAACCCGGCCTTCGACTGCGCAACGGCGATCACCACGCTCGGCACCGGTGAGGCGCTGGTTTCGACGCTGCAGGACAAGGGTATCCCGTCTATGGTCGAGCGCACGCTGGTGCGCCCACCATCGGGCCGCGTCGGCCCGCTTTCAGACAGCGAGCGGCAGGCTGTCATCAATGTCAGCCCGGTCGCCGGTCTGTACGACAAGGATATCGACCGGGAATCCGCCTACGAGATCCTGACGGAACGCGCCCGCAAGGCAGCGGAAGCGGAAGCCGCCAAGCGTGCGGCAGAGGAACAGGCGAACCAGAGCGGGAGCAACGACAGCGCCGCCGGCCGCTGGACGCTGCCGGGCTTCGGCAATGACAGCCAGGATGAAGCCCCGCGTTCGACCTCGAAGAACGGCAGCAACGGCACGCGCCGCTCTTCCGGCTATCAGCGCGAAACGGTTATCGAGGCCGCCATGAAGAGTGCGGCCCGTTCTGTCGCCACTTCCGTCGGCCGTGCGCTCGTGCGCGGGATTCTGGGCAGCCTGCGTCGCTGATCGGGATCGACTGGATGCGGTGGGAGAGCGGTCGCTCGCTGGCAGCGGCCGTCTCGGACTGCACTCAAGCCCGGTTTGAGCATGGCGCAAGCTATCTTCTCCGTCATGCCGGACTTGTTACGGCATCCAGCAGCGCGATGTCTATCGCGCGGGAGACTCCAGCCACTCCATAAATCCTGGAGTCTTTTCGGCTCGTGGACACTCGCCGGCTGGATGCCTGTAACAAGCACAGAAATGACGGGCGCGATAATTGCATCATGCTCGCCTGAGGCCTGGCCTCCTGTAGCCCTCCGAAAAGCCTGGTGAGATTTCAGCCCAAGCCGCCGCGCGCTTCACGGCAGGTAGGTGTAGAGCCAGTCGCGGATATCTTCCGGCAGCGGCACCGGCTCGCCCGTATCGGGGGCGGTTGCGATCCAGAGCATTTCGATCTCGGCCGCGAGCCGGTTTCCCGCTTCCACGGTCACGCTGAAGCCGATGGATTTGCCGCCGATCTTGTCGATATGCACCGTCAGTCGCGCCTCGTCGTCGAGCCTTAGCGGCTGGTGGAAACGACACTCGATCTTGCTTGCGATGAAATGCGGCTCATCCTCCAGCGGAGGCCGGTAGCGCCAGAAATGGGCAAGGGCCGCTTCCGCGTGGACGATATAGGCGGCGTTGTGCATGCGGCCATACATGTCGATGTCGCGGAAGGGTACGCGAAATCCGGAAACCTCCACCCGCTCGATATCGTCCATCACACCCAAGCCTCTGTTTCCCAACCAATTTAGGCCATCTAAGACCATTCAGCCCGTCATAACAAGGGCAAGGCTTTTCCGGTTCATTCCGAAGTCTCGGGGAAAAATGGCACCAACGGTGGATCATGACCGTGCGCTGCACTATGTTCGCCGCAGGCCGAAGGACCTGTATCGATGACCACACGCCTCTACGAACATGCCGTTTTCCTCGAGCATCACACGCCGCCCGGACATCCCGAGCGGGCGGACCGGCTGCGTTCGCTCAACATCGCGCTTGAGCATCCCAATTTTTCCGGGCTCGCCCGAAAGGAAGCGCCCATTGCCAACGAGGATGCGGTAACGCTCGTCCATCCGGAGGAATACCTCTTCTCGATCATGCGGCAGATCCCCGAGGAAGAGGACCGCATCAACCGCATCGAGAACGACACCTATGCCTCGCCGCAAAGCCTGAAGGCGGCGCTGACCGCCATCGGCGGAGCGATGGCCGCCGTCGACGATGTGATGGGCGGCGATCATGACAATGCATTTGTCGCCTCGCGCCCGCCGGGCCACCATGCCGAGAAGGCGAAGGCCATGGGCTTTTGTCTCTTCAACACGGTGGCGATTGCCGCCCGGCATGCGCAGCAGAAGCATGGCGTGGAGCGCGTCGCCATCGTCGACTGGGACGTGCATCACGGTAACGGCACGCAGGACATTTTCTGGGACGATCCGTCGGTCCTCTTCTGCTCCACCCATCAGATGCCGCTCTATCCCGGCACGGGAAAGAAGGACGAAACCGGCATCAGGAACAACGTGGTGAATGCGCCGCTGTCACCCAATGTCGGCTCGGAGCATTTCCGCGAGGCCTTCAAGAGCCGCGTGCTGCCGGCGCTGCACGACTTTTCGCCCGACCTGATCCTGATTTCGGCCGGCTTCGACGCCCATCACCGCGATCCGCTTGCGCAGATCAACCTCGTGGGCGAAGATTTCGACTGGGCGACGGGACGGTTGATGGAAGTCGCCGACCGTTTCGCCCATAACCGGGTCGTCAGCGTTCTCGAAGGCGGCTATGATCTCGAAGGTCTCGCCGAATCGGCGGGCCTGCATATCATGAGACTGATGAAGGGTTGAGTATGTCCGAAAGCGCCGTTCCCGCCGATATCTCCGGCTATTCCTTCGAGAAGGCGGTTGCCGAACTCGAAAGCATCGTCGCGCGGCTCGAACGCGGCGACGTGGCGCTGGACGAGTCAATTACGATCTATGAGCGCGGCGAACTTCTGAAGAAGCACTGCGAGGCCCTGCTCAACGCCGCCGAAAACCGGATCGAGAAGATCCGCCTCGACCGCGCCGGCAAGGTTCAGGGCACCGAGCCGCTCGACCGGGAATAACCCTCACCCCACCAAGGCACAGGCCAACCGCATATGGACCCCATCGCCACGCTCCTGCATCTCATGGCCATCCACATTCTGATGGCCATGCTGCCGGGGCCGAATACGGTGGTGGTCAGCTATTGCTCGGCCAGCGTTTCCCGCCGAGCAGGGCTGGTTGCCGCATTCGGCGTCACCTGTGCTTCCCTCGTCTGGCTTTCGCTCAGCCTTGCGGGCATCAGCATGCTGCTGATGCAGGCCGGCGAGCTTTACCGTATCGTCCGCCTCGCGGGTGCGGCCTATCTCATCTATGTCGGCGTGAAGATGCTGCGTTCGCGCGGCGGCGGTCTGGAAAACACCGGCAGGCCCGTCTATCGCTCACCCTTTCTTGCCGGTGCTGTGACCACGCTCAGCAATCCAAAATCGGCCGTGTTCTGGACCAGCGTATTCAGCGTTGTGCTTCCGGCCGGAGCGCCCGGTTGGTTCTACGGCACAGTTCTCGGCGTGATCGGCCTGCAGGCCTTCCTGTGGTACAGCTTCGTGGCACTCGCCTTCTCGACGCCGTTCAGCCGCCGGCAGTATGCCCGCGTCACGACCGTGCTCAACCGCATCTCCGGCGCCTTCATGATCTTCTTCGGCATCCGCATCGCCGACGAGGTGCGCCGGGAATTCGTGGCCCGCATCTGAGGTCCGGCCCGGCGGAGAAATATACGCCGCCTTATCAGGCATAACCGCACTGTCCTTTGCAGGAATTCAACCCTACATTAGCGACCGACGCAAATATGGAGGCCAAGACCCATGTCGTTCTTTCCCGGAAATGATCCCGTTCCCGGCGATGCATTCGCCTGTGACGCCATCGAGCACCTGATCATTCCGCGCACCAGCGATCTCGGCGGCTTCTCGGTGAGGCGGGCGCTGCCTTCGGCACGCCGCCGTCTGGTTGGTCCCTTCATCTTCTTCGACCGGATGGGCCCTGCCCTCCTGAAGGCCGGCGAGGCGATGGATGTGCGTCCGCATCCGCATATCGGGCTTTCCACCGTCACCTATCTTTTCGACGGCGAGATCAAGCATCGCGACAGCCTCGGCACCGAACTGGTGATACAGCCCGGTGACATCAACCTGATGACCGCCGGCCGCGGCATCGTGCATTCCGAGCGCACGCCGGAAAAGCTGCGCGGCAATCCCTTTTCGATTTCCGGCCTGCAAACATGGCTGGCCCTGCCCGACGACAAGGAAGAGATCGACCCCGCATTTGCCCACACCGAAAAGAACGCCATGCCGACCTTCGATGCCGCCGGAGCGAGCGGCCGCGTGGTGATCGGCAGCATCGGCGGGCTGACATCGCCGGTCAAATCCTATTCCGACACGCTTTATGTCGATGTGACACTCGTTCCCGGCGGCAGCTTCCCCTTCGACGCCAGCCACGAGGAACGGGCAGCCTATGTGCTATCAGGCGAAGTGGAGATTGCGGGCGATGTCTTCGCCGCCGACCAGTTGCTGGTTTTCCGTCCGGGTGACGCAATTACGCTTCGCGCCGGCGCTGCGGGCTGTCACATCATGCTGTTCGGAGGAGCAGCACTCAATTCGAAGCGCCACATCTGGTGGAATTTCGTTTCCTCCTCCAAGGAACGCATCGAACAGGCGAAGGAAGAATGGCGAAGCGGACGCTTCGATATCGTTCCCGGCGACGAGGAAGAGTTTATTCCTTTGCCCGAAGGCTTTTGACGGCTATATAAGCCCTTCGGCCTCGTTTGTGAGGCATCGCGCTTTTGTCGTCCGGCTAAATCCTGTAAAGGCGGACGACACGCCGAAAATGAAGACAAGCTCAAGAGTTACGCGCCAGTGACACCCCTTCCCGAGACTCCCTTGCTGGACAAGGTCAAGCTTCCCGCAGACCTGAGAGGTCTTGACGACCGCGACCTGCCGCAGCTCGCAGCTGAACTCCGCAAGGAAATGATCGACGCAGTGTCGAAGACCGGCGGCCATCTGGGCGCAGGTCTCGGTGTGGTTGAACTCACCATCGCCATTCACAAAGTCTTCGAAACGCCTGACGATCGCCTGATCTTCGACGTTGGCCACCAGTGTTATCCGCACAAGATCCTGACCGGCCGTCGCGACCGCATCCGCACGCTGCGCCAGGAAGACGGGCTTTCCGGCTTCACCAAGCGCGCCGAGAGCGAATACGACCCCTTCGGCGCGGCCCATTCCTCGACCTCGATCTCGGCCGGCCTCGGCATGGCGGTCGCCTCCGATCTTGCCGGCACCGACCGCAAGGTGATCGCCGTCATCGGCGACGGTGCGATGTCGGCCGGCATGGCCTATGAGGCACTGAACAATGCCGGCGCGCTCGATGCGCGGCTAATCGTCATCCTCAACGACAACGATATGTCGATTGCCCCGCCGACCGGCGCGATGAGCGCCTATCTGGCCCGCCTTGCCTCCGGCCGGACCTATATGGGCTTTCGCGAAATCGGAAAGAAACTCACCGCCTATCTTGGCAAGAACGTCGACCGGGCGATCACCCGCGCGGTCGGTCATGCCCGCGGCTATGTCACCGGCGGCACGATGTTCGAGGAACTCGGCTTCTATCACATCGGCCCGATCGACGGCCACTCCTTCGAGCACCTGCTCCCGGTTCTGCGCAATGTGCGCGACAACGCGCTTGGCCCCGTGCTGATCCATGTCGTGACGCAGAAGGGCAAGGGCTATGCCCCGGCCGAAGCCGCCGCCGACAAGTATCACGGCGTCAACCGGTTCGACGTCATCACCGGCGCTCAGGCGAAGGCAAAACCGAATGCACCGAGCTATACCTCGGTCTTCGGCGAAACGCTGGTGCAGGAAGCCCGCCTTGACGACAAGATCGTCGGCATCACCGCCGCCATGCCCTCCGGCACCGGCCTCGACAAGCTGCAGGAGGTCTTCCCCAAACGGACCTTCGACGTCGGTATCGCCGAGCAGCATGCCGTCACCTTCGCTGCAGGACTTGCGACGGAAGGCTACAAGCCTTTCTGCGCGCTTTATTCCACCTTCCTTCAGCGCGGCTACGACCAGGTGGTCCATGACGTTGCGATCCAGGGCCTGCCGGTCCGCTTCCCGATCGACCGCGCCGGTTTCGTCGGCGCCGATGGTCCGACCCATGCCGGTTCATTCGATACCGGCTTCCTCGCCAGCCTGCCCGGCTTCGTGGTGATGGCGGCTGCCGACGAGGCGGAACTGAAGCACATGGTGCGCACGGCCGTTGCTTATGACGACGGCCCGATCTCCTTCCGCTATCCGCGCGGCGAAGGCGTCGGCGTACAGCTTCCCGAACGCGGCGAAATCCTGGAAATCGGCAAGGGCCGTGTGATCCGTCAGGGCAGCAAGGTGGCGCTCCTCTCCTTCGGCACCCGCCTTGCCGATTGCATGCTGGCGGCCGAAGATCTGGAGGCAGCAGGGCTTTCCACCACGGTTGCCGATGCCCGTTTCGCCAAGCCGCTCGATCACGACCTGATCCGCCAGCTTGCCCGCCATCACGCCGTGCTGGTCACGGTCGAGGAAGGTGCGGTCGGCGGTTTCGGCTCGCAGGTCCTGCACTATCTCGCGACCGAAGGCCTGCTCGACAGCGGCCTCAAGGTGCGGCCGCTGGTTCTGCCGGATATCTGGATGGATCAGGCAAAGCCCGAGACCATGTATGCCAAGGCCGGTCTCGACCATACGGGCATCCTGAAAACCGTCTTTGCCGCGCTCGGCCAGAGCGGCGTTGGCGTCAACGCGGCCGGATAACATTTCCGGCGAACAGAGGGAGGCCGGCATGCGTTCTTCCATCGCCGCCAGTTTCTTGGCGCTGGCCTCGGCCTTCGCCGTCGGCCCTGCTGCCGCCGAGGACGCGGTGCAGATCCAGCGCAACATGGAAGCCTTCCTCAAGGCTGAACCGGCCTGCGCCGAATTCACCGACGAGTGCAGCATCTGCAAGGTCACGGACGGTCAGCCGGTCTGCTCGACGCCATCGATCGCCTGCATCCGGAAAGACTATGTCTGCACCCGCAAGAGCGGGGAGTAGTGCAGACGCGATGCGACTTGGGTCGTCGCGCGTTTGCTGCTCGTGGCTTCTACCAACATCATCTTCACGATCAGCAAAGTGCGGCTGACACCGCCTTGTCCCGGCAATCTATGGGGCTTGAAGCACGATGGTGCCTTTCACGAGCTACAGCAGCTAAGCACCCGTAATCTTGTGATGAGCGATTCCAATCAGAACCCTCAACAACAGAATATTGTAATGCAAAAATCCAAACATACAAACAATCAAAAGCAGATATTCTATCGAATAGTAAATATCAAAATCATATCGTCCATACACAAAATCTTCAAATTTGCCATTTTCAAGTTTCGGAAAATATAAAAAAATAATCGATAAACAAATAAAAATCACAAATAATATGTTTATTAATCTTGGAAAATCATCTAAATTATACACGTTTCTATTTATCGACATAATTAATATTAAAATTGTGTATAATACCATAATAATAAATATTATCGCATTACTAAAACAAACATAATTTTTATTAACTTCAATTATATCTAAATAAAGCAATACCTTAAAAATTACATCATAAAAAAATGAAAAAGTCATCACCGCAAGCATTATGCGATCATCTATTTTCATTTTAGGATTTTTTTCGAAAAAAATATATTTATTTCTCATCTTTATAACTATACAGCATTCCCTGAATTTCGTTTTTTGATAAAATTGCGACCCGATCATACGCGGTCGTCTTACTTTGCCTGGCATCGATAACTTTATAAATTGAACCCGTAGTCTCTTTCAAGCAAAGCCTATACCGCGTACACAAATCGGTAGCCGCCGAGGACGCGGCGCAGGTTCAGCGCAACATGGAAGCCTTCCTCAAGGCGGAACCGGCCTGCGCCGAATTCACCGACCAGTGCAGCATCTGCAAGGTCACGGACGGTCAGCCGGTCTGCTCGACGCCATCGATCGCCTGCATCCGGAAAGACTATGTCTGCACCCGAAAGAGCGGCGAGTAACGGCGGCAAGATCGCAACGGTTTCGTCGCCCTGAAATCGGGGCAGCGTTGCTCCCGCTGGACTTCCGCCCCGCGCCCCGGTAGACCGGAGCCCAATCCAGACAAGAAATCGTAAGAACGCAGCCCAAACCTGCGCCCCCACCTGCGCCCCAAGGGAGGCCGTGATGCAGATGTCCGCCATTGCCGAAGACTTCGCGCCCGACTGGGCGGCGATTGCCGTGGTGATCCTGGGCGTCACGGCGTTTTCCGTCGGACAGGGTCTGACCTATCCGCTGATCGCGCTGGTGCTGGAAAGCCGTGGCGTTTCGTCGAGCCTTGCCGGCCTTAACGCTTCCGTCTTCGCGGCGGGCCTTGCCACCTCGACCCTGCTGATCGGACGGCTGACCACGATGCTGAGAGGCGACCGGCTGATCGTCGCCGGCCTTATTGGTGCGTCCGTGTCGCTGACCGCATTCGCGATGTTCGACGCGGTCTGGGTGTGGTTCGTCGCCCGTTTTCTGCTCGGGGTCTCCACCAGCATCATCTTCACCATCAGCGAGGCATGGCTGAACACCGCCTGTCCCGACCGGCTGCGCGGCCGGGTTTCCGGCATATACGGCGCCAGCATGTGCGCGGGCTTTGCCGCAGGGCCGCTTGCCATTCCCTTCGTCGGCACGGAAGACGGCTTCGCCTTCGCGCTGGTTGCCGTCTACATCGCCTTCGTGGCCTTCGCATCGGTAATGCTCGGACGTTTCGCCCGGACAAGGCCGGAGCGATCGTCGGCTGGCGGACTGATCCAGTTCGTGCGGCTTGCGCCCATTCTGGTGCTGATGGTCGTCGCCTTCGGCTTTTCCGACATCGCGGCGATCTCGACCATTCCGCTCTACTTCGTCGAGCGCGGCTATTCCGAGAACTTCGCCGCCTTCGTCGTGACCATGGTGGCGCTGCCGACGGCGCTTGCGCAGCCGTTGGTTGGCTACCTGCTGGACCGCATTCCGCGCGGGATCATCACCGTCGGGTCTGCCGTCACCTGCGGCGCAAGCTTCATGGCCTTGCCCCTCCTGACATCCGAAATCGCGCTGCTGGTCACCGTCTCCGTGCTCGGGGCGGCAAGCTTTTCGCTCTATACCTGCGCGCTGACCCTGCTCGGCGACCGCTTCCGCGGCGGCCTGCTGGTTTCGGGCGCTGCCGCCTATGGTCTTGCCTATGCGATCGGCAGTGCTGCCGGTTCTGGTGCGATGGGCGTCATCATGGATAGCGTGTCACTGGATGCCGGACCGCTTTCCATCGGCATCACCATGCTGGTCTTCGCCGGCATATTCGCCTTCGGCCTCGCGCGTCGTCCAGCGGCAAGGAAGGGCTGAGCGATGCTCGAAACCTCGCCTCCCGAAATCTTCGACTGTCAGTCCTGCGGCGCGTGCTGCGCCTATTCGGCGGAATGGCCGCGCTTCTCGCTGGAAAGCGACGAGGAAATCGCCGCCATTCCCGAGGCGATGATCGCGAAGGACGAAAGCGGCATGAAGTTCGAGAACGGACGCTGCGCGGCACTGACCGGTGAAGTCGGCAAACATGTCGGCTGTTCGGTCTACATGGTGCGCCCGCATGTCTGTCGCACCTGCATGCCGGGCGACGAGGAATGCAAGATCGCCCGTGCCGAATTCGGCTTCAGCCTTGCGGGCCTGCCGGATCCGGATCGTTATTTCAGCTGATCGCCCGAGCCTGCATACAGCTCAGTTCTTGGGAATGGTGACGGAAATGGTGTCCGCCGTCAGCTCGCTGCCGAGTTCGACGGTCTGGGCTTGCTTATCGTAGACGCAGATATAGCTGACCGTGGCGTCGCCACCCTTGGCCTTGCCGCTGAGGACCGCCAGACCGAAGCGTTCCGAGCCGAAGGGATCGACCGCAATCGCGGCCTTCTCGATCATCGGCTCTGCAGCCTCGATGCACTTCTTCTTCACATCGGCGGCGAACTCTTCCCATGCGCCATCGGACGAAGCGAGTGCCGGAACGGTAAGCGCAAAAAAGGCCAGTGAAGCAGATAGGCTGCGGCGCATCGAAAGCTCCTCAAGGTTTTGTTTCGACTGTTTTTAACGGACTGAAATGAATGCTGCGTGAAGAGGGTCGCCGGCAGTGAATTCTTTCTCCGGAATGGAACAATTTTGACCTTTGGCAGGTTGCCTCCCGAAGGTTCCGCTCCTATGTTCCGGTCACCCGCCGAATTCGCAATCTGTTGCCAAAAGGAGATTTTACCATGGCTTTTGAATTGCCCGAACTTCCCTACGCCTACGACTCGCTTGCGCCGTTCATGTCGGCCGAAACGCTGGAATATCACCACGACAAGCATCACAAGGCTTATGTCGACAACGGCAACAAGCTTGCTGCCGAAGCCGGCTTGGCCGACCTGTCGCTGGAAGAAGTCGTCAAGAAGTCCTTCGGCACCAACCAGGGCCTCTTCAACAACGCTGCCCAGCACTACAACCACGTCCACTTCTGGAAGTGGATGAAGAAGGACGGCGGCGGCAACAAGCTTCCGGGCAAGCTGCAGGGCGCTATCGACAGCGACCTCGGCGGTTACGACAAGTTCAAGGCTGATTTCATTGCAGCCGGCACCACGCAGTTCGGCTCCGGCTGGGCATGGCTTTCCGTCAAGGACGGCAAGCTCGCTATCTCCAAGACCCCGAACGGCGAAAACCCGCTGGTTCACGGCGCCTCCCCGATCCTCGGCGTCGACGTGTGGGAACACTCCTACTACATCGACTACCGCAACGCTCGTCCGAAGTATCTCGAAGCCTTCGTCGACAGCCTGATCAACTGGGACTACGTTCTCGAACTCTACGAAGCCGCAGCGAAGTAATCCTCGCCGCCGTTTCACCGGCTTGTCGGAACACCCGGCACGGAAACGTGCCGGGTGTTTTGCTTTTCATGTACTGGCTGGAAAGCCTTCCGCTCAGCCGGCGGGCTTGAGCGAGGAGATGATGTCCAACAGAACTTTGCTATGCTTTTCCTGCTCACCCTTGGTTCCCCAATAGGTGACGACGAGGAGCTTGCCACGCTTCGGCGAGACCAGTGACACGCCAATGCTGACATCACCGTCCTTGTCGGTGCCGCTCCAGTCGAAATTGGTCATTTCCATGCCGTTGAACTTGTCCTCGGACTGCTTTTGCGTCGCGGGATCGATCTTCACGCCGTTATCTTCCAGAAAGGCGAAGACATCATCGATCACCTTGTCCGTCGTGTCGCTTTCGGCGACGTCGATGGAGAGATAGATCGCGCCGTCATCGGAGGTCGCCTCGATGCCGGATTCCGTTTCGGACGGACCCCAGTTGTCGGGAATGGTTATGGATGCGATCGGCTCGTCGCTTGGGAATTCAAGCGTCGCAGCCTGGGCTGCGCCTGAGAGTGAGAAAGCCAGGATGGCAGCGGCAAGGATGGTCTTCATCGGTTGATACCTGCTGAGAGGAAAGATTCGGAAGCGAATGCCTCGTGTCCCCCGCGTACCGTGTTCCCCGACGCAGCCAGGTCCTGCTTCATTCGCCGATTGCTAGCGATAGCCCGAGATCATCGAGCTTGCCTAACTTTTTTGGGGAGAACACCGGACCGATATCAGGAACATTCCCGCCCCTTTCGCGTTCTCCCCGTCGAGAAGTTTCAACGAGACCGAAAGGAAGAGACGATGGCTTCGACCAACAACAGCGACATCATGAACGAGTTGCGCAGCCTGCAGGCACAGGTCATGCATTTCAAGGATCTGCTGGCCGAGGAAGGGGACCGGGTGTCGGGAGAAGTGCGCGGCCGCGCCGCCACGGCATTGAACGGCGCCTCGCGCAAGGCCCAGGACGTCGCGGCTTACGCCAAGGACGAGGCCGGCACCGTTGCATCGGTCGTGCGGGAACATCCAGCCGCCACCTCGACCGCGCTGGTAACCGTCGGCATTCTCGGCGGCCTGATCGGCTATTTCCTCGCCAGCGCTACCCAGCCCACGCGCAACAGCAGCAGCTGGAACTGGCGCTGAGGTCCACATAGCAAGGTGGCCGCTCGCGCTGCCGCCGATAGCCTGTAACAAAAAAGCCCGGCAATTCGCCGGGCTTTTTTGTTGTGACTTAATGTACAGGATCAGAATTCCGACCATTCCTGCTTGGCTGCCGTCGCCGCCCCTCCACCAAATGCGCTGGAGATGCGACCTGCGAGAGCGCGCGCGGGAGACGCCGCGGGTTTCGCATCTCGACCGGCCACGCTCGGAGCGGAAGCCTGACGCTCGGAGCCGAGTTGGAACTGCGCCAGCAGGGCATTGAGCGAGGCCGCTTCGGTCGCCAGCGAATGGCTGGCTGCCGTCTGTTGTTCCACCATGGCGGCGTTCTGCTGAGTGCCCTGGTCCATCGAGTTGACGGCGGTGTTGATCTCCTGCAGGCCGGTTGACTGTTCGCGGCTTGCGGTAACGATCGCCGACACATGGTCGCTGATTTCCAGAACCGCCTGCACGATCTTTTCAAGCTCGGTTCCCGTTTCATCGACCAGCGCCACGCCGTTACCGACCTGTGCGGAAGAGGTCGAGATCAGCGACTTGATTTCCTTTGCTGCGTTCGCCGAACGCTGGGCGAGCTCGCGCACTTCCTGGGCGACGACCGCGAAACCCTTGCCAGCCTCGCCGGCGCGGGCTGCCTCGACGCCGGCGTTCAGCGCCAGGAGGTTGGTCTGGAAGGCGATGTCCTCGATTACGCTGATGATCTTGCCGATCTCGCCGGAAGACTTCTCGATCTCGGTCATGGCAGCAACAGCATTGCCGACAACCTGACCGGAGCGCTCGGCGCCGGCACGGGTGCGGGCAACGAGAGCGCCGACATCCTCGGCGCGGCGAGCCGTATCCTTGACCGTGGTGACGACCTGTTCGAGAGCGGCCGCGGTTTCCTCGACGGAAGCCGCCTGCTGTTCGGTGCGCTTGGCGAGGTCGTCAGCCGAGGCGCGGATTTCCGATGCACCGGCATTGATCGCGGCGGCGTTGTCGCCAACGGAACGAAGTGCGGCCTGGAGCTTGTCCAGCGAGGCATTGAAGTTCAGCCGGAGAGCATCGAGACGGGCGGCGAAAGTCGAATTGATGCGATAGGCGACGTTTCCGTCCGCAAGCGCCGTGAGGCCGGTGGCGAGCTGGTCCATGGCGAAGCCGATCTCTTCGGCCTCGCGAGCCTTCTCGGCCTCGGCGCGGCGACGCTCCTCTTCGGCCTGGGCACGCATGGCTTCCGTTTCTCCCGACAGGCGCAGCTTCTCGATGGCAGCGTCCTTGAAGACGACGACGGCTTTCGCCATCTTGCCCACTTCGTCACCCCGGTCGAGGGCCGGAACATCGACGTTGTGCTCGCCATCTGCTAGGCGCGTCATGGCGGCGGTCATGCCGACGATCGGTACGACGATGGCGCGGGAAAGCTGCCAGATGAGGAATACGGCGACGACGCCCGCGATGCCGCCACCGACGACCAGCGCGAGCTCCAGGTTGAAGTGGGCGCTTTCCAGAGCCTGATGGTTGCGGACGGATACCTCGCTGATCTGGGTCTTGATCTTCGCGGCTTCAGCGCGGAAGGCATCGAGCTGACCCTTGGAAGCGTTGCGGCCGATCTCGACGATCTCGGAAATCTGCTTGTCCGTATCCTTGCGAGCGGCGAGCTGCGGCTCCGAAAGCTCCTTGTGGAAGATGTCGGCTGCGGACTTCATCGAATCCAGCGATGCGACGATCGACGGCATGTCGGCAGCCGCCTTCCTCGCTTCCGCGATATAGGTCAGCATCTTCTCACGATTGGCAAATACGTCGGCATAGGTGCTTTCGCTGCGAAACAGCAGGTAGCCACGCAGGTTAACCGCCTGCTCCAGCATGGTTTCCAGTGCCATGTCGGAGAGTGCGAGGACGTGTTCGGACTTGCCCTGTTCCTGCGCGGCAAGCTTAGCGCGATAGGCCTCGACGAAGACAATGGCGGTCGCGATGAAGCAACTGGCCATGATGCCGAGGAAAGTCAGGATCAGCTTCTTGTTGAGTGAAAGGTTCTTCAGGGACATGCAATCAGTCTCTTTCGCCTGGCGATCAACGAGAACAGTTGCATTGAACCGAACTCTACCGCCGCATCGGGCATGATTGCGCTTTCGATCGGGAATACCGATGAACCGCTCCGAAAGCGGGCCATGGATACCCCCGACGAGGCCGCAGCGCGATCCATCATGGATGCACCCAAATGTGCGGCCTTACAGGCAATCGACCGAATATAGACCGATTGCCCTTATTTTTTGGTTATGAACTATAGACAAATTGCGCCCTTCCCCGGAGAGAGAGAAGTGCTTTCACTTAGGCTCATTCGGAAGCTACCAGCAGCAGGATATCGAGATCCCTTTCCGGATAGAAATCCTCGGCCTTCATTTCGAAGGTGGTCGGGCCGGTCTTCTTCACACCCTCGCCGCAGAAACTGACGAAGTTGTTCGGCTTGCCCTTGTCGATGGTCAGCTTGAAGTTCTTGATCGGGCCACCCCAGTTGGCCCCTGTCGTCAGGACATAGGAGATCCAGTTTTCCGTGTAGTATGGTCCTTTCCCGTCCTGGCTGGCCTTTTCCAGCTTTGCCGCCGTGCGCATGAAATCGTCATCGAGACAGTAACGCGTCTTGTATGTCTCATAAGCGTATTCGGTCGGTTGACCATTCTCTATGAAGGTCATGGCGACCGTGCCGCCGACGCTTGGCGTGTAGGAATGATGAACTTTCACATCCTTGCCGGCGGGAAAGGTCGTCTTCCACCAGTAGGCGGATTTCAGGGTCCAGAGCGGCGCCGGGTGATGTTCCCAGCCATTGCCGGTATCATAGGCATCGTCATAGACGAGGCCGCGCGACATCCAGTCGGCCAGCACGTCTTCCGGTAGTTTTTCGAGAGCGGGGGCGGTCGCGTCACTGAAAGGCTGGAGAGGTACGCCCTGCGCGGTCACCACATCCGTCATATCAATACCTGTGGCATAAACGCGCTGCTGGAGTTGCGGCGTAATCGGCTGCCCGTCCTGGGTGACGGAAAAGCCGAGGAAATTATCCTTTTCCAAGTCCGGCAGAGATATGTTGACATCCGGCCCGGCGGTGATGTCCGGCATGGGAAAGGCGACATAGGATACAATGTCCTTGTCGGTGCCGTTGTGGAAGACGTAGTTGACCTCGACGCGTTCAGACGAAATGAAAAGCTCTTCCGACGTCATCTCGACTTCAGTGGTCTGCACATAGACCAGACCGCCGGTTTTCACTTCGGCCATGGTGTCATTGGCAAGCACAGGCATTGCCCCCAGAACACCAATAGCGGCCAACAGAGCCTGCTTCATCATCTCTCTCCCTTTTGAGCCATCCGGCGACACGCATCGCGATACGCCGAGTTAGCGGGGCAAAGACGTGAAGGTCAATCGTGGAAGGTCACAGGCACTCGCTTCCTTTCAACGAAAAACCCTCCAGCCATGAACCGGAGGGTTTCGCTCTATTCAATCGTGTTCGAGCGCGCTCAGAATTCCGTCCACTCGTCAGCCTTGAGGGCTGTGTTACCCTGAACCACGGGCATCGAGCGGCGGGCGACCGGTGCCGGGGCCGACTTCGGCGCGCTGCGGATCGCCGGAGATGCCTCGGCCGGAGCCTGACGGCTGCCAGCCAGCCTGAAGCGGGCTATCAGATCGCTCAGGCGCGCGCTTTCCATGGCGAGGCTTGCGCTTGCGGCATTCGATTCCTCGACCATCGCAGCGTTCTGCTGGGTCACCTGGTCCATCTGGTTGACGGCGGTATTAACCTCGCTCAGACCGTTCGACTGTTCCCGTGCCGAGGTGGCGATGGCGCTCATGTGATCGTTGATGATGAGGATGAGCTCCTCGATCGACTTCAGCGCGACGCCGGTCTCGCGAACCAGCTTGACACCGTTCTGCACCTCGCCGGCAGAGTTCTGAATGAGACCCTTGATCTCCTTCGCGGCCTGGGCCGAACGCTGGGCGAGTTCGCGGACCTCCTGTGCCACGACGGCAAAGCCCTTGCCCGCTTCACCGGCGCGCGCTGCCTCGACGCCGGCATTGAGGGCCAGCAGGTTGGTCTGGAAGGCGATTTCGTCAATCACGCTGATGATGTTGGAAATCTGGCTCGATGAGTCCTCGATCCGGCTCATGGCACTTACCGCTTGAGAGACCACAGCACCGGAATGGGTGGCGCTAGCCGTTGCCTTGGTCGCGACTTCACGGGCCTCTTCGGCCCGCCGGCTGGAGTTGGAGACGTTGACGGTGATCTGGTCGAGCGCGGCAGCCGTTTCCTCAAGCGAGGCAGCCTGCTGTTCGGTACGGCGCGACAGATCCTCGGCACCGGCCGAAATCTCGCGGGTACCGTTATCAATGGTGCGGGTCGCACCGGCGACGGCGGCCAGTGTTTCACCAAGCTGTTTCACTGCCGAGTTGAAGTCCGCCTTGAGGCCCTCGAAATCCTCGGAAACCTGTTCGGTGATCTGGAAGGTAAGGTCACCGCCTGCAAGGCTCTTCATGCCGACCGCAAGGGCACTGGTGGCTTCGAGCAGCTTGCGGCGAGCTTCTTCCTCGGCACGACGCTGAAGAACGACACGCTGTTCCTCGTTCGAGCGGCGCTGTTCCTCGGCCTCTTGCGACAGGCGGATGTTTTCGATAGCGGCTTCGCGGAAGATCTGGACAGCACCGGCCATGGCGCCAATTTCGTCGGTGCGCGTGGAGAATGGTACCGGCGACGCCGTGTCGCCACCGGCCAGCCGGCGCATGGATTCGGTGATCTTCTGGATGGGCGCGGCAATGCCGACCATGGCGAAAATCGCTGCTACTATAACAATCGCAAAAACGATGGCGACCGTGACATAGGTCGATATGACAGCCGAATGATAGGTGCTCTTGGAGATTGCGACGGACTTTGCAGCGCCATCGACATTGATCTGCACCAAACCTTCGAGGAGCCCCAGAATGGGCTGCATCATCTTGCGCATGTCGTCCAACACGGCCAGCGCCTCGTCATTGCGGTTGCTGCGGGAAAGGTCCAGCAAATCCGCGCCGCGCTTGTTGTAAGCGTTCACGCCATCCCTGATCCGGTTCAACAGGTCACCTTCTTCCTTAGAAGAAACGAGCGGCTCGTATTGCTTGAGCGCGCTTTCAAACCGCGCCAGCCGACCTGCAACCATCTTGTCGGCTTCGGCGATAGCTTCCGGCGTACGCGCAGTCACATGGTTGAGATAGCCGAGACGAAGGTCGAAAATCGCGGTTTCCAATTCCTTGGCCGCCTTGACGCTGGGCAGCCAGTTTTCGGAAACGTCTGTTGAAGCCTTGTCGATGGCTTCAAACGAACGGATCGTCAGCCAGGCGAAAGCACTGGTGATAAGTGCGATCGCGACAAAAATTGCAATGAGGGAGGTCTTTATGTTCGGGCGCGACATGCGGTGCCTATCCTGGGTCCGGCCGTTGCCGGCGGGGTGAATACCTTCGCCGCGGTCTCGACGTCATGGCGTCCGCTTGCACTTCTTCGCCGCATCCATCGCGGTGCATCCTGGCGACTGCGCGCCATCGGTGTATCTATCCGACATGAATAAAAATTCTCTAAATTTCCAATACCTACTATACGAAAGTTGATGCTTCCGAGCGGGCGGAGATTGTTCCAGCAAACCGTCTCAACCGACTTTATCTCCCTTGCAGGCGCGCTGCGCGGGCGAATCCCAACAAAGCACTTGCGCTCCGGCGTGCATGTCGCCATTGACAGGCGATGTCATCAAAGCCCGAACCCCAGCGCCTCGACCAGCTTCTGGTCGCCCTCGACCTCTTCGCCAGCCGCTCGCGCGCCCGCGACGCGATCCAGCGCGGCACGGTGAAGATCGACGGCAAGGTCGTCACCAAGCCGAGCCTTGTGTTTTCGGCCGATCATGAATTCTCGATCGACGATCCGGCACAGGACTACGTGTCGCGTGCCGCACTGAAGCTCGTCGCGGGTCTCGACCATTTCAAGCTCGACCCTGAGGGACGCGAATGTCTCGATGTCGGGGCCTCGACCGGCGGCTTCACCGAGGTCCTGCTGAAGCGCGGCGCGGGCCATGTGACATCGATCGATGTCGGCCATGGGCAGTTTCATCCGCGGCTGGCGAGCGACGAGCGCGTGACCAATATAGAGGGTCTGAACGCCCGCTACCTCGAGCCCGAGGACATCGACGACCGACCCATCGACTTCATCGTATCGGACGTATCGTTCATCTCGCTGAAGCTGGCGCTCGCACCCGCTCTCGATCTGGCCGAACCGGGCAGCCACTGCCTGCTGCTGGTCAAACCGCAGTTCGAGGCGGGCCGCGATGCGATCAGCAAGGCTGGCCTCCTCAAAGAGCCGGAAAGCGCACCTCTCGTCGCCGCCGAACTGGAGCGCTGGCTTGTCGAAGACATGGGCTGGGAAAGCCTCGGTCTCATCCCCTCGCCCATTGCGGGCGGCGACGGCAACGAGGAGTTCCTGCTGGCGGGCCGCAAGCCGGAGGACGAGGAATGAGTACGGAAACCGTCACCATCGACAGCCTCGGCGCGCAGGGAGACGGCATCGCCCATGGCGCAGCCGGACCAATTTACGTTCCCTTCTCGCTGCCCGGTGAAAAGCTCGCCATCGCCCGCATCAAGAACCAGGGCACGATCATCTCCTATACCGAGACATCAAGCGAACGCATCGCACCCGCGTGTCGCCATTTTGGCCCTGACGGTGTCGGAGGAAGCTGCGGTGGCTGTTCGCTGCAGCATATGGCCAAACCCGCCTACAATGCCTTCAAACGGTCGCTCGTCGTCTCAGCGCTGAAGTCCAAAGGCATCGACGTGCCGGTTAACGAGATCATCGAAGCCGATCCGGGCCAGCGTCGGCGTGTGGTGTTTGCAGCACGGCGAACCGAGAAGGAACTGCTGATCGGCTTCAACCAGGCGGAAAGCCACCACATCGTCGCCATCGAGGAATGTCCCATCGCCTCGGCAGGCATCCTGTCGAGGCTCGATGCACTGAAGAAGATCGGTTGGGCCGCCACGACCAATGCCGAGCCCTTCCGGATGACGGTGATCGAAACGCTTTCCGGTCTCGATATCGCGCTGGATGGCATCAAGACGCTCGCCGACAAGGAACGCCGCGCCATCACGGAAACGGTGCTTGCGATGCGCGGCATAGCCCGCGTCTCGTTTAATAGCGAAGTCGTGATCGAACAGCAGAAACCGGTTCTCGATTTTTCCGGCGTCGCCGTTTTTCCGCCGCCCGGCGCCTTCACCCAGGCCACCATCGCCGCCGAGGAAGCCATGGCGCAGCTGACGCTTCAGCATGTCGGCAAGGCCAAGCGCGTCGCCGATCTCTTCGCCGGCGTCGGCACGTTTGCGCTCAGGCTCGCCCGCACCGGGCAGGTGCTCGCGGTTGAGAGCGAGGAAAAGGCGCTGAAGGCGCTCGACTTCGCCGCACGCAACACGCAGGGGCTGAAGCCCGTCAAGGTCGAGAAGCGCGATCTTTTCCGCCGGCCGCTGATGACCGCCGAACTCAAGACCTTCGACGCCGTGGTCTTCGACCCGCCGCGCGCCGGCGCCGAGGCGCAGTGCAAGGAACTCGCGCGCTCCACCGTCAAGAAGATCGTGGCCGTGAGCTGCAATCCGCTCTCGCTTGCCCGCGATCTCGCGCTGCTGACAGCCGGCGGTTACCGCATCGACAGCGTGACGCCGATCGACCAGTTCCTGTGGTCGCCGCATGTCGAAGTCGTGGCAACGCTCAGCAGGAGCTGAACCTTCGCTCAATAGGTGTAGAGCGTACCCGAGCCTGTGACGTTGGCGCAGCGGCAACGGCCGCCAACGCGACCGGGCTCGGCCGGGCAAGTGAACTGTCCGCTGATCTTGGCGCTGGCCGGCGGATCGACCGCGCAATAATAGCGTTGCGGACGCACACCGGGCTGCGGCTTCGGCCGGTTGGACTGGCTGTTGACGATGGTGCCGCCGCTCTGGGCAAAAGCCACGGCCGCCGTCAGCGGCTCCAGCATGGCGGTGGCGGTCACGATCAATGCGAGGGCGAGGCTTCCAGCTGAAATCTTCACCGTTCGGCTCCTCCGTTTTTCCTCCGGCGATAAGAGACCGCCAGTGATTAAAGAAACACCAAGAGGCGAGATTATGGTCTCGCCTTGTCCCCTGTATTCTCACGTCATCTGTCTGGGATTTATCAGCGCCCCTTCATGAAGCTCTGGAAAGAGGCCATGGCCTCGGCGCTCTTCAGGCGTTCTATGAAATAGGTGAGTTCCTCTTCCATGCGGGCGAGCAGTGCGCCACGGTCGCCGCGCAGCAGGTCGCGGGTGATGCGCATGGCTTCCGGCGGCTTGGCGGCCAGCGAGGCTGCAAGCTTCAAGGTCTCTGGCTCGACGGCTTCGGGGGCAACGATCTTCCAGATCAGGCCGGCATCTTTCGCCTCGGCGGCGGAGAAGCCTTCACCTGCGGCGAGCAGGGCAAACGCCCGCTGCTGCCCCATCATGCGAGGCGCAAGCAGGCTGGAGCCGGCTTCCGGCACCAGAGCGAGATCGACGAACGGGGTCTTGAACAGGCTGCGTTCGGAGGCAATCGTCATGTCGCAATGCATGTTGATGGTCGTGCCGATGCCGATGGCAAGACCATCAACGCCCGAGACAACCGGCTTCGACACGCTCCAGATCGCCTTCAGCACCTCGAAGGCCGCCGGCTGATCGACGGTTCCGGCCATGGCATAGGCGAGGAAGTCGGCCATGTCGTTACCGGCGGAGAAACAGCCTTCCGTTCCCAGCAGCGCAATGGTCCGGATCGCCGGATCCGTCTCGCCTTCGAGAAGACCGGCGGTCATCTTCTGGTACATCGCCCTGGTGATGGCGTTCTTCTTTTCCGGGCGGTTGAAGCGGATCACCAGAACACCGGGATAGGCCTCGGGGCGTTCGATCAGGATATGGTCAGTCATAAAATCTTTCCCAGTTGGCGTTGCATTCCCGATTAAGGGAGGCTGATTCAAACGAAAACTCCCGCTCCGGCCTGCCGGTCCTCTCTCCCGCAGGTGGGGGAGAGCCTTAGGAACCGTCCTGCGCCCCAACCGGATCAAAACGGTGACGGAGGCCAAGCCCCTGCCCCTTTTGTAGGGAAGGGCTGGAGACGGGTACTAGCCGAGAAGTGCACGAGCGGCCGTCAGGCTCGCTTCACCGTTGATCACGCGATCCTTCAGCGCGGCCGTTTCGGCAATCAGGTTTTCGGCGGCAAAGCGGCAAAGCGCAACACGTTCAAAACCGCCGGTTTCAGCGTCGGCGAGCGCGCCCTTGGCGAGATAGGCACCCGTCAGCGCCAGGCCGAACAGCCGCTGGTAAGGGGTGGCGCCCGCAAGTGCTGCGGCGGTGTTGCCCTCGGCGATCCGGACGAGCAGCCATTCGGTCGCCTCATCGAGATCAGCAAGGCTCGCCTCCAGACGGTCGGCCGTGGTGCCGAAATCGTCCCGGTTCAAGCCACGAACGGAGGAGACGATTTCCCTGAGTTCGGTGATGAAGCCCCTGACGTGGTCGCCGTTCGACAGCGGCAGTTTGCGGGTGACGAGGTCGATTGCCTGAATACCGTTGGTGCCTTCATAGATCGGGGCGATGCGGGCATCACGCAGGTAACGGGCTGCACCCGTTTCCTCGATGAAGCCCATGCCGCCATGAACCTGAATACCGAGCGATGCGACATCGACGCCGGCATCGGTGGCGAAGGACTTGGCAATCGGGGTGAGTAGCGCCGCGCGCTCCTGCCAGTGGGCGGCGCGGTCCGCCCGCGCGTGATGGGCCATGTCGGTTGCGTGGGCGCAGGTGTAGCAGATGGCGCGCGCGCCCTGGGTCAGCGCCTTCATCGTCACCAGCATGCGAGCGACATCGGGATGCTCGATGATCGGGCTCATTCCCCCGGTCTGGCCTGAACCCGACCAACCCGGGGCCTTGCCCTGCGTGCGTTCCTTCGCGAAAGCCACCGCCTTCTGGGTGGCGGCCTCGCAAATCGCCACGCCCTGCATGCCGACAGCCAGACGGGCATTGTTCATCATGGTGAACATGCAGGCGAGGCCCTTGTTCTCCTCGCCGATCAGGTAGCCGATCGCTCCGGCTTCATCGCCGTAGCGGCCATCGCCATAGATCATGGTGCAGGTGGGCGAGCCATGGATGCCGAGCTTGTGTTCCAGCGAATGGCAATGGAGATCGTTGCGGGCCCCCAACGAACCATCGTCATTAACGAGAAATTTCGGCACGAGGAAGAGCGAGATGCCCCGCGTGCCGGCTGGCGCATCCGGCAGGCGGGCCAGAACCAGATGGACGATGTTGCGGGTGATTTCGTGCTCGCCCCAGGTGATGAAGATCTTCTGGCCGAAAATGCGATAGGTGCCGTCGTCACGGCGCTCGGCGCGGGTCTTCATCACGCCGAGGTCCGAACCGGCATGGGGTTCGGTCAGGTTCATGGTGCCGGTCCATTCGCCGGAGACCATCTTGTGCAGGTATTTTTCCTTGAGTTCGGCGCTGCCGTGAGCCGTCAGGGCCTCGACGGCACCCATGGTCAGCGTCGGACCGAGCGCGAAGGCCATGGAGCCAGAATTCCACATTTCGAGTGCCGCGACGTTCAGCATGTGCGGCAGGCCCTGCCCACCATAAGCGGTCGAAGCGACGAGCGAATTCCAGCCGCCCTCTGCCCAGTGACGATAGAGATCCGCCCAGCCATCCGGCACCTCGACCTTGCCGTCCACGAGACGCGCGCCCTGCCTGTCGCCGATTTCGGCAAGCGGCGCGACTTCATCGCTGGCGAAGCGGCCGGCCTCTTCAAGGATGGCCTCCACCAGATCGTCGCTGAGATCACCCAACTGCCCCTCTTCCAGCGCATCGGCCATGCCCGCCACGTGTTTCAGCGTGAAAGCGATTTCCTCAACCGGTGCCTTGTACATGGACAGCCTCCTGCTTTGCCGTTGCCCCATCGGACCCTTTCTCCACCCCCGGAAAGGATCCCGCAACTGGTCTTTTGGCTAGTTTATTTTTACGTAAACGTCAAATCTTTTGCTGAAGCTCCCTCTTCGAACACCTCTCCTCCTGCCAGCCGGAAGGCGTTCAGCGGCAAGCCGATCCACCCAAACTTGGGCGATACAGCGCCGCCCGGATTGCCGTACCTCATTGGGATTACTGCGATCCCGGATGCCATCTATGACCCTCGACCGATCTCTCTCACTCGTGACCGCGATCCTGCTCACCATCATTCTCGGACTGGGGGGCTACATCGTGGTCGATGGCACTCGCCAGCAGCTTGAAGCCGCCAAGGCCGACGAAATGCAGGCAACCGCCCTGCTGCTCACCTCGTCGATGGCGCAATCGGCCAGCCTTTCGGCAACCCATGCCGACCGGATCGCGAAGGACCCGCTCGTCCTCAATCTGATGAAGCAAGGGGACCGGGACGGACTGACCTCGCTTCTGAAACCCACCTATGACGCGCTGGCCAGCGAAGCCGGCGTCAACATGCTGCATTTCCACACGAGCGACATCAAGAGCTTCCTGCGCGTGCAGGATCCGAAGAATTTCGGGCAGGATCTTTCGACAATCCGCCCGATGATCCTTGCCGCCAACCGCAGCCATATCCTTCAGAAGGGGCTGGAGGTCGGGCTTGCCGGTCTCAGCCTGCGCGCGGTCGCCCCGATGCTGGAGGGCGAAACACTGGTCGGCACGGTGGAAGTCGGCGTCGACCTCAAAGCACTGCTGGAAATCGCCAAGTCTGCATCGGGCGCCGATTACGCCCTGTTCCTCAGCCCGGCGATGACCGGCATCACCCCGAAGGACAGCACCGTGAAGGCCGAAGGCGCCGGACTTGCCATCGAATCGGCAACCGACACCGCGCTTTTCCAGAAGCTCTACGACCGCCGCGCCATCGGTCTTTCCCGCGAGCCGACATCCGCCATGGTGGAGCTTGACGACCACAGATACGGGACTTTCGCGCAGCCGCTTCTGGACTATTCCGGCCGGATGATCGGGACAATCTTCATTGTTCGCGATTTCTCCACGATCGAAAGCGGTTTTCTGCGGTCAATCGCGATGGCAGCGATCATTGCCGCCGTCGGAGGCATCTTCGTCTTCTCGATCGTCACCGTAGTCCTGCGGGCAGTTTTGATCCGTCCACTTGCCGATCTCGTCGACCATGCGGAAACGCTCGCATCGGGGAAGATCGAAGGCGTTTCATCCGAAAGCAGCGGTCATGGCGATCTCCGGCGGCTCAGGGACGCCATCGACAGGCTGTCAGCTGGCAATATGGGCGCGGATAGCAAAGCCCATCACGGAGATGCCCCGTGAAGCCGATCCTTCTGCGCCTGATCCTCGCCACTGCCAGCTGGCTCGCTTTCGCCTTGGCGGGAACGGCGATGGCGGATGAGACCCCTCGCCTGCCCAAGGGCATTCATCTGCCGCTCGCCGTCCATTCCTCAATGAGGGTGCTGGACATTTCCAGGTTCAACGAGACCTCGGGCGAAGCCTCGATGACGATCGAGACCACCGAACGCTGGAAGGATCCGACCCAGGCTTTCGATCCCAAGACCACCGGCTTTGCCCGTTTCGACTATGTCGGTGCCGAGGCCGAAGCGAAGCTCGCCAGCATATGGACGCCGGCGACAGAGATTGAAAACCGCATCGGCGAGCCCAGATCCGGCTCCGTCGCCTTGACGATGCGGGCGGACGGCACGGTGACCCGTATCCGGCGGATCGATGCCGATTTCCGGGTTGAAGTCGACATGACGACGTTTCCATTTGACCGACAGATCCTGACACTCTCGCTGGTCACGCCGCGACACTCGGCCGACGAGGTCATCTTCGTGATGAACGATATCGACCGGGAACTTGCATCGGTCGCATCCGAGCTTTCAGCCAACAGCTGGACGGCCCGATCGCTGCAATTCGTGATGGAGCGTTTCTACGGATGGAATGCCAAGCCCTTCGTGCGGATCAAGGCATCGACGGAGATACAGCGTAAATGGCAGCATTACGTGCTGCCGATCTTCGTGCCTTTCGCTGCGGTTCTATCGGTGTCACTGTTCCTGCTGTGGGCACCGGCACGATTGTCGGGAGACGAGGCCTCGATGACCTATTCCGCCTTGCTGGCGCTTGCGGCTCTCGGCTTCACCTACGAATCGAGCTTTCCAGGGGCCATCTCGATGAACTCGCCCGTCGCCTTCATGGTCTCGCTCGGCTATTTCTATCTGGTGGTGGTATTGCTGATCTCGATGCTTTTGACCGACGCCAGTTTTCCCGGCCGGAGACGATATCCGCATCTGGTGGAAGCCATCCGCGACAACATTCGCTTCTCGGTTCCCGCAAGCTTCCTGCTTATCTGCATCTGCTCCGTGTTGTTGTCGCTGCTGTGAAGCAAGGGCTGTAATCGAACTGTCACAATGCAGGCATAGAAGCGCTGGCGGGCCGTTTCCGGAGCAGATCGATGCATCCCCTCGCCACGAAAATTCCCGGCCTCGTCTGGGGCTATGTGATCAATGCGTCTTCCGGTCGAGCTACCCGCTTTTCGCCCGAAACCGACCCCACCGACATCAGGATCGATGAAGGCAGTTTCGTCTGGCTGCATCTCAATCTCGCCGATGCGCGCTGCACCGCCTTTCTCGAGAACTTTCCCGGCCTGAGCGAGCCGGCGCGGGCTGCACTGACCACCCACGAAACACACGCGGCGCTGACCGTGGACGAACAGGCATTCTACGGCACCCTGGTCGATTTCCAGCGGGAGTTCGACGCCACCACCCGCGATATCGGCTGGCTGCATTTCGCGCTGTCCAGCGGCTTCATCATCACGACGCGACTGCAACCTGTCAGATCGATCGATCCCGTGCGGGCAGCAATCGAAAAGAACGCGGCGAAGTTTCGTCAGCCGATCCAGATCTTCGAAGCGCTGGTGGTGGAGTTCCAGCGAGGCATCATGTCAGTGGTGCTGGAACTGACCGATGAGCTGAACGCCATCGAGGATTTCGTCTATGATAGCGAACTTCGTGACGAGCGCCGGCGGCTCGCGCCAGTGCGGCGCGTCGTCGTGCGGCTGCACCGGCACCTGCGCACCGTGCTGGCGCTGATGCGCCGGGCAGCGGCAACGGACGACGATGAATTGCCACCGGGCTTCGAGGATGTGGCGGAAAGGTTGGTGAACCGTCTGGAGGCCGCCGACAACGACGTCTACGCGCTACAGGAGAGGGCAAGATTGCTGCACGAAGAAATCGATTCCAAGCTTTCCTCGGAAACCAACCGTCACCTCTACATCCTGTCGCTAATGACGGCCTTCCTGCTACCTCCGTCGCTGGTCACCGGCTTCTTCGGGATGAACACCTCGTCACTGCCGTTTGCCGAGGGCATCGGCGGCACGCTCTGGGCCGTCGGCTTCATCGCCGTCTCGATCCTTGCTGCATGGCTGATCCTCAGGCGCGCCGGCATCCTTTGAAACGGGCATCCCCTCAAAAACGAAATGCCCGACCAGCGGCCGGGCATTGTCAACTCAAACGAAGTGCCTGCAATCAATAGTAGGGAGACAGGCACTGACGGCGTGGGCCGTAGTTCGGCTGGAAGGTGTTGCTGTAGGAATCATAGGAACGATAACGGGCATAGCACCACTCATAGTGCCGTGGGTTGATGCCCGTGGCACGGCGGGGCGCAGCCGGCGGCGCAGCGATGGCTCCGCCGATAATGGCGCCTGCGCCGAAGGCTGCGAGCGGATACCACCAGCCGTCATTATGACGACGGTAGCCCGGGCGGTAATCGCGATAGCCACGGTGGCCGTGATAATATCCCGGAGGCGGACGGCGATAATAATCGACCGCCGTCACATCGGACGTTGCGGTGACGGGCGCAGTCACCGGCATCGCCTGCGACGGCACGAAGCTCGTCAGGACGACAGCGGAAGCCAAGGCAACAGCAGCCCAGCGCTTCATCATGTTTGTCATATCGGTTCTCCATTCCCTGCTTTGTCAGGATGTACAAGGCGTGTCTTGCACGACGGGCGAAAACAATCACGGGGTCGACAAGACGTGACAGTACGCTATCCGGTCCATCCTGAACCCATTATTAACATCATAAAGCTGTAGGGAACTTGCGACACATCACTATTGATTGAAGACCAGCCCCGAACTTCGCTTTAGCGAACGGGAAACGCAGCACACGGATCATTGTTCCGCTGCCTGCTCGGGGGGCACTAAGAAAAGCGGCGGATTGCTCCGCCGCCTTTGATGAGGATGGTCATGCGCCAAGCGGGACCGCTGTCTCAGGCTTCTATTTCCAGATCACCCTTCGGACGCGAGCAGCAGGCGAGAATGTAGCCCTCGTCGATCTCGTCATCGAGGATGCCGCCGTTGTGGTTCATCTCCACCTCGCCGGAGAGTTTCATCACCTTGCAGGTGCCACAAAGACCAGACTCGCAGGCAGCGCCAATGCGCACACCCGCTGCACGCGCGGCCTGCAGGACCGTATGACCGGGCTCGCAAAGACCTTCCTTGCCGGACATGGTGAAGGCGACCTTGGTTGCAACGGCGCCATCGGAGTGGTCGGCAACCACCACCGGCAGTTCCGGGGCAACCGGCTGGAAGGCTTCCTCGTGGTAGTTCTTCATGTCGAAGCCAGCGCCCGACAAGGCTTCGCGAACTGTCGCCATGAATGGTTCGGGGCCGCAGCAGAACACGGTGCGCTCAAGGAAGTCGGGAGCGAGAAGCGCGATCTTCGCCTTGTCTATCCGTCCCTTGAGACCCGACCAGAGCTGACCACGGGCAATCTGCTCGACGATGAAGCCGAGCGTCAGGTTCGGCATCTCGCGCGCCTTGGCTTCCAGCTCCCAGCGGAAGATGATGTCATCCGGCGAACGGGCGCAGTTCAGGAACACGATGTCGCTGTCGGGCGCACGATCGCCCATGTCACGGGTCATCGACACCATCGGAGTAACGCCGGAACCGGCCGAAATGAAGAGGTACTTCCTGCCGGGGTGCTTGGCGTAGGAGAAATCGCCGAGCGGACCGATCGCCTTCAACTTCATTCCGGGCTTCAGGTTGTCGAACATCCAGCGGGTGCCGATCGAATCCTTCTGCGCCTTCACGGTCACGGCGACCGTGTAGGGGCGCGAGGGGCTCGACGACAGCGTGTAGGTCCGCATGACCGGTTCTGGCGACGCCGGGATCTCCAGCGTGACGAACTGACCGGGCAGATAGCGGAACCAGTGGCCGGACCGGTCGGGCCGGAATGTGAAGGTCATCACATCCGGCGCCTCGGGCGTCACGGCCACACATTCGAGGCGATGCTCCCTGTCGGACCAGGGACGCATCTCATCGACATGACGATAGGTCACGGCAACTGTCATCTCAGGCGACCGCGGACAGGCGGGCCTTGTCGCCCTGCAGACGGTTGATCATGAAGTTCGAGTACCATTCGACGAACTGCATGACGCCGCCTTCGTGGTCGGCCGAATACGGACCCGGCTCATAAGCCGGGGAACGGATGCCGAAGGCGTTTTCTTCGACGATGGCGCGGTCCTGATCATTGGTCATGTTCCAAACGTGCGTCAGGTCCTCGACGTTGTAGTCGACGCCCTCGACGGCATCCTTGTGGACAAGCCAGGTGGTGGTGACCGCGGTTTCCTCGGCCGAAATCGGCAGGACGCGGAAGGAGATCGCATGGTCGCCCAGCATGTGGTTCCAGGTCGTCGGGTAGTGGAACAGCAGCATGGTGCCGATGTGGGAAATCGGAACGTCGTCCGACAGCGGACGCTTGATGGCGCGCTTGCCGTCCATGGTGTAGCTCTCGGCATCCTGGATCAGCGGCATTCGGGCAACGCGGAACTGGCCGGTCGGGTCCATCTTGAACTCGCTCGGAAGGCCGGCAGCTTCGCAACGGGCCCAGTGCTCGGAGATGAACGGATCGTCCTTGGCGCCCTGAACGCCGGTTGCCGTCGGAGCTTCCGGGTAGGTACGGCAGAGTTCCGGGTGGTTGCCGGCACAGTGGTAGCACTCGCGGTTGTTTTCCCAGACGAGCTTCCAGTTGCCCTTCTCGATGATGGTGTTCTTGTGGGCTACCTTGGCTTCCCAAAGGCGATGGGGCTTCATGTAGGGCTCGATGGTCGCGCGAACCGGAGCAAAATCGGACGGCTCCTGGGCGAGGCAGACGAAGATATAGCCGCCGACGCTTTCGCAGGCGACATGCTTCATGCCGAACTGCGCCTTGTCGAAATCCTCGCCCATCTGCCGAGCGAAGACCAGCGAACCGTCGAGGTCATAGGTCCACTGGTGATAGGGACAGACGAGCTTGGCGGAAGCGCCGCTTTCCTTGGTGCAGACGCGGTGGCCGCGATGCCGGCAGGTGTTGTGGAACGCGCGGATCACGCCGTCCTTGCCGCGTACGACGACAACAGGGTAATCCCCGATCTGGACGGTGAAGTAATTGCCCGCCTTCGGGATCTCGCAGTCATGGCCGATGAACAGCCAGTCGCGATACCAGATGGTCTCCATGTCGAGCTTGAAGTAATCCTGGTCGATATAGAACGGCTGCTCGAGGCTGAAGCCTTCGCGGCGGTTCTTCAATTGGCGCAATACCGTGCCCTGCAAATCCATCGTCGTCCTCGTTTCGTTACGGCAATGGCGAGGGACGAGTACATGCACGGGACCGGCCCCTGGGAAAAGACCGACCGAACCTGTCTCGGGCCGCCCGCCGCGACCTTCAATCTTTTCTCTCTCGAGGCTGGTTTCCGGGCTCTGGAGACGTCCGGGTGACCGGACTGCGTGGAGCGCCTTCCCAGGAAGACTTCCCAGTGGCTTTTTGCCCTTACGCTTTTCTCCACCACCGTTGCGGGGGCAGCGCCGGATTTTGACCGGCTTCCCAATTTCCCGCCCTCCCTAGCAGGGCGGCACCTTGAGCTTGAAATTATCTAATCACAATTACTTAGGTTTCGCTGCATTGCGAAACGACACGGCATCAAATGTTTGCGACATGAACGCAGATGTCAGGCTTGCGTGACATTTCCAGGAATATTTCATTTTTTCATGCAGTTAAGAAATTCACCTCCGGAAACCCGGGCAGTCCATGGCGCAAAATGACAAGGAAAAATACGCGACATTCGACGCACCTCGCGCATGGCAAGCCTCGCGAAACCGTAAGCGCCGATAATTGCGACAAATTGTCGTTAATCACTCTCGTTCTAGAATCATCCCGGTTGCCACTCCCGATCGAGCCTCGCCATGCAGAAGCTGAGATACTACGCCGCCCCGAAGAAGCCTTCCGCGCCGCTGACACCATCGACGCGGGCCGTGCACACGGAGTTCCTGCGCACGGGACGTATTCTGCGCCGCCGGGAAGACTGGCTGCCGGAAGAGAAACGCTACCTCACCCATGAAGAGGTTGCCGAAAGAACGGGTCGGCGGCTCGAAACCGCCGGCGAGACCACTCACAGCCGGATCAACGGATTTCACCGATCGATCCAGTTCCCGAAGCTGATCTTTCACAAGACACTCGATAACAGGCCACATCTCGGCTACTGCCATGTCACGGCGGCGCGGACGAACTTCGCGAAATACGCCGATGTGAAATGGGCCTTCTACATAGCTAATTTCTTCGCCGAACTGGGCGAAGGCGACCAGTTCTTCGAACAGATCCGGACGAACTATTCGCGCATGTATTTCGCCGTCGCAATCCAGCCGGACCAGTCGAGCAAATCCATGGCGATCGACCGCTCGATCCGCGAGAACGGGCTATTGTTTCGCACCCACGATCCGAAGGAAGCGCTGAAGAATGTGCTGATGCTCGGCGCGCGCGATGCGCAACTGCGCAAGATCATCGCCAGACTCTAAAGTCATTCCAGGCGAGCCTCAGAAGCGACCGACGGGGGACTTCTTGTAGATCAGCCAGTCCTTCGGCACGTAGTCGTTCGCGCCGTAGATGGTGACCGTGTTGCCACCGGCGGCGCGCGAGGATGCAAGCGCTTTTTCCGCGAAATTGGTCAAATCGAAGGCGTTGGGGGCCTGTTCCGACAGGCAGATGCCGAAGGACATCAGCACCTGGCCAAGCGCACGGCCATTGCCGGAATTGACGACCGCCGTCGCCTTCAGCTTGGAGCGTATCAGATCGACGATACGGCTCACCTCGTCCTGCGCGGATGTATAGAGCAGCATGCCGAAACGACCACCATCGAAGCGACAGGCGATATCGCCTCCGCCTGCCACAGCCTGCATGACCTTTGCCACCTGCTTCAGGAAACGTTCCGCGACGGCCGGGCCCATCTGCTCGGAAAGACGGGCGAAATCATCGATTTCGCCAATGGCAATGCCGCACAGCACTGGCATTTCGGGATTGGTGTAAACCTTGGCGACAGCCTTGTTGAAGGCGCGACGGCTGGAAAGCCCGGTCAGCGGATCGACGAACTTGGTGGCTTCGGCCTCGTCTGCCTCACGCTGCATGTCGGCAAGGGCTACCGTCTTGTCGACAACTGCCCTGACGACATTGCTGTTCTGGCTGGCGCGCTTTTCGGTCGCGACCTTTAGCGCCTTGATCGATTGACCGAGTTCCGGGTGATCGTCCTCCGCGACCGTCTGGATGACCTTGGAGGCATCGCCGATCAAGCGACCATAATCGCTGAGAGAGACCTTTTCCTCGTTTAGCAGGGAGATGAAGTTGCTCATCTCGGCGCGAACCTGGCCGTTCTGGCGAGCCAGAAGGCCGTCCTCGTGATGGTGCGGAAGGTATTTGCGGCCGAGCGCATCGAGCGCTTCCTGTGTCTTCACCTTGCCGAGCGCGATGAAATCGCGAACCAGTTCCGGATTACCACCCGCATACGCTTCGTAGACCAGTTCGTAATTTCTGGGCAGGCCGTCGATTCCCATCTGATGCATGGCGGTTGCGACACGAAGAGCGATGCTTGAGGCGGGATTCTTGACTTGCTGCATGGTTCTTTTTTCCGGCGGGTGAAGGCGAAAGGCTGGAACGGGCGGACTATAGGCGCAACATTTCTTTCTTTCGGTTACGTCGGTAGATAAAGTTTTACGGATACGCTCCGACGGTGTCCCGACGCCTGCCGAGAACTGTGGAAAACCCCTGTAGACGCCTATGAAATCAACGTTTGCTCCCACCCGCCAAGACGCGCTATTGACGGCGGAACACATGACGAGAAGGCGTTGATACATGGCTCGGGTGATACCGATCGACAGCGATAGGCAAGGCGTAATCGATGCGGCCATCGAGATCCTGTCAAAGGCGCGACCCGTAGCGCTGCCGACCGAGACCGTTTACGGGCTGGCGGCCGACGCGACCGACCCGGTGGCGATCACCAGCATCTATGAAACCAAGGGCCGGCCGCGCTTCAATCCGCTGATCTGCCACATGGCGGATCTCGCCATGGCGGAACGCTACGCCGACTTCGATCCCATTTCCCGTGCGCTTGCAGCCCGTTTCTGGCCGGGGCCGCTGACGCTCGTCGTTCCGCTCAAGGCCGGAAGTTCCATCCACCCGCTTGCGACCGCCGGGCTCGACACCGTGGGCATCCGGGTGCCCAAGGGATTTGCCGGCGACCTGATCCGCGCCTTCGACAGGCCGCTGGCCGCTCCCAGCGCCAATTCCTCCGGCAAGATCAGCCCGACCACGGCGGAGCATGTGGAGGCCGATCTCGGCGGGCGCATCGACCTCATCGTGGATGGCGGCCCCTGCCCTGTCGGCGTCGAATCCACCATCGTCAAGGTGGAGGACGGCCGGATACGGATGCTGCGTCCGGGCGGAATTGCCGCCGAGGACATAGAAGAGGCGACCGGGCTTGCTGTCGAACGCCTGAAACCCGCCGGCACGGCTGCAATCGAAGCACCCGGCATGCTCGCCTCGCATTACGCCCCGAACGCCCATGTGCGGCTCGACGCGCAGTCCATTGCCCCGGGCGAGGCGTTGATCCGCTTTGGCGATGCTGAGATCGCGGGCGAGAAGGACGCATCCATCGTGCTGAACCTCAGCCGGCACGGCGATCTGGCAGAGGCGGCGGCGAACCTCTTCGGCTATCTCAAGCAGGCCGACCAGGCCCGCCCTTCCGGCATCGCGGTCATGCCGATCCCCATGCAGGGGCTTGGCGAAGCGATCAACGACCGACTGAAACGCGCCGCGGCTCCCCGCAGCGCATAGGAGAACAATGTGAGCAGCGCCCCCCTGTCCGAAACCTTGAAGGCCTTCGTGGCGATCGTGGGCGAGGCCAACGCGCTGACCGCCGCATCGGACATCGCACCCTATCTCGTGGAAAGCCGGGGGCTCTATCACGGCTCCTCGCCGCTGGTGCTGAAACCCGGATCGACGCAAGAGGTTTCCGCCATCATGGCGCTCGCCAGCCGGACGGGCACGCCCATCGTGCCGGCCGGCGGACGCACGGGCCATGTGGGCGGCCAGGTGCCGCGCGACGGCCTGTCGGACGTCGTGCTCTCGCTTGAGCGCATGAACCGTATCCGCGAGATCGACATTTCCGGCGATGTGATCGTGGCCGATGGCGGGGCCATCCTCGCCGACATCCAGAAGGCAGCAGCCGAGCACAACCGTCTGTTTCCGCTCTCGCTCGGCTCGGAAGGCTCCTGCCGCATCGGCGGCAATCTCTCCACCAATGCCGGCGGAACCGCCGTGCTGGCCTATGGAAATGTCCGGCAGCTTTGCCTCGGGCTGGAGGTGGTTCTGCCGACCGGCGAGATCTGGGACGGGTTGCGACGGCTGAAAAAGGACAATAGCGGCTACGACCTGCGCGACCTGTTCATCGGCGCGGAAGGCACGCTCGGCATCATCACCGGCGCGGTCCTGAAGCTCTTTCCCCGCCCGCGCGGCCATCAGGTTGCCTTTGTCGGCCTTGCTTCGCCTGGGGATGCACTCGCGCTGTTCGAACGCGCCTCGACGCTCTGCGGCAGCGCTCTTACCGGTTTCGAGATCATGCCGCGCATCGGCATCGACTTCACCACGAAGCACATCGCCGGCGTTCGCGATCCTCTGCCCTCGGCCCACCCATGGTATGCGCTGATCGATATCTCAACCTCGGATTCCGCCGAAACCGCGGAAAGGATGATCGCCAGTCTGCTGGAAGAAACCCACGACACCGGACTGGTGAAGGACGCGGTCATCGCCTCCTCACTCGCCCAGCAGGAGGCCTTCTGGCGCTTGAGGGAAAGCATGTCCGATGCACAGAAGCCGGAGGGCGGCTCGATCAAGCACGACGTCTCCGTGCCCGTTTCCAGCGTGCCGCGTTTCCTCGCGGATGCGAATGCGGCGGTGATGGCCCGCATGCCCGAGGCCCGCATCGTTTCGTTCGGCCATCTCGGCGACGGAAACATTCATTACAACATCAGCCAGCCGATCGGCGCCGACAAGGCTGCGTTCATTGCCCGCTGGCGGGAGATGAACGCCATCGTGCATGCCGTCGTTCATGCGCATGGCGGCTCGATTTCGGCCGAGCACGGCGTCGGCCAGTTGAAGCGCGACGAACTGGCGGCAAGCCGTCCGGTTATCGAAACGGAACTGATGAAGCGTATCAAGCTGGCTTTCGATCCAGCCGGCATCATGAACCCAGGCAAGATGGTTTCGACGCAATGAGCGGAGACAAGATCAAGCTGACACTCAGGCTCGACCTGCCGAACGGGGTTCGCCTCGGTCCCGGCAAGGTGTCGCTGCTTGCCGGCATCGCCGAGCACGGCTCGATCCGGGCAGCGGGCGCGACCATGGGCATGTCATACCGCCGGGCATGGCTGCTCGCCGACGAAATCAACCGCATGTTCAAGGAACCATCGATCTTCACCCGCCACGGCGGCAAAAGCGGCGGCGGCGCAGGATTGACGCCGTTCGGAGAAACATTGCTCAGCCGTTGCCGAAAGATGGAGGCTGAGAGCCGCACGCTTCTCACCGACGATCTCTCATGGCTTGAGGACATGAGCGCACCGGACTTTCAGCCCGCAGGCAGTGGCGCGAAGGATGCGCACGAGGATTAGCTCATCGGGAAACAGAGAGTGGTGCTCTGCGGTCCCCCAATAGCCCCCCCCGCAAAACGCCCCCTTATCGAGGCCCGTCTCTCACCACCGGCTGCCCTATTTTACCGCACCGCCTGCCGGAAAATGGCTTCGGAGGCGAGCGATACGGTCTTGAACAGCAGATGCACGGGGGAACCGGTGGCGAGGCCGAGGCTCTTGGCGGACCGGCGCGTGACCTCGCAGATCATCTGCTCGCCGCCGCAATCGACCGAGACCATGACAGAGTTCCCTTCCTCGCGCAGACCGATAACGACGCCGTGGAGTCGGTTGAGCGTGGAAATGCCTTCCGGCAGGCTGGTCGCAACGACGATTTCGCTGACCGGCACGAAGACGCGGATTCGGGTGCCGACCGCCACATCTGTCTTTCGGAGAAAGAGCGGCCCGGCCGCGCTTTCGGCAAGGGTAATGCCATCCTCGGCGCTCTGGTCGGTAACCGTCGCATGCAGGAAATTGCCCGGCTGGACGCCTGCGCCCGGGGCCAGAATGTCGAGCACCTCGTCCGGCGCACCAATTGCGGTGGCGCGCCCGCGAAAAAGCGCGATCACGCGTGTCGCAAGGCGGGCAACCTCTTCCAGCGAGTGGCTGACATAGAGGATCGGAATGCCGACCTCGTCGCGGATGCGCTCGATGTCGGGCAGGATCGCCGCCTTGAGTTCGACATCCAGCGCCGACAGCGGCTCGTCCATGAGGAGAAGGCGCGGGTTCGACATCAGCGCCCGACCGAGCGCCACGCGCTGCTTCTCGCCGCCCGACAGGCCGGAAGGACGCCGTGTCAGCAGGCGGGAAATGCCGAGCAGATCCGCCACGCGGTCAAGGCTTTCGGTCCGCTCTGCAGCGGGTACGAAACGCGTACCGTAAAGCAGGTTCTGGCGCACGGTCAGGTGCGGGAAGAGCCTTCCCTCCTGAAAGACGTAGCCGATACGACGGCGATGGGGCGGCACGAAGTGGCCGGTCGCACCATCGCTCCAGACCTGGTCATTGAAAACGATTCGTCCCTTCGTCGGACGCACCAGACCGGCAACGAGATTGATGAGCGTGGTCTTGCCGGAACCGGACGGGCCAAAGAAGACGGTCAGCCCCTGCCCGACCGAAAAATCGGCCACAAGATCAAAACTTCCCTGATTGTGCTCGATATCGATAGTCAGCATCAGGCGCTCCCCATCCTTGCGGCCAGCCGCCGCGACAGAACCTCGGATGCCACCAGCGCCGCTAGCGAAACGGCAATGGAAATCAGCGTCAGGCGCATGGCCTGGAGATCACCGCCCGGCACCTGGGTATAGGTGTAGATGGCCGAGGCCAATGTCTGGGTTTCACCGGGAATGTTGGAGACGAAGGTAATGGTTGCGCCGAACTCGCCCATCGCCTTGGCAAAGGACAGCACCGTACCGGCAGCGATGCCCGGCAGGATCAGCGGCAGCGTGACAGTCAGGAACACCCACACCGGCGGCGCACCAAGCGTCGAGGCTGCCGATTCAAGCTTGCGATCGACGGCATCCAGCGACAGGCGGATGGAGCGCACCAGCAGCGGAAAGCCCATGACGGCGGCGGCCAACGCAGCCCCCGTCCAGCGGAAGGAGAAGACCAGCCCGAACCACTGGTCGAGAAGTGCACCGATGGCACCGCGACGTCCGAAGGTGATCAGCAGCAGATAGCCAGTGACGACCGGCGGCATGATGAGCGGCAAATGCACGATGCCGTTCAACAGGGTCTTGCCGTAAAAATCACAGCGCGCCAGAAGCCATGCGACGAGCACCCCGAAAGGCAACGAGAAGGCCACGGCGGTAACCGCGACCTTCAGGCTGAGCAACATGGCTGTGGTTTCTTCAGGAGTAAGCGTCACCCGAACGATGCCTTGACTGCGATAGCGTCAATATCAATTCGTCTTGGAGAGCACCGTGAAGCCGGCGGCGGTGAATATTGCCCTGGCCTTTTCGCCATGCAGGTATTCGAGGAAGGCCTTGGCGTCAGCATTCTTCGATTCCTTCACCAAAGCAGCCGGATAGACGATCTCAGGATGGCTTTCTTCCGGGAAACGGTCAACGACCTTTACGTCCTTGTCGGCCTTGGCGTCGGTTTCATAAACGATACCGAGCGGGGCTTCGGCGCGGGAAACGAGGAGAAGTGCGGCGCGAACACTATCCGACTGGGCGATGTCAGCCTTGACGCTGTCCCATACGCCGAGCTTTTCCAGTGCCGCCTTGCCATAGAGACCGGCCGGAACCGATTCCGTGTTGCCCATGGCGAGCTTGCCGCCGGCGAGAAGATCCTTGAGCGGGAAGCCTTCAGCGATCTTCGTGGTCACGTTCGAATCTTTCGGCGCAACGAGAACGATACGGTTGCCGAGCAGGTTGGACCGAGTGTCGGCGGCGATGAGGCCCGCCTTGTCGAGATAATCCATCCACTTCAGGTCAGCCGAAAAGAAGATGTCTGCCGGCGCGCCTTCCTGGACCTGCTTGGCGAGAGCGGAGCTGGCTGCAAAGGAAACGCTGGTTTCCTTGCCGGTTTCGGCCTTCCAGGCGGTGGAGATATCACCCAGCACTTCCTTGAGGCTGGCGGCGGCAAAAACGGTTACCGGTCCGTCGGCAAAAGCGGAGGATACCGGCTGGACAAGGAAGGCGGCGGCGACGACTGCGGCCTTGGCAACCACGCGGAAGGAGCGAAACGAAACGGACATAAATGACCTCTCTAGCTATCGATATATTTTGTTGGCTATATCGATAGCGAAAAAAAGGCAGCCGGACAAGAGAACCGAACCCGCCATCTCCCTAATTTGACTTGAAGCGAAACGCCTTTGCAGCAGGCACTGAAAGCCCGCCGCAACCGCTGCGGGCTTGCCGCGCCGTCGTCCCAAACACCGACACCTTGTCACCTATATTCACTTTTTCGAAACCTTGCCTCGTCTGAAAATGCTAACCATTTGGCGCAGCAAAGTTTTTTTAACCGCGATTTTTAAGCTGTCCGGAACAGGGCCTCGGTAAGGTCAGGCTACAGAGGACGAAAAGTCCCGATCAGAAGAACGCATGAAGCGCTCTCGGGTAAAACAAGGGTAGCATGAAGATGACGAACACGGTTTTGAAGCCCGCATGGGCAGGGGCAACGTTGCGACTGGATCCGTCCCGTTTTCCGCAGCAGGTCACCTACGCATTGCGCGGAGCGTCCGGCGATGTCACCATTACGATTGACGAACGGGGCGCAGTCCTCAGAAAGATCCTGCAGGGCAGCGGTTTGCCGCTCTCGTTCGCGCTGCCGGCCCGCGCCTTCAAGGGGGTCGCTGCCCGCGCGATCGACCATGGAGACGGAGAGGTTACCGTGACACTCGAACTGCACCATGAAGACCCGGAACTCTGCATTCCGCTGCTGGTCGCCCATGATCTCTGCGATATCGCCGCAGACTGGCGCAACTGGTCCGACGCCTTCCGCATTCCCATGCTGATGGTCGAGGCCGATGGCGTTGCCCGTCCGCTCGAGGAGCACCTCGGCGACGTCCGCGCCCGAGAAACCCAGCCGCGCCGCCGCCATTCCTATTTCGCCGAACGCCGGCCGCGCTTCCTCGTGCGCCGCACCACCGGGAAGCTGGGCGTGACCATGAAGATTTCCGGCAAGGAAATCATCGCCCGCAACTGATCCGTTAACAGGGTCGGCACATACAAAAGGGGTCCGAACGGCGTTCTGACCCCTTTGTCGTTTCAGAACGGAACACAGGTCAGGCAGCAGCTGCGCGTTCGACCTCGACCGTGACATGCGACAGGTCGGGAATGCGGGCGAGTTTCTCGCGATAGTAGGACGGGGCGTGCGGTTCAGTCGCCGTCAGCGAAACGATGGCGCCGTGATGGCCGGGGCCAAGCTGCCAGACATGCAGGTCAGCGATCGTCGCCCCCTCCGGTTCGATGATTGCGCGAATTTCATCCGGCAGGTCCTCGCTGCGGGGAACGTAATCGAGAAGGACACCACCCGCCTGGCGCATCAGGCCATAGGCCCAGCGGGCAATGATGACCGTACCGACGAGGCCGATGATCGGGTCGAGCCAAAGCCAGCCGTAAAAGCTGCCGGCAAACAGACCGGCAATGGCGAGAACCGATGTGAGCGCATCGGCGACCACATGCACATAGGCAGCTCGCAGGTTGGTGTCGCCACCGCCATGGGCGTGACTGCCTGCATGAGCATGGCTGCCGGCGTGATCGCGTTGGCCATAATGATGACCGTGGCCGGCGCCGTGATGGTCGTGATCGTCCCAGAGCAGCCAGGCGCAGACGAGATTGATGACGAGACCGAGGACAGCAACCGCGATCGCCTCGTTGAAATCGATGGCCACCGGATTGCGGAAACGCATCAGGCTTTCCCAGCCTATCAGCAGCGCCACCATGGCCAGCACGATTGCGCTCGAGAATGCCGCGAGATCGCCGAACTTGCCGGTGCCGAAGGTGAAGCGCTCGTTGCCGACATTCTTCAACGCATAGCGATAGGCGAGCGCCGAGATCAGGATGGCGCCGGCATGGGTTGCCATGTGCCAGCCATCCGCCAGCAGGGCCATGGAACCGAACAGCGTTCCGGCGGCGATCTCGCCCACCATCATGACCGTGGTGATGGCGATGACCGCCCATGTCTTGCGGGCGTTGCGCTGGTGGTCCGCGCCCAGGAACATGTGTTGATGGCTTGCGGGCAGTCGCGGCTGGCCAGAAATATGGGGATGCTGATGGGGGTGAAAATGCGGATGATGGTGATGGTGATCGTCGTGGTCGTGCGTCATTTCAGATAGCTCCTGATGACATCGATGAGTTCTGCAGCCCCCCTGGCGCGCTCGGGGTTTTCCTCGCGGTCTGGATTGACCACATGTTCGCGGATGTGATCCTCGATCAGTTCCGCCGTCAGGCCGGTGATCGCGCCACGGACCGAAGCGACCATATTGAGAACGTCGCCGCAGGGCGCTTCCGCCAGCAGCGCGGTTTCGATGGCTTCCATCTGCCCCTTCATCCGCCGGACACGGGCGAGCAGCTTTGCCTGATGTTTTATCGTATGACTCATAATATAGGGGGGTACCCTATTTTGAGACAAAAGGCAAAAGCAAATCGCCCGGCAATTCCGGGCGATGGATCAGGTCTTCATGCAGTCTGGAAAATCAGGCGAAGGGAATTGCCAGAAGCAGGCCAGCAAAGAGGATCAGGCCGACGCGGTTGTTGGACTTGAACAGGGCAAGGCACTGGTCTGCATTATCGATATCGATAACGACGATCTGCCAGACCAGCATGCCGAGCGCGACAAACAGGCCGAGATAGGCGAAGAAACCTACACCCGCCGCGATGAAGGCTGCCAGAAGCAGCAGGAAAGTTATGCCGTAAAGGGCAATCAGCCAGTAACGTGTATCATCTCCGAACAGCCGCGCGGTGGAGCGAACACCAACGAGTGCGTCGTCCTCCTTGTCCTGATGGGCGTAGATCGTGTCGTAACCGATCGTCCAGGCGACGGCGGCAACGTAAAGCAGCACGGCGGAGAGCGATAGCGCGCCCTGCAGACCGGCCCAGCCCATCAGCCCACCCCAGGAGAAGGCGAGACCGAGGAAGAATTGCGGCCAGTCGGTAAAGCGCTTGGCGAAGGGATAGATGGCAACGATCGCCAGCGACAGGATACCGAGGACGATGGAAAAGCCGTTGAAGCAGAGCAGCACCGCCAACCCGACCAGCGCCTGAGCCAGGATGAAGATCTTCGCTTCCTTGCGGCTGACGCGGCCCGACGGCAAGGGCCGAGAGCGGGTGCGCGCGACCTGCATATCGATATTGTGGTCCACGAGATCGTTATAGGTGCAGCCCGCCCCGCGCATGGCCACCGAACCGACGAAGAACAGAAAGAGATGAAAAAAGAAGAGCGAAAAGGACAGACGCCCTTCCGACGCCAGCGCATTGGCGGCCATGGCCGACGACCAGAAGCACGGCCACATCAGCAATTGCCAGCCGATCGGCCTGTCCCAGCGCGCAAGCTGCGCGTAGGGCCACCAGCTGCGAGGCAGGGTTCGGTGAACCCAATTATCGGAACGCGCATCGGCGACGCGGCCGGCGAAGTCATCTGTCTGTTGCATCAGGCCATCTAAGGGCGCGGCCGGAGTCCGGTCAAGCGGGATCGCCGCCCGCCGCTACAATCGACGGCAATTCAAGATTGCATTTATTTTTATAATGCAATTTTTAAAAGAATTCACATTGCATCGGATCGATATCAATGATTGTATTTTTTAATAATGCAATCATTGGGGGAATCAATGCGAGATCACATGCTACTCATCGCAACAGGCGCAGCGCTCGCCGGCTGTACCGTAACAGGGGCGCCCAAACCGCCCCCGCAAGCGACGCTGGAAAGCATCCAGCCTCGTGGCTATGCGTCGGTAGCGCCGACGAGCGGAATCGAGGTGGGGCACCTCTACTTTTCAGGGCAAGGCAACAGACCGAAATTCGTCACTGGCAACGGCACCGTCTACAATGCCATGTGCTACGACGACTTCCTGAAAACCGGTGCGCTGAAAGAGATTGACCAGCATGTCATCGTCGAAGAGCCGGTCAGGGTGGTGAAAAAGACTGTGGATGCGAGCCGGACATATGGCGCAGCTCTCTCCACGGGTGAGCTGTGGCGCATTGGTCAGGTTTCCGCAGATGCAGGAGGCAAGGGTTCACGCGTCTATACGCTGGAGAACGTCCGCGAATTGACCCTGACGGATGCGGGCGCGAAACTCGTGATGGCGAAGATCGGCAACGAATGCCGCGCGCTTATCAAGGAACGAAAAGCACACGGCAGCGATGTCATCCTCGTTCTCAACGCGCTGCGCGCCGATAAACTCACGGACGTCACCAACCAGTATGCCGGGGCCTCGGCGGGCGCTGCCGTCGGCGGCACAGTGACGACTGCGGACGGCAAGACAAAGGTCACAGGTCGTGGCATCGGCGGGACGCTTGAGGGCCGTAGCGACGACACCACCGAGTATTCCTACGTCGTGGTGTCGATCAACCCCGACAAAATCTAGACGTTCCGCGTCAGGTGTTTCCTGAGGCGGAACCGTTTCGGGCTGCTGCCGGAAATGCCGACACTGCTTCGGCCTCAATCGAGGCTGAAGCCGAACTTGTAGCTGGCGGAAACGCCGAACATGAACTGGTTGCGGGAGCCGCGTTCCTGAACCAGCGAGCTGTCGCCGGCGGTGCCAACCAGTCGGGAGTATTCGGCAAAGGCGCTGGTGGAGAGCTGTTCGGTCGCCTTCCAGGTGAGCGCGGTGCCGACACCGACTGACTGCCAGCCGCCATCCGGATCATACTGGCTGAGGCCGGATGCTGCTGATTCCTCGGCATTCACACCATAATAGGCCTTGGAGTAGCCGCTCGTTGCGTAACGGGCGCGCGGACCACCGGAAAGCTGGATATCCGGGGCGATATCGGTGAAGACATCCGCCGAAAGATCGGCAACGAGGCCGTCATGGCTGCGGATGCCCTGGCGCAACTCGCCACGCAGACGGACAAAATCGGTCGGGTAGACATCGACGAAGCCGCCGAGTTCGGCGCCCCACTTGACGTCGGAAAGTCCCTTGATGTCGCGGTAGTCATCGGAATCGCGCGCGGGCACGAACTTGCCGGCGATACCGGCGCGGAACATGTCGGTATCGACGATAGCCAGCGATGCGCTGTCGTTGCGCGACGAGAAACGCGAGCCGCTGCCCTGACGACCGAGCGAGATGATCGGCGAGAAGGAGAGCTTGCGGCTATCGGCGCCTTCGAACTTCGGGCCGGAAATTCCGGCGCCGCCAAGTGTAAGGTACCAGTCGCCGGACCATAAATGTTCGCCAGCATGGCTTTCGGTGGCAATAATACTGAAAAAGCTCGCGGAAACGAGAGCAAGCGCCGGCTTTCGCATGGGTCGATCCTAAAAAACGCAATACTTAAATTCTGCTGATCTGCAGAGAGGATGCGTTAAAATCGCACGAATGCATTACCGGAGCATTAACCAAGACGGAGCCGCAGCCCCGTCCCTCCCGGGTTGCTCCCATCCGCCGGCAGTTCTAGAATTCCACCTTCTCCAGCGGCGCCCTTGCCGCTTCCGCCGCCTTCAGCTTCGCCTCGGCTTCGGCGATGTAATTGCGGTTGTCGGGCACGACGAACTGGCTCTTGGTGATCTGCATCTGAAAGATGAAGAAGTTCTCGTGGGTGAAGGCCATTTCCGAGCCGGCGAGATAGAACTCCCACATCCGGAAGAAACGTTCGTCGTATAGCGCCACGGCCTCGGCCTTGCGGGCAAGGAAACGCTGACGCCAGTGCCGGAGCGTGTAACCGTAGTGAAGCGGCAGGATCTCCACGTCGCGGATCAGCAGGCCCGACTTCTCGACTGCGGGCAACACCTCGGCCAAGGAGGGAATATAGCCCCCAGGAAAGATGTATTTTTCGAAGAACGGGTTGTTGTAAAGCGCCGGATAGGGCTGGCCGATGGAGTGGAGCACCATCACCCCGTCATCCTTCAGGAGCTCCGAAACCTTTCCGAAGAAGTTGCGATAGTTGGATGGCCCGACATGCTCGAACATGCCGACGGAGACAATGCGGTCGAAGGGCGTCGCTCGCATGGTGCGGTAGTCCTGAAGATCGAACCGGACGCGAGGAGAAAGACCGCGCTTTGCAGCCCGGCCGCGCGAAACGCGCAACTGTTCGGTCGAAAGCGTGATACCGTTGACCTCGACGCCCGCCATCTCGGCGAGGTACATGGCCATACCGCCCCAGCCGGAGCCGATTTCCAGTACCCGCTGGTCCTTCTCGAGACGAAGCTTAGCCGCGATATGCCGCTTCTTGGCAAGCTGCGCCTCATCGAGCGAAATGCCGGCGGGTTCGAAATAGGCGCAGGAATATTGCCAGTCCTCATCGAGGAAAAGGTCGAAGAGTTTGGCGGAAAGATCGTAGTGATGTGCAACGTTGCGGCGGTTGTGATTGACCGGGAAGAGACTGCAGATCCGGGTCAGACAATAGCGCGCCAATCCGCGCCAGATCATGCTGAAGTTCAGGCCCTCGGAAAGGGTATTCGATTTGATGAGAGCGAGGAGGCAATAAATATCGCCTTCTTCGACGATCATCCGACCGTCCATGTAGATTTCACCAAACCTGAGCTGGGGATCGGAAACCAGCTCATTTTCTGCCTTTTCATCGGTGAAGCGCAAAGCGACCAATTCGCCGCTGCCATCTCCGATCGTCTTTATCCGGCCATCCGCAAAAGCTACGCGGAGATTTCCCTTTTGGATGATCTTTGTCAGTAAGTCCTCAAGCCTTGAGGTCATTCATTGCCCCCATAATGCCTTATACAAACGTCTAAAATCTATCGCGTCTGCCTCGCGAGGCAAGCACGCCATTGTTATAGAAGCTTCATATTTTTTGAGGCATCGTTCAGCGAAGGTCTTTCGGGGGCACACCTCGGCCGAGTTTTAAGCAGTGTTGTATCGCCATCCAGCGCGATTTCGGGGCACTCGCTCCCCCGCTTGCCAAGCCCTTGTTTTCACGCATGCCGCACGAAACAACCATGAGATCTTCGTGCGGCATGCGGTGAAGCCCTGGCCTGTTTTACTTCTTGCGCATGGCTTCGGCCAGAGCGGCACCCAGACCGCCGATGGCAGGCGCGTCCTGGCGTCCGCCCGGATTGCCGCCCGACTTGCCGCCGGAGTTGCGCATGTTGGACTGGCCACGATTATCTCGGGCCGACGGGGCTGGCGCCTCGCCTCCATCCTTGCGCATGGTAAGCGCGATGCGCTTGCGCTTGACATCGACCTCGACCACGCGAACCTTCACGACATCTCCCGCCTTGACCACCTCATGGGGATCCTTGACGAAGCGATCGGCGAGCTGGGACACGTGCACGAGGCCGTCCTGATGGACGCCGATATCGACGAAGGCGCCGAAGGCGGCAACGTTGGTGACGGTGCCTTCCAGCATCATGCCGGGCTTGAGGTCGGTGATCTCGTCGACGCCTTCCGCAAAGGTCGCCGTCTTGAAGCTCGGGCGCGGATCGCGGCCCGGCTTGTCGAGTTCGGCAATGATGTCCTTGACGGTCGGCAGGCCAAACTGCTCGTCAATGAACTTGCGGGGGTCGAGCCCCTTCAACAGGGCGCTGTCACCCATCAGGCTGCGCAGGTCGCGGCCGCAGGCAGCGACGATCTTCTTCGCCACACCATAGGCCTCCGGGTGCACCGAAGAGGCGTCGAGCGGTTCCTTGCCGTTCCGGATGCGCAGGAAGCCCGCACATTGTTCGAAGGTGCGGGCGCCGAGACGCGGCACCTTCAGCAGATCCTTCCGGCTTTCGAATGCGCCGGTCTGGTCGCGATAGGAAACAATGGCCTCGGCAATCGAGCCGCCGAGACCCGAGACGCGGGCGAGCAGCGGCACAGACGCCGTGTTGAGGTCCACGCCAACGGCATTCACCGCGTCTTCGACGACCGCATCGAGCGAGCGACCGAGCTTGCCCTGATCGACGTCGTGCTGATACTGGCCAACGCCGATCGACTTCGGCTCGATCTTCACCAGTTCGGCCAGCGGGTCCTGCAGGCGGCGGGCGATGGAGACGGCGCCACGCAGCGAAACGTCGAGGCCCGGGAATTCGCGGGCGGCAGCTTCCGACGCCGAATAGACGGATGCGCCGGCTTCCGAGACGATGACCTTGGTCGGCTTGGCGGCGGTCGAAGGAAACTGCGAGAGCATGTCGGCCACCAGCTTTTCGGTCTCGCGGCTGCCAGTGCCGTTACCGATGGCGATCAGTTCGACATTGTGCTTGCGGATGAGGCCCGCGAGCTCCACCTGCGTGCCGCGCACATCGTTCTTCGGCGGGAAGGGATAGACGGTCGTCGTCTCCAGCAGCTTGCCGGTGCCGTCGACAATCGCGACCTTGACGCCCGTGCGGATACCCGGATCGAGGCCCATGGTGGCGCGAGAGCCGGCGGGGGCGGCGAGCAACAGGTCCTTGAGGTTGCGGGCGAAGACATGGATCGCTTCTTCCTCTGCACGTTCGCGCAGTTCGCGCATCAGGTCGAGCGACAGCGAAACGGAAAGCTTCACGCGCCATGTCCAGCCGGCGGCCTCCATCAGCCACTTGTCGGCCGGGCCGGCCTGACGGATCTCATAGGCTGCGGCGATGGTGCGTTGCGCCGGCTTGACCGGCGACGGATCGTCCTTGTCGACCTCGATCGAAAGCGTCAGCATCTCCTCGTTCCAGCCGCGCAGCATGGCGAGCGCGCGATGGCCCGGAACCGTCGCCCAACGTTCGAAATGATCGAAATAGTCGGCGAATTTCTCGCCGGCATTCTCCTTGCCCTCGACCACCTTGGAATAGAGAACTGCGCGATCCTTCATGTCATTGCGCAGACGGCCAATCAGGTCGGCATTTTCCGAAATCGCCTCGGCGACGATGTCGCGCGCGCCTTCGAGAGCCGCCTTCACGTCGGGAACATCGGCGTTGATATAGGCCTCGGCCAGTTGCTGGGGATCGGCGGCGCGGTTGGCCCAGATGGCATCGGCCAGCGGCTGCAGGCCCTTTTCGCGGGCGATTTCCGCGCGGGTGCGGCGCTTCGGCTTGTAGGGGAGATAGATGTCCTCAAGCTCGGCCTTGGTGCCGACCTGGAAAATCTTGACCATCAGTTCGTCGGTCATCTTGCCCTGCGAGGTGATCGACTCGACGATCGCCTTGCGGCGGGCGGCAAGCTCGCGCAGATATGTGAGCCGCTCGGCCAGATCGCGCAACTGCGTATCGTCGAGACCGCCCGTCACTTCCTTGCGGTAACGGGCAATGAAGGGAACGGTCGCGCCTTCGTCCAGCAACTGCACGGCGGATGCCACCTGATCGGGGCGAGCCTTGATCTCGGAAGCGATGATCGCGGCGATGGATTTGTTGTCGTCGGCCATGATGATCCGGTGTTCTCCAAAATTTGCGAGCCGCGACCATAGCGGCAGCGACGACGAAGGCAACGCGGGCGCCCGGGGTTCCACAGGAAAGCGCCGGAAGCGCATTTGACGCTTTTCGCCTTGACCTTTCAGTCCCCTGCCCTTAACCGCCGGGATCATGGCATTCGGAGGGCAGGCGATGAAAGTTCTGTTGATCGGTTCTGGCGGACGCGAGCATGCACTCGCATGGAAGCTGGCGCAATCGCCTCTGATGGAGGCTTTCTACGCGGCTCCCGGCAATCCGGGGATCGGCGAACACGCGACGCTGGTGCCGATTTCCGCCGACGACCAGGAAGAGATCCTCGCCTTCTGTCGTGGACACGACATCGACTTCGTCGTCGTCGGCCCGGAAGCGCCGCTGGTTGCGGGTCTAGCCGACAAGCTGCGCGCGGAAGGTTTTGCCGTCTTCGGCCCGTCTGCCGCCGCAGCCCAGCTCGAGGGCTCCAAGGGTTTCACCAAGGATCTCTGCGCCCGCTACGACATCCCGACTGGCGCCTATCAGCGCTTCAACAACGCGCCGAAGGCCAAGGCCTATATCCGTGCGCAGGGTGCGCCCATCGTCATCAAGGCCGACGGTCTTGCGGCAGGCAAGGGCGTGACGGTGGCGATGACCGTCGATGAAGCGCTTGCGGCCGTCGATGACTGCTTCGAGGGCGCATTCGGCGAAGCCGGTGCGGAAGTCGTGGTCGAGGCGTTCCTCGATGGGGAGGAAGCAAGCTTCTTCTGCCTCTCCGACGGCAAGAGCCTGCTGGCGCTCGCAACGGCCCAGGATCACAAGCGTGTGGGCGACGGAGATACCGGCCCGAACACCGGCGGCATGGGCGCTTATTCTCCTGCTCCGGTGATGACGCCAGAACTGGTGGAGCGCACCATGCGCGAAATCATCGAGCCAACCATGCGCGGCATGGCGGAAATGGGCATGCCCTTTTCCGGCGTGTTCTTCGCCGGCCTGATGATCACCGCAAAGGGTCCCGAACTCATCGAATACAACGTCCGCTTCGGGGACCCGGAATGCCAGGTGTTGATGATGCGGCTGAAGAGCGATCTCCTGCCGCTCCTGCACGCAGCTGCGACAGGCCGGCTGCACGAAGTTTCCGCCGAATGGCGGGACGAAGCAGCCCTCACCGTCGTGATGGCATCCAAGGGTTATCCCGGCTCCTACGCCAAGAACACGCCGATCGGCACAATTCCTGAAGCTGCAGGTGACGCCAAAGTCTTCCACGCAGGCACCGGGCTCAGGGATGGAAAGCTGGTTGCCACCGGCGGACGCGTCCTGAACGTCACCGCGCTGGGCCGCGATGTAGCGGAAGCCAAGGACCGGGCCTACGGTCTGGTCGACAGGATTTCCTGGGACAACGGCTTCTGCCGCCGGGACATCGGCTGGCGTGCCATCGGCCGCGACAAGACCTGACGGCAGTTTCTGGCCTGATAGACGCTTCCACCCGTCAAAAAACGATGCATCGATAAAATTGTAGCGATGCATCTGACCGGATAGCAACGAACAGCGGCTATTTTCCCCTTGAAAGACATTCGGGGAACTCGCCATGCGCAATCTCGTTCTGACGTCCATTCTGCTGGCTGCCGCCGCTCCGGCCCACGCCTCTTCCATCGAGGTAGTCGGCCCGCAGGCAGCGAAGGGCAACAGCATCATCGTCATGTCCTGCGCCAACTGCCCTGCTCCGCAAGAGGTGCAGGTCAAGAGATCCTATGTCGTACCGCATGTCGCCGGGGGCAAACAGTCAGCCGAAATCGTTGAGGTGAACGGCGAAAAAAAGCTCAAGCGAACCGAAGCCTGGATGGGCGGTTCGCCGGTGGTTTTCATGAGCAAGGCCGAGGGCTGGGCGACCGACGGCTCCGTCGTCACCGCGGCCGGGCCGCAGGAAGACGGCATCGACGCGCAGGCGACGACCGCTGCTGTTCCGGTGGCGGCGCCCGCTCCTGCCGCCACCGCCGGGATGACCGGCCGCTCCGAGCCGAAGCCGCTTGATGTCACGACCTTCGATCTGCGGCTGAAATAAGTCGCCGTCCCCTTCCCTGCCCCACCCAGCCTTACGATCCGGGCTGATCGGGCCTGCCGCGCCAATGCGGAGCAAACGCCTCGGCAAAACCGGGGCGTTTTTGCTACCTGTAGATGAAAAACCCCACCCCCGAAACAAGCACAACTACCATGGCGCGACATCAAAAAAGACGCGCGTCAATTTCAAATTGTATATTGGTTCCCAATAGTTATCTAAAATCTTGAAACGGTATCACTTGAGACTAAAACCCTCCTATTTTTTGGGGTTTATTTGTTGTCGGGCCGATATAATTCAAATTTTACACAAAGGCCCGCATTCTCGCCCTATACCCCCGGAAGCCGCATGATGCATGTGCACTGGCGAGTGCAGAGGAACCTCGCAAGGATCGGCAGAACGCCGCCGGACCCTTTGATTGAGCGAGGACCTATGAAAAATCTAAAGATTTCCCACCAGTTGCTTGGGTTGATCGGTGCCCTGATGATCGCATTCGGCATCGCGACCTATTTCCAGATCAATTCGGCAGCGGACGCGATCTATGCCGAGCGCACCGACATGTTGCGCACGCAGGTCGAATCCGGCCTTGCCATCATCGAGAGCTACGACGCCCGGGTAAAGTCTGGCGAGCTTACCAAGGAAGAGGCACAGAAGCAGGCCTTCGCGGTTCTCTCCAAGGCAAAGTTCGAACCGAACGGCTATCTCTTCGGCATCTCCTATGATGTGGTGACGGTGTTCCATCCCAATCCGCAGCAGGTCGGCGTGAACAGCAAGGGGCAGCCGGACAAGAAGGGCAACATGTTCCGCGAGGAAATGCTCGAAAAGGGCAAGAAGGGTGGCGGCGTAACCCACTACTTCTGGGAAAAGCCCGGCGACAAGAGTGGTGAGGTCTTTGAGAAGGCCGTCTACAGCAAGTCCTACGAGCCCTGGAACATGATCGTTGGTACTGGCGTCTACATCGACGACCTGCAGCTCAAGATCAACGCGATGATCTGGAAGGCCATGATGATCGGCGCAACGCTGGTCGTCCTCGGCCTCACGGCCGGATGGCTGGTGATCCGCGGCATCACGCTTCCTCTCAAGGCCATCCACAATGCACTGGAGGAAGTGGCCAACGAGAACGTCTCGCTCGCCATTCCACATACCGACATGGGCAACGAGGTCGGGATGATGGCGAAAGCCACCAAGGAACTGCAGGAAAAGGTGCGTGAGCGCCATGCACTTGCCGCCCGTCAGGACGAGCAGCAGATGCAGCTCGACAGCGAGCGCCAGCAGAATGCCGACATGCAGCGGACAGAAGCCGAGCAGCAGGCCCGCGTCGTCTCCACCATAGGCCAGGCGCTGGAACAACTCGCCCACGGCGACCTCACCGTCCGTTGCGGCGATATCGGCGCCAAGTATTCAGGCCTGCGCGACAACTTCAACGAGGCGCTGTCCCATCTCGAGGCAGCCATGGCAAAGGTCAGCTCCAAGGGCGTCGACATCGGCGGCTCGAAGGAAGAGATCCGCCGCGCCTCCAACGAGCTTTCGCAGCGCACGGAGCGTCAGGCAGCCAATCTCGAGGAAACATCTGCCGCCCTTGACGAACTGACGGTTGCCGTCCGCCAGACCGCCGACGGCGCACAGGAGGCCGCCAAGCGCGTCCATGCCGTCTCGACCGAGGCGTCGCGCTCGGATGCCGTCGTGGCCCAGGCGATCGACGCAATGAGCGGCATCGAGCACTCGTCATCGGAAATTTCCAAGATCATCGGCGTGATCGACGAGATCGCCTTCCAGACCAATCTGCTGGCACTGAATGCCGGCGTTGAAGCCGCCCGCGCCGGCGAAAGCGGCAAGGGCTTTGCGGTCGTCGCGCAGGAAGTCCGCGAACTCGCCCAGCGCTCGGCTGCTGCCGCAAAGGAGATTAAGGAACAGATCTCGCGATCGTCCGGTCAGGTGCAGAACGGCGTGCAGCTCGTCGGCGAGGCAGGCGAGGCGCTGAAGCGCATCTCCGACCAGATCAAGGCGGCGAGCGACATCGTCACCAAGATCGCCCATTCCGCATCGGAACAGGACACCACACTGCGCTCCATCTCCTCGTCCATGAACCAGCTCGACGCGGCGACCCAGCACAATGCGGCCATGGCGGAAGAAACCACGGCCTCAGCCGAGGCGCTGGCCAACGACACAGAGGAACTGCTGAACCTCATCCGCGGTTTCCGGGTTTCCGGACAGGGTATGCAGTCCTCCGCCGGTCTCGGCGCAATGGCCGAAAGAATGCGCCGGGCCTCCTGACCCGCTCCACGCGTATAATCCGAATATAGCAACAACCGCCGGCAGAAATGCCGGCGACTTTTTTTGGTTCGCTCGCCAAGACTATCTGGAATGCTTCAATTTTAGGAAAATGTTTAAAGTTGAAGTTCCATAGTATTTTCATTGATGCGATGCAGCATCTTCCTTTGGCGCATCATGCGCTCTTCCAGAAACTGTTGTGATCCATGCCGCCGCCGCTTTCCCCGGTGACGGACGCCCTTTCATGTTGTCCGAAAGTCAACTGCGATGAAGAACCTCAAGATCTCCTCCCAGCTCATTTTGCTGGTCGCCGTGCTGATGGTGGCCTTCGCGTTTACCAGCATCTACGAAATTCGCTCGTCGGCCAAGGCCATCTACAACGAGCGCTACGAGATGCTGCGGACCCAGACAGAGACTGCGCTTTCCATCATGGCGCGCTATCATGATCTGGAAACCAAGGGCGAGCTTACCCGCGAACAGGCACAGCAGCAGGCATTCGACATTATCAACGACCTGCGTTTCGAGCCGGATGGCTATTTCTTCGGTTATGACTACAAGGGCATCCGCCTCATCTATCCCGGCAAGAAGGGCCTGGGGAAGGATTTCTCCGGCCTGACCGACAGCCAGGGCAACAAGTTCCTGATGAACATCATCGACACCGCCAAGGCAGGCGGCGGCTGGACCGAATTCGAATTCTCGAAGCCCGGCAATCCTGAAGATGCGCTTTTCCCGAAGGCCGCCTACTCCAAGAACTTCCCTGCATGGGAGGTCATGGTCGGCACCGGCGCCTATCTCGACGATCTCGATGCCAGCATCATGAAGGACGTGACCGGCGTTCTCATCATTGGTTTCTGCGTACTGACCTTCGGTGTCGTGGCAGCATGGTACGTCATTCATGGCATCACCCGCCCGCTCAAGGCCATTCATAACGCGCTGGAGGAAGTGGCCAACGAGAACGTTTCGCTCGCCATACCTCATACCGACATGAGTAATGAAGTCGGCATGATGGCCAAGGCCACCAAGGAATTGCAGGAAAAGGTGCGTGAGCGCCACGCCATGACTGCGCGACAGGAAGAGCAGCAGATGCAGCTCGACAGCGAACGCCAGCAGAATGCCGACATGCAGCGCTCCGAAGCCGAACAGCAGGCGCATGTGGTCTCCACCATCGGCGCGGCCCTCAAGGAACTTGCACAGGGCGACCTGACCGTGCGCTGCGAGGATCTCGGCAACAAGTATGCGACGCTGCGCCACAATTTCAACGAAGCGCTTTCCCGTCTCGAAGAGGCCATGGGGCGCGTCAATCTCAAGGGCAATGACATCGCCGTCAGCAAGGAAGAGATCCGCCGTGCATCCGGCGAGCTTGCCCAGCGCACCGAGCGGCAGGCCGCGAGCCTGGAAGAAACTTCAGCCGCTCTGGACGAGCTGACGGTTGCCGTTCGCCAGACCGCCGAGGGCGCCCGCGAAGCTGCAAACCGCGTCAATGCCGTCTCCTCCGAAGCACGCCAGAGCGATGCGGTCGTTGCTCAGGCGATTGCAGCGATGAGCGGCATCGAGCACTCAGCCAACGAAATCTCCAAGATCATCGGCGTGATCGATGAAATCGCCTTCCAGACCAACCTGCTGGCACTGAACGCAGGCGTTGAAGCTGCTCGCGCCGGAGAGAGCGGCAAGGGCTTTGCCGTTGTTGCGCAGGAAGTTCGTGAACTTGCCCAGCGCTCGGCGGCCGCTGCCAAGGAAATCAAGGACCAGATCGCCCGCTCTTCGACCCAGGTGGAACAGGGCGTGCAGATGGTCGGCGAGGCAGGCGAAGCGCTGAAACGCATTTCCAGCCAGATCGAAAGCGCCAACGACATCGTGTCGAAGATCTCCTACAGCGCGCAGGAGCAGGACACGACGCTCCGTTCAATCTCTTCTTCGATGAACCAGCTCGACACCGCCACGCAGCAGAACGCCGCCATGGCCGAGGAGACCACGGCTTCGGCAGAGGTGCTGGCCAACGACACCGGCGATCTGCTCGAACTCATCCGCGGCTTCAGGGTCGGCGGTTCGCAGGCAAGCAGCCTTTCCAACATGGCGAACCGCATGCGCATGGCAAGCTGATACAAACCTTCAACGCGGGGGCGTGAGGGAAGCCGTCGGACGATGAGTGTCCGGCGGCTTTTTGTTTTTTTGGGCAGCAGGAGTCCGGTGATGGCTGGGCACAGCGGTGTACCATATTACATCGGCGAACTCGTGACTCACCCCCCTCTGCCTTTCCAGGCATCTCCCCCTCACGGGGGAGATCGGACAGCTGAGGCCACCCACTCCCCTCTTTGATGGAAGAGTTCTTGGATGGCTTGCAAAGAGGGCAGGACGCCGAGAGGCTCGCCGTTCTGCGGATCTCCCCCCTTGAGGGGGAGATGGCCGGCAGGGCAGAGGGGGTAAGCCAGAGACGCAGTTGTGTCGGGTCCTTTGAAACGGATCGTTTACACGCCCTATTTCTCTGTTGTGCGTAATTCGCGGACGGCAGACCGCTTACCTGCTATTTGCGCAGCCGTTCCGCCAGCAGATCGATGTCACGATGGGAAAACACGTCTATCCCCGACCGGCGGAAAAGTGCCGCGGTCACGCCGCGGCCCGCATGTTTTATTCCGGCAAAGGAGCCATCATAGATCAGGCCCGATCCACAGGACGGGCTGCCATCGATCAAAAGCGCGAAAGTGCAGCCATTGTCGCTTGCGAAGGCGAGAGCCCGTTCGGCGCCGGCCACGAACTCCGCAGTTACATCGCCGCCCGTCACCTCGATGACGCGGGCCTTGCCGTCCAGCACGTCCTCGCCGGTAAGGCCGTTCTCGATCTCCGCCGGCGGACGCGGAACGGCCATGCCGCCCGCCATCTCCGGACAGATCGTTACCAGCCGCCCCTCCTCCCGCCAGCGATCAATCGCGGGATGGACGAGCAGCTTGCCCTTGCCGTCATAACGGACGGCGTGGCCGAGAAGACAGGCGCTGATGAGGATCCTGTCCATCGCCCGCGCCTCCGGATTACCCCGTGATCTTGGAGAAATCCGCGACCGTACCCGTTGCCTCGCGGATGGCCTTCAGCAGCGCCAGTCGGTTTGCGCGGATGGCAGCGTCCTCGTCATTGACCAGCACGTCGTCGAAGAACGTGTCGACAGGCGCTCGGAGCTTCGACAGGGCCTGCATGGCCGAGCGGAAATCTTCCTTGGCGACGGCATCGGCCGCTTCCGCGCTCGCCACCTTGATGGCGGCAAAGAGCGCCTGTTCGGCATCGAGCTTCAGCAGCGCTTCCGACACGGCATCGGCAACCACGGTGCCCTTCTTCTCTTCGGCGGCCAGAAGCTGGGTCGCACGCTTGGTGCCGGCCAAAAGGTTCTTGCCGTCCTCGGAGGTGATGAAGGCGGTCAGCGCCTCGGCACGACGGGCAACCATCAGCAGGTCGTCGGCCTCCGGCGTCAGCACGGAATCGATGATATCGTGGCGCGCACCCTGATCGCGCAGATAGACCTTCAGGCGGTCATGGAAGAAGGACAGGAGGTCGGCAGCGAATCTATCTGCTTCATCTTCGATTGCGGCACGTCGTTCCGACTCTCCCATTCCATACCCACCGCCCGACATGGCAACGCATATTTCGAGGAAAGTATCCCCTATAAATCCGCCTCCAAAATTCTCTGGAAGGGTCGCTGGTGCAAGCAGTTGCATCTTGATTAGGCCCAAAAGCGGCAGGCGAATGCCCCGCTCCAGAATGATGCGCACGACACCCAACGCCGCACGCCTCAGAGCGTAGGGGTCCTTCGATCCAGTCGGCTTTTCGTCGATGGCCCAGAAGCCTACGAGCGTGTCGAGCTTGTCGGCAAGGGCTACCGTGATGGCGACCTTGTCATCCGGCACACGGTCGGACGGGCCCTGCGGCTTGTAGTGGTCCTCGATGGCGGTTGCGACCGAGCCATGCTCGCCCTGCAGCAGCGCGTACTTGCGGCCCATGACGCCCTGCAGTTCCGGGAATTCGCCAACGGCTTCGGTGCGAAGGTCGGCCTTGGCCAGCACCACGGCGCGGTCGACCAGCGCCGCATCGGCGCCGACGATCGGGGCGAGTTCCCTGGCCAGCGCGCGGATGCGGGAAACGCGCTCGCCCTGCGTGCCGAGCTTGGCATGGAAGGTGACGTTCAGCGCGTCGAGCTTGGCCATGCGCTGGTCGAGCGGCTTCGACAGGTCGAGGCCGAATTTTTCGGCGGAGGCCTTCAGCGTTTCCAGATCCGGCAGGTCGGCCTGGTCGCGCTTCCAGAAGTGCAGCGCATCCGAAAGGCGGGCGCGCACGACCTTGCCGTTGCCGTGCATGATCTCCTTGCCGCCATCCTTCGCCTCGATGTTGGAGACAAGAACGAAATGATTGGAGAGGCCTTCGGTCTCGCCATGCGGACGGGTGACGAAGCACTTCTGGTTGGTCTTGATGGTCAACCGGATGATCTCGGCCGGGATCGTCAGGTAATCCGTTTCGAAAGTGCCGAGCAGCACATGCGGATATTCGACAAGGCCGGAGACCTCTTCCAGCAGGCCTTCGTCCTCGACCAAATCGAGGCCGTTGGCGAAGGCGAGATTGGCAGCGTCCTGCGCGATGATCTGCTTGCGGCGCTCGGCATCAAGGATGACCTTCGCCTTTTCAAGGCTCGCGACGTAATCATCGAAACGGCGAACCGTGATGGCGGCCGGCGCGTGGAAGCGGTGACCATAGGTGACGTTGCCGGCGGTGATGCCGTCGATCTCGAAGGGGATGACGACGGTTTCATCATGATCGGAACCGAAGGTGCAGACGATCGACTGCAACGGGCGCACCCAGCGCAGCGCCTCCGTACCCTTGCCCTCAACGCCACCATACACAAGCCCCTTCGGCATGGAGGCATAACCGGAACGCATGGGCTTCGGCCAGGGGAAGGTGCGGATGATGCCCGGCATGACCTCGGCGACGATTTCCTCCGCCGACCGACCGGACTTTTCCAGATAGGCAACGTAGAAATCACCCTTCTTCGGATCGGTCTTGACGGTTGCCTGATCGATGGAGGTAAGGCCCGCGCCGCGCAGGAAGCCATCGATGGCGGCCTGCGGAGCATTGACGCTCGGCCCCTTCTTCTCTTCGCGTACATCGGCGGAACGGGCGGTGAGGCCGCGGATGTCCAGCGTCAGCCGGCGCGGTGTCCAGTATTCGCGCGCACCCTCGTAACTCAGACCCGCCTCGACCAGTGCATCGGTTACGAGTTTCTTAAGGTCACCGGCAGCCTTGCGCTGCAAGCGGGCCGGGATTTCCTCGGAGCGAAGTTCAAGCAGAAGATCGGGCATGTTCTCTTTCCTGCCCCTCCCTTGAAAGGAGGGATGGACCAAAAGTCCGGTGTGGGCTGATTAAAAAGCTAGCCCCTGCTAGCAAAATTCAGCGCGGGTAGACAATCGCGAAATGGCACCAACGAGCGGGAATTAGCAGCATCGCGTGACCATCGTGCCGCATAAGTCACCCCCACCCGCCGCTTCGCGGCGACCTCCCTCCTCAAGGGGGAGATAATGACTGCGCAGCAACCTACCACCCGCCACCGCCACCGCCGCCACCTCCGCCACCGGAGGAGCCGCCGCCGCCGGAAGAAAGGCCGGAGGACGAGCTTTTCGGCGGTTCTGGAAGTGTGGAGGCGATGGTGGATGCCATGGACGAGGAAAAGCCACCGATGCGACCGCCGAAATCGCCGGGGCTTGCGCCATGATACCAGGCCGGCTGATAGGCGGCAGCGCCAGCCTCCGCTGTCGCGAGCCACGTCTCGAAGGTTCGCGTCCACGGCTTTTCCACGCCGAGTGCAACCGCATAGGGCAGCAGCGTCTCAAAATGCTGCGGCGACATCTTCGGCGCGCCCTGCATGTTCATCCGGTCCTTTTCGGCAAGCGTCATGTAGATGCGCAGTCCCTCGATGCCGTCCATCAGCTTGCGGCCGAGCGGCGTCGGCGCGCCCATCAGGAAGAAAAAGAGCGCGTTGGCAAGCACCACGCCGCCAATGGCTGCGAGCACACCGAGCTGATGGCTTTCCTCCAGTTCGACGAAGATGGCCAGCAGGATGCCGGAGAAGACGGCAAGCGCCACCGCAGCGACCGCGGCCAGCCCGATGATGGAGAAGATGCGGACGGGAAGCGATGCCCCACGGCGCAGGCCCTTGCCGAGATTGACGGCGAAGCCGCCGAGAAAGACCGCGAAGAAGATCGGCACGAACATCATGCCGATCGTATCCTCGCTCAGATCGCCGAACATCAGCAGTGCAACGAAGACCGCGCCGCTCAGCACCACGCCGCCGAAGATGTAGCCCGAATTCGAACGGTAATACCTGCCGCGATGTTCCTTCTCGATGGCCGAGCGGAACCTCTGCCCCACCGACTGCACACGCCGGCCATTGGCCTTGTCGATCACCAGTTCCGATCCGGGCTTGCCCACCTCCACGATCAGCGTCGCCTGCCCTGTCGGCAGCTTGCCGTCCAGCGGCTTGTCCGTCCGGCGGATGACAATGGATTTTTCGAGGTCGTCAAGGACGACATAGCCCTTCACCGCCAGATCGAGGGCCGAGGCGGAAAGCGCCGTCCAGCCCGCGCCTGAAAATCCCTTGTTGTCGATGTAATTCACCAGTGCCGGGGAAATACCATCGGGTGCATCCCAGCGCGGCACGATAACGCCACCGGCCGGATCACGCCCGACCGCAAGCCAGGACCGAAGGTAATAAACGAAGACGAGAACGAGGCCGCCGAAGCCGATGATGTTGGCGAGATTGTCGCGCAGCAGCCACCAGAGGTTCTGTTCACTGGAAGGCGCTGCGAGCGCGCCCTTCGGCAGGCCGACTGCAATGGTCAGCCCCTGCTCCGGCAGCAGCGGCGCGGTGGTCTCGAAATAAACGCCCTCACTCGTGCGCAACATTCGCGCGTTGCGATCCGTCGCGCCCAGATAACCCGTGTAATAGGCCGTTTCGGTTGGCTTCACACCTTCTGGCAGGACAACGGTGGCCGACGCTTCATTGATGGGAAACCGCCAGCCATTGCCGGTCACGTTCCAGTAGAGTTCATCATGATCGTCGAAATAGCGGATCTGCCGGCCGGTGCGGTAGACGATGCGGTAGGTATAGTCCCCGGGGGCAAGATATGTATCCGCCGATCCGGCATAGATGCGGATGCCGCCCGAAATGCTCTCGGTGTGCCAGGCTTCCGGCTCGCCATCCCGCTCGACCGACAGGAGTTCGAAATCAACCTTGGTGCGGCGACCCTTCGCATCCTGAGCATAGAGCGGAAAATCTCGGAATATGCCGCGCCTGATGTCGTTGCCCTCGGCATGAACCGTAATGGTCTCCGTGACCTCGAGGCTGGCGTCAGTGGAAACGGCGATTTGCGCATCGTAGCTGCGGATGAATTCCGCAGCCGTGGCAAGCACCGGCGAGAGCGCGAGCAGGCAGGCGAAGCAAAGGGCGGCAAGCGGACGGAAGGACATGCGGGGCTCCGGAGCCGATCAGAACTTCACGCTCGGCACGGCCCGGTCGGCCTCGTTGGCAATCTCGAAATAGCCGGCCTTGCCGAAACCGAAATTGCGGGCGACGAGGTTGGACGGGAAACTGTCGACCTTGACGTTCAGATCGCGGGCGGCGCCGTTATAATAGCGGCGCGACATCTGTATCTCGCCCTCGATGGTCTCCAGCGACTTCTGCAGTTCGAGGAAGTTCTGGTTGGCCTTGAGATCGGGATAGGCTTCGGCAAGCGCGATCACCCTGCCAAGCGCCTGACCGAGCAGGCCTTCCGCCTGGGCACGACCGGCGACATCGCCCGAGGGCACCGCCTGCGCCTTGTTGCGCAGTTCGACCACCTCTTCGAGCGTACCCTTTTCATGGGCGGCATAGCCCTTGACCGTTTCGATCAGGTTGGGAATGAGATCCGCGCGCCGCTTCAGCTGCACGTCGATGCCCGACCATGCCTCCTCGGTCATCTGCCGGGATTTGACGAGGCCGTTATAGACATAGACAACGTAAAGGGCGACGGCGGCAAGAATAACGAGGATCGTAAACATGAAATGGGGCTCCCAGCTTTGACGGGCGCAGGTTAACCGGTTGCACCGTCAAAGTCATGATGCATCGAACGGTCGCGCCAAGAATGGGGACGAAGGTATCAACGGCATCCGGGCGTGCGCTGAGAAAGCCTATGCTTCCTGCACCGCAGGCCTGATCAACCAGTCTGGCTCGTAGGTTGTGATACCGGCATCGCTTCGCCATTTGTCGAACTTGCTGGTCCATGTGGTCTCGGCATCGAGCGCGATGGCAAACGGTAGATAGCGTTCGTAGGTTTCCACCGACATCGCGGGGCCCGGGATTTCACCCAGCATGTAACGACGCAAGAGGAAGACGTTGTCGCGCATGTCGCGAATTTGTCCGGTAAGCGGCTTTGGAAGTGACAAAGCAATGACCAGCAACGCGACCAATAATCCGATGGCAATTGTTGCCGACATCTGTTCCGGGTAAGGCGGATGACGAACGACATAGATCAGTAGCAGGAAGAACACCGCCGGAAGCCCAATCAGCTTAAGAATTGCGGCTTTCAATGCTCCCATATCGTCTGTCGCTAATCGTCCAGCTAGTTCCGGACGCCTCGCCATTTGAATGTATACCATTGCGATTGTCGCAACCACCAACATGGCACCCATGAAATATTGTAACCCGGAGAGATAAGCGGTCAGCGCACAAATGGAGAGAAGCGTGAACAAAAGCACCCATTCCGCCGATCTCCCTTGCGTCTGAAATTCAGTATATTCTTTCAGAGCAGCCGCCTTGTATTCGGATTTTCCACCTTTCAAAGCTTCGACAATGCTCAGTCTGGCGTCACTCAGCGGTAGCCAGGTCAACTGCCCGCGTGCAACCCGGAGCGATAGCGGCCACGCCTCTCTGGAAAAAGGCGAGCTTAGACCGCCCACCCGGTCCGTTACATTGCGTCGCTCTGCCTCGCCGGACGCATCAGCAGACGAAAGACGAAACTCTCCCATGATGGCCAGACGGCAGATGGATCCGAAAAAGCCAGTTGCGCGCCAATCAGCCAAACCTTTCCGAAAGAGATAGGCCGCAAGCGCCGGGGACGTGCGCTGGAGTAGTTCGTGATCGATCGACGCCAGATTTGACGCTTCATTGCGTTTCAGTTGCTTCAATCTCAACCAAATGAAGGAAGCCGCAATCATGGATCCAAGTGCAGCCAGCACCGCATTTGAATAATCGCTCAGCCACCAGCGAATTGGGTCGAGATCGCCAGCCGTGCGGAACGTGCCCAAAGGATATTCGATTTCAATGTCGGGCGAGACGCGATCGGCGTCTCCCGCATCAAAGGACACAAGGAATTCGTTTCCACCTCCGCTTTCAATTTTGTAGCCTCGCTCAGCACTGCCGCTCGAAACGAGCTTTCCGCCCGCCGGCACGGTCAACTTGACCCTTTTCTCCGCGCGAAGGTCGTGGATGCTTCCCAGATAAGCGGGCAGAGCAAGGATCTGACGCCCCGCCTCCTCGCGCACCAGCCGGCCGAGCCGATAATCGATGCCGATCGCGTTCATGCCGACCGGCAGGTCCGGACTGCAATGCTTGCAATGTCTCTCGCCGATGTAGATCGAGCGGCCCCGGACTCCGTTTTCGATGGAATAGTGTTCTTCACGCCCCTCGCGTCGAGCGGCCAGGAATACGAAATCCCTCCAGTGGGCCGATCCCCGCGCGTTCTGAAAACGCTGGGGTATGTCGACATAGACACCGCCATAGTTCAGCGGAACCAGCGCCCGAACCAGAAATGTCTCCGATACGCGCGCGAAACCGTCACGGGACACGGTAACGGTGCTCTCGGCGGAGCGCACTGAGAACTCCTCGTCGAAATCATTGCAGGCGGTCAGAAGCGGCAGCAAGGCGATGAGGAGAAGCCATGCGAAAAGACGTCTCCACTTACCCGGCAGAGTAACGAACGGGGAAGGCTCGGGAAAAGGGGCGCGTTTCAAATAAGATACCGAATCTATGCTTAAAAGTATGACGGCCGAGAAGACAATGTCTTCCCGGCCGTTGCAACTTGAAAGAAGTGTAGATCCCGGCATGCAGGCGAGATTTCGCCCGCGCCCCCCTTTTCAGGCGGCCTTGCCGAAGTTTGCACCGCCGGCGTCGGTGAGCAGGAAGGCTTCGCCGCAGGCCTTGGCAAGCGTGCGGACGCGCAGGATATAGCTCTGGCGTTCAGTGACTGAGATCACGCCGCGGGCATCCAAGAGGTTGAAGACGTGGGATGCCTTGATGCACTGGTCATAGGCCGGGAAGACGCATTTGTGCAGGCGCTGGTTATCGCTGTCGGCCGGAGCGCCGGCGGCGAGCAGGGCTTGGCATTCCTTCTCGGCGTCGATGAAGTGCCGATGCAGCATTTCGGTGTTGGCATATTCGAAGTTATGGCGGGAATATTCCTGCTCGGCCTGGAGGAAGACATCGCCATAAGAAATCTTCTCGTCGCCTTCGCGGCCGTTGAAGTTGAGGTCGTAGACGTTGTCGACGCCCTGCACATACATGGCGAGGCGTTCCAGTCCATAGGTCAGTTCGCCAGCGACCGGCGAGCATTCGATGCCGCAGACCTGCTGGAAATAGGTGAACTGGCTGACTTCCATGCCATCGCACCAGCATTCCCAGCCGAGGCCCCAGGCACCGAGCGTCGGGCTCTCCCAGTCGTCCTCGACGAAGCGGATATCATGCAGCAGCGGATCGAGGCCGATGGCCGCGAGCGAGCCGAGATAAAGCTCCTGCAAGTTCGACGGGTTCGGCTTCAGGATGACCTGATACTGGTAATAGTGCTGCAGACGGTTGGGGTTTTCGCCGTAGCGGCCGTCGGAAGGACGGCGCGAGGGCTGGACGTAAGCCGCTTTCCACGGCCTGGGGCCGAGAGCACGTAACGTCGTCGCGGGATGGAAGGTACCGGCGCCGACTTCCATGTCGTAAGGCTGGAGAACCGCGCAACCCTTGTCGGCCCAGTAATTGTGCAAGGTCAGGATCAGGGCCTGAAACGAGCGCTTGGGGTCCATATGGGGGGCGATGGTGGTCTCGGTCATGGGATTTTCGTCCGGAGCTTGTCTTGCAAAGATGGCCCGTCTGGTGCCACGACAGGGCGAAGGGGTCAAGTGATGCTTGGGCAGTGCAGCCTGCCACCATTTAGATAAACGGATTAGCGACCGTCGTTCCGCCCTCGATCAGCAGGCCGTGCTGCATGTCTTCCGAAAGGCAAGAGGGACAGCCAGCCAGACAAGCAGCAGACAACATGAGGCTGTCGTAAAAGGACAGGCGGTATCGCTCGGCAATGTCGAGCGCCATTTCATGGGTGCGGCGATCCAGCGGGAATATGTCCTCGGCCAATAAGCAGATGTCCGCGATGGCAATGCGCACTTCGGGAGCCGTCATGCCTAGTTTGCGAAGTGCGACATTGGCGAATTCATTCAGCGCCTGAGTCGAAAGCACGAAGGGTTGCGCAAGGCACTCCTGCGCACGTCCGGCCTTCTGATCATCGCTGAAAGCATAGATCAGGATATTGGTGTCAAGGAGAGGGGGATTCATCCGCGGCGTTCGTTCGCTTCGTCGCGATCAAACGTCCAGCCCGCCGGCAGACTGATCCTCGCGTTGCGAATACGCGTCAGAGCCTGTTCCCGGCTATCCTCCCGTCCGATCTCGAAAGTGCGGGAGCCACTCACGCGGACATTGACCTCGTCGCCTTCCTTCAGCTCAAGCGCTTCGGCAACGGCCACAGGAATGCGAATGGCAAGACTATTACCCCATCGGGAGACCTGCATAGAACCCTCCATGATATACATTTCACAATGTATATCATGACTATTTCACGAACAAGCCGAAAGGCTATTCGTCCTCGTGCCGCACGCGGTATTCGCCGGTCTTTTCATCCTTGACCAGCGTGCCGTGGGCAGAGTTGCGGCGTTCCTTGTGGACGCGCTTCGCCTTGGCCGAAAGCTTCTGGGCGTCGTTCACGAAACGGCGGTAGAACCAGTAGACCCCACCGATGAGAACGATGAAAAATATGATCCGCGACATGTTCCTCCCGCGATGTCAGAGCCCGTAACGGCTCCACAATGCTCTCTCTTCCAGCGTTTCGGCAAGACCGGAGACGGCGACTGCGGCGATCTCGCCCATGCCATCGGACGAAACCGAGACCCCCGGCACGCGACGGCCGAAGAAATCCCGGGCACCGGAGACAAGTTCGAGCTTCGCATCCTTGCCGTAGCGCTTCTTGATCTCACTGCGCATATCGCCGAGGCTGTCGACGAGGCCGAGTTCCAGCCCGCGACGGCCGGTCCAGAAGAGGCCGGAGAAAAGCGAGGGATCATCGGACAATACGCTGCCGCGACGGCTCACCACCATGTCGATGAAGACCTGATGGATCTCGAGCTGCAGCGTCTTCAGATATTCGATGTCGCTTTCCTTTTCCGGCTTGAAGGGATCGAGGATCACCTTGTTCTCGCCGGCGGTATAGACGCGCCTTTCGACACCGATCTTCTTCAGGAGTTCGGGAAAACCGAAACCGCCGGAAACGACACCGATCGAACCGACGATGGAGGTCTGGTCCGCGATGATCTCGTCGCCGGCGAGCGCGATCATGTAACCGCCGGAAGCCGCGACATCCTCAACGAAGACCAGCACGCGCTTGTGCTTTTCCTCCGCCAGCGCGCGGATGCGCTCGAAGATCATGCGCGACTGCACCGGTGAGCCGCCGGGAGAATTGATCGACAGTACCACTGCCGGGCTGTCCTTCTTCGCAAAGGCCTTTTCCAGCATGGGGGCAACGCCGGCGAGATTGAGGTTCTGCTTGAACTTGCCGCCCCCGCTCATGATCGCGCCATGCAGGCGCACAACAGGAATGACGACGCTATCGTTCCTAAATCTCTTCGGCAAAAGGCGCTTCAACCATCCGGCCATCAAAACTCACTCACTGACTTGTTACGTGTTCAGACAACACATGTAGGAAGATTGGTGTCAGGCGCAATGCCTGCCGATAGCGTCGCTTACCGGCGAAAAGAGTGGCCGTCAAATCGGCGCAGGGCGCGAGAACCGGCGTCTGCTGCTGCATTGAAGGCACTTCAAAGCGGATGCGTCGAAACCGACCATCGAAAGTCGCGCCATGCCGGTCAAAGGCACTTGCGCGCTGCACAAACAGGGCATAGCTATTGTTGCGAGTTATTCGCATTCAAGAAATGATATTCCATGGCCGAACCCGGCATCAGCGATACGCCTCAGACCGCCTGGCGGCGAGAACGCGGCACACCGTCGCTTTCGGAAACACACGCCACCATCCCGGTGAAAAGCAGTAGCCCCTTCTGGCGGCGGGCTCTCGCGTTTCTCGGACCCGGCTATCTCGTTGCGGTCGGCTACATGGATCCGGGCAACTGGGCGACGTCGCTCGCCGGCGGCTCGCGTTTCGGCTATACGCTGCTCGTCGCCATCCTGCTTTCGAGCAGCATGGCAATTCTGTTGCAGGCGCTTGCCGCGCGTCTTGCCATTGCATCCGGCCGTGACCTCGCCCGCGCCTGCCGGGATGCCTATCCGAAGCCGGTCAGCATTGCGCTCTGGGTGATCGCGGAAATCGCCATCGTGGCGACTGACATCGCCGAAGTGATCGGCACGGCCATCGGCCTTCAGCTGATCTTCGGCCTGCCGCTTGCCGTCGGCGTTCTCATCACGGCCGTCGATGTCTTCATCGTGCTGTTGCTGCAGCGCCTCGGTTTTCGCTGGGTGGAAATCTTCGTCATCACGCTTACCGCAGTCATCGGCCTGAGTTTCGCCGTGCAGCTTGCGCTTGCCCGACCTGACTGGTCGGAAGTGGCCACAGGTTTCATTCCGACAATGGATGTCGTCACCAACCCGGCCATGCTTTACATCGCCATCGGCATCATCGGCGCGACCGTGATGCCGCACAATCTCTACCTGCATTCCGGCATCGTGCAGACCCGAAGCATCGAGGACAACGACAAGAGCCGCAGGATGGCCCTGACGTTCGCGACCATCGACTCGACGCTGGCGCTCTTCTTCGCCTTCCTGGTGAATGCCTCGATCCTGATCCTTGCGGCAGCAACCTTTCACCGCAGCGGACATCAGGAGGTTGCCGAACTCGGCGACGCCCATGCGCTGCTGTCACCGCTGCTCGGCAGCTCCGTCGCACCGACGCTTTTCGGGATCGCGCTGCTTTGCAGCGGCCTCAACTCGACGCTGACCGCCACACTTGCCGGCCAGATCGTCATGGAAGGCTTCCTCGACATGAAGCTGAAGCCTTGGGTGCGGCGGCTTCTGACGCGCGGCCTTGCCATCATCCCCGCCGGCTTCGTCGCCATCTGGTACGGAGAAAGCGGCACGGCGGAACTCTTGATCCTCAGTCAGGTCGTGCTCAGTCTGCAATTGCCCTTCGCCGTCTTCCCGCTGGTACTGATGACCGCGGACAGCACGAAGATGGGCGCGCTCGTCTCGCCCCGCTGGCTGTCGGCAATCGCGTTGCTGATCGCCATCGTCATCACCGCACTCAACGTCAAGCTTGTGGCGGATTTCGTGACCGGCTGACCGATGCTATAGGGGCTGGCTCAGCCACGCGGATATGCGGCGCGGCCGTTATTCAGATCGTCGACGAAAGCCGAGAACTTGTGGCTTTCGGGATTGTCATGCATCAGGAGCGGCGAGCGAAAGTTCAGCCGTGCACGCGATCCCTTTATCGCGGTCACGAGTATACGCACTGCATTCTCCCCAACTCGCGGATAGACCGGGGTGATCTCCAGCCCGCCGAAGCGTTTGCCGCAGGCGGCGATGATCTCGGCCACGGATTGCGGGCGCGCGATCAGTGACAGCTGGCCTCCGGGCACCATGATCGCACCCGCCGTCCTGATCCAGCCCTCGAACAGTCCTTCCGTCATAGCGTGCGCCTCCGCCTTCAGGGCATCCGGTGTCTTGCGGTCGCCGGCATCGTTGAAGGGTGGGTTCATGATGACATGTTCGAAGCTGTCATCGGCAAGCCCTGCCGCAACGCGCGCCCTGCCGGTCAGCGTGACATCGGCCTCGACGACCCCTACCCGCGAGCGAAACGCCGCGTTCTCAGGCAATTCAAGGCTCTTGCGGGCGTACGCCGCCATATCGGGCGAGCGCTCGACCAGCGTTACCCGTGCGCCCTCCAGCCGTGCCGCAACCGCAAGGCCTGCGGCGCCGGCACCAGCGCCGAGATCGGCAAGACGGATCGGCTTTGGCGCATCGACCAGCGAGGCGAGCAGCATGGCATCCATGCCGGCGCGGTGCCCCCTGCCCTTCGGCTGGACGAGATGAAAGCGACCGCGATGGAAGGCATCGATAGTATCAACGACCACGCCTGGGACCGAGCCTGACAAGGTTACTCACCCTCGTCGCGCAGTTCATCGGCGAGACCCGCGTCGATCAGCAGTTTGCGCGCTTCTTCCGCCTGCTCCTCGGCAACCAGAAGCCGTCGCGGCAACATGCCGAGCGATCCCTCCAGAATGCTCATGGCCTGATCGGCAATCATACAGGGAATTCCCGCATCCTTGAGCAGGCTTTCGGCAAAAGAGAGGAGAACGGCGTCGTTGGTGCGGATAATCTCGTACATTTTACCTCGAAACCCCCGTGAAAAAGGCGGGATGCACCAATTCGTGCTTGCTGTTGATGTCGCCACTTTTTATTGTCGCCCCCAAAATGCAATTGGAGTCCGGTGCGTTGGGCGTAGTCATACCGCTTGAGGAAAACAAAAACAAACAGGCTTCCGTCAAGCCACTGGTGGACCTGACGAAACAGGGTATGGAGCGGGTCAACCAGTTGATCCTGTCCAAGGCCGGTTCCGACGTGCAGATGATCCCGGAAGTCGCAAACCACCTGATCTCGTCCGGTGGCAAGCGCCTGCGGCCGATGCTGACGCTCGCTTCCGCGGCACTGTTCGGCTATGAGGGCGATGGCGACGTGAAGCTCGCAACCAGTGTCGAGTTCATGCATACCGCGACCCTGCTGCATGACGACGTGGTGGACGAAAGCGATCTTCGCCGCGGCAAGTCCACGGCTCGCATGATCTGGGGCAATCAGGCAAGCGTTCTCGTCGGCGATTTCCTTCTCGGCCAGGCCTTCCGCATGATGGTGGAAGTCGGCTCGCTCGAAGCGCTCGACGTCCTGTCAGGGGCCGCTTCGGTCATCGCGGAGGGCGAGGTTCTCCAGCTTTCGGTTGCCAAGAACATGGAGACCACCGAGGACGATTATCTCTCGGTCATCCGCGCCAAGACGGCGGCCCTCTTTGCCGCAGCAGCCGAAGTCGGCCCAATCATTGCCGGCGCCGACCGCGCCGGCCGCAACGCGCTCAAATCCTACGGCATGAACCTCGGCCTTGCTTTCCAGCTCGTCGACGACGCCCTGGATTACGGCGGCAAGGCAGCCGATCTCGGCAAGAATGTCGGCGACGATTTCCGCGAAGGCAAGATCACCCTGCCGGTCATCCTGTCCTACCGCCGGGGAACCCAGGCCGAACGGGAATTCTGGCGCGAGTCCATCGAGGGCGCCCAGAATGACGATGCGCGGCTGGAAAAGGCGCTCGGCCTGATCACGAAATACGGTGCCCTCAGCGACACCATAGCTCGTGCACTCCATTATGGCACCATTGCCCGCGACGCGCTGGCGCCCCTGCCCGAAACAGCCTACAAATCCGCGCTGTTGGACGTCATCGACTTCTCCATCGCCCGAGTGAACTGACCGGGGCACTCGGGGATTGAACTGTGACATTGCCTTGCGGGCCTGCTTCAAAAAAGCCATGCTGTTGAGTGAAACATGGCATGTTACGGGGTAGATGCTGTTCTGCACGCCTCCTTATCGATTCTTGAAAGGCTCATTCATGCGGCAAAGCTTTGCCCTCCGTCTTCTTACCGGCACGGCGCTTTCGCTCCTGGTCTCGATCCTGCAGGCGGGATTTGCCGCCACCACGGCTTCCGCCGAGGACAAACCGGCTCAGACCGAGAAGGTCGACATCGATAGCGTGGATACCTTTGCCGGCGCGTTTCTCGCCGCCCGTACGGCTGATGCCGATCGCGACTATCCCAATGCCATCGCCTTCTACAAGAAAGCGCTGGCCATTCAGCCGAACGAACTGGACATCCAGGAACGGCTGATGATCTCGCTGCTGATGAATGGCGATTTCGATGAGGGCGTGGAACTTGCCGAAGTTCTGAAGCAAGATGCAGCTGTCGACCGTGTGACGTCCGTTGCCCGGGCTTTCCGAGATATCCGCGACGGCAAATATGCCGATGCGCAGAAGATCCTCACCTATACCGGTCCAAACGATCTCGACCGGCTGATGAATCAGCTCCTGATAGCCTGGTCCAAAGTCGGCGAAGGCAAGGGCAAGGAAGCGCTGGAGATGGTTGAGGGCCTGAAGGGGCCGAACTGGTACAGCATCTTCAAGAACTACAATGCCGGCGCAATCGCCAGCGTGATCGGCGATACGGATGCCGCCCGTCGCCACTTCAACGAGACCGTGACCGACAGGGCCGGCGGCGCGACCGCCCCCGACACGTTCATGCGGGCCGTGATGTCGCTCGCAACGCTCGAGGCGCAGACGGGCAACAAGCAGAAGGCGCTCGACGCCATTTCCGCCGGCGACGAAATGATCACGAATTATGCGCCGTTCAAGGCGCTGCGCGACCGGATCTCCAAAGACGAAAAGCCCGAGATGCTGGTGAAAACAGCTGCCGAAGGTGCAGCCGGTGTACTCTTCTCCATCGGCGGCGCGCTCAACCGCGACGGCGCGGAAGATACCGTATTGCTCTATTTGCAACTCGCCCACGCGCTCGACCCCAACAGCGCCGATACGCTGATACTGCTAGGCAGCATTTCCGAAAGCGCAAAGCAGCCGGAACGGGCAATCCATTTCTATGGCCTGGTGCCGGCTTCTTCGCCGATGCGCCGCATCTCCGAACTGCAGCTTGGCCTCACCCTTGCGGAAACCGGCAAAGTCGATGAGGCGCGCAAGCACCTCAAGTCGCTGATCGATTCGGATCCCTCCGACATCCGCAGCTACCTCGCCTATGGCAGCGTGCTCTCCGACGCCAAAGACTATGCGGCGATGGCAGAGAATTACGACAAGGCTGTCGAAATTATCGGTAACGCTCCTCAGAAGAGCCACTGGTCCATCTTCTTCCAGCGCGGCATCGCCTATGAACGGCTGAAGAAGTGGGATCAGGCCGAGCCGAACTTCCGCAAAGCGCTGGAGCTCAACCCCGACCAACCGCAGGTCTTGAACTATCTCGGCTATTCCTGGGTCGACATGAACCGCAATCTGGAAGAAGGCCTCGACATGATCCGCAAGGCGGTCGAGCTTCGCCCGGATGACGGCTACATCGTCGATTCACTCGGCTGGGCTTATTTTCGCCTCAACCGCTTCGATGACGCGGTGACCGAGCTGGAGCGCGCCGTCGAGCTGAAGGCCGGCGACGCCACGATCAACGACCACCTTGGCGACGCCTACTGGCGGGTCGGCCGACAGCTCGAAGCCACCTATCAGTGGAAGCGGGCGCTGGCCTCCAAGCCCGAGGAGGCGGAGATCCCGAAGATACAATCGAAGATCGACAAGGGCCTTCCCCCGCTCGAAGCCGATGCCGCCAAGGCAGCTGCCCCGACGACTGAGAAACCGCCCGAACCGGCCCCGGTCGAAAAGAAATCCTGACGGCCGTGATTTCAGGCAGCCCGAAGAATGAGGCGGAGGTCGTCGAGGCGGCGCCCGCCAAGATCAATCTCGCGCTGCACGTGACCGGGCAGCGCGCGGACGGCTATCATCTTCTCGACAGCATCGTCACTTTTGCAGAAGATGCCTGCGACCGACTGACCTTTACGCTGGCTGAGCAGGATGGCTTTTCGCTCAGCGGGCGGTTTGGCGCCCTGCTTTCTTCCGATGCGGCCGGGCAGGACGGTAATCTGGTGCTGAAGGCGCGAGACACCCTGCGTTCGGCGCTCGAAGAGCAGGGGCAAAGCGCTGCGCCCGTCGCAATCATGCTGCAAAAAAACCTGCCGATCGCCTCGGGCATAGGCGGCGGCTCCGCCGATGCGGCTGCGACCCTGCGCGGCCTCATGCGCGTGTGGAACGCCACCCTGCCCGCCGAAGCGCTTTCCACGATCGCGCTGAGGCTCGGCGCTGACGTTCCGATGTGCCTCGCCGGCCGGCCATTGCGAGCGCGCGGTATCGGCGAGGACATCGAGACGCTGCCCGCCATGCCGGCGCTTTCCATGGTGTTGGCCAATCCGCTGAAAGGCGTCTCCACGCCGGAAATCTTCCGGCGGCAGACGCAGAAGGACAATCCGCCGGTCGGTACGCCACCTGATGGTTCCGACATCGGCGAATGGCTGGCTTTCCTGAAGACTGCGCGAAACGATCTGGAGCCGCCGGCACGCGCGATCCTGCCGGATATCGACTTCATATCGCAGATGTTGGTGGAAAGCGGAGCGCTTTTCGTTCGGATGTCCGGCTCGGGCGCAACCTGCTTCGGCCTTTATGGCGATCATGCCGCAGCCGAAACGGCTGCCGCAAAGCTTTCCCGAGAGCGTCCCGACTGGTATTTTCAGGAAACGAAGACGACCGTTTAGCTACGCCTTTCCTTCTCAAGCCATGCCGGCGCAAGGGCGGCGAAGGAACGGAAGGTAGCGCGCTGCAGGAGAACCATCTTGGCCCGTATCGACGAGACACGCCCCTTCATCCCTGTCGGCATTGCCGTCCTGACCGTTTCCGACAGCCGCACTCTGGCTGACGACAAATCTGGAGATACGCTCGCGGCCCGCATTCTCGATGCCGGCCACCGACTTGTGGACCGAGCGATCGTGACCGATGATAGCGAGCGCATCTACAGTCAGGTGCATGCCTGGACGCTCTCGTCTGAAATCGACGTCGTCATCACTACCGGAGGCACAGGCTTCACCGGCCGCGATGTAACCCCGGAAGCGCTGGAACCCCTGTTCGAAAAGAAGATGGACGGGTTCTCAGCGGTCTTTCACCGTATCTCCTATGAGAAGATCGGCACGTCCACCATCCAGTCGCGAGCGACGGGTGGCGTTGCCAACGCTACCTTCATCTTCGTGCTGCCGGGATCGCCGGGGGCCTGCAAGGACGCATGGGACGGCATTCTGAAGGCCCAGCTAGACTATCGGCACATGCCCTGCAATTTCGTGGAAATCATGCCGCGGCTGGATGAGCACCTGAAGCGCGGCAGTCAGGCTTAAGTTAACCGCTGGCGGCTGCTTCGCCGACGCGAGTCTGGCGCGCAACCCAGGACGGAATGATCTCGCTCGCAAGCTGTCTTGGCTTCTGGCCGACTGCAAACTGATCGAGTTCCATGCCCGATTTGGCAACAGCAATAGCAATGCGCTTCGGCATCAGGAGGCCGTTCTCCAGCGGCGGCAGCTTCCGGCCGATGCGCTGATAGAAGGGGCGCCGGTAATAGCGTGATGCTGAAAAGCGCGCCGGCACCTTGTTGAGGGCGATGTATTCGGCGATCTCGTCGATCCAGCCATGAGAAGGCCGCGCACCCGGCTCAACCAGGAGCAGCCATTCGCCGCGCACGGCGCGAAGCACATCCTTTATGTCCCACTGAACATAGAAGCGGCAACCGGCCGCATCGGCAATGCGGGACGTGCCATCGCGCGAACCGTGGTCGAGAACCACCACGTCGCTCACAAGCCCCTCGACTGCACCTGCCACCAGAACGCCGAGCGTTTGCGCGAGCTCGGGCTCCTGATCGCGGCATTCCATGATTACTGTCAGCATCGCTTAGGTTTATCGCATCGCCCAAGCAATTGCCACAATCCATTTTTCATTTTTGTTCTTGCAATGTTCTCATTTTGCCGGTAGGAATTTAATCATCAACGGCGAGCTGCACGCAGCCGCGAGGAGCAAACATGAACGAGCTGTCACTTGTGGGACAGGCTGCATTCCAGCCTGCCAATACGGCAGATATTGCCGATGCGATGGTTTCTGCTTCCGGTCTCAGGATCGAGATTGATCGTCGTCGCGGACGCGGCGCCGGGATGAATCCTTCCGGCCGTTTCGAAGACAAGGAGCGCGTCGCCTTTGATGACGGCTGGTCGACGCTCGAGGACATGCCGCCCTTCCGCACCGAGGTACAGGTCGAGAAGCCGCGCACGGCGATCACCCGCAATGAATCGCCCGATATTCCCTTCGACCGCTCGATCAATCCCTACCGGGGCTGCGAGCATGGCTGCATCTATTGCTTCGCACGACCGACCCACAGCTATATGGGGCTTTCGGCCGGACTTGATTTCGAGGCCAAGCTGTTCGCCAAGCCGGATGCACCGCGGCTGCTGGAGCGGGAACTCGCCAAGCCCGGCTACAAGCCGCGGACCATCGCCATCGGCACGAATACCGACCCCTACCAGCCAATCGAGCGGGAGTGGCGCATCATGCGGCAGATCCTCGAAGTACTGGACAAGGCCAACCATCCAGTGGCGATCGTCACCAAGTCGGCGCTCATTCTGCGGGATCTCGATATCCTCTCCTCCATGGCCGCACGCGGGCTGGCCAAGGTGGCGATTTCGGTCACGACGCTCGACCGCAAGCTGGCGCGCAGCATGGAGCCCCGCGCCTCGACGCCGAGCCGCAGGCTGGAGGCGATCCGCGGCCTTTCGGAAGCGGGCATCCCGACAGGTGTTCTGGTCGCCCCGGTGATCCCGGCGCTCAACGACCACGAGATCGAGCGAGTGCTGGATTCGGCCAAAGCCGCCGGCGCCACCGAGGCCGGCTATGTCCTGCTGCGGCTACCTTATGAGGTAAGCCCCCTCTTCCGCGACTGGCTGCTGCAGAATTATCCCGACCGCTACCGGCATGTGATGTCGCTGGTGCGGTCGATGCGGGGCGGCAAGGATTACGATGCCGAGTTCGGCAAGCGGATGAAGGGTGCCGGTCCCTATGCCTGGCAGATCAGCCGCCGCTTCGAGATGGCGACCAAGCGGCTCGGCATGATCCGCCGCAGCATGCATCTGCGCGACGACCTGTTCACGCCCCCGGATGGCAGCGGCGTGCAGCTGTCGCTGCTCTGAACGAAGTCAGCAATTTTGAATTTTCCGGCTTTCCTGGCCGGAAAGAAAGCTTCCGGTGCCATCCGCCGCCTCGCACCGGAATGACAGGTCCCCCGGCAGCCGCAACGATGTTTCCGTGCCCCCTCACGGACATCGATGCCGGGGACTTGCAGGAGATCGGGTGCGCGTGCGATTTTCTGCCGCATGAAACGTCGCACGCCACCCGATTCTCCATCTCTTTTCGACACGCTCGCCCTCGGCCCGGATTTCTCCATCGAGACGATGGCGATGAAGGATGGGCTTTTCCCCGTTGCAGGTACGGATGAAGCCGGACGCGGCCCCCTTGCCGGCCCGGTGGTCGCGGCGGCGGTCATTCTCGATCCCGAAAACATTCCCGCCGGCCTCAACGATTCCAAGAAGCTGTCGATGGCGCAGCGCGAGGCTCTATTCGAGATCATTCTCGAGAATGCCACGGTCTCCATCGCCTCGTCCTCGTCCCGCCATATCGATGAGCGGGATATCCGCAAGGCAAGTCTCGATGCCATGCGCCGTGCCGTAGCGGGCCTCACGCTCGCGCCGCGCCATGTTCTGGTGGATGGAAAGGATGTACCGCCCGGGCTCATCTGTAGCGGCAAGGCGGTAGTCAAGGGGGACGCGCGGTCCGTCTCGATCGCCGCCGCCTCGATCCTTGCAAAGGTCACTCGGGACCGGATGATGGCGCGGGCGGGGTTCCTCTATCCGGATTACGGTTTTGCGGGGCACGCGGGCTACGGCACCGTCCAGCATCGCGCTGCTATCGCGATCCACGGCCCCTGCCCGCTGCACCGCATGAGTTTTCGTCCTCTCAGAAAAGACGAAGGGAGCGAGACGTAACTGGCTGACGGCTCGCTTCCGTCATCTTCCGACCACCCAGCCGAACCGCGAAGCAAGCGTATACACTCACGCAGGTTCTCACACATTTAAAGTCCGCCTGCAGAAGCCGCTGGTCGAATGCTATGTCCGCCAGCTCGCCCGGCGTAATTCCGCCGGAAGAAGAAACCGCCTCAGGACCCGGAAGTGTGCGAAGGGAAGACATCAGGCATTGCACGCGTTCTGTCCTCGTCGGGAACCCGCGAGGGGGACATCCGAAACGGCACCGCAAGATCAGCCAAAGAAAAACCGGGGCCACCTTGCGGCAGCCCCGGTTCTAAACATTTGACCTCGAGAGCAACGCTTAGTTCAGGCGAGCCTTCACTTCGCCGAGCGCACCCTTGAACAGGCTTTCCTGAACGGCCGCATCGGCCTTCTTGGCAAGCACGTTTTCGGCTGCAGCTACAGCGAGATCAACAGCTGCGGCACGAACGGCGTTGACGGCGTCAACTTCGGCCTGCTTGATCTTCTGCTCGGAAAGCGCGTTGCGACGGGCAACGAACTCCTCGGTCTTCTGCTTGGCTTCCGCAGTCAGGGCAGCGGCTTCACGTTCGGCAGCGGCAACGATGGCAGCAGCTTCGGCTTCAGCTTCCTTGCGCTTGCGCTGGTATTCGGCCAGCACGTGCTGAGCCTCTTCACGCAGGCGCTTTGCTTCGGCAAGCTCGTTGCGGATCTTGTCGGCGCGCTCGTCGAGAGACTTTGCGACCATGCCCGGAACCTTGAGGTAGATAACCAGGGCGAAGAAGAGAAGAAGGCCAACGAAGGCGAAGAAAGTAGCATCGAAATGCATGATCATGCCCCCTGCTTGGCTGCGGCGCTGACGGCAGCCTTGATGTCGGCTGCAGTTGCCTTGGCACCAACCAACTGCTCGACGATTGCACCGACCGTATCGACGGCGATCGTGTCGACTTCGGCGAATGCCTTGGCCTTGATCTCACCGATGCGGGTTTCGGCCGCTGCGAGCTTGCCTGCGAGTTCTGCCTCGACAGCGGCGCGATCTGCATCGGCCTTTGCCTTGGCGGCGTCGCGGGCGGAACCAGCAATCTGGCCGGCCTTTGCCTTGGCAGCGCTGAGTTCGCGCTCATAGGTTTCGATCGCGGCATCCGCCTCGGACTTCAGCCGCGAAGCCTCATCCAGATCCTGCGCAATGCGATCATGACGATTTTCCAGAATGCCACCAACGCGCGGCACGATCACCTTCTGCATGAGCACGTAGAAAAGGCCGAACGTGATCACCAGCCACAGAAGCTGAGACGGATAGGTCGTCTGGTCGAATGGCGGGAATACGCCGCCACCATGACCCGCTTCGCCGGGAACACCGGTTTCCGTGTGGGTCTGGCCCTCTGCCGGTACGTCTTCGGCATAGGCGGGGGTCACAAACATGCTCACCTCCAGGTGTACTCTCAAATGCTCAAGGATCACGGACGCCGGATAGCGTTCCGTGATCCCAAACTCCAGCCGTTATCAGACGGCGAACAGGAGAAGGAGAGCAATGAGCAGCGAGAAGATGCCCAAAGCTTCCGTAACGGCGAAGCCGAATACCAGACGGCCGAACTGGCTGTCAGCGGCAGACGGGTTGCGCAGAGCGCCCGACAGGTAGTTGCCGAAGATGTTGCCGAGGCCCAGAGCCGTGCCGGCCATGCCAAAGCAAGCCAAACCTGCGCCGATGAACTTTGCTGCTTCCGCTTCCATGAATGAACTCCTTCGAGATGGTTGTTGCGGCGAATGACTGACGCCTGACTGACGCCAATGTCGGTTATCCTTAGTGCCCGCCGGGGTGAATTGCGTCATTGAGGTACATGCAAGTCAGTACCGCGAAGACGTAAGCCTGCAGGAAGGCGACGAGGAACTCGAGACCGGTCAGGGCGACGGTCATGATGAGAGGCAGGATTGCGCCACCGATACCGACCGCGCCAAGCGCGCCCAGCGAAGCGACGAAGCCCGCGAAAACCTTAAGCGTGATGTGACCGGCCAGCATGTTTGCGAACAGACGGACGGAAAGCGAGATCGGACGCGACAGGAACGAAATGATTTCGATGATCACGACCAGCGGCAGAAGCGCGCCGGGAACACCGCTCGGCACGAAAATCTGCAGGAAATGAAAACCGTGCTTGTAGAAACCATAGACGAGGACCGTACCGATGACGAACAGCGCCAGCGCGAAGGTAACGATGATCTGGGACGTGACGGTAAAGAAGTAGGGCATCATGCCGAGCAGGTTCGCGGTCAGCACGAACATGAACAGCGAGAAGACCATGGGGAAGAACTTCATGCCATGGCTGCCGGCGCCTTCGCGCAGCATCGAGGCAATGAATTCATAGGACATTTCAGCGACCGACTGCGCACGACCCGGGATCAGGCCACGGTTCGAGGTCGAAAAATACAGAAAGCCAGCGGCGCAAGCGACGGTCGCGACCATAAAGAGCGACGCATTGGTGAACGAAAAATCAATTCCGCCGAGTTCAATCGGCACAATCTTCTGGATCAGGAACTGATGAGTCGGATCGTTTGACACCTTATGGTCTCTTTCGCTTTAGTCCGCCTTGGCGGGGATCTGCCTGACTTGCGCTCGAACGGCTTTCAGCCGTCGTCACGCCCATTCTTCGTCTGCCCATCGCGATCCGCCGGATGGGGCGTCGATACGACACCCGCCGAACGAAGCACGTTCAACACACCGGCACAAAAACCGAGAAGCAGCAAAACAATCATGCCCCACGGCGCAGTGCCGACAAAACGGTCGATGAGATATCCCAGAATAGCCCCGACAACGATGGCGGAAATGAACTCGCTCGAAAGCTTCATTGCTTGGGCATAGCCTTTACGGCTTTGCTCGGCACTCTGCTCCGCGGCTTCGTCACCCCTCGCCTCGGCGCCTCGCTTTGCCAGTTCGGCAGCAAGGTGCTTGCGACGCTCTTCCAGATCCCTCTGATCGTCACCCGTCATGGCTTCCTCCATCCGTTCTTCGATTCAGGCAGGCGATTGATCTGCCAGGAACACAAGAAACGGCAGGAAAACGCCCCTCCGGCCCGTTCTGAAGTCGGCCGCACCATAATTTTGAGAGCCCCCATAGTCAAGGCATTGGAGACCCAAGTTTCACCACAAATTAACCGGGGAAAATCATAGACTTAAGTCGCAAGTGCCGATTCAGGCGGCATGACGGCGATCAAACCGGGTCACTTCGCCGCGGAATCGCCAGCCGGGCGAGTACAAATGGCGACCGGCTCCGGGATGCTCAGCTCCAGCCGCCACCATAGGTGCGATAGAAAACATGGAGACCGATCCGGCCGACCTTTTTCATGGTGCGGGCCCAGTTCGGTTTCACATAGACGGCATGATAGTGCGTGGCGGAGCCCACCTCGCTCAGCCAGATCTTGCCGGCGGTGACGGCAAGCGCCACTTCGCGGGCCACTTTCCAGTGATATTGGGAGTTAACCCGATCCTTGATGTTATCGCAGGCGAAGGAGAACTGGCAGCGATTGCGCCAGTCCTCGTTCTGATAGACCACGCCGCAGATGCTGTCGGGATAGGCGGGATTGCGAACGCGGTTCAGAATCACCTGGGCGACGGCCGCCTGCCCCTTCACCGATTCTCCACGCGCCTCGAAATAGATGCCGGACGCGAGGCACTGCTGTTCGCGGGCGGAGAACACCGATGGCGGCAGTACGCTTGCGGCCCAAGCATGATCGCTCGGCCCGATCCTGGGAACGAAGCGCCCCTGCTCCGGGTCCTTCTTCAAAATGGCATCAAAAGGCGAGACCTTCGCGTAATCGGGATCGGACGGGGCGTAGGCCGTGGCCAGCACGTCGGCATTGCGGTTGGTCACGAGACCAGCCAGCAGGCTCGGCACGCCGGGATCGTATTTGGGTTCCTTCTTCTTGAAATAGAAGCTGGCGAGTTCGACTGGCTTGCCCTTCGGCTTGACGAAGGCGGATTCTTCGGACGAACGCTTGCGCGGCTCGAGCAGGGAGCTGGTGCGCTTCAGTACGGAACCGGCGGTGAAGGCTTTGGGCGGCAGCATCGGCTCGATGGCGACCACACGGCCTTTCTTCAGGTCACGGGTCACGCGGTCCTCATCCGGCCGGGGATCGGCTACCTTCTTGCCGCCGTCGAAGGCGATCTTCCGACCATCCGGCAAGAGCATGCCGCTTTCCTCGGAAAGTACCGATGATCCGTTACTGCCCGCGAAGGCAAGCTCGGCCTGATGGAGGGAACCCGCGGGAGACGGCGTCAGCACCACGCGCCAGTTGGCGGAGCCCGTGTCCAGTCCGGAGATCAGTCCGGCGAGATCACCCTGCGCGGCGACCGACGGGAATGCGAGCCAGGAGACCAGACCGAAAACCACGGGCGAGGCCCAGGCATCGAAACGGGAACGGGACAGCTTCAACAGACGGCTTTTCGAACGCAAAACCGGTACTCCAGACGTGAACTCGGTTACATTAGAAAAACATCTCCCATTAACCTTGATGCTTGGTTAACAGCCCTGCCCAGCGAAGCCTGCCACCAGACGAAAAAGGCCGCCGGAAGCGTCCGGCGGCCTGACATTCTCGTGATCGATGTGGATCACTCAGATGATCACATGGGAACCGAGTTCGACCACGCGGTTGGCCGGCAGGCGGAAATAGTCCGAGGGATCGGCCGCCGTATTGGCGAGAGATATATAAAGTCTGTCCTGCCAGTAGGGCATGCCGGACTTGGCATCGGGCACGAGCTTGCGCCGGCCGAGATAGAAGGAGGTCGACATGATGTCGAACTTCAGTCCACCGCGGCGAAGGCTGGCAAGCGCCTTCGAGACGTTCTGGGTCTCCATGAAGCCGAAGCGGATTTCCACGCGACTGAAACGTTCGGACAGGTTTTCCACCACGAAGCGTTCGGCCGGGGTGGCGCGCGGCCGGTTCACCGTTCTGATGGTCAGGATGATGTTGCGCTCGTGAAGCACATGGTTGTGCTTCAGATTGTGCAGGAGTGCGGCAGGTGCTGTTTCCGGATCGCTGGTCAGGAAGATTGCGGTGCCCGGAACGGCAACCGGCGCATGTTCGCTCTTCTTCTCGACGGAGGCGATAAAGGGCTGCAGCGGCACGTCGGCATGACGCGTCTTGGCAAACAGGATCGACGTACCCCGACGCCAGGTCCACATCACGACGGTGAAGCCCGCGGCAAACAGCACCGGCACATAACCGCCGTCGTGGATCTTCAGCATGTTGGCGCCAAGGAAGACGAGCTCCAGTGCCAGGAGCGGCAGCAGTACGACCGTTGCCAGAGCCGGCGACCATCTCCAGCGGGTGCGGACAAATTCGAAGGCCATGATAGTGGTGACCACCATCGCGCCGGTGACGGAAATGCCGTAGGCGATGGCAAGCGCCTCGGAACTGCCGAAAAGCAGCACGAGAGCGAGAACGCCGAAGAGCAGCAGCGCATTCACCGAAGGCAGATAGATCTGACCCGTATGCGTTTCCGAGGTGAACATGATCTGCATTCGCGGCAGGAAGCCGAGGTGGATCGCCTGACGCACCAACGAGAAGGCGCCGGTGATCACTGCCTGGCTGGCAATGATGGTGGCGGCAGTCGCCAGAATGACGACGGGCAGCAGCGCCCATTCCGGGAACATCAGAAAGAACGGATCGGAGGCGGTCTCCGGATGCTTGAGCACAAGGGCGCCCTGACCGAGATAGTTCAGCACCAACGCCGGAAAAATCAGCACGAACCACGCCCACTGGATCGGCCGGCGGCCGAAATGACCGAGATCCGCATAGAGCGCCTCGGCGCCAGTCACCGTCAGAAAGACTGCGCCCAGCACGACGATGCCCAGAAACTTCTCGCGCACCATGAAGTCGATCGCATACCAAGGATTGAAGGACGTGAGGATGCCGAAATCGTCGGTGATGTGCACTACGCCGCCGGCTGCCATGACGAGAAACCAGAGGGCGGTGATCGGGCCGAAAAACTTGGCGACCGCCCCCGTGCCGTGGGATTGCACGGCGAACAGCCCGATCAGGATGCCGACGGAAATCGGTACGATGTAGCTCGATAGCGAGGGTGCAACGAGCTTCAAGCCCTCGACCGCTGACAAAACGGAAAGAGCTGGCGTGATCATCGAATCACCGAGGAAGAGCGCGGCACCGATCAGGCCGAGAACCATCAGGACGGCGCTGTGGCCACCAGCGTTCTTGGAAAGGAGAGCCAGAAGCGACAGCGTACCGCCCTCGCCCTCGTTATCCGCGCGCAGCAGGAAGAGCACGTATTTGATCGTCACGATGATGGTCAGCGCCCAGATGATGAGCGAGATGAGACCAATGATTTCGGCGCGGGTGATGCCGTCATGAGCGATCGGCTTCAACGCTTCGCGAAACGCATAGAGCGGGCTAGTACCGATGTCGCCGTAAACGACACCAACCGAACCGAGCGCTAGAAAAAAGAGACTTTTCCAGCCCTTGCTCTGTTGCGGGTCTTCGCAGGTTTCCTGGGTCATGGGGCAATCAGGCTCGTCAGAGCCAGCCTTTCCAGCGGAAAAACAAGAAGGGGATGATGGCCGAAAGCAGCATCGCGACAAGTGCGATGGCATAGCCATGGGTCCATGCCAGTTCCGGCATGAACTGGAAGTTCATTCCATAGATAGAAGCGACAAGCGTGGGCGGCAAGAACACCACGGATGCGATCGAAAAAATCTTGATGATGGCGTTCTGCTCGACATTGATCAGACCTAGCGACGCATCCAGTAGGAACGTGATGTTGTTCGAAACGAAAGCGGCATGTTCCGACAAAGACTGGATGTCGTGGGCAATGACGCTGCACAGTTCTTCCGCCTCCTGATCCTCCCGGACTTTCGGCAGGGACCGCAGGAAAACCACGAGCCTCGATAGAGAAACGAGGCTGTCGCGCGCCTTGCTGACCAGACGGTGATGACCGGCGATATCGATCAGTTTGTCTTCAAGGAAACGCGGCGGGCGGCGCTTGGCAGCCTTACGGTCGACGAACACCGTGGCGGAAAGCTCATCGAGCCGCGCGATGCCGATTTCGAGAACCTCGGCGGTGCGGTCGACAATCGTTTCGAGCAGTCGCGCCATCAGTTCCGCGCCGGTCCGGCACTTTCCGTGCGTGCGCAGGAGCGCCGCGCTGAAGAGTGCGAAGGCGCGCGGCTCGGCGTAACGGATGGTGACGAGCCGGTTTCCGGCGAGGATGAAGGCGACGTCGGTCAACTCTGCCAACGGATTCTCCGCCCGCCAGACGAGCGAGGCGGTCATGTAGATGCCTCCGTCCTCGACATAGAGTCGACTCGACGGTTCGATGTCCTTCAGGTCTTCCCGTGTCGGCAGCGGTATGCCCAGCAGGCGCTCCACCAATGCCTCTTCGGCAAGGTCGGGGTGTATAAGATCAAGCCACAGTATATCCGCTTCGAGCGCATCTCGCGGCTCGGCGGCCTGGATGATCTCGGCCTTTCCATCCACATGATAGGCTCTGATCAAATTGCAGACACTTTCATAGCGCCCCCAAGGTCCGTTTCGGCCGGCGAGACAAACACCGCTTCCACAAAAATTGCAAGCGGGATTTCGCGGAAGCGCCTCACGACCGCCTAAAGTCGTGCCAGTAGCCCAAAAAGGTCAACAACCCAAGCGAGTAAAATTGATCTGGATCAACGCAATGACATCTTCCTCCCGTAATCTTCTTCCTCGTGAGGCTGGGATTTTATCATGGAGGATATGATGAACGAGAAATCATCGAATTTTCTTCCCGGTTTATGGTCCGACATTCCCTTCGCCGGCCTGCGAAAGGAAATGGATCAGGCACTTGAGAGCTTTTTCGGCAAGCGAAACCTGCTCAGCGGTTCCGAGGGTGACAAATTCATCGCCCCCTCGATCGATATTGTCGAGAACGACAGCGCGATCACAATGACCGCGGAATTGCCGGGGATTGCCGAACAGGACATCGACCTTTCCATCCAGAACGGAGTTCTCAGCCTGAAGGGCGAAAAGAAGATGGAAAAGAAGGACGACAAGGACAACTACCACGTCGTGGAACGGCGCTATGGCAGTTTCCAGCGCTCAATGCGTCTGCCGTCCAGCGTCGATGAGGCCGCCGTATCGGCCCGTTTCGAAAATGGCGTGCTGACCGTAACGCTTCCCAAGAAGCCGGGAGCGGCTCCCACGGAGCGGAAGATCGCGATCGAAAAACAACAATAGATCGCGTTATCCCGCCGCCTCTATCCGCCTGGGGGCGGCGGTTGAATTTGCAGAGCCGGCCGCCGTTTCGCGACGGCGGTCGGCTCTGCATTTTCGGCAACTTACTCGAATACGATCGACGGTGCAGCGCGACCGGAAGCCGTCTGCACGCCCTGCCAGACCTTCTCGGCGATCTCCCGATACACCTTGGCCTGCGGACCTTCCGGATCGGAGACCACGACCGGGGTGCCGGCATCCGAAGTTTCGCGGATGGCAATCGTCAGCGGTACCTCTCCAAGGAACGGCACGCCGATCCTTTCGGCTTCGGCTTTTGCGCCGCCGTGACCGAAGATATCGTAGCGCGCACCGGTGTCCGGCGCGATAAAGTAGCTCATGTTCTCGACGATGCCGAGAACCGGAACCTCGACCTTCTTGAACATGTTGAGGCCCTTGCGGGCATCGATGAGCGCCAGATCCTGCGGGGTCGATACGACGACCGCGCCGGTCAGCGGCACCTGCTGGGCCATGGTCAGCTGGGCGTCGCCCGTGCCCGGCGGCATGTCGACCACCAACACGTCGAGATCGCCCCAGGCGACCTCGCGGAGCATCTGCATCAGCGCCGACTGCACCATCGGGCCACGCCAGATCATGGCCGTGCCCTCGTCGACGAGGAAGCCCATCGACATCGCCTTGATGCCGTAGTTTTCCATCGGAACGATGATGCGGTTCTCGATCTGCTGGGGACGTCCGGTGATGCCGAGAAGCTTTGGCATGGAAGGGCCATAGACGTCGGCATCGAGAATGCCGACCTTCAGGCCGTTCGCCTTCAGCGCCAGCGCGAGATTGACAGCCGTCGTCGATTTTCCGACGCCACCCTTGCCGGAGGCAACCGCAATGATCGAGGCAATGCCGGGAATGTTCTGCTTGGCCTGACGCGGCGAAGCGTTTGGTGCCGGTGCATGTGCGTGAGCGTGAGCGTGCCCATTACCGGAGCCGCGGACGGGAGCAGCGGACGGCGCGCCGGGCTTCTTTTCTGCCGTGAGGCTTACCAACGCTCCCTTCACGCCGGGCATGGATTTCACTGCGCGTTCGGCCGCCTGGCGCAAGGGCTCCAGTTCGTTGGCACGTTCAGCCGGAACGGTGATGGAGAAATACACCTTGGCGTCGGAAATGAAGACATCGGACACCATGCCGAGTTCCACGATGTTGCGGTCGAGATCCGGGCCGCGGACGGTCTTCAGGGTTTCCAGAACCTGATCTCTGGTGAGTTCGGTCATGCCATCCTCTCTAAGCTTTCATGAAGCGTAGATAATCGACCGTAAAGCCTTCGCCAACCGGCAAACGACAACGGAAGCGCAAAAGAGGATGTGGCACATTATCCAGAGTGCCTGGCAGAAAATCCAGAGTGCCTGCCAGAAACGGAAAAGCCGCCGTCAGACCGTGCCCGACCATGGCACTATCGACAGCGGCTTGTCCTTGCAGCACCTTCGTGGGTGCGTTGCAGCGTCCCCTCTGGACTTGCATATTGCGATGCAGAAACCGTGCCAGTTTTCATTCACAGAAACTTTCACATAAATTTCATAAGCATAGGTCGAAAGCGACAGTTGCGGCGCAGAATACGACTGCACAATGATATGCCCGAAGAATGGGCGGCAGCGTGTTGCAAGGCACAAAAAAGCGCCATTCAGCCTGCCGCCTGTGCCACAAGATAGTCCTCGAAGCGGTCCGGATCGAAGGTCTTGCCGTCGAAAAAGCCGTCAGGTCCAAGCACCAGCCGTCCCCTGGAAACGCCGACATATTGCGGGGAGGCCAGCGCGCCCTCCACCTTGAGATTAGCCCCCGGCAGCGGTGCAAAGACGGGTTTCAACGCCTGCCTGTAGATGTCCGGCCGGTAACTGTCACGTGCGACGGCCATGGAAAGCGGCGTGTGGCGACAGTCGGCCCATCGAACCATCTGGCTGTAGAACCACAAGGCGTGGCTTTGCCACGGGAAGGTTGCCGCCCTCCCCTCGAACAGCAGCACGTCGCCTACCTCGATGCTCTTATCAGGGGCCACGGGCAACAGCCCGGTGAGGGCGGGAAGCAGCAATTCACCACCCAACGCGAGATATTGAGGGGCCGCCAGAATGCCGGCGAGTTCCTCGATGTTTTCCGTGTTGGCGCACCACTGCGCGGCCCGATAGAGCGCACGGAGCAATCCCTCCAGTTCTCGGCGGTTGCCCTCGCTCCATCTCTGGGACATGCCGAGCACCTTACCGGGGCTCGATGCCCAGAGCGCCGACTTCAGGGTCACGATCCGCCCCTGATCGCGCCCGACGAAGCGACTGTTCCACGGCTCGGCGAGACAGCAGCCATCGAGATTGCCCTGCTCCAGCGCATCGCCGATCAGGCCGGCGGGCAACGCGACGATTTCCACGTCGACGACGGGATCGATCCCGCAGGCAGCCAGCCAGTATTTCAACTCGTAGAGACAGCAGGACAGACGGTGGGCGACGGCGAACCGCAACCGTGGCCGATTGGTTTGCCTGCGGCCATCGACAACCGTTTTCAGCGCGTCGCCGGCCCGACGTGGTTCGAGATCCTGCATCATTCCGGCCTCGAGCATACGGCGATAAAGCGACACAGAAACGGTTATGGCATTGCCGCCGAGCCCAAGCGCCATTGGCGCGACCAGCGGCACCTCCATCGGCACCAGGGCGAGATTGCAGGCGATCGGCATGGGGGCCGGCATGTGCGCTCCGTGGAAGCGGCCGGCTCCGACCGCCTCGCGGATCGCTTCCCAGGAGTTCTCCCGCACAAGGGTAAGTTTCAGGCCTTCATCACCGGCAAAACCCTTTTCAAGGGCGGCGATCAGGATCGCGCTATCCAGAAGCGGCAGGAAGCCGAGGACGATCTCTGGCCGGTTCGGCATGGCGCTACATGCTCCCCGCCTTAAAGCCGCGACGCCCGCCCGCCGGGCGGGCCGGAAACCGGCAAGCCATCAATCTCGTTGATTTCAGTGTCTTTCCTCGCGTGATCGGCATGCATGCATTTCTTGCCGAAAAGCAATTCCAGCGCAATGACCAAAGGCCAGCTCCATGAAACGAGACAACCGCACGATTACTTGATCAGGCCGAGCCTCAGGGCTTTGGCTACCGCCTGCGTCCGGTTCACCGTATCGAGTTTCTTCGTTGCGCGGTTGAGGTAATGATTGATCGTGTGTTCGGAGAGGCCGAGGATTTCGGCAATCTCGACGCTGGTTTTGCCCGCCGCAGTCCAGTTTAGACAATCGATCTCGCGCTCCGTGAGCATGTCGGTGGCGCGATTGTCGAGATCGCGGATTTCCGCAAGACGGTTGTAGATGTGGATGGAGAGAAACATCAACTCCATCATTTCCGCCGTGGAAAAGATCGATCGGTCCCCGCAGAAGGATACGGCGCCGCGAATACCGGATGCATCGTGGGCCGGGAAGAAAGCGCCGCGCGGCATCCTGAAGCGGTTAAACAAAGCGTGCGAGATCTCCATCGTCCGGGGATCGCGCTGCTTGCTCACATGTTCAATATCGTAGGTGAAGGGCGTAGTGGAGACCCGCAGACGTCCAAGCAGGGGGCTACTGGAAAGAAGCGGTGTCTGATCATATTCGGTCAGCAGGTCGGCCGGCCAGTTCGTGATGATCGAGTTGCTGGAAAGGTCGAGAGACGTAGGCGACGGCATGTTGAGGACCATGAAGGCCCGCGCACCATAGGATTCAGTCAGCCGCTTCATGAAACGGAAAACATCGAACTGCGTCTTGAAGCTACCGATCTCGGCAACCGCGGCAGCAATTCGCTCGGAAGCGTCGGGGTCAATCGCTGTCATGGCAAATGTTTCTTCGCATGACTCCAAAAATCTGAAAATGCAAATTGCTCTCCTTAGACAGCCGGCTTCCCTCAGAACGAAAGAGCGGCGACCGGAGGCCAGGCCGGAAAAACCGGCATGCAGAAAACAACACCAAACAGCCCCTGAAGGCTATTGATGTCTCCCCTGAAAGCGGCTCGTTAGAATTGCACCTTGCGCGTCGTAGATTATTGATCCGGAATAAAGTGAACTCCGAAGAACGGCACGTGTATCAATGTGCAGACGAATCCGCCCTACCCACCGTCGCCGAGCTTAGCCGCAGACGCGCGGGCTAGTCCAGAAGCCAGCTTTATTTTACCGTAAAACCCTGTCAAACAGAGGCAAGTATTCCGCATTGCCTGTGGGTGGTCTGGAATCAGGGAGAAAAGTGCGTGCCATCACATCATTCGTTTGCAGGAAACGTGCTGGTCGATCACCGGCTAGAACTTGGGGAAGGGCCGGTTTACGACCGGGAAAGCGACACACTCTGGTGGTTCGACATTCTCGGCAAGGCGCTCTGGTCACTGGAGCTGGCCACCAATACGGCGACCCGCCACGATCTACCGTTCATGGGCAGTGTTCTTGCCATCATCGATGAAAACCGCCAGCTCATCGCCGGCGACGCGGGACTTTTTCTGCGGGACCGCGCTACCGGCGAGCTCACCCCCTTTGTCGAGCTTGAGCCGGACCGCCCCGGCAACCGTTCCAATGACGGCCGGGTTCATCCCTCGGGAGCGTTATGGATCGGCACCATGGGCAAGACTGCCGCCGACGGCGCCGGCGCCATCTATCACGTCGCCGGAAACAAGGTCATTCGTATCTTCGACAAGATCAGTATTCCGAACTCCATCTGCTTCTCGCCGGACGGCAAGATCGGGTACTTCGTCGATTCGAAGATCAACAAGCTGATGCGGGTCGATGTCGATGCGGAGACCGGCCTGCCGACCGGAACACCCAGTGTGCTGATCGACGGCACCGGCCGCGAAGGTGTGTTCGATGGCTCGGTGGTCGATGCCGAGGGCAACATCTGGAACGCCCGTTGGGATGGCGGCGCAGTCGATCGTTACGACGCGGAGGGACGCCACATCGCCCGTTACGCAATGCCAGCGAAGCGGGTGACCTGCCCGGCCTTCTTCGGCCCGAACGCCGACCGGCTGATGGTGACCTCCTGCTGGGAAGGGCTCGATGACACCTCGCGCAAGGCCGACGCGCTGTGCGGCGCGACGTTCGAACTCGGCGTTGCGGTCAAGGGGCAGCACGCCCCCCGTTTCCGCCTGTGAAACAGCTTCGGCTAAGATATCGACTCGGGCGCGCAAACCGCCGTCCGCGTCGATTGTTCCCTGAATTTCGAAAAATTTAGCTGCAATTCCAATGGGAACGATTGCGCCGCCCAGACATTTTCCTCTCGAACCGACGCGATGCCCTCACTTCATCGGCAGTCGTGACGGTCGCCAAGATCATCTGAGAGGAAAGGTAGGTCCATGATGAAGAAGACCCTCAACACCTTCGCTGCAGCCGTGCTGCTTGGCTCCACTGCAATCGCACCCTTTGCCTATGCACAGGACGCCACCAGCCCCGCTCCGGCATCGCGGACGATGCCGGCTCCGGCTGAAAATGGCGCGGTGCCGTCGACCGGCGCCATGGTGCCGTCCGAGAGCAGCGCGGCAACCACGGGCGGTTATCTGACGCAGCAGAGCACGACGCAGATCAGCGCCAACGATTTCATCGGCCAGTCGGTGCACACGGCAGGCGATGAAGCCATCGGTGACATCAACGACCTGATCATCGAGGAAAAAGGCGGCATTGTCGCTGCCGTGATCGGGGTCGGTGGGTTCCTCGGCGTCGGCGAAAAGGACGTCGCCGTGCCGATGGACAAGATCACCGTCACCCACGACACGGCAAAGAACGAGGTTCGCCTGACGACCACCGAAACGGCGGAAAGCCTGAAGGCCGCGCCGGAATTCAAGACACTCGACAGCACCACCACCTCGTCGACGGTCAATCAGTGACCCGGAACGTGGGACGTGCGTAACGACTGACGGGCGGCGCCGCGATGGCGCCGCCTTTTCGTATGCGGTTCTGATGATCAGCCCATCATCCCGTTTTCGATAAGCAACATCAGGCGCGAGCGGTCGCCCCGCCGCGAGGTGTATCCGGCAACGGAAAGCCCCCGTTCTGGTTGATAGTAGGCGGCCGAACCCCAGAAGCCGATGTGCCAGAAGAAGCGTCCCTCGCCGTCGCCGCTGGCGAAGACGCCCAGCCGATAATCGGCTCCCCCTTCATGCGAACCTGGCTTCAACATTTCCGAAAGCGTCTCTTTGCGGCGGAACACGCGCCCTTCGAAGATCGCCGCCATGGCTTTTGCCAGATCGGAAGCAGACATGACGAGCCCGCCGCCGCCATAGAGATCCATGGTCGGATCGAAGCGGAACACATCCTTATTACGGAAGAACTGCCGCCCGTGAAGCGACACGCCATCCGGGGCCGGCTCCATCGCCTCCCACCACGTCGTCGACAGGCCAAGAGCATCGAAACCCATACGTTCACGAACCACCGAGGCAAGCGGCTGGCCGAGCCGGGTCTCGACGATATCGCCCAGCAAGATATAACCGGTATCTGAATAGCGGAACCGCGTTCCGGCCGGGGTGTCCGGACCACCTCTCGTCATACAGAGCCGGACCTGTTCCTCGCGGGTCCAACGCCTGCCCGGCTCCTCCAGGATCAGGTCGAGGAAGCTTTCATCGGCATGGTCGTGCAGGCCGGCGGAATGGCTGAGCAGATGCCGGATGGTGATGCGGTCGACATCGTAGCCGCCCCCACGGAGAATATCGGCAATCGGCACACTTGTCCTTGCGCCGACCGGATCGTCCAGATCGAGTTCGCCGGCTTCCCACATCGAAAGAACGGTCGCGGCAACGAAGGTCTTGGTGTTGCTGGCGCTGCGCATCGGAGAGGACGCGTTGAGCGACAGCCCGGCGGCTGCCGGGGACGCGATCCCCGTCAACACGCCGTTTTCATAGACCGCCACCGCCATAGCGGCCGGCTCCTGCGCCATCAGCGCTTCGAGACGGGTCACCGCATCGGATTTTCTGCCGGAACCATCCCCGGCAGTCCTCTCAGATCCGCGAAACCCGCCTTCCATACCGCTCTCCCCCAAAGACGCAGCGTGACCTCACGCTGTTGGAGTGCCGATCTGATTGAATGAGATCGGCACTCCAAGATCTTTTTCTTGAAGCATAATCTTGCCGATCCTCGTTTCACTCCGGTCGGATTATGCCCTAAAGAAGGCTACAATAGCGCAGCGCATCATAGATCGCCGCATGAATATTGCGGCTTTCGATGGCATCACCGATGCGGATGAGATCGAAGGCAGCACTTTCGTCCTTCACCGGCAGCGGCGATTGCCGGGCGATGAGGGCTGGATAATCGACCGCGCCGCGATTGCGGGATAGCGGCTTGAGCTCCAGATAGAGATCCGCGTTCGCCATGGTGCCATGCTCGACCACCACCTGCGCCACGCGCCGCTCCACCGTGACCGGCGAAAAATCCGAGCCGAGCGTGGCGACGAGGCCATTGCCATCGCGGCGGACCGAAGCAAGCCGCGTATTGATCGTTACGCGCACGTTCTTCTCGGCAAAGGTCTTGGCATAGGGGACGTGGTTCATGCCGCCCATTTCCGGAGCGAAAAAGCGTTCCGGGGAGACGAGTTCCAGCTCTACGCCAGCATTGGCGATCACTTCCGCAGCGCTCATTCCCTGATGCCCGCCATTATCATCGAACAGCAGGACCGGCCCTTCGGGCTTCACCGCGCCGGCGAGAATATCCCAGCTCGACACGACGAGATCGTCACCGGCTTCCAGTTCGGGCGACTGGGCGATGCCGCCCGTCGCCACGATGACGAGATCCGGCGAGAGAGCCAGCACGTCTTCGGCGGAGGCATAGGTATTGTAATGGATCGGAACGCCGAGCCGTTCCAGTTCGGCGAGACGCCAGTCGACGATGCCGATCATTTCCTTGCGGCGCGGGTTGCGGACCATCAGGTTGATCTGCCCGCCGGCCTCCCCGGTCGCTTCCAGAACCTCAACCGTGTGCCCACGTTCGGCCAGAACACGGGCGGCCTCGAGCCCTGCGGGGCCGGCACCGATCACCACAGCCTTGCGCGGCTTTTCGGCTTTCGGCAGGTCATGGGGAATGAGCGCCTCGCGGCTCGTCGCCGCATTGTGAATACAGAGCGCCTCGCCGCCTTCATAAATGCGGTCGAGACAGTAGGTCGCGCCGACGCAGGGGCGGATCTGATGTTCCCTGCCCTCGACGATCTTGCGGACGATATGGGGGTCGGCGATGTGGGCGCGCGTCATGCCGACCATGTCGAGCTTGCCTTCGGCGATCGCATGGCGAGCGGTGGCGACATCGGCGATACGGGCCGCATGGAAGACCGGGAATTTGGTCGCAGCCCTCACCTCTCCGGCGAAATCGAGATGCGGCGAGGCCGCCATGCCCTGGATCGGGATGACGTTGTTCAGCGCCGCATCATGCTCGATATGACCACGGATGATGTTGAGGAAGTCGATCTTTCCAGAACCGGCGAGGCGGCGGGCGATCTCGACACCTTCCTCTTTTGACAATCCCTTGTCCCAATCCTCATCGGCGACCATGCGGATACCGACGATGAAATCCGGGCCTGTCGCCTTGCGCACGGCGTCGATGACCATGTTGGAGAAACGCATGCGGTTTTCGAGGCTGCCGCCGAACTCGTCCTCGCGGCGATTGGTCGCCGGAGACCAGAAGCCGTCCATGAGATGGCCATAGGCCTCGAATTCAATACCATCGAGGCCCGCCGCCTGCATCCGCTGAGCGGCGGAGGCGTAATCCTCCACGATGCGCTCGATATCCCAATCCTCGATCTCTTTCGGAAAATGCCGGTGGGCGGGTTCGCGGATCGGCGATGGCGAAAGAACCGGCAGCCAGTCGCCCTTGTTCCAGTTGGTGCGGCGGCCAAGATGGGTCAGCTGGATCATCACCGCCGTCCCGTAGCTATGACAGTCATCCGCCAGCCGCTTCAGGTGCGGAACGATCTCGTCCTTCCAGGCCAGCAGGTTGCCGAAGGCCGGAGGAGAATCCCGGCTGACGCTTGCCGAACCGGCCGTCATGGTGAGCGCAATGCCGCCCTTCGCCTTTTCGACGTGATAGAGGCGATAGCGCTCACCCGGCATGCCGGCATCCGAATAAGCCGGCTCGTGCGCCGTCGACATGATGCGGTTCTTGAGGGTCAGATGCTTGAGCTGAAAAGGCTGGAGCAAAGGGTCTTTCGATAATTCCATGATGATGTCTGTCCAGTTTCAATACCAGGCGTCGGGTTTGGCGCGCATGTTCCGTTCGACATAGTCGCGCAGTGCTTCGTCAATGGCGAGGTCCAGAGGCGGCGCTTGATATTCGGCAAGCGTCTTCTTCCACTGCTTGTTTGCGCGGGTCGCCATGTCGGTCGATCCGGCTTCTGCCCATTTTTCAAACGGCTCGTTGTCGGAGACTGCCGAATCCCAGAACGCCGTCTGGTAATTGCGCATGGTGTGGGCTGAGCCGAGAAAATGGCTGCCGGGCCCGACTTCCAGAAAGGCATCCATGGCGAGCGTGTTGTCATCGACCACGACGCCGGCCATGTAGGAATGCAGCGCGCCGCAGAAATCCGTGTCCATGACGAACTTCTCGTAGGACATGGACAGCAGGCCATCGACGAAGCCGGCAGAGTGCAGGATAAAATTCGCCCCGCAATGGACGGCCGACAGCATGGACATCACGCCCTCCTGCATGGCCTGCGCATCCGGCAGCTTGGAATTGGAGAAGTTCCCCGCACAACGCAGCGGCAGGTTCAGCCGGCGGGCAAGCTGGCCGATGACCATGGAGCCGATCGCCGGCTCCGGCGTGCCGAAGGTGGGAGAACCCGACCGCAACGACATGGAAGACAGGAAGTTGCCGAAGATCACCGGCGCGCCCTTGCGCTCCAATTGGGTCAGGGCACAGCCCGCCAGCGTTTCGGCATAGGACTGGGCGATGGCGCCGGCATTGGTGACCGGTCCCATGGCGCCGCCGAGGATGAAAGGCACGATCACGGCGGCCTGGTTGGCGCGGGCATAGGCTCTCAGCGCCTTCGTCATGGTGCCGTCCCAGACGAGCGGCGAGTTGACGTTGACATTGCCGAGGATGACGCAGTTCTGATCGACGAAATCTGCACCGAAAAGGATACGCGCCATCTCGATCGATTCTTCCGCCCGCTCTTCCGCCGTCACCGAGCCCATGAAGGCGCGGTCGGAATATTTGATATGGCTGTAGACCATCTCCAGATGCCGCTTGTTGACCGGCAGGTCGACGGGTTCGCAGATGGTGCCGCCGGAATGATGCAGCCAGGGGCTGGACTGGCCGAGCTTGATGAGGTTGCGGAAATCCTCGATCGTGCCGTAGCGGCGGCCATTGTCCAGATCCATGACGAAGGGCGAGCCATAGGCCGGCGAGAAGACGACGTTGCTGCCGCCGATCTCGACGTTGTTTGCCGGATTGCGCGCATGCTGGGTGAAGGTTGCGGGAGCCGTCGACACCACCTCCCGCAGCATGCCCGGTTCAAAGCGGACGCGAACGCCGTCGATCTCCGCCCCTGCCCGCCTCCAGTGATCGAGCGTGACCGGATCGTCGCGAAACTCGATGCCGACCTCGGCGAGAATGCGATCCGCCGTCTGTTCGATACGGACGAGGTTCTCCTCCGAGAGAATGTCATAGGTCGGAATGTTGCGCCGGATGAACGGTACTTTGAGCGATGGAGTGCCGCCGCCCTCCCGCCGCGCCGGCCTGTTGCCGCGCGTGCGGCGCTCCCTGCGATCCAGTTCCAGTGCATCACCCGTCATGACCGTTCTCCCTCTTGTTGGAGCGAAGGCTAGCGGCGATCAAAGCTATTGTGACGCTGGAAAAAACCGCGACTTGCGATAAGCTCAGTTTATGAGTCAATTTCGCCGTCTGCTGCCGTCCGCCAACTCGCTCGTGGTCTTCGAGGCTGCGGGCCGGCATGAGAACTTCACCCGCGCCGCGGAGGAACTGGGCATGTCCCAGGCCGCCGTTTCCTATGCGGTGCGTGCGCTCGAGGAACAGCTGGGCGTCACGCTGTTCCAGCGCATGCATCGCTCCGCCCGGCTGACGGAGGCTGGCGAGCGCTTTCATGCCGACGTCGTTGCCGGCCTTTCACGGATCGAACGTTCGGCCGAAGACATTCGCGCCAAGGGCCGTGAGGTGAACGTGACGCTCGCCGCCTCGACCGCCTTCGCTTCCATGTGGATGCTGCCGCGGCTGGCGAGACTTCGGGAAGACCTGCCCGATATCGACCTGCGCATCCAGACCAGCGTGCGCGACCTCGACCTGGAAGAGGAAGCCATTCCGCTCGGCATACGTGGCGGCGACCCGAAGGATTGGCCACGTTACCATGCCGCTCTGCTCGCGCCGGAGATCATCACCGCCGTCGCAAGCCCCGCCTTCATCGAGCAGAACGGCCCGGCGGAGAGCCCCGCAGACCTGACGCGCCACCGGCTGATCTGGCTCGAGGAGCCGGTGCGGCAGGCATGCAATTGGCCGGAATGGTTTGCCAGCTCCGGCATCGACTACGCACCGAAGGGGCGGCGACTGGCGATCAACGATTACGTTCTGGTGATCCAGGCGGTGTTGGCGGGGGAAGGCATCGCGCTCGGCTGGAACCATCTGATCGAGGGACAGGTGCGCTCCGGCCAACTGGTGCAGGTCGGCCGGCATGCGCTGGTGACCGGAGAGGCTTTCTACGTGGTATGGCCGCGCTCGCGAGAACTCAATGCCTCGGCGGCCAGAGTGCGGGACTGGCTGCTAGCGGAAGGTGAAGGCTTCGGCCGGGACAGGTGAAGGACAGCTTCAGGCGTTTTGCAAACGTTGTGGTGAAGGTCGGCTGAAACGTTTCAGGAAGAAGCCCGGTCAACCAGCGCGAATTCGTGATGATGTTCGCTGAGGTAGCGCAGGGTGGAAGCCGCATCGGCCGGTTTGCCGAAAAAGTAGCCCTGCCCCATGCCGCAGCCGAGTGCCCGCAGCCTGTCTGCTTCGGCAGCCGTCTCGATGCCTTCCGCGACAACTTCGAGATCGAGCCCCTCGCACATGGTGACGATGGCCTTGATGATGTGCTCCGAGGTGCGGTCCGTGGTGATGGCAGACACGAAGGCCCGGTCGATCTTAACCTTGTCGAAGGTGAAGTCGCGCAGGCGGCCAAGGCTTGACTGGCCCGTGCCGAAGTCATCGAGAGAGATCTTGATGCCGAAATCGCGCAGTTCGCTGAAGATGCGGTGCGCGGTATCGGCGCAACCCATGACGGCCGTTTCGGTGATTTCCAGCTCCAGTCGCCGAGGATCGAACCCGACACTGTTGAGGATCGACAGCGTATTCAGCGTGGTGCGCGGATCCATAAGCTGGGCCGAGGAGAGATTGAACGAAAGGAAGAGTTCACGTGGCCAGGCGAGCGTTGCTTCCGCCGCCTTGCGCAAAAGAGTTTCGGACAGCGTGTCGATGAAGCCACGCTCTTCCGCAAGCGGCACGAAGACGGCCGGCGAGACGAAACCGAGATCGGCATCGTTCCAGCGTGCCAAAGCCTCGAAGCCCACGACGCGGTTGTCCGTGAGCCGGACGATCGGCTGGAAATGCACGTCGACGGTATCGGCGATGATGGCATTGCGCAGCGCCTGTTCGAGCTGCGTGGCGCGCTTCATCTCCTGGGCGATTTCCCGCGAGTAAACGGTGATCTGACCGCGGCCGCGGCGCTTGGAGCGATAGAGCGCCGTTTCGGCACTCTTCATCAGCTCCTCGAAATCGGCGCCGGCAAAGGGATAGACGGCAAAGCCGAGCGAGGCCGAGAGGCGGACGTTGCGATCACCGAGATCGTAAGGTGCCGAGAGGACGTCCTTGATCATCTGGCCGGTTCGTTCGGCGCTGATACGCTCGAAGATCAGCGGCAGGATGATGGCGAATTCGTCTCCGTCATGACGCGTGACGGTCGCGCCATCAGGCACGCAAGCCTTCAGCCGGTGCGCCACCTGGCAGAGGATTTCGTCCCCGGCGACGGAACCGAAAAGATCGTTGATAGGCTTGAACCCGTCCAGATTGACGATGCCGACCGTGAACGGTGCCGGATCGGCGGCGCGCTCGGATGCCAGAAGCCGGACCTTGTCACGCAGGCGATAGCGATTGCCGAGCCCGGTCAACTGGTCCGTATAGGCCATGGCCTGAAGCTCGTTCTGGCCGGGCTGCGGCGGCGTAGCTGTTTCGGCTTGGCCCATCGGCTGATCCTGAGAGGTTCCTTTCACATTGCCGAAGATGAGCGCCAAACATTAAAAAAATTCTAGCTATTCCCGCAGGTTGACTACAGTTTGTCGTCCATTATTTAGGGGGTTGACAGCGTTTTCTTCAGCCGGCGGCCACGGCCTGCAGAGCCGGAACATGCCGCTTCAGAACGGCATCGACTGCATCGGGGCTCAGCGGCTTGAGAATGACATCGTTCATGCCCGCGGCCAGGCATTCTTCCCGGTCGCGATCGAAGGCCTGCACCAGCACGCCGATAACCGGTGTCACGTCTGCAGGACCTTGCGCCAGTTCGCGGATCTTCCGGCAGGCCTCGAAGCCGTTCATCGCCGGCAGGGTGATATCCATCAGGACGACGGCCGGCTTCAGCTCCTGCCAGAGCCGCACGGCCTCAGCGCCATCGCGCGCGATGCGATAGGAATGGCCGAGCCCTTCAAGAATCTGAGAAAAGACGATCTGGTTGATCTCATTGTCCTCGGCGACGAGGACGAGCGAACGCTCGCGAGACGGAACCGACGGGGCCAGCGGTTCGGCTTCGGTGGTGGTGATTTCCCAGTCGTCGGCGACAGCAGCCTGCTTGCCATCCTTTGCCGCCAGCTTGTTCAGCACGAGGAAAGCCAATTCTGTATCGAGTTGGAAACCATCCAGCGCGATCGTGGAAATCCCTTCCTCGAGCGCAAGCTCCAGGCACTTCACATCCATCTGCGTGTCGACGACCATCAGGTCGATTGTCACACCGACGGAACGCGCCACGGTTAGAAAGGCATCCTCCTCAGTGGGGTTTCGCACACAGCAGACATCGATGCCAAGACGCTGCAACGTCTTCAGACTCTTCGCCTCGAAATCGAGATCCATGGTGACGATGAGCGCCTTGCGTCCGGCAAGCTTCGCCGCTTCGGCCTCGAAGCGAAGGCACTCGTCCTCGGGCAGGACCTGATAGGATGTTGACGATGTCGAAAACGCATCGTCGTGAGAGGCTCCTTCCGCCGTATCGGTGGCAAACTGAGAGGAGGCCGCCTCGAAACTGGTGACGATGAAATAGCGGCCAGGTTTGCCGACACGCTGGCTTCGCACCACGGTCCGTTCGCCGGCAGGGTCCGAAGGAAGTTCGGTAAGGATTGCGGCCGGCACTCCGGTTTCCAGAACGTGGCGGGTAGCGCGGTTGAGCTTCGCGCACAGGTCTCCGCTAAATACCCCGTCGAGCAAGCCGCCGAGAACGACGTCCGCACCGGCATTCATGCGAGCACAGAACGACTTGTTGACGGCGACCACGCAGAGATTACGGTCCTGCACGAAGACCGGATGGGGAAGGTTGTCGAGGATCTCCTCGGTCAGCTGCACCCGTTCCACATCGGCGCGCCACTGTTCCTCGCGCTTCTTCTGATCGGAGATGTCACTGATGATGCAGATACCGTAGCCGGAAGAGAGGCGGCGCTTGGAAAAGCGCGCCCAGCGATTCCTTGCATCGCGGCGCTGGGTATCGAAACGCTCCCGCCAGTGGACAGAAATCTGCTCGGCGATCCATTCCTCGCGGGTCGTGGCGCTACCCTCCCCGGCGGACATACGGTCGCGTCCGCCGCCATCATAGACGGCACCGAGGAAATCCCTCAACCGCGTTCCGGGACGCGTCACTTGAGATGTCACGGGAAGATAATTGCCGACAGTGCGGCTGACATATACGAGTTGGTCGTTGCGATCATAGACGATGAGGGCGGCACCTATCGCATCGGATACGGCATCAAGCATGCCGGCCTGCAATGTCGCAGCCCGTTCCTCCCCGCCACTCATCCCTGCGTTTCTGCCCGACATTTCATTGTCCGGGCCCGGTGCAAACTCTTTCACACTACCGCCTCAAAGAACCTAACACCTGCCGGTGTTCGATCGCTATTGTCCAGACAGCACCTCTAGGCCTGAGATAGACCCCGAGGGCGCTGCAAACCTTGTCCTGCTCCACAAATTTTTCGCTCAATCGTTTCCGAATTCACGCAATCATGCAGCCGTTGCACACGCAGAACATGCCGGGGAAGCGCCTGAGACGGCAAAACGAAGCGAAATCCGGAAACGGTCCGGCCACCGTCTCCACTCCTGCCGGTGAACCGGCCATGCCAATACAAAAACATTTCAAGCCATAACTATGCTATCGGCAGTCCATTAAGGCGGTATTAATGGCTTCGCCCAGAGTGCGCCACTTTCAGGCGGATAGATGCAGTTGGCCCTTTCCTCGCCAGCCCGAATCCCGGAAAATGGACCGATGGTCATCAAGCAGCTTTCAGAAACCCTCATCAACCAGATCGCAGCCGGCGAGGTCATCGAGCGCCCCGCAAGTGCCGCGAAGGAACTGATCGAGAACGCCATCGATGCCGGAGCAACCCGCATCGAGATCGCCACGGCCGGCGGCGGCAAGAGCCTGTTGCGCGTGATCGACAATGGTTGCGGCATGAGCGCGGAGGATCTCCAACTTTCGATCCGCCGTCACTGCACTTCGAAGCTCAAGGATTCGCTCTTCGATATCCATTCGCTGGGTTTCCGTGGCGAGGCATTGCCCTCCATCGGCTCGGTTGCAAAGTTGACCATCACAAGCCGGCTGCAGGGTGGCGCGCAAGGCTCTGAAGTCGCAGTCGTCGGCGGCAAGGTCGTGCCCGTCAGGCCGGCGCCGGCCAATCCGGGCACGACGGTCGAGGTGCGCGACCTGTTCTTCGCCACGCCCGCCCGCCTGAAATTCCTGAAGACGGAAAAGGCCGAGGCAGGCGCAATCACGGAGATCGTCAAGCGCATGGCGATCGCCTTTCCTGGCATCCGCTTCGTGCTCTCGGGTACCGACCGGACGACCCTCGAATTTCCCGCCACCGGCGATGACCGCCTCGCCCGCATCGCGCAGGTTCTGGGCAGCGATTTCCGCGACAACGCCATCGAGCTCGACGCCGAGCGCGAGGATGTCCGGCTCGGTGGCTTTGCCGGCGTGCCGACCTTCAATCGCGGCAATTCCACCCATCAATATGCTTTCGTCAACGGGCGACCGGTGCAGGACAAGCAGATACTCTCCGCCATTCGCGGCGCCTATGCGGAAACCATTCCGCAGGGCCGCTATCCGGTGGCGGTGCTTTCGCTGGAACTCGACCCGGCGCTGGTCGACGTCAACGTCCACCCGGCAAAATCCGATGTACGGTTCCGCGATCCGGGACTGGTGCGCGGCCTGATTGTCGGGGCGATTCGCGATGCCATGAGACGGGAAGGCGACCGCGCCTCGACCACTGGCGGCGGCGGCATGCTGCGTGCCTTTCGTCCCGGTTTCAGCCCCGCCGCTTCTGCTGCCCCCTCACCATCCGGCGGTTGGAGCTTCGCGAATTCGCCGAGCCGGCCATTCAGCCCGGCCGCAGCTTCGACCGCTGGCTTCAACGAGACCGTGCAGCAGCCGGCATTCGCAGCGATGAACCTGCCGACCGCGCGGGCCGAAACGCCCGAGGGTTCGTCTCCCGCGTCCGACGCGCGTGCTGAAACACCGGCCCCTTCCTACCCGCTGGGGGCAGCGCGGGCGCAGGTGCATGCCAACTATATCGTCGCCCAGACCGAGGACGGGCTGGTGATCGTCGACCAGCATGCGGCCCATGAGCGGCTGGTGTTCGAGCAGATGCGCAAGGCGCTGACCGGCCGGCGGCTTCCCTCGCAGGGGCTTCTCATTCCCGAGATCGTCGACCTGCCGGAAGAAGACTGCAACCGGCTGATGACCCATGCCGTAGCGCTCGAACAGCTCGGGCTCGCCATTGAGCGTTTCGGCCCCGGTGCTGTCGCAGTGCGCGAAACGCCCGCCATGCTTGGCGAAATGGACGTCGCAGGCATGGTCCGCGATCTTGCCGACGAGATTGCCGAATGGGATACCGCTCAGGGACTTTCTGCCAAGCTGGAGCATGTCGCAGCAACCATGGCCTGCCACGGTTCGGTGCGCTCCGGCAGGCAGTTGCGGGTGGAGGAAATGAACGCGCTGCTGAGGCAGATGGAAGCGACGCCCGGTTCTGGCCAATGCAACCACGGGCGTCCGACCTATGTCGAACTCAAGCTCACCGACATCGAGCGGCTGTTCGGCCGCAGCTGATCTGCAGCACACATCCTTTTATTTGCTCTGGAAATTGGTGGGAGGGCGCGTTATTGCAGTTTCGTGAAAGGCGCAGGAGACCACCCATGAACCGTTTCGAAGGCAACGGAAACCGCGAGGCGAAGATCCGCTACCTCGATGCCGACTTTCAGATCCTGTCGCCGGGGTCCTACGTCGTGTGTGCGGTTACCGGAAAGCATATCCTGATCGACGAGCTGAAATACTGGAGCGTCGCGCGCCAGGAACCTTATGTTGATGCCACCGCTTCGCTGGAAGCGGAAAAGCGCGCAGGCGCACTGCCGAACCAGAGGCGCTGATCCCGCCTCTTCTTCAAGCCTTGCTCTTTTCCTTCAGCTTGCGTGCCCGGAAGGCCTCGATCGCGCGATCGAGCACATAGGCCGGAGCCTGCGGATCGCCGAAGGCCATCTCGACCTCGACCACATGGCATCGACTGGCAAGTTCGGCTGAACGTCCGTGTCCGCCAGCGAGCCGGACGATATCCTTCGCAGTGGTCGCCAGCAGCAGATCCTGCTTGTCCGCATCGGCCATCAGGGCGTCGACCTCATCGTCGGTCAGGTGATGGTGATCGGGGAAAGGCCGCAACTCTGCAACGACAGCACCCAGACCTTCCAGTGTGCGCTGGAACTTCATGGGATCGGCAATGCCGGCGAATGCCAGCACCCGCTTGCCGGCGAGACCGGCATCGCCTTTCGGTTTCAGGGCGGCAACCATGACCGCCTTGCCCGCGCGCGCCGCCTGACGCACCAGCCTGTCGGCGGCGTTTCCGTTGCCCACTTTCAGGATGGCATCGAGATGGCGCATCTGGATCGCGATCGGTGCCCGTACGGGGCCACTCGGTACGAGGTGGCCATTGCCGATGCCGCGCACCGTATCAATCACCACCAGGGCAAAATCGACCGTAAGCCGGGCGCTCTGGAAGCCATCGTCCATGATAATGATATCGACGCCTTCCTTCACCAGTCGCTCAGCTCCTGCGACACGGCGGCGGGAGATGACGGTCAACGCTTCCTGAGCCAGCAGCAGCGGCTCGTCTCCGACATCCGCGGCCCTGTGGTGATGGGTATCGACGACGGTGGTGACATCGAGGGAGCCGCCATAACCACGGCTGAGAAAGCCGGGCTTCAATCCCTTGGCCTTGGCCGCGCGCGCAAGCGTCAGCGCGGTCGGCGTCTTGCCAGCGCCGCCAACCGTGAAATTGCCGACGCAGACGACGGGAACCGGGGGGGCATGGCGGCGCTTGCGGCCCATGCGCCAGCCCGCCACCCGTCCATAAATGAGGGAGAAAGGCAAAAGGCAAAAAGCCCGCCAGTCGGCTTTCGTCCACCAGAATGGCGGGGCATCCGATACCATGGCCGCGCGTTCCCCTCTTCTCCCCGACCGTCCCCACGGCCATATCCGCGGCCAAGAAAACGCAGGAGAAGGGGTTTCGTCAAGTCGCGACATGACAGGGAACCTCGCCCGGCGCTCAGCCGAGCACGGCTTCGAGTTCGGTGATGTCGTTCAGAAGGACATCGCAGGCTTCCTGAAGGGACTGACGTGAACCCGTACCGGTGAGAACCGCGACCTTCAATCCGGCCCCGGCATTACGTCCCATGTGAAGATCGTGATTGTTGTCCCCGACGACTGCGACCTGGCTGGGTGCAAGGCCCGTTGCAGCGCAAAAGCCAAGGACCATTCCCGGTTGGGGTTTGGTACCGTGACCGCTGTCATAGCCGGCAACGAAATCGACATACGGGCCGATGCCGAAGCGGTCGATGGTGACCCGGATCGATTTTTCATTGTCGCTGGAGGCAATACCGAGCTTCAGACCGCGGCCATGCAGCTTGGCAAAGAGAGGGGCCAGTTCAGCGACCGGAACGGACTGCTCGGCCGCACCTGCAAAGAGCGCATCGATCTGCGGCACCAGCGCCTCGGCAGAAAACGGAGAACCGGCGGCGGCAAGGCCTTCGGCGATCTCGCGCGTATTTCCTGCGGCAAGCAGGCTGTCTGGCACAAGATGGCCTGTTTCTGGGTCCATGCCGCAGGCCTGCAGCAGGCGGTCGGCCAGTCCAGCGTCACCGTCGGCCGCCAGCAGCGCCACCGTCCGGTTGACCGGCGCCCAGCTTGCGTCGAAATCCAGCAGCGTGCCGTCCTTGTCGAACAGGATTCCGGCGATGTCATTGGTATCAATCATACGTCCCCCTCAATCGGCCGACCGTCAGCCCTGGCTTACGATGCGCGGTTCAAGCCGTGCCTGCACGGTCAGGGGATTGATATAGGGTTCGAGGCCCTTCATCGTCGCGGTCAGCGCGCCGCGCATCTCCTGCATGCTTTCCATGCCCGCATCAATCATCTTGTGACGGGCAAGGTCGTTCGTCATCAGGAAATGAACCGCCTTGGCCAGCATTTCGGCGTCGCGGACGATACGGGCATTGCCGTTGCGCACGAGCCGCTGATAACTCTCGCGGAAATTGCCGACCTGCGGACCGGACAGCACAGCACAGCCGAGCATGGCTGGTTCCAGCGGATTTTGCCCACCTTCCGCCGTCAGCGAACGGCCGACGAAAGCGATTTCCGCAAGGCGCAGGTAAAGACCCATCTCGCCGATGGTATCGCCGAGCAGGACATCGGTGTCCGGCGTGATCGGATCGTTGCGGGTGCGACGGGCAACCTTCATGCCGCGCTCCACCATCATCGCCTCAATTTCATCGGAACGTTCCGGATGGCGCGGCACCACGACCGTTAGCAGGCCGGTATGGGCGCGTAGCGCCCGATGCACCATGGTTGCGATCTTTTCCTCGCCCTCGAACGTCGAAATCGCAGCCCAGGTCTTCCGGTCGCCGATCTGCTGCTTGTAGCGGTCCAGCACCACCGGATCGCAGGGCGGCGCATCGCTGTCCACCTTGATGTTGCCAGAGACGATGACCGGCCAGGCGCCGAGATCGCGGTAACGTTCGGCGTCCACATCCGACTGGGCAATCACCATCGACAGTTTGCCGAGCAGCGCTTCGGCAATCGCCTGATGCCGCTGCCAGCGCTCGAAGGAACGGTCGGAAATACGTGCGTTGACGAGGATCTGCGGAATGTGCCGCTTGTGCAGCTCCATCAGCGTGGTCGGCCAGATTTCCGACTCGACCGACAGCGCCACATCGGGCTGCCAGTAATCGAGGAAACGGCGCACCGCCGGCTTTACATCGAGCGGAACATACTGATGCAGCACCTCATCCTTCAGCCTGTAGCGGGCGATTTCTGCAGAAGTCACGGTGCCAGTAGTCAAAAGCACGTTGATGTCGCGACGACGTAGCTCACGCATGAGGGGAACGACTGCGAGCGTTTCACCGACGCTTGCGGCATGCAGCCAGACCAGCGGTCCTTGCGGACGATCGACGGCGGGATAACCGAAGCGCTCGAGGCGACGGGAACGGTCCTCCTTGCCCTTGGCCGCGCGGAAGGCGAGCAACGGCCCCGTCAATGGATAAGCCGCAATACCCGCCCAACCGTAGCAGGCGATGGCAAGGGATGCCAATCCGTCACTCATCGCCATGGGCCGAAACCATTCATGTTCGTCATTAATGCCATGTCGCCCTTTCAGGAGCCGGCGGTGCAAAAACTACGGAATGCGAGATAACTGAGTTCAAAACGTGACATCGGCGATCACCAAAAGCCGAAACAAGCCCGCGATCGCCTGTGGAAATCCATTCGTCAGCCCTTGGCAGAGGCCGTATCACCTGGGGTAAGCAACCGGTGCATGTGGACGATAAAGTAACGCATGTGCGCGTTATCGACCGTCTGCTGGGCCTTCGACTTCCAAGCAACGAGAGCGGAGGCATAATCCGGGAAAATACCAACGATATCAAGGTCGTTCAAATTGCGGAATTGGACCTCTTCGAGGTTCGACAATTCACCGCCGAAGACGAGGTGCAGAAGCTGTTTCTTATCGTTGGAATCCGTCATTTCCGGTCTCTTTCCATTCAAATTCGCCTCCCTCTTTCCTGTGATCGATTTTGACGCAAAGGTCAACTACGAGGCTTGGGAAACAGGTGTTTCAACAGGGTGTAAAGCTCGGAAATCGTGGCTGCGCACAGCTCTCCATGACTGACGTCCGGGCGATTATAAAGGAGCGCCTCACCCTTCAGATCAGTGAGTCTGCCACCGGCATTCTGCAGAATGAGGTCGGCGGCAGCGAGATCCCAGTCATGGGCGTTGCGCTTGACCAGCGTCGCATCGATCCGGCCATCTGCAACCAGCGCCAGCCGATAGGCAAGCGACGGGATATGCTCGACGCGCTCGATGCGGGACTGCGCCTCTTCATCGAAACCGGCCACGATATCCTGCGGCGTCGCCACCCGCAGTTTCTCGCCCGGTCGGGCGTCGGAAACGCGGATAGGCTGTCCATTTCTGGTGGAAGGCAAACCTGCCACAGCAGCGAAGGTCTCCTCCAGCGCCGGCGCGACGAGCACGCCTGCGACAGGGCGTCCGTCATGCACCACTGCGACGCTGACGCACCATGTCTTGCGCCCGCCGATGAAGGCGCGTGTGCCGTCGATAGGATCGACGACGAACACGGTTCTGCGGCCAAGGCGCGCCGGGTCGTCGTCGGTCTCTTCCGACAGCCAGCCATAATCCGGGCGGGCCGCGCGAAGCCGTTCTTCGAGACACTTGTTGGCGGCGTAATCCGCAGCGCTGACCGGGGACTGACCCTCGTTCTTCCACCAGACTTCAGGCGACTGGCCGAAAAAGCCGAGCGCTATCTCTCCCGCTTCCCGGGCGGCGGCCGAAATCAGATCCAGGTCAGCCTGCCAGTCGAACCCCTTATCGGCGGTCATTTCATTTTCCTCTGCCACCCGGCTCCCGCCTCTCAGCGCCCTGCGAGCGTCATGCCCTCGATGGCAATGGTCGGAGCGGCGACACCGAACTTGCGGTCGATATCATTTGCGGCGGTCACGCGCATGAACATGTCCTTGAGGTTGGACGCGATGGTCACCTCGGAAACCGGGAAAGCCAGTTCGCCGTTCTCGATCCAGAAACCGGTCGCGCCACGGCTGTATTCGCCGGTGAGCATGTCCACGCCCTGCCCGATCAACTCGGTCACGTAGAAACCCGTACCAATGCTGCGGATCAATTCCTCGGGCGAAATGTCTCCCGGTTCCAGCGCGAGATTGGTGGAGGACGGGGAAACCGTCGTGCCGCCACGCACACCTCGGCCATTGGTGTGGAGGCCAAGCTCGCGGGCCGCGGACGAAGACAGGAACCAGTGCTTCAGCACGCCGTCCTCAATCATCGTCATCGCCTTGCCGCTCACGCCTTCGCCATCGAACGGACGCGACGACGAGCCGCGGACCTTCAACGGATCGTCTGTGATGTTGAGGCCGGCCTTCAGCACCTGCTCACCCATCCTCTCGCGCAGGAACGAGGTCTTGCGGGCAACGGAGGCTCCATTGATTGCGCCTGCAATGTGTCCGACGAAGCCACGCGCAACGCGTGGATCGAAGACCACGGTCACGTTCTTGCCGGTCGGGACCTGACGCGGATTGAGGCGCTTGACCGTGCGCTCTCCGGCCCGGCGGCCGATTTCTTCGGCGTTGTCGAGATCAGCGAAGAACAGGCGGCTGTCGTAATCGTGATCGCGCTCCATGCGCGTGCCCTCGCCGGCAATCACGCCGACCGAACGGGAAAAACGCGAAGCGGCATAGCTGCCGGAGAAGCCGTGGGAGGTCACGAGGACCAGTCCGCCCATGCCGGCGGATGCTCCGGCGCCCACCGAATTGCTGACACCTTTGACGGCAAGTGCCGCTGCTTCAGCAGCAAGAGCCGCGTCCGCGAGCGCTTCGCTCGATACTTCGGTCGGATCGAAGAGATCGAGGTCCGGGTAACTCAAGGCGATGTCGGCCTTATCGGCGAGACCGGCGAAGGGATCTTCGGGAGAGACCTTGGCCATGGCGACAGCGCGCTCGGCCAACTGCTTCAGGTCGAAGCCCGGGTTGGCGGACACGCTCGCCACCTGCCTACCGATCAAGACACGGAGCGAGAAGTCGTCGCTTTCGGAGGAATCCGTCTGCTCGACCTTGCCGAGACGAACGCTGACGGACTTCGAGCGGGAGCGCACTACCACGGCATCCGCACTGTCCGCACCTACCTTTAAAGCGAGGTCGACAAGTTGCTCGGCGCGTGAGAGAAGGCTGGCGGAATCAATTTGGCTGGACATGATTTGGCCTTTCATTCCCGCTCCATTTATTGTGCATTACAGGATGCATCAAGGGTCGGAACCGCGATTCCCGATAACGGCACGACAGACAACAGGAGAACGCTGCATTGTCGACCGCACCGCAGGCGCTTTTCTCTGAAACCTTGTTGCTGCTGGGTGGCGCCGTCGTCGCCGCACCGCTGTTCCGCAAGCTCGGCCTCGGCACGGTTCTCGGCTATCTCGCGGCAGGTGTGGTCATCGGACCGACGATGCATCTCATCACCGATTCCGAACAGGTGCTCGGCGTTGCCGAACTTGGCGTCGTGTTCCTGCTGTTCGTCATTGGCCTCGAACTGAAGCCGTCGCGCCTGTGGACCATGCGCAAGGATATCTTCGGCCTCGGCACGGCGCAGGTTCTGGTGACCGGCCTCATCCTTGCCGCCGCCGCCGTCTATACGGGCCTTATGGAATGGCGCGGCGCGCTGGTGGCAGGCTTCGGGCTGGCGCTGTCCTCCACTGCGTTTGCCCTGCAAATCCTCAACGACCAGGGCGACATGAACAGTCGCTACGGCCAGCGGGCGTTCTCCGTTCTCCTTTTTCAGGATCTGGCCATCGTGCCGCTGCTGGCCTTGGTGTCCATTCTCGGCAGCAACCAGACGGAAAGCAGCCAGGCGGCACTTGCCGATTTCGGTTTCGCCATCATCGCGATCGTCGCGATGGTCATGGCCGGCCGTTACCTGCTGACACCGCTCTTCCAGATCATCGCCCGCACCGGCGCGCGCGAGGTGATGATTGCCGCCGCGCTCTTCGTGGTGATGGGATCGGCGCTGCTGATGCAGGCCAGCGGCCTGTCCATGGCCATGGGCGCATTCCTCTCCGGGGTGATGCTGGCCGAATCCTCCTATCGCCACGAGCTCGAAGCGGATATCGAGCCGTTCCGCGGTATTCTGCTCGCACTGTTCTTCATGGCCGTCGGCCTGTCGATGGAGCTCGGCGTCATCGTCGAGAATATCTGGACCATCGCCGTCGCCGTCCCCACACTGATGGTCATCAAGGCCATTATGCTCTACGTCCTGTGCCGCGCTGGCGGCTCGGACCGCGACGACGCGGTGCGCATCGCGTTGCTTCTGCCTCAGGGCGGTGAATTCGGTTTCGTGCTGTTCACCACGGCGGCTGCCTCAGGCCTCATCGACGGCGCCAAATCCTCGTTGCTCATTTCCATCGTCACTCTGACGATGGCGCTCACGCCGCTTGCCACGCTTCTTGCCCGCCGGCTGGTGGGCCGCAGCGAAGTTCGGGAGGAACTGGAAGAGGATTTCGAGGGCGCCGGCGCGGACGTACTGATGATCGGCTTCTCTCGTTTCGGCCAGATCGCCGCGCAGATCCTGCTCGCAAGCGGCCGCGATGTGACGATCATCGACGATTCCGCCGACCGTATCCGGCAGGCCGCCTCCTTCGGCTTCCGTATCTATTTCGGCGACGGTACTCGGCTCGACGTGTTGCGGGCGGCCGGTGTCGAAAAGGCCAAGGTCGTCGCGATCTGTACGCAGAAGAAGGAAGTGACCGACAAGATCGTCGATCTCATCAGCGCGGAATATCCTGATGCCCGTCTCTTCGTGCGTTCTTATGACCGCATTCACAGCCTGTCGCTTCGCGCCCGCGACGTCGAATACGAACTTCGCGAGACGCTGGAATCGGGCTTGCTCTTCGGCCGCCGAACCATCGAGGCACTGGGCGCCAGCGAGGATGAGGCATACAAGATCGGCGAGGACATTCGCCGGCGTGATGAGGAACGACTGAAGCTGCAGGCGACCGAAGGTATCCAGGCGGGAAGGGACATGCTGCTCAACCGGCCGGTGCGCCCGGAACCGCTGGTCAAGCCGAAACGCGTTGCCGCCGATGGCTTCGCCGCCGATGTCGGCCTGCAGCAACCGCAGGACGTTGTAGCGGTTCCAGACTGAGCGGGAGCTGCTGTCCGGCCTTCACCGGCGCAGGAAATCCTCAATACGAGCGTCCAGATCGCGCTTCAGCACATCCTTGATGCTTTCGGTCGCCTCTATGACCTGGCGCGCCTTCAAAAAATCCAGAACGCGGAAGGCATTGACGTTCGGACGCAGAAAGATATCCGGCGCACCGAGCTTCAGCTTCAGCGCTATGTTCGATTGCATCATCAACTGCGAGGCACCGAACAAGCTGTCAATACGGTTCGGGGACTGGCTCGGCTCGCCCTCCGGCCCGCCGACGACATCGACGCCGATCACGATGTCGACCGCATCGCTCAGGTGGTCATAGGGAACGGGGTTGAAGATGCCACCATCGATCATCACCCGGCCGCCGAGATGGACGGGCATGAAAAGGGCCGGTAAGGCGGAGGATGCAGCGATCGCCTCGAAGAGGTTTCCCTTCTCGCAGACGACTTCGTGCTGGCCGTAATAATCGGTAACGATGATCTTCAGCGGGATGCCGAGCGCGGCAAAATCGGCGGGAATGGCTTCCGGCAGGAAGGCTTCGAGGATACGATGCAGGTTGAACTGGCCGAATTTGAAGCCGCCGAGCGCATCGCGCATGGTCGCGGGCCCGAGGCTCCACAACCGGTTGGCGATGATCGAGCGCTTGCCGATGGTCTCCAGCACATACTGACGGATCTCCGCCCCCGTCATGCCCGCCGCCATGCCGGCCCCAATAATCGCGCCCATGGAGGAGCCGGCAATCGCTACCGGGCGGATGCCCATCTCATCCAGAGCCTCGATCACGGGGATATGGGCAAAGCCCCGCGCGCCGCCGGCGCCCAGAGCAAGTCCGACGGTTGGCATTCCCCTTTCGTCCGTCCGCTTCGGGGAGATGGTCAACGCGCCTGCATCGTTCATGGTAACCTGCTTTCGTCAGACGAGATCAGGATGGCCTATAGGAGAAGAAGTACATTTTCGTGTCACCGAAGGTGCGCTCCTCCAGGAACGCGAAGGCGGGACCAACAGAGACGGTCACATCGGCACGCTCTTCCAGAATGGCCAGAGCGTCAGGCGCCAGCCAGCCGCCCTTATGAGCGGCCTCGAAGGCCTTTTCGCCGAGACCCTGACCATAGGGCGGATCGGCGAAGAGCAATTGGAAAGGTTCGATGTTGGATGCCGTCCCGAGGTCCGTCGCGTCGCGGCGCAGGATCTTGGCGCGACCATGCAGGCCGAGCGCATCGATGTTTTCCCACAGCAGGCTGCGACCCTCGACGCTATTCTCGACGAAGAGCGCAGAGCGACAGCCACGCGACAGCGCCTCTATGCCGACGGCGCCCGTGCCCGCGAAAAGATCGAGCACGCGGGTACCGTCCAGCGAACCCGGATGGGCATGGGACAGGATGTTGAACAGACTTTCGCGCGTCCGGTCGATGGTCGGCCGGATGGCATTGGTCTTCGGAGCGGCCAGTGACCGGCCGCGGAACTCTCCGCCGACGATCCGCACCGCCCGTTACCTCTTGCCCCTGGCGGGACCACGCCCGCCGGAAGGCTTGCCACCGGAGGGTTTTCCGCCAAAGCTCTTGCCACCGGGGCCTTTACCGCCGAAGCTCTTGCCGCCAAAAGTCTTGCCACCGGGACCCTTGCCACCGCTCGGGCGATCACCACGCGGCTTGCCGGAGAAGCCGCCGGGACCGCCGGCTCGTTCACCGCTTCCTGCGCCATCCCTGGCTCCAAAAGGCTTGCCACCCTTCGGCTTGCCTCCGAACGGACGGTCGCCGGCCGGACGGCTGTCGGCACTGCGGGGACCCCGCGGCTTATCGCCAAACGGCCGTTCACCGAAATTCCGTTCGCCTCTTGGGCGATCGTCACGGGGGCGGTCGTCACGGGGACGGTCACCGCGAGGCTTGTCACCGAAAGGCCGTTCACCTCTGGGACGGTCATCGCGAGGACGATCCTCACGAGGCCTGTCAAAACGAGGACGATCACCGAAGGCGCGATCTCCGCCGGTGCGAGCCGGACGGGCCGCACGGTCGCCTCTTTCGGGGCGATCACCAAAGCCTCGCTTGGCTCCGAAACCTTCGCCACGATCCTTCGACGAACGATCCGGGCCTTCGGCTCGGATCCATTCACCCTCTTCGTCACGCGCACGGCTGACCTGCACACGCGGACCGTCATCGCGGCGGGCGAAATCGGAACCGCCCTTGCGGTCAGGGTCGAAACGGGTCGAGGCCTTCGTCGGCTTGCCGTCCTTGCCGCGGCCGTAGCGGTTGCTGGGAGGCGCCCCTTCGCGACGGGTATGCGGTTGCCTTTCGGCGTCAGCGCCTTCACCAGTCTTCTTCTCGGCAACCGGACGGGCACCAGGGGCCATCCATACATTGGCTGTGCGCGACTTCAAAGCCGGCGCACGCTTGGGACGGTCGGCAAAGCCTCCACGGTCCTCATCGCGTCCGGGGCGATCGCCAAAGCCGCGCTTGCCGCCATCACGTTTACCTTGGGGCTTGCCGCGTGTTTCCTCACGGCGGGTGTCGAGGCGCTCGAGCGCCCGCTCGCGACTGTCTTCGCGACGTCGGTCGCCACGCGGGTTTTCCTCGCGCGACCAATCGGACCTCGCAGCCTTCTGGCTGACCGGTGCCTCCTCTTCGTCGGACGACCCGTGTTCATAGATCGGCGCATCGAAGTTCGCCTTGGCGTCCTCGATCAGGCGCGGCCCAAGCTGGTCGCGCAGCATGCGGCCGCGAACCTCAACGACCTTGCCTTCCGGCAGGTCACCGAGCTGGAACGGACCGTAGGAAATGCGGATCAGGCGGTTCACATCGAGACCGAGCGCGCCGAGCACGTTCTTGATTTCGCGGTTCTTGCCTTCGCGCAGGCCCATGGTGATCCAGACGTTGCGACCCTGGGTACGGTCGAGCGTCGCGTCGATGGAACCATAGAGCACGCCGTCGACGGCGATGCCTTCCTTGAGCTTGTCGAGTGCGGGCTGGTCGATCTCGCCATGGGCGCGCACGCGGTAGCGGCGCAGCCAGCCGGTGGTCGGCAGCTCGAGCACGCGCGCCAGACCGCCATCATTGGTCAGCAGCAACAGGCCTTCGGTGTTGATATCGAGACGGCCGATGGACATCACGCGCGGCAGTTCTTCCGGCAGGTTGTCGAAGACGGTCGGGCGGCCCTCCGGATCGGAGTTGGTGGTCACCAGTCCCGCCTGCTTGTGATAGAGCCAGAGCCGCGTGCGTTCGATGCCCCGGATCACTTTGCCGTCAACTTCGATCCGGTCTGCAAGCGTAGCGTTGACGACCGGGGTGTCGAGCACCTTGCCGTTCAGGCTCACGCGGCCTTCCATGATCATCCGCTCGATATCGCGGCGCGAGGCCACGCCTGCGCGCGCGAGCAGTTTCGAAATGCGTTCGGGCTTCATCGCCTCGTCGCCGGAAACCTCAGTCGTGCTGCGTGCAGCCTTTGGCTCCGGCTTCCTGTCGGCGCCGGCCGGTTTGCGGGTGAGCGGCTTGCCGCTGCGATCGGTGGGTTTGCCCGTCGGTCGCCTGGACTTGTCTTTAAATGTCATTTGCTGTTTGCCTGTCGTTTGGGCTGTCGTATCAGGTCACGCGGCCTTGGTTAAGAGGAAAGTTGTTCGATGACGGAGACAAACGGCTTCATGGAGGCCGCCCTTGAGGAAGCGCGGGCTGCGGGAGGCCGTGGAGAGGTGCCTATCGGAGCCGTCGTCGTCCATGAAGGATCGATCGTTGCGCGAGCGGGAAACGAGACGCGGGCGCTGCGCGACATCACGGCCCATGCCGAAATCCTTGCCATTCGACGTGCGGCAGAGACGATCGGAGACGAAAGACTATCCGGCGCAGACCTCTATGTGACGCTGGAGCCCTGTACGATGTGCGCGGCGGCCATTTCGTTTGCACGCATTCGTCGTCTCTATTATGGCGCGGAAGACCCCAAAGGGGGCGGCGTCGACAATGGCGTGCGTTTCTACCGGCAACCCACATGCCACCATGTGCCGGAGGTCTATTCCGGCATTGCCGAAATGGAATCAGCCGAGATCCTGCGCGGCTTTTTCAGGGACAGGCGCGAGAGCCATTGAAGACTGAAGCCGCGGACTTGCCGCAGCGGGCATAGACAGTCAATGCAAACGGCCTTGCCGTGCCTTTATCAGGCCGGCTGTCGGCCGACTTCCAGCCCGTCGAAAACGATGCAATCACGACCGCCCGATTTGGCCCGATAGAGATAGTCGTCAGCCTGACGGAAAAGATCCACGGGATCGAAAACACCGTTGACTGAAGCAACGCCGATACTGACGCTGAGAGGGACCTTGCGTCCATCGACGACGAGATCGGCTTCGACAACCGCCCGCCTTATCCCATCGGCAATGGCGGCCGCGCGGGTGCGCGTCGTGGCGTGAAGGAAAACGAGGAACTCTTCGCCACCGATGCGGCCCCACAGATCATTGTCATCGACCGCATTCGAAATCGCCGCCGCGATGGACCGCAACGCTTCGTCGCCAACCAGATGGCCGAAGCCATCATTGATCTTCTTGAAATGATCGGCATCGGCAATCAGCAGCGCCGCCGGCCCCTCATAGGACGGGGCTATCTCTTCGAGGGCCGAAAACAACGCGCCGCGGTTGAGGCCGCCGGTCAGGGCATCCCTGCGAGCCCTGATCCGCAGGTCTTCGTGAAGCAACCGCAGTTCGGCATGCATGTCTTCGAGTTCGACATGCATGCGCGCAATCTCGTCACGCTGACGTCCGATCACTTCGGTCTGGTGGAATTGCCAGGTGGTGGCCGGGCCCGCGATCACCAGCGGGCAGAACACACTCATCCAGAAACCTGGGCCGTCAGGGTGGCCGCCCAGCATGGGCACCAACAGGAGGCAAATGGAGACCGAGGCCACCACGGATGCCCCCGTGACGATCGCTGCCTTTAACGCCGTTTTCCTGCTGACCCGAAACATGCCGTACCTTATGGGCAGCGCAGGTTAACGTTACGTGATGTTGATCTGGCAAGAAAGCCCTTCTGACGTTTGCCTTCCGCGCAGCCCCGACGGATGAATAATCAGCCTGCGGCAAATTCCTTCAGCTTTTCGCCGGCGAGCCTGTAGCGGATCCATTCCTTCTGAGGCTCGGCGCCGATCGAGTCGTAGGCACGGATCGCCGGCTCGTTCCAATCGAGCACGCTCCACTCGAACCGGCCGCATCCCTTTTCAACCGCAATGTTCGCGAGGTGGCGCAGAAGCATCCTGCCGGCGCCGGAGCGCCGGTAATCGGGAGTGATGTAAAGATCTTCCAGATAAAGGCCGTTGCGGGCCTGCCAGGTGGAATAATTAAAGAACCAGATTGCAGAACCGACAGGCTCACCATCAGCCTCGATAATCGTCGCCCCGGTGACGGAACCCGGCCCGAACAGACTTTCCCTCAGGCTTTCCTCCGTCGCCTCCACCTCATGGCCGGCGTTCTCAAAAACAGCGAGTTCGGTGATGAAGCGCAGGATGGTGCCGACGTCATCGGGCACAGCATCCCGTATGGCAAACGTCATCGGGCAATTCCCTTGGAAGTTCAGATACGGAAAAGGCAGGTCGTTTCCGGCCTGCCCCAAAAATTCGATTTAACCCTGAACATTCCCGGTGAACACGAGATCGCCGAAAATGCTCCAGTTCAGGATTATTGGAACGGCATCCACCAGGAAGACGAACCCTGTTTCGCAGCCTTGGCTTCCTTCTTGCGGCGCTTTTCCTTCTTGGCTTCCGGTTCACCGAGATCCGTCAGCGTGGACTCATCGGCCTGCCGGTATTCAGCCGGCGGATCAGACAGGAAACGGCGCTGATCGAGATAGGCGCCCTTCTGCTGCTTGCGCGCCTCGCGGAAGGCTTCCCACTTCTGCGTTTCCGTCATTGTGCCGTTGGTGCCGTAGCCGGCGAGCAGCGGAGAGCGGTAGCGCGGATTGTTCGCGTTGGCGTCGGCTTCTGCAACCAGTCGAGCACGAGCGTCTTCCGGCGCTTCCAGCCATTCCGGGTTCGACTTGCTGGCAAGCGACTGCTGCGGAGCGACCAGAGTGTTCTGATCCCCCTTAGGCGGCATGACCAACGCCGGGCGGGGATTGTACTTGGCATTCGCATTCTTGTTGGGATTGGAACCGATGGACACCGCCGAGCCGACGTCATCGACGAGCTGCTCCATAGCCGTCTTGTCGGTACCGTAGGTCGGGCTGCCAACGCAACCGGTCAATGCGGAACATGCGAGCAGGAGGCCGGCCATTCCGACGCCAACTCTGAACAGATCTGCCGATTTCATGAATGCCTTCGAGCCTCGCCGCTGATTATGCTTGTGCCGAATATACTATCACCCCGCGTGATAGGAAATTCCGGCCATTTTCAGGCACATTTACCGGATGACAGGCGAAAGCGCAAATCATCCGGTAACATTTCGTTAATGGCGCGCAGCCAGTTCACGCAGCGCTGCCGCATCGCGGGCGGAAACATCCGGGTATTCCGGATCCGAACCCACGTCCGGCGTGATCTTCCACGAGCGGGCGCATTTGCGGCCTTCGGCAAGCCTGGGCTCGACCGAAACCTTGCCCACTTCCGCGAGGCGGAAGGCATCCACCGGACCTTCATCAGCAACGACGGAGATGGCCGAGGTGATGCAGATCTCTGCGAAATCCTGACCTTCCAGCGCCTTGAACAGTTCAGCGTCGCCGACGTGAACGACGGGTGCGGCTTCCAGCGAGGAGCCGATACGCTTCTCGCGACGCTCGATCTCCAGAGCGCCGGTGACGACCGTGCGGACCTTGCGGATCTTTTCCCACTTCTCATCCAGAGCAGGGTTGAGCCATTCGGCCGGAACGGACGGGAACTGCTCCAGATGCACAGAGACGGCCGACGGATTGCGCGACAGCCATGCCTCTTCCATGGTGAAAGGCAGCATGGGCGCAAGCCAGGTGACGAGGCAATCGAACAGCTTGCGGATCACGGCAAGCGCCGAGCGGCGCTTCAGGCTCGACGGCGCATCGCAGTAGAGCGCATCCTTGCGAACGTCGAAATAAAAGGCCGAAAGCTCGACGTTGGAGAAGTCGATCAGCGAACGGGTGATCTTTTTGAAATCGAAGCCGTCGTAGCCCTCGCGCACGACCTTGTCGAGCTCCGCCAGCCGATGCAGCATCAGCTGTTCCAGTTCCGGCATGTCGGCAAGGGCGATTTCCTCGCCGGTGTCGTGGGCGAGCGTACCGAGCATCCAGCGGACCGTATTGCGCAGCTTGCGATAAGCGTCGATGTTGGTCTGGATGATGGTCTTGCCGAGGCGCTGGTCTTCCCAGTAGTCGGTGGTCATGACCCAGAGACGCAGGATATCCGCGCCCGATTCCTTCATGACGTCCTGCGGGACCACGGTATTGCCGAGCGACTTCGACATCTTGCGGCCCTGCTCGTCCATGGTGAAGCCATGAGTGACGACCGCATTATAAGGCGCACGTCCGCGCGTCGCACAGCTTTCGAGCAGCGACGAGTGGAACCAGCCGCGATGCTGGTCGGAGCCTTCGAGATAGACATCGGCCGGCCATTTCAGGTCGGGGCGATCTTCCAGTACGAATGAATGGGTCGAACCGGAGTCGAACCACACATCGAGAATGTCGCGGACCTGGGTCCAGCCTTCCGAAGCGCGGGCGCCAAGGAAGCGCTCGCGGGCGCCGTCGGCAAACCATGCATCGGCGCCTTCGGCCTCAAAGGCTTCAAGGATGCGGGCGTTGACGGCATCGTCCAGCAAAACTTCGCCATTTTCATTGACGAAGACGGCGATCGGAACGCCCCACGCGCGCTGACGCGACAGAACCCAGTCCGGACGCGTCTCGATCATGGCGCGCAGCCGGTTCTGGCCACCGGCGGGCACGAAGCGCGTGTCGTCGATGGCGGCCAGTGCGCGGGTGCGCAGCGTCGTCGCATCGCCGAGGTCCTTGTCCATGTAGACGAACCACTGCGGCGTGTTGCGGAAAATGACCGGCTTCTTGGAACGCCAGGAATGCGGATAGGAGTGCTTCAGGCGGCCGCGGGCAAAGAGCTTGTCGGCAGCGATCAGCGCCTTGATGACGCGGTCGTTGGCGTCGCCCTTCTTGCCATTGTCGTCCATGACGCGGGCACCGTCGAAGCCGGGAGCATCGGCGGTGTAGAAGCCTGCGTCATCGACGGTGAAGGGGATGCGGGACGAGATGCCGCGCGCTTCCAGTTCGCGGGCAGACGCCATCCATGCATCAAAGTCCTCGCGGCCGTGGCCCGGCGCAGTATGCACGAAACCGGTGCCCGCATCGTCGGTGACGTGATCGCCGTCAAGGAGCGGAACCGGGAAATCGTAGCCCAGATCGGCCAGCGGGTGGGCTGCGGTGATCGCGGCAAGCTCTTCCGGCGCAACGTCGCGCAGGAACTTCAACGTGAGCTTGGCCTTGGCAGCCGCCTCGTCGGCGAGGCGGGTCGCGAAGATCAGCTTCTCACCCGGCTGGGGGCCGAAATCGTTCGTGGCGCTTTCCACCTCATAGAGGCCGTAGGGAAAGCGCGATGAGAAGGAGATGGCCCTATTGCCCGGAATGGTCCAGGGCGTGGTAGTCCAGATGACGACGGAGTTGCCCTTGAGATCTTCGGCACCCTCCACGACCGGGAACTTCACCCAGATCGTGTCGCTTTCGACGTCGGCATATTCGACTTCGGCTTCCGCCAGTGCAGTGCGTTCGACCACAGACCACATGACCGGCTTGGAGCCGCGATAGAGCTGGCCGCTTTTCGCGATCTTCAGGAGTTCGCCGGCGATGCGGGCTTCAGCATGGAAGTTCATCGTGGTGTAGGGGTTTTCGAAGTCGCCCTCGATACCGAGGCGCTTGAACTCCTGTGACTGGATGCTGATCCAGTTGGCGGCGAAGTCGCGGCATTCCTGACGGAATTCGTTGACCGGAACCTCGTCCTTGTTCTTGCCCTTCTCGCGATACTTTTCCTCGATCTTCCATTCGATCGGAAGGCCGTGGCAGTCCCAGCCGGGAACGTAGTTAGCGTCGAAACCACGCATCTGGAAGGAACGGGTGATGACGTCCTTCAGGATCTTGTTCAGCGCGTGGCCGATATGGATGTTGCCGTTGGCATAGGGAGGTCCGTCGTGCAGGACGAACTTCTCGCGGCCGGCGGCGGAAGCGCGCAGCTTTTTATAAAGGCTCATCTCCTGCCAGCGCTTGACCATTTCCGGTTCCTTCTGCGGCAAGCCGGCGCGCATGGGGAAATCGGTCTGGGGCAGGTAGAGAGTGGAAGAGTAGTCAACTTTTTCAACGGTATCGGTCATGATCTTGCCATCGAAGGCGCCCGGAGCGGGTCGCGAATAATGTCTTGGAATTCAAGGTGGCGGTAGCGCTCGCGAGGGAAGCGCCAAAATCCCGGACCCTTCGGCTCTTTCAAAGAGCGCGAAAGGCCGGGCCAATAATTCGAAGGGACTTGGTCAGCCGAACCCTGTTCATGGTGGCGGTTCTTTAAGCGGTTTTGCCGCGAAAAGGAAGAGGCGCGCCGCAAGTTTGTCGCGGCGCGAATCCATGCCTACTGACTGGAAGCGCCAACTCGCGCCGCCCTGCGTAACGCGCCACCCGCTCAGAACGCGATTTCCGCGTCGAGCGGGCTGATCGGGGCGACGCCAGCGAGAAGCGCTCTTGCCTCCTCCTCGTCCTTGCGGATCTGCTCGACCAGTGGCTCCAGTCCGGCAAACTTCAACTCGTCGCGCAGATGGCCGAAGAAGGAGACGCGACAGTGCTCGCCATAAAGGCTGCCGGAAAAGTCGAACACGAAGGTCTCCAGCAGGGCCGCGCCGTCGTCGGTCACGGTCGGGCGATAGCCGAAGCTCGCGACACCGTCGTGCAAGGAACCATCGGGCCGGCGCAACCGCACGGCATAGATGCCCGGCTTCAACTCGGCTTCCGGAGGCAACGCCATGTTGGCAGTTGGGAAGCCGAGCGTGCGGCCAAGCTGCTGGCCCTTGATGACCTCGGCCTCGACCGTGAAGCGATAGCCCAGCAATCCGGCGGCCTGCGCGACATCGCCATCCCGCAGAAGGCTGCGGATACGGCTCGAAGAGACCACCTCGGAACCCTCGTCACGGAAGGCATCGATCAACGTGACACCGAAGCCGTAGCGCCTGCCGGACTCCATCATGAAGGCCGGGCCGCCTTCCCTGCCCTTGCCGAAATGAAAATCGAAGCCTGTGACCACCTCCGACGCGCCAAGCCATTCGACCAGTATGGAGTGAACGAACTCCTCGGCCGAGCGGTTCGAAAACTCGCGATCGAAGGGATATTCGATGACCGAGTGAAAACCCATCGCCTCCAGCAAGCGCGCCCTGAGCGGGGGCGGCGTCAGGCGAAACACCGGCTGGTCCGGCCTGAAGACCGATCGCGGATGGGGCTCGAAAGTCAGCACAAGCGCGGGAACGCCACGTTCCCTCGACAGATCCAGCGCACGGTTCAAAACCGTCTGATGGCCGCGATGAACCCCGTCGAAATTGCCGATGGCGATGACGCCACCTTTCAGGCTCTCGGGCAGCGGATTCTTCTTCTCGTTGCGATGGAAAACAGTCATGTCCGGGTCCCGGTTCAGGCGAGCCTCTGCATCCAGTATTTGGGAGCAGCGTTCTCACGCTTCAGATAGGCGTTCAGGATCGCCTCGTCCGGCTTGCCGTTGACGGTGTATTCCGCGGCATGAATGCCACCGGAGATATAGAGGAGATCCAGACCGGCATCGAGAGCGCCACGGACATCGGTGGGCATGCCGTCACCAATGGCCAGCACGCGGGTTTTCGCAGTCTCGCCGCCCCTGATCTTCCCCGCCGCCGCCATGGCTGTATCGTAAATCGGGCGATAGGGTTTTCCGGCTACCCGGGTTTCGCCGCCCAGTTGCTCGTAATAGGCCGCGACAGCGCCCGCGCAGGGGATCATGCGCGAACCGCGCTCGACGATCAGGTCGGGATTGGCGCAGATCAGCGGCACGCCACGCTTCCGAAAGGCGACCAGCATGTCATGATAGTCTTCAGGCATTTCGGTCTCATCGTCGAAGAAGCCGGTGCAGACGATAGCCTCCGCTTCATCCGCAGAAACCCTCTCGACGGCGAGCCCGTTCAGCAGGGGAAAATCACGATCGGGACCGAGGAAGAAGATTTTCTTCGGGCCGGCGGCGATCAGTGTGCGGGTCACGTCACCGGAGCTGACGATCCCGTCGAAGGCCGTGTCCGCGACACCGATCATCTTCAACTGGCTGACGACATCGGGCGACGGGCGTGGCGAATTGGTGATGAGCACCACGGTGGTGCCTGCCTCCCGCGCCGCGGTCAATGCCTCCGAGGCAGACGGGAATGCATCAATACCGTTGTGCAGCACGCCCCAGACATCGCAGAGAATGACGTCGTAGTTCTTGCTGACGTCGCTCAGATTGGAGATGCGTTCGGCCATCATGATTTCCCGATTTCAATTTATGTCAGCGGTGACATTGCAAAGGATAGCCGCCATGGCAAGGGGCTTTGCAGCTCCCCCGGCGAAATAGCTGATGTGCAAGGATGTGATGACGGGCCGAGCGCGTCAGCGACCGATGCACCCAACGTGAAATCATCCAGCCAGCGTGAAGACGCGCTTCATGTCATACGTTCTGTCACGCAGCGATGTTAACGTTGTGAGGTGAAATTTTTTCCGTGGGTCGCGCTTGACTCATCCCAAGGCCACCCCTATCTCAACGCCGCTAGCACTCTCTCGGAGGGAGTGCTAACAATTTCCGTGCGGATCCACTACGGTCCGTCAATGTCATTTGATCGAGGGATTAGACAATGGCAAGCACATCTTTCCGCCCCCTGCACGATCGCGTTGTCGTAAAGCGCGTCGAGTCCGAAGAGAAGACCAAGGGTGGCATCATCATTCCGGACACCGCCAAGGAAAAGCCTGCTGAAGGCGAAATCGTTGCCGTCGGCCCGGGCGCCCGCGACGAAAACGGCAAGGCCGTAGCTCTCGACGTCAAGGTCGGCGACCGCGTTCTGTTCGGCAAGTGGTCGGGCACCGAAGTCAAGCTCGACGGCGTTGACCTTCTGATCATGAAGGAAGCCGACATCATGGGCATCATCGGCTGATTTCCAGCCTTTTGCCTTCATCGACATATCGCTGACACCCCTTTTCAGGAGTTATCAAAATGGCAGCTAAAGAAGTAAAATTCGGCCGCTCTGCGCGCGAAAAGATGCTGCGCGGCGTCGACATCCTCGCTGACGCAGTGCAGGTAACCCTCGGCCCGAAGGGTCGTAACGTCGTTATCGACAAGTCCTTCGGCGCTCCGCGCATCACCAAGGACGGCGTTTCGGTCGCCAAGGAAATCGAACTGGAAGACAAGTTCGAAAACATGGGCGCCCAGATGGTCCGCGAAGTTGCTTCGAAGACCAACGACATCGCCGGCGATGGCACCACGACCGCAACCGTTCTGGCTCGCGCCATCGTTCGCGAAGGTGCCAAGGCTGTTGCCGCCGGCATGAACCCGATGGACCTGAAGCGCGGTATCGACCTCGCTGTTGCAGAAGTCGTCAAGGACCTGCAGGCAAAGGCAAAGAAGATCTCCACCTCGGCCGAAGTTGCCCAGGTTGGCACGATCTCCGCAAACGGCGACAAGCAGGTCGGTGACGACATCGCAGAAGCCATGCAGAAGGTTGGCAACGAAGGCGTCATCACCGTCGAAGAAGCCAAGACCGCTGAAACCGAACTCGAAGTCGTCGAAGGCATGCAGTTCGACCGCGGCTACCTGTCGCCCTACTTCGTGACCAACCCGGAAAAGATGGTTGCGGACCTCGAAGACGCATTCATCCTCCTGCACGAAAAGAAGCTCTCGAACCTCCAGGCCATGCTGCCGGTTCTCGAAGCCGTCGTTCAGACCGGCAAGCCGCTCGTCATCATCGCTGAAGACGTAGAAGGCGAAGCTCTTGCTACGCTCGTCGTCAACAAGCTGCGTGGCGGCCTCAAGATCGCTGCCGTCAAGGCTCCGGGCTTCGGCGACCGCCGCAAGGCCATGCTGGAAGACATCGCAATCCTCACGGGCGGCACTGTCATCTCCGAAGACCTCGGCATCAAGCTCGAAACCGTCACCCTCGACATGCTTGGCCGCGCCAAGAAGGTTTCGATCTCCAAGGAAAACACCACCATCGTTGATGGCGCCGGTGAAAAGTCCGACATCGAAGGCCGCGTAGCCCAGATCAAGGCGCAGATCGAAGAAACCACTTCGGACTACGACCGCGAAAAGCTGCAGGAACGTCTTGCCAAGCTCGCTGGCGGTGTTGCCGTCATCCGCGTTGGCGGCTCGACCGAAATCGAAGTCAAGGAACGCAAGGACCGCATCGACGACGCTCTGAACGCAACTCGCGCTGCAGTTCAGGAAGGCATCGTACCGGGCGGTGGCGTTGCCCTGCTCCGTTCGGCTTCCAAGATCACCGCAAAGGGTGCAAACGATGACCAGGAAGCTGGCATCAACATCATCCGCCGTGCTCTGCAGTCCCTGGTCCGCCAGATCTCCGAGAACGCCGGTGACGAAGCTTCGATCGTGGTCGGCAAGATCCTCGAAAAGAACGAAGACAACTACGGCTACAACGCCCAGACGTCCGAATATGGCGACATGATCGCCATGGGCATCGTCGACCCGGTCAAGGTTGTTCGCACGGCTCTGCAGAACGCAGCTTCGGTTGCTTCCCTGCTGATCACCACCGAAGCCATGATCGCCGAGCTGCCGAAGAAGGACGCTCCGGCCGGAATGCCTGGCGGCATGGGCGGCATGGGCGGCATGGACATGATGTGATAGGCGCCAGCCTATCGCAGCCATGACCATAAAGCTTCGCCCATGCACTTGAAGTGGTTCAGCGCGTTTGACGCGCTGAACGGGCGGCATGGACATGATGTGATAGGCGAAAGCCTGCACATCTGAGCCATCCGGTTCAGTCTTGCGAGAGGGCGGCCTTCGGGTCGCCCTTTTTCGTTCAGCAAACCTCTAAACGGGATCAGCGACTTCAAGCGGCTTAGCATGAGCGCCCGGGTCGTGGTTCGGCATGCACACGACATGAAGCCGATGTCTCATATCTGAGCCACTCAGCTCAAAATTCAGAAAGACGACCTTCGGGTCGTCCCTATTCGCTGTACGGTGTCAGTCAGGCTCAGTTGATCGGACACCTCAACCGAGCCGGGCTCAAGAAGCCATCAGACGGGTATGATGAAAGCGGATCAGGCCTTCGTTGGCCCGTTTGCGACCGCTCCAGGAAATCAGTCTTCGCAAGAGGCGACCGAACGGGACGGGCAGCAGTCAAACCCGCCTTATGCAACCACACGTCACTTACAGTATTTCGTTTATTTATTTATGTAAATATTCTAATTAAATCTCTGGATTTCTTCTTGTCGCTTCCGACCCGTTCAGAAATGCTTCAAAACGACACAGCGAAAGGGTGCAATTTGTGTGAGAAAAACAGGTCACTTGACGAAATCTTCGGACCCGACTGAGGGGCAACCGTTTTCACCCTGCGAAAAACATGATATCGACTCCAGAAATCCCTAATTCGATAGGGGTATGCAGCAGGTTTATTTTCGTCTTTATTCAACTACAAGATTCCGCATATCATTCAAAAAAATCCATTGCGAAGAAAACAAAAAGTTAATAACCCTTCGCGAGTCAACCGGTGCGTCCCCGAGTCCAACGGGACGGTACACTACCCTTGGTAACCATCCTGCCAGAAGGAAGCCATCGGGCGAGAACACCGAATGAAACTTATGCGCGAAGTATGTACTTGTACTTTGGCAAAATATAAGTAACTGGTAAAATTATACAGTCTCGAGCGATCATCGTCCCTCTGGGATCCGCTGACGCGCGGGGGAATGCAAAACAGTTTGAGTCCCGCACCGGGTTTCCGGTTACACCGTCAATACTGAAACTACTCCGAGAGCACTACGCTTCAATTCGGCTTTCGACTTGAGGACCGCCTTGTTTAAGATTGCCAGAGCCAATACCCCTACCTCCCACTCCCATGCCTTTCCAGAGGCAGAGGAAGACGAGTCCACTATGGTTTCGCAGTTCACCGTCTCGGAAAGCTGGGAGGGCGATCTTTCGAATGGTGTCATCAAGCTGGGAGAGCGGGCGACCGCGCTGCACGGCTTGGCAACGGCAGAATGCGGCCTGCTCAGCATGATGCGTTGCTATGAGCCAAATGACCGCGCTCACATTCTCGAGCTTTTCGAGCAGGCAGCTACCTCGTCATCGCGTTTCTGCTATTCGACGACGATTCTGCATAATGACGGACATCGCCAGCCGGTATTCTGCATCGGTGAATCCGTCGGCCTGGAGCAGGACAGTGACGGCAGCATGCTCGGCCTCTTCGTATTTCCGCGCTTCAAGCTTGCGCCCGGCGCGCATCTGCGCAGCTACGGCTAAACTTCCTCACAATCGGGAAGCAGAAAAAGCGGCCGATCCGGCCGCTTTCGTTTTTGGACGCGGCGGGCTCAGGGTCGCGCCGGAACGTTGAGGCCCTTCTGGCTCGCCGGCCGGTTTTCAGCCCGCGCAACCCACTCCATGACCTTGGGATAGTTTTCCAGCCCGATCACGTCTGCCGCTTCATAACCGACCTTCAGTCCGCGCACCCACGGGAAGGTGGCGATGTCGGCAATCGTGTACTCGTCGCCAGCCATCCACGGGCGGGTCGCAAGCTCGCCTTCCAGCACACCCAGCAGTCGGCGCGCTTCGTCGCGATAACGCTCCATCGGATAGGGATTGTTGGCGACCTTATCGGCGGCGTATTTGTAGAAATGCCCGAACTGACCAAACATCGGGCCGACGCCGCCCATCTGGAACATCAGCCACTGCAGCACCGAGTAGCGTCCTGCGGCGTCTCTCGGCAAAAGCTTGCCGGTCTTCTCCGCCAGATAGATCAGAATCGCGCCAGACTCGAAAACGCCAATCGGCTTTCCATCCGGGCCATTCGGATCTATGATTGCGGGAATACGACCGTTCGGGTTCAGCGATACGAACTCCGGTGACTTCTGCTCGTTGGTGCCGAACGAAACGAGATGCGCCTCATAAGGCAGTCCAAGCTCTTCCAATGCGATCGATACCTTCACGCCATTTGGTGTCGGCAAGGAATAGAGCTGGATGACGGACGGGTCTTTGGCGGGCCATTTCTTCGTGATGGGAAAGCTCGATAGATCAGCCATTATTTTCTCCTTTGGGGGGAAGGACTAGTCCGACGTCGTTCTCAATTATCGAACGAATAGTCAAGCATCGTCCAACTATGCGGGACAATCAAAAACGGGCATTAAACGAGGGAAAGTTTTAACGCCTTGCCGGTCTGCGGAGCCCGGCCACACGATACATAGGAGCTTCCGATGTCCAATAGCAACAACGCGATCATCCTGATCGCCCGCATCCTTCTTTCCTTCATGTTCATCTATGCCGGCTTCGGCAAGCTGACCGACCCGAGCGGCACCGCCGGCATGATTACCGGCGCTGGCCTCCCGGCCGCCACCGCGCTTGCCTATCTCGCTGGCCTGTTCGAACTGGTCACCGGCCTCGCCGTCCTCGTCGGCTTCCAGACCCGGATCGTCGGCTGGGCGCTCGCCCTTTTCTGCGTATTCACCGCTCTCGTCTTCCACAGCGGCACCGTTGCCATCGAAGGCTGGCCGGAAGGTGCTCTTGGCTGGATCAATGCGCTGAACGGCATCATGCTGATGAAGAATATCACGCTCGCCGGCGCCTACATCCTGCTCGCCACTTACGGCCCGGGCGCATACTCGGTCGACGCACGCCGCGGCGTTCTCGCTACGGCCTGATAGTTCCCTGCTCCCAAGCAACAAAAGGCCCGGCGGATCCTTCCGCCGGGCTTTTTGTTTTCCGACCATACAATGAAATCAGACCTTGCGTGCAAGCCAGACAGTTGCCCCGCCGCATTGCGGATCTTCCGCCACATGGGCGATCACCTCGAAGCCGTTCTCTCCAAGGAGTTGACGGTATTCTTCGGGGGAAAGGCTGGCGTGATAGAGCGGTTCGCCCTCGAAGGTTCCCATGGCCACGCCCTCCGATGGCCCTGACGTGAACATCAGCATCGCACGCCTGGCGGCATGGGCAGCGAAAAGCGGGAACATCGCGCGCTGGGCATCCGGCGTCAGGTGAAAGAAGCTGTGCCAGGCCATAATGCCATCGAAAGTGCGGGCGAGCGAAAGCTCGCGCATATCGGCCACCTGCCAATCGCCTTGAGGCAACCGCTCACGACACAGATCGATCAATGTCGGCGACGAGTCGATACCAGTCACCTTCATTCCCCGCTCCAGCAGGCAAGCCGCCAAGGGTTCGCCGGAGCCGCAGCCAAGGTCCAGCACGGGGGAACCTTCCGCCAGTTGCCCAGCGAAACGGTCGATCCAGGATCTTTCGAAGAAATGCTTCGACCGCAGGCGGTCGAAGGCACGCGCATGACGCTCGTAGAGGCCGACGACATGGTCCGCCTCGCCCATGGCTTTACCGAAGCGCCGCCTGGACGGCCGCGACGATCTCGGCCACCCGGGCATTGCCCTCGTGTTCCGGCTTGCGCGCACGCACGAGGCAGGCCTCGGAACGCAGGATCACGCCATCGGAAAGGATCTTCAGATGGTTGGCGCGCAGTGTCGAACCGGTGGAGGTGATATCGACGATGATATCCGCCTGCCCGGCCGCGGGAGCCCCTTCCGTCGCACCAAGGCTTTCGACGATGCGATAAAGCTGGATGCCGTGGCTTCCCGAGAAGAACTGCTGGGTGAGGCGCCAATATTTCGTGGCAATCGCCAGACGCCGGCCATGGCGGCTGCGGAAGTCCGCAGCGACATCACCGAGGTCGGCCATGGTATCGACATCCAGCCAGATTTCCGGCACGGCGACGACGACATCGGCATGGCCGAAACCAAGGCGGGCGCAGATTTCGACGCGCTTGTCGGCCTCAGCCAGCCCTTCGCGGATCAGGTCCTCACCGGTGACGCCGAAGTCCACCGTTCCCGCACCGATTTCGCGCGCAATCTCGGAGGCGGAGAGGAAAGCGATCTCGACATCGTCGAAGCCCTCGACCCGCCCCCGATAGGAGCGGTCGTTGCCGACGGCAACGATCTTCAGCCCGGCGCGTTCGAGGACGGCAGAGGAGTCTTCCTTCATTCGGCCCTTGGAGGGCAATCCGATGGTAATCGTCATGAACGTTTTCCTTCCGCCTCGATCCGGTCGAGCCAGAGCGAAAAGCCGACCGCCGGAATGCGGCTTTCGGCACCGAGCAAGGTCAGGAGGTGATCGAAGCGACCGCCGCCGGCAAGCACTGCCGGATGGTCCTTCGCCGCGACTTCGAAGACGAGGCCGGTGTAATAGTCGAGTGGACGGCCGAAGGCCGCACGATAGGTGATGCTTGCGAGATCGAGCCCGGCATTGGCAAGGGCCGCAACGCGCTCGTCGAAACGGGAGATGGCAGCACCGAGCTTCAGGCCGGCAGCATCGGCAAAGCCGGCGAGCGCCGAAGTCGCTTCCGGCAACGGGAGTTCCAGCGACAGGAACTCCCTGAGCAGGATGAGGGCCGCGCCGTCGAGCCGGGTTTCAGCCAGTTCCTGCTTTTCCTTGAGCCGCCTTGCGATCTCCACCGGCGAACGGCTGGCATTGGTGGAATAGCCTGTCGCCTGCATGGTTTCGTCGATATGCGCGACCAGCGCCGCATCGTCGCCGGAGGCCAGCAGGTCCGAGACCATCGGGTTCAATCCTTCGACAGGATTGGGGCTGCCGAGACGCTTCAGCAATTGCTCGATCTGGTCGGCGTTGCCGAAGGCCTGAATGAGGCGCTTCTGCCAGCCCGCCGGCAGGCCGAGCGCCTTGACCACGGCCTCGAACACCGCCTGGTCACCCAGCATGACGGTCAGTTCCCTGCCCGGCAGCAGACGCGCGAGGATGGCATAGGCATCGCCGATCGCACGGGCGTCGGCGGCGGCGATACCGGTATTACCGAGATCCTCGATGCCGGCCTGATAGAACTCGTTGGCGCCGTCGCGGCGCTGTCGAAAGACCTCGCCGAGATAGGCATAACGCTTCGGCGTGCCGGTCGCGGTCTCGATGTGGCGCAGGCAGACCGGAATGGTGAATTCCGGCCGCAGGCACAGGCTTTCGCCGCGCTCGTTCTCCGTCATGAAGATGCGCCGGCGCAGATCTTCGCCCGCCATGTCGAGGAAAGGCTCGGCAGGCTGGATCACGGGCGTATCGACCCGAACGGTCGAACGCGCCGAGAATTCCTCAAGAATGGTGTCGGCGAAATCCGGCATGTTGATCAGGGGCATGGATAAGCTCTTTCCGCGGAGACGGCATACCCCCTCTGGCCTGCCGGCCATCTCCCCCACAAGGGGGGAGAGGATTCGCCGCGCGCGCTCATACCAATGGCAATGCGAGCGCCCGATACACCTTGCCCCGTTTTTTGATGCAGAGAACTGCAGACTGACAAAACGGTAAGCATCGGGGACGGCAAACACCGACCTGCCCCCTCCCCCTTGCGGGGAGGGTTGGGGAGGGGAAAGTCCACAAAATCAGACATCGGCCTGCTTCGCCCGACGACGGTCTTCCGCCTGGGCTGCGAGAATTTCCAGAACCTTCTCGACCAGTTCGCCCTCCGGCACCACGGCCTGGGCGACGCGGGCCTCACGCCATTCGGCATTGTCTGTGATCTCGCCCGAGAGGCGCTTGCCCTCGATCAGGTCCTTGATCTGCACCACGCCCTCTGCGCGCTCGTCGCCGCCCTGAATGATGGCGAGGGGCGAACCGCGACGGTCGGCGTATTTCAGCTGGTTGCCGAACTTCTTCCAGTTGCCCTGATACATCTCGGCGCGGACACCGGCGGCACGCAGCGCTTGCGTGAACTTCTGGTAACGGCCCATGCTCTCGACATCGCCGTCCATGACGGTGACCAGAACCGGCGCGACCACGTCGTCCTGACCGAGCTTGCCGAGGTTCTTGAGCGCCGTCATCAGGCGCGAGACGCCGATGGAGAAGCCGGTGGCCGGCACCGGCTGGCCCATGAAGCGCGATACGAGACCGTCATAACGACCGCCTCCGCCGACGGAGCCGAAGACGACCTTTTCGCCCTTTTCGTTGGTCACGTCGAAGCTGAGTTCAGCTTCGTAAACCGGGCCTGTGTAATATTCGAGGCCGCGGACGACGGAAGGATCGATCTTGATGCGATCAGGGCCATAGCCCGCGCCCAGAACGAGGCTGCGGATGGTGTTAAGTTCGTCGACGCCCTCGGTGCCCTTTTCGGTGCCCGCGACGAGTTCGGCCAGATGTACCGCGCTCTCGGCGTAATCGGTGATGCCGACGAAGAACAGCACCTTGCGGATCTGCTCGGCATCGAGCCCCGCGCCTTTGGTGAAGTCGCCGGACTCGTCCTTGCGGCCTTCGCCGAGCAGGAGCTTCACGCCTTCGGTGCCGAACTTGTCCAGCTTGTCGATGGCGCGCAGAACCGACAGACGGCGAGCGGCGTTTTCGTCACCACCGACACCGATCGCTTCCATCACGCCGTCGAGAACCTTGCGGTTGTTGACACGGATCACGTAGTCGCCGCGCTGGATGCCAAGGGCTTCCAGCGTATCGGCCATCATCATGCACATTTCGGCATCGGCCTGAACGCCCGGCGCACCGACCGAGTCGGCATCGAACTGCATGAACTGGCGGAAACGGCCCGGGCCGGGCTTCTCGTTGCGGAACACGTAGCCGGCGCGGTAGGTGCGGTAGGGAAGCTGGATCTCGTTGAAATTTTCCGCGACATGGCGGGCCAGCGGCGCGGTCAGGTCGTAGCGCAGCGACATCCACTGGTCGTCGTCGTCCTGCAGCGAGAAGACACCTTCGTTGGGTCGGTCGGCATCCGGCAGGAACTTGCCGAGCGCGTCGGTATATTCGAACAGCGGCGTCTCGACCGGATCGAAACCATAGCGCTCATAGACTTCACGGATCTTCGCGGTCATTTCGTTGACGGCGCGGATATCGGCAGCCTCACGATCGACAAAGCCCCGTGGCAGGCGGGCTTTGAGTTTCTGCGGTTTCTTGGACTTGTCGCTCATGGTGGGAACCGGGAATTCTTGTGTTTTCAGGTTGCCGGTGTCTTAGAGGATCAAGGTTTGGGCGGCAAGTATATTGATCGGGGACATCCGGTCTTTATACTTGTCGCGCTTGCGTTTTTTGCCCTTCTGCGGCTAGTTCGGCGGCGAATGAAGCCTGCCGAAGGAGGCGAGGAGAGCCGATGATCGAAATCGTGGAACTGCCGGAACTCGTCTGCATCGGCTACGAGATTGAAGCAGACTGGCAGGACCTGGCCACTCTCATGCCTAAACTCTGGCAAAGGCTATTCGCTGCCGATACCGGCGCGACGTCGTTTCTCGAAGTATCGAGCGAACCGGCGGAGGGCCGTTTCCGGGAACTGGTGGGGTTTCTTGCCGCAGGATCGACCGAGATACCCGATGGCATGACGAAGCTCCTTCTGCCGGCACGGCCTTACCTACGCCTCCACTATGAAGGTCCACTCTCGGGCATCGCCTCGGGTTTCCAGCGCCTCTACGACCATGCGGCGGCGAGCGGTCAGAGAACAGGCGACCTGAAGCTCGACTTCGGCTACACGCCCGGCCTCACCGATACCCGCCACGAACTCCACGTCGCGCTGGAACCGCAGCCGCTTCTGCTCGGCTGAGGCAAGGCCATGGAGACAAGGCCGCGATGATCCTCGAAGCCCTGAACTATGCCGCCACATGGCCGTTGACGATGCCGGCCCATCGAGAGGCCATCCGCTATTCGGTCAATCTGTGGTCGCGGGCGGGACGCTGTGCTGCGGCCTGGCGGGAGCATGAGGGAAACAGCAAGGCGGCCATCATCGCGGCCATGGGCGCGCTGAAACAGCGGCGCACAGCTGTCGTGCTCGGCTCCGGCCTGCTGCGCGATGTCCCGATCATCGCGCTTTCGCGGGCATTCGATACCGTGGTGCTGGTCGATCTGGTGCATCTTGCCAGCATTCGCGGCTGGCTCATGCTCAAGGGCCTGAAGAACGTGCGGCTGATCGAGCGCGATCTTGGCGGCTACGATGCGCTGAAAGCCGGACAGGAATCAGAGCCTCTCGCTTTTCTCAGGCAGGTGCCTTTCCTTGATTTCGTCGTCTCGGCCAATCTCCTGTCGCAGATCGGCACCGGGGCCATGAAACGGCTGGAACGGGAACCGCCGGCATCAATGCCGGAAGACACGCTGCCCCGGCTGATCCGGGCGCATATCGACGGCCTTGCCGGCCTGCCCTGCCAAAGCCTTCTCGTCACCGACATTTCCTATGAAGTGATCGACTGGACCGGCAAACGGCACGAGACATTCGACCTGCTGCATGGCGTCGACGTGCCTGTTCATCGCGCCGAATGGGAGTGGCCGGTGGTGCCACAGGGCGAAGAAAGCAAGGACTACCGCATCGTGCACAAGGTCATCGCCTGATGGTGCGCCTCATTTCGACCGTCGGCTGACCGTTTCCGACATCGGCCTTGCTTTCGACGAAATCGCCCCTACCTTCGTTGCCATGACGTTGCTACTTCGTGCCTTTCTGCTGCTTGCCGCGCTGGCTTATGGCGCCATGCCCTTTACCGGCATGGCGATGCCCGTTGGTGCGTCCATGCAGATGGCTGCAGTAACGGCAACACAGGCAGACGAACCCGCCCATGCCATGCATGGGCGCATGAAGCACGACACGGCCAAGGCTAAGCACGCCGAGACGGCAAGCACAGACGCCGATTGTCCGCATCCGGGCAAGACCGACCGCTCCGCCCACTGTTCCGCCTGCCTGACGCTGCCCGCCAGCCTCGTCATTGCCGATGCGGGCTCGCCGACCCGTTCCGCCGAGGCTATCTCCCTTGTCACAGCTTTGCATTCGCAGCCATCGGCGCCGCTTACTCCCCCTCCCCGCGCCTGAAGACGCTTCTTTTTCGAACCGATAACGGCCCAAGGCCGAAACAGATTCCGTCTGAACGACAAGGAAAACCCCAATGCTATTCAAGGCACTCTTCACGGCATCCGCCATTCTTCTCGCAAGCTCCGCTTACGCCCAGGAAACCATGTCCCATGACCATATGAACATGAGCGGCATGACCATGGATCAGCCGGCGGGGGATCAGCCGGCGGGCGACCAGTCGCCTTCCAGCCAGGCATTTGCTGAGGCAAACGCCAGGATGCATGGCGACATGGCGATCGAATACACCGGCGACACCGATGTCGACTTCGTTCGCGGCATGATCCCGCATCATCAGGGCGCAATCGACATGGCGAAAATCGAGTTGCAATACGGCAAAGATCCGGAAATTCGCAAACTCGCCGAAGAGGTCATCAAGGCCCAGGAAGGCGAGATCGCCATGATGAAGGAATGGCTCGCCAAGCACGGCCAGTAAAACAGAGGAGCCTCGGGCTAGAGCGTTTCCGCTTTTCTCCGAATCGCGAAAACCCTCTACCTTCTTGTTCTTACGCATTTCCGTACGCAAAACCGCTTCGCACTTTTGCTGGAAATGCTCTAGCCCGCCTGCTCGAGGCTCATCCTTTCCAGCATGGACGCCGCCCGGCTGGGGCGGCGTTCCTTGTGCCGCAGGATGGAAAACTGCCGGACCGGCAGCGAGAAGTTCACGGCTACCAGTTCACCGCTTGCCAGCCGGCCAGCCGCCGCGATGCCCGAGACAACGGCCGCGCAGGGACCGGCGGCGACGGCCGACAGCACGGCCTCGTTGGATGGCAAGGTCAGCACATTTCTCAAAAGAGCCGGATCGACGCCGAGACCGCGAAGCGTATCCTCGAACGCAGCGCGCGTGCCCGACCCCTTCTCGCGCATGATCCAGCCCGTTTCCTCGGCCAGTTGACTGGCGGAAAGCGACTGGCCGTTGGAAAACGCATGTCCCGGCGCAACGACTGCCAGAAGCGCGTCGTCTGCCACCTTCATAACCGCAAGCGCGGGATCATCGACCGCTCCCTCGGCGAAGCCGATATCGGCAGTGCCGGCATTCACCGCCTGAGCCACCGAACGGGTGTTGCCGATGGTGAATTCCAGTTCGATGCCCGGATATTCCGCATGAAACCGCATTAGCAGAGGCGGCAGCCAATAGCTCGCCACCGTCTGGCTTGCCTGAACCGCAAGCCGGCCGCGTGATAATCCCCCAAGCTCCGACAGCATCAGTTCGGCTGAGCGGGCGCGGGCGAGCGTGGCGCGGGCCTCGTCGAGAAACAGGCGGCCTTCCATGGTCAGTTCGATGCGTCGCCCGACCCGGTTGAACAGGGCCACACGGTAATAAGCCTCCAGATTGCGGATCGCGGCGCTGACGGCCGAGGGCGTGAGACCGATGGCCTCGGCAGCCCGCGTCAGGTGCTCGCGTTCGGCAACGGCGACGAAGATGGAAAGTTGCTCGAAGGTCATCGTCAAACGTTCGTTTTTATCGAATGAAATATGACTTATTATGCGATGGAAGTCGATAATCAAGCGACCGATAATTCGCCTGTCAACCACAGGTGTCCGCCGCTATGAAACCGTTTCAAGCTCCATCCGCCATCCTTCCGGGTCTCGCCCTCTGTCTTGCCGTTGCCGCATCCGGCCTTGCGCTGGAGCATGTGGAAGTTCTGCTGATCGGCGCGCGGCCGCTGGAAAGCCTCGTCTTCGCCATCCTGATCGGGGTCGCGCTGCGGTCCAGCATCAGGTTGCCCGCCTCGTTCGACGCCGGCATCACATTTTCCGCCCACTTCGTTCTGGAATGCGCGATCGTGCTGCTCGGCGCCTCGATCAGTGTGGAGGCCATAAGCGCTGCCGGGCCGCTGCTGGTCGCGGCTATCGCATCGGTCGTCCTGCTGTCGATCGCCGTCAGCTTCACCATCGGACGGCTCTTCGGCCTTTCGCCAAAACTCGCCTTTCTCGTCGCCTTCGGAAATTCGATCTGCGGCAACTCCGCAATCGCCGCCTCCGCTCCGGTGGTGGGAGCGGACCCGGAGGATGTCGCTGCGTCCATCGCCTTTACCGCTGTGCTCGGGGTCGCCGCCGTGCTGCTCATGCCGCTTGTCAGCATCGCGCTCAATCTCAGCGCCGTGCAGTATGGGGTGTTCGCCGGCCTGACCGTTTATGCCGTGCCGCAGGTGCTGGCGGCCACCGCCCCGATCGGCGTCGTCAGCCTGCAGACGGGGACGCTGGTCAAGCTCATCCGGGTGCTGATGCTCGGGCCGCTTCTCTTCGTCGTCGGGCTGGTGCGGGGCGCTTCGGGGCAGCGTATCTCGCTTCGCCACATGCTGCCGTGGTTCATCGTTGGCTTCGCCATCATGGTGATGCTCAGGTCCGCAGGTATCCTTGGCGAACCGCTGCTTGCCCGCCTTTCCAATCTTTCCACCATCTGCACGACGGTCGCCATGGCCGGTCTCGGGCTTTCCGTCGATATCAGGTCCCTGAGGAAATCGGGCGGCCGGGTGGTGCTGGCGGCCTTCGCCTCGCTGATGGCGCTTTGCGGGATCAGCATGACGATGATCCTCGCCATCGGCATCATGTGAACTCGCCCTGCGACGGCGTCGTCAAAACTCGAAGACGCAGCAGCATTGTCTGCGCGCAATTCCAGGCGCAAAACCGGTTCCCATTTTTGCTGGAATTGCTCTATTCTGGCGACCAATCGCAGGAAGAGACATCACGATGAATACGCGCTCTCTCGCCGTCATCGGCTTCGATGCCGACGACACGCTCTGGCAAAACGAACAGTATTACCGGCTGACGGAAGAGCATTTCCGCGACTTGCTCGCCGATTTCGCCGAGGGCGAGCATGTCTCCGAACGCCTGCTGGAGGCGGAGCGGCGCAACCTTGCCCAGTACGGCTTCGGAATCAAGGGCTTCACGCTGTCGATGATCGAGACCGCGCTGGAGATCACCGAGGGACGAGCTCCGGGGAAGGTGATCAACGAGATCCTTTCGATCGGGCGCAACCTGCTCAGCCATCCCGTCGAGACCATGCCGCATGCCCGCGATGTGCTGGAGACGCTGGCGGGTGAATATTATCTAGTGCTGATCACCAAGGGCGACCTGTTCGACCAGGAGCGGAAACTCGCCCAGTCCGGCCTTGGCGATTATTTCGACGCGGTGGAGATCGTCTCCGACAAGACGGCGACCACCTATCGGCGCATCTTCGGCAAGACGCCCGACGGGCCAGAACGGGCGATGATGATAGGCAATTCGCTGAAGTCCGATGTCGTACCCGCGATTGCCGCCGGCGCCTGGGGCGTGTTCGTCCCCCACCAGCTGACATGGGTGCTGGAACAGGTGGACAAGCCGGAACAGGCACCGCGTTTCCGCGAAATCGCCCATCTCGGCGAACTGCCGAAACTCATTACGGACATCGGCTGAAAAAGCGGAGACAGGGATGCACAGCTTCAACGAGATTTGGGCGATTGCGGCCGGGCGCAAGGGAGGAGACACAGCGGTAGAGGCCGCGCTGCAATATCCGAAGACGCGCGACGAAATCGCTGAAACACCCGACGACCGGTTCCTGTCGATGATGACCAGATGCATCTTTCAGTCGGGCTTCAACTGGAAAGTCGTGGATGCCATGTGGCCCGGTTTCGAGGCCGCTTTCGACGGCTTCGACATTGCGCGTTGCGCCATGCTGCATGACGAGGATTTCGAGCGGCTGGTTTCCGATAGCCGGATCGTGCGGCATGGGCCGAAGATCCGCTCGGTGCAGGAGAACGCGGTCTTTCTCTCCGACCTGGCAAGGGAACATGGCAGCGCCGGCCGCTTCTTCGCCGATTGGCCGGCGGACAATTATCTCGGCCTTACCGATCTCCTGAAGAAGCGGGGATCGCGGCTCGGCGGCAATACTGGCCAGTATTTCCTGCGTTTTTCCGGTGTCGACAGCTTCATCCTCTCCCAGAGCGTGGTGAACCGCCTGATTGCGGAAGGCATCGTCGAAAAGGCCCCTTCCTCGGCCAAGGAAAAGGCCGCCGTGCAGGCAGCCTTCAACACATGGCGCGCCGAATCCGGGCGTTCGCTGACAGAGATCAGCCGCGTGCTCGGGATCAGCATCGACTGAAGGCGGCGTGTGGTCCCGCTTTCAATTTGATCAGACTCAAACAGGCCGGACGAATTCCGTCCTCAATTGTTCCACCTGTGGCCGGCAGCAGCAGCCCTCGATGTGATCGTTGACCATGCCCATGGCCTGCATGAAGGCGTAGACGGTGGTCGGGCCAACGAAGCTCCAGCCGCGCTTCTTCAGGTCTTTCGACAGGCGCACAGATGTCGGAGAGGTCGGATTGGCGCGAAGCGTCTCGTAGTCCATGCTTGCAGGTCGCTCCTCGGGGCCGGGCTCGAAGCTCCAGAAATAGCGGGCAAGGCTGCCGAATTCCGCCTTGAGATCGACGGCATGGCGGGCATTGTTGATGGTCGAGACGATCTTGCCGCGATGGCGGATGATGCCGGCATCGGCGAGCAGGCGGGCGATGTCGCCATCATCGAACAGCGCCACCTTGTGGAAATCGAAACCTGCAAAACCGGCGCGGAAATTCTCCCGCTTCCGGAGGATGGTGAGCCAGGAGAGACCGGACTGGAAACCCTCGAGGCAGATCTTTTCGAACAGGCGGAAATCGTCGGTAACCGGCCTGCCCCACTCCTCGTCATGATAGCGCCGGTAGTCCTCGAGGCCGCCATGCCAGAAGCAGCGCGTCAGCCCGTCTTCGCCCGTAATCAGTCCCGTCTTTTCCATCTTTTTCCATTTTCCGATTGAATCGGCCAGACGTTTACCATTTGTTCACTAATTTTCCAAACCGACCGCTAACCCTGACGAAAGGTTTACGGCACAGGCGGCCTTTTAATGAACACGCATTTACCAATTGTGGCGACGCGGCTGGCACGATCGCGTCAACGAGGCCGCTCGGCCCCTGTTTTCGGAAAAATGTAGCGAGTCGTCCGATGTTGAAGAAGTCGATATTCCTGGCCGCCTGTGCCGGCCTGATTGCCGCAACGCCCTCCCTTGCCGATGACCGGTACCAGACGCGCCCGCCGGTGATCGTCAGCCCCGACCTTTCGGCCCCGTGGGTGATGCAGCTCGGCGGCGCCACGCGCCCGGTCGTCTATGCGCCGAACCCGGTGCAGCAACCGCGCCAGCAGGTCCGCACCTACCAGCAACGCCCGGTCCAGCAGCGCCCCGTGGCTCAGCGCAGGACGCCGATGCCGCAGGCCACCCAGCCGCAGATAGTGCAGCCGGCCGCCATGCGTCCAAACCAGCCAATGAAGACACAGATCGATCCGGTATTCCTGCCGCAGATGGTCGCCTACGACACTCCACACAAGCCGGGCACCATCGTCATCGATACCAACAACCGTTTTCTCTATCTCGTGACCGGTAACGGACAGGCCAAGCGCTACGGCGTCGGCGTCGGCAAACCGGGCTTCGAATGGGCCGGCACCCACAAGATCACCGCCAAGAAGGAATGGCCGGACTGGACACCGCCGAAGGAAATGATCTCCCGCGAAGCTGCCAAGGGCCACTACCTGCCGGCGCGAATGGATGGTGGACCGGAAAACCCGCTCGGCGCCCGCGCCATGTATCTCGGCTCCACGCTCTACCGTATTCACGGCACCAACGCGCCCTGGACCATCGGCAACGGCGTCTCATCCGGCTGCATCCGCATGCGCAATGAAGACGTCGTCGATCTCTACGAACGGGTCGGCGTGGGCACGAAAGTCATCGTGATGTAAATCACACAGCATGAGTGATAGTCCTGCAAATGGCCGTGCATTGCCGCTATTTCTTATGAGCAAATGCTGAAAGGCTTGCATTGAGACGGGAGTCGGATAGGCTCGCGTTTCCGTGATTTGGGGGATCTCATCATGCAGAAATACGTGAATGTGCTTGCGGCAGCGACGATCATGGCGACAAGCGCGCTGGCTCCGATCGAGGCCCAGGCCTTCAGCGGCAATCGTCCGGCGACGACCAGCGACGTGACGCTGGCGGCAACTCAGCCGAAGCAGGTGGCAGAAAAGTTCAAGCGGCGCGTCGTCCGTCTCGTGACCGACGAAAAGCCCGGAACGATCATCATCGATACCAACAACAAGTTCCTTTACTATGTCGAAGGCAACAACCGCGCGACCCGTTATGGCGTGGGCGTCGGCCGTGAAGGTTTCGGCTGGTCGGGCGTGGTCAAGATCGGCCGCAAGGAAGAATGGCCGAGCTGGCGTCCGCCGGCTGAAATGCGCGCCCGCGAGGCCAAGAAGGGCCATATGCTTCCGGTCGTTCAGGAAGGCGGCGTCGACAATCCGCTCGGCGCGCGCGCCATGTATCTGTTCAAGGGTGGCCGCGACACGATCTTCCGCATCCACGGCACCAACCAGCCCTGGACCATCGGCCTGAACATGTCTTCTGGCTGCATCCGTATGATGAACAAGGATGTCGAGCACCTCTACGAGCGTGCAGACATCGGCTCGAAGGTCATCGTGGTCGGTCCCGGCAACAAGCAGGGCGATGTGAGCTTCGAGGACCGCGGCATCGACATCCTGCGCACGATCCTCGGCGGCTGAGGCCTGAGACAACCGAATCACGGCAGGCGGCATCCCATGCCCGCCTGCCGGCATGGGCTGCCGCGGCCAATTCTGGCTTCACCATCCGCCAAGCGCGTCGCTCACCTTGACAAAAGGCTGTTTGCCAGACGTCAGCCGCCGCTTTCACGGACTGGTGATGCAAAATGGAAACAGACTTGCCGCCGAAATTCCCATATAAAACTTGTCAGTCATAACTAGATTTTTCGGGTCGCCACCATGAACATCAAACTTCGTTTCCTGCTCTGTGCATCGGCTGCCGCCGTCGCTCTGTCTGCGTCGCTCGCCCATGCAGAAATGACGATCTCCGCTTATGGCGGCGCCCAGTCAGCACCCCACAGCGATGTTGAAGTCTCCGACCAGCCGGATTTCACCGCCGGTTGGGAAGGCAAGTCCTTCTCCATGCCTCCCTACTACGGTTTCCGTGGCACCTGGTGGCTGGAAGATCTCGGCCAGCCGAACCTCGGCGTCTCGATCGACTACAGCCATGCCAAGGTCTACAGCAACGACAGCACCCGCGCCGAAGCCGGCTGGAGCCACTTCGAATTCACCGACGGCCTGAACCTGCTGACCCTGAACGCGCTTTACCGCTTCCCGATCGAAGGCACCAAGTTCGTGCCTTACGTCGGCGCCGGCGCTGGTATCAACATCCCGCATGTCGAAGTTACCCGTCCGTCGGGCGTTACCTCGGAATTCCAGGTCGGCGGCGCGACCATTCAGGCGCAGGCCGGCGTGGCTTACCAGTTCACCGACCGTTGGTCGGCCTTCGTAGAATACAAGGGCAACTACTCGTGGGTTGACGTCGACATCGACAGCGGCGCTTCGCTGAAGACTGACGTCATGACCAATGCGGTCAACGCCGGTATCACCTTCCACTTCTAAGATGCGGAGCCCCTTCCTCGAAGGGGCTAGTGCAAATCGCAGACGACCGAAGCCCCGTGTGACAGGACAATGTCGCGCGGGGTTTTGTTATCTGTCGACGTCGATATCCTGATGTCGTAATCGCCCTGGAAACGTTCATTCTTCCGGGTGGACGTGACGAAGATCGTCAGTTCGAAACTGCCGACCAGTTGTTTGTCCTGCAGGTCCGACGATAGTTGCAGGCGAAGCTCTTGGTCGTTCATCGACTGCTGGGCGAGTACGGGAGTATCGAAACGCAGGTGACGAAACGCCGGCGGCACCTTTTCATCCTTGATACCGACCACGCCCCGGAAGTTCACCAGCTTGCCCTTATCGCTTGCGCTGATATCGCTTTCGATCGACAGCCTCAGGACCTCGTCAGCGGCCGCGCAATAAAGGCGTTCCGCAGCGTGAACCGGCGAGAATGCGGCAAGCAGCAGGATGGCGAGGCCAACGGTTACGACACGCATTCGATCTTTCCTTCCGGTCGGCAATCATGTCCCGGCGGAAGAAGTTTGCATCAGCATTGCCTTAAAAAGCATGAATGATCAGGCCGAACCGTCAGGCCAATCCTGGGGGCTTCTCCCCGCCATAGGCCCAGTCCAATAGCTCGACCGTGTGCACGATCGGGACTGATGTTCCCGAGCCGATCTGGGTGAGGCAGCCGATATTGCCGGCGACGATCACGTCGGGCTTGGTCGCTTCAAGGTTTTTCACCTTGCGGGCCTTGAGTTTGGCCGAAATCTCCGACTGCATGATGTTGTAGGTGCCGGCGGAACCGCAGCAGAGATGACCTTCGGCCGGATCGCGGACCGTGAAACCCGCATTTTTCAAAAGCGTCTTCGGCGCCATGGTCACCTTCTGCCCGTGCTGCAGCGAACAGGCAGAGTGATAGGCGACCGTCAGGTTCTTCCGCTCCTGCACCGGCAGTTCGAGTGTCGAGAGATATTCGGTTACGTCCTTTGCCAGGGCGGATACGCGCTCCGCCTTGCCCGCATAATGCGGGTCGAGACGCAGCATGTGGCCATAATCCTTGATCGTCGTGCCGCAGCCAGACGCGGTGATGACGATGGCGTCCAGCCCGCCATCCTCGATTTCGCGGATCCAGACGTCGACATTGCGTCTCGCACTGGCAAGAGCCTGCTCCTCGCGCCCCATATGGTGAACCAGAGCACCGCAACAGCCCTCCCCTTCCGGCACGACGACCTCTATGCCGAGACGCGTCAGCAGACGAACCGTCGCGGCGTTGATGCCCGGGTCGAGGACGCCCTGGGCACAGCCGGTGAGGATCGCAACCCGGCCGTGGCGCGCTCCTGCCGCCGGATGCACCGCCGGTCGGGCGATTGCCGAAACCGGAGGCACGGAAGCTGGCGCAAGGTCCAGCATGGCGCCGAGCGGTCGCAATGCCGGCACCCGTTTCAGGAGACCGGCGAACGGACGCCCGAGCCGCGCAAGCCGGAGAGCGGCGCGGAACCGTGCAGGATAAGGAAGGGTCATCGCCAGCACGGCGCGGGTCAGCCGGTTCACCAGCGGGCGGCGATAGGTCTTTTCGATGTGAATGCGGGCATGATCGACCAGATGCATGTAGTCGACGCCGGAGGGACAGGTCGTCGTGCAGGCAAGGCAGGAAAGACAGCGGTCGATATGGGTCACCAGATCCTTGTCGGCCGGCCTGCTGTTTTCCAGCATGTCCTTGATGAGGTAGATACGGCCACGAGGGCTGTCCAGTTCGTTGCCGAGCGTCACATAGGTGGGACAGGTGGCCGTGCAGAACCCGCAATGGACGCATTTACGCAGAATGCTCTCCGCCTCGGCGATATGCGGATCCGTCAGCTGTTCTGCGGTGAAATTGGTTTGCACGTCCTGCCTCCCAGCGGGCGGCGGCTCCCTCGCCTTGCTCCCGCGTGTTCCTGTGTATCCAGTGTCAGATCCACCAACTCAACGGCTTGTCGATGGGCTGGCCGGCCGAAGCTTTCTGAAGGCCGATGATGCAGCGGACGACGACCCAGACGACCGTGGCGATGCCGAGTAGAACGCCGATCACGGCGATGGTCAGCAGTATGGAAATCACACCGTAGAGCAGACCGATCCAGAAGGTGCGAATGGCCCAGGTGTAGTGCGTGTCGACCCAGCCGCCTGCCTTGCCGCGGTTGAGATAGGCGAAGATGACGCCGATGATGGTGCTGATGCCGATGACGAAGCCGAGGAGATAAAGGGCATAGACAAGCTGGACATTGAGCTTGCCGGGTTCCAGCCAGCCGTCCGGGCGCTCAGAGCCGGGAAGTGGCGAGATCGGATCCGTCATTTCATATCTCCTTTGACCATGCGGCCGGGGTTGAATATGCCGCGCGGGTCGAATTTCTCCCGGACCCGCTCCGAAAGCAAGGCAACCGCAGGTGATAGCGGCTCGAAGGCGGACACACCGGCACGGGCCGAGGGGCGGGCTCTCATCAGCGTAGCATGACCGCCGCCAGCGGCCTTCACGTAACGCCGCAACAGATCCGCCTCGGGATCGGCTTCCATGCGCATCCACACAAGACCGCCCTGCCAGTCGTAGAATGCATCGATGCCGGCTTCCAACCGAAGTGCGGCAACGAGCTTCCAGCCTTCCGAGGGGGCGACAGACACACGCCAGAGCGGCCGCTCCGTGCCATCGGCATAAGGATGGACATCACGAATTTCGCGCCAGAGCCAGGCCGTCTGTTCCGGATCGAGCCGCGATACGGGACCGTGCGATGTGAGCGCCATCGCGAGCTTGTCGGCCCGGACGGCAACGGAGGCTTCGATACCTTCCAGCCTGAGGACGGTGGCCGGGCCATCCTTCAGCGCCCCGCCGATGAAGCGACTACGGACGGTTTCCGGCAGGTGAGCGGCCCCCGACACCTCGACCGACAGCGCCATGGCTTCCGCCATCGCCTTTGCCGCCTCGGCATCTTCGAGACCTGACACCACGATCGTCACGGCCGTCTTGGGCTGCGGCAACACCTTGAAGGTCACCTCCGTCAGCAGGCCGAGCGTGCCATGGGATCCGGCCATCAGCTTGACCAGATCGAGACCGGTGACGTTCTTCATCACCCGGCCGCCGGCCTTGATGACTTCCCCGTGACCATTGACGAAGCGGACTCCGAGCAGATGGTCGCGCGCGGCGCCGGCAGTGAACCGGCGGGGACCGGAAGTATTGGTGGCGAAGACCCCGCCAATCGTCGGCTGGCCCATGGTTCCCATCATGCCCCGATGATCGGCGGGTTCGAAGGCCAGTGACTGGCCATGAACGGATATCGCCGATTCGATATAGGCAAGCGGCGTTCCGGCTCGCGCGGTCAGGACCATTTCCGCCGGATTGTAAGTAACGATACCGGTAAGCCCGGTCGATCGCAGCTCGGCAGCACCCAAAACGGCGTTGCCTAGACCGGCGCGCGTTCCGCCGCCCGATATGGCGAGCGGCACGGCCTTTTCGGCATGGGCGCGGATCATCGCCGAAGCCTCGATTTCCGACTGCGGGATCAGCATGGAATGCCTCCGGGATGTCCCGCGCACTTACCTTCTGCCGGATGGATCAGGCAGAAGAAGCGGACAATCGGGTGAGGGAAAGCACTTACAGGTGCAACAAACAAATCCGTCACCCCCGGCCCTCCAGCGGAAAGACCTTGGAAGGGTTGAGGATCCAGGTCGGGTCGAAGGCGGCGCGTGCGGCCATCTGCTGGGCGAGATCGGCCTCGGCATACTGGTGGCGCATGAGGTCGCGCTTCTCGATGCCCACGCCATGCTCTCCGGTGAGACAGCCGCCAGCATCGACGCAGAGCTTGAGGATTTCCATGCCTGCAGCCTCGGCGCGGGCTGCATCTTCGGGATCGTTGATATTGTAGAGGATCAGCGGATGCATGTTGCCGTCGCCGGCATGGAAGACATTGGCGACGCGAAGACCGTAGCGATCGGTGATCTCGGAGGTTTTCCGCAGCACATCGGCAAGCTGGCTGAGCGGCACCGTGCCATCCATGCAGATATAGTCGGCGATGCGGCCAGTCGCTCCGAAAGCCGATTTTCGACCCTTCCAGATCAGAGCCGCCTCAGTTGCCGACTGGCACTCACGCACAGTCTTCACGCCGTGCTTGCGGGCGATATCGCAGATATCGGCCAGCATGGCGTCCATCTCCGCTTCGGAACCTTCCACCTCGACGATCAGCAGCGCTTCGACATCGAGCGGATAACCGGCCTTGGCAAAGGCCTCGCAGATGCCGATCGCAGGCTTGTCCATGAATTCGATGGCAACCGGAACGATGCCTGCGCCGATGACATCGGCGACACAGGAACCGGCGGCTTCCGCGCTGTCGAAGCCGAACAGGACGGGCCGCGCGCCTTCCGGCTTGGCGAGCAGCCGCACCGTCGCCTCGGTGACGATGCCAAGCTGGCCTTCCGAGCCGCAGACGAGACCGAGCAGATCGTAACCCGCTGCATCCAGCGCCTTGCCGCCGAGCTCGATCACCGTACCATCGACCAGCACCATCTTCACGCCGAGCAGGTTATTGGTGGTGACGCCGTATTTCAGACAGTGTGCACCACCCGAGTTCATGGCGATGTTGCCGCCGATCGTGCAGGCGAGCTGGGAGCTGGGATCGGGCGCATAGAAGAAGCCATCGGCACTGACGGCATCGGAAATGGAGAGGTTGGTGACACCCGCCTGAACGGTGGCGCATCGATTGGCGTAATCGACCTCGAGAATTCGTGTCATGGCTGAAAGGCCCAGAACAACCGCATCCTCCTGCGGAATGGCGCCACCCGAAAGAGAGGTGCCGGCACCACGCGGCACGATCGGAATGCCATAGCGATGACAGTATTTCATCACGGATGCGACCTGCGCCGTCGTCTCGGGCAACACCACTGCAAGAGGCCGGCGGCGATAGGCGAGGAAGCCATCGGTTTCGAAGGGAACGAGTTCGACCGGCTCATGCACCAGCCGCTCGGCAGGCACGAGTTCGGCGAGATCGGCAACGATCTCCTTGCGCCGCGCGAGAATGGCGGCATTCGGCTGCAAAAACGCAATCGCCTCGGTCATGTCTCCCCCCAAGCGCGGACGTTTCAGCGATACATCCGCCCAGCCGCCTCATCAACTGGTATTGTTTCTTTACCACTTCAACCAAGGTCGTGCAAATGCTATACACTTATGACAAAATTGGAAACAATATGGAATACTCATGACGAATCTCGGCGACCTCGAAGTCTTCGCCAGGGTTATCGCGACAGGCAGCATGTCGATGGCGGCGCGCGATCTGGGGCTGTCACCTGCCGTTGTGTCGAAGCGCATCAAGCGGCTGGAGGACCGGCTGGGAACGCGGCTCCTGCAGCGTACAACCCGGCAGATCTCGTTGACGGAGGCGGGACAAGGCTTTCACCAGCGCATCCTTGCCGTCCTTGCCGGCATTGAGGAGGCGGAAACCTATGCCTCCGGACGCGCCTCGGAGGTCTCGGGCACACTCAAGATTTCCGCACCCACCTCCTTCGGCCGCATGCATATCGCACCGCATCTCAAGGCCTTCATGGATGCACATCCGGATCTCGCCATCCAGTTGGTACTGTCCGACGAATTCACTGACATCGTCGGCGGCGGTTTCGATCTGGCGATCCGCATAGCGGAACTGACCGACTCGACACTGGTGGCGAAGCGGCTCGCCCCCGTCCGACGTCTGCTCTGCGCCTCGCCGGATTACATCACGGCGCACGGCATGCCTCGGAACATCGACGACCTGAAACGGCACCGCTGCCTGCCCGCCCACAACCACGACGTCTGGCGACTGGAGGGACCGAAGGGCACGCTCAACATCCGGCCGGAAGGCATGCTGATCACCAATTCCAGCGAAGTCATCCGCGAGGCAGTGATCGCCGGCCTCGGCATCGCATTACGCTCCACCTGGGACATCGGCGAGGAGCTGAAGACCGGCCGGCTCGTGCAGGTGCTGCCAGCCTATGAGGGCTCGCACAATGTTACGCTATCCGCCGTCTACCCCAGCCGGCAGTTCCTGCCGGCCAAGGTGCGCCTGTTCATCGACTATCTCGCCGAACTCTACGGCCCCGTGCCCTATTGGGAGCAATAAAGCCCTTTCAGTTCACGGCGGCCCGCCCGACGATGACGATGTGCAGCGCGCGGGGACCATGAGCCCCGAGCAGCAAGGTCTGCTCGATATCGGCCGAGCGCGAGGGTCCCGTGACGAAATTCACCGTGCGGGACATGTCGCCGCCGCGAACGGAGCGGAACCGCGCCCATACGCTTTCCATATCGCCGGAAATCTCGTCGGCGCGCAGCACGACGATATGGTGCTCAGGCAGGAAGGTCAGCGTCACCGGGTTGTCCGGGCCGGACAGAAGCGCCAGCGTGCCGGTTTCGGCGAAAGCTCCAAAGGCGTGGCTGACGGTGGCGAGATCATGCCCGTCCGAAGCGCCGTGCCGGATTTCGAGCGTCGCTTCACTCGACCACGGCGCTGCGGCAAGCCGGGGATCGGCACCGATGCGGATCGTGGCCGGCAGGTTGCGGCGCTTGAGATAGTCGCTGACCGCCGCCGGCAGGGCATCGAGCGTCTCGATCCTTTCCGTCGTCGCGCTGTACTTTTCCGCCATGGACACGAAGAGAGCGAGGCGCTCTTCCGGCGGCAACTGGCCGCGCGCCGGGATGACGCCGGTCGGGTGGTCCGCGAGACGCGCGGCAACGCTTGCCTCGCGAACGGTATCGTTCGACGGCACCTTCAGCGAGGAGCGGATCTTGTGGAGGATGGCTTCCTTGCTGTTCATGGTCATGCTCCCCGTTTGCCCGCCTGCCGCGCCGCCCATTGCTGCATGAATGTGCCGCCTTCCGGCGCTGGAAGGTCGCGGTATTTCGTCCAGCCGCCAGCCAGCGGCAGCGCTGCGATACGGTGCCTGCTGCCGCCGAGCGCGGAAAGAACGCTTGCCCCAAGCGAGGTCGCCATCCGGTAAAGCTTCGGCCTTCTCGCGAAGAAGGCCCACACCGAGAGGCCATAGCGGCTTGCGGCCGGCGCAAGATGGCGCTCGAATTCGCGCTCGCGCCAATGACGCATCATCTTCGGCAGCGGAATGCGCATGGGGCAGACGCTTTCGCAGCGCCCGCAAAAGGTCGATGCATTCGGCAGATGGCCCGATTTGTCGATCCCGAAGAGCGACGGCGTCAGCACCGCGCCCATCGGACCGGGATAGACCGAGCCATAGGCGTGGCCGCCGACAGCGTGATAGACTGGACAGTGGTTCATGCAGGCGCCGCAGCGTATGCAGCGCAGCATCTCCTCGAAATCTGTGCCGAGCATCGAGGTGCGGCCATTGTCGAGCAGCACGACGTGATATTCTTCGGGACCATCGGGATCTTCCGCCCGCTTCGGACCTGTAGAGAAGGTGGTGTAGACCGACATGTCCTGACCGGTGGCGGAACGGGCAAGCAGGCGGAGGATCTGCGAACAGTCCTCCAGCGTCGGCACGATCTTTTCGATGGACGCGACGACCACATGCACCTTGCCCAGCGTCTGGGTAAGATCGCCATTGCCCTCATTGGTGACGATGACCGACGAGCCGGTTTCGGCGACCAGGAAATTCGCGCCGGTAATGCCGACATCGGCCTGAAAGTAGCGCTTGCGCAGCACTTCGCGGGCTTCCGCCAGCAGTGTTTCCGGCGCGGTCAGATCGCGTCTCGCATCGAGATGGGTGTGGACGCGACGAAAATCCTCCTCCACCTGCTCCTTGTTCAGGTGAACGGCCGGCGCGATGATGTGGCTCGGATGTTCGCCACGCAGCTGGATGATGTATTCGCCGAGATCGGTCTCGACCGGCTGGACACCGTGCGCCTCGAGATATTCGTTGAGGTTGATTTCCTCGGTAATCATCGACTTGCCCTTGGTGACGGTCTTCGCCTTCACCCTGCGACAGATGTCCATGACGATGCGGCGCGCATCCTCGGCGCTTTCCGCCCAGTGCACATGCCCGCCGGCCGCGATCACCTTGCGCTCATAGGCTTCGAGATAAAGATCGAGATGGGCGAGCGTGTGGTTCTTGATCTCGCGGGCGTGGTCGCGCAGTTGATCGAACTCCGGAAGCGCCGCAACGGCTGCGGCGCGCTTGGCGATGAAGCCCTGCTCGACATTCTTCAGCGCCTTCTGGAGCTGCGGATCGTGAAGCGCGCGGGCGGAATTTTCCTTGAACTGCGGCGCAGTAAACTGCATGGGCTCTCCCTCCCCTTACTTCCCTGTGCCGGCGATCGGCGCCGTATCCGTCATGCCTGCCAGCACCTCCGCGACGTGGCGAACCTCCACCTTCGAGCCCTCGCGCTTCAGCTTGCCGGCCATGTTCATCAGACATCCCATATCGCCGGCGAGCAGCATGTCTGCACCCGTCGCCTCGATGGTCGCGGTTTTCTTGCCGACGATAGTGCCGGAGATATCGGAATATTTGACGCAGAAAGTGCCGCCGAAACCGCAGCAGACATCGCTGCCGGCCATTTCCTTCAGCTCCAGCCCCTCGACGGACGCCAGGAGCTTGCGCGGCTGCTTCTGCACGCCGAGTTCACGCAGGCCCGAACAGCTGTCGTGATAGGTGACGCTGCCGGAAAGACAGGCTTCGACGCCGGCCACGCCTCTGATGTCGGTCAGGAATGAAACGAGTTCGAACACCTTGTCCGAGAAGCGCCGACAGCGCTCTTCCCATTTCGCATCGCCCTTGAAGATCTCGGGATAGTGATGCTTCAGCATGGCGCCGCAGGAGCCGGAGGGTACGACGACATAGTCGTAGCCTTCGAACAGTTCGATCACCTGGATCGCCAGATCCCGCGCATCCTTGCGGTCGCCGGAATTATAAGCCGGCTGACCGCAACAGGTCTGCGCCATCGGCACATGCACCTCGCAGCCCGCATCCTCGATCAGCTTCGCGGCGGAAAATCCGACGCTCGGGCGGAAGAGATCGACCAGACAGGTGGCAAAGAGGCCGACACGCGGTCGCGTCGACTGGTTTTCCGGGATCATGATGAAGCCTCCGGCTTGTCGTTTGTCTTGAGTTGATTGTTGTTTCGGGACCCGCGTCCCTGGGATGAATTGCCATCGCGGCGGATCAGGCGAAGCTTCGCGACACGCCCCCACTCGTCGGCGCGGACGGACTCATCGACAGCCTGCATGACGAAATCTATGTGCGACTGGGCTGCCTTCTTGGCTTCGTCCGCCTGACCGCCGACGATGGCATCATGAATCGCAAGGTGTTGTTCGAGCAGGCGTTCGCGGGCATTGGACAGCGCGAAGACCGCTTTGCGATTGTAGAAGATGCCCTCGGAAAGCAGGCGGTAGCATGCCCGCATGGTGTGCAGAAGGATAATGTTGTGCGCGGCTTCGCCGATGGCATTGTGAAACTCCACATCGGCGGCAAGCTCATCTTCCGCACTGCCACTTTCATGTGCCCGCTTCATGTCATCTACGATGCGCGACAGAAGCGCCCGGTCGGTATCGGTGGCGCGGCGCGCGGCAAGTTCCGCCGTCAGTCCTTCGAGTTCGCGGCGATATTCGAGATAGTCGCGTGTCGCCCTTGCGTGCCGGGAGATCAGTTCGGTGATCGGCTTCGAGAACACCTGGCCGATGATATCGGCGATATAGGTGCCGCCCCCGTGATGACTGACGACGAGGCCACGCGCTTCCAGTTCCTTCAGCGCCTCGCGCAGAATCGGCCGGGAAACGTCGAAGGCCTGCGCCATGTCGCGCTCTCCCGGCAGCCGGTCGCCATCGCGCAAGACCCCGTCGAGGATCAGGCTCTCGATCTGCTGAACCACTTCAGCCGCTGTCCGGCTATGGCTGATCTGGGCAAAAAGCCCCTCGTCCCTCTCGCTCAACCCACGTCCTCCTCAGATGCGCTATCTAGCAAGCGGAAAGCGAATTGGTCAAATTATTTGTCCACTTTCGCCGTGGGCCGTCCATGCGCTTGACGGGTGTTGGCCCAAGTGTTGCCCGGAGTGTGGCAATGACGCATTCCCGCGTCATTCTGCTGCGGTGCGGCAAACAGACCGCTGACATCCCTATCTGACATTTGCTAAGGAGATCAGGACTGTCGGCGCATGGAGGCAATTGATGTCAAAGGGGAACTTCGCATTTCCGGTCGCGCCGGAACGGGCGCTGGCGCTCGGGGAAATTCACGCACGGCCTTATGCTCTGGTCAAATCCTCTCGTGTCATCTTCCAACTCGCCTTCACCATGGATGGCGGCTCGGCGGTGCATCATAGCGTTCTGACGGAAGTCTCGCGCGCCCGCGGCGTTGCGCCGCCGGACAAGAACGCCCGCCACCATGCCATGCCATGGGGACAGGGAACGCTACGCTGGGAGCGGCACACCGAGTTTTCGACCTGGTTCTGGGACGGGCCGCTGCCGGAGAAATTCGGCGGCGAGGTGATTTCCCACCCGTTTGGCGACGGCTTTTCACCGCCCGGCCCGCTGATGTCCGGTATTCGGCTGGAGATCCGGCCGGAAGGTCCGGAGACGGACGAGGCCATGACCATGTTCGACCCCGCGAGCCTCTGTTATAGCCACCTGAAGAACGGGCAGGCCTCGGTGCTGACCGACTTCCGGCAGGATGGCGATGGGCTGACACGCATCCTGCTCATCGACCGCAGCCTGACGGAAGCCGGACGCGGCGCGCTGGTACAACGCCTGCTCGACATCGAGACCTACCGCACGCTCGCCATGCTCGGCCTACCGCTGGCGCAGACGCTTTCACCCGAAATCCGGCGGATCGAGGATGGCCTGACCGGCGTCACGCAGCAGATGAAGATGCATGCGCGCGCAGAGGCCGACGGCATTCTGGCCGAAATCACCCGGCTTGCCGCCGAACTCGAGGCCAATGCGGCGCTCAGCCTCTATCGCTTCGGCGCAAGCCGCGCCTATGACGGAATTGTCGGCGAGCGCATCAAGACACTCGACGAGGCGCCTGTGCCCGGTTACGAAACGCTCGGCTCCTTCCTGGAGCGCCGACTTGCCCCTGCGATGCGCACCTGTCAGTCGGTCGAGGAGCGGCAGGCCAACCTTTCGCGCAAGCTGTCGCGAGCGACCGGCCTCGTCAGAAGCTGGATCGACGTGGAACTGGAGCGCCAGAACTCCGACCTTCTGAACACAATGAACCGCCGCGCCGAAATGCAATTGCGCCTGCAACAGACCGTCGAAGGTCTGTCTGTGGCGGCGATCTCCTATTACATCGTCGGCCTCGTAGGCTACGCATCGAAGGCTGTCAGCCACGACCTGCTGCCGGTCGATCCAGCGGTCATCACCGGTGTGTCGGTGCCGATCGCCGTTCTCGGCGTCTGGTGGGTGGTCCGGCGCATCCGCAAAAGCCACTCCGAAGGGCACTAAGTCCTTCTTCCGCCTGTCTCTTTGGCCATAGAAAGAATGGATGAAGAGGCAGACGGCGGAGTTTTTTTCTCATTCGAGGGAACATTGCCCCGTTTTGAGCGTTCGTTTTCCGTTCTTGCGAAACGTAATTGCTCAATAGGGGTTTGATATGGTGCTGGACGTTCACGAGACGCCGCGCATTGCGCTGGTCTCCACCCATGGCTACGTAGCCGCCCATCCGCCGCTTGGCGCCGCCGATACCGGCGGTCAAGTTGTCTATGTGCTGGAGCTTGCCAAGAAGCTCGCGCAGCTCGGTCACAAGGTCGACATCTATACCCGCCGCTTCGAGGACCAGCCGGAAATCGATACGGTGGACGACGACGTCCGGGTGATCCGCATCCCCTGCGGCGGGCGCGATTTCATTCCGAAGGAATATCTCCACCGCCACCTCAACGAATGGAACGAGAAGGCCCTGCGCTTTATCCGCCGGGAGAACCTGTCGTATCTCTTCATCAACAGCCACTACTGGGATGCCGGCGTCGCGGGCCAGCGGCTTTCCGAAGCGCTGAACATTCCCCACGTCCATACGCCGCATTCGCTCGGCCTATGGAAGAAACGGCAGATGGAGACGGACTATCCGGAACGGGCCGACAAGTTCGAGCTGGAGTTCAACTTCAAGGAGCGCATCCAACATGAACTGATCGTCTACCGAAGCTGCCAGCTGGTGATCGCAACCACGCCGATCCAACTCGACATGCTGATCGAGGATTACGGGCTGAACCGCAACCGGGTGCACATGATCCCGCCGGGATATGACGACAACCGCTTCTACCCCGTTTCCGAGTCCTCCCGTCAGATGATCCGCAATCGGCTCGGCTTCACCGGCAAGACCGTGCTGGCGCTCGGACGGCTTGCGACCAACAAGGGTTATGATCTTCTGATAGATGGCTTCTCAGTATTGGCGGAGCGTGTGCCGGAGGCGCGGCTTCGGCTAGCGCTCGGTGGAGAGAACATGGATGCGCAGGAAACGGCCATCCTGCAAAAGCTCAAGGATCAGGTTGCTGAACTGGGACTTTCGGAGCGGGTGGAATTCTCGAGCTTCATTCCGGATGAGGAGTTACCCGATTACTACAGGGCCGCCGATCTTTTTGTACTGTCGAGCCGCTACGAACCCTTCGGCATGACCGCCGTCGAGGCGATGGCGAGCGGCACGCCGACCGTCGTCACCATCCATGGCGGGCTTTTCCGGGCGGTCAGTTACGGTCGACATGCACTGTTTGCCGATCCATTCGACCGGGAAGATCTCGGCATTACCATGATGAAGCCGTTCAAGCATCCACGGCTCTATGGTCGACTTTCGCGCATGGGTGCGCACAAGGCCCGCAGCCTCTTCACCTGGACCGGCATCGCGCAACAACTGGTGGCTCTGGTGGAAGGACGCCCCGTCGCGCAGGCACTCGACGAGGCCGACTGGGCCGAGCCCTGGAATGATGGCGACTGAGATGCCTTTTCGACTGTTCTCCGCAGACTTGGACGGAACGCTCGCCGGCGACAGGGAGGGCTCTCGCCGGTTCAGCCGTTACTGGCAAAGCTTAGAACCGTCGGAGCGTCCGCTGCTTGTCTACAATAGCGGTCGACTCATCGACGACATCGTTGCCTTCACGGAGCAGGAGGAACTGCCCCGGGCGGACGCAATGATCGGGGGCGTCGGCACCATGCTCGCCTCCCGCTCTTTACCCGACATAGGAGAGGACTTCGACCGAACGCTTGCCGAAACGGGTTACGACGTCGAACGGATCGAGGCACTCGTCGGCGCGGAACGTGGCATCACGCGTCAGCCGGAGCGTTATCAGCACCGTTTCAAATCCAGTTGGTTCCTGCATGATGCCAGCCCGCAGGAACTCGAAAACCTGCTGGGGAAGCTAAGCGATGAAGGGCTTTCTGTACGCATCGTCTATTCGAGCAATCGCGACCTCGACATTCTGCCCGCCAATGCCGACAAGGGGTCGGCATTGGCGTGGCTCTGCGAGCGGATAGATGTGGCTCCAGACGAGGTGATCGTGGCAGGCGACACCGGCAATGATCGCAGCATGTTCCTGATGGAAGGCGTTCGAGGCATCATCCCGGCCAACGGGCTGGCGGAACTGACAAGCCTCGCAAAGGAACGCGAGACCGCTATTTTCCGGGCACGGGCAAGTACCGCTGACGGGGTGATCGAAGGGCTTGCACACTGGTCAGGCGAGCAAAAAGATACGAAAGCAGTTGATCGCGACTGATTTGACCAGCTTTAGCCAGGCCGCGACTGAGCTATCGCTTGACGAAGGGTTCAACACCCCCACCTAATAGAAGCGGTTTTGTCGTAACGATTCTCCAGATTGTCAAAAAGGTGACATTTTCGGAACCGACAAAATCCGAAGATGAATAAGGAATCGAGGTGCCTCTTTAATTGACCATAGTCAGTCGTATCGCCAATGAGGTCCAACTCATGCTGCGTCGTCCGCCAAGACAGCAATATGCAGCCATTTGCTACCGTGTGCGCAAGAACCAGACGGAACCTGAGGTACTGCTGCTGACCAGTCGCGATACCGGACGATGGGTCATTCCCAAGGGTTGGCCCATGTCCGGCAAGAAAGGCTATGCGGTTGCGGAACGCGAGGCTTATGAAGAAGCTGGCGTGAAGGGCAAGGTCGCGGAGAAGCCGATAGGTCATTACGACTATCTCAAGGGGATGGATGGCGGCCTTAAGATCCATTGCCGCGTGCAGGTGCACACGCTCGAGGTCAAGAACGAGCTGAAGGACTTTCCCGAAAAGGGGATGCGCCGTAGCGAATGGGTGAACTGCGAAGAGGCGGCCGCTCGCGTACAGGAACCTGAACTCAAGGTACTGTTTCACAAGTTCGCCCAGAGGTTTTCCGGCATCCAGCCCCAAGCAATCCCGGAAGCCGGCGAATAACGCGCCTGTCACAAAAACATCATATTGAATTATCCCGTCTTTGCTAATAGCAAACGGCAATAAGGGTGCGTCGAAGCCCCGAAGAATAACCTTCCCCGGGGAACAATAAAGGGCACGGCGCGAAGCGCGGGACTGGCTGATAACCAAGCCCGACGGACGCGCGCAAACGGGCCCGGGACATAGAGGAACCAAACCGACCGATGGCTAAGCCTCCGCCGACGCTCGTCAAGCCGACACTCGATAAGGACCTCGACAAGGTCACTTACGTCGAGCAGGCTGCGCAGCAGGTTTCCCGGCGCATCATTCCCCTCGGCATAGGGCTTCTCTTCCTCGTCATCGTCACGATTTTTTCGGGCATCTATTTAACCGGCCAGCCCGGTGCAACTCTTTTGATCGCGGCATCGGCGATGGGCGCCTACATGGCCATGAACATCGGCGCGAATGATGTAACCAACAATGTCGGCGCAGCGGTAGGGGCGCGGGCCATTTCAATCACTGGCGCTTTGGCGCTTGCCGCGACCTTCGAAATCGCCGGCGCAATGATTGCCGGCGGAAACGTCATTTCAACGATCTCAGAAGGCATTCTTGTGCCTGACCGGATCGAGGTGCCGCAGGCCTTCTCGTTTGCAATGATGTCAGCTCTTCTGGCCGCCGCCCTGTGGATCAATATCGCAACCTGGGCAAAGGCTCCGATTTCAACCACACACTCGATCGTCGGCGCAGTGATGGGCGCAGGCGTGGCGGCGGGCGGTTTCTCCGCTGTAAGCTGGAGCGCGCTGGTCGGCATTACCGCAAGCTGGATGTTGTCACCCCTGCTGGGCGGTGCGATCGCCGCGCTGATCCTCTATTTCATCGAGGAGTTCATAACCTATCGCAGAGACAAGATCGCAGCCGCCCGACGCTGGGTGCCCGTCCTGATCGGCGTGATGACAGGCGCTTTCGCCACCTATCTCACCATCAAGGGCATCGGGCAAGTGTTTCGCGTCGACAGCACGCAGGCGATGCTTCTGGGTCCCGGCTGCGGACTTCTGGCCTGGATCGGCAGCATTCCGCTGATAAGGCGGCAATCGAGAGGTCTCGAAAACCGCAACCAGTCACTGCGCAAACTCTTTCGACTGCCGCTCGTTCTCTCGGCCGCGTTGCTTTCCTTCGCGCATGGAGCCAATGACGTGGCAAACGCAATCGGACCGGTCGTGGCGGTGGTGCATGCAACTCGGGTACAGGAAATCGCCGCGGCGGCCATCCCTCCCATCTGGGTAACGGCCATCGGCGCCTTCGGCATTTCGATGGGTCTTCTTCTATACGGCCCGCGTCTCATCCGCCTCGTCGGCGAGCAGATTACCAAGCTCAATCCGATGCGGGCCTACTGCGTGTCGCTATCGGCCGCGACCACCGTCATTCTCGCTTCCTGGTTCGGCTTTCCGGTGAGCTCGACCCATATCGCCGTCGGCGCCGTATTCGGCGTCGGATTCTTCCGCGAATGGTATACACGCCACTCACGACGGCGCATCGAATACATGAAGATGAAGGCCGACCACTGGGAAATCGAGGATACGCGCGAGCACGATCCCGTCGAAACCCGCCGACGCCGTCTGGTGCGCCGTTCGCATTTTCTCAGCATCATCGCCGCATGGAGTATTACGGTTCCGGCCTCCGCGCTACTTGCAGCGCTGATCTTCTGGGTTATGTTCCACCTCTTCCTTTAACCCTGGAACGAGAAATGCGCGCGAATTACCGGATGCAACGACTGCACGTCGAGAACGATATCAGACCTGGCAAGGGGTTCGAGACGACATCCGACCAGTTCAACTACCTCGCCAATGTCCTCCGGCTCAGCGAGGACACCGAGATCCTCGTGTTCAACGGTCGAGACGGTGAGTGGAAGGCGAAGCTTACCTTCCCTACGCGTAAGAAGATCGTTCTTCTTCCCGTTGAGCAGACCCGCCCACAACCCGCAGACTGCGACCTCAGTTTCCTGTTCGCTCCCCTCAAGGTCGGGCGAATGGACTACCTGATCCAGAAGGCAGTCGAGATGGGAGCCGGGGTGCTTCAGCCGGTGATGACCCAGCATGTGCAGGGCAAGATCACCAGCATAGAGCGGCTGCAGGCCAATGCGGTCGAGGCGGCCGAACAATGCGGAATTCTTGCCATTCCACAGGTGCTTGGCCCGCAGCGGCTGAAAGATCTGCTTGAACGCTGGCCGGCCGAGCGCCGGATCATCTATTGCGACGAAGACAGCGCGACGCAAAACCCGCTACCGCGGCTTTCCTCGATCGAGGAGAAGCATCTGGCCGTGCTGGTAGGCCCGGAAGGCGGCTTTTCGGACGAGGAGCGGGGGCTGCTGCGCAGTCTGTCTTTCGTCACCGCCATTCCGCTTGGTCCCCGTATCCTTCGGGCCGATACGGCAGCGGTCGCGGCACTCGCCGTCGTGCAGGCCGCCATTGGCGACTGGCAATAAGATGACGAAACGCAAACGTGATGGATTTCCATGCCGCGGATGGATTTTTTTGACCGGCCGTTGAAAGATTTTTTCTTGCGCCGTCCCGAAATCCAGTCCAATCACCTTGCCCAATGGACCGGTGCGCACACCGGCAAGACCCGATAAGGTGTACTCAATGGCTCGTGATACCACCGACCATACTCCCCTCACCTCCGTTGAGGAAATGGCCGAATATCTTGCTTCCGGCAGCAAGCCGGAGGAAGCGTTCCGGATCGGAACGGAACACGAGAAATTCGTCTTCTTCCGGGCCGACAACTCCCCCGTTCCCTATTTCGGTGATGCCAGCATTTCCGCCCTGCTGAAGGGCATGCAGGAAAAACTCGGCTGGGATCCGATCATGGACGGTGAGAACATCATCGGGCTTGGCGAACCCACCGGCATGGGCGCGATCTCCATCGAGCCCGGCGGCCAGTTCGAACTGTCCGGTGCGCCGCTCGAGACGATCCATCAGACCTGTGCTGAATCGAACGGTCACCTTGCTACGTTGCGCGAGATCGCCGAGCCGATGGGCATCCGCTTCCTCGGCATCGGCGGCAGCCCGAAGTGGACCCTTGCCGAAACACCGCGCATGCCCAAGTCGCGCTATGACATCATGACCCGCTACATGCCGAAGGTCGGCAGCCACGGCCTCGACATGATGTATCGCACCTGCACGATCCAGGTGAACCTCGACTTTTCCTCGGAAGCCGACATGCGCCGCAAGATGCGCGTCGGCATGAAGCTGCAGCCGCTGGCGACGGCGCTGTTTGCCTCCTCGCCCTTTACCGAAGGCAAGCCGAACGGCCTGCAATCTTGGCGCGGCGAGATCTGGCGCGATACCGACAATGCGCGCTCGGGCATTCTGCCTTTCTCGCTCTCCGACGATTTCGGCTTCGGTGACTATGTGGAATGGGCGCTCGACGTGCCGATGTATTTCGTGGTGCGCGATGGTCGCTATCACGACTGCACCCACATCACCTTCCGCCAGTTCATGGCCGGTGCACTGAAGAGCGAGCTCAAGGACTGGCAACCAACACTCGGCGATTGGACCAATCATCTCTCGACGCTCTTCCCCGACGTGCGGCTGAAGCGTTTTCTTGAAATGCGTGGCGCCGATGGCGGCCCGTGGCGCCGTATCTGCGCTCTTCCCGCCTTCTGGGTAGGCCTGCTGTACAACGACGATGCACTCGAGGCGGCAGACGAACTGACGCGTCAATGGACCTTTGCGGATGCCAATGCGCTTCGCGATGCCGTGCCGGTTCAGGGCCTCAAGGCAGCAATCGCCGGACGCAGCCTTTTCGACGTCGCTCGCGATGTGATCGACCTTTCAAGCCGCGGTCTGAAGGCACGTGCCCGCCTCAACGGCGAAGGTCAGGATGAGAGCATCTTCCTCGCCTCCCTCGAAGAGGTTCTGGCCAAGAAGACGACGCTCGCCGAGGATCTTCTGGCGCTCTATCATGGCCGTTGGAACGGTGAGATCGACCACGTCTTCGAAGAGTTCCAGTACTGACGCGTTCGGCGCCATCGCATGATGGCGGCACTATCAGCGCCCGTAACCGAAGGTGTTCACAGCGAAAATAGCTGTCGCCGTCTTCACCCTGTCGTAGAAATCGGTTTTCGCCTGTCATTTTCCCGCTATAGTGGCTTCAATGCGTTGCAAGCACGGGGGGAATGACGACGATGTTGCCGCTTTTCGAGATGATGTTGCAGGCGCAGAACGGCATGGCTATGGACGCCATGGCCAAGCAATTCAATCTTGCCCAGGAACAGGCGGCAAAGGCCGTCGCGGCCCTCATGCCGGCATTCTCCTCCGGTTTCAAGCGCAACGTCACCAACCCTTACGATTTCTCCGCCCTCCTCGGCGCCATGGCTTCGGGCAATTACGGCAAATACTTCGAGGACATGAGCAAGGCGTTTACGCCGCAGGGCATCAATGACGGCAATCAGGTGCTGGAAAAGCTGTTCGGCTCCAAGGAAGTGTCCCGGGCTATCGCAGCGCAGGCGGCGCAGTTCACCGGCATTGGTCAAGACATCCTGAAAAAGATGATGCCGGCAATGGCCGATACCATCATGGGCGGCCTGTTCAAGCAGACCACCGGGCAGTTTCCGGAAAGCAACGTCTTTGCCGGAACGCCGATGGGCGCGATGATGCAGCAATGGCTTGAGAGCACCGGCTTTCAGCCGAAGGCGCAGCCCAAGCCCCAGCCGAATTTTTTCGACAATCCGTTCACCCGCGCCTTTCAGGAGATGATGGGCGGCGGCGCACCGAAACCGCAGCCGGCGCCGGCCACCACCAATCCGTTCTTCGACAATCCTTTCGCCAAGGCGTTTCAGGAGATGATAGCGGGTATGCAGACCGAAACGCCCGCAGCCAAGACGCAGGCTTCAGCCGCCAAACCGCAGGAAGAGCAGCCGCAGGCGGCAGCGTCCCAGGCGGGAGCCAACCTCAACGACATGATCAACGTCATGTTCGATAGCGGGCTGGAAGTGCAGAAGAACTACCAGAAAAGCATGGAGCAGATCTTCGACAGCTATCTTGCAGCATCGAAGACAACCGCACCCGAAGCGGCTCCGGATACGCCGAAGGGCTGACGCCGTTTCATTCTTGTTTCCGGAAAGCCGGCGTGGCCGCCCCTTTGCAGCCACTGTTGATGTCATTCAGCGCGAGATTATCGTATTGCGCACCGAGGTATGGCCGGGCTCTTCATTGCCCTGTCAACGGGCTCAGAATTCTTCCCAGCTCTCGTCCTTGCTCTTAGACCCTGTGCCCGCCTTGCCCATACCGGAGGACAGCTTGTCCAGCAGGGCGCGTGCCGGCGATGCCACGGAACGGGCGGGAGCCGGAGTGTTAGCCGATGCAAGCCGCAGCTTAGTTACCGGTTTAGCGACTGGCGCCGGTGCGGGTGCAACCGTTTCCGTGCGTCTGAAGCCGGTTTCCCGCAGGTCCGCGAAACGTTGTTCCGAAGGGATCGCGCCTTTTTCGACCGTGAACTGACCGACGAGACCCATTAGCATTTCCGCATCGCGCGACAGGCCGGTCATTTCGGCATTGGTCTGCTCGGCGGCGCGGGCGTTCTGCTGGGTCACGTCTTCCATCCGGCCGACGGCAGAGTTGATTTCCTTCAGGCTGCTCGATTGTTCGCGGGCTGCACCCGCGATGGAATGGATGTGATCGCCGATTTCGACCACCTGACCCGCGATGTCGGACAGAACCCCGCCGGCATCCCGAACGAGGCTCACGCCGCTTGATACTTCCTCTCCGGATTTGGTGATCAGCGCCTTGATGTCCTTCGCGGCGTTGGCTGAACGCTGGGCGAGTTCACGCACTTCCTGTGCGACGACGGCAAAGCCCTTGCCAGCCTCACCCGCACGGGCCGCCTCGACACCGGCGTTCAGCGCCAGAAGGTTGGTCTGGAAGGCGATTTCATCAATGACGTTGATGATCTTGGAGATCTCGCTCGAGGCATTCTCGATGCGTTCCATCGCATTGACGGCACCGCTGACGATCTGGCTGGAGCGGTCGGAATTGGCGCGCGCCTGGCTTGCGAGCTGCGAAGCGTTCTCGGCGCGGTCGGACGACTGGCGTATCGCCTCCATAATCTGACGGATCGAGGCGGACGTCTGCTCGAGTGCTGCGGCCTGCTGTTCCGTGCGGCGGGAAAGATCCGCCGTCGAGGAACCGACCTTGCCGCTCTTGCGGTTGATCTCGTTGACGTTCGAATGAACGGCGGAAACGGTGTGCGACAGCCGTTGCAGCGAGGCGTTGAAATCCACGCGCAGACGATCGAGATTACTCGACAGCGGCTTGTGAATGACCGCCGTCAGATCGCCGCTCGCCAGCCTCTGCAGGGCCGTGCCGAGCACATCGATCGCTTCCGTGAGTTCGGCCTGTTCCGCGGCCTTCTCCGCATCGCGGGAACGGCGCTCCTGATCGCCGGCCATCCGGCGACGTTCGGCATCGCTTTCCAGCTCCCGTTTCTCGATTTCAGCACGGCGGAAGACGGCAACCGAGCGCACCATATCGCCTATCTCGTCCTTCCGGTCTTCGCCCGGAAGATCGATATCGGTATTGCCACCGGCAAGGTCCTCCATGGACTTCACCAGAGCGGAGATGGGGCGGGTGAGTGTGCGCGAATAGAGGATCGCCACAATCGAACCGATCAGAATGAGGAGCCCACCGAAGGCAACCGAAACCAGGGTGGTGGTCCTGAGGTTCGCGGCGATTTCATCCTCGCCGATCAGGGCGATGACGGCCCAGCGCGTACCGGCGAATTCCAACGGGGAAGCCGCCGCATAGCTCGTCATGTCACGATAGCCTTCGACCTTGCCGGTCATTTCCTGTCCGTCAACGGCAGCCTTGACCAGTGGCGAATTGACGACAACGTGGAGCGCATCGTCCGCGGAGGTATGGATGCTGTCGTTGATGACCTCACCCTTGGTGCTGACGAGGATTGTCTCACCCGTTTCGCCCAGACCCTTCTTGTTCGAATACATCACATTGAAACGGGCATTCGGAAGCTGGTAGGCAAGGACACCGATCGCGCGGCCATTCTGCATGATCGGAGTGGCCACGAAGGATGCGGCATTGCCTCCCGAGGGACCGTAAGCCTCGAATTCCGACATAGCGATCTCGTCGCCCTTCGATTTCAAGGCCTTTTGGAACACGGTGGCCAGACCGGTATCCTTGTAGGGCCCGGTCAGCAGGTTCGTGCCGAAATCACGTTCCTTCATCACCGAGTATACGATCGTGCCGGCGGGATTGATCAGGAACAGGTCGTAATAGCCCTGGCCCTGGAGGTGCTTGAGAAAGGCAGGATGATACTGCTTGTGGGCGCGGTCGTAAGCATCCTTCTTGGCGGTGTCGAGCTTGTACTTCTCGCCTGCCGGATTCGGATTCTCGTCGATATAGCGCGTCTGCAGCTCCTTGGCCGGATCGTCGCCGAGGAAGTTCATGCCACCACTGAAGGCAAACAACGACTGTTGCGTGGTGAAGCTGGTCGAAATAGCCGAGAGGTCGAGGCGAACACCATCGAGGTAGCCTCGCGCCTCGTTACGGCGACCGTCTGCCGTGGCCTCCAGCTTCTGATAGACCTGAGCCGTCAGCGTGCGGTGTTCGAGATAAAGATTAATGGCCATGGAAGCCGAAAGGCTTACCAGGGTGAAGAGAGCGGCAGCAACAGGCAGCTTTCGCGAAATGCGCATCTGAAGGGCTCCGTGACAAGGCGGGCATAGATCGACACAATTCGTCTATGGCTGCCATATCAACGTTAGCAAGCCGTTACCTCCGCCTAAAACTTCGGCAATTGGTAGCGCTATCCACATAAAAAAGCCCGGCGAGGAACTTCCGTCGCCGGGCAAGTAAGCAGGGTTTATTGGCTATCACCCTGCGGGGATCAGTAAGGCCGGGTGAAAGTCACCCGGCAGAATCATGTTCTCTCAATCGACAGGCAGACCTCGCAGGGCGCGGCGCGCATGATTGCGCGCCGCGTGTGAAAGCTGCTGCGAAGGATCGTCCGCGATGCCGGACATGCCGAGGATCCGGTTGACTTCGGATCGGGTCAGCCCGATGTCGCGCAACTGGAAATCGTCAAGTTCGGCAAGGCAGTTCGCAGCACGTCGGTTGCGCATGGCATGCCAAACGGATCGCACCGTCACAAGGGCAGCAACCAGACGCTGAATTGGCGTTTGCCGCGGCAGGGCGATATCGAGTTCGATCATCCGTTCGGTCGTGCTCATGACAGTCTTCCTTTCGATTCGGCACGAGAAAATGCTCCCCGCTGCAACCGCAACGGAGGTGAACCATAACCATTGGAGGAGCTCGGGGCCCTTCTCCGACAAGCACTGATTTGCAGCCTGAGGATGCCGAAAGGCTATTGATCAGTCCAACGAATGTTTCTAATAGTTATCATCAAGTCGTCTTATGGATTGTTCCCATGTCTGCACCCCTCGATATCGACCAGCTTCAAACGTTCATAGCGATCGTGGATACGGGCAGCTTCACCAAGGCAGCCGCGCGTGTCTTCAAGACGCAATCGGCGGTCTCGATGCAGATGCGTCGGCTCGAAGAGCGGATCGGCAAGCAGCTCTTCATAAAGGACGGCCGCGGCAACCGACTGTCGGCCGAAGGCGACAAGCTTCTGAATTACGCGCGGCGGATCATCCGTCTGAATAGCGAGGCGATTGCGGCCTTCGACGACAACCGCCTCGAGGGAACGCTCAGGATCGGCACGCCGGACGACTATGCCGACCGATACATGCCGGAAATCATCGGCCGCTTTGCCAAGACCCATCCCAATGTCGAGCTCTATATCGTCTGCGAACCGTCTGCGGATCTTTCGGAGAAGATGTCGAAAGGTGAACTCGATATTGCGCTGGTGACCCATAACCCGCAGCTGCGCCAGTCCGACGTGGTGCGGACGGAACCGCTCTGCTGGGTTGGCTCGGCCAACCATCCGCTGAAAGATGACGCGCCCGTGCCGCTTGCCGTCGGACGGCGTGACTGCCAGTGGCGCCAGCTTGCCTGCTCGGCGCTCGATGCGGACGGGCGCGAATACCAGATCCTGTTCACCAGTTGGTCGTCTACCGTCGTTGCGTCGGCAGTCCTCGCCGGCATGGCCGTCTCCATACTGCCGGAATCGGCGCTAAGAACCGGCATGAAGGTACTGACCCAAGCCGACGGCTTCCCCCCGCTCCCCCCGGTACAGATCGGCATCATGAAGCGGCCCGGCCTTTCGAGCTCGCTGATGAACGCGATCACCGATCACATCACTGCCTGCCTCGACAACATCACGCCCGCCAATGTCGAAGATGATCTCGACGGCGATGTAAAAACCTATCCGCGTTACTATCCGCGCCTGCGTGCCGGCCACATGATTCCCGGCTGGTAAGGCCGGGAGACCGCCAGCAAGTCTGCCACCCGGTCGTGGCTGTGTTACGGAGATCTAGAGCATTTGCGGCGAAAACGGGGGCGCCTACAATGCTCTAACCTTTTGTTTTTACGCAATTCCTCACGCAAAGCCGGTTCCCACTTTTGCCGGAATTGCTCTAGCCGTCGAACTCGAAAAGGGTTCGGGCGCCCATGGCTTTCCATTCGGCAAGGTATTTCTGCGCGCTTGCCTCATCGCGCACCATGGCAAAGCGGGCGAGCGCACCGCTAAGATAAAGCACCATATGAACACGCAGTCGAAAGACTTCCAGGTGCTTTTGATCAACAAGATGGTGTAGCGCAGCGACAACGATGTCGGTCAAACGATCGAGATGCGCAAGGTTGAGCACCTGAAAATCGCGGTCCGTCATACCCGCCATCCAGACAGACAGATAGGTGCGGTCGGCCCGGTAGATCTTGTAGAAATCATCGAAAAGCCGCGACAGCATATCGATCGCCTGGGCGGTCGATTTGACATCGGGAAAAGCTGCGGTCGCGTGCTCCTGCACCACCGTCGTATGGCGATCGTGAAAGGCCCTGATAATCGCGGCTTTTTCCGGGAAGAACTGGTAGAGGGAACCGACCGGCACGCCAGCGCGAGCCGCTATATCGGTCATCTTGAGATTGGCGACACCGTGCTCGGCGATGAGGTCGACAGCGGCTTCCATGATAGCATCCAGACGCTGGATGCTACGCTCCTGCTGCGGCTTCTTTCGCAACTGAAGCCGGCTGCTGATTTTCTTCGACGTCATCTTCCCGTCCCTGACCCGCTTCCGGCCCATAAGCCGGCATCAGGCCACATAGACGAGGTTCTATGCGCTTTTCCCTAAAAGAAAAGAACGCAATTTAACCGTAGGCGGAAAAACAAAACCGGAGCCGCAGCAACTGTGTCGCTGCGGCTCCGGATGTCACATGTGACACGGTCAAGCGTCACCCAGCCCCGATCAGGTGAGATCGAAACGATCCGCGTTCATCACCTTGGTCCAGGCCGCCACGAAATCGCGCACAAACTTCTCCTTATTGTCGTCCTGGGCATACACTTCCGCATAGGCGCGCAGGATGGAATTCGAACCGAGCACGAGATCCACGCGGGAGGCCGTGTATTTCGCCGCACCGGTCTTGCGGTCGCGGATGTCGTAAGAGTTGCTGCCGGTCGGGACCCAGGAATAGGCCATGTCCGTCAGCGTCGTGAAGAAGTCGGTGGTCAGCGCTCCGACGCGATCGGTGAATACACCGTGCTTCAAGTCGCCATAATTGGCGCCGATCACCCGCAGACCGCCGATCAAAACCGTGAGTTCCGGAGCGGTGAGCCCCATCAACTGGGCGCGATCAAGCAACATTTCTTCAGGGCTGACAACATAGTCCTTCTTCTGCCAGTTGCGGAAGCCGTCGGCGAGTGGCTCGAGCACCGCGAAGCTATCCACATCGGTCTGCTCGGCCGTGGCATCGCCGCGACCCGGCGAAAACGGAACCTCGACATCGAACCCGGCGGCTTTTGCCGAGAGTTCGACACCGACATTGCCAGCGAGCACGATCACGTCAGCGACGCTGGCCCCGGTCTCCGCCGCAATGCCTTCAAGAATGGCCAGCACCTTTGCCAGACGCTCGGGCTCGTTACCTTCCCAATCCTTTTGCGGGGCGAGGCGAATGCGAGCGCCGTTTGCGCCGCCGCGCTTGTCGGAACCACGGAAGGTGCGAGCACTATCCCAGGCAGTGGCCACCATCTCGCCGGTAGTAAGACCGCTGTTGATGATCTTGGCCTTGACGGCTACGACATCATAATCCGTGCGGCCTGCCGGAATGGGATCCTGCCAGATCAGGTCTTCAGCAGGCACATCCGGGCCGAAATAACGCGATTTCGGGCCGACATCACGATGGGTCAGCTTGAACCAGGCGCGGGCGAAGACGTCGGAGAAGTGGTCCTGATCGTCCTTGAACTTCAACGAAATCTCACGATAGATCGGATCGACCCTGAGCGCCATGTCGGCATCAGTCATCATCGGATTGCGGCGGATCGACGGATCCTCCACGTCGACCGGACGCTCCTGTTCAGCAATCGCAATCGGTTCCCACTGGTGCGCGCCGGCAGGGCTGGTCACCAGATGCCATTCATGCTCGAAAAGCATCTTGAAGTAGCCGTTGTCCCACTTGGTCGGTTCGGTGGTCCAGGCGCCTTCGAGACCGGACACGACGGTGTCACGGCCGATACCGCGGCCGTGGGTGTTCAACCAGCCAAGCCCCTGGAACTCCGGACCGGCCGCTTCCGGATCCGGGCTTAGGTTGGCCGCGCTGCCATTGCCGTGGCATTTGCCAATCGTGTGGCCGCCGGCGGTGAGCGCCACGGTTTCCTCGTCGTTCATGCCCATGCGGGCGAAGGTCTCGCGCATCTGAGCAGCGGTGGCGAGTGGATCGGACTTGCCGTTGACACCTTCCGGGTTGACGTAGATGAGGCCCATCTGCACAGCGGCGAGCGGATTTTCGAGGGTCTCCGGTTTGGTCACGTCGCCGTAACGACCGTCGCTCGGCGCCAGCCATTCCTTCTCTTCACCCCAGTAGGTGTCTATTTCCGGATGCCAGATATCCTCGCGACCGAAGGCAAAACCAAAGGTCTTCAGGCCGGCAACATCATAGGCGATCGTGCCGGCGAGCGCGATAAGATCGGCCCAGGAGATCTTGTTGCCGTACTTCTTCTTGATCGGCCACAACAGGCGACGGCCCTTGTCGGTATTGACGTTGTCCGGCCAGGAATTGAGCGGCGCGAAGCGCTGATTGCCGGTGTTGGCGCCACCGCGACCGTCGGTGACGCGGTAGGAGCCTGCGGCATGCCAAGTAACACGTGCCATCATGCCGACATAGCTGCCCCAATCAGCCGGCCACCATTCCTGGCTATCCAGCATCAGCGCACGCAGGTCGGCCTTGAGTGCCTCGACATCGAGCTTCTTAAGCTCTTCACGATAGTTGAAGTCCTTGCCGAGCGGATTGGTCTTGGTGTCGTGCTGGTGCAGGATATCGAGGTTCAGCGCATTCGGCCACCAGTCCATCACGGATTTGCCCGTTGCGGTATTGCCACCATGCATTACCGGACATTTGCCCGCGGGTTTCACATGCTCGTTCATTCCGACCTCCTGTTTTTTTGTGAACGCCTTATGGGGTCACATTCGGCGAAAACTTCGATAATCTCCAATTGTCTTTTTTGGATCTTTCGATAAGAAATTCCTATCATGCTGACCATCCGACAAATGCGCTATTTCGAAGCCCTTGCCACCACCCTGCACTTTGGCCGGGCGGCGGAAATGGTGCATGTCAGCCAGCCGGCGCTGTCGGCGCAGATCATGGAAATGGAAAAGCATCTGGGCGTAACGCTGATTGAGCGCACCCGGTCCGGAACACTGCTGACACGGAAGGGGTTGGAGGTTCTCGGCCACATCCGCTCGATACTGGCGGGCGTCGACCGGCTGGAGGAGGCGGCGCGATATGGCTCAGGAACCCTCGACGGACTGCTCAGGCTCGGCATCATTCCGACAGTCGCGCCCTATCTGGTCCCGAAACTCGTGCCGTTCCTGAGGCGGGCGCATCCGCTTATCGAACTGGAACTGAAGGAAGCGGTGACCGGCAGACTGGTGAACGACCTCTCGGAAGGCAAGCTCGACGCGATCATCGCAGCACTGCCAATCGAGGCCGATAACGTCGTCAGCAAATCGCTCTTCACCGACCGCTTCTACATGGCCATGGCCGACAACGAAAGCGACGTGCTCCTGTCTCCGATGACCGAAACGGAGGTCGATCCGGAACGACTACTGCTGCTGGAAGAAGGCCACTGCCTGCGCGATCAGGCGCTTTCGGTTTGCAAGGCGGCGAACAAACGCAGCCTCGTCAATTTCGGCGCGACGTCGATGACCACGCTTTTGCAGATGGTGTCACACGATATGGGCCTGACCCTCATCCCGGAAATGGCAATAGAGACCGAAACCGCCCGCAATGCTATCCGCATCGTGCCCTTCGCCGATCCGCAACCATCCCGCGAAATCGGCCTGATCTGGCGTCGGTCCAGTCCACGACGGGCCGACATGGAAGCTCTGGCGGAGGCCATCGTGGCAAGTCACGAAAACGAAAAAGGCCGCGCATAACACGCGGCCCTCTGTTCAAACGAAGAACAATCAGGCGAGATCGAGGACGATGCGGCCGTCGATTTTGCCTTCTTCCATGCGATGGAAGATATCGTTGATGTTCTCGATCTTGTCCCAGGAAAAATGAGACTTCACCTTGCCTTCGCCGGCGAAGACCAGGGACTCCTCAAGATCCTGACGCGTGCCGACGATGGAACCGCGCACCGTGATGCGCTTCAGAACGGTGTCGAAGACCGGCAGCGAAATAAAGCCCGGCGGCAGACCAACCAGCGCCATCGTGCCTTTAGAGCGCAGGAAGCCATAAGCCTGTTCCATGGCCTTGGGAGAGACGGCGGTGACGAGCGCACCATGCACACCTCCTGTTGCCTTCTGTACCTGAGCAATGGCATCAGCATCACGGCCGTTGACCGTCACATCAGCGCCAAGTTCCCTGGCAAGCTTCAGCTTCTCATCGAAGATATCGGCGGCAACGACATGCATGCCCATGGCCTTGGCGTACTGAACGGCCATATGGCCGAGACCGCCGATGCCGGAAATGACCACCCATTCGCCGGGGCGAACTTCGGTTTCCTTGAGGCCCTTGTAGACAGTGACGCCAGCGCAAAGGACCGGGGCAGCCGGGCCGAATTCCAGATTGGCCGGAAGCATACCGACGAAATCAGGATCGGCGAGACCATACTGGGCAAACGTGCCATTGACGGAATAGCCGGTGTTCTGCTGGCTGCCGCACAGGGTTTCCCAACCGGTGCGGCAAGGCGTGCAGCAGCCGCAAGCGGTGTGGAGCCAAGGAACGCCGACGCGGTCGCCTTCCTTGATGCGGGTGACGCCGGCACCGAGCTTGGCGACGTAACCCACACCTTCATGACCCGGAATGAACGGCGGATTGGGCTTAACCGGCCAGTCGCCGTTGGCAGCATGCAGGTCGGTGTGGCAAACGCCGGTAGCCTCGTATTTAACGAGGATCTGTCCGGGGCCCGGTTCGGGGATAGCGACCTCCTCGATCACCAGAGGCTTGCCGAACTCCCGCACCACGGCGGCCTTCATCATAGATGCCATATCGATCTCCCTGGTAGATGACTTTGGATTGAACTCACATTCAGCCGCGCAACGTGACGACCGCGAAGCTGGAGGGAAGCTAGCCCAAACCGCCTATGCATTTCTTGATCCGCATCAAGCCGAAGACCGAAATCGAAAACCCGGCGTCGCACATCTGCGACAGCCGGAAGCTGCAAACGATGCTGCACCGCAACGTTCAGGCAAGGTATTTTTTCAGGAACGGCACGGTGCGTGACCAAGCGAGATCGGCCGCCGCCTTGTTGTAACGGGCAGCCGAGGAATCGTTATTGAAGGCGTGATTTGCGCCTTCATAAATGTGGATTTCGAAGGTCTTGCCATCCCTCTCCAGGGCTGCCCTGTAGGCCTCGATACCGCCATTGACCCTTTCATCCAGGCCCGCATAGTGCAGCAAAAGAGGCGCCTTGATCTTCGCAACGTCTTCCGCAGGCGGCTGCATGCCATAATAGGCAACCCCTGCCCCGAGTTCCGGCGAGGCGACGGCCAGCCGGTTGACCAGCCCCCCGCCCCAGCAGAAGCCGATGGCGCCGACCTTGCCGTTCACCTTGTCGTGGCTTGCGAGGAACGCGCGCGTCGCTTCGGCATTGGCGACGGTCGCCGCCATGTCCAGCTTCGAAAACATCTCGCGCGCCTGATCCTCGTTTTCCGGCGTACCGCCCTGCGGCGAGAGGAAATCGGGAGCCAGCGCCACGAAACCTTCGAGCGCCATCCGGCGGGCGACATCGCGAATATGCGGATTGAGGCCGCGGTTTTCATGGATGACGATCACACCCGGCAACTTGCCGGCGGCATCCTTCGGGATTGCCAGATAGCCCTTCATCTCGCCAGAAGCCTCGGGATAGGTGACATCCTGCGTCACCAGCCGCGTGTCATCGTCCGCAACCATGGCGGCATTGGCCTTGCTGGCTGCGAGCATGGGGGCGATCGCCACCGCGGCAGCGCCGGATCCGGCCAGCATGGTCAGCTTTTCCATGAACCGGCGCCGGTCGAGCGTCAGGTGGGTGTATTCGTCATAGGCGTCGATCATCGCCTGTGTGATCTTCGGCGTGTTCATGGGATCTCCTCCTCAGTCGTATCATCAGCCGCACGAATTCTCGTGCCTGAATGAATGATAGGAGCCCCGAACGATGGGCCAAGACACATGCGCGTGAGCGCCGGTCACTTTTAAGAGGTCGCCATCCAGACGGCGAGCCAGATCCACATTCCGCCAAGAGCAAGAAAGCCGGCCATAAACGCGGGAAAACGCAGCGCCATGCGATTGCTGGTCACGTGCACGGCCGCATGGGCATAGCGCGTGGCAACGAAGATCCAGGCGAGGACGACTGACACCAGATTGTCCGCCTCGGCGATGAACAGAAGAATGCAGCAGATATAGAAGAGAACCGGCAGTTCGAACTGGTTGGCGATACAGTTGCGGACCGACAGCGTTTCCGGCGGATCGTTACGGCCCCAGCGCATCGTCTCTTCGTCGAGACGACCTTCCCGCCGCAAACGCTGACGGCGCAGGCGCAGCAATCCGTAAAGACCGTAAACAAGGAAGACTTGGGCGAGAATGGGCCAGAAAATCTGGAAGCCTGTCATTGAAGACATCTCCGTCCGCGGCAAAATGCATAAAACATGAATAGGGAGAGACGGCCGGAATTATCCGGCCGTCCATGAAACGGAAGCGATCAGGCTGCGCCCGGATAGTTCGGGCTTTCGCGGGTGATGGTCACGCCATGCGGATGGCTTTCGCGGAGACCGGCGCCGGAGATGCGCACGAAGGTCGCCTTCTCCTGGAAATCCTTGATGTCGTGACCGCCGACATACCCCATGGCAGCCTTCAGACCGCCTGCGAGCTGGTGCAGCACGGCCGAAACCGGACCCTTGTAGGGAACCTGCCCCTCGATGCCTTCCGGAACGAGCTTCAGCGTGTCGCGCACTTCCGCCTGGAAGTAACGGTCAGCGGAGCCGCGCGCCATGGCGCCGACGGAACCCATGCCGCGATATGCCTTGAAGGAGCGGCCCTGATAGAGATAGACCTCGCCTGGGCTTTCATCCGTGCCGGCAAGCAGCGAGCCCACCATGACGGCCGAAGCACCGGCGGCAATCGCCTTGGCCAGATCGCCGGAGAACTTGATGCCGCCGTCGGCGATGACCGGAATGCCGTGCTTTTCGGCTTCTTCGACCGAGGCCATGACGGCTGCGAGCTGCGGCACGCCGACACCGGCGACGACGCGGGTGGTGCAGATCGAGCCCGGACCGATACCGACCTTGATGCCATCGGCACCGGCGTCAATCAGGGCGCGAGTGCCGGCGCCGGTCGCGACGTTGCCGGCGATGATGCGAACCGAGTTCGACATCTTCTTTACGATCGAAACGGCATCCAGAACCTTCTGGGAATGACCATGGGCGGTATCGACGACGATGACGTCGACACCCGCATCGATCAGCCGTTCGGCGCGTTCGCGACCATCGTCACCGGTCGAGATGGCAGCGGCGACGCGCAGGCGACCATGAAGGTCCTTGACGGCGTTCGGGTTGAGCTGCGACTTCTCGATGTCCTTGACGGTGATGAGGCCGATGCAGCGACCGTCATTATCGACCACCAGCAGCTTTTCGATGCGGTGGGAATGCAGGAGGCGCTTGGCTTCGCTCTGCTCGACGCCGTCGCGCACGGTGACGAGGTTTTCCTTCGTCATCAGTTCATGGATCTTCTGGGAATGGTCAGAAGCGAAGCGCACGTCGCGGTTGGTCAGGATGCCGACGAGACGACCGGGGCGGCCACCGTTCTCAACGACCGGGATGCCGGAAATGCCATGCGCCTTCATCAGCGCCAGCGCTTCGGCAAGCGTTGCGTCTGGGCCGATCGTCACCGGATTGACGACCATGCCGCTTTCGAATTTCTTGACCTGACGGACTTCCTCGGCCTGCTCGATCGGGGTCAGGTTACGGTGAATGACGCCAAGCCCCCCGGCCTGGGCCATGGCGATGGCGAGACGGCTTTCGGTGACCGTATCCATGGCGGAGGAAAGGATCGGCAGCGAAAGGTCGATGTCCTTTGCTATCCGGGTTGCGATGTTGGTCTGACCCGGCATGATCTCGGAGTGCCCGGGCTGCAGGAGGACGTCGTCGAAGGTGAGCGCTTCCGCGCCGGTTGCCGAGGTTACGATGCGTGCCATTGCCAATTCCTTCGGTTGAATAGGCAGAATCCTCCGGGAAAGGGGTGTCTCCCCCGGACGCTCCTGCATGAAATGCTTGGAAGTTGGCGAGGGCTGGTAACACGTTCATGACAGGAAGGGAATAGGAAAACCTCGACCGACGCGCATTGCAGACCTGCAAAACAGCAAACGCAGCATCGGATGGGCGATTTTGGTGCATTGCGAAAGATTTTACCGATTTTCCAAACCGACCTTGAAAGGTCTCTCCGTATGATCGCTGCAGGTTCAAGAACGGGCCTGGGGAAACAAGGGGTGAATACGATGAACAACCTGCAGCAGCGCGCCCGCGCATTCGAAGATCAATATGCACACCAGCAGGAAATGCTGTTCAAGGCGGAAGTCCGCCGCAACGTCATGATCGGCAAGTGGGCTGCGGAAGCGATGGGCCGCACCGATGGCGAATCCTATGCCCGCGAACTGGCGCTAACCCAGGTGAACGAACCTCACCGGCTGCTGGAGCGCCTGCGTCATGACTTCGAAGCGGCTGGCGTCGAGGTGAAGGAAAGCGAAATCCAGACCCGGATGCTAGAAATGCTGCATCAGGCAGCAGACGAACTGCACAATCAGGGTTAAGCCCTCACGACGGTTTCGTTCGGAGATTCAGGCCGGATCAACTCCGGCCCGAATACCGTTCAGCATTCAGATGTCGAACTGATAGGCCTTGGGCACGAAACGGTAACCCGTATCGATCTTTTCGACATAGCCGACGGCAGGAAAAGGCATGTGGTAGCCTAGGAACGCCAGGCGATCCGCCGCCGCCATGTCGAATACGCGCTTGCGGGTCGCGGCAGCCGCGGCCTTATCCATGTCGAACTTGACCTCCCAATCCGGACGCTGGAGCGACAGCACGAAATGGTTCGCCGTATCCGCTGTCAGGAGCAGTTGGCGCCCCTCCGATTCGAGCCGGTAGATCATGTGGCCCGGTGAATGGCCGAACGCAGCCTCGGCGGTGATGCCCGTGACGACGGAGGCCCCGTCCTCCACGAAGGTCGTCTTCTCGGCGAGCGGCTGCACACTGGCGAGCACACCCTTGTGCCCGTTTTCAGCAGGCGTTCCGACGCGAGCCGAATCGACCCAGAAATCATATTCCGTCCGTCCTGTCACATAGCGCGCATTCGGGAAGGCCGGCTTGCCGCCTTCCATCAGGCCACCGATGTGATCGCCGTGCATGTGAGTAAGCACGACGATGGAGACGTCTTTCGGCTTGTAACCGGCAGAAGCCAGCCCCTCAACCAAACGTCCGCCGCCCTTGGCCCGGGCACCCTCTCCGAGGCCGGTATCGAACAGAACGACATCCGAGCCGGTATTGACGAGTACGGGCGAGAAGCTGTTGACGAACCGGTCCTTCGGCAGGAAATTCCGGTCGAGCAGTTCTCCGACAGTCTCCGGCGACTGATCCGTCCCGAACGTTTCTCCGGGTGCTCCGGAGGGCATTGCACCGTCCTTGACCACGACGACCTCGAAGCTACCGAGCTTGAACCCATGGGTGTCCGGCAACAATGCACGATCGGCCTTCGTCGGCGTTTCGGTCTGCGCCACCGCCGCGCGGGTCATGATCATCGGGGCAGCCAGGGCCGCGAACCCTGCGCTACCAAGCAATACGCGCCTGTTCATTGCTGTCATTACCCACTCCTCTTTCAAGCGATCCGCTCTCAAACGATCCATGGAGCCGCCGGATGACGGCCATTCGGGCAAAATAGGCAATCCTGTCGTTCAGGAAACCGGCCTCACGCAGACGTGATCCGACGTGCGGCAACACCATTGGCAGACGCCTCCGCTCCGGCTAAAAAGGCATCGCTTGGCCCTCCCCCGCCGCGCAGGATTCCCACCTGATGAACCGCATCACCCCGCTCATTCTCGCCGTTGCGCTCTTCATGGAGCAGATGGACTCGACGGTGATTTCCACGGCGCTGCCGGCGATTGCGACCGACCTTGGCGTCGGCCCGATCACGCTGAAGCTGGCGCTTACCTCCTATATGGTGGCGCTTGCGATCTTCATTCCCGTCAGTGGATGGATGGCGGACCGCTACGGGGCGAAGAAGATCTTCCGCGCGGCCATCCTCGTCTTCATCGCCGGCTCCATACTGTGCGCGACCTCTCAGTCACTCATCGCCTTCGTTGGCGCCCGCTTCCTGCAGGGTATGGGCGGAGCGATGATGACGCCCGTCGGACGTCTCGTACTGCTTCGGACAACAAAGCGTAGCGAACTCGTCTCCGCCATGGCGCTCCTGACCATTCCGGCCCTTGTCGGCCCACTGACCGGTCCGCCGATCGGCGGCTTCATCACCACCTATTTCAGCTGGCAGTGGATCTTCCTGATCAATGTGCCAATCGGTTTCGCTGGGGTGTGGCTGTCCACGGTCTATCTCCCGGAAGTACCGCCGACCTCAACCTCGGCAATAGACCTCAAGGGTTTCGTCTATATGGCACTCGCCACCTCGGGCGTGGTGTTCGGCCTCTCCGTCGTCAGTCTGCCGGCACTGCCGCTGCAGGTCGGCTTTGGCGCAGTCGCCATCGGGATCATCAGCGGCATTCTCTACGTGCAGCACGCGAAGCGTCATCCCGCGCCGCTGCTCAACCTCGGACTCTTCCGCAACCGGGCCTTCCGCGCCTCGATCACCGGCGGTACGATCTTCCGCATCTCGACCGGTGCCGTGCCCTTCCTCATGCCGTTGATGCTGCAGCTCGGCTTCGGCATGACGCCCTTCCAGTCCGGTCTCATCACCTTCATCGGGGCAATCGGCGCGATCACCACCAAGTTCATGGCACGGCGCGTCTTTGCCGCGGCCGGCTTTCGTAGCGTGCTGATCGTCGCGGCACTCGGCGGTGCCACGATGACGGCAGCCAATTCCTTCTTCTCGCCCGGCACGCCCCATTACGTGATCATGGGCTTTCTGCTTGTCGCAGGCTTCTGCCGCTCATTCTTCTTCACCGGCGTCAATTCGCTGGGTTATGCCGATATCGAGGATGAGCAGGCCAGCCAGGCGACCTCCATGAGTTCGGTCATGCAGCAGGTCAGCCTCGCGCTTGGCGTCGCCGTCGCGGCCGCCATTCTCGAGGCCAATATCGCACTTCACGGGCGGGAGCTGTCGCTTGTGGACTTCCACCTTGCCTTCGCGGTCGTCGCAGCGCTCTCGCTTCTGGCGGTGATCCCCTTCATCGGGCTGGCCCGCGATGCAGGCTCCGCCGTATCAGGTCATCGCCGGCCAGCAGATGTGGGCGAGGACATCCCCGTCAAATAAAGCTCAGTCCGTTTTATTCCGGCCGTTCGCAGACGGCGGAAAGCTTGTTGCCATCGGGATCGCGCACATAGGCCGCGTAGAAATGCGCGTGAAAAGGCCTGAGACCCGGTGGGCCGTCATCCGTGCCGCCATTGGCCAGGGCTTCGGCATAAAACGCACCGACCGCTGCACGGGTCATCGCTTCCAACGCGACCATAGAACCATTGCCACGGGTCGCGGGCTTCTGGTCAAAAGGTTTTGTTACCCAGAGACGGCAGCGCACATCGTCATCCGCGCCGTAACCCGCCTCAACCGCATCCGTCCGCTTGCGCTTCAGGCCAAGCGGGGCGAGTGCGGCATCATAGAAAGGGATGGCGCGGGCGAGATCATTGGTGCCGATCGTGACATAAAGCAGCATGGCGGCGGCTCATTCCTCGGCTTCAACCGTCTCGTCTTCCGCATCCCGCGTTTCGGACGCGCGGCGCCCCTTGAAGCCCTTGGCCAGCAGGAACATTTCCACCGATTCGGCACGCGACGACCCCGGCTTCACATGAACGACCTGACGGAAATTCTGCTTCAGCATGGTGAGCAGTTCCTTTTCCGTGCCGCCCTGGAAGGTCTTCGCCAGGAAATGGCCACCTTCGGCCAGCACCTCCACGGCGAAATGGGCGGCGACTTCGCAGAGATGCATGGTGCGCAGATGGTCCGTCTTCTGGTGGCCGGTCGTCGGGGCCGCCATGTCGGAGATGACGAGGTTGGGTGTGCCGCCAACGGCTTCGATCAGCTTCTGCGGCGCATCGGGATCGAGAAAGTCGAGTTGCAGAACCTTGACACCCGGAAGGGGCGCCATCTCAAGGAAGTCGATCGCGGCGACGCGGATGTCCTCATCGGTCGAACCGGTCACGTTGGCTGCAATCTGCGACCAGCTTCCGGGAGCGGCACCCAGGTCGATAACGCGCCTCGCGCCCTTGAGAATCTGGTGCTTCTCGTCAATCTCGAGCAGCTTGAAGGCGGCGCGCGCACGGTAACCCTCCAGCTTCGCCCGCTGCACATAGGGATCGTTGATATGGCGTTCGAGCCAGCGGCGGGACGAGGCCTTGAGCTTGCCCTTCTTGACCTTCTGGCCGAGCTTGCGGCCAGTACGGTTGCCGCCCACGGGTGGTTTGGTCATTGCGTCAGCGCTCCTTATGGGGCCGGCGCGGACGGCCTCGCCGCCACACTCCGTCATCGGCCATCATGTCTGTCAGCAGTCCTTCCCTCAAGCCCCGGTCGGCAACGCGCATGCGGCTCGATGGCCAGCGACGGCGGATCGCCTCCAGAATGGCGCAGCCGGCCAGCACCAGATCGGCACGGTCCGGGCCAATGCACGGGTTGGCGGCGCGTCCCGCATAGTCCCATGACAAAAGCTTTGCCTGCATGGCCGAAACCTCGGCATCCGAAAGCCACAGACCATCCACCTTGCGGCGGTCGTAACGGGGAAGATCGAGATGGACACCGGCAAGCGTCGTCACCGTTCCGGACGTGCCGATCAAATGGAAACCATCCTCACCCGCATTCGACCCCGACGCCGGCGGGCAATCGAACCGCTCCAGCATTCCCTGCACTTCCTGTATCATCGCCTCGAAGACGACAGGCGTGACATCCTTGCCGCCATGACGCTCAGACAGGGTAACCACGCCGACGGGCAGCGATGTCCAGTGGGTGATGTGATTGGCCAGACGGCTCGAACGATTCTCACCGATGCGAATGACCGCGATCTCGGACGAGCCGCCGCCGATATCGAAGAGTACGACCGAACGCGCCTCGCGGCCGACCAGAGAAGAGCAACCGGATACGGCAAGCCGCGCTTCCGTCTCACGGTTGATGATTTCGAGCTCAAGCCCGGTCTCGACCGTCACGCGCGCCAGGAATTCCTCGCCATTTTCAGCAGCGCGGCAGGCTTCGGTCGCAATCAGCCGCATCCGCCTGATCTGGCGGCCCGCAAGTTTACCCGCGCAGACGCGCAGCGCCTCGACGGCGCGGTCCATAGCTTCAGCCGAAAGCCGACCATTGGCCGCAAGCCCTTCCCCGAGACGAACGATGCGCGAGAAGGCATCGACCACGCGAAACTGGCCCGGACGGGTGGGCTGGGCGATCAGCAGGCGGCAATTGTTGGTGCCGAGATCAAGCGCGGCGTAGAGATCATCCGGCCATTGCTCATGGCCTGACGTTCCCCGTCCTCGTTCCGTCTGGTGCTGCGGATTGCGACGGTTACCGTGATGGTGGTGATCGCCGGAGTGATGCGGACGGGGATGATGATGCGGCTGGGCAGGCGCCGCTTCCGGCGTCGCCTGCCGGGCGGACGTGGCCTGCGGCTGCGCGCCGGCAGGAGCCAACGGCCGCACATGCGGACCACGACGGTTGCGGCTTCGACGACGCTTCTTGCCCGCACGGCCATCGGCGGCGAGTGCATCATGCGTCGTGTTTTTGTCGGAAGAGGTTTTCTCGACCACTTGCGCTGCAATCGCCTCGGGCCCTTTATGGCCCGAACGATTCCGCCGACGCTTCTTGCGCTTGCGAACGGGGCCATCGGCCGCGTCGATATCGGAACGTCGCGTAGCAGCCGCCTGATGCGCAGCATGCTCCAAAGCCTGAGAGACAGCACCCGCCTGCGGCGCTGCACCCCTTTTGGCCTTGCCGCGCCGGCGGGAACCCCCACCTTTGCGCTTACCCGTCGACGCCCCCTCGCTTGGCGGCCTCTGGCCGCGATCGGGGTCTGTCACTGTCTTGCCCATCGCGCCGCGCAAAGGCTCCGACCTTGGCCGAAGTCATGCTGCAGGCGTCTTTTCGATTTTCGTTGGTAAAATGATATCAGCGAGCAGCCCATTAGCCAAACTGTTTTTACCACTGTTTCGAACAGCTTGCCCCCGCGCTCTGAGCTCATGTCATTTTTTTGCAAAGTTTTTTCAAAACGGGTATTTGCAAGCAGCAATCTTTTTGGTTATAAGCCCGCTCACCGACGGACGCCCAAGGCGCTTCGCTCCGTTGGGGAATAGTTCAATGGTAGAACAGCGGACTCTGACTCCGTCGATCTTGGTTCGAATCCAGGTTCCCCAGCCAATTCTCCCTAAAAGCCCTTAATTCCTTGATTTTCCAGTCGCGCCGGATATCGTTTTGGCATCATTGGCGACCTGATGCCGAAAACTTGTGCCGCGAGGTGATGCCCACGCGATACAAGCGGGGCGTACTTCAGTTGGCAGGCAAGGCGATGCCTTATGGCGGCTCGCGATAACGTCGCGAGCCACAAGCGAAAGCGCCTGTTCGCGCAACGCGGCGCCTTGAAACGGACGCCTACACAATTTCCCTGTAGAGATTGGCGTAGGCGGTCGTCATGCTCGCAGCACTCATGACACTTTGCGCCCGTTCACTCGCTTTGGAGCCCGCTGCACGACAGAAAACGTCATCGAATAACAAGCGATTCATTGCCGCCGCCAAAGCTGCCGGATCTTGGGGCGGAACGACTATTCCGGTTTCACCATCCTGATTGACGAAACTGGTCCCCGTCCCGATCTCGCAGCTGATCATCGGCTTGCCGAACATCGCGGCTTCCACAAGCGAGAGGCCGTATGCTTCCGACCGCAAGTGGGACGGAAAGACAAAACCACGACAGATCTCCAGCAACGCGGCCTTCGCCGAATCCGGCAGTGCTCCAAGGAAGTGAACGTTCGTTAAGGAGACAGATCCGGCCTTTTCCTGCAGTTCCTGCCGCGTGGGACCATCACCGACGATGACGATATCGGCGTCGACGGCACGCGCCGCATCAAGGAGGATATGAAGTCCCTTATAATAACGAAGGACACCCACGAACAAAAAGAACGGCCTTGCAAAACGGCTACGCCATTTCGCCTTTTCCTCCTCGCTTGCCCGGGGATAGTCGGCAGGGTCGAGACCGATCGGAACAACTGACGTCTTCTCACGATGTCTCTGAAGCACCTCGCTCGTCATGAGATAATTCGGTGACGTAGCCACTATCCTGTCCACATTTGACAGGAAGCGATGCATGAGCGGAGCATAGAGACGTAACAATGTCTTCTGCTTCACGATGTCCGAATGGTAAGTAACGACGGACGGTTTGCCCGGCGGCGACAGCAGATGAACGACATCCATGAACGGCCAGGGGAAGTGGTAGTGAACCACATCTGCGCTGGCGCTGAGTTCACGGAACCTCGAAAAAGCCTCGCGCGAAAAGCCGGTAGATGCGAACTCGAGATCCAGCTTCGCTTTGTAAGCCATATGACCATCGAACTCGCGGGTGTTTTCGACCGGCGAACGGCTGAGAGACAATACATTGGCTTCGATACCGTGAGCGAGACCTCCTTTTGCCAACGCATGGATCGTTCGCTCAACACCGCCGAAAGTGTCCGGCCAGTAGGTCTTGAAGAAATGTAGCACCTTCACCAGTCACAACCTTCCGATGTCCGCTCAAAATGGGTATCGGGTTCGCCCCGTTCAGGCCCAGCGCGTTTAAGGTGGTGCTACTCGATAGGCAACTTGCAGGCAAGTCGATGCCTCGAACTATTCCGGCAGGCGAATGAGCGACAAACAATATTCCAGAACACAAACAGGCCGGAGCAACCACTGCAGTTGCTCCGGCCTTACTCACCGTCCCCCTTTATTCCCCCGACGGCAAGCAGAAAGCGTTTTTCGGTCAGTTGGTCGCCTGGCCCCGGAGCACGCGCCAGTCGGGGCGGCCGAGGTTGAAGGGCCATGCGTGCACATCTCGGTCGTTGAAGTAGACGACCTCGACAAGTGCCGGGAATTCGTCCCGTTTGAGCGTGGCCTCCTGCATCCAGGGCATGATGTAGCTGTCGCTTCCTTCGTAGCCGAATTCTGCGACCCAGACCGGCTTGCCGAAGCCTTCCACCAGATCGTATCCCTGCTTCAGGCTCTGTGGGAAGTTACGAGGCGCGCCATAGGCCCGCTCGTCATATCCCTCGAGACCGAAGACAGAGAGACCTACCAGATCGACATAGTTGTCTCCCGGATAGTAGGGCGTGAGGTTCGGCAAACCCTTCGGCGACCACATGCGATCCGCCTTCGGGGCCTCCCGCCGCAGGATGTCCATCATCCGCCTGTAGGCGGTGATGTAATCCTGCGGCGCCCACCCGGCCCATGAAAAGCGGCCCGAAGTATCTTCCATTTCCTGTCCCCAGCGCACGATGACCGGGCTCTTCATCTGGCCGATCAAGGCGGCGATGGTCTGCATGTTGAGGTCGTAGTCGCCACGCATCACCTTTTCGCGCAACTGTCCCGAGGTCAGGCGCCAGCTGACATCCCACGACCAGGGTTCGATGGTGATGAGCAGGTTGCGGTTCCTCTCCAGCGCATAGGCATCGGCGAGTTTCAGCGAGTCGAGATCGACGTCTTCCCACGGCAGGAAGAGCCCTTCCGTCGAGACGTTGTGCTGGCTTGCGAAATCCCCGTGCGGATCATAGGCGCCGAAGCGGATGCCACCATCGTGGACGACGGGCCTCTTGTCCCGGATGGTCTGGGCCGTTGAATTGGCAAGGCCGCCAATACCCTGCGCTCGTGTCAGTGGATAGGAACCGGCGACGACCAACGACGTGACCGCCGTTGTCAGCAGGGTTCTTCTCTTTATGTTTTTCATCGCATTCCTCCTTCCTTCTTCAATTTGCCGCCAGGTTTTTCTTGAGATCGAGCGCGCGGCTGCTGATCGTGTCGGCAGCAATCAGCCTGCGGAACTCGTCGCTGGTCCGCTCCGATGCATGGCGGAAGACATACCAATGACCAAAGGGATGGCGACGCTGGTAGATCGTATCGCCTATCTTGACGTGACCGAAACAGGTTGCCGCCCGGCCAGCACCATCGCTTGCCGTCCATTTGGCGAAGATGCAGAGCTTGCCGTTGTTATCGACGACCCACCTGCCCTCGCCGAGGGACTGTTTGCCTTTCTCGTCGGTATAGGCGACGAAACGGCGCCCCTTGGCGTCGAAGCGACCTCCGCCTGTGCCCCACACCCAGGTCTTGCCGCTGTAAATCGCGGTCAACTCGGCCGCGCTCAGCGGCTCGACCTTCTTCTGCGAGGTGGCGCTGGTGGCAAAGGCGGCTGGCGGCAAGAACAGGGCTAGCGCCAGGCATGCGATGCCACCAGTCCTCAGGTATTTTTTCATTGTACCCTCCCTTTCTACAAATGCGCACGGGCACTCCGGCCCTGCGCTACGCATTGGGTTCAATTGCATGCGTACTTTCCGGCTGAGCAGCGCCGAAACCGTTCCAGCGCAGATGGAATTTCACCGTTTTCGTCTTGCCGCCGAAGCCGGCGCCGGCAACCGTGAACTGGGTCTTGGTGACACTGAAAACATTCTGCCCATGGGCCAGAGCCTCGAGCGACCCAACACCATGCTGGCCAAGCTCAGCACCGCTGACGCCGACCACAAGCACGCAACTCGCCAAAACGAGCCCGATGCCACGGGAGCGGGTTACAGCGCGGAAGCCGTTCTCGAAGGCGTGTCGCGTAACGATCAGGCCAGCAGCCATCGCATAGACCGCCGCATTGACGCAGACGAAGATGTAGAAACCGCGCGCAGCACCTTCACCCGGTGCAAACGCCATGGCGGCCGCCGAAAAGCCGGCCAGCACGGCATACGGCATGAGAATGCGAACCGGCAGCAGCCGCACTTCCTGCTTGCCCTTGGGCGTGATGCGGAAATCGACGAAGCTGCGGGTGATGCGATCGCGAACGGCGAGCAAGGTTCCGGCAAGCGACCACGGCCAGCGCAACAGGATGAACGCGATACCTTCCCAGCCGAACAGCTTGGCATCATGGGGGCGGTAGGTCCCGCTTCGCCTCCAGAAGATGGCGAGACCGATCAGCACCAGGGAAACCGGTGCGAAATGAATGAGAAAATCCGGATAGCTGACGTTGACGAAGACCTTGCCGGTCAGGAGCGCCACCAGCGGCATCGCAAACATCAGCGCCATGAAGCCGGAAAACAGCGGATACCAGAGCTGCGAGAAGATGAACTGGAACTTCAGCCGCGGCGGCAGCTTGCGGACCATGGGTGCGGAATACTGCAGCAGGAGCGTCGTGAGGCTGCGGGACCACTGGAATTCCTGAACGCAAAGATCGGCGAAGGTTTCCGGCCCGTCGCCATGGGCGATCGCATCGATCGCATGCACGCCGCTCCAGCCGCCGGCATTCATCATCAGCGTGGTCGAATGGTCCTCGGCCAGTTCCGGGCCGAGGCCACCGATCTCACGCAGCGCCTTCGTGCGCACCGCATAGTGCGAACCGATGCAGAGCGGCGCCCAGCCATTGTTGTAGCCCACCTGCAAGGCGCCATGCAGGCTCGCTTCGGCATAGAGCCGTCCGCGCGCAGCCCAGCTCGATGCGGCATTGGCGTCGCAGATGCTCGGTGCGGAAACATAACCGACCGCCGGATCAGAGAAGGGACGGATCACCTCCTGCAGGTAGTCTGGGTCAGGCACATGATCGGCATCGAACTGCGCGACGAAATCGTAACGCTCATAGCCGTAACGATCATAGAAATAGGCGAGATTGCCTTCCTTGCAGCGCGTGCGACGTGGCCATTCGGCGCGGTGGTATTCGGCAACGCCCTTGCGGGTAGAGATGAATATCCCGTGTTCCCCGCACCAGCGTCTGGTTTCGGCCTCCGGATCCTCGTCGGCCAGCCAGATGTCGAAATCGAGGCCGCGCTGCGACAGCATGGCGGAAAGCGTCTTGCGCACGACCTCGAAAGGTTCCGACGGAGCCTTGGTTACGACCATGGCGACGCGACCGCTTGGCAGAGGTACCGAGCGCCGCATGCGCTTCGCATTGAAGAAGATCAGGATGAAATAGGCAGGGATGAGCGATATCCAGGCCATGACGAGCGTGATCAGGGCAAATGGCAGCCAACCGATGACATGCGACGGATCGAACCACCAGATCCAGAAATTGGCGAGCGCCCCGAACCAGCAGAGCATGCCGAAAAGGTAGACGAGCCAGGAGCGCCCAGCGAACACCGGCTCCATCATCTGGCTGCGAGCTTCCTTCCGGGCAACACTTGAGCCAATTCTCGGGACCACGCTCATCGAACAACCTCCAGACCGAAGCTGGGGCTTGCCGTGCGGATGATCGTGTCGATATCCGAAAGGCGCGGCACAAAGCCGAGTTTGATGCGTGCGCTCGCGGTATCCGCGAAGAGCACCGGCGGATCGCCGGGACGGCGCGGCTTGAAGATGACCGGAACCCGCCGACCAGTAACCCGGTCGATTGCCTGCAGGACCTCATCGATCGAGGTGCCCTGGCCGGAACCGAGATTGAGGCGCAGCGTGTCGCCACCATTCGCCAGATGCCGGACGGCGGCGACATGGGCATCGGCCAGATCGCTGACATGGATATAGTCACGAATGCAGGTGCCGTCGTCGGTCGGGTAGTCCTGACCGAAGATCTCCAGCCGATCGAGCTGGCCGGCAGCTGCGAGCAGCGCCCGCGGAATGAGATGCGTCTCCGGCTCATGCCGTTCGGAAAGCTCGCCGTCGGGATCGGCACCCGCAGCGTTAAAGTAACGCAGGGCGACAAAGTTCAGACCATAGGCCTGCGCATAGTCATCGAGCGCCATTTCGAAGATCAGCTTGGTGCGGCCATAAGGGTTGACCGGCTCCTGCACGCTGTCTTCGCGGATCGGCAGCTGCTCGGGAATGCCGTATGTCGCGCAGCTGCTGGAAAATACGATCCTGCCGATGCCTGCCGCGAGGCAGGCATCGAGCAGGCTGAGGCCCGCCGCCACATTGTTACGGTAGTATTTTTGCGGGTTGGTGACGGATTCCCCGACATAGGCATTGGCAGCGCAGTGGATCACGCAGTCCGGCGCGAACCGGTCGAAAGCCGCCCGCAACGCACCGCCATCCGCGATATCGGCCTCGATCAGCGGTCCCCACCGGACCGCATCCGCGTGTCCGGTGGAAAGGTTGTCGTAGGCCACAGGGATGAAACCCGAATGGGAAAGTGCCTTGCAGATATGGCTGCCGATGAAGCCGGCGCCTCCGGTAACGAGAACGGTGCGGGACATCTTACAATGCCTCCGCGGGTTCGCGTCCTTCCGTAGCGGCCTGGCCGATCACGGCATCGAAGTAACGGATGGTCTTTTCCAGTCCGTCCCTCAAGGACACGCGCGGCTGCCAGCCGAGTTCTTCCGCCGCCCGGGAAATATCGGGGCGGCGCTGCTTCGGATCGTCGACAGCAGCTGCAAGATGCACTATGCGCGACCGGGAATTGGTCAGGTCGCGGATCAGTTCGGCGAGTTGGAGAACCGGGATTTCGACCGGATTGCCGAGATTGATAGGTCCGTTGCAGTTAGTGCCGGCGCCGGAGAAGCGCATGAAGGCCTCGATCAGGTCATCGACGTAGCAGAGCGAGCGGGTCTGGTGACCATCGCCGTAAATCGTCATGTCCTGGTTCTGCAGCGCCTGAACGATGAAGTTCGAGACGACACGCCCGTCATCCAGGCGCATGCGCGGTCCATAGGTATTGAAGATACGGCCGACCTTGATATCGACGCCATACTTGCGGTGATAGTCGAAGAACAGCGTCTCGGCGCAACGCTTGCCCTCGTCATAGCATCCTCGCGGCCCGATCGGATTGACGTTGCCGCAATAGCTTTCCTGCTGCGGATGCTGGAGCGGATCGCCATAGACCTCGGAAGTCGATGATTGCACCACGATCGCGCCGTTGCGTCGGGCAAGATCCAGCGCGTTCAGCGCCCCGAGCACGCCGGTCAGCAACGTGCCGACCGGGTCGCGCTGGTAGTCCGGCGGCGAGGCCGGCGAGGCGAAGTTGAATATCAGCGAGGCATCGACGTCATAGGGATCACGTACGTCGTGTTCCATGACGCGGAAACCCGGTTTCGACAGAAGGTGCCGGATATTTTCCCGGCGCCCTGTCGAGAAATCATCGCAACAGATGACGCTGTGACCGGCATCCAGCAGGCGTTCGCAGAGATGCGAACCCAGGAAACCCGCACCGCCATTGACGAGAACCATGCGAGGAAAAGGTTCGGACGACATATCCAAGGAAGGCGAACCATCGGAGAAGAGCTTACGCATTACACACACCCCCAGCCTCGGGATCATGCAAAAAAGATCCCGAACTCGACTCAATGAACAACATACTCCACAAGACTTAGACCAAGTGTACCAAAGTAGAACACATGTCCATTTGGACAATACTCGCTGGTTAAGCTTGCGTTAATACAGATACTGTCCCCATTTTTATTCCGGTCAATCAATATTTTCGCAAAAACCCGATATGATTATACGTAGTACTTTCTGGTTATAATTTGTTAAGCATGACGCTTGATGCCCCGAGACAGGGGCCCTCCCAGAGGCCTCTCCCTGCGCATCGTCAGAAAATGCTAATACACGCCTGTCAAAATGGCCCCGAATCGGTCACATTGATCATCAATGCGACCTACGGCGGAAGAGACACATGCGGGGATACGTGAAGGCGGGCAGCGAAAGCTCAAGCGGAATGCCCTGGCTCAGCATGGCAGGCTTGATTACGCTTGCGGCATTGTCGCTTGAATCCTGCTCCGTTGCAGACGCAGAGCTGGCGACCAACGGGGCCCTACCGAGCAAACAACACGAAGAAACGATAGGCAAAACGCGACCGGACAATACGGAATACGGCTACAGCAACGCCGATGAAATGAGCAAGGCCAGTGCCGACAAGGATACGATCGCGGCGCCGCAAGCCCGGGAGACGAAGACCGCCTACCTGGGCTCTGCGCCATATATATGCTCCGCCAGCGGCTTCGGTCAGAAGTCGCGCTGCTTCCTTCGTTGAGGCCGCTTCAAGGCATCGTTAGTTCTGCCGTTTGCCCTGACCGTTGCTCGCTCTGTCGTTGTTGAAGAAGCGCGAGGCCGCCTCGGTGCGGTTGCGCACATGCATCTTCTTGTAAATGTTGCGTATGTGAACCTTCACGGTGTTTTCCGAAAGGTTCAGCCGGTCAGCGATGATCTTGTTCTGCGTACCCTCGCAGATGAGATCGAGGATCTGCACTTCTCTCGTGGTAAGAGCCGCCATATCCCCGTTCGGGAGAGTGAGGGTATTCGACCTTGCTGCCGTGACAAGGCCGCTTTCATACGAAGCCTCGACAAGGGGGGCATCGCTGCTCAACCGCTGCAGCAGAGATGAAGGGAAGTGCTCCCCACCCTTCGCAAGCAGGTCGACCGCCGCCAGAAACACATCAAGCCGCAGGTTGAGCGGCAAAATCCCATCAATTGTGCGGGCTTCGGCGAGATTGCGGTAATAGGCGTCCAATGGCCCCACGCCGTCGACAACGATACCGATCGATGCCCCGTCCTCGTTGCGCCGCAGCCTCAGAAGTGCGTTCTGTATATCTGCGGAGGAAAGACGATAAAGCAAGATCAAACTTGCGCCATTCTCTTCATTTTCGCTTACATCCCGCATTGTCGGGCGAACGATAATGTCATGATTTGGGAATTTTCTGGAAAGGACCTCGGCCAGGCATTCAGCCAAAAGATCCTGCCTTGCGATCATAAGTATAGAATTACCCTGAACTACCCCTGGCATATGGCGTGCGGGGTCACTTATATGTGACTCACTCATAAACATACATGCCTCCCCTTGGCGTTAGCTTACTCGTTACATGTAGATCCGCGGGGGAGCCGCATTTGGCCCCCAATCCCTTTCATTGATTTAATTATTAGTTAATTATGTTAGTTCGAAAAGCAGGGGTTGGAAATGATCATTTTGGGTTATTCGGCGTCAAAAAAACCACAAACCCGGGCATATCGCGACTTTTTTAGGCACACTCGAACATTTTCCACACATTTTCTCTCCTCCGCAATTTGTGCTTCCTCCCTTGGTTTTTACTGATTTTTTCGGAGCGGCAAAAATGTTTCCCAAAGGTATATCCAGGGCCAAGTCCCGAAACTGAAAGTATTTTCAGGCTTCCATCAGCACTCATGACTAATCCGATTTTGTAGCTATGAACGGCTACCATTTTCCTGTTGAGTTTATGTGTCAGAAGAGGACGGACGTGGTCTTCATAGTAATTCTGTTCGACGTAGAGATCATTTCAACCCGCTGATCAATAAAGCCATCTAAAAAATTGGCCCGTTGTGCTTCTGCACTTCGGAAAAAGGGAGAGTGCGTCTTGAGGGACCAATAGACCCTCAAAACGAATAAGCCTCCGCAGATGATTTCGTGAATTGTACGTCTGCGGTCAACAACAATACGGAGCAAGCGCGAAACAGGTCCCATTTGAGATGAGAGGGATTTTCGAATGCTGCTCCATTTTTTTGGAGGAATGGAAATGTCTTACGGCTATAACCCGCAGGGTGACGAGACCAATGTCGGCGCTCTGGCTGACGGCTTTGCCAACAGCGCGATCAACTCCACGGAAGTGGATGACGGTTCGACTGGCTATGTCGGCGGTGTAGCGAATGGCGACAACCGCGAAAATAGCGAGATCAACACGGATAACAGCATCGACGTGGATCTCGACTCTAAGATCGACGTCGATGTCGCGACCGACAACGGCAACAATCGCGACAACGAATATGACTGGAGCTACGACAGCAAGTCCTATTCCAATACCGAGACCGATACCGACATCAAGACGATCACGGACAACGACACCACGACGGTGACGGACAGCTACAACACTTCCGAATATGACTGGAGCTATGACAGCAAGTCCTACTCCAACACGGAAACCGACATCGATACCGACATCAAGACGGTCACCGAAACAGACACCGATATCAAGACGACGACCGACAGCTTCAACATTTCCACGAGCGACAGCTTCAACTCGGCCGACAATGATTTCGGCCAGCTCGACAACGTGCACGACTTCGGTAATCTCGGTATCGCCGGCGGCGACCTGACCTTCGAGATCGGTGACGACTTCTCATTCACGCTCAATGTCGACAACATCCTGAACGACTCGCTCAATGGCGCGGGCAACGACAGCGGCTTCAATGCGGTCCAGGCAAGCCACCTCGCCGACCAGGACACGGCGTGGGAAGTGCGTATGGAAAACGGCGGAGCGCAGAACTATCTGAGCGCGAATGGCGGCACAGCCAACGGAAGCGAAGGTATGGATCTCGATGCCAAGGGCTGGGATCTTTCGGCTGGCGACGACGTTTCCAGTGCGAGCACCGCCGATGCTTCGGCGATCCTTGCCAATTCTGGCTTCCACTTCGAGTTCGTCCAGGGCGCGAACCTGCTGAGCAACACCATCGACAGCAGCGTCATAGGGGGCGACTCCTATGTCACCCATACCGGCGAGGATACCGGCGCCTGATAGTTCCCTCCCCAAGGCAAAAGGGACTGCACCGGCCGCGCCGGTGCAGTCCAGCGGCTTGAGGCTGCGTCAGCGAAGACGGCAAAGTGACGGACATTTCCGTGTTTCATGGTCGTCTCCCGCATGGGCAGGGAGGTGGATATGCAGATCGACAGGATTTCCGAAATCATCGCCCACTTTATCGGGCATTTTGACAGCGTTATGGACGAGGCGCGGCTGCGTATCGGCTATACGGGCGGTCAGGTGCATGACAATGCTCCTGCGCCCAGCGAGGAACTCGAAGCGCTGGATCCCAAATTCGCTTCCGACCTCGCACTAAAAGACTATGTTCCAGGCGTCGAATACCAGGACAACGGCGTTAAGCACTTCGATGTCGGGGGACGAGCCTATTTCGATCCGCTATCGACACAGGAGCTCAGGGATCTCGACGAAGGCTTCGGGGGCGGTTTCAGACTTCCGCGCATGGGCGTGAGCGAGCCGAACATCCCGATAGAACCCGATGAACGCCTCTTGGTCCATCCGGGGCCGGGGTCGGCGATCTCGCATATGGCGCAGATCAATCTGCTTTTCGACGACGACTACCTGAACATGACCAGCGACTATCACGCGAAGCTGGATACCAGCTACGTCGTCGAGCGACTGGCGGAATTCGCGACCGACGCAGTGCGCTTCACGCCCTTTTCCGATCTCGACCGCACCGACGCCTACGAAAGCCTGCAGAAGATCGCGCAGGAGGTTCATGACTACAAAGAGGATCTGGTTTCCAATAATACCACATCGATCGGCGAGGACGCCGAGGTGAACTTCGTGCTGGCCGGGGACGAAATCCACGGTACCTATGTCAACGGAGTGATCACGCAAGAAGCGCCCTCCCTCAACGATTTCATGCCGGATCGCGGACTGGCGGAGCCGGAAGACGATCCGCAGAAGAGCGAAACGCCGCTCGAACAGCCGGGACCCCAGAACACGCTCGACATCACTGCGGGCGCCAATGTCGTTGCCAACATCGCCAGCTTCACCACGACGGGCGTGATTACCCCCGTCATGAGCGTAATGGGCAACTACCACCAGATCGATGTGATCACGCAGGCCTATGTCTACAGCGACAACGATACCAACGCCTTTGCCCAAAAAGGATGCGGCAATGGATGGGATGGCGAAAACAGCAGCCATGCGCCGACCGTCGCAGCGAACATCGCCACATTCGACCGAACCGAATTCGGCGGCACCGGAGCCGACAGCCAGGCGGCGCCGGATCAGGATCCCACCTATCCTTCGGACTGGCGCGTCAGCGTCATCGATGGGGACGTCTGTTTCGTACAATGGATCGAGCAGTACAACTTCGTCACCGACAACGACCAAATGGTCGTCACCACGACCGGTTATGAGACCACCGTACTGATCGGCGGCAATGCCGCGTTCAACATCACTGCCTATCTCGGGCTTGGCCAGCAATATGACCTGGTGATCGTCGGCGGCAATGTGCTCGACATGAACATCATCAGCCAGCTGGCTGTTCTCTATGACAACGACACGATTACCGGCGAAGCGGGCGGCACCGACAACGTGAATACCCAGACGGGGAACAACCTTCTGTGGAACGAGGCTTCGATCCACAACGTCGGCAGCAACGATCGTTTCGAGGCAATGCCCGACTATATGCAGCAGGCCCAGCAGAACATTCAACACGGCGATCCGAACATGCCGGAAACGCTAGGAACCGACCCCAATTTCGTCGGTCACGAATGGCTGAACGTTCTCTACATCACCGGCAACCTCTACGATATCACCTACATCAAGCAGGTGAGCATTCTCGGCGATTCCGATCATGTCACGCAGGCCGCGTCGGATTATCTCGCCAACACCCAGACCGCCAACATCACGATAGACACCGGCAGCAACGCGATCATCAACATCGCCGAGATCGTCGACTACGACAGCTTCGGCGGTTCGACCTATGTGGCGGGCCAGACGTATTCCGATGCCATCCTGATCCAGGGAGGACTCGTGGAAGACGACCACACACAACCGCAACCGACGAACAACCAGCTTGCCAACGAAGTCATCGCCTTTCTCGACAATGATCCCGCGCCCCCCAACACGGATGACATTGTCTTCAATTCGGCAGACGACCTCGGTGGACCTCATGCAAGTCCTGCGGACGTGATGCAAACAATGATCGCCTGAAGGACGATCTGGGGGGAGACACATGAACCACGTATCAAAGGACGAATTGTCGAGAAGCAAGGCAATCGACCTGGAGCCGCAGAACCTGTCCGGACCGCCGTCCGGCGACGGCTCCGCAGACCCGGCGAGCACAGGCATTTCGGCGATCGACAATGTGATCGGAGACCTGAAGAGGCTGACCGATTCAGCGTCGAAACTCGTGGATAATTCAGGCGACACACGGCCTGCCGACGGCAGAACGCCGGACGAAAGCAGAGAAGACAAAGTTCGCGTCGTTCCGCCACCACAGATGCCGAAAACACAGGCCGTCCGGATCGGCCCGCCTGTCCAGCCACGCCCCGCCCTCGATCGGTCCGGTACAGGGAGAATGCCAGGCCTTATCCCGGCGTCTGTGCTGGCGTCTCGGGAGCCGAAGCCCGGCACCCCGACGATCGAAGACGTAATCGAGAACCTGAGACGCCTCGACAACGCCGCATCGCAATCTTCGATGCGCCGAGGCGTCGCCACAGAGGCCGCAGTCGCGCAACCGAAAGGTCCCACCTCCAGGGGATCGCAGGCAAACGCTCAAGCGGCGCCGCCGAATGTCGCGGCTGCGGCGCCAAACGGGTCCGCCGGACGGGCGGCCGCCCCAGCCCAAAACAATAACAAGAGCGGGGCGGCCGTCGCGTCGGAGGCTGCGGCAAAGCCGGCAGTAAATACCGAGACGGTGGCAAGACGCGACCAGCCTGTCCGGGAAATCGACATCACACCGGTTCCGGACACGCCATTCGGAAAGACAATCGAAAACGACCGGGGGCCGATCCGCAATAACGAACGACGTCCCTCCGACGGTAGCGGCGGTGGCGGCAAGGACTCTGACGACAAGGGCAATGGCGGCGGTGGAAATGGTGGCCAAGCCGGCTTCCACAAACGCAGCGGCCCGGTGAACTTCGCCGCGAGCCTGGCCAAGGGTATCGCCGCCGTGAGGCGCAACATGATGATTGTGATGGTTTTCACCATTGCCATCAACGTGCTGTTGCTCGCCATTCCGCTCTATCTCTTCCAGATCTCGGACCGGGTTCTCACCAGTCGGTCGATGGACACGCTGATCATGCTGACCATAGCGGTCGTGGGCGCCGTCCTGCTTCAAGCCTTTCTCGATGCGATCAGGCGTTTCATCCTGATGCGCACGGCGGTCGAACTGGAGGTACAACTCGGCGCTCCCATTCTCAGTGCCGCGGCGAGAGCCTCGCTGCACGGCACAGGCAAGGACTACCAGATCCTGCAGGACCTGCAGCAACTTCGCGGCTTCCTGACGTCAGGCACACTGATCGCTTTCCTCGACGCGCCGTTGATGCCGCTCTTCGTGCTGGTGGTCTATCTCGTTCACCCGCATCTCGGGCTCATCATTCTCACGTGCTGCGCCGTGCTGTTCTTCATCGCCTTCCTCAACCAGCGGTTCACGGCTCGTCATTTCGCCGAGGCCAACGGCTTTGCCGGCCGTGCGAATTTTCATCTCGAATCCATGTCGCGCAATTCGCAGATCATCAATGCGCTCGCCATGATCCCGGAAGCGGTGCGGATGTGGGGCCAGGAGACAGCGGGCTCGCTCAAAGCCCATGTCGCGGCCCAGGACAGAAACATCATGTTCGCCGGCCTCTCCAAGGGCTGCCGCATGATCACGCAAATCGCCCTTCTCGGCTGGGGGGCTCATCTTTCGCTTTCGGGGCAACTGACCGGCGGGATGGTGATCGCCGCATCGATCATCTCCGGCCGGGCTCTTGCCCCGATCGAAGGTGCAATCGAGGGCTGGAACCAGTTCAACAAGTCGGCCTCGGCTTATGGCCGCATCAAGCAGTTGCTAGTGAATTCACCACTGAATTTCCCGCGACTTCGCCTGCCCAATCCCGAGGGGCGGCTCGACGTGGAGCGCATTCTCTTCGTGCCCCCGCCGCAGAAAAAGGTGATCCTCAACGGCATCTCCTTCTCGCTTCGCAAGGGTGAATCGCTCGCCATCATCGGCAATTCCGGTTCCGGCAAGACGACGCTCGGCAAGATGCTGGTCGGCTCCATTCTGCCGACATCGGGCAATGTGCGCCTCGACCTGATGGACCTGCGCAACTGGGACCAGCGGCAGTTCGGCGAAAGCATCGGTTACCTACCCCAGGACGTGCAACTCTTCCCTGGGACCATCAAGGCCAATATCAGCCGCATGCGCGACGACGTCGAGGACCGGCAGATCTTTGAGGCGGCAAAGCTTGCCGATGTACACGAACTGATCGCCGGCTTCCCACAGGGGTATGAAACCGTGGTGGCGGCCGATGGCGCACCGCTTTCGGGCGGCCAGAAACAGCGCATCGCGCTTGCACGCGCCTTCTTCGGCGATCCGAAGTTCGTAGTGCTCGACGAGCCGAACTCCAATCTCGACACGCTTGGGGAGACCGCGCTTGCACGCGCCCTCATCCACGCGAAAAAGCAGGGTATCACCACTGTGACGATCACCCAGCGCCCTGCCCTCCTGCAGGTGGTCGACAAGATCCTCGTGCTCAAGGACGGATCGGTCGCCATGTTCGGCGAACGCGCGGACGTCCTGAAGGCACTGAGCAATAGTGCCGGCGCAGAGGCCCCGCGCCTCGACAAAAAGTGAGTGAGTACCATGGCACGCAGCGTTACAGTGAAAAGAGAAGCTGGCCCGGTCGAGTGGTACAACGAAGTGCCACGTTCGATCCGGCGCCATACGGTGGTCGGCCTGGCCGTTCTGTTCAGCACCTTCGGCGGTTTCGGCTTCTGGGCGGCGACCGCGCCGCTGGCGTCCGCGATCATCGCGCAGGGTAGTTTCGTCGCGACGGGTAACAACAAGATCGTTCAGCACCTCGAAGGCGGCATCATCAGGGAAATGAAGGTCAGCGAAGGCGAGATGGTCAAGGAAGGCCAGGTGCTTCTGACGCTTGATCCAACTGCCGCGCTCGCAGACGAACGGGCCTTGAAGCTCCGACGTCTCAGGCTGGAAGCCGTGGTCGCGCGTCTCAGGGCGGAAGCCGACGGCAACAAGCAGTTGAACCTTCCCGATATCGTCATGAAGGAAGCGAGCGATCCCGAGGTCAATGCCATCATCGAGAGCCAGAACGTCATCTTCCACAGCAAGCAGGTCAAACTGGAGGAGCAGCTTAACCTCATTCAGAAGAACATCGTCTCACTGGAGTTCCGCTTCGCAGGATACCAGGGCCAGAAGGAATCCTTCGAAAAGCAGATCGCTCTTTTGACCGAGGAACGCGATTCCAAGGCCAAGCTCGTCAAGGTCGGCTACCTGCGCAAGATGGACCTGCTCGCCATGGAACGGGCCATTGCCGACGCGCTCGGCGACCTCGCCCGTCTCGAAGGCGAACTCAACGAGAACCGCGCGCAGATCGCCAAATACCAGCAGGAAGCCGTGATCGCGATCAACTCCAACAAGCAGGCCGCGCTCGACGCGCTTGAAACGGCTGAATCCGATCTCGACAGCGTTCGCGAGCAGATGACGGAGGCCGCAGGCGTGCTCGAACGCACGGTCATCCGCTCGCCTGTCACCGGTACCGTCGTACGCTCCTATTACCACACTGCCGGTGGCGTCATCACCACAGGAAAGCCGATCATGGAAATCCTGCCCGCCGGGGTTCCCCTGATCATCGAGGCGCAGGTATTGCGTACCTCGATCGATCAGCTTCGCGAAGGGCAGACCGCAGCAATCAGGCTTTCGGCGCTCAATCGCCGCACCACACCCGTGCTGACAGGCAAAGTGTTCTACGTCTCTGCGGATTCGATCGAAGAAGGCACGGTGGGCGCCCAGAGGGACGTCTACATCGTCCGAGTGGAACTACCGAAGGAAGAACTGGCGCTGGTGCATGGCTTCCACCCCGTTCCGGGCATGCCGGCCGACGTGCTGATCCAGACATCGGAGCGGACGTTCTTCGAATATCTTTCGAAGCCGATCAGCGACAGCATGTCTCGTGCATTCAAGGAGTTGTGACTGGGCAGGCAATCTCAAAACAGGCCAGAAGGGTAACGCGCAATGGGAAACATGCCGGATGTTTTGTTGGGAGTCGGCCGGCTGAATTACGTCTGGACCAATACGGAAAGTCTGCTGATCTATGTCATCGCCCACCTTCTGGCCGTCGACAAGGAAGCGGCGATCATCGTTTTCCTGACGCTCAATACCACAAGGGCCAGGATCGATCTCGTGGAACGGCTCGCCAAGCGTCGCTCCACCCCGAAAGCCGACCGAGAAGCCGTGTTGTTCGCCATGGCGCGGCTCAAAAAGGAAGCCAAGGTCCGCAACAAGTACAATCACAGCATCTATTCATTCGACGAGAGCGGTGACATCTCCAGCACCCAGCTCATGCGGCTTGTCGAGACAGACAGCGAGATCCGCTACGGCAAGGTCGAGCAGATGGACGAAAAGGAGATGCGGCAGCTCGAAAGCTCGATCGCGGAAATCACCGATATCAGCAAATCGCTCTGGGCTTTCATTCACAAGAGCCCGCATCTGGCCAAGGAGATCTGAGGCTGAGCTTCCAAAAGTTATGTGTTGAAGGGGGAAATGCGGTGCGGATAGACATCATCGATACAGTGGAGGCCTTCGCGGCCGTTCGCCGGAACTGGGACGAGGTGTTCATGGCGGACCCGGATGCCCAGCACTTCCTCTCCTGGACATGGCTGAACCGCTATCTCTCTCATCGCCGACGCTGGTTCATCCTGGCTCTCAGGAAAAGCGAACCCGGTTCTCCCTATCTCGCCTTCTTTCCCCTGCGTCTGCAGACGAAGGCCAATGCCGACGGTATCTTCACCGACGAGATCATCATGGCCGGCAATTTCGCCGCCGACTACACCGGCTTCATCACCCTGCCGGACTACGAGCAGCAGGCCATTACGGGCTTTGCCGCCTATCTCAGACAGGAGCGGTGGACCCAGATCAAGCTCGACTATTTCAGCGGCCCGCCCGGCCGGAGCGAAGCGCTGACCCGGGCGCTGCAGGGACCGGAGGTGATGTTCCGCAATAACGTGCCGCGCAACGAACAGCAGATCGACAACACCATCTGTCCGGTCATCCATCTGCCCGACAGCTGGGACGGCTATCTGGAACAGCACATGAGCGGCCAGACCCGACAGAAACTCAGGCGCTTCCTGCGTAAGGTCGAGGGTGGGGACGAATATCGCATCACCATGGCGACACCGGAAACGATAGAGCGCGACCTCGATATCCTCTTCGGCTTCTGGAGAGTGCGGTGGACGCCGATCAAGGGAGAAGGAAACGCCGAAAAGATGATCCGCGCATCCCGTGAAGTGCTGATGGATTGTTTTGCCGACGGCAATCTCGACGTGCCGGTGCTCTGGCACGGCGAACGCCCGCTCGGGGTTCTCGCCAACATCATCGACCGTCAGAAGAAAGCTGTCCTGTTCTATATCACCGGCCGCGACGAGACATGGACTACGCCCTCGCCCGGTCTCGTGCTGCACGGCTATTGCATCCGGAAGGCGATCTCGGAAGGCTTTCGCACCTACGACTTCCTGCGCGGCAACGAACCCTACAAATACATGTTCGGTGTCAAGGAACGGCAGATCTCCTGCACGCTTTTCCGGACCCGAAACGGTCTCAATCTCGGCGGCCTCATCAACCCGCGCAGTGTGCGTTTCGTCTATGAGCGCGCGCTCGACCTCTATCATTCCGGCAAGAAACCCGAGGCGGAAATGGCCTTTCGCCAGGTTCTGGCTGCGATGCCCGATCATCGCGGCGCGGAGTTCGGCCTTGCCAACCTGCTTTTCGAACGCGGTGAAATGAGCGCGGCCGAGGCTTCCTACCGCGCCCTCATTCCGCGGCTTGCCGATCCCGTACCGGTGCTTTTGAGGCTTGGAGACGTGCACCTCGCTACCCGGCGCTACGGCCAGGCCATTCAAACATTGCGGAAGCTCTGCAAACTTGCCCCGCACCATGTCGAGGGCCGCTACAAGCTGGGCGTTGCATTGTTGGCGGGACAACGCTTGCGGGAAGCTGCCACTGTTCTCGCAGAAGCCGGCCGCGTTCATTCCGACGACCGAGCCAAGAAATTCTATGCGCAAAAGGCGCGTGATGCCCTGTCGCGCATTGCCTTCACGCTCGATCCCCGTCCGGATTCTGCCTTCTATCCGGACCTTGCATCCTTCGGCGGAGGCCCTGACATCCCGCACCTTCATTGAACGATGGTGGGCTGCGACCGTAGATCGCGGATGGAAGTGCAGGGGTTGACGCAACCGGACGTTTCCGGAGATGACTTGTCATGCGGCGGCGACACGCCGCCATCGCAGCGAACGACTGGCTGGATAGTGGATCTGCGATGCCCATGCCTGCCGGCCGCTGGATACCGAACCGATGACTTCCGCTCCCATCATCCGCTTCCATGGCGCCTCCGGCACGGTGACCGGCTCCTGCTTCCTCGTCGAAAACGGCGGTACGCGCGTGCTCGTCGATTGCGGCATGTTCCAGGGATCGAAGAGCGAGAAGGAACTGAATTATCGATCCTTTCCGTTCGAGCCGACCTCCATCGAGGCGGTGATCCTGACCCATGCCCATATCGATCATTCGGGACTGCTGCCAAAGCTCGCCAAGGTCGGCTATGACGGACCGATCTTCGCCACCCGCGGCACGATCGATCTTTGCTCGGTGATGCTGCCGGATTCCGCCCATATCCAGGAAAGCGAAGTCGAGCAACTCAACCGCCGCAACCAGCGTCGCGGCCGCGATACAGTGGAGCCGATCTATACGGCGGAGGATGCCGCGCGCGCCGTCACCCTGATGCGCACGGTCGAACTGGAACGCTGGCAGCAGGCAGCAGAGGGGATACGCTTCCGGTTCTGGAATGCCGGCCATCTGCTCGGCTCGGCGTCCGTCGAAATGGAGATCGACACGCCCGCCAAACAGCTGCGCGTGCTCTTTTCCGGCGACATCGGCCCGAGCCACAAGCTTCTGCAATTCGACCCGGAGGCGCCTGATGGTTTCGACTACGTCATCTGCGAAAGTACCTATGGCGATACCGATCGTGACGATGTTTCCGACCAGACCCGGCGGGCGGCGCTCAAGGCGGAGGTGAAAGCGGCCACCAACATCAACGGGGCGTTGCTGATCCCCTCCTTTGCAGTCGAACGCACGCAGGAACTGCTGGCCGATCTCGTCTACCTGATGAAGACCGGCGATATCCCCACCTGCCCGATCGTGATCGACTCGCCGCTCGCCACGCGGGCAAGCGAGATCTTCCGCCGTCATGCCCGTGAACTGGAGAACGGCCAGATGCTGGCAGAGGCCATGGAGGCGCGCAATGTGCGCTTTACGGAAACGGTCGAGCAGTCAAAGGCCATCGACCACATGCACGGCTTCCACATCGTGATCGCCGCAAGCGGCATGTGTGACGCGGGACGTATCCGACACCGGCTGAAGAACTGGCTCTGGCGCGAAGAGGCCACCGTGCTGCTGGTCGGTTATCAGGCTGCCGGAACGCTCGGACGCATTCTCGAGGACGGCGCGCAGACGGTGCGCATCCAGGGGGATGAGATCACCGTCCGTGCCCGCATTCGCCGCCTCGACATATATAGCGGCCACGCCGATGGCCCCGAACTTGCCGCCTGGGTGAAGGAACGGCTGCCAATCACGTCAGGCGTCTTCCTCGTGCATGGAGAAGAGGCGGCGCTTGCCGGGCTCGGGGAACGTCTCTCGGCCTTCCTGCCGCTGGAGCGGATCTTCATCCCGCGCCTCGACAGCGCCTTCGAAATGACAGCCGGAGGACCAACCGACATTTCCGAGATCAGGGCGCCGCGCATCGATCCCGCCCGGCCCGGCCACAAGGACTGGCATAACGACCTGCAGTCGCTGGTGCTCGACCTTCAGGACGAACTCAAGCGCGCCGGAGACGACAAGGCGCGCGGCGTCATCCTCCGGCGGCTTCGGCGAGCGCTGAGCGAATAACGGACGAAGAACCTCCACTCATTGCGCGGGCGATGGGCGGGAGAGGACGAAGGTGGCGCAAGCGACGAGAATGGCACCGACCAGAACCTTCAGCCAGAGCTGCGGCGGGCCGCCGAACCAGACGATGGCATAGCTCGCCGTCATCAGCGAAACGGAGGCGATCTTGGCGTTGCGCGAGATCGCGCCCTCCCGCCGCCAGTCGGTCAGCGGCTTGCCGTATTTCGGATGTTCGAGCAGCCAGCGCTCGAAACGAGGCGACGACCGGGCAAAGAGCCCGGCGGCGAGGATCATGAAGGGGGTCGTCGGCAGGACCGGCAGGAAAACGCCCACGATGCCGATTGCCACCATTAGCCACGCGAGCCCCAGTATCAAGATCCGCATCGCTGACCTCCCCTTCTGTTTGATGCCAAGCTCGGTGCGAGAAGATACCGAAGGCTCTGCTGTGGCGACATGCGATAAAGCAAGAAATGAGGCACAGCGGAACAAATCACAAGATTACGGCGCGCTTTGGCTTCTGTTTGAAATGGTCGGCCGGCTTTGTCTGCCCTAGGGGCCGGTGCTTATGGACTTCCGGTTCGTAAGCACCTTCGGAAAGGCGTTCGCGTTGCCGGCTCCTTTTTCCTTTGGCGCCGTACGTTCCAGATTTGCAACGGTTCGGCCGATTTCACGAAATGTGGCGATTTTTCGTTTGCGCCGCACCAAGGCGGGTAGCATCTTCCGGTTTCATCATCATCGAAATGGAATTCAGGTAACATGTCTGCAGATACCATCGTGCTCGGCGCCGGCATCATCGGCGTCTCCACCGCCATCCATCTGGCGCGTCGCGGAAGGTCGGTGGTGCTGGTGGACCGCCGCGGCGCAGGCGAGGAAACCTCCTTCGGCAATGCCGGGCTGATCCAGCGTGAAGGCGTCGTGCCCTATGGTTTTCCGCAGGAAGTCGCCACGCTGGTGCGTTACGGCCTCAACAACCGCATCGATGCGCATTACCATCTGCGCGCCATGCCGAAGCTCGTGCCCTTCCTGTCGCGCTACTGGTGGCATTCAAACAAAGTGCGCCATAATGCCATTGCCCGCGCCTATGCGCCGCTCATCGAAAACTCGATCAGCGAGCACAATGACCTGATCGAGGCAGCCGGCGCGGAGCATCTGATCCGCAAGAACGGCTGGATGGAAATCTTCCGCACCAGCGCCAAGCGGGATACGGAATATGCCGAGGCGGAGCGGCTTGGCCGCGAATACGGCGTGAAGTTCGAGGAACTCTCCGCCGCCGATCTGGCGAAGGAGGAGCCCGACCTGAGGGGCGAATTCACCGGTGCGCTGAAGTGGTCCGATCCGTGGTCGGTCCTCGACCCGCACGGCCTGACCACGGCCTATCTCAAATATTTCGAAAGCCTCGGCGGGCGTTTCGTCAAGGGCGACGCCACCACGCTTGCCCGGAAGTCCGGGGGCAAAGGCTGGCAGGTGAAAACCGATAACGGTCTCGTCGAAGGCGGTGAAGTCGTGCTGGCGCTCGGCCCATGGTCCGAGGACGTGACCCGGAAGCTCGGCTACAGCTTCCTTGTCGGCGTCAAGCGCGGCTACCACATGCATTACGCACCGGCCGGCAAGGCTAAGCTCAACAACTGGACGATGGATAACGAGCGCGGCTATTTCCTCGCCCCGATGAACAAGGGCATCCGCCTGACCACCGGCGCCGAATTCGCCTTCCGCGATGCGCAGAAGTCGCCTGTGCAGATCGAACGCGCCGAAAAGATCGCCCGTTCGATCTTCCCGCTGGCCGAGCGGCTCGATCCGGAGCCGTGGATGGGCGCACGCCCCTGCACGCCCGACATGATGCCGATTATCGGCAAGGCTCCGCGCCATGACGGCCTGTGGTTTGCCTTCGGCCATGCCCATCACGGCTTGACACTCGGGCCGGTGACCGGCCGCCTGATCGCCGAAGCGATGACCGGTGAGAAGCCGTTCATCGACATCAGCGCATGGCGGCCCGAACGCTTCAACCCTTGAGAATTATGCACGTTTTTTCGGCGGCGCACAAAAGCGCCGCCGAAATCGCCCTCATGGGGTGGAAATCTATCTTCTTCAATGCTAGGGTGTTTTCGGTCAATTGACCAAAAAGCTGCAGTCGTTGCGGCAGACCGGATAAAAACAGGCGATATAAACCGCCAACGGTCGAGGGGCACTGAAGTACCGGCAGGAAAATGGCACGTTTCTTGATCTATAACGCGAAGACCGCTCACAGTTAGCGCTGCATCTTCAACCGCGCGTGCGTTTTGCATGCCGACAGATCTCAGAAGTGTTTTTCATTTTTCCGGTGGCCCATGGACATTGATAGCTACGCACGAGCCTTTTTTGCAGAAAACCCCGATATCGAAGTGCTGGAAGCCTTCGTAATCGACGTTAACGGCGTTCCCCGGGGAAAGTGGATCCCCCGCGAGCGGGCGCTCGATGTGTTGACCAAGGGCATGGCGATCCCGCGCTCGGTTTATGCGCTTGATGTCTGGGGCCGCGACGTCAACTCCGCCGGTCTTGCCGAAGGAACAGGCGATCCGGATGGCATATGCTTCCCCGTGCCCGGCACGCTGTCGCGCGTCACCTGGCTGTCGCGCCCGACGGCGCAGGTTCTCCTGCAGATGAAGAACCCCGATGGCACCGGCTTCTTCGCGGATCCCCGGCAGGTGCTCGCCAATGTGCTGGAGCGCTATGCCAAGCTGAAGCTCACCCCGGTGGTGGCGACCGAACTCGAATTCTATCTGATCGACCCCGTCCGCTCGGCGCTCGACCCGGTCCGGCCGCCGAACACCCGCGACGGCCGCTGGCACACCGGCCAGACGCAGGTTCTATCGATCTCCGAACTGCAGGATTTCGAGGAAGTCTTCCACGGCATATCTTCGGCCGCCCGCGCTCAAGGCGTGCCGGCCGATACGACGCTGCGTGAAAACGGTCCCGGCCAGTACGAGATCAACCTCAACCATGTGCCGGATGCGCTCGCCGCCGCCGATTATGCGTTACTCCTGAAGCGCATCGTCAAGGGCGTGGCCCGCGCCAACGATCTCGACGCCACTTTCATGGCCAAGCCCTACGGCACGCAGGCCGGCAGCGGCATGCATGTCCACTTCTCCGTGCTCGATGAGAATGGCAACAACATCTATGTCGGCGAGGACGGCCCCTCCGACGCACTAATGCATTCGGTCGGCGGCCTTCTGGAAAACATGGGCGAGAGCATGGCCGTGTTTGCGCCCCATCAGAACTCCTATCGCCGCCTGCGCCCGTCCGAACATGCGCCGACCTACGCCTCCTGGGGCTTCGACAACCGTTCCGCCGCGGTGCGTGTCATTACAGCTCCCAAGCCGGCTACCCGCATCGAGCAGCGCGTCGCAGGTGCTGACACCAATCCTTATCTGGTGCTGGCGATGATCCTTTCCGCGGCTCTTGCCGGTATGAAGGAAAAGACCGCTCCCGGCGGCGCAATCAGCGGCGACGACCACGCGATCAATCACGAGCCCCTGCCGACCAACTGGGACCTCGCCCTGCAGCGTTTCGCCAAGTCCAGCTTCGCCTATGCGGCGCTCGGCCAGAAGTATCGCAGCCTCTATACGGCCTGCAAGCAACAGGAACTCTCCGAATTCTCCCTGCGCGTCACCGATGTCGAATATGACGCCTACATCCGCACGGTGTGACCCATGACCAGCACGAACCAGACCTCCGCCACCAATCCCGGCCACGCCCCCTCCTGGTATGCGCATAGCGCCAATGACAAACGCGTCCGCGAAAGCCTGAAGGGCGAGCATACTGCCGATGTCTGCGTGATCGGCGCCGGCTTTACCGGCATCTCGGCAGCACTGCAGCTTGCGGAAAACGGCTTCAAGGTGATCGTTGTCGAGGGCGAGCGCATCGGCTTCGGCGCGTCGGGTCGCAATGGCGGCCAGATCGTCAACGGCTACAGCCGCGATCTCGAGGTTATCGCCCGCCGATACGGGCCGGACAAAGCGGCAAAGCTCGGCGCCATGTCGCTCGAAGGTGGCAACATCATCCGTGAGCGCGTGGCGAAGTACGGCATCCAGTGCGATCTCGTCGATGGCGGTTTCTTCGCCGCCTTTACCGACAAGCAGGTGCGCGAGATGGCGCATGTGAGAGCCAACTGGGAAAAGCACGGTCATACCGGACTTGAGATGGTCTCGAAGGCCGAAGTCGGCAAATACGTGAAAGCCGACCGCTATGTCGGCGGCATGATCGACCGCTTCGGTGGCCATATCCACCCGCTCAATCTCGTGCTCGGAGAAGCCGCGGCATTCGAGAGCCTTGGCGGACAGGTCTTCGAAAAATCGCGCGTCACCGGTCTCGACATGGGCGCCAATCCGGTCGTCCGCACGGCCGAGGGCTCCGTGAAGGCGAAATATGTCCTCGTCTGCGGCAATGCCTATCTCGGCACCATGCTGCCGAAGATCACCGACAAGATGATGCCCGTCTCCAGCCAGGTCATGGCGACCGAACAGCTCGATCCGAAGCTCATCGAGGAACTGCTGCCGGCCAACTACTGTGTCGAAGACGCCAACTATGTGCTCGACTATTACCGCCGCACGGCCGACAACCGGCTGCTCTATGGCGGCGGCATCGGCTATGGCGGCCAGGACCCGGCAAACCTGACCGGCGTCATTCGCCCGAACATGCTGAAGACCTTCCCGCAGCTCGCCAATGCGAAGATCGAATTCGCCTGGAGCGGCAATTTCGCGCTGACGCTCACACGCATTCCGCATATCGGCAAGCTCGCAGACAACGTCTACTTCTCCCATGGCGACAGCGGCCACGGCGTGACGACCACGCATCTGCTGGGCAAGATCCTCGGCGAAGCCGTCGCCGGCCATGCGGAGCGTTTCGACGTCTGGGCTTCGCTGCCGGCCTTCCCCTTCCCCGGCGGCAAGACCTTCCGCGTGCCACTCACCGTTCTCGGCGCATGGTGGTACGGCCTGCGCGACAAGCTCGGCGTCTAAAGGAGAGCGGCATGACAATCGTTACCGTCGCGGCAACCCAGATGGCCTGCAGCTGGGATCTCAAAGGCAATATCGAGCGGGCCGAAAAGCTGATCCGCAAGGCGGCGGCCGATGGCGCGCAGATCGTCCTGATCCAGGAGCTTTTCGAGGCTCCCTATTTCTGCCAGGACCAGATCGCCGAATTCTTCGACATGGCGAAGCCCTTCGAGGGCAATCCTCTGATTGCGCATTTCGCGAAGCTCGCGGCTGAACTGAACGTGGTTCTACCCGTCAGCTTCTTCGAGAAGGCCGGGCAGACCTATTTCAACAGCGTCGCCATCGTCGATGCGGATGGCGCAGTGCTCGGCCTCTATCGCAAGAGCCATATCCCTGATGGTCCCGGCTATACGGAGAAGTATTACTTCTCTCCCGGCGATACCGGTTTCCGCGTCTGGCAGACGCGTCACGCGAAGATCGGCGTCGGCATCTGCTGGGATCAGTGGTTCCCGGAAGCCGCCCGCGCCATGGCTCTTCAGGGTGCCGAACTGCTGTTCTATCCGACCGCGATCGGCTCGGAACCGCAGGACCCGACGATCGACAGCGCCGCCCACTGGCAGCGCGTGATGCAGGGCCACGCCGCTGCAAACGTCGTCCCGGTCATCGCTTCCAACCGGATCGGGAAAGAGGCGGGCCGCAAGGGTACCGAACTTACCTTCTACGGCTCGTCCTTCATCGCCGACCAGACCGGAGCCAAGATCGCCGAGGCAGACCGGACCAGCGAAACAGTGCTTACCGCCACCTTCGATCTCGAGGGCATTGCGAAGCAGCGCTCAGCCTGGGGCCTCTTTCGCGACCGCCGGCCGGAACTCTACCGTCCACTCATGACACTGGACGGCCGCGCTTGAGCGGTGTCAACATCAGGCGTGAAAACGAAATTTAACCGTCAGTACATGCTTCTCGATAAAATACGCAGGTAAGCCGCATCGGTTTAACACCTCGAAAACCTTTCGCCCGATAATTGCTTTCAGGCGAAGGGTACGTCTCATGGGCGAAATGCATTCAGGATACAGGAACCGGCAGCCATGGCGGCACCGTGCATGGCCGGTCCCGCCATGGCTGATGCTTGCCGCCGCCGTCTTTGTCGCATGCCTGCTTGGAATATTTTCACGACCGATCGGTTCGCTGGCAACGGTATGGCCGGCAAACGCCCTGCTCCTTGGCCTTCTCCTACGGTTTGAAAAGATGTCGACACCTGTCGGCTGGGTTGCGGCTTTTGCTGCATATCTTGCCGCCGACCTGTTGACAGGAGCTTCCCTCGGCAAGGCATTGATCCTGAACAGTGCCAATATGGCCGGCGTCGCTACCGGTTATCTGGTCTGCTCGCGCTTGCCCCGGGATGTCAGGCAATTGCGACATCCTTCGTCGATGCTGTATCTCGCTCTTGCGGCGGTAGCGGGTTCTGCCGCAGCCGGTCTCGTTGGCACCGTCGCAAATCCCCTTCTCTTCAACAGCAGCAGCCTGAGCGGCCTTTTCTTCTGGTTTTCCGCAGAACTGGTCAACTACATAACCATTCTTCCGGTCGTTCTCGCCTTTCCCCACCGGGCGCATTTTTCCGGTTCTCTTGCCAAAATCGGTTCACTTCCAAAGCCCGAAAAACTCGCCCCCGCCGTTTCACTGCTCCTATCCTGTATTGCAGCGGTTCTCGTGGGCGGAGGAGGTGCGATTGCCTTTCCGGTTCCTGCGCTCCTCTGGTGCGCCGTGAGCTATTCGGTATTTGCGACATCGGTCCTGACGCTGTTCTTCAGCCTATGGACCATTTTTGCCATTTCCGCAGTCCTGTCGCCAACGCCAGTGGAGGCGACGAACGAAATTACCCTCATTTCAATCAGAATGGGCGTCGGCCTGATCTGTCTCGCCCCGGTCATGCTCGCAAGCGCCACGACCGCACACAACGAACTGGTCCTCCGCCTTCGGCATCTGGCATCTTACGATGCGCTGACCGGCATTGCGAACCGACGGGCATTCAGGGAACAGGCCGGACTTATTCTGCAGCAATCGCGGCAGCACTGCGTCACCTTGCTGATGGATCTCGACCATTTCAAAAACGTCAATGACACCCTCGGTCATGCTGCGGGCGACGCCGTGCTGGTCGCTTCCGCGCAGCGCATCCGGGATAGTCTTCGAACCGATGATGCGTTGGGACGACTAGGAGGCGAGGAATTTGCCGCCCTTCTCTCTGACTGCACCGTATCGGAAGCCATGGAGATTGCAGAAAATATCAGACGCGCGGTTCAAGAGGAGCCCATACATCTCGACAATGGACAGGCAATCCATGTCACACTCAGCATCGGACTTGCTGTCGCTTCCGAAGAAACACAAGATTTCGACCTGCTGTTAAGGCAGGCCGATGAAGCACTGTACGAGGCCAAAAAGAACGGGCGAAACCGCATTGCCCTGGCGGCCTGAGGTTCGTTCCGCAAATGGCCGACACTCAATCGGCGGCCATCAATGCCTCCAACGCACGGTCCACGATGGCATCGACGCTCGCATCGATGCTCACAGTGACGACACCCGGCTCTCCCGTCGGCACCTCCAGCGTTCGCAGTTGGCTCTCCAGCAGCGAAACAGGCATGAAATGGCCCCTGCGCGCGCCCATGCGGGACAGAAGCAGTTCCGGCGTCCCCTCCAGAAAGACGAAGGAAAGTCGGCCCGACATCGCCTGCCGCAGCCGATCGCGGTAGATGCTTTTCAGCGCCGAGCAGGAAACGACGATCCCCTTGCCGCTGTTCCGTGCCTCAGCCATCAGCGTTCCGATCGTCTCCAACCAGGGCCAGCGATCCTCGTCCGTCAACGGAATTCCCTGCGCCATCTTCGCGACATTCCCGGCAGGATGCAGGCTGTCACCCTCGATAAAGGCGAGGCCCAGCCGTTCGGCCAGCAGGGCGCCGACCGACGACTTGCCGCAACCGCTGACCCCCATGACGATGATTGCCCGCGGCGCTACTGGTTTCGTCTCAGCCAAGGCGGCCTCCTCCCTGCAATATGAATATCGCCAGGGAAACTAGACGCGCCGGAGGGGAAATCCAAGCCGACTTCCAACATCGCCCGAGACCTCAGGCCGCAAGAATGGAGGCCGCGACCTTCTCCGCCATCATGATGACAGGCGCATTGGTATTGCCACCAACCAGTGTGGGCATGACCGAGGCATCCACTACCCGCAATCCCTCGACGCCGCGCACACGCAATTGCGGGTCCACGACCGAATTCTCGTCTGCCCCCATCCGGCAGGTGCCGGCGGGATGATAGATGGTATCGGCTCGGGCGCGGATCGCCGAGGCAAGTTCGCTATCCGAGTTGCCGATAGGGTAAAGCTGGCTGCGGCGATAACGGTCCAGCGGAGCTGCCTCCATGACATCGCGCATTACCCTCGTTCCGGCTATCATGCCGGCCAAATCCCGCCCATCCGACAGATAGGCCGGGTCGATCAGAGGTGCCGTGAGTGGATCAGCACTCCTCAGGCCGACACGGCCTCGCGAATGGGGACGCAACAGACAGACATGGCACGAATAGCCATACCCCAGATGCAGCCGGCGGGCATGATCGTCGACCATCGCAACGACAAAATGCAACTGAATATCAGGACGATCGAGACTCGGATCGGTTTTCAGGAAGGCCCCAGATTCCGCGAAGGTCGAACGAAGCAGGCCTGTACCCTCACGCCGCCATTCGCCTGCCGCCCGCGCCATGGCGCGAGCGCCGGTCAACCCGATGCCGATCATATCGGAGTCGTCGGAGCGATAGACGAGCGTATAATCCAGGTGATCCTGCAGGTTGGCGCCAACCTCCGGACGATCCGCCACCACGGCTATGCCGAGGCGCCGCAATTCGTCGGCCGGACCGATCCCCGACAGCATCAGCAGCTGCGGCGACTGTAGCGCCCCACCTGAAACGATCACCTCACGCGACGCGTAGACTGTCGCCTCCCGGCGTCCCTGCCTGTAAACAACCCCCACCGCTTTGCCGTTCTCGATCAAAATGCGCGTCGCTCGACCGCCAGTGATAACGGTGAGGTTTGCCCGTCCGAGATTGTCATGCAGGTACGCCGCCGATGCAGAACAGCGTTCGCCCTTTTTCGGCCCCTGCCAGAACTGCGTCGCCTGATAGAGGCCGAACCCCTCTTGATCGGCTCCGTTGAAGTCGTCGTTTATCCCGAAGCCACGTAACTCTCCCGCCTCGATGAAAGCGTGATTGATGGGCCGTGCCCAATCGGGATCGCTTACCTGCAGGGGACCGCCGGCGCCGTGCAGCGCGGTGCCGCCGCGAATGTTGTTTTCCGATTTGCGGAAATAAGGCAGCACTTCGGCAAACGACCATCCCTCACAGCCCGCCGCAGCCCAATCGTCATAATCCGAGGCATGACCCCGGACATAGAGCATGGCGTTGATCAGGCTTGATCCTCCGAGCCCCCTGCCCCGAGGCTGGAAGCCGCGCCTGCCGTTCAGGCCCGGTTGCGGCTCGGTCACGAAACACCAGTTGGGGCCTTTTACCCGTCCGGGGACAATGGCGGCGGCCCCGGAGGGAACGCGTAGCAGGAGATCGCGACCAAGCCCTCCCGCCTCGATCAGGCAGACTTTCACGGCCGGGTTCTCGCTCAATCGCGACGCCAGAACGGATCCCGCCGACCCACCGCCGGCAATGACATAATCATACATTAAAGACGCCCCTCCCAAAGCCCCCCGCGTTCGATCAAACGCTTGCGGAAGTAGTCCACACTTCCGTTTACGTAAACGTACTTCTTGGATCGAAGGCCCTCAAGGGGATCAGCCGCACAGCGGAAGACTTTTTCTGTACAAAGGAGCGGAGGACATTGCCGAAAGGGCAAGCGAAAACCCCGCCGGCCGGCTGGCGCAGCGGGGTTCAAAAGGTCAAGAAACTGCGGCTCTGCTCAAGCGGCCGGAGCGGAAATCGCGGCCTTCGGCTCGAAATCATTGATGCCGAGCAGGAAATTGATCTGCGGGCGTGCCTTGACCAGATCATCAATGGTGTAGCCGCTAAGCACTTCGAAGAACGCGCCCAGCGCCTTGCGGAGCGCAGAGTTCAGACCGCAGCTGTCGATGAGCGGACAATCGACATCACCATCGTCCTCGAAACATTCAGCCATGGCGAAACTGTCTTCCGTGACCTTCACCACGTCGAAAAGGGTAATCTTCTCTGCCGGCCGGCCGAGGCGAACGCCGCCATTACGGCCACGGACGGTTTCCACCAGCCCAGCCTTATTCAGGGGCTGAAGAATTTTGAACAAGAACAGCTCGGACACGCCGTAGGCCTTGGCGATTTCCGGGATCCGGCTCAGATGTTCCTTGTTCGCAGCGCAATACATGAGCATCCGCACGGCGTAATTTGTCTGCTTTGTCAAACGCATGCCTGACTCCCTAGCTCGTTTCCGCTTTATATAACGCCTTTTGCAGTTTTGAACAATTCCAAAATACTCAAGTTCAGGATTCACGTGATCGTGAAACGCCCCCAGACGGATTGACAGCTTTCCGAAATTCATGATTAGAACACTCAACTAATTATATATTTGGGATGCGCTAAAGGAGATTTCCATGCTTTCGACAAAAACAATGCGCGTGGCGCTTCTGGCCACGGCGTCTTTCGGCGCACTCGCCGGCGTTGCGTTTGCGGATGGCGAAGTCAATATCTACTCCTATCGCCAGCCGGAACTCATCCAGCCGCTGCTCGACGAATTCACCAAGGAGACCGGCATCGCCACCAATGTTCTTTTCCTCGACAAGGGATTGGTGGAGCGTATTTCCGCTGAAGGCACCAATTCCCCGGCGGACGTCATCCTGACCGTCGATATCGGCCGTCTCATCGAAGCCAAGGATGGCGGCGTCACCCAGCCCGTGCAGAACGACATCATCAATAAGGACATTCCGGCACAGTATCGCGATCCGGCAGGCGACTGGTTCGGCCTGACCACTCGCGGCCGCGTGGTCTATGCCTCGAAGGAGCGCGTTCCGGAAACTGCCATCACTTATGAGGAACTGTCCGATCCGAAGTGGAAAAACCGCATCTGCATACGCGACGGCCAGCACTCCTATAATATCGGCCTCTTCGCCTCGATGATCGCCCATCACGGTGCCGAATATACCGAAAAGTGGCTGACGGGCCTGAAGAACAACCTTGTCCGCAAACCTGACGGCAACGACCGCAGCCAGGCAAAGTCGATCATGTCCGGCGAATGCGACATTGCGCTAGGCAACACCTACTACGTCGGCCTGATGCTGACCAACGACAAGGACCCGGAAGAGAAGGAATGGGCGGCCGCCATCAAGGTGCTGTTTCCCAATGCCGCCGACCGGGGCACCCATGTCAACATATCCGGCATGGCATTGGCAAAGAATGCCCCCAACAAGGACAACGCCATCAAGCTGATGGAATTCCTGTCCTCCGGCAAAGCACAGGAAATCTATTCGGAGCAGGTCTTCGAATATCCGGTCCTGCCGGGCGCGAAGGTGTCCGAGGTCGTCGCCTCTTTCGGCCCGATCAAGCCCGATCCGCTGCCGCTGGTCGATATCGCCGCAAACCGCAAACTGGCTTCCGAACTGGTCGACAAGGTCGGCTTCAACGACGGCCCGACCCAGTAAGCGCGGACCCGGTTGGTCATGACGAAAGGGGCGGCTCCAAGCTGCCCCTTTTCATTTTACGATCTCCTTCGCCCATTGATCGATCTGTCGGCGGCGCTCAGGCGTGCCGGGATGGGTCGAGAGGATGGAGGTCTCCCCGCTGTCACCGAGTTTTTTCTCGATCAGCTCGAAAAAGCGTCCGATTGCCGCGGGATCGTGACCAGCCTTGGACATCAACTCGACGGAAACATGATCCGCCTCGCTCTCGGCAGAGCGGGAATAGGATAGAGACACCAGCGCTGCGCCGTTTGTCAGGATATCCTCGCCGGCAGAGCCGATATCGCCGGCAATCAGCATGATGAGACCTGCCGTACCAGCCGCGCGATAAACCTGGCGCAGCGAATGCGTCTTCTCCACATGACCGATCTCGTGCGCCAGAACTCCGAGGATCATCTCGCTGTCGCCGGCGGCAAGGTCGATAAGCTCGTCGGTGATCACCAGCGTGCCGTCCGGCAACGCGAATGCGTTAGGACCGATAACGCCACCTTTTCGGAAATTGAGATTATAACCATCTCGGCCCCGTGCCGAATGCTCGGCCAGCGCCTCGAACTTTGCCGTCAACTCGTTTTGCTGCGCTTCGGGCAGTCCACTCTTGGAAAATACGGTCTGATCGAGCGAGGCGAGCGTTCCTGAAGACATCAGCTTCGGAACCACAGGCGGCGTGACGGCAACAGCGACCTCAACCAGCGCCGGCAGGGCGAAACGATAGACGAGGCCTCCCAGCAGGACGATCCCGAGAACGAAAGCGATCAGCCGGGGATGGAACCTCTCCAGCTCATGGACGAACCCATGGTGGCGGGAGCGGGTTTTCCTCAGCCATCCATCGATGGCGTCATTATCAGCGGTCTCGAATGTCGATCCGTCGACGAAGCCGATGCGGCGGGGAATATTGCCGATACGATCGGATATCGTCACCCGGCGGGCGTCGTTGAACGCGGCGGGATCGCCCGCCTCCCCGTCGATGCGCACCAGAAGAGTGGTATCGCTCACAAGAAGCGTCGCCGCCAGCGCCTTGCTGGAACGTGGCGGATGCCAATGTCCCCGGGCGATGATCCGCGCTGCGTTGCCCGTCACGTCAGAAGCCAAAGTCGAAGCCTTCCATATCGATATATTCGGCTGTCACCGCCGAGCCCGTATCTTCGATGGAAGCAATGACTTCACCGATATCGCCATCGAAGGCAATGCCGGAATGTTCGATCGTGTAGCGTCGCTCGCGGATCGCCGCCCACGGCCGCATCAGTCCGAAGGACATGACGGACACCACAAGGTTCGAGACCACGATCCAGAAATAACGAAACCGCGACAGATCGCTGTAAAGCCTGTGACGTCCGTCAAGCAATGTCGCCTGCATGACGACATTGCGCACGCCAACCCGATAGAAAATGGCAGCGACGGCATAAAGCACCAGCAGCGGAACCACCGTTCCATAGATGGCGCCCACAATCCGGATGGTGCGCTCTTCCTCGGTGAGGAAATCCATATTGGACGCGCTTGCAGCATAGAACAGGAAGCCCAGTCCCGCCGCGATGACGAAGCCCACAAGCGAAATCAGCGCTGACACCCACCAGACGCCATAAAGCTTGCCGATACGAGGATCTGTCGCAAAGGCACGATCGCCGTAACGCAGGTTGTTGAAAACATAGCGGTAGAGCCAGCGGCTGGCGAAAGGCGCCAGAATGCCGAGCGATATGATCGAGACGAGGCCGCCGAGGATGATCGCGACGAAAGCGCCCCAGGTTTTGCCGAGGAAATCGAAACGGATATTGCGATAGCTGGTCACGCGAGCATTGAAGCGCAGGCTGCGCGAGACGATCCACGGCAGTAGGAGCAGCATGCCAAGCGCCAGTGCCAGGCCGATAAACGGCTGGAACATCAGAACGATGTTATAGACGATCAGATAGGCAAAGACGATCAAGCGGCCGATGAAGATCTGCTTGCCACGGGCATGATAGTCGAATGAATGACCATCGACGAAGGTATTTCCATAGAAATAGCGGTTTCGTCTCACCTTCGCCCAGGCGGAATAGATACCGACGGTGACGATCGTCAGCAGGATGTTGACGATCCAGATGCCGAAATATTCGCCGGCTCGTCCGCGAAACTCGCCGCGCGTCACGGCGGAAGCCGGAATGAATTGTGCTGTTGTCATTTTCGCCCCAGTTACCCATGCCAATTCTGCAGATTCGGCCCCCCGACCGCATCCGCAGATAGACCTGCCACGGCCACGCCCTTGTCGCAAGTTGTGCGCAACGAAAAAACGGGCCCCTTTCGAGACCCGTTTTCGAAGTTCTTCCAAGTATTTGCAGACCTCTCACTGGTAGAAAGGTCAAGAGCATCGCTTCATCGTCGGCATGACGAATTCGGCGCCGTCCTTGATGCCCGCCCGCGCGACTGCGGCACACGCAATGTCGCGAGGACGCGCAAGCAGGAAGCCCCGGAGGGCATCACTTCATCGTCGGCATCACGAATTCGGCGCCGTCCTTGATGCCCGACGGCCAGCGGCTGGTGATCGTCTTGGTGCGGGTCCAGAACTTGATCGAGTCCGTGCCGTGCTGGTTGAGGTCACCGAAGGAAGAAGACTTCCAGCCACCGAAAGAGTGGTAGGCGAGCGGAACCGGGATCGGAACGTTGACGCCGACCATGCCGATGTTGATGCGGGAAGCGAAGTCACGGGCGGCATCGCCGTCGCGGGTGTAGATCGCAACGCCGTTGCCGTATTCATGCTTCATCGGCAGGGCGAGCGCATCCTCGTAGTTCTTGGCGCGAACGACAGAGAGAACCGGTCCGAAGATTTCTGTCTTGTAGATGTCCATGTCCGGGGTGACGTTGTCGAACAGGCAACCGCCGACGAAATAACCGTTCTCATAGCCCTGAAGCTTGAAATCGCGGCCGTCGACGATGAGGTCGGCGCCTTGGGCGACACCGCTGTCGATCAGCGACTTGATGCGAGCCTGGGCTTCCTTGGTGACGACCGGGCCAAGATCGGCCTTCTCATCGGTGTAGGGACCGATGCGCAGCGCTTCCACCATCGGCGTCAGCTTTTCGATCAGACGGTTGGCGGTTTCCTCGCCGACCGGAACGGCAACCGAGATCGCCATGCAGCGTTCGCCAGCGGAGCCGTAGCCGGCACCCATCAGCGCGTTTGCGGCCTGGTCCAGATCGGCATCCGGCATGATGATCATGTGGTTCTTGGCGCCGCCGAAGCACTGGGCGCGCTTGCCGTTCATGGCAGCGGTGCCATAGACGTAGCGGGCGATCGGGGTGGAGCCGACGAAGGAAACGGCGCCGATTTCCGGATGGGTGAGGATCGCATCGACGGCGCCCTTGTCACCGTTGACGACGTTCAGGATACCGGCAGGAAGACCGGCCTCGATCATCAGTTCGGCAAGGCGGATCGGAACGGACGGATCGCGTTCGGAAGGCTTCAGGATGAAGGCGTTGCCGCAGGCGATGGCCGGAGCGAACATCCACATCGGGATCATGCCCGGGAAGTTGAACGGGGTGATGCCCGCACCGATGCCGACCGGCTGGCGGATCGAGTACATGTCGATGTTCGGGCCGGCGCCTTCGGTGAATTCGCTCTTGGAGAGGTGCGGAATGCCGATGACGAATTCGCAGACTTCAAGACCGCGAATGATGTCGCCCTTGGAATCCTCGACCGTCTTGCCATGCTCCTTGGAGAGCAGTTCGGCCAGTTCATTCATGTTCTTGTTCAGGAGTTCCACGAACTTCATAAACACGCGAGCGCGGCGCTGCGGGTTGGTCGCCGCCCAGCCGGGCTGCGCGGCCTTGGCGTTCTGCACGGCAGCATCGAGCTCGGCATCGGTCGCAAGCGCTACCTGCGCCTGGATTTCGCCGGTTGCAGGGTTGTAGACGGGCGACGTACGACCGCTGGTGCCGGCGACGTGCTTGCCGCCGATGAAATGACCGATCTCACGCATGGATGTTCCTCCTGTTATGGTCGGCGACAGTATGCGCTTCAAATTTCACATAGCAATGACATGAATTGCGCATCCGTTGTGCGAATTTTATAGCTATGGATCGTTTAGATCGTCAGGGAACGATGGGCGTTCACGCCGGCGCGCACGCCCGCGGCACTGGCGAAACTGCCATTATGCATGGGGCTTGCCGCGTCTCCCGCAGCGAACAGCCCGGATATGCTGGTCGCGCCCCAGTCATCGACCCGGATGAACGGCCCCTGCGGGCCATCCGCCATCTCGGCGCCGAGCATCTCCGCAAGGGGCGTCGCCGGGCGGACCTTCGTCTGCACGAAAAGCGCTTTCAGCGGCACAAGCAGACCGTCCGCGAGTTCGGCACCCTTCAGCCTCCCGTCTTCAGACACCAGCCTGACAATCCCCAGAGGCTCCAATCTTGCCCCACGTCGATCCATCGCCACCAGATCTTCTTGCGAAAGCTCGACACCCGCCTCGAGAAAAACCGTGGTATCGCCCCAGTCGGGCAAAAGCAGCGCCTGATGCATCGCAAGCGGCGAGGACGCCAGAAGGCCGATCGGTCCACCGCCGATCTCGTAACCGTGGCAATAGGGGCAGTGCAGCACATCCCTGCCCCATAGTGGCTCCATGCCTTCGATCGCCGGAAGGGTATCTGTAACACCCGTCGCGAGGATCAGCCTGCGGCTCTCGAAACTCTCCCCGGAACCGAGTTCGATGGCGAAGCTGCTGGAAGTCCGCTCAGCGGCAACTGCCACCCCTTCTCGAAGCGTAAAGGTGGGATAACGCTGCAGTTGATCGAGAGCCGTCTTACGAATGGCCGCCGGGCTGACACCATCCTGTCCCAGGAAGCCGTGCAAGGCCTCCGCGAACCGGTTTCGCGGCCGGCCGGCATCGATGATGAGCACTTGCCGTCTGGCACGTACCAACTGCATGGCGGCGGAGAGACCGGCGAAACTTCCGCCAATGACGATTGCATCGAAAAGCATGGTCGTTCCTTTCATATTATGTATCTTTTAATGTTACGAATCTGATTGCACGTCAAGACATGTAACTTTCATTGTTGCGGGAAATATGCTCAGGCTCTATGCCTGCAAGAAGAAAATCCATCCGGAGAAGCGATCATGCGTGGCGACAGCCGCCTGTCCCGAATGTTGCACGTCCTGATCCACCTTGAGCGCGGCGGCCGGCCGATGACCTCGGAAATGATCGGGCAAATGCTGAACACCAATCCCGTGGTGGTCAGGCGCACCATGGCCGGCCTGCGGGAACAGGGTTATGTGCAGTCGGAAAAGGGCCATGGCGGCGGCTGGACACTCGCCCGGCCACTGAACGAGATCACGCTGCTCGACGTTTACGTGGCGCTCGACCGACCCGAAATGTTCTGCCTCGTGCCCTCGTCCGATCACGCAGAATGTCTGGTCGAAATTGCCGTCAACTCGGCGCTCGAAGATGCACGGCGCGAGGCAGAGGCCCTTTTGCTGCGACGTTTTGCGACGATCCGCCTTTCGGATGTCGCCGGCGATTTCGAGCGAAGGATGTCGGAACGCTTCGCAGCGAAGTCGGCGCCAGACGATCCCGCTTGATGGCACACCCAACGCACGCTAAGCATTGCTGTGCATTTTTCGACACAAGGTATGCGAAATGGACTGGGACGATGTGCGCATGTTCCTTGCTGTGGCCCGTACCGGCCAGATCCTCGCAGCATCGCGGCGGCTCGGGGTCAACCACGCGACCCTGTCGCGCCGGATCACGGCTTTGGAAGAAGCCTTACAGACGCGGCTGCTCGTGCGCCGCACCAATGGCTGCGAACTGACGCCCGAAGGCGAGGTCTTCAGCCGCGCCGCCGAGCGCATGGAAACGGAGATGCTGGCGGCGCAATCGGATATCGGCCGCGTCGATAGCGCCGTCGCCGGCACCGTGCGCATCGGTGCGCCGGATGGTTTCGGTGTGGCCTTTCTCGCTTCCCGTCTCGGAGAGCTGACCCGGCGTTATCCCGCCCTCAAGATCCAGCTCGTGCCGGTTCCGCGCGCCTTCTCGCTTTCCCAGCGTGAGGCGGATATCGCCATCACCATCGAACGGCCGGAACAGGGACGGCTCATCTCTTCGAAACTCACCGACTATACGCTCGGCCTCTATGCTTCGCGAAGCTACCTCGATCAAGCCGGGATGCCCGGAACCGTCGAGGCGCTGAGGGAACACCGGCTGATCGGCCATGTGGACGATCTCGTCTATTCGGCGTCGCTTGCCTATACCGGCGAGGTGATGCGTGGCTGGGATTCCGGTTTCGAGATTTCATCGGCCATCGGCCAGACAGAAGCCGTGCGCGCCGGCTTCGGCATCGGTATCCTGCACGACTACATCGCCCGGCAGCATGGGGAACTCCTGCGCGTGTTGCCGGATGTCGTGATACGGCGCTCGTACTGGACCACCTATCACGAAAGCGCCCGCGAACTCGTGCGCGTGCGCACCGTCGTCTCCTTCCTGCAGGAACTCATCGACGAGAACAGGCAGATCTTCGTCTGAGATCAGCGGCAGGTCAGGGTGATCGCCTGCGGCACGACCAGTCCGCCGAAATAGGCCCGATCCGGCCGGTCGGTGACCGTGTAGGCACAATGCCCCTCACCGCCCCGGATCAGCACCGGCCTGTCCTCGGCAAGCCGGAAGGCGACCGTATAATCCCGATCCCGCTGCATCATCGTCAGGCTTTGCCCCGCCCCCATTGCCACAGGGGCCTCCAGCCGGAAGCCGACAGTGATCGATACGCTGCCGGGCTGGACGGCCGCATGGAAGGCATCGGGTTCTCCCAGATCCAGCGGCTGCTCTCCGAGAGCCAGTTCGGTCAGGAAGTCCCTGTCGCCGAGATCGGCGGTCAGGGCCTCACGTAACTCGTCGACCTCGCCGTCATCGAACATGCCATTGCCATCGTGATCGAAGCGGGAGAGCAGCCGGACGCTGTATTTCTCGTCGAAGGCAAAGCTTTCGGCAACGGACACCAGCCGCCCGTCCCTGATATCGAACAGGACACGCGCAGTGACCGCGATATCGGGATGGGCAATTGCGGAGGAAGCGGACGCCAACACAAACAGGCAGGCGACGGCGAAAGGATGATGACGAGAGGAAAGGCTCATTTTGCCTCTCCCGCGCGGTCCAGCTGCTCCAGCACGGTCTCGAAGCCGGCGAACTCCCCTGTCTCCACCACCGCCGGAAACGGCGGCGGAACGAGGCCGTTCTGTTTTGCTGCGAGATGCGCACCGCCGTAGAGAAAGCCGATGGCGATCAGCCAGCTTGCGAAGATGCGCGCCCCGATCATCGCCCATGCCTGGCGAAAGGCGGCGGCGAGAAACGCCATGCCGGCGACGAGCCAGATCTCTGCGAAACATGCCGAAGGCAGATAGCTTCGGGCGTGCAGGGTCACATCTCCCAGCAGCCCGGCAATCGCCAGAACGGCTCCGGCCGGAACCAGCAGAGGTAGCGCCAGCCATAGCCGGATGCCACGCGGCAGAACCAGCGGAAAGCCGATCAGCAGGCAGGCCATGGGGCCGGCAAGAAACATGTTGGCCGCGGCACCCGGCACCGGCGCCATCAGTTCATAGAACTTCTCGCGCAAGACAAAGCCAAGAGCGATGCCGGCAAGAAGGAGAACGACTGCCCGCGCCAATGCCTTGCGCGGCAACTGCCCGATCAGGATGCCAAGCCCCAGAAGCGGCAGCAGGCGCTCGGCGGTCAAAACCGAGGCCAGCGGCCAGTCGACATAATCGCCCGGCGATTTCAGAAGGAAGGAAAGGAGGATGACGGCACCTCCCCCGATGGCAAGCACAAGGCCCGGCCAGAGCGGGAGAGAACCACGGGATGGCGACGCAATGGGCACAGGCTCAGGCGACGAGGAAATAGACGCCGCCGAGACCGATCAGGCCACCCACGGCGCGGGAGAGTTCCCCACCCCGAAAGCGCTGGAAGGCAAGACCGACGGAAATGCCGAGAAGGTGGATAAGGCCGGTTGCGACGACAAAGCCAATCGCATAATCGGCCGGATCGGTGGCCGTTGGCAATTCCGCGCCGTGAGCATAGCCATGGAAGATCGCAAAGACGCCGATCACCAGCACTGCCAGCCATTCCGGCGGACGCCAGACGAAGGCGATCGCCGCACCCAGCACGATGATAGAAAGCGCAATGCCGCTTTCCACTGCCGGCAGCGGCACTCCGGCAATGCCCATCATGCCGCCGATGACCATGATCAGCGGAAAGGCAATCGGCAGGCTCCATACGGAGCGCCCGCCCATCTGCGCGCCCCAGAGACCGACGCAGAACATGGCGAGCAGGTGGTCGGCACCGGATAGCGGATGCTCGAAGCCATGAAGAAAGCCACCTGCCTCGCCCTGCAGGATATGAGCCTCGGCAACAGCCGGAAGCACGAGCGAAGCGGCAAGCCCGAGAAGGGCCGGTACAGCAAGTGCTCGCGGCATCTTCGAAATCAGCATCGTCAAATCTCCAAAATCGCTCGCCACTCTCAATCGATCAGCACTCTTGCCGCGATGACTGCCCACAAGACTTGCACCTGGCAGCGGCGCGAACGAACTATATCCGAATCGCCGATGATTGTAGATGGATCTGTGTCGCAGTCGTGGCGGGTTATGCTGCGCGCGTCACCTCCGGAGAAATTTCATGACCCGTTTTCTGCAGCCGCTCCGTCGTATGTCCGCGCCCAGGCCGGCCTTGCCCCAAATTCTTGCGTCCGCGGTCCGCACGGGTGGCTTTGCATCGCTCGTCGCAATCGCTCTTCCTTCGATAGCTGCTGCACACGATCTTGGCGGTCCCATGGGCGGTTTCGGCAGCGGTTTCGGTCATCCGCTTGCGGGTTTCGATCACTTCCTCGCCATGCTGGCCGTCGGTCTCTGGGGCGCGCAGATGGGCGGTCGCTCGGTGTGGACGCTGCCCGCAACCTTTCCGCTCATCATGTGCATCGGCGGTATCTTCGGCATGTTCGGCCTGATCCCGGATGAAACGATCAGGATCGCCATCGCCGTTTCACTAATGGTGCTCGGCGGCGTCATCGCCGCCGGATGGCGTGCACCCGAATGGGCAGCCCTGGTAATCGTTGCCCTGTTCGCCCTCTTCCATGGCTACCCGCACGGCCAAGCGACCCTCCGGGCCGCCGATCCCGCAGCCTTCACTGTGGGCTTCGTGGTTTCGACCGGCGCCATCCATATCCTCGGCATCGGCGTAGGCTATGGTCTGAAAGGCATATGGAACGGCAATCTGGTGCGCGCGCTCGGCGGCGTGATCGCCGTTTGCGGGGTGTATTTCCTGTTCAAGTAGGCGGCACAATTCCGCACCAGCGGAGCTTGAGGCCACTTGGGTACTTGCCTCTACAGCGCATGACGGGCACGCGGCGCGTTCCACCTCGTCATTCCTGTGCCTGTCACGGGAATCCAGCCAGCCCAAGTCTTTGGGCTGAAAGGGTCTTTTGACCCGACGGTCGTCGGGTCGCTGGATGCCCGTGACAAGCACAGGCATGACGGAAGGATGACTTTGTGACCGCCGGAACCGGTAGACTCGCTTCGCCGGCGCTCTGAGGCCTGCCGCAACGGCAGGCCCTTGTTCGGCGTTAGCGCAATCTTGCGCACGCCTCAGCAATACGCTTCAGCGCCTCCACGAGTTCGCTTTCCGCGCTCGCATAGGAAATGCGGAAGAAGGGCGAGAGACCGAAGGCGGAACCCGGCACCACCGCAACATTGGCGTCTTCCAAGAGATAGGCGCAGAAATCGGCGTCGGTCGCGATCAGCTTGCCGCCCGGCGTGGTCTTGCCGAGAACGCCGGCGCAGCCGGAGAAGGTATAGAAGGCGCCTTCCGGCACCCGGCAATCCAGCCCTTCGATGGCGTTGAGGCCGGCGACCACGAGATCGCGGCGGCGCTGGAAGCTCGCCTTGCGCTCTGCCAAGAAATCCTGCGGGCCGTTCAACGCCGCAACGCTCGCCGCCTGGCTGACCGAGGACGGGCAGGACGTCGCCTGGCTCTGCACCACGGCCATGGCCTTGATGAGATCGCGCGGACCGCCGGCATAACCGATGCGCCAGCCGGTCATGGCATAGGCCTTCGAGACACCGTTGACGGTGAGGATGCGGTTCTTAAGTCGCGGCTCGATGGCCGCCGGGGTGACAAAGCGGAAATCGTCGTAGACGATGTGCTCGTACATGTCGTCGACCAGCAGCCAGACATGCGGATGGCGCAGCAGGACATCGAGGAGCGGCCGGTAATCTTCCTCGCGATAGGCCGCGCCCGACGGGTTCGACGGCGAGTTCAGGATCAGCCAGCGGGTCTTCGGCGTGATCGCGGCCTCAAGCTCTTCGGCCTGCAGACGGAAACCGGCCTTGGCATCGCAGGCGATCAGCACCGGTTTGCCCTCGGCGATCTGCACGATATCGGAATAGGACGTCCAGTAAGGCGTCGGGATGACGACTTCGTCGCCGGGGTTGAGCGTCGCCATCAGCGCGTTGAAGAGGATCTGCTTGGCGCCGGTCGCGACCGTGATCTCGTCCAGCGCGTAGTCGACACCGTTCTCACGGCTGAACTTGTCGCGGATCGCGGCCTTCAGTTCCGGCGTACCATCAAGGGCGGTATATTTGGTCTGGCCTGCCTGCAGCGCCTTCCAGGCGGCTTCCTTGATATGATCGGGCGTATCGAAGTCCGGCTCGCCGGCACCGAGGATGATGACCGGGCGACCCTCGCGCTTCAGCGCCTGCGCCTTCGCGCCGAGCTTGACGATTTCAGAAACGCCGATGGACGAAATACGCGAAGCCGGCTGGAACGCAGCTTCCTCGACCTTGGTATTGATGCTCATTGCGCAGTCCTCGTTGCCTGATAGCCGCCCTTGCGACGTGAATTGATGATGTGTGCTAGCCGAAACGAACCGTGCCGAGGCTACCCGGCGATGTCAGGGCTTTCAGCCCGGCCGCCAGCTCCTTGATCTTGCTGTCCGTATAGAGATCGTAATAGCTCTGGTTCTTGCGGCCGATGGCGTGTTCGGCGCTGAAGCTTCCGGTGAAATCGCCAACCGCGATGGTGAAGACCCAATCGCGCAACCGCGTCTCGAAATCCCTGTCTGTCGCGGCGGAACTGTCCTTCGGCACGACGAGATTGAAGTGCACGCCGCCATCGCCGATATGGCCGAAATCGCAGATCGTCACCTCCGGGAAAACCGAGGGCATATCGGCCTTCATCCGGTCGCAGAAGGCCATGATGTCGCCACGGCGGAAGGACAGGTCGAAGGCGATCAGCTTGCCGGAATGCTTGACGCCTTCCGAGAGGGCATGGCGCAGCGCCCACATTTCATGGGCCGGGCCGACAAAGGCATCCGCCAGCGGCGCATCGTCGCTTTCCCATATTTCCGCAAGAACCGCTTCGAGAACTGCGTCCAGCGACTGCTCGCCCTCACGCGGCTCCCAGGTGCGGGATATCTCGCAGAGGATCACATAGTCCGGGATGACGCCGCCCTGAAATGGATTGCGCAGCGACGGCACATGATCGAGGGCCGCGGCGACGGCATTCCTCGACATGCCCTCGAAAGCCGAGAGATAGGCGCCGAGCCGCTGTTCCATGGCCCGGAGCAGCGGCATGACATGGGCGCCGCTTGCCGGCACCAGATAGGCAGTGGCGACCTGTTTCGGCAGCGCCTCGAGGTTCAGCACGCATTCGGTGATGACGCCGAAAGCGCCGGCGGTGCCAATGAACACCTGCTTCCAGTCGACGCCGGTGTTGTTCTTGCGCAGATCGCAGTTGAGGTCGAGAACCGTCCCGGCCTCGTCGGCCAGTACAACCTTCACGCCGAGCGTGTTGCGCCTGACATCACCGTATTTCAGGAAGCGGGAACCGCCCGTATTGGTCGAAAGCATGCCGCCGATGCGCGGATCGGCTCCGAGATCGATCGGGAAGAACAGGCCGTGCTGCTCGAGCCGCTGGTTGACGTCCGAAAGCCGGAAGCCGGCATCCAGCGCCAGCGAGCGGTTGTCGAGATCGAGATCGAAGCGCTGCACCATCCGGTCGAGGCTCAGAACAACCTGCGTGCCCGAGCCATCCGGCGTCGATCCGGAGACGAGACCGGTATTGCCGGACTGGGGGATCAGCGCGATGCCGTTTTTCACGCAATAAGCAACGACCGCAGAGACCTCTTCCGTGCTTGCCGGTCGAAGCACCAGAGCAGCGACGCCCTCGTCGTACCGCGCGCCGGTCTGGTAGGCCACCATGGCGGCGGGATCGCTGACGACACCCTTCTCGCCAAGGATCTTTTCAAGCGCCGAAACATGCTCCCGGTCGATCATCGTCTTGCTTTTACTCCGCTGCCTGCAGGGCCGAGAGCAGACGGCGACAATCGTCGATCGATGCCTGCTCGATGCCCGCGTAATGGTCGAATTCGTTCAGCACCTTGGCGCCGAGATCGGTTTCGAAACGCTGCTGGTTCGGGCTGGCCACGAAGTCCTGCGTTGCGTCGTCACCGAGATTTGACTGGAAGATACCGGCTGCGCTGACCGGCAGGAAGTCTTCGTAGACGATCGGGTCGAACTGCACGAGACCGTCCGCAATCAGGCAGTCGAGGGTTGCGGATGCATCCGCCCTGGTCTTGCGGCCCTTTTCCGTCAGCGAATAGGCGAAATAGCCAAGACCTTCGACGCGGATCTCTTCCCAGGTATCCGGGAACGGCACGAAGGCTTCGGCAAGCGCCTTTTCGTATTCGGCGGCGTTCGAGCCATCGGCAGCCGGGCGGACGATCTTGCGGGAAGCGCTCAGCAGATCGTCGTAGAGCGCACGGCCCTTCGGGGTCAGCGCAATGCCGCGCTGTTCGATCTCGCCGAAGCGGGCGGTGTGCGAGCCTTCCTTCCACTCGCCGCCCTCGCCTTCGAACAGAACCGCTTCGTTGAGAGCCTTGAACGAGGTCTGGCGCAGCAGGATCGCGCATTTGCGGGTCGGCGGTCCCTCGACGACAGCCTTCGGCGCGATGCCGTATTCCGGCATGCGGGCCTGCACGAGATCGATATCGAGCGTGCGCGGGGTCAGGTGGTTGATGTGCGGCCCCTTGAAGGACACGACGTCGGCAATCAGGCGATGGGCGGCGTGCAGCCGGTCATACATTTCGGCGCTGACGCGCGCCTTGTCGTGCCAGCGGAAGGTTTCGAGCGCTTCCGAAACGAAACGCTCGGCATCGGCCTGGGTCAGCCCACCCTGCTTTTCGGCCTTTTCCGTAAGTTCGACTGCGCCGGGCGTGAAGATCTGCCGGGTGGCAAGCGTCGCTTCTGCCTCGGCACGAAGCTTTTCGTCAGCGATCAGGTCGAGCCGCAGAAGCGAAGTGAAGACGCGGAAGGGGTTCTTCTTCAGGCTCGCATCGCCGACCGGGCGAAACGCAGTCGAATGGACAGGGACGCCGGCCGTCGACAGGTCGTAATAGCCGACCGGATACATGCCCATGACGGCGAAGACGCGGCGCATCATGGCGAGTTCCGCCGGCGTGCCGAGACGGATCGCACCATGGCGTTCCTCGGAAATGCGGTCGAGAGAGTCAGTCTCCTCGAGACGTTCCCTCAGCTTCGGATCGGCGGCGAGCGTCTCCTCGTTGACCTTGGCCACCAGCTCCATCAGCGTGCCATAGGCCGGCACCTCGTTACGGTACATGGCGGACATGGCGGCGGAAAACATCGAGCGGATTTCATCGCTCGATACGAAAGCGGACTGGGTCATCTGGGCTGCTCCACGAAATACGGCTGGATCATTCGTAAAATGCCTTATACCCTCACGGAATTCCAAATGATGCTGACGAATGTCAATGACTTGATGCGAAAACCGAATGACTCTGAGCCGCCGTACCATTCCTGACGCCACTACGCTGCAGGCCTTCGAATGCGTTGCCCGCCATGGCAGCGTGACCCAGGCCGCCAATGAGCTGAACCTGACCCAGAGCGCGGTGAGCCGCCAGGTCAAGGATCTCGAAACACAGCTTGGGCTTCTGCTGTTTGACCGGGTGCGCCAGCGCGTGGTGCTTTCCAGCGACGGCCAGCGCCTGCTGCCGCAGGTGCGCAAGATCCTGCAGCAGACCGAGGAGATGATGCTGAGAGCCATGGCGTCGGCGCAATCGGAGCATCAGCTTTCCATCGCGACGCTTCCGACCTTCGGCAGCCGCTGGCTCATTCCCCGGCTCTCGGATTTTGCAACGCGCTATCCCGGCAAGAGCTTGAACATCGAATCCCGTTCCTCTCCCTTCGATTTCGAGGAAGAGGATTTCGACATTGCCATCCATTACGGCCAGCCGGTGTGGGCGCGGGCCACCTGCCATTTCCTGTGCAGCGAATGGATCGTTCCGGTGGCGAGCCCCGCCATGCTCGACGGAATCGGAGACGAAGACCTCAGGCACCTTCGCCACCGGCCGCTGCTGCACCTTGCCACCCGCCCGAAACTCTGGGCTGAATGGTCGCTTGCCAACGACATCGAACTGGAAAGCCCCTATCGCGGCAATCGTTTCGACCAGTTTGCGATGATTATCGAAGCAGCCGTCGCGGGCCTCGGCTATGCGCTCGTACCGCGCTACCTGATCGAGCAGGAGCTTGCCGACGGACGGCTCAGGATCATCATCGACCGTCCCATGAAGACCGACAACGCGTATTTCCTCGTGCTGCCCGAGGGACGCATGAAGAAGCCGGCAAGTCTCGACTTCTGCAACTGGATGCTGGGTCAGGTGGACGATCTCGACCGGGCCGCATCAGGCAAGTTCGGCCTGAGCTGATCAACGGTCGGAGGTCGAGTCCTCAGGTTTTGCCGCCGGCTTCCAGATCGAGGGGCCGGCATAAGGGTCGGCCAGCGCCGCATCAGGCCGGCTCACCGGATATTTGATGCCCGAAATGCTGGCCGCCATCTTGTTTGCGCCGTTCTTCTTCAGAAGCGCGCGAAAGCTCGGATGCATGCCGCCATCCACATAGGCGAAGACGGCAGACGATTTCACCGAAGACATGGCGATTTCGACCTTTTTGTTCTCCGCGTCGAGCTTCGCCATCAGGTTCGGATCGGCCGTGGACATCGCCGGCGGGCAGGCCGCCAGCGGATCGGTCGGCTCGCCACCTTCGAATTCCGTATTGAAGACATAGCGACGACCGCAGACGGAAACCTTGGGCTGGCGACGCGTAAATTCGAAGGCGTCATAGCCCTGCTTCAATGTCCGCCAGAACGGCAGGTTGGGATCGTCCTTGTGGAGCGCCATGTTGTCGGCGGTCATGCGGAAGGGATAGGCCTGAACCTGGAAACGCTCCTGCCCGCCGGCCAGCGCCTTCTGTACGATGGCGTAGATCTCGCCCACGCCCTGATCGGTCATTGCATAGCAGCCGGAGGAAGAACATGCACCGTGCACCATCAGCGCATCGCCGGTATAGCCGAGCGCCGATTCAAGCCGGTTGGGATAGCCGAGGTTGAAGGATGCGTAATACTGGGAGTTCGGGTTCAGCATGCCGGCGGAGACATGGTAGAAACCCTCCGGCGCCTGACGGTCGCCATTGGTCATTTTAGGACCGAGTTTTCCCGACCAGCGGCACATCGGATAGGTCTTGAACAAGGCATACTGGCCGCTGGCATCGACCTTCCAGACTTCCAGCTCGCTTTCCTGCTTGAAGATGCGCACCAGAACGGGGCTCGCCGGCGACATCTTTTTCTTCTTCATTTCGGCAATCGTCTTGCTCGAAAGCTGGGGTGCCGACTTCGACAGATCGTCGAGACCATCGGCCACGCAACCCGATAGAAGCACCGCGACCGCTGCGGCGATAACCGATCTTGCAACGACCCTTTTCAGGGTTGCGGCCGGAAGACGAAATGAGGCAGTCGATAACATCATCACTATCCAATGAAAGCCGTTTGCGGCATCGGACCGATCGAATATCGGACGACCGCGATACGGATGTCACTCCGGACAGGGTCGTACAGTTGGATTAATTGCCCGTTAACCAGCTACGCAGCCCCGCCCCACCTGCGTGAGCAGGATCTAAAACCCGCCACGGCAACATCCGCAAGTCCCTGCAATCATAAGCATGGCCGGAGCCGATCACATATACGTCAGATCGGCCCCGAAACTATTCGCGAGACGCTTCCGACCCTACCGGACGGGTCGCAACAGACGCAAAGCGTTCATCGTCACCAGCACCGTCGCCCCGGTATCGGCCAGGATCGCCGGCCACAATCCCGTTATACCGAGGATCGTCGTCACGAGAAAGACGACCTTCAGACCGAGCGAGATGGTGATGTTCTGGACGATATTGCGCATAGTCCGCTTCGACAGCTCCACCATCTTCGCGACGTCGCCGACACGGCCGTGCAGGATCGCCGCATCGGCGGTCTCGAGTGCGACATCGGTGCCGCCACCCATAGCAATGCCGACATTGGCTGCGGCGAGCGCCGGCGCGTCGTTGATGCCGTCGCCGACCTTACCGACCACAAGGCCTTCCCTCTGTAGCTCTCCGACGATGCGCTGCTTGTCCTCGGGCATCAGTTCGGCGCGAACCTCAATCCCGAGTTCGGCACCGATGGCCTCCGCCGTGCGCCGGTTGTCTCCGGTCAGCATGATGGTCCGGATACCTGCATCCGAGAGTGCCTTAAGCCCCTCGACCGCATCCGTCCGAGGTTCGTCGCGCATGGCGATGAGGCCGACGAGTTCGCCGCCGTTGACAAGCGCTGAGACGGTCTTGCCATCGTCGTTGAGGGCTGCGATCGCCCGCAACTGCTCTTCCGGAATGGCCACCATTTCAGCGGCAGCCTTCGGCGAACCGAAGAAGATCTCGACGCCTTCGACGGTTGCGGAAACTCCCTTGCCGCCATGGGCCCTGGCATTCGAGGCCGGGGGAATATCGACACCATCAGCCGTCGCCCTTTCCAGCACGGCGAGCGCCAGAGGATGGCTGGAGCCTACTTCAAGTGCTGCAGCCAGCCGGACGACTTCGGCGGCGGACCTGCCGACCGGCACGACGTCAGTCACCTTCGGCTTGCCCTCGGTGAGCGTGCCGGTCTTGTCCAGTGCTACGGCCGTCAACCGGCCGAGACCTTCCAGAACCGCGCCGCCCTTCATCAGCAAACCGCGACGAGCACCGGAGGAAAGCGATGCAGCGATGGCGGCGGGCGTGGAAATCACCAACGCGCAGGGGCAGCCGATCAGCAGGATGGCAAGCCCCTTGTAGATCCATTCGCCCCAGTCGGCACCGGCAACGAGCGGCGGCAGGATGGCGACCAGCGCCGCGACCACCACGACACCCGGGGTGTAGTAGCGCGAGAAGCGATCGATGAAGCGTTCGGTCGGGGCCTTCGATTCCTGGGCTTCCTCGACCAGCTTGACCACGCGGGCGATGGTGTTATCTGCAGCTGCCGCGGTCACGCGGACCCTCAGCGCCGCATCGCCATTGACCGTGCCGGCGAAAACGCTGTCGTCGAGCCCCTTGCGCACCGGCGTGCTTTCGCCCGTTACCGGGGCTTCATCGATTGCGCTTTCGCCCGATACGATCACGCCATCGGCGGAAATGCGGTCGCCGGGGCGAACGAGAATGACCGAGCCTACGCCAAGCGATTCGGCGGGGACTTCGCGGGTCTTGCCGTTTTCTTCCAGCAGCGCGGTCTTCGGCACCAGTTCGGTGAGCGCGTTGATGCTGGCGCGCGCCTTGCCGGCGGCAACGCCTTCCAGCAACTCTCCGACGAGAAAGAGGAAGACAACAGCGGCCGCTTCCTCGGTGGCATTGATGATCAACGCGCCGACGGCGGCGATGGTCATCAGCATCTCGATGGAGCACGGCGTTCCGGCAAGCGCCGCCATCACGGCGCGCCGGGCAATGGGTACCAGACCGACCAGCATCGCCACGATGAAGGCATAGGTCTCGACTTCAGGAAAGATCAGGCCGACCGCATAGGCCGCGACCAGCGCAAGGCCGGCGAAGATCGTCAGTCGACCCTTCTTGCTCCGCCACCATGGACCATCGGACGGGCCATGATCGTGTCCGTGCAGGCCTTCAATGCCGCCTGCAGCCGGGGCAGCGGCGGCCGCGTGGTCATGTCCATGGTCGCCGGTTTTTCCGTGGTCATGGTCATGTCCATCATGGCCGTGGTCATGATGATGCCCATGATCGTGTCCGCTGCAAGCATGGCCGGAATGATCGTGACCCTCACCATGAGCGTGGTCGGGATCGTGCGAGCAGGACGGGCCATGTTCATGTTCGACGGGCTTTTCTTCCACAGCGGGAAGCGGCGTTGCGAGATAACCCAGCCCCTTCACCTTCCGGCCGATGGCCTCGATATCGCTGGTCGCGTCATGGCTGACCGTCATCGTCGCCCGCGTCACCGAGACGGAGACATCGGAGACACCCGGCATGCGGCGCACGGCCGTATCGATCTTGGAAGCGCAGGAGGCGCAATCCATGCCTTCCACCCTGAAACGGGTCTGTTTTGCATCGCTCATCATCGTACCTCATTCCTACGAGGGACGTTCTAGGACCTCTAGTCACTAGAGGTGCAAGAGGTATTTGAGAGATATTTTTGAAAGAATTCCGACGGCTTTAAACGGCAGGACGGACATAATCCGGCATCGGGTAAATCATAGTGATTTGGAGAAAATGGTACGGTTGGGGGGTCTCGAACCTCCGACCTCAGGTGCCACAAACCTGCGCTCTAACCAACTGAGCTACAACCGCACATCCGACGTTCCGAACGTCATGACGCGTCACATACGGGTAGTCGCTTTCTTTTTCAAGCTCTTTCTGCAGCAAATGCAAAAGGGGTCGGGCATGACCCGACCCCTTCGCGTTTTTCGGACCGGAATTCCGGCCGATCAGGCAGGCTTGAAGCTCGATACGACCTTCTCAACGGCTTCCTTGCCCGGCTTGGTAACGGTTTCGGCAACCTTCTTGGCGGCTTCCTGCATCGCCTTGGCCTGCTCGATGGTCACTTCGGCCTGCTTGCGGAAGAAGGAGGTCTGCAGCTCAACAAGTTCGGCGACCGACTTCACGCCGAGCAGAGCTTCCATATGGGAAAGCGACATGTCAGCATTGGTACGCAGCGCGTCGATGGCCTTGAGACCGAGTTCAACGGAGCCAGCCTGGGCCGACTGCACGGTGGTCTCGACAGTCTTCGACGCTTCCTCGGTAGCCGCTTTCATCTTGGCGAAAGCTTCCTTCGACTGGGCCGCGCCCTTTTCGGCGAAGTCACGGAAGCTTTCCGAAAACTTGGAAGGGTCGAAAGTGGAAAAGGAAAAAACGTCCTTCGGATTGGTAGCAGCCATTTGAGTGATCCTCGGTTGTGAGGCCCGTTTGCGGGCTCGAATGCATTTGATAATTCTTATATAACACTTTGAATTGTGCGTTGCAATATAATTGTGCGTTGCAGCATTCAATTTTTCCGCGTAACAATTCGTACACGCCGCGATTAACCTTGTTCCCCGAAATCAGGAGTGCTTGCTGGACCGCGGACCCGCGCATAGGTATTAAAAATCTGTTAATTTGCAGTGCATGCCGGCAATTGCTAATACAGGTCCCACGATGCCCGCTCAGTATCCGTTCATCGACGTCGCAGTTCACGAGAGTGTCCGCGCCCGCTTCGCCCGGGGCGAGGCTCTGGTGGTGTTCGCGCCCGCGCTGGACAAGGTTTTATGGGCCAATGGCGTCGGCGCACGCTTTTTCGGCAACGCCTCCATCTATGACTTCATCGAGGACGGCCCGAACCGCAGCGACGTGACTTTCCGGCAAATCGAGGGCGTCGCCCGGCAGCTTTCGAAGATTGGCGACATCAGGCCGCTGCTTATGCGCGTTGGATCCGGTTTTCAGCGCGTCCCGGTTTCTGCCTCGGTCGAGATGGTGGAACTGCGCAAGGGGGAACCGGTCGTGCTGCTGGCAGTGCCGCTTGCAGCGAAGACCGCGACGACAGCCGAGCGCGCCATCGACATGCTTGCCGGCTTCGATGATCCGGATACTCATATGGCCGTGCTCGACGGCGATGGTGCGGTGGTCGCGGCATCTGCAAATTTCACCGATCTCGGCGTCACGCCGCATACGGCCCGCATGCTGGTCAATCTCGTCGGCGCCGACGCCCACCACCTCATCAAGCGGCCGACACCTACGGGACGCGGCTATCTGCCGGCGGCAATCGGCAAGCTTTCCGACGATCCGGCCCTTCATCTGCTTTTCGTGGTCGAGACCATTCTCGGCACCATGGATCCAACCGATGGCTTCGAAGTCGATGAAGCCGAACCCGAAGTCTCCGCCGAAACACCGGAAGCGCCCCTGCCCGTCAGCGATGCTGTGCCGGAGGTCGTGACCGAGGCTGAACCGGTTGCGGAAGAAATCCAGCCGTCCACGGATGCCCGCCCATCTCCGGGCGGATTTGCCGACGTGGTCGAAGCTCTCGGCGACATCGAGGAAATAGAGGAAAGCGCCGAGGAACTGGCAGAAGAGGCCGTCGACGCCTCCAGCGAATTCCAGGCCGAGGCCGAGGTACCGGTGGAGAACGACGACAGCCAGCCTGTCGACGAGGCGCAGGACGTTTCTGCATCCCTCGTGGAGACTGTCGAGCCCGAGAACATGGCAACGCCTGAAGTGGAAGAGCCGGAACCGGCTGCCGAACAGCTCGTCTCCACAACATCCGAAGACAAGGTGACGCCTGCGGAACCTGCCACAGCCGGGCCGATCTCCGCGCCGACGAAGACAGGCTTTATCTTCTCGCCATCGCGGCGTGCCGTGCGTTTCGTCTGGAAGATCGATGCCGACGGCCGCTTCTGCGACGTATCGGACGAGTTTGCCCAAGCGGTCGGTCCGCGGGCTGCCGACATCAACGGCGTTGCCTTCACCGATCTCGCGGCCCTCTTCAATCTCGATCCGGACGGCAAGATCGCCGAACTCCTGAAGAAGCGCGACACCTGGTCCGGCAAGACGATCCACTGGCCGATCGAGGGTACGCCGCTTATGGTGCCTGTCGATCTGGCCGCCCTTCCGACCTATACCCGAAGCCGCGATTTCGACGGTTTTCGCGGTTTCGGCATCGTACGTTTTGCCGATGCGATCGAAGATCCGAACCATACCGGCCTGACCTTCTTCGAGCCGGGCCATACGGTCGAAACAGAGGCAGAGGCATCAGGCGAAATTGACGCCGCGCCGGCCAACGAAGACAGCTCGTTGGAGCATGCCGAAGACCGTGAGACGGAAAACGTATCGCATGAAACCGAGAGCGCCTCTCAGGAGGGCGAGCTGGCCATATCCATCCCCGAGGAGGCCGCTTCGGAAACTACGGCGTTTGAAACGGAACCGACCGCGCCCGTGTCCGTAGACGTTTCCGCCGAGCCAGTCGAGGAAACCGCCGGAGCATCTCACGAGGCTCCTGCTCAGGAAGTCCCCGTCTTCCGAACGCCCGCTTATGAACCGCCGGCGCTGCAGATTGCGGAAACGCCGAGCCGGCGCCATTCCGACAAGGTGGTCCAGCTCGAGGAACGCCGTATGCGCGAACGCGACGGCCTGACGGTTGGTGAAAAGGCCGCCTTCGAAGAGATCGCCCGCAAGCTCGATCCGCTCGGGCTCAGGCTTCGCAGGGATGAGGGCCCCGTCACTCCTCCTGGCGAGACGGGGATCGCTGGGGCCGAGAAACAGACCAAATCGTCCGAAGGCAATTCGTCGGCCGCTGGCATGCAGCCGACACCCGCAACGGAGCCCGTGGTCTCTGCACGCGTGGCCGAGACCACGGCCAATGCGCCGCAACCGGTTTCAGCTGAAGCCTCGGTCATTCGCCTGAAGCGCGACAACAGCCTGACGGCCGAGATCATTGACCTGATGCCGGTGGCGCTGCTCGTGCATGTCGGCGACCGGCTGATCCATGCCAATCCGGAGTTTCTGGCCCTCACCGGCTACGCCTCGCTCGATGAATTGCAGGAAACCGGTGGTATTGACGCGCTGATCCAGCGGCAGGACCTTGATCAGGCCGGCTCCGAGGCCGGCCAGATCGTGGTGGTGCGGGCCGACGATACGCTCGTTCCGGTGACCGCGCGCTTGCAGTCCGTGAAGTTCGATGACGCTTCCGCGTTGATGCTGGCTCTGGTGCCGGTCTCTGGAGGAAGCAACCGGGCGCTGGCCGAAACGGCCACCGTCGAAGAACCGCAAGCCCAGCAGGCGGCGGCCGAACATCTCGCCCACCTGCAGGTCGAAGTGGATGAACTCCGCTCGATCCTTGAAACCGCGACAGACGGTGTCGTCATTATCGACGCCGACGGCGTCATCCGCTCGATGAACCGGGCGGCAAGCGCCCTCTTCAATTTCGACGAGGAAGAGACCCGCGGCAAACCCTTCGTCATGCTCTTTGCCCATGAGAGCCAGAAGTCGATCCTCGACTATCTCGGCGGTCTTTCTGGTCATGGCGTGGCAAGCGTGCTGAACGATGGTCGCGAGGTCATCGGGCGCGAGGCATCGGGCGGTTTCCTGCCGCTGTTCATGACCATCGGCCGCCTGACGAGTTCGAATGGCTTTTGCGCCGTGATCCGCGACATCACCCAGTGGAAGCGGACGGAAGAAGACCTGCGCAGCGCGAAGCGCGCCGCCGAGACGGCGAGCGCCCACAAGACCGACTTCCTGGCCCGCGTCAGCCACGAAATCCGCACCCCGCTCAACGCGATCATCGGCTTTGCCGACATGATGGCCAACGAGCATTTCGGACCTGTCGGCCATCCGCGCTACAATGAATATGCCAACGACATCGTCCGCTCCGGCCGCCATGTGCTGGATATCGTCAACGACCTCCTCGACATCTCCAAGATCGAGGCGGGCGAGATGGATCTCGACTTCACCGCCGTCGGCCTCAACGAGACGGTTTCGGCGGCGGTTGCGATCGTCCAACCGCAGGCCAACAGCCAGCGGGTGATCATCCGCACGGCGCTGTCGCAATCGGTTCCGAACGTCGTCGCCGACCTGCGTTCGATCAAGCAGATCGTGCTCAACATTCTCGCGAATGCCATCCGCTTCACCCCGTCCGGGGGACAGATCATCGTGTCGACGGCCTATGAGGCAAACGGCAGCGTTGCGCTTCGTATTCGCGATACCGGCATCGGCATGACCCGCTCGGAACTCGAACAGGCGATGAAGCCCTTCCGGCAGGTTTCGGCCGGCGCGCGCAATCGCGGCGATGGCACCGGCCTCGGCCTGCCGCTCACCAAGGCGATGGTCGACGCCAACAGGGCGAATTTCTCGATTTCCTCGGCCCCGAACGAGGGCACCCTGGTCGAGATAACCTTCCCCTCGCCTCGGGTTCTCGCCGATTGAGAAACGCCTTTCCCCGATGCGCAGCGTTCTGCGAGCGGGGATACGCCGCCAGCGATCTCCGATTTTCCGCAGAAAGGATGTGGAGCGGCGGGCACCGCCTGAGCCGGGAGGAAGCTCGCGCCCGCCGCTCCACTCTTGCCGTCGTTACGGGGTGATTAGTGTGGGTTACGCCGCTATCTTATCCCCACCACCTCCGCAGACGGCTTGAAACTGTTGCAATATGTTCCGGCTTGCCGGGTCACCATGTCTCCGCATCGGCAGCCGCGGAAGGTCCGTAGCAATCCCGTTCCAACGCCTCTCGCGCCTTCGCCTGTTGGTTCTGAGCGATCATGCCGCCCGCCGTGGATGCGACCTGGGAAGCGAGGGCGCCGCCGCGCCCGCCGAAACCGACGAACCCGCCAGCCATGCCGAGCATGTTGCCCGCCATCGCGGAATTCATCTCGCGTTTCAGCGCAGCCTCGCAATCGGCCTCGCGCCCCATTGCGGGGTTGGCTGCATGCGCCATCTGTTTTGAAGCGGGCGGCATTTCCGCCGGCTTGGACTTAGCCTGTTTGGCAGCGGGCTGACTGACGGTCGCTGGCTTGATCGCCGCCGGATCGCCGCCGGCGGATTGCGTCTGGTTGCATCCGGCGACGCAGGACAGGAGAAGAACGACGACGCACCTTCTCAAGGCCGCCTCCGGATACGCGACCGGCGCGTGTTGCGAAATTCGAGGCATCGCAGCAGCATGGCAAGAATGAATGCAGGCATGTCTTTCCTCCTTCATGAGACAGGATTCTGCAGAAATCGAAACGACAGCTTCGGGCCGGAAGCGCCAAGGGAAGCAGGCCCCGCCCGCCCGGGGCGGGGATCAGAACAGGACCTGGAAGCGGGCAGCCCCCGAAATCTGCGCATCCAGGCCTTCCGTCGCCGCATGGCCCGACAGCGAAATCACAGCGTTTTCGGTTACCCTCAGGTCGATATCCGCGCCGGCACGAACCCATGTTTCAGCAAAGGTGCCCCCGCCGAGGTCGAAACCGTAGAGACCCACGACCTGGCCCTTCGCCCGGGATGCATCGCCCGTCGCATGCACCAGTTCCATCGAGCCCCTGAGGGTGATCGCCGATGTCAGTTCAGTGCTGGAGGCAAGGCCAAGGCGGATCTCGCTGGTGGTGACGACCTGCTCGTCGAAGCGGCTTGGGAAAGGACCACCCGTTTCGGTATAGGCATCGACCGTTGTCCTGCCCCAGGTATAGGCGAGGTAGGGCGAGAAGCCGGTGGAACCGAGGCTGAACGCATTCTGCCAGTCGGCGCGCAAACGCAGGATCCCGCTGCGCATGTCGGTATCGCCATCCGAATAGGCCATGGCCGCGCCGTTGGAATAGCCGCGGTGAATATCGGCATCCCAGCCGCCGTAAAGGCCCGTTGCCGAGAAAAGGACAGGCACGCCTTCCGGATGCCAGTTCAACTCGCCGATAGCGTACTGCCCATCGAGATCGGCATCGCCATTGTTCATCAGATCCTGCTGCGAATGCAGCACGCCACCGCCGAGCCCAATGCGCATGGTTCCGTCGAGCAAATCGCCACAAAGGCCAGCTTCCGCCAGGGAGACGCCGGTGTTGCGGCCATCGTCGTAATGGGCGATGTCGCCGTTCGTCCAGCCGCAGACACCGTTCGCCTGCGTCGGATAGTTCATCATCGGCCGGTGATGGGCGCCGGTCAGCGGCACATTGGCGACCATGCGCCCGGCCCAGCCGGCATAGCCCGCGTCGTAGAGGGTCCGGTTGTATTCGCTGACGTTCATGATGCCGGGCGGCGGCGTGGGACCGGGATTGTGGCCGGGATCAGGATCGGGATCCGGCACCGCTACCCGGGCGATGAAGGCGGTTTCGCCGCCCTCGCTTTCCGGATCCTCCATGCGACCGACGATGACACCGCCGTCGTCCGACACGCCCGTTGCCGATTTCAGCACCACGTCACCGATATCGACTCCGCTCTGCGCCAGCCAATCGGAAACCTTGATCATGCCGGTCTCACGCGTCCAGCGGAAGGCACGGTCGTCATAGGTATCGTCGTCGTCAGACCTTCCCACGACGATGCTGCCATCGGCATTCACGGCAAGGGCTTCGCTGGATTCGCCGCCGAGGGTTCCGAGATCCTCCATCTGGGGATTTGCCACGCCGCCACGCGTGCCGCCCTCTTCCCACCGGAAAGCATGAATGCCGTAAGGTCCCGCATGCCCGGACCAACCGATGACGACGCGACCATCGCGACTGATGCCATTGGCCATCGATTCGCTGCCGCCCAGCGTTCCAAGATCCTGTACCGCCGAAATGTAGTTCGAGGTGATGTTTCGCATGTCCCAGCGAACAGCGTGGTAGTTGCCGCTCGCGACATTGCTCATTCCGGCCGCGAAGAGGCCATCCCCGCTAATCGCCTCGGCCATGGAACGCCCCGTCGGCGTCAGCGAGGCAAGCACATGCATCTGTCGGTTATCGATGACACCCGTGGTCGCGCCCTCCACCCATACGAAGGCGCGAGGCAGCCAGGGACTGTCACTGCTGTAGGAATATCCTGCAACGCGCCTTCCGTCATCGGAGATCGCGGTGGCAATGGAGTCTACCGCGGTACTCACACCATCAAAGGAGCCGAGATTCTCAAAGCCCCCATCCAGCGTCCAGCGAAATGCGTTTCGGATGGTCGAGTCAGCCATATTGGCGGCGCCGACGACCGCGCCGGCGTTCGAGACATCGAAGACGATCGTTGGAGCGGACGGCACCATTTGGCCGATGTTGTAGGTCGTGCCGGTGCTCATGTCGTAGAGGAAGCTGTATTGGTTATCTTCGTTATCTGTATCGAAGCCTTCACCGACGACGAACCTTCCGTTCCCGCTCACACCATTGGCCTGATACCAGAGCGTATCCGGCGTCGCGTCTCCAAGATTACGAAACTCGGCATGAACAGGCGATGGCGTCATCAATGCTGTCGACCCCATGAGGGCGATCAGCGCGAGCCGGAACTTCCTTGCCCCACCATGTCCCTTTTCGGTTGTCCGCTTCAACGTCATGCTCCAGTCTCCCAACGCTTTGTGATGACCTTTCGGCCTTGCGTCCTATTGCCCGCAGGCAACGGAGATGATCAACGCGACGGACACGCGCGCATAACCAATTGCAGCGGCGCATAACTTTTTGTCCGGATGGTAAAAATACATGCGAAACGGCTAAACCGCCCCTGCGATACAGGGACGGCTCGAAACTGTTCTGCACTATACTTGGAGCCTCAGCCCGCTTCGCTTTCCCGGCGATGCTGGCCCGGCGGAACGCCGAAGCGACGGCGATAGGCACTGATGAAATTCGACAGCTGATTGTAGCCCACCATCCATGCCAGATGCTTGAGCGGGATATCCCGCTTCTCGCAGATCATCTTGTGGGCTGTCTTCATGCGGGCATCCAGAAGCGCCTCGAAAACCGTCATGCCGTAGACATGACGGAAACCCTGATTGAGCCGGCGGGGAGCAAGCCGCACCAGCGCAGCAAGCTCGTCAAGACTCGGCGGGGTGCGAAGATCCGCCATCAGAAGGTCATGCGCCTCCCGCACGCGGGCAAGGTCGCGCGGCGTGATGGGCGGCGGTGAAGCGGGGCTTTCGGCGAGGTGGTCGAACTGGTGGGTCAGCAATTCCAGCACCTTGCTCTCCCGCCAGAGCATGGCCATGTTGCCCCGGTATGGCGGCTGCAAAAGGTCATGGGCGGCGCGCATCACGGCGCGGTTGAGTTCGAACATGTGCAGGATGGGCAATTGTCCATCGTCCAGCGCGGCCCGCACCAATGGCGGCAGTCCGTTCTGTTCCGCCAGGGCATCCAGTGCTGCCGGCTCCAGCAACAAGGTCACAGCCCGCCACTGCTTGCCCGCCTCGATATGATAGGTGATCTCGCGCTCGGCGAGACTGAGCACGAAAGAGCGACCGCCGCACTTCCAGTTCTGCCGCGCATTACCCTTAGCCTCGATCGCGCCGGCGCCATCCAGCATAGCGCCGAATACGAGATTGCCGGCGGGCGCATCCCCCTGTGCGGTGAGCCTCCATGCATGGGACGACACGCCTTCGACACGATAGAGTGCAATGCCCGACCGTACCGGAATACGCTCGATGAAACCGGAAAACGGCCCGTCATCGAACACGATGCGTCCGTCCGGATCAAAATTCTGCGCCATGCTTGCAACAGCAGTTTCGGCGACCCAAGCCATCTCATCCATGTGGCCAGCTCTCACTCACCCACCAAACGTTATAAATATGCATGATGCATATATATGTTTTTCGAACAAGACAAGGCTATCGACTCCTCTCAGGCGCCTTGATGGCGAGGGCCCCTTTGATAAGGCCGCCTCCTGTTGAGGACAGGTTTCCTTCGGGTCCGGTTTCCGATAGACCATCGATCAAGGACTTCGCCTTCCCGCCGTCCTACAATTGCAACCAGACCGGAGACGCCCGACTTGTCCACGGATGCGCCCGCAATACCGCATGCTGAAATCTCTCCCGTGCAGAGGAGGCAGAGCGTCATCGCGCTCGCAGCGATCGTCATCTCGATGCTGGTGGCGATGCCGATCGTCGCCATATTCGTGATCGGATTTACAGGAGATGGCGGCAACTGGGGGCACATGCTGACGAACGTGGTGCCGCGGGCAGGCCTGCGCACACTCTGGCTGCTCGCCGCGACAGGTGCCGTGACCGCCATCGTCGGCATCGTCAGCGCATGGCTGGTGGCGACCTGCGAATTTCCGTTTCGCCGTGTCCTTTCCTCCGCCCTCGTGCTGCCGCTGGCCATGCCGTCCTATCTCGCGGCCTATGCCTTCGGCGAATTCCTCGATTTCACCGGCCCCGTTCAAAGCGCCTACCGCGCGCTTTTCGGCTTTCATTCCGCCCGGGACTACAGCTTTCCTGACATCCGCTCGCTCGGCGGCGGCGTTCTGGTGATGTCCGCAGTACTCTACCCTTACGTGTACCTTTCCTGCCGCTCGATGTTCATGATGCAGGGGCGCACGGCAGCCGACGTCGCCCGCACTCTTGGTGCCAGCCCGTTCCGGGTGTTCGCGAAGGTTCAGATCCCGATGGCACGACCTGCGATCATGGTCGGACTGACGCTGGTGATGATGGAAACGCTGAACGACATCGGTGCAGTCGAGTATCTCGGCGTCAACACACTGACCTTCTCGATCTACGATACCTGGCTCAATCGCGGCAGCCTTTCGGGTGCGGCGCAGATCGCCTGCATCATGCTGGTCTTCGTGGTCGGCCTCTTGGCGCTCGAACGCTGGGCGCGACGCCAGCAGCGTTTTTCCACTCACAAGACGACCTCCGTCGTTTCCGATGCGGTGCGGCTGAAGCTGAAGGGTTTCCGTAAATGGGGGGCGACCCTCTTCTGCCTTCTGCCTGTTCTGGTGGGCTTTGCCATTCCTTTCGCCGTGCTTGCGGGCTTTGCCCTGCGCCGGCTGGAGAACTTTGCGCAGCCACGCCTCCTGAAGGCGCTCGGCCATTCGGTAATGATCTCGTCCTCCGCCGCGATCGCGACCGTCCTCCTCGCCTTCGTGCTCGCTTATGCCGCCCGCGCGCATCGCTCGCCCGCAACCACGGTCGCAAGCCGTGTGGCCTCGCTCGGCTACGGCATTCCGGGCACGGTGCTCGGTATCGGCGTGCTCATGCCCTTGGCGAGACTTGATAATCTGGTCGACGGTGCGATGCGTTCGAATTTCGGGATTTCGACCGGGCTTCTTCTCACCGGTACGGGCTTTGCCATCGTCTATGCCGCCACCGTGCGCTTCCTCACCATGGCCGAAGGCAACATCGATGCCGGTTTCCAGAAGCTCTCACCCCATCTCGACATGGCTTCGCGCACGCTTGGGAGAAACGGTTTCCAGACCTTCCGCGAGGTATTGCTGCCGAACATGCGGCCGGCGGTGCTGACCGCGGCGCTGCTGGTCTTCATCGAGTCATTGAAGGAATTGTCGGCAACGATCCTGCTGCGTCCCTTCAACTTCAATACGCTCGCGACCCTCGTCTACGAGGATGCCTCGCGCTCGAAGGTGCAGGACTCCTCGGTTGCGGCGATCATCATCATTGTTGCCGGCCTGATACCGGTCATCATGGTCTCGCGCTCGCTCAACAAACAGCACTGACAGCCATCCCCAGACAATCCGGGCAAGAAAAAAGGGCGGCTAATGCCGCCCTGAAGATATGCTGTTCAACTGGAGTCGAGTCGATCACAACATCATGTCTTATCGGAACCGGAGGTTCGCCATCACACGCTCATCGTGTGCACCCAAGTTGCCCTTAGGTATGACAAACGGCAATTAACAAGTCGTTACCATGGCCGCTGGGCGTCATCCCGAAAAATGGGGAGGGGCGCATCGCCTCCCCTCTGGAAAACAACCTAGGACTGCAGATCGGCGAGGCCGGCAAACAGTTCCAGCGCTTCCGGATTGGCAAGCGCTTCCTTGTTCTTCACGGGCCGGCCATGCACCACCTCGCGCACGGCCAGTTCGACGATCTTGCCGGATTTGGTGCGCGGGATATCCGCGACGACGATCACCTTTGCCGGCACATGCCGGGGCGATGCCCCGACACGGATGCGCGTCTTGATCGCCTTTTCCAGTGCATCATCGAGACTCCGTCCGGCAGCGAGGCGGACGAAGAGCACCACGCGCACGTCGTCATCCCATTCCTGCCCGATGCAAAGCGCTTCCAGCACTTCTTCCATCTGCTCGACCTGATTGTAGATCTCGGCCGTGCCGATACGCACCCCGCCCGGATTGAGCGTCGCATCCGAACGGCCGTGAATGATCAGGCCACCATGAGCGGTCCATTCAGCAAAGTCGCCGTGGCACCAGATGTTGTCAAAACGCTCGAAGTAAGCGGCGCGGTATTTCGCGCCGTCCGGGTCGTTCCAGAACATCACCGGCATCGACGGGAAGGCCTTAGTGCAGACCAGCTCGCCCTTCTCTTCGCGCACGGGATGGCCCTCGTCATCCCAGACATCGACGGCAAGGCCGAGGCCCGGCCCCTGGATTTCTCCACGCCAGACCGGCTTCACGGGATTGCCGAGCACGAAGCAGGAGACGATATCCGTTCCACCGGAAATCGAGGCGAGATGGACGTCTGCCTTGATGCCCTCGTAGACGAAGGTGAAGCCTTCCGGCGACAGCGGCGAACCGGTCGAGGTGATGAGGCGCAGGCTGGAAAGGTCGTGCGTCGTCTTCGGCGTCAGCCCACCCTTGCGGACCGCGTCGATGAACTTCGCCGAGGTCCCGAAGATCGCGAACCGCTCCTCCTCGGCATAATTGAACAGGATATTGCCGTCCGGATGGAAGGGTGAACCGTCATAGAGGCAGAGCGTGGCGCCGGATGCGAGGCCGGAAACCAGCCAGTTCCACATCATCCAGCCGCAGGTGGTGAAATAGAAAAGCTTCTCAGCTTCCTGCAGACCGCAATGGAAGCGATGTTCCTTGAGGTGCTGCAGCAGCGTTCCGCCCGCGGAATGGACGATGCATTTCGGCACGCCGGTCGTGCCGGAGGAAAACAGGATATAGAGCGGATGCGAGAACGGCAGCGGCACGAATTCGATAGCCTTCGCCTCGTAAGGCGCGACCAGATTGGCGAGCGTACTGGCACCGGGAACGGCCGCCGCAAGCGCCTCGGCGTCACCGGCGTAGGTCACGACCACCAGCGGCGACCCAAGTTTAGCCGAGACCGCCTTCACCTTTTCGGCGACATCCTGCTTTTTACCATTATACCAGTAGCCATCCACGGCGATAAAGAGCTTGGGCTCGATCTGCCCGAAGCGGTCGAGAACGCCCTGCTCGCCGAAATCCGGAGAACAGGACGACCATATCGCGCCGAGCGAGGCGGCCGCCAGCATCAAAGCCACCGTTTCAGGCATGTTCGGCATCATCGCGGCAATGCGGTCGCCCTCGCCGATACCACGCGCCCTGAAGGCCTGTTGCAGGCGCGACACTGCGCTCGTGAGGCGATCCCAGGACCAGCGGTCCTCGGCCTTGTCCTCGCCTCGAAAGATAATGGCGTCGCCATCGCCGGAACCCGAAAGCAAGTTTTCGGCGAAATTCAGTTTTGCCTTCGGAAAGAAGCGCGCTTCCAGCATGATGTCGCCGTTTTCCAGGACGACATCTCCCTTGTCGCCCTTCACGCTGCAATAGTCCCAGACGGCAGACCAAAAGCCGGCGCGATCCTTGATCGACCAGGCATGGAAATCGTCGTAATCGGCAAATTCGCGGCCGATCCGCTCGGCGCTCCATTGCATGAACTGGTACATCGGCGTCTGCCTGATGAAGGCGTCCGAGGGCGCCCAGAGCGGCTTGTCTTCTTGCATGCGTTCCTCCTCACAAGACCACGAAGGTATAGCAGTTTGCAGCGCAATATAAAGTGTTGGAAAACGCCCGCCATTTGCAAGAGAACGGCAATTCCTATATCCGGCGTCAACGACATGGGAGACAATGCCGGCTAACGGTTCATGGCGGGCAAAGATCACAGGCAGGGTTGAAATGGCGATGACCACCGATCCGGAAAAGCCCGTCTCGCGGCGGCTGCCGCCGCGGCGAGCGTTGCGGATCGCGCTGGTGCTGCTCAGCGCCGCCCTGCTTGTCTTCGTCATCTCGCGCGCGGCCGCACCCTACCTCATATCAAGCGGCCTCGTACGCTCGGCCATGGAGCGGGCAGTTGCCCAGTGGACAGGACACCGGGTTTCCATCGAGGGAACGCCCGAAATCGTGTTCTGGCCCGAGCCCCGCGTCACCCTCAACGCCGTCACCATCAGCAAGCGGACCGACAACGGCCAGAAAGTGCTCGGGCGGGTGGAAAAGCTTTCGGCTTCCTTCGGCCTCTATTCGGCGATCAAGGGCAGCCCCCGCTTCAGTTCGTTCCGGTTCGTCAAGCCGGAGGTCTTCGTCGATCGCGACAAGGACGGTCGTCTTGACTGGGCAAGCGAAGGCCTTCTTTCCGCCGCTGTCCGACGGGTCGCCAATCAGACCGACGGCGGGCAGACATTGGGCCGCGATCTCGATACGCCGATCGGATCGATCACGGTGGAAAACGGCAGCGTTCGACTTAACGATGCCGCTTCCGCCCGGGATTACACGCTCAGCGGGATTACGGCCGATATCTCCTGGCCACGTCTTTCCGGCGCGCTCACAGCCGAGGCATCACTCTCCTTTGCCAACCGGCAGTTCAAGCTCGATTTCTCGTCCGCCCAGCCGTTGTTACTGTTCGGCGGTAAGGAAGCAGCCATGTCGGTTGCACTTGACGGCGCTGCATTTTCATCATCCTTCGATGGTAACGCCGGCATCGGGGGCGGCAACATCGTCTCGGGTGACGTGGCAATGAGCCTCAAGGACGTCCCCGCCCTCTTCGAGTGGGGCGGCATCCGGATCGCCGGCCTCGAAAAGCTCAAGACAGCCGCGCTCCGCGCAAAGCTTTCGACCGTTGATAACGAACTGCGCTTCGAGGGCCTGCAATTCAATTTGGATGATACACACGGCAGCGGCATTCTCGGCCTCTCCCGCCCAAAAGACGGCAAACCCCTGCTCAGCGGCACGCTCGCGTTTGACCAACTCGACATCGCCGACCTGCTCAGCTCCTTCTCGCTAGATCTGCCGAGCGAACAGGAGACGGAAGAGGCACGCCAGCCGCGCCTTACCCAATGGCTGGATTTCGACCTTACGCTTTCCGCAAGCAAGGCAGCACTGCCGCCCCTCGATCTTGGCGATGTCGCCGCGAGCATTCTTCTGACCGGCAAGACGGCCAAGTTCGACATAGCCGACGCCTCCTTCGAGGGCGGGGACCTGACGGCGAGCTACACCGGAGCCGAAGGCGATTTTTCGGGTGGCGGCAGCCTGACGCTTGCGGTTCGCAACGCCGATTTCGGCGCAGTCCTCGACCGGATGGGCCTGAAGGGACCGCTGCCTCGCGGGCGCGGATCCGTCGACATGTCGATGAAAACGGAAGATCCGCTCTGGGCAACCGATCTGTCCGAAATCTCGGGCAAGCTATCGTTCACAACGGAAAACGGTGTTCTGCAGGCCGTCGACAGCCGGAAGTTCCGCGAGTTCGCGGCGACGAAGGCCTATTACCAGCTCAGTGCTGCCAGCGGGGAATCGGGTCTGCCCTATGACCGACTGGAATTCGCCGCCAGCTTCGCCGGCGGCTCCGCCGAAATCGAAAAGGCGCGCCTGAGCGGACCGAACGAGACGCTCACGCTTTCCGGCCTCATCCCCTATCAGGACCGGGCGCTGGCTGTCTCTGGCGATCTCACGGCTTCCGATCCTGCCCGAGAAAACGAGTTTCCGCATCTCCGCTTCTTCATCGGCGGCTCCTGGCCGGATCCGGTGATCTCGCCGGTTTCCCTGCCGATGGAGGCTCCCCGGCCGGAGGGGGTCCCGGCCACCCCCGCGCCATAACAGCAAACTCTCAGCCCATCACGCCGCCTGGGCGGCCTCATGCTCATCACGCTGGCGTTGAAGTTCCTGCTTCTTGGTCATGATCGAGGCGAAGATGACCCCGGTGGTCACCAGACCGATCAGAATGGAACAGACGGCGTTGATTTCCGGCGTTACCCCGAGGCGCACTTGGCTGTAGATCTTGATAGGCAGGGTCGTGGCCCCCGGGCCAGTGGTAAAGCTCGCGATCACCAAGTCGTCGAGCGACAGGGTGAAGGCCAGCATCCAGCCAGAAACCACCGCCGGCATGATGAGCGGCAGGGTGATCTTGAAGAAGGTCTTGACCGGCGGGCAGCCGAGGTCCTGAGCCGCTTCCTCGAGGCTCATGTCGAAGGTCAGGAGGCGGGACTGCACGACGATCGCGACATAGCACATGGTGAAGGTCGTGTGAGCGATCGTCACCGTCATGAGGCTGCGGTCGATGTTCATTGCGACGAAGAGCAGCAACAGCGACAGGCCGGTGATGACCTCCGGCATGACCAGCGGCGCATAGACCATGCCGGAAAACAGCATGCGTCCGGGAAACCGGCCAAACCGCACCAGCGTCAGCGCCGCGAGCGTGCCGAGGACCGTGCCGAACGTGGCGCTCATGATACCGACGCGCAAGGTCACCCAGGCCGCATCGAGCAGCCCCTGGTTCGACCAGAGCGAGGAGTACCACTTGAGCGAAAACCCGCCCCACACGGTCACCAGCTTGGAATCGTTGAAGGAGTAGACGACCAGGATCAGGATCGGCAGATAGAGAAATGCAAATCCCAGCGTCAGGACGGTCGAATCGAGCTTACCAGGCTTCATCGTTCCACCTCACGCCTTCTGTTGCTGGTTCTGGAAGATCATGATCGGCACCACCAGCAGGAGGAGCAGCACCACCGCAACTGCGGAGGCAAGCGGCCAGTCGCGGTTTCCGAAGAATTCCGTCCAGAGCGTCTTGCCGATCATCAGCGTGTTCGGCCCGCCGAGCAGGTCAGGGATGACGAATTCGCCGGTAATCGGAATGAAGCAGATCATTGCGCCTGCGATCACGCCCGGAATGGAGAGGGGGAAGGTGATGCGCCAGAAGGCTTTCCATGGCGGGCAGCCGAGGTCGCTTGCCGCCTCCAGCAGTGTTCCGTCGAGCTTTTCCAGCGCCGAATAGAGCGGCAGCACCATGAAGGGCAGATAGGAATAGACAATGCCGATGAAGACTGCGGTCTCTGTGCGGAAGATCTGAACCTGCTGGTCCGGTCCAAAGATGCCGACTGACTGGAGCAGCAACGTCAGCAGCCCTTCCGGCTTCAGGATACCGATCCAGGCGTAGACGCGGATCAGGAACGAGGTCCAGAACGGCAGGATGACCATCATCAGCAATGTCGGGCGGATCGCCAGCGGCGCGCGCGCCATGGCAAGCGCCATGGGATAGCCGATGATCAAAAGCAACACGGTCGAGATCAAGGCGATCCTGAGCGACGACAGATAGGCGCTGTAATATAACGGGTCTTCGGTCAGGAAGAGGTAATTCTCGAAATCGAGTTGCGAGAAGAAATCGCCGATCTTGTCGAACCCCTGAAACAAGGGAACGTAAGGCGGCATGGCGATCGCCGTGTCGGACAGCGAGATCTTCACGATAATCGCGAAGGGCGCCACGAAGAACAGCGCCATCCAGGCATAGGGGATGAGCACCACCAGCCAGCGGGCCGGGGCGGAATGGGGCGTCGGGGCTGCGGTTGCGTCGCTCATCGGCCCCTCCTCAACGCGTCAGTACGAGGCCCGCTTCCGCGGGCCAGGTCAGCCATACCTTGTCGTCGATGGTGATCGGGCGGTCCACCAGACGCGAAACATTTGCCTGCGCGGCGCGGAAGGTCGAGCCATCGGCGAGCTTGACGATGAAGACCGAGAAGTCGCCGAGATAGCCGATATCCCAGACTTCTCCCTGAAGCGCGTTGACCGTCGTATCGGAAGGCGCATCCGTCGAGATGCGGACCTTTTCCGGGCGAACCGCGAAGGCCACGGATGTACCGGGATCGGCCGCGCAGGACGCCTGATCCACCGTCACGCGGAAACCGCCTTCGCAGATAACCGTCGCCCTGTCGCCTTCCCCGCGCTTTTCGACGGCCTCGAGCTTGCCCTCGACGATATTGATGTCACCGATGAAGTCGGCGACGTAGCGGCTGTTCGGCGCCTCGTAGATTTCGGCCGGGGTCGCCACCTGAACGATGACGCCCTTGTCCATGACGGCGATGCGATCGGAAACCGTCATCGCCTCCTCCTGGTCGTGGGTCACGATCAGGAAGGTCAGGCCCAGCGTCTGCTGGATGTCCATCAGTTCGAACTGCGTTTCCTCGCGCAGCTTCTTGTCGAGCGCGCCGAGCGGCTCGTCGAGCAGCAGCACCTTCGGCCGCTTGGCGAGCGAACGGGCGAGCGCCACGCGCTGGCGCTGACCGCCGGAAAGCTGGCTCGGCTTGCGCTTGGCGAACTGTTCCAGCTTGACGAGCTTCAGCATTTCCTGAACGCGCGCCTCGATATCGCCCTTCGGCAGATTGTCCTGTTCCAGGCCAAAGGCAATGTTCTTCTCCACGCTCATATGCGGGAAGAGCGCATAGGATTGGAACATCATGTTGGTCGGGCGCTTGTAGGGCGGCGTACCGGAAATGTCCCTGCCTTGCAGGATGATGTGTCCTTCGGTCGGCTCCTCGAAGCCTGCGAGCATGCGCATCAGCGTGGTCTTGCCACAGCCGGACGGTCCAAGCAGCGAGAAGAACTCGCGCTCATAGATGTCGAGGGTCAGGTTGCTGACGGCGGTGAAATCGCCGAAGCGCTTCGTGACATTCTCGAACCGGATGAACGGCTTTGCCTGCGGGTCGTTCCAAGGAGAAAATTTGCGTTTGACCGGTCCAAGAGATTTCGCCATCGCGTGACCCAATGTTGAGAAAGTGAAATTAGGGCTGAAACAAAGCCGGGCGGAAATTCCGCCCGGTAAAGTGTCTTTTCTAATCAGCTGCCCGTCTTGATCTGCGTCCAGACCCGGTTCAGCACGCGCTGCTCCTTGGGCCCATAGGGCGAGATCGTGAATAGTTTCTTTGTGGTCTCTTCATCCGGATAGACCGACGGGTTCTTGAACACGGATTCATCGAGGAACTGCTGCGAAGCAAGGTTGCCGTTGGCATACTGGACGTAGTTCGATGCCTTGGCGATGACTTCCGGCTTCATCAGATAGTTGATGAACGCATGGGCTTCATCGACATTCTTGGCATCCGCAGGGATCGCCAGGTTGTCGAACCACATGTAAGTGCCTTCCTTCGGGATCACGTAATCGATCTTGACGCCGTTATTGGCTTCCTCTGCGCGGGCCTTGGCCTGCAGCACGTCGCCCGACCAGCCGATGGTGATGCAGATATCTCCATTGGCGAGATCGTCGATATAGGAGGAGGAATTAAAGGTCTTCACGAACGGCCGGACCTTCATGTAGACGTCGCCGCCGGCTTCGAGATCGGCCGTCTCCTTGCTGTCGGGGTTCTTGCCGATATAGTTCATCGCAATCGCGAAGGTCTCGTCGGAGGCGTCAAGAATATTGATGCCGCAGGACTTGAGCTTCTCGGCGTTTTCCGGTTTGAACAGCACGTCGAGGCTGTCGATCTTGACGTCACCCAGAGCGGCCTTCACCTTGTCAATATTGTAACCGATGCCAGTGGTGCCCCACATGTAGTTGACGGCGTACTCGTTGCCGGGGTCATACTTGGCCAGACGGTCCATGACCGCCGGCCACATGTTCGAGAGGTTCGGAAGCTTGGACTTGTCGAGCTTCTGGAAAACGCCGGCCTGGATCTGGCGGGCAAGGAACGGGCCGGTGGGAACCACCACGTCGTAGCCGGAGCCGCCAGCCAGGAGCTTGGTCTCAAGAATCTCGTTGGAATCGAAGACGTCGTAGACAACCTTGATGCCGGTTTCCTTGGTGAAATCCTCAAGGATGGATTCGTCGATATAATCCGACCAGTTGTAGACATGGACCACGCGATCCTCGGCCTTTGCCGCGCCGGCAAAAACAATAGCTGCCACGGCCACGGAAGCCCAGCGAATGAAATCGGCTTTCATCTTTTCTCCTGTTCCTGATTCAGGCGGGCAGAGCGCCCATCGCCATTCCCATTGTTTTTTTTGACAGACTAAGAAGGAATTGGTCGGGCGACAAGTTAAATTATGCGCGACGCAACATCTTCCGATGTCATTGAAAATCGAAGGCCGAAAGCCCCGTCACCATCTCATCCAGGCCAAGCGGGCGGGTGACCGGCGGTTCCGCCCGGGCAAGACAGCCCTGCCGTTCGCACAACCTGCAGGCAGTTCCGACGGCAACCGGGGGTGTCGATGCAATCGCCTGCCCGTAGACGATTTCCTCGCGGTGAGCGATATCGCAACCAACAAGCAGGGCCGTGCGCCTCACCCGCTCTGAAAATCCGGCCTGCGGCCCCTCAAGCGTGCGCGAAACCGTCAGGAACCCCGCACCATCCGGCATCTCTACCGCATCGACCAGAACCTGCCCCGGCTGTGCGAAGGCGGCATGGATATTGAGCTTGGGACAGCCGCCGCCGAACTTCGCCTGCGGATAGCCTTGCGCACCGGCCCGTCGAAACCGGTGACCTGCCGTATCCACTTCCAACATGAAGAACGGCACGCCCGATGCGCCCGGCCGCTGCAGCATGGTCAGCCGGTTCGCAACCTGCTCGTAGGAGACATTGAAGCGCGAGCGCAGGATATCGATGTCGTAACGAGCCCTCTGTGCCGCCGAGAGAAAGGCGCCGTAAGGCATGGTCACGGCATGGGCGGCGTAACGTGCCAGTTCGAAACGGCCGAGCCGCTTGGCTTCCCCGTTGGAAAAGGCCAGCGCCTCCAGTTCCGCGGCGATCTCATCGCCCAGCGCCAGCAGACTTGCCTCCATGGCCACCTCTCTCAACTGATCGAAAGGCGACAGACGCTCGGACAGGAAGAGCCGCATGGAGTGCCGGTCATAGCGCCGCCTGAGGTTCGGCATGGTGTGGATCGGCAGGGTCCTGACGACAATACCATGCTGGGTTCTGAGCCAGGCCTTCAGCGCCGCGCCGAGATCGTCTCCCGGCGACAGTCCGAGAGAGGCATGAAAGGCCTCTGCCGCGTCCTCGATGCGAGCATAGAAATTCGCCCGACGCTCCAGCTTCTCCCGCACCTCATCGACCGGAAGCCGGGTGCCCGAGATTGAGGTCTCATGCCCTTCCCGCGCCAGAAGCTCGGCAAGATCCGTGAGCCGCGCCGCCTGTTCGCGATAGGCGCGGTAAAGCTTGACGATGCCAGCGGCGGCATTGGGCGCGGCCTCCGCCACCTCGATCAGTTCCTGATCCCCCGGCACCTCGCCCGACAACAGCGGATCGGCGAAGACCTCGCGCAACTGGCCGGCAGTGCCACCCGCCTCACCCTGCAACTCGTCGAGATCGACCTTGTAGACAGCGGCAAGCTTCAGGAGCAACTGGACAGTGAGCGGCCGCTGGTTGCGCTCGATCAGATTGAGATAGGACGGCGAGATGTCGAGCGCCTCCGCCATCGCCGTCTGGGTCAGTCCCAGACCGTTGCGGATGCGGCGCACGCGCGGGCCGGCAAAAATCTTGTTTTCCGCCATTCTCCACCCCTTTTACAAAATCCAGACAACTTGTCGCCTTCTGAGGATTTACAGTTTTTACAAATTTACATCACCGAATTGTCAAACACAAGACAGCCTAACCTCTTTCATCTCTTTGTTTTATCGTTTTTTCTGGTGGTTTTGTGCAGCGCGCTGTAAATCTAGTCACATCAAAAGCGAACCAATCGGGACAAGAAAGCCGGGCGGCGCGCATACCATAGCACAAGGGAGTGACTTATGACTGATTTTTACAATCTCGTTCCTAGCGCATCAAAGGACCGTTTCGACGGCATCGAGCGTCCGTACAGCGCGGCAGACGTCAAGCGCCTGCGCGGTTCCGTAGAGATCAAGTATTCGCTCGCCGAAATGGGCGCGAACCGCCTCTGGAAGCTGATCAACGAAGAGCCTTTCATCAATGCTCTCGGCGCTCTCTCGGGCAACCAGGCCATGCAGATGGTCCGCGCCGGCCTGAAGGCCATCTACCTCTCCGGCTGGCAGGTCGCCGCCGACGCCAACACCGCGTCCGCCATGTATCCGGACCAGTCGCTCTATCCGGCGAACGCTGCTCCTGAACTGGCCAAGCGCATTAACAAGACGCTGCAGCGCGCCGACCAGATCGAGACATCGGAAGGCAAGGGGCTTTCGGTCGATACCTGGTTTGCCCCGATCGTTGCCGATGCGGAGGCGGGTTTCGGCGGTCCGCTCAACGCCTTCGAGATCATGAAGGCCTTCATCGAGGCGGGCGCTGCCGGCGTTCACTTCGAGGACCAGTTGGCATCGGAAAAGAAGTGCGGCCATCTCGGCGGCAAGGTTCTGATCCCGACCGCCGCGCATATCCGCAACCTGACAGCTGCCCGTCTGGCCGCCGACATCATGGGCGTTCCGACGTTGATCGTCGCCCGTACCGATGCGGAAGCCGCCAAGCTTCTCACCTCGGATATCGACGAGCGCGACCAGCCCTTCGTCGACTATGACGCGGGCCGCACGGCGGAAGGCTTCTATCAGGTCAAGAACGGCATCGAGCCCTGCATTGCCCGTGCAATCGCCTACGCGCCCTACTGCGACCTGATCTGGATGGAAACCGGCAAGCCGGACCTCGAACAGGCCCGCAAGTTCGCCGAAGCCGTGCACAAGGCGCATCCGGGCAAAAAGCTCGCCTATAACTGCTCGCCGTCGTTCAACTGGAAGAAGAACCTCGACGACGCGACGATCGCCAAATTCCAGCGGGAGTTGGGTGCGATGGGCTACAAGTTCCAGTTCATCACGCTCGCCGGCTTCCACCAGCTGAACTACGGCATGTTCGAGCTTGCCCGCGGCTACAAGGATCGCCAGATGGCTGCCTATTCGGAGCTGCAGGAAGCGGAATTCGCCGCAGAGGTCAACGGCTACACCGCGACCAAGCACCAGCGCGAAGTCGGCACCGGTTACTTCGATGCCGTCTCGCTCGCCATCACCGCCGGCCAGTCCTCGACCACGGCGATGAAGGAATCGACCGAGACCGAACAGTTCAAGCCGGCCGCCGAGTAAGCATCACGCCCCCGCTAACGGGCACATCGAGATTACCCCTCCCCAATCACCGGCGGGGAGGGAACACAGACAACTTCAAGAACCCCGAATAGAGAGGAGAAATACCATGACCCCGCAGACCCGAGTCAAGGAACGCGCCGAAGAACAGGCTTCCGCAATGACCGCCGACCAGCAGGCAATGATCCGCATGGTCGCCAACGACCTGCACCGTCTCAACCAGTCGGTCATGAAGGCCGTTGACGCGGGCGTCTCGGTCGAACTCGTCCGCTCCGCCCGCCATCACGGCGGCGAAGGAAACTGGGGCGATCTTCTGATCCCCGTCATCGTCACCCAGGGCAGGAACGCTGCCTGAGGTAAATCCATCCGGCACCCTGCCCGGATCGGTTCCCGCGCAATGATCGTCACGCTTCGGGGGGAGTTGTGTCGAGCGTTGCGCGGGTTTTGCCGTTGGCCCATGTGCCGCCGCAATACGAAATGGCGCGCAATGTAAAGACGCCAATCTGTCAAATGCCCTCATAGCGTGTTATTGTCTTTGCGCGTCTTGGGAGGGCTCGGAATGGTACTGGAAGTACAGGACATCGAGCAGATCGCAGAACAGCTACCTTATCCCGATGCGGGCAACCGGCAGATCGCAGAAATCATTCAACTCGCGGAAATGGCGAGGCCACGCGACAAACTGTTCGGAGCCGCCGTAAATCTTCAGTTGCTGACCGAAGGTCTCATTCCGGGCATCGAGCAAACGGGCTTGCCAGCAATCAGGCCAGCAATGTTGCCTGTCAGAACGTTCAACGTCAGTTACGGCTTTATCTCTCTCAGCGCGGGTTTGGCAGAAGAGATAGAAGGACCGGTTTCGGCGCACGGCAACTTTACCTTCGGAATATCGGTTCTTGCCACGGCTCCCGCCGGAGAACTATGGCAGGAACGACTCGACTTTTCCGTCGAATTCGCTGGCCGGCGATTTCCCGTGATCGTCACGCATACCGATTTCGAGCCCCAGGGCGTCCCGCCCCATCCCGGCCATCCAAGCAAGATCGGCAGCAGCGCGTGCTGGGTCAAGTCGAATGCCGGAACGCCTCCTTTTGATCGGGGCATTTTGACCGCCCGGCACGTCATCGATCAATTGTCGCTCCAGACCTTGATCGATCTCGATCCCTCCACGGACCACAACAGGCCGGGCAAGGGATATCTCGCAGATGGCGGCCATTGCATGGTCGACGCCGCCGTCATCGAGATCAATGCGGCGGATTGGCCAGCCGGCTTGAGCCCGCTCAAGCTACTCGGCCCGTTCCCCGATCCGAACCAGAAGCCCGCACCCGCACTTCTGATCGCGCCCGGTGACGCCATCACATTTGATGGACGGTTCACGGCCCCGGCCAACAGCTCGGTCCTGTCGCACCATCCGCTTCCCGGCTATTGGGGCTCGATGATGGGCCAGCGACTGGTGCTCGACGCAGGGGGAGTAAGCGGAGACAGCGGCGCGCTCGCCGTCCACAACCATACGGGCGCCGGGGCGGGCATCTACATGGGCACCATAAGCAATGGCCAGGGTGGCAGAAGCGGCCTCTGCCAGGATCTCTATCAGGCCGTCCAATATCTCGAAGTCGATCCTTACCTCTAACAACGGGAGAACGACATGACCAAGCTGACCATCATGGTGCCGATCGCTGCAGCAGCGATGCCGGAAAGAAAGCGCAAGGCGGACGAAGGCGGCGAAGAACAGAGCATGCTGGGAGGTGCAAGGCGCCTTTTCGGCGTCGAGCCCAGGGAGATGCAGCAACTGGACAAGAGGCTCGATGAGATCATCGGTGAGTTGCAGAAAGTCATCGGCAGGATAGAGAAATCACCGGTCGGGCAAATGGAACTGAGGAGCGTCGAGGTCGGCCTGGCCATCAGTGCCGAAGGCAGTATCGGCATAGCCACCGCCGGCGTGGAAACGAACATCACGCTCTCCTTCGAACGCGCTTAAACGGCAGGGTACCGATTGTCCGGCATGTTTCGAACGGCCCTCGCCACGGGCTTTTGCCGAAGGCACCGACAAAGGAGGATTGCGATGGTTCCATGCGATCATCCCGGAAAGCTTGCCGATGGCGAGGATCGTTTCGGCACGCCGATGCATTTCCTCAACGGCCGCTTCGACATCAAGGTCTCCGCCGCCGATACCGGCGGAGCGCTTTGCATCATCGACACCCTGCGCGACCGGGCGGGCGGCCCACCGCTCCATTATCATGAACATCAGGACGAGTGGTTTCTGGTCCGTGAGGGCAGTTTCCTGTTCCTGATCGGCGACAGGTTCCATCGCGCCGGGCCGGGAGATTCCATCTTCGGTCCGCGTGGCGAGCCGCATGCCTTTCGCTGCCTGACGGCACCGGCCCGCCTCTTGCTCGTGTTCCAGCCGGCATTGCGGATAGAAGAATTCTTCGCCGGCGGCACAAGGCTCGAGCAGGCGGAGACTGCGGCTTTCGATGCCCTGAGCCTTGCCCATGGGATCGTCAATATCGGCCCGCCCCTCCGCGGCGACGAACCCGTCGAGGGATAGCGCCGTCATCCCTCGCGGCTCGGCCTCCTGCCCGCGAAAAGATCGGCATGCGCCCGCATCAGCCGCGTCATACGATCGACGACAGTACGGATTTCCGGTCGATGGCGGTCGTCATTGTTCATCACGATCCATTGGCGATGACGCAGCGCCTCGATCTCGCCACCGACACGTTCAAGCCTCGCCTCCAGATCGCCGACGATGCAAGGCAGCACGGCGACACCTGCGCCGGAGATGGCAAGATCCCGCAACGCGGGCGGCCGATTGACCGTAACGACGATGCTTTCCGGCCGGTTTTCATGCGGCCAGCGCAGATAGGACGAGATGGCGTTTTCCGTGTCGACCGCCAGCCAGCGAGTTGCGGCTTCGACACTATTTCGCGCCTTGTAGGCGGCATAGGCGACCTCGCCGAGCAGCACCTTCGCCAGGTTCTGCTCCTCCGGTTCGAAGGCCCGGATGCCGATGTCCGCTTCCCGATGGGCAAGGCTTGCGCGCTGTTCGGCGATGAAGAGATCGATGCGGAAATCGTCGCGCGCGGTGCAGATCGCGGAAAAGTTCTGGCTGACAAGTCGGGCAACCCATGTGCCCGCCGCAATCCGCACCAGCGCGCGCGCCGCCGCGCCCTGCCTCCAGGTCTCGACCCTGCGGATCGCGGCTTCCATCTCAGCAAGATGGGTTAGAAGCTCGTGGCCGTCATCGGTCAAGCGATAGCCCGTCTGACTGCGCAAGAAGAGTTCGCGACCAAGCTGGCGCTCCAACTCGACCATGCGCCGGCCGATGGTCGCGGGACTCAGGCCGCTCGCGGTGGAAGCCCCCGTCAGCCCTCCCCGACGGGCGACCTCGATGAAAAGCTGATAGGCGTCCCAGGCGATGTTTTTCATGAGTGAAAGACATCGCATGATTTACGACGTTTATCCATCTCAAATGACTGTATAGATCGGAAGACGGATTTTGGACCGAAAAGGAGATCCGTCATGCATAGCACTCTGGCAACGCTCATCGCACTGACCGGTCCGCAGCGACCACCTGCAAGAACAGTCGAAGCCGAACAAAGCTTTTACGAAACCCACACGGGACCATTCGGCGGCCACTTGTCGAGGCGGTTCCGGGTAATCGGTTGGCGTTTCAGGCAGCTGATGGCGCGAACGAAGCTATCGAAGCGCTCAGCGGAAAAGAGCCGTTCGTCTTGAGGAAACATCCGCGGGTCGCGGCGTCCGTGCGACAGGCGCTCGCGGGCCGCGAGCGGACATCCTGCCGAAAATGTCGATGCTTCAGCCGGCGAGGCCGATAGCGAGGGCAGCGATGGCCGCGGCCGCACCAAAGCAGAGAATTGCGAGGTTGCGAAGACGCGCCATTTCGGCGTCACGCGTTCTGGCAATGGCGATGGCACGGGGCTTACGATCTTGTCTGTTCATCGGCTCTATCCTGGAGATTGCCGTTCAGGGAAAATCAATGCCGTTTCTGCGCGGCAATCCGGTCCGACCTCATGTCCCATTCCGCGACGCCACTTGCACCGCTGAATTCCGGCTCAGGTCGAGAATGAGCTAGCCACGTTAACAAGAACTAAATTACGGCATTAAGCTTGCGCAGAACACCATGATTGCGGAAATTTTGTTGCTCCGCACGCGAGATGCCACCCTTGTGACAATTCCGTCACATATTTTCGCCCGCGGCACGGCCCGAAGCCCAGGCCCACTGGAAATTATAGCCACCCAACCAGCCGGTGACATCCACGCATTCACCGATGAAGTAGAGGCCGGGCACGGATTTCGCCATCATCGTCCGCGAGTCGACGCCAGCGGTATCGACACCACCGAGCGTCACTTCGGCGGTTCGATAGCCTTCCGAGCCGGCTGGCTTGATCGGCCACCGCTTGAGGAATGAACCGACGGCGTCCAGAACCTTGTCGGAAAGGTCGGCAAGCGGCCGTTCGACGCCTTGTCGTTCGGTCACATATTGCGCAAGCCTTTTCGGCAGATGCTGCGCCAGCACCGTCTGCACTGCCTGTCTTCCGTTCTCCTTCTTCGCAGCCTTCAGCAGGGCGGAGAAATCGAGATCCGGCTCCAGCGACAACGTGATTTCATCGCCCTCCCGCCAGTAGCTGGAAATCTGCAGGATGGCAGGACCGGAAAGCCCCCGATGGGTGAAGAGCAGCGCCTCGCGAAACGCCGTCTTGCCGTGGCGCGCCTCGGCCTCCACCGCAATTCCGGAAAGCGGCGAAAGCTCTGCCAGCAGATTGGGCTCCAGCGTCAGCGGCACGAGACCGGGCCGGGTCTCGGTCATCGCCAGACCGAACTCCTCGGCGATGCGGTAGGCGAACCCGGTCGCGCCCATTTTCGGGATCGACTTGCCACCGGTCGCCATCACCACCGCCCGGGCCTCGACAACGCCGTCATTGGTGGCGATGCGGAAATTGTCCGCGCCCTTCTCGACGGCACCGATTTCTGTTCCGAGCCGCAGTTCGACGCCGCCGGCGCGCATCTCGTCCAGCAGCATGCGGATGATGTCCTTGGCGCTGTCATCGCAGAAAAGCTGCCCCAGCGTCTTCTCATGCCAGGCAATCCCGTGCTTCTCGACCATGGCGATGAAATCGGAGGGTGTGAAGCGGGCGAGCGCCGATTTGGCGAAATGCGGATTGGCGGAGAGGAAGTTCTTCGGCCCGGCATGGATGTTGGTGAAATTGCACCGGCCGCCCCCGGAAATGCGGATCTTTTCGCCCGGCGCCTTTGCATGATCGAGCACCACGACCGAGCGGTCGCGCTGCCCCGCCGTCAGCGCACACATCATGCCGGCAGCACCGGCGCCTATCACAGCAACATCAAATATACGCGCCAATTTCCGGCTCCTGCGGCAAAGAATATCTGTCTTTTCGATCGCTTCCCCAAAGTCAATGCGCTTTCCCCCCTCGCCAATTCAAGAAGTCCGCGTATGATGACCTCATCAACAACCCCAACCGGTGAGACATGCCTCCGAAGAAAAATATGCTCAGACCCCAAGGCGCAGCGTCCAAAAAGGTGAGCATACCTCCGGATCCCGGGTCTAAGCGTGGGGTAAAAACGTGGAAGGAAGCCACCGCATGGCTTCGCGCCCGCGGCATCGAGGACATCGAGTGCATCACGCCCGACCTCGCCGGCGTTCCGCGCGGCAAGATGATGCCGTCGTCGAAGTTCACGTCGAACACCTCGCTCGCCCTGCCGTCGGCGCTCTACCGCCACACGATCTCCGGCGAATACCCGGAAGAGACCGGCAATTTCCGCTACGAGCCGCGCGACAGCGACCTGAAGCTGGTGCCCGATCTTTCGACGCTCTCGGTCGTTCCGTGGGAAACAGACCCGACGGCGCAGGTGATCTGCGACATCGTCAATTCGGATGGCGAAAACGTTTCCTACACGCCGCGCAACGTCTTGAAAAACGTCCTCAAGCTTTATGAGGACAAGGGCTGGCGGCCCGTGGTCGCGCCGGAAATCGAGTTCTATCTCGTCGCCATGAACGACGATCCGGACTATCCGCTGCATCCGCCGAAGGGCCGCTCGGGCCGCTCCATTCTTGGCGGTCAGGGCTATTCCATCGCCGGCATCAACGAGTTCGACGAACTGATCGATGACATCTACCACTTCTCGGAAAAGCAGGGTCTCGAGATCGACACCCTGATCCATGAGGAGGGACCGGCCCAGCTCGAAATCAACCTGCGCCACGGCAATCCGATCGAACTCGCCGACCAGGTCTTCCTGTTCAAGCGCACGATCCGCGAGGCGGCACTGAAGCACGGCATCTACGCCACCTTCATGGCCAAGCCGATGCAGGGCCAGCCGGGTTCGGCCATGCATATCCACCAGTCGGTGGTCGATATGGAGACGGGCAAGAACATCTTCTCCAATTCCGATGGCTCCGCTTCGAAGGAATTCTTCCACTTCATCGGCGGCATGCAGCTCTTCGTGCCGAAGACGCTGGTGATGATGGCGCCTTACGTGAATTCCTACCGCCGCCTGACGCCCGACATGTCGGCGCCGGTGAACAATGCCTGGGGCTATGACAACCGCACCACGGCTTTCCGTGTGCCGGTGTCAGATTCGGCTGCGCGCCGCGTGGAAAACCGCCTGCCGAGTTCGGATGCCAATCCGTATCTCGCGCTCGCGGCCTCGCTTGCCTGCGGCTATCTCGGCATTGTCAAGGAAATCGAGCCCACGGCAGCGGCCGAAGGCACCGCCAACGAGGGCTCGGTGGAGCTTCCGCGCGGCCTGCTTGAGGCGGTGTCGCTGCTCGAATCCGATCCCGCTCTCGCCGAAGTGATGAGCGAGGAATTCATCGGTCTTTATGCCGGCGTGAAAAGGGGGGAATTCGAAACCTTCATGCAGGTGATCAGTCCGTGGGAACGCGAATTCCTGCTCTTGAACGTCTGAGAGCGAGGGAGTTCTCCCATGTCATGGCAAAGTCCGATAGCACCGGGTATCTCCTGGTATCAGGAAACCGTGGCCGAGCGGCCGGAATATCCGGCCCTCGACGGTTCCAGACAAACCTCCGTCGCCATCATCGGCGGCGGTTTCACCGGCCTGCAGGCGGCCTATCATCTGGCGAAATCCGGCGTTTCGGTCACTTTGATCGAGGGTTGCCGCATCGGTGACGGCGCATCCGGCCGCAATGGCGGCCAGCTCGGCACCGGACAGCGCTCCTATCCCGACGAGCTTGAGGAAGAACTCGGCTTCGAACGCTCCAAGGCGCTGTTCGACCTTGCCGAGAACGCCAAGAAATACCTGTTCGACTTCGCGGACGAGCACGGCATCGACATGGACTACCTGCCGGGTCAGCTCAACGTTTCCCACAAGGCGAGTTACGAGCGCGAATACCGGCAATCCGTCGAGGCGATCGTCACCCGCTATGGCTACCCGCACATGTCCTTCATGGACGGCAGGGAAACGGCGGAACGGGCCGGCTCAAAACGCTTCTTCTGCGGAACGCGAGACATCGGCACCGGTCATATCCATCCGCTGAAACTCCTGATTGGGCTTGCCAAGGCGGCGAAGGATGCCGGCGCCGGGATCTTCGAAATGACCCCGGCGAAGTCGATCCGGCAATCCGCCGGAAAGACGCTGATCGAAACGCCAACCGGAACGATCACCGCCGACAAGGCTCTGATCGCCACCAACGCCTATATCGCCAACCTCGAGCCGGTCACCGCCGCGCACGTCATGCCGATCCATTCCTTCATCGGCGCGACCGTACCGCTCGACAGGTTTCCGGAGGTCATTCCGGGCTCGGAAGCGCTCGCGGATTCCCGTTTCGTGGTGCGCTACTGGCGCAAGACCCGCGACGGACGGCTGCTATTCGGCGGGCGCGAGGCCTATACGGCAGACGCCCCGCGCGACATTTCCTCCCACATCAGGCGCCAGATCGCGGAGATCTATCCGCAACTGGTTGACATCGAGATCACGCATGCCTGGGGCGGCTGCGTCGGCATTACCATGCCGCGCAAGCCCTTCGTCCGCGAAGTGATGCCAGGCGTCATGTCCATCGGCGGCTATTCCGGCCACGGCGTCATGCTGTCAAATTACTGTGGCAAGCTTTATGCAGATTCGATCACAGGAAAGACCGGCGAACTCGACCTTCTGAAAGACCTGAAAGTCCCACCCTTCCCCGGTGGCGCGAAGTTCCGCAGCCCGCTGCTGTTCCTCGCCCTCACCTGGTTTGCACTGCGGGATAAATTCTGATTTTTTTGCAGGCGCGTGCTTTTCAGGCTCGGGACCACTGGCTTTTTTAAATCGATTAGATTAGAAACGAAACCGACAGTGCCGAGAAAGAGAAGCCCACATGAGCAGCCAGATCATTCCCGTGGAACCCTTCGACTACGTCGTCTTCGGCGGCACCGGTGACCTTGCCGAACGCAAGCTCCTGCCGGCGTTGTATCACCGGCAGCTTGCCGGCCAGTTGAGCGAGCCGACGCGCATTATCGGCGCATCGCGCACGCCGATGACAGACGAAGAGTACCGCAAATTCGCGCAGAATGCGCTGAAGGAACATCTGAAGCCCGAGGAATACGACGAAGCGTCGGTCGCCAATTTCTGCGCCCGCATTTTCTACGTCCCCGTCGATGCCAAGTCGAATGACGGCTGGGATAAGCTGAAAGCGCTGCTCGACAGCGGGAAGGAACTTGTCCGGGCCTTCTATCTGGCCGTTTCTCCCGCGATCTTCGGCGATATCGCCGACAAGATCCGCGATTTCAAGCTCATCACCAAATCGACGCGCATCGTCGTGGAAAAGCCGATCGGTCGCGATCTCGCATCCGCTGAAGCGCTGAACGACACCATCGGCCGGGTGTTCAAGGAAGAGCAGATCTTCCGCATCGACCACTATCTCGGCAAGGAGACGGTGCAGAACCTGATGGCGCTGCGCTTTGCCAACGCGCTCTACGAACCGCTGTGGAACTCAGCCCATATCGACCACGTGCAGATCACTGTGGCCGAATCCGTCGGGCTCGAGGGACGCGTGACCTATTACGACAAGGCCGGTGCGCTGCGAGACATGGTGCAGAACCATATGCTGCAGCTTCTCTGCCTTGTGGCGATGGAAGCGCCGCACTCGATGGATGCGGAAGCCGTTCGCGACGAGAAGCTGAAGGTCCTGCGCTCGCTGAAGCCGATCACCTCGGCTAACGTGGAAAAATTCACCGTGCGCGGCCAGTACAAGGCCGGCGCTTCCGCTGGCGGCCCGGTCAAGGGCTATACAGAAGAGCTGGAAGCGGCTTCCGACACGGAAACCTTCGTCGCCATCAAGACGGAAATCGACAATTGGCGCTGGGCGGGCGTGCCCTTCTACCTACGCACCGGCAAGCGTCTGGCGACCCGCGTTTCGGAAATCGTCATCGCGTTCAAGCCGATCCCCCACTCCATCTTCGATGACGCCGCCGGGCGTATCGAGGCCAACAAACTCGTCATCCGCCTGCAGCCGGATGAAGGCGTCAAGCAGTGGCTGATGATTAAGGACCCCGGTCCGGGTGGCATGCGTCTTCGCCATGTCTCGCTCGACATGAGCTTCGCCCAGGCCTTCGACGCGCGCAACGCCGATGCCTACGAGCGCCTGCTGATGGACGTCATCCGCTCCAACCAGACGCTGTTCATGCGCCGCGACGAGGTCGAGGCCGCGTGGAAGTGGGTCGATCCGATCCTCAAGGGATGGGAAGACATCGGCCAGCGCGCCCAGGGCTACACCGCCGGAACCTGGGGCCCGAGCCAGGCGATCGCTCTCATCGAGCGTGACGGCCGGACATGGCACGAGAATGACTAGGAACGGGCAGATGGCATATCGCATGCACGCTTTCGAAAGCCGTCCGGCGCTGGCCGAGGGGTTGGCGAACCGGGTGGTCAAGGCGCTCGACGCGGCGATCGAACTCAAGGGCTCTGCCACCATCGCCGTATCCGGGGGCTCCACGCCCAAGGCTTTCTTCGAGGTCCTGTCCAACAAGCTGGTTGAATGGGACAAGGTGACGATCACTCTCGTCGACGAACGTTTCGTGCCGGCAGACAATGCGCGTTCCAATCATCTGCTGCTCTCCACCCACCTGCTGAAGGGTCCGGCGGCGGCGGCGCGCGTCCTGCCTCTCTACCATGAAGCCGCCTCCATCGAGGATGCGGCAGCGGTCGCAACCGATGAGGCAAACGCGCTCGGCGCACCCTTCGATGCCGTGATCCTCGGCATGGGCAATGACGGTCACACCGCCTCCTTCTTCCCCGGCGGGGATCATCTGGCCGAGGCGCTCGACCTTGCGCTGCCACGCCGGGTCATGACCATGGAAGCCGAAGGTGCCGGCGAACCCCGCCTCACCTTCTCCTTCTCCGCTCTTCACGATGCCCGCTTCCTCGCGCTTCATATCGAGGGAGCGGAAAAGAAGGCCGTGCTGGACAAGGCCCTTGCCGGCAGCGACGAAAACGAGATGCCGATCCGTGCCGTCCTTGGCCGGTCGGCAACGAAACCCGATATCTACTGGGCTCCCTGACGCGTCAGGATAGCCTGGGGCGTTTCCGCTTTTCTCCGAATCGCGAAAACCCTCTACCTCTTTGTTTTACGCATTTCCGTACGCAAAACCGCGACACACTTTTGCTGGAAATGCTCCAATGCCGTCCGTAAGCGGACGTTGACCAATCTGACCCGGCGTGCCGGGCCTTGCGTGGCTGAAAGCGCCCGATTGAGCGCCGCCGCGCGTCACGACAGGAGGATTGTCCGATGAGTGCCGACAACCGTATAGAAGCCATTACCCGCCGCATCGTCGAGCGTTCGAAGCCGACCCGCGAGGCCTATCTCGACCGCGTGCGCAGCCAGATCTCCAAGGGCGTGCATCGCTCGGTTCTGTCCTGCGGCAACCTCGCCCATGGTTTCGCCGTCTGTTCCCCCGGGGACAAGGCCGCCCTGTCAGGCGATCAGGTTCCCAACCTCGGCATGATCACCGCCTATAACGACATGCTTTCGGCTCATCAGCCGTTCGAGACCTACCCTGCCCTGATCCGCAAGGCGGCCCATGAGGCCGGCGGCGTGGCGCAGGTCGCGGGCGGCGTGCCGGCCATGTGCGACGGCGTCACCCAGGGGCAGCCGGGCATGGAACTCTCGCTCTTCTCGCGCGACGTGATCGCCATGGCGGCCGGCATCGGCCTGTCGCACAACATGTTCGACGCTGCCGTCTTCCTCGGCGTCTGCGACAAGATCGTGCCCGGCCTCGTGATCGCGGCGCTGACCTTCGGCCACCTGCCCTCCATCTTCATTCCCGCGGGACCGATGACATCAGGCCTTCCGAACGACGAGAAGTCGCGCATCCGCCAGCTTTATGCGGAAGGCAAGGTCGGCCGTGCCGAACTCTTGGAAGCGGAATCGAAATCCTACCACGGCCCCGGCACCTGCACCTTCTACGGCACCGCGAACTCCAACCAGATGCTGATGGAGATCATGGGCTTCCATATGCCCGGCTCCTCCTTCATCAACCCCAACACGCCGCTGCGCGACGCGCTCACCCGCGAGGCCGCCAAGCGTGCGCTGGCGATCACCGCGCTCGGCAATGAGTTCACGCCCGCAGGCGAAATGATCGACGAACGCTCGATCGTCAACGGCGTGGTCGGCCTGCACGCCACCGGCGGCTCGACCAACCACACACTCCATCTCGTCGCCATGGCCCGCGCCGCCGGCATCCAGCTCACCTGGCAGGACATTTCCGACCTGTCGGACATCATCCCGCTGCTTGCCCGCGTCTATCCAAACGGCCTTGCCGACGTGAACCACTTCCATGCCGCCGGCGGCATGGGCTTCCTGATCAAGCAGCTGCTCAAGGCCGGTTACCTGCATGACGATGTGCGCACCGTCTTCGGTCAGGGCCTTGCCGCCTACACCATCGATCCGAAGCTCGGTGAGGATGGCAACGTGGTTCGCCAGCCATCGCCGGAGGAAAGCGCCGATCCGAAGGTGCTCGCCCGCATCGAAGCCCCGTTCCAGCCGAATGGCGGTCTGAAGATGCTGACCGGCAATCTCGGCAAGGCGGTCATCAAGATCTCGGCCGTCAAGCCGGAACGCCATGTCGTCGAGGCCCCGGCCATCGTTTTCCATGACCAGCAGGAGCTGCAGGACGCCTTCAAGGCCGGCAAGCTCGACCGCGATTTCATCGCCGTCGTGCGCTTCCAGGGTCCGAAGTCGAACGGCATGCCGGAACTGCATCGCCTAACACCGCCGCTCGGCGTGTTGCAGGACCGCGGCTACAAGGTGGCATTGCTCACCGACGGCCGCATGTCCGGCGCGTCCGGCAAGGTGCCTGCGGCTATCCATGTCACACCTGAGGCCGTCGATGGCGGCGCCATCGCGAAGATCAAGGATGGCGATATCGTCCGTCTCGATGCCATCGCCGGCACGCTGGAAGTGCTTGTCGATGCTGCCGAGTTCGCGGCACGCACACCGGCGGCGCCTGATCTCTCCCACAATGAATTCGGTCTCGGACGCGAACTTTTCGCCCCGCTCCGCCGCGTTGCCGGCGCTGCCGACATGGGCGCCAGCGTTCTCTACTGATCGTCCTGATCCTCTCAAGGATTGCACTCATGATGCCCCGGAAACGAGATATCGCTTCCGGGGTTCATTGTATCTGCATCCCACGATAGAGCGCGACATTCATCATCTATCGGACGCGGTGTTCGCTAAGTCCGCGTTTAGCATTCCTCAACCCTGCCGATACTGCAACGGCATTTCTCTCAAATTCTAGGCATTCAGAGCCGGGAAAATTGACATCTCCCCACCATGCTGTCGGCACCACCCGCCCAGCGGTGCCCGGCTCCAATCTTCTCTGCCGGGTGCTTCATCCAACAGTTGCCGCAGACGAGTAGAGCCATGCAAACCGCCCCAGTCCAGCAGTCCCACTATTACAAATCCGCCATCGCAGAAGTTCACGGCGACGAGATCGCCTTCCTGCTCGGCGGCAATCTGCATCGCGAGCCGCGGCAGAAGTGGCAGGGCAAGGTGCCGGCGGAGCTCGGCGCTCTCATCGAGGTGGAAGCATCCGCCGATGGCAATATCCTTGCGATTCACCCGATTGGCGGCGCCGTACAGGTGCAGAAGGCAGACGACAGCGTGCGTTATCCCGCCTACGAGGAAAAGACGGTGATGGTGAATGGCAAGCCCGTTCGCTGCATCCGCCGCACGGGCTATGTCGCGTCCTCGAACCGCACCCAGCACACCAACATCCATACCAGCTACGACCATGACGGCCGCGGCCACGTGCAATCGACCCAGTGGCAAACGAGCGACCTGCGCCTGCGTTTCGCCGACGGTCAGGAAGATCACTTCAATCTCTCCTTCCTTGCCACCGTCAATCCCGGCGACTTCGTCAGCGTCGTCAGCTTCTATCACGAGAAGAAGGACGTCGGTTATACCATCGCCGCGCAGAACCACACGATCGGCAAGTACTTCTCGACCAAACTCGACGGCGGAATGATGGCAAGGCTCGGCATTTCCCGGTTCATTGCCACACTCGTTTCGGGATGGACGCCTGTAACCCTGATCCTCTTTATTCTCTACCAGTTCACCAGCGCCTGGGGCTTTTCCATCGGCGGCCTTATCGGCGCAGCCATTCTGGGCGGCCTTCTCTGGGGCGGAAGCCTGATCGTTCTCGGCACCGCCTACATGATCTTCTTCGGACGCGGCATCAATCGCCGCGTGGACGATATCCTCGCCGACTTCTCGCCCTGGTGAGATTGCTGACAAACAGCCATTGGGTTGTCTTTTGTGTGACGACAGTGCCATATCCACTGTCGTCATTCCGGCCTTGAGCCGGAATCCAGCGCGATCAAGACCTTGATCGCAAAAGACTCTTTTGCGCGATAGACATCGCGCAGCTGGATGCCGGAACACCTCCGGCATGACGGAAAAGGATGCGTCGGCGATCAATACGGGACCTTGCCAGTAACCCGGAACGCGCCTTTCCTGTCATACGGGTTCGTTCAGCCGAAGGCCGAACAAACGATATAGGTCACCCAGGAAATGGCGGCCGCAGCCGGAAGCGTCACCACCCAGGCGATCACGATGTTGCCGGCGATGCCCCAGCGTACCGCCGAGACACGACGGGCGGCCCCAACGCCGACGATGGCGCCGGTGATGGTGTGGGTAGTCGAAACCGGAATGCCGAGCCAGGTCGCTCCGAAAAGCGTCAGCGCGCCGCCCGTCTCCGCACAGAAGCCCTGCATCGGATTGAGCCGGGTGATCTTCGAACCCATGGTATGGACAATGCGCCAGCCGCCAAAGAGCGTGCCGAGCGCCATGGCCGTCTGGCAGGAAATCACCACCCAGAAGGGCACATAAAAGGTGTCGCCGAGATAGCCCTGCGAGAACAGAAGCACGGCGATGATGCCCATCGTCTTCTGCGCGTCGTTGCCGCCATGGCCGAGCGAATAGAGCGAGGCCGAGACGAACTGCAGCACGCGGAAGGAACGGTCGACGGCAAAGGGCGTCTGGCGCACGCATATCCATGCGACGATCAGCACCAGCAGCAATGCCAGAAAGAAGCCGATCATCGGGGACAGGAAGATCGCGGCCACCGTCTTGGCGAGACCGTAGAAGACGATCGAGGCGCTGCCAATCTTGGCTATACCGGCCCCGACCATGCCGCCAACGAGCGCGTGAGACGAACTGGACGGAATGCCGAAGACCCAGGTGACGATGTTCCACACGATCGCGCCGACGAGTGCGGCAAAGATCACCTGCGGGCTGACGATCGCGGGATCGATGATCCCGGTTCCGAGCGTTTCCGCCACATGCAACCCGAAGAACATGAAGGCGATAAAATTGAAGAAAGCGGCCCAGCCGACGGCGAACTGGGGGCTGAGCACGCGCGTCGAGACAATCGTGGCGATCGAGTTCGCGGCGTCGTGCAGACCGTTCAGGAAATCGAAGAAGAGCGCCACGCCGACGAGGGCGATCAGGAGAGGCAGGGCAAGCGTGGCATCCATCAGACGTTCTCGATCACGATGCCGCTGATCTCATTGGCGACGTCCTCGAAGCGGTCGACGACCTTTTCCAGCTCGCCATAGATCTCGCTGCCGATCAGGTAGGCCATCGGATCGCTGGAGCCGTAACGCTTGAACAGTTCCTTGAGGCCCTTCTCGTAGAACTCGTCTGAACGGCCCTCGACGCGCATCACCTCCTCGGCGATTTCGCTCAGGCGATGGGCGTTGGCGCCGATCTTGTTGAGCAGCGGAATGGCCTCGGAAATCAGCCGGGCGCATTCCGCGATCATGATGCCGATCTCGCGCATGCCCGGATCGAAGCTCGTCTGCTCGTAGAGCCGGATAGTCTTGACCGTCTTGTGCATCATGTCGATCGTGTCATCCATCGACTGGATCAGATCCTTGATGTCGCCCCGGTCGAAGGGGGTGATGAAGCTGCGGCGCACCGCCAGCAGGACTTCGCGGGTGATATCGTCGGCTTCGTCCTCGAGGTCGATGATTTTCTGGCCGTGCGCTTCGATGTCCCCCTCGCCGGCGAGCAGGTCCTTCAGTGCATTGGCCGCTCCTACCACCGTGCGCGTGTGGCGCTCGAAGAGAATGAAAAATCCGTCTTCGCGGGGAAGAAGCTTCTTGAACAGGCTAATCATGCATTCATATCCAGTCGATCATGTCCCTTTGCATGCCCCTTGGCATATCCCGTGGAGGGACTGTCATAAAACTGTCATAAATGAAAGAAGAGTGCTGCAAAAGCTGGAAATCCAAGATAATCGTGGACTGTCACATTCTACTTTCCACCCCCTTCCAGCCTTCCTCCGAGATCCCGTTGGCCAAGAAAAAGACGTTCCTCATGAAGCTCGCCGATACGGGCGGCACGCTGTTTGCCGCCGACTGGCTGGAGCAATACGCGGCGATCTGCTTTCGTCGCGCCGCTGGAGGAAACGGGTTTGAGGTTCTACTGATCACGACGCGAGGATCGGGCCGGTGGGTCATTCCCAAGGGAAGCCCGATGAAGGGCAAGACTCCTCGGGAGGTTGCAGCTGTCGAGGCCTTCGAGGAAGCCGGCATCAAGGGAAAGGTCGGCAAGAAGCCGCTCGGCCGCTACAGCTATGTCAAGCGGCTGGATAATGGCAAGGATGCTCCCTGCATCGTCGAGGTCTTCACGGTGGAGACGACCTCCATCGCGGAAACCTTCAAGGAACAGGGCCAGCGCCAGTTCCTTTGGGTGCGCCCGACCGAAGCGGGCGGCTACGTCGAGGAGCCGGAACTGCGCGGTCTGTTCGCCAGGCTCGACGCGCGCCTTCGCGAAAACTCGCCGGATATCGCCTGAGCCTCCTCACCGCGCATATCCGGCCGCACATATCTGGTAAAGAGGGCGCGACGTTCCGCACCCTCCGATCATCGGAAGCCCGCCGGATCAGGCCTGTCCGCCGTTACGGCGGGCATCGACGCTGATCGGCCCCGGGCCGGCCGCCACCAGATAGAGGAAGATGAAGCAGAACAGGATGGCTGCCACACCACCATTCTGGGAGGGGAAGAAGTTCTGCGGGAAATGCGCGATGAAATAGGCGAAGGCCATCAGGCCGGACAGGATGAAGGCCGCGGCGCGGCTCATGAAACCGATGAGCAGCAGGAAACCAAGGGTCAGTTCCAGCAGGCCGGCGATCCACGGCATCGACATCACCGGCGGCACGCGCTCGGCCACGGGGAAATGCAGGATTTTCTGTGTTCCGTAGCTGAACAGCACGAGAGCGGAGACGATGCGCAGCAGGCTGAGGAGGTAGGGGCTGGCCTGATTTAGTCTTTGCTTCACGGGGAAGGCTCCTTGGAGGTTGATCTGCGGAGGGGAGGAATTCCGAGATGGGAGAACCCTCCGATAGCGCATCCGGCGTGCCGCTCAACACACGTTAACCCACCGTTTATCACGTTCCGGTGAGACCTCCTGGAGCCGCGAGCTGGTCGCCGCCACTGAAGGCGGCGACGCTCTTTCAGGCCGCAGCCGGCACCGGGCGCAGCTTTACGCCGAGCAAAATGCCGATTGCTGCAACCACCAGCACCAGACTGCTTGCGGTGAAGACGCCGGCCGCGCCGTTTGCGTCGAAGACGATGCCCCCGACCGCGGCCCCCATGGCGATGGCGAACTGGATCGCCGCGACCAGCAACCCGCCGGCGCTTTCCGCCTCATCCGGAACATTGCGCGCGAGCCAGGTGGACCAGGCGACCGGCACGCCGCCGAAGATCAACCCCCAGACGGAGATAATGATCGCATTGATGGCGAATGGCGCGTCGCTGGCAACCAGCACGAAGCCCATGACCGCCAGCAGCAACGGCATCAGTGTCAGGGTGAGGCGCAGGCTGTAAGCGATCATCGGACCCGCCAGCAGCGTGCCGAGAAAATTGGCGAGCCCGAAGCCGAGCAGCACGGACGACACCACCTCGATGCCGGCCGAGGCATCCGTTTCGAGGAACGGCCGCAGGTAGGTGAAGAAGGCAAAGTGTCCGGCAAAGACCAGAGTCGCGGCAGCGATCCCCAGCGCGATGCCCGGTCGGGCGAGAACTTCGCCGAGCGTGCGCAGGCTTGCGGTGCCAGTCGGCTTGAGCTTCGGCAGCGAGATGAACTGCATGACGAGAGCGGCGAGCCCGAGCCCAGCGGTCATGACGAATACCGCGCGCCAGCCAACGAGCGCACCCAGGTAGCTGCCGAGAGGGGCGGCAACGATGGTTGCCGCGGAGACGCCGCTGAAGATCATCGACAGCGCCCGCGGCACCAGAACAGGCGGCACCAGCCGCATGGTCACCGCCGTCGCCATCGCCCAGAAGCCGCCCAGTGCCGCACCAAGCAGCACACGTCCGATCAGAAGCAGCGTCATGCCGGGAGCAAACGCCACCATAAGATTGGAGAGGATCAGTAGGAAGGAGAAGAACATCATCAGATGCCGCCGGTCGATGCTGCGGGCGGCGGGGGTGATGAGCAGGCTGGCGACCATGCCGACCACCGCCGTCGCGGTTACCGCCTGACCGGCCGCCCCTTCGGTGATGTTCAGCTCGGCCGCAATCGGTGTCAAAAGGCTTGCCGGCAGGAACTCGGCCGTCACCAGCGAGAAGACGCCGAGCGCCATGGAAACGACCGCCCCCCAGGCCGGCTTGTCGGCGCCGGTTCCGGCAGCGGCGCCGGATGGATCGAATGTGGGATTCATAGGCTTGTCCTCGAAATGCGCAATTCCGGCGGAAACTCCAGAGGGCTCCGCCTGCCGCGAATTGCAGAAGCAGGAAAGAAAGCATCCCGGCCGTTGGGAGCCGGCCGGGAATGTTCCGGTGAATGGTACGTTCCAAGGTTAGGCTGGACTCGCCGGACGATCCATGTCACAAACTCCGCGATGCTTGATCGAAAGTCCGAAAATTCGGCAATGTCAGCCGGCATGTCCCCAGATCCGGATCTCGTGAGCGAATTGCTCATGGGCATGCGGCTGGTCGGCCTCGACTATCAGCGGATCGAAGCCACCCCACCCTTCGGGCTCTCGTTCGGCGAGGTGGAAGGTCGCGCCCAGTTCCATTTCATCGCCCGCGGTCCGGTTCACCTGCGCACGCCGGGCGGCCTGTTTCACACCATGGACACCGGTTCCGCCGTGCTTCTGCCGCGCGGCGGCAGCCATGCTCTCGTCTCCTCTTCCGAGATCGAGTGCCAGGATGTGCGGGCGCTCGTGCCAAAGCCGATCTGCGCTTCGGTCAGCGCGGTCAATGCCTGCAACGGCGAGACCTGCGCTGAAGACGGACGCGCGCTCATCTTCAGCGGCTGCATGGAATTCGATCTCGGCGGCCTGCATCCGCTTGTTTCGATGATGCCGGAGGTCATGCTGGTCGGCACGCTCTCGGACCGCTATCCGGAGATACTGCCGATGCTGGAGGCGATGGAGCGCGAGGCGAAAACCGCCCGCGCGGGCTTCGCCGGCATTCTCGCGCGCCTTGCCGATGTGGTCGCAGCCTTCATCGTCCGCGCCTGGGTCGAATGCGGCTGTGGCGACGCCACCGGCTGGATCGCGGCCCTGCGGGACCCACGGTTAGGACGGGTGCTCGTCGCCCTTCACAAGGAGCCGGGCCACGACTGGACCGTCGCCGAACTCGCTGACAGGATGGGAGCCTCTCGCTCCGTCTTTGCTGAGCGCTTTCTCGACGTCACCGGCATGACCCCCGTCCGCTACCTCACCGAACTTCGCATGCGGCTCGCATCCCAGTGGATCGCCAAGGACCGCATGCCGATCGAAACGGCAGCGCTTCGCCTCGGCTATGGTTCGCAGGCCGCCTTCAGCCGCGCCTTCAAGCGCGTCATCGGGCATCCGCCGGGGGCCGCCTCGTCGGCAAGGACCGGCGGCTGATCGGTTACAGTCCGCACCAGGGCATCAAGGCGGGACAGGCTTGCGGTATGTCATTAAGATAATACACACCATCATTATATAAGCTCACCCTCATGTGATGTGAGCGGGGGCATCGCCTCCATGGGGCTCCCGACTATGCGTCACTGGCTGGACGCAAGGCGACTGCGGCGCGGCAACTGGTCATCGACAAAGTCGTTCTAGGGGGGAATTGCAATACATGTTCGGAATGACCAATGGCGGGCTGCGCGCCCGCATCGATGCGCTCGAAACGATTTCGGCCAACATCATGCTCGCCGATGCCAAGCTCAACATCGTCTATATGAACGGCGCCGTGCGCGACCTGTTGCGGGATGCGGAAAGCGACCTGAAGAAGGAATTGCCCCGCTTCGAGTTCGCAAAGCTGATCGGCAGTAATATCGACATCTTCCACAAGAACCCCTCCCACCAGCGCAACATGCTGGCCAACCTGCAGAAGCAGCACAAGGCGACCATCTGGGTGGGCGCTCACGCCTTCGATCTCATCGTGACGCCGCTGAAACGCGGCAACAAGCTCGACGGTTTTGCCGTTGAATGGGCCAATGCGAAGGAACGCCTGCAAAACCTCGACTACCAGAACCAGATCGAGGCCATCAGCCGCGTCCAGGCGATCATCGAATTCTCCCCCGATGGCACGGTGATCAGGGCGAACGACAACTTTCTCAAGGCGCTCGGCTATTCGATGGACGAGATCCGGGGCAAACATCACAGCATGTTCGTCGACCCCGACTATGTCCGCAGCCCGGAATACCAGGAATTCTGGGCTGCGCTGCGCAACGGCCAGTTCCAGGCCGACGAATTCCTTCGCATCGGCAAGAACGGCAAGAGGGTCGTGATCAATGCCTCATACAACCCCATCCGCGATACGAAGGGGAATGTCATCAAGGTCGTGAAGTTTGCGATGGATGTCACCGAGCGTGTTCATGCCGTCACCACCATCGGCGACGGCCTCAACAAGCTCGCCTCCGGCAATCTCGCCTTCCGGCTCGATCAGCCCTTCGGCGCCGATTTCGAAAGCCTGCGCAGCAATTTCAATGAAGCGGTATCCGGACTTGCCGAAGCCCTTGGATCGGTCGCGACATCCGCCGGCCAGATCGACGCCGGCTCGCGGGAAATCAGCCAGAGTGCCCAGGATCTTTCAAAACGCACCGAACAGCAGGCGGCATCGCTGGAGGAAACAGCCGCCGCGCTGGACGAAATCACGGTCAATGTCCGAAACGCTTCGGCACGGGCGGACGAAGCCCGTCAGGCTGCGGAAACTGCCAACGCCAGCGCCGTTCATTCAGGCTCGGTTGTCGCTGATGCGGTCAGCGCCATGGCGCGCATCGAACAGTCGTCGAACCAGATTTCCAGCATCATCGGCGTAATCGACGAAATCGCCTTCCAGACCAACCTTCTGGCGCTGAACGCCGGTGTCGAGGCGGCCCGCGCCGGCGAGGCCGGCAAGGGTTTTGCCGTCGTCGCACAGGAAGTGCGTGAGCTTGCCCAACGCTCGGCACAGGCAGCGAAGGAGATCAAGGAACTGATCCGCAACTCCTCCGAGGAGGTGAAGGGCGGCGTGAGGCTCGTCAGTGAGACAGGAGAAGCGCTGCGGACCATTCAGGACAATATTCTCTCGGTCAACCAGCACATGGAAGCGATCGCTACCGCCTCCCGCGAACAGGCGACCGGTCTGTCCGAAGTCAATACGGCCGTCAACCAGATGGACCAGATGACCCAGCAGAACGCCGCCATGGTCGAGGAAAGCACGGCCTCTGGCGTCGCTCTCAGCCAGGAAACCGAACGACTGCGGCAGCTTGTCTCCCGCTTCGACCTCGGCACCTCCTCCGGTCCTGCCGGGGCCGTTCCCACGTATCGTGCGGCATCGTCCACACATGGCGTGGCCCCAGCCCGCCGCGCCGCACCGCGTCCGGTTCCTGCCGTCGCCGGCAATACCGCCCTGAAAGCCGACGACTGGCAGGAGTTCTGAACGATCGCTCGCCTTCCTTCCTCGGCCCCTCATCCCCTGCCGGTGTCCCCGGTTGCGGGGATGAGGAATGGTCGGCAACGGAAAGATCAGAGCTTTATGCCTATCATCCAGGGTTCTCAGCGAACTTTGGAATACAGGAAAGCGTCCCTTGGCTCCTTCGACAAATTTGGAAGGAGGAGGTGCCGCCGAAGCACTGCCTCCTGGACCATTCCAGCCTTTTCCATCACACGGGCCGAGGCCATGTTCATGACGTCACAAGCCGCCTCGGTCCGATAGATCGCAGGATGGGACAGGGCATGCGCGACAGCCCATCGCACCACCTCGCTTGCGACGCCCTGCCCCCAGCGGTCCTTGCGTATGAGCCAACCGTAGGAGACTCTTGATCAGACCGGCCGCGCATCAAATCTCCCGACAAGGTCGCTCGGCACATCTCGCCGACAAATTACCGCCGGAAAAGTGGAGCCAACTTCCCACTCGCGACTGGAGCGTTCTGCAGCTTCCCGCGTTTGGGAAAGGTCTGTATGCGGACACCAGGAGAGATACTTCGTCACGTCCGGGTCAGTCGCCCAACCCGCAAAGATAGCGCCGGCATCCGACGGCAGAATCCGCCTTGCGAGAAAGCGATCCGTGAAGAATTCCTCTGGAAGGCGATACTCCGCATCCATTCTGTGACCCTGGGCGTTCGATCCCGTCTCCCTGCGGACGCATTGCTGAGACGCTGCCGATGGCCTTTGGCCGTTCGTGGAGTGACGAGAATGCCCGAGATCCCGCTACTCCGGCGCTGTGTCGATATCTCCGCTGATCTCAGACAAGCCAACCTTCATTTTGCGGTGAACCGTCGATTGTGCCCTTGTTGTTAGAGGTATCGTTTTCGATCAACAATCGCCCCCGAAGTCGGTCGATAGCCCGTTGAAAAACGGCCGGATCATCCATTGCCCGAGAAAGAACAATTGCTCCTTGAATAGCAAGAACGGCCTCTTCCGCGAGGATGCGCGATTGATCGGCATCACGGCCCTGCCGAATAAGCGCTGACTGCAAGGCGTCCACCCAAGCTACGAAATAACCTCGGATGGCTTGCGCGAAGAGGTCACGCGTATTGGCGACTGCCAAGGCGCCGACGAGGCACACGCGCCTGCCGGACCTGAAATATTGGTCCGTCGAGGCGAGCATTGCACCGATGGCGCCATTAACATCGCTCTCGTTACGCAACGGGGAATATACGGCATCCTCGAACCATTGGCCGATATCGTCGAGAACAGCCCGCACCATCTCTTCCTTTCCGTTCGGGAAGAAGTGGTAGAGGCTGCCCTTGCCGAGGCCGGTAGCCTTGCCGATCAAGGCAAGGCTTGCGCCTTCATAGCCATGTTCGCGGAAAACTTCGGCCAACGGGGCTATGGCGTCGGCTCTTTCAGCGACCATGCGGGCCATGATTAGAGGCCCAGATCGCTGAGGCCGGCGTGACCATCCGGCCGACGGCCAAGAGGCCAGTGGAACAAACGATCGCTTTCAGCAATCGGCATTTCATTGATGCTCGCGTGTCTGTGCGCCATCAGGCCGTCCTCTGCGAATTCCCAGTTCTCGTTGCCATAAGCGCGGTACCAGCGGCCACCATCGTCGCGATATTCATAAGCGTAGCGTACCGCGATGCGGTTACCGGTGAAAGCCCAAAGCTCCTTTATGAGGCGGTATTCGTGCTCCTTGTTCCACTTACGTGTCAGAAATGCCTGAGCTTCTTCGCGATTGCTCGCGAACTCGACGCGGTTCCGCCAGCGAGTGTCGAGCGTATAGGCCAGAGCGACTTTGGCCGCGTCTCGAGAGTTCCAGCCGTCTTCGGCCAGCCGAACCTTTTCGATGGCGGTTTCGCGAGTGAAAGGGGGAAGCGGGGGACGTGACATCTTCAGTTCCTTGTCCAGTTGAGATGATTGTACCGATTGGTAATTACTTTACCGATCGGTACAATCGCGCATGACTATATCGTTGTCAAGTGGCATTTCCGTCTGGCTGTTTGAGATCGCTTTGGAGCGGCGCGTGATAGCCTCGTTGGCGGCGACTGCCGATCAGGCCGGAGCATTCTCACTCTGGTGCGATCACGAGGCAGGCCGTAGGCGTCAGTGTACTGTCTCGAAGACGGAGTTAATCTGACCTGGGTCCTGTTACCCAAGCGGATTCCCAAATCCCGAGAAGGATGTTCTTAGGGTCGGATGCCCCTGGCGCGACATGCATGAGCGTTACGGCGAGTGGAATTCCGTCTATATCCGCTTCCGCCGCTGGGGCCGAACAGTGCGTGTGCGATGCACTCCTTGCAACCCGGTCGAACTGGGGCTGACGGATGACTGGCAGCACATGATCGACAGCACCACGGTTCGCGGCCACTCGCAGGCTGCGGGCGCTAGAGGGGGACTTGTCAGAAGGCTTTTGGTCGATCACGCGGCGGTTTTACGACAAAAATCCACGCCCGCGCGGGCGGTCAAGAACGCCCTCTTTCTTCCCCGTTTTCCCTCCAAATCCCCGCCCCTAGCGTCCGTGCCTACAATCCATCCGTCCCGTCGCGGTTACACCGGCTTGCGTTGCCGGCGAGGCGGGACCGGTGATCCGGGTGTCTGTTCGAAACGCGGAACAGGCTCCGGGGGCTGGATGAGAATGGTCTCCCTCTCGCCTGAAACAGGGCGGGGCGTGCCTGCAGGGCACACATGACTGGACCGGCGACTGGCCGCCAAAACGGCCTTTCGTGGCGTCACGAACGAAAATGTTCGCGAGCGCAACCCTGGAAAGGTGCCGTCATCCGCGCAGAGAGACCGAGTTCGTCCGGAAAAACACACCGAACGGGGCGCCGGAAGGTGTCACTTATTTTTACTTTACGAGGCAGCTTCCAGCGCCCCGACCGACCCTTCCGCAGGGAGGGACATCGAAATCCAGCACGACACGGGGCCTCCGGCTCGCGTGAAGGAGAAGTCATGCGCAGCGACAAGAACCAGAACGACAGAAGCGATAATGATGAGGGCGCCGTCCGGCGAACCCATGAACTCTGGCGGACGGACGTGCATGAGCGGGAGGTTCGTCTGGCCGCGACGCTTGCCGCCGCTCCCTATCAGTGCCGCATTCGCAAGTGCCGTCGGGATGAGGGCTGCAGCGGGCCTATGGTGCCGAGCGCATATCAGGCCGTCGCCGTCGAGGCGCAGCGCATGCTCGGTTTTTCCGGAGACGCCGTTTCCCGACTGCCCCTGTGCCTGGCCGAGATCGACGAGGCGAGCTTTCGGCGCTGCATGACGCAGCTACCGTACCTCCGGGAACGACTGGGGCTGGTCAAGCTGCCCCGTTACGACAGGCGCCTGCGCGGACGCCCCTGGTCCCCATGCGATAAAGCCTCTGATGGTCCCGACAGATCGTGACGGTATGGCGGACCTCTCCGTCTCACATCATCGCAACGTATTTCGGCAGTTCCGTCATGCGCGGCACCACGATGAGTGTCTTGACCTCGCCCCGTTTGAAGGCATTCAGGAAGCGGTTGTAGTCCTCGAACACCACGCAGCCGGAGGAGTCGCCACGCGTGCGCAGCAGATAGGTGTGGGTGAGGAAGCCATCGCGGCCATACATCTTTGCGTCGCCGACCGGAGTCATGCGGATTGCTTCGATGCCGTGGAAACGGGCTTCGCGCATGCGCAGGCTATAGACGTTCGGCGGCGTGGGGCCGCGGTTCTTCATGTGCACGAAGCGCGGATCATCGCGCATCTGAGCGCGGCCGGAATGGGCCTCGAGCTTCTCGCCGTTCGGCATGTGAACAATGCCCGCGGAAATGTCATAGACGGCAACGCCCCTACCCGGCAGCTTCGGCTTGCGCGAGAAGAGCGACGGACGATCCTCCTCGTCATCCATGACGAGCGGGTTGCCGGGCTTTGCGTAAGCGAGCTCGACGGTCGCGGGTTTCTGCCTGCGGCCAGCCGGCTTGGCGGGAGACACGGCCGGCTGACCGGGCTTTGCCGTCGGCATCGGGCCGCCGTCAGGCAGTTCCTCATGATCGTTGATCGCGGGTTCGGAAAGCAATTCGACGAAGGGCTGTTCGCGAGGATCCACCCCCATCGGAACGACTTCCTTCGCCGGCATGGCCGCCGCATAGGCAAGCGCGGGACCAGTCGCAGCGGTGGCGGTGGCGGGCGCAATCGAAGCGGTCATGACCGGATCAGCGGCCTGTACTGTCTTTTGCTTCTCGGCTTCGGCAGCGGCAGCGAGCTGCAGAGCGGTACGCTCGGCAACGGCCGCCGCAAGATCGCGCCTCAAGCCATCGAGAGCCTGCGGGTTGCTTGCATAGTCAAAGCCGACGAGATCGAGCCGGTCCGACTTTTCGACCGATGCCAACTGCATGGAGGCCGGCAGCATGAGGAGGTCGACGTCGTCGGTATCCGCGATTGCGGCGGCGAGCCTCGCACGCGCCTCTTCCATGGCGGCGAAATTGATGGCGTTCGCAGTAACGGTCGCCCGCCTGTCCGACTTGCTATCCGTCCGCACTGCCGGAACAGGCGTGATCCGTGCGCTTTCAAGACGGATGGTGGATGTCGATGACGGACCGGAGGTGAACATGTGCACGGTCGCGATCGCAGCGGTGGCCCAGAGGCCAAGTGCGGCGCCGACGCCGATGATCGTCGGCCTGGACCAGGACTGTCGAGCCGACGACGTGCGGTTCGATGCACGGGGAGCACTGCCGCGCGGCGCAATGCCACGCGTGTCTGACTTGCCAGAGGACGCCATACTCTTACTCGCTACCAAAAACCTCACATCACCGGCGGCCGTCATGGCACACGCGGCGTTACACGTCCCGGACGAGGAACCGCCACCATTTCCTGCGGCCGTCCCGATCCCTGCCGGACATGCTAAACAATGAAGAAACTTGGTAACCAAGAGGTTTACGGCGCGCGAAATCTTGATGCATGCCGCAAAAGGCAACAAGAAGGCGGCGGCAGGATGCCGTCGCCTCGCGTTAATGAGCCGCAGGCGAGAGTATCCTCAAACCGCTCTCGTCAAGCCGCCATCGACGCGGATGTTCTGGCCGGTGATGTAACCCGCTCCCTCGGAAGCCAGGAAGGCAACTGTCGCGGCGATCTCCTCGGACTTGCCGTAGCGCTGCATCGGCACGCTTTCGCGACGCTCCTCCGTACCCGGCAGGCTGTCGATCCAGCCCGGCAGAACGTTGTTCATGCGGATGTTCTCTGGCGCGTAGGTATCGGCAAAGATCTTGGTGAAGGCAGCAAGCCCCGCCCGCGCCACGGCGGAGGTCGGGAACATCGCGCTCGGCTCGAAAGCCCAGGCAGTCGAGATATTGATGATGACGCCAGACTTCTGCTTCTGCATGACCGGCGTCACCAGCCGGGTCGGACGGATGACGTTGAGCAGATAGGTGTCGATGCCCTTGTGCCAGTCCTCGTCGGTGATTTCGAGGATCTGGGCGCGCGGACCATGGCCGGCACTGTTGACGAGCACGTCGATACGGCCAAAACGGGCAAGCGTTTCATCGACGAGACGCTTCAGGTCGTCATTGGACTGGTTGGAACCGGTGACGCCGAGACCGCCAAGCTCCTTGGCCAGCGCTTCGCCCTTGCCGGACGACGACAGGATGGCGACCTTGAAGCCATCGGCAGCAAGCCTTTTGGCGGCGGCGGCGCCCATGCCGCTTCCGCCGGCGGTGATGATTGCGACTTTATCCGACATGGCGATCTCCTTGCATCTGTCCGTGCGGGAGGATTCCGGTGTTCGTTCGGAAAGTCGAGTCAGAAAAGGCGAAGAGCGATCAAGAAAAGCGAAAGGCCGGCAGGGCTTCCATCCCGCCGGCCTTTCGCGAATAATGTCAGCAATGACTTACCAGGAACGGACGTCCATCACCTTGTCCTTGTGCGCCGGATGGGTGGAGAAGATGAAGATACGATCGAGTTCCTTCTGGTTGAGAAGACGCAGGAAACGGACTTCGGCGGTGTTGTTGGCAAAGACCTTCATCAGCAGGCAACCGATCTTGGTGATGCGGGCATCGGGAATATCGAGATAGAACTGCTGCGGGAGATTGTACTGGGTGAGAAGACCGATCACTGCCCCTGAAACAGAGATGCGGATGACGTCGCAACGGCGTGCCGCCATGTGCATCACGCCCTTCTCGGTATACTCGATCCGCGCGGCATTCATCGTGTCTTCCATCGGGAACCGCGCTTCGCGGTCATACATGAAAGACTCTTCACGTTTCAGGTAATTGGCACGCATTTCCGTCCCGCCTGGCTTTTCAGTTCTTGTTGGGAACAATCTAGCAGCCGGAATTTAACAGATGGTATTGAGAAAGGCTTGGAGTTGATCCCCAAAGAGGTTCCGTCGTCGACAGGGCAAACGGAACCTTACCTTTTTCCGGATCATTTTCGATAAGTATGACCGTCTGCGTTAAACAGATGCAACTTGGTCCGGTCGGCCGCAAACCGCAGGCGATCGCCCTTGCGGATCTCTACCGTGCCCGGCAGCTTGACCGTGATCGGTTCATCTTCGACGGGGCCATCGACATAGATCAGCGTGACTTCGCCGAGCTGCTCGACGATGGAAACCGTGCCCTCGAAAAGATAGTCGTCGCCTGTGACGATCGATATGTCTTCCGGGCGCACGCCGAAGCTAGCCTGCTTGCCGGCATCGGCCTCGGGCGTTGCGATATCGACGGCGAGAGACGTGCCGTCGAGCAGCTTGATCGTCGTCTGGCTGCCGCCGGTCGCGATGGTTGCCGGCATGATGTTCATCGCCGGAGAGCCGATGAAGCGGGCAACAAAAAGGTTGGCCGGACGATCGTAGAGTTCGAGCGGCGCGCCCACCTGTTCGATACGGCCAGCCGACAGCACGACGATGCGGTCGGCAAGCGTCATCGCTTCCACCTGATCGTGGGTAACGTAGATCATCGTGGTGTCGGGCATGCTCTCGTTGAGCTTGGCGATCTCAAGCCGGGTCGCGACACGAAGGGCGGCGTCGAGGTTCGACAGCGGCTCATCGAAGAGGAAGACCTTCGGATTGCGGCAGATCGCGCGGCCGATGGCCACACGCTGGCGCTGGCCGCCGGAAAGCGCCTTCGGCAGACGGTCGAGATAGGGCGTAAGCTGCAGGATCTCGGCCGCGTTCTTGACGCGGCGCTCGATCTCCTCGCGGCTTTCGCCGGCAATCCGCATGCCGAAGGCCATGTTGTCGTAGACCGTCATATGCGGATAGAGCGCATAGGACTGGAAGACCATGGCGATGCCGCGCCGGGAGGGCGGTACGTCGTTGACGACCTGTCCGTCGATGATCATCTCGCCGCCAGTGATATCTTCCAGCCCGGCGATCATGCGCAGCAATGTGGACTTACCGCAGCCAGAAGGACCGACGAAGACGACGAATTCGCCTTCGGCAATTTCCAGATCGATGCCGTGCAGGACTTTCACCTGCCCATAAGTCTTGCGGATGTCCTTCAGAACGAGGCCCGTCATTGTCTTCCTCCCCAATCAGGCCAGACGCGCGAAATATGCGCCCCAGGCCGGAAGCTCTACCTTGTTGTCTGCGATAGTGCTCGTAAAGCCATGCCCCTCCAGAGCCTGCCAGGCACCGACCGGAAGCACGGTGTTGGCGGGTTCCGCACTCATGTTGAAGACGCACAGAACCGTTTCGTTGCCAAGCGTGCGGCTATAAAGAAGTACACTGCCATCGACAGGATAGAAGGCGATGTCACCCTTGGCGAAGGCCGGATGTCCACGCCGGAAAGCGAGGAAGCGGCGATACTGCTCCAGGACGGAATCCTCCCTGCCCTGCTGGGTATCGACGGCCTTGATAACGTGCTCGACAGGAATCGGAAGCCAGGTCTTTTCGGCAGTGGAAAAGCCTGCCTTGGCCGCATGGCTGTCCCACACCATCGGGGTGCGGCAACCGTCGCGGCCCTTGAACTCAGGCCAGAACTGGATGCCGTAGGGATCCTGCAAATCCTCGAAGGCGATATCGGCTTCGGTGAGGCCCAGTTCCTCACCCTCGTAGATGCAGGCCGAGCCGCGCTGTGTCAGCAGAATGGCGGCGAGTTGCTTGGCGAATGCATCCTGATCGGCGACATCGGCTCCCCAACGGGTGACGTGACGCACGACATCGTGGTTGGAAAAGGCCCAGCAGGCCCAGCCTTCCGGCGCTGCCTTGGCGAAGTCCTGCTGCACCTCGGCGACGCGCGCCGGCGTCAGCGGATCGGGCGCCAGGAACTCGAAGGCATAGCACATCTGCATCTTATCATTGCCGGATGTGTATTCGCCGACGATCTCAAGACCACGCTGGCTGTCGCCGACCTCGCCGACAGCCGCAATCGCCGGAAACTCTTCGAGCACGGCGCGGAAGCGCTTCAGGAACTCAAGGTTCTCAGGACGGTTCTTGTCGTAGAGATGTTCCTGGAAGTTGTAGGGATTGACCGCCGGCGCCGTCGAGGCGTTGCGGCGTTCCGGAGCGAGCGCCGGGTTGTCGCGCAAGAGTTTGTCGTGGAAGTAGAAGTTGATGGTGTCGAGACGGAAACCATCGACCCCACGCTTCAGCCAGAAGCGCACCGCATCCAGAACCGCGTCCTGAACCTCGGGATTATGCAGGTTGAGATCCGGTTGCGAGGTCAGGAAGTTGTGCATGTAGTACTGCATGCGGGTCGGGTCCCAGTGCCATGCGGAACCACCGAAGATCGACAGCCAGTTGTTCGGAGGCGTGCCATCCGGCTTCGCATCGGCCCAGACATACCAGTCCGAACGCGGATTGCTCCGGCTCGACCGGCTCTCGACGAACCAGGGATGCTGATCGGATGTGTGGGAAATCACCAGGTCGATCATCACCCGGATACCTAGGCGATGAGCCTCGGCGATCAGGCCGTCGAAATCGGCAAGCGTACCGAACATCGGGTCGACGTCGACATAATTGGACACGTCGTAGCCGAAATCCTTCATCGGCGAGGTGAAGAAAGGCGAGATCCAGATCGCGTCGGCACCCAGTTCGGCGATGTGCGGCAGGCGGGCGGTGATGCCCTTGAGGTCACCAATGCCGTCACCGTTGGAATCCTGATAGGAGCGCGGATAGATCTGGTAAATCACGGCGCCGCGCCACCAATCCTTGTCGGGAGAAAGGGGCGATTGCACTAATGCGGTCATGCTCTTTCCTTATGCAAAAAACGAAGTGGTCGGGTTCTCAGAACTGCCACGTCAACCACCCTTAACCGAACCGGCCAGCAGGCCGCGGACGAGGTAGCGCTGGAGCGCGAAGAAGACGAGCAACGGCACGATGATGGTAATGAAGGCCGAGGCGGTGAGGATTTCCCACTTGCCGCCGCGCGAGCCGAGAAGGTTGACGAGACGGCCGGTCAGGACCAGTTCGTCATTGCCGGTTCCCAGGAAAACCATGGCGACCAGCAGGTCGTTCCAGGTCCAGAGGAACTGGAAGATGGCGAAGGACGCGAGCGCCGGATAGGACAGCGGCAGCACGATCTTCGTGAAGATTGTGAAATCCGAGGCACCGTCGACGCGAGCGGATTCCATAATTTCCCGCGGCAGGCCGGCGATATAGTTCCGCAGCAGATAGATCGCCAGCGGCAGGCCGAAGCCCATATGGGCGAGCCAGATGCCGAGATAGGTCTTGGACGGCACACCGAAGAACGCGCCGATGCCGTTATACATCTTCAGGAGCGGGATCAGCGACATCTGCAGCGGCACGACCAGCAGACCGACGATCACGGCGAGAATGAGCGACCGGCCGGGAAACGGCATCCACGCCAGCGCATAGGCAGCAAAGGCCGCAACCAGGATCGGGATGATGGTCGCGGGAATGGCGACCGTCAGCGAATTGATGAAGGACTGGCCGATGCCCTCCGCCATCAACACGTTGCGATAGTTTTCCAGCGTGAAGCGCGGCGGAATGGCGGCCGTGTAGAAGATGCGCTGGCCGCGCGTCCCCTCGAAAGCCTTGGGCGAGGTCAGCCGGAAATCGCCGTTCGCCTCGACCGTCAGCTTGACGTCGTCCTTCAGGTCGGCGGTAGCGCCGGCCTCGAAGGCTGCCGGGTCCTGGCTCGAATTGCCGAAGGTACTGACCGTTCCCTTTCCCCCCTCAAAGACGTTGCCTGATATGACGAAGGTGCCGTTTTCCTCGACCTGCTTATCCGCGGCGGGAGCACGATAGATCGCATTCTGGGTGGAGGTCGAAAGCGCCGTCCACCAACCGGAGGCGACGATTTGGTCCTTGTCGCGGATGGCCGAAATGAACAGGCCAGCCGTCGGCAGAGTCCAGAGGATCACAAGGAAAAGAACGGAAAGATGGACGAACCACGTCAGTGGCGAGCGAACACTGCCTTTATGCATCTCAGCGTCCTTCCATTTCCCGACGGGCGTTGCGGATGTTCCAGATCATGATCGGCACGACCATGATCATGATGACGACGGCAATCGAGGCGCCGCGACCGAAATCGCCGCCGCCACGGAACATCCAGTCGAACATCAGGTTCGCAAGCACCTGCGTCTGCCACTGGCCATTGGTCATCGCCAGCACGATATCGAAGACCTTGAGGACGAGAATGGTAATGGTCGTCCAGACGACGGCGATGGTGCCCCAGATCTGCGGCACCTTGATCTTGAGAAAAATCTGCCAGGGGTTGGCGCCATCGATCACGGCAGCCTCGATGGTTTCCTCCGGGATACCGCGAAGGGCCGCCGACAGGAGCACCATGGCAAAGCCGGTCTGTATCCAGATGAGGATGACCATGAGGAAGAAATTGTTCCAGAAGGGCAGCGTAATCCATATCTGCGGTTCGCCACCCAACGCCACGACAATCGCGTTCAGGATGCCGATCTGCTCCGAACCGGCGTCGCGATAGTCGTAGACGAACTTCCAGATGACCGATGCGCCGACGAAGGAAATCGCCATCGGCATGAAGATCAAGGATTTGGCGATATTGCCCCACCAGATGCGGTCGGTGAGCGCGGCGATGATCAGCCCGAACAGCGTGGAAGCCGCCGGCACGACGATCAACCACAGCATGTTGTTGAAAATCGACTGGCGAAATTCGGCATCGTGAAGCATCCAGCGATAGTTCGCGAGACCGACGAAAGTGGTGCCTGCCCGATCGAACAGGGAATAGGCCACAGACGAAAACACCGGATAGACCAGATAGATCGACAGCGACACGATAGCCGGGCCGAGGAACAGCCAGGGGCGAACGAGGCTCGCACGACGGATGTTTCGCGAGGCCTGTGCCGTATCGGCAAGCCTGGATGGAAAGATCAGATCAAGCAGCAGGTTGGAGCCATAGAAATAGCCGATCGCCCCGGCAATCCCGATCACGATCGTCAGCAGCGCGTACAGTAACTGTTGCAAAGACATCCCCTCCCGACGACAGCAAGGCTGACGATGCCGCCCGTTACGGCGGCGGCATCGTCATGGCTTGTTTGACGGTTACTTCAGGCCGTCCCAGGCCTTCTGGATACCGGCGGCGACATCGGCAGCGGACTTGCCGCCGGTGTAGTCGACCATGCCCGTCCAGAACGCGCCGGCACCGATCTTGCCGGGCATCAGGTCGGACCCATCGAAGCGGAAGGTCGTGGCTCCGAGTAGAATGTCACCCTGCTTGCGCATCGGTGCGTTGGCATAAGCGTCCATGTTCACCGCCTTGTACGGCGTGAGGAAGCTGGACTGCGCCATCCAGAGTTCATGTGCGATCGGCGTCTTCAGGAAGTCGATGAAGGCGCGGGCAGCCGGCGTGTCCTTGGTGATCATGGCAAGCGTGCCGGCGCCGAGAACCGGATTGCCGAGTTCCTTCTTGCTTTCATAGGGAGGCATGTAGAAGAAATCGGCATCCTGCCCAACGACCGTGCCTTCCGGGAAGAAAGACGGGATGAAGGACGCCTGATGATGCAGGTAGCACTTCGGCGGGGAGGTGAAGAGGCCCTTCGGGCTATCGCGGAAGTCGGTGGAGGCAACGCCCGCCGCACCACCGTCGACGAACTTGTCGTTCTTGGCGAACCAGCCGAATTCCTCGATGGCCCCGATAACGGCCGGATCGTCGAACTTGATCTCGTTTGTTACCCACTTGTCGTAGACGTCGGCGGACTGGGTGCGCAACATCATGTCCTCAACCCAGTCGGTCGCCGGCCAGCCGGTCGCACCGCCGGAACCGAGACCGATGCACCATGGCGTGCCGCCATCGGCGACGATCTTCTCGGTCAGGGCCTTGAGTTCCTCCATGGTTTTGGGAACTTCATAGCCTGCGTCCTCGAAGTTTTCAGGCACGTACCAGACCAGCGACTTCACATCGATCTTGTAGGGGAAGGCATAGATGGCGGCCTTGCCATCCTTGCCCTTATAGGTGGAAAGGTCCACCCAGGACTGGCCGGCGGCATAGTTCTGCAGCAGCCAATCCTTGTTTTCCTCGCCGAGCGGCACGAGGTAACCCTTGGTGGCGAGATCGGCGATGAGGCCCGGCTGCGGCAGGATCGCGACATCCGGCGGGCTACCGGCCTGGGTGTCGATGACGATCTGCTGCTCATAGTTTTCGGAGGAGGAATACTTCACATTAATGCCGGTGGCATCCTGAAAGTAGGCGAGAACGCTTTCGAAAAGAGCCTGGTCCTCGCCGCGCCAAGGCCCGAAAATCGTCACCGACTGACCCGCCATGGCATGGGACTTCTTGAATTCCTCTAGGCTTGCCCAGTTGAATTTCGAATCCTCACCGGGCTTGAATTTCAGCTCCGCAGCGCCTGCGGCTCCTGCAAAGAGCGCGACCGCCGCGACAGTCATCAAAAATGTTTTCTTCATGTGAATACCTCCCTCCACACAACCGGCGAACAAGGCCGCCTTATTCGCCGCAGCTTTCTCTCAAAGCGCTTTGGCGCTGAAGTCATCCCACCGACGGCAAAGGGGAGTCAAGCACATTTCGACTTCTGCCGCAAATCGCCGCAACGTCTACGAGCAAAATGCCCGTGGGGTATCTGGCCCTTCCATTTTCCTGTTTCGGCCCATTGCCGGGACTGCTAGAAAAATGAAAGCGCTTTGGTCTGCAGGTGGAGGAAACGCCCGGCAGGACAGGGTCGCAGGGAGGTCAGCATATCGTGAATCTGAAACAATTGTCCGAGCTTCTCGGCCTATCGCAAACGACGATCAGCCGAGCGATAAACGGCTATCCGGAAGTCAACGAAGAGACGCGAAAACGCGTATTGAAGGCGGCGCAGGAGACCGGTTACAGACCGAATCGCGCAGCGCAGCGTCTCGCAACCGGCAAAGCCGGCTCGATCGGGCTGGTTCTGCCGACGGCTCCTGGACATTATTCCGACGTCCATTTCGGCGAATTCCAGAGCGGCCTGGCGGAAGAAGCACTTCGCCACGACTTCCATTTCGTCATCACGCCATCGCATCCGCGCGATGAGGAGCAGGCAATCCGCTGGCTGGTAGCAAGTGGTAGCGTCGATGGCTACTACCTCGCCTACATGCGCGAAAACGATCCCCGCATCGCCATGGCGAAGTCGCTCGCGGTGCCGTTCATCGTACATGGCCGGTCCCACGGCCTGCCCCTCGACTATCCGTATCTCGACGTCGACAACGAGGGAGCGTTCCGCGATGCGGCAGAGCTTCTGCTGCGGCTCGGACACCACCGCTTCGCACTGCTCAACGGCCCGGAAGATTTTGATTTCGCCCTCAGGCGCAAACTCGGGACGATGGCGGCACTCCGGGAAAAGGGGCTCGAACTCGCTCCGTCGCATATGCGTCACACCGTGATGACGGACGAATTCGGCTATCGCGGCATGGCCGAACTGCTGGAACTGCCGGAGCGGCCGACAGCGGTTCTCTGCGCCAGTACGGTTCTGGCACTGGGCGCGGTGAGGGCAATCAACAAGGCGGGCCTGAAACTCGGCGAGGACATCTCGCTGATCGCCCATGATGATGTGTTGCCACTGTTGAAACCGGAAAACTTCACCGTGCCGCTGACGACCACGCGCTCTTCTCTGAGGGCCGCCGGCATCAGGATCGCCCAGCGGTTGATCGCGGCGATCAACCGAACGCAACCTCAACCGCCGGAACACGAACTCTGGAAAACCGATCTGGTGATCCGTGCGTCAACTGGCCCGGCGCCGCAATAATGGCACCGCATCTGAGGGCCTGCGGACACGACGCAGGCCCGTCAAGGTCTGACCGCGTCAGAACTTCGGAGCCTGACGGCCTGCCGCGCGATAGGCGGCAATCACGGTATTGGCCATCAGCATGGCGATGGTCATCGGGCCGACACCGCCCGGAACCGGCGAAATCGCGGCCGCAACCGGTGCGCACTCCGCAAAATCGACATCGCCGACCAACTTGTTCTTGCCTTCGCCCTTTTCCGGGGCGGGAACGCGGTTGATACCGACATCGATCACGGTTGCACCCGGCTTTACCCAGTCAGCCTTCACCATTTCGGCGCGGCCGACGGCGGCGACGAGGATGTCGGCACCGCGTGCAATGCCGGCGAGATCGCGGCTACGGGAATGGGCAATGGTGACGGTGGCGTTGGCGTTCAGCAGCAATTGCGCCATCGGTTTGCCGAACAGGTTGGAGCGGCCGATCACCAGCGCGTTGAGGCCGGAGAGATCGTTACCGTGGATCTGCCTCACCAAGATCATCGCACCGGCGGGCGTGCAGGAGACGAGACCGGTTTCCATATCGCCGGTGGCGAGCTTGCCGGCATTGACCACATGCAGGCCGTCGACATCCTTTTCCGGCAGGATCGACTGGATCACCGCATCGGAATTCAGATGCTTAGGCAGGGGCAGCTGAACGAGAATGCCGTCGATTTCCGGATCGGCATTGAGTTCGGCGACCAGCGCCATCAGCGTCTCCTGGCTGGTCTCTTCGGGAAGCGTGTGCTGCACGGACTTGAAGCCGCACTGCTTTGCCATCTTGCCCTTGGAGTTCACATAAGCGTGGCTTGCCGGATCATCCCCGACAATCACCACGGCCAGACCCGGCTTGCGACCCGCCTCGGCCTCGAGTTTCTCGGCCGCGTCCTTCACCGCTGCGACAACCGATGCGGCTGCCTGCTTGCCATCAATCACCGTCGTCACGATAGCATCCTCTTGCTTGCGTTCCGGCCAATCTAGGCAAAGCATATCGCCCGGATTTGCCTGTCCCCGCCCTATGCTGTCAAAATACGGCAATTTGCAAGGGGCAAGAGAGCACCAGCGACACTAAAGCGTATCGCGGTCCAGCAGTCGCTCCGTACGCTTTGAATCCTTTTTATCGCATGTCATTGCCGCAAAACCGCTGCACACTTTTGCGCGACCTGCTTCAGGCCTTGCCACCACGCGCCGGATGCTGAGGACGTGTAGACTTGCCGCCGGCGGCATTGCGCTCGGAAAGCTTGTAGCGAAGCACATTATAGAGGAAGACAGGAATCCCGAGAACGTAACGACGCCAGAGGCGTTCGGGCTCGAGCCAGAGGCGGTAGGCCCACTCCAGACGCAAGCTTCGCAGCACGGAGGGGGCGCGCGGAACGCGCCCCGAAGCGAAGTCGAAGAGGGCACCGACGCTCATGACGACCCGGGCATGTCTGGTCTGGATATTGCGATCCACCCACTTTTCCTGAAGCGGCGTGCCCATGCCGACGAGCAGAATATCCAACTTCTCCGCATCCAGCGCCGCCAGAACCTCCGAACTGTCCTCCTTGTCGAAGAAGCCATCGGAGATCGGGACAAACCTGTGCCATGGGGCGTGCCGCTGGAAACCTGCCGTCGCCGCGTCGAGTACTTCCGGCGAACCGCCGAGCAGACCGATACGTCTGGGGGTAACCATATATGTGAGCAGCGCCGGCACGAAGTCCGTGCCATTCAGGTTGGCCACGAACTTTTCGCCATTCAGCATGTGAGACGCGATGTCGAGGCCGACGCCATCCGGCAGTACGACCGAACGCCCCAGGACATCGCGGAAACTCCGGTCGGAAAGCATGATATTGGCATTATTGGCATTCAGGAACGTAATATGGGTTTGCCCCATCGGCAGGCTTGCCAGTTCATTGACGAAGGACAGAGCGCCGTCCCAGGTCAGGTCGTAGACCGGGCAGCCAAAGATCGGCAGGCGCGGCGCCAAAAGGGAAAATGTCGGCGACGGGTTCATGCCACCCTCCTTGCGGCGAGGACGCAGGAAAGTGCTCCCACCGAGCCGGCAGGCAGGAACGGAAGGAAGCCCGGTAAAGATCGGATGAGCACTGAGGACCGCATGACGCCACGTAATACGAGAAACGATGAGGCAGTCTTAGCAGGCCGGACTGAAGGTCAGTTTAAACTTACCGTTAAGATTCGGGAGGCCGGATTAACCATTCATTGAGGACGCTCTGCGCAGCACCGTCGGCAGTCCCATCCGACGGAAGTCCGTCCTTCCGTCAACCCGCCCTCGCCTATGGGCAGTCCGAACACTATACGCGTGATCGCCAATCTTGTGGCGACGGGCTACGGGAAGTGGACGTCGGCTGCGGCTTCATTCTGCCGGAATGCGCAACCTTAAGGGGAATCGGGCGTCATCACCCTCGCGATCCGATGAATCCGGCAGGATTTGGGCAGGCGATATCAATCAATATCTCATTTGCCTCATTTAACGTTTTCCCCAAGGAAAATTGTATCAAGATTGACCATAACCCACTAAATCTAGTGCAAATCGGCTGACTATGGTTAATCAATTATTAATTAATCCCCGCAACTTTCCACCATTGTCTCCGATTCCTCCGATTCGTACTCCTTGTGCAATCGAGGCACTACACTGATTCGGAGGCGGACGAATGATCGTAGTAGTTGACGAGCGACAGCTCGTGACGGAGGGATACACATCCCTCTTCGGAAGAGAAGGCATTCCATCGACCGGGTTCGACCCCGTCGAATTCGGCGAATGGGTCAATACGGCCGCTGACGCCGACATCGCGGCCATCGAGGCGTTCCTCATCGGCCAGAGCGACGAGAGCTTCGCCCTGCCAAGGGCCATTCGCGAT